>CAVQVS010000001.1:0-377472 GCA_963717215.1 uncultured Alphaproteobacteria bacterium
AGGACATCCGCCGCGCCGACGGGTCGGTGATCCGGTTCAATTCGAACGCCGCGGTGCTGATCAACAATCAGTCTGAGCCGGTCGGAACCCGCATCTTTGGGCCGGTGCCGCGCGAGCTCAGGGCCAAGAATCACGTTAAGATTATCTCGCTTGCGCCAGAGGTGCTCTGATGGCCGCTAAGATCAAGAAAGGCGACCGGGTGATCGTCACCACTGGGCGTGACAAGGGCAAGCGGGGCGAGGTCCGCCGGGTGATGCCGGAGGACGGCCGCGCGATTGTCGCGGGCGTCAATCTCGTGCGTCGCCATACGCGCCAGACGGCTCAGACCGAGGGCGGGATCATCAGCAAGGAATCGACGATCCATTTGTCGAACCTGGCAATTCTCGATCCCAAGACAGGCAAGCCGACGCGTGTCGGATTTAAAGTTCTCGACGACGGCCGGAAGGTGCGTGTCGCCAGAGGTTCCGGAGATTTGATCGATGGCTGATGCGAAGGGCGGGAAAGGCGACAAGGGCGCCAAACCCGGTAAGAGCGATAAGGCCGCCGGCAAGGGCGTCAAGCCTGAGGCGCCGACGAGCCTGAAAGAGGCGAAGGCCAAGTCGCGCAGGGAAGCTGGCGCCGAGGTCGCGTCGGCTGGCGCGGTCCAGGCTGCGCCGAAGGACTATATCGCGCGCCTCAAGAAGCTCTATCGCGACGAGATTGTGCCACAGCTCACCAAGGAGTTCGGCTACAAGAATCCGCTCGAAGTGCCGCGGCTCGACAAGGTCGTGCTCAACATGGGCGTTGGCGAAGCGGTCAACGACACTAAGAAGGTGACCTCCGCCGCGGCCGACCTCGCGTTGATCGCCGGACAGAAGCCGGTCGTCACCCGAGCCCGCAAGGCGATCTCGACCTTCAAGGTGCGCGAGAACATGCCGATCGGCGCCAAGGTGACCCTGCGCCGGACGCGGATGTACGAGTTTCTCGATCGTCTGGTGACGGTTGCGCTGCCGCGCGTGCGCGATTTCCGCGGCCTCGATCCCAAGTCATTCGACGGGCGTGGCAATTATGCGCTTGGCGTCAAGGAGCACATCATTTTTCCCGAAATCGACTACGACAAGGCCGAGGCCCAGCTGGGGCTCGACATCGTGGTTTGCACGACAGCGAAGACTGACGCGGAAGCGCAGGCCTTGCTGAAGGCGTTTAACTTCCCCTTCCGGCAGTGAGCCTGGCGCTCAGACGCGGAAAACGGAGCCGATAAATGGCAAAGAAGAGTGCGATAGAGAATAATCTGCGCAAGCAGCGTCTGGTGAAGAAATTCGCCGCCCGCCGCAAGCGGCTGCTGGACCTGGCCAATGATCAGGCCCGCCCGATGGAAGAGCGCTTCGAGGCGCGTATTCGCCTTGCGGCGCTGCCGCGCAATGGCGCGATCATTCGCGTGCGCAATCGCTGCCAAGTGACCGGAAGGCCGCGCGCCTACTATCGCAAGATGAAGATGTCGCGCATCGCGCTCCGCGAACTCGGCAATCAGGGTCTGATACCGGGCCTCGTCAAGTCGAGCTGGTGAGGAGGCAAAGATCATGGCGACGAACGATCCCCTCGGCGATATGCTCACCCGCATCCGCAATGCTCAGATGCGCAAGCGGGGCAAGGTCTCCACGCCTGGCTCGGCGTTGCGTAAGAACGTGCTCGACGTTCTCGAGTTCGGAAGGTTATATCCGCGGCTATTCGACCACGGATTACGGCAACGGCCGGACCGAGTTTGAAATCGAGTTGAAATATTTCGACGACCAGCCGGTCATCCGCAAGATTGAGCGGGTGTCGAAGCCGGGCCGCCGGGTCTATGCGACGGTCGATGCGATGCCGCGTGTGGCCAACGGGCTCGGGGTGTCGATCATGTCGACGCCGAAAGGCGTGATGGCCGACCATTCCGCTCGCGAGAACAACGTCGGCGGCGAGGTCCTGTGCACCGTCTTCTAGGCGGCGCCGAGTTTAAGCAACGGATTAGAGACAATGTCCCGTATTGGCAAAAAGCCCATCGTCATTCCGTCCGGCGTCACCGCCGAGCTTGACGGCCAGACGATCGCCGTCAAAGGCGCCAAGGGCGAACTGAAATTCACCGCGCCCAAGGAAGTCGCCATTGCGATCGAGGGCGGCGCTGTGCACGTCACGCCGCATGGCGAGGACAAGCGCTCCCGCGCCATGTGGGGCACGGCCCGCGCCCAGGTGCAGAATCTGGTCGGCGGCGTCACCAAGGGGTTCGAGAAGAAGCTCGAGATCAATGGCGTCGGCTACAAGGCCGCTATCGCCGGCAAGAACCTGCAGCTTTCGCTCGGCTACAGCCACGACATCATGTATCCCATTCCTGCCGGAGTGACGATCACCGCGGCCAAACCGACCGAAATCTCCGTCGCCGGCATCGACAAACGGCAGGTCGGCCAGGTCGCCGCAGAGATCCGCGGTTTTCGCGGCCCCGAACCCTATAAGGGGAAGGGCGTGAAATACGCTGGCGAATTCATCTTCCGCAAGGAAGGCAAGAAGAAGTAAGGCGACGGTCATGGCTCACTCTCAAACCACGGCGGATCGACGCAAGGCGCGTGTGCGCCGCTCGGTCAACGCTCATTCGAACGGTCGCCCGCGGCTCAGCGTTTTCCGCTCCTCGAAGCAGATCTACGCGCAGGTCATCGACGACGAAAAGGGCCACACGGTTGCGGCTGCCTCCTCGCTTGAGAAGGCGTTGCGCGAATCGTTGAAGACGGGCGCCACGGTCGAGGCCGCAAAGCGTGTCGGCATGGAACTCGCCGAGCGGGCGAAGAAGGCCGGCGTCGACAAAGTGGTGTTCGACCGCGGCAGCTACATGTATCACGGGCGCGTCAAAGCGCTGGCGGACGGCGCCCGCGAGGGCGGTTTGGACTTTTGACGGGACGCAATGAAATCGAGCGGCGCTCAGAAACGCGCCGCGATGATCGACTGATGGAAGAAGCCAATGGCGCGTGAAGGAGAAGGCGGCCGCGGCCGCGATCGGAACCGCGAGGAGCGCGACAGCGAGTTTGTCGATCGCCTCGTGCATATCAATCGCGTGGCGAAGGTGGTGAAAGGCGGACGCCGCTTCGGCTTCGCCGCGCTTGTCGTCGTCGGCGACCAGAAGGGACGCGTCGGCTTCGGCCATGGCAAGGCGCGCGAGGTTCCGGAAGCGATTCGCAAGGCGACCGAAGCCGCGAAGCGCGGCGTCGTGCGCGTCCCCTTGCGGGAAGGCCGGACGCTACATCATGACGTGAATGGGCGCCACGGCGCGGGCCGCGTCGTGCTGCGCGCGGCGCCTGCCGGCACGGGCATCATTGCGGGCGGCCCCATGCGCGCCGTCTTCGAGTCGCTTGGCGTGCACGACGTCGTCGCCAAGAGCCAGGGTTCGTCGAACCCCTACAACATGGTGCGCGCCACCTTCGACGCCCTGGCGCGCGAAGACAGTCCGCGTTCTGTCGCCCAACGGCGTAACCTCAAGGTGTCGACGATACAGTCGCGCCGGCAGGGCGTCGAAGCCGACGCTTCCAATTCGTGAGAGCAGTTGCGATGAGCACCGACAAGACCATAACGCTCGAGCAGACCGCGAGCGCCATCGGCCGGCCCGGCTCGCAGCGCGCGACGCTCAAGGGCCTGGGCCTCAACCGGATCGGGCGCAAGTCGCGCCTCGCCGACACCCCCGCCAATCGCGGCATGATCGCCAAGGTCGCGCATCTCGTGCGCGTCGTCGACGGCCAGTAAGGACGCCGCCATGAAGCTCAACGAAATAAGAGACAACCCTGGATCGTCGAAAGCGCGTATCCGCGTGGGGCGTGGCATTGGTTCGGGAAAGGGCAAGCAGGCCGGCCGTGGCGGCAAAGGCCAGACGGCTCGCTCGGGCGTCCGCATCAAGGGCTTCGAAGGCGGCCAGATGCCTCTGCATCGCCGTCTGCCCAAGCGCGGCTTCACCCCGCCTGCTCGACGCTCATTACAACGAGGTCAACCTGGGGCGCATTCAGCAGGCGATCGACGCTGGCAAACTCAGCGCGGCCGAGCCGATTACGGTCGAAAGCCTGATGAAAGCCGGGGTCGTCACGCGCCGGCGCGACGGGGTCAAGGTTCTCGGCGTGGGCGAATGGACGACGAAGGCGGCTTTCGAGGTCGAGACCGCGTCCAAGAGCGCTGCGGCGGCGATCGAGAAGGCGGGCGGCAGCCTGAAGACGCTGCGCAAAGAGGACGCTCCTCCCGCCTCCTGAGCGCCAATCATCGAGGTTGGCATTGGCCCGCGCGGCGACCATATGCTAGGGGCGTTTCCGCCAAAGCTGACCTTGGTTCGCGGAAGCGACATGATTTAAGATGAGGCGCTTGTCCTGAAGCGCCGCCCGGAGCAAATCCGCCATGGCGTCGGCCGCCGAACAACTCGCAGCCAATATCAACTGGTCAGCCTTCGCCAAGGCTGACGAACTCAAAAAGCGCATCTGGTTCACGCTCGGGGCGTTGGTCATCTACCGGCTCGGGACCTACATCCCGCTTCCCGGCATTGACCCTGCGGCGTTCGAGGCGTCGTTCCTCGGGCAAAAGCAGGGCGTCCTGGACATGTTCAACATGTTTTCGGGCGGCGCCGTTCAGCGCATGGCGGTGTTTGCGCTGAATATCATGCCCTATATCTCCGCCTCGATCATCATCCAGCTCCTGAGCTCGGTGGTGCCATCGCTCGAGGCGATCAAGAAAGAGGGCGAGCAGGGGCGCAAGATTCTCAATCAGTACACGCGCTATCTGACGGTCATTCTCGCCGTCTTCCAGGCTTATGGGATCTCGATCGGGCTCGAGGGGCGCGCCGGCATCGTCAGCGATCCGGGACTTCTGTTTCGCATCTCAACGATCGTGACGCTGACTGGCGGCACGATGTTTCTGGTCTGGCTCGGCGAGCAGATCACCTCGCGTGGCGTCGGCAACGGCTCCTCACTCATCATCTTCGCCGGCATCGTCGCGCGGTTGCCGCAAGCGGTGGTGCAATTGTTCGAGCTTGGCCGGCAGGGGTCGATCTCCACCGGGCTCGTCCTTGCCGTCATCATCATGGTGTTCGTCGTCGTCGCCTTCATCGTGTTCATGGAGCGGGCGCAACGCCGTGTCCCGATCACCTATCCGCGCCGGCAGGTCGGCAACAAGATGTACGAGGGGCAGAGTTCGTTCCTGCCGCTCAAGCTCAATACATCCGGCGTCATTCCGCCGATTTTCGCCTCCTCGCTGCTGCTGTTGCCCACGACCGTCGCCAATTTCGCGCAAGGGTCGACGGGCTCGGGCGTGTTGTCGACCATCTCGGCGCTCCTGGGGCGCGGCAGCGCGCTCTACTTGATCCTTTACGCGACGCTGATCATCTTCTTCGCCTTCTTCTATACCGCGACCGTCTTCAATCCCTCCGACACCGCGGACAATTTGAAGAAGCACGGCGGTTTCATCCCTGGCGTCAGGCCGGGCGAGCGCACGGCGCAATATATCGATTACGTTCTCACTCGAATCACGGTTCTTGGCGCGCTCTACCTCGCCGTGATCTGCCTTCTGCCCGAATGGCTTATTTCCTATGCGGCGCTGCCGTTCTATTTTGGCGGCACCTCGCTCCTGATCGTGGTCAATGTGACGATGGACACCGTCGCGCAGATTCACGGTCATCTGCAGGCGCATCAATATGAAGGCCTGATCAGAAAGGCCAGGTTGAAAGGGCGGAAGCGATGAACCTGATATTGCTCGGGCCACCGGGGGCCGGCAAGGGCACGCAGGCGCAGAGACTGGCCAAATCCCTCAACATTCCGCAACTATCGACCGGAGACATGTTGCGCGCGGCGGTTGCGGCGGGAACGCCGATCGGCCTCAAGGCGAAGGCCGTGATGGAATCGGGCGCTCTGGTGTCGGACGAGATCGTCGTCGGCATCATCAACGACCGGATCGAACAGCCGGACGCGCGTCGCGGCTTTATTCTCGACGGTTTTCCCCGCACATTGGCGCAGGCGCGCGCGCTGGAGACCATGCTTGCCGCCAAGGGATTGAGCCTCGACGCCGCGATCGAACTGACTGTCGACGCCCCTAAGCTTGTCGAGCGTATCGTCCGCCGCGCCCAGGAAGCGAGCGCTGCGGGACAGCCTGTGCGCAAGGACGACGATCCCGAAGTGTTCAAGTCTCGGCTTGCGGCCTTTGAGCGCGACACGGCTGCGGTGACTCCATTCTATCGCGAGCGCGGTCTCCTGCATGAAGTCGACGGCATGGCCCCGATCCAGGATGTCGCCAAGGCGATCGACTCGGTCCTCTCGGTGGTCGCCGCCGAGTGACGGCGTCTTCGCCAGAGGCGGAGGCGCTCGTCGAGCGACGCGGCCGCGCCGGCGTCGTTGTGCTCAACCGCCCCAAGGCGCTGAACGCTCTCACCTTGACTATGGTCAGGTTGATTGCGGCCGCTCTCGACGAATGGGAAGGGGACCGCGCCATCGATCGGATCGTCTTTCTTGGAGCGGGCGAGCGGGCTTTTTGCGCCGGCGGAGACATCCGGCGTCTCTACGAGCTCGGCCGCGCGGGCGATCATGACGCCCAATTGACTTTTTGGCGTGAGGAATACCAGCTCGACTGGCGGATCAAGACCTATCCGAAACCGATCGTCGCCCTGGTGGACGGCATCGTCATGGGCGGGGGTGTTGGTCTGGCGATGCATGCCGCCCATACGGTCGCCAGTGAGCGCTTCGTCTTCGCGATGCCGGAAGTCGGCATCGGCTTTTTTCCTGATGTCGGCGCAGCCTGGATCCTGCCGCGTCTTCCGTCTCAAATGGGCGCCTATTTCGCGCTGACAGGCTTGCGGGCTGATGCTGGCGATGCGCTGGCGCTGGGTCTTGCCGATAGCTTCGTTCCGAGCGCGGCCTTTCCCGCGCTGGCGCAGGCGCTGGAAAGCGAGGAGCCGGTTCAGTCCGTGCTTGCGCGCTTCGCGACGACCACACCGCGTTCAGCTCTGAGCGACGAGGCCAATGCGATCGAAACTTGTTTCTCTCACGCGGATCGGGCCGCGATTTTGGAGTCCTTGGGCGCAGCGGAGTCGCAGGGCCACGCTTTTGCCGCGCCCGCGCGCAAGGCGATGCTGGAGAAGTCGCCGACCAGCCAGGCGATCGCGCTTAGGCAGATCAAGCTAGGGGCGGCGATCGACTTGGGCGAAGCGCTGCGGATGGACACCCGCATCGTCTCACGAATTTGTCGCGGCCACGACTTTTATGAGGGCGTTCGCGCCGTGCTTGTCGACAAGGACAATCGTCCGCGCTGGGCGCCCGCGCCATCGCAGGCGGCGGTCGATGCCTATTTCGCCTCCCTCGGCGACGACGAGCTCAAGTTTCCGGCGCGGGATACATGAAGTACGTCATGCGCCAGAGCCGCGACGGCGCGATCGAACTTGTCGATCCATCTCCTGCGCCGACCAAAGACCACGACCTCATGTCGGCGATTTCGCGCGTGGGTTGGGAGCATGCGCTCGTCTGGTACATGCGCACGCTGGCCTGGGTCTGGATGGCGAAGGGTCTCTTCCACTGGGCGATCATTCTCGGCGCGCTCCCGACGCTGGGCCAGTTCACGACGATGGCGCTCCCTCTGCAGGCGACGATTGTCGCTTTCGCCTGCCTCGATTTGCTGGCCGCCATCGGCCTCTGGCTCGCCGCGGCCTGGGGTGGGGCGATTTGGCTCCTGTGCGCGGTGGTCGAGGCCGCGTCCCCAATCTTAAGCCCGCGCGCGGCTGCGATCGGCTACGGCGGCGCTCTGCTCAACATCGCGCTGGTGGCCGGTTATTTCCTGTTGAGCTGGCGGGCGGCGCGCGAACGGGCCTGACGCTCAGTTGCGCAGCGTCCGCCTTCCCGGCAGGGCGGGCCGCCGTGCGTTTGCGTCTTGTCAACGTAAACAAAGCCTTTGATTCAATTGAAATTTACCACGGTTTGGAAACTTTGGATTCATCTTGACTTTTAAACTCGTATTCATGCGCTTCCGTTACAGTTCTACTCATAAGAAGACCGAAGGAACGCTCGGCAGTTGAGATGCGAAGAGGCGGGTGTGCAATGATTAACGCAGTCAAAACACAAGATATTGCGGTTAGGGTTGAGCCTGAGCTTCGGGTGTCCGGCCTGTACCTTGAGACTTTGACGATGGTCGAGCGGCTTCATCGTCGATTGCTGGACGTGATCAAAGACGAGTTCGACCGGCGCGGGCGATCCGACATCAACGCGGTCCAGGCGTTGCTCTTGTACAATATCGGCGACAAGGAATTGACCGCCGGCGAATTGCGCACGCGCGGCTATTATCTCGGCTCGAATGTTTCCTATAACGTCAAGAAGCTGGTCGAGATCGGCTTCCTTCATCATTCCCGCTCGCGCATCGACCGTCGCTCGGTTCGGATCAGCCTGACGGAGCGAGGCAAAGAGGTCCACCGCATCGTGGCGGGGATCTATGAGAAGCATGCGCGTACGATCGAACAGATTGGGGGTATTCCTGGCGACGACTTCGTTCGGATGAACGCCTCCCTGCTGCGCCTCGAGCGTTACTGGACCGACCAGATCAAGTACCGGCTCTGATCGCGCCGCCCGGCGCTCTCGAACCTGAAAAAGTGGGGTTGGGGCCTCCCTCCGCGGGAGCGCCCCACTTTGCGTTCACCCGACGTTAAGGGGCCGGCCATAAAAACGCCCGAGTGAGACCTATGGTGCGTGTGGAACGGCCAAGGCTTTCGCGGTCGCAACGCGCTCCAGAATGTCGAGGCGCGGGCGGCGGGCTTGAACGAGAGCCGTCCGTTTTTGGAGATTTCAGTTGATGGATGGCAAGTTCGCCTCGTGGCTTTCGCGCCGCGCACTTTTTAGCGCGACGGCATGCGCCGCTTTCGCCGTCGCTCTGGGGTCGGTCCCGTCCAGGGCTCAGGAACAGGACGCCGGCCAGGCGGAGTGGCCGCAGAGCTATGAAGTCTCGCCGAAGATGGCTCTCCAGCGCGAGTCCACTCCGATCTTGTCGTCGGCGACTCTCGACGCCACGCAAGCGGCCATCCAGAAATATCAGGACCTTGTCGCCAGGGGCGGCTGGGGGACGGTGCCGGCTGGCCCTGAGCTGCGCGTCGGCTCGAGGGGCGGGGCGGTCGAGGTCCTGCGCCAGCGGCTGGTCGCTTCCGGCGACCTCGATCCGGTCGCAGGTTCGGGACCGGTCTACGATTCGCTCGTCGAGGCCGGGGTCAAGCGATTCCAGGCGCGCAACGGCCTCAACCGGAGCGGCGTGGTCGACAAGGATACGCTCGCGTCGCTCAACGTGTCGGCGGCCGCCCGTCTCCAGCAGCTCGAGACGAATATCGTTCGCCTGCGCTCCTATTCCGGCGACCTTGGCGAGCGGTTTGTGATCGTCAACCTGCCGGGGGCTTCCGTCGAGACGGTCGAGAACGGGGTCGTTTATTCGCACCACCGAGCCGGCGTCGGCAGGATCGACCGTCAGTCGCCGATCATGCAGACCAAGGCGACCGAGATCAATTTCAACCCGTACTGGCACGTTCCGCCTTCGCTCATCAAGAAGGATCTGATCCCGAAGATGAAGGCGAATCCGAACTATCTTGCTGAGGAAAAGATCCACATCCTCGACAAGGATGGGCAGGACGTTTCGCCGTCCTCGATCAACTGGAACTCCGACGACGCGACGCATTACAGTTATCGCCAGGAGCCCGGCAGTGAACTCGACGCGCTGGGCTTCGTGCGTATCAACATTCCGAACCCTTACGGCGTCTACATGCACGACACGCCGGAAAAGGGCATATTCGGCGACGACTTCCGCTTCGTCTCGTCGGGCTGCGTGCGTGTGCAGGACGTGCGCGACTATGTCGCGTGGCTGCTCAAGGACAATCCGGGCTGGAGCCGCGATCAGATCGACGCCGTCATCCGCTCCGGCCAGCAGCAGAACGTGAAGCTGACGCAGCCAGTCAATGTCTACTGGATCTATGTGACCGCCTGGGCGACGCCTGATGGCGTTGTTCAGTTCCGTCCCGACATTTACCAGCGCGACGGCTCCGGTCCGGGACCGGTGGCTTCGGCCGTTCCGGTCGAGCCGCTAGCGCTGCCGCAAGAGTAGGCGTCAACGCTCCACTTGGCGCTAAGCCATTTTCGAGCCGGCTTCTTGCGATTCCAACGGCTTGCGGTGCCATGTCCGAGGCGCTCGCCCACCAGCCTATTTCGTCGTCCTCGCGTAGGCGGCAGGCTATCGAGCGTTTTCAAAGGCTTGGCTGCCGAAAACTGTCACAAAATCATATTCGCTCGCTTCCCTACTGCGTCGCCCTCCACTCGATGCTCCGCGTCGGCCTCCAGATTGGCCCGGTTTCAAGGCATGGATGGATGCAGGCCTGATGCACTTCTTCGAGCGCCAGCCCCAACAGGACGAAAGCTCGTAAAGCGCAAACCGAAAAGACTCAAAGTGAGAAACTACTGCCACCTCATTAGCTTGACTTGGCGCTGATCCTCACTATTTTAACAGCCAAACACCGGCCCGCGCTTTGTGGGTTTCTTGGCGCGCCCGACGCGCCGCCTCGTGAAGGACGCTCCACCATGGCCAAGGCCGCCTCGCTCAAGATCAAGCTGCTCTCGACCGCCGACACCGGCTATTTTTATGTCACTTCGAAGAACGCCCGCACCAAGACCGAGAAGCTGACGTTCAAGAAATACGATCCTGTCGCGCGCAAGCATGTCGAGTTCAAGGAAACAAAGATCAAGTAAGCAGACGTCCTGCTTACGAAGTCAAAGGGCGCCTTCGGGCGCCCTTTTTGTTTTCAGGAGCGGAGCCTGTAAGCTTCGGCGTCCACGAGGAGGCGAAGCGACCATGCGACAATTGTTCGCTTCGTCGAAGCTGCTGCTCCTCGACATGGCGTCGACGTTCCTCTTCCTCGCGGTTTTCTTGCTGACGGGAAGCATTCCCCTATCGGTGGCGCTCGGCATGGCGCTTGGCGTCGCTCAGGTCGGCTGGGAGTTCGCCAGAGGCAAGCCCATCGACGTCATGCAGTGGATGAGCCTGTTCCTTGTGCTGGCCTCGTGCACGGCGGCCCTGATCACCGCCGATCCACGCTTCGTCATGCTGAAGCCGACAATCATTTATTGCGTGGTCGGCGTCGTGATGCTGAGGCGCGGATGGATGAACCGATACCTGCCGCCCGTCGCCGTGCAATGGGTGCCGGATATCGCCATCATCTTTGGCTACGCGTGGGCCGGGCTCATGTTCCTCTCGGCGGCGTTGAACCTCGTCGCCGCGATGAGCTTGAGCGTCACGGCCTGGTCGGCGTTCATGTCGGTCTGGGCTGTCGGCAGCAAGGTCGCCCTGTTCCTGATCTCCTATGCCACCATGCGTTACATCGGCGCCCGCCGCCGTCGGGCGCAGATGTCGCCAGCCCTTTCATGACCTCCTCCAGTCGGCCAGGCGTTTAGAGCCAGCTAACGAACAGCAGGACCAAAGCAGCGGCGAGGCACGCAATCGAGAGAAGGTTCGCAGTCAGCAGCGTTATGTTTTTCCACCAGAGGATGCGCGACAGACCCGCGCACAAAGCCGGGAGCCCCTCTCGCTCGGCCTCGATGTCCGCGACGAAGTCAAAATCCTTCGGATCCGCATTGCGCCAGATTGGAAAACGCTGCCGCCCCCCGCGGGGAAAACGTGGATAGACCGAAATCAGCAAGCTCAGATAGATGATCAAAAACGGAGCAAGGATGACGAGCGGGGTTAGATACCAGGGATAGTGCGGGCGGTACTGGAGGACCGTTCCCATCATGATCGCCACGAAGAGCACGGCGATGAGCGCCTTGATATCGCTGAGCATCATCGAGTCGCGGTAGCCGGCAATGAGGTTGCGCATCTGGGCGTCTTTGTCTTGGGCCATCAAACGCTCCGAGGCGCCCAATGCGCGCGGCCCGGCATTATGCGAACGAGGCGTATAGGAGCAGAAGCATGCTCAGTAATACGCAAGCGATCGCCACCAGAAAGCCGACGCGAATGCACTGCGTCTTCCACCAGAGAATGTCGGATAGCACCGCACAGGTCAGCTTCAACTGCTCGATGTCGTCGACAGTCCTGGCGACGTATTCGAAATCCTCGGGCGCGAGATTGCGAGCCACGAGGAAACCCTTGGCGCCGCGCTTGGGATAGCGCGGAATGAGCACCATGAACAAAAAGAAATAGACGATCAGGAAAGGCAAGAGCACCAGCTGGATGGGCAGGTAGCTCGGAAAGGACTGGTAGTTCCAGAGGACCGAGCCCATCATGAAGGCGACGAACAGAAAGGCGATGTTCGCCTTGAAGTCGCTCGACCGAATCGCCTCGGTGTATCCGGCGATCAGGCCGCGGTAGGCTTGAACTGGAGTGGGAAGGGGTTTGTTCATTTGACGCTCGACCGTCCCTTTGCCCGAGCGCGAGAAGTCTTTAAAGGCTTTTTTTGCTTCTAGAGCGAAAACTCTATCCATTCAAAGCGCTTCGCCCGCCGTCACCCGTGCGTTTCCGCCTGGGCCAGGGCTGTCGCTCGAGCGCTCCAGTCGTCGAAGACAAGGGCCGCGCCCTGACCGCCTACTTCCCTTCCTCCGGCGGATCCGCCGTGTCGGCGGGGTCGGCGCCGTGCGAGCCGCCATGGCCAGGGCGCACGATCCGGTCGTCGCGCGCCGGCGCGGGAGCGGGCGACCACGGACGGTTCTCAGTCGGGCTGCGGTCGCTCGCCAGCGCGAAGCCGTTGTCGCTCCACGTCAGGCCGATAGCGCCAAAGCGTGCGAGCGCCTGTTCGTCGAACAGGAACTTCGCCTTGCAGCCGGCGGGTGCGCTGAGCGCGCTGACCACGATTTCGGCGCGAGCGCAATCCTCGTCGAATGCGAGCCCATCGAGCACGATGGAAAGCAATTCGCCCTCCGGCAGGGCGGCGACGCAACCGAGGCGATCGCAGGGTGCGTCGAAGGCGCGCGCCTGGGCGGGATCGCGCCCGTCGCCGTCGGCCGTGAGCCATTGCTCGGCGGCGAAGGCGTTGAAACGTTTGCCGACCACCTCGAGCGCGCCGTCGGCGTCGCGAACCGCCGCCAGATCGCCGGACGGCGCGACGATGACGTCATAACGCGGTCCCTGCGTCGCGCCGACGATCCCGACGAGCGCGAGCGGAATGGCGCTGAGCCTGAACGTCCAAGTCCGCCAGATGGTCGCGCTCATCACCGCGAGCGCCAGAAACGGCAGCGCATAGGGCGCGAACGCCCGCAAATGCACGGTCGAAGCGGGGGCCTGGGCGATGAAGCGCGCGACCCACAGGATGAACTTGATGCCCGCCCCGACATAGATCCACACCGGCCCGTCCAGCCCCAGCGGATAGAGCGCGGCGCCAAGCAGCGCGCCGGGCACGGCGAAGACCTCGATGACGGTCAGCGTCAGCGGATTGCCGATCAGCACGTAGGGGCTGAGATCATGGAAGTGATAGGCCATGAACGAGGCGGTGGCCGAGGTCGCGAAGGCGGTGGCGACGAGAAGCGCGAGCGGCTTCTCGATGAGATGGGCGCCGAAGAACGCCGACTTGGCCGGCGCGCCTCGCTTGGGCACGAAGGGATCGGGATCGACATCCAGGGCCGCGATCCGCGATTCCATGACCGCGACCAGTGCGGCGACGGCGGCGAACGAAAGTTGGAAGCTGACGCCGAGAAGCGCCTCGGGCTCGATGGCGACGACGGCGAGAACCGCGAAGGCGAGATTGCGCATGGTCAGCGCGCGTCGGTTCATGATCACGGCGCTGAGCACGATCAGGGTCATGATCAGCGCCCGCTCGGTGCCGACCCGCGAGCCGGTCGCAAGATCGTAAAAGATCGAGCCCGCCATGGCGACCGCCGCCGCCCACTTCTTGATCGGATGTTTGAGCGCCAGCATCGGCGACAGCGCCAACAGCCGGCGGGTGATGACAAAGATGATTCCCGCCACCAGCGTCATCTGCACGCCGGAAATCGTGATGATGTGGAAGATGCCGGCCTCGCGAATGAGGTCTCTGGCGTCGTTGGAGAGAAAGTCGCGCTTTCCGGTGACCATCGCCGCCGCGATCGCGCCCTCGTCGCCGCCGATGATCGCGTTGACCCTGAGCGCCAGGCGATTGCGCGCCTGATCGATGCCTGCGTCGAAGCGCTGGCGCCAACTGGCGTCGCCCGGCGCAGGCAGATGCTGGATCGGCCCCAGCGTCGAGCCGACCGCGCCAACGCCGGCAAAGAAAGCGTCGCGGGCGAAATCGTATCCGCCCGGCAGCGCCGCGCGCGAGGGCGGCAGCAGGCGCGCCTTGAACTCGACATAGTCGCCCGCCGCGACGTCGGGCGTGTTGCGTGTCGTCACCCGCACCCGGCGCGGAACCTTCTCCTGCGGCATGCCGTCGGCGCTGACGACGCCGATCACCATGCGCGCGCCGACGGTCCTCAGGTCGACTTCCTCGACGAAGCCTTGCAGGCTCACAATGCGGATGCGATCGAGCACCGGGGCCGCCACGCGCGCGGTCCGCAGCGACATCGACAGGAAACCCGCGAACAGCGCGACGATGCCAAGCGACAGACCGAGCGCAAGAGGACGGGCGCGGCAGAACCACGCGAGCGTCGTGAAGGCGGCGATCACCAAAGCCGGCAGCCACAGGACCGGCTCGCGGTCGGCCGACAGGTTGAGCGCCACGCCCCCCATAGCCGCGACCGGGATCCATAGGAAGAAGCGGCGCTCCTCGACCTCGCGCGTCAGCGCGCGCGAGAACGCGCCGCGCCAATCCGGCGCCCACGCGGCTGCGCGGGTCCAGCCGGCCGCCGCGGCGAGAGCGCCAGTGCGTGCAGGTGTCGCCATTCGGGGGCAGACTAACGCCAGTCTAACGCTGGGGAAAGGCAGCCGATTGGTCTAGGCGAGATCAAGGCCACTTAGTCCTCGGACGGAGCCGGTTCGCATGCTTCCCGGCGGCGGGCGGTCGCTTATCCGGTCGATTTGGCTTTCCCGTTGGCCGTTCATCAAGGGCTAGAGAGCGAAGTTCCGACGCTCCGGCCTGGATGGGAATCCACGACGATCATTCCGGCAAACCGGCTCGCTCCAGTCCACCGATGTAGAGTTCGGACATGCGAGGATCTCGAAACACGCTGCTTCGAGAACTGCGCAAGTTCGAGCTCGGCTGCGCCTTGAGAAGGTCGGCAATTACGGCCCGCGCCTCGTCGATGCGCCCTAGATGCCCAAGCGCGGCAGCGCGGTAGCGGCGTGCGACATTGTGGGTCGGCACCTCGGCCAGGATACGGCCCGTGATGTTCACGGTCTCATCGAAATGACCGGCAAAGAAATGCGCCGCGGCGAGACCGAGCATTGGGAAGTAGCTCTTGGGATCGACCGGGCTCAGGCGCCGCGCTTCCTCGAATTGCTCGATGGCCTTGAGGCTCTCGCCGAAGTAGTTGAACACCCACCCGCAGAACGAGCGGATGTGCACTGAATTCGGATGCAAGGCGAGCGCGTGGTTCGCCAGTTCGAGAGATTGCTCGAAGCGAACGCCAAGGGTCGAGTAAGCCCAGGCCGCCACGGCAAGGACCGAAGCGTTCTCAGGATCGATGGAGACCGCCTTGGCGGCCAGCTCGCAGGCCTCGGCCGTGCTGGTTGTCTTGTCCTCGACCCATCCATTCACTGTCATTCGGACGAGACATTCCGCTAAGGCAGCGATGGCGTCGGCATAGTTCGCGTCGAGCGCAATGGCGCGGCGTAGCAGGCCTTCGGCCTCTATGAAGCCGTCACGCGTGTACGCGTTGATCGCGGGCAACGACCGAAGATAAAGGTCGTAGGCGTCCAGGTTATCCGTCGGTTTACGCTGAGCTCGCTCTATTTCCGCCATCCGAAGTCGCGGCTCGACGGCCACGACCACGTTCGCGGTGATTTTATCCTGCAAATCGAAGAGGTCTGACAGATCGCCGTCAAACCGATCGGTCCAGATATGCCGGCCGGTTGAAGCCTCGACGAGTTGCCCCGTGATGCGTACACGCTGCCCGGCTTTACGAATTGAACCCGCGAGAAGATAGCGCACGCCGAGTTCGCGGCCGACCTGACGAGAATCGACGGACTTACCCTTGTAGGTAAAGGACGAGCTCCGGGCGATGACGAACAGCCATCGGACGCGACTCAGCGCCGTGATGAGGTCCTCTACGACCCCGTCTGCGAAATAGTCGGTTTCCTGATCGCCGCCGAGATTTTGAAACGGCAGGACGGCCAGCGAAGAGCGCGCCGTCGCAGGCTGACCTTCGACAGGTCGGCTCGCCACCACGCCTTTGGGAGCTCCCGGCTGGTCGCTCGCTGCAATTTGGTAGGCCCTGATCGGGCGCTTGATGTTCTTGAGATCCCTTTCGCCAAGGTCGATGACGACGCAGTCGAGCTTGTCGCGGACCTGATCATAGGCTGCGCCCGAAACACAGACACCATTCGGTTCGGAGATGCCTTCGAGTCGGGCTGCGATGTTGACGCCATCTCCCATGAGGTCCCCATCGGCCTCCTCGACAATCTCGCCCAAGTGGACGCCTATGCGGAATTCGATGCGGCTTTCGGGAGGCGCTCCGGCATTCCTCTCCGGCATGGCGGCCTGAAGCTGCATCGCGCATCGCACAGCATCCATCACACTGCGAAATTCCACGAGCAGACCGTCGCCGGTGCGTTTGAACACACGGCCGTTGTGGACGGCGACCGTTGGATCGACATGCTCACGACGCAAGTCTCTGAGACGCGCCAGGGTGCCGTCCTCGTCAGCGCCCGTGAGGCGGCTGAAGCCGACGACATCGGCAGCCAGTATTGCGGCGACCTTTCGGATTTCAGCCATTACGGCCTCGCCCCCTCGTCCGCATGCAATTCAGCACGATCACGCGGAATCAAACCCTGCGGCCGTCGCTGCTACAGCTCTACAAATCGCGGGACGCATTCGACCAGATCATATCAAGGATTGAGGGTCCACTCAGGGGCGAACTGACGCGTCCTCAGCTGGTTCAGGAACGGTCGCTCCTGGCGCAACCGACGCATTCAGCCGACGACCGCTTTCTCGCGTTACCGCCCGTCCATGGGGCCGATCTCAAGGGCAGGCGTCGAAACCGGTCCGAGCGCTATCGTAGCGAAAGCCTATCCGCCGAAGAACTGCAACAGCAACGACTGACTGTCTCGAGCCGTTCTTGCTGAACCCAATGCTTGCTCCATCGATGGGAGGCCGCACCCTCGTCCGGTCAATTTGGATTGTCTTGGATCGACAACGTTTCGCCGCAAAAATCACCGCTAAAGCGTGTTGGATTTCCTTGGATTTCCTTGGATTCTCTCGTCCGAATCGAGACTTTTCAATGGGTTATGGGGGATTCTCCGCGAAAATTTTTTCCTCTCGCTTTTTCCCCTTGCGCGGGCGATTTCGGACGAAGGAATTCGCTTTCGACACGAGAAAGGGCGGAGTTGCTCATTGGGCCAGCTTAAGCCAATTTCTGATTTCCTGCAATCAATTGTCGCGCGACCCTGGCCTCCAGCCAATCGCCGACCAAGCGCCGCTCATTTCGGCTGCGGCGCGGCGGACCCGCCCGACGTCGGTGGCGGAGGGACGACATTCGGATCATGCACGACCGGGGCCCCCTTCTCGATGGCGGGGTCCACCTCTTTCGGATGGATCACACCGTTCGACTGGTTCAGCGTTTTACTCAGGTCCTCGGCCGGGGCAGTCGGCCCGGCGCCAGGTTTTGTCTCAACGGGAGGCGAGTCGGGCGAAGCCGTTGATTTTGGCGCCTGCGCGAATGCCGGGCCGGCCAGAAGCGCAGCGCAGGCGACCGATAGGCACAATCGTGTTCCGATGATCCGCATGTTCGTCAACGCGTCGCCGTGCTGATCGTTGCCAGGTGTTCACGGTTTCGTGATATGCCTGCAGGACGACCGAAGGACGCGCCATGAGCGAGACCCGGAAAATCGCGGCCATCCTGGTTGCGGATGTCGTGGGTTACAGCCGTCTCGCCGGAGCGGACGAGGATCGCACGCTTGCGCGACTAAGGGGGCTCCGCAGCGATCTCATTGATCCTGCCATCGCCGCTCATCACGGCCGCACAGTTAAGCGCACTGGCGACGGCTCGATTGTTGAATTCCGCAGCGTGGTCGACGCCGTGCGCTGCGCAATCGAGGTGCAGAACGGTATGGCCGAGCGCAATGCCGGTCTGCCGCCGGAGCGTCGCATCGAGTTCAGGGTCGGTATTCATCTCGGCGATGTCGTCGAGGAGAGTGACGGCGATCTCATGGGCGATGGGGTCAACATCGCGGCGCGGCTCGAAAGCATCTGCGAGCCAGGCGCGATCTGCTTGTCAGAGGACGCCTACCGTCAGGTCAAAGGGCGGCTTGATCTTGCCGTCAGCGATCTTGGTCCAAGGGAGCTCAAGAATATTACCGACCCGGTTCGGGTCTATTCGCTCGAAGTCCGCCAGCCGGCGCGGGCATCGAAACCGTTCGAGCCAAAACGGCGTTCGCGGTTCGCGCTTCTCGCCGTTGGGGCCGCAGCTCTGATTTTGGTTGTCGCGGGCGGCGCTTGGTATTTCCTCGCCGCCAATCGATCCGCGCCCGCCGCCTCTAAGGCGCCGGTAGAGGCCGCGCGTCTTTCCATTCTGGTGTTGCCCTTCGCCAATCTGTCCGGCGATCCGGCTCAGGATTACCTCGCCGACGCCCTGACCGACCAATTGACCACCGCCATCGCGCGCCTCCGCGACAGCATTGTTATCGCGCACACCACAGCCCTTACCTACAAGGGCAAGGCGGTCGACGCCAAGACCATCGGCAAGGAGTTGGGCGTGCGGTACGTGCTGGAGGGCTCGGTGCAACCGGCCGGCAATCAGGTGAGGGTCAACGCCCAGCTCATCGATGCCGAAAGCGGCGCCCACCTGTGGGCCGAACAGTTCGACACGCCTCGTGCCGATCTGTTCCAGACGCAAGACGAGATCGTCACCCGTCTCGCGCGCTCGATGTACCTTCAACTGCCCGAGGTCGAGGCCGCGCGCTTCAAACGCACGCCTGCGGCGAATCGCGACGCTGAAGATTTGGCTCTCCAGTGCCAGGCGGCCTTCCTGAAAAACGAAGCAATCTCTCAAGCAAGCTATTTCCGGCTGTGTGACCAAGCCCTCGCCGCCGACCCCAACAACGTCCGCGCCCTGTCCTACTTGTCTCTCACGTTCTTGCCTTCTCGCGGGCGCGGCAATGGCCCAATGGACAACATCAGGCGGGCCGACGAATTGGTATCGAAAGCGCTTGTACTCGATCCAAACTACGCTCCGGCTCATCTCGTTAGAGCTTTTGTACTCTCGTCCCAATCTCGCCTCGACGAGGCTAGCGCTGAGGACAGACGCGCGTTCGATCTGGACCCCAGCCTCGTGGACGCCTATTGGCACCTGGGCTATGTGTTGCGGCGCCTCGGCGAGTTTCAAACGAGCCTCGAATTCATCGACAAGGCGCTTCAGCTCAGTCCGCGCGATCCCTTTCGAGCTTTATGGTATGCGGACAAAGCAGGCAGTCATTTCGCCCTGAAGCAGTACGACAAGGCGGTCGAAGCGGCGCGCCGCGTGCTCGAGATCGATCCTAAAAGTTCTGCTCCCTATCTCTATCTCATTCCAGCCCTTGCCCTGATGGGCCAGGAATCGCAAGCCCGCGAGGCGATTGGTCACTACCTTGCCACCGGCAATGCCATTAGGACGATGGCGGGGTGGAGGCAATTTAGGACGAACTATGTCAATGCGAATACCGATCCGCGCTATGTCGAGTACTGGGACCGTTTGATCGAAGGGCTCCGCAAAGCGGGGCTACAGGAGGAGTGAATGATCGGCAATAACCGCTAGACGTCGAGTCCGCGCACGGTCCTAGTTTGAAGCCTGTTGCTGAATGGCGGCCAAGGGGACATCAATTTCGCAGACCACGCCGCTTGGTTTGAACTGCATTCGCGTCGAGCCCGAGAATTGCTCGGCGAAGCCTTTTTCGATGAGAAACATCCCGAAGCTTCGGCGCGACGGCTCTCCAACGCGCGGCCCTCCTTTCTCGCTCCATTTGAAACGAAATGTGCCATCGCGCTCGTTGACCTTCGTCGCAATGATCACCCGTCCGTCGGGAACCGTGAGCGCCCCGTGTTTGCTCGCATTCGTACACAATTCATTGATCGTCATAACGAAGGGCAGCGCGGCAGCGGGATTGATTCGTATCGCCGTGGGTTGGATGCGAAATTGTTCGAGACCCGGCGTTTCAAAAGGTTCAATCGCCGTTCTCAACAATTCAGGCAGCATCGCGCCCCCCCAGCTCGTCCGCAAAAGCAGGTCGTGAACCCGACCCAGCGCGCCCAACCGCGCCGAGATGGCCTCGCCGGCATGCGGCAAATCAATCGCCGTGCGCACACTTTGGTTGGTGATCGATTGCACGATAGCCAGGGTGTTTTTCACCCTGTGGTGCAATTCTTCCAGGATCAGCCGTTGCAGTTTTTCGGCGCTATCGCGTCTCGCGGCATCAGTCGCGGCGACCTCGAGAAGCCTCCGCAACGTGGCGTTCTCGAGTTCAAGTTTGAAGTCGCCTTCACTCATTTCCGCAAAGCCCGCGCGTTGGCGTACTCATACCGCCAACCAGGCTCGGGGTCGATATTTCCGTCGCCCCGGCGCTTACCCGCCAATGAACTGCACCAGCAAACGACAGACTGTCTCGGGCTGTTCCTGCTGAACCCAGTGTCCCGCGCCATCGATGAGATGCGCGCCACGCCATTGGGTGCAAGCCGCGGTCTCCATCATCTCAAGGGCGCCCGGAACCTGATAGACGCCCCAATCGCTCTTGCCGGCGATGAAACACGCCGGCACGTCGATGGTGCGGCCCGAGAACGTTTCAAGCTCACTGACATATTTGCCGGTGAGGCAACGATACCATTGCAGGCCGCCCTGAAATCCTGTTCGCGAAAACTCGTGCGCATAGACGGACAATTGTTCGTCAGGGAGCCATTGGCACGCAGCAATTTCCTCTTCAGAGGGCCTATGCTCGGCCGCGGTTTCCGCCATCCCCTTGGCGAGATCCATAATGTAATAGGTCGGCATTCGCGCCAACTCGCGGGCGGTGAAAGAGGCCAGCTTGAATGGCTTGTTCCCGCTCCAGTCCGCGCTCTTGTAATGGTAGTAGGCGCGCAGAAACGCGTGGACGCCCTGCGGGGCTCTCCACATGTTGTCGTTCGCTTCGCGCGTTTGGTAATAACGCTGGTAATGCTTCCGTGGCGGGTCAAGCTTCGCCAGTTCCTCATCGATAGTCGAGAGACCGGGGGCAACGGACGGTGTAGAAACCCGGGCCGTGTCGAAAGGCAATTGCGGCGGGCCCCCGAAGGGAGCGCTCATCAGCGCCACGGATCGGAACACGTCGGGGCGGATGAGCGCGCAATAGGCCGCGACCGGCGAGCCGAAGTCATGGCCCACCACCGCGGCTACGGAACGATAGCCGAGCGCCGAGACCAAACCCAACGCATCCCTGACAAGGTTGGGCAAGCGAAAGGAAGCAAGGTCGCCATCGTAGGCGCCATCCCATCCCGTCGTGCGCCCGTAGCCGCGTTGATCGGGGGCGACCACGTGACATCCCGCCGCCGCGAGCGGCCCCATGATCTTCCGCCAGGAATAGGCGAGTTCCGGAAAGCCATGGAGGAGCACGACGAGCGGGCGCCCGTCGGTCTCGAAGCCAGCCTCGAGCATATGGATTGCGAGACCGTTGACGTTCTTGATGATGCGGGAGCGGATGCCGGCTGGGAGCGTGGACTTGCCGTAGGGTGGAAGGTCGCCTGCCTCCACACCAACGACGGTCGCATTTTGCGCGACCGTCGAACCGCCAATCGCCGCGGCCGGGGCTGTCAATGGCGAAACACGACCAGACATTTTTCGCCCGTTGATCGTCGTGAGGGGCAAGCCCGCCCACCCTTGATTGTGCAAACTAAAGCACCTTGTTGTTGTGGCCAAGTTCATCCAAAGTGCGTGCGCAAAAAATCTGCGCCGCGACTGCGCGACGTCGACAATACGAACAGCAAGGGGGGACCGATGGAGCGACTCTTCACCGCCGACCCGGGCCATCCCGCGATCATCATGGCCCAGTCGGGCGAGACGATCACGCACGGCCAATTGGAGGCGCGCGCCAACAAGATCGCGCATCTCTTGCGAGCCATGGGCCTCAAGCAGGGGCGACCATTTCGCCGTCTTCATGGAGAACCATCCCCGCTACATCGAATGCGGAATCGCGGGCGAGCGCGCGGGCCTCTATTACACCAACGTCAATTCGCTATCTGACGCGCAGGCGAGCTCGCCTATATCGTCAACAACAGCCTGTCACAGGTCCTCATCACGTCGCGGGCCCATCTTGCGGTCGCGCGCCAGGCGCTGCTCGACTGCGCCCGCGTGAAGGTCTGCATGGTTGTCGATGGGCCAGGGGACGGCGACGCCGTCCGCAATCTCGATGAAGCGACGGCCGCGTTTCCGGACACGCCGATTCCCGACGAGTTGAAGGGATGCGGCGATGTTGTATTCATCAGGGACGACAGGTCAGCCGAAAGGGATATTGCGGCCGCTTGCCGATACGCCCGCGAGAGAGACGACGCCGCTCGGGGCGGCCCTCGCCAAATTCTGGGACGTGCGGAGAGGCGAAATCTGCCTCGTGCCGGCGCCGCTCTATCACTCGGCGCCCTGGGCGGAGTCGGCGCTGACGATCTCGTCTCGACGGAACCGCCGTCGATCATGGAGCGCTTCGACGAGGAAGCCGTTCTTCGCGCGATCGAGACACTATCGCGTGACCTACGCCCAGTTCGTGCCGACCATGTTCTCGCGCATGCTGAAGCTGCCGTTGGACGTTCGCGCGCGTTACGATCTCTCCTCGCTCCGATACGTGCTGCACGGGGCGGCGCCGTGCCCGATCCCGGTCAAGCAGGCGATGATCGACTGGCTCGGCCCGATCGTCCACGAGTACTATAGCGCAACCGAAGGCCTCGGCCTCGCCATGTGCGACAGCGAACAATGGCTCAAGCACAAGGGCACGGTCGGCAAGGCAGTGTACGGCGAGGTGCATGTCCTCGACGCGGAGATGAAGGAGGTTCCGCCCCGGACCGTGGGCAAGATTTGGTTCAAGACGGCCTACTCCTTTCGAATATTTCAACGACCCGGAGAAGACGGCGGCCGCGAACTCGGCCGACCGCACGATGAGCACGGTCGGCGACGTCGGCTACGTCGACGAGGAGGGCTTCATCAATCTCACCGACCGCGAGTTGTTCATGATCATCTCAGGCGGCGCCAACATCTACCCTCAGGAATGCGAGAACCTGCTGATCACGCATCCCAAGGTTCGCGATGCGGCGGTGTTCGGCGCGCCCAACGAGGAGATGGGCGAGGAGGTCAAGGCCGTCGTTCAGCTCATGCCGGGCGTGGAGCCCGGACCTGCGATCGAGGCGGAATTGATCGCCTTCTGCCGCGAGCATCTCGCGCACCTCAAATGCCCGCGTTCGATCGATTTCGAGGACGATTTCCCTCGCTTGCCGACCGGCAAGCTCTACAAGACGGCGCTGCGCGACCGCTACTGGAAGGGACACGCCAGCCGAATTCTGTAAGTGGGTTTGAACCCTAGCGCCGCATGTCCCGATATTGCCTCGGCGTCAGGTCGAACACGGCGCGAAACGTCTTGTTGAAGGTGGAGAGGTCGCCAAAGCCGGCGTCGAGGGCGACCTCGATGACCGGCCGTCGCGAGGACGTGAGCGCGAGCGCTGCGCGCCGCAGCCGGGCGCTGACGAGATAGCGATGCGGCGTCAGGCCCGTCAGCCTGCGGAAGACGCGCAGGAAGTGATACTTGCTCATGCCCGCGACCGCCGCCATTTCCCTCAGCTCAAGGGGTCGCGCCGCGTCGGATTCGATCAGTCGGATCGCTTCGATCACCCGTCTCGTCTCACGTCCCGTCGGAGCAGCCGAAGTCCGTCGATCGCCGCTCACCAGGGCGATTACGCGCTCGATGAGTTGCAACGCCAGCTCCTCCGAGCGCAGCGAAGACGGGGCCCAGGACAGCGCCTCCATCTGCGCAACGATCGGCAGCGCCTTTGGCGATGGCGGAAGGCTTGGAGCCGAAAAGCGAAACCGGCCCGTCGAGGCCGCAGCCGCTGCCGCAGCGACCTCGCTGAATTGCTCCTCACAAACATTCAAGGAAATGCAGCGATCGCCAATCCCATGCGCGTGGCCACATTCGAAACATGAGCCATTGTTTCCGAGCAGCAACGCGCCGGGATAGAGCAGCCCGTGGCCGGCGTCGGAGCGATAGGTGAAGTGTCCTCCGACGACCGCCGAGACGCTGAACCCATCGTGCCGCTCCTCGAACGGTCTGTCCGAAGGGCCGGCGCGGCAGACGATCTCGTTTAGGCTCCAGCCCTCCCCGGCCGCCAGCGTTCGCTTGGGTAGCGCGTCGTCGATTGCCGCAGCCCCGTCGTTGACCAAAAGAGGGTTCCTCGTTGTGCTTTCTATTCGGAATTCGAACTACGTTCGGCCAGCCGAAAATGATCGCGGTCGCAACGTATCACTTCAAAAGGAAGTTTCTTCTTCCGTAGATAATGATTGATGGGCCTCCAAAGCGGCCGCACATTTCTAACGGTGCAAACCTCCACGCGACCTGGTCCAAACTGCGATGTTGTTCCGATATGTTCAGCCACTTCCTGGGTCGAACAAGCGCGGGGCAAATTGCTATGCAAGTAGCCAAGCATCTGCTTACGCATGCTGTGCACTGGACCATACCGATCTAGGAGCTCCTCCGTAGTCATTCTACCTCCTACATCATCTTACATGAGCTGTTTCGCGTTCTGTCCCGCTGGCGACAAAGTGTTTGTTTCGCTGGGGCGCAAGATAGCAATTTTCCCCAAGCCGCGAAACGCCCCCCAAGCCTAGGTTTCTCCGACCGAAGACACCGGCTGTCGCCGGTTCGTCCCCACTTTGGTCAGGAGAAATCATTCATGTTCGATCACATATCGATCGGCGTTCGCGACATCGCAAAGGCGAAAGCATTTTACGACGCGGCGTTGAAGCCATTGGGAATCACCTGCCTCAGCGCCGACGAGACATCGCTCGGCTATGGCAAAGAGGCGGCCGGCTTCTGGATCTATGCAGCGGACCGTCCCGCTCCCGACGATCCGAAGTCCGGGCTCCATTTCTGCTTCACCGCGCCGAGCCGCGAGTAGCGTCGCGGCGTTTCACCAGGCGGCGATGGCGCATGGCGGACGTGACAATGGGAAACCGGGCGTGCGCAAGGATTATGGGCCGCACTATTACGCCGCCTTCGTCCATGACCCCGAAGGCTATCGGCTCGAAGCCTATTGCGGCGGGAAATAGCGCATGGCGACCATTCGATCCGAACTCAAAACCCGCGCGCCCGCGAGCGAGGTCTGGTCGGCGATTCGGGACGTGGGGGCGTTGCATACACGACTCGTCCCCGGCTTCGTCACCGACACGAAGCTCGAGCCGGGCGCGCGCATCGTGACCTTCGTCAACGGCATGGTGCTCCGCGAGCCGATCGTCACCCTAGACGATGAGGCGCGACGGCTGGTGTGGACAGCCGAAGGCGGCCGCGCCCGCCACTATAACGCTGCGCTTCAGGTTTCCGAGCTCGCCGATGGCTGGACCTCGGTGGTCTGGACCGCCGATTTCCTGCCTGACGACGCCAGCGGCTTCCTGTCGAAGGCGATCGAGGCGGGGATGGCGGCGATGCAGCGGTCGCTCGATGCGCTGGCGGCCTAGCGAAGGACACGGAGCGCCGTAAAGCGAAGGGCTCAGCTTTGCACCCGGGCCGTTTCACGCCTACCCTGAGGAGGTCGACATCGCGGTGAAGAACGGCGCGCCACCCTCTATGGCGATTACATGCTGTGGGGCGCGTATGCGGAGCTCCACGCTCTGGCGATCGAGATGATCCCGGTCACGGAAGCGCAGCTCAAGAAGGCTCAGGTCCGCCGGCGACTGATCGCAGCTTACAGGCCGCGCTCTGGCGGATGCTTGGAGCTTTCTCTATTCTCGCCGCGCAGGGAGGGCGTCGGTTCATGGCGGGAAATCTGGACATCACCGGTTACGCCATCGTCTCGGACGACGACAAGATCGCGGGCGCCGACGGACTGACGCCGACCTCGCTGCGCAACGAAAAAGACTGGGAGCTCTACCAGCGGGCGCAGGAGGTTGCGAACCTCGTGGTGTTTGCGCGGCGCAGCCACGAACTCGAGCCCAACATCCACCGGAACGTCCGTCTTGTCGTCTCACGCGAGGCGCCGGGCCTCGAGCAGCGCCCGGACGGTTGGTGGTGGGACCCGCGCCGCGCGACCTGGGAAGAAGTCGTGGCCAAAATTTTGCCGAGGGGCGGGGTCGTCGCCGTGGGCGGCGGACAGGTGGTGTTCGATCTCTTCCTCATGATCGGCTTTGACGGCTTTCACCTGTCGCGCGCGCATGGAATCATGCTTCCCGGCGGACGGTCGGTGTTCTCCGCCTGCGACGGCGGCGTGACCGCGGCAAGCGTGCTCGAACAGCACGGGCTCAAGCTTTCCAAAACGATGCCCCTCGATCCGACGCACAATGTCGAAATGACGATTTGGCGGCGCGGGCCTTAGGCAGCGCTGTCTGTCATCGCGGTCGTCATTGCGAGCGAAGCGAAGCAATCCCATGGAACATAGGGCGCTTACGACTCTGGATCGCCGTGTCGCTTCGCTCCTCGCGATGACGGTTCTGCTTCACGCCCCCGGCAGATTGAAGGGCGTGATGATCTGAACCTGGGACGGTGGCGGGGGTGCGCTTTGCGGCACGACGCGATGCGCCTGCATCACGACGCGACACGCCGCGCGCAGGTCGGCGCGCAGGTCGTGATGCAGCACCGCCGAGATCTTCCGCTCGCGCAGCAGCGCAAGATTGTCGGCGTCGAGATCATGGCCGACAAACACGCGACACGTTCGCGACGTCGCGCGAAACGCCTCGACCACGGCGCGGTTTCCCCCGCCGATCGAATAAGCGCCGACGATGTCGGGATTGGCGGCGAGCGCCTTGCGCACGAGTGCGCCGGTCGGCTGGTCGATGCCAAGACCTTCGCTCGCTTCGACGATGCCGAGATTGGGATAGCGCGTCCTGAGCGCCCGGCGGAATCCAATTTCCCGCTCCTCCTCGCCGCGAAACCGATTGCTGCTCAACGTCGCCAAAATCTTCGCCTTCGCGCCGCCGAGCCATTCGCCAATGAGATAGGCGGCCGTCTCGCCGGCCGCGCGGTTGTCCATGCCGACATAGGCGGCGCGGCGGCTGTTGGGGACATCGGTGACGAGCGTGACGACGGGGATTGCACGCGCAACGACACGATCAACCGCGGCAACGATCTCAGGCTCATCGGGGGCTTTGAGAAAGAGGCCATGGGTTCCGCGCGCGCCGATCCGGTCGATAAGCGCCGCGAGATCGGCGAGGCGCACGATTTCGCTGAAGTGGGTGCGCGCACGAAAGACCGCAGGCCGCAATGTCGGCATTTCATCTTCCAGGGCGCCCCGCACCGCCTCGGAGAAGCGGTCCGGCGCCTGCATGATGACGTCGACGACGAACTTGCGCCCCGTGAGGCCAGCCTGCTCGCTCTGCCCGCGCAATTCGCGAATTGCCTGCTTGACGCGCTCGGCGGTATGCCCGCGCACGCCGCCGCGCCTGTTGAGCACGCGATCGACGGTCGCCTCGCTTAAGGCCGCCTGGAGCGCGATTTCCTTGACGAGAAAGGGGTGGGCCACAGGCGACGCTTGATGGGTTTTTGATGGTTCGGCGCAATAATCTTGCTGGTCTTCGCCCTTATACTGAGCCCCAGAAACAATTGCACGGAGGAAAGCTCATGAAGGACGACAACGCCAAACGCCTGAGAGCCAATCGGGTGTGGCTTACCGCCGATGCCTGCGACCTCGAAGAATTCAAGAGCCAGGTCGAGCGCTCGCTCAACCGCGCGGATTATCCCTTCGCCAGCGACGTCGTGTCGAACGTGCTCGTCTACGACGGGCTCGAGGCGCGCAAAGCCGCCGCTTCGCCCGAGTTGCGCAAGGAATTGCTGGCCGAATGGGTCGACGCCTTCACGGACGGCCCCGGCATCATCGCCATCCGCAACGCGTTCCCCGACTTGACCGCGATCGACAAGTCCAACGCGCATTACTGGGCGATCATCGAGGAAGAGCGCGCGAGCAACGTCGGCGGCGGCGACCATTTCGCCAAGCCCGGCGCCAACGACCGCATCTGGAATGCGCTCGAGAAGCTGTGCCTGCGCGATCCTGCCGTCTTCGCTTCCTACTACGGCAACGCAATCATCGCGCTCGTCAGCGAAGCATGGCTTGGGCCGTCCTATCAGATCACCTCGCAGCTCAACGTCGTCAATCCGGGCGGCGCGGCTCAGGTCGCGCACCGCGACTATCATCTGGGCTTCCAGTCGGCGGAAGTGATCGAGCGCTTTCCCGTCCACGTCCAGCGGCTCTCGCCGGTGCTGACACTGCAGGGCGCGGTCGCGCATTGCGACATGCCGATCGAGACCGGACCGACGCTCTATCTGCCGTTCTCGCAGAGCTACCTGCCCGGCTATATGGCGACGGCGCGGCCGGAGTTTCGCGATTATTTCGACAAGCATCATGTCCAGCTGCCGCTAACCAAGGGCGACGCGGTGTTCTTCAATCCCGCGCTCTTCCACGCGGCGGGAACGAACCGCTCGAAGGACGTGCGCCGCATCGCCAATCTCTTGCAGGTCTCCTCGGCCTTCGGCCGCGCGATGGAGAGCGTCGACCGGCTCAAGATGAGCCTGAAGCTTTATCCGGCGCTGAAAGATCTTCTGAGCGATCTAGCGATCATGGCGAGCGACGCCGACAACGCTATCGCAGCTTGCGCCGAAGGCTATTCCTTCCCGACCAATCTCGACCGCGACCCGCCGAAAGGCGGCCTCGCGCCGAAAACCCAGCAGGATTTGATGCGCCAGGCGCTCAAGGAGAACTGGCCGCCGGACGTGTTCAGCGAGGAGGCTGAAGCGCAGTCCGAGCGGAAGCTGACCTGAGGGCCGCTGTCGCGGGATAGCTACGAGAGGTGACCGGGTGAGCGCGCGCGCCTTTGCGCGCGGGCGCCCGCTTCTGCTAGAGCCACGCGCTCGATCCAATCCTCGCTTCGAGCTCCCCGCAAATGTCCACGGTTATCACCCGCTTCGCGCCTTCGCCGACCGGCTTCCTGCATATCGGCGGCGCGCGCACGGCTTTGTTCAACTGGCTCTACGCCAAGCGCTTCGGCGGCACACTCCTGCTCCGCATCGAGGACACCGATCGCGAGCGCTCGACGCAAGGAGCGGTCGACGCAATTCTTGATGGCCTGAAGTGGCTCGGGCTCGACTGGGACGGCGAGGCGATCAGCCAGTTTCAGCGCGCCGAACGCCATCGCGAGGTCGCCGAGCAGCTGCTGGCGTCGGGGGGCGCCTATCGCTGTTACGCGAGCGTCGAAGAGCTTGAGCAAATGCGCCAGAAGGCCCGCCTCGAGGGCAAGCCGATGCGCTACGACGGCCGCTGGCGCGACCGTGATCCGGCGGAGGCGCCCGCGGGCGTCAAGCCCGTGATCCGCCTGCGCGCCGCCCAAGAGGGCGAAACGATCATCGACGACAAGGTGCAGGGCAAGGTCGTCTTCGCCAACAAGGATCTCGACGATCTCGTGCTGCTGCGCTCGGACGGCAATCCGACCTACATGCTCGCCGTCGTCGTCGACGACCATGACATGGGGGTGACGCACATCATTCGCGGCGACGATCATCTCACCAACGCCGCGCGGCAGACACAGATCTATCAGGCGCTCGGCTGGGACGTGCCGATCATGGCGCATATCCCCCTCATTCATGGGCCGGACGGGGCCAAACTCTCCAAGCGCCACGGCGCGCTCGGCGTCGACGCCTACCGCGCCCTCGGCTATCTGCCGGTTGCGCTACGCAACTATCTGGCGCGGCTCGGGTGGAGCCAGGGCGACAAGGAATTCTTCTCCACCGAAGAGCTGATCGACGCCTTCGATCTCGGCGCGATTGGCCGCTCGCCATCGCGCTTCGACTTCGCCAAGCTCGAGAACGTCAACGGACATTATATGCGCGCCGCGAGCGACGACGAGCTGTTCAAGGCGCTGATCGACGCCCTCCCTTATCTGCCGGGCGGCCCGGAGGTCGCGGCCAAGCTCGACGCGCAGACACGCGCCCAGCTTCGCGCCGCGATGCCAGGCTTGAAGGAGCGCGCCAAGACCCTGGTCGAATTGCTGGACGGCGCCGGCTTCCTGTTCGCGACGCGGCCACTCAACATGGATGCGAAAGCCGAGGAGATTCTCGCCCGCGCCGGGCGCCTTCATCTCAAGAATCTGCTGCCGCGCCTGACTGCGCTCACGGAGTGGACGGCGGCAGGCGCGGAGGCCGTCGTGCGCGCCTACGCGGAAGAGGAAGGCGCAAAACTCGGAATCGTCGCTCAGCCGTTGCGCGCGGCCCTGACCGGTCGCTCCACCTCGCCAGGCATCTTTGATGTGCTCGCGGTGCTCGGGCGCGAGGAGAGCCTCGAGCGGATCGCGGATCAGGCGGAGATCGCGAACTGACTGGATGGCCACCGCGGCTCGGCGCCAGAGGCACGGCGCTTGGATGGCGTATTCGTCACTGCGAGGAGCAAAGCGACGCACTCCAGAGGCGGTGGAGCGCTCTACCTTCCCTGGATCGCGTCGCTTAACGTTCGCGATGACGATCCCGTTTCGACCGTCTTGCATCGTGCGGGTGCGCGATCGGCGGCTCACCTTCGGGTGCGAACCGGCAGATCGCCCGCTCGGCCGCGGATCGAAACGGTGACCGGCGTGTAAAGCCCCGGATCGAAATTCGCCGCCGCCGCCGTCGCGCCTGCAGCTTGGAAAAGATCCTCCGTAACGACAACACGGCAATGCTGCTGCTTCGCGACTTCCAGAAGGCGGCTCGCAACGTTGACCGTATCGCCCGTCGCCGTGATCTGCTGTTGGGTAGGCGAACCGAGCCGGGACAGGATAACGGGGCCAAAATGCAGCCCGATCCGGAAGTCCAGACGTTCCCGCGCCGCAGGCGCCAGTTCGGCCAACCAAGCGGTCATCGACTGGTGAAGCGCCTCGACAGTGGCAAGCGCCCGCGCGGCGTCGTCGGGTCGCGGCTTCGGCAAACCGAACACGGCCAGCACGCCATCGCCCATGTAATTGATGACGACGCCCCCGTGCGCGGTGACCTCGCCCTCGACGAGGGTCTGCATCGCGCCGAAAAGATCGCGCGTCCATTCGGGCCCGAGCGCCTCGGAGACCCCTGTCGACCCGGACAGGTCGACAAACATCACGGCGACATCCTGGCGGACCGGCTTTTCCAGAAAATCGGGCTCCCTCTGAAGCTGATCGAGAAGAAGCGGCGACTGAAACCTGGCCAGCGTCGAATTCTCGGCGGCAATTTTCTTGCCCTCGCGGCGCTCGACAATCGACCGGACCGCAGCGAAGCCGACTGTCAGCGGCACGACCGACGCGAGCGGCGCGGCGACGCCGAGCCAATAGCCATTGACGAAGGCGAGAAAGACTCCTCCGACCCAAAGGGCGAACAAGAGGCTCGCGAGAGCGAGCCCAGTCGCCGCCCCCTGCATCGCCATGAGCGCGATCATGAGAACTGGAAGGGCAATCGCTACGGCTGCATCGAGGCGGCGGGTCGATGGCGTCCGCGCCAACCCGTCGCCGGCCATGAGATTGCCGATTGCGGTGGCGAAGACTTCTGCGCCCGGCGCAACGCGATCGAACGGCGTCGCAAACGAGTCGGAAGCGCCTTTCGCGGTAACGCCGATAATGACGACTTTGCCACGGAGCGCCTCCGGGTCGAGTCCTCCTCGGAGAACCTGAAATGCGCTGATGCGCCTGAAACTTCCCGCGGGCCCGTAGAAGCGCAACGGCATGTGATAGCCGAGGTCCATCGGCCTCGACTGCCCCGCGATTTCGATCCGGTTCGGGCTAAAGACCGGCTGGGCCCCTAGTCCCTGGGACGCGGCGGCAAGCGCGAAGGAAGGAGCCACACCGTCCGGCGTTTCATAGATCATCGGAATGTAACGAGGCACGCCGCTCTTATCTGTCGAAACGTTGGCAAGGCCCGCCTGGGCCGCATCGCGGATCGGGGCGATCGGCCAGAGAACGGAGGAGGGCTTCGGCGCCAAGGCCAGATCGCCCGGTTGGACTGTTGCGTTCGAGGGATCGACCGCATCGAAATTGCCGATCGCAGCGACGACAGCCGGCCCCGCCTTGAGCGCGTTGGCGAGTTCTGTGTCTGCGTCCGTATTCCGTGGGTTGAGGAACGCGATATCGATCGCGATCGATCGGGGATGAAAACCGACCAACGCCCGCACGAGGCGCGCCATCATTTCGCGCGTCGGCGCATCGCTTCGCGCTTCGCTGAGCGCCTCGTCGTCAATCGCGACAATAACCACGCTCGATGGCGCGGGACGCGCCCCGGCAAGAAGAAAGCGCCAGTCGAGAGTCAGGTTCTCTATTCGGTCCAGGGGCGAAGCGACGCCGTCAATCTCCTGCGCGCCCAGAACGGCGCCGACGACGAGCGCCGCAGCCAGGAAGGCGCCGGTCAGGAGCCGGGAAGGTCCCGGCCGCTTGGTCGCCATTCACTCTCCGAAACGCGCGAGCAGCGCCCGCTTTCTGGCCTCGCCCCAGGTTTTCTGGACGGTCGACGTATCAGCGGGAGTGATATCGACACCCTCCCCCTCCGTAACAATGACATACTGGTTCAGGCGGCGGTTGGTCACCCCCACTGAGCCGTCTATGACCAGAACAGACGTGCGGGCTTTCGCGACATCCACAGCCCATTCCGTGCCGCGGACCGCCGCAATGGCGAGCGGGGTTAGAATCTGAAAGTTCTGGCCCCATCGGGCTGGCTGAAACTCAATCAGCAACGCGCCCTCGTCGAGACGAACTCCGACCGGGAGCGGGTCGCCCTTTTTGTACAGCGCCTGATAGCGGGCGCCTTGCGCCGGACGAACCGTCAGGGTTGCGCCGCACTGCAGGATCTTTTCGGACGGCATCTTCTCATTGGGCACGAGCGCGCAGGCGCCGGCGGCCCGGGCAGGCGGCGGCCCAGCAATCGCCGCTGCGAATAAAGCGGCAGCCGCGAGTGCCGTCCGGAGAAAGCCGCACCCCTTTGTCCGATGGTTGTTCGACATGGACGGTCGCTCCCCGCCGATTGTTCGCCCTTTATCGAGGCGCCTTACGAGACGGCTCCCAAGAAGCGCCGCGACGGCGGGCGAACTCGCTTCCGGCCTCCGTTGGCTTGCAAAGGTAGCTATCCCCAGTCGGAGAGACTTGTCGAGCGTCTCACTCAGGCAAGGTCTAGGCAATTCTACGCGCGATGCAAACATAGTAAGAGCGCCCCGACATGGACCTTCCTCTTGACAATGTTCCTGTTATGTTCCAGCCGGGATATAGCGATGGTCGGCGTGAGTCGCGTTTTGGGCGCCACATTTCCGACGAATGAGTGATGGCGCGGGGTTAGGTCTTGTGCCTTCGAGTGGCCGACGTTCTTGCGGGCGCCGGCTTTCCCTCGAGTGTGGAAGGAAAGAGGCTGGATTCAAACATCAAGGTTGCGGCGCAATGCGGGTGCAATTGCGGCGCGAAGACATGATGCTAAAGCCTTGCAGCGGCGAGGGCGGGCGGGAGAAATGATGTGAGCAGCCTCTTTACCGGCCCCGTGTTCGAAATGGCGCGCGATCAGCTTACCGTCATCGGTGATCATCTGGGCATCGCCGAGGACGAACGCGACTGGCTGCTCTATCCCAAGCGCGCGATCGTCGTCACCTGCCCGGTCCGCATGGAGGACAATCGGACGCAGGTGTTCATTGGCTACCGCGTGCAGCATCATCTGGCGCTTGGTCCCGCCAAGGGCGGCACGCGCTTCGCCCCTAATGTCGACATAAGCGAAATCGCAGCGCTCGCCATCTGGATGAGCTGGAAATGCGCGCTCGCGGACCTTCCCTTTGGCGGCGGCAAGGGCGGCGTCGCGGTCGACCCGCGTGCGCTCCGGCCCAAGGAGCTCGAGAACCTCAGTCGCCGCTACATGCAGGAGATGATCCCGTTCGTCGGGCCGCGGACAGATGTGATGGCGCCGGACATGGGCACGAACGAGCAGGTGATGGCCTGGTTCATGGACACCTATTCCATGTATCAGGGCGTGACGGTGCCAGAGATCGTGACTGGGAAGCCGGTCGGCTCCGGCGGAACGCTGGGCCGGCGCGAGGCGACCGGTCACGGCGTCGCCTTCCTGGCCTTTCGCGCGCTCGACGCCTTGGACATCGCGCCGGCCAAGGCGACCGCGATCATTCAGGGCTTCGGCAACGTCGGCTCCCATGCCGCGCTCGGGCTCGCGGCGCGTGGAGTGAAGGTGATCGGCGTCAGCGATCATTCTGTCGCCTATTACGACCCGAAAGGCTTCGACGTGAAAGCGCTCGCCGCGCACGCCGGGCGAAACGGCGAACTGGCCGGCTATTCAAGTGAAGCCACAATCCCGCCGCGCACTTTGCTCGAGCAGCCCTGCGACGTTCTTGCGCCGTGCGCGATCGAGCGGGTGATTGACGCCGACCTCGCGCGGCGCCTGCGTTGCCGCGTCATCGCCGAAGGCGCGAACGGTCCCACCACCCCCGAGGCCGATCGCGTGCTCGCCGAACGCAACGACCGGATCTTCGTCATTCCCGATATTCTCTGCAACGCGGGCGGTGTGATCGTCAGCTATTTCGAGTGGGTTCAGGATCTGCAGCAATATTTCTGGTCGCGCGAGGAGGTGATGGACCGGCTGGAGCGCGCCCTCGACCGCTCGTGGGCGATGGTCGTCGCCCGCGCCAAGCGCGACGGGGTCTCCAATCGCACGGCCGCCATGGCGATCGGGGTCGAGCGGGTGGTGAAGGCCAAGCAGATGCGCGGGCTGTTCCCGTAGGCCTTGCGGCGCCGCCCTACTTCGTCTCCGACGCACCCGGCTGCACAACGCCGACAATCGGTCCGAGTGGCCCGAGTTCGTCGCCGCGATTGAGTTCCGGGGCGTAGAGCGAGGACACCGAGCCATCGAGGAAGAGCGCGTTCTGGCAGCCAAGCCCGTCGCGAAAGAGCCGCGCGAACGTGTCGAAGGTTACGGGATCGTCGGCGATGGCGAAAGTGATCGCGCCTCCCTTGCAGGCGCCGACGCCGTTCCGGATCTTCTGCGAGGTCCCATCCGGGCGAATTTTTGGATGCACCTTTCCGTCAATGATCAGCATTGGCCCCGACTGCGTCGCGTAGCGGGAGGGCGTCGTCGTGGCGAGGTAGCGGCTGGTCTCGGTCACGCCCGCGACCTTGTCGCCAATCCAGAACACGCCGTTCGGCTTCATGTGAAAGTTCGTCGCGCCGCCGCGCGTGTCGACCTCGTGCAGCTTGCGTCGGTCTTCCACGTAGAGGCCGATGGGCGATTGATCCTCGCCAAACATGCCCGCGTTCATTGCGAATGCAAGCTTCTCGCCCTTCTGCTTCAGTGCGGAAGCGAGCGCGCCCAGCGATCCGTAGGGCTTGTCGTCCGGCCCGCTCAGGAACAGGCGAATATCGTCGTGACGCGGATCGAACGCGCAGACGATGAATTTGGCGCTGTCGAAATCCTTCGGCGCGCAGGCGGCGGAAGCCTGCGTGGCGGCAACGCCGAGGGCGAACAGCGCGCCTAAGGCCGCGATTTGGCGGCGCGCCGATCGGCGCCGCCGCTGTCCAGAACTCTTGATTGTGGCGGAGGGGGTCATGCCCGCCATGCTATCGATTTGACATGATTCGCGCCATTCCGACACCCGCCGCGGTGGAAGGGCCGCGGCGTTTGCGTTTGCGGCGCGGAGCCGCTAACTGCCGCAACCTTGCCGCGGGGGGTGAGAATGAGTTCGCTTGAGTTCGCGCTTGCTGTTGCGGTCGCAATGTTCGCCGCCGGGTTGCTTGGCCTTCTTCTGCAGCGCGTGTTGCCCGAGCATCACACGACCGGCGGCTCGCGTGACATGATCGGCGCGGTTGTCGGCCTTCTGACGCTCTTGTGCGCCCTGGTCACGGGTCTTCTGATCTGGACAGCCTATGGCGTCTACTCGGGCCAGAACACGCAGATACAAGCCCTGGCGTCGAAGGTCATGCAGCTCGACCTTGCGCTGTCCGACTATGGGCCTGAGGCCATTCCGGCGCGCGCCGAATTGCGAGATGCGCTGGGGAAGACCATCGATCAGGTTTGGGGCGTCAGCGAGAGCGATGACAATTTTGCCGCCGCCAGCTTCGCCGCGGCGATCCAGAACATGCGGGCGCGGCAAAAGGCCCTCGGGGCTCTTCACCCTTCGACCGACGGGCAGAAGCAGGCCCTGGCTTCGGCGACGGAAGCGTCCGATGCGCTCGCTCAGGCGCGAATGCAGATGTCGTTCGCGCTCACGGCTCCCGTTTCCTATCCACTGGTGCTGACCGTCGTCGGATGGGTTGTTTGCCTTTTTTGCGGTTTCGGCTTGATGGCGCGCAGCACCATCACGTCGGTGATCGCGCTCGCGGTTGGCTCCGTCGCGGTCGCGAGCGCCGTCCTCTTGATCCTGGAGCTTTCCACTCCCTATTCCGGAGTGTTTCGCGCTTCGCGCGCGCCCTTGGAGCAGGCGCTGGCGGTCATGGGCAAAGAGTGACGCGCGGGACGGCCTTAAAGGACCTTGCCCGGATTTATCACCCCGTTCGGGTCGAGCGCGGCCTTGATCTGGCGCATCATTGCGAGTGACGCGGGGTCCTTCCAACGTGCAAGGAGCCCGCGCTTGAGCTGGCCCACGCCGTGTTCGGCGGAATAGGAGCCGCCGAGGCGCGCGACGATTCCGTGCACGATCTCGTTCATCGCATCCCAGCGATCGAGAAAGGCCTGCTTGTCGGCGCCGACTGGCTGCGACACGTTGAAGTGGATGTTGCCGTCCCCGAGGTGGCCGAAGGCGACGACGCGGGCCCCTGGCGCGAAGTCCTCGACAGCGGGCGTCGCCTCCCTGATCAATGTCGGCACCAGGCCAACGGCGACGGACACGTCGTGCTTGATCGAGCCGCCCTCCTTGCTCTGCGCATCCGACAGGCATTCGCGCAATTGCCAGAAGTCCGCGCGCTGTTCGAGCGAGGCCGCGATCGAAGCGTCCTCGATGATTCCCTGCTCGAGCGCGGCCTCGAGCGCGCCCGCGAACGCTTCGTCGAGGCCGCCCAGCGTCTGGGATGACGCCTCGACAAGAACGTACCAATCGTGCGCGCCTAGCAGTGGAGCGCGCGCGCCGCCATGTCGAATCCCGATGTCGTAGGCGTTGCGGCTGATCAGCTCGAAGCTCGTGATTCCCACGCCGAGCCGTTCGCGAGCGAGCCTCAGGAGCTTCAACGCATCCTCGGGGCTCTTCAAACCGACGAAGGCGGTCGCCTGGGCGCGCGGATTCGGAAAGAGGCGGAGCGAAGCGGCGGTGACAATGCCGAGTGTCCCCTCGGCGCCGATGAAAAGGCTCTTCACGTCGTAGCCGGTGTTGTCCTTGCGCAGCTTGCTCAACGCGTTGACGATGCGGCCGTCGGCGAGAACCGCCTCAACGCCGGTCACGAGATCGCGCGTATTGCCATAGGCGATGACGTTCAGCCCGCCAGCGTTGGTCGAGATGTTGCCGCCAATGGTGCAAGTGCCTTCCGACGCTAGCGACAGCGGAAACAGACGATCGGCGGCGAGCGCCGCCGCCTGCGCTTCCCCGAGCGTGACGCCCGATTCGCAAATCATCACATTGCCGTCGGGGTCGACCTCGCGGATGGCGCGCAGGCGCTGGGTCGAAACGATGATCTCGTCGCCGCTCAAGTCGGGCGTCTGCCCGCCCACGAGTCCTGTGTTGCCGCCTTGCGGGACCATGGGCGTTCGCGTCTCGTTGCAGAAGGCGGCGACCTCCGCGACTTCCTTCGTCGATCCCGGCCGCACCAGCGCGAGCGCCTGTCCCTGATAGAGCTTTCGCGGCTCGACGAGCGCGCCCGCGAACAGCGCGGGGTCGGTCAGAACGTGCCGGGAGCCCACGATATTCTGCAAGCCGGCGATAATGTTGTCTCGTTCCGTCGCGTCCACCTAGAGGAGCCTCCGCACGCGCGCTTTCGGCTTGGGTCGGCGAAAGACGGCGGCGATTTCGACATGGGCGGAATAGCGGAACTGGTCAAGCGGGGTCACGGATTCAATCTGAAAGCCGCCCTCGATGAGAATGCGCGCGTCACGAGCGAACGTTGCCGAGTTACAAGAGATTGACACGACGAGCGCGAGAGAGGAGGCGGCGAGCGCGCGCGCCTGTTCGAACGCGCCGGCGCGCGGCGGGTCCATGAGCGCCGCGTCGAACGTTACGAGTTCGTCGACTCGCAGCGGGCGGCGGAAGAGATCGCGCGTCTCGGTGGCGAGTTTGTGCAGGCCCGCTGTTGTCGCCGCCGCGCGGGCGAGCGCGCCAAGCGCGGCGGGGTCAGCGTCGACGGCGAAGACCTCACGGCCACGGGCGAGCCTCAGCGCGAAAGCGCCGGCGCCGCAGAATAGGTCCGCGACCTTCTTCGTATCGGCAAGCGCCCGCTCGGCAAACTCCGCGAGCCACGCTTCTCCCGCCTCGGTCGCCTGCAGGAAGCCGCCGGGCGGCAGTCTTGCCAGCGCCTCGCCAAAGGCGACGCGGGGCGGCCGGCGTTCGATCACGATCGCGCCGTGATTCGAGACGCGGGCGAGATCGAGCGCATCAGCCGTGTTCGTCAGCTTCTGGATCTCTGCGCGTCCGAGCGGCCCCGAGCCGCGCAGGTCGACATCGAGCCCATCGAGCGCGGCGGTGACGCCGATGTCGAGAGGTTTCATCAAGCCGCGCAGATCGCCGCTGAGCGCCCGCGCCGCCGAAATCGCCCCGGCCATGCCGGGGCTGAACAGCGGGCAATCGTCGATGGCGATGATGTCATGCGACCGCGCGCGCATGAAGCCGATCTCGTCGGGCTGGCCATGGGGAAAGCGGGCGTGAAAGGTCGCGCGGCGCCGACCCGCGCCATGGGCGTCGATCACATCCCCGACCTCGGCCGCGACGCCCTCGCGCTCGAGCGCGTCGGCCACCAGGCTGCGTTTCCACGCGCGATAGAGCGGAGCCGACATATGCTGCGCGACGCAGCCGCCACAGGTTCCGAACCAGGGACAGATCGGCGCCGCGCGCTCGGGCGAAGGCTCGAGCGTCTCGACAAGCTCAGCGCGCTTGCCCTCGATCTTGACCCGTGCGCGCTCGCCGGGCAGGGCGCCCGGAACGATCGCGCCGTCAGCTGTCCGCCCATGCCCATGCGCATCAAGCGCGACGATCGAGACCTCATGGAGCGGCTCAGCCATGGCGCGCGGCGATCAGAAATTCCCGCGCCCCGGCGCCGCCAAGGATCGGCGACGGCATGAGACCGAGCACGGTCCAGCCTTGCGCTTCGATCGTCGCGCGCACGCCGTCGCACGCGCGCTCGAGCGCCGCTGCGCTCGTGACCCGGCCTTTGACGAGATCGCCGCGGTTGAGTTCGAACTGTGGCTTGACGAGGCTGACGAGCCAAGCCCGCGCGCTCGCGAGCTCAAGCACATGGGGCAACACAAGCCTCTGCGAAATGAAGCTCACATCGATGACGATCGCAGCCGGCGTTTCGTCGAGCATCAAGCTTGTAAGCGCGCGCGCGTCGATCCCTTCAAGCGAACGGACGCGAGGGTCCGCCGCAAGGCGCGGATCGAGCTGTCCATGGCCGACATCCACGGCGACGACCTTCGCCGCGCCGCGCGCGAGCAGAACGTCGGTGAAGCCCCCCGTCGAGGCGCCAACGTCGAGGCAAACGAGGCCTGCGGGATCGAGCGCGAAGGCGTCGAGCGCCGCGGCAAGCTTGATTCCGCCGCGCGAGGCCCAGGGGTGGGGCGCCTCGGCCTCGATCGGCGCGTCGCCGGCAACCTCTTCCGACGCCTTCTTCAGCGCGACCCCGCCGACGCTGACGAGTCCGGCAGAGATCGCGGCCTGAGCGCGGGCGCGACTCGAAAAGAAGCCGCGCTCGACGAGAACGATGTCCGCACGCTTGCGCATCGGGCCTTTAACGAGCCGCGGGAAGCGCATTGTCAATGGAAATCCCGATCCCACGCCCCTGCATCGCGGGACGGCGTCGGCGGAACGAAGAACGAGCGCACAGAGTTTCGTGTGGGGGCTCGAGATCGGGCCGTTCTTCGGACGTTGGCGATGATCTCTATTCCCTACGCGCTCGATGCGCTCAATTTCTTCGCGGCGGACGCTCGCAACGCGCTCGGGCCCTTCGTGAATGTCTATCTGGTGACGGAGCGCCATTGGAGCCAGACCGAGGTCGGCCTTGTGGCGACAACAAGCGGGCTGGTCGGCCTTGCGCTCCAGACGCCGATCGGCGCGGCGATCGACATGACCCCGGCGAAGCGGGGCGTCATCGTGTTATCGATCTTGGCGATGGCCTTTGCCGCGCTCATCATCTTCGGCCTTCCCACGTTCTGGCCGATGGCGGTCGCGTTTGCCGTTCTGGCGATTGCGGGTGACGCCTTTCCGCCTGCTGTCGCCGCATTGACTCTTGGGCTCACGCCAAAGCCCGGGCTCGCCCGGCGTCTCGGCCGGAACTCCGCTTTCGATCATGCCGGGAACATTGCGATTGCAATCGTGGCGGGCGCGATCGGATATGCATTTTCGCAGCGCGCGGTGTTCTTGATGGTCCCGATCTTTGCGGCGCTGACCACAGCGGCAGTCCTGAGCATCCCCGCAAGCGCCATCAATCAGGAGCGCGCGAGAGATTCGGGCGCCGACGACAAGGTTGGTCCGGACCGGACATCCGCCGCCGACTATGGCGTTCTCTTCCGGACGAGGCCGCTCGTCATTTTCGCGCTCTGCGCGTTTTTCTTCCATTTCGCCAATGCTCCGCTCCTGCCGCTCGTCGGGCAAAAGCTCGCGCTTCAGTTTCCGAAAGAAGCGACAGCGATGATGTCGTTTTGCATCGTCGCCGCGCAGGGCGTGATGTTGCCGATCGCGATTCTTGTTGGGCGCAAGGCCGATTCCTGGGGACGGAGGCCGATTTTTCTCATCGCATTCGTGGCTTTGCCGATCCGCGCGGCGCTCTATACGCTGTCCGACAACGCCTTCTGGCTGATCGCGGTCCAACTGCTTGACGGGGTGGGAGCGGGTATCTATCAGGCGCTCACGCCGCTTGTCATCGCTGACATCATGCATGGCACCGGCCGCTACAATCTGGCGCAAGGCGCCGTCGCCACCACGCAGGGAATCGGTGCGTCGGTCAGCGCCCTGGCCGCCGGCGTTGTCGTTGATCTTTTTGGCTATAGCGTCTCCTTTTTTGCTCTTGGCGCCGCTGCGGCTATAGCCTTTCTCGTCTTTTTCGTCTTCATGCCGGAAACGCGCAACGAAGACTCCGTCGCCCACGATCGTGAGACGCCTGCGCTTGAAGGGGCGGCCAATTCTTGACTTCCGAAAGCGCCATAGCGCTCGCCATTCTGCTGTTAACCTACGTCGGCGTCGCGATAGGCCGGATTCCCGGCTTGCGTCTCGACCGAGCCGGCATAGCCTTTCTCGGCGGCGCGGCGATGATCGGGCTCGGGCCCCTGAGTTTAGAAGACGCCTTTCGCGCCATTGATTTCGACACGATCGCGCTTCTCCTCGGCATGATGATCGTGGTCGCGCATCTCAAGGTCTCAGGCGCGTTCCGGGCGCTCGGCGGATACGCCATCGCGCACGCGCACGCGCCATTCGTGCTGCTGGTGACCGTGACAATGATGGCGGGCGTCTTGTCGGCTTTCCTTGTCAATGACGCGATCTGTCTCGTCATGACGCCGATCGTGCTGCAGGTGGTGCGTTCGCTCGGCCGCAATCCGCTGCCCTATCTGGTCGCGGTCGCGACGGCTTCCAATTGCGGCAGCGTGGCGACGATCACCGGAAACCCGCAGAACATGGTGATCGGGACGCTGTCCCGAATCCCCTATCCAGCCTTCGCAACCGCGCTTGCGCCCGTCGCCGCTTTCGGCCTCGTCGCCGTCGTCCTCATGGTGCGCCTCGTTTATGCGCAGGAGTTCGCGTTCAAGGGCGAACTCGAGCCGCATTCCTTCCGCGGCCACATGCATGGCGGCCAGGTTCTCAAGGCGAGCGTCACCTGCGTGGCGCTCGCGATCGCCTTTTTTGCCGGAGTCGCCCCCGCGAAGGCGGCCATTATCGCCGGCGCATTCCTGCTGCTCACGCGCCAGATCAAGCCGAACCGCATCTACCGCGAGCTCGACGGGCCGCTCTTGATTCTCTTCGCCGGAATGTTCGTCGTTGTCGCCGGCGCGGAAAAGGCTTTACTGACGCCTGACCGAATCGCGATGGCGAAGACGCTTGGCCTCGATATGGTCTGGCGCCTGTCGCTGTTCACCGCCGTCCTTTCCAACCTCGTCAGCAACGTGCCGGCCGTGTTGGCGTTGAGGCCGTTCATTCCGACTTTCCCCGATCCGCAGCGCGCCTGGCTTGTGGTCGCCATGAGTTCGACGCTTGCGGGCAACTTCACCCTGCTCGGATCGGTCGCGAATCTGATCGTCGCCGAGCGCGCCCGCGCCGAGGGGATGCCGATCAGCTTCTGGGCCTATTTCAAGGTCGGAGCGCCCTTGACGGTCGTCACGCTCGCGGCTGGAACGGCCTGGCTGATGTGGCGGTAGATCGCCCTCGTCCGATCGCACGTGGCGCTCGACGGATACGACCACAGGAGGAGCGGACCGGCCAATTTCAGCGCGAGCGTGCGTTGCCGCCGGGCGATGATGACGGGTCGGGCGCCGGCTCGAACGGCGCTGTCGGCTGCGCATCGGGCGCGGGCGCCGCAACCACGGTCGGAGGCTTGGGCTTCTTCTTTTTCACCACGGGCGCGGGCGGCGGAGCCGGCTGTGCGCTGGTCGTATCGGCCCCCGGGTCGGTGGGCGGACTTTCATCAGGGTTCGGCGCGGAGGCCTCCGCCGTCGGCGCATCGTGGATCACCACCGTGCCGCCTTTGCAGGCCGTGAGCCAAATATCGAAAATCGGATGCTCGACGCCGTGCAGGCCCGGACTGTCGGCGAACATCCAACCCGAAAAGATCCGCTTGATCTCCTTTTTCTCGTCGATCTCGTCGACCTGGGCGAAGGCGTCGGTCTGCGGCGCATCGGTCGGCGGGCGAGAATAGCAGACGCGCGGCGTAATCTGCAGGGCGCCGAACTGCACCGTCTCGTTGATCGCCACTTCGAACGAAATGATGCGGCCGGTGATCTTGTCGAGGCCGTTGAAGACGGCGATCGGATTGCTGATCTTGTCGGCGAAAGCAGCGCCAGGCGCGGCCAGCGCCGAAACTGCGGCCAGCGTCGCGCCGGCGAGCGTTGGCCTCATCCTCGCGATGGCGGGAAGGGCGCGACGAGGTATCGCGTGGGCCAAGCGGAAGAGGTCCATGAGCGGCGCTTTGCTGCTGAAGGGCGGCGGAATGAAGGCGGGCCGCCTCAGGGGCCGGGGGTCCAGGCCTCGTAATCGCCGCCGGTTGGTTGCCGCGGACCAGGCCTGAGGGTCGAGCCGTCGGGTCGGATCGCGGCGGGCGTGCCGGTCGGGTTTCCCATGTGCGGCTTCTGCCACGGACGGGCCGTGTAGTCTTCTTCGGTCGGCGGCACGTCGACCGTGTGGTGAAGCCACCCATTCCAGCCGGGCGGCGTCATCGAGGCCTCGGCCACGCCGTTGTAGATCACCCAACGCCGCTCGAAGCCGAGCGCTGGATCGATCCCGGGCCGGCGATAATAGGCGTTGCCGAACTCGTCATGGCCGACCAGCACGCCAAACCGGCGGGTGTAGAATCGCGTGTTGAAGTTCGCGCCATTCCACCAGGTGAAATAGTGCAGCAGGAATTGTTGGATCTGTTCCAGCATCCGTGGAGCTTCGTTTCTGGCCGGGAAATGAGCGCAAGCCTTGCGCGCTCCGGACTATGGCTACGAGGGCTTTGCGAGGCAAGCTGACTTTTTCGTCGATTGTGGCCGAAAACGGGCTTGCGGGTACGCCCCGACTCGTCGGATGCTGTCCGTCTGCGCTCGCGTTAAGAACTTGTTATCCACTTTATCCACAATATGTGGTGTCAGCGCATGGGTAGCCATACAAGTTGTTGACGCGGTCGTCATGGAGTTGTAATGTGCGATCGTTGCCGGATCGCGTGCGGATCAAGGGTTGGCGACGGCGGTTTTAGCCGGGCAGGGGCGCAAACCGAACTCGGTGTGGTCTATAAAGCTTGAGGCGAGTGAGGGGCGGACGGCGTTCGGGCCAGCCGATGGCGGCTTGCGCTTTGAGCGGCTCACGGGCGGGCGCGGCCCAGGTTCGGGCATGCAGGGTCAACGCGGCCGAGCTGGCCGCAACAACGGGATCGAAGGCGATGCGCATCGAACGGTATTACACCCAGCCGGGCGTCAGCCCTTATGACCTCATCCCCTTCGCGACCACCAAGAGCGAAATCCGCAATCCGGACGGCTCGGTGGTGTTCTCGCTTCAAGGCGTCGAAGTGCCCGCCGCCTGGAGCCAGGTCGCGGCCGACGTGCTGGCGCAGAAATATTTCCGCAAAGCGGGCATTCCCGCGCGGGTGAAGCGCATCGAGGAGGAGAGCGTTCCCTCTTTCCTGTGGCGCTCCGTCCCCGACGAGACGGCGCTGAGCTCGCTGCCGAAGGACGAGCGCATGGGCTCCGAGATTTCGGCGAAGCAGGTGTTCGACCGCCTCGCCGGCGCCTGGGCCTATTGGGGCTGGAAGGCCGGCTATTTCGACGGCGAAGAGGACGCGCGCGCCTATTACGACGAGATGCGCTTCATGCTGGCGCGCCAGATGGCCGCGCCCAATTCGCCGCAATGGTTCAACACCGGCCTCCATTGGGCCTATGGCGTCGATGGGCCGAGCCAGGGCCATTATTACGTCGACTTCGAGACGCGGCAAGCTCGTCAAGTCGAAGTCGGCCTACGAGCATCCGCAGCCGCACGCCTGCTTCATCCAGTCGGTCGCCGACGACCTCGTCAACGAGGGCGGGATCATGGACCTCTGGGTGCGCGAGGCGCGCCTGTTCAAATATGGCTCCGGCACCGGCTCGAACTTTTCCTTGCTGCGCGGCGAGAACGAGAAACTGTCGGGCGGCGGGCGCTCGTCCGGCCTCATGTCGTTCCTGAAGATCGGCGACCGCGCGGCGGGCGCGATCAAGTCGGGCGGCACCACGCGCCGCGCCGCGAAGATGGTGGTCGTCGACGCCGATCATCCCGACATCGAATCCTTCATCGACTGGAAGGTGAGAGAAGAGCGCAAAGTCGCCGCGCTCGCCGCCGGCTCCAAGGTCGTCAAGCGCCATCTGAAGGCGATCCTGAAAGCCTGCCTCAATTGCGAGGGCTCGGGCGACGATTGCTTCACGATCGAGAAGAACCCGGTGCTCAAGCGCGAGGTGAAGGCCGCGCGCCGCGACGACGTGCCGGACGGCGTGATCAAGCAGGTCATCCAGTACGCGCGCCAGGGCTATACGAAGCTCGACTTCGAGGAATACGACACCGACTGGGAGTCGGAGGCCTATCTCACCGTCTCGGGCCAGAACTCGAACAATTCGGTGCGCCTGACCGACGCGTTCCTGCAGGCGGTCGAGAACGACGGCGAGTGGAATCTGACGCGCCGCCTCGACGGCAAGGTCGCGAAGACGCTGAAGGCCCGCGACCTGTGGGAGAAGATCGGCTACGCCGCCTGGGCCTCCGCCGATCCCGGCCTGCAATATCACACCACCATCAACGACTGGCACACGTGCCCTGAGTCGGGGCCGATCCGCGCGTCCAATCCGTGCTCCGAATACATGTTCCTCGACGACACGGCCTGCAATCTCGCCTCTCTCAACCTGCTGCAGTTCCGCGACACGGAGACCAAGGCGTTCGACGTCAAAGGCTACGAGCACGCGATTCGCCTGTGGACGCTGACGCTCGAAATCTCGGTCGCGATGGCGCAATTCCCCTCGAAGGAGATCGCGCGCCTCTCTTATGACTACCGCACGCTCGGCCTCGGCTACGCCAACATCGGCGGCCTCCTCATGTCGTCGGGCATTCCTTATGACAGCGACCACGGCCGGGCGATCTGCGCCGCGCTCTCCTCGATCCTCACCGGCCGCGCCTATGCGACCTCGGCGGAGATCGCCGCCAAGAGCGGCGTCTTCCCCGGCCACAGGGCGAACGCGCAGGCGATGCTGCGCGTGATCCGCAACCACAAGCGCGCCGCCGACGGCGAGGCGGCGGGCTACGAGAAGCTCTCCGTCGCGCCGACGCCCGCTCGACCATAACGAGCTCGCCAACGCCGGCCCGGAATGGGCGGACTTGAGCGAAGCCGCGCGCGCCTCCTGGCGCGACGCGCTGACGCTCGGCGAGGCCCACGGCTATCGCAACGCGCAGGTCTCGGTCATCGCGCCGACCGGCACCATCGGCCTCGTCATGGATTGCGACACGACCGGCATCGAGCCCGACTTCGCGCTGGTCAAGTTCAAGAAGCTCGCGGGCGGCGGCTATTTCAAGATCATCAACCGCGCCGTGCCCGAGGCCTTGCGCGCGCTTGGCTACGACGAGAAGCAGATCACCGACATCATCGCCTATGCGGTCGGGCCGCGCGACGCTCGCGCATGCGCCGGGCGTCAACCATGCCGCGCTCAAGGCCAAGGGTCTGCCGCAAGAGGCGATCGACAAGGTCGAGGCGGCGCTCGGCGCCGCTTTCGACATCCGCTTCGTCCTCAACAAATGGACGCTCGGCGTCGAGACGCTCTCGAGCAGGCGCTCAAGATCACGCCCGAGCGCTACGACGCGCCGGGCTTCGATCTTCTGACCGCGCTCGGCTTCTCCAAGGCCGAGATCGAGGCCGCCAACTGCTTACGCCTGCGGCGCGATGACGCTCGAAGGCGCGCCCTATCTCAAGCCTGAGCATCTCTCGGTGTTCGATTGCGCCAACCCCTGCGGGCGCATTGGCAAGCGCTATCTCTCGGTCGAGAGCCACATCCGCATGATGGCGGCGGCGCAGCCGTTCATCACCGGCGCGATCTCGAAGACCATCAACATGCCGAACGACGCGACGGTCGAGGATTGCAAGGACGCCTACATGCTCTCCTGGCGCCTCGGCCTCAAGGCGAACGCGCTCTATCGCGACGGCTCGAAACTGTCGCAGCCGCTCAACTCGCAACTGATCGAGAGCGACGACGAGGACGACGACGCGGTCGAGACGCTGCTCGCGCTCAACGCGCCCGCAGCGCGCCGCGGCGGTCGCCGAGCGGATCGTCGAGCGCGTGGTCGAGCGGGTCGAGCGCCTGCGCGAGCGCGAGCGCCTGCCCAACCGCCGCAAGAGCTACATCCAGAAGGCGGTCGTCGGCGGGCACAAGGTCTATCTGCACACCGGCGAATATGAGGACGGGCGCCTCGGCGAGATCTTCATCGACATGCACAAGGAGGGCGCCTCCTTCCGGAGCCTGATGAACAATTTCGCCATCGCCATCTCGCTTGGCCTGCAATATGGCGTGCCGCTCGAGGAATATGTCGAGGCCTTCACCTTCACCCGCTTCGAGCCCTCGGGCTTCGTGCAGGGCAATGACGCGATCAAGAACGCGACCTCGATCCTCGACTACGTGTTCCGCGAGCTCGCCATCTCCTATCTCGGCCGCAACGACCTCGCCCATATCTCGCCCGACGAGATCGGCGCGACCGTGCTTGGCGGCGGCGTCAACGAGGACAAGGCGCCGGGCTTCGGCGAAGCGGGGCCAAGCGCTTCGCCCGCCTCCGTCGTCTCGCGGGGCCTCGTGCGCTCGAAGGCCGACAAGCTGATGCTGGTGCCGAGCAGGGCAGGGGAGTCCTCCGTTCACGTCGGCGGCTCAGGCGCGCATGGCGGCTTCGTCCAGGGCGCGACCGCGCTCAAGGGCGAACTCGCCGAGCGCGCCGCGCCGGCGCTCGGCTCGAGCCTCGCGCCGCAGGCCGAAACCGTCGCCGAGAAGCGCGCCGAAGCGCGGATGAAAGGCTACGTCGGCGAATCCTGCCCCGAATGCGGCAATTTCACCATGGTCCGCAACGGCACGTGCCTGAAGTGCGACACCTGCGGCGGGACGACGGGGTGCAGTTGAGAACGCGCCTTGCGCGATCAAGGACCGTCCATGGCCGGGCTTGACCCGGCCACCCACGCGGTGAGCGCGCGCATGTCCGGCGGCTGGGTCTACATCATGACCAACCGCCCGAACGGCGTTCTCTACACCGGCGTCACCTCCGACATCGCACGCCGCGCCTATGAACACCGCGAAAGCCTCGTCCCCGGCTTCACCAAGCGCTATGGCCTCAAGCGCCTCGTCTACACGGAGTTTCACGAGCGCATCGCCGACGCCATCCAGCGCGAATAGAACATCAAGCATTGGCCTCGCGCGTGGAAGGCGCGACTTGATTTTGGAAGCGAATCCGGGATGGCTGGATTTGTATGAGACGTTGAATCAATGATTGAATGGGGCGCGGCTGAGCCGCGTGGATGGCCGGGTCAAGCCCGGCCAGGACGAACCGAACTGCCTCAAGGACTGACCCCATGCGTTACGCTGTCGTGATCGAGAAGGGCGAGCGGAACTACTCGGCCTACGTTCCGGATTTGCCCGGCTGCGTATCGGTCGGCGACACGGCGGAGCAGGTGAAGGCCGAAATTCGCGAGGCGATTGAATTTCATCTCGAAGGCATGCGGGAGGATGGCTTGCCGATCCCTAAGCCGTCGAGCCAGGCGGACTATGTCGAGGTTGGAGAGCAGGCCGCGTAGGAATGGATGTAGCCGATAAGCGCGCCGAAGCGCGGATGAAAGGCTACGTCGGCGAATCCTGCCCCGAATGCGGCAACTTCACCATGGTCCGCAACGGCACGTGCCTCAAGTGCGACACCTGCGGCGGCACGACCGGGTGTTCATGAGCGGCGCTGACGTCCTACCGCGCCAATCTTCGATGGAAGACCACTGCGTCAAAAAGCTCGTTCGCTTCGGATTTGCAGGCGGCTTGATGAATGGCTCGGGAGACGTCGCCCCAACTGCTTTTCACCGGACTGTCGAGATCGAAAGTCCCCGGGTCGACCCCATCGGGGGCCAGGGGCTTCCCTTTCATCTGTCGCCAGGCCCTCCAGTCGCCTCGCTGGGCTCCGGAGACTCGCGACACCGTTTGCCATCGGGATATGTCTTTGTCGGACTCATCGGTATGAAATACTTTGTCGTAACTCGAATTACTCGCTGGCGTCGGCTCCCAATGAACAAGCGAATTGTACCAGACGGGAACACCGTTGCGATACCAAGTGTTCCTCGGGTTGCTGGCCCAACTATCCTTGGCGCATGGCTTGTCAACTCCGGAATTACAATAGCTTTCGACGACGCTCCCAGCCACAGGGAATTGAGCGCCGTTGTCGTGGATGACTCCATTGAACAGTGCGTCAAGACAGGAAGCCATTTTGGCGTCGGTCGCACCGTTGGTTCGACAGGCATGAATGCTCCAGCTCGCTAATTGTTTTGCCGACGGGTCCAAAACAATGACCTTCGCCGCAAGGGGTTTCTTCGGATCGCCGGCGTCGTAATGTCTATAACTGCATAACTTAGTTGGAAATCCTTCATATCCTTTGACTTGGACGTCCGTGCAGTCTTTTGTAGGATTGTCCCCCTCAAGATATCTGCTTGTCTCTTGGCCTTCTGTCTTTTGTTTCCATCTTCTTAAAATGCTTTCGAAAAACGGATCGCTTTGCGTTGTAAAATTGACTTGCGCCTCCTGCGGATTGCAGCTTAATTCCGCCGGCGCAGGGGCAGAAAAGCTAAAGGTCGCCGTGCAAACTGTGACGGCGAGTTCGTAGAAATGGTTTCTCATTCAAGTCGCCATCTAAGATGGGGAACTTTTAGCCTACGTCTATTTTTGCGTGCAGGCGCTTGGTTTCGCTTGGCAAGCTGCGTCCCGGGCCGCCTGGTAAATTGCATCTGCGTCGGCTTGAGAATGAGCCGCAAGCGTCTCCTCTTGGGTGTTCGCTTGCGTGTCCGCGTTTCGTTTTTCGGTAGCAATTGAACTCGCCGCCGAGGTCGCCGTACCAAACAAATTTGCGACCGCAGAAGCTGTCGCCGCGGCAGAGAACTTTGCGCTACTTACTTGACCGCTTTCAAGGAAAGTGACTGACCATTGGATGTTTTGACCCAGTCCCGCGTCCAAGGGCAGTGCTTGGCCGACGCCGAACTGTCCGAAGGACACATTGGCGGGTGGCGAAAGCAATTTTGTAACACGGTCCTTGTCTTCGAGATCATCAAGTTTCTTTGTCCCTCGCCAGATTTCCACGGGGATTACAGCTGGGTCTCGATATAACTGAATAGTCTTTGGCTCTTCTTTTTCTTTGCGTATTAGCTCCGTCTGTTCAAACCGTTTTTTCGGAGGGCTTTTCCTATAGATACTCGACTGAGCGCCGTCAAAGTCAAGATAGACATTTACTGCTAACTCAGGCAACCCCTCTTGAGAGCAAACACCATTTTCTTCAATGGCCTTTATCTTCTTTTCATCTCGAATCCAGCCAATATCATGATTCTTCTCATCTTTAAGTACGCCGATGTGCTTGAGCTGTTCTTCGGACGGACAGAAGGCAGCGGCAAGTCCATCTAATTCAACGTTACCTGTTTCGGCGCGATCATCCGCTACGGCGTTGTACGATTTAATTGTCTCAATGCTCGCCTCGTCTTCTTTTGCGGGGTTAATCTTGATTGGACTGAGACCAGGATCAATTGTAGTCTTGATAGTAAAGGAAAGATCTGCTTGCAAATCAGTTATTACACTTTGGGCAGCTTGATTGGCGGCAGTATCCTTCTTCTGCGCTGCTTCATCAAGTCCCCCGGCAATTGCTACATCGTTCGATGAAATCTGTGTCTTTAAATCAGCAATGCATCTCGCCTTTTGACAGGCGTCTGCCTTGTCAAGAGCTTGGCACGTAGGAAGCGTTACACCAGGAATCTGGACTTTTTCAAAGTCGCTTAGGGCCGCGGTCCCGAGCGCAATGCCAACCAGCTTCGAAATCCCACCGATGACGCTGCCGCCGATTTGCGCGGTCTGGTCAGCAGGCTCAGAGCCAATCGAATTGAGAATGCCCGAGGATCCATACGTCGTTATTGAAATATTCTTGTTTACAAGAGCAGATTGTAGCTCGTCTAGCTTGATGGATTGCTGCCCAATGCGCAAATCAGGAACGTATCTCGGTGTTAAACTCGGCGTTATATTGAATTGCACCTCTTTGGTGTTTGTGTTACACTCTTTGATGGCATAGGCCACTGTCGCATCGAGGACCGTTTTTGGTAAGAACCAAGTATAACGGGGGGTATCATTGAACTCAAGCGCTTCGCCGCGCTGTGAAGACAGTACAAAAATCGCAAGCGAGATAGATGAAAACGAAATTGTGAGTCGCGTAACCATCTTTTATCTCCGCTTTGAGGAAACTGAACCAAGGATAGTCACAATTTTGTCAATGCCGAATAGAGTGTGGTGCCTTTCGACTGGACAACGCTCGGTAGCGTATCGAGGTGCAAAGTTGGGCGTTCGTCCGCCGTGCCGGGGAACAAAACGAACTTGACCCCGCTCGCGTAGGTGTGGCGCTTGCCGTCATCCGACAGCTTCCTCAACAACGCCGACGAACCTTCGCCGATTTTGTAGGCCGGCCCCTCATCGCCGACGATCACGGGCACGACCTTCCCGTTTGCGATAACGACGCCATAGTCTCCTAGCCTCACGCCGGACAGCCTTTCAAAGGCGCCGCCGTCGATCCCTATGGGTGCAGCCGCCGGGATGACTACGTAGGGAACGAAGTCAGCGTTGAGCGGAATGCATTCCTTGGAGGTCTTCGACCGCAGTATGCAATGGGAGGGGTCGGGCGCATCAAGCATCAGGCTGGTCGGGCACTGGCTCGTAGCGCCATGCGCGGACGAACATGCGGACGGCGAACCGTCGTCGTCCCAAGCAAGTTTCGCCTCGACCACGATCGCCTCGGGCCGCCCGGAAGAAGCGGTAATCCTTTCAAAGCGTGAAAAATGGCTTGGGTCCGACTTGCAGCCGTACCAGATTACTTTTCCAGATTTGTTTCGGATAGGAAATTGAACGTCCTCGAAGACATCGCGCGAGTCACATTGAGCAAATTGATGCCGATAATTTTCGTTCACCGCGGACCCAGTGGGGACATCGGGCGAACCCGCGAAAGCGCTGGCTCCAGTGAACACTAGTCCCGCCGCAAGATACCAGCCCTGATTTCCCATTGGCCAGCGCCTCCCTGTGTGCTGTACCATAAAGAAAGATGTGCAGATGTGATGCGCATCACAGTTCAGTGAGGGCGTCACCTCGGAGAGGTCGTTAGGGTTTAGAGTAGCAATGACGAGGATGGTTGCGCGGACGATTGGCCAGCCGATCGGCGGTGCCTGCTGGCGCCCTCGCCACTGGCGGCTTTGGCGGCCCGCAAGGGTCCAAGCGCCGCCATTGCGCAGACTGAGCCTCGGTCCCGTTTTCCCCACCGCATTCACTGCTCGAATCAGAAAGTAAGAACAATCTCTTCCATCAAACCGAAATCAGTCCTATACTGCTTCCTGTGGCCGAACCAGAAACGGATCGCGTGCGCATGCTGCGAGAGCAGGCAAGGATCGTTCGCTCTGGTGAGGTGAGCATCGGCTCTGAGGGCAAGCGAAATTTTTTACTCCAAACGGCCGTAACCCCTTGATAAGTCCCGATTCCAAAAAATAAACGCTAGTAAACGCCAGCATTTTTACTAGCGTTTATTAGCGCTTACTAGCGTTTATTGACGCTTCGGCCGCTGCTCTCAGGCCTGAAAGATCAGCAGCACATAGGCCGCAAACAGCATCAGGTGCACGACGCCCTGCAGCATGTTGGTGCGGCCGCTGGTGAACGTGATGATGCTGACGGCGAGCGTCAGAATGAGAAGCGCGAAGTCGGCATGCTCGACGCCGAGAACGATCGGGCGGTCGATGAGGTGGTTCAGGATCAGCACCGAGGGAATCGTGAGGCCAATCGTCGCCAGCACGGAGCCCAGAAAAATGTTGACGGCTCTCTGCATCTGGTTCGCGAGCGCGGCCTTTACGGCCCCGATCAACTCTGGCGCGGCGACGAGGATGGCGATGAAGACGCCGCCGAGCGCCGCGGGCGCCTGCAAAGTTTCAAGAAGGTAGTCGAGCGGCGGTCCGAATTGGTCGACGAGAAAGACGACGGCGGCCATGTAGGCGACCATCATGACGGTCGAGAACCAGAGCGGCGCCGCGCGCTCATGCGCCTCCGCCTCGCCCTCTGCGGCGGCGGCAAAGTACCCATGATAGCGACCGGTCTGGAGCGCCAGAAAGACGCCGTACAGCCCGAGCGAGCCGATCACCAGAACGAGCTGCTGGGTGACCGAATAAATCGGACCCGGAGTCGTTTCCGTGAAGTCCGGCATGATCAGAGCGAAGGTCGCGAGCGGCAGGACAACGCTGAGATAGGCGTTCGCCCCTTGCAGATTGAAGGTCTGCTCACGATGCTTGACGCCCCCGATTAGGAGGGTCGCCCCAACCATGCCGTTCATGATGATCATCACGACGGCGAGCAGCGTGTCGCGCACGAGAGTCGGATTGGGGCCGCCATGGCGCACCACCGCCGAGATCGCCACGACTTCGATGGCGGTGATGGTGAGCGTCAGCAGCAACGTTCCATAAGGCTCGCCCAGACGTTGGGCGAGGTGCTCAGCGTGGCGAACGACGGCGAGAGACGACCACAGCACGACGCCGAACAGCCAGCCAAGAATCGCGGTCAGGATCAGCGGATTGTCGAGCCGGGAATAAAGCTGCGGTTCGAAGAGCGCGAAGGCGGCGACAGACGCCGCGCTGACAAGGAAGAACCATTCCCCGCCCATGAGCTTCCCGACGCCGTCTGGCGCCAGTTCTTCCGGAGCAGATATCAGCGGGTCGTTAGGCGAAGTCACCCTGCTTCACTTTTAAACGATATTGCCCATGCCTCGAGCCGAGAGGCTACTTACGTGACGCTGCAAGGCCGAGGCAATATAGCGGGGCAGCGGGTTTTCGCTTAGATTTCTTGGCCGCCGGGCGGGTCCGGGGCTCAAGCCGTAGCGGTTGCGCCTATCCTATCATCAATGGTCACCCCGGAGTTCCGATGAGGAAGTCTTCAATCCCGAGGGCGCGCTGCTTGATGTTCGCGCTAGCGGCCCTCGCGTGCGGCGTCTCCGCCGCGTCGGTAAGGGCCGTGGCCGACGAGCCGCCGCTGCCGCCTCCGCGGCCCCCGGAGCTTGGCGCGCCTGGGAAGGCGCCGGCGGAGCCGCCGCCCTCAGCTGCGAAGACCGAGGCGGCTTCGTCATGCCTTGGGAAACTGATCGCGGACGGTGCGGGCGCAGAGGGGGCGCCGGCGCCCCCGGCGTCGGCCGGGGGATGCGGGATTGACGCGCCGGTACGGCTATCATCGATCATAGCGGAAGGCGGCGCCGTGAGCCTGCCGGACCGCCCGGTGGTCGCCTGTGAATTCGCAGCCGCGCTCGCCGACTACGTGCGCCTCATTGTCGCTCCGCTTGGGCAGGCGATGCTGCACGCCAGAGTCGCCGAGCTCGAAACCGGACCCGGCTACGCGTGCCGAACCCAGGACCGCATCGCCGGCGCGAAGATGAGCGCTCACGCCAAAGGGCTGGCCGTCGATTTCGTCTCCATCATGCTCGCCGACAAGCGGCGTATCCTCGTTGAGCGACAGGCCGGCGCGGACGAAGCGTCTTACTTTCGCGCAATCCGGACTGCGGCGTGCGGCTGGTTCACCACGGTTCTGGGTCCCGGCGCCGACGCTTTCCATGCCAACAACATGCATCTTGATATCGAACAGCACGGCTCAAGCGGGAGCTATCGCATTTGCGAGTAGCTCAGGCGTGTTGCGGGACGCCGTTGCCGAACGACCAGTTCTCCTTTTTGACCTCGACAAGGCCAATAAAGACGTCCTCTGGACGGAGGCCGAGGGTGGCCGCGAGACCGTCGGCGATTGCCTTGTAAAGCGCCTGCTTCTGTTCGATCGTCCGGCCTTCGTTCCAGGTGATCTGGATAATCAACAGGTCCTCTGTGCGGCGGATGTCGAGACAGTTCGGATCGAAGACGAAATTCTCAGAATCGTGCTCGCTGATCAGCTGGCGCCGACGCCGACCAGCGCTTCATGCACGATGCGGCTGATCGCCTCTCGATAAGCAGCCTGCTTCCCTTTGTGACGATCGATGCGAACGAGCGGCATGGGCTGCCCCGGATTTTGCGTGCCGGCTGTGAGGTCGGCCGACGATGATCTTGCGTTTCGATCCTAGGACGCGGCTTCGACGCGCGCCAGATTTCAACCGTCGACCGGCCGTTCCCGAGTCTTGGGGTGCAGCGGAAAGATCAGTCAAGGGTTTCCAAAAGCAGAAACCCGTGTTATAAATCTTCTCAAGAGGGAAACGGGCAACCTCGCCCTTTCGGATGGTCGGCAAAATAGGAACAATCTCGAAGAGCGGCGATTTTCGAGCCGGACCTCGAGAACGGAAGGAAGTTTTGGCGTCGCTCAGTTTCGCGAGCCCGAGGCGCGAATTGTCATCGCTTTTTCACGCCTGTCTGTCTATGAATCTCAACGAGGATCGATTGATCCTTCACTCGGCGCAGTCGACAACCCGCTCGACGACGCTTTTCTTCAAAGCGCATATCGGGCGAGGTGCTGGATGTCGGCGGCGGAAATGAAAACTACGATGCGGACGGCGCGCGACTGGGCGAAGGCGCTCGTGGTCTACCGCCAACCGAGCGCGGCGCGTGGAATCTTCGAGCTCATCGTCACCTTCCCGCCCTTTGTCGCGGTCTGGGCTGCGATGCTGCTGGCCTCGAGCCACGGGCTTTTCTGGCTGTCTTTCGCGCTCGCGCCGCTGGCCGCCGGGCTGCTCATTCGCTTGTTTCTGATCCAGCACGATTGCGGGCACGGGTCGTTCTTTCCGAACAAGCACGCGAACGACTGGGTCGGCAGGGCGCTCGGCGTCCTGACGGTCACGCCCTACGACCTCTGGCGGCGCACCCACGCGATCCATCACGCGTCATCGGGCAACCTCGACCGGCGCGGGCTCGGCGACATCAAAACGCTGACGGTGCGGGAATATTTTGCCCGTGATTGGCGCGGCCGGCTTATCTATCGGCTTTACCGCCATCCGCTAGTGATGTTTGGGCTCGGGCCCGCCTATACGTTCCTGATCGAGAGCCGGCTGCCCTTCGGCTTCATGCGCAAGGGGGCCATGCCATGGGTCAGCACGATGACCACCAATGCTGGGATCGCGCTTGCGGCCGGCGTCTTGATCCTCTGCATGGGCTTCACGACGTTCATCATCGTCCATGTGCCGATCGTCGTGCTGGCCGCGACGATGGGCGTGTGGTTGTTTTACGTGCAGCATCAATTCGAGGCGACGACATGGGACGAGGCCACGGACTGGAGCCAGCCTGAAGCGGCGCTGCATGGCAGCTCGCACTACGACTTGCCGCTGCCGTTGCGTTGGTTCAGCGCCAATATTGGGGTGCATCACGTGCATCACCTGTCGAGCGGCGTTCCCTTTTATCGACTCCCCGAGATTTTGCGCGCCTATCCTGAGCTCCGTAACGTCGGCCGGCTCACACTGTGGCAAAGCTTTGTTTGCGTCCGCCTGACGCTGTGGGACGAGGAAACGCGGCGGCTGTTGTCGTTTCGCGAGGCGCGGGCGGCGCACGCCGCATCTCGGCGGCTGATGCCAGCCTGATTCGATCGTCCAGCGAAGAATCGGCCCTCTACCTCTCCCTCAACGCCTCGGATCCGATTTTGGCCAAGGGTGAGAGCAAGTAGTCGATCACGCGACGGGAGTCGGTTCGGATTTCGACGGTGGCGGTCATGCCCGGGGTCAATGGGATGGTCGCGTTATCGATTTTCATCGCGCTTTCGTCGAGCGACACGATCACCGGAAAAACAAAGCTTTCGGGTTGACCAGGCGCGGTCGGCGCCTCCGGCCCTACGTTGGCCATAGCCGTCGCGTTGGCCAAAGCGCGTTTCGCGTCCTGCTCGTCGATGGCTGAGGAGGCGATGTTGACGACCTTGCCGTGGAGAGCGCCGAAGCGGGTGAACGGGAAGGCGTCAATTTTGATCACCGCATCCTGGCCGGGCTTGACGAAACCGATATCGAGATTCGCCACAAGCGCTTCGACCTGAAGCTTGCCGCCGATCGGCGTCAGCACGACGAGCTGCTGGCCCGTGGTGACGACCTGGCCGACCGTGGTGACGGCCATCTGCTGGACCACGCCGTCGGTGGGCGCATAAAGTCGGGTGCGAGCGAGGCGCGCATCCGCTTTCGCGAGCGCCTGACGCGCTTCGTCCGCCTTGCGCGCCGCGTCTGCGAGTTTGTTCTCGTTGTCGGCGATGAACTGGGAGACCGTTTTGGCCTTTTCGCTGCGCACCGACCGGATCGCCGCGTCGGTTTCAATCAGCTGGCCCTGGTCGGACGCGAGCGACGCCTGATCCTTTTCCAGCTCTTCCTTGGCGTTGAAGAGATCGATCTTGGTGCCAACGTTGAGGTCGATCGCCTGTTGCCTGGTCGAGACGCGCTGATTCAAGGTCTCCATCAGCTTGTTCTGAAAAGCGATGCTCATATTGAGGCGCTTTTGCGTCGCCAGCTTTTCGGCCATCTGCCTGTCGAGCGCCTTGAGGGCGTCGGAAAGCTGAGCGAGATCCGCGCGCAGCACAGCTTCTTCCCGCAACTGGAACTGTTCGGGGAGAGCCGGATCCCAGGCGATCTTCAATTCGGCCTGGCCGGCCAGACTTTCGACCGAGCCGGAATCGGCTCCCGGCGCCGCATCATCGTGGCTGCGCGCGTCAAGCCGGTCCTGCGCGCTCTGGACGTCAGCCTCAGCGGCTCGCACGGCGTTGATGGCGTAGCGGCGCCGCGCGACCTCGGCCAGACCTGCGTTAAGCGCGTTGCGCGCGCTTAACGCGTCGGCGTCAGCCTCCGCCGGATCCAGTTCCAACAGCAGGTCTCCGGCCTTCACGATCTGGCCTCTCTCGACGTGGATCGCGGCGACCTTGCCCGGATCAAGCGGTTCGATCACCTTGGCGTAGCCGACGGTCTCGATCTTGCCCGGGGCTGTCGCATGGACATCGAGTCGGCCGAAATACGACCACACCAGCGCCGCCAGCGCGAAGGCGCTAATCGTCGCCATCAGCGCGATCGGCAGCGGAGGGGGCGGAGTTTCGAGGATTTCGAGCGCGGCGGGCAGGAATTCGCGATCGCGTCCCGTGATCACGGGAGGGAGCGGCCGCGACGGCTGGGGCTGAGGCGGGGCAGCCGCTGGCGGCGCAGCACGTTCGTTCATGCTGGCGCCCTTATATGGTCGGACTGCAGCGCCCAAAGACGCGCATAGAGTCCATCCTCCCGACGGAGGAGTTCCTCATGCCCGCCAACCTCGACGATCTCGCCTCTTAGCATACCCACAATCCGGGAGCAGGGGCGAACCGCCGCGAGGCGATGGGCAATGATGATGACGGTCCGCCCCCGCACGATCGAACGCATGTTGTCCTGAATGATCCGTTCGCTCTCATAGTCGAGCGCAGAGGTCGCCTCGTCCAGAATGAGAACGCGGGGATTTGTCACGAGCGCCCGCGCAATCGCGATCCGCTGGCGCTGGCCGCCCGAAAGGTTGGCGCCGCGTTCTTCGATCATCGTGTCGTAGCCTTGCGGCAACTGAGCGATGAATTCGTCTGCGCCAGCAAGTCGGGCCGCCTGCATCACCATCACACGTGGCATCGCGGGGTCGCCAAGCGCTATGTTCTCGTGGATGGTGCGGTTGAAAAGGAGGTTCTCCTGCAGCACGACCCCGATCTGCCGGCGCAGCCAGCTCGGATCGAGCTGGGCAATATCTACGCCATCAAGCATCACCTGACCCGATTGCGGACTATACAGGCGCTGGACGAGCTTCGTGAGGGTGGACTTGCCAGATCCTGACGGGCCGACGACGCCGATCACCTCCCCGGACTCGATCGACAGCGAAACTTTTCGTAGCGCGTCCGCCGCCTCGGGTCGGTACCGCATCGTCACGTCGCGAAACTCGATCGCGCCCCGCAGGGGTGGCAGGGTCAGAAGATTCTGGGGGACCGGCTCGGGCGGCGCGTTGAGGATGTCGCCCAGACGCGCGACAGACACCTGCACCTGCTGAAAATCCTGCCAAAGTTGCGACAGCCGCAGAATCGGCTGCACCACCTGGCTCGCGATCATGTTGAAGGCGATGAGTTCGCCGACCGTCATCGTCCCTTCGATCACCGATTGCGCGCCGACAAACAGGATCAACGCGGTGGTGATCTTGCTCACATACTGGATGAGGTTCTGCCCGAGCGCTCCTGAGACGCCAGCGTTGAAGGAGGTGCGGACGTAAGCCGCCAGCCGCTCCTCCCATTGCGCCTGCATCATCGGCTCGACGCTCGCCGCCTTGAGGGTCTGAGCGCCGACAATCAACTCGACCAGGAATTGCTGGGACCGAGCGCCGCGGTTGAACTTCTCGTTGATCTGTTCGCGGAGCACCGGGCGAATGAGACTGGCAATGACGATATAGACCGGTATCGAAGCTAGGACGACGAGCGTGAGCTTGGCCGAGTAAATGAACATCACCACGAAAAAGATCAGCGTGAAGACAAGATCGAGCAGCGAGGTCAGGCCCTGTCCGGTCAGAAAGCTTCGGATCGTCTCGAGCTCGCGCATGCGAGCGACCGTTTGCCCGGCCGGGCGGGTCTCGAAATAGGAAAGTGGCAGGCGGAAGAGATGATGGAACAGACGCCGGCCGAGTTCGACATCGATCCGATTGGTGGTGTGGCTCAGCGTATAGGTGCGAAGGAACTGGAGGATGGTCTCGAACAAGCCCAGAGTCACCATGCCGATCACCAGCACGACAAGGGTCGAAATCCCCTTGTGCACCAATACTTTGTCCACGATGAGCTGGAAAAAGATTGGCGTGGCCAGAGCGAACAATTGTACAAACAGCGATGCGACGAGCACATGGGCGAGCGGGCGGCGGTAGCGGAGAATCGACGGCCAGAACCAGCGGAACCCGAACGTGGTGGGATCGACTCCCACCCCTCCAAATCGGCGCGTGATCAGGATCAGTTCGCCTGAAGACAGCGCCACTATGTCGTCCAGGGACAACTCTTGCGCGGTCCGGGCGATTGGGTCGACCAGCCTCGCCATTCCCTTGGTCGAACCCGCGCCCAGAACGGCGAAACCACCATCCTTTAGACTGAGGATAGCCGGAAAAGGAATGGCGCCGAGACGCTTGGCGGTCACCCCGCGAAGGATGCGCGACTTCAGCTGAAGGACATTTGCGCCGCGAACAACGTCCTCAGCCTGCGCCTTGCGGCCGGTCAGAGCAAGTTGATGTCGCAGCTGCATCGGATCGCCGGCGATACGGTAATATCCCGCTACCAACGAAAGCCCACAAAGGCCCGAGTCCAACAATTGCGCCGGCCCGGGAGATCCCATCTCGCTCTTGCCCATCGGAAGGGTTTATCCAAATTATATCGTTATTCTCTATCTTCGTGCAACCGCAACCGTTTTATGCGACTTTGGCGTTTTCCCCTCCATAATGACTTGGCGACAATTTGTCACATTAAACAACGGCAAGATGTCAGGCGCGGTGGCAATTTGACTGGACGACGATCCTGACGACCCACACTGCCTGGGTCGCCCAATAGGTGTAGGATGTCTCGCTCGCGGCGGTGCGCGATGGCCGCCCGCTCGACGAAACCCGATCGTGCTTCGCGCTGAAGGAGGCTCTCTTGTGCCGCAATATCCGCCCTCTTTTCAATTTCGAGCCACCCGCGAGCGATGAGGAAATCCGCGCCTCGGCTCTTCAGTTCGTTCGCAAGGTAAGCGGCTTCGCAAAGCCCTCACAGGCCAACGCCGAGGCGTTCGACCGCGCGGTCGACGAAGTGACGGAAGCGGCTCGGAGGCTCATCTTCTCCCTGGAGAGCGCCGCTCCGCCCCGTGACCGGGAGACCGAGGCCCGCAAGGCGCGGGAGCGATCGCGGCTGCGTTACGGATAGGCCCTGCCTGGTGCATCACGGGCCGGAATAGGGGCTGACTTCCGGCGAGCGCCAGCCGCGGAGGGCTTCGCCGTGCGGCCGAAAGATCTCTACTTTCAGCGGATAGCAATGCGCGGCGTCGCTCGAATGGCTCGACCCGCAGTCGCCGCCCGGGCAGGCCGACAACGCGCCGATGAGATCAATCTCGGCAAAGAACTCGATGAAATCCCCCGGACGCACGGGACTGGCCTTCATGAAGTAGCGGTGAGAGGCGCGCTCGTAGCCTGTGCACATGAACACATTGAGCACATCGTGAATCTGCGGCTCTGCTTCGCTCAGAGGGAGCCTCGCTCGCTCAGCTAGCGCCTGCGTCAGGTTCGAATGGCAGCAATGGTGATAATCGCCGCCCGATATCAGCCGTTGCGTGTAGGGGTCGCAGCGCGTGCCGATGACGTCATGAACGCCCGCGCCGTCGGCGTCGAAGCCGTACCAGGCGAGCGTATCGTACGTGACGGTCGCCATCGGCCTCAGATAAGGCAACGTGCTCCAAAGCCGGGAGCCGGTGGTCACATGCGTTGCATTGAGCGCTCTCGTCTTGCCGCTGAAGAACCGCTCGGCGAGATTACCCGCGCTCCACAAATTGAGGTCGCCCACCTGCGGCCCCTCAACGCTGACGATGCGAAAGAAATGCCCCGCCGGTACGTCGAACGCGCGTCCCTCGCGTGGCGGCACGATGGTTTCGCCAATCTTCACAATGTCAGCGCGCGCATTCTCGTAGAACGGCGCGTCATAGGGGGGCAGCTTGTCGAGAGCGTAGACGATGACCGGTTTGGCTGCGCGACGCTGGTCCGCGTCCGGCGGAGGCTGAATCCGAGGTTGGCTCGTCATGACCCGGGAGTCTAGTCGAAGGCGGCGCAGCCGGCAAAGCCGTCCTCCCTCGTCGCACGATGGGCATTGTGCTAGGGTTTCGCTCGGCAGATCGGCCGGGCGAGTCGAAGGTTAGACGCAACGGTTTTGCGGTAGAGCCGGCCGCGCGGGTGAAAAGTGTGGAGTGAGGCAATGCGGGGTGACGAAAAGGTTATCGATTATCTCAATCGGGCGCTGAAGCACGAACTCACGGCAGTCAACCAATACTGGCTGCACTACCGCATTTTAGACAACTGGGGCTACAAGGACTTTGCCAAGACTTGGCGTAAAGAATCGATCGAGGAGATGGAGCATGCCGACCATTTGGTCGCGCGCATTCTCTTCCTTGACGGCCTGCCGAACATGCAGTCGCTCGACCAGCTCAGGATCGGGCAAAACGTCAAGGAAATCCTGGAATGCGATCTAGCGGCGGAGATGCACGCCCGCGCGCTCTACCTGGAAGCGGCGCGCTACTGCGAGCAGGTCAACGACCGGGTGACAAGGATCCTGTTTGAAAAGCTGACTTCCGACGAGGAGGACCACATCGACTTCCTTGAGGCCCAGCTCACTTTGGTCGGACAACTCGGCGTTCAGCTCTATTCACAAAAACACGTAGGCAAATTGCAAGAGGACGCGGACTGAGTTTTTGGACCGGCGAACGCGCGCCGTGCATTCACGCCCGCGCACCGCCGCTCCCGAATAAACGTCAATAAACGCGCCTAAACGCTAGTAAACGTTAGTAAAAATCCTGGCGTTTACTAGCGTTTATTTTTCCGAATCTGGACTTTTCAATGGGTTACGGCCGATTCAAGTAAAAAAAATTCTGATCCGTCTCTCCCGCTTTAAGTAATGCCTTCGGCGCCCTTTCAGCCATTCCATTTCTTCTGTCGGCGCGTCGAGGGAACGCTCAAGTTTTCCGTCGAGTGGAAAGACGTATAACAAATATTCCGAATTTTGAAAATAGATCGTTCGAATCTCACGGCCGCATTGGCCAAGTCGAACCGCGCAGCGATAGTCACGGGTCTTCGCCCGAGTCGTCGAAGTCGAAGCTGAGCGTGGTCAGCGATTCTTTGCATTCGTTCTAAAGTGCGCCTGCCCCCATTGACGCAGCGTGTGTCTTGCCCGACGAAGTACCGGTCGCGGTTTGTATAGAAGTCCTGATGCGGGCCACCATCGCCCGGGAGGCATGGATGATCGTCTGTTCTTGCAATGTGTTGACGGAGGTCGATATTCGGGCGTCCATAGCGACGCTGGATGACCCCAGAGACGTGTTCGACGTCTATGCGTCGCTGGGCTGTGCGCCGAAATGCGGAGGCTGCGTGGGCACGATCTGCGCTCTCATCAGCGAAGCCGAAGGACAGGAATTCGGCGCCGAGCAAATCAAGCCGGGCGGGGAAGCCAAAGGAAGAATGGACGCACGCCCTTGCGAAGGTCATCGACATTCTCAATCTGGCGCGCAAAATCCAGCTGAGCGCGATGCCGAGACCGTTTGGCAGATCGCCCCATCCTTCGATGCAGCGTTGGAATTCGTCGGGCAGGAGTAGGACGACGCAGCGCGTCTGCATAAAGATCGCGCTATCCCCGCGCCTTTAGGTCTTTGCGGCCAACGTTCCAAAAAAGTTGGCTACTTCCCCCGTATGAAGTCTAGTCTGTTGATATGATTTTTGAACCGATCGAACGGCATCACGCCCCGAATCTCAATGTTCGGGGTCATAACCACGCATCCACGGCAAATGCTCGTCGATTCCTTTGCTCAGCGGCTCATCCGTCGCCTCAAGCGTCATAGATCGCCACGACACCCCCGGCCCTAACGTGGCGCTGAGGTTGTTGGGATCGACCAACATCACGCTCTTCGGATCGGTCGTGTCGGCGAAGGTGACGAGGTCAGGGAGATCGGCAGGTGTGATCGCGACGGGTCGTCCGCATTTGCGCGTCGCCTTGACCTCGTCGAGCCAGTCTTCTGGCTTTTTAGCGCCTAAGCACTTGTCTGCGAGAGCCTCGCCGGGGCCATCCTCGGCCCAACCTCGAAAGGTCGGCCAAGGGTCAGTCGCGCGCCGGATGCGAGTCGAACAGCGCAATCAGTGGGCGACGGCCTGTGCCGAGATCGACGTAGAGTGCTTGTCCGGTGGTCTTGTGGCCGATGCCCCGAGCGGGCATGGTCACGTCGAAGGCATTTATCTCCACCACGTTTGAAGCGGTCTTCACTCCGTCCGGCGTGTTCAGGGTCAGCGCCAGTTTGTAGCGATAGCTCGCGCTGCGCCCGCAGCCAGCCAAAGCCGAGGCGACGCAGAGAAAAATCATGACGCGAAAAGCCGCGCACATCTCGCCGCGCCTTAAACCCAGGAGTATTGCTGGGAGCGGAAAGATAGGCAGTGGAGATTAATTACGGATGTATGCCGGACGACTCTCGGTTCGTCCCTCCCGGCTTCACCGTAATAGGCGAAACTAAAGATTTGTGCACAGCGAATTACGCCAGCCAGATCAACGGCTTACTTGATGCTGTCCGCGATTTGACCAAAGTCAACCATCGATGGCGTTTAAGCCTTACGCGAGGCGCCAGACGGTCACCGGCTCCTCGTAACCCCGGACGGGGAGGGGCCCAAGGGGCAGAGCATCGCCGATCGCATCCCGCGCGGCCTCGCGCACGGTGTCGGAGACGATGAGTTGCGAACCAACCTCTTTGTTGAGGCTCTCGAGGCGCGACGCCAAATTCACCGTGTCGCCGATAACCGTATATTCCTTGCGGCGCGGCGAGCCGACGGTTCCGGCCACCGCCTGACCGATGTGGATGCCGATGCCGAGGCGGATCGGCCAAGGATTGCCGACGTTGCTTGCGTCGATAGCGCTCAGCATCTCGCGCGCCGCCTCGACGGCGTTCGCGGCTCCAAGAGGATCGTCGATCGGCGCGCCGAAAATGGCGAGCAGGCCGTCGCCTAAAAACTTGTTCACGATGCCATTGTGACGGTCGACGGCGTCGACCAGGATTTCAAAAACGGCGTCGAGGCGATCGACGACTTCGGCTGGCGTCCGACTGCGCGCCGCTGCGGTGAAGCTGCGGATGTCGACGAACATCACGCAAACGCGCCTCATCTCGCTCAGCTCGGCCGCGCCGATCGCGAGCAGTTGCTCGACCACCCGCGGCGAAACGTGTTGACCGAAGAGGTTGGTCACTTCGTCGCGGGCCGACGCCGCAGCGAGCGCGCGGCGGAAATGGCTCTTGATCGTCGCTCCGACAGAGCCGGCCAGCAAGCCGGCGGCGAGAAGGACGGCGCTGCGCGTCAGATGATAGCCGATGCTGAAGGTCGGGTCCTCGGTTCGCCAAGCAAGGTGGAGGATGATTGAGGCGAGGGCGAAGAGTTCGACCGCGGCGACCGCGCCGGTAAACGCCGAAAGCGCAAAATCAAGCCGCAGAGTCGAGAGAATGATGAAGAGAAAATAGAGAAGCGCCGGCCATGTGCCGAAAACGATGGCGGGCGCGGGCAGATATCCTGCGAGCAGAAAGAGCAGCACGGTCGGAAAGCTCGTTTCGACGAGCGCGTTCGCGTAGCGTCCGAAGACCGGGTAATTTCGACCACGACGAAGGAAAATCGTGACCAGGCCGGCCGCGAACAGTTCGTAGGCGATGAAGGCCGAGAGCGCCGCCAAGGCGGCGTGCTCCGGGAGTCGATCGTGATAGATCGACCGGACGAAGCCGGGGGCGAGCGTTGCGATCAAGAGGATCAGAACGAAGATGAACGGTCTGCAGGCCAGCCAGGATGAGCATGCGCCGCCGCTCGCTGACGAGAATCTCGCGGTTGAGCAGGCGCTGAAACGTCGTGTCGGCAGGGTCAGCGGGATCGGCCATCTCGATCTTTCGTGGCGACGGTGAAGAATGAAATCGGGGTCGCGTTCGTTTACGACCGCGATCCTATCGACGAGCGCGGCAGCAGATTCGTGAGCAAAACAGGGAGCTCGATCGCGTCCGGGCGCCCGAACAGGCACTATAGAATTTAGTTTGACAATCCGCAGTGATCGGCCTGATCCTCGCTCTCCGCTGCCTCGTGGCGAAGGCGGCCAAAAGCCTATGAAGCAAGCTTCGCGAACGCGATGGCTGTTGGATAGGCGAATGAAGAAGACAGCGAGGAAATTCGTGCCGAGCGCAGGTTCGCGGCGCTCTGTATGAAAAGACTCAGGGGGAAACGGCGATGGCGCTTACCAAACACACGATGACGAACGAGCAACGAAAGTCGGTTGCGCTCGAATATCTGAAGGCTTTCGACAATGCAGGGGTTACTTCCGACGGGGGAAGCCTCCTGGATCTCTTCGCAGACGACGCCCAGGTCTACTTTCCCAAATGGGGCATAGCCCGAGGGAAGGAGCAAATCGGCAAGTTGTTCGGCGACGTTGGCGGGACCATCAAATCCATCGTTCATCATTTTTCGCACTTCAACTGGATTTTTTCAGGCGAGGACCTCGTCGTCTGTGAGGGCACGAGTCACGGCGAGCACCGCGATGGGCCGTGGCGCGCCGACCTTCCGGAGCACGGATCCGGTCGCTGGTGCGACGTGTTCGAAATCCGTGATTGGAAGATCCACCGGTGCTTCATCTATCTCGACCCCGACTACGCAGGCAAAGACACGGCGCGCTATCCCTGGCTCAACCAGCAATAAGGGCAGCGAGCGTATCACTCGCTCTTGTAGCGTCTCGGAGTGCTCCCTCCTGTCGAACTCGCCGTCGCCACGGCGGCGATGATCGAGCGCGGCTTGTCTTGTAATTTTTAGTTCTAAGCTGCGAAGAGGGCGCGCCGCCTTTCCTGGCCGATGGCGGAGGAGGATTTTCAGTCCCCCATAGCGGCGGCGGACGTGGCATGGCGGCCGCGCGCAATGGGCCTTGTGCAGTTTGCCGACATAGGCTATGAACGCCCAATCGAGTTTCGGCCGGACGACTTGGCCTCGCCGCGCGCTACGCGTCGGACTGACGACCTTCTTCCTAAATCTCGATCACTCCGAGCCGGTTGCGCGTTTGCGCGGCCTATATAAACACGTACTTGAAAGAAGTTCTCATGACGCAAGGAACCGTAAAGTGGTTCAACAGCCAAAAAGGCTTTGGCTTCATCCAGCCGGACGATGGCAGCAAGGATGTCTTCGTGCACATCAGCGCCGTTGAGCGCGCCGGTCTCTACAGCCTCAACGAGGGACAGAAGGTTACTTTTGACCTTGTTGCAGATCGAAAGACCGGCAAGTCCTCGGCGGACAACCTGAAGGCCGCCTGATCGGCAAAGCCTGACAGCCATATCGCCTTGACCACGGATGTACTGGCAGGGTTCATGTGGTTCGAGATCCCGCGTCCGGCTTGCCGTGCGCGGGTTTTTGTTTTGTGGGGTTTCGTCGGGCGGCAGGGCCATGGTCGGTTCGCGGCGGCTGTCGAGGAATACAAGAAGCGGAGCCCTTGACCGCAGAGAAGGCGCTTCACCCACGTTCTGACGAGAAGGCCAGAGAGGCCGCCACATCATGACCCTCCACAAATTCGCGATCGGGCAAACTGTCGATTTCGACAAGATGCTCCCATCGATATCGAGGCCCAAGGGTCCGTTCGAGATCGTGAGCGTGTTGTCTGTCGACGACTCCAATTCGCCCACCTATCGCATCAAGAGCAAAGGGGAGCTTTTCTCGCGGGCCGTCAAAGAAATTGATCTTGTGGCCGTCGACTTGCCGTCGAGCGAACAAGCGGCCGCGGCGGTCTGGGCCGATCCCGTGTCCGGACGATGGCTGCCTCGCCCGCTCAGATCGCGGTGACGACCTGCGACGAATTCCGGTCCGGGCTCAAACGATTGAATCAGCCTCTTGGCCATTCGCTGAGGAGAGGCGAGAGGGAAACCCGTAACTCGAGCCGCCGTGCTGCGTCGCTCCGGCTGGCGGCGGTTACTGCGTCAGCTCAAACCGCGCGGTGACGGTCACCGTCAGCTTGTCCTCGCCGGCTTCGATCGGCGTCGGCGCGGGAGCGCCGGCGGCAAACGCACGGGAAAAAGCGACGGGCGCTTGGCGGCCGGCCTCTTCGGTGAGCACCATCAGCCTGCCGATTCTCGCGCCCCCTGCGCTCGCGTAGATCTCGGCCTTCCGCCTCGCGTCGGCGACGGCAAGCGGGCGCGCCTTGTCAAGGAGGGCGCTAGGATTGTTGTGGCCGAAGCCGATGCCGTAGATTGAATTGGCGCCGGCGGCCACGGCCTTGTCCAGCAGCGCGCCAAGACGCGGAATGTCGCGAAGCATCACGCTCACGTTGTTGCTCACGCTGTATCCGGTGATCGTAGGCTCGGTCTGTTGGCCGGGCGAGGGCTGGGAGAACATTGGCGAAATCGACAGTTCGGAAGTCTGGATATCGGCGGGAGCGACCCCCTCCGCCTTGATCAGGGAAACGAGCGCGTTGGCTGCGTTGGCGTTGGCCGCCATCGCCTCGCCCGCATTTTTGCCGGTGCTCGTCACCCCAAGCGTCACCCGGGCGAAATCGGGCGCGGCGCCGACGCTGCCTTCGCCGCTGACTTCGACCCAACGGTCATTGCTGATGTCGATCACCCGCTCGAGCGCTCGCGCGGGCGGGATCGCGGCGAGCGTCGCTAGGAAAGTGATTAAAGCCAACCTGAGCCGCAATGGTTTCTCCAAGTTCGGCTATCTGTCGCGTATGCGAGGTCAGAAGGCAATCACGGGGGATTGCAGGTGCCTATCGGCGCGGCCCGTGTCTTTCTTAAGACCCAATTCAAAACCGCACGGAGTTGAGATCCAATTCCCTCACTCCACGTGGAGGCAAAGCGCTGTAGGGTAGGGCGGCGCGACGATTTCGAAATCAAAGAGACGGCTACGCAAGGGTGACCCGCTATGGCTGCTTCATTGCCCGCCTACGAATTAATTCCTCTACCCGGCGAAGGGCCGGAGGATGTTGTAGTCGGCTCGGATGGTTTGATCTACACGGGGCTTCTCGACGGGCGCATTCTCTCGGTCGCGCCAGAGAGCGGAGCGGTGCGCGAAGTCACCAAGACCGGCGGCCGGCCCTTAGGGCTCGAAGCGACGACAGACGGACGGCTCCTGATCTGTGACAGTCCAAAAGGTCTCCTGGAGCTGGACCTCAAGACCGGCACGCTCAGAACACTCGTCACTCATGATGGCGCCGAGCCGCTCATCTTTTGCAGCAATGTCATCGCTGCGCCTGACGGCGACATCTTTTTCACCATCTCGTCGATGCGCTACAGTTTTCCCGATTGGAGGAAGGACTTCGCAGAGAACCTGCCGACGGGGCGTGTATACCGGCGCGCGGGAAACGGCGCGTTGACGAAGGTGATGGACGGCTTGCGCTTCGCCAACGGTCTCGCGCGGGCGCGCGACGGAAAAAGCCTCATCGTCGCTGAGACTGCCGGGCGTCGTCTGCTTCGCCTGTGGCTCGCGGGCGACCGCGTCGGGACAAGCGAGGTGATCGCCGAGCTTCCCGGCTTTCCTGACAATCTCGCCGCTGACGACGGCCTCGTCTGGGTCGCCTTCGCTTCGGAAGCAAACCCGGCGCTCGAGGCCGTTCACAAGCTGCCGCTCTTTTTGCGCCGCGTGGTTGCGCGCCTGCCGGAAAGCGTGCAGCCAAAGCCTTCGCGCGTTGCTTGGGTTGCCGCTTATGACGAAAACGGCGCCTGTACGCGCGATTTCAAATGGACGGATGGCCGCTTTGCAATGGTCACGGGCCTCTGCCGTGTCGGCAGTCACGTTTGGTGCGCCGGCCTCCACGAACGCGCCTTGATGCGCTTCGAACTGCCAGGTTGACGGCTCCAGCCGACGCCAACGACTCGTCCGGACGCATAACTTGAGCCGGCGCTGCGCGCCGCAACGAAGCGCCCAGCACGAGGCCGCCGCTCAAGGGATGAGCACCACTTTTCCCAAATGGCTTCCACTCTCCACGTAGGCATGCGCCGCGCCAGCCTCGGCCAAGGGAAAGGTTTTGTCGACGATCGGCCTGATCTTGCCAGCTTCGATCCAAGGCCAGACGCGGGCTTCGACAGCGGCGGCGAGCCGCGCCTTTTCGTCGGCTGAGCGAGGGCGCAGCGTTGATCCGGTGAGGATCAGCCGGTCGCGCATCAGGCGCATGAGGTCGATTTCCGCTTTCGCTCCGCCCTGGGTGGCGATCAGGACATTGCGCCCGAGCGGCTTCAGGCAGGCGAGGTTCTTCGGCGTGGTGTCGCCGCCGACCATGTCCAGAATGACGTCGGCTCCGCCTTCGGTCTTGATCCGCTCCACGAAATCTTCGGCTTTGGTGTCGATCGCGACGTCGGCGCCGAGCTTCAAGGCCGCCGCCGCTTTATCCGCGCCGCGACTGGTGGCGAACACTTTGGCGCCTGCCGCCTTCGCCATCTGGATCGCCATGACGCCGATGCCGGATGTGCCTCCATGTATGAGGAAAGTCTCGCCGGCTTTGAGGGCTCCGCTTTCCAACACATTCGCGAAGACAGTGAAGGCGGTTTCTGGCAGCGCGGCGGCTTCGACCAGGCTCAGCCCCTTGGGGATGGGCAACACATGTCGGGAATCGACCCGGCAATATTCCGCGTAGCCGCCCCCGCCCAGAAGGGCGCAGACCTGATCGCCGACCGACCACCGGGCCGCCTTCGCGCCGAACGCGGCCACGTCTCCCGCGACTTCGAGGCCCAAGATCTCGGGGGCGCCGGGCGGCGGGGGATAAAGGCCCATGCGCTGAATGATGTCGGGCCGGTTGACACCGGCGGCCTTGACCCGGATCAGGATTTCGCCAGGACCGGGTTTGGGGGTTGGGACCTGCGCGGCCTTCAAGGCGTCGGCTGCGCCCTTGCCGCCCTCGATGATCACCGCGGTCATCATGTCCGGGATCGCGCTCATGCAAGGCTTCCCTTCATGAGGACGTGCGCGCTCTCGAGCGATAGCGAAAGTCGCAATGACTCGCGCCGCCCATGATGGTCTGAGTGCGCGTCAGCTTGATGCGCGGGTCATAACCTTCGCAGAACGCGCCGTCGCGATTGCAGGACAGGATGTCTCCGATGTCGCCAAGTCCCATTGCGCGATAGGTCTCCGCGTAGCGGCAGCGCCTCACGTTGAAGTCGAGCACGCCAGGCTTGTCGTCGATGACCTCGATCGTCAGCGCGTCATCCTTCGTCCACAGTGGCAGGATCGCCTTGAAGCTTTCGAGGTCCGCCTCGCCATTGGCGCGCGAGGCCATTTCGGTCCCGGCGTCGATTGCGGCGCGTCGAATGGCCCGGCGCAGGATGTCGCGCGCCTTCTGCTCCCCGATCGCTTCGCGCATCTCGTCGTAGATCGGCGCGATAATCGCAGCCTCGATCCTGCGGCGCGCGAGAATGCCGAGTTCGCTGTCGCCATTATCCTTGCGGTCGTTCATAAGCGAAGCGTGCGCCGCGCCCAAGGCCGGTGTCAAATTCTGGCCGCTGCTGATTGTCGCTTGACAGGCGCCGGGGGAGGCGACGAGTCTGGCCGGTGGAAACAGCTCGCACATAGTGCGCCAAGGGAGGATAGGCCCCATGCCGATTGCTCGGATGGATCATTTCACCATCCTCACGACGAATGCCGAAAAGACAGTCGCCTTCTACAACGACATCCTTGGCTTTACCTCCGGCCCGCGCCCGGCGTTCTCGTTTCCAGGCGCCTGGCTCTACAATGACGGCAAGGCCGTGCTGCATGTCGTGGAACGGCCTTCCATTCCGGAGGGGGGCGGCGTGCTCGACCATATTGCTTTCTGGGGCACGGATCCGTCAGCCTACGTGGCCAAGCTCAAGGCGCGCGGAATCAAGCACGACTTGAGGCGGTTGCCTGAGAACGGTCACGCGGCCGGGCTCTGGCAATTGTTCTTTTTCGACCCGAGCGGCGCGCGAGTCGAGATCGACTTCGCCGCGAGCGAGACCGTTGACGGGCAGGGGTAGCGCACGCGGCTTGATCCTGAGAAGCGCCGAAGGCGCGTCTCGAAGGATGCTCAATAGGAAGCGGGTCGGCGCCGCCAAGTGGATCATTCTTCGAGGTCGCTACGCGGCGCCTCAGAATGAGGATAGGGGATGCATGAGTGGCGCCGCGATTGCCCGCTTGCCATCACGTCTCGCCTCCCGCTAAGAGCCGCAGCCGAAAGCGGGATATTTCTCGCTAGCAGGACTTGCCTTGCGCAACAACGCCATCGTTCAGATCGGCCAGGGGCCGCTTGCGGCCCGCTTCGGCCCTGCGCTGCCGCTGGCGCTCATCGCCGGGCCGTGCCAGCTCGAGAGCCGGGCGCACGCGCTTGAGATGGCGCATGCGCTCAAGGAGATTGCGGGGCGCCGCGCGATCGGCCTCGTCTTCAAGTCCTCCTTCGACAAGGCCAATCGGACCTCCGGGTCAGCCCAACGCGGAATGGGGCTCAAAGCCGCCTTGCCGATCTTTGCCGAAATCCGCGAAACCGTCGGCCTTCCGGTCATCACTGATGTGCACGAGAGCAGCCAGTGCGCGCCGGTTGCGCAAGCGGTTGACGCGCTTCAGATCCCGGCCTTCCTCTGTCGCCAGACCGATCTTCTGATTGCGGCGGCAGAGACCGGCAGGCCTGTCAACGTCAAGAAGGGACAGTTTCTCGCGCCCTGGGACATGAAGAACGTCGTCGCCAAGCTTGACGCGGCGGGTTTGGCTGACATCCTGGTGACAGAACGGGGGACAAGTTTCGGCTACAACACGCTGGTCTCCGACATGCGTGCGCTGCCGATCCTCAAGCGCGAGACCGGCGCGCCGGTGATCTTCGACGCCACCCATTCTGTGCAACAGCCCGGAGGGCAGGGAACCTCCTCGGGCGGCGAACGCGCGTTCGTTCGAGTGCTGGCGAGGGCGGCGGTGGCGGTCGGCGTCGCCGGCGTTTTCATCGAGACCCATCAAGACCCCGACCACGCGCCTTCCGACGGCCCCAACATGGTGCCGCTCAAGGATTTCGAGGCGCTGGTCTCTGAACTGCAGGATTTCGACCGGCTCGTTAAGCGTAATCTCGACAATGCCTGACGGCAGCCTTGTCACATGGCAGTCGCGTGAACATTATATTTTTGCGGACCGATCCGCGCCGACGAGTCCGATGGACAAATATCTCTTCAGCTACGCGACTGCGAGCGATCCGCCGATCCAGCGGGCGCTGATTCGGCTCGTCGAGAAGGCGACGGGCCAACCGAAGCTCAAGCGGATGTATGTTGAGAACCAACGCTTCCCCCGCGAAGGCGAGACTTTCTGGCAGGCCGCTGTTCGCTCGCTCGAACTCGACGTACGCTACGACCCGCATGCGCTCTTCGCCGCGCCAAAGACGGGCCCCGTCGTCTTCGTGGCCAACCATCCCTATGGCGTGCTCGATGGAATCGTGATGGCTTGGCTGGTCAGCAAGGTGCGGCCCGATTTCCTCGTTCTCACGCACATCGTGTTGACGCGCGCGCCTGAGGCGGCGGCCTTCATTTTGCCCATCGATTTCTCTGGCGCCAAGGGCGCCGAACACACAAACCTGGCTTCGCGCGCTGCGGCGCGCGCCCATCTCGCAAAGGGCGGGGCTGTGGTTGTATTTCCCGCCGGCGCCATTTCGACGACGCCGGACAAGTTTGGTTCGGGGCCCGCAGTCGATGGACGCTGGCAGCCGTTCGTTTCCCAACTCGTTCAGAGGTCGAAGGCGACCGTCGTGCCGATCTGGTTCGGCGGCCAGAACAGCCGCCTTTTCCAGATCGCAAGTCACGTGAGCCTGACGCTCCGTCTCTCCCTCATATTCCATGAGGTGAAGACGCGCATCGGGACCTGCTTGCCAGTGGGGGTCGGGTCCCCCATCCCGTTCGCTTCTCTTGCTTCCATCAAAGACCGACAGGCGCTCGCCGATGAGTTGCGGGCTCGCGTCTATGCCTTGGCCAGCCTTGTTCCGACGATCGCAGGCAAGCCGCGACGGACGACTGACGAGCTCCTACGGCCAAAGCTGCCCTCACCACAAGCGAGCCTCGCGGCGTGGAGTCTGCGCGGCTCGGTGAATTCGTCGTTGCGAGGGGCAAAGCGACGAAGCAATCCAAGAGCGTAGAGCGCCTTACGGTCCCTCGATTGCTCCGCGTCGCCCGCAATGACGGCCCTTCATCTTTGCTAAAGGACCGCCGCTCGACTTCACGCCGCCTTGTCTACGTCGGTGAGGAGGGCCAAGTGTTCCTTGATCATGCCCCGCGCGAGCTTCGCGACATTGGTCTCGTCGAGATTGTCCGGCGACTTCAGATAGACTTCCTGAATTTCGAGGAGTTTCCGGTGCCCCTCAATTTCGTAGCGAATGTAATCGCGATCGAATTCGGACCCGGCCTTTAGAGCGCGAAGCTTATCGACCGACGCTTTGCCCGCGTCGTCGAGATTTTGCATGAGATCCGCATCGCTCGGAGACGGAGTTTCACCCGACGGGGCGGCGTTCGTCTGCATAGCCTTCAATATGCCGCCGACCGTTTCCTGCTCGGCGATTTCGAACTCGACGAACTGCTTGAGCAGAGGGTGAGTCACTTTTGCCTTCGCCATCCTGCTGAGCAACAGCGATAGCGAGCCGTAAGCCATCGTGTCTCTGATGTGTCTCTGTCGGGCGTCCATCCCCGCGCTCGGCGCTGGCGCGGGCTGGGAAGTCGCCTGCGCGAGCACCTGACTCGCTGGCAACGTTGCAATCGAGGCAAGAAGAAAACGACGGTTCATCTGCGGACTCCATTCGGGACGGACGCGTTTGGCGCCCTTGAGGGGAGTGAACGCATCGAAAATCGCGTTGTTCCTGCCTGTCGGCCTCCGTCAGCCGCGGCCGCGATAGGGCGCGACGCCCTGATCGGGAATCCAGATCCCCTTCGGCGGCTTGCCGCTCTGCCAGAACACGTCGATCGGGATGCCGCCGCGCGGAAACCAGTAGCCGCCGATTCTGAACCATCGCGGCTTCAGCAATCCGACAAGATCCTTGCCGATGCGCACTGTGCATTCCTCATGGAACGCGCCGTGATTGCGGAAGCTCTGAAGGTAAAGCTTCAGTGATTTCGATTCGACGATCCATGCGCCAGGCGCGTAGTCGATGACCAGATGGGCAAAATCGGGCTGCCCGGTCACCGGACACATCGATGTGAACTCAGGTGCGGTGAAGCGGGCGATATAAGCCGTATCGGCCTGCGGATTGGGGACTCGGTCGAGTGTCTTTGCGTCGGGTGTATCGGGAATGCGCGACGGTCGACCCAAGTGAGCGAGGGGGGCTTGCGGTTTCATGGACCCGTTTAGCCCGAAGCCGCTTTCACCGGCAAGACGCGGCGATTGGTCTACCTGAACTGCCCGCCGTACTGGGACGAAACATAGCCGCTGAGCCTGACACAAACGCCGTCAGACGCGAGCACGCCGGGAGAGCCAGCGACATTGCATGGTGTGACGTATTCAGTTTTCTTTGACTTGCCGGTTTGCCCGCGCTGAGAAGGCAGTTCCGCCGCTTGCCCAGCGGTCGCTGCGACGACGGCGCCCACGAGCGCCACTGCGACCCATCGTCGAATGATCATGAAGCTCCCACCGGTCGGCGCCTGCGACACTGTGGCCGAAATATAGCCGCCCAAGTGCGCATAGACGCCATATTGGGCGGCTATGGGGCGGACTGCAAGCGCCGTTCAAGGCGGGGCTTGCGAGGCGGGCTTGCGACTCAGCGGGCAATCGTTGAGGAAGAGACGGGCTCAATCCGGGATCGCGGAAGGCATGGAGACGACGCCTGCTTTTGCACGCCCTTTTGCGCATCGCTCCGTAGGGCTTTTGCGGTTCGGGGGCCTAGCACTGATTGCGGTCGCCCTCTACGCGGCAATCGCGCTGCTGCAACCCATCGTCGCCGCGATTGCCGGCGCCGGCGGGCTGGCGCTTTTGCGCTACGCCCGCGCCGAGCGCCCATATTCCGCGGCGCTGATCGCGATTGACGCCGCGGCGTTCGCGATCTTCGCAATTCAGCGCAACGATTCGCTCGGCTTCTGGCAACTGCCGGGCCCGTGGCCGGACGTCTTCAGGTTCGATCCGCCCGGCGCAACGATTGCGCTACTCATCTACGCCGGCGGTTCGATCATGGCGCTCATCGGCGGCTTCCGTGGGCTTCGGCTCATCGAAGCCTTGAGCCTCATCGCGGTCCCGTTCCTGTTCAATCTCATGCTTGCGATTGGCGCTGACTGGCACATGGCCGAGCTCGGCGCCGCCGTGACCGCGCACGCCAATCTGCCCTTTCCAGCGCAAGTCCTCATTGGGCGCGCGTTGACGCTTTGGTTGATCGGCGAGGCGATCTTCATTCTGATCAACCTGGTCAGCCTCAACCGGCTGCCGCGCTCGGTTCCCACGCACGCCGTGTTCGCATTGAGCGGCGCTGTCGCGGCTGCGACTCCTTTGTTCGCCAATGCGGCGCAATGGGTGGCTCAGCCACTTCTGGCGATTATTTTCTCAAGCCTATGCGCGGCGCTGGCTCAAGCGGGTTTATGGGCGATCGTTTATCTTTTGACTGGCGTTGCTCTCGATTGGCTCGCTGGCCGCCCGCCGCGCCTCGAGGTCGTCTGGGAACATTGGCGGACTGGCTTCATCAAGGGCGCGATCTACGGCGCGCTGTTCATGGGCCTTATTCTCATCGCAGCTTTGATCCTGAGCGCGCCCGGCGCGGCGACCGTTCTCGACCGCGGCGCGCTGCTGATTGGACCGCTTCTCGGCGCGCTCCTTTTTCCGCTCGGGCAAACGATCGTCGGCAGCGCCGATGGCACGGCGCCCTTCTTCGGCCGGCTGAGCGCCGCCTATCGCGATCCGCGAGGACCGGTGCGCGGGCTTGTCATCGGGCTCGGCCTCGCGCTCGCCTACCGCGCCAATCTGGCCGCCGACGATGGCGGCGCGCGCTTTCTCGCGATGGCTGCGACCGGCGCGCTTTGCTACGGTGGCGTCGATCTCGCCTTCGACGCAGGCAGCGTGATGAGCGGCGAGCGACGGAGGCTGCAAAGTTGGCGGCTGTATGCGCTTGGCCTTGTGCTCGGCGGCTTGGTCGCTGGCGCGCTCGGTTGGTATTTCGACACGCCCCAGCTCCATGTCGTCATCGACAAGTTCTGGGCCTACGCCGACGTCAATTACCGGCTCGACGGGCGCAAGCTCGGCGACTTCACCACCTATCCGATCTTCAACAAATACGGATCGATCAACCTCGGCGAGGTCGCGGGCGGCGTCAGGCTGTTCTGGACCGAGTCGGTGGCCGGCGTGATCAACTGGTCACTCGCCGCGCCGCTGTTCTCGATCAATTACGTTCTGCTCGACGCCGCGCTGCGGCGAAGCTTGCGTCCGATCAAGACGCTGCTGAGTCCGGACGGCGTCGAGGGCCTGGTGGAGCAGGGGGTGCGCGTTTTGCGCTGGGGCCTGTGGATGGCGCCGGTCATCAATTCGTTCCTGCGCCAGTCGCCGGATCCGACCTGGTACAATCAGGACGGCGCGATCCGCACCGGCGTCGCCATTGGCGCCAACGTCACGCAGAATCCGGCGGACTTCCGCCAATTCAGCCTCGCCATGTTTACCGGGCTTCTCGCCTATGACTGGCTCAGAATCCTCATCTGGTTCGATCATATGGGGCTCAGGGTCGCGACCCTGGTCAATCTGTCGTTTCTCGGCGGCGACCGCGCTGACGAAGCCGCGGCGCGATTCGTCGGCCACAATGGCCGCACGCGCGCGATCCCTGACGGCATCCGCCGCTTCGGCACCTGGGCGCCGCTGCTTATTCCGTTTTACATTCCGCGGGGGCCCGAGTGGGACAAGGCCTGGACCGGGGCGGAGACGCTGGCGCGTGGCGGCGCGCCCATGCCGAACGCGGTCAGGACGCTTGGCTTCGCTTATGCGGCTTCAGGCGCCGCGATCGCCGCAGCCTCTATCGCTGCTTATCTGAAGGAGCGCGCCAAGATTGGGCCAGCGGGACCGTGGCTCGATGGCGCCCCGCTTGAACTTGCGCGGCGGCCGGAACGCTATGCTTTCAACAACGGCGCGGTGGGCCTCGAGATTCAGCGTGACGGGAGGGGCGCCGGGTTCGTGATGGGGGCGGAGCGCGGCGGCTTCGCAATCGACCTTTTTCGCCGGCCGCTCGATCCGTTACAGGCGCGCGGGCATTTCTTTTATGTGAGCGAGGAGGACGAAGCGCCTTGGTCGATCGGCTTTGAGCCGGCTCGGCGCGCTGGCGACTATCGGATCGAGGAGCCGGGCTTCCACCGTCTTGCGATCGTCAACGCCCTGAATGAGATTGAAGCGCGCATGGAGATTGCGCCCGACCCGGAAGGCGCCGTGTTGAGCTGGCGCATCAGGCTTGAGAATAAGTCGGACCGGCATCGACGCTTGCGCCTCACCAGCTTCTGCGAGGTCGCCGCCCATGAGACGGGCGCGTACGCTAAGGATCTCGACTTTGCCGGCATGCACGTCGAGACCGTGTTCGTCCGTCCTCTCAACGCCATTCTCGCGCGCAATCAACTCTTGCGGTCGGCGCGGGCCGATCGCGGAGAAGTCGCCTTCTTCGCCGTCAAGCCGGGCGCCGGCGCGGAACTCGTCGGCTACGAGGATTCGCGCACCCGCTTTATCGGCGAAGGCTCGTTGATCAAGCCAACCGGAGGCGAGCGTTGGCGTTGGCGCAAGCTCGACGACGAAGGCAAGCTCTGGCCCTTCGATCCAGCGGCGAGTTTCACGCTTGAGGCGATGCTCGCTCCCGGCGGGACCGCGGAGGCAGAGTTCATCGTCGGCCGTTCTGACAACTCGGTGTGGGCGGGCGAGTTAATCGCAAAGCGCCTCGGTCTCCCATCTCTTCCCGAGCCGGAGCTGCAAAAGCGCCTCTACGCAACGCGCGCCGTCGAGCCTTCGCCTGCTCTGCACTCGCGTTGGCCGTTTGCCTTCTCGGCTGATGGCAAAGCGCTGAGGCTGACGCACCGTACGCCCAGACCGTGGGCTCACGTGATGGCGAACGAAATTGGCATGGCGACAATGGTCTCGAATGACGGCGAGATTTTTTCCGCCTTCGGCAACGCCCGCCAGAACGGCCTTTCCGCCTTTCGCTTCGACAGCGTGACCGCCGTGCAGCCAGGGCAGGTCGTCTACCTGCGAGACCTCGATAACGGCGAAACAGACGCGCCGAGCTTCACGCCTTTTCAGCGCGACGACGCTACTCACGATGCGGTGTATGAACCGGGGGTCGCGACGTTCACGATGAGGCGCGGCGATCTCGAAACGGAATATGTCGTCTTTGTGCCGCCGAACTACCCCGGCGACATGCGTCTCCTCACCTTGCGCAATCGTGGGACGGGTTCAAAGCGGTTGCGCGTCGCACCCTATTTCGATCTTGCGCTCGACGACAGTCCGAACGCGAGCATCGACAAGATTCTCGACGAGACCGTCGGTTCGACCCTCCTCTTCAGCAATCCCAGCAATGATTTCGTGCGCGGATTTGCGTTTGCCGCGACGAGCCTCGAGGGATCGACGACAGAGACCATCCGCGCCCGATTCTTCGGCGGGCCGGGACGCAATATTCTGGCCCCCGCGATGGTCGAGGTCGGCGCGAGCGACGGCGCTGCGCGTGACGACGGGCGGCGCGTGGCCGCCTTCTGCAGTGAGATCGTCCTGCCGCCCGGGGGCGAAACAAAGATTGCGATCGCCTTCGGCCAAGCGCGAAGCCGGCGGGAAGCGCTGGGCGCAGCGGCGCGCATCGGGGTCGCCAGCGCGCAGGACGAACTTGCGGCGACGCGCGCCTCCTGGGCCGCGCGGCTGGGCAAGGTCGAAGTCCGCACGAACCGGCCCGACTTCGACCGGCTGGTCAACACCTGGCTTCCCTATCAACTCTACGCATCGCGGCTGTTCGGTCGCGTAGGCCCGAACCAGATCGGCGGAGCGACGGGTTATCGCGATCAGTTGCAGGACGTGCTGCCGCTGACGCTCCTCGAGCCGCGCCTCACGCGGGCGCAGATCGTGTTGCACGCGAGCCAGCAATTCCGCGAAGGCGATGTGCTCAAGTGGTGGCATCGCGCGCCAGGCGGCGGCACCGGCCTCGGCCAGCGGACCAAGGCGAGCGACCCCCACCTCTGGCTGCCCTACGTTCTCGCCCGCTACGTGCGCGAAAGTGGCGATCGAACTGTTCTCGATGTGGTCACGCCGTTCCTCGAGGCGGAGGCCGTGCCGGCGCACGAGGACACCTGGATCGTGATCCCCCGCGTCTCGCGCGAGAGCGCGACCGTCTACGAGCACGCGCGCCTGACCATTGCTTTCACCCTCGACCACATGGGCGCGAACGGGCTGCCTTTGCTGCGCGCCGGCGATTGGAATGACGGCATCGACGCGCTTGGACGGCGCGAAATCGGAACGAGCGTCTGGATGGGCTTCTTCCTCGCCAATGTGCTCGACGGCTTCGTCGACCTGGCGCGCGTCAAGGGCGATGAAGCTTTCGCGGCGCGCTGCGAGCAGGAACTCTCTGCGCAGCGCACGGCCCTGGAAACCGGTTGGATGGGCGATCATTATGCGCTCGATTTCGCCGACGACGGACAGGAGATTGGCGCGCGCAACGCTATGACGACGGGCTGGTCCGCCTATTCCGGCGCCTGCGACGACGAGCGCGCGCTTGCCGCCATCGAGGGCGGCCTGAAGGGGATCGAACGCGCCGAACCGGGTTCTGCTGCTCGAGCAGCCGTTCTATGAACATTCGCAGCCCTATCCGGGACGGATCGCGGACTATCCGCCCGGAGTGCGTGAGAACGGCGGCCAGTACAGCCACGGTGCGACCTGGATCGTCGATGGCTTCGTGCGCCTCGCCGCCTCGGCGCGCGCCAAGGGCGACCGCGAATTGGCCGCTCGCCTCAGCGCGCGCGCCTTCGAGATTTACGAAAAGATCTCGCCGCTTAAGAAGACCGATCCCGAGAGCCTCGCGACCTATGGGCTCATTCCCATTCAGCAGCCCGCTGATATTTACGACGGTTGGGGGCACGGCGGACGAGGCGGCTGGTCGTGGTACACCGGCTCCGCCGCCCGAATGGTGTCGGCGGCCCACGCTTTGCTGGGAATTGGCCAGCAAGACGGCCGAGTGGTGCTGCGGGACGACCTGTTCGAGCCGAAGGGGGAACTGAAGGTCCAGTCCCTGCGTATCGGGGAGACGACTTGGACCCCTGACGGGAAGCGCTGAGAGAGCAAATCACTAGAAAGTACCGGGCGGTTTGCCCGTGGCGATCCGGCCTAACGCCGCATTTGCCTTAAAACCGATTCAAAACCGCCACGCCGTTGCGGCGCAGCGCAGTTTCTGGCAAGGAGCGCCACCAACGAGCCGCGGGAGAGGCGCCCGCGGCCCTGAAATCGGGGCTTTCGCGCATGCTTTTGGGCTTGATTATCGTCTGTGGACTGCTTTCCATTGTCTACGGCGTCTACACGATCAATAGCCTGATGGCGGCGGACGCCGGTTCAGCGCGCATGCAGGAGATTTCCGGCGCGGTGGCGGAAGGGGCGCAAGCCTATCTGCGGCGCCAGTACACCACCATCGCCGGCGTCGGCGTTGTCGTTTTCATAGCTCTTGGGCTTCTGCTTTCGTGGCCGGTGGCGATCGGTTTCGCGATCGGCGCCATCCTGTCCGGCGCGGCGGGTTTCATCGGCATGAACGTCTCGGTGCGCGCCAACGTGCGCACCGCGCAGGCCGCGACGAAATCGCTCGCCGGTGGTCTCGATATCAGCTTTCGCTCAGGCGCCGTGACCGGCCTGCTCGTGGCAGGTCTCGCGCTTCTCGGCGTGGCTGGCTACTTTGGCTTTCTCACCGGCGTTCTTGGCCATGGCGTGGCCGATCGAGAGACGATCGACGCGCTGGTCGCGCTCGGCTTCGGCGCTTCCCTGATCTCGATTTTCGCCCGGCTTGGCGGCGGCATCTTCACCAAGGGCGCTGACGTCGGCGCCGATCTCGTCGGCAAGGTTGAGGCCGGCATTCCCGAGGACGATCCCCGCAATCCTGCGACCATTGCTGACAATGTCGGCGACAACGTCGGCGATTGCGCGGGCATGGCCGCCGACCTGTTCGAGACTTACGCGGTGACGGTCGTGGCGACGATGGTGCTGGCCTCGATCTTCTTCGAGAAGACGCCGGCGCTGGTTCCCGCGATGATGTACCCGCTCGCGATCTGCGCCGCGTGCATCGTGACCTCGATCATCGGCACCTTCTTCGTCAAGCTCGGCGCCAACGGCTCGATCATGGGCGCCCTCTACAAGGGCCTCATCGCCACCGGCGTCCTGTCGATCATTGGCCTCGCGCTTGCGACGACCTATGTCATCGGCTGGGGCGAGATCGGGACGGTGGCGGGCAAGGTCGTCACAGGCTCGAACCTCTTCATCTGTGGGCTCGTCGGCCTCGTCGTCACCGGCCTCATCGTGGTTATCACCGAATATTACACCGGCACCGGCAAACGTCCGGTTGTGTCGATTGCCCAGGCCTCCGTCACCGGCCACGGCACCAACGTGATCCAGGGCCTCGCGGTCTCGCTCGAATCGACGGCGCTGCCTGCGCTGGTGATCGTCGCCGGCATCGTTTCGACCTATCAGCTTGCCGGCCTTTTCGGCACCGCGATCGCGGTCACGACCATGCTCGGACTCGCCGGCATGATCGTCGCCCTCGACGCCTTCGGTCCGGTCACCGACAACGCCGGCGGCATCGCCGAAATGGCCGGCCTTCCGAAAGAAGTGCGCCAGTCGACCGACGCGCTCGACGCGGTCGGCAACACCACCAAGGCGATCACGAAGGGCTACGCGATCGGCTCGGCGGGGTTGGGCGCGCTGGTTCTGTTCGCGGCTTACACAAACGACATCAAGCACTTCACTGACACCGGCGCGTCCTACTTCAAGGATGTCGGCGTCGTCGACTTCAACCTCTCGAATCCTTATGTTGTTGCGGGCCTCATCTTCGGCGGCATGATCCCTTATCTGTTCGCAGGCATCGCAATGACCGCGGTCGGCCGCGCGGCCGGTGCGGTGGTGCTGGAAGTTCGCCGCCAGTTCAAGGAAATGCCGGGCATCATGAATGGCACCCAGCGTCCCGACTACGGGCGCGCCGTCGATCTGCTCACCAAGGCCGCGATCCGGGAGATGATCATCCCCTCGCTGCTGCCGGTCCTGGCTCCGTTCGTTGTCTATTTCGGCACGTTGTGGATCTCGGGCTCGAAGGCGTCGGCCTTCGCCGCGCTCGGCGCCTCGCTGCTCGGCGTGATCGTCAACGGTCTCTTCGTCGCCATCTCGATGACTTCGGGCGGCGGCGCGTGGGACAACGCGAAGAAGAGCTTCGAGGACGGGTTCGTCGACAAGGACGGCGTCAGGCACCTGAAGGGCTCGGAAGCCCACAAGGCGTCCGTCACCGGCGACACGGTCGGCGACCCCTACAAGGACACTGCCGGCCCGGCGGTCAATCCGGCGATCAAGATCACCAACATCGTCGCCCTGCTGTTGCTGGCCATCCTGGCGAAGTAATCCGGCCAGTAGCCCAAGGGCGCCGAGCGCGGGGTCGGCGCTTGTTACGATCGCATGGCGTCGGCTTTCTCAGCGCTGCTGGCGTTCGAAAGGCGGAGTCGGAGCCCCGATCGAGGCCATGGGGAGTGCAAGAGTGTTCATGGGGTAAGTTTACCCATATTTCTGATTCCGCAATAAAAATATGTGGCGATTGTAGCGATAGCTGTTGATTGAGGTTGCGCGGTCGGATCTTTGCGCTCGGGCCGTCCTGGCCGGGTCAAGCCCGGCCAGGACGTTGGTAGCCGCAGCGAAAAACAGCCTGAACAACAGCTATCGCTCTAAGCGCCAAGAATGTCCGTGTCATTCCGTCAGCCGGCTAGATCAAAAGCCGGCGCGTATAGAGTTCGAATCCCTTCTGGCGCGCCATTTCACCGGGCAGGATTCGAACCGTCGGGCTCGTGCCCATCCGTTATCGAGAACGATCCAAAACAACCATTTATGCTAAAGTCGCCAGCCATCAAAACGGGCGGCGGGGCCAGCAATGTCGGAATCTGACAAAGTGTTTGCTGGCTCGATTCCGGAAAACTACGACCGCTACATGGTGCCGTTGATTTTCGAACCGTTCGCCGCCGATCTTGCACAACGAGCGGCCGCCTTCTCGCCACGCGCCGTCTTGGAGACTGCTGCAGGCAGTGGGGTCGTTACCCGCGCATTGGCGCCAAGACTGTCTCCGAGCGCGAGTTATGCGGTGACCGACCTCAATCAGCCGATGCTCGACTACGCCTCGTCGCGACAAGGTCCTGACAGTCGCATCACATGGCGCCGAGCGGACGCTCTAGCGCTCCCATTCGAAGATGAAGCCTTCGATCTGGTCTGCTGCCAGTTCGGCGCAATGTTCTTTCCCGATCGCATATCGGGCTATCGCGAAGCAAAGCGTGTGCTGAAGCCCGGCGGATATTTTTTGTTCAACGTATGGGACCGCATTGAAGAGAACGTTTTTGCCGATGATGTAACGAATGCTCTCGCAAAGATCTTTCCGAGCGATCCGCCGCGCTTTCTGGCGCGCACGCCGCACGGCTACCATGACACGGCGCTGATCCGCGGCGAACTTGAGAATGCAGGTTTCTCCCGCGTGATGATCGAGACAAGGGCAGAGCAAAGCCGCGCATCCTCGCCCCGCCAGGTCGCCATTGCCTACTGTCAAGGAACTCCCCTTCGCAACGAGATCGAAGCGAGAGACGCGGGAGGACTGGACGCTGCAACCGATCACGCTGCCTCCGCGATCGCGGACAGACATGGGAGTGGCGAGGTTGCCGCCAAAATTCAGGCGCACGTAATCGTGGCCGTCGTCTAGGTGTTGGAATACCTCTTCTGAAGGGTTCGCATCCACTCGGGCGCGCCATCCTCGTTACGAAAACGCCGCCGTTCTTTCGACCGGCGGCGCTCTCATTATCGATGCTCTCGATCTTAGATGAGGGCAATCGTCGTCAAACGACGACGAAGCGCAACGCCCATCAGGCCGAAGCCGGCGACCATCATCACCCAGGTCGAAGCCTCGGGAACGGTCGCCATCGCGCTGCCGCCGATGGCGAAGTCCTTCCCTTCGGCAGCGGCGATATCCTCGAGCGCGGCGCCGTCGAGCGTGACCGTCGTGAGGAGGTCGCCCTCGTGGACCAACGCCGAGCCAAACGTCTCTCCGCTTCCCAAGTCGGCGAAGGTCGAAAGTCCGTTGGTTCCGTCGTTCAGGTCGTCGATCGGCGTGGACACGTCCCAGTTCGTATATGTGATCGAGGCGCTGCCGCTCGTATTGTTGTACCCGATACCGAAAGGATTGGACGGGATGGTCAGGGTCGCGCTCGTGATCGGGCCGCTGAGGCCGCTGAGATCGAACGCAAAGAAATTCCTGACTTCGCTCTTGGGATTGTTGTTGAATCCATCGAAACCGGCTTGGTAGTTCGTGAAAATGCTCCCGCCCAGATTGTCGTAGTGGCCGCTGTTAAACGCGGTGTAGTCGACGCCGTTGATCGTAAGCACCACATCGCCGCCGAACCCAAGCGCGGTGCTGTTAAAGACGGTTACGGTCGGCGCCGTCGCGTGCGCCGCAACTGGCGCCAAGCTAACCATGGCAGGAACAACCGCGGCGAGCATCATGTTCGAAATCTTCAAGTTCACTCTCCCATGCTGACTAACGTCGGCAGCGATAGGAAGGGCACATGACCGCTTTGTGATGCCGTCCCATGGTGAGGCGGACGTCGCGCGGATTATGGGCGCTGCTCGCGAACATTTGAACGTTGGCGCGACAAGCTACGGCCGCTTTACTGCGGCGGGTCAAAAAGACGCTTCGAAAATCATAATATCCGCGCCTCGCACCCGCTCTGTTCGGGTCGAGCGCCGTTAGGACAACGGTCTCGACCGCTCAGCTGAACTTGAACAGGCCGCCCATGATGTTCTTGAGGAAGTCGGGCTCCGAGCCGCCGGTCGGCGTCGTGCGGCTGACGAAGTCGAAAACTTTGCCGTCCTTCATGCCGTAATTCGCGATGCGGTCGACCTTGCCGCCCTTGTCGAAGTAGACCGCAAGCACGTGCTGATCGGTCATCTTGACCGGCATGAACGACAGCGTGTGCTGCATCTTCTGGCCGATATAATACCAGGCGTCGCCGCCGACGGTCGAGGTGGTCGAGGGCGTGCCCAGCAGCGATAGCGCCTCCGGTTTGGTCGTCGCGCCAACCTTGATTTGCGACACCGAGTCCTCGTCGACCTGGTAGCCGCGATCGAAGTCGCCCTCGTAGCCAAGGCAGCCGCTGACCGTGAGCGCCGCACACAGGGCCAATCCCAACGTTGCTCGACGATGGACCTTGGACGCCATTCGCATTCCGTCTCTCTTCGATCGGTCTTTCGCCTTGCCAGACCGGGCGCGGATGCCTAACTCATCAACCCTGACGAGAGCAAGGCGCAAGCTGCCGCTCGCAGGACATTGGTATGATCTTGGCCCAGTGGCGCGCACGGCGCGCCAGTAAAACACTCATCGAGCAGATTCGGGGCGAGATCGTGGCCGCGGCGCGCCGCCCGGAGCTGTACGAGGCGCTGGCCGCGCCCGATCGGATGGACGGCCGATTTGAGCTTCTGACTGTCCACGCCGGACTCGTCCTGCGCCGGCTGGCGGCGTTGGGCGGCGTTGCGGACGCGATCGCCCAGGATCTGGTGGACAGCCTCTTCACCCATTTCGACGACACGCTGCGCGAGATCGGCTATTCGGATATTGGCGTGTCGAAGCGGCTGAAGGCGATGGGAAGCGCCTTTTACGGCCGCAACGCCGCTTATGCGGCTGCGCTCGACGACGCCTCGCCGCACGAACTCGCGACCGCGCTCGCCCGGAACGTGTACGGCGCGAAAAGCGATCAGGCCGGGTCGAAAGCAGAAGCGTTAGCCCGCTATATCGCTTCGCTCGATGCAGGCTTGTCGGCGATTCCCCTCGAGGCTTTCACGGAAGGCCGCTTTCGCTTTCCGCTGGGTTCGATCCCAGCCGGAGTTCCTCATGAGTGAAGGGAACGTGTTCTCTCGTATCGTGCGGGTCGATACCCTTCCTCGCGACGGTAAAGTCGTGTCGGTCGAGGCGACGTCCGCCGAGCGGGAAGAACTCGCGTCGTTCTATCGGCTTCCCGACATCGCCGTCCTGACGGCGACGCTCAGCCTCAAGCCGTTGGGCCGTGACGGAGTGCGCGTCACCGGCGCCGTCCATGGCGAACTCACTCAACTCTGCATCGTTTCGGTCGAGCCGTTCCCGGCGACCGTGGACGAGGAGGTGGACGTGCGATTCGCTCCGCAGAAAGCCGCCAAGTCTGGATCGCCCGAGGAAACATTTTCACTCACCGACGAAGACGAACCCGATCCGATCATCGAGGGAAAAATAGACCTTGGCGCGCTCACCGCGGAGTTCTTCGCTCTTGGCCTCGATCCTTATCCACGCAAGCCCGGCGCGGCCTTCGAGGAGGAGCGCATGGATTCGGAGCCAGCGGACTCCCCCTTTGCTGCGCTCGCCCAGCGCGACAAAGCGGACCACGATTAGCGATTCGCTGGGATCGCGGGCCTCCACCGACGTCGGAGTTTTCTAGGCTCCGAAGCTGCGCCCTTGTCTCGAACGTTTCGGCGACATGGTCCTCCCAGTCGAAATGAGGCGGGGTTGGCTGCAAATGAGTCAAGGTTTCTTGCGTTGCCTTGCACGGGGGAGCCGCTATTGTCGCGCCGCGCCGCGCCGTCCGGGCAACGCGCTGGACGTGGTCGGACGAGGGAATGGCAGGCGACGTTCGCATAGCGCTGGACGCGATGGGTGGCGATCACGGGCCAACGATCGTTCTGTCCGCCGCGGCCCTGGCGCTTGAACGCCTTCCCGACGTGGAGTTTCTGCTCTACGGCGAGCAGGACGTGATCGGTCCCATCCTCGAGCGTCATCCCAAGCTCGCCGCCAAGTCGCGCGTTTTTCACACGGATGTCGCGGTCAAGATGAGCGACAAGCCGAGCCAGGCCCTGCGCACCGGAAGGCGCGTCTCGTCAATGTGGCAGGCGATTGAGGCGGTGAAGTCGGGCGCGGCCGATTGCGCCGTTTCGGCCGGCAACACGGGCGCCCTGATGGCGATGGCGAAATTCTGCCTGCACACGATGGCGCCGATCGAGCGGCCTGCGATCGCGGCGATGTGGCCGACGTTGCGCGGCGAGTCGATCGTGCTCGACGTTGGCGCGACCATTGGCGGCGATGCACAGCATCTCGTCGACCTCGCGGTGATGGGCGCGGCGATGGCGCGAATCGTGTTCCACATCGACTCTCCGACTGTGGGCCTTCTCAATGTCGGGACCGAAGAGATCAAGGGCGTCGAGGAGGTTAAGGCCGCAGGGCGCGTTTTGCGCGAGGCGAGCCTTCCCAACATGCGCTACCACGGCTTCGTTGAGGGCGACGATCTGGGCAAGGGCGCTGTTGACGTTTTTGTGACCGAAGGCTTCACCGGCAACATCGCGTTGAAGACTGCCGAAGGCACCGCAAGGCAGCTCGGTCAATATATGCGCGAAGCCGTGAGCCACGATCTTATGTCCCGGATCGGCTTCCTGTTCGCCCGCAGGGCGATTGCCGCGATGCGCGCCAAAATGAGCCCGCGAGCCAGCGGTGGCGTCTTTCTTGGACTTGACGGCGTCGTCATCAAGGCTCATGGCGGCGCCGACGCCGAGAGCTACGCCGGCGCTGTGGAATTAGCCTATGACATGGTTCAGCAAGAATTGCTTGGCAAGATACGGGAAATGATCGCCCACGCCAACGGCTTCCGTCCCATGCCCGCGCGGTCGCGCGCCGCCCAGTCCTGACTCCGGAAAGTGACGTTCATGAGCCTCGCATCCCCTCCGCCCGCTGACCGTCGCGCACGCGGGTCCGATCATCAAATGTCGCGTGACCGGGCGACGGGCTCGATCCGCGCCTGCGTACGCGGTTCCGGCGCCGCGCTGCCCGCGCGTGTCGTCTCGAACGCCGAACTGGCGACGAGGGTCGACACATCGGACGAATGGATCGTGCAGCGCACTGGCATCCGTCAGCGGTATCTCGCTGGGCCCGACGAAACCACATCCTCGCTCGCGCTCAAGGCGGCTCAGGCGGCGTTGCGCAGCGGCGGCCTCGAGCCAGCCGACATCGACCTCGTCATCGTCGCCACGTCGACACCCGACTATACGTTTCCCGCGGTCGCCACTCAGGTTCAGGCCGCGCTCGGCATCGTCCAGGGGGTCGCTTTCGACCTGCAGGCTGTCTGCAGCGGCTTCGTCTTCGCAGTCGTTACGGCGGAGAAATTCCTGCGCTCCGGCTCGAACAAGCGTGCGCTCGTGATCGGCGCGGAGACGTTTTCGCGACTCTTGGATTGGGAGGACCGCACGACCTGCGTCCTCTTCGGCGACGGGGCGGGAGCGATCGTGCTCGAGGCGCGCGATAGCGATGGACGGCTCGCATCACCCGGTGTGATCGCCTCGCGGCTGCGCGCGGACGGCCGGCATCGTGAGAAGCTTTACGTCGACGGGGGCGTCTCGACCAGCGGGACGATTGGTCATTTGCGGATGGAAGGCAAGGAAGTGTTCCGCCACGCGGTCGGCATGGTGACCGACGTGATCCAGGGATGCTTCGCCGACGCCGGCGTCACGGCGGACGACATCGACTGGTTCGTGCCGCATCAGGCCAATCGCCGCATCATCGATGCTTCCGCAGACAAGCTCGGCATCGCGCGCGACAAAGTCGTCGTGACCGTGGACCAGCACGGCAACACGTCCGCCGCTTCGATCCCGCTCGCGCTCGACATCGCTGTCAAGGATGGCCGCATCAAGCCCGGCGATCTGGTGATGATCGAAGCGATGGGCGGCGGGTTCACCTGGGGCGCGGCGCTGATCCGCTGGTGAAGGCCCGAGGAGTTCAGCGCTAGTCGAACGCGAAGATGCGCTTCCAGTCGTTTTTCATGCTGACGACGATCCAGCCGTCCTTGATCGCTTCGTCGTAAAGCTCCGAAGTAAAGCGGCCGACCTTGGTTTCGGGCAGGCCTTGCGCGGGTCCATACGCGTATTCACGCTTGCCGTCGTCGTGCAGGACCAGCATGGCGAGGCGCGCGCCGCCGCCGCCCTTCGTATATTCGAGCATCTGTCGGTCGCCGGTCGAATTGCCGAAGGCGAAGTAAGGCCGTCGGCCAATCACGAGATTGATGCCCTCGGGCTTGCCCGCATTGTCGTCGTTGAGCAGGAGCTTCGGCTCCTTGATGAGGACCGGACCCTTGGCGCCGTATTGGAAGCTCGTCGCACCCGCGGCGCCAACCACCTGCTCGGGCGGAATGCCATAAACCCGCTCGGAAAAGACGCGCACGAACCCCTGGCCGCCGCCGGTGACGATGTACGTGCGGAAGCCGACGCTGCGGAGATATTTGAGAAGCTCGATTTGCGGCGCATAGGCGAGATCGGTGTAAGGCCGGTCCCAACGCGGATCGCGCGCCTCGGCGATCCATTTGGCGACCTCATCGCGGAACGTGTCCACGTCCATTCCGGTGAGGGTCGCGGCGGCGATCTTGATCAGCGAGTTCGAGACCCAGCCGCGCAATGGCTTCGCGATCGCCGCTCAGCACAGTGCGGAACGGCTCGACCTTGGCCAGATCTGGTTTTGCCTTGACGACCGCAGGCACCCGATCGAGGCAATAGACGAGCTGCGTATAGATCGGGTGCTCGACCCAGAGCGTGCCGTCCTGGTCGAAGGTCGCGATCCGGTCGGCCAGCGGCACGAAGTCGGGGCTTGCCGCGTCGGTCGTCGCGTGGACGAATTTGACGATCGCGTCCTTGGCGGGTCCCGCGTTCCAAGAGGGCAGGGGATCGCTTTCCGCGTCCGCCGGCCCGGCGAGGCTGAGCACAGCCGCCCCGCCGAGCACAAGCGCCGTAAATTCGCGCCGGCGCAGCTCCACCTTAAACCCTAAGCTCCGAGGCTTAAGCCAGCGAGATGCTCATTCCGCTGAGGTCGATCGAGAAGCTGAAGCCGACCTGACGCCCATGAAGACGAAGGACGACGCCGTTGGCGTTGGACAGTTGCGCGGTGCTTCTGCCGCCCGCAACCGACATGCCCGCGCCGATGGCCGAGTAAAGGCCGGCGATGTCGCCCGGGGAGTGAAGGTTGCTGGCGGAGCCGACAAGGTCGGTCGCGGAGACACCGATCAGCGCGCCCGCGCTGATGCCGCCGACTCTCAGTGGAAACTGGCTTCCTCGGAACCTCAACGTGCCGCTGCCGCCCGTCACGCCGAAGATGAAACCGGCGCTGGCGATGTGCAAGGAAACCGAGCCAGTGGCGGCTTCGGCGGGCACAACAAAGGCTGCGGTCGCGAGACCGGCGCCCGATAGAATGAGGCCGCGACGCGTTATGGTGCTCATGTGAATTCTCCCCGTTTAGGTCCCGCTTATAAGCGCGCGGTTTCAGCACGAGTCCAGCCCAGCTGCGCGGCGCGAGGCGCAGTTTACAGGCGTTGCGCGCGATTCGCTAACCCTAAAGGGTTGGCGAAGCACCTTGGGCGCGTGGGAGGCTCGGCGCTCGTACGAAGAGGGCCGATATCCGGCGAGGCTTGTCGGCGTCAGGCCTGGCCGGCGTCGGAGCCGTGTCGAGATTGGCGGGCGCGTATCGTCATGATTCCGAGCAGCGCAAGCGCGATGACGGCGAAGGACACGCCTGTCGTCGCCGTGCCAAGCGCATAAATCTCCGGCGTAGTCACGGTTGTGGTCAGGGCCTGCAATTCCATCGGCAGGGTGTTGTGTTCACCCATCGACTGGCTCGATCGCGCAATCTCGTCCCAGGACAGGGTGAAGCCAAAGAACCCGACCCCGATCACCGAAGTCAGGATGATGGGCAGGATGACATAACGCAGCGTCTGCCACGGCGTCGCACCCTGGTCGCGCGCCGCCTCCTCGAAGCGATTGTCGAAACGATTGAAGATCGCGAACATCACGAGAAGGCCGAACGGCAATGTCCAAGTCAGATGCGCGCCCAGGCCCGAAGTGAAGGTGCCCATCGTCGTCTGCACGTTATCGGCGATCCACGAGGGCGCGTGATTCTTGAGGAAGTCGTCAAGCAAGCGGAATTCCAGCGCAATGCCGAGCGACGTCACGATCGAGGGCACGATCAAACTCGCGACCGCGACGAAGAACAGAAGGTTCGAGCCCACGAACTTCTTGCGGAACGCGAGGCCGGCGCTCAGCGAGAGCAGGACGGTGAGGATCATCACCACAAGGCCGAGCTTCAGCGACCGGACGAAGGCGCCCTGGATATCGACAATGCCGCCGCCGGTCCAAAGCCGCTCGAACCAGTGCAGCGACACGCCGTTCATCGGGAAAGTAAGGCCGCCGGTCGGCCCCTGGAAAGACAGGATGAAGATGACGATCATCGGGCCATAGAGGAACAGCACGAACAGCGCGAAGAAGGCCGCCAGCCAGTAGAACGCCGGAGATCGATCCTCGCCCATCTCAGAGTTCTTTCCGGATATCGACGATGCGGTTGAGCGCGACGATAATCAGGAGCGTGACGGCGAGAAGGATCACCGCATTGGCGGCAGCAGGCGGGAATTGGAGCGCGTTGAGCCGCGCCTCGACGACCTTGCCGGCCGAAGCGATCTGCTGGCCGCCCATCACGCCGAAGGTGATGAAGTCGCCCATCACGATCGTCACGACGAAGATCGAGCCAATGACGATGCCCGGTTTCGACAGGGGCACGATGAGATTCCACAGCGTCTGCCAGCTCGACGCGCCCGAATCGTACGCGGCTTCGACGAGCCGCTTGTCGATGCGCATCATCGAATTGAAGATCGGCACGACCATGAAGAAGGTGAACAAGTGGGTGAAGGCGAGGCTCACCGAGAAGGGTGAATAGAGCAGCCATTCGACCGGCTTGTCGACGATATGGGCGCGCATGAGCCCGTCGTTCACGAGCCCGTTGCGTCCGAGCAGCGGGATCCAGGAGACCATGCGGATGACGTTCGACGTCCAGAACGGAATGGTGCAGATCAGGAAGAGCACCATCTGCGTCGTCGCCGAGCGGACATGAAAGGCGAGGAAATAAGCGATCGTGAAGCCGATGATGAGCGTCGTCAGCCAGACGATGAAGCAGAATTTCGCGGTCGAGACATAGGTCTTCAGGATGGTGCAGAGATCCGGCAGCTGGGTCCAGCACCCCTCGAAATTCTCGGTGTAGCTCCGCATCGTGAAGGACGGCAGCATCTCGTAGTCGTTGTAGTCCCAGAAACTGACGATGACGACGAGGATCAGCGGGATGACGAAGAAGAACAGGAACACCAGGCCGAAAGGCATGGCCTGAAGCCATCCGGGAATGCCGACCCGGTCAAGCCCGCGCCTGGCGGTGGTGGTGGCAGCCCTGGTGACCGCCGGGGTCGAGATGCTGGTGGCCGTCATCCGTCAAAGCCAATGTTTTCAGCCGGACTCCTCTCCCGCAAGACGGGAGAGGAGAGGCGCGAAGGGGCCATCGATTGTCCGCGCGACGCCACGCCGCCGGATGCGGACGAGGTCAACGCTAGGACGCTATGAACTCATTCCATTTGCGGACCATGTAGTCGTTCTCGTCCATAACCGCGTTCCAGCAGGCGACGTTGCCCATGCGGTCGTCGTAGGAGCCGCCATCGCGCGTCGCGCCGGCTTTCTCGAGAAGCGAGCCGTCTGGACCTTTGATGTCCTTCTCGGCTGGCTTGCCTTCCATCCAATAGGCCCACTCATAGGGCTCCATATTGGCCTTCGCCGTGGAGAGGACCGCCGAATAATAGCCCTGGCGGTTGAGGTAGGCGCCCGCCCAGCCGGACAGGTACCAGTTGACGAATTCATAGACCCACTCGGCCTGTTTCGGCGTCACGCCCTTGGACATGCAGAACCCGGAGGCCCAGGAACGGTAGCCTTCCTTCAGCGGCTGGAAGACGCAGGGGATGCCCTTGGTCCGCACTGCGGTCACGGCCGGCGACCACATCGACTGGATGACGGTCTCGCCCGAAGCCATCAGGTTGACGCTCTCGTTGAAGTCCTTCCAGAAGGCGCGGAACTGGCCGTTCTTCTTGGCCTCGGTCAACACGGCCATAGTCATGTCGATCTCGGGCTTCGTCATGTTGCCCTTGTCGGGATATTTGTATTTTCCGGTCGCCTCGACGACCATCGCGGCGTCCATGATGCCGATCGAGGGAATGTTGAGGATCGCCGCCTTGCCCTTGAATTCCGGGTTCAGGAGCTCGGCCCATGAGTTGATGGGGCGCTTGATGAGGTCCGGCCTGATGCCGAGGGTGTCGGCGTTGTAGACGGTCGGAATCAGCGTCACCCATTCCGTCGGCGTTTTCGAAAACTTGCTCGAGTGCTCGCCTTCGACGAACATCACCTTCTTGGGCGCCGTGCCCTGATCGCCGATCACCTTGCCGTTTGGCAGCTGGCCCTTGGTGAAGACCGGCGTGATGTTGTCGAACTCCTTGATCTTCTTGGCGTCCATCGGCAGGATGTTGCCCGATGGCACCAGCTTCTTGAGGCTGAAGTACTCGGTGTCCAGAATGTCGAATGAGTTCGGCTGGGTGATGACGCGCTTGGTCACGTCGTCGGTGGTCGCCACGATATTCTGGATCGTGATGCCGGTCTCCGCCTTCACCTTCTTGGTGATGTCGTCCGACTGATTCACAGCCGTGCCGAGGTACCGCAGCACCTTCTCTTCCTGCGACCAGACGGCCGGGAAGCCGGTGATCGCGCCGGAGCCAGCCGCGGCGCCGGCGAGGCCGGCCGCACCCTTCAGCACGGCGCGGCGGGATAGGCCCGTTGTCTTATTCGTTTTCCTTGACATTTTTTGCTCTCTCCTCAGCAGTTCCCCACCCGCTTCACGACGCCGGGGCTAGCGCGTGAATGTCTTTGTCGGCCCAGAGAACGGAAACGTTGTCGCCGATGTTGAGCGGCGCGTCGGCGAACTGCTCATCGCTCACGACTGCCATGAGCTCGCCCGCGCCCGGCCGATCGAGCGACACCTGATAATGCGCGCCTTGGTATTCGATGGCGCGCACCGCTGCGGTTAATCGCGCATCGTTGGCGCCTGAACCGTTACCGCGGCGTAGCGTAATGCGGTCGGCGCGCACCGCGACGGGTCCTGCCGGCGTCTCGATCACATTATGCCCGCCAAGAAAGCGGGCAATGAATTCGGTGGCTGGTTTTTCGAAGAGCTCGCGTGGCGTCGCCGTCTGCTCGATGCGGCCCTTGTTCATCACGACAACGAGGTCGGCGAGGGCCAGCGCCTCGTCCTGGCCATGCGTGACATGGATGAAGGGGATTTTGAGCTGCAGCTGGAAGCGCCGCAATTCGGCGCGCATGCGCACGCGCAGGAATGGATCGAGCGCCGATAGCGGTTCGTCGAGCAGAAGGATTTGCGGATTGGTGACCAGCGCGCGCGCGAGTGCGACGCGCTGCTGCTGGCCGCCGGACAATTGAGCCGGCACCCGTTCCGCGTAGGGGGTCATGGCGACAAGGTCGAGGAACTCCATCGCCTTCTTTCGCCGCGTCGCCTTATCCTCGCCCTTCATCTTGAGCGAAAAAGCGACATTGTCGACGCAGGAGAGATGGGGAAACAGCGCGTAGCTCTGAAACATCATCGCCGTGCCGCGCTTGGCCGGCGGCAGTTCGGTGACATTGGTCGGGCCGATGAGAATATCGCCCTCGGTCGCGCTCTCATGACCCGCGATCATGCGCAGGGTCGAGGTCTTGCCACATCCCGACGGTCCGAGCAGACAGCAGTAGGAGCCGGCTGGAACCTTGAGGTCGATGGAATCGACCGCCGTCGTCGCGCCGTAGCGCTTCGTGACATGAACAAGTTCGAGGTCTGCAGGCTCCAACACCACCTCACGGTTTACGATCAGTGTTGGAATGGGGTTTGCAACGCCCGTGCCAGTCGGCGCAGGCGGCCTATCGGCTCAGAAACGATTATCGGGCGCGGCTTTCCGTCCCGATTATCGGATGTTCGTTAGGAGTACGCCGACAAATTAGGCGCCAAGCGCAGAATTACGGCGCCTTTCACCGCCATCGCACCGGAGACGTCGGCAAAGAAAAAGGGCGACCCTTCGGCCGCCCTTTCCGTGTGTTCGAGCCTGGTGGTTTGGACTTAGAAGTCCATCCCGCCCATGCCGCCGCCACCGCCGCCGCCCATCGGCATTGCGGGAGCATCCTTCTTCGGCTTGTCGCCGATCATCGCCTCGGTAGTGATGAGGAGGCCGGCCACGGAGGCGGCGTCCTGCAGCGCGGTGCGCACGACCTTGGCCGGATCGACGATGCCGGCCTCGATCATGTCGACATACTCTTCCGTCTGGGCGTTGAAGCCGAAGGTCTGCGACTTGTTGTCGGTGATCCTGCCGACGACGATCGAGCCTTCGTTGCCCGCGTTCTCAGCGATCTGACGGATCGGCGCCTCGAGAGCCTTCAAGACGATGCTGATCCCGGCCTGCTCATCGGCGTTCTCGCTCTTGAGCTTGGAGACGGCGATCCTCGCGCGCAGAAGCGCGACGCCGCCGCCCGGGACAATGCCCTCCTCGACCGCCGCGCGGGTGGCGTTGAGAGCGTCGTCGACGCGGTCCTTCTTCTCCTTGACTTCGATCTCGGTCGCCCCGCCGACGCGGATGACCGCAACACCGCCGGCGAGCTTCGCCAGACGTTCCTGCAGCTTCTCCTTGTCGTAGTCGGAGGTCGTGTCCTCGATCTGCGCCTTGATCTGGGCGATCCGGCCTTCGATGTCGGCTTTCTTGCCGACGCCGTTGATGATCGTGGTGTTCTCCTTCTCGATCCGAACCCGCTTGGCCCGGCCGAGCATCTGGATCGTGACGTTCTCGAGCTTGATGCCAAGGTCCTCGGCGATCATCGTGCCGCCAGTGAGGATCGCGATGTCCTCGAGCATCGCCTTGCGGCGATCGCCGAAGCCCGGCGCCTTGACCGCAGCCACCTTCAAGCCGCCACGCAGCTTGTTGACGACCAGGGTCGCGAGCGCCTCGCCCTCGATGTCCTCGGCAATGATGAGGAGCGGCTTGCCGGTCTGAACCACGGCCTCAAGGACGGGGAGCATCGGCTGCAGCGAGGAGAGCTTCTTTTCGTGGATGAGGATGTAGGGATCCTCGAGCTCGGCCAGCATCTTCTCGGCGTTTGTGATGAAATAGGGCGAGAGATAGCCGCGGTCGAACTGCATGCCTTCGACGACGTCGAGCTCGGTCTCGAGGCTCTTGGCCTCCTCGACGGTGATGACGCCCTCGTTGCCGACCTTCTGCATCGCGTCGGCGATCATCTTGCCAATCGACTTGTCGCCGTTGGCGGCGATCGAGCCCACCTGCGCGACTTCCGAGGATTCCTTGATCTTCTTTGAGCGCCTGGCGATGTCCTTGACCGCCTCCGCGACCGCCTGATCGACGCCGCGCTTGAGGTCCATCGGGTTCATGCCGGCCGCGACTAGCTTGGCGCCCTCGCGAACGATCGCCTGGGCGAGAACGGTCGCGGTGGTGGTGCCGTCACCGGCGGTGTCGTTGGTCTTGGAGGCGACCTCGCGGACCATTTGCGCGCCCATGTTCTCGAACTTGTCCTCAAGCTCGATCTCCTTGGCGACGGTGACGCCGTCCTTGGTGATGCGGGGAGCGCCGAACGACTTGTCGATGATGACGTTGCGGCCCTTTGGCCCGAGGGTCACTCTAACGGCGTTGGCGAGGGTATCGACGCCGCGCAGCATCTTTTCGCGCGCGTCGGAAGAAAAGCGTACGTCTTTAGCAGCCATTGATTTGAGTCCTTAGAGATTCGAGAGATAGCTTTGATTTCAGGCGGCTTTCTTGGCCGAGGAAGGGGTGCCCTCGACTACGCCCATGACGTCGGACTCCTTCATGATCAGGAGCTCCTCGCCGTCGATCTTGACCTCGGTGCCGCTCCACTTGCCGAACAGGATCCGGTCGCCGGCCTTGAGATCGAGGGGAACGAGCTTGCCGCTTTCGTCTCGGGCGCCGGGACCCACCGCGATCACTTCACCCTCTTGCGGCTTCTCCTTGGCGGTGTCCGGGATGATGATGCCGCCCTTCGTCTTTTCCTCGCCTTCGATGCGACGGACGACGACGCGGTCATGCAGGGGACGGAACTTCATGAATGTTTCCTCTTTGAAATCGGCCCCATGGGGGCGCTGAAACGCGATGTTGGCACTCAATCTGGAGGAGTGCTAACGGCGCTGAGATAGGAGCCATCCGCGCCCCCGTCAAGGGCTTCTGATCGCTTGTTTTTGCGGTTTATCGGTCCTCGGGAAACCGCTCCGCGCCTGCGCTTTTTCCGGTTACCCCGTTACGCAAGCCGGTGTTGCTCGATCGACAGCAGTGTTGGCTCGACGCCGACAATGCTTGCGCGGAAAGATCGGGGAGGTTTATCGCGAAGAGATCGATGTTCTAAACTTTATTTTAGAGGAACTCTTTGCCGTTTTACGCGTCCATTACTAGAATTTCTGAGAGCGCGCGAGATCGTGAAGGGTCGACACCTTGTGATTGTGCGATGCGAACTTATTTCAGTAGGCAAAACATGCGCTCGTGGCGACGCGACGCATCGCGCAGCATGAAAGGCGATTCCCTATGATCACACGCGCTGTTCTCGCTCCGGCCATTGCCGCTGCTTTTGCCGCTTTGTCGCCGCTGTCTGCAGCCAGCGCGGCGACGGTCGCACACGGGGTCGTTCATCGCGTTTCCCCGCATGCTGCGCTTACCTATGGGCGCCTCCATGTCAATCACGGCGTGCACCGCCATTACGCCCATCGTTACACGCATCGTTACGTCCATGGGAACGGTTATGGCGGCTACGACCCGGGCGGGGCGGCGGTCGCCGGAGTCATTGGCGGCCTTCTCGGAGCGGGCGTCGCCGGCGCCTATGACTGCGGCGGCTACGGCTATGGCTATGGGTCGTGCGACGGCTACGGCTATGGGTACGGGCCAGATTACGGCGGCTTCGGCTATGGTTTTGGCCCGGGTCTAGGCTTTGGCTATGGCGGATACGGCGGTTACGGCGGCGATGGAGGAGGTTATGGCCGCTATGGCGGCGGCTACGGTCGCGGCTTGAATGGCAACGGCTTCCACGGCCATTTCGCCGGCGGAAACTTTGGCCACATGGGCGGCTTTGGCGGTGGCCACTATGGCGGCGACGGCTTTGGCGGCGGCCATATGGGCGGCTTTGGAGGCGGGCATATGGGCGGCGGCGGCCACTTCCACTAAGCTGGGGCTTTGCTTAGAGTTTCGGGCGGCCTCCGGGCCGCCCTATTTTTTTGGCCACCCCTCAGTTGAGAGCCGTTCCGAGCAAAACGGGCCGCGTTCGTCGTGTCAGCGGCGTTTCAGGGAACCGTTGGTCGGCGCGCGTGTTTCTTAAAGTAGGAAGGCCTTGGTGGCCCAAACCGATCAAACTGAGGAGGTCATGATGACCAACAGCGTCCCTCGCACTTCGGCCGTCGCATTCGGCGTCGCCGCTCTTGTCTCGCTTTCCGCTCTCTCTGCTGCGCGCGCGGACTCCCTTTCAGAGCCCGCTCCGACGCCAAGCGTGACCATGCCCGCGCACCCGGTCAGCACGCCAACGCCTGCGCCTGTGTCTACCGTCTCCGCGCCGTCATTGAATGAGCCCTCGCCAACTCCCGCCTGGGCGGAAGCGGACCCTCATGGCGCGGTCGCCCGGACTTCACCCGTTCGCCGTTCCGCCCACCGTCACTACGCATACCGTAACGAACGCGGCCGCAGCGGAAATCCCGTGGCGACGGTCGCCATGGGCGTGGCCGGAGGCGCCGCCGATCTGGGATCGGTCGCCGCTTATCCCTTTTATTGCTTCCCAAATTACGGTTCGTGTCCGGTCCGCGTGCCCTATCGGTATTGAGACGGTCGCGTTTCCTGCTGACGAAGGCTCGAGGCGGTTTCGCACCGCCTCGAGCCTCGGTTCTGTCAGGCCGCCTTGAGCAGGCGCTCCACTTCGTTAACCAAGTCTCGAAGATGGAACGGCTTGGAGAGGATACGGGCGTCTTTCGGCGCCGCGTTGGCGGGGTTTAGCGCCACCGCCGCGAAGCCCGTGATGAACATAACCTTGATTTCCGGGTCCAGCTCGGTCGCGCGACGAGCAAGCTCGATGCCGTCCATCTCGGGCATCACGATATCGGTCAACAGGAGTTCAAACGGCTCCTCGCGCAGCCGATTGTAAGCGGAAAGCCCATTGTCGTAAGAGGTTACGTCGTAGCCGGCGTTCTGCAACGCCTTGACGAGGAAGCGCCGCATGTCGTTATCGTCCTCCGCAAGCAAGATCTTGGCGGAAATCTCGACTGGCGTCTGCATCACGCTCCCCTGGTAAGCCGAGGGACTTTGCGCCGCCCCAGTAAAAATTTATTGAACCCGCCGGGAAATCTCGCATCCCCCGTGGTTTGGGCGATATGATACAGTTCAAGTGCGCGCTCGTGGCAAGCGCTGCTCGGAGGGCCGATGGAACAGGTCGAGGCGGCTGCGGTCCAGGACTTCGATCGCGCGTGCGAGACGGTCGAGCCGATGCGGTTGGCCTCTCCCCTCGTTTTCAGCTCTCCCCATTCCGGATCGACGTATCCTGCGAGCTTTCTTGCGGCCTCGCGGCTCGACCCGTTAACGCTGCGCCGCTCGGAGGACGCTTTCGTCGACGAGCTGTTTTTGCCTTGTGTCGAGCTCGGCGGGCCATTGTTGAGGGCATTGTTCCCCCGCGCTTACCTTGATGTGAACCGAGAGCCGTACGAACTCGACCCGCAGATTTTCGATGGCCATCTGCCGGACTTTGCAAATACCCGCTCTTTAAGAGTTGCGGTCGGGCTCGGCACGATTCCTAGGGTAGTCGGCGACGCGCAGCCAATTTACCGAAAGCCGATTTCGGTCGCGGACGGCCTGCGCCGGATCGAGACTTTGTACCGGCCCTACCACGCGCAGTTGAAGACCCTGATCGAGCGCGCGCGCGGCTGGTTCGGAATGGCGGTGCTGCTCGATTGCCACTCAATGCCTTCGAACGCCGCCGATGTCAGCGGGGTCGATATTGTGCTCGGCGACCGGTATGGGGCAAGCGCCGGGCCTCCGGTCGTCGACGTCCTGGAATCGAGCCTCAAGCACGCGGGCTATCGCGTCCGGCGCAACAAGCCGTTCGCCGGGGGCTATATCACCGAGCATTTTGGCAAGCCCGCGGACGGAGTCCATGCGGTTCAGATTGAGATCGCTCGGGCGCTCTACCTCGACGAGCGTAAGATTGTCCGAACCGAACGGTGGCCCGCGTTACAGCAGGATCTGTTCGCCGCGGCGAAGGCGCTGGCCATAGATTTGGGCGGTGAGCCGGAGGTGGGCCGCCTGGCGGCCGAATGACCCGAGGGCTGGACCGAAAGACACCCGCAATGCTGCACTGCAGCGCGACCCAGCGCGGCGGGAGCCGGAAAAAAGGAGGCCGCCATGTCGCCATGGCGGCCTTGAGTTTAGGGAGGAAACGCCCAAGGAGGGCATATGCGGCAGGTCATGCCGCACCGCAACAATATCGTCGCGGGCCGCCGCCGTTGCAAGTGTTTTCTTTGGCCATGTGGATAGAAAACCCCGGAATCCGCCGCACTGTTGCATTCCTGCCGGATCCGTTAATCAAGAATAAAACTAAAATAATATCGTTATATCAATTAGATAAAACGTTATAGCTTAGAATTGTAGGCGCGCAACTATCACGAACTCGGATAGCAGATATGCATAGCGGGCATGACATTTCACGCGTTTGTGAGGCTTTGGAATGACCGCAGTTGACTTTGCAGCCTTCGTGGATCGACTCGCACAGGTCTCGGGGGAGGTGATTCTCCCGTTTTTTCGCAGCGCGATTCGCGCCGAAGACAAGTCCCCGGGTGGAGTGTTCGATCCCGTCACCGAGGCCGACCGGGGCGCAGAGGCCGCTATGCGGCGGCTGATCGGGCAGACGTTTCCCGCCCATGGGATGATCGGGGAGGAATATGGGCAGGATCGACCCGAGGCGGAATATGTCTGGGTTCTCGATCCGATCGATGGGACCAAGAGCTTCGTTTCCGGCCTGCCGACCTGGGGCACATTGATCGGGCTCATGCATCACGGTCAGCCGGTCTATGGCATGATGGCGCAACCGTTCACGCGCGAACGGTTCTATGGCGACGGCAAGCGCGCGAGCTCGCGCGCGCTCGCGCCCTCGCATGGCGATCGGCCGCCGGCTGAGTGGGCGACCCGGACCCTGCATACGCGCCGCTGCGCGACCCTTGCCGAAGCGACGCTTTCGACCACAAGCCCGTTGCTGATCCGGGACGATTCCGATCGGGCCGCCTATCTGCGGGTCGAGAGCCAAGTCCGGCTCGCACGCTACGGTGGCGATTGTTACGCCTATTGCGCGCTCGCGGCCGGCTTCGTCGACCTGGTGATCGAGACGAACCTCAAGCCGCACGACATCGTCGCCCTCGCGCCGATCATCCAGGGGGCGGGCGGCGTGGTGACGACCTGGGATGGCGAGAACGCCGCAAAGGGCGGCCGGATCATCGCCGCCGGCGACCGGGCAGTCTACGATGAGGCGCGCCGCCTGCTGCTCGCCGGGTAACCCGCCGTCCGGGCGATCCTCCAGCGGGCGAGGCGCACAACCAAAGAGCTTCCGTGCAAATCAGAATTCTGGAATGGGCGCGCCTGCTCCCCTTGCTCCCTTCGGGCGCACTAACCTTGATCGACGAACGCTCGCAAGCCCGCCGGGTTGCGCACGGTCATCGCTCGATAGCGAACCTCGACGAATGCGCGCTTCTCCAGCCGCTGCAGCATCGTGCCTACGGAATTGCGCGAGAGATTGGCGGCGCCGGCCAGTTCGTTTTGCGTCAGCGGAACTTCGACGGGGGTCACATCCTGCGGGCGGGCATACCGGCATCCCGCGAGCCGCAACAGCGCGGCTGCGCAACGCCGGTCGCTGTCGCGTATCATGAGGTCAGCGGCGATGGTGACCGTGAGGTCGCCATATTCCAGCAACGGCTGCAAGAAAAAAGCCCACCATTGGGGGTTTTGCTTGAGCGTCCTTCTGACCGTCGCCTCGGGAACGCGCACGAGCCATGCTCTCGTCTTGGCCGCCGCTGCGACCCTGCGCGGCTGCTTGAATAGAGTCGGAACAAAGCCGAGCCAGAACACCGGATGAGCAAAATGCATGATCGCGGTGTCCGCGGGTCCGAGCGTGGTGCGCAACTCAAGGATGCCTCGCGCCAGCCCGATCATCTCACCATGATCTTCGCCGCCGGCCTGCAGCGGCGCCCCGGCTTCGAGAGGACGGCAGTCGCAACCCGAGAGAATCGCACGCTGGAAATCGGGCGAGGCGGCGCTGAGCCAGCCCTCGGCCGTGACGATGCGCAGAGCCTCGTGCAGGTCCACCAAGCTTCTCCTTCAAGGAAATATTTTACGGGGAAAGCCTTGGATTGCCCAAAATTGTGCGCGTCGGAAAGAGGGCGCGTGTTAACCGGCGCAAAAGCGCATCCACAAACGCGGAAGCCGGGTGACCACCTATGCCTCCCGCTGCTGAGGCGCCAAGAGACAGTTGCACCGCGACGTTTTACTCGGTGACAGGAACGCGCAGTAGGGCTGCATCGGGACTAGGACGATAAGAGGGGCGAATAAGAATGAATTTAGATTCGATGCGACGATCCGCGCGTGGCGCCCACCAGGCGCGTTGGGCGCTTGCCGTACTCAGCTTGCTGACGGTGGCCGGCTGCGCAAATTCGCCGATTCCGACTGAGGTGCCGACCGCCCAGAGCATCGCGGGCCTCACGCCTTCCGGTACGGTGAAACTGGTCGAGGCGTTTGTCGGCGGCGCGGGCGTGGGCAAAGGCGTCCTGACGTTCAAGGGCAAGACTTATCCCTTCAGATTGCTCGGCAGCGTCATCGGGCCGGGCAGCGTGTCCAAGATCGATGTCAGCGGCGACATCTACAAGCTCGATGACATCTCCCAGTTTCCGGGGCCCTACGCACAGGGCACCGGTCAGATCGGCCTCGAGACCTCGGGCGTCGGCGATCTCTGGCTGCAGAACAAGGCCGGTGTGATCATGCACCTCACCGGCACCCAAACCGGTGTCACCCTGAGTCTCGGTCGTGACGAGATCATCATTGAGATGAAGTAGGCCTCGCCGCTGAGGGCTCGCTCCGCGGTCATTTTGCGATCGCTCGTTGAGGGAAAAGCCTCCTCGAGGGGCGTCGCCGTCGCTATCGGCGGTCTTCACAAAGAGGCTGGAAGGAAAACAAACATATGAAAATGATCAGCTACGCATTGCTTGGATTGGGTCTCATGTCTGCGTTGCCGGTGGAAGCGAACGCCGTCGTCTGCGCGCACGGCGTGTATAGGGCCGGCTGCGCGGGTCCTCGGGGAGCGGTCGTGACGCACCGGGCGCCCGTCGCCGCCCGTTGCGTTTACCGCGCCGGCGTTCGCGTCTGCCGCTGAGGCAAAGTTCTCTGGCGCGGTGATGCCCGCAAGGATCCCTGATCGGGCCGCCGCGCCAAACTGACCAGCCCAGCCGCTGGGGCCAGGGCAGGCACAGAAAGACCCAGCCAAGCTCGACTTTCGCCGGCCCACGCGGCGCTCTCGCCCGCGATCAGCTCAGCCCGATTGCATGCCAGGCCGTCCCGGGATTGGGGGTGAGCGTCCCGCCGCCGAGCCGGGTGGTCCCGTCCATCTCCCAGATCGCGCTTTGGCCGCTGGTGTTCTGGAACAGGATGTCGAGCCGCCGCGCGCCGGTCCCGATCGCGTGCCAGCTCGTCCCGGGATTGAGGCTCACCACCCCGCCAGCCAGCCGGGTGGTCCCGTCCATCTCCCAGACCGCGACCTGGCCCGTGCTCGCGTTCTGGAACAGGATGTCGGAAAGGCCGTTGCCGTAGAAATCGCCCGATCCGATCGCATGCCAGGCCGGCCCCGGGTTCAAGCTCACCACCCCGCCGCCCAGCCGGGTGTTGCCGTCCATATCCCAGATCGCGACCTGGCCGGTGCCCGGGTTCTGCCACAGGATGCCGGCGTGGCCATCATGGTAGAAATCCCCCGTCCCGACCGCTTTCCAACTCGTCCCGGGATTGAGGCTCACCACCCCGCCGCCCAGCCGGGTGGTCCCGTCCATGTTCCAGACCGCGGCCTGGCCGGTGCTCGTGTTCTGCCACAGGATGTCGGACAGGTGATCGCCGTTGAAATCGCCGGTTCCGATCGCCTTCCAAGTCGGACCCGGATTGAGGCTGACCGTCCCGCCGCCAAGGCGGGTGTTCCCGTCCATCTCCCAGACTGCGGCCTGGCCGGTGCCCGTATTCTGCCACAGGATGTCCGCGGTGTCGCCGGTGAAGAACGCGCCCGTCCCGACCGCGCGCCAAGCAGGCCCAGGATTGAGGCTGACCGTCCCGCCGCCAGTCCGGGCGTTCCCGGTCACATCCCAGACCGCCGCCTGCCCGCTCGTGTTCTGAAACAGGAGGTCGTCGGTTGTGGCGGGCGCCGCCGGATTGACGAAGTTGATGCTGAGGCTGCTCGCGCTGGCGAGCACGGTCTGAGAGCTTGGATTGAGGAGCTCGATCATGAAGTTTTCGTTGCTCGGCTCCGATGCGGTGGGGATGAAATTGAGGTCGATGTCGGCGAATTGATTGCCTGTGGCGCTAAAGTTCAAGGTTCCGTGGGTCGCGTTGGTGAACGTTCCCGCCGGACCCACGCCCGTCCAACTCGTAAAGTCGCTGAGCGCGGGACCGCCGGTTCCGGAAACGATCTGCCAGTCGACCGCACCAGTGGCGGGGCCGACCGCGCCCGGCGTGGTCCATTCGACAATCGCCGAGACCGAGCCACTGCCGTTCTGAACCACGGTTGGGGTGGTGAGACGGTTCTGGATGGTGACCAACGCGCTGTCGACGGTGAAGGCGCCGACGATCGTGCCGTTGTTGAGAGAGTTGACTTGGGCGATCCCGTTTATGCCATTGGCGCCTTTGGCGCCGCTGGCGCCGGCCGCGCCGGGAGTTCCAGCAGGGTTCCCGGCGCCGCCGGCGCCCCCGTTGGCGCCTGCCGATTGACCAGAAACTCCGCCGGCGCCAGCCGTGGCCGAATCATTGTAGAGGATCGCCGCGCCGATGATATCGATGGCGCCGTTGTTCTCAATGCCGCCAATCGCGTTGCCGCCGTTGCCGGAAACGCCGCTTGCGCCCCCGCCGCCGCCCTTGCCGCCGTTTCCGCCCGCGGCGCTGTTGGTCCCGTTGGCGCCGGCGCCGCCTGGACCTCCCGGCGCGCCCGCGCCGCCATTACCGCCGTTTCCGCCCTTGCCGCCGGTTGCAGACCCACTGATGAACACATCCTGGAGGGTCAGGTTGGCGCCCGCGGCGTTGAAAATGGCGCCGACCGCATTGCCCCCGTTTGAGCCGTTCCCGCCCGGTCCGCCCGAGCCCCCGTCGCCCCCGCCCCCGCCAGCGCCGCCGTTGCCGGGGCCGCCAGCGCCTCCGCCGCCCCCGCCGCCGCCGTCACCGCCCTTGGCGCCATTGCCCGCGGTCGAGGTTCCCGTGATGTTGTCGTGGACCAGCGTGAGGTTGCCGAAGTTTTCGATCGATCCAAGGGCGTTGGCGCCGGGGTGCGTCGCCGCCTGGCCGTTGCCGCCGCCGCCGCCATTCTGGCCGGCGCCTCCGCCGTTTGTTCCGGCCAGCCCAGCGATTCCAGCCTTGCCGTTCGCGGGGACGTCAGGAGAGTTCGCTCCCGTGTCCTGATCGGTGATGAACACATTCGCGATTTTGACGGTGGCTCCGGCGTCGACGATAATCTGACCGTAAATCCCGGTGTCTCCGCCGGAGCCGAAATCGATTGTCAGGTTCTTGCCCGCCGCAATGGTCAGCGGCGCGTTAAGCTTGATCAGGTCGCCGAAAAGCACGCCCGCCAGAACGATGGTGTCTCCGCTCCCGGCCTGGGCGACCGCCTGCCGAAGGTCGGTCTCGCCGGCGATCGGACTGTCGGTCACGTTCGTGACGGTGATGGTGGTCAATTTGCGCCCCCTCGATACAATTGGAGAACTCGAACCGATCGTTCTATCGACGATTGTCTTTCGTTAAACCTGCCAGTTTCCCATACGGAATACAACTGGGTCGTGGGCTTAAGACCCGTGGCGAGGCTGTCGCGCCTGGTTTGCGAAGATCAAGGCGGAGGCTCTCAAGGGGCGCTGGAGGCGCCAGGTCGACCTGCAAAACGGATCTTCGCCGGAAGCATGGGCGTCATTTGACCCTCCCGGCAAATCGTGATTTTTGCCGCCCACGCACCAAATGTGCGCTACATGCAGGCAATCCCGATTTTCCCAGAGTATGCCCCGTAATGCGGCCCGATCGATACAACGTGCGCGAATCCGAGGCCAAATGGCGCAAGGCCTGGGCGGACGCTGAAGTCTTCAAGACCGAAAACGGCGATCCGCGCCCGAAATACTATGTGCTCGAGATGTTCCCCTATCCTTCGGGGCGTATCCACATGGGACATGTGCGCAACTACGCGATGGGCGACGTGGTGGCGCGCTACCGGCGCGCGCGCGGGTTCAACGTCCTCCATCCCATGGGCTGGGACGCGTTCGGACTGCCGGCCGAGAACGCCGCCATGCAGAACAACACCAGTCCGGCAAAATGGACCTACGCCAACATCGCCGCCATGCGGGCGCAATTGCAGTCGATGGGGCTCTCGCTCGACTGGTCGCGCGAGATCGCGACCTGCGATCCGAGCTACTACAAGCACCAGCAGAAGCTGTTTCTCGACTTTCTTGAAGTCGGCCTGGTGGCGCGCAAGAAATCGAAGGTCAATTGGGACCCGGTCGACCAGACCGTGCTCGCCAACGAGCAGGTGATCGATGGGCGCGGCTGGCGCTCCGGCGCGCCCGTCGAGCAGCGCGAACTCACCCAGTGGTTCCTCAAGATCACCGACTATTCCGACGATCTGCTCGCAAGCCTCGATCATCTCGAGCGCTGGCCGGAAAAAGTGCGCCTGATGCAGAAGAACTGGATCGGGCGTTCGGAGGGATTGGCGCTTCGGTTCGTGATCGATCCGGCGACGCTGGGGGCGCTCAAGGGCGAACCCGGGACAAGCGAGCTCGACATCTATACGACGCGGCCCGACACTCTGTTCGGCGCGAAATTCATGGCGATCGCGCCCGACCATCCGCTGGCCGCTGCGGCCGCGAAGCACGACCCGGCGCTTCATGCGTTCATCGAGGAGACGCGGAAGATCGGCACGTCGGTCGCCGCGATCGAGACGGCGGAGAAGAAGGGCTACGACACCGGCCTTAAAGTTCTGCACCCGTTCGACCCCGAGTGGCGCTTGCCCGTCTATGTCGCCAATTTCGTGCTGATGGATTACGGGACGGGCGCGATTTTCGGCTGCCCCGCCCACGATCAGCGCGACCTCGACTTTGTCCGCGCCTATGGCCTGGGCGTGACCCCGGTGGTGTGCCCCCCCGAGCTCGATCCGGCCAACTTCACCATCGGCGCTGAGGCTTACGACGGCAATGGCTTGATGATCAATTCGCGTTTTCTCGATGGGCTCACGGTCGAGCAGGCGAAGGAAGAGGTGTCGCGCCGGCTCGAGCAGATCACGCTTGGACAGACGCCGCAGGCCAAGCGGCAGATCAACTACAAGCTCAGGGATTGGGGCATTTCCCGCCAGCGCTATTGGGGCTGCCCGATCCCGATCATCCATTGCGAGAAGTGCGGCGTCGTTCCGGTCCCGGCCAAGGACTTGCCGGTCAAGCTGCCGGAAGACGTGAGCTTCGACCAGCCTGGCAATCCGCTCAACCGCCATCCGACGTGGAAGCATGTCGCCTGTCCGCAATGTGATGGGCCAGCGACGCGCGAGACCGACACGATGGACACGTTCGTCGAATTCGTCGTGGTACTTCGTGCGCTTCACCGATCCCCACAATTCCTCGGCGGCTGACGATCCGGCGATGGCCAACCATTGGCTGGCGGTCGACCAGTATATCGGCGGCATCGAGCACGCGATCTTGCATCTGCTCTATTCGCGCTTCTTCACGCGCGCGATGCGCAAGTGCGGCTATCTTGGGCTCGACGAGCCCTTCGCCGGCCTCTTCACTCAGGGCATGGTGGTGCACGAGACCTATCGCGGCGAGGACGGCCAGTGGCTCGCGCCGTCCGAAGTGCGCGTCGAAGCGGAAGGTGGCGACCGTCGCGCTTTTCTCCTTGCCGGCGACGACCCGGTCGAGATCGGCCCGAACGAGAAGATGTCGAAGTCCAAGCGCAACACCATCGATCCGGACGAGATCATCTCGACCTACGGCGCCGACACCGCGCGATGGTTCATGCTCTCCAACTCGCCGCCCGAGCGCGATGTCATCTGGACCGAGGCTGGCGTCCAGGGCGCGTTCAAGCAGACGCAACGCCTGTGGCGCCTGACCTGCGAGATCGAGCGCATCGTCGGGCCGGAGCGGCCGCCTGTACCGGCAAAATATGGCGAAGAGGCGCAGCGCATCCGCCGGATCGCGCACAGCGCGCTGGCCAGGATCGAGGACGAGATCGATCGCCTGCGTTTCAATGTCTGCATCGCCACGGTCTACGAGCTGGCGAACGAACTCGGCGCGGCGGTCGGCGCGATCAGCGAGGCGCCCGTCGCCGACGATCTGCGGGCAGCTTTCGCCGAGGCCGGCGACAGCCTTGTCCATTGCTTCGCGCCGATGATGCCGCATCTGGCGGAAGAATGCTGGGAGGTGCTTGGGCACAAGACCTTCGTCGCGCAAAGCCCGTGGCCGGTCGCGGACCGCAGCCTGATCGCCTCGGCCGATGTCACCTATGTCGTGCAGGTCAACGGCAAGAAGCGGGGCGAGCTCACGATCGAGCGGGAGGCCGACAAGGAGCGGGTCGAGCGCGCGGCGCTCGCCCTCGACGCCGTCGTGCGGGCGATGGATAATAAGCCGAGCCGCCGGGTGATCGTCGTGCCGCACAGGATCGTCAATGTCGTGGTCTAGAGGTCTCCCCGTCCTTGCGGCGGTTGCGCTCGCGGGCGCGCTCGCCGGTTGCTTCCAGCCGCTTTACGGCGAGGCCGCGCACCCGGGCCTGGTGGAGGATCTGCGCGCGATCGAAGTCCAACCGATCAAGGACCGCATCGGTCACTATCTGGGCGACAATCTCACGACCAATCTCAACGGCACCGGGCAGACGCCAACGCCAAAATATAAGCTCACCGTGACGGTCTCGACCGTTACAGGCACGCCCACGGTCAGCTCGCTCACCAATGTCGCAACTTCGGCGACCGTGACCGCGACCGCGAGGTACACGCTGAACAAGGCCGATGGCGGCGCGCAAGTTCTGACAGGCGTTGCGGATGCGAACGCGTCCTACGATCGTTCCCAGCAGCGCTACAACGATCTTCGCGCCGCGCGAGACACAGAGATTCGCTTGGCGCGCTCGCTGGCGGACGAGATCTCTCTGCGGCTCTCCGCCCAGCTGGCCGCGAAAACCCCATGACGGTCGCGACCGGGATCGTCGTCGCGAGAAACCACAGGGCGTCTTTCCACGCCCCAAGGCTCGAAATCACGGTTCGAGTTCGACGCGACGACGTTCTATCGGGGCGCGCGGGCGCCAACCGGGGTTGGCTCACGACGCCTCAACGCTAACGCGATGCTGCTTTACCTCGGACAACGGATCGCACTCTTCGTCGCGACGCTCCTTTTCGCGTCGATGGTCGTGTTCGCGGTCATGCAGATCCTGCCGGGCGACGCGGCTGAGACCATGCTGGGACCGACGGCGACGCCCGAGGCGGTCGCGGCGCTCTCGCACAAGCTCGGTCTCGATCTGCCGGCGCCCATCCGCTACGCGCGCTGGATCGGCGGCGCCCTGCACGGCGATCTCGGCCTCTCCTACGCCTATGGCTCGCCGATTGGTCCCTTGATCGCCTCGAGCCTTGCGGTCAGTGCGCCGCTGGCGCTGATGGCCATGGCGCTCGCCGCGGTCATCGGGCTTGCCGCTGGAGTCTACGCCGCGGATCGGCGCGGGCGCGCGGGCGACGCAATCGTCATGGGCTTCAGCCAGATCGGCATCGCCGTGCCGAACTTCTGGCTCGCTATCCTGCTCGTTCTCGTCTTCGCCGTGACGCTGAGACTGGTTCCAGCGGGCGGGTTTCCGGGCTGGCATGACCCGGGGCGGGCGATCTCGGCGCTGATCCTTCCGGCGATTGCGCTTGGCGTCGTGCAGGCGGCGATCGTCACCCGCGTCACGCGCTCGGCGGTGATCGAGGCGCTGAACGAAGACTTCATGCGCACTGCGCGCGCCAAGGGCGTCTCGCGTCGCGCCGCGCTCTGGCGCCACGCCCTGCCGAACGCGCTGACGCCCATCCTCACCATCATGGGGCTGCAATTCGCCAATCTAATTGCGGGCGCGATCGTGGTCGAGAACGTGTTCGTCCTGCCAGGACTGGGCCGTCTCATGCTGCAGTCGATCTCTAACCGCGACACTTTGGTGGTCGAGAATGGGGTGATGCTGCTCGCTTTGATCGTGATTGCACTGAATTTCATCGTCGATATCGCCTGCGCCGCGATCGACCCGAGGCTGAGGGCCTCCGCGGCGTGAGCATCGCCGCTCGGTTTCGCCCGCGCGGCGGCTTCAGTCTGTGGCTCGGCGCCGCGCTCTTCGCAACCCTGATCATAGCCGCCGTCTTGTCGCTGATCTGGACGCCTTATCCGCCGACCGCGATCGACATTCCCCACAAGCTCGCGCATCCCTCCGTGGAGCACTGGTTCGGGACCGACAATCTCGGGCGCGATGTCGCCTCGCAGATTCTCGCCGGCTCCCGCATCTCAATTTTGGTCGGGGTGATCGCGGTCGGCATCGGTCTCGTCTTCGGCGTTGTTCTTGGCCTCATCGCATCGTTTTCCAAGGGGCTCGTCGAAGACGGACTTATGAAACTCAGCGACTTCGTGTTCGCCTTTCCGGCCCTCCTTTTGGCGATCATGCTGACGGCGACCTTCGGCCCGGGCGTCGTCAACGCCATCATCGCGATTGGCGTCTACAATGTGCCGATCATCGCCAAGCTCACGCGCGCCACAGCCAACGGCGTTCTCTCCCGGGAATATGCGCTCGCCGCCCGCGCCGCGGGGCGCGGGCCGATCGCCATTGCCCTCGATCACGTGCTGCCCAATATTGCGCCGGCGCTGATCGTGCAGGCGACCATTCAATTTGCAATCGCCATTCTGGCCGAGGCGGCGCTTTCCTACCTTGGCCTCGGCGCGCAGCCGCCTGAGACCTCGTGGGGCAAGATGCTCGCGGACGCGCAGAACGTCCTCTACAACGCGCCGCGGCTCGCGCTTTACCCCGGCATCGCGATCGCGCTCAGCGTGCTCGGCCTCAATCTGCTCGGCGACGGGTTGCGCGACGCGCTCGATCCGAGATTGAAGGCCCGGAGCTGATGCTGCTCGAGGTCTCCGAACTCGTTGTCGATGTCGCGACGCGCCGGGGATTGCAGCGCGTCGTCGATCAAACCTCATTTTCGCTGGATGAGGGCGAGAGCCTGGGCGTGGTCGGCGAGTCTGGCTCCGGCAAGACGATGACGGCGCTGGCGCTGATGGGCCTGATGCCCGAGAGCGCGCGGGTATTGGGTTCGATCCGCTTCGAGGGGCGGGAGCTGGTTGGTCTCTGCGAAAAGGATATGATGCGATTGCGCGGCGATCGCATCGCCATGATCTTTCAGGAGCCGATGACGGCTCTCAATCCGCTTCGCCGCGTTGGCGCGCAAGTCGCCGAGCCGCTCATGCTGCATCGGGGTTTAAGCAAGCGCGAGGCGCAGGCGCGCGCGATCGAGCTGCTCGAGCGTGTGCGATTGGCGGAGCCGGAACGCGCCGCGCGATCCTATCCGTTCGCGCTGTCCGGCGGCGAGCGGCAGCGGGCGATGATCGCCATGGCGATCGGTTGTTCGCCGCGTCTGGTCATCGCCGACGAGCCGACGACGGCGCTCGACGTCACGGTGCAGGCGCGCATTCTCGCCCTCATCGACGGATTGCGCGTGGAATCGAAAATGGCGATCCTGCTTGTCAGTCACGATCTCGCCGTGATCGCTGGCCACTGCGACCGCGTCATCGTCATGTACGCGGGCGTGATCATGGAGAGCGGGCCGGTCGAAGCGGTGCTGCGGGAACCAAGGAACCCCTACACGCTGGCGCTGGTCGAAGCCCGTCCGCGACCGGGCGCGCCGCGCGGCGCTCGGCTGAAGACCATCCCCGGCGCGCCGCTGGTTGCGCAAGACCAACCCGTTGGCTGTCCGTTCGCTGGCCGATGCGCGCTCACCATCGATATCTGCCGTGACGTGGCGCCGCCGGAGATCGCCTTCGAAGCTCGCCATGTCTCGCGCTGCCATCGCGCCCGCGAAGTGGGGTTCGGGCAATGAGCGAAGCGGGACCCGTCTCATGAGCGAAGCGCCGCTGCTCGAGGTCTCCGCGCTCGTGAAGACCTATCGCTCGGCGGGCATCGGCCCGTTCGCGCGCAAGAATGCCCGCCCGGCGCTTGCCGGAATCAGCTTCTCGGTAAGCCAAGGGCGCTCGTTCGGAATCGTCGGAGAATCGGGCTCCGGCAAGTCGACACTGGCGCGCATCGCGCTCGCGCTTGACCGTCCGGATTCGGGCGCGGTGCGCCTTCAGGGGCGCTCGCTGTTCGATCTGTCGCAACGCGAATTGCGGCCCATGCGTGCGCATATGCAAATGATCTTCCAGGACCCTTATGGCTCGCTCGATCCGCGCCAGCGCGTCGAAAAAATTGTCGCCGAGCCGCTGGCGGCGCTCGGCGGAGCGACGGGCGCCGAGCGCCGCGCCCGCGTGCGAGCCTCGCTCGAGGCAGTTGGTCTCAAGGCCTCCGACGCCTCGAAGCATCCGCATGAGTTTTCGGGCGGCCAGCGCCAGCGCATCGCCATCGCGCGCGCCCTCATCACCCGGCCGAAGCTGGTTGTTGCCGACGAGCCGGTGTCGGCGCTCGACGTCTCGGTGCAGGCGCAGACGCTGAACCTGATGAGCGATCTCGAGCGCGAGTCGGGCGTGACCTTTCTCTTGATCAGCCACGATCTCGCTGTCGTCGCGCATATTTGTGAGACGACCGCGGTCATGTATCGCGGGCGCATTGTCGAGATCGGCGAGACCGCCGCCCTGTTCGCCAGCCCGGCGCACCCCTACACGCGCGAATTGGTCGACGCCACTCCGCGCCTCGATCAGCCCACGCGCGCGCCGCTCGCGCCGGCGAGGGGGGGCGCCGAAACCGACGAGGGCTGTCCATATGCCGCGCGCTGCGCCATCGCCCGCCCGCGTTGCCGCGAGGAGGCGCCAAGGCTTGAGACGAAGGAGAGTGGAAACCGCAAGGTCGCCTGCCATTTCCCTCTCGATTAGGTCAGGGTCGCTGACATTAATGTAATGATTTATTACATCCGAAGCTCTTGTACGCCGCTTGGCTGCTCCCAATCTCATATCCGCGTCAGTGACCGCTCCCTTGGAGCGGCGCTCGCGAGAAGACATGGAGGCTCGGTATGGGCACGGCAGATGGCGCCATGGGTGGTTCGTACGGCGCGCGCGAATTCGGCGCGGGCGAGTGGGCGGGCGCCCGATGGCGGCGCGGCGGCGGTTCGCACTGGTCGGCGTTCGAAATCATCGCGATGGTTCTTGGCTTCATCGTCTTTTGGCCGATCGGTCTTGCGATCCTCGGCTATAAGTTCTGGCAGCGACGCTATGGCGGGCCGGATCTTCAGACGCTGGCCACCAACAAATGGCAGGATGCGCGCACCATGATGTCGAGTAATTCGTCTTCTTGGGGATGCGGCGCAATGAACCGAGCGAGCCGCGCCTACGGCGCTCCGACCGGCAACGCCGCGTTCAACGAATGGCGCACCGCTGAGCTGACTCGGCTCGACGAGGAACGCCGCAAGCTTGACGAGGCGCAGCGCGAATTCTCCGAATATGTCGACGCAATTCGCCGCGCAAAGGACCGCGAGGAATTCGATCGGTTCATGGCCGAACGCCGGGGCCGTCCGACCGGCGGGCCGAGCGCGAACTGAGCGTCTTCGGCTTTTTCCTGACAGTTGCGTCTAGGTCCCTTCTCCCCTAACCGGGAGGAGGGACTTGTGCTTGACGCTCTCGCGTCCTGCGGTGCTATGCTGAGGCTTCTCGTCAGCCTCGGAGCGTTCGATGCGCCGCCCCCACCGATTTTTCGCCACGCTTGCTCTTGCCGTCATGGCGTCAGCGGGTGCCGCCGTCGCCAAGGACAGTGTGACGATCGGCATGGTGCTCGAACCCCCCGGGCTCGATCCGACCAGCGCGCCGGCGGCGGCGATCGGCGAGGTGACGCACTACAACATCTTCGAGGGTCTGACGAAGATCAACGAAGACTTCTCGGTGACGCCGCTCCTGGCTGAGAAATGGGACTTCTCGCCCGATCTCAAGACCCTGACCTTCACGCTTAAGCCGAACGTCAAGTTTCAGGACGACGAGCCGTTCTCGTCCAAGGACGTGAAGTACTCCTTCGAGCGCTACGCCGACAAGGAGTCGACGAACAAGGACAAGCAGTTTTTCGCGACGATCGAGTCGATCGACACGCCCGATCCGATGACGGTCGTGCTCAAGTTCAAGCAGCCGAGCTTCGAGGCGCTCTATCATCTCGGCATGGATACGGCGGTCATCCTCGACGAGAAGAGTGCGACGACCGCGTCCACCAATCCTGTGGGCACCGGACCCTACAAGCTCGCCTCCTGGGAAAAGGGCTCGTCGATCGTGCTCGACAAATGGGACGGCTTTCGCGACGCCGCGAAGATCCCGCTCGCCCATGCGACCTTCCGCTTCATCTCGGATCCCTCGGCCGCAGTGGCGGCGATGCTTGCCGGCGACGTCGACGCGTTCCCGCGCTTCGCCAATGTGCAGGCGCTCGACCAGTTCAAGAGCGATTCCCGGTTCCAAGTGCTGGTCGGCGGCACCGAGGGCAAGACCATCCTCGCCATGAACAACAAGAAGAAGCCGCTCGACGATGTGCATGTGCGCCAGGCGATCGCCTATGCGCTCGACCGCAAGGCGATCATCGACGGGGCCCAGAACGGCCTTGGCGCGCCGATAGGCAGTCACATGACGCCGAACGATCCTGGCTACGTCGATCTGACGGGCATGTATCCGCACGATCCCGAGAAGGCGAAGGCGCTGTTGAAGGAAGCGGGCGTCAAGACGCCGCTCGAACTCAGCCTCATCCTTCCGCCGCCCCCTTACGCGCGTCAGGGCGGGGAAATCATTGCCGCCGAGCTCGCCGACGTTGGCATCAACGCCAAGATTCAAAACGTCGAATGGGCGCAGTGGCTGAGCGGCGTCTACAAGGACAAGAACTACGACCTGACGATCATCAGTCACGTCGAGCCGCTCGACATCGGCATCTACGCCAATCCGAACTACTATTTCCAGTATGACAGCCCGGCGTTCAAGGCGATCTACGAGAAGGTGACGTCGGCGCCGAATCTCGCGGCCTACAAGGCGGCGCTCGGCGAAGCGCAGAAGAAGCTTGCCGAGGACAGCGTCAATGCGTTCCTGTTCCAATTGCCGAACGTGACCGTCGCCGACGCAAAGCTCAAGGGCCTGTGGAAGAACGCGCCGATCTTCGTCAACGATCTCTCGGCGATGGCGTGGCGATGACCCAGCACGCGAGGACAGCCAAAGCTTTGAGCACGCAACCCTTTCGTATGTCGGCGGTGGAGATGCTGCGCCTCTATCGGACGCGCGAACTGTCGCCTGTCGAAGCGATGAAGTCGGTGATCGAGCGCGTCGAAGCCTTCGAACCGCATATCCACGCGACCTATCTTTATGCTCCGGAGCGGGCGCTCAAGGAAGCGCGCGCCTCCGAAGCGCGCTGGGTGAGGCGCGAGCCGATCGGTCCGCTCGACGGCGTGCCGGCTTCGGTCAAGGACAATATCGCGACCAAGGGAGAGCCGAAGCCGGTTGGCACCGCGGCGGAAGACACGACGCCGCAGAAGGAGGACGCGCCGCCGGCCCAGCGCCTGCGCGAGGCAGGCGCGATCATCTTCACCAAGACGACGATGCCCGATTACGGCATGCTCACGTCAGGCCTTTCAAGCTTTCATCCGCTCGCACGCAATCCGTGGAATCTCGACCGAAACCCGGGCGGATCGTCGGCGGGCGCGGGCGCCGCGGCGGCGGCGCTTTACGGGCCGCTGCACCTCGGCACCGATATCGGAGGGTCGGTGCGGCTGCCAGCCGGCTTTTGCGGAATCTTCGCGCTCAAGCCGAGCGGCGGGCGGGTCCCGATCGATCCGCCCTATGTCGGCCGCGTCGCCGGCCCGATGACCCGCGACGTCGACGATTCCGCGTTGATGATGGCGACCTTGTCGCTGCCTGATGTCCGCGACTATGCGAGCCTCAAATATGAGCAGCTTGATTGGGTCATCGAGCCTGCGGCGCTCAGGGGCCTTCGCGTCGGCCTGCTGTTGGAGGCGGGTTGCGGCGCGCCCCCGACGCCGGAAGTGAAGGCCGCCGTCGAACGCGCCGCGAAGGATTTCGAGGCGGCGGGCGCGCATGTCGAGCTCCTCAAGCCATTCCTGACACAGGACATGCTCGACGGGCTCGACAGGTTCTGGCGCGCGCGGGCGCTCAGCGACATCGGCGCCTTGCCGGCCGAACGGCGCGCTCGGGTGCTGCCGTTCATCCGCGATTGGGCGGAATCCGCGGCGGGGTTTTCCGGCGTCGAGGTTTTCCGGGGCTTCGACCGGGTGCCGGAGATGCGCAAGGCGGCGGTCGCGGCGACGCAGCCGTTCGACTGCGTTCTGTCGCCAACCGCGCCGATGACCGCCTTTCCAGCCGAATGGCCCTCACCGAGCCGAGACCCGCTGCATCCGTTTCCGCACATCGGTTTCACTGTCGCCTTCAATATGTCCGAGCAGCCCGCGGCGTCGGTCAATTGCGGCTACGATTCCGAGGGACTGCCGATCGGGCTGCAGATCATCGGTCGCCGGTTCGACGACCTTGGCGTCCTATCGATCGCGCGCGCCTTCGAGGCCATTCGGGCGTACGAGCAGAGGCCGTGGCCGGAGCCGCCGACGACCTGATCAGGTCGCGATTCGAGCTCGCGCTTTGGCGTCATTGTCGGGGTGCAGGAAAGCGCGTAGAAGCTGCCGCGCCTCAAGCTGATATTGCGTTTGTTCGTTTCAATGGGAGGATTGGGATGAAGAAGTTCATGGTCTTGTACATGGCCAATGCCGCGGACTTTGAGAGGATGATGAAAGAATCCACGCCCGAACAGCAGAAGAAGGGCATGGAGGGGTGGATGAAATGGATGGGCGATCATAAGGCGTCGCTCGTCGATGGCGGGGCGCCCCTGGGGAAGACCAAGCGGGTTGACGCCAAAGGCGCGTCCGATACCAAGAACGGGATCGGGGGCTATTCGATCGTGCAAGCCGAAAATGCAGACGCCGCGACAAAGCTGTTCGGCAAGGATCATCCGCATCTCCAGATCCCCGGCGCCTGGGTTGAAGTCACCGAAATCATGCATATTCCCGGAATGTGAGGGTGGCGATTCGCATTGCGCGCCTTCGCGATCGGGCGCGCGTGATTTGGGGGATAAGTTGAGAGCTCTGGTGTTCGTCGCAGTTGCGGCCATTCTCGCCTCTGCGCCTGTTCGCGCCGAGGATTGCGGCCGAAATGGCGAGGGCTTCGGCGCCTGGCTCGCCTCGTTCAAGCAAGTCGCGGTGATGAACGGCCTGTCGCGCCGAGCCGTCGACGCGGCGCTCGACGGCGTTGCTTATGATCCGACGGTCAAGCGGCACGACGGCGGCGCCGCCATGTTCGGGCACAATTTCGCCAGCTTCGCCGCGGCTCACGTCTCGCCGGGAATGGTCGCGAGGGGCAGGGCGGAACTCAAGAGATATGCCGGGCCGCTCGCCCAGATCGAGCAGCGCTTCGGGGTGCCGGCGCCTGTCCTCGTGGCGATCTGGGGCCAGGAGACGGGCTTTGGCGGCGACATCGGCTCGTTTCCCACCTATAGCGCCCTTGCGACTCTGGCCTGGGACTGCCGGCGCCCGCAACGCTTCCGGGCCGAGCTGATCGACGCGATCACCCTCGTCGATCGGGGCATTGTCACCCAGCCGCACGCTTTGCGGGGGGCCTGGGCCGGCGAGGTTGGCCAGACACAGCTCATGCCTTCGGCCTATCTCATGTATGCAACCACGCCTGACGGATCGGGGACGCCGGACCTCATCCACAATTCCGCCGACGCGCTCGCGTCGACCGCGGCTTTCCTCAAAGGACACGGCTGGCAATCGGGCGCTGGCTGGAACGAAGGCGAACCCAACTTCGCTGTCATCCTGCAATGGAACTCGGCGGAGATTTACGCAAAGACAGTCGCGCTGTTCGCCGACCGGCTCGCAGGGAAGTAACAGGGCTGTTTGGCTGGACCGCGCCGGCATGATCGCGCGGGGATCGTCATTGCGACGAGCGCAGGGGCGATGGGTTCGGCGCAAATGCAAATTGCGCTAGCCCCCAAATCCTTAACCGTTGCCGATTAGATTATCGCGCGTGACCGCCGTCGTCCCGCGTTCCTTCTCCCCGCCGCGTCGGTCCGCCAAGCGAAGTGTCGCAGCGCTCGCGGGCCTGTCGCTCATGGCGTCGATCGCCTTTCTTTTTTATTGCGCTGCGCCTGGCGCGCCCGTGATCATCCTGACCGGACTTACCGGCTTCACAGGCCTTGCAGCGCTTGCGTTAGCCTTCACGCTCAAGGATGGCGCACTAGTCCGGTTCACGAGCGCCGTCGCCGGCGCCACGGGCCTTGTCGTTCTCTGTGCGCTTGTCGGTCCCGATGCGAGGCTGAGCCTCGCCAGTTTCGCTTCCGCTGCGTTCGGTATCGGGCTCGTCGGGTGGCTCGCCCGCACCGCGCGCGTGCGCCCCAGGGCTTCATGGCCACTGGCGGCGCTGTTCGCCGTCACGCTCGCGCTCCTGTCCGCCTACGCGGTCTATCTGGTGCTCGTCTCGCGCGATCTCATGATCGCCGACTTCATGACCTATCGCGGCGTTGCGATGATGGTCGCGCGATTGGCCGACGCGGGAAACTGGCCGCTGCTGCTCAGCGCGGCCCTTCAGTCGATCACGCTCGACTATTCCTGGGCGCCAGGATTGGTTCCGGGTCTGCTCCTGGCGGCGAGCGAGCCGACCTCGCGCGCGATTTACACCTTTGCGCTGCTCGCCCTATACGCCGCTCCGGCCGCTTTGGCGCTCGCCATCCTGGCGCGCGATTGCGCCCGGAGCGCCGGCCTGCCGCGGGGCGCGCCGCCGACGATGGTTCTCCCGCTTGGCGCCGCCGCCATCTTTGTCGCTTACCCCGCGGCAATGGCGGTCACCGCGCGCGGCATGCCCGACGTCGGCGGTCTCGTTCTGGTTGTCCACGCGTTCAAGCTCGCCGAACGCCTCGCCCGGCTGCTCGCCTTGCGACAAGGCCTCGGCGCGCGTGTCGAGCCCATGATTCGCCGCGTCGCCATCGCGCTTGCGCTGACCTTCTACGCGATGTTTGTTTTCCGACGCTGGTACGCCTTCGCCGCCGCCGGGATCGTCGTCATGCTGGCGCTCGAAATTGGATCCATCGCGCTGAAGAGAGGCGCGCACTTTCGCTGGAAGGACGCTGTCACGGCGGTCGCGCTTGGCGCCCTGACCCTGCTCGCGCTTTTAAGCCCCGTCCTTGTCGATTGGGCGCCGAATCTGAGCGCGCATGACTACGCTCAGACTTACGCTGGCTATCGCAAGCCTCCGGACGTCTTCCTGCACGAGCTTGGCGACTGGGTCGGGTTGATCCCTGCGCTCGCCGCGCTCGCGTGCGCGGCGTTCCTTTTGGCGCGCTCGCCCGACAAGCGCCTGCTGCGACTGACCGTTGGCGGCGCTGCGGTCGCGGGCGCGCTGTTCCTGCGCATCGCGACCCCCTACATCCACCATCTTGATCTCATCGCGCCGGCGATTGTCGCGCCGATCGCCGCGTCGATGATGCTCATCTTCGCGCGGGCGCCGCGCATGGCGCTTCTTGGCGTCGCCGCGCTCGGCGCGCTCACGCTCTCGCCGCTGGCGGCGGCGCTCAATCCGCTGGGGCTCACGCCGATCGCCGGATTGCCGCGAGCCCCGCGGGCCGACCTCGACGAACTTAGGCGCCTCAGGGATTGGGTGGATGCGCGCGCGCGCCCCGACGCCAAGGTCTGCGGCCTCGGTTCGAGCTACACGTTCAGCGGCCAGCTGATCAACGAACTGTGGCAGCTCCGCCCGGAGCGCGGTCCGAGCGCAAGCAAGCTCAGCGTCACGATGCCTGACGTCGATACAGTCGACGGGCCCCCGGGCGCGGGCCTGGAGGATTGCGCCGTCATGATCGTCGGCGATCCGGTCCAGACCCATCTTGATCCGAACTACCAGCAGACAGTTATCGTGCCGTCGCGCGAAATGCTGATGGGGAAGGGCGTCGGCGCAAAGTTCCGACGAACCGGCGAAGTGTTCCATCTGGAGAACGACGTGAGCGCGGTCGTGTTCGAGCGCGTGGCGCCTCTGGACGACGCGGACATTGCCGCGCTGCAGGCGCGGTGGCGAGCGGCGCGCGCGGCGCTCGGCTTCTGACACAAGAGAAAACGCAAACGGAGCCGATCGGATGTCGATCTATGATTCCGCATTTTTCGAATACATCAACCAAGGCTCAACCAATTCCGCTGCGACCATCATCCCTTTGGTCAAATCATATTTCAACGTCCGTAGCGTGATCGATTTTGGGTGTGGTCAAGGGGCCTGGCTTCGCGAGTGGAGAAGGTCCGGCGCTCAGGAAGTGCTTGGGCTCGATGGGGACTACGTGAACAAAGACGCTCTGCTGATCGACAGGAACGAGTTGCTCGTGGCGGATCTGGCCGATCCAGTTGATGTGGGGAAAAGATTCGACCTGGTTGAGAGCCTCGAGGTCGCCGAACACCTGCCGGAATCAGCAGCAAGCGCCTTCATTGAAAGTCTGGTCAGGCACGGCGACGTCGTCCTGTTTTCCGCCGCCGCCGTCGGCCAGGGCGGACACGATCATGTCAATGAGCAGCCCTACGAATACTGGCGAGACAAATTTCTCGCGCACGATTATGTTCTGATCGATTATCTGCGTGCGGCCGTAAAAAACAACCGAGCCGTCGACCCCTGGTACCGTTACAATACCCTCGTCTTCGTCAAGCGAGACATGATCGGCGCTCTGCCGGAAGACCTCCTGCGGCATCGCGTCGCCAACGCCGAACCCGTGGTCGATGTCTCGCCGTATTCCTATCAGCTGCGAAAACGGATCATCAGCAGATTGCCCCCATGGGCGTGTTCCATTCTCGCGCAATCGAAAAAGCGCTCCATTCTCCTGGCGCGCCGCCTGAAGGGCGGCAAATGAACAGATCGATAATCGTTCTCCTTCTCGGCGCGTCGTTCGCCGCCGCTATCGGGCAAATCCTGTTCCGTCTCGGCGCGCGCGACAGGGTCGGCCTTCTGGCCTTCGTCAATCCCTATATCGCTCTTGGGATGGTGTTTTACGCCCTCGGCATGGCCGCGTGGATATACGCGCTCTCGCGGGAGCAGATGGTCGCCGTCTATGCTTTCACCGCCTTGACTTTCGTCCTTGTGTATCTTGGCGGCGTGTTCCTTCTTGGCGAGCACATCAATACGACCAGATCGATGGGCGTCGCCTTGGTCATCGCGGGTTTATACTTTCTGACCAGCAATTGAGCTCTGCAGCGTTGCGCGAACCGCTATTGAGGCTTCCGGACGCCCGCCGTGCTCGCCGTATGCTCTGCGATCATGAGTTCCTCGTTGGTCGGGATCACGAAGACGATCGTCGGCGAGGTCTTGGCGCTGATGATCTGAGCATTGGCGCGGTTCGCCTCGGCGTCGAGATGGACGCCCATCCATTCCATATCCTTGAGCGCCGCTTCGCGCACTTTCCACGAGTGTTCGCCGATGCCGGCTGTGAACACGATCGCCTCGGCGCCGTTGACTGACGCCGCCAGGCTCGCAAGTTCGCGCCGGATGCGGGCGACGAAATAAGCGATGGCGTCGCGCGCGGCCGGGCTGTCGGAGGCCTCGAGTTCGCGCATATCCTGCGACAGGCCCGACATGCCCTTGAGCCCCGAATTCTTCCACAGGAGATCGGATATCGCGTCGGCGCTCATCTTCTTCTCGGTCATGAGATAAAGCACGACGCCCGGATCGATCTGCCCGCAGCGGGTGCCCATGGACAGGCCGTCGAGCGCGGTGAACCCCATGGTCGTCGCGACCGCGCGCCCGTCATGGACCGCGCACATCGAGGCGCCGTTGCCGAGATGGGCGATGATCACGTCCTCGCGCGCGATCTGCGGCGCGATCGTGCGCAGCTTTCTGGTGATGAACTCGTAGGAAAGGCCGTGAAAGCCATAGCGACGCACGCCCTCGTCGTAATAGGAGCGCGGCAGCGCGTATGTGTCGTTAATGAAGGGATGGGTGCGATGGAAGGCGGTGTCGAAACACGCGACTTGCGGTGTCGACGGGAAAGCCTTCATCGCCGCTTCGACGCCGGCGACATTGTGCGGCTGATGGAGCGGCGCGAGCGGAATGAGCGCCTTCAGCTTCGTGAGCGTTGCGCCGTCGATCAGGACCGGCTCGGCATAATCCGGCCCTCCGTGCACGATGCGATGGCCGACCGCTACAATCGAAAACTCGTAGCCCGACTTCTTGAGCCAGTCGAGAATGGAGCCCATCGCCGCCGCGTGATCGACGCGGGCGTGCGATTGGTCGAAATTGAGCTCGGCCGTCTCGCCTGATGCGCTCTTGACCGAGCCTTCCGCGCTCGCACCGATGCCCTCGATCTGCCCCGAGGCGAGCAGGCTCGGCTCGCCTCCGTTGGCGAGGCGAAAGGCTGCAAACTTGAGCGACGACGAACCCGCGTTGAGAGTGAGGATCACCGAATCCAAGGGCATCACTCCGCCGCCTTGGCGACGTTCCACGCGTGGCCGTCCGGCGCCAGTTTTCTTACAGCTGCATCCGCGCGGAGGGGACGAGCCAGGCGCAATCGTGATCGTCCCGGCTCGTCAACCTGACCGACGATTTGTCCCCAAGCGCCAGTCCCACCGCTTCCGCCCGCGCGACGAAGGCGCCCACCCATACCACATTGCAGCCGTCGACGGCCAGCAAGGCAAAGCTTCGCCAGCACTTCGATTGCACGAAGCGCACGATTAGTTGATCGCGGTGACAGCTGGATGAACCACGGCTAAGGCCAAGCGCGGCTTGATCGTCGGGGCGATTCGTTGCTCCGCGCGCTCCTGATCGGCCCGGCCGCGCCGACTTGATTCCGCCCCGACTATGCTGTCTTAAGCTGCGGCCCTCGGGACATGAATCTCCGACCGAGCCGCCGGGGCCATCGATGAACTTTTCCCAACGCCTGACCTTTCTGTTCTCGGCGCCGGTGTTCGACGCCGACGACCTCGAGGGCCTCAGGGTCAGCCAGATCATCGCCGCGATCGAGCGCATGGGATTCCAGGTCATCAAGGCGCGACGTCTCGAGGACGCCGAGATCGCTGTCCAGACCGACGCCGCGATCGGCTGCATGGTCGTCGACTGGGGCAAGAAGGGCATCGAGGGCAAGGCGGCTTCGCTCATCAACCTCATGCGCAAGCGCGGCCTCGACATGCCGATCGTCGTGCTGGTCCGGCGCAAGCGCTTCGAGGACATTCCGGTCGAAGTGCTCGACTTCATCGACGGCTACGTGTTCCTGGCCGAAGAGACGCCCGAATTCATCGCCAGAAACCTGGTCTCGCGCCTGAAGCAATACGCCGACACGCTGAAGACGCCGTTCTTCGGCGCGCTCGTCGACTACCAGGAAGAGGGAAACCAGTTGTGGACGTGCCCGGGCCACAACGGCGGGGTCTTCTACAGCCGCAGTCCGATCGGACGCATCTTCGTCGAGCATCTCGGCGAAGCAGTCTTTCGCGACGATCTCGACAATTCGATCCTCGAACTCGGCGACCTCCTGACCCACGAGGGGCCGGCGCTTCAGGCGCAGAAAGAGGCGGCGGCAATCTTCGGCGCCGAGAAAACCTATTTCGTGCTCAACGGCACTTCGTCGTCGAACAAGATCGTCTGCACCAACCTCATCGCCGAGGAGGATCTCGTGCTGTTCGACCGCAACAACCACAAGGCCGCACACCAGGGCGCGCTGCTGATGGGCGGCGGCATCCCGATCTATCTGTCGACCGACCGCAACGCTTACGGGCTGATCGGCCCCATTCGCCCGGAAGATTTCGACGAGACGACGATACGCGAGCGCATTCGCGACAATCCGCTGGTGAAGGACAAGGAGGCGTGGAAGCGCGAGCGTCCCTTCCGCGCCGCGGTAATCGAGCAATGCACCTATGACGGCACGATCTACGACGCCGAACGCATCGTCGAGCGCATCGGGCATCTTTGCGACTATGTCATGTTCGACGAGGCGTGGGCGGGCTTCATGAAGTTTCATCCGCTCTATGAGCGACGCTTCGCCATGGGCTTGCGCGGCTTGAATGAAGCCTCGCCGGGCATCATCGCCACCCAGTCGGCGCACAAGCAGCTCGCGAGTTTCTCGCAGGCGTCCCAGATTCATATGCGCGATCGCCACATCAAAGGGCAGCGCCGGCGCGTCGAGCATCGCCGCTTCAACGAAGGCTTCATGCAGTTTGCGTCGACGTCGCCGTTCTATCCCTTGTTCGCTTCGCTCGACGTCGGCGCGCAGATGATGAAGGGCCGGTCGGGCGAAGTCCTTTGGGACGACGCGATCCGGCTTGGCATTGAGTTGCGCAAGAAGCTGCGCGCGGTCCGGCGCGAGTTCGAGGAAAAGGAGCGGGACCCTGCACGGCGCTGGTTCTTCGATCCTTTCGTGCCGCAGCGCGTCTCGATCCGCGACGCTGCGCTCGAGAACGCGGCTCACGATGTGCCTTGGGAAAGCGTGTCGACCGACCTGCTCGCCCGCGATCCGCGTTATTGGGCGCTCGCGCCAGGGGAGACCTGGCACGGCTTTCAGGCGCTCGAAGCGGGTTTCGCAATCACCGATCCGGCCAAGCTCACCCTGCTCACGCCGGGCTTCGACCGCGCGACCGGCGCCTACGAAGCCCATGGCGTGCCGGCTCCCGTCGTCGCCCAATATCTGCGCGAGAACCGGGTGGTGTCGGAGAAGAACGACCTCAACTCGCTCCTCTTTCTGTTGACGCCCGGCGTCGAGTTCGAGCAAGGCGGGAACGCTGGTGTCGTCGCTGGTCGCCTTCAAGCGGCTGCATGACGACAACATTCTGCTCGAGGACGCCATGCCGGAGTTCGTCGCCAAGCGGCCGGCGCGCTACCGTGGGAAACGGCTCAAGGACCTTTGCGGGGAGATGCATGCCTTTTACCGCGCCGCCGGCGTGAGCGAACTGCAGAGAGCGCAATTCGCCGCCAAGCATTTGCCGGACCTCGCGATGACGCCGCGCGAGGCGTCGCGCCAGCTGGTGCGCAACAACGTCGACTATCTGCCGCTCGCAGAAATTGACGGCCGGATCGCAACGACGCTCTGGGTCGTGTATCCGCCAGGCATCGCGACCATCGTTCCGGGCGAACGGCTGACCGAACGCGCGCGGCCGATGATCGACTATCTCAAGATGTTCGAGAAGAGCGCCAACGTGTTTCCGGGCTTCGAAGCCGAGGTCCAGGGCCTCTATCGCGAAGTGGACGAAGGCGGCGCAATTCGGTTTTATACCTACGTCGTCCGCGAGACGCCCGCCTGAGCCGCCTAGCGGGAGGACAAACGGGACACCCCGTTGGGCTAGCCTCGGTGTAGAAGACCCTCCGTACCGCCTGAAGGCCGAAAGCCGTGTCCTCCCCTCCGTCCCAGAATGATCAGACGCCGCCTCGCGCGCGGGCGAGGCGCCTGCGTTGGATCGTCCTTGGCGCAGCGGCCGTTGTCGCTTTCCTGTATTTCGTACCGATCCCGTTCATCGCCTATACGTCGGACGCCTATGTCCGCTCCGACTTCGTGGAGGTCGCCCCCCAGGTATCCGGCGTCGTCAGCCACGTCGACGTCGTCAACGATCAGCAGGTCGCGGTCGGCGACCTCCTCGCCACTCTCGATCCCGAACCTTTCGCGCTCAGCGTCGACCTCGACCAGAAGCGGCTCGATGGCGCGGCCGCCGCGGCGAAGGTCAGAGACGAGGAGGCCCGCGTTCTCGGAAGCGCGCTTGAGACGGCCAAGGCGGCGGTCACGCTGGCGCAGCAGGACTATGACCGCATCGCCGTGTTGGTGAAGCAGGGAGCGGTCGCGCAGGCCATTTTGGACCGCTCGGTGGACGATCGGCAGAAGGCGCTGGATGCGGTCACGGGCGTCGAAGCGAAGCTGCGCGTCAATGGGGGGGAAGTCGCCTCGACGCTCGCGGAAGTGGCCGTGGCGAAAGCGGAACTCGCGCTCGCCCAATACAATCTGGCGCGGACGCGCCTCGTCGCGCCCGTCGCGGGCTTCGTGACCAATCTCTCACTGCGGCGCGGCGACTATGCCAAAGCCGGCGTTCCGATCATCGGCATCGTCGACGACACGCAGTGGCGCGTCGTCGCCAACTTCAAGGAATATACCGCGGCGCGCCTGAAGCCGGGCGCGCACGCCTGGATCTGGCTCGACAGCCATCCCTGGCGCCTGTACCCCGCCCGGGTGTTCGGCGTCGGACGCGCCATAGCGCGCCATGAGGACGAGCAGCGCCTCTTGCCCTATGTGGCGCCGACCACCGACTGGATTCGCTTGTCGCGTCGGCTGCAGGTGACGCTCACGTTCGACCCGACGCCCGACCTTCCGCTGTTCATGGGGGCGGACGCGCGCGTTCTCATGTTTCCATGAGCGAGCCCGCGCCCGGTCGTGATCTGGACCTTCGCCTCGCTCAAGCGCTGAAGGGCGAATTTGCAGAATTGCGTCTGTCCGGCCCGACGGCCGGCGTCGCCTTCCGCGCCACACTCGCCAGCGTTCTTTCGATGATCGTCGCGATGGCGCTCCATCTCGACAACCCCTATTGGGCGGCGATCACTGCGGTCTCCATCGTCGTGCCGGATATTTCGAGTTCCTTTCTTCGGAGCGTCGATCGCTGTCTGGGAACCGTAGCCGGAGCGGCCTTCGGGTATTTCGGCGCGCGCTTCGTAGGCGAGCCGCTCATATTCCAGCTCATCTGCGCGAGCGCGGTCGCCTTCGGCATCTACGGGTCGGAGCGCAGCGCTCACGGATACGCCGTGCTCCTGGGCGCGGTGACGGTGGTGCTCGTCATGTTCGGCGCGCTCGACGCGCCGAACGACGGGTTCAGGCTCGCCGTTTACCGTTCGATGGAGATCATGGTCGGGGTCGGGGTTTCCTATCTCGTTCAGGTTGCGCTTGCGCTCGGCGCCCAGCCCTCGCTCGTCAGCGCGAAGCCCGGAATTTTTGCGGGTCCGATCGACGAGGACCTGCTCGCCATCGCGGTCACGGGGGGGCTCGCCGTCGCCTGCATTCCGTTGATCTGGGAGGCGCTCGACCTTCCAGGATTGGGGCAGACGCCGATCACCGCTTTCGTGATCCTGCTTGCGATGCGGCGCGGACCCGCCTGGGTGGCCGTCAACCGCGTCGCCGGCTGCGTGCTGGGCGGCGCGTACGGGCTCCTCTCAATGCGCCTGGTGGGTGACACCTTCGCGTTGTGGATTCTGCTGCTCTGCGGCGGCCTCTATGTCTCATGCTACATCAAGGAGCGCGACGGCGAGGCCTCTTATACGGGGCATCAGGCGGCGATCGCGGTCATCATGTCGATGGTGCAGGGGCTCGCGCCGTCGCCGGACATCCTGCCCGCGATCGAGCGGCTGGTCGGGATGATCGGCGGGATCGTCGTGGTCATCATCGCTCAGGCCGCGGCGGCGCCCCTTGTCACGCGCGCGATCTCCGCCATTCTCGGCTCCGGACGGGACGCGACGCGCGCCCCGTCCCGGTCAGGCGACGGGTCGCGACGGGGAGTACCGCGCGGAGGGGATTTCGCGTAAAGGGCGTCCCATGGACACAACGAACAGCGCCCGCTCGGGCGAGGCAGACGAACGGATCGACCCTCCTCGGATTGTGGTGCGCAATTCTCGCGACACGGATGTGCCGGGCATGCTCGCCATCTACCTGCACCATATCCGGCGCGGCGTGGATCCCGGCGTCGATGGCGAGTTCGAAGCGCCTGACGCCGATGACCTCAAGCGCCGACGGCGGTCGATGAACAATCGGAAAATGCCCCATCTGGTGGCTGAAGAGGCGGGAACGGTGGTCGGCTATTCCTATGCGGTGCCGTTCCGCAAGCGGCCGGCCTATCGCTATACGGTCAAGCACTCGATCTACGTGCGCAGCGACCGGCTCCATGCTGGCATCGGGCGTCAGCTGATGACCGCGCTGATCGACGCCTGCGCCGCGGCGGGCTTTCGCCAGATGATCGGCTATATCGACGGCGCCAATGTCGCCTCGATCAAGCTGCACGAACGGTTCGGCTTCCGCCAGGTCGGCTATCTGCCCGCGGTCGGCTATAAATTCGGCCGCTGGACGGATTCGATCATGATGCAGCGCTCGCTCGGCCCAGGCAGCACCGAGCCGCCCGCGGCGTAAAAGGGTAGTTCGCTGAGGGGCGGTCACGACGCAGCTGGCGCGTCCGCCGGAATCAGGCGCGCCAAATCCGCCGCCCGCGCGACGCTGCGGACTTTCACCATTGCCTCGCGCCCGCGCGCCTCGACGTCGTGGGCGGGGAGGTCGTCTGGACCGAAGCCGGCGCGCTCATAGACCTCATCGGACATCAAGACTTCGCAACCCAGCGTCTTGGTCAGAGCCTCGAGACGAGCCGCGACATTGACAGGATCGCCGATCACCGTGAATTGCGCATGGCGCTCGTATCCGATGGCGCCGGCGACGATCACCCCAGCGTGAACGCCGATTCCGAAGCGGATCGGCTCGACCAGCGCATGAGCCAGCGCGCCGTTGAGGCTCTCCACTCGCTCGGCGATTGCGACGCTGGCGGCGATCGCCTGCCGGCAGGCCGCGTCGGGCGGCCCGCTCATGCCGAACAGGGCGAGGAGACCGTCGCCCAGCACCTGGTTGGGCGCCCCGCCGGCGCTCAACACCGCGCTGCTCACCGCGTTGAGAAACTGGTTGATGATGAAGACGGTGTCGAACGGCAGGCGCCTTTCGGCCAGCCGGCTCGATCCGCGCATGTCGACAAACATGATGACCACGTAGCGCTCGATACCCGAAGAGGCGGCGGCTCCGGTTCGATAGGCGTCGACCGTCGTCGCGTAGGGGGAGAACATGGGCGCGAGCGTGACGTCGCGGGTTGGACGAAGCTGGCAGGCGAGCCTGACCTCCGGGGCCGCGTGCACGCGCTCAAGCACCGCTTGCTCGGCGGCGCTCGGAGCGGGCAGGCCCGTCATGTCGCCAAGGATGCGGATGCGGCAAGTCGAGCAGCGGCCGCGGCCGCCGCACACATGCGCGTGCGGAATGCTGTTGATGAGGCTCGCCTCCAGCACGCTGAAGCCCCGCGCAACGCGAATCGTGCGGTCGGGATAGGTCAGCCGGATCGAGCCGACCTTATGCTCTCGCCATTGTCGGAACGTCCGGGCGGCGAGCGTGGCGGCGAGCGCCATAGTTAGGAAGGCGAGCGTCCAAATACGCTCATTCAGAAGGACAGCGTTCTGAGCCGGGTCGCCCACGTGCTCGGCGGATAGGGCTCCCGCCCGCCAAGCCGGGTCCTGAACCGACGCCAAGGTCCGCTCGCCGCCCTGGTAATAGCCAAGCAGCGCCAGCGCGGGCAGGAGCACCGCGATCGACAGCAGCAGGCCCTTCATGCGCGGATAAAACGGCTTGAGGCGCAGCCAAAAATGGATGCCGAGGCAGCCGTAAATCCAGACGATCAGCAACAGCACCGCTTGCAGGGCGCCGAGCAAGGGCGAATTGACCCAGAACCCCACCAGTTCCTGCGCATAGCCCTTCTCGATGCCAAATTGGCTGAGCGCGACGCGGGTGCCGATCACGTGATTGGCCAACAGGAATGGAATGGAGAGGCCGAGGACAAGCTGGGTCGCCTCGAGTCGACTCCAACGAAACCGGCGCCGCTCGTAAAGCGCCCAGAAGCCGAGGCTCATGTGGGTCAGAAGCGAAGCGTAGAGGATCACGGCGCCGGGCGGCGATTGCCAGATCAGCTTTTGGAGAGTGAGGCCGCTCTCCATTGCGCCAACCGAGATGTTGCCAAGCGCATGATTGGCGAAATGCAGCGTCACATAGACATAGAGCACGAGCCCGGTCGCGAGCCGGATCTGGCGAAGGCTGGGCATTGGGCTCCATCTGCGCCATCGCGGCGAAGTCATCAAGCGCTGCGGGCTTTGGTTCAATCCGTGCTCATGCCGATTTCGACGCGGTCCGTCGAGACGGGCCGCCGACGAGGATCGCGCGTGGCGGGGGCGGGCGACGTCACTGCCTTGATAGAATGCGGCTTTGAGCAGCAACTCCGCGCGGCTGACGGGGCTAGGGAGCGCTTGCGCTCATCTCGCAGTCAGCGCCGCTCCTCCAACTGCCTGACCCGCTGCTCGAGGCGCTGCATGGTGAGAGTCAGCGCCTCATAACCGAGCTTATGGGTATCGCCGAGGCTCGACAGTCCCGCCATGGTGCTCTGGTGTTGAGCGCGCATGATCTGAAGTCCATGCCAGACGATATACACGACGGCGCCCAGTAAAAGGACGATGACCCAAATCGCAATGTCGATCATTTCTAACCGGGTGCTTGCTGACGACTGAGTTCGCATCGGACGACTGTTCACCACAATAACGGAAACGAAGATAAAAGTGAAAACATCGCGGTTGAACATACAGAACGTTGTGGGCCATAATGTTTTCGCAATGGCAGCAGTGGCCTAACCGCTTTGGAGGCGCTGCGAGGGCGAAGCTCAGGCGAGCGTGCTGGCGGACCATCCGCTGAAGCGCAGGCCGCAAAAGATCTGAGGCTTCGGTGTGTGACCCGGATCACAGCTCGAAATCTGTGAAGGGGATAATCCGCCCGCCATTCGACCAACATGGGAGTTATGTCATGGCGAATGTTTCAAAGCGCAGGGTTGTCATCGTCCATCCCAGCGTCAGCGAAACCTTGATCGACGGGCCCGCCGCAAGTGGCGCGGTCCACCGCGACGGCGCCAAGCACGGCGATGAGACGACGCAGTCTCGCAAGCCCTGGCCGGCCGAATTCGGTTGGGACTTCCCGTTCGATTTCCCCAAGCCGGGTCGATGACGGAAGAGGGAAGGGCGGCGCAACGCCGTCTTTCCCTCCGGCTTGCGGTCATGACCTACCGGCCGAAGAGCAGACCTCCGAGGGCTTCAGCGGGCTCGAAATCTGGCGGCGAGGCTCATAAGATAAACGAGGCCTGAGAGCGCCGTGATCCAGAACGAGGTCGGCCAGTCGGTGTAGTAGGCCAGCGTCAACCCGCCCCACGCCTCCGCAAGAGCGAGGCCTGCCGCCAGCGCCACCCCGCCGATCAGCCGCCGCGAAAAATTCTGCGCCGCGGCGGCCGGGCCGACCATCAGCGTGAACACCAGCAGAATGCCGACGATCTGGGCGCATTCGGCGACCGCGACCGCGACGATAGCCAGAAACGCCACGGAGACAAAGCGGACTGGCACGCCGCGCGCTTCGGCAAGCTCGCTCTCGAGCGAAGCGAAGATGAGCGGACGGATGATCATCGCGAGCGCAGCCAGACTCACGATCGCAAGCACGGCCAACGTCAGGAGCGCCGTCGAGTCGACGCCGAGCACATTGCCGAACAATAGCGCGGCGGCCTGTGTGGCCGCGGCCGTGTAGAAATGCAGGAACAAGAGTCCCAAGCCGAGCGCGAGCGACAGCATCATGCCGACCGCCACGTCGCGCGTTGCGAGCTTCTCGCCGAACAGTCCCATGCCAATTCCGGCGACAAGGGTGAATCCGACTAGGCCCGCGAGCGGCGAGAGGCCGAACAGAACTGCGCCCGTCGCGCCGGTGAAGCCGACATGCGACAGCGCGTGGCCGGCGAACGTCTGTCCCCGCAACACGAGGAAGAACCCGACCGTGCCGGCGAGCACCGCCGCGAGCCCGGAGGCGACGAACGCGGTGCGCATGAAATCATATTCAAGCATGGGCGCCGTGGGCATGATCGTGGCGATGCGCGTCATGCTCGACGTCGACATCGCCCGCCATGACGTAGAAGCGATTCTTGAGGCGCACGACCTCGATAGGCGTCCCATAGAGCCGCGACAGCACCGGCCCGGTGACGACCTCGTCGACCGCCCCGATCACCGCCTCGCCTCCGCCGAGATAGAGCACGCGGTCAATCGCATTGACCAGCGGATTGAGCTCGTGGGCGCTGAACAGAATCGCGATCTTCAAATCGTCGCAAATGCCCCTGGCGGTTTCGACCACGCTCTTCTGATGCGCCGGATCAAGCGAGATGAGCGGCTCGTCGAGCATCAGCAGGCGCGGCCTGCCGATGAGCGCCTGGCTCAACAGCACGCGCTGGCGCTCGCCGCCCGACAATTCGCCGATCGAGCGGTGGGCGAAATCGCGCGCGCCGACTTCGTCGAGCGCCCAGTCGATCTCTCGCCGCGTCGCTTTGTCGAGTCTGACCGGGCCGAAACGGCCGCCGATCGCCGCGCTGGCGACGACGTCCCAGCAAGTGAACCTTAAGCTTGAGATCGCGCCGCGGTTCTGCGGCATGTAGCCGATCTGAGGATTGCCGCGCGTCACCGGCCGGCCGAGCACGGCAACCCCGCCCGAAGATACGGGAACGAGGCCGAGCGCGGCGCGCATGAGCGTCGTCTTGCCGGCGCCGTTCGCGCCGAGCATGCCGACGAATTCGCCTTCCTCGATTGCGAAGCTGGCGGCCCTCAGGATGCCCCGGCCGCCGAGCCTGATCGTGACGTGATCGAACTCGAGTGCGCTCACTAAGCCCCGCCGGCGAGCGCCTTGTCGAGCGCGTTCAATTGCCCCATCATCCAATCTTGATAGGTCGAGTTGGGCGGCTCGGTCTCGGAGACGCCGACCACGGGAATGTTATTGTCCTTGGCCAGTTGCACCAGCTTGCCGACCGCGGGTTCGCTCGCCTGCGCGTTGTACATCATGACCTTGACTTTATGACCCTTGAGGTCGTCCTCGAACGCAGCCACTTCCGAAGGGGTCGGCTCGGCGTTGTTCATGACCGCAAGCGCGTATTTCTCGTTATGGACCCTGAGACCGATGAGCCCGGCCTGATAGCCGAACACCGGCTCCGATGCGGTGATCGGCTGGCCAGCGTAGGACTTGTGCATCGTGGCGATCTTGTCGTCGAGGGGCTTCAGTGAATCGAGGAACTTGGCCTCGCCCTGCTCATAATCCGCCTTGTGCGCGGGGTCGACGGCGATGAGATCCGCGACCAGCGCTTTGGCGGCGGCTTTCATGTAGGCGGGATCGTACCAGAGATGCGGATTGTCGCCGGCTTTGTGGCCGACCAGCCTCGCCACGATGATCTCCTTCCGATCCGGCGCTTTGTGGGCGCTGATGAGCTTTTCCATCCAAGGGTCATAATCGACGCCGTTGACGATGACGACCTTGGCGTCGCTCAGCGCCTTTGCCGTCTCGGGGCTCGCCTCGAACAGATGCGGGTCGTCGTCCGGGTTCGAGAGAATGCTGGTCACCGCGATATTCGCGCCGCCGATCTGGCTCGCCATGTCGCCGTAGAAATTTTCCGCGGCGACGACCTTCACCGGGTCGGCGAAAGCGGGCGCGCTTAGGCCGCCGATCGCGATCGCTGCAATGAGATGGAGCTTGTTGATCATGGGGAACAGGCCTCCGTGTGGATTGAAGCGCCGGATTGAGCGCGAGCAGCGGCGTGTTATGTTATATCTTATCTGCTGGCAAGTCCAAACTGCAACCTTATATCATTTCGGGGCGATCGAACCGTGATATGATGCAAGACGCAATGACGAAGAAGAAAGCGCCCACCAGAGATTTGGCCCCAGAGCCGACAGCGATCGGCTGGCAGGCGCAGGTGGAGAGCGCCTGCGCGCAGCAGGGCCTGCATTTGACCCCGCTGCGTCGGCAGGTGCTGACGATTCTGGCTGAAAGCTCAGCGCCCCTCGGAGCCTATGCGATCATCGACCAGCTTTCACGCCGCGAAGGCAAACCGGTCGCGCCGCCGACGGTTTATCGCACCCTCGATTTTTTTCTCGCGCACAATTTTCTCTACAAGATCGAGAGCCGCAACGCCTATGCGCCCTGCGAGCACCTCGGTCACGCCCATCACGGCGCGCTGCTCCTGTGCGAGAAATGCGGACGCAGCGACGAGATCGAGGACGTCAAGCTCGACCGTCTGCTGCAGGAAGCCGCCGCCCGCGCCGGCTTTGCCCCGCATCGGCAGATGGTGGAGCTTGTGGGCCTGTGCCGGGATTGCGCGGACTAGGGCGCCGGCCCGCCCTCTATCCCTGGGGCTTGAGGATTTTCGCCCCGAACCGGTGAAGACAAACGGCGCGCTTAGGTCGAGAGGCGAGACGTCATCCCGCCCCGAGCCGTCGCAACCAGGCGCCCGCTTGGCTCCGCACGTTGGCCGGCGCGGTGCCGCCGTAGGAGGTGCGGCTCTTGACCGAGCGGTCGACGCCGAGCACGCCGAAGGCGTCCTTGGTGATGCGCGGTTCGACGCTCTGCATCTCCGCGAGCGTGAGCTTTTCCAAGGCCACGCCGCGCGCGGCGGCGAGCGCGACGATGCGGCCGGTAATGTGGTGGGCTTCGCGGAAGGGCATTTTGAGCGCATGCACGAGCCAGTCAGCAAGATCGGTGGCGATGGCGTAGCCCGCGCCTGCGGCGGCCTTCATGCGCTTGGGGTCGGGCGTCATGTCTTCGACCATGCCGGTCATCGCGGCGAGGCAAAGCGCGAGCGTGCGGAAGGCGTCGAACACGCCCTCCTTGTCCTCCTGCATATCCTTGGAATAGGCGAGCGGCAGGCCCTTCATCACCGTGAGCAGTCCGATGAGCGCGCCGACAACGCGGCCGGTCTTGCCGCGCACGAGTTCGGCAGCATCAGGATTGCGCTTCTGCGGCATGATCGAGGAGCCGGTCGAGAACGCGTCGGAGAGTTTCACGAAGCCGAACTGCGGCGTCGTCCACAGCACGATCTCCTCGGCGAAGCGGGAAAGGTGCGTGGCCGTGATCGCGATGGCCGCGAGCGCTTCGAGCGCGAAGTCGCGGTCCGCGACGCTGTCGAGCGAGTTGGCGGTCGGCCGGTCGAAGCCGAGCGCCCTGGCGGTCATCTCGCGGTCGATCGGGAACGAGGTGCCGGCGAGCGCGGCCGCGCCCAACGGGCATTCGTTGAGGCGCTTGCGCGCGTCCTTGAAGCGCCCGGCGTCCCGTCCGAGCATCTCGACATAGGCAAGCAGATGATGGCCGAAGGTGACCGGCTGCGCCGATTGCAGATGGGTGAAGCCCGGCATGACCATTGTCGCGCTGTCGCGCGCGCGGGCGGCGAGCGCCCGTTGCAACTGGGTGATCTGAGACGCGACCCCGTCGATCGCGTCGCGCACCCAGAGGCGGAAATCGAGCGCGACCTGATCGTTGCGCGAGCGGGCGGTGTGCAGGCGCCCGGCTACGGGGCCGACGATCTCGGCGACGCGGCTTTCGACGTTCATATGAATGTCTTCGAGCGCGCGCGAGAAGGAGAACGTGCCCGCCTCGATTTCGCCTTTGACTTGGGCGAGACCCTTGGCGATCGCGTTGGCGTCGGCGATTTCGACGATGCCCTGGCGCGCGAGCATGGCGAGATGGGCCTCGGAGCCGGCGATATCCTGGGCGGCGAGCTTGCGGTCGAAATCGATCGAGGCGTTGATCTCCTCCATCGCCTCGGCCGGGCGCCCGGTGAACCGGCCGCCCCACATACTGTTGCTCATGCGCATCGTCTCGGATGATTGATATGACGGATATCGATAGGCCCCCGCGCCGGCGAAATGTTCTGTTGCCTGTTTTGGGCGTGCTCGTGGCGGTTGCGGCTGGGGTCGTCCTATACGGGACGGTTGCGCCGGCCGGCAAGGCCACAAGCGATTGCCCCGCCGACTCGGCCAAAGCTCGCGGCGAGGCTTGCGCCCCTCGCCAAGGGCGAACTGGCCGCGCTCCAGGTGTCGAGCGAGCCGAGGCGCGCCGAGCAGTTCGCCTTCGAGCGCGACGGGGGGGCAAGCTGACGGTCGCGGATTTCAAGGGCCGGCCGATCCTGCTCAATCTTTGGGCCACCTGGTGCGTGCCCTGTCGGGTGGAGATGCCGACGCTGGATCGGCTGCAAGCCGCCAAGGGCGGGCCGGGATTCGAGGTGGTGGCGGTCAATGTCGACACCGCGCGCCTCGAGAAGCGGGGCGCGTTCCTGGACTGCGTCGGCGTGAAGACGCTCGCCCGTTACGCCGACCCGAGCGGCGACGCCTTCGAAACCATGCGCAAGGCGGGCAAGGCGCTCGGCCTGCCGGTGACCCTGGTCATCGACAAGGACGGCTGCGAAATCGCCGCCGTCGAGGGCGGGGCCAAATGGGATTCGGCCGAGGCGCAGGCTTTGGTCGAGGCGCTGAAGGGCGGGTAGAGGCTGCGGACGGCGGTAGGCGATCCGGCTCTGGCCCGGTTCGAAAGGCCCCTCCCGAGAAAGCAAGCGTTGGGCTCCCGGCGCCGAGGGCGTCGGGAGCCCAATCGTCACTCGCCGAGCGCGGCCTCTTCGATAAAGGCAGCGACTTCTTTTGCGTGGGAGACGAGGGAGGCGTGGCTGCCTGAGACCTCCTCGGTCCGCGCCTGCAGCGGCAGGTCTGCCGCGACCGCCGAAGGAAACACCTTGGGGTCGATAGAGAGGTTGCCCTTCGCATCCGGATGAATTGCCCGCGGCGCCTTCTGTCGGCGGACCGCTGGCGGCCAAGGTCGCCAGCGATTGTCCGACGTCAGGCGCGAAGGACCGGCGGAAACCGCCCAATCGGCTCTCAAGCATCAGGCGTCACGCATCCAGGAAAAGGGCAGCGTGGGCCAGGAACAGGTCCGGATACTGGTAGAAGGGCGCGTGGCTTGAATCCGGGTAGACGATGAGCTGCGCATTCGGCAGGTGCTGCTGTAGCGTGAAGCCGTTGATCGGGGGAACGATCAGATCGTTGCCGCCATGGACCACAAGCACCGGGTGCTTGATGTCGGCCAGATAATCCCACACGCCGTCGGTTTTCTCGTTCGACTTGATGATCGCCTGGTACTGCGCGGCCGCGGCCGCTTCGGTGACCTCCGGGACGCGATCCTGGCGACGGAACTTGCGTTCGAGATATTTCAGCCCGGCAGCTCGGCCGGCCGTATTGGGCAGGAAGTGCGCGCCGATCCAAAGATGTTCGGGCGTATCGTAGGTGGCCAGGAAGATCTCCGCGGATTTGCTGCCGGTCGTGTCGGCGCCGCGGGGGCCGGCGCCAACCAGGATCAGCTTGCGAACAAGGTCGGGCGCCTGCATGGCAATCTCTTGGACGACCTTGCCGCCGATCGAATACCCGAGAACGTCGGTCTTGCCGATCCCCAGCGCCTTGATGAAGGCGATAGCGTCCCTCGCCACCTCCGGGAAGCTCGTCGGTGTTTTGCCGGAACTGGCGCCGATGCCGGCATTGTCGAACAGGATCACTTCGCGCTGCTGCGCCAGTCCGTCGGTCACGGCGGGATCCCAATGGTCCATGGTCCCGCGAAAATGGAGGTTCATGACGATCGGCGCGCCGCCGGTCTTGCCGAAGCGGCGATAGGCGAAGCGGATGCCGTTGGCTTCGACGAACTGCGTCGGGACCGTGTCGTGGGTGTAGGTGGTCATGGTGAAATTCCTTTGTAGGTTGACGGTTGAGTGACGGACGGCGGCGCCTTTGACGCTCTTGATCTGCCGACGCCGCTAGCCCGCCGTACGAGGTGAAGCGGACATCGCAGACCGCGGTCTTCGACGCCTCAATTGGGCGGATTCCGTAACTTTCCGAGACAGCGTCGGAACGCTCAGAGCGCTTGCGAAAGCGGACCTGCTCGGCCCCGCCTTAGTCGAACTGGTTCACGGCTTTCTGCAGGACATTCTGCAGATTTTCGTCGAGTCCACGAGCAACGCCATTGACTCTCTCGTCGCCAAACTGTCCGAAGGTCGAAGCCGGCCGATCGTATTCAAACGCAACGCCACCTTCCGAACTTTCCAGAAGCAGGACCCGAACGGGGGCGTAAAGAGCAGCTGAGATCTTATGTCGAGTCATCAGCGAGGCGGTCAGCGGGTTGCCAATGTCATACTGGATAGCCTGTCTTTTCAATCCGGCAATCGCCAAAAGCGCGCCGTGGTCCCGGCTTCCAAATATCGAGAGAGTGGCCGCAGCCTCAAGTTCTTTTCGCGCCCTATCAGTCAAGCCGAAACGGAGCAGCGTCCAGAATCCGTCGTCGAGGCGCGGAACAAGCGCTTCGAGCGCTGTTCTCACCGCGGCGAAAGTCTTGCCTGATCGGATTGTGACATGTTCGATGGTGACTCTTTCTACGGATGTATTGCTACTGACCACTGAACGACCTTTCACTGCTTGGTTCGTGAGGGGCGGAGGCGTGCCTATTGACTGAGCAAGGGTAAGGCTCCCGGCACGGATGGCCGGGAGCCCGATTGTCATTCCCCGAGCGCGGCCGATTCGATGAAAGCGGCGACTTCCTTTGCGTGGACGACGAGAGAGGCGTGGCTGCCGGCGACCTCCTTCGTCTGCGCATGCATCCTGGCGGCGAATAGCTTCTGGACCTCGGGCGCGATGACCTTGTCTTCCGTGGTGATCAGATAGAACGTCGGCTTGTCCTTCCAGGCGGCCGTGTCGACGGGGGCCTTGAACGCTGCGACGCTCAACGGAAGCTGGGAGTGCGCCAAGGACTCGGCGACCTGCAGCGGCAGGTCTGCCGCGACAGCCGAAGGAAACACCTTGGGGTCGATATAGAGGTTGCCCTTCGCATCCGGATGAATCGCCGCGGCGCCTTCTGTCGGCGGACCGCTGGCGGCCAACGTCGCCAGCGATTGTCCGACATCCGGTGCGAATGCGGAGACATAGACGAGCGCCGAGACCTTGGGATCGTTGCCGGCCTCGGTGATCACCACGCCGCCCCAGGAATGGCCGACGAGAACGGTTTTGCCGTTCTGTTTCGCCAGCGCTTGCTTGGTGGCGTCGACGTCCGCGGCGAGAGAGGTGAGCGGATTTTCGACGAGCGTGACGTTGTAGCCCTGCTTCGAGAGGATTTCGGCGACGGGCCTCCAGCTGGATGCATCAACGAAAGCGCCATGGACGAGCACGATGTTGCGCGCTGCGCCTTTGGGCGGCTCAGCCGATCGCGCGGGCGCGCCAAACGCTGCCCCGGCCATGAGAATGGCGGCGGTTGAGAGCAAAAAATTTCGCATTGATCTTATCCTATCGAAGTGTCGGACGACGCGCGTCCGAAAGTGGGCGGGCGTTTCGGCAGGATCGCGTTTCTGTCTTTGCCGTTGGTCGCATGACGCGTGGCCTGCCGCGACACGTAAGAGGATGGCGGCGCAGACGATAGGGCTAGATCGTCCAAGTATTGTGTCCGACCGTCCACCGGATTAGCATTGCCGCATGGACGTCCTCGCCCAAGTGCTCGATCGCGTCCGCCTCGGCGGGACCTTGCTTTTCCATTTCGAGCTCGGCCATCCGTGGAATCTGGAATTGCCGCAACGGCCTTATGCCTTGTTCCATTATCTCAGTCGGGGTTCGGCGACCCTGGCGTTCGGAGAGGGACGAGACCTCGACCTGAGCGAGGGCGACTTTGTCGTCGTCACACGCGGCGAACCTCACGCGATTTATTCCGATCGCCAGGCGGCGCCGTTGTCGATTCTGGACATCGATCGGCCGTCGGCACGCCTTGGCGTCGTTCGACACGGTGGCGGCGCGCAACCGGTTTCGACGATCATCTGCGGCAACTTCACCGTCTCACGGCCCTTGTACGGCGCTGTGCTGGAATTGCTTCCGCCCGTGCTTCTCCTGAAACACACGGCGGACGGGGGCTGGCTTGAGGCGATCCTGCAGCGCATGGTGAGCGAATCGGCGGTTGAGCGTCCTGGCCAAGCCGTCGCGCTTTCGCGCCTGACCGAAGTGCTCTTCGTGGAGGTGCTCCGGAGCTGGATAAAGACTGTCAGTCCCGGAGAAGGGGGATGGCTCGGCGCCATGGCGGATCCGCATATCGGGCCGGCGCTTCGATTGATCCACGAACATCTGGATCGGCCTTGGAGCCTTCGCGACCTCGGCCTTCGCGTCGGGCTTGGCCGTTCAGCGTTTTCGGCTCGCTTCACCAAGCTCGTCGGCCAGCCAATGCATCGTTATCTGATTGCACGCCGGATGATGGAGGCTGCGTTTCTACTTGAAGCCAGCGATGAGCCGATTGCGCGGATCGCGAGTCGCGTCGGCTACGAGACCGCTCCGGCGTTTTCGAAGCTATTCCATCGCCATCACGGCTTGTCGCCGGGCCGCTACCGAGCAACGCACTCTGACCCCGGCTGAAGCTGAGGGCGACCGATAGCTTGGAATGAGGCGGCTACCTCCGTTGTGCAACGGCTATCGCGTCTCACGGAATTTGTGAGAACCTTGGTGACGAAAAACTCAATAGAACTACGAGGGTGATCGCTTGCATAGCTAGCAGATCGTCTAAGGAAAGACAGAGCCCGCCAAGTTTCTCGCCTTCTTCATCAAGGAAAAGGGCGCGCCTGTCGTCCTTCCAGCACAATAAGCTGGGTGCCCGGCCACGGCGCTTGGCTGTCGGATTGAGGGGGACAAGCGAAACGGACGACAATACCTTGCAGTAAATCAGAAATCAGACTACGCTTGCCTATGAGCAAGTCTGCGCTTCCGCCCGCCCAGCCCGAGGGGATCCATCCCGACCGTCCTCATTCAAGGGAGGAGGGTCAAGAAATTTTTTTCACGGAAAATCCCGTGTAACCCATTGATAAGTCTTGTTTCGGACGAGAGAATCCAAGGAAATCCAAGGAAATCCAACACCTCAAAACGGGGGTTTTCGAGCAGAAATAGCGACGCTCCAAGACAATCCAAATTGGCCCGATCCAATGGCGACGAGCGCCTCAAGCCGCCTGAACGCGGAAGTCGCGCCGGAGAAGCCCTGCGACGTCCTTTTCCGGGACGGGCCGGCTGAAGAGGTAGCCTTGCGCCTCGGAGATCGTGCCTAGCGCTTCAATCATTCGCAATTGCTTGGCCGTCTCGACGCCTTCGATCAGCACGCTCATGCCGAGCTTGCGGCTCATGGATGAAACGCCTTCCACCAGCACGGACGCGCGTTCCTGCAGGCCAAGCCCCATGGTGAAGGAACGGTCGATCTTGATGCGGTCGAGGGGAAAGCTGAGGAGATAGCTCAAGCTCGAATAGCCAGTGCCGAAATCGTCGAGCGAGACGCGCATGCCCTGAGCGCGCAGGGACTGGAGCACGCGACGGGTGTCGCCTCGATCCTCGAGCAGGGTCGAATTCTGTGATTTCCAGGTCGAGGCGCTCTGGCGCGAGACGAGCGTCCGCAAGCGCGCCGAGGATCGTGCTTTCGAGGTTGCCGCTGCGGAACTGGGTGGACGACAGGTTCACCGACACACAGACGTCGTCCGGCCAACCCGCGCACGCCTTGCAGGCGCGCCGGAGCATGGCCGCGCCCATTTCCTCCATCAGCCCGATCTCCTCGACGATCGGGATGAACTCGGCTGGCGACACGGGCCCAAGCAAAGTGCTGCGCCAGCGCGCCAGCGCTTCGAAGCCGACGATCCGTCTCGTTGCGACGGAGACGATGGGCTGGAAATAGACCTCGATCTGGTCAGTCGCGACCGCGGCGCGCAACTCGAGCTCGATCAGACGGCGGATCTGGATCTTCGCGTCCATCTCCTGTTCGAACGCCCTCCAGGACCGGCGCCCATCGGCTTTCGCGGCATAGAGCGCGATATCCGCTTTGGAGAGCAAGGCGTCGGGGCTCAATCCGTCGCCCGGCGCCGAGGCGCTGCCGATGCTTGCGCCGACGATGACCTCGCTCCCGTCGATGATCACGGCGCGGTTGATCTCGTCGATGATGCGCTTGGCGAGGTCGTTGGTCTCCAACTGACCGGGGTCGTGATGGTGAAGGATGACGAATTCGTCGCCGCCCCAGCGCGCGACCAGGTCGCGCGGCCCGATGATGGCGCGCAGCCGGTTTGCGATCTCGACCAGGAGCTTGTCGCCGGTTCGGTGTCCGAGACTGTCGTTGACCTGCTTGAAGTCATCGAGGTCGAGGAACATCACATCGAGCCCGGCGCCGCCTGACTGCGTGGAGACGAGCGCTTCGGCGAGAATCAACTCGAACGATCGCCGGTTACGAAGATTTGTCACCGAATCAAAATGAGCCATGCGATCGATCGCGCGGTCAGCGTTTCTCTTTGCCGTCACATCCTGAACGACCACGACCCATCCGCCCCTGGAATTTGGGGTGATCGTGGCCTCGTAGAACGACTGGTTCGCGGTCTCGAACTCGAGCGACTGCGAGCATCCGGCGGTTGTCGCCGCGTCGAAGGCCTTGAGAAGGCCGTCGAGGGCCTCCTGCGGCACGGCGCCGCGCTGCTGCGCAAGACGCGTCACCGCTTCGAGCCGGATATTGGTGATCGGCCGTTCGCGCTTCAGCGACAGGAATTCCGAGAACTTGGCGTTGGAGACGAGAAGGCGCTTCTCCGCCGAGACCATGCACATGCCATGCGACATGTTGTTGATCGCGAAATCGAATTGGTTGGCGATCCGCTCCGACTCGGTGCGAAAGGCGATTTGGCTCAGAAGGATGTTTCGAAGCCGAGAAGCCGAACCATAAATGAAGAAGCACAAGGGTACGAGCAACAAAGGGACCAGCAGAGGAAACATGCCGCCCTCCGAGACGAAGGCGACCGTAAGCGGGATGGCCACCGCCGAGAGTTGCAACCCAACTCCGGTCCGGATTGCGAAGTTTCTGACGGCGATGCCCAGCGCGTGGGTCATGGCGCAGGAGACAGCGAGCGTCAAAACGAACGCGTCGTCCGAAGCCGCAAAGGCCGCGACAGCGAGCAGGCCGACCGAGAGCAAATAGCCGATCATTCCAACGACGTAGTGCCGCTCGAGCCAGCGCACGTCGGTAAACGCGCTGCCCCGGGTCCTCGATTGATAAATCCATTTCAGGCGGATGCGTGCGACAACGACGAGCGCAATCATCGCCGAGGCTGCGACCGCCGGCCACGAATGCGCGACCACCGCGATAACGAGACCGTTGACGATCGTCATGAAAGCGCCGAGCACCATTGACTGGGTGTCGGCGAACACCGACTCGATCAGATCACGGCGCACCTCGTCCGAGAGGCTCTCAGCACCTGAGACGGCGATGGTTTTCCGCATATATCAGATCAAAATTTTGCACCGGGTGAGATGTGATTTCAATCACATACACGTTAACAAGCTGTGGGCCGCCCCTCCGTTATTTGATTGATTTTGATAGCGACCAGCTAAACAATACTTGATCGTCGCGGTCTATTGTTCAGGCATCCCCATTCAAAGTATTGCGCGTGTGATGTTGGCGCAGCCTCGAATCCGGCGCCGGCTTTACTGGATTGCCGGGACTTCGTCCGCGTAAGAACGCGTCCTGAATTTCAGGCGGCGATGGATGCGACGCTCAAGGCGAATGAGGGGCTTGCCGCGACCTTAGACCCGCTCGACTAAAGAATTTTTACCTGCTCCTCGCTTCGGCCGATTGCGTCAAAGACCCGGTCCGCGGCGTTTGAAGACCTGTGGAAGAGACGCGCTCGTTCGGCCCGCGTCGATTGAAAGAACGGGTACCGGTCGTAGATATTCTCGCGCTGACGGTTGCAATCGTAGGCCACCAAGGCCATTGGACGCTTGAAGTGTGGATATGGCCTCGGGGCGGACCAGGTCACCGCGCCAAACAATCGGTGATAGAAAGCCTGGTGCTCCGCAAGACATCCCGCTATGCCATAATCAGCCCTGAAGAACTCGGCTGCGAGAAGGGTTGGCCTTATCGTCAGGTACGGGATTTCGGAGTAGCGTTGCGAAAATTCGAGCCTGCTTACAAAGCGAGAACCGTCGATCAGTGTTTGGCCGGCCGCCAGATGTGGCTCAATCAGGTCCGAAAACGAGGAAAACTCGGGCAGGGGCGCGAGAACGCTGGCTGAAATGTGCAGTCGCAGCGCGCCGGCCAGTTCGCCGTCGATAAAGAGACCGATCAGCCAGGCGTTGTCCTTTTCATCCATGGCGTCGTGAAACATGCCAGACGGCCTAGGTTCGACGGTTCCAGCGCGCATGTAAGCGTCGTGGCGCAGCCGATAAATCGCGGCCTTGTCCGCAGGCGAGTCAGCGCGACGATAGTCGACCCTTTCGAGGAGACGTAAAACGCGGTCGGCGAACCGCGACGTTTGCTGAACGTCCATGTGACTTGTCCCCTACCGCGATAACGAATTGTTAAGGGTAGGAAGACCACCATAGATCGTATCGAATTGCTATACCCGCTAGGGTAGAAATTTCATAGAACTCGACCAAAGAGTGATTAAGCTTATTATCACGCAGTTTGTTGCAGTTTTCGGAACGTACTTTTCCTGCCCGGGAGTCGAGAAAGAGGGTTATGCGGCGACCGGCGCAAGCCGTTGTCAGCTTTCTTAAGGGCGTCGCGACTCCTTCTCCGACCGTTGAGTCCGCTCGTTACCCAGCCGCCGAAAGGGGTTCAGAGCGAGCGCGATTCGAGGCGGACTGGGCGAAGTCATCGAGCGCGCCTTCGCTCGGACGCAAACACCGAGAGGCGCACCAGCTCAGGAAGTCCTCGAGGGCGACCGTCTCCAGACTTGCCTCCGCGCCGGCTGTCGATAGGCCCATGAAGCGGCCATAGCGACTATCCAGCCAGTCGTCATAATCGCTGTAATTTGATAATTCCGAAATTGACTCCCGGGCTCGCTCAAACTCGCCCGACGGTACAACTCCTACGAGAACCTTGTTCATAGTACAGCCACCAGTGTTCTGGGTTCTCAACGACGCGACGCGCCCGAGATCATGCACTACCAATTATTCGTAAGCGGGGAGTAAAAGCTTTAACTTAAAAAGCGCCGAGGAAACGGTGGAAATCCGGGTCTCTTCCGTTTCGACACCAATCCTCGCGGCGCCGGTTAGTCTAACCAATCACCTTTCACCAACTGACGACCGCGCAACATCCACTAAAGGAATCTTATGAAATAGTGTCAAGATTAAATCAATAGCCGCCGGCTTAACGATCGCACGCAACCGGAGAGGCGTCGACCGAGCGGAGCGTGAAGTGGAGAGTCAATCGCGGTTGAGGACGATGGTTTAGGGACCTTCGTGTTCGAAGATCAGTGTCATCCATAGTCATGCGCCAGAGCCATACGCGGTTATCTCGTCAAGCGCGTTCGAGCGCCGACGGCTTGGCCAGAAATGGCGCCATGCCCTCTCGGGCCAGCTTGTCCGCGCGGACGTTCAATTCATCGTCCGCGTGGCCTTTGACCCAGCGCCACTCGACCGTGTGCCGCTCGGCAGCGGCGGTCAGGGCTCGCCAAAGGTCCTCGTTCTTGACTGGCTTTTTTGACGCCGTGCGCCAGCCGTTGCGTTTCCAGCTGTTGATCCAGCCGGTGACTCCGCCACGCAAATATTGGGAATCTGTATGCACGATCACCTCGCATGAACGGTTCAATGAGCGGAGGGCCTCGATCGCCGCGGTGAGCTCCATGCGGTTGTTGGTGGTGAGCGCCTCGCCGCCTTTCAGCTCCTTTTCGTGGCCGGCGTAGCGCAGGACAGCGCCCCAGCCGCCAGGACCGGGATTGCCCGAACAGGCGCCGTCGGTCCAAATCGAGACGCGTTGGCTCACCGCATGAGACCGTAGTCGGCGGCTGACCTTACGCGTTGGTGGAAGCGCAGTTTGTCGCGGTATTCGAGCGGATTCTTCGGCGCGACCTTTGCGCCCGGCGGCACGTTGAGCCAGTCGACCAGCCGCGTCAGCATGAACCGCAGCGCCGCGCCGCGAGCCAGGAGCGGCAGCGCTTCGATCTCGGCCTCGCCGAGTGGCCGGAGCTGCTCGTACGCCGAGACCATTGCCCGCCCCTTGGAGACGTTGAAGGCGTTGTCGGGCTCGAAACACCAGGCGCTTAGACAGATCGCCAGATCGTATGCGAGCGCGTCGTTGCAGGCGAAATAGAAGTCGATGAGACCGGAAAGATTTTCGCCGAGAAAGAACACGTTGTCGTTGAACAGGTCCGCATGAATAACGCCGCCCGGCAGGTTCTTCGGCCAATGAGCCTGAAGAAAATTGAGCTCCGCCTCAATTTCCTCGCGCAATTGGGGCGCGACTTCGTCTGCGCTGGCCTCGGCCGACTGAAACAGGGGTCTCCAGCTTGGGAGGGACAAAGCGTTGGCGCGCTTAAGCGGGAAGTCGGCCCCCGCAAGATGCATTCGCGCCAGCGCCTCCCCGACCTCGCCGCAGTGGCGAACGTTGGGACGTCGAATCCATATTCCATCCAGGAACGTGACAATGGTCGCAGGACGCCCGGCGAGTTCCCCAAGCGCTGCGCCGGCGCGATTGCGGACCGGTTGAGGACAAGTAACGCCGCGTTGCGCGAGATGCTCCATCAAACCGATGAAGAACGGCAAATCCTCGGCCTTTACCCGTCTTTCATAGAGAGTGAGGATATGCTGGCCGCTGTCGGTGCGAAGCAGATAGTTGGAATTCTCGACCCCTTCGGCAATCCCTTTGAACGAGGTCGCTTGGCCGATGTCGTAAAGCGCCAGAAAGTCGCGCAGCGCGTCGTCCGAGACTTCCGTGTAGACAGCCATGTCCCGTCCGTTGAGCGACCCCATCAAATTAGAGCGATGGCGGACCCGCTTACCGGCGTGTATAAGGCGGGTCAATCGCCGAGCCTCGCCGTCGGTCCGGGCCCCTAGGGTCGCACGGCCGCGGCAGGCGAATTCCGCGCCCGAGCGCGGCTCGAGCGGCCTATGACGGCTTGAGCGCCGCATGGACCCTCGGATACCGGCGTCCGGAGGGAATTTCTGATAGTCGCGCCGCCAGGGCGTCTTGGCGGCGCTCATTCTGGCGATTGGATGGGGGTTCATTCGATGCGCATTGTGATGGTTGGTGCTGGTTATGTCGGTCTCGTTTCGGGGGCCTGTCTGGCTGATTTTGGCCACGAGGTCGTCTGTGTCGAGGTCGACGAGAGCAAAGTTTTAGGCTTGCGAGAGGGTCGCGTTCCGATTTACGAGCCCGGCTTGAGCGAGTTGGTCCTCGCCAATCAGGCTGCAGGCCGGCTCTCCTTCACGACCAGTCTCAAAGAGGCGGGGCGTGGCGCGCAGGCGATCTTCATCGCCGTCGGCACGCCTTCGCTGGCTGAGGTCGGCTCGGCCGACATGCATTTCGTTCACGACGCGGCTCGCGCCATCGGCGAGATTATCGAAGGCTTCACCGTGGTCGTGGTCAAGTCGACGGTTCCGATTGGCGCCGGCGACGAAGTCGAGCGCTTCGTTGCGATGCACGCCCCCCGGGGCTCCTTCGCTGTTGTGTCCAACCCGGAATTCCTGCGCGAAGGCGCGGCGATCGAGGACTTCAAGCGGCCCGATCGAGTGGTCATCGGGGTCGAGGACGACCGCGCGCGCGCGGTGATGGGAGAGATCTATCGGCCGATCGAACGCAACGGGGGGCGGATCCTCTATACGTCGCGTCGCAGCTCGGAGATGATCAAGTATGCGGCCAACGTCTTCCTGGCGATGAAGGTCACTTTTATCAACGAAATCGCCGACCTGTGCGAGCGTCTCGGCGCGGATGTTCTCGACGTCTCCCACGGCATCGGTCTCGACGACCGGATCGGCCGCAAGTTTCTCAATCCCGGGCCGGGCTTCGGTGGATCTTGCTTCCCCAAGGATACACTGGCTTTGACCAAGCTTGCCGCTGAAGCCAAGGCGCCGATCCGGCTGGTCGAGACGCTGGTCGACGTCAACGACAAGCGAAAAACGGCCATGGCGGCAAAAATCATCAGAGCCTGCGGCGGCTCGGTCGCCGGAAAACGGATCGCGGTGCTCGGTCTCACCTACAAGCCCAAGACTGACGATATGCGTGACGCGCCGAGCCTCGTCATCCTGCCAGAATTGCAAGCCGCGGGCGCGAGCGTTGTCGCTTATGATCCAGAAGGCGTTCGCCACGCAAAGCCGCTGCTGCCCGGCGTCGAGTTTGCGGACAACGCCTATGCTTGTGTCAAAGGCGCGGACGCGGCGGTCATCGTCACCGAGTGGGACGAATTCCGGGCTCTTGACCTGCCTCGGGTCAAAGCGAGCCTGACGACGCCGATCATGGTCGACTTGCGCAACATTTACCCGATCGAAACGATGAAGGCGCACGGATTTCGTTACGTCTGCGTTGGCCGGGGCTTCGGCGGGGAGGGCTGACGCGTGGGCACTGCCATTCCGGCCGACGTCGCGGCGCCGTGACCAGAGTCGCCGCCGCTCCTAACGTAAGCCGCGAATCCGGACAGTCGAAAGTCGCCCATGCCGCCCACGCGCCAAGTTCGTTCCTGCGTCATCGTGGTCGAAAACTTGCCTGTCCCCTTCGATCGACGGGTTTGGCAGGAGGCTCAGGCCCTCCATCGCGCCGGATGGATCGTGTCGGTGATTTGTCCGACCAACGCCGACTTTCCAAAGGCGTTCGAGGTCATTGACGACATCGCGATCTACCGGCATCCGCTGCCGCCCGAGGGGCGCGGCGGCCTTGCTTACTTGCGCGAATATGCTGCTGCGCTGTTTCATGAATTCCGGCTCCTGTTGAAGGTCCACCGGGAACGAGGCTTTTCGGTCATCCAAGCCTGCAACCCGCCCGATCTCATCTTTCTCGCCGCGTTGCCATTCAAGCTCATGGGAAAGCGGTTCATCTACGATCAGCACGACGTCTCGCCAGAATTGTTCGTTGTCAAATTCGGCAAGAAGGGGCTTCTCTATCGCGCGTTGATGATGTTCGAGCGGTTGAGCTACGCGACCGCCGATCTCGTCATCACCGCCAACGCGACATTCAAGGACCTTGCAATCAGCCGCGGCGGCAAAACGCCCTCGCAGGTCGAGGTCGTCTATGGGGTTCCCGACCGCAAACGCATCCGTCGTGTCGAGCCCGAGCCCGGGCTGCGTGACGGGCGCAAGTTCATTCTTGGCTATGTCGGAATTATCAACGAGCAGGACGGCGTCGACCATCTGGTGCGAGCGGTTGCGCATCTCATCAAGGTCAGCGGATTTAGCGATTTTCGCGCCGTTGTCGTGGGCTCCGGGCCGGCGCTCGAACTGGTGCGGGAGCTAGCGAGCGCGCTCGAGGTCGAAGAGCACATTCTCTTCACTGGCTACCTCAAGGGCGAGACGCTGCTTGCCTATCTCAGCGCCTTTGACATCGGAATCATCCCCGACCCGTTGAACGAGGCCAATGACCTCATGAGCATGAACAAGGTGTTCGAATATTGCGCCCTGGGGATACCGACCGCCTGCTATCCTCTCAAAGAGACGAAGCGGCTTCTTGGGGAAGCAGGCGTCTATGCGCCATCGCATCAGCCCGGGGGGCTTGCCGAGGCTTGCCTCGAGCTCATGCAGGACGATTCTTTGCGCGCACGCTCGGCAGCGGCGGCGGCGAAACTTTCGGCTGAAAGTTTTCTCTGGGAGAACGAGGCTCGCAAATATGTCGCGACTTACGAGCGGCTCCTCTCGCCCGAGACCCTTCGCGATGCAGCCAAAGCCGGATCGCCGTTGACCTGAAGCGCCCTCCGCAGAGGGGAAAGCAGGCTGGCAGGCCTCTAGCGGCATTTTTGTTTCCGCGCCCCAGTTATTCAGTGGGTTATGATCCATTTTAGTTCCGCGCCCGAAAAGCGGATTGTAGAAGCTCCGTGGTCTGGCCGCGAGAGGCTAGCGCCTATGGGCCCCGATCCGACGACGGGCGGGAGCGATCCCACATTGTGGGTCCAACAGACGCTTCCCTCGAGCGGAGCCTTCCTGTCGGAACTCGACTCCGAAAGGATGCACGGTCTTTCAGCGACGACAGTCAACGATCGGCATATGTGATTTCCGATCGTGGTTTACCCCGCCTGCTTCTGGGCGCGCTTGTCGTGTTCGGCGTTGGCGCTTTCAAAACTGCGATAGCGCTATTCGACTGGCGCGCCCGTGCCGGCGCCGATCGAATCCGATCGACGGATCTTAAAACTGTACGCCGCGCGTCAGGGCGCCGTCGATGACGAGGTTCGTTCCAGTCGTGAAGCTCGAGGCGGGGCTCGCAAGAAAGACGATGCCGCGGCCGATCTCTTCGGCTTTCGCCATTCGTCCGGTCGGGTTCAACGCGAGCGCCTGCTTGAAGATGTCGGGCAGGTTTTTCTCGGCGCTCTGCCAGAAGCCGCCCTCGAAATACGTGTTGCCTGGCGACACCGAATTCACCCGGATCATTTTCGCTGCATGCTGATAGGCGAGTCTTTGCGCGTAATGAATGAGCGCGGCTTTCATTGCGCCATAAGCCGGACCCGTGAAATCGACTTCGCGCCCAGAAACCGAGGAAATGATGACGATCGAGGGGTGTTTTGATTTTTCTAGGAAGGGCAGGGCGGTGTTGACCGCGTGCACGGTGTGCATCAGGTCGACGTCGAACGCCTGGCTCCAGGATTCCTCGACATCCTGCGCGGCGAGCGCTGAGACGTTGGCGACCATGATGTCGATCCCGCCCAGCGCCTTCGCGCTGTCAGCGATGAACTTCTGCAGCGCGGCCTTGTCGGCCACGTCGACGCCAGCCCCGAACGCCTGCACGCCTCTGCCCTCAAGGTCCTTGACCGCAGTCTTCACTTCGTCCGCGTTGCGTGCGCAGATTGCGACGCTTGCGCCTTCTTGAGCGAAGATGTTTGCAGCCGCGCGCCCGATGCCTTTGGTGCCGCCGGTCACGACCGCGCGCAAGCCTTTCAATCCGAGATCCATGTTCCCTCCGTAGCTTCAGTTAGGCGGCAGACTATCTTTGAGAGTCGAGGCGCCTCGCATGTCATTGGGAACGACCATCGAGCGCTTCCTGCCTGCTCGCGCAAGCGAAAATAGGCATCCAGCTCCGTCGAGTTGTCCTCACCGCGAGGACTGGACCGCCTACCTTCGACGCATCGGTGTTCGACGAACCCGTCGAGCGCGATACAAGGATGGGGGGAGATTGGCAATGGCCGTCAGCGGGATTTGGATTCCGGTCACGCTTCTGGCGTCGAGCGCGCAGACGCTGCGCAACGCGATGCAGCGGGACCTCATCGGCGCGCTCGGCGCGGCGAGCGCGGCGCAGGTGCGCTTCTTGTTCGGCCTCCCGTTCGCGGTGATGTTTCTCGCAGCGCTCTTGGTCGCAACCGGCCTCAGCGCGCCGCCTCTGACCGCGGTCAGTCTCGCATGGACGGTATTCGGGGCGGTGTCGCAGGTGATCGCGACTTCGCTCATGCTGGCGGCGATGCGCACCAAAAGTTTCGTCGTCGCCGTCGCCTACACCAAGACTGAAGCCGCGCAGATTGCGCTCTTCGGCCTTGTCGCGCTCAACAATCCGCCGACGGTGGCGCTGATCGTAGCGATCGCGCTGGCGACGAACGGTGTTGCGCTGATGGCGATCCGCAGCCGCAAGGAGCTTGTGGCCGATTGGCGATCGGCGGCGCTCGGTGTCTTCTCTGCGACCTTCTTCGCTTTCGCCGCCATCGGTTTTCGCTCGGCCGTAATCCGCGTCGAGAGCCCTTCGCGGGTCTTGTCGGCGTCGGTCGTTCTGGTTGTCGGACTGGCGATTCAGTCTGCGGCGCTCGGTCTCTATCTCGCCGTCTTTGACCGCGCTGGCGCGCGCGCCATAATCGACGCCTGGCGCTCGTCACTTTTCGCCGGTTTTATGGGCGCGCTCGCGTCGCAGCTCTGGTTCGTCGCCTTTGCGCTCAGCGAAGCCGCGCCCGTGCGCACGCTGGCGCTGATCGAGGTGCCGATGGCTCAAGTGGTGTCGCTAAAAATGTTTCGCGAGCCGCCGAGCTTGCGCGAAGGGATCGGTATCGGTCTGATCGTAATCGCCGCTGGGATCCTCGTATGGACGGCCCGATAAGACAAACGGGAACGAAGTTTTCCGCGACACATCCGAGCGGCCCGCGATCCGCGCTCAAAGCATCGCGGGTCCTCCCGCGATGGAGGTTTCAAGCGCGAGGACCGTGAGGGAGATCACGCGAAGGCTTCCGTCAGGTCCTGTTGCCCACGTGTTGCTCCGCGCCTTTAACCGAATCGAACCAGCGTTCGCGTCGCGGCGTCCACAATTCATAAGCCGGCGTCCAGTCCGTCGGCGCATCGTCGAAGGCGCCGACCCGAATTTCCACCTCGTTGGCGTCATCTTCGAGGGCATACACGGAAGAACCGCACAGCGCGCAGAAGTGACGGTCGTCGGTCGTGAGCTTCCAGCTTCGTGTCTCTCCGGTCACCAGAAATTTGTCCGACGGCCAGACAGCAAAAAAATTACCAAGTGAGCCGGTCTCCTTTCGACACACAAGGCAATGGCAAAGGCCCACTCGGAGCGGCTCCCCGCTGACCTCGAACCTCACTTGACCGCAATTGCAGCCGCCAATTCGCTTTCGCATGTCCTACTTCCACTCCGGATCGACGAGTGGCGCCGCACGGACGTTCATCGACGCTCGCCGTCTTATTTCGCCTGAGAGGGAGGCTTTGACGACGGCGCGGTGGTGGCGTTTGCATCGGATTCGGCTGCTCCTGGCGTCGCCGCGCCATTCGCGTCCGATCCGTTGCCGTTCTTGCCGGCAGGGGCACCTTGCCCGCTTTGATTGCCCGATTGGTTCGCCTGGCTTTTCGTCTGGTCGCTGGATTGCGCGAGCGCCAAACTCGGGAGGAACGAGAACATCAATGCAGCAAGAGTTTTGGCGTTCATCGGCCTCCCCGTAGAAACTGAAGGCGTTTAGTGGGCCTCCTACCTCAACACCGGTCGTGGCGCGTTTGATCCCGGACGCATCGCGAGTTTACGATAAAGCTCTGACATCGACACGGGAATCGCGCTGATATGGTTTTGAAGTAGAAGCTGAACGATATACCGAACCGGCGTATCCCCGGTCGCCGAGATAATTGCGCCCGTCATCACATCGCCAGCCTTCATGGGCTTCAGCCTCCAACCTTGCCGACAACCTCGTATCCGTGAGGGATGGAACGGGGGATCAAGGAAGGCGGTGATCAAGCCGGGGCTCTGAGGCGCTTGATACATGCGCGTCGATTGCGTCTAGCCTAAGGCTTGGCTGGCGCGGGGCCGAGCGGGGGCAGGCTCTTTAGATAGATGGCGATCGCCTTGCGGTCGGACTCGGGCAATTCGGCCATGTTGCGCACAACGCCGGTCATGCCCGCGCCAAGAACGTCGCCGCCAGGCGTGAAGCCGCTGGTCAGAGCCTCGACAATGTCCTCGGTGGTCCAGTTCACGAAATCGCCCCCTCTCAGGTTCGCCGCTTTGCCGTGACCGTCGGGCAATGGCGCGCCGGCAAGCGCATGTTTCAAGTCCATCTCGCCCATAAAACCCCGTGGCGTATGGCATTCACCGCAATGGCCGGGGCCCTCGACGAGATAGCGGCCGCGGTTCCATTGCTCGCTTTGAGCGGGATCGGGGTGAAGGCCCGCGTTGTCGAAATAGAGGAGCTTCCACAAACCCACAGCGCGGCGAATGGAGAAGGGAAAGGGGAGGGCGTTCCCCGGCGCTTTGCCCTTGACCGGCGGCACTGTGCGCAGGAACGCCGCGAGATCGGCGACATCCTTCGCGGTCATGTGCTGATAGGAGGCGTAGGGGAAGGCCGGATAGAAGTGCTGGCCGTCGGGGGAGACGCCCGACAGGAGCGCGTTGGCGACGTCGACCGGGCGCCAGGCGCCGATCCCGTCCACCGGGTCGGTGGAGATATTCGGTGGGTAGAACGACCCGAACGGGGTCTTGAGTTCGAGCCCGCCGCCAAGCTTCAAAGGATCGTCCTGGCCCGGCGACTTGTGGCACGACTCGCAGCCGCCGGCATAAAAGACGAGCCGGCCGGCGGCAGGGTCGCCGCTGAGGCCAAGGACCTTGTATTGCTCAGCAGAATAGCGCGGCCGGGGCGCCGACAGCACCCATGCCAGCGCAGCCCCGGCGGCGATGATCAGCGCAAGGACGGCGGCGACCCGCTTCATCCGCGCGGGCGAACTCATATCCGCGCGCGGGCGAACTCAAGTCTCAGCCGCTTTTGGCCTTGTAGAGTTCGTGACAGCTGCCGCAGTTCTTGAAGACGGCCGGAGCGAGTTGCTTGAATGTCGCCTCATCCGTAATTCCGGCTTGGGCAGCCTGGACGTCCTTCACGAATTGGGCGAAGCGGGCGTCGAAGTCCGCCTTGTTCTCCCAGATCGCGGGCAGCGCCGCTGTCCCGCCGCCGGTCTTGCTGTTGTCGGGAAACAACGCTGCGGACTTCGTCGCGCCTTCGTCGAGCGTCTTCAGGGAGTCCTTCACCGTCGCCAGATCAAACGGTATCTTGCCCTTCGACATGCCGAACAGCGTCTTGGCGGCTTCGCCGTCGTGTTTCATAAGCGCCCGCCGCTCGGCGATCGGATCGGTGTCGGCCAACACGGCGCTAATGCCGCAAGCCAGCGCCATTGCCACTGCCACTAAGCGTTTCATGAGCCTCTCCCAGACGATACCTGCGTGCTAAACACGGGCGCTGCCGCGTTTATTCTTGCAGGACAGCAATAATTGCGGGGGACCGCAATCCAAAACTTTGTGTTCAAGCGCAGGGCGCCGCGAGGCGCGCGATAATGGGCCGCGAGGCGCGCGGGCCGCCATTGGCTCGACGATCCTCGCCGGAGGCGAAATTCGGCCTCCAGTGTAGGAAAGCCCTTCAATCAATCGCAGACAGGATGTGAATCGTCCTTTTGGCGACCAGTTCCCTGGTCTTTTCCGAGTACGTTTTCATGTGTGGCGCGCCGACGTGAGCCCTGAGCGCGTCGGGGCTTTCCCAGGATTCGAGAACAACCAGACTGTCCGGCCCAAAATCGGTCTGGAATGGGCCGACGCTCGCGGCGTCGATGTGACCGGCATATTCGATGCATCCCTTTTCGGCGTGCACGTTGGGAACGTTGGCGCGAAAGGCGGCCAGAAGTTCGTCACGGCGGCCCGGATTGGCGGTGATGACGGCGACGACGCGGATCATTTGTATTCTCGCTGTTCTTCGCGCGGCTCTGGGCCGGCGGTGCGCAGATAACCTCACCCGCTCCCCCTCCGCCAGCGAAAAGGCGCGCGCTGACCAGCGCCACCCTCGGAAGCCAAAACTCGCAATCGCAACTGCTGGCCTGGCGCGCAAGACCGTTCCTTGCGTCGCCGTTCCAGGCGCCTTATCGCAGTGCAGCACATCCGCTCTGCGTTGCGAAGCCGATCTCATGGACCCGCTAATCGAAGGTTACCGTCGCTTCCGCGCCGACATCTGGCCGGCCGAGCGAGCGCGTTACGAGGCCTTGGCTCATTGGGGGCAGAGCCCCGAGGCGATGGTCGTCGCCTGCTCCGATTCACGCGTCGATCCGCAGACCGTGTTCTCAGCCGTGCCTGGGGAATTGTTTGTTGTCCGCAACGTCGCCGCGCTCGTGCCTCCTTATAGTCCCGACCCTGGACACCATGGAACGAGCGCTGCGCTCGAGTTCGGCGTCAAGGTGTTGAAGGTGCCTCGCCTCGTGGTGCTCGGGCACGGGCAATGCGGCGGGGTCAAAGCAATGGCCGTGGGTCCGCCGCCGCAGGCGCGCGACTTCATCGCCACCTGGGTCGATATCGGCAGGCCAGCAGTTGAGGCCGCGGGTGACAACCCGGAGGGGCGTCTCGAACGAATCGAAGCCGGAGTCGTTCGCCTCTCGCTGGCCAACCTCATGACCTTTCCTTGGATCGCCGAGGCGGTCGCTGCCAACCGTCTCTCCCTGCAGGGCTATTGGTTCAATGTCCACACCGGAGTGCTCGCGCACGTCGGCCCGGACGGGCTCGAGCCGGTGGATTGAACAGGGAGTCGCCTTCACCCTCAACCCCGACTCTTCTCCTCCCCCTTGCTGAACAGGAATGGCGCAACGTCAGAGACGCCAGGAGCCTTGTCGACCGAAAAGGGCATGGGTCGGCAGACGGCGAGCGCGGAGAGCCCGACGCGCGTCGTGAGCATGCCGTTGAGCACGCCCTCGCCCATGCGGGCGGAAATGCGCGAGGCGATGCCATGGCCGACGACCTGCTGCAGCAGGCTGTCGCCGACCGCCATGCCCCCGGTGATCGCGATATGGGCGCCAATGGAGCGCGCGAGCTTGATGAGGCCGAGCAGGCCCGGCCGGCCGCCGTAGATCTCGGCGATGCGCCGCACCAGCCGCACGATCTGGGCGACGACGAACACCACGTCGAGAATGGCGCGGGGGCTGATTGCGGTCACGAGCGATACACGCTTGGCGGCGGCGGCGATCTCGCTTTGAGCCTTGTCGTCGAGGGGACGCAAAAGTGCGCGCTCAGCGACGTCGATGAGGTCGCGCCCATCGATGATCGCGCGCGTCGCTTCCTCGACTTGCGCACGCGCACGCGCCGTCTCAGGCCGCTTGCGATAAAGTGCGACCAGTTGGCCGACCAGGCGGCGCGCGGCGGCGCGATCGTCGGCCGCTCGGGCATTGGCCAAGGCGACGTGCATTTCCGCAATCCGCGTCTGGCGCGCGACTGCGAGAATCTCGCGCGCCGCGAGGCCGATGAGGCCGACTAGGAACACGAGGCTGAACACGACCCCGATAATCCCGAGCGATTCCGCTTTGGCGAACAGCCCTTCGATGAGGTTGGTCGCCCATAGGCCTAAGGCCAGCGAGACCAGGCCGCCGAGGCCCGTCCAGACGAGACCCCCAAGGGTCAAGCGCGAGCGAGCGATGAGCCCCGATTTCTGCGCCGCCTCGACTTCGAGCTCTGCTTCGTCGATCGGCGCCGGCTGGGCGACGGGTATCGGGTCATGCTGCGAGCGAATGATCGCGTCGGGGATGAGTGACGCGGGCTGATCGTCAACGGCGACCCGCGAATCGTCGAGGCGAAAGGCGCGGGGGCGGGGCGGGCGCTGACTCACGCGAGACGATCCCCGATCAGGAATTGAAGCGCGCGGTCGAGCCGGATCTGCGGCGCGGGCTCGCCGCGCTGAGTGAGGGGAGGGCGGAAGCGTACGAACCGCCAGTCGTTGTCGGCTTCAGGGAGCGCGATCGCGTCGCCCTCGAAGATTAAGTCCGGGTCAGCCGGCAATTCTCCGGGAAACACGGCCGCTTCGGCGACGCCATCGAAGGTTTGCCCGCCAAGCGTCTCGCCCTTCTCGGGCACGCCGATGATGGCGTCGAGCGTCTCGTCGCCGGTCCGGATCTCGGCTTCCCGAGTGGCGCGGACGGCGGCCAGCGCGATGACGTCGATCTCCGCCCCGACCCCTTCGGCGCGCGCGATCGCCTTCGCCGTGAGCGCGCGCAAAATCGCCTCCAGCCTATCATGGCTCTTATGGTGCAGATGGTCGGCCTTGGTCGCCGCGAACAGGATGCGGTCGATGCGCGGCCGGAAGACCGAAGAGAAATACGAAGAGCGTCCGGCGCGGAAGGCGCGCATGACTTCGGTCAGCGCATTCTCGAGGTCCTTGACCGCTGCGGGGCCGGAATTGAGTGCGGAAAGCGCGTCGACGAGCACGATCTGACGATCGAGCCTCGCGAAATGATCGCGAAAGAAAGGCCTCGCCACATGCGCCTTATAGGCCTCGTAGCGGCGCGCCATCATGGCGGGAAGCGAGCCCGGAGCGATCGTCGCGTCATCGTTGAGCGGAAGCGGCGCAAACGTCAGCGCTGGCGAGCCCGCAAGATCGCCGGGCATCAGGAACCGGCCGGGCGGCAAGGTTGAGAGGGCATAGACATCGTCGCGCGCCCGCTTGAGGTAGGCTGTGAACAATTCGGCGATGCGCCGCGCGTTGTCCTCGTCGGCCTCGGCGTCCGGGTCGAGACCGATCATCGCGGCGCGCCATTGTTCCGCGAGCGGGACGCGCGCCGGAGTTTCGCTTGCCGCCAAAGTCTCGCGCGACCATTCGGCGTATGTCTTGTCGAGGAGCGGCAGGTCAAGCAGCCATTCGCCGGGATAGTCGACGATATCGACCGTCAGCATCTGCCCTCGCGAGCCCCAGCCGGAGGCGCTCTCGAACTCGATCGTCAGCCTGAGCTGAGCGATGCGTCGCGTCGATTCTGGCCAGTGTCGATCCTGTCCGGAGAGGCTTTTCAGGTGCTCCTCGTAGGCGAAGCGTGGTACGGCGTCGTCCGGCTGCGGCTCGAGCCGGACTCGCTTGATGCGCCCCTCGGCGGAGGCGGCCAGCACCGGCAGACGCGCGCCCGCAATCAAATTGTTGACGAGCGCGGTCAGGAACACCGTCTTGCCGGCGCGCGATAGTCCTGTCACCCCGAGGCGCAGAGGCGCGCCGGAGAAATAGTCGCCGATCGAACGGGCGACGAGTTCGGCCTCGAAGATGAAATCGCTGAAACCTGACAAGGAAAAATCCGCGCCGAACCGGGAGCCTATTTAGGCGGCGCCTGCTCGTTTGGACAGTGGGACAATCGGTGGGCCTGCCAACGGCGCCAAAAGCCTCTCCCGCTTGCCTTGCGAGCGTCAGTCCGCGTCGGCCTCGAGTTCCGTCGGCGTGAGATAAAGCGCCAGCATTCCCGAATTGCGAGCAACCTGCTCCCAGTGCTGAATCGAGAAGTCCAAAACCGCGACCGCGCCGGTCGGATATTTCGCCGCTAGGTGGTGTCGTCCAGGCTCTGCGCCCGAGCCGGTCAGCGCCGTCGCCAGTTCGCCGAGCCCCGGATTGTGCCCGACCAGAGCCACGCGCTTGTGTGCGTCGGCGAGCGCGCGCGCGCGCTCGAGGAGCGTGGTGAGGGACGCGTCATAAAGGCGGGCGTCTTGCTCAAGTTCAACTTTGCTTGGCCACTCGGCAGCGAAGATCTCAGCCGTCTGCTTGGCTCGCGCCGCACCGGAATGGATGAGAACGTCCGGAAGAAAGTGGCGGGCCGCCAGCGCCTTCGCGACTCGCCTCGCGTCGGCGCGGCCGCGCTCGGTCAGCTTGCGCGCGTAATCATCTTGCCCGACGGAGAGCTCAGCCTTGGCGTGACGAACAAGAAACAAACGGCGCATGGTTCAAGATTGCGCAAGCGCTCGAGGATTGGCAAGTTTTGTTGTCGATACCGGAGAAGGAGAGTCTGCGCGGGAAGCCGCCCGACGATTTCAGACAGCTTGTGATGACGCCGCCGACGACGTCGGCCACTTCTCGTCCCTAAGCCTTGTGTTTCTCCCTCAGATATTCCTGGAGCGCTGTCTTGGCGTCCTGCGGCACGTTGGCGGCCGTAAACTCGTCAACCGTCCAGGACTGTAACCGCTTGATCTGCGGGGAGCCGGGCGAGCGCGCGTTCGGGGTCACGCGCTCGCAAGCGACGGTCTCGCCGGTCAAACGGTACTGTTCGAAAGGCCGGGAGCGCGAACTTCGCGTTTTAAAGAAAATGTCAGGACCAAGCGTCACGGCCATTTATTCCTATGTTCCCGCTCTGTATATCACTGGACAGGCCGCTGTGCGAGCGCTCGTCAATCGCCTCAAACCGCAGAGCGCCGCCTGCGAGGCGCGTTGCTCTTAGCGCTCGCGCCGGCTCAAAAATGCGACCCTCTCGAACAGATGCACGTCCTGCTCGTTCTTCAGCAACGCGCCGTGCAACGGCGGGATTAGTTTCTTGCTGTCGCGCTCGCGCAGCGCCTCTGGCGCAATGTCCTCGTTGAGTAAAAGCTTGAGCCAGTCGAGCAACTCCGAAGTGGTCGGTTTCTTCTTCAGTCCCGGCGTCTCGCGCAGAGTGAAGAATGACCGCATGGCTTCTTCCACGAGCCGGGGCTTGATCGACGGATAGTGCGATTCGACGATCCTGCGCATTGTCTCGGCGTCGGGAAAGCGGATGTAGTGAAAAAAGCAGCGGCGCAGGAAAGCGTCGGGCAGTTCCTTCTCGTTGTTGGAGGTGATGATCACGACGGGCCGCACGCGCGCCTTGACCGTCTCTCCGGTCTCGTAGACGTAAAACTCCATCTGATCGAGTTCGAGCAGCAGGTCGTTGGGAAATTCGATGTCCGCCTTGTCGATCTCGTCGATCAGGAGCACCGGGCGAAGGGGCGAAACGAAGGCGTCCCAAAGCTTGCCGCGGCGAATATAGTTCGCGATCTCAGACACGCGCGGGTCGCCGAGCTGCGAATCGCGCAGTCGCGAGACGGCGTCATACTCATAGAGGCCCTGCTGGGCTCGTGTGGTCGATTTGACGTGCCAGGCGATGAACGGGGCGCCGATCGCGGCGGCGATCTCCTGCGCCAGCAGCGTCTTGCCGGTGCCGGGCTCCCCCTTGACGAGCAGTGGACGCTCGAGCGCTATCGCGGCGTTAACCGCGGTCTTCAGTTCGTCGCCCGCCACATAAGTGGAGGTTCCTTCAAAACGCATCAACGTTTGCGTCCTTTTGCAGCGGCCTCGTCGTGAGGAGCGTCGATGGCGGGTCTCGAACGACGATCGTCGAGCTGCGAAACACGCCTCCCCCTTCACTCTGGAGCATTCTTCGAGGCCCCGCTAGCGGGGCGCCTCCGAATGAGGGGGTGGATGTCCCAGCAGTCGGATCATCTCTAACGCCCGAACGCTTGGCGTCAATTCATCAGGCCCTTCACGGTCTCGATGAGCTGCTTGAGCGAGAAGGGCTTGGGGAGGAACACGAAGTCCTGGCCCTCCGGCAGATTGCGAGCGAAGGCGTCGTCGGCGTAGCCGGAGACGAAAACAACCTTGGCCGTCAAGCCGCGCTTGCGCAGTTCCGTCAGCATGGTCGGCCCGTCCATTTCCGGCATGATGACGTCCGAAACGATGAGGTCGATCGGCTCGGTTGCGGCCTCCACGACGCGCAAGGCGTCGAGGCCGGTTTCGGCCTCCAGCACGGTATAGCCGCGCGAGGCGAGCGCGCGCGAAGCAAAAGCGCGCACCGCCTCTTCGTCCTCGACCAAGAGGATCGCGCCCCGGCCGGTCAGATCCGCGGCCGGCTTGGGCGGTTCTATCTTTGTCGGCTCGTCGACGTCGTCGGCAAGGCGCCGAGGAAGCAGAACCCGGAACATCGCGCCGGCGCCCGGCTCGCTGTCGCAGAAGACGTATCCGCCCGTCTGCTTGACGATGCCGTAGACCATCGACAAGCCCAGGCCGGTGCCTTTGCCGACCTCTTTGGTGGTGAAGAACGGCTCGAAGATCTTGGCCCGGACCTCGGGCGGAATCCCGTGGCCTGTGTCCTCGACCTCGACCAGCACATAATCGGCGGGGGCGACATCCCCCTCTTTCAAGCCGCCGCATTCGGTCGCGGGAAAGTTGCGCGTGCGCAGCGTGATCTTGCCGCCGTCTTGGATGGCGTCGCGCGCATTAACGACCAGATTGACGATCACTTGCTCGAACTGGTTGAGGTCAGCCTTCACCTGCCACAAGTCGCGCCCATAGACCACGTCGAGTTGGATCTGCTCGCCAACAAGTCGGCGCAGCAGCATCTGCAATTCTGACAACACGTCGTTGAGCTGCAGCGTCTGCGGGCGCAGAGTCTGGCGGCGTGAAAAGGCAAGCAATTGCCGCACCAGCCCAGCCGCCCGATTGGCGTTCTGCTTGATTTGCATGATGTCCTGGAAGGACGGGTCGGTTGGGCGATGATTGGCGAGCAGGAGATCGGAATAGCCGATGATCGCGGTCAGAACGTTGTTGAAGTCGTGCGCCACGCCGCCGGCGAGTTGGCCGATGGCCTGCATCTTCTGGCTTTGCACGAGGTTTTCTTGCAGCGTGCGCTGCTCGGTGGTGTCGAGTGCGAAGAGCGTCGCGCTCGCGCCCTCGTCGCTGCGCGGATCGGCGGCCGAGACGAAGAGCCGCGCCGAACGCGCGGCGCCTGGCCCTTCGAGCGAGACGTCGAGGGGCGCGATTTCGCCCTGGCCCTGGGCCGCCGCCTCGATCGATGCGCTTAAAGGGGCCCGATCGCGCTCAGTAACAAGATCGAAAATCGATAGCCGCCCCTTGGCGGCGTCGCTCTTGGCGGCGGCCTGGGCCAAGCGCGCGAACGCGGCGTTGGGACGCAGCACTGAGCCTGCGGAATCCACGGCTGCGATCGCCACCGGGGTGGAATTGAAAATGCGGGCGAAGCGCACCTCCGCTGCGCGCAGATCTTCGCCCTTGACGTCGCCGGGAGCGCGATTGATCACCAGCGAGCGGGAAGGGCCCGGCGCGCCCTCGCCGGAGAAGGCGACCTTGTGCAGGATCCGCGCCGGGAGCAGGCGGCCCTGGCGGGGCTTGAGGTCGACGTCGAACTGCTGCGTCGTCACTTCGCCGGGCGGCCCGGATATGATGGCGAGCATCGCGCCGCCGTCTCCCGCGACGATGTCGTCGATCTTCAGCCGGCCAGCGCTGAATTGGGCGAGATCGTAATCGAGCCAGCCGGCCAAGGTCGCGTTCATGTGCGCGATCGAGCCGTCGGGTTCGGCGGAGAAAAAGCCCGCCGGCGCATGGTCAAGATAGTCGATCGCGTGCTGGAGATCTTGAAAAAAGGTCTCATGCCGGTCGTGGTCGCGCGTCTCATCCGAGACCGTCCACACCATCAGCCCTTCTCTCGCCATGCCCTCCAGCGGACGAACGCGAATGCGGTACCAGGCGACCTCGCCCTGGCCGCTCGGCGAGGGCGAAAGACGAAGCTCCTCGCTCGCCCGGCCGCCAGATTTCGCCGCTTGAGACAGACGATAGACGGATTCCGAAACGTCCGGCGAGCCGGTGAACAGACGTTCGATCGGACGCAGATCGCTTGCCGTCGGCGCGCCCGAAAGCGCGCGATAGGCCTCGTTGGCATAGACGATGCGCGATTCGCGGTCGGTGACGAGCACGCCGTCCGGATTGGAGTCGGCGATCGCCTTGGTGGTGTCGAAGCGCGCCGCCCGGGTCGGCAGTTGCAACATGCCGAACGCGTAGAGCAGCAGTCCAAAGGCGCCGCAGACGGCGAGGATGACGATCATCCAGGTCATCAACGTCGCGCCGACGGCGTTTGGCGCAAGCCACACGGCGAGCAGCGCGCCGGCGAGGCAGACGAGGAGGATCGTCAGCGCGACCGGATTGACCGTTCGCTCAATTCTGTCCACCGGCGGGGGCGGCGGAGACTTCATTCGAGGATCAGACCCCCAAGGATATTGCCGTTTGCGTGGACGAGTGCGAGCGCGCTGAGTCGCGGTTGAGGGTGTGCTACCATGGGCCGCGCGCCCTGTCTTGACGGCGGGCGGTTCCACCTGGGCTAAACTGCGGTGAGCGCCGCAGTTTTCAACGGGATCGCATTTTGTTATGAAATGTGACATGGGCGCGCGCCGATCGGATTCGGTGCGCGCAGGCGGCGCGCCAGACCGGGCTTCGGGGCCGCGCCCGATCTTGCTTCTCGGGCGCCGGCTAAACCATCGTTCGGCTGGTGAATTGAAGAGCGGTTTGTTCTGCGCTCGGCGGCGGAAGTGTTGGATTGGGCATGCAGTGGTTGAATGAGCTTCCGTTCGCGGACAACAGGGTTCTCCAGATCGGATTCCTTGCCGCTTGCGGCATCGCCGCGCTGATCGCGCTGGCGATTGTTTACCGCCTTACTTTCGCTCATCGGCTGCGCGTTCCGGGTGGACGGACCCGGCAGCCGCGGCTCGGGCTGGTCGACGCGTTCAGCTTGGATGGGCAGCGGCAGCTGGTGCTGATCCGTCGCGACAATATTGAACATCTGGTCATGATCGGCGGACCGAACGACGTTCTGGTTGAGTTGCAGATCAATCGGGCTGTGGTCCCGACGCGCGAGACTAACCAGGCTTCCCCTCTGCTCGTGCCAAGCACGCCTGCGCGGCGAACCGAAGCCGTGGCACTTCCCGCGTCGCCGGCCGTCGCGGAACCTCCGCCGAAGGGCGCCGTCAAGGTCCCGGCTTCGCCGTCTGCGCCCGCGCTGGCCCCGGCGGCGCCGGTGCCGGCTGCTCCGCCTCCGCTCGCGCCGACCGTGGCGCCGCCGGCTCCCAAGGCGCCCGCTCCCCCCAGCCGACCGCTTCCGTTCCCGACCAACCGGCCGTTCCGGCCCAAGCGTCCATGCCTGCTCAAGCGCCTGCGACCGAACTCGCGCGCTCAGCCTCCGCGCCGCAAGCAGCGGAGCCCGCTCGACCAGCGGCGGCGAATTCGCCGCCGCCGCGTCAGGCGGACCCGCGTCCCACTCAACCGCGCGCGACCATGCCCCCGCCGATCCTCCCCGCCAACGCTTCGCCGAACCGCGGAGCGCCGGCTCGCGCCACGGAAACAGCTCCAGCGCGAGGCGCGGGCAACCCTCCTAGCCAGTCTCCTGCCGCGCCCACGCCGCCGCGCCGCCCGGAGAAAGGGGAGCCGGCAGTCGCGGGCGCGAAAGCGGAATCAATCGCTCCAATAGCGAAAACGGAGGGGCCTGCGGGGCTGACGGTGACGACCGTCCCGCAGGCCAGCGCGGGTGTGGCCCAAGCGCGCCCTGCGCCGAAGACAGTCCCGTCCCCGCCCGTGTCCGACTGGCTGCGGAAACCGGCCGACGCCCGTCCGCCAGTCGACAAGACGAACGCCGCGCCGTCGCCCAAAGTCGACGATCCCTTTGCCGACCTCGATTCGCTTGAGGCTGAGATGGCGCGTCTGCTGGGCCGCGAAAAATCCGATTGACCGAGACCGCCGGCGTTACGCCTCAATAGTCGTTGGAGACGGGCGCCGTCGATGATGCGGATCGCGCTGAAGACCTTCCTCGCGTAAGCGCCTGTTTATGGCCCACAGACTCAGTGATCGATCCGGTGGTCGCCGCTAAGGGGTAAGCCGAATCACTCGTCGCGATAAATCCGCTCGCGTCGTTCGTGGCGCTCCTGCGCCTCGACCGAGAGGGTCGCAATCGGACGCGCATCGAGACGCCTGAGCGAGATGGGATCACCGGTTTCGATGCAATAGCCGTAGGAACCCTCCTCGATGCGGGCTAGCGCGGCCTCGATCTTAGAGATCAGTTTCCGCTGCCTGTCGCGGGCGCGCAGCTCGATCGCGCGGTCCGTCTCCGAGGATGCGCGGTCGGCGAAGTCTGGGTGGTTTTCGCTTTCCTGCTGCAGGGCGGTCAGCGTGTCGCGGCTTTCGGCCAGAATCGATTCGCGCCACGCGATCAGCTTGCGGCGGAAATATTCCTTCTGCCGGTCGTTCATGAACGGTTCGTCGTCCGACGGTTTGTAACTTTCAACGGACACGTCGTTCATGGGCGATCCTATTTCCGCGTGGAATTTCGCGGCCTTATAACGATCGATCGGCGAAGGAACAATGACTATCCTCGCCGATCGCGCCGTGACCAGGCGGCAGGCGCAGGGTGGCGATCCGGCGGAGGCTGAAGGCTATTTGCCGCAAGAGGCTTGCCAGACAGTAAAGACGGTCTCACGTTTAAGCGCCGTGACGGGTCCGAGCGAGCGGGTCTGGCGTTGAGGAGGATTGCCATGTATAAACGCATCGTTCTCGCAGTCGATCTACTCGAGCCGACTCCAATTCCGAAGGGGCTGACGCAGGGGGTGGAGGTGGCGAAGATGAGTGGCGGCGAATTGAGGCTGGTCAATGTCCAGCCGATCATGCCGGCCACCTTCATGGAATATGTGCCGGTCGATTTTGACGTCGAGCAGGCGAAGCGGTCCAAGGACGCGCTCGACGCGATTCTCGACAGCATCGACCTGCCGCCCGAGCGCAAGAGCGCCGCGACCCGGGCCGGGGGAATCTATCACGAACTTTTGGAAGAAGCGTCCGAATGGGACGCCGACCTCATCATTGTCGGTTCGCATCGTCCTGTCATGTCGGATTACCTCCTGGGCTCAAACGCCAAGACCATCGTGCGCCATGCTCAATGTTCGGTGCTGGTGGTCAGGGAATGATGCGCATCGTCGCTTGGTAAGGCGCGAGCGTTAGGAAGCGAGCGCCCGCATCGCTGCTTCGACCCCGTCGGGGGTCAGCGGAAACATGCGATGTTGAAAGATTTCGGCGATCATCGTTGTCGACAACGAATGATTCCAGGCGCTCGGCGGCGTCGGATTGATCCACACGGTGCGCGGCCAGGCCAGTATCGCGCGCTCGAGCCACACCCTCCCGGGCTCCGGATTGAGATGCTCGACCGAGCCGCCGGGAGCCATGATTTCGTGCGGGCTCATTGAAGCGTCGCCGACGAAGACAACGCGATAATCCCGGCGGTACGAATTGATGAGATCGCGGGTGGGCACGCGCTCGTCGTGCCGGCGGCGGTTGTTCTTCCACACACTCTCGTAGAGGCAGTTGTGGAAGTAAAAATGATCGAGCCGCTTGAACTGGCTCTTTGCCGCGGAAAACAGCTGTTCCGCCTCTTCCACGTGCCAATCCATCGAGCCGCCGACGTCGAGGAACAAGAGCACCTTGACGGCGTTTCGCCGCTCGGGTCTCAGCTGAACGTCGATATAGCCTTTGTCAGCGGTCGACCGGATCGTGCCGTCGAGATCGAGCTCTTCGGCCATGCCCTCGCGGGCGAATCGCCGAAGCCGTCTGAGCGCGAGCTTGATGTTGCGCGGCCCGAGCTCCGCGTCGCCGTCGAAATCCTTGAACTCCCGGCGGTCCCAGACCTTGACGGCGCTGCCCCTGCGGCCTTTGTCCTGGCCGATGCGTACGCCCTCAGGGTTGTCGCCGTAGGCCCCAAACGGCGACGTCCCGCCCGTGCCGATCCACTTCGAGCCGCCCTGATGGCGCCCCTTCTGCTCGGCGAGGCGCTCACGCAGTGTCTCCATGAGCTTGTCGAAACCAAGCTTCTCGATCTGCGAGCGCTCCTCGGGACTGAGATAGCGCTCCATCATTCGGCGCAGCCATTCCTCCGGCAGGTCCCGGGCCTCGACCGCGGCGGCTATGCTCAGAACGCCCTTGAAGGTGGCGGCAAAGACGACGTCGAACCGGTCGAGATTGCGCTCATCCTTGACCAGCAGCGCGCGCGCAAGGCGATAGAATTCGTCGACCGACATCTGAGCCAGATCGTCTTCGAGCGCGCGCATGAGATCGAGGTATTCGCGCGGCGTCGCCGGTACGTGCGCCTGACGAAGGTTGGCGAAAAACTCGAGGAACATGAGCGCGATCCTAGCGCGCGCTGGTGTGGACGTGCAATGCTGCCGCGCCTTCCCGTGCGCCGGGTGTCGTCTCATGTCCGTGGTGGTCGAGCGTCGAGGATTTTCGCTGCCGATGGGCGTAAGTCCGGAAGCGGAGATTTTCGCCGTGGGCGACATTCACGGGCGAAGCGATCTCCTCGCCGCGCTCATCGACGAGGCGGCGCGGGAGCCCAAGTTGCGCGACAAGCGCACGATCGTCTTTCTCGGCGACTTCGTCGACCGCGGATCCGACAGTCTCGGCGCGATCGACCTTGCGATGGCTGCGAAAGCGCGTGTCGGCGCCGATGAGGCGATTGCGCTCATGGGCAACCATGAGACGATGATGCGGCTCGCGCTCGATCCCGAGACGCCTTGGGACGACGCAATCGACGCGTTCGACACCTGGCTGGGCAACGGCGGCGACCGGACGATGGCGGAGTTCGTCAAGTCTGAGCAGCCGCCCGAATATTTCGACGATTTGCTCACTGAGGCGCGCGCGTCGCTTCCCCCGCGCATCCGCGCCTGGCTTGGGTCTCTGCGAGCAAGCTGGCGCTCGGGCCAGGTTCTTTTCGTCCACGCGGGTGTCAACCCGCAAGCCGAGCTCGAAACGTTTCTTGGCGTTCCTTGGAACATTCCGCTCGCCAAGCTCGACGAAGATTTTCACTGGGCCTGGGTGCGCCGGCCCTTCCTTGAGCATCGTCCGGGAGCGGATGGTTTCGGCGGCTTTTTCGTCGTCCACGGCCACACGCCAAACGACGCGCGTCGCGCGGCTTCGCACGCGGATCAGATATTCGGATTCCGCCTCAATCTCGACGCGGGTTCAGCGATGACCGGGGTCGCAAAAATGGCGATCATTCGCGACCGCTACGCGGAGGTGGTGAGCGCCCGGGGAACGACCAGGCGAGGGCTTATCACGGATTAGCATGCACCACGCCGCCTTACCCGGAGGGGCGGGAGTCGCGGGGCAGGTTATCCTCCGCGCTTCTTGTTTGCGGATACGACGGCGGTTTGGACGCCATCACGAAAAACGCGAAATCTTTCGCGGGGGCCGAATAAAGGGCGGGCTTCGCCCGTTAACATGCGATGCCCAGGACGGATGTCCTGGTCGATTGCGCCGGGCCTCGCAACAAGCGATTGTGATGGACAACGTGGAGAGTTCGAAAATGAAACTGAAATTATCTCAGACCCTCAGCGGCGCCAGTGCGGTCGCAGGATTTCTCGCCATCGCGGTCCTAACGCCCGCGCAGGCCGCGGAAACCGTCCGGGTGCGCGGAACGATCGTTGGCCTCGATGGATCGACGCTGACGGTGAAAACCCGCGAAGGCCCGAACGCGGTGCTGATGCTGAAGCCTGGCTGGAAGATGGCGGGCGTCGCCAAGGCTTCTGTTGATGACATCAAGCCGGGGGATTTCGTCGGCATCGCCTCGCTCCCCACATCGTCGGGCGGGGACGGGGCCGTGGAAGTGCTGGTCTTTCCGCCCGCGATGAAAGGAACCGGCGAGGGCAGCTACCCTTGGGATCTGAAGCCGAAAAGCTCGATGACCAATGCGACGGTCACCAATGCGGTGAAGGGCGTCGATGGGCGAACCCTCGATCTCTCCTATAGCGGCGGCAAGGAGAAGAAGATTGCGATCCCCGATGGCGTCCCGATCGTCACATTCGGCCCGGCGACGGAAGCGGACCTCAAGCCCGGCGCGACCGTCTTCGTTCCCGCCCAAAAAGGCGACGACGGCACGCTGGCCGCGGGCTTCGTTGTGGTCGGCAACAACGGCATCGACCCGCCGATGTGAACGGGCGAGGCAAACCGCGCCGCTCGCGACATTCCGCCCGCAGTTGACATAAGCCTCAACCGATTCCCAATTGCGGAATCGGTTGAGAGGGCGGGGCGGCGCGGTGCGGACATGGATCAAAGACCCGTTGGCGATCTTCGCCGACGGCGCCGAGCGGGGGCTCGTCGTCGAAGGGACGCGGATCGCCGCGCTTGTCGGGCGCGGCGAGACGCCGGAGCGCTTTGACGCGACCTTCGACGCCTCGCGCCATGTCGTGCTGCCGGGGCTCGTCAACACCCACCACCATTTCTACCAGACGCTGACCCGCGCTCATCCGTCCGCCATCAACAAGGCGCTCTTTCCCTGGCTCGTCGCGCTCTATCCGATCTGGGCGCGGCTCAAGCCCAATCATTTGCGGCTCGCGTCCCGACTGGCCTTGACCGAACTTATGCTGTCCGGCTGCACCACCGCCGCCGACCATCACTACCTCTATCCGGAGGGCCTCGAGAACGCAGTCGACATAGAGGTCGAGGAGGCGCGCTCCCTTGGCATGCGCATGACTGTCTCGCGCGGGTCGATGAACCTGTCGGAAAAGGACGGTGGCCTGCCGCCGGACCGCGTGGTGCAGGACGAGGAGACGATTCTTGCCGACAGCGAGCGGGTGCTGAAGCTATTCCACGACCCGGAGCCGGGCGCACACATCCGGGTCGCGCTCGCGCCCTGTTCGCCGTTCTCGATCTCAAAGGCCCTCATGATCGAGAGCGCGAAGCTTGCAGAGCGTTACGATTGCCAGCTTCACACCCATCTCTGCGAGACCGAGGATGAAGAGCAGTTCTGCCTCAAGATGTATGGGCTGAGGCCGGTCGATCTTCTCGAGGCGACAGGCTGGATGTCGAGCCGCGTCTGGCTAGCTCACGGCATTCATTTCAACGCTCAGGAGATCGCGCGGCTCGGCAAGGCGAAAGTCGGAATCTGCCATTGCGCGGCGTCGAACATGGTGCTCGCGTCCGGCATCTGCCGCACCTGCGAACTCGAGGCCGCCGGTTCGCCATTGGGCATCGGCGTCGACGGGTCCGCTTCGAATGATTCCTCCAACATGATGGAGGCGATCCGGCACGCGCTGATGATCGGGCGCCTGCGCTACGGCGCCGAGAAGGTCACGCATGGGGATGTGCTGCGCTGGGCGACTGAAGGCTCGGCCCGTTGTCTCGGGCGTTCGGACATCGGCCGGATTGCGGAAGGTTATGAAGCGGACCTCGCTTTGTTCAAGCTCGACGAGCCGCGCTTCTCGGGCGCGCATGATCCGCTTGCGGCGCTTGTTCTCTGTGGCGCGCATCGCGCCGACCGGGTCATGATCGCAGGCGAATGGCGGGTCATCGACGGGCATCCGGTCGGGCTCGATCTTGATCGCCTGATTGCGGAGCACACGCGCGCGGCGCGGGATTTTGCCTGACTAAGGCCGACGCGCGCTCCGGTGGGGCGCCATCGGCACGCCGCCGAGCCCATGTTTCCCTTTTTATCCAACTCGTGAGTAGAAGCTCTCGCTGCGCTCACTGGAGGGCGCTGCCCGGCCCATAACGAATGTCGCGATGACCGCCCTCATCATCCTCTTCATCGCCGCGATCTGGGCCGGCGTGCAGAATGCGCTCGCCGGCGGCGGCTCGTTCGTCACCCTTCCGTCGCTGATGCTGACCGGCATGGATGCGCGCGCGGCCAACATCACCTCGACCGTGGCGCTGTTTCCGGCCCAGCTCGTCACCGGCTTCACTGGTCGGGCGGACGCGGGAACGCCGACCGGGCTCACTATGCGAAGGTTATTCGTGATCAGCCTCGTCGGCGGGGGCCTTGGCGCGCTCATTCTCCTCGCAACGCCGCCATCGATTTTTGCCCATCTCGTGCCGTGGCTGGTGCTGTTCGCGACCGCGCTCTTCGCCTGGGGCAGTTTTTTTCGTAAGGCGCCGCCGCCTGGGGAAGCGCATTTGTCGCCTCGCGCCGCGAGCGTGGCGCAGTTTTTTATCGCGGTCTATGGCGGCTATTTCGGCGGCGGCATCGGCCTCCTCATGATGGCCGCGCTGACCATGATGGGCTTGGCGGTGCGCAACGCTGGGGCGGCTAAGAATATCCTCGCTGGCGTGATCAACGCCTCCGCGGTCGCGATCTTCGTTTTTTCCAGGGATGTGCATTGGCTGCAGGCGGTCATCACCGCGATCGGCGCCTCATTCGGCGGCTGGGCGGGCGCCTTGATGCTGAGACGCGTCAACGAGAAACTCTTGAAGCTCGCTGTCGTCGCCCTGGGCGTTGCGCTGACGATCGGGCTGTTCTGGACCGCGCCTTAGCGATAAGGATGCGCGAGCGGAGCAACAAGACATGAATATCGAACTCTTCACGGCATTTCTCCTGATCACGGTTGTCCTGATCATCGTGCCGGGACCGATCGTCACCCTGATCATTTCGACCGGCGCCACGCGCGGCGTGCGCGCCGCGGTGATTACGGTGGCGGGAACGACGCTTGGCAACGCCTTGTTGCTGACGACGATCGCGTTGGGGCTCAACTGGGTCCACGCTCACGCCGACCTGTTGTTCACCGCACTGCGCTGGACCGGCGCGGCCTATCTGATTTGGCTCGGCGTACAGGCGTGGCGACATGCGGGGGAGGGTGGCGAAGAGATCCGCGAGACGGGCCGCACCCGCTTCGTTCGCGGCCTGCTTGTCGCCCTATCGAATCCGAAGACGATCGTTTTCTTCACCGCCTTCCTGCCCCAGTTCATTGATCCGCGCCTGCCGGCGGGCCCGCAGCTTGCCGCGATGTGCGTCGCCTCGGTGCTGATCGCCGGCGCCTCGGATTGCGCCTGGGCGGTCGCGGCGGGCATGGGACGCGCCTGGTTCATGAAGCCGTCGCGGGTGAAACTGCTTGGACGTCTCTCGGGAACAGTCCTCATCGGCGGCGGTTTGTGGCTGTCGCTGGCTCGACGGACGAGCTGACTGGACCATTCAGGATCTGACGCTCCTGCCATGCCGAACCTGACGACGATCCTTTCGGTTGCGGGCGCCTCATTCGCCGCCTCTTTCGTCGAGGCGGTCGAAGCATTGACCGTCGTGCTCGCTGTTGGCCTCGCGCGTGGCTGGCGCCCGGCGCTCACCGGCGCCTCGGCTGCGCTCGTCGCGCTTGCGCTGATCGTCGCCATCCTTGGGCCGTTGATGAGCGTCGTGCCCATCCGGGGATTGCAGTTCTTTGTCGGCGTGCTCACGCTCTTGTTCGGCTTGCGCTGGCTGCGCAAAGCGATCCTGCGCGCTTGCGGAATCATCGCCCTGCATGACGAGGACGCCGCCTTCGCACGGGAGACACGCCAATTGAGCGAAGCCGAAGGCCGGGAGCTGCACGGGTTCGACTGGGTCGGCGGCGCGACCGCATTCAAGATTGTGCTCATGGAAGGAATCGAAGTCGCGTTCATCGTCATCGCCGTCGGCGCGGGCCGAGGGCTTCTGGGACTAGCCAGCGCAGGCGCTTTAGCCGCCTGCCTCGTGGTGGCCGCCATTGGCGCAGCGATCCACCGCCCGCTCGCGCGGGTGCCGGAGAACGCGCTCAAATTCGCGGTCGGGGTGATGCTTTCGTCGTTCGGCCTTTTCTGGACCGGCGAGAGTCTCGGAGTCGAGTGGCCGGGCGGCGACGCGGCGATCCTCGCCTTTGTCGCCCTGTTTCTCGTCGTCGCGTTCGGGCTGGTCGCGCTTCTGAAGCCAAGAGCAGCGGCGCTCGCATGATTGGCGCGGCTGTCAAGGAGCTGATTGGTCTGTTTGTCGACGACGAGCTTCTCGCCGCGGCTATCCTTTGCGTGGTTGCCCTCGTTGGCGCACTGGCGTTTTTCGGCGTAGCTCCGGGTTGGGTCGTTGGGCTCATGCTCGCGCTGGCTTTGCCGGCCGCGCTCGTGGCGAGCGTATTGTGCAGCGCACGGCGGGCGACGCGGAGCGACTAGCTCTCGCACCGCCCAACAGGCGCACGGGGAAAAGCAGGAAGGAACTCATGGCTCGACGCTTCATCGACATTTCAGCGCCGCTGCGGAACGACGTTGTGTCCGACCCACCGGGACACAATCCCAAGATCGAGTACATCGATCACCAGCAAAGCCTGCCGCAAATCCTGCCGTTCTTTGCAGGCCTCCAGAAGGAGGATTTGCCGGACGGACAAGGATGGGCGATCGAGCGTGTGCAGCTGACAACGCACAATGGCACGCATCTCGACGCGCCCTGGCACTACCATCCGACGATGAATGAGGGCGAGCGCGCGTGGACGATCGACGAAGTGCCGCTCGAATGGTGCTTTCAGCCCGGCGTGAAACTCGACTTCCGTCATTTTCCTGACGGCTATGTCGCGACCACCGCCGACATTGACGAAGAGCTCGAGCGCATTGGTCATGCGCTGAAGCCGCTCGATATTGTCGTCGTGAACACCAGCGCCGGGGCCAAATACGGACGGCCTGATTATGTCGCCTCTGGCTGCGGAATGGGCGCCGAGGCGACATTGCATCTTCTGAGACGGGGCGTTCGGGTGACTGGAACGGACGGCTGGAGCTGGGACGCGCCCTTCATCCATACCGCCAAGCGCTACGCCGAGACGCATGACGCCTCGCTTATCTGGGAGGGACACAAGGCTGGCCGTCACATCGGCTATTGCCATATCGAGAAATTGCACAACCTCGAGGCGCTGCCGTCGACCGGCTTCACAGTCTCTTGCTTCCCAACCAAGATCGAGGGCGCCTCGGCAGGCTGGACGCGGGCGGTGGCGATCATCGACGGGTGAACGACCCTTGGAGTGCCGACCTTGAGATTGTCGCTTTCTCCCGTCAAATGGATCAGGCTCCTCGTTTTGGGGTCCAGTTCATGAAAGTGTTCCCGTCGCTGCAGGAGGTCGCGTCGCACGATCCCGGGCTACGCACCCTTCATTGGCTGATGGCGGCTCTCATCTTTGTCGGCCTTCCGCTCGGCGTCTGGGCGTCGCTCTTGCCTGGGGGGGACGGAACGCGCATCCAAATTCTCTTCTTCCATAAGTCGATCGGCGTAACTGTCCTTGGACTGATCGCACTTCGGATCATCTGGCGCCTCGTCGTCGGCGTGCCGGCCTATGCCGAGCCGCTCGGCAAGCTGACCGAGATGGCGTCCCGCGCCGGGCACTTCGCACTATACGCGCTCATGATTGCGATGCCGGTCAGCGGCTATCTGGGGTCGACTGCGGGCGGCCGGGCGGTTTCATGGTTCGGGCTGTTCGAGCTTCCGAGGCTTGTGGCCAAGGATAGGTCGCTCGCCCTGGCGGCAAGCTGGGCGCATCTGGTGTTCGCCTGGATGCTCGCGTTCGCGCTGGCCGCGCATCTCGGCGCTGTCGTCTGGCACGCAATGATCAAACGCGATTCCGTGCTGACTCGAATGTGGCCGAGCTTTCGGCCGGCGTCGAGCCGCGGCGCATCATGATCGGGGCTTGATGTTCAGGAGCCGGCGAAGGCGTGGGCTGCTCTGACCGGCCAGGCGAGGGCGCTGGGCAGCGCCTGCATGACATGGTCCGTCAAAGCTGACGCGGTCTCCGTATTCCACGTGGATCGAATAGTCGGCGAAAGGACGACGCCGACGCCAACGAGATAAATGATGACGATGATTGCGAGCAATAGGCGCATCTTTCCGCTCCTGTCCTACGGCCTATCACGACGCAACATAATCACCTGCGGTCCGGCTTGTTCCAGGCCCGCGACACGCAGGCATTGATATACATCGAATTCCTCCAGTTTTACACTACGAGGCGCCGGCTATCTCTTGGAACCATTTTTCGGAGTGCGCGTTTCTCCCCGTCTTTTGAGTGAATCGAGGAGAAAATCATGCGCAATATGATCATCGGACTTTCAGCATTGGCTATCGCTGCGCTGCCAGGCCTCGCTCTCGCTGACGGCGACGGTGCTTTGACTGGCGCCGCTGGCGGCGCCGTCGCAGGCGCGGTCGTGGGCGGCCCCGTGGGTGCTGCGGTCGGTGGCGTGGCAGGCGGCGTCATTGGCGGCGCGGCGTCCCAACCCAGGCCGGTGGTTGTAGCGCCGGGCCCGGGCGTTCCGTGCAACAGCCGCACGACGACGACCACAAATAACAATACTGGGGCTAGCGTCACGCAGCAGTCCACAGACTGTCCCGAATAGGCAGAGCGCGTAAATTTGCCTTTGAGATAGCCCCAGCGTACAGGCCCAGCCCGGTCTTCGCCCGGGTTGGGGCTTGTGCTAAGGTGCCCCCAAGCCAAGTCGAGTTTGGGAGTTTTGTCATGGCGCAAGGTTTGACCGCTAGAGTTGTCGGCATTGCTGGCGCCGATCCCCTGTTTGCTCGTATCCGGCAGGAGGCGGAAGAGGCCGTGCGGCGCGAACCGGAGCTCGCGCTGTTCCTGTCGGTGAATATTCTTAATCACAATACGCTCGAAGGCGCGGTTTCTCATCGTGTCGCCTCGCGTCTCGACCATCGCGATCTTCCCGCAGCGCTCATTCGACAGACCTTCGAGGAGGCGATCGGTCGCGATCCATCGCTCGGGGAAGCGTTCCATGCCGACATCATGGCGGTCGCGGACCGCGATCCCGCGTGCCTGCGAATGATGGAGCCGCTGCTCTATTTCAAAGGTTTTCAGGCGCTGCAGGCCTACCGGCTGTCGCACTGGCTGTTGAAAGCGGGCAGGCGGGATTTTGCGCTCAGCCTGCAGAGCCTCGCGTCGGCGGTGTTCGGGGTCGACATCAACCCCGCGGCGCGCATCGGCAAGGGTCTGTTCCTCGATCACGCGACCAGCCTTGTGATCGGCGAGACCACGGTGATCGAGGATAACGTTTCAATTCTGCAGGGCGTGACCCTCGGGGGCACCGGCAAGGAAACCGGTGACCGCCATCCCAAGATCCGCCATGGGGTGTTGATCGGAGCGGGCGCGAAGATCCTTGGCAACATCGAGATCGGCTATTGCGCGCGGGTTGCGTCGGGTTCAGTGGTCCTTCACCCAGTCCCGCACAATAAAACGGTGGCCGGCGTTCCGGCACGGATCGTGGGTGAGGCTGGCTGCGCCGAGCCGTCGCGCGACATGAACCAGATCCTCGCCGAAAAGGCGCTCGAGGCGTAGGGCGCTGACTCTATCGGAAATGGCGGCGATCAACGGGAGCACCGCCAGGCTGGCACGCCCATGGTTGTTGACAAATAAAGATTGCTGTTCACTTCACATATTGCATCGCCGCGTCTCTTCGTGCCAAGCCTCGCGGCTCGCGAGCCGGAGAGAGGCGATGGACAAAGCCGAGATCGTGCAACTGCGTGAGTTCCTGCGGCGCTCCTTTGGCGCGCCGACGCTTCAGGTTGCGCCGAATTCAAAATCCAGCGAGGCGGCGGACGTGTCGCTTGGCGAACGCAAGCTCGGCACGATCACAGTCGACGACGAAGACGGCGACCGTTCCTTCTCGTTCGAAATGAAGGTGCCGGTCGGGCGTCCCGTCCTGCAAGATTATGTTCGCCGCCTGTTCGAGAATGACAAGTTGACGATCGCCGGACGGGCCAACAAAAAGGACTCGGTCGAACTCAACAATGGTCCCGATTTTCTCGGCGTCATCTCCGCCGACGATCCCGGGGCGTCGAGCTACACGCTGCAGATGGCGATCCTCGACGTCGATCTCGAAGGCGAAGAATAGGCTCACGCTTCCACCGGGGCGCGAGGCGCCGCTCGTTCCCACCGTATAAAGATTGTTCGCCATGCCGCTTTATTCGCTCGACGGCCGCCGGCCGACGCTGCCCCCTGATGGCTTTTTCTGGATTGCGCCCAACGCCAGCGTGATCGGCGATGTGGTGGTTGGGCTCGACGTCGGCATCTGGTTCGGCGCGGTTCTGCGCGGCGACAACGAGCCGATCAACATCGGCGCGCGCACCAATATTCAGGAGTCTTGCACCCTGCACACCGACATGGGCTTCCCGCTTTCGATCGGCGAAGAATGCACGATTGGCCACAACGCCATTCTGCACGGCTGCGCCATCGGCGAAGGCTCGCTGATCGGCATGGGCGCGATCGTGCTCAACGGCGCGAGAATCGGGCGAGGTTGCCTGATCGGCGCTGGCGCGCTTGTAACCGAGGGCAAGACCTTCGACGATCATTCTCTCATTGTGGGCTCGCCCGCCAAAGCGATCCGCACGCTGAATAAGGAGGCGGCGGCGAAGCTGCGTCAGTCCGCATTGGGCTATGTCGACAATTGGCGTCGGTTCGCAATGGGGATGAAGCCGATCCACCCCGACGAATGATGGGCGGCCGGGTGGACCGCTTGAATTAGATCGTCGTGCTTTCGCCGAATTCCTCGGCGGGCAGGGGACTGAGGAATTCAACCGCGATGCCGCAATTGACGTGGCGCACGACCTCGGCCGGCGTCGCGCCCACAACGACGCGCGCGCCGATCGGCGCCTCACAATCGACGTTGAGCGCCGCCCCCGACATGGAGATGTCGATCAGGGTCGCGGTGTATTCGCGTCCATTGGGCAGTTGCAGGATCGTATATCGGTCGCGGGGCGCGATGCGCTCATGGCGGCGGTCTTGGGGCAGCCCAAGCGCCTGGCGCTTCGCGAGCCACGCCAGTTGAGTGGCCAGCTTGTCGCGCTTGGCAGGCGGCACGTTCATCCGGATTGCAAATCCTCTGGGGAATATCCGCGCGACCCGTCCCTCGACCCGTCCGATCTGGTTGAGGTAGGCGACGATGCGTTCGCCGAACTGAACTCCCGCGTCAGAGGCAAAGGCGATGCCGTTCGGCGAAGCGTCGATCAATTCGCAATCGAACTCCTGGCGGTCGGAACGCATGAATCGCCCAAGCAGGCAGACCTCGACGCGCTGGTCGTGTCGCCGCTCTGCTTCCGCCGGGTCCGGGAGTTTCCATGCCAATGCGCCCATGGCGGCGTGCTCCTTGGATTCTCTGACGCCGACCGGATACAACCCTTGAGCCTCTCGGGAATCGCATACGGCGGCCGATGCACGCTCACCATGAACCTTAGGGATTAAGGCGCTCTTACGCGCTTCGCATGACCAAACGTCAGGTCGCGGGTCGATCGCCGGAATAGACGAACAAATGTTTGTACCGCTTCGGCGGATCGCGGAGCGAGAACCCGAGAGGCGCCGCGTCCTCCGGCTTGAGCCGCTCCCGCGTCGGGGAATCGAGCGCGCGCAGCGAGGTGAGCGCGATCGGACCTGCGTCGCTTAGACGCATCCATGCAGGGGCCGCATGAACCGCGAGGCCGCCGAGGACGCGCGCATGAGTCAGCCCGTGATGGCGGAGCGGCATGAGAATGATCTCGATGTCCGCTGCGTCAAGATGTGGCTGCCTGGCCTCGGCGCCGATGAGGAATGCCTGCGCCTCGTCGGCGACACAATGAAGAATCGAATCGAGCTCTTTACGATCGGCGCTGCGCCATAGGTCCAAAAACGAAAAGCCCCGGAGCTCTTTGAGGAAGAGAGCGTTGGTCCTCGAGCCTGCAATGCGAAATGGAAAGCCGCGCCGGGCGTCGAAATCGAGCACGAACGTGTCGGCCAGCACGCCCCAAATCGCGCCGGGGTCGACATCGTTGCGTTCGGGCGCGCTCCGCGCCCCGCGCAATCGGTTCCAGTAGGCATAGAGTTCGATCGTGGCAGCGAGCTTCACTCTGGATTCTCCGCGACCGATCCCGCACTCCGCCCCGAAATGGGACGCAATTGATCTTTCGGCTTGGGGTTGCATGAGACGAGGCAGGGACCATGCCATCTCGTATCGGAACGGCCGCGCCAGGCGTCACCGGACGCGCGCGCTCAGAATTACCCTTTGGTAACCCCGAAACTGCAATGGCCAGTCCAGAATCGGCACACGCACGAAACGGCAGGCGGTCAGAACGTGAGGTCGCGGTTCACGCCAACGCTGCGCGCCGTCGCCTTGATCAGCGCCCAGGCCTCGTCCGAGAGCGGCACGCCGCTTTGCGCGCGTTTTGCCCGGCTTGCACGCTCGGGTTCACCGGGCGTCAGGATCGCTTCGCCCGGAATGGCTTTCCCTTGCTGGAACCAATCGAGATAGCGCGTCATGTCGGCGTCGAAGACGTGGGCGGGATCGATCCGTTTCGGGTCCAGGTAGAGCGAAAACATGCCGTTGGCGAATTTGCGGTCCGGTTCGGTGGCGCCGTTGCCGGTGAGCGATCCGCCCAGGAGTTCGCAGAGCAGTGCGAGGCCGGACCCTTTGTGCTCGCCGAACGCGCGCATGGCGCCGGCGCCGCGGGTGTGGTCGCGCGTCCCCTCCGATATCAGCGGGCCGTAGATAAGCGCCGGATCGCCGGAGAACGCGCCGTCGGGACCGATCAAAGCGTTGGGCGGCAGCGGCTTGCCGCCATGACTTGCGACATTAACCTTGCCTTCCGCGACCAGAGAGGTTGCGAAATCGAGCACGACGGGTGGGGCGCCTTCGCGCGGAACGCCGACGCAGAACGGAGCGGTCGACAGCCGCCTCTCGAGGCCGCCGAAGGGCGCGACCAGGATGGAGCCGGCGGCGTTGACGAAATGAATCGAGATGAAACCCGCTGTCGCGGCGCGCTCGGCCCACTCGCCGACGCGGCCGACGTGGCCGGAATTGCGCAGCGAGATCGCGGAAAGGCCGGTCGCCTTCGCCTTTTCCAGGCCAATGTCGACGGCCATCGGCGCCATCGTCTGACCGAAGCCGAAGCGGCCGTCGACGACGCCGATGACGGGCGTATCAACGATACGTTCGAGCGACTGGTTCGGAACGAGGTCACCCGTGTGCACCCAATCGACATAACGAGGCACGCGGATGACGCCGTGGCTGTCGTGACCTGTTAGATTGGAATCGACTAGCGAGGCGGAGACCTGCCTCGCTTCCTCGGACCGGCAGCCGACGCGAGCGAAAATTTCGGCGCAGAAGTCCGTCAACGTGTCGGCGGGAATATGAGTTGTCATGGGCGCCGCGATTAAGCGCATTCCGTCCGACCGGCAACACCCCGCTCGCGTCTGACGGCGTCCTTCCAATGGTGGGCGGACCAAAATTCGCCAAAGCCATGGCGCCGGTTTACACTTGTCGCGTGGCGGGTATGCAGGAGTGGTGCATCCTGCTCCTGCGTCGGTCCCGGCTTCGGCGAGCGGGGCGTCGGAGTTGGCGACCGAAAGGCTGAGACGGGTATGAGCGGATACGAACCGCGGCGGATCGCGCGCCGCCGCGAACCGATGTTCAATGCGCCCATTGTGGTCCTTGGCCTCGTCGCCGTTCTGATCGGCATCTATGCGGCCTTCAACTGGGCGCCGGTGGCGATCCAGGACCGGGTCATCCGGGATTATGCATTCATTCCGGGCCGGCTGACCATCGCCATCTGGCCGGACCGGCTAGTCGATTTGCTCAAACGGGTGAACACCGACCCGGTTGCGCTCCAGCAGGCCCGACAGATCCGGGAATTGCAGGTGCTGGATGGCGGCGTCAAACCATGGACGCTTCTGACCTATGCCTTCATGCACGGGTCATGGACTCATGTGTTCCTGAATTGCGTGTGGCTCGTCGCGTTCGGACCCCCGATCGCGCGCCGGTTTGGCTCGCCAAGGTTTCTTCTGTTCCTGGTGGCGACCGCAATCGCCAGCGCGCTCGCCCACTGGATCATCTCGCCCATGGATTTCTCCCCGCTCATCGGCGCGTCGGGGGTGGATTCCGGCCTTATGGGCGCGGCGACCCGGTTCATGTTTCAACCTGGAGCGCCCCTTGGGGCGTTCGGCTCGACCAGTCGTCCGCAAATCGAGACGGTTCCGGCTGCAAGCCTTAGCGGCGTCTTTACGGAGCGCCGGTCGCTCATCTTCATTGTGATCTGGTTCGGAACGAACCTCGTTTTCGGCGCCGGAGCGCAAACGCTGGGCTTCTCCGATATGCCAGTCGCCTGGATCGCTCATCTTGGCGGCTTCATCGCCGGACTCGTTTTGTTTCCGCTGTTCGATCGCCCGTTCCGCGCGCCGCCAATGGCCGGAGAGCTTGCGCCGGACCCGCGCTCCCTGGAGGCTTGAGGACGGTGGGTTCCGGCACGTCGCTGGGTTAGCATTGAGTTCAGCGGGCGGCGCGGCGCTCAGACGGGGGAAACAAATGATTTTGCCGACCATCGATCCGCTGATCGCCGGGGGAGTCGTGGTGACGACCGCGTTCACCGACGCCGTCTATGTGCAATTCAACGCCGCCGTTTCCGCGCGCCGGCGGTTCGCGGCGGCAAGCTGGAGCAGCGTCTGGTACCTGCTCGCCGCGTTCGCCGTGATCAGCTACACGTCGAATTGGGTCTATGTGCTGTTTGCTGCGCTGGGCTCGTGGATCGGCGGGTTCCTGTCGATCACTGCGCTCAATCGCACCCAGCCGCTGCGGAAGGATTGAATGCCCCCCGCTTTACAACGCGTGATTGCTGGCCGCCTCGGCGGCTGAAAGGAACACCGTTACAAGACGAACCGATTGCAGATAATCAGAAATCATGATAGGCTTGCGCCATGAATGATTTCGGCTGTTCCACATCGTCTCCAATGCGACTTCTCGTTCCAGCGTCCCCTCTCGCCGGGGGGAAGGCGCACGGAAAAAGTTTTTAGCGAAAATTCCTCGTAACCCATTGATAAGTCTCGATTTGAACGAGAGAATCCAAGGAAATCCAAGGAAATCCAAGCCCCAAATCGGGAGGTTTTCGCCGCGAAACAGCGACCGTCCAAGAAAATCCAAATGGGTCGGCCCGGCTCAGATTGGCGTCCCCCCCGAGGAGACTGATGGCAACTTGTCCTACGCCGCGTTCGGCTGCGCCGCGGCGTTCGTCTGGGCCGCCGCGTTCGGCAGGCGAGCGAGCATCGCGATCAGCGCCCGGTCGTTGAGGACCGCGAGCCGTTCGCGGGCGTTCAACCACGCGCGAGCGTCTTCCAGCGTCTGAGCGTCATTGAGTTTCGCCGCCGCGACCGCGGTCTCTACATCGACGTCGCCGCGACGCCGGCGCGGCGTCTCGGCGAGGAAGGATTCGTGCGCGGACCGTAACGCCGGGTCCGCCCAAATCGCTTGCAATGCGTCGTCATGATCACCCCCGGTCAGGGCAAGTTCCGCGGCAAGCGCGTTGGAGCGCTCGACGACAGCGGGCGGCGAGGTTTCCTCCGGCGTGCGCAGCAGTCCGATCCGGCGCATCCCGAGGCCGAGCGACAAATTGCCGCTCGCCCAGGAGAGCGGAATGGAAAAGATCAGGCCGAAGATCGTCGGCGACATCCAGATGACCAGGGAGGGCGAGATCAGCATCGCGGCGAAAAGCGTGATCAGGCCTAACGCCGTATGTGCGCGATGGCGGCGCGCTATGCTTCTTAGCGGGATCGAACCATCGTCGCGTCGCTGGGGATTCCAGCCGGTGTCTCGTCCCGACAGAATTTGCGCCACGGATCCGGACTGGATCAGCATCATGATCGCGGCGAATGCCGCCGAGATGATGATCTCGACGATTGTCGAGGCGATGAGCGCCAGCGCTCCGCCTGAGCCGCGGCGCGTCTTCGGCTCGATGAGCGCAATCAGGAGGCCGAGAAATTTTGGCGCCAGCAGGACGCCGATCGTCACCTCGAAGAGTTGCAGCGCGCGCTCGTAATCGAACCGCGGCCAGGCGGGAAACAGGGAGAAGGCCCGCGTGAAATATTCGGGCCGGATGTAATGGGACTGCAGCACCAGCACGATGCCGACCAGCAACTGGGCCATCCAGAGGGGCGAAGCGAGATAGCCCATGATGCCGTTGGCAAGATGCTGCCGGGTCGCCGCCCTGAAGCCCCTCGCGCCGATGATGCGCGCGTGCTGCAGATTGCCCTGACACCATCTCCGGTCGCGCGCCGCAAGATCGATGAGTGAGGGCGGGCTTTCTTCATAGGAGCCGCCGAGGTTGGGCAGCATGTAGACCGTGTATCCGGCGCGAAGCATGAGCCCCGCCTCGACGAAATCGTGGCTGAGGATGTGGCCGCCGAACGGCGGCCGGCCTCGCAGGTCTGGCAATCCGCAATGATCGGCGAACGCGCGGGTGCGGATGATCGCGTTATGGCCCCAGTAATTGCCCTCATGTCCCATCCAGGCGCTCAAGCCTGCGGCGATGACGGGGCCGGTGATCCGGGCGGCGAACTGCTGCAGGCGCGCGAACATCGTGTTGCGGTTGACGATCAGCGGCAGGCTTTGAATGATGCCGGCGTCGGGGTCCGCCTCCATCGCCGCCGCCAGGCCTACGATCGCTTCCCCGGTCATCAAGCTATCGGCGTCAAGCACGACCATGTGCGGATAGTGGCCGCCCCAATGGGTGACGAAATCGGCGATGTTGCCGGCCTTGCGGCTCCAATTCTTCCGCCGTCGCCGATAGTAGATGCGCGCCTGCGGCAGGCGGGTGCGCATCGACAGAAACGCGCGCTCCTCCGCGATCCACACGTTGGGGTCGGTGGTGTCAGAAACGAAGAAGAAGTCGAACGCACGGGCCTGGCCAGTGCGCTCGACATCCTCGAAGATGGCCTGCATGGCGCCGAACACGCGCGACGGGGCTTCGTTGTAGATCGGCATCACGACCGCTGTTCGCTCACGCAGGCATGGCGGAGGCTCGAGAGGGCGGCGATGAGCGAGAAGCCAGATAAAACCGACGATGCCGGAGGTGAATGAGAGCGCGATCCAGGAGAAGGTGATCACGAACAAGGCTGCGATCACCCCTTCAAGCGGCGTGACCGGGCCGATCGAAACGACCTTGAACATCTCGTAGGCGCCATAGGCGGTGAGCGCGACAGCGCCGCCAAATACGGCGAGACGGGTCAAAATCGGCGACCGCGCGAGACCCGGCGCGGCCAACGTGCGACGGCCGCGGCGTGAGAATCGTTTGAACGACTGCGCCGGCATGGTGAGCGGCGCGAACCCCGGCATCGAGGCGCCAAGCGACGAGCCGGTGTCCCCTGGCCCCGCGGCGGAGACCGTGAGCGTCAGGCTGTCCAACGGTAGAGCCATGTCTCGCTCGCCGGTTGGTTGTCGACCCTGAGCGTCAGCCGCAGTTCCGAAACAGTCTCCGATCCCGGGTCAAGATCGAACACCACGCGCACGGAACGCCTGTCCTTATAAGGAAAAACCAACACAAATACGATCTTGCCAGGAGACGCTTGAACGTCCGCAGTCACCGCCGCCGCCTTCGCCGGGTCGGCGAACATGTCTCCAGCCATCTCGACCGCGAAGCGCTGGTGGTTGCCGACCTTGCCGCGTCGCGACGACACGCACGAGGCAAGCGGCGGCTTCGACGGCGGCGACCAACACCAGAACTGCCGGAAGGCTATTGACAGGGTGGCGCCGGCGTTCATGCCCGTTTTCGGGCGCCACTGGACGATCACGTTCTCATTGGCCTCCGAGTTGGCGGGGATTTCGAGAAGACGGAGATCGCCCTCCGCCCAATCGCCGATCGGCTCAATCCACAGCGAAGGCTTCAACTCCCAATGCGTCTCGTCGTCGTAGAACGCGTCGAAGGAGCGGCCTCGCTGTAAAAGACCGAAGCCGCGTGGGTTCGCGTCGGTAAAGGCCGAGATCTGCAGTGTCTCCCGATTGGAGACCGGCCGCCAGAGCCACTCGCCCTTTCCGGTCAGAATTTGCAATCCAGTCGACTCATAGGCCGCCGCGCGCACGTCGTCGGGCCGCCGATGATCGAGCGGGCTGAAAAGATAGGCCGCTGCCATAGCCCCCAGCCCCAGTCTGTCGGTCGCCGCCCGTGCGATCAACGTCATTTCGGTGTCGATGATGGTCGTGTCCGCAGGACGGATCGTGAAGCGGAAGGCTCCGGTGACGCTCGCGGAATCGAGCAACGCCTGAACTGTGAGCGTATTTGCCGCCGAATTGGGTCTTTCGATCCAGAACTCGCGGAACAGCGGAAATTCTTCGCCCGGGTCATCGCCAGTCCGGATTGTAAGGCCGCGCGCCGTGAGGCCGAAGGGCTGGGCGTGGGCTCTCGACCGGTAAAAGGTTGCGCCCTGGAAGATCGCCACATCTTCGAACCCCTGGTCCGAGGACTTGAGAATGCGCAATCCGGAAAAGCCAAGGTCGCCGAGCGGAGCCGGAGGCTTCAACGGCCCGAAGTCGAAATTGGCGGCGTCGTAAATCACCTTCTCCGCCATGCCGTTCTCGACAATGTTGATCCCGATCGGCGTCGTGTAAACGAAGCCACGATGCAGCGGCTCGAGGGAAAAGCCAAGTTTCTGATCGCTCCAGATCGCGGTCCCGGGAACGCGCCGGATCGCCGCGTATTGCTCGAAAGTGAGGCCTGAAAAGACGCTCGGCAGCGGCGGCGCCTCGGGCGCCTTGAACGGCTTCGACGCCAGCTCGACCGCCATTTTTAGCACCGTGTCGCCGGCGAAGGGCACAGGCTGGGCAAGCGGCTCGGCGGCGGCCGGCGTTGAGCCCGACTGGGCCAGCGAAGCCGCAAGCGCGCCCCCGACGGCCAGCTGTAAGAACTCGCGACGCTGCCTGTCCGTCATCGTATTCGTCATTCGTTCGCCGGAACTAGGCCGCGCATGGACGACCCGACACGACGTTCTCCCAGCCAAAATGAAAAATAAGCCCGCAAGAAAACAACGCGCCGCAACCAAGCACGTTCCGTTCCAGGCCCCCGAGTTGTATATCGTTTTTTGCGGCGCAGCGAGATGCTTTTTGTCGCCACCGAAAAATCGCGTCAATACGGACGGCGTTGGGGCTGGAAACGGGGCTCGCCCGCGGCGATAGTGGCGCCACGGGCGAGCTGAGAGTCGCCGCCGCAAATCTTCCTTTCGCCAACGCCCGTCGACGGAGAACAGACGTCCCCCATGAGCGCCAATGCCCGCCGCTGTCTGACCATCGTGCTTGCCGCCGGCGAGGGCGTCCGTATGCGCTCGGCCCGGCCCAAAGTTCTGCACGAGCTTGCGGGACGCTCGATGCTCGCCCACGTCCTTTCAACCGTCCGTGAGGGGGCGACGGGCGACGTCGCGGTCGTCGTCGGACCGAACGCTGACGGCGTCGCAGCGGAAGCTTTGAGAGCCGCGCCAGAGGCGAAAATCGCAATCCAGCGTGAGCGTCGGGGCACCGCCGACGCCGTTCTGGCGGCCCGCGATCAGATTGAGCGGGGTTACGACGACATTCTTGTCCTCTACGCCGACACGCCGCTGATCGAGGCCTCAACGCTTGCCGCGATGCGCACCGGGCTTGCTACCGGCGTGGAAGTCGTAGCGCTGGGATTCGAGGCCGCCGATCCGACCGGTTACGGCCGCCTCATCGAGCGCAGCGGGCGCCTGATCGCGATCCGCGAGCACAAGGATGCGAGCGCGGATGAGCGCACGTCACGCCTATGCAACGCTGGGCCGATCGCCTTTGTTGGCGCCGAAGCGCTGAGCCTTCTCGACGCGGTCAAGCCGACAAACGCGCAAAACGAATATTACCTTACCGACATCGTCGAAGTCGCCCACGCTCGAGGCCTTATGACTAAGGCGCTGCTCGCAAAAGAGACGGAGGTCATGGGCGTCAATGACCGGGCGCAGCTTGCGGCCGCTGAGGCGGCGCTACAAGATCGCCTGCGCCAGCGCGCCATGGCCGCCGGCGCGACACTGACTGCCCCCGAAACCGTGTTTCTGTCGTTTGACGCCAGGATTGGCCGCGACGTTCTCATCGAGCCCCATGTCGTGATCGGGCCCGGATGCCGCATCGAGGATGGCGCTGTCATCCGGGCCTTCTCGCATCTCGAGGGGGCGCGGGTCGCCGGCGGCGCCATCATCGGGCCGTATGCGCGCCTCAGGCCGGGAGCGGACATCGCGGTCAACGCCCGAATTGGCAATTTCGTTGAGATCAAACAGTCGACGATCGAGGCGGGCGCCAAGGTCAACCATCTGACTTATATTGGCGACGCGCGCGTCGGCGCGAAGGCGAACATCGGCGCCGGAACCATTACCTGCAATTACGACGGATTCGCCAAGAACAGGACCGACATCGGCGCGGGCGCCTTCATCGGCTCGAACTCCGCTCTGGTTGCGCCAGTGACGATCGGCGATGGCGCGTACATCGGCTCGGGTTCGGTGATCACCAAGTCGGTAGAGGCCGACGCGCTCGCCGTCGCGCGTGGCCGGCAGGCGGTCATACCCGGGTGGGGCAAGGCGTTTCGGGAGCGACACAAGAAAGGGTGAAGCCGTTAGAAGCGGCGCTTGATTGTTTTGGATCACCTTCTCGTCAACTGACGTTGACGATAGGACGATGGCGTCCAACTGAAGGAGTACCGCTTTTTATGATTTTGCTGGCGCCATTGGCGACCATAGCCTTCCTTTCGTGGGCAAAGAGTCATGTCTCGCTGGACTTTGCGCATTCTTGCGCCTTTGGCGCTCTTGGCGCCTTTAGCCGGTAGCGCCGAGGCCGGCGTCGGCGATAGCAGCGGCGGCTTTCTTTCGTCATTCGGACGTTTATCGCCGCAAACAATTCAGTACGACGGCGATTGCTGGTACGACAACGGCTCGAACGGCCCCGGCTATTACCCGTGCGGCAATGAGTGGAACAACGGTCTTGGGAGCGGCGCCGTCTCCACAATCGTTGGCCCGGCGATCCGGCGCGATCATCACCACAGCGTCATCGTTATGCATCCCCAGGTGCGAAACCCCATCTATCTCGGCGCTCCCGCCGTCGGCGGTGGTCCAGGGCTTCGTCAATCTGGCGCAGCCCGCGTTCATACGTCGCCGGGTCTCCACGCCGGCGCCGCGACCCTCTTCCCCGGGCTTGCCGGCGGCGGGGCCACAGGAGTCCGCCTCGGCGCGCGTGCCTTCCCAAATTTTGCGGGCATCGGGACCTTCCATGCCGGCGGGATGGGAACTCCCCACATCGGCGCGCCGGCTTCGCCAGGTTTCGCTAGTGGCGGCTTTCATCGCGTTGGAGGCGCCGGAACTTTCCAAGGCGGCGGCGCGGGGTCCGGACAAGGCGGCATCGGACACCGCTAAACGCACGGGCGGTACCGTTGTCAGTACGGGCAGGGCCATGCGATCGGACTCAGAGAGGTTCGTACGCCAAAGGCGTCCGCCATTTCCGTCGCAGGTCTCACTCACTCGTGTCGAAGAGACAGTCCTGAGAGGCTTTGCTCTGGTGGCGCGGTGGAGCGGGGGTCGGCGACATCGACCGCGGATCGAATTTGACGCCATCGTATCGTCGATGAGACCGCCCACATTGGAATGCGTAGAGGATGATGCGCACGCACATAGAGGCCGACGAAGGCTACGAGCACTTAGAGCAAAATGCGCACGAGCCTCATGGCCTTCTCCTAAGTCTTCGTCAGACCTAGCAACACTTTCACAGCCAACCACACGCCGCGAAGATCGGACTGTCCTTGATAGACGTCTGGCGGCGGGGGCCCGCGCTTGACCAGGCGATAAACCGCTTCCCAGGCAGTACGCGTGGAGTATTCGAACGTGAACGCGATATCCCGCTCAAGTTCGACATACTGGCCAAGCAGCCCGAGGTTGGTCACGCCCTCTGGAACGACCGGAGGCCTGTCGCCACGCTTGCGCGGCAGCCAGATGTTATTGACGTAAGGCAAGTTGCAGGGAATGCAGATTGACGACCGCATGATCTTCGGTCGCGGTCGCGAACTTCAGAGGTGTTGCAGCAATTCCGACAAGATCTCCCTGCCGGTGCATTGATACATGGGCTTGTTGACGAAGTTGCCTGTCTTCTCCGGAAAGAGCCCATAGCCCCACCAGACCGATGTCCCTGGCGGTTGGCTGAGAACTTCCGGCTGCTCGAAGATCGACAGCGAGATGACCCAGGGCGAGTCCTTCAAAGTGAGAAGACCGCCACTTCCTGCGCCGCTGTGGGTCAGGTTGATTATCTCATCGAGAAATTCCTTGCCGGTCGTTGTGACCGTGAACGTAACCCAGCGCGAATCGGCGATCCGGTCGTCGCCGAAGAACGCATCCGGATTGCCGAAGCCTTTGTGCTTCTCGGCCAAGGTCTTCCACAGCGCCCATGATCGCCCGGGATGAGGCGGCGGCGGGGGTGGTGCGTCCATCGTTCCCGCCGAAAGGTCGGCGGCCTGCGAGCCGGTGGTCACGAACACGATGTCGTTCGGACGTGACGTCGACCCATCGTGCGGCGTCTCCGCGTTCGCATTTAAGTCGATTGACGGTCATGCGGCCAGACGGCCCGGCGAACTCGATATCGCTGACGAAGACGCCCTTCACGAAGGTCACCTGCTTCCTTTCAAGCCAGGCGACCAGAGGTTTGACGAAGGCTTCGTGCTGGTTGAATTGCGAGCGGAAAACATGCGCCATGGTCGAGAGGTCGGGAAACAGATAGACGAAGCGGTTCAGGTAACGGCGGAACTCGATGACGGTGTGCTGCGGCAGCGAACCCATCAGCGTCGACCAGAGCAGCCAAAACTCCGTCTCGAAGAATCTTGGAGAAAACCAGTCCTTGATGAGCTGACCGTCCAATGAGGATTCGGGCGCTAGCGAAAGCTTTGCGAGGGTGAGGCCGTCGCTAAGGGTCAGCCCGTACCGGAGCGGGTCATGCACGCGGCGAAGGCTGCCATCGACGATATGCGTCCGGTCGTCGAACGGGTGCTCTTGATTGAAAGTGAGGAATTGCTCCGCAACATTGATGTTGGAGGAGTTTTGTATGGGGATGGTACCGAGCAGGTCCAGAGCACAGCGGAACTCCTTGTCGAAGATGGAGCCAGGCAGGTTGTATCCATGCTCCGCGTCGCCATCCAAAAAGAACCCGCCGCCGAGCTCGTCCTCCGCCTCATAGATCGTGATGTCCGGGCCGGGCACGTTGGCGTTGCGGATGAGCAACGCCGCCGCCGCCAGTCCGGCAAACCCGCCGCCAACAATATGCGCCTTCATCCGCTCTCCCTTCTACCCCGCGGACTCTGCGCCTGTCGCCGGCCCGCAGCTTAGCGCCGATGCATTTAGTGCCGCAGATGAGCGCTATGCGGATAGCGCAGAGGGAACTGTGATCGCGATCACACAACGTCAGAGCTGTAGGGATAAAGGGTTTTAGGCGAACCCAGGATTGTGAGGCTGCAATTGTTGGCAGGAGAATGAGGGTTTCAACCGATCGCCCTCAGATTACTCCGGATGCGGCGAGGCGCCGCCGGCGCCCGGCTTCATCCTGGATCGAGCAGAGCAAACGCGCTGACGAGCGCAATGACGATGCAGCCGAGCGCCACTTCTGCCGCGCTGGTCGTGCGTAAGGTCGTCAACGCATTTGCGCTCGTCTTGAGCCGCGGCGCGAGCACGAAGCGATTGAAGAGAGCGAGCAGGATCATGATCACGACGACGACGAGTTTTGCGACCAGTAGCGCGCGGTAGGGCGTTATCGGCGGGATCGGGGGGTGATGAGACGTCAACGCGATATTGACGACGCCCGTGAGCACGATCGTCGCAACGATGAGTTGGCCCCAGAAGGAAAAGCCCGCCATAGCCTGCACCGCGTCTCTGCGGAGATCGTCGCGCTCATAAGCGCGAAGGCACATCGCGAAGGGAACGAGGCCGCCGATCCATGCCCCCGCGGCGATGAGATGGACGGCGTGGTTGGCGCGGTGCAGGACGCCCTCCGCGCCGGTCTGCATCGCTGCGTGGCCGACGAGTCCGAGGCTCGCCAGCAGGGCGGCCGAAACAAGCGACGTCGCCGCCCATCCGTCGCGCGGGCTGGCGGCGACGACGACGGCCAGCGCCGCCGCCAGCGCGAGATGCAACGCCCAAGCATGGCCGAAGGCGGTGTCGGTGAGCACCGCGCCGATCGCGCTCGGTTCGACAGCGGCGCTCCAGTCGTCGGCCATCGAGGCGGACTCGAGCGCAAGCCACGCCAACGCCGTGGTGAGCGCCACGAGGCTGGCGATCAGGACAAATCGGCGGACGATCGGCGACAGCGCAAGCTTCAGCCGCTCCGGCGTATACGCCCAAAGATAGGTGCTCATGCCGAAGGCCAGCATCGCCGCCAGGAAATGGGCGAAGCGGCATAGCGCGAGCGCGGTCATGGGCGCCGTCAGTTACGGGCAACGGCACGCGCCCTTACATTTTCATGCCCTTCATGGCGCCCCCGTTCCCGCCGGTTCCCGAGGCCCCAATCCCCATCACGTTGAATTCGACTTCAACGGGGCCAGCATGTTCGAAATTGAGCGTCGTCTTGACGCTCTCACCCTTGGTCAGCGGATGGGCGAGGTGCGTGAACATGATGTGGTAGCCGCCAGGTGTAAGTCCAACCGAACCGTGGGCGGGAATGGCGAGCCCGTCCTTGAGTTCGCGCATCTGCGAGACGCCGTTCTCGGACGACATCTGATGGATCTCGACGGTGGCGAAATCCGCCGTTCCCCCGGTCAGGCGATCGGCCGCGGCGCCCTTGTTCTGGATTGTCAAATAGCCGCTTCCGACCACGGCACCTTTCGGCGTCGCGCGCGCCCAAGGTTTTTCAACTACGATGTCCCCGGCCTTGAATTCCTGGGCGAGCGCGGGGGCCGTGCCGAGGGCGAGAGCCAGCGCCAGGGTGAAAAGTGAATATCTCATCGTCTGTCCTTTGTTGCGTCGGCCTTGAGGCGGTCAGTCATGGCTTCACCGTGAATTCGAACGTCCCCTGGGTATGATGCGTGTCGACCGAGACGGCCTGCCAGTGCACTTTGTAAACGCCGGCGGACAGGGGTTTGGAGATCGGCACGATCAGGAGGGCCTGATTGCCAGATTCCGTCTTCGCCGCCCCGAGAGGGACGGCGCCGTCGGGACCGGTCAGCGAGACCTTCGAAAATTTCGGCTCGACGCCCTCGCTGAAATTGAGACGAATCTCGCTCGCTGAGGCAACCGTGCCGCCGACGGCTGGCGCCGCCTTCTCAAGCTGAGCATGGGCGAAGGCGCTTGTCGCTCCGCAGATGAGCGCGAGCGAAGCGGCGATCGTCGTCATCGAAATGCGGATCATTGTCGGGCTCCTGTGAACATGGGCAAGGTTTGGGAGAAGATTGGCTTGCCGATGGTGTTGGGGAAGATGTCGTCGAGGAAGAGATCGAGGCTCGCCACCACACCGGCGCCATGGCCGCTAGCGCCATTGACGGGGATCACGGCTTCAACGGCGACCTGCCATTTGTCAGCCATGTAGACGACGCCGGGCTGGATCGTTCCGGTCGTCCCCCAGGTCCCTTCATCGGCGTGGGCAGTCGGCGTGGAGAAAGCGAATTCGACGGTCGGAATGAGATGCTTGAGGAAGTCGTTGCCAATCTCGCCGACGTTCGCATTGTAATAGGGTAGGCTGTATTGCAGCGAGAAGCCCCAGTTGAACGTCGTGGGGAACATTTCGTCGCCCCACACCGCTTGTCCTGGCGTCGTCGTGCTGATTTCGCCAGTGATCGCGAATGGTCGCATGAGGTTCATGCTTTGCGGCAGGGCGCCGAAGCCCAGGCCGACATCGAGCACCGGCGAATACATGTTCGGTTCGCCGATCTGCGAACCTGTCGCGCTCCCGCCCCACTCGACGCTGAAACCGGCCGAGGCCATCAACTCGAGTTGCGGAATGCACATGAACTGATATTTCGCCTCGGTCTCCACAGAGTCCCAGCCGAAGCCGCCGGGATGCAGCCAGGTTGAGCCGCCGCCGACCGAAAGCGCAAAATTTGGGAAGATCGTCTTCGCCCATTCGCCGCCGATGTCGAGTTCCTGCACGCCGTCCGAGTTCTTCGGCAGCCAAGTGACCGAGGGGAGGGTGAGTTCATCGGTGACGCCGGGATCGTCGATAGCCAGCGTGGTGGGGAAGATGCGGTTACCGCAGACGGCGTGAGGATAGGCAGGCGTTAGCCAGAGAGCTGCGGCCGCGCCCGTAAGGGCGCCCGCGGTCAAACGGATTTTAGGGGTTCGCATGAGGGGTTCTCGAGTCTGAAGGGGTGCAAGCGCACGCCGGAAGGCGCGCGTGGCGGATGGCCGTCAGACTGAGAGGGGAGGGGCTCGGGCGCGATTATGTTGTGCGGGATATGCAGGAAGAACGTCTTTGCGCGGCGGCGCGCGGATCGCGTGCGCCGCCGCCTCAATTCGGTCGGGCAAGACCGGCAGGTCTGGCGAGACAAAGGCCGCGGCTTGGGCGGCGAAGCGGCACAGCGGGCATTGATCGCAGCAATGGCGGGACGGCGCATGCCTGGCCGGGGCCTTGTCGTCGCCAACTTGGATGCAGAGCTGGGCGGTGTCGCCGAACAACGCCTTAAGCTCGGCTGCGATCGCCGCGTCATCGGCGCCGGCGAAGGCGGGCGCGGCGATCGCGGTCGGCGTCGCGGCGGCGAAAAGCTGAACGACAACCGAGAGCGCGACAAGAAAGGTCGCAAGCGGCGAGCGGAAACGCGCCGTCCGCCGGCCGCTCTGCGCGCCTGCATTTTCTTTTTGTGACCCCTGCCGTCCACGCCGATTCGCAACTCGTTGGCACACCGACAGCCGAACGCTAACGTATCGTCGCACGGGGCGCAATTCTTGACGTCGGGTCGGACCGAGTCGGCCGGTGTCGAAGCTCACGAAGCCTATTGCCTGCGTTGCTCGGCGTGGCTACGATGGGGTTGATGGTTCCCTTCGGGGATCAAAAGGGAACATGGTGCAGGCTAAGACGCCGAGGCCATGGCTGCCCCCGCAACTGTAAGCGATGAGACGACGCCACCTGTGATCACTGGGCGACCGGGAAGATCGGCGTCCGTCGTTGATCCGCGAGCCAGGAGACCTGCCATCGCTTCGTGCAGCCGGTTTCGGGCGAGGTGACCGATGGTTTGTTTTCTTTGGCGGCGTCACCCGCGATCGTGCTGTTTTCCTCAACAGCATGCGAGGGTGTCGTGCCTAATGAATATCTCGAAAATCCTGACTGAAAGCGGTCCCGATCTGCGTCGCCGTTTGTTCGCCGTCTACGCCGTTCTCATAGGCGGCAACATTCTCGATCTGGCTCTGGGCGCTCGCCGCCCTGGGCGATCGTCCGGTCCTGCTCGGAACGGCGCTTGCTCGCCTACACGTTCGGCCTGCGCCATGCGGTCGACGCCGATCATATCGCGGCGATCGACAACGTCACGCGCAAGCTGATGCAGCAAGGCCAGCGTCCGGTGGGCGTCGGCTTCTTCTTCTCGCTCGGCCACTCGGCTGTCGTGGTGCTCATGTCGATCGGCGTCGCCTTCGCTGCGTCGGCGCTCACGTCGCGCTTCGAACTTCGATGAAGGCGGTCGGCGGGATCATCGGCACCAGCGTCTCGGCGCTGTTCCTGTTCGCCATCGCGATCTTCAACATCATCGTGCTGATCTCGATCTACCGCACCTTTCAGGCGGTGAAGCGCGGCGAGCCGTTCGTCGAGGAGGACTTCGACGTCCTGCTCAACAACCGCGGATTCCTGGCGCGCATCTTCCGGCCGCTGTTCCGGCTCGTCACCAAGAGCTGGCACATGTTTCCGATCGGGTTCCTGTTCGGCCTGGGCTTCGACACCGCGACCGAAGTCGCCCTGTTCGGCATTTCCGCCGTGCAGGCCGACGAACGGCGCTGTCGTTCTGGCGACGATCATGGTGTTTCCGGCGCTGTTCGCCGCCGGCATGACGCTTGATCGACACCACGGATGGCGTGCTGATGCTCGGCGCCTACGGCTGGGCGTTCATGAAGCCGATCCGCAAGCTCTACTACAACATGACGATCACCGCGGTGTCGGTCGTCGTGGCGCTCGTTGTCGGCGGTCTCGAAACGCTGAACCTGATCGGCGACCAGCTCGGACTGACCGACGGCGGCGGCTTCTGGGGCGCGATCGGCGCGATCCACGAAAATGGCCCTCCGCTACATCATCATGCCCTCATTCGGTAGCCGAAGGCGTCACGAAAAGCAATTTATCGTCGTTCCGCCGAGGTCAGAGTATAGCCCCGCTCGGCGCAACGCGGCTTTAGGACCATAATTGACTTAGACAACCATTATTGAGATGTCGAAATCATTGTGATGCGGAGTAATTTATACATTTATTATTACGTGTTTTGTCGACGGCAATCTCCACTGTAGCTTGAGGTTTGGCCAATTTTTTTGCAACATCCAAGGGTGGTCGGCAAGTCGACGAAAGAAAAACCGCTGTCACGCGAACCTGATCCAATTGGCGCGGGAGGCGGTTGCCAAACAGGAACGATCGGACCACTTGTGGGTTCAGCAGGCTCAAATCACGGCGCTAGATCAAAGGGGGAGGACCTTCATGCGCAAAATCGATGAGAGCGAACGTCCGATGCCGGAGGTAGATCTGGCGAAAGTGTGTTTCATCATTGAAAAATCGCGCGAATATTTTGGCGAAGAAGTCGGCGCCGAGGCCGACAACTCAAACCCCACCGACGACGACGAGCGGGTGATGCTGACCGAGACAGCCGGTCCTTCGATCCGCGCGAGAACTGATCGAATTCATCAAGGATCTAGACGTCGACGAAGCTGCGGCGGTCGTCGCGCTCGCCTGGATCGGGCGGGACGATTTCCAGCCCGAAGAGTGGAAAATTGCGGTTGCGGAGGCAAAGGAGCGGGCCGAGGGCCCGACCTGGAAATACCTCCTCGAGATGGAACTCTTGCCCGACTACCTGGAGGACGCGCTTTCCGCCTTCGGCCGTTCCTGCGAGGGTCTCGGATCCGCGGACGAAGGATGAGGCGTCCCGGCTGTGGATGCGCGCATGCAAGGTCTGTCGATAGCGAATTGAGTTGTCCGGTTTTGATAGCACATCAAATGTCCGCTGCTTCTGTTTGTTCTCCTGTGGGCGGGGTGGGCAAGCTGCAGGTTTGTTCATGCCGTCCACAGAGGCGCGCCGCCGAGTGGACGGGCTTGACCGTGAACCCGGGGAGCGCTCGCGCTAGAGGCGCCACTTCTTCCGCCCGGTCCGTCGGAACCGGCTTGCCCGAGGCCCTGCCGAGCCTGCGGTCAACGAGGCCGGTCTCGCCGTTCTCTCGGTATCGGCGCGTCCAGCGCCGGGCGCCGCCAGCCTCCTCCCGGTTCAGCTCTGCCAATTCCCAGCGGTTCAGACTGTTCAAAAACATCGCCATGCGCACCCGCTGAAGGGCTTCCGTCCAACGCACCCACACGCTCCCAAAGGGCCCGAACCCACCGGACAGATCGTGCGCCGCCCTAAACCGCACATAGCGTCTGCTGCCGACACGAAGCAAAATCATGCCAAAAACGGAAATCATGCTAGTGTTTCTTCTTCACCAGATCCAAAGCGCGCCCTCGCCGAGGCGCGCGAGATCGAGCATTTTGGACGATCTGACTGAGACTGAAGACGGGAAAGATTTTTTTGGGGCTGGCCTAGATATGGAGGAAATGCTATTTAGATCAGATGGTTACGAACTCGCGCGGCTCGAGGCCGGCTGAAGCGACGGGCGCGTCGGGATCATGGTGAGGCTGAACGAAGTCCGGCAAAACGAGGTCGCGGTCGAAGCGCCGAAGTCGTTCGACGTCGGACTCGCCTTCATTGGAATTATTCGCACGCCATGGACCTCGCGCTTGAACTGTCCGCGCCAGGGGCGCGCCGACGGCCCCATCTGCCGCATCGAAGTCGCTGACCTTTGGGTCGCGGCGCTGGACGGAATCGAAGCGTTCGAGCGGATCGAGGTCCTCTATTGGCTGCACGAGTTCGCGGCGTGATCTCGTGCGCCAAAGTCCCGCCAATGATGGTGAGACGCGCGGCACGTTCGCGCTGCGCTCGCCCGTTCGCCCGAATCCGATCGGCATGGTGCTGGTCGGTCTGGTTGAGCGGAGGGGGCCGACGCTCCTGGTCAGGGGACTCGACTGCCTCGATGGGACGCCGCTCATCGACCTGAAGCCGACCGCTGCCTGTTCACTCCGCTCGCGTCGCCTCAAGCGGGAGATTTCGAGACAGGATGAAGCGGAATGGCCAACGCTCGGGCCGTCTGCTGTTGGTAGGGTCTCAGTAACCGAGCCGGTAGTGTCTCAGTTTGAAAATTGTTGGGCTTGACGCGTGCATCACAAGCACCAATTTGCGTGGTATGCTCTGGGAAAGCAGGGAATATGACCGAAATGCCCTATAAGATTCATGTTGAAAAGACGGACCCGCGAACCGGAGGACTAATGCCGGAGGGCGAGCCGCTTGAAATCGTGGAAACAAAAGACGACGCCAAAAAGGCGCTTCAAGACCTAGTCCGACGAGGAATAACCAACGTCTATGCCGTCGGATATGATCGCCACTCAGGGGAACGCGTTGATGCCAACCGGTCCTAAAGGCGAGAAGCGCCCCGCCGACGTGAACGCCCGCGCCGTGATGGTCGCGCGCATTGCGACGGGCGAAGAAACTGACCTACTACCGCCAGACGACGGTAAAGACCCGGCAGCGAAAGCGCTTGGCAAGAAGGGCGGCGTGGCCCGGGCGGCGAAGATGACGCCGGAGGGACGGGCCGAAATTGCCAAGAAGGCGGCTGAGAGCCGTTGGGGAAAATCCAAGTAGGGTGCTTGCAAGCAAGCACCTGTTCCTGCTATGTCCATGCTTGCTTGCAGGCATGGAGAACCTTCCTCAATGGCCGATATCCCGAGCGCTGGCGGCAAAGCCAGGGCAAACAAGCTCACTCCTGATCGCCGCAAGGCGATAGCCCAAAAAGCTGCGGCGATGCGCTGGGCGAAGCCGCCCGCGGATTTAACGACCGTACCCCCATCAGCAATACCGCTCGACGGCGAAGTGCTCCCGCCGTCACCATTCGCGAAGTTTCGCGGCCAGATCGACTTGGGCGGCAATCCTATCGACGTCTACGTGCTCGATACCGGCGACCGCGTCATCAGCATGCGCGGTGCCGTGAAGGCCATGACCGGACAGGATGCTGGAAACCTGGTCGAATATCTCAGCGTTCAGGGCTTAAAAGACTTTATCGACAAAGACTTAGCCCTGGTCGAAAGTAGGGAATTTCATATCCCCGGGACGCAATTTCGTGGTCGCGGGCTCACAGCAGAGCAATTCGAGCAAGTCCTGACTGCATACGTGAAGGCGCTACATGCCGGCGCGCTTACAACAAACCGGCAGAGAGAGATCGCGACCACCTGCGCGATCTTGAGCACCGCGTTCCTGAAGATCGGCATCATCGCCCAGATCGATGAAGCCACGGGCTATCAGTACGCGCGATCCGAAGACGCGCTTCAGGTCAAGTTGCGAGCCTTCATTGCCGATGAGTTGCGCGACTGGGAAAAAACCTTTCCTGATGAACTGTGGGAGCAATTCGGCCGGCTCACTCGCTGGCAAGGGAGCTTGCACCAGCGCCCAAAGTGGTGGGGGCACCTTGTCATCGAATTGATATACAACGCGCTTGACCCCGATGTTGCTAAATACTTGCGCGAGAACAAGCCAAAGCCTGTTCACGGAAAAAATTACCATCAATGGATGACGCAAGACGTTGGTCTTAAGGCGCTAATTTCGCACATTTACGAGATAATAGGCATTGCCAAGACCTGCGCCGACATCCGTGAGCTGCGGGAAAAGGTCGCGATCCATTATGGCCGGGAACCGGTCCAGCTTACCCTGTATTTACCGCGCCTCCCCTCAAAATAGCTGAACAATATGCTTGACGCTAAGCACAGAGTGTCAGATAGTCGAGCCATGAACAAGCTCGACATGCCCACGCGCGCCAAGATCATCCACATGCTGGTGGAGGGATCATCCTTGCGGTCCATCTCTCGCGTCGCGGACGTGTCGATAAATACGGTCACAAAGCTGCTTGTGGACGCTGGAACGGTGGCGTCGGCCTACCACGACCAGCACGTGCGAACTCTCCAAACCAAGCGCGTCCAGTGCGATGAGATTTGGAGCTTTTGCTACGCCAAGAAGGCGAACGTTAAGACTGCTAAAGCCGCACCAGATGGCGCTGGCGACGTATGGACCTGGACTGCCCTGGACGCCGACAGCAAGCTGATGATCTCTTGGCATGTTGGCGACCGCACCGTTGAGGATGCGGTTTGGCTCCTTGAGGATGCACAAGCGCGACTTGAGAACCGTATCCAGCTAACGACGGACGGTCATGGTGCGTATCCATCTGCCGTTGCTCAGGTTTTTGGGATCGATATTGATTTCGCCCAGCTTGTGAAGGTCTATCGTGCAGAGCACGGAGCTTCGCCAGAGCGCCGCTATAGCCCACCTGTTTGCGTCGGCTCGCTGCGCCTCGCCGTCGAGGGTCGCCCCGACGATTCTCATATCAGCACAAGTTATGTGGAGCGCCAAAACCTGAATATGAGGATGGGAATGCGCCGGTTCACTCGACTGACCAATGCTTTCTCAAAGAAGATTGAAAATCATAGTCATTCTCTCGCCCTATATTTTCTCTATTATAACTTTGTCCGTATCCACAAGACCCTGAAAATGTCGCCCGCAATGGCCGCTGGTGTGACCGATAGGCTTTGGAGCGTTGAGGATATTGTTGCGCTTCTCGACGCGCGCGATGAGCGCAAAGCTCAATCTCGTAAGCGCGCTCAAGCATGAAAATTCAGTTTGGCAAACTGAGACACTACCACCGAGCCGGTGCTGTCCTAAGTTGCCCATGAGTGTCCGAATTTGAGGGAGCGAGTGTCCTAAATTCCATCTAGCGGGATGATTGTGACTTCGAATGCCCCACGCATTTTGGGTGACCGTCCAGAAATCGTTAGTGCTCCGCTCGCTTCGTCGAATTGATAGCGCTGGAATTGGGGGAGAAAATCAAGATGACACTTATCCGCTCTAGCTCTCTCGCATTCAAGTAACGCAATCTTGCCGGAACTGCTGAAGCCGCTTAAATATATCATTATTTCTGTCGTAAACGTCCTAGAAAATGCTTTTGAAGCGTACTTAACTGACGCGGTCCCCGAAACTATATCCGAGGTTCGATCAACAGACAGCTTTCCCATCGTTCCCCAGTACTGCCAAAAAAGGCCGAGATTTGAAAAACTCTCTTCCTCATAATCGGAGAACTCGCCAACCATAATTATTCTCTGGTTCCACGCGCGAACATCAATAGGACCGTCCGCCTTAGTTGGCGGCTCCCTCATCATGCTCGTTCGGCTCAGGATCGGAGTTAGCCAGAATTTCCTTATCGAGTTCTAGTTTTTTGATCAGGCGCTCAATTTCCTTTTCTCCGACCTTACCGGCAACGATCAAGCGGAAGCTAGCTCCCTTCGACAAGAGTCCCGTGGTCAGTTCGCGCTCGCCTTCCATGAGAATGCCCTTCTGCTTCTGCTTCCCGAGCGGCGGCGACGGCAAAGGTTTGACCGCGTCGACCGTGCCCTCAGTGCCGTCCGGCTTTTCAGCCACCGCAACGCCCGCCTTTTGGGAGGCGCTTTGGTCTATATCACTCTTGTTATCAGAACTTGGGGGCTTTGCGAAGGGAATTGTTTCATCAAAAACCCGTAGGAATTTCAGCGCGGCGTCATCGGAGAAATAGCTGTCGAATTTTAGCTGGCTTATGGCGTGGCTATTGTCCGGACGCCCCTCCTTCCACTTCTCCGCATATTCGGCAAAGAGCTTGGGCTTTGTAGCCGCCTCACTCATCAGCTCCGCTTTGACCCCGGGCCGGTGATCTTCAAGGATACGCCATCCTTCCTCGCTCACCTTTATTTTCCGCTCTCCCCCTACGTTTACCGAGTCAAACTAGCCCGAACGCCAGCAAGGTGGAGGCAATCTGAGCGGCAGCGCTGCTCTTAGGAGAAATCCCCCAGTCAACGGCTGCGTCCTGCAACCGAACCTCATGACGCTTCGCCTTCTCGAATAGCTGTCGCGCTCGCTCGACGGCCTTCTCTAGGGGCAACGAGGGAAAAGACGGGCTACGGTCTCGCGGCGTTCCGGTCTGCTTTTCGCTTTCATCAATGTCCGTGTTAGTCATTTTAATCTCCTGCGCCTACGGGTTGGCAGGAATACTGATAGCCTATCAGGATGATGTTGACAAGGGTTGAAAAGCCGTTTAGGTTGGGATTTTAGAAGAGGAGATCGCTTGTGATCAGGAGGGTAAGAGTCCCAACGCGGCCAGCCGACGTGGAAGGGGCGAGGAAAAGGAAAGGGCCGCCGCCAAGCTCCCCCAGAAAGGAATGGCGAACGGCCCTTGCAAATCGGCTCTTACAAGCCTGGGGATTAGTCTAACGGTAGGACGCCCGGAGTTACGGTCGCGGCAATCCCGGTTCGAATCCGGGCTCCCCAAGAACCCGAATAAGCGGGGCGAAGGTCGCCGGCAAGCGGCCCCGCCCCTGCAATCACCACTCCCGGGATCGCGCCCCGAAGCAATGACCGCTGTACGGCAATATAGCGGTTTTTGGCGGCTCTTACTAGAGTTGCGCTGGCCAATTCCCCAACCTTTTGGGATCGCGCCCCATGAATGTCCTCACTTTCGACCGCCAAATCGCGGTCATTTCATCTCTCGTTGAAGGCTGCTCAATCCGTTCAACCGAACGCCTAACTGGCGTTCATCGCGACACGATTATGCGCCTCGCCGCCCGAGTTGGCTTTGGCGCAATCAAGTTTCACGACCGCACCGTTCACAGCCTCCAGGTGCCGCGCTTGGAGTTAGATGAAGCTTGGTCGTTTGTCGCCAAAAAGCAGCGGCGTTGCACGCCCGCCGACGGCCCGTTTGTTGGCGACCAATACGTGTTTCTCGCTATGTCCGCGTCATCGAAGGCAATCGTCAGTTTCCAAGTCGGGAAGCGCAACGAGGAAAACACAAAGGCTTTCCTTTGGGACCTGCGCGAGCGGATCATTAATGCGCCGGAAATTTCAACCGACGCATTTCCGGCCTATGAAGGCGCGATTGAGGAAGCCTTCGGGGCCGAATGCCGATATGGACAGATTATCAAAACCTACGTGGGTGAGCCCGGGATTGATGCCGCGCGACGGTATAGCCCTGGCTATGTAGTAGCGGTAGATCGTCGTGCCGTCGTCGGCGCACCTCGCCATATCTCAACGAGCCTTGCCGAGCGCCAGAACCTTTCGCTCCGGATGGCATCGCGCCGGTTCACGCGGCTCACAAACGGCTTTAGCAAGCGCGCTGACTACCACCTTGCGGCGGTCGGATTGTTCGTTGCACATTTCAATTTCTGCCGTGTCCATGAGGCGCACCGCGTCACGCCCGCGATGGCGCAACGCATTAGCGATCACGTGTGGACGACTGGCGAGCTATTGATGGCTTGCCTCGAAAATGCACCCGTAAAGCCGCGCAAGGTGCACCGACGCTTCACTGTAATTCAGGGCGGAAAAGCAGACTAAATGGCGGTCCGGACGCCTCACATATCCTAGGGATATGTCGACGCTCCATTCCTTCGCCCCACGCGATTGCGTCGTGCAATTCCCTGAGGTGCTTCGTCGAGAGCCGACCAAGGAATTGAGGAGCCAATTCGCGCAACTCAGCGTCTGAGTATGGCACTATACTGCTGCACGATATAAAACTATCGTAGCTCAAAAATGGATAATCAGACGCGGGTAGAAGAAGATCTGCTTCGTATGGTATTGTACTGATGAAAAGAAACGTATTATTTTCTAGCCAATCACCTTCACAGATAAACACATGCATTTTTCTTCTTGAAGCGTGGCCCTTAGCTTTGTCTGTGTCCCACGAAAATACCTCCCCCACCTTCATTGCATATGAGCGGAAACTGGAATAAGGTCATCTATAATCGCCGCCCTTTTTTGGGGGTCCTCGACCATGTCCTCGATGATATCGGCATAATCCATTTCGGCTCTGTTCGCGTATCCGCGATTATCCCAAGCCTTCTTATAAGCATTGTGCTCATGAGTTAGTTCGTATAGTTGATCAAACGTCATACTCCCGTACTTGTGGATTATCTCATCAAATATTCTCAGGTCGCTCGTTGAAAAGAGATCGCCGTTAAAAGGACGCTTTGGCTTCCCAATGACGACGGTTTCACTACCGTTTGGGAGTTTCCTTATTGTAGTCTCAAATGGAAGATCTCGTGCTTTCTTGTTCAGAAGGTCCAACGTATTAGACGCTACGGGACCATACGATAGGGCATAGTATACGTCGAATGTTATCGGGCGACCATAGCGAATGAGATGTTCGCGGTCAGCGAGATAGAAAAATTTCACTGCTTGGTATTTGTCGGCACCCGGGCGCACATGCGCCAAATACAGCAAAAGCTCTGCTATTTTATCCAGTTTAGCCTGAAACTTGAGAGCCATCACCGCCTCCCGCCGGAAGCCCGCGACCGCCGCCGCTTGATAGACTCGCCCATATGGAAACACATAATACCAGAAGTCTAACTGTGGGGTCCTCGTTTCAATTTTCAAGCCACAAGATCGTAAAATCCTGGCCCATGTTGCAAAAATGTGACGCAAATGACGTGTCCTAATTTCATTAACCAAGTGTCCTAGTTCGGACAGCACCACCGAGCCCCTCAGCTTGACTCTCTTATTTTCTTGGTCCAAAACAAGAACAAATGACGAACGATAGGACGCGGGCCGGATGTCGCCAGGCGGCAGAGCGGAGGGGATGGCGCGTCTGCGGCGCGTCATTGCCCAGATTGAGACGGAGGCTGGTTCTGCTGCTGAGCGGCCCGCGCGGCGCTTGCCGTTCGCGCGCGCGTTCGATTCTGCGCTTAGCGGCGGGCTTGCGGACGACGCCCTGCATGAAATCGTGCCCGCTCAGCCGGCGGATGGAGCGGCGGCGATGGGCTTTGCCCTAGCCCTCGCCGCACTTTTTTTGAGCCAGCGGCCGGCTTCGGGGCTTGTCATCGGCGAAGGCTTCGCCGCCGACAAGTCAGGCGCGCTGTATGGGCCCGGCCTCGTCGCCCACGGCCTTGCCCTAAGCCGTCTCGTGTTCGTGCGCGCGCCCGACGCGGCCTTGGCCTTCTGGGCGATCGAGGAGGCGCTCAAATGCGGCGCGCCGGCTGTGGTTATCGGCGAGATCTGGAGCCTCAAGGGCTACAGCCTCGCCGCCTCGCGGCGCCTGCTCCTAGCCGCGCGAAAGGGCAGGACGCCCGCGCTTCTGATCCTGGCCAGCGCCTATGGCCAGGCGGAACGCCTCTCCAGCGCCGCCGAGACGCGGTTTGAGATCGCCGCCGCGCCCAGCGCCACGATCCCGGCGGCGGCGGGCCCCGACCTGCCCGGGCCCTTCGCCTGCGGGGCGCGGCTCATCAGGGCGCGCCTTGCGCGTGCGGGCCCCGAGGCGCCTTTTCAGGCCTTCGACCCAGGGCGCGTCATCCGTCTCGAATGGCGAAGCCAGGACATGACTTTCCACGACATGACTTTTGGGGGCATGGGCGTTGACGACCAGGCGATTTATCTCCCTCTGGCTGCCGCGTCTGGCGACCGATCGCGCGCGGCGGCTCGGCCGCGTTGATCGGGCGGCGCCGCTTGTCGCGGTCGCCAAGGTCGACAATGCGCAAAGGCTCGTCTGCGTCGACGCTGCGGCCGCCCGGCTTGGCTTAAGCCTGGGCCTTTCGCTCCCCGATGCGCGCGCCCGCTTTCCGGCTCTCATCGCGGTTGAGGCTGAGCCTCTTGAAGAAGCGCGGCTGCTCGAGCGCCTCTGCGATTGGTGCTCCCGCTATACCCCGCTCGCCGCGCTCGATGGACGCGACGGGCTGATGCTCGACATTTCGGGCGTCGCTCATCTGTTCGAGGGCGAGGCGGCGCTGGTCGAGGACTGTCGGGCGCGGCTTTCCGCGCAAGGAATCACCGTCGCCATCGGCGCCGCCAGCAATCCGCGCGCGGCCTGGGCGCTGGCGCGGTTTTCGCGCGTAAGAACCGCGCCCGAGCCCTTGAGCGACAAGGCGTTCGTCAAGCTCTTTCACGATCTGCCGCTTGCTGCGCTCGGCCTCGACGAGAAAATCATCGCCGACATGGCGCGAGCGGGCTTGAGGCGCATCGGCGACATTGCATTGAGGCCGCGGGCTCCGATCACGGCGCGGTTCGGCGCCCTTCCGGTGGCGCGGCTCGACGCGCTCAAAGGCCTTGAACGTTCGTCGATCGCGCCCCGCTTCAGGGCGCCGGATTTCTGCGCCGAGCGACAATTTGCTTCGCCCATACAGACGCTGGAGGCGATTGAGGTTCAATTGCGCAAGCTCGCCGACGATCTCGTCGTGTTGTTGGAGCGGCAGGCCAAGGGCGCGCGGCGGATCGAGCTCAGTCTCTACCGCGTCGACGGCGCGATGCGCCGCATCCGCATCGGCGCCTCCCGGCCGCTCAATGAAGCGCGTGCGATCGTGCGGCTTATCGCCGAGCGGCTGGCGAGTCCGAACGAGGACGCCATCGACGCCGGCTATGGCGTCGACCTCATGCGCCTCGCTTGCCTCACGGCCGAGCCGCTTGCGCCCTCTGAAGCGGAACTTGAGCGCGCGCACGAGGCCGAGCGCGCTCGCTCACTCGCCGAGCTTCTCGACCGGCTCTCCGCGCGGCTCGGGGCCCGCGCGGTGACGCGGCGCGAGCTTGTCGATGCGCATCTGCCTGAACAGGCCGAGGCGGTTGCGCCCGCAACGCTTGGGGAAGCGCGGCTGCGTTGGAAAAGTCGTCATTGCGAGGAGTGTAACGACGAAGCAATCCAGGAGCCGGGAGCGCTGGCTCCTGGATCGCTTCGCCGTAGCCCGTCCGAAAGGACGGGCGTCTTTCGACCCCCTATGAGCCCGTCCGGAAGGATGGGCGTCTTTCGACCCCCTATGAGCCCGTCCGGAAGGATGGGCGTCTTTCGACCCCCTATGGTTCGCGATGACGGGCCAAACGGCGCGCCGGCGCGGCCCTTGCGCCTCTTCGCCCGCCCGGAGCCGATCGAGGCGCTGGCTGAAGTGCCCGACGGGCCTCCTTTGCGCTTCCGCTGGCGGCGCGTCCTGCATGATGTCACGGCCATCGAGGGGCCGGAGCGCATCGCCGCGCCCTGGTGGCGGCACGCCGGCATGCCGACGCGCGACTATTTCCGCGCCGAGGATTCCGAAGGCCGCCGCTTCTGGCTTTATCGCGAGGGCTTATGGGGGCGCGAGACGATGCGGCCGAAATGGTTTGTGCATGGCCTGTTTGGGTAAAAGGTCCATGACGCCAAGCGCACTTGACGGGCGTATGCGCTGACGGACAACATGAGAGGCTAGGTCCGGAAAGCGCGGCCCTGAACCAGTCGAACCCATCCTTCGTGAAAAAACCCACGAAATCAAAGATATATCGAGGAGCTCCCGGCGATTCGACCGAATCGCGGAGCGCTTTAACGGCGAATCGAGAGCGTAAAATGCAGGCCGGCAGGGCCATTTTGAACGTCCGCCATCTGACGACCTACCGCTACAAGCGGCCGGTCGAGTTTGGCGACCACCGCATGATGTTGCGTCCGCGCGACGGGCATGATCAGCGGCTTTTGTCATCGGAGCTCATCATCGAGCCTGAGCCGAGGCGGCTGCGCTGGCTCTATGACACCTTCGACAATTGCGTCGCTGTCGCGTCGTTTTCCGGCGCCTGGACGTCGCTTCGAGTTCGAGAACCGCTTCACTGTCGAACGGATCGAGGACGACCAGCCCGGCGGCGAAATTGACCCGCGGGCGCAGTTCTTTCCCTTTTCCTATGCCGCTGACGAACTGCCCGACATCGCTCGGGCGATGGAGCGCCTGTACAGCGATCCCGCCGGCGATCTCGACCGCTGGGTGCGCCAGTTCGTGTCGTCAGGGGCGACGATCCTGACCAGCCATCTTCTGATGACGCTGACCTATGCGATCAAGGAAGGGTTCTCCTACGAGCGTCGCGAGGCGGCGGGGGTCCAGACGCCGGTTCAAACCTTGGAGCGCCGCCGCGGCTCATGCCGCGACTTCGCGGTCCTGATGATCGAGGCGGCGCGTGCGCTTGGCGTCGCCGCCCGCTTCGTCTCCGGCTACGTCTATGTTCCGAAGGACGACGACGAGCCCGTTCGCCTCGGCGGCGGGGCGACACATGCCTGGTGTCAGATCTTCCTGCCCGGCGCCGGCTGGGTCGAATTCGATCCGACGAACGGATTGGTCGGCAGCAAGGATCTCATCCGCGTCGCGGTCGCGCGCAATCCCTCGCAGGCCGCGCCCCTGACTGGCGCCTTTTTCGGCGCTTCCGGCGATGAACTGGGCATGGAGGTCTCGGTCGAGGTGACTCAGCCGAAGCAGGTCGGACCCAGCCTCGCAGTGGGTTTAGGAGTCTAGTCTAGCGACCAGTCGACCCCAATCGGACCTCCCATTTCGATCCGACCGGGAGGCTGGGCCTCGGCCGCGGCGCGCTTTCGCGAATTCGCCGCAGACATGGGAAAGGCGGGCGCCTGACCCACGAGGAGACGAGCGCGCCCTTTCCAACAGGGCCTCAAGCCGTCTTTTGGCCCTGCAGGTTCGGCAGATAGAAAGCGAGAACGCCAATCGCGGGGAGGAACGAGCACAGCAGGAACACGAACCGGATGCCCTGCCAGTCCGCCAGCGCGCCAAGAGCCGCCGCCGCCATGCCGCCAATGCCGAAGGCGAAGCCGAAAAAGAGACCCGAGACCATGCCGACGCGGCCCGGCATCAACTCCTGCCCGTAAACGACGATCGCAGGGAAGGCCGACGCGATCACGAAGCCGATCACGACGCTGAGCGCGGCGGTCGCCGTGAGACCCACATGCGGAAGCAAGAGCGTGAACGGCACAACGCCCAGGATCGACACCCAGATCACCAGCTTGCGGCCGAGCCTGTCGCCGATCGGGCCGCCGGCCACCGTTCCCGCAGCGACCGCTGCGAAGAACACGAACTGATAGATTTGCGCGTCCTTCGTCGACAGGGCGAACTTATCCATGAGGTAAAAGGTGTAGTAGCTCGTGAAGCTCGCGAGATAGATGAACTTCGAGAACATGAGCGCGATCAGGATCGACATCGCTTTGGAGACGTGCCCGCGCGACAGGGTGGGATGAGGGGCGGGCGCTGCATTCGATGAGCGCTTTCCGTGCGCGTTGTGCTGATACCAATGGCCAAGCCCCGTGAGGATGATGATGCCGGCGAGAGTCGCGAGCGCGAACCAGGCAAGTCCGCTTTGCCCGCGCGGCAGCACGATGAAGGCGGCGGCCAGCGGGCCGAGGGCCGAGCCGAAGTTGCCGCCGACTTGAAACAGGGATTGAGCCAGGCCATGCGAGCCGCCGGAAGCAAGGCGAGCGATGCGCGACGATTCCGGATGGAAGATCGAGGATCCAAGCCCGAGCAGCATCGAGCCGACCAGCAGCATGGCGTAGCTCGGCGCGAAAGCGATCGTGAGCAGGCCGGCCATGGACGAGGCCATGCCGAACGGCAGCGAATACGGCATCGGACGGCGGTCGGTGTAAAGACCGATGAACGGCTGCAGCAGCGACGCCGTCAGCTGATAAACGAACGTCAGAAATCCGACTTGCGCGAAGCTCAGATCGAGGACGCCCCGGAGGATCGGATACACGGCGGGTAAAAGCGCCTGCGTCATGTCGTTGAGCAAGTGACAAAGGCTGACAGCCCAGAGAACCGGAAAGACCGTCTTGCTGCGGCTCTGTGGGAGCGAAATGGCTTCAGTTGCTTGAGTTGACACGTCGCCCTCTGATCCAATCCTTGTGGTTTGACTGGGCGCGAAGGTAAGGAGGCGACAAGCCGCCCGCCACCGATGGCGGGCCTATTTCTTACCCGAGTGGGCCAATGGCGCGGGAAATTCATATCGACAGCGTCGACCGCGTTCCCCGCCCAATTGTCGCGATCGGCAACGACTATCCGAACGGTCATCTGATCAAGCCCCACCGCCATCGGCGCGGGCAGCTGATTTCGGGCGCGACTGGCGTGATCGTGCTTTCGACGGCGGAGGGCACGTGGGTGACGCCCCCGCAACGGGGCATGTGGATTCCCCCCGCGACAGAACATCGCGTGCAGATGGTCGGCGCCGTCAGCGTTCAGAGCCTCTATATCGAACCGAACGCGATTCCTGGCCTGCCTGCTCATTGCCAGGTTGTCAGCATCTCGCCTTTCATGCGCAGCCTCGTCACGGAGTCCCTGAGCCTTCCTCTCGAGTACGAGCTGGAAGGGCGCGCGGGGGCGCTGATGCAGCTCATCCAGTACGAGATGCAGCAACTGCCCGTGTTGCGGCTCTCACTGCGTTATCCCGCGCATGGGCCTTTGTCGGCGCTCTGTCGTCAGTTCGTTCTGAAGCCCGACATTCATGAGACGATCGACGGATGGGCCGGCGCGCTCGGCGTAAGCCGCCGATCCTTTACGCGCCTTTTTCGGCGTGAGACGGGCCTGAGTTTCGTGGCCTGGCGACAGCAGGCTTGCCTGCTTTGCGCGATGCCCCGGCTGGCGGCCGGCGAAGCCGTCACCACAGTTGCGATCGACCTCGGCTATGAGAATCCGGCCGCCTTCACGCTGATGTTCCGACGCGCCTTTGGAAGTCCGCCTCTTGCCTATCTTGGCCTGCGGGATTGACCGCGCGCGCTCAAGCCGCTGCCTTCACCGCGACGATGAAGAGCCGGGGGTAGGCGAACAAGGTGCGGCCGTCGGACTGGACCGGATAGGCCTCCTTGAGGCCGGTTCGGTAGCGGGCGAGAAATTCGCAGCGCTCGTCGTCGCCCAGCCGCTCCAGGAACGGCTGCAGGGTCGAGCCGGCGAACCAGTCGGCGATGCTATGCGGTCCGTCGAGCGGATGAACGTAGGTGGTCATCCAGACATCGACTTGCGACGCGGCAGGCCTGAGCCAATCGTAATAATCCTCGTAGCCGGCGATGAGCGGCTGGGTCTTCGCGATCGGCACTAGGCGGGATGACCAGGGTCCATCGGCGGCGACCATGCGCATCAGCGCATGCGAGGATTCGTTGGACGTGTTCGGCATCTGCGCCGCGAGCGCCCCGCCCGGCGCGAGGTAGGACATCAGGCGTGGAAAGAGACGCTCGTGCTCAGGCAGGAATTGCAACGCCGCGTTGGCGAAGATGAGGTCCGGCTGATACTCAGGCGTCCAACTCGCAATGTCCTCTTTGAAAAATTCCGCTCGGGGCGCGCGCACGCGCGCATGCGCCAGCATGGCGTCGGATGTGTCGAGCCCAATGAGCCTTGCGTTCGCAAAGCGTTGGAGAAGCAATTCTGCGCTGTTGCCGGGACCACAACCCAGATCGTAGATGAGACTCGCAGAGCGCAGCGGAATGCGTGACAGCAGGTCGCGCGCCGCACGCATACGCTCGGCTTCGAACTTCGAGTAGAGAGTCGGGTTCCAGTCGGTCATCAGCATGGGTCTTCGAAGCGCCTCGGGTCGTGGCTCTCCCGTCACGGAGACGAAGGGCCGAAGTCGGGCGCTCTAGTTGAGCGGCAAGAAGCGATTGACGACTAGGAGCAGCGCAAGCAGCGGATCGCAGGGGCTCGTCGCTTCGCGCAAATCGGGTTTGGGCATTGAAATTCCCCTAGATCAAGGTACGAGCCGCGGTTTGACGCCGGCGAAGAAGAGCCACGAGATGACAACAAGACCCAAACGAGAAGCCGAATAACAACGCCAGATTTGATCGCCGCGAGCTTTGCGAATCGTTCCTGCCCGAGCTGGCGGCGTCGGCCCCGGCCAGCGCGCCCAGGGCTAGCCGGAAAAGGCCCAGGCGGACATCGACAAGATCCTCATTAAACCGCGGCGGCGCCGCTGCCTGAAGGGGGAGAGTCACTTCGGATATCGAGCTAGTCCATTTGATCGAATACCAGGAGAGTCGGTTATTATCTAGTCATTCTATAGACTTTTAGCAAAGGAATCAATCGGACTAACCAAGTCGATAGGGACCTCTCGTCATAGCTCATTCGCGATACGTATTATAGCGGCGGCGGAGAGCGATCACCGGCGCACGCTTGCGGGAATCTGTCCCGCTCAGGCAGCGAGACATCCTTGCCAAAGATCTAATCGCCTCACGCATTGTTCTCTCACTCTACTTTACCATCTTCCTCAATCAATTGGATAATCTCTTGGCTTACACTGAAAACGGAACAATTTTGCGTCGCTCCGGGTTGATTGACGTCAGCTTCTCATGGTTCGGTTGAGGAGATTGTGATGTTTGGATGGGTTTCCGCCGGCCTGTTTTCGCGGATGTTCAGCCGGCCGCATTCCGAAGGCGCGGGCCCGGTCGCCTGCGCCGCAGCGCTGCCGCTCGGCGTGCTGGCCCTAGCAGTGACCGCTGACTACGCGAAGGTTTCCCAATTCAGAGGTCGGGTCCAACAAGCGACGGACGCGGCCTCAGTTGCCGCCGCCGAGGCGGTCGCGCGGCAGCCGGACATCGCCGACGATATCCTCGCGGGTCGAGTGGCGCATGTGGTCTTCCTGGACCACGCCCCCCGCGGAGCCGGGACGCCGACCGTCGCTCTCAAAAGCACCGCCGCCGCGGTGACGGCGACCGTTGGCTATGCAGGCCTCGCGCCGAGCAATTTCGGCGCCGTTCTCGGCTATGATGCGGTGAGCGCCGATGCGTCTTCGACATCGCTGGCGCGGGTCGCGGATTTCCGGCCGACGGTGACCCGCTGACCCCCCGCGTTTTGGTTTGGCCTTGACCCGTGTCGTTGTAGACCTCGAACGCTCGGCGCCCCGTTCGGCGGCTCGCCAGCCGAATGGGAGGACGCATGGCCGGCTACGTCGATCCGACTAAGGAGTCCTTCGCAGCCTTTCGCGCCGACGACCGGCCCGGCCCAATCCATATGCTCAACCTGGTCAAATTGCGCGCTTCTGCGGCCTACCCGGACGGGCGTCGGTCGACCGGGGCTGAGGCCTATGCGGCTTACGGACGGGAGAGCGGGCCGGTTTTCTCCCGCCTCGGGGGATCGATCGTCTGGCGCGGCGCCTTCGAGCAGATGCTGATCGGTCCAGGGGAGGAGCGCTGGGACGTCTGCTTCATCGCCCAGTACCCGACTGTCGCGGCGTTTGTCGCCATGATCCGCGATCCCGTTTACCGCGAAGCGGTCAAGCACCGTCAGGCGGGCGTGGAGGATTCGCGGCTCATCCGTCTCGCGCCGGGCGCTGTCGGCGTTGGCTTTGGCTAAACCTCTGCACAGATGAAAGCCACAGAAAGAGATTGCCTCTTGCCGCTCGTCCGGGCCTCGGTTAGACCCACGCTATGACCAAGCCAGTGCCATGGATCATCGGCATAATCGGCGTCGTGTTTATCGGCATTATCGGGGTTGTGTTCATCGGTCTTTCGCTGGTCTACTGGCTCACGCCCGCTGGCGGTCTTCCCAACTTTCTCCCTGGCTTCGAAGCCAGTTCCGATCACTTTCATCTCACACACGCGCTTCTCGCGCTGATCGTCGCGCTCGCCCTGTTCGCCATCGGCATCATCTGGTTTCAGCTTATCGCCGAGGATTAGCTCACGAATTAGCCGCGTGAGCGTTCGGCCCAGTCGCCGCACCGGGCTGCAAATCTGGCTCTTCGCGCCAGGGAAATCGCCCAGCCGACCTGACTTTCCGCTTGTCGCCAAACCGTCACGAACGGTGCTTACCTATGGTCTGCGACACAGAGACGGTCGGGACGGTGCGCGCATGGATATGAAAGTCATTCAGGACGGCGATGAGGTGGCTCACGTCATTCTCGACGGACGTTTTGACATTCAAGGCGCGCAGGAAGTCAATTCCCGGTTTGAGGACTTGGCCAAGAGCAGCAAGGCTCTCGTTGTCGACCTTGCCAAGGTTTCCTTTCTTGCGTCGCTCGGGATTCGCACGTTGATGCTGAGCGCCAAGACGCTTCTCCGGCGAGGCGGTGAAATGGCGGTCTGCGGCGCCAGCGAGAGCGTGGAAAAGGTTCTGCGCACGACCGGCTTCAATGAAGTCGCCGGACTTTACCCCGACTATGACACTGCTGTCCGTACGATCCAGGAGCGGCTTGCCGCCTTTTCGGGCAAGAAAGCATGAGCGAGCTTCGGGCTCCGTTCTGCTCGCGCGATTTTCTCGCAACTGTCGAGGCCGCCTCGGAGGCTGAGACCTGGGTCGCTCGTCAGGCGAGCGACATGGGACTTGGTGAGGAGGCTGAATTCGCCATTGGTCTTTGCGTCGAAGAGGTGTTTCTCAACGCCGTCACGCACGGCCACGCCAATCGCGCCACCATCTCGGTGTGCTCTGAGCCCCACGGCGTCATCGTCGAGTTCTCTGACGACGGCGAGCCGTTCGATCCGACAATCGCCCCGGCCAAACGGATCAACGGGCCGACCCAGGATTTCGACATTGGCGGGTATGGCACGGGGTTGATGCAAAAATTCTCCCGCCGCATGAGCTACAGTCGCTTCGAAGGCATGAACCGACTTGTGCTAGAATTTGACGCGGGCCGCAACGCCAACGCGCTCCCGGACACGTTGAGCGCCCCATGATGTCATGAAAGATTCCCCGGAGCTGCGGGCCGCCATTCGGGCGGCGAGCGCGTTCCGTGAGCTGTCCGATCATAACCTGTCACTCCTGATCGAAGCCGCCGAACTCGAGAGGTTTGACCCCGACGCCGTCCTCATGGTGCAGGGCGAGCCCAGCGATTACGCGATGCTGATCCTGGAGGGGGAAGTGACGGTCAACGCCGACAGCGCTCGCGGCGCTATTCCCATCTCGACTCTTGAGGGCGCCTTCGCTGGTGGGTGAATTGGGCGCGCTGGCGCAATTGCCGCGCAGCGCGACTGCGCGCGCTTGCACGCCGGTCACCGCACTGCGCTTCGGACGCTGGGCGCTGGTCGAAGCCGCACGCGCCACGCCGTCGTTGCTCATCGACGTCATCGGCCGGATGGGCGAACGCATGCGCAAGTTCAATGGCGCGATCAGCCTCTACACGCACGCGCTTGGCGCGCTCGAGCGCCACGAGCTGGATCCTGCGCTGCTCGAGGAATTGCGCAATCCGATTCCTGATCTCACCGATTTCGGCCAGACCTTCGGCCGCATGGCCGAGCAACTCATCCTGCGCCGTCAACGCGACGACGAAATGGCGAGCGCGGCCCTCATTCAGCGCGCGCTTCTGCCCAGGGTGAAGGAGTTTGCCGCCAATTCCGGTCTCGACGTCTGGGCGTCGATGACGCCTGCGCGCGATGTCGGCGGTGATTTCTTCGATCTCGTGCCTCTCGCCGACGGGCGGGTTGCGCTTGGCGTCGGCGATGTCTGCGGCAAAGGCGTCCCTGCCGCCTTGTTCATGGGCGTCAGCAAGACGCTCATCCGCATAAACCTGCGCGAAAACCCCAATCTGCGGGCCGCGATCGTCAAGGCGAACGCCTTTCTGGCCGATAATAACGCGGGCCAGCTCTTCGCGACCGCGTTATACACCGCCTACGATCCGCGCTCCGGCGTGCTCGAATATTGCAATTGCGGCCATCTCCCCGGTTTCATCCGCCGTGCTGGAGGCGCCGTTGAAACACTGCCTGTCGGCGGCCTTCCTGTCGGCCTGTTCGACCCGATGAAGGTGATGGTCGCCCAAGCCCAATTGCGTCCGGGCGACCTCTTCTTCCTCTATACCGACGGGGTCACGGAAGCCGAAGACCCGGAAGCGCGACAGTTCGGAGAAGACCGCCTCGAACATATGCTCGGCAAAAAAGGGCACGGCGCCAGCGCCTCCCAATGGATTGCGCGCATCGAGGCGGCGGTGCGCGAGTTCGCGCGCGGACGCTCTCAGTTTGACGACATCACTTGCCTCGCGCTGAGGCGGTGAGGGTTCGATTGCACGCCGACCGGCAGGGTGCGCCGGTCCATCATCAACGGGCGCCAACCTTTTCCACGTCCGACAACGTCCATGCTTTTGTCGAACGAAGCTCCGGTCGGCGTCCAGTCTAGCGGCGCAACATCTGTCGAAGCCGATTGGGGTCGGTCGGAACCCAGTTCAATTCCTTGCCTCCAGCGCATTCGGTTTGAACCAGATGTCGACAGACCGCCCGCGCGGGCGGCCAGCGTTAGCGTTGACGCGAAGATTTTTCGACAAATTGGCGCTTATAGCGATACCTGTTGATATGGATTCGGCTGGGGCGGGGTTGAGGAGTTTGATTCGATGAAGGCTGAAGAGTTTTCCGTCTGGTTTTCGGGCGTTGGCCGGTTGAGCGTCGAGCAACGCCGAGAAGTGGCCGCCGCTTTGGCGGATCTGGATGGCGGGCTCAGTCGGGCGGGAGAGACGGAGGCTTCCGCGGCCGGCGGGGCGAGGGACAAAGGCGCGAAGCGGGGTCGTCGTCCGGACGCTTTGGGGACGAGCGGCCATGAGCGAGTGGCGAGCCAAGGCTGTCCGCATTGCGCGGGACGCGCGATCGTCGCCTGGGGACGCTCGCATGGGCTTTCGCGGTTCCGCTGCAAGGGCTGCGGGCGCAGCTTCAATGCGCTCACCAAGACGGCGATGGCGCATCTGCACAAAAGGGAGCGTTGGTTCGACCACGCTCGGGCGATGATCGAAGGCAAAAGCCTGGCCAAGACGGCCGAGCTTTGCGGGGTGCATCCGACGACGGCGTTTCGCTGGCGGCATCGCTTTCTGGGCGCTCCGGCCGCCGACAAGCCTAGAAAGCTGAGCGGAATCGTCGAGGCGGACGAAACCTTCATCCTTGAATCCTTCAAAGGCCGGTGGTCTGATCTGCCGCGCAAGGCGCGCAAACGGGGCGGACCGGCCAGGCATCCGGGCCTCCATTCGGACAACATTCCCGTTCTTGTCGCCCGCGATCGGCGGGGCGCGACCTTCGACGCCGTCCTGCCGCAGGACGACAGCACCTCGATCGGAGCGGCGCTGGCCGGCGTCGTGACGGGCCAAAATCATCTCATCGGCGACGGCGGCAAGGCGATCGCCGCCTTCGCCCGCAAAGCTAAAATCCCCTTTCACGCCGTGCCCGCGCCGGGCAAGCCGACCGCCGAGGCGCCTCACCTCCACATCAACAACGTCAACGCCTATCACGGCCGCCTCAAGCAATGGCTCAATCGCTTCAACGGCGTCGCCACCAAGAACCTGCCCAACTATCTCGGCTGGCGGCGCGCCCTCGAAGCCTGGGGTGATCAAGCCACGCCCCAGACCTGGATCAAGGGCGCAATTGGAAACGGCCCATATCAACAGCTATCGCTATAAGAGCCGACAAATTCTTTCCGAGAACCCAAATCAAATGTATGATGTATTTTAATCGCCGAAGCCGGTCGCCCCGAGAAGGCGGGGCCGCGGAAGAGATTAAGGGATGCGCTAGGGCATAAAGCAGCGGCTGGAAATGAGACCCTTCAGGACTGGCCGCCACAGGTGAGGGAAAACTATATTTGAGTTTCGTGTTAACTCATTGACGAGGTTAAGATTCGGAAGAATAAATGCTAGTTAGCGCCAGTCGATTTTCTGACGATTAGGCTGGTTTAGTAGCGCGTACTCGCATTTAGTGGGCTGTTGGGCGAGATGTTGCTGTGACATGGAGGAATGTCTCATGGACGTCGAGGGCGAACGTGGTCGCGGTGGTGAAGACGACCCAGACCTCAGCCTTTGCGTTGTGCATGGCAACATGGAATTGTGCAGTGCAATAATCTCTGCTATCAGCACGGCTCCGGGTCGTGGGAGGACGTGCCAGACGGCGCCAGAGACGGAGATACCGATGCAACATTTCCACGTGGGAAACCGTCATCAGATCAAAGACGCGCCGCCCGACACCTGGGCGACGGTGCATTGCCGCGATGTTGTCACCATGAGCGAACTGGCGCGGCGCGGATTTCATCTCACTGATATGAGCGGCGAAGTCTGGACGATGCATCGCGAGGGTTAGCGCTCGCGCTTCGATAAGCTTGTCCGAGTTCGGGAGTGGCCCGCTAATGGCGCCGCAAGCCGTTGGAATCTCAGGAAACGGACTCGTTAATGGCCGCGTCGCTCTGAGCTTCCCGTTGTGAGCGAAGGGGGGGTTAGTCTTCGCCAAGGTCTTCGAACGCAGCCCTGTCGACGCCATTGCCGATCAGGATCTCGCGCTTGCCCGAGTGATTGGGGGCGCTGACCACGCCCTCCTTCTCCATTCGTTCGACGAGCGAAGCCGCCTTGTTGTAGCCGACCGACAGGCGACGCTGGATGTAGCTCGTCGACACCTTGCGGTCCCGCAGAACGATGTTCACGGCGCGGTCGTAAAAGTCGGCCAATTCTTCGGCGTCCATCGAACCGGGGGAGGGCAGGGGGCTCTCGTCGTCGTCCTCGCTCGCCTCATTCTCCTCGGTGATAGCGTGCAGGTATTCGGGCGCGCCCTGTTTCTTGATATGGGCGACGACCTTTTCGACCTCGTTGTCGGACACGAAAGGCCCGTGGACGCGGGAGATGCGTCCGCCGCCCGCCATGTAGAGCATGTCGCCCTGGCCAAGCAGTTGCTCCGCGCCTTGCTCGCCGAGGATGGTGCGGCTGTCGATCTTGCTCGTGACCTGAAACGAGATGCGGGTCGGGAAATTCGCCTTGATCGTGCCGGTGATGACGTCGACCGATGGGCGCTGAGTGGCCATGATGAGGTGAATGCCGGCGGCGCGCGCCATTTGCGCGAGCCTCTGGATCGCGCCCTCGATGTCCTTGCCGGCGACCATCATGAGATCGGCCATTTCGTCGACCACGACGACAATGTACGGCAGTTCGTCGAGTGAAATGTCCTCGAACTCGTAGACCGCTTCACCCGTCTCCTTGTCAAAGCCGGTCTGGACGGTGCGTGTCAGCGTCTCGCCTTTGGCGAGGGCTTCGGCGACGCGAGCGTTGAAGCCGTCGATGTTGCGCACACCGACCTTCGACATCTTCTTGTAGCGGTCCTCCATTTCCCGCACCGCCCATTTGAGCGCGACGACGGCCTTCTTCGGATCGGTGACGACCGGGGTCAGCAGATGCGGGATGCCATCGTAAGCCGAAAGCTCGAGCATCTTCGGATCGACCATGATGAGCCGGCACCGCTCGGGCTTCATCGTGTAGAGGAGCGAGAGGATCATGGTGTTGATGGCGACCGACTTGCCCGAGCCGGTGGTGCCGGCGACTAGGAGGTGGGGCATGCGGGTGAGGTCAACGATCACCGGGTCGCCGCCGATGGTCTTGCCGAGCGCAATCGGCAGGCGATGATTCGATTGGCCGAATTCTTCGCTGGCGAGAAGTTCGCGCAGATAGACGGTGTCGCGGCGCTGGTTCGGCAATTCGATGCCGATGGCGTTGCGGCCCTGAACCACCGCGACGCGGGCCGAGACCGCCGACATCGAGCGGGCGATGTCGTCGGCGAGCCCAATGACACGCGACGACTTGATGCCCGGCGCAGGTTCGAGTTCGTAGAGGGCGACGACGGGGCCGGGCCGCACGTTGACGATCTCGCCCTTCACGCCGAAATCGTCGAGGACCCCCTCAAGCAAGCGCGCGTTCTGCTCCAGCGCGTCCTGCGAGATCTTGGCGCCGACCGATTTCTTCGGCTCCGTCAGCATCGTGATCGAGGGCATGATCCATTCGCCCCGCGGCCTGGCCGACATGTCGAACGGCGCCCGAACCGCGGCTGGGCGAGCGGGAACCGGGGAGACGACGGATGGCGGAAAGGACGGGAACGGCGCCGCCTCCTGCGCCCGAGGCGCCAGCGCGGCGGCAATCGTCGAAACGTCGTCGGCGTCGCGGACCGCCGGCCACGGCGCAGATGGCGCGGCGTTGAGGACAGGCTGGGGCTGGCGCTTTGTCGTCAAGCCACGTGAGGTCATCCGGCGCAGCGTCGCCCTTGCTGTCAGCAAGGCATGAATGACCGCGCCGATCGACACCATGCCGAGGCTCGGCTCGTCCTCTTCCTCTTCATCGTCAAAGCGCGCCAGCGCCCGGGCGCGGGCCTTTCCGGCGGCGGTGTCGGGAACGTCATCCGCGGAACTCGAGCCCCCCGCGCTGGAGGCGGCGGCAAGCCCGAGAATTGCGATTGCGGCAAGGCCGGAGCCGACTGCGATTGTGGCCAAAGGTGAAGCGGAAAGAAAGCGGCGGGGGAGGGAGAGGATAGCATCGCCGACGACGCCGCCGAGACCGGTGGGAAGCGGCCAACTCCCGGGCGCCGGCAGGAGGGAGGCCAGTCCGGCCGCCGCGATCACGCCGATCAAGTAAAGGGCGACCTTCAAACGTGGCCGCTCAAGGCGTCGCTTGGTGACGAGGCTCCAGCCCCAGAACGCGGGCGGGGCGAGCAGGGCGGCTGAGGCGAGGCCAATGAACTGCATCACGAGATCGGCGGCGATCGCGCCCGGAGCGCCGAGAAGATTGTGCACGCGCTCGTTCGTCGCGTGATTGAGACTTGGATCGCTGACCGACCAGGTCAGCAGCGCGAGGGTCAAGCTGGCGACGCCCGCGAGCGCGACAAGGCCAGTAAGTTCGGCCGCCCGCCGTTTCGGGAACTCCCGCACCGAAGCGGGCACATGATCGATAAATGAGAACGTCGTCGTGCGCATCGCCCACTTGCCGAGTTGAAGCGGGCGTGACCCCGCGCCGCCACCCTGCCTGACCCTAGGGATGCGGAGTTAATGCGGTCCTAACCTTAACGGGCAGTCGTCGTCGGAGCCTCCCAAACCCGACGGTGAGGCAAAAAAAGGACGCCCCAAGGGGCGTCCAAGGTCTTCCGGGAGGAAACTCGACCCGGCGGCGGCAATCCAACGCCGCCGGGCGCTAGCTTTAGTGAACGACTTCGCCGTGAAGGGCGAGATCGAGGCCGTCGCGCTCCACCTCTTCGGTGACGCGCAACCCGACGGCGACGTCAACAATCTTGAGGATGATGAAGGTGACGATCGCGTCGTAGACGATGACCGTGCCCACCCCCTTGAACTGGTTGATGAACTGGCCGACGTCGCCTTCCAACAGGCCAGAATGGCCGCTGAACTCGTTGACCGCGAACACGCCGGTCAGCAGCGCGCCGATGATTCCGCCAACCGCATGCACGCCGAAGGCGTCGAGCGCGTCGTCGTAGCCAAACGTGTGCTTAAGTCCCGTCGCGCCCCAGTAGCAGCCGATTCCGCAAGCGATGCCGATCACCAGCGCCCCGACCGGACCGACAAAGCCCGAAGCCGGCGTAATGGCGACGAGACCGGCGACGGCGCCTGAGCAGATGCCGATGACGGTCGGCTTGCCGCGATGCGCCCATTCGACGAACATCCAGGTCAGCGCGGCGACCGCAGTCGCGATCTGCGTAACGGTCATCGCCATGCCGGCCTGCAAGCCCGCGGTCACCGCGGAGCCGGCGTTGAAGCCGAACCAGCCGACCCACAGGAGACCCGTGCCGATAAAGGTCAAGACCATGTTATGGCCCGGGCCCGGCTCCTTGCGCTTGCCGAGCAGAAGGCACGAAACGAGTCCGGCGACGCCCGCGTTGATATGGACGACGGTGCCGCCGGCGAAATCGAGGACCTGGAACAAGCCCTGGAAGTTGCCTTTGGAATCGACGTTGACGGCGCTCATGAAGCCATCCGGCCCCCAGACCCAGTGGGCGACCGGCGCGTAGACGAAGATCGCCCAGAGACCGATGAACCACAGCATCGCGGAGAACTTCATGCGCTCGGCGAACGAGCCCGCGATGAGCGCCGGCGTGATGATCGCAAACGTCATCTGGAACATCATGTAGACGGTCTCAGGGATCGTTGGCGCCAGCGGGTTCGGAGTGTTCGCCCCGCTCGCCAGGTCGTAATGGATTCCCTGGAGCAACACGCGCGAGAAGCCGCCTATGAATGAGCTGCCGCCGGTGAATGCAAGGCTGTAGGTGAGAACGAAGTAGATCACCGTGACCAACGCCGTGATGGCGAAGCTCGTCATCACCGTATCGCCGACATTCTTCTTGCTGACCATGCCGCCATAGAAGAGACCGAGGCCCGGTATGGTCATCATCAGAACGAGCGCGACTGAGGTCAAAACCCAAGCCGTATCGCCGGAATTGACCGTGCACTTTTCGGTGACTGTGGCGGAGCAACTCGGCGGCGCGGCGGGGGCTGCCGGAGCCGCTGCTGCGGCAGCCGGGGCGGTGGCTGCAGGCGCCGCAGCGGGAGCCGCAGGGGAGGCGGCCGGAGCCGCGTCAGTCGTAGGCGCGGCGGCGGGAGGGTTGTTCTGCGCGATCGCGGCCGGCGCGGCGAGGCCGATGAAAACGGCCGCCGCCAGCGCTGGAGCGAGGCCGGTTAGTAAACGTGTCAGTTTCATGGTTCAGAGCTCCGAAATCTGGAAGGGGGAAGCGGCGCATGGCGCCTAAAGCGCGTCCTTGTCCGTCTCGCCCGTGCGGATTCTGACCGCAGAGTCGAGGCCGTAGACGAAGATCTTGCCGTCGCCGATCTGGCCCGTGCGCGCTGCAGCGACGATCGCTTCGACCACCTTGTCGGCGACGTCCGCGTTGACCGCGACCTCGATTTTCAGCTTGGGAAGGAAGCTCACGGCGTATTCGGCGCCGCGATAGATTTCGGTATGCCCCTTCTGGCGCCCGTAGCCCTTAACCTCCGTAACTGTCAGACCGTGCACTCCGATGGCGGTGAGCGCATCGCGCACCTCCTCCAGCTTGAACGGCTTTATGATCGCCATTACGATTTTCATAAGCTCGCCCCATGGTGACGCGCCGCCGCGGTACTGGAACCGTACCGCTTTCGTGCGGTGAAATCGGAACGCAAGCGCGTCCCGCCCACCACGGCCTTACAAGGCGCGTGCCATGTCCTGGCTAGCGCTCTAACAGCCTGAAAAACAATTGCTATTCGGCGCTGTGAGAACGGATCAGAGGCCGGAGCCCGATCTGTTGAGCCATCTGACCATAAAACAGGCGCCTCTGATTTAACCAGGGCTTCCACGCTCGAAATCGCGGCGTCCGCAACGGTGAGGGCGTCCAGCCTGAGCGCTCCCGCCGTCGTCCGCGAGGGCGGTCGCGCTTAACAGCCCTGAAACGGTCGTTACAATAGACAAGAACCCGCCCTCCATTCCATCGTGCACAAGGTCGGGAGGTTGCACGCGCCGAGAGATCGACCGCAACTACCATTCGCTGCGGGATGAGCTCGCCTCAGGCCGGTCACGCGCCCGGACGCCACTCAGGCCACCTGCCGGGGCTCGATTCATAAGCTCGAAGCCGCGTTGATTGGCTGATCTTGCGCCAATTTTTTGAGCAAGAGCTTTGCCTCCCGCACGTCGAGCGAGTCGAACCCCCCCGTGAACCAGCCATGGATCGGAGTAAGAATATCGCGTGCAGGACCTTGCTTGCCTTGAAGGCACAGCAAACGCGCCAGGCTCGTCGCCGCCCGGAGCTCCCAGGATTTCGCCCCCTGCTTCCGAGCAATCTCCAGCGCGGTGGCGAAATAGGCTTCAGCCTTTGTCGCATCCGGCTCCGTTCCCTGCAAAGCGATTTCCCCGGCGACGCGATTGATCTCGGCTTCGTACCAATTCTCTTTCGTGTTCTTCATAGTCGTCATCGCTTCACCAATCTTGGTCGAAGCCTCGTCGAACTGACCGATCTCCGCGTTGGCTTTCGCCAGATAGGATAAAAACAATGGCATCCACATCGTTGTTTCCGTCGACCGTAGAAACTCCACGCCAGCGGTAATCGTTCGGACCGCCTCCAAGGCATTGCCGGTCAGCGCCGACAAGCAACCTCGCTGCATCATTCCCCATCCTTTCCAAAACGAGGACCCCAGTCGCTCCTGCAAGAGCGCATATTCGTCGACCAGCGCGTTTGCAGCTGAGTAATTTCCGCTGTGGATATAGGACCAAATGCAGAAATTGATCACGTAAACCAATGTCGCCAGGTGTTGGGCCTCGCGCGCAACGCTGAGCGCGCGCTGAGTATCCGCGAGCGCCGAATCGGGATAGCCAAGTAGCCACCAGGCTATCGATCTCCAGGAAAGGCTAGCGGCGCCGACATCCTGGCCGAATTGTGTCGCGAGAGAGCGGTGCTCCGCCGAATCGTATAGCGTGATCGCTTGATCGAGATGCGTTCGCGCGTCCACGACGTCTCCGGTGTGGAGGAGGGACAACCCCATTTGGCGATGGCCGATCATGATCGGCCCGGTCACTCTCTGCGTCTCCGCGAGCGCCAAAAATTGGATGGCGAGTTCCCGCATCGTGTCGCCATTGAAGGCGACAAGATTCCCGACCCACAGGCCGTAAAGAACCGAGTATAGTAGCAGGGGATCTTCTGGGAGTTCGCCGAGTTCGCGAGAGCGTTCAATCAGCGCGCGCGCTCGCTCGACGGCAGCCCTGGTTTCCGGCGCCGCGTAGCCGCGGATATGCAGGAGCGGCGTTATCAGCTCCACGTGAAGCTTGATCTCGTCGCGGCGCAGCGCACGCGTGCTCGATAAGGTCGCGATCATTTCAAGCGCGCGTTTGAGCTGTTCTGTGGCTTCGGCCAGAGCCGATCTCTGCGCCGACCGACGCCCCGCTTTGCCCCAAAGGACCGCAGCTCTCTCTATATTCCCTGCCTCCGCCCAGTGACGCGCCAGCAGTTCCGGCTTGTTCTCGGCCATCTCGCTGAATTTGCTCTCCAGCGTTACCGCGATCCGGGCGTGAAGGTGCCGTCTCGGCTCGCGCAAAAGAAGCCCGTAGGCGGCATCTTGCACGAGAGCGTGTTTGAACAAATAGGTCGCGTCGGGTGGCGCGCCCTGGCGGAACAGCAATCCCGCGCGAATGAGTTTGTCGAGCTGCATTTGCAGTTTCGCGTCGGGCCACCACGTCACCGAAGCCAGAAGGTCATGCGAGAATTCACGGCCGATCGCTGCGCCGATCTGGGCAAGCTCTCTTGCGGCGCCAAGTCGGTCAAGCCGCGCCATTAGCGAGGCGTGTAAGGTTGGCGGGACGACCGTTCTCCGAGATGGAACTGAGGCGACAGTTCGCCGGGCTTCGTCTTCCGACGCCGTCTCTAGCACTGCTTTCGTCATCTCTTCGACGAACAGCGGAATTCCGTCCGTGCGTTCGATGATGTCTTGCCGGACCGCCGAGGGCAGCGGTTTGTCGCCAATGATCTGATCTATCATCACGTCAACGTCGCGAGGCCCAAGCCGATTGAGGGCGAGGACGGTCACGTGCGCCTGTTCGACCCAGGGCGCCTCGAATTCCGGCCGGAAGGAAATGACTAGCAGCACACGATGATTCGCGATGTGGCCGACGAGTCGACCGATCAACTCGAGGCTGGTAGGATCCGCCCAGTGCGCATCTTCAAAGATCACCAGCAGCGGGCCGGAGCTGGACAGGATTTCCACTTGCCTGACAAGCGCGTCCATCGTTCTTTGCCGCCGCAGCCGCGGAGCGATCTCGAGCGCGGTATAGCGTCCATCGTTCGGCAGGGAGAGCATCTCGACGAAGAGCGCCGCGTCCTCGGCTGAAGACCAGGACTGTCGGAGGCGCGTATCGAGTTTGTCGAGTTTCGTTTCCAGCGGATCGTCACGCGCGAAGGCGGCGGAGCGTTCGACATGGTCGATGATGGGGTGAAGCGCGCTGTTGGTGTGCTGCGGGGAGCAGAAACAACGAATGCGAAGATAGCGCTCGCCCTTGAGACGCTCCGAAAATGCGACCGTCAGGCGTGATTTGCCCACGCCAGCCTCGCCGGACAGCAGCACGGTTTGCCCTTCGCCTTGTTCCGCCTTCAACCAGCGGCGCAGCAGCAATTCGTGCTCGTCTTGGCGGCCGACGAGGGTTGTCATCCTGCCCGGGTGTAGAGCCTCGAAGCGGCTCGTTGAGGCAGTAGGCCCAAGCACCTCCCAGACCCGCACTGAAGCCGCAATTCCCTTCAAGTCCCTTGTCCCGAGGTCCTCGAGCTCAAAGAGTTGCCCGAGAAGCCTCCGCGTGTCTTCGCTAATAACAACCGTGTTCGGCTTGGCGAGGCTCTGGAGGCGGGCGGCAACGTTCGGGGTCTCACCGACGATACTCGGGGTCTGATTCCCCACTACGACCACTCCGGTCGCAATGCCGACCCTCACTTGCTGCGGAACACGCGTCTTTAGTCCGGTGACCGCCGCAATAAGCTCGAGTCCCCCTCTGACCGCTTGCGCCGCATCGTCTTCGTGAGCGTTGGGATAGCCGAAGTACACCAGAATCCCATCGCCCATATATTGAGCGACATTCCCGCCGAACTTGCTCACGGTTTCTTCGGCGCAGTTCGAATAAGCCGCAAAGACGTCTCGCAGATCCTCCGGATCCATGCCGATTGAGAGCGCGGTCGATCCGACCAGATCAGCGAACATCACTGTGACTTGCCGCCGTTCGGCCCCTTCGAGTGGCCGTGACCCGGAGATAGGGCGGACTTGCGGCTTAGGAGCGAGCTCCGAAATCAAACGCAGAATTCGTCGACGGTCCCCCAGTAATACGCCGAGCTCCTTAAGATCGTCGTCCGAAAGATCTGGGAGGATGGAAAGATCGATCCGATTTTCGGCAAAACGATCCGCATACTCGGATAAGCCGTGCGTATTCAGCCACTCCCTAATCCCTGCCATCCGGCTCTCCGCCGCTTGGGGCTCGCCCCTTACTTAGGCCATTTCGGTCCAACCTGCTTGAGTTGACGCTTCGGCGGACCTTGCGGGTCGCTCGCAATCCGCCCTGCGGTTTCGAAAATCTCAAGGACCTCCATGTCGCAAGATAACAGACCTGTCGTAGACCTTCACAAAAAACCTCATGCAACTGCCATCGCCTCCACGGAGGAGTCGCCCTGAAGATAGCTACGAAGAGCGATAATAGGTCAGACAGGCGCTACGAGTGGGTACGCCGGGTCGTATTAGCTAGAGGTCGAGACCGGCGATCGCATCTGCAAGCCTGGCGCTCGCCTTCATCGCGCCGGCGTGGTTCAGATGGGACCAATTCTCGAACAATTCGTCATGCGGCGCGAAGTCGCCGTAGTTGAGGACGCGACCAAACTGTTTGAGAAAATCTTTATCGCTGACCGTCTGTGGACCCTCGAACATCGGGAGGTGGACGAAGACGAGTTGCGCGCCATGCGTTTTCGCCTCGCGCGCGATTTTTTCAATGAAGAGGTGATCTTCGCCACCGTTCAGCCGAGTAAGCGTACGCGCGACGAGCGTACGTGGGACCGGCTCGCGGGGCTGAGCTAGGAGGGTTGCGCGCGGAACCTGATGATCCATGTCGACCAGTTTGCCGTCTCCGACGAAGCTCGTGGTGTAGTCAGTGCGATTCTTAGCGTAATGCTCAGGATCGAATTGCTTTGAGAGGCCAAACAGGTCCGGAAAGAGGTTTGCGCCGAACAACTTCAGTTTGCGAATGGGCAGATAGGCGAGGTTGTAGAGGTTGTTGTGAAGGAACAGAGAGGGCGGGAAGACGATCGCTTCAGCAGGCGCGACATGTTTGAAGAGGAAATGTCCGAAAGGGTAAGGCTGGTTGTCCACCCCGAAGACAATCACCTTCGGCGATTTGGCCTTGAACAGTTCCTCTAGAATGGCCCACTGAAGGTCGCGCCCAGCGCCGACCATTCCAAAATCGACGACGTGGGCTTTCTTGCCTTGCTTGGCGAGATCCTTCTCGATGGCGGCGGGGCTGAAACCGAGCTGCGCGCGGGAAGAACCCACGATGGCGACGTCGATCGGCGTGGGGTCAAAGTGGATTCGCTCGTAGATCCAGCGCAACCGGCCATCCGGGTCCTGCAGTTGCCATCGCTGGTAGTCATTTTCCGGAAGAAGGACGACTGCGGCATTGAGAACGAGGGCGAGAGCGAACGCGGTCACGATCGTGAGAAGAAGCTTGCCTAGGGTCGTTTTTCGCTGCGGAACGCTTGTGGCCTCGTCAAGGACGACAGGGGACGAATCCGCTCGCGCTCGCGTCGCTGTTTGGCTCCCCTGCGCACTCATGCTTCAGCGATCTCGTTTCCAATAGAAGCACTTTGAATCGACCTGAACTAGCGGCTCCTCAATTCTGCGCTGCCGGCGAAAATCATCAACGGCTCTTCGACAGTGGGTCCAAGCGTCCTCGGCATAGTCGTCAATGATCGCGTAGCCGCCAACTGACAGCTTATCGTAAAGGTTGGTTAAAGCGTCGATGGTCGATTCGTAATAGTCGCCGTCGAGTTGCAGGATCGCGAGCGTTGAAACCGGCGCCGTCGGCAGCGTGTCTTTGAACCAGCCCTTCAGAAAGCGAACCTGATCGTCGAGCATTCCGTACGCCCGGAAATTCGATTTCACCGCTTCGATATCGACCGCAAAGTGGTCATAGACCTTAGTCATCAGCGAGCCGCTGTGCGTTTCGGCTTCGATTGGAAACTTCTCAGCGTCCGGCTCCGGCAGACCCTCGAAGGAATCTGCCACCCAGACGGTTCGGTCAGTCACTCCGCGTGCTTTCAGCATCGCGCGCATGAAAATGCACGCGCCCCCGCGCCAGACGCCGGTTTCGATCAAATCTCCGGGCACGCCATTTTTGAGCACGTTGTCGATGCAGAACTGCAGGTTATCAAGCCGCGCCATAGGAAGCATCGATATCGCGGTCCCTTGAATATAGTGATCAATGAACCCCCGCACGAAGACCGCTTCGCTTTCCTCGCCCGGCTCAGTTTTATAGATTGTGTTGGTCAATGTTTTCTTCAGTAGGTCTAAATAGAGACCGACTGATCGATCATTTCTCTGTTCGTCAATGGCCATGCGTTTCTCTTCGTCTGTGGTGAACTTTACAGCTGATTGCATTCGCTCATGGCCCTTCCTCGATTATCTCGATTAGACCCACGCCCTCGACCAGGTAAAACGATACGCGCTTGCCGCCGAACAGAATGCCTTCCGTCGGTGGGGAAATGGAATGAACGCGCAGACTTTCATCGCTTTCTAGCGCGTCAAGCGATTGGTCAAGGTCAGCGCACGTGAAGCACATGTGGTAGATGAGGCCGTCCTTGTGGGCCGAGAGCAACTTGTCGAGCGGGCCCGGACCCTCTCCCGGACCGATGATCTCGATTTGAGGCATCTGATCGTGAACGCACATTCGCGCACGCACGTTTTGCAGCGGGTCGAAGATCGTCGGGCCGATCCGATAGCCGAGTCCGCTTAGGAAATGCGCTGCGGCCTCGGGGTCCTTTGCCGCCAATCCGAGGTGATGAAAGGCGAGCCCCCATGTGTTTGGCCTGGAAAGCCCAGTCTCCGTCGTCATCATTTCAGAATTGCCCATAGACGAATCGCCCGCTTCCTTCTGTCGACAAAATGAAAAGCAGGAATAGGCAAACGCCGTATTGCATCCAACTCGGCGTGAAGCTGCCGACCGATTGGCCAAACACGCGGGCGCCCGGCGCGCCTGCGCCGACGAACAGTGCGATGCCCATGCAGATCCAGGTAGGAATCGTTAGGGTTAGCGGGATGTCCGTCCAGCCGATCGACCCGCTGGCCGCGACGCCGAGAACCTGCGCGAGGACTGATGACGCTTGCCCCCAGGTCGGGGCGTGGAAGAAGATCATCGAGAAGCTCATGAGGACGAAAGTCAGGATCATGCCGGCGAGCGCCACTGGCCAACGGGCGCTCGAGGCCGGCTTTGCGCCTGTGCGTCCGCGTCGTCTGAGGGTGACCACGATTAGCGCCGTGATGGAGACGAAAAGTCCCTGCATTAGGCCAAATATGAGAAAGTTTGGGGTCAGGCCATGCCACAAGCCAATGATAAGCATATTCAACATGATGCATAAGACGAGCCCGGTCTGCCCGAGTGTCCTTAGCGACATCGACAACGGGGTAAACAGGTAGTCCGTCACCCAGGAGGTCAGGCTCATATGCCACCGTCGCCAGAACTCCTGGATGTTCACCGTTGCGAACGGAGCGTGAAAATTGGGCGGTCCGTCGATTCCGAACAGCTTGCCAATCCCAAGCGCGATGTTCGTATAGCCAGCGAAGTCGGCGTAAAGCTGCAATAAATAGCAGGCGACCGTGGTCAGCATAACCGAGTAAGAATAGTCTGCGTGGGATTGATCAATCAGCGCGATGAAGGTGCCGAGTCGGTCGCCGACCAGTGTCTTCATCATCAGTCCGCCCAGGATCAAGCGAAATCCTGTTTCAATCTGGTCGGCGTCGATTGGTCTCGCCATGACGGCGCGCATCTGGCCGAAGAAAGGTGCCGGCCTCTGAATTGGCCCGCTGACAATCTGCGGAAAAAAGGCAGGAAAGAGGAAGAAGACGACCGGGTTGCGTTCGACCGCCTCGTCATCCCAGTAGACTTCGATGAGGTATGAAATCAGCTTGAACGAATAGTATGAGACGCCCAGCGGCAACAGCAAACCGCGCCACGCGCCCGCCGCCTTGAACGCTACGATGATGGCAACCACCACGGCCACGCCAGCGGCCATGTAGGCCTGCTTCGCCCGTTCGTTGTTGCTCTTGGCGACGGCGAGCCCGAGCGCATAGATTCCCGCCGAGGCAACGATGAGCAACACAAGGTAAATTCGGCTGGAAAGCGCGTAAAAGGTGTAGGAAAGCGCCAAAAGGTAAATGGCCCGCCAACGGCCGGGGAGCAGATAGAAGGCCGCCGCCGCGGGAACGAGGGCTACATAGAACAGCGGCTCGGTGAAACTCACCTATGCCGCCTTCCTCTTGATAAGGGCGATGAGTTCGCCGACGTTTTTCAGGTTTCTGACGTCCTTGATGCTGAACTTCGCGCCAAACGCCCTTTCCACGGCAATGATCATGTTAATATTGGACAGCGAATCCCACGTCGGGACGTCGGCCGCGGTCATGCCCTCGCTGACCACCAGGGCGTCGTCATTGAACACATCACGAAATATCGGCGTTAATCGCGAGACGATTTCATTCGTTTCCATTCACCATTCCCCTTGCAACTCGTTGACGACCGGCGTCATGAATGTCTCGCGCCGCTTGTAAGCGTCGACCGCGAGCGCCCATTGGGAAGCGCCGCCGTCGCCGTCCGCAATCTTCTCGAAGCCAAAGCCCTTAAAGAAGTCCTTGACCATCTCGTTTTTCTTCGTCGGAAGGTAATGGCCGGTAACCCGCTTCGCGCCGAGCCGCGCGGCGTAGGCAAAGATGTTGTTCATGGTGAAGCTTTCGACGCCGCGCTGCAAAACCCGGCAGCTCATCAGATACTCGTCGATTGCGATATCGCCCCCGGTCTTTTTAAGAATCACGACTGAAATCAGGCCGTAATCGCCGAATTTGTCGGCAAGCTTAACGGTAAGCGGCGCGACGGAGGGATCACTCATCATCGCTTCGCAAGCCGCCTCGCTGTAACGGCGCGTCATCAGATTGAACTGGTTGCTGCGCTGGCTGAGCTGGGCGATGCGGGGCAGATTGAAAGCGTTGAATCGCTCGAGCCGGATCTCCATGCCAAGCGAAGTCAGATAGTCGTTGATGTTGGTGAAGTGCGTCTTGACAAGCTCGCGCTGAGCCTCCTCCCGATATTGGTCGGCCCGCTGCAAGTCGGCTTCGGAGAAGGACGCGGTCTCGAACAGGTTCAGGCCGGCGATGGTCTGGAGATAAAGGGAAGGGTCTTCCGGCATGTCCGGTACGACCACATCGGGCAGGAACTGGCGCACGATATCGCGCTCGACTGGATTGTCGTCGAGAAAGACTAAGGAATCGAAGCCGATATTCAGCGTCTTCTGGATCAGCCGAATGTTGTCGGCCTTGTTGTCCCAGTTGGCGACGAAAACAGAGATATCTTCTTCCTTCAGCACCATGTGCGGATGCTCGCGAAACGGCAGCACGGCTGCGGCATGCTCGTTCTTGCTGGCGACGGCGAGGATGATCCCGCGTCGTTTCAGTTCGCGAATGAACGTCTGGAACCCGACGAAAGCCTCGCCCTCGTCGAACTCGCCCAGCGCGATGCCCTCGAGGCCATCGTCGCCGATTACGCCTCCCCACAGCGTGTTGTCGAGGTCGAGGACCACGCATTTTGTGAACATGCCCGAGGCCGCGAACACGGTGTCGAGCAGCGATTGCGCGAGAAGCGGAAGATGCTCGAGCCCGCAGGGCGTCTTCGCCATGTTCCACATTCGGGGGTCAAACCATTGCGTCCGCCCGACAGACGCGGCGAGGAAATCGACGTCGTTCAAAAGGACGTTCTTGGACTCGCGAGCCTTGACGGCCAACCGGTAATTGATCTCGGTGAAGATGGAGCCGACCGAATCGGCGACCTTGAGTTCATAATTGCCGAAGGCGCGCTCGCTCGGCAGCACGAACGTGCTCTGGACGATTGTCGCCTGGCTTTGGCTCCGGAACGTGGCCCACAAATTCTCCAGCCTGCCGATCGTCTCGTCGGCAAACCCTCGCCGATCGCTGCTTGCGTAAAGACGCGCCTTCAGTTTTTCCGTTGATAGGAGAATGACCACATATTGCGGGGCGAAACCGTATAGCGCGGAGTTCGGATCCAGGATTTCAAGATCAACGCCGTCGTAGTTTCCTTCATATATCTCAGCCCGCACGTTATTTCGGGCGGCGATGGCGCGCATAATGCTCGCGAGATGTTGGGTCGCACAATCCGCCAGCAGCGCAATGCGGATGACCTTCGCGGTATCCCCGGCGTTGAGCGCCTTAGACTCTTTGGCCAGCGCAAAATAATCGAGCGAAAGCATTGCGTGTTTCATGGCGTCATGCCCTGCCGACCCAGATCAGAGAAATCATATGTTATCGGTGCGACGGAACGAATTCGTTCTCTTGTCGCCGAGAGACGGCGCGCCGCGCAAGAGCCGACGTGCGCATTCCCACCCTGTCGCTGGGAGGGTCGGCTGCTTCTCTGCCGTCCCGGACTTCTCCCGTCAACCCAAAAGTTCTCGCCCTGCGGATTCGAGGTTAAGCACGCGCCGCCACTTCGTGCGCCGCCGCACCCGCATCGATCACATCAGCAGCGGCTGTCAGAGCGCGGGGTTTGCCGGATGCCGGGAGAGTATGGGCCCATCCAGCGGAGAGTTCCGCCAATTGCCGATAAGTCGCTGATTTAAGTGGCTCCCCGAGCAGGACTTCGAACCTGCGACCATTCGATTAACAGTCGAATGCTCTACCAGCTGAGCTATCGGGGATCAGCGTGAGGCGCGATATAGCAGAATACGGCGCGATGGGAAGGGCGTTTTTGGCCCCTTGCGCCGCGCGCGACCCGCGCGCACCTTCGTCTCCATGCCTGACCCCTCGGCGCTCCCGGAACTGCTGACGCCCGCTGAAATGGCCGAGACCGACCGCTTTGCGATTTCGGCGGGAACGCCGGGCATCGCGCTCATGGAGCGGGCGGGGCTTGCGGTCGCCGACGAAGCGGCGCGGCTCACGAAGTCGCGGGGCCGGATCGCCGTTCTCTGCGGCCCGGGAGGCAACGGTGGCGACGGCTTCATCGCCGCCCGCTTGCTCGGCCAGCGCGGCTATGCGGTCGAACTCGGCTTGCTCGGCCGCCGTGACGCCCTGAAAGGCGACCCGGTGCTCGCCGCGGCTCGCTGGTCCGGCCCGGTCCTCGCCGCCGCCGCCCTCGACCTCGCCGCCGCTGATTGCGTGATCGACGCCTTGTTCGGCGCGGGTCTTAGGCGCGACATCGATGGCCAAGCGAAGGGGATCATCGATCGGATCAACGCCTTCAAACGGGCGGAGGGCCGCGTGCTCGCGGTCGATGTCCCCTCCGGAATCGACGGGGAAACCGGCAAGATTCGTGGGCTCGCGGTGGAAGCCAGCGCAAGCGTGACCTTCTTCCGGCTGAAGCCCGGCCATCTCCTTGAGCCGGGACGCAGGCTCGCCGGCGCGATCCGGCTCGCTGACATCGGCATTCCCGAAGCAGCGCTTGGCCCGATCGCGCCGAAAACCTTCGTCAATGCGCCGGCCGTCTGGGGCGGGGCCCTGCCGCGCCCGAACGCCGCGAGCCACAAATACGCGCGGGGCGCGGTCCTCGTCCTGTCCGGCTCGGGCCACCACACGGGCGCGGCCCGGCTCGCCGCCCGCGCGGCTTTGCGCGTCGGTGCCGGAATTGTCGGCGTGGCGAGCCCGCCCGACGCAATCGGGGTCAATTCCGCCCATCTGACCGCCGTGATGGTCGCTCCGTTCGCGAACGCCAGCGAGTTCGAAACGCTGCTCGCCGACGACCGTCGCCGCGCGATCGTGCTGGGCCCAGGCGCAGGCGTGGGTCAGACGTTGCGCAAGCTGGTCGCGGCGGCATTGACCAGGCCGGCCAGGCGGCGGACGATCGTGCTCGACGCCGACGCGCTGACGAGCTTCGCTGGCGAGGCTGACCGGCTCGCGGCGCTGATCAAGCGTGGCGGGCATGAGGCCGTCATGACCCCCCACGAGGGCGAGTTCGCCAAGCTGTTCGAGGGCGCCCCCGGCGTCAGGCTCGACGGCGACAAGCTCACCCGCGCGCGCGCGGCGGCGCGCCTCATGGGCGCCGTGGTTCTCGTCAAGGGCGCCGACACGGTGGTCGCCGCGCCGGACGGCCGCGCGACCATCGGCTGGGACCTGCCGCCGTGGCTCGCGACCGCGGGTTCAGGCGATGTGCTGTCGGGCCTCGTCGCGGGGCTTGCGGCTCAGGACATGCCCGCGTTCGAAGCCGCCTCCGCCGCGGTCTGGCTGCACGGCGCCTGCGGCCGGTCGGTCGGTCCGGGCCTCATCGCGGAGGATTTGCCGGAGGCCTTGCCGGGTGTCTTGCTGGCGCTCGGCTAGACGCGCACGTGACCGCCGCCTCGGCCCGAAGGCTAAAGCTGGCGAACAGTAATGAAAGCAAGTGAAAGAAAATGAAAGGAGATTTGCTTTCATCTCATTTGATTACTTTTCCCGAATTCGGGACTTTTGAAAGGGTTGCAAGCGATTCAAATAAAAATCTTTTGTCCTGTTACATTGTATCTCATATATCACATTCTCATCTTCCCTCTTGGCTTCACCCTGACTGCCCATCGAGTTGGGTGCGGGCCATACTCTACAGCACGATTTTCTGCTTTTAACAATATATGCGCGCATATCGTTAGGATTCCGAATCCGGCGCTTTGGCAATTTGTCTCAGGCGCAATGTCGGGCGCCGCCAAAGAGCCGGCCCTCAGTCTCCAGCGCCGGGCAGGCGCCGCCAATTAGCCGGTTCTTGAGCACCGGTCTCTAGCGCCGTGTCCCGCCCGCGAAGGCGGGCGTCCCGCAAGGCTCCGCCCGGACTCTCAATTCCCGCTTTTCTCGTGAATGACAAGACGGCTGTGTGCCTACCGGGCGCCGGTTTTCGTCCTTTTTGACTGTGCGTAGCGGCGGATTGCTATTGCGCCGGAGTGGTTGCGGCCGGCGCTTCAGCCGGCTTGCCGGTGCGGCGGGTGTGCCGTCGCTCATGGCGGCTGTGGCGTCGCTCACTGCGATGACTGCGCCGTCCTTTCCGTCGCTGCGTCCCAGGTGTCCCGGTGGCGGGCGCGGTCGGGTTCGGAACGGCCGGGGCCGCGTCCTGCGCCTCCGCCGCTGACGGCTCAAACACGCCCGAAAGCGCGAAGCCGAGCGTCGCCCCCAAACCAAGCATGGAAAGTAGCTTTCGGCGCGAGACGTTTTCCATATCGACCTCCCTGTTTCGAGGCTTTTCCAGCCCCGCCCGCCAATCAACACCAATGCGCCTGAACGCCGGCTGAACATCATCCAGCCGGAGGGCGCCCGCTTCCCGAGGCGTTCACGTCGCCGATCTGCGCGCGATCTCGGCCAGCGCCTCGTCGCGGCGGGTCTCGACCGTTCGAACCCGCTCAGGCGGCGAGACAGTTCTCGCCGTTTCCGGCCAAGAGTTCCCTGCTACCACGGCCACCTCTAGCCGAGCCGTCCCGCTCGCCGAGATCTTTGAGCGCATCCCGAGATTGTTCTGCGTCATCGCCTATTGGAGCGGAGCCCGTTCGCGCATCGCTCCTCCTGTGCCGCGCGGTAGGCCCATTGACCGCGACTCACTTGCTCGGCGTCGATTGCGGCAAGCTCGCGGGCTGAGTTCGACATCCTGGACGGCCGAGATCCGCGCTCGCGCCAGGAGGCCGCTTTTCAGGCGTTGTTGCCGAAATCCTCGCCCAACGCTTCGCGCGACAGCCGTTGCGCTTCGCTCTGCCGCGGGCCGTCGAAGAGCTTTCGCAGTGCGTCAATGAGGGCGTCGCGGCTTAACCCGCCTGGGCGTGCGCAATCGCTCAGCAATCGTTGCGGCTCGCCGATCAGAGCGTCTTGGGCGCGAACGGCGGCTTCGAGTTCGACAATTCGGTCATCCATGGCGTGTGTTCTCCCCGCAATAAGATGCCGACGCTGCTGGCCTTTGACAACGCGCGTGAGAGGGGAACGGTCCGGTTGTTGCGTCGCCCACCCCCAGCCAGTGGAAATTTTCGCACTCGATACATACATCTGGGCTCAACGCGCTGCACCGGCTTTAGAACAGCCCTCAGCGGCGCCCCGCACTGGCGAATGGCTGCGGTTTTCCCCTTATCGCCTGCCAACTGCTGAGGGCCCCGTCGCCAACTCATAGCCCCCATGAGTCGGCGACACCGGCGCCGCGCGTTCCGCGCCCTCCGCTGTCGCCATCCGGCGCAGCGCCTGCGGCGATTGGCCAAGAGCACGGACGAAGGCCCGGCGCATCCGCTCCTGATCGCCGAATCCGGTTTCGCGCGCCACCACCTCAATCGGATGCCGGCTTTGCGCGATCATCAATCGCGCGGCTTCGAGTCTCAGCCTCTCGACCGCCTTGGCGGGCGAGGCGCCTGTTGCTCTGCGAAACGCGCGGCTGAACTGGCGCGGTCCAAGGCCTGCGGCATTGGCCAGGTCTCCAACCGAAAGCGCAGCGCCCAAGTTTCGCCGCGCGTAGGCGAGCGCGTGCTGGATGCGGTCGGATTTCGGATTCATGTCCAGCAAGACGGAATGCTGGGACTGTCCTCCCGAGCGCTGCTGATCGACGACAAGAATGCGAGCCACCATGCGCGCAAGATCAGCGCCATGGTCGCTCTCGAGCATGTGAAGCGCGAGGTCGATCCCCGCGCTGTTGCCGGCCGCGCTCCAGATGGGTCCGTCGACGATGTAGATGCGGTCCGCCTCCAGTCGGACGTCTGGGAAGCGGGTCTTCAGTTCGTCGGTGAAAAGCCAGTGGGTCGTGACCCGGCGATCGCCGATGAGCGACGCGTCGGCAAGCGCGAACACGCCGGTGCAAATCGAGGAGAGCCGGCGCGACGTCTTCGCGGCTGAAGTTAGGAAGGCGACCAGTCTGGGCGAAGTCGGCACGGCGCGGGTGTTGCCGCCGATGATGATGGTGTCGAAGGGCCGCTCTTCGAATGCAGCGGTCTCCAATTTCGTGCCGGAAGCCGACGGAATGGGTCCTCCGTCCTCGGACAGCACATGAATGTCGTAGAGGGGTTTCTCGGCGCTATAGTTGGCGAATTCGAAGACCGAGAGCGCGGCGAGGCTCATGACGGGGAAGCCGGGCGTGACCACGAAGCCGATGCTCAGCATGTCCCGCTCGTCCCTGACCCGAAATGAGGGATCTACGACATATCTGCCGCTCACGAAAGGCGTTAGGCTCTCTTGGCACTCGACGGTGAGCGCTTCGTGGAAAGGGCTTCCCGTGACATCTCCCGGTGTTAAAAGAACAGTCCTCGTCACAGGAGCGACCGGAGATACGGGACGCGCGGCGGCGAGAGAGTCTCTGGCGCTCGGGCTTAATGTCCGCGCCATGGCCCACAAGCATGATGCTCGCTCGGAAGCGTTGAAGACGCTCGGCGCCGAGATCGTGCTCGGCGATCTGCTCGAGATCGACACTATCCGCGCGGCGATGGAAGGGACCGATGCGGCCTATTTCGTCTGGCCAGTGCAGCCCGGCCTCATCGAGGCGGCCGTCAATTTCATTCAGGCCGCGAAGGAAGCCGGCGTCAAGATCGCCATCAACCTTTCGCAGCGCTCGGCAAATCGCGACTCTACGAGCCACTCCTGTCGCGACAGTTTCATCGCCGAACAGGTATTCGACTGGTCGGGATTGTCGGTGATTCATCTACGTCCGACTTACTTCCTCGAATGGCTGCTCTATCCGTGGCAATTGCCCTATCTGCAAAAAGGCGTCTTGCGCATGCCGGCGGGGAAGGGGCGACACTCGCCGATCGCCGCGGACGATCAGGGCCGCGCGATCGCGGCGCTCCTGAAAAGCCCGGTTGGTCATTTCGGAACGATCATCCCGATCTCCGGCCCGGTCGAGATGGATCATGAGCAGATGGCGGTCGAGCTCTCCGAGGCGCTCGGCCGCAGGATTGCGTACGAGAATCCTTCGGTCGACGACTATTGCGCGTCGCTCGAGACCATGGGCGTTCCCGCCTATATCATCCAGCATCTCAGCGGCGCGATGGTCGACTACCAGCATGGCCACATGTCCGGGTCCGACAACAACGTCGAGAAGCTGACCGGACGCAGGTCCATGACCGTCGGCGAATTCGCGCGCGCCCATATCGGCGTTCTCAACGGCGCGCGGGCCTAACGGGACTTGCTGCATTCTCTTGAGCGAAGTCTGGAGTTCGGCGTCTTGAATGTCATCCATTCCGCACTCCTGTCCGGTTTCTTTGCCGTATCGACCTTTACCAGCGTGTGCCCTGCCTTGGCGGAATCTGAACGTGCGGCGCGCCCGCACTCTTGTCAACGAGCAAAACAACTTCGACTGCCAGTCAACAATCCAAGGATCTGATCATCATGGCGAGTGAAACGAGATCGAGCACGGGCGCAGCCGAGATGGCCGCGGCGAAGGCGCTGACGACAAAAGTCCTGGCGATCGGCTCCTGGACCGCGAAGGCGACCCCTGAAACAAGACCCGCAATCATGCCGTCCGAGGCGCGCGACACGCTGCGCCTGCAATTGGCAGGCAAGATTGATCAGTGGTTCGCGAAGAGCGACGGGTCGGGCGCCGTCTTCCTCATGAACGTGACGGACCCGGCGGAGGCCCACAAGCTGCTCGAGGATTTGCCGCTCGGGCGCGCCGGTATGATGACGTTCGAACTGATCCCGATGGGTCCGTTGTGGCCGCTCGGCCTTATGTTGGCCGAGCCGGCAAAGTAGCGTTTGCGCTAAGCTGTGCGCGAGCGCCGCGCGAGGCAAGTGCGCTCGCCGCAGCGGCGGCCATGAGAAACACTCGCCGCTGCACGCCTGGCCGGTCCATCATTTCGCTCCATCGCAGAGTTCAAGCCAATTCTCCGACGGACAACCCGTTCCGCGGACTCCGGTCACGTTCATGTTCGCCGCGCGGGATCAACGAGAATTGTTGGCCCAGATCCCGAGACGCTGTCGGCGCCGCCGCAGCTTCGGTGGTTAGTTTTGGTTTCAGCGCGGAGACGGTCTTTCTCAGCTTCGCTAGCGCCTTGGACCTGATCCAGCGGACGCCGAACCGGCGCCAGACCCGCTTCCCGCGCCGGAACCGCTTCCCACAGAGCTAGCCATCGCGGCCTTAAGTAAGTCGTCCGCAACCTTCCAGTCGCCGGCTTGGTCGCTGCAGGATTTCTGCTTCCATTGGGCCGGCCCCGAAACGCCGCCAATATGTGTTCGTATAAAGGTTTAGGGTCTCTAAAATAGGCCGTCGGCACATCCCTGGCGCCATAGGGTATTGAACTGGCGGCGGCTATCAATCCGTCCGCCAAAAACAACTTATCCTGGTGGCCTTGACCCTTCGGGCTTTGATCCTTAGGCGTCTCAAAAAACCTTCAGAGTGAAGTATTCCGTAGCGGCCTCATTGTAATTGAAGCCGAATAGCTGCTGGAACAGCAGACTGGAATTCAGATGAATCGTCTCGTGCACGGCAGCTTCGAGAGTCGCGCCCTTCACCAATTTTTTTGGGGTCGTATCCAATGTGCCGCCGGCGATCACACTGCCGGCGATGGCTCTATCGATCTCCGCTGCGTCGTCATCGTGAAAAAGCCTGGCCGGCTCGAACGACATGGCGGTGCGCTCCAAAAAAGCGGACGCTTCTCATCGCGTTTACAATGATCGCCTGACCGGGAGATCGCTTCGCTTGTTCGCCGGCGCGGTCGCTTGGGTGACCTTTGATCGCATCTGGTTTGGCGCCGCATCGTTGGATGCGAACGGCATCCTAATCAGTTCACAAACGCCAAAAAAACGATACGCGCAAACCGCGTCGAAGCAATCTCCGCGTTGCTTGAATTTGTAGACCGCGCGCGACCGGCCGAGCGCTGTCGCGGCGCGCGTAGATCGAATCCTCCGAGCGACGATCGATCCAGGGGAATTCACGCCGAGATGAAGTGCTCTGCAGCAAGCAATTCGCGTTTGCAAGCGCCCAAATTCAGGACATAGCCTCGCAAGGCTGATCGTCGCCGCTCGCGAAGCGGGCAATAACGGCGAAGCGTCACAAGGAGGAACGTATGACCGCCAACGTTGGGGACCAACGCGGCGCGCGTTGGACAACAATCGCCGCCTGCGCCGTCGCCGTATGGGCGCTTGCCGCCGCTCCGGCCTTCGCGGCGGACAAGATCATTGTCGGCCTGATCACGAAAACCAACGCCAATCCGTTCTTCGCCAAAATGAAGGAAGGCGCGCAGGCGAAGGCAAATGAGCTTGGGGTCGACTTTCGCAGCTTCGCCGGCAAATACGATGGCGACAACGAGGGCCAGGTGGACGCGATCGAGCGTCTTGTGAACGCCGGCGCAAAGGCCATTCTGATCACGCCAAGCGACACGAAGGCGATCGTTCCTTCGATCGAACGGGCGCGCAAAGCCGGTATCTTGGTAATCGCGCTCGATACGCCGCTCGATCCGCCCACAGCGGCCGATGCGACATTCGCGACCGACAATCAGAAGGCGGGTGAACTGATCGGCCAGTGGGCGGCGAAGACGCTCGGCGACAAGGCAAAGGATGCACGCATCGCCTATGTCGACGCGCTCGTCGATCAGCCCTCGGTGGATCGCTTGCGCGACTTCGGCTTCTCGAAGGGCTTTGGCGTCGAGAATTCGGACTGGAAGCAATACGGACACGAGACCGACAAGCGCATCGTCGGCCATCAATGGGGCAGGGGAGAGGAAGCGCAAGGGCGCGCAGCGATGGAGACGCTGCTGCAGAAGGATCCGAACATTAACGTGGTCTACACGATCAACGAGCCGACCGCGGCGGGCGCCTATGGCGCGCTGAGGGCCGCCGACAAGGCCAAGGGCGCGATCATTATCTCCGTCGATGGCGGATGCCCTGGCGTGAAGAACATCGCCGCTGGCGTCATCGGCGCCACCGCCCAGCAATATCCGCTCCTGATGGCGTCCATGGGCGTCGAAGCCGCTGTCAAATATGCCAAGACCGGCGAAAAGCCGAAGCCTACTCCTGGCCTCGACTTCTTCAACACTGGGGTCACGCTCGTGACCGATAAGCCGGTCGATGGCGTTCCCTCGATCTCTTCGAAAGAAGGTCTCGCCAAGTGCTGGGGTTGACGGCTCAAGCGAGCGTCAAAGGGTGCGCCCGGAGCCAAAGGGCTCTGGGCCGCTGAGGGAGGAGTGCGATGAGCAGGTTGATGAAGCGCGCCGGTGCGACGCTTTCGCTCAAATTTCGGGGGGGAGGTTGCCGGCCGATATTCGCGGGCCTGGCCGCGGCCGCGATCGCTCTCATACTCCCGCACGGGCCCGTCCGCGCGGCGGATAGCGAAGTCCCGCGCTTCGTCGTCGATCCCTATTGGCCGAAACCCTTGCCCAATCGATGGGTGACGGGAGCGATCGGCGGCGTCTGTGTCGACCGCGAGGATCACGTGTTCGGCGTGAACCGGTCCGATCTCACGACGATGGAGCAGACCGTCGGCAAGGAACCCGCGCCGATCGTCATCGAATATGATTCCGACGGGAGCGTCGTGAACGCGTGGGGCGATCCGAAGCAGATGCCCAAGTCGATCCACGGCTGTTTCGTCGACGGCCAGGACAACATCTGGATCGGCGGCAACGCCGATGGGATCGTGCAGAAATGGTCGCATGACGGCACGCAGATGCTCCTGCAGATCGGGCGCAAAGGCATCTGCGACAATGCGGACCAAAGGTGCGGCGAGCCCGGATTGAACAAGAGCCCGCTGCTTCTCAACGAGCCGGCCGACATCGCGATCGATTCCGGAAACGGCGATATCTACGTCGCCGATGGCTACGGCAACCATCGCGTCGTCGTCTTTGACGCTCACGGCAAGTTCCTGCGTCAATGGGGCGATTCCGGGACGGATCGAGGTCTCTTTGCTGTGATCGGCGGCGGCCACCCGCATTGCGCCAAGTTCGACCGCGAGGGGCTGCTCTATGTCTGCGACCGGGGCAACGATCGGATCGAAGTGTTCGACAAGATCGGCGCCGTGAAACGCGTCATCGACGTCAAACCAGGAACCGCCTATTCGACGGCGCCGGACGGCGCGCCCGGACGCAAGGCGATTGGGTCGGCGCTGGACGTGGCCTTTTCGTCCGATCCCGAGCAGAAATACATGTACGTCGTCGACACCGGCAATGAGGTGTTGTGGATTCTCGATCACGAGAGCGGGCGCATCCTGGGCGGCTTCGGAAGCGCTGGCCACAATGCGGGGGAATTCACGCTCCTCCACATGATCGCCATGGATTCAAAGGGGACGCTCTACACCAGCGAGACGATCGACGGGCGCCGCCTGCAGAAGTTCGTGCCTGAGGGCTTCGTGCCTGAGGAGCGGTTGAGGCCTTATGCGGGCAGCCCGCGCTATGACGCGCTGCCATGAAGGATCGCCGCGCCCCAAGTTCCCGTCGTGAGCGTTTACGCCTCAAATATCGTAAAACCGGAGAAAGTCTTGCGCAACGGGCGGAGGGCGGGCAGAGTGGCTTGAGAGAGTTCGGGCTCTTTCGGGACGGGTCCGTCGATTCTCGAGGCGCGTGGGGCGAGAATGCGGTTTGTCTTCTTGATTGGGACGCTGGCGGCGCTGAGCGGATGCGCTAGCTATCGGGATGTTTCGTTCATCTACTATCCGAATGCGCCGCACCGCGAGACGTTTCCGAGTCGGTCGGAGTTTTACGCCGTGGCGCAACAGGAATGCGCTAAGTACGGTATGAGGGCGACCTATAACTGGAGCAACTATTTTCCCGATTTCGACCGCGTTCGGGTGAACTACCTCTGCGTTCAGTGAACGCCACCCGTCGGGACTCGGCCGAAGTTATAGTTCAGGGATATGGGACTCCAGTTCGGCGGCGCGGGATAGGGCGCGGCGGCTGCGATCGCATTCATGACCGCCATGTCGAGGTCCGAGGAGCCGCTTGAGGCGATGAGCTTGCGGCCGACGAGGTTGCCGCCTTCGTCCACGTAGAAGTCCACCATGCCGTGCCTGTTGGCTTGATCGAGGCGGAGGCTTGGGCTCTCGCGCAGGTGCTGTTTGATCATCCCGTAGATGATGGTCAGATACCGCGATTCGGAGCTCCCGCCCGCGACAGGCGCCTTTTCGATTGAGCGCGCGAATTTGTATTGCGGCAGATCCTCGATTGTCGGCAGCGGCTGGCCGACCGGAGCCTTCTGTGGCGGCGCGGCGGCGCGCGGGGCGGCGGCCTCAGTCGGATTGTCCACCGGCTTCGGGTTCTGGTCCGACGGGAGTTCACCCTCGGGCTCAGGCTTGAGATCGTGCGCGGGCGGCGCGGCTTCGCCTTTCTGCTCTTCGGCCGGGTGGGGGGCCGGCGCCGGCGCGTCCGCCTTCGGCGAAGCGTCCGGGTTTGGCGGGGGAGGGGTCTCGGGGGTCGCCTTGGCCTCGGTTATCTTGTCAGGCGATTCGCGGTTGACTTTCTCCTCGGTCGGGGCTGCCGGCGCGTCATAGGCGGGCTTCTCATCCAAGGGCTTCGGCGGCGGCTTTGGTTTGTCCTCCGGCGGCTTGGGCTTTGGCGGGGGCGGCGGTGGAGGCGGCTGCTCGACCACCACCTCGACCGGAATTTCCTGGACCGCGGTCGGAATGATGCGCGGCCAGAGCCAATAATAGAGGAAAAACGAGAGCGGAATCAGGACGTGCAGCACCGCCGCTGCGATGAGCGCGACAACGTGGAACCTGCGCTCGGCGCGCGTCGCCGGCTCTGGCAGGTCGAGGCGCTCGACCGGCTCGGCGACAAAGTCGGCCTCGGACAACAATGTAGCGCTCAGCGCCGAACTCCTCTCGCGAATCCGCGATGTGTTTCCTTGGCCGAATCGTTCATGGGCGGTCAATGGCCGAATTGGTCACTTTGCCGCGCGTCCGGGATTGGGCTATGCCCTCGCCGCATGAAACGGGCCTGGGACGCGGGCGATGAGGCGCCCGAAAATCCGATCGCCGAACGCGCCGCGCGCCCGGCGGCGGCGCCGCGCGCCCCACGGGCGCTGGTGTTCGATTCCGGACTGGGCGGCCTTTCGGTGCTGGCCGAAATCCGGCGCCTGAGACCGGACGTCGAAATCGTCTATGCGGCGGACGACGCCGCCTTCCCGTATGGCAGGCTTAGCGAGGAGGCCCTCGTCGCCCGGGTCAAGACGGTGATGGCGAGGCTGATCGGCGAAATCGAGCCCGACATTGTCGTCGTCGCCTGCAGCACCGCCTCGACGCTGGCTCTGCCCCCCTTGAGAGCCGCCTATCCGCATCTCCCCTTCGTTGGCGTCGTGCCGGCCATCAAGCCCGCGGCGGCGACGTCGCGGTCGGGACTGATCAGCGTGCTCGCGACGCGCGGCACCGTGGCGCGCGACTACACCCAGGCGCTCGTGCGCGACTATGCCGCCAATTGCGACGTGACCCTGGTCGGTTCGCCGCTGCTCGCCCTTATCGCCGAGCGCGTCATGCGCGGCGAAGAGGTCGACGACGCGGAGATCGCGCGCGAGATCGCGCCGTGCTTCGTTGAGCGCGAGGCCAAGCGCACCGACCAGATCGTGCTCGCCTGCACGCATTTTCCGCTGATCGCGGACAGGATCGAGCGCCTTTCACCCTGGCCGGTCGGATTCGTCGACCCTGCGCCCGCGATCGCGCGCCGCCTCGATGCTTTGATCGGCGCCGCTGCCTCAAGCGCGCCGGTGGCCTTTGAGGGGGCAATGATCTTTACCAGCGGCGAAGCGCCGCCGGAGGCTTTGCAAAAGACCTTGCGTCTCTTTGGGCTCGCGGTTACGCCCGCGATTGTGATCGGCGTGTCTTCGGCCTGATCGCCCCCAGGAACTCCTGAACCTTGAGAGGCTTCCCATGCGTCCTTCGGACGGACAACCCGTTCGCCTTAGCGAGTATCGGGCGCCGGACTATCTCATCGACCACGTCGAGCTTGACGTGTCCCTGGACATCCATGCGACGCGCGTGGTCTCGTCCCTCACGATGCGCCTCAATCCGGCCAGCAGGGGAGGCACGGCGCTCACGCTCGATGGCGATGAACTCATGTTCGTCTCCGCCAAACTGGATGGCCAGCCGCTTGACGCCGCTGATTTCAAAGCGAGCCCGTCGGAGTTTGTGCTGCGCCGACCGCCGAGACGCGCGTTCACGCTCTCGATCGAGACGCGCCTCGATCCGGCCGCCAACACCAAGCTCATGGGTCTCTATCGCTCCGGCTCGGCCTATTGCACGCAATGCGAGGCGGAGGGATTTCGCCGCATCACTTATTTTCTCGATCGCCCGGACGTGCTCTCGACCTATCGCGTGCGGGTCGAGGCGGATCGAGCAGAAGCGCCGGTGCTTCTGTCCAACGGCAATCTCGAAACCGCGGGCGAAGCGGAGACGCCCGGCCGCCACTTCGCCATCTGGCGCGATCCGCACAAGAAGCCATCTTACCTGTTCGCCCTGGTCGCCGGCGATCTCGGCCATATCGCGGATTCGTTTGTCACCATGTCGGGCAGAACCGTCGCGCTCGCGATCTATGTCGAGCATGGCCGCGAGGCGCGCGCGCATTACGCGATGGATGCGCTCAAGCGCTCGATGGCCTGGGACGAACAGGCTTACGGGCGCGAATACGATCTCGACGTTTTCAACATTGTCGCGGTCTCCGATTTCAATATGGGCGCGATGGAGAACAAGGGCCTCAACGTCTTCAACGACAAATATGTCCTCGCGTCGCCCGAGACCGCGACCGACGACGACTACGCCAACATCGAAGGCGTGATCGCGCACGAATATTTTCACAACTGGACGGGGAACCGCATCACCTGCCGCGACTGGTTCCAGCTTTGCCTCAAAGAGGGCCTGACCGTCTTCCGCGACCAGGATTTTTCCGCCGACATGCGCTCGGCGCCGGTCGAGCGTATCGGCGACGTGCGCACGCTTCGCGCGGCGCAATTCCCCGAGGACGCGGGGCCGCTCGCACACAATGTGCGCCCAGAAATCTATCACGAGATCAACAACTTCTATACCGCGACCGTCTACCAGAAGGGCGCCGAGGTCGTGCGGATGCTCAAGCGCCTGATCGGCGCGGAAACATTTCGCGCCGGCATGGATCTTTATTTCGATCGCTACGACGGGACCGCGGCGACGGTCGAGGATTTCATCGGCTGTTTCGAGACGGTTTCGAAACGCGATCTCTCTCAATTCATGCGCTGGTACGAGCAGGCCGGCACGCCGAAGATCATCGTTCGCGGCGCCTACGACCCGAGGGCCAAAACCTATCGCCTCGACATCGCGCAATCGCTCGCGCCGACGCCGGGGCAGAACGTCAAGCTGCCGATGACGATGCCTTTGGCGCTGGGCCTCGTCGGCGCCAACGGCGGCGACATGCCGCTGACCTCCTCCGACGCAAGCGCCGACGAACTCGCAAGCGGCGTGTTCGAACTCAAGGACGCCGAGCGCTCGATCGTCTTTCGCGACGTGCCGCAGCGGCCCACCCTGTCGTTCCTGCGGGGTTTCTCCGCGCCGGTGCGGGTCGACGACGACCTGACGGAAGAGGATCTCATCGTCCTCTCGCGGCACGACAGCGACAATTTCAATCGCTGGCAGGCGGCGCAAAGTCTGGCGACGCGCGTTCTCTTGCGCGGCGTCAAAGCCATTCGCGCCGGTCGCGCGCCCGAACGCAACGGCGGCCTCGTCGCCGCCTTCGGAGCCTTGATCGAGGACGTTCGCGCGGGGCGCATCGATCACGCGTTCGCGGCGCTCACGATGGGCCTGCCGACCGAAAGCGACATCGCGCGCGAGATCGGCGAGGATGTCGATCCGGATGCGATCCACGCCGCGCGCGTGGGCCTGCGCGACGCGCTCGGGCGCACATACGCGGGCGCGCTCGCCTCGCTGCACGCGGAGCTCGCCAATTCTTCGACCTTCAGCTCCGACGCCGCGGCCGCGGGCCGCCGCGCTTTGCGCAATGTGGCGCTTGGCCTCTTCGTCGACGGCGACGTGATCCAGGGCCTGGAGCTCGCCCATCGCCAGCTCGCCGACGCCGACAACATGACCGAGCGCCTCGGCGCGTTGGCGGCGATCGCGTTCAAACCGGACGCCAGCCGCGACCATGCGCTCGAAGCGTTTGGCAGGCGCTACGCGGCGGAGCCTTTGGTCCTCGACAAATGGTTCGCGCTGCAGGCGCAGATCCCCGAGCGCGAGACGCTCGAGCGGGTGCGCGGGCTCATGAACCATCATGCCTTCTCGCTCGCCAATCCCAACCGGGTGCGTTCGCTGATCGGTGGCTTCGCGGCCAACCAGAGAGAGTTCAACCGCGCCGACGGCGCAGGCTTTGCTCTGCTCGAGGAGGTGGTGGTGGGTCTCGATCCGACAAATCCGCAGATCGCATCGCGGCTCCTCACCGCGATGCGATCCTGGCGCTCGCTCGAGGAGGTTCGCCGGGGCCATGCCGAGGCGATGCTGCGGCATATCGCAGCCAAGCCATCGCTGTCGCCTGACGTACGCGACATCGTGACCCGCAGCCTGGGGTGAATCTCGAAGCGCGCCGGCGTCGAGGGGACGCCCTCATCCGACGCGCTCCGCGCGCCACCTTCTTCCGAGGGAGAAGGGAATGCGGCGCCCCTCTGATCGCGTTCGGGACTGGCACCAATTCTACTGCCGCACTTCGCCACAATTTTTGTACCCGAAGCGTTGTCAAGGACTAGACAAAGATTCGCACAAGGATTCTTATCGTAGTGATTCGGGCGGTAAGGCGGCAGTCCGAGTGTAATTTGTGGCGAAGTCTGGGAATGGGCGATGACGCGTGTAAGCGCGGCAAACGGGGACGCTTATTCAATGGGGCCAGTTCAAGCACTGGGTGGGGAAGAGGCGTTTCGCTTCGCCGAGGCATGGGCTCGCCGGCCAGGCGAGGCGCTCGAACGCGCGCACTCTCGCGCTCCCGGCGCTGCGATCCGCCGAGGACGAATTCCATCAGCAATTGTCATCGCCGTGTCCCTTGCGATATTCGCCGTCCTTGCGCTCACCCTTCAGCAGCTACGCGTCGAGCGCGATCTGGCGGTGAGCGCCGGCGCGCGTGAAATCGACATGCGCGCGACGCTGCTCGCGGAGCGCCTCAACGATGCACTAATGGTCAATCCTCTGGCCTCTGAAGCTGAAGTTTTCCGTAATGTTCTGAGCGCGCATCCCGATGAACGGCTTGCGCGATCGGTGCTCATCGATCGCACCGGCCGCGTCGTCCAATACGACGGGACAACTGACGCGCCCGATGGGGCCCTGACGGCCCTCGCCGGCGGCGCAAAGCTATCGGCGGCTAACGACATTCAAGGCGGTGTGGCCCGCATCCGGACCGAACATGATGGCGATGAGTTCGCCGCGGTGCGAGTGTTGCCGAAGAGTTTGATCAGGGTGGCCTTTGCGTCGCCCGTCGATGCTCATCTCCTCGCCGGGCGCGACACGGTTGTGATCACGACCTTCCTGCTTGCCTCGACCGTTGGGCTCATGCTCGGGGCGGCAGGCCTCTGTGGGCTTAAGGGCAGGGACGGCGACGCGCAGCGGCTCCGCGATTCCGAGGAGGCTTTTTTGGCCACCGTTGCGGAGCTCAAGCATTCGCGGCGGTCACTCGAAGAGCAGGCCCAGCAGCTCGCCGACCTCGCTGAACGGTATCACGAGCAGAAATCGTGCGCCGAAGCCGCCAACCGCGCCAAGCTGGAATTCCTCGCCAATATGAGCCACGAGCTGCGCACGCCGCTGAACGCCATCATCGGCTTCTCGCAACTGATGGGAAGCCAGACCTTCGGTCCCTTGGGATCGAAAAAGTATGGCGACTATTGCGCCCACATTCTCGCCAGCGGCGAATATCTCCTGCGCGTGGTCAGCGAAGTTCTCGACATGGCGCGGCTCGAGTCGGGGCGGGAGAGCCTGACTTGCGTGCGTTTCTGCGCCGAGCAGGTGGTCAGCCGAGCTGTGCTCGATATTGCGCAGACCGCGCGCGAAAAGGGTGTTGCGGTCAGGGTCAACGTTGGTGCCGAGGTGACTGTCGAGGCGGATCCCCTGGCGGTTGAGCGCATCCTCGTCACACTCATGCGCAACGCGGTAAAATTCGCGCCCGAGGGCGGCGAAGTCTCGATCGGCGCGGCTATGGGCGCCGAGTTCACCCATTTCACGGTCGAGGACAACGGGCCTGGAATCGCGGCCGAAAACCTAGTGCGGCTTGGTCGGCCATTCGAACAGGCTGGCGCGGTGATGATCAATGGGATGAAGGGGTCGGGTCTCGGTCTCGCGATCGCCAATTCACTGGTCGAATTGCATGGCGGAACGCTGCGCCTCCAATCGAGGGCCGATAGGGGCGCTGCGGCGATGGTCGCCCTACCGCGGGTCCAGCGCGGCTCGCATCGGGTCGCATTGGCGCTGGTGGCGTAAGCGACGCCGAGCGACCCCGTGTCGGCCGATGCCGCCGGCTGAAACCTAAAAAAAGGCGTGACTTCGAAGGCCTCGCTCCCGCGGGTCGACGCGGACTCTATTTCTCTATTATTAGATGTTATATTATTTGAGGAAGCGCCCAAGCACAAAAAAAATCACCGCGCCCGCCAAAACTGTGACGTGGATCACTGCCGCGCCGGAATCGCCGCTGTATCTCCTGAAAATGGACGCCTCCAGGCGGTGGCGTTTTGGAAGCGGGCGTTGGCCGTCGGCGTGAGGCGGCGGCGTCGATAATTGCGGTTCACGCCCATGTCTTCGGTCTGAATTCGTCTGGTTGCGGAGGGTGGGAGCTATGATGGGTCATGTTCAAGAGTTGGAAATTGGCAGGCGCGTGTTTGAGCACGCAGAGCAGATTGGGCAATCTGGCGCGTCGCCCAGATTCGACGAGGTTTTGCCGAACTCCGATTCGGTCGCGGACGGGGTGCCGGTCGATGCGGCGGTGAAATGGTTCAACGCCACGAAGGGCTATGGTTTCGTCGAGCTCTCGGACGGCCGGGGCGACGCGTTCTTGCATCTAAAGACCCTGCGTGAAACAGGGCGCCAAACTCTGCCTTCAGGTGCGAAAATTCGCGTCGTCACTCGCGCCGGCTCGCGAGGGGCGGAGGTGGTGCGGGTTGTCGAGGTCGACACCAGGAGCGCCGTCGAACGGTCGTCGCGGCGTTCGACTGTCGACCCGTCCGCCGCCTTCGATCTGACCGGCAAGGTCAAGTGGTTCGACGACGCCCGCGGGTTTGGATTCATCGCCAGCGACGATTTTGGCCGGGACGTGTTCATCCACAGCACCACGCTCGGAGTAGCCGGCGTCAGAGGCCTCTTCGAGGGGCAGGCGGTGTCGATGCGCGTCGTCGAGACGCCAAAGGGCCGCGAGGCGATTGAGATCGTCATCTAGCCCCGAACCCAGCGTTGGGAACGAAACGCGCTGCTTAGAGCGATTTGTTCTGGCGGCGCAATCGGCGCGCGAGGACGCGCATGACGCTCAGCGCGAAAAACGGGGTGTTTTGGACCAGGAAGAGAAACTGATTCTCCTTGATCGGCGCCAACGTCACGTCGGTTAGAGCGACGGCCGTGGCGCTGCGCGGGCTGTCGTCGATCAGCGCCATCTCGCCGAAAATACCGTCTGCCTCGAGGGTCTCGAAATGACGGTTCCCGCTTATGATCTCCACCTGTCCGCGCACGACGACGAAAAACTCGTCGCCACGATCGCCCTCTTGGAAGATCGTCTTGCCTTTGGAGAGATTGCGCGTCGGAAATCCAGGGCCGAGGAGATGATGGAAACTAATTTTCGTTTCTGGCATTTCGCCGTTCCTATGCGTCGCCGCCGCCCCATTGTTTTCCCCTCTCCCGATATCGTCGGACGATCCTGCCAAATTTTCGACGCGGCGTCACGACAAAGACATCACAGCACGCGTTGGGTCATTGCCGAGCGAGCCGAGCAAGATTGATTAGTATGTGGAACCTGTAAGTTCGCCGGTGATGACCGCCTCGACCTCCGCGACCGTTGTGTGCTTCGGGTCGATGTCGTCGGCGACAATTCTGCCGTGTCTCATGACCGCGATGCGGTCGACCACCTGAAACACATGGTGAATGTTGTGCGCGATCAGGATGCAGGAGTGACCGGAATCGCGCGCACTGCGAACAAAGCGCAGCACGCCCTGCGTCTCCGCGACGCCAAGGTTGTTGGTCGGTTCGTCGAGGATGATGAGGTCGCTGTCGAAGTGCATCGCGCGGGCGATCGCTACTGCCTGACGCTCGCCGCCGGATAGTGACGAGATCGGCGTGGAGGTCGGGATCGACTTGCCGATTCCCACTCTTCGCAGAAGCTCGCCTGCGACTTGATCCATCAGCTCCGTGTCCATGCGATTCAGGAATCGCGGACCTTTAAGCGGCTCGCGGCCGAGGAACAGATTGCGCGCGATCGAGAGCTGCGTGACCAGCGCCGAATCCTGATAGATCGTCTCGATGCCGAGCGCGATCGCGTCGGTGGTGCTGCGGATGTCAGCGCGTTTGCCGCGCACGATGATGTCGCCGCTGGTCGCTCGCACGGCGCCCGAGAGCACCTTGATCAGCGTCGACTTGCCCGCGCCATTGTCGCCCAATAGCCCAACGATCTCCTGGCGCGTGACGTTGAGATTGACGTCGTCGAGCGCCTGCACGCGACCGTAGAACTTGCTGATGTGCTCCATGCGGATGAGGTCTTCGCTCATCGGTCAGGTCCCCGCCTGATGTCGGCGCTCGAGCCAGGAGTGGAGAGCCATCATGCCGAGAATGATCGCGCCGATGAAGATGTTATAGGCGAGGCCTGGCACCCCGATCAGCACGATGCCGTTGCGCATGACCCGCAGGATGAGGATGCCGAGCACGGTGCCGATGATGGTGCCTCGCCCGCCGGTGAGCGCCGTGCCGCCGATGACAACCATCGCAATCACCTCGAGCTCATAGCCGCTTCCGCTGTTCGGATTGGCGGCGGACGTGCGAATCGAGCTGATGATGCCGGCGAAGGCCGACATGACGGCGCTCAGCACGAATAGCCAGACCTTGACTCCATTGACGTTCACACCGCGCGCCCGCGCCGCCACCGCATTGCCGCCGGTCGCCTGGATCCAATTGCCGAATTTCGACTGCGTCAGGACATAGCCGAGGATGATCGCAGCGGCGATGAACCAGAATAGCGACGCATAGACGCGAAACGGCCCGACGTGGAAATCGCCGACCAGAAGATTGGAGAGCCACAGACCGCTCGCGCTCCAGGTGCGCTGCGGAAAACCATCGGTGACGAACAGCGCAACGCCCCGCACCACCAGCAACATGCCGAGCGTCACAAGAAACGACGGAATCTTGAGCCGGGTGACAAACAGGCCGTTGAACAGCCCGATCGCCGCCGAGATGAGAAGCGCGACAAGGAAGCCGACGAACAGCGAAGTCAGCTCCGCATTGTAGAGTGTCCACATCACAACCGGCGCGAAGCCGAACAATGAGCCGACGGAGAGATCGAACTCGCCCGCCGTCATGAGAAGCGTCATGGCGAGCGCGATGAGGCCCAGCTCGACCGTGAAAGTCAGCGTGTTCGAGACGTTGAGCGGCGACAGGAATGCGGGATTGATCGTCGCGAAGACCGCAATCTCCAGGATCAAGAGCACGAGGGGGCCGAACTCCGGCGCCGATATGATGCGGCGGAGGGTGGAAGTCTGCGTCAAGTCTGGTCACCGGGAGGAAGGGCAACGGAGGGCTTAAGCGCCGTCCGCCTCAAACCCAATTGGGAAAGCCTTCCGGTCCTGAAGCGACTCCCGGGACCGGAAAGCGTTCAGCTTTTACTTGCCCGACATCATCTTGTCGTAGGTGGCGACGGTCGATTTGTCATAGAGCGAGCCGACGGTGATGTTGAAACCCGGGGGCACGCCGCCCGCCGCCATGACGCCAAGCGACAGAGCGAGATAGCTCGTCGCCTGCGGGTCCTGCCACATCGCCGCATTCACATAGCCGTCTTTGACTTCCGCAGTCGTGTCCTGCGAATTGCCCCAGCCAACAACCGGGATCTCGCCCGCCTTGACGCCGACCTGGTCGAACACGCGCTTGATCGAGCCTGTCACCATATCTCCCAGTCCAATGATGGCGTTGATCTTTCCTTTATTGGCGGTGAGATAGTCGCTCATGCGTGAGATGACGTTCGCCTGATCGAGCGTCGCGTCGGTGACTTCCGTCTTGATGTTGAGCGGGCCAAAGACGGCGTCGATGCCCTTCTTCTCCTCGACCCCGTAGCTCGCCCCCGGAACCTCGACCGGCATCCAGACGAAATCGCCGGACTTCACCAGCTTGTGATCGACGAGATATTGCGCCCACGCTTTTCCGACGACGAGCAGGTCGCCGCCGACGTAAGCTGTGAAATTCACTTTCGGGTCCGGCGTGTTGAAATTGATGACCGGAATGCCCGCCGCGCGGGCCTCCTTGACGACGTCGACGAGGCTGCCGGGATCGGGGCTTGTGGTGACGATTGCGTCCGCCTTAGCCGCGATGGCGGTTCGGATCGCTTCCTGCTGCGAGGGCACGTCGCCGTTGTGGAACGACGTCTTGACGGTCTGGCCCGTATCCTTCGCCCACATGTTTGCGCCAGCGAGAAAATAGGTCCACACCGGATCGGCGGGCGAGCCGTGCGAGATCCAGTACAGCGTCTTAGCTTGAACGGCTAGCGGCAGCGACAGCGCAAACAATGCGACGGCGATGAGCCTCGCAACCATTCTGACCATAGGCTTCCCTCCCTTTTTCGAAATCGGCGCCGAATTCTTTTCGGTCTTGTCGACGCCGGCAAACCTCGCATGGCGGCGCGGTCTAAACAAGTCAGCCATTTGTTTGTGGGCTAACGCGGGCTTTCGCGGTTACGTCCGCTGTCGCCGAGCGTCTTGGCCAGCGCCACATAACTGATGCTGCCGGCGCCCAGAACTCGGCCGTCCCCTCGGCTTTCATCCAGGCTTGTGTTTCCCCGCGCGCGGCGTCCGGCTTGGTGGTCGCAAGAATCACGCGCTCGCCGCGTCTGGCCCGGAGGCCGGGATCGATCCGTCTATTGAATGTAGTAGAGAAGGCTGACGCGGATCTGGTGCGAGGCATTGGTCTGGCGAATCGTCGAGCCGGTCTGCGGATTGACGAGCGTGTTGACCGTGCCGCTGTTGAGGTAGCGATAGCCGATGTCTAGCGTGACGCTGGGGGTGATTTTGTAGCCAACCCCCGCCGCGAGCGCCCACGCCATCGACCAGGTGGTCGAGCTGATTGAGCGATTCCACAATTGCTGCGCGAAGGCGACGTTGGGCTGCGGCGCCAGCGTCTGCCTCAACGCATTGACCCACACCGGCGGAGCCCCCCCGGCGAGGTTCGCCGTATAGGGCTGCCCGTTGGCCGTCTCATTGTAGTTCGCGCTCGCCGTGAGTGTGTCGATATTGAGCCCGAGGCCGCCGCCGACGTACGGCGTGAAACCGTAATAGGTCCCGAGATCGAAATAGGCGTTGGCAAGAAAAGCGTTGTCATTTTGCCGCACGTTCGCCGAACCGTTGCAGGTGTTGGTCGTGTCGTAGAGAAAGCCCAAGGGAACGCCGGCGACGCTGCTCACTGGGTTCAGCCCGTATGGGCAGACCACAGTCGCCTGACGCGATCCTCCAGGGCCTGTGCGGTAGTCCCAGGTCGCGTCGAACCGCAGCCAATCGTTCCACCGATAGCCGAACCCGGCGCCTCCGGTGAAATTCGTGGTCGTCCAGTTCGCACCGTTGCCGACCGTGATCGGGGCTCCGATCGGCCCCAACGTGGGAAGCGCGATATTCGGAAACGAAACGCTCGGCGCGCGGTCGAAGCTGACCCCGAGATCGCCGCGCACATACCAGTTCGATGCGGCTTCGAAAGCCAGCGGACCTTGGGTGGCCGGCAGAAACGGCGGCGGCGCCGTCCCCAACAGATCGGCGGCCGAGGCCGGCGCCGCCGCGATCGCTGCGGCGCAAGCGAGAGAGTACAGAACCTTCATTGGCCACCCCAGAATCGCCGCGTCGACGCGAGATGGGCGACGCTTGAAGGGGTATTATGGTGGGCTAATACTTAAATATCGTTTAACCGTAACAAACTGTTACCTATAATATACCTAGGACCATAAGTAACGTAAGGTAAAGCGTGCGGCATGGTTCAGCAAAGGTAGAATCTGACTAAAGCTGCCGGCGACTGCTTGCGCGGGACTGGATGTCGGAGGCCTCAAGAGCGGGCGAGCACCAGCCCGACGCCGGCGAGCAACACCCCGACGAGTTGTCGCGCCTCGAGCGGCCTTGCTTCCGTTCCCAGGAGCCCGAAAGCGTCGATGAGCGTCGACGTAACCGCGATGACGGAGAAGTACAGGATGAACGTCTGGGTCGGTCCGAGCCTGGGCGCGACGAAGGCAAGGCCCGTGACGATAAACGCCCCGCACAGGCCGCCAAAGACGACCTTCAATCCTTGAGCCGTGATCAGGCTCGTATCGGGAAGCGGAAGCCGGTAGATCGCGATAGCAACCAGAATGAGCGACAAAGCGGAGATGGTGGCGGACATCGCGCCAACCCAAAGCGCGCCGACGCCCGACCGAACCGCTGATCCGTTGGACATGGCTTGCAAGGCCTGGAACAAGCCGCACGCCATCGCAATCAGCCAGAAGTTCGCTTTCAATATCACTCTCCAGATTCAAGGCTGAGCTTTAGATGGCCAGCGTCCCATCTATAAAGCGCTTCTCCGCTAGGAACGTCGACAAGCGCGCTGCGAACTCCCGTCTCAGAGGCGTGAGCGGCGGCCGGGTTCGCCGCCATTGCGCCGTGGCGGGCGACTGCGCCAGGTCGGGCCAGGGCGATGTAGCGAACCACGCCCGATAGGCCTCCGCGAACCTCGCTTCGCCCCGCCACGAGCCAAGCTCCCAGGGCTTGGGCGCGTTGACGAAATGCAGCACGATAGGCTCGATCCGGCGTTCGAGATCGAGCAGGAAAAAGTCGCCCATGAAATTGAAGCGCGGCGATAGGGCCATGAAATTGCCTTTGAGCGTTGCGTTGAGCGCGTCCTGCTCCATGAACGGATAGCGCTTCGGCTCGTCGCGCAGCGCCTTCACCACACGCTCGGTCAGTTTACCAGCCCGCCACGCGGCCCGGTCGATCATCATCAGTCCTGCATTGAAGTAGGGTGTATCGATTGCCAGTCCGAGCGCGCGGCGCGCGCGCTGGAACCGCCGCGCCAGCGCGTCTTCTTTGAAGTCCATGAGAAAGATCATGTCATAAGCGGCGGCGAGCGGCTTATCCTCGAGTTCGAAGCTTTCGAGCCGCTTGAGGCCCGGGCGGACGATCAGCATGTCGGAATCGACGGTGACGATCCGCTCGAAATGAGCGGGCAGGATGTCGTCGAGAAACAGGCGGCGGAACACAGCGCGGGAAAAGCGCCCTTTGCCGGCGAGGCTGGCGTCGTAACGCGAGAAGTCGAGGGTTATGAGCTGGATGCGCTCGCGCAAGGGCGCCGGCAGTTTGTCGAAGCCGAACGCCACGTCGGCAGGCTCGCAGATGATGACGATCTCGCGCTCGACGTCGGGTTCAGCCTCGATAAGGGAAGAGATCGCGCGCACAGCCGGCGCGAAGAAGGCGCGGTCCGGCGTGAAGCAATAGGCGGTTCGCATGCGCCCCCGTTCCTGCCCGCCACCGGGCGAATCAGGATTAGAATTGCTTGATCCGATCATCTTCGGTCTTGGCGCGATCATAGCTGGTGTGAAGGGCGGGCGCGATCGGTTTCGGGTCGACGAGGTTGATGTCGGCTGGCGGAGGAACGCCGCTTCGACACCGTCGCCCTAACGTGTTTTGATCCCAGAGGAGCACGTCTAGCGCCGCCTCAATATGGCGGTGAGAAACAGACACAGGTAGGCGCCGATCGCGGCGGCAAGAAATCCGTCGATATAGGCGAGAACTGCCGCCTGCTTCGCGACTGCGGCCGCAAGCAGGCTCGTCCCCCGCTCCACAGCGAGCGCGGCGTCGGCCGAGTGCGCGGCGACTGCGTTGCGATACGCGGCCAGACGATCGGCGGTCTGGCCGCCGAGGCTGTCGATATGCAGGCCGATGAGATTGGAGTGGACCTGCTCGCGCACGCGCACGAAGGTCTGCATGAAGGCGGTTCCGATCTCGCCGCCAAAGAGGCGACTGGTCTGGAACAGCGTACCGATCGTGAGGACGTCGGCAGGGCTCATCGATCGGACGGCGAGAACGACGACAGAGGTCAACGCGAACGATTGGCCGATCGCCTGCAGGATCTGCGAGGGAAGAAAATCGTCGGTGGCCCAGTCCTGCGTGAGGCCGGTCCCCATGAGACAGGCGATTCCGATCAGAATCGCGCCGAAGGCCAGCGTCAGACGGGCGTCGACACGTTGCAGAAGCCAGCCGAGCGGCAGGACGATCACAAGCTGCGGCAGGGCGATCCAGAGCAGGACGGCGCCGACCTGCAGCTCACGATAGTTCTGCACCACCTGAAGATAGGTCGGGATGATGTAGGCGGTCGAGAGAATAATGAACCGGAAACCTGTGACCAGGAGCAGGATCGCGACCAGCCCCTCGCGGGCGAGCAGCCGAAGATTGAGGAAGGGCTTCTCGGTCCAAAACTCCCGCACGACGAAAGCGAGCGTCAGCAAACCGCCGGAGAGCAAAAGGCCGTTGACCAAGCCATTGTTGCGCCAGTCGAGCCTGTTGCCCTGGTCGAGGCCTGCGTAAAGGAGCGCGAAACCGAAGCCGGAATAGGCGAGCCCAGGCCAGTCGAGGTGCCGAAGAAGGCTCGTGTTCGTCTTCTCGCGCGGCACTCCGTACCAGATGCAGGCGAACATGACGGGGAGCGCGGCGCAATATTGCCATTCGATCCACCGCCACGAGACGCTGTCCGAGTACCAGCCCTCGAGCGAAGCCGCGACGTTCTGCGACAGCTCGGAGTTCATTGCGTAGACGGCAAGACCGTAGACGACGAGGCGCTGCGGCAGATTGCGGACGATGAAGCCGATGGTGAGGGGGATGAAGGTGCCGGCGCCGACGCCTGCGAGAAACTGCGCGGTGAGGAAGGCGGTGAGATTGGGCGACAAGGGCGCGAGCAGGCTCGCGACGAAAAGCAGCGCCATTCCGTACAGAAGGATTCGCCTGACGCTGAAAATGGCGCCGAGATAGGGGCAGGCGACGCCGATGAGCATCTGGCCGACGCCGAAGCTCGTCGTCATCCATGCGCCTTCGTCGAACCCGAAGTGCAGCCCGCCGCGCAGGTCCGCAAGCCCGAAGGTCGTAATGCGGCTGCCAATGGTCGAGAGGAGCGCGCCGATCAGGACGCCCAATATCCCAATGTAAGGCCGGAGCGAATCCGCGCTGAGCCGCTGGGGCATCCACCCCGCTGCATGGGTCGCGACCCCAGCCGAGGTGATCGGAATGGGGACGCGAGTCGCGGGGCGCGGCGCGATGAGCGGGGCCGGGACGGCGGTCATGGGCGGGGCGCAGCGTCGCTCGGCGCCGTTCCGCCGCTCTGCACGGGACCGGCGCCAGTATCGACCGTGGCTTCAACCGACATGCCGGGCCTCACCAGCGCGCCAAGCGAAGGGTTGCTGTCGAGCACGATCTTCACCGGCACGCGCTGGACCACCTTGGTGAAGTTCCCGGTCGCGTTGTCGGGGGGAAGCAGCGCGAAGGTGCTGCCTGTCCCCGGCGACCACGAGTCCACGTGGCCGGTGAGCTTGAGGTCGGGAAAGGCGTCGACCGTCACGCGGGCCGGCTGACCAACCCGGATGTTGGTCATCTGGGTTTCCTTGAAGTTCGCGAGCGCCCAGATGTTCGGCAGCGGAAGGACGGCGATCACTTGCGTGCCGACATTGACGAATTGCCCGAGACGCACTTGCCGCTGGCCCACAAGGCCATCGGCTGGCGACAGAATTCGCGTGTAACGCAGATTGTCCGAGGCGAGCGCGGCCTGCGCTTCCGCTGCGTGGATCTGGGCGCGAAGCTGCTTCTCCTGAATGTCGATCGCCGCCAGCGCCGCCTTCTGCTGGTCGAGCTGCGCTTCGTTCAGGCGCCGTTGCGCCATCACTTTCTTTGCGTTGGCGTCGGCCTGCTCGACCAGCTGCTGGGTGCCGGCAATTCCTGTCTTGAACAGGTTTCGCTGGCGCTGATCCTCGAGCTGGTAGCGCAGCAGGTCGGCCTCGGTCGCGTCGATCGTCGCCTCGGCCTCCCGGACAAGCGACTGCTGGATGGCGCGCTGATTCTCGAGATTGGCGAGCGTGGCCTCGGCCGCGGCGAGATTGGCTTGAGCCAGGTCAAGCTGGGCCTGGTAGTCGGCCGGATCAATGACGGCGATCAGATCGCCCTTGTGGATGGCCTGGAAGTCGTTGACCGGCATTTCGGTGATGTAGCCGGACACCCTCGCGGAGAGCGGGGTCACGTCGCCCGCGACGAAGGCGTCGTCCGTCGATTCCAAACGCGCGGCGCCCGTCCAGCGATCCCAATGTCCGGCTGTGTACCAGATGAGCCAGGCGACGAAGACCAGGAAGGTGATGCGGAGGATCGGATAGAGCCAGCGACTGCGCCAGGCTGTGGCCTGAGTCGAAGTTGGGGACGAGGCGTTATCTGTCACTTGCGAATCGGCCATAGAGGCTCCAACGGCTCAATTGTAAGAGCCCCGAGCCCATGATCGCGCCGCTTGCGACCACGCTCAAGCAATACCATGGTGTCGGCGGGAGGAGCCGATTTCATTGCGCGCCTTCCGCGCCCGCCGGCTCCGCATGCCCGACGACGCGGCGCGCTTCTGGAAATGCCTCCTTGACCGAACGCTCGAGCGAATCGACAGCGTCGTGAACGGTCGCCACTGGCGTTTCCGGATCCACATGGCAGTGGAAGAGGACGAACACGCCGTCCGAGGTTTTGCGCACCCGCACGTCATGAATGTCCCGCACGCGTCCCTGCCCGGCGGCCGCGGCGGCGAGCGAGGCCTCGATGCGGTGCGCGAGTTCCGGCTCCGCGAGTTGCCCGCTGGATTCGGGCTCAGCAGGCTCGATGTGAGTCTCGACCTCGACGTCCTCGCCGACCTCGGCCGCGATCGCATCCTCAAGCTCCGAGGCGAGCCGGTGAGCCTCGCCGAGCGACATCGCTCCATCGACCTCGAGATCCAGAGTGACGGTCTTGCGCGCCTCAATGTCCTGGATGGTCACATGGTGTACAGGCAGGCCTCGGCGCGCGGCGATCACCAGCACCCGCTCGAGGATCGTCTCGTCGTCGAGCGCGAGCGGATTGGCGGTAATCGTCAATTCGGCTTGAGGCCATTTTCGCGCAATGCGGGATTGCAGCTCGGCCTTGATTCCCGCGACGCGTTCAAGCGGCAGAGTGCGCGACACCGAGACAATTACGTCGCCCACGATCTTGGCGCCGTTTGGCCTTAAGCGAATCGCCTCGATCGCCGCGACGCTCGTGTCGTGCGCGACCAGGCTGCGGATCGCGTCGGTGAGCCCTTCAGGCGCGCGGTCGACGAGCGCGTCGATTGTGGTCCTTCCCAGGCGATAGCCTGCGACACCAATGAAGCCGGCGACGCCGATCGCCGCCAGCGCGTCGGCATGAGAGAATCCCGCGCGGGTCGCGGTGAGGCCGACGAGGACCAGAACGGACGCAACGAGGTCGCTCGAATAGTGCAGCGCATCGGCGGCGAGCGCGTGGCTCGACGTCGTATGCGCCGCATGGGACAGGGCGCGCCAGCGCACGATGTCGACGACGATCGAGAAGAGGATCGCGCCGATTGCGAAGGCGCCGACATCGACCGTCGTGTCGCCGCCGCGTATGCGCTCGATCGCCTGGATCGCGACGCCGATCGCGAGCGCGGCGAGAAGGCCGGTCTCGGCCAGCGCCGCCACCGCCTCGATCTTGGCGTGGCCGAAGGGATGATCGGCGTCGGCGGGCTTGTCGGCCTCGCGCACGGCGAACAGGGTCAGCGCGCTCGCGCTAATGTCGATCGTGTTATGCGCGCCTTCCGAAATCAGCGCGAGCGAGCCGGAAGCGAAGCCAGCCGTGAGCTTGAGCGCCGCGAGAACGGTGCTCGCGACGATCGATGCTCCTGCCGCGCGCTGCTTCAGCGTCGAGTGGTCTTGGGCCGGCTGGCGCGGCTCTGTCGCCAAAGCGAGTCGTCCCTATGTCCGGGGGGCTTCCCCTTGAGACCGGAGGCGTTATGCTCTGAACCCATTAGCGAAGCAAACCCCGACGAGGAGCCAATGGAATATCTGCATACGATGATCCGCGTGACGGATCTCAAGGCGACGATCGCATTTTTCGAGCTCATGGGCTTCGTCGAGACACGACGCATCGAGAACGAGAAGGGCCGCTTCACCCTGGTGTTCCTCGCCGCCCCCGATGACGCCGAGACCGCCAAGGCGAGCCGGAAGCCGACGGTCGAGCTCACCTACAATTGGGATCCCGAGGACTACAAGGGCGGGCGCAATTTCGGCCATCTCGCCTATGCGGTCGATGACATCTATGCGCTCTGCGCCAAACTTCAGAAGGCTGGCGTGACCATCAATCGTCCGCCGCGCGACGGACACATGGCCTTCATTCGCACGCCCGATAGTATCTCGATCGAGCTTATCCAGAAGGGCGAGCCGAAGGCGCCGGCGGAGCCGTGGGCGTCTGCGGCCAACGTCGGCGTGTGGTGATCATGCCATTGCGGCGCTGACGAGGTTCCGGAACAGCACGCGGAAATATTCGCGATTCTCCGGCGTCTGAACCATGAAGACCGCGAACAGGGAGTCTCGCGGCGACACCCAGAACGCCGTGCCCATCATGCCACCCCAGAAAAACTCGCCGACGCTGCCCGCTGTCGGCGCCTGGCCCGGATCGGTGCGGACCGCGAAGCCAAGGCCGAAGCCGTGACCAGGCCATAGCAGATAGTGGCCTCTCTTCACGCTCGCGTGGAGGTGATCGCTCGCCATGAAGGCGAGCGTGCGCGGACTGAGAATGCGCACGCCGTCGATCGCGCCCCCGGCGCTCAGCATGGCGGCGAAGCGCGTATAGTCAGCGAGCGTCGACATGAGGCCGCCGCCGCCGGACTCGAATTCGGGCGGCGACGTCGAAGCGCGCGTGTCCGCCCCGGCCGCGATCATGACATCGAACGAGAACGGGTCGGCGCGCCGGTCGAGTTTCGACTGAGGCGTGTAGAAGGCGGTGTCGACCATGGCGAGCGGCCCAAACAGGCGATGGCGCAAAACCTCGCCAAGCGAAGCGCCCTCGACGATCTCGACAATGCGCCCGAGCACGTCGGTGGACAGGCTGTACTCCCACACCTCGCCCGGCTGATGCATGAGCGGAAGCGCGGCCATTGCCTCGACATTTGCTGCCGCCGTCCGGTTCACATTGGCGACGTTCGCCGCCTTGACCAGCTTCTGGACGGGCGAGACGCCGGTGAAGCCGTAGGTCAGCCCCGACGTGTGGCGCATGAGGTCCTGGACGGTGATCGGCCGCTCGAGCGGCGCGAGGTCAAGCTTGTCGCGGTTGACAATGCCGACCTTCGAGCTGGCGAAAGCGGGAATGTATTTCGAGACGGGATCGGTGATCAGAAGCCGCCCTTCCTCGACCAGCATCATCGCGGCGACGGAAACGATCGGCTTCGTCATCGAATAGATGCGGAAGATCGCGTCGTCCCTCATGTCGGGGCCGCCGGGCCGCAGCGCGCCCACCGATTGGCGGTAGGCGATATGCCCATGCCGGGCGATCAGCATCGAGAGGCCCGGAGCCTTCTTCTCCTCGACCTGACGAGCCATGATTGCGGTCAGGCGCTCGAGCCTTTGCGGATTGAAGCCGAGCGTTTCCGATGGGGCGTAAGGCAGGGCGAACGAACTCATGGCTTTCTCTTTGGGCTGCCGGAGGTTTAAAGGATTGCCGCGTTGAGCAGATTGCCAAACGTCCAGCCAAAATGCTCGCGGTTGTCCGGCGCCTGTGTCATGAAAATCGCGAACAGGGAGTCTCTGCGGCGAAACCCTGAATGTCGTTCCCGCCCAGCCGCCCCAGAAATAGTCGCCGACCGATCCTGGCGTCGTCGCGAGTCCATATTGCAGGCGTACGCCGAAGCCGAGGCCGAAGCCGTGGCCCGGCGCAAGCAGCGCGTGGCTGCGGTCGACATGAGATCCCAGATGATCGCTCGCCATGAACCGGATCATTCGGGGTCCCAGGATGCGTACGCCGTCGAGCTCGCCTCCGCTGCTTAGCATCGCAGCGAAGCGTGCGTAATCTCCGATCGTCGACAAAAGGCCGCCGCCGCCCGATTCGAATCGTGGCGGCTCGGTCATAGGATTCGGATCGGCGCCAAGGCTTATGTAGACCTGCGGCGACATTGGCTTTGCCTCCCGCGGAAGCTTTGAGGGAGGGATGAAAAAGGCGGTGTCGACCATGCCAAGCGGGCCGAACAGGCGCTGCTGCAAAACCTCGCCGAGCGAACCGCCTTCGATGACCTCGATCACGCGGCCGAGCACGTCGGTCGACAGGCTATATTCCCAAACCTCTCCGGGTTGATGCATCAACGGCAGGGCGGCGAGCGCCTCGACCTGCTCGGCCAGCGTTCCCTTCTGACTCCCCAAGCCCGAGGCCGCGACCAGTGTCTGCACCTTTGATGCTCCGGTGTAGCCATAGGTCAGCCCCGATGTGTGCCGCATCAGGTCCTGGACCGTGATCGGCCGCTTCAGCGGCGCAGGACGGAGCTTGTCGTCGTTGACGATTCCGACTTTCGTGTTCTCGAAAGCGGGAATGTATTTCGATACGGGATCGGTGATCAGAAGCCGCCCTTCCTCGACCAGCATCATCGCGGCGACGGAAACGATCGGCTTCGTCATTGAATAGATGCGGAAGATCGCGTCGTCCCTCATGTCGGGGCCGCCGGGCCGCAGCGCGCCGACCGATTGGCGGTAGGCGATATGCCCATGCCGGGCGATCAGCATGGAGACGCCCGGCGCCTTCCTCTCCTCGACCTGGCGAGCCATGATTGCGGTCAGCCGCTCGAGCCTTTGCGGAATGAATCCCAGGGTTTCCGAGGGAGCGTAAGGCAGGCCGAAGGAACCCATGGCGCAGCGCTCGTGGCCGTGAAGCGATGGCGGACAATGGGCCAGGAGCAGGCAAGCGGCAAGCACGTACGGCGATAAGCCGCGCTGGACAGCGGACCGCGCCCGCGGGACAAAGCCGAATGAGCCTTCTCGACGGCCTTGATCCCAAGCCTGAGCCGCCGCCGGCGCCGCTCGCCGAACGGCTGCGGCCGATGTCGATCGCCGAAGTTTCGGGCCAGGAGCATCTGACGGGACCGAACGGAGCGCTGACGCGCCTGCTTGCGGCGCCCTCGCTCGGCTCGATGATCTTCTGGGGGCCGCCTGGCAGTGGCAAGACGACGGTCGCGCGGCTCATCGGCGCTTCCCGCGCCGACACATTCGTGCAGCTCTCGGCGATCCATACGGGCGTCGCGGAACTGAAGAAGATCTTCGACGCGGCGCGCGTGCGCCGTGCGCAAGGGCAGGGCACGCTCCTGTTCGTCGACGAGATCCATCGCTTCAACCGCGCGCAGCAGGATTCTTTCCTTCCGGTGATGGAGGACGGCTCGATCACGCTCATCGGCGCAACGACCGAAAATCCGTCATTCGAACTCAATGCGGCGTTGCTGTCGCGCGCCCGCGTGCTCGTCTTTCGACCGCTTGGCGCGGAGGCGCTCGAGGCGCTCTTGAAACGCGCCGAAGAGGTGATGGGCGCACCTCTGCCGCTCGAACCGCCAGCGCGGGAGGCCCTCATCGGCATGGCGGACGGCGACGGGCGGGCTGTGCTCACTCTCGCCGAAGAAGTTTGGCGCGCCGCGCGCGTGGGCGAGGTGCTCGACGCCGCGCAGCTCGTCGAAGTGGTGCAGCGGCGCGCGCCGATCTACGACAAGGCGCAGGACGGCCATTACAACCTGATCTCGGCCCTGCACAAAACCGTGCGCGGCTCCGATCCGGACGCGGCGCTCTATTATCTCGCGCGCATGTTCGACGCCGGCGAGGACCCGTTGTTCATCGCGCGGCGCGTGGTGCGCATGGCGTCCGAGGATATCGGGCTCGCCGACCCTCAAGCCCTAGTTATCGCCAACGCCGCCAAGGATGCTTACGATTTTCTCGGCAGTCCGGAGGGGGAGCTCGCGATCGCGGAGGCCGTGGTCTACGTCGCGACCGCGCCGAAATCGAACGCAATCTACAGGGCGTTCGGCGCCGCTCAGACGCTCGCGAAAGCACATGGCTCCCTCGCTCCGCCGAAGACCATCCTCAACGCTCCGACCAAGCTCATGAAGCGCGAGGGCTACGGCGCGACTTACAAATATGATCACGACGAGCCCGACGCCTTCAGCGGCCAGAACTATTGGCCCGACAAGCTTGGCCGCCAGGCGCTCTACGACCCGGTCGAGCGGGGTTTCGAGCGCGAGCTCAGGAAGCGGCTGGAATACTGGGCGCGGCTGCGCGAGGAGCGGGGAGAGGGGTAGGGGGAAGGGCCCTCATCCGTCCGCGCTACGCGCGGCCACCTTCTCCCCGAGGGAGAAGGGTTTCGGCGCCGCCGTTGGCTCACCCCTTCTCCCTCGGGGAGAAGGTGGCCCGAAGGGCCGGATGCGGGCGCTAGCGCGCGCCCTTGAACTTCGCCTTGAGCGCCTCAATCACGTTCGGCGGCGCGAAGGCGGAGGCGTCGCCGCCCATGGACGCGATCTGCCGGACGAGCGTCGCGGTAATCGGCCGGACCGGCGAGGAGGCGGGCAGAAAGACGGTACGCAGCTCGGGCGCCATCGCGCCGTTCATGCCCGCCATCTGCATCTCATAGTCGAAATCGGTTCCGTCCCTGAGCCCCCGGAAGATCAGCGTGGCGCCTGCCTGGCGCGCGGCCTCGATGGCGAGGCCGGTGAATTCGACGACGTCGAGCTCGCATCCTGCCTTAGCCATGATGGGTGCGGCCGCCTCACGGATCAGCTTCAGCCGCTCTTGAACCGTGAACAAGGCGGCCTTGTTAGGATTGGAGCCCACGCCGACGACCAGCCGGTCGCACAAAGCCGCCGCGTGCTCGATCACGTCGAGATGCCCGTTGGTCATCGGATCGAACGAGCCTGAGAAGAAGCCGACGCGGGTCATCACGCCAAGCGTTAGCTTGGGCAGAGGGCGCCGGCAAGCGGGTCTGTGCCGCCCATAAGCGGAGCGCCGCCTTTAAGTCAGGGTAGAGTTTCAAGGCAAGTCCCGGTCGGCACGCCCCGCTTGATTGTCAGGGTGCGGGCCCCATCTTTCGATTGAACTGCGTCCAACGGCACCGAACGCGAAAGGCTCATCAGCATGATCGTCAGCGCCAGCGTCCCGACCGCCAACGGCTCAAAGTATATGCAGCAGCTATGCAAACATTGGAGCCATAAACAGGAGGTTGAGCTCACCGAGCAGAGGGGCGTGGTCCGGTTTCCCGCCGCCGTCGTGGCGTTTGAAGCGCGGCCCGACGACCTGTCGGTGACGATCGACGCTCCCGAGAAAGAGACGGTCGAGCGCATGAAAGGCGTTGTCGCCTCGCACCTTGACCGGTTTGCATTCCGCGAGGCGCTCAAGTTCGACTGGTCGGAACCTGAGGTCATCTGAAGACAACCGGGCGACGCACGCCGCGCTGCCGGCGCGATGATGTGAACGGATCTTGACGAAACACAATGATTGCGTCGTGCTGCAGTCGTTGAGGCATTCGCCGAAGACCGAGGCGAAACTCGTGCGAACTTACTGGCCAGGAAAGCGCGACTAGAAATTCGATGCGGCAAGCTCCGGATTGTTGGCGCCGAACATGACGAGCGTCCTTGACGCATGGCGGCACTCGGTTTGATGGTTCGCCAAACGCGCGGCGCTTGGAATCACCCGCCGCGCGCGATCCCCCCGGGGTCGAGGACGGAAATCCATGAACGCGCGCAACGACATGCTGGGACGGCTAAGGGGTCGCCGCGAAGGCTTCACTCTCCCACAGCCCTACTACATCGACCCGGACTATTTCCGGCTCGATATGGAGATGATCTGGTACAAGGACTGGCTGTTCGTCGGGCACGATTGCGAACTCAGGCCTGGCGCCTTCATGACCGTCCAGATCGGCGATTATTCGGTGATCCTGGTCCGCGATCTCAAGGGAACGGTCCGCGCGCTTCACAACACCTGTCGGCATCGCGGCAGCCGGATCTGCGCGGCCGAGAAGGGCGCGGCGGTGCGGCTCGTCTGCCCTTATCACCAGTGGAGCTATGATCTCGACGGGCGCCTTTTGTTCGCTCGCCAGGTCGCCGAGGGCTTCGACAAGACGGCTTATGGGCTGAAAGCGGTCGCCTGCGAGAGCGTCGCCGGCTATCTGTTCGTCTGCCTGGCCGAGACGCCGCCCGATTTCGCTTCCTTCCGCAAAATGATGGAGCCTTATTTCGCGCCCCATCGCCTTGCCGAAGCGAAGGTCGTCCATGAAACCACGATTGTCGAGCGCGGCAACTGGAAGCTCGTTTGGGAGAACAACCGCGAGTGCTACCACTGCCAGGCCAACCATCCGGAGCTTTGCAAGACCTTCCCGGAAGCGCCGAGCGCAACCGGAATCCAGAGCGCGGAGAAGGATCCCGAGATGCTCGAGCATTGGGCGCGGCTGGAGGCAGGTGGACTTCCGGCCCGCTTCCGCATCGACCCCTCGGGCCAGTTCCGCGCGACGCGAACGCCGCTCCTGCCCAATGTCGAGAGCTATACGCTGACAGGCAAGCGCGCCGTGCGAAGGAACCTATCCGATGAGGTCTCGGCCGAGCGCATCGGCTCGCTCATGCTCTATCACTATCCGACCATCTGGAACCACGTGCTGATCGACCACGCAGTCACCTTCCGCGTGCTGCCGATCAGCGCGAACGAAACAGCCGTCACGACGAAATGGCTCGTCCACAAAGATGCGGTCGAAGGCGAGGACTATGACCTCGAGGAACTCACACACGTCTGGACGGAGACCAACAATCAGGATCGCCGGATCGTCGAAGAGAACGCGCGCGGCCTGCGTTCCCCTGCGTATGAGCCCGGCCCCTATTCAACCGTTCACGAGGGCGGCGTCATTCAGTTCGTCGACTGGTACGTCCGCACGATCGAACCCAGACTCGCGGGTGACGAACGTACACCGCCCTTGAGCCTCGCTTCGTGATGACGGCTTCCGCGGCGCGCGGGGAGCGTTGACCGAAAACTGAGGCGACGCTCATAAGGGCAGCGCGGCGGCCCCGGTCCTGAGCCCAGCGGGTGCGCCCCTTCGCGCGGGAGCGCTCGCACAATGTTGCTTCACGCGCTCTATATTGCCGCCATTGTCGTCGAGGCCATGACGGCGGCGCTGGCCGCAGGCCGGCGCAGCATGGACTGGGTCGGCGTTTGCCTGCTCGGCAGCGTGACGGCGCTCGGCGGCGGTTCAATGCGCGATATCCTGCTCGGGCACTATCCACTCTCCTGGGTGGCGCATCCTGACTATCTCCTGGTCACCGCCGGCGCAGCGCTGTTCACGATCGCGATCGCGCGGGTCGTGCATCAGCTGCGCAATGTCTTTCTCGTTCTCGACGCGATAGGGCTTGCCCTGTTCACGGTGATCGGCTGTAACGTCGCGCTCGATCTCGACCTGCCGTTTCTCATCGTCATCATGTCGGGAATGATCACCGGCTGCGTCGGCGGTGTGCTGCGCGATGTGCTCTGCAACGAGGTCCCCCTGCTGTTCCGCAGCGAGCTCTACGCCAGCGTCTCGGTGGTCGCGGGCGCCCTCTATGTCGGGGGCCTTCGCGCCGGCTTGGCCCACGATCCGGTGATGATCGTCGCGATGGCGGCAGGCCTGGCGCTGCGTCTGTTCGCGATCCGCTATGGTTGGAACATGCCGAGGTTCGTTTATACCCGGGATCTCCACTAGCGGATCGGGATTTCGATCAGCGACGGGCCTTCGCGCTCGAGCGCGCGCTTGATCGCCGCGCCGATCGCGTCGCGATCGTTTGCGCGCTCGGCCGGCACGCCCATCGATTTGGCCAGCGCCTGAAAGTCGATCGCCGGATCGACGACATCCATGCCCACGAAGCGGCCAGCCTTGGCGTTGGAATAGCCGAGCGACTTGGCGACGTTCTGCAACACGCCGTAGCGGCGATTGTTGAAGACAACGAAAATCGTCCGCGTCCTGTTATGGGCAGCGCTCCACAACGCCTGCGGCGAATACATCGCCCCGCCGTCGCCAACGAAGGCGACGACCCAGCCGCCCGTCGCAAGCGAGGCGCCGACGGCGGCCGGCATGCTGCAGCCGAGCACCCCGCCGCGGGCGAAGAAGTAGCGCCCGGGCTCGGTCGTCATGAGATCCTGGACGCGGCCGAACGTCGCGGCGGAATCGTTGGCGACGATCGCGTCCTCGGGCAGAGCGTCCAGCGCCGCAAGCACCGCGGCGTCGGCGCTGAGCGGCGCGCTCGCACTATCCGCGAGAATGGCCATGCGCGTCGCTTCCCTGACATCCTGCCGTCGTGCGCCTCGCGCAGCAAGCCGGGCCGAGACCTTGTTCTTGTCGGTGAGTTCTTCGAGGCGCTTCGCGACCGCCGCAAGGGTCTTGCCGATGTCGCCGAGGAGGGCGATCTCGGCGGCGTGTTCGCGTCCGAACGCCTCCGGATTGTCGGCGATATGCATGACGGCGACACCCTCGGGCACCGGCTCGGCTTCGCGATAAGGGTAGGCGACGAAGGCGCGTCCGCCGACGAGCACGATCGCTTGCGCCGACTGGAGATGAGTGCGCATGTCGGCGAAATCGGGCTTCAGCACGCCTGCCCAGCTGGGATGATGAGACGGAAACGCGGTGCGCGAGGTGAGTTGCGTGCCCCAGACCGCGAAGCCGCCGGCCTCGGCGAAGGCGATCAGACCCGTGCTTGCGGCCGCGGGGAGGTCGTCGCCGAGCAGGACGATGACGCGATCGGGATCAAGGCCCGCGAGCATCTCGGCCAATTTCGCCGCATCGGGCGATGCACCCAGTCGCGGCGGCGAAGACGCCGGCGGCGTCGAGTGATTCACGTCCTGATCCAGAATATCCATCGGCAGCGAAAGAAACACCGGCCCGCAGGGCGGCGTGCGGGCGAGGCTGAAGGCGCGGCGCAGCGCCGGTCCGATGTCGTCGCCTCGCCTGAGCTCCTTCGCCCATTTGGTCACGGGCGCAGCCAGCGCAACGAGATCGCCGGAGAGCCACGGCTCGGTCATCAGATGCCTTGTGTCCTGCTGGCCGGCGGTGACGACGAGCGGCGTCTCGCTCGCCTTGGAGGCGACCAGCACGCCCATGGCGTTGCCGAGGCCGCCCATAGCGTGCAGGTTGACGAAGGCCGTCCGGCCCGTGGCCAGCGCCCAGCCGTCCGCCATGCCGACCGCGGTCGCCTCCTGAAGGCCGAGCACGTAGCGAATGTCGGGCGCGTCGACGAGCGCGTCCATGAGCGGCATCTCGGTCGAGCCCGGATTGCCGAAAACGTGAGTGATCCCCTCATCACGCAGAATGTCGATGAGAACGTCGCGCGCACGTCGGGTCATCGGATGATTTCCTATGTCGCCAGTATCCTACACGAGTCCGGGGCAGCGAGAATGCCGCGCGCGACAGGCAAGCTAGCGCGATGTCCAGTCTTGCATGGCTTGTGGCGGCGACCGGCCGGTCAGGCGATCATATTCGGCGGCGAAAGTTTCGTTCGGCTGTTGGCCGTCGTGATCGCTCGAGAACTCCGGCTTCAGACGATTGAGGAAAAACATCTCGTGCGTGCGTTCGTGCTTTGCTTCGACGGGACCGCGCGGCTCAAGTTCGAACAGCGCCTTCGCGTGTCCGGCCACGGTGTCGGAGACATTGATCCGGCCGGGTAGGCAGTGCGCCTCCATGAACGACGCAATGTTCACCGCATCGCCCCAGATATCGAAGGTGAAGCGGCGATTTCCGACCACGCCGGATATGACTGGCCCGGTATGAACGCCGATCCGCAACTCAAGCGACGGCAGTCGCAACCGATCATTTCGCGATCTCATGCGGGCGGCGGTCGCCTGTATTTCCAGCGCCGCCAGGCATGCGTCGATCGGATGGCGAAGGCCGGTCTCGGGCACCCCGCCGACAGCCATATAGGCGTCCCCGATCGTCTTGATCTTCTCCAGTCCGTGACCGGCGACGATGTCATCGAAGGCGCTGAAATACTCGTCAAGGAGACCAATGAGCGCCGCTGGCTCGGCTCGCTCGGACAGAAGCGTGAAGCCCTGAAAGTCCGCCAGTAGAACTGTTGCCGAGCGAATATATTTCGGTTGGACTTTGCCGTATTTTTTCAGCTCCTCGGTGATTGCGCGGGGCATAAGGTTGTCGAGCAGCTCATCAGCGCGCGTTTTTTGCGCAGCGGCCTCCTCGCGCGCCAGTTCGAGTTGCGCAATCGTCTCATTGTGCTCGATCAGCCTTCGACGCAGCTCCAGGAGAGTAAGAACCTGGCGCGACAGCCGGCGTAGCGCTTCCGTTTGTTCAAAGGTCAGCTGGCGTGGCTCAAAATCCAGGACGCACAGCGTGCCCAGCGCATAGCCTTCGTCAGTGATGAGCGGCACCCCGCAATAGAACCGGCAGTGTGGTTCGCCGACGACGATCCCGACACGGTCAAACCGAGAGTCCTGTGTCATGTCCGGCACCGTGAACATCTCGGCGCCGCGCAGGGTGGTCGCGCAAACCGTAGCGCCGCGAGGCGCATTCGTTACTTCTGCGGGGAGGCCATATCTGGCTTTAAGCCATCGGCGATCGTCGTCGATGAAGCTGATGTAGCCGATAGGGCATCCGCAGATCTGCGCCGCCAACTCCGCGATTTCATCATAAGCCGCTTCGGGTGGGCTATCCAGGATGTCGAGCGCGCGCAAAGCTTTGAGCCGCTCCGGTTCGTTGGTAGGGACAGGAAAAGCCAACAGCTCTTTCGCACCGGCTTCCGCACTCAGAGGACTTCTCCGAGTTTGAGACGTCGCATTTGGCCAGCGGGGCCGGTGCGGGCGTGACCCTTTCGCCGGTAAATTTTCTGTGAGGGGTGGAATCGCTCAATGTCCGTTCCTTCGCAAGGCGGTGTCAATCGCGCTTCGTTTAACGACGAGAGGGCTGGTCGGTGCGGGGCATCGGCGCGATTCTCAGATGCTCACATCCCGACATGACGGTGGACGGCGAACCGCCATCCTCGCGGATGATCGAATTGTTGAGAACTTGAAGGGGCATGGTCAACTCCGCGTCTTATCCCGCTTGGAGTCGCCTCCCGCCCTTACTCGCTCAATTGGGGACCGGCGAACAAGGGTGCAAGGCTTCTAACCAACGCCGGCTGGGTGAGGTGTGACGAGGCTCACAATGACGGCCGGCGCTTCGCAAAGTTCGACTGACGCGCCAAAATCTCTTTTGCGGCTTGCGCGTCCGACCGCTCTCGCAATGGCGTGCGCTATGCCGGCAACGAGCGCCCGTGTCGTTGTGTGGATGCTGGCGACGTCAACATCCGTGAGACTGGAGACGCGAGCGCAATTCGCGTCGCCCCAAACAAGTAGTTGCAGAAAATCAGAATTACTGGTACATTCAATCTAAATTAGCAAAACGCGAGCCTTCATGTTCAATAAGACGAGACTAGCCTCCGAGCGAGCCCGACAACGGGCCGCGGGCAAAATCCGCCGCGAGCTATCGATCAAGCGCCAAGAGGCCTATTTTGATTTGCTCGTGTCGGGCTACAGCGTTGAGCAAATCGCGATTGCGATGAAGAAAAGTCCGGCGACGGTCCGTCGCGTCGTCGGTCTATCATTGGCGAAGCGGCGGCTCGACCCACCGGAGGACTATGCTCGCATTCAGGTCGCGCGACTGACAAAGGCGTTGCGCTGCGTCGATCTTTCGCTCGAAGAGGGGGACCTGAAGGCGATTGCGCCGTTCGTAAAAGTCGTGCGGGAGCTCAATCTCTATCACGGGCTCAATGTTGGCGTGGGGCGCCCTATGGCCGCTGCTCCCCCGGAGATCGCCTCAACATCGCCTCCGCTCGCGCTCACTCATTCCTCCGGCTTGGTCGCGGAAACGTTGGCCGAAGGCGAAAAAGTTTGCACAAAAATGCACTTAAGTCGCTGAAATCGTTAGCCCGCGTAACAATGTGCGCGGGGCAAAGAATCAGCACATCTGGCTCTGAGAAACAGGCTACTCCGCGTCCTCCTCGCTTCCCGCTTCGCCGCCCGTTTCGCCGATACGATCCACCGAAACGACGTGCTCCTCATCCGCCGTGTCGAACACGATTACGCCCTGCGTCGACCGGCCGGCGATGCGAATGCCAGTGACCGGGACCCGGATGAGCTGACCGCCGTCAGTCACCAGCATGAGTTCGTCGCTCTCTTGCACCGGGAATGAGGCGACAAGCGAGCCGTTGCGAGCGTTGACCGCCATCGCGACGATGCCTTTGCCGCCGCGCCCGGTGACGCGGTATTCGAACGAAGACGTCCGCTTGCCGTAGCCGTTCTCTGATATCGTCAGGATGACCTGTTCGGCCGCGCGCATCGCCTCGAAGCGCTCCGGCTCAAGCGCGCCCCCGCCATTCGGCTCTGCGCCGTTCTCGTCTTCGCTTTCGGCGCCGCCTTCAGCTTCGTCCGCCTCGCCCTCGATCGCCCGGCGTTGCTTAAGATAAGCAACGCGCTGATCAGAGGTCACGTCAATTGATCTCAGGATCGCGAGCGAGATGACGCTGTCGCCCTCAGCGAGCGCGATGCCGCGCACGCCCATCGAATCGCGGCCCTTGAACACGCGCACGTCATCGACAGAAAAGCGGATGCACTGGCCGCGCGCCGTGGTCAGCAGCACGTCGTCCTTGTTGGAGCAGATCTGGACGTCCACGATCCGCTCGCCTTCGTCGAGCCGCATGGCGATCTTGCCCGCGCGGTTCACCTGCGCGAAGTCACTGAGCTTGTTGCGTCGGACCGTGCCGCGCGTCGTCGCGAACATCACGTCGAGCGCTTCCCAGCTCTCCTCGTCCTCCGGCAGGGCCATGATGGTGGTGATGCGTTCGTCGTGCTCGAGGGGCAATAGATTCACGAGCGCCTTACCGCGCGCCTGGGGCGCCGCCAACGGCAAGCGCCAGACCTTTTCTTTGTAAACCTGACCCGCCGAGGAGAAGAACAGCACCGGCTGATGCGTCGAGGCGACGAACAATCTGGCGACGAAATCCTCTTCGCGCGTCGCCATCGCGCCGCGCCCTTTGCCGCCGCGTCTTTGCGCGCGGTAGGTCGTGAGCGGCGCGCGCTTGATATAGCCGCCGTGGCTCACCAGCACGACCATCTCCTCGCGTTGGATGAGGTCCTCGTCCTCCATGTCGGCGTCGCTGTCGAGGATGATCGTGCGGCGCGGCGTGGCGAAATCTGTCTTGGCCTTGACGAGCTCGTCGCGGATGATGCTCATCAGGCGAAGGCGAGAGCTCAAGATGTCGAGATAGTCGGCGATCTCCACCGCCAGCCGATTGAGTGCCTCGGCGATCTCGTCGCGACCGAGCGCTGTGAGACGCGCGAGGCGCAATTCGAGGATCGCGCGGGCCTGCGCTTCGGAGAGGCGAATGGCGCCGTTGGCGTCGAGCGCGTGGCGCGGATCGGCGATGAGCGTGATGAGCGGCGCCATGTCCCGCGCCGGCCACATCCGCTCCATCAGCGTCGTTCGTGCGGCGGCCGAATCGGGGGACGTGCGGATGAGGCGGATCACCTCGTCAATGTTGGCGACCGCGATCGCGAGGCCGACCTGCATATGCGCGTTGTCACGCGCCTTGGTGAGCAGATATTTGGTCCGCCGCGTGACGACTTCCTCGCGGAAGTCGAGGAACGCGCGCAGCATGTCGGTCAGCGTCAGCATTTCCGGCCGGCCGCCATTCAGCGCGATCATGTTCGCGCCGAAACTCGATTGCAGGGCGGTGAAGCGCCAAAGCTGATTGAGCACCACTTCCGCGACCGCGTCGCGCTTGATCTCGATGACGATGCGCATGCCATCGCGGTCGGATTCGTCGCGCAGATCCGAGATGCCCTCGACGCGCTTCTCCCGAACGAGCTCTGCTATGCGCTCGATCAGCGTCGCCTTATTGACCTGGTAGGGGATCTCACTGACGATCAGCGCTTCGCGGTCCTTGCGCAGCTCCTCGACCGCGACCTTCGCGCGCATGATGATCGAGCCCCGGCCGGTCGCATAGGCGGAGCGGATGCCGGCTCGCCCGAGGATAGATCCCCCCGTCGGGAAATCCGGGCCGGGTATCAGCTCCAATAACTCCTCGAGCGTGATGTCGGGCTTATCCATAAAAGCGAGAACGGCGTCGATCGCCTCGCCGAGATTGTGCGGCGGGATGTTGGTGGCCATGCCGACAGCGATGCCGCCTGCGCCGTTGACGAGCAGATTGGGAAAGCGCGCCGGCAGAACGACAGGCTCTTCTTCCTTGTCGTCATAGTTCGGCTTGAAGTCGACGGTGTCGTTCCCGAGATCGTCGAGCAAAGCGATCGCGACGGGGGCGAGCCTGGCTTCGGTATAGCGCTGCGCCGCGGGCGGATCGCCGTCGACCGAACCGAAATTGCCCTGCCCGTCGATGAGCGGCGCGCTCATCGAGAAGTCCTGCGCCATGCGAACCAGGGCGTCGTAGACAGCAAGCTCGCCGTGCGGGTGATACTTGCCGATCACGTCGCCCACGGTGCGCGCCGACTTGTTGTACGGCCGGTCAGGTGTGAAGTTGAGCTCGCGCATCGCATAGAGGATGCGCCGGTGCACGGGTTTCAGGCCGTCGCGAACGTCGGGCAACGCGCGGCTCACGATCACGCTCATCGCGTAATCGAGATAGCTGCGTTTCATTTCATCGAGGATCGAGACGGGTTTGATATCAGCCGGCCCGCCGGGAGCGGGCCGTTCGTCAACAATGTCGGGCAATGGGAAGAGGTCCTTGACGCCAATCGCGTCAGCAGACTCTAGCCAGTTTCAGCGCCGCGCGCCAGTACGGCGGGGCGTCGTGTCGGCAGGAGACGCTATGTGCGGTTTAGGGCGGCGCACGATCTGTCCGGTGGGTCGGGCCCTTTGGGAGGGCGTGGGCGCGCCGGACTGAAGCCCTTCAGCGGGTGCGCATGGCGATGTTTTTGAACAGTCTGAACCGCTGGGAATCGGCGGAGCTGAACCGGGAGGAGGCGGGCGTGCAATGGGCGGGCGTTGTTCCCAAGGCGCCGCGCAAGGGCGCTCACCGCCGCAAGCGCGAGCGGCGGCCCTTGCCAGGCATTAGCGGAGCATCAGGCCGCTCGCGGCACGCCTGGCTCGAGGGGAAGCCAACCCTTGATTTCATTGTTCGTTGGACGATGCGACGGGCGCGATCTCCCCGCCTTTCTCGGCGAGGAGGAGGGCACGGCCTCGACCTTCCGCGCGCTGAAAGAGGCCTTTTCGGAGCACGGCCTGCCGATCACCCTCTGTACAAACCGCGGCGGCCACTATTTCCGCACCGCCAAGCAAGGGCGAGATCGACCGCTGCTCAGCGACCCAGGCCGGGTGCTGGCGCAATTGGGCGTCGAGCAAGGGCGCCAGTCAAGGTCCACGTCTATCCCGACGGCTCGCACCCTCTTCCACGGACCCCGCTGCATCGGGCGCGACGACAACCAAGGAAGGCTCAAGGACGACCGATGACGCCCTCGGCCGCATAAGCCCGCTCGGCGGCGCGCCTCTGTGGACGACATCGACAAGCCTCCAGCTTGCCCCTCCCGCCCACAGGAGAACAAACAGAGGCAGCGGACATAAAGCCATTGCCAAAAACGGAAATCTACGCTATAGAAACCCCTGCGGCGCTCCTCGGAAATCCCGGGCGGCCGCGGCCGCGAAGAGACGTAGAAAAAGGGATTGACGCGAGGCAGTCGCACACGAAGAGAAGCGGGAGATATTTGTATTTAAATCGCGCATAACCCATTGAAAAGTCCCTATTCGAAAAAAAAACGCTACTAAACGCCAGCTATTTTATCAACGTTTATTGGCATTTATTGGCATTTATTGCCTCTTATTGAGCCGCTCGAGAGGCGAGCACGCGCCAGCTTGGCATTTGTCTTGCAACCGCGCAGGCGAGTCGGCATCCTGTCGATGCGCAACGCGCTGAGATCTCCCTTGTCCGATTCCGTTCCGCCGCCCTTCCATCGTTCTTTGAGCCAGCGGCTGCGCTCCTGGTTCTTCACCGGCCTCATTGTGTTCGGCCCGATTGCGGTCACCGCCTATATCGCCTGGTGGGTCATTGATACGATCGACAACTGGGTAAGGCCCTGGCTGCCGAACATCCTGTCGCCTGACGGCTATCTGCCATTCCATGTCCCAGGCTTTGGCGTGCTCATTGCGATTGTCGGGCTCACTTTGCTCGGGTTCCTGACCGCCAATTTCATCGGCCGCTCGCTGGTCCGGCTTGGCGAAGCGATGCTTGACCGCACGCCGCTCGTTCGAGGCGTCCACAAGGGCTTGAAGCAGGTGTTCGAAACCATCTTCAGCCAATCCGGCAGCCAGTTCCGCAAGGTCGGGCTGGTGCAATTTCCGGTTCCCGGGAGCTGGTCAATCGTCTTCATTTCCTCGGCCCCGCCCGAGATCATAGCCAGCGCGCTGCCGGAGAGCGGGCCCATGATCTCCGCCTTCATGCCTTGCACGCCCAATCCCACCACCGGGTACTTTTTTTATATCCCTGCCGACCAGGTCATCGAATTGCCGATTTCCGCCGACGAGGCCGCGAAACTGATCATGTCGGCGGGCCTGGTCCAACCGCGAGGACAGGCGGCCCTTGCCGCAATGGCCGAAGCGGCGAAGCTCGCAAAGCCGACGTTAGCGACCGAGCCGTCCGGCGCCGGGCCATAGACTGGCTGACGAGCGAGCAGAATTTCCTAGTGGTCATGCTGGCGCGCCGATGATATCGCCGCCCTTCTTTGGACGATGTTAGTGGGATAAGGCTATGCTAAGGGCGGCGGGCGAACACCGCCGTACATTCGCTTTAGGCCGTCCTGTTCGCCCGGTGCGGCGGCCTTCGATTTCGTGTGATGCACATGGCGCAACTGCCTCAATTCGATCTGGCTGAAGTCAAGCGACGCATGCAAGCCGCGCATGCGTCGCTCAAGCATGAATTGAACGGCCTGCGCACCGGCCGCGCCAGCGCGAGTCTCCTAGAGCCCGTGCAAGTCGAGGCCTACGGCCAGCGGCAGCCGATCAATCAGGTCGCTTCGATCAGTGTCCCCGAGCCGCGTGCGCTCTCGGTCTCCGTATGGGACAAGAGCATGGTGCAGGCTGTCGACAAGGCGATCCGGGACGCGAACCTTGGGCTCAGTCCGACGATCGAGGGTTCCGTTCTGCGGATCCGCATTCCTGAACTGAACGAGCAGCGGCGCAAAGAGATGGCCAAGATCGCTCACAAATACAGCGAGGACGCGCGCGTCGCGGTCCGGCATGTGCGCCGGGACGGAATCGATATTCTCAAGAAGCTGTTGAAGGAGCACGCCATTAGCGAGGACGACGAAAAGCGCCACGAGGCGGAAGTGCAGAAGGCGACCGATCAAGCCATTGAGGAGATCGACTCCTCTCTGGCCGCGAAGGAAAAGGAGATCATGCAGGTCTAGCCGATCGCTGTCCTTGTCCGAGGCCCTCATGCATCATCATCGTTCCCCTCCCTGTTCGGCTCGGACGCCGGCCCATGTCGCCATCATCATGGATGGCAACGGGCGATGGGCGAAGTCGCGCGGTCTGCCGCGCTTCGAGGGTCATCGGCGTGGGGTCGAGGCGGTGCGCCGGGTCGTTCGCTCGGCCATCGAACGTGGCGTGCAGTTCCTCACAGTCTATAGCTTTTCGTCGGAGAACTGGAGCCGCCCTCCGGAGGAGGTCGCCATGCTGATGGGCCTCCTCAAGCGCTTCATTCGCGAGGACCTCGCGGAACTCAACGCCAACGGGGTTCGCGTCAAGATCATCGGCCAACGTGACAATCTTAAACCGGACATTCTGGCTCTCATCGTCGAGGCCGAAACGCTCACCGCTGACAATCGCGGGCTCACGCTGACAGTGGCTTTCAACTACGGCGGACGCCAAGAAATTTTCGACGCGGCGCGTCGTTTGGCCATCGACGTCCGCGATGGCCGCCTCGACGCCCGGTCGATTGGTCCGGACGACTTGGCCGAGCGCCTCGACACCACGGGCCTGCCGGATCCCGATCTCATCATTCGCACCTCAGGTGAGATGCGGCTGTCCAACTTCCTGCTCTGGCAGGCGGCCTACGCTGAACTCGTCTTCCTGCCGGTCCTGTGGCCCGATTTCGACGATACGGCTTTCCTCTCCGCGCTCGACCAGTATGCGGCGCGCGAACGTCGCTTTGGCGCTGTTATCGAACCCGCTGTGGTCCAGTCGGCGTCGTGAGGACGGGCGCGTGGGGTTGAGCCAAGAGGGTCCGGCGGTTCGACCGGCGCCGCGTGGGCGCTTCGGTTCGGATTTGAAGCCGCGCGTAGCCGCCGCACTGGTGATGGGGGGTCTGGCGCTCGCGACCGCCTGGATCGGCGGCTTCATCTTTGCTGTTTTCTGGTGGCTTGCCGCCGTGGTCGTCCTTTGGGAGTGGCAGCGGCTGGTCGGCGGCGCGCGACTCGCCAAGCGGGTGGCGCTTGGCGGCCTTTTCCTCGCACTCGCTGGCGTATTCGCGCTGCACAACTCGATTTTCGGCGTCATCGCCGCGCTTTTTATCGGCGCCGGCGCCGTCGGCGGGCTGGCGGGGAGGGGGGCCATGGCATGGGCGGTCACGGGCGCGCTCTATGCGGGCGCGCTCGTCGCAAGCGTCACGCTCTTGAGAATCAGTCCGAGCTACGGCTTGGCGGCAATCTCATGGATTTTCGCGGTCGTATGGGGAACAGATATCGCGGCCTATTTTGCCGGACGGATGCTTGGGGGCCCCAAGCTTTGGCCGAGCGTCTCTCCCGGTAAGACCTGGTCCGGCGCGATCGTCGGCGCCCTCGCTGGCGCAGTTCTCGGCCTCATGCTTAGTGCGTGGACGAACTGCGATTGATGCCGCTGTTCTGGCTCGGACTTGCGATGGCGATCGTGTCGGAGCTTGGCGATTTGTTCGAATCTGCGCTCAAGCGTCGTTTCGGCGTCAAAGATTCGAGTGGCCTGATCCCGGGCCATGGAGGATTGATGGATCGGCTTGACGCGTTTGTCGCGGCGTCCGTTTTCGCCGCGGTCGTGGCGGGTTTCAACTCGCGGAGCTCTTTCATAGCCGGCGGATTGTTTCAATGGTGAGCGTGACTACCGCCGTTCGGCCTTCGCCCTTGCGTTCCCGGGGGACCGCGCCGTCGCCCAAACGCCTATCGATTCTGGGCGCGACGGGCTCAATTGGCCGCTCCTGCGCGCAAGTGATCGCCGCAGCGCCAGCCCGATTCTCCGTCGTTTCCCTCGCGGGGGGACGCGATGGCGCGGCGCTCGCGAAATGCGCGATCGAACTTGGCGCTGAATTTGCCGCGATTGCCGATCCGGCGGGCTATCCGGACTTGAAGGCGGGCCTGGCAGGACACGCGATCGAAATCGCCGCAGGCCCGGCGGCAGTCGAGGAAGCCGCTCTGCGCAAGGCCGATCTGGTCGTCTCCGCTATTGTCGGCGCCGCAGGGTTGCGCCCGACCTTCGCCGCAATCGCCGCCGGACGCACGGTCGCTCTCGCCAACAAGGAAACGTTGGTGTGTGCCGGCGAGGTGGTGATGGAAAGGGCGCGGCGCGAAGGCTCCATGGTGCTGCCGATGGATTCCGAGCACAACGCCTTATTCCAGGCGATCGGCGGACGCGATCCCGGCGCCATTGAGATGATGACCATCACCGCCTCTGGCGGACCGTTTCGCGAATGGAGCGCCGAGCGCATTTCCGCCGCCACGCGCGAGGAGGCGCTTGCCCATCCCAACTGGGTGATGGGGCCGAAGGTGACGATCGATTCGGCGGGTCTGATGAATAAGGGTCTCGAACTGATTGAAGCGCATCATTTATTCGGTCTGCCAGCCGACCGGCTCGACGTCGTGGTGCACCCGCAATCGATCGTGCACGGGCTCATCGCCTTCGCCGACGGGTCCCTGATCGCGGGCATGGCGTCGCCAGACATGCGGACCCCGATTGCCCATTGCCTGGCCTACCCGGATCGGATCGCGTCCGGGGTACGAGCGCCTGACCTTGCGGCGCTTGGCCGATTGACTTTCGAGCGTGCGGACCTTGAGCGTTTTCCAGCGCTTGGCTTGGCGATCGAGGCGCTGCGTTCAGGCGGAGGCGCGCCTACCGCCCTGAACGCCGCCAATGAAATCGCCGTTGCGGCGTTCCTCGATCGACGAATCGGCTTCGGCGACATCGCGCGCCTCGTTGCCAAGACGCTTGCCGCGATGACCGCGACCGGCGAGTTGAAGCGCGCCAGCTGACATTGCGGAAGCGCTGGCAATTCACCATATCGCGACAGATAGGACCGCGAGTCTCTTGGCGTAGGCCCGGACTTGGGGCACTGTAACGGTTCAGTAACCATCGTCCGCCGGCCACGGGCCGATGCGGCACCCAGAGTTGGAGGCGCCGCAAATGGCGGGAGTGCACGCGGTCGCCGACCTGCTGACTTGGCTCGGTTGGTACGTCGTCCCTTTATTGTCATCCTGAGCCTGATTGTCGCCGTACATGAACTCGGCCACTACTTTGTCGGTCGGTGGTGCGGCGTCAAAATCGACGCCTTTTCTCTCGGCTTCGGCCCTGAACTGTTCGCGCGAGTAGACTCGCGTGGCACACGTTGGCGGATTGGCGCTCTGCCGCTCGGCGGATACGTCAAGTTTCACGGCGACGCCAATGCCGCTAGCGTCGGTGACGGCGCAACTCGATCCATCGGTCGATCGCTCAATGACGCTGGCCGGTCAGCCCTTGCGCAACCGCGCCGCGATCGTGGTCGCGGGACCGGTCGCAAATTTCATTCTGGCCTTCGTCATTTTCACCGGCATGTTCATGGCCTTCGGACGAATTGAGCATGTGGCGCGCATTGGCCGGGTCGAGGCGGGCACCCCGGCCGCGGCCGCCGGGTTTCAAGCCGGCGATTTGGTAAAGACGATCAACGGGAATCCGATCGACAGCTTTGAGGCGCTTCAGGAAGCGACGCTTATGAGCACCGGTCTGCCAATGAACTTCGTGGTTGAGCGCCAAGGCGCCGATGTCGACCTCACCGCGACGCCCCAGATAACCGTCGTCGACCAAGGCGTTTTCGGCAAGCGTCGCATGGGGCATCTTGGGCTTGCCTCCTCATCCGACAAGAACGACGCGAAGGTCGAAAAGTGCGGCCTCGCGACCTGCGCCGCCTGGGGTGCGGCGCAGGAATGGTTCATCGTCAAAGCAACTGGGACCTATATCGTTGGGATTTTTGCTGGCCGCGAATCAACCGACCAGATGTCGGGATTGATCGGCGCCGCTCAAATGGCGGGCGAAATGGCGAAAATCAGCCTTTGGGAGTTGTTCAGTCTAGCTGCGTGGTTCTCAGTTTCGGTGGGATTGATGAATCTCCTTCCAGTTCCGCTGCTGGATGGCGGCCATCTCGCATTTTATGCGTTCGAGGCCCTGCGCGGACGCCCTTTAAGCGAACGAGCGCAGGAAATTGGTCTTAGAATAGGAATCGCGCTGGTGGCGCTGTTAGTCGTTTTCACCACCTCACACGATCTTTTCCGCTTGGTCAGCAGCGGGAATTAACGAACGGTCGACCATGTTTGCGTGTCCCCGACGCAACGGTCGCCGGAAATGGTGTAGGCTCGGCCAATAACGGTTTGCAGGGGCGAGCAAAGATTGTAAAACGCCGTTAATCTTCCCGGTCGTCACTTCGGCGAGCGGGATAGAGCGCCGCGGCGTGTGCGGCGCCGACCGCGATTGCGCCGTGAGGCGCGCGGGAGGCGCAGGCGAGGATCACACTGAAGCGGCGCCGCATGGCGGGCCGCGTTGGCGCGAACAGGGGCTTTGGGCCATATGGATTGGATTCGCGGGTGTGTTGGCGTCCTTCTGGCGGTAGGTCTTGGTCTGTTTGGGTTGACCTGGGCGGCGCCCGCGAGCGCGCAGCAGATCGTCGTCGAAGGCGCGAACGTCGATCCTTCAACGCTGAAGCCGTATTTCAATGGAACCGATCCAGCCTCAGTTGAGCGGGGCGTTGAGGATCTGAGGGCGACTGGCATTTATTCGAATGTCAGCGCGAAGGTCGAGAATGGCAAGATCGTCGTCAGCCTCGCTGGGGGCGCCCAAATCATCAATAGAGTTGCTTTTGAAGGTAACAGACAGATTGAGACGAAGCAGCTCGAAGTCGAAGTGCAGTCGAAGCCGCATACCGCCTACAACGAGGCGACAGCAGATGCCGATGTCGGCAGAATCAAGGACGCCTACAAGAAATACGGCCGCAACGAAGCCGGTGTGACCAAACGCCTGGTCCAATTGCCGAACGGGCGGGTGGATCTCGTCTTCACCGTCAATGAAGGCGAGAAGACCGGCATCCGAGAGATCAATTTTGTTGGCAACCATGCGGTTTCGAACTATCGCCTGAAGAGTCTGATGCAAACCAGCACGATGAATTGGCTATCGTGGTTCAAGAGCACCGACGTTTATGATCCCGACCGGTTAGCCTCCGACGAGGAGGCGATTCGCCGCTATTACATGAAGAACGGCTACGCGGATTTCCAAATCACAAATACCGACGTCACCTACCACGCCAGCCCACCCGGCTACGTCATCACGATCACGGTCGACGAGGGTCCCCAATATCACGTGTCATCGGTGGGAGTGGTTTCCAATATTCCGAAGGTGGACGGGCCCGCCCTCAATCGATTCGTCGCTCTGAGACCTGGGGACGTGTATGACGCAGGCAGCGTAGACAAGTCTGTGGAAGGGATCACGCGCGACGTTGCTAGGCAAGGTTACGCTTTTTCGGAGGCTCGGCCGCATGGGGAACGCGATACCGCGAACCATACGATCGCGCTCTCGTTCTCAGTCGACAATGGTCCGAAAGTCTACATCGAGCGCATTGACATTGTCGGAAACACTCGGACCCGCGACTTTGTCATTCGCCGCGAATTCGATATCGGCGAGGGCGACCCCTATAATCACGTCCTCATCGAGCGGGCTGAACGACGCCTGAACAGCCTCGGCTACTTTAAGAAGGTCCACATCTCGAACCGGCCAGGGTCTTCCCCGGATCGGGTCATCGTGGTGGTCGACGTGGAGGACCAGCCGACCGGCTCGATCAGCCTGAGCGGGGGCTATTCGACGACCCAAGGCTTTTTGGCTGAACTCGCCTACACCGAGACGAACTTTCTGGGCCGAGGTCAGTATGTGCGCTTGAGCGTTTCCGACGGCCAATATACTCAAGGGTGGAAGGCTTCCTTTACCGAGCCTTACTTCCTTGGCCAACGCCTGGCAGCTGGCTTTGACATTTACCATCAAACCAACAGCAACAACCAGTTCGCGCTCTACCAGAACTGGACGACCGGCGGGACCCTTCGGCTCGGCATCCCGATTACTGATGACCTGACGTTCCAACCTAACTATTCGCTCTATGAGTTGAAGATAACCATTCCGAACACGCAAAGCGCCCCCTTCGACGATTGCTCAGGACCTGATCAGCCCTTCTTTCCGGGCGGAGTCCCCTTTGCGCTTACTCCTACCGCCATTGTCAATTGTTTGACCAACGGCGAAGCCCCTGTCGAAATCAAGCAAGCGGCGGCGGAGGGCAATATCGTCACGTCGATGGCCGGATTTTCGGTCCTGTTCAATAATATTGACGATCGGAAGAACCCCACCACCGGCTACGTCCTGAATTATAAGCAGGATATCGCCGGTCTCGGCGGGCAGTCCGAGTTCATCCGCGAAACGTTCGACGCGCGCTGGTATCATCCGATCACGGAGGACTTCATCGGCCTGATTCACCTGCAGGCCGGTCAGATCAATTCCTTCGGCTCGAGACAGGCGCTCATCATCAACAACTTCAACGAGGGTTCGTCACTGGTGCGCGGCTTCGCCCCCGGAGGCATCGGGCCGCGCGACATCTCGGACCCGTTCAATATCCAGGCCAGCGCTCTTGGCGGCACGAGCTACTATGGCGCATCGGCCGAGGTCGACTTTCCGATCTTCGGCTTGCCGAAAGAAGTCGGGTTGAAAGGGGCGGTGTTTGCCGACGCAGGCAACTTGATCGGATTTTCGGGGCCGACCAACTTCTCGAATTTCTTGGGCTACACCTATTGCCCGCCGCCGAATTCAATTGCGAGGGTTTTGCCCATCACACAATTGAGTTGCGCCGATGTCTGGGACCCCAACCAAATCCGCGCCTCCGTGGGCGCAAGCCTGATTTGGGACTCGCCGATGGGACCGATCCGCTTTGATCTCGCGCTCCCGCTTTCAAAAGGCAAATACGACCAGACCCAACTCTTCAACTTCTCGGGCGGCACGACGTTCTAAAATCGACCAGCTGCCTTCCCCACAAGCGGGCGCGCCGGAACTGGTGCGCCCGTCGTCGCTTCCGACGGAACTCCTTATTGGCCAGAATTCGCTTCTTTCCGCCGAGTTCAGCACCTTCATTGGCCGAAGTTGCGAGCTGGTGCGGCGCGGCGCTGGCCGCGAACACCGAATCCGACCGCGTGATCCGGGACGTCGCCGCTCTCGACGAGGCCGGCCCCGGCGATCTCACCTTTCTCGACAATCCCCGGTATCTCGACGCGCTTAAGCGGACGCGGGCGGCGGCGGCGCTCGTTTCGCCGCGCTATGCCGGCGCTGCGCCTACGACTTGCGCCGTGCTCATCGCCGCCGAGCCTTACCGCGCCATGGCCGCGGTGATGACCAGACTTTACCCTTTCGCGGTCAAGCCAGGCTCCGTTTTTGGTGAGACGGGGATTTCACACGCAGCGTCCGTTCACCCGTCCGCGCGGCTGGAATCGGGTGTGATCGTGGACCCTGGCGCAGTGATCGGTCAAGGCGTCGAACTGGGCGCCGGCACGATCATCGGGCCCAATGCGGTTATCGGACCTGGGGTGCGCATCGGTCGCGATGGCTCGGTCGGCGCCTCGACCACGATTTTAGCCGCGCTGATCGGTGACCGGGTGATCATTCATCCCGGTGCGCATATCGGACAGGACGGCTTCGGATTCGCGCTTGGGCCGCGCGGGCATCTCAAGGTGCCTCAGATCGGTCGCGTGATCATTCAAAATGATGTGGAGATCGGCGCCGGGGTCACAATCGACCGCGGCGCGAACCGGGACACCGTCATCGGCGAAGGGGCGAAGATCGACAATCTGGTGCAGATCGGTCACAACGTCGTCATCGGGCGCCATGCGGTGCTGGTCTCCCAGTCTGGCGTTTCTGGATCGAGCGTCATAGGCGATTTTGCCGCCCTCGGCGGTCAGGCGGGCATAGCCGGACATCTGAAGATCGGCGCGGGCGCCCAGGTCGCCGCAGCGGCCGGCGTGATGACCAATATTCCCCCCGGTGAGCGTTGGGCCGGCGCGCCAGCGAAGCCCGTGCGAAAGTTTTTTCGCGAGGTCGCTGCGATCAAACGATTGGCCGACGGCGACGCTCGGGGCGACGCCAATGCCGAATGACGCTGCCAACCGTGTGGGAGAGAGAGGAAGTGGAATGAACGAACTGGCCCCACAGACGTTCGACAGCTACGACATCCAGCGGCTGCTCGAGTTATTGCCGCACCGGTATCCGTTTCTCCTGGTCGATAGAATCGTGGAAGCGCGCGGGGACGAATGTGGCGTCGGGATCAAGAACGTGACGGCCAACGAGCCTCATTTTCAAGGCCATTTTCCGGGCCGACCGGTCATGCCGGGCGTTCTGTTGATCGAAGCGATGGCGCAGACGGCGGGCGCGCTGTGCGTCGCTTCGCAGTTGGACAAGAGCGCGCCGAGCGTCGTCTACATGATGACGGTCGACAAGGCGAAGTTCCGCAAGCCGGTCGTTCCCGGCGACCAGGTCCGGTTTCACATGACTCGCATCGCCAAAAAGCGAAACATGTGGTGGTTCCGAGGTGAGGCGAAGGTCGAAGACGTGCTGGTTTGCGAAGCCGAAGTCTCCGCGATGCTGGTGCGTGAATGACGAATACAATCCATCCGAGCGCCGTCATCGAAGACGGAGTTCGGCTCGGGGCGGGCGTCGAGATCGGGCCATTTTGTCATGTTGGATCGCAGGCGAAGCTGAGTGACGGCGTACGGCTGATCTCTCATGTGAGTATCGCTGGTGACACCCGTGTTGGCGCGCGCACGGTCATCTATCCCTTCGCCTCGATCGGACACCCGCCGCAGGACCTCAAATATCGCGGCGAGCCAGTTCGCCTTACAATCGGGGAGGGCTGTCTCATTCGCGAAGGGGTGACCATGAACCCCGGCACTGCGGGCGGGGGCTCCGAAACAAGCGTTGGACCGCGGTCGGTGTTCCTAGCGAACGCTCATGTCGCTCATGATTGTCGTATTGGCGAAGGCGTCATTCTGTCCAACAACGTGATGTTGGCCGGCCACTGCAGTGTTGGTGACTTCGCTATTGTGAGTGGCGGCGCCGCCGCGCATCAATTCGTTCGTATCGGAGCGCACGCCTTTGTCGGCGGTCTCGCTGGAGTCGAGCACGACTTGATACCCTTTGGGCTTGCGCTCGGCAACCGCGCGGGCCTCGCGGGCCTCAATGTCGTTGGCCTGAAGCGCCGAGGCTTCTCGCACGAGGCGATCCACGAGCTGAGGCGCGCCTACAAGATGCTGTTCAATGGCGGCGGCACGTTGAAAGAGCGCATCGACGAGGTCGCAGACGCTTTCGCTGACCAGGACGCCATTCGGCAGATTGTCGCCTTTTTACGTCAGGGAGGCGATCGGGCGATCTGCGTCCCGCGTGCCGGAAGGGATGAGGAGGGGTGAGTAGAACGGACGGGGGGCCAAGCGTAGCACGGCCGCCTCTGGCGATCTTGGCCGGCGGGGGCGCCTTTCCGCTTGAGGTGGCTGGCGAGGCTCGACGCGCCGGACGGGACCCATTTCTCGTCGGGGTCGTCGGCGTGACCAATTCCGCGATCGAGGCTTACCCCCACTTGTGGGTGCGGATGGGCGAAGTGGGCAAGCTCTTCGCCGCGCTGAAGGAGCGCGCGATTGCCGAAATGGTGATCATCGGCGCGATGACGAGACCCGAACTGGCTGATCTCAGGCTCGACTGGGGCGCAGTGAGGAGGGCCGCGGGGCTTGCTCAGCTGTTTCGGCGTGGCGATAATGGGCTGCTCGCTGGTCTGGCCGCCATCATCGAGCGTGAAGGCGTTCGGGTGGTCGGCGCGCACGAAATTGCCCCCCGCCTCCTAGCGCCCTTCGGCCCCATCGACACGCGCGCACCGCCCGCAGAGGACGAGACGGACATTGCATTTGGCGCGTCGCTTCTCGGCGCGCTGTCGAATTTTGACGTGGGGCAGAGCGCCGTCGTCGCCACGGGCCGGGTGCTGGCGATAGAGGCCGCTGAAGGCACCGACGCCATGCTTGCCCGCGTCGAGGAGATGCGCGCTGGCCGCCGGCTGCGACTGACCGGCCTGGCTGGTGTCCTTGTGAAAGCGCCCAAGCGGGGGCAGGATCTTAGGCTCGACATGCCGGCGGTTGGCCCGAAGACGATTGAGGGCGCGGTCAGGGCGCAACTTCGGGGCGTGGCGGTCGCCGCGGGCCGTGTACTGGTGCTTGAGCGCGCGGTCTGCGCCCGCAGAGCTGACGCGGCCGGTCTGTTCGTCGCCGGATTCGCATATCCATCTTCGGCTGGGTGAACCCATTGCGCGTGGCTCTCGTCGCGGGCGAGCATTCGGGCGACCAACTCGGTTTCAAGCTCATGCGGGCGCTCCGCGAAGAGCGGTCGGGCGACATAGCCTTCTCCGGGGTCGGTGGCGAAGCTATGGAGGCCGAGGGCCTCAAAAGCCTATTTCCTATCAGCGACATCGCAGTCATGGGCATCCTGCCGGTGCTGGCCCGGCTGCCGACGCTTCTGGCGCGCATCCGCAGAACCGCCGAGGCGATCAGCGCCGACTGTCCCGACGTCCTCGTTATCATCGACAGCCCCGATTTCACCCACCGCGTCGCCCGCCGCGTCCGGGCGGCGCTGCCGAGATTGCCGATCGTCGATTACGTCAGCCCCAGCGTCTGGGCCTGGCGGCCCGGCCGCGCCAAGGCGATGCTGACTTACGTCGATCGCGTGCTCGCGCTGCTGCCGTTCGAGCCCCAGGCCTACCGACGACTGGGAGGACCGGGTTGCGTCTATGTCGGTCATCCTCTGATTGAACGGCTCGACGAACTGCGGCCAAATGGGAACGAGGCTGGTCGTACCGCCTCGGGGCCGCCGCTCATCGTCGCGCTGCCGGGTTCGCGCCGGTCGGAAGTCACCCGGCTCATGGCGGATTTCGGCGGCGCGCTCGCTGCGCTGCGCCGATCGGTCGGCTCGTTTTCAGTCGTCCTGCCGACGCTGCCTCATATCGAGCACGAGGTGCGGGGCTTGGCCGCGCAATGGTCCGAACCGCCGACTATCGTGCTCGGCGAAGCGGCGAAATACGCAGCGTTTCGCGCCGCTCACGCAAGCTTGGCTGCGTCCGGTACCGTGACGCTGGAACTCGCCCTCGCCGGGGTTCCCATGGTTGGGGCCTACAAAGTCTCGCTGGTTGAGGAGCAGCTCAAATATTTGATCAATGTCCCCTCGATCCTGCTGCCTAACCTCATCCTCGGCGAGCGCGCGATTCCGGAAAAACTGCAGAGGGACTGCACGCCCGCGACGCTCGCCGCCGCGATGGCTGAGATCGTGCGGGACGGTCCCGCGCGCTCAAGCCAACTCCAAGCGCTGTCACGGCTCGATCGGCTGATGGCGCTGCCAGACGGCGGCGCGCCCAGCGTCCACGCGGCGCGTGCGGTTCTGGAGACGATCGCGGCGGGAGGCGGCCAGTCGACTTCGCGGAGTTGAGGGTGCCGCAGTCCGCGCGTGGTTGAATACGTCCGGTCGAGTGTGCGCCCTGCCTGCGCGCAAGGGTTTCAGTGACTTGGATGCTTTTTTGCGCAACTCGAAGGCGTGCGTGCGCGGGCTTTGCTATGTCACGCCCGCATGCCCTATGAACTGTCTGGCAGAAATATATACTTTAACCTGCCGGCGAACTTCTCTTGGCGCGCTCGCCAGACCGGTTCGAGTTCGGGTAGTTGCTCGCAAGGTTAGGGGGAGCAGTCGAAACGACGATCTTCGGACGCCCAATTCGGAGAGAACCAGATTATTGGTCAATCTTCCGAATCGGAAGCTTCGCCGCTGATGGAGCAAACGATCGGAACGGCACGCTGAGACGAGCGACGAGGAGGATAGAAGCCGTGGGCCCCGTGAAGGGCGAGCCGCAAGCCAGAGAGTCGACGCCGGGACGCAACGATCCGTGCCCTTGCGGTAGCGGACGTAAATACAAGCATTGCTGCGCGTCCAAGGATCGGGGCCTCTCGTTTCAGAACGATTTCGCTAGAGCCCACTACCGCCAAGGACTCGCGCTCGAAACCCAGGGCCGGGATGACGAGGCGATCGAGGCCTATCGCGTCGCCGCTGCAGTAGGGCGCGCTCCCGAAGCGATGAGCCGGCTTGGACACCTGTTCGCCAAGCGAGGTCTGAGCGGCTCGGCCAGCGACGCTTATCGCGCAGCGGCGTCGAACGGCGAGGACGCCGATCGACGGCTGGACCTGGTCAGGGCTTTGATGATCGAGGGCAAGGCCGCCAACTCCGAGCGTGAAGCTCGGCGAGCCGTGGAACTCGATCCCCGCAGCGCCTATGGTTTCTGGCTCCTTGGCAGGATCCTGACGGAAGCCGGACGCTTTGCCGAGGCGCGTGCGGCGCTGGAAGAGGCGATCGCGCTCGACCCAAAGCTGGGCGGCGCGTACTACGATCTGGTCCGCATTGGCGCCATTGGTCAGGCCGATCGTGCGCTCGTCGAGCGCATGCTCAACGTCGCTCCCAGCCTGACTGGGACCGATCAGCGAATACGCATCCATCTCGCTTTGGGCAAAGCGTTCGACGACCTTGGCGAGTTCGGTTCAGCGATGCGTCATTTCGACGAGGCCAATCGGATCAAGGAAGCGCTCGGCCGCTTCGATCGCACCGGATTTGCGCGTCGAATCGATAGGGTTATCGAACAATTCACTCCCGAGTTCATCGCCGCCCACGTCGCGGGCAGCGACAATTCTGACCTTCCGATCATGATCGTCGGTATGCCGCGGTCAGGCACGACGCTGGTCGAACAGATTCTGTCTGGTCACGACAGAATCGCGGGCGGCGGAGAAATGCAGTTTTGGACGCAGCACGGCCCATTGTTGGACATGGCGCCGGACAACGGGATCGCTGAAATCCAGCGGCGAACGGCTGAGGACTACCTGACCATGCTCCGCTCAGTCGCGCCGGGGGCTGCGCAAGTCGCCGACAAGGATCCATTCAACTTTCTGTGGGCAGGCGCGATCCATCTCGCCTTTCCACGCGCCCTCATCATCCATTGCCGACGCGATCCGGTCGACACCTGCCTGTCCGTATTCTCGACTTATTTCCGGTGGCGGCCGGATTTCTCCACCGGCCGTGATGATCTCGTCTTCTATTATCGCGAATATCTGCGACTTATGGCGCATTGGCGGGCGACGCTGCCGCTTCAGCGGTTCCTCGAAGTCGACTACGAAGTTCTGGTCGCGAACCCTGAGGGCGAATCGCGCCGCCTCGTCGCGGCCAGCGGCCTCAACTGGCAGCCGCAATGTCTGCGGCCCCAGGACAACCCACGCGTCGTCAGGAGCGCGAGCCGTTGGCAGGCCCGCCAGCCGATTTATAGCGGCGCCGTGGGACGGTGGAGGCGTTACGAACCGTGGATCGGCGCGTTTCGGGAATTGGCGGCCGACGCCGCGTCGCGTTCCATTATGTGAAGCGCCATTGCGCCACTCGCGTCAGCTTGTGCGCGCAGCAGAAAGGCCGCCCGAGGGCGGCCTTTCCATGTGTCGCAGCGTTGAGTGTCGCGATCAGGCCTTCACCGCGGCCTTGGCGACCATCTTTGCCCGATAAGCGGCGAAGCCCAACCCGCCAAAACCAATCAGCATCATCGCCCATGTCGAAGGCTCGGGTGTCCCCGGAGGCGTGCCGATTTGAATGATCGCCATGGTTCCGGAGAAAGAACCCGAATGCTGATCAAAGGTCGTCTCGGACAGTCCATTTTGATCGAGACCCTCCCAGCCGACGAACCCGCCGGTGAAGTTGGTGGTCGGACTGAAGACCGAAAAGACCGGGTCTCCATTGAACGTGCCGCCAGAAATCGTCGCGGTGAAGGTCACGCTGAAATTGCCGACCAGCGAGCAAAGAGCCGAACCCACCACGCAGCTAGGATCAGTGAAGCCTGAAGGGGTATTGCCCCATGTGTCGTCGTAGTCATAAGAGGTTAGGCTTCCTGGGGGCCCGACGTTGGGATAGTTAGCGAAGCCAGGAAGAAGGCCCCAGACGATGTCTGTCTGGCCCGTCGGGAAATCGTTCAGATTGACGGTTTGGATAACGCCATTGTTCAACCCCTGGTACCCTGTGAGGACCATTTTAGCGTTGATCAACGACCCGCCGCTGGTGTTGAAAAAGTCGAGTTCGGGCGTGTCGTATGTGTCTTTGTCATAGGCGCCTTAAATCGTCGCCACGGTCGTGGCTTGAGCGGGTCGAACCACCCCGGTCAAGGCGAGCACGCCCGTCGCAACAAGCGTCACAAACGACAAATGCCTAGTCATGCGATGCTTCATAATTTTTCCCCCGTTGTCCAGATTTTAATAGCAGGGCCAAGACATCGTAAACATATCTACAGCAAGGGAAAGAATGAAAATTAGGCGGTTGCCGCAACGTCAACCAAAAACTAGATGGAAAAGTCGCGGGGCGAACCGCTCCCCCGAAATCAAAGACATTTCCCGCGGTGCGCAGCCGTTTTTCCTCAACCTGATCAGCGCTTGCTCATCGGTTTATATTGGCGCAGCGTTTCGCCAGTATACAGCTGACGGGGACGACCGATCTTTTGATCTGGATCCTGGATCATCTCCTTCCACTGAGCGATCCAGCCAACGGTGCGCGCGAGCGCGAACAAGACGGTGAACATATCGGTCGGGAAGCCCATCGCTTTCAGCGTTATTCCGGAATAGAAGTCGATGTTAGGATAAAGCTTCTTCTCAACGAAATAATCGTCGTGGAGCGCAATACGCTCAAGCTCCATCGCAACCTCGAGCAGCGGATCGTCCTTGACGCCAAGCTCGTTCAGCACCTCATGCGTGGTGCTTTGCATGATCTTGGCGCGCGGATCGTAGTTCTTGTAGACGCGATGGCCGAAACCCATCAGACGAAACGGATCGTTCTTGTCCTTGGCTTTGGTGATGTATTTGGGAATGTTCTCGACGCGCCCGATCTCGCCCAGCATCTTGAGCGCCGCCTCATTGGCGCCACCGTGTGCTGGACCCCAAAGGCAGGCGATGCCCGCGGCGATGCAGGCGAATGGGTTGGCGCCGGAGGATCCGGCCAGGCGCACCGTCGAGGTCGAGGCGTTCTGCTCGTGGTCAGCGTGCAGGATAAAGATGCGGTCGAGCGCCCGCGCCAGAACGGCGTTGACCTTATACTCCTCGCACGGGACCGAGAAGCACATGCGCAGGAAATTCGCCGAGTAATCGAGTTCATTCTTCGGGTAGACGAATGGCTGGCCGATTGCATATTTGAACGCCATCGCCGCGAGCGTCGGCATTTTCGCGATCATGCGGATCGAAGCGACTTCGCGCTGCCAGGGATCGGTGATGTCGGTCGAGTCGTGATAGAAGGCGGCGAGGGCTCCAACGCACGCCACCATCACCGACATCGGGTGCGCGTCGCGACGGAAACCGTTGAAAAAACGGTTCATCTGGTCATGCACCATCGTGTGGCGGGTGACGCGATAGTCGAACTCGGCTTTCTGCGCCGCGGTCGGCAGTTCGCCATAAAGGAGCAGGTAGCAGGTCTCCAGGAAATCCCCGTGCTCGGCCAACTCGTCGATCGGGTAGCCCCGGTAGAGGAGCACGCCCTCGTCGCCGTCAATATAGGTGATCTCGGATTCCGTGCTCGCGGTTGAGGTGAAGCCCGGATCGTAAGTGAACATGCCCGTCTGGGCGTAGAGCTTGCCGATATCGATCACCGACGGGCCCACCGAGCCCTTACGGATCGCCAGTTCGACGGATTTTCCACCCACGTTCAGGGTGGCTGAAGCCGTCACCGGCGGCTCGGCGGTTTTTTTGGTCTTGGCAAGGGTGGCGGAGGTCGGCGTCATCGAGCGTCTCCCATACACAGCTTTCAAGCGCTCTCGCACTGCAATATGGTTATTGCAGCGCATTATCCAAGGCAAGTCAAAACCAGGCGAGCGGCTATTGGGGGTTCTCGTAACTGAACGTCTGGCTGTTCTCATCGTAAGCAAAAAGCTCGCCATAACGGCCGAGATTGATGATCGCCCGCAACGTGCGCTCGGCATAGTCGTCGGACATATAGTCCTCCAACTCCTCACGAAAGCGTGTCGCGGGCGCGCGATGGGTCGGGCGCTCGTCGAGAACACGCTTAATATGGGAGGCGAGGGGAACGTGCGCCAGCACTTGGTCGCCCATCACTTTTTTGCGTTGGTCGACATCCATTTCAACGAAGCGCTGGCCAAGCGACGTGAGCTTGATGTCGCCCTCTTCGAACTCGGCAAACCGCAACAATTGCAAGGTCTCGCCAAGCGGGAACAGTTCGTCGATTTCGAGCTGCAAAGAATCGGCAAGATGCGGCAGGTCAGCCTTTCCATTATAGGGCGGCGCAGCGATCTCCTCGAGCATGCCGGCGAGAGAATTGGTCGAAACGCGCGGCAGGGCGAGCCCAAGCCCGGCTGCGGTTGCGGTTTCGCGCGTCGCCGGTTTCGTCGGGTCCGGCCGTTGGGTCATCAGCGCATAGATCTTCTCGACTAGGTCGCGGAACCCGGGGTCCAGACGATCGCGCGGGTGGGGAAGGGTGACCGGAATCTCTGAGGCGATGCGGCCGGGATTGGACGACAGCACGAGAACGCGGTCGGCCATCAGCACCGCTTCCTCGATATTATGGGTGACCATCAGGATGGCTTTGATTGGTATGCGCCCTTCCTGCCAGAGATCGAGCAGGTCGGTGCGCAAGGTTTCGGCGGTCAGCACGTCGAGCGCGGAGAACGGCTCGTCCATCAACAGGATCGTCGGCTGCATGACCAGGGCCCGGGCGAAGCCGACGCGCTGGCGCATTCCGCCCGAGAGCTCTTTCGGATAAGCCGATTCAAATCCGTCGAGGCCGATGGTGTCGATCGCTTTCAAAGCGCGCTTTCGGGTCTCGTCGAGAGGCACGCCATTGGAGCGGGGCCCGATCTCGACGTTGTCGAGGACGTCGAGCCACGGAAAAAGCGCGAAGCTTTGAAACACCATCGCGACTTCTTTCGCCGGCCCAACCACCAACTCGCCCGCGATCTTCACCGTGCCTTGGGTCGGGCGCGTGAGACCCGCGATGAGCCTCAGAAGAGTCGACTTTCCGGATCCGGAGCGGCCGAGGAGGGCGACGATCTCGCCCGTCTTCATGCGCATGGAAACGTCGCTCAGCACGGGCGCCCGTGCTTCGCCAGAGCCGGTCGAAAAGACCTGGCTGACGTTTTCAACGTCGAGAATCGTGGCGACGGTGGTGTCCAACATGGGCCAACTCCCCAATCAAGGATGCTCTTAGAGGCGCAGCCGCCGCTCCGCGTAACCGTAGAGCCGCCGCCAGAACAGCCGATTGAACAGCGTCACGAACAGTGACATCATCGCGACGCCGAGCACAATTCTCGGGAAATCGCCCTTGTCCGTGGCCTCGGCGATATAGGATCCGACGCCCTGCGCAACGACGGTGTGATCCTTCCACTTGACGTATTCGGCCACGATCGAGGCGTTCCAGGAGCCCCCCGATGCGGTGATCGCGCCAGTCAAATAAAAGGGCGCGACGGCCGGAATGATCACCTGCGACCACCAGCGCCAGCCGCGAATGCGAAAGTTCGCGACCGCCTCACGCAAGTCGTTGGGAAAGGCCGACGCGCCGCCGATCGTGTTGAAGACGATGTACCATTGCGTGCCGAAGACGATGAGGAAGCTCAGCCAGATGTTCGGGTTGAGGTGGAAGGCAAGCACAAGGCTGACCGCCGCGCCGAAAAGAAGGTTCACCGGGAAAGCGGCAAGAAATTGTGCGATCGGTTGACTGGCTTCAGCCCAACGAGGCCGGAGCCCAATCCAGACGCTGATCGGAACCCAGACGATCGTGGCGAGCGCCATCAGCGCCACGACGCGAATGAGCGTGTAGAAGGTGAGGATAAAAACCTCACCGGCCTCGGCCCAACTGATTTCGGTGGCGATGTAAGAGATGGTGAGCCACGCCGACCATGCCGCCACGGCGACGACAATGAGGATCCAGATCGCGTCGACGAGCCGGGACGGCTCTTTTGATGTTTTCTGCGCCGGCGCAAAGGTCGGGAAACGCACCGGCCAGAGGCTTATGCTTCGCAGCGACCTCAGTATGGGAGCGAAGCCTAGGCGGAGCCAATGCGTGCGCTTGATCAGGTTCAGCACCCACGACGACTCAACGTCCTGGCTCACCGACAATTCGACACGGAACTTGGCCGCCCAGGCGACGATCGGGCGGAACAGCAGCTGATCGTAGAAGAGGATGACGATTCCCATGGTCAGCACCGCTGCGCCGATCGCCGACCAGTCGCCGGCGTCGTTGGCCTTGGCGATGTACGATCCCACCCCCGGCAGCGTGATCGTCGTATTGCCGACCGTGATCGCTTCGGCGGCGACGACGAAGAACCAGCCGCCCGACATCGACATCATCATGTTCCAGATGAGGCCGGGCATCGCGAACGGCGCCTCGAGCTGCCAGAACTTCTGCCAGCCGGTCAGGCGAAAGCCGCGCGCCACTTCATCCAGGTCGCGCGGAACAGTGCGCAGCGACTGGTAGAAGGAAAACGCCATGTTCCAGGCCTGGCTGGTGAAGATCGCGAAGATGGCCGCGAGCTCCGCCCCCATGGTGTTGCCGGGGAAGAGGTTGAGGAAGAAGGTTACGGTGAAGGAGAGGAAGCCCAGGATCGGCACCGACTGCAGGATATCGAGCAGCGGAACCAGGATCATCTCGGCGCGCCTGCTCTTGGCCGCGAGCGTGGCGTAGGTAAAGGTGAAAACGAGAGAAGCGACGAGCGCGGCGAACATCCGCAACGTCGTTCTCAGCGCGTAATAAGGAAGCTGCCAATAGTCGAGCGAAATCGGGCTTTCATTGAGCGAGGGCAAGGGCGCCGAAATGCCGTGATAGCTTTTCGCGATCGCCGTCAGAATCGCCAGAATTGCGGCGAACGCGATCAGATCCCATTGGTTCGGCAGAACCCGCCGCCCGGCGGACGCAAGGGAGTTGAACATGGGCGAATTCCGGCTGGCGCGTGCCGAGGGCCTACGCTGAAGCGGCCAAACGGACGCGAAAAACGTCAAGCACGGTTGCCGCTATGAAGGCAATCGGAATTTGCGCCGCGCGGGACATTGATCCTGGGGCCCAGCCTTGACGGGCGGGCGCGACAATATTCCGACAGCCGCGCGCCGCTTGATCCCAGCGGCGGCCGGTCCGGAATGCGCCAAGACCGCTAAGGCTTAGGCGAATGGCTTCACGCTTGCGTTTCCTGCGGCCCTCGCTTATATGCCGCGCCATTCCACAGGCGGATTTTATGCGGCTCCTGATCCAAGGTTCCGCTCCGGTGGCGAGGCTCGCTTCGCTTCACATGATCCGCCGAGGCTCAACCGGACAAGGATAAGCTCCATGGCTTTGCCAGATTTCACCATGCGTCAGCTGCTTGAGGCGGGCGCGCATTTCGGTCACCAGTCGCATCGCTGGAACCCGAAAATGGCGCCCTATATCTACGGCGCGCGCAACTCGATTCACATCATCGATCTCGCCCAGACGGTGCCGCTGCTTCATCAGGCATTGAAGACGGTCTCCGACACCGTCGCGAAGGGCGGCCGGGTGCTGTTCGTCGGTACCAAGCGCCAGGCGTCGGATGAGATCGCGACCGCGGCCAAGCGCTCGGCGCAATATTTCGTCAACGCGCGCTGGCTCGGCGGCATGCTGACGAATTGGAAGACGATTTCGGCGTCGATCTCGCGCCTGCGCAAAGTCGATGAGCTCCTGGGCGAGGGCGCGAAAGGCCTGACCAAGAAGGAGCGCCTCATGCTGTCGCGCGAACGCGAAAAGCTCGAGACCGCTCTCGGCGGCATCAAAGACATGGGCGGCGTCCCCAATCTCGTTTTCGTCATCGACACCAACAAGGAAGCGCTGGCGATCAAGGAGGCCAATCGGCTTAAGATTCCCGTGATCGCGATCCTCGACACCAACAGCGATCCCGACGGAATCACCTATCCGATTCCGGCCAACGACGACGCCGGCCGCGCCATTCAACTCTACTGCGACCTCGTCGCTCGCGCCGCGATCGACGGCATTTCCCGCAGCCAGGGCGCGCAAGGGGTCGATCTCGGCGAGGCTGAGGCGCCCGTCGCCGAAGCGCTGCCGGAGGCGGTTGAACTGGAAACTTTGGCGACCGAGCCGGAAGCCTTGACCGAGCACTTCGAGCTCCTGGCCGCTCCGCGCGGGGCGCCCGACGATCTGGCCAAACTCACGGGCGTCGGCCCGCAGATCGTCAAGAAGCTCAACGAGCATGGCGTGTTCCACTATTGGCAGCTTGCTGCGATGACGCCCGAGGAAGCCGAGAAGCTCGACGCTGATCTCAGGTTCAATGGCCGCATCGCGCGCGACAAGTGGAACGAGCAAGCGCGCGAGTTGATGGCTGCGGAGTAGGGTTTAACCCCCCCGCGCGGCTAAGAGCGAAAGAGGAATTTGTATGGCGACCGTTTCCGCCGGACTGGTCAAGGACCTGCGCGAAAAAACCGGCGCGGGCATGATGGATTGCAAGAACGCGCTGAGCGAGACCGACGGCGACATCGAGGCGGCGATCGATTGGCTGCGCAAGAAGGGCCTTGCCAAGGCGGCCAAGAAGAGCGGCCGGGTTGCGGCCGAAGGCCTTGTCGGCGTCGCTGTCGAGGATAATGTCGGCGTCGTTGTCGAGGTCAATTCCGAAACCGACTTCGTCGCGCGCAACGATGACTTCCAGGCGGTGGTGCGCGGCGTGCTTGCGGTTGCTCTCGACCACGCGCCCGATGTCGACGCCACGAAGGTGCTTGGTGCGCATTATCCCGGCGGCGGCACGGTGACCGAGGCGATCGCCAACGCCATCGCCACCATCGGCGAAAATATGACGCTGCGCCGCGCGCAGGGACTCCGAGTGGCCGACGGCGCGATTGGCCATTACGTGCACGGCTCGGTGGCCGATGGGCTTGGCCGCATCGGCGTCATTGTCGCGCTCGAATCCAAAGGCGATCGCGGTCAGCTCACCACGCTTGGCCGTCAGATCGCCATGCATATCGCCGCTGCAAGTCCAGTCGCGCTTGACGCCGGCGGGGTTGATCCAGCAACAGTTTCGCGCGAGCGCGCGGTGCTCGCGGAGAAGAACGCCGGCAAGCCCGCAAGCGTGATCGAGAAGATCGTCAATTCGGGCCTCAAGACCTTCTACAAGGAGGTCACTCTGCTTGATCAGGCCTATGTGCATGATCCGGCCAAGACTGTCGCCCAGGCGATCAAGGAGGCCGAAAAGACGGTTGGCGCGCCGATCGCCATCACCGGCTTCGTCCGCTATGCGTTGGGCGAAGGCGTGGACAAGACAGCGGAGGAGGCCTGAGGGCCTCGCGATAGTATCAGGCGGCCTTTAGGGCCGCTTTTTTTCGCGTGAGACGGGCGGATCGGCGATCGTGCGGCGGCGCGCATCGCGAGGAGGAGCTGGGCATGTCGAAAGCGCCGCGACCACTGTTCAAGCGCGTCGTCGTCAAGCTGTCGGGCGAGGCTCTGATGGGGCCCGACGCGCATGGCCTGCACGCAGGGACGCTCCAGCGCATCGCTGGCGATCTGAAGGCGGCGGCGGACCTTGGTGTGCAAGTCGCGGTTGTCGTCGGCGGAGGCAATTTCTTTCGCGGGCTCCAAGGCGCGGACAAGGGGATCGAGCGCGCCCGCGCCGACTCGATCGGCATGCTGGCGACGGTGATGAACGCGCTGGCGATGGAGGGCGCGCTCGAACAGATCGGTCAGTCCGCGCGTGTGCTCTCCGCGGTCGCCATGCCGTCGCTGTGTCAACCCTACTCGCGTCAGGCGGCGCTGGCCCATCTGGTCAAGCATCGCGTGATCATCCTCGCCGGTGGCACCGGCAATCCGTTCTTCACAACCGATACAGGCGCAGCACTGCGCGCGGCAGAACTCTCGTGCGATGCGGTGATGAAGGCCACTCAGGTCGACGGCATCTATTCCGCCGACCCGAAGAAGGATCCAACGGCGACACGCTTCGATCGCCTGAGCCACGACGAGGCGATCGGCCGTAACTTGCAAGTGATGGACACTGCGGCTTTTGCTCTCGCGCGCGACAATGGCATCCCGATCGTCGTCTTCTCGGTCAACGAGCCGGGCGCAATTCCCTCGGCGATCCTTGGCAAGGGACGGGCGACCTACGTCATGCCGTAGTCAGCAACATTCCCAGGCTCACGGGTTCAAACCGAATATGCCGGTGGCTTGGTCAATTTATCGAGACTGAGGCCTCTCGGTTATGGTTCCTGATCGCGAACCCTAGATCGGTTATGGTTCTCGATCGCGAACCCTAGAGATCAAGTTTCACAACACCGGCGCTTACCAATGTTACGATGTACCCAAGAGGGTGCCTGAAGAGCTGCTCGCGTAGAATTTACTTGTTCATATTTCAACGCGAACACTCGTGACATCTATTGTTCCGTGAAGGTTGGATGATTCCCGTCGTCGCAACAGCGCTGCGCCCATCTGACATGGTTCGGAAGACTTGACCTGGGATGACGCACAAACTTTGTTGACTTGAGCGAACGACCGCTTGCGAATAAATTCATGTGTTCAAATGTTTTCTGGGCTCCACCCTCGAACCGGAAAGAACTGATCATGACCGCTTCTCGTTCATCCGCCGATAAAGGCCATCCTGGTCTGGCATGGATTGTCTTCTGTGGAATTGTCGCCATCGGACTGGGATTCGCCGCGCCCGCGGCCAAGGCGGCAGGGGGTGACGATAACAGCGGAGCCAGCGCCGGAAGTGGGGCAAGCGGCGCCGGCACGATGCAGAAGAAGGCCACCGGTATGAAGAAGACCGACCTCACGACATGCGCGCCGGGTCAGGTGTGGGACAAGAAGACGCACAAGTGCCTGGAGAGACACAGCGGCGTTTTGCCCGATCCTGATCTGACCGAATATGCCTATTCCCTTGCCAAGGCCGAACGGTACCAGGAGGCGATCGACGTCCTCGACATTCTCGACAATCCCAACACGCCCCGCGCCCTCAACTATCGCGGCTATGCGACGCGCAAACTCGGCCGGACGGACGAAGGGATCAGCTACTATCTCAAGTCTGTCGCCCTCGATCCTAACTATTCGCAGGTGCGCGAGTATCTTGGCGAAGCGTACGTCATCCAGGGCAAATACGACCTTGCCAAGGATCAACTGGCGACGATCGAGAAGCTCTGCGGGTCAAAAGACTGCGAGTATTACGAGGATCTCGCCGACGCTCTGAAGACGGCGCACGCCCTTTAATTGGAGCCATTTTGCGCGCGGCCTGTTGAAGCGGCCGCGCGCGAGACTTTTGCTGAAGTGAACTGCGTCGCCCGAGCCGCTGGGGCCGGGCGAGACATTAATGCCCCCACACGCCGATCAGCTCCGCCTTGGCGAGCGTGTGGAAGTGAAGCTGAAACCCGACGACGGCGGCGCTGATGTTTTCGTCGCCGTCGAGCTTCGGCGTGTCCACGGCGAAGATCGTGAAATGATAGTGGTGCGGCGGATCGCCTTGAGGCGGGCAGGGGCCACCGTATCCGGGAACCCCGAAGTCGGTGCGGCTCTGCACTGCGCCCTTGGGCGCTTCGGCGCCTTTCGGATTGCCGGCGTTCTTAGCAAGGCTAGTCACGTCCGGCGGAATGTTGAAGACGACCCAGTGCCAGAAGCCGCTGCCGGTCGGTGCGTCGGGATCGTAAACCGAGAGCGCAAAGCTCTTCGTGTCCTTCGGTGCCCCCGACCATGACAGCGCGGGCGAGATGTTGCCGCCAGTGCAGCCAAACGCGTTGAAGACCTGTTCGTCTGGCGATCTCGCGCCCGGCGCGATGTCGGGACTGGTCAGGGTCATCGTTTGGGCGGCGGCCGCTTCAGCGCCGAAGAAGGCGGTGAGAAGCGCAAGTGTGGTCAGTTTGAGCATGAGTCCTCCGTTTCAGGTCGACGCAAGTGGCAGTCCGCCCTCAACGACGAGGGGCGAAACGCGGTTGATCTATTGTGTGTCCAGCCCCTAGTTTCGGGGATTGCGCTGACACCCCGGCAATTCCCCCCGATCAAACACGCCACGCCGAGCCTGTATTCATTCTGGCTGCTGGCGTGGGGTAAATTACCTATTGACGCCATGAGACTCGGTGTCAAACGGTTAGCGCGCTCCAGCCCCGCTTGCGAAGGTTGCGGGCCTTATTTCTTCCTCGGCCGGAAAACCTTCATGGCTTCGATCATCGACAGGCGCGTGACCGCGCATATTCAAGGCGATTTCGTCGTCTTTCTCATTGGCATGCGGATTAACAAACCGTGGAAGCCGCATAAGTGGCTACTGAATGTTCGCACGATGCCGAAAATGCTCAAGGAGCTGGAGGCGGCCCCAGCGGCGCACGGCTTTCTCGGCTACACGAATCTCGGTCTTTTCTCGCTTGTTCAATATTGGCGCAGCTTCGATCACCTCGAAGCCTATGCGCGAGCGCGCGACAAAGAGCACTGGCCTGCGTGGCTCGAATTCAATCGTCTCATGAAGGATTCGCGCGGCGACGTCGGCATTTGGCACGAAACCTATCTCATCCGCTCTGGCGAATACGAGAACATCTATAGCGGGATGCCACTCATGGGCCTCGCCAAGGCTGCCCAACTCGCGGATATCTCTGGCGATTCGGAGGCGGCCCGCGGTCGTCTGGGCGCCGTTGCAGACGAGGCTCAGTGCGCGCCGGGCGAGAAACGTTTGAATTCGCCCGCGTAAGCTTTCGCAAGCGGCGCGGCGTAAGTGTTACGCTTCGATGTCCTCAAACCCAGCCGGACGAGGCTTTCGGCCAGGCTGATCGCGCAGGCGACGCCGTCGAGCACAGGAACCCTTGCCTTGCGCTCAAGGTCGCGGGCGAGATCTGTCATGCCCGCGCAGCCGAGCACGATCGCTTCGGCGCCGTCCTCGGCAAGCGCCCGTTCGATCTCCCGCTCGATGAGGCGCCGTGCGTCGGAGCCCGGCTCCTCGAGCGCCAGCACCGGAACTTCCGCGGCGCGGACGCGGGCGCAGCGGGATAGAAGCCCGTATCTAGCCAGGTTGTGTTCGATCGGAATAATCGAGCGTGAGAGCGTGGTCACGACGCTGAATTTCGCGGCGACGAGACTCGCCATGTGAAAGGCGGCTTCGCCGATGCCAATCACTGGCGCCAAGGTCGCGCATCGCGCCGCTTCGAGCCCGGTATCGTCGAAGCAGGCTATGACGAAGGCGTCCGCGTCGCGCGCCTTGCCGACCTCCTCAATCAGACCCGGAACGGAAAACGCCTCGTCGAAATAGCCCTCGATGCTGGCCGGCCCGTAGTCGGGATTGACCGTGGTGACTTCGACGTCGGGCGAGGCCGCGGCCTTGGCGGCGGCGCCGATCTTTTGCGTCATCGAACGGGTGGTGTTGGGATTGACGACGTGAATGCGCATGTGCGTGCTTCCCGCTTCGGCGTCTTAAGAAGGTTGGGTGTAAGATTGCCGCGATCGGTCCGATTCCGAGTGGCGCGGCCACGAAGCCCTATCGCCATCTGAGGACGGGGGTGCGGGCCTTCCGGACTAATGCGCAACGGTGGATCGCGCTCGCAAGCGGACTCTGAGCCCGGCTGGCGACATGGTGAAGCCAAACAACTCCGTCACTTCCTCGGCCCGGCCCGCTCGCTCGACGTCGAAACTCTTGTACATCATCGATAGCAGAGTCTTCATTTCGAGCAAGGCAAGCGAACGCCCAGGGCACATGCGCGGACCGGAGCCGAACGGAATTTGCGCCGACGGGTTATGCGGCCCGGACGGCGCGTCGAGCCATCGCTCTGGTTTGAACGCGAGTGGATCGACGAAGTTCGTCGGGTCGACGGCTTCCGGCCGGAACAGGGTCAAGATCGTAGTTCCTTTCGGTATGAAAAAATCTCCGAGCGACGTGTCGACGTTCGCGGTCGCGGCGCCGAATGGGGCTACTGGCCTCAGGCGCAGCGTTTCGGCGGCGACCGCGCTCGCGACCGCGAGTCGGTTGACGGCGTCGACGTCCGCGGCCACGTCCGGTAGGCCCAAGACATCGTCGGCTTCCCGTCGAAGCGAGTCGCGCCATTGGGGCGTGTCACACAGTTCGTGAATCGCCCAGGCCAGAGTGAAGGCCGTCGTGTCCTCGCCGGCAAGCAACATCGTGATGAGGTTGGACATGATCGTCGCGTCCGAGAACGGCTCGCCGGACTCGTCGACAGCCACGGCCATTGATTCCAGGAAGTTCGCGGGGCGGTTGGCGTGGCCGGCATCGGCCTCGAGACGCCGGCGCGTCCGCGCCATGAGATCTGCGAGCCATTGACGCACCGCAGCGAGCGCGTGGTCCAGCCGGCGGGCGCTCGGGAGCCTGACGTAGCGCCATATCGGAACAACGGCTAAGATTCGCTGGCTCAGCCTCGGCAAGATGACTTCCAGGTGACGCTGAATAACGTCGTTCGAGGCTTCGACGGTATTGGCGTCGTGCCCGAATGCGACCAGCATCGTGACGTCGACCGTGAAGCGCTTCATTTCGTCGACCACATCCAGCGCCTCGTCGGTCGCCGCGGCTCGGTCCCACTGCGCTTCAGGCGATGGGCGACGGTTTCGATATGGGGATAGAGCTGTTTGAGGTTGCGCTGTGCAAGCGCGCTCACGGCGAGGTTGCGCTGCGAGCGCCAAGCCGCGCCCTCGGCGTTAAAGACGCCCTTGACGCCCAATTCCGACAAGGTCGTGTCTGTTCTAGCGCTCCGCCTGAACGTCTCCGGCCGGGCCCGTAGAATCTCGTTGATCATCCGTGCATCGCTTGTCACCACGATAGGAGTCCGCCCGCGCCAGAATTTAAACGTCGGGCCGAATTGCTTGGCCCATCCCTCGAAAACGAGATGGGCCTTCGACTGATCGATCTGATGCGCGTTGCCGAAAAGCGGTCGGGGCTTGGGCCCCGGGAGTTCGTCGAGGGATCGCTTACCGAGCGGCTTCAAGGGAGCCGGCTCTAGTCCTGACACGTCGACGAAAACGGCGCCGTCACGTTCGACGACCGGACACGATGCTAGACATCCCGGTCCGCCGTCACGCTGGCCTGAACTCGAGCGAGAAGCGCCAACGATGATTGCGGCAGACGAGCCTTTCGCCTTCGATTTCGCCCTCGCCCAACAAGGCCCCCTGATGAGGACACCGGCCCTGGAAGGCGCGCCAGCCTGCCCCGGTCCGTACAAGCGCCACGTCGACGCCCTGGGCTGACACGGCAAAGGGACCATGGCCGACGAGATCGTTCAAAATCGCCGCGCGTACAAAGGGGTCCGGCTTTATCACTCCTGCTCCAGCTCGAAGCGGTCAATTTCCCAACAGGCGCTGCGCGCTTTAGATTGTTGATTGCTTTCGCAACGATGCCGGAGAAATTCTGGTCCTATCGCGCGTTCTTGACAAGTTTGGCCTGGCTCAGGCCGGACGCGCCTCGCGCTTGCCCGGGCTTGCGCGTGACAGAGGCGCCTCCTAAAGCCTCAGGCGCAGGCGCGCGCTCGCACATTCGCCAAAGGGATGCTGAAAACATGCCGCACAAGATCCTTGTCGCTCAGGGGGGCGGTCCGACGGCGGTCATCAACCAGTCGCTGGCCGGCGTGGCGCTCGAGGCGCGGCGGTTTCTCGAGGTCACGCATGTCTACGGCGCGCTGCAGGGCGTGCGCGGGATCGTCAACGACGATCTCGTCGATTTGGGCCAAGAGACGGTAGCCAACCTCGAGGCGGTCGCGGCGACGCCCGCCGCCGCACTCGGATCCACCCGCGACAAGCCGGACCTCAAATATTGTCAGGAGATTTTCAAGGTCCTGAAAGCGCACGCGATCGACACGTTCTTCTACATCGGCGGCAACAATTCCTCCGAGACGGTGCGAATCGTGGCCGAGGAGGCGAAGAAATCGGACCATGGCTTGCGCGCCGTCCATATACCCAAGACGATCGACAACGATCTCGTCGGCTTCGATCACACGCCTGGCTACCCGTCAGCCGCGCGCTTCGTGACGCAGGCCTTCGCCGGCGCGAATCTGGACAATCTCGCGCTCAAGGGCGTCTACGTCGCCGTGGTTATGGGCCGGCATGCGGGCTTCCTCACTGCGGCTTCTGCCCTAGCGCGCAAATATCCTGACGACGGCCCGCATCTGATCTATCTGCCCGAGCGCGCCTTCGTCGTCGACAAGTTCCTGACCGACGTCAAGAAGGCGTTCGAGCGCCACGGCCGCTGCATCGTCGCCGTGTCTGAAGGCATCCACGATGATAAGGGTGAGGCGATCATCACCAGGCTTTTAGGCAAAACGGAGAAGGATGCGCACGGCAACGTTCAGCTCTCCGGTACCGGCGCGCTCGCCGATCTCTTATGCGAGGAGGTGAAGTCAAAGCTTGGCATGAAGAGGGTGCGCGGCGACACGTTCGGCTATCTCCAGCGCTCGTTCGTCGGCTGCGTCAGCAAGGTTGATCAACGCGAGGCGCGTGAGGTCGGCGAGAAGGCGGTGCAATATGCGCTTGCGGGTGCTGGCGATGGATCGGTGGCGATCCGGCGCGTGGGCGATTACGCGGTCGACTACCCGCTCATCTCACTCGAGTCGGTCGCGGGGAAAACGCGGGTGATGGAGGATCACCTCATCAACGCCGCGGGCAACGATGTGACGCCGGCGTTCCATGATTACCTTCGACCACTGCTCGGCGCGGACGTGATCGAGATCACGCGGTTGCGGGCCGCGAAGGTCGACAAGACGGGCGTGGTATAATGGGTTGCGATGCGCGATTTCTAGGGCGGGTTAATGAGCCGACCGGGAGCATTTTTTGCCACTGGCCGCCCACGCGTGCTTGGCGTCAGTCTCAGCGCCTTCAGCGCCAGCGGCGCCGTCAGCCCTTGCACGATCACCGAGAACGCGACGACCGCGAAGGCCGAGATGAGAATATCGTCGCGCCGCGGCAGGTCGGCGGGCAAGGCGAGCGCCAGCGCTAGCGCCAGCGCGCCGCGCAGGCCGCCCCACCACATCAGGTGCTGCTGATTGAGCGGGATCGCCCAGCGCGAACGTAGGAAAGCCAAGCAGACCGGATAGACCGCGACCGCGCGGCCCAAAAGCGGAAGCGCGATGACCAGCGTGAGCGCGAAAATTCCTTCGCGGGCGAAATCAACGGTCGCCAACGCCGAGCCGATCAGAAGGAACACCAGCGAGTTGGCAAGAAACGCCGCGAATTCCCAGAATTCGAGCACGAACGCTCGCCCATGCGGAGTGAACGAGATGCCAAACCGCTGTTTCTCCGTGAGGACGCCCAGGTTGCCCAATGTCATGCCGGCGGCGACGCTCGCCAGCACGCCCGAGGCGCCGAAGTGTTCGGCGATCAAAAACGAGCCGAACGCCGCGACCGCGGTCACCGCCGTCTCGACAAGATGATCCTCGGAGGATCCAACGATCATGATGGCGATCAGCCCGACGCCGAACCCCGCGGCCAGGCCGCCGCCCGCGACGATCAGAAACGTTGTGAGGATCGCAAGCGGTTGCTGAGCGCTGGCCGTGTCATGGGTCGCCCAGACGAGTATGAGCGTAAAGAGGACTGCAGCGGCGCCGTCGTTGAATAGGCTTTCGGCCTCGATGAGGAGGCTGAGACGACCGGTCACGCGCGATTCCTTGATGAGCGCGATGACTGCGATCGGGTCGGTCGCGCTGATCAGCGCCCCGAAGACGAGCGCCGATTCAATCGGCCACCCGAGCAAGGAGACAAGACCAACTGCGATGACGATTGCGCAGAGCGCGACCCCGATGGTCGACAGCGCAACGACCGGAATGAGCTCGCGTCGCAAATCGCTCCAGTGCAGGTTGAGCGCCGCTTCGAACAAGAGAGGCGGCAAGACGACGTCGAAGATTAGGTCGTGGGTCAGTGCGAGGCCGGCGTGGCTGCGCGTGGCGGCGAGCGCCGCGCCCGCCAGGACGAGGCCGACCGTATAGGGCAGACGCAGGCGGCGGGCCGCCAGCGCGACCAGTATCGCGAGGCCAAGCAGGCTCAGCGCGCGAAACAGCAGAACGTCCATTCGTCCTGTCTAGCGGCGCGCCCCGGAAAGAGGAACCGGGCGGCCTCGCTATTCCGCCGCGGCGAGATCGGCGCCAGCGCGCAAATAGCGCTCGGGATCGACGGGCTCGCCGTCGACGCGTACCTCGTAATGCAGATGCGGGCCGGTCGAGCGGCCGGTCGAACCGAGCTTGCCTAAGATCACGCCCTTGTCGACTTCTTGGCCTTCCTCGACGAGCACGTCGGACATGTGCGCGTAACGCGTGGCGAGCCCGTTGCCGTGATCAATCTCGACCATGTTCCCGTATCCGCCCGCAGGTCCCGCATGCGCCACGCGGCCGGAGGCGGCGGCGCGGATCTCGGTTCCGTAAGCCTCGGCAAGGTCGACGCCCGGATGCAGCGCGAGACGGCCGAGGAACGGATCGGGGCGATAGCCAAAGCCCGAGGTTACGCTGGGATCGCCGGAAAGCGGCATCCGCAGGGGCACGAAGGACATGAGCGCCTTGAGGCGCTCGGACGTCGCGACGTCGCGGGAGACGTGTGTGAGCGCTGGGTCGGGCGCGGACACGTTCGAATTGAGCTCGGCTGGAATATAGGGGCCGCCGACGCCGCCTTCGCCACTGGGAAGAACGAGCTTCGCTGGATCGAGTCCGGTCTCGGCGACGATCGCCGCATCGCGCGAGGCGACGCGTTCAGCAGTTCGGTCGATGGCGGCGAGCGCCATCGTTTGGTTGCTCTCTATCCGGTCGAGCGAGGGACCTACGAGCGCAAGGCGCGCCGAGGGATCGAGATTGTCTGCGGTCGCCGTCACACTTGCCGTCGTGAACGGCGCGTCCGAGGGCAGCGCGCTCAGGGTCTCGCCCGATTCGTCGATCGGATGAGGCTTGTTGACGGCCCGTGGCTCTCCGCCAGGGCCAGGGAGGGGGGCGTAAGCGCGCGCGTCGTCGTCCACACTTGCGCGCGGCGACGTCGACGAACCGAGAGCCTGGATCGCGCTGAGGGCGTCGGCAGGGTCGAGGGTCGTGGCTTGCCGCCGAGCGGCCACGCGCGGGTTACGCGCTTCCGTTTCGGCGAGCGCAGCGACCATGGCGCCGCGCTGCTCGAGGCGCGCCTGGCGGGACATGACTTCATTCAGTTTGCCGTTGAAGGCATTCCGCTCGAGCAATTGCCGGCTGGCGGCTTCATCGAGGAGCGCGCGCGCTTCGGCCAGACGGTCCTCGTAAGCCCCCTTCATTTCCGCTTGCCGCGCGAGGATTGCGCCTATCAGGTCGTCATGGAAGGCGACATAGGCGGTGACGGAAGCGGTCCAGGCGAACGAGATGAGCGCGAACGCGGCAAGCGCGCCGACGCCGACCCGCCCGAGCCGAACGCTGCGTGTGACTTCGCCCCTGGAGAGCGAAAGACAATAATACGACCCCGGCGGCCTCGCCTCCGGATAGCCCTGTCGCGACGACATGAATCAGCGCTCCAGCCCGGCGAACGCGGGCGTGCTCGACCGCAGAGCTAAGCGCATCAAGGTTAATGCATCGCAAAATCGCGTCCCGCCGGGGTAAGCGAAGGTTCTACGCGCCCGGCGAGTTCAGAGCGCCTTCGCGGCCGCCAGGACCTCGTCCGCGTGGCCCGGCACTTTCACTTTGCGCCAGATCCTGGCGATGCGGCCCTTGCGGTCAATGAGAAAGGTCGAGCGCTCGACGCCGAAATACCTACGGCCGTACATGCTCTTTTCCTTCCACACTCCGTAGGCCTCGATCGCTGAGCGCTCTGGGTCGGCGGCGAGCGCGATCTCCAGATCGTGCTTGCGTTTGAATTTGTCGTGGCTCGCAGCGCTGTCTGGGGATATGCCGATGACCGTGGCGCCAGCCGCGGCGAACTTGGCCCGCAGGCCATTGAAGTCGATAGCTTCGGCGGTGCAGCCGGAGGTATCGTCCTTGGGGTAGAAGTAGATCACCACCGGTTTGCCCTTGAGTGCCTCAAGACGCGTCCGGCCGCCGCTATCGGTCGGCAGCTCGAAATTGGGCGCCAACTCGCCCTCAACCAGTTCCTTAACCATGATCGCCCTCGTTTCGTCTCATTATACGACCAATGCCCGCGCCTCGGAACGCGATCTCGTCTTCGGACGTTCTCTTGTCGGGGCCGCGGTTTCAACCGGTCAAGCAAACGACCCAACGTCAAGTCGGCTTGCGGCCTTCGAATTGGCGAAGATTGCGCTTACTCTTTTCGCGCCCCGAGGATGATCGGTATTGGTCATTAAATATAGCATGACGACACGGGCTCGCGCCCGCGCCGCTGTGCGCGGCATGGCCGCGGATGCGCAGGGTCCTCGCCTTCGCTCGCGCTGGCGCCGGATTGGCGCCGGCCGGATCGCGCACGTCTGTCTCCGGACGGTGGAGTTGATCGCAGCCTTGTTCATCGTGGGCGGGCTGGCATTAGCCTCGTTGCTCGCGCGAGGACCGCTTCGGCTGGTCGGGATGCACGACCAGATTCAAACCTCTCTCCAGGAGCGCGTCGGCGACCGTTACGCCATCGCTCTCGGGCCCACCTATCTCATGCACAATTCGTGGGGCGTGGGTCTGGGGTTCAAGGGCCTGACGGTGCGCGACGCCGCAGGCCGAACGGTCCTCTCGGCGCCGAGCGGCAAAATCGGCCTTGATCCGTTCGCGGCGGCGCTCCTCGACGTCCGGGTGCGGCGGCTTGAACTCGACGGACTCGATCTGCGCTTGCGGGTCGCTGTCGACGGCGCGCTGTCGCTTGCAGTCGCCAGCGATCCGGGTGCGACCCCGATCCCTCTTCCCGGCCCGGTGTCGGCCGGCGCTGGGGGAACCGGCCTCGCCGCTATTGTCGGCGCGGCTGTCGAAGCGATGGCAGGTGCCACACAGGCACTCGATCGGTTGACCCTTGCTAACGGTCATTTCGAAATCGACAACGAAGCGACGCAGCGCTCCGTGGTCTACAATGATTTCGCCGTCGTCTTCGATCACTCGGGCTCAAGCGCGCGCGCAACGCTCTCCGCGACCGGTCCAGCGGGACCGTGGACAATTGCAGCCCAAGCTGCGGAGGGGGATGCGCGGACTCTATCCATACAGGCGCATGATCTGAGCCTCGCCGACCTACAAACGTTCGACAAGAAACCTCCGCCCCTGACCGCGGAGGGGCCGGTTGCGATAAAACTCGACGCTGAACTCGCACCCAACTCGGCGCTGCGGGCGTTTTCCGGCCGGTTCACCATCGGCGCCGGACGCGTGCGAATCAACAATCCCGATGCGCTGCCATTCTTCATCGACGAGGCGAGCGGCGCCGTAGCGTGGGACGAGGATGCGCGGCATTATCGTGTCGACAGGCTTCAGGTTTTAGCTGGCCTGACCCATGTCGACGCCCAGGGCTGGATGGCGCCCCCCACCGACACCACCCGGGTCTGGACGACGCATCTTGAGTCGCGCGACGCGCAATTCAGTCCTGAACGGCCCGGCGCCAATCCGGTCCCCGTCGAGTCCATGGTCGCCGACGCCCGCTTCCTCGAGACGACGTCACAGTTCATCCTCGATCGCTTGACAGCGCGCGGGCCCACTGTGGATGTGGCGGTCAAAGCGGAGACCGCGCCGGACGGCGACGGCGCTTCCCTCAAGCTCACCATCGACGTCGGCGCAAGCGCCACAGCCGATCTCATTCGTCTCTGGCCGCAATTCATCAATCCCGACGTCCGCGAATGGTGCGCCGAGAATCTGCACGGCGGACGGCTTCAGGGATCGCTGAAAGCAAATTGGACCGCCGCCGACATGGACGCGATGGCGCATAAACGCGGCTTGCCGCGCGAAAGCCTGCACGGGGAGTTTACGACCCACGACGTCGGCGTCGATCTCATGCCCGGCTTGCCGATCATGATGACCGATGAGGGGACGGGATCCTTCACCGGTCATGAGTTCACCGTCTCGGGCAATCACGCGGCCATGGTGCTGTCGCCATCGCGGCGGGTGCAGGCGAACGACCTCGCTTTCACTGTTCCCGATATTACGCCAAGAGCGATCGTCGATGCTTCCTCGAAGGCGCACATGACCGGAACGGCGGACTCGCTCGCCGATCTCTTGATGCGTGAACCTTTGCGCCGCCAAGCCGGCCTCACACTCGATCCCGCGACCGTCAAAGGCCACGCAGAGGGCGATCTTGTCCTCGATCTTAAGCTTGGGAAGACCGCGCGCCCGGAGGACACCCAGTTTCACGCCGAGGGGGCGCTCGACAATCTCCAGATCGAGAAATTCCTTGCCGACGAGAAGCTCGAGTCGGCGACGGCCACGTTCGAGGCCGATCGCAATGCGCTGAAGATCGCGGGCGACGGCCAGGTCCTTGGCACGCCGACCCATGTGGAGGTCGCGCGCGCTCCCGGCGAGGAAGGGTCGGCGACCATAACCTTCGCTCTCGACGCGGCCGGGCGCGCCAAGCGCGGCATCAATCTAGGCTCGTGGTTGACCGGGTCGCTCCCCATCAAGCTCAAGGCGCCCCTGACGCGCGCCAATGCGGAGGTTGAAATCGACCTCACGCAGGCAGGCGTCGACAATCCGGTCCCGGGGCTATCGAAGGCTGCGGGAAAGCCGGGCAAAGTGACGTTCATGGTCAAGCCCGGTCCGGACGGCGCTTCGCTTAGCAACGTCGCCATCGACCTCGGTGTGCCGATGTTCCGGGGATCGGCTCAAATGGACACCGCCGGCGCCGTGGCGAGCGCCACGATCACTCAGGCGCGCATCGCGGCCGGCGACGATTTCAAGGTTGACGTTGTCAATAGCGCGTCCTCGATGAAAATTTCGGCGCGCGGCGCTGCGCTCGACGCCCGCCCCTTTGTGAAATCGATTTTGGAGGGCGGCTCCTCCGGACAAACTCCTGCGAAGGATTTCGACCTCGACGCCAGGATCGCGAGCGTCACGGGCTCCAACAAACAGGCGATCACGAATATGGAGCTGACCGCGTTCCGGCGCGGCGGCGAAACGCGACTCGGAAGCCTGCGCGGGAGAATCGGCGGCGGCGCGGTGACGGCGACTGGAAGCGGCGGGGAGACGCGGATCTCGACGTCCGACGCCGGCGCACTTCTCCGTTTCGCCAATCTCTATTCGCATCTCGAAGGCGGCGACCTGAATCTGCTTCTCCGCTCTCGTGGCGAAGCGAGCGCCGGAGAGGCCACGCTCACCGACTTCGTCCTGCGCGACGAACCAGCGTTTCGCCGGCTGGTCAGCGCTGCGCCGCAGCGTGTGTCGGAAGGGGGAGCCGCCACTGTCGACGCGACGCGTGTTCATTTTGAGAAGATGACGGCGACCTTTGAGCGCAGCCCAGGCAAGCTCGCGATTTAGGACGCGGTTATCTACAATCCAAACGTCGGACTCACTGCGCAAGGCGGGATTGATTTTCAACATAGCCAAGTCGACCTCAGCGGCTCCTTCGTGCCTGCTTACTCCGTGAACACGATGCTGACGAAGATCCCGCTCGTCGGGCTCTTGCTGAGCGGCGGGGAGAACGGCGGTGTTTTTGGCATCAATTATCGGGTGCATGGCTCGATGAGCGACCCTGCTGTCAGCGTCAATCCGCTGTCGGCGATCGCGCCCGGCATCTTCCATCGCATCCTCAGCGCCATCGACGGGACAACATCCCGGGGCGCCGGTATTCATGAGCCGGCTGAGGCAGGCGATACCGTGACGACGCGCCGGCCCGCGCGCTAGGTTACACCGCTCGAAGAAGAACGTGCTTCTTTCGGCCGAGCGAAAGCTTGACGATACCGCCGGCGTTCAAATCATCCCGGGTAATGAGCGCCTTCTCGTCGCCAAGCGACGCGTCGTTGATGCGCAAGCCGCCCCCGCGAATCTGGCGACGCGCCTCGCCAGTCGAAGCGACGAGGCCGGCGCGCACGAAGGCGCTGAGGACGCCCAGCCCCGCTTCGACCTCCGCAGCCGGCACATCGACCGTCGGCAGGCTCTCTGCGAGTTCCTTGTCCTCGAATGTCTTGCGCGCCGTATTCGAGGCCGCTTCGGCCGCTGCACGCCCGTGCAGCAGCGCGGTCGCCTCGTTGGCCAGCGTCTTCTTTGCTTCGTTGATCTCGGCTCCAGCCAGGCCTTCGAGCCGGCGGATTTCATCAAGCGGCATGAGCGTGAACAGTCTGAGGAACCGGCCGACGTCGGCGTCATCCGCGTTGCGCCAGAACTGCCAGTACTCATAAGGGGCGAGCATTCTCTCGTCGAGCCACACCGCACCCGCGGCGGTCTTGCCCATCTTTGCGCCGGACGCAGTAGTGATGAGGGGTGAGGTCAAAGCGAAGAGCGGCTCGAGACCCATGCGCCGGCCGAGATCGACGCCGGTGACGATGTTGCCCCACTGGTCGGAGCCGCCCATCTGCAGCGTCACCCCATAGCGCTTGTAGAGCTCGGTGAAGTCGTAAGCCTGCAGGCACATGTAGTTGAATTCAAGGAAGGAGAGCTCCTGCTCACGAGTCAGTCTGAGCTTGACCGAATCCATGGCGAGCATGCGGTTGACCGAGAAATGGCGCCCGACGTTGCGGAGGAAATCGATGTAGTTGAGCTTGGCGAGCCAGTCGGCGTTGTCCGGCATGATAGCGTCGTGCTCGCCGTCGCCAAAGCGGATGAAATGCGCGAACGCCTTTCGGATCCCCGCCTTGTTGGACTCGATCGCCTCCGCGGTGAGCAGCTTGCGGCTTTCGTCCTTGCCTGACGGGTCGCCGACCATCGTCGTGCCGCCGCCCATCAGCGCCACCGGCTTGCCCGCTGTTTCCTGCAGCCAATGGAGCATCATGATCTGCACCAGCGAGCCGACGTGCAGAGACGGCGCGGTGCAATCGAAGCCGATGTAAGCGACGAGCGATCCGGAGCGCGCCTTGTCGTCCAGACCAGGGAAATCCGAGCATTGATGGATGAAACCGCGCTCCTGCATCACGCGCAGGAAATCGGATTTCGGTTCGAATGCGTCAGTCAAACTCGGTCCTTCGGCCAGCTTTCGCGCCGACCTTTACGGTCGTGAGCCGGTCAGTGCAACTTCGACCTCGCCTATTTCAGCGGAGCGTATTGGTAGGCGCCGACATCGACCGGACTCCTGCGCGGCGCTCCCGTAATGTCGACAGGCGGGGCTCCCTCAGGATTGCCGGCTCCAATCGCCGGCGCCTCGGGCCTCAGCCTGAGGTCGAAGACAAACTTCGCGGGATCAAAATTCACAAACATGCTCCTGGCGCCGCGTCCGTCGATGATGTTGCGGTCGGCGTATATGCCCGGCTTGATAACGCCAAAATCAGGCTTCCCATTCACATAGGTGATGATCTGGCATTTCCCATCAATGCCAAGGCAGATGTTGTGATCCATCGTCATATTTGGATCGAGGTTATAAATAGTGAGGTGGTTGGCGATGTTGTTTCGGATGATCACGTCGTTGGACGGCGAGCCTTGATGGGTCTTCTCGCCGACAGTAATCGCGGGCCGGCACACGACTCTTCCTGCTGGGTTCTTCGTGCCCGCGTCGGTGCCGTCGTCCGCCACAGTGTTGTTGATGATCTTGCCGCCGTGCACGCTCCCATAGAAGATGCCCCAACAGGAACTGGTCACGATGACGTTGTTCGTCACGGTTAGGTTCGTCCAATCGCCATCGAAGGCGTCGATAGCCTGAAGATACGTCGGGAATGGCAGCTTCGGATCGGTCTGCCGGATGATCCGATTGCTATCGATCATGACGTTGCTGAACGAGCCGGGATATCCTTGCATGCCGTCCATATGCGCCCCGTTCCCAAGGTCCAGGTCGTCATGAATGTAATTCTTTGCTATCAATAGATTGCTCGCACCGTAGTCGATCCCGTCGTCGCCGAAGCGGTCGATCTCGTTGCCGGAGACCAGCATATTGTTTGCCATAACTTCCGCGCCGAATATGACCTTGGAAATGTGAGAGTTCGGTCACCGAAACGCAAGTTGTGTTGGCTCCATGATCGGTGCCCTGCGCGAGAATCCCAATGACGCGGAGCCTCGCCAACCACTGCTCCTTGCTCCATCCATCTGTGCTGTCGGCTGAGCTGACCTGCATGTTCTGCAGGATGATGTCGGAGGTCGGGAGCGTGGCTCCCTGATCCGTGACCGCCACCAGCGCTTGTTTGTTATTGTTCGTGCCCAACAGGCTCTGGACCTTGATGCCTTTGAACGCCCACTTGTTGGTCGAGCGGATGTACAGGGTCGAGAACACCGGCGTCTGGCCCGGCGCGGCCTCGACGGTGACGAAACTCGGGTTGACGACCTGCTTCGAGTAATCGCCGATGACGATGTCGCCGTAATCGCCGCTCATCAGCTTGATCGTGTCGCCGGGCTGGACGGGCGGGCTGCCGAGCTGGTCCGCAACGTAAACGCGCTTGCCTTCAACGAAATGATAGTAGGGGACGCTCGACAGCAGCGGGCGCGAGTAGCCCGAGGGGAACTTGAACGAAAGGACGCCTGTCAACGAGTTCCAGGGCGCAGTCTGCGATCCATTTCCGCCATCAGCTGGCGTCTTCCCGTTGACCGGATCGAGATACCAGACCTTCCCCCCGGCGCCGGGCTGAGTGCAGCCCGGGTATACCTGATCCGCCCGGGCGGCGTGGCCAAGCGTGGCGGCAAGGCAGAAAAAGCCGGCTGCGATCAGCCCGCGCGCCGTTTCCTGGGTCATGGGAAACCTTCAGACCGATTGGCCCAAGACGAAAGTCAAAGGCGGATGCGGCGCTTTTACCGGAAACAACAGGTCGAGAAAAAGGCGGGCGCGTCCATCCAGGCTCGCTTAGGTCCATTTTGTGCCGTCGTTATAGGCGACTCCGGCGCTCGAATGCGCTAACAGACCGACCTCCGCCGCCATTGGCGCGCTCCTCCGGATTTGCGCTTCCCATGCCTTCTCGCCTTGGCGAAGCCGATCTCATCGCCCGGTACTTCGCCCCGCTGGCGGGACCTGCGGGCTTGGGTCTGCGCGACGACGTCGCGCTGATGCGACCGCCGCCCGGCGAAGACCTCGTGCTGACGACCGACGCGCTGGTTGCGGGTGTCCATTTCTTTGCCGACGATCCGCCGGGCGCGATCGCCCGCAAGGCGTTGCGCGTGAATCTTTCCGATCTTGCCGCCAAAGGCGCTCGGCCGCTCGGTTTTCTGCTGGCGCTCGCGCTGCCCTCCGACTGGAGCGACGAATGGCTGGCCGCCTTCGTCGACGGTCTCGGCGTCGACGTCATGGACTTCAGGTGCCCTCTTCTTGGCGGCGACACCGTCGCGACGCCGGGGCCGTTGACGCTGAGCGTGACCGCGGTCGGCGCGGTTGCGCAAGGGCGGATGCCAAAACGCACGGGCGTCAGGCCCGGCGATCGCCTGTATGTCACCGGAACGATTGGCGACGCTGCGCTCGGCCTCAAGGTTAGGCTGGGGCAGGGTCCCGACATCCTCCAGGCCGCACAGGGCGTTCCTGCTCGAGCGGTATCTGATGCCGCGGCCGCGCTTGGCGATGATCCGCGCAATGGCCGCGCACGCAAGCGGCGGCATGGATGTATCGGACGGATTTGTCGGCGACCTCACCAAGATGCTCGACGTCTCAGGGGTCAGCGCGCGCGTGCAGATCTACCGGATGCCGCTGTCGCCGGCGGCGCGCGCGGCGATCGCGGCCGACAATGACCTGTTCGAAGTTGCGGCGACAGGCGGCGACGACTATGAGCTTCTGGCCTCTTCGCCGCATGAATCCGCGGCCGCCTTCGAGGCTGCAGCGGCTGCTGCGGGCGTGCCGTTGACGCTTGTCGGCGAGGCGGTCGAGGGTCGGCGGCCGCCGAAATTCATCGGACCCGACGGCGATCCGGTCGACTTTGAGCACGCCGCCTACAGCCACTTTTGACGGAGATACGATGATCAACCGCGCTTCCACGCTGATCGACATGCGGCTGCTCGCGGCGCAGGCGGTCGCGCGCGAGGCTGGCGCGATGGCGCGGCGGCGTTTCCTTGACCAGTCGTTCGCGGTCGGCTTCAAGGGTCCGCAGGACTTTCTGACTGAAGTGGATGGGGAGACGGAGACGTTCATCGCGGAGCGCCTCCTCGAGATATTTCCGAGCGACGGGTTCATCGGCGAAGAGAGCAAAGCTCGCCCCGCCGGCGAGGGCGGCGCGGCATGGGTCGTCGATCCGATCGACGGCACCGCGAACTTCGCGCGCGGCGTCCCGCATTTCTGCGTGTCGATCGCCGAGTGTCGCAGACAAGGTCGAGGTCGGCGTCATATACGATCCGATGCGCGACGAATTGTTCTCAAGCCGGCGCGGCGGCGGCGCGCGGCTGAACGGCGCGCTGATGCGGCGCGTCGGCCGCGAGCGAACTCGCCAACTCCGCAATCGAGGTTGGCTGGAACACGCGTGCCGGCCCTGACCAATACGTCGAGCTCTTGCGTCGGGTCGCCTCCACCGGCGCATCGCCGTCGCGGACCGGCTCGGGCGCGCTCGCGCTCGCTTATGTCGCGGCCGGCCGGAGCGAGGGCTTCGTCGAGCACCATATCCATGCGTGGGATTGTCTGGCCGGGATCCTGCTGGTCACCGAGGCTGGCGGCTACGTGAATGACTTCTTGCGCGGCGACGGTCTCACCGAGGGCAATCCGCTCGTTGCTTGCGCGCCCGGGGTCAAGGATGCCCTTATCGCTGCCGCGGCTTTCGAGGGCGTTGCGATATGACCAAAATCACACTCACTCATGGCGACGCGCAGGCCACGATCGCGCTTCTTGGCGCCGAAGCGCGAAGCTGGCGAGTCGCCGGACGTGAACTTTTGTGGCCGGGCGACCCCGCGATCTGGCCCGACATCAGTCCGATCCTCTATCCGGTCGTCGGCTGGACACGCGACGGGGAGGAGCGGGTCGATGGCGTTACGTATCCGCTCGCTCTCCACGGCTTCACCCGTTTCGAGACTTTCGCGGTCGAAACGTCGACGCCTGACTTCGCGCGGCTGACGCTCAGCGACTACTCACGCACGCGCGCAATCTATCCGTTCGCCTTTGCGCTTGCGCTCGAATACTGCCTGACCGCCGACGCGCTTGCAATCGCGATCGAAGTCGGCAACCCTGGCGAGCGGCGCGCGCCGTACGCTTGCGGGTTGCACCCCGGTTTCCGTTGGCCGCTCGGCTCGGCGGGACGCGAGGGCGCGCTGGTTCAATTCGGAAAGGCGGAGCGGCCCGAGGTTCCCGAACTCGCGCCAGGCGGACTTATCCGTGGCACGACACGCCCGGTCCCCCTTTGCGGCCGCAATCTGCCGCTGTCCGACGCGCTATTCGATCGGGACGCGCTTTGCTTCCTCGATTGTGCGAGCCAGTCGCTGGCGTTCATCGACGCCTCAGGAGCCTCGATCACGATGGAATATGAGGACTTTCCGCACGTGGGTCTGTGGACGCGGCCCGGCGCGCCGTTCCTCTGCCTCGAGCCCTGGACCGGCTACAGCGATCCCGACGGCTTCACCGGCGATTTGTTTGAGAAGCCCAGCATGCGGGTGCTCGAACCGGGGGAGCAAGCGCGCCATGAAGCACGTTTTATCTTCCGGCCGGAGTAAGGCGTGACAGCTAAGCTTGCGCGAGACGATCCATGACCGTATCCGCCTTCAGGCTTGACGGCGCGACGATCGCCGACGAGACGCTGGTCCACGTCGTCGAAGAAGCGCGTGCGCTGATCGCGCGCGGTGTGAGGCCCGGTCTCGCGGTGGTTCTGGTCGGCGAGAATCCGGCGAGTCAGAGTTATGTCGCCGGCAAGGGCAGGGCCGCCACGGCGTGCGGCTTCCATTCGATCCAGCACAATCTGTCAGTCGCGACGAGCGAAGCGGAGCTATTGGCGCTGGTCCAGGCGCTCAACGCCGATCCGGCCGTGCACGGCATCCTCGTTCAATTGCCGCTGCCCAAGCCCATCGATTCGCATCGGGTGCTGGAGGCGATCGCGCCCGCGAAGGACGTCGACGGCTTTCATCCCATCAATGTCGGCCTGTTGTCGATCGGCGACACCCGCCGCGCGCTGATCCCCTGCACGCCTGCCGGCGCGATGATCCTCATCGACAGGGCTTGCGAGCAACTGGGCTGGGATCTTCCCGGCATGGAGGCGGTGATCATCGGCCGCTCGAACATCGTCGGCAAGCCGATGGCGCAACTCCTGCTCGCGCGCGATTGCACGGTGACCATCGCGCATTCGCGCACGCTCGATCTGCCCTCGGTCGCGCGACGCGCCGACATTCTCGTTGCCGCCGTCGGCCAGCGGGAAATGGTGCGTGGCGATTGGGTCAAGCCGGGCGCGATCGTCATCGACGTCGGCATCAATCGCGTGGCCTCCGACGGGCCCCACACATCTGGCAAACCCAGGACGCGTCTCGTTGGCGACGTCGCCTATGCGGAAGCCGCCGAGGTCGCCGGCGCGATCACGCCCGTGCCTGGCGGCGTCGGCCGGATGACCATCGCCATGCTGATGGCGAATACGGTTCTGGCGGCGAAGCGGTCGGCTGGGCGGTAAATCGGCTTGAGCCCTTGGCGAGGTCTTTGGCGCCGACGCGGCTGAGGCGATTTCTCTGCGACGCTCCCCTCTACTACGGGAGAGGGGTTGGGGTGAGGGTTTGCGCGCAAAGCGCTTTCCCGCTCAGCGGCTCCCTTATCCGGCCGCGCTTCGCGCGGCCACCTTCTCCCGGGGGAGAGGGAAGTCGCGTTACGTCGGCGCCTTCACGACATGGTACTCGATGCGGCGGTTCTTCAGGCGGCCCTCGGCGGTGTCGTTGTTCGCGATTGGATCGGCCTCGCCGTAGCCTTTGGCGACCAGCATGTCCGGGTCCGCGCCAAATTTGATCAGCGCCTCGCGCACGGATTCCGCCCGCTTCTGCGACAGCGCCAGGTTCAGCGCCGCATCGCCGGTGTTGTCGGTATAGCCAGCGATCTCGAGCACATGACCGGCCTTGAGCTGCTTCAAATCCGCGGCGGCGGTCTTGAGGAATGGCTCCATCGATTCCGGCACGTCCGCGCTGTCCGAGGCGAAGTTGACCATGGAGTCGTTGAGCGCGAACAACAGGTCCTTGACGTCGAAGCCGGATCCAAGCGACGCAAGCTCGGTCGTCGCTCTGTTGTTGGCGACGGCGACGGCCTCGGCAGTCTTATCCGTTAGCGCGCCCACAGTGATGCCTACGCCGAGCGCGCCGCTCAGCGCCGCGATGACCTTGCCGCGCGCGGATTCGTCCATGGCGCCGCCCCCGACGTTGACCTTATTGCCCTCGAAGATAGCGTCGACGTTCGCGCCTTGGAGCGCTTCCAGCCCGGCGCGGAGGTTGCCGAGCCACGATGCCGCTGTGGCGCTTGGGTCCATGCTGATCGCGCTTTTCACTTTGTCCGCGCCGAAGACTGCGTTGAGCGCGTTGACGATCGAGGTCTTCGCGTCCTGGTCGCGGACCACGCCTGACGCGCGGACGGCGCCATTGTCGTTGCTGAGCGCGAACCGGGTTGGCGTAGCGGCTGACGCGGGCGCAGTCGGCTCAGCCGTTGCGACCGTCGGAGCCGGAGGCGTTGCTGGCGCCTGTGCGATCGTTGCGGGCGCTGGCGGCGGAGGAGGCGGAGCTTCCGCTTTCGTGGCGGGAGCAGGCGCGGGCGGGGGAGGGGGCGGCGCTAGCGCTTTCATCGCGGGGGCGGGCGGCGGCGGCGGAGGCGCTTCCGTTTTCATCGCGGGGGCAGGCGCGGGCGGGGGAGGCGGCGGCGCCTGCGCGGCCGTTGAGGCAGGAGCCGGAGTCGGAGCCTGGGCCGGGGGCGCAGGCGTTGGCGCGGGGGGCGGCTCTTGCGCGACCGTCGCCGGCTCGGGCGCGTTGGCGACAGGGTGAGCGGGCGGGATCCGGTTGAGGGTAGACCAGAAATAGGAGAGGAGGGCGACGACGACCAGCGCGGCGAGCCCTGGCCATAGCCAACGTTGGATGGTCGGCTCGCTCTCTACGGCTGTCGGAAGAACGTCGATCCGTTTCGGCGCCGCTTGCTCCGCCGCCGCCGCGGCTCGTGGTTGCGAGAGAAAAGCGGTGACCGCGGGCGGAACACCCGCCGGAACGGCGCCGCCCGGCGTCAGAAGGCCGATGATCTTCGGCAACGCGTATCCGAGCGCGGTCGACACTGCGCTCTCGCCGAGGCCAAGCCGGCTCGCCACGCCGCCAAGGGCAGTCGCGCCGAGCGCGCGTTCGATCTGGCCGGCGGCAATGGGGGCGGCGTCAGGACGACCGAGCCAGGACCCGACCTCCGAAGCCAGGCCGCCGGATTTAAATTTGTCGAGGAAACCGGCGAGGCCTCCTGGCGACGCCGAGATCATCGTCAGGACTTCTCTGACAAGCGCCCGAGCGTTGACGCCAAGCCCGAAGCGGCCGGCCAGATCGTCGATCAGCGTGTCGAACGTCGCCATGTCGCACTCCCCGAAAGTTTGCTCCCAGGTTGAGCTTTGCAGAACACAATGACCGCTCGATGGCGCCCGAAGCCCTTGTCAAGAGACCGCCGGGGCCCGCGGGAGCGGCGGCCGCGACGTAGATTCGGGTCAGCCCTTTCTACAGGATTGGCGTGGCCCGCGACGCCTCGGCGCCCACGACCCGATCGAGGTTTGCGATCAGCAGCCTCAGCAGGGCGACGAGCAGCCCGGCCTCCTCGTCCGTGAAGTCGCGCAGGACCTCATGATTACCCTGGATCAAGACCGCAACCGCGTCGGGCAGGCGCGCTTTGGCAGCCTCGGTCAGAGTGATGCGGCTCATGCGTCCGTCGACCGGGTCGGGCGTGCGCTCAATCAGCCCGTCCCGCTCCATGCGGGCGAGCATCTGCGCCATCGGCGGCTGCTCGATCCTGGCGAAGCGGGCGAGATCGCGCTGCGTGCTTGCCCGGCCATCCTGAAGCGCGACTAGCACTGGCAAATGCCCGACGCTGAAGCCGAGCGGCTTCAGTCGCGCTTCGCTGAGACGGGCGAATCCGCGCGCCACGAGACCGATCAGGTGGCCGGGCGTCGAGAGCACGTCGAGATCCATGACGCTTATCCCTTGCGCGCATCGCCGGGCAGATGCATACGTGCATATGTAAGTGACTTTCGCTTGTCACGCAACGCGGGCACGACGCCGAGGATAAATCCAATGGATGATGACGTGAAACGCCTTGAACGCCTCTACGATCGCTTCAATGCGCGGGACATAGACGGGGTGTTGACCGCGCTCGCCGATGATGTCGCCTGGGCCAACGGCATGGATGGCGGCCACGTCCATGGCCGCGAGGCCGTTCGCGCGTACTGGACGCGTCAGTGGACCCTGGTCAGTCCGCACGTCGAGCCTCTGGGCTTTCGTCGAACTCCCGATGGTGCGATCCTCGCGGAGGTCCGGCAGTCTGTCCGCGATCTCGAAGGCAAACCGCTCGAGGGGCAAACCCACGGGTTGAAGGACAAGACCGTCGGACACGTCTTCCGCTTTCGAGAGGGCAAGGTGGCGCGCTTCGACATCGAGGACATTGCCTGATCCACGCGCACTCTCGCCGCCGAAGATGCGCCCGAAATGGCCGACGTCTGTCCGGGCGGCCCGTCAGGCCGTGAGGCCTTTGGCCTGCGCATAGTAAAGCAGCGCGATCGTCTTGGCGTCGGCGATCGCCCCGCTCTCGATCATGGCGAGCGCCTCGCCGAACGGGATCTCGAGGACCTCGATATGCTCGTCCTCGTCGACGCCTCCGCCTTTTCCGGTGCGGTCCGCTTTGGCGTAGGGAGCGACGAAGCAGGCGATCTTTTCGGTCATGCCGCCGGGGCTCATGTAGGCGTCGAAAACGTGGACAGGCTTGCGGATGACGACACCCGTCTCCTCGAGCGCCTCGCGGATGGCGCAGACTTCGGGCGGGTCGCCGTCCAACATGCCGGCGCAAACCTCGATGGTCGCCAGCGCGCCGTCGCTCAGATACGCGCCGGCCCGAAACTGCTTGACCAGCATGATGACGCGTCGCGTCGCGTCGTAAAGCAGCACTGCGGCCGCTTTGCCATGGCGATACACATCGTGCTTGAGTGTGCGCGTCGAGCCGTCGTCCTCCACGACCTCGATTTCGGTGCGGGTGAGATCGAACCGTCCCGTGGCGAGAACAGTGTCGCCGATCACGCGTGCAGCTTTGGCCATAAGATCGCCTAGTAGCGGAATTGTTCGCGCAGGATTCGCTCATCGAGCGAATGGCCGGGATCATGGAGCAGCACGAGCGAGGTCGCCTTGTCCATCGCCACGTCGACCTCGACCACCCGGCGGATTTCGAAATGGTCGGCGGCGGCGGCGACGGGGCGCTTGTTAGCTTCCAGGACTTTTATGGTGACCCGCTGGAAATCGCGCAGGAGCGCGCCCCGCCAGCGGCGAGGGCGAAACGGCGACAGCGGCGTCAGCGCCATCAAGGGCACTTCGAGCGGCAGGATCGGCCCGTTGGCGGAAAGGTTGTAGGCGGTCGAGCCGGCCGGAGTCGCAACCAGGATGCCGTCCGCGATCAGTTCGTCGAGCTGGACTACGTCGTCAATCTCTATGCGCAGCTTGGCCGCCTGATAGGTCTGGCGCAACAGCGACACCTCGTTTATCGCCCGCGCGGTCGTATCGACCCCGTGAATGTCTCGCGTGCGCATGATGAGCGGGTGAATGATCGAGGGCTGCGCGACTCTGAGCCGTTCCGGTAGCCCTTGCTCGGAATAGTCGTTCATGAGGAAGCCCACCGACCCTCGGTTCATGCCGTAGATCGGCTTCGGCGCCTTCATGGTCATATGTAGGGTTTGCAGCATCAGGCCGTCGCCGCCGAGCGCGACGACAACGTCCGCCTCGTCGAACGGGCTGTTGCCATAGAGAGCCGCGAGGCGCTCAAGCGCGTCGTTCGCTTCCTTTGCCCCCGAAGACAGGAAGGCGATCGATTGAGTTCGCGCCATTGGCGTAACGACCGACATCTGCACCTTCCCCGAACGCCGCGCGAACAATTGGCGAAACGGGCGCTCGCGCGCGTGTCCGCGGGGGCAGTCTTAGCCGAGCGCTCGCGCGCTTCAAAGTCGGTCGCGTTTTGAAGCGGAATACACCCGTTAAGGGAAGTGGATTACGGGAGCAGCTCCCGTGCGTCCGGCGCCCCTCGGGTCGACTTGCGCGCGCCCTCCGCGGTCGGCAATTTGATCAGGAATCGCGCGCCACAATAGAAATCATCGGCCTTGGCCGGCGCAAGCGTGATCGCGCCGCCGTTTCGCGTCACGAGGTCCGCCGCGATCGCAAGACCAAGGCCGGCGCCGACGTCGCTGGTCGACTTGTGGAACGGCTCGAAGATCCGGTCGTGTTGATCGGGTGGAAATCCAGGCCCGGTGTCGCTGATCTCGACCAGCGCCAGCCCGTCGGTGCGAATGGCGGCAAAGCGGATGGCCTTCGGACGGCCATCCGTCGCGCCTTTGGTCATAAGCGCCTGTGCGGCGTTCCGGCTTAGATTTTCCAGCACCCGCAACATGTGGTCCGGGTCGGCATAAACGCAGAAACGCGGAGGAATGTCGATGTTGTAGTCGATCGCCACCTCGTGTTCGGCTGTCCCCGCCTCGACGACCTGGCTCACGAGGTCGCTCAGGTCGAAGCGGCGGCGAGATGGGGGAAGCTCCCGGCTTGCCCCATAGGTGAGCGTCGACTGGCAGAACTGGATCGCGCGATCGAGGGTCGCGACCAGACGCGGCGCCAGTCGCTGGGCAAGCGGATCGGGGATCGTCGCCAGGCGATCCGAGATGAGCTGCGCGGCGCTCAGGATGTTGCGCAGGTCATGATTGATGCGCGCAACCGCCATGCCGAGTTCGGCCAGGCGCTTGCCTTGCGCCAGCTCATGGGCGAGCGACCCCTGCATGACGGCGAGCGCCGCCTCGGCGCGGCCGATCTCGTTGCCCCGACCGGTCGGGGCAATCACCCGCGACGCGTCCTGGGACTCTCGCCGAAGGCGATGATGTTGGACGTGAGCCGGCGCACCGGCTGGAGCACCATGCGCCAGAGCGCCGCCCACAGCACGCAGGTCACGACAGCCGCGATGGTCAGCGAAATCGTGAGAAAATTGTACGACACACGTCGCAAAGACTGGACCAGCGTCGTCTCGTCGAAAGCGAACTCGATCGCCGGTTCGTTCGCTCGCGCGGGAGCGCTCAGCTTCACGACGGTCCCCGGCGCGGCGAACAGGGCGTGAAAGGTGGCGGCCATGCTCTCCAGATAGGAATTGTCGTCAGCGACGATCGAACTCTACGCCCTGCAGCGGGCCGCCGGCGAGAACGAATTCGCGGCGCCCCGTCGGCGTCTCGATCGCCATCCACCTCACCTCGACGCTATTCAGGATCTTTTGCGACAGCTCTCGGGGCGGCGGGGTCGGTCCCGCCAGCCCGAAAGCGTCGACGGTCGTCTGAACGGCGCTGATCTTGCCGTGCAACAACATCTCGCGATGGGCCGTGAGTCGGGTCACATAGAAGAGGCTCATCGCCAGGAGGACGAAACCGATCGTGACCGCAAGGACCCGAGCCGCGAGGCCGAAGCCGCGAAATGGCGGCGCCAGTCCCGGCGCGCCTGCCTGTTTTGAGATCACGTCCGGGAACGTGAGGGCGAGCGCGTCGGCGCCGCCCTCGCTTCTGGCCGGAAGGTCTAGCATCGTGCGGTCACGCCCTGGGCCCTTGGATGTTCGTCCTCAATATGGGCATTGATTATGGCGGAAAAATTGGCGTCTGCTTGAAATCCTAGACTTTTTGCCCGCGCCGGATCGAAATCACGCGCCCATCCCGCGACGATGCGGATGATCGTCTCATCGGGCTCGCGGCGGATGAGGGCGACGGTCTTGTCGCCGGCGATGGCGCGCAAAGCCTCTATCTGCTCCCCGACGGTGACACTCACGCCTGGCAGGCTGAGCGAACGGCGAGCGCCCAGGAGAGAGAGATCCATCTCCGCCGCGCGCAACAGGAAGCCGATCGCCGCGCGGGGCGAGGCATGCCAATGCCGAACGTCGTCGCCGACCGGCAGGATCGCCTCCTTGCCGGCGAGGGGCTCGCGGATGATGCCTGAGAAAAATCCAGACGCCGCTTTGTTCGGCAAGCCCGGGCGGACGCAGATGGTGGGCAGGCGAAGCCCAATGCCGTCGAAGAAGCCTCGTCTTGAATAATCTGCAAGCAGGAGCTCGCAGATCGCCTTCTGGGTTCCGTAGCTGGTTAAGGGGGCGGAGAGAAACTCGTCTCCGATCTTGTCGGGAAACGGCGCCCCAAAGACCGCGATCGAGGAGGTGAAGATGAGACGGGGCTTGTAGGCGCCGCCGGACAATGCCTGCTCGCGCCGGATCGCCTCGAAGATGGAGTGCGTTCCGCCGAGGTTGATGGCGTAGCCTTTGTCGAAGTCGGCCTCCGCTTCGCCCGAGACGATTGAAGCCAGGAGAAAAATGACATCGGGCCTGGGCGCGACAAGTTTTGTCGCGGCGTAGGATGCGGCGATGTCGAAAGCGTCGAGCGTGGTTGGGAAGGGCGCGTTCGCTGGCGCCTGCGGCGTGACGATGTCGACGAGATGCGCGTGGGTGATCGCCTTGCCGGCGAGTTTCCCGTCGCGCACCAGGCGCGCGGTCAACTTGCGCCCGATCATGCCCGCCGCGCCGATAATAAGCACCTTCATGTCGAACTTTCTCCCTTTGCCGCCACGCCATTCCTGCTCGCGGGATGGCCGCAATCTAAAACGGTTTTGCCGTCCTGCATATTGTGATCATCGTGTCAAGATGTTCTGAACACTGGGTCAGAGTAGATTAGGCCTGCCTTGTTTATGCCTCATACACCGGTCAGTTGGGCCCGGGTAACGTTCAGAATAATGAGGTGTAATGGATGCGGAAATTCATGTTTGTGTGTGCGGCCATGGTTGGATTTACGAACGTAGTGGCCGCAAGTGAGTTGGGTATAGCCTCTTACTATCTTAATCCACATTACAGCGGGCTGATCGCCGCCCACAAAACCCTTCCGATGGGAACGCGAGTGAAGGTGGTCAATCTCGACAACGGCCGCGCCGCCATCCTGAAGATCGTCGATCGGGGACCATTCATCCGGGGCCGGATCATCGACGTCTCACCGGCCGCGGCGAGCGTGCTCGGCTTCCGCGCCGCAGGCCTCGCGCACGTGCGGATCGAGCGGAACTAAACTTCAGCGACCAATCGGCTCTCGCACGCCGCCCCGGCGGTTTGGCGCGGATTGCGCGCGGGCGCAGGGGCGGACGGCCTAGGCTCGCTGCGAGCGCGGTCGGCAGGCGTAAGAAAGTCTCGCAAAACCTGCGATCAGTCTGTTAATTGTCTCTCCTCGCAGAATTGCGCTCGGCGCAAAGGTCGCGGGAGGCTGATTGCCGATGTCGAAACTCCCGGTCGCGTTGCTGCTCGTCCTCGGATGGGCTCTCGTCCCCCAGCCGTCCTTCGCGGAAGCGAAGTGCCCGGCCGGGGACGCGCCGATCTTCGAGGAGGATGTGCGGGCGGCGCCGAATTGCGAGGCCGCTCACAAGCTCCACGACGCCTGTGGGTGGGGATCGAGCGGCGATGTGGCCCTGAGCGGGGCTGTCATCGAGAAATGCGAAGCCGTCTTTCTCAGCCGCCTCGCGCCGGCGCAGAAGAGGAACTACCAGGCGCGTCAGCAACGCTGCAGCGACAAATATGCCAGAGAAGACGGAAGCCTGGCGGTCGCCGAGGCGGCGCTTTGCGCCGAGGCGATCGCCGTCTCCTTCGCCAGGAACGCCGCCACTGCCGGCCGCATTCCGGCGGCGCCGCTTGCGCCGGTGAAGGCGAGCTTTGATTGCGGCAAGGCGCGCACGAAACTCGAGCTTTTGATCTGTTCGAGCGACACTATCGGCAGTGAGGACATCGATCTTTCTGCGGCCTACCAGAAGGCGCTGGGGAGCTCAGCTCCAGATGTCCGCAAAGTTCTTGTCGCCAGTGAGAGCGGCTGGCTAACCTATGTGGCGAAGGTCGTGCATCGGCGCCGCGATTGGCGCCTATGATTCCAAGAGCTGCGCGGAGCAGGCGTTTTCCGATCGCGCCGAACAACTGAAGCGGTGCCTGTCCAAAAGCGGCGACGAGGCGAAAGCGTGCCTGAATGTTTACGCACCCGTCGTCAACGGGGTGACGCCGACGAAGCCGTGAGGACAGGTCGTCTCTCAGGCGAGGCGGTTTTCGCCACGGCGCCGGCGGCGGCGTTCCTCGCCTTGATCCTGCCGGAAGGCCGCGGCGCCGTTAGCGATGCGGCGAGTTCGGGCGGCGTGGTAACCCCAAGTCCGCGAACTCGGTCTCTGGTCGTTTCTGCGCTCAAGGCCGCGGTCACGCAATTATCCAACTTTCAATGGGACGCTCACAGGGCGTAATATACTCTTTGAAATAGTTTTAATTAGGCGGAGGTAAACTCGCTTTCCGGACAAAAGGGGCGGATGTGGATTATGTCGGATGATCAGGAAATCGTTCAAAGCAGGTTCGGTTATATAAACCGATTTCGGTTTGGCGAAGGTCAGCTGACGTTCACCTCGCGAGACAGCAGCGAGTTGACCCGCTCGATCAATTACGAGGCAATAAACCCGGACAGCAGCTCGACTTTGAAAATAAATGCAGGGAAACGTTACGGTTTTCTCATTGCTATCATTGGCACAGCCTTAACGATGACGATACAGGTCCTGCATCCAGGCCGTGCTGATTTTGCGTTGGCCGCAGCGAGCGCAGCGGTCGCAACCTATTTCCTGCTGGTTTATCGAAACGTCATGACTTTGACATTCACGCTTCTTCAGCCGGCTGACGGAGCGGGAACGCCGATACGCATCACTCACGACAAGCGTTACGACGAGATCCTGCAACGCATCAAATCGGGCCGGATCGCTCGCCTGCGCAAGCTTCACCTCGCCGTGAACTTTGAAAACGCGCCGAAGCAAGAGGCGCGAAAGTTCAAATGGCTGTTGGACGAAGGGGCGATTTCGGAAGCCGAATATCAAGAGGCGATCGCCCGGTTATCGGCCAATCCTTCCAGCTTGTCCGACGATGCGAGGCCGGTGGTCCACTTGCAGTGACGGGCAGTTGACCGCAATCAAGCTGGGGCGCCTTTCTGGGCGAGCAGGCTCACAGCCAGGATTGCGACCAGCCTGTGACCCAGTCGATCAGCGCCTGGTCGCGAAAGACGCCGCGATCCCAGTCGCCCTTGATATGATCGAGCGCGAAGATTGCGCCCTTCTTGTCGCGCACGGCGACGGAATAAAACAGCAGCACATTCCAGTCACGGTTGGTGAGGCCAACGACGCGCTGGCGCGCAGCATATGCGTCGATCAGCGCTTTATAGTCGATTCCGGACCATCTCATGACGTCGTCGACGCCGGCCGAAATTGTCGCCGCCTTCGCCGCGACCGAGACATATTCGATCTTGCCTTGGTCGCCTCCAGGCTCGGCTAGCAGGGACCCGGCGAAAGCCGCCGCCTCGCCATGCCCGCCAAACCATCGTTCCAGCATGTAGTTATAGTACAGCGGAGCGTAGGCGGGAAAGGTCGGAAAGGTCTTGGTCGCCTGCACATATATTGACTGCAAGCGCTCGCGCGCGTCATCGGACACGACCGCCATCTCCATTTCGAGGAAGTAGACCATCGGATCGGCGGTCTCATGGACAGGGGCCAATGTGTCCTCCGCTCGCGCCATTGCCACGCGGAATCCCCGCCAGGCGGTTTCGGGGGTGTCTTTGGCGGAGCCGAAGCCTCGCAATTGCCAGGCGCGCGATTTCCAGAGATTGACGAGAGCGATGCGCGCCGCAAGCGAATGCGGCCGCCGCTTTAGCCACGTTTCGAGCGCGTTGCGCTTGTGGTCGAAGGTCACCCTTGAGGTATCTGGCGCACAACCGCAGCTTGAGCCGGCGAAGGGAGTAAGCTGCTCATAGAACTGCGCCAGCGCCCACCAGCCGCCGCTAATGCGCACCCGCGAAGCGCGATAGTCGTCCGCGATGGCGTCGAGTTCGTTGGTGCGGCCCTCCATGAGCATCAGCTCGACGTCGCTACGGACCTCGACGATGCGCTCGCTCGGTTCTTCGGCCTGCGTTGGCGCCGAGGCCAGCCAGACCCCCAGAGCCAACAACGCCGTACCGAAGCGCATCCCGCCAAACACCATGACGTATCCACGATTATACTACAACAACGTGTTATATCATGAAGCCCGGCTCTTGCGCGTGAAGAAAGGGCGACGAAGGTTGACGGAAAGTGGAAGCAAAGACCACAGCTACAGAGCGCAGAACTAAACGGGGTGGTAACAGACTGAAAACATTAGCAAGCGCCGGTAAAATTGCCGCTAGGCTCATCGCGCTAGTCCTGGCCCATCCTCCTTGGAGCCGCTAATTCCCGCCCTCAAGCAGGCGGCGAGCGATCACCTGCGCCTGGATTTCGGCCGCCCCTTCAAAGATGTTGAGGATGCGTGCGTCGCATAGGACCCGCGAGATCGGATATTCGAGAGCGAATCCATTGCCGCCATGGATCTGCAGCGCATTGTCCGCTGCTGCCCAGGCGACGCGGGCGGCGAGGAGCTTCGCCATGCCCGCCTCGAGGTCGCAGCGGCGGCCTTCGTCCTTGGCGCGTCCGGCGAAATAGGTGATCTGGCGCGCGATATGGATCTCGACCGCCATCATCACGAGCTTGTCGGCGACCCGGGGAAAATGGATGATCGTCTTGCCGAACTGCACCCGCTCCTTGGCGTAGCGGAGCCCAAGCTCGAAAGCGCATTGCGCGACGCCCACGGCGCGCGCGGCGGTCTGGATACGTGCGGATTCGAAGGTCTCCATCAGCTGCTTGAAGCCCTGGCCCTCGACGCCGCCCAGGAGCGCCTCGGCGGGCACGCGGAAGCCGTCGAAGGCGATCTCGTATTCCTTCATGCCGCGGTAGCCGAGCACCTCGATTTCCCCCCCGACATGCCCTCGGCCGGAAACGGATCGGCGTCATTGCCGCGCGGCTTCTCGGCCAGAAACATCGACAGGCCCCTGTAGCCGCGCTCGTCGGGGTTGGTGCGGACCAGCAATGTCATGAGGTCGGCGCGAACGGGATGGGTGATCCAGGTTTTCGCCCCGCTGACCACGTAGTCATCGCCGTGCCGGGTCGCGCGGGTGCGCAAGCTCGCGAGGTCGGAGCCGGTGTTGGGCTCGGTGAAGACCGCGGTCGGCAGGATCTCGCCGCTCGCGATCCTGGGCAGGTATTTCTGTTTCTGCGCCCCGGTGCCGCCGACGAGGATGAGTTCGGCGGCGATCTCGGACCGGGTGCCGAGCGAGCCGACGCCGATGTAGCCGCGCGACAATTCCTCCGAGACGACGCACATCGCGACCTTCCCAAGCCCCATGCCGCCATAGGCCTCCGGGACGGTGAGGCCGAAGACGCCCATCGCGCTCAAGCTCCCGATGATTTCGAGCGGGATATAAGCGTTGGCGCGGTGCCAGCCTTGGGCGTGGGGAACGATCTCGGCGTCGGCGAAGCGGCGCATCTCGCCGCGGATCGCCTCGAAGGTCTCGTCGAGGCCGGGGTCGCCGATCACGCCTTCCCGCGCCTGCCCGATCAAAGCGGCGAGGGCGGCGCGGTTTTCCCTTGTGTTCCCGAGGCGATCAGCGTCTCGACGGCCTCGTTGCGAAACCGCGCGATGTCTTCCGGAGCGAGGCCGAAGTCGGCGGGGCGGACGAATTCGCCCTGATTCATCGGGATGGCGCTAAAGATCTGATCGAGATAGTCTCCAAGCCCGATGCGCGTCAGCAATTGTTCAGTCTCGCCGAATCGGCCCGTCCTCCTGCATACGGTTGGCGTAGGCGGCCATTTCCTTGATGGCTTCGACATAGGTCGCAAGCCAGGCCAGCCCGTGGACGGCATGCTGTTCAGTTTCGATCTTGTCGGCGCTCAACTTGCCGTTTTCGCTCACTCGGCCGCGCATGGCGTCGAGCGCGCGATCCAAGAGGCGCTCAGCGGCGGAGTGGGCCTGGCGGGCAAGGTCGTCGAGCGTCAACAGGCGTGGCTCCTTCCTTGGGCGCCGTTGCTGCGCCGCAGCATGCGTCGCCGCTTCCGCCGTTGCAATGCCTCTCCGCACATCACGGGGTCGTGGGTGGCGCTCGCCGCCGCGTCGGGCCAAAATGGTTGCTGATGCGGGGAGGGTCGAGCGAGGGTGAACGCACGCCTGAAAATCATCTGGCAGGCGGCGGAGAAATTCGCCGCCGACGACGGCTGGGCAATTGCCAGCTACATCGGGCTGACTCTGCTCACATCTTTGTTCCCGTTCCTCATTTTCGTCGCGGCGGTCGCCGGATTTTTTGGCTCCAGCGATCTTGCGCACGAGGCGGCGAAGCTTGTCTTCGCTGAATGGCCGGAGGTGGTGGCCCGGCCGATCTCGGAAGAGGTCGAGCGGGTCCTGACGACCCCACGTAGCGGCGGCCTGCTGACTTTTGGCGCCGTGTTCTCATTCTATTTCGCTTCGAGCGCGATCGAGGCGCTGAGGGTCGGACTCAATCGCGCCTATGGCCTGATCGAGCCGAGACCGTGGTGGATGCTCAGGCTTCAGTCTCTAGGCCTGGTGCTGATCGGGTCGATCGCTCTGTTGGCGCTCGCTTTCCTCGTTGTCCTCGGGCCGTTGATCGTGGATACGCTTGGAGCCTTCTTTCCCTCGCTGGAACAGGCGCACCCCCTGCTCACGTTCCTTCGTATCGGGATCGCGGGTTTGATGCTGGCGAGCTCTCTCATTCTCGCTCACATCATCCTGCCCGCCCACCGGGTGGGGTTTCGCGATATCCTGCCCGGCGTCGCGCTGACCTTTGTCGCCAGCATCGCCTTCGGCGAGCTTTTTGGCGCCTATTTGAGCGAATATCTGCGCAACTACATTTCGACCTATGCGGGCCTCGCCTCCGTCATGATCGCGCTCGTCTATCTCTATTGGGTGGCGCTGCTTTTCGTGTTCGGCGGCGAGCTCAACGCGTCGATCATCAGAGCGCGCCAGCTGCGGACGGCGCCCTGATGCGAAGACCCCACCGCGGCGACCGTTCGGGCGAAAACGGATGAATTTCTTTGAGAAGACTACAGAAACTGCCCGCTCATGATTAAGCTCTGGGTCCGCGTGTGGGTGAGCCGCGCACCATCGACTACGTGTGCGGCCGAATCACAGGAAGTCGGAGGGACGAGTTGAATAGTATTACTCCCGCTCGCTATCCGTTTTTGAGTGGCGGAGGGGAAGCTGCCGAGATCATCGCGAGTTTCGACTGGGCTGCGACGCCGCTTGGTCCGATCGAGAGCTGGCCAGCGAGCCTTAAAAATACGATTGCTCTCATCCTTCGGACGCCGGTCCCGATCGTGACCCTGTGGGGCGGCGACGGGATCATGATTTACAACGACGGCTATTCCACGTTCGCAGGCGGCCGCCACCCAAACCTGTTCGGCTCGAGGGTTCGGGAGGGCTGGCCGGAAGTCGCCGACTTCAACGACAACGTCATGAAGGTGGGTCTCGCCGGCGAGACGCTCGCCTACCGAGAAACTGAGCTCACGCTTTATCGGCATGGCGGCAAACCGGAGCAGGTCTGGCTCAATCTCGACTACTCCCCGCTCCTGGGCGAAGACGGCCGACCTGCCGGCGTCATCGCCATTGTTGTCGAAATCACCGACAAGGTTCGCATAGAGCGGGAGCTCGAGGCCGAACGCAAGAGCCTGAGGCTCATGTTTGAGCAGGCGCCGGGTTTCATCGCGATGTTGAGCGGGCCGGAGCACCGCTTCACCATGGTGAATGAGGCCTACCGGACATTGGTCGCTGGCCGTGATGTCGTCGGCAGGACCGTTGCGGAGGCGCTGCCGGAAGTGGTCGAGCAGGGCTTCGTCGGGTTGCTCGATCAGGTGTACGCTTCGGGCGAGCCCCATATCGGGCGCGGCGCGCCGGTCAACCTGCAATACCGTCCGGATGGCGTTCTCACCCAGCGCTATCTCGATTTCGTTTACCAGCCAATCGTGGCCGATGGCGCGACCACCGGGATCTTCATCCAGGGACACGATGTCACTGAGCAGCGTGAAACCGACAAGGCGATCCGCGCGGAGGTCGCGGAGCGTCTGCGCGCCGAGGAAGCCCTACGGGTTTTGAACAACACGCTCGAACAGCGGGTTCACGACGAGGTCTCCGCCCGCTCCAAGGTCGAGGAGCAACTCCGCCAGGTTCAGAAGATGGAGGCCGTCGGCCAGCTCACCGGCGGCATCGCGCACGACTTTAACAACATGCTCGCCGTCATCATGGGCGGCCTTAACCTCCTGCAACGCAAGCTGGCGCGCGGCGAAACCGACGTCGAAAGATTCGTCGAGGGCGCCATCGATGGCGCTCAGCGTGCGGCGACGCTGACACAACGGCTCCTGGCGTTCTCTCGTCAGCAACCCCTTTCACCCGAGCCTCTGATCATCAACAAGCTGGTCGCCGGCATGAGCGAGCTGCTCGACCGCACGCTCGGCGAGCAAGTCAAAGTCGAGACTGTGCTGGCCGCCGGACTGTGGCAGGTGAAGGCCGATCCCGCGCAACTCGAGAACGCGATCCTCAATCTCGCCGTTAACGCGCGTGACGCAATGCTGGGCGGGGGCAGGCTCACGATTGAGACCCAGAACGCCTTCGTGGATGATGCTTACGCGCAGCAATACGCGATCGAGGCCGGGCAGTACGTGCTGATCGCCGTCGCCGACACAGGCGTAGGCATGGGGCCGGAGGTCATCGCAAAGGCCTTCGACCCCTTCTTCACCACCAAAGGCGCTGGAAAGGGGACGGGTCTGGGCCTCAGCCAAGTGTATGGCTTCGTTCGCCAGTCCGGGGGCCACGTAAAAATCTATTCCGAGCCGGGGGTAGGGACATCGGTCAAGATTTACCTCCCGCGACTCTACGGCCAAGCCGCGGCGACGGAGCAGGCGAAGCGGCTTGCCACTGTCCACCGCGGTCTGCGCAGCGAAATCGTCCTCGTTGTCGAGGACGAGGAACGTGTGCGCGCGTTGTCTGTCGAAGCCCTGCAGGAGCTCGGTTACGGGGTTGTCGAGGCCTCCGGTCCGTCGCACGCGTTACGCCTGCTCGACGAGGGCCAGCAGGTCACGCTCTTGTTTACCGACGTCGTCATGCCAGAGATGTCGGGACGCCAACTGGCGGATCTCGCGCGCGGCAAAAGGCCAAACCTCAAGGTCCTCTATACTACCGGCTATACGCGCAACGCCATCGTCCACAACGGGATGCTCGATCCCGGCACCAGTCTCCTGACCAAGCCCTTCAGCATCGAGGAACTGGCCGCGAAGGTTCGGAAGATCCTCGATGAGGAGGCGTAAGAGGTTCTCACAGCCCCTTCGCCTTGAAGTACTTCAACAGCGTCCAAACCGCCGCTTGCTGTTCATCGTCCATCTCATTCAAGTCGAGGTGGGTCAGAAGCATTTCTGACGGCTTCCTGCCCTCGAGTGTGGGCAGGGGAGCTTGGGGCGGCGAAGGCGTCCCCTCGAACTCTCTTATCGGCGGATGTGCGAACGCAGGCTTCGCAGGTTTCCTGCGCGGCGTCAGTGACCGCGGCTTCCGTCCCTTGAGGACACGGCCGCTTATCCTCACGCCCGCATCATTGGCGGCGTAAAGAAAGAACGTGACGCACTTCTGGACGACCGCGTCGGCAGCGGGAAACGCCTTCCTGAAGGCCTCGTTGAAATGGGACGGGGTCGCGGTTTCGAGGTCGATTGCGAACATCGGCGCATATTCATGTCCGAGCAGCTCTAAAAGCCTCTCGGACCAATTGGCCGTTGCGTGCGCTTTCACCAATCCCTTGAGGCGCTCGGTCGGGCGTCCATCGTCCTCGATGAGGCCGAGGAAGCGAAGCGCGTGCATGAGCTGAGTGCCCACAACTCCTGAAAAGCGCGCCAGCACGCTGCGGTCGATGCGCGATGGAACGCCGTGCTCGTGGAGATCCTCGATGAACGTCTTGAACGTCCGGTACGACGTGTACGGCGGCGTTCCCGACGATCTCGTCCGCTCGCGCATAACGATCTCCCGGCGTTCGGAACGCCGCGCCTCACATTCCGCACCGCTAGGTCACTATACCGTATTTGTGGTCGCGTTAGGACTATTCCAAATGCACTATTGCGGCCTGATTCGTTTTTTTAAGATGCTGAAGAAATTGGAAATTCTTCCAAAATTGTTGGGCTGCCCAGGCCGAAACGTCTCTGTGTCCGGCCAGGACAAGAATATCCAACTTACACCATTCCGCGCGGCGTACCGCCGCAGCGACAGCGATTGGAGCCGTGCAAATGCTGTGGACCGCCGAGGCCGTCGAGGATCTCAAGAGGCTGGCTCTTGAGGGGAAGAGCGCAAGCCACATCTCTACGGCGCTCGGCGTCGGATCCCGTAACGCGGTCATTGGCAAGGCGAGCCGGATCGGGATCAAACTTGGTGGCGGCGTGGGCGTCTCCGCGCGCGGGAAGGGTGCGGCCCGTGCGGCTCGTCCCCAATGGGCGACAGCGCCTTACCGTCGGCCCAGCGCCGACGCGCAACGTTCCGGCGCGGCTGCCCGTCGTGATCTCCAGTTCTCGCGGGAAGAAGGCGGGCCGGCCGGACGAAGCTTTGGCGTGGCCGAGATCGGCGAGATGCGGCGGCTGCGGTTGGAGGACATTCGCAACTCCACCTGCCGGTGGCCGCTGGGCGATCCGAGGAGCGGCGATTTCGCCTATTGCGGGCTCACGCCGGTCGGAGGGCAGTCGTACTGCGCCGGCCATTGCCAAATGGCTTATCGGTCGCCACACGCGCGACCGAGTGCGCGGGAGCGACGCGCCATCGCGAGTTCATGGCGGCTGTCGTGAGGCCGAGCGCCAAAAAAGATTGTAAGCGGATGGGCGCAGCGAGTTGGCGCCGCGCTCGATGAGCGCGGCTGACGCGGTCGGCGACCGCATCTACAATCCGTCCGTTCGCTCGAACACGCAGATCAGGCCTGGAGCATCGGCGCCCGCCTCGCGCCGGGTCGATGCAGACTGAACGAGGAGCGGCTGCAATCCCAACTCATGCGCTTTGGTCTCAACGTAGCCGCGCCGGTGCGCAAAGCGCATCGTCCGCTCCAGCCTGAATTCGTCGCCCTCACAAGTCTCTACCGAGAAGGCGAAGAGACCGTCCGAGGCCAGCGCCATCGCGACGGCGGCAAAGAGCCGAGTGAGGTCGCCGATATAAACGAGCGCGTCGGCGGCGACGATAAGATCGAAGCCTCCGCGCGGCCCAGACGCCAGCATCGCCACGGCGTCGCCGACCTTAAGCTCGTCATAGGCGCCGCGTTGTCGCGCCTTGGCGATCATGCCGGGCGCGAGGTCGACGCCGGTCAGATGGACGATGCGGTCGCGTAAGGCTTCGCCCATGAGGCCAGTGCCGCAGCCGAAGTCGAGAGCCGAGGCGAAGCGCCGGCCCGGCGCGGCGGCGGTCAAGCTGTCGGCGATGAGGGTAGGGGCGCGGTAGCCGAGATTCTTGACCAGATGGACGTCGAAGCGCGGGGCATAGTCGTTGAACAGCCGCGCGACATAGGCCGGCGGCAGCGCATACGGGGCGTCCCCTCGTCCAATGAGCGCGAGGCGCGCCGCCGCGCCTTGCGAATCGGCGGTATCGGCGGCGAGCGTTCCACGAAACGCTCGCGCCGCGGCGTCCAGGTCGCCGAGCTTTTCCCGCGCCTCGGCAAGCGCGAACCAGGCCGCAGCCCAGTGCGGCGCCTGCTCGACCGTCTGTTCGTACAGATCCGCGGCCGCGCTCCAGTCGCCGTCTTTCGCTGCCGCTTTGGCGTAGGCGAAACGGCGCTCGGCGATGAGATCGCCCGCAGCGAGGGGGTCGCGAGCCACGCTAGGGACCGTCAGCGAGCGCGGCTTTGAGGCGGGGCAGCTTGACGCTCACGCCGTGCGCCTCGGCGAGGTCGATCAGGCCGCCGAAGCGGCGCTGCTTCTTGGCCTCGTGGTTGGTGAAGATTTCGGACAGGCGGTGATTCAGGAACGGATTGGAGAAGCGTGCGAATACGGTCTTGAGGTAAGTCTGCGCCTCGTCTCCCATGCCGATCGCCGCGAACACCGGCGTCACTTCCTCGGCGTAGAGCGCGTCAAGCTTCGCGCGCGTCATTGTGTCCGCCACCGCCTCGCGGACTGTCGGATTGGGCGCCCCGCCTTCTTTGGCCCAAAGCTCGGCGAGGTAAGTGTGGCCTAGATTGAGGATGAAGAGCTTCAGGCGCTCATAAGGCTTGAGGTCGGCGGCGACCACGATGGACGGATGCCGGCACGGCAGTTCGAGGCCCGCCTGGTCCTCGATCGCCCAGAGGGCATAGGGCTCGGCGACCGCGCCCAAAGGCTCGAGCGGCTCGGAGACGATCCGGTCGACGAGCGAGTTGACCCACAAGCACTCCGCCCCGACCCAGCGGCGCGCTTGCGCCGGCGCCTGCCAGCGGTCCAGCACATCGAGCACCACGCCGCGCAGGACCTGGCCGTTGCCGGGCGTGAGCTCGCAGGGAAAGAGCGTGATCGGCTTCGCCCCGGCGCGGTGACGCGCAAGCAGGAGCTTGGCGAGCTTGGCGGGAAACGATCGTGGCGGGCCGCCGTCCGGCCTGTCGTCGGGATCGGTCTCGTAGCCGCGGTCCGCGGTGTTCGACACGGCGCAGCGCGCGGCGATGAACAGGCGCTCGAGCTCGTCCCATTGGGTCGCGGCGTCGACTCCGGCGCCGACGCTCGAAACCTCGACCTTTTCGTCGACGACCGCCCCGTCGCTGAGGCCTTTGACGAGAACCGGATAGGGCTGGCCCGCCGCAAAGGCGGCGATGCGCCGGCGGCTTTCCGGACTTCCGGTGGTTCCCGCAACGGCGATGCGACCCATCGCTTCGCCCCGAGGCAGCGCCTCGCTGACGAACAGGTCGACATGGGCCTGGAGGAAGCGGCTGGCGCCGAACTGGAGGATGGGGAACTCGGTCACGAGCTTAAATCTCGATCAGCGCCTTGATGACGCCGGTTTCGGGTTTGATCCAGAGGGGGAAGCGGCTCGGCGCCTCCTCGAGCGCGACACGGTGGGTGACGAGGGCGTCGGCCGGCACGCGACCCGCGCGCATGGCGTCGAAGACCGTGGAGAAGTCCTCTGGCGTCGCGTTGCGGCTGCCCAAGAGCGTCGTCTCGCGCTTGTGAAACTCGGGATCGGCGAACGAGATCGTGTCGTGCACGACGCTGACCAGGACGTAGGTCCCTCCATGCGCGACATAATTGAGCCCGGCCATCATTGATTTGGCGTTTCCGGTCGCGTCGATGACGATATCGAAGTAGTCTCCCTGTGTGAGCTCTGACAGCGCTTCCTTGACATTCGCCCCCGCGGCGACCGTGTGATGGACGCCAAGCCGCTTGCGGCAAAAGTCGAGGCGGTCCTGGCGGAGGTCCAGCGCCGTCACCCGGCAGTCTTGCAAGCCTGCGAACAGCATGCAGCCGATCCCGATCGGCCCCGCCCCGACAACCAGAACGTGGTCGCCATGCACAGGCTTGGCGCGCCGGATGGCGTGGGCGCCGATCGCCAGGAATTCGACCATGGCCGCCTGATCGATGGTCACGCCGTCGGCGGGCGCGACATTGGCCGCCGGGACGCAGACGTAGTCGGCCATGCCGCCGTCGATGTGCACGCCCAAGACGCCGATCCGCTGGCAACAATTCGTCTTGCCGCGTCGGCACGCCACACAGACACCGCAGGCGAGATAGGGAATGATGTAAACCTGCTGGCCGATCGGGATGGTGCATCCAGCGCCCCTGTCGGCCACTTCGCCGGACAATTCGTGCCCGATGACCCGCGGATATTCGAGGAACGGGTGCGAACCTTCAAAAATGTGAAGATCGGTCCCGCATACGCCGGCGCGGCGGATTCGAACCAAGACCTCGCCGGCTGCCGGCTGGGGTCGCGGCCGGTCCTCAAGAGTGAGGGCTCCCGGCCGGTTACAGACCAACGATCGCATTTTCTCTCCCCGATTGAAGCCCGCTTGTGGCCGGGCCAAGGGCCCTTGTCCATTCCGACGAGAGCGGCGGGTTGATTTTTCCGGCTATCTCTGCTTGAAGGTGCGCCCATGCGAACGCGGTCCACGACCCTGCACCTTAGACGCCCGGCGCGCTAGACGCGTCGGGACATCGTTTCGCATCCGCCTTTTTTCACGACAGGCAAGGTCGGCCAGCTGATTTCAGCTCAAGCGCCGCCATAAAGTCTCATCAGGGTTCGTCATGACACAGATGCCTATTCAAAAGTACCGCGCCTATGCGCCTATCGTCCTGCCTGACCGGCAATGGCCGTCCCGCATCATCGAGACAGCGCCGATCTGGTGCTCGGTCGATCTTCGCGACGGCAACCAGGCGCTGATCGAGCCGATGGGCGTCGAGCGCAAGAACCGAATGTTCCGGCTCTTGACCGACATGGGGTTCAAGGAGATCGAGGTCGCCTTTCCCTCCGCCTCGCAGACCGATTTCGACTTCGTTCGCTCGATCATCGAATCGGGCGCAATTCCTGACGACGTCGCCATCCAGGTGTTGACCCAGTGCCGTCCGGAACTGATCGAACGCACGTTCGAGGCGGTGAAAGGCGCGAAGAAGGTCATCGTCCATTTCTACAATTCGACCTCGACCCTGCAACGCGAAGTCGTGTTCAGGACCGATCGCAAGGGCGTGACGGAGATCGCCGTCAACGCCGCGAAGCAGGTGAAGGCGCTCGCCGCCGCAGCTTCGGGCACGGACTTTCAGTTCGAATATTCGCCCGAGAGCTTCACCGGCACCGAGCTCGATTTCGCCCTCGAGATCTGCGAGGCGGTCAAGGACGTCATCAAGCCGACCGCTTCGAAGCGGCTCATTCTCAACTTGCCGGCGACGGTCGAGATGGCGACGCCGAACACCTACGCCGACCAGTTCGAGTGGTTCGGGCGGCGCATCTCCGACCGTTCGAGCGTGATCCTCTCGGTCCATCCGCATAACGATCGCGGCACCGCGGTCGCCGCGGCCGAGTTGGCGCTGATGGCGGGCGCGGACCGAGTCGAGGGCACCTTGTTCGGCAATGGCGAGCGCACCGGCAATGTCGACATCGTCACCATGGCCTTGAACCTGTTCACGCAAGGGGTCGATCCGGAACTCGACCTCAGCGACGTCAACGGCATCCGCGACGTCGCCGAGCATTGCACGCAACTGCTGGTGCATCAGCGCCACCCTTACGTGGGCGAACTTGTCTACACCGCGTTTTCCGGCTCGCATCAGGACGCGATCAAGAAGGGGTTCGATGCACAGGAGAAGCGCAACGATCCCGTGTTTCAGGTCCCTTATCTGCCGATCGACCCCAAGGACGTCGGCCGCGACTACGAGGCCGTCATCCGCATCAACAGCCAGTCCGGCAAGGGCGGCATGGCCTATATCCTGCGCGCCGACCACGGCCTCGACCTGCCGCGTCCGCTGCAGGTCGAATTTTCCAAGATCGCGCAGGAGCGGATGGATTCTGACGGCAAGGAACTGACCTCGCCGGAACTCTGGGCTCTGTTCCGCCAGGCCTACCTGCTCGACGATCCGCCAATGACGTTGGTCAAGCAGCAGACGGTCCCGACCAGCCCGGACAATCGGGAGCTTGTCGCGACGCTGCGCAAAGCCGACGGCTCGACCACCACGATCGAGGGCGAGGGCAACGGGCCGATCGACGCTTTTGTCGATGCGCTCAAGAAGGCGTTCAAGGTCGAGTTCTCGTTCATAGACTATCACGAGCACGCGGTCGGCCGCGGCGCGAACGCGACGGCGGCGAGCTACGTCGAGATCCAGGATGCCGAAGGCCGGCCGGTGCACGGCGTCGGCATGGACCCCAACATCGTGATGGCTTCGCTCAAGGCGACGCTCGGCGCCGTCATGAGGCTGATGCGGCGGGAGGGCAGGGCGCTTTAGTTTAGGCGCTCAAACCGAGCCGTCATCGCGAGCCATAGGGCGTCGAGAGACGCCCGTCCTTCCGGACGGGCTATGGCGGGCGAAGCGATCCAGGAGACGTAGAGCGCCGACACGCTCTGGATCGCTGCGTCGCTTCGCTCCTCGCGATGACGGAAACGTTCAAGCCGTCGCGAGCACTTCCTTCGGTCGCCGGCCGATCGTCAGCACGAGCCCGGCCGCAATCACGCAAGCCACGCCGGCGACGTAGAGCGCCGGCAGATAGGTCGCGAAGTCGCTGCGCGAGAACCCGGCGCCGAAAGCCGCGGTCGCTGCGCCGAGCTGGTGGGCGGTGAAAATCCAGCCGAAGGTGAGGTTTGCCCTTTCCGCGCCGAACCGCTCGGCGGTCAGCCGGACGGTCGGCGGCACGGTCGCGACCCAGTCGAGGCCATAGAAGACCGCGAAAGCGGAAAGGCCGATGACCGTGAAATTGGTGAAGGGCAGCGCGAGCAGCGACAAGCCCCGCAGTCCGTAATACACGAATAGGAGCCAGCGATTGTCGTAACGATCCGACAACCAGCCGGACAGGATCGTGCCCACGAAATCGAACGCGCCAATGATGGCGAGCGCGCCGGCCGCCGCGACCGGTGCGATGCCATAGTCGCCGCAGAGCGAGACCCAGTGGGTCTGGATGAGGCCGTTGGTCGAGAGCCCGCAGACGAAGAAGGTCGCGAACAAAACCCAGAAGGTGCGGCTCGCGCGGGCTGCGTAGAGGGCGCGCAAGGGCGAGGCCATCATCGCCAAAAGCCCCAATTCCTGCTTCGGCGCCGGCTGGATCACCCGCTCGCCGAACGGGGCGAGACCGACGTCCGCCGGGCGGTCGCGCAGCACCATCAGCGCGACGAACAAAGCGACGAGCAGCATGGCGACGACAAACACGAGCGCGCTCCGCCAGCCGTAATCCTGCGTCAGCTTGGCGATGAGCGGCAGGAAGATGAGTTGGCCCGTGGCGCTGCTCGCCGTCAGCATGCCGACCACGAGGCCGCGCCGCTCCACAAACCAGCGCGTCGCGATGGTCGCCCCGAGCACGAGAGCGACCATGCCGGTGCCGATTCCGACGATGACCCCCCAGAGCGCGATAAGTTCCCAGACCTGCGTCATGGCCATCGAGGCGAGAATGCCCGCAACGATCATCGCGACTGCCGTGACGACGACCGGCCGCACGCCGAAGCGATTGATGAAGGCGGCGGCGAAGGGCGCGATCAGCCCGAACAGCGCGAGCCGGACCGCAAGCGCGACTGAGATCTCGGCAGTGCTCCAGCCGAATTCCTTTTCGAGCGGCTGGATGATGACGCCCGGCGCGCCCATCGCGCCCGCCGTCGCCAGCATGACGAGGAAAGTCGCTCCCGCGACCACCCAGCCGTAATAGAGATTTCGTTCCGCCATCGCCGCGGCGAGCCGGTTGGAAAGCGAGAACGCCGCGAACTGTCTTTGCGGCTGGGCGACGACCTGCACAAGCGGCTCTAATATCGTCATCTCAAGCTCCGTGAAGGGTCGCGACCCGAAACATTTGCTGAAAGAATCAAAGATTGCGCGCGAGGATCTGCAGTTGCGCGGCGCCCGTCGCGCCCAGGGCGGTTTCGATCCGCCGCTGCGCTTCGTCCCACAAGGGCGCCGCGACTCGCAGCACCCGCTCGCCTTCAGGCGAGAGCCGCACCGCGGCTTCGCGGTGGTCTTCCGCCTCGGCCATGGACACGAGCTGAACTTTCTCCAGCGCCTTCACGTTTCGACCGATCGTCGATCGGTCCAATTCGGCGAGGCGCCCAAGCCCCGTCAGCGAAACCGTCCCGGCGCGCTTGATTTTTCGCAAAAGACTGAATTGCGCGAGCGTGACGCCGGCCGGCTCGAGGATCGCGTCGTAAAGCGCGGTCGTCTTTCGCGCGGCGGTCCGAACCGCGGCGCAGTAACAGGGGGTGTTCATTCACGGGTATATACCCGCGTCGTGCGCGTGGCGCAAGCGGCAAGCGGGGTGTTTGCCTGCGGCGCGCCACGGTCCAACTTTTGCCTTGCAAACTGCTGGCGCACGTCGCGTGCATTGGCACTTAAGGGCAACTCGGGCGCGCGCGAGTGTTGCGGATGGGAAATATGCGTCGCGGGACAGTATCCGCGGTCTCGCTCTGTTGGCCTGCGGAAGGAGCGTGTTTCGATGAACAAGCTAGAGCCCAAGGATTTCAACGCGCCCGCAATTCTCTTGGGGGGCCCGGTCGACTACGACATGTACAAGGATTTCCGGAAGCAGCTGGACGCTTCAAACAAGGAAGGCCTCATCGTCACCGAACTCTCGACGCTCGGCGGCGATCCGGAGGTCGCGCGCATGATGGGCGAGGACATCCGATTTCACAGCGAGAATTCCGCCAAGCGCCGGTTCGTGTTCCTGGGTAAGGCGGCGATCTATTCCGCCGGAACGACCTTCATGAGTTTCTTTGCGATTGAAAATCGATATCTGACGCGGGGAACGCGTCTGATGATCCATGAGCGAAAGCTGGACAAGCAATTGCACATCAACGGCCCGCTGACGACGTGCGTGGCGACGGTGACCGCGACCCTTCACGAGATCGAGGCCTCGATCGCGATCCAGAACGAGGGTTTCGAAAACCTGATCCGCGGTTCCAAAGTGAATATGGATGAGGTTCTCAGCCGCGCGCCTGGCAACTGGTATATCGAGGCGAACGAGGCGAAATCCTTGGGGCTTGTTGCGGAAGTTCTCTAGCCCCTTCTGCTCTGAGTTACGCGCAGATCGCCCCCGGAAGGCGCCGCCCGATCAGGCTTCCGCACCCGCCAGGCGTGCAGCCAGGGACTCGAGCCTCGAACCGAGTTGGTCCAAGGTCGAGGCCAAGGCCTGGACGCGTTGCTCGGCGTCGTCGGACCGCTTGCGCTGGGCCGCCGCCTCGTCCTTGGCTTCGGTCAGGCTGTCGGCGAGGGTCAAAGCGGCCATGATGACGAGACGCTGGTCGCCGATCTCGCCGAACGTCTTGCGCATTTCGCCAATCTTCTCATCGATCAGGCCCGCCAGGGATTCGAGGCGCGCTTCCTCGCCCTCGTTGCAGGCAAGGCGGTATTTGCGCCCGTCGATGGTGACTGAAACCTGTGCCATCGCACGCCTTTTTTCTGGCGGACTGCCCTTAGCCTTCCAAAGCCCCGGCCGACCGGCCGAGAACGCCTTCGATCGCCTGGGTCGCGCGGGCCAGGCGCTTGGCGGCTTCGGCGTTGGCGGATTCGAGCGCCCGCGACCGGTCGACGGCGGCGTCGAGTTCGACCGCGAGCCGCGAGCGATCGTCCTGCATCAGCGCGAATTCCTCCTGGGTGCTGGCGCGCGCGTCGTCGTGGCGCATGCGCATGTCCGTCGCCCATTCGAGCGCGTCGACCGCGGCGGCGAGACGTTTAAGCGAGGTCTCAAGCGAATCCATGGAGGTGTTGATTCCATCCATTGCAGGGTTTTGTTTACGCGATGCTTGAACAGAACGTCAACGCGGGCTCGAGCCGCAATTGACAGGTTCCTGCGACCGCCCCTAATTGACGCGCCCGTTCCGCTTGGAGTCAAATCACCGCCCGAGCTCGGAACTCCGAATTGCCGGCGCCCAATTCTTGAGGAGACCCCCGATGGCGACAACGACCGTGTCCGCTGGTGCGACGAGCGTGTCCCACGACGCGATGGCCAATGCGATCCGCTTTCTCGCCCTCGACGCGGTGGAGAAGGCCAAGAGCGGCCATCCCGGACTGCCGATGGGCATGGCCGATGTCGCGACGGTTCTCTGGCGCGACGTTTTGAAATTCGACGCGTCCGATCCCCATTGGCCCGATCGCGACAGGTTCGTCCTCTCGGGCGGCCACGGCTGCATGCTCCTGTACAGCTTGCTCTATTTGACCGGCGTCGGCGGCGCCAAAGGACTGGGAATCGAGGACATCAAACAGTTTCGCCAGGTCGGCTCGAGGACGCCAGGACATCCGGAATATTGGTGCGCTCCGGGGGTGGAGACGACGACCGGCCCTCTCGGGCAGGGGATTGCGACCTCGGTGGGCATGGCGATCGGTGAGCGCATGCTGGCCTCGCGCTTTCCAGGCATCGTCGATCACCACACCTACGTCATCGCTTCAGACGGCGACTTGATGGAAGGCGTGAGCCAGGAGGCGATCGGCATCGCCGGCCATCTAAAGCTCAACAAGCTGATCGTCTTCTGGGATAACAATGGGATCTCGATCGACGGTCAGATCCCGATCCTCGCCGACAACATCGACCAGGTCGCCCGCTTCCAATCGGCGGGCTGGAATTCAACGCACATTGACGGGCACGATCCGAAGGCCATCCTCGACGCCATCCATGCGGCGCAGAATTCCGACAAGCCGACGATGATCGCCTGCAAGACGACGATCGGCTTTGGCCTGCCAACTCACGCGGGAACCCAGAAGGCCCACAGTGACGCGCAGGGGGCGTCAGAGGTCGCGGGCGCCCGGAAGACCCTGAACTGGCCCTACGAGCCATTCGTCATCCCTGATGACATTCTCGGCGTCTGGCGCAAGGCGGGAACGCGCTGCACGGCGCAACGCGATGCATGGAACCGCGCGGCCGAGGCGTTCGACCCCAAGGAGCGCGCCGAATTCGAGCGGCGGTTGCGCGGCGACCTACCGCAAGACCTTGATAAGGTGATCGACGCCTACAAGCAGAAGCTTGCCAATGAAAAGCCTGAGGTTGCCACCCGCAAGGCTGGCCAGGCGGCGCTAGATGTGATCGGGGCTGCGGTGCCCGAGCTTGTCACCGGTTCGGCCGACTTGACCCCGTCGAACAACACAAAGTTCTCTCCCGAGAAGGAAATCGCACCCGACGATTTCTCCGGACGCTACGTCCACTGGGGCATCCGTGAACACGGAATGATTGCAGCGTGCAACGGCATCGCGCTGCATGGCGGCTTCATCCCGTCGGGAGCCTCGTTCTTTTGTTTCACCGATTATTGCCGCCCCTCTTTGCGGCTCTCAGCTCTGATGGGGGTTCGGGTCGTGAACGTGTTCACCCACGATTCGATCGGCCTTGGCGAAGATGGCCCGACCCATCAGCCGGTCGAGCATCTGGCGGCGATGCGGGCGATGCCGAATTTCTATATGTGGCGCCCGGCCGATAGCGTTGAGACCGTCGAATGCTGGCAGGCGGCGCTCGAGCGCGAGCACTCGCCCTCGATCCTTGCGCTGACGCGGCAGTCCTTGCCGGCGGTGCGGCTGACCCATGTGGCTGAGAACTTGTGTGCGCGGGGCGGTTACGAAATTTCTCCGGCTTCCGGCGAGGCCCAGGTGTCCATCTTCGCCTCCGGCTCCGAAGTGTCGCTCGCAGTTGCCGCGCAGGCGCAACTGAAGGAGAAGGGAGTCGCCGCCCGCGTTGTGTCGATGCCCTGCTTCCCCGCGTTCTTCGAGCAGCCGGAAGACTATCGACGTTCAGTGATCGGCAATGCGAAGGTGAAGATCGGCGTCGAGGCGGCGGTTCGGTTCGGATGGGACGCCATCATCGGCGACGGCCCCTTCATCGGCATGAAGAGCTTCGGCGAAAGCGGACCCTATAAAGCCGTCTACAAGCATTTCGGCATCACGCCCGAGGCTGTGGTCGAGGCGGCGCTCGGCAAGCTCAGCGCCTGATCTCAAGGTCCGGCCAGCCGGCTCAATTACACTGTGGACATTGGTCGGTGATCGGACAATAAGCGCGGCTTCAGAGGATTTAAGCTACGAGGCGCCGGCGGTCCTGTCGCGCGCGCTTCAGGAGAAGAGATGATGGTTGCCAAGGTAGCGATCAACGGCTTCGGCCGAATTGGGCGGCTGGTGCTGCGCGGAATTCTGGAATCAGGCCGCAAGGACATCGAGGTCGTCGCCATCAACGATCTGGGTCCGGTCGAGACCAACGCGCATCTCCTGCGCTACGACAGCGTCCACGGGCGCTTTCCGCACACGGTCAAGGTCGAGGGCGACACGATGGTCGTCGACGGCCACAAGATCAAGGTGACGGCGATCAGGGATCCGGCCGAGCTGCCGCACAAGGCGCTCGGCGTCGACGTCGCGCTCGAATGCACCGGCATCTTCACCGCGCGCGACAAGGCGGCGGCTCATCTCAAAGCGGGGGCGAAGCGTGTTCTCATTTCGGCGCCGGCGGAAGGCGCGGACCTCACCGTCGTCTATGGCGTCAACGACGACAAGCTGACCAAGGATCATCTCGTCGTCTCGAACGCGTCATGCACCACCAATTGCCTGGCGCCGGTGGCCAAGGTGCTCAACGACGCGGTCGGCATCGAGCACGGCTTCATGACCACGATCCATTCCTACACCGGCGATCAGCCGACGCTCGACACGCTGCACAAGGATCTCTACCGGGCTCGCGGCGCGGCTCTGTCGATGATCCCGACCACGACCGGCGCGGCGAAAGCGGTCGGTCTCGTCCTGCCGGAGCTCAAGGGCAAGCTCGACGGCTCGGCGATCCGCGTGCCAACGCCGAACGTTTCGGTGGTCGACCTCAAGTTTGTCGCCAAGCGGAAGACCAGCCCGGACGAGATCAACAATGCCGTCAAGGCCGCCGCCGATGGCAACGGCCCGCTCAAGGGCATTCTCGGCTACACCGACGAGCCGAATGTCTCGAGCGATTTCAACGGCGACGACCGCTCCTCGATCTTCCATCTCGATCAGACCAAGGTCATCGACGGCAATTTCGTTCGCGTGCTGTCCTGGTACGACAACGAATGGGGCTTCTCGAACCGCATGGCGGACACCGCCGTCGCGATGGCGAAGCTGATCTGAGGATCGGGCGCCGCCCCCGTGAAAGCGGGGGAACGACAAGAGTTCTCGAAGCGATAGCCGATACGGCGGTCGCGACGGCGAAGCTGCTGTCAAGATTTGTGTCACCCCCGCGAAAGCGGGGGTCCAGTCGCGTCGCGAAAACGCATCCCTGCGGTCGAACAGCTTGAGAGGCGCTGACATGAGCAAACCCTTCCGCACGCTCGACGACGCCGACTTGGCCGGCAAGCGCGTGCTCCTGCGCGTCGATCTCAACGTGCCGACCGAAAACGGCCGGGTGACCGATGCGACGCGGATCGAACGCGTCGCATCGACCATCACCGAAATCGCCGACAAGGGCGGCAAGGTCATTCTGCTCGCGCATTTCGGTCGTCCCAAAGGCGGCCCGGATGAGGCCAATTCGCTCAAGCCCGTCGCCGCGGCAGTGGCCCAGATCATCAAGCGGCCGGTCGCCTTCGCGACAGACTGCATCGGCAGGACGGCCGACGAAGCGATCGCCAGAATGAAGAACGGCGATGTGCTCCTGCTCGAAAACACCCGCTTCCATAAGGGCGAGGAGAAGAACGACCCCGCCCATGTCGACGCGCTCGCCAGGCTCGGCGACATCTTCGTCAATGACGCCTTCTCCGCCGCCCACCGCGCGCATGCGACGACGCATGGGCTCGCCCACAAGCTGCCCGCCCATGCGGGACGGGCAATGCAGAAAGAGCTCGAGGCGCTCGAGGCCGCGCTCGGCAGTCCGAAGCGCCCGGTCGCTGCGATCGTCGGCGGCGCCAAAGTGTCGACCAAGCTGGATCTGCTCGAAAATCTCGTCAAGAAGGTCGACCTCCTTATCATCGGCGGCGGCATGGCCAACACGTTCCTGTTCGCGCAGGGCAAGGGGATTGGCAAGTCGCTATGCGAGAAGGATCTGGCCGACACCGCGCGCTCGATCATGGCGGCCGCCGAAAAGGCCAAGTGCCGCATTCTGCTGCCGGTCGACGCCAACGTCGCCAAGGAATTCAAGGCGCACGCGCCGGCGCATATCGTCGACGTCGATCAAGTTCCCGACGATGAAATGATCCTCGACATCGGCCCGAAGTCGATCGCCGCGGTCGAGAAGGTGCTGGGAGAAATCAAGACGCTGGTCTGGAACGGCCCGTTCGGCGCGTTCGAAACGCCGCCCTTCGACACGGCGACGATGGCGGTCGCGAGGACGGCGGCGCGCCTCACCAAGCAAGGCAAGCTGACCTCGGTCGCCGGCGGGGGCGACACCGTCGCAGCTCTCAACGAAGCCAAGGTCGCCGAAGACATGACCTATGTCTCGACCGCGGGCGGCGCGTTCCTGGAATGGATGGAAGGCAAGGCGCTGCCGGGCGTCGAAGCGCTGAGGGCGAAGTAGGGTCGAAGGCGGAGAATTGCGGTTGGAAGGACTTTGAGAGCAAGCCAATTCGTCGGCTTCGACTCTGCATGGGGGGGCAACCCTAGGAGACTCGGCGCAATCTGCTCAATCTCCTTCTCCGGTGAAGAGTACTTCAATTTCAAGGAACCTGAGCCCGTCGGTTTCACAGACGCCTCGGACTACATCGATTTGATTCGACGGTTCGAAATGCCGACGCTTATTGCGTTGGATCAGCCGACCGTCGTTGCGAATCCAACAGGCGTGCGCCCAGTCGAGAAGGTGGTCGCGTCTCTAATATCTTGGATGGGCGGGGGCGTGCAGCCGGCCAACCTCAGGAGAGCCGCCTTTTTCGGTAAAGACGTGCCGATTTGGCAATTCCTGCGTCGTCTTGCGGCGGTCGAGGACCCGGAGGCGGCGCGCGTGGCCGATCACGGAGCCCACTTAATTGAAGTATTTCCGGCTCTGGCGTTGGCATCGTTAGAGTTGAAGTTTTTTGGCCGACTCATGGGCCCACGCTACAATCCAGAACGAAAGACCTTTCAATTAGGAAGCTGGATTGCCGTCATTGATGCGATGCGAGCTGAGGCACAAAGGCTGTCATGCACGCCGTTTGTCGAGTGGCTTGATAGACTGCGAATGAAAGGCGCGCCAAGAAAAGCGGATCAAGATCTGCTTGATGCAGCTTTGTGCCTGCTTGTTGCGATTCGCTGGCGTCTTTCGCCTCGCGAAACATCTGTTGCCATCGGCGATCTAAGAAGTGGTTACATGATTGCGCCGGTGTCCGTGGCGGTCTTGGGTCGGCTTCGACAAGCTGCAATGGCGCGAGGAGTTCCGATCGATGCGTTGTCCGCGTCGAAAGCTCATCCCTGACAAACGTTTTGAATCACGTGATTTAGTTCACCGCAACCTCACCGCCAGACTCTGCGTCGCGCGTCCGATCATTCCCCGTTCGTCGTAGAGCGCGGACTCGGCCATTCCGCAGCTGTTGTCCCCGAACAGCGTGCGCGCCTCGAGGCAAATCCATTCGCCCTCGGGTCGGCGGAAGAGATTGATGGTGAGATCGCAATTGATGAACATGTATTTTGCGAAATCCAGCGCGGCGCTCACTCCATTGCCCGAGTCGCCGGCAACCGCGACGCGCTGATAGGGGCTGGGAGGCTCGCCCGCGACGAGCGGATGGTTCATGCGAAACCAGGCGGCGGAGGGTCCGTTGAAGAAGCGCCCCGCCGCAACCCGATTTTCGACCAGATTGCCGTAACCGCTCCTCAACCCCGCCATCGGCATCTTGACGAGCGGGCTTTGGTCGGGCGGCTTCGGCGCCCGCGGCGGCGGATGGCCCGGCGTTCCGTCTGGAATGGGCAAATCCTCCTCGCGCTGCATGAGCGCGGTGAACCGCGCGACATCCTTGCTTTGGGCGGTCAAGCGACCCGAATAATGGCCGGCGTTCCGGCCGACATAGTCCGCCGCGACCTCGACGCTGCACTCGCCGATGGGCGCCGGCCGGATGAGATTGACGGTGAGCCGCGCGAGGTGGGTCAATCCGTCTTTGGCGGCGGCGCGTTCGATCGCGCGACAGATCAGCGCGGAAGGCGGGCCGGCGTGCTGATGATCGGGATGCCAGGGGCCACGGGTCAGCTCACTGGCGCGGAACATGCCGTCACCGACTTCGCTATAAGCTGCGTCCAATGAGAGAGCTCCGCCGTTGCGCCGCGCTCGCTCCGGTCGGCGCCGATGAGTTTTTGCGTCATGCTGCGGCTTGGCGCAAGATGGTTCGTATATAAACCAATATGGCTGACACGCAGGTAAAGTCCAAAGGCGCATCTTGCCCTGGCGCAGGACGATCGATGTGAAAGGCGCAGCGGTTGAGACCGTGTTCGCCGCTATCCGAAGCACGGGCCTTGTTCCGCGCGGCGCGGTCTCGCTCGCGAAGGGCGAGCGTGTCGGCGAACTCGCGGGCCTACGCACAATCGTGCTCGCGGGCACGGCAGGGCGAGACGGCTGGAGTGCATTCGCCGCCTCGCCGGAGGCGCGCGACGATCTGGGCCATCCGCTCGACCGCTGGAGCCGGCGGCTGATCGAGGGGCTCGCGCGCGAACTCGGCGCCACGGCGCTGTTTCCCTTTGGTGGGCCGCCCTTTTTGCCGTTCCAGCGATGGGCGCAACGCGCAGAATCCGTCCATTCCTCGCCGATTGGCGTTTTAATTCATCCGCATTACGGCCTTTGGCATGCCTATCGCGGCGCTCTTGGCTTCTCGGAACCTTTCGTCCTCGAGCCGACGGCGGTTCCGAGCCCGTGCGAATCCTGCATAGGGCGCTGGTGTTTGAGCGCTTGTCCCGCCGGGGCGTTTTCCGACCCGGGCTATGATGTCGGCGCCTGCGCGGGTCACCTGCGAAGCGCAGCCGGCGGGGATTGTATGGACTTCGGCTGCCGGGCGCGGCGGGCGTGCCCGGTCGGCGCCGAACACGCCTACGGCCCCGAACAGGCGAAGTTCTTCATGGCTGCGTTTTTGCGCGGGCAGGGCGGCTGACGGATCCACGCCAAACTCGCCGGGGAAGCCGGGATAATCTCACGGGCGCCGCGGGCGCGATCCTGGCATCGCGAAATGCACCTTGGCTGCGACCTCCGCGACACAGGATCGCCGCGCGATCCAAGGTCCGCCAAGGCCAGAGCCGCCTTGCGATGGGAATCGGCGATCCCGGAGAACCGGCGTGACCGATTCGCTGGGATTGGCGCCAGGGGTCTCCGGCGTCGGGTTTGCCGCGCCGCAATCGTTGATGGACTGCGAAAGTCCGAGCCATTGCCGCTGGCGCCGTGGTCATCCGGCGCTGACGCTCGCCAGGAAATTTTTGATGCGCTTGCTTGCGATGTTCTGAAAATCATGATATAAGCCAGGTATTGATAAATTTCAAGATTCCCAGCGGAAAACGATCGTGAACTACGCCAAAGAAACGTTTTTAAGCCGGATCTTACGGGGAGCCAGATTTTTTTTAGGGGCTGGCCTAGATAGGGAGGAAAGGCTATCTAGATCAGATGGTTACGGTTCGACGTCGGAGCCGGTTGCCGACAAGACTTCAGGAAGAGCTTGTCAAGTACTTTGTCGGCGGGACGACGGCGCGGTCTGCGGCTCTTTTGACTGGCGTCAACCGGCACACGGCGACCTTATTCTTCCGCAAACTGCGGGAAGTAATCGCTCAGCGCTTGGATGAGGAGGCGCCCGAGCTGCTTGGCGGCGAGGTGGAGATCGATGAGAGTTATTTCGGCGGCCGGCGCAAGGGCAAACGGGGGCGTGGCGCTGGCGGCAAGGTTCCCGTCTTCGGCCTGCTCAAGCGGGGCGGCAAGGTCCATACGGTGATCATCCCAAATGTTGGATCGAAAACGCTCTTCCCGATTATCCAGGCGCGCATCAAGCCCGACGCCGTGGTCTATAGCGACAGTTTCCAGGCCTACGACGTGCTTGACGTGTCCGAGTTCCGCCACATGCGCATCAACCACCGTGAGCTTTTCGCCGACAGGGGAAATCACATCAACGGCATCGAGAACTTCTGGAACCAGGCCAAACGCCATCTGCGCCGTTACAATGGCATCCCAAAAGCGCAGTTCTATCTCTACCTCAAGGAATGCGAATGGCGCTTCAACTACCGCCCAGCAGACCGCTTACTCGCAACCTTGAATGCCTGGCTCAACGAATTTCACTCTGGCCCTATCTAGGCCAGCCCCTTTTTTTATTCCAATCGGCCGTAACCCATTGAAAAGTCCCGATCCCAAAAAATAAACGCTAGTAAACGCCAGCATTTTTACTAGCGTTTAAGCGCGTTTATTGGCGTTTAAGCGCGTTTATTGGCGCTGGCGGAAGGCCTCCATTCGGGCCACGCGCGGGCTTTGGAGGCGCGTGGGCGTCAGCCCGGGTTCGTCGCCGTGACGATCCAAACCGCCGCGCCGAGCGGCACGGTTTCGCCCCGCGCATAGGCGGCGAGCGCCTTGCGGATGTCCGCGGTCGCTGCGGCGCGAACCGCTTCGCTCTGGCCGTCGAGCATCCGGCTCGTGGGCCCGATCGTCATCGCGGCGCGGACGGCCGTGTCGAGCCCGCGCCCAGTCGCGATGTCGAGCTCGAGATCGTGCGGCGCGAGAACGATATCGGCGAAGCCCGCGTCGCTGAGGATCCGCCGCACCCGCGTTTCGCTGGCGAAGGCGAAGGGGCCCGGCGCCTCGGGGTCCGTCTCGGGCAGAGGAGGGGCGTGCTTGCCCGCTTCGCGCAGCGGCAGGATGAAGAAAGGGTTCTGCCTGGCCTCGCGCCAGCAGGCGAAGGCGAGCCGGCCGCCGGGTTTGAGGCCGTTGCGCAGGTTGGCGAACGAGCGCGCCGGATCGGCGAAGAACATGACGCCGAACCGCGACGCCGCGAGATCGGCGCCGCCGGGCTCGAAATCATAGACGGTGGCGTCGGCGCGCTCGAATCTGATCGGCTGGTCTCGGGGCGCGCGCTCGCGGGCGCGCGCCAGCATCGGCTCTGAAATGTCGAGTCCAAGGACCTCGCCTCCACGACCGACGCGCGCGGCGAAATCGATCGTCGTCGCGCCGCAGCCGCAACCGACGTCAATCACACGATCGCCTGGGCCTGGCGCGGCTGCGGCGATGAGCCGGTCGGAAACGGGCCGCAGAACCTGATCCTGATGTTCCTGATAGTCGGTCCATCGCTGGCCGGCGTTCGCGTTCCAATACTCGGCCTGCGCGGCATTGTCGGTGTGGATTGGCGCTGCGGACATGGGGTTCCTTCTTAGCGCGCGGTTGCGCCTTTCAGTTTGAGCGAGGTTTTCGCTCAGGCGCAATGGGAAGGCTTAGCGACCCGGCGATTCCGGCTCCCATCGGGGATCGCCCGACTGTCCGACGGCCTCGACGAGGGCGCTCAGCCGCGCCACGACCGCGGCGTAGCTCGATAGCGACTGGAACTGGGTGACGATGAGAGAGAAGGCGGCGACGAGAGTTGAAAAGGCGACCGCGGACTGCGTAATGACGCCGAACTCGATCTTCCGTTCGATGAAGGCGGGGGCGATGATGAGGGCCGGGATAATCTGGATCATCCAATTGTAGCCGGTGGTGAAGAAACCAACATTGCGGTTGATCGAGGTGATCGTACGAAAATTGGCGACGAGGTCGTCGAGCCGACTGAGCAACTGCGTCATTTGCGAGCCCTCGTCTCGCGCCGCCATGATCGCCTCAGCGTTGTTTCGGACATCGATGAGCTGAGATCGGAAGCTCGCTTCCTTGTCCAACTGGTCGTAGTTCAATTTGATCAGTGGGCGTCCGAACACGAAGGTGAAGAGGGAGCCGATCGCGGCGTAGAGCACGGCGACGCCGAACAGCAACGGGCTGATGGTCCACAGAACCCCGGAGAAAGCCAGGATCGTAAAAGCGCTGTTGAGCGCCATCAGCGCGAAGGAAAGCGTCGTGACCGTGAAGGCGCGCACATCTTCGGAAATGCGCTGGTCGGGGTTTGCGATCGTTCCCGAAACGTTGAGGCGTCGATACGTTCCGTCGGCAAGGTAGCGGCGCAAGATTCCGCGAGTCATCGTGTCGCGCCACAGAAGCCCGAGCCGCTCCTCGCCGAACCGCGCAATCACGGCGACAACGGTCAAGGCGGCAAAGACGCCAACATAGATAAATGCCTGCCGGACAAAGCCGGCCATGTCGCGGTCGGCAATCGCCGTCATGAAATTCCGGCCGACATAGCTGTTGACGACGTTGAGCGCGTTCGCGGCGGACAGGAGGAGGACCAACGCGGCAAAGATGAGCTTTGCCTTCCAGCCGACTTCGGATTGCGCAAAAGTCCTGACTGCCCGGACAAAGCGAATTCCGGTAGTCTTCAGCGGAATGGACTGCGCATCCATGAGTTATCTTTGGCCGACTCTCTGCCCACGGCGTGCGGCCGAGCGTACTCGCTCCTTCAGACCGCGACTAGCGCCAGCCCCGCCCTAGGACGTTGGGTGGGTGAGTGCGAGGCGGACGTCTAGGCTGTTGGGCCGGGTGCTAATGACTCAGCAGAGCCGTCTCTCCATTGTCATCAAAACGGCAAAATGTGACACTGCTGATCGAAGGCGAGCCAAAGCCGCCCGGGGAAGGGGAGGAGACGATTCCATGGCCATCGAGGCTCAGAGTAGGGGTGCGAAAGCGCCGGTTGACATTCCCGCCGTCGACGACGGTGATGGCGCTAAAGATAATAGCATTAGGAAGAGCGCTCACCTAATCTGGGTCGATGAAGGCATGCCGGACGGACACGAGCTTGATCATTGGATGCGGGTGAAGTGGGAGCTCGAGCACAAGCGCCATAGAGCTGGGGCATGGGTGGCGGCGCAGCCGGACTTTGAGCTTGCGCTGACGCGGACGGAAGCCCCTTGTCACGCCAATGATATCGGCGCTCACTAAGCCGCTCGAGACATTCTGAGGACATGACGATGGCGACCACAACCACTCCGTCGAAAAAAGAAAGCGCGTCGAAAGCTGGAAGCACCCTTTCGAAGAGCGAAAGCGCGCTCATCGACGCTTACTGGCGCGCCGCCAATTATCTGTCTGTCGGTCAGATTTACCTCTTCGACAATCCCCTCCTGCGCGAGCCTCTCAAGGAGGAGCACATCAAGCCGCGCCTCCTTGGGCATTGGGGCACGACGCCGGGGCTCAATTTCATTTATGTGCATCTCAATCGGCTGATCAAGAAACACGATCTCGATATGATCTACATCACCGGTCCTGGCCATGGCGGACCGGGATTGGTCGCCAACACCTATCTCGAAGGCACCTACAGCGAAGTCTATCCGGGCATTCCGCAGGACGTGGAGGGCATGAAGCGGCTCTTCACGCAGTTCTCGTTCCCCGGTGGTATCCCGAGCCATGTGGCGCCTGAGACACCCGGTTCGATCCACGAGGGCGGCGAACTCGGCTATTCGCTTTCCCACGCCTATGGCGCCGCTTTTGACAACCCTGCTCTGATCGTCACTGCTGTCGTTGGCGACGGCGAAGCGGAGACTGGCCCCCTGGCGACGAGCTGGCATTCGAACAAGTTCCTTAACCCGGTGCGCGACGGGGCAGTTCTGCCGATCCTGCATCTCAATGGCTACAAGATCGCCAATCCGACCGTTCTGGCGCGGATCAGTCATGAGGAACTCGAGTCCCTTTTTCGTGGATACGGGTACGCGCCTCATTTCGTCGAAGGCGACGATCCAGCTTTGATGCACGAACTCATGGCCACCACGCTGGAGACGGTGATCGCCGAGATCCGCAACATCCAGGCCGACGCGCGGAAGAACGGATTCAAGAAGCGCCCGATCTGGCCGATGATCGTTATGCGGACGCCGAAGGGCTGGACGTGCCCCAAGGAAATCGACGGCAAGCGGGAGGAGGGCTACTGGCGCTCGCACCAGGTGCCGATGAGCGTCATGCGCGGGAATCCCGGGCATGTGCGCATCCTCGAGACGTGGATGAAAAGCTATCGGCCCGAAGAGCTGTTTGACGACAAGGGCAAGCTCAAGAGCGAATTGGCCGCGCTCGCTCCGGAAGGGGCGCGTCGAATGAGCGCCAATCCGCACGCCAACGGCGGCCTGCTGTTGCATGACCTGAAGCTTCCAAGCTTCCGCGACTATGCGGTTGAAGTGTCGTCCCCCGGTTCCGTGAACGCGGAAGCGACACAGGTTATGGGGAAGTTCCTGCGCGACGTCATGAAGCTCAATCTCGAGGCGCGGAACTTTCGCCTGTTCAGCCCCGACGAGAACAATTCCAACCGCTGGCAGGACGTGCTCGAGGTTACAAATCGGGCTTGGGCGGCCGAGACCCTGTCATACGACGACCATCTCGCGACCGACGGGCGGGTGATGGAGATGCTGAGCGAGCACCAATGCCAGGGCTGGCTTGAGGGCTACCTGCTCACGGGCCGGCACGGTTTCTTCTCCTGCTACGAAGCCTTCATTCATATCGTCGACTCGATGTTCAATCAGCACGCGAAATGGCTGAAGGTCTGCAATCACATCAAATGGCGCCGACCGATCGCTTCGCTGAATTACCTGCTGTCGAGCCACGTCTGGCGTCAGGATCACAACGGCTTTTCTCATCAGGATCCCGGCTTCATCGATCACGTGATGAACAAGAAGGCCGAGGTGGTGCGGATCTATTTGCCGCCGGACGCGAATTGTCTTCTTTCTGTCACCGACCATTGCCTGCGCAGCCGCAATTATGTGAATGTCATCGTCGCCGGCAAACAACCGGCGCCGCAATGGCTGACGATGGATCAGGCCGTCCGGCATTGCGAAGCGGGCTTGGGGATCTGGCCATGGGCGAGCAACGACCGGGGCGGCGAGCCGGATGTCGTGATGGCCTGCTCCGGCGACGTGCCGACGTTGGAGACGTTGGCTGCGGTCAAGCTCCTGCGCCAGCACGCCCCGGAGTTGAAAATCCGGGTCGTCAATGTCGTCGATGTCATGACATTGCAGCCGCCGAGCGAGCATCCGCACGGCATTTCCGATCGTGACTTCGACGCGCTCTTCACGGTCGATAAGCCGATCATCTTTGCTTTCCATGGCTATCCATGGCTCATCCATCGGCTGACCTATCGACGGGCCGGACACGATAACATTCATGTGCGCGGCTACAAGGAAGAAGGGACGACGACCACGCCCTTCGATATGTGCGTGATCAACGACCTCGACCGTTTCCATCTGGTCGGCGACGTCATCGACCGCGTGCCGAAGCTTGGCGAGCGCGCCGCTTACGCCAAGCAAGAAATCCGCGACAAACTGATCGATCACCGCGAATACATCCGTCGCTACGGCGACGACATGCCCGAGATCAAGAACTGGACATGGGCCGGTCAAGGCGCGGCGGGCGGCGCCGCCTCGACCGAGGGTGACAACGTCTAAGCGTCGCCAGAGCGTCACAAGCGGTCGCTAACAATAGCCCTTTTCGGCGGGAGCGCCCGGGCCAATGAACGACATGCATGAAGCGAACCGAGCGGCGACAGCGACGCCCGTCCAGGCTTCGCCCGACGCTGCGGCGCTCTTGAAGAGCTACGCCGTCAGCGCCGCGTTGTTCTCCGGCTCGCCCGACGCCCTCTACGAACGGCACCTGAAGTACGACAACATCGTCGAGCCCGAGACCGCAAATACGCGGGAGCGGTACAAGGCCGCCGCCCGCGCTGTTCGAGACATTCTTTCGGACCGATGGCTGCGCACCCACAACACCTATGCGCGTGAGAACCCGAAGCGGATCTATTACATCTCGATCGAGTTTCTCATCGGCCGTTCCCTCGGCAACAATGTGATGAACCTCTTGCTCGATCCGATCGTTGGACCGAGTTTCAAAGGCGACGGCCGCGACTGGTGGGAGATCCTGCACGAGGAGCCGGACGCTGGCCTGGGCAATGGCGGTCTGGGTCGTCTGGCCGCCTGTTTCCTCGACTCGATGGCCACGATGCAGCTGCCTGCGATAGGTTACGGCCTGCGCTATGAGCACGGCATCTTTCAGCAGAAAATTCAAAACGGCTGGCAGGAAGAGCGGCCGGACAACTGGCTGGCCAATCCGGACCCCTGGGAGATCGTGCGGCCGGCGGAAAGCGTGCCGGTGACCTTCGGCTGCTCGTTTGAGTTGCGCGAAGGCAAGCTGCGCATGATCCCGAACAAACCTTCGACGTTGATCGGGGTCCCGTATGATCGGCCGGTGGTCGGCTACGGTGGAAAGACAGTCAACACGCTGCGTTTGTGGAGCGCGACTGCGGCTCAATCCTTCAACTTTCAAGAGTTCAGCGGCGGCGATTTCGTAGCAGCGATTGCTGAAGGGCTTAACGCCGAGTCGCTCACTCGCGTTCTCTACCCGGACGACCACACGCAGCAGGGACGAGCACTGCGGCTCACGCAGGAATATTTTCTCGTCGCCTGTTCGCTGGCCGACGCGATCCGCCGGTTTCGGGAGTCGAATTCCGAGTGGCGCCTTCTGCCCGAGAAGGCCGCCATTCAGCTCAACGACACCCACCCGACCCTTGCTGTTCCCGAACTCATGCGCATCTTGCTCGACGAAGCGCATCTCAGCTGGGACGAAGCTTGGGATATCACGCGCGCAACGCTCGCCTACACCAACCACACTCTCCTTCCCGAAGCGCTCGAGCGTTGGCCGGTCGACTGGATGCGTCTCCTCATTCCGCGCCAACTCGAAATCATCTTCGAGATCAACCGCCGGTTTCTCGACGACATTCATGCGCACCATCCAATTGATGCCGGTCGCGCCGCTCGCGTCAGCCTCATTGAAGAGGGCGACGTGCAGCACGTTCGCATGGCGCACGTGGCGATCGTTGGATCTCACAGCACCAACGGAGTGGCCGCGATCCATTCGGAGCTTCTGCGCAAGACGACGGTGAAGGATCTCGCCGAGGTGTTTCCCGAGCGGTTCAACAACAAGACCAACGGGGTCACGCCGCGACGCTGGCTTAAGCTCGCCAATCCATGGCTCTCGACGGCGATTTCGTCGGCGATTGGCGAGGGCTGGATCACGGATCTTGCGGAGCTGCAAAAGCTCCGCCCGTTGGCGAAGGACGCTGCGTTCCTTGGGAGCGTTCAGAAGGCCCAACACGAGTGCAAGGCGCGCTTCGCCGACTGGGTCAAAAGGCACACGGACGTCACCGTCGATCCGCACACGATTTTCGATTGCCAGATCAAGCGCATTCACGAATACAAACGTCAGCTCCTCAATGCTTTGCGGATCGTCATTCTCTATCAGCGTCTGCGCGAGACCCCGGGTCTCGAAATTCCGCCGCGCACGTTCTTCTTCGGGGGCAAGGCGGCGCCGGCCTATTACCTCGCGAAAGTCATCATCAAGTTCATCAATAATTTGGCGCAGACGATCGACGCCGACCCCGCGACGCGCGGCAAGCTCAAGGTTGTGTTCCTGCCGGAATACAATGTCACGCTGGCTGAGCGCTGCGTTCCCGCTTCCGATGTCTCGAACCAGATTTCGACCGCAGGCTACGAGGCGAGCGGCACAAGCAACATGAAGTTTATGATGAACGGCGCGCTCACGATCGGCACGCGCGACGGCGCCACGATCGAAATGGCCGAGGAGACGGGAGAAGAGAATTTCTTCCTGTTCGGCCTTACGGCGCAGGAGGTCGCCAACAGCGAGTCTTGGTACAGCCCCTATTGGCACTACGAAAACGAGCCGGAAACCCGGAAGGCGCTGGATCTGATCTTTTCAGATCACTTCAGTCCGCACGAGCCCGGGATCTTCGAGCCGCTGCGCGGCGCGCTCCTCACCTACGGCGACCGCTTCATGCACTTGGCAGATCTCACCTCCTATCTTCATGCCGACGCGAAGCTATGCGAACTCCACCGCAAGCCGAACGAATGGACGGAAAAGGTCGTTCTCAACCTTGCCGGTGCGGGCAAGTTCTCGAGTGACCGTACGATTGGAGACTATGCGCGGGAGATTTGGGGCGTGAAGCCCTGCCCGGTGAAGTAGCCGCGCCCTACGGAAACTGGGCGCGCTGTCGACGGTTGGCCGCAGCGCGCCAAATTGAGCCGGCTCAGCTCCTCGGAGCGACGGGCGCGTGGTGGTGGTGGCGCATCGTGCGTACATGTTCTGCGCCCGCTCGCGCCCTCTCCCTCGATGCGTTGCGGCTGTGGCGCATATGCTTGTTGTAAGAGCCGCCCCCGCCTGCGTGAGCGGACTGGGCCATGGCGCCAAGCGGCGCGCAGACGATGACAGCGCCAAGGCCGATTGCGACGAATGTTTTGATCATTGAAGTCCTCCCAAGAACGGTTGATTGAGGCTCGCCATTGCGGACATCCGCACTCTGGCGAGCGGTCCTGAATTGACGATGAACGTGGTCCTCAGCCTATATCCATGCCGCCGTTACGTGCAGCTCTTGACCGGTGATGAATCGACTGAGGGGTGAAAGCAGATAGACCACCGTATCGGCGACGTCCCGGATGTCCGAGCGGAACGGCAAGGATTGGTTGCTGATGGCCCATTGGTCGTAGGCCGCGCGGCCATTTACGGCGTAGTGCTTGTGCTCCATGTCAGTTGGAATGGCGCCCGGGCTCGCGGAGTTGACGCGAATATTGTGAGGGCCGAGTTCGCGAGCCACGGAGCGGGTGAGGCCGAGCAGGGCTCCCTTCGACATGGCGTAAGGGACCTTCTTGGGCCAGCCTCCCGACAGAACGACGCTCATCACACTGACGATCGCGCCGGCCCTCTTGCGCTTCATGTAGGGCGCGAGCGTCTGGCACAAAACGAATGCCGCATGGGCGTTGGTCGTCTGGACCGCCAGAAAGTCCTCGATCGAATAGGCTTCGATCGGCCCCACGGGATCGACGGCGGCGTTGTTGACGAGGCTATCGACATTGGCGGCGACCTTTGCGCTCTCCCGCGAGGGCGGAGAGGTCGTTCAGATTCCTCCAACGAAGACGGCGCGGCCATCGCCAAGTCTTTGACAAAGAGAGCGCGCCTTCGAGGCGCCTCCGGAGGTCGGCAGGTCGTGTAGAAAGACCCGGCCTCCGCTCTCCAGAGCCTCGCCTATGGTCGAGCCGATCCCGCCCGCGCCGCCGGTGATGAGCGCCGTCTTGCCCTCAAGCCCCTCCATTACGCGCTCCTCCTTAAACCTCGGCGACCGACCTAGAATTGCCGAATCCGACGCCTCGAGATTGGGCGAACACCATTTGTCCAGTTTGGTCACGGTCGACAAGCGAAGCCCCGCGCGGGGAGGGCCGACGCGGGGCTAACGAGCGCCTTTGGCTGGGGGGCTGGGTTCGACGCTCGTCGAGACCTCAACGGGCGCCACACCTATCTGTTCCGCCGCTGAGCCGTTCTTGACCCGCCGATCCGCTTGCTCGCCCGAGGTTTGGAGAGGTCGGTCGCGAAGGCGCGCAGCCCACAAGCTTGCTCGGACAGCCTCTTGGCCGACGCCGATCGACACGCCGTGGTGAGGAGGACCGGGTATACGCCCGAGATAAAAACAAACCCGAGCGGCTGATTTGATTTTTATTGGCGTTGGGGCACGACTGGCGGCTAGCAGGTTCTAACACATTGGTGGTGGAAGTTTGGCTAGGCGCGCAATCCCGACAGGGGGCCTATAGCAAAGGCGTTACCCTGCTCGGCAACGCCCTCCCCCAACGTGCCACAAGCGGGAGGCCGCCCTTCTCCCACAGGGGAGGGCCGCTCAGGCAGCCCCACGATCATAGGAGGCACTGCGATGACCGACGCGCAACGTCAGCTCTACCAGGCGCTCAAGACGCACAGATCCGATTTAGAAAGTGAACGAGGCGGCGCGTTTAGCTACGGTATGGACAACCAGATCGAGGCGACGCAGCATGTTTTAGAATGGCTCGGACAAGCGCTTGAACAGCCGGAAGCGACGCCGCATCAGGAGAGGCAAGTCACACCGTCGTGATGGCTGGCGCATGTTGGCTTGTCTGTCCGCTTTCCGCACCATATGTGCCAGTTGCGAATCCATCTTCCTACGTTAGGTTAAAGACGAATAGCAAATAAGAGTGTTCTGTATGAAATGGGCGATCGGCGATTGTTTGTCGGGTCTAAGATCGATAACCGGGGGATTTGTTCATAAAAACTGCGCAACCCCTGGCGGAAAATAACGATGCAATTTCGGAGCTGTATTTCGCCAAAACCCAGGCGCATTTGATCGATACCGGCGATTTATGGCCGTTTGCAGCCAAAGAGGTCAGCGTGATCTACCTCTCTTTCACAAATCTTCGCGTATCAATCGCGTTGCCCGCGCGTGGCGTGTCGCTGGAAGGCGGCACAAGCGGAACATAGGGCCGCAAGCAATCACCAACTCCCTTTGCCGTGCGTTGACACCAAGAGTTCACTCCAACTCACGAGCGCGTGAAAGACCGTCGAGCTACGAACGGGATGCCCAGTCCTTGTACCGTTTGAGGGTCTCTTCGTTCGGCGGATAGAGGCCCGGCAGCTTCGCTCCATTCGAGACCTCATCCATGATCCAGGTCTCCATGCGCTCTTGCTCCGGAGCGGTGCGAACCACCTCCTCGACAAGCGCGGCTGGGATCAGGACGGCGCCGTCGTCGTCAACGACAACGATATCGTCGGGATAGACAGCGACGCCGCCGCACCCGATCGGCTCCTGCCAATTGACGAAGGTGAGAGCAGCGACCGAGGGCGGAGCAGCCCCGCCCTGGCACCAGACGGAGAGGCCGGTCTTGAGAACTCCGGCCATGTCCCGCACGACCCCGTCGGTGACCAGGCCAGCGACGCCGCGCTGCTTGATCCTCGCGCACAGGATGTCGCCAAAGATGCCGGCGTCCGTGACCCCCATCGCGTCCGCCACCGCGACGCAGCGTGGCGGCATCGCCTCAATCGCCGCTCTTGTCGAGCGCGGGGAGGACCAGGAAGCCGGCGTCGCCAGATCCTCGCGCGCCGGGATGAAGCGCAAGGTGAACGCGCGCCCGACAACGCGCGGCTGCCCGGAACGAATTGGCCGCGTTCCGTGCATCCAGATCCGGCGCAATCCGTGCTTGAGCAGGACGGTCGTGATCGTCGCGGTCGACACGGGTTTCAGGGCGTCGATGATGTCGCTGAGCTCACTCATGCTTCCTCCGGGCGGCCGCGTTCAGGCGAGGGGTTCGAAGCGCAGAGGCTAGAGTACGACTGACGCCTCGGCCAGTGTATGTGAGGTCGAACGCGAATCCTTCCCCTGGGACTGACGCCATGTGCAACGCATATCGCCTGGTGACGGATGCAGCCTCGCTCTTCGAAGGCTTCTCTCAGACCCGAATCAAAATCCGCTTTTCGGAAGGAACGCCCAACATAGAGGCGCGACAGGACATCAAGATCACGGATATGGCCCCGATCGTTCGGGCGATCGAGGGCGAGCCGGAGGCCGGCGACCTCGTGCAGCGGCGCTGGAGCTGGCCCGGGCAGAACCGCAAGCCGGTCTACAACTTCCGTTCAGATGGCCGCGAATTTAACTCGGGCCGGTGCCTCATTCCCGCCGACGGCTTCTACGAGTTCACCGATCCAGCGGACACGAAGAAGAAGCGGAAGGACAAGTGGCTGTTCACCAAGTCCGGCGAGCCGTGGTTCTGCGTCGCAGGGATCTGGCGGCCCGACGCCCAAGTCGGCGAGGCCTTCACGATGTTGACGATGCCGCCCGGCCCGGACATCGCGCCTTACCACGACCGGCAGATCGCCATAGTCGATCGCGCGGATTGGGCCGCCTGGCTGGATCACTCGATCTCAGCCAAGACGGTCCTGAAGCCGCTGCCCGCGGGCAGCCTCGCCGTGGAACAGGTGGGTTAGAAGTGTCGGTCACGCGCTTTCGCGTAGGCGCACATGAGCAAAAGAATGAGCCAGCCGGCGGCGCCGGCAAGTACGATCGTCACGACAGTTTTCCTTCAATTCCGTTGCGTTGGTCAGCCTGGGAGAGCGTTGATCGGTTCTGTCACATCCGCTCGGCGATTTTGAACACGAGCCAGCCGAGAGCGGCGAAACCGACCCCCCAAAGAAGCATCACAGAGACCATCGCCTTCCTCTTCTTTTCACAGGATGATTACGAATTTACCGTGCGATAGCAAGTAACAAATTGTTAAAGGCAAATCGTCGGTTGAAGTTCATCGTCCTGCTCTCGCGTGGGGTTGTAGACCTCCATCTGGCGGGGCGCCGTGATGTCGCTCACATTTCGTTAACCATAGGGAAGCAGGGAGCGCTGGGTCTGCGGCGTCTGGTGTGCATCGGGCGCCGCGGCAAACGCTATGAACAGCAAATAATGCGCAGCGGCGTTCCGTCCTAACGGAAGATTAACCTTGAGGTCGTAGAGCGTTGATACCCATGGAGTCCCATGTTATCCCACGCTGTCCCGTCCTTCGACTGCGCCCCGGCGCCGTCGCCTAGCGCCGCAAAGCGGCGGCCGGGTCGGGCTTGCTTGCGCGCCGAAGGGCTGTCTGGTGGATCGATTTCTTTCGAATTTCACCCACCGCTTCGACGCCAAGGGACGCATTTCGATTCCGGCCTCATTTCGTCAGGTTCTGGCGAAGGACGGCTTCGCCGGCGTCTACGCCTATCCGTCGCTGGATGCGCCGGCGCTCGACTGCGGCGGCAACGCGCTGATCGCGGAAATCGATTCCCTTCTGCAGACCATGCCGCCTTATTCGCAATCTCGCGACGCCTTCGCGACGGCGCTTCTGGGCATGAGCGAAGTTCTGCGCCTGGACGCGGAGGGCCGGGTGTTTTTCGAGGAACGGCTCAAGACGGCGATGGGGCTCGGCTCCGAGGCGGTGTTCGTGGGGCAGGGGCACAAGTTCCAGATCTGGGAGCCGACGCGCTTTCAGGTTCATCTCGAACAGGCGCGGGAGCGCGTCCGGCGCCTGCGCGCGGAGCGCGACGCGCAGGCGCCGCCGGGAGCCTCGTGATGAGCCCCGCCGCGCCCGCTGGGCTCGGCCATGTTCCCGTCTTGCTTGCGGAGGCCATGGAGGCGCTCGATCCTCGCGCGGGCGGCCTCTACGTCGACGGCACGTTTGGCGCAGGGGGCTACACGCGCGCCCTCCTCGATCGCGGCGCGCGCGTGATTGCGCTCGATCGCGACCCCTCGGCCATTCGGGCCGGCGAAACGCTCAAGGCTTCGTCGAGCGGCCAGCTTGAGCTTGTGGAAGCGCGCTTTGGCGAACTCGATGAGGCCGTGAAACGCCTCGGCGTCGACGCCGTGGATGGCGTCGTTCTCGACATCGGAGTTTCGTCGATGCAGCTCGACGAGGCCGCGCGCGGCTTCTCGCTGCGCTTTGACGCGCCCCTCGACATGCGCATGGGAGGAAGCGGCCGCTCAGCCGCCGACATCCTGCGCGACGAAGACGAGGCGACGATCGCCGACATTCTGTTTCATTTCGGCGAGGAGCGGGCTTCGCGCCGGATCGCCCGCGCCATCGTCGCCGACCGCGAGACAAAGCCGTTCACCTCGACACTGGAGCTCGCGGGCATGATTGCGCGAGTCGCGCCGGCGCGGCGTGGCGAACTCACCCATCCCGCGACGCGCGCCTTTCAGGCGCTCCGCATCGCGGTCAACGACGAACTCGGCGAGCTCGTACGCGGCCTTTGCGCCGCCGAGCGGCTGCTCATGCCCGGCGGGCGCCTTGCGGTCGTGACGTTTCATTCGCTCGAGGATCGGATCGTCAAGCAGTTCTTCGCCAGCCGCTCAGGCCGCGGACGCGCCGCCTCGCGCCGCTTGCCGGGCGAACCGGTTGAGGCGGCGCCGACATTCGAGGTTCCACGCGGCCAGCCAATCGAAGCGAGCGAGGCGGAGATAAGCGCAAACCCGCGCTCGCGCTCGGCGAAATTGCGATTTGGAATCCGCTTGAGCGCGCCGCCGCGGGGACGGGACGAGGCAATTGAGGCGTTGGCGCGATTGCCAGCGCGGAGGGGGAGATAGGACTGATGTGGCGTATTCTGCACGCGTTCGCCATCGCCGCGCTGATCGGATCGGCGGCTTACGTCTATGGCGTCAAGTACCGCACGATCTACGCTTCCGAGCAGCTGGTGAAGACGCGCCACCTCATCAACAAGGAGAAGGACGCGATCAACCTCCTGCGCGCCGAATATGCGCATCTCGCGCGGCCCGACCGTGTGCAGACGCTCGCAGACTCGAAGCTCGGTCTGCAACCACTGGCGCTGAGCCAGATCGCGACCGTCAACGAATTGCCTGACGCGCAGCCCAAGACCGACTCAATCGGACGCACGCTCGAATTGCTCGGCTTCACGGCTGACAATTCCACTCCGGCCGTCACCGCCTCCGCCTCAACGCCGCAAGTCAGGTGAGCCATGGCTGAGACCCCGATCGAACTCGACACCGAAAGCAACGACGCGCGCGCGGCTGCGCTTCAATCCCCTCAACATGCTGGCTGATTCCGCGATCGCAGGGCTTCGTCGCTATCTGCCAAAGAACTTCGGCGTCGATTTGGAGCCCCCTGGCGCGCGCCTCGCGCAGCCGGCGGGAGCAAACAAAGCCAAGCTCAAGGAATTCGCACGCCAGCTTCTTTCGACCAGGCTTGACCGCTCAAGCGCGCGCGTGCGCACCATCGCGCTGGGACTGTTCTTCGCTTATGCCGGGATCGGCGTGAAGCTGCTTGTGCTCGGTCTCTCGCATGATCCGCCGCAAACGTTGAAGACGGCGGCCGACGGCGCAGTCTCCGGCGCGAGGCCCGATTTATTGGACCGCAACGGCGAAATTCTCGCCAGCGACGTCAAGACCATGTCGGTGTTCGCTGAGCCAAACCGCATTATCGACGTGGACGAGGCGGTCGAGCTCATCACCGCCGTGCTCCCCGATGTGGATGCGAAGCAGCTGCGCGAGCGGCTGGCGTCGAAAAAGGGCTTCATCTGGGTCAAGCGGCAGATCACGCCGAAGGAGCAGGCGGAGATCTTCCACCTCGGCCTGCCGGGCGTCGGCTTTCTGCCGGAGAACAAGCGCGTCTATCCCAACGGCCCGATCGGCGCCTATGTGATCGGGTATGTCGATAAAGACAACGTCGGCATCGCGGGCATGGAGAAATATCTCGACCAGCAGAGCCTGACCGATCCGCATGTCGCAGGCTTCACGGTCGATCCGGACAGCTTGAAGCCGGTCCGGCTGTCGCTCGATCTGAAGGCCACGCACGCCTTGCGCGACGAGCTCGTCGACGGCATGGACCGCTTCCACGCCAAGGCGGCTGCCGGCATGATCATCGACGTCAACACGGGCGAAGTGATCGCGCTCGAATCGCTGCCCGACTTCGATCCCAATGATCCGAGCAGCGCTCAAGACCCGAGCAAGATCAACCGCATCAATGTCGGCGTCTACGAAATGGGCTCGACCTTCAAGGCGCTTTCGCTCGCCATGGCGCTCGAATCCGGCAAGGTCAATCTCGGTTCGCACGTGGACGCGCGCGACAGCCTCCGGTACGGGCGCTTCACGATTTACGATTTCCACGCCACCCATCGCGTGCTGTCGGTGCCCGAAGTGTTCACCCATTCCTCGAACATTGGTGCCGCGCGGCTCGCGCTGATGGTCGGCGTCGAGGGCCACAAGGCCTTTTTGCGAAAGATGGGCCAGCTTGACCGTTTGCGCACCGAACTGCCGGAAAGCGCCGAGCCGCTGGTGCCCAAGCATTGGTCGCTTCTCAACACCATGACCATCGCCTTCGGGCAGGGCCTCAATGTGGCCCCGATCCAGGCGGTGATGGCGGTGTGCGCGCTGGCAAACGGGGGCGAGTTGATGACGCCGACCTTTCTGCCGCGCAGCGAAGAGGAAGCGGCGAAGGTCAGCCATCGCGTGATCAGCGAACAGACCTCCGAATCGATGCGGTACCTGATGCGCTCCAACGCGACCCACGGGTCCGCAAGTTTCGCCAACATTCCCGGCTATTACGTCGGCGGCAAAACGGGAACCGCCGACAAGATCATCCACGGCCACTATGCGCAGAACAGGGTTTTCAACACCTTCATGGCGATCACGCCGGCTGACAAGCCGAAATACCTTTACCTGACAATCTACGATGACCCGCAGCCCACGCCCGAGGATCACGGCTATCACACGGCTGCCTACAACGCCGGGCGTGTCGCCGGCGCGTTGATCCGCCGGGTCGAACCGCTCGAGGGCGTGCCGCCGATGAAGGAGGCGCCAACGCAGCCATTCCCCATCATCGCCCGACTGGGGTATGGAGCCGACGCCGATAGGACCGGCAAGGAGTAAGCTTTCACGCGATGAGACGGCTTGGCGACATCCTCGAGCTCAAGGACGCCGATCGCGCGCTGGCGTCGCGCGCGATTGCGGGGCTCGCGTTCGACAGCCGCAAGACAGCGCCGGGCGACATCTTCTTCGCGCTGGCCGGGGCGAAGGACGACGGGCTCAAACACGTGGACGAAGCGGTGGCGAGGGGCGCAGCTGCAATCGTCGCCGAGCGTTGGGCGGAAACTCCCAACGCTGCCTTCGTCAAGGTCGCCGACGCCCGCGCCGCGCTGGCTCACGCCGCGGCGCGCTTCTATTCGCGTCAGCCGGAGACGATCGTCGCAGTGACCGGCACCAGCGGAAAAACGTCGGTCGCCGCGTTTGTGCGCCAGATCTGGCAGGCGCTGGGGCGCAAGGCGGCTTCGATCGGGACAATCGGCGTCGTGTCACGCCCGCTGACCGTCTACGGATCGCTGACGACGCCAGATCCGATTGCCTTGCACCAGCTTCTCGACCGGCTCGCCTCGAACGGCGTCACCAACCTCGCGATCGAAGCGTCGTCGCATGGTCTCGACCAGAAGCGGCTTGACGGCGTGCGCCTTGCCGCGGCCGCCTTCACCAACTTGACGCGCGACCACATGGACTATCATCCGACGGTCGAGGATTATCTCAAGGCCAAGCTCCGGCTGTTCGAGGATCTGTTGCCGGAAGACGCGCCAGCGGTCATCGACGCCGACAGCGCCATCGCGCCACGCGTGATCGCGGCGACGCAGGCGCGCGGCCTCAACGTTTTCACGGTCGGCGTGCAGGGCGAGACGATCCGCCTGAACTCGGCCGCGCGCGACAAATTGTCTTCAGGGCTCGATCTTCAGTTCGGTGGTCAAAGCTTTCGCACAAACTTTCCGCTGGCCGGCGACTTTCAGATTTCTAATGCGCTGGTTGCCGCCGGCCTTTGCATCGCCACAGGCAGCGAGGCGCAAGCGGTCTTCAAGGCGCTAGAAACATTGGAAGGCGCGCCCGGACGCCTCGAACGCATTGGCGATATTAATGGCGCGACTGTCTTTGTCGATTACGCGCATAAGCCCGATGCGCTCGAGAAGGCGATCGCCGCGCTGCGTCCGTTCGTGCGCGGGCGTCTTGTCGTGGTGTTCGGCTGCGGCGGCGACCGCGACCCGGGCAAGCGGCCGATCATGGGCGAAATTGCCGGACGATGTGCTGACCTCGTGATCGTAACCGACGACAATCCTCGCTCCGAGAATCCCGCAGCGATTCGCGCGCAGATTCTGGCCAGCGCGCCTTTGGCGATCGAGATCGGCGACCGCGCGGCGGCCATTCGCGCAGGGGTCGCGATGCTTCGCGACGGCGACGCGTTGCTGATCGCCGGTAAGGGTCACGAAACCGGGCAGATCGTCGGCGACAAGACGCTGCCGTTCTCTGACGCCGATGAAGCGCGCGCAGCGCTCAAGGAGGCGGCGTGACAGCTCTGTGGATTCAGGCCGAGCTAGGCGCTGCCCTTGGCACCGAGCCAAGCGAGCCGCCGAACACGCCTGTCAATGGCGTCTCCATCGACAGCCGGACCCTCGAGGCGGGCGACCTTTTCTTCGCCATCAAGGGCGACGCGCATGACGGTCATGATCATGTCGGGCGCGCTTTCGAAGCCGGCGCCTCTGCGGCCGTCGTGTCGCGCGAGCGCGCGCACGAACTCGCTTCGCTTGGATCTGTCTTTGCTGTCGACGACACGCTCAAGTCGATGGAGAGCCTAGGCCTCGCGGCTCGCGCGCGTTCGAACGCGAAGATCGTTGCAGTGACGGGTTCAGTCGGCAAGACGACCGCGAAGGAGATGCTGCGGGCGATGCTGACGGCCTGCGGCGCGACGCATGCGTCGGCCGCTTCCTACAACAATCACTGGGGCGTGCCGCTGACGCTCGCGCGAATGCCGGCGGACGCCCGCTTCGGCGTGTTCGAGATGGGCATGAATCACGCGGGTGAAATCGCGCCGCTGACCCGCATGGCGCGACCCCATGTCGCCCTCGTGACGACGATTGCGCCGGTCCACATCGAGCATCTGGGCTCGATCGAGGCCATCGCCGACGCGAAGGCCGAGATCTTCCTTGGCCTGGAGCCGCATGGAACCGCGGTCTTGAATCGCGATGCTCCGCAATTCGTGCGGTTGAAGACAGCCGCCACGGCGGGCGGCGCGAGGGTTTGGAGCTTTGGCGGCGGCGCCGATTGCGACGCCGAACTTGTCGATGTAGAGGCGACCGACGGCGGCTCGCGGGTTCGGGCACGCGTCCTCACTCGCGAATTGACGTTCGCACTCGGTGCACTCGGGGATCACATGGCGCAGGACGCGCTCGGCGCGCTCTTGACAGCAGAGGCGCTTGGCGCTGACGTGCATGCCTGCGCCGCGGCGCTTCGTCGCTTCTCGCCGCAGAAGGGCAGGGGCGAGCGCTTCTCAGTGCCGACGCCGGACGGTCCGGCGACCATCATCGATGAAAGCTATAACGCCAATCCAGCCTCGATGCGGGCGGCGCTGGCGTTGCTCGCGGCGGCCAAGCCTGGACCAAAAGGGCGCCGCATCGCGGTCATTGGCGATATGCTCGAGCTGGGGCCGAAAGCAGCGGCGATGCACGCCGAACTTGCCGCCGATCTGAGCGCGAGCAAAGTCGATCTCTTGTTTGGCGCGGGCCCGCTCACGCGCGCGCTCTACGAGGCGGCGCCAGCGTCGATGCGCGCCGCCTGGACCGAGCGCTCGAGCGAATTGGCAGACGAAGTCGCCCGGACCTTGCGAGGCGGCGACATTGCGATGATCAAGGGCTCGAACGGCAGCCGGATGGGCCCGCTCGTCTCAGCTTTGCGCGATCGTTTCGCGCATGAGCCGGGAGGCTAGGCCATGCTGACCTGGCTGGCGGAGCTTCCCGGCGCCTTTCACCTCTTCCGCTATCTCACGTTCCGCACGCTCGGCGCCGCGGCCACCGGGCTCTTTCTCGTCTTCTTCTTCGGCCCGACGATCATCTCCGCGTTGCGCCTGAAACAGGGCAAAGGCCAGCCGATCCGCCCCGATGGGCCGGCCTCGCATCTTCTCACCAAAAAGGGCACTCCGACCATGGGCGGGCTCATGATTCTGTTCGGGCTTTTCGTATCGGCCTTGCTCTGGGCCAATCTCGAAAGCCCCTACGTGTGGATCGTGTTGTTCGTCACCGCCGGCTTTGCCGTGATCGGCTTCTACGACGACTACCTGAAGGTGACGAAGCAGTCGGAGCGCGGCTTCTCGGGTCGCGCGCGCCTGTTCGGCGAGTATGTCATCGCCGCGCTCGCCTGCTATGCGCTGATGCGCGTCGGCGCCAATGGCGCGACCGAACTCGCGGTGCCGTTCGTGAGCGGCTTCGTGTTCGATTTCGGCTGGGCGTTCCTGCTGTTCGGACCGTTCGTTATTGTCGCCTTCGGCAATGCGGTCAACCTGACCGACGGGCTCGACGGACTCGCCATCGTGCCGGTGATGATCTGCGCCGCGACCCTCGGGCTCATCGCCTACATCGCCGGCAATTTTGTCTATTCGCACTACCTTCTGATCAATCACGTGCCGTTCGCGGGCGACCTCATGGTGGTCAGCGGCGCGTTGATTGGCGCGGGCGTCGGCTTCCTGTGGTTCAACGCGCCCCCGGCGCAGATCTTCATGGGCGACACGGGGTCGCTGGCGCTCGGCGGACTGCTCGGGACGGTCGCTGTCGCGATCAAGCACGAGGTCGTGCTGGCGGTGATCGGCGGGCTGTTCGTGATGGAGGCGGCCTCCGTCGTCGTGCAGGTGGTGTCGTTCAAGCTCACCGGCAGGCGGGTATTCCGCATGGCGCCCATTCATCATCATTTCGAGCAACTCGGCTGGTCGGAGCCGCAAATCGTCATGCGTTTCTGGATCATCGCGTTCGTGCTTGCGATGGTCGGCCTCGCCTCGCTGAAATTGAGGTGACGATGACGCCGATCGAGACCCTGCGCGGGCAGAGAGTCGCTCTCTTCGGCCTTGGCGGCTCGGGGCTGTCGACGGCGCGTGCCTTGGTCGCGGGCGGCGCGGAGGTGGCCGCCTGGGACGACAGTCAGGTCGCCCGGGATTGCGCCGCAGCCGCGGGCATTGCGCTGGTCGATCTCGCTCAAGCCGATTGGCGGGGCTTCCGGGTGTTCGTGCTCGCGCCCGGTGTGCCGCTGACCCATCCGAAGCCCCATTGGACCGTGAACCTCGCGGACGAGGCCGGGGTTCCGATCATCGGCGACATCGAGCTTTTTGTCCGCGAGCGCGGCGTCAAGGCGCCCGACGCGCCGTTCGTCGCCATCACCGGCACCAATGGCAAATCGACCACCACGGCGCTGATCGCCCATGTACTTGAGGAGGCCGGGCGCGAGGTCGCCATGGGCGGCAATATCGGCGTGCCAGTCCTCGATCTGCCCCCGCCCGCCGCCGGACTCACGCATGTCGTCGAATGTTCGTCCTATCAGATCGATCTCGCGCCCTCGCTCAACCCGAGCGTCGGCCTGCTTATCAACATCACGCCCGACCATCTCGACCGGCATGGCGATCTCGCGCGCTACGCGGCGATCAAGGAGCGGCTGGTCGCGCAGGCCGAGATCGCGTTGGTCGGCGTCGACGACGAGCCTTGCCGAGAGATCTATGCGCGGCTGAAAGCGCGCGCCGGCGCGCCGCGCGCCATTGCGGTCTCGGGAACAGAATCTCCGCTCGCCGACGTGTGGGTCAGCGAGCACCGCGTGATGGCGCGGGGAGAAGCCGCGCCGGTAGCCGATCTTGCGCAGGCACGGGCGCTTCGCGGCGCCCACAACGGCCAGAACGCGGCGTTCGCTTACGCCGCCGCGAGGGCGCTCGGCGTCGAGCGCGATCGTATCGCGCGTGCGTTCGAGACGTTTTCCGGCCTTGCCCATCGTATGGAGGAAGTCGGCCGGATTGGCCGGGTGCTGTTCATCAACGATTCGAAAGCGACCAACGCCGACGCGGCCGAGAAGGCGCTCATGTCGTTCCACGATATTCATTGGATTCTCGGCGGTAGGCCGAAGGCGGGCGGCATCGAGCCGCTGCGGTCGCTTTTTCCGCGCGTCGCCAAGGCCTACTTGATTGGCGAGGCGAGCGATGAATTCGCGCGCACGCTCTCTGGCGTTGTTCTCTTCGAGCGCTACGGGACCTTGAGACGCGGCCGTTGAGGCGGCGGCGGCGGATGCGGCGCAGTCGAAGGCGCGCGAGCCCGTGGTGCTGCTTTCGCCGGCCTGCGCTTCATTCGATCAGTTCACAAATTTCGAGGCGCGCGGCGACGCTTTCCGGGCGCACGTCGCCAAATGGCTTGAGCGGCGCGTACCAGCCGGAACGCACACGCAAAGGGGGAGGTAGAGCTCATGGTTTCGAGAGTGGAACGCGGCCCTGTCGCCGATTGGATGCGCACCGCGGACCGATGGTTGATCGGGTCGTTCGTCGCGCTGATGGTGATCGGCCTGGTGATGGCGCTGGCGGCAAGTCCGGCGGTCGCGGAGCGGCTCAATCTCTCGACTTTCCACTTCGTGAATCGCCAGGCCCTGATGCTGCTTCCGACGGCGGCGCTGATGATTGCAACCTCGTTTCTTTCGCCGCGGCATGTGCGACGCGCAGCGTTGCTGACATTCGCCGTATCGTTCGCGCTCATCATTCTCGCGCTCATGTTCGGCGCGGAAGTCAAAGGCGCGAGGCGCTGGATCTTCGGCCTCCAGCCGTCGGAGTTCATCAAGCCGGCCTTCGTCGTTCTCGCGGCCTGGGCCTTCACCGAAGGCGGGCGGACGGGCCCGACGGCGATCTGGGCCAAACTTCTGTCGTTCCTGCTGCTGCCAATCGCCATCGTGCCGCTCATCCTCGAGCCCGATTTCGGCCAGACGATGCTGGTCGCCGTCGTGTGGACGGCGCTCTTCTTCCTGGCCGGTCTGCACTGGTTCTGGGTCGTCGCCGTCGGGGGCATGGGTTTGGCGGGCGGCTTCGCCGTGTTCAAACTGTCGTCGCACGTGCATGAGCGCGTCCTGCGCTTTCTCGATCCCGACTCGACCGGCGGCCTGGTCGACACGTTTCAGGTCGACACCGCATTGCAGAGCATTCTCTCCGGCGGCTGGCTTGGACGGGGCCCAGGCGAAGGCGTCTACAAACGAATCTTGCCCGACGCGCACACCGACTTCGTCTTCGCCGTGACCGGCGAAGAATTCGGCATGATCGCCTGCATGGCGCTGATCGCTTTCTTCGCCTTCATCGTATTGCGCGCGCTGACGCTCGCCGCCCGCAATCCTGATCCGTTCTGCCGCCTTGCGGCTGCTGGCCTGACGGTCATGTTCGGCGTGCAGAGCTGGATCAACATGGCGGTCAACTTGCGCGCCATGCCGGCCAAGGGCATGACCTTGCCGTTCATCTCCTAGGCGGCTCGT
>CAVQVS010000002.1:0-267721 GCA_963717215.1 uncultured Alphaproteobacteria bacterium
CTCGACCTTGCGGACGTCAATATTTGCACAATGTCGCGCGTTTCCGGGTGGATCGACGCCAGCCCGCACGGGCTCATCCAGCTCATGCCTCTTCATCGCCGCCAGAAACACGTCGCCGCTGGCGTCGCCCTTGGCTTTTTCCAGCGCCTTATAGATGAGAGCCATGCCGTCGCAGTCAGCCCCGACCGCCATGAAATTCGGCCGCATGCCATTGTTGGCTTTCTCGAACGCCTCGACGAACGTTTTGTTCTCGGGCAAGTCATGGGCCGCCGAGTAATGGTGCGTCGTCACGCGGCCCGAGCGCCGGATCGCCAATGTCGGCCAAAGAAGGTCGTCATCGTGCGCATCGGCCGTGCCGATCAGCTTGATCCCCGACTTGTCGAGGCCCCACTCGACGAACTCCTTCATGAAGATCACACCGATACAGACGGCACGAACACGAACACCCCGCCTCGGGCGCGTCGTCCTTTACCCGCTGCAGGAAGGGCGCGAAGTCGGGTTCTTGGGAGGCACACGGATTTTTTCCGCGACGGAATCGCCGTTCTTTTCGAACGTTTCCGAGAACAAGTTTCAGCGTCAATTCCGGGTCCGTAGTCGGCGACAATGGTGACGACCTTCTTGATGCCGTTCTTGACCGCCCACTCGGCCATCGGTACGGAACAGCGTGGGGAAGCGTGAACGAGGTGCGGACGATATAGGGCGACTTCTCGGTGATCATTGCGGTCGCGGCCGCACTTGACGATCTCGGGGACCTTCGCTTCCGTGGCCACGGGCGCGGTCGCCAGCGCAAGCAGCGTGAGCCCGAAGCCCATCAGCACCTTGGCGTGATCGTTGCCGATCAGCTCTTCCGCAAGGCGCTTGGTGACGTCAGCCGCGCCGGTGTCGTCTTTGACCTTGAGGACAATGTCGGTCTTGCCGGCGACCGTGTCGCCGTGCTGCTGAATGTAAAGCTGCGCGCCAGCGCGCTCCTGCTTGCGGGTCGACGCCTGCTGGCCCGTCATTGGCAGTATCATGCCAATGTGGTCACGGTATTGTCGTTCGCGCGCGCGGCGCCTGCACAAAGCACCGCGGTCAGAGCGGCTCCGAATACACACAATCTGGCCATCAACTCTTCTCCTCCCGCTCGGCTCTGTCGGGCCGACCTTCGATTTGTCGTACATGCCGAACGCTAGCCTTCCGGCTGCCCCAACAAAAGCGAGATCTCGGGCCTACTCTCAGCTGGAACCCGATAATCTGTGGCATCCGCGGCCTTGAAGCCGCCGGTTATCCATAGGATGAGTTCTTGACGAGAATTCCCGCCCGACCTCGCCCTAACGCAAAGTCTGGATATACTCGAGCGACCGTTTCGAGCGACCTGCCGGCTTCTGTCCATACGACATCCTTTTACGCCGACATCCGGGACAGCGCCTTCTTGCGCGACAGCACGAAATCGAATTCAACGTCGTAGAACGGCGCGGACAGTTCGATCTTGGCGGCGGCCTCGGTGTCGTCAATCTTTCGAAATTCGGCGAGCAGGCTCTTCTTCACGCCGAATACTGCGTCGGAATCGATATAGGGATCATCCGGATCGAAGATATGGGTGGTCAGGGCGTCGAATCCGTCGGCCTCGACGATGTAATGCAAATGCGCCGGACGATTGGGATGGCGTCCCAAAGAACCGAGCAGCTTGCCGACCGGCCCATCATCGGGGATCGGATAGTATCTTGGCTTGACGCCGCGGAACCAATAGCGCCCATCCGCACCGGTGCGGAACACGCCGCGCAGGTTGAAGTCAGGCTGGATGCCCTTCTGCTGCACATCGTAGAAGCCCTCGTCATTGGCCTGCCAGACATCGATCTTGGCGCCTGCGATCGGATTGCCGTCGGTGTCGAGGATGCGGCCATGCACGAACAACGGCTCGCCCTTCTGGTCGAGGCAGGTGTTCGCGCCCATCGGGAGTTCGGGCGCATCGGCCACATGGAACGGCCCCAGCACCGTGGATTCCGAAGCGCCGGAAGGCTTGCGGTTGTTGATCGCGTCGACCAGCATCGAGACGCCGAGGATGTCGGACAGCAGGATGTATTCCTGCCGCCACTCGTTGCAGATCTGGCCCGTCTCGGTCAGGAACTTGATCGCGGCGAACCACTCCTCCTGTGTCGGCTCGATTTCCTTCACGGCTTCGTGCAGCTTGCGGGTGATGACCTCCATGATCTGCTTGAGCCGCTCGTCAGTAGAGTTTTTGTTGCGCGCGATGACGACTTCGGACGAGTTCGCTTCGGTGAAATACCCGTATTCGTGTTGGTCGATCATGGAGGAGCCTCAGCGCGCGAGAAGGGAATTGAACACGCGGCGCAGTTCGGCCGCGGGGTCGGCGGCGACCGCCTCGGAACGCCAGGCGACGTGATGATCGGGCCGCACGATCAGGCAGCCAGCGTCGTGGATTTCCCGCGCCCGCGCCCAGTCGCCGGTATGGTCCTCGATCGCGCGGCGCGGACCGATCACGTGTGTGCGGATCGGCAGGCCAGCTCCGCGCCGACTTTCTCGGCGGCCAAGACCCAGGCCTCGCCGCCAATTCCGGTCAGCAGCGTAAACTCGCCATGCCCACAAAGATCCAGCGTCGAGACTTTCCTGCCTGAGCGCTCGTAGACCCAGACATGGGGCAAGCGGGCGCCGGGCCAAGTGGTCGGCGCATAATGGAGTTCATGATCCTTGTCGAAGGCCGGCTGCGGCTGGCCATCGGTTACGACAGCGCTCGACACATAGCGCTGGTTCATCTCAACGCCATGAGCGTCGAACTCGTACTTCTTGAACGCAATGGCTTTGCGTAGCGCCTCGCGCTGCGCGGCAGCGGTGGGAGTCGCGTCGGCGCGCGCCTCCATGTTCCTCTGGATCTTCTCGTGATCCACGCCGCCATCCATGCCGAGCGCTTCAAAGATCGGCCCGAACTCGGCGATCGACTGGTTCGCCCGCGTCACGATCTGGCGGGCGATTGGCGCACGCTCGGATGAATAGCTGTCCAGAAGGGGGAGACCGGCCTGCCCCTTTACGACCTTGGCAAGTTTCCAGGCGAGATTGAACCCGTCTTGGATCGAGGTGTTGGAGCCCAATCCATTTGAGGGCGGATGCCGATGGGCGGCGTCGCCCATGATGAATACCCGACCCTTCTGCATCTCGGTGGCGAAGCAGTTGTTCACGGTCCAGGTATTGGCGCCGAGCAGCTCGATCTCGAGCTCCGGATCGCCGACCAGTTGGCGCGCAACTTCGGTGGCGAGTTCCGCCGTCACCGAGGGCGGCGGCTGGTTGATGTCATAGCCCCAGACGATAAGCCATTCGTTCCAAGGCCGCACCATGCGAACGAGACCCATGCCGATCCCGCCAACATCGGCGCCGGGCTGCATGACCCAATAGAGGACGCTCGGCCGGTGGGCGACGTATTTCGAAAGGTCCGCCCGGAAGAGGATGTTCATCGACCCGCCGACGCCCATCTTGCCGTCGAACGGCAGCCCCAGATGCTCAGCGACCAGCGAGTTGCCGCCGTCCGCCCCGACGAGGAACTTCGACCGAACGGTGAAATCCTCGCCCGACAGCCGGTCGCGGCAGGTCGTGGTCACGCCGTCCGCATCCTGCATGTGGCTCGTATAAGCTGTGCTCATCCGAGCCTGCGTGCCGCGTGAACAGGCCGCCTTGAAAAGGATCGGCTCCATGAAAGTCTGGGGCAGATCGTTCATGAAACAGGGCGATGACAGGAGATGCTCGGCCTTCGAGAGCGGGTGGTTGCCCCAACTCTTCATCCGGCCGATTTCTTCACCGGCCAGACTCTCGCAGAATATGTTCTCGCCCATCAGTTCCTGTGGCGAAGCGTGCATCATGGCCTCGGCCTCGACATCTGGCCCGAGGTCGCGCAGCACTTCCATCGTGCGCTGATTGGTGATGTGCGCGCGCGGCGTGTTGGAGAGCCAGCGGTAGCGGTTCACGACCATGTTCGCCACGCCGTAGCTGGCGAGCAGGGCCGCCGTCGCCGAGCCAGCCGGTCCCGTCCCCACGATCAGAACGTCGGTTTCGATATTCGCCATTATTCCATGCCCTCGATCTTCGGGCCCACCAGCCTGCGGCGGACCGGAAACAAATGCAGGTCGGTGCGGGCCGAGATCAGGCCCCATAGTCCTTTCGGCGCAAACAGCATCACGGCGATGGCGATCAGGCCGAGCGTCATCAGGTACCAACTGCCGTAGTCGGCGAGAGACGAGCGCAGCGCGAAGAAGACAAGCACGCCGAGAATCGGCCCCTCGATGGTTCCGATGCCGCCGATGACGACGATGAAAATGACATTGGCTGTCCAGTCAGTGAGGGCGAAGGCCGCGTCAGGCGAGATGCGCGCCGTTTGAAGGAAGATCAAGGCGCCGGTCAGGCCGGTCACGGCCGCGGCGATCAGGAAGACCGCCCATTTGAGCCGCACAGCGTCAACGCCCACAGATTGGGCGGCGTCGATATTGTCGCGCACCGCGGCGAGCGCGAGGCCTAAGCGGCTACGCAGCAACCAGTAAACGCCGCCCGTCGCCGCCACGACCAGCGCCAGCGCCAGCCAATAGGCTAATATGTCGCGCGCCGCCGCCTCGCGCACAGCAAACAGCGCGCGGATCGCATTCACGCCGAGAATGTTGCTCGTGGCCTCGCGCGGCAGCGAGGTGCCAGTGCCCCCGCCGAGCGCCTTCCACTGTGCGATCAGGAGGCGGGTCACCTCGGCCATGACCCAGGTGCCGATGGCGAAATAGGCGCCCTGCAATCGGAAAGCAAAGAAGGCCGTTGGAATAGCCAACAGAAACGCGGCGACGCCGCCGAGCGGGATCGCGAGAAGCGGATTCCAACCGCAGCCGATCACGCCCGCGAACATCGCGTAAGCGCCGATGCCCACGAAGGCCTGCTGGCCGACCGAAACGAGGCCGCCGTAGCCCGCGAGCAGGTTCCAGATCTGCGCCAGCGTCAGCATGGTGAGGATGAAGAACAGGTTCTGAATGACGCCTCGCGGCGCGACAGCTGGCAGCGCAAGCCCGGCCACGATCGCAGCGACCACGGCGACCGCTGTTACGGTTCCGGCGCGGGTGCGGGTTGTGAGCCGATACATGCCGCCTCTCAATCGACCGCGCGCGGGAAGAGACCGCGCGGCCTGAGCAGCATCACCGCCAGAAAGCCGATGTGGCCCGCCAGGATCTGCCATTCCGGATTCACCGCCGCGCCGAACGTCTGCGCAACGCCGATGATGATCCCGCCCGCAAGCGTGCCCCATAGGCTTCCGAGCCCGCCGATGATGACCGCCTCGAAAGCATAAATCAGCCGCGCCGGCCCGATCGAGGGATCGAAGTTCGCCCTCATGCCGAGATAGAGCGCCGCGAGCGTCACCACGACCATCGCGATTCCGGTCGCCATGGCGAAGACCCGTTTCGGCTCGATCCCCATCAGCCCCGCGGTGACGGCATCGTCCGAAGTGGCGCGAAACGCCCGGCCGAGGGCCGTGTGGTAGAAGAGCCCGTTCAGAGCGAGGATCGCGAGGATCGCGGAGGCGAAGGTCAGCAGCGGCATAACGCCGATCGTGACCAGCCCGAGATCGAGCGACGCCCGTTCGAGCGCGCCGGCCGGAATGCGGCGGCTGTCCGCGGAGAAGGCCTCGAGGAGCCCGTTCTGCAGCGCGATCGAGAGGCCGAAGGTAACGAGCAGCGGTGGCAGGATGTCCTTGCCCAGCACACGGTTCAAGACAAGGCTCTGCAACAGCCAGCCGAGTCGCGAACATCAGCGGCGCGGCGAGCAGCGCGGCGACCCAGGGCGACAGGCCGAGCCGCGTGACGCCAACCAGCACCAGATAGGCGGCGAAGACGATGAGGTCGCCGTGAGCGAGATTGACGAGCCGCATGATGCCGAAGACAAGACTCAGCCCCGCGGCAAACAGGGCGTAGAGCCCGCCCAGCAGGATTCCCTGAACAAGGGTGTGCAGCCAAATCACCGCCGCGCCCCAACGATGATGCGTCGGCGAGGCTGCGGGGAGCGGAAGGCGCCGAATCGCAGCGAGCGTCATGCCGCCTCTCCGAAATAAGCGGCGTGGATCTCCTGGCGCGTGACCTCGGACGCCTTGGCGACGAGGGTCACGCGCCCCTCCATCATGCAATAGACACGGTCCGCCACCGCCAGGGCCTTGCCGATGTCCTGCTCCACAACCACGATCGCCGCGCCAGCATAACGGACCTTGGGAAGCGCGGCGTAGATGTCGCGAATGACCACCGGCGCAAGGCCAAGACTGATCTCGTCGCAGAGCAGCAATTCGGGATTCGACATCAGCGCCCGGCCGATCGCGACCATCTGCTGCTGGCCGCCGGAGAGCGCGACGCTCGAACCGTTCCGCCGCTCGCGCAGGATCGGGAAAAGGTCATAGACCGAAGCGAGATTCCACGGGCCCGGCGCCTTGCGCGCCTGTCCGCCGATGAGGAGATTTTCCTCAACCGTCAGCGACGGAAAAAGCCGGCGCCCCTCGGGGACCATGGCGACGCCGCGCTTCATGACGTCGGCCGACGAGAGCGCGCCGATCGGCTGGCCCCGGTGCAGCACCATCCCGGGCTCGTTGCGGATCACGCCGGTTATCGAGCGCATCAGCGTCGATTTGCCGGCCCCATTGGCGCCGATGATCGCCACGCATTCGCCAGCCGCCACAGCGATGTCCACGCCGAACAGCGCCCGGAACTGGCCGTAGTTCGCGGTGAGACTGTGCGTTTCGAGCAGCATCAGACCTCGAGCCCAAGGTAGATCTCGCGAACCTCCTTCGACGCGATGATCTCGGCTGGCGCGCCGATCCCGATCACGCGCCCAAAGTCGAGCACCAGCAGTCGCTCGACCACGGAGGTCAGGGCGTGCAGGATATGTTCGATCCAGATGATCGTGGTTCCCGTGGCGTGGATCGCCTTGATCGTCGCGATCAGGGCTTTGCATTCGCCCTCGGTCAGGCCGCCAGCAATCTCGTCCAAAAGCAGGAGTTGCGGTCCGGTCGCCAGCGCGCGGGCCAGCTCCAGGCGCTTGCGGTCGAGAAGGCTCAGCGACCCAGCGACGACATTGGCCTTCCTCAGAAGCTCGGTCTCGAGGAGGATGCGCGCGCAATCATCGACCATCTCGGCCTCGCGTCCGCCTCGGCCGAAAGCGGCGGCGGTCAGGAGGTTCTCGAACACCGTCAGTCCCTCGAAGGGCTGCGGGATCTGAAAGCTGCGGCCGACGCCCATGCGCACCCGCTCCATCGCCGGAGCGCGGGTCACATCGCGCCCGAGCAATTCGATGCGGCCCGCCTGCGGGAGCAGATTGCCGGTGATCAGATTGAAGAGGGTCGACTTGCCGGCGCCATTTGGGCCGATGACGCCCAAGGCCTCGCCACGCGGCACTGCGAAGGTCACAGAATCCGAGACCTTCAAGGCGCCGAACGACTTCGAAACATTATCGAGCCGGAGGATCACTGCCGCCATCCCGGTTTACACCGAACGAGGGCGGCGGGGATCGCCGCCCTCTGCGACGTCAAGCGAGGGGCTCCATCTTGCCGGCCGTGGGAATCTCGGGCGCGGTTGCGTTTTCAACGATCACCAACTCGAAACCGCCGCCGGCTTTCTTCCGCCATTGGCCGCCGACGAGCGGCGTCTTGCAGACGTTCTTCGCTGCGAACGGCGGCACGCCGGCGCCGTTCCAGGCGATCTTGCCGACCACGGTCATCGCGTCGGTGGCGGCAATGGCTGCGGCGATCGCATCGGCATTGGTCGGATCCGAGACGCGGCCCATGACATTCGCCGCCATTTCAAACAGCGAATGAGAGAAGCCGATCGGCTGGGTCCACGGGCGGCCGGTCTTGGCCGTGAAATCCGCCGCGAGTTGCGCCGAGGTTTGACCGGTCAGCGACGACTTGAACGGATGCGAGGCTGACCACCAGACCTCGGACGAAAGGTTGTTGCCGGCCTCTCCGAGCGTCTCGACCGATTGCGGAAAGAGGATCGCCTTGGCGACCGTCACCGCCTTGGGCCTGAAGCCCTGTTGGCGCGCCTGATTCCAGAAAGTGGTGAAGTCCGGCGGGATCACGACGCCAGTAACGATCTCGGCGTTGGCGGCCTTGAACGCGTTGACCTGAGCGGTAAAGTCATCCGAAAGGTTCTGGTAGCGTCCTGGATCGGTCAGGGTGAAGCCTGCGGCCGCCAGCCCGGGCTGCAGCCCGTGCTTCGGATCGCCCCAGGCATTGCCATCGGCGTCGTTGGGAAACAGCCCGCCTACCTTGCCGTTGGTGGAAAGCTGCTTCCACATCCCGGTGTAGACGGCGATGATGTCCTCGAGACCCCAAAAATAATGGTACGCGAACTTGAATGGCTTCCACGAAGCGGGATCTCCCGGATTGCCCTGCTGGCCGATGAACCAGGGCTGCCAAGGCGCCGTGGTTGAGATGACTGGCATCCCCTCCGCTTCGCAGGTCGTGGAGACGGGGTTCGTGGTTTCCGGCGTCGAGCCGACGAGCATGAGGTTGATCTCGTCGTCGACGATCAGGCTCTTCGCCACTTCCGCCGCGCGGTTGGGGTTCGACTGGCTGTCCTTGGCGATGACTTCGAAGTTCTTTCCGGCGTCGGAACCCAGGAAGGCCTTGATGTTATACGCGTCGCTCTCCGCGAAGCCCGCTAATGGTCCGGTCTGCGGCGAGACATAGCCGACGCGAAGCTTAGCGCCCTTGGCGATGGCCGGCGCAGCCACGCCCGATCCTGCCAGCGCTAAACCCGTCGCTGCCGAAGTTTTCAGGAAATTTCTTCTTGTAAACATGCGCTCGTCCTCCCTGTCTTTTTGTTGGTTTTCAGCCCACAGGTCGGCGTGCTTCCCACGCCGCCTGGAGGAGTTCCCTTATCGACCCCGGCTCGATCGGCCGGGGATTGGCGTAGGCGTTCTTCACCGTGATCGCCGTCGCGCGGTCGAGGTCCGCCTCTTTCACGCCAATGGCCTTGAGGCTTAGCGGAGAGCCGACAGACTGTGCAAAATCCCAGAGCGCCCCGCCTGCCGAGTCGCCGCCGAAAGCCTCGGCGACCGGACGCAGAAGGTCGGGAACCACGCTCTCGTTGAAAGCGGTGGTGTAGGGCAGCAGGATTGCGTGCGTCTCGGCGTGCGGGGTATCGAACGAACCGCCGAAGACATGCGCCAGCTTGTGGTGCAGCGCCATCGAGACATAGCCGAGCGCGGTCGAGCAGCACCACGCCCCATAGAGCGCCTGCGCACGGGCCGCGCGGTCCTGCGGGTTCGCGATGAGCCGCGGAAGGCCATCGCGGAACGCCGCCATCGCATCCTTGCCCATCAGTTCGATCACAGGATTGCGGTCGGGGGCGTAAAATGCCTCCATCGCGTGCGCAATGGCGTTCATTGCCGAAGTGACAGTGAGGCCGATCGGCAAACTCATCGTGAGATCGACGTCGTAGATCACCGTCTCCGGGCGGATGTCGGGCGAGCGTCGCGTTGTCTTTTCGCCTGCCGCCGTCTCGCCAAGAATGTCGGTCATTTCCGAGCCGGCGTAAGTGGTCGGGATGACAACCTGATCGGCGCCGGTGCGGACGGCGATGGCTTTGCCCAGCCCGGTGGTCGAGCCGCCGCCGATGCTGACGACCGACGAGGCGCCGCTGGCGCGGAAGGCCTTAAGCGCAATCTCCGTCACCTCGACCGGAGTGTGCATGACCGCGCCCGGGAAGATCCCCACCGCGAGGCCGCGTAGGCTCTTGGCCAGCTTTTCCGCATCGTCCTTTTGATGCGGAGTTGAAAGCACGAGCGCCTTGTCATGACCGAGCCGGCGGACTTCCTCCTCCGCGCGGGCCAGGCTTCCCGCGCCGAACACCACGCGCGTCGTCAGGCCCGGAAAGACGAAGCTGTCCATCATCGATCGGCCCTCATCGCCGGAGGCCGTCCGGCGGCGAGGTCCACCAGAAATCGCGTCCAGCATCCCGATTTCTGCGCCGGAAACCTCATGGGCGCGGCCCGGGAACAGATCGGCCCGCAACTTCAGGCCTCGCGCGCCCAACGATTGCACCGCGTCCGCGAAGGCCGACAGCGGAATCCACGGATCGGCGTCGCCGCCCGAGAGGTAAACCGGCGTCCCGGCCGGCGCGAAGGCGGACCGTCCATCCGAAGGTACGCCAACTCGGCAACCCGTCAGCGCCGCCACAGCGTCCGGCGGGGGCAAACCTGCGCAAAGATACTCGATCGCGAGGCAGGCGCCCTGCGAGAAGCCGGCCAGAAGCATTGGCTGTCCGGGGGCCGCAGCCCGGGCCGCAGCCATTGCAGCTGCGAGATGGTCGAGCGCATCAGAAAGCTGCGCGCGAGCGATAGGCGTCAGCGGATCCACGGCGCGCGCGTCCCACCATGCGCCACGGGGCGCGCGCGGCAGGATAAAGGCCACGGATGGCGCGGAGAGCCGCGCCACCACATGCGATTGCATCTCCTCGGGGGATTGTCCACGGCCGTGAAGGAAGACGCAGATCGCCCTGGCCGCCGAACCGCTCGGGCCTAGCCGCAGCGCGCCATCGTCCGAGCTCACACGAATTCGGCCTGCTCGAGGCCGGACCGCAATTCATCCTCACGGTCCTTAAGCCACGGCGGGAAAACCAGCGTCTTGCCAATCGCGTTTGGCGGCTCGTCGCTGGCCCAGCCTTTCGGCGTGGTCCAGGCGATCTCGAACAATGCCCCCCCGGGCGAGCGGACATAGCAGGACTTGAAGTAGTTGCGGTCTTTCTGCTCGGAAATGTCGGTGAAGCCGAGGCCCTCAATGTGCGCGCGCAGCTTCAATTGGTTGTCCTCGTCGCCCGTGTTGAGGGCGATGTGGTGGATCGTGCCGCCGGCCAGCGTCCAAGTGCCCTGTCGACTGTCGCGGTCGACGATCACCTCGACACGCTGGACGACGCCCGAGGCGTCGGGCACCCGGAAGACCAACCCCTCGTGATTGTCGGCTTCCTTCTCGAGGGGCAGAGCGATGGTCAAGAAATCATCCATCGCCGTCCGATCCATCACGGCGACGACCGCGCCATAGATGCCCTTGATCCCGTGCGCCTTGCCGATGCCCTGCGCCGCGTTGACAACCGGCTCGCGGGGATCGCCCTCGCTTTCCACCAATTCGTGCGCGATGCCGCAGGGATGGGCGAAGACCGCACGGTCAGCGCCAAAGCGCGTGACCTTTGTGGTCGGGATGCCGCGCGTGTTCAGCCGCTCAACCCAGAAATTCGACGCGCCCTTGGGGATCGACTGCAGGATAGCGCGCGACTGGTTCGTCCCTCTTCGGCCGTATACGCCCGGCTTACGAAAGGGAAACGTCGTGATGATGGTCGAGGCGTCGCCTTTCGGCGAGCCATAATAGAGATGGTAGACTGGGATCACGCCGTCATAGAGCACCGTCCGTTTCACCGAATGCAGGCCGAGCGCCTTGGTATAGAAGTCGAAGTCTTCCTGTGCGCCGTCTGTCGACATCGTCAGGTGGTGGTAGCCGTTGATACGAGACATGGTCATCTCCTCCCAGAGATTTGGTCATCGCCCCGCCGCTTCGGGCAGAGTACGAGGTTGAGGTCGCGTCACAGGAATTGCTTTTTACTTGTAATTACCTGCTTTCGAGAAAAGTCGGATTCAGTATCGAAGCTAAGGTCTTCTCGACGAATGCTCGACGAACTCTACCTGCTTCACGTGCAAACGCCGTCCAGGCCCCCTGCAAAGATCTCTTTCCACTCCCGCAATGGGTTACCTTCAAACGTCCAGCGCCGTCCGACCAAGGCGGACGCACACCTGATTGTTTCTGCAATCGCTCTCTAACACAAGAGGTGAGCTAAAGCTGGCAGCGCCCTCGCGACTTTGTCAGGCGAAATACTCGTGGCGATTGACCGTGCTCGGGTGAGGCGATGACCAACGATACCCGTTCCGGTGCTTCAACAGTTCGCCAGAGGTTGTCCGTCGGGTCGTGATTGATTTATGTGAAACCTCTGCTGAAGCGACGCTCGCCCTGGCCAAGTCCTGAACGGCAAGCCCCACGCCCGAATTGGTGATGTCGAAGATCGCGCACCCCGCGCTCGTCGTACCATTCCCGCGCGATGGCGAGGCCCACATCAACCTTGTTCTGATGGTCGGCGACCAGGAGATCGATGGGCTTGCCGAGCACGGAGCCGCCGAAATCCTCGACCGCCATCCGCGCGCTCTCGGCGCCGCCCGGTCCCGAGACGAAAGGCGTGGACTTCAACTGAGGGCAGGCTCGGAGGCTCACCCCGCGGCGAAGCTTCGCGGCGCCGGGCTGATCACCTTGGCGCCGTCCTCTGCGATCTCCATGACCGCCAGGCCCCGCTCGTTCGTCCCGTCGGCGCGGAAGCGAAAGACCCCGTCAGCGCCGTTGAAGCCCGATATATTGGTCAGCGCCGCCTGATTGAACGGGTCCGCTCCGCCATTGTGGGCGAGCGCCGCAGCCAGCGTCACCGCGTCGTAGGCGAGCGTCGCCAAGCGCGCGGGTTCGCTGTTGAATTTGGCTTGGTAGCGCTGCGCGAAGGCGTCGAAGCCAGAATTGTCGGGCGCAGAGAACCAGGCGCCCTGCATCTGCGGCAATTTGAGAACCCGGGGGTCGTTCCAGACCCCGGTGCCCAAAAACTTGGTCTTGACGTTGGCCGACCCCAGAGCGCTCGCGACTGCCGGCATAGCGTCCGCCTGATCGGGAATGAAGAGAGCGTCGATTTGACCTTGGACCGCTGACACCTGCTGAGCCGCGGTTGCGAGTTGGCCGGTCGAATAGCGGGCGGTTACGACCACCTGCGCATTGATGTTTCCCGCCATCTCCTGGAATCGCTGCGCGGCGACATTGCCGTAGTCATTCTGCGGAGCCATGATCCCGAACGACTTCTTGCCTGTCGAAACGGCGTATTGAAGAACCCTGTCGACGTAACCCTGGATCAGGAACGACAGGAGATAGACGCCCGGAGCCGCGACGGTGACGTCGGTGGAGAACGCGATCATCGGCTTGCCCGCCGATTTTGCCGCCGCTGACGCCGTCCTTACGTCGTTGGCGAACACGGGTCCGAGAATGAGCTGCGCCCCGGCGCCGAGCTCAGCCTGAGCCGCTTGGGCGGCGCCGTCGGGGCTCGAATGATCATCCTCGATCATGAGCGTGATGGAGGTAGAGCCGGAATCGTTAATCGCGAGCTGCGCGGCGTTCCGCATCGAGACCCCGATCGGATTTTGTCCCCCGTTCTGCGTGAGCGGAAGGATCATGCCGACCCGAACCGGGCCTGTGCCCAGCGCCTCGCCGACGGGCGGTCCGCCGGACGGTTGAGCCGGCGCCGGAGCGGGCCCGCCAGCGTCGCTTGGCATTTCCAGGCCGGGCGAATTGCAGCCCACAAGCGTCAAGGCCATCCCGCCGCCAAGCAGGGCGCGTCTCGTCACCCCTTGTCCTGCTGCCGGTTGCTCAGCCGCAAACCTCATACCGACCTCTCATCTGAGCGGCGCTGGCGCCGGAAAGCGCTTTGCGCCGTCATGTTCGAAATGTCAGCGCGCGATGGCCGCCAATCGCTGGCTGTTGATGGAAATTGTGGCATTTTCACCTGCGCTTGGCTATGCGTCGATCATTGAGCCGGCCGGAGGATTGGCGGATAAGAGCGCAGATGACCCTGGCAAAAGCTCCCCAGTCGAACAACGTCAAGACTGTTCGCTCGAGCCGAACCTTTCAAATTGGCGGCGCGACTTTGCCGGCGGCTACGCTCGATCCGGGTCTTTACGTTGTCGCGACGCCAATTGGCAACCTCGGCGACGTGACGCTGCGGGCTCTCGCGATCCTGGCTGGAGCCGATGTGATCCTGGCCGAGGACACCCGCGTGTCGCGCACGCTTCTCGCCCACTACGGCATTGAGAGCCCGCTCTCAGCTTATCATGAGCACAACGCCGCCAAGGCTCGCCCGCGGGCGCTGAGGCGCATTGCCGAGGGGCAGGCGCTGGCGCTTATCTCCGACGCAGGAACGCCGCTCATTTCCGATCCCGGCTATAAACTGGTGTCGGAAGCAATCGAGCAGGGCTTCGCCGTTATCGCCGCCCCAGGCCCGTCCGCGGCGCTCGCGGCGCTTTGCGTCGCGGGTCTCCCTACCGACCGATTTTATTTCGAGGGCTTTCTGCCGCCGCGGTCGTCGGCGCGGCGCGAGCGGATCAACGCGCTCGCCGCCGTGCCGGGCTCGCTGATCTTCTATGAGGCCGCAGGGCGGCTCGCCGCGACGCTTGCCGACCTTGCCGTCGAACTCGGGCCTCGGCCCGCGGCGGTCGCGCGCGAATTGACCAAGCTGCATGAGGAAGTGAGGCGCGGCGCGCTGGACAAGCTCGCGGCCGAATATACCGCGAGCGGGCCGCCGAGGGGCGAGATCGTCATCGTCGTCGGGCCTATGGAGGCGCGGTCGGTGGTTTCAGAGGCCGCGCTCGACCGGGAAATCGCCGAGCAGCTCACGAACCTGTCGGTCAAGGACGCCGCCGCGACAGTGGCGGCCAAGTATGGACTTCCGAGACGGCAGGTCTACGCGCGGGCGCTGGCGCTAGCGGGCGCTTACCGGTGAGGGGCCAGGCCGAACAGCGGACTGAGCGCCGCCGCGAAGCCCACGTCTATGGGCTAAGGGCGGAATCCATTGCTGCGCTGCTTCTGCGCCTCAAAGGCTACACGATCCTCACGCGGCGATTTGTGGTCTCCGGAGGTGAAATCGATCTTGTTGCGAGACGCCGCGGTTCAATCGCCTTTGTCGAAGTCAAAGCACGGGCCGATCTCGAAGTCGCCGCGATTGCGATCAGCGCGACCAAGCGGCGGCGAATTGGCCGCGCCGCGCGCGTTTGGCTCATGCGCAACCCATGGGCGGCGGGCCTCACGTTGCGGGGCGACGCTGTCTTTGTCGCGCGTGGGCGGCTTCCCCGTCACGAGCCAGACGCGTATAGGCTCGAGATAGATTGAGCCCGACATCCCCCTTGGCCTTCGACCGGACGCCCATGCCCCTGACTGTCGCCGTGCAGATGGACCCGATCGAACGCATCCGCATCGCAGGAGACTCGACCTTTGCGCTTCTTCTCGAAGCCCAGGCGCGCGGCCACATCATCCTGCATTACACGCCCGATCGTCTTAGGCTGAACGGCACGCGCGTTGAAGTGATGGCCGAGCAGCTGTCGGTCAAGGACGTCGAGGGCGATCACGCGCGTCTCGGCGAGGCGAAGCTGGTCGATCTTTCGACCGTCGATGTGGTGCTCTTGCGCCAGGACCCTCCGTTCGACCTCGCCTATATCGCGACGACGCATTTGCTCGAGCGCATCCACCCGAAAACGCTGGTCGTCAACGATCCCCGCGGCGTGCGCGATTCGCCCGAAAAGCTGTTCGTGATGGATTTCCCGGAGCTCATGCCGCCGACCCTGATCGCCCGCGACAAGGCGGCGATCGAGGCGTTCCGCGCCGAACACGGCGAAGTGGTGATGAAGCCGCTCTACGGTTTTGGCGGCGCGTCGGTGTTCAAGGTCGCCGTCCAGGACCCGAATTTCGGCTCGCTGTTCGACCTGTTCAGCACGACGCTCCGCGAGCCTTGGGTCATCCAGAAGTTCCTGCCGGCAGTGTCGCGCGGGGACAAGCGGATCATTCTTGTCGACGGCGAAGCCAGAGGCGTGGTCAATCGCGTGCCGACGGGCGACGACATCCGTTCGAACATGGTGCGCGGCGGAGCGGCGAAAGGGACCGAGCTGACCGAGAAAGAAAGGCAGATCTGCTCCACCATTGGCCCCGAACTCAGGCGGCGCGGTCTTCTGTTCGTCGGCATCGATGTCATCGATGGCTATCTGACGGAGATCAATGTCACCTCCCCGACTGGCATTCGCGCGATCAAGAGGGTCGGCGGACCCGATCTCGCCGTGGCGATTTGGGACGCAATCGAGACTAAAGTCGCGAAAGCCTAACATTTCTGTCGGAACCTGGTTCGGCCTTGCGATTGCCAGTCCGAGGGAGGATATACCTCCAATGTCAGACGCCCAGATTCCCGCGGTCGAACGCCGCGCCCGCGTCGCGCCGACGCTTAAGGGCGTCGAGCGGGCTAAGCTTCTTGATGAGCTGGCCTCACTCCATGAAGCCCATTCGGGCGACGTTGCGGCGTTCCGCCGCGCCGCTGTGGAGATTTTGCGCGCTGCGCTCGATGCCGGACGGGACGAAGCGCGCCGAGCTTTGGAAGCTGGCGGGACCGGCCGAGCCTGCGCGGAGACGCTTAGCGCCGAGACCGACGAATTGCTGCGTGTCGCACTCCAAATGTCCGTGCGCTGGCTTGCCCCGACCTTGTCGAGCGGTCCACTGCCAACGATTGTCGCAGTCGGCGGTTATGGGCGCGGCATGCTCGCGCCCTATTCGGACGTCGATGTCCTGTTCCTCATGCCGAACAAGTCGCCCACTGGAATGGAGAAGGTCGTCGAGGCGCTGCTCTATGTGCTCTGGGACCTGAGGCTCAAGGTTGGCCACGCGACGCGAACAATCGATGAGTGCCTGAAACAGGCGCGCGCCGACATGACGATCCGCACAACGGTCGTCGAGGCGCGATTCATCACCGGCGACAAGGCGCTGTTCGAGACGCTGAGGATCCGGTTCGACAAGGAGATCGTCGCCAAGACAGCGGCCGAATTCGTCGCCGCGAAGCTCGCCGAACGCGAAACCCGAGTGAGGAAGGCGGGCGCATCGCGTTATCTCGTCGAGCCCAACGTCAAGGAAGGCAAGGGAGGTCTTCGCGACCTCAACACGCTGTTCTGGATCTCCAAATACGTCTACCGCGTCGCCAATCCCAGCGAGTTGGTCGCTGCGGGTTTGTTCTCGCCCCGGGAGTTTTCGCTCTTTCGCCGATGCGAGGAATTCCTCTGGAGCGTGCGCTGCCGACTCCACTTCCTCGCCGGCCGCGCGGAGGAGCGGCTGAGCTTCGATGTTCAGCGGCCGATCGCCCGTCAACTCGGCTATTCGACGCGGGCGGGAATGATCGACGTCGAGCGCTTCATGAAGCACTATTTCCTCATCGCTAAGGATGTCGGCGACCTGACCGCGATCGTGTGCGCGGCGCTCGAAGAGCGACACACCAAAACGACGCCGGCGTTCGGCCGGCTTGTCGGCCGGTTCCGGAGGCGCACCCGCGCGATCGAGGAAGCGAAGGATTTCAAAGTCGACAATGATCGGGTCAACGTCGTCCGCGACGACGTTTTCGAGCGCGATCCGGTGAATCTCATCCGACTGTTCTGGATCGCTGACCGGTCGAATTTGCCGATTCATCCCGACGCGACCAGGCTCGTCACACAGTCCTTAAAGCGGATCGACGCCCACCTGCGTCATGACAAGGAGGCGAACCGCCTTTTTCTCGAGACCCTTACGTCACGCAACGCCCCGGAAATTGCCCTACGCCGCATGAACGAAGCTGGCGTGCTCGGGCGGTTCATCCCCGATTTCGGCCGTGTGGTGGGCATGATGCAATTTTCGATGTACCACCACTACACCGTCGATGAGCATCTCATTCGCGCTGTCGGAGAAGTCAGCGCGATCGAAGCGGGACGGGTAGCGGAAGAACTGCCGCTCGCCACCAAGATCCTGCCGCAAATCGCCCACCGCACAGAGCTTTATCTGGCGACCTTCCTGCACGATATCGCCAAGGGACGGGGGGTCGATCATTCACGGGCAGGCGTCGAAGTGGCGCGCGCACTCGGCCTGCGGCTCGGGCTCACCGCCGCCAACGCCGAGCGTGTGGCCTGGCTGATCGAACAGCATCTGGTCATGTCAAACATGGCGCAAGGCCGTGACCTGTTCGACCCGAAGACCGCCGAGGCGCTGTCAGCGATCGTGCAGACGCAAGAGCGCCTCAAAATGCTGCTGGCGCTTACTGTTGCCGATATTCGGGCGGTCGGACCGGGGGTGTGGAACGGTTGGAAGGGCCAGCTCCTGCGCACGCTCTACTGGGAGACCGAAGTCACGCTTGGCGGCGGTCATTCAGCTATCGACCGCGAGGGGCGCGTCAAAGCAGCTCAGGAGGCCGTCCGCAAGTTACTCCCTGGCTGGTCAGATCCGGAGTTCGACGCTTATGCCCAGCGCCACTATCCGGCCTATTGGCTGAAAGTCGAGCCTGCTCGTCAGGCGGCTCATGCGAAACTGCTCCACGCGATGGCCGCCGATACGCATTCGCTGGCGACTGAGGTCACGACCGACGCCTTCCATGGCGTGACTGCTGTCACTGTGATCGCGCCCGACCACCCGCGGCTCCTGACCGGCATCGCCGGCGCCTGCGCCGCCGCGGGCGGCAACATCGTCGACGCCCAGATCTTCACGACGACCGACGGCCTCGCGCTCGACACCATTTTCGTTTCGCGCGCTTTTGAGCGCGACGAGGACGAATTGCGGCGTGGGCGGCGCATCGCGTCCAACATCGAGAAGACCCTGCGAGGCGAAGTCCGGCTGGCCGAAATGACGCCATCGAAACAGACACGCGACGATCGGCACGACGCATTCGCGGTCGAGCCGGAGGTGACCGTCGACAACAATCTTTCGCGCCGCTACACAGTGGTCGAGGTTTCGGGTCTCGACAGGCCTGGCCTGCTACGGGACCTGACCGCCTCGCTGTCCAGCCTCAATCTCAACATCGGCTCCGCTCATATCGTGACGTTCGGCGAAAAGGCGGTGGACTCGTTCTACATCACCGATTTGACCGGCCAGAAGATCACCGCTCCCGGCCGGCAAGCCGCGATCAAACGGAGATTGCTGGCGAACTTTGCCAGCGATTGAAGGCGGCGCACAGATTTACAGTTCGCGGCGCGCTTGATTTTTCGCCGGTCAGCCCTGATATCCGTCGCTAATTCTGATGGGACTGCTGAAACGATGAGTAATAACAACGCCGAATGGGGCGATGAGATGCCCGCGCAGGCCGGCGCGGGTGCGGCCGAAGGCCCTCAGCACGAGACTGGCGAACCTAACGTTCTCGCCGTGGTGGAGGCGCTCAACGCCGAAAACAGCCAATTGAAGGATCGCGTCTTGCGCACGCTGGCGGAGATGGAGAATTTGCGCCGGCGGACCGAGCGGGAGGTGTCTGACGCGAAGACTTACGGGGTGACCAGCTTTGCGCGCGATATGCTGACCGTTGTCGACAATCTTTCGCGCGCGCTCGAGCATTTGCCGCCGGAAGCGCGCGCGAGCGCCGATCCTTCCATCCGCTCGCTGATCGAAGGGGTCGAGTTGACCGCGCGCGATCTCGAGGCGGCGCTCAGCCGTCACGGTGTGAAGAAACTCGACCCGAAGGGTCAGAAGTTCGATCCCAATTTTCACCAGGCGATTTTCGAGGCGCCCGACGAGACCATTCCTTCCGGCACAGTTTCGCAGGTGGTCCAGAGCGGCTGGACCATCGGGGATCGGGTCCTCCGGCCGGCGATGGTCGGCGTCTCCAAGGGCGGCCCGAAGGCAGCGCCCAGGCAGGAATCCGCGTCGAGCAGCGAATAGCTCGCTCACGCGCTCGCTTTCGTCACCCGCCGGAGCGTTAGATTGATCCTGCCGCCCTCGGGCAACAGGGTCGAGGAGCCCGCGATGATGCGGTCGACGCCGTGGAACGCGAGACGGCCCTCGCCCGCAAGCGACATCGCGTCGCCCGAAGCGAGGCGGAAGGAGCGGGTTGGAGCGTTGCGTTGAAGGCCGCCAACGCGAAAGAGCGCGGTGTCCCCCAGCGAAACCGAAACCACAGGCGCGGCAAGCTCTTCCTCGTCGCGATCCTGGTGCAGGCCCATCCGCGCGGCAGGGTCGTATAAGTTGATCAGGCAGGCTTCCGGCGGCGGCGCGCCCGGGGCGATTTCAGCAAAGGCTGCGACGAGCCGCGGCGGGATAGGTGGCCACGGGCGCCCGGTTTCGGGATGCGTCGCCTGATACCGATATCCGCGTTCGTCCGAGACCCAGCCGAGAGGCCCGCAATTGCTCATCATGACGGAAAATGGCTTGCCGGTGCGGGGCATGCGCGGGCGGAACGGCGGCGCGAGTTCGAGGATCGCCGCCACCTCGTCCAGCAGCGCTTCCTGGGCGGCGCGGTCGAGAAAGTCGGGGAAATAAACCACGCCCGGGGCGATTGCGACAGTGGCGTGCGGTGTCAATCTCGATCCTCCGGATCGTCTTCCCTTGACCTCAGACCCGGCGTATAGGGGGCCGAATTACTTGCAAGCACCGCGCAATTGAAGGGTCAACCGAGGCGAATATGGCCGGCCATAGTCAGTTCAAGAACATTATGCACAAGAAGGGCAAGCAGGACGCGATCCGCTCCAAGCTCTTCTCCAAGCTCGCGCGCGAAATCACCGTCGCGGCCAAGCTCGGCTTGCCCGACCCGGCGATGAACGCGCGCCTGCGCTCCGCCGTGCTCGAGGCGAGGGCCGAGAACATGCCCAAGGACAATATCGATCGGGCGATCAAGAAGGCGTCCTCGGCCGACACCGAGAATTATGACGAAGTGCGCTACGAGGGCTACGCGCCGGGCGGGGTGGCGGTGATCGTCGAGGCGCTGACCGATAACCGCAATCGAACCGCGGGCGAAGTGCGCTCCTATTTCACCAAGGCGGGCGGCTCGCTGGCCGAAACGGGCGCGGTCTCCTTCATGTTCGATCGGGTCGGGCTCATCGTCTTCGATCGCAAGGTCGCGGACGACGAGGCGATGCTCGAGGCGGCGATCGAGGCCGGCGCGGACGATGTGGTCTCCGGGCCGGAAGAGCACGAGGTGATCACCTCGGTCGAAGCTTTGCGCGACGCGCAGAAGGCGCTCGAGGCGAAGTTCGGCGAGCCCGTGAAGGCGGCAATTGTCTGGCGACCGCAGAACACGATCGCGGTCGATGACGAGGCGGGCGAAAAGATCCTGCGCCTCATCGGCGCGCTCGAAGACAACGACGACGTGCAGACCGTCACCGCGAACTTCGAGCTTTCCGAGGCGCTATTGGAGAAGATGGAGGGCTAGCGTCGCGTTCGCGCTCGCGCGCGCTCAGACGCCGCAACGACGGCCCCAAGGGCCCCACCAGCAATGGTAGACCGGGGCGAAACCGTAGCCGTAGCGCGGGCCGCCCAGCCCCAGCGATGCCAGCCGCCGCCCCAACCATAGCCTCGATGCCAGCCCCATCCGCGGTGCCAGCCGCCATGCCAGCCACCGTGCCAACCGCCATGCCACCAGACCGACTGAACGTCCGCACTGGCGACGGGCTGTTCGAGAGATGGCGAGGCAAGCGTGAAGGCGGACGAGGGGACGCTTGAGGCGGCGAGCATTGTCGCACCGGCGACAGCGGCGATCGCGCCGCGGGACAGAATGCGTAAGACCATGGTTGCCTCCAGGTTTTCGAGCACGTCGGGATTGTGATCCTTAACAACTGAATTTGACGTGAATGGTTCATGGCGAATTGAGGCGTTTTCTTTGCCGGTTTAAGGATATCGCCCGCCCATACCTGAGGGGGCCGCATGGCCACAGCGCTCGCCCAAGCCGGCCTCAATCTTTTCATCGCCGCCTGCCTCGGCGCGTCGATCGGTCTCGAACGCCAATGGCGCCAGCACCTCGCGGGTTTGAGGACCAATACGCTGGTCGCCCTCGGGGCGGCGATTTACATCACTTATGCGCGCGCCGTTGGGGACCATGACGGCGCGACGAGAATGGCCGCCCAGGTCGTGACCGGCATCGGATTCCTTGGCGCCGGCGTGATCTTCAAGGAGGGCCTCAATGTGCGGGGCCTCAACACCGCGGCGACCCTTTGGTGCTCGGCCGCGGTCGGCCTGCTCGCCGGCGAGGGGATGGGGCTCCACGGCCTCTTGGCGGCGATTCTGGTGATTGCGACCAACGTCATCCTGCGTCCGCTGGTGCGCGTCATCAATCGGCAACCGATCGAGATGTCCGAGGAGGAGCAGCATTATGTCGTCTCGATCGAGTGCCGCCCGGCGCTGGCGTCCGATATCCGCGCTCAACTCGTCAAGGAGATCGGGGCCGTTCCGGAACTCACTTTCAGCCAACTGGACAGCGCTTTCGCCGGCGAGACGGGCCGTGTCGACGTGACCGCGACCGTGACCTCACACAAACGGCGGGAGCTGGCGCTTGAAGCGATTGTCGGCCGCTTTGCCGATAGGGAGGGCGTTGTGCGCGCGTCCTGGCGGCTCAACCCGCAGGGCTCCTGAGGGGACGCCGGTGATCTCCTTGCCCCTGCGCTTCGACATCGAGGACGCGCCGAGCGACGCGGACGTCGAGGTCCTGCCGAACGGGCTCGAAGCGTTCAACGAGAGCCGGTGGCCGGGCCATCAGCAATGGCGGCCGCTCGCCGTATTCGCACGCGAGGGGGAGACCATCGTCGCCGGGCTCGCGGGCGAAACCTATTCCGGCTGGCTCTTCACCCGCTACCTATGGGTCAGCGAAGCGTTGCGCGGCAAGGGGATCGGGCGCAGGCTGATGGCCGACGCCGAGACGAGGGCGCTCGAGCGCGGCTGCCATTCGGCCTGGGTCGACACGTTCAGTTTCCAGGCTCCGGGCTTCTATCCCAGGCTCGGCTACGAAGTGTTCGGGGAGCTCGACTATCCGCCCGGACACAAGCGCATCTTCCTGCAGAAGCGGCTCGGGTAGCGGTCGCACAAAGTTACGCGCGCGAATGATTTCAATGACTTGACTGCGTTTTCGTGCAACTTTTTCGTCGGTCACTTAGCCCGCTCATAGGCATGGGTGACCGGTTCGAGCGCCGGATCGGTGAGCTTGACCTGGCCATCATAAGTGAGGTCGAAGCTCGCGACATTGATGGTCTGGCCGACCTGATCGAGGGCGACGTTTCCGGCAAACAGCGTCGTCACCTGCGGATTGAGGCCGGTGATTTCGACGCGCACCGGGATCGACTGCGCGCCCTTCGCGAGTTCGCGGTCGGAATAGAGGTTGACGCCGATGTCGTAATGGCCGGGCGCGATGCACCGGATCGTCGCCGTTTCCTTGTTCAATTCCGACTGCGCCGTAGACCCATCGGCGAGCGTGATCTGCGAGGTCGAAAAGCCAAGACTGTCGCGATCGAGCGATACGCAGCCGGCGTCGCGCGACCCATAAAAGACGGGCTTCTTGTCCGGGCCTACAAGCCAAAGGTCGACGTCGGAATCGAGGGCGACAGGCCAGTCGGCGGTGATCAGAAATTCCGCCTTCGGCTTGACGCCGTCGACCTTGGCCTTGGTCGGCGCCACCGCCACAATCACGACGGAAAGAATGCAGAGGAGAAGATCGGCAAGGCCAATCCACATTGGCGACCGGTCGACGTTCATGTCTCAAACCTATTTTCAGTTGTGAGCGTTGCGCCCAGGGGTGCAGGGTCAAGCGCGGCTCCAAGCCGCGGCTGCTCCGGCCCCATGAGCCGGAGCCGCCGAAAGGCGATCAGCCCTTTCTGACGCACATGATTTTGATGAATTCGCCTGTCCCGAGGTGGCGAAATGGCGCGCTCTTGGCGAGGTCCTGCTGGGCCTCGACGCCACACCAGAGTTCGTTCGACACGGCGCCGATAATCGCGACGTCTCGGGAGAAGCCGGGCTCTGGAGCGCAGTCCTGGGGCGCCATGCCGGCGACGCAAATCATGGCGACGATGTTGAAAGTCATGGGGATGGCCTCCTGCTGAGGGGTGCTTTCGGGCTTCGGGGCGTGCGGGGAGCCGTCACTCCCGGCGTTTTTCACGACTCGCCGTGACCCCCATGAGCCCGCCGATCATGTCGAGCGCCACCCGCAGCCGGTCGGAGACGACGGCGTCGGCGCGCCAGGGGGTGGCGAGCTCGGGAACGAAGCCGCGGCATTCGCGCACGCCAGCGCCTTCAATGACGATCCGGGTCACGATCGGCCAGGCATGGGGGCCGACCCGATCCTCGGCCGCCCGCAATTTGTCGCGGGCGTGGAGAGCGACGTCGGCTTGCGGCAGGCCGTGGCGCGGCCCGAAGCCGGTCGAGCCCATCCGGTCGATCGGGACCGCACGCAATTGATCGAGCCGGGCGCGATGATGGGTTCGCCGCAGCGACTCGCCGACCAGCCAGCGGATGTCATTGAGCTTCGGATCGTTGGGCGCCAGCACCCGGTTGGCGCGCATCGTGTCGAACGGGTCGAGCATGCGGCGTTTCCGGTCGGCGTCGAGGGTCGGCGTCTCGCCCGCTTCCTTGGCGCGAGCGAGACGCTCGGGGGTGGCGTCGAGCCGCTCCTGAACCGCGTCGAGCAGATCCTGCGGCGACCTGCGCTTGGTCGGCTTTTTGGGGCTGCTCATCGGACGGCCTCCACCAGTTCAGGACGAGGCGTCGCAGCTTTGATCGGCTCCGCGAGTTCGGCGCACAAAGCCGCCGGAGAAGTGCAATACGACAGCTCGAGGATGGGGGGGACGAACTTGGGAATCCCGCGGGCGTTGACCCGAACGTCTGGCGGGGGACCCTTGTGAGCGTGCTGCAAGTCCTTGAGATGCCGGGCGGAAGAGCGTATGGCCTCCGCTCGCTCGGTGTCGACTTTTGGCGGACGGCGCCGGCGAGGCGGGGAGGTGGTCATGGATCTTGCCCTTTCTGTTTTGCCGCGTTATGTTCTTGTTTTGTTCAGTATCAGAGAAAACAGAAGCCTCTGTCAAGGTTCTGTTTTTTTGAATTGCGGTTTTTCGGAAACGAGGTTAATACCGTGAGTCGGCGGGTCATCGATGGCCGGGACGCTCCAGAGCGCCCCACGCCTTTCACTTGGAGAAAGCAAGTTGCAGGAGCTTCCGCTTTGACCGTCGACTGGATTCGCTCCGGCCTTAAAAGGACCGGCAAAACCCGCAGCGGCCTCGCCAAGGCCCTTGGCCGTTCGCCCTCCGCCGTCACCGATCTTCTCAACGGCCACCGGCGCCTCCGCGCCGACGAGATCGCGACGGTGTCCGAATATCTCGGCATCGAGCCCCCTCGCCTCATCGGAGGGGGGCCGCCGCGGCCGCCCAGCGCGCCGCTGGTCGGCTATGTCGGCGCGGGCGCGGTCGCCCATTTCTACGCGGACGGCCAAGGCCCGTTCGACGACGTCGACGCGCCTCTCAACTCGAAGCCGACGACGGTCGCGGTGCAGGTCCGCGGCCACTCGCTCGGGGTCTTGTTCGACAATTGGCTCGTCTTCTATGACGACATCCACAATCCGCCGGACGACAGTCTCGTTGGGCGGATGTGCGTCTGCGGCCTTAGCGACGGGCGGGTCCTGATCAAGTCCGTGAAGCGCAGTCCTCAGACCGGCTTGTGGAACCTCTTGTCCAATACCGAGCCGCCGATCTATGACGTCGGCCTCGATTGGGCCGCGCCGGTGCGCGAGATGCGGCCGAGGTAGCGCACGCGCATGGTTGGGGCGCCCGCGCCGCCTTCGGCGCTAGAGATCGCGCGCGCGCTCATCCGATTTCCGTCGGTGACGCCGACAGACGCCGGCGCGTTGCCCTATTTGCGCGATCTCCTGGGCGGGGCCGGTTTCGCCGCCGAGCTCGTCACGTTCGAAGCGCCGGGAACGCCCGCAATCCTGAACCTTTATGCTCGGTTCGGCGCGCGCTCAGCCCAATCTAGCCTTCGCCGGCCACACCGATGTGGTGCCGCCCGGCGATGAAGCGCTCTGGCGGTTCGACCCGTTCTCAGGCGAAGTCGCGGATGGTGAGCTCTGGGGGCGCGGCGCCTGCGACATGAAGGGCGGCGTCGCCGCCGCCGTCGCCGCCGCGTTGCGTTTCATCGCCAAAGCGCCGTTCGACGGCTCGATCAGCTTCCTCATCACCGGCGATGAAGAAGGCCCCGCGATCAACGGCACGGTCAAGCTCGTCGACTGGGCGCTCGCCAAGGGGGAGACGTTCGACCATTGCATCCTGGGCGAATCGACCTCCGTCGAGACGGTCGCCGACACCATCAAGCACGGCCGGCGGGGCTCGCTCAACGGGCGGCTCACCATCAGCGGCCGGCAGGGCCACGCGGCCTACCCTCATATCGCGGATAATCCAATTCCTTCGCTCGCGCCCGTCTTGACGGCGCTGCTCTCGCCGCCGCTCGATCAGGGCAATGCCGACTTCGAGCCGACGAACCTCGAAGTGGTCTCCGTCGACGTCGGCAATCCGGCGTTCAACGTCATTCCCGGCGAAGTGCGCCTGAAGTTCAACGTCCGCTTCAACGACCTTTGGACGCACTATTCGCTTGCCGCGGAGATCAAGCGCAGGGTGGCGGCGGTAGACCGAGGGGGACGCACAACGCTCACCTTCGAACCCAGCAACGCAAGCGCCTTTCTTACCAAGCCCGGGCCGTTCACCGATCTCGTCGCTCAAGCGGTCGTGGACGTGACCGGGCGGAAGCCTTCGCTCTCGACCGGCGGGGGGACCTCGGACGCGCGCTTCATCAAGAACGCCTGTCCGGTGGTCGAATTGGGCCTGGTCAACGCAACAATTCATGCCGTCAACGAGCGCGTCGCCGTCGACGATCTCGAAGCCTTGTCGCGCATCTATGAGCGCGCGCTCGAGCTTTATTTCGCTACAGGCTCGGCGTAGTCGACGCTGACGAGATAGAGACCGTCAGCCGGGGCGACCGGGCCGCAGCGGCTGCGATCCGCGGCCTCGAACGCCGCCTTGAATTCGCCGGCGTTCCATCGGCCGGCGCCGACCTCGACCAGCGTGCCCACCATCGAGCGGACCTGCCGATGCAGGAATGAGCGGGCGCTCGCTTCGAAGAGAATCGCGTCGCCCTCGCGCCTGACATCGAGTCGGTCGAGCGTTCGGATCGGCGAGTTCGCCTGGCATTGCAAGTCGCGAAAGGTGGAGAAATCGTGCTTGCCCGTGAGCACACGCGCCGCCGCTTGCATCGCCTCGGCGTCGAGGCGCGGCTTCACCCGCCAGGCTGAGCCGCGCTCGAAGGTGAGAGGCGCGCGGCGATTGACGACGTGATAGAGATAGTGGCGAGCAGTCGCGCTATGACGCGCGTCGAAATCGCGGCTCACGCGCTCGGCGCCAAGCACCGCCACAGGATGGGGTTGCAGGAGTGCATTGAGCGCCTCGCTAAGACGAAACGGGGACCAGTCGCGCTCAAGGTCGACATGCGCGACCTGGCCCCGCGCATGCACGCCGGCGTCCGTGCGCCCTGCGCCGTGCGCGGTCAGGCGCGCGCCGGTCATCGCGAACAGAGCGCTCTCCAGAGCTTCCTGAACGGAGAGGCCGTTCTCCTGCCGTTGCCAGCCGACGAACGGGCCGCCGTCATACTCGAGGACAAGCTTAAAGCGCGGCATTCAAAGCCAAGGCGGGCTCGCGGCGCGGAGCAGCGGCGATGGCTTCGTCGAGGACCTCGTAGACGCGGGGCTCGCCGCAACGGGCGACATTGAAGCGCAGACAGCCGCACGCCTCGTCGGAGGCGCTGAAGGCTGGGCCGGGCGCGAACATCACCTTCCTCGTCAGCGCGTGGCGGGCGACGTCGGCGGCGCTGACGCCGTCCGGCAAGCGCGCCCACACATAGATGCCGGCGCGCGGCTCGATCCAGGGGACGAGCCCGTGGCGGCTCAGGTCCTGCAACGTCCGCCCCATCGAGTTCGGCAAGTTTCCGCCGCAAGCCGTCGAGATGGCGCCGATAGCCGCTTTCCGTCAGCACCCGATGCAAAATGTGGGCCCCGGTCGCGCTATTGCCCATCGTCGTCGCCAGCTTGAGATCGACCAGCTGCGCGATCCAGTCCTCTCGCGCGGCGATATAGCCGCAGCGCATGGCGGCGCCGACGGCCTTGGTCGCGCTGCCGACCTGCACCACCCGGCGCAGGCCGTCGAGCGCGGCAAGCCTCGTTGAAGGCTCGGCCTCGAAGTCTGCGAACGTGTCGTCTTCGAGGATCAGAACGTCGTGCTCCTCGGCGAGTCTAAGCACCCGATGGACGGTCGCCGCCGAGGGCGTCACGCCGGTCGGGTTCTGCAGGCCCCCGCCGGTGAGGTAAAGACGCGGACGATGTTCCGCGAACACGCGTTCGAGCTCGTCCACATCGGGGCCGTCGGGAGTCATCGGGACGGTGACGCTCTGCGCGCGATTGGCGCGCAGGAGCGAATGGAAATTGAAATAGCAGGGATCGTCGACGACCACCATGTCGTTAGGGCTGAGCAGAAAGCGGCAGACAAGATCGAGCGCCTGCGAACATGAATCCGTCACGATGATCTGATCCGCATCCGCCAGCACGGCGCGCTCGGCAAGGCGGACGGAGAACAATCGCCGCAACGGCGCATAGCCGAGCGGCTCGTCATACTGGCGCCGGCGTTCAGGATCCTCTCGCGCGGCAAGTCGCAGCGCCCGCTGGACGCCGAGATCGAGTACCCAGGAATTGGGCAGCCAGCCTGCGCCTGGACAGAGGAAATCGGTCGAACCGACCATGGCGTGCCGGTTGATCCACGATGGGTCGATGGCGGGCTCAGGCGGTGGGTGGGAGGCTGAGAGCGTGAGCGGGCGTGCGGCCCCCGCGACGAAAAATCCCGAGCCTCGCCGGGCGACAACGGCGCCTTCGGCCGCGAGCCGGTCGTAAGCCTCGACGACTGTCGATTTCGAAACTTCAAGCTTAAGCGCAAGCTCACGCACCGAGGGGAGGCGGGCGCCTCGCGCTAGCGCACGGCTGACGATGCGGTCGCGAATGAACGCCGCAGTCGTTTCGACACGTGAAGCGGGCCGGTCGTCCATGAATAGCACCCAAACTGTACAGTCAGTGGATCGGTACAGTTTAGCGTCAGTGTACTGAACTGTCTCTGGCGCCGCAAGGCCTCGCGTACGATCTTGAGGCAAGAAAGGACCTGAATCCATGATTTCCGAGAGCCGGATATGGCGAACAATCAGCACTGGAGCGAGACAGGCGGCAACTTGGCCATTCCGCGTTGCCGCGGCGCGAGCGACATTGAAGGCGCTCGCCGCTATGGATCGCCGCGAGCTGGCCGACATCGGTCTCAACGCAAGCGACGTGCGCGACGCCTCGGCGCTGCCGCTGGATTGCGATCCGACCGGCCTTCTCGCGCGGAGGGCGCGGGATCGGCGCCGGGACGCTTTTGGCCCGGAGTCGTCTCTTCAAGCTGCGGGACGACCGCTTGATCCCAATGATCCACCCGGGCGCGACCGGCCGCCATCGCGGCCGGGACCGAAGCCGGCAGGGCAGGAAGCCCGCCTTGTCAGAACAGGCTGAGCTGCGCGCCTGCGTTGCTCGGCGCGACGGCCGGCTTGCGGAACAGGTCGGTGCGCAACTCCCGCGACGTCTCGCGGAAGCCGAGTCGGCGTGCGGCCATCTCGAACCTACGCCCGATCATCCAGGCGTAGGGGCCTGAGCCCGCCATGCGCCGGCCCCACTGGGCCTCATAGTCCTTGCCCTCGCGCATCGATTGCATAAGCGACACCGCGCGCTTGAGCCGGTCGGGATAGTGGACCTGCAGCCATTCGCGGAACATGTCGCGCAACTCGTTCGGCAGCCGAAGCACGACATAGCTTCCCTCACGCGCGCCGGCGGAATAGGCGCGGGTCAGGATCGTCTCCAGTTCCTCGTCATTGATCGCGGGAATGACCGGCGCGGCCATCACGCCCGCCGGCACGCCGGCGTTGTTGAGGGCCTCGATCGCCTCGAGCCTCTTCTGCGGCGTCGGTGCGCGCGGCTCCATCTCGCGGGCGAGCGCGCGGTCGAGCGTTGTCACCGAGACGAAGACCTTGACCAGGCCGTCGCGCGCCATCGGCGCCAGAAGGTCGAGGTCGCGCAGGATGAGGTTCGATTTGGTGACGATGGTGAGCGGGTGGCGGGCTCGAGCGAGTGTCTCGATCAGCGACCGGGTGATGCGATATTGCCGTTCGATCGGCTGATAGGGGTCGGTATTGGCGCCGAAGGCGATGGGCGCCGGGCCGATATTTGGGCGAGGCAAGCTCGCGCGTCAGAAGCTCGGCGGCGCCTTCCTTGGCGAACAGCTTGGTTTCGAAATCGAGCCCGGCCGAAAGCCCCAGATAGGTGTGGGTCGGCCGGGCGTAGCAGTAAAAGCAGCCGTGCTCGCAGCCGCGATAGGGATTGATCGAGCGGTCGAATCCAATGTCGGGCGACTTGTTGCGCGTGATGATGGCCTTGGGCTTTTCCCACGTCACTTCGGTGGCCAGCGGCTCGAGCGCGTCATCGACGCGTCCAGCCGTCGTCGAAATCCTCGCGCTTCTGGAGCTCGAAGCGGCCGGTGGCGTTGGTCGCTGCGCCGCGTCCGCGCCTGAGGTCGGAGGGTAGAATGCGTTCGACTATCGCCTCAGGGCGATGGCGAGGGTCGATGGCGGAAGTTCGGCTCGGGGACGGATTCATGGGCATGTTCCGTAACGGAAGACTTGGAACAAATCATGAACAAGAGATAGTGCCGCTCAAGAGAACCGTCAAGATGGCCTTACCGCCAGCCCCGCCGCCTCAAAACGGCTAAGCCGGCCGCCAGTTGCCGTGAAAGCCGAACGGAACGCGCCGCGGCAGTTTGGCGACCCCGATCGGTCCGGCCTCGATGCCGCCCGCGTCGAACACGACGAAATCGCTGCGGTCCTCGGCGCCGCGATAAACAATTGCGATCACCCATCCATCGCCCTCCGGCGCGTCGGCCGAACGCGGCACGAATACCGGCTCGCCCGGCGCATCGCCGTCGGCGAAGCTATAGGTCGTCCGCTTGCCAGTCTTGAGATCGACATGGGCGATGCTGTCGAACATGCCGCCCTTGCCTCTATTGGCCCGGCCGGCGAACCATCCCTGCCGGTAGCTCAAGCCCGCTCGCCGATCGTCGAAACGGGGAAACTCGCCGGGCAGGTCATCGAGCGGCTCGCGCTTGATCGTGTTAGACCCGCCCGCGAGGTCGAAGGTCCAACGCACCAGACGCGCGGACGCGCGTTTCGGCATCGACCCGTCCACATTGGGGAACAGCGGCGCGGTCGGATATTCCATGACATCGGCGAAGATCGCCTCGCCCTCTTCCCACGCGTTCATCGGATGGAAAACGTAGCAGGCTTCGGTCGTGAACCAGCGCATGGTTTCGACGCCCGCTTCGCGCGCCATCACCCCGACATGGGCGCCCTTGTCGGGCTCCCAGGCATAGGCCGGGCCGCCGCGCATCGCTCGTCCAAGATCGCCCGTCAGCGGCAGGATGGGAAAGAGCGCATGCCGGCGAGTCACAAGGAAGTCATGCACCATGCTTGAGAAGGGGGCTTCGAAATCGTCGCGTCGACTCACGACCCCGGTCGCGTCGGTCACGCCGTAGGACATGGTCTTCGAAAACCACCCGGCACCAACCGAATAGCCGAACCACGCCATCTCGCCGGTCTCCGGATCAATCTTGGGATGAGCGGTCACGCGGCCCTTATAAGACTCGACATAACCGCGCGACGCGAGGCTATCCGGATCGAGCTCGAACGGCTTGTGCGCTTCCTCGAGCGCCAGCAGGCGGCCTGCGTGCCAGACGATGTTGGTGTTGGCGACGCCGCTGTCCTTGCCCACCACCGACGGGTCGGCCGCCCTTGGGTCGAAGCCGCCGAACAGCGCCTTGCCGGCGGCGTTCTCGAGCTCCCATTTTGGCGTGCGGACATAGCGGTTGCGATAAGCGACCTTGCCGCCTTCGACGAAGAAGGCGTGGATCATGCCGTCGCCGGTGAACCAGTGATAATGGCCGCGCGGCTCGTATTGGGGATTGGGCCCATTGCGATAGAAGGCGCCCCTCAGGCCAGCCGGAAACTCGCCCGTGACTTCAAGATCGAAATCGTCCTCGCTGCGCACCGGCGCGAAATTGCCTGAGAGATAGGGATTGGTTGTGATTGTCGGTCCGTCCATGGAGCCCGTCTCCCAAAGCCGCTGATTGAATACCGGATGCTTCCCAAGCCCCCTGGCGCGGAATGCGCCTCAGATAATGTTCTGATAGGTCAGTTCGAGAACGTGTCGCAATCGTTGATATCGCCGCTCTTGAGGCCGGCGGTCAGCCATTTCTGGCGCTGCGCCGAGGAGCCGTGGGTGAAGCTGTCGGGCACGGCGTAGCCGCGGGCGGCGGTCTGAAGCCGGTCGTCGCCGATCGCTTGCGCCGTCGCCAGCGCCTTCTCAACGTCGCCGGGTTGGAGGATCTTCCATTTGTCATTCGCGTGGTTGGCCCACACGCCGGCCAGGCAATCGGCCTGCAATTCGACCCTGACTGACAGCGCGTTGGCCTGGGTCTGGCTCACCCGCTGCTTCATAGTGTCAACCTTGTCTAGAATACCCAGCACGTCCTGCACGTGATGGCCGATCTCGTGCGCGACCACGTAAGCGTACGCGAAATCGCCGCCGCCGCCGTACTTGTTTTTCATGTCGCGGAAGAACGAGGTGTCCAGGTAAACCTTCTTGTCGATCGGGCAGTAGAACGGGCCCATCGCCGATTGGGCCCCCCCGCACCCCGATCGGGTCGCTCCGTCATAGATGACCAGCGGCGCAGGCTGATATTGCACGTGCGCCTGCGCCGGCAGCACTTCCGCCCAGACTGCCTCCGTGCTGCCCACGACCTTCGAGAGAAATCCGCGCATCGGGTCGTTCGGGTCGGGTGGCGCGCTTGTCGGCGGCGGGGCGCTCCGTTGCCCAACCCCCATCATTTCAGCCCCGCTCATGAGCACCTGAGGCGAAATGCCGGTGAAATAACTGATGGCGAATATGACGACGATGGCGCCTATACCGAGCCCGCCGGCGCCGACCGCCCCGCCACGCTGCCCCCGCCGATCCTCGATATTCGAGGAGGACGGCATGTTGTCGTATTCCATGGCCAACTCCGAGCAAGCGCCGGTTAACGCATTTTAACATCCTATCAGACAAACCTCTGACGGAGTAGCGGCTCGACGCACAGCACGCGCAAAGCCTTTGTTTAGGCCTTTGCCAGACAGTGTCTGGACTTTGGCTCGCAAAAGGCTGCGAAACCCATGCCGCCGACATATTCCCTCGTGACGCCGATCTTCAACGAAGAGGCCGTCATCCCGGTCCTGCTCAAGCGCCTCGACATGCTGCTCGACGCGCTCGACGCGCCAGCCGAAGTGATATTCGTCGACGACGGATCTCGAGACACGAGCGCGATCGTGATCGAGGCCAAGGCGCGCGCCGACACGCGCTATCGGCTGATCAAACTGTCGCGCAATTTCGGTCACCAGATCGCGATTACCGTCGGGCTCGATCATGCCGCTGGCCGCGCGGTCATCGTGATGGATGCGGATCTGCAGGACCCGCCTGAAGTCGTCCTGGAGATGATCGCCAAATGGAAAGAGGGCTACGACGTCGTCTCAGCCGAGCGCGCCTCCCGTCAAGGGGAAAGCCGGTTCAAGCGCGCGACCGCCGACCTCTTCTATCGCCTCATGGGAAGGCTCGGCGACGTTTCGACGCCGCGCAACGCGGGCGATTTCCGTCTGGTCGATCGCCGGGCGCTCGACTGCTTTCTCGCCATGCCCGAGCGTGACCGGTTCGTGCGCGGCATGTTCGCCTGGATCGGGTTCCGCCAGGGAACGGTGACCTTCGATCGCCCGCCGCGCGCCGCGGGGGAGAGCAAGTATTCGCTGCGCAAGATGATTGGCCTCGCGGCGAACGGAATCATCTCGTTCTCCGATGCGCCGCTTCGCCTCGCGCTGTGGGCCGGCGCCGCGGTCTCCGCACTCGCGTTCGTCTATGGATTGAGCGTGATCGGACGTTGGGCGCTCGGCGACCCGGGCCTCGAGCGCGGCTGGAGTTCGACGATCGTCATCATCGCCGCGCTTGGCGGCGCCAACATGCTGATGACCGGCGTGATCGGAATCTACGTCGGGCGCATTTACGCCGAGGCGAAGGGCCGGCCGCTTTATATTGTCGAGCGCGCGGTTGGCTTTGAAGAGGCGCCCACGGCCGTTCGGCGGCCGGTGGCGACGCTGGGCTGAACGAGCGGTGCGCTGCGATCGAGCGGGGTCGATGGCCGGGCGCCTCGAATGGATGGGCTCGCCAGTCAGCCCGTTCTCACGAGACCGCATTGCCACCGCGCGCGTTTTGCGCTTTACCCTCGGGCCGGCGCGCTCCGGACGGGCCGGTAGCTCAATGGTTAGAGCCGGCCGCTCATAACGGTCTGGTTGCAGGTTCGAGTCCTGCCCGGCCCACCACCAACTCTCTCATTTTAACGATTTTTCTGCTATACACGGGTTTCGGCGCGTTGCCCGGCGGTTGTGGCCGCGGGCAAACAAGTTTCGGTCTCTGCTCGGGCGATTTCCGGCGCTCAAGCCCGAATTTCGCGCGCTGTCTCTGGCGGGGTTCCTTGTTTCCGCAGGCGCGGCGGGCAAGACCCGCAAGAGACTCCGGGTCGAGACGTCTGAGCCCGGTTCGCGGAGGTGCCGAAGGCGACAAACGGCAAGGATCGGCGAAGCGTGACGAAAGTTCGCTGCGCTCGGACGTCCCAGCGCACACGTTCGATATCCGGTTGTTTCGTACTCGCGAGTTGTTTCTCGGTAACGCGAGGCTACCGTGCTAGTCGGAAAAAAGCCTGTGCCCGTTCGGTCGGGGTCAGATCGGCCGTTGCAGACCCAGAGCGCTCCATTGGTCGGCGAAGCGCGGTGGGAGATCCATGAGGCAAGAAACGCCATAGCCGGGTGGCAGGTTTCCTGAGCAAGCGGCGTCGATCACGGCCGGGTCGAGGAAGGCCAGCGACAACGTCTGGCGGATCGAGCGCTCGCTGCGATTGTGCTGCTCGGCGAGTTCGGGGATGCCGCTTATTGGGCCCTTGACGAGCCCATCGAGCAATGAGCGGGCCGTGGCGATGCCAAGGCTCAGGCGGTTTCGCTCGTCGGCTTCCATTCTTCGACTTGGGTCGCCGGACGATTGGGGTTCGAGAAGGCGCGCCGCACGCGCCAGATGGGCTTGGCCCGGGGGATCGACAAGGTTTGGCTCTCGCCGGAAATCGACAGCCGAGCTTTGGTGGCACAAGTGAGCGCCATGAAATAGTTGTCGGCGACGGCTTTTGACGGTTGACGTGACGATTAAAGGAGAGGACGGTGTAGGTATTTCTACCTAGTATTTTGAAAAAAGGAGGTTTCGCCATGCCTACGATTACTTATCAATACGTGTATTTTGCAAGCGGGCCGCATGTGCGCCAGCCGCTCAGATCCCCCGGCGGTCCCGGCGGGTTCGACCTGATCCAAACTCTGTCGGGAGGAACGCTCTCAAGTGGGGATTCTTTTGCGGCGAGTGCGCAACCGGCGAGCATGACGGTAGGGTCGAATACTTATCCGTTCTCCTTCATGAATGTAAGCGGAGGTACGGGAGGTGGCGTGACTTCGTTCAACGCAAACGCGCCACCGTTGGCGGTTGCGGTAGGGAGCGCGAATATCGCTGTGCTGGTCGTCTATGCGCCGATGGGCGGCGGCGGCGGCGGTGCTCCAGGGGCGACGATAGATGCGTTCGATGATACGACGGGTACTCTGTTCAACGACACGTTTGTGACGGTTGCGCCGGACCCGGGCGGCGTACTGAAAAAGAGCGGCAATGTCGACGGATTCGTCGCTTCGAGCAATGCGGAGACGATTTCCGCGCTTTCACCGACGACACCGACGAAGGTGGACTTTGAGCGCTGGCTGACGCTGCCGAACATGCAGGGTAACTCCCCGAACCTTTCCGTTGCGCAGAACAGTTCCCCCCTGGCGCTGGCGTTCTACAAGTCGCCGCCGCCTCCACCGCCGCCTCCGCCACTGGATGCATGCCACGAATTGCTTGATGCCTTGATCGAGATTAGCCAGCACGGTGACAAGCCGAAGTTGACGGTGGCCATGTTCAACGCGATCAAGACGCAACTGGAGAACTGCGTGAAGACGAAGAAGCTGACGCAGCAACAGGTGACGCAAGCGATCAACGCCTATCTGGCCGATCTGAACCCGCCGCCGACGCCAGGCAAGCCGCCACACGTTATCTGACGCGTGGACGGCGGGCATCAAAGCCCGGGCCACACCTGTTGTTATTTCCCTTGTCGCGTCGGCGAACCCCCTGACGGGCTTGCCGACAGGCTACCCTGCGAGCAGGCCCTTCACGATCGCGCTCGCCTTGGCAAAGTCCATCTCGCCAGCGTGCGCCGCCTTGAGGGCATTGACGACCTTGCCCATGTCTTTGATGCTTGTCGCGCCGGTCGAGTCGATCGCGGCCTTGGCGGCGGCGATCACCGCCGCTTCGTCCATCTGCTTCGGTAGAAACTCGCTGATCACCGCAATCTCCGCATTCTCCTGCATGGCGAGCTCGTTGCGTCCAGCCTCGGCGTAGATTGCCGCGGATTCCTGCCGAGATTTCAGCATCTTGGTGAGGAGTGCGAGTTCGTCGGCGCGGCTGACGATCTTGCCCGCGCCGCGCGCCTCGATCTCTCGATCCTTGAGCGCGGACATGATGAGACGCAGGGCGCCGACGCGAACCTTGTCGCCGGCCTTCATCGCCTCTTTCATGAGCGTGGCCACGGAATCGCGCAACGGCGCTGAATCGGGCATGGGTGTCCTCAGGGGTTGGAACGGCGCGCCAAGCTTGACGCACGATAAGCGCGGCGCTTAAGCACAGCCGCATGTCAAGCGCAACACGCACGGACCAACCCCCGTCTGCGGACGGCCAGTCTTCGGGCTGGCTTCCGCGCGTTGCGACGGGCGTTATTGTTCTTGCGGACGGCGCGGTGATAGAGGGCTTCGGGGTCGGCGCGACTGGCTCGGCGGTCGGCGAGGTCTGCTTCAACACCGCAATGACGGGCTATGAGGAAATTCTGACCGACCCGTCCTACGCCGCCCAGATCATCACCTTCACCTTCCCGCATATCGGGATCGTCGGCGTTAACGACGAGGACATCGAGGTCGTCAATCCTGCCGCGGCGTCGGCCGCGATCGGCGCCATCATGCGCGCCGACATTTCTGGCCCATCGAATTTTCGCGCCAAAGCGCGACTCGACAGCTGGCTCAAAGCACGGGGAGTGATTGGCGTCACGGGCATCGACACCCGCGCGCTGGCCACGCTCATCCGCGAGCGCGGCATGCCGAACGCGGTCATCGCCAACTCGCCTGACGGCGCCTTCGACCTGGACGCGCTGCGCGCCAAGGCGGCCGCCTGGCCTGGAATCGACGGGATGGACCTCGTTCCGGCGGTAGGCTCGACCCAGCGCTACGATTGGGACGAGATGAGCTGGGTGCTGGAAACCGGCTATAGCCGGCGGGATGCGACGCGCTTTCACGTCGTCGCAATCGATTATGGCGCCAAGCGCAACATTCTCAGGCTCCTCAACGACTGCGGCTGTGCAGTGACGGTGGTTCCGGCGACGGCGAGCGCAGAGGACATTCTGGCGCTCAAGCCCGACGGGGTCGTGCTCTCCAACGGTCCCGGCGATCCCGCAGCCACCGGCGAATACGCCGTGCCGACAATTCAGGCGCTCCTGGACACGAAGGTTCCCCTCTTCGGCGTCTGCCTCGGCCATCAGCTGTTGGGGCTCGCCGTCGGCGCGCGTACCGTCAAGATGCCGCAGGGCCATCATGGCGCGAACCATCCAGTCAAGGACTTCACCACCGGCAAGGTCGAGGTCGTTTCGATAAATCACGGCTTCGCCGTTGATCGGGCGAGCCTGCCCACGAATGCCGAAGAAACGCACGTGTCGCTGTTCGACGGCTCGAACTGCGGCATTGCGCTTGCCGACCGGCCGGCCTTCTCGGTGCAATATCATCCCGAGGCCTCGCCGGGTCCGCGCGACAGCCACTATCTGTTCCGCCGGTTCGTCGATTTGATCGCCGCTTCCAAAGCCGAAGCGACCCGAGCGGCCTAAGGCGCCGCGCGCCCGCGGATCTCGCTGACCGGTTCGTAGGTGAACTCCTGCACGCCGACGTCGACCACCACGTCGCTTTTCACGCGCGCGTTGATGGCCCCGACCAGCGCCTTGCTCATTTTCGCGAAATCGAAGCGGTCGAGATGATCGAAATCGATCGTATCGTCGTTGTAGACATAGCGAAACGCCTCATCGACCAGGATCGAATCCGGCGCAATCGCCGCCGTCTTAAGCGCGCTCAAGTCGACGGTATAGCTCAGGAGCATGACCGCATAGCCCTTGATCGCGCCGTCCTTGATGCGAGGGACATTGATTTCGTGCGTCTTGCGCGCTTCCGTCGTTCTTGTGACGGCGGCGGTGGAGCGCGTCTGGCGCATTGCCAGGACTTTGTCGGCTCCCATCTCGCCGACGATCACCGATGCGGCCGCCGCGACGCTGACCAGCAGGGCCTTCATCATTCGCGCGACCGGCTCCAGGCGAGAGCGGTGTAGGTTCCATCGGATTGGCCGTCCTGAATGGCGCGGGTGATGATCTCCGAGACGGCTTCGCAAGCCTTGAGCTGGACCGCCAGCGCCCGCCGGTTGATCTCAAGCTTGGTGTGAAGCTCCGCCAGCGCGTCGCGCAGCGGTCCTGCCGCTGCTGCGCCGGCGAGCGCCGGAAGGAGGCGACTGAGCTCGAGCAGGCCCTGGTTCTTGTTCAGACTGTAGACCTCGTATTTGACCCTCCGGCCCTGTTCGAGGTCGTGATTCTCCGCGTCGATGGTCACGATGAGGCGCTCGACGATCGGCAGCGCGGCGGCAGCCGGAGATTGCGCGCCGCGCGGCGTCTGGCTCATGTCTGTTTGCGCCCGGCGAACAGAACCGCGCCATTCTGAGGCTCTTCGCCGGCCGGCGCCGACAGAATATTGGCGCTCATCTGGGCGGCGGGGTCACCGGCGGTCTTCGCCGGTTCGCCAACGCGCCCCGAATGGAGGCCGACCTCGTGGGTGGCGAACAGGCGCCGCGCGAGGCCGAGCTTGCCGGATTTGGCGATTTGGGTCGAGACCTGTTCGGCCAGCATCGATCGCCACATGTCGCCGGCCATCCCCTGCCCGAAGACCTCGCCTGTGTCCTTCGGCAAGAGTTCGCTGACGAACGAATTCAGCATCATCGCCTCGAACTGGGTCTTCGCTTTCCCAACTTTTTCCGGTCCGCTTGCCGCCTCGGCGAGCCGCGAGCGCGCGTCGGCGCCGCCGGGGAGCGAAGGCGGTGCGTTTGCCATGGCCGCCGCCTGGTTCAAGCTCGAGACAAAGTCGGCCGGTGTGGCGTTCGAGCCTGCGATCGCGTTGAGCCGTTGCGCGGCGAGGCTGGCGCGCGACGGATCAGCCGCGCTGGCTACCTCAAGGATGACATCTGTTTTGGGACTGAAGGCCATCGGGATACTGCAAATGGTGCGTGGGAAGCCGAGCGTCCGCCTTTAGCCTTACGTCGAGCTTGCGCTTCGGGCGAGCGCGCGTTCAATGATCTCGGCCAGCTCCTTGCGCTCGTTCAAGCGCCGATAGCTATGGGTCGCGGCTTCGGTCGCCTGCTCGGCAAGCTTCGCCCGCATGCCCTGCGTGAGTACGCTGCGACGCGCGCTTTCTTGCTCTGACCCCAGCTGATCCAGCCTCAGCTGCAACGCCCGGATGCGGCGGGCAACCAGTCCGGCATGAAGGCCGGCGCCGACCTCGCCCGCGTCCAGGATCTCGAACACCGCCTTCAGATCATCATTCAATACCGCCTGCTGGCCCTCGAGCGAATGAAGGCGCCAGCGGACGAGGTCATGCATAAGCGCCTGTAGCCGGCCGATACGAGTCAGCGTGTCGAGACGTCTTTTCATCGACTAACCGGAACTGAGCCAAACGCCGAAGCCGCTAACGAACGCTTCGATCGCTGGTTTGATGGTGAAATAGAGCAACAGCAGCCCGCCCGCGGCGACAAACGGCGTGGCGACGAAGAAGACCTGCACCTGCGGCGTGAGCCGGTTGACCAGCGCCAGCGCCAGATTGACCACCAGCGCGTAGATCACATAGGGCGAAGCGATCCTGAGCGCGAGCCTGAACAATTCGCCGAGCACGTCGGCGATCTGCTTCAGCGCCAGTCGCGCGTTGAAGTCGGCGCCGACCGGCACGACGTCGTAGGAAGCCACGAGGCCCCGCAGCAGCTCCCAATGAAGGTTGGCCGCGAACAGAAGCGCGATCGAGGCGAATGAGATGAGCGTCGCCAACGGCGCCATGGGCTCGTCGGTCTCGATCTGGAATCCGGACGGGCTGGCGAATCCAAGCATGGTGGCGGCGCCAACCGCCAGGGCCTCGAGCGCAAAGTAGAACAGCCTCGCGAGGACGCCGATCATGCCGCCGACCAGCAATTCGACGACGATCATTCTCAAGGTGAGGATTGGATCGTCGCCCAGCGCGGCGGCTGGCACGCGCTCGAGCAGGAGCGGCGTCAGCGTCAAGGTGATTGCGAGGGCCACGAACAAGCGAACCTGGGTCGGGATCTGCGTGTTCGAAAATCCGGGCGCTAGCATCAGGCAACCGCCGATCCTGCAGAACAGTACGAAAGCGCCGAGCGCCGCCCTGGGCGCAAGCGCCGCGTTAGGCGCCGCCATCGCCCCGGAGATGAGCGCGGTCACGCGATCGTGCCCAGTGACTTCACCTCGAAGCCACGCGCGATTTCGAGTTGCGACAAAACCGCGAGCGTCGGAAACATGCGCTCGATGATCATGCGCACATAGGGTCGCGTCTCAGCCGCGGTCACGAGGGCGAACAAGCGCCGCTCGTCCATCCGTTTGCGGATCGCCGCCGAAGCCTCGGCTGCAAATTGCTCCATCAGGCGCGGGTCGATGTCGAACTCGATCACGTCGCCCTTCGTGTCCCGCTTGAGGGCCTGATGGAACGTGAGATCCCAGCGATTGCCTAGCCTCAAGACGGCAAGCGCGCCTTCGTCGGCGAGGTCGCCGCAAATCTGTTGGGAAAGCCGGATGCGCACCTGCTCGACAATCTGCTCAGGCCTTCGCACATGCGGCGCGACTTCCGCTACCGCCTCCAGTATCAGGCTGAGATTGCGGATCGAGACGCGCTCGGCGAGCAGGAGCTTGAGAGTCGCCAGGAGCCCGGACTGCGAGATCTGTGACGGACACATGTCGTCGAGCAACCGCTTGTACTCGGGTTCGAGCCGATCGAGCAGCGCGCGCATGTCCTTGTATGACAAGAGTTGAGCAAGGTTATTGTGGATCACCTCGCTCAAATGCGTCAGCAGCACCGAGACGGGATCGACCGGCCTGAAGCCTGCGCGCCTCGCATCCTTGACGAACGCATCGGGGATCGCGATCGCGCGAATGCCAAAGGCGGGCTCGCGCACTTCGTCCCCGGGCAGATTGGGACGTGGTCCATCGCCGATGACGATGAGGTGGTCCGTAACTCGCAACTCCTGGGTCGCGACTGCGGCGCCGTGAATTTTGATCTGATAGGTCCTCGGCGCCGCCCTGATATCGTCGGACAGACGGATCTCCGGAACCACGAAGCCATACTGGCGGGCGAACTTGCGCCGCATCTTGGCGATACGGGAGCCGATCTCGTCGCGCGAGGGCAGTAGCGCGGCGTTGAGCTCCTTGCTTAGTACGAGCTCGATCTCGAACGACTTGAGCTGTTCCCTGATCGACGCGCGCGACTCGGCCTTGGTCCGCTCCTCGCTCGCTGCGGCTTTCGCCGCGTCGGCGACGCGATCCTTCTCAATGCGCCGAGGGATGGCGATGCCGACAGAGGCCATCAACCCGCCTATAAGCGCGAACGGAAGGAACGGCAGCCCGGGAACGACGCCCAGCACCGCCATTGCAAGTGCTGCGAGAAAGAGCGCGTTGGGGTAGCCACTCAACTGGTCGATGACGGCCTTGTCGGCCGAGCCGCGGGTGCCGCCCTTGGCCACGAGCAGACCGGCGGCGAGCGAAATGATGAGCGCCGGAATCTGGGTCACCAGGCCGTCGCCAACGGAGAGCTTGGTGAAGACGTCGGCCGCGGCGCCGAGCGTCAGGCTGTGCCGGGTGACACCGATGACGATGCCGCCGAAGATGTTGACCGCGAGAATGATGAGTCCTGCGATCGCATCGCCGCGAACGAATTTCGACGCGCCGTCCATCGAGCCGAAGAAGGCGCTTTCCTCCTCGAGTTCCCGCCTGCGGGCCTGCGCCACTTTCTCGTCGATGAGGCCGGCCGAGAGGTCGGCGTCGATCGCCATCTGCTTGCCGGGAATGGCGTCGAGGGTGAAGCGCGCCCCGACCTCGGCGATGCGGGTTGCGCCCTTGGTGATGACCAGGAAATTGATCGTCACCAGGATGAGGAAGACGATGATGCCGATAACGAAATCGCCGCCCATCACCAGGGCGGCGAAGCCGCCGATGATGTAGCCAGCCGCCGTCGGTCCCTGCTCGCCGTGGGAAAGGATGAGCCGAGTGGTCGAAATATTGAGCGCAAGCCTCAGGATCGTCGCCACCAGGAGCACGGTCGGGAAGGCCGAGAATTCCAGCGGCTTTTGGATCCACAACGCGACCATCAGGATGAGCACCGAAAGCGCAATCGACAGCGCAAGGCCAAAATCGATCATCACCGCCGGAACGGGGAGGAAAAACAGGCAAAGAATAAGGACGATGCCAACGGCGAAGGCGACGTCCTTGCCACCGCGGTTTGCTGCCGGCGCGGTCCCCACCGCCGTCAATGCCATCGCCGCCCTCGCTCTTGAGGAGCCAGCACATGGCGCTCCTGCGCGGGAGGATGGGCCGCGAACCTTGCGCGAGGATCGAACCGAGAGGCCCCGCGGGGACCACGATTGCTCCCGCGTGTATTCGCGCGACGAGGCTATGGGCGCGAAGCAGTCGCCGCGGACACGATCGAACTCGCGGGTTCGCCCGAGGCGAAGAGGAGCTGGCGCCTTCCAAATCGCATAGGCTGTGTACAGCCTATTTGTAGCCCTGCTCGATCCGCGTGTAGATCGACTGGGTGAAGATCGAGAACTTGGCCCCCACGAATGAGGCCGTGAGACTCGCAGCGACAAAGACCGCAATCATCTTCGGAACGAAGGTGAGCGTCATCTCCTGGATTTGGGTCAGGGCCTGCAAGAGCGCGATCACCACGCCGACCGCCATCGCCGCGCCGACGCAAGGCCCCGCGCCGACCACCACCATCCAGATCGCCGACTGGACGAGATCGATCGCGTCGCCTTCGTTCACTGCACGCTCGCGCCGTTGGCGAGCGAAACGGTTCCGCCATTGGTCAGCGTGGCCACCGCGCCCGTGCTGCCGACGCTGACCGAGGCGACCTCGCCCGAGGTTGACCCGTCGGCGGAGGTGACCGTGCGGCCGATCAGCTGCTCAGCCTGGCTGAGCGAAGTCGCGGTCAATAGCGAGGCCAGAGTTGTGTTGCTCTGCACCGCTTGCCCGACCTCGGAGACGGTCGCGAGCTGGGACACCATCTGCGACGGGTCCATAGGCTGCGTCGGGTCCTGGTTCTTCATCTCCGCCATGAGGAGGGTCAGGAAATCATTGTAGCTGAGGCTTTGGGGCCGCGGTCGCCGCTGTCGAACTGGTGGATGCGGTGGAGGATGTGACTGGGGGGGTGGCGTTGACGGTCATGGCGTTCTCCTGTCTCAGGCCGCGCTCGGCGTCTCGGCGAGCGGTTGAAGCTCCTTGTCCTCGAGGGCGAACAGGCCGCGCAGCGCTTTCAGCGCCTCGAAATTTCGGCTCCGGAGGAGCAACGCGTCGACATTCCTGAGGCCTACGATCAAATCGGCCGCACGATAGGCGCCGAGCGCCGATTCGATCAGCGAACGGGCGAGCGGCGTGGCGCTCGCAGCGGCCGTTGGGTCCATCAGCATGATCTGGACGGCGAAATAGATCTGACGAACCAGCGTCGTCGCTTCCTCGGCTTGCATCACGTGGTTTTCGAGCAAGAAAGTGACCTCATTCAAGAGCTCGATCGAGGCTTTTCGATCGATGCGGATGACCGCGCCGTTGATGAAGAACCGTTCTCCGGCTCTGAGCGTGATGTTCATGCCGCGATGACCCTCACTTCAGCCCGTTGCGGATCAGCTCGTTGATTTCGATCATCGGCGTCAGGTCGTCGGTCAAGCCGCCACGGACGCGGTCGATCTCTTTCATCATCCAGACGCCGATCGAGATGATCCCAGCTCGGAGCTGCTCCGGCAGCTCATTGTTCGGATCGTTGAGGTCGTCGATAAAAATCGTCCATAGGCGGCGGAGATAGAAGAGCGCCTCAATGAGCTCGCGCGATTGCGGTCCCTTCTCCCGGGCGGCGCGCAGCATCCCGATCACGCGATCCATCGCCGCCTGCTCGCGGGCGCGCAAAGTCTGATGAGAATCTTCGATCACGTCATTGTATGCGAATTCGTACATTACGTCCTTCGCGCGTTAGGCAACGGGCAGATATTGCGCCAAATTGAGCTGTTGCAGGCGCGCGGTGAGTTCGTAGGCCATCTGGACCTGATTGGTCAGACTGCTGATCTCTGTGGCCGTCGCCGCGGAGTTGACGTTGTCGAGATTGCCAAGCTGGCCCTTCAGGATCGTGAGCTGTGAGCTCATCGAATTGTTGGCGCTGGTGACGGCGCTCTGGCTCGAGCCGAGCGTCGCCTGAATGTTGATCATCGAATCGACGCCTTGGGAAACAAGCGAGGCGGCGGTCGTGGCCACGGCTTGCTGCGCATCGCTGCTGAGCGCGGAGCCGCCAAATTCGCTCAGCATCGTGTAGGCCTGCGCCAACTGCTGGAAGCCCGCCTGATTGGCGTTGGTCGATGTCGTCACGGTCTGACCCGGCGCGATCGTGGCGCTCGTGTTGACGCTCGAGGCGGACGACCAATCCGTTGTCCACGACACGCCTTGGAACAGCGCCGCGAACGGCCCGGAAAGAAAGCTTTGCATCGCCGACGTCGAGATGTTCGCCGCCATGGGATCGGTCGGAAGAACTCCGAATGTGGTCTGAAAAGCCTGGTCAACCGCAGTCTTCGCGGCGGACGCTGGGGTCGAATAATAGTCCGCCACCGGCGCGACGGCGGAATTGACGCCGCCAAACACATATTGGTTGTCTGATGTCGTGTTGGCCCCGCCGATCAGCGATTGCAGCGCCGATTGTCCCATGTTCTGGAGCGATGCGCCCGAGGTTCCGCTCGGCGTCCAGGCTGCGAGGTTGTTAAGTGTGGTCTGGGCACTATCCTGGATCGCCGATAGCGCGTTCTGCGCAGTCGACAGGCTGGTCGAAACCACACTGTTACCGGTCGTCAGGGTCTGGAGCTGACCGACCTGCTCTTTCAGCGAAAGTTCGTAGCCAGACTGGTCGCCAAGCTGCAGTCCGAGATCGGCATATTCGCCTGTCGACATCTCAGCCATCGCATTGGTGAGCTGCGACTGGGCCTGCATGACAGGCCCGACCAAACTGTTGGCGAGGAAATTGGTCGACACCAAGTTTGCGCCCACGGTGGTCATGCCGCCTGCAGCAGGGCTGTGAACATGCTGTTGACAGTGGTCAAAAGCTTGGCCGTCGAAGCGTAGGAGTTTTCGAGGTTCAACATGTTTGTCATCTCGGCGTCCAGATTGACCCCCGTCGAATTCGACAATGCCGAGGTCGCCTGGATTGCGACTGCGTTCTGATAGGTGGAGGCGTCGCTCGCCTGCTGGTGCTGCGCTTGCAGCCAGCCCACCGAGGCGTTGGCGTAATCAGTGAGGTTGGCCGATGAATCGAGGCCGGCTGATGGATCGAAGCTTTGCGTCGCGCTGATCTCACCGATGAGGCCCTGAATGCGCCCCGTATAGCTGGCCGCGCCAGTCGCGTTGTAGACATATGCCGGATTTCCGGGGGCGGAAATGCCCCCGTCGCGCAGCCGATTTGCATTGCCCCCTTGCGAGGGATCGGCATTCGGATTGATCTCGATCGCGGCGGCGAGACCCGTCGCCGCCGACATCGAGGGCAGGCTGGTCGCTCCCGGTGTGGTGAACAGGCCCGGCAGCGAGGGCAACGTTGGGGTTGTCGACTGATCGTTTTCGCCGAAGGCGTTGATGAGGCCGCCCGCGATCTGGTCGAGCTGGGCCTGATATTCGGGCGCCAGCGTGTCCCGTACCGCGGCATATCCCGCAAGCGCGCCCGATTGAATGGGCATCGGTGAATTGGCGCCGGTGACAGGCACGCCGCCGACGGTGACCGCGCCGCCATTCGCGCCATCAACCAGCGTCGGCGTTGCGGTGAACGAGACCGTGCGGGGCGTATCCTGAAACAGGGTGACGCCGCTGTCGGTGTAAATCAATTCCGAGCCATTGGCGGCCACGGTGGTCGAAACGCCGATCTGCTGGGCAAGCTGGGTTACGATCAAATCGCGCGTATCCTCGACGCTGGAGACATTGGCGCCGGTCTGAAGTCCGGTGACGACGGCGTTGTTTGCGGCTGTGAACTGGTTCAACAGCGAATTGATGGCATTGACCGACGAGGCCATTTTCTGATCGGCCGTTTCGCGCACCTGCTGTACGGTTGCACTCGCGCTGTTCAGAGACGAGGCGAGATCGGAGGCGGCTGACACCACCGCGTCCGCGGCCGACGACGAACTCGGCGAGTCCGAATAGGTTGTGAGCGCGCTCTGCAGGTTGGCCAGCATGGCGGAGGGCGAGGCGCCGTTCTGCTGTGCCCCGGATGCGGAGGTTGCGGAGGAACTGTCGTCGACAGTTTGGGCGAGCGTCGTCAGTCCATCGGAGATCGCCTGCTGCGCCGCCGCCTGTGAGGTCGAGGCTGAGACTTGCTCCAAGAGCGCCGCATTGGCCTCGCGGGTGATCGAAGCAACGTCAGACCCGCCGTAGGAGTTCGTGACGACATTCGCGATCTCGCGCGAATAGCCTGGCGTATTGACGTTGGCGATGTTGTTCGAGACGACGGCAGTCTGCCCCGCGTTGGCGGCGAAGGAAGAACTGATGACGTTGAACGCGGTCGACAGGCTCATCGAAGGTGTCCGGACTCGGCCGAGCTCACGGCTTCAGGCCATTCAAGACGTCGAGAATATCGGCGCCTGTCTGAAACACCTTGGAGTTGGCCTCGTAGGCGCTCTGCGCCTGGATCATGTCGGTCAGTTCCGTAGCCAGATCGACCGTCGAGCTTTCGAGCGATGAGGATTCGATTGAGCCGAAGCCCGCGCCGCCAGCGGTACCCAGATAGACGGGGCCGGAAGCGGACGTCTGCAAATAGGCGCCGCCGTTGACCGACGCCAGATTGTCCGGGCTCACGACGTTGGCCAGAGGGATATCGTAGGCGACGTTGGACGTCCCGTTCGCATAATTGAAGGTCAAGGATCCACTGGTCGAGATGGAGACGCCGCTGATGCCGCTCGGCGCGTTTCCGTTCGCGGTTGCGGCAGTCACATTGAAGCCTGCCGCAAGCTGCGTCATGTTGCTCAGATCGAGATTCATTGTCTGCCCGTTCGGAACCGCGATCGAGAGCGGCGAGCCGGAGGACAGCGCGCCCGTGGTCGGATTGAAGGAAAGGGTCTGCGTCGCAAGCGGGCCCGACGAATAGGGAAAACCGCCGCTACCCGACGCTTTCGAGGCATCGAACGCGTCGACCTCCCAGGTGTTGGATCCGGTGTTGGTGTAATAAAGATTGATCGTGTGCGAGCCACCGAGGTTATCGTACACGACAAGCGACGTCGCTTCGGTATAGGTGGCGCCTGCAGAATTGGTGGACGGCAAATTGGCCGGGGCGACCGGGGTAGCGGTCGACGGCACGTTGGCGGTGAGCGAGGCGGTCGTGGTCGCCGTCGCGGTCTGGCCGGCGTTGACGACGTTGACCTTCTGAAGACCGGTCAGCGAATTGGCTGCGAGCGGCGCAACGCCGTTTTGCACGTTCGACGCCATCAGATAGTAGCCGGCGCTGTTGACCAGGTTTCCCGAAGCGTCAGGCGTGAACGAACCATTGCGCGTCAGATAGAGCGTGCCGCTGGAGTCGGACACGACAAAGAACCCGGCGCCCTGGACGGCGAGATCGGTCGGCGTTGACTTGGAGACCACGTTGCCCTGGAGTCCGTTGAGCGAGACCTGCCTCGTGGAGACGCCGCCGAAGTCCGCGTTACCGTTGTCGATCTGGTCGACCAGGCTCGCGAAGTCGGTCTCGACGTTCTTGTAGCCCGTGGTGTTGGCGTTGGCGACATTCTGAGAAATCGACGAAAGCCAGTTCGAATTGGCCTGCATGCCCGAGACGCTTGTGTTCAGAATACTCATGAAATGTCCTCAGCGGGTGGTCCATTTGAGCTGCGCGGCCTTGCGCCAGGCTGGCGCCGGATTCGGCTCTTCGCTCGCGATCAGCTTGCCGAACGCACCAGGCTTCCGATCAAGAGGTTCCAGCCGTCGATCAGGACGAAGAACATGATCTTGACAGGGAGTGAGATGACCGAAGGCGGCAGCATCATCATGCCCATCGACATCGTCAGCGTCGCAACGATCATGTCGATGACGAGAAACGGCAGCACGATGAGGAACCCGATCTCGAAGCCGCGACGGAGCTCGGAGATCATGAAGGCAGGAATAAGGAGCCGCAAATCCGCTTTGGAGCGGTCGGTGACCGCGAAGCGCCCTTTGGACAGGCCTTCGAACAACGCCATATCCTTCTCCCGAACCTGACTGAGCATAAATTCCCGGAACGGCTCTGAGACTGCTGCGAGCGCATCCTGTTGACTGATTTGATTGTCCATGAGCGGCTTGAGCCCTTTCTGCCAAGCCTGGTCGAAAGTCGGCGCCATGACGAAGAAGGTCATGAACAGCGACAGGCTGATGAGGACAAGATTGGCCGGCGCGCTCTGCAAGCCGAGGCCGGAGCGCAGAAACGACAACGCGACGATGAACCGGGTGAAGCTTGTGACCATGATGAGAAGGCCCGGCGCGACCGAAAGCACGGTTAGAATCGCGACGAGCTCGATGATGCGACCGCTCGCCGTTGCTCCGCCGGCAGGAACCAGGGCGTTGAGATCGACAGTCTGAGCCGCTGCCGGATAGCTGGCCGCCAGGAGTGCGACACCTATGCCGATTGCCCGTCTCATTGCACCACCAAGGTTCGGATGACGAACGCATGCACCTTGCCGCCGCTGCGGGTCGCCGCCCGCTCGTTGAGGTCCTGGCGGATGTTCTCGAGTCCGATCGGCCCCTCAAGCTGATGCAATGAGACGGTTCTGAGATAGGCGAGGACGTCGTCCCCGATCTGGCCCGCCACGGCTTCGGGGTGCGGCAGGGTCTTCGGGTCAAAGATGATCGACCCCTCGAGCCGAATCCAAGTGTCTTGTGGCGCGCCGAGATTGGTGACGATCGGCGGCAGATCGACGATCGTGGAAGCTTGGGCCGAGGGCGGACCGGCGGTCGACTCCTGCATCGGCTTGTCGGAGGCGGGCGGGGCGGGCCGAAACGCCTCGAAGGCGGCGCCGGCGCTGGCGGCCAGGCAGACGACGATCGCCCATTCGATCAATGATCCGCTGCGCGACTCCCTCACAGCGACGCCTTGGGGCAACGCGGAATCGGACATCAGCGCTCCCGTTAGAATGGCCGGACGGCGTCGTAGACTTGTTGTCCCCACGCCGGCTGCTGAAAGTCACTCTGACGTCCACGGCCGCCGTAGGAGATGCGAGCCTCCGCAATCCGGTCGTAAGCGACGGTGTTGTTGAGCGAAATGTCGAGTGGATTTACGATTCCCGCCACAGTCAGCTGGCGCATCTCGTAATTGACGCGCACTTCCTGCGAACCCGAGATGACGAGATTGCCATTAGGAAGGACACGGGTGACGACCGCCGCCACCGACACTTGAATCTGCTCAGACCGGTCGATGTTCCCTGTACCCTGAGTTGAGGCTGAGGATGTGAGGTCGCCTGTAAGTTTGGCGGGCTGGCTGGATGACGCCGATGACGAGCCATTGTTGTAGCCAAAGTCAATCACGCCGCTGTCGGTGGTCGTTTGCGAGCGGCCGGACGCGTTGCCGAGGGTCGCCTTGTCGTTCATCGAGATCAGCACGCGAACGATGTCGCCCACGTTGGCGATGCGCGGCTGGCTGTAAAGGGACGGCGGTGTCCCATTTCCGGAAGGCGGGGGCGGGGGAAGCACCTTGGCGCTCTGGATGCTCGCCGTCTCGTCCGTGACGAGACCCGAGCCGACGGGCGAGAAGAACGGTTCGCGCATGAATTCGTTGGCGCTCGTCCAGCAGCCCGTCATCGACATGGCGACCACCAGCAACAGCGGCGGGAGAACAAGCCGCATCAGGATTTTTTCTCTCCGCTCGTGGCGCCCGAGAGAACGACGGCCAGCTTGCTCGCCCGCTCGGCCTCCATCTCATTGAGAATGGCTCCCGCCGCGCCGGGCTTGAGTTTGCCCAGGATCGCCGCCGCCATTTGATCGTCCATGGCCGCGATTTGAGTCGCCGCGGTCTCGGGCTGCATCTTGGCGTAAATGGCGACAAGCTCATCGCTCGCCGCCTTGAGACTTGTATCTCTCTTGGCGACCCATTCTTTCGCCGAGGCTTCGGCTTTTTCAAGATCGGCCAACCGCTGCTTGACCTGCGCGTCGAGCTCGCTAAGCTGTCTCGTCTCCCAGGCGATGCGCGCCTCGGCGATCGACGGCGCAGCGTTGGCGCAAAAGCGGCTCGCTTCGCCATCTGGCGGCTTCTCGACGGCGGCTTTCTCCGGCGTCTTGTTGGCGGCGGCTTTTGGCTTCTCCTTATCGGGCGCTCGCCGGTCCTGAGCCAACACCGGAAAAGAAATGAGAACGGCGGCGATGCCAAGCGCCATGCGCCCTGGCCAAGATCGAGCCGTCAGGCGTTGCGAAAAAGAAGCGGATGCCATTTGTCAGCCTCGAGGATCCGCGTCATTTTCGACCGCGCGGCTTGCGCTGAGCTGACTGGGGCTGACTTGGGTAAACCAGAGCGGCGGTGGGGACCGATCACTGAATAACGAGATCGGCCTGCAGCGCGCCCGCGGTTTTGATCGCCTGAAGGATCGCGATGATCCCCGGCGGCTTGACGCCGATCCGATTCAGACCGCTGACGAGCGCCCTGAGGCTTGATCCGCCGACAATGGCGATGGGTCCACCGCCCTGTTCGACATCGATTCTGGTATTGGGCGTAACGACCGTCCTGCCGTTCGAGAATGGGCCAGGCTGGGAGACGCGCGGCCGCTCAGCAACCCGGACCGTCAGCGTTCCGTAGGTAACCGCTACGGTCGAAATCTGCACGTCCTGACCGACAACCACCGTGCCCGTCCGCGCGTCGAGAACGACGCGTGCGGCCATATCCGGATCGACCTGGAGCTCCCCGATTTCGGCCATAAACCGAGCGAACGATATCCTCCGGGGGCGAAACAATTCAACTCTCCGGCTGTCGACCTCGTAAGCGGCGCTCACGTGGAATCGCTCGCGGGAATAAGCGTTGATCGCGTCGACAATCCTCACCGCAGTCAAATAGTCGGGGTTCTTTAATTCGAGGATCGAGCGCAATTCTTCGCCGAAGCTAGGCAGCTCGTGCTCAACGATGGCGCCATTCGGGATCCGGCCCGCGGTTGGCACGCCTTGTGACAGCGTCTCGCCCTGCCCTACGGCATCGAAACCGGTCACCGAGACCGCGCCCTGTGCGCTCGCGTAGACCGTCCCATCCGCCGCCTGAAGTTGGGTGAGCAGCAGCGTTCCGCCCATCAAGGAAGGCGCGTCGCCGAGGGCCGAGACCGTGACATCGAGCCGCGTGGCTGTCTCCACGCCCGCTGAGAGGTCCGCGGTGACGATGACGGACGCGACATTCCGGTTCCGGAGCGCGGCGCCGTGTACGTCAAGACCCAGATGCGTGAGCATCGCCTGGACCGATTGCTCGGTGAACGGCGCGTTGCGCAAGGTGTCGCCGGACCCCTGCAGACCGACCACAAGGCCATAGCCGACGAGCTGACTGTCGCGCGCGGTGCGCAGGACCGAGATATCCTTGATCCGAGCCGCCATGGCGGGCGCGGCGGCAAGGCAAAACGCGAGCGCCAAAATCAGTCGCCGCATTATCCCCCGCTCACTCGGACCGAGCCGTCCGGCTGGACGGCGCCGGACACAGTGACGCCGCTGTCGTCGTTGCGGACCCTGACGATGTCCCCGATCGAGCCGTCTTGCAGGGCTGCGCCCGTGGTCATGATAAGGAGATCTCCCTCGGAGAAGACCAGCTTGACCTCGGCCCCATTGGAAACGATCTTGCGGTTGGAGATGCCCGAAAATGGAATCGCGTGGCCCGGAAGCAGGGTGAGCCGCGCCGCCTTGCCGACGACGAGCGCGCGCGAATCGACGAATGGCCCTGATCCGTCCCGTGCGACGCTGGCGACATCGACGAGCATCTCGTCCAGGATCACGTCGCCAGGATAGATAACCGCCCTCGGGGTCGGAACGAGCGCTTCCTGCGCCAAAGAAACGGTGGCGCAAGCGGCCGCGAACAGGATGATCACGGCTTGCAGGATCGATCGGGCTTGCGTCAGCGGCATGGTTAGGCCTCTTGGGTAAGCTAGCCGCGCAAGTTGGAGATTGTGCCGGACATCTGGTCCGCGGCCTGAATCACCTTGGAGTTCATCTCGTAGGCGCGCTGGGCCGCTATGAGGTTGGTGATCTCGGTGACCGGATCGACGTTGGACGCCTCGACGTAGCCCTGCTGGATGATCCCAAATGATGTGTCGCCCGGAACGCCGACCGTCGGCTGGCCAGACGCGGCTGTCTGCTGGAAGTAGTTGCCGCCGAGCGCCAGCAGGCCGGCTTCGTTGACGAAGCTTGCGATTGTCAATTGGCCGAGGGTCTGCGGCGTCGTCTGACCCGGCACCGTCGCGGTTACGAGACCGGTCTGGCTGACAGTGACGGCGGTCGCCGTCTGAGGAACGAGAATCGACGGGCTCACATTGTAGCCGTCCATGGTGACCAGCTGCCCATTCGCGTTGGTGTTGAACGCGCCGTCGCGGGTATAGACCGTGTCGCCATTCGGCGTCGTGACTTGGAACCAACCCCGCCCTTGAATCGCCAGATCGAGCTGGTTGCCAGTGTTGGTCAGGGCGCCCTGAATGTTGACGCTGCGGATCGCCGCGGTGCGAACGCCGAGGCCGATCTGAGCCCCTTCGGGAACCGTCGCGTCGCGGCCCCGATTCGAAACGCCCATCAGCCGTTCAGTCTGATAAATGAGGTCGGTGAATTCCGCCCGCGAACGCTTGAAGCCCGTCGTATTGATGTTGGCGACGTTGTTCGCGATCACCTCAAGGTTTTGTTCTTGCGCGCTCATGCCCGTCGCCGCTATCCCCAACGCTCTCATCTCAACATCCTTCGTTTCCGCTCAAGAACACGCGCATCGAATCTCCGATCAGATCGCCATGCGAGCAACCTCTTCGTAAGCGGAGACCGCCTTGTCACGGATCGCAAGAACGGTCTGGAGCGAGCGTTGCGCCGCCATCACTCCGTCCACGACTTTCATCGGCGAGGCCGCGCCTTGGATGCCTTGAATGGCGACAGCTTCCCCGGACTGCAGCGTATCGACCGCCGAGCCAACCACCTGAGCGAGCGCCTGACCGAAACTCGGCCCCTGGGCCGGCGCCGCGGTGGCCGCCGGGGATCGAACCCCGGCGCTCACGCTTGCCGAGCCAATTCCAGAAACGCTCTCGATCATCGTTTACCCCTCGCGACGTCGACGCTCACGCGTCCTTCATCAGACTGATCGTGGTGTTCAGCATGTCGGCGGACTGCTTAGCGACCTGGAGGTTGGCCTCATAGCTGCGATTGGCTTCCCGCATATCGGCCAGCTCCGTCAGCACATCGACATTCGGCATCTTCACCATGCCGCCTGCGTCGGCAGCCGGATTGCCGGGGTCGTGCTCGAGCTTGAAAGGAGACGAGTCGACGCCGATCGATTTGACATTGACCACATTCGCGCCGAGCGTCCGGTCCATCTCGCTTTCGAAGGAGACGGTCTGCCGAGCATATGGGTCGGCGCCGGGCGCCGAGCCGGTCGACTGGGCGTTGGCGATATTCTGCGAGACGATGCGAAGCCGCGTCGATTGGGCCTGAAGCCCGGATGCCGCGATGCGGAGCGCAGTCTGTAGCGAATCCTGCATGATCGTTCACTTCAGCGCAGAGAGAAGGAGTTGATGGAAGACTCGGCGGATGTCGGAATTCATCGTGTAGTCCCGATTGACCTCGCCGAGATTGATCATCTGCTGCTCGAGATTGACCGTGTTGCCCGACAACGTCTGTTCCGCCGGGTCAACTTCGACTTCGCGCAGCGCGCCCGCTTCCGATTGAGGCAACGATAGATGAGCGGGATTGGTCGTCGCCAATTCGATGGGTGACGAGTCGAGGACAGCGGAAAACGGCTGAATGTCGACCGCGCGATAGCTTGGCGTGTTCGCGTTGGCGACATTGGCGGCGAGCGCCGTTTGGCGCGCGGACAGCCATTGCGCCTTCTGGGAGCCGACCTCGAAAAGATACACTGATGACAATTGCGCGCCACTCCTGGACAGGGATTGGATGAACCCTGCGCGTCCGGGCTTGCACGGGGCTTGCCGGGAACCGGGGTGCGAGCGCCGCCGCTTGAGGAAGAAACGTGCGCGAGCGTTTTGTCATTCCCGCGCAAGCAGAAATCCAGAGTCCTCTGCGAAGATTTTCTGGATGCCTGTCTTCGCGCCCATGACAGCCGCGGCGTGGCCGTTCACGCGCTGGCCTCGCAGGCTCTATAGCCGCGCCGTTTCGAGGGCGTAGGAGAGACGTTGCGCCTTGGCGAACTCATCCAGCCTCTTCTCCTCGAAAAGGATGTCCTGGATTTCGACCCCTGCGCGGCGCTGGCCAATGGTGAGCCGGAAGAAGGCGCAGACGGCGGCATGGCGGAATTCCATGTCGATCTCCACGGTCGGCGTCGCGTCCCATGGCGCCTTGAAACTCGCGGACAGAGCATAGCGCAGCGTCCCGCTCTTGAAGAAGAGCTCGGTCGACGAATTGACGAGGTCGGCGAGATTCGCTGCGTGGTCATTTCGGATCATCGACATCAGTTCCGCGGCGTCGGTCAGCCTGAGTTCGCTCGCGAAATCCACCAGCGCGTCGGCGATGATTTGCTCTCGCTCGGGCGGGCGGCCCTGTCGTGGACTTCGTCCGTAGGGTTTCAGTGTCTTCGCTGGGCCCATTGACCCTTCCTTTGCTGGATCACGTGAACGATCTCGGCGACGGCTCGATAAAATTCCGCAGGAATCGGGCGATCGACATCGACGGCGGCGTAGAGCGAGCGCGCAAGCGGCTTGTCCTCGATCACCGGAACGCCGCTCTCCTCGGCAATCGAGCGGATCTTCAAAGCTATAAAGTCAGCGCCTTTAGCGACGACAATAGGCGCGCCGCCCTCCGCGCGAACGTATCGCAGCGCGACCGCGTAATGCGTGGGGTTGACCACGACCATCGTGGCGCGGGGAACCGCCGAAAGCATCCGCCTGCGCGACCGATCGAGCCGGAGCGAGCGCAACCGCGCTTTGATCATCCGGTCGCCCTCGGCCTGGCGAAGCTCCTCCTTGACTTCCTGTTTGCTCATCCGATGGTCGCGCCGCCACAAGATCCTTGACCAGCCAAGATCAGCGGCGGCGACCATGACTGTCGCGACGAGCACTGCGGCGATCGTTTTGACGAATAGGTCGAGGATGCGCTGCGGCAGCATGCCCGGGTCGACGGTCATCGCCGTGAGCAGGACGACCTTCTGGCCGATCAGCATCATCGCCGCCACCGCGATCACCGCGGCGAGCTTGAGGAGGCTCTTCAGAAACTCCGTCCAACCGCGGGCGCCAAACACGCGGCTCAGGCCCTTGTTTACCGAGATGCGCGAGGCGTCGGGCAAAATCCTGTCGGGCACGATACGAGGCGGACTCTGGGCGACGGAAGCAAGGAGACCCGCGACGGTCAGAAGGATCACGGTCGGCACAAGGAAACGCGTGGCCGCGCTCACGAGGGGGCCGGCGAGGGCGAGGACGTCTTCGCCGCGCTCGATCCGCCAGCCGGCTGGGTCGTCGATGAGGCCGATGAGCGCAGTGAGGAGGGCCTCGGCATGGGTGGGAATGACGAATATGAGCACGAGGAGGGTCGCGGCCAGCGAAGCGAACAGGGGCGCCTCCCGCGAAAAAGCGACTTCGCCGCGCTCGACGGCATCATGCAGCCGCTTCTCTGTCGGCTCCTCGGTCTTGTCTTCGTGATCGACGTCGCCGCTCATCGCTCACCAACCGGCGCTTTTTGCAGCCGCCTCCAAACTTAAGCGGCTTCGGCTGGCGGACCGCCAAGCTCGATCTCATTGCGGTTCGCCATGCCGAGCACGATGTCGGCGATGGCCTTGCGCGCCTTGGCGATGTCCCGAGGCGGCGCATTCCCGCCGGAACTAAGTTCGCCCTCGACCAAGCGGCGTCCGCGCGAGGGCATCGACGAGAGCACAGTATCGCGGAAATCAGCCTCTGTCCCCCTGAGCGCCATGACGACAATGTCGATCGAGGCGCGGTCGAACAACAAAGCTCGAGCGCGTTCGGACAGTCGCGGCAGATCGTTGAACGAAAAGAGCATCCCCTTTACGATGGCGGCGTCTTTCGGACTGGCCTGTTCGAGCGCCCGCATGGCGTCTTCCGCCTCCGGAGCATCAAGTCCATTGATGATACCGGCGAGACGAGACCGCCCATCGGCGCCGGGGGCCGCCTTTGGCGCTTGTTTCATCGCGCTTCCTACCGCCTCTTCGATAAGCCGCGCGGCCAGCGGCGTCACAGCCAGCGGCGCAACGAGCCCGCAAAGAGCCGCGTTGCGCCGATCCCGCGGGAGCGCCGCAATCGCCTTGGTCGCAACGGCAGAATCGAGCTTGGAGAGGATATAAGTCGCAGTTGTCGGACGCTCGGCCATCAGGAAAGCGAGGATCGCGGCTTCCGGCGCTTGCGCCAAGGCCCGCCATACATCGACTTCTTTGGTTTCCCCGGTTTCAACCCCCAGGATGTCGGCGATCTGCTCAGGCGGTAGGCTATCGGCGAGGAGACTCTTGACCTGGCCTGCGTCGCTGAACAGATAGGCGCCGGCGGAGAAGTCGGCCGCGAATTCGTCGACCAGTCGATCCAGAGTTGTCGCTGGGATGGCGCCAAGCCCGGCGGCGGCCCGCGCCACGACTTGCAAGTCCGGTTGATCAAATTGCTTGAGCAGCCGAGCCGCGGGCGGCTTGCCCATCATCAGGAGCAAGGCCGCGGCTTTTTCGGGCCCGGTGAGTGTTCTCTCGCCGCTGATCGCCGCATCAAGCATGGCCGTTCTCCTGCGGAGCCTTCGCCGGCTGTTTGAGCCCGCCGCCGGCGACAACCTCGAGCAAGGACACGCCGAAGCGCTGGCTCGCGTCATCGACGACGACAATTTCGCCGCGCGCGATCACGGTGCCGTTCACGACCACGTCGACCGGATCGCCGACCCGCTGATCAAGCGAGACGATGGCGCCGCGCGCGAGCTTCATGAGCCCGGAGACCGGCAGCGAGGTCGAGCCGAGCACGACTTGCACCGTCACCGGAATCGAGAGGATTGCGCCGATATTGGACGGGCCCCCCAGAGGCTGCGATGTCGGAGGCTCGATTGGGGTTGACGGCTCGGAGGTGATGGCGGCTGCGTCCATGGAAGGTCTTGCTCAATGATGTCAGATGGGCGGCCGAAGCAGTCGCCCTAGTCTAGGGCTTTGCGGCTTCGTGTCCTTGCGCGATCGGGCTCTCGACTTCGAGACGGTAGCGGCCGTCTGCTTGGCCAAGCTTGCAGGTGAACATTCCGCGGCCCGAACATTCGAGGCGGATGGCGGTGAAATCGTTGCATTGCAGGGGCAAAAGTCCGCCAACCTCGAAGTTGGCGACGTCACCAAGATTCATTGGCACCTCCTCCAGGATCGCCATCACCGGCAGACGCGTCTGCTGAACGCCAGCCTCCATCAGCCGGGACCACCGCCGATCGGGAGGCGACGCCTCGGCCTCGGGATCATTCGCAAGTTCGGCGCGAAAGGGCAGAAGAAACGCCTGCGGCAGCAAGAGAAGGCCAGAGCAGCCGCCCCCGTTCATGCCAAGCGTAAACCGCGCCGCCGCCGCATCCCCGTCCCGCCGCCCGAGAACGTAGGCATCCTTGATCGTGGTCAGCTGCTCGAAACTCAGCGCGACGCGAGCAACGGACTTGAAGGCGGCTTCAAGCCCCTCGCCCAATGCGCGGGCAAACGCCTCAAGAAGCGCGGTCTCGATCGCCGTGCGCGACCTTTGGGTGTCGATCCCCGCTTTCTCGGGACGATCGCGGCTGACGGCTTCCCCAAAAATGGAGGAGACGATCAGACTGTCGATGCGCTCATCGAACGCGATCATGAATTGCGCTTCAGGTTCGGCGCTTGCGTAGATCGCCGCAGTCAATCCAGAGCACTCGCCGATCGCCTGAAACAGCGTCGTCGCACGAACCTCCTCGATTGCGCCGCCGGAAAGGCGGGCGATGAGCGAGGCGAGGCGGTCCGGCGCCTCCACGATGAAGCGATTGAGCGCGTAACCGAGGCCCGGCATCCGCTCGATGGCGAAGCCTGGGTGTTCGAGCATCGCGCCCTGCAGCCGGCGCGCGCCATGATCGAAGTCGGGCGTTCCCTCGTTCATGCTCATGCGGCCTCGCGGATCGCGGGCTCGGCGCCGCCGCTTGCGCCTGCAGACGTCGTCTCGTTCTCGACGACATCGATCGTAGGCCGCTCCCTTGAGGGGATCGTTTTCCGGCCGAACTCGACCGCGACTTGCGGCATCGCTCCGTTCATGAAGGCGAGCAGGCTTTGCTTCACGAGAGTGAACAACCTGAGCTGCTTTTGCCGCACCGTTTTGATCTTCTGAGCGATCGGCGCAAGGATCGCATAAGACAGAAAAATGCCGGCGAAGGTGCCGACCAGCGCCGCGCCGATGAGGCCGCCGAGAATTTCGGGCGATTGGTCGAGCGCGCCCATGGCGTGGATGATGCCGAGCACCGCCGCGACGATGCCGAGCGCGGGCAGTCCGTCAGCGACCGCCTGAAAGGCGCCCACCGGCTTATATCGGTCATGCGCCAGAGTCTCGATTTCTTCATCCATCAGCGCCTCGATCTCATGCGTTCGTGCATTACCGATGATGATGAGACGGCCGTAGTCGCAGATGAACGTCACGAGGTCCTTGTTCGCGAGCAGCTTCGGAAAATTTTTGAAGATCTCGGATTCCTGAGGGTTGTCGAAATGCGCTTCAACCTCACTCCGGGACTTGGCTCTGAGTTCGCGCATCAGCGCATGCAGGGCTGACAGGACGTCCAGGAAATCGCGCGGCTTTGGCGCCTTGTCGAGAACCGCCTCCACGAACGCCTTGCCGCAGTCCTTGATCGTCGACATGGCGTTGGCGACAATAAAAATGCCGAGCGACGATCCCATGATGATGACGAACTCGAAAGGCTGAAACAGCACCTCGAGATGGCCGCCCAGCGCCGCATAACCGCCGAGGATGCAGCCGACGGTGATCACGAGACCAATGGCGAAATTCAAGAATTCGCTCCGGTGCGAAGACACATAAGGTTTGCGGCTCGAGGCTTACGCCAAGCTGTGAGCCGTGAAGTCAGCTACGGACAAGCCAGCCGAACCATCGTTTCCGTGAAAGGCCGGCGTGACCTTTAGGCCTCGCGGAATGGCGTCATGCAAAACGGACTCTATGTTGCCCTTTCCGCTCAAGTGGCGCTGGAGCGGCGACTCGAAACCATCGCCGACAACGTCGCCAACATGAACACCGTTGGCTTTCGGGCGACCGGCGTGTCGTTCGAGACGGAAATGGCCAAGGCTGGGGACGCGCGGCTCGGCTATGCCTCGAGCGGCTCGGATTTCATCTCGCGCCGCCTCGGCGGTCTCACAAAGACCGACAATACCCTCGATTTCGCCGTGCAGGGGGACGGCTGGTTCGGAATTCAGACGCCCCAGGGTGTGGCGTACACGCGCGACGGTCGGACGAAGATCGACGAGTCCGGGACGCTTCGCACGCTAAACGGCAACCCGATCCTTGACGCCGGAGGCGCCCCCATCCTTCTGGACAGCGACGCGGGGCCCTTGGCCGTTTCCGCCGACGGAATGATCACGCAAAATGGACGGCAGATCGGAGCGCTCGGACTGTTCGAGATCGATCCGGCCGCCACTTTGAAACGGGCGGAAAGCTCAAGCGTCGTGCCTGACAAGCCGGCGACGCCCGTCCTCGATTTCACCCGCGACGGTGTCGTTCAGGGCGCGGTCGAAGGCTCGAACGTCGATCCGGTGCGCGAGATGACCAGACTGATCGAAGTGACCAGAGCCTTCGACGGGGTCGCGGCCGAGACTTCGCAGTCGGAGACGTCGCTTCAAGACGCGATCAAGGCTCTCGGAGCATCGGCATGACCGCCGCTCGCACGAGCCCTCCCTCGCCGCTTGAGCGCTTCGAGCAACGGGTGACGCAAGGATTGCGGACACTTCCGGCGGCGCGCGTGAGCGGGTCCGTCATCGAAGTCTCAACATCGCACTATCGCGTCGCCGGCCTGTCGCGCTTCCTCAAGCTCGGCGAGTGTGTCGGCGTCGATGTCGGCAATCGTGTTGAGATCGGCGAAGTGGTCAGGATCGACAACTCCTCAGCCACGCTGAAGCCGTTCGACACGCGCAGCGACGTCACGATCGGTTCGCGCGCCTTTCGAGCTGAAACCCTGTCCCTGTCGCCCCATCGATCGTGGAAGGGGCGCGTCATCGACGCGCTTGGTCGACCGATCGACGGCGCCGGCGAGCTTCTGACCGGGGACAGGCCGGCGCCGCTCGATGCTTCACCGCCGCCACCGCTCCAGCGCGCACGCGTTGAAGCGCCGCTGCGCACCGGCGTACGCGTCGTCGACCTGTTCACGCCTTTATGCGTTGGACAGAGGGTTGGCGTATTCGCCGGCTCGGGCGTCGGCAAGTCGTCGCTGCTTGCAATGCTGGCTCGGGCGACCCCGATCGACACGGTCGTCATTGCGCTCGTGGGCGAACGGGGCCGCGAAGTGCGGGAATTTCTTCACGAGACGCTGGGCGAGAATCGCAGCTCCGCCGTCGCGGTCGTCTCGACCGGCGACGAAAGCCCGATGATGCGCAGGCTCGCTCCGAAAACCGCGATGGCGATCGCCGAGTCCTTCCGGGATCTGGGCGAGTCGGTGTTGCTGATCGTCGATTCGGTCACACGCTTCGCACACGCCGCGCGCGACGTGGCGCTTGCAGCGGGGGAGCCGGCCGTCGCCCGCGGCTACGCCCCAAGCGTCTTCAGTGATCTGCCGCGGTTGCTCGAGCGAGCAGGGCCTGGCGTCGAAGGATCAGGCTCGATCACAGGAATCTTCTCTGTCCTGGTGGACGGGGACGATCACAATGATCCGGTCGCTGACGCGATTCGTGGGACGCTCGATGGGCACATCGTGCTGGATCGCGCCATTGCTGACGAAGGGCGCTATCCCGCCGTCAACATTCTCTCTTCGGTCTCGCGGATGACGAACCCATCTTGGAGACCGGAGCAGCGCAAGGTCGTCGGGAGCCTGCGCTCGATGATCGCGCGATACGAGGAGACCCGTGAGCTGCGCCTGATGGGTGGTTACACGGCCGGCGCCGACCCGGTCCTCGATAAGGCGATCAAATCGGCCCCGCGCATTTATGAGGCGATGAACCAGACGATGGACGGGCCGCGATGCGACGACCCCTTCATCGACCTGGCCGCAGCCCTGCGCAACGAATCTAAAACCGTCGAGGCTTGAGGATGCAATGGCGCCTGCCCACGAAACTGTGATCCGCGCGGTCGGAATGGCGCTAGCCAGCACTTCGGCTGCGTTCGCCATCTATATGCTCGCCTATGGCGCGGGGAAGACGCGCATCAATGGGATGGAGCATTTAGCGATTTTCGCCCAGCCGCGCGGGCCAGGCGGCGCCGTTCGAGGGCAGGCGCTGCCGTCGGCAGAGACCGCCGCCGTCGACATGGCGGCGACCGGCTCGGTGGCCGCTTCCGTCGGGCAAGCCGCGACAGCCGCGCGACCGATCGAGATTGTCGCCGCTGAAGCCGATCGCGTCTGGCTGAAAATCGATGGCGCAATCCGCACCGCCGCGCCCGGTGACACCGTCGCGGGCCTGGGCCGTATCGGCGGGATCGTCGCGCGAAACGGCGGCTGGGTCCTGCTCGACGACCAGGGCAAGGAACTGCTCGCGGTGGCGAAAGCCGCGAACGGCGCCTCGCTGTTCACCCGCAGGAGGATCTTCGAGTGAACCTCCCGTAGCCGCCGCGCGGCGACAGTTGGAGACGTGTTCACGTCGGCCAGACGCCCGCGCCTAGTGACATTCCCCGAAATTTCTTGCAGAAACCTCGACCGAGGGCCGGTTCATGATTCTGCGCCTCTACTGGCGGCTCGAGCTGCGGCTCCGCCAAATGTGGAAGCCGGACGACATCGAACCGATCTAGAGCTGCCGCGCCGGAAAAATCGGCGATGTGGACCGACCGCCGCAGACCCGCGGCGGTTGCAAATGGGCTGGAAGGAACAATCGAATGAAGATGATTACATATGCAATGCTGGCGCTTGGCCTGATGGCGGCGCTGCCGGTGGAAGCCAATGCCGTCGTCTGCGCGCGAGGCGTTTATCGCGCCGGCTGCGCCGGCCCGAACGGCGCGGTCGGCGTGCATCGGGGCTATGGTTACCACGGCGGCGCGGCGGTCGTCCGGCGCCCCTACGGCTATCGTGGGGGGGTTCGCGTCTATCGCTAAGAAACAAAACGGATCTGCGATCGCGTCGACGGAAGAGGGTCAAGCTCTCTTTCGCCGATGCGCTTTCATGGGCTGGGGAGGCAAAAAATGAGGAATTGCCGGCTAATCGCGCTCGCCGCGTCCGCAATGATCGCATGTATGAGCTTCGATGCGTTGGCGTGCACCCGCTTCATTTACGAAACTGGGACGAACAGCTACATAGTCGGCCGCTCCATGGACTGGGCGGTGGATCCGGCAACCGACCTCTGGTCCTTCCCGAAAGGCCTCAAGCGCGACGGCGGCGCCGGTCCCGGCTCAGTCGAATGGACGTCGAAACATGGCTCGGTGATTTCTTCGTTCTACAATATCGCCACCGTCGACGGAATGAACGATGCGGGCCTCGTCGCCAATGCGCTCTACCTTGTCGAAAGCGACTACGGCGACGCCAAGGCTTCGGGAAAGCCGCTAATCTCGGTCGGCGCCTGGACCCAATATGCGCTCGACAATTACAGCACGGTGGCGGAAGCGGTCGACGCGCTGAGCCACGACCCGTTCGCCGTCGTTGCGCCGGATTTGCCCGGCGGAAAAAAGGCCGGCGGCCACCTTGCGCTGGCTGACGCTTCGGGCGACAGCGCCATCTTTGAATATATCGGTGGCAAGCTCGTCGTCCATCACGACCGCAAATATACGGTGATGACCAACTCACCGAGCTTCGACCAGCAGCTCGCGATCAACACCTACTGGAAGGGCGTCAACGGGCTCAATTTCCAACCGGGAACGATTGGCTCCGCCGATCGCTTCGTCCGCATGAGTTGGAGCCTCAACGCGGCGCCGAAGGAGAAGGACCCGAAACTCGCGGTCGCAACCGCCTTTTCGCTGATCCGCTCGATCTCGGTTCCGCTCGGCCTCGCCGACCCGGAGAAGCCGAACATCGCAGCGACGATCTGGCGGACAGTGTCCGATACCAGCGCCAAGCGGTACTTTTTCGAGTCCTCGTATAGTCCGTCGATCTTCTGGGTCGACGTGGCGAAGCTGAAACTCGCGGAAGGGTCAGCGCCTGCAAAGCTCGACTTGAGTGATCACCCGATTCTCTCGGGCGAAGTCTCGGACAAGTTCGTCACGGCGGAACCGTTCAAGTTCCTCTCCCACTAGTGGACGTGTGGTAGCGGCCGCATCGTTTGGCGCGGGGACCGACAACGGTTGTAACTGACATCATATCACCTGGGCTTGCTGATCTCCCCGTGCGACCGCGTCGGCCTCATGCTTGGGGCGGCGGCGTTTCTCTACATTCTCGTTCAAGGATGAAGCGCCGCGGCAATCGTATCCGCGCTCTACGGGCGGACGGTTCAAGGCTGCTTCGGCGTCGTGAGCGCGCCGGTGACGTCGGCGCTGTGATTGCGGCTGTCGTCTCGGCGTTACTCGGAGTGGGGACAGCGCCGTCGACGCGATGATGTTCGTCCCGGCGCTGGCGCTCCTCACGACGCGCCAATGAAAGCTATCGCGCTTTGGCGAGATCCCGCCGCGCCCGATCATAGAGCGTGTTGGCGATAGCCACCCGAGCGTTGGCGCGTTCACGCGCAGCTTCGGGCTGGCGATCGGGATGATTGCGCCAGACGAAGTCGCGCCAGCGGGAGCCAAGCTGATCGAGCGTCAAGCCCGTCCCAAGGCCAAGCTCCGTCGCGATCTCGATCGACGTATATCCGGAAAGCCCAACTGGTTTGGACAACTGACGTTGCGGGGGCAGCGCGGACCGGTCCGGGGGTTCGTCCGTCCAGTCCAAAGCGAGCCCAAATCGCGCCTTGCCGCCCGAACCTCGCGCCACGCCGAGGGCGACGCCGTGCACGCGGAATCCTCCCGTTGGGCCCGCGCCGCTGTCATCGGGCGCGTTACCCCCGCGGCCAGCCTCGTCGAGGGCGCGCTGAAACGAATCGTTGCGGCGGTCGGACATGGTCGCGCGATCTCGCGAGCGGGTCAGCCGGCTACGGCGCGCCGGTCGCGAGGCGACAATTGGGAGGTTTCGTCACTGGCGTCATCGGCCACAACGCGATTCCTCCCCTGGACCTTGGCCTCGTAGAGGCGTTCATCGACACGTCGAAGCAAGTCATTAGGCGATTCGTCAACCCTCAGCTTCGCCACCCCGAACGACGCAGTCACCTTGCCGACGCGCTCGCCGCTTGGCTCAATGGTCCATTGCTTGGATTCGAGAACGGTCCGGATCCGTTCGACCGCGATCACCGCCTCGCCGAGGCGCGCGCCGGGGAAGATCAGCGCGAACTCCTCACCGCCGAAGCGCGCGACCTTGTCTTGCCCCCGCACGTTCTGCACCAGGATGTTGGCGAACAGCCGCAACAGGCGGTCGCCGACCAGATGGCCGAAACGGTCATTGACATGCTTGAACTTGTCGATGTCGGCAAGCGCGAGGCACATGTGGTCACCCTGCCTTCGTGCTTTCTCCACCTCCTCGATGAAGCTCGCGTCGAAGAAGCGGCGATTGCCAATCGCGGTCACGACGTCGCGCAGTCCGGCCTCTTCCGCGCGTTCGAGATTCGTTTGCAACTGCACGGCCTGCATGCGCGATTCTTCCAGCTGGTTCCTGACGTTGTCGAGCCTATCGCGCATATCGCGATTGTCCTCGATGAGGGCCAACACGATCTCTTTGATCGGCCCAACCGATTCATGCCGCGACAGGCGCTGGTTGTGGCCGTCGAGTCGCTCAGAAAAGCTCTCGCTGTCCGTCAAATGGGTCTGCAGGACCTTTGCCACCTGGCGCAGAACCCGGTCGACCTTTTCATCCTTGTCAGCCCTCTCTCGCTGTGGCTTGGCTTGGCCTCCGCTCTCGGCCGGGGTCGGCGTCGCCTTGATCGTCAGACGGCCGAGGCCAACGCCGATCGAGCCGAGCAGCAGAAGCTGCAAGAACGGCGTTTCGCCCGGACTCAGGGACCGTAGCGCGGCCAGCGCTTGGTCCGGGACAAAGGATCCCAGCGCGGCGAGCGCCGCGGCGCCAAGAAAGACGGCGACGAGGGCGTAGGCCACGTCGGCGTGCGATCGGACGAAGCGCACGATGATCATGATCGCGCCGATCCAGTTCGGAAGAGCGCGCGGGAAGGGCGCGACGCGCGCCTCGCCAGCAAGCCAAAGGGAACTCGAAGGACCGCTTCGTATTCTGTCTGACGCATACCAGCCGACCTACGATCAATGCGCTTTGCGGCCATCATGGCGTGGCGCGAGCGCGCTTCAGTGCGGCGGCGACGCGACGGGGAGGTCCAAATCATTCGGACCAGATCTGTCTTAACGCCTGCAGGTTACTGTTCCGTAAGCGGAGGCCGAAAGGCGCTTGCCCGGCTCGGCGGGACTATGCGAGCATACCGGCCCGGGGATTGGCCATGTCCGAAAACCAATTTCGCTAGGGGGGCAGCACCGCTCCCGCCGGGCGATGCGTGCTTTGGCGCCCGCCGTTTTTGACTGATACCGGCGGCGACAAAGCCAATCTGAAAGCAATCGAGCGCGAGGTTCAAGCCGCGCCAGGGGAGGATTCGAGCATGGCTATCGAGGGACGCAGCGACGCCAATATGGGCGGCAGGATCAGGCTGGGGATGGTCGGCGGCGGCGAGGGCGCCTTTATCGGGGCGGTTCACCGCATCGCTTCGCGGATCGACGATCATTACGAGCTTGTCGCCGGCGCCTTGTCGTCGACGCCGGAGAAATCGCGGCGTTCAGGCAAGGCGCTCGGTCTCTCCGCCGACCGTATCTACGACGACTACCCCAGCATGGCGAAGGCAGAAGCCAAGCGTGCCGATGGCATCGAGGCGGTCGCCATCGTGACCCCGAATAATGCCCACGCCGGGCCGACCTATGCGTTCCTCAAGGCCGGTATCCACGTCATCTGCGACAAACCGCTAGCCATCAGCCTGGCGGAAGCGAAGAAGATGCGCGACGCGGTGGAAAAGTCCGGTCTCGTGTTCGCGCTGACCCACAATTACACCGGCTATCCCCTCGTGCGCCGGATGCGCGAGATGGTCCGCGCTGGCGATCTCGGCGAGATCCGGCTTGTCCACGCCGAATATCCGCAAGACTGGCTGACGACCGCGTCCGAGACCACCGGCAACAAGCAGGCCGAATGGCGCGTCGATCCGAAACGCTCGGGAGCGGGCGGCTCGCTCGGCGACATCGGCACGCACGCCTACAACCTCGCCGACTACGTGACCGGGCTCGAGCTCACCGAACTCGCCGCCGACCTCACCTCGTTCGGCGCGGGCCGCAAGCTCGACGACAATGCGCAGATCATGCTGCGCTATTCCAATGGCGCGCGCGGCGCGATCTGGGCGAGCCAGGTCGCGCCAGGCAACGAGAATGGGCTCATGCTGCGCGTCTACGGCACGAAGGGCGGCTTCCATTGGAGGCAGGACAACCCGAACTATCTGTTCTGGACGCCGTTCGGGCAATCGACCCGCATCGTCACCCGCGGGGGTCCGGATTCGGGCGAAGCGGCGGCGCGCGTGACGCGCGTCCCGCCCGGCCACCCGGAGGGCTATCTCGAAGGCTTCGCCAACATCTATTCGGAAGCAGCGCTGGCCATCAAAGCCGCCCGGGTCGGCAAGAAGCCGCTCAAATCCGCGCATTTCCCGACTATTGACGACGGCGTCAAGGGAATGGAATTCGTCGAGGCCGCGGTCAAGTCGTCGAAGGCCAACGGCAAGTGGGTGAAGCCGTGAGGGTTCCCTAGGTCTCCGCTTCTAACGAGTCCGGATTCAACCTTTTCAAGCGTTTGCGGCGCGTTTAACGAGCTCCTTTGCCGTTTGGGCGGCGCCGTTTTGCGTCTCGAGGGCCACCCTTGAAAGATTGGAGTCGCGCCTCCATATACCATCCATTCAGCATCCACATGGATGGTATATGCCCAGTCACTCGCACTACGCCAAGACACCCGACAGTGAGAAGCTCACCATTAACCTGGGGTTCGTCGATCTCGGATCGATCGATCTCCTCGTGCGTGACGGCTTCTATTCCAATCGCTCCGACTTCATCCGCACCGCCGTCCGGGCCCAGCTCGCGACCCATGCCGACACCGCAAAAAAGGCGGCTTCGCGCCTCACGCTTGAACTGGGCCTGCGGACCTTCGCCCGCCAGGACCTCGAAGCCATTCAGGCAGCGGGTGAGCGGCTCAAAATTCGCGTTCTCGGGTTGGTGGTCATCGCCGACGACGTGACGCCCGATCTCGCACGGGCAACCATCGAATCGATCACCGTCCTCGGCGCTCTGCACGCGTCCGCCGAGATCAAGACAGCGCTGGCCGATCGGCTGGGCTGATAAAATTCCGACAGGAACAAACAATGAAATTACGCGTTCTCGACGTAATGAACGAGGCTTTGGGGCTGGTGAAAAAATCCGATCTTGGCGGAGCGACCGCGCTTATCCGCAAGGCGCTCTCCGGTGAGAGCGCGCCCGCGGGCGCGAACGACGATTCGAAAGCGCCCCCTCCCCGTCCAACGGCGACGGTTATTCCGTTAGCCCCACGCCGCCCGCTGGGCGAGACCCTGCGCGCCTTGCGGATGCGGCCAGTGATTTCGCCTGGCGCTCCGGGAGCGCCCGCGCCCGATCTCGGCGAACGGTTCCTGAAACGCGCCTATCACGGGCCTGCAGGTTCCCTCGACTACCGGCTCTATGTTCCCGCCGACGCCGAGCCGCGGGAGCCGGCGCTGGTCGTGATGCTGCACGGCTGCACGCAGAATCCCGAAGACTTCGCCCTTGGCACGAGGATGAACGCCCTTGCGGAGGAGTTCGGCCTCATTGTCGCCTATCCGCACCAGCCGCGCCTCGCCAACCCAAACGGCTGCTGGAACTGGTTCGACCGTCGCCATCAGAGCCGCGGCTCGGGCGAGCCGGCCAAGCTGGCGGGGCTGGCGCAGGCGCTCGCGAAGGAGTTCGACGTCCGAAGAGGGCGCGTTTTCGCGGCCGGCCTGTCGGCGGGCGGCGCGATGGCTGAGGTTCTCGCCGCGACCTACCCGGATGTGTTCGAAGCGGTCGGGATCCATTCCGGCCTGCCCTATAAGTCAGCCGGCGACGTGCCCTCCGCCTTCGCCGCGATGAAGGGAACGGCGGCCTTCGACCCCGTGCCGCCCGCCACAAGCGGTCGGCATGTCCGCAAGATCATCTTTCACGGGCTGGCCGACAGCACGGTCAACGCGATCAACGGCGAACACATTTTCGACGAGGTCGAGCGCGGAGAGACGCTCGCGCGAAGCGACCTCGACTGGCCAATCGAGGGCGGCCGCGTGAGCCGCACGGCGGTGAAAGATTCCGACGGCCGACCGGTCGCGGAACAATGGCTGGTCGAAGGCGGCGGCCACGCCTGGTTCGGCGGCGACCCGCGTGGCAGCTTTACGCAGACCGTCGGCCTCGACGCCTCGCGGGTGATGGTGCGCTTTTTCCTGGCGGAGTGACGCGCCGACCGGAGACGCGTCGGTGCGACATACTGTCGGTTCATCATATGAGAATTGGCGTGCGTAAGCGCCGACAATCATACCCCGGCATACCAGGTTTGAGGGCGGAGCGAATGAGCCGCACGTACGAGCACGACTCATAATTTATCGTGCGCCCAGGCGTTTGCGCGCGGGCAAACGCGGCTTGTCTAACCGCTGGAAGACTGGCATTCAATATATCCCTATTCGCATTTGGGAAGCAAAAGCATCGACGGACCACGAGCCCCAAGAACTGAATTTTAAGAGAAGGCTTCGCGGTTTCCTGCGACAACTGAGAGGGGGTTTAAGTGTGACTCGCGTTGTCCTCTTGGCCGTTCTCCTGGCGTTTTTCACATTGGCATCGAACGCGGCGGAAATTGTCTCGCTGGGAGCCAGCACGACACAAGGTTTCGGCAAGGGTCGCCATGCCTCGGGCGTCTCAATGGACCAGGCTTTCCCAGCCCAGTTGGAGCGTTTGCTTCGGACCAAAGGATGCTCGGCCGAGGTTCTCAATGCCGGCGTCGCCGGCGATACAACGGGGGGTATGCTCGCGCGTCTCCCGGGTTTGCTTTCGGCGAATACCAGAGTTTTGATTCTCCAACCGGGAAGCAACGATGCCGTTCCCGGAAACAATCCCTCCAGCAGGTCCTCGAACATAGCGGACATCCGGAAATACAGCGCTGAGCATGGTGTACATGTGATACAGCTTCACAACATCGACAGGGTGGTGGGAGATCATTGGACGGGTGAACACCCGGATGCGGAAGGGCAGGCCGCTATCGCCAAATGGCTATTTCCGCGCGTGTTGCAAACAGGAGTTTGCAGTCGCGGGAAATGAACGGCGAGACACCTACGAACCACGACCTGAGCGATATGACGCACGCCGATCAAGCGCAAATCGAACGCAAGCTCGCCGCCATCATGCTTGCCGACATCGCGGGTTTCAGCGGGTTGATGGAGCGGGACGAGACACGAACCTACCAACGCTTGCGATTGCTTAGAGACCAGATCGTCATACCCAAAGTCGCCGAATATGGCGGACGCGTCGTCAAAACAACCGGCGACGGCTTCCTTGCCATTTTTCCCAGCGCGACGGCCTCGCTCGGCTGCGGCATCACAATTCAGCGAACCAATATTTCGCAAGAAGCCATGAAAGACGAGCAAGAGCGCTTTCATCTTCGCATCGGGATCAATCTCGGCGACGTGGTTATCGACGGCGACGACATATCGGGAGACGGCGTCAATATCGCCGCGCGTCTCGAGCCGCTCGCTCCAAAGGATGGGATTTGTGTCTCGGGCGCCATCCGGGATCAGGTGAGAGAGGATCTTGGTGTAGAACTCGAGGATATCGGCGATCAGCACGTCAAGAATATTTCACGCCCGGTGAGAGCGTATCGTATTGATCTCGCTGGTGTTTCTAAGATGGTCCTGACAACGCAGAATGGCGCGCCGAGCTCGCTCAGCTCTTGGATTCCCACCACCCCACGATCTGCCTCAATTGCAACTGGCGTCCTCGCGTTGGCGGCGGCTTTGCTGGTCGTCGGCCTGGGCTGGCAGCCAATTTCATCCCGATTGCCGGTAGTGCGGAGTGGCGACACAACTGCGCCGCGCGCGCCCGTTAGCGGCGCGCCCGCCGCCCAATCGCGGGGATCTGAGCGCTCGGGTCGAGTGCACGTTGCTGATGACGCGACCATTCTGTCAGCCGCCGCCAGCCTGGAGGTCCCCTTGCCCACAGACCTGGAATTCTATCAGCCCGCCGGCGAAGTTCCTGACGAACTCGCTTCCTATCTCGGCGTTTGGTCAAGCGGCGGTCGCCGATGGAATGGCCATGGCCGACACGTTATCTTGATTATTGAAACGATCGACAAAGATGGCGAAGTTAGCGGCCTGATCGGCGACAGCGGACCTAATTCGTTCACCGCAAACCAACGCCCCGCTTCCTACAGACCCTTCTCCGGGAAGATCAGCGACCAGGGCCTCAAATTCACGAGGGAATCCATGTTCAGGTTTCAAATGGAGAGCGCTGATGAAATGTACGGAGAGCTAGAGGGCTTCGGCGACGCCGGTCTTTATCACAGCTCGATCCGGCTGACCCGCCTCAAATGATTTGCCGCTTCCCTTAATCGCGATGCGAGCCGTGACTTCTCTAAAAAGCGAGTGACGTTAACCCGAGCGTTAGCACCTTCGCCAAGCTGCGCAGGTCAACGCGGGATCAGCCTTCTCTTCCGCGTCAGCGTCTTGGTGGCGCCGACGATGCCCTTGGCGGCGCGTCGTCGCCTGCGCGTTTAACCGATTCCACCACCACGAGTTGCCGTCGCCGAAAGAAGGTCGAGAACGCCCACGTCCGGATTGCCGCCAGCGCCCCAGCCCCGGAGTTCATGGCAAACCCATCATCGGAACAAAACCTGCCACATCGCATTTTTACGCGCGTTCCTGGAGAGCTCGATATGTCGGATAACGATTCCATAGTCGAACTGCATACGGCGTTGATCGACGCGTGCAATGGGTACGACGAAGCGATCAAGGACGCGCAAAAACCCGATCTCGTCGCGCTGTTCCAACGAGCAAAAGCGCTGCATGAGAAAGCACACGCGAACATCCACGCGATCCTGAGCGCGCGAGGCGTTACGCCTGACGAAAAAGGGTCGTTCATGTCGAACGTCCATGAGACGGTCATTTCCGTTCGCTCAGCGGTTGTCGGTCTCGACAAGGGTTCGTTGTCCGCGTTCGCTTCGGGCGAAGAGAGGCTGATTGATGCCTATGACAAGGCCATTCAATCGAACTCGGATGACGGTCCTGCCCGAGCCGCTTTGGAACAGCAAAGATCCGCGCTCTCGGAACTTGTCGGCGAGATGCAAAGAAAAGCGGCATAGGGGCGCATAAACGGCAAAGCGAATGGCGAGAGGTTGGCCAAGCAGCGCTTATCGCTTCGCCAGCCCCCGCAGATCGAAAGCGGGGTCGGCTGCTTCCTCAGGCGTCAGCGTCTTCGTCGTGCCAATGATGCGCTCGGCGGCGGCGTAGTCGCCGGCGCGGTTGACGGATTCCACCACAGCGAGTTTGCCGTCGCGAAAGCCGAAGGTCGAGAACGCGCGGGTCGCCGCATCGCCGCGCACGACCCCCGTGTCGACGCCATGGGCGAGGCCGGCGATCATCAGCTTCAAGTCGCCCTGATCGCTCCAGAACCAGGCCGGTTCATTGTAGGCCTTCGGCTTCCCCAAGAGGCGACCATAGCGGGGCGCCTGGCCGCGCTGCGTGCGACTCTGCATCTCAAAAGATCATGAGGTCTTGCCGGTCAGGCGGCTCATGCCCCAGCAACCAGGTGAAGCCCCGGCGCACAAAGGTCGCTCCGTCACCCGTTGGCAGATCTCCATGGGCGATCAGCACCCGCTCGATTGGCCAAGCGAGAACTTTATCGAGTGAGCGCCGCGCCGCCCGACGATTGAAGAAACTCAGACGCCAATCCCTGGGGGCGCCTGGGTTGGGCGACACGATCCCACCATGCCGTGCGATGAGCCCGCGCCACCCCTTGAACCAGTCAGGTGGAAAATTCTGGATCAGATCGGCGAACAGGACCGTGCGGGCGCCACGGTGAAAGAACACAACCTCGGTGAGCGCAAAGCTTCCGCGCAAGACGACCTGATCGATGTCACCCGCCCATTGAGGCTCGGGAACATCGCTGAGCTCGGCATCAAAGCTAAGGTCTTCGCGCTTACGCCGCAGCCCTGGCGAAGCGTAGAGGCGCGCCGCTGGATAGGCGGACTTCCACTCGCCAAGAAACAGGTGATGCAGGGCATTGGGCGAGACAAGGTGGCGTACTTGGCCGAGGGCGTTGATCGAAGCGCCAAGCGAGTTCGATAGCGCGACGGGCGACCAAACAAACAGGCTTCCGTTCGACAGCCGGATCACCGCCATCCGCGTTGGATAGGCAAAGCCATGAAAGGACGTCACCGGACCGTCGGCTATCCAGATCTCGGGTCCGAATTGGAGAAGCGGCCCACTCATGCGCCCCACCTTGATCGTCGACGACCGGCGACGTGCGCTACCTCTTCGCCAGTCCTCGCAGATCGAATTCCGGGTCGGCCGCTTCTTCCGGCGTCAGGGTTTTCGTCGTGCCGATGATGCGCTTGGCGGCGGCGTGGTCGCCGGCTTTGTTGACCAATTCCACCACCGCGAGTTTGCCGTCGCGAAAACCGAAGGTCGAGAAGGCGCGGGTCGCGGGATCGCCGCGAACGACCCACTTGTCGACGCCATGGGCGAGGCCCGCGATCATCAGCTTCAAGTCGCCCTGATCGCTCCAGAACCAGGCCAGTTCATTGTAGGGCTTCGGCTTCCCCACGAGGCGCGCGGCCACCGCGCGGCCCTGATCGACGGCGTTCTGCACCAATTCGAGGCGGGTTCGTAAGCCAAGCGCCGCATGCGGAAAATGGGCGCAGTCGCCGATCGCCGAGATCGCCGGGTCGGAGGACAGCAGGAATTCGTCGACCACGATTCCGTTGTCGCATTCGAGGCCGCACGCCCTGGCCAGCGCGTCCTCCGCGACGACGCCAATGCCGACCACGACCAGGTCCGCGCTCACCGCCTCGCCGTCGCTGAGGACGACCGTTTCCGCACGCTCGCGACCCTTGATCGCGGCAACGCCAAGCCCAAGCCGGAAGCGCGCTCCGAACGCCGCGTGTTCCTTCAGGAAAAAGTCCGACATGATCGGCGAGACCGCCCGGCCCATCGGGCGCGCGATCTCGACCACCGTCGCTTCGGCCCCGAGGCTCGCGGCGGTCGCGGCGATTTCGAGCCCGATGAATCCGGCGCCGATGATGACAACCTTGGGCTTCGCGCCCAACCGTTCGCGAATGGCGGTCGCATCGGCGATGTCGCGGAGCGCGAACACGCCCGGCAGATCGACGCCCGGCACATCGAGCCGCCGTTGCCGCGCGCCGGTCGCGAAGATGAGATGTCCGTAGTCGATCGCGGTTCCGTCGCTCAGCTCCACCCGCTGGGCCGCGCGATCGATCCGCGTAGCGCCGACGCCGAGTCTCAGGTCGATGCGCTGCTCCTGGAAATGTGCGTCGGCCCTGAGCGGGAGCCCATGGACTTCCATTTCCCCTTTGAGAAAGGCCTTGGACAGCGGCGGGCGCTGGTAGGGCAGAGCTTTCTCGACAGAGAGAAGAACGACCTCGCCCTCGAACCCCTGCTCGCGCAAGGATGCTGCAGCCTGAACGCCGGCATGGCCGGCGCCGACGATGACGACCGAAGTCAGGGACGAGGCTTCGGATCGCGGGACGTCAACGACCCGGCCGATCTCATTCATTGGCGTAGAGCCAGGAGCGGCGCGGTTTCGATACCTGCTCCTGGGGGCCCGGGTCGTCCGGCGCCATCGATGAGGGGTCTATGATGACGCCCGTTCGCGGCGTGGGAACAGCGAGCGGCGTCTGCGCGGGCTCCGATATCGCCTCCGGCCCAATCGCCTCGGGCGCTGGCGTGATCGCCGGCGCAGGAACGGGCGCGGCGATGGCCTCAGGCGGAGGCGGCGGAGTCACGGCACTCTCCATTGGCGCGGCAATGCGCTCGTCGGGCGTGCGCCAGACAAAGCCGTCGAGCGTTCCCGACGGCGACACTGGCGCCCAACGGTCGCTGATGACGCCATCCGCCACCCAGGCCTTGTCGCGCGGAGCGCGCGCGGCGCGGCCAAGCCACTCGCGCACCGCGCCGTGGTTGCCCTCGGTCTCCTCGATGTCGGCCATGAGCAAACAGACGCGCCGCGTCGGCCGGCCGTTCGACGAATCCGAGGCGATGAGCCCCGCGATCGCCGCGCGCGCGGCGGGCACATCATGCGCATCGAGCGCCGCGCGCCCCACGGTCAGAGACGATTCGGGATCGAGCGGCGCCATGCGCGCAAGCGCTCGCGCCCGCGCCAGCCGGTCCTCGGTGGAATCGCCGTGGCGCACCCGCAGATAGGCGGCGGCGAGATCGGGATGGGGCGTCTGCGCGTAAGCCGCTTCCAGCATGCGGCTCGCGCGGCGATAGTCGCCAGCCTGCGCAGTGAGCCGGCCGCTGATCGCCGCCGCGGGCACGAGCGTCGGGGCGAGCTTGCAGGCTTCCTGCGCCAGAGCAAGCGCGCCTTTCGGATCGCGCTCCATCGCTTCCTCGGCCATCGCCGTCTTGATCACCGCGCGCCAGCGGTTCGCGGTCGGCTTATCGATGAGGCGCGCGCCGGCGTTCGAATCGACGGTCGCGAGCGCGCCCGCCCAATCCCCGCGTCGCGTGCGGTCGTCGAGGACCGCCTGACCGGCCCAGGCCGCAGGCGCGCGCGCATGGGCACGCATCGCATATTGCAGCGCCGCCGAATGGTCGCCGGCGCGCCGCGCCTCGACATGCAGACCGCGCAGGCCGATGCCATGCGTTTCCTGATGATCGAGCATGGCGTTATAGGCCGCAACGGCTCTCACCCGGTCGCCGGCGAGCTGCGCCGATTGCGCTTGCAGGAGCTTGGCCATCGGTTCGTGCCCGATCAGCCGGTTCGCGTCGTACGCGTGCTTGGCGGCGCCTCGCGCGTCGCCCGCGCCGACGGCGAGCAGGCCGCGCGACAGAGCCTGGAAGCCCTTCTCACGCCGGCGCGATTGCGCGCCGACCGAGACCAGGGAAGGGATCCGGAAGACAAAGCGCAGCAGACCCCACACGATCGCGATCGCAATTCCGAGCGCCAATATGGCGCCGAGCGCGAACAGCAAGGAAACTTCGTATTGCTCGCCGCGCCAGGTCACGTCCACGACGCCTGGATTGTTCGCAAGCCATGTCAAGCCTCCGGCGATCAGCGCCAGCGCCGCCAGGAAAATCAGCAGGCGAACCATCGTAACCCCGCTTCAAACGCCAAACGCGCGCCGTGAGGCGCCTGGTTGCCCGTCCGCCCTGACTTCACGGTTTTTGGCCGCTCGCGAGCCGCGCGACCGCCGCCTCGCGGATCGACTGAAGCGCCGCTTCCGCCGCCGCCCTCGTGCGGGCCAGCGTCGGCCAGTCGCCAGCGGCCTTGCGCGCCGCCTCGGGGAGCTTATCGAAAGAAGCAAGCGCGGCGCCGATATCGCCGCGCCGGCTTGCCGCTTCGATCTGGGAGATCAAAGCCTGCGGATCTTCGCCGGCCGTCTCGTTGAGTTCGCGCACCTTCACGAGATTGTGGAGATGGGCGAGAAAACGATCGCTCACGCTGCCCGTGTCCGGCTGGGACGTGGCGGCCAGGACGTGCGGCGCAACCGAATTGAACGAAGCGGCTAAAGCGCTGTTGGTGGGCGCCCCGTTGACGACGGCTTCCAGCGGGGCCAGCGCCGCAGCATCGACTCCCATGCGCTGCAAAGCGGCGACCTCGGGTCCGATAGCTGCGCCCGAGCGCAACCGTTCTTCCGCGACCTCGGCGATGATGGCGATGGTGGTGGCGTTATCGGCGGCCGCCGGCTGTTCCGCGGCCACGCGCGTTTCACTCTTGGGCGCGGCGAGGGCGGCCTCGATCTTGTCGATTCGCGCCGCGAGAGCGGCGAGATCGGGGCCGGCGGCGCTCGCCTTTGGCGCGTCCGATTCCAGCTTCGCAACGCGCGCCGACAATTCGGGAAGCTCCCCCTTCTCGGCGTCGACGTCGGTGCGCAAGTCCTTTGCCTGAGCCGCCAAGCGTTGGGTCGCATCGCTCGCGGCGCTGCTCCCTGCGCTGGACGCTTCCAACGCCGTCACCCTCTTGTCGAGGTCCGTTGTGTTTGACGCTCCGGCGCCGGCTTCGAGCGCGCTGATCCGCTTCGCGAGCGCAGCGACGGCCGCGCTCTCGCGATTGGCCTCGGCGCCAAGCGCGTCGTTGGTCTGCCGCGCCTGCGCTTCAAGAGCGCCTAATCGATTCCCGGTGTCCGACCCGTCGGCTTTGGAGGTCAAAAGCGTATAGCCGGCGCCGAGGCCGAGCGCCGAGACGACGATGCCGCCCACCGCGCCGGCGAGCAGACTGCGAGCGCCATTGCGCGGAGCCGCTCTGGCGGCGGGAGGATCGGCCCTGGTTTCGGCTGCGCTCGGCTCGGAAGACGGCAGGCTTTCTTCGGCGTCGCGCCCTGCAATTTCTCCCTCGATGACCTCCGGCTCGCGCCGGGGATCACGATTAACCGGGGCGCCCGCTGGGCCGCCGGAAACGTCCTTTATTTCCTCGTCGACCATCGCCTCGCGCTCTCGGTTTTCTCGCGCGCCCTATATACGGGACGGCCGGAGCGAAGGGAACCCGCCGGGCGCTTGGCGCAACCTTCGAAAAAGCCCCACCTCATCAGGCGTTTCGGCAATTGCAACGCTCCTTGCGCCAAGCGCCTGTAATGGCTCGGCAACATCGCGCGACATGCAGACATGATTAAGGCCGAGGAAACAGCCTTCGACGCCAGCTGTCTTCGCCAGCGTCGCCGCCAGCCGGGCCGAGCGGCGGGAATAGTGCAAGCCTGCGACACAAGATGCGAGAGATCGCGCCTCCGCGGGACGCCAGGCCGCACGCGCCTCCGCTGCATAGGTTTCGATAACTTCAAGCTCGAATCTTTCGGCAAGCGTAGCCTCGATGACTTCCTTGCGATCGCGCCCGGCAAGGTAGAGCACGCTGGCGCCAGGCTTCAGGGTTCCGATCAGCGTCCTGACCAATTCGTCGACGGCCCGCGACGGCGGCGAGGCCAGCCGCCAGCCGCGCGCCTCCGCGGCGCGTCCGGTGCGCCCGCCGACGACATAGAGCGGCGAGGATGTGTCGGACGCCCCGTCGGCATGGAAAGCCTTGTCGCTGGTCGCGACGACGGCGCCGTAGCGCGCTCGCCGCGGCCGGACGGGCCTGGTCCGGATTTCGATCACGGGAAGGCGGACGACGGAAAAGCCAAGCCGGCGCAACCGGGCCGCGCTCGCCTCTGCGTCCTCGCGCTCGCGGAACAGAGCGACCCGAGAGCGCGCCGACCCCTCTCCTGCGGGAGTGGAGCTGGGGTGGGGGTTCGCATGGGAGGCGCGCCCACCTGTCGGCGATGGCTCCCTCATTCGTCGCGCCGGTAGCCGATGGGTTGCCCGGCGCCGGTTTTAGGCAACAGCGTCAAAGGCTCCATTTTCGCCGTCAGGACCACCCCCAACGCCAGCCATAGACGCCTCGCGCGGCTCGGAAAAACTGACGCCCCACCGGGGCTGGGGAGCTTAGCCCGCTGGCACCGGATCGGGATAAGACCGGGCATGGGCGAGCGGTTCGAGACGCGTCAGCCGGATGGCGGCTTTGGCGTCCGCATCTTTCCCAACGTCGACCGCATAGTCCTGGAGATGCAGGAGGCAGAGGCGCTCGCTCGGCTTGCCGTCGGGAGAGCACCAGCCGTCAAAGGTGAGGAATTCCAGGTCGGGCACCCCGATCGCCTCTTTGACCCATAAGGCGGAGGCAATCTGCATCGCGTCGCCGAGCGCCATGGTGCGTGGTTTTGCTTGCGCTTCACGGCCGTCTTCAGGCGAATGCCATTTGGCGTCGCAAAGCCTGGCCACGCGCAGCATCGCATTGGGGTCGGGCGTCACCAGAGTCGCCAGCGCCCGAATATAGCGTGTCAAATCGAACAGGGTGGCGAATCGCCCTGGAACGAAGCTCGACGGCCTGAGTTCCGCGAACAGGACGCTGCTGACCCATACGCGACGCTTGTGGACCGCTGCTTCGGTCAGAATCGTCTCGATGTGATGCTCCGCTTCACCCGACTGTCCGTTCGCATGGCGAAGCACGACGCTCGAATGGAGGAAATGTTTATCGCTACTCGACGCAATCAAGGTCATTGTCCTCGTCCATTGAGGGGGTCATCCGCAGCGAGCCCCGGATGTCGATCGCCGCGTTTACGTGCGCTCTCTCTTCGATGGCGAGCACTTCTATTCGCTCGGGAAGCTGACTGTCCCCAGTGTAAATTGCTCGTCCTGTGACGCAAACATTTTTGTTGCCGAACGGGTTCAGCCAATCTTCGCCTTGTGACTTGTCGAAAACGCACTCGACATGCGTCGTGCCCGCTGGAAGCATGAGGTCGCCTGTCCATACAGGGCCCCGGTAGTCGATCTCGTCGAGCCGCCCCTCGAACGACATGATCGCGCTGCCGAGAAACCAGTTGTCGGTCTTGACCATCCCGTCGTCCTTGCCCCCTACCCGATCGACCTGCCGGCGAAAGAAATCGTCGACCGGCAACTCGGAATCATTGAATTGCGCCAGGACGTGAAACGAGGGATTGAGCGACTTGACGATGCGGATAAACGCCCTCGTCACCCGGGGATGACGAACGACGGCCTGGTAGTCGCTGCGGTAAATGCCCTCGGCGCAGCGCCGGAAGAACTCGATCGCCGACGGGCCGCTTTGACTCAACGCCTTCCGTTTCTCCAGGATTCCAAACTCATAAGGATTGAGCGCCAGTTGAGAGACGAGGAACTCGCTCGCTCGCGCTTTCGGCTGAAGTTCGCGGTCCGTCACCTGCAGCGCCGTCAAAAACGCGTCGAACGTCTTTTTGAACAGCTCGGCTGGGATCGGTCCCAGATCGTAGTCGCGGGCTTCGATCGGCCGGATCACCACCCGAATCTCGTTTGGCCCGATGGGGCTGTTCATCGCTCGCTCCTGTCGCGAGAGCTTACCATGCCTTGAAAAACCGCAATAGAGCGGCAGAGGCTTGCGAATCGCGCCTGGGAAAAGTGGGTTTTCTCAAACTCTCGTTCGGGCTATGGGCATGAGGCATGCGCGTTCTTGGCATCGAAACCACTTGCGACGAGACGGCGGCGGCGGTGGTGCGGCTGAGGCCCGATGGCTCAGGAGAGATCCTCGCCGACGAACTGATGAGTCAGATCGCCGCGCACGCGCCGTTCGGCGGGGTTGTGCCGGAAATTGCCGCCCGCGCCCATGTCGAGATCGTCGACCTCTTGATCACACGCGCTCTTGCTCGGGCGAAGATCGCGGCCAAGGATCTCGACGGCGTGGCGGCGGCGGCGGGTCCTGGCCTCATCGGCGGGGTGCTTGTCGGATTGATGGCGGGCAAGGGGGTGGCGTTGGCGTGCGGCAAACCTTTCGTCGCCGTCAACCACCTCGAGGCGCACGCGTTGACCGCGCGCCTGACGAACAGCGTCCCCTTCCCCTTTCTCGTGCTCATCGCCTCGGGCGGCCATACGCAGATTCTCGCGGTCAAGGGCGTCGGCGACTACGATCGGCTCGGCGCGACCATGGACGACGCCATCGGCGAAGCGTTCGACAAGACCGCAAAAATGCTGGGGCTGGCGTTTCCCGGCGGGCCCGCGGTCGAGGCGGCGGCGAGAGGCGGCGATCCAACGCGTTTTGCGCTGCCTCGCCCTCTTCTCGGACGTCCCGACGCTGATTTCTCATTGTCCGGGCTCAAAACGGCCGTCCGCCATGCGGCGGAGTCGGTCGCCCCCTTGCGCCCGCGTGACATCGCCGATCTCTGCGCTTCGTTTCAGGCGGCTGTAGTCGATGTGGTCGAGGATCGCATTCGCATGGGATTGAAGCTGTTCCGCCTGCGGTTTGGCGTAGCTCCGCGCGCCGTTGTGGTCGCTGGCGGCGTCGCCTCAAATGCGGCGCTGCGCGAGGGGCTGACCCAATTGTGCGCCGAGGCCGGGTTGCCCCTCGTCGCGCCGCCGCCCAAGCTTTGCACTGACAACGGCGCGATGATCGCCTGGGCGGGCCTGGAGCGGCTGCGCCTCGGGATGATCGATCGCCTCGACGCTCCGGGCCGGCCGCGCTGGCCGCTCGATCCGAAGTCCGAACCCGCGCTCAACAAGAAGGCGTGAAGCGCGGGCTTAGGTCGTCAGGACTTCGGGGCCGGCGCTGTTTCGCCTGGAGCCGGGGCGGCCGTCTCCTTCGCCTTTTCGTTCGCCATGTGATGGCCGACGACGCAGCCGCCAATCGCGCCCATAACGCCGTGATGACCAGCGTAATGGCCAGCGACGCCGCCTACCACCGCGCCTTTCAGGCAACCTTTGGCTTCGGCGGACGGCGAGCCGATGGCGAGCGCGGGAAGAGCGGCCAGCATCATCGCGGCGATCATCGGGAATCTCATGCTCGTGTTCCTTATGTTCTGAACGGTGAAGTCGAGGAGCGATCTGGGTTCGACCTCGCCCCTTGGCAAGTCCAACGAAAGCATTTCACTTGAGAACAGCCCCCGTTTGCGCGGCAATCGTTGCAATTGAGCTTGCGCGCGCCTATACAACGCTTTTCCTCTCAAGTTTGATCCTTTGAGACTGCGTTTGCGGGGCAAAACCTGCGAGCACGCACAAACGATCATTAGGAGCACCGTTTATGAGCGACGCGCCATTGATGCCGAAGGCGACCGCCGTCTGGCTGGTCGAAAACACCTCCCTGACCTTCGATCAGATCGCGGAGTTTTGCAAACTGCACCCCCTGGAAGTGAAAGGGATCGCCGACGGCGAAGTGGCGACAGGCATCAAGGGCTATGACCCGATCTCGACTGGCCAACTGACGCGCGAGGAAATCGCCGCGGGCGAGAAGGACCCCAACCGCCGTCTCAGCCTTTCGACCGCAAAGACACGCACGCCGGAGTTCAAAAAGCCGCGCGGCGCGCGCTATACGCCCCTGTCGCGTCGGCACGACCGCCCGAACGCCGTCTTGTGGCTGTTGCGCAACCATGGCGAGCTCAAGGACGCGCAGATCATGCGTCTGGTCGGCACGACCAAGCACACGCTTCAGGCCATCCGCGAGCGGACGCATTGGAACTCAGCCAATCTTCAGCCGATGGACCCGGTGACGCTCGGCTTGTGCTCACAGATGGACCTCGACTTCGAAGTCAATCGCGCCGCCAAGGAACGTCCGAAGGTCGAGGAAGATCGCGCGCAGACGCTGGTGTCGGCGGAAATCACCACCGCCCGCCCCACGGCCGCTCCCGCGAGCCAGCTCGAAGTGTTCGGTGTCCCCACGCCGAAGGCCAAGCCGGTCGAGGAACGCGTCGACGTCAACTCGGTATTCGGGAAGCTGAAGGAGAAGGCGCCCCCGACTGAAGCCGAATAGGCGGATGCCGGTCTTTCTCTAGTCCCCGCGCGCGCTTTTCCTTCGGCGACGAGACGAGCGGCCTTAGGCTCGCGGCGGTGAGCCAAGCCCCGGGTCGTTGCGCTCGACGCCTCTCCGGTTAGAATGCACTGCGCCGCACGGGTGTTTTGCCCTCAGATTGCCTGATTGTGCGGCGGGCGGGCTTGAACATGTGGCGGCGGCTTTGTGAGCTTGGCCTCGTCTGGACCCGGCTCGGGACGACGTCGGCGCCTGCGGAATCCGGCGAAGCCCGTGAGGCCATTCGCGTGGCCCAGATTGACGCCTTGTTCCGGGCGGCCCCGCTCGGCGTGTGCGCGGCCGCCGTCGCCTCCATCGTTCTCCTTGCGATTCTGCGCCGCCTCGGATCCGTGGACGCGGGAATTGGATCGGCGTGGAGCGTCTTCATCGTCCTCTGCGCGCTGGGTCAAATCGCGCTCGGGCGGGCCTACCGGCGCTCGCGCTCGCTGAGCGATCAATGGCGCAAGTGGGGGCTCTGGTTCGCCGTCATCAGCTTTGCCGAGGGAATGGCCTGGGGTTGGGCCCCCATAGGGCTGACGACCGGCGATCGCTTCGAAGTTCAGCTTATCGTCGTCGTCGTGACCGCTGCGGTCGCGGAGGGGGCGATTGTCGCATTCGGCACGTATTTGCCGGCTTTCTACGCCCTGTTCATTCCCGCGACACTTCCCTATGCGTTGGCGAGCGCCGTCTCTTCGAATCCCGTCGAGCGCATGACCAGCCCGCTCATGCTCGTCTTCATCGCAGCGTTCGGCGCCCTGGGGTACATGACGAACCGCTCGTTCAAGCAGATCGTGGGCTTGAGAATTCGTACTCAGGCCATGGCGCTCGACCTGCAACAGCAAAAGGACATCGCCGACCGGGAACGAAAGATCGCCGAGGAGGCGAACCGCGCGAAATCGTCCTTCCTCGCGGCGGCGAGTCACGATCTGCGCCAGCCCGTCCATGCGCTCGGAATGTTTGTCGGGGCGCTGCGCGGCGTTTCGATGGCGTCGGAGGGGCGCCGGATCATCCAGCAGATCGAAGCGTCGACCGCCGCGATGGACAGCCTCTTTTCGGCGCTGCTCGATATTTCAAAGCTCGACGCAGGCGTCGTCGCCGTCGAGAGGCGGGCATTCCCTATCGGCCCGGTGCTCGAGCGCCTTGCCCATGACCACCGGGAAGAAGCAAAGGCCAACGGCGTCGCCCTCGTCTGGAAGCGATGCAGCGCGATCGTTTGGACCGACCCGGTGCTGATCGAGCGGGTCCTGCGCAACCTCGTGTCGAATGCGGTGCGCTACACGCATCGCGGGCGAATCGTGCTCGGCGTCCGGCGCCGAGGCGCCGCGATTGCGGTGCAAGTGATAGACACGGGGCGCGGCATTCCGCTCGACGAGCAGAAGCGTGTGTTTCAAGAATACTATCAACTTGGCAATCCTCACCGCGATTCAACCAAGGGACTCGGACTTGGCCTTGCCATCGTCCGGCGATTGACCTCGCTCCTTGATTGCGGACTGACGCTGCGCTCCGAGCTCGAGCGGGGCTCGTGCTTCGAGGTGACGATCCCGCTTGCGGAATCTCAAGCGCCGGTCGCCGAGCCGGGGCCGGCGGTCGCCTCCGCCGCCACGGCGAAAGGGCTGGTGATTGTCATCGACGACGAGCCCGCGATTCGTGACGCGACGCTGAGTCTCCTGACCGGATGGGGGTATGACGTCATTACGTGCGGCGGCGGCGACGAGGCCATTTTGCGCCTCTCGGCCTGCCAGGCGAGACCCTCGCTGATTCTGTGCGACTATCGCCTGAGCGAGGGCGAAAGCGGGCTCGTCGTGATCAAACGGATTCGTGCGCAATACGACGAGGCGATACCGGCGATCCTGATCACCGGCGACACCGCGCCTGATCGCCTGACGGAAGCCAAGGCCAGCGGCCTCTTGCTCATGCACAAGCCGGTGCCCAACGGCAGGCTGCGGGCGGCGATCGGCAATCTGATCTTGAGCGCGAAGCCGGGCCGTTCGGTCGAGGCGGGTCTTTCGGCGGTGGAATAGGACCCATCTCTTGGCGAACAAACGGCGGTCGTCACTCCGCCGCCTTGGCGTGGACGGCCGGATTGTTCGGATGCGCCGTCCAGTTGCCGGGCGGCCGGTCATAGTCGAGCCCGGTGCGCGGATCGACGCCCGCGACTTTGTGGACGAGCGTGATGCAGTCCTCGACCGGGCAGACGAGCGTGCAGAGGTTGCAGCCCACGCATTCGGCTTCGTTGACGACGAACTGGCGCTTGCCGTTGATGCGGGCGAAGATCGCCTGATGCGACGTGTCCTCGCAGACGATGTGGCAGCGCCCGCACTGAATGCAGAGCTTCTGGTCGATCTCGGCCTTAGCCACGTAGTTGAGGTTGAGATATTGCCAGTCGGTGATCGAAGGAATCGCGCGACCGCGGAAGTCCTCGATCGTCGCGTAGCCTTTCGCGTCCATATAGTCGGCGAGGCCGGTGATCATCTCCTGGACGACCTTGAAGCCGTAGGTCATGGCGGCGGTGCAGACCTGCACCGTTCCGGCGCCGAGCGCGATGAACTCGGCCGCGTCGCGCCAGGTGGTGATGCCGCCGATGGCGGAAATCGGCAGGCCAGCGCACGACGGAATCGCGGGCGATTTCCGACACCATGGAGAGCGCGATCGGCTTGACCGCGGGGCCGCACATGCCCCCGTGCGTGCCCTTGCCGTCGATAGCCACGTCCGGCGTCATGCGGTCGAGATCGATGTTCATGATCGAATTGATGGTGTTGATGAGCGACACCGCATCGGCGCCGCCCGTCTTTGCCGCGCGCGCCGGCTGACGGACGTCGGTGATGTTGGGCGTCAGCTTGACGATGACCGGCATGCGCGTATGCGCCTTGCACCAACGCGCGACCATCTCGACATATTCGGGCACCTGGCCGACGGCCGATCCCATGCCGCGCTCGCTCATGCCGTGCGGGCAGCCGAAATTGAGCTCGACGCCGTCGCATTCGGTCTCCTCGACGCGAGCGAGAATGGCCTCCCAGGACTTCTCGTCGCAAGGGACCATCAGCGATACGATCAGCGCGCGGTCGGGCCAGGCGCGCTTGACCTCCTTGATTTCCTGCAGGTTGATTTCGAGATCGCGGTCGGTGATGAGCTCGATGTTGTTCATCGCGATCAGCCGGCGGTCGGGCCCGTGGATCGCGCCGTAGCGCGCGCCCGACACGTTGACGACCGGCGGCCCCGCTTCGCCGAGCGTCTTCCACACCACGCCGCCCCAGCCGGCGCGGAACGCGCGCTCGACATTGACCTTGCGGTCGGTGGGCGGGGCGGAGGCGAGCCAGAACGGGTTCGGCGATTTCACGCCGAGAAAATTGGTGCGCAGATCGGCCATGGGATCCTCGCTTTCAGGCGCGCGATGCGCTGAGCGCGGCCGCGATCGAGCGCGCCGCCTGCTTGCCGTCCTCGACGGCGCTGACCGTCAGGTCCTTGCCGCCGTAGACGCAGTCGCCGCCGGCCCACACGCCCTCAAGCGTCGTGCGGCGCTCGGAATCGACGACGATGCGGCCGTCCCTGACCTCGATCGGCGCGCCACCGAGCGCTTCCGGCGCGCCGCGCTGGCCGATGGCGAGAAACAGCATGTCGGCGTCGAGGCGAAAGACCGAGCCTAGCGGAGCGGACGCGTCCTCGCCGCCATTGCCGCTCTCGAACACGACGCCGCTCAGCGCGTCGCCGCGACCCTCGAGCTCGACCGGCCGCGCCCAATAGCGGATGATAACGCCGTTCGTTTGCGCGAGCTCCCGTTCGTAAGCGCTCGCCTTCATCTGTTCCGGTCCGCGTCGATAGACCATGGTCACCGTCTCGGCGCCGAGCTTCTTCGATTGCACGGCGGCGTCGATCGCCGTCATGCCGCCGCCGATCACCACGACGCGGCGCCCGACCGGCAGCGTGGAAAGATCCTTGGCCTGGCGGAGGTGGGCGATGTAGTCGACGGCGTCGATCACGTTGGCGAGTTCGGTCTCTCTCGGCAATCCGAGCTTGTTGGTCGCGCCGAGACCCGCGCCAACGAAGACGGCGTCGTAATCGCGCCGCAGGTCTTCGAGCTTGACGTCGCGGCCGAGCGCCTGACCGCGCCGGATTTCGATGCCGCCGATCGAGAGAATGAAATCGACTTCCCGCGCCGCGAAATCGTCGGCGGTCTTGTAGGCGGCGATGCCATATTCATTGAGGCCGCCCGCCTTCTCGCGCGGCTCGAAGATCGTGGTGTCGATTCCGGCTCGGCTAAGTTCATGCGCGCAGGCCAGCCCGGCCGGCCCCGCGCCGACGATCGCCACCCGCTTGCCAGTGGGCGCGCCGCGCGGGTAGGGCGATCTCCCGGTCGCGATCGTAGGATCGGTCGCATAGCGCTGCAATCTGCCGATCACGACCGGCTTAGCCTCCGCCGCCTCGCGCACGCAGGCTTCCTCGCAGAGCGTTTCGGTCGGGCAGACGCGGGCGCAGATCCCGCCCATGATGTTGGAATCAAAAATCGTCGTCGCCGCGCCCGTGCGGTTCCCGGCGGCGATCTGGCGGATGAACAGCGGAATGTCGATCGAGGTCGGGCAGGCCTGCTGGCAGGGCGGATCGAAGCAGAAATAGCAGCGCTCCGCCTCCACCCTCGCCTCATGAGTGGTCAAGAGCGGGTGCAGATCGGCGAAATTGCCTTTCAGCGTCCCTTCGTCCAGGCGTCCCGGACGGACGTCGGATGCGCCCGTCGGATTGGCGGCGATCGTCATGACGAAACCTCAGAAGCCGTGGACGACCGCTCATTCCTGACCGTTTGGTCAATCGTTTTGCTACGCGCAACATTTGTCAAGCAGGATATGGGCCGCGCCGCGGATGTCGGTCCAAAAGCTCGAAGCCCATTGATAATCCGTGGGCTTGCCCTATCTGCAACAGCTGTGGGTAAACACAATTTGAAATCGTTTCAGATTGCTGCGGTGCAACATTTCTGCTAGAATGCCGTTTCAACCAGCGTAAATCAGGATTCGGAGGGGCCCATGACAGCCACCTGGAAGACCAAATGGGGCGTTCGCCGCGTTCGCCGCGACAGCCCGACAGTCGAAGAGGCTCTGATCGCGGCCGAAAGTCTGGCTGCTGATCCGGCTCAGCGTGCGGAAATCGCCGCGACCCTGATGGGCGTGCCGGTGGAAGAGGTCCGGGTGTTGGCGGCCAAACAGGCCGCAAGAACGCGCGGCCGGGCGAGCCTGGTCGCAGGCCGCACGCGAGCGGTCGTGGTCGAGTACAAGCGGCCGCGCATCGGTCACGGACCGATGTCGTTCGCCGGCAAGCGCTGAGGCATCCGGGACGGCGCCAAGAAGCGGGCGGCGTCCTTAGAGATTGGCCAGCCTGGTCGCCGATGGCCGGCTGGTCCGGTATTGGCTGCGCGCCGCCACATCGGTTGAAATGATGGCGATCGCGATCAAGGTCAGCGGCGTCATTTCGGAGAAATCGACATTGAGATAGGCAAGCGCCACGACGGCCGAAAACGCCGCGGCCATGTAGGGCGCGAGCCGGGCGGGTGCATGGACAATGCTGCGGAAACCAAGCCATACGCCAACCGCGGCAAGCACGGCGCCGACAATTCCAAGCTCGTACCATATGGTGAAAGCCGGGGCCCGCGGGGTCTGCCGCGGCAAGATCAGGTCCTGAACCCCACGGCCGACTGTCGCAAATCCATGGCCAGTGATGAGCCTCAGCTTATCGTGGGTGAAAATGTCCGCCGCGACCGACAATGACGGATAGGGCGCCGGCAAAGACGAGAGCCGCGTATGGAAGATCCAGGCGGCGGCGGTCGGCGCCAACGCCGGGATGAGCGGCGACAACAGGATGAGCGCCGCTGCGCCCCAGCTCAATTCACGCGCGGTGCGTGACAAATCCGAGATCGAGAACGAGAGCGCCAGATAGCCGGCGAACAGCGCGACTGTCAGGGGCGCATAACTCGCAATGTAGGCGAAGCACAGGGCGACGATCAAAAGGAGCCGCGCCAGTCCGTTGCGCCCGCGCGCCGCAAGTCCCCCTATCGCCGGGAACAGCAGCACGGCGATCGCGACAGCGCCGGCCGTGAGCCGGCCATCGTCCGAGGTGTGGGTCAGCGTCTCGCCGAGCGCGCGCGCGATCATGGCCGCTATGCCTGCCATCACGCCGATGGGGAAGAGGTAGAGGTCGGTCGCCGCTGCGTTTTCACGCGGCGCCGCCACCGCCAACATTGTCGCGGCGAGCAGGACGGCCAGTTTGAGCAGGAGTTGAGCCGCAGCGACCGGATACGGCGTCCACAGAATGGATAGCGCCGCCCAAACCAATCCCGCGAGCAAAGCCAGAAACGCCGCAACGTAAAACGGCCGCCTGAAGCGCACGAAAAATCCGGGCTCCGCGTCGAGCGCCGCAGCAATGAGAATCAGACCCACGCCAATCGAGAACATCACGTAGAGGCCAAGGGGGTGAAGCACGACCCCGACCGGTGCGCCGACGGCCAGCACGAGATAGCCGATGCGCGAAAAGAAGCGCGAGGCGTCCGCAGCGTCGTCGCGCTCCGCGTCTCTCGATCCCTTCCTGTACGCCACGGCCGCCATGTTTCCCAACCGATTGCGGCGCGGATCTTTCCGCGTCGCCATCCAGGACTTATACGACCTCAGCGGCGAGGCGACTGTGTGCGCCGCGCAACACTTTCGCGGCAATTTCCCGTTTTCTGCGCAATGATTGACCAAGAGCGCGAGAGCGTGCGACGGACGCCGCGATGGGCTCAATGGCGCCGATGAAGCCGAAGGCTGCGACGTGAGCGGCAATTCCGTCGCCGCCGCCTCGCGCGCCGGAACGGGCGTCCGCCGCGCGGCGTGGCTCGGTCTTTATGCCTGCGTCGCCTCGATTGCGCTTCTGGCCATCCAGGCCCTGGCCGCCGGACGGCTCGAGCTCACTTTCGACGAAGCCTATTATACGCTTTGGTCGCGCTTCCTTTCCTTCGGATATCTCGACCACCCGCCGATGGTAGCGCTCCTCATCTGCGCATCCACTTCCCTATTTGGCGGTTCCGAGTTCGGCGTGCGGGCGCTTTCGCTCCTTGTCGTTGGCGCGATGCCAGCCCTTATCGCCTTCATCGCCTGGCGTCTGTTCGGTTCGGCTGAAAAAGCCGCGCTCGCCGCGCTCATGTGGATCGCCATGCCGCTCGTCTCCATCGGGGCGGTGTTCGTCGCTCCCGATGCTCCCCTCGTCGTGTTCTGGACGATCGGGCTCGGCGCGCTGGTCGAGCTCTGGCGCTCGGGTCAAAGGCGCTGGCTGATCGCGCTGGGCTTGGCGCTAGGCCTGGCGCTGCAATCGAAATTCACCGCCGCGTTTTTCGCTGCCGGCGTCATCCTCGCCCTGGTCGCGACGCCCGCGCTGCGCCGGTGGCTGATCTCGCCTGCGTTGTTCGCGAGCCTTGCCGTTGCGCTCGCGATCTTCGCGCCCTTTGTCATCTGGAACGCTGCAAACGGCTGGGCGACCTTCGCCAAGCAGCTCGGCCGCGCGCCGCCGCACGGATTCACGCCCTACTATCTGGCCGAGTTCGTCGTCGCGCAGATCGGGCTCATCAACCCGCTCGTGTTTGCCGCGCTCATGTTCGCGCTTGCCGCCGTCCCCTGGCGCGCGCCCGTTGCGCCGCTCTCTCCCGGCGAAGCCCGGCGTCTTCTCGCCTGCACGATCGCGCCCGCGACGGTCTATTTCCTTTTGCATTCGCTTCACGACCGCGTGGAGGGCAATTGGCTGGCGCCACTCTATCCGGCCTTCGCGATCCTGGCGGCCGACTGGGTCGCCGAGATTCGCTCCGCAAGCAATTCAGGCTTCGCCGCGGGAATCGCGAAAGCGGCCCCATGGGCGGCGCCGATCGGGCTTGTCGTCGCCGCGCTGACCTTCGCCGAAGCCATCACCGGCGCGGTCCCGCTCGGGTCGGCCAATCCGCTCGCCCGCCTCGAGGGCTTTGGCGAGCTGGCGCGCGATCTCGACGCCAGAGCGCACGCCGACAACGCGCCTTACGTGCTGATTCAGGGCTACGCGCTGACCTCGCTGATGACCTATTACGGCGATCCCGCGATCGCCGTCGTGCAGCCGCAGCAGCGAATGCGGTGGATATTCGAGCCTCAACCACCTGAAGCCCTCTTCGCCACGCCGGGCCTGGCGCTCGGCGAACCCGGCCGCCGTTTCGACCTGAGCTTGAAAATGCGCTTTCGCGACGTCGAGCCGGCCGGTCTCCTGCAACGGCGCCAGGCCGGCGGAACGATCGAGGCTTATGAGCTCTACCGGGTCGCTGATCCTTACGCGCCAGTCCTCGACCCGGTCTGCTTCCGCGGCGAGACCAATCTTCAACGGCAGTGCCCGTCGTGAGCGGCCCGCTAGGCGCGATCCGGCCTGCAGCGCCGTTGTCGATCAGCCGAACCGCAAAAGAATGATCCCGGCGAGAATGACCAGCACCGCGATCGCGCGTTGCCTGTGGAACGGCTCGCCGAGCGCGACGACGCCGATGATCGCCGCGAACACGACCGATGTCTCGCGAAGGGCGGCGACGGCGGCGATCGGAGCGCGCGTCATCGCCCAGATGACGATCGCATAGCCGAGAAAGGCGGCGAGGCCGCCGATCAACCCGCGCCACCAGTCGCTGGCAAAGGCGGCGACCACGCCGCGCCCGCGAAGAAAAAGGATGATCGGGAGATAAGCGAGGGCGGTGAGCGCGTCGGCCCATGAATTATAGGCGAAGGCGAACGAGGCGCCGGCGCCCGAGATCCTCGCGCCTTCCCCGTCGATCACCGAATAGATCGCGATGACGGCCGAATTGGCCAGCGCGACCATGACGGCTGGCCGGTCGATTCGTCCATGCGCGAGGCCGCTCGCGCCCATCGCGAGAACACCCGCGACCAGCGCCAGAACGCCGACGCTGGCGATCGGGGGCGGCATTTCGCCTAACGTCACAAGCGCGATGATCGCAGCGATCAGCGGGGCGAGCCCGCGCATGATCGGATAAGCGACGGACAGGTCGGCGCTGCGATAGAGCTGTCCGACCAGGATAAAATAGACGATATGGATGAGCGCGGAGGCGACGATGAACGGAAAGGCCGCCTCCGCCGGGCGGGGCAGGACGCGAGCGGCGAGGACCGCGGCCACGCCGCACCACAGCGCGACGATTGCGGATGAAAGGAACTTGTCGCTCGCGCTCTTGACGAGCGAGTTCCACAGCGCATGAAGGGCCGCCGCGCCAAGGACTGCGGCCAGGACGCCGGAACTGAGATGAGCTGAGTCGGTCATGAAAGTTTCACACTGATGGATTCACTCAGCCCCGTCGAGCCGCGGGACGGCTTAGCCGGTCGGCAGCGGGCGCGGGCAGAGGCTCGGGCGTCCTTCGCGCGCGTGGGTGCGCGCACCGAGCCGGCGCGGCTGTTCGAGACAGGGGGCTTGCGCTGGCGCTTTCCCCGCTCGTCGAACCCGTGCGAAGCCGCGCTCATCAACACTGGCGGAGGGATCGCCGGCGGTGATTCCTATTCCGTCAGCCTAACCCTGGGCGAAGGCGCGGAGGTCGAAGCGACCACACCCTCTGCGGAGCGCATCTATCGCAGCAATGGCCCTGCGGCCTCCATCGCGACCCGGCTTGAACTCAGACCGGGGGCGCGGCTCTTCTGGCTGCCTCAGGAAACGCTCGTGTTCGAAGGCGCGCGACTCGAGCGACGGCTCGAAGTCGACACGTCCGGCGAGGCTGAGTTCTTGATTGTGGAAACGCTCGTGTTCGGGCGCCTGGCGATGGGCGAGACCCAAATCGACGCGAGTGTAAGAGACTCATGGCGGGTGCGTCGCGACGGGCAGCTCGTGTTCGCCGACGAGACGCGGCTCGACCACGCCGGCGCCACCCTGGACCGTAAGGCCGTCGGAGCGGGCGCTCGGGCTCTATCGACGATCGTCGCCTCGCCGCCCAATGTCGAGGCTCGTCTGCCCGGTCTGCGCGCGGCGCTCGAAGCGGCGGGCTCGGACATCGAGAGCGGCGCGAGCGCTTTCGACGGGCTGATTGTCGCCCGGCTTCTCGCCGCGTCGTTCGACCAATTGCGCATGGGCCTTGTCGCGTCCATTATCGCGCTGGGCGGACGCAAGCCGCGGCTGTGGCCATGAGAGGGTGCGGAACTTGCTGGACCGAGAGACGGTGAGGAGGGACGAGGCCCCATGAATCTGACGCCGCGGGAAAAAGATAAGCTCTTAATCGCGATGGCCGCGATAGTGGCGCGTCGCCGGCTCGAACGCGGCCTCAAGCTCAACCATCCCGAGGCCATTGCTCTCATTACGGATTTCGTCGTCGAGGGCGCGCGCGACGGACGCTCGGTCGCCGAACTAATGGAGGCCGGCGCGCATGTCGTCTCGGCCGATCAGGTCATGGACGGCATCGCCTCCATGATCCACGACATCCAGGTCGAGGCGACTTTTCCTGACGGCACCAAGCTCGTCACCGTCCACCACCCGATCCGTGGCGCGGACGACAAGCAGATCCCCGGCGAAGTGCTGGCCGAGCCCGGCGAGATCGTGATGAACGTTGGGCGCGAGACCCTCACGCTGGAGGTGTCCAACTCAGGCGATCGGCCGATCCAAGTCGGCTCGCACTATCATTTCTTCGAGACCAATCCGGCGCTCAAGTTCGAGCGCGCGAAGACCAAGGGCTACCGCCTCGACATTGCGGCGGGCACCGCGGTCCGCTTCGAGCCCGGCCAGAGCCGATCCGTGCGCCTCGTCGCGATCGCAGGCAAACGCGAGGTCTACGGCTTCCGCCAGGAGGTGATGGGGAAGGTGTAGGGCGAGCTTGCTCAGCGCCTTACGGAGCGCTATGTAAGGAACTTGCCTTTGTAAGGGAATTCCGATGGCGGATAAGATTCTCGCAACACTCACGAGCAAGGGTCAGATCACATTGCCTGCCCAACATCGCAAGGCGTGGGGCCTCAAACCTGGAGACCAGATCGCCTTCGATCCGCCGGGCGGAAAATCCGTCCACATCGAACCGCGGCGCAAACGGAGCCTGTTCGAGCGCTTGGATGAGTTGAAGCTGCCGCCGCTCGGCAGGCCGCTTGCCCAAGACGACATCGAGAAGGCGATCACGGAGGCGATGGTCGAAAAAGATCGGCGGTCCCGAGGAACATGATGATTGGGCTGGATACGAACGTCCTGCTGCGCTTGGGCGATGACGAGGAACCTGCGCAGCGCGAGCGGGCGCGAGAGCTCGTTCGTTCGCAAGGCGCAAGCGGCAGTTTCGTGAACGCAATCGTTCTCGCCGAGTTCGCGTGGACGCTCACACGCTCTTACAGGTTATCTCGAGCCGACGTGGCCGCACGCATCTCTGTCATTTTAGAATCGCCTGAATTCGTGGTTGCGAACCTCGACGACGCATCCCGCGCAGTCCAGAGATTTCGCGACGGCGGCGCCGACTTCGCCGATTACTTCCTGGCGGAGATCAATGCCTCGTTCGGATGCACGATGACGGCGACCTTCGATCGTGACGCGCTGAAATCCGGCGAGCCCTTCACTGCCGTTCCAACCCGCGCCTGACTGCGCTCGATTGAGGTTTACCTATGCCCTCGTCCCGTAACGCCCTTCCTCCGACCTCCCTGCCCCGCGCCCACTATGCGGAAATGTTCGGCCCCACGACCGGCGATCGCATCCGCCTTGCCGACACTGAGCTCATCATAGAGGTCGAGAAGGACTTCACCACTTACGGCGAGGAGGTGAAGTTCGGCGGCGGCAAGGTGATCCGAGACGGCATGGGACAGGCGCAAACGACCAACGCACAGGGCGCGGTCGACACCGTGATCACCAACGCCGTCATCCTCGACCATTGGGGAATCGTGAAGGCGGACGTCGGCTTGAAGGACGGGCTGATCGCGGCGATCGGCAAGGCCGGCAATCCGGACATCCAGCCCGGCGTCACCATCATCGTCGGTCCGGGCACCGAAGTGATCGCGGGCGAAGGCAAGATCCTCACCGCCGGCGGCTTCGACACCCACATCCATTTCATCTGCCCGCAGCAGATCGAGGAAGCGCTCATGTCCGGCGTCACCTCGATGCTGGGCGGCGGCACCGGACCCGCGACCGGCACCTTCGCCACCACCTGCACGCCCGGCCCCTGGCACATCCAGCGAATGATCGAGGCCGCCGACGCCTATCCGATGAACCTCGGCTTCGCCGGCAAGGGCAACGCGTCGAAGCCCGCCGCGCTCGTCGAGCAGATCGAGGCCGGCGCCTGCGCGCTCAAACTGCACGAGGACTGGGGCACGACGCCCGCCGCGATCGACTGTTGCCTCAGCGTCGCCGACGATCACGACATCCAGGTCATGATCCACACCGACACGCTGAACGAATCGGGCTTCGTCGAAGACACGATCAGGGCCTTCAAGGGCCGCACCATCCACGCCTTCCACACCGAAGGCGCGGGCGGCGGCCACGCCCCCGACATCATGAGGGTCGCCGGCCTCTCCAACGTCCTGCCTTCATCCACCAACCCGACGCGGCCCTATACCAAGAACACGCTCGACGAGCATCTCGACATGCTGATGGTCTGCCATCATCTCGACCAGAGCATTCCTGAGGATCTCGCCTTCGCCGAAAGCCGCATCCGCAAGGAGACGATCGCCGCCGAGGACATCCTGCATGATCTCGGCGCCCTCTCGATGATGTCGAGCGATTCCCAGGCCATGGGCCGGGTCGGCGAGGTCATCATCCGCACCTGGCAGACGGCCGACAAAATGAAGCGCCAGCGGGGCGCGCTCGAGGGCGATACGGCCCGCAACGACAACGCGCGCGCCAAGCGCTACATCGCGAAATATACGATCAATCCCGCGATCGCGCACGGCGTGTCAAAACACATCGGCTCGGTCGAGAAGGGCAAGCTCGCCGATCTCGTTTTGTGGACGCCCGCCTTCTTCGGCGTGAAACCCGACAGCATCATCAAGGGCGGCGCGATCGCCGCGGCCTTGATGGGCGACCCCAACGCCTCGATCCCGACGCCCCAGCCCGTCCACTACCGGCCGATGTTCCGCTCGCATGGTCGCGCTTTGCACGGCTCGGCGATCACATTCGTTTCCGACGCGGCGCTCGAAGGCGGGCTTGAGCGCAAGCTCAAGATGCAAAGGCGCCTGGTCGCGGTCGAGAACACGCGCGGCAAGATCGGCAAGAAGAGCATGATCCACAATGGCGCGACGCCGAAGATCGAGATCGACCCCGAAACCTATGACGTGCGGGCCGACGGCGAGCTTCTGGTCTGCGAGCCGTCCGACAAGCTACCGATGGCGCAGAGGTACTTTTTGTTTTGAGGGGGCGTAGCCTGTCGATTAGGCAAACGCATGCTCCGCTTCTTGGAGTGTCGCGTTTAATCTCTCATCCAAGAGACTCAAAGGTATTCTCGTAAACTTTTACATTGTCTCCCTCGAGCGAATTTACAAACTCGGTGATCATGGATCCGTCCCGGGTCTCGTCTACGGACGAGGCTTCGTTGGCGTTGGCCATCACTCTTTTGAAGGCGCTCGAGCCGAGGCGACTGGAAAGCCGGATTCCAAGGACGGATGGGAAGATAGCACGATCGCTGTCTTTTACTTCCTGCGCCAACGGCGCCAGCGAGACGAAATTGAGAAGGAAATCGGGTCTCATCATGAGCGGAGACCGCTGCGACCCGGCGCTCGGAGCACCACACTATCTCTCGGACGAACCCTCGGCGAACACAGAGTTGCTCGATCTTGGCAAAAAATGGAAATCTGTGCCATACGATCGGTGGCCGCCGGATCGAACGCGTCCGTTGAGAGACTTCCAACTAGTGCGGCTGCCCAAGCTCCTGGCGCTGCCCGGCTGATGGTCAAGCTTCCTCTCGCCAAGGCGTTTGCCGGACGCTGGCGCATCGTCGAAATGGATGTCTGGGACAAAGACTTCCTCGATCTCATCGAGGAGGCGCATGTGACCTTCAAAGCCGCACCCGACGGCGAGATCGCCTTCGGCGCGCTGAAGGGCTTCCTCGATGTCCGCTACGGCGACCGCGACGGCTCCGCCCGCTCAGAGTTCTCGTGGGAAGGACATGACGAGAACGACCCAGCCTGCGGCCGCGGCTGGGCTGTCTTCGGTACCGCCGGTCGCCTCGTCGGCCGCTTCTACATCCATAACGCCGACGATTCAGGCTTCGTCCGCGAACGCGCCTGACTTCTTCAACATCCCGCTCGGGAAGAGCCCCTGACGCGAAGGGGACGACCTGCCAATAGCCAGGATAGGCCCAGCATAAACATTCACTTTGAACTCCTGTGCAGTCAACTGCACACTAAGCCTGCAATTGTTAAGGATGGAGCCAGACAATGAAGTCTTCATAACCGAGTTCGCTTTCGCGTCGTGGCCGGAGATCGCGAATTTCGGCTCTCGATAGCATTGGCCTCTCTTGCACGGAGGCAGCAGACTTCATCAACGTACCGCCTCACCTATTTGATCAATGGTTGGCGATGGACGCATGCCCCATCCAAAGGATATCGACAGCCACACGGTTTGGTCGAGACAAGCGATCGAGAAGTGCTTCGCAGAACTGCCGGAGCAGCAGCCGGAGAGTCGTAAGGCGAATGATCCGTGGCTCGATCTCGAGTGATTGCGAAATGAAACTGACCCTATTTTTGGAACGCTAGTTGTGCTCTGAGTTTCAGGTGTGAGGTCCTCAATTTCTTGAGTTGGGACACTAGAATATATCAACAAAATCAAATACTTAGATAAAACTGGCAGGAGAGGAGGGACTTCGAACCCCCAACCCCCGGTTTTGGAGACCGGTGCTCTACCAATTGAGCTACACTCCTACTCGTCGCCGTACATGCCGCAACGCGCGCCCGGACGCAAGAGTGGGCGCGCGCTTCAAGCGCTGGCTTGACTTCGAGGCCTCCCGTCGCCATTCACCGGGCGCCGCGCCCACCCTCGTGCGGTTCGCCGCAAGGATTTGATGCGCACCTATCTCAGCTTTGAAACGGCGGTCGCGGATATCGAGGCCCGTCTCGATGAAATGCGCGCCGTGGCGGAGAAAGGCGATTCGCCCGCGCTCGCCGAGGAACTCACCAAGCTTGAGGCCAGAGCCGAGAAGGCGCTGGCCGATCTCTACGCGAGCCTCACGCCCTGGCAGAAGACGATGGTTGCGCGCGCGCAAGGCCGTCCGCGTTTCGGCGACTACGTCAAGGGCCTCATCACCGAGTTCACGCCGCTCGCCGGCGACCGCTATTTCGGCGAGGACGAAGCCATCGTCGGCGGCCTTGGAAGATTCGAGGGCCTATCCGTCTGCGTCATCGGCCAGGAGAAGGGCGACGATACGGCGAGCCGCGTGCGCCACAATTTTGGCATGGCGCGACCGGAAGGGTATCGCAAGGCGACGCGCCTGATGCAGCTTGCCGACCGTTTCGGTCTGCCGGTGATTTCCCTCATCGACACGGCTGGCGCTTTCCCGGGCATTGAGGCCGAAGAGCGGGGTCAGGCCGAAGCCATCGCGCGCTCGATTGACACCTGCCTCTCGATCGGCGTGCCGAATATTGGCGTTGTGATCGGCGAGGGCGGCTCGGGCGGCGCGCTTGCGATCGCCGCCTGCAACACGGTGCTGATGCTCGAACACGCCATCTACACCGTGGCCTCGCCCGAAGCGGCCGCTTCGATCCTCTGGCGCGATTCATCGCGCGCGCAGGAAGCAGCGACCGGCATGAAGATTACAGCTCAGGATCTGATCAAGTTCGGCATCATCGACGGAATCATTCCCGAGCCGCTCGGCGGCGCGCACCGCGATCCGGCCGCAACGATCGCTTCTGCGGGGCGCGGGCTTAGCGACGCGCTGAAATCGCTGCACAACCTCGGTCCTGACGAACTCCGCAACGCTCGGGCGGAGAAGTTCCTGGCGATGGGGCGGAAGATTTGATGGCCATTCCCGGCGGGTCCAAGGCCTGACCGGAATCCAACGTTGCGACGCGTCTGGGAGGCGGGTTCGATTCGGCCCATTCGACTCGCGCTGCCAGAAACGACAAGGGGGAGATATGCTGCAGACGTGGCGCTGGTTCGGGCCGGACGATCCGGTCAGCCTCGACAATGTGCGTCAGGCCGGGGCGGTCGGAATTGTCAGCGCGCTCCATCACATGAACCAGGGCCAGGTTTGGAGCGAAGATGAAGTTGCGAAGCGTCGCGCCGAGATCGAAGCCGGAGGCCTAATCTGGCCGGTGGTGGAGAGCATCGGCGTCGGCGAGACGATCAAGACGCGCAGCGGCGGTTACCGCGCCAGAATCGACAATTACAAGCAATCGATCCGCAACACTTCGCGCGCGGGCGTGAAGGCCTTCTGCTACAATTTTATGGCCATCACCGACTGGACGCGGACGCAACTCAACTGGCCGCTCCCGAATGGCGGAACCGCTTTGCGCTTCGACGCGGTCGACTTCGCGGCTTACGACCTCTTCATCCTTCGGCGCGAGAGCGCCGAAGCCGACTATGATCCCGACCGTATCGCCGCGGCGCGCGAGCGCTGCGAGGCGATGACGCCCGGCGAGAGGGAGCAGCTTGAGCGGACGCTGATCGACTGGCTGCCCGCGCGCGATTTCACCTACGACCGGAAGAGCTTCGGGCGGGTGCTGGCGACCTATAAAGACCTGACGGTCGAAGGGCTGCGCGCAAATCTGATCGAATTCGTGCGGGAGATCGCCGCCGTCGCCGAGGAGGAAGGCGTGCGCCTCGCCATCCATCCCGACGATCCGGCCTTCCCGCTCTTTGGCCTGCCGCGCGTCCTGTCGACCGCCGATGACTTTCGCAAGCTGTTTGCGGCCGTTCGGTCCAGCGCCAATGGCATGACGCTCTGCGCCGGCTCGCTCGGCTCGAACGCGCAGAACGATGTGGTCGCGATGGCGAAGGAGTTTGGCGCGCGGGTGCATTTCGCGCATTTGCGCAACGTCAGGCGGGAGCCCGACGGCTCTTTCTTCGAAGCTGACCACCTGGCGGGCGAAACCGACATGGTTCGCCTCGTCGCGGCGCTCATGTCAGAGGAGGATCGCCGCCGCGCGGAAGGGCGCGCCGACGCCGAAATCCCGATGCGACCCGACCACGGACACTTGCTCGGCAATGACGGAGAGAAGCGGGTCAATCCCGGCTATTCGTTCATCGGCCGCCTTAAGGGCCTGGCCGAGCTCCGCGGCGTGATGCAGACGGTGGAAGCGTTCCGCGCTGGGCGGGCGGCGTGAGATTGCAGTCGAGGTCGACGGCGAGGAGACGCCCGTCCCAGCCAATGCAGCGAGCGCTCGCCGAAATCAGCGCGCCGTAACGCTCTGGCGGCGCCCGCGCTAATCGAGCAATCTTCAGGCTCGGATTGGACCGATGCAGGAACTCACACGATGCCAGAGACCATTGGGATCGGCGGCCTGGAACTCAGGTTTCTTCAGACGAAAGAAGAGACCGCCGGCAGCCTCGATGCGTTCGAAATGACCGTCCAGCCGAACGCGCGCATGCCCGTCGCCCACTATCACGAGAGCTGGGACGAAACGATTTACGGGTTGGCCGGCGCCTCAACCTGGCGCATCGACGGTCAGGACATTGTGCTCGAGCCCGGCCAGTCCATCTTCATCAAGCGCGGGATCGTCCACGCCTTCCGCAACGATACGCAAGAGGCGGCGAGCTGCCTGTGCATCCTGACGCCCGGTGTTCTCGGACCCGGCTATTTCCGCGAGATTGCGGCGCTGGTCGCAGCGGGGCGCCGGACCCTGCAAAGATGAAGGCCATCATGCTGCGTCATGGGCTCGTGCCCGCGCCGCAATAAGAAGGTGGGCTACATCCCGCCCAAATGTTCGGCGACTGAGTAGATGTCCTTGTCGCCGCGACCCGACAGGTTGAGCACCATCAGGTGGTCCTTCGGGCGTTCGGGCGCGAGCTCGAGGATCTTCGCCAACGCGTGCGCGGGTTCGAGCGCCGGGATGATGCCCTCGAGCTTCGAGCAGACCTGAAAGGCGTTGAGCGCTTCCTTGTCGGTCGCCGCGAGATAGGTCACGCGGCCGACATCGTTGAGCCAGGAATGCTCGGGCCCGACGCCGGGATAGTCGAGGCCGGCGGAGATCGAGTGGCCCTCGAGGATCTGGCCGTCATCGGTCTGCAGAAGATAAGTGCGGTTGCCGTGCAGCACGCCGGGCTTGCCGCCATTGATCGAGGCCGCATGGCCATCGGGAACGTCGAGCCCGTGACCCGCCGCTTCAACTCCGAAGATCTCGATCTGCGGCTCGTCGAGGAACGGGTGGAAAAGACCAATGGCGTTGGAGCCGCCGCCGATGCAGGCGACCAAACTGTCCGGCAGACGGCCCTCGAGTTCGAGCATCTGCGCCCGCGTTTCCTCGCCGATCACGCACTGGAAATCGCGCACCATGGCCGGGTAGGGATGGGGGCCCGCGACGGTGCCGATGCAATAATAGGTGTCATGGACATTGGTCACCCAATCACGGAGCGCCTCGTTCATGGCGTCCTTGAGTGTCTTCGCGCCCTGCTCGACTGCCCTGACTTCCGCGCCCAGCATCTTCATGCGAAAGACGTTCGGCTTCTGCCGCTCGACATCGAGCGCGCCCATGAAGACGATGCATTCGAGACCGAAACGCGCGCAGGCGGTCGCGGTCGCGACGCCGTGCTGGCCGGCGCCGGTTTCGGCGATGATCCGCTTCTTGCCCATGCGGCGGGCGAGCAGGATCTGCCCGATCACGTTGTTAATCTTGTGGGCGCCGGTGTGGTTCAGCTCCTCGCGCTTGAAATAGATCTTGGCGCCGCCGAGGTGTTCGGTCAGCCGCTCGGCGAAATAGAGCGGGCTCGGGCGCCCGACATAGTGCTTGAGCAGGTGGCTGATCTCGGCCTTGAAAGCGGGATCGGCCTTCGCCTCCTCATAGGCCTTCTCGAGCGAGAGGATAAGCGGCATCAGCGTCTCGGGGACAAAGCGTCCGCCGTAGATGCCGAAGCGGCCGCGCTCGTTCGGACCCTCGCGATAGGAATTGGGCTTTTCGAGCTTGCTCATGTCAACCCACTCCGACGGCGTCGCGCGCGAACGCGCGCCGCGCCGCCGCGACAAACGCCCTGATCTTGCCTCCGTCCTTGACGCCGGGCGCGTTCTCGACGCCGGAGGAGACATCCACGCCATGAGCGCCGCTCAATGCGATCGCCGCCTCGACCGTTTCGGGGTCCAAGCCTCCGGATAAAAGCCAGGGAACGGAGGGACGAAACTCCCGCGTTAGGCTCCAGTCGAATGGACGGCCGTTGCCGCCCGGCAGCACCGCGCCTTTGGGCGGCTTGGCGTCGATCAGCAGGGTGTCGGCGACGCCCTCGTAAAGCTCGGCTTGGGCGAGGTCGCCGTGCGTCGCGACCCCGATCGCCTTCATAACCGGACGGGCGCAAAGCGCGCTGATCTCTTTCACTCGCGCCGGCGTTTCCTGCCCATGCAATTGCATGAGGTCGGGCGACAGAGCGTCAACGATGCGCTTCAGCGTGTCATCGTCGGCGTCGACGCTGAGCGCGACGACTGTCGCCCGGCCTCGAGCTTGGCGCCCGAGAGCGCGCGCGGTCGCCCAGTCGATGTGACGAGGACTCTTCGAAAAAAACACGAACCCGACCATGTCCGCGCCGGCGTCGAGCGCGGCGCCGAGCGTGAGGGCCGTGGAAAGGCCGCAGACTTTAACCGTGGGCGTCATCGGGCGCTTCTTTCGGTCAAAGCGCCCGCGCTGTCAAAGGCTGGCGGCTTACGGATTGGGCGGTGCCGCGCCGAGGTTGCTTTCAATCGCCGCGATCTCAGCTTCCGCCGCGGCGCGCATCTTGGCTTCGGCTGCGCGATAGAGCGCGACCATCCGCCGGCCGGATTCGGTCAGCGCGGCGCCGCCCCCCTTCGTTCCGCCGTGATGCGCCGCTACAACGGGTTCGGCGAAGAGCTTGTTCAGTTCGTCGACGAGCAGCCAAGCGCGGCGGTAGGACATCTTATGTGCGCGGCCGGCGGCCGAGATCGATCCGGTCGTCTCGATCGCTTCCAGGAGCGCGACCTTGCCCGCGCCTAAGCGGCGGCCAAGCTCGAAATCAAGCCGGATCGTCAAACGAGTGGCCATTGCTCCCCGCGCCTTGCTTTTCCCGCGGCTTCTCAGCCCGCGTGGGCGAATTCCCAATAGAGTTTCCGCGCCCGGCGGAAGAACGGCCCCGGCTGCAGATCGCGCCCCTCGATTCGCTTGACCGGTGTCACCTTGCCGTAATTGCCGACCACGAAAATCTCGTCCGCCGCATCGAAATCGGCGAAACCGAGGGTCGCCTCGCGCGCGTCCACGCCGTCTCCCCGAAAAAGCGCCAGCACGCGCTGCCGGGTGACGCCATTGAGGAATGTCCCGTTGGCCATGGGCGTCATAACCTGCCCGTCCTTGGCCATGAACACGTTCGCCGTCGCCAGCTCCGCGACATTGCCCAGCATATCGCACATGAGGCAATTGTCGAAACCGCGCGCGCGAGCTTCGACCAGCGCGCGTGCGTTGTTCGGATAGAGGCAGCCGGCCTTGGCCTCGATCGGCATGGTGACGGCGAGCGGCTTGGCGTAGGGCGAGCGGGTGATTGACACGCCCGTGAGCTGAGGCAACGGCGCCTCGTAGAGGCAGAGGCAAAAGCGGGTGGAATCCGCGTCGGGCGAGACGGCGGACGTTGGCGAGTTGTGCTCGGCCCAGTACATCGGGCGAATATAGAGTTCGGCGCCGGGCTTGAACTTCTTCATCCCCTCGCGCGTGAGATCGAGCATCACCTCGACGCTCATCGTCGGCTTGAGGCACATGGCTTTGGCCGAGCGATTGAGCCGCGCGCAATGCTTGTCGAGATCAGGGGTCACGCCCTTCGAAGGCGCGCGCGCCGTCAAACACGCTCGTGCCCAGCCAGAAGGCGTGCGTGCGCGCGCCGACGATCGGATGATTGCCTTCGAGCCATTCGCCATCGAGGAAGGTGAAGGTTTGCGACCAGGCGGGCATAGGCGTTGGGGTCCATCAAACGCGGTCGAGACCGCAGGTGGTCCGGGCGGATGCGTTGTCGACTCCACCCTGACCGATAGAATCACACACTTGGTTCCCGACGCATAGTGCCCTAGGCTGGTGGGCAGACATTCAGTCCAATCGGTGGGCGCTTGTCCGAACGGGACGTCTGTGCACCACAAAAATCGGGCCGTCACTATCGACGCAAGACCGGAATCGATTCGGGTCTACGTCGATAAATGCGCCTTGTTGGTAATCGACATGCAGAACGATTTCGGTGCGAAGGGCGGCATGTTCAACCGCGCCGGCATCGACATCTCGCCTATCGAGCGGGCGGTCCCCCCGACGATGCGTGCGCTGGCAGCCGCCCGCTTGGCCGCAATCCCCATCATCTATCTTAAGATGCAACATACTGCGGACCTGGCGAATGCGGGCCGTCCCAATGCCCCCCACTGGATCAAACACCGCCCGCTGGGCGTGGGCGAGACGACCAAATCGCCTGACGGCCGGCCTAGCCGCGTCCTCATCGAGGACACATGGAACACGGAAATATTGCCAAGGCTGGCGCCTCAGGAGGGTGACGTCATCCTTGCAAAACATCGTTATAGTGGTTTCTTCGAAACTGACCTCGACCAGATTCTGCGGGATCGAGGGATCGAATATCTTGTCGTCACGGGTTGCACGACAAGTGTCTGCGTCGAATCGACGATCAGGGACGCAATGTTCCGTGACTACCACTGCCTTTTGCTGGAAGACTGCACGGGGGAGCCCATTGCGAATGACCAGAAGAGAAGCAACCACGAGGCCTCTCTTCTGACGATCCAACTTCTATTCGGATGGATCTCGAGCTCCGAACATTTCGTCGAAGCTCTGTCTAGAACACACCTTCGCGGGCGGGAACCTACGAAACACGATCAACGGCAACCGCCCGGCGGGTAAGAATCGAGCGTTTGATTTTCCGAACTCAACGCCAAACGAACTGGGCTCTGTCAGTCGAGCGGCACGATCTCGGCGGCTGCGTCCCCGAGGCGCGCCGCGGCCTCTCCGACCCGAACGCCCGCGATCGCGAGATCGGGAGCGATCTCGGACAGCGGGACCAGGACGAAGGCCCGGTTGAACAGTTCGGGATGAGGCAGGGTCAGCCGTTCGGTCTTGAGGGTGACGTCGCCGTAGGCGATGAGGTCGATGTCGATGACCCGCGGCCCCCAGCGCTCGGCGGGCTTGCGGCCGAGCTCGACCTCGAGCCTTTTGACGCGTTCGAGGAGGGCTTCCGGCTTGAGATTCATCCGCGCCAGAGCGCAAGCGTTGACGAACCAGTCCTGGTCGGTCTTGCCCCAGGGGGCGGTGCGGTAGAAGCGGGAAACCGCCGTCAGTTCGATCCCCGGCTCGCTTGCGAGCGCGCGCAGCGCCCGGCGCAGGTTGTTCGCCTTGTCGCCGACATTGCTCCCGAGCGCGAGGGCGACGCGCGCCTGTTCGTCGACCTTCGATTCCGCCCCAGGCGGGGGCGCTGCGGCGGCCTTCAGCGCCATGAAGACGGCGAGCGCCGCGCGGTTTTCAATGACGTCATGCACGCGCAAGACCGACGCGCCGCGCATAAGCGCGATCGTATCGGCGGCGAGCGTGCCGGGGAGACGCCGATCGACCTCCGCGTCGATGATGCCGCCGATGAACGACTTGCGGGACAGCCCGACCAGGATCGGTGCGCCAAGCCGTTGGAAGCGATCGAGATTCCAAATGCAGGCATGGTTCTGCTGCCGCGTCTTGCCGAAGCCCACGCCCGGATCGAGCAGAATTCGGCTGAAGGGCACGCCGGCGCCGGCCGCGAGGTTGAGGGATCGCTCGAAGAAGCGCTCGACGTCGTCGAGAATGTCGATCGCGGGATCTTTCTCATCCCGGTTGTGCATGACGACGACCGCTGAACCGGTTTCGGCGACAGCGTCCGCCATGCCGGGATCGCGCTGCAGGCCCCAGACGTCGTTGATGACGCACGCGCCGAGCCGCGCCGCCTCGCGGGCGACTCTGGCCTTGCTCGTGTCGATGGAGACCGGCGCATCCAGGTCTGCGGCCAGCGCTTCGAGCGCCGGAATGACCCGCCTGAGCTCTTCGTCTTCGCGCACCGGAACGTGCCCCGGCCGTGTCGATTCGCCGCCGACGTCGACGATCGCCGCGCCGTCGGCGACCATGGCGCGCGCGCGCGCGACGGCTGCGGCGAGGTCGGAATGGCGCCCACCGTCGGAGAACGAATCCGGCGTCACGTTGAGAATGCCCATGAGCTGGGGCGACGTCTTCAGCGAGCTGAGGAACCTATCGCGATGGATAAAGCGGCGGTCGATGACCATGAGGGTCGGCTATCGGGTCTCAGCGACTTTCGCAACCGCCTCGCCCCCTGGGCCTGATCGGCGCCTATGGCTGGCTTCCGTAGAGTTATATAACAAATACATTTAGTTATAAGAATCACGAAGCTGGAAGGCGCTCGATCGTGAGCACGGAACTAAACGGGGTCTTAAGCCACTGAAACCATTCGGGGGCGCCGGTAAAATTGCGGCTAGGCCAACCGCCCCTTCAATTCCCGCCGCTGTTCACGCACATCCCATTCGATCGAGTTTCCCGCCCGCGATGGTCACGCCCCGATAGCCGCCAGTATGCGCGCCCAGGAGCGCGCCCCTTTATGAAATGACGTCCGATCGTATTTCTCGTTCGGCGAGTGGATGCGGTCGTCGTCGAGCGCGAAGCCGACGAGCAGGCTGTCCAGGTTGAGTTCGCGTTTGAACGCGCCGACGATCGGGATCGACCCGCCGCTGCCAACCAGCGCCGCCGGCTTTTCCCATTCGGTCTCCAACGCGCGGCGCGCGATGCGCAACACCTGGTTCTTGATCGGCAGCGAGACGGCGGGACTGCCGCCATGGCCGAGAAATTCCGCCTTCACGTCAGGCGGCAGGCGCGAGGTCACGAAAGCACGGAAGGCTTCGAGGATACGCTCGGGGTTCTGCTTGCCCACGAGCCGGAACGTGATTTTTGCGCTGGCCTTCGCCGGCAACACGGTCTTGGTGCCCTCGCCGGTATAGCCTCCGACAATCCCGTTCACTTCGCATGTCGGTCGCGACCACAAGGTTTCGAGCGGCGAGCGGTCGCGCTCCCCCGCCGGCGTGGTCAGCCCGACCTCGCGCAGGAACGCCGCGCCGTCGAATTTGAGTTCGTGCCACTGGTCCGCGAGCTCCTGTGGAATCTCTTCGACACCGTCATAGAAGCTGGGGATCGCGACCGCGCCGGCCTCGTCGTGCATCTCACTGAGGATCCTCGCTAGCACATGGATCGGGTTGACAGCCAAACCGCCGTAAAGACCCGAATGCAGATCGCGATTGGCGCCGGTGAGGGTGACCTCTTCGGCGGCGATCCCGCGGAGCGCGATCGTGATGGCGGGCGTGGAGCGGTCCCACATTCCGGTGTCGCAAACCAGAGCGACGTCGGCCTTCAGCTCCTTCGCGTTCTCGGCCAGAAAAGCCGGCAACGAAGGCGATCCTGTCTCTTCCTCGCCTTCGAAGAGTACGGTGATGTGGCAGGGGGGGGCGCCGAATTGCCTGAAGGCGCGGCAGGCCTCGAGAAAGGTCATGAGTTGGCCTTTGTCATCGCTGGCTCCGCGCGCCACGATTTCTTCGCCATGCGGCCCGGCCTCGATCCTGGGCTCGAACGGCGGGTTTCGCCAGAGATTCAACGGATCGATCGGCTGCACGTCGTAGTGACCGTAGAAGAGAACGCTCGGCGCTTCGCGGCGCGCCGCCGCAATACGGCCGACGACCATCGGGCGCCCCGCGGTTGGACGTTTCGACGCCTCGAATCCGAGGCCGGTGAGTTCTGTGACCAACCAGTCCGCGGCGCGCTCGCAATCGGGGAAATGCGCAGGAACGGCGGAAATCGAAGCGATCGACAGAAAAGCGGACAGCCGGTCGAGCGCGGTCTTGTGGCCAGCGTCGATGGCGGAGAGAACGTCGTCAATCATGGCCATCTCTTGCCTCTTGTCGCTCGTCGCGGTGATCGGAAGGCTTCTCCTACCACAGCGGCCAAAGTTCGTCGTCCCGGTTCCGTCCTGTCAAAAATGGCGGCCGAGGACGATCGAGCGCCGAGGAGGGACGGGCGCCAAAAACAACAACGCCGCCAGAATGGCGGCGTTGCAGGTTCATGGCGAGTGGCTGAGCGTTCAGAAAATCTGGCGGAAAATCACGTAGAGCGTGCCGGACATGATCATCGCGGCCGGCAGGGTGAGAACCCAGGCAAGCGCGATGCTCCGGATGGTCGACCATTGCATACCCGAACCATTGGCGACCATCGTCCCGGCGACACCGGATGACAGGACGTGGGTCGTGGACACCGGCAGGCCGAAGCCGTCCGCCGCGCCGATCGTCGCCGCCGCCACGATTTCGGCCGCGGCGCCCTGGCCGTAGGTGAGGTGGGTCTTGCCGATCTTTTCGCCGACGGTGACGACGATGCGCTTCCAGCCGACCATCGTGCCGAGGCCAAGCGCGATCGCCACGCAGATCTTGACCCAGATCGGGATGAACTTCGTCGCGCCGTCGAGCTCCTTCTTGAAGCTGGTGATCTGCGCTTTGTCCTCAGCCGACAGCTCGCTCTCCTTGTCTTTGGCCAGGACGCGGAAGCCCTCGGAGGCGAGATACATGTCGTTACGTAGGTTCTGGACCTGGTCGAGCGGCGTCTTGGCGACCGAGCCATAATGCTCGACCGAGTCGCTGATCTGCTTCGTCAACACCGCGAGCGACGGATAGGTGCCCTCCGCGATCTTGTGGTCATGAATGTATTCCGTCACAGCCGGGCGGGGATCGCCCGTTATGGCGTAGCCTGCGCCATGGGCTTCGACGATTTTCGAAGCCGTGTGCGCGGAGGCGACGAACGCCGCGGCGTGGCTTTCGCCCGGCGCGCGGTTCAGCGCGTAGGCCGTCGGCGCAACGCCGATCAGGATCAGCATGATGAGTCCCATGCCCTTCTGACCGTCATTTGAACCGTGGAAGAACGAGACCAGTGTGCAGGTCAGGATCAGCAGCCCTCGGATCCAAATTGACGGTGGCTTGTCGGTCTTCGGGGCGGTGTAAAGCTCGGGCACGCGGATGACCGCCTTCATCGCCAAGAGCAGCAGCGCCGAGAGGACAAATCCGAAAAACGGCGAGAAGAGCAAGGCCTCGCCGACCTTGGTGACCTGGTCCCAATCGACGCCCGCCGTTCCGTTCTGGCCGCGGATGATCGCGTTGGCGACGCCGACGCCGACGATCGAGCCGATCAGGGTGTGTGAACTCGAAGCGGGAATGCCCATCCACCACGTGCCCAGGTTCCAGATGATCGCGGAAATGAGGAGCGCAAACACCATGGCGTAGCCGGCGGAGGAGCCGACTTGCAGAATGAGCTCAACTGGCAGAAGCGAAACGACGCCGAAGGCCACGGCGCCGCTTGAAGCGAGCACGCCGAGGAGATTCCAGCAGCCGGACCAGACAACCGCGACCTGCGCCGGCAGGGCATGGGTGTAGATGACGGTCGCGACGGCGTTTGCGGTGTCGTGGAAGCCGTTCACGAATTCGAAGCCGAGCGCGACCAGCAAGGCGACGCCGAGCAGAATGAACGGCACGATTGTCGTCGGTCCGCCGCCAGCGGCAGCAATGTCTGTTCGGATGGAATAGGCCATGTAGAACAGGCCAAGCGCGAGAACCGCGAGGAGTCCGAGCGCAAACCGAGGGTCCATCGGCTTGTGCAGATTCACTTTGGCCGGCGCTTCGGCGTGCGGGCCGAGTCGAGCGTCGAATGCGGCGGACATGAGGGCTCCTTGGGGCGTGCGAGGCCCTTCTATCGCGACCGCCCATGACAGGAATGTGAAGGCCGCTCGATCAGGGAACTCCTTCCGGCCGGGAAGTCCCGAGAAGATAGCGCCGATAGCGCCGATAGGGAAAACCACCTATAAGGAAAAAATCCTGTAGCCATTGCCAAACGGTCGTGAATGGGCAATATCCTCACCTAAAAAAACGAGGGCGGGGCGTCAAATGGCACTCTTATCGATTCTTGACCGAAGCCATACGATCGCCAAACCGGGATTCAGCCGCTGGATGGTCCCCCCGGCGGCGCTGTGCATTCACCTGTGCATCGGCCAGGCTTACGCGTTCAGCGTCTTCAATCTGCCCATGACCAAGCTGATCGGCATTACGAAGGCGGCGCCGGACGACTGGAAGCTCACCGACCTTGGCTGGATATTCTCGATCGCCATCTTCTTCCTCGGGGCGTCGGCGGCTGTACTCGGCCGGTGGGTCGAGGAGGGTGGGCCGCGCCGCGCCATGTTCGCCTCGGCAATGTGCTTCGCCGGCGGATTTCTCGTCAGCGCCTTCGGGGTGTCGGTCCATCAGCTTTGGATCGTCTACCTCGGCTACGGCGTTCTCGGCGGCATCGGCCTGGGACTAGGCTACATTTCGCCGGTGTCGACCTTGATCAAGTGGTTTCCCGACCGGCCAGGGATGGCGACCGGCATGGCGATCATGGGCTTCGGCGGCGCGGCCATGATCGCGGCGCCGCTTTCGGTTTGGCTCATGAGCTTCTTCTCGACGCCCACGCATATTGGGGTGGCCGAAAGCTTCGTCGTCATGGGGCTTGTTTACGCCTGCTTCATGCTGGTCGGGGCCGCAATCGTGCGGCTGCCGGCACCCGGGTGGAAGCCTGACGGATTCGTTCCGTCGACCCAGGCCACGAAACTCGTCACCGCCAACGATGTGTACGTCTACCAGGCGTTGAAAACGCCGCAGTTCTGGCTGATCTGGATCGTGCTTTGCATGAACGTGACAGCGGGCATCGGGGTGCTAGGCCAGGCTTCAGCAATGAGCCAGGAAATGTTTCCGGGGCGCGTGACAGCCGCCGCCGCGGGCGGCTTCGTCGGCCTTCTCAGTATCTTTAACATGGCGGGACGCTTCTTCTGGGCCTCGATGTCCGACCACATTGGCCGCAAGAACACCTATTTCATCTTTTTCGCTCTGGGTTTCGTGCTTTATGCGCTCGTGCCTTACTTTGGCAACGCGGGCAATCTCGCTCTATTCGTCCTTGGCTTCGGTGTCATCTTGAGCATGTACGGGGGCGGATTTGCTACCGTGCCGGCCTATCTCCGCGACATGTTCGGCACGCGCTATGTCGGCGCGATCCACGGGCTCTTGATCACGGCTTGGTCAGTGGCCGGCGTGCTGGGCCCGGTTCTGGTCAACTACATCCGGCAATACCAGATCGACAGCGGGGTGCCGAAAGCCCAAGCTTATAACGTCACGATGTACATTATGGCTGGGCTTTTGGTCGTCGGTTTCATCGCCAATCTCATGATCAAGGCGGTCGACGACCGGCATCATATGGACCTCGAGACGGTCGACGACATGGTTGGGGTGGCTTGAGGGGATGGATATGAGCTTTGATAATAGGGGCGCCGGCGCCACCAGGCCCATCCAACTGTGGCTGGCCTGGGGCTTTGTCGGCATCCCGCTTTTGTGGGGCATTTACGGAACTCTTGTCAACGCGATGAAGCTCTTTCAATAGCGTTGGATTAGCGGCCCCTGTCGGGCTGCCGAGAAATCCGCTTGCATCGGAAAGGCGAACACGTCAGCGTTATCCCCGAGGGCCGCATCGACGCTAAATTTGCTGCTTGAGCGTTGTCGAGGCCAATCACGGGTTCGGGAGGATACCATGGCGCCATACCCAATCGCGACGGTGCGCTCAGCCGTTCTGCGCAGCGCTTCGGTCGCTCTCGTGCTTGCCATCGCCCCATCAGCTTGGGCCGACGATCCGGCGCCGATCAAGATCGGCGTGATCGCGGAGGCGCAGGCGGTTGCGGGCTCCTCAATCCCGCAAGCGGCTCAGATCGCCGCCGACGAAATCAACGCCAAGGGCGGCGTCGACGGGCGAAAGGTCGAGATCGTCTCCTACGACAACCATTCCTCTTCGGCCGAGTCGGTGCGCGCGTTCCAGCGCGCCGTCAACGAGGACCACGTCAATGCGGTGATCGGCAGTTACATCAGCGAGGTCGTGCTCGCGCTCGAACCGTGGGCTGGACGCCTCAAGACCGTCTTCATCACGCCCGGCGCGGCGTCGGACGTGATCACGCAGAACATCGCCAAGGATTACGAGCACAACAAATACACGTTCCACGGCTATCTGACGTCGGGGGCGCTGGCGGGGCTTACGTGCGACGCCGCCAGGGACATGCTGGTCGACGGCCTCAAGATGAAGACGGCTGTGATCATGAGCGAGGACGCCGCGTGGACCGGGCCGCTCGATGCCGGCTACGAGGCCTGCCTGCCGAAGATAGGGCTCAAAATCCTCGACCACATCCGCTTCTCGCCCGACACCACCGACTTCACCCCGATCTTCAATAAGATCGAGGCCTCGAAGCCCGACGTCATCATCACCGGCGTCTCGCATGTTGGCACGCAGCCGACCGTGCAATGGAAGAGCCAGCAGGTACCAATCCCGATGTTCGGCGTCGCCTCTCAGGCGACGAATTCCACCTTCTGGAAAGACACCAATGGGGCGACCGAGGGCGTGATCTACCAGGGCGTCTCAGGTCCGGGCGTCGCGGTGACGTCCAAGACCCTGCCGTTCGTTGACGCGTTCAACAAGAAGTACGGCAATATGCCTTCGTATGCCGGCTACACCGCTTATGACGACGTCTACATCATCGCCGACGCGATCAAGCGCGCTGGAAGCAACGACAGCGACAAGCTTGTCGACGCCATGGAGAAGACCGACTACGTGGGCACGATCGGCCGCGTCGAGTTCCTGCCGAAGGGCGACCCGCACGTGCATGGGCTGAAAACCGGCACAGGCTTCATCACCGGCCTGATGCTGCAATGGCAGGACGGCAAACAGGTCAACATGTGGCCTGCGGCGCTCGCAAATGGCAAGCTCGAGTTTCCGTCCTTCGTTAAGATCGCCTCGGGCAAGTGACGCCAAGCGAACCCGCCGCCGTCCAACCTTAGCGGCTCAAGGCGGCGGACCGCTCGATGCTGTTCTGGCAGATCTTGATCGACGGCTTCGCGATCTCCTCGCTCTATGCCCTGGGCGCGACCGGCTTTACACTGATTTTCGGCGTCACTGGGGTGCTCAACCTTTCCCATGGCGCAATCATGGTGGCAGCGGCGGTCGCGGCCTGGGCGGCTTCGGGTAATTTCGGCGCGGGAGCCTATGTCGGCGCCGTGTTCGGCGTCGTCGTTGCGCTTCTACTCGCGCTCGCCACCTATTACCTTATCGTTCGCCGGCTGCAATTGTCGCGCGCGGTGCGCGAGGAGGAGAAGGAAATCTTCATCCTCACCGCGACGCTTCTCTGGGGCATCATGATCCAGGAGGCGATCGCCTATCTCTTTACCAACAACGCCAAGACCGTGCTGCCGATTGTCGATGGCGTGGTCAGGATCTTAGGCGTACGCACGCCGGCGAATGAGATTTTCACCGCGCTCGTCTGCTGGGCTACGATCGGGGCGCTTTGGCTGTTCGTCAATCGGACACAGGCCGGAAAGGCGGTGCTCGCCGCGTCGATGAACCCGCGCGGCGTCACCCTGCTCGGCGTTGAACTTTCGAACGTCTATGTCGGCGTGTGGGCGATCTACGGCGCGCTCGCCGGGGTCGCCGGCGTGCTGCTCGGCATGTTCCTTGGCGTTTCGTCTTATAGCGCCGGTCCGCTTACGGCCAGTGCGTTCTCGATCGTCGTCCTGGGCGGCCTCGGCAGCGTGTCCGGCTCGCTGATCGCGGCTTATGTCGTCGGCTATCTCGAGACATTGACCGCCTATCTGATTTCGCCCGCCTATCGCGCCATCCCGGCCCTCCTGCTCCTGGTTGCGGTGATGTATGTGCGCCCGCGCGGCCTGCTGGGCCGGCGTTAGCGATGCTGCGCCGCGCGCTCTTGTCCCCGCCGGTTCTGATCAGCCTGATCGTCGTCCTCGTGGCCGCGACGCTGCCGCTCTATGTCTCGGGCTACGTTCTCGGCCTCCTCACCATCGCCTATTATTTCGGCGTGTTCTCGATGGCGTGGGACCTGTTGTTCGGCTTCGCCAATGAAGTGAACTTCGGTCCTTCCTTCCTGATCGGACTTGGCGCCTACACCGCCGGCATCCTCGACAATCTCTACCAGCCGCCGATCGCGCTTTGCATCGCGGCCGGCGTGCTGGCGTCGATGATCGGCGGACTGGTTCTGGCGTTGCCGGCGCTCCGCGTGCGCGGTCCCTATTTCGGCCTCACCACGCTCGTCGCCGTGCTGATGCTGCAGAATTTCGTCGTCGTTGCGGCCAGCCTGACCGGCGGAGAGATCGGCCTCACGATCCCTGACGTCATCTCGATCGACGACAGGGTCAATTACTGGATCGCGCTCGGCTTCATGGCTGTTAGCGGCGCGATCCTCTACGGCCTCACGCGCTCCCCGGTCGGGCTGATCCTTCAAGCAAGCGGCCAGGACCCGGTGCAGGCGGGCGCGCTCGGATTCAACGTCACCAAGCACAAGCTCGCGGCGTTCCTGGTCAGCGCGTTTTTCTCCGGGCTCGCCGGCGCGCTGATGGCGTTCTACCTCGGCACGGCGTCGGTTGGCACGTTCATCGACGTTACCGTCGGGGTGCAGGTGATCATCGGCGCGGTGCTGGGCGGACGGCGCACCATCCTCGGCGCTGTGCTGGGGGCGGTGTTTCTGGTCGCGCTTGGCGAGAGCTTAAGGCCGCTCGGCGATCTCGCCACCTTCATCGTCTCGGCGGTTGCGCTCTTCGTCGTTCTTGTCTTCCCGGCCGGGCTGCTCGGCATGGTCAAGGGCGCGCGGGAGGCGACATGAGCGCCGGCGCGGCAAGGCTCGAAGTCAACGGCTTACAGAAGCGGTTCGGCGGCCTCACCGCGGTGAAGGACATCAGCTTTTCGGTTCACGCCGGCGAGATTCTCGGGCTCATCGGGCCGAATGGGTCGGGCAAATCGACGGTGATGAAATCGATCCTTGGCGTTGAGCGCCCCGATGCCGGATCGGTCCGGATCGACAGCCGCGAGGTCGCGGGTTGGCCGCCGCACCGGATCGCTCAGCTCGGCGTCGGCATGGTGTTTCAGCATTCACGCCCGCTGCATCGGCAGACGGTGCTAGAGAATATCCTCCTCGGACTCCTGCCAGATCGATTGCTCGATCTCCTTCCTCGCGCCACCGCGGATGCTCGTGCGCGCGCGATCGCCGAACGCGTTGGTTTGAGCGGCGTTCTGAACAGGCGACCCGCGACACTGCCTTTCGCCGATTTGCGCAAAATCGAGATCGCCAAGGCCATCGCCCGCGATCCGCAAGTGGTGCTGATCGACGAGCCGTTCGCAGGCCTGACCGCGCGCGAAACGGCGTCCTTCGCCAAGCTGATCACCGAAATGCGCGATGACGGGCGGGCGGTCCTCATCGTCGACCACAATGTGAAAAGCATGTCGGCGCTCGTCGATCGCGTCTACGCCATGAATGTTGGGGAGAAGATCGCCGAGGGCACGGTCGCGGAAGTGATGGCGAACGAGACCGTTCGCAAGGTTTATCTGGGCGGCGCGCTCACGACCGCAGCGCGACCGGAAACCGCGTTCGCCGACGCGCAAACGCCGTTCCTCGAGGTTGAGAACCTGAGCGTCGTCTACGACAAGGCGCAGGCGCTGGAGGGCGTCTCGCTTCATGTGCATCACGGAGAATTCGTCGCCGTCGTGGGACTCAACGGGGCCGGCAAGACGACCCTGTTCAACGCCGTCTCGGGCCTCGTTCCTTATGCGGGCGACATCCGCCGGCAGGGCAAGCCTCTGCGCGGCCGAACCGCGGCGACGATTGCGCGGGAAGGAATCGTGCAGTCGCCGGAGGGTCGCGAGCTATTCGGTTTGATGACGGTCAGCGAGAACCTGGACATGGGCGGGCATGGGCTCGGCGACAAGGAGCGCGGCGAGCGGCGGGAGTGGCTGTTCAACCTGTTTCCGATCCTGAAGGAGCGGCACCGTCAGACCGCCGCCACGCTGTCGGGAGGCGAGCAGCAAATGCTAACGATCGCACGCGCGTTGATGATGAACCCCGATCTTTTGATCCTCGATGAGCCGACCTTGGGGCTCGCCCCGGTCGTCATGGAGCAGATTTCAAAGGCGCTCGAGCGGCTGAGGCAAACGACCGAGATCACCGTGCTACTCGGCGAGCAGAACGTCACCTTCGCGCTGCCTCACGCGGACCGGGTCTACGTACTCGAACATGGCCGCATCGTTTGGGAGGGCGATCCGAGCCGCTTCGCGGCGGAAGCCGGGGCGATGTACCTGTAGGCTTTAAGCCGTGCCGTCATAGCGCCTCCGTGAGCGCGATCGCCTCGCCGCGTCGCTGATCGAAGAGGACGATGGCGACGCCGCTCGCGACAATGAGGGCGATTCCCGAAAGGGCGAGGGCGTTCGGGAGAGCGCCAAACACCAATACGCCCGACAGCACGGCCCAGAGGGCGAAACTGTAGAAGAAGGGCGCGACCGCGGCGGTCCGGCCGAGCCGATAGGCGAGCAAGAGCCCGACATGTCCGAGCGTGACGAACAGGCCGGCGAAGCCGAGAAAGGCCAGGTGCCAGTCGGCAGGCGGCCGCCAGCTTTCAAGACCGAGCGACATCAGTCCCGATACAACCATCACCATCGTGTTGGTGGAGAAGGTCACGACCATCACTGGAATGCGCGCCGGGACGTCACGTCCCACGAGATCGCGCGCAGCGATCAACAATGCGGACGCGAAAGCGAACAGAGCGGCCGGTGAGATACCGGCCGGCCCCGGCTGCGCAACCAGTACAGCGCCGGCGAAGCCGACCAACGCAAGCAAGACACGCGCGGCTCCGACACGTTCGCGAAGGAGAAAAGCGACCGTCAGGATAAGAATGAGCGGCGCGGTCTGGAGGATGGCGATCGCGTCGGCGATCGGCAATCGCGCAAGCGCGACGATGTAGCAGAGGACGCTCAACGTCTCTCCGACCGCCCGCAGCACAGCCTGAGGATGCAGGGCCGACGAGATGACGCGCCAGTCGCCGAGCGCGAGCAGCAGGAGGCCGCAGGCGAGGGTGGCCGCGACGCCACGCAGGAAGAGCACTTCGAACGGGGGCAGGTCGCTCGTGACTATCTTCATGAAGCTGTCGCCGACAACGAAAGAGCCAGTCCCGGTGAGCATGGCGGCGACACCGGTGAGGTTAGAGGATCTGCGCATGAAGCGGGGAGTGTAGGCCACGCCGTCAGCAGTGAACAATTGTTGAAATGGGACAACCGCGTCTTGAACAGGTTTATCCCCTACCGCGACCGCGCCCAGCGCCAGATCGCCCATTGCCGGCGTAGCAGCGAGACCTCGCCCCGGTCGTCGAATGGGCGGTCCGCGCCGCGATCAACCCGGTCGAGATCGAGCCGCAAGGGGGCGAGAGGAATGAAGGCCGGCAGGATCGCAGGGCTTGAGCTCTTTAACCGCCGCTCCGCCTCGGCGAGTTCGTCGCGGGCTAACCCCCGCAGTTCGCCGCAGGCGGCAAGAACGCCTGGAGTCGTACGCCGCGCGTCGAAATCCGCTATGCTCACGCCGTGGCGGGCGGCGACGTCAGTGGGAACGAGCGTCGGCGCCGATCCGGCCTTGAATGGCAGTTCCCTCAGCAGGCGGCTCAGCGCCAGCGCCATACCGGCGGGCGCATGCGCATCTGACTGATCGAGATCCTGTCCTCCCGCAGCAATGCGTGAGGCTAAGCGCAGGCGCGCCCCTTCGCTCTCGTCGGCAAAGGCGCGAAAAGCCACGTGGCTGAAATCGTCCTGCGGCGCGATTTCCTGCAAACGTGCGTCCAGCATCGCCTCGAGCCATGTTTGGGGCAAGGCATAAGCGTCAGTCGCCGCGCGAAGCGCTAGCGCAACCGGGTTGCCGGCTGCTTCGGCTTGCCGTTCGCCGGCTATGACTTCGCGCCACCAGGCAAGGCGTATCGCCGTCAGGTTGGGATCACGCGTACGCTTGAGCGCCTGACGGCTTTCGAAATCGAAACTCGCCAGAGCGAAAAGCGCGCCGCGGACGGCTGGGCTCGCATAGAGCGCGCCGAGCCACTGGTCGCGGGCGTGCTCGCGGGCGAGCTGAGCGCAATGCTCGATAGCGTCCGCAAGCGGATCGACGCCCGACGGAGGGCGCGCGGTCACGGAGCGGCGATCAGCGCCGCCGCGACGCGACGGCCTTCCGACTGCATGACATTGTAGACGCGAAGGGCCGCGCCGGTCGCCATCGCCTCGAAGCGCAGGCCGGCCTGTGCGAGCGCGCCACGCGATGCTTTCGGGATCGGCGCCAATCGTTCGCCCGTGCCGACGATGACGAACTCGATCGAGCCGGGGCTCTCCGCGGATTCGGCGATGAGGGGCGCGAGTGCGGCAGGGTCGAGATCATCGACGCTCGTCGCGTCGATCGGCCGCACCCCTTTCGGCGTCGCCAGGATCGCGCCCGCATGCGACATGCCGGCGAAAGCAAACGCGCCTTGCCCGTAAGCCGCGATCGAATGGCTGCCGGGCGCGAATGCAGGCCGCGGCGTGGCCTCGTTCACGCCTTCTCCTTCGCCTTCACGTCTTTCACGTCCGCGCCGGCATTTTCCTTTTCGCGCATCTTGTCGAAAGTGTCGGCGCGCACGCCCATGTAGATGAGCATCGGCGAGCAGATGAAGATCGAGGAATAGGTGGCCACGAAAATGCCCCAGATCATCGCCGCCGAGAACGACCGGATGACGTGGCCGCCCAAGAAGAACAACGCCAGAAGGGCAAGAAAGACGGTCGTCGCCGTCATGATGGTGCGCGGCAGCACGGCGTTGATCGACATGTCGATGATTTCGGATGTCGACAGGCGCTTGTATTTGCGCATCACCTCGCGGATGCGGTCGAGCACGACCACGGTCTCATTGAGTGAGTAGCCGACGATGGTGAGAATCGCGGCGATCGAGGTCTGATTGAACTCGAGCTGCGTGACGCAGAAAAAACCGACCGTCAGCAAAAGATCGTGCATCGTGCCAATGATCGCGCCGACCGCAAACTGCCATTCGAAGCGGAACCACAAATAGGTCAGGACCGCGAGGATGGAGACGACCACGCCGAGCGTTCCACGCTGGACAAGCTCGGACGAGACGGTGGGCCCGACGGAATCGACGCTGCGGAACTCGTAATCGGCGCCAAAGGCGTCCTTGAGCTTCCCGATCGCGGTCTGCTGACCGGCGTCACCGCCCGGTTGAACGCCGAGGCGCAGCAGCACGTCCGATTCGGCGCCGACCCGCTGCACTTCAACGGGACCCACGCCCAATTCCTCGCCCTTGGTGCGAATCGCGGCGACATCGGCCTGGCCACTCTTGGCGCGCATGTCGACCTGAGTTCCGCCCGCGAAGTCGATGCCGAAATTCATGCCCACAAACAGGAACATGAGAACCGAGATGATCGACAGCAGCGCCGACAGCGGATAGCTCACGCGGCGGAACCGCATAAAGCCGAATTTGGTGTTCTCGGGCGCGAGCCGAAGAAGTTTCATATGCGCGTCGCCTTGATCATATCGGCAGCGTCTTCGGCCGCGCGCGGTGATACCAGAGCGCGATCATCATGCGCGTCATGGTGACCGCGGTGATGATTGAGGTCAGAATTCCCAAGCCGAGCGAGACGGCGAAGCCCCGCACTGCGCCCGAGCCGAACAGGTAGAGGATCAGCGCCGCCACGAACATGGTCACGTTCGAATCGACGATGGTGGCGAAGGCGCGGCGGAAACCGGCGTCGAGCGCGGAGATCACCGAGCGGCCGAGGTGAGCTTCCTCGCGGATGCGCTCGTAGATGAGGACGTTCGAATCGACCGCCATGCCGATGGTGAAGACGATGCCGGCGATGCCGGGCAGGGTCAGCGTCGCGCCGAGCAGGACCATCGAGGCGAAGATGAGAAGAATGTGCACCGCGAGCGCGAGATCGGCGAACACGCCGAAGATGCCATAGGTCGCGATCATATAGACGACGACCAGCGCCGCCCCGACATAGGCCGCACGTTTGCCGGCGTCGATCGAGTCCTGGCCAAGCCCCGGTCCAACCGTGCGCTCCTCGATCACCGTAAGCTTGGCGGGCAGCGCGCCAGCGCGCAACAGAATCGCGAGGCTTGAGGCCTCTTCGAGGGTAAAATTGCCGGTGATCTGGCCGGTGCCGCCGGTGATCGGCGAACGGATGACCGGCGCCGAAATGACCTTGCCGTCGAGCACGATGGCGAAGGGGCGCCCGACATTTGCCGATGTGACCTGGCCGAACCTCTGCCCACCGCGCAGATTGAAACGGAAGCTGACGTCCGGCTCGCCGGACTGCTGATCGAAGCTCTGCTGCGCATCGACCAGGTCCTCACCGTCGACCATGACCCGCTTCTGCACCTGGATCGTCCCGCCGCCCTTCTGCATCGGCAGCGTCTCAGATTCATTCGGCGGATCGCCCGGATCGGCGACCAAGCGGAACTCGAGCTTGGCGGTCTGGCCGATCATGTTCTTGAGCGCGGTTGTGTCCTGGCTGCCCGGCGCCTCGATCAGCACGCGGTTTGGGCCCTGTTGCTGGATGACGGTCTCTTTGGTGCCCATCGCGTTGATGCGGCGGTTCAGCACTTCAATCGATTGCCCGACGGCGTGCCGCACCTTGTCGGCGATTGCCGCGTCGGTCAGCACGAGCCGTACGCCGTCTGGGGTTTGCGTCACATCGAGCGTGCGGCCGTTTCCTCCCGCGAGCGCGCCCCCGATCGGCTGGCTTAGTGACCCGAGAAGCTCGAGCGCCTTTGCGCGCTCGGCCGGATCGGCGATGCGGACCACGACCGCGCGTGGCTCAACCCCGATGCCGCCGGATATCCCGATTTTGCCCTCACGCAGTTTCTGCCGCACGTCGTCGCGCAGCGCCTCGACTTGGCTCTTGACCACCGAGGGGGTGTCGACCTCCATTAACAGGTAGGCGCCGCCCTGCAGATCGAGGCCAAGGACGATCTGGCGCAGCGGAATGAAGCTCGGGAATCGAGTAGCGAGCGCCTCGACCGCTTGAGAAGGCATAAAGCTCGGTAGGATCACCAGAATCGCGGCCGCTACGAGCGCCAGAACCGAGGCCAATCTCCAATTCGCGAAACGAAGCATCAGACTTTCAATTCTTCGAGAAGAGGCTCAACTGGCGCCAAAGCCGGGCGAGGCCTCAGGGGTTGGGCGCATCTTTCTTGGCCGGCAACGATTTGGCGGGAGGCGCCGCGTCCTTGACCGGCTCGCCCTTGGCGCGAACTTCGGCAATGCCGGAACGGGCCAAGCGCGCCCGGACGTTGGGGGCGATCTCGAACTCGACCTCATTGTCGTCGACCGACTTGGTCACCTTGCCGATGAGACCCCCAGTGGTGACCACAACGTCGCCGCGGCGCGCCGCCTGCACCATTTCCCGCTGCTCCTTCGCGCGCCGCTGCTGGGGTCGCCACAGCACGAAGTAGACAATCGCGATCATGGCCACGATCGGCACGAGCTGGACCAGCGTGTCGCTCGCCCCCCCAAAGGGGCCGGCGCCGGTGGCCTGCGCGTAGGCGGCTGTGATCAGCACGGGAATGATGGCTCCAGCGACGCGAAAGCCGCGCCGGTCATCGAGGGGTCATGAAAAAGGCGTCGCATATATATCGGCGGGGCCTACGAAAGCAACGGTCCTCCGCCGGGCGAAGCGTCCGGCTCCGAATTGCGCGGCGCCTTCGGCCTGTTTCGGTTCGAGGCGAGCGAGCGAAGTCTTTCGCTTGGCGCTCGCCGGTGGAATTCGTCGTGGACAAGCGGGCGGAAACGTGGCGCGTCGCCTTCCCACAGGGACGCGGACGGTCTAAGCAGCGGCTGTTTTTTGGCGGGAGCCAGTTGGGGGCGCGTAATGAACAAGCAGATAGCAGAATTTATTGGGACTTTCGCACTGGTGTTCTTCGGTTGCGGCGCGGCGGTCGTTGGCGGCATGGGGACAGGCGCAACGGCCGTCGATCTTCTTGGCATAGCGAGCGCGTTCGGCTTCGCCATTGTCGCCATGGCTTATGGCATCGGACCGATCTCCGGTTGCCACGTCAATCCGGCAGTGAGCTTTGGCGTCTACGTCGCGGGTCGGCTGAGCGTCGCCGACATGATCAGCTACTGGATTGCTCAGGTTTTGGGCGCCATTGTCGCCGCCGTGGTGCTTTATCTCATCCTGTCCGGCAAGGCTCAGGGCTGGAACGGGGGCCTTGGACAGAACGGATGGGGCGCAGGCTACCTTGGCGAATACAACATGGTGTCCGCGTTTGTGTTCGAAGTGGTGGCGACGTTCCTGTTCCTGGTGTGTATTCTCGGCGTCACTCACCCCATAGCGCCAACCGGTTTCGCCGGTCTGGCCATTGGACTGACGCTGGTCGTCATCCATCTGGTTGGCATCAACATCACGGGCACATCGGTCAATCCGGCCCGCTCGATCGGTCCGGCGCTGATCGGCATCGGCTCAAATCCGGGCGCAGTCGGGCAGCTCTGGCTGTTCATCATCGCCCCGCTCATCGGCGCCGGGGCTGCGGGCTTGCTGTTCCGCACTGGAGCTATGCTGGACGTTCCCAACAAGCCCTGAGCGAACCGGTTTGGATACAGGGGTCGCTGGATCATGTGGGCGGAGCCGAGCGTTTCCGCTCATTTCGTCCGCGAGTTGCCGCGGCTGAGCCTTAACTCCGGTTTCATCTCAAAACGCGGTCGGATGCGTTCCCTGCGGCCAAAGCCTTCGTCGACAATGTCAGCCAGCTCCGAAGGACCGCCGCCCTGAATGAATGCGAGCGCTCGACGCACAATACAGCGTCGGTGGTGGCTCGGCCTTGCCAGAGCGCTCGCGCCGCGCGAAAAGCGCGCCCATGCTGCACATCAGCGCCCTAACCTATCGCCTCGGCGAGCGTCTCTTGATCGACAACGCGACCGCTGCGCTGCCGTCCGGCGCGCATGTCGGGCTCGTCGGTCGAAACGGCGCCGGTAAGACCACGCTCTTCCGCATTCTCCGTGGCGAGCTCGCGCCCGAGACTGGTGCGATCATGGTTCCTAAGGGCGCACGCGTCGGCAGCGTCGACCAGGAGGCTCCGGCCGGCGCCGAAAGCCTTGTCGACTTCGTGCTCTCCGCCGACGTCGAGCGCGAGGCGCTGATGGCTGAGGCGGAAACCGCGAACGATCCAGAACGCATCGCCGAGATCCACACGCGCCTCGTCGACATCGAAGCGCACAACGCCCCGGCGCGAGCGGCTCGAATCCTCCAAGGGCTCGGCTTCGACGAAGCCGCGCAAGCGCGCTCGCTCGGCGAATTTTCCGGCGGCTGGCGGATGCGCGTGGCGCTCGCCGCGGTGCTGTTCTCCGAGCCCGACATTTTGCTGCTCGACGAGCCGACCAACTATCTCGATCTCGAAGGCGTGCTTTGGCTCACCGATTATCTGAAGACCTGCCCGGCGACGATTCTCGTCATCAGCCACGACCGCGATCTGCTCGATGATGTCGCGCAACAGATCCTGCATCTCGACCGCGGAAAGATGACCTTGTGGAGCGGCGGCTACTCGAGCTTCGAGCGCCTGCGCCACGAGCAGCAGATCCTCGCTGGCAAGGCGGTCAAGAAGCAGGAGGAGAAGCGTGCCCATTTGCAGGCTTTCGTCGATCGGTTTCGCGCCAAGGCGTCGAAGGCGGTGCAGGCCCAGTCGCGACTCAAGATGCTGGCCAAGATGGCGCCGGTCGCGGCGATCGTGGACGACACTGTACAGCCATTCAAATGGCCCCCGGTCGTCAAACGCCTGAGCCCGCCGATCGTGACCATGGACAAGGTAAGCGCAGGTTACGACGGGCGCGCGGTCATCGGTCGCATCGACCTCTCGCTCGCTGACGACGACCGCATCGGCCTCCTCGGCCAGAACGGCAACGGCAAGTCGACCTTCGCCAAGCTCGTCGCCGGACGCCTAGAGCCCATGGGCGGCAAGATGGTGCGCGCGAACCGGCTTCAGGTCGGTTATTTCGCTCAGCATCAGATCGACGAACTCGAACCTGGGGGCAGCGTCTACGACCACGTCGCCGAGCGCATGCGCGGAGAGGCTGTCTCCAAGATTCGCGGCCGCGCGGCGATGATCGGTTTCTCCGGCGCGCGCGCCGACACGAAAGTGGACTCCCTGTCCGGCGGCGAGAAGGCGCGCCTGATGATGGGCCTCGCCGCGTTCGACGGTCCGCAGCTTCTCATCCTCGACGAGCCGACGAACCATCTCGACATCGACAGTCGCGGCGAACTGATCGAGGCGATCAACAACTACGAAGGCGCTTGCATCCTCGTTTCTCACGACCGACGACTGCTCGAGGCCACCGTCGACCGGCTGTGGCTGGCTGCGAACGGAACGGTCAGGCCGTTCGAAGGCGATCTCGCCGATTACAGCCGGTTCGTGCTGAGCGGCGCCGAACCGCAGCCAAGGCGCAAGCGCGACTTCGAGGCGCAGCCCTCTTCAACAAAGCCCAAGCGAGAGCCGCAGCCGATCAAGCGGGAGATCGCCGCGCTCGAAGACAAGATGAGCCGATTCCAGGATCTCCTGCGCCGGGTTGACGAGGCGCTGACGCAAGCGAGCGCGCGCAAGGGCGACGCGGCCAAGATCGCGGAACTGGCGGCGAAGCGCGCCGAGCTCGAGCGCGCTTTGACCGCAACGGAAGCGACCTGGTTCGAACTCACGGCTGAGGTCGAGCAGATATGAAAGGGACGGCGCCGCGAAGTCTGGCGGCTGCGCTCATCTTGTTGCTCGCCACAGCCGTCGTGTCCGCCGCCGAGCCGGCGCCCTGGCCGGAGAGCTTCGCCGGCCGGCTCGAAGCGCTGGCGCTTCTCGAGACGCTCAATGCCGATCTCCTTGCCCATGACAGCGCGACGCTCACGATCGAACGCTGGTGCGCCGATCACCGCCTGGCCGATCCCGCGCGCATCGTCGCCGAGCGGGTGAATGGAGCCGACAAGCCGGCAAGCACGGAGGTGCGGCAGGCGCTGGATGTCAAGCCGGATGAAAAGCTCGACTATCGACGCGTTCGGCTCAAGTGCGGCGATCATGTGCTCTCTGAGGCTGACAATTGGTACGTCCCGGCGCGGCTCACGCCCGAGATGAACCATGTGCTCGAGACCACCGACACGCCGTTCGGCAAGGCCGTGGCCGCGCTCCATTTCCACCGCCATACGCTGTCCGCCGACTTGTTGTGGCGGCCGCTGCCGAAAGGTTGGGAGATGGGCGCCGCGCGCGTTCAGGACGACGATGGGACGCTCTCGATTCCCGACCACCTGATCGAGCATCGCGCGGTGCTGTCGACGCCGGATGGTGAGCCGTTCAGCGAGGTCATCGAAACTTACTCGAGCGAAGTGCTGGCGTTCCCGCCGCCGAAATAGGGCTGAACGCGCCTAGCGGGACACTATAGGGCATGCATAGTTAGATCGAAGAGTCACTGCCGTCATTGCGAGCGAAGCGAAACAATCCTGGGGCCGCCCGGCGCTCTGCGGCCGCTGGATTGCTTCGTCGCTCCGCTCCTCGCAATGACGTGAGCGCAACTGTTGTGGGAAAATTTGAGGCCAGCGATGGGAGAACAAGCTTCAACGTCCAACACGCGCGTCACGATCGAGATCGCCGAGGGCGTCGCCGAGGTCACGCTTAGTCGACCTGACAAGCTCAACGCGCTGGATCCCGCGATGTTCGAGGCGATCATCGCCGCGGGGGAGCGGCTCGGCCGAACCGCGGGCTTGCGCGCCATCGTGCTTGTTGGCGCCGGCAAAGGCTTTTGCGCTGGCCTGGACAAGGAGACATTCGCGTCTCTCGCCGCGAAGGACGGGCCGGCCCTAGGCGATCTTACGAGACGTACGCATGGGACCACCAACGCCTTCCAGCAGGCGGCTTATGTCTGGCGCACGCTGCCCGTTCCGGTCATTGCTGCGATCCATGGGGTCGCGCTGGGCGGCGGCTTTCAGATCGCCCTTGGCGCCGACATCCGCTATGTCACGCCGGACGCGCGCCTCTCGATACTGGAAATCAAATGGGGCATTGTGCCCGACATGGGAGGAATCGCGCTCATGCGCGAACTCGCCCGCTCTGACCTGATCCGAGAACTTGCCATGACCGGGCGCATTTTTTCGGGCACGGAGGCGCTCGCTTACGGCTTCGCCACCAGCCTTCACGCCGATCCGCTCGCCGCCGCTCGCTCGACCGCCAGGGAGATCGCCGCCCGCAACCCGGAGGCGGTGCGCGCGATCAAGCGCCTGCTCAACATGGCGAACGATTCCGACGCAGCGGCGATTCTTCTCGCCGAATCGAAAGAGCAGGCGGCGCTGATCGGATCGCCAAACCAGATTGAGGCCGTGCGCGCGGGGATGGAGGGAAGGCCGGGACGCTTCGCGGACTGAGGCTGGCGGAGCCGACCTCTTCCCTAGCCGGGTGGAAGCGAGTAGGCGTCGCATCGTAGTCTCGATCCGGCCGCCGCCAATGCCGAGCGTCGAGCCAGGGAGAGAGCGCCCATGTTTGTTGATGGCCTGTTTGCGGGCAAAAAAATCCTCGTCACCGGCGGCGGCACCGGGCTCGGCAGAGCGATGGCAGAACGGTTTCTTGGCCTTGGCGCCGAGATTGCCATCTGCGGCCGGCGCAAGGCCGTATGCGACGCGACCGCCGAGGAACTCATGAAGGCGCAGGGCGGCCGCGTATCGAGCTACGGCGTCGACATTCGCGACGCCGCGGCAGTCGAGGCGATGGTCGAGGAGATTTTCCGTGACGGCCCGCTCACCGGCCTTGTCAACAACGCCGCTGGCAATTTCATCTCGCGCACCGAAGACCTGTCATCGCGCGGGTTCGACGCCATCGCCAACATTGTCATGCACGGCACCTTCTATGTCACACAGGCTGTCGGCAAGCGCTGGATCTCAGCCAAGCAGAAGGGCAGCGTGGTCTCGATTGCCGTCACATGGGTGCGCAACGGCGGCCCATTCGTGGTTCCCTCTGCGATGAGCAAGGCAGCGATCCAGGCGATGACCATGTCGCTCGCGCAGGAATGGGGTCGCCATGGCATTCGTCTCAACGCCATCGCGCCAGGCGAAATCCCGACCGAGGGAATGAGCAAGCGCCTCATGCCAGGCGCTGAGCCTGGCGCCTCCGCTGCGCGCAATCCAATGGGGCGCGTTGGTCGGATGGAGGAATTGCAGAATCTCGCGACGTTCCTGATGTCGGATGGCTGTGAGTGGCTGAGCGGGGAGACGATCGTGATGGACGGCGCGGAGGCCATGGCGACCGGTGGCAATTTCTACGAATTGCGCCGCTGGGGCGATGAGCAATGGAAAGCCGCGCGCGATGCGATCCAGTCGTTGAACGCCCGCGACAAGGCGGCGCGCGGCTGAGGACGCGGATCATGGCGAATCCTGGTAGAATGCGGAGTTACAAGCTCACCCGGTTCGGGGCGCCGCTGAGCGAAGTCATCGAATCGCCGCCGGCGCCGAAGGGCGCGCAAGTGCTGCTGCGGGTCAGCGCCTGCGGCGTCTGTCACAGCGACCTGCATATCGCCGACGGCTATTTGGATCTCGGGCAGGGCCAGAAGCTCGACCTTGCGCCCGTCGTCAAACTGCCACGCATCCTCGGTCACGAGATCCTAGGCATTGTCGAAGAGTTCGGGCCGGATGCGACGAACGTGAAGGTCGGTGACCGCCGGGCGGTCTATGCTTGGGGAGGATGCGGATCTTGCGCGCAATGCCGGGCAGGCCAAGAGAATTTATGCGCCAAGCCGCGAAATCTCAGCATCCATGCGGACGGCGGCTTCAGCAATTACGTTCTCGTCGATCATCCAAGATATCTCGTTGAGTATGAACCGCTTCCGGCGCCGTTCGCGGCGACCCTCGGGTGTTCCGGCCTCACAGCGTTCAGCGCCTTGAAAAAGGCCGCGGCCGTCGACGCGGAGCATCCGCTCTTGATTATTGGCGCGGGTGGCCTCGGCCTTGCTGCGGTCAGCTTATGTCATGCGCTCTATGGAGCAGGTCCGATCGTGGCCGACGTCGACGCGGCGAAGCGACAGGCGGCGCTCGAGGCTGGCGCCTCCGCGGTCATTGATCCCGCCGACCCCGACGCGCGGAAGAGCCTGCTAGCCACCACGGGCGGAATGTTCTCGGCGATCGATTTTGTCGGGTCGGAGAAGAGCGCCGGCTTTGGCCTCTCTTTGCTGCGCAAGGGCGGACGGTTGTTCGTGGTCGGCCTGTTTGGCGGGTCGCTCGCCATTTCGCTGCCCACCTTGCCAAGTCGAGCAATCAGCATCATCGGCGTGTTCACGGGGACGCTGCCTGAGTTTCGAGAGCTCATGACGCTGGCGCGCGACGGCAAGGTTAAGCCGGCGCCAATTGAGACGAGAGCGCTCGAGACGGCGCAGCAATCGCTCGACGATCTGCGGGCCGGACACGTTCGCGGCCGAATTGTCCTGACCGCGTAGAGCCGTCGCATCTTGGTTTGAGCGCGATCGCGCCGCTTGCGATTCAATCGAAGCGCCTCCATCCTGCCGCGCGCGCATCTTTGAAGGAGAACGGTGGTGAGCAAGATACTGGTGATCGGGGCCGCCGGGCTGATCGGCAAAGACGTTGTCAAGACGCTGGGCGAAAGCGAGTGCATCCGCGCGTCGCGCAGTTCGGACGAACGCGTCGACATCTCCGATCCGAAATCGATTGCGGCGCTGTTTGCCCGGATCGGCATGGTCGACGGAATCATCTGCACCGGCGGCGCCGCGCGCTTCAAGCCGTGGAGCGAACTCACGGACGAGGACTGGACGTTCTCGCTCGCCAACAAATTGTTGGGTCAGGTCAATGTCGTTCGCTACGGACTGAAGTCTGTCCGACCCGGCGGCGCGATCACGCTTACGACCGGCCTCGCGTCGCAATATCCGTCCCCCGGCAGCGCGATCATCACGACCGTTAATGCCGCAGTGGAGGCCTTCGTGCGCGCCGCAGCCGCGGAGCCGTCGATTTCCGTTCGGGTCAACGCCATTTCGCCAGGCTGGGTCTCCGAAACGCTACAGGCCATGGGCCGCAATCCTGCCGAGGGCATTCCGGCGGCCGAGGTGGCCAAGATCACCGTTCGCCAATTCCGTGAGGGCGCGACGGGGTCGGTGGCGCCCGCCGCTAAGGTCTGAAACGAGCTTCACCACGCGGCGTGGCGTCGGTCCGACCGGAGGGCGGCTCCGCTGAGACCGCTCTAGAGGAAGCGGAGGTCGTCCGGCGCCCGGTCGAAACGGTCGTGCCGGCCGTCGACGTAGCGGACCGGCGCGGCGGCGAGTTCTTCCGGATCAAGGTCGTCGAGCAACGAAACTTGGACAGCGTAAAAAGCGCCGCCCATGGCCTCAAGTTCGCCCCGCCCGGGCGTCCGAATTCCGCATGTCTTGCAGAAAGTGAAATTGGACGGTCGGCTTCGCGCGGCCCGGTGGCGTCCACTCATATTCCGCCTGACAGTCCTCGCCCTCAACGAGGCGAAATCGAGCGGCCGGCGTTGGAATGAGCCAGGAGCGCGCTTTCGCGCAACTCGTGCAGTTGCACTTGAACGTTCCCTCGGCGAAGTCGAGTTCGGCCTGAAAGCGAACGGCGCCGCAATGGCAGCTTCCGAAGTAAGTCTTCATCGACACGGGATGAGCCCTCAGAGTGGTTCAAACTCACAATTACGAATGAGGCGCGCGCCGAGATACGTCGGAATGAAAGTTTTTGCGCATCTCCCTCCACAGTTTCGCTGAGCGCCGCCTAAGCCGGCGCGAGCGTGAGGGAAGCTGTCTCCAAGATCCACGAGCACTTGATGTAGTCGGCAATGCTGGTGATGCGGCCCTCCGGCAATTCCGATACGAATCGCGGAGAACGGAACTGGGTCATGAGTGTCGTCGCGCAGAATAACGACGACGGTTTCTCCATCCGCCTCTCCCAGCGCCATGCGCCATGCGACGATGGGGCGCTCGTATTCAACAAAATAAGGCGAGTCAGCCAAGCGTCCGGCGAAACAATCGGCGACCGTCAGCCGTGCGTCGGCGCTCGCAAGTTCGCGCACACCTTGCCAATCACGCCGGTTGAAGCGGTCGATATAGAGGCGGAGGAGCGCCAGTTCCGCTTCGCTCGCCTTCCGCTCGGGCCGCTGCACATCGGTTAGAGTCGCCAGCTTTCCGCGGCCCCGGTTGAGCGCGGCTTTGACGCCGCCGGCCGTTGAATTCAACGAGATCGGCAATCTCCTCGAGCGAATAGTCGAAGACGTCTTTGAGGAGAACGCACGCTCTTTCTTTCGGCGGAAGGATGATGACCAGTCGTTCGATCGCGATGCCCATGGCCTCCGGCGGGTTAACCCATGCGGGGGACTCCACCCCCGTCAGCAGCTTCAAGGCTCTTGGCGTCGTTTCCCCCTAGGCTCACCATTGCCGCGCGCCCCGCGCGGCCTCGGCGAGCGAGCCCACGAGAAAGGGCGCGAACGAGCGCCAAATTTCGATATGGAAGCTCGTCTCGGCGCGGCGCCAGAGCACGATCTCTACTTTATCGAACAGCGTGCGCGTCGCGAAGCCGACCGGGAAGGCCTTGAGGTCGAGGTCAAGTGGGCAGCCGGCGTTGAGGACGCGCGCCGCGGCCGGACCGCTGGCGATGAGGCCGATCTGACGATGCGACACGTCGACGAGACTATGCGCGGTTCCCTCGAGCACCGACTCGAGCATGGCCACGATATCCGCCGCGTCGGCGCCGTCGGCGATCAAGAGCCATTCGTCCGGCCCGAGCCACAAAGCCGCGCGTCCTTCGCTCTCGCCCGCCGGGCCGAGCCGGGACGGGGGCTCGACGCCGAACGCCATCCCGCCGGCGACGCGCACGGCCTCGGCCCCACGCAGGATGAATCGTGACGCCGCCGCCGCTTCCAACAAAGTGAATGGCGGCGCTGCAGGAAAGGCGTAACCTTCCAGCGGCGAGCGGGACTCAAGCAGGACATCAGCCATTGATCCGCGCTCCCTCCTTGTCATAAAAAACCGGCCCAACGACCGTCACGCTGACAGCGCCGCCCGGCATCGGGACGTGCAGCTTCGAGCCCATTCGTGATCGACCCGCGGCGACGAGCGCGAGCGCAATCGGACGGCCTAGAGCCGCGCTCATGTAGGACGACGTGACATGGCCTAACGCGGACGAGCCGATCGGCGGGTTCGCGCTTTCCGTCACCTGCGCGCCCTCCTCGAGCGCGATCGCCGGGTTGTCTGTCAGGAGCCCGACGAGCTGCTTGCGATTGGCGGCCAGCATATCGGGGCGCGTGAGCGATCGCTTGCCGACAAAGTCTTTCTTCGTCTTACCGATCATCCCGTCAAGGCCAAGGTCGGCGAGCGTCACCGTGCCATCAGTCTCCTGGCCGACGATGACATAGCCCTTCTCGGCCCGCATCACATGCATGGCCTCGGTGCCGTAAGCGCATCCGTCATGCTTTCGCACTTCACGCCACGCGGCCTCCCATACGTCGCGACCGAAATGCGAGGGCACGTTGATCTCGTAGCCGAGCTCGCCGGTGAAGCTCACCCGCATGAGTCGTGTCGGAACGCCGCAGATCCGCGCCTCGCGCAGGCTCATGTGCGGGAATGCGTCGGCCGCGAGATTGACGCCCTCGATAAGGGGGGCGACGCATTCGCGCGCTTTCGGGCCCTGCAGTGCGATCGTCGCCCATTGCTCGGTGGTCGAAGTGAGCCAAACCCTGAGATCGCTGAACTCTGTCTGAAGATAGTCCTCCATATGCGCGAGCACGCGCGGCGCTCCGCCGGTCGTCGTCGTCAGATGGAAGCGATCTTGCTTCACGCGCGCGATCACGCCGTCATCGATAAGGAAACCGGCTTCGCTCAGCATGAGGCCATAGCGGCATCGCCCGACCTCGAGCTTCTGGAAGGCGTTGGCGTACATGCGCTCAAGAAAAATCGCCGCGTCGGGTCCAACGACCTCGATCTTGCCGAGCGTGGTCGCGTCGAACAGTCCGACGCTGGCGCGGGTGGTGCGGCATTCGCGTGCGACCGCGTCGTGCATGGATTCGCCAGCGCGCGGAAAATACCAGGCGCGTTTCCATGGGCCTACGTCCTCGAACAGAGCGCCGTTTTTGGCCGCCCAGTCATGAATGGGCGTCCGGCGGATGGGATCGAACAGGTCGGCGCGCGCAGGTCCGGCGAAGGCGCCGAAGGTGACCGGCGTATAGGGCGGACGGAAAGTCGTCAGGCCCACTTCGGGGATCGGCTTCTGGAGCTGGGCGGACGCGATGCCAAGCGCATTCATGTTCGAAAGCTTGCCCTGGTCGGTCGCCATGCCGGTTGTTGTGTAGCGCTTGATGTGCTCGATCGAGCGCATACCCTCCTGAACTGCCAGGCTCAGATCCTTCGCGCAAACGTCGTTCTGAAAATCGACGAACGCCTTCACGCGGCGATCCGTGTGAACCGCGGGCGGGCTGACATGCGCGGCGCCAAAGGCTGGAAGAGCGTCGACGACAGCGTAGGTTCGCGCTTCCGGCGTCGTGAGGCCGGCAGCGGTCGCCGCGGCGCGTCCAGCCGCGTCGCCTTCGGCGAGCGCGCCGGCGAGATCGAAGGTCGCGTTGCAAGCGCCGGCAGATCGTTCTCGTTGAGCCGAGACACCAGGTTTGAAGAGCTGCAACGCCTCGTTGAAGACGAGCTTTCCACGCGATTGAGAGAAAAGGTGCACGGATGGCGTCCATCCGCCCGACATTAGAAGCGCGTCGCAGGCGACTTTTCGCTCTCTACCACGATGCTTGACGCGAACCGCATTGACACGCAGGCGGCCGTCAGCGCCGAGGATCTCGGCGCCGGCAATAACCTCGATGCCCGCGGCTTGCGCGGAATCCGCGAGCGGGCCTTTGGCTTCAGGGCGCAAGTCGACAATCAAAGCGACGCCCACGCCTGCCTTCTTGAGATCGAGCGCAGTCCGGTAAGCGCTGTCGTGCGCGGTGGCGATGACAACGCGCTCGCCAACCTTGGCGCCATAGCGAAGGCAATAACGTCGCGCGGAATTGGCGAGCATCACGGCGGGCCGGTCATTGTCCGCAAAGACGAGCGGACGCTCGATCGCGCCGGCCGCCAACACCACCTCACGCGCGCGCATTTGCCAGAGTCGCTCGCGTGGCAGGTCGGGATCAGCGATGAGGTCTGCTTCGGCGACGCGTTCGTTGAGCCCGACGAAATTTTGCGCGTAATAGCCGAACGCCTGGGTCCGCGTCATCAACCGCACGTTGGGCGCCGATTGTAACGTGGCGAGCGTGGCTTCGAGCCATTTCAAGGCGCTCTCACCATCGATCTCGGCTGAAGCCTCGGCGATGAGCGAACCGCCCACCGCGGGATTTTCGTCGCAGACGACCACGCGCGCACCGCTTCGGCTTGCGGCCAGCGCCGCCGCGAGTCCCGCGGGCCCTGTGCCAATAACCAGCACGTCGCAGTGATCAAAGGTGCGCGTGTAGCGATCCGGATCGGGCTCGCGCGGAGGCATGCCAAGACCCGCGGCGCGGCGGATCATCGGCTCATAGACCCGCGTCCAGGCCCATAGATTGGGGCCCATAAAGGTCTTGTAGTAGAAGCCGGCTCCGAACAGAGGCGAGAGCAGGTCGTTGACGGCGCCGAGGTCAAACGCGAGCGACGGCCAGCGATTTTGGCTCGCGGCGCACAGTCCGTCATGAAGCTCGATCTGGGTCGCGCGCAAATTCGGGGTCGATCGGCCGGGGCCGCGCGTGATGTTGACAAGCGCGTTGGGCTCCTCGGCGCCGGCGCTGAGGATCCCGCGCGGCCGGTGATATTTGAACGAGCGCCCGACCAGATGAATGCCATTGGCGATGAGCGCGGAAGCCAACGTGTCGCCGGCATAGCCTTGATAGTCGAGGCCGTCGAAGGTGAAAACGAGAGGGCGCGAACGGTCGATAGAGCCGCCGCTCGCGAGGCGAAATGGCTGGCTCATTCGCGTTGCTCAGCGCGTTCGGCGCTAACGTCCGGCTGCGACTCGTCCGTTTTGTAGACCGCTAAGATCTTGTCGCTCAGCGTGTCGCGCAGGCAATTGAAGAAGCGCCCACAACCGAAGGTGTGGCGCCAGCGCTCGGCGAGAACGCCCTTCGGATTGGACCGGAAGTAGAGGAAGTTCGCCAATTCCTCATCGCTCAGCGCGCTCGGATCGGCGGCCCGTGCAATATGCGCTTCACCGCCGTAGCGGAACTCGATCTCCGGGCGCGCCATGCCGCAATAGGGACAATCGATCAGCAGCATGAGGACGACCCATGCGTGAAGCGAGTTCGATCGGGGCCGCCCTCACCCCAGCCCTCTCCCCGAGGGAGAGGGGGCGCGGCGGCGCCGACACCGCCTTCTCTCCGCCGGAAGAGGACGCGCTGCGGAGCGGGCGATCCCTTCTCCCCGTGGGAGAAGGTGGCCAGCGCTAGCCGGTCGGATGAGGGCATGCGGATCAGGTGAGTCAACATCATCTTTGTTCTAATGCGCGACTGCCGCCGCGGCCGCTTCGTCGATGAGCCGGCCGGAGCGAAAACGGTCGAGGGTGAAGGGCGCGGCGAGCGGATGCGGCTCGCCCCTGGCGATCGTGTGCGCAAACACCTGGCCCGAGCCCGGCGTCGCCTTGAAACCGCCGGTGCCCCAGCCGCAATTGACGAACAATCCGGGAACCAGCGTCTTGGCGATGATCGGCGAGCGGTCCGGCGTCACGTCGACGATGCCGCCCCAGTTGCGCAGCATGCGCATGCGGCGCACGGCGGGAAAGAGTTCGCAGATCGCCTCGAGCGTGTGATTGGCGATATGCAGCCCGCCGGTCTGCGAATAGGACATGTAAGCGTCGGTGCCGGCGCCGATGACGAGTTCGCCCTTGTCCGATTGCGACATATAGGCGTGGATGGTGTTCGACATCACGACGCAGGGCATCATCGGCTTCACCGGCTCGGACACCAAAGCCTGCAGCGGGTAGCTCTCGAGCGGCATGCGAAGGCCCGCCATCGCCATCACGACCGATGTGTGCCCGGCGGCCACTGTGCCGATTTTCTTCGCCGCGATCGGACCGCGCGTTGTCTCCACGCCCGAGACGGCGCCGGAGGCGTCGCGGCGGATCGCAGTCACCTCGCAATTCTGGATGATATCGATTCCGCGCGCCGACGCTGCGCGCGCATAGCCCCACGCGACGGCGTCATGCCGCGCCGTGCCGCCGCGCCGCTGCAGCGCCGCGCCGACGACCGGGTAGCGAACGTCGCGGGCAATGTTGAGGATCGGGCAGAAGGCCTTGGCCTCTTCCGGAGTCAGCCATTCGTTATCGACCCCGGCCAGGCGATTGGCGTGAACGTGGCGTTTGCCCACCTGAATGTCATGGGTATTGTGCGCCAGCATCAAAACGCCGCGGGGCGAATACATCACATTGTAGTTGAGCTCCAGGGACAGGCCCTCCCATAGCTTCAGCGCGTGCTCGTAGAGCGCGGCTGATTCCTCCCAGAGGTAATTGGAGCGGATGATTGTGGTGTTGCGCCCGGTGTTGCCGCCGCCAAGCCAGCCCCTCTCCAGCACCGCGACGTTAGTGACGCCATGCTCCTTGGCGAGGTAATAGGCGGTCGCCAGCCCGTGCCCACCCGCCCCGATGATGAGCGGCGTCATAGGCCGCCTTCGGCTCCGGATTGCGCCATTGAACCGGCCAACCGGAATTGTGCTTGAGCGCCTGCAACGCGACGTTGATGAAAGAAAATCGCACTGAATGGGCCTTCGGTTATCTCGACGGGACGATTGCCCGCTTGCGGCGCCGATTGCGAGACTAATTTCGGCGCGGCGGCGAAACTTTGTTGGGCGCGCCTTCGTGAGCTTGTCGCTCTACAGAAACAGAAAGTTTGGAAAATTATTTACGTTCTTAGAAAATGCGGTTATGATCTCGCCAGTTGCGCCGGTCGAGGTAGGACACCAAAGCGCGTCCGAATGGCCGCGTCCTCGGGCTTCGAAAGGCCGGCTCGATGATGGTTCGAGTAGGTTGCCGACGCGGCCTTCCGCGATCGGTCGCTTAGCAAACGCTCCCCGCTAGGCTTGAGTCCAGGTGCCGAGGCATTTCAGAAAAAGTGACACAAAAGAGCAGCTAAGTCACTGGGATGATTGAGCGGCGTAACATTGTGGTGACGTTGGGAGCGACCAGAGCGCCCGCCGACAGGCGGCCCTAGGTGGTGTGGACTTCTAAGGATTCCCTTTTAGGTGCAAATCAGATTCAAGGCTGCTTTTGGGGAGGCAGTCTTGGGTGTGATGGACCGTTTGGTTTTGAACGATGGGGGCGTGGGAGCGGATGGCGCCTCTGATTCTAGGTCGTCCTGACCAGAAAGGCTCGACCGGGCGCGACAATCGGATGTTCGTGGAAGGCGTGCTTTGGATCGTTCGTACGGGCTCTCCCTGGCGTGATCTGCCTGAAGCATTCGGGGATTGGAACAGTGTATTCCGGCGCTTCAGTCGGTGGAGCCTCAAAGGGGTCTGGTGGCGGATCTTTGAGGCGATGTCCGATGATCCGGACTTCGAATATCTGATCGTCGACTCCACCATCGTCCGAGCCCATCAGCATGCCGCCGGGGCCAAAAAAGGGGGTCTGAAGATCAGGCGATTGGCCGCTCGCGCGGCGGCCTGAGCACCAAAATCCATATGGTGGTTCGAGGCCTGGGATGTCCCCGCGCGGTTCACGTTGACCCCGGGTCAAAAAGGGCGATGCGCCGCAAGCTGCTGCTTTGCTGGAAGGCTTACCGGCCGAGGTCGTCATGGCCGACACAGCTTACGATGCCGATCATTTGCGCGAGGCCATCGCCGCAAAGGGAGCGATCGCCGTCATCCCAAACAATCCGTCACGGGCGCTCAAACATCCCCTCGACAAGTATCTCTACGCACACCGCCATCTCGTCGAGTGCTGCTTCTCAAAACTCAAGCCATTCCGCCGCGTCACAACCCGCTTCGAAAAGACCGCCCGAAATGACCTTGCCGTCGTCACTCTCGCCGCTATCATCTTATGGATGCGATAACTGTCCACACCACCTAGGGCGAGCAGCTGACAAGCTCCTTCTCTTCGATGGCGAACACCTTCCCGGCTTCGATCCGCAGACCCTTCACCGTGCATTGGCGTCCATCGGCGAGCTTGAGTTGCGCGTCGTAAGCGCCAGTCGCCACACCCGTGATCTTCAGCCGCTCGTCGTGATCGACCGTCCCATCAGGATCGTTTGTGGTCTGGTTGGCGCCGAAGGCGGACGAGCCAGTGGGCGCGAGCTCGAGCGACTTTACCGTCGACGATGTCAGGTTCCAGAACTGGATGTCTTTCGCCATCGCGGGCGCCGCCAGCCCGAGCGCGAGGACGCCAAATGGAATTGCTCGTTTCATTATTCCTCCCGGGAGACTGCCTTGGCACTGCGCTCAGGCTCGATGTTGATGATCATCGCTTTTGCAGGCAGATCACGCAACGCTGTTACGCCGCCTCGCTGATCGGCTCGCGCCGCTTGAATTGGAGCGCCCCGTCCTCGATCCCGCCAAACCGAAAGGCCATGACGTCGAGCGCGTAGTTCTGGTTCACGCGCCACGGCTTCTTTGTCCCTTGCTTGAACAAAAGGTGCTTCGTCCTCTCGATATAGCCCGAGGTGAGGGGCATGCGCGGCTTCCTCCGCCATCGCCGGAACGATCGCTATCGCCGCCGCGCCGCTGCCGATCACGACGACCCTCTTGCCGTCGTATCGCAAGCCCTCGGGCCACGTCTGCGGATGCACAATGGGGCCGGCAAATCACTCCATGCCTGGCCAGCCCGGGGTGTAGCCGTCCGCATATTCGTAATAGCCCGCGTACAGGAAGAGGAAGTTGGAGGAGAATCCGAGCTTCTCGCTCTCTGGACCTTCAACGCCGAGCGCCCAGCGAGCATCCTCGGACCGCTACGACGCCCGCACGACCTTGAGGCCGAAGCGAACGTGGCGATCGACGCTATACGCTTTCGCCGTTTCTGCGAGATAATGCAGAATTGAGGGGCCGTCAGCGATCGCTGCCGAATTGCTCCATGGGTGGAACGCGCAGCCGAAAGTCGACATGTCCGAGTCCGAGCGAACGCCCTGATAGCGAAAGAGATCCCAGGTGCCCCCCGATCGCGTTACCCGCTTCGAGGATCGCGAACGTCGTCCCCGGCCGCTTCCGAACAAGATGGCAGGCCGCTCCGATTCCGGACAGACCAGCGCCGACGATAAGAGCGTCGAATTGCTAACCCTCAGCACTGACCGCCGAAGGACCGTCATGAACCCGCGTCGCCAGGTTCCCATCGATCATGGCGCTTCTCTGTTGGATGGCGACCGCCCATGACGACATCTCCATTTGAATTGGCGCCGGCTTTCCACGGTTGAACGCCGGTCACACTTTCATGCTAAGGGCACGCCCATGAAGACCTCATCCTTTCCCGCCTTCGCGGTTTGCGGACTCGACGAAATTATTAGCCACCAGGGTCGGGGCGTCACCCATGTCCTGTCGATTTTGGACCCAGAATGGCCGGACCCAGAGGCATTCCGGGCGTTCGATCCACACTTTCGCGCGACACTGCGCTTTCACGATGCGATCGAGCCGGGGCCCGACATTCTGTTGCCGCAGAGAGGGGACGTCGAGGCTATTCTGACTTTTGGCCTCGCCGCGGCGGAGGCAGGTGGCCTGCTCATCCATTGCCATGCCGGAATCTCTCGCTCCACGGCCGCCACCCTCATGATCCTGGCGCAGGCTCATCCAGACGAAGGCGAGGATGAACTCGCTGAACGATTGTTGCAGAACAGGCCCCAGGCGTGGCCGAATTCGCGAATGATCACCTTCGCCGACCAACTGCTCGGTCGCAACGGCCGACTCTCCGCCGTGACCGCCGGCATCTACACGCGGCAACTCGAGAGGCGCCCGGAACTGGCCGAAATCATGCGCCGGGGCAATCGTGCGCGGGAAGTCGAGTTGGGCCTTAGCGGAAAGCAACCGGTCCATGCGGACGCGCGAGGGGAAACCTCTCCCGGCTAGCCTTGAACGAGGATTTGGGCTGATGCCCGACTACGGCGCCTATCAGAACGAGATCTACCTCGCGGGATTGAGCGGCCGCTTGCCATCGTTCCCGGTGCGTTTTGACGAACTGGAGGTCAAGGCGCACGCGGCGATGCCGGCGAGCCTAGTCTCTTATGTCGCCGGTGGCTGCGGCAACGAGCGAACGCAGGAGGGCAACGTCGCCGCGTTCGACAAATGGGGTCTCTGGCCTCGGATGTTCGTTGGCGCCAAGCAGCGCGAGTTGTCGATCGAGCTCTTCGGCATGCGGTTTCCGTCGCCTTTGTTCATGTGCCCGATCGGCGTGCTCGGGCTGTGCGGCCAGGACGGCCATGGCGATCTCGCGACCGCCCGCGCCGCCGCGCTGACCGGCGTGCCGATGGTCGCCTCGACGCTGTCGGTCGACCCGCTCGAGGCGGTCGCCGCAGAGTTCAAAACGACGCCCGGCTTCTTCCAGCTCTATACCCCGACGGATCGCGAGCTGGCGGCGAATCTCGTGGGACGGGCCGAGCGGGCCGGCTTCAAGGCGATCGTGGTGACGCTCGACACCTGGGTAAGCGGCTGGCGCCCACGCGATCTGGCTACCGCCAACTTCCCGCAATTGCGCGGCCATTGCCTCGCCAATTATTTCTCCGACCCGCGCTTTGCGAAAATAATGGGCGGGCCGCCGGAGAAGGATCTGCGCGCTGCGGTTGCGACATGGGCGGCGATCTTCGGCAATCCGCTGACCTGGGACGATCTGCCCTGGCTGCGGTCGTTGACCAAGCTGCCGCTCATCGTCAAGGGCGTATGCCACCCCGACGACGCGCGGCGCGCGATCGACGGCGGGGTCGATGGAATCTACTGTTCCAATCACGGCGGTCGCCAGGCCGATGGCGGCATTCCCGCGCTCGACATGCTGCCCGCCGTGGTCAGAGCGGCCGGAAGCGTTCCGGTCATGTTCGATTCTGGGATCCGCTCCGGGTCCCACGTCGTCAAGGCTCTCGCGATGGGCGCGGCGGCCGTTGGGGTCGGCCGCCCCTATGCCTACGGGCTAGCGTTGGGCGGTGTCGAAGGCATCGTCCACGTGCTGCGGTCCCTACTGGCTGAAGCCGATCTCCTGATGGCCGTCGACGGATATCCGACCCGCGCCGACCTCAAGCCCGAGGCATTGCAGCGCGTCGAGCGGTGACCGAAGCGCCGGGCGGCGGCGACCGAAGAGTTTAAGCCTTGGGCGGCGCCGGATTCCGCCACGGACCGTCCGCGCCGATCAGCACGTTCGCCGCCTCCGGTCCCCAGCTTCCGGGCTCGTATTCCTGGACCGCCGGCGGGTTTTTCAGGATCGGCTCCACAATGCGCCATTGGGCGTCGACAATGTCTTCCCGTCCGAACAGCTCGTTGTTGCCACGCATCGCGTCACCGAGCAGGCGCTGATACGGAGGCATGTCCGATCCGGCGCGTTGCATCAGAGAGAGTTCAACATTGTCGCCTGTCATCCGCTCCCCGGGATGCTTCATCCGCAAACCCATTGCAACGCCAATGTCCGGACTCAGCCGCGCGCGCAGGTAATCGGCCGAAGGATCCGTTTTCTCGCCGAACGTCGAACGCGGCGGGGGCTTGAACTCGATCGTGACCTCGGCGGCGGTCAACGGCAAGGATTTGCCGGCGCGGATATAGATAGGCACACCCGACCATCGCCAAGTATCCACGAACAGCTTCACCGCGACATAGGTCTCGGTCGTTGAATCCGGCCGCACGCCCTTAACGGCGCGATAGCCCTTGTATTGCCCTCGCACGAGGCTCGCCGCATCCAGCGGGCGAACAGCTTTCAATAGCGCCGCTTTCTGGTCGCGCTGCGCCTCGTGTTCTTCGCCGGTCGGGGCGTCCATCATGACGTTTGCGAGGACCTGCAGCATGTGATTCTGGACGACATCGCGGAGGGCGCCGACGGCGTCGTAGAAGCTCCCCCGGTCCTGAACATCGAAAGCTTCCGCCATGGTGATCTGGATGCAGCGAACATAGTGGCGGTTCCAGAGCGGCTCAAACATCGCGTTCGCGAACCGCGTGTAAAGAATGTTTTGGACCGGCTCCTTGCCCAGATAATGATCGATGCGGAAAATCGCATTCTCCGGGAAATGCTCGAGCAGCGTGTGGTTGAGCGCCTGCGCCGATGCGCTATCGCGGCCGAACGGCTTCTCGACGACGAGACGCGCGTCGGCATTGAGACCGCTTTGGGCGAGCGCGGAGACGACAACGCCAAATAGGCTGGGAGGGATCGCCAGATAGTGCAGCGGCCGCTTGGCGCCGCCGAGCGCCTGCTTCAGTTTTGCGAAAGTCTGTGGATCGTTATAGTCGCCGTCGACATATCGCATGAGCCCCAACAGCTTATCGAGTTCCGGCAGCGTTGGCGGCCGCGTGCTGTTTGATGCTGTCTTTGGCCCGTTCCCGAAGCTGTTCGACCGTCCAGCCGGCCTTGGCGACGCCGACGATTGGCACGATGACGCCTTCGCCGCCGACAAGACCCAAAAGCGCAGGAAAGATCTGCTTGAAAGCGAGATCGCCGGAAGCGCCGAAGAACACCAAAGCGTCGGACTGGACGGCCTCCATTTCAACTCCTGCGGCATTCCAATTGGGAAATTCGGCCAATTATCGACACGCCGGCCGCTGCGTGGCGGTCAGTCTAATCATACTCTCATGGACATGGCCACTTGAAGCCTGTTGGCGAGATCGCCCTCCCTATCCGTGCGTGGTAGACGTCACGGCAGAACTCATGATTTCACCCAAGCTGGAGACGTAAGACATGGCAAAGATCGGTTTCATCGGTCTCGGCATCATGGGGCGTCCGATGGCCGGCCACCTCGTGGATGGCGGCCATGAGCTTTTCGTTCACACCCGTCGCGCCCCGCCGAAGGAGCTGATCGACAAAGGGGCCGTCGCCTGCGCCAACGGCAAGGAGCTGGCTGAGAAGGCCGAGGTGATTATCCTCATGGTTCCCGACACGCCCGACGTCGAGACAGTGCTCTTTAGCGCGGGGGCCGTTGCGGAGGGTCTGTCGAGGGGCAAGATTGTCGTCGACATGAGCTCGATCTCGCCGATCGCCACCAAGGAATTCGCGAAAAAGGTCAATGACCTTGGCTGCGAATATCTCGATGCGCCGGTTTCGGGAGGCGAAGTCGGCGCGAAGGCGGCGAGCCTCACCATTATGGTCGGCGGCCCCGATAGCGCGTTCGAGACGGTCAAGCCGATCTTCGCGCTCATGGGCAAGAACATCACGCTTGTCGGCGGCAACGGCGATGGACAGACGACCAAGGTCGCGAATCAGATCATCGTAGCTTTGACCATCGAGGCCGTCGGCGAGGCGCTGGTCTTCGCTTCCAAGGCGGGCGCCGATCCGGCTCGCGTGCGCCAGGCGCTGATGGGCGGATTTGCGGCGTCACGCATTCTCGAGGTTCACGGCGAACGGATGATCAAGCGCAATTTCGACCCGGGCTTCCGCATTGCGCTGCACCAGAAGGACTTGAACCTGGCATTGCAGGGCGCGCGTTCGCTCGGCGTCAGCCTCCCCAATACGGCCACATGTCAGGAGCTGTTCAACGCCGCCACAGCCGCGGGCGGCGCGGCGTGGGATCATTCAGGCATGGCGCGTGTGCTTGAGGGCCTCGCGCACCACGAGATCGGCGAAGGGAAGGCGTCGGCCTGACGGGCAGCGCCGATGAAAGAGCGGCAGCTGCTGCGGGAGATGTTCGAGGCCGCGATTGCTGCGGCCTCGCCCGACAAAGCCGTGCCTGCGAACCTGCCTCGGCCGCCCGTGGGCCGCACGGTCGTCGTGGGCGCCGGCAAGGCCGCCGCCTCGATGGCCCGCGCGGTCGAAGCGCATTGGCCGGATGACAAGCCTCTCGCAGGCCTGGTCGTCACCCGCTATGGCCACGGCGTCGGTCTTTTGAAGCGGATCCAAGTCGTAGAGGCTGCCCACCCAATTCCCGACCCCGCAGGGCAGGACGCGGCGCAGAGGATCCTCGAGCTCGTCAAAGGTCTGGGGCCGGACGATTTGGCGCTCTGCCTGATATCGGGCGGAGGCTCCGCTTTGCTTTCGCTGCCAGCGGCGGGAATCACGCTGGACGACAAGCAGGCCCTGAATAGGGCGCTCCTCAGGAGCGGCGCCAACATCAATGAGATCAACTGCGTTCGCAAACATCTGTCGGCGATCAAGGGCGGCCGGCTTGCGCGCGCGGCGGCGCCGGCGAGGATCGTATCTTTGATCATTTCGGATGTGCCGGGCGACGACCCGTCGGTGATCGCCTCGGGCCCGACAACGCCCGATACGACGACGCTCGCCGACGCCAAAGCCGTATTGCGGCGCTACTCGATTGTCCCGCCTCCCTCGGTGCAGACGCTTCTCGACGACGGCAAGTCGGAGACTCCCAAGCCCGGCGACCCGGCCTTTGCCCACAGCGAAACGCGCATCATCGCCGCTCCGCAGGCTTCGCTCCTGGCCGCGGCCGAGGTGGCGAGCCGGGCTGGGTATCGCCCCCTCATCCTCGGCGACGCGCTCGAGGGCGAGGCGACGGAAGTCGGGAAAGTGATGGCCGGAATAGCGCGCCAGGTCGTCGTCCACGATCAGCCCGCCACCGCTCCCTGCGTCCTGATCTCCGGCGGGGAAACGACGGTGACGGTCGCTGGAGGGGGCCGGGGAGGGCGGAACGTCGAATTCCTGCTCTCTATGGCGGTCGAACTCGACGGCCGGCCTCGCATCTTCGCTATCGCCGGCGACACCGATGGCACGGACGGAGCCGAGGAGGTCGCAGGCGCGATCGTGACTCCCGACAGCCTTGAGCGAGCGAGAGGTCTCGGCCTTAACGCTCGGACGTTGCTCGCCGACAACGACGCGCACGCTTTCTTCCGCGCGCTCGGCGATCAGGTCATCACCGGGCCGACGCTGACCAATGTCAACGACTTCCGCGCCGTGCTCATCAACCCAGAATGAGGACACTTGCTTTCCTGCCGCGCGACAGTATCTGTTCTTGTGATGGTTTTGCCGTTGGAGACGCGCCATGATCGCCATGCCCGAACCCGATCGCGCCGTCCTCGATCGCCGCGCGGAGATCGTTCAAGCGCTCGGCGCATCGTCCCGGGCGAAGGCGTCATCGATCATGAGAACGAATTGCGCGCCTTCGAAAGTGACGGGCTGACCGCCTATCGACAGCCGCCGATGGTCGCCGTGCTTCCGCAGACGACGGCGCAGGTTGTCGAGGTCATGCGCTATTGCGCCGCCAACAAGATCAAGGTCGTCCCGCGCGGCGCCGGAACGTCTCTGTCAGGCGGCGCTTTGCCGCTGGCCGACGGCGTTCTTCTCGGCATGGGCAAGTTCAACAAGATCCTCGACATCGATGTGGCCAACCGCTGCGTGGTCGCCAGCCGGGCGTGACCAATCTTGGCATCACCCACGCGGTGCAGGGCCTGGGCCTCTACTACGCGCCCGATCCGTCGAGCCAGATCGCCTGCACGATCGGCGGCAATGTCGCCGAGAATTCGGGCGGCGTTCACTGCCTCAAATACGGGCTCACGACCAACAACGTCATCGGCGTCGAAATGGTGACGATCGACGGCGAAATCGTGCGGCTCGGCGGCAAGCATTTCGATTCCGAGGGCTACGATCTGCTCGGCGTCATGGTCGGCTCTGAGGGCATGCTCGGTGTGGTCACCGAAGTCACAGTCCGCATCCTGCCGAAACCGCCGGGGGCGCGGGCGCTTCTGATCGGCTTCTCCACGGTCGAGGGCGCCGGCGACTGCGTCGCTTCGGTGATCGGCGGCGGGATCATTCCCGGCGGAATGGAGATCATGGATCGGCCAGCGGTCGCGGCGGCCGAAGCCTTCGTGCACGCCGGCTACCCGCTCGATTGCGAAGCGTTGCTGATCGTCGAACTCGACGGATGCGAGGCCGAAGTGGATCATTTGATCGCCGAGGTGGAGGGCATTGCGGAGCGACATGGCGCGACGAGCTGCCGAACGAGCCAATCCGAAGCCGAGCGCCTGTTGTTTTGGGCTGGACGGAAGGCGGCCTTCCCCGCTGTAGGCCGAATTTCACCTGATTATCTCTGTATGGACGGGACGATCCCGCGCCGGGAGATCGGCCGCGTTCTTCAGCAGATGAAACAGATGGAGGCGCGCTTCGGGTTGCGCGTCGCCAACGTCTTCCACGCCGGCGACGGCAACCTTCATCCGCTGATCCTTTACGACGCCAACAAGCCCGGTGAACTCGACAGGGCGGAGGAGTTTGGCTCGGAAATCCTGAGACTTTGCGTTCACGTTGGCGGCGTTCTGACAGGCGAGCATGGGGTCGGCGTCGAGAAGCGCGATCTCATGGACGCGATGTTCAACGAGATCGATCTCAATCAGCAGATGCGGCTGAAATGCGCCTTCGATTCGGAAAGTCTGCTCAATCCGGGCAAGGTGTTTCCCGCAGCTCTGCCGTTGCGCTGAACTCGGCCGCATGCATGTGCATGCGGGCAGGGTCGCGTTTCCCGACCTGCCGCGGTTCTGAGGGCAGCGATAAAGTGTCAGTGCTCGAACCGTCCGACGCTCAGCAAATCGCGGAGATGATTTCCTGGGTCGTCGCCGAGGGCGACACGCTCGAAATCGTCGCAGGTGGCACGAAGCGTGCGCTCGGTCGGCCGATGAAGACCGATCACGTGCTGGATCTTTCGCGGCTCGCAGGTATCGTCGAATACGAGGCTGCGGAGCTTGTTCTGACGGCGCAACCGGGCGAGCCACTTGCTTCGATCAACGCCGAGCTTGCAAAGAAGCGCCAGATGCTGGCTTTCGAGCCGCCCGACTGGCGCTCCCTGCTCGGCGCCGAGGGCGAGCCAACGCTCGGCGGCGTGATCGCTTGCAATCTCGCCGGATCGCGGCGAGTGCGCGCAGGATCGGCGCGGGACTATATCCTCGGCTTTTCCGCCGTGAACGGCTTCGGCGAAATCTGGAAGGCCGGCGGCAAGGTGGTCAAGAACGTCACGGGCTACGACATGTGCAAACTGCAGGCGGGCGCCTATGGCACGCTGTCGGCGCTGACCGAGCTCACCATCAAAGTCATGCCGAAACCGGAGACCGCGTGCACCATCGTCCTGCATGGTCTCGCCGATGATGTCGCGATCCCAACATTGGCGAATGCGCTGAACTCGCCCTTCGAGGTCTCCGGGGCCGCGCATCTGCCGGCCTCAGCGGCGCGCCGATCGAAGGTGAGCGTTGTGGCGGCGGGCCTCGGCGCGGCGACGCTTATGCGCCTGGAAGGCCCGCGTCCGTCAGTCGTCTACCGGACCACAGCCCTCGAATCGTTGGTCGGGCGGGGCGCGCGTCTCAACGAGGCGGAGACTGAGGCTTTCTGGTCCGAAATCGGCGCCGTTCAGCCGCTTCTCGCACAAGGATCGCGTATCGTTTGGCGGCTCTGTCCGACGCCAAGCCAAGCGCCGTCCGTCGCCCATTCGATTTTGTCCGGGCTTCAATCGGCGGAATTTTACTTCGACTGGGGCGGAGGCCTGATTTGGTTGAGCCTCGATTCCGAAGAGGCGGGGCCAGACGCCGGCGCCGGCATCGTTCGTCCGGTGGTTAAAGCGGCGGGCGGACACGCCACCCTGGTCGTCGCGCCGGAAGCCGTTCGCGCGTCGGTGCCGGTATTCGAGCCCTTGAGCGCGGGCCTCGCTCAGCTGAGCGCGCGCGTGAAAAGCGGGTTTGACCCTCGCGGCGTCCTCAATCCGGGACGTATGCAGGAAGGTCCCTGATGCAGACGAATTTCACCGCCGCTCAACTCGCCGACCCGGACACCAACGCATCCGAAAAGATCCTGCGCGCCTGCGTGCATTGCGGGTTCTGCACCGCGACCTGCCCAACTTATGTCCTTGCTCGGCGACGAGCTCGATAGCCCGAGAGGTCGCATCTACCTCATCAAGGACATGCTGGAGAACGATCGCCCGGCCACGCCCGAGGTGGTCAAGCACATCGACCGCTGCCTCTCGTGCCTCTCCTGCATGACGACCTGCCCGTCGGGCGTAAACTACATGCACCTCGTCGATCATGGACGGCGCCATATCGAGAAGACGTACAAGCGGCCGTGGTTCGATCGGCTGTTGCGGCGCGCTTTCGGGATCGTCCTGCCGAATCCGAACTTGTTTCGCGCATCGATGTGGCTGGCGCGCTTGGGCGCGCCATTCGCTGGGCTTCTCCCCGCACAGCTGAAAGCCGCGCTCGCGCTCGTCCCCCCGAGGCTGCCGAGCGCTTCGCTTGCCGATAAGCCGCAGGTGTTCAAGAGCGAGGGCCAGCGGACCCGTCGCGTTGCGCTTCTCAATGGTTGCGCGCAACAAGTTCTCGCGCCGCAGATCAACGAGGCGACGATCAGGCTTCTCACGCGCCATGGCTGCGAGGTTGTCGTCGCCGCCGGCGCGGGATGCTGTGGCGCGCTCACCCATCATCTCGGCCAGGACGCGCGCGAATATGCGCGCGCCAACATTCTGGCCTGGACGAAAGAGATCGCCGGCGGAGGACTTGATGCGATCGTCATCAACGCATCCGGATGCGGCACGACGCGTCAAGGACTATGGCTTCATGTTTCGCAACGACGCCGAACTCGCCGAGCCCGCTCGGATCGTCTCCTCGCTGACGCGAGACATCACGGAGCTTATGAGCGAGATCGGTCTGCAGGCGCACGTCAATCCAACGGGGCAGCGGGTCGCCTACCATAGCGCGTGCTCGCTCCAGCACGGGCAGCAAGTGCGCGATCAGCCGAGGCGGTTATTGAAGGAAGCGGGATTCGTCGTGCTTGACCCGCCGGAAGGACACCTTTGCTGCGGGTCGGCAGGCACCTATAACCTGCTGCAGCCGGAGATCGCCCGCAGGCTGCGTGATCGTAAGGTCGCGAATATCGGTGCGACCTCGCCTGATTTGATCGCAGCCGGCAACATCGGCTGCCTCACTCAGATCGCGAGCGGAACGAAGGTGCCGGTCGTCCACACGGTCGAGCTTCTCGATTGGGCGACGGGCGGCCCGCGGCCCAAGGCGAGCGTCGGGTAGCGCGCCGGGCGCCCCTCATGCGCTCGTTGGTTGCGGCTGGCGTTGCGCCTCCTGCACGACTCGCAAATTCGCCTGCCTCACCCGCTCCGCCTCCTCATCGAACAGGAAGGTCAGGAACACGTAGCGGCGCCCGCGGGTCACGCGCGACACTGCATGGAGAATCGAAGCGGAGAACACGACCGCGGTTCCTGGCGCGGCCTTGAAGCTTTGCGGGCTGTACTCGGGAAACGAAATCTCGCCGCCCTCGAAATCGGCGTTGAGATTGATCGAGACCGCGAAGCGGCGATGCGCGACCGCAATTCCGGTGTCGTCCCGATGGGGACCGAAATGGCCGCCGGTCTCGGAATCGTAGCGCGCGACGAGGTCGCGTTCGATGCGGGTCGGGCGCATCTGAAACGCCTTCCTGATCTCCGGGCAGACCCTTCTTCCGATGCGGGCCCGGAGATTGGCGATGAGCTTGGCGTCGGTCAGATGGAAATCGCGGCGCCGTTTCCAGCTGTTGTCGAAATTCTCGACCGACCGCCCGCCAATGTCCTGCATAAAGCCGCTGTCTTTGCCGCCGGAATGCTCGAAGCAGTCGATGAGATGGGCGCAAAGCTCGGGCTCGAATATATTCCCCAAAATGAGAATTGGCGCGGGTGGGCAGGGCGTGAACGGGCTTGGCCGCGGCGATCGACTTAAACCGGCCAGCACCCGATCGGCCTGATCCAGGGCGGCGACGTCGATGACGCGCAGCATCGGGTCGAGGACGACCAAGGATCGATCGGCGCCGAAAGCGCGCGCCATGTCGCCGCCGTCCAATAGGAACACAATTGAGGGAAATCGGACTTCCAGCGCGACCTCTGCCACCTCGCGGGATTCGGCGACGACGGCGAAGAATGCGATCTTGCCTTCGTCGACCAGGCGCCTTTTGGCGGAGAGCGCCGAAAGCGCCGCCTCCGCCGCCGGGTCAGCGGCCGATCCCAGGAAGGCGAGCACGATCATGCGACCGGGAAACGGGTCGAAGGCCAATCGATGGCGGCCTGAATTGAGGAGAAAGGCGCTGTCGCCTGGCTGGGCGCCGGGCTTCAGCGCAAAGTCGCGCTGTTCGGACATCGATTCCCGTCGATAGGGCCGCGCTCTTCATCAGCCGGCGCATCCGGACGCTAGTCCCGAAAAACTTAATTCCTGTGGACAATCTGGCCTCGCGCGGCTGGTTTTCCGCCTCCCAATTCGCTGAGGTTAACGCATCGTTAAGTCCTTGGACTTAATCGTGCTTTAACTTTGCGTCGGTGCGCAATTTCGGGGAATCGGCGGGCGATGAAGCCACTCTCGGTCATGGATACGGTCCGGCGGACCGAGCGGGCGGCGCTCCAGGGTCCGAATTGCGGCCATCGGGGCTCGCCAGGCGGGCGTTCGCTTCGAACGATCGCGTTCGGGCTTCCCAAACGTTTGCCGGAAATGACGCAAAAAACTCAAGGAACAACTCGTACGCCATCCCGTCGCGGATTCTTAAACCGAATATTTACTATAACGCCCACAACTTCGCCCCGGGGCTTATTCGCTCCGAGTTGTCGCGGCAGGAACCTCGACGATTTTTATCCGCAGGACGGCGGGCGATGAAGGCGAAATCGTCGATCTCTCAGTCAACACCCGGCCGGGCCCGGCGGCTACGTCGCCCCTGCCGCAGCGGACAGCCCATGCCGGCCTTGTCGTTGAACTGGCCGGGCTCCCCGATGCAGGAGGGCGGGTCGTGCGAAGACTGACCGAAATGTTCGGATGGGGGCGGCCATCGCTGGCCGAGGCTGCGCACGACTCGGCCCCGTCTAAGGTGTTGCTGCGCGCCGAGCGGGCGGCAAAAGCGTCGCTGAGAGGTCGCGTCCGGCTGGACCGTCCCGCCCCGCACAAGCTCGATATTGCGCTGACGCTCTTCGTTCTCCTCGGCGCGGCGCTGCTCGGCGCCGAGCGAGGCGGCCAGCTCGACGGAATCACGGAGCAAGCGAGCCACGCCGGCGACTGGCTCGCCCGCTCGGTCGGCCTTGGCCTCGCTGTGGTCACGGTTTCCGGCGCAACCCACATGAGCGAATCCAGGATCCTCGCGATCGCGGGCATCGATGCGAGCCGATCCTTGCCGTTGTTCGACGTGGCCCAGGCGAAGGCGAAGCTCGAGGCCGATCCGCTCATCAAGCAGGCGAGCGTGCGCAAGCTTTATCCCAATCAGGTGGTCATCGAAATCGTCGAGCGCACCCCCTACGCCGTTTGGCAACGGGACGGAGACGTGAGCGCGATCGCCGCCGACGGGGCGCCGATCGACGAGGTGACCGACAGCCGCTACGGCGACCTTCCCTTCGTCGTCGGCGAGGGCGCGAACGGGCGCGTGCGGGAATTTGTCGGGCTCCTGGATGCGATGGACGAATTGAAGCCGCGGGTGGAAGCGGGCGTCCTCGTCGGCCAGCGGCGCTGGAATTTGCGGCTGAAGTCCGGCCTCGACGTCAAGCTGCCAGAAGATAATCCGCAAGCCGCGATCGCCGAGCTTCTCACGCTTCAACACAAATCCCGGATTCTGGAAAAGGACGCGATGGCCCTCGACTTCCGCGTTCCGGGCAAGGTGTTCGTGCGGTTGACCGACGATGCGGCCACCGCCTGGGCGGAAGCCCACGCGGCCAAGAAGGGCGTGCAGCCATGAGCCTGAAATCCCTCGCTCCGCGCATGCGTCAAATCCCGGCGCGCAAGAGCGCCATCCTCTCGGTGCTCGACATCGGCGCTTCCAAGATCGTGTGCCTGATCGCCCGTCTGGCGCCGATGGAACCGTCGGAGGCGCTGCGCGGGCGAACCCACCGGTGCAAGGTGCTCGGCATCGGCCACCAGCGCTCGAGCGGCGTCAAGGGCGGCGCCGTGGTCGATCTTCAGGCGGCGGAGCACGCCGTGCGCCTGGCCGTCGACGCGGCCGAGCGGATGGCCGGCGTCGAGGTCGGCGGCGTCATCATCAACATGTCCGGCGGGCGGCTCGCTTCGCGCCGCCACGGCGCGGATGCAAAGTTGCGCGGCAAGACCGTCGCCGAACACGACATCCACCACGTGCTCGAAGCTGCCGCCGCGGTGAACGCCGAGCCCGGGCGCACAATCCTGCATGCGCTTCCGACCGCCTTCCGCCTCAACTCGACCAAGGACGTGCGGGATCCGAAGGGTATGGTCGGTCATGAACTTGGCCTCGATCTTCATCTCGCCACCTGCAATTCCGCGGCCGCCCGTAATCTGATGCTGGTCATTGAACGGTGCCATTTGCGGGTCGAGGCGATGGTGGCGACGCCTTACGCCGCCGGCTTGTCGACGCTCGTCGACGACGAGGCCGAGCTGGGCGCCGCGGTGGTCGATTTTGGCGGCGGCTCGACAAGTGTCGGGGTCTTCTCCGGGGGACGGCTCGTCCACGTCGATGCGGTGGCGCTCGGCGGGGGCCATATAACAAGGGATATAGCGCGCGGGCTTAACGTTGCGGTCAGCGACGCCGAACGTCTGAAGACGCTTTATGGCGCGTGCATCGCCTCGCCCTCCGACGATCGTGAAACCATCACCGTACAAAGACTCGGTGACGACCAGGATCATCCGAGCCACCTGCCGAAGTCGGATCTTGTTCGGATCATCCGCCCGCGGGTGGAGGAGATCCTCGAGCTCGTGCGCGACCGGCTGAAGGCCTCGGGCTACGCCGCCCAGGCCGGCCGCCGACTGGTGATGACCGGAGGCGCCTGCCAGCTGACCGGGTTGCCGGAACTGGTGCGCGCGATGCTGTCGAGCCAGGCTCGGGTCGGGCGGCCGCTTGGGATCGAAGGCCTACCGGAATCCGGCAAGAGCCCGTCGTTCGCCGCCGCGGTCGGCCTCATGGTTTATCCGCAAATGGCCGGCCTCGAATATTTCGGCAGCGCGCGCTCGAACGCTCATCATCATCAGGGCGAAGCTGGCTATGCGAAGCGGGTGGGACGGTGGCTCAAGGACAGTTTTTAAGGCGCGTAATAGGCGCTCGCCGAAGGCAAGCGCGTGGGTGAAGGGAAAACACGTAATTCCAATCGGCGCCGGCGGGCGTCCAACCAATGAGGCTAGCATGTCGATCAATCTGAAGGCGCCTGAGCTCCGGGAATTGAAGCCCCGTATCATGGTTTGCGGCGTCGGCGGCGCCGGCGGCAACGCGGTCAACAACATGATCGTGTCGGGTCTGTCGGGCGTCGATTTCATCGTCGCCAACACGGACGCGCAGGCGCTCACGTCCTCGCGCGCCGAGCGCATCATCCAGATGGGCCTTCAGGTGACCGAGGGACTTGGCGCCGGATCCAAGCCCGAGGTCGGCAAGGCGGCTGCAGAAGAGGCGCTCGAGGAGATCCGCGATCACCTCGCCGGCGCGCATATGGTGTTCGTCACCGCCGGCATGGGCGGCGGCACAGGGACTGGCGCTGCGCCGGTCATCGCCAGAGCCGCGCGGGAACTCGGGATTCTCACCGTCGGCGTCGTCACCAAGCCGTTCCATTTCGAGGGCGGCCGGCGGATGAAGATCGCCGAGACGGGCATCTCCGATCTGCAGAAGGCGGTGGACACGCTCATCATCATCCCTAACCAGAACCTGTTCCGGGTCGCCAACGAGAAGACGACCTTCGCCGACGCCTTCGCCATGGCCGATCAGGTCCTCTATTCCGGCGTCGCCTGCATCACGGACCTGATGGTGAAGGAAGGGCTTATTAACCTCGATTTCGCCGACGTGCGCTCGATCATGAGCGAAATGGGCAAAGCGATGATGGGCACCGGCGAAGCGGCGGGCGATAAGCGGGCTGTCCAGGCCGCCGAAGCGGCGATCGCCAATCCGTTGCTCGACGAGACGTCGATGCGGGGCGCGCGCGGCCTTTTGATCTCCATCACCGGCGGCAACGACCTCACGCTGTACGAAGTCGACGAGGCGGCGAGCCGCATTCGCCAGGAGGTCGACGAGGAGGCCAACATCATCCTCGGCGCCACTTTCGATTCGGCGCTCGACGGCGTAGTGCGCGTTTCGGTCGTCGCCACCGGCATTGATCAGGAGGCGATCGGGCAGATCGAGCCGGTCAACGCCCAGCCGAGGGTCGACGCCTTCTCGCGCGCAAGAGCCTTCTCGCCCCGGTCGGCCCGCACGGCTCTGACCCAGGCTGACGCGCCTGCGGCTTATGCCGGTCAGGACGACTCCCTCGCGCCTGTCGCCGCCTTCCCCGATCCGATCGAGGCCCGCCTCGAAGCGGAGGAACCGGAGCACGAGGACTTCATTCCGCCCGCCCCGGAGCAGCCGGTCCTTCGGTCGCCCCGCATGCCGCAGATCGAGGACCTGCCGCAACTGGCCCAGAATCAGCTGCGTGCGTTGCGCGACGCGCAAAACGGCATCCCCGCGCCGGAGACGCGCCGCCGGTCGCTCTTGGAAAAGCTGGCCGCATTCGGCATCACCCGTCACGATGGCGAGGCGGCTCCCGCGCCTGTAGCGGCGGCCGCTCCGGCGCCTGTGACGCAGCTTCAGCGGCCCCAGGTCTTGGCTTCGGTCGAGCCTGTCCGCGCTCAGCCGCGCCCGCAGCCGACGCGCGCGCCCAGCGCGTATGAACCGAATGGCCGAGCCGCTGCTCGCGCTCCGGTGTCCGAGGACGATCACCTCGACATCCCGGCTTTTTTGCGCCGGCAGCAGAACTGATTCGGTAATCAAGGTGCCCCGGCTATGCGGCCGGGGTCGGCCGGAGGGCGTCATCTTTGTTTACAGTTAACGCTCGGTAAACTTTCTAAAGTGTTGAAAAATCTAAGACAATCTTTGCATAGGCGTTGTAACTTTTGTTCACTAAAGGTGATTTGTCCCGAGCGCGACGCGCCCCTAGTCTGGCTTTTCAGGAGCTGACGTCAGGCTTTTTGGCGGCAGCGGGCGGACGGCGATCGGCAGCTTTAAGTAGCAACGCGATGGGAGGCTTAATGGCCTCGCATCGCAGTCGACGGCGCGAATCAGGGCTGGGCGAAAGTCCGGGTGCAGTTGATGCGGTTTGGGTCTCAGACAACGCTGCGCGATCGGGTGCTCATCCAAGGCGTCGGCGTACACTCCGCGGCGCCCGCCCAACTTGTCCTTCATCCTGCCCATGTCGACTCTGGGGTCACGTTCCTCCGCACTGGATTGCCCGGCGGACGCGAGCGGCTGCTCGAGGCCAAGAGCGCCAACGTGACGCAGACCTCGCTTTGCACCACGATCGGGGACGCCGCCGGGGCCAGCATCTCCACCGTCGAGCATCTTCTGGCGGCGCTTTCGGGGCTTCGGATTGACAACGTCCTGGTCGAGATCGATGGGCCGGAGACGCCGATCATGGACGGCTCCGCCGTCGACTTTGTCCGGGCGATCAATTCTGTCGGAATCGTTCAGCAGGGGCGTTCCCGCCGTTATCTCAAGATCGTCAAGCCTGTCCGCGTGGATCATGAGGGCGGCTTCGCGGAATTTGTCCCCGCCGAAAGCGGCTTCCGGCTCGATGTCGAGATCGATTTCAAATCGCCTGCGATCGGCCGCCAACGCCGGGTGTTCGATCTGGACCCCACGACTTTCCGGCGCGATATCGCCCGCGCCCGAACCTTCGGATTCGTCAGCGACGTTCAGGCTTTGTGGCGGGCCGGCTATGCGCTCGGCTCCTCGCTCGAGAATTCGGTCGCCATCGATGGCGACGCCATCCTCAACCCGGAAGGGCTCCGCTACGCCGACGAGTTCGTGCGCCACAAGGCGCTCGACGCGGTCGGCGATCTGTCGCTTGCCGGCTCGCCCATCATCGGGCTCTACCGAACCTATCGCCCCGGACACAAGCTCAACGCGATGGCCCTCGATGCGCTGTTCGCCCATCGCTCAGCCTATGAGCTCCTGGAAGCGCAATCGGCCCCCGCCGCAATCCGCGCGCGGGGCGGCGGCGCGCATTTGCCCGCCGGAGCCGCGGCGTTCGCCGCAGCCGACTGACCGGCCGCGAGCGGCCGCGTTTTTGCCGGTATTCTCACGTCGATACGCGCAACGGCCATCTTCGCGTGGCCGAAAATCTGGCGCGCGCGGCGCGAGTGCGCTAATGAGCCGCTTCGTCCCCGAACGGGGGAGCCGGCGCTCTCCCGCCCGCAACCCGAGACCTTGAAGCATGGCTGACGTCGAATCTGGCGCCCTTTTGTCGAACGGTTGGAAGCCGCTGGGGCGCTGCACCCTCGTCGGGGCGGTGTTCATCGCCATCGCGCTCGCTGGCTCAGGCTGCTCGATGATCGACCAGTTCAACCCCTTCGGCGCTGACAAGTATAAGATGGAGATCACGCCGGACGTTCCGGCAAGCAAGACCTACGATCAGGGTCTTGACAAACTGGCCAACGGCTCCCCCGCCGAAGCGGCTAAGAAATTCACCGATCTTGGAAAGCAATATCCTAGCTCGGACTGGGCGCGCAAAGGCCTCCTGATGTCGACCTACGCGCAATATCAGGCCGGCGACTACACCACCGCTGAAACCTCGGCGGAACGTTTCCTCAAGGACTACCCCAACTCGCCAGAAGCGGACTACATTTTGTACCTGCAGGCGAATGCTTATTATATGCAAATACCGGACATCTCACGCGACCAGGAGAAGACGGCTAAGGCTCTGGAAACGTTCCAGGCGGTTGTGCAGAAGTACCCGAAGTCGGACTATGCGGACGACGCGAAATACAAGATCCAGGTTACCCAGGATCAGCTGGCCGGCAAGGAAATGTCGATCGGACGATTCTACCTCACGCGCCGCAACTACACCGCCGCTATCAATCGATTCCGAAACGTGCTGCAATATTACCAGACGACGCGCCATGCGGCCGAAGCCCTCTATCGCCTGGTTGAAGCCTATCTGGGCTTAGGGATTACCGAGGAAGCGCAGACCGCCGCCGCCGTGCTCGGGCACAATTTCCCGGATAGCACCTGGTACCACGACGCTTATGACCTCCTGAAAGGCAAGGGTCTCTCGCCTCACGATTTTGGCGGCTCCTGGATGTCGACAATCTGGCACACGGTCGTCCCGTCCTCAGGCTAATTGATGCTTTCGCGCCTCTCCATTCGCGATGTGGTGTTGATCGATCAGTTGGATCTTGAGTTCTCGCCTGGGCTGACAATCCTCACCGGCGAGACCGGAGCGGGGAAATCCATACTTCTGGATGCGCTGTCGCTCGCGCTCGGCGCCCGCGGCGACGGGGGCTTGGTGCGTCACGGCCAGACGCAAGGCGAGGTGACGGCGACTTTCGAATTGGCGAAGGGCCACGCCGCCCATGCGCTCCTTGAAGGGCAGGATATTGAGATCGGCGACGAACTGATCCTCAGGCGGGTCCAGCTCGCCGACGGACGCACCCGCGCCTATGTCAATGACCGGAGTGTCAGCGCGCAGGCGTTGCGGGGACTGGCGTCGGCTCTTGTCGAGATTCACGGCCAGCACGATGAGCGGGCGTTGACCGATCCGTCGACTCATCGCACGCTGATCGATGCCTATGGCGGGCTCGAACCGCTGGCGGCTGCGACGGAGCGTGCCCACGGCGCCTTGCGCGACGCCGAGCGGACGCTCGAGGCCGAGCGCGCAAGGGTTCGGGCGGCGGAGGCGGAAGCGGAATTCGCCGCTCACGCGCACGAAGAACTTAGCAAACTCGCCGTCCAGCCAAACGAGGAAGAGACGCTCGCTGCGCGCCGGCAAGGGATGATGCAGGGCGAGAAGGTCGCAGCCGACATCCGCGACGCGCGCGATCATCTGACCGGCGACAGCGCGATCCTGCCGCTTTTGCTGACCCTCTCGAAACGGCTGCAGCGCCGCTTGCCGCAGGCGCCGGCGCTGCTGGAGCCGAGCGTGAAGGCGCTGGATGAAGCGATCGACGCAATTGAGCGGGCCACGCGCGAGGTCGAGGACGCGCTCGAGGCAAGCGCCTTCGATCCTCACGAGCTCGAACGTTGCGAGGAGCGCCTGTTCGCGCTCCGGGCGATGGGCCGCAAGCACAACGTTCCGATCGAAAACCTGCCGGCATTGGCGCAGAAATTCGCCGGCGACCTTGCTGCTCTCGCCGAGGGCCGGAGCGAGATCGGCCGCCTCGAGGCCAGCATGAAGAGCGCCGCTCAAGCCTACCACGGGGCGGCGAGGACGCTCAGCGCCGCGCGCGAGACAAGCGCGCGTGAGCTTGCGACGCGCGGTCGGCGCGGAATTGGCGCCGCTCAAGCTTGAACGGGCCGAGTTCAGCGTCGACTTGAAGCGCGACGACACAATCGTTTCGCCGAGCGGATACGACCGCGCGGAATTCTTCGTTCGCACCAATCCCGGGTCACGGCCGGGCCCCCTCATGAAAGTGGCTTCGGGGGGCGAACTCGCGCGGTTCCTGCTTGCGATCAAGGTGCGATTGGCCGAGCGCGGCACCGCGCCGACTTTGGTCTTCGACGAGATCGACACTGGCGTCGGCGGCGCCGTGGCTGATGCGATGGGCCAGCGCCTGGCGCGGCTGTCGGCAGGCGCTCAGGTGCTCGCAGTGACACATGCGCCGCAGGTCGCTGCGCGGGCGCAGAACCACTACAGAATCGCCAAAAGCGATATTGGCGCAGGCGAGCGGGTCGCGACCGGCGTTTCGCGGCTCGGCGCGGCCGAGCGGCGAGAGGAAATCGCACGCATGCTGGCCGGCGCGGAAATCACCCATGAGGCTCGCGCCGCCGCCGTGAGCCTGATTGAAAAGGCCGAACGACACGAGGACAATCAGGACATCGACGCTTGCCTCGACGTCAGCCTTGGCCCTATCAAGACCCCGGCCAAGCGTCGCGAAGTCGCGGCGTCAAACGACAAAGGACCCGGCATGAGTCCGGATGAAGCCCGAGCAAAGCGCGAGGACCTCCGGCGGGTCCGCCTCGCGGAATCGCTCCGGGAAAATTTGAAGCGGCGCAAGGCGCAAGGCCGGGCGCGGCAGGCCGAGGCTCAGCCGGCGGGGGAGCCAACGGCGCAGTCCGGCGCGCCTCGGGGCTGACGCCAGGTCGCGGGCGGCGACCGCGTTGACGGGTGAATTGAGCAAGAGGGATCGGGGATGGATCGCATACAAATTCGCGGCGGCGCAACGCTGAACGGCGCGATCCCGATTTCCGGGGCGAAGAACGCCGCGCTGCCGTTGATGATCGCCTCGCTTCTCACCGACCAGACGCTGACCCTGGAAAATTTGCCGCGTCTCGCCGACGTCGCCCAGCTCGCCTACATCCTCGGCAATCAGGGCGTCGACTATTCGGTCGACGGCAAGCGGGTCGGCGAGGAGGCCGGGACAGGCCAGACGGCGCATCTGCGCGCCCGCACCATCGTCGACACGACCGCGCCCTATGAAATGGTGGCGAAGATGCGCGCGAGCTTCTGGGTGATCGCGCCGCTGCTGGCGCGCATGGGCGCGGCGCGCGTTTCGCTGCCCGGCGGCTGCGCGATCGGCACCCGGCCGGTCGACTTGTTGCTGATGGCGCTCGAGAAGCTCGGGGCCCAGATCGAGATCGACGCCGGCTATGCTGTCGCCAAGGCGCCCAAGGGCCTGACCGGAGGGGAGATCGAGTTCCCCAAAGTCACGGTTGGAGGAACGCACATCGCAATGATGGCGGCGGTGACCGCGCGCGGGGGAACGCTGATTCATAATGCGGCGTGCGAACCCGAGGTGGCGGATCTCGCGGCCTGTCTCGGCAAGATGGGCGCGCGCATTCGGGGCGCCGGCACGCCGACAATCGAAATTGACGGCGTTGCCCGTCTCAACGGCGCGCATCACCGCGTTCTGCCCGATCGCATCGAAGCGGGAACCTACGCAACCGCGGTGGCCATGACCGGCGGCGACGTTGTGCTCGAGGGCGTGAGCGAGGATCTTTTGGAGGAGGCGCTCGACGCGCTCACCCAAGCCGGCGCGACGATAAGCAGCGACAATCGAGGCGTGCGCGTGAAGCGCAATGGCGCCGGCATCAGCGCAGTCGACATCTCGACGGCGCCGTTCCCGGGTTTCCCGACCGACCTGCAGGCGCAGTTCATGGCGTTGATGACGCGCGCGAAAGGCGTCTCGCGCATCAAGGAGACCATCTTCGAGAATCGTTTCATGCATGTGCAGGAGCTCGCCCGCTTTGGCGCGCACATCAAGCTCGATGGCGACACGGCCGTGGTCAGCGGCGTCAAGCGCCTGCGCGGCGCGCCCGTGATGGCGACGGACTTGCGCGCCTCGGTTTCGCTCGTCATCGCCGGCCTGGCGGCGGAAGGGGAGACGATCGTCAATCGCGTCTATCACCTCGACCGCGGCTTTGAGCGGCTGGAAGAGAAGCTCGGCGCTTGCGGCGCCGACATCACGCGGCTCGCGAGTTGATCCATGGCGAGTCTCGCGCAGGCGCTCAAGCTGATCGCGCTCGACCGGGAGGGTCTGGGCGTCATTTCCGCGCATATTCAGGACACATGCGTCAAACGTGTCGATATGACCTGGTTGCCCAAGCAGCGCCGCTTTCTGGTCGCCGGCATGCGCTACGACTGGGTGGGCGCCAAGACCGGGCCCGAGGAGCGCGTCTCCAGTGTGCTGAGGTTCGACCGCGTGTTGAAGGTTTCGCATCTCGGTCTCACCGAGACGAGCACGGATGCGACACTCAATCTCTTGGCGGTGACGTTCGAGAAGACGGATCCGCCGGCCGGCATTATCATCCTCGCCTTCGCCGACGGCGCGCTGGTGCGTCTCGACGTCGAGTGCGTCGAGGTCGAGTTGCGCGACATGGGCCACCGCGTTCCCGCTCAGGCCTGCCCCGGCCACGCTTTGACCAATTCGTCGGCCGCTTAGCGCGTGGCGCTGTGAGGTGAGTTCGCGTATGAGGTCCCTCAAACGCTTCTCCCTCTGGGAGAAGCTGGCGAGCGAAGCTCGCCGGATGAGGGCCTGCGCCGGATGAGGCGAGGACCGTGACCAGGTCGGAGAGTTCCGTTTAGCCATGGCCGTGGTGCTCGATATGCAGTCGGCGGATTTCGATGAGCGCTTCGCGGCGCTTGTCGCCGCCAAGCGCGAGACATCCGCCGACGTCGACCTGACCGTCGCCGATATCATCGACGACGTGCGCCACCGCGGCGATGTGGCGCTGGCCGAATTGTCGCTGCGCTTCGAGCGTATCGAAATCAGCAGGATTGGACTGAAGATCGACGCCGCCGACATCGAGGCGGCGGTGGTCGCATGCGACGAAACCGCGCTCGAGGCGCTGAAGCTTGCTCATGCCCGGGTGATGGACTTTCACCTGCGCCAGAAGCCCGCTGACCTTTTCTTTACTGATCCCCTTGGCGTCAAGCTCGGCTGGCGCTGGCGGCCGATCGACGCCGTCGGCCTCTATGTTCCCGGCGGCGCCGCGACCTATCCGTCCTCCGTCATCATGAACGCCGTGCCGGCCAAGGTCGCGGGCTGCCGTCGCCTCGCGATGGTCATGCCGACCCCGGATGGCCATATCAATCCGCTGGCGCTCGCCGCAGCGCGCATCGCCGGCGTGGACGAGATCTACCGGATCGGCGGCGCGCAGGCGATCGCGGCGCTGGCCTTCGGCACGGACACAATTCCCCCGGTCGATAAGATCGTCGGCCCCGGCAACGCCTATGTCGCGGCAGCCAAGCGGCGGGTTTTCGGCGTCGTCGGCATCGATATGATCGCGGGTCCCAGCGAAGTGGTGGTGCTTGCCGACAAGAGCGCCGATCCGCGCTTTGTCGCCGCCGATCTTCTGGCGCAGGCCGAGCACGATGAAGCGGCGCAATCGATCCTCATCACCGATGATGCGGACCTCGCGCGCGCCGTGGAAGCGGAGGTGGAGCGTCAGCTTGAGAGCCTGCCGCGGGCGAAGATTGCGGGTGCGAGCTGGCGCGATAATGGCGCAATCATTCTCTGCCCGTCGCTTAAGGCCGCGATTCCGCTTGTCGACCGGCTGGCGCCCGAGCATCTCGAGATCATGGCGGACGACCCCGAGGCGCTCAGCGAAGGAATCTCGAACGCGGGCGCGATCTTTCTTGGGTCCCATACGCCCGAAGCGATCGGCGATTATGTCGGTGGATCGAACCACGTTCTACCGACCGCGCGCTCGGCGCGCTTCTCGTCAGGCCTGGGGGTGCTCGACTTCATGAAGCGGACATCGCTGCTCAATTGCGACGCCCGCTCGCTCGCCACGCTCGGCCCGGCGGCGATTGCGCTTGGGCAAGCCGAGGGGCTCGATGCGCACGCACGCTCGGTCGCGTTGCGGCTTCGCGCGAACAGCCCATGAGCGCAAAACCGGCCAAGAGCCGCAATCGGCTCGCTGAAGTCGTTCTGGACGAAGCGACCATTCCGCGCAGCTCAGCCGATGTCGATCACGAACGGACGGTGGCGATCTTCGACCTGATCGAAGAAAATTCATTCGGCGTTCCCGGTCGCGACGATGGCCCCTATGTGCTGAAAATCTCGCAGGAGGAATCGAAGCTGACCTTCGGGGTCGAAACCGCGAAGGGCGAGACCGCGGCCACGATCGTGGTGTCGATGACGCCGTTCCGGCCGCTGCTCAAGGACTACTTTCTTGTCTGCGAGACGTATTACTCGGCGATCCGGACCTCGAGCCCGCGCCAGATCGAGGCGATCGACCGCGAGCGCACGAAGCTGCACAATGAAGGCGCCGAACTCATGGCCCAGCGGCTTATGGGAACGATCGACATCGACCAGGGCACCGCCCGTCGCCTGTTCGCGTTGGTTTCCGCTTTGCGCTGGCGGGTGTGATTCCGAAGGTCGCGGTTGAACAAAGGCAAACTCATCCTAGACGCGTATGGGTGAATGAATCCAAAGAGTCCAAGTGATTTGGCTTGGTTCTGTTTGGATCTGCTTGGATGGAACTCCCGCCTGCATTGTCTTCGACCTCGGCGGACCGGTTCGGCCGCTTTGAATGCGGCCGCTGAAACACGCATGAACGGGAAGCACGACTTCGTCCTCGCCAATACAAGGCTCATTGCGCCGCCGCTGACGCCCGAGATTCGGCTGAGGCTTGCGGACGAGGCCGTGCCGATCTGGCAGAAGACCGAGGACGAACTTGGCGCGATGGGCCTGCCGCCGCCGTTCTGGGCCTTCGCCTGGGCGGGCGGTCAGGCGCTCGCCCGCTATGCGCTCGACCATGCCGACCTGGTCAAAGGCAAGCGCGTCCTCGATTTCGCTTCCGGTTCGGGGCTCATCGCGATCGCGGCCGCAAAAGCCGGCGCGGCGGACGTGACGGCCTCCGACATCGATGCCTTCGCCATCGCCGCAATCGAAGCCAATTGTGCCGAAAACGACGTCACCGTCGCGCCCCGCCTCGAAAACCTGATCGGCGCCGACGAGGGCTGGGAGGTCGTGCTGGCTGGCGATATCGCCTACGAAAAGGACTTCGCGGGCGCATCGATGGATTGGCTTCAGTCGCTTGCGCGCCGCGGCGCAAGCGTCCTCATCGGCGATCCGCGCCGCTCCTATCTGCCGCTTGACCGGCTGGACTGCGTGATCGAATATTCCGTGCCGGTGACGCGCGAACTGGAGGATTCCGAGATCAAGCGGACCGGCGTCTTCCGCTTTTCGGCGGCCCCGCCTGTTTAGCCTCAATTCGACCTCAGCCGAGGGATAATCGAACCCACACAACATTATCCGGGCACTGGTCGGAACGGTTGGGCAACGTTTGTGTTCTTATCGTTACGCCAGAACTAGACGAGGAGATCTTCGATGCGCGCTTCACACGTCGCCGTCATTGCCGCCGTGCTGGCGATCCCTTCCGCCGCTTTCGCGCAGCAGGACGGACCGGTTGGCGGCAGGGTCGGTTCAGATTTGAGCACGACGACGACCCAGCCAAGCCCCTCCCTCGGCGGAGGGTTGCGGCCCTATGGCGGTTCCGATGCATACGGGCATCCCGCCGGCTATACGGGCGCGGTGACGCCGGGTCAGGTGGTGCCGAACGAAGTGCAGGTCACGCCTCGACCGGGGGGACAGGGCTCCGCCTTCGTCAATGGTCACCGCGTGCTCGTCGATCCCTCGAACCGCATCCTGCGGGTCATCAATTAGCCGCGGGGTGCATCCGGCGCCGCCTCTCCCGCGCACCGGACGCATATTTTGTCGATCTGACCGCCCGTGTGGTAATCTTCGAATCCATAAGCGGGACGCCGACCGTTCGCGCAGCATCGGATAGTTCGTTTCCATGAGCCTCGACTACCCTTCGAGCCTGGAGCCGTCGCTCGACCGCGACTCGGCGACCGATATTGTCTACCCCTCGACGATACCGTTCATCATTGTGCATCTGGTCTGCTTCGCCGCGATCTGGACCGGCGTCACCGTGGAGGCAGTCGCGATTGGCATTGGCCTTTACTGGCTGAGAATCTTCGCCATCGGCGCCGGCTACCACCGCTATTTTTCTCACCGCGCTTATGAGACCAGCCGGGTCTTCCAGTTCGTCCTCGCGGCGCTCGCACAATCGACGTCGCAGAAAAGCGTGTTGTGGTGGGCGGCCAACCATCGCGACCACCACCTCCATTCCGACACCGAGCTCGACGTTCATTCGCCCCGCCAGACCGGTTTCATCTACAGCCACGTCGGCTGGATCTTCTCCCGCGGCCAGGACACGATGAACGTCAACCGGATCGCGGATTTCGCCAAATATCCCGAATTGATGTGGCTGCACCGCTACGAACAGCTCCCGGCTTTCGTGCTCGCCGTCCTGTGCGTCGCCGTCGCCGGCTGGCCGGGGCTGATCGTCGGCTTCTTCTGGAGCACTGTCGCCGTCTATCACGGGACCTTCTCCATCAATTCGCTCGCTCATCTCGTTGGCAAGCGGCGCTACGTCACCGGCGACGATTCCCGCAACAATTGGCTGCTCGCCATCATCACCATGGGCGAGGGCTGGCACAACAACCATCACGCCTACCAGAGCAGCGCGCGCCAGGGCTTTTACTGGTGGGAATATGACCCGACCTTCTATCTTCTGATGCTGTTCGAACGCCTCGGGCTCGTGTGGAATTTGAAGCGTCCGACCGCCGAGGTCATGCAAAATCAGCACAAGCTCGGAAGCCGCGTGATCAGCCGCGCCGCCGCGCTGGTCGCGGACAGCTATTATCCCGACCGTATCGCGGCTGCTGTCGCCGCGGCGCTCGGAAACACTGGCTTGGCCGATCTCCGCGTGCGCCTTACGCAGGCGCAGCCATTCGTAGCGAGGGACGTGTTCAGCGAGTTCAACCTGCCGCACATTCCGACGAAGGCCGAGATTGTCGCTCGCGCTCGCGCTCTGCTCGCGAACTCGCCCTCGATGGAGGATATCGCCGCGAGAGCGCACGAGCTGCTGTTAGAAGCGGTCGGCGCGCGGCTCGTGGCGATCGAAGCGCAACAGGCCCACTGATCCCCTGCAGCTGTCCCGTTACGCCGCATCTGTTTTTAGGGTCAAAACCCAATGACGCTTGGCAGCCGTTTGCCCACAGCGGACGATCGATGTGTCCAGAAATCAAGCAGACCGTGCGAAAACTGATTGCGCTGAGGACTCCGCACACCTGGGCCGCGGCTGACGCTGCGTTTTGGCTTTTTTGGTTGAATAGGGGCCTGTGTCGACCCTGGGGCCGCCTGTACGGGTTCTGGAGGCGCTGATCGAGCAAGCGCGGCGTCGATTTTCACCCCCGAAGCGCCGCCATCATCGGCTCGACGCCCAGGATGTTGAGCGCGCGGCGCAAATTGTAGGCGAGCGCCGTCAGGCTGAACTCGGTGCGAACGTTTCGAGGCCGCGCATCAGGAACGCGCCCTGGTTCATCCATTGCTTGATGCTGCCGAACGGGTGCTCGACGACCTCGCGCCGACGGTCGACAATCTCCGGCCTCTTCGTCAGGCGCTCGGCCATGCGATCGAGCACGGCCTCGTTTTCGAGGCGAGAAACGGAGCGCACGTTGTTCGTGCATCGAGCGCGCATCGGGCAGTCAGACAGGCTCCTCGATTGCCGCAATCGATCTTCTCGAGATCGCGCAGCCGACCGTGGCGGATCGGCGTCAGCACCTTCCCGGCCGGGCAGACATAGGCGTCGCGCCCCGCGTCGTATCGGAACTCGTCCTTGCGGAAGAAACCCTCGCGCACCGACGATCCTCGTCGAGGCTTGGGGACATGAGGAATGCAGCCGGTCTTCTCGCAGGCCTCGATGTCCCTCGATCTTGAAGTAGCCGCGGTCGGCGACGACGTCGATCGTCTCGCCCCCGAGAACCTCGCGGGCTGGCTCGGCGGTCTGCGTCAAGCGGCCCATGTCGACGACCTGATTGGTCACCGCCTGCTCGACGATCAGCTTGTGCTTGGCGTCGACCGCGACCTGCGCGTTGTAGCCCACGGCGACCCTTGTATGCGCGGCCATGGCGCGGCTGTCGGGATCGGTCAGCGAGATCTGGCCCTCGCCGATCCGGTCAAGTTGAGCCACCATCCCCTGGTAACAGCCACGCTTCTTGCGCAAGGCCTCGATCTTCTCAGCGAGATTTTTCGTGCGCGCCCCGCCGGCCGACGCCCCGTCTTCCACGTCGCTCGTATCGAGCCGCGCACGATAATCGTCCAGCCGCTCGTCGGCGGCGTGGATGAACGCGCGCAAGGAAGAGCGGGTGAATGCGGTCCTTGTTGTTGACCGCCTTGATGCGGGTCCCGTCGACCGCGAGCAGTTCGCGGCCGTAAAGGTCGAGCCGCCGGCACAGCAGCACGAACTGACGAAACACGCCGCGGAACGCCTTGGCGTTGTCGCGCCGAAAGTCGGCGATGGTCTTGAAGTCGGGGCCTCAGGCCGCGCAGCAGCCAGACGACCTCGATATTGCGATGGGCCTCGCGCTCCAGCCGGCGGCTCGATCGCACCCGGTTCAGATAGCCGTAGATATACAGCTTCAACAGGTCGCCCGGCGCATAACCCGGACGCCCCGTCGCCCGCGCCTCGACCCGCGCGAACCCTGCCGCCGCAAGGTCCAGCCCCTCAACCAAGGCGCCAAGAAACCGGACCGGATTCTCGATGTCTACGTAATCGTAGACCGCCTCCGGCAACAACAGAAGCTGGTCGCCCGAATCCGGTAATGTGAGTCATGTGCGATTCTAACGTCGCCAACGCCGCGAAGGAATCCGCTCACGCCAAGTTCTCGCACGGTCTGCATGATTTCCCTCCGCCGAAGAAAAGGAGCTTTCGAGATATATCGCTCCGGTGCGCTGTCCGGGCGCATGATAATGACGCCGGACCCGCATGAAGCGAGCTGCGAAACTCCTCGTGGTTTGCGCGGCGATAGTGGGGGGTCTTTACGTTGCTTATGTGGTGGCTTTTCCGACGGCCTATCTCCGGTACCGCCTGACTTTGAATGTGGATGTCGATGGCGTTACCCGGACAGGCTCCGGTGTAGTGGAAATTCCGTACTCCTTCGCGCCCGACGCTTTTGCAAGCCTGCCAGGAAACACATTCTACGGTGATATACGCGGATCTGCCATCACGGTCGATCTCGGGGCGCGCGGGTTGCTCTTCGTAGTCAATGAGTACCCTGCTTTGGCAGACCTTGCGACTGGCAAATCGCTGTTTCCAAACGCCGCGAATTTAAGCCAGCTCCCGTTGGTCGCTTTCAATATCTCTGGAGCATCTGAAACTAGAAACCTGCAAAACAGTAAAAGTCGATCAATATTCCGCCTCAGCGGCTGCCGATGATCGTCCGGGTTATGAACAATTGCAACTCAATCGAAGAAGTTAATCTGGCCGCGACGCTCGGCCCTGGCTTGGCGATCAAGCGTGCAACGCTGACCATAACCGACGACCCTGTCTCCTCGACGCCGACAACCTGACCTGCATGCTTAGTCAGCAGCGACAACCGGAATTTCAATTTGCGAAATCCGAGCAGATCCTTGTTTCGAGGGGGCCCGTTTTCGATGAAGAGTTTCAAAGGAGAGCGACGTGACCAAGTGAAGACGCATGCTTCGGCGTGATTGTGGTGTTCACTATCCGGCACGTGCTACTCTGCGGCCCGGGCGCCCGGCTTTGTCTGATCGGATGAAGTATCAAGCAATCGTTCGATGGATCGCAGATCGTTCACAAAGCTTTGGTAGCCAGCGCGCTTTTCTTCCTCGTCCTGCAAGCGCAGGAGTGCGGACGGATGGATGGTCATAAAGACCCGCAGCCCATTGTCCACGGTAAGGACCGAACCGCGATTGGTTCGAACAGCTGTAGATCGCCCAGTCAATCAGTGCGCTGCCGTCGCGCCGAGAGCGACAATGAGACGCGGATTGACTGCCTCGATCTCGTCGAATAACCAGCGTCGGCATATTTTTATCTCGCTCGTGTTCGGGCGTTTGTGCAGCCGCCGTTTGCCCCGCTGCTCGAACTTGAAATGCTTGACAGCGTAGGTCACATAGATCTGCTTGCGGTCCAAGCCTGCCTCAGCAAGCGCGTTATCCAACAGAAGCCCTGCCGGTCCGACGAATGGTCGGCCTTCGCGGTCTTCTCGGTCCCCGGGCTGTTCGCCAACGAACATCACGTCTGCGTTTGGCGGCCCTTCACCGAAAACGGTTTGCATGGCGTCTTTCCAAAGCGGGCACGCCTGGCAGGACGCAGCTCTGCGCCTCAACGCGTCGAGCTTGCCGCTCGCTTCGCTATCGGCGTTAACGCTCACGGCCTGACGAAATATTCTACGAGAATCCAGGCAAGGAGGGCTAGGGCGACGCTGCCAATGAGCACATAACGGAGGTTGTTGCCCGTTGAGCCCCCCCTTACGGCGGTCTTGTTGGCCTCGGTTACGACTGGACGCTCGTGCGCGTTCATCGAACGCTCCTTTTTGAATGGCAAGGAGGCGCAAAACGTTGCGCCAGTATAGCGGCAAACTCGGGACCGGGAGAAATGTTCCAAATCAGCACGGCCACTGAGCTCAGCACCCGGGGGAACCCGCCTGCCGCCGTGGGTCCCGAGCAATTCCGCCCGTTTGTCGACGGGCTTTTGAAAATGACCGTGCAACTGGAAGCGCATCACCGGGAGCAGCTTAGGCCTGCGGGCCGCCGATGATGCCGATCCGCTCTAAATTCAAGCCCGGGCACCGCACCCGCCGCGTCGCGCCCTCCGGTCTCCGCGCAACGGCTTGACCGTCGCCGGACCGCCCCCTAACGAAGACAGTGTCAAAAAAATTCGGGAGGAAACAACGATCATGCAAACTAAGCGCACCTTTGTTCTCTCTGCGCTGACAGCCGCCGCGCTGAGCGCGCTCACCGTCGAGCGCCTCCGCCGCCGACGCGCCGAAAATCGCCGTCGATCTGACCACGCTGACGTCGCCGTTCTGGACCGCCTACAACCAATACATCGTCGAACGAAGCGAAGGCTCAGGGCGTCGACCTGCTGCAGCCGTTCAATTCCGAATTCGACACCGCGAAGCAGATCACCGGGGTGAAGAACGCGATCACGCTCGGCGCCAAAGGCCTCATCTTCTCGCCATTCGACAGCTCGGCCGCAGGTACGATTCTGAAGACGGCGGCAGCCGCGAATGTGAAGGTCGTCGCGGTCGACGTCGCGACCGAGACCGGTCCGGTCGCCATCGTCGTGCGCGCGGACAATGTCGCTTATGGCGAGAAGGCCTGTAAATATATCGGCGAGCATGTGGCGGAAGGCCCGGTCGTGCAGATCATGGGCGACCAGGCCTCGATCAACGGCCGCGACCGCGGCAACGGCTTCCGCGACTGCATCAAGAAGAACTATCCCGAAGCTCAAGGAGCTCGAAATCCCGACCAAGGCCTGGTCGGGCGAGGACGCGGCGGCTGGCCTCGACACCATTCTCAACTCGACACCCGACCTCAAGGCGATCTACATGCATGCGGGCGGCGTTTTCCTCGCGCCCACATCTGCAGACCCTGAAGCGCAAGGGCATGCTTCATCCGGCCGGCGAAAAGGGCCACATCGTCATTGTGAGCAACGATGGCATTCCGCAGGAGTTCGAGGCGATCCGCAAGGGCGAGATCGACGCCACCGTCTCCCAGCCGGCGGACCTCTATGCGAAATACGGCATCATGTATCTGAAGGAACGCGATTGAGGGAAAGACGTTCAAGGCCGGCCCGACTGACCACGACAGCACGATTCTCGAAGTGGCCCCCGGCGTTCTCGAAGATCAGCTTCCGGCGCAACTGGTCACCAAGGCGAATGTCGACGACAAGGCGTTCTGGGGCAACAACCGAAGTAGCGGCAATATCCCTCGATGACCGAGACGCCAGACGGCTGGGCCTCGAGCGCGGCTGACGCGGTTCCGATCGTCGAAGCGATCGGCGTCTCGAAGCGCTATGGCGCGACGGTCGCGCTCAGCGACGCGCGTCTTCGCGTATTGCCCGGCGAGTCTGCATGCGCTCGTCGGGCGCAACGGCGCCGGCAAGTCGACGCTCGTTGGAATCCTGACCGGCCTGCGCGAGCCCGACAGCGGGGAAATCCGCTTCCATGGCGAGCCGGCGCCGGCGATCGCCGACCGGGAGGGGTGGCGCCGGCGGGTCGCTTGCGTCTACCAGCATTCGACGATCATTCCGGACCTGACGGTTGCCGAAAACCTGTTCATCAACCGGCAGCCGCTGCGGCGCGGCTTCATCAACTGGGGCACGCTGTGGCGGGAGGCCCGGGAAGTGCTCGATCGCTGGGACGTCTCGGTCTCCGAACGCTCGCGCGCCGGCGATCTCAAGGTCGAGGCCCGGCAATTGGTCGAGATCGCGCGCGCGCTTTCCTATGGCGCCCGATTTATCATTCTCGACGAGCCGACCGCTCAACTGGACGGCGAGGAGATCAAGCGCCTGTTCGCGCAAATGCGCCGACTGCAGGCGCAAGGGGTGACGTTCCTGTTCATCTCCCATCATCTTCAGGAAGTCTACGAGGTCTGCCAGACCGTGACCGTGCTGCGCGACGCAAGGCACATCCTGACCGCGCCCGCGGCGACCTTGCCCAAGGACGCGCTCATCGAAGCGATGACCGGCGAGCAAGTGAGCTTCAGTTTCGCCGACGCCGCCAACCGAACGGCGCCGACCGAGGGTTCTGTCGCGCTTGAAGTGGACAGCCTCGGCGGCGAGGATTTCGACGATGTGAGCTTCTCCGTTCGGCGCAGGCGAGGTCATCGGACTTTGCGGCGCGACGAGCAGCGGCCGCCTCGGCGTGGCCGAGGCCGTGGCGGGGCTCGGGCGCATATACGTGCGGGCACCATCCGCATCAACGGCGCGCCCCTGCGCGCGGGCGATGTTCCCTCGGCGCTCGCGCTCGGCGTCGGCTGCGTGCCGAAAAGCCGGCACCGGCAGGGCCTCGTTCTCACGCAATCGGTGGCGGACAACGTCACGATGCCGATTGCGAACGCGCTCGGGCCGCTCGGATTCATCGCGCCCGCACGCCGCGCCGCAGTCGGCGAAGCGCGGCGATCGAGACGCTCGGCGTCGTCACGCAAGGGCCGGACCAGCTGGTCTCCGACCTCTCCGGCGGCAATCAGCAGAAGGTCGTGATGGGACGGGCGCTCTCAAGCCGCCCGTCGGTTCTCGTTCTGATTGATCCGACCGCCGGCGTCGATGTGAAATCGAAGGAAGCGCTCCTGCACGCGGTCGAAAATACGCGCCGCGAGGGACGAGCGATCTTGGTGGCGAGCGGCGAGCTCGAGGATTTGCGGGTCTGCGACCGCGTTCTGGTAATGCGGCACGGCAAGGTCGTCGCCGAGCATGCGGCGGGTTGGAGCGACAACGAGCTCGTCGCGTCGGTCGAGGGGATTTGAAGTGAGTGAGAGTTCGGTCCCCGCGCCCGCCGCTCAGCGGAGCGTCGTCGCGCCGCGCACCAGCAGCGATCGCCCTGGCTCGGCTGCGCGACCTCGCGCTGCTTCCGGCGCTGGCGGTCCTGCTCGTCATCGGCTCGATCATAAGCCCCGTTTTCCTGACGTCGGGGAACATCAACACGATCCTGACCTCGTCGGCGGCTCTGGCGCTCGTCGTGCTGGCGGAATCGCTCGTCATCATCACCGGCAAGTTCGATCTCTCGCTCGAGTCGATCTACGGCATCGCGCCCGCCATCGGCGCCATGGTGGTTCTGCCTGCCGAGGGTTTCGGCTTCGGATTCGAATGGCCGACTGCGATCGGCATTCTCGCGGTGCTGGTGGTCGGCGGCCTGGTCGGCTTCATCAACGGCTTCATGGTGGTGAAGCTGAGGCTCAGCGCCTTCATCGTGACGCTTGCGATGCTGATCATCCTGCGCGGCATGCTGGTCGGCGCGACGCACGGGCGGACGTTGTTCGACCTGCCCGGCGGCGTTCTACGGCCTGATGGTCATCACCTTCCTCGGCCTGCCGCTCGCGGTGTGGCTCGCGGCCCTCGCCTTCGTGATCGCCGGCGTGATGCTGCGGTACCATCGCCTGGGCCGCGCGCTTTACGCGATCGGCGGCAATCCCGAAGCCGCCCGCGCCGCCGGCATCCGCGTCGAGCGCATCACCTGGGGCGTCTATGTGCTGGCCGGAGTGCTCGCCGCGTTCGGCGGCCTCGCCATCACCGGCTATGTCGGCGCGATCAGCGCCAATCAGGGCAACGGGCTGATCTTCACCGTCTTCGCCGCGGCGGTGATCGGCGGCATCTCGCTGGACGGCGGCAAGGGCACCATGTTCGGCGCGCTGACCGGCGTGCTGCTGCTCGGCGTCGTCGGCAACCTGCTCACGCTTGCGCAGGTGCCGTCGTTCTGGATCCAGGCGATCTATGGCGCGATCATTCTGGGGTCTTTGATGGTGGCGCGTTTCGCGGGCGGCCAGTCGCAGGAATAGCCGCGCCGGTAACGTCGCCTTTACCATTCGCTGAAGGTGCGAGCTGCGAGCGGACCGTTCGCGCGCGCCTGACGTTCACCCTGCGGCCCGCACCGTAAAGCAGCCACTATGATGAGGTCTATCGCACTCGCTGCAACGTGAAGCGTCGCCGCCCGGAGCCATGTAAACCCAATCGTTTTGACGCGAGAGGCTGTCTGCTTCAAAAACGACTACTGTAACCCTTGGTCAGTCAGGGAAAAGGGCGTTGAGTTGACTGGCAGGCGTTTCGTAAAACAGCGTAATCGCCTCGGCATCCATCTGGTTGTCGCGCTGGGCGCCGGCGCGATGGTGATGAGCGACTGGACCGTCGCTGAGGCTTTTGATTTCTTTGGCCTCTTTGGCTCGGACGACAAGCCCCCGGAGGTTTCCCGGGCCGCGATCCCCTATGCGCTGACCGTCGAAGTCGCGGGCGACCCCTCCGGGCTCAAAGACGCAGCGAGGGACGCGTCATCGCTCTACAGCCTGCGGAAGGACGCTCCCGCCGACGGCGAGGCGCTCGCCCGGCGCGCCCAAAGCGATTTCGCGCCGGTCATCGACGCGCTCTGGGGCGCGGGTTATTACAACGCGAGCGTGACGATCGCGATCGACGGCGCGAGCTTACGCATCGGCTCGAGCGACATCGCCGCCTTCGCGCGCGCCGCCGAGGCTTATCGCAATCGTCAAGCCGCCCCGGTCGTCATCAAGGTCGAGCCCGGCGCCTTGTTCAAGTTGCGCAATGTGCGCGTTGTCGACGCGCTCGGCGCGCAATTCACTGACGCCGAGCTGCCGCAGCGCATCGTTGGCGTGAAGCCCGGAGACCCGGCGGCGGCGAGCGAGATCCGCGCCGCTCAGACCCGCATCGTCGACTATTTTCGCAAGCAGGGACGGCCTCTCGCAAAAATCCAATCCGTCGCGCCGGTCGTCGACCACGCGCAGGACATTATGGATGTAACGATAACCGCCGCCCCCGGCCCCATCGCGCCGTTCGGCGAAGCGACAATCCACGGGCCGCAGACTTTCGATCCCGCTATCGTGCGCTCGTTTCTCTATATCCATCCGGGCGATCCTTATTCGCCGGCGGCCATCGCCAACGCCAGGAACAGCATCCGCCAAATTCCCGCCGTTGGCGGCGTGCGCATCACCGAGGGAAAGACACTCGACGCTTACGGTCAGCTGCCCTATCAGATCGACGTCGAGGACCGCCTGCCCTACGCTTTCGGCGCGTCGATGAAATATTCGACGACCAATGGGCCCGAGGGCCAGGTCTATTGGGAAGACCGCAATGTGTTCGGCGGCGCAGAGCGCCTGCGCCTGCAGGCCGACATCTTCTATGCGCCGCCCTGGTACATAGCCTCGCAAAGTCTCACGCACTTCTCCTCCAACGACATCGGCGGGCGGGTGTCCGCGAGCTTTCTCAAGCCTGCTTTGGGAGGCACGACCAACGACCTCCTGATCGACGCCCTTGCGGAACGCGTAAGCACGAGCGGCGCCGGGTTCGTCGGCTACCAGGCCGAGGACGCGGACGTGACGGCCTCGCTTCGCCATCGTTTCAATCAGAACTTCTGGGTTCAGGCGGGGCTGGAAGCGCAAAAGGGCGACGCCACCGACGCGCTGGGCACGGTCAACTACACGCTGGTCGGCGTTCCCGTGTCCGCCAATTTCGACACGACCGATAGCAAGCTCGATCCGACGCGCGGCGTGCGGCTCAACGCCTCCGCCGTGGGCTTCGGCACGTTCCTCGGCTCGAGTCTCGACCTCGTGCAAGTGAAGGTGGGCGGCTCCGCCTATTATTCCATCGACGCCGACTCGCGTTACGTGCTGGCCGGGCGCGTCGCGGCTGGAGGGATGGTCGGCCCGCAGCTCGACGAGATCCCCGCTAACTGGCGCTTTTATGCGGGCGGCGGCGGCTCGGTCCGCGGCTACGCCTATAACGAGCTCGGTCCGACCGTGTGGGGGGGAGCGGTGGTTGGCGGGCGCAGCGTGTTCGACGCGTCGGCGGAATTGCGCATCAAGGTGACCGACACGATCGGGGTCGTGCCGTTTTTCGACATCGGAAACGCGTTCTCGTCGAGCTTCCCGACCTTCAACGAGCAGCTGTTCGCCGCGGCGGGTATCGGCTTGCGATATTATACGGCCGTAGGACCCATTCGCCTCGACGTCGCCTTTCCCCTTGAGAGACGCGAAGGCACGGGGCCGGTCGCGGTCTATGTCAGCATCGGGCAGTCCTTCTGATGGCGCAGCTCCTCCTCCGCCTCAAAGCCCTGGCGCTGATCGCCCTGCTCGTCCTTTGCGCGAACGCGCAGGCGACGGAAGAGGACAAGGGCGTGCTCGCCAACTTGATTTCGCGGGCTTTGTCGTCGCCGGGAATGAGCGTGTCCGTCGGCGCCGTGAACGGCGTGCTCTCCTCCGACGCGTCGATCAGCGACATCGTCATCTCCGATCGCCAGGGCCCGTGGCTCAAAGTCGACAAAGCTCGGCTGGTGTGGAACCGGCTGGCGTTGTTCAACCGGCGGCTCGAGGTCGATCAGCTCACGATCGGGCGCCTGGAATTGCTGCGGCGTCCGCTTCCCTCGGACACCCCCCCTCCCGAGACGGGCGCGCACCAGCCGATCCTCCCCGAACTGCCGCTCAAGGTGGTCATCAAGCAGTTTGGCGTGCAGGAGCTGTCGCTCGGAGAGCCGGTGGTCGGCGTCGCCGCTCGCCTCGGTATTTCCGGCAAGGCGACGCTCGGACCGCCGTCCGAGGGCCTCGACCTCACCCTGACCGCTCAGCGGCTCGACGCGCCGGGCGATTTCAAAGCTCAGCTCGCCTACATTCCCGCGACCGACAAGCTCACGCTCAACATCAACTCGTCCGAGCCCGCCGGCGGTATTTTCGCCCATCTCGCCAATCTTCCCGGCCTGCCCCCGGTCAAGCTCGCCTTCAACGGCGCAGGCGCCTTGGATAATTTCACCGCGAAGCTCGACTTCAACGCAGGCGCCGACGTGTGGGCGAACGGACAGGTGATCGTCGCGCGGCAGGGCGCAGCGCGCAGGCTGACGCTCGACCTCGACTCGCGGCTCGAGGGGCTTGCGCCAGGCGTCGTCCAGCCGGTCTTCGCCGGTCGGACGACGCTCAAGGGCGATGTCCAGTTCAATGACGATTCGAGCATTGCGCTCCCCGGCGGCCTGCATCTCGTGTCGGCCGCCGCGCGGCTCGACTTTGAAGGCGAAAGGTCTGCGAACGGCCTGCTCGATTTCAAGGTCCACGCCGGCGCGATTCCAGGCTCGACGACGGTCGGCAAACTGGACCTCAACGCCTCGATCACTGGACCGCTCGCGAGCCCGACCATCGATGGCGCTTTCGACGCCGGCGAGATCCGGGTCGAGCAAGGCTCGGTCGACCGGGTGAAAGCGAGCTTCCACGCAAGCCCGGATGGTCCGCTGTCCGAAGAGAAGACGCGAATCCTGTTCGAGAGCCAGGCCTCCGTGAAGGGTCTCGCGCTCGCCGATCCCGCTTTCGCGCAGGCGATTGGCCGCGAGCTCACGCTCAAGATGCGCGGCTCGGCTTCGTCCAGAGGCGAGGCGACGTTTGACGTTCTCGATCTCTCTGCGCCCAATTTCGACGCGCAATATTCCGGCCTTCTCTCCGGCGTCAAAGTTCACGGCAAGGCGCATATCGTCGCCCGCGACTTGACCCGGTTCGCGCTTCTTGCGGGGGGCGCGCTCAAAGGCGAAGCGCATATCGCCGCCGATCTGGACGGTGCCCCGCGCTACGGCGCGTTGAGCGCGACCATCGACGCGCAGGCGACGAAACTCGCGACGAACTTTGCGATGCTCGACCGCGCCACCGGCGGAACGCTCGGCCTCACGGGCGCCGCGCGGCTGACGTCCGGCGGCGGTTTTGGCTTCACCGATCTTCTGGCGCGCGGCCAACATGGATCGGCGCGGCTCAACGGCGAGTATGGACGCGACAAGGTGGAGCTTGGCGCGCGGATCGAGATTCCAGAGATCCAGGTCCTCGACCCGCGCGTTGCGGGCAAGGCCGAGATCGTCGGCGCGCTCAGTGGCGCGCCTTCCGATCTCACCGCCGCGCTGAAAGCGAATCTGGGCGAGGGAAGGCTCCTCGACCGCAAGACGTCCGGCATCGCCCTCGAAGCGCTCGCCAATCACATAACCGGCCTTATCGACGCGAACGCGACCTTGTCCGGGGATGTCGACGGCAATCCTCTCCAGGGCTCGGCGCATGTCGCACGACACGACGACCGCGGCTGGGCTGTCGACAATCTCGCGCTCAGCCTCGCTTCGGCGCGGCTCGCGGGCGCGATGGCAGTCGGCCCGGATGCGCTGGCGACCGGCGACTTGAGCTTCAGCGCGACCAATCTCGATGATCTCTCGCCGCTCGTTCTCACGAAGCTGACTGGCGCTCTTCAGGCGAAGGCGAGCGCCTCCGTCGCCGAGGGCAAGCAAATGCTTTCGGTCACAGCGAACAGCGACCGGATGACCATCGACGCCAACCGGCTCGAAGGCCTCAAAGTCGACTTCAAGGTCGCTGACCTCTGGGGCGCGAAGATCATCTCCGGGATCGCGCACCTCGGGCGCGCCGAAGTCGGCGGACAGGCGATCACCGGCGTCAAGCTGACAGCCACGGGAAACGCGTCGGCGAGCGATCTCGAATTGAGCGGAAACGCGCGCGGCCTTGCGATCAATGCGCGGGGGCGATTGTTCGGCGGCCCGCCGACCCGTTTCGAGCTTGCGAGTTTCACCGCGCAGGGCGGCGGCCAGCGCATCACGCTCGCGGGACCCGCGACGGTGACCTATGGAGCCGACGGCCTCGACATCAAGGATCTCGGATTGCATGTCGGCGCTGGCCGCCTGTCGCTATCCGGCCATAGCGGCGCGACGCTTGCGCTGAAGGCGAACGCCGCGAGCCTGCCGCTCACGGCGCTCGATTTGTTCTCGCTCGGCCTCGGCCTCTCCGGCGCCGCCGATGGCGAGGCGACGATCGGGGGAACGCCGGGCAATCCAACCGGCGACTGGAAGCTGCGTCTGCAGCGCGTGGTCACCCTGCAAATGCGCAATGCAGGCTTGCCCGCGCTTGATGTCGCGGGCTCCGGCCGGCTTGTCGGTGGACGAAGCTCGATTGACGCGACGATCAACGCCGGGACTGGAAACGCCGTGCGCGTCACCGGCTCGGCTCCCCTCACGCCGAATGGCGCGCTGGATGTGAAGATCGACGGCGCCCTCGACGCCCGCCTCGCCAATTCCATGCTTTCGGTCTCCGGCCGTCACGCCGCGGGTTCGCTCGCGGTCGCGCTTCAGCTGCGCGGGACGATCGCAAAACCGCAGGCGCAGGGAACGGTTCGCTTGAGCGGCGGCGAATTGCGTGACGACCAGACGGGATTCAAGCTTTCCGGCGTGACCGGGACATTCGTCGCCAACGGGAGCACGATCCGGATCGATCACCTTGCGGGGACGACGCCGAACGCCGGTTCGATCAGCGCCGCCGGCGAAGTGCGGCTCGATCCGGCCGCCGGTTTCCCCGGCTCCATTCGCCTGACCGGCCAGCACGCCCAGCTCGTCGCCAACGACATTCTCTCCGCGACCGCCGATATGGCGCTCGACATCTCGGGTCCGCTCGGCCAAAGGCCGAAGGTCGACGGACGCATCGCGATTGTCAGCATGGACATCTCCGTGCCCAGCCGCTTCAACAGCGTCGCCTCGCCGCTCCCCGGCACGAAACATCTGAACCCAACCGCGACCGCGCGGGCGCGGCTTGCGCTCGCGGCCAAGGCGAAAGCGTCTAGCGCGCACGCGCCGCCGTTCGATGCGACGCTCGCCGTCACGATCTCGGCCGTGAACCGCATTTTCGTCCGTGGCCGCGGCATCTACGCCGAACTCGGCGGAAACCTGCATGTGAACGGCTCCGCCCGCGACCCGCAGGTCACCGGGGGCTTTGAACTCTTGCGCGGCTCGCTCATGCTCCTGAGTTCGCGCCTGACCTTCACGCGCGGCAATGTCCGCTTCCATGGCGACGTGATGCCGGAACTCGATCTCGTCGCCGAGACGAGCGCGAGCGGGGTCACCGCCCAGATCGCTGTCACCGGCCCAGCGCTTCAGCCGGCTTTTCAGATCAGCTCCAATCCGAGCCTGCCGGAAGACGAAATCCTTTCGCGCATCCTGTTTCAGAAGTCGGCGGGCAGTCTGTCGGCGTTCCAGGCGCTTCAACTGGCGAACGCGGTCGCCACTCTGTCCGGCAAAGCCGACGCGTTCGAGAACGTGCGAAAATCGCTCGGCGTCGACAGCCTGGACATCAGCACGAGCGCCACCGGTGGCGCTCTTGTCAGCGCGACCCGCGCGATCAACGACCGGGTGAGCGTCGGCGTCACGACCGGAGCGAGGCCGCAGGACAACGGAGTGAACTTGAACTTCGATGTCAACCGTCACGTCAGACTACAGGTGGGCGCCGATTCGAGCGGAGGCTCAAGCGCCGGCATCGGCCTCGATTGGGAGTACAAGTAGCGGGCGCGGCTCGAACCGCGCCTATGCCGCCGAGGAGAGCACCTCGGCAAACCCCTGCTGCCACGAGGCGTGAGCGGGCCGCCATCCAAGCTCGCGCCGCGCCTTCGCGTTCGAGCCAGCGCGGCTTTCCGTCATCAACACTACCATGTGCTCGCCGGCGACGAAGCGGCCAAGCCAGAGCGGAATATGACGCGGCGGCTTTGCGCCGATCATTGCCGCAAGAGCCGGAAGCATCGCGGACTGGCGCCGGATCGTCGTCCACGACATTGCAAATACCGGTGAGCCACGCTCGACGGCGCGCGCAGTCGCCTCAGACGCGTCATCAAGGTGAATGAAGGACCACCAGCCGCCGCCGTCGCCTATCACCGGAAAGAGCCGCCGCCGCAATTGGTCGAGGGCGGAGCCATCGAACAATCCGGAGCCTGGGCCGTAGAACGAACCGTAGCGCAGGACGACGCCCTCAAAGGCCGAGGCTGTGGCGACCGCGCTTTCAAGATAACGGATGGCTCGAAGCGAGCGCTCGAATTCCCGCGGCGGCGTCGAATCCAGCGGATCGTCTTCGGTCTTGACCGGCCCCCCGACGCGGGCGAACGGCCATCCGCAATAGCTCTGCGCGACGACCTTCCGTGCGCCGGTATCCCGCGCGGCGGCAAGGAGATGATCAAGGCCCTCGGTGCGAAGCCGGTTGGTTTGCGTAAAGGCGCGGTCGAAATGGCGCAGGTCGCTCGCATTGGCGAGCGCGGTCATTTCGTGAACCACGACCTCGGGTCGGGCGCTTAGGACCGCCTCGCGCAGCGCCGGTGCGTCGAGGGCATCCACGACGGCCGCGGTAGCGCCGGCGCGCCTCAGGGCGTCGGCTTTGGATGGCGAGCGGGTGAGCCCAGTGACGTCATGGTCCGCCGCGGTCAGCATCGGGATCAGCCGGCTGCCAACGGCTCCGCTCGCGCCTGCGACCAATACGCGCATCGGCGATCTCCTCATTGGAGGTGAAAGCAACGCCGAAATCCTGGCGCTGTTCCCTTCCCAATCTTGCGCTCGTGCGCCTAGCCGCTTAATTCACCAGCAGGCGCAGCAGCGGCCCCGAGAGAACCAAAAAATGTTGCAATCGCTTCTGGCCGAGGGTCGGCCGCTGCTCGCGGACGGCGCCACCGGCACCAACCTTTTCGCCATGGGGCTCACCTCGGGGGATTCGCCGGAACTGTGGAACGCCGAGCACCCCGACCGGATCGAGAGCCTGCATCGGTCTTTCGTCGACTCCGGCTCCGATATCATTCTGACCAACACTTTCGGAGCCAACCGCCGGCGGCTGATGCTGCACAAGCTCGAGGGCCGGACGCGCGAGCTCAATCGTCTCGCCGCTGAGATCGCGCGCAAAGTCGCTGACGGCGCCGAGCGACGGGTCGTCGTCGCCGGATCCGTCGGACCCACAGGCGACCTCCTGGCGCCGCTCGGACCGTTGAGCGAAGACGAAGCGGTCGAGGTTTTCGTCGAGCAGATCGAAGGCTTGCGCGAAGGCGGGGCGGACGTCGCCTGGATCGAGACCATGTCGGCGCCGGAGGAAATGCGGGCGGCGGCGCTCGCCGCGGCCAAGTGCGGCATGCCCTATACGGTCACCGCCAGCTTCGACACCGCCGGCCGCACGATGATGGGCGTTGCGCCCGCGGCGTTCAGCGATTTTGTCCAGGCTTTGGACCCGCCGCCGGTCGCCTATGGCGCGAATTGCGGCGTCGGCGCTTCGGATCTTTTGGCGGCGATCCTCGGGATGGCGCCCGGCGCGCCCCTGATCGCCAAGGCCAACGCCGGCGTACCTCAATGGCACGGGGCGGAAATCCACTATTCCGGCACTCCGGAACTCATGGAGCGCTATGCGGGCCTCGCCGCGGACTGCGGCGCGCACATCATTGGCGGCTGCTGCGGCAACAGCCCGGCCCATGTCGCGGCGATGCGGCGCGGTCTCGACGCCCACAAAGCCGGGGCACGGCCGGATGTGGACGCGATTGTCACGGCGCTCGGTCCTCTCGTCGCGCCGCCTGCGGCAGAGACTGGCGTCAGCCGGCCGCGCCGGCGGGAACGATCGTGAACTCAAAGGCCAAGCAACGCGCCTGGAGTCAGACGGTCGAGGGCGAACAGGTCGAGCTGCAAGAGGTTCCGGTTAAAGCGCCGCCCCTCGCGCCGCTCACCGCGCCCGAAGGTCTGCAGATTTTCGACGTTGGCGAGGAAAACGCTGGCGAGCGGCTCGACCGCTTCCTGGGCCAGGCGGCGGCGGCAAGACGGATCGCTCTGTCGCGCACGCGGCTCAAGGCGCTGATCGAGGCCGGCGAAGTGAGGATCGGCGACAGCGTCGCGCGCGATCCGTCGATGCGGCTCATAGCCGGGACGCGCATCGCCTTAGCGGCGCCGCCGGCAGAGGAATCGCCCCTTGTCGGCGAGGACATCCAGCTTGCCGTGGTCTACGAGGACGAGCACCTGATCGTCATCGACAAGCCAGCGGGGCTCGTCGTCCATCCAGCGCCTGGCCATGCGGCTGGCACGCTGGTCAACGCGCTGATCCGTCATTGCGGAGCGAGCTTGTCGGGAATCGGCGGGGTCAAGCGGCCCGGCATCGTGCACCGGCTGGACAAGGACACATCGGGGCTACTGGTCGTCGCCAAGACGGACACCGCGCATCGCGGCCTCGCCGACCTGTTCGCCGATCACGGACGCACCGGCTCGCTCGAGCGAGAATACCTGGCTCTTGCCTGGGGCGGCTTCGAAGCGAGTGCGGGCAAGGTCGTCGCACCGCTCGGACGCGATTCGCGCAATCGCGAGAAGATGGCGGTCGTCAGCGAGGAGCGTGGTCGGCAGGCGACGACCCATTGGCGGCTCGAGGAACAGCTCGGGCCGGCAGCCCTGATCGCATGTCAGCTTGAGACAGGGCGGACCCATCAGATTCGGGTCCACATGGCCTCGATCGGTCATCCGCTGTTAGGTGATTCGGTGTATGGATCTGGTTTCAAAACCAAGGCGGCCTTGCTTGGGAACCGCGCCGTCTCCGCGCTCGCCGCGCTTGGACGACAGGCCCTCCACGCCTCCGTCCTGGGATTCGACCATCCGGCGACCGGCGAGACGCTCCGCTTCGAGAGGCCGCCGCCGAAAGATTTTGCGAGACTACTCAAAGCATTACGCGTTACGGCGACGGCTTGACGCCCGTATCCGGACCGATGCGCCGCTGAAACAATTTCATGGCAGCAGCGAATAAGTGTCTAGGCGCGGCCCTTTTTCGGCCACGCTTGCTCGACCACAATATGTGTAACCGGCCGTAGCGCCGATGGAGACGGCCGGAAGCCGGTTTCCAATCCGAGGACAACATGGCTGCTTCGCTACCCATCATTGCGGGTGAATCGGGACTTGCCCGCTACCTGCAAGAGATCAAGCGGTTCCCAATGCTGGAGCCGCAGGAGGAATTTATGCTCGCCAAAGCCTGGCGGGAACATGGGGATCGCGAGGCGGCGCACAAGCTGGTCACCTCGCATCTCAGGCTCGTGGCCAAGATCGCCATGGGCTATCGCGGCTATGGCCTGCCGATCGGCGAGGTCATCTCCGAGGGCAACGTCGGCCTCATGCAGGCGGTCAAGCGCTTCGAGCCGGACAAGGGCTTCAAGCTCGCGACCTACGCCATGTGGTGGATCCGGGCCTCGATCCAGGAATACATCCTGCGATCGTGGTCGCTCGTGAAGATGGGCACGACGGCCAGCCAGAAGAAGCTGTTCTTCAACCTGCGCAAGGCCAAGAGCCGGATTTCGGCGCTGGACGAGGGCGATCTGCGTGACGACCAGGTCGAGACGATCTCGAAGCGGCTCGGCGTCGGCAAGCAGGATGTGATCGACATGAACCGCCGTCTCGGCGGCGACGCCTCGCTCAACGCGCCCCTGCGCGAGGGCGGCGAGGGCGAGTGGCAGGACTGGCTGGTCGATGACGCCGTGGATCAGGAAACGCTGCTCGCGGACCGCGAGGAATCGAGCGTTCGCCTGGGTGCGCTGCACGGTGCTTTGAGCGTGCTCAATCCTCGCGAACGCCGTATCTTCGAGGCCCGCCGGCTGGCTGACGACCCGATCACGCTCGAAGAGCTCTCGGCGGAATTCGACGTGTCGCGTGAGCGCGTGCGGCAGATCGAGGTGCGCGCTTTCGAGAAGGTGCAAGCCGCGGTGAAGGCCGGGGTGGCCAAGGCGCAGGCTCCGAAAAATCGCCTGCCGGCGCCCGTGCCGGCGGTGACGCGCGGCTAGCCAGTCGCGCCCGGCGATCGTTTGCTGTGAGAAATGCTCGCGCCGCGGTGAAGAATCTGAAATAGGCTGGGCGTAAACTCGGATCGTCCCTGCTGAACCGAACAGGCCGCGCCCCATGCCTCCCATCCGATCCCGCCCGGGCCGATCGCGTCGCGGCCTCGCATATTTGTCGCTGGCCGCAGTTCTCCTTTGGGCGGTCTCAGCCGTTGCGGGCGACAAGCCGGCCACGCCCGAGGGCGCCGATGCGCTGAGAGCCCTCATTGCAAAGTATCTGCCGGCCGTGCAGGCCGGAGCGACCCCGCTAGTGACGGTCAAGCCGGACGGCGGGCATTATCTCGTTTCGGCCGACCTCAGCGGGCTCAATGCGCTGTTCGCCGAAACAGGCGTCACCTATGATCCGGCGGTCATCACCTACCAGGCGATCGAGCAGGACGACGGCAATTGGCGGGTCGCCATGGATTCGCTTCCCAAGATCGGCTTCCATTCCAAGGATGCGACCGGCGCCATCGACGTCACGAACTTTCGCTCGAGCGCGCTGATCAGTCCGGCCATCGCCTGGCTTTTGTCCGGCTCGGCCAGCCTCGACAAAGGGACTTTCCAAGTCCAGAATCCGAAGATCACCCAGACCATCGATTTCGGACCGGTGCAGGAGACGATCGCGACCAATGTGGGCGGCGACGGCTCCGTGTCGACACAGGTGAAGGAGGACATCGCGGAGCTTGGCCTCAAAGCGGTCGGAGGGGGCGACAATGAAGCCCCGATCAATTTCAGCGGCAGGGCGGAAAAGGCGCTCATCAGTCTCGGCGTCGACGGCTTCAAGAGCCGCAAGGCGTTCGACCTCTGGGGCCTGCTTGCGGCGCATCCCGCTCGACCCGATCTCGCCGCGCACGAAGCCGAGCTCAAGGGCCTGCTCAAGGACCTGGCGGCGCCCGGGCTCAAGCTCAACGAGGGGATCGAAGCGCAGAAGACCGTCATCACCGCTTCGCTCGGCGCGATCGCTGTCGGGGATTTCAAATACCAGCTCGGCGCGGCGAACGCGGGACCGCAGAGCGCTATCGACCTCAGCGTTTCAGCCGATGGCCTGAGCCTGCCGGTTGGCCTCCTGCCTCCCAATGCAGGCGCATTGACGCCGTCAAAGATCGATATTTCGGCGAAACTCAAGGGTATCGACATTACCGCAGCCGCAAACGAGTGGATTTCGGACCTCAGCCTCCAAGGCGAGGGACCGCTCCTCTCCGACGACAACGCGGAAAAGGTCGAGGCCGCTTTCATAAGCTCGGGTCCTGTCCAGATCGAGTTCGCCCCCTCGCATGTCGTCGCGCCGGCGGTCGACGCGGACTTCGCCGGCTCGATCCGCCTCGATCACAACAAGCCGACGGCGGCGATCACGATCCACGCGCGGAGCTTCGACAAGACGATGGCGGCGGTCAAAGACTTGGGGCCGGACATCGCCGGCCGCGCGATGCCGGGCCTCGCGCTGGCCAAGGGGCTCGCCAAGTCCGAAAGCGACGGCAGCCTGAGCTGGCTCATGGAGCTCGACGCTGAACGGTCGATCAAGATCAACGGGATCCCGTTCGGCAAAGCCCCGAACTAGGCGCGCGTCGTCGCGCCAAGTCGCCGCCCGAGGCTTCGGACGCAACCCGGCGCGCGAGTTCCTTTTTTAATAAAGGCCAATAAACGCGCTTAAACGCTAGTAAGCGCTAGTAAAATAGCTGGCGTTTACTAGCGTTTATTTTTTCGAATTGATATTTATCAATGGGTTACGAACGTTTGGAATAAAAAAATCTTTGCCGTTTTCCACGAGGACCCGCGCCGGTTGCAATGGATAAGCTGGTCCGGGGCACTCAAGGCCGTCATCCCTTGATCGTAGCTGGTATTTCTGTTTTGCGCAAGCAAATGTTCTCGGCTGATTCGGAATATCCTCAACGGCGGCCATCGATGCTTGCACGTTGTGGCCGGCGGCGACGGGAGGGTCTTCACGCGAGAAAGAGAGGCAAAACCATCTCGACGAAGCTCAGGTTTCCGAATCCCCTCGGCAATGGAGACTTAAGGCTTCCTCCGAGCCGCCTATCCCTTCCGAAAGGGAACCGCGGGCTCCCTCGTTAGTCCACTCCGACCGGCACGCGCTTGCACTGTTTCACTTGATAAGCACGGCATTGCGTGGGCTGGAGTTTCTAACGCAATTTGTCGAGAATCAGACGCCGATGGCCCGATGACTTGTAACGACTGGACGTCAGTCCGCGTATCGATACGAACTCTACCACCGGCATCGCGTTTGATGGAACCGATTATACTTTCCATCTACACACGACGCGTCTATGACGGCACTGGTGTGTTTGTCCGCGACTTCACACTCCAGACTGGTGGTTTTCCGACCTTGTCGAAGACCTCTCCGTGAACTACAGCGCGGTCATCCCCCCGATTGGAACACCGGAACCTTCGACCTGGGCCATGCTGTTGCTTGGCTTTGCGGCCTTGGGCATTGCGGGTTATCGACGGAGCAAGAGCGTTTCGAAGCTCTCCTCGCTAGCTTAACCCGACTCTCCTTATTCAGAGGCCGCCGTAAGGCGGCCTTTTTTTGACGATCGTAGGCAGCGGGAACATCGTGGGGTAGCGGAAAAACTTAAGGGGCGAGCACGGCATCGTCCCCAACGATGATAAAAAAAAGAGACCGTCTCGCGACGATCTCTTTCAGTTCGAAGTTAAGTGCTTTGGATCAGGCGGCCGAGAGAGCCTTTTTCGTCCCGCCCTTGCGATAGGCGACGAAGCCCATACCGGCAAATCCGAGCAGCATCATCGCCCAAGTTGAGGGTTCCGGAGTGCCCACCACGATGTTGTTCAGGGATACCGGCTCTTCGAGCGAGAAGATATCCGTGCCGCCGTTGGCCGCAATCGGGGTGATGAAGTTCACCGTCAATGACTGGAGATTGGCGGCGATATTGGTGAAGAACGCGTTGGGACCGCCGTATCCCGAATTGTCACTCGGATTGTTGGGTATGTTGAGATACGATGAGGCGTTGATGCCGTCGCCGTCGAAGCCGGCGATATCAAGCGTGGCGCTTGACAAGGCAAAGTGAGTGATGGCCGAGCTGCTGTTGTTGATGACCCCGAAATAGGTGTCATCGCTGCCGTCGTAAGGGCCCGGATTCGTCGTATAAACCGGATTCAGCATCGTGGTGACGCCACTGTCGCTGAAAGTGATCAAATATTCCGGACCAAGCGGATTGTTGCCAAACCCTGGAAACGCCGCGTAGGCCGCGCCTCCCGTCGTCATCGCTACTGCAGCGACCCCCATCAATAGCAATTTCCTCATGTGTGTTCCCCTGCCGCAAAAAATCAAAAATAGGCGCCGTCGTGCGGCCCGCTCGCGCGCTTTACGTACCGTAAACGTACGATTGCAACTCGTCAAGTTCATAAAACAGCGTTTGACAACCAGCGAAGTTTACAAGTGTTTTGCGTTGAGTTGAAACGGTCCACTGCCAGCCGCAACAGCCGTGACAATGGGATGTTTTTGGGATTTCATCATTGCCGGTCGACAGCAAGGCCGAGTGAAGGGGAAAAAGTGAGCAAACCTGGCGCCACGGCTGCCGTTCCAACTGTTGTTGGCCGAAACGACCCGTGCCCTTGCGGCAGCGGCAAGAAATTCAAGCATTGTTGTCAGGCCAAAGAAGCGCAGGCCGAAGCTCCCGCGTGGCTTGACGGCGGGTCCGCGCCGTCGGCTGACGTCAGGAAACGAAGCCGGGCGCTTCTGGACGCGGCCCAACGGCATTGGGCGGCCGAACACTGGTCCCAAGCCAACGCGCTGTTCCAGGAAATCGTGCGGCTTAATCCCACCAACGCGGAGGCCCACTGCGACCTCGGCGTCACCTATGTGCGCCTTGGGCGGCTGCAAGCCGCGACGCTCAGTCTGCGGCGCGCTCTCGAGCTGCGTCCGGGATTGGTCCGCGCGCTTCGCCACTTTGCCGAGACGCTGGAGCCGCAGGGCCGCGCCGCGGAAGCCCTGTTCGCCTATCGCAAATTGGCGCGAATAGCCGAAAGTCCTGTCGAACGCCTGCGCTATTCCGCCAAGGCCCTTGTGGCTGAGGGCAAGCTCGATGAAGCGGACACCGAGCTTCGCCGCGCGCTCGCTGTTGCGCCCCAAGATCCAGAATCGCACGTTTTGCTCGGGCAATTGTTGTCGGATCGGGGCATGTTCGAGGACGCGGCGGCGCATCTGACCTTGGGTATCGAGGCTCTGCCCAGCGTCTTCCAGAGACTGACTGCGATAAAGCGCATGACCGAGGCCGACCGGCCCTTGGTGGATCGCATGTCCAAGGTCGCGGAGAGTTCTGAGCCCCGATGCGATCACGCGGATCAACGTGCATTTTGGCCTTGGCAAAGCCTTCGACGATCTCGGCGACTACGCCGAGGCGATGCGGCAATACCAGGCCGGCAACCACCTGCGATCCCTATCCACGCGCCTGGACCGCACGGCCTTGGCGGCGCGCTACGACAGCATCATCGCGAGCTTCACAGCCGAAACGCTGGCAAGCGCAAGGCAAAAGCGGGCCGAATCGGAAGACGACCTGCCCGTGTTCATCGTCGGCATGCCCCGATCCGGAACGACTTTGGTCGAGCAGATCCTCTCTTCGCACCCTGCAGTCGCCGCAGGAGGAGAACTAGGCTTCTGGGCGCATCACAACGGCAAACTGAACGCCCTGGGGGCGCAAGCCGACGCCTCGAACCCGGCCGCCGAGACTTACCTGAACGCGCTGCGACAGATCGGCCCTGAAGCTCTGCGCGTGACCGACAAGGCCCCGATGAATTTCGAGCGGCTCGGAATTCTCCGGCTTGCGTTACCCGGCGCCCGCTTCATTCATTGCCGGCGTCTGCCTATCGACACCTGCCTCTCGATCTTTTTCACGAACTTCATCGGACGTCTGGATTACGCTTGGGATCAGGGCGATCTGGCATATTTCTACCGTCAATATGAGCGCCTCATGGCGCATTGGCGAAGCGTGCTTCCAGAGGATCGGTTCACCGAGGTGGACTACGAAAGGCTCGTTGCCGATCGCGAGGCTGAAACCCGACGGCTGGTCGCGTTCTGCGGGCTGGCTTGGGATGATGCATGCCTGGCGCCCGAGCGGAACCAGCGGGTGGTCAAAACGGCGAGCCGCTGGCAGGCTCGCCAGCCGGTCTACAAGACATCCGTTGAGCGCTGGCGGCGTTATGAGCCGTGGCTCGGCGAGCTACGTGCGCTGCTTCCAGCCGAAAGTCGAAGCGTTCAGCCCCCGGCGCGTGATCTTCAAGCCCAAGATCTGGGAGATGACGCCTGAATGGAACGGCTTTATCGCTCGCGCGTTGGGAATACGGCGCGCCGTTATGGGCCGCCGTGAGGAGTTTCCATCATGAGTGGCACCACCGACAAGATTTCCGGCATCGCCAATGAGGCGATGGGCAAGGCCAAGCAGGGCGTTGGCAGCGCTGTCGGCTCAGAGAAGTTAAAGGGCGAAGGCGCCGCTCAAGAATTAAAGGGCGACGCGCAGAAGGCCGTCGGCGACGCTAAGAACGCCGTCAAGGACGGCGCGAACAAAGCCGCGAACGCTATCAATAAGAATCTCTGACGGCGTTCTTACAGTTCAATCGAGAGAGCCGCCCCAGCCGGGCGGCTCTTTTTTGCCTGCAAGTTTTCGCCCTCACTGGGTGAGTGAAATCGAGGTTTGCCTTACCGACAAGCTCTTGGCGTCAGGTGCGCATTCCAGACTCAAATTCGAGCCGAGCTCGTCGGCGAAAAACGTGATGGCTTGCTTCGCGTCGAGGTCGATCCGCACTTTCGGATGCGTCGTCTTGTCGGCCAGCGCCTCGTTGTCCGGGTTTGCCCATATGATCACGGAACAGTTCGCCCGCTGACCGTTGAAATAGTATCCCACAAACGATGTCTCACCCACTTTGTGATGGAACGGGTGGAGGGCCGGATATTCCGTCGTGACTGAGCTTGATTGATTGGGAGACGCCCGATCGACGGGGTCGGCCGAGCTGAAGCCAACGCTGGCGATGAGAACGAGGGAGGCGACGATGAATTTCATTTCTGTTTCTCCGGAGTTTCGAGTGACGACCCTGCGCGATTTTGCTGAGGGTGCGCGAGCAAGGCCGCGTGGCGCGCTTTGCGCCGATCAGGCGTTGGCGCCGCCGTCGACGGTCAGCGTCGAGCCGGTGATGTATTGCGCCTTTGGGCTCGCCAGGAACGCAACGGCGTTGGCGATATCGACCGCCGCGCCATAGTGGCCCAACGCCATGAACTGCCGCAGCGTGTCGCCGAAGGGCCCATGGGCCGGGTTCATGTCGGTGTCGATTGAGCCCGGCTGGACGACATTGACCGTGATTCCCTTGGGCCCGAGCTCGCGCGCCAATCCTTTTGTGAACGCGGTCAAAGCGGACTTCGTCGCCGAATAGACGCTGAGCACCGACGCCGGGACGCGGTCGGCGAAATAGCTGCCGATGGTGATGATGCGGCCGCCCTTGCCAAGGTGGGCTAGCGCCGCTTTGCTGGCGATGATCTGGGCGCGCACGTTGACATCGAGGAGTGCGTCGATGTCGGCGAGCGAGATATCCTTGAGTTCGCCGATCCGCAGGATGCCTGCATTGTTGACGAGGATGTCGAGCCCGCCGAGTTCGACGACCGTCTTCTCGACCGAGGCCTGCACAGCCGCGACGTCCGCGCTGTCAGCCTGGATCGCGACGGCCTTGCGGCCCTTCGCCTTGATGGAAGCGACCACTTCCGCCGCGCTTTCCGCCGATTTCTCGTAAGTGATCGCCACCTCTGCGCCCTCGGCGGCGAGCGCCTTGGCGATCGAGGCGCCGATGCCTCGGCTCGCGCCCGTGACCAAAGCTCGTTTTCCTGTCAGGGTCATCGTCGGCTTCCTTTTGTAGTGATCGACACAAAATTACTTAATGCGTTGATTCTCGGCGTCAAGGTCATTATGTGTCGTTCATCACAGAAAGAATCGCGATGGTGAGCATCGGCCGACCCAGGGAATTCGACCGCGGCGCGGCGCTCAAGGCCGCAATGGTCCTCGTTTTGGCGCAAGGGCTTCGCCGCGACCTCGATGAACGATCTGTGCGACGCGATGGGCGTCCGCTCGCCGAGCCTCTACGCCGCCTTCGGCGGCAAGGAGGCGCTCTACCTCGAAGCGATCCAGCATTACGTCGAGATGTTCGGACCCCCGGTCTGGGACGGGCTCGAGGGAAGTGCGACCGCCCGCGCCGGGGTCGAGAGTGTTTTGCTCGCGGCGACTGAAACTCTGCCAAAATCCCGCGTGACGCCAGGAGGTTGCATGGCGGCGCTGGCCGCCGTCAGCGACGAATGGCCAGCGGGAATTGCTGAAGTCGTCGGGAAAATCCGGACGATCATGCTGGGGAGTCTGCGATCGCGGCTGAAAGCAGGCGTCGCCAACGGCGAGTTGCCAACGACGACGGATATTGACGCCTTGAGCCGATTTTATTTCAGCGTCTACCAGGGGATGGCCGTCCAGGCGCGGGACGGGGCGGAATCCGCCGAACTGAAGGGGCTCGTGGCGGCGGCGATGGCCGCCTGGCCAAGCAGCGGGCCGGGATAGCGGCCTATTTGGCGCCAGCGCGTCCGATCAATCCGTCGATTCGCGAGAGGAAAGTCTTCAGAATCGGCGAGGCATTGCCCTTGCGGTAGCCGATCATGAGATCGACCGTGGGCTGCTCGCCCTTGAGACGGCGGCTCACGATGGACGGAGGCAGGTAGGCCTCGATCGAAATCGGCAGCAGGGCGACGCCCCGCTCCGACATAACCAGCGACATCGCCATGGCGAAATTGTCGATCTCGAAACGGGGCGCGATCCGAATTCCCGACCGTTTGAGATAGGTGTTGACCGCGCCGCGCAGGACGCGGGGAATCTCGGATATGCCGATGAACGTCTCGCTCGCGAGATGGCGCGCATCGAGGGTCTTATTCGCCGCGAGTCGATGGTCACGCGGGAGGATGGCGACCAGCGGCTCCTTCAGAACCAGCTTGAACGCGAGATCCGGGTCCGGCTCGTGCCGCAGGAAAGCGATGTCGACCCTGCCGTGCTTGAGGTCCTCGGCGAGCGTGACCGAGAACCCGCTCGACACCCTGATCTCGATATTCGGCAATTCGTCGCTGAGAATTCGGGTCGCGGGCGCGAGCCACGCAGCTTCCTGTCCAGTGAGAAAGCCAACGGCGAAAATCGCCTTGGCGGGTCGCGCCGCACGGCGGGCCGCTTCGACAGCGGCCTCGGCTTGGGTCAACGCCAGGCGCGCGTGATCGAGAAAGGCCCGACCAGCCGCCGTCAGTTCTACACCGCGCACGCTGCGGACGAAAAGCGCGGCGCCGATTTCGTGCTCGAGGTCCCGCATCTGGCGGCTGAGCGAGGGTTGCGCCGTATGCAGGCGGCTTTCCGCCGCAAGCTTCATGCTCCCCGCCTCGGCGACGGCGATGAAATAGCGAAGGTGCCTGAGCTCCATGCTCCGGCTTTATATATCTTACAGGCATAGCTGTGAACCTAAAAAGTCTTTTTCAGCGCGGCCGTCGGGCTCTATTCAAGCAGGGGAATGGCGAGCGGCGTGGATGGAAATCGGATCGGCGAAGAGCAGGCTGCATGTTGTTGGGATCGTCATTGCGATAAGCCACAGGGCGGCGAAAGACGCCCGTCTTTCGAGGCCCTCTCGCAAGGAAGATTGCGCTTCGAGCGAAATGCAGCTTGTTTAAGCCGCTCGATCGGGTCGATTTCGCGGCGCTTCGCGCCGAGCGCGCCGACCTTGATCATGGGCTCGGATCGCCTCGCGGGTCGCTTTCCGGGCGCTGGAGCGGGTCCCCAGGCGCCGCTTCGACTTAAACCTTTCGGGTATAGCAGCGGGCGTTCCGCCCCCTTGCACAAATGAAAGAGGAACGGCGATGTCGAAGAAGCTCGAAGGCAAGGTTGCGCTCGTGACGGGCGGCTCACGCGGAATTGGCGCCGCGATCGCCAAGCGTCTGGCCGCCGACGGCGCCGCGGTCGCCATCACCTATACAAAGGGCGCAGACGCCGCAGCGGCGGTGGTCGCGGCCATCAAAAGCTCGGGCGGCAAGGCGATCGCCGTGCAGGCGGACGCGACAGCGGTCGATCAGGTCAACGCCGCAATCGACAAGACGGTCGCCGCCCTGGGCAAGCTTGATGTTTTCGTCAACAATGCCGGGACCGCGATCCCGAAGAAATTCGAGGAAACCACGCTGGACGAGCTTGACCGCGTGATCGACCTCAATCTGCGCGGCGCGTTTGTCGCAACACAAGGCGCGCTGAAGCAAATGAACAAGGGCGGACGCGTCATTCTTCTTGGGTCGTGCGTCGGCGAGCGCATGATGACGCCGGGCCTCGTGGCCTACGCAGCCACCAAAGGCGCGATCAAGATGTTCGCGCAAGGATTGGCGCGCGAAGTGGGCGATCGCGGCATCACGGTGAACAACATCCAGCCGGGCCCGATCGACACAGACCTCAACCCTGCTTCCGGCGAATGGGCGGTTCCGCAAAAGGCGATGACCGCGCTCAATCGCTACGGCACCGTGGAGGAGGTGGCTGGGCTTGTCGCCTTCGTCGCCAGTCCGGAAGCCGCCTACATCACAGGCGCGAGTTCTTACGGTCGACGGCGGCACCAACGCCTGAGCGGTCGCCCGCCTCATCCGTTCCGTTTTCCGTCTCAACCTCCAGCCGCAAGGAAACCTGGAACCGTTTGTCTTGCCGTGCGTTTGGCGTTCTCCCGCGTTTAGGGCTGGGGCTGGGCGCTCACCGAATGCCGCAATCGACAGTCGAGACCGCGCCGAGATCGGATGCGCCGAGGATCCTTGTCGTGGAAGACGAGGCTCTGATAAGATTCACCATGGCCGAAGCCCTTCGCGAGCTCGGCGTATCCGTCGTGGAAGCCGCATCAGCCGATGAGGCATGGCGATATCTGACCGCCGGCGGGTCGGTCGACCTGGTTTTCACCGACCATTTCATGCCGGGGTCGATGACTGGCGCTCAGCTCGCGGCCCGTATCAGGCAGAAATACCCGATCGTGAGCGTCGTCGTCACCTCCGGCTATTTCAACGACAGCCAATGGACCGAACCCGTCGTCGCCAAACCTTACGACCTCTTCCAAACCGCAACCGACCTGGCTGAGCAGGCACGGAACAGACGACAAAAAGAGGACGGCTTATGACATCGTCTTCTCCCGTCGTCCTTCTCGTCGAAGGGGATATCACGGTTCGTCATCCCTTGGCCGAATACCTGCGCGAGTGCGGTTTTACTGTTTTCGAGGCATCGAACGGTGAGGAAGCCAAGCATGCGTTGACGACGCCAGAGTTACAAATCGAAGTTGTTCTGGCCGACATGATGACCGAAGGGAGCGGCTTTGCCCTCCAACGATGGATTAGAGAGCGCGCTCACTCCGCAGAGGTGATCCTGGCGGGGTCGATCGAAAAAGCTGTCAATCGCGCCGCAGGCATCTGCAAAGACGGTCCGGCGCTCGCCAAACCCTACCAGCATCATCTCGTGCTGGACCACATCCGCCAGGCTCTCGCGCGCCGGCACAGAGGCGAGGTCGCTTAGGTTCACACGACCGGGGCCACATCCCGGCGTCGACACGGGTCGCCGGCGGCGCTACGCGCGTAAGGTGAGCACGATTTCAAAGCGAATTCCATTCATGATGACCCTCGAGGCCGTGCTGAGAAGCCGGATGACGTTCATCCACATATGCCCGGGCTCGTTGAAGTCGAAGTCCTCGGGAAATCCCACCCCATCATTCTCAAGTGATCATAGGGCGCCCTTCGTCCTCACAGTTTTCGTCGGCAACTCGGCCGGATGGGCGTATTTCAACGAATTGGGGATGAGTTCGGCGGTGATGAGCCCAAGCGACGAGGCTGTCTTTGCCGCCCGGACAGTCAAAGCAAAGGATGCCGCCGCTGGCGTGAGAGCGCCTCGCAGGCGATTGCATATTTCTTCCAAATATTTGCGTAACTGGACCGTTCCTGTCGTCGATTCCCCAAGAAACGGTGAAGGATTCCCAATCGTTTATACGGTCGGCAATTTTGAGAAGAAACGTCCGCGGATCCGATACTTCATCGCTTTTGGCTCGCTGGCGAACCAGAGCGGCCCGATTCCAGTGTCGACGCGCCCTGAGGCCTGAAGTTCGCAGGTGAGCCTCGGTCGCGGCTCGGACGATCCAGGCGAGCGCGAGGCCCTGAAGCGTTCGCCACGAAACTGGCGCCATGCGTGCTAAGATGAACGATCCCATGAGATCGGACCGCCTGACTGCCCATGTCCTCAAGCTTCACCGCGCGCGTTGTCCCGTCCATCGCCACCATTGACGCGGCGGCGTGGGACGCCTGCGCCAATCCGCCGGGTCGCTCTTATGAAGAGGCCGAGGGTGAACGGTTCAACCCGTTCCTCACTCACGCTTTTCTGCATGCGCTCGAAGCGTCCGGGTCGGTCGGCGGCCGCTCCGGCTGGACGCCGGCGCATCTGATGGTTGAAGACGCAAGCGGACGCCTGGTCGCCGCCGCCGCCTGCTACCTCAAGAGCCACAGCCAGGGCGAGTACGTGTTCGATCACGCCTGGGCCGACGCCTATGAACGGGCCGGGGGCGACTATTATCCGAAGCTCCAGGTCGCCGTCCCTTTCACCCCGGTAACCGGACGCCGCCTTCTTGTCGCGGGCGACGCGCCCGAGGGCGCGCGCGAGGCGCTGATCGGAGCGCTCGGCCAATTGCGCAGACAGACCAAGACGTCGTCGATCCACGTCACCTTTCCGACCGTCGAGGATACGGAGCGACTGTCCAAGCAGGGCTTTCTGATCCGCAATGGCGAGCAGTTCCATTTCTTCTGCGACGGCTACGCAAATTTCGACGATTTCCTGGGCGCGTTGGCGTCGCGCAAGCGCAAGGCGATCAAACGCGAGCGGCGCGACGCCCTGGACGGCGACGTCACGATCGAGCCCTTGACCGGTTCAGCGATTCGACCCGAGCACTGGGACGCCTTTTTCAAGTTCTATATCCATACGGGATCGCGAAAATGGGGTCGCCCCTATCTCACGCGCGCCTTCTTCGATCTGATCGGCTCCACTCTCGCCGACCGCGTGCTCCTGGTGATGGCGCGCCGGGCCGGGCGGTATATCGCCGGCGCGATCAATTTCATCGGCGACGACGCGCTCTACGGGCGCAACTGGGGCGCGATCGAGCACCGGCCGTTTCTGCATTTCGAGGTCTGCTACTATCAGGCGATCGACTTCGCGCTTGCGCGCGGATTGCGCCGCATCGAGGCCGGCGCCCAGGGCGAGCACAAGCTTGCGCGCGGCTACCGACCGACCCTCACCTATTCGGCGCACGAGTTCGCCGACGCGCGGCTTGCCCGAGCGATCGCCGACTATCTCGGACACGAGCGGGAAGCGGTCGAGCGGACGATCGCCCATTACGAAGAATACGCGCCCTTCCGTCGCGGCAATGGCGGCGAGCAAGGGGCCGAACGTGAGGGAGAATCTTTTGAAGCCGAGGTATGAGCCCGACAACATTTTCGCAAAAATTCTTCGTGGCGAAATGCCGTGCGTGAAGGTCTACGAGGACGACGTGTCGCTCGCCTTCATGGACGTGATGCCGCGCGCCGACGGGCATACGCTGGTCATTCCAAAGGCGCCGGCGCGCACGCTCTTCGACCTCGATCCCAAAGATCTAGCGCTTCTCATGCCCGCGGTGCAGAAAGTCGGCCGCGCGGTCATGGCCGGCATGAAGGCCGAGGGCCTCTTGCTCCAGCAGTTCAACGAACCGGCGAGCGGGCAACAGGTCTTCCATCTGCATTTCCATCTTCTGCCGTGCTGGACCGGCGTTGCGATTCGTCCGCCGGGCGGCCCATTCCAAAGCGCCGAGACGCTCAGGCCGCACGCGGAAAAGATCATCGCCGCGCTCGCTCACGTGTAAGCATTCGCCAGCCGCCGGCCGGCGCGGCAACCCCTGCGGACGCTGACGCCTTGACTCATATGCACTACTTCCCCCTTGGCGCCGGAGTCGCGACCCTCTTCTTTGCGATTCTGCTCGGCCTCCTTTTTTTCATTCAGATCAGGCTTCTTGGTCACGCCTATTCGGCGCTCGGCCTCGATCCTCGCGTCGCGATGCTGGTGCTGTTCGCCTCTCTGCTCGGCTCCTACGTCAATCTGCCGCTGGCGCGACTGCCGGAGCAGCGGGTCATCTCTCGCGAGGTGGTGGAGGTCTTCGGCGTCCCCTTTCTGGCTCCGGTCGCCGTCGATTGGCCGGGCACGATTCTAGCGATCAACGTCGGAGGCGCGGTGATTCCAATCCTGCTGTCGTTCTATCTCCTCATCCGCTACGATCTTTGGGCGTCGGGGGCCGGAGCGGTCGCGATCGTCGCTTTTGTGGTCCATCGGATGGCGACGCCGGTGCCGGGGGTGGGCATATCGGTGCCGACGTTCGCCCCGCCTTTGCTGGCGGCGGGCGTAGCGCTGGTGCTGTCGCGACGATTTGCGGCGCCGATCGCCTATATCGGTGGCAACCTTGGCGTGCTGATTGGCGCCGACCTCCTCAATCTCGGGCGACTGCGCAGCCTCGGCGCCCCCGTGGCCTCGATCGGCGGCGCAGGTACATTCGACGGTATTTTTCTCACCGGCGTGATCGCCGTGCTGCTGGCGAGCCTGGCCGTTAAACAAACGTAAACAGAACGTTACCGATCTGTGGCGCATTTGCCACATTGGTCGACAAACACCTGTGGACGCCAAATGTCCGATGGACTCGTGCGGTGTCGAATCCTATAGTCCGGTCATTGTTATTGGCGGCGGGGTGACGCGAGTTGCGTACGGCGTTGCGCCACAAACGGAGACGAAGAACATGACGAATCGCTGGCTAAAGGGTGTCGCAGTTGCGGCTCTGACCGCAGTCGGAACAATGGCTGCTCAGGCGGCCGACCTCCCCACCAGAAAAGAGGCGCCGGCGCCGATATTCGTGCCGCCCCCCTTCACCTGGACGGGCTTCTACATCGGTGTGAACGCCGGCGGCATCTGGCCGAGCGGCGGCCGTAGTGCCTCGCTCCTCGATCCGGCTGCGGGCGTTGATGGCGCCTTCATCAATGCCGGGTTCCCGGGCGGTCTCGGATCGCAAAGCGCCGGCTTCATCGGCGGCGGCCAGGCTGGCTACAACTGGCAGACCGGCGCTTTCGTGCTCGGTGTCGAAACCGACTTCGACGGGTCGACCCTCAGCAAGTCATTCAACAACATCGGCGCTCCCCTTGCAGGGCCGTTCGCCGTGGCGAATGGCGTCTTGGGCGACACCTTGACTGTTAACGGCAAGAACAGCCTGACCTGGTTGGGCACGACGCGGGCCCGCCTTGGCTTCGTCGCCACGCCTGACAATCGCCTGATGATCTACGCCACGGGTGGTGTCGCTTACGGCGGCGGCAATTCACAATTCACCGCCTTCGACGCGGCGAATGGCGCTTTCTGGAGCGGCAACCCCAGTTCCAGCCGCGTCGGCTGGACGATCGGTGGCGGTGTTGAATACGCGGTCACCAACAACATCACGATCAAGGGCGAATATCTGTACGCCGACCTTGGCAGCAGCAGCTTCAGCAGCATCGGAAACGCGTCTTCGGCAATTTTCTACCCGGGCGTCTCCGTGGCTGGAAAGATCGACTACAACGCCTCGATCTTCCGCGCGGGCGTGAACTACAAGTTCTAAGCTTTCAAGGTTCGAACTCCCAAGATCTTGGCCGGAGGAAGGGCAACCTTCCTCCGGCTTTTTTTTGCGCTTGTCGCCGCAGCGCTGCGGCCTGATTCGCTCGGCCTCAGACCCCGCCGCAGTGCCGCCCTCCAAGTTGAATGGGCGATCTTAAGGCCCGATCAAGTGTCCGCCTCTACCCTCGGTTGTATTCTTCACCGGCCGAGATTGCTCCGATGCCTGCCCCTGACGTTTCGGCCCTGGTCATTCGCCGCCTGACCAAGAGCTTCGGCCGGCCGGCGGTCGATCGGCTCGACCTCACCATCGCCGCTGGCGAATTCTACGCTCTCCTCGGCCCGAACGGCGCTGGAAAGACAACGACCTTGCGCCTGGTTGCGGGCCTTCTGCCGGCCGACGAGGGCGACATCGAGATCTTCGGCATCGACGCCCGCCGCTCGCCGATTGAGGCCAAGCGAATCGTCGCCTGGCTCCCCGACGAGCCGATGCTGTACGACAAGCTGGACCCGCTCGAATATCTCGAATTCGTCGCCGGCCTCTGGTCTGTCGAGGCGCGTCGCGCCAAGCGGCTCGCCGAAGATCTGCTCGAAAGCCTTGGACTTTGGCCGAATCGGCGCGATCGATGCGAAGGATTTTCGCGCGGCATGCGGCAGAAGCTGGCGCTGGCCGGGGCGCTCATCCATGAGCCCCGCCTCCTGATGCTCGACGAGCCCCTGACCGGCCTCGACGCCGCCGCCGCCCGGCAGGTGAAGGACATTCTGACCGCCCGCGTGCGCGCGGGCGCGACCATCATCATGACCACGCATATTCTCGAGGTCGCGGAGCGGCTCGCGGACCGAATCGGCATCATCGCGCGCGGCAAGATGATCGCCGAGGGGACGCTCGACGAGCTGCGCGCCCGCGTTGACGCCGATGGCGCGACGCTGGAGACGGTGTTTCTCGGTTTGACCTCCGAGACTGGACGCGCAGCATGATTCGGCGGCTGATTCGGTCCCTGGCCGCTTTTCCTCGTTTCGTCCTGCACGATTTGCGCCTGAGCGCGCGTGGCCTGGCGTCAATGTTTGGCTCGTTGTCGCTGCCGAGACTTGCTGCTCTTATCGTCCTGATGGTGTTGGCGCTCCACGTCGCCGCCTATCCCGTCGCTGGCTGGCTGATCGCGATTGAAGGCGGCCCTGACGGCGCCGTGCGAATCACCGCCATCCTCGCCAGCGGCATGGCGCTCGTCCTTCCATGGATCGTCGCTCACTCTATCGCGGACTTTACCCGCACCCTGTTTGGACGCTCGGACCTCGAGTTGATCCTCGCCTCGCCCGCCGATGCGTGCGCTCTGCTTGCCGCCCGCGCTCTGTCGATTTCAGTCGGGGCCGTCGCATCGGTGGGACTCTTGCTGACGCCGCTCGCCGACGTCGCCGCTCTCAGGGGCCATCCGCATTGGCTGGCGCTCTATCCGGCCCTGATCGCGGCGGGGCTGGCGGGGACGGGCTTTGCGATCATTCTGTCGATGGGCCTGTTTTTTGCCGCAGGCCCGCGACGCGCGCGCCTCTTCGGCCAGATCGCGGCGACCGCGATCGGCGCGTCCGCGGTGCTTGGGGCCCAGCTTGTCGCCATGCTGCCCGAGGCCATGCGAACGACGATCCTCGCGGCCCTCGCGCCGCGTCCAAACGCTCAGGGCGAGCTGCACGGCCTCCTGTGGGCGCCGGTGCGTGCGGCGGCGGCCGACCCGCGCGCTATGCTCGTCTGGACAGCGTTCGGCGCCGTCGTTTTCGCGCTCGCCTGCGTGCTGTTCGGGGAGCGCTTCGCCCGGGCGGCCATCGCCACTGCGGGGGCGCCGGTTCAAGCCGGCGCCGCAGCGAGGGGAACGTCGCGCTTCGGCGCGAGCGCCAGCGCGGCCTTGCGCATCAAGGAGCGGCGCGTCGTCTGGCGCGACCCGTGGCTCATGTCGCAACTTCTTCTGCAGGCCGCCTACACGACCCCGCTCGCCGTGATCCTCTGGCGCGGCGGCGGCCCCACCGGCACGGTCGGCATCGCCTTCACGCCGGCGCTCGTGGTCATCGCCGCGCAGCTCGCCGGCGCGCTGTCCTGGATTGCGCTCTCGGCCGAGGACGCGCCGGATTTCCTCATGACCGCTCCCTTAGCCCGCGCGGCGATCGAACGCGCCAAGATCGCCGCCATTGGCCAGCCGATCGCGCTCCTTCTCGCCCTGCCCCTCGCCGCACTGGCCTTCGCCTCGCCCTGGGCCGGGCTTTGCGCGCTCCTGTTCGGCGCCGGCGCGGCTGCCTCGGCCGCGCTGGTCAATCTTTGGCGACAGGCGCCATCGCGCCGTGGCCTCGTGCTGCGCCGTCACTCGCAGTCGAAGCTCGTCGGCATGATGGAGCACCTGGTCTCGATCCTGTGGGCCGTGGCGACGACCATGGCCGTGATCGGCTCATGGGGGACTTTTGTTCCTCTCGCCGCCATCGCCGCGGTCCTGGCGCTCAACCGGAAGTGGGCGGCCCAGGCGGCGCCCGCGCGCTTTAAGAGCGCCTAGGGTCCGATTCTGAGCTTCTCGCGATTCGGCTCGGGCCGAGACGACATCAAGGCTTCAGGCAAGCGCTTGGTGACGGCTAGGGAGGTTCGGCTCGTCGTGCTCCCATTCCCGGCCCAAGGCGCGTGCGCCATAGGACAAGGAACGCCGGGTATGATGATGGGCCAAGCGAGGTTCCGGCAGCAATTCAATCCTTTCAATCGTTTAGGCGATTTTTTCTGTCACTCCATCCCGGTAATCGCTCGTTGGGCTGGCGACACGTCTGATGTATATACACGTAAATTGAGGACACTCAGACCGCCCCGCCGCGGCCGACAGGCCCGTCGAAGGAAGAGCGTCCCTCCGGCCGCCCTTTGGACCGCGTCCGCCGCGCCCGTCGAGCACCGCTAAAGAAGCCCTTCACGAAGACTGCCTTGACCTTCACGCTCATCGTTCACAGATCGTGTAGACGGCAACGGCGGCAACTTCGTCCCTTGTCTCAAGATAGGTTGCGGCGTATGGCTTGCCTTTCGAAATTCGTCAGGGGAGCGCTCGCGGTGTTGGCTGCGCCCGGCGTTGGCCGTTACCCTAGCCGTCGAGGCTCTGACGAGAAGGCGAGCGGATGAAGATCATACTTGCCCAACCGCGCGGGTTTTGCGCCGGCGTCGTTCGGGCGATCGACATTGTCGAGCGGGCGCTGGCCAAGCATGGCGCGCCTGTCTACGTGCGCCATGAGATTGTCCACAACCGCCACGTCGTCGAATCGCTGAAGGCGAAGGGCGCGCGTTTTGTTGAGGAACTGAAGGACGTTCCGGCGGGCGCGATGACCATCTTCAGCGCCCACGGGGTCTCGCGCGAGGTCGAGAACGAGGCCAAGGCGCGCGCGCTCCCGACCATCGACGCGACCTGCCCGCTGGTCACCAAGGTGCACAACCAGGGGCGCGGATACATCGCCCGCGGCCGGGTGCTGGTGTTCATCGGTCACGACGGCCATCCCGAGGTTGAGGGAACATTGGGTCAGATCGACGGCGCGGTTCACCTCGTCGAAGACGAAGACGATGTCGAGAAGCTGCCCATCGCAGTCGACACGCCGATCGCCTACATCACGCAGACGACGCTGAGCGTCGACGATACGCGCGGAATCATCGCCGCGCTGGTTCGTCGTTTCAGCGACGTCGTGGGTCCTGACGTTCGCGACATTTGCTACGCGACACAGAATCGACAGACCGCCGTGCGTGAATTGTGCGCGGTCGCCGATGTCATCATCGTCGTCGGCGCCCGCAACAGCTCGAACTCCAATCGTCTGCGCGAGATCGGCGACGAGTTCGGGATTCCGAGCTATCTTGTCGCCGACAGCAGCGAAATCAAGCCGGAATGGGTGCGCAACGCCGGTGTCGTCGGCGTGACGGCCGGCGCGTCCGCGCCCGAAGTCGTGGTCGAAGACGTGGTGCGAGCCTTGTCGGCGCTCGCGCCATCGGAAGTGTCGGTACTCGACGGACCGGCCGAGACGGTGAGCTTCCGTCTGCCGGCGGAACTTCGCAATGAGCCCGTCGGTTAATCACTTTTTAAGGATCGTTCGTGGGCATACCCTTCAGACAGATTGTAAGAGTCGGCGCCTATGTCGTTCGCCAGCATCTCGCTGGCCGCAAGCGCTATCCGCTGGTGTTGATGCTGGAGCCGTTGTTCCGCTGCAACCTCGCCTGCGCCGGCTGCGGCAAGATCGACTATCCCGACGCTATCCTCAACAAGCGCATCTCCGTTGAGGACGCGTTGGCTTCGGTCGACGAGTGCGGCGCGCCCGTGGTCGTTATGGCGGGCGGCGAGCCGCTGCTGCACAGGGATCTGGCGAAGATCGTCGAGGGCGTCATTGCGCGCAAGAAATTCGCGATCGTCTGCACCAATGCGTTGCTCCTCGAGAAGAAGATCGATCAATACAAGCCGAGCCCCTATTTCACCTGGTCGATCCATCTCGACGGCGACCAGGAGATGCATGACAAGTCGGTCTGCGAGACTGGCGTCTACGATCGCGCGGTCAAGGCCCTCAAGACGGCCAAGGCGAAGGGCTTCCGCGTCACGATCAACTGCACGTTCTTCAATGATGCGGACCCGGCGCGCGTCGCCGCCTTCTTCGATACGGTGACCGAGCTCGGCGTCGATGGCATCACGGTGTCGCCAGGTTACGCCTACGAGCGCGCGCCCGACCAGAAGCATTTTCTCAACCGCTCGGCCACCAAGCAGCTGTTCCGGTCGATCTTCGAGCGCGGCGATCAGGGCCGCAAATGGGCCTTCAACCAGTCGACCATGTTCCTCGACTTCCTGGCCGGCAATCAGACTTATCATTGCACGCCCTGGGGCAATCCGACGCGCACCGTCTTCGGCTGGCAGAAGCCCTGCTATCTTCTCGGCGAAGGTTACACCAAGACCTTCAAGGAGCTGATGGAGGAGACGGATTGGGACGCCTACGGCACCGGCAATTATGAGAAATGCGCCGACTGCATGGTCCATAGCGGGTTCGAGGCGACCGCCGTTCGCGATACGGTGACGAAGCCGTGGAAAGCGGCGCGCGTTGCGCTCATGGGCGTCAAGACTGACGGGCCGATGGCGCCGGACATTCCGCTGGGCGGCCAGCGCGAGGCCGAGTATGTGTTCGATAAGAACGTCGCTCAGAAGCTGTCAGACATCCGCCGCGCCGAGGCCGAGGAAAAGGCCCGGAAGAAGGCTCCGGCAGCGCTTTAACGCCTGGAATGCGGTCCGGCTGTCGGCCGCGAGAGCGCGCAGGCCGGCGAGTTGCCACGGGGAACGGAAGAGCTCGCCTAAGATCGCTTGAATCTGAATTGCCCCATCGGGGCCTACGGCTTTCAAAGCGAGCGGCGGCAGGTTGCGCTCGGCGGAGTCTGCGACCGCGCGCAGAATCGCAAACGGCGCCCTCTGTGTCAGCGCATATTGTCCTGCAATCAGGCTTTCCATATCGACGGCGGCCGCTGCCATTGCGCGGCGCAGTTCGGCCTTCGCGGCGACGGTCACGACCGGCGCGTCGGAAACGGCGAAGCGCTCGACGGCGACGCGAGCGCCCGCGTCAAGAAGGCGCTTTGCGAGCGACGCCGTGACCGCCTCGTCGGTTTTGACACGGCCCTCACGCGAGATGATTTCCGAGCCGAGAATGAGGTCGCCGGGACGAAGCCGCGGATCAAGCCCGCCGCAAACGCCCCAGCTGACCACGAGCGACGGCCGGAGGCCCGCCGCTTCCGCGAGCTTTGCATGTAGGGTTGGCGCATCGCCGCAGAGCGTCATGCGCCCCGGACCGGCCAGGATCGCCGCCTCGCGCTTCAGTCCGCAAATGATCAGGACGTTCGCGGAAGGCCGCAAGGCCGCGCCTCATTCGGCCCGACTGGCTAGCCAGCGAGCAGGCTTTCCGTCCGCTCGCGCAAGGTCTTGACCAGGGCGTCGGCGCCGCCGCCGCCAGCAAGGATCGAGGCGAATTCATCACGGCGCGTCGCGAGATCGCTGATCGTGCCATTGAGATAGACGTCGATGATGCGGCCGCCGCGAACAAGATAGTTGATCTGCACCGTCCGGCCGCCGGGCTGGAGGAGCTTTGTCTTGACAACTTCGCCGCCGCCCGAGGAGGGGCTCGTCTGCGGCTCGACAACAAAGCTCTCGCCCGAATAGTCGGTCACTTGGTGGGCGTATTCGGCGACGAGGAAGCGGGCGAAGGCGTCCCGAACCGCGGCCTGCTGGGCTCCGGAGAACTTGCTCCAGGCGGGGCCCGAGGCCAGTTTCGCCATGGTCCCAATATCGAAGGCGGAGGTGATGGCGGGCGAGAAACGGCGGTCGCGTTCCCGCACGCTGAGCTGGCCGGCCGCTTTAAGGGTCGGCATCAGCTGCTGATAATAGGCCTCGATGCGCCTGGAGGCTTGGGCCTCAGCCGGCGACGCGATCGCGCCAAGCGAGAAGAGGGCGAGCATGGCCGCGATGAAAGGCGTCGACAGGCTCAGGCGAAACGGGAAGCACTTCATTGGCAGGAGATTCCATTTGCTCGGACCGGAGGCTTTTCGGTCAGCCGGTACATTGGTCGAGGAGGCCGCTAGCGCAAGACCTGCACGGCTTCTACAGCCATTTGGGGAATCGAGTCGAGGCTTGCTCGTGCGGCGCGTGGATTGGATGAGGGCGCCAATTTTTTCAATAGCTTGCTCTTTCTCTCCCAGAACACCCATGGCGGCCCTTCCCGCCGCCAGGCGCGACACATCGTCGACAGCCTGCTAGAATAGCGGAGCTCTCCTCAGAACAACAATCGGACATCGACGGAATGAGATATTGCATCGTCGGCGCTGGATTCAGCGGCGCGGTCATCGGACGGGCTCTTGCCCAAGCTGGACACAAAGTCCTGGTGGTCGACGAGCGCTCGCATGTGGCTGGCAATTGCCATTCAGAGCGCGATTCCGAGACCGGCGTGATGACTCATGTCTACGGTCCTCACATCTTCCACACCGCCGACGAGCGGGTCTGGGCCTATGTCCAACAGTTCGGCGTAATGCGCCCTTACCGGCACCGCGTGCAGGCCGTCTCCGGGGGGTTGGTCTATTCGCTTCCCGTCAACCTCCTGACCATCAACCAATTCTTCCGCAAAACCTTAAGGCCCGAGGAAGCGGCCGCCTTTGTCGCCTCGAAGACCCAGAAAATCCCGGAACCAGCCAATTTCGAGGAGCAGGCGCTCAGCATGGTCGGGCCCGAGCTCTACGAGGCCTTTTTCCGTGGCTACACCCGCAAGCAATGGGGCCTGGATCCCACCCGTTTGCCCGCTTCGATCCTCAAACGCCTGCCGCTCCGCTTCAACTTTGACGATTCCTATTTCGCCCACCCCCATCAGGCAATGCCCGAGCGCGGCTATACGGAATTGGTCGCCGCCATCCTGGACACGCCGCGCGTCGAGTTGCGACTGGGCGCAAAATTCGAAGATTTGACCGAGCCCTTCGCCCATGTGGTCTACAGCGGTCCCATTGACCGCTACTTCGGGTACAGTTCAGGCAGACTTGGCTACCGGACCCTCGACTTCGAGGTGTTCCGCGCGAAAGGCGACTATCAGGGCTCCGCCGTCATCAATTACTGCGACGAGGCGACGCCCTTTACCCGCATAACGGAGCACAAACACTTCGCTCCGTGGGAGACGGACAAAATCGAGGGGACGATCTTATACCGCGAATTCAGCCGCGCCTGCGGCCCGAATGACATTCCCTATTATCCGATCCGCCAGACCGACGAAGAAGCCATGCTGAAGACATACGTCGATCGGGCGATGGCGACTCCGGGCGTGACCTTCGTCGGCCGGCTGGGATCGTACCGTTACCTGGATATGGATGTGACGATCGGCGAGGCGCTCACCGCGGCTGATGGGATGCTCAAACGCATCGCCGAAGGCGCTGCGGTTCCCACTTTCTTCGTGCAGCCGCTCAGCCATTAAGGCGCGATCAGCCAGGAGCAGGCCGTCAATCCAGAAGGCCGAGCTTTTCTTTCTTCGGCATCGCACGCGCAAACGCTATTCCCGACCACAGCCCGTAAAGGATCGTTCGGCACTTCGCGAGCGCGAAAGTGCCACTCTTGATGGACATGATCACGTCTCTGAAAGACCTATAGACGAACTGAATGGTACTCGTCGACGAGACGCCGTCATATTTCAAATTGACGAACAGCCTGTTGCGGTAAAGCCAGTGGTACTGCGCGATCTTGCGAGGATCCTGCTCCACGAATACACGTTGAGACGCGTCTCCGGATTTCAGGTGCTTCGTCCAACTCTTCCCGACTTGATAGAGCTTGGTGAAGCGCGCGAGACGCAGGCAATATTCGGTATCGTCTGCCCAGATGAAGAACTCCTTCAAAGGGAGTCCGACCTTTCGCACCATGTCGGTTGAGACCAGGAACGAAACGAAGGTCAGCGTCTTCATTTCTATGAGGCCGTCCGCCAGGTAGCGGGCGAATTGAGGCATGTTGTTCATGCCGGGCCGCTGGCTGATCGGTTGGACGTTGATGCTTTCGCCGTTCAGGTCGAAGACGTTGCTGCCGAGGACCGCGTCCTCGCCGACGATCGCCGTCGCGGCCACCAGCTCCGCCATAGCCTCAGGCTCCGGTTCGCAATCGTCGTCCATCAGCCACATGTGCGTGCAGGCCAGGGGAAGAGCGGCCCGCATTCCCTCGTGGAAGCCACCGGCGCCGCCGGTGTTTTCCTTCAGGCGAATTGCGTGGAAATCCTCGCTGCGACGTCCGGCCTCGCTGGCCAGGAACTCGCGCGTCGGCTCGTCGGAAGCATTATCCACGACCACCAGCTGTCTGACTGGGTAAGTCTGCGCGTCAATCGCCTCCAGACATCGTTTAAGAAGCGTCGGACGGTTCCGTGTTACGACGACTGCCACTACAGTGATCACGGGCGCAAGTCCTTAATCTGTAAAAGCCGATGAATTATTATTCCGGCGGCCTCTTTTTCTTTCGGCGGCCTGAGATTGAGGCAAAGAGGAACCATGTCGTCGCCTGTCTTGTCAAGCATCGCGGGCGGCGCGCCGCGCCGTAAGAAGCACGTATCTTTGGCGATTAAGTCAATGCGGAGCACACGCGTTCCCAGATCGCAATCGAGATAGGAAGCGATGAGCGTTCCTGCCCGGCGCGACTTTCGCGGCAAGGCCCGCGTTAACGCGGGCGCGCTATCCTGGGCCGCCATTCCGGGATGCGCGCGTTTGACGGTGGCGGGATTGGGGCTTAGAACGCGCCTGCTGCAGGATCGCCCCTCTTTGAGGGCGACCGAGAACGACAGGGTGCGGAGTGCGTCCGACCTGATCGGTGTCGCGCACGCAAGCCGTGAAAAGGCGAGCAACCGACGAGGCCCGCCAAACGCGCGCGCCAGGGGGACAGCAATCATCGAGCGGGCGAACTATAGTTTGGCGTTTCTAAGCGTCGCGCAAGTTGTAATCGCGGATCTCGGGTCGCAGGGTTGAAATGTCGACAAAGCCTCTCAAGAGAAATTTCTTCGTCAACCTCCTCTCTCCGATGACGCGGATGGTGGTCGCGCTTGTGACCGTTCCACTCTATCTCCATCACATTGGCGACGCGCGCTACGGCGTGATGTCGATCGTGTGGGTCCTCCTCGGTTTTTTTGGATTTCTTGATCTCGGGCTGTCGCGAGCCGTCACCAATTCCTTGGCGAAGCTACGGGACGCGACTCAGGAGCACCGCGCGCGTGTGTTGCTGACGACGTTCGGCCTCAACTTAGGCATAGGCCTCATGGGCGGCGTTGTCCTCTACGTGTTCGGCGGCCTTATGCTCCAACATTTCGTCTCTATGCCGGACGAGATCAGTGCGGAGGTGTCCCGTGCACTGCCCTGGATCGCTTGTCTGCTCCCACTTACGCTCATTTCCGCGGCTGGCGCGGGCGCGCTGGAGAGCCGCGAACTCTTCCTGCTTGTGAATTCGATCCAGATTTGCACCATGACTGTCGCTCAACTTGCTCCGGCGCTTGCGGCCATTTTTATTAGCCCCTCGCTTACGGTCGTCATTCCCACGGCTGCGGTCGCCCAAGGGTTAGGCGCGATCGCGGTTCTTGCTGTCGTCTACCGTTTGGAAGGGCCCTTCTCGCTTCGCGCCATCGACTTGGGGGAAGCGCGGAAGTTGCTGGGTTACGGCGGCTGGATGTTCGCGACAAACGTGTTTTATCCCGCGCTCGCCTCCGCCGATCAGTTCGTCATTGGGTCGGCGATGGGCGTAGCGTCGGTTGCTCATTACGCCGTGCCGATGGGCCTCGTCCAAAGGAGCGTCGCTCTCCCGATCGCGCTCGGGCGCACGCTGTTTCCTCGCTTGTCCAGCCTCTCCGGCGATGCGGCTCATGCATTGGGAATGCGCGCGCTTTTGATTATGGCCTATGGCTTCGCCGCCGTTTGCGCTCCGGCGATCATCCTCTCGGCGACTTTCTTTCGGTATTGGATCAGCGCCGATTTTGCAGCGGTTTCAGCGCCTGTGGCGCAAGTGCTTTTTCCGGGAATTTGGATGGGAGCGCTTTCCTTGGTCGGCTTCACTCTTCTCCAGAGCCAGGGGAGGGCCGACGTCACCGGCAAACTGAACATCATCGAATTTCTGCCATTCGTGGCCTTTCTTTGGGTTTTAACCACGGCTTTCGGGATTGTCGGTGCGGCCGCCGCTTGGACGTTGCGGTCCATCGCAGACGCCTTGATCATGCTCTGGCTTGCGGGCACAAAAAGAGCGGACTTTCTTCTCTTGCTGCCCCCCGCTGCGCTTCTGGCCGTCGCCCTCTTGCTTGCTCGCTTCCTCAACTCCAGCCTTCTCGTGACCTTCGCAGTTGCGGTTCTCGTCGGAGCTGTGTCATTCGTCCTCGGTTATCTGTTTTCTGAGGATTTGCGCAGGCTCACGCTGGCGCAGCTCAATCGAGCGCGAGCTTTCCTTAGCAGTTTGACCCGGGCGAAGCCCACTCCCCCTGTCAACGCGCAAAAATGACGATCTAATATATCGCCCAGTCATCTTCATGGATGCGGTTTCGCTGACGCTATGTGACTTGCGTTCACCCGATCCAAAAACACCGGCGCCTATCAGTGCGCGGCCGGCCGAGCAAAGCGCGCCGTTTTGAATTGGCGCCAGGGGTTGGCGAAAAGCTCTCGGAAAAACAACAAGACCTCGGCGAATTCGGATCGCCGAGGGTCTTGGAGCGCGCTGAATTTATGATTAAAACGGGTACGAATAGGCGCCGACGGCGTAGGGAGCTGTCCGCGTGTAGCCCACCATGTCGATCGTCGGCGCGGCTGCGATCCCCGCGCCAATGGCCGTCGCGCTTGACTTGAGCAGCACAGTATAAGTCAACGTCGCAGGGTTGAAGTTGAGAAATTCGCCCTGCGCCGCCTCCGTCGTGATGACATTGCCATTGCCATAGGTTCCCGGTTGGCCCAGAAATTGTGACACGCCGTTGACAAACCAGGAGATCTCGGGACCTCCGCAACACATGACGACATTGTGATCCGCGGTGACTCCGCTGTTTCGCGTGTCGACATTGAGCTGGCTGGTGAGATTGTTCCGCACCACGGTGTTGCTGCTTACGGGACCCTCGTGGGTGGCGCCGCCAATGTTGATGGCGTCGACGCAACCGGGCGTCGGAACCAGACCGTCGTCGACTACGGTATTGCCGGCGATCAGGCCGTTATGGATGCTCGCAAAGGTAATTCCGTGACAGGCGCTGGTGATCACAACGTTGTTGGTCACCGTCACATTCGTCCAGTCCTCGTCAAAGGCGTCGATCCCCTGCAGATAGGTTGGGAACGCGAGCTGCGGGTCCGTCTGCCGGACAATTAGGTTACTGTCGATCAGGATGTTCGAAAAATAATTCAAAGCGGCGCCTGGGGGAAGGGGGCCGTTTTGTCCTTGCATGGCGTCTTCGTGATTGCCGTCGCCGACATCGAGGTTGTCGTGGATGGTGTTATGCGTGATTGCGAGGTTGTTCGCGGCGTAGTCGATGCCGTCATCGCCGAAGTGGTCGATGACGTTGTTCGTGAAGAGCAAGTTGTTTGCGGCCAAGATCGCGCCCACACGCACGTTCTGAATGTGCGATCCAGCTAGCGAGATGCAGCGCGTGTTGGGCTCGCCGTTCGTACCATTGCCGGCCAAACCGGCCGCGACGATGCCCCAACGCGCCTGCGCAACCCACTGCGCCTTGCTCCAGCCAGCCGTGCTGTCGGCCGAGCTGATTTGCATGTTCTCCAGGATGATGTCGGTGGTTGGATATGCCGGGCCCTGATCCGCAAGTTGCACAAGAGCGTTAGTATTGCCGTTCGTGCCCATCAGGCTCTGCACCTTGATGGCGTTGAACACCCACTTGTTGGTGCGCTCAATCCACAGGCTCGTAAAGACGGGGGTTTGTCCCGGCGCGGCTTCCACCGTCACAAAGTCCGTGTTGGTGGTCGGCAAATTGAAAGCACCGAGGACGATGTCGCCGTAATTGCCGCTCATCAGCATGAGCGCGTCGCCGGGTTGGACTGGCGGACTGCCGAGCTGGTCGGCGCCCGCAGCGCAGCACTGACCGTTAAAGGCGTGGTTGTAGGGGACTGAGGAAAGCAGCGGACGTGAATAGCCAGGTACTGTGACGTTGTTGCCCCAATTGCCGCTGAGCACGCCGTTGAGGCTATTCCAAGGTGCAGCTTGCGAGCCGTTGCCCCCGGCGGCTGGCGTCTTGCCGTGGACCGGATCAATATACCAGACATGTCTGGGTGTCGGCGACGGCGTAGCACAGGCACTATAGACTTGGGCCGCCCGTACAGGAAGCGCGAAGGCGAGAAGCAGAATCACAACGTAGCCAAGTGTCTTCATAGAAGCGCCCCGTTACCTAGACAATGATGGCGTGTATATTACCCACCGCCCAGCAATATCATGTCTCGTCAATGCTCTCAATCACCAATATTGTTGACCCCCGATAGTTGAGTAGATTAGCCCTTCCCTCAGTCTCAAAGGACAAGACTTGGTGGGAAGTTGGCTGAAGCGCCGTACGACCAAGCGAAGTCGACCTCAATCAGTGCTCGCAAAGAGAGCCGGAGGCGACGAGATCGGGCCGTGCGCTGGCGCCCGCACGGCATGGCTAAGGATGGTCGCACCTTCGCTCGGCCCCTTGGCGCAGGAGGCCTGAGACGTGTCTTAAACTGGCTTTGGGCGGCGGGGCCGTTGAACCTCGGCGACCGCCTGAGGTGTAAGCCGATCAGTTCTTCGGCTGTTCTTTTTGGGTCTCTCCGGCTGGAGTCTCCGGCGCCGGTGTCGCGCCGGGCAACGCCCCCTCTGTCCCGGGAGCTGGAGCCGCTCCGGGCGCCGCTGCGCCATCCGTCCCAGGCGCCGGCGGTCGCAGGGGCTGGCGCGGTGGCCGTCATGATGCGGGCATAGTCCCCTTCGAACTTCGCATCCGCCAACGCAGACTTGGAGATCGCCTCAGCGCCCTTCCTGCCGATATCGGTGCGGAGTTCCCGTTTCGCGAGCTCATTGGCCTGGTCGGTGCTCAGCGGCTTTTGATCGACAGACGTCACCTTGAAAAAGCTCGCGCCCCCTCTTGAACGTATGAAGTAAATGTCATCGGGTTTGCGGGCGTCCAGCACCTTCAGCATCTCGGCGGGCATTGTCGCGCTGTCCAAAGTCGCTGTGCCGTGGCTGAATTTGATGTTCAGTTCGTTCAGCTTCGCTTCAACCTGATCAAGCGACTTGAAATCCTTCGTCGCCGCAGCCAGGGCCTCCACGTCCTTCGGCGCCGCGAAGGAAATTTGGTCGACCTGGAACAGCTCCCGCTGGTCGAACTGCTTCGGATGGCCTTGGACGTAGCTGTCGATCTCGTTCTTGGAAATCGCGCTCATCTTGGACGACAGGTCGCGCTGAACGAAGGCGCCGGCGAGGATCTGCTCGCGTGAGCGTAAAAGATCGAGATGCACGGTCGGTTCGCGATCCAGCTTCGCCGCGACCGCCTGCTGCACGAGATACTTGCGTTCGACGATGCGCGACAGGGCCGCCTTGACGATTGGGTCGCTGCGCTTGTCGGCCGGCACGTTGGCGAGGCGAAGCTCGTTGTCCAGTTCCTGCGCCGTCACATCATCTGGGCCGACGTGAGCGATGACCTGGCCTACCACGGCCGGCTCCGCTTGCTTCTTGCCGCATCCGGCGAGCAGCATCGCCACCGGCAGCGCGCACGCGATTGCAGCGATGCGCCATCGGCGCCGAGACATTGGCGTTATGTGCAGCAAAACTCTTCTCCTGAGTACAGCGAGACGACGCATAGACGGGCCTATCGCGAAATCGTGACGAAAGCCCTAGCGGACAAGAGCTGACCTCCGCCGCCGAGCCGTGAGCCTCCGCCCGAACCTGCTACCACATCTTTTCCGCCATGAGCACCGACGAATTTGTCGAACGGTCATTATTCACACAATAATACTGATATTTAATATGTCCGCAACAATCGGTGCATTTCCACTTCCGCAACGGCGGCCCGCTCGCCTCGTCCGCCTGGGTTGGGACCTGATCTTCCCGACATCGCAGGCCCGAGTCCCGCCCTCCCCTATCAGTGCGGGCTGAAACTTATGAAATCCTTACGTCTAGCCGTTTAATCCGCAATCGAAAGCTTACGCAAGTCGGGACTAAGACACGCTCCAGTAAGGAGTCGATTATGCTCGACGTCGCATTCGTAGTGCTTGGTCTGGCGATTTTGGCGTTGATGGGCGCCTACGCCGTCGCCCTGCGCCAGCTTTAGGAGTCGCGCGATGGGTGAGCCGATCATCGGAATGGTCGTCGCCGTCGGGCTCGGCCTCTACCTCCTCTACACGCTGATCCACCCCGAAAAATTCTAGAACAAGAAGGTGATGCGATGACGCTCGTTGGTTGGGCGCAGATCGCGCTCGTGCTCGCTCTGGTTCTGGCCTGCGCCATACCGCTAAGCAAATTCATTGCCGAGGTTTACGCAGGCGAGAGAAACGTTCTCAGTCCCGTGCTCGGCCCGGTCGAGCGCGGCTTTTACCGCTTGGCCGGGGTGGACCCAGCGCGCGAGCAGGACTGGTTCGCCTATACACTCGCGATGCTGGCGTTCTCCGTGGCCGGCTTTCTGGTCCTTTACGGTGTGCAGAGGCTCCAGGGCCTGCTGCCGTTGAACCCGCGCGGCTTCGATGGCGTGACGCCGGATCTCGCCTTCAACACCTCGATCAGCTTCATCACCAACACCAACTGGCAGAACTATGCCGGCGAGACGACGATGAGCCATCTAACCCAGATGCTCGGGCTCACGGTGCACAATTTCGTCTCCGCGGCGACCGGCCTAGCGATGGCCTTCGCGCTGGTGCGCGGCTTTGCGCGCTCCTCGGCGATCACGGTCGGCAATTTCTGGGCCGATATGACCCGGATCACCCTCTACATTCTTCTGCCCTTAGCTGTGGCTCGGAGCCGTTTTGCTGATTGCGCTCGGCGTGCCGCAGACGCTTACCGGATTGATTGACGCCGCGACATTGGAAGGCGCGAAACAGACCATCGCGATCGGGCCGATGGCGAGCCAGGAAATCATCAAAGAGCTTGGGACCAACGGTGGTGGTTTTTTCAACGCCAACTCGGCCCATCCCTTCGAGAATCCCAACGCCTGGACGAATGTCATCGAGATCTGGGCGCTCCTGTTGGTCCCGGTCGCCTCCGTTCTCGCCTTCGGCCGCATTGTCGGGGACGTTCGTCAGGGACGCGCGATTCTGGCCGCCATGGCCGTTTTCCTCATTGTCGGCGTCGGCGTCGCTTATTGGTCCGAGACCGCCGGCAATCCGATTCTGACAGCGCTGGGCGTCGACCCGTCCGCCGGCAATTTCGAGGGCAAGGAGGTCCGCTTTGGTCAGGCGATGTCGGTGTTGTTCACCGCCGGGACAAGCGGCACCAGCACCGGCGCGGTCAATTCGATGTTCGATTCCTATACACCGCTTGGCGGTATTGTGCCGATGTTCAACCTTCTCGCCGGCTGCATATGGCCGGGCGGCGTCGGTGCGGGGTTGTACGGCTTTCTGGTCGTCGCAATCGTCGCGGTGTTCGTCGCCGGGCTGATGGTCGGCCGCACGCCCGAATATCTCGGCAAGAAGATCGAAGTGCGCGAAATGAAATTCGCGATGCTGGCGGTGCTGATCTATCCGCTCGTGGTGCTTGGCTTCGTAGGCGCTTCGGTGCTCTTGCAGACGGCGCTCGACAGTCTGAACAACAGCGGGCCGCACGGCCTGTCCGAAATCATCTACGCCTATGCGTCGGCCAACGCGAACAATGGCTCGGCCTTCGCCGGCCTGAACGGCAATACGCTCTGGTTCAACTCGACGCTCGGCGTCGCGATGCTGCTCGGCCGCTTCGCCTATGTCGTACCCGTGCTGGCCCTGGCCGGATCGCTGGCCGCGAAGAAGAAGATTCCGGCTTCGGCCGGCACCTTCCCGACCGACGGGCCGCTGTTCGTCGGTCTCCTGGTCGGCGTGGTCGTCATTCTCTACCTTCTGCAATATTTCCCGGCGCTGTCGCTGGCGCCGATCGTCGAGCACTTCCTGATGCTCGATGGCAAGACCTTCTGAATCGGAGACAAGACATGGCCTCGAAAGCCATTCCGCAAGGCCTGTTCGACGGCAAGATCGTCGCCGCCGCCTCAGTCGATGCGCTGTGCAAGCTCAACCCGCGGGCGCTGGCGAAGAACCCGGTCATCTTCGTCACCGAAGTGGTGTCGCTGATGGTGACCCTGTTCTTCATCCGCGATCTTGTGGCCCACAACGGGACCGCTTTGTTTTCGGGCCAGATCGCAGCCTGGCTGTGGTTCACAGTGCTGTTCGCCAATTTTGCCGAGGCGGTCGCCGAAGGGCGCGGCAAGGCGCAAGCCGACGCTTTGCGCCGCACCCGCAGCGACACCCGCGCCAAGCGCTATATCGATCCGGAGAATCTTGAACAGTGTCGTCGAGGGGGTGAACGCGCTCGATCTTCGGCTGGGCGATGTGGTGCTGGTCGAAGCGGGCGAAGTCATTCCCGGCGACGGCGAGATCCTCGAGGGCGTCGCCTCGGTGAATGAATTGGCGATCACCGGCGAGTTCGGCGCCCGTTATTCGCGAAGGCTGGCGGCGATCGATCGGCCGTCACTGGCGGAACGACGGTGCTCTCCGACTTCATCAAGGTTAGGATCACCGCCGCGCCGGGGTCGACTTTCATCGACCGGATGATTGCGCTGGTCGAAGGCGCCGAACGGCAGAAGACGCCAAATGAACTGGCGCTGTCGATTCTGCTCGCCGGCCTCACCATCATCTTCCTGATTGTCTGCGTCACCCTCTGGCCGATCGCCAAATATTCAGGGACGATTCTCTCCGCGACTGTCTTGATCGCGCTCCTCGTCTGCCTCATCCCGACGACGATCGGCGGACTTCTGTCGGCCATCGGCATCGCCGGCATGGATCGGCTGGTGCGCTTCAATGTCATCGCGACCTCCGGCCGCGCGGTGGAGGCGGCGGGCGACGTCGATACGCTCCTCCTAGACAAAACGGGTACGATCACCTTTGGCAATCGCATGGCGACCGAGTTCCTGCCCGTCAACGGCGTGCGCGCCGAAGACCTCGCCGCGGCAGCGCTTGCGTCGAGCCTTGCCGACGACACGCCTGAGGGCCGCTCGATTGTCGCGCTCGCAAAAGGCGATTTCGGGCTCGCGGAGCCGAAGCTCGATCCGAAGACGACCGTCGTCGTGCCCTTCACCGCGCAGACCCGCATTTCGGGCGTCGACATCTGCGTGGCGCTGGATCCGCAAGGGCGCGATCGACTCGATCCTTCGCTATCTCAAGCTTCCGCTTGAGAAGACGCCGGTCGAGTTTCGTCAGGCGGTCGAGCGGGTCGCGATGTCCGGCGGCACGCCGCTCGCGGTCGCCGAGGAGGGCCGGCTGCTTGGGCGTCATCCATCTCAAGGACATCGTGAAGCCGGGCATCAAGGAGCGTTTCGCGGCGATGCGCGCGATGGGCATCCGAACCGTCATGGTGACCGGCGACAATCCCGTCACTGCCGCGGCGATCGCCTCGGAAGCGGGCGTCGACGACTTTCTCGCCGAGGCGACGCCGGAGGACAAGCTCGCCTATATCCGCAAGGAGCAGTCTGGCGGGCGGCTCATCGCCATGTGCGGCGACGGCACCAATGACGCGCCAGCGCTTGCGCAAGCCGATGTCGGCGTCGCGATGCAGACCGGCACGCAGGCCGCGCGCGAAGCCGGCAACATGGTCGATCTCGATTCCAATCCGACCAAGCTGATCGAGATCGTCGAGATCGGCAAACAGCTTCTGATGACGCGCGGCTCGCTCACCACCTTCTCGATCGCCAATGACGTGGCGAAATATTTCGCCATTCTGCCGGCAATGTTCGCCGCGACCTATCCGGTGCTTGGAACGCTCAACATCATGCGCCTCACGTCGTCGCAGTCGGCGATCCTATCCGCCGTCATCTTCAACGCGCTCATCATCATCGCGTTGATCCCCCTGGCGCTGAAGGGCGTCGCTTATCGGCCGGTCGGCGCGGCGGCACTGCTCAGGCGCAATCTTCTCATCTATGGCCTCGGCGGCCTGATCCTGCCCTTCATCGGCATCAAGGCGATCGACGTCGTCGTCGCCGCCCTTCACCTCGCTTAGGCCTTAGGCTTGAACCCATGCTCCAGCACCTGCGTCCCGCGCTCGTCCTCATCGTTCTCTTCAGCGTCCTCACCGGCCTCGTGTACCCATTGGCGGTGACGGGCATCGCCCAGATCGCGCTGCCCTATCAGGCCAACGGAAGCCTGATCCAGAAGGATGGAATCGTCGTCGGCTCGGCTTTGATCGGGCAGCGGTTCAAGAGCGACCGCTATTTCCATCCGCGTCCCTCCGCCACTAGCGAAACCGACCCCAACGATTCGACGAAAACAATCGACGCGCCGTACAACGCGACCAATTCCTCGGGCTCGAATCTCGGCCCGACCTCGCAGAAGCTGGTCGACCGGGTGAAGGGTGGCGTCGCGGCCTGGCGCGCGATGGCTGGCCCCGGCCCGGTTCCCGCCGACGCCGTCACGACGTCCGCCTCGGGGCTCGACCCTGACGTTTCGCCTGAGAACGCCTTGGGCCAGGTCGCCGCGGTGGCAAAGGCGCGGGGCTTGCCCGAGGACAAAGTGAGGGCGCTTGTCGAAGGCGCGATCGACGGTCGGGCTTTAGGGTTGATCGGCGAACCGAGAGTCAACGTTTTGCGGCTGAACTTGGCGCTGGATGGGTTAAAAGCGTCATGACGACCGATGAGCGCCGATGGCCCAGACCAACCGACCTGACGCCGGACGCCCCGATCCCGACGCGCTTCTGGCGGCGTTCCATCGGGAGAGAGCCGGCCGGCTGAAGGTTTTTCTCGGGGCCGCGCCCGGGGTCGGCAAGACCTACGCCATGTTGCAGAACGCGCGGCGGCTGAAAGCCGAAGGCGTCGATGTCGTCATCGGCCTCGTCGAGACGCATGGCCGCGCCGAGACGAGCGCGCTCGTCGAAGGGCTCGAGATCCTGGCTCGGCGCAAGATTGAGTATCACGGGCGCACGCTGGAGGAGTTCGACCTCGACGCGGCGCTCAAGCGCAAGCCCAAGCTGATCGTCGTCGACGAACTCGCCCACACCAACGCGCCCGACAGCCGGCATCCGAAGCGCTGGCAGGACGTTCAGGAGCTGCTTGACGCCGGGATCAGTGTATGGACGGCGCTCAACATTCAGCATCTCGAGAGTCTCGCTGACGTCGTTTCGCGCATCACGGGCGTCGCCGTGCGCGAGACCGTTCCCGACCGGGTCTTGCAGGAGGCCGCCGACGTCGTTCTGGTCGATCTCACGCCCGACGAGCTCATCCAGCGTCTGAACGACGGCAAGGTGTATGTGCCCGAGACAGCGCGGCGGGCGACGCAGAATTTCTTCACCCCCGGTAATTTGACCGCTTTGCGCGAATTGGCGCTGCGTCGCACCGCCAATCGCGTCGACGACCAGATGGTCGACTATTTGCGGGAGAAGGCGATCGAGGGTCCGTGGGCCGCCTCCGAGCGCCTGCTCGCTTGCGTTGGGGCGGACGAGGTGTCGGAACGGGTGATCCGGCGCGCAAGCCAGCTCGCGACCGGTCTCAACGCAGACTGGATCGCCGTCACGGTCGAAACCATCGGCGAGGCTAGCGACGCGAAGCGCGCCAACAAGCTCGCCAAAGTGTTCGGCCTGGCCGAGCGTTTAGGCGCCCAGACGACGCGTATTCAAGGCAGCGATTATCCAAGCGCCATTCTGAGACTCGCGGCGCGCGAAAATGTCACGCAGATCGTGCTCGGCCAGTCGCGGGCCGGACCCTGGCGCCGCATGCTGGGGCGGTCGCTGCCCGAGGCGCTGATGCGCGGCGCCGGCGGAATCGAGATTCATATTGTTCCCGGCGAAGACGCGCGGCCGTCGTTGTGGCCGCGCCTGAGACCGCTTTTCAGCCGGAGGGGGCTTGGGGCCGAGCTCGCCGTCGCCCTCGCTTCGGTCGCCGCCGCCGTTGCTGTCGCCGACGCGCTCTCCGCCGTCCTCAAGCTTCCCAATCTGTCGATGATCTTCCTCACCGCGGTCCTATTCTGCGCGGTGCGATTTGGGACTCGCGCCGCGGTCCTCGCTTCGCTTGCATCGTTCGCGGCTTACAACTTCTTCTTCATCGAGCCGATCTATACGTTCACGGTCGCGCAGCCCCAGGAACTGTTCGCGCTCCTTATTTTTCTCGCAGTCGCGGTGCTCACCGGATCCTTGACCGGGCGCATTCGCGACCAGCGAGAGATGGTGATTGGAAATGCGCAGGTCACCCAGTCGCTCTACGATTACTCGCGCAAGCTTTCGGGCGCTTCGAGGCCCGACGACGTTCTGTGGGCGGCCGCGGCGCATTTGCACGAAACGTTTGCTGGCCGCATTGTGCTCCTGGTCAGCGAGGGGGACGAATTGCAGATTCGCGCCGCCTGGCCGCCCGACGCGCAACTCGACGCCGCTGCTCTCGGCGCCGCGAACTGGGCGCACCAGAAGACCGAGCCCGCGGGCTGGGGAACCGGGACCCTGCCGCGCATCGCCTATCAGTTTCGACCCCTGCTCGCTGCGCGCGGGGCGATTGCGGTCTGTGGGTTCGAGCCCCATTCGGCCGATCAGCCGATCAATGCGGAGGACGAGCGGGCGCTGACCGCCATCCTGGACTTGACCGCGATTGCGCTCGACCGGGCGCTGCTCGCGCGCGAAGCGGTGAATGCGGCGACGATGCAGGAAAACGAGAAGGTGCGCGACGCGCTCCTCGATTCACTCTCGCACGATCTGCGCACGCCCTTGTCTTCGATCGCCGGCGCGGCGAGTTCGCTGCGCGCGCTTGGCGACAAGATGAGCCCTGACGAGCGCGCCGAACTTCTGTCATCGATCGAAGAGGAGACCGGGCGGCTCGCGCGCTTCGTCGCCAATTTGCTCGACATGTCGCGGATCGAAGCTGGCGGCCTCAAGGTCAATCGCGATCTGGTCTCGATCGCCGATGTCGTTCAAGGCGCGGTCGAGCGCAGCCGCAAGGCGTTCCCGGGCGAGCCCGTGCGCGTCAGCCTTGCGCCCGACTTGCCGTTCGTGCGCGGCGACGACAAGCTGCTCGAGCAGGTGCTGTTCAACCTGCTCGACAACGCGCACAAATACGGGGGCGACGCGGGCGCGATTGTTCACGCCCGCCAGGAGGGCGGCGAGGTCGTGCTCAGCGTCACCGACGAGGGCCCCGGCGTCAAGCCGGCGGAGCTCGAGCGCATCTTCGAGAAGTTCTATCGTGGCGGACGCTCGGACGGGCGCAAGGCCGGCACCGGCCTTGGCTTGTCAATCTCGCGCCGCCTGGTCGAAGCAATGGGGGGGGCGATCGTCGCGCAGAGTCCGGCGGTGCGCCGGCGGGGAACCCGATTTGTCGTACGGCTTCCCGCCGCCCAGGGAACCCCGATCGCGTCGAGCCCAGTCGCATGACAGGTCCGCGCGTTCTGGTGGTCGACGACGAGCCGCAAATTCAGCGGTTTCTCACTGTTGCGCTCACCGCGGCCGGCTTTCAGGTGCAAACGGCCGAGACCGGCGCCCAGGCTCTGCGGCTCGCTGCGACCGGCGCGCCCGATCTGATTGTTCTCGACCTTGGCCTGCCCGATCGGGACGGCAAAGAGGTTCTGCGGGACATCCGCCAGTTCTCGACGACGCCGGTGATCATCCTGTCCGCGCGCGATCGCGAGGCGGAGAAAATCGACGCCCTCGATCTCGGCGCCGACGACTATGTGGAAAAGCCGTTCGGCATCGGCGAACTGACGGCGAGGCTGAGAGCCGCGCTGCGACACGCGGCCCAATCTGCCCAATCGGTGCAACGTGTGGAGGTCGAGGGCGTCATCATGGACTTCGAGAGGCGTCTCGTCACCCGTGACGGGGCGCCGCTCAAGCTGACGCCGAAGGAATACGATCTGCTCGCCATCCTGTTTCGCAATGCCGGCCGAGTCGTGACCCATCGCCAGATTCTGGCCTCAGTCTGGGGTCCGGCCCATCGCGAGGACACCCAGTACCTCAGGGTCTTCATCGGTCAGCTCAGGGCCAAGATCGAGCGCGATCCGACGAGACCAATGATCGTCAAGACGGAGTCGGGCGTCGGCTATCGGGCCGCCGAACCTAAGGCGCGCGCCGCATCTCCCGACAACGCCCGCTGATCACTTCTTCGGCGCCCTGCTTTGTTTACGGGCGCCTACCCCCGCGAATCGCTGGAGATTCGTTGGCACGCTCGTTGCGAAGTCGGCTCTGGCCCCGAGGGAGGGGTCGAGTTCCCCGCGACCTGCTTGGGTGGGCGCAAGCGACGAGGCTCAAAAACATGTCCTTGACGAGACGACTTCTATTACGCGCGGCCGGCGCGGCCCTGGGAGGGGCGCTGGTCTTTGGGGCTCCCACGGCGTTCGCGGCCGACGATACGATCAAGATCGGCATTCTGCATTCACTGTCCGGAACGATGGCGATCAGCGAGACCACGCTCAAGGACGTGATGCTGATGCTCATCGACGAGCAGAACAAGAAAGGCGGCGTGCTCGGCAAGAAGCTTGAGGCAGTCGTCGTCGATCCCGCTTCGAACTGGCCGCTGTTCGCGGAGAAGGCCAAAGAGCTCATCGAAAAGGACAAGGTCTCGGTCGTGTTCGGCTGCTGGACTTCCGTGTCGCGCAAGTCGGTGCTCCCAGTGTTCAAGGAGCTCAACTCGATGCTGTTCTACCCGGTGCAGTACGAGGGCGAGGAATCCGAGCGCAATGTGTTCTATACCGGCGCCGCGCCCAATCAGCAGGCCATTCCCGCAGTCGACTATCTGATGAGCGCGGACGGCGGATCCGTGAAGCGCTGGGTGCTCGAAGGCACCGACTATGTCTACCCGCGCACCACCAACAAGATCCTCGCCGCCTATCTCAAATTGAAAGGCGTGCCTGACGAAGACGTGATGATCAACTATACGCCGTTCGGCTTCTCCGACTGGCAGACCGAAGTGTCGAAGATCAAAGCGTTCGGCTCGGCTGGCAAGAAGACCGCCGTGGTCTCAACGATCAACGGCGACGCCAACGTTCCCTTTTACAAGGAGCTCGGCAACCAGGGGGTCAAGGCGACCGACATCCCTGTCGTCGCGTTCTCGGTCGGCGAAGAAGAACTCGCGGGCCTCGACACCAAACCGTTGGTCGGGCACCTCGCCGCCTGGAACTACTTCGAGTTGATCGACACGCCCGCCAACAAGGACTTCATCGCCAAATGGCATGAATTCACCAAGAAGCCGAACCGCACCACCAACGACCCGATGGAGGCGCATTACATTGGCTTCAACATGTGGGTGAAGGGCGTCGAGAAAGCCCAAAGCTTCGAGCCGGACAAGGTGATCCCGGCGATGATCGGCGTCGCAGTCCCCAACCTCACTGGGGGGCTTTCCACGATGATGCCGAACCACCACATCACCAAGCCCGTCTACATCGGCGAGATCCAGGCCGACGGCCAGCTCAATACAGTCTGGCAGACGCCGGGGACGGTCGTGGCGCAGGAATGGTCGCCCTACCTCGAGGGTTCGAAGGACCTGATCGCCGACTGGCGCCCGCCCATGTCATGCGGCAACTTCAACGTCAAAACTGGGAAATGCGGCGGCTGACGCAAGCCTGAAAAGCAGCAAACCGTTGACAACGATTGGCAGGAGCCCAGTCCGGCTCCTGCCGCGCTCTTAAGCGGCGCCCTTTTTGCTGAACCCTCCCGATGACGCGACCGCAATCGAGCGTCGCAGTGGAAAGGAACATGATGACGCCGCCATGCGCCCGTCGTCTCTTCGGCCGTCTCGGCGCCCTGCGCGCGATCGGTCTCCTTGCATTGATGGCGTTTTCAACGATTGCCCGCGCCGACGCCGTCGACGACACTCTGGCCAAGTTCCTCGACGATAAATTTCCTCAGACCGCTGCTGCAATCGGAGAACTGTCCGCAGAGGCGCCTCCGCAGGCCGCGGCCATTCTGGGCGCGCTCGGCGACAACCGCCTCATGATCGATCCCGCCGCTCACATCGTCGCCTACAAGACCGCCGCCGGCGCGCTGCTCAACGCCAAGACCGGCGAGCCGATTCCCGACGCCAACGTCGCCGCCTTCAAGAAAGTCCGCGTCAACAACGCCCTTCGCAGCGCCATCCAAGGCGCAATGGGGTCTCTGACCCTCGCCAATCCCGACCCTGAAAAGCGCCTCGCCGCAGCCCAGGACGTCTTCACGACCCATGACGCCAAGGCGCTGCCGGCGCTTCAGAACCAGCTCGCCAAGGAAAGCGACCCGCGCGTCGTCGCGGCTTTGAAGCTCGCACAGGCTTCGATCTTCGCCACCAGCGACAGCGCCTCGCCTGAAGACCGCCTCTCAGCGATTGCGTCGCTGAAGGAGCGCGGCGACCAGGACGCGCAGAGCCTCATCGACGGAATCGCACAGAAGGCCACCGACCCGGCGGTGAAGAGCGCGGCTGAATCCGCCTTGAGCGCCATCCATGCGCGCCTCGCTCTGTGGAGCGTCGCGCAGAACCTCTGGTACGGGATTTCGGCCTCGTCCGTCCTTCTGCTCGCCGCGATTGGACTTGCGATCACCTTCGGCGTCATGGGCGTCATCAACATGGCGCATGGCGAGATGGTGATGCTCGGCGCCTATTCGACCTATGTCGTGCAGTCGCTTCTCCCGCCCTGGCTGCAGAATTGGTCGCTCGCTTTCGCCATTCCGCTCGCATTTGTAGTGGCCGGAGTGGTCGGGATCGCGATCGAGCGGCTGGTGATCCGCTTTCTCTATACCCGACCGCTCGAGACGCTGCTCGCGACCTGGGGCGTATCGCTCATCCTGCAGCAATTGGTCCGCAGCCTCTTCGGCGCCGCGAACCGCCAGGTCAGCAACCCTCCTTTCATGTCAGGCGCGTTCGAGCTCGGCGGGCTGTCGATCACCACTAACCGACTTTGGATCATCGTCCTTTCTGCGCTCGTCTTCATTGGGCTGCAGCTCGTTCTGCGGGCGACGCCGTTCGGCCTGCAGATGCGCGCGGTGACGCAGAACCGCCGTATGGCGGCGTCGATGGGCATCTCGACCGCGCGGGTCGACATGCTGGCCTTCGGGCTTGGATCGGGGGTCGCAGGCATCGCGGGCGTCGCGCTGTCGCAAATCGACAATGTCTCGCCGAACCTCGGCCAGGGCTACATCATCGACAGCTTCATGGTCGTCGTATTCGGCGGCGTCGGAAACTTGTGGGGCACGGCTTTCGGCGCCCTCCTCATCGGACTGGCCAACAAGCTGCTCGAGCCGCTGATCGGGGCTGTCCAGGGCCAGATCGTACTCCTTGTCTTCATCATCCTGTTCATCCAGAGGCGGCCGAGAGGGCTCTTTGCTCTGCGCGGGCGCGCGGTGGAAGCATGAGCGCCCGCCTGGACCAGCTCGGGATCGTCTTTGTGGCGATCCTTGTCATCGCGGCGATCCTGGTGCCCGTGCTGTCGCTCGGCGTGTCGCCCAATTCTCCCTTCTACCTGCCGCCTTACCTGGTGCAGCTGCTCGGCAAATATCTTTGTTACGCCATTCTCGCCGTCGCGCTCGATCTGGTCTGGGGCTATTGCGGCATTCTGTCACTCGGTCACGGCGCGTTCTTCGCACTGGGTGGCTATGCAATGGGCATGTACCTCATGCGGCAGATCGGGACCCGCGGCGTTTACGCCAACCCGATCCTGCCGGACTTCATGGTGTTTCTGAATTGGAAGGAGCTGCCGGTCGCGTGGTGGGGATTCAATTGGTTTCCTTACGCAATGGCGATGGTGGTGCTGGCGCCGGGCCTCCTGGCGCTCGCTTTCGGCTGGTTCGCGTTCCGCTCGCGCGTGACCGGCGTCTATCTCTCGATCATCACCCAGGCGATGACCTTCGCTTTGTTCAAGGAGTTCTTCCGCAACGATTTCGGCTTTGGCGGCAACAACGGCCTGACCGATTTCAAGGACCTGCTTGGTTTCTCGCTTCAAACCCCCTCGATGAAGGCCGCTCTGTTCTCGGCGAGTTGCATTGCTCTCATCCTCGCTTACGTCATCTCGCGTGCGATCATCGGCTCGAAATACGGGAAGGCGCTGATGGCGGTGCGCGACGCCGAAAGTCGCATGCGCTTCCTGGGCTATCGGGTTGCGAACTACAAGCTGTTTGCCTTCGTCGTTTCGGCAATCATCGCCGGCATCGCCGGCGCGCTGTACGTGCCGCAGGTCGGCATCATCAACCCGAGTGAATTCGCGCCCGGCAACTCGATCGAAGCGGCGATCTGGGTCGCGGTCGGGGGCCGCGGTACGCTGATCGGCGCGGCGATCGGCGCGATCGCCGTCAACTTCGCCAAGACCTTTTTCACCGGCGCCTTCCCCGAATATTGGCTCTATGGTCTCGGCCTTCTGTTCGTCCTGACCACCCTGTTCCTGCCCAAGGGCATCCTTGGATTGGCGCTCAAGAGTCGCGAGCGGCCGCAATCGCGCCCCGTTGTGCCAGCCGAGGTCGTAGAGGAAGGCGTCGAACCATGAGCCTCGCCGAGACGGCCAATCCCACCCTCACCCAATCGCTGCTCTATCTCGACGGCGTCAGCGTATCCTTCGACGGCTATAAAGCTTTGCGCAGCCTGTCTCTGATGCTTCAGCCCGGTGAAATGCGAGCGATCATCGGCCCCAACGGCGCCGGCAAGACGACGATGATGGATGTCATCACCGGCAAGACGCGCCCCGACGAGGGCGAGGTCATGTTCGACGGGCGCCATGATCTGACCAAGCTCGACGAAGCGGAGATTGCGACGCTCGGCGTCGGCCGCAAGTTCCAGAAGCCGACCGTGTTCGAGAACCACACCGTCGAAGACAACCTCCTGCTCGCGACGAAAGCGCCACGCAACGTGCGCGCCACGCTGTTCGGGCGCGAAGACGCGAAAACACTGGAGACGATCGACGTCATCCTCGCCACCACCCGGCTTGCGGACCATCGGGCGCGGATCGCCGGATCGCTGTCACACGGGCAGAAGCAATGGCTCGAGATCGGCATGCTGCTCGCGCAGGACCCGAAGCTCCTGCTGGTCGACGAGCCGGTTGCGGGCATGACCGACGCCGAGACCGCGGCGACCGCCGATCTCCTGCGCGAAATCGCGCGCGATCATTCGGTGATCGTGGTCGAGCACGACATGCATTTCGTGCGCGAACTCGGCGTCAAGGTGACGTGCCTTCACGAGGGCTCGGTGCTGGCCGAGGGCACGCTCGACCAGGTGAGCGCCGACCCGCGCGTGGTCGAAGTCTATCTGGGCCGGTGAACGCATGCTGACCGTCGACAAGATCAATCTTTTCTACGGCGCGGCGCAGGCGTTGCGATCCGTGTCGGTCAAGGCTGAGACCGGGCGCATCCTGACCGTGCTTGGCCGCAATGGCGTGGGCAAGTCGTCGCTTTTGCGCGCGATCGTGGGGCAGCACATGACGGCGTCCGGCTCGATCCGCTGGGACGACCAGGACATGACGAAGATGACGCCCTACCTGCGGGCCAAGGCGGGCTTTGGCTATGTGCCGCAGGGGCGCGAGATCTTTCCGCTCCTGACCGTCCGGGAAAATCTGATGACCGGATACGCCACCCGGCCGCGCAGCGAGCGGACGATCGACGACGAGATCTTTGCGCTCTTTCCGGTGCTCAACGATATGCTCGGGCGCCGGGGTGGCGATCTTTCAGGCGGCCAGCAGCAGCAGCTCGCCATCGCCCGCGCGCTGGTGACGAAACCGAAACTCCTTGTGCTCGACGAGCCGACCGAGGGCATCCAGCCCTCGATCATCAAAGACATCGGCCGGGCGCTCGTCCATCTACGCCGCAAGGGTGAGATGGCGATCCTCGTCGTCGAGCAATATTTCGAATGGGCGCGCGATATCTGCGACGATTACGCGGTGCTTGACCGCGGCGTCGTCGTGCTCGCCGGGACGCGCGAGCAGATGGACGAAAGCGCCGTGCGCGCGCGGATGACGGTTTAGATCCGAGGCCAGCCCGCTTTCAGTGCGCAGCCTGCGCCCGAACTTTCACGGGGCCGACGTTGCGAAGGAATGGCACGAGCATCGTCGCAAAGATGAAGGCGACCATGATGGCGAGAAAGGCGTCGGCGTAAGCCATCGTTGACGCCTCGCGATAAGTGAGCGCCCAGAGCTGCTTGAGCGCCGCCTGGTAGCCGGCTTGCTGGCTCCCGGGAATGGCGGCGTAACGCTGCGCGACCTCGGCCACAAGTCTGTTCATAGCGCCGTTCGCCGGCGTCAGGTTCGAGGCGATCGCCTGGAAATGGAAATTGGTCCGGTTGTTGAGGATCGCGCCGCAGACGGCGATGCCGACAGCGCCGCCGAGGTTGCGCATCATGTTGAACAAGCCGCTCGCATATTTGAGCCGTTCCGGTGGCAGGCTGCCAAGCCCGAGATTGACGCTGGGAGCGACCGCGAACACCTGGGGAAAGCCGCGCAGGATCTGCGGCAGAAAAAGCTCCGCCGCGCCCCATTCATGGGTAATGAAGCTGAAACTCCACATCGACAGACCGAAAGACGCGAGGCCGATCATCATGAGCCAGCGTGTGTCGAATCTTTTCGCCAGCATGACGTAGACTGGAACGCCAACGAGAGAAGCCATCCCAGTCGAGAAAACCGCCATGCCGGTCTGCCAGGCGCTGAATCCGCGCACGTAACCGAGAAACAATGGCGTGAGATAGATGGTCGAGAAAATGCCGATGCCCGTGATGAACGAGAGGATGCAGCCGAGGGTGAAGTTTCGGTTTCCGAGCGCGCGCAGGTCGACGACCGGCCTTGCAAAAGTGAGACTGCGGAAGACGAACAGGGAGCCGGCGACCGCGGCGATTATCGCGCAATCACGAATGGTTGCGTCGTCGAACCAGTTCCACCGCGACCCTTCCTCGAGCACGTATTCAAGGGTTCCGAGCGTCATCGCTAGAAGGATGATGCCGGGATAGTCGGCGCCCTTAAGCAACGAGAGATCCGGCTTGTCGATCTTCACCAGGAGGGGCACCAGGATCGATATGGCCATGCCGGGCGCAACGTTGATGTAGAAAAGCCAGCGCCAATCCAATGTGTCGGTGATGAAGCCGCCGATGACGGGTCCGAGAGTCGGCGCGACCGACGCTATAGCGCCCACCACGGCGGCCGAATAGACGCGCCGGGGACCCTGGAAATAGTGAAAGGTGGACGTGAAGACGATCGGGATCATCGACGCGCCTAGTATGCCCTGAAGCGCACGGAACACGATCATGCTTTCGATGTTCCAGGAGAGCCCGCACAGCATGCTCGCGACGGTGAAGCCGGCGGAAGAGGCGGTGAACAGCCAGCGCGTGGAAAAGACGCGGGTCAGCCAGCCCGAGAGCGGGATCATAATGATTTCGGCGATCAGATACGCGGTCTGCACCCAGCTGATCTGGTCCTGCGCGGCGGAGAGGCCCCCGCCGATGTCCTGGAGGGACGAGGCGACGATCTGGATGTCGAGGAGCGCGATGAACATGCCAACGCACATCACCATGAACGGGCCAAGGCTCCATACCCAGTTCGGCTCAGAAGCCGTCGCGACGGGCGGCGCGGCCGTCGAGGGGATGGCCGCGGCGCTCATGGCGCGTCGCCTGAGGACGATCGGGTCTCCACGCCGACATTTGCTGAGAGGCCTGGCCTGAGACCGCGCAGCATCGGATCGTCGTCGAGCCTGATGCGAACCGGAACGCGCTGAACGATCTTGGTGAAGTTGCCGGTGGCGTTCTCGGGCGGGATCACGCTGAAGATGGCGCCCGTCGCTGGCGCCATGGTGAGGACGTGGCCGCGAAAGACGTGGTTCGGCAGGACGTCAGCGACGACCGTGGCCGTTTGCCCGGGCGCCATATGCTCGAGCTGGCTTTCCTTGAAGTTGGCGTCCACCCAAAGGTCATGCGCCGGGATGATTGTGACGAGATAGGCGCCGCCAGCGACATAGGCGCCGACCTGGGCGGCGCGGTTTCCCACATAGCCGTCGATCGGCGAGCGAATATCGGTGTAGCCGAGATTTAATTCTGCCGTGTGCTGATCGGCCTCGGCCTGGGCGATGTCGGCCTTGGCGACAGCGATCTCCGCGTCCAGAACCGTGAGCTGCTGCCTGGCCGCGTCGAGGCCGGCCTCGGACGAAATCACGCTGGCCTCGGCCGCCAGGTTGAGCGACGAAGCGCGCTCCGCATTTTGCCGCGATCCGGCGGCGGTCTGGGCCAGGTCGCGATATCTTTGGTCGTCCTGCTTGGCGAAGGCTGCTTGCGCGTTCTTCGCGTCGAGATCCGCCTTCGCTTGGCGGATCGTTGTTTGTTGCATCATTTGTTTGCGCTCGAGACTGTCGAGGGTCGCCTTGCGCGCTTCGACAATCGCGGCCGCGCGGTCGGCGGCGGCGCGGAAGTCGCGGTCGTCGAGACGGATGAGCGGTTGTCCGGCGCGCACGTATTCATTGTCGCCAACCAGGATCTGGGCGACGAAACCAGCTACGTGCGGGGAGATTGGCGTGACATTGCCGCCCGCATAGGCGTCGTCAGTGCTTTCAATGAAGCGCCCGACGCTCCAATACTCGTAGCCGTACCGCGCTCCAACAAAGGCGATGATCCCGCCGACCGTCACGTACGCTAGCCACTTGATCCGCGCTTTTGTCAGGACGCCCGTCGGGGATGCCTGGGTATGTTCGCCGGCGATGGCGCTCATCGCGATCTCCTGTTCGTGTCGTTTTGCCGCGGGCCAAGAAGAGCGTATATACTCCTATATGGTCCAACTCGTTGACGCTGAGCTGAATTCGCTCCGATGATTGCGGGTCATGTCATTTAGTCGGCCGCAGCAGTTTCCTTGGGCAGGTCGGTCGCCGCAACCTCGTGCAGCAATGCCCGCAGACCGATTGTGCGCTCACTGCCAAAGGCGGTCGCAAACTCTCGTTGCGCATCCTTCCAGCCCTGGAAACCGGCGCGCAATCGTTCAAGGCCGGTATCGGTCAATTGCAACTCCTTGCTGCGACGATCCGTGCGGCCCGGCTTGATGCTGATCAGTTCGTCGCGCTCGAGCGGCAGGATGTTCCGGCCAAGCGTGGTGCGATCCATCACCATTTCGGCAGCTAAGGCGTTGATCGTCATGGGGCCGTGCCGCCTCAGGCGAGCAAGAATGGAAAACTGGGTTGTTCGAAGACCTGCCGAGGCAAGATGACGGTCGTAAAACTGCGAGACATGCCGCGCCGCCTGGCGGACGGCGAGACAGGTGCATTCCTCGAGCGGCGGCAGGGTGTCGGTCGGCATTTCGAGTTCTCGTCCTTGACAATAGGAGCAGATACGCCTAGTTATGCGCATATACGCATAATGTCAAGGCCAGATCAGGAGTTCCACGGATGACCCATTCCCCCGGCACAGCCCTTGTTACCGGCGCTTCGTCCGGCATCGGCGCTGTTTACGCCGACCGGCTCGCGAAGCGCGGCTACGACCTGATCCTCGTGGCGAGAAACGGCGAGAAACTGAAATCCTTGGCTAGGCGACTGACGTCGGAGACGGGTCGCTCCGTCAAAGTGATCCCCGCCGATCTCGGCGACAAAGCGGCGCTCGCAAAAATCGAGGCTGTGCTTCGCGACGATCCCAGCGTCACCCTGCTCGTCAACAACGCCGGTACGGCCGCCCTCACCCCGCTCGTGGACTCGAACGTCGATCAGATGGAAGCGATGATCGCACTGAACGTCACGGCGCTCACCCGCCTGACCTATGCCGTTGCTCCGGCCTTCGTCGCGCGCGGCGCGGGCACGATCATCAACATCGGGTCCGTCGTCGGCATCGTGCCAGAGAGGCTCAATGGCGTGTACGGCGGCAGCAAGGCTTATGTCCTTGCCCTCACTCAGTCGCTGCAACACGAGCTCGCCGGCAAGGGCGTGCGTGTCCAGGCGGTCCTGCCTGCTGCGACCGCGACGGACATTTGGGAAAAGGGCGGCTTCCACCATTCGAAGCTGCAGCCCGGGACCGTGATGTCGACCGAGGACATGGTTGACGCCGCGTTGATCGGTCTTGACCGCGGCGAAGTGGTGACAATCCCGCCACTTCAGGATGGGGAGGACTGGACCCGCTTCGACGCCGCCCGCCTCGCGCTTGCGCCGAAGTTCGGCAATTCGGCTCCGGCGCAGAGATACCGTGGCACCGAACCTGCGCGGAAGATCGCCTAACCGCGAACGCGACATTAAAGGAACGAGCCATGACGTCACGCTCTGTGGTGTTCGCGGACCCCGTCCGCACTGCAATTGGCGCCTTCGGCGGAACCTTGAAGGACGTGCCGGCGCCGGACCTTGGCGCCGTCGCGATCCGCGCCGCGGTCGAGCGGGCCGGCCTCAAGCCTGAGGAGGTCGAGACCGTCGCGATGGGCAACGTCATTCAGGCCGGGACCAAGATGAACCCCGCCCGCCAGGCGGCGGTTCAGGCCGGACTGCCGGCGACGGTTCCCGCCATGACGGTGAACCGCGTCTGCGGTTCAGGGGCGCAGGCGATTATCTCCGCTGCGCAGGAGATCCTGCTCGGCAACGCCAACGCCGCAATCGCCGGCGGGATGGAGAGCATGGATCAGGCGCCCTACCTCGTCGGCCGCGGCCGGTGGGGTTATCGCCTGGGCGACGGACAGCTTTACGACAGCGTGCTTCGGGACGGGCTCAACGACGCTTTCTCCGGCGAGCACTCGGGCTGGCATACCGAGGACCTGGTGGAGAGATACCAGATCACGCGCGAAGCACAGGACCAGTGGGCTCTGCGCTCGCAGCAACGCTTCGCACGAGCGCAAAGCGCAGGGCATTTCAAGTCGCAGATCACGCCATTCCAGGTGCCCGGCAAAAAGGGGCCGACGCCATTCGATCAGGACGAAGCCAATCGTCCCGACACCACGATCGAGGCGCTTGCGCGATTGAAGCCCGCGTTTCGCCCAGACGGCGCGATCACCGCCGGCAATGCGCCGGGCCTCAACGACGCGGCTGCGGCCATGGTGCTCGCGGACGAAGCCTGGGCCGAGAAGCGCGGCCTTCAGCCAGCCGCGCGGCTCGTCGCCTACGGCATTGCGGCGGTCGAGCCCGACATATTCGGACTGGGGCCGGTGCCCGCGGTCAAGCAGGCGTTGCAGCGTGCCGGATGGGAGATCAACTCCGATCGAGCGGGCGGAGATCAATGAGGCCTTCGCGGCGATCGCCATCGTCGTCGCGCGCGAACTTGGATTGTCCGACGAGATCGTCAATGTCGACGGCGGTGCCGTTGCGCACGGCCACCCGATCGGCGCGACCGGCGCAGTGCTGACCACGAAGCTCATCCATTCGATGCGCCGCGACGGTTTGAAGCGCGGTCTGGTTACGCTCTGCATCGGCGGCGGACAGGGCATCGCGCTTGCGATCGAGACGCTGCACTGAGCGGCAAGGAGGCGGAAAGATGATCCGGCGCTCCATTGACGACTCTCCGGCCGCAGACAAATTGTCTCGTCGTTCTCTGGTCACGCGCGCAACGTTCTTCGGCGCCGCCATGGCGGCGATGGGCGAAGTCGCCAAGGCTCAAGACGCCGGCTCCGGGAGCTACAGCAATGCCGCCATTGCTTTGCCGGACGCCGAGGGCGCTGCGAAGACCCGCGAAGAACAGATCCGCGCCGTCAGAATCGCACGCGCCATGCGGGCGGGACCCTCCGTGATTACAGAACACGCAACGGTCGCCGAGATGGACAAGCAGGGCCGCATGACAAAAGTCTTGCGACAAGGAACTAGCGAGTGGGTGTGCATGCCCGGCAACGAAGACGTCATCGGCGATCCGCCCATGTGTCTCGACGCCTTGGGCATGCAATGGTTCAAAGACTTGCTTGAAGGGAAGCCGAAGCCGACCAACATGGCGCCGGGGCTTTGCTACATGCTCTGCGGCGCGACGCAGCACAGCAACATAACCCCCCATGACAGAACCAGCCCAGCTATACCCATTGGCCCGCACTGGATGATCCTCTGGCCCTTCGACGCGAACCATTGCGGACTGCCGACGACGGTCCGGGACGCCGGCGCGTGGATCATGTTCGCCGGAACTCCCTACGCTTATCTGCACGTCTGCGGGAATCCCTGGGCGGGCGCCGAATATTTGCCGGGCGACGAAGCGATCTGGACGATGCGCTATCGGAAGAAGACCGAAGGTTGATGCGTCGAAGGAAGCGCCTATGCTCAGCCAATGAGCCTCGACCATCATCTCGCAACCTACGGCACTCTCTGGCGCCTGGACGTTCCAATCATCATCACCTTTCCGATTTGCGGGGCGAGTGGAGCATCGGAAGAGTTAGGGGCAGGCTCCTTGACAAGGGTAGGGGCGCTGCGCTCGGATATCCGGCGCTGGTTCTCGACGCTGACAGCGAAAAGATCGAAGTTCGCCTTTTCAGGTCGACGGGCGTTCCGAAACATTGGAGCCGCCTGGATGATTTCGGGGGAAGTGAATATCGCCGCTCGCCCGTGCAAGTTGAAACGGAGGGTGGCGCCGTCGATGCGTGGATTTACGTGAGTGCTGATCCCGCGCCGGTAAGGAGTGCGATCAGCGTAGCGCCGTCAGGCGCGTTCGAACACGTCGGCTCGCGCCTCGACAATGTCCTCCGATCATCCCGTCCGAAGCGAAAGGCGCGAGCTTTTCGCGCATGGCGCTGTTCATAGCTGGGACTTCGTCGCCGAGCCGCTCCGACGATGAGATCGACATCGAGAGCACGCGCTCAATCAGGCGCTCAACGGGAACGGCGTACGTCCCCTCGACCCGGATTGCTCCGGTCCTGGTGGACTGGCCATTGGCGAAAAGTGTATCTGATTGAGCGAGAGACGATCGCTTTTCCAGCGATCTCGCACTGCTTGAAGGTTTCAAGCCACGGATTGCGACCATCTCTGACGCTTGTCGCGCCGCAGACCAGAACCCTTCCGCGCGTGGCGAGGGCGGACTCAAGCGCGGCTTGGGCCGGCGCGGGATCGAGCCAGTGGATCGCGCGGCCGATACTGACAACGTCGAATGGGCTGAGCGCGGCGCTGGCGTCCTCCAACCGGCCTGCGATAAATCTCACAGTCACGCCCGCGCGTTCCGCCGCCGCGCGCGCCGCCTCGACCATCCCAGGTTCGGGATCCATGCCCACAACCTCCCGACAATAGGGCGCAAAGCCGATGTCAGGATGCCCGGTCCGGCACCGACATCAAGATGACGCTCGCTCCCGTTCGGGCCGAGTTCAAGCGCGGCGGTTTCGAAAAAAAGCGGCGCCCTAGGGCGGCCGGGCGCGATTCGTAAAAGGCAACGGTTGAGACAAAACATCGCATGCGGCCTAACATCAAATTATGCGCCGATCAGAAAGCGAGCGCGGCGTGAAGGTGGCCATGTCAACATAAAATAAAATTGCCTCTTCAACTAATCGCGATTTCTGGAACAGGTGAGGCGTCTCAAGGGTTCGTTTGCCGAGGAGTTAGAACCTATAGGAGCCAATGATGACACGTTTAGCACTTCTTGCGACCGCGGTTACGTTAACTCTCGGCGCGACGCCGGCCTTCGCAACCTTCAGTGACTACAACGGTAAGGACACAGTCGCGACCACGGAGCAGGGTAACACGGCGGCGGTCGGAACAGTCGGAAACTACTATGGCCCCATGAACGGCGGCATTCCGATTATCGGGTCGCTGTTCGGCATGGCGGGCAATGGATGGCAGTCCAATCAGACATGTGGCCTGTACCACGACTTCAACGGTCGATATACGGCCCTATGCGGACTGTAAGCTTTAAAAATCCGATTTAGACCGTTAGACACGCCGCTCCTGCTTTCGCAGGGGCGGCTTGCCGTTCTCTATTAGCGCTGCCCGCCCGACGCGGTGATGCGCTCGCCAGTCAACCACGATGACTGGTCGGAAGCCAGAAACAGAGCAACCTTTGCGATGTCGTCCGGTTGACCAAGGCGTCCGAGAGGGATTGGCGCTCCGATGGCGTTCGCCATCTCAAGCGTGATGCCGAGGCTCTTCACCGCATCCGTCTCCGTCATGCCCGGCGCGATGGCGTTGACCCGGATTTTACGGTCGCCCAGTTCTTTCGCCAGCGCCTTGGTGATAGCGTCGATTGCGCTCTTCGAGGCCGAATAAACAACCGAGCTTGGCACCGGGTTGATGCTTGAGATCGTGCTGATATTGATGACGCTGCCGCCTTCGCCGTTGAAAGCGGAGACTGCCTCTTAAGTCGCGAGCAGCGTCCCCAAAACGTTGGTGTCGAACTGCCGATGGAACTCTGCTTCGGTCACCGCTTCGAGTGGCTGGAAAGTGAACACGCCCGCGTTGTTGACCAGAATGCTGGGAGCGCCAAGTTTGGCCTTCGTCTCGCCGAACAGGCGCTTGACGTCGGCGCTCTTTGAGACATTCGCCTGGATCGCGATCGCTTTGCCGCCGTCGCGCTTAATTTGCTCAACAACTCGGTCGGCCCCGGCTCTGTCCGAAGAGTAATTGACGGCTACCGCCGCGCCCGCCCCCGCAAAGCGGAGCGCAATTGCGGCGCCAATGCCCTTCGAGGCGCCCGTCACGATCGCCACTTTCCCGCTAAGTTCACCCATTGCCCTGCTCCTGTGCCTTTGTCGGCGCGCGGTTGGACCCCGACACGCTTATGGGCTTGAGTAAGCAATGCGCATGGCGATAGATATTGCGCTAAAAGCGATATGATATATTAGCCTTTCGTATGAATGATCGTCTGCAGCAGCTAGAGTTGTTTGTACGCACGGTTGAGAGCGGAAGCTTCTCCAAAGCCGCGCGCGAATTCGGCCTGTCACAGCCTTCGGTATCCCGCTCGATTGCCGCGCTCGAGCGCCGGCTGGGGGTCAAGCTCCTCGTCCGCACCACCCGTCAGGTTTCCGCCACCGACGCCGGCGAGGTGCTTCTGGTCAGAGCGCGCGACGCTTTGCTCGCGATCGACGAGGCGGAGAGCGCGGCGCGCGGCGCCGACCGTCTCTCGGGGTTGCTGCGCGTCGCCTTGCCGCCGGAATATGGCGTGCGGCGCATTGTGCCGCTGCTGGCGGCGTTCTTTGTCAGGCATCCGCTGCTCACGATCGATCTCATGATGTCGGATCGCTTCGAGAACCTGATCGCCGAAGGGGCCGATCTCGCGCTTCGTATTGGCGACCTCCCGGATTCGAGCTTCGTCGCGCGCAAGCTCGAGAGCGCCAGGCGCCTCTTCATCGCTGCGCCGTCCTATCTCGCCGGACGCGGCGCGCCTCTAAGCCTTGCAGATCTCGCTGGCCACCACGTCATCGGCGGCCCAGCGGACGCGGGCGACGACACCTGGATTGGACGGCGCGACGGACGGATCGAGCGCCAGACGTTGAGCCCGCGCATCCGGTCGCGCTCGGCGACCGGCGTCGTCGCCTGCGCCGTCGCAGGACTTGGTGTCGCGACCGCGTCGATCTGGATGTGCGCGGAAGCGCTTGCTTCGGGCGAGGTGATCGAGATCCTCACCGACTACGCGCTCGATCCCATTACGGCCTATGTCGTCTTTCCCGCCGGCCGGAAGCCGTCGCAAAGAGCGCGCGCCTTCAGTGATTATCTGGAGCAGGCTCTGGCCCCGACAACGGAAGAGAGGGCCGCGTCAAGCACGCCCGGGTCGGCAGCGACGGGATCGCGCCGATCGCCGCAGGCTCATCCATTGCGAAAGGCGTAGGCGTAGCCGTTAAGGGCCGGCGCGCCGCCAAGATGGGCGTAGAGCACCTTCGCGCCTTTCGGGAAAAAGCCCTTCTGCACGAGGTCGATCATCCCCTGCATCGACTTGCCCTCGTAGACAGGGTCGGTGAGCATGCCCTCGAGCCGCGCCACGAGCCTGATCGCCTGCTTGGTTTCGTCGGAGGGCACGCCGTAGATGGGATAGGCATAGTCCTCGACCAGCACCACATCGTCGTCGCCGATGTCCTGCCCAAGCTGGACGAGTTTCGCGGTCTTGCGCGCGATGTCGAGCACCTGAGCTTTGGTCTGCTTCGGCGTGGCTGAGGCGTCGATGCCAATGACCTTGCGCTGACGTCCATCCCTGGCGAAGCCGACCACCATGCCAGCGTGGGTCGAGCCGGTCACCGTGCACACCACGATATAGTCGAAGGCAAAGCCGAGTGCACGCTCCTGCGCGCGCAGTTCCTCGGCGAAGCCGACATAGCCGAGCCCGCCGAACTTGTGCACCGATGCGCCAGCCGGAATCGCGTATGGACGGCCGCCCTGCGCTTCGACGTCCGCAAGCGCGTCCTCCCAGCTCTTGCGGATGCCGATGTCGAAACCGTCGTCGACGAGCCTGACGTCGGCGCCCATGATGCGACTCAGCATGATGTTGCCGACCCGGTCGTAGACCGCATCCTCGTGCGGGACCCACGCTTCCTGCACGAGCCGGCACTTCATGCCGATCTTGGCCGCAACCGCCGCGACCTGGCGCGTATGGTTCGACTGCACGCCGCCGATCGACACCAGCGTGTCGGCGTTCGAGCGAAGCGCATCGGGAATAATGTATTCGAGCTTGCGCAGCTTGTTGCCGCCATAGGCGAGGCCGGAATTGCAATCCTCTCGCTTGGCGTAGAGCTCGACCGTGTCGCCCAGATGCGCGCTCAGGCGCTGGAGCTTCTCGATCGGCGTCGGGCCGAAAGTGAGGGGATAGCGTTCGAACTTTTCCAACATGCCCACACTCCGGCCGTTAAGCGGAACAGTGTCTCGATTCAATCGATGAGGCTATGGAGAATCGTCAGGCAGCATGCGCTGCAACACGCGATCGTGCTTGACACGCCAATGGTAGAGCGCGCCCGCAATATGAAGCGCAACGATCAGGGCGATCAGAATCCCGCAGATGAGATGCCAGACGATGATACGGTCCGACAGCGGCTGATCCTTGCCCATGATGGTCGGAAAATCGAAGAGGCCAAAGACGCTGACTGGATCGCCGTAGGCATTGGTTCCTGCCCAGCCAAGCACGGTTGTGACGATGATGAGGGCGTAGAGCGCGTATTGCGCCCACAGCGAGGCCCGTTGTTCGACAGGCGGCATATCCGCATCCGGCGCCGGCACGCCGAACGCGATGCGCCGGGCGAGCCTCACGACCATGACAATCAGGACAAGCGCGCCCAGCGCCTCGTGAAAGGTATAGAGATTGTCCCGGAGCGAGCCCTCGGGGACGAGCCTCTTCATCACGGGGCCTAAGGCGAGGAGCACGATGACCGCAGCGGCGACAAACCAGTGCATGAGTTTTGCCGACGCCGAATAGCTGGCCGGCGAACTCCAAGTCGAGGCCATGAGACCCTCCCCGTCCGAGGCGCCTGAACGCCGCGCGTACGTCGCCAAACTAGCAGATCGCCGCGGCGCCAACGAGATAAAGATAGGGACTGCGATTGCCTACGGTGGTCTCGCGATCGTTCTTTGGATATCTTTCGTAGACGCCCAGTTCTAGGACGCTCCAACCGGAGCGTCGAATTTTATGGAGCGCCGCATGAGCTCGCCTGCGCAGACATCCACTGTCGAAGCTCAACCGCTCATCGCAGTGCGCGACGTTCGCGCGAGCAGTCGATGGTACGCCGAATTGCTGGGAGCAAACGCGCTTCCCGATCATCCGCACCGCGAAATGTATGATCGGATCTGGCGCTCTGGTCGGCTGCTCCTTCAACTCCACGCCTGGGACGCGGAAGCCCATCCCAATCTCGTCAACGCCGACGCCGCGCCTCCCGGACATGGCGTCGTCTTGTGGTTTCAGGTCGACGATTTCGATTTGGCTGTCGAAAGAGCTCGTCGTTTGGGGGCGGAGATCATCGAAGAGCCGCATTTCAACCCCGCGCCCCGACATTGGGAGATTTGGTTCCGCGACCCAGATGGCTACGTTGTGGCGGTCGCCAGTCCGGACGGGAACCACCACGATTCAATCTGACGGTCCGATGCTCCTAGATCTCGACCCATGCAAGACGGACAGGCAAGTGTGACCGCGCTTGGCGCGGCGGGTCACCGCGCGGCGCATCAGGTCCTCGAGCGGGGGTTCGTCTTCGCCGACCCGCTGGCGCTCCGGATCCTCGGGCCAGACGCCGAGAGCGCCATAGCGCTAGCCAGGGAACGGCCGGAGCGGCGAGGCCTGCGCCTGTTTATTGCGATGCGCAGCCGTTTCGCCGAGGACTCGGCGGCCCATGCAATCGAGAAAGGCGTGCGGCAGATCCTGGTGCTGGGCGCCGGGCTCGACACCTTCGCCTATCGGCTCGAGCGTACTCAGGACATGCGGATTTTCGAACTCGATCATCCGGCGACCCAAGCCGAGAAGCGGCGCCGGCTTGCCGAGGCGGAAATCGCCGAGCCGGCGCACGTCTCGTACGTCGCTCACGACTTCGAAAGCGGTAGCATGACCGCAGCGCTCGAGGCCGGCGGGCTCGACCCCGACAGGAGCGCCTTCGTGCTGTGGCTCGGCGTCACGCCCTACCTGACCGAAGAGGCGGTGTTCGCGACGCTCGGCGAGCTCGCGAGGTGGCCGGGCGGGACGGAAATCGTGTTCGACTACAGCAACCCGCCAGAGGCCGTCGCCGAACCCAGCGCGCGCAATTTCCATCGCGAGATGGTTGAGCGGGTGGCGGCGAGCGGCGAGCCGTTCCGATGCTACTTCGATTCGCCCGCGCTGCACGCTAGCGCGCGAGAACTAGGGTTCTCCGACATCGAGGATCTCGATCGCGCGGCCCTCGTTGCGCGCTATCTGCCGGACCTGGCCGTCGCTCCGCGGCCTGGGCCCGGCGGACACGTGGTGCGGATGGCGACGAGCTGACCGCCGCCGCCTTTCCGGCAGTGCGGGTCGCGCAAACCAGAGATTGTATATGCTCAGCGCTCTGAAGCTCGCCGTCGGATAGCGATATGCGCGATGAGCTTGGTGTCGTATGGAGGCGCCGCGAGGATCGAAAAAGGAACAAGGCCGCGCTCATGGCGCGGCCCCTACCGTATTAACACACGACCCGAAGCGACCTCAGGTTTGCGGCTGCGGCTCGAGACCGCCAGCCTCTGGACCGATCGGCCGCTGTTTGCCGGTAGAAGGCACGGCGGCGCGCGGGGGCGCCGGAGGCTCCCGGTCGGCCGCCGATTCGCGCACTGGCCTGACCCCCTGCAGGAGGCCAACGATCTCGTCGCCGCTCAGCGTCTCGAACTCCATGAGACCAGCCGCGAGCGTTTCGAGATCAGCCTTCCGCTCGGTGAGGATGCGGGTCGCGGTCTCGTGGGCTTCCTGCACCAGCCGACGCACTTCCTGGTCGATCGTCTCGGCAGTGGCTTCCGAGATGTTCTGCTGCCGGCCCAGCGAATAGCCGAGGAACACCTCGTCCTGGTTCTCGCCATACATGACCGTGCCAAGCTTGGGAGAAAAGCCGAGCCGGGTCACCATCGCGCGGGCGATCTTGGTCACCTGCTGGATGTCTCCGGCTGCGCCCGAGGTCACCTTGTCCTTGCCGAACACGAGCTCCTCGGCGACGCGGCCGCCCATCGCCATCGCCAGCATCGAAATGAGCTCCTCGAAGCTCTGCGAAATCTGATCGCGCTCGGGCAGCGACTGCACCATGCCGAGCGCGCGGCCGCGCGGAATGATCGTCGCTTTGTGAATCGGCGTCGAGGCGGGCATCGAGACCGAGACGAGGGCGTGGCCGGCTTCGTGGTAGGCGGTCAGCCGCTTTTCCTGCTCGGTCATGATCAGCGTCCGCCGTTCGGCGCCCATCATGATCTTGTCGCGCGAATCCTCGAATTCCTGACGGGTGACGACGCGCTTGCCGCGCCGGGCGGCGAGCAGCGCCGCTTCATTGACCAGATTCATCAGATCCGCGCCCGAAAAGCCCGGCGTTCCGCGCGAGACCACTTTGAGGTCGACGTCAGGCCCGAGCGGGACCTTGCGCACATGGACTTTGAGGATCTTCTCGCGGCCGATGAAGTCGGGGTTCGAGATGACGATCTGGCGATCGAAGCGGCCAGGCCGCAGCAAAGCGGGGTCGAGCACGTCGGGCCGGTTGGTCGCGGCGATGATGATGATGCCTTCGTTCTGCTCGAAACCGTCCATCTCGACGAGCAACTGGTTGAGCGTCTGCTCACGCTCGTCGTTGCCGCCGCCGAGTCCGGCGCCGCGATGGCGGCCGACCGCATCGATTTCGTCGATGAAGATGATGCAGGGCGCGTTCTTCTTCGCCTGCTCGAACATGTCGCGCACGCGGCTCGCGCCGACGCCGACAAACATTTCGACGAAGTCGGAACCCGAAATGGTGAAGAAGGGCACATTGGCTTCACCCGCCACCGCGCGCGCGGTCAGGGTCTTGCCGGTGCCTGGAGGGCCGACCAGCAGCACGCCGCGCGGGATGCGCCCGCCGAGCTTCTGAAACTTCTGCGGATCGCGCAGGAACTCGACGATCTCCTGCAGGTCTTCCTTGGCTTCATCGACGCCCGCGACGTCCTCGAACGTCACGCGTCCCTGCGCCTCGGTCAGAAGCTTGGCCTTCGACTTGCCGAATCCCATCGCCTTGCCGGCGCCGCCCTGCATTTGCCGGGTCATATAGATCCACAGCCCCAGGAACAGCAGCACGGGCAGGACGCTGGAGACGATGGTGAGCAGCCAGTTGTTGCCGTCAGACGGCGGCTTGGCGGTGATCGTCACGTCCTTCTTATAAAGGGTCTGGATGAGGGTCGGATCGTTCGGGGCGTAGGTCTGGAATGTCCGCCCGTCCTTCATGTGGCCGGAAATCTCGGGGCCGGCGATCGTGACGTCGCGGACGTTGCCAGCGTCGGCGTCGGTCAGGAGCTGGCTGAAGGTGATCTCGCTCGACGGCGACTTCTGGCCCGGGCTCTGAAACAAGGTGACGAGCGCCAGAACCAGTAGAAAGATGATCACCCACAGGGCGAAATTTCGATAGTTTGCGTTCATAATCTTTCCGTCACGAAGTGGTCGTCTGAGATTTCTCGGACCCTTCCGACCCCGTTTCTGCCATTTAAGCGCACCTGACCGAATTGCCAAGAGAACTCAAATTGTCTCAATTTCCAATGAAGGCCGGAATTGTCGCTTTTTAGCGGCGTGCGGAGAGGTCTCCCGGGCCGATCCCCGACCCCTCTGATGGTTTGATAAAGGTTAAAACCGCTCGAAATCATGCGGATGTTCCCGGCGCCCTAAGCCTCAGGCCGTCCGTTCTTCGGCCAGGGCCAGTTCCTCCATCATCGCCTTGCGCATCAAATACTTCTGAGCTTTTCCGGTGACCGTCATCGGAAACGAATCGACGAAGCGCACGTAGCGCGGAACCTTGTAATGGGCGATCGAGGCCCGGCAAAAAGCGATAATTTCGGCCTCGTTCAACGCGGAACCGTCGCGGCGGCGAACCCAGACGCAAAGCTCCTCGCCATAGCGACGGTCGGGAACGCCGAAGGCCTGGACCTCGGCTACCGCCGGGTGGGTAAAAAGAAATTCCTCCACTTCGCGCGGATAAACGTTCTCGCCGCCGCGAATAACCATATCTTTTAATCGGCCGACAATATTGCAGTAACCTTCCTGATCGATGGTCGCCAGATCGCCGGTATGCATGAATCTGGCGCCGTCGATCGACGCTGTCGTCGCCGCCGGATCATCCCAATAGCCGCGCATGACGCTGTAACCACGGGTCAGCAACTCGCCCGCGACCCCCGGCGGAACAATTCGACCCTCGGCGTCGACAATCTTGACTTCGAGATGGGGCAGGATGCGTCCGACGGTGGAGACACGCCGCTCGAGCGGGTCATTATAGGCGCTCTGAAAGCTGACCGGGCTCGTTTCCGTCATGCCGTAGGCGATGGTCACCTCGCTCATATGCATGGCGCTGACCACTTTTCGCATGACTTCGACCGGACAGGGCGAGCCCGCCATGATCCCGGTGCGCAAGCTCTTGAGGTCGAAACGGGCGAATTCGGGATGCTCAAGCATGGCGATGAACATTGTCGGCACCCCGTGCAGACCCGTGCATCGTTCAGCCTGCACCGACTCCAAGGTCGCGATGGGATCGAAACCTTCGGACGGGCTCACCATGCAGGAGCCGTGGGTGACACAGGCGAGATTGCCAAGCACCATGCCGAAGCAATGGTAGTACGGCACCGGAATGCACAACCGATCCTCGGAGGTGAGGCGCATGGCCTCGCCGATGAAATAGCCGTTGTTGAGGATGTTGTGATGGGTGAGTGTCGCCCCCTTGGGCGCGCCGGTCGTTCCCGACGTGAACTGGATGTTGATCGGGTCGTCGAACTGAAGCGTCGCTTCGAAGGCCATAAGCTCGGCGCGCTCGCCTGCCGTTGCGGGTTTGGCGACGTCATCGAAGTTGAGCATGCCCGGCGACCTGTCCGCTCCCTAAGCGGATGACGAACTCAAGATTTCGGCAAGCCCTTGGACTGCAGCTTGCCCGGTTCGGCGGTGTCGATCTCGGGCGCGCAGGTCCGCAGCGAGGCGAAATAGTCGTTGTTCTTGTGGCCCGGGCTCAGGATCAGCGCCCGGCAGCTGGATTTCTTGATCGCGTAGTCAAATTCGTGACTTCGGTAGGCGGGATTGATGTTGACCAGAATGATCCCGGCGAGCGCGGTGCCGAACTGCGCCAGAACCCATTCGCTGACATTCGCCGACCAGATGCCGACCCGATCGCCCTTTTCGAGGCCCAGTTTGCGTAAGCCCACGGCCAAGTCTTCGGACCGGCGCAGGAGGTCGGCGTAGCTCAAGCGCACATTCTGGTGGCGGGTGACGAGCGCGGGGCGATCCGGCCCCTCCGCCGTGACGCGGCGCAGGAGCTGGCCGATCGTTTCGCCGATCAGCGGCGTCGAAGACACGCCGTGGACGTAAGATTGCGTCAGCGGCGCCATTGCGCTTCCTCCCGGTTGGTCTTGTCGCGCCTCGACGGACGTGGTTCGACCGTCGCATCACTTCTTATCACAATTCCCGCAAATACATCACCAGCCTCTCTGCCCGAGCGCCATGCGATCTCCGGCTTGGCGTCAGACCTGCGCGGCGCCGCCATCGACGAACATTTCGCTGCCGGTCATGAAGCTGCTCTCATCCGAGGCCAGAAAGAGCGCAGCCGCGGCGATCTCGTCCGGATCGGCTAAGCGCCCAAGAGGTGTCTGGGCCTTGAGGCCGGCGATGACTGCGTCGGGCTGACCCGTGCTTTTCGCTACGCCATCGATGAGGCCCGGCGTGGCGGTCGCTCCCGGCGACAGGACGTTCACGCGGATGCCCGACCCCTTCAGGTCCAAGGTCCAGCTGCGGGCGAAGTTTCGGATTGCCGCTTTCGTTGAGCTGTAGACGCTGAACGCAGGCGTTCCCATCGTGCCCGTCGTCGAACCGGTGAGGATGATCGATCCGCCAGAAGTCATGAGCGGCAACGCCTTCTGCACGGTAAAGAGGGTTCCCTTCACATTAATGTCGAAAACTCGGTCATAGGCCGCCTCGGTGATCGCGCCCAGCGGTTCCAGCGCGCCGACGCCTGCGTTGGCGAACACAATATCCAGGCGGCCATGACCCGACCGAACGACTGAATACAGCCGATCGAGATCGGCAAGATTGGAAATGTCGCCTTGCACGGCCATGACGCGGCCGCCGATCGTTTCGACCGCTTTGTCCAACTGATCCTGGCGGCGCCCCGTTACGTAAACGAAGGCGCCCTCGGTGACGAAGCGCTTTGCCGTCGCCAGACCAATGCCGCTGTTAGCGCCGGTAATGACTGCGATCTTCCCTTCAAGCCTGCCCATGAGAGTCCTCATTGAGTGAACAACTCTACGCAGCTAGGGGCTTGCATTTCTTTCTTCCAGTATGCACCTTTTGGTAAGTATCAAATTAGAAAGCGGACCGAGATGAGAGATCGTGTTCTGACCTGCGGCTTGGACGCGGCCCTGTTCGTCCTGGGAGGCAAGTGGAAGCCCTTGATCCTGTTCCATCTTGCTCATGGAGCCCGGCGCTACGGCGAATTGCGGCGGGCGGTCGGCAGGGTCAGCGACAAAGTGCTCATTCAGCAGCTCAAGGAGCTGCATTCGGACGGCATCATCGATCGCGTCGACTTCGGAGAAATCCCGCCGAAGGTTGAATATTCTGTCACGGGGTTCGGGCGGACGCTTGGAAAGGCGTTGATCCCGCTGTGCGAATGGGGAACCAGATATGGTGACGAGGTCGAAGCCATAATGGCGCGACGCGCCAAGCCTGAACAGGCGCATGCCGAATAAGCGTGGGAATGCTAGGTTTATAGGGTCGCTTTAATGAGCTCCGCGGCTCGCTCGCTTCATCACAACTCGCGCAAATAGGCCGCCGGCTTCTGGCTCAAAGTCCGCCAGGCGCCGATCATGCCAAGGCCGACCGTGATCGCAAGGCCCCCGCCGGCGGCGGCGAACGCGGAGCGCAGATCGAAGACGAAATCGAACTGCATGATGCGCCACACGACCCAATAGGCCGCGAGCGTTCCCGCAGCGACCCCGAATGCGGCCGTGGCCAGTCCCAAAAGCGCATATTCGATCAGGAACATGATCGCCAGGCGGCCGCGGGTCGCGCCAAGAATCTTCAGGATCGTGGCGTCGGCGAGGCGCGCGCGCCGATTGGCGGCCAGCGCGCCGGCGAGCACCAGGACCGAGGTCGTGAGCGCCACTCCCGTCGCCGCGCGGATGGCGAGCGCAAGCTTGGCGAGCAGCGTTTCGACGCTGTCCATCGCTTCGCGCACCCGGACGCTGGCGACGTTCGGGAACGCCTGCGCCACGGCGCGCATGAGCTTGAGCTCGGCGTCCGGCGCCGTGGAGGGCAGCGACGCAGATACGAGTTCGGTGTATGGCGCGCCTTTCAGCGCGTTGGGCGAATAGACCAGCACGAAATTGATGGCGAAGCTGCGCCAGTTCACTTTGCGCAAGTTCGCCAGTTTCGCCGAAATGTCGCGACCGAGAACGTTGACGACAACCGTGTCGCCGAGATGAAGACCAAGGCCCTCGGCGACCTCCTTCTCCATCGACACCAGCGGCGGCCCGGAATAGTCGGTCGGCCACCATGTCCCCGCGACGACCTCGGACCCCTCGGGCGGCTTGTCGGCGAAGGTCACGCCACGATCGCCTTCCAGCGCCCAGGCGACATTATCGCTGGGCTTGACCTGTTCGACCGGCCTGCCGCCGATCGTGACAAAGCGCCCCCGCATCATCGGCGTCTCGCTGACTTTGACGCCCGGGGCCTCGCGCTTCACGAAGTCGACGAACGGGCCTGCGTCGGCGCCGCGCACATCGAGGAAAAAGAAGCTCGGGGTCACGCCCGGCTGAGCCTCGCGTAATTCGGCGCGCATGTTGGCTTCGACCAGCGTGAGCGCGACGAGCGCGGTGAGACCGAGGCCAAGCGACAGCACGACGGACGGCGTCAGCGCGCCTGGCCTATGGATCGCGTCGAGCGCCATGCGTCCCTCGACGAAACGCGAACGGGGCGCGCGACGCGCAAGATACGCGACGCCAAGAGCGACTAGCCGAAGCGCAATGAACGACACAACCGTGGCGACGGCGACCATCGCCGCGACCGACCGTTGCGGGCTGGTCAGGACGGCAAGCGTAAAAAGCGCGACGCCAGCGAGCGCGGCGCCGGCAAGATAGCGCATGCGCGGCCAGCCCTGACGCTCCTCGACCAAGTCGCGGATCAACGTGGTCACGGGCAGATCATGGGCGCGCCCGAGCGGCGCGCCCGAGAAGGCGAGCGCGGTCAACAATCCGTAGATCAGCCCGCGGCCGATGAGGGCGGGCGAGATCGAGGGCGCGAGCGGAATTGGCAGCAGGGAGCCGAACAGCCAATTGACGGCGAAGGGAATCGCCGAGCCCAGCGCCGCCCCGAGAAGCGCGCCGATCAGGGCGACGATCATGAACTCGACGAGCGCAAGGGAAACAACGCTCGATCCAGTCGCGCCAATCGCCTTGAGGATGGCGAGCGTCGCGCGTTTGCGCTCGACGAAACCTTGCGCCGCATTCGCGACGCCGACCCCGCCGACGACCAGGGACAGCAATCCCGCCAGCGTAAGGAACTCGGCGAAGCGGTCGAGATCGCGACTGAAGTCCGGGTTGATGGCGAGACGGGATCGAGCGTCCCATCCGGCTTGCGGGAAAGTCCGCTTCGCCTCGTCCATGAAAGCCTGGACGGCGGAATTGTCGGGCGCGCCGTCCATGATGACGCGCGTGGCCCATCTGACCAGCGAGCCCGGCTGGATCAGTTTCGTTGCGTCAAGCGCCGATTGCGAAATGAGCACGCGTGGGCCCAAGCCTATGCCCGTCGCCAGCCGATCGGGTTCGCTGACGAGCAGGGTCCGAATCACGAAACTCGTTTCGCCAATGCGAATGACATCGCCGAGCTTGAGGTTGAGCCGAGCCAGCAGCGCCTCTTCCACCGCAGCGCCGAACATTCCGTCGCGTTCGCCGAGCGCGGCCTCGAGCGACATGGGCGGCGCGAAGGCCGCCTGGCCGATGCGCGGCCACGTTTGCTCGACGGCTTTGATTTCGATCAGCGCCGCGTCGCCGCTCGACACTCTCGCCATGCCGCGCAAGGTCGCGACCGTCGACAGGGAGCCATGCGCTTCGAGAAAGCGCTGCTCGTCGGGGCCAAGACGACGATGGACGAGCGCGAATGAGGCGTCGCCGCCGAGGATCACCCGTCCTTCGCGCCCCATCCCGTCGTTGAGCGCAAGGGCGAGACTTTCCACGCCCACGATCGCCGCCACGCCTAGCGCGATGCAGAGAAGAAAAATACGTAAGCCCGCGAGCCCGCCACGCAGGTCGCGTAAGGCGAAGCGCACGGTCGGCGGCCGGGTCGGCTGCGGAATGAGCCCTGTCGAGGGCGCGTTCACTGCCTTCCCCCTTGGGGAGAAGGTGGCGGGCGTAGCCCGACGGATGAGGGAGCCGCAACAGAGCCGTCACCGCGGTCAGCGCGCGAACCCTCACCCCCAACCCCTCTCCCGGTAGAGAGGGGGTCTTTTGTGCGCCCCAATGCAAAAGCTTCCAAGGCTCCGCAATCCCTCATGCGGAAAACGTCGCCGCAGGAACGGCCTCGTCTTCGATCCTGCCCGAACGCAGGCGGATCACCCGGTCGCAGCGCGAAGCGAGCGAGGAATCATGCGTGACGAGCGCGAGCGTCGCTCCGCGCCGCGCCGGCAGATCGAACATCATGTCGATGATCGCGCGCCCGGTGGTCTCGTCGAGATTGCCGGTCGGCTCGTCTGCGATCAGAAGCGACGGCCGGGGAGCCAGCGCACGAGCCAGCGCCACGCGCTGCTGCTCGCCTCCCGACAATTGCGCCGGATAATGCGTGCGGCGACCGGCGAGACCCACCTGCTCGAGTTCGGCGCTGGCGCGCTCCGCGGCGTCGGGTGCGCCGGCAAGCTCGAGCGGCGCCGCGACGTTTTCGAGCGCGGTCATCGTCGGAATCAAGTGAAAGGACTGGAACACGATGCCGATGCGCTGGCCCCGAAAGCGCGCGAGGGCGTCTTCGTTCAGGGCGCCGAGCTTGACGCCGTCGATCTCAACTTCGCCTTTATCGGGCCGCTCAAGACCGGCCATAATCATCAAAAGCGTCGATTTGCCTGATCCGGAAGCCCCGATTATGCCGACCGCCTCACCTTTGCCGATTGTCAGACCGACGTCGCGCAAGATATGCACGCGAGCCGCGCCGCGGCCGAGACTGAGGTCGACGCCGCGCATCGCGACCGCAGGAAACACCATTGTCCAGACACCCTAAGACCAAGTCGTCCTCATATGGGCATTTGCGCCTCTTCGTCCAGGCGGCGGCCTTCGCTGCGGTCCTGGCGACGACATTGCACGGCGCCGCGGCGCGGACGCTCCATCTTGTGGCCTTGGGCGACAGCCTGACGGCAGGATATGGCCTGCCGCCTGGCAAGGCGTTTCCGGATCGTCTCGAGGCAGCGCTTCGCGCCAAGGGCTGGGACGTGAAGGTCATCAACGCCGGCGTCTCCGGCGATACGGCCGCCGACGCTCTTGCGCGCTACGACTGGTCGGTGCCGCAAAACGCCGATGCGCTCATTGTCGAGCTTGGAGGCAACGATATGCTGCGGGGCATGAAGCCCGAGGCGACAAAGACGACGCTGGCGGCGATTCTGGACAAGGCCCGAGCCGCCCATTTGCCAGTGCTCCTCGCCGGCATGCGGGCTGCTCCCAACCTCGGTGGCGAATATGCGGGCGAATTCTTCGCCATCTATCCGGCTTTGGCGAAAAGCTACAATGCTTCGCTTTATCCGTTCTTTCTCGACGGCGTCGCGGGCAACCCGAAGCTCGACCAGCCCGATGGGCTGCACCCGAACGCCCAGGGGGTCGAGATCATCGTTCAGAAGATTCTGCCCTCAGTCGAAGCCCTATTGAAGCAGGTCAAACAATAGCAGGCCCAACCATCGGCTACGGGTCATTCTAAGGAGCCCTGATGTCGAGCAAGCGCCACGTTCTCACCTTGTCCTGCGTCAACCGGCCCGGGATCGTCGCGAAAGTCGCGGCCGCTCTGTTCGATGGCGGGTTCAACATCCTTGACGCGCAGCAGTTTGACGATATCGAGACGGGCGACTTTTTCATGAGGGTCGTCTTCAACTCCTCGACGCCGGATGCGGACATCGAAGCCTTACCCGAAACCTTCAAGGCGATCGCTATCGCGTTCGCGATGAGATGGTCGATGCGCTCCGTCGATCAGCTGAAGCGCGTCGTGCTCATGGTGTCGCGGTTCGACCATTGCCTGGTCGATCTCCTCTACCGCTGGCGCAGCGGCGAACTTGCAATGGATCCTGTCGCGATCATCGCCAATTACCCACGCGAGACCTACGCTCATATCAATTTCGGCGACATCCCCTTTCACCATCTCCCAATCACCAGGCAAACCAAGATGGAGCAGGAAGCTCAGGCCTGGGCAATCATCAAATCCGCGAAAGCCGATCTCGTCATTCTTGCGCGCTACATGCAGATTTTGTCGGACGGCTTTACCGCCAAGCTCCAGGGGCAATGCGTCAACATCCATCATTCGTTCCTGCCTGGGTTCAAAGGGGCGAGGCCGTATCATCAGGCGCACGCGCGGGGCGTTAAGCTGATCGGAGCCACGGCGCACTTTGTCACCTCCGATCTCGACGAGGGGCCGATCATCGAACAGGATGTCGAGCGCATCAGCCACCGAGACACGCCCGAGGATCTGGTGCGCAAGGGGCGCGACATCGAGCGCCGCGTGCTCGCTCGCGCCATCGCCAACGTGATCGAGGACCGGGTATTGTTGAACCACGGCAAGACCGTGGTGTTCCAAGGGTAGGTAACTTCGGGCCGCTCGCAAACGTACAGGACGTGTTCCCAGCACGTATCGCGCCTATATAGTGGATCTCAAGGAGGATCTCATGAAAGAAGACCATTTCCCCGTCACCCACACCGACGCCGAATGGCGTAAAATCCTGACCCCGGAGCAGTATGACATTATGCGCGCCCATGGCACCGAGCGGCCGGGCAGCTGCGCGCTCCTGTACGAGAAGCGGCCGGGGACGTTCGTTTGCGCCGGTTGTGGACAGCCCCTATTCGAGAGCAAGACCAAGTTCGAGAGCGGCACCGGCTGGCCGAGTTTCGATACGCCGGTCGAAGGCGGAGTGGAAACGAGCGTCGACCGCAGCATGGGCGTGACGCGCACCGAGGTGCATTGCTCACGCTGCGGATCGCATCTGGGCCATGTCTTTCCGGATGGGCCGCCGCCGACCGGCCTGCGGTATTGCATCAACGGGATCGCGACAAATTTCAGCCCCGCGGCTGTGAACTGACGGCCAGACGCGGCACGGTCGATAAGGCGCGTTTATGTATGTAGCGAACCTGCCGAATGAAGCGCGTAGCCATCGCCCGACGAACCATCCGGCGGTCGCGAGCGGCCGCGTTGGGGTGCTGATCGTCAATCTCGGCACCCCGGAAGGCACGGACTATTGGTCGATCCGACGCTATCTACAGGAGTTCCTTTCCGATCGCCGCGTCATCGAGACGCCGCGCCTGATTTGGGCGCCGATTCTGCAGGCCATTCTCCTCAGGCGGCCGCACGCCAAAGGGCGCGACTACGATTCCATCTGGAACAAGGAGCGTGACGAGGGGCCGTTGAAAACGATCACGCGTGCGCAAAGCGAAAAGCTCGGGCCGACGCTCCGCAACATGGACAGGGACGTCGTCGTCGACTGGGCCATGCGCTATGGCGCGCCCCCGATCGCCGAGCGGCTCAAGGCGCTTCAGGAAGAGGGCTGCGACCGAATCCTCGTCATTCCCCTCTACCCGCAATATTGTGCCGCCTCGACGGCGACGGTCGGCGACAAGACGTTCGAAGCGCTGCAGTCCATGCGCTGGCAGCCGGCGATCCGCGTCGCAGCGCCCTATTATGACGACCCCGTCTATATCGGGGCGCTCGCACGCTCAGTCCGCGCGAGCCTCACTGAACTCGATTTCGAACCCGAACTCCTGGTCACCTCCTATCACGGCATTCCGCAAGCCTATTTCGACAAGGGCGATCCCTATTTCTGCCATTGCGCGAAGACGACGCGGCTCCTGCGTGAAGCGCTTGGCATGGACGAGAACCGACTCCTGATGACGTTTCAGTCGCGCTTCGGGCGCAGCGAATGGCTGAAGCCCGCGACCTCCGAGATCCTGCGCGAGCTTGCGTCTCGCGGAATCAAGCGCGTCGCGGTCTTAACGCCCGGTTTCGCGGCGGACTGCCTGGAGACGCTGGAGGAAATCGGCGTCGAGAACGCCGGCTATTTCCGTGAGGCCGGCGGAGAGCGCTTCGCCGCGGTCCCGTGCCTCAACGACAGCGCCGACGGCATGGCGGTGATCGAAGCCATCGCCCGGCGGGAGCTCAGGGGCTGGGCGGAGTAGCGCCGCTTCCCGGGAGTAGGTCGCCGACGCAGCCGGCCGAATGAGGGTTAGCGGCGAAACCCTCACCCAGACCCGTCTCCCGTGGAGAGGGAGAACGTTAAACCACCTCGTCTGGCGCAAGCGCGCAGGCGATGTGCGCATCGACCTCGATCTGCATGGTCGTATGATTGATCTTGAAACGCTCCGCGAGATCGCTGCACAGCACATGAAGGAAGGCATCGCCCGGATGGCCTTTTGGCATGACCAGATGGCAGGTGAGCGCGTTTTCGGTCGTGTTCATCGGCCAGATATGCAGGTCATGCACCTCAACGACGCCCGATTGCGCTGAAAGGAAGACCCGCGCCGCCGCCGGATCGATTTGCGGCGGGACCGCGGCCATCAACATGCCGACCGAATAGCGCAGAAGTCGCCACGTGCCCCATACGATGACCGCGTTGATGACGAGACGATCCAGAGCCAGTTGGTCAGCAGGATCGCAAGCGCCGCCGCGACGACGCCGACAGAGACGACGCGTCCGACGCCATATGCAGGAACGCGCCGCGCAGGTTGATGTCATCCTTGCTGCCTGAGGCGAAGAGTCAGGCGGTCGCGGGATTGACGAGGATACCTATGGCCGCGATCGCTATCATCGTCTTGCCCGCCACCGGTTCGGGCGTTCCGAGACGCCGGATGGCCTCCCACGACGGCCCCCCGACCGTGACCAGCAAAAAGACCGCGTTGAACAGGGCGGCAAGGATCGACGAGCCTCGAAGTCCGTAAGTGAAGCGCGCGGTTGGCGCACGCTGGGCGAGCACGCTCCCCAACCAGGCAATGCCAAGTCCAAGGACATCGCTGAGATTCTGTCCCGCATCGGCCAGCAGCGACGCGGAATTGCTCATCAGACCATACAGAGCTTCGATGATCACGAAGCCGAGGTTGATGGCTATACCGGTGGCGAAGGGTGTGCCGAAGTTCGCCGTCGCATGGGCGTGCGCGCGATCGTGGCCGGCATGGTTGTGCGAGTGGCCGCTATGGTCGTGGGACATCGGGATCGTTTTTCGCTGACGTTAAGTACATTCTCTAGCGGCTTAAGGATCAAGGTCTCGTGACAGGGTTGCCTGAACCTCTGCAAGGCTTTCGAGATAGGCGCAGAACATGTCGGCCATGGCGTCGGCATACGCCTCGATCTCTGCCCGGCTCCGATAACTTTCCGAAAAGTGCTTGCCGACCTTGCTTAGCGTCGTGGTGATCAGGTCCGCGGCCAAGGCGCGCGTCGATTCCGACGCCTGGGGCAGCGCCTCCCGCATAAAGACCTGCATGGTCCGGTCTCCCGAGGCCCTTGCTTCCCGCGCCTCGGGGGCGTCGCGATAAAGAGGGGCCGCGTCATTCAGCGCCACACGCATCGCGGCCTCCTCGCATTCCGAGCGGATGAAGGCGTGGACCAGGTCGCGCAGCCGCTCGGTCGGCCGCCTCGACTTCTTTTCGAGGATCCCGCGAAGCAGCTCGGACGTTTGCCGCCACTCGTCGCTCTGGAGCCGGAAGAGGATCGCAGCCTTGTTGGGGAAATATTGATAGATGGACCCAACGCTGACGCCGGCTCTCTCCGCCACCCGCGCGGTGGTGAAGCGCGGCGCGCCTTCCTTCGCCAAAACCTGAGCCGCGGCCTCCAGAAGCGCCGCGACGAGGTCGACCGAGCGGGCCTGCTTCGGCCGTTTTCGCGAGGAAATCTGGGTTTGTCGGCGGTCGGTCATGAGGGGCCTAAGCAAATGCGAATAGGAAATGCGATGAATTCGTCGTATTTCTAGCGCCAGCTGAAGACGCGCTCAACTCTGGACCGGATATCCTCATGACAACGCTCTCCGCCGCCCCGCTTTCCCCGCTCCTGGACCGCCTCTTCGCGGACGCCGACGCCGCCGAGCCGGACATCGACGCCGCCTTCGCCGATCTTTCCGACGATGAGCAGGCGCGCATGTTGCGGAGCAAGACCGACTATGGCGCGCTTTACGGGCGGATGAAGCATCTTCCGCTCGCCGTCTCGCGCGAGACCGGCGCGCTGCATCTATATGCTGGCGCGAAGCACAGGCGCGCGGGCGATCGTCGAGTTCGGAACTTCGTTTGGCGTCTCGACCCTGCACCTTGCGGCGGCCTTGCGCGACAATGGCGGCGGGCGCCTGATCACGAGCGAGTTCGAGCCGTCGAAGGCGGAGCGGGCGCGAGACAACCTCACGGCGGGCGGCGTTCTCGATCTTGTGGAGATCCGGGAAGGCGACGCCCTCGAGACCCTGAGCCGCGACCTGCCGGACACGATCGACCTCGTCCTGCTCGACGGCGCCAAGGCGCTCTATTCCGAGATCCTGAGTCTCTTGGAAAGCCGCTTGAAGCCCGGCGCGCTGATCGTCGCCGACAATGCGGACATGAGCCCCGACTACCTCAAGCGCGTGCGCTCGCCGGCAAGCGGCTACATGTCCGTGGCTTTCGCGGAGGACGTCGAGTTGTCGATGCGGATCGGGTGATGTCCAGCGGGTGCGATGATTTGCGCCGCCGGCGTGATCGCGAGCGCAACCGAAGCGATCCAGAAATGAAGGGCGCCCTGTGACTTTGCATCGCCACGTCGCTTCGCTCCTCGCGATGACGATGTGGATTTCGTCTTCAAGCCTAATCCGGCGGTCTGGTCACGCGGAGCCACGGCCGCGTGCCCCCAGGCGCCTCGTCCTGCGCGCTGCTCGGCTGGTAGTGCAGCGGCGAGCCCGGCAACCGGCCGGCTTGGAGGGCGTGCAAGGTCGGCGCGTTGGTCACTTCGAACGAGTCAAAGCCGCAGCGGAGCATGAGCGGGATTTCGTCGATCAGCACGTCGCCGATCGCGCGCAACTCGCCGCGAAACTGGCGCCGGTCGCGCAATATGCGCGCGTAGGAGAACGACCGGCCATCGGCGAACTTGTCGAAGGCGAGCGCGACCAGCGGCCGGTTCGTGAGATCGCTGAGATGCGCCTGCGCGTCAGCGCCAGCCTCAACGGCCACTCCGACAGGAGCCGCCCGCGCCGACAGGGACTCACGTTCGCTCAGCCAGCGCTTGAGCGACACGACGATCGCACCCTCTTCGGGCACGGGAGCCTCGTCGCCGAGAAACGCCCATGCGTCTTCGACGAAACCTTCGCGCCGCCACAAAGGCATCAGATGCCGGATCCGGCTTCGAGCGGACCGACATGAATGCCGCACTCGACCTTGCCGCGCCCGCGCCAACGGCCAGCGCGCTCATCCTCGCCGGGCTTGACCGGGCTCGTGCACGGCAGGCAGCCTATGGAAGGAAAGCCCTTGGCCACCAAGGGATGCCGCGGCAATCCAGCGTCGGCAATGTATTTCAGCACGTCGCTTGAGCTCCAGCCGACAAGCGGGTTGATCTTGATTCGCTCGCCTTCGGCCTCGAACAGCGGCAGGGTCGCCCGGATTGTCGTCTGGAAACCCTTGCGGCCGGTGATCCAGGCGTCAAATCCTTCCATCGCCTCGGCGAGCGGACGGACCTTGCGGATATCGCAGCAGCGGTCCGGATCGCTCATGAACAGAAATTTTTCCGGGTCCTCCTGCGCCACCGTCTCCGCCTTCGGCTCGGCGACGATGACGTTGGTCAGTCCCAGTCGCGCAACAAGGTCGTCGCGGTACGCGAGCGTCTCGGGAAAATGCTGGCCCGTGTCGACGAAGACCACGGGCGTCGACGTGTCGACCTGCGCCACCATATGCAGAAGCGCCGCGGCGTCCGCGCCAAAACTCGACACAAGCGCGATGCGGCCGGGATAGAGATCCTCGATTGCAAGCCTCAGGAGCGAAGTGGCTTTGAGCTGCGCGAAGCGCGTCTCGAGCCGCGAGGCGGCGATCTGGTCGCCGAACAGCTTGACGTCGTGGGCGCTCATCAGATGTCCGATCCGGCGCTTCGCTCGTAAAGCGCCTCCTTGAACGGCGCCATGCCAACGCGGCGATAAGCGTCAATGAAGGTCTCCTGCTCCGAGAGCCTGAGGCCCGAATAGGTCTCGACGATCGTTTCAATCGCCTCGACCACATTCTCGGAGCTGAAGCCGGGTCCGGTTATCTGGCCGATCGCGGCCTGCTCATCGGCGGAGCCGCCGAGCGTGATCTGGTAGGTTTCTTCCCCTGCCCGCTCGAGTCCAAGAATGCCGATATGGCCAACGTGATGATGACCGCAGGCATTGATGCAGCCGGAGATCTTGATCTTGAGCGGACCGATCTCTTTCGCCCGCTGGCCGTCGCCGAAACGCTCGGCAATCCGTTGCGCGACGGGAATTGAGCGCGCGGTCGCCAGCGCGCAATAATCGAGGCCGGGGCACGCGATGATGTCGCTGATGGCGCCGGCGTTTGGCGTCGATAAGCCGACCGACGCCAAACGATCGTAGACCGCCGGCAGGTCGTCCAGCGCGATATGGGGCAGGATGAGATTCTGCTCGTGCGAGACGCGAACCTCGTCGTGCGAATAGTCCTCGGCGAGATCAGCGACAGCGTCCATCTGATCAGCGCTCGCGTCGCCCGGGATCGCACCGATCGCCTTCAGCGAGACAGTCACGGCGACATAACCCGGCGTCTTGTGCGGCACGATGTTGGAGCCAAAGAAGCTTGCGAAGCGCGCATCCTTAGACTTGCGGCGCTCCACCCGGTCGCTGACCGCCTTCTTGAGCTCAAGCTTGGGGGGCGCGAAGAACGCGCGAAACCGCGCAAGCTCCTTTTCAGGGAGGTTAAGCGCGTTGGGATCGCGGGCGGCGAATTCCGCCTCGACCGCCTCGCGCAACGGCTCGAGGCCCTTTTCGTGCACCAGGATCTTGATGCGCGCCTTGAACTTGTTGTCGCGCCGTCCTTCGAGATTATAGACCCTTAAGATCGCCTCGACGAAGCCCAGCAGGTCGCGCTCGGGCAGAAACTCGCGGACCATGCGCCCGATCATCGGCGTTCGGCCGAGCCCGCCGCCGACGTAAACGCGAAAACCGAGTTCGCCCTTATCATTACGCACGACCTGCAGTCCGATGTCATGCGCCTGGACCACCGCGCGATCATGCGTCGCGCCGTTGACGGCGACCTTGAATTTGCGCGGCAGGAACGAGAATTCGGGATGGAGCGACGACCATTGCCTCAAGATTTCGGCGTAAGGGCGCGGATCTGCGATCTCGTCATGCGCAACTCCGGCGAAATGGTCGGCCGTGACGTTGCGAATGCAGTTTCCCGAGGTCTGGATTGCGTGCATCTCGACGCTCGAGAGCTCAGCCAGAATGTCGGGCGTGTCCTTGAGCGCGGGCCAGTTGAACTGGATATTCTGCCGCGTGGTGAAATGACCGTAGCCGCGGTCGTAATTGCGTGCGATCTCAGCGAGCTTGCGCATCTGGCGCGAGTTGAGCACGCCATAAGGGACGGCGATGCGCAGCATATAGGAGTGAAGCTGAAGGTAGAGGCCGTTCATCAGCCGATGGGGACGGAACTGCTCCTCTGTCAACTCGCCGCTGAGACGGCGCGCGACTTGATCACGGAACTGCTCGACACGCGCGGCGACGAAGGCGGCGTCGAAATCGTCATAATGATACATGATCTGTCTCCGTCGCGACCTTAGGTCCCGAGCGGGGGGCCTGACCTAACGCCTGCTTCCCCAGATCGCGCCTGATCGTCGGCCCGGTCGCCCTGATCGCTTCGCGCAAAGCTTTAGGAGCGAGATGGCCGTTACGCTCCTCGACCACGATGGCATAAGGGTCGACGACAATATTGTTCGCGTCGTCCTCTTTCGCGCGCTTGAGCGCGACGGCCGTGGATTGCGGATCGGGCAAAACCGCCGCGCGGTTGAAATCCTCGGTCCAGCTAGCGTCACTTGCTTGAAACACGACCACGCCGTCCGTTAGCCGGTTGGCGGTGATGACATCTGGCATTCCGGCCTCATCGAGGTAGGCGGACCTCTGCCCGCCTGCAAGAGCCGCTAACATATTTAACGGCAAAAATATAGATGTCGCGTTGTATCACATGCAACTATCGCTATTCGTTGGCGGCGCATCTCGTCTCCGGGGCCTGCTTTGGTCCGTCTTGACGTAGCTTTACGCGTCTGAGAAGGCCTCGAAGCTACGAACTGAACATCCGTGGTCGCTAATCGGCGGGGGCACAGGGCGCTAGACATGGTGTTTTCGTCGATAACGTTCCTGTTCTACTTCCTGCCCATTTTCCTGGCCGCCTATTTCCTGACGCCCACCATCCAAGCCAAGAATATCGTCACGCTTCTGTTCTCTCTGGTTTTCTATGCCTGGGGAGAGCCCCGGTTCGTCATCATTCTTCTCATCTCGATCGCCTTCAATTTTTGCGCGGCCCTCTTGATCGACGCGGGCGAGGGAACGTCACGCCGGTTGGCTCTTGCGGTCGCGGTCGCAGGAAATCTACTGCTGCTTGGAATCTTCAAATACGCCAATTTCATCACCGCCAACCTGACTACGCTTCTCAGCCCGCTTGGGACGCCGTCATTCCAGACCAGCATTGCACTCCCGCTCGGCATCTCGTTCTTCACCTTCCATTGCCTGTCCTACATCATCGACGTCTACCGACGACGGTTCAGGGCCAATCGCAATCCGATCGACATCGCGCTCTACATTTCCCTGTTCCCGCAACTCGTCGCGGGACCCATCGTTCGCTACAAGACCGTCGCGCGGCAACTGGACGCCCGCCGTTTCACGCTCGGACGGGCGTCCGTGGGCGCCCGGATCTTCATCATCGGCCTCGCCCAGAAGGTGCTGGTCGCCGATGTCGTTGCGCCACTCGTTCAGGTCGCGTTCAACACGGTTCCTCATCGCTCTATGGCTGACGCGTGGATCGGCCTGATTTCCTACACGGTGCAGATCTATTTTGACTTTGCCGGCTATTCCAACATGGCGATTGGTCTCGGCATCGTGCTCGGTTTCACATTCCCGCGCAATTTCCGCATGCCCTATACGTCGCTATCGATCACCGAATTCTGGCGGCGCTGGCACATGTCGCTGTCGTCGTGGCTGCGCGACTATCTTTACATTCCGCTCGGCGGCAACCGCGGAAGCGACGCGCAGACCTACCGCAATCTCATCATGGTGTTCCTGCTCTGCGGGCTCTGGCACGGAGCGAACTGGACCTTCGTCCTATGGGGCGTGTGGCACGGCGCCTTCCTGGTGATCGAGCGCCTCGGCTTAGGCTCCGTGCTTGCCCGGCTCGCAAGCCCAGCGCGATGGGCCTATGCGCTGCTCGTCGTCATGGGAGGCTGGGTGCTGTTCCGGTCAACGGATCTGTCAGAGGCGATCGGGTACTACGCGAGCTTGTTTGGTCAAAACGGATTGAGCGAAATCAGCTTTGATATGCACGACGCCCTGAACGACCGCGCGATCATGACCCTCATTATTGGCTGCGTGCTCGCCGTTGCGCCGCGATGGCCGGCCAAATGGACGCCGCCTTTGCTTGTGCGCGCGCCTGCCGACGTCGCCCTCACTTTCGCGCTGCTCATTTTTTCCATGATCACGGTCGCGGCCGGCGCCTATAGCCCCTTCCTGTATTTTCGTTTTTGAGCCTCAAAGCATCGGCAGCGAACGCGGACAGACGCCAAGCGGGAACGCCGCATCGATCTGAGCCAACTCGGCGGCGCTGAGATCAAGCGCGTCGGCGCCCGCGTTCTCTTCCACATGCCCTGAGCCCGAAGCCTTCGGGATCGCAAACAACGACGGTCGCCGCGTCAGGAAACGCAGGGCGACCTGGCGCGGCGTGGAATCATGCCGGTCCGCGATGGCCTTCAACACCCACCCTCCCGCGCTGTGTGGCTCGGGAAATCCGCCAGCATGACCGAATGGGCTGTAGGCGACGACGGCGACGCTGTTCGCTTCGCACCACGGGATCACCGTGTGTTCGATTGCGCGCTCGCGCAAGTGGTAGAGCACCTGATTGCAGGCAGGTTTGCCCACCCGGCTCACTTCATCGAGATCGTCCACGTCAAAATTGCTGACGCCCCACGACAGGATTTTGCCGTCGATGCTGAGTTGCTCGAAAGCGGCGACCGTGTCCGCAAGGGGATGCGAACCACGCCAGTGTAGAAGGTAGCAATCGAGGCGATCGGTACCGAGCCGCTTTAGCGATCGCTCGCACGCGGCGATCGTGCCTCTGCGAGAGGCGTTGTGTGGCAGGACCTTGGAGACGAGGAAGACCTCCTCCCGCCGCCCGGCGATCGCCTTCCCGACCAGAGTTTCCGCCGCGCCCGATCCATACATCTCCGCGGTGTCGATATGCGTCATGCCGAGATCGAGGCCCCGACGCAGAGCGCCGATCGCCGCCGCGGAATTCGCCTGCTCGAGGTTCCAGGTGCCTTGGCCGATGATGGATACCTTGCGCTCTTCGGAGCCGAACGGATGATGCTCCATAGTTTTCTCTTCGCTCCAGCTTGTTGTCATTGGGGCTGTCCTCCTCCGCGAAGCGGGGGAGGGGGACCGCGCGTCAGCGCGGTGGAGGGGAGGTCGCCCGGATCATTTCGGTCGCCATACGCGCGATCACGTCGATCGCCTCATCTGCGTCGTGCATCACCTCGCTTGCCGCAATGCGCATCACCAAAAGCCAATGCGCCCTAAGGCAAGCATCGCGGCTTATGTCGCGCTGCGGCCGGTCACTCCAGGTCGTGGCCCAGCCCGCCGATCTCGACCGCAAGGCGAGCCTCCGTGCCGTAAAAGTCAAGCACGTAGCGCCCAATGGGATGCTGGTGATGGAAGACCGTCCCCGGCGTCCGCTCCGCGGGGAGGGTAATCCCGCCGCCGCTCATTCCTCCGGCATCCCCGCCTTGCGTAGGGCCTCATAGACCCGGTCCAACATTTCGAGAAGGCGCGGATCTTTGCGCTCATCGACGCCCTGAGCCTCGCGATACGCTTTCCACGCCGCGATCGTCCTGGGCTCGGTTACAGGAAGCGCAAGGTAACGCTGGAGCGCTTCACGCGCCTCCGTCTCATGACCAGTCAAAGCGAGCGCCGCGACGAGGGTTGCATGCGCGCTGGGAACATTATTTGGATTGATCGTGATCGCCCGGCGGGCCGAATCGATCGCCTGATCATACTGCTTCAGCCCGAAATTGTCGGCCGCCTTGTTATTATACAAAAGAAAAAGAGTTGGCTCGTGCGGGCTCAGCCGAATCGCCTTATCGTTAAATTCCAAGCCCTTTTCAAATTGCCCACGGAACAGATAGTCCTGGCCCAGGCCTTCATCGGCGACCACCAGGGCGGGGTCCAAGGCGAGCGCGCGTTCGTGCTCTGCGATCGCTTCGTCGAGGCGCCCCTGCGCGCGGAGTATGCCACCCTTCAAGGAGTGAGCCCTGGCATAGTTTGGATCGAGGGCGAGCGCTTTCGACACCAATTCGTCCGCCCGCCTGAGGTCGCTCTCGGGGGCTGCGCTGAGGCCACGGGTGACCGAATACAAGGACTTGGCGGACAACCAGGTGAGGGCGCGGATGTTGTTGGGATCGATCGAAAGCGCCCGTTCACAGAGACGGTACCCCGCGTCCGATTCCTCGCCGAGATATCCGCTTCTCTGTATGACCGCCTGGCACTGGAGAGCCAAGTCGTCGGCGTCGGGATTTCCCGTGGGCGTCCGTTTGAGCCGGGCGGCCTCGGCCTCAGGGAGTTGAATATCCATTGCGCGCGCGAGATGGGTGACGATCTCGTCCTGCGTCTGCAACAGATCGGCGCGGGGGGTGTCGAATTGTTCGGCCCAGAGATGTGCGCCGCTGTCGGCGTCGATGAGTTGGGCGTTGACCCTGACCTGATCTTTGCCGAGTTGCACCGAGCCTTCCAAAACGTAACGCACGCCTAAATCCTTGCCGATCGTCTTGGCGTCGACCGGCTTGCCCTTGAAGGTGAAGGCCGTATTGCGCGCGATCACGAAGCTGTCGCGAATGCGCGCGATACCGGTGGTCAATTCATCAGTCAGAGCGTCGACAAGGTAATCCTGCGCCGGATCGCCGGAGAGATTGGCGAAGGGCAGCACGACGACGGAAAGACGCTGCGCCGCCAGCGGCAGTGGCGCGTTCGAGACGACGGAAGCGGGTGGGTTGGCGCCAGAGAAATGCCATGCTGTGCCAGCGATCAGAATGAGCAATGCGGCGATCCCTGCGGCGATCCGCGTCAGCCACGAGCGCCTTTTCGGCGGGGTACGCTCTACTGCCGTCGTGGGCGTTGCCTGCGCGGGCACGCCCGCCAGTAGCGAATAGACGCGGATCGGCTCGGCGATGTTCTTGAGCTGTTTTGGACCGAGATCGCTCACCGCCGCATCGAGCCGCCCCTTTAATTGGCGATAAAAGTCCTCCGACATGGAGATCGCGCCAGCGACGCCAATGCCTTCCAGCCGCGCGGCGATATTGACCCCATCGCCCATGAGGTCGCCGTCGGCCTCTTCGACCACGTCGCCCAAATGGGCGCCGATGCGAAATTCAATCCGCCTGCTCAGGCGCGACGCCCGCATTGCGCTCGATCATTCCGGTCTGCACTTCGATTGCGCAACGCGCCGCATCGATCACACTGCGGAACTCGGCGATGAATCCATCGCCCGTGCGCTTGACGATCCGGCCATGGTGCGCGGCGATCGCAGGCTCGATCAAATCGCCGAGGAGGGCGCGCAACCGCGCGAGCGTTCGCTCCTCGTCCGCGCTTGCGAGCCGGCTGTAGCCGACGACGTCGGCGACCAGGATCGCTGCGATTTTCCGGGTCTCGCTCATGGCGTTCCTTGGCCGCCCTTCAACTTAGCACAAGACCGCGCCTAGCCGCGCAGTCATCCAACGAGGCCGCGACCGAGGATGAGCGCGGTGCTACGCGGATCCGGCGCTTGCGAGATATTGATGGACAAAGGCGATCGCGATGCTGCCCTCGCCGACCGCGGAAGCGACGCGCTTCACGGGGCTGTAGCGCACATCTCCGCAGGCGAATACGCCGGGCACGCTGGTTTCGACGAGATAGGGGTCGCGGCTCTCCTTCCAGCGACCCGCTTTGACCACGTCGCCGCCGGTCAGAATATAGCCTCGCGGGTCGCGCGCGATTTCAGGTGGCAGCCAAGCCGTTTCGGCGTCGGCGCCGATGAACACAAACAATCCCCCCGATTCTTCTCGACGGACTTCATCGTCGCCGCGATCGAAAATGTCGATCGCGGTCAAGTGGGTGTCGCCATAAACCGCCTTGACCTCGGAGCGTAGCGCAGCGCGAATGTTCGATTTGCTGTGGATTTGATCGATCAGATAGTGCGACATGCTGTTTTCGAGCGAGTCGGCGCGCACGATCAGGGTCACGGTTCGCGCGTGATTGGCGAAGAACATCGCAGCCTGGCCGGCCGAATTGCCGGCGCCGATGAGATGCACGTCGAGCCCGTGCGCGATGCCCGCTTCGCTCCGCGCCGCTCCGTAGAAAATCCCCTTGCCGAGCAGGCGGTCGAAACCGTCGGCGGCGAGACGGCGCCAGCTCACTCCGGAGGCGACAATGATCGTCCTCGCATTCAGGACCTCCTCGTTGTCGAGCACGATGCGACGAGGGTGAGCATCGAGGCGCACAATCTTGCGCGCGACGAGAATCTCGGCGCCCAGGCGTTTGGCCTGCCGAAGCGCCCGGCTCGCGAGCTCCGAGCCCGAGATCCCGCTCGGAAACCCGAGGTAGTTTTCGATTCGCGACGACGTCTCCGCCTGGCCTCCGGGCGCCTCCTGCTCGACGACGATGGTGCGAAGCCCCTCCGAGGCGCCGTACACGGCGGCGGCGAGGCCCGCCGGTCCGCCGCCGATGATGACCGTGTCATAGTCCTGAAAGCGCGGAGCGGTCTGCAGGCCGAGCAGGCTTGCGAACTCTCGAGGCTGCGGCTTCGTGAGCGTCGTCCCGTCGATGAGCCGCAGCGCCGGGCAATCGCTCTCGAGTGGCCGGGTCCCGCGCCAGTGGTCCGCGAGATTGGAATCGTCCAGCGTTAGCCAGGTGAAGGAAATCTGGTTCCGCTCGAGAAAACGGCGGAGATCGAGACAAGCGCTGTCCCAACGGTTTCCGAGCAGTGTGACTTGAGTCGTGTGCGGTTCCGCCGCAAGCTTCTGCAAGCCGCCGATGCGCTCGCGGGCGAGTTCGTCCATTCGCCTCGCAAGGTCGGGCGACGAAGCGGCGAGGTCGTAGTAAACGCGGGCGTCGACCTTCAGGACCCGCGACGGCTCGCTGGCCCGGAATCCGGCCTGAAACTGCGCGCCATAGACAAGAGGAATCTCGCCGAAGAGGTTGCGCGCCAGGCGAATTCCAAGCTTGCGCTCGACGCCGTCGACGAGTTTGATGACTTCGATTGCGCCTTCGAGCACGACAAAGAGCGCCGGAGGTTCGCCCTCATAGACCGCGTACTCGCCCGCATTCAGATGGATGTCCGCAGCCGCGCGTTCGATGTCCGCCAGAGCGACGGGCGAAAGCGTGGAAAAGATTGGAATCGCAGCAAGTTCGTCTGGCGTCAGCATGCCCTACCAACCTCCTGCCCAAAGCGAACGATGCCGGGGCCTTTTGTCGGCGCGTTCACCGCCCTGTCAAGCCGCCAACGCCGCCAAGCATCGGGCGCGTCAATTCGACGCCCTACTGGGGCGTCGACCCCTCCATACCGAGGATCTCCGAAGGTTGAGGGACCGCTATGCGACACACGCGCAGTCCGGCGAAGGGCCGACCATGAGGCTCCTTCAGCCCAGATCGAGCCTCCAGGTCCGCCCGACGAGATCATGGCCGAAAGAGTGATGCGGCTCCTCGCGGACGAGGCGGAACCCCGACGCTTGATAGGTGCGGCGCGCGGCGACGAAAATGTCGTTCGTCCACAGGGTAAGCTCACGGTATCCGGGCTCTCGCGCGAGCGACGCACGGGTCCACCCCCTTGCGCCCGACGCCAGCGCCGCGGGCGTTTGGCTCGACATAGAGCAGCCTGAGTTTTGCGACACGAGGATCGTCGCTTTTCATCAGGAAAAATTGAGCCGACGGTTACGCCGTCGCTCTCGGCGACCCAACCGTCTTCGCGGGACGCGTCGAATTCGGCGACGAAGGTGCCAAGGATGCGGTTGGCGAGTCCCTCATAAGTCCCGTCCCATCCGTATTCCAGGGGCAGAGGACAGCCAGGCGATGAATGATCCAGCTCAACTCCCAAGGCCGCAGCGGCCGCAAGCTCGCTTGCCCGTGCGGAGTCTCGCGATCCTTCAGCGCCATGCGGACGTCGCGCATCGCCTCGATCACGCGATTGCGGCCACCGGGTTCGATCGGCGCGAGCAGGGCGTCGACTTGCCCCCGGGCGGCCGCCTCGGCCTCCGCGAAGACTTTTCGCCCAGCGTCAGTGAGCGAGATAAGTCTGTGCTGACGATGGTTTGGACTGACTCGCGTGCTCGCCGACCGGCGCGTGACGAAGCGCGCCACCATGCGGTTCAAATGCGCCTTGTCCATGTCGAGCGTCCGGCCGATCTCGGCCGCCGTTCGCCCGCCCCCGAGCGCCTGAGCCAGTTCGTACAGAACGCGGGCCTTAACTTCGCCAACGCCGCGAAGGAATCCGCTCACGCCAAGTTCTCGCACAGTCTGCGAGAATTTTGCACAGCAAACGGCTGCCAACGATGTTAACGGCTTAGGCGGTGCAAAATATCAGCTTCGGAAATGTTATCATCCGGCCTAGGCCGACGATCGGATTGAGCTTTGGCCCTAGAACGATTGCTTTCGGACGGCGGCGGGGTCGGCAATCTATTGCAGAAAATCAGAAACCGAAGTAAGCTTGCCTAATGAACAATCCTTGTTTTCGCATGCTAAAATCGTGGGGCCGCCGTTTCGCCGGCTCATTCGCGACGACAAAAGGGCGAGGAAAAAAACTTTGAGCGAAAATCTCCTGTAACCCATTGATAAGTCTCGTTTCGGACGAGAGAATGGCGATATTCTAGTTGACAAACCCACCGCAATTGGTAGGGTGAATCATGGCAAGCGTCCTAAACGAGCCTTATTTCCAAAACGAACAAGCGGCGTTCGATGAGCTTGAGCGCATCGTTTGGCCGAACGGCCCCGTATGCCCGTTCTGCGGCAATATGGGCCGGATGTACTCTTTAACTGGCGTTCGCTCTAAGCCCAGCAAGAAGCATCCTGAGGGCCTTGAGCGCCACGGACTGCGCAAGTGTGGGGAGTGTCGGAAGCAACTCACCGTCCGCAAGGGTACGGTCTTTGAAGATAGCCCGGTTCCACTGCACCTTTGGTTTCAAGCCGCCTATCTTTTATGCGCCAGCAAGAAGGGGATCAGCTCTAATCAGCTTTCCCGCACGCTTGGCGTCACGCTCCAAACCGCTTGGTTCATGGGCCACCGCCTTCGCGAAGCGATGCGCACCGGCAGTCTCTCCCCGATGGGCGGCGCCGGCCAGACCGTCGAGGTTGACGAGACGTTCATCGGTCGCAAGGCGGGCGTCGAGACCAGGCCGGGTTGGGTCAAACACAAGCACACGGTTCTTACGCTCGTTGAGCGTGGCGGCTCTGTTCGCTCCTTTCACATTGATGAAGCCACTAAAGAAAACGTCGTTCCGATTGTCCGCGCGAACTTGGACCGGGAGAGCCATCTCATGACGGATGAAGCGCGCCGTTACGAGGCCATCGGCGAAGAATTTGCCTCTCACGGCGTCGTGGATCATTCTCGCAAAGAATACGGCTATACAGACCGGCAGACGGGAGCGAAGGTCAACACGAACACCGTCGAGGGATACTACAGCATCTTCAAGCGCGGCATCTATGGGTTTGTCAACTAGAATATCGCCGAGAGAAATCAAGGAAATCCAAGGAAATCCAACCCCCAAAAGCTGGGGTTTTCGTAGGCAAAAGGGGCCTGTCCAAGAAAACCCAAACCGGGTGGGCGAACGGGGTCCGGGCCGCCGTCGAGAAGGAGCCAAACCGGACTCCATTCAAATGCACGACCGGTCTAGGGGCCGAGCCAGACGGTCGTGTTTTTCGGGTCGAAGATAACGTCTCCAAAAAGCCCGAGAAACGATGCCCCCAGTTGCGCAGCGGGCTCGGGCATGTCCGCGATCCCTCCGCAAGTGTTGGCGGACTTCACGATCAGATGGAAATCGTCGGTTTCGACGATGTGTCGCCCCTGTTCGTTTTCGATGCTGAGCGGGCGGTCCTTGACGCGATAGACAGGCCAGTGCTCGCGTCCGTCGCATGTCCAGATGTCGATGTCTTGGATACGGTCGAGCTTGGCGCCGCTCCCGACAAGCTTGTCGAATAACGCCTGGTTGATGTCGATAGAGCGGGAATAGACGAAATCCTCGTAGCCGGTGTCGATCTGCGCCCAGACGCGAACGTCCCCCAGCGCCAGGAAAACAACCGGAACGTTGGGAAGGCGAGCGCCTCGCTTTGAAGGGTCGGCAGAGAAAAAGCCGTTCTGGGCGACCGGGGTGAAACCGCGCGCGATAAGCATCTCGGGTTGACACATCTCGGCGCTCAGGAACGCCGTGCTATCCGTCAGTTGGATGGTAAACTGGGACAGGAGGTCGTCGCCAATGACCCCGAGCTGTCCTTTCCCCGGTTGAAGCAAAAGGTAATAGCGGGCGAGGTGAAAATCGGCTTTTTCGATGCCTGGCAGCGAAATCGCCGCCGTTCTCATCGATCCATCCTGCCCGGAAAACGACGCCGCCGACAGCGAGCTTCGCGTGGCGCCATAGTCCAGCAGGAACGGACCTCTCACCCCGTCGGCGGTCAGTTCGACATAAGGGGAGGCGCCATTGGGAACGCTGACCCTCGCATAAGGGCGCCCGCCACACAGCGCCCCCTGACTGGGTTCAATATCCATGCCGAGGCCGAGAATGGGGACAGCGATGGCTGCGAGAGAGAGCAAGAGAATCCTGACGATCGCCATCGGGTTGGATAGGATCGGCTCGGGAAATGGCTGTCAATGCGCCCATCGGCGGCCTGAGGGGCGAGGGCTTTGTCCGCCCGAAGGCTAGGGGGCCCAGGATATGTCTCAAGATGCGTCCTCGATCAATTATCGGCTTGGAAGCCTCTATTCGGTGATCACGGCCTTCCTCTACGCGACGCAGGAGCCGTTTTCGTTTCCGGCCGCCAAGCACCTCAACACTCTGCAGTTCGTCGCCCTGACCCAGGTCTCCCTGCTCGTCTCCCTTCCCTTGTTGCTGAGTCGGGCTAAAAGTCGCAGGGATTTTGCCGCGTTACTGCGAAAACCAGTGAATTACGGCTATCTGGGAATCATATTCGCCATCGGACTGACCGGCCTCCTGCTGTATAATTTCGGCCTCAGCAACGCTCATCCGATCATTATCTCCGCGATCCTCAACCTCTCGCCCTTCTGGGCGGCGCTGGTGGCGCTCTTCCTTGCCGGCGTTCCGATCCCGATCTCCCGCGCGACGTTTTTTGGCTGTTTTGCCGGCGCGTTCATTGGCGCGATGGCGGTCGCTTGGAGCCAACTCGGCGACGCGGGCAAGTCAAACATTGGCGAACTGACGGACAGTTTCCTTCATGGCAGCTGGCTCTATGCGATTCCCGTGCCATTGGCCTCGGCCCTAGGCGGAACTCTGGTCGGCAAATGGTTCGGCGCTTACGACAAATCCGCGGCGATCGCAGCCAATTTTCTCACCGCCAACGTCATTCTGATCCCGGGCTGCCTCGCTCTCCTTTATTGGCGAAACGAGCTGAATTTCGCTCAGCTGGGACCGATCCTGCTGATGATCTTCGGCACGATCGTCGCCGCTTCGCTGGGCCGGGTCATGTATCAGATCGCGCTGACCGTCACCGGGGGCGACAACGGCTTTGTCACCATGTTCCTAAATTTGGTCCCGGCGCTGACCGCGTTCATATCGCTGGCGCTGTCGCATTGGGTCCCCGACTTGCACTTCGTCATCGACTGGGCTTTTTTTCTCGGCTCGGGCCTGATCGCCGCGTCGCTGGTATTGTTTTCGCTGAAATCGTGGCGCCAGCCCGCTCAGCGAGCCTGAGGGCGGTCGGAAAGGGCGGAATTCAGTCGATGTGGAAGACCTCCTCCGCCAGGGCCCACCAGTCGCCCTCATTTCGGGAGACAAGCGGGGCCTGCATCGGATTGTGAATCGCCCACCATTCCTGCGTCTTCGGGTCCGCCGCCATCTTGGCTGAATCCGCCGCCCAATCCTCGCCGTGATATTCGAAATAGCCGAACAGAAGGTTCTCGGGCTCTCTGAGGAAAATTGTGTAGTTGCGCATGTTGCAGTCGGAAATCTTGGCCAGCACCTCAGGCCACACCGCGGCATGGGTCTTCTTATATTCGGCTATCCGCTCCGGCTTGATGCCGATAACCAGCCCCATGCGCTTCATCGCGGTCCTCCATTGTTGGTTGCACTTGGCAAGCCGTGTTCTCATTGCCTTGAGATCCGACGCGACTTGATCGTTGACGGCCGCTCTTGTAGCCGGGCTCAATGAGCGACCGGCGCGGTCAGCGCCCAATTCGACCCAATCGCCCCTGAGGCTCGCTAAATGAGCGCGTTCAGCCGCCGAGCGAAGGGTTTCACGGCAGCCTCGATCCGCTCGCCCCATCGGCCGAAAAATCCTTTCTGCGCCTCCGCTAGAAGATACTCCGCCCGCCAGCGCCATTCGTCGCGGTCCTCCCGCAGGGCCTCATGGTCCTCCTTGAGCTCGGCAAACAGGGCTTTCAGGGAGTGGAGTTCGGTCTCGACGACGCGCAGGCGCGTGAAGAGGGAAGGGTGGGACTTAACCTCGGGCGTTGCCGTTGCGTCCGACATCGGGGGATCATCGTGCGCAAAGGTTAGCGGAGCGCTAAATTCGCTTTAATCTGCGGGCCGACCGGGCGCGCTTTGGTCGGTCCTAAATCCTCCGGCAGTCAAAGCCGGTGTTTTCAACACTTGTGAGCCGGATTTTATTTATTCGTATGAATTGAGCGAGTGCTTGCCGCTTGACGGCGGGTGTTGCGGGAAGGCGAGCAGACCTTTGGCTCATAAGCGTGGCCCCGGGATTTTAAGAAGGAAACCGGCGATGATTTCTGATGGATTGATGGTGCTGCAAGAGAGGATTGAACTCTCGACCTCTCCCTTA
>CAVQVS010000003.1:0-281433 GCA_963717215.1 uncultured Alphaproteobacteria bacterium
CGGAGGGGGCGGGATTCGAACCCGCGATACGGTTTCCCGCATACACACTTTCCAGGCGTGCGCCTTCAGCCGCTCGGCCACCCCTCCGTCGCGCGCCATAGGGAGCGCGGGCGAGGGCGATAGCACCGCCCGCTACGCGCGCGCAAGCAGGCCGCCTTGTGCGGCCGGCGCGAAGCGACTGCAAGTCAGCTTCAATGAAAGTAGGTAACCGCGAATAAGTGAGTAAATTAGCTGGCATTCACTAGCGTTTTTTAAAATCGAGACGTTTCAACGGGTTACGGGCAACTCAAAATAAAAAACTCTTCCCCGAGATTTCGTATCCCTGTCCTCGCCGCCATAAGTCTGGAACGGGTCTCGCCGACCGATGCGAAATCGCAAATATCCGCTCACGCATCGCCAAAATCGGTGAGGCCCGGCTGAGCATGCTTCTTTTGATAGGATATGAGGGCGAGTGCGGCAGCTGGCGAAGATCCTGGAGATCTTTGCGCATACTACGCGATCTTCGTTGGCCGGGCGCGGCGGCTCCTTTCCGCCCGCGCTCGTCAGTGGAATCCTCGCTTAGCCGATGACGGCGGCGATGTCCTTGTCGCCCAGCCCCTTGGCGTCCGCGCGCGCAAACGCCTTCGCCGCGCCCTCGATCATGCCAGCCGGCAAGCCCAGCGATTGTGCCAGCGCCGTCGCATAGCGAGCGTCCTTGAGCATGAGGTTGAGCGCGAAATCGGTGGGTTCGAAATCCTGCGCAAGCATGCGCGGCAGTTTCAGCTTGACGATCGGGCTTGCAGGGGCGCCGCCGAGGATGAGCTCGGAGATTTGCTCGTCCTTAAAGCCAGCCTTCTTGGCGACCGCCAGCGCTTCCGCGAGCGCGGCGATCTGACCCGCGGCGAGCTGATTGTTGATGAGCTTCCACGTCGCGCCCGCGCCGACCGGGCCCAGCAGATCCATCTTGTTGCCGACCGCCGCAAGCGCGGGGCGCGCCGCCTCGTAAGTTTTCGGGTCGCCGCCGACAAAGAACCTCAGTTCTCCATTCGTCGCCGCGGGACGGCTGCCGCCGACCGGCGCGTCGAGAAAGTCAACGCCCTTGGCTTGCGCCTCACGGCTAAGCTCGCGAATCCAGTCCGGGGTCAATGTGCTCGATTTCGACCCCGATCGCGCCGCTCTTCGCTCCGGCGAGCGCGCCGTCCGCGCCGAGCCACACGGAGCGCGAAGCGTCATCGTCCGCCACCATGGCGAAGATGAAGTCGGCGTCTGCCGCGGCGTCGCGCGGGGTCACTGCGATCTTCGCGCCCTTGGCCGCGAGCGGCTCGGCTTTGGCGCGCGTGCAATTCCAGACCGACACCTCAAACCCCTTGGCCAGCCAATTGGCAGCCATGCCGCCTCCCATGATGCCAAGACCGAGAATCGCAACGTGTTGCATGAACATGCCTCCTTGAGAGTTGAGCCGATCTGGGGCCGCTGGACGCGGCCTGTTCAGAAACCTGCGAACCGGGAGCTTACAGCACGTGCGAACCGTCGCCGGCGCGTTTGGCTGCTTTCTGGAATTTCTTGATCACCCGGTCGCGCTTGAGCTTGGAGATGTGGTCGATGAAGAGAACGCCATCGAGATGGTCGATCTCATGTTGCAAAACGGTGGCGAGCAGGCCCTCGGCGAGGATCTCGCGTTCCTTCCCCTCGCGGTCGAGGGCGCGGGCCCGCACGGACGCCGGCCGCTCGACCTCGGCGTAATATTCCGGAATGGAAAGGCAGCCCTCCTCGTAGGTCGAGCGCTCTTCCGACGACCAGACGATCTCCGGATTGATGAACACCTGCGGATCGGGCGCCTCTTCCTTCTTCGCGGTGTCGACCACCAAGAGACGGATGGGCTCGGCGACCTGGATCGCCGCCAGTCCCACGCCCGGCGCGTCGTGCATGGTTTCGATCATGTCGTCGATCAGCTTGCGCAGATCGTTGTCGACGCGCTCGATTTTTTTGCTGACGAGACGCAACTTTGGATCGGGCAAAATGATGATCGGTTTGAGGGCCATGCGGGACTTTTCGCGGGAGAAGCGGGGGACTGATAATCGGCTGGACAAGCGCGGTCAAACGTGTTCTTACTTTGTTCCCTGCTGATTCGCTTAAGGCAGCCGTAATGGTCGCCCCCAGACTGTGATCCGGGGGTGTCCCGGCCATCCGTGCGGTTCGGCGCGATGCGATTGTGCCGAAGGATGGCGAATTGGGTCGCGCGGCTCGTTTTGCACGACCCGGTTGATACTTGAGTTGGCGAGACGCCGCGACGTGGATGGCCGGGACACCCCCGGATCACAGTCTGGGGGGCGGCCATGACACAGAGGGCGACGGCGAAGCACAAATGACCTCCGGCGCCATCGCCGTCATTGACGGCGTCCCAATTTCTTTCTCTGAGGCGCTTGGCGCCGCTTCGGCGCTGTTTGCCACGCTCGCCGCCCTGAGCTTGATCGCCTTTTGGCGCGCAGGGATCGCGCGGCGGCGGGAGCGGGAGATCGCCGACGAACGGCAGGAGGCGATCGAGGCGCGCTTCACCGCGCTTGCGCAGTCGAGCGCTGAGATCAGCGGGCGTATCGGGGGCATGTCGGAATGGCTCGGGTCGCGGCAGACGGACCTCGCTCGCGTCGTCGCCGACCGGCTCGATTCGGTCGGGGCGCGACTCGGCGCTGGGCTTGAAAGTCATACGCAGACGACCGGAGAAAACCTAAGCAAGCTCAACGAGCGTCTGGCCGTCATTGACGCGGCGCAGACGCGCATGAGCGAGATGACGCGTGAAGTCGTGTCGCTCAAGGACATTCTCTCCAACAAGCAGTCGCGCGGCGCCTTCGGTCAAGGGCGGATGGAGGCGATCGTGCGCGACGGCTTGCCGGTGGGCGCTTACGAGTTCCAGTTCACTCTCTCCAACCGATCCCGCCCCGATTGCGTCATCCGCCTGCCCGGCGACGCGCGGCTGCTCGCCGTTGACGCCAAGTTCCCGCTCGAAGGCTTTACGGCGTTGCGCGCCGCGCGCGACGACGAAACGCGCAAGACGGCGTATGCGCGGGTGCGCACGGACGTCGGCAAGCACGTCAAGGACATTGCCGAGCGCTACCTTCTGCCCGGCGAGACGCAGGACGTCGCGCTCATGTTCGTGCCGTCGGAGGCGATCTATTCCGATCTCGTCGATCAGTTCGACGAACTCGTGCAGAAGGCCCATCGTGCGCGCGTCGTCATCGTCTCGCCGACCTTGATGATGATGGCGATCAGCGTGGCGCAAGCGATCCTGCGCGACGCGCGCATGCGCGACGAAGCGCATCAGATCCAGGCCGAGGTCGGCAAGCTCATGAACGACGTTCGCCTGCTTGTCGAACGCGCGGGCAAGCTCGAGACGCATTTCCGTCAGACGCAGGAGGACCTCGCCGGAATCGGCGCCGCGAGTGCGCGGGTTGCGCGGCGGAGCGAGCGGATCGAGTCCATGGACTTTTCGCGCGAGGGGGACGCGCCGGCGCCGGACATTTTGCGCTTCGCGCGCGGAGCGGAGTAGGCCGGGCTCTTCGGCCGTTCACCTCAGGATTTCGGCGGCGCTGGCGCGCTGTTCGTCTCCTCTGCGGCGACATCCGACCGCAGGCGAGCGCTCCGAACTGAGCGGCGCCCGGGCGGATGGCGCGACGGGTTCGCGTCGTGCGCTTTCACACGAATGTGAGAGGGTCGCCCAGGCCTCCGGGCTGGTCTCATAGATGGTCACAAGGTCGGGAGCCGCATGACCGTTATCGTTGGCGCAGACGCCGGCGAAATCGTCCTCGACGATCGCTCCTACCGTGGTCCTCAAGGTTCTGCGCAGGGGCGTCGCCTCCGCCGGCGAAGGGATGCGCGGGCTAGACGGGACCGGAAAGATCAGTAAGGACATGGCGATGACCGCAACGCCGCGAATCGGCGCGCGGTGAGGCCGTGGCGACCTGGGGCTTTTCGAGGGGGCTGAACGATGACTGCGCGTATCGACCGACGAAGCGTCCTTGCTGGAATTTCGGTCCTGCTTGGGGGGTGCGCGAGCCAGGGCGGAATGCCGTTCGGGTCCGGCTTCGGCAACCCGTCCGAATACGGCCCGATCAATGACCACGGGCACGAGATCCCTGCGCTCGACATGAGTCGGATCGATCCCGGGGTGCTTCGCCGGCAAGTCGCTTTCGCCAGCCCTTATCGGCCTGGCACGATCGTCGTCATGATCGGTGAACGGCATCTCTATTTCGTCGAGCCGGGCGGCATGGCGATGCGCTATACCGTCGGCGTCGGCCGCGAGGAGGCCCTCAATTTCCGCGGCAACGCCGTCATCGGCAGAAAAGCGGAATGGCCTCACTGGACGCCGACCGCAGAGATGATTCACCGGATGCCGATTTACGCGCATTACACGGCCGGCCTGCCGGGCGGCATCAACAATCCGCTCGGGGCGCGCGCCCTTTACCTCTATCGCGGCAATCAGGACACCTACTTCCGCCTTCATGGCACGATCGAGCCGGAGACGATCGGCCAGAAGGTTTCGAGCGGCTGTATTCGCCTGTTCAATCACGACATCATCGACCTCTACAATCGCGCCCCGGTCGGCACCCAGGTCATCGTGATTCAGGAAGGCCAGTCCATGCGGGCGGAAGCCGGCCCGGGGATGAACGGGTATTACGAGCCCGGAGCCGAGCCGATTGGACCCTACGAGGGGCCTCCGGGTCCCTATCCTGGTCCGCCTGGCCCTTACACCGGCCCCTATTATGAGCCGCCGCCGTGGGCATGGGGATATTGATCCGCGCCGCGCGGCTGATCGAGAGCGGCCAATTCGACGGCCCCATCGCCTGGGCTGCTTTCACTTGTCTTCGCGAAAACGATGCGTTAGACGACCGCCTTCGCTTTGCGCCGCCTGACGCACGGCGAAAAAGTGCGGCCATGGCGGAACTGGTAGACGCGCTAGCTTGAGGTGCTAGTTCTTTAACCGGAGTGGAGGTTCGAGTCCTCTTGGCCGCACCAAAATTATTTTGCACCTTTGATATTCGCTCTTACGCCACCGGTCCGGCCCGACCATGCCGCCGCTCACCAATCCGCTCGCCGCGCTGGCTGGCGAGTTTCGGACCATGGGTTCGAGTTGTGCGGATTCGACCGCGGCGGCGCTCAGCACGGGCAGTTCCTGCACGGAAACGTACGCCATTCTATAGCACACGGGCTGGCAGTTGAAAATTTGGCGGCGAGGCCGCATACCGTCAATCGACCTAAAGGCCTAGGACAGGACCTAGGCCCTCAGGCCAATCTTGTGCCCCGAGGGATCGTGGTCGACGATCGGTCCATGAAGCTATTGATCATTGATGACCACCCTGTTGTGCGGGACGGCCTCGCTGCGCTGCTGCGGCAGTTGGGGCCGGAGGTCACTGTGTTGCTGGCCGATGGCGCTTCGCAAGGGCTCGGCATGGCCGATGCTCATCCGGATCTCGATGTCGTTCTTCTCGATCTGGCAATGCCCGGGAGCGACGGATTCGCCGCGCTGAACGAATTCGGCAGGCTCCAGCCTCAATTTCCAGTCGTCGTTCTCTCGTCGTCCGAAGACCCTCGCGACGTGCGCCGCGCGCTGGCGTCCGGGGCCCTCGGCTATATTCCCAAATCCGCACCGCCGCGAACCATCCTCGCGGCGGTGCGGTTCGTGCTCGCCGGCAATGTTTATTTGCCGACCCTGTTGGCTCAGGATACGGCCTCCCCGGGAGACGGGCCTGCAGACCCTAGCGTGCCGAAAAGCGGTGTGCACTTGACGGGCCGTCAAATCGATGTGTTGCGGCTGCTTTGCGAAGGGCGTTCGAACAAGGAAATCGGTCGAACGCTCGGAGTCTCTCAAAAGACCGTCAAAGTCCACGTTACCGCAATCTTCAGGGCGCTGAACGTGGTGAATTGCACACAGGCGGCCGCAAAGGCAGACAAAGCGGGATTGATCTAGGGCGCCGATCATTGGCGCGCATCACCGTCAGGGGTGGGAATAGCGTGAACTTACGCCTCCCTGGCGGTGGCCTGTGGCCGTGACGAGTTCATGAATTAGGATCAGGCGCGGGATGTGTGCCTTGTGGGATCGCTCGGGGCGCGGCGCGCACGCCTTTTCGATCTCTTGCTGCTTTCAGCGACGCTGACTACGCCGCGCGCAGCTTCCGCGGATCGTCCAGATGTTCTTGATCAATCGGCCCGTCGAGCTCGAGCCCGTCGGGCATCATAATGACCGATTGCGGTCGGCGTTGGCACTCATACATCGCAAATCGAATTGCCTCGTTCCGGTTCGCGAACAAGCCGCCGCACAAGCTGTGGGCGTCTTTGACGACCCAATGACCACCGCGGTCTTTCCCGATGAACAAACAGGAAGTGTTCGCGGCGCTTGCCGCTTTGATGTTTTGCTGGATCATTGATTTTGCCTCGTGTTCGCGACGTCCCGGCCATGTCTTCTGGCGAGCCCATCGCCTGAAATCGTTCTATGGCTGCCGATCACTGGGGCAATCGGGCTAGGAGCTCGGCCATCAGGCCGAATGCTGGTGCAATCATCAGGAGCACGCCGAGCCGGGTGAATATTTGTAACGGCGACGGGGGATCGAACTCATACGGATCGTGTCGAGCAATACCATGCCCTCGCGGATGGTCTTGTCTCTCCGTGTTCACTCGATCCCATAGCAAATTGCGCATTAGAGCGGGTCTCCATGTCCTTGGATGGCGAAAAGATGTGCTCGGAGGCGTAAGCGTTCGAGAGTGAATTAGGGGCTCAAGTGTAAGAAAAGGATAAGGCGCGAACGCATTGGGGCACGGACGTGGACGTTGTGCGTTGCTGTGCACGAGCCTATTGGAGGGAGCGATAAATGGCCGAAGGAGGAGATGCCGGCGACGCCGGGATCAAGACGTACGACGTCGCCACGAATGACATCTTCTTATCCGTAACTGAGCAAGGGCAGGGACCAGCCGTTCTTTTCTGCCATGGGTTTCCGGATACGTCCTACACATGGCGCCGGCAGATGAAGGCCGTCGCGTCAGCTGGATATCGAGCGATTGCGCCGGACATGCGTGGCTATGGACGCAGCTCAGCGCCCGCGGACGCAAACTTGTACACGCCGCTGCAAACGACCGGCGACCTCATTGGTCTGCTCGATGAGCTGACGATCGCGAGCGCGGTCCTTGTGGGACATGACTGGGGCGCAACGCATGCGTGGAACGCGGCGATGATGCGTCCCGATCGATTCAAAGCCGTGTTCGGTCTGAGTGTGCCCTACATTCCGCGTGGGGATGTCAGCATCTTCGACAAAATGCGGAAATCGGGTCATCAAAAAGATTTCTACATGTTCGATCAGATCCGACCCGAGGCCGATCAAATTTGGGCTGACGCCGCCGTCAGCATTCCGGGGGTTCTCTATTGGGCTTCGGGTTCCGCTCCAGCTGATGAGAGGTGGAGCCCCGTCCATCCTGCTCGGGGCCTTCATCGGCCGATTCCCGGGCGGTTGCCGTTTTGGGCGGAGCCAGATTACGTCAGTCATAATGTTGCGGAATTCCAGCGCACTGGCTTCCACGGCGGGCTGAACTACTACCGCGCGGCCGAACCGTATTTCGCTCTGTCCGCCGCTTTCAAGGGCGCGAAGATCTTTCAACCATCCTTTCTCATTTGGGGGAAAGCAGATGGCTTGAAAGAGCTCTATCCCTTGTCCCTGGACCTGGCGCCCGCTGGCCTTCCCGGTCTCATCGGGGCGCTCGAACTCGACAATGTGGGCCACTGGGTGCACCACGAAGCCTCTGCCGAGGTCAGTGATCAGCTGGTGAACTTCCTGCGCACCGTAGTCCCGGCCTAACTCGATTTGCGTTAAGTCGGCCGGACCCGTCCGGGAACGCCAAGCGGGCATTCGAGAGCATTACGGTCCCAGCCTGCTGCGTCAGCTGCAGCCGCATAGGTTGTCGACAGGAAGTCGAGCAGAAGCGCATGCGGGTCTTGCGCTCGCGCGACGGCGTCATACGGCAGGATGAATTCGCCAAGATTTGTCTCGAAGGAGCCGCCTGGCGCGATTTGCCGGTCGCGGAAGCCAGCCGGTTCGGGATAGGCGTAGGAATAGAAGGCCGCGCGCGGAAAGGCCTCGTTTCCCGGCCAGAAGCCGGCGCTGCTCACCTCGTGCGAATAGGCTTCGCGCGCGACGTCGTCGGGCAGTCCGGGCACGCCGCCGGGATGGGGCGGGGCGGGGCGCCCGAGAAGCGCGTGACCGCAAGGTCGAAGCTGCCCCAGAAGAAATGCACCGGGCTCGCCTTGCCGATAAATCCGCTGCGGAAGAGCTTGAAGACGCGGTCCGCCTGGACGAGCGCGCGCCAGAAGCGGTGCGCGGCGGCTGAATCATAGGCGGCGTGCGTCCGGTCTTCCGAAAAGCGGATCGGACACGGAACTTCGTTGGGCGTCTCTCGGATCGCGACCGAAACGCCCACGCTCTCTAGGAGACCGATGGTCGCGGAAAAGAAATCCGCGACCGACTGGGCCTTGAGCGGCAGGAACCGTTCTTCCCCCGGCTGGTTCGCACGTTGAGCCGATGACCGATGAAGTCGAACTCGATTTCGAACATCTCATTCCCGATCGGGATTGGCGACGTGCCGAGTTCCCGGGTGGTGACATAGAGTGGCGTCTGCCAGCTGTGATTGAGCCAGGGGGTCAGCGTCAGCCGGATCTTGCCCACGATCTGGGTCCAAAGCTGCAAGGTCGCGAGCGTGTCGCTCCAGGCTGAATAAGTGAGATCGGGCCAGATCGGATTAGTCGTCGTTCATGGGGTTCACAATAGCCTTTCCGGAGGTCCCCCGCGCCGTCAGTTCGCCCCGCTCAAGAGGCGAACCCTGGAAGCTCGCGCAGGGTTGAACGCGTTTCGGCATTTTCCATCATGTAAACTTTCGTTTATCGCTCCTAAATCATCCCGGATGTTGCAGCGCGGCGCAGATCAGGAAACACGCTATGGGCCATAGAGCTTTTTTTGTCTTCGCCCTGGCCGGGGGGCTTTCCTGCCTGGCGCAGCAAGCGATTGCCCAGGCTTCTCACGAACCCGTCCATGGGGGCGGATGGCCGATTCAGAACGGGGTCAAGCACCAGCCGACCCGGGACGCAGTGGGAGGAGGGGAATTCTCGCGCGGCCAGGCGGAGGAGACCGATAAATTATACAATGAGCTGTTAGACAACTATCAGAGCAACCACCATTCGGGGACTGCGCGTATGCGCTGACATCGGATTTGCCCGATAGACGGATTGCAAGACCAGCGCGCCCTGTTCGACTCCAGCGCGTCCCTCAACTCCACGGCATGTTGACCCCAGAAATCTCCTGGCAGATGTCGATCAGCCTGTCCTGAACCGATTCCTCCCGCGCCTCGCGGTTCGGCTCGCGAGGCTTGAGGTGATAGAAATAGCCGCCGGTGGTCTTCGCTTCGGCATCGTCGCTGGTCGCGAGCCAGGCTTGCGTGAGATGCGCCTGAGAGATGTCGTCGGCGCGCCCGGCGCCGCCCATCTTGGTCGGGACCCAACCGGGCGTCACCGCATTCGACAACACGTTGGGCCAATAGCGCGCGACGGCGAAGGCGAGCATGACGTCGTGCAGCTTGCTCTCGGCGTAGGCCGTCGATCCGTCCCAGCGCCGCTTGCGCCAAAAGATATCGTCGAGATTCGCGTTCACGCGCTCGTGCATGCCTGAGCTCAGATAAACGAGGCGCTTCGGCCGTTCGATTAGCACGGTCAAAATAAAGGGAGCGAGCGTGTTGACGGCGAAGAGATGCGGCACGCCGTCGCCGGTCAGGCGCTGCTCCTCGCGATAGCCAACGGCGGCGTTGTGAATGACGGCGTCGAATGACCCGAGCGCGTTGACCTGGGCCGCGAGATCCTTTGTCGCGGCGATGCTTGCAAGATCGCCGACGACGATGGCTTCGGCCTTTGGGGCAGCTTTCTTGGCGTCGTCGGCCCGCGTGTCGTTGCGCGCATGCAGGACGACCTTGTGCCCCTCATCGGCGAGAAGCTGGCCGGTCATGAGCCCGAGGCCATCGGACGAACCGGTAATGAAGACGCGCGCCATACGTTCTCCCGAGGTTTGCTCGCGTGAACATATAGAACGGTTTGCGTCGGCTTGCGCGATGTGGGCGCTGATCAAATTTCGGACGCCTTCTCGCTGCCTCCGTGTGGGCCTATAATCCTCCGCAGATCGTCTAAGACGAGTTCATCGGAGCCCACGCATGACCACCCACCAGCGCAATTTCCCCTCGATCGATCCGCAAAAACTCGAGCGGCTGGCGGAGACGGCGGTCAAGGTGGGGCTGCAGCTTCAACCGGGGCAGGACCTTTTCGTGACGGCGCCGGTCTCGGCGCTGCCGTTGGCGCGGCGCATCGTGGCCGAGGCCTACAAGGCCGGCGCGGGCCTGGTGACGCCGATCCTCTCCGACGAGGAGATCACGCTTGCGCGCTACCGTTTCGCGCCGGACGCGAGCTTCGACCGCGCGCCGGGCTGGCTCTATGAGGGCGTCGGAAAAGCTTTCGCGGCCAATACGGCGCGGCTCGCCATCGTCGGCGACGATCCGATGCTGCTTGTCACAGGAAGACCCGGCCAAGGTCGCTCGCGCCAACAAGGCGAATTCAATCGCCTACCAGCCGGCGCTGGAGAAGATCGCCGGCTTCGACATCAACTGGAACATCGTCGCCTATCCGACGGCCTCATGGGCGCAGCCGTGTCTTTCCGGGCGACGAGGAGGAGGTCGCGGTCGGCAGGCTGGCGGAAGCGATCTTCTCGGCTTCCCGCGTCGACAATGCCGATCCGGTCCAGGCCTGGGCCGCGCACAATGCGGCGCTCGGCCGGCGGACGGAATGGCTGAACGCGAGACAATTTCACGCGCTCCATTATTCCGGTCCGGGCACGGATCTCACCATCGGCCTCGCCGACGGTCACGACTGGCAGGGCGGCGCGGCGACGGCGAAGAACGGAATCACCTGCAATCCGAACATTCCGACCGAAGAGGTGTTCACCACGCCGCACGCGCGCCGCGTCGAGGGCCATGTCGCCAGCACCAAGCCGCTCTCCTATCAGGGCACGCTGATCGACAACATCGCGGTCCGCTTTGAAGGCGGACGCATTGTCGAAGCGAAGGCTGCGCGTGGCGAGGATGTCCTCAACAAAGTGCTCGACAGCGACGAGGGCGCGCGCCGCCTTGGCGAGGTTGCGCTCGTTCCGCACTCATCGCCGATCTCGAAGAGCGGCCTTTTGTTCTTCAATACGCTGTTCGACGAGAACGCCGCCTGCCACATCGCGCTCGGGCAATGCTACGCGAAATGCTTCGTCGATGGCGCGAAGCTCACGCCCGACGAGATCGCGGAGCGGGGCGGCAACAAGAGCATGATCCATATCGACTGGATGATCGGATCGGACAAGATCGACATCGACGGGCTCGATGCGAACGGCGCCCGCACGCCGGTGTTCCGCAAGGGCGAGTGGGCCTGACTGCCAATCGACGCGCCGCCGAACTGAGCGGGGCGTTCATCTCGGCGCTGTTCAAATTCGCCAATTCGCGCTACCACTCACGGCTTGCCGAGAGGAAACGTCCCATGAAGCGACTTGCATTCGCCGCCGCCGCCGCGCTCGCGCTGGTTGGGCAGCCGGCGCTGGCCGATGAGTCCGCTACGAACTTCGTAAAGCTGTTCAACGATGTCTGCATAGGCAAGTTCGGTCATCTCACGACGGTATGGGATTGGGCGGACAGCCAGAATTTGCTGCCGATCACCAATCCTCAGGCGCTCGCGGTGTTTGCGGGCAGGCCGAACAAGGACGGCAAGATGACGTCATTCGCCGGCGGCGGCGTGCCGGGATCCGGCAAGGCCTGGGCGGTGCACGATCCCGCTGGGCGGTTCGTGCTGGCGACGCGGCTCGATCCGGAATCCTGCGTCGCGTGGGCGCAAAAAGCAGACCCGGCCGAAGTCGATGCGGCCTATGCGAAGCTGGTGGCCGAGGCCGCCGGTCCCGGCATCGAAGTGAAGCTTGCCGATGACAAGACCGTCGACGTTCCCGATGGCACGGTGCATATTCGCGTCTACCACGTGTGGTCGGGATCGCCGCTGAACAGCTACGCATTGGTGGCGGCGACGGTCAGCCGTTCGGGCGGCCCGTTCCAGGCGATGCTGGAGACGCAGCGGCTTGTCGAACGCGACGACGTGATCAATCCGTTCGTGCCGCTGCAGCCGCCGGGTTAGCGGTCGCTGCATTTTTTTTGCTTGGCCTCGGGAATGGCGTTGTCAAGGATGTGGGGTCATCCTATGATCGCGCTGCTCCGCCATGCCGCCTTGCTAATGCGCGAGGTTGAAGGGGGGCGCGGCGGTCACCCGTCAGTATAAAGAGAACGACGTCCCTAGGGAGGAAACGATGCGACTTGGAAGGCTGAGATTGCTGCCGACGCTTGTGGGCGTGGCAGGGCTGGCGGCGGCGGGAATGGCGTCAGCCGTTCCGGCGCGCGCCGACGATGCGCCGCTGATCAAGTACAACGGCAACAGCGCTGACTACTGGAACCACCCGCCCGCGGACTGGTTCATGGGCGACGAGACGGCGCAACAGCATGGCACGCATCCCTATCCGGGCCAGCCGCTGCCGACGCCGCATGACGAACTCGTCGGCCTCGTCAAGGACAACATCAAGCTGCAGCCGGGCTTCCATATCGAAGTCCTGGCCGATCAGCTCGATTGCGCCCGCCAGATGGTGTTCGGCAACGACGGCACGCTCTACGCCGGCTGCTGGACCGACCACGTGTTCGCCCTGAAGAAGCAGGGCGACAAGTGGGTGTCGAAGGTCATCATCAAGGGGCTGCGGCAACCGACCGGCATCGGCTTCTACAACGGCAACCTCTACGTTACCGACATCGACAAGATCTATCGCTACAAGGATATCGCCAACAATCAGGACAACCCGAAGGGCGAGGTCGTCTACAGCGACTTCCCGCCGTACACCTCGCACGGCTGGAAATACATGGTTGCGGATCCGCAGGCGCCGGGCTGGTTCTACATTCCGGTTGGCCCGCCCTGCAACGTCTGCATGATCCCGTCGGGCACGGCGCAATATCGCCACGTCAACCCGGACGAGGGTCTGTCGGAAGTGGTTGCGCTCGGCCAGCGCAACAGCGTCGGCGGCGACGTCGATCCGCGCACCGGCCAGCTCTGGTGGTCCGAGAATGCGCGCGACTGGATGGGCGACAACATCCCGTCCGACAAGCTCAACCACCTGACCAAGTATGGCGAGCACTTCGGCTATCCCTATTGTCACCAGGGTGACATTCCGGATCCGAAATACGCCATGGGCCACAAGTGCAGCGAGTTCACCCCGCCGGCGCTGAACATCGGGCCGCACATGGGGCCGCTCGGGATGAAGTTCTACACCGGGAACAGCTTCCCGGCTGAGTACAGGAACAACATCTTCCTCGCCGAGCACGGCGGCTGGAACCAGTTCATGCACACTGGGGCCCAGATCGTCCGCATCCAGGCCGACCCGGATGGCAAGAATGCGACCCAGCAGCCGTTCGCGTGGGGTTGGATCAAGGACAACAAGTACTGGGGCCGCCCGGCCGACGTGGTGATCAGCCCGATGGATGGCTCGATGCTGATCTCGGACGATCAGGCCGGCGCGATCTATCGCATCTGGTACGACGGCAAGTCGTAAGTAATCGTCCCGTCGGGATCAATCCTCGCCCTGGCGAATTCAATCGCCAGGGCGAGTTCGTTTTTGTGCACTGATATTGTGAGAATCTGACGACGATGCGAATCCCGGCCTGGCTCATTTTGGCGTTCAGCCTAACCGTTCCCGTCGCCACAATGGCGGCGGAAGGAAAGCCGGAGGTCGGCAAGGCCAGGGCCGAGGCCGCGGGGTGCTTCGCGTGTCATGGCGCCGACGGCATCGCGACCGCGGACGGGCTCGCGGCCGACAAGAACGTCCCGAACCTGGCCGGCGAGCCAGACCTTTACCTGCAGTTCCAACTCGTGTTCTTCCGCAAAGGCGTGCGCAAGAACGAGACCATGAACGCAATGGCGCAGCAGCTCAGCGACGACGATCTCCGCAACATCTCGGCGTATTATGCTTCGCTGCCGGCGCCCGACGGGCCGAAGACGCCGGACGCTGCGCCGCAGGACACCGAGCTTGGCGGCAAGATCGCGGCGGGCATCCACTGCACGAACTGCCACGGCGACCATTTCGAAGGGGTGGACAACATCGCGCGGCTCGCGGGCCAGCGCGAGGATTATGTTTACAATGCGCTGCGCGATTTCAAATCCGGCGCTCGAACGGCAAGCGGCGCTGCGGGCATGGCCGAGGTGGTGTATCCGCTCGGCGACGAGGAGATGAAAGCGCTGGCGCATTACGTGGCGGGGCTGCACTGACGCGCTGACGCCGCCGTCCGGCGCATTTGCTGCGCCGGAGCCGCATGAAACCGAAGCGCGCCTTGTTCGTATCCTATTGAGGTCCCAAGACCGTCATACTGCGGTCAGACCCGGCCTCTATATCGTGAAACGAACGAAATCCTTCGGAGACATGTCCATGCTTGGCTCGCCGAACCTCCATCGAGGGAACGTGCCGCTGGCGGCGCGGCTCAGGATTCACGACCTGCACGCCCAGCTTGCGACCCTCGATCGCTATGGCGTTGGCGGCGTGAGTTTGGCCATCACACGCGCGCTTCGCGCGCTTGTGCGGACTGTTGGCAGCGCGTTCTCCTGCGGAGCCGATCCTGGCCGCAAGGCCGAAGCCGCCTGACCACCCTGACTTCGCCCATTCGGGACTGAGACCGTCGGCCGTCATTTTGTCGGTCGCCTTCGCGCGGCCCATCCGGTAGCGTCTCGCGCCTGGAAGGTCGTGGCTTTCAGATTTGGCGAGGGAGGCGTTTCATGCCGACAGTGACCACGAGCGACGGCGTCGAGATTTTCTACAAGGATTGGGGCCAAGGCCAACCGATTGTGTTCAGCCATGGCTGGCCGCTCTCTGCGGACGATTGGGACGCGCAGATGCTGTTTTTCATGGGTCAGGGTTATCGCGTCATCGCCCATGACCGGCGCGGGCATGGCCGGTCGACCCAGATCGGCCGCGGTCACGACATGGATCATTACGCCGACGATCTGGCTGCAGTGACGAGCCATCTTGACCTGAAAGACGCGATCCACGTCGGGCATTCGACTGGCGGCGGCGAAGTCGTGCGCTATCTGGCGCGGCGCGGCGAAAAGGGCGTGGTGAAGGCGGCCATCATCAGCGCCGTGCCGCCGCTGATGGTGAAGACCGAGGCGAACCCCAAAGGCCTGCCGAAGAGCGTTTTCGACGACCTGCAGGCGCAGCTCGCGGCCAACCGGTCCAAGTTTTATTACGACCTTCCGGCGGGCCCGTTCTATGGCTTCAACCGTCCCGGCGTGAAAACGATCGAGCCGGTGGTTTGGAACTGGTGGCGCCAGGGCATGATGGGCGGCGCCAAGGCGCATTACGACGGCATCGTCGCCTTTTCGCAGACCGACTTCACCGAGGATCTGAAAAAGATCAATGTGCCGGTGCTCGTCATGCACAGCGAGGACGACCAGATCGTGCCTTATGTCGCCGCGGGTCCGCTATCGGCGAAGCTGCTCAAGCATGGAACGCTGAAGACATACAAGGATTACCCGCACGGCATGCCGACCACCCATGCCGACGTGATCAACGCGGATCTTCTTGCGTTCATCAAGAGCTGAAGCTTGGGATCAGCCGACCCGATCGATCAGCGCCATCGCCGCTGCGGGGTTCCGTTCTTTGTGGCCGCTGATGACATACAGAAAGACATCCCGGCCGGTGTGCGGATTTCTGCGCCGGCGCGACGGTCGCGAGATCCTTCGGCGAGCCGCCCGCGGCCCAGGTTTTCGCGCGGGCCGCCCATTGATCGAGCGCAGCGGCGGAATATCCGTGCTCCTCGCTCTCCGTCGTTCCCATGATCCGCGCGTAGACGAAAGGCGCGGTCACGTCGGCGATCTGCGGATAGTCCGCGTCGCCGGCCATGACCACCGCGACCCCATGCTCGCGCGCAAGCGCGATGAAGTCGGGATGCTTGAAACTCTCGTGGCGGACCTCGACCACGTGGCGGATGGCGAGGCCATCGACCGATTTCGGCAGGAGCTTCAGGAATGCGGCGAAATCATCGGCGTCGAAGCGCTTGGTGGTCGCGAACTGCCAGTTGACCGGTCCGAGCTTCGCCTTCAGTTCCGTCACGCCGGTCTTGAAGAAGCGGTCGATCGACTCTCCCGCTTCTGCGAGGATGCGGCGGTTGGTGGCGAAGCGCGGTCCCTTGACCGAGAAGATGAAATCGTCGGGCGTCTCGTCACGCCACTTCATGAAGCTCGCCGGCTTCTGCGAGCCGTAATAGGTGCCGTTGATCTCGATTGAGGTCAGTTTCGAGCCCGCATATTGAAGCTCGCGCGCCTGCGTCAGACCTTTGGGGAAGAACGCGCCGCCGCGCCACGGCTCATAGGTCCAGCCGCCGACGCCGATCCGGATCTTGCCCGAAGGCGTCCCGTTTGCAGCCACGTCCCGCCCCTTACTTGCGCGCAACCGCGACCGTGCGTCCGCCGGTCAGTGCGACGAGATCCGCAGGCGTCAGACGAAAGACCGCGTTGGGCGTGCCGGCCGCGGCCCAGATTTCGTCGAGTTGCAAAAGCGCCTCCTCGATGAGAACGATCGGCTTGGTCTTGTGGCCGACCGGCGGCACGCCGCCGATCGCGAAGCCGGTGGCCTCGCGCACGAAATCGGCGTCAGCGCGAGCGATCGGCTCGCCAATCGCCGCCGCTGCTTTCTTCTCGTCGACGCGGTCGACGCCCGAGGCGATGATCAAAACGGCTTGCCCGCTTGTCGCGCCGCGGAAGATCAGCGACTTCGCGATCTGCGCGACATCGCAGCCAATCGCCGCGGCGGCGTCGGCAGCGGTGCGCGTGCTGGCGTCGAATTCGAGAACCTCGAAGCGGTCGCCGAGAGTCGCCTGAACTTTGAGCGCGGAGGGGCTTTCGGCAGGCTTCACCGCGGCGATCCGATCGGCTGCCGCGCGCGTTTACCAGCGGTCAGCCTCATCGCGGTGGAACTCTGGCCGCGGCCGGCGTTTCAATCGGCCTTGGCGCCCGCGCGACAACGAACGCGCGCTCGCCGGAAACACGAATATCGACCTGATCGCCGTCCTTCAGCCCCAATTCCCTCACCACGGTGATGGGGAGGCGGATGGCGAGGGCGTTGCCCCATTTGGCGACCTTCATGAGGCTCTCCTGCAGCTACGTATTTCGATCAGCATTATCCGGCGCCGCGCAACGGGTCGAATCGTGATCGTTATCGCGAACGTAAGCGAAGCGATCCAGGGAACGCAGGGCGCGCTGTGATCCCCGGATTGCTTCGTCGCTCGCTCCTCGCAATGACGGTCCCATCTACACCTCCGCGTGCGCGCGAGCTTCGTATTCGCGAAGGTCCTTCTTCGATATTTTGCCGACCGGCGTCTTCGGCAGCGCGTCGCGAATCTCCATCGCGCCGATCATTTCGTGCTTTCCCAGCCGCTCCTTCAGGAATGCCTTCATGTCGTCAAGCGTGAGCGTCGGCGCGCCGGTCTTCAATTTGACGAAGGCCTTCGGAGTTTCGCCGCGATAGTCGTCGGGAATTCCGATGACGCTGACTTCCTCGACCGACGGATGCTGATAAATCGCTTCCTCGATGTTGCGCGGATAGACGTTGAAGCCGCCGCACAGCAGCATGTCCTTCGTCCGGTCGACGATGAAAACGAAACCGTCCTCGTCCATATAGCCGACGTCGCCGGTGCGAAAAAAACCGTCCGCCGTCATTGCGTTCGCGGTCTCTTCCGGTTTTTTCCAGTACGCCTTCATGACGTTCGGGCCTTTGACGCAGATTTCGCCGCGCTCGCCGAGCTTGACCTCGCGCTCAGGATTGGCGACGTCGAGGAACTTCATCTCCGTGCTTGGATAAGGAAGCCCGCAGGAGCCACGCCGTCTTCCCCCCTCGCGCGGGTTGAAGGTTCCAGCCGGCGCCGTCTCCGTCATCCCCCAGCCTTCGTTCAATTGGCAGCCGATGATGCTTTCGAACCGTTCCTGCACGGCGACTGGCAGTGGGGCGCCGCCCGACGCACACAGGCGCAGCGACGAAAAATCCATTTTGTCGAGACCCGGGACGCTCAGAAGCGCGACATGCATCGTTGGCACGCCCATGTAGACGCTGATCTTCTTTTCGACGATGTCCTTGACCGCGGCCGCAGGATCGAAGCGCGGATGAAGGACGAGCTCCGCGCCCAACTTGAACCCGAGCAGCATGACCACGGTGAGCGAATAGATGTGGAAGAGCGGCAGGATGCACAAGACCTTCTCCTCGCCGACGCGCAGCCCCTGTTCGCCGCGCGTCATCACCTCCGTGTAGAGCGAGCAGGCTGCGGTCAGATTGGCGTGGGTCAGCATCGCGCCTTTGGGCGAGCCGGTGGTGCCACCGGTATATTGGATGACCGCCAGTTCGTCGGTGAGCAGCGCCCAGCGGGTGGATCCGATACTGGCCGTCGTTGTCGATGAGATTGCGGAACGCAATATGGCGCTCGTCGTGCTTGACGTCAGCCAGCATGCCTGCCGCCGACATCTGCGCTTTGACCGGCTCGGGCGCGGGCGTCATCTCGGCGAATTCGCCGATGATCAGCGTTTTGAGCCGCGTCGAGGCTAGCAGTTTTTCGGCTTGCGGATAGAGCGAGGCAACGTCGAGCGTGACGAGGATGTCGGTCTCGCTGTCTTCGATCTTCAATTTCAGCGTCGGCAGCGCGTCCAGGGGCGAATAGTTTACGACGACGCCGCCCGCCTTCAGCGCGCCGAAAAAGGCGATCACATAGTGCGGGGTGTTGGGAAGGAAGAGACCGACATGCACGCCCGGCCCGACGCCGAGCTTCTGGAACCCCGCCGCCGCGCGGTTGGCGAGGGCGTCGAGCTCCGCGTAGGTCAAGCGCTTGTTCATGAAGTCGAGCGCGGGCCGGAGGCCGAAGCGCTCCGCGGCCTGCTCCAGCACGCTCTGTACAGACGAGAGCTCGAGCGGCGCGTTCTCGCGCACGTGTGAGGGATAGGACTTCACCCATGGATGAACCGACATCGCCTGGCCTCGCGCTTCCTCTGGATCTCTTGGTCCGGCGGCCATCGGCGGCGGCGGACTAAACCTCAGTTGCCGCGTTCTCAGGCGCCCGTCAAGCGCGAGGCGGAACGATCGTTGCGCGCCGAGGCCGAGCGGCGCAGGATGGGCTTAGACCTCACCCGGGCCCTCTCTCCACCGGGCGTTCGGAAGAACGCCCATTCTCGACGCGCTAGGGGGGAGGGGGCGCTTGTGGCGCCGAAAACCCTTCTCTCTTGGAGAGAAGGTGGCGACGAAGCTCGCCGGATGAGGGCCTGCGGCGCGATTCGGCTATTGTCTTGGTCAGGGGTGGAGGTCTTCAGCGATGGCCGACGGAAGCAAACGTCCTGTATGCGCGGTGGTTGGCGTCGGCCCAGGCAACGGCGAGGCGCTCGCCCGGCGTTTCGCCGCCGACGGGTACGCCGTCGCGCTGATGGCGCGACGGACGGAGCTCACAGCCAAGCTCGCTGGCGAACTGCCAGGCGCCAAGCCTTACCCTTGCGATGTGACCGAGGCGGCCTCGGTCGAGGCGGCGTTCGCGGCGACGCGCTCCGATCTCGGGGACGTGGACACGCTCATCTACAACGCGGGCTCCGGCGTCTGGGGCCATGTCGAGGAGGTCAAGGCGGAGGATCTCGAGCGTTCGTGGCGTGTCAACACGCTCGGCCTCTTTCTGACCGGCCAGCAGGTGATTGCCGCCATGCGCAGGAAAGGGCAGGGGTCGATCATCGTCGTCGGCGCGACGGCTTCGCGGCGTGGCGCGGCGGGCGCGGCGGCCTTCGCCCAAAGCAAGATGGCGCAACGCGCGCTCGCCGAGTCGATGGCGCGCCATCTCTGGCCTGCAGGCATCCATGTCGCGCTGATCATTGTCGACGGCGTCGTCGGCGGCCCGGTGACGCGCGCTCGAATTCGGCGACCGTCCGGACGATTTTTACATCGATCCCTCAGGCGTCGCCGCGATCGCCGCCGACCTCGTGAAACAAGATCGCTCAGCGTGGAGTTTTGAGGTCGAAGCGCGGCCGTTCAAGGAAAAGTGGTGAGGGCCATTGCGCGCGTTCGTCGGCGGGACCCGTCATCGGGAGGAGGGCAGCGGCGTGGCGATCCAGGGCTCGTAGGGTGCTCGACGTTCCCCGGGATTGCTTCGCTTCGCTCGCAATGACGAAGGCGGTTGGATTACTCGGCCCTAGACTCACGTTTCCGCGCTGAGACCGAACACCGCGAACAACTCAGCCGGGTCGCTCCAAAATTTGTCCACCCGCCAGCCCGATCGTTGCGCCGCATGGGCGAAGCCCGCGACGTCGAACTTGCGGCAAGTCTCGGTATGGATGGTTTCGTCTTCCGCGAAGGCGAAACTGCTGCCAGCCACGGAAACCGTCTGCGGCCTAAGGCTCACGATGTGCATCTCGATCGCGGACTCGCGCTCGTTCCATCGGGCTTCGTGGGCGAACCCATCGAGTGCAAAATCGCCGTCAAGTTCGCGATTGATGCGGACCAGAAGATTGAGATTAAATTCCGCCGTCACGCCTCGCTTGTCATCGTAAGCCGCGATCAGGGTCTCGATGTCTTTGCGCAGGTCGACGCCGATAATGGCCTTGCCGCGCGATCCCACATGCTCGCGCATCCGGCGGAGCAGAGCGACTGCGTCCGGGGGCAGGAGATTGCCGAGCGTGCTTCCAGGAAAAAAAGCGGCGCGGGGACGAGCGGGGACATCGGCCGGAATGTCAAAGTCGTAGGTAAAATCGGCGATGATCGGCCGCGTCGGGAGTTCGGGAAACCGATCCCGAAACCGCTCGAGTGTCTCACCGAGGAAATCCGCCGCGATATCAATCGGCGCGTACAGGCGCGGCGCATGAAGCGCATCGATCAGGATCTCGGACTTGATCGCCGCTCCCGCGCCGTATTCGAGCAACACGACACGTTCCCCGCACAGAGTCGCCATCTCCTCGGCGTGGCTGCGAAGAATCGCGGTCTCGGTCCGGGTCAGATAATATTCGTCGAGGCGCGTGATCTCCTCGAACAGCTCCGAGCCGCGCTGGTCGTAGAGCCAGCGGCTGGGCAGCGTCTTTTGTCTTTGCGACAGGCCAGCGAGCACATCGGCTCTAAACGCTTCATGCTGGCTGAGTTTCAATTCGACGAGGTCGAGCATCTCAAATGTCTCCCGCGAGTCTCAGCCCCGAGAACTGCCACCGCGCATCGGGGGGAAAGAAATTGCGATAAGCGGGCCGCATGTGACCGACCGGAGTCGCGCACGAGCCGCCGCGCAAGACGAACTGCCCAGACATGAACTTGCCGTTGTATTCTCCGACCGCGCCTTCCGCCGGATGAAACCGCGGGTAGGGCGCAAAGGCGCTGCGTGTCCACTCCCACACGTCGCCATAGATCTGCCGAAGGCCCGTTTGCCCGACGTGCGCAGGGGCGGGACGCAGGCGCCCCGAACTCGACGAAGTTTCCGCGCAACGGCTCGCCAAGCGCGGCGTGCTCCCACTCGAACTCGGTCGGCAATCTTCGTTGAGCCCAGGTGGCGAACGCGTCCGCCTCGTAATAGCTCACATGCGTGACCGGCGCGTCGGGATCGACGGGCTGCGCGCCGCGCAGCGTCATCGACCAGTAGCCGTCCTCGCGCTCGTCCCAATAGAGCGGCGCCGCCCAGCCTTCCGACTGCACCGTCGCCCATCCGGCGGAGAGCCAAAGCAGCGGCGTCCGATAGCCGCCGTCGGCGATGAACGCCATCCATTCCGCATTGGTGACGAGCCGGTTCGCGAGTTCATAGGGTTCGAGCAACACGCGATGTCGCGGCCCCTCGCAGTCGAAACCGAAGCCCTGGCCGTCGTGTCCGACCTCCACCACGCCGCCATCGAATTTGCAGTACGCAGGCGCCGCACGGTCGGTCCTGCCGACTGCAATCGGGCCTGGATCCTTGTAGGCGGGATGCAGAGGGTTCTGCGCGAACAGGTGCAGAATGTCGGTGAGCAGCAATTCCTGATGCTGCTGTTCGTGATTGCAGCCGAGCTCGATCAGTTCGGCGACCGCGGCGCCAAGATCGTCCTGCATGAGCGACGCCATCGCGCGGTCGACATGGTCGCGATAGGCGATGATCGCCTCGAGTGCGGGGCGCGTGATCATGCCCCGTCGTGGACGCGGCTGACGGGCGCCGATGCTCTCGTAGTATGAGTTGAAGAGGAAATTGAACTGAGGATCGAAGGCGCGATAGCCGGGAAGATTCGGTTCGAGAATCATCCGCTCGAAAAACCACGTCGTATGCGCGAGATGCCATTTCGCCGGGCTCGCGTCCGGCATCGACTGCACGGTCGCGTCCGCGTCTGATAGAGGCGCGCCGAGGCGTGCGCTGGCTTCGCGCACTGATCGATAAAGCGTGCCGAGGTCGGGATTTCGCTCCGGGGCGTCGTGGGGCTGCGAGAGACGCATGCGATTCTCGTCCTTGTTTAAGGGGCGCCGTTTGCACGCCGGAGCGCCGCATATGGGATGCCCATGGGCATTCGCGAGGGGCGGCAGGCGGAATAATTCTTATTCTGATGGCGAATGAGCGGCCTCACTCCTATTGGCCTAAATTCGGCCCGCAATGCGCCACAGTTGCGACATGGAGCGCCGGCCACACGGCTTTCATGTGCATGGTTGCGCCCTCCAAGCCGGGAGCGGAACTCGCAAGCCCCGCGTTTGTTCCCACCCGGTCGCGGCGACGGGATGACTTCGTCAAACAGGCCGGCTGCAATTCGAGTTTGAGGTTGAAGCCGATCATTCAAAAAAACTAGCGTGGGCGAAGCTGCGCGGGCAATTGATCTTAGGTATTGGAAAATCGTGTTCGCCGAATGATCGGCCCCACGGCGTGACACTTCGGCTAGCGAAGATCCGCATGCGCCCCGCATCGCGCGGCCCGGACGAGCGCCGCCACCCAGCCGCCAAGTCGCGCAGGAACGCGTTCGTCCCCTGCAAGGGTGATTTTCTTAGCGAGACGCTCTCTAAGCGTTTATTGGCGGTCACTTGCTCGGCGGTTCGCGCGTTGGTTGCATACGAGCGTTGCAGAGCCGCGGCCTAGGGCCGCGGCGAAAGCTGCTCAGGACGGTCCAAGGCCGAGCAGCGCGGGCAATTCGGCCAGCGTCCGGATCTCGAAGTCGGGGCTGCCGGGAAGGCGTTCGCGGCGCTGGCCGTAGCGGTTGCACCAGACGACGCGCATGCCGAAATCGGACGCCCCATGCGCGTCCCAGGCGTTGGAGGATTGGAACGAGATCGCGCTCGCCGCGAGATGGAGGGAGTCGAGCGCGTATTGATAGACGTCGGGGTGGGTCTTGAAGGCGCGGACGGCGTCGACCGAGAGGACGGCGTCGAACATCGCCTCGAGCCCCGAACGCTTGACCAAAGCCTCGAGCATCATGGGCGAGCCGTTGGAGAGGATGGCGGTTTTGAACCCGGCCTCGCGCAGGCTCGCGAGCACGGCGGGAACCTCCGGGAACGGCTCGAGGCCGAGATAGAGGTCCATCAGGCGCTCGCGTAACGAGGGCTTCTCAAGATCGAGGCTTTCCAGCGCGAAATCGAGCGCGTCGCCGGTGACCTGCCAGAAGTCGGCGTAGCGGTTCTCGAGCGTGCGCAGCCATGCGTATTGGAGCTGCTTGTCGCGCCAGAGCGCGGTCAGCGCGGCGCGGCGATCCTCCGGCACGTCGGGGCAGCGCGCCGCGGCGGAGGCGAAGTCGAACAGGGTTCCGTAGGCGTCGAAGACGCAGGCCTGAATGCCGTCAAGGGTGCGGGTCAACGAGGCTCCAGTGTCTTCGCAAGCTCGTTCTCCAGGATGGCGATGCGTCGCCGAAGCGTCTCGCTTTCGACCTGAGCATAGGCGATCTCGGCGTCGCGGGCGAGGCTGCCGAGCAGGTGGCGCTCGCTCGAGTCGAGATCGGTTCCGATCTCGTGGCCGCCGTAGAGGACGAGCGCGTAGCAGCGACGCGCATTGCCGACCGGCACGACGAGCACCGGCCGCTCGAGATCGTCCGGAAGCTCGGCAGGGAAGGCGGGAGCGGCGTCGACCGAATCGGGAGTGTAGGGCTTTCGGTCGAACCGCGCCGAGAGCAGGGGATGGTTGCTGGTCAGCGCATCGGCGTGGTCGGCGTCCCATCCGGCGCTGAGGCTTCGGGCGAAGAGGCCGTCCTGCTCGCGAAACAGCGCCGCCGACGCCAGGCGGAGCGTTTGCATCGGCTCGTTCACCAGGAGCCGCTCGATCTCGTCGAGGCTGTCGGAATTCTGAATCGTCTCGCCCACCGCGGCGAGATGATGCTCGGCGCGGATGAATTTGCGATCGAACAGGCGGTCCATGAGCTCGGTCGCAAACTCGTGGCCGCGCGCGATCAGATAGACGAGACCCGAAGCGACCACGACCCAGGCCCAGTCGGGCATGTGGATGTACTCGTCGATCACCTCGATCTGCTTGTGGAGGAAGAGGACCGGCACGCTGAGCAGAAGGCCGAACGCGGTCGCCCGGCGAAGCGGGATCCAGACGTTGACCACGGTCTTCCGCCGCACCGCCTCGACGACGAACAGGCACAGGATGCCGTTGACGAGGGAGAGCGCGCCGGCGACTTCCTCCGGCGCCTGACCTTTGCCGAGCAGATCGCCGAACAGCGAGGTTTCCTGAGAGAGCTGGGCGAGCAGATAGGCCGGAAGGCCGATCAGGCAGCCCCAGATCACCCAGCGGATGCGCTGATAGTCGCGGGGCGAGAGATCCCGCCGGCGTCCGATCAGGATCGCAAGCGCGCCGACGCTGACCGCAAAGCCGATCAAGAGCATGCTGCGCGCCCAGATTTCGGCCGGAGTAGCCGAAGACGGTCGCCATGCTGGCGAGCGCGACGCCCAGGAACACAATCGCCAGAGCCGGCAGGGCGCGCTCGATCGTCCGCCATCGCCCCTCGGCGCGGTCGACCGGCGCCCTCAGCGCGAACAGCAGGAGCCCAGTATAGGCGGCGGCCTGCATCACGAGGAAAATGACGTTCTGCGCCAGAAGCGCGCGGGGCCAAAGCTGGAGCCAGGCCCAGAACTGAAACGCCTGGCCGGGATTGAACTGGATCACGTAGATGAAGAAGCCCCAGGTCATGAGGCCCGGGCGCGTCCACACCAGCCAGGCCGCGCCGAGCACAACCAGGATTCCGGCGATCGTGTCGAGCACGATGACGACGTCGAGCAGGCGATTGGTCGGCCGCGGCTCGGCGGCGAGCTTGACTTCGCTGCAGTGCGTGCTCTGGCGACGGGGCGAAGATAAGCGTCGCCTCGCGTCCCGCCGTGACGTAGGTCACGCCGCCCCATTGCGACAGCAGACTGGCGCAGACGACTGGTGTCGACGGGCGCGCAGCGCATCGCGGCAAGATCGAGCCGATCGCCGGCGCGCACGCCCGCACGCCAGGCAGGCGAATCCTGCTCAGCTTTCGAACGGGCCCTGGACGTCGTAAATCCGTCCGTCGCCGTCCATCGCGAGACCGAACGAGCCCAGGGGACGGACGACCCGAAGCAAGTCGGGGGCGATCATCGCCAGCGCATAGACGGTCAAAAGCAAGAGAGCGACGCGGCCGAAAAGGCGTCGCGCCCTTGCCGCTCACTCATCAGCCGATGCTCCGCGGGGCAAGACGAGGGACCTCCTTCAATGGCGCTGAGGAAACGAGGCTAACCGCGACGCAGGTCTTTGTACATAAGCCGCGTCGCGTCGTAGCTTTCCTCGAAGGCGTTGCGCGCGTAATTCGGAATCGCGCCGGCGAGGCTATACCCGAGCGAGCGATAGAGGGCTTCGGCCGCGTCGCCCGCGGTGTCGAGCGTCAGCAGCCATCGGCCCTCTCTGGCCGCGTGCCGTTCGATCTCCTGCATCAGCGCCCGGGCGACGCCGGCGCGGCGAAAGGCCGGATCGACGAGAACCTTGGAAACCTCGGCGTGATGACGCTTGCTCGGCATCGAATTGAGATCGAGCTGCGCCGTTCCGGCGATCACGCCGCCAAGAGTCGCGATGAGGACGAGCTTCGCCGCCGGCCGCGTGCGGCGCCGCGACCCTGTCCTGCCAGTAGGCGCGCGCTTCGCTCTGATCGAACGGCATGACGAAGCCGATGCTCGCGCCCTCGTGCACGCAAGCCTGCAGGATTTGGGCGAGCCGTTCGACGGTCTTGGCGAGCGCAGCGGGGTCGAGCGCGGCGACGTTTATCGTTTGGGCTTCCACGATCTCACCGGAAAACGCGCTGTGCGCTGCCTGCTGGCGAGAATAGCCTCGGAGATGAGAGCGTCAATGTCGCGACCTGACGAGCGCGCCCGAATTGCGCGTGACGCCAAACTCTTGCACAGTCGCACCTCCCCCAACGGAATGAATCGATGTCGTCCCCGCACCACGCCTCCATTCCGGCCTGGGCTTGGGCTGTGCCCCTGCTCGCGAGCGCCCTTGTGGCGCTGAAGATGTTCCATATCGTCCCTGCCGACGACACCTCCGTATTGATTCTCGCCGGTCTCTTTCTTGCCGCCACGGTGTTCGCCGCCGTCCACCACGCCGAAATGCTCGCGCTCAAGCTCGGCGAGCCTTTTGGCTCGATCCTTCTCGCGGTTGCGGTGACGGTGATCGAAGCCGGGCTCATAGTCTCGATCATGCTTGCCGGGTCCGAGGGCAGCGAGCGCGTCGCCCGCGACACGGTGTTCGCGGCGGTGATGATCGTCCTCAATGGCGTGGTCGGGCTCTGTCTCGTGCTTGGCGGGGGCAAGCACTTCGAGCAGGCCTTCCAACTTCAGGGTGCGGCCTCCGCGCTCGCGGTGCTTGGGACTTTGGCGACGCTGGCGCTGATCCTGCCCAATTTCGTCGTGGCGGCCTCCGGCCCGTCCTATTCCATTCTGCAGCTGGAGGGGATCGGCCTGATGGCGCTCGTCCTCTGGTGCGTGTTCGTGTTCGTGCAAACCGTAAAGCACCGCGATTATTTCCTCGACGCTCCTGGCGGCGACGATTCTGGCGAGGCGTCACACAACGCCCCCAGTGTTCTGATCACGCTTTTGAGCCTCGGCCTGCTGGTGGTTTCGCTTGCCGCAGTCGTGCTGCTGGCCAAGACGCTGTCCTATCCGGTCGACGTGGCGATCGGCGCGGCTGGGCTGCCGAAGGCCTTCGTCGGGGTCGTCATCGCGCTTATCGTGCTCATGCCCGAAGGGCTTGCCGCGATAAAATCCGCGCTTCGCAATCGGCTGCAGAACAGCATCAATCTCGCGCTCGGCTCGGCCATCGCCAGCATCGGCCTGACCATTCCGACGGTAGCGCTGGTCTCGATCGTGCTCAGCCGTCAAATCGCGCTGGGCGTTTCGCCAACCGATATGACGCTGCTCATTCTGACCCTCTATATCTCCGCTCTGACGCTGGGCACCGGGCGCACGACCGTGCTGCAGGGCGCCGTGCATCTCGTTATATTCGCCGCCTTCATGCTGGTCTCGGCGGTGCCGTAGTCCGACGCGGGCGGCGGCGTCTCTCGTTCAGATAAGGATTTGGGTGATATGAGAATTCTTGTTGTTGGAGCGGGCGCAGTCGGCGGCTATTTCGGCGGACGTCTGCTGCAGGCAGGCCGCGACGTGACGTTTCTCGTTCGCCCACGCCGCGCGGCTGAGCTGTGCGAAGCATGGATTGACCATTCGCAGCCCGGTCGGCGACTTCCATCTTCCCTCGCCGCCAATCCTGCTGCAGGAAAACCTGACGCAGCCATTCGACCTCGTGGTGCTGAGCTGCAAAGCCTTCGATCTCGAGGGCGCGATAGCGTCATTCGCCAAGGCGGTCGGCCCAGCGACGGCGATTTTGCCGCTCCTGAACGGCATGCGGCATATCGACCGGCTCGCCGAACGCTTCGGGCCCGAACGCGTGCTCGGCGGGCAGTGCGCGATCTCGACAACCCTCGACGCCGACGGCGCCGTCGTCCACCTCAACGATTGGCACGCGATGAGCTTCGGCGAACTCGACGGCTCCCGATCGCCGCGGATCGAGACCATCGCCGCGGCGATCCTCAACGCCGGCTTCGATGCGCGGCTCGCCGACAACATCCGGCAGGAAATGTGGGAGAAGTGGGTGTTCATCGCCACGGCGGCCGGCATAACGTGCCTCATGCGGGCTTCGGTTGGCGATTACGTCGCCGCTGGCGCCGCGGATCTCGCGCTTGGGCTTCTCAACGAATGCGCCTCGATCGCGGCTCATCAGGGCTTTCCGCTCCGCGAGCCGGCGCTCGAGCGGGGGCGGACGGCGCTAACCGCCGCGGGTTCGCCGCTGAAGGCCTCGATGCTGCGCGATATCGAAGGCGGCAAGCCGGTGGAAGGCGACCAGATCCTAGGCGATCTGCTTCGCCGCGCGAGCAAGCCGGACGCGCCTTCGCTGCTGCGCATCGCCACCCTTCACGTGAAAGCCTACGAGGCGGGGCGGAAGGGCGGGGCGGTCGCTGGCGCCCATGACGCTTGCGCGGGGGGCCGCGTTGGTATATCCGCGACCGCTTCGCGAATTTCTGAAGGAGAACGCTTTGGCGGACGTCGCGCCGATCAACTGGACCAATGCGATGACGCTGATCAGCGTCGCCATCCTTGTCGGCACGGAGCTTGTTGGCGCCGGCGCCGCCGCAGGCTGGGCGATCGGCGGCCTGTTTCAGCTTGGCGAGACGATTACCCGCTCGCTGGAAGGCGTGCTCATTCTCACCGCGCTGACCGGGCTCTTTTATTTTCTGCGCGCGGCGGTCGCGCACGAGCCGATCCGCGGCTAGCCGGTCGCGCGCTTGCCGCCAAGACTGCCTTCCGAAATCGCCGCCGAGGACCGTGAGGTTGCGTCCGCGCGCCAACGGACGCCCACGGCGGCCCCTAATTCCGGGGCGCTGACCGGGGAGCCCAATCGGCGAAGCGCGCTTCTGGTCGATTTGGACGGAACGCTGACCGATCCGGCCGAGGGCATCATCGGCTGCTTCCGCCTGGCGCTCGAAACGTTAGGGCGGATCGCGCCGCCTGCCGCGGAACTGCACTGGATCATCGGGCCGCCTTTGCGCGGATGTTTCGCCGAGGCCCTGAACGGCGAGGGTGATCCTGAGGAGGCGCTCAAGATCTATCGCGCCCGGTATTCGGTCGAAGGTCTTTTCGAAGCGACCGTCTATGACGGGGTGAAGGAGACGCTTGCCGAATTGCGCGCCGCGGGAACGCGCCTCTTCCTCTGCACGGCAAAACCTCTTGTCTACGCCGGAGCGCATCCTGAGCCATTTCGACCTTGAGCATCACTTCGAGGCGGCTTACGGCGATGAGCTTGGCGGGCGCTTCCAGGACAAGGCGGAGCTGATTGCCCACATTCTCGAGCGGGAGAGGCTCGAGGCCGACGATTGCTGCATGTGGGGCGATCGCAAGCATGACGTCCTGGCCGCGAGCCGGCATGGAATCCCGACCATCGGCGCGCTTTGGGGCTACGGCGGCGCAGATGAGCTTCGCGCCGCGGGCGCAGCCGTCCTCTGCGCGGCGCCCTCGCACGTTCCTGCGGCCTTCAACGCGCTTCCACGCGTCGCGCCGCGCGCCCGCGTCATGACTGGCAAGCGAGCAGAGCACGGAGCGGGGCCGCAAGCCGCGATCCCGACGCCGCCCCGAGCCGAGGTGCGGCCCGCAACGCTTTCGGCGCACGGCCTTTCGTGGGTGGACGACTATGCCTGGATGCGGGCCGACAATTGGCGCGACGTGCTGCGCGATCCGAGCCAACTGCCCGCCGACATCCGAACGCTGCTCGATGCTGAGAACGCCTATGCCGACGCGGTGTTGGCGCCGACGCTCGGCTTGCAGAAAGAACTCAAGCGCGAAATGCGCGCGCGCCTCAAAGAGGATGACAGCGAGCCGCCGCAGGTCGATGGGCCATGGGCCTATTACTCCCGCTTTCGTCCCGGCGGCCAACGCCGCATTTATTGCCGCAAGCCTCGCGAGGGCGGCGCCGAGACGGTGCTGATCGACGGCGATGCGCGCGCCGACTGGAAGGCGTTTTTTCATCTCGCCGGCGCGCGTCATTCGCCCGATCATTCAAAGCTCGCCTGGAGCTCCGACGACCTCGGCTCCGAGATGCTGACGATTTCAGTCCGCGAGCTTGAGCACGAGACGGACCTTGTCGACCGTGTCGTCGGGGCGACCGGGGACATCGTCTGGACACGAGATTCGCAGGCGTTTCTTTACGTCGAGCAGGACGAGGACCATCGCCCTTGCCGCGTGATGCTGCATCGGCTGGGAACCGCGCAGACTGACGACATCGAGATCTTCGTGGAAGCCGATCCGGCCTGGTTCATCGGCATTGAGCCCACGCGTCTCGGCCGCGCGGCCATTATCTCGGTGCACGGCCACGACGCTTCGGAAGCATGGATCGTCGGATCTCGATCATCCGACCGCGCAGCCGCGGCTCGTCGCGCCGCGCCGCCCGGGGTTGCACTACGACGTGATGGATCACGGCGATCGTTTCTTCATCCGCACCAATGCGGACGCGCCCGACTTCAAGATCGTCGTCGCGCCGCGCGACGCTCCGCAGGAGGCGAACTGGCGCGATTTCGTGCCCAAGCGCGATGGACGCTTCATTGCCGACGCGACGCTCTTCAAGCGCCATCTCGTGCTGCTCATGCGCGAGATGAGCCGGCCGCATCTCGTCGTCTTCGACCTGGAAAGCGGCGACTCGCACGAGATCGCGTTTGACGAGGAGACCTATTTCCTCAGACGCGAGGCGGTCTACGAATTCGACACCTCGCTCATCCGCTTCAGCTATTCCTCGCCGACCACGCCGCAGGAGACTTATGACTACGATGTCGTGAGTCGGCGTCGCACCCTCGTCAAGCGGCAGGCCATGCCGCGCGGTTTCGATCCGAAGGCCTATGTCGCGCGACTGGTCTTTGCTCCTGCCGAGGATGGCGAGAGCGTGCCGGTGTCGCTGCTTTACAAGCGGGACGCGAAGCTCGACGGGTCAGCGCCGCTGTTCATCACCGGTTACGGCGCCTACGGCTATGCGGCGGAAGCGAGTTTCGCGACCAACCGCTTCTCGCTGGTCGACCGTGGCTTCGTGTTCGCGATCGCCCATGTACGCGGCGGCACGGACAAAGGCTGGCGTTGGTATGAGGACGGCAAGCTCGCCAAGAAGCCGAACACGTTTCGCGATTTCCTCGCTGCCGTCCGGTTTCTTATCGCCGAACGCTTCACTAGCGAGGGCCGAGTCGTGGCGCAGGGCGGCAGCGCCGGCGGCTTGCTGATGGGCGCGATCGCCAACCTCGCGCCGGATCTGTTCGCAGGTATCATCGCTGACGTGCCGTTCGTCGATGTGCTGGCGACGATGCTTGACGCCAGCCTGCCGCTCACGCCGCCCGAATGGCTGGAATGGGGCGATCCGATCCACGACAAGGCGGCGTTCGAGACCATCCGCGCCTATAGCCCGATCGACAACGTGCGGGCTCAAGCCTATCCGGCGATCCTGGCGCTCGCCGGCCTGACCGATCCGCGCGTGACCTATTGGGAGCCCGCCAAATGGGTCGCCCGCCTGCGCGCGACAATGACCGGCGGGGGGCCGATCCTGTTGCGCACCGCGATGGATGCGGGTCATGCGGGCGCGTCTGGGCGCTACGACCGGCTTGACGACGTCGCCCGCCAATACGCTTTCGCTCTTCGCTGCGTCGAGGGCGGGCTTTAGGGTCGAAGGTCAATCCGCTGGAGCGGTTCGACCCATAGCGGACGACCAGCGCGTTCCTTCCGCCTGGTGCAAATAAGGGCAACCTTGTATTCGAAGTTCGGTGCAGGGGCTACGCGAATGAACTCCATGAGGTGGGCGGCGCATCTCTTGCTTCTGCCGTTGCTGATTCTCAGCTTCGCGCCGTTCGCGCTATTCCGAGGAGCGTCCCTCGGTCTTCCTCGAGGATCTCACCTGGACCGAGTTGCGCGACGAAATCGGCGCGGGCAAAACCACCATCATCATGCCCATAGGCGGAACCGAGCAGAACGGCCCCGCTATGGCGCTCGGAAAACACAACCGGCGCGTCAAGTTGCTCAGCGAGCGGATCGCCGTCGCGTTAGGCAACGCGCTTGTCGCTCCGGTGATCGCCTACGTCCCTGAAGGCGCGATCAGTCCGCCGTCTGGCCACATGCGTTTCCCCGGAACGATCAGCGTGCCGGAAGCCGCGTTTGAAGCGATTCTCGAATCCGCGGCCCGAAGCTTCAAACAGCACGGGTTCAAGGACATCGTCTTCCTGGGCGATCACGGCGGTTACCAGGCCAACGAGAAGAATGTGGCGAACAAACTCAACCGCGAATGGGCGTCAACGAATGTGCGCGCGCACGCGGTGACGCAATATTACGACGCGGCGCAAATCGGTTTCGCCCAAATTCTGAAAGATCACGGCTTCACGCCCTCGGAGATTGGAACCCATGCGGGTCTGAACGATACGTCGCTGATGCTCGCGCTTGACCCGAGCCTCGTCCGCGAGGATCGGCTTTCCGACGCAGCCAGATTCGGGGAGCGCCGACGGCGTTTATGGGGACCCGTCCAAGGCTAGCGCAAAGCTGGGAATGTTGGGCGTCGACGCCATCGTCTCGCAAACGGTAGCCGTCATAAAGGCCGACGTGTCACGGCGGTGACACGGGGGCCGCCGCGGCTCCGGACTAACGAACTGGCGGCGGGGCGGGCGACGATGGGCTCGCGTCATAATCGCATGCTCCTGTCACTGGTTGCAGGCTCCAAGCCGCGTCGTCATTGGCGGCTTTCAGCGTCACGGCGTCTTCCGACCGCTCCTCTGCGGCAGATGGTGATGGATTGACGGTGATGTCATCGTTGCGGACGATGAGCGATCCGTTCGCTCCACGTTCGATCCGCCACGTCCCGGCGCGCCATTCTGGCTCGCAGCGCAGCCCGCCATGGCTCGGCTTGCAGAATCCCCCGAGATTGTAGTCGAACGCATCGCTCCCACGAGTGCGCGTTCGCAGATTTATTTCCAAGGCGACAAATGTCACTCCAGGCGCCGGCTGTGGCCAACGGCTGGGCAGGTGGAAGAGCCTGATCCGCACAACTTGCTGCATCGGGTGGGCCTTGAGATGCGCGTCATCGTAAACGCGTTCCCAGCATGCATCCCGGTTGGGAAGCACTGGGCTTTCCGCCATGGCCATCGTCGCGCCAGCCAGGAGGAAAGGAGCCGCGAGCACAGGAGCGAACGTGAGTTGCATGGCTAGGGGCGCTTTCTTGCGACTGGAAAAAATCTGCATGCCAACCGGCGACTGTCAACGATAGGGTCTGATTGCAGAGAGAGCCGCCCTCCGATTCCCGTGACGGGTCGCGCCGGCCGCCAGCGACGATCCCGCCGCCGCGCTGCTGTGCGCCGATACCTTGCCGATCCTGGCTCGGGAGCATGCGCCCTTGCCGCGCTCACCTGGCGATCTTCGACCTCAACGGGGCGGTCAACGTCGTGACGGCCGATTGCGCCAGGGCGGTAGAGCAGTGCTTGGACCAAGGCGGAAGAGCAGCCTCTGGGCAACAAGTTATTGAGGAAAATCAGAAACCGTGCTAGTCTTCGCTCGTGAACAATCCTACGCACTCTGCCTTGTTTCGGTTCGGCTGTGGGCCTGCCTTTACCCCCTTAGGAGCAAGAGGCGCCGCAGAAAAATTTTTGCTGGTTTTTTCCGTGTAACCCATTGATAAGTCTCGATTCGGACGAGAGAATCCAAGGAAATCCAAGGAAATCCAATAGCCGGAAATGAGGGTTTTCGCGGCGAAGCCGGCCACGGCCAAGAAAATCCAAACGAATTGAACTTGATAGAATAGTAAAAATACTGAGAGCTACGCCTCCTCGTCGCCGGGCTCAGGCTCGGCGTTCGCGCCGGGGATGACGTAGCTCCCCTTCAGCCAGCGATGCAGGTCAACGTCGGCGCACCGCTTCGAGCAGAACGGATCGTAATCGGCGCTGCGCGGCTTGCCGCAGATCGGGCAGGGCCGGTTGCTCTTGTTCCCGTCAGGCGGCTTGACGGTCGGTTTGTTGTCGTTCGCGTTCATTGAACGAGGCTCTGGCTCCAGCGACGATGGACATCGTAGCCCTGGCCGGCGAGCAGCGCGACGGTTTCGGCCAGCGGCAGGCCGACGACGTTGGAGTAGGAGCCGACCAGGCGCTCGACGAAGGCGCCGGCGAGGCCCTGGATCGCGTAGCCGCCGGCCTTGCCGCGCCATTCGGCGCTTTCCAGATAGGCCTCGACCTCGTTGCGCGACAGGCGCTTGAACCGGAGACGGGTCTCGACCAGCCGACGCCGAACGGCGCCGCTCGCCGGTGACCAGCGCAAGGCCGGTAAAAACGCGATGGCCGCGACCGGACAAGAGATCGAGGCACAGCTCGGCGTCCTCGCGCGTCTCGCACTTCGGCAAGATGCGCCGGCCGACGCCGACCACCGTGTCGGCCGCAAGCGTCAGGCAGGGCGAGAGATCCGCGCGGCCGGCCGCGATCGCCGCCGAGGCGAGCGCCTTTTCACTGGCCAGCCGTTCGGCGAGCGCGCGCGGCTCTTCGCGCGGGCGTGGCGTTTCGTCGATCTCGGCCGGCAGGACCGCGTCGGGCTTGACGCCGATCTGCGCCAGCAGCTGCAAGCCTGCGCGGCGAAGCGGACCCGAGCACGAGGCGAAGGCCCGAGTGCGGAGCGGAGCGATCGTCGCGCCGCCCGAGGGTCAAGGTCATTTGAAGCGGTAGGTAATGCGCCCCTTGGTCAGATCGTAGGGCGTCATCTCCACGAGCACCTTGTCGCCGGCCAGCACGCGAATGCGATTCTTGCGCATCTTGCCCGCGGTGTGCGCGATGATTTCGTGGTCGTTCTCAAGTTTGACGCGAAAGGTTGCGTTGGGCAGCAATTCGACGACGAATCCGGGGAACTCAAGCAATTCTTCTTTCGACATAAGGCTCCTTGTTGTGTCGGCGCGCCGCCAAAGGCGAGCGGAGACGGCGGCGCTGACGGCCCCTAGCACGCCAGCGGCGGACTGTCATACCACCGCGAGGTTGTAAGATCGAATAGCTCTCAGCGGCGCCAAACGCGGCGCGCCTCTTACGGGCGCCGTCTATCGGCGCGCGCCGGTCAAACCAAGCTACTTCAGGGCCGTGGCGTCCGATTCGTCCAGAAATCCGAGGATCTCGTGGAAGAACTGCATGCGGTTCTTCTCCAGCATCACCGTATGCGTGCCTTCGCCGAGCTGGACAAAGCGCTTGTAGGGCGCGCTTGTCAGCTTGGCGAAATAGGCCTCCGCCATATAGGTCGGAAGATCGGCGTCCCATTCCGCGTGAATGAGGAGCGTCGGGACCGTGATTTGTCCCGGATCATAGAACGGCTTTCCGGCGCCCCAATAATTGGTGAACTCCGCCATCACCCCGCTGGCGGCCCGAAGCCTGGGCGGGTCCATTTTGCTGCCGACGGGATCGGTGGCGAGGGTTGCGTCCCACCAGCGGTCGAAGACGCCCGGCGGAATCAAGCGACGCCTGTTTGTCCTCAGGAACGCCGCGGAGCCACCGCGCGTTCGCCGACTCCTTCGGCGACAAGGCGATAGGCCGGGATCGTCTTCGTCGACGGCTCGACCGGAGGCTGGGCGATCCAGGCCGGCGCATAAAGCACGAGCCGATTGATCTTGTCGTTGTGGCTGGCCGTGTAGGCGCCGGCGATCGACGTGCCCCACGACCAGCCCATGAGGTCGAGCTTCGGGATGCCGCGCTGAGCCAGAATATAATCGACCGCGGCGCCGAGGTCGGCGCCGGCCTCCTCCGAAGTCGCGATCGGCTTGTTCGCCTCGGGCGGCTGATCCATCTCCGGCGGGCGGGTCGATCGACCGTACGATCGCACATCGACCAGATAGACGTCGAAGCCGCTCTGAGCGAACAGGTCCATCATCGAGACGCCGTCGATCGGCAGGTCGAAGCTCGTTTCCGCCGGGTAGGTGGCGCCGTGAATGAAGAGCAGCGTCTTGTCCGGGGAAAAGGACGTCATGCTCTCCGCGTGCTTGTTGCGCACATAGAGCTTGATGTCTCGGATCCGACGACGGGATCATCGCTTCCGAGGTTGTCAGCGGCGGCGATTGCGCGAAAGCGGCTCCTGACAACGCCGAGCACATCACCATAGCTGAGCAAACGACTCGAAAGCTCATAAATGATTCCTCACGACGCGCGCTTGAAACGCCGCGACTGTATAAGACGTGCATCGCGCCAAGGCCACATCCGTAGCGCCGTGAGGGCGTCCCGGATGGCGCCAGGGAACGAAAAGCGTCAGGCAGCGGTCGAAGGAGCGGCGCTGGTCGGCTGAGCAGGAGGCGCGGCCTGCGGCGCGGGCTTGCGCTTTCTGCGCTCCTCGAGCGACTGCATGATCACATAGAACGAGGGAACGAACACCACCACCAGGCAGGTCGAGGCGATCATGCCGCCGAACACCGCGATGCCGATCGAGCGCCGCGCCGCCGCGCCCGCGCCCGTCGCCAGGACCAGCGGCAGCACGCCGAGGATGAAGGCGAACGAGGTCATGACGATCGGGCGGAACCGCAGCCGCGCCGCTTCGACCGCGGCGTCGAGGATCGGCTTGCCCGCCTCGCGCTGCTGGCGCGCATATTCAACGATCAGAATGCCGTTCTTGCTGCCGAGTGCGATGAGCAGGATGATGCCGATCTGCGTGTAGAGATTATTGTCCGCGCCCTGCGATGTTAAGCGCCGGCGACGGTTCCCAACAGAGCCAACGGGACCGCGAGGATCACCGCGAGTGGCAGGATCCAGCTCTCGTACTGTCCGGCAAGCACCAGATAGACGAGCAGGATGGCGAAGCCGAAGACGTAGTACGTCGAGTTGCCGACCGTCTTCTCCTGGTAGGACATCGCGGTCCAGTCGAAGCCCGTTCCTGTCGGGAGCGCGTGAGCAGCGACCTGCTCCATGAGGTCGAGGGCTTGGCCCGAGCTGAAACCGGGCGCCGGCGAGCCGACGACGGTCGCGGTCGGATAGAGATTGTAGAGACTGATCAGCGGCGGCCCGGTCACCTGGGTGACCTCGATGGCCGTGCCGATCGGCGTCATCGTTCCGTTGCCCGCCTTGACCTTGAGATTGCGAATGTCATCGACTGTCGCGCGCTTGTCCGCGTCCGCTTGGGTATAGACCTGGAAGACGTGGCCGAACTTGTTGAACTGCGTCACATAGTTCGAGCCGACATAGCCGGACAGTGCTGAGAACACTTGGCCGACGGTGATTCCAAGCGCCTCCGCCTTCGTCCTGTCGACCACGACTGAGTATTGCGGCGCGCCGGCGCGAAAGGTGGTCGCAAGCCGCTGAGAGACCGGATTGCGCATTGCCGTCAGCGACGACGGTGTTGGCGAGGCTTTGGAGAAGGTCATAGTCGAAATCGCCGTTGCGGATCTCGACCTGCATCGTGAAGCCGCCCACGTTGCCGACGCCTTGGATCGGGGGCGGCAGGACGGCAAAAGAGAAGGCTTCGGGAATCGACTGCAAGGCGCCGTTGATCTTCCGTTGGATCGATTCCTGATCCTGGCCCTGTTCCTTGAGCCGCGCGTCCCAATCCTTCATGACGACGAAGGCGACACCAGCGTTGGCGAGGCTGGCGCGATTGTCGAGAATCGAGATGCCGCTGACGGTAACGACATGTTCGATGCCGGGCATCGGCTGGACAAGTTTCTGGATCTTCTCCAGGACCGCGTCCGTGCGTTCCTTCGAGGCGCCGTCCGGCAGTTGCGTGACGACGATCATGTAACCCTGATCTTCTGTCGGGAGGAAACCGGTCGGCACGCGGGTCAGCGACCAGACGGCGAAAACGACGAGCGCTAGCGCCAGCAGCGACCATCAGCAGGGCGTGGTTCGTCATGCCGCTCATCAGCCGAACGTAGCCGTGCTCCGCCGCGTCATAAACCCTGTTGAAGCCGCGGTAGAAGAAGTTGCGCTGCGCATTCGGCTTCGGCGGCCGCAGCCACAAAGCCGATTGGGTCGGTTTGAGCGTCATCGCGTTGATCGCGCTGATCAGCGCGGTCGAGGCGATGACGAGGGCGAATTGGCGGTAGAGCTGCCCTGTCAGACCGGGTAGAAAAGCCGCGGGGAGGAACACCGACATCAGGACGAGCGTGATGCCAATGACCGGTCCAGTCAGCTCTTCCATGGCTTTAATCGCGGCCTCGCGTCCGGGCATGCCCTCCTCGACGTGGCGTGAGACGCCCTCGACGATCACGATCGCGTCGTCGACCACGATGCCGATCACCAGCACGATGGCGAACAGGGTCGGAAGGTTGATCGAGAAGCCGAGCGCCGCCATCGCGGCGAAGGCGCCGATAATCGTCACCGGCACGGTCGTCGCGGGCACCAGCATCGCCCGCCAGTCCTGCAGGAAGACGAGGATGACGATCAGCACCAGGATGCCTGCCTCGATCAGCGTACGCCACACCTCACTGATCGCGGCCTTGACGAATTTCGTCGTGTCGTAGGGGACGAGATATTCGAGTCCATCGGGGAAGCTCTTCTTGAGCTCCTCCATCTTGTCGTGGACCGCCTTGGAGACGGCGACCGCGTTCGCCTCGGGCAGAAGCGAGATGGCGATGCCGGCCGCCGGTTTGCCATCGAGATCGAACGCTTCACTGTAGGTCTGCGCGCCAAGGTCGACATGCCCGACGTCGCGGATCCGCGTGATGCGACCTCCGGCGCCGGGCTCGACCTTGACGATGATGATTCTCGAAATCGGGCGCGTCGTTGATTCGACCGTTGAGGTTGAGCGTGTACTGGAAGTTTTGCCCCTTCACCGCCGGCGGCGCGCCGATCTGGCCCGCGGCGACTTCCTGGCTCTGCTGCTGGATAATGGAGATGACGTCCTGCGGCGTCAGGCCGCGCGCCTGCATGAGATTCGGGTCCAGCCAGACCCGCATGGCGTATTGGCCAGCGCCGAGCACCGATACGTCGCCCACCCCGTTGAGGCGCTCGAGTTCGTTGACGACATTGATGACCGCGTAATTCGCCAGGAACAGGCTGTCGAAACGGCTGTCTGGCGACACAAGCCCTACGAATTCGAGAATCGAAGTCGATTGCTTTTTTGTGGTCACGCCCTGGAGCTGCACTTCGGCTGGCAGCGACGAGAGCGCCGCCGAAACTCGGTTTTGCACCAGGATCTCGTCCTCGTCGGCGCTCGTGCCGATGGCGAAAGTGACGGTGAGATTGTATGTGCCGTCGCTCGCGCTCGTGGACTGCATGTAGAGCATGTTCTCAACGCCGTTGACGTTCTGCTCGATTGGCAGGCCCACGGTATTGACGAGCGTTGAGGCGCTTGCACCTGGATAGCGCGTCGTCACCTGCACGGTCGGCGGGACGACGTTCGGGTATTGCGACGTGGGCAGATTGATGAGCGAGACAAGCCCGATGACCACGAAGAACAGCGCCAGAACGTTGGCGAGAACCGGCCGGTCGATAAAGAAGCGGGAGATCATTGGCGCTTATCCCCCGCCATCATTTCGCCGGATCCGTCGCAGGTGGTTTCGTCGGATCGGCCGCGGCTGGCTTCGGCGGCGCCGATGCGGCGGGGGCGCTGTCTTGGTCAGCGGCGGCTTCGCTGAGCTTGGTCTGCTGAGGTGTGACCTTGGCGCCGGGGAGCGCGCGCTGAACGCCTTCCGTCACCACCCAGTCGCCTGGATCGACCCCGGACTCGATGATTCGGTAGGCGCCCTCCCGGTCGCCCGTCTTCACGATCTTGCGTTGGACGACATTGTCTTGCCCAACAACGAGCAGGTATCGGCCCTCCTGACTCGTGCCGAGCGCCACATCGGGCACAAGAATCGCTTTGTCCAGTTTCTCGACCGGCGTTCGAACGCGGACGAACAGACCGGGCAGCAGCCCCCGGGCCTTGTTGTCGAAGATCGCGCGGACCTCAAGCGTACCGGTCGAAGCGTCTACCTGGGGCGCCGCGTAATCCATGTGGCCCAGGTGCGGAAAGCCTTCTTCACCCTGCAGCCCGATCTCGACTGGGATGGTAGAGAGATCCGTCGTCCTAAACTCGATACCGGCCTTAGCGTTGTTCACCTTGATCCGGAGAATTTGCGGCTCGCTTATCGTGAAATAGACGTAGAGGGGATCGAGCTGGATAATCGACGCCAGCTTGGTCGGCGATCCGACGCCGACGAGCGCGCCCCTGTCGACAAGGTGCCGGGTGACGATTCCATCGAAGGGCGCGACCACTGTCGTATAGTTCAAGTTGATTTGCGCCGTCTCTATGGCGGCTTTGGCGTTCAGCACCTGCGCGGCGGCCTCATCGGCTTTTGACTTCCATTCCTGAACCGTTGCTTGGCTGGCGAAATCGCTTTTGCCGAGCGTTGCCTGGCGTTGATATTCGGCCTGATTGTACGCGAGCGTTGCCTGGTTCGACGCGAGAGTCGCATTCGCCTGGTCGAGTTGGGCCTGGTATTGATCGCGCTCGATGCCGAATAGCTTAGTCCCCGCCCTCACCGCAGAGCCGTCCACATAGTCGATGTCGGTGAGGAAGCCCTGCACGCGGGCGACGAGATCAACCGAATTGAAGGGCGCCGTATTTCCGGTCAGCTTGAGATAGAGCGTCACCGCCTTCTGCAATGGCTGCGCGACCTCCACCTTTGGCGGCGGCGGGGGCGCATAGGCGTTCTTCGAACCGTTGCAGGCCGCGACTGGGATCGCAGCGGCGATAATGACCGCTACGCGAAACACACGCCCGCGTACTTTCGTCGAGGAACAAGGTTTTTGCGTCACCATACGAGCGCCGATCCTCGGAACCAACAAAAACAACAGCCGCGGGCGGAACCCGATAGCACGCGGCTAGGCCGCGTCAACACCGGCCTATGATGCCTGACCGGCGCTTTAGCGCAAGAGCGAATGACGCGCGATTTCGCTAATGCGTAATGCTGTCGAGCGCACGATAGCGCCGGAGCGCGAACGGGATCGAGGCGAGATAGGCGAGGGTCACGGCGACCAGCGCCTGCATCGGAAAGTTGAACAGGATGAGGAGCGCCGCGGCGACGCCAACCAGCACCACCGAGACATATTCGCGGGGCACGCGACCGATCGTTTTGCCAGAGAAGTGCGGCACGCGGCTCGCCATCAGCAGAGCCACCGCCAGCACGTACAGACTCTCGGCCACGGCGAGTTGCGGGGACGGCTGGCCGAGATCGAAGGCGGAATGAACGTAGATCGGCAGAAGGCCGACGATGGCGCCCGCGGGCGCCGGCATGCCAGCGAAGAAGTTTTTTCGCCACGCTGGCTGATCTTCGTCGATCATCACGTTGAAGCGCGCGAGACGCAGAGCGCAAGCCATAGCGAACAAGAGCGCCGCGACCCAGCCGAAATTTTTGGCCGCGTGCAGGTTGGCGACGTACAGCATCAGAGCCGGCGCGACGCCGAAGTCGACGAAGTCGGCAAGCAAATCGAGTTCGGCGCCAAACCGCGAGGTGCCCTTCAAAGCGCGCGCAATTCGCCCGTCGAGGCCGTCGAGCACCGCCGCGCCGGCGACCGCGCTCACTGCCCAGTCGATCGACCCTTCCATAGCCAAGCGAATGGCGGTCAAGCCGAGGCCGAGTGCGAACAGCGTGATAATATTGGGGATCAAGAGCCTGAGCGGCACCGCCCGGAAACCGCGCCGCCGCGTCGCCGTCGCGTCCGGGATTGGCGCACCGTTCGGGAGGCCCGCCTCGTTCACCCCTCAGCTCCGCTGAAAGGGTGGCGGCTCGACCCCTGCCGCGACCTGCGCGATCACCGTCTCGCCAGCGATGGCGCGCGAATCGACGCCGATCACGATTTGTGCGGCCGGCGGAAGGTAGACGTCGACGCGCGAGCCGAAGCGGATCAGCCCGATTCGCTCGCCCGCGCCGACCAGCGCCCCTTCATGCGTGAAGCACACGATTCGCCGAGCGACCAGGCCTGCGATCTGCACTACGCCAAATCGCCCCGACGGCGCGTCGATGACAATGCTGTTGCGCTCGTTGTCATCGCTCGCCTTGTCGAGATCGGCGCTGAGAAAGAGGCCGGGGTGATAAACAATCTGGGCCACCCGGCCCTGAACGGGAGCCCGGTTTACATGGCAATCAAAAACCGACATGAAGATCGACACCCGCTGCAACGGCCCCATGCCAAGGCCAAGCTCGGGTGGCGGCGCGGCGAAGCCGGCGAAGCTGACCACGCCGTCCGCGGGCGCAATGATCAGGTCGCTCCGCAGTGGCGTGACGCGCGCGGGATCGCGAAAGAAATAGGCGCACCAGAGCGTCGCGACGAGGCCGAGCCATCCGAGCGGAGCCCACATCCACCCCAGGATGAGCGTCGCTACGGCGAAGCCCAAGACGAACCTATAGCCTTCAGGGTGGATCGGCGCGAGCTGACCGCGCAGCGATTTGACGATGCTCATGGACCCGCGCTCGGAGACAAACCGCGCGCACTCATGGCGCCAATCGCTTCCGAAGTCACGGCGCGGGCTGAGCCACGAACCCGTCGGCGGCGCCGAGATTGTCCTCCCGCCCCGCTTGCCGCAACAATTCCTGGGCCGCGTCGACCTGCCTCTGGCGGCTCCACATCGCGGAATAAATTCCGCCCCACGCCAAAAGCTCCTGATGGGATCCGCGCTCGGCAATGACGCCCTTGTCGAGCACCAGAATCTCGTCGGCGTTGACCACGGTCGACAGGCGATGGGCAATCACAATTGTCGTGCGTCCGCGGGAGACGCGTTCCAGAGCGGACTGAATGTCGCGCTCGGTGAAGCTGTCGAGCGCCGAGGTCGCTTCGTCGAGCACGAGTATCGGCGGCGCCTTCAGCATCGTGCGCGCGATAGCCACCCGCTGCTTCTCGCCGCCCGAGAGCTTGAGGCCGCGCTCGCCGACCGGCGCGTCGTAGCCCTGGGGCAGCGAGCGAATGAACCGGTCGATCTGCGCATCCTTGGCGGCGGAGATCACCTCGGCCTCGCTGGCGCCGTCGCGACCATAGTGGATGTTATAAAGGATCGTATCGTTGAACAGGACCGTATCCTGCGGCACCATGCCGATCGCCGCGCGCAGCGAATTCTGTGTTACAGCGGCGATATTTTGTCCATCGATCAATATGCGCCCAGCATTCGGCTCATAGAACCGGAACAGGAGGCGCGATATCGTGGATTTGCCGGCACCCGACGGCCCGACGATCGCGATCGTGTGCCCCGCCGGCGCCTCGAACGAGACGCCACGCAAAATAGGCCTGCCCGGATCGTAGGCGAAGTCGACATTCTCGAACCGGACCACGCCGGCGCTCACCTTCAGAGGCTCAGCGCGAGGAATGTCCTCGATCTCTGGATTCTGCGCCAGGATGACGAACATCGCCTCGACGTCGATGATCGCCTGCCGGATATCCCGGTAAACCATCCCCATGAAATTGAGCGGCTGATAGAGCTGCAGCATGATCAGGTTGACGAGGACGAAGGCGCCGACAGTTTTGGTTCCGTTTCTGACTTCCGCGACGCACATCAGAAGGACGACGATCAGGCCGACGGTGAAAATAAAGGCCTGACCTGCATTCAGAACAGCGAGCGACACATAAGTGCGGACGCTCATCCGCTCGTACCGCGCCATCGCCTTATCGTATCGCGCGGCCTCGCGGTCCTCGGCGCCAAAATATTTCACCGTCTCGAAATTGAGCAGGCTGTCGATCGCCTTGGTGTTGGCCTCCGTGTCGCTTTCATTCATCGCGCGCCGGATGCCGATGCGCCAATTCGTGGCCAAAGTCGTAAAGGCCAAATAAGCGACTACCGTGACGCTGATCGCAACGACATAGCGCCAGTCGAACGTGATCAGCATGGCAGCGACGATCATGGCGAACTCGACCACCGTCGGGATGGCAGTCAGCATCGAAGTGCGGATAAGGGTCTCGATCGCGTTGCGCCCGCGCTCAAGAACGCGAGTGAGGCCGCCAGTCTTGCGCTCCAGATGAAACCGTAATGACAAGCGGTGCAAATGCTCGAAGACTTCGATCGCCAATCGTCGCACCGCATTCATGGCGACAGCCGCGAACAGGCCGTCACGGCCCTGTTGGGTGAGCGCCATCAGGATGCGCAAGACCCCATAGAGAGCGGTCAGCGCCGCTGCTCCGATCAAAACGTGGGGGAGCGGAAGCGCATCCAGCGCGAGCTTGTTGGCGACCGCATCGGTCGCCCACTTGTAGGAATAGGGAATTGCGATCGTAAACAACTTCGATAGCAGCATCAGCGCCACGGCGAGAAATACGCGCAGCTTCAGATCAGAACGGTCGGTTGGCCAGATGTAAGGCCATAGGAGCCGGACGGTTCCCGTCAGCGTGGCCTGCCGCGTCGCGTTCCTGCGCGCGGCGACGAACATCGACGTCTTTTGATGCTGCATTGGAACTCACGCGGCGCCGATCAATTGGATCGGCAAGCCGCATATAGTCGCTTTGAACGCCGATGACATCCTCGGGCAGTCATATTCTTTGCCTGGATCATTGTCCGGGAAGCAGTGGCGCAGATCAACGCGGCCATCTGCCGCGACGAATTAAGTCCGCGATTGTTGACGACCGGCAATTATGCAGCAGCGTAAGCTTTCGCGGGGACACACCGCGAGCTTGAAAACGCACTTTGATGATTCGGCCAAAGCGTTTGCGGCACTTTAATTCCTGTCTGTCAAGTGAATGCAATTGCTTTTTTATATAAATTTAGCTTTTGTCGACGAGCTTAACGTGAGTATTCAGCCGATCTCCATCGATCCCACAGTTTAAGTCTTCATATCTTGTCTTGTGGTATGCTTTCTTTTGAGCTATGTGGCTCTCGCCCGAAGTCGCAACAAGCGACTAAGAAGAGAATGCTCGTCGCAGTCGGACGAGCAAACAATGGCCTGAAGAAGAGCGTCAACTGGGCACCCTCCGCACAGGCAAGTTATCGGAGTAACGTCACCAATGAGCGATTCCACCAACCACATTGAGCTCGCCGCGGAGATTGTTTCGGCTTACGTGTCGAACAATTCCGTGCCATCGAGCGAGTTGCCGTCGCTTCTCAGCGACGTTCACGCAGCCCTCGTGCGTGTCGCGACTGGCGCACAACCGGTCGTAGTCGAAGCAGCCAAGCCCGCTGTCCCGCCCAAGAAGTCGATTACCAGCGACTATATCATCTGCTTGGAGGACGGTCGTAAATTCAAGTCGTTGAAACGACATTTGCGGACCCAATACAACCTGTCCCCGGAAGAATATCGTGAGAAGTGGGGTCTTCCATCTGACTATCCCATGGTCGCCCCCGCTTACGCCAAGGCGCGATCCGCTCTGGCAAAGCAGATGGGCCTTGGCCAGCAGCGGCGGCGTCGCAAGTAAGACGGGCGGTTAGTCCTTGCCCTACATTTCCTGGCCCCTCAAAGACGAGGAGCCCAGGTAAAGGGCCCGGCGGTTGAACGCCGCGCTTCTATCTCGTGCCGAACATGCGATCGCCTGCGTCGCCTAGGCCAGGAACGATATAGCCGTGGTCGTCGAGCCGTTCATCGATCGCCGCCGTCCAGATCTGCACCTCGGGATGGGCCTTGGTCAGCCGTTCGATTCCCTCCGGGGCGGCGAGAAGGCAGACGAAGCGAATGTCCTTCACTCCACGTCGCTTGAGGCGGTCGATCGCGGCGACCGCTGAATTCGCGGTTGCGAGCATCGGGTCCATCACGATAACCAACCGGTCGGCCACGTCAGCCGGGGCCTTGAAGTAATATTCCACCGCCTCAAGCGTATGCGGGTCGCGGTAGAGCCCGATATGGGCGACCCGCGCACTCGGCACCAGATTGAGCATCCCATCAAGAAACCCAACGCCGGCGCGCAAAATCGGCGCAAACACGAGTTTCTTGCCGGCGATAGTTGGAGCCATTGTCTTCGTTAGGGGCGTTTCCACCTCGACCACCTCGAGCGGCAGATCGCGCGTCACCTCATAGGCGAGCAGCATGCCGATCTCGTTCATCAGTTGCCGGAAGCCCTTGGTCGAGACGGTCTTGTCCCGCATCAGCGTCAACTTGTGCTGCACGAGTGGATGGGTGACGACGTGAACGTTCGACATGGGCGAGGTCCTGGCCACGAGGAAGAGTTTGAAGACCTTGACATTAAACGAAGTTGGGCAGGCGCAGGCCCGCGGACGCGGTATCGTCCCCAGCTTTGTCCGCGTCGCGTGGCTGACCACCACTTAGCGCCTGCGCTTTACGGTGGCTATTGACGGGCGAACAGGCACGATGTCTGCTACATCGCAAATGGTTTCTTCGACCGCCCGTCCGATCAGCCGCAACTGGGCTCTGCCCAATATTCTGACTTACGCGCGGGTGGCGGCGGTGCCGCTGGTCGCCGGGCTTTTGTTCTGGCCGGATGAGCCGTGGGCGCGGTGGACAGCGCTCGCGATCTTCATCGCCGCCGGGATTAGCGACTTTTTCGACGGCTACCTGGCGCGCGCGTGGTCGCAACAGTCTTCGCTTGGAAGAATGCTGGACCCCATAGCCGACAAGCTTCTTGTCTCCGCGGTGATCCTGGTGCTCGCCGCCGACCGGACCATTTCGGGCCTTACGCTATGGGCGGCGATCGTCATCCTTTGTCGGGAGATCCTGGTTTCGGGCTTGCGCGAGTATCTGGCGGAGCTCAGGGTCCCGCTGCCGGTGACCGCGCTCGCAAAGTGGAAGACCACCGTACAATTCATCGCGCTGGCTTTTCTAATCGCCGGGCCAGCCGGAGAATCCGTCCTTCCGGGATCGATAACAACCGGAATTGTGCTGTTGTGGATCGCAGCGATCGTAACGCTCTATACTGGCTGGGACTATATGAAGGCGAGCTACGATCACGCCGGGAGCGACTGAGACGAGAATGAAGGCGCTTTATTTCGCCTGGGTCCGTGAACGCGTCGGCACCGCGGAGGAAGAGCTTGATCCGCCCTCGACGGTGCAGACAGTCGGCGACCTTGTCGCCTGGCTCTGTGAGCGGGGTGGGGGCTACGCGCATGCTTTCGACAAACCTGCGGCTGTCCGGGCCGCGCTCGATCGGGTTCACGCTCGCAGCGACGCTTCTATCGTGGGGGTGAAGGAAGTGGCGTTCTTCCCGCCAATGACCGGCGGCTGAAAGCGATGGCGAAGGTCCGCGTCCAACGAGAGGATTTCGACCCGGGCGCGGAGGCCGAAGCGCTCGCGCGCGCGCGAACCGACGTCGGCGCGGTGGTGAGCTTTGTCGGTTACTGCCGCGACGAGGGCGGATCGCTCGCCGCGCTCGAACTCGAGCATTATCCTGGCATGGTCGAGGAAGAAGTTGCACGCGCGACGGGTGAGGCCGAGGCGCGCTGGCCGCTTCTGGGCGCGACCGTCATCCATCGCTACGGCCGCATCACGCCGGGTGAGCGGATCGTTTTCGTCGCGGCCGCCTCAGCGCACCGCGGGGCGGCGTTCGCCGCGGCCGAAATGCTGATGGATTACCTCAAGACCCGCGCGCCATTCTGGAAGCGAGCGATACGTAGCGATGGCGTTGTCGAGGGTTGGATCGAAGCCAAACAGGAAGATGACCGTTCGGCGGCGCGTTGGAGCGCCGCCGCCGACTGACGGTTCACTCAGGCGCGGGCGACGACCGCGCGGTAGACTAGCAACACAACCACCGCGCCGATGACGGCGATGATGATGCTCCCGATGTTCACTCCTGTGACGCCGCCGATACCCAGGAAGCTGGCTAGAAATCCGCCCACGATGGCGCCGACGACGCCGAGCGCAATGTCCATGGTCATGCCGGAGCCGGTCTTGTTCACAATCTTGCTGGCAATGAAACCGGCGATCAGGCCCAAAATGATCCAGCTCAATATCCCCATGGTCTCAGCCTCCCGTGCGCCGTCCGTCGCCGGGCGAATGTGCGGTATGGACGGGGAAAACGCAAGCCGGTAGTCTTGGTCGTGGTATCTTCGAATTGCGGCGTTAGGCTGTAGTCGAAGCAGAGGCTTTTTGCGATTTGGATTCAGGTGGAGGAGACAACGATGGCTTCCTTTGACGACGCGATGAAAAATGCGGTTCCGGGCGGCAATTTGGCGACGCCGATCGCGGTGGCCGTGGGCGCGCTGATTCTCGGCAAGATGTTCGGTGGCAGCTCGGCGCCCGCCTCCACGCCGTCTGTGCCAATTCCACCGCCTGGGCAACCTGTGCCAACCAACGCGCCAGCCGGCAGCATTCTCGGCGGCCTTTCGGATCTCATTGGCAAGCTCAGCGCAGGGGGCGTGTCGCCGCAGGTCAATTCCTGGGTCGGCCACGGGCCGAACGAGCCGGTTCCGCCTGGACAGCTCGGTTCGGCGCTCGGCCAGAACGTCCTTGCCGAACTGGCGCAGCGCACCGGCATGAGCCAGCAGGAATTGCTGAGCCAGCTCTCGACTGTGTTGCCGCAGATCATCAATCACATGACGCCGAACGGCCGCATGCCGACCTTGGCCGACCTCGAGAGGTAAGCGGCTGGCGGATGTCGTAAGAAAGTTGAGCGCAAGCGCTCAACTTCGATTCCTCCGATGTGCGGTTGATGTTGTGTCGACCGCCCCCTGAAATATCAACGGTAGCCTTAACCCGGCGCAGCTCCTTGTGTCGCCGTGAAGAGTGCATAGAGCGATTGGCTTCCGGCGATGAACAACCGGTTGCGCTTGGGGCCGCCGAAGCAAATGTTGGCGACGACCTCAGGGGTGCGGATTCGGCCAATCAGCTTGCCGGCAGGAATTCCATACAGTCACACCGTTGTAGCCAACCGCCCGTCCCGCATTGCTGGACACCCAGAGATTGCCGTCCACATCAGCGCGGATGCCGTCCGGGCCGCATTTCACGCCGTCGACTACGCAGTCGGTGAACAGTTTCTGGTTCGAGAGCTTGTTATCGGCGCCAACGTCGAAGACCGAAACGTCACCCTTACCTCCTGGACCGGTGTCTCCCGGACCCTTGCCTGTGCTGATTACGTAGAGCCTCTTGTAGTCGGGCGAGAAGCAGAGGCCGTTTGGATCCGGAACTTGTTCCTCGGTGACCACGAGATCGAGCTTTCCGCTTGGGTCCCACCGATAGCAGTTGGTCGGTAGTTCTCGCTTGCCCGGTATGAATCCGGCGGGTTGGCCAAGCTTGGGATTGAGGCGCCCTGATTGATTGGACGGTCCGCCAGCTGCGTCCGGAGCTCCCTCGTAGAGCTGGCCGCCGTAAGGCGGATCGGTAAACCATAGGCTGCCGTCCGGATGAGGCACGACGTCGTTGGGCGAATTGAGACGCTTGCCGTTGTAATTGTCGGCGATCACGGTGTCGGAACCATCAAGCTCGTGACGGATAACGCGCCGGCCCAGATGCTCGCAACTGACCTGTCGACCCTGGAAGTCGAACGTATTGCCGTTGCTGTAGTTGGTGGGCATGCGGAACATTGTCACGCGCCCGTCGTCTTCCAGCCAACGCATCTGCCGGTTGTTCGGAATGTCGCTGAAGACGAGATAGCGGCCCTGTGAGTTCCAGGCCGGCCCCTCGGCCCAGAGAGCGCCAGTCCATAGTCGCTGGATCGGCGCGTTCGGCTGACGAAGGCCATCGAAGCTCGGATCGATGGTGAGGACATCGGGGTCAGTGAAATATACGTTTGGCGGCCCGTTAGGTCCAAAATCACGCGGCGGGCTCGTTATAGTGCTCGGGGGTGCGACCGGTCCTCCTCCTTCCGCCCCCGCACTCCGAGACCCGAGCGCAACGACGCCGGCGCCTGCCGCGATCCCCGCGACAAGCGTGCGCCGCGAAACCCCGCGGCTTGAGATTTGAACGCAACTATCCTGATGAGCCATGTGTTCCTCCCCAGAGAAAGTAGGCGTCTCTTTGAGACGCGCGGTTATCGAATGCGCTGAAGATGGTCGGCTTGGTCGGCGTGGTCAGCTTTTGAACGGAGTCAAACGCTTCGAATTTCGGAGTCCGCGGAACTCTCCGAGAATGAATGATCCCAGCCGCTGAGCCGACTTGGCAATAGGTAGAACTACCCGGGCACGACGACCCAAAAACAGCATTAACCTGTGTTGCCAATTCGGCGAGTTGGGTCTTTCTCGACATTGGCCATTGCCCAAGGTTCGCAAAGTCCACGCTCCTCGCGAGTGGGGGTCATGCATACTCGAGGCAACAACTCACATTTTCGCCAACAAAGCGCTGACAAACCGGACGGAGCGCACAGCGTTGTTGTGACAGAGACATCTGAAAATCAGTCCGTCGACCCCGCTGAACCGCCGGCGAGCGTGCGGCCCGGCTCCTCTACGATGGCGATTGCGGGTTCTGCGGCTATTGGGCGCGCTATTGGCAGAAGCTGACCGGCGACAGCGTCGAATACCGGCCTTATCAGCAGGTCTTGGTGCAATACCCGGCGATTCCTGGAGCAGAATTCCAGCGCGCCGTGCAATTCGTTGCGCCGGACGGCGAGCGCGCCAGCGGCGCAGAGGCCAGTTTCCTTACCCTCGCGCACGCGCGCCGCAAGGGACTCTGGCTCGCTCTCTACTGCAACCAGCCCGGTTTCGCGCCAGTCTCAGAACGCGCCTATGCCTTTATCGCCAAGCGCCGCCCGGCCTTCTACCGGGCGAGCCTCATGCTGTGGGGAAGGGGCCATGAGCCGCCGCGCTACGAACTGGTCTCGTTCCTGTTCCTTCGCCTCTTCGGGCTCATACCCCTTTTCGCCTTCGTCTCCTTCGCTGTGCAGGCGCAAGGACTCATTGGCAGCCACGGCATTCTGCCGCTCTCCGAACTGGTTGACGCGCTGGCCCCCCGTCTCGGACCGGAGCGTTTCGTTCTCATGCCGATGGTGTTCTGGCTGAACGACAGCGATCTCGCCGTTCAGACGACGTGCTGGGCTGGAGCTGGCTTGTCGCTCATGCTGGTTTTCAATCTCATCCCGCGGCTCAGTCTTGTTCTGATCTACGGGCTCTATCTCTCGCTGCTCTATGCCGGGCAGACATTCATGAACTTCCAGTGGGATACGTTCCTGTTGGAGACGGCTGTCGCCGCGCTCCTGATGAGCGTCAGGCCGACCACCGGCGTTTGGCTCGCGCGCTGGCTCTTGTTTCGCTTCATGTTCATGTCGGGCGTCGTCAAGCTGATCAGCGGCGATCCCAATTGGCGGGACCTCTCGGCGCTCAGCTACCATCTGCTGACGCAGCCGCTGCCGACGCCGCTCGCGTGGTACGCGGCGCAGATGCCGGCGAGCTTATTGAAGGCCGCAACCGGAGCCATGTTTGTCGTCGAGCTCGTTCTGCCGTCCCTGATCTTCTTCCCGCGGCGATTACGATTTGCCGCGGGGTTCGGCATTCTTCTGCTGGAAGTCTGCATTCTCCTGACCGGAAATTACAATTGGTTCAATCTGCAAACCATGTTGCTCTGCCTGCCGCTGTTCGACGACGCGGCGCTGCGACGGATCTTGCCGTTCCGCCTTGCTCAACGCACGCAAGCGCGCGCGCAGAAGCGGCGACCCAGGGCGACGATTTTCGTCAACGCAGTCGCGCTCATGATGGTGTTCTTAAGCCTCGTCCAGATGGACGAACGGTTCGGCGGCAGCCCCCCGGGGTCGGCCTTGGCGATCGATGACCTCCTCGAACCGTTTCATATCGTGAGCCCCTACGGCTTGTTCTCGGTCATGACTACGACCCGCAGCGAGATCATTGTGGAAGGGTCCAATGATCGCGAGCAATGGCGCGAATACGAATTCCGCTACAAGCCTGGCGATCTCATGCGCCGTCCTCGATGGAACATTCCTCATCAGCCGCGGCTCGACTGGCAGATGTGGTTCGCTGCGCTCGATGATGCGTAACGAGCGCCGTGGTTTTCGCGCTTTCTCGAGCGCCTCTTGGAAAACGAGCCGTCGGTGACCGGACTCTTGGAAAGAAATCCTTTTCGCGACAAACCGCCGACCTATGTGCGCGCCGAGTTTTACGAGTACACCTATGCCGGAAACGAGCAGGCGGCCGGCCAATGGTGGAACCGGCGATTGGCGGGACTCTATTTCCCCACGGCGCGCTTGAAGACGGAAGGCGAGTGAAGCGGCGGCTGGCGTTTGCGGTCTTCGCGCAGCTCCAAAACATGAGCCCGGGTGTAAATGCGCGCTTGCGCGGGCGACTTCGCCAGCATAGCGAGGGATCCAGGACTTTTTGCCTTTCGAGGGCGTGCGATCATGAAGCTCATCGTAGCGGTCATCAAGCCGTTCAAACTGGACGAGGTGCGAACGACGCTCGATCGGCTGGGCGTCAAGGGGATGACGGTCAGCGAGGCCAATGGCTATGGCCGGCAGAAGGGGCACACCGAGATTTATCGCGGCTCCGAATACAACGTCGCCTTCATGCCGAAAGTGCGCCTCGAGATCGCGGTCAGCGACCACGATGTCGATCCGACGATCGAGGCGATCCGGGCTGCTGCGCGCACCGGCCAGATCGGCGACGGCAAGATTTTTGTCCTTCCGATCGAGCGGGCGATGCGCATTCGCACCGCTGAGACCGGGGATGAGGCGTTGTGACGCGAGAGGGTAGGCCGCCCCGCGCTGGCGCAAGTCCCGGTTCGCTGGCATAACGACACGATGATTCGTAGCGTCATCGCGCCCGCCGCGAGCGCCGACCGGACCCCGCCCGCCGATCCGGGATTTGGGGTCTATGTCCATTGGCCCTTCTGCCTGTCGAAATGTCCTTATTGCGACTTCAACAGCCACGTGCGCGGCGCGGCGATCGACGAGGCTCGCTATCTCGCGGCCTTTAAGGCGGAGATTGCCCATCGGGCGGGACTCGCGCCGCGCCGGACGGTGCGCTCTGTATTCTTTGGCGGCGGAACGCCTTCGCTCATGGGCCCCGAGACGGTGCAAGGCGTCATCGACGCGATCGCATCCGCCTGGCGCCTCGACGAGGACGCGGAGATCACGCTGGAAGCCAATCCGACCAGCGTCGAAGCGGAGCGTTTTCGCGGCTATCGTTCGGCCGGCGTCAACCGGCTTTCGATCGGTGTCCAGGCGCTGAACGACTTTGACCTGAAGGCGCTCGGCCGCAAGCATACGGTCGTCGAAGCGCTGGCCGCCGTGAGGCTCGCCGCGTCGCTCTTCCCGCGCTTCACTTTCGACCTGATTTATGGCCGGCCCGGACAGACCGAGGCCGCCTGGCGACGTGAACTCGCCGAGGGGCTAAATTATGTTGGCGACCACATCTCGCTCTATCAACTGACCATCGAACCGGACACCATGTTCGAGCGCCTGCGTGACGCGGGCAAGCTCGATCTGCCCGACGAAGAGCTGGGTCTCGCCTTGTTCCAGGCGACGCGGGAATTGACTTATGCTCGCGGGCTCCCGGCCTATGAGGTTTCAAACCACGCGCGGCCCGGGGGCGAGAGCCGCCACAACCTCATTTATTGGCGTTACGGGGAATATGCGGGCGTCGGTCCGGGCGCGCATGGGCGTCTCGTTACGGCGAAGGGGCGACTGGCCCAGGAAACCGAACGGCATCCGGAAATGTGGCTGACTCTGGTCGAGAGCGAGGGCAACGGCCTGGTCGAGAGCGTGCCGCTCAGCCGCGAAGAGCAGGGCGACGAGTTCCTGCTCATGGGTTTGCGCCTCAGCGAGGGCATCGACCCACGGGGGTTCGAGAAGGTCAGCGGCCGCCTGATCGATCCCGAGCGGATCCGCAGCCTGGTCGAAGACGGTTTCCTGGAACTCGACGAGCGTGGGCGCATTCGCGTGACCGCGATGGGCGCGCCGCTGCTCGACACCGTGGTGGCCGACGTCGCGGCTTGAGCGCTCGAAATGGCGATTGTGGCGCGCAAAAGCGTAGTTGTCCGTTCGAATAGCGGAGATCAGGTTCTGCGAGATACCGAGGTGCGCCCGCCGATGATCTGAATATCAGAATACCAGTAAGTAAATTGTTGACATTTTCAGAAATACAATTAGACTCTGCAGAACTTGAAACGCTTGCCGGGCGGCGCGATTTTCGGTCCACGAAGGCGTCGGAGAAAGCGGCGAAACGAAACGGCGGCTAAGCAATTGAAAACAAATGAAATGGCGAAATGACCGATTCGGTGCTATAAATGATTTCAAAGACTTAAGGCAAGCCATGCGAAACGTTTCGTTTCGCATTGCGAAATGTCCCGTTCGCTCTTGCGGGGCTTGGGCGCAGCTTCAAAGTTGCGCGAAAGCGCAGCTAAGCTCTTGGATTTGTTCGCACGCGTAACATTATGCGCGCCGGGAGAGGGTCGCTCGGTCTCTCGTCCAAGCCGACAGCGCTTCGCCTACTCGGCGGCGTGTCGGCGCTGCAGGGTCGCTTTGTCGAGCGCCTGGCCCAAGTCCTCGATCAGGTCGTCCACGTCCTCCAGGCCAACCGACAATCTGATCAGGCCCGGCGAGATCCCGAGCGCGGCACGCTGCTCGGGCTTCAGCCGCTGATGGGTCGTCGTCTCAGGATGGGTGACGAGGCTTTTGGCGTCCCCGAGATTGTTGGAAATGCCAATGATCGAGAACGCGTTGGCGACCCGGAAAGCCGCCGCCTTGCCGCCTGTGACCTCGAACGCCACGATTGTGCCGCCGCCTTCCATCTGCCGTTCGGCGAGGGCGGCCTGCGGATGATCGGCGCGACCCGGATAGAGCGTGCGGACGATCGCCGGATGCTGGCTGAGGAAGTTTGCGATCTTGCCCGCGCTGCGTGTCTGCTCCCTGACGCGCACGGTCAGAGTCTCTAGCGACTTGAGGAGCGTCCAGGCGTTGAACGGCGACAAACAGGGACCGGTCTGGCGCAGGAAGTTGTGGATATGGTCGGCGATGAACTTCTCGCTCGCCAGGATGATCCCGCCGAGCACGCGCCCCTGACCGTCAATGTGCTTGGTGGCCGAATAAACCACGCAATCGGCTCCGAGTTTCAGCGGATGCTGCAGCAGTGGTGTGGCGAACACGTTGTCGACCACTAGGGTCGCGCCGGCCCCATGCATGATCTCGGCGACGCCGGTGATGTCGACCAGCTCGAGCGTCGGATTGGTCGGCAATTCAAGGAAAGCCGTCTTGGTGTTCGGACGCAGCGCCGCCCGCCAGGCGTCAAGATCGGCGCCGTCGACCAGGGTCGAGGCGACGCCGAAACGCGGCAACAGCTCCTCAACCACGTAGAGGCACGAGCCGAACAAGGCCCGCGCAGCGACGATGTGGTCGCCAGCCTTGAGCTGGCCCATGAGCGAGGCTGTGACGGCGGCCATCCCGCTCGCGGTCGCGCGCGCCGCCTCGGCGCCTTCGAGCAGCGCCATCCGCTTCTCGAACATCGAGACGGTCGGATTGCTGAAGCGTGAGTAGATGAAGCCTGGATCCTCGCCCTTGAAGCGCGCCTCCGAGAGCTCCATCGTGTCGTAGAGAAAGCCCTGAGTGAGAAAGAGAGCTTCCGACGTCTCCTCGAAGGCCGAGCGCAGCGAACCGCCATGGATCAATTGCGTCGCGGGTTTCAGCGTTTTTGGATCGCGGGATTTGCGCGGGCTCGTCATCGTCCAAGTCCTCTGCGCCGACGGCGCCTGATGGGCTCGATACGAGGCGTCGGTTTGACTGCGCCCCGATCTTTTAGCCCGTTGTTTAACGTGGCGGCAAGCCGATCGGCTCAAATGACCACGAGAGATATTGGGATAGCGCCAGCCAAGCCACGGCGTCAAGGCCAAGTCGGTCCTCGCAAGTCTTGGCTTAAAGGTTCGGGAGCGCTAACAACGCACAACCGCCCTTTGAGGCAAATCTGTTGACGCCGCCCCGAACGCCGCTGCCCCACATCCTCGACTCCGATGAACCGGGCGTGACGGATGTCCTGTTCTCGGCTCCGTTCGGCCTGTTCGGGCGGCAAAAGATCCGGGCCATGATCGGCCGGAGATTGATCAAGGCCGAGATTCCGGTTGAGTCCTCGCAGCTTCAGCCCGCCAGTCTCGACCTCCGTCTCAGCAAGGAGGCCTATCGCGTTCGGTCGAGCTTCCTGCCCGGGCGCGGGCACAGCGTTCGCGACCGGCTCAAGAGCCTGAATGCGGAGCCCGTCTCGCTGGCGGGCAAGGGCGCGGTGCTGGAGAAGGGAATTGTCTATGTCGCCCGAATAATGGAGCGGCTGGAGCTGAGACCCAACCTGTCCGGGGCGGCAAACCCAAAGAGTTCGACTGGTCGCATCGACATTTTCACCCGACTGATCGTCGATGGGGGAGAGAAGTTCGACGACGTGCCGCTCAACTATCAAGGCGAGCTTTGGCTGGAGATTTCGCCCCGCAGCTTCAGCGTCCGCGTCAAAGCCGGAGCGAAGCTGAGCCAGGTCCGGTTTCGCAGTCGCCATCCCCAGCAACGGGACAAGCACACCTTTACTCTCGAGGACACTGAGATCCGCAAGCGGCACAACGCGAATCCGTTGGTCGACGGCGCGCTCGACCTGCGCGAGGGTGTGGTCTTGCGGGTCGATCTTGGAGGTCTAGGCGAGCCCATCGTCGGCTACCAGGCGATCAAGAACAGCGACGTCATCGACGTCAGCCGGCTGCGCGCTTACGCCATTGAAGATTTCTGGGAGCCCATCCGCGCCCGCGAAGACCGGCGCCTGATCCTTGATCCAGATCAGTTCTATATTCTGGCTTCGCGGGAGAGAGTGCAGATTCCATCTGATCTCGCGGCGGAAATGGCGCCGATCGATCCGGCGATTGGGGAGTTTCGGGTTCATTACGCCGGCTTCTTCGATCCAGGCTTCGGGCGAGGCGGAGACGGGCGCCCATCCGCTCGGGCGGTGCTGGAAGTGCGCAGCCGCGATGTGCCGTTCCTGCTGGAGGACGGCCAGCCGGTTGGGAGGCTGGTCTACGAAAAACTCGCCGGCGCCCCGGATGCGCTCTACGGCGCCGACGCGACCTCCAGTTATCAGCACCAGGGCCTCAAGCTGTCGAAGCACTTCCGGGGCTAGCGGTCCCGAAAGGCGCACACGCCAAGGCCATTGTGACGGTATTATCTCAGCACGGCACATTTCCCTTGGCGAAAGGGCGCCTTTTCCTATATGAGGCTCGGGTGGCGCGGTGCCGGGAGGCTCCGCGCCGTGAGTTTTTGTGGCTGGGCGTCTTCGCCCGCCGCGACGAATTGAATTTCAAACCCGCGTCGAGGCAATGGCCAATCCATTCGAGTTCATTCAGCAGGTGCGCGCCGAGGGCGCCAAGGTCATCTGGCCGACGCGGCGCGAGACCTTGATCACTACCGGGCTCGTGCTGCTGCTGGTGGTGTTCACGAGCCTTTTCTTCCTCGTTGTCGACGAGGTTCTGCGAACAATCGTTTCTCTCGCCCTTGGCTTCGGGCGCGGCGGCTAACCTCGCCTATGATCCGGATCGCCCCAATATGACTATGCGCTGGTACATCGTTCACGCTTATTCCAACTTCGAAAAGAAGGTGCTGGAGTCCATTAAGGAACAGGCTCGTCAAAGGGGCCTGGAGGATAAATTCGAGGATATCCTAGTCCCGACCGAGCAAGTCGTCGAGATGCGTCGCGGAAGGAAGATCAATTCGGAGAGGAAATTTTTCCCCGGCTATGTCTTGGTCAAATGCGACCTCACCGACGAGGTCTACCACTTGATCAAGAACACGCCCAAGGTGACGGGATTCCTCGGCGCGGACAAGAAGCCGATGCCGATCTCCGACCTTGAGGCCGACCGGATCAAGGGGCAAGTGGCCGATGGCGTCGAGCGGCCGAAAGCGGCGATCCGGTTCGAGATTGGCGAAAACGTGCGGGTCGCGGACGGACCTTTCGCCTCGTTCAATGGGGTGGTCGAGGAAGTCGACGAATCCCGATCGCGGGTCAAAGTCGCCGTGTCCATCTTCGGCCGCGCCACGCCGGTCGACCTGGAATTCGGGCAGGTCGAAAAGCAATAAAAACATCTGGGCCCCGAATGGGCGCGCAAGCCTGACATAGGCTACCGCTGATACCGGGCTGCCCTGAAGGGTTGCGCTCGATCCGCGCAAGGCTCCCAGGCACGCCGACGCCTGGATCTCGGCCGATTCGGGGATTGCCATCGCGGCGCACGAACGATATAGAATGCTGCTACATAATAGCGGCGCCAAGAAAAGACCATTTGGTTTTCTCGTGAGCGCCGCTTCCTTCGTTTTAGGGCCAAGATTTCATGCAGTATACAAACGTACCGAAGCCAATACGGGCCACTGCGCGGGCGCTCAAATATGCTCGCAAATCCGCTCTGAGGTTGTTCGGTGCTCAATATCCGAGACATTGTACGATTTGTGGTCACACCGGCCGTTTCTTTTCTTACGGATACCCCCTGGCCGCTGATACGATCTGTCCCGGCTGTCTTTCTCTTGAACGTCATCGGGCGCTCGCCATCTGCGCAGGTCAAGAGCCGCTGTTCGAGGGCAAGGAGCTTCTTCATTTCGCGCCCGAGCCGAGCCTGACCGCGTTCATCCGCAGTAAAGGGGTCAAGAGTTATAAGACCTGCGACCTGTTCAAGACGGAGGTCGACCTTCGCATCGACATCTGCGACATCGCTCTTCCGGATCAGTCATTCGATCTCGTCTTATGCCTTCACGTTTTGGAGCACGTCCCGGACGATCGCAGAGCGATGTCGGAGCTAAGGCGCATTTTGCGCCCGTCCGGCATGGCGATCATCATGGTTCCGTTGGAAGAGGGGCTCGACGAGACCTACGAAAACCCGTCGGTCGTGTCCGCTGCCGACAGATTGATCCATTTCGGGCAGGAGGATCACGCTCGCTATTATGGTCGCGACCTTCGCGATCGCCTGCGCGAGGCTGGATTCTCGATCCGCGAGTGGGTGTCGAAAGAGCCTTACGTCCTCAAGCATGGGTTGAAGCGCGGGGAACGGGTTTTCCTTTGCACCAGAGTCGAGTGAGTGTCATTGACCGGAGTTGGTCCGGGAGCGGATGTCCTTCGTTCCGGGCTTAAGCTTACGATTGTGGAGGCGAGGTCAATGACGGTAAGGGAGCGGGTATTTAGCGCGTTTAAAGAAAGCTTTGACCTTGAAGATGATGCTGATACGTCAAGCCTCGTCTATCAGGACTACCCAGCCTGGACGTCGATTGGCCATATGATCCTGGTCGCCGCACTTGAATCGGAATTCGATACGATGCTGGAGACGGACGACATTTTAGAAATGAGCAATTTCGAGAAAGCCGTATCAATCATGAGCAAATACGCCAAATGAGGCTCAAAGGCAGGCTATGACGGTCGGTGAGACCGAACAAGCCGCGCCTCTTGAGGCGACGGGCGTGCCGCCCGGCGTCGGTCTCGTCTCGGTGATCGTGCCGCACCTGGACGACTATGACAATTTGGATGCCTGTCTGAGGTTGCTGCAGGCGCAGAGCTTTCCGGGCGATCGGACGGAAATCATCGTCGTCGACAACGGCAGCTGGCGCGGCTTTGACGCGGTGCGCGGCATTGTCGGTTCGCGCGGCCGAGTGATTGAAGCCGCGGAGCGGGGCGCCGGGCCCGCTCGCAATGCTGGAGTGCGCGCTTCGCGGGGCGACGCGCTCGCTTTCATCGACAGCGACTGTCGTCCGGATGAGCGCTGGCTTGAGGAGGGCGTCGCCGAACTGCGTCATGCGGATATCGCCGGTGGCCATGTCGACGTCTTGGTTGAGGATCCTGAGCGGATGACGGCAGCCGAGGCCTTTGAGAGCGTGTTCGCCTTCCGCAACGAGCGCTACGTCAAAGAGCTCAAGTTTACAGTCACCGCATCAATGTTCGTGTGGCGCTCGGTGTTCGACGCGGTCGGCGACTTCATAAAGAGCGTCCCGGAGGACAAGGATTGGTGTGAAAGGGCGTGGCGGCAGGGTTATCGGATTCGATTTGCGCCAAAGTCGATCGTCGGCCACCCCGCTCGCCGTACAATGGAGGAATTGAAGCGCAAATGGCGGCGGTTGACGCTTGAATCATCCGAAGGCGCTCGGCGCGAAGGCAGGGCGCCGATGCTCGTCTTTTTACGCCACTCGGCGGCTCTCCTTGCGGTCGCGCCGCATGCCTTTCTTCCGCTTGGCTCGAAACGCTTGAACGGGACTCGAAACCGCCTCATGGCGATCGTCGGGCTCGCCCAGATTCGCGCGTACCGCTTTTCGGTGGCCTATCGAGCGCTCACGCGGTGGGATGAAAAGTGAATTGTGTCGGGTTTGCCTTCCAGGTGGATCGAGAGCGCCGCAGCCGCCTGATTGACACTGCTTCATGGGTCCGATACCTCTCGACCTTCCCGTGGCGTCTTCAATTCCAGCCGAGGCTTGGAAGACAGGCGCATACGCTCGGCCCTCGGGGCCGCAAAGGTCGCTCAAAGTCGTTGCGGCCGCTTCAAACAAAAACAACAGGGCGGGCTTTGCGAGGAGTGGCATTTTAGCCGCGTGTCGTAGCGCTGACGCAAGAGCCCGTGAGCATTTTGCGAATAGCATTTCGTCAGCCACGCGAGATTGACCAATAGGTAGGGGTGTCGAGTGTCGGAAGTCACGAACGCCGTCAGCGCCACCCCCCGTGTCGTCGTTGCGATCGTCGCGACAGACGAAGCCAAGAACCTTGTGGGCTGTCTCGGGTCGCTCAGGGACTCTGATTTACCGAGAGTTCAGCGTCGTCATCTGTGAGAACGGGGGTCATGAGGCCTTCGAGCGCGACATCCGGGAACTTTCCAATGTCCTCGGGAAGGTTGCGGCTGACGCCGAGGCGAACGATCTGGCGGGCGCTGCGGAAGGCCAGTGTTTCCATCTTGGCGCGGACGATCGCTTGGTGAGGGTCATCAGATCGCGCGAGAACCGCGGATATAGCGGGGGCGTCAATTTTTGCATAGCCGCCGCCGGTATCGAGTGGGATTTCATCTGGGTCCTTAATCCTGATACGTTTCCGGAGCCGGACGCGCTCGGCGCTCTGGTGCGTCGGCAGGCGGAAGGCGGTTACGGAATCGTCGGCAGTAAAATTGTCTTCGTGGTCAATGGGCGGGTTCAACTGTGGGGCGGGCTCAAATTTTGGCCTTTACTTGGGCGGGCCCAGTCGCTGGGGCATGGACAGCCAGCCGAAATGACTCCCAACTTGAAGGAAGTCGAGGCGGATATGGATATTGTCGCGGGCACGGCGATGTTCGTGTCGAAGGACTACATTAAGACGATCGGCGTGATGGATGAGGACTTTTTCGTCTATCATGAGGACAGCGAATGGTCGCTGCGCCGCGGGAGGTTCCGGCTGGGCTATGCGCACGAATTCGGTCGTCCACCACGTGGCCGGCTCGACCTCAGGTTCTGGGGGATCGCGCCCAAAACGGTCGCGGTTTAGTATTTATCTTACCGAGCGGAATCGGGTGATCATCGCCAGAAAGCGATACCCCGCGGCGTGGCCTCTGCTCGCGGGCGTTGCGCTATTGGAGACTTTGGAACTTCTGGTTCGCTTTCACTCATGGCGCTCGTTCATCATCGGCCTCAGTGGATGGTGGGCCGGCGTGAGCGGCGAAACGGGAATGCCCGGGTTCATGCGAGCCGTTCAAGGACCGGCTACAAAAGTTTTTTTGCAACGCGCTGATTAGTAAGCAAGGCTTTGTCGCGCACTCTAGAAGCGTCGGAGCGCTGGCAGGGTGGATTCTTTTCGAGCGCCAGCACGAAAACGAAGGATTTTTCTGGCAAAGCCACGAATTCGGATTGAGCGTAAATCTTTGTGCGAAACAGTGCTGAAACGGGAAAAGGGTCAACGATGAAGGTGTTCGTTACGGGGGTCGCGGGCTTTCTCGGCAGCCATTTGGCTGACGCGATGATTGCCGATGGGCATCAAGTCGTTGGGGTCGATAACCTCATCGGCGGGGAACTCGACAATGTCCCCTCGAAAGTTGATTTTCACCAGTTCGACTGCAACGACTTCAATCACATCCAAAAGGTGTCGGAAGGCTGCGAAATCTATTATCATTGCGCCGCCACGGCCTACGAGGGCCTGTCGGTTTTCTCGCCCCATTTCGTAACCCAGAACATAGTCGGAGCTTCCGTGGCGATTTTCTCCGCCGCGGTCGCCAATCGCGCAAAGCGAGTCGTCTTCTGCTCGTCGATGGCGCGCTACGGCGCCCTTAAGCCGCCCTTCAGGGAGGATCAGACGCCGAAGCCGCAGGATCCCTACGGAATAGGGAAGCTCGCCGCTGAGGACATTCTGCGCAATCTATGCGCCGTGCATGGCGTCGAATATGTGATCGCGGTGCCCCACAACATTATCGGTCCCCGCCAGAAATGGGACGATCCTTTCCGCAACGTGGCGTCGATCATGATCAATCATGATGCTGCAGCGGACGTCAGCCCATCATCTACGGGAACGGCAAGCAAAAGCGCTGCTTTTCGTTCATCGACGACTGTCTCTACTGCTTGAAGGAAATGGCGTTCCGCGACAACGTCGTCGGCGAAATCATCAACATCGGTCCGGATGAGGAGACGATCACGATTCTCGAGCTCGCCGAGCGGATCGCCAATCAGTTGCAGTTCAATCTCGACCCTGTCTTCATGACTGGGCGACCGCAGGAAGTTGAGCACGCGTCGTGCTCTTCCGATAAGGCGAGAAAGCTGCTGCAATACAAGACGTCGGTCGATCTCGACACGGGTTTGGCGAGCATGGTTGAGGCGATCAAGCGGCGCGGCACTCGCGACTTCAAGTATCACATCGATCTTGAGATCATAAACGAGAAAACGCCGAAAACCTGGAAGAACCGGTTGTTCTAAAGATGGACGGGCGCCCTCCGCCTTGGTGCGCTTCAATAGCGCCAGCGCTGGGCGCTGCTGATCAAAAAATCGCGAAAGGCATGAACCCGCGCTACGTTCTTGAGCTCTTCGGTGTAGACAAGGAAGCAGTCCATCTCGGGCATGTCCGCCTGCGGCAGGAGCCGGACGAGTCCTGATTCCGGCTGTACGCAATAGTCGGGTAGGACGGCGATGCCGACGCCGTGCTCGACCGCGTGCGTCATCGCCGCCAGATTGTTGACTGTGATCTGTGGCGTGCGATGAGACTTGTGGTCGCGGCCTACGCTCAGAAGCGAATTAAGATCGTACAAGAGATGCGTCGCCGTCGGCGCGCCGAAGGCGACCAGATGGTGTTGATCGAGGTCTTCGACCGTGCGCGGCTGCGGGCGCCGTCGCAGATAATCGGCTGATGCGTAGGCGTGAAAATGCACGGTGAACAGGCGTCGCCGGATTAAGTCTGGCTGGATAGGTTCGCGCAGCCTGAGCGCGACGTCCGCTTCGCGCATTCCGAGGTCGAGGTCCTCGTCGGATAACAACAAGTGCAGCTTGATCTCCGGATAGAGATCGACGAACTCGCCAAGCCGCGGGGCTAGCCAGTTGGCGCCGAGACCCAATGTCGTCGTGACCCTCAACTCGCCGTGAGGCTTCTCCCGGCTGTCGATGAGTCGGCTGCGCACGGCGTCGAGTTTGAGAACGACGTCACGGACGGCGCCGAGCAGCATTTCGCCCTGTTCTGTCAGAATGAGGCCACGGGCATGACGGTGAAACAGCGGCGCGCCAAGGTCGGCCTCCAGCGCTCCGACTTGCCGACTTATCGCCGACTGGCTGAGACCCAGCGTCTCGCCTGCATGGGTGAATGACCCAGCGTCAGCGGCCGCCTGGAAGACGCGCAGCTTATCCCAGTCCATGAACGTTTCCTCGGCCCCACGAGGCCATCGAGATTTCGCTTACTTATTTGCCTGACGCCGTACCCGGTATATTTTATTCGGCCGCCGCCCTTTTCGGTTCTTCAGCGGCGAGCCAGCGCTCGGCCTCTAGCGCCGCCATGCAGCCGAGACCGGCGGCCGTGACCGCCTGACGGAACACGTCGTCCGCAACGTCGCCTGCGGCAAACACGCCTTCGACGCTGGTCGCGGTCGACCCGGGCGCTGTCTGAATGTAGCCGTTTGATTTCAGCGCCACTTGGCCGCGCACCAGCTCGGAGGCTGGTTCATGGCCGATCGCGACGAAGAGGCCGTCGACCGTAAGATCGTCCAGTGCGCCGGTCACGACGTTCCGTAGGCGGATGCCGGTCACTCCCCGCGGCGGCGCTTCCCCCAGAATGGAATCGACGGCGGTGTTCCAGCGGATTGAGACGTTGTGACGGGAGGCCAAGCGTTCACTTAAAATTTTCTCGGCTCGGAACGAGTCGCGACGATGCACCACGGTGACATGAGCGGCGAGGTTGGAGAGATGCAGCGCCTCCTCGACCGCAGTATTGCCGCCTCCGATCACGGCCACCCTCTTTCCGCGGAAAAAGAACCCGTCGCAGGTCGCGCAGGCTGAGAGGCCGAAGCCTTTGAACGCTTCTTCGCTCGCGAGCCCCAGCCATTTGGCCTTCGCTCCTGTCGCAAGAACAATCGCCTCGGCGGCGAACGTGCGGCCGCTGTCGCATCGAATGATGAATGGGCGATGTCCGAGTTCGAGCGCGACCACATATTCGCTCTCGATCCGTGCGCCCACGTGATCGGCTTGCGCCCGCATTTGCTCCATCAGCCAAGGCCCCTGGATCGGATCGGCAAATCCAGGATAATTCTCCACATCTGTGGTGGTCATCAACTGACCGCCCTGCTCGAAGCCGGCCAGAACGAGGGGCTTCAACAAAGCGCGCGCGGCGTAAATCGCCGCTGTATAAGCGGCCGGCCCCGAGCCGATGATAACAAGGCGCTCATGCTCAATTCTGGACGAGGACAACTCGACCCCCGGATGGTGTCGCCGCCCGACAAGCCCGTTTCCTGGGTCGCGGCAGCCTAGCCCTTATATGGGGGCGCGGGTTCGGCTACAACGGCGGTTCAAGCTAAAAGGCCTGCCTTCAGCCGTGTTAGGCAAGCAACGACAAGGCAGTCATGCTCAATCGGCGGACGGCAACCGTCGAATGACAAACTCGATCTGATCGCCGGCGACCTCGCGCCAAGATTCAATCTCCGTCATGTAGGCCGCTTTGGGGAAGCGCTCGAACCATTCGCGCGCCTTGGCGCGCGCTTGGTCGCGCGGTAGGCAAAAGGTCTCGCGCCGCCAGGCGTCCTCTGTGGCGGCCGACTGAGAACGTCTGCTGCGCCGATTGGCTACGCGCTCGGCGAGATCGATTGGCTTCTTGGTCCCGGTCGCCATCAAGCGCCCTCTTAAGGGCCAGGAGGCTAGCGCGATTTCCGTCGAGTGGGGAGTTGGGGATCGCGCCGCGCTGAATTAGAGTTAGCGCCAGACAGGGCGCGGGGCCGGCGGGCGTCAATGAAGGCGAGGCCGATCGTAATCAGTGCGAAGCCTCGTCCCCCCGATTCCTGCTGTCCAAATCTAGCGCCGCGCGACCGGCGGAAAGCGGGCCATAGCCTCGAGGTCATCGAGGTGCATGGAATTGCGGACGTATTGGCGCGACGCCTTTTGGAACGGCTGGAAATCCCAGGCCTGGATTTTCCCCTTGTTGAGCGCAGCGTCGACCAGCCTGCGCCGGCGCTGGCTTTCGCGAACCCGTGCATCCAATTGGGCCAGATCCCAAATCTTTCCAGCCTCGATGCGAAAATCGGCGATGACCGCAGCACATGACGGGTCGTCGGCGAGATTGTCGCGCTCCCGCGGGTCGCGGTTAAAGTCGAACAGCTGGTCGGGGTCGACGGGCGAGTGGATGAACTTGTATGCGCCACGGCGGATCATCACGATCGGCGCAATCGCGCCTTCAGCAAGATATTCGCCAATCGCTTCGTCATGGCCTCCGGCGCCACGGAGATGAGGTGCCAAGCTGCGCCCGTCGATGTCGATTCCGAGCGATTGCGCACTCCCGCCCGCGATGTCGATCAGCGTTGGCATGAGATCGACCAGCGAAACGCTGGCAGCGACGCGGCGCGGCTCGAAGCGGCCGGGACTGGCGACGACGAGCGGCACGCGGGACGCGCCTTCGAGAAAGCTCATCTTGTACCAGAGGCGGCGTTCGCCCAGCATCTCGCCGTGATCGCTGGTGAGGATGACGATCGTGTCCTCGGCCAGCGCGGCCGAGCGAAGCGCCTGCATGAGCCGCCCGAGTAGGTCGTCAAGATAAGCGATTGCGCCGTAATAGGCGTGCCGCGCGGCGCGTACCTGAGCCTCGGTCACGGGTTCAGCGTCCATCGCGCAAACGTGGCGCAGGCGGCGCGAATGCGAATCGAGCGCGTCTCCCGGCGTCGGCATGTCGATGTCCTCGTCGCGATAGAGGTCCCAGTAGCGCTGCAGGGTCGCGAACGGGTCATGCGGATGGGAGAATGAAGCGACCAGCAGGAAGGGGCGCTCGTCTTTCGATCGCGCGAGATCGAAGATTGCTCGCTCGGCCATGAAGGCCGTCTCATCATCGAAGTCGAGCTGGTTCGAACGCACGCATAACCCCGCGTCTCGAACCGAACTCATGTTGTGATACCAGCTCGGACGATGGTCGGGACGATCCCAGTCCGGCGTCCAGTTGAAGTCGGCGGGATAAATGTCGGTCGTCAGCCGCTGCTCGAACCCATGCAGCTGATCGGGCCCGCAGAAGTGCATCTTGCCCGAGAGAATGGTGCTGTAGCCGCGAAGCCTGAGAGCGTGGGCAAAAGTCGGAATGTCAGCTCCGAACTCGGCCGCATTGTCAAAGACCCGCGTGCGCGAGGGCAAGAGACCCGACATGAACGAGGCGCGCGACGGCGCGCATAGAGGGCTTGCGCAATACGCGCTATCGAACACGACCCCGTTTCGCGCGAGCGCCTCGATATTTGGCGCTCGGACAAGGGAATGGCCATAGATGGGCAGGAACGCTGGCGCCATCTGGTCGGCCATGACGATAAGAATGTTGGGTGCTTTGGCGGTCATTAGCGATACTCGCACGGCCGTCTCTATCGCGGCGTGGCTGCGAGCGATCACTTTTTTGTCTCGCGCGCAAGGAGCCGTCTTGGCGAGGCAGCGAGGGTGTGATAGAAACAAACCATGAACATTCAGGTCGAGGCAAGCCTTCGGCGGAAGCTCGCTATCCTTGCGGACGCCGCGAAATACGACGCTTCCTGCGCGTCCTCCGGAGCGAGCGGCAGAAACTCCCGCGACGGCAAAGGGCTTGGATCGACGACCGGCTCGGGCATTTGTCACGCTTACACCCCGGACGGCCGATGCGTTTCGCTCCTCAAGGTGCTCCTCACGAATTTCTGCGTCTACGACTGCGCTTTTTGCGTCAATCGCCTCTCGAGCAACACGACACGCGCGCGCTTCAAGGTCGAGGAGATTGTCGCGCTTACGTTGGGCTTTTATCGCCGCAACATGATCGAGGGATTGTTTCTTTCGTCGGGAATAGCGAAATCGGAAGACCACACGATGGAGGAGATGGTCCGCGTTGCCGAGACGCTGCGACGCGACCACGACTTCCGCGGCTACATCCATCTCAAGGCGATCGCCGGAGCGTCGCAGGATCTGATGGAGCGCGCCGGCCGCGCGGCGGATCGGCTTTCGGTCAATGTCGAACTGCCGGTCGACGAGGCGCTCGTCCGTCTCGCCCCGCAGAAGGACGCGCTCGTCATTCGCAAGGCGATGGGCGGCCTTCGGCTGCGCCTGGACGAATCGAACAGAAGAGAAACGGAAGACGCCGCGCGCTCCGCGGTTCGCTCCGGCCGGCCAAAGCACGCAGATGATCATCGGCGCCGATGAAGCGCGTGATCGGGACATCATCGGCCGGTCGGCCTCGCTTTATGCGTCATACGGCTTGCGGCGCGTCTACTATTCGGCCTTTAGCCCTATTCCTTCGGCCTCGCAAAGCCTGCCGCTTCGCCGTCCGCCGCTGATGCGCGAGCATCGTCTTTATCAAGCCGACTGGCTGATGCGCTATTACGGTTTCGCGCCGGAGGAGATCGTTGACGGCGCGAGCGATGGCATGCTCGACCTCGATCGCGATCCGAAGCTCGCTTGGGCTTTGCGCAACCGGGCCCTCTTTCCAATCGACGTCAACCGCGCTCCGCGCGAGACGCTCCTTCGCGTACCCGGCTTGGGCGCTCGCGTTGTCAAGCGCATCCTGACTGCGCGCCGGCATGTCACGCTGCGGATCGATGATCTCGCCCGTCTCGTCCATTCGCTAGACGCAGTGCGCCCCTTTGTGGTCACGCCGGACTGGCGGCCGACCGGCCTCATCAACTCCGCTTCGCTTGCGGCCAAGCTTGCAAGTCGCGGCCCACGCCAGCTCGATCTTTTCGCGTGAGCCGGACGAAGCGCTGTGAAGATCGTTCGCCTGAAAAGTGAGATTGATCTCGAAGGTTTTCGTCGGATCGCGCGCGCGGCGGCGTCGAGCGGAGTGGGGGCCGACGCAATCCGTTTTGTGCCGGGGAATGCGGAGGAAGGGAGCGACCTTTTCTCGGAGCAGGAGACGCCTGAGCTCTCGACGACAGGCGCGGCGCTACGCGTGCCTTCCCGTTTTCTCGACCTGGCGGATCTGGTTTGCCGACATAAGGAGCCAACTCGCTACGATCTACTTTACGCAGCCCTCCTCCGCCTTCGCGAGACGCCGCGCTTTTTGGAGATCGCCAGCAATCCGCTGGTGCGACGGCTTGAGGACATGGAGCGCGCGGTGCGGCGCGATCGGCACAAGATGACCGCCTTCGTCCGCTTTCGCGAGAATCGATACGCCGGAGGGGTCGCGGTTCGTCGCCTGGTTTGAACCTTCGCATCACATCGAAGAACTCGACGGCGCCGTTTTTCGTCGACCGTTTCGCCTCGATGCAATTTGCGATTCTGACTCCACGGACCTCGATCCTCTGGGATGGAACTTTGCGCTTTGGTCCAGGCGCGCGGCGTGAGGACGCGCCGCCGCTCGATGATTTCGCCGGCGCGTGGGACGTTTACTACCGTTCCATCTTCAATCCGGCTCGGCTGATGAAGCGGGCCATGCTCAGGGAGATGCCGAAGAAATATTGGGGCAATCTCCCTGAAACGCGGCAAATCGCGGCGATGTCGTCGGCGGCTCGGCTGCACGAGGATCAGATGGTCGCCGCGCCTGCGGCGAAAGCCGAGCATGGCGTCGCAAGAATCGCCGCCCGCTTCGCTGAGGCCCGCTCGCCGCGCGAGTCTGCTAACGCCTATGAAGCGCTTCTGCGCGAGGCGAAAGCTTGTCGCCTCTGTTCCCTTGCCGATTGCGCGACGCAAACCGTGTTCGGCGAAGGTCCAATACGGGCTCGCGCGATCTTCGTTGGCGAGCAGCCCGGGGATGAGGAGGATCTTCAAGGTCGCCCGTTCGTCGGGCCTGCGGGCAAGCTGCTGCGCTCGGCTTTACGCGACGCGGGCTTCTCAGAGGGCGAGTGCTACCTCACGAATGCGGTCAAGCACTTCAAGTTCATACCGCGCGGAAATCGACGCATCCACAAGACGCCTGGCGCGCGCGAGATCGACCACTGCCGATGGTGGCTGGACCGTGAGCTCGCCCTGGTGGAATCGCCGCTCGTCGTCACGTTGGGGGCGAGCGCGCTGCGCGCCGTGGCGGGACCATCGGCGCGGCTTGCCGACATGCGCGGACGACCCATCGTCTTCGGCAAACGGATGTTGCTGCCGACAATCCATCCGGCGTACCTGCTCCGGCTACCGGCAAAGGAGGCTGTCCGGGCTTTCGCCCACGACCTCGGGCAAGCAGCTTTCCTCGCTTGAGGCGGCTTCCAGGAAAATATCGATCGCGTCCATTAGCGGGCAACGGGCATGGATAAGTCATCAGGGACGGTGCTGAGCTGCCCGCGCGACGCGCCCCGTCGAAGCGCGCCTAGAACATTATAAAAGTGTATTTATCAATTTTAAAGTTGCAGAAAAAGAGGCCTAACCGTTTGAAGACATGTAGTCGTGCGTAGAATCGCGCCCCCTTAGACAGAGCGCCGGGCGACTTTGTTCCGTTTGCGCCAACCGGTGGGTCCTCGCTAGAGCAGGCGACGCTGCGCCTCCACATAGGAAACTCCAGCCAGAGATCCATGACCCAGTTTTCTTTCGGGTTCCCTCGCGCCTTCAGGTTGAAGCCCGTCGCTCAGAGGGAGGAGGACGCTCTTTCACTGGTCGAGATCGGCGCCAGCAAGAAAAGCATCCTGGTGCCCTATTCGCCGCATCTGGACTATGTCGTTGTCTCTCGCGGGGTCGGGGCGCTTCCAATCGAAAGTCGCGACTTTCGCGTTGAAACATTGGGGAAGTTCCAGTCCCTGTGGGCGCGGCTTCGTCTGACGTTCTTATTCAAGACCAGGAAGTTTCTCAAATTTGATGAGTTTTATCTTTTCTCCATCGGCCCAAAAACCGAACGCCGGCGTTTCACCAGATACAACCGCGATATGATGAACATTGGCATCGAGTTCGATAGCGACTTGGTCGGCAACCACTCGGAGCTTGTTTATGGGTGGCCGACCGAGGCCACTTCTCCCTCTCCGGTGACGAATAGTCCCGCGGACGCGTCGGTGGCGGTTGTCGCCCATATCTATTATGAAGATACTTGGCCCGACATTGCGGGAGCGCTCAAGGGCCTCACGTTGCCCTTCGATTTGATCGTCACGACAGTTGCAGGGCGCGAGCGCCTGATCGAGTCAATTCGGCGCAGCTATCCTCGGGCTCAAGTTGAAATCTTGGAGAATCGGGGCCGCGACATTGGCCCGTTCCTGGTCCTGCTCGAACGGGGCCAGCTCGATCGCTACCGTTACATTTGCAAGGTTCACGGCAAGAAATCGACCGACGGTGGCCGCGAGACCTATATCGGCATCCTGTGGCGGCGACGGCTGTTGTTCGATCTGTTGGGAGGGCCGGGCGTTGCAAGCGCCGCCATCGACATGTTCGAGCGCGACCCGTCGGTTGGGATGATCGGCCCGAAGGTCTTCCGATTGCCGAAAGCCGGGTATCCCGAGGATATCTCCTGGTCGGCCAACCGGGCCACGACGTTGAAGATTGCCCAACGCATGGGGATGCCAGCCGACAAGTTTCAGCTCGATTTCTTTGGCGGAACAATGTTCTGGGTTCGCCCGGAGGCGTTGAAGCCCTTGAGAGACCTGCATCTCGCCGCCAACATGCCCGACGAGAGCGGGCTGGTCGACGGCGACATGCCGCATGCGCTTGAACGCGTATTGCCGACTTCCGTTTTGGTGGCGGGTTATAAGGTCGCCGACAGCGAGAGTTATGAGTTGATTCAAGCATGCGGAGCAACGACGGGGATTGCGCGTTCGACTGAAGTCGACGCGTAGCTTCGCTGCGTCGGGCCGCGCCTGAGCGCCTATGATGCTGACTTGCGCTGCTGTGTCCAGGTAGCCGGACCGACGCTCCCCTATGCGACTGACTTGAGTGTGGTCAGATGCGGTGCGCCAGCCAGTCCGCGATCGCCAAGCTTGCCGTCAGCCCCGGCGACTCGATTCCGAACAGGTTGATCAACCCGGCGACGCCGTGTTCTTTTTCGGTCTGGAGGAGGAAATCCGTGGTTGAGCCGCCAGGCCGCGCGATCTTCGGCCTGACGCCGGCGTAACCTGGCTGCAGCGCGCCCTCCGGCAGGCCTGGCCAATAAGTTCGGATCGCCGCGTAGAAGGACGGAGCGCGCAAGGGATCGACATCGTAGTTGATTGCGTCGACCCACTCGACGTCCGGGCCAAACTTAGCCTGCGCGGCGAGATCGATCGTAAGATGTACGCCGAGGCCGCCTGGAGTGGGCATCGGATAGATGAGGCGCGAGAAGGGAGAGCGTCCGCTCAGGGAAAAGTAATTGCCTTTGGCGAGATGCAAAGGCGGGATCTTATCGACTGGCATGCCATCGATCGAACGCGCGAGCGCCTGCGCACTGAGACCCGCCGCGTTTACGACCAAACCAGCCGCGAGGCGCATTGGCGCGGGGCCGCCAACTTCGATGACGAGCCCTTGTCCGCTGGTGCGTCCCGCGAGAACGGGCGTTTCGAAGGCGAACATGGCGCCGTGGGCCTCGGCGTCGCCACGTAACGCCAGCATGAAGGCATGGGTGTCGATGATGCCGGTGGAGGGTGACAACAACGCGCGCTCCGCGACCAGTGCGGGCTCGAGCGCACGCGCCTGCTCTCCGCTGAGCCATACGAGATCCGTGACGCCGTTGGCATCGGCCTGGGCTTTAATCGCGGAGAGCTTGCCGACCTCTCCCGCGTTCACCGCCACGAGGAGCTTGCCGCATCGCTTGTGCGCAACGCCGTAATCTTGACAGAATGCATACAGCATCGCTTTGCCGTCGACACAGAGGCGCGTTTTGGCGAGTCCTGTTGGATAGTAGATGCCAGCATGGATGACTTCGCTGTTGCGCGAACTCACTCCCGCGCCAATCCCGCGCTCACTTTCTACGACGATCACTTCCCGCCCGGCCCGAGCGAGCGCTCGCGCGGCGGCGAGGCCGATGATGCCCGCGCCAACAACGAGACACTCGACCAATTCCATTCCTCAACTCCCTTGGGCCAACGTCCAGCCAATTCTGAGCGCTTCCGCAGCGAGCTCGACGCCTTGTAGAGTCCGATCGGAAATGCGGTCCGGCGCTGCCTTTGGCGATTTAGCCGGTTATCGCTATCTAAGGCCTCAGAACACCGTCGGCAACGGCGGCTCTTGCGCCCTGCAAAGGACAGGCGTCGGTTTCCGCCGGGCTAGTCTAAATGACAACGAATGTCGATCCTCGCGTTCACAGGTAGTCTCTCAACCCTGCAGGCCGCCGTCTGCAAATCCGGTCGCCGATTAGGGGACGCCGGCTGATCTCAGTTCAGCCGGAATTCCGCCCCGACCGCCTTGAATTCCGCCGGCTTGATGAGGCGCGTGTGCGCCACCGTCACCGAATGAAGCAGGCCGTCCAGTTCGCGCGTCCAGAAGTCGAGAAACTTTTTGAGCTCCGGGAAGTGCGGATGCAGATCGTGCTGCTGCCAGATGAAGTTCTGCAAAATACCGGGGTGATCCGGCATGCGGTAAAGGATATTGGCGGTCGTCAGTCCAAACCCCTCGAGCTGGCGGCGGAAGTCGGCGGTGGCCATGCGGGATCCTCCTGATTCCGAGCAGTGCGATGGTGTCACTTCCAACGCATCCTGGCAATCATTGGTTCCGCAAAAACCGTGCCAAATCAATCTGTTAGCAGCGGCATTGAGTGCCCGAGTGCTAGCGGCTCGGCAGCGCTCCTCACGCCGCTTTACGTCTTCTCGCCATAGGTCCCGTAGAACGTCTCGCCGCCGCTCCGCCATTTGTGTAAGCTTTCGCGCCAGGCTCGAATTGCGGTCCGTATTTCGCCGCCAGTTCTTTTGCGCGCGCGACGAAGGCCTTGAGCCCCATGCCGTCGATGAACGACAAAGCGCCGCCCGAATAAGGCGCAAAGCCAAATCCCAGAATCGAGCCGACATCGGCCTCACGCGGATCGGTGACGATGCCTTCGTCCATGCAGCGCGCCGCTTCGAGCGCCACAGTGAAGAGAAAGCGATCCTTGAGATCCTTGACGCTGACGGTGTCGGGATCGAGCCGCTTGCCCGACGATCTTTCCAAGCCCGGGCCACAGGCTCTTCGGCCCGTTCGCAGGATAGTCGTAGAAGCCCTTGCCGTTCTTGCGGCCGAAGCGGCCCTCCTTGGCCGCCATCGCTTCGATGAGCTTCTCCTGGGCAGGATTGATGGCGTTCGCGCCGAGATCCTTCTTGGCGGCCTGAAGAATTCTCAAGCTCGAGATCGATGCCGACTTCATCGTTGAGCGCCAGCGGCCCGACCGGCATGCCAGCCATCTTGGCGGCGTTCTCGATCATCGCCGGCGGCACGCCTTCCATCACCATCGCGTGCGCTTCGACCATGTAATTGCCGACGCAGCGGTTGACGTAGAAGCCGCGGCAGTCGTTGACCACGATCGGCGTCTTCTTGATCGCGCGAACGAAATCCATCGCCGTGGCGAGCGCCTTCGCGTCGGTTTTCTCGCCCATGATGATCTCGGTCAGCATCATCTTCTCGACGGGCGAGAAGAAATGCACGCCGATGAAATGCTCAGGGCTTCAGCGACGTCCCGGCGAGCGAGCTGATCGGCAGGGTCGAGGTGTTGCTGGCGAACACGACGTCGGGTCCGACAACGGCCTGCGCCTTCTTCGTCGCCTCCTCTTTGACCGCGCGATCCTCGAACACCGCCTCGATGATGAGATCGCAGCCCTTGAGCGCGGCGTAATCTCCGCGTCGGCGTGATTCGGGCGAGCAGCGCCTCCTTGTCGGCGGTCTTGGCGCGGCCTTTGGCGATCTGCGAGCTGATGAGCTTGTCCGAATAGGCCTTGCCCTTGTCGGCCGATTCCTGGTCGCGGTCGATCAGCACGACTTCGAGTCCGGCGTTGGCCGAAACATAGGCGATGCCGGCGCCCATCAGACCCGCGCCGAGCACGCCGACCTTGCGCAAGTTCGTCGGCCGGAACGTTGGCTGGGCGCCGCGCGCCCTTGTTCAGGTCGCCCATCGACAGGAAGAGCGAACGGATCATCGCCGCGGCTTCCTTCGACAACAGGATGTTGACGAAATGCTTGGCCTCGACGGCGAGCGCGAGGTCAATCGGCAGTTGCAGGCCCTCGAACACGCACGTCAGGACCGCCTTGGCCGCGGGATAATTGTCGTAAGTTTCGCGGCGATAGATGGCGTTGGCCGGCGGCCAGATCATCATGCCCTGGGCGAGAAGACCTTGCCGGAAGGAAGCTTGAACTTCGGGTCGTCCCACGGCGCCTTGGCGTTCGGGTTCGCCTTCACCCAGGCCTTGGCGAGCGCGACGATCTGATCGGCGGGCGCGACCTCGTGCACGAGGCCCATCTTCTTCGCCGCCGCCGGGCGGATCTGGTCGCCCTTGAGCAGCATCTGCAGCGCGTCCGGCGTCGGCATGAGCCGCGCAACGCGCTGCGTGCCGCCGCGCGCCGGGAAAGAGCCCGACCTTGATCTCCGGCAGTCCGACGCGCGCTTTGTCGGTGTCCGCGACGATGCGATAGTGGCACGCCAGCGCCAGTTCGAAACCGCCGCCCATGCACACGCCGTTGATCGCGACGGCGACCGGTTTGCCGCAGGTTTCGAGCCGGCGGTAGACGAGCGACAATTGCTTCGTCCCGTCGACAAGCGCGCGCATCGCGGCGTCCTTGCCTTCGGCCTTGGCGCGGCGCGCGTATTCCTTGCCCGCGGTCTCGAGCATCGTCAGGTCGGCGCCCGCCGCGAAGCCATCCTTGCCCGAGGTGAAGACAGCGCCCTTGATCGCTGCGTCGCTCGCGATCTGCTCGGCGATCTGGCCGAGTTCGCCGACGACCTCGGTGTTGATCACGTTCATCGACCGGCCCGGCATGTCCCAGGTCACGAGCGCGATGCCGTCGGCGTCGGTTTCGAAACGAAAGTTGGTCAGGTTCATTGTGAAAAACTCCGTCTCGCGATCAGATGCGCTCGATGATCGTCGCGGTGCCCATGCCGCCGCCGATGCACAAAGTGATGAGCGCCGTGCCTTTGCCGGTTCGCTCGAGCTCGTCGAGCGCCGTGCCGAAGATCATCGCGCCGGTCGCGCCCAGCGGATGGCCCATCGCGATCGCGCCGCCGTTCACGTTGACCTTGCTGTCGTCGAGGTCGAACGCCTGGCGGAAGCGCAGCACCACCGAAGCGAAAGCCTCGTTGATTTCGAAGAGGTCGATGTCGTCGATCGACATGCCCGAGCGCGCGAGCACCTTCTTCGTCACGTCGACCGGTCCGGTCAGCATGATCGCCGGCTCGGAGCCGATGTTGGCGAAAGCGCGGATTCTTCCGCGCGGCTTGAGGCCCGCTTTCGCGCCCGCTTCGCGCGAGCCCATGAGCACCGCGGCGGCGCCATCGACGATGCCCGACGAATTGCCGGCGTGATGAACATGGATGATGCGCTCGACATCCGGATGCGCCTGAACGGCGACCGCGTCGAAGCCGCCTTGCTCGCCAACCATCACGAACGAAGGCTTCAGCGAAGCGAGCGACTGCATGTCGGTGCTCGGCCGCATGTGCTCGTCATGCTCCAGCATCGGCAGGCCGTTGACGTCGAGGACCGGCGCGATCGAGTTCTTGAACCGGCCGTCTTTCCAGGCCGCCGCGGCGCGCTTCTGCAACTCGACCGCGTAAGCGTCGACGTCGTCGCGCGAGAAGCCGTACTTCGTCGCGATGAGGTCGGCCGAAATGCCCTGCGGCATGAAATAGGCGGGGATCGCCAGCGACGGATCCGCCGGCCATGCGCCTCCGGACGCGCCGATGCCGACGCGGCTCATCGATTCGACGCCGCCGCCGATCGTCAGGTCGTGCTGTCCGCTCATCACCTGCGCGGCGGCGAAATTGACCGAATCGAGGCCCGACGCGCAGAACCGGTTGATCTGCACGCCGGGCACCGTGTCGCCAAAGCCCGCAGCGAGCGCGCCCATGCGCGCGATGTCGCCGCCCGGCTTCGCCGACCGGATCGACGCAGCCCATCACGACGTCGTCGATGGCAACGGGATCGAGATGGTTGCGATCCTTGATCGCTTTCAACGCTGTCGCCGCCAAATGGAGCGTCGAAGCGGTGTGCAGCGAGCCATCCGGTTTGCCGCGTCCGCGCGGCGTTCGCACGTGGTCGTAGATGATGGCTTCGGTCATCGTGTCTCTCCATGCGGCTCGCGGGCCGCGATGCTCAGGTCTGGTGATCCGGGTGCTGATGGTTATCGACGGCCGCGATCTTCTTCTTCGCGAGCCATTGTTCCGTGCGCGTCTCGGGCAGGCTTAGGGCGCCGGTAAGCCAGCTCAGTCTTGATTCAACGCCAAGCTGGGTCCGGGGCGCGACTGCGCCGGGATCGTCGAGGCTGCCGAGGGTGACGCTGATGTGGTCGCTCCCCACGCCCTCATAGGTCAGCGGTGTGCCGCATCGCGCGCAGAAGCCGCGCTTGGCGATGTCCGAACTCGAGAAGGTTGCGATCGCGCCGCTGGTGACGACGAACTCCGAGAGCCGTACGCCGCCAAACGCCATGAACGGACCGCCGCTCGCCTTCTGGCACATTCGGCAGTGGCAGATGTTTGCGCCGGTCGGCTCGGCCATGAGCCGATAGCGCACTGCGCCGCACTGGCAACCTCCCGCCAAGCCAGCCGCCGCATCGATCGCCATCGCTCGTAGCCTCCCTTGAAACGCGCTTTCAGAACGCCTCCGCCGGAAGCGCCATGAGGGCCTCAGCGCCGGCGCTGAGCCGCGCCAGATGCGCAGCCGTTTCCGGCAGCATACGCTCGTTGAAGAACTTGGCGAGGGTCAATTTCGAATCAAGAGCCGGCGTGCTCTGGCCGCTCGCCTGTCGAGCCAGCACCGCCTTGACGATCCGCGCCCACATGTAGCCAAGCGCGGTCAGGCCCATGAGGTGCATATAGTCGTAAGAGCCCGCCCCGGCGTTATCCGGATTCTTGAGGCCGTTGGCCGAGAGCCACATCGTGGCTTGCTGCAGATGGCCGAGCGAGGACTTGAGGCCAGTCGAGGTAGGGCGCGAGCGCCGCGTCGTCCTTGTTGGCGGCGAGGAAGCCATTGATCTCGCCGAAGAACGCCATGATCGCGCGCCCACCGTCCTTCGCCAGCTTGCGGCCCACGAGATCTAGCGCCTGCACGCCGTTCGCGCCTTCGTAGATCATGGCGATGCGCGCGTCGCGCACGAACTGCTCCATGCCCCATTCGGCGATATAGCCGTGGCCGCCGAGCACCTGCTGCGCCTTGACCGCGTTGGCGAATCCAAAATCGGTGAATACGCCTTTGAGCACGGGCGTGATCAAGCCAAGCCGATCTTCCGCCGTCTGCTTTGTCTTCGCATCGGGAGCGTGGCGCGACTCGTCTTCGGCAAGCGCGGTCCAGACGAGAAGGGCGCGCGCGGCTTCGTTGAAGGCGCGGATCTCGAGCAGCATGCGCCGCACGTCCGGGTGGACCAGGAGGAGGTCGGCGGGCTTGTCGGGCTCGGCCGCGCCTTTCAGAGAACGACCCTGCCGGCGGTCCTTGGCGTAGGCCGCCGCGTTCTGATAGGCGACCTCGGAAAGTCCGAGACCCTGGACGGCGACGCCGAGCCTCGCGCCGTTCATCATCACGAACATCGCGGGCAGGCCGCGGTGCTCCTCGCCGACCAGCCAGCCCTTGGCGCCGTCATAGTTGAGGACCGCGGTCGAATTGCCGTGAATGCCCATCTTGTGCTCGATCGAGCCGCAGACGACGCCGTTGCGTTCGCCAGGGGCGCCATCGGCGTCGGGGAGGAACTTCGGCACGAGGAAGAGCGAGATGCCCTTCGTGCCTGGCGGCGCGCCTTCAATGCGCGCGAGCACGAGATGCACGATGTTGTCGGTCAGATCATGCTCGCCGGCCGAGATGAAAATCTTCTGGCCGGTGATCGCATAGGAGCCGTCCGCTTGCGGGACCGCCTTCGTCTTGATGAGGCCGAGATCGGTGCCGCAATGGGGTTCTGTCAGGTTCATCGTGCCGGCCCACTCGCCGACCGTCAGCTTGGGGAGATACCGCGCTTTCAAGTCATCGCTGGCGTGCGCCATCAGCGCCGCGACCGCGCCCCTGGTAAGGCCTGGATACATCGAGAAGGCGATGTTGGCGGAGCACTCATATTCGCCGAATAAGCGCGCCGACGAACATCGGCAGACCCTGACCGCCAAAGTCAGGGTCGCCCGCCAGGCCGACCCAGCCGCCCTCGACCAGTGCCTTATAGGCCTGCTTGAATCCCTTGGGGGTGGTCACGCTGCCGTCGTCGTTGCGTTTGCAACCCTCGACGTCGCCGACGCGGTTGAGCGGCTGAATGACCTCCTCGACGAATTTCGCGCCTTCGCTGAGAACCGCCTCGACGATATCGATCGGCGCCTCGGAGAAGCCGGGGCTGTTCGCGTATTTTGCGTAGTCGAACACATCGCTCAGGAGAAAAACGGTGTCGCTCACCGGCGCTTTGTAGGTCGGCATCGTCGTCTCCAACAGAAAGCGGACACCGCGCGGGGGAAGACCGCGGCGTACGTTCGCTGAAATAAAGTTTACATATGAACTATCTAGGTCGCCATTGCAAGGGTAATCACGAGCCAACCGCACCACTTGCGCCGAACTCGATTCGAGTTGCAGAAAAAAGAGATTAAGCGTCTGAAAAGATTGAGTCGGTGTGCAAAAATGAACACGGCGCGTCACGGACCATGATCCCTCACATCCCATGAACGTCAGGTCGACCCGGCGAGTTGGTGCGGAGCGCTCGCGATTCCATGCGCCTCGGTTTTCTCAAGCCGCTTTGTGGGTTATCTGTCCTGACGAGCGATCTCTCCCGGCTTTATGCGTTACGTCTGCGTCTCGCCAAGCCAAGGGACCAGGTCATTCTGCCTGACGTGATTTCGAAGGAGCTGCTTGGGCCTGTGGTCCGGGACAACGACCTGCAATGGATTAACGTTGTGAGATGGGTCTATTTCACCATAATCAACGCCGAAGAGCTTGGGGTCAGTTCGCGGACTATCGATCGGGCGCTCAGTTCCAGAAGCCCGAGATAAAGCGCCTGGTCGGCACAAGCGGAGATTTTGGCGAAAAGATTGACTGACCAACGCCTGGGCGGCGAACGCCATCCGGTATGTGGGGAACTACGGCGAGGTCTTTGAGCGCAACCTAGTTGTTTCGTCCCGGACTTTGATGGGGCATTCTTATCGAGTGATTCGAAGGATGCGCTATGGGACAGATTCTACACGGGAGCGCCACAACGACAGAGGCGGTCCGTCGAGCGATACAACATAGTCAAGAGAGCCTGAGGGGGCTTGCAAAGCGCTACGGCGTCAACCCGAAGACAGTCGCCAAGTGGAGAGCGCGGTCCCAACCAATTGTGGAGCGCCGGCGGGATTCAATATGCCCCGCCCATTCGTTAAGGTTGTCAACGCGACAGGACGCGTTGACTAGAGGCGCTGACACTCTCGCTTCATCGATGCGGCGGGAGTGACATAGGCCTCTTGGCGGTCTACGCTCCAGTAGCGCAATTCGTCGAGAGGAATCGGGTCACCGGTCACGGCGCAGGGCACGTAGGCACCCGGTCGGAGGATCCGAAAATCGCCGTCGAGAAACTCAATCTTGGCCTCGCCTGTGTCGACTGGTCGGCGCTCGAATTTGTTCATGTAAGAATCCTGCTTGACTGGTCTATGCCATTGGATGTGACAACGTAAAGGCAGCCAACCGTGGAGGCTTGGCGCTCTGGACAAGAAATAGCCCGTCTGCTAGAGGCGACGCAACTTGCGCACCGCGGTCGGCGAATGCGCGCCAATTTTCGGATCTTTCGAGGCGTGGCCTCAAAATACAGGATAATCCGTGCAGGTACTCGTTCGCGACAACAATGTCGATCAGGCCCTCAAGGCCCTCAAGAAGAAAATGCAGCGGGAGGGAATCTTCCGCGAAATGAAGCTTCGCGGGCATTACGAGAAGCCCTCTGAGAAGCGAGCGCGTGAAAAGGCTGAGGCGGTTCGCCGCGCGCGTAAACTGGCGCGCAAGAAGTTGCAACGTGAAGGCCTGCTTCCGATGAAACCAAAGCCTGTTCCCGGCGCGCCGAGGTCGGCCGGCTGATCAGCGGTTCGATCTCTGTCGGCGAGAACTGCCGCGCGAAAAATTAGCGCCAGCGCCCGCGGTCGTCGGCGGCGGGATTTCGGTTTGGCCTTGCGTATCATCGATCAAGGGGCACATTGGCTCTTGCCTTCGGTCTTGGCGGAATGACAGGACGACCGACATCCACGAGCATTTTGGCGCTAACTGCACTAGCGTCGATGGAGCTAATGCTTGCTGCATGCAGCGATACGTTCGGCGGGCTTAATACACACGTGGCGGAACTCGACGCCGAACCTACGGCTCAGGCCTCCAACGCCGGCAATATCGATTCCCTTACCGACGTCATTCAACGCAATCCGAGTGACACTACTGCTTACAACACGCGCGGCGTCGTCTACGCCAAGCTCGGCAAGTATTCGAACGCCATCGAGGATTTCAGCCACACAATCGACCTCGATCCGCATTTCTCTGGCGCCTATACCAATCGGGCGCTCGCCTACCGCCAGACCAAGAAAGACGATCTGGCGATGCAGGACTTCAATCAGGCGATCTCCGTCAACGCAAACGACGCGGCCGCCTATCTCGGCCGCGGTAACCTCGAGCGCGCGCATGGAGACTATCCCAACGCGCTCAACGACCTGAATCAGGCGATCCGACTGAACCCGGAAGGAGCGCAAGCCTATCATGCGCGTGGTCTCATCTATCAACGGCAAGGCGACAACGCTCAAGCCATTACTGATTTCAACAATGCGATTGATCGCGACCCGTTCGCAGGCGCCCCATACCAAGCTCGCGCCCAGAGTTTGATGGCGACTGGCAAGTATGAAGCGGCGATCGAGGACTTCAACGCGGCGCTCAACGTCAACGCCAACAACTCAGAAGCCTGGACAGAACTCGGAGTTTGTTACGAGAAGCTGAACAATCACGCGAAAGCGGTCGAATCCTACCAGCGTGCGGTGACGGTCAATCCCAGCAACAGCGAGGCGCGCGCAGCCCTTCAGCGGTTGAGCTGACGCGCGGAGGTTTGAGCCACGACCGGACGCTCTACGCGGCGGTGCAGTGTTCGGTTTTGGGCGCGGCGAGACGATTTCAATCACTTTTCGGTCGCTTGCCGTCGTTTCTCCTTTAAGCTGGCCCGACCGGTTTGTACGCGGGCGGCTTGCGTACTGTCCCTCGGACAAGTTGCATGCCTCTGCGAAGGCAGGAGACGGATGCAGCAAGGGCGCGACGCTAAGCTGTGTGGGCGAATTTGATCAAGCACAGGCCTGCGGCGAAACCTACGATTGATCTGAAGTTTCGGGCCGTCTTCTCGCATCGGGGGGGGCACGCGTTTGAAGCGCTTGAGCCGTCACGCCCTGCTCGATGCGCGAACGCGCTTTATAGAGGGTCCTGGCGAAGAAAGCCGGTTTGTCGCGTTCGTTGGCCTTGTGCGGGATGACGGGCGCAATGCCACGCTTCCTCGCCGCTTCGCGGTTGGCTTTGCTGGCGTAGCCTTTGTCGCAGATGACGGCGCGCGGCTGAATGTCGGGTCCCATGTCGAGCAGAACGTCGAAGTGACGCGCGTGGAGGCTTCTCCGCCTGTCAGGTCGAAGGCGATGATGTCGCCGGAGGCGTCCGATTTCGCGTAGATTTTCGTGGTGAAGCCACCGCGCGAGCGCCCGAGCGCTTGGCCTTCCTGCCCGCTTTTGCCCCCACGGCCGACACATGCGCGCGCACGATGGTCGAATCGAACATCTGGATGAGATGCGCCGATGAACTCATCGCGGCGAGCGCGTCGAAGAAGGCTTCGAAAACGCCGGCCTTGCTCAGCCGGTCGAAGCGTTTGACCGGCCCCATCGACTGGTCCGAGGCGAATGTTAGTTCAAGGTGGGGCTGTGTGCTAGCGCGGGCGGCGCAGCTGGCCGGGATTGCGCAGCCGCCCGCGCGGCGAACGCGGGGATGAACACTTCAGGCGCTGGAGGCTTGTAGCCCAGTGACGCGTGCGGGCGTTTGGCGTTGTAATGGCGCCGCCAGCTTTCGACCACGATCCTGGCCTCCGCGAGCGAATAGAAAATCTCCCCATTCAGCAGCTCGTCCCGGAGCCGAGCGTTGAAGCTCTCGATGAAGCCGTTCTCCCAGGGGCTGCCCGGCGCGATATAAGCCGCCTTCGCTCCGACAGCCGCGATCCAGTCTTGCACGGCCTTGGCGACGAACTCCGGTCCGTTGTCCGAGCGAAGGCGCTCGGGAACGCCGCGCAGGATGAACAGGTCGGAGAGCACATCGATGACGTCGACGGACTTGAGTTTGCGATCCTCGACGAAGTCATAAGACCAGACATGGTTAGGCCGCTCGGCGCGCAACCGCAGGCACGAGCCGTCCGCCAGCCAGAGCCGGCTGCGTTTGGGTTGTTTGGCGGGGACTTTCAGCCCCTCGCGCCGCCAGATCCTCTCGACCCGCTTGTCATTGACGACCCAGCCCGCTGTCGTTCGCAACAGCTCCGCGATCTTCCGATAGCCATAGCGGCCATTATTGCCGAGCCAGTTCGACGATGTCGGCGGTCAGCCGCTCCTCGTCGTCTGGCCCCGTAGGAATGCGGCGTTGCGTGGATCGATGCTGTCCGAGCACGCGGCAGACCCGCCGCTCGGACAGCCTCAGCTCGGATCGAACATGATCAATGCAGGCGCGGCGGCGCGAAGGGCTTAGTAGTTTCCCCGGGCAGCCTCGGCCAAGATCATTTTGTCGAGCGTCAGGTCGGACACCGCCCGTCGCAGCCGGGCGTTCTCAGCCTCTAGGTTCTTCAGCCTCTTCACCTGATCCGACTTCAGCCCGCCGAACTCCTGGCGCCAGCGATAGTACGTCACCTCGGTCACGCCAATCGTCCGGATCGCGTCAGCGACAGACTTTCCCTGTGACGTCAAAACCTCCACTTGCCGCAGCTTGGCGACGATCTCTTCCGGTATGACGCTTCTTCAACATTGTGGTCCTCCTCCTCCGTCCGAAGACATACTTCAAGGTGGACCAATTCAGTGGGGGCGGATCAGGGCGCATAACTGGGCGGACCGGTTCGAGGGCGAGTGCCGCAAGCTCGGCGACCTGCAACTCGACGTCGTCTCCTGTCTCGCCAATTCGCTCGGGATCGAGCTGGTTAAGGCCGAAGCTCTGCGCGCGGCGCCCTAGTGCGTGGTGACGATTAAGGAATGTGAGGATTTTCGGCTGGGGTTTTTCGTGATTCAAGGCTGATTTTGGAGGTCAGCCTGATGATTCGGGACGTCGATGCGCTGCGGGACGACCAGTGGGAGCGGCTTAAGGAGTTTGTTCCGGGGGGCCGCAAAGGCAAGCGGGGGCCGCGCGCCGACAATCGCCAATTCCTGAACGCCCTGTTGTGGATGGCGCGTTCGGGCGGGCGCTGGCGCGACCTTCCAAAGCAGTTCGGCAAGCATGCGGCGGTGAAGCGGCGCTACTATCGCTGGATCGAGATGGGGGTGCTGGACGCGGTCCTTGCTGCGCTGGCGCGCGAGGCCGATCTGGAATGGCTGATGATCGACACGACCATCGTGCGAGCCCATCAGCACGCAGCCGGCGCGCGCCGGCAAAAAGGGGGGCGGATGCCCAGGGCCTTGGTCGCTCCCGTGGCGGCTTAAGCACGAAAATCCACGCCGCTGGCGACGCGCTGGGCAATCCGGTGCGCCTGATCGGTTCGCCAGGGCAACGCAACGACATCGCCTTCGCCCACCATCTGGTCGAGGGCTTCGCCGCACAAGCCACCATCGCCGACAAGGGCTACGATGCTGATCACTTGTGCGACAAGATAACGCAAGCCGGCAGCCAACCCGTCATCCCGCCCAAACGAAACCGTACCTTCAAATGAACCGCTCCGGGTTTGTCGGAGGCTCCGAACCTTGAGAAGGTGGAGCGATGGCGAGCAAGGCGACGAAGCGGTTTTCACCCGAAGTGCGGGCACGCGCTGTTCGGCTGGTTTTCGAGCATGAGAAGGATCATCCCTCGCGGTGGGCGACGGTGAGTTCGATTGCCGCGAAGATCGGCTGCACGGCGCAGTCGCTCGATGGGTGGATCAAGAAGGCGGAGATCGACAGCGGCGTGCGTGGCGGCGTCCCGACAGAAATTGCCGAACGTTTGAAGGCGCTGGAGCGCGAGAAACCGGGAGCTTCGCCAGGCGAATGAGATTCTGCGCAAGGCGTCGGCTTATTTCGCCCAGGCGGAGCTCGACCGCCAATTCAAGCCATGATCGCCTTCATCGACGATCATCGTCAGGCCTACGGGGTCGAGCCGATCTGCAGGGTTCTGCCGATCGCCCCGTCGACTTATCGCGCCCATCTCGCCAGGCGAGCTGATCCTTCCCGTCTGCCCGATAGGCTGCGCCGCGACGCCGATCTGAAGGTCGAGATCCAGCGCGTGTTCGAGGAGAACTTCCGCGTCTACGGCGTGCGCAAGGTCTGGCGGCAGTTGCGGCGGGAAGGGTTCAGCGCTGCCCGATGCACAGTGGCCCGGCTGATGCGGAGTCTGGGCCTCCGGGGGGCGATCCGGGGCAAAGCCATTGCGCACAACGATCAGCGACAAGGCGGTCCCCTGTCCGCTGGACCATGTGAACCGACAGTTCCACGCTTCCGCGCCTGACCGTCTGTGGCTGGCCGATTTTACCTATGTCGCGACCTGGACTGGCTTCCGTCTATGTCGCCTTCGTCATCGACGCCTACGCGCGGCGGATCGTCGGCTGGCGGGCCAGCAGAACGGCTCATGCCGACTTTGTCCTGGACGCTCTCGAACAGGCGCTCCATGACCGAAGGCCTACCCGCCGTGGCGGCCTCGTCCATCATAGCGATCGCGGCGACGCCCAATATGTTTCGATCAAGCACACCGATCGGCTCGCCGACGCCGGGATCGAGCCTTCCGTCGGCAGCGTCGGCAACTCTTACGACAACGCCCTCGCCGAAACGATCAACGGCCTCTACAAGGCTGAGGTCATTCATCGACGTGGACCGTGGCGTAACTTCGACGCCGTCGAGTTCGCAACTCTCGAGTGGGTGGACTGGTTCAACAATCGCCGGCTTCTGGAGCCCATCGCCTTCATCCCCCCGGCCGAAGCCGAGGAACGCTACTTCGCCATGCTGAACGGCACAGCTATGGCCGCGTGACTCAAACAAAATGGCCTCCCGCAAACCCGGAGCGGTTCAAGTCTGCCTTCTTCGCACGCACCCTCTCCAAGGCTCTCGCCCGCATAGAGCAGGGCGTCGCACGGCTCAAGCGCTTCAAGCGGGTCGCGCTCAAGTGCGAAAAGATCGCCCGGAACTTCACATCGATCGTCAGTTTCGCCGCCGGCCTATGCTTGATCAAATTCGTGCACACGACTTAGTAGTCCGAGTCATAGGAACCGAGGGTATAGCCTTGCGAGCTTGATGCGGGCGTCGGTGGTTTTGAATTGCCAAGCCGCTTTGGCGCGCCTGGTGTTGCGGCGCTTTGCCAGGCGGCGACTTCGGCGATCAACTCCGCCTTGTCGGGGATGCGGCGAGCGAGGCACTGGGTCGAGAGGACGGCGAGTTCGGCTTCGGCCATGTCGAGCCAGCTTCCGTGCTTGGGGGCGTGTAATGCCATTCGAATCGTTGCACGAGGCGGCGCGCTTCGGCGGCGGGAAAGGCTTCGTAGAGCGAGGCAGCCGTATGCGTGCTGAGATTGTCCTGCACCAGAACGATCTTGTCCGCGCCGGGAAAATGTGTGTCGGACAAATCTTTGAGCGCATGGGCGTAATCGACGGCCGCGCGACGGTCCGTGACCTTCACGCGCCGCCAGCCTTCCAGCGGCGCGAACATCATGAACAGGTTGGCCACGCCATTGCGTTCATATTCGTAGTCATGACGCGCCGGCTGTCCCGGCTTGGCCGTGATCGGCGTGCGCGTCTCGACGATGAGTTGCTTCGACGTTTCATCGAGGCATATGAGGGGGCGCGTGGGATCGTGCGGCCTCTGGTAGACTTCCAGCACGTCTTCCATATTGGCGACGAACGCGGCGCTGGCCTCGGGCGCGATCACCCATTGCTGCTTGCAATGGGGCTGGAGAGTTGTCCGTGAAGAACGCGCTCGGACGGTTGGGACGGCAGGCGGGGTTAGACGGGTTTGATGATTGCGAACTGCGGGGTCTCGGCGAGGATGGCGGTGGTGAGGACGCGCCAAATCATCGCCAGCCAGGCCAGCAGCCTTCGGAAGTTGTAGCCGGCGGCGGCGAGGATGGCGTTGGCGGCGTCGCCATGCGGGCCTTTGAGGAAGTTGCGGCTCGTGCGGTGCTCGGCCTTGGCGTGGCCGATGACGGGTTCGACGGCCGAGCGGCGCCGCAATTGGCGCTTGATGGCGTCGGTGACGCCACGCCTCTGGCCCGAGATATAGATCTTGAACCCCATGTCGGGCGAAGCGTTGTGGCCGCGATAGCCGCGGTCGGCGACGATGCGGGTCAAGGGCGTGCCGATCTGGGCCTCGATCGCGGGCAGGACGGTCGCCAAAGTATGGCCATCGTAGGGTTGCCCGGCATCGCTTTCACATGGGCGATGAACTGGCCGCCCTTTGAGCGATGAAGCGTGGTGGCGAGCGAGATCTTGACGCCGAACTCGTAAGGTCGATGCGCCTTGCCCCTCGGGTCAGGCCCGAGGGCAGGCTCTTGCCGATGCCTTCAACCTCGGGCGCGTGCAGGAAATAGATTTTTCGCCCGCGCTGATGCTGACGCTGCTCGCGCACGGCAAAGGTGAGCGATAGGGGCTGGGCGAAAATCGCGCGCAACGGATCATCGTCGCTCGTCTTGCGAACGAGGTCGCGGCAGACCCGGCCGAGATAGGTGCGGATCGTCCTCAGCGCCCGGTTGGCGCGCTTGAACTGTTTGGCGTGAGCGTAGCGCTGATGGGCGATCAGCGCATGCCTGCCGACCCGCTCACAGGACTGGCGCAGGGAAACGCCGGTCTTCTTCGCCAGCCTGACCAGACGCTCCCGCGCCCGGTGCATGAGCCTGGCGTCGGTCGGGAACGCCACCGCCTCGACTGCACCGTCGTGTCGACGATGACGGTTCGCGTCGCGGTCGCAAGGCTCTCCTGGATCAGCGCGACGAGCTTCTCCTCGCCCATCCTTTGGCGCCAGCGCGTCAGTGACGAGCGGTCGAACGGCGTCTTGTGCCGGAAGAACTCCTCGCCGCAGAACAGCTGAAAGTACGGGTTCTCGATCCAGCGCGCGCACAGGTCCTCATCCGACAGGTCGTGCATCGACTTGACAATCGCCAGGCCCGCCATGAGCCGCGTCGGCAGCGGTGGATGCCCGGCTCTGTCCGAACAGGCCGCTCCGAACCGGTCCTCGAGAAACCGCCAGTCGATCGCCTTGCCGAGCTTCACAAAGCGGGTGTCCGACATCGACGATCTGGTCGAGCCGCGCCCGGAACAGATCGTCTGTCCACTCTCCCGCCGCTCCTTCGGCCGCATCGAATCGCCCTCCCCCGCTGACAAACGCGAAGGAATCACGGCCGACCGGGCTACGCAATTTGCAAGATAACAACCGCCAAAACCGCCAAACCCGGCAAACGTGTAGACTCTCCACTCCACCGACACGCCCGCAAATCAAGCCGCCTCACAAAACTTCACGGGGCATGACCAAGTTTTTTTGAGCGTCCGCCCGATCGTATTGTCGCTGGCGGTTTCGACGATCTGCAACTCGACGACTTTTTCCTCCAGGAGGCGCAGGGTCCATCTTGCGCAGCCGGCCGGAGCCGGCCCGCAAGCCAGAGCGATCAGCTCGGCTTCCGCGGCGCCGTCGAAAATCCGGCGCGGGGCCGATTTGGGATTGTACTTGCCCGTCAGGACGGCTTCACAGCCTTCCTCCAAAAGTTGCCGTCGCGTCCGCTCGATCGTCGGGATGCTGGTGTCCAGCGCCTCGGCGATCCGGCTGTCGCTCCATCCCTCGCCGGCCTCCGACACGTCCGCCTTCAGCAGAATGCGGGCCTTCGTCAGCAAACGCCCGGCGCGCTTGCCCCTGCGGATAAATGCCTCAAGCCGGGCGCGTTCCTCCTCGCTCAGCCTGACAACGTACTTCTTGACGGCAACCTCTTTGCTGGCCACGAATCATCTCCATCGCGCAATCGCGACGGCAAGGATTCGGACAATCCCATCAAACGCAATGACGCGAACTACTAGATGCTGTGGAATGTTTGGCTTCGCTTGCAACGACGGGTCCGAGCCGACTTGAAGTCATCTCAGCCTCTTTCTGACCCTTCCGCGCCTGGCTCATTCCGCAGGAAATCCTCGAGCCAGTGGATATCGTATTGGCCGTTCTGCACATCTGAGTTTCGTACTAGCCCACGAAACAAGGGCAACGTCGTCTCGATGCCGTCGACGACGAATTCATCGAGCGCCCTTCGAAGGCGCATGAGAGCCTCTGTCCGCGTTCGGCCGTGGACGACCAGTTTGCCAACCAGCGAATTGTAGAAGGGGGGAATTACGTACCCTTGGTACGCTGCCGAATCGACCCGAATGCCGAGGCCTCCGGGGGGATGAAAGTAGGTAATTCGTCCCGGTGAGGGCGTGAATGTGCGCGGGTGCTCCGCGTTGATGCGGCATTCAATCGCCGCGCCAAGGAATCGGACATCATCCTGCGCGATCGAGAGAGGTGAGCCGGCCGCAATCTTGATTTGCTCATTGATGATGTCAATTCCGGTGATCATTTCGGTGACCGGATGCTCGACCTGGACTCGTGTATTCATCTCAATGAAGAAAAACTTCCCGTCCTCGTACAAGAACTCGACCGTTCCAGCGCCGACGTAGCCCAACTCAACCATCGCCTTGGCGACAATGCCGCCGATGCTCTCGCGCTGCTCCGGGTTCAGAGCCGGGGAGGGGCCTTCCTCCCAAACTTTCTGATGGCGACGCTGAAGAGAGCAGTCGCGATCGCCGAGGTGGATGGCGCTACCGTGTGTGTCGCCGAGCACCTGGACTTCGATGTGGCGCGGCTTAGCGAGATATTTTTCCAGGTAGACGGCATCATCGCCGAAGGCGCTCCGCGCTTCGATCCTAGCGGCGCTTAGAGCTTCAGCAAGGTCGTCGGGGCCGCGCGCGACCTTCATGCCACGGCCGCCCCCGCCCGCCGAGGCCTTGACGACAACGGGATAGCCGATCTCGGCCGCGATCGTTAGCGCATGAGCTTCGTCACTTATGCCGCCATCGGAACCGGGGACGCAAGGGATCCCAAGACGCTGTGCAGTGCGCTTGGCCTCGATCTTGTCGCCCATCAAGCGGATGTGTTCAGCCCTCGGGCCGATGAATGTAATCTCGTGCTCGTCGAGAATATCCGCGAAGCGCGCGTTCTCGGCTAAAAAACCATAGCCTGGATGAACGGCGTCGGCACCAGTGATCTCGCATGCGGCGACAATCGCGGGAATGTTAAGGTAGCTGTCTCGCGCCGGCGGGGGCCCGATGCATACGCTCTCATCGGCCAGCTTGACGTGCATCGCGTCCTTGTCGGCAGTTGAGTAGACCGCAACGGTCGCGATGCCGAGCTCCTTCGCTGCACGCAGGACTCTGAGCGCAATCTCGCCTCGGTTGGCGATCAGGATTTTATCGAACATCGAGGCGAACTCCCCGATTGCTCGCAACCATGGCAGCTCGACTTGGTATCGCGGTCATTCCACAATCATCAATGGCTGGTCGTATTCGACCGGCGAGCCATCGTCGACTAGGATAGTCACGACCTTGCCGGCCCGCGGCGCAACAATGTCGTTGAACGTCTTCATCGCTTCGACCAGCAGCAACTTGTCTCCAACCTTGACCATCGACCCAAGCTCGACGAACGGCTTGGCTTCGGGACTGGCGCGCAAATAAGCCGTTCCAACCATCGGGGATTTCACGGCGCCGGGGAGGTCGGCTGGAGGCGAGTCGATTGCAGACGGAACAACGGCGCCGCCCTGCACGGCATGGGTCGCGGCGGCCGTCGTTTGAGGGCTAGCGGCCACACTCACAACCGACGACGCTCGCTGGCGGCCCACACGCACTTGCAGATCGCCGAGGCTGATCTCGATCTCGCTCAGATCGTATTGCGACACGATTCTTGCGAGTTTGTCGATCGCAGCGACGTCGACAATACTTTGCGCAGACCCGTCGGTCTGTAGGCCGGACGGTTTCTTCATTTTCATTCGCTCGCGAACAGGAACCGATGCACCAGTCAACAATCGGGCTTTCGTATATCCCGCCGGTCCGGCCAAAGAAAGTGCGTCCAGGCGTCACGGTTCACGCCTTGCGCGCCCATACGCTGACATCGTGAAACGCCACCCCGCCGTAGGGAGCAACGCTGTCATCACCCACGAGAACGTTGATCCCCCAACCGTCAAGAAAGGCCGAAGGCGGCCAAATGCCTTCGCTGACGAGGACGCCTGTCTTCACCCTCTCGACGATGCGGGCATGCAAGCGCGTGCGGCCACGTTCGTTACCCAGTTGCACGACGTCGCCTTGCGAGAGCCCAAGGTTCGCCGCATCGGACGGATTGATCATGACTTCGGGCCGCTGTTCCCGCGTGAGGGAGGTCGGCGTCTGAGTGAAGGTCGAATTGAGAAAATCTCGAGCTGGAGAGGTCGCGAGCTTGAAGGGGTGATCTTCGTCAGCGTCCTCGTTGATCGCCCAATGATCAGGGAGACTTCGGCATGGCGCGCCAGGGACCGCGCAATCCGTCATTGGAGACCGGCGCGTCTTTCCAATCCGCCTTGAAGCGAAATTTCCCGTCAGGAAAGCTAAAGCCGCCGAGGAAGTGCGACTCCTCGTATGGAGGTTGCAAGTCGAACCAGCGACCTGGTTCAAGCTTCGCAAGGTCGCCGTAGCCCGATTCGCGTAGCGTCCAGTCAATGATCTCGCGTGGGGACATAGAGAAAGCGGGATGTTCCGCCCCGACGCGTCGGGCGAGCGCGGCGATCACATCATGATTCGAGCGGCAGCCCTCGCGCGGCTCGATGACCTTGGCGGCAAATTGCAGGTGCTGATGGCCTCCGGCGGTGTAGATGTCATCGTGTTCTAGAAACATCGTGGCGGGCAGCACGATGTCGGCGTAGCGCGCGGTGTCGGTCATGAACTGCTCGTGGACGCAGGTGAACAGGTCGCCGCGCGAAAAGCCGCGACGCACTTTCTCCTGCTGCGGCGCGACGGCAAGCGGGTTCGTATTCTGGATCAGCATGGCTCGCACGGGCGGGCCGCCTTTCAGCGCCTCCGCGTCGCCGGTCAGGATCGCGCCAACGCGCGACTGGTCGAGGCGGCGAACGTTCAAATCGCGGACGTCCAAGCCCTCGATCATTGTCCTTTGCAGTTTGTAAACGCCGCTGTTGCTGTGGAAGGCGCCGCCTCCCTCGTGCGCCCAGGCGCCGGTAACCGCGGGAATGCATAAGGCGGCGTGCATGTTCACTGCGCCGTTACGCTGGCGGGAGAAACCGTAACCGAGCCGGAAGAAGCTGCGTTTCGACCGCCCGACGAGGGCGGCGAATTCCTCGATCTGCGCCACCGGGACGTCGGTGACTGCGCTCGCCCAGGCGGGATCGCGGGTCTGCACGTGCGCTTCAAGCTCATGCGGCGCGTCTGTGTATCGCTCGAGATAGTCCCAATCGGCCAACCCATCCCGAAACAGGATGTGCATCACCGCGCAGGCAAGCGCTCCGTCCGTGCCCGGCCTCAGGCACAATGCGAGATCGGCCTGGCGCATCGTTTCGTTTTCGTAGATGTCGATGGCGACGATCTTTGCGCCACGGTCCTTGCGCGCGCGAACCGCGTGGGTCATGACATTGACCTGCGTGGCGGTTGCGTTGGTGCCCCAGATGACGACGCAGTCCGACTTCGCCATTTCCCGTGGGTCGGCGCCAATGAGCTGACCGGTTCCGGCCACATATCCCGGCCACGCGATCCCGACGCAGATTGTCCCATGAAAGCGGGAGTAGCGCTTGGCGTGTGTGAGGCGCTCGATTCCATCGCGCATCACGAGACCCATCGTGCCGGCGTAGAAGTACGGCCACACGCCCTCGGGTCCAAGTTCCCGCTCGACCGACAGGAAGTTATCGGCGACACGGTCGAGCGCCTCGTCCCAACTGATCGGTTCGAATTGCCCGCTTCCCTTGGGGCCAGCGCGTCGAAGCGGCTGGGTCAGCCGATTCGGGTGGTGGATGCGCTCGTGGTAACGAGCGACCTTGGCGCAGACGACGCCGGACGTATAGGTCTGGTCGCGCGCGCCATGTATGCGACTGATGCGGTTGCCCCCGATCACCTCGACGTCGAGAGCGCAAACCGAGGGACAGTCGTGCGGACAGACTGAGTGACGCCGCGTAACCTCGGTGATCACGTTCATGGCCTTTTACAATCGTCGCGCTTCGAGCTTCCGTATCCAATTCGATACTAGGCTGTGTGGGCGAATTTGATCAAGCACAGGCCTGCGGCGAAACCTACGATTGATCTGAAGTTTCGGGCCGTCTTCTCGCATCGGGGGGGGGGCACGCGTTTGAAGCGCTTGAGCCGTCACGCCCTGCTCGATGCGCGAACGCGCTTTATAGAGGGTCCTGGCGAAGAAAGCCGGTTTGTCGCGTTCGTTGGCCTTGTGCGGGATGACGGGCACAATGCCACGCTTCCTCGCCGCTTCGCGGTTGGCTTTGCTGGCGTAGCCTTTGTCGCAGATGACGGCGCGCGGCTGAATGTCGGGTCCCATGTCGAGCAGAACGTCGAAGTGACGCGCGTGGAGGCTTCTCCGCCTGTCAGGTCGAAGGCGATGATGTCGCCGGAGGCGTCCGATTTCGCGTAGATTTTCGTGGTGAAGCCACCGCGCGAGCGCCCGAGCGCTTGGCCTTCCTGCCCGCTTTTGCCCCCACGGCCGACACATGCGCGCGCACGATGGTCGAATTGAACATCTGGATGAGATGCGCCGATGAATTCATCGCGGCGAGCGCGTCGAAGAAGGCTTCGAAAACGCCGGCCTTGCTCAGCCGGTCGAAGCGTTTCCATACGCTGTTCCAGGGCCGAAGCGCTCCGGCAGGGCGCGCCACCGAACGTTCTCGACCGTGAAGAAATGGAGCGCTTCAAGGAAGCGCCGGTCGTCCTCGGCCTTCCGTCCCCGTCGCGGGAGGGCGAGGCGCGAAACACCGCAAGCGTGGGCGCCCCCCATTCATCTTCGTCGACATGCGCCCGGCCTCCGATTTGGTCGAAGACCTCTGAATCAAGCCCCTTCAGCTGAGGAATCCCAAAAAGCTCACCTGTCGCAAATTCGTCCTCCCGGTCCTACGGTGCCACGTCTTATGAATGAAGCGCTTGCGCTTGGCCCCCAAGCTCCCCTTGCATTTGCAACCAAATACAACTATCAGGTTGCAGTTACACAACCAGGTTCGATTGGCTTTGGCGATTCGCTTATTCCTTAGCGCTTTTGTCGCGTTCACAGCGCTCGGAGCCACTCGGGCGGAGAAGGGGTTAAAGGCCGTAAGATCTCAGCCGGAGATCCACTATGCGCCGCGCGAGAACCTCGAGAACGTCGATGCTCAGGAGATTGGTCGCGCGCAATTGTCCATTGATATAGCGGCTTACGCTCTATCCGACTCGCGAATCGTCGAGGCGTTGACCGATGCGGCGGAACGCGGCGTCCTCATCCGCCTTTATTTGGACAGATCTCAATTCGCCGAGCACGGGCCGACGCGCGGGGGGCTCCTCGAAGCGTTGCTTGCGCACCCCAATGTCGTCGCGCGCGTCAAAGGCGAGGGTGTTCTCATGCATTTGAAAGCCTATGCAGTAGATGGGGCGGTGCTGCGCACCGGTTCGGGGAATTTCTCGCGTTCCGGACTCGCCAGCCAGGACAACGACGCCATCTTCCTTACCGATCCAGCAGTTGTCGATGCATTTGAGAGCAATTTCGAACGCATTTGGGCGCGTGCTCAAAACGTCGGGGCCCTGGACGCGAATCGCTGACGCGCTCGCCCTCGCGTCCACTGAATATTTAGGCATCAAGCGCCGCCTGCGCCCAATACCGCCGGCAGCCAGAGCCGTCGACAAGGGCGCATCGTCGATCCGTACGGCCGTGCGATTAAATCCCGCAGACGTTTCTAGCGCAAGTCGCCACGCGGCTGGGGCAATCCCAGTGGAGTGTAGCGCTCGTAACGCTGATTGAATGCCTCGGCGCCGAGCACGCCGACTTCTACGGCGTTAGAGGTTGCACTGCCTTGGGAGGCTAAAATTGATGATACGTGCCAACGCCAAGTGGACGAATCGTCAGTGGTAGGGCCTGTGGCGACGTCGGTCACCCCAGCAGCATATCCGACGCCCCCGCCGATTGCCGTGATAGCAAGAATGAGGGACTTCCGCATCGCCTCCTCCGGGATCGGCTTCAATTTTGGGCATCGCACTGCTATCTTCACGCAGGCAACGGTAATTAATAAATTATAAACATAAATTTGTGGCCGGGCTAGGGCCATTCGTTGTCCGAAGACATATGTTCTAGAGCCGCGCTTGCCATTGCGCGCGTTATACGTCGGCCTTGCGTCAAACCTTCGTGATCGAGCGCGGCGACAAGCTCTCGCGCGGCTCCGAGCGAACGTTCGATCCGGACCGCGATGTAGGCGATTACATGGGGCTCTACCTGAAGCTGCCGATCGCTGAACAATTTGAACAGAACAGCCTCGGTCAACTCAATGTCAGGCGCGACAAGGCGTACAACAGGCGCTAATCGAAGTCGCGACAAAAGGTCGGGGGTGTTGAGGCCCCAAGTATCCGGCGCTGTACGAGAGGTGAGAAGCAGCCACATATCGTTTTGGAGCCCGGCATTAATCAGATGAAAAAAGAGGGCCTCTGCGCGGCTTGCCCGGTCGGCGTTTTCAATCAGCACTGCGCTAGTATTCGCACACGCCTGGAGGCAGGGTTCGTCCAACTCCTCCCCAGCCAAGCATAGTGCGCCGGCGGCTCGGGCCCAGATCGCTCCGAGGTGGCTTTTTCCGGCTCCCTCAGGTCCGACAAGCATCAGTATTCGAACACCCCAGTTCGGCCACTGATCGACTGCAGCCAACGCGTCGAGGTTGGATGGCGCCGACAAAAAATCCTCACGCGCGAAACTTGGCGAATGCGGCCAGCGAAACGTCAACTGGCGAGACGGAGGCATCATTGGCTCTCCAACTCCGAAGTGCCGCGGTAAAACGAACTCGTGAGATAAAGTCCGATCAGATGACGAGTTATAACGCCTACCCCCGCTGCCAGTGGAACGGCAATGATCAACCCAAGAAAACCAAACAACTGTCCGGAGGCAATGAGCGCGAACATCAACCAGACCGGATGAAGTCCGACCAATTCGCCGACGAGCTGCGGCGAGAGGACGTAACCCTCGAGGAATTGACCCGTTCCGACAACGCCGAGGGCAAACAAGAACAGCTTCATACTCGGCCATCCTTGAAATAGTGCGACGCTAAGCGAAAGCACCAGCGCGGTGAGTGACCCGACATAGGGCACGAAGCTCAAAAGGCCGCCGACAACGCCAATCAGAAAACCATAGTCAAGACCGACCAGCGTCAAGCCAGCGCTGTACCAGATCCCTAGGAACAGGCAGACGATAGACTGGCCGCGTATGAAACCCGCCAAAGCGTTATTTATTTCTCGCGCGATGTTTCGCAGAGATTCGCGATGGTCGAGCGGGAGCCACGAGTCGAGCTTTGTGATCATCCTGTGCCAGTCGACGAGGATATAAAAGGCGACGACGGGGGTGACGATGAGGAGCGACAGAAAATTGAATAGCGTAGCCCCGCCGGATGCCACCCGTGTGAACGCGTCGAGAAGCCATTGTGCGCTTTGTTCGACGAAGTCGCCGACCGATTTCTGGATTTGCCCGCTCGATAATTGCTGCCGGAGCCCCAAGGCGTCCAGCCAACGGCCGCCGTATTTTGCAATGAATGTGTTGCCTTCCTCTACCGCAATCGCCTGCAATCGCATCGCATAGCCGGGCAAGTGTTGAGCGAAGGCGATGAATTGGCCGCCGAGCACCGGGACGACGAGAATAAAAAAAAGGACGACGGTCAGGACAAAAACCGTGAGAATGAGAAGCGAAGCGCCGAGGCGACTGAATCCGAGCTTTTGGAGTTTGAGCACGACCGGGTCGAGAAGATAGCCGAGAACAATGCCTGCGGCGAAGGGCGTGATCGTTGAGCCCAGTAGATAGACAATCAGCAACAGGCCGACTAGTCCGAGTCCCCAGAACAGAATCTGGCGCTCTAAGGTCACCCTGCCGAAACTCATAGCGTTTCTGGAGCTCCGCTGGCCGGCTGCAGCAAATCCCACTTGCCACCCCAGGGATCGAGAAAGACCGCAACCAGCCCATACGTTTCGAGGTCCGGCGTTTCCAGGAATTTGAGGCCGCGATCAAGCAGCCTCTCATAGTCTGCCCAGAAGTCCCCAGAGTGAAGAAAAAAGCCAACCCGCCCCCCCGTTTGGTCTCCGACACGAGTCGTTTGACGCTCGTTAGAAGGAACCGCGAGCACCAGCGCCGCGCCGGCGCCACGCGAGGGGGCGACAACAATCCAGCGCTTCATAGCAGAAAGCTCAGTGTCTTCGAGAACCGCGAAGCCCAGGACATCGCAGAAAAACGCGAGCCCGTCATCGTAGCTCGGAACAAGCACGGTCACGGCTGCAACTCTTTGGAGCATGGCTTGTGCGCTACCGGCTCATGTGGTCCAGCCACTGGGCGATATAGACGCCGCCCGAGGCCAAAGTTGTCCCGGCAACCACCCATTCGAGGGAGTTCTGCAGGAGCGGCTGCTCAAGGCCGTACGCGCGGACCCCAAGCGCGAGGCCAGCGAGGGTTATCTGCGCGACCGTATTCAGTTTCGACACCCAGACCGGGCGGATTTCAACCGGCTTGTCCAGCAGCCAGGAAACCAAGACAGCCATTAAGATCATCACATCCCGTGACACAACTGTGATGGCGATCGAGGCCGGCAAGCCGGCATATATGGCCAGGGAAACGTAGATCGAAATCAGGAGCGCCTTGTCGGCGAGTGGATCGAGATAGGCGCCGAGCTCAGTCCGCAGACCAAATCGTTTGGCGATGAATCCGTCGACCCCATCGGAAACGCCGGCCAGAATAAAAATTAGGAATGCGGGAAAGAAACGTTGAGAAATGATCATCATGACCGCCAGAGGCGTCATCAGCATTCGCGCCAGCGTGATGAAATTGGGTAGATTGTTGAGGAGCGCGCCGATATTCATCAACTGCAGACGCCCTAGCGTCACCCGCCCGGCCATCCCCTTCTTTGGAGTTCGTTACATGATGGGATGACTCGCAGGCAGCGATAGCACAAAGTCGCCAAGATTAGGAAACCTGGTCTGACGTCCGCTCTTGCGCGCTGCGTGGCGGGCATTTACCCCGATGGTCACCGAAGCCTGCGAGCCTGGATGTCCGATAGCCGAAAGCCACTCACTTACACCGAATCGGGGGTCGACATCGATGTCGGCAACCGGATCGTGGACCGGATCCGCCCGTTCGCTCGTCGCACCCGGCGGTCCGGCACGGGGGCGGAGCTTGGCGGATTTGGCGGATTGTTCGATCTCAAGGCGGCGGGCTTCGTCGACCCGATCCTGGTCGCCGCCAACGACGGCGTCGGCACAAAAGTGAAGATCGCGATTGAGAGCGGGATATATGACACAATCGGCATTGACCTGGTGGCGATGTGCGTCAACGACATTGTCGTCCAAGGCGCTGAGCCACTGTTTTTCTTGGATTATTTTGCTTCTGGTAAGCTCGACGAAGGCACGACGTCCCTCGTTGTGAGAAGCATTGCGGAGGGTTGCGCCCAATCGGGGTGTGCATTAATCGGCGGAGAGACGGCGGAGATGCCCGGCCTTTACTCCGCCGGCGATTTCGACATCGCCGGCTTCGCCGTGGGGGCTGCAGAACGCGGGACGTTGTTGCCGCGGCCAGGGCTGAAGGTAGGTGACTTTGTCTTCGGTCTACCGTCGTCGGGGGTCCATTCCAACGGATTTTCGCTGGTGCGGCGCATTGTCGCGCGGTCTGGCCTCGGGTGGGAAGCTTCGGCTCCGTTCGATCCGTCACGGTCGCTCGCAGCTGCCCTGCTGACACCCACGCGCCTTTACGTGTTGCCGCTGCTCGAAGCGTTGAAGCGAACACGAGGCATCCACGCACTGGCCCACATCACTGGCGGGGGCTATCCGGACAATTTGCCGCGCGTACTCGACGCCAGTCTCGCCGTCTCGCTCGATCTCAATGCCTTCTCTCCGCAACCGGTTTTCTCGTGGCTGGCCTCAGTCGGGGGTCTTAACGAATGGGAGATGCTGCGCACTTTCAATTGCGGCTTCGGGATGGCCGCGTTCGTTCCCGCCGACCGCGAGGCAGAAGTGCGGGATGCCCTTGGCAGTGCGGGTCTCTCGCCGGTCCTGATCGGAGAACTTGTTCCAGCCGACGGCCGGCAATTCCGTACACGGGGAAGGCTTAAGCTGTGAACCCGCGAGTGCGGACAGCAGTTCTCGTCTCGGGGCGTGGCTCCAACATGAGAGCTTTGACCGAAGCCGCCCGATCGCGGGACTTTTCGGCTGAAGTCGTGCTGGTTGTATCCGACAACCCGGCCGCGGCCGGTCTTTCGTTGGCGCGCAACCTGGGCGTTGCTGCCGAGGCGATTGACTTTCGAGCCTATCCGGGTCAGCCGGCTTTCGAGGCGGCGCTCGACGCGCAACTCGCCTCCGCATCAATTGAAATTGTATGCCTCGCCGGGTTCATGCGCGTATTGAGTCCCGCCTTCGTCGAGCGACGGCGAGGACGGATGCTCAACATTCATCCCTCGCTCCTGCCAAATCTGCGCGGCCTCAATACCCACGAGCGCGCGCTCGCCCAGGGACTTCCTGAACACGGCTGCACGGTTCACTTCGTGACAGCGGAGCTCGACGCCGGTCCCATCCTTGCCCAGGCGCGCGTTCCCGTTCTTCCCGAGGACGACGCCCGCGCCCTTGCGGCGCGCGTTCTTGCGGAGGAACACCGGATCTATCCGCAAGCCCTCGACAAGCTCGCACGCTCGGTGCGCGCGGCGTCTAAGCACGCATGATTTGGCGTCGAGAACCGCGCCCGCGTCAGCGGGTCGACGCCCAGCCCTAGTTCCGTTTTAAGTTCCGGCCTGAAGTGTTTTCAGCTGGTTAGCACTCCTTTTAGTTTCACCCTCGGGATCGGGTTCGCGCTAGCCTGGATAAATAACATTGATATAGTTGTTATGTGCAACCCGGTCTGGGCTTTGAGGCCTCGACACGTTCGTCTCCTGCTGCGGGCAGGAAGCAGGGAGCTTTGGCATGCTTGCGGCGCGCCCGGATTGGATCAATATTTCTTGATGGAAGGGAGATTTCGCTTGGCCCCGGCGGTTGCAACGAAGAAGCAGCATTTGTCATCGACCGCGGTCACCGCGGCGAATGACGAACCGCCGCCCCCCCTGTTGTCCTCCCCGGAACGGTTCATCAACCGTGAATTGTCGTGGCTCGAGTTCAATCGACGGGTGTTGGAGGAATCCGGCAACGCGAGCCATCCGCTCCTCGAACGACTGCGGTTCCTCTCAATCTCGGCCAATAATCTCGACGAGTTTTTCATGGTTCGCGTAGCGGGCCTGGTTGGCCAGGTGCTGACTGGCGTTGCAGAGGTATCCGACGACGGGCGCACTCCCGCCGAGCAGCTCGAGCGCATCAGCGAGCGTGTCGCCGAGTTGATCGCTTCCCAGCAGGCGCGGTGGAGGGGGTTGCAATCCGAACTCGCCTCTAACGGCGTTGTCATCCTCAACGTCGGCGATCTGACACGCGGAGAGCGAGAGTGGCTGCAGGACTATTTCCTGTCGCACGTTTTCCCGATTCTCACGCCGCTTGCGGTCGATCCGGCGCATCCGTTTCCGTTCATCCCCAATCTAGGATTCACGCTGGCGCTCGAACTTCTGAATCCGAGAGATGGCGGAACGATGAGCGCGCTTGTGCGTGTTCCTGGCAGCGTTGAACGCTTTCTCCGGCTGCCGGATGGTCCCCATGGAGGGGCCGCGCGCTTCGTCACGCTTGACCGGTTGATCGTCGCCTTTATCGGGCTTTTGTTTCCGGGCCACGAAGTCTTGGGGGAGGGAGCTTTTCGCGTCATTCGTGACAGCGACATTGAAATCGAGGAGGAAGCGGAAGACCTTGTCCGCCTGTACGAGAGCGCCCTCAAACGGCGCCGGCGCGGCATCGTCATCCGGCTCGAGATCGAGGCCAGTATGCCCAAATCGCTACGCGCGTTCGTGGCCGGCGATGTCGACGTTGTCCCGTCGGGCATCGTGCTGATCGATGGTATGCTCGCGCTCAACGACTTGTCGCAGCTGGTGGCGATCGATCGCCCTGAGCTTAAGTTTCCTTCTTACAACCCTCGCTTTCCGGAACGCGTCAAGGAGCTCGCAGGCGATATTTTCGGGGCAATACGGCAGAAGGACCTCGTTGTCCACCATCCTTACGAATCGTTCGATGTCGTCGTTCGATTCCTCAGTCAAGCTGCGCACGATCCCAGCGTGGTCGCGATCAAGCAGACGCTCTACCGGACCTCGGCAGACAGCCCGATCGTCCGGGCGCTCATCGAAGCGGCAGAGGCTGGAAAATCTGTCACCGCGCTGGTGGAGCTGAAAGCGCGCTTTGATGAAGAGGCGAACATTCGCTGGGCGAGAGATCTGGAGCGGGCGGGAGCGCAGGTCGTCTATGGGTTCATCGAACTCAAGACGCACGCGAAGCTTTCCATGGTGGTGCGGCGTGAGGCTGGAGCACTTGTCAACTACTGTCATCTAGGCACCGGAAATTACCATCCCGTGACCGCCAAAATTTACGCGGACATTTCGCTCTTCACCGCGGATGCGGCGATCGGGCGAGATGTCGCGCGCATATTTAATTTCATCACGGGCTACGCTGAGCCGGACGGCCTCGAGCAATTGTCAATTTCGCCCATCACACTCAAGAAAACACTACTGCGCAATGTCGCAGATGAAATCGACTATGCTCGATTGGGCCGGCCAGCGCAGATCTGGATCAAGTGCAATGCACTTGTCGACTCGCAGATTATCGACGCTCTCTACACGGCTAGTCGGGAAGGCGTGCAGATCGACATTGTAATACGAGGAATTTGTTGCTTGCGGCCGGGCGTCCCGGGACTTTCCGACAACATTCGTGTCAAGTCGCTCGTAGGCCGATTCTTGGAGCATGCTCGCATCTATGCGTTTGGCGCCGGCTACGGTCTGCCCAACCCGAAGGCTCGGGCATTCATTTCATCGGCTGATCTGATGCCGCGCAATCTTGATCGGCGTGTTGAGGCGTTGGTCCCGCTACTCAATCCGACGGTTCACGAACACGTCCTCGATCAAATCATGCAGGCCAACCTGATGGACAACCAGCAGAGCTTTCGAATTCTGCCTGACGGCTCAAGCGAAAGGATTGTTCCCGTCGAGGGCGAGGAGCCGTTCAACGCGCACAGCTATTTCATGACCAATCCGAGTCTTTCGGGTCGCGGGAAGGCTCTGATGGATTCCTTTCCGATGGCGTTGCGAAGGCGCGTCTGATAGAGGGTCCTGCCGGGCGATCCGAGGCGCCCGACGGGGTTGGTCATGCTCGACAACGCGCGAGGACGGTTGCTGGGAAAGCCGCTGGCGATTGTTGACATCGGCTCGAACTCGGTGCGCTTGGTGTCGTACAAGTCGCAGTCACGCGCTCCGACGCCCACTTTTAATGAAAAGGTCTTGTGCGGCCTTGGCAGAGGTGTCGCGATGAGTGGGCTTTTGCCTGAGGACGGTGTCCTCAAGGCGCTCGCCGCACTTCAGCGCTTTCGCGTTCTCTGCGATACGATGGTCATTCGCGATGTGCGTGGCATAGCGACGGCGGCAGTGCGTGACGCGGCTAATGGGGCCGAGTTTCTCAATCGCGCCGAACGCGTGCTCGATTGCAAGATTGAGCTCTTGAGCGGGCAGCGCGAAGCAAGATTCTCGGCTCTCGGCGTCATAAGCTCGATTTACAAGACGAATGGCCTTGTCGGGGATTTGGGAGGTGGCTCACTCGAGCTCACTGATGTTCGGGATGGGGAGTGCGGTCCCTGCGTCACCCTGCCATTGGGCGGCCTGTCATTGATGGACCTTTCTGAGCGATCGCCAAAAAAGGCCGCCAAGATTGTCCGTGAGAAGCTCGCCGCTGTGAAGGCGCTTCAAGGGCTGCCCGGCCGGACATTCTACGCCGTCGGCGGCACTTGGCGCGCTCTTGCGCGCCTGCATATGCGGCAGCGGCAGTATCCGATAAACGTGATGCACAATTACATTATCCCTTCGCGCGACGCGCTCGAATTCGCGTCGCTGGTCGAACGGGTCGACGCGGACGCGCTGCTGTCGATCGAGTCGGTGTCGGTAGCCCGTAGGCCCCTGCTGGCCTACGGCGCCGCGGTGCTAGAGGAGATCATCCGCCAGTTCAATCCGAAGGAAATTGTTGTTTCGGCATTCGGCGTTCGTGAGGGGCTAATCTATTCACAGCTCTCCCCCGACGACCAAGCGGAAGATCCGCTCATTTTGTCGGCGCGTGAGTTCAATCAGTTGCGCTCCCGGGCGCCGGAGCATGGTGAAGAGCTGTACGCGTGGTCAAGCCGGTTAATCGAATCAACTCATCTCGAAGAAGATGCTCAGGACCAGCGGCTGCGCCACGCCGCGTGCCTTTTGTCCGATGTTTCCTGGCGCGCCCATCCCGACTATCGTGGCGTTCAGGCTTACGATTTGGTGGTCAACGCGGCTTTCATCGGCGTTGATCATCCGGCCCGAGCCTTTCTTGCGCTGGCCGCTTCCTACCGGCACATGTCCAGTGAAGATCTTGTTTCGCCGCAGTCGCGTGCGCTGGTCACAGCGCGACAACTCGATCGGGCGCGAATCCTGGGCGCTGCGATGCGAGTCGCCTATAACATTTCCGCAGCGATGCCCGGGGTGCTGCCGCGCTCCCCTATGGTCTGCGCCAAGGGTCGCGTGATCCTCACTTTGCCGGCGGACCTTTCGCCGCTGAGCGGAGAGCGACTGTTGTCGCGTATGCGGCAGTTTGGCCGTCTTGTTGGCGCCGAACCGGACATCCGAACGTCTGTATGAGCTTTTGCAAGACTGCGCGATTGCGACGGCGACCGCCCAGGCTTCTCCCGTCCCGATCGTCCTAACGTTCAAAACGCATTGAAGCGTCAAACAGAATCTTTACGAGCAGGACCCATGCTCGTTTTACTCATTTGCGCCAGCGATCGGTCAGACATGCACTCGTTCCGTACCGACAGCCATTTTTTTCGCGACGCTCTCGAACGGGTTGGCAAAGTGGAGGATACGCGTGGAGCGCGGTCGCCGATCGTCGTCAGCCCCGAGCGTCGCGAGACCGAACAGACCGGCGGCAAAGGGTTGCCGTTCGAGCAACGAGAGCTGGAGCCAACACGCGTAATTGGCCGACTGGTGGCTTTGAATGGAACACAAGGGGTCATCAGCTGCCCGCTCAAGTCGGACGAAGAGCAGTGGTCGGTTGGCCATCTCATTACAATCGCTCACCGGGCGGCGCGTCTGGTGGGCACTGTGTGCGAAGTCGCGACTGATGACGGCCGGTGGTCAGAAGTCGAGGCCAACGCTGCCCGGATCACAATTGAGTTGAATGGGGAAATTGTCGCCGATCTTAATGACGCGCCGTTGTTCCATCGCGGAGTTCGCTCGTTTCCCTCCCTGGGCGCTCCTGCGCACCGAATCCGCGCGGATGACCTCCGAGCTATCTACACTTTTCGCGGCCGGCAGGGCGTCGAGATCGGCAGGTTGAGCCAGAACGAAAATATCCCTGCGGAGATCGACGTCGGCGAATTGATGCGACGGCACTTTGCGGTTTTGGGATCGACCGGCGTCGGCAAGACGACCTCCGTCAGCCTTCTGCTGAAGAAGTCTCTGGCCATGATGCCGAAGCTACGAATTATTATTTTCGATCCGCATAACGAGTACGCGGCGCATTTTCCCGGACTGGCGCAGATCATAGATTCGGAAAGCTTAGAGCTACCCTTCTGGATGTTTAAGTTCGATGAACTGGCCGACGTTGTGTTTAGTGGCCGGGAGCCCCATGCGGACGAACGGGATGCGCTCTACGAAGTCATCCGCGTCGCAAGGGCGAAATATCAAGCCGAATCAAGTCTATCGGCTGGGACGAGCGCAGTGCGGCGCCAGCCAGTCGCCGAGGGGAATTCGACAACTCCCGATACGCCGACACCATATCGCATTGTCGACGTCATCTCAGTGATCGAGGAATGGCTCGGAATGCTCGATCAGCGATTTCCGCGTTCCGAACTTCGGGCCCTGCGTTATCGGCTCGAGGGGCTCAACCGCGATCCGCGTTATCGGTTCATGTTCGGCAGGTTGGTAGTTGAGGACGATATTGGCAAGGTAGTCTCCAAACTCTTTCGTATCCCGACGCGAGGGCTGCCAGTTACGATCGTCAGACTTGCCGGCCTGCCCAATGAAGTTACCAACTCGGTTGTGTCGGTCCTCGCGCGGCTTTCCTTCGAGATCGCGTATTGTTGCTCTGGCGCCTATGAAATCAATGTTTTGTGCGAAGAAGCGCACCGCTACATTTCCTCCGCCAGTGGGCAGGCGTTTGGCCCGGCCCGGCTGGCGATCGGACGCATCGCCAAGGAAGGACGTAAGTACGGGGCGTCGCTCGGCGTTGTAACACAACGTCCTTCGGAGCTTGACCCGACCGTGCTATCGCAATGTTCGACGATGTTCGCCATGCGGCTTGCGAACGAACTCGATAAGGGGATTATTCGCGCTGCGGCGGGCGCTTCAGCCGGCAGCACAATCGCCTTCCTGTCCTCGATCGCGGACCGCGAGGCTATCGCTTTCGGCGAGGCGATCGCCACTCCGATGCGAATGAAGTTCGCGGATATTTCCACCCGTTCTGAGGACAGACGCCCTCGCGCTGACGAGCGCGATACTAATCCGATTGATCTGCGAAAGCTCTCTGCCCAATTGCGTGGCGAGCCAGTATAACGACTTGGCCGCAAGCGCTGTCCGTCCATCAGATTCGGCGGACGTCACATATCCCTAAAGTATCTATATTAATCTGTGAAATATAGGCACATGTATCTTTTGAATTGCAGCGCCAACGCTTCAGGACATTTGCAATCGGCGCGCATGAACGCCATATAGGACCCGGCGTCCCCGGTCGAAGCAACCATTGTTGAGCCGGGCCCACAGACCCCCACCGGCGGTCCTTGAAACCGTCAAGGCGAGGAGAAGTCACTCATGGCGGCCGTCCAAGAGACCGTCGATCGCGTACGTTCGATTGAGGTCGACGCCTACAAATATGGCTTCATTAGCCCGATCGAGTCGGATATGGCCCCGAAGGGCCTCAACGAAGACACCGTTCGATTTATTTCGGAGAAGAAGGTCGAGCCGGAATGGATGCTAGACTGGCGGCTTCAGGCGTTCCGTCGCTGGCAAACGATGGAAGAGCCGAAGTGGGCGCGCGTCAACCATCCGCCGATCAACTACCAGGAGATTTATTACTTCGCCGCCCCAAAGTCGGGGCCGGCGCCGAAGTCGCTCGACGAGGTGGACCCGGAGTTGCTGCGGACATACGCCAAACTCGGCATTCCGCTGGTCGAGCAGGAGATCCTGGCTGGAGTCGAGAAGCCAAGGGTGGCGGTTGACGCCGTCTTCGACTCTGTTTCGATAGCAACGACTTTCAAGGCGGAGCTAGCCAAGGCTGGAGTCATTTTCTGCTCCTTCTCCGAGGCTGTCCGAAATCATCCTGAACTCGTTCGTCGCTATCTCGGAACGGTCGTGCCGAGCACGGACAATTTCTATGCGACCCTCAACTCGGCGGTCTTCTCGGACGGTTCCTTCGTCTACGTGCCGCCAGGCGTGCGCTGCCCGATGGAGCTTTCAACCTATTTTCGCATAAATGAGAGGAATACTGGACAGTTCGAGCGAACGCTGATCATCGCCGATCGGGGCGCCTATGTCAGTTACCTAGAAGGATGCACGGCGCCGAAGAGGGACGAGAACCAGCTTCATGCCGCCGTGGTCGAACTCGTAACCCTCGATGATGCGGAGATTAAATACTCGACGGTGCAAAATTGGTATCCCGGCAATTCTGAGGGCCGCGGCGGCATCTATAACTTCGTGACCAAGCGCGGGGATTGCCGCGGCGCCCGATCGAAAATCTCGTGGACCCAAGTGGAAACCGGCTCGGCAATCACTTGGAAGTACCCGTCCTGCATTCTACGCGGCGAGGCCTCGCGCGGGGAGTTCTATTCGATCGCGATTTCAAACGGTCATCAGCAGGTCGACAGCGGAACGAAGATGATTCATCTCGGCCGCAACACGACGAGCCGCATCATTTCCAAGGGGGTTGCGGCAGGCAAATCACAAAACACCTATCGGGGTCAGGTGTCGGCGCACCGACTGGCGACAGGCGCGCGGAATTTTACCAACTGCGATTCGCTTTTGATAGGGCATGAGTGCGGCGCGCATACGGTCCCGTATATCGAGGCGAAGAACGCCGCTGCGGTGATCGAGCACGAGGCGACCACGTCGAAGGTTTCGGAAGACCAGCTGTTCTATTGCCTGCAACGAGGGCTGTCGGCCGAGGAGTCGACGGCGCTCATCGTCAATGGTTTCGTCCGTGACGTGCTTCAGCAATTGCCGATGGAGTTTGCCGTCGAAGCGCAGAAGCTCATTTCAATCAGCCTCGAAGGGAGCGTGGGATGACAGCCCGCTTGATGGGCCGCACCCGAATTGAGGAACGCTGAATGCTGGAAATTAAAAACCTAAGCGTTTCGATCGAGGACAAGCTGATCCTTGACAACCTCAGCCTGAGTGTGAACGCGGGCGAGGTTGCTGCGATCATGGGTCCTAACGGCTCTGGCAAGTCTACGCTGGCTTATGTTTTGGCAGGCAAGCCCGCTTACAACGTCATATCGGGCCAGATTTTGCTTGACGGAGAGGATCTGCTGGAGCTTCCGCCGAATGAGCGCGCGTTGAAGGGTTTGTTTCTGGCGTTCCAATATCCGGTCGAGATTCCCGGCGTCGCCGCCATGACTTTTCTCAAAGCGGCGTTGAACGCGCAGAGGCGGTCGCGGGGGGAAGGTGATCTCACCACGCCCGATTTCATGCGCCGAGTGCGCGAGGCCGCGCAGTCGTTGAAGATCGACCAAGAGATGCTCCGGCGGCCGCTGAACGTCGGCTTTTCCGGGGGCGAGAAGAAGAGGTTCGAGGTTCTGCAAATGGCGCTGCTGGCGCCGCAGGTGAGCGTTTTGGACGAAACGGATTCGGAACTCGACATCGACGCGCTGAGAATTGTCGCCGAGGGGGTAAACGCCCTTCGTGAGCCAAAGCGCGCTTTTGTTGTGATCACGCATTATCAACGGCTTTTGGACCACATCAAGCCAGACGTCGTGCATGTGATGGCCAAGGGCCGGATTGTCGCCTCCGGCGGCCCGGAACTCGCTCTCGAACTGGAGCGCAATGGCTATCGCGACTACGCCGAGGAGGCCGCGTGATTTGCCAATGACCGCGCATGTCCTCAATCAGTCGGCCGCCGAAAGGACGCTTGCCCTGCAGTTTGCCGAACAGGAGCGGCGGGAGCGATCGCCGGCTCGCGCTGCAGCTTTTAAACGGTTTGCCGCGGTTGGACTTCCGACCCGCCGGGTCGAGGCCTGGCACTACACCGACCTGCGCGCCTCGATGGCCGAGGCCGCCCCGCTTTTGCCTGCTCCGACGCGGGTGGGCGTCGAAGCGGCGCGCCGTCAGCTTGCGGGACGCGAGCGGTTCGCTCCGGGGGTGCAACTCGTCCTGTTGGGCGGACGCTTTGTCGCCGAGCTCTCGGATTCGCTTCCGGCCAATGTTTTCATTACCGAGGGGGTTGTGGCCCATTCGGTCGATGATCCATTGGCCGCGCTCAACGAGGCGCTGAGTCCCATTGGGTGTACGATCTCGATCCTGCGCGGGGCGGAGATTCTGGAGCCAATCACGCTGCTGCACCTCGGCGACGAGGCCTCGTCCTACTCCGTCTATTCCCGAACGGCTATCGAGTTCGAGGCGGAAGCTCGAGCCTCGTTCGTTGAGATATTCGAAGGGGCTCATGCCGGGGTCCAGCGACACCCGGCGACGGTTATGACGCTGGCCGAGGGAGCTAGCGCGAAGCACGTCGCGGTCGTTGGCGACGAGCCTGGGCTGCACATCGAAACCCAAGTCTACGAGCTCGGGAAGGGAGCCGAGCTCACCGCCTTTGGTTTGATTTCAGGCGGCGACCTTGCGCGGCGGCAGATTTTTGTCAGAATGACTGGCGAGGAAGCTAAAGCGTCGCTTGGTGGACTAGCGCTTATTGACGGCGCACGGCGAGCCGACACCACACTGCAGGTCATTCATGCCGCTGCCGGGGGGACGAGCCGTGAATTCTACCGCACAATCGTCGATGACGACGCGATCGGTGTGTTTCAGGGAAAAATCATCGTTGAAAAAGCAGCGCAAAAGACAGATGGAGCTATGAAGTCGCAGGCTATCCTCCTCTCCTCGCGAGCGCAGATGAATGCGAAGCCGGAATTGGAGATCTTTGCCGACGACGTTATGTGCGGACACGGGGCAACGGTGGCTTCGCTCGACCCCGAACACGTGTTTTATCTTCAATCGCGCGGCATTCCAGACGACGAAGCGAGGGGCATGTTGCTTGAGGCTTTCGGGGAGGAGGCTATCGACCGAGTTGAGGACAAGCTGCTGGTCGATGCGTTGCGCGCTCGACTTACCGCGTGGCTCGGAACGCGAAAGGCGAGGGCGTGAACAAGTTCGTGCAACCAGCGCTTGAGGCTTACGACGTTGAAGCGATACGGGCGGATTTTCCCGCCCTGGCTGAGCGTCCTTACGGAAAGCCTCTTGTGTATCTGGATAATGCCGCCTCGGCTCAGAAGCCGAGGAAGGTTGTCGACCGCGTGACGCACGCCTACGAGCGGGAATATGCAAATGTGCATCGCGGCTTGCACTACCTCGCGAACGCGGCCACCGAAGCCTATGAGGGGGCCAGAGAAACGGTGCGGCGGTTCGTCAACGCCGCCTCGCACGAGGAGATCGTTTTCGCCCGATCGGCGACTGAGGCGATCAACCTCGTTGCATCAAGTTTCGGCCTTGCGCGCATCGGCGCCGGCGACGAGATCGTGCTCAGCGTCATGGAGCATCACTCCAACGTCGTGCCTTGGCACTTCCACCGTGAACGCAAGGGCGCGGTGTTGCGATGGGTCGATGTTGAGGACGACGGCTCCTTTTCGTTGGACGCGTTCGAACGCACTCTGAGCGATCGAACGAAGATCGTCGCGATAACGCAAATGTCGAACGTGCTCGGGACCGCCGTCCCAATTAAGGCGCTCATCAAAATCGCGCATGAGCGAGGAATTCCCGTGCTTGTCGATGGCGCGCAAGGCGCTGTGCACCTTGACGTCGACGTGCGCGACCTTGATGCGGACTTCTACGTTTTCACGGGGCACAAGGTTTATGGCCCCACGGGTATCGGCGTGCTCTATGGCAAGCGGGAACTGCTTGAGAAGTTGCCGCCATACCAGGGCGGCGGCGAGATGATCGAGGAAGTCACGAGGGATTCCGTCTCCTACAATCATCCGCCGCATCGGTTCGAGGCCGGCACTCCGCCGATCGTGCAGGCTATCGGGCTCGCGACGGCCTTGGACTACATCGAGGGGATTGGGCGGCCGCGCATCCGCGCGCATGAAGAAGCCTTATGCGCCTATGCGCATCAGCTTCTGTCCTCGATCAATTCTCTGCGCATAATTGGGGTTGCAGAAGGCAAAGGCCCTATCGTCTCATTTACGATGGAGGGCGCGCACGCTCACGACATCGCGACTTTGATCGATCGATCGGGCGTCGCCGTGAGGGCTGGAACGCACTGCGCGATGCCGCTGTTGCAAAGGTTTGGAGTGACATCGACGTGCCGAGCGTCGTTTGCGCTCTACAACACCTTCGACGAGGTTGACGCGCTGGCGGAATCGCTGATCCGCGCGCGAAAGCTCTTCCAGTAGGGAGATGGGCATGGACGAGGCTCAAGGCCACGCGAATGGCGTCGAGGCTCTTCCGCCTGAGGTCATGCGAAATGCGGTGTTTAGGCCGCCTTCGGAGATGGAGCCGGAGGACCTGCGTCACCTGACGGATTCGATCGTCGCCGCATTGAAAACCGTATATGACCCAGAGATTCCGGCGGACATATACGAACTCGGCCTGATTTACAATGTTGATATAGATGACGGTCGTTTTGTCACCATCGAGATGACGTTGACCGCACCTGCTTGTCCCGTCGCGGGCGAAATGCCGACTTGGGTTGAAAATGCCGTTAGCGCAGTCCCAGGTGTTGCGGGGGCGAAAGTCAACATGGTGTTTGACCCACCTTGGGATCAGACTCGTATGTCCGACGAAGCGCGGGTCGCGCTCGACATGTGGTGAGCGACCGGTCTTGCGCCGGCGAACTACGCCATCGATCGACCACTGCTCCTCGTCTGCAGGCGCCTTAACGACCCAGGGACTTAAGGAATGGACTCGGCGCGCGCCAAGCGCTCGTCTTGGCTGAATGATCGGCGAGTACGAGGGCTAGCTTACCAGATATTGCTGCTTGCGCTCATCGCGGCGTTAGCTTGGGGCGGAATTCATAACGCGGTGGTCAATATGCGGGCCCGCGGCATTCCGATGGGCTTCGGTTTTTGGAACGACGTCGCCGGCTTTGATATCAATCTTCATCTTATAAACTACACCAACCTGTCGACCTACGGACGAGCCTTTTGGGTTGGGTTGGTCAACACCCTGCTTATCGGGGTCATTTGCATTCCGCTGGCGACGCTGTTGGGCTTCGTGATTGGCGTGGCGCGCCTCTCCCCCAATTGGCTGCTGTCGCGGTTTGCGCTCGTTTACACCAGCGTCATGCGCAATACGCCGCTGCTCTTGCTGTTACTGTTCTGGTACAACGCGGTTCTCAAGTCCTTGCCTGGCCCTCGACAGTCAATCAGTCTCGACGACGTCATCTTTCTCAACAACCGCGGCCTCTACTTGCCAATGCTTGTCGCGCGTCCCTCGGCCGTTTGGTTTCTGGTAACGGTCGTGGTGGCGATCGTTTCCACGGTCGGATTTCACGGGTGGGCGCGGCGGCGACAAGACCGGACCGGCGAACAAATGCCTACTGCGCTTGTTGCGGCCGCGCTCGTCGTCGGACTGCCCGCGCTCGTGATAACTGCGACCGGGGCGCCGTTCGACTTCGATATCGCCCGGCTATCCGGCTTCAATCTCAAAGGGGGGCTTCAAATCATCCCCGAAATGGCTGCGCTTGTGTTCGGACTTGTCACCTTCACCGCAGCCTTCATCGCGGAGATTGTTCGCGCCGGCGTTTTGGCTATCCCGTTTGGTCAGAACGAGGCCGCTGGCGCGCTTGGCTTGCATCGCGGACTATCGATGAGGCTGGTCGTCATCCCGCAGGCAATGCAACTCATAACGCCGCCGCTCACTTCGCAATATCTAAACATCGTCAAGAATTCCTCGCTTGCCGTGTTTATTGGTTATCCAGACCTCGTCCAGATTTTCGCCGGCACGGTTCTCAATCAAACGCAGGCGACGGTGCAGGTGATGGCGATCACCATGGCGGTTTATCTGATCATCTCGCTTGCGGTCGCCGCCGCTCTGAATGCCTTCAACGCGCGCTATGCCCTGAAGGGACAGTGAGCGTGGAAGCGCTGGCCTATGTTCGCAAAGCGCCGGAGCCAGAAGAAGCGCCGCCGATCCTTTCGAGCGGAGCGCTGGCCTGGGCCCGGGCGAATCTCTTTTCGTCGATCGGATCGACCTTGGTCACTCTCGGCTGCGTCGCGCTTGTCGCATATTTGCTGCCGCAATTGGCTGCCTGGGCGACCACCCGCGCGATTTGGAGCGCGAGCGACGGCACCGCCTGCCGCCAGCATCAAGATGGCGCTTGTTGGGCGTTTGTCGTCGCGAAGTGGGATTATTTGCGATTCGGGTCGTATCCCGTCGCCGAGCGCTGGCGCGTCGATCTAACGGAGGCCATCGGGGCCGCTCTGATAATCTGGTTGCTGTGGATTAACGCACCGCGGCGAGCCTGGGGTGCTTTTCTGTTTTTTGTCATCTATCCGATTCTGGCGCTCATTCTTCTGCGCGGCTCGTTTTGGCTTGGTCTTCCGAGTGTCGACACTCAGCTGTGGGGGGGAATTTTCGTCTCGCTGCTGACGGCCATTGTGGGAATCGTCTTCTCTTTGCCGCTCGGCGTGTTTCTTGCGCTTGGACGCCGCTCGCCGCTGCCCGCCGTCCGCTTGGCCAGCGTCGTATTCATCGAGTTCGTCCGGGGAGTGCCGTTCATTACGATCTTGTTCATGGCCAACAACCTGTTGCCATTGTTTGTGCCTGAGACATGGACGCCTGATCGCTTGCTGCGTCCACTGGCCGGAATCATCATATTTTCAGCAGCCTATATGGCTGAGGAAGTGCGCGGCGGTCTTCAGTCTTTGGGGAAGGGTCAATATGAAGCCGCCATGGCGCTCGGATTGAAATATGCTCCCATGACAGGCCTAATCATACTGCCTCAGGCGCTGACCTTGGTGCTGCCAGGCATCGTCAACAATTTCATTGGGCTGTTTATGGACACGACGCTCATCTCGATTGTTGGCGCGACCGACTTCCTCGAAGCGATGAACAATGCGATCAAGGATCCAGCTTGGGCGGGGCCAACGATCATGGTGACGGGCTACGTCTTCGCCGGCATCTTCTATTTCATTTTTTGCTTTGGAATGGCGCGATACTCGGCTCACGTCGAGAGAGTTCGCGCCAAAGGGCGTATGTAATGCCAAGCGCATTGGCCGACAACGATCGAGGCGACGATACTGCAATCCGATTTATCGGTGTCCACAAATGGTATGGGAGCTTTCACGTACTGCGGAACATCAGCCTGACGGTTGCCCGCGGAGAGCGCATCGTGGTCTGCGGCCCGTCTGGTTCCGGCAAATCGACGCTCATCCGGTGCGTCAATCGCCTTGAGGAACATCAGCGCGGATCGATCGTGGTGGACGGAGTGGAGCTAACTGACGACATCAAACGGATCGATGAGGTGCGGCGCGAAGTGGGGATGGTATTCCAAAACTTCAACCTTTTTCCTCACCTCACCGTTCTGGAGAATTGCACGCTGGCGCCTATCTGGGTGCGCAAAATGCACAAGCGGGAAGCGGACGAGCTAGCGATGACCCTCCTAGATCGTGTGAGAATCGTAGATCAAGTGCACAAATATCCAGGCCAGCTGTCGGGTGGTCAGCAGCAGCGCGCGGCGATAGCGCGCGCGTTATGCATGACTCCCAAGATCATGCTGTTCGACGAACCGACGTCGTCCCTTGACCCCGAAATGGTAAAGGAAGTGCTCGATACAATGACTACGCTGGCGCAAGAGGGCATGACGATGATCGTCGTTACCCATGAGATGGGCTTCGCGCGCCAGGCTGCTGATCGAGTAATATTTATGGACGGAGGTGAAATCGTGGAGATGAACGCGCCTCTACCGTTTTTTCAGCATCCGCAGCATAAACGCACCAAGCTGTTCCTTAGTCAGATTCTGAGTATTCATCGTTGAGTTTGCACTCCAACATTCTCGGTATTCGACATGACTTGTGGGCGATTTGTCCTCGCGCTAGGTGGTGTGGACAGTTATCGCATCCATAAGATGATAGCGGCGAGAGTGACGACGGCAAGGTAATTTCGGGCGGTCTTTTCGAAGCGGGTTGCGACGCGGCGGAATGGCTTGAGTTTTGAGAAGCAGCACTCGACGAGATGGCGGTGTGCGTAGAGATACTTGTCGAGGGGATGTTTGAGCGCCCGTGACGGATTGTTTGGGATGACGGCGATCGCTCCCTTTGCGGCGATGGCCTCGCGCAAATGATCGGCATCGTAAGCTGTGTCGGCCATGACGACCTCGGCCGGTAAGCCTTCCAGCAAAGCAGCAGCTTGCGGCGCATCGCCCTTTTTGACCCGCGGTCAACGTGAACCGCGCGGGGACATCCCAGGCCTCGAACCACCATATGGATTTTGGTGCTCAGGCCGCCGCGCGAGCGGCCAATCGCCTGATCTTCAGACCCCCTTTTTTGGCCCCGGCGGCATGCTGATGGGCTCGGACGATGGTGGAGTCGACGATCAGATATTCGAAGTCCGGATCATCGGACATCGCCTCAAAGATCCGCCACCAGACCCCTTTGAGGCTCCACCGACTGAAGCGCCGGAATACACTGTTCCAATCCCCGAATGCTTCAGGCAGATCACGCCAGGGAGAGCCCGTACGAACGATCCAAAGCACGCCTTCCACGAACATCCGATTGTCGCGCCCGGTCGAGCCTTTCTGGTCAGGACGACCTAGAATCAGAGGCGCCATCCGCTCCCACGCCCCCATCGTTCAAAACCAAACGGTCCATCACACCCAAGACTGCCTCCCCAAAAGCAGCCTTAAATCCGATTTGCACCTAAAAGGGAATCCTTAAAGTCCACACCACCTAGGGCGGGCAGTATTTAGATTGAATCGCGAGGGGATTCTCAAATCGGCGGTGTTTGGATTCAACCTGCTGGCTGGATGGAGGCCAGCAGGGATGGCTTCAGCGTATTCGCAGGATTTGCGCGATCGGGTGATCGACGCGGTGGTTCGGGGAGCAATGAGCCGGCGAGCGGCTGCGGCCAGGTTTGGGGTCAGCGAGGCTTCGGCGATCAAATGGGTGCAGCGCTTTTGAAAGGAGCGGTTCGCGCGCGGCGAGCAGAATGGCGGATATCTGCGTCCGCGAACTCGAACCCCACCGTGAGTTTCTCGAAGGGCTGCGAGCAATCCGACATCACCCTCGAGGCGCTTTGCGACCGATTGCCGGCTGAGCGTGGGGTCAAGGCCGACACCTCGATAATGAGCCGGTTCTTCCGCCGCATCGGCATCACGCACAAAAAAAAAGACGCTCATTGCGCGCGAGCAGGATCGTCCGGACATAAAGCGCCATCGCGGGCGCTGGCGAGGCCACCAGAAGCGCATCGACCCATCGCGGCTTGTGTTCATCGACGAAACTTGGACCAAGACCAACATGACCCGCCTTTACAGTGGGCTCCGCGCGGACGCAGGCTCGTCGCCAAAGCGCCGCACGGCCACTGGAAGACCGCGACCTTCCTGGCTGGGCTGCGCAGCGATCGCATCGAAGCCCCCTGTCTGTTCGACGGCCCCATCAACGGCGAGCGGTTTCTCGCCTATGTCGAACAGTTCCTGGTCCCAACCCTCAAGCGCAACGATATCGTGGTGCCGCACAAAGGAAAAGCGGTGCGAAGCGCCATCAAGACCGCAGGCGCGCGTCTCTTATATTATTCCTTCCCAAATACTCGCCTGATCTCAACCCGATCGAGCAGGTCTTCGCCAAGCTCAAAGGCTTCGTCCGGAAAGCTGCTCCCCGCACACTCGACGCCGTCTCAGACGCCATCGCTCAAGCCCTCGCAACCATCCCGCTTGAAGAATGCGCAAACTATCTCAAAGGCGAAGGATGCTTCAGCCCGAATGCAGAAGGCTCTAAGCGCCATACAGCCAGTCGTACCGCTCGATCAGGCCCCGCGCACCGAGTATACGCATTGTCGTGTCCCGAGCGAACGCCCATGGACCACCCATATGATAGATGCGGCCAAGTTTGAGCGCTTCGCGTTGCACTCGACTGGCTCTCGCGACACGATCACGTGAGTACATCGAAAGAGCAGACGGAATATCCTGCACTTGAGCGAGGATGCGGCCGATCGCGCCCGCGTCCTCGATGGCTTGTGCGGCTCCCTGCGCAAGGAACGGCACCATCGGATGAGCCGCGTCGCCAACAAGCGCGACACGGCCGAGTGAAAATGAAGAAATCGGAGAGCGGTGGTAGAGCGGCCAGGGTCGCCACTGAGTTGGTACCTTTGTCAACAAGCGCGATTCTCTCGACCACCCGGAAAAGGCGTCTTTAAGGGTCGAACCGCTTGCCTTTTCGTCCTCTTGAGGATTCGTATGATCAACATCTACCGTTGGCCTTGCCGCCCCAATGGTCGCGACCAGATTAATTAGTGATCCACCACGCAAGGGGTACTGGACGAGATGCGCATGTCTTCCGAGACGGAGAACAATATTCTGCGTCCACTGGACATTAGTATCACCAGCATTCACAAGTGCGCGATAGGCAATGCGTCCGGCGAACTCAGCTTGACCTTGAGCTCCGAAGCCTAACCGGTCACGAACCTGGGAGCGTAAACCATCAGCACCAATCAGAAGGTCGGCCTCATCGCCGATTCGGATGCCACCACGGCCCAATTCGACGGACAGACGTCCACCATCGTCAGCAAAATTGAGGAGCGTGGCACCTAGCGTCAGTTCAATATCGGACTGGCTGTGGACTGCGTCGATGAGCGCGCGCTGCAAATCAGCGCGATGAATAACTAAATATGCCGCGCCCCACCGACGTTCGGCGTCGTTCAGCGGCATTCGCATTAGTTCGGAGCCATCCGAGCCTTGCAACACGACGACCGCGCTTGGCCTTGAGGCATGTGGGAGCACCAAGTCGAGTACACCGAGCCTAGCTAAGATGCGCGCTGCGTTCGGAGTGACCTGCAAACCGGCCCCAGTCTGGTCGATCGAGTTCGCTTTCTCGTATATGGCGACCGTGAACCCCGCATGTGACAGCGCTATCGCTGCTGTAAGTCCAGCGATTCCGGCACCCGCAATGATCGCGCGCGGCGGCAAGCTTCAGGCAAAGTCGCGCAATTCGCACTCGGCTGGCGAGCAGGGCCCGCTGAGATCGCTGCTGTAGATGAAGTGAGTTGAACAATACGAGCAGATCGCCTCGATATCGGAGCCGATGTCGATAAAAATGTGGGGATGGTCGAACGGCGGTCTCGCGCCGGTGCACATAAATTCCACGACCCCCACCTTGATCGAAGGGACGCCGAGATCATTCTGAAAGTGCGGGATTGAGCGGTCCATCATTAACTGCGCCCCTTTTAGCCGCTCGCTTTAAAGCATGTTCGAAGTGGCGAAGCCAGCGGAAGCGTCTATTCCGAATCCGATATGGCGATCACCTCCACCCCGTCCGCCTGACCTGCCACTCAAATTCGTTCCGGGGGATTTAGAGTTCCGGCCTTGAACTATAGACTCTAAGGACGGACAGATAAACCGAGCACGGTTCAGGGAAGATCGGATCATCGGGGCGCTGAAGGTGCACGGGGCCGGCGCGAAGAGTGCGGATCTCGCACGCAAGCTTGGGTCTCGAAGGCGACGCTCTACAACTTGAAGGCCAAGTACGGCGACATGGACGTCTCTGAGGCCGAGCGGCTGAAGGAGCTCGAGGATGAGAAAGCAAAGCTGAAGAAGCTCTTGGCCGAACAGATGCTGGACGCAGTCGCGCTGCGTGAGCTCCTCAAGAAAATGGCAGTGCCCGCCGCCAAGCGCGAAGGCGTCGCGCATCTACGGGCCGTGATGGGCCTTTTGGAACGGCGGGCCTGCCCTCTCGCGAAGCCGATCGCAAGATGATCCGATACCGCTCACGCCGACCGACAGACACGGGGCTTCGGACACAGCTGCGCCATCTCGCCAATGAGCGGAAGCGGTTCGGCTATCGACGACTGTTCGTCTTGCCGCGCCAGGAGGGCGAGCCCTCCGGGATCAACCGCATCTACCGGCTCTACCGGGAAGAGGGGCCTTACGGAGCGCAAGCGGCGAGCGCGTCGGCGCGCCGTAGGCGCGCGAGCCCGATCCTCGAGGCGGCGATCAACGCCCGCTGGTCGCTGGATTTCGTCCACGCCAGTTCGCATGCGGTCGACGCTTCCGTATCCTGAACGTCGACGCTTCCGCACCCTGAACATCGTCGACGATGTGACGCGGGAGCGCCTGGCGGCGATCCCCGACACCTCAATGTCTGGCCTGCGGGTGGCGCGCGAACTGACGGCGCTGATCGAGCAGCGCGCCAAGCCCGGCATGATCGTTTCCGTCAACGGGACTGCACCTCACGCCACGCTCGGTTGGGCGCAGGACAACCCGATCGTCCGTCATTTCATCGCGCCGGGCAAACCGATGCAGAGCGGGTGCTGCGAAAGCTCCAACGGCCGCATGCGCGATGAGTTCCTCAACGAGAGCCTGTTCCCCGGTCTCGACCATGCGCGCGAGACAATCGTCCGCTGGGTCACCGACCACAATCAACGCAGACCGCATGCCGCGCTCGGCGACATCCCGCCGGCCGCCTACGCAGACTTGAACCGCTCCGGGTTTGCGGGAGGCCATTTTGTTTGAGTCACGCGGCCATAGCTGTGCCGTTCAGCATGGCGAAGTAGCGTTCCTCGGCTTCGGCCGGGGGGATGAAGGCGATGGGCTCCAGAAGCCGGCGATTGTTGAACCAGTCCACCCACTCGAGAGTTGCGAACTCGACGGCGTCGAAGTTACGCCACGGTCCACGTCGATGAATGACCTCAGCCTTGTAGAGGCCGTTGATCGTTTCGGCGAGGGCGTTGTCGTAAAAGTCGCCGACGCTGCCGACGGAAGGCTCGATCCCGGCGTCGGCGAGCCGATCGGTGTGCTTGATCGAAACATATTGGGCGTCGCCGCGATCGCTATGATGGACGAGGCCGCCACGGCGGGTAGGCCTTCGGTCATGGAGCGCCTGTTCGAGAGCGTCCAGGACAAAGTCGGCATGAGCCGTTCTGCTGGCCCGCCAGCCGACGATCCGCCCCGCGTAGGCGTCGATGACGAAGGCGACATAGACGGAAGCCAGTCCAGGTCGCGACATAGGTAAAATCGGCCAGCCACAGACGGTCAGGCGCGGAAGCGTGGAACTGTCGGTTCACATGGTCCAGCGGACAGGGGACCGCCTTGTCGCTGATCGTTGTGCGCAATGGCTTTGCCCCGGATCGCCCCCCGGAGGCCCAAACTCCGCATCAGCCGGGCCACTGTGCATCGGGCAGCGCTGAACCCTTCCCGCCGCAACTGCCGCCAGACCTTGCGCACGCCGTAGACGCGGAAGTTCTCCTCGAACACGCGCTGGATCTCGACCTTCAGATCGGCGTCGCGGCGCAGCCTATCGGGCAGACGGGAAGGATCAGCTCGCCTGGCGAGATGGGCGCGATAAGTCGACGGGGCGATCGGCAGAACCCTGCAGATCGGCTCGACCCCGTAGGCCTGACGATGATCGTCGATGAAGGCGATCATGGCTTAAATCGGCGGTCGAGCTCCGCCTGGGCGAAATAAGCCGACGCCTTGCGCAAAATCTCATTCGCCTGGCGAAGCTCCCGGTTTCTCGCGCTCCAGCGCCTTCAAACGTTCGGCAATTTCTGTCGGGACGCCGCCACGCACGCCGCTGTCGATCTCCGCCTTCTTGATCCACCCATCGACGTCCCAAATCATCAGGCTGACCTCCAAAATCAGCCTTAGAATCACGAAAAACCCCAGCCGAGAATCCTCACATTCCTTAAATCATTACCACGCCCTAGGCCACCAAAATTTGATACTACGCCGTTCATAAGACCAAAGGAGCTTTCGGCTTGCGACGCTAAGAGCCGAGCGCGATGGCCGGCTAAAGCATCCACCTGCAATTCGGTAACTCATGGCGGACTGCACATCCCTAATGTTGAGTGGCACCGACGACATTAGGGCGTGCCCTCATTTGAGCCAGGCCCAGGCGCATATCAAATGGAGGCCGGCGAGGAAATTGCGCGCTGTTTTTCGTCGCGGGTGGTGATGCCTCGGAACTCTCTGATGAATTGAAAGAAACGCTCAACTAGGTTGCGTTCGGCGTAGAGGACGAAGTCGCAATCGCGCGTGACCTTGCGATTCGATTTTGGCGGGATGACCGGCTTAATGGCGCGGAGTTCGAGGTTCTGGATAAAGCTGTCGGCGTCGTAGCCCTTGTCGCCGAGGAGGCCTGGGGATCCACTTCGGCCGCGAGGGCCTCGGTCTGGGTGATGTCGTGGACTTGGCCGCCGGTGAGGCTGGGCGCCAATGGGTTGCCGAGAGCGTCGACGATCACATGGATCTTGGTGGTCGGGCTGCCACGCGAGCGGCTATGGCTTGGTCGAAACCCCCTTTTTGAGTGCGTCCGCATTATGCTGATGCGCTCTGACGATGGTGGCGTCGATCATCGCGTATTCGTTGTCCGGATCGTCGGCCAACGTCTTGAAAAAACTCTCCCACACGCCGCTCTTCGCCCACCGGGAGAACCGCGTGTGAATGTTCTTCCAGTTGCCGAAGCGCTCGGGAAAATCCCGCCACGGCGCCCCCGAGCGGAATTTCCAGATCACCGCCTCGACGAAAAGTCGACGCCCAACCCCCTTTGCGTCCGACATGTCCCGGACGACCAGGCAGAAAATGTTCAATCCGCCCAAACTGGGCGTCGTGCAGTCCGTCGCGCCGCACCAAAGCCTTCCAAAAGAAGGCTCCCTATGAATCACGCTTTACCTGATTTGCGAATCCCCTAATTGAGGACAGGCCCCAGAGCACTCTAACGCTGGACAAGATTTGATGCGAGAGCGGAGAACGAACGTACTAATTCTTGGTTCTGGCGCCAGGGAGCATGCATTGGCTCGGGCATGCGCAAAGTCCGCTTTTATTGGAACTCTTTATGTGGCCCCTGGTAATCCGGGTTGTGCTACCGTCGCCCGCACCGTGCCGCTGAGTCTAGCCGAACATGCGAAGGTGGTCGCCTTTTGTCAGAGAGAAGCTATTGATCTGGTGGTGGTCGGTCCCGAGGGTCCCCTCGTAACGGGTTTGACAGACGATTTGATACACGCAGGGATATTGTGTTGTGGACCGACGAGAGACGCGGCCCGCCTCGAAGGGTCGAAAGGATACGCCAAGGATTTCTGCCGCGAGTTTGGGATACCAACAGGCGACTTTCGGCGATTCCGAGATCCGAAAGAAGCAAAGAAGTATATCCGCACAAGCGGTGCGCCCATCGTAGTCAAAGCTGATGGGCTTGCTGCTGGAAAGGGGGTTGTCGTTGCCGGGACAGTCGAAGAGGCGGAGGTCGCCGTCGACGCGTTTCTGTCCAGTACGCGGACGGCGGCGGCAGCCGAAATCGTCGTTGAAGAGTTTCTCAGAGGTGAGGAGATTTCGTTCTTCGCCCTGTGCGATGGCGCAGTAGCAATGCCTTTCTCCAGTGCGCAGGATCATAAGCGCGTGGGTGAAGATGATAAGGGTCCCAATACTGGAGGGATGGGCGCTTATTCACCCCCGGCCCTAGTGACGCCGAAGCTAACCCGGCGCATTATGAGGGAAATTGTCGGGCCGACATTGCGCGGGATGAATGAAAGAGGTTCGCCCTTTCGAGGCTTGCTATTTGTAGGTCTAATGGTCGACGACCGCGGGCCGAAAGTGATTGAATTCAATGTCCGATTTGGGGATCCCGAAGCGGAGGTCATCCTGGCGCGCCTCAAAAATGACCCACTGCCGCTTCTGGTTGCCTGTGCCAGCGGAACTCTGAGCGGCAACCGACCAAGATTCTCTTCCGACGCGGCGCTCGCGGTGGTGATGGCTGCGCGAGGCTATCCTGGCCAGCCACTACGCGGATCCCGGATCGGAGCAATCGAAGATGCTGCATCGATGCCCGGAGTTGTCGTTCTTCAGGGGGGCACACGTGAAGTCGACGGCGCAATCTTCGCGGACGGGGGCAGGGTCCTAACGATAACGGCACATGGGAGTAACGTTGCTGAGGCCCGTGAACGGGCATACGCGGCTATCGATCGAATCAAATGGCCGGAGGGTTTTTTCCGGCGCGATATTGGCTGGCGCGCAATAGCTCGCAACAATAAAAAAACACGCACTTTGGACGCTAGTTGGGCCGAATAGCAAATATTCTCGGGCCAAGGGAGCAGTAGCGCTCGAAAGCGCCGCGCAGGAATTGCGCATGCCCGGCCTTTGGAGGCGTTGGACAAAACGGGATTTCGCCGGCGCGATCGCGGAACGTCTTTGGATGCTGTCGGCGCCGCGTACGCGACGCCCTGCTCTCCAAGGCGCATGTCATCTACGATCCGGACCTGGTGATCGACCCTGGTGCCACCTAGGTCTTCGACCTCGGCCACTACGAGTTCCCCTGGTGGCGCAGCTCGACGGCGCTGGCTGCCGTCTGGTGACCCTGACCGGCCTCCCATCGACTGGTCCGAGGCGAATGTTAGTTCAAGGTGGGGCTGTGTGCTAGCGCGGGCGGCGCAGCTGGCCGGGATTGCGCAGCCGCCCGCGCGGCGAACGCGGGGATGAACACTTCAGGCGCTGGAGGCTTGTAGCCCAGTGACGCGTGCGGGCGTTTGGCGTTGTAATGGCGCCGCCAGCTTTCGACCACGATCCTGGCCTCCGCGAGCGAATAGAAAATCTCCCCATTCAGCAGCTCGTCCCGGAGCCGAGCGTTGAAGCTCTCGATGAAGCCGTTCTCCCAGGGGCTGCCCGGCGCGATATAAGCCGCCTTCGCTCCGACAGCCGCGATCCAGTCTTGCACGGCCTTGGCGACGAACTCCGGTCCGTTGTCCGAGCGAAGGCGCTCGGGAACGCCGCGCAGGATGAACAGGTCGGAGAGCACATCGATGACGTCGACGGACTTGAGTTTGCGATCCTCGACGAAGTCATAAGACCAGACATGGTTAGGCCGCTCGGCGCGCAACCGCAGGCACGAGCCGTCCGCCAGCCAGAGCCGGCTGCGTTTGGGTTGTTTGGCGGGGACTTTCAGCCCCTCGCGCCGCCAGATCCTCTCGACCCGCTTGTCATTGACGACCCAGCCCGCTGTCGTTCGCAACAGCTCCGCGATCTTCCGATAGCCATAGCGGCCATTATTGCCGAGCCAGTTCGACGATGTCGGCGGTCAGCCGCTCCTCGTCGTCTGGCCCCGTAGGAATGCGGCGTTGCGTGGATCGATGCTGTCCGAGCACGCGGCAGACCCGCCGCTCGGACAGCCTCAGCTCGGATCGAACATGATCAATGCAGGCGCGGCGGCGCGAAGGGCTTAGTAGTTTCCCCGGGCAGCCTCGGCCAAGATCATTTTGTCGAGCGTCAGGTCGGACACCGCCCGTCGCAGCCGGGCGTTCTCAGCCTCTAGGTTCTTCAGCCTCTTCACCTGATCCGACTTCAGCCCGCCGAACTCCTGGCGCCAGCGATAGTACGTCACCTCGGTCACGCCAATCGTCCGGATCGCGTCAGCGACAGACTTTCCCTGTGACGTCAAAACCTCCACTTGCCGCAGCTTGGCGACGATCTCTTCCGGTATGACGCTTCTTCAACATTGTGGTCCTCCTCCTCCGTCCGAAGACATACTTCAAGGTGGACCAATTCAGTGGGGGCGGATCAACCCGCTTCAAGGCCAACACGCCGATGCGCGAGGCCAAAGCGATCCCTATGGCCGAGGGATCGGACGTTCGGAGCGATCACATCGGGTTCTTGCCTGCCAGTCAGGGCAACAACCGCAAAATCCGATGCAGGAGGCGGTGCGTGAAATCGCGGTCGGGACCGAAACCGGCAAGAGGCTGCATTCTCAACAACGACCTCGACGCGCCAGCCCACGAGACTGCCGGCCTCTACAACCGCCGCTGGCAAATCGAACTGTTCTTCCGGATGATGAAGCAGACCCTGAAAATCACCAAATTCCTCGGACGCCCTGAAAACGTCGTGCGCTGACCTGACCCCCATTTCTCATCCAGCCATAACGAGAGTCCGGAGTTGATCTGAACCTTCATGATCGCGGCTGGCAAGAGGCCGGCGCGCGGAGTGGTCGGGGTTCGCAGCGCGCCGGCCGGCCTCTCCGCAGAGGGCGCGGGCGTATGCCGCTGGCGTGAGGTAGGCGAGGCTCGAGTGGGGCCGCACCTCGTTAAAGTCCCGCCGCCAGGCTTCCAGCTTGGCGCGGGCGCCCGCCAGAGAGCTGAACAGGGTCTCGTTCAGCAGTTCGTCGCGCAGCTTGCCGTTGAAGCTCTCGCTGAAGCCGTTCTGCTGGGGCTTGCCGGGGGCGATGTAATGCCAGCCGATCTTGCGCTGGTCGGCCCATTCCAGGATGGCGTTGGACGTCAGTTCCGTGCCGTTGTCGCTGACGATCGTCGCCGGCTTGCCGCGCCAGCCGATGATCGCGTCCAGTTCGCGCGCGACGCGTCGCCCACCAATCGAGGTGTCGGCCACCAGCGCCAGACACTCGCGGGTGCAGTCGTCGTACACCTCCAAGATCCGGAACCGGCGCCCGTCGGTGAACTGGTCGGCGATGAAGTCGAGACTCCAGCGCTGGTTGGCGACCGCGGGTGTCTCTATCGGCCGCCGCGTTCCCATGGCCCGCTTGCGCCCGCCGCGCTGGCGAACCATCAGCCGCTCCTCGCGATACAGACGCTGAACGCGCTTTTTGTTGACCGCATGGCCCTCGCGCCGCAGCAGCACATGCAGCCGCCGATAGCCGAACCGCCGCCGCTCCTGGGCCAAGGCCTTCAGCCGCTCGCGAAGTTCGCCGTCATCCGGCCGCCGGGCCTGGTAGCGCACGCTGGCCCGATCGCCGTCAATCACCCGGCACGCCCGCCGCTGGCTCATCTCAAGGTCTGCTGCAGATATCCCGCAGCCTCCCGATGCGCGGCGGGCGTCACCATTTTTTCCGAGCAGGTCTTTCAACGCGACGTTGTCGAGCATGGCGTCCGCCAGCATCCGCTTCAGCTTGGCGTTCTCATCCTCCAACGCCTTCAGCCGGCGCGCCTCCGACACGTCCACGCCGCCATACTTGGCCTTCCACTTGTAGAAGGTCGGCGAACTGACGCCGTGCTTGCAAGCTGTCCGCTTCCTGCTCACGCAGGATCCCAATGATCTGCTCTTCCGTGAACCTTGATCGCTTCATCCGTCCGTCCCTTCCTTCGGGCCGGACTCTACGTATTTTTGGAGGAGCTTCAGGGGGTCAGGTCAGCGCATTCAGATCGCCGTCGCGCTCATTGCGTTTTTGCTGCTTCGCCAAATGCAAGACGTCACCAAAGAAAGCACGGCTTACTCGAACTCGCTCGAACTCGTGCGCGCCAACCTGATGCACAGAAAAGACCCCTCTCGCCTGCGCGATGACAATCCAGCCCAGCCAAGCGACTCTCGCCAACTGCAACTGAACTAGGCCACGACATGAACCGGACAAACGTGGCCCCCGGCCGGTGGCTCCCCATTTCGAACATCGTCGATGACGGACACGGTAGTGCCTGGCGGCGATCCCTGACACCTCGATCTCAGGCCTGCGCGTTCAAGGGCCGAGTCTATATCCTTGTGGAGGAAAATCTCAGTGGCAGGTCAGACTGCGTAAAGGTCGCTCCCGGAGCAAGAGTCGCCCCACGCATCAATTGTCGACCACTCATCACAGTCTTACCCGAGCGTTGTCCTTGAAGGACGCGTATCGCGCCAGCCCCACATGCGATGCGCATGTCTTCGGAGAGAAGCATCCCGGGGGCACCGTCGCCCGTTGTGGCCTCGGCGCGAAAAAGCTTAATGTTTTCCGCCCTATTTCCGATGACGACTTTCGAAAAGGCACCTGGTGCAGGTGATAGTGAATGGATGCGGTTGCGAACTGTTTCTGCGCTCTGCGTCCAATCAATCTCCGTCTCACTCTTCTCGATCTTCTTTGCATAGCAAGCGTCGATGGTCGGTTGCCCATGAAACTCCAATAGGCCGGCTTCCATTGATTGCAACGCATATAATGCCATTTTAGCGGCAATTGCTGCAAGGCGACTTGTTAGATCTCCAGCCGTCTCGTCAGGACGAACCGGAACGATTTCGCGCATCGCTATTGGTCCGGTGTCGAGACCGGCATCCATGCGCATGACATCAATACCGGTCCGTAAGTCGCCGGCCATAATCGCACGCTGGATTGGTGCGGCACCGCGCCAACGCGGCAACAAAGAAGCGTGTAAGTTTAAACAGCCTAGCCTTGGCGCTGTGAGAATAGGGATCGGTAGTATTAAGCCGTAGGCGGCCACGAGTACAACGTCGGCGGCGAGAATGTTGAAGGCTTGTTGGGCTTCGACGTCGCGCAAGGAACTTGGCGTGAAAACCGGAACTCCAAGAGAATCCGCCACCAAGTGAACGGGTGTCCTCTTCATTTCAAGGCCTCGACGGCTTCTACGTGCGGGCGCGCGCGTATAAACGGCGATGGGTATACGGCCGCTGTTCGACATTTCCAACAATGTTGGAACCGCAAATTCTGGTGAGCCCATGAATATAATTCGCATGGCCGTCAACAACGTCTCATGTTTCTTGGCACGAATTTTATCACGATGCGAAAAAGCTTCAAGTTGTGCCAGGCGCCGGAGTTTGCTGTTGGGTACACTCTCGTGTGAAAAGAAGCCACGCAAATTGTGGATTTGACCCGTTTTGTTCGGACTCCGGGGAGGTGGGCGCTACCGTTTTGATGCTGATTGGAGCGGCCGTTCGCCATGATGAAGTTGCCCCGCTTTGATGGACGGGTTGGGGCTTAGGCGGGCTTGGTTAGGTATGATGTCCATTCGTATTCGATGGGCGACAGATAGCCCAGGGCCGAGTGGCGGCGCGAGGGATTGTAGAAACCTTCGATGAACTGAAAGACAGCCGTCCGCGCCTCGCTGTGAGATCGGAAGCGACGCCGATCGATCAGCTCCGCATTCGAGGGTGGCGAAGAAACTCTCGCACATCGCATTGTTGTCGTAGGCGTCGCCGACCGAGCCTGTCGACGGACGAACGCCGGCTTCCCTGCAGCGATTGCCGAAAGCGACCGAGGTGTATTGCGACCGCGATCCGAATGATGGACGACGTTGTCAGGCTTTCGGGCTGCGATCGCCATGTCGAGAGCGTCGAGTACGACGCCGGTCTTCAGATCGACCGAGAAGGCCCATCCGACGATCCGGCGCGACCAGGCGTCGAGAACGACCGCGAGGTAGAGAAAGCCGGCCAACGTCGGCAGGAAGGTGATGTCGGCCGCCCACAACGCGTTCGGCCGCTCGGCCATGAAGTTGCGGCGGACGAGATCGCTGGCGGGATGATGGTCCCTCGCCTGCCGCGTCGTGACCGGTGCGCTTCTGCGCCGGCTGACGCCCTATCCCCGCCCCTCGCATCAATCGAGCTATCCGCTTCCGCCCAACCGAGAGGCTATCAGCCTTCAGCTTGGGCCATGAACACGCGGCGCGCCATAGGTTCCATGCGACCCGGCGTGGATCGTGCGGATGCGACGCGTAAGATCGGCGTCGACGCTCGCCCGAGCCGAAGCTGGTCGGCTCCGCCAGGCGTAATAGCCCGAGGTCGAAACCTTCAGGACCCGGGCCATTGTGCGAATGAGATACACGGCCTGGTGCGCGCTCATGAACCGGTAAACCCGTTCGGGCTCGCCTTGCTCTCCCGCGCGAACCAGGCTGCCGCCTTTGCCAGGATGTCACGCTCCTGACGCAGGCGATGGTTCTCACGTCGAAGGCGCCCCAGTTCATCCCGCTCAGCGCTTGTTAGTCCGTCAACGCGCTTGCCGGCGTCCCGCTCGGCTTGCCTCACCCAAGTGGAAATCGACTGTGCGCTCGGCTCGAACTCACGCGCCAGCTCTTCGGGCGTGCGTCCAGATCGCACCAGATCGACCATCTGTCGCCGGAACTCCGGCGGATAAGCGGTTCGCTAACGCGGCATCAGACACCTCCAAAGTCAACTTCAAGGGTGTCCACAAAACCGGGTCAACTCCATGATGAAGTTGTGGCCAATGGCTACGAGTTCGGATCATCAGGAATGATGCGGGTCAAGAGCCCGGTCGAATCGTGCGGCCAGGGAATCCATCCGCTCTCCAAGTCGCAGCTCCAAATCATGAATGTCGGCGCGACTGGGGAGCCCACTGATCGTCTCGCGTAGACGATAGTGATCGTCGTGGAGTAGCGCCAGACGTTCCGCAAGACGCAGGAGTGCTGATTCATTGGCCGACTGTGAGCAGTCGAGGTCGCGTTGGTGTTGCCCTATCACGATTTCGAGCGTGTGAATCCGAGTCATAAGTCGCCATACAAATGCAGCGGCACTCGCGCCGATCGAGGCCAATCCGGCAACGGCCCACTGAAGAAAGCCCCAGGGCGGGCTTTCCGGCGAGTTCATTCAATTCTCCGAAGCACGTGGTCGCGGTACCCGCCTGCGAACAGTAGTGAGCCCCACCGGACAGTGGCAATGGAGTGGAGCGCGAAATTAATCTTGGTCGATCCAGGCATGTCGGCAGTTCCGCAAGTGCTCTCGGCTATGGCGATCTTGTGCGTGAGGTCGACATGGGAACAGAAACTGTAGTGGTGTGCGCCTGCAGCTTGCCGACCTCGCCCGCGACAAGTCTGCTTAGGTCTTCTGGGGTCTTCCCACCCGCTCTCACAGCCTCAGGCATCGCCGTGGCTATGCGGGCGGCCGCTGCCGCGATCGCCGGTGATGTGACGGTAATGGATCGGGATGACAAGTTATCAGCGGCCTCAGCGATGAGAACTCCCGCTTCGGTCAGCGCCGCTTGACGAAGCGAATTGACGTAGGTTGACTGCAGCGTCACGCCCGTCCACCTTTTTAGCAATGCGACTCCAAACGTTACAGCGATTCCCACTGTCGCCGCGACGATGGCAGATATTATTGGACGCAAGGCTTCAACAATTGGCCCCGCGGCGATTGCGGTTGCTGAATTGGTCATAGAAGTCTCCTTAGGTATTAAGACACGCCTTTGGACCCGCAGCGCGAAAGCTCGCCCTTCGCGAAGGTCCTCATGCCAGCGAGATGTGATACCGGCTAACGGTGAGCGTCGCCGCGGTTCCCGCCAATGGCCGCCACGCCAGACGCTACTTAGACTTGGAGTTGACCCGGTTTTGTGGACACCCTTGAAGTTGACTTTGGAGGTGTCTGATGCCGCGTTAGCGAACCGCTTATCCGCCGGAGTTCCGGCGACAGATGGTCGATCTGGTGCGATCTGGACGCACGCCCGAAGAGCTGGCGCGTGAGTTCGAGCCGAGCGCACAGTCGATTTCCACTTGGGTGAGGCAAGCCGAGCGGGACGCCGGCAAGCGCGTTGACGGACTAACAAGCGCTGAGCGGGATGAACTGGGGCGCCTTCGACGTGAGAACCATCGCCTGCGTCAGGAGCGTGACATCCTGGCAAAGGCGGCAGCCTGGTTCGCGCGGGAGAGCAAGGCGAGCCCGAACGGGTTTACCGGTTCATGAGCGCGCACCAGGCCGTGTATCTCATTCGCACAATGGCCCGGGTCCTGAAGGTTTCGACCTCGGGCTATTACGCCTGGCGGAGCCGACCAGCTTCGGCTCGGGCGAGCGTCGACGCCGATCTTACGCGTCGCATCCGCACGATCCACGCCGGGTCGCATGGAACCTATGGCGCGCCGCGTGTTCATGGCCCAAGCTGAAGGCTGATAGCCTCTCGGTTGGGCGGAAGCGGATAGCTCGATTGATGCGAGGGGCGGGGATAGGGCGTCAGCCGGCGCAGAAGCGCACCGGTCACGACGCGGCAGGCGAGGGACCATCATCCCGCCAGCGATCTCGTCCGCCGCAACTTCATGGCCGAGCGGCCGAACGCGTTGTGGGCGGCCGACATCACCTTCCTGCCGACGTTGGCCGGCTTTCTCTACCTCGCGGTCGTTCTCGACGCCTGGTCGCGCCGGATCGTCGGATGGGCCTTCTCGGTCGATCTGAAGACCGGCGTCGTACTCGACGCTCTCGACATGGCGATCGCAGCCCGAAAGCCTGACAACGTCGTCCATCATTCGGATCGCGGTCGCAATACACCTCGGTCGCTTTCGGCAATCGCTGCAGGGAAGCCGGCGTTCGTCCGTCGACAGGCTCGGTCGGCGACGCCTACGACAACAATGCGATGTGCGAGAGTTTCTTCGCCACCCTCGAATGCGGAGCTGATCGATCGGCGTCGCTTCCGATCTCACAGCGAGGCGCGGACGGCTGTCTTTCAGTTCATCGAAGGTTTCTACAATCCCTCGCGCCGCCACTCGGCCCTGGGCTATCTGTCGCCCATCGAATACGAATGGACATCATACCTAACCAAGCCCGCCTAAGCCCCAACCCGTCCATCAAAGCGGGGCAACTTCAATGGTCTCTACAAGGCCGAGGTCATGGTCATGGAGCGCCTGTTCGAGAGCGTCCAGGACAAAGTCGGCATGAGCCGTTCTGCTGGCCCGCCAGCCGACGATCCGCCCCGCGTAGGCGTCGATGACGAAGGCGACATAGACGGAAGCCAGTCCAGGTCGCGACATAGGTAAAATCGGCCAGCCACAGACGGTCAGGCGCGGAAGCGTGGAACTGTCGGTTCACATGGTCCAGCGGACAGGGGACCGCCTTGTCGCTGATCGTTGTGCGCAATGGCTTTGCCCCGGATCGCCCCCCGGAGGCCCAGACTCCGCATCAGCCGGGCCACTGTGCATCGGGCAGCGCTGAACCCTTCCCGCCGCAACTGCCGCCAGACCTTGCGCACGCCGTAGACGCGGAAGTTCTCCTCGAACACGCGCTGGATCTCGACCTTCAGATCGGCGTCGCGGCGCAGCCTGTCGGGCAGACGGGAAGGATCAGCTCGCCTGGCGAGATGGGCGCGATAAGTCGACGGGGCGATCGGCAGAACCCTGCAGATCGGCTCGACCCCGTAGGCCTGACGATGATCGTCGATGAAGGCGATCATGGCTTGAATCGGCGGTCGAGCTCCGCCTGGGCGAAATAAGCCGACGCCTTGCGCAGAATTTCATTCGCCTGGCGAAGCTCCCGGTTCTCGCGCTCCAGCGCCTTCAAACGTTCGGCAATTTCTGTCGGGACGCCGCCACGCACGCCGCTGTCGATCTCCGCCTTCTTGATCCACCCATCGAGCGACTGCGCCGTGCAGCCGATCTTCGCGGCAATCGAACTCACCGTCGCCCACCGCGAGGGATGATCCTTCTCATGCTCGAAAACCAGCCGAACAGCGCGTGCCCGCACTTCGGGTGAAAACCGCTTCGTCGCCTTGCTCGCCATCGCTCCACCTTCTCAAGGTTCGGAGCCTCCGACAAACCCGGAGCGGTTCAGATCCTTACTATGTGAGGGTGTTAACGTCTTCTTCGCGCGAGCGGAGATGGCAGTCAAAAGCGCGCTCGAGGTTCGGTTTGGTGCCTGAGAATTCAAGGACGCCATAGGTGTTACGCTTGAGGTCGGTCGCGGGGTCGAAACCGCTGTCGAGAAACATCTGCCAGCGAGTTTGATAGCCGCGATCGCTCTTGCGGCCGTGAAACGGATGCTCAATTGTGCCATGGGCAAATCCCAGCTTACCATTGACCTCGAAAGCCGCGCGGGTTGCCCACGAGGCGACCGAATTCTTATAGCCATCGCTTACGCCCGGAGGCACAGAGGCCTCGTACCTGCCCACAATGCCAAGAGCCATGTGATAGTCGCCGGAGCCCATGGCGCCAATCTCGAGGAGCCCGCCGATGCGGTCAAGCACACGCCGTCGCCAGCCCCATGCGTAGCCAGGATGCGGATAGGTATTATAGCCGCCGTTGAAGGCCCAGAAGGCGGCACCGGTCGCCACCACCGGCTTGCCGCTATGCCAGATGGAGCCGAAGCTCTTGTGCGTTTGCACGTGTTCATCGTGGGGCCCTAGGTCATAGGCCGTGTCCCAGGGTTGAACGACGGGATAGAGATCGAGTGCTGCCAAGCGTCTCGGTTGCCCATCCGCGGCGACGGAAGTTGACGTCAGCATCAAGGACGGCGATTTTTTCCGCTTCATGCGGCAAATGGGCTATAGCTATATTGAGCAGGCACTCCTTCGACCATGCCATGGTCGTGGCACGAAGCGGTATATGTGTTACGCGTGGGGACGCGAGGTCCGCTAGCTCCCATCGGCGGGAACCGTAGGTGCATTCGGCCAATGTGATGTGGACGTTAGGCTCTTTGAGCCAGTCAGCGAGCGCTCCGCGCGCTAGCGCAATGCGCGACCGCCAGCGCAGGGGGTTTGCCACGCAGGCCGCAATATAAAGTGTTTCCATTGGGCCTCCCGGCGATCGATGTCACGCAAGATCTCGGTGGCTCGGTACGAGCCTTGCACGCTGACGGTCTTGGGTAAAATGCCATTGGGTGATGGGCATATCCGCGCCGTACTAGGGTCAAACTCATAACCAATAGGAGATCGCGGCGGCGACGCAGGCTGCGGCGAGGAAGTTGGCCGCATTTCGGTGGTATCGCGTGGCGATGCGCCTGAAGTCCTTGAGGCGGCGGAACTTGCGCTCGATGGCGTTGCGGTTTGCGGCAGACAAACGGCGAGAAGCAGTTCTTCCAATTGGGTTGGCTTTGGGCGGGATGTTGGGGATCGTATCGCGCTCCTCAACTTGGCGGCGGATGGCGGTGGCGTCTGCGGATCAGAGTTCATTGCCCTCGGCATCGAGTGCACCGGTTTTGATGTGCGTAATCAGTTTTATGAGCTTCTCGCTGATTTGGAGCGGCCCGCATGCGAGTGGGCCGCGGGTCCAAAGAACAATGCCATTCTGAGAGCCGTCATGAATCGCGAGCAGCGCGCCGTCGCCGGGCGGCAAGCCATCGGGAGTGGTAGGGCTTCCAACGTAGACGCCTTCGACGAAATGGAATTGCCCGGGGGTCAGCGTCGTGAAATGAGTTTTAGCGTCGAAGTCGGCCCAGACTTTGGCAAGCGGTTTGCAGGGCGAGGGCGTTTTGTCCGCAGCAAAGGCCGTGCCTGTGATCCCTGGATTAAGCCCTAGGACGACGGCGGAAATGATCCCGATTCGTAGCATGAGATTCCTTTGAAGGCATGAAGAAGACCGAAGAAGACCATGACGCGTCACCCTCAAGCGCACGATGGATCGCTTTTAGTTGGAGGAGATCCACGATCGGGGGTCGCGCGATTGCGACTTTCCTACTGAGGCGGAGGGCGCGGACAGGTCAAAATCTCTCGTCGGGCCTGTAGTGTCGGGAGGCTGCGATCCGTTTTGGAGTGAGCGCCTCGAGGGCGATCCGCTGCGGATGATGGAACGGGGCAGGGCGGCACGACGACAGGGCGGTTCTGGCGCGATCAGCGCTCGGTGTGTATGGACGGTCGTGCGGGTGCCCATTCGAGCGCTGGTCGGTGACACCCCGGATATCAAGCTCGAAGTGCTCAGGACGGCGCTGCCCGCGTGACACCTCCGGCAAGATTACGCCGCGCTCCTCGGCGGCCCGGATATGTTCCGGATCGAGAAATGATCTCGATAGTGCCAACTCGGATCACGCTCAATAACCCCATATCGATCACTGCCTAGATGTTTCGTCCCGGACTTTGATGGCGCATTCTTATCGAGTGATTTGAAGGATGCGCTATGGGACAGATTCTACACAGGAGCGCCACAACGACAGAGGCGGTCCGTCGAGCGATACAACATAGTCAAGAGAGCCTGAGTGGGCTTGCAAAGCACTACGGCGTCAACCCGAAGACAGTCGCCAAGTGGAAAGCGCGGTCCTCCGTTTCCGACCTGCCGACAGGACCCAAGCAGCCCAGATCGACTGTCCTGTCAGCAGAGGAAGAGGCCGTCGTCGTTGCGTTCCGGAGGCATACTTTGCTGCCGCTCGACGATTGCCTGTACGCTCTGCAGCCCACCATCGCGCATCTGACGCGCTCGTCCCTTCACCGGTGTCTGCAACGTCATGGGATCTCCCGGTTGCCGCAGGTCGAAGGCGAAGCCTCCGCCAAACGCAAATTCAAGGCCTATCCGATCGGCTATTCTCATATCGACCTCGCCGAGGTTCGAACCGCGCAGGGCAAGCTCTACCTCCTCGTCGCCATCGACCGAACCTCGAAGTTCGCCTTCGTCGAACTGCACGAGAAGGTGGCGCGTCGCACCGCGGGGGACTTCCTGCGCCGCCTGATCGCCGCCGTCCCCTACAAGGTCCACACCGTCCTCACCGACAACGGAACCCACTTCACCACACCAGGCAACACGAGTTCGGCAGCCCCGACATCAAGGCCGCCCTCGACGGTGGGGAGCCTGTTTGGGCGCACGCCTTCGAATACGCCTGCGCCCAGAACGACGTCGATCATCGGCTGACAAAGCCCAAGCATCCCTGGACCAACGGCCAAGTCGAAAGAATGAACCGCACCATCAAGGACGCCACTGTCAAACGCTACTTCTACGAGACCCACGACCAGCTGCGAGCCCACCTGCAAAACTTCGTCGACGCCTACAACTTCGCCAGGCGGCTCAAAACCCTCAGGGGCCTCACCCCATACGAATTCATCTGCAAAGCCTGGACTTCAGAGCCTCACAGATTCAAAATCAGCCCGCTCCAGCAAATGCCGGGACTAAACAGCTAGTCTAGGATGGGCGAAACGTTCAACATGGGTCAGCTCTCGGTGGAAGAACCCGTAGCGCCTGGGTCAGCTCTCAGTGGAGATGAGCAGCGTTCGGTGTACCGAGGGCAACTCACTCTTTCGGAGGAAATGAGAAGAAGGAATTGTCCAGTTCGTAACCGACCTCATCTGGCGCGCGCTGGTCCTTTGCGTCGGTCCGCTCCGTTGCAAGGGCTTTCACCAGCATTACCCTTTCGCCACGGTTAAGCCGGCTTTGTGCCTGAAGTAATATCCGCCTAAACTTGTTGTTTAAGACGGTCTCGTAGGCGCGTGGCGGAGCATTTCTCTGGCGTAACCACAAATCCACTAACGGGACGTCATCGTGCGCAACAAAGGCGATGAGTTCGCCATAAGCGGGCAGCGATGCCGGTGGCGCCGAGATCGGAAGCCCCAGCATCACATTGACTTGATATGGCGTTACACAAGCGATCGCGACAATGAGCGCGGGGACGCCGATCTTGGCGATAAGTGGCGCGGTAGAGAAACGAAAGAGCCATGAACCGATGATCGCGGTCATAAGCAGCAAGGATCCAAACGAGGCAACGAAAGCGCTGAAGAAGTTCACGTCCTAACCCCCTAGGCGTCAGCGATAGGTTCAAGCGGCGACTAGCGGAGCGCGTCTCCCGTCCGCGCTCAGGCGGAGTCATGACGTTGACGGGTTCACCAGAGATATTCGAGCTGCTGACCCGTGAGATACACAAGAAGATATAGCGAATCTCACCTGGACCGATAAACCGGTTATGTCTAATCGCTGAACATTTCGGGAAGGCGCTCATTGTCGTATCGATGGTGAGTGTCAGGGAACGACGAAGTTTCCACTCTGCTACGACTGAAGTTGTTGCCGCGCCCTTCTAGCACCCGCTTCAAGATTGAAAGTCATGATGGCGATAAGAGCTGCTGCGATCCCGCCACTCGCCGTGGTGAAGAGCGAAGTCGCGAGCGCAGTGAAGCTGGTCGCGCCGCTGGCGAGCGACTTAGCCTGCAGAGAAAGGCCGATCGCAGTTCCGACAAAGCCTGCCATTACGCAAAGTCGCTCAGCCAAATGACCGTAATCAGATGATGGAATAAAAACAATAGAGGAGTGTGGGTCGGAGCACCCTCTGTTATCCGACGTTGGTTCGCCGATCCGCCACGCCTCCCATCCCAACCAAACCGCCGAGCCGACGAATAGTGCGCCGATCACGCTGGTCATCATACTCAGGTCATTCGTCCAAACAGTCTGTGGCACGCCATTAGCCCAGGCAAAAAACGCTAGCGCGGCACAGGCCAGGCAGAGGACGAAATGAGACAGAAAGGTTAGACGAGGAAGGTACACAAACTGCCTCCAGTTCTAGCAGGATCGAATCTAACACTTTGGTGCCCTCGCCTGACGGCGGCGATGATTTTGTCTGGGTCGGCAGTCCAGGTGAAGGGCTGCGATTGCTGATTGTGCTCGTCGAGGAAGCGGTTGATCGCGGCTTGCAGGTCTGTGACGGATCGGAAGACGCCGCGCTTGAGCCTGCGCTTTGTCAGGGTTGCGAAGAAGCCCTCGACAGCGTTGAGCCAGGAAGCCGATGTTGGGGTGAAGTGGCATCGCGGATGACGTTCGAGCCATCGCCGAACATTGGGATGCTTGTGGGCGGCGTCGTTGTCGACGATGGCGTGGATCGTCTTGCCCGCGGAAACCTGCTTCTCGATGACATTGAGGAAGCGAATAAACTCCTGATGGCGATGGCGCTGCATGTTGCGGCCGATCACCGTGCCGTCGAGGACGTTCATCGCGGCGAACAGCGTCGTCGTGCCGTGGCGCTCATAGTCGTGCGTCATGGTTCCGGCGCGGCCCTTCTTTAACGGCAGTCCGGGTTGCGTTCGATCATCGACCGACAGCACGATGGCGTGTGCGGGCGGATCGACATAGAGCCCGACGACGTCGCGCAATTTGGCGACGAAGCGCGGGTCGTTGGACAGCTTGAACTGGCGCATGCGGTGCGGTTGCAGACCATGGGCGCGCCAGATTCGCTGGACCGAACTCACGCTGAGCCCCGCCGCCTTCGCCATCAGGACGCTGGTCCAATGGGTCGTTTCCCCGGGCGGTTCCGTGAGCGTCAGCGCGACGACATGCTCGGCCGTCTCGGCCCCCAGCGGCTTCATGCGCGAGGGACGCGTCTTGTCGCGGGGCAGCCCATCGAAGCCCTCCTCGGTAAAGCGCTCCTGCCAGCGCCAAACACAGGTCTTGGACTTTCCGGTTCGTCTCATGATCGCGCTCGTGCCGACGCCCTCGGCGGTCAACAGCACGATTTCGGCCCGCCAAACCTGCTTCTGCGGGGCGTTGCGATCTTGAACGACGGATCTGAGCCGACCGGCGTCGGCGGACGAAACGGAGAGCGATCCTCCAGCCCGCATCGACCAGACTCGCACGTCCAATCCGCCGCGGGAATCCTATCCCGGACTCAAATGTCAGCTTCGATCCAGTAGGTGGTGTGGACTCTAAGGATTCCCTTTTAGGTGCAAATCAGATTCAAGGCTGCTTTTGGGGAGGCAGTCTTGGGTGTGATGGACCGTTTGGTGTTGAACGATGGGGCGTGGGAGCGGATGGCGCCTCTGATTCTAGGTCGTCCTGACCAGAAAGGCTCGACCGGGCGCGACAATCGGATGTTCGTGGAAGGCGTGCTTTGGATCGTTCGTACGGGCTCTCCCTGGCGTGATCTGCCTGAAGCATTCGGGGATTGGAACAGTGTATTCCGGCGCTTCAGTCGGTGGAGCCTCAAAGGGGTCTGGTGGCGGATCTTTGAGGCGATGTCCGATGATCCGGACTTCGAATATCTGATCGTCGACTCCACCATCGTCCGAGCCCATCAGCATGCCGCCGGGGCCAAAAAAGGGGGTCTGAAGATCAGGCGATTGGCCGCTCGCGCGGCGGCCTGAGCACCAAAATCCATATGGTGGTTCGAGGCCTGGGATGTCCCCGCGCGGTTCACGTTGACCGCGGGTCAAAAAGGGCGATGCGCCGCAAGCTGCTGCTTTGCTGGAAGGCTTACCGGCCGAGGTCGTCATGGCCGACACAGCTTACGATGCCGATCATTTGCGCGAGGCCATCGCCGCAAAGGGAGCGATCGCCGTCATCCCAAACAATCCGTCACGGGCGCTCAAACATCCCCTCGACAAGTATCTCTACGCACACCGCCATCTCGTCGAGTGCTGCTTCTCAAAACTCAAGCCATTCCGCCGCGTCACAACCCGCTTCGAAAAGACCGCCCGAAATGACCTTGCCGTCGTCACTCTCGCCGCTATCATCTTATGGATGCGATAACTGTCCACACCACCTAGGGCAGACGCTTCCAAGGAAAACAAGTAGACGCGCCAAAGAAAAGCCGCGACTAGTAAGCATCGACCGGTAAATCGTTCTTTCGAGGCCGGAATGACTCACCCGCTTACCCCAGCACCCTGGAAGGAGCCAAAGGGACGCAACGGCAAGCCAGGCTCGAAATACCCGCCCTGCCCGTTCGTGAAGAACGGATTGAGCTGGTTGCTCCCCTCGCCAGAATTGTCATAGATGAACGTGCCTTGCGTGTTCGAAATCGGAATTGTACGTTCCGATGCCGCCCGCTCCTTCGAATGGAGCAAGTTGGATCGTCGGCACGACGCCGCCGCAACTCCCGCCAGTGCACGTGACGGAGGCTAGAGGCACCGTGCAGGTCGATCCGACACCAAGCCCAGTCGCTCCAGTGGCAGCGGACGGAACGACGCTCGAGATCGCGCCGCCCGTGACGGTGATGTCGACCTTTGGAGTGGCGCCGCCGCTCTGAATCGTTGGGCAAGTCAAGGATATTCCCGAATAGAGACCGTTCGTGTATCCCGTCCCGGGCATGGTCACTGGGAACGACTGCCCTCCGACGTAGCCGAGCAGCGACGCTAGACGCCCCGAGACGACCGTCAGATCGCCATAGGACACATAAGTCGATCCGCTTGACCACGATCCGATGCCAATCAGAACGCCGGTCGTCGGGTTGTAGGCCGGCGCCTTGACGATCTGGACCGTCTTGGCGCCAACGATGTTGGCGGTGAAGGCCGCGCTTCGATTGAACTGGCTGTTTGCCAGGTCGATGCCGTCATCGAAGGGCGAGCCGGCGGCGGGCAGCGTCGGACCGTTGCCGTTCATTTGCTGCGCTGTTCCGACGCGGAAGGTGCGGACGATTCCACCTATCCCATTGCCTTGACACACCCCGCCAGGAACAACGTAATTCGGCGCCGTGCCGTTGAGGTTGTTCGCCCCGCACGTGTCGATCGCGGTGGCGCCCGCGCCGGTCAGCGCAATGTCGACGTTGATGCAGTTCGAACCGCCAGAGCCGCCGAGCGGCGCACAGCCGAAGGTGAAGGGGACGCCGCTCGCGCCGGGCGCCGCGTTCAGCGTGACCTTGAACCCGTTGTTTGCGGACCCGATCTGACCTTGACCAGCCCGCGTGTCCTGCGTCGGTGGATGATCGACTGCGAGAACAACGAGGTTGGAGGCGCAACCGGAACACGTAACAGCATGGCCGACAACGATCGGCCGCGCGTGCGCCGCCAAACCGTTTAGGGTCAGCACATTGCTGGTGACAGAGGTCGGCGTTGCGACGGCGGCATAGGTGTTGGTGTAGTCGAACGCCGGCGATGGTTTCCCAGCCGCGGTGTCGTTTGCACGAGACAGCTTTGGGTCATCGCAAGCGCCGCCGTTGTGGCAGTCGATCATAGCCGCCCAGCGCGAGGCCGCACGTCGACCCCCGGCAAAGCCCGCCGCGGTATGAGGATTGCGGCCGACCGTCCCCAGCAAGAGCTGGCTCTGCACGGTGATATCGTTCAGAGTGCCGGTATAGTAAGCCGGTCCGGGGCCAGAATAAAAGACGGGATTTTGCAGCGCGCCAGTCGAAGAAACTCCTGAGGCTCCAGCGAGGCTGTATGTCGATCCGCTCAAACCCCACCCGCCACCCGTGAGACCGGTGATGTAGACGCCCGACAGCGGGCCTATGGTGCAGCTTCCGCCGAGGGTGACGCAACCAAGAATCTCGCCTTCCCACATCGGTCCGGTCGCATTCGTCGTCAGCGTCAGGACATTGCTCGCAACCGTTCCCGAGAAGGTGGATTGGGTCGCGATGTCCTGAGACCATTGCTCGTAGACGTCGTCCTTGGCGAGGATGGGCTGGCTGTACAGCTCGAGCGGCCCCTCGACGCGGAACTGGCTCCCCGACAAGAAAGGAACGGACGGACTCGCGCCTGGGATCAGAGCTGGGAACTTCGCGCCGTAGAGCCACGAAAGCATCTGCGAGTAGCCGATGCCACCAAACTGATAGCCCGTATTGGCCGGCGCAACCTGATTAAACATATAGCTCGTGTCAGTTCCTATGCCGGCGAAAATGTGACCATTGATCCCACCAGGCGCCCGGGAGAAAAGCGCGGCGTCGGCTCCACTTTGTGCACCGGTGCTGTCGCCGAAGAAATCGACGCCTTGCGGACGATTGAAAGATGTTAAATTCGATTCAGGTGAGATGATGTTTGTCCATACTGCCGTGATCGCGTGCCCGGATAGCGGCGCGTGGCCGGAGGTGAAGGTGATCAGATAGTCGCCTGTTTGATAATTGACGAAGCTCGAGGCGACATTGGCCCCGGTGCAATTGCCCCCGCTCTGATTGTAGGCGAACGTCTGAAATCCTGGCAGACCGTAGTCGCAATGCCGGTCGTCGGATCGGTGTCTGTGATCTGAAATGTGCCAGCCTTGACGAGCGGAGTTCCAAAGCCTCCGAAAGCATAGACCCCCGTCGTTCCTCCTTGCTGTATGTTGAAATTCGGCCAGGGCGCGCCGCCCGCGACGCGCGGATCAACGCGCAACGGCGATGATGTCGAACCCGTTGCGCCGCTCGACGCGAAAGAACTCAGTTGCCAGGTAGACCCGTCGATGCCGAAGCCAGCGCAGAGTGTCAAGCAACGAAGGAGGGTCGGTGCTCCGACAACTCCTGTGCCACCCGAGAGGACCATCCCCGGCGAGACTGCGCCGCCAATTCGCGTGGTCACGGTCAATGTCGAACCTGATACTGACCCAGAGAACCAGCCTCCCGTGAGGCTCTCAGCGTTGAAGGCGAGCGGGAAGCCGACGTCGACATGGCCGCAGAATTTGGATGCCGAGCACCAGGTCAGCGTCGATCCGTCGCCCGCGCCTAAGGTCTGTGTCTGCGTCGCATTGCCGAGTGTTTGCAAGCCGACACCGACGCCATCGCGCGTCGCTGAAAGGAACGTCGCCGGAACTCCGGTCGTATTCAGCAATTCCTGATCGAAAGCCCCGAACGCCTCCGAGAGACCCGCGCCCCCCGTGACGCCGAACCGATCGCCCGCATAGCCGACGGGCTGACCAGGAACGAAATTTCCAACGATGGGAGGCCCCATCAAATAGTGCTCATCCGAGCCCGCAAAAGCTCCAGTCCAGGCACCATAGCCCCAAAGGCCGGAGAAGAACGAATTGTAGAATCCGCTTTGTGTACCTTGTATCGAATCGGCCTGGCCCTGACCCCACAGAGCGAAAATCCATCCGACCTTGACCGAGTTCGGCAGAGTCGCGTAGCCAATTCCGTTCGCGGCGCGAACGGAGACGAAATAGGGGCCCCCGCCAGGAATGCCGGCGAGCGTCCCAGACCACTTGCCGCCCGAGATTGTCCCGGCCAGCGCGCCCCCATTGCAGGGCGTGCAGCCTGCAAGGGGAGGCCCATTGGCGCTGTTCGAGACAAGCACCTGAATGCCGGAGGGGGTGCCCCCAAGCGTTGCGACGTCATAGGTCCCCGACAATGCGATCGTTCCTGTCTTTGCGCCGATGTTCGTGAGCGGAAAGGTGATGAACGGCCCCTGATCTAAAATGGTCAACGCCGGTCCTGGTGCAATCGCGCCGGCGTCCGTGATTGTGGTTCCCGTGATAACGACGGTCCCAGCGCCAGACGAGCCGACGGTATTTGAGGCGTTCGGGCTGCCCGATAGCGTGTAGCAGCCAAGCAGGCCCGGATAGGCCCCCGCAATGCCACACGCCGACCATCCAGGTAGAATCTTAACCGGACTAGTGATGGCGGAGTTCTGGATGTACTCTCCCGGAACAAGCGTTGTCAGAGACGCCTGCATCGTCGCATCAGCGTTGATGGCGGGATAATAATTGCCCGCGACGGTCCAGCAATTCGTCCCGCAACTGACCGTAATGAGCAGCGGCGACCCGGTAATGCTGGAGCCCCCGTCATTGACGGCCATGCCGACGCCTATCGTGCCGGTGATGCTGGACGCTTGCAATGTGGTCGGCGGCCCGGGAAGCACGCCGCTTCCGTACATGGCTTGGCTAGTGGCGGTCTGCGAGACATCGACCACATAGGTTCCGTTATAGCCCAGGCCGCTCCCAAGGCTAAGCACGGTCGTCGGCGTGAAGGATGAACTCCCAACAGGCGGGCTGACCACAGTGCCGACGCCGATATAAGCGTTGCTCGGCGGCGCGAGGACAGGGGCCGACACGCTTAGGAGGCCTTGGCCGATCGCGGCTCCGTTGGTTCCGGTGCCGGGCACGATCGCGCCGGTGAAGGTCGTTCCCAAAGTCCCGGTGAAGCTTGCGAAGCCGCTGTGCGTCGTCCCATCGTCGAGCGACGTCACATGCAGGGTCGAGACGCCCGAGGTCGTGTCGATATAGCCCTTCATCGTGTTCGCCTGGACCGGCAACGCCGGCAGGAAGGCTCCGACCGCGAGTGCGACCGGCGATCCGACCGAACCCACATTGACCGATGTCACGCCGCTTGGAAAAGTGACGGTGTAGGTCGAACTCGATGAGGTCGACAGCGGAATCGTCGCAGTCGTCGTGGCAGTTGCCGAACTTTGGACCGGCAATCCAATTCCGGTCAGCTTCGCCGTAGCTGTTCCCGTCGCCAGTGCCAGCGAGCCGAAGGTGGTCGAGACGACATTAAGCGTCGCCGTGCCGCCGCTGGTTCCGCTCGCTCCGGAAAGGTAGCCTTTTATGGTGCCGTAGCTGCTGTCGCTAAAGATGCCGAGATCGTTCATGCGATAGAGGGACTGGACCTTGAGGCCCTTGGCTGCGGCATACGCCTGGATGTCGGTCGTCTTGGTGCAGATCGAGGCAAGGTCGCTCGTGCTTGGTGCGCCGCCGCTCTGGCTCGGCACAACCCCGTTGAGCATAGCGAAGTTCCCAAGCGCGCCGCCCCAACTCGTATGGAGTGAACCGCTAACGGCTGGGTTCGCCGCGCCAAGCACATTGGTGAAGTCGCCAGGCGTGGTTGATGGTCGGGCGGTCGCCGCACCGCCAGCTGGATTGGTGCTGACGGCTGCGGTGTAATAGAACGCCGAATAGGCGAAGATGACCCCGCTAATGTTGACGGTTTGGCTCGCGCTTAGCTGATAGGTTCCGACGCCACGTGTCCCCGTGGTACTGGCAGTCCCGTAAGGCAAAATGATGCTGCCAGCGGGCGCGATGCTTCCTGCCGCCGTCGACCCCAGCACCACCATGCCGGGGAAGATGACGGAAACAAGCTGCGGCGTCGACCCCGTTGTGATCGGGCCAGGGTTAGCATACGCCTGCGGGACACCACCGGGGCCGGTGATCTGGCTCCCGATGACTTGAGTGGCGTTACTCCCCGCCATGGCGATATACGTGCCGTTGACGCTGCTCGGCGACATGCCAGAGACGGTGAACTGAGAGCCGGCAACGAAGCCGGGATTGCTTGAGACTTGAAATGTCACAACACCAAGGCTGGCCGGGAGACCGCTGACACCGTTGCTCCACGCCGCGCTGGTGATCGTGTACGGATTCATCGCCGAGACGGTCAGCGTTGCGGACCCGATCGTTGTCGATCCGGTGAAATTCGCCGTCCCCATGTTCGGGCTTTGGACTAGCGCAGGCGAGCCAGGCAGCGGATTTCCCTTCTCGTCGACCATCGACAGGAATTGCGCGCCGGCGAACCCAAAATCGTCGCCATATTCTCCGATCATGAAGCAAATATGCTGGCCGTTCTTGGCGGTGATTCCCGTTCCGCCGCTAAGAGCCGTGAATGGATTGGCGGTGGAGAGCGTAGGGAAGGTGTATCCCGCGCCCGTGCCGCTACCGAAAGTTCCGGTGCTCGAAATCGTCGGGCAAGTTCCCGCCGCCGTCCCGACGACGGTGTACGGCCCCGAGCCGGCAATGGAGGTCGTGGTCCATGTCGGGGTGTTGAGCGCGTTCGTCGGCGAGGTCGTGAAGCCGCTCAGGGCATAGGTGAGCCCCGGCGACAAGCCGGGCGAAACCGGAACGCTGGTCGTGACCAGCATGCCCGAGCCGCCGCTGGCGCAGGTCGCGGTGATGCCGGTTTGCTGAGCCCCTGCGTTTGGAATGGTCGCCGCCGAGAACGTCGGCGAAGTCTGACAGCCAAAGCCGGGATCGGTGATATTGATCGCCGAGTTGCCTCCAAACCAAACCCCGGACGGCGGGCGCACACAACCACCGCCGCTCGCCGTGAAGGGGTAGAGCCCAGTCGTGTAGTTACTTCCCGCAGCAGCGAAGATCTGGCTGTTTCCGGTCACGTTCGGAAGCTGCCACCATTGCGAGTACGGAATGCCGCCATTAACGACCCGCTGATAGATAAACGTCGGCTGTCCTGGGGACGTGTTTTGGGCAAGAATCAGCCCCGCGAATGGATCTTCCTGCCCTCCGTTGCCGTAGCCAAGGTTTGGATTGACAGTCATCTCACCATAAAGTGCGAACGAGCCTGTGAAGCCGCCCGTGTTTCCAGGCGGGTACGCGAAGGCGCCGGTCGATCCGCCGTTGGGCTTCAGGCCGTTGTTCGTCGTTCCGATCACCGCGTTCGGATTGAAGTTTGCGGAGATGAACGGTGTGATTGTGGGTGGCGTAAGAATGGCAATAGCCGTAGCACCGCCGCCGACGCCAAGCAGCATCAATATGCCGGCGGTCGCCGGGTGACGGCCGATCGTCTCGGCGAGCGAGAACGCTACGAGAGATGTGAAAAATCGTTTCATTGTGTCTCGGAAGCTTTAGAATTGAGTGTATGCAAGGCTGCCGCTAACCTGGACCGTCGCGGAATTAACCGCGCAGAGCGCGTTGCCCGCGGGGACGACAAGGACAGGGCCGAGACCGCTGCCCTTTGCAGCGCCAAACTGCGCCACAAGACTGTAAGGGCCGGTCAGCGCCGTGGTCCCGGCGTTGCAATTCGTTCCGGTCCCATACTCAAAGGTGAAATTTGTTGTCCCGGCCGCGATCACATCCCAGGCTGTGACATAGACGGCCTTGCCGCTGACAGCAGCTACAAGCTGCGTGGTGGTCGCGGTCGAGAGGTTGATCGGAAGCGAGGCGCCGGCCTGGATGATGCTCGTGAAGCTTCCGCCGGTATTGGCGCTGTTAGTGGGCATCGGCACACCGCCCGTAACGCCCTGCACGCCCTGGGCGCTGGTTGCACTCGCGCCCGCCGCGGTAACTTCCTGATTGGCTGCGGTGGCGGCGCCAAGAGGCAGGGCGGAGGAAAGAACGTTTGCGTTGACGCCCAACACGTTCAGACCGGTGGGCGGCGCGCCCCACGCCGAGCCCGACGCGCCGACAATGTTGCCGCCAGCAACGAGCACGCCATTGTACGTCGCCGAGCCCGGCGCGGACGATCCGACTGCTCCGACAGAAGCGTTGGAGCTGCCGCCACCACCGCCGCCACCACCTCCGCCCGCGCCGGTCGGCAAGCCCGCGCCGCCGGATATGTTCAGCGAGGTCGTTCCAGCTGTCTCAATCGCGGCAAGAAAGTGTTCGGGTTTACGGTGAACGCCATCCATCCGCCCGCCGGAATGACGTCGTTGCCCACTGTCGCGGTGACGCTCGAATTGCCAATCGTCACGTAGGCTGAGTTGGCACCCGTATTGTAAACGATGACAACTGTTCCGCTCGGAAGCGGCACGCGCGACGAAGTCGGCCCGACGGCGAGCTGAGCATAGGCGGGCGTCGGTTGAAAGCCGCTAACCGAACCGTTGAACGAGCCGGCAATGTGCCCGGGGTTAGAATTCGTGAACAGCGGTCCGACGCCGGGGGTGATTGGCACAACGCCGCGCACGTAAGTGCCGCCGGAATCCTGGTAGGTTTGTGCGCCCGCAGGTACGCCAAACAACAGGCCAGCCGCTCCCGCGGCGCCCAGAAAGATGCGCTTCATTTCCGACCCTATTGGAAAGAGAAAGCCGCTACGCGGCGGAAGGATTCGCGAGCATGATCGAGATGTTCAGGCGGACGACGCCGCCCGTGAACGATCCGCCGGTCGCAGTGACGGTGAGTGTGCGCGCCGACGTGGAATAGAACGCAGTCGGGCCGATCAGTCCGAAATTGTTCGACCCGGCCGGAAGGCCGAAGCCGGAGCCGAATTGTGACAGGTTGCCGGCGACGCCGATTTCATAGGACGTGGCGGTCCCCGTTATCGCTGTCACCACAAATGAACCTACCGCGAGGACTACGCAGTTCGCCGGGATCTGGAGCGAGGCGTTAGTGGAAGCGCCCGACAGCGTGACGCTGGTCTCAAGCACCTCGAATTGAATATTGGCCCCATGCGCTGCCGCGGCCTCGGTCTTGAGCGCGGAGGCAAACCCGGTCTCGACGAGCGTCCACTGCCCCGCCTGGTTGGTCTCTACTGCGGCGCGGCCATAAGCCACATTGACGACCGCTGAAGCCGCGCCGTTGATCGTGTCCGATCCGGCTGCGGTCAGGGTGATCGTTTTCGTCATCGAGCAATTGCCAGACTCGTCGACGACCAAAAGCTGCGTGCCGAGCGGATAAGCGCTCGAGGCTGGCAAGGTGACAACGCGCGCAACGGTGAGCGTGGTGTAGGCGACCATCCTATCGGATGCCAAGGCGGTATAGGCGACGTCGCTGATAGGCGTCCGCGCGTTGGTGATGACTTCGGACAGCTTTGCGTGCGGAACGCCGCCCACGGTCACGCCATCGTTGAGGACGAGCCGGTTGTTGGTCGTGTCGGCAACGACCTCGCCAGCGGCGCCGGTGAAGGCGAGAACCTGGCTTGCCGTACCGCGACGAAGTTGAAGTTGCTCGCTCAAGGAACCATCCCTAGATTAATGACGTCGACTACGGCGTCATTGGTTGATCCGAAATTGTCGGAAACCGTCACAGCCTGAGTTGCGAGCCCGAGATCGACCGCCGATCCGAGCAGAAGCAGCGCCGCGATTGGATGAACAACCGGAACAGCAATGGAGCCGAGATCGAGGGAGGCGCCTACGGCGACCGCAACCGAACCGAAGTCATCCGCAAGCGTTGGCGCGTCCGTAACCTGGCCGAGATCGAGAGGAAATCCAGTCTCGAGCTGCGCGAAGATCGGGTTGAGTACCGACGGCGATGTCGCAGCATAGGTGTAGACGGTGCAAGTCGAGAGGTCCTGCAATCCGCCGCCAAGCGTATTGAAGCTCTGAAACTTGAAAAAGAGCATCTTGCCGGCGAGATTAGCCGGGAGGTCGTAGCGGCCGACAGCGCCGTCGACGCGGGCGAACGGAGCTCCTGTCGAATGCGCGGTGGGCGATGAGCCGCCGAGACCGCGCGCGAGCCCCGTCAGATTGTAGTGACCCACTGTCGTTAGTGTCGCCGCCTCGTAGCCGAGGAACTCACCGTCGACGAGAGAGATTGTGCCGCCTTGCTGTGCGGCGGCCTGGCTTGTCCCAGAGAGCGTGCCACCGCTTTCCGTCAGATCGACGGCGAGTGTGTCTACCGAGTCCCATCCAGCGGCAGCGGGAAGGCTCGAGGTCAGAAATCCCTGGCGCAGCGGCGAGCCGAGCGTCTCGACTTGCGTATAGGTGACTCCGTCGACCGACAGCCAAACGACGGCGCCGCCCCATTGGCCGTTGAAGCCGCCACCGATACCCGACGCGCCGAGCCAGATTTGCGAGACACCGCCCGTCAAGGCGAGCGGTGGCTCGACGATGAGGGGCGTGTTAACCGGAACCGCAGGGACGCCAGAGTTAGGCTGAAAGCCCGTTGATGATGCATTAGGATTGAAAGCCGGGTTCGAGACGCCAGAGACAAGCTCTTCACAAGTGAAGGCGAGCAGACCCTTGTCATCCTCCTCGACCTCGAGAACCCGAACCGGATAGTCCGATAACCCGAGGTTCGCGTCCGTGATGGTGATGACGTCCATGGGATCGAGCAGGCAATATTCCCAAGACAGCTTGAAGGTGAACTTCGTTCGGACATAAAGCTCGCGCTGCAAGATCGTCTGTGCGATCGCCGGGCCCATGATGAACTCGTCGCAGATCTCGTGCGCTTGAATGGCGGAGCCGACGCGCGGGCCAAAGATCTCGATCTGGCTTTGATCGCGCGCCTCGACAGGGACCGCGCTATACTGATTGCCTCTCGATGAAACTTCGATCCGTTGGATCGTCGGCAGCGAGAAGACATCGGCGCGCTCGACCTGAACGGGGTCTTTATTACCCTTCTCGTCGACAAAGTCCGTATCGCTAAGCGCGTAGACCGGAGTCAGGTTCGGCGTGAAGCCTCCGGCCGAACCCGCGGTGTAGGTGATGATAACCGGCTTCCCCTGATCCGCTTGCCCGAAGACGTAGGTGCCGGAGGGAAACATCCCATATTCGCCGGCGACCGTGGGCTCCCGTGCGCCGATGAAGACAAGCGGTATTCCGGCAGGGAGGCCTACCCCTGGAGATGCGGCGTAAACGACGCCACCATCCGAAACGAATTGGGGTGGCGCTGATACTCTAACCAGAGCCGGCAGAGATCCACCGGACGACACAGGAATCGGAACAGGAACTGATAGTTGCATGCTGATAGTCGTCTCATCCCCCGCGGAGATCGCAGTGTCGCCGTAGGGGATAAATTTCAGCAGGCCGCCGCTCCATACCGCGGCAGTCGAGAAGATCTGTAGCCATCGCGTCAGGATGCTTGACGCCTGTTCCTGACTCGTCAGAGCAGGAGAAAAGGCGTATCCCATCGCCTGGCAGTAGGCTTGAAACGAATCCGCGTTCGTAAACAGAGAACCGCTATCGATCGACGCCGCACTGAAACCGCAGCCATATTGCGCGTTGGTTAAGAAGTCTTCGATCACGAGCGCCGGATCGGCGTCGATGCCATTGACGCCGGTTCCCGCCAGGGGACCATAGACCTCGACGTTGTGATTGCCGATCGCGGCGCTGTTGCCGAGATTGTAGCCGGCGCCCCAAAGATAGGCTGTGCCCTGATAGGCGAGCGCATTCCACGGATAGAACGCGCCCAGATAGTTCCAAACCGCTTGCGGCGTCGTGCCCCGCATGCAGCCAAGACCGAGTTCCAGGTCGACATAGACCCCGAGGTCTTTCCATATGAACCCGATCCCGTCCCTGAACTCCCCTCCCGGAGAGAGGGGGCCTTCGCAGAGCGCCATGATCAGATCGGCGGTGTAGATGTAGCTGTTGCCGGCCGCCGAACCGCCGCCGAAAACTCCGCCCTTTCCGCCTACGCCCTTGCCCGAACCGCCCGGGACCGCTTTGAAGTTCGCATACCAGATTATATTCGGGGACACCTTGTTCTGACCCCATACTATCGGGATCGGCAGCGTCGAAGTCGACGTCTGGATCTGGAGCGAGGTATAGTCCGGCTTGGCGTTGTCGTTACGGCGAAGGAAGCCCATCGGCGCCTCCCCAGAAACTCGCGAACTTCGCCTTCTTCATCCGAGACATCAACTCGGGGGACGTCGAAACTACATCCTCAACGACGCGGCCGGCCGGCGCAAAGGCGTGGATGATGGAGAACGGTTCAAGCCTGCTCACAATTCCTGCATGCCCGTAGCAGCGCCCCATCTGAAAGACGACGATGTCGCCGAGGCCAGGCTTTCGGACCTCTTTCGAATGACCGAAGAGATGGCCGAGATATTTTTCCTCGCTGCGGTGCATAAACCAATCGCATGTGTACGGGCGAGGATCGAACTTCTCGACGATACCTAGATCGCAGTAGACGCGGATCAAGATCATCGCGCAGTCGACGCCATGGCCCTTGACGTCGGCCGCATGATGGTATGGCGTGCCGAGCCATAAGCGCGCGGCGCCGACAACCATCTCGCGCTGCATGCGCTCCAACGAGCATCGATCGACGGTGAACGGACCGTCGAGAACTTGATCCGGGAGCGCGGGCGTAATCATCGCCTGCACGGCTTGTCTCTTGTGGCGGACAGTGACGGGCACGAGTTCGGCGCTGCGCAACCGGAGACCGCGCCGATTGCGACCGGAAGTGCGATCGTCGAGATCATCGCCGTCAGGTGCCGCATTGATCGATTGCCTCGATAATGGCCGATCGTACCGCCGCGAACGTGGTCGAACTGGAGTTGTTCCAGGCTTCGATTCCCCTTTCGCCAATCACTCGACGCAGCGCTTTGGTGGAGGCAGAGCATAAGCCGCCGGCTACGACTTGAAGTGCATAGCCGACGCAGACGCCTCCAGAGTTGTCCATCGATGCTCCTTGACACCAGCCATGTTCTTCGAGATGAGCAAGAGCGCTGCGTAAGCCGGCGGCGGCCTCATTCTCGACAAGCAGGTCGGATGGAAATACGTGCTTCATCTGATCCTCAGTAGGCCACTTGCGGCGGCGGAACGTAAGGGAATCCGCGGAAGTTGATGAGGTTGTTGAACTTGTTGACGCATGTCGATTGCGTGTGATCGCAACCGAAGGCGACGTTGAATGTGTCGCCGGTCGCCGGCGCGAACGGCAGCGGATACATAAGGTTGTAGCCGACGCCGGCGATCGCGGACTTGACGGTCGCGCGCACGTTCGAGTTGGCTCCGGGCTGAGATCCGGAAAACACTAGCGTGCCCTGCACGTCGCCAGCACGCGCGCCGGAAAATAAGATTGTGCCGGAGTTTGACCCGGCGGCGCAGACTCCGTTCAGAGAGTATGTGCCGCGAACGATCCCGCAACCGGCGTCATATAGGACATGGATGCAAGTCGGCGAGAAAAGGTTCCTCGGCATGTCATAGTCGAGGATGACGAGATCCGAAGCGACGGTCAGCGTAGCTTGAGTCCGCCCAACGTTGTCGACGGTGGAGATTCTGCCTTGAAACAACCGGACTCCACCCACTACCGATCCCATCGGACTCGTGAGAAATACGCGGTCCCTATATACAGGGGCTCCGTCGAAGGCTCCGTCCCGGAGAGCGATGAGGAAGGGGGCGCCGTTGATGAGATCGGTTGGCCGGGCGGCGATGGTGATCTGCTGCTTGTCGACTTCAAGGCCGACGGTTCCCTTATATTTCAGGCCAGAGACGAGCGGTCCGGAAGCCGAGAATGTGAAGCCGTTGTAGGAGACATCGTAGTCGACGCTCGTCCACCTGTATTGCGTCCCGGTCGTCGTGATAAATGTGAAGCACTCGGCAAACGCTATCGGCGCGTCGGATGCGACGCGGGCGGCGTTAATGAGGGCGGTGACCGCTGGCGAGGTCGCTTTCATAGTGTGGCAATCGCCGCGAACGAAGAAGAGCAACCGGAGTGGGTTTTGGTCGCCGTGACGCGCCCGCGCCCGGCGTTGATCGACGGGGTTGCGCTCGTCGGATGACGCCTTTGAAGCGTGTTGAGGTTGCGCGGATGACCCGCGCGATGTCGCTCCACGTAAGCGCGCTCTGACATCGTCTTGGGCTCGCGGCGCGGCGTCAAGAGAACCGGACCGATTTGAATTTTACACTGTCCACCTTCCAGAGATTCGACATAAGCTCCTCGAAATCCATGGAATCGTCATCGAAGCGACACTGGAAAGCATAAATGAAGGTCGCGGCGACCGCGACGCCGGACCCGGGCGCAGTCGTGAATGTGATCGTGTTTGGCGCCGCAAGCGTGAAAGCTACGGTGGGGGTGCCGTCGAGGGTAACGCTCGAAACCCCCGTCACCCAGCCGACCGGCTCGAGGAATGCGCCCACGAAACGAGAAAAAGCGAAGGTTTTCGTGACTCCGTCGCCGGTAGCGATTTGAGAGTTGGTCGCGACACTGTCGGTCGGATCGGTGTATAAGAATGTCCCGAACTGGCCTTGCATCTGCAGCAAGAAGCCCATCAGCGTTTGGAGCGAGTTGCCGCCGAGACCCGGATAGGTGTTCGGTGTCGAATTCGAGGCCGGCGTAGGTCAATTCGAACTGCCAAATCGGGTTCTGATAAAGAGCGTCGCGGACCTCCCGACCGCTGGCGTGTACGGCGACGATCGTCGAGAACAAAGGCTTCTTGTGAACGCTCCAGCCGAGGCCGGCGAGCGTTGGGAACGACGGGGGTGTGGTCATCGAACCGTCTGCAACCGCAGCGTCTGGAGTTCGAACAGCATCGTCATGAACTCCTCGAAGTCTTGGACGTCCTCGGCGAAGCGGCACAGGTATGGCCCGCCGGCGAGGTTCGGCGGCGAGAACCAGAACGGCAAGTTTTGGCCTGACACTTGAGCGAAGAAGCCTGCGATCGCCTGCAGGTCCGCAAAGGCCGCAGCGGACCGCAGGACTTCGTAGGTCAGCTCGAATTCATAAAGCGGGTTGGCATAGAACTGCCCGCGGGTCTCGCGCCCGGTCACATGCTGGGCGATCAGCGTTGAGAATTTCGAGTTCACATGAACCGACCAGCCGACCGTCGCGATCGACGGAAAGTTAGGGTACGTTCTGGGGCCGGGTGGAGCGGTTGGCGCAGGCGGCGGTGAGGGCGGACGCGCAGGCGCCCCTCCCGTTATCGAGAATCCCTGCTCCCAATTTCCAGTGTCGCCCCACGCAGTGCTGTCGAGCGGGAAGACAGGGAAAGGTCTAGCATCCCAGTTCCAGGCGAGGCAGAACGTGAAGTCGATCATGTCGACGCCACTGACGGTCTCGTTGTTGCCGTCGACGTTCCAGTATTCGTAGATCGCATCGAGCGCCATTGCCTGGATGGTGTCGTCGCGCCGCGGCATATAGCCGCCCTCGTTGCTTGGATCCCAGATCGACCAGAAGGCGGTGAAGCTCTCAGTCGATTTTGGATCGAAGAACACGTTTGGCTGGTTCGTCGACTTGTCGCAGGCGGCAAACCCATATTCCAGCATTATGGTCGATTTCGAGTTTGGAACCCACTCGGTATGAGGACCGTGCGGAGAGAACCCCGTGCCGTCACCGTTGTCATAGACGGCCTGGTGGAGATTGTTCCACCACCACCTAACTTGCTTGTTGCCGAGAATCTCTGGTTGGCAAAATATGGGTTGCGCGATTGCGCCAACCGGTCGCCGGTCGTTTGCGACACCTGCAGGTCCGACCCGAAGGGATCGAGGCCATGGCTGTTTCCGGTGCCTGGCGGGTCGGAGGAAAAGTAGAACCAGTCAAAATATTGGCCGTGCTCGATGCCGCGCTTGATGTAAGGCAACGAGTAGATCGTTGCTGGCCCGGTCAGACCGAGCCCGTTCATTGTCGCCGGCGTCGGCGGCCACGGCGTCGTGTAGGCCGGCTCCTGCCAGAAGACGGCGTCCATGCCTCCCCCATTCGGGTTGGTGGTCATGTCCGTCAGCGGCAGATAATTGTCGTAGGAGACGAAATCGATGTTCGGATTGGCGTAAAGCTGATCGAGATGCGGCCATTGGCCGTTCTCAGCCGTATGCTGCCACCCCATCCAACTAGACCAATCGGCGGAGTAGGTGATCAGGTTTTTGCCGCCCGTCTTCGTCAGGCCAGCACTATCAAACGTCATCCGGACGTCATTGGCGAGCGTGTTGAGTGCTGCAACCATAGGATAGTCCCAGATCGCATTGCCGCCGCCGTCGGTTGTGCCCGCCTTCGTCCATCCCGGTCCGCGTAGTATCTCGAGGCCGCGGAGCTCCGATCCGATCACGAAGAGATCGACGCCGCCTGCGATCGCGACTAGGTTGGCGTAGTGGAGGATCATCCTCCGATAACTCCAGTCGAACAGGCCACCTGTGTAAGCGACCGTCAGGTTCGCCGTGTCGCGGATGAACTGGCTGGTCGTCGCGTTGCCCATGAAGGCGGCGACATCGTTCGCCGCCGTCTGGGAAAGATCGCCCGGCGATGAGATACGGCCGCGCCATGGAAAGCCGGGACCGGTCCCTAGAAGGAATGGATAGAAGACGACCTTGAAGCCACGGCTCTTGAGATCCCTGATGCAGCGAACGATGCTCGGATCGCTTGGAGTTCCTCCGTAAACAAAACTCCGCGTCCCGGGGAGAAATGGAATGGGGATCAGGCCGGGGAAGTCCTGCTCGGTGAGACTCGACACCATCCAATGAGCAGGGATGGGCGTTCCGCTTACAACCTCCCAGAGTTCACCTAAGAGGAAAATTGTGGACGGATAGATGTTGCATGTCGAAGCGTCTTCTGAATTGAAAAACCATGCGACTACGACACTGACCGTCTCGCACTCAGGATGAAGTGCTTGTAATTGATCGGCAGAATACGAGTAGTCGGTTTTCGATCCCCCTGGCGCGTAGAAAGTGTTTAGGTTCTGAGCTGGAAGAAGAGAGAAGTCGGAAAGGATATTGCGCTGTGAGCCGATGAATGGAATCGTGTCGTAGGAATATTCTCCTGTCGACGGCAGAAGATGGATTCCGGTAAATGTTGGCATCAGCGGCCGTTAAGACGCTTGAGGCCGAGCGCGGCGCCATGGCGGACTGCTTGGTCAAGCGCCTTCGCCATACCCGGTCCGTTCTGGCGCATCCAGGACGCGACGGACGGGCCGTCAATTGCATTGACGTGTAAGTGCGTGGTTGGGTGGATGGCGACTGATCGTCCGCCTCCTGGACTCACGTCGTTCGGGCTGCTCGACAGCAGGTCCCGTAGCGCTCCAGCAGGCCCTGCGGGCATGATAAGTTCGTTCTGATGAATCAGCGCAAGTTGATCTCTTGGCACCTGCCACATACCGATATCCGCGGATGCAACGGCGCCCGCCATTCCCGCGACCGTGGCCTGGGCCGCTGTGGCGGGACCGATGGCGAGTGGTCCCATAAGCGGCGCCAGAAATCCAAAGACGCCGGCGAATGCTTCCGCGGCAGAGGACAAGATCGATCGGACCATTGACGCGCCTTGCGCGCCCAATGAAGCCGCGGCGCCGCCCTGCTCCAGGCTTGTACGAGCTGCGACGCCGGATGCGGTCGCCGACGTTTTCATTGCCTCCGCCAAGACATAGTGTCCGGCGGTCATTTCGCACCACTCGATAAACTTAACCAGAAGATCGTCGAGAGTATTCTTGAGGGCAGTGTGCCAGTTGGTCGTGCCAGTCAGGAGGCCGCGTAATTGAGAATTAAAGGCCTGTGTGATCGAGCTGCCGAATGCCTGATAGTCGCGTTCTTGTTGCTGCAGGGCCGACCGGTTCAGATCGGCCATCTGATCGTCGCGACGGCGCGTCGCTTCGATGACCATGTCGTCGACGCGCTGTTTCGCGGCCAGCGATTGGTCGCCGAGAGCTTCCTCTCTTTGCAGCGCGGCGAGCTCAGCGGCGTATTCTGCGTCGACGGCTTCATGCGAAAGGGACGTCTTTTGTTGCTGTGTGATTTCGAAGAAGCGCGCCTCCTCGGAATAGAGAGAGAGCTTCTGCTTCGTCGCGTCGGCTAGGATTCTCAGTTCTTCTGACGTTGCTAATTGGGCGGCTCTTGCCGCGTCGGCATAGGTCGCATCATCGCCTTCGCGCAAAGCCGCCGAGGCGCGCGCACTATCGGCTGCGAATGACTGCTGAAGCGACTGGGTTGCGGAGAGCGCGTCGCGATAAGGGGTCAGATGATCGGCGCTGAAAGCCTGGGTTGCAGCAGTTCCGAACGATACCAGTTGCCTGTTGATCTCGCCGAACGGTGCAGAAAAAGTTTGTAGCGCATCCTTTGCCTCGCTGACTTGGGAGACAAAATCGTTGGTCGAAGCGCTGAAGCTGACGGAAACGTTTGCGTCGGCCATCGCTGATCCTTGAGCTTAAGTAGATTCATCCGAGCGCGCCGTTTGGAAAGGACGCCTTCAGCTCGGCAATCGTTGGCTGGCGCGGCGCAGTATCTTCGCTTGGCTCACGATACTTAAGCGCAGCGGCGACAAGCCAATGAACGGGCGGGTTGCGCTGCCATTCGGCCCGCAACGCGAGAAAGCGGGGCATAGTCAACTGGTCGAGCGCTTCGTCCCAGCTCCAGCCGGTGTTAGAGACGACCTGAGCGATCAGGGCGTCGAAATTGACTTTCCCGGGCTTTGCGACGCCTCCTGCGTCGCATGAGCAGGCAAAGCTAGATCCTCAACTCTGCCAGGCCGAAGCCCAGCGGCTCTTGCGACTGACGGGAACGCCTGGATCAATTCGCCTACCGAGAACGCGAGGTCGAGAAATTTCGTCAAGGAAAGCTCAGGCTCGACGAACGAGACCGCCCGCCAGGTCGCTTCAGCGAGGCGATCGAGATGGGCCTCGCTGAGACGCGCGACAGACTCGCCCGACATCGAAGAGCCGCCAGCCGCGAGATAGATTTCGAACAAAGCCGGCTGGATCGCCTTGATGGCGCGGAACGGCAGATGCGGGACCGACCAGGTCTTTCCGCCGAGCGATATGGCGAATCCGTCCTCGCTCACGCTGCGTCTCCGAAGTTGAAGGTCATGACCTGACCGGCTGCGTTGGCGAACGCCTGGAACTCGAAGTCCGGCTTGGCGAAGTCCTCGATATTGGTGTCGAACGAGAACTTGCTGGCGACGCATTGGTTGAGCGTCACCGAGAACTGCGCATTCGTCGTCGGATCGGTCGCGAAAAGCGTTGCCGTGAAGGTCGACGTGGGGCCGATCAGCGGGTTGCCGATCGCCAGGCTCTGGGTCGTCGTCGCTGCTTGTGTGTAGGTGTAGGAGATTAGAACGCTGCCGCCTGCATCTCCCAGGTTGAACGTGTAGACGCCCGTCGAAGCGTTGAACGTGTATTGTCCCGCGGCCGTCAACGTCGCGACGTTGAGCAGTGGAAGGCCGCTGGCTGCGTAGGTCACACCCTGGTCAGCCACGAAGTGCGTCGAGTTGCTGACCGTGATTGTGAAGGGGGCTGCCGCCGGGACGCTGTGCACCTCGGCAAACTGGGAGATCATTGAGCCCGGAAGTGGCGCCTGATTGTAGAACAGGCGCCCGATAGCCTGGCCGCTGAACCGCGCCAAGGTGGCCTTGCATGTCACCTTGCGGGTGCCCGAGCCGACCGCGACCGGGAACGCAAACTGACCATACAGTTCCTTGACGCTAACCGACGTGTCGACGCTGACCTTCTGGACCAGACCGAAGTTGATCGGGGTCGGATTGGGGACATTCAACTGCGTGCCGGTCAGCACGCCCGAGCCGAAGACGAACATGAGGGTGAACTCCGTTAAGGGGACGTTGTGAGAATCGCGCCACCGCTGTCAGCAGCGCCCAGCCCGCTTCCTAGGAAGGTTCGGTGGGCGAGGAACGGAGCGCTTTCATGGTTCCATCAGCCGCACCGCGACCACTGCGAGGCCGTCGCCGTCGAGGTCGCCGGTGTCCCGCACCGGCACGCCCGTGATCTTGCAGTCGTATACGGCGCCGCCGAGGGTTTGCCGTCCGAGGCTCATGTCGAGACCGGCGGGCGCGAGCGCCGCGTCGATCGCGTCGAGAGCGTTGTTGATCGCACTGGCGCCTGGGGTCGTTGGATCGCGAGCGTCGAAGTAGAGGAAAAGCTTGGCCTCAAGCGTTCGCTTCGGCGTCGCGGGCGAGGCCCATTGATAGGTTTCCGGGCCGGATTCGAGCTGGAAGAAGGCCGGCCGAAGCGAGGCGGGAACCTCGCTCCATATCTTGATTCGCCGCGACGAGAGACCCCACGGATAGGCCGAGGAGACTGCGGCGAATAACGCGGAGAAGGCGGCTTCACGACTCATGCGCTCTCCCATGCCTTGGCCGCGGCGTCGGCAAGCGCGGTGACAATGTCGTCTGTCATGTCAGTGAGCGCCGAGCGCAGATACGACCGCTCGGGAATCAACGAGCCGGGATGCTCGACCCGGCGCGCGAAGTGCTGATCATCGCCCGTGACGAAAGCCAGCACGTCGCCCTTCGCCGGCAAGATCTCGTGGGCGCCCGTCTTCCCGCCGTACTCCTGAATCGCCGCATATTGTACGTCTCCCTCGGAGCCGACCGAGGCATGAAAGCCGTCCGCGTCAGCCGTTACGCTGGCCGCGATCGAATTCGCTGAGCGCGCCTGAGCGTGCGTTCAACACAGAGCCCGAAAGCTTGTCGTTCTTGACCAGATCGGCGAGCACCGCTGCAAGGTCGGCCGCTTTGGCGCCGAGCGCGGCTTGCAGAGCGGCCGGATAGGCATCGAAGCGCGCGTTTGTCTCTTCCAGACCCCGGACTTCGAGCGCGGACATCAGAGGATGGTCCGCTTATAGGGTTGCAGCATCGCCTAAATCGGCGCTGACATCGCGCTCGTCTCATAGGCAATTGTTTCCTGACCGCCGATCGACTTCGATCTGAGCCCAATGCGCTCGGCTGCCCGAAAACGCTCAGCCGCCAGTTCCAGGGCCGCCTGCGCGACATCCTGCGGCACATAGCCGTAAGAGATGGAAACCGACTGACCCGCATCCGCCGCGGAGAAGCCATAGGTTCCTGCGGTCACCGCGTATTGCCCGGTGCCTGGTGGGGCAGAAACCAACGTCAGCGGCGCGCCGCCCGCAGTGTAGGTCACCCCAAGATCCGACGCCCAGGGTCCATACGGCGAAAACGCAGAGAGCTGGAGCGGAACGGCGACGGGAACGGTTTGCGTCTCGTTCTCCACGGCATAGCCGGCGCTGTAGGAGACGACGAGACTTTGTCGCCCCGGCCGATAGTGATGGCCGAATAAATCGAGCGTCTGCGGTCGGCCCGGTGGAATACCGTCGCCGGGCTGAAGGGCGTAGCAGAATGAGGCCTCAAGGTCGGCGTTCGCATCGGGCGGAACGGCGATTCCGCGCGACGTCACTGACGTCACCCGCAGAACCGGCCAATGCCTTAGGGTGACGCGATCGGTCTCGAGATCAATCGTCTCAGAATACGAGAACGGCAGCAGGCTGGGGCGGCTTAGCGCCGCGTAGATCGAACGACTTGCTGCCGTGATAAGCGCCCTGAGCGTCGCGTCGCTCGGGCCTGGCGCGGACGGCAATCCGAGCCAGGCCTTCAGGGCCGCGAGATTGGTCAGATCGAAGGGCGACATGCAACGCTCGTGATAACGGGCCAAAACCGAAACGACCGCGCACGGGCCTCTGCCTTGCGGCGGCGCGCCACGCGGCCGAGCATCAGCCGTTGCCGATGTTAGTGAGGATGCCGATGCCGAATGAGGCGTATATTGCCAACACCTCTTCGGTGTAGACGCCGAACTCGCGACGACGGGTGCGGACTGGCCAATCGACGCGATAATAGTCGCGACGCGTAAGGACCTCCGCGACGTTGGGCGTCTCGTTCGATTGATACCATGCCGGCAGCCGTTCACAGTAGGCTAGGATTGTTCCCGGCGGCAGGTCCGGGTGGACAGTGAGCGGAATCTCGACGCCGGTGAACGGATTGTAGTACCAGCGTACGACGCCCGAGGCGGCGAACTCGTAGGGCGCGGATTGAGACGCGTCGACATTGTAGCGAACGAGCGGCCCAGACGCGTTCGTTAAGCATTTGGACGTGATGTTTTTCTGCTCCTGGGCGTTGACATAGATCACGGTCGGCGACAGGCGATAGCTGTTCCACATCTGCAACAGCATGTTGTCGATCTCGGCGATCGAGCCGCGACCCGAGGGTGTAAGAAAAGTGCCCGTGCCTGCCGGCCCCGACGCCAGCGCCTGGACGAACGAGGACGTTGCGGGGTTGAAGCCGTCCGTTAGCAATCCGTCGAACGCCACCCCCGGGTTGCGAGAATTGTCAGCAGTGATGACAATCGCAGCCTGCTGGCCGGACAGTAGCGGCGCGCTAAAAGCGGCGCTGTTGATCGTGGTGATCGCCTGCAGCGTCTCCGAGCCAACGGCGCCGACATACCATGCATAAGCGACGGCGCCGTTGATGATCGGGGCGGTTGCAAATAGCGTTTGTCCGATCGTCACCGATTGTGTGACGTTGGGGCTGCGCATCGAGGAGCCGCCGTTCAGCGTATAGGTATTGCCGTCGTTGCCGGTGATCGTTTTGGTTGCAGCAACTCCACCAGAGAGGCTCGAGTTGCGATAGCCTTCGAACGTCAGGCCGACGACGATCACTGAATAGCTCGCCGATGGAAGGGTTGCGCCGGTGCCCGAGGCCGTCAAAGCCGGAGCGCTCGCCGTGCCAAGCGCAAGCGAGGTGTTGCCGCCGAGCAGCGCCGTTTCCTCCTTACGCATCGTCTTCTGCAGGATACGCAGCGTAGCAGTGGCGTTGATGTCTTCGAAGCCCTGCGCGGCGGCCTCAGCTTCGAAGGTCACTGTGTCTTCCTCGCCGAGCGTTACGTAAGGAAGCGTGATGGAGGCGGCTGAATAAGACATGCTGGCCGAACGTTGACCTTCCGGCACCCAGCCCATCGCGTCAAAGCCTGAACCGGTCGTGGCGAAGATCGAACGCCAGTGCGCTGCGTCGCCGGGGTTGAGGCGCGCGACCCGAGGCACCGAGTTTCTGAGAGGCGTAATCGTCGGGTACAGATTCTTCGCCGGCGCCTGCAAGTCGTATGCGGTCAAGCCGGTCGAGATCGTGACGTTCTTGGCGAGCGAGTCTTTCATCAGACCCAGCGTCTCCTGGGTCGTCAGCGCGATGTTCATGAGATCAGTCCTTTGGCGCGGATAGGGGTTAATGAGATAAGTGGAGGTCAATGGCGGACGCGATTACGCGCGACCGATGGGCTTGCTGTGGGGAACCCGGGATCCTGAGCCTTCGAGGGCTTCTCGATCGTGCTGAAACACCGCCAAGCGGTGGGCTGCAAACGAACCGGCCACGCGATGCGCTGGCGTGTCACTCGCCTGAGATCGCGATCACTCGACAAACTTCTGATTGCGGAGATTGAGGTTCCCGACCTTCGCCCGCGGCTGTGTTATCTCTTGATTTGGCGCCAGCGCCGTCGCTTTCTTGAAGTAGGGCAGAAGCGCGCTTTCTATCGCCAGAATATCGACGCCCGCGGCGACGGCGCTGGTCGGCGCGCCTGCTGCGCAAATCGTCTGCGCCTGGGCGTAAGCATTCTTTGCGTCAGCGTTCATGGTCGCTGAGACCGGACCGAGCGCTGGCAGCGCATTGCACACGCCATTGTAAGCGGTATTGATCGCCGCCGACGCGGCGGGTGTGAACTGGCCCGCGGAGGTGCACCCGGCTAGCGCGCTACATAGGGCCACGAGCGCTAGGACGGACTTGAAGCAACTCATTCGAGTCTCCTTGAGAGCGTCGGAACGTTGGATTGCGACTTTAGAAACCAGCGCCGGCGACGAGGCGCCCAAGCGGCCAGGGCTCACGAAAATCCGCGGCGGCCGAAGCTTCGAGCGGTCGACCGATCGCCGCCGTTAGCGAGGCGATGGCCCACTGAGCTTCGACCGCCGCCTCGCTGGACGCCGCGGCGTCAGCGATTCCGTCCACTGCGACCGGGAGGGCAGTCGCTGCAGGCGGGGTCCGATGTGAACGAATTGGACGCTGGCTCGACCCAGCGGTCTGCGCTTCAGAAGCGCGGCGGCCCGGGATTGGCGAGGCTAAGCTTGGTGAGCGCGAGCGCGCGCTCATGAGCGAGATAGCGAAGCCAGATGCCGAACCGCCTCGTCGGCGCTGACCAGGGCGCCGTCCGCGCTGTCCGCCGTCTTGGTGACGGAGCGCAGCGCAGCCTTAGCCGGCAGCGGCTGGGCTTCCAGCGCCGCGATGCGCTTCTTCATGTCCGTGAGCGAGGGCGTGAGATCGTCGAGCGCCTTGCGCAGCTGTGCGTTTTCCGCCGTCGCACGGTCGAGCTTCAGAGCGGCGTAGGTAAGGACCTTAGCTAGCGCATCGGGGGCAGCCGCCCCGGCGAATGAGCCGGCGGCCTTATCGGCCGTTTCAGTCCAGTCGTCGGGCAGGGCGCTGTCCGCGCCGATCGCCTTGGCGCGCGCGATGATGTGGGCCTTGACGTCCGCCTTCTCGCCGCTGCGGCAGCAGTCCCTCAAGGCGTTCGCAACGTCTTTGGCGGATCGGATCGGATAGGAGCCGTCGGGCATGGCGACGCCCTCTTCGGCGTCCTTCTCACGCTGCGCGGCTGAGAACTCGCCCTTGTCGGCGTCGAGATCGTCGTCACCCGCGTCGATATCCGTATCGGCGGACTCGTCCGCGTCGGGTCGGGCGGCGAACGAGCGCTTTTCCACGATGCCATCCTTGACCACGTCGAAGGTCGCGTCGGGCACGCAGGGCAGGTCGACGAGCGAGATTTCGTGCGGATCGGCGGTGTAGCGGGTAAGCCCGGTGTCGCCGTCCGCCCAGCGCTTCACATAGCGGCCGCCCTGGCTGAAGCCGGTATAGACGCCTTCTTGAACTTTTCGCCACTGGTCGTCGTCGACGATCTTGGCGACGACCGTGATCCGCTTGGCGTCGTCGTCGAAGGCAATGTCGGTCAGCTTCCCGGCGGCGATCGGAGTGTGCATGGCGCGAACCGCGCCGAGGGACTTGCCGCCGGTTGCTGCGGCGGCTTCCGCCGACCATTTCTGAAAATAGGGTTTGCTCGAGGCGTAGTCGAAAATCTCGCCGGAGCGATCAGGCGTCTCCGCCGTCGCGACGCCGGTGACGAGGCGGCGATCGAGATCAATCTTGGCGAGCGGCAGGAACAAGTCGAGAGCGGACATGCAGGCTCCGGAGGAAGCAAGCGGAATCACGCCCGGGGAAAGAGGCGCGCGGCGAACGAATTTTCTGAAGGGCAGACAAAGGATGAAGGGCAGGGCTTGGTCGCCTCCGCCACTTCTCCCACTGTAGATGACTATGCCACGACCGGCGTAAGCGGTCAAGGAATTGTTCTCTTTTTGTTCTACGCGTTGGAAATGCCGGAGTTTTCGCTTGCATGAGCAGTAGCAACTGCAGATGCCACTGGGTTTGTGGCGCTTTGCGCGATTACGCCGGTCGTGGGGGCCAAGCCGAGATCCGCCCGCGCCTCCTCGCGCGTCTTGATGCCGGCACCGACCAGGATCTGCAGCGTCTGCGCCTGCTCAAGCGGATCAATCGCGTCGTCGCCGACCCACACGAATTCGAGCCCTGGCTCGTTCATGCATTCACGGATCACATGGTCGAGCGCGTTCTTCACCCACGCCTTGAGCGGCACAAGACCTTCCTGCGCCGCCTGCTGGCGCATGGTCTCGCCGGTCGCGCGGTTGACCTGACTGACGAACGGCGAGACAGGGACCGAGAAGGCGTAGCAGATGATGCGCGCGAGCCACTCGTCGTACTGGTCTTTCAGCGGCGGCTGGCGGGCCTCGATCAGCTTGAAGTCGGCGGGCATGAACTTGGTCTGGCGCCGGCGCGCCAGATTGCCGCTCATCAGGGCGTCGAAATAGTCCTGGAACGAGCGGATCTGATCGGCCGTCCATTCCTTCGGCAAAGTGGCGAAGGCGTCGGGCGAGGAGCCGGCGCTATAATAGTCGAGGGTCGAGGCGTCGCGCCGGAGCGCGATGTTGACGGTGAGCGCGATCTGCTCGACCGGGCTCATGCCATACATCCGATGGGCGCGGAGGTTGCGCGGCAGATAGAGGAGTTCGACGGCGGAGAAGTCCGCTGCGGGGATTCCCTTGAGGATCTGCTGGTAGGCGGGATCGGGCGGCTCGGGCGGGCGCCCGTCCTCGTCGATCAGCGGCTTGATCGTCGACCCGTCGATGATGTCGAGCGCATAGAGCGAGCCGCCGCGGTTGTAGCGCGGATAAATGGTCGCCGCGTCGATGACCAGCATCTCCTCGAGCAGCATGCGCAGCCAGTCGGCGAACGAACGGCGCCGGTCGGGACGGGCGAGGAAGCGCGTGACCTGATCGATCGCTGGAGAGCTTGCCGACGAATCCGCACGGTTGCGCGAGCGGATGGCGTAGCTCTGCGCCGCGATCTGGTCCTTGCGGGTTTCGATCACGGCGCGCAGGAGTGGCAGCGCATCGGCGAGCCCGCGCAGTTCGAGGAACGAAACGCCGTCTTCGGCGCGCGGGATGTAGTTGAGGTTGGCGCCGAATGGATAGTCCCATTGGCGCCCCTTGACCTCAGGCGGCGCCATCGGCGCCAGCGGCTGCAAAGGCCCGAACCAGGTGTCCGGCGATACGCCGGATATCACATAGCGCGTCGCATCGGCGAGCCGGGCGAAAACGCTTGGGGGCAGGGCGCGTCTGACGGGTTCCGACATAGGATCGTTTCCTTGGATCTCCGTCCTCCCGTAGAGCGTCCGTCTTTTGACGGGCTATCGGCGGAGAGGGTCGGGTGAGAGGCCTTCGTATTCCGTTAGGAATTGGCGCCTACTTTCGCGCCCGATTGGCTTACGCAGCAGTGGGGGCGATGCGCATTTTCATAGCGCTGGCCGCGATCATCGTTTCTCTGCCGGCTGTCGCGCTCGCGCAGTCGCGCTGGACCTTCTGCGTCGCCTCGTCAAAAAGCGGCGCCGACGTCTGGATCACTGAGGTTTTCGTCGCCGAGCGCGATCGCGAGCAACTGGAAAGCGCGTTTAAAACTATGGTCGCGCGCCTGGGCGGCGTTGGCGCCGATCCGCAGTGCCCAACGCCGCGCGAGGACAAGACGGAAGCCGTCAACGCCCAATTCGAGGCAGAAGACTTCAACCGCAAACTTGGCGCGACGCTGCATGCCGTGCTTGCCGGCGGTTTTCTATCGCGACGGTAGCTGCGGGTCGCTAACCTCGTCGCCGCAAGAGATCGCCATCTATCCGGTCATCTGCGTGACCGTCGGCTTCTCATCGCCGGACCATTCCAGTCGATAAACGGCGCCGGGCGCGACGGACTGGACCGCGTGCGGCCGCAGGGCGCGTTCACCTGCGGCCCGTTGCCTCGGTCAGCTCTAAGGGTACAAAGCCGCGTCACCATTCGCGGGCTCGCCGCGCGTGCGTCCGGAAACTAAGCTTTCTGCAAGGACGCGGATTACGGTTAATTGAAAAGGTCGTCTAACCCCGACTAAAGGGGGCGGTGGGACGGTCGCTCGTGAAGCAACCGTCCAACCAAAACAGCAATTATGCCGCTTTGCTTTTAGTCGCCGCTTTCGCGTCGCTAAGAAGTCTGCGGATAGCCTCTCCGTCCCGATCGATGAGCATGATGTAGGCGCGCACTCCGCCGATAGGCCGCGAACGCCCTTGCTCCCAGTCTCGAATTTGAGTCACGCTAAATCCAAACTCCGCTGCGAAGTCTTCCTGCGAGAGCTTGAATTTTTGACGCACCAAACGGACGTTGATTTCAGCCGGAACGTGGAGGCGCGCAGCCGTCCTTTCGCCGCGAGCAATGCTAACGGCCTCCAAGGCCGCTTCGATAAGTCTCTTTCCTGTCTTGCTCATGACGCTATCCCTGCCAGTGACCTAATTTTCTCCTTAGTTGCCTTCCTGTATTCATTTGCGATCCTCCCTAAAGCTTTTTCAGGTCATTCTTTTCGTGAGGTGAGAGGTTTAACCTCGCACCTTTGTCCAAATGTCCTCGGCGGCGTAATAGAATATGATCCTATAACCCGACCTCTTGCCCATCCCGGCTTTCGCAAAGCGAAATTTCCTGGCACCACCAGTGCCAGGAATGAATTCGCCTCTCATCGGCTCCTCCGATAAAAGGCATGCGATTTCGTGTCTCTCGTCTTCCGTCAGAACTGCTATTGACGCTTGCCGTGCAAACGCCTCAGTTTCCACGACGCAATGCATCAACAAGCCCCGAATAGACTACATAACTTACGTAGTCCCTAATTGGATCGGTGTCAAAGGGCATTTTTTGGCGATGTGTGTCGCTGCAGTGACCGTAAAAGACGGCCTTACGGATCGTGAGGTCCGCGGTAAGGACTGCCCAATCGCGCTCGACACTGCACGGCATGCGATGACCGCCATACTTTTCGATTCTACTTGTGCCAACAAGCGGCTCCGAAAGCCCGCGCCTAGCGCTGTAGGGCCACTAGCAAAGCGTCAAATGTCGGACTTAGAGCCTTCACGACCGCCTCCCGCCCAAAACTCATACATCCCCCCTGGGCTCGCCCGTCCCACGCCAAGCAGGTCCGCTAGCGCCCACACCAGCGCATCGGCACGGTCGGGCGAGAAGCCCATAGCGCGCCGGTCGAAATCGGGGGTCAGCGCGCAGAGCTGGTCCTCGAGCTTGCTGAATGTCCCAATGTGAAACACGAGACTGCGCTCGTAGGCCGCCGCGATCGGCTCGGCGCGCAGGAACTTGCCCCGCGTCGCGTGAACCGCGCGCACCGGCAGGTTGGGCTCGCTCTGGCGCAAGACCTCCGTCACCATGTCGCCGCCCTGGTTGATTTCGGCGACTACGCGGTTCGCCTTGAAGCCGCGGAAGGCGGCGCCAACCCGCGCGCCCCAGGCGCCCGGCGTCTCGCCCTGGCTGGTGAGGTCGGCCAGCACATAGAAGAGCCCGTTCTGCGCTTTCGCGGCGACGATGAGCCCGCATTCGTCGGATTTTGATCCCGAGCGCGCCGGCGGATCGACCGCGACCACAATCTCGGCGAATTCCTTCGGCGCAGCTTCCGGCGCAACGCGTTGACGCTCAAGCAGCGCCCGCGACCACAGGGCGCCCGGTGTCTCCTCGACAATTTCGGCGAAAAGCTCCTGCTGACCGATGGCGCGGCCTTTGTAACGTGCGGTAATGCGTTCAAAGAACGCTCGGGCTAGATTAGCCTTATTGTCAAAGGTCGAGCCGCGGGTGACGATCGTGTCCTTGCCAACCGTCAGGTCTTTGATGATCTTGCTTGGTCGCGGTGTTGTCGTGATGACTGCTTGCGGCTTGTCTCCGAGTCTTAAGCCCAGCATCGCCTGATCGAAGGCATCAGGCTGGCGCCAGGCGGCGAGTTCGTCACACCACAGCTTCATGTGCTGTTTGCCCCTGAGCCGGTCGGGCTCCTCAGCCGAGAACAGCATGCTCACCGCACCGTTCGGCCATTCGAGCCGAAGGTCGGCGGCGAGAAAGCGGGGACGCTCGTCGCGCCGACAGCAAGCGAGAATGCCGGATTCGCCCCGGATCATGATGTCGCGGGTGTCGGCGATGGTGGCGCCGATCAGATTGACGAGCGGGTAGGTCTGCACCCAGTTACGCACCGCCTCCGCGCCAGCTCTCGTCTTGCCGGCGCCGCGCCCCGCAAGGATGAGCCAGATGATCCAGTCGCCCTCCGGCGGGGCTTGATCGGGACGGGCCCAGAGCGCCCAATCATGAAACAATTGCGCGCATTCGAGCGGCGTCATCTCCGCGAACATGCGCACGCGCGTGTCGAGCTCGAGCTTCAGAAGATCGGAGGCGCTTCTGATCCGGCCTTCCGGAATCGGAGGAGGGCGCACGCTTCCGATTCGCCGGGCTTGAGTGGGTTGCTCCGGCTCGGAGGTCATTCAGCCGGTTGTTCCGGCTGAAGACGGTCTGCGATCTCATTGATTTCGTTAATTAGCGCGGGGTCGATCGTTGCCAGATCACTGTCCTGAAGCCGGTCCCGAAGCTTGAGGATCATCTGCTCGAGCCTCGCGGGCTAGCGCTTGCGCAACTCTTGAGGCAGGGTGCACTCCGTCGCTTCCCGGTCAGCCGCTCCGCTGCGCCGATTTCGTCGACCCCGGCGCCAACGATGAACGAGGCGAGAACACGCTGGGCGCGGGTTACACTCACGCGTTTCGATCGGATGGGCGTGCTCGTAGATGCCATCGGCGCCTTCAAATACGGGTTCTCTGACGCGAATGACGCGACGGTTCCGGCGAGCGCAATGGAACGACGTGCCTGCTGGCGGAGAAAAGGGGGAGAAGCAGAGCGGTCCATTTCGGGCGCGCCTCTCGAACTTGTCCTACTATGCCGTCAACGGCGTCAAAGCGCAAGTTTTTGTTCCTCTTTTGTTCTTCTACCGACTTACGCCAGAAGACTCTAAATATTCTCAGTAGGTTGCGGAAAAGACGCCTCGATCCGGCGCATCTGCGCCTCCGAAACCAAAAACCAAATCAGACATGGCGAAGCCTCGTCGCCTCGCCTAGGAATCAGCCAATCCAACCCTATGCAAGAATTTAATAGGTCCTCAGACTAGGCGATGGATCAAGCGAGTTGCGGAAAAAAAGACTTAACACCTTGAAATAGCTCGGGGGCGCGCAGAGTTCGCGCCCGCCATCTCTGAAGTCCTACCGGTCCATACTTGCTTCGGCTTGCGAAAGGCACACCGATGAGAATTCATGTAATTCCTGCTAAGCGCTTCGGCTGAAGCAGAGGACGAACCGTGCTGATTGTCCACTATGCCGTAAAAACCGCCTCCGGCGCAGAGGCGGCGACGAGCGTCGGACTCCAGCGGAAGATTCTCGATCCAGCGGAACCGATCCCGCCTGGCGCGGTATGGATCGATATGGTCGAACCAACTGTGGAGGAAGACCGAAAAGTAGAGGGCTATCTGGGCTCCAAGGTGCCATCACGCTCAGATCCAGACTTCGCCCAGCCTGCCGAATCCTACTATTCCGAAAATGGGGTGCGCTACCTGCACGCCTGCGTCGTCAGCGAAGCCAAGGGTACGCCCGATGTCGCCGACGTCACCTTCGTCCTCGGCCCGAAAGCGCTTGTCACCGTCCGCTACGACCCCGGCGAGGCTTTCGAGCTCTTCGGTCAAAGGCTGGGCAAAATTCCGACCCGAGCGCTGCACCCGGACACGGTGGCGGTCGGACTTATCAACGCCATTGTTGATCGCTCCGCCAGGGCGCTGAACAAGGTCGGCGTCGAGCTCGATTCCATCGCGAGCCAGGTCTTTCGAGCCAAGGGCGACCAAAGCGCGCGCAGCAAAATCTATTCGGCGACCCTCGGCGACCTCGGACGCGAAGACGAGAAGATTTCGAACCTGCGCGAAAGCCTGGTCGAGCTCGAGCGGCTCGTGCTCTTTCTGATGTCTGAAGGAAGGTCCGCGGATGCGCCAAAGCCAGTGCGCGAGGCGACGAAGTCGGCTTTGCGCGACCTTCAGGCGCTCGAGCAGGATGCGAACTTCAAGGCGCAGAAGGTGCAGTTCCTGCTCGACGCGACCTTGGGCTTCATCAATCTCGCGCAGAACGATATCATCAAGCTGTTCTCAGTGCTCGCGGTCATTTTCATGCCGCCGACCATGATCGCCTCGATTTACGGCATGAATTTCAAACTGATGCCGGAGCTCGACTGGACGTGGGGGTATCCGGCGGCGCTCGTTCTGATGGTGGCCGTCGCGGTTGGGCCATACGTGTTCTTCCGGTGGAAGAAGTGGCTGTGAGCCGCATCGCCAACCGGGTCTAACTCACCAGGGGGCCTTCCAGAAAGTGACATCTAGCCTTCATCCGCGGCGGATAAGCGTCTGCGGTTGGGGGGAAAATGACCGTACAACCGACACGAATTGATCTGGCGGACCTTGGGCCGGGGGTCGCGTGGGCGTTCGAGTTCGACGAGGAGGGACGCGGACGGCTGCTTGGCGGCGGTTCGTCGATCGAACTCACGCGCGGGCGTCGATTTGTCTGGGTGCACCTCATTTTGGGAAACGTTCGGACGCGCGAGTGGATCGGCACGCAGGAGGCCCTTCCTCCCGAGGCCCGTGAGGTGTTTTTATCCAAGGACCGCCATCCGAGCCTGCACTGGGGCGGGGAAGCCTTATGGGGAACGCTCCACGACGTCCGCCACGAAGACCAGGAGGGAATGGAGGCGACCGATCTCCGTTTCGCCTTGTGGCCGCAGTTTCTCCTGACGGCGCGCCACCACGCAGCGCGCTCCGCCATGGCGGTTAAAGACCAGGCGGAGAAGGGCGCTATCTTTGAGGATAGCGCGGCGCTGTTTGAGAGCCTTCTCGTGGCCGCCGCGGATTCGATCGGCGAGGCCACGCAAGAGATCGCCGGACAGCTGGATCAGATCGAAGACCGGGTTTTGTCGGACGCCTTCAAGGGCGAAAGCGCGGCCCTTCTGCAGTTGCGAAGAGGCATTTCTCGCCAGGAGCGACTGGTTCAGGCCGCTCACAGCGTGCTGAGGCAACTCGAACTCAACCGCGGCGAGAGCGTCCTTCAGGCGTATCGCGACCTTGGCTCCAGGGTGCGGCAGCGGGTCGACGCTTTCCACGCGGACCTTCATCTTCAGGCTGAGCGCGCGCGGCTGCTGCAGGAGGAACTGGCGGCGCAGCTCGCGACCGCGACCAATCGCAACCTCTTCGCGCTCACGGTCGTCACGACCGTGCTGTTGCCTCCCGCCTTCGTGACGGGTTACTTCGGCATGAATACGAAAGCGCTGCCGTTCGCCGACTCGGACTATGGAACGATCTACGCGACCATTCTTTGCCTACTCGCGGCGGGCGTCGTCTATTTGCTGATCCGTCGTTACCGGGCGGTCTCTTGAAGCGGCTCTGCCCCGCGCGTTTCGCTCTCAGCGTCTCGCGCAGTGTCGGGCGCTTCACACAACCTGAAACCAGGTTCTCACTCCGGCTGCACGGTGTTCGGGGATAGCCGATTCGAGCGGCCATTTGCATGGGTTGTCGGCGACGAACGCGGCATTGCGGTACGGCCGGGCTGGATGAGGATGGTGGCTCCTCAGCCGTCGTCCCTCGCGTGCAGGAGCCGAGCGACGTGGCCCCGGAGCCGGATTGCCTGGACGACCGCCGTTTTGTTGGCGAGGGCAAACACGGCGGGCTGGCCGCGCGGGATGACATAGGCGGGCTTCGGCGCCCGGTCGACCAAGGTCGCGCCGTTGATAGCAAATGGCGCTGAGCCGCCACCGCTGAGGGTAAAATCGCTGCGCCTGGCGGATTCGAGGGCGATTTCCGCACTAGGCGTGGATTGGCGGCGACCCGGCGCGGACCTCCATCGGGGCGCCTTCGGATTCGATCGCAATGAACGGGCGGTCGGCGGTCCCGGCGCCGCCACGCAGATCAAGGCTGACGCCACCGCCATGCGGCATGTCGAACATCAATTCGAACCGGGCGCCCGGGCCAATCGGAAACTGGTTGCCGAGGTGTTCGAACGGTTCGCCCGGCTGGCCCTCGACCGCCACGATGTGGATCTTTGCGCCGCTTGTCGCGAGCGTCGCCCGACGCGCGGTCGCAGCGTTGCCCAGACGCAGCCTCGCGCGAGCGCGGGAGCCGGCCTTGAGCTTCAACGGCGCGGTCGCCCCTTTGGCGAAAACAACGCCTCCCTTGCTCCCGCTTCCCCGGCCGATGGCAGGATCGGCGAAATCGTCCTTGATCTGGCCTCAGCGTCGACGTTCCAGTCGGACAGCCCCAACGCCGCGTCGAGGTCGACGTCCGGCGCCTTCGGTTCGTCGACGGCGATCGGGCCGAATAGCCCACGTCCTTGCTGGAAGGGGTCGGTCGAGTCGGCTCGGGGCAGATAAAGATTAGAGCCGGAATCGGGGCGAAGGAAGCGTATCTCCGCCCTCGCGTCAGGCTTGAGCCTTTCCTGGTGGGGCCGCCAATGCCAGCAGCTGCGTTTGCCGCGCGTAAGCCCGGAAAGCTCAGCGTGGTCGGTTCGGGCAGCTTGTTGGCGATTTCAGGCTTAGCTCTTTGCCTTGTTTGAGCCTGATGACGGGCCCGGAATCGCGCCGGCATAGGCGTTGGCCCCCGCCAGTTCGGCTGGAACCGGCGCGACTTGAAGCCTCGCCGGCGCCGCTTCGAAGTCGAGAATGCCCTGAGCCGCCGGAGCAGGCGCCTCCGCTCGCGCCCAGCCGCCGAGGCGCCACACGGCTACCGAAAGGCCGCCGCCCAGAACGATGCGCCGGGTCGGAATCACACCATTTGTCCCATTTTGGCGCGTTGCGCGCGGCGCGGAAATTGCTCACAGGGGGCTTGCGGGGAAAAGGGCCTATCCATGCGTAAGGTTGCCATATCCCTAGGTTTTTCCTCGATTTTCCTTGGGTTAGGGCGTTTTCTGTTCGTGCCGGCGTTTTTAGCCGAGCGGGCCGACGGCGCAACCCGCATTCTGCTCGCGACGGGCCTCTTCACCATCGCGATCGCCGCTGTCGTGCGCAAATGAGCGACGGGCGTGTCAGGTCCGTATTTTTTTATGGCGCAAGGCGGACAAGCTGATATAGAGCGCCGAAAGCAAATCGGCCTCGTCGTGCCGGCGCTCGCCGCGGGCGTGGCGGAACTGGTAGACGCGCCGGATTTAGGTTCCGGTGGCGAAAGTCGTGGGGGTTCGAGTCCCTCCGCCCGCACCATTTCCTTCGCGACCGCAAATGCGCCCGGCACAATTGACGATCGGTCGATTGGCAAGTATCGGCCAGTCGCGGTTGTCTGCCGCGATGACCACAAGGCGGAATGCAGATGCAGGTGACCGAGACGCTTAGCCAGGGACTTAAGCGAGAGTACGACATTTCGTTGCCGGCGAGCGACTTGGCCGCCAAACTCAACGGGCAATTGGCGGACCTAAAGGCTAAGGTGCGCATCAACGGATTCCGACCCGGCAAGGTGCCGATGGAGCATTTGCGTAAAGTTTACGGCAAGTCGGTGATGGCCGATGTGATGCAGGAAGCGATCGCAAGCGCGAACAAGAAGATCGTCGACGACAACCACCTGCGTCTCGCTCGCGAGCCAAAGGTCGAGCTTCCGAACGATCAGGCGGCGATCGACGCCGCGCTGGAGGCTCGCGGCGACCTTAACTTCAAGGTCGCGCTCGAGGTGCTGCCGGTGTTCGAGATTGGCGATTTCTCGCAAGTCTCGCTCGAGCGTTTGACTGCCGATGTCGAGCCGTCAGACGTCGAGGCCGCGCTCGATCGTCTGGCTGAGGAGCGCCGTTCTTACAGCGAGAAGTCCGCCGGCGCGAAGGCCGAAATCCACGACCGTGTGACGATCGATTTTGACGGAACGATCGAGGGTGTGCCCTTCGAAGGTGGCGAAGGGAGGGACGTCCAGGTCGCGCTCGGTTCGAACACGTTCCTGCCTGGGTTTGAGGACCAGCTCATCGGTGTCGTCGTCGGCGACAAGTGCGCGGTTCGGGCGACTTTCCCAGAGGCGTACGCCGTTCGCCCGCTAGCGGGGAAGATCGCCGACTTCGACGTGACGGTGAAGGCCGTCGCCGCGCGCGATCCGTTCCCCCTCGACGATGAATTCGCCAAGGGCATGGGGTCGGAGAATTTCGACAAGCTCAAGGAGACGATTCGCGATCGCATCGCTGCCGAGTACGCGCGCGTTTCGCGCGAAAGAGTTAAGCGTCAGCTCCTTGATAAGCTAGACAAACTTTATTCGTTCGAGCTGCCGGAAGGGCTGGTCAATCAAGAGTTCAATTCTATTTGGGAGCAAGTCGCTCGCGAGCAGCAGGCCTCGGGGCGCACTTTCGCCGATGAGAACACGACCGAAGAGGCGGCGCAGGCCGATTATCGCAAGATAGCCGAAAGGCGGGTGCGCCTAGGGCTTCTGCTGGCCGAGGTCGGCACGAGGGCGGAGGTAAAAGTTGCCGATGAGGAGATGACACAGGCCCTGGTCGCCCGGGCACGGTCGTTCCCAGGCCAGGAAAAGCAAGTCTGGGATTTCTACCGCAACAACAGCCAAGCGTTGGCTGAGTTACGGGCTCCGATTTACGAGGAGAAGGTTGTCGATCATATCTTAGGCCTCGCCAAGGTCGAAGACCTGAAGGTCAGTCGGGAAGAACTCCTCAAGCCGGTGGATGACGCGCTGTCGAGCGTGCCGGAGGATTGAATGAGCGCCGCTCGTGCCCAGCTGGCGCCGGCCTCCTCTTTTCCGGACCGCCTCGGGCGCCTATGTTGAGCTCGCGCCGACCGCCGGCTGTTGGTTGTTTCCGGTCAAAGAAGGACTCTAATGCGCGATCTCGTGGACTACTACACCAATAATCTTGTGCCGATTGTTATCGAGCAGTCGGCGCGGGGCGAGCGTTCGTTCGATATTTTCTCCCGGCTGTTGCGCGAACGCATCATTTTCATGGTCGGTCCGGTCGACGACGTGTCCGCTTCGCTGATCGTCGCGCAGCTCCTTTTTCTCGAGGCTGACAATCCGAAGAAGGAAATCGCTCTTTACGTCAATTCCCCGGGAGGGGTCGTTACGGCGGGCCTCTCAATTTACGACACGATGCAGTTTATTCGTCCCAAAGTGACGACGATGTGCATTGGACAGGCGGCCTCGATGGGTTCGCTTTTGCTCGCCGCTGGCGAGAAGGGCTCACGGTTTGCTCTGCCCAATTCCCGCATCATGGTCCACCAGCCGTCAGGCGGCTTTCAGGGGCAGGCTTCTGATATCCAGCGGCACGCAGAGGATATCCTGAAGGTCAAGCGAAGACTCAATGAGATCTACGTACATCACACCGGTCAGTCCTACGAAGCCATTGAAAGAACGCTGGATCGGGATCATTTCATGTCGGCGGACGAGGCCAAGGCCTTTGGAATCGTGGATGAGGTGACGGTCAAACGCACGGTCGAGCTGGAAGAGGCGAAGGTATAGCCACGGGCGCTCAAACCTCGGTTTTTCTGGCTTCGACTGTCGGCCGCCAGGAATTTTGCGGCGTGGCCTTGATTTTGCGTATAATTTGGTGGTTGCTTGTCAAATCCCGATCTGAGCCCAGGGTGATGGACGGGAGGGAAGCGCGAGGCAGGGCCGAAGGCTACGTTTCGTTAGGGTGGTTTGGTTAGGCTGCTCGGTCAGGCGTTTGACAACTCGCTTCGGCGGAAGCAGCCTAAATGGAGAAAAAGCGATGGCCAAAGCCGAAGGCGACGCCAAAAATACGCTCTATTGCTCTTTCTGCGGCAAGAGCCAGCATGAAGTCCGCAAGCTCATCGCCGGGCCCACCGTGTTCATCTGCGATGAATGTGTCGAATTGTGCATGGACATCATTCGTGAGGAGAGCAAGACCGCGCTCGTCAAAAGTAAAGACGGCATCCCAACTCCTCGAGAGATATGCAAGGTTCTCGACGATTACGTGATCGGTCAGCCCCAAGCCAAGCGGGTGCTCTCGGTTGCGGTCCACAATCACTACAAGCGCCTTAATCACGCCACCAAGCACGGCGATGTCGAGCTGGCGAAATCAAACATTTTGCTAATCGGCCCGACAGGATCGGGCAAGACACTGCTCGCTCAGACGCTTGCGCGCATCCTCGATGTGCCGTTCACGATGGCCGACGCTACGACTCTGACTGAAGCGGGTTATGTCGGCGAGGACGTTGAGAACATCATTCTGAAACTGTTGCAGGCTTCCGACTATAACGTCGAGCGGGCGCAGCGCGGCATCGTTTACATCGACGAGATCGATAAGATCAGCCGCAAGTCTGACAATCCGTCGATTACGCGCGATGTGTCGGGCGAGGGCGTTCAGCAGGCGCTGCTCAAGATCATGGAGGGTACGATTGCGAGTGTCCCTCCGCAGGGGGGACGCAAGCATCCCCAACAGGAATTCCTACAGGTCGATACGACCAATATCCTGTTCATTTGCGGCGGGGCTTTTTCCGGTCTCGAACGAATCATCTCTGCCCGCGGCAAGGGCACCTCGATCGGCTTCTCCGCTAAGGTTCAGTCGCCTGACGACCGGCGCACTGGCGAGGTGTTCCGCGAGGTCGAGCCTGAGGATCTGCTGAAATTCGGCCTCATTCCCGAATTCGTCGGCCGTCTGCCGGTCATCGCAACCCTTGAGGATCTTGATGAGGACGCCTTGAAGAAGATCCTGACCGAGCCGAAAAACGCGCTCGTCAAACAATATCAGCGTCTGTTCGAGATGGAGAACACGGACCTGACGATTCAGGAAGAGGCGCTGGGTGTCGTCGCGAAGAAGGCGATCGAGCGGCGTACAGGCGCGCGCGGCCTCCGTTCGATCATGGAAGCAATCTTGCTCGACACGATGTTTGAGCTGCCGGGTCTCGATGGCGTCGAACAAGTCGTTATCGGTCCTGAGGTCGTCGAAGGCAAGGCTCGCCCGCTTTACATCTATGCTGAGCGCGCCGAGCGCGCGGGCTGATCGCGCACTCGGCTCTACGCGCCGCTTGAAAGTCGTGCGGCGCGAGCCCATGTTTTGGCATGGATCATTGATTCCCCCTATAGTTCAGGCAAGGAAGTTTAGTGCGTGAAGTTGGCGACTTTCCGCGGAATTGGTTCGTCTTTGTTCTTTCCGGCGGGGTTTCATCGAAGATCTGTAAAGGAAGAAAATGCGGAGCGGACGGACAGTCAGCTCGCGAAGTTGAGGATGGCCATGACCAACCAACATAAGCCCATCGTCCCCGGGACGCTCGACGTGTATCCCGTCCTCCCATTGCGCGACATCGTCGTGTTTCCGCATATGATCGTTCCGCTGTTTGTCGGGCGCGAGAAGTCGATTCGCGCGCTCGAAGAGGTGATGAAGTCCGACAAGCCGATCCTGCTTGCGACCCAGAAGAACGCCGCCGACGACGATCCGGCTCCTGACGCCATTTTTTCCGCCGGAACGCTAGCCAGCGTTCTGCAGTTGCTCAAGCTGCCCGACGGCACGGTTAAGGTGCTCGTCGAAGGCGCGACGCGCGCTCAGGTGACTCGGTTCGTGTCTGGCGACGGGTTTTTCCAAGCTGAGGCCCTGGCGATCGCCGATGAGCCGATCGAGAAGATCGAGGCGGAGGCCCTGTCGCGCTCGGTTGTGTCCGAATTTGAGAGCTACGTGAAGCTCAACAAGAAGATCTCCCCCGAGGTCGTGACCGCGGTCAATCAGATCGACGATTACGGCAAGCTCGCCGACACCATCGCTTCCCATCTTGCGGTCAAGCTATCCGACAAGCAGGCGATTTTAGAGATGCGCTCCGTTGCAAAGCGCTTTGAGAAATGTCTCGCGCTGATGGAGAGCGAGATTTCGGTGCTCCAAGTTGAGAAACGCATCCGGACGCGCGTCAAGCGGCAAATGGAGAAGACTTAACGGGAGTATTATCTTAACGAACAGATGAAGGCGATCCAGAAGGAGCTTGGCGACGAGGACGGCAAGGACGAAATGTCCGAGCTAGAGGAGCGAATCAAGGCGACGAGACTTACTAAGGAAGCGCGGGAGAAGGCGCTCGCCGAGGTCAAAAAACTGAGACAGATGTCGCCGATGTCGGCTGAAGCCACGGTCGTTCGCAATTATCTTGATTGGCTGCTGTCGATCCCTTGGCAGAAGCGGTCGAAGATCAAGAAGGACCTCCCGACCGCGCAAAAGATCTTGGACGCCGATCATTTTGGGTTAGACAAGGTCAAAGAGCGTATCGTCGAGTATCTCGCTGTACAGCAGCGTGCCAACAAGCTGACCGGGCCGATCTTGTGCCTCGTCGGCCCGCCGGGCGTCGGTAAGACCTCGCTCGGGAAGTCGATCGCGAAAGCTACGGGCCGTGAATTCGTTCGTATGTCGCTCGGCGGGGTACGTGACGAAGCGGAGATTCGCGGACATCGGCGCACCTACATTGGCTCAATGCCGGGCAAGGTGATTCAGTCGATGCGCAAGGCCAAAACCTCGAATCCGCTCTTCCTTCTCGACGAGATCGATAAGATGGGCATGGATTTTCGCGGCGATCCATCCTCGGCCCTGCTCGAAGTGCTTGATCCCGAGCAGAACTCGACGTTCAACGACCATTATCTTGAGGTCGACTATGACCTGTCCGGCGTCATGTTCGTGACCACCGCCAATACCCTCAACATCCCACCCGCCCTAATGGACAGGATGGAGATCATTCGTATCGCCGGCTACACGGAAGACGAGAAGCTGGAGATCGCCAAACGGCACCTGTTGCCCAACTCGATGAGCAAGCACGGATTGGACGCTAAGGAATGGGTGGTCGCTGACAGCGCAATTACGGAACTCATCCGGCGTTATACGCGTGAAGCTGGCGTCCGCAATCTTGAGCGTGAGATTTCCAATCTCGCACGCAAGGCGGTGAAGGAGATTCTTACCCATAAGAGCAAGGCTATCGTTGTCAACAGCGGAAACGTCGCCGAATTCCTCGGGCCGCCCAAGTTCCGCTACGGCGAAATCGAGGCTGACGATCAGGTCGGCCTCGTGACCGGACTGGCGTGGACGGAGGTCGGCGGCGAATTGCTCACGATTGAAGGGGTCATGATGCCAGGTAAGGGCCGCATGACGGTGACGGGCAATCTCAAGGATGTGATGAAGGAATCGATTTCGGCTGCGGCGTCCTATGTGCGTTCGCGCGCGATCGATTTCGGAATTGAGCCGCCATTGTTTGATAGACGCGACATCCACGTGCACGTGCCCGAGGGCGCGACGCCTAAGGATGGGCCTTCTGCGGGCGTCGGCATGGCAACCGTCATCGTCTCGATGCTGACAGGCATCGCGGTGCGGCGAGACATCGCCATGACCGGCGAGATCACGCTGCGGGGACGGGTTCTACCGATCGGAGGCCTCAAGGAGAAGCTATTGGCGGCGCTCAGAGGCGGCATCAAGAAAGTTCTCATACCGGAGGACAACGTAAAGGATTTGGCTGAAATTCCGAACTCTGTGAAAAACGGTCTTGAAATCGTGCCCGTGTCTCGAATGGATGAAGTGCTGGCGCACGCGCTTGTTCGCCGGCCGATCCCGATCGCATGGGAGGAGGATGTGACTGCGCCGGCCGCTTCTTCGGGGTCGCCCGAGGAGGACGGCCAAGGCTTAGTAGCGCACTGAGGGCCGGCGGCCTCCGCGCTGAGGTGGAGGTCTCCCTCGCCACGAACCGGGGCGCGTTATAAAGCCGCCTCGAATTCTAAGGAATTCGAGGCGATTTTTTTCGCGTAGGCCAGTTTTTAGGCTCTTTTTTCCTCATTGTCCCCGACGAACGCTTGCGTTCCTTTCGTGAAACGGCGAGCTATGTGTCGAACTCTGCTGTCGATTCGCCGAGGGTGACGATCAGCGCCTTCGAGGGGGACGGTCGGGTACGGGAGCGGGCGGCGAGGCGCTGCTCACGGCGACGTTGAGGCGCTGGACTTCAGAATTGGCGCCGGCAACCGAGCGCCGCAGTCGAACGGAGAGGCAATAATGAACAAGCTTGAGCTCGTCGATCATATCGCGACGGAAGCGGAATTAACTAAGGTTTCCGCCGCTGCGGCGCTTGAGGCTGTCCTAGAGGGGATCGTCGATACGTTGAGGAAGGGCGAGGAAGTCCGGCTTGTGGGATTCGGCACCTTCTCGGTGCGTGAGCGCGCCGCTGGAAAGGGTCGCAATCCGGCGACTGGCAAGGAAATTAAAATCGCAGCGTCGAAAAACGCACGTTTCAAGCCCGGCGCGGCGCTGAAGGCGAGCCTCAATAAGAAGTCGGCTAAGAAATAGATCAATACCTCCGCAGTCTGCGCCGCGCGGCCTCGGATCGTTCGGTCGCCGCCCGTCGCTCTACGCGCTTCGCGCTCACTTGCGCTTGGCGAGCCTGCTGCGAGCCTGTTATCCTGGAGCCGCCGGACGAGGCGCCGGCGGTGGCAAGGGCGGTTAGCTCAGTTGGCAGAGCATCTCGTTTACACCGAGAGGGTCGGCGGTTCGAGCCCGTCACCGCCCACCACCTTCCCCTCACAGGGCTTAGCTGCGCTTGTCTTCGCCTTGGTCCTTGTGAGTGCGATGGTCACGCCAGCCGCGGCGCAGAATCATGGCCCTTCGATGAGTTTCCACGTCGCGCCGCTCGAATCTCACGAATGCGGCCGGCATTGTCCCGACGTGATCGTGGCCGACGGCGTGATCGAGGCTCAGACGCCGCAGACGTTTGTCAACTTTCTTAAGTCCGGAAGCTCGGACTCCAAGCTGCGACGAATCGTGTTCTTCAACTCCCGCGGCGGAAATGTTGTCGCTTCAATGGTCTTCGGTCATATTCTGCGGGGGTTGCGGATCGCCGGTGTCGTCGGACGGTTCGAGGCGGGCGGCGATCCGGGTCCTTATGTTGGCGAATGTCTGTCGGCCTGCGTCTACGCGCTCATGGGCGCGGTGCGCCGTGTTGCGCCTCCTGGCAGCGAGGTCGGGCTGCATCGAATGTCGATTGTCGAAAACCAGGGCGGCGGCCTTTTCGGATCGCATGAGGAGCGCAGTTTCGCTGACCCGCCGATGGTCGCCGTGCTGGGGCGCTATGCCCAGCGAATGGGCGTGGACCCCGCGTTGGTGCAAAGGGCGGAATCTGCTGCCGCCCGATACTGTCCACGTTCTAACGCGCGAGGAAATGAGGCGCTGGTCATTGGCGACAAGTCAATTTTGAATATGTAGGCAGCGCGCAGATCGGGTCTGCAGCCATGGTCTGCGGCCGCGTGCGATCCTTGACTTCGAGGCACGCCTAGCTTATCCGGTCCCGCTCCGCGGGGGAGTAGCTCAGTTGGTTAGAGCGCCGGCCTGTCACGCCGGAGGTCGCGGGTTCAAGTCCCGTCTCTCTCGCCATCATCGCCGTTCAATTGGTCATGCGCTGGCGCCTTCGGGGCTGCTAGCTCGCCTCATGGCTCCGCAGGTTCAGATTGTTTCGTGTCTAACCCTAAGGCGTGGACGTCGCGATAGCGATGCGTGCCGCCCTATCCAGAAGATCCCTTGCTGGCGAAGGAAGCCTTTCGTCTTGCATGCTGCGCTGCGCTGCGATACGCCTAAAGCACGGGGACATCCGCTGCGCGTGAGGCGTGGCGCGCAACCGATAATCCGAAGAGCGAGGCCATGCCGAGCCTTATTTCCGATTACATTCCGCTGGTCGTATTCATAGTCGTCGCCGCGCTCATCAGCGGAGCCCTGTTAGTCGCTCCGTTTCTCGTCGCCTATCGAGCGCCCGATAGCGAAAAGCTTTCGCCCTACGAGTGCGGTTTTCCTCCGTTTGACGATGCTCGTATGCGTTTCGACGCGCGCTTCTACCTCGTCTCGCTCCTCTTCATCATCTTCGATCTCGAGGTCGCGTTCCTTTTTCCTTGGGCGATCGTCTTTCACGATATTGGCGCGCTGGGATTCTGGTCAATGATGATCTTCCTTGCGGTGTTGACCGTCGGGTTCATATACGAGTGGAATAAGGGAGCGCTGGAGTGGGACTGACCACCAGCTCGGCGGTTGCGCTAGGCGCGACTGATCTTCGTGATCCATTGATCGGCGCGCCTCAGGATCGGTACTACGGCGCGATAAGCGACGAACTCGCGGACAAGGGTTTTCTCGTCACCACAACCGACGACCTCATTCAATGGGCGCGCACCGGCTCGCTCATGTGGATGACCTTCGGGCTCGCGTGCTGCGCCGTCGAAATGATGCAGGTTTCGATGCCGCGGTTCGATATCGAGCGCTTCGGCTTTGCGCCGCGCGCGAGTCCCCGCCAGTCGGATGTGATGATTGTCGCCGGGACGCTGACCAACAAGATGGCGCCAGCGCTTCGCAAGGTTTACGACCAGATGCCAGAGCCGCGCTATGTCATCTCGATGGGCTCATGCGCCAATGGCGGCGGTTATTACCACTATTCCTATTCGGTCGTGCGCGGGTGCGACCGCATCGTGCCCGTCGACATTTACGTGCCAGGTTGTCCCCCCACAGCCGAGGCGCTGCTCTACGGGGTGCTGATGTTGCAGAAGAAGATCCGTCGGACTGGAACGATCGAACGCTGACAACAACCGGGAGCGAAGGCGAGTCTTAATCGAATGGACGACGAGCTTCAGACCATTGCGACAAAACTGACCGCCGCGTCCCCTGGCGCGGTGTTCCAATCCGCTTTTGCGTTCGGCGAGCTGACGCTGACTGTCGATCCCGCGCGGATCATTGAGACACTCCAATTCCTTCGCGACGATTTTGCGGCACAATTCATTTCAATCATCGATATTTCCGGGGTCGACTATCCACAGCGCGAGAAGCGCTTCGACGTCGTCTACCATCTGCTCTCGCCGAAGCTGAACCGCCGGGTTCGGCTGAAGATCGAGACCGACGAAGATACGCCGGTCCTGAGCGTGACCGCCGTCTATCCAGGTGCCGACTGGTTCGAGCGCGAGATTTATGACCTGTTTGGCGTGATATTCGACGGCCATCCGGATTTGCGCCGCATTCTGACCGACTACGGCTTCGACGGTCACCCGCTGCGCAAAGACTTCCCGATGACCGGTTTCGTTGAGGTGCGTTATGACGACGCGGAAAAGAGGGTGCGTTACGATCCGGTGCGGCTCAATCAGGAATTCCGCCAGTTCGATTTCCTGAGCCCTTGGGAGGGCCCTCCGCTGCCGGGGGATGAGAAGGCAAACGGCGGCGGTCGGTAGCAGGCAGTCGAGTGATGAACGAACAGCAGAACCTGCGCAACTTCTCGATCAACTTCGGGCCCCAGCACCCGGCGGCGCATGGCGTGTTGCGCCTCGTGCTTGAGCTTGACGGCGAGGTCGTGGAGCGGGTCGACCCGCACATCGGCCTCTTGCACCGCGGCACCGAAAAACTCATGGAGGCGCGCACATATTTGCAGAACGTGCCCTATCTGGACCGGCTCGACTACGTTGCGCCAATGAATCAGGAGCACGCCTATGCACTGGCGGTCGAGCGGCTGCTCGGCATTTCGGTTCCTCGGCGCGCCCAGGTCATCCGCGTGCTGTACTGCGAGATCGGCCGCCTGTTGTCGCATTTGCTTCAGATCACGACCCAAGCGATGGATGTCGGCGCTTTGACCCCGCCGCTTTGGGGGTTCGAGGAGCGCGAGAAGCTGATGGTCTTCTACGAGCGCGCCAGCGGGTCACGCATGCACGCCGCCTATTTCCGTCCGGGCGGCGTGCACCAGGATCTGCCGCGCAAGCTTATCGATGACATTGAGGCCTTTTGCGATCCGTTCCTCCGGGTCTGCGACGACATTGAAACTCTGCTGACAGGAAATCGAATCTTCAAGCAGCGCAACGTCGACATCGGCGTGGTCAAGCTGGCGGACGCGTGGGCTTGGGGCTTCTCAGGCGTCATGGTGCGCGGCTCAGGCGCTCCCTGGGACCTGCGCAAGGCGCAGCCCTACGAATGTTACGACGAAATGGATTTTGATATTCCTATTGGCAAGAACGGCGACTGCTACGACCGCTACGTCATCCGCATGGAGGAGATGCGACAGTCGGTGAAGATTATGCGGCAGTGTTGCGAGAAGCTGAATTCGCCTGGCGGCGAAGGCCCAGTGGTGACCGATGACGGAAAGGTTGCGCCGCCGCGCCGCGCCGTAATGAAGCGGTCGATGGAGTCGCTGATTTACCACTTCAAGCTCTACACCGAGGGCTATAAAGTACCAGCCGGCGAGGTTTACGCCGCAGTCGAAGCGCCCAAAGGAGAGTTTGGCGTCTATTTGGTGTCGGACGGCTCGAATAAGCCCTACCGCGTCAAACTTCGCGCGCCCGGCTTCGCGCATCTTCAGGCGATGGATTTTTTGTGCCGCAAGCACATGCTGGCCGACATCAGCGCGATCCTTGGCTCGCTCGACATTGTGTTCGGCGAGGTTGACCGGTGATCTGTTGTCGGGAGCGCTTCAGTGTCACGCCACATTCGAGGAACGTTTGACCGATGTCCGTTCGCCGCCTTGCTGACAAGCAACCCGCCACCTTCGACTTCACGACCGAAAATAAGGCGTGGGCAGAACAGGAGATAGCGAAATATCCTCCGGGCCGCCAAGCGTCGGCCGTACTGGCACTGCTGTGGCGCGCGCAGAAGCAAAATGGATACTGGCTTCCTCGGGTCGCGATCGAAAAAGTCGCGACCATGCTCGATTTGCCGAACATCCGGGTGCTCGAGGTAGCGACCTTCTACACCATGTTCAATCTGGAGCCGGTTGGGCGCCACTACGTCCAGGTCTGCGGCACGACGCCGTGCATGTTATCCGGTTCCGACGACATCAAGGCGGTCTGCCATAAGCGTATCGGCGAACAGGGCCACGTGACTTCGGACGGCGTATTTTCCTGGATCGAGGTAGAGTGCCTCGGTGCCTGTTGCAACGCGCCGATGGTTCAGATCAATGACGACTATTACGAGGATTTGACGCCGGAAAGTTTTGCTAAGCTTCTCGACGATCTGGCGATGGGGCGGCCGGTCCAAGTGGGTTCACAGACCGGACGTGTCTCGTCTGAACCGGTTGGCGGCTTAACTGCCTTGACCACGCTCTACGGTGCCGCTGGGAGGGGCGCATCGAAGGATCCGGGACCGGCAAACGATCGTCCGGCGACCGGGGGGATCGGGGACTGAGCGATGCTGGAAGACAAAGACCGTATCTTCACCAATCTCTATGGGCTCGGCGATCGCGGGCTAAAGGGTGCGCGGGCGCGGGGCAATTGGGATGGGACCAAAGCAATTGTCGACAAGGGGCGCGACTGGATCATCGCTGAAATGAAAGCTTCCGGCCTGCGCGGTCGTGGGGGAGCGGGGTTCCCGACTGGCCTCAAATGGTCGTTCATGCCCAAAACCGTCGACCCCAAGCGTCCGCATTATCTCGTCATCAACGCCGACGAATCCGAGCCCGGCACCTGCAAGGATCGCGAGATCATGCGTAACGACCCGCACACGCTGGTCGAGGGCGCATTGATCGCCTCATTCGCAATGGGCGCGCACGCAGCGTACATTTACGTGCGCGGCGAATTCATCAAGGAGCGCACGAATCTCGAGGCCGCAGTCGAGGAGGCCTACGAGGCCAATCTCATCGGCAAGGACAACGTTCACGGCTGGCCGTTCGATCTCTACGTCCATCATGGCGCGGGCGCCTATATCTGCGGCGAAGAGACGGCGATGCTAGAATCGCTTGAGGGCAAAAAGGGCATGCCGCGCATGAAGCCGCCCTTTCCCGCCGGTATGGGACTGTACGGTTCCCCAACTACCGTTAACAACGTCGAGTCGATCGCCGTCGCGCCGACGATTTTGCGTCGTGGCGCATCCTGGTTCACGAGTTTCGGCGCCCCCAACAATTTTGGCACCAAGGTCTTTAGCATCTCGGGTCACGTCAGCAGGCCTTGCAACGTCGAAGAGGCGATGTCGATCCCGTTCCGTGAGCTGATCGAAAAGCATTGTGGCGGCGTGCGCGGCGGCTGGGACAATCTGCTGGCTGTCATTCCCGGCGGGGCGTCGGTGCGGCTCGTCCCCGCTGCTCAGATCATCGACTGTCCAATGGACTTCGACTCGCTCGCCAAGCTCAAGTCCGGCCTCGGCACGGCTGCGGCGATTGTTATGGACAAGTCGACAGACATCATCCGCGCCATCGCGCGTTTGTCATATTTTTATAAACACGAAAGCTGTGGCCAGTGTACGCCGTGCCGGGAAGGCGCCGGATGGATGTGGCGTGTCATGGAGCGCATGGTCCAGGGTCGCGCGCAAAAACGCGAGATCGACATGCTGCTCGACGTCACCAAACAGGTCGAAGGGCACACGATTTGTGCTCTCGGCGACGCGGCCGCGTGGCCAATTCAGGGGCTCATCGCCCATTTCCGACCCGAGATCGAGCGGCGCATCGACCAATATGCCGCAAATCCGCACAGCGAGCCGGTGCTCGCGGCGGCGGAGTAGGGCATGACCCGTCACATCGCCCAACTCAACATAGGCCGGTTCCGCTATCCGACGGAAGATCCCCGCATGGCGGCGTTCATGGGCAATCTCGATCGCATCAACGCTCTAGCCGAGCGCTGCGAGGGGTTCGTGTGGCGGCTCAAGGACGACAGCAACAATGCGACTGCTATTCGTCCTGCGAGCGATCCCACCATGGCGGTCAACCTGTCGGTGTGGGAGAGCGTGGAAGCGCTTGAGCGCTTTGTGTGGACTACAGTCCACAAGCAGTTCTACAACCGCAAGGAAGATTGGTTTCAAACGTTTGAGAGGCCGCATTTCGTGATGTGGCCGATACCATCCGGGCATATTCCAAACCTGGAGGAGGCGACCGGGCGGCTTGCGCACCTAACTATCCAGGGCGATAGCGATTTCGCCTTCGGTTGGCGCCACCTGCCGCATATCAAACTGTGGATGAGCCAGAAATGCGGCTAACCGCTGGAACCGACGCGATGAAGACCGAGAACGAGAACCGTTGGACGGAAGTTCACAAGGCCGACCTTTCAGGTTCGAAATTCGACGACATCACTCCATCGGGATCGAACCTTCGCAACATCAACGTATCAGGTTGTTCATTCGACGACCTCAATATGTCCGGCAGCCGCGTTCATAACGCGAGGCTGTCCGGGCTGCAGGTCGAGAAGGTGAACCTCGCTGGCCCATCGTTCGTTGACGCGCGCTTGAAAGGGGCGACCGTAGAAGGCGTTTCTGTCACCGACCTGCTCGCGTATTGGCGCTCAGGCCATGGGGCGAACAACGCATGAGCAGGATCGTCATTGACGGTAAGGAAATCGACGTTCCCGCCGAATACACTCTTCTCCAGGCATGCGAGGCGGCGGGGGCCGAAATCCCCCGTTTCTGCTTCCACGAGCGGCTGTCGATCGCTGGAAACTGCCGCATGTGCCTCGTCGAAGTAAAAGGCGGACCGCCCAAGCCGACGGCCTCCTGCGCCATGGCGGTCAAAGACTTGCGCCCCGGCCCGAACGGCGAACCGCCGGTCGTGCTGACCAACTCGCCCATGGCTCGCAAGGCGCGTAAGGGCACAATGGAATTTCTACTGATCAACCATCCACTCGACTGCCCGATCTGCGACCAGGGTGGGGAATGTGATCTGCAGGATCAGGCGATGGCCTATGGCGCCGACTCCTCTCGCTTCGCCGAGAACAAGCGCGCCGTTGAAGACAAATATATCGGGGCGCTGGTCAAGACCTCGATAAATCGATGCATACAATGCACGCGGTGCGTGCGCTTCGTGACAGAAGTTGCCGGTGTTCCGGAACTCGGCGCGATCGGCCGCGGCGAGGATATGGAGATCACCTCGTATCTTCAAGAAGCTTTGAGTTCAGAGCTGCAGGGGAACGTTGTCGACCTCTGTCCGGTCGGCGCCTTGACCTCTAAACCTACGGCCTTTCACGCCCGTCCGTGGGAGTACGCCAAGACCGAATCGATTGACGTGATGGACGCGCTTGGCTCCTCGATTCGGATCGATGCGCGCGGCCGCGAGGTTGTGCGCATCCTGCCGCGCGTCAACGATGCAATCAACGAGGAATGGATTTCCGACAAGACGCGGCACATTGTCGACGGCTTGAAGACGCAGCGACTGGATCGACCGTATGTGCGTATCGAGGGCCGACTCAGGCCCGCGAGCTGGGCGGAGGCTTTCGCTGCGATAGCTGGCAAGGTTGCCGCCGCGCCGCCTTCCCGGATCGGCGGAATTGTCGGTGATCTGGCGACGGTCGAAGAAATGTTCGCGCTCAAGTCGCTGGTCGGCAAGCTCGGCTCGTCCAACATCGACTGCCGCCAGGATGGCTCCAAACTGCACCCCAGATTTGGGCGCGCGTCTTACCTCTTCAACTCAACGATCGCTGGGATCGACCAGGCTGACGCCATTCTCATCGTTGGGTCCAGCCCGCGTCACGAGGCGCCCGTCCTCAACGCGCGCATCCGCAAGCGCTGGCTCAGGGGCGGCGCGCCGATAGGAGTCGTTGGCCCCAAAGCCGATCTGAATTACAAATACAACCACCTGGGCGGAGGACCGGAGACACTCGCGCAAGTGTGGGATAGGCAGCCAAAAGACGCGGCGAGGTCAATGATAATTGTCGGTTCCGGCGTTTTCGTCCGGCCCGATGGCGTCGCCTTGCTCGCTGGGCTTTCCAAGGCCGCCCTCGCCGCCGGCGTTGTGAGAGACGGGTGGAACGGCTTTAATGTATTGCATACTGCGGCCTCGCGCGTGGGCGGTCTGGATCTCGGGCTGGTACCGGGCCAAGGCGCGCTCGATGCGGTGGCCATGGCGAAGGCACACGCGCTCGACGTGCTCATCAACCTCGGTGCAGACGAGCTTGACATTGAACCGGGCGCGTTCGTGGTCTACGTCGGCACTCATGGCGACCGCGGGGCCCAGCGGGCGGACGTCATCCTGCCGGGCGCGGCCTATACTGAAAAGACGGGCATCTACGTCAACACCGAAGGCAGGCCGCAGTTCGCGGAGCGCGCGGTGTTCCCGCCGGGAGACGCGCGCGAGGATTGGTCAATTCTGCGGGCGCTGTCGGACTCTCTCGGCGCCAAGCTGCCGTTTGATTCGCTCGCCCAACTGCGTGCGGCGCTCGCCGTGGCCTATCCCTTCCTGGTGCGCTTCGATGTCGTCGCGCCGGCGGATGGAGGCGTTTTCAATTCGATCGACGCGCTAGGCGGCTCTGTCGACAAAACGCCATTCGTCCCGACGATCTCCGACTTCTATCTTACTAACCCGATCGCGCGGGCGTCTCGCGTCATGGCCGAATGTTCGGCTCTCGCCCGAGGCGTTCAGCGTCAGGCGGCGGAATAGCATCGATGAGCACCGCCTCTCCTAGCAGACCGTCGTCTTCGCCCTCCCTCGCTGTGATCGGCGTCGCCGCGGCGATTGTCGCTGTCGTCATCGTCGCGGTTCTGGCGTGGCTGATCAGAGGCGGCTATTTCGCGGCGTTCGGGCACTGGATGCACACAAGCGACGTCGGGACGGCGGTTCGCTACCTCCTCGAGAGCCTGGTGCTGCTCGTGTGTGTACTCCTATCGACGGCGGCGCTGATCTACGTTCAACGAAAAATCTGGGGAGCCGTGCAGCTGAGACGCGGCCCCAACGTGGTTGGGCCTTGGGGCATCCTTCAGCCGTTCGCGGACTTCTTCAAGTTCATACTCAAGGAGCCGATCATCCCGGCGAGCGCCAACAAGGGCGTGTTCCTGCTCGCCCCGCTGGTCTCCGTGGTGCTCGCCTTCGCCGCGTGGGCGGTCATTCCGGTCTCGGACGGATGGGTGGTCGCGGACATCAACGTTGGGCTGCTTTATCTTTTCGCGGTTTCCTCGCTTGGCGTGTACGGGGTCATTATGGCGGGGTGGGCGTCCAATTCGAAGTATGCTCTGCTCTCGGCGCTGCGCGCAGCCGCTCAGATGGTGTCCTACGAGGTCTCGATCGGCTTCGTGATCGTGACGGTGGTGCTGTGCGCAGGCTCGGTCAACCTGAGCGACATTGTACGCGCCCAAGACACGCGGTTCGGCTTGTTCGGTTGGTACTGGCTGCCGCTCTTCCCGATGTTCGTTATCTTTTTTGTTTCGGCCCTTGCCGAGACCAATCGGCCGCCGTTCGACCTGACCGAGGCGGAGTCGGAGTTGGTCGCCGGCTACACGGTCGAGTATTCCGCCTCGCTGTTTCTGCTGCAGTTCCTGACCGAACTCGTCGCGCTGCTCACCATGGGGTCGTTGGCCGCACTCCTGTTCCTCGGCGGATGGCTGTCCCCGTTGCCGTTTCCGCCGTTCACATGGATACCGGGGGTGATCTGGTTCCTCATCAAGGCCTGGGCGGTGGTGTTCTGCTTCTTGATGGTCACCGCCTTCGTCCCACGCTATCGCTACGATCAGTTGATGCGCTTGGGCTGGAAGGTGTTCCTGCCGATCTCTCTGGCAATGGTGGTGGTGGTGGCCGGAGTGCTTGAATTCACGGGTCTTGGGGCGAGTCCCTCGGGCCCGTTGCACTGAGAGGAGAGGAAGGCAATGGCTCTCAGGCTTGCCCACTCGGCCAAGTCTCTGTTCCTGACAGAGTTCCTTGCCGCGTTCGGATTGTCAATTCGCTATATGTTCAAGCCTAGGGCGACGCTCAACTATCCGCATGAGAAGTCGCCGCTGAGCCCTCGCTTCCGTGGAGAGCATGCGCTGCGCCGCTATCCTAATGGCGAGGAACGATGCATCGCCTGCAAGCTGTGCGAGGCGATTTGTCCGGCTCAGGCGATTACGATCGAGGCGGGACCTCGGCGCAATGACGGCACACGCCGCACCACGCGCTACGACATCGACATGGTCAAGTGCATCTACTGCGGGATGTGCCAGGAGGCTTGTCCGGTCGACGCGATCGTCGAAGGGCCGAACTTCGAATTCGCGACCGAGACGCGCGAAGAGCTTTATTACGACAAGCAACGATTGCTGGACAACGGCGATCGATGGGAGCGGGAGTTGGCCCGCAACATCGCGATGGATGCGCCGTATCGATAATGCTTTTTCTCTTCTGAGGAGAAGAGAGTTAACCACGAGCCGTCGAGCGAACGGCCTTATCAACGGCGTGTTCGGGGGCCCGGGACGAGGCCGCGACGCGATGGCGGCAAGGAACGCGGCGCTGACGCCGGCTGCTCTCTGCCTGCTTCCCGCAAAGGGTAGGGCAGTCGGGCGGGGGACAATGACAAAGAGGCGGACGATGCAAGTCGATGTTTTCTTCTTTTGGATTCTTGCCCCACTTTTGGTGGTGTCGGCTTTCGCCGTCATCGTAGCCAAAAATCCGGTGCATTCGGTCCTCTTCCTCATTCTTTCCTTCGTTTGCGCTGCCGGGCTGTTCCTGTTGATGGGCGCGGAGTTCCTGGCGATGATCCTGGTGGTCGTCTATGTCGGCGCGGTCGCGGTGTTGTTCTTGTTCGTTGTCATGCTGCTCGACGTCGACTTCGCCCGGCTAAGGCAGGGCTTCGTCGAATACCTGCCGCAGGGCTTGCTCATTGCGTTGGTCGTGTCGATCGAGCTTATCTACGTCGTGGCGGGTCTCAGCCCCTCACAGCGGGCTGCCGCCGCGGCAACGCCGGAGGGCATGCTGAGCAACACGGCCGCGCTCGGCGAGGTGCTCTACACCCGCTATATCTACTTCTTTCAGGCAGCGGGGATGATTCTGCTCACCGCGATGATCGGCGCGATCGTTCTCACCCTTCACCACAAGCCTGGCGTCAAGCGTCAGGACATTGGCGCGCAGGTGGCTCGTAACCCGAATACTGCGGTCGAGGTGCGCAAGGTTCCCTCGCGCGCCGGCATCTGAGGGATCACGCGGATGGGAATCGGGCTTACCAACTACCTCACCCTAGCCGCGATCGTATTTACGATCGGCATCGCCGGCATCATCCTGAACCACAAGAACATCATTATCATTTTGATGTCGGTCGAACTCATCCTGCTCGCCGTCAATATCAATCTCGTCGCTTTCTCGACCTACTCGGGCGATCTGACCGGGCAGGCCTTCGCGCTCTTCATTCTGACCGTGGCCGCGGCCGAAGCGGCGATCGGCCTTGCGATCCTGGTCGCCTATTACCGCAATCGCGGCTCAATCGCGGTCGAGGACATCAATTCGTTGAAGGGCTGAGATCGGTGTACCAGCTAATCGTCTTCCTGCCACTTCTCGGCTTTCTGATCGCGGGTATTCTCGGGCGCTGGATCGGCGCGCGTGGCGCGGAATACGTCACCTGCAGTCTTCTTGGAGTTTGTTGTCTTCTCTCCTGGGTCGCTTTCGTCGTGGTTGCGGGGGGATCGGACGCCCATGTCCCGATCGCCAATTGGTTCACCTCCGGCAAGTTGGCGGTCGCTTGGGCTCTTCGCATCGACACCCTGACGGCGGTGATGTTGGTGGTGGTGACGACAGTGTCGTTCGTGGTCCATGTTTATTCGATCGGCTACATGGCGGATGACCCGTCTCGGCCGCGTTTCTTCGCTTACCTGTCGCTGTTCACGTTCGCGATGCTAATGCTGGTGACGTCGGACAACCTGGTTCAGATGTTCTTCGGCTGGGAGGGCGTCGGACTGATGTCCTACCTCTTGGTCGGCTTCTGGTACGAGAAGCCCGCCCCCAATGCTGCGGCTATCAAGGCGTTCGTCGTGAACCGGGTGGGCGACTTCGGCTTTTCGCTCGGCATCTTCCTCACATTCTATCTGACCGGTTCAGTCACCTTCGATCAGGTGTTCGCCGCCGCCCCCGGGCTGGTAGGCAAGACGGTGCATTTTATCGGCTTCGATTGGGATGCGGTGACGCTCGCCTGTCTCCTCCTGTTCATGGGCGCGATGGGTAAGTCGGCGCAATTCCTGCTACACACTTGGCTTCCCGACGCGATGGAAGGCCCGACCCCCGTCTCGGCCCTGATCCATGCGGCGACCATGGTGACGGCGGGGGTGTTCATGGTCGCGAGACTTTCGCCACTGTTCGAACTGTCGCCGGTTGCGCTCAGCGTCGTCACCATTGTCGGGGGAACGACGGCCTTCTTCGCCGCGACGGTTGGTTTAGTCCAGAACGACATCAAGAAAGTGATTGCCTATTCGACCTGCTCGCAACTCGGATACATGTTCGTAGGCCTCGGGGTGGGCGGGTACAGCCTCGGCATCTTCCACCTCTTCACCCACGCCTTCTTCAAGGCTCTCCTGTTCCTTGGCGCGGGCTCGGTCATTCTCGCCATGCATCACGAGCAGGACATGCGACTGATGGGTGGCTTGCGTAAGGAGATCCCCTTCACCTTCTGGATGATGATGATTGGAACGCTTTCGCTGACCGGCGTCGGCATTCCGCTCACCTCGCTCGGCTTTGCCGGCTTCGTCTCGAAGGACGCGATCATCGAGGCTGCATTCGCTTCGCACCGCTATGGAGCGATGTATGGGTTCTTATGCACGGACGTCGCCGCGGGCCTGACCGCCTTCTATTCGTGGCGTCTAATGTTCATGACCTTCTTCGGCGCCCGCGGCGATTGGGCGGCGACTATGCCTCATTCGCATGACGGGCACGGTCATCAGGATCATGGCCACGGCGATCATACTGCACATGAATCGCCCATGGTCATGTTGGTCCCACTCGCGGTGCTGGCCGTCGGCGCAACTCTTGCCGGGATGGCTTTCCGCTACCTCTTCATTGGCGGAGGTTACAAATCGTTCTGGCGTCAATCGCTGTTCTTTGGCCCCGATAATCATCTTCTCGAGGACATGGAGCACGTGTCTGCTTTCGTCTCCCTATCGCCGAGCGCATTCATGTTGGGGGGGCTCCTGATCGCCTATTACATGTATATGGTCGACCGCACCGCGCCACAGCGACTGGCCGCAGATTTTCCTGCTCTTTATCGCTTCCTGCTGAACAAGTGGTATTTCGACGAACTCTACGACTTCCTGTTCGTGCGTCCGGCCTTTGCTATCGGCCGCTTGTTATGGAAGGGCGGCGACGGCGTGATGATCGACGGTTTCGGGCCAGATGGCGTCTCTGCGCGCGTTCTTGATGTCGCCCGGAACTCGGTGCGCCTGCAAACCGGCTACGTCTACCATTACGCCTTCGCGATGCTGCTTGGGGCTGCTGCGTTGACGACTTGGTATCTGTTCGGGGGGGTCACGCGATGAGCGGCTCTTGGATCCTCTCAGGCATTCTGGCGTTGCCACTGATCGGCGCGCTCTTCATTTTATTGCTTCCGGGGGATAGCGAGGCGACCAAGCGAAACGCGCGCTGGATCGCCTTATTTGCAACTTTGATCACATTCGTGCTGAGCCTTGTCGCCTGGGGTCGCTTCGACTCGGCGCAGCCTGGCTTTCAGCTTGTCGAGGAACGCGACTGGTTCTCACACGCGATTTTATACAAGCTTGGCGTCGATGGCATTTCGATGCCGTTCGTGCTGCTTACGACCTTCATTATGCCAATCTGCATCGTCGCATCCTGGGCCCCGATCCAGACCCGGGTGAAGGCGTATATGATTACCTTCCTGGTGATGGAGACGCTGATGGTCGGTGTCTTCGTTGCGCTCGACTTGGTGCTCTTTTATCTGTTCTTCGAGGGTGGCCTCATCCCGATGTTCATCATCATCGGCATCTGGGGCCACGGGAACCGGGTGTACGCGGCCTTCAAGTTCTTCCTCTACACCTTCACCGGTTCGGTGCTCATGCTGCTCGCGATCATGGCCATGTACTGGTTCGCGGGCACGACCGACATCACGGTGCTACTCAAAACGTCCTTTCCGGCCAAGATGCAGACTTGGCTGTGGCTCGGGTTCTTCGCTTCGTTCGCAGTCAAGATGCCGATGTGGCCGGTGCACACCTGGTTGCCGGATGCGCATGTTGAAGCGCCGACAGCGGGATCGGTGGTTCTTGCCGCCATCCTACTCAAAATGGGAGGCTACGAACTCATCCGGTTTTCGCTATCGATGTTCCCTGACGCCTCGCTTTATTTCACCCCGCTCGTATTCGCCCTGTCAGTGATCGCGATCATCTACGCTTCCTTGGTTGCACTGGCGCAGGAGAGTATGAAGAAGCTGATAGCCTATTCGTCGGTCGCCCATATGGGCTTCGTGACGATGGGGATTTTCGCTGCGAACACCCAAGCGATACAGGGCGCTGTCTATCAGATGATCAGCCACGGGCTCGTCTCGGGGGCCCTGTTTCTTTGTGTTGGCGTTCTCTATGACCGCATGCACACTTACGAAATTAACGCCTACGGCGGCCTCGTTCAGCGCATGCCGCTCTATGCCGTCGCCTTCATGACGTTCACATTCGCCAACATCGGATTGCCGGGCACGACGGGCTTTATTGGAGAGTTCTTGACCCTGATAGGCACCTTCGAAGCCAACAACTCGGTCGCGTTCTTCGCCACCATCGGCACAATCTTGTCGGCGTGCTATGCACTGTACCTTTACCGGCGCATCATCTTTGGCGTTATCGAGAAGCCGAACCTGATGGGCATTGCCGATCTCACGAACCGCGAGGTCGTGACGTTGCTGCCGCTTGGCCTGCTCACGATCTTTTACGGCGTGCACCCCCAGCCGATCATCGACGCTAGCGCGGCTTCAATCGAACAGATCATCAGCGGCTTCCACCACGCTATCGCGGCGACGAAGTCAGCGGGGCTCTGACGGCTTCATGCCCCGCCCCGCGATTGTTTTTGGAACGAGCGACACTCATGCATGAGACGGCCATTTCTCTTCCCGTAATCCTGCCGGAGGCGGTGCTGGCGGCGGGGATCTTGGCGCTCGTGCTTTACGGCGTCCTGCGCGGCGAGCGAGGGTCGGCCCTGGTCAACGAGTTCGCCGTCGGGCTGCTCGGCCTGGTCCTGATTCTGATGGTCGCCAGGAATCGCCCGATGGGCGTCACCTTTTACGGCTCCTTCGCAGACGACGCATTCACCCGCTTCATGAGCGCGCTGGCGCTGGTTGGCTCGCTGGGGACGCTTCTCTTGTCGGTCGAATTCATGCGTCAGGAGCGGATCGGCGGATTCGAATTCCCGGTCCTCATCCTCATTTCCACCCTTGGCATGCTGATGCTGATCTCGGCCAATGACTTCATCGCGCTGTACCTCGGTTTCGAGCTGATGAGCTTGGCGCTTTACGTCATCGCGGCCTATCGGCGCCACGATCTGCGCGCCACCGAAGCCGGCCTCAAATATTTCGTCCTCGGCGCCTTGTCGTCCGGCATGATGCTTTACGGGATGTCGCTCATCTACGGGTATTCTGGCTCGGTCGCCTTCGGCGCGGTCGCGAGCGCCGTGCATGACCATGCTAACATCGGCGTACTGTTCGGACTAGTGTTCCTTTTGGTTGGGCTGGCATTCAAGATCTCTGTCGTGCCGTTTCACATGTGGACCCCCGACGTCTACGAAGGCGTGCCGACACCGGTGACGACGTTCTTCGCCACCGCGCCCAAGATCGCCGCTATGGCGGTCCTGGTTCGGGTCATGATCACCGCCTTTCCCGGCATCGCCAACGACTGGCGCCAGATCCTGACCTTCGTCTCGATCGCCTCGATGGTGCTTGGCGCCTTCGCCGCCATCGGTCAGCGCAACTTCAAACGGCTGATGGCCTATTCTGCGATCGGCCATATGGGATACGCGCTGGTCGGGCTCGCGGCGGGCACAGTCGAGGGCGCGCAGAGCGTCGTGATCTATATGGCGATCTACGTGGTCATGACGCTGGGAACCTTTGCCGCCATCCTATCCATGCGCCGCGCTGGCCGCGCGGTCGAGACGATGGCCGATCTCGCGGGCCTGGCGCGGACGGATCCGACCATGGCCTTCTTCCTGGCGACAATGATGTTTTCGCTCGCGGGCGTTCCGCCGCTCGCCGGCTTCTTCGCCAAATTCTATGTTTTTGCCGCCGCCATGAAGGCAGGTCTCTATGGCCTTTCGGTCATCGGTGTTTTGGCGAGCTGTGTGGCCGCCTACTATTATCTGAGGATCGTCAAGCTGATGTATTTCGACGAGCCCGCTCTAGCGTTCGATCGTCCAACGCCTGTCGCGCGTATCGTGCTGGCGGTTTCGGCGCTCGCGATCCTCCTGTTCGTATTCGCGCCGTCGCCGATCACTAACGCCGCGATGGCAGCCGCCCAGTCGCTCTTTTGACCGCTTCGCGGGTGGACAGCGCGCATGGGGGCTGGCGCATCGTTCGTCTGGGCGCTGTCGATTCGACCAACGAGGAGGGGCGGCGCCGCGCATTGACCGGCGACAGCGACCGGGTGTGGATCGTCGCGAACGAACAGACCGCGGGCCGTGGCCGCCGTGGTCGCGCCTGGATCTCGCCGAGGGGCAACCTGCACGCCAGCGCCCTTATTTTGGATCCGTGTCCGCGTCCGATCGCGGCGCAGCTTGGCTTCGTCGCCGGCGTGGCCCTGGTGCGCGCCGCGAGGGACCTCGGTGCGACCGAAGTTGGTCTCAAATGGCCGAACGACCTAATGTCTTGCGGCGCGAAATGCGCCGGGATTCTTCTTGAAGGTTTCGGTGTTGGAGGCGGTCGTACGGCCTGTGTCGTGGGAATCGGCGTGAATTGCGCGCATGCGCCGGAAGGCATTGGGTACGCGACCTCATGTCTGACGCGGGCAGGCGGACAAGCGCTGGCTGCTGCTGAGTTGTTCGAGCGTCTCATCGAACGGTTCGACGATGCGCTAGAGGAATGGCGCGCTGGACAGGCCTTCGACCGTATTCGCGCCGCTTGGCTCGATTATGCCGCAGGTTTGGGCGAACGGATCGCGATCCAAAACGGTGGGGGTCAACGCGAGGGCGTGTTCGAGGGCATCGATACGACTGGCCGCTTGCTCATGTACTCCGAGCAAGGGCTAGATGCCGTCGAGGCGGGCGACGTATGGATCATGCCTCGCTCGGGAGTTCTGCCGCCGGCGGTTCCCCCCGCCGCGCATCCGCCGGAAGGGCAGGCGTAGATGGCCTACGTCAACGAGTTGGTGTTCGTCCCGCTTGGCGGCTTGGGCGAGATCGGAATGAATTGCGCCCTCTATGGATATGGGCCGGCCAGCACACGCCAATGGCTCATGGTCGACCTCGGCATTGGCTTTGCTGACGAGGACTTGCCTGGCGTCGATCTCATCATGCCAGATCTCAGCTTCATCGAGAAGGCAAAGAAGAATCTGGTCGGGGTGGTCATCACCCATGCTCACGAAGACCATATAGGCGCCCTCGTCGAGCTTTGGCCGGACCTTGGCGCGCCCGTCTACATGACCCGCTTCGCGGCAGGACTTATGGAATCGCGCCGGCTGGGCGAACAGCGCGCGCCCGAGATCCCCCTGAAGATTGTTCAGTTTGGCGAGAAGGTCGTGATCGGGCCGTTCACGGTCGAATTCATCCCAGTCGCTCATTCCATTCCCGAAAGCTCGGCGCTGGCGATCCGCACGCCTGCTGGGCTGGTCGTCCACACCGCCGACTGGAAGATCGACCCCTCCCCGATCATCGGCCCGCCAATCGACGAGGCTCGCTTCAAAGCGCTCGGCGACGACGGCGTGTTGGCGCTTGTCTGCGATTCGACCAACATCCTGCGCGAAGGAGAAAGTCCGTCCGAACGCGACGTCGCGAAGACTCTGACTGCGCTGATCGCCAAAGCGAAGGGCAGGGTGGTCGTGACCACCTTTGCCTCCAATGTCGGCCGGCTGCGTTCGGCGGCTGAGGCTGGCTTTGCCGCCGGGCGACAAGTCTGCATTCTCGGCCGGGCAATCGAGCGCGTGGTCGGCGTCGCGCGCGACTGCGGGATGCTAGAGGGCCTGCCGCCGTTTTTGGGCATGGATGCGTTTGAGCGTCTCCCCCGCGATCGGATACTGGCGCTCGCTACGGGCAGTCAGGGCGAGCCCCGCGCAGCGCTCGCACGCATGGCCGGTGACGAGCATCCGACGGCGGAACTTAGCGCCGGCGACACTGTGATCTTTTCCTCGCGCACCATTCCCGGGAACGAGAAGGCGGTCGGAAGAATCGTCAACGCCTTTGCCCGCGCCGGCGTCCAGGTCATCACCGACCGCACCGCGCTCGTGCATGTCTCCGGCCATCCACGGCGGGGGGAAGTAGTGAAAATGTACGGCTGGGTTCGTCCGAGAATCGCGGTGCCCGCGCATGGTGAGCCTGTGCATTTGACCGAACATGCCGACTTCGCCAAGGCGCAAGGCGTGTCGCAGGTCTTACGCGCCTTCAATGGCGATGTCGTCCGGCTTGCCCCAGGGGAGGCCAGCGTATTAGGCAAGGTGACGAGCGGGCGACGCGCGAAGGACGGCGCCATTCTATTGCCGCCGGGTCAGGAATCGGTCCGCCAGCGTCGCAGGCTCAGTTTCGCTGGTGTTGTATCGATCGCAATCGCGCTGACCCCTAGGGGTGAAATGGCGGGCGACCCGGATGTGATGATCGCCGGCCTGCCGGAGCGAACGCGCGAGGGCGCCGCGATCGACGCGCTGATCGACGACGCCATCTTTGAGGCCTTCGAGAGCCTGCCGCCAGGCAAGCGGCGCGACGCCGAGGTCGTGTCAACCGCCATCGAACGTGCGGTGCGCGGTTCGGTCAACACTGTGTGGGGCAAGAAACCACAAGTGCATGTTCTGGTGGTTGAAGTTTAGCGTCTAAGGGCTCCATCCGATTTCAATCCCTCTCGATTGTCAATTAGAAACGGCCGCAATATCGTTCAAGGAAATTGATTGGAACAAACCTTTGCGGGAGAGAAGTCGATGAAAGACTTGGCCGGAAAGACCGCCTTTGTCACCGGCGCCGCCTCGGGTATCGGGTTGGGAATCGCGACCGCTCTCGCGCAAGCGGGCGCGAAGGTAATGCTGTGCGACGTTGAGGAGGCGGCGCTTGCGAAGGCGGTTGAAGACTTGAAGCAAACCAACGCGGACGTCGATGGCGTCAAGGCAGATGTTTCGCTGAAGGCCGAGTTGAAAGCGGCGGCCGAAGCCGTCGTCAGCCGCTATGGGAGAGTGCACGTTCTTGTCAACAATGCTGGTGTTGGCGGCGGACGGCCCTACGGCGCTTGGACCGACGCTGGATGGGAGTGGACGCTCGGCGTCAATCTGATGGCTGTCGTGTGGGGAATCGAGATTTTCGGCCCTCTGATCGAACAGCATGGCGAGGGCGGACACATTGTGTCTACGGCGTCGATCGCCGGACTGATCTCAGGCGGCGGCATTCAATACAACGTATCCAAATATGGTGTCGTCGCCCTATCCGAGGGGTTGCGCGGCGAACTCGCTCCTCGGGGGATCGGCGTGTCGGTGCTGTGTCCGGGGTTCGTTCGTACTCAGATCATGGACTTCTGGCGAAACCAGCCGGAACGTTTTGGCCGCATCCCCGCTGACAGATTGGCGACAATTCGAGCTTCTGAACCATACAAGATGATAGAGCAGCGCGTCGCAAGCGGAATCGATCCTTTCTATGTGGGCGAACTTGTGCGGGAAGGCATCGAAGACGACTGGCCTTATATTTTCACCGACGTCGAATTCGAGCCCTTGATCGCGGCGCGCTTTGCCGCGATCAAGCAGGGGTTCGATCGGATACGTGAACGCGAGCCGCGCCGTTGAGCGGGCGAGATTCAGCGCCGTTCCTACGCTTCATGTTGACAAGGTCATGATAGGCAAGCTGAACCACGTCGCTATTGCCGTCCCCGATCTCGAACAGGCGGCGCGGACCTATCGGGACACACTCGGCGCTCGCGTTTCCGAACCGAAGCCTCAGCCTGAGCATGGGGTGACGGTCATCTTCGTCGAGTTGCCCAACACGAAAATCGAACTCTTGCATCCGCTGGGTGCCAACTCGCCGATCGCCAAGTTTCTCGACCGTAGTCCGGACGGCGGCATGCATCACCTCTGTTATGAGGTTGAGGACATCATCGCTGCTCGGGACCAGCTAAAAGCCGCAGGCGGGCGCGTGCTCGGGGATGGAAACCCGAAAATCGGCGCTCATGGTAAGCCGGTGCTGTTTTTGCATCCAAAAGACTTCGCCGGCACGCTGATCGAGATCGAGCAGGTCTGAAGGACATGCGGAATTCCGCCGTTGGAAGCGGCATGAGTCGCCTCAGCGCGGACGGCCTGCTTCTCTTCACCGCCTTCCTATGGGGCGTGACCTTCGTCGCGCAAAAATATGCAACGGCGACCATGCCGGCGCTCGCCTTCGTCGCCGCGCGCTTTGCTGTTTCGGCTGTAGCTCTTGCCCCGTTCGCGCTCTGGGAGTTTCGTCGCGAGCCGCATGCTCCGAGCCGAGACGAATGGCGGCTCGCGCTGGTGATTGCCCTCGCTCTCTTCTTCGGCACGACCCTGCAGCAGGCGGGGATCGAGACCACGAGCGCCACCAACGCTGGTTTCCTGACCGCCTGCTACGTCGTACTCACCCCTTTCGTCGTCTGGGCGCTGACGGGCGCGCGTCCGCGCGTGGTCATCGTTGTCGCAGGCTTCATTTCACTGGTCGGCGCCTGGCTGCTTGCGTCGGGCGGCCTCGGTCCTCCGAACATTGGCGACGCGCTCGTGCTTCTCGCCGATTTCGCCTGGGCGACGGTTATCGCCTTGACGCCGATCTTCCTTGCCCGCTCGGGTCGGCCGCTCTTGCTCGCCTTCGTGCAATATGCTGTCTGCGCAGGTCTCGCGGCGCTGTGCTCGGCACTGTTCGAATCGATTCCGCCGGGGGCGCTCGCTGCTACCCTGCCGACGATCCTGTTCGCGGGCATTGTCTCAGGGGCGATTGCCTACACGATCCAGATCTTCGCCCAGGCGCACACGCCGCCTGCTGAGGCTGCGCTCATCCTCGCGCTCGAAGGGGTGTTCGCCGCGCTCGCGGGAGCGCTCTTGCTCAACGAGCGTCTGACCTCCGTCAGCGCTCTTGGCTGCGTGCTGATTATGTCCGGCGCGCTGGCGGTGGAGATTGAGCCATGGGTCGGGCGAAAGACGGTCCGCAGAGCCACGTGACGAAGGCAGGCAAGCTTTCCCTCCCCGAGGCGCGGCGGATCGCGCTTGCCGCCCAGGGCTTTGGCGGGCCGCGTGCCGACAGGGTCACGGTCGCACGGTGGCTGAAAACCGTCGACCAGCTCTCTCTGCACCAGATCGACAGCGTCAATGTCCTGGTCCGCGCCCACTACTTGCCCGCCTTCTCCAGGCTCGGACCCTATGACCGTTCGCTGATCGAAACGGCCGCCTGGGGAAGCCGGAAGAAGCGACGGCTGTTCGAATATTGGGCCCATGAGGCTTCGCTCCTGCCGCTGTCAATGCATCCTCTGCTGCGCTGGAGGATGGCCCGCGCCGATCGCGGGGAGGCTGGCTGGAAGGGCCTGCGGGAGTTTGCGGGCGAGCGCCGGCCCGAGGCGGAGGCGTTCCTCAATCGAATTCGCAACGAGGGTCCCCGCGCGGCGTCGGACCTCGAGGAAAAGCGCGGTCAATCGGGCTGGTGGGAATGGAGCGACACGAAACGGGCGCTCGAATGGCTATTCTGGGCGGGACACATCACGACGGCGACTCGGCGCGGCAGCTTCGAGCGGGTCTACGACCTGACCGAGCGTGTCATTCCGGCCGAGATCCTCGCCCTGCCGACTCCGGACGAAAAGGATGCGCAGCGCGCGCTCATCGATCGCGCCGCTCAGGCGCTCGGCGTCGCCACGACCCAGGACCTGCGCGACTACTTTCGTCTTGGCCCTGACGATGCACGGCTTGCAATCGAGTCGCTCGTCGAGGCAGGCGTTCTCGAGCCGGTCGAGGTTCCGGGCTGGGCGCGGCTCGCCTATCTTCATCGTGACGTCCGCAGGCCGCGTCGGGTCTGTGCGCGGGCGCTGCTGGCGCCGTTCGATCCGCTCGTCTGGGAGCGTTCGCGCACGTTGCGGCTCTTCGACTTCCACTACCGGATCGAGATCTACACGCCGGCGGACAAGCGCCAGCATGGCTATTACGTCCTTCCCTTCCTGCTCGGCGACTTGCTCGTGGCCCGGCTCGACCTGAAGGCCGACCGCCGGGCGGGGCGGTTGCTTGTTCATGCGGTGCACCTCGAACCGCATGCGCCTCCGGACGCCATGGACGCGATCTCCGAGGAGCTTCACGCGCTGGCCGGCTGGCTGGGATTGCCGGAGGTTTCATTGCCAAGAAAATCAGGCCGCGTTTGACAATCCCGGCGAAAGCAGCGCGGCAAGCGCTGCGGTGTCGAGGGTATGATAGAGGCTGGCGATCCGTTCGCCCTCAAACTCTACGAGATCGACGCAATCGAAGACATGCGAGCGACCGGTTGGGATGCAAGTGATTTTTGCTTGCCAGCGGATTGCGGCCTTGTTCCCCTCAACGACGAGAGCAAGCTCCTTCCAGTTTTCGTATTTGAGGGTTTTGGCGAAACTTGTCAGCGCCTGACGTATGGCTTCGCGGCCCTTCATCGGTTCACCGAAGCCGGGAATCGTCGCGGCGCTCACCTGTAAGAGGGCCTGGTCGGTAAAAGAAGAGGCCGCACCGTCGGCGTCCTCCCGAACTCGCGCCATATAGGTCGAGCGTACGACTTTCTCCATGATGTCTTTGGTCAGCATGGTTCCCTCCAAAGTTCTCAAATCAATTGCCGAATATCGCGCGGTACTTTTGGAAGATCGGCCCATCGGCGGAGACTGTCAATTTGCTTTGAGCGCCCCGATAGTAAGCGCTGACTTTCCCGCTCTCGACCGCTATAAGGCCGCCTTCGCAGCCCAAAGCCGTCATGGCCGGGCTTGGGCCGTCTATCTACGTCTGACCGCGCGCCAGCGCTCCGAGGCTCGCGCGCTGCCCCGGGGGGGCGACGTCGCGCCGAACCGCGTGGATAACCGGATCAAGTCCAGCCTGCACGGGTTGGATGCTAATTGAGGTCCCCATCGCAAAGGGTTGTCATGTCCGGCTCCGCCCTTACTAGCGCAGCGCTCGATGAGCGCAGGCGGCGGATTCTGTTTCGCGCCTGGCGTCGTGGCGTGCTCGAAATGGATTTGGTCATGGGCCGCTTCGCCGATGAGAATTTGCCGACGATGAACGACGACGAACTTGCCGAGTTCGAGCGTCTTCTCGACGTCCCCGATCCGCAGTCGCTCGCCTGGATCATCGGCGGTGAGCATCCGCCGCGGGAATTCGACACGCCGCTCTTTGCTCGCCTGTGTGGGTCGCGATGAAAACCGCCAACGCACGCCGACCAGAGCCCGTGAGCCTCATCGCTCCCGCCCTTCGCCGCCTTGATGAGGGCGGCGCCGTCACGCTGGCCCGAGCACCTGAGGGCTACGACGCCTTCGTCGTTGCCGAACTCGCGCACGCGCTGGCCAAAGATGGCGAGCAGCGCGCCGTGACGCTCGCCTTCGTCGCGCGCGACAGTCTGCGCGCCCAGGCCTTCATCGACGCCCTGAGCTTCGCCGCCCCCGAAATCGAGGCGCTGTATCTTCCGTCATGGGATTGCCAGCCATACGATCGCGTCTCGCCCAACGCCGCCGTATCGGCCGAGCGCATGACCGTGCTCGCGCGGCTAGCCAGGAGCCGCGGCGCCATGGAGCGGCCGCGCATTCTCGTCGCCTCGGTCAACGCGCTGACCCAGCGCACGCCGCCACTTGCCTACCTCACGTCCGCCGCCTTCTCGGCAGCTCCGGGCAACAGCGTGCGGATGGAAGACCTTACGCATTGGCTTGAGTTCGAACGGATATTCGCGCGCCAGCACGGTGCGCGATGTCGGCGATTACGCTTCGCGCGGCGGTATTCTCGACCTTTATCCGCCAGGCGCCGCCGCGCCGATCCGGCTTGATTTCTTTGGCGATACCCTCGAATCGATCCGCGCCTTCGATCCGGAGACGCAGCGCTCGACCGCGCAATTGCGTTCGCTCGATCTCGTCCCGATGAGCGAGGCGCGCCTGACAACGGACTCGATCAAGCGCTTCCGCCAGGGCTACGCGGCCGAGTTCGGCGCGCCCGCGCCTAACGATGATCTCTACGCCGCAATCAGCGAAGGTCGCCGGGCGATTGGCGTCGAACATTGGCTGCCGCTGCTCTACGACAAGCTCGACACGATCTTTGACTATGTCGGTGGTGCGCCGTTCGTGCTCGACGGTCGCGCTGACGAGGCGGCCCACGAGCGTATTGCGCTCATCACCGACAATTATGCAGCACGCCGCACGGCTTACGCGGAAGATCCCGGAAAGGCGGACTATAAGCCGCTGCCGCCAACGCGACTTTATCTTAGCGAAGGCGAGTGGAAGGAGCGGCTGGGCGGCCAGCCAGTGGTGCGACTCACGCCATTCGAGGCGCAGCCGGGCGCAAGCGACGTCGTCGATTGCGGCGGACGGGTGGGACGCAACTTTGCCCCCGAACGGCAGAACGAGAGCGCCAACGTGTTCGACGCCGCTGTTGCGCATGTGCGGGCGCTGCGCGAGCGGGGCCTGAACGTGATCGTCGCCGGCTGGAGCGACGGTTCGCGCGAGCGGTTGAGCCACGTGCTGACCGAGCATGGCCTCAAACCCCTCGAGTTCGTCTCGTCGTACCACCAGGCGACGACAGCGCGCGCCGGCGCGCTGCCGCTCGCCGTCATCGCGCTCGAACAGGGATTCGAGGCGCCGGGTTTCGCCATCGTTGGCGAGCAGGACATTCTTGGCGATCGTCTCGTAAGGCGGTCGAAGCGCAAGCGGCGCGCGCAAGACGTTCTGGCGGAAGCGAGCGCGCTCACAGCCGGCGATCTCGTCGTTCATATCGACCATGGCGTGGGGCGCTTCGTTGGCCTGAAGACGATCGAGGCGGCGGGCGCGCCGCATGACTGTCTCGAAATCCACTATGCTGGCGGCGATCGGCTTTTCCTGCCGGTCGAGAATCTCGAACTTCTGTCTCGCTACGGCTCGGAAACCGGCGAACTCGACAAGCTTGGCGGCGCCGGGTGGCAGTCGCGCAAGGCGCGGTTGAAGAAGCGCGTGCGCGAGATGGCGGGCGAGCTCATTCGAGTCGCGGCGCAGCGCATTACGCAGACTGCGCCCCGTCTCACGGTTCCCGAAGGTCTGTACGACGAATTCTGCGCCCGCTTTCCTTATGATGAGACGCCGGACCAGGCGGGCGCGATCGAGGCGACGCTGGACGACCTGGCGGCCGGCCGCCCAATGGACCGGCTGGTGTGCGGCGACGTCGGCTTCGGCAAGACCGAGGTCGCGCTGCGCGCCGCCTTTGCCACGGCGATCAATGGCAAACAGACAGCCATCGTCGCTCCGACGACGCTGCTCGCGCGCCAGCACGCACAGAACTTTCGCCAGCGCTTCGCCGGCCTGCCCGTCAGCGTTGGCCAACTCTCGCGGATGGTCGGCGCGGCGGAAAGCCGCGAGGTCAAGAAAGGCCTTGCAGAGGGCGACATCGACATTGTCGTTGGCACCCATGCCGTCTTGGGCAAGACCGTGAGTTTCAAGGACCTCGGCCTCGTCGTCGTGGATGAGGAGCAACACTTTGGCGTCGGGCACAAGGAGCGCCTCAAGGAGCTGCGCTCGGAAGTGCACGTACTGACGCTGTCAGCGACGCCGATCCCGCGGACGCTTCAACTCGCGATGACCGGCGTGCGGGAAATGTCCATCATTGCCACGCCGCCGATCGATCGGCTCGCGGTGCGCACCTTCGTCTCACCCTTCGACACGCTCATCGTTCGCGAAGCGCTGCTGCGCGAACGCTATCGCGGGGGACAATCTTTTTATGTCTGTCCGCGCATCGACGACCTCGACGAGGCGGCGGCATTCCTGCGCCAGAATGCGCCCGAGTGTAAGTTCGTCATCGCTCATGGCCAGATGGCGCCGCGCGAGCTTGAGGACAAGATCGGCGCGTTCTACGACGGCAAGTACGACATCCTGTTATCGACCGCCATCGTGGAATCCGGCCTCGACATTCCGCGCGCCAACACGATGATCGTGCATCGGGCTGACATGTTCGGGCTTGCGCAGCTCTATCAATTGCGCGGCCGCGTCGGCCGCTCGAAGAGCCGCGCCTACGCCTATTTCACGACGCCGGCCAAGGCCAAGATCACCCCGCAAGCGGAGAAGCGGCTCGCCGTGTTGCAATCGCTCGATATTTTAGGAGCCGGATTTCAGCTTGCGAGCCACGACCTCGACCTGCGCGGCGGCGGCAACCTCCTCGGCGAGGAACAGTCCGGCCACATCAAGGAAGTCGGCTACGAACTTTACCAGCAGATGGTGCGCGAGGCGGTCGAGCGCATCAAGTCGGGCGAGGACGCTCCGGCGGAGGACATGTGGTCGCCAACCATCCAGCTCGGCGCGCCGGTGACGATCCCCGAATCCTATATTTCCGATCTGCCGACGCGGCTTGCTCTTTACCGCCGCCTGTCAGCGCTCGACGATGACGAAGAGATCGAGGCGATGGGGGCCGAAATCGTCGATCGCTTTGGCCCGACCCCTCCCGAGGTCGGCCTGCTCTTGAGCCTGGTGCAGATCAAGGCTTTGTGCAGGCGCGCCAACGTCGAGAAGCTGGAAGCGGGCCCGAAAGGCCTGACGCTCGCCTTCCGGAAGAATTCCTTCGCCAATCCCACGGCCCTGGTGAAGTGGGTTTCGACCAGCCCGCTCGCCCGTGTCCGTCCCGACATGCGCATCGTGGTCACGCACGATTTCGAGAAACTCGCCGACCGGCTCGCGGGGACGCTCAAGATTATGCGGGAGATCGCCAAGATTGCGGTCGGAAAGAAGGGGTAGGAAAGGAATCGATCAAGGCGAGTACGGATGTGCTCCAGCTGCGGGGCCTCGACAGGTGTTCGCGGTTAGGGCAACTCTGGTGATTGGTATTTTAGCGCCGATGCCGCGATAGGGTCGATGCCAGTTGTAGCGGGGGAGTTCCTGAGCGCGGTCATTGGAGGTTGGATAGGCTTGGGCGCAGGCTCGCTCCCGCAGGCTGGTCTGAACGAAGCGCTCGGCCTCGCCATTGGTTTTTGGCGTGTAGGGTTTGGTCGCAGATGCTTGATCCTGAGCGGCGCAGGGCCTTGGCGTAGCGGCGGGATCGGAAGCTTGAGCCGTTGTCGGTCATGACGCGCTCAACCTTGACGCCGAGGTTTCGAAAGAAGCGCAGGGCGTTGAACAGGAACCGCAGGCAGGAGGCGCGCGTCTCGTCGGGCAGGATCTGCGAGTAGGCGAGGCGCGAGTGGTCGTGGCCGGTGCGGTCGCAGTGACACGGGTGGGCCGATCCACCCCGGAAGAATGCGCAAACTACTTCCAAGCCCCCGGATACGGATTCAAATGAACACCCGATGCTCTAGCCGCGCGTTCGTGCGGCTACGCACGGCGACGCTCACTTGTTTAAGTCGGCGCCATCCGAAGAAAACGCCGCCGACCCCGCCCCATCCCCAACTTGCCCGAAGGGGTCGGTCGCGCTCGAAGAAGGCGGCCCCGACGCCGACGAAGGACTTTGCGTTGGCGTTGCCCGCGTTCGCATCGTCCACCCGGTGGTTAGCCGCCCGATGAGCGCCTCAGTGTCAACGGAGACGGGGAGGCCGCGACGGGAGGCCACGGCGCCGGACGGCGGCCCAAAAAAGTCGTTGCTGGCCCATAGAAAGTCGCGGAGCTGGCTGGCGAGCGAGGAAGCGACGGGGACCGCCGCGAGCGCGTGCGCGTCGGCGGAGTGCGGAACGTCGATGACGTCCTCAAAAAAGGCGTAAGGCGAGACGCCGAAATCGTCGAGGGCCAGCGCGCCGATGGACATGATTGGGGACGGTAATCCGCTGACCAAAACCGGCGGCAACACTCTTGAGTCAAAAATCAGATCGGGACGGAGCCCGCTCGGATCCCCGACGCGCCCACTCCCAGACAGAGACAGGATGATGTCCTCCGCCACCGCAGCCTCGTGATCGCTCGCGGGCGAATCGCAGCTTGTCGAGCACTCATCCTCGATAGGGACGACGTCCGCGCTCGCGCCGCCAACCGCCGCCATCGCGATCAGCGTCGCGACGACACCAAGCGCCCATTGCGCGCCACGCTGCACTTCGCTTGTCCCTTTCAAGTTACAGCCGCAGCATGGGAGTCAAATAGGGGTCAAGGGCGAAGGCCTGTCAATGTGTGCGGATGGGCGAACGGAGAAACGACAAGGATTTTTGCGCCCGTCGGCTACAAGGGAGAGTTAAGGATTCCTCGCAAAAAGCCGGTGATCGCATTGAGCCAGCCCTCGTCCACCTTTTCCTGGCGCGATCCCAGCGCCTTTAGCGCCGTCTTTGCAACCACGAGGGAATGGTCGCCTCCCTCGACGACGGTCAGCGTCGAGGGCGCATTCATCTGCGTCCGCACGTCCTCAAGGAGGTCGAGCGGGCAGAGCGGGTCGCGCGTTCCCTGCGCGAACAGGATCGGCGTCTTCAGCTCCAGCAGAACCTGATCACGGAGCTTCGATCGGTCGCCCGCGGCGCAAAGCGGATAGCCGAGGCAGATCACGGCTTGGACCGGATCGACGAGAGCGACATGGCAGCCGATGCGCCCGCCCATGCTCTTGCCGGCAAGCACGATCGGCCCGTCATGTTTGGCGCGAAGCGCGGCCAGCGCAGCCCGGTGCGCTTCGATGAGCTTGGGCAGCGGGTCCGGCCGTCCCCGGCCCGCCAAGGCATAAGGATAATCAAACGGCTCGACTGGACCGATCGTCTCCAGAAGCCGCGCGAAGGTCCGCATTCGCGGGTGCGAGGACGGGGCGCCCGCGCCAGGTGCGATGAGAAAGGCAGGATCGAGCATGAGCGCCAGTCTATCGGTTCAGTAAAGCCGAGTCAGCCAGCGGTTCCTTTGCTCAAAAAAGGCATCGCGGAAGCGGCGCTTTCAATCAGAAGCTCGCTGCGGCCGAGTTCAATCGCTAGGCTTCGGGTCGAGATCGCCGCCTTTCCTTCAAGCAGGATCGCTCATCAATGATCGACATCAACATTCCCGAAGTGGTCGCCGAGGTCGAAAAGGCGTTCGCCCGTTACGAGCACGCCCTTGTCACCAACGACGTCGCCGAGCTCGACGCGCTGTTCTGGAAGAGTCCGCACACCCTGCGCTACGGCGCAACCGAGAATCTGTACGGCTACGATGCGATCGCCGCCTTTCGCGCCGGGCGCTCGCCCGCCAATCTCGCGCGGGATCTCGTAAAGATCGTCATCACCACCTATGGACGCGACTTCGCCACCGCCAACGTCGAATTCAAGCGCACAAGCTCAACCGCGACGGGACGGCAAAGCCAGACTTGGTTGAGGACAGACGAGGGCTGGCGGGTCGTGGCGGCGCACGTGAGCCTGTTGCCGACGCCCTAATCCGTGACGCTCTTTGCGCCTTAGCCGGCTTGAGCTTTGTCTTGAGAACGCAAAGGTGCGGCCTGGGAAGGCAGGGGAGTCCCGGCTTCGGACCTAGCGCAAATCGGCTTTGAGCCGCTCAAAGATTTCCCGCCCCTCGAGATCAAGCAGACGCAGGCGGATCGCTCGGGGTGGCCAGCTTGCCTCGACCGCTTCCCGGATCGCGGACGAGGCGTCCACTGCATCGATCTCGGTTTCGGTCAGAACGGTCGGCCCGAGATCAGCGCCGAGGCCGAGGAACTGAAGCCGAAAGCGCTGAAGTCTCACGGCGAGGAGGCGTTCGAGCTCGTCCAATGGATCAACCTCGAAAAAACCGACGGCTGGACGCACGCCGAAATCTCGAGCGCGACGAGCAAGGCGGGCGTCCCGCTCCGTCCCGGTCGGTGGTTCGCCGCCGCGCGATTCGCTCGTCCGCCGAGCGATAAGGTTCGCCACCCGACCCCAATGGGCGGCGGCTTCCGGCGCCGCTGCGCGTCGCTGGCGTTGGCGTGCTTCCGAATAGGCGCGCACTCGGAAGGTTGTGATCAGTCGCTCGGCGTCGACCAAGGGGGTTTCGGCGATCTCGACGTCGACCGCCGCGTGAATGCTCGCTCCCGCCGTCATAAGCCGGCGAGCTTGGGAATGCGGCCGTCTTCCGCGGATGGACATCTCTAAGCCCTGTAAACCCTATGGGACGAGACGCAGCACCGGAGCATTACGATCACGTTGCAACTCAGACTGACCAGTTTGAACTCTCGTGATCGGTTGTGTTTTAAAATGCCAACAAGCTCAAGAGTCAAGCGCCACAACCGGGCGGTTTAAAACTGGCTTAATTTTCTTATCCATGCGTTTGTAGCGTCACCCGCGACACAAAAAAAAGCCGCCCGTGTGGCGGCCCTCGAAGCCCTTGAAAGCTATGCAGCTTTTAGCCCAGGCTGGGCGCCAGGCGCCCGTGCGCTGGCGGCGTCGGCCAACGAGGCTGAGCGCCGCGAAGCCCAAAGCGAGCATCGCCCAGGTTGACGCTTCGGGCGCGCCAGCCACGCTTAGCGTTCCGATCTCCTGGATCGGGTAAGAGCCGCCAGCCAACTCATAGAGCGAATATTTGCCCGGCGAACTCGCCCAGAGATTCCAATAGCCGCCTGGATTTCCCGCCGTCGTGAACAACAGCCCGCTGTAGTCGAAGGGCATGCCGGTGGGAGAATACAGGTTGTCGTAGATGAACAAGCCGTCTGGACTATAGGACGAGTTCGGGAAACTTGGGTTGGCGAAGACCCCGGTGATGCTCTGATTGGTGAGACCAACGACGGTGCCGGAAACACCGGTCACTTCGTCCGCAGCATTGACCGTGAATTCTCCCCACGCGGTGAGTTGCGCGTCGCTCGACTGAAAACTGAAAGCGTATGTGGCCGCGCTCGATGCCGAAATTGTAAGTAACGTTGCGGTAGCTAGCGTGGCAATCATGGTAATCAGAGTCTTACGCATCATGCATCTCCTGCCTGGGCCGCAAGTCATGTCTCGATTTTGACTGGCCTAGGAACTTGCAACACCTGCATGGTGTCGCTCGGTTTTTACTAAATACGCTCGGTATCGCGTTGATGCAAGCTGTGGTTGTGGTGTTAGTTACAGACAATTAAATCGAGGTTGTGTCAAGTCGTAAGCAAATTCCTCGCGGCCCCACGGCCCGATCGCGCTCTTGCGACGGGCCGAGGCTGACGCACGCTCGCTGTGGTGGTAGCCTCACCTGACTTCCAAAATCGGAGAACGTCTTTGCCCAATCATCCCGCATTGGCCGCGAAAAGGGTCGCGGTCGTCACCGGAGCCGCCAGCGGCATTGGCCTCGCGGCTTCGACCAAATTCGCCGCGCTTGGGCTGAAAGTGTGTATGGCGGACTTGGGCGGCGACGCGCTCGAGGCCGCCGCCGCAAAGGCCCGCGCCGCCGCGGCGCAGCCGGATTCCGTGCGGTCCTTCGCTGTCGACGTCAGCAGCCGCGACGACGTCCAGCGCCTGAAGACCTCGGTCTATGACGCGTTCGGCGAGGTCGCCGTGCTCATGAACAACGCGGGCACTGGCGGGGGCGGGGACTTGTTCGGCGATCCGGCCCGTTGGCGGCGCCTCCTCGACGTCAACCTGTTGGGCGTGATCAACGGGGTGCAGGTGTTCGCTCCGGACATGATCAAGCGGGGGACGGCCGCGGCGATCGTCAACACAGGCTCAAAGCAGGGGATCACCTGTCCCCCGGGAGACACGGCGTACAACGTCTCAAAGGCGGGCGTGAAAGTCGTGACCGAGGCGCTAGCGCATGAATTGCGCAATCTCGAGGGCTGTAAGGTGAGCGCGCACCTGCTCATTCCGGGCTTCGTTTTTACCGCTATGACCAGGGGCTCGAGGACCGAGAAACCCCCTGCCGCCTGGACTCCGGAGCAGACCGTCGATTTCATGCTGGCTTCGATGGGGAAGGGCGACTTCTACATCCTTTGCCCCGACAACGACGTGCCGCGCGAACTGGATGAGCGCCGCATTCTGTGGGCCGCTGGCGACATCGTCGAGAACCGGCCGCCGCTCTCGCGCTGGCATCCGGACTACAAGGAGGCCTTCGCCAAATTCGCGAAGGCTTAAGGCTCGCGCTTCCGGTTGTAGGACGCGTGGAGTAGCCTGCGACGTCTCCTACCAGGGAGCGACACATGTTCTCTTGCTCATCAGACGATCAGCCGGAAGCAACAGGCTCTCCGGGCTGCTTGTGTTGCCGGGGCGAACTCCAGTCCCTGACGCATCGGATCAATGCGGATCTTTCGCGTCGGGGATTTGTGGCCGGGATAGGCGCTTCGATCGCGGCGCTTGGGCTGCCGCGCGTGGCGCACGCCCAAAACGCACCAGATCCGACGCAGCCGATCCTCTTCACGAACTTCCGCCTGTTCGACGGGAAGTCCAACGCTTTGCGCGCCGGGCTTGCCCTCGTCGTCGAAGGCGGGCGGATAAAGGCGGTCGCGACCGGCGACACGGCTGGCCCGGAAGGCGCGCGCACGATCGATTGCGGTGGTCGGGTCGTGATGCCGGGGCTGATCGACGCGCACTGGCACTGTATGTTCGCCGCGCTGCCGATTCCAACTCTGTTCGCGGCGGACGTGGGCTATATCTTTCTGGCCGCGAGCGCCGAGGCGGAGCGCACGCTGATGCGCGGCTTCACCACGGTTCGGGATCTCGGCGGCCCTTCCTTCGCGCTCAAACAGGCGATCGACGAAGGGCTCGTGCCGGGACCGCGCATCTATCCGTGCGGCGCCATGATCACCACGACCGGCGGCCACGGCGACATGCGTCCCCTGTCCGATCTGCCGCGGAGCCCGGGCGGTCCGGTGAGCGCCATGGAGCGGACGGGCGCCGCCAATATCGCCGACAGCGCCGACGAAGTGCGCCTGCGGGTGCGCGAGCAGCTCCTCCAGGGCGCGTCTCAGATAAAACTGGTGGTAGGCGGCGGCGTGTCGTCGCCGCGCACCACCTTGGATATGCTGACCTTCAGCGAGCCCGAGCTTCGCGCCGGCGTGGAGGCGGCTGCCGATCGCAACACTTATGTCGCCGCGCACGCCTATCCGCCGGTCGCCATTGAGCGTGCGCTCGCCGCCGGCGTTCAGTGCATCGAGCACGGGCATCTGATGGACGAGTCGACCGCGAAAGCGATGGCGGACAAGGGCGTGTGGTTGAGCATTCAACCCTTCGTCGGCGAAGACGACGCTGTTCCGCTCAGTGGTCAAAGCCGGATAAATCTGGCCCAGGTCATTGCCGGCACAAACTCAGCCTACCCATTGGCGAAAGCCCACAAACTCAAGACCGCGTTCGGCTCGGATCTGTTGTTTTCGGCGCCGAAGGCGACGCGCCAAGGAATCATGCTGACCCATCTCACGCGCTGGTACGAAAACGTCGATATCCTCAAGATGGCCACCGCGACCAATGGCGAATTGCTCGCGCTGTCCGGGCCGCGCAACCCCTATCCCGGGAAGCTCGGAATTATTGAAGACGGCGCCCTCGCCGATCTTCTCGTCGTCGACGGCGATCCCCTCGCCAACATCGCGCTCGTCGAAAATCCGGAGAAGAACTTCCTAATCATTATGAAGGACGGGAAGATCTTCAAGAACACCCTGCCTTCATGATGCGATAGGCAGCGGTCATCTAGGGGCCGCGCGTCCGAGGTCCGGCTGGTATCGTCATCGCGAGGAGGCCGAAAGCCGACGCGCGATCCAGAGAACGAAGGACACCCGACGTTGCCACGGATTGCCTCGCCATAGCCCGCCCGGAAGGACGGGCGTCTTTTGACGCCCTTTCGCTTGCAATAGCGGTCGCGGTCCAACCAAATCGCTCGTACTCCGAAACCGAGAGCGCAAGGTCGCTGGACGAGGCCACGCGGACATGTCACGAAATGATGTCCGAGGGAGGCGGGATTGCCGGAACTGAGTACGCTCGCCATCGCGCTCGTTGTGACGGCCGTGATCGCCGCGGGCGGCCTCGTCGGGCTCGTGCTTCAGCGGGTCCTCCCGGAGCGCTATACGTCGGACAAGGCCCGCGACATGATCGGCGGCGTCGTCGGACAGCTGACGCTCCTGCTCGTGCTGGTGAACGGCCTCCTGATCTGGACGGCCTACGGCGTCTACAGCACCCAGCAGACGGAGCTCCAGACCATCACCGCGCGGGCGCTCGAGTTCGACCTCGAAATGCGCCAGTTCGGGCCTGCGGCGGACGAGGCCCGCGGCATCCTGAGGACCGATCTCGTCTGGGCGCACGAACAGTTCTGGGGCGACGACACCTCGCGCGCCGCGGCCTATGAGGCTTCCTACAAGGCCATGGCCAGCATGAACACGTTTCTCGACAGCCTCGACGCGAAGACGGCGGCGCAGACAAACCTGCTCACCGCCGCGCGCGCGAACTATGCCTTCATCGGCGAGCAACGGCTCCTCATGTCGCTGCAGGCGGCGACCCCGATCCCCTGGCCCATGGTCTACGCCGTGACGTTCTGGTCGTCCGTCATGTTCGCCAGCATGGGGCTGTTGTCGAAACTGAGCCCGATGTCGGTGGCGATGCTCGCTCTCGGCAGCGCGTCCATCGGGCTCGCGATCTTTCTGATCCTCGAGTTCAGCCAGCCCTACACCGGCTGGATCCGCGTCGCGCCGGCGCCGCTCGAACAGGCGATCCTTCAGCTTGACCAGCCGAGCGTTGCCAACCCGAGCGACGCCCCCAAGTGAGTTAAGGAGCAAAGCCCCATGGCGAATTACAAAATTCTGAGCGACGGCGAGATCAAGGCCGCGCTGGCCGAACTGCCCGATTGGTCGCTGAAAGCGCCCAACATCGAGGCCAGGTTCGAGCTCAAGACCTTTCGCGACGCGATCGCCTTCATTGTCGAAATCGCGATTCAAGCCGAGGTGATGAACCATCATCCCGAGTTCCACAATTCCTATAACATCCTGACCTTCTCGTTCTGCACCCATGACGCGGGCATGAAGATCACCGATCTCGACATCGAGACGGCGAAGCACATCAGCGCGCTCGCGCGCCGCTTCCAGTCGATGGCCTAAAATTCCCGCTCCCTTTCAGTTCGAGGGCAAAGTCGCGGTCGTGACCGGGGGGGCCACGGGAATAGGCTTTGCGATCGCCCGCGCCTTCGCCCGTGAGGGCGCGCGGGTCGCGATCGCCGGACGCACCGCAGCGACGCTGACCCACGCGGCGAGCGCGATCGAGGAGGAATGTGGACAGTCGGTTTTGGCCGTTCCCGCCGACGTCGCGGCGGCCGCCGACTGCGAGCGGCTGATCGCGACCACCGTCGATAAGTTTGGGGCGGTCGACATCCTTGTCAACAACGCGGCGCGCTTCGCCGTTTTGCCGCTGATCGACGCGGACGGCGCCGAGGCGGCCCGGTTTTTCGCCGTCAACGCTATTGGCCCTGTCAACGCCGCGCGGGCGTTCGCGCGTTGGGCAATCGATCACAAACGTGGCGGCGCCATCGTCAATGTCAGCAGCATTGCGGCCGGCCGACCGGCGCCGGGCCTTGGTCTCTATTCCGCGACAAAGGCGGCGCTCGACAGCCTGACCCGAACCATGGCGGTCGAATGGGCGGGGAACGGGCTGCGGGTCAATGCGGTCGCGCCGGGGCATGTCGCGACCGAGGGCGTGCTCGCGGACTTCAAAACGCAACGCCTTGACGAAAAAGTAGTGCTGGCGCGCATTCCCGCTGGCCGCATCGCCGACGGCGACGACGTTGCTGACGCCGTCGTTTTTCTGTGCAGCGACCGCGCGCGCCACATCCTGGGTCAGGTGCTCAACGTTGACGGCGGGGAAAGCTTCTAGCCCGGGCTCGACTACCGCTAGGCGTGATCAATAACGACCGAGCTCGTCCTCGCTCTTTGCCGGCGCATCCTGGCAGCTCCAGGCCTCGAGCGAACACACCCACACCGTCGCGGATAGGGCTGCGCCAACGAACAGGATCTGCTGGTACAAGGCCCAGTCGATCGCGATGAGGACACAGAGCAGGGTTGCCACAAAGGAAATCGGCAGGATCGGGGACATATCGTGACCCAAGTACGGCAAGACTTGGCGCTGTTCGCCATATTCGCCCAACCGCGGCCGAATGGGTTTGTTCCGGCGCATGCGATGAAAAAATTGGGGAAAAGTTTACCTTGTTCTCACGTGCAGTTTGGATCCCACACCAAGCGCTCGCACGACCTTTATTGCGCTTTAGCGGCGTAGCCTGGCTCCGCCGGCCGGTCTCTTATCGAACGCGGCTGCAACGGCAGTCTGTCAATGCCCCGAGGGGTTGCGCAGCCGGGTCTCGTCGTCGCTGCGCACCGGGATCTCGCGCGCGCTCCATGCCTCAAACGAGCACACGAGGATCGTCGCGGAGACCGCCGCGCCGACGAACATGAGCTGCTGAAACAGCACGCCTTCGACCGCCCCGAAAGCGCAAAGCACGGTGAGCAGAAACGAAATCGGGAGGATTGGAGACATTTTCGTCAGGCCCTTGAGCGACAAGCCCGCCTGCTTGTTGCATCTGGCGTTCAAAACGCGGCCCTACGTTTTCAGTTCCCGGTGTCAACCCAAGCGCGCGAATTTGTGAACGCGTTCATGCGTCGACCGTCGGATCGGCCCTCGCTCGCAACGCCGACGGTCTCGCGGGGCAGCGGCGGATCAGCGAGGCGCCGCCCGTTGGAGTCCAAACCAGACTCGCCTATACAGATGTCAACAACCAACATTGCTGGAGAAGCGCCTGCAAGCGGCCACGGTTCTCAGCAAATCGGGCGACACATATGAGAACCATCAAAGAGCCGATGAACGGCAAGGACTATGAAAAAGCGCTCCGCGAGCTGCAGGTCGACCTCTGCGCGTTGCAGGAATGGGTCAAGCACAAGGGCTTGCGCGTGGTCGTCGTGTTCGAGGGACGCGACGCCGCCGGCAAGGGCGGGACGATCAAGGCGCTCACCGAGCGGGTGAGCCCCCGCGTGTTCCGGGTCACGGCGCTGCCCGCGCCGTCGGACCGCGAGAAATCGCAGCTCTACCTGCAGCGCTACGTGGCCCATCTTCCGGCCGCGGGCGAAATCGTGATCTTCGACCGCAGCTGGTACAACCGGGCCGGGGTCGAATATGTGATGGGCTTCTGCACCAAAGCGCAGCACACCCGCTTCCTCGTGCTCTGCCCCCAGTTCGAGCATGCCATCGTCGACGACGGCATCATCCTCGTGAAGTTCTGGCTCGAGGTCAGCGACGAAGAGCAGGAGCGCCGCTTCAAGGCCCGCATCAAGGATCCGCTCCGGCAGTGGAAACTGAGCCCGATGGACCTCGCCTCGCGCAGCAAGTGGTATGAATACTCGCGCGCCCGCGACGTCATGCTGAAGACGACTGACACGGATTTCGCACCCTGGATCATCGTGCCGTCCGACGATAAGAAGCGAGCGCGGCTCAACTGCATCCGCCACCTGCTCAAAGTCATTCCTCACAAGGACGCGCCCCGGGTCAAGATCAAGCTGCCCAAGCGCTCGACCAAGGGTGGCTATGACGACGTGGCTTCGCTCAAAGGCCTGCAATTCGTTGAGGAGACGGCCTGACCGCGACACTGCCCAACCCTCATTCTGAGGCGCCGCCCAAGCGGGGCCTGGAAGAATGCTCCAGTTGGCGGCGGGATCGCCGCGAACTCACGCGTCCTTCGAGGCTGCTTTTGCGGCGCTTCAGGACGAGGAGGCGGGTGAACCTAAGCCAACAGCGCCGCTCAGCCCTGCTGCAGCAAAGCCAGCACGGCGCCGGCGGTCGAGAATAGCACGGCGTCGGCGTCGGCGAAGCCGAGCAACTGAAGCCCGAGTGGAAGGCCTTCGTCCTGAAGAAGGGGAAGCGAGAGCGCTGGAACGCCGAGTATCGAGCCTGGAATCACGAACGCCGGATCTCCCGTCCAGTTGAGGCCGACCGGCGCCGCGCCCGGCGCCGAGAGGGTCACACAGGCGTCGGCTTCCTCCTCCAGCCCCTGGTATACAGCGCGCCGCCTTGCGCGCTCATGGATGGCGCGGCGATAGTCGTCGAGGCTCATCGCCTCGGCTCGGGCCGCAAGGTCTTGCATCGGCTGGCTGAGTTTGCTCGCGTCGCGCGCGCGGTAGGTGTTGAGCGGCCAGCGCGATTCCCAGGCGATGATGGTGTGGGAGAGCTCGCGTGCGTCGTGGATCGCGTCCTCGACCGCGGCGACTTTTTCGCTTTCGTGCCGCGACACGAGCATGACGCCGGCTGACTTGAGTTTCGCCGCTGCTTCTTGAAGCGCTTCCTTCGCGGATGCCGTCGCCACCGCCCAACCGTCGGTCTCCAGAATCGCGAGTCGGCGCGGTTTCAACGGGGCAGGGCAGATCTGCGGGCCGTACAGGCCGGGATAGCCGGGATCTCCGCCGGCGCGGCGCGAGATCTCGTAGGCGACAGCCCAAGCCTCCGGCAGACTCGCGGCGATGGGTCCGTGCGTGCTCTGGGAAAGGGCGTCATGGGCGCCCCCGCGGTTGATCGCGCCGACCGTCGGCTTGAAGCCGAAGCAGCCGCAGAAGCTTGATGGCCGCACGATCGAGCCGAACACTTGGGTGCCAATGCCAACGCTGATCGCGCCGACCGCGACCGCCGCGGCCGAGCCGCTGCTCGAGCCGCCGGGCGTGCGGGTCAGGTCCCACGGATTCTTGGTCGCGCGCGGCTGCATCCACGCGAACTCGGTCGTCACTGTCTTGCCGATGATGACGGCGCCGGCTTCACGCAAAGCCGCAACACTGGCTGCGTCGCGCTCGCTGCGGTGTCCGACGAACAGTGGCGAGCCGTGCTCGGTCGGCATGTCGATAGTTTCGATGATGTCCTTGATTCCGATCGGCATGCCGTCGATCGGCGACAGAGGCTTGCCGGAGCGCCAGCGCTCGGTCGAAGAATCCGCCGCCGCCCGCGCGCCGGCGAGATTGAGCGCGACGAACGCGCCGATCTTCGGCTCCCAAATGTCGATCTCGGCGATGCAGCGCTCGAGGAATGCGCGCGGCGAGTTTTTGGCGCTCGCGAAATCCGCCGTCGCCGGAAGAAATGCCTGCATCCGGGGCTGACCCGCATCAGGCGCGTTCATGGGCTCGCTTATGTGGCTCTGCATTGCGTCCGATCTCGGCTTCGCCTGGCGTCGGTATAGCGCGGCCCAACGGGGCCGTCATCGCGAGCGAAGCGATCCAGGGGGCCATAAGGCGCAGGACGTTCCCTGGGTTGCGTCGTCGCCTACCCTCCTCGCATGGGCAGCCGGATGCGGCATTGCTTGGAGGTAGGCGCGAGAGACGAACGCAGATTTTTGCCGCTTCGCAGAGGATCTGCTAGCTTGCGCTCTTCGCTTGCCGCGATGTGTCGGATAATTTGTCGCGCGGCCTTGGGAGGACGTCATGGACGTCGCCACTTGGCTCCGAGGCCTCGGTCTTGAACGGCACGAGACCGTATTTCGCGACAACCTGATCGACCTGGATGTCGTTCGCGAGCTGACCGAGAGCGACCTCGAAAAGCTCGGTCTGGCGCTCGGCGACCGTAAGCGCCTCCTGAAGGCGATCGCCAATCTGCCGGCGACAGGGCCGACGGCCGCGATCCCCATCGCCGCCCCCCGTGCGCGAGACAAAGCAGAGCGCCGTCCCGTGACCGTGATGTTCTGCGATCTGGTCGGATCGACCAGCCTTGCCGCGACGCTCGACGCCGAGGATTGGCGCGACCTCGTCGGCGCCTATCTCGATGACGCCGCCAAGGCGATCGGCCAATATGGCGGCCATGTCGCCAAGAAGCTCGGCGACGGGCTGATGGCGCTGTTCGGATTTCCGAGGGCGCAGGAGAATGACGCGGAACGCGCCGCGCGCGCGGGCCTGGCGATCTTTCGCGCGCTCGAAGACTTGAACGCCGCGAACGCCGGGCGTGGACTCCCCGCGCTCGCCGCCCGCATCGGGCTCGATAGCGGTCCGGTCGTCGTGGATTCCACCGGCGAGGTGTTTGGCGACGCGCCCAACCTCGCCGCTCGGGCGCAAGGCGCCGCCGAGCCGGGAACGATGCTCGTCACGGCGGCCGTGTGGCGACAGGTCGCGGGCCTGTTCGTCGTCGAAGACAAAGGCCCGCATGAACTCAAGGGCGTTCCGGGCTCGCCGGTTCTGCATCGTATCCTGCGCCCCAGCGGCGGCGGTCGTCGCGCCGGCGCACGCATCCAGACGCCGCTCGTCGGGCGCGACGACGATCTCGGGGTCCTGATCAAGCGCTGGCAGCGGGCGCGAGGCGGCGACGGGCAGTTCGTTCAGATCGTCGGCGAGCCCGGAATCGGCAAGTCCCGGCTCCTTGATGAGTTTCGCGGCCGGCTCGCGGAGACGCCCCATTCCTGGATCGAATGGACCGCCTCGCAACTGTTGCAGAACACGGCGCTGCATCCGCTGACCGAGTGGGGCAAGCAGCGGTTTGGCGCGGCCGAAGTCGCGCTGGAGAGGCGGCTTGCCGACCTCGAATCCTCGCTCACGCAGGTGAATCTCGATCCGGTCGAGTCTGCGCCCCTGCTCGCGCCCCTGCTCGACATTTCCGCCGCAACGATTGGCGCGCCTGAACTTCCGCCCGACGAACTGCGCCGCCGCCAGCTCGCGGCGATGGCCGCCTGGTTGCTTGCGGGAGCGCGCGCTCAGCCGCTCGTGCTCGCCTTCGAAGACCTGCACTGGGCCGACCCGACCTCGCTCGATCTCCTGAAGATGCTCGCCGAACGCGGCGCATCGGCGCCGCTTATGATCGTCGCCACGGCGCGCCCCGAATTTCGCGCGCCATGGGCGACGCGCTCGCACCATGGGATCATTTCGCTGGTTCCGCTCGATCGTCAGCAGGTGCGCCAGATGGTCGGCTCCATTGCCGAGCTTTATGCGTTTTCCGCGGACGCACTCGAGGGTGTTGCGGTCCGCACCGGCGGTGTCCCGTTGTTCATCGAGGAAGTGACGCGGCTCATGCTCGAAGGCGGAGCGCAAGGGATTCCGCCGACTTTGCAGCAATCGCTCGCCGCGCGGCTCGATCGACTTGGCGATGCTCGCGAAGTCGCGCAGATGGGCGCGGTCGTGGGTCGGGAGTTCAGGTTCGGCCTCCTGCATGCGATCGCTGGGGCGCCGGAGACTGAACTCAGTCTCGCGCTTGAGAAGCTCGTCGACGCCGACCTCCTGTTCGTCGACGGCGTCGTGCCTGATTCAACCTACCGTTTCAAGCACGCGCTGATTCAAGAAGCTGCGTATGAAAGCATGCTGCGGAGCAGGCGTTGCGAAATTCATGCTGAGATCGCGGAAGCCCTCGTGCGCTTGCAGCCGGCGATCGTGGAAACGGCGCCGGAAACGGTCGCGACGCATCTGGCGCGCGCAGGCGACAAGGCGGGAGCCGCGGAATACTGGCAAAAAGCCGGGCAGCTCGCACAGAGAAACTCCGCCTATCGGGAGGCGATCGGCGCCTATCAAAGCGCTTTACAGCACATGAGTAAACAGGATCGAGCGTTCGTCGACGTCAACCGAGCCATCGCCTCGGTGTATTTTGCCGCAGGCGAGCACGAGTTGAATCTCAAGCACCTTGAGGAGGCTGTCTCGGCCGCCGACGCAAGCGGCGATCCGGTCACGATGACCGAGATCGCGATGCAACAATGTCATGTACTCAGTCAGTACGGCGGTGATCCCAGGCAGGCGATTCATGTCGGCCGCCGAGCTCTCGAATCGGCCGCTCGCCTGGAGGACGAGGCGCTCGCCTATGGCGCGAGATTCGCTTTGGGGCACGCCTGCTGGATCGGCGGAGACTATGGCAGCGTGATCGAGCTTCTGTCAGCCAATCTTCCAGAGAACATGCGCGATCCGACGCAGATCCGCGACTTCGGGACTGCGGGCTCGTTGCTCCTGGATTCGATGTTGATTCTTGCGCATACGCTTGCCCATCGCGGCGATTTTGATCGAGCCTTCGCGATCCTGGAGCGTGCGGGGGGCCTTCCGCAAAAGAATGCTTTCGATTCCAGCATACTCAAAAATCATCACGCTCGCGCGCATTTGTTTCGCGGCGACGCGGATTCGGCGGCCCCTCTATTGCAAGCAGCGATAGAGCAGGCGACCCGAGATGGGGTCGCGTTTACTCTGCCCTGGCATCAGGCCTTGCTAGGCTACGCTTTCGCGCTCAAAGGCGAATTTGAAACCGCCCTTCCGCTGCTCGAAACCGCTCTCGAAAGGTCGCTCGAGATCCATCTGCCATATCTCACGTCATCGACGGGCGCCCGCCTCGGCGAGACGCTCGCGCCCCGGGAGCCTAAGCGAGCCCTCGACGTCGCCGAGACCGCGCTTGGGGTTGCCAGGACAAGCGGACATCGCGCGATCGAAGCGGAACTGCTTCGAGTCAAAGCGTCAGCGTTGCTCGGCATCGACTCCGAGGCTGCCGAAGCCGCAGCGAACAACGGGTATGCGCTTGCGCAGGAATTGGGTCTTGGCCCAGAACAGGCCCACGGCTTGCGTACTCTTGGCGACATCATGGCCGCCAAGGGCGATCAGATGAAGGCCGATGAGCTTCACGGCCTTGCGCGCGCCAAATATCGAAGCCTCGGCATGTCGCACTGGGCCGAAGCGCCCTGGCGATGACAAGGCGGCCTGGCGCTTCGTGGACCGTCCGTCAATAGGCTGAACTTGGGCGGCAAGGGCTCAGCACGCCAAGAGGGGAATATTCATATCGACGCGTCTCAAACTCGCCGCCGCGCGGCCCCAAGGGACGAGGCAAAGGAGAGGGGTAACCCGGCCAAGGGCAAAAGGCTAGGAACTTCCTGCGCACCATGTTAGGCAGCCGCGCCATGCAGCGGATGCGAATCTTGCGCCTTCCGCCCGCTCAATCCACATAGAGGCATGGCGATGGCGGTGATTGAACCCAATTCTATTCCTGAAGGCCTTGCGTTCGACGATGTCCTGCTGCGTCCGGGCCTGAGCGCCGTGATGCCAAGCGCGACGAATATCGGAACGCAGCTCACGCGGGCGATTCGCCTGAATCTGCCGATCATCTCGGCCGCGATGGACACGGTCACCGAGGCGAGGCTCGCCATCGCCATGGCGGAAGCGGGCGGGATCGGCGTCATCCACCGCAATCTTGCACCCGCAGATCAGGCGGAAGAGGTGCGTAAGGTCAAGCGCTTCGAAAGCGGCATGGTGGTCGATCCGATCACGATCTTTCCCGACGCCACGCTCGCCGACGCGCTCGCCCTCATGCGTCGAGCGTCGATCTCCGGCATTCCGGTGGTCGAGCGCGGAGCGGACGGAAAGCCTGCGAAGCTCCTCGGCATACTCACCAACCGCGACGTTCGCTTCGCCGACGATCCGCTCCAGCCGGTGACGGACCTCATGACCCGCAAGGTGGTGACCGTCGGCGAGGGGGTGAACCACGAAGAGGCCCGCCGGCTCCTGCATATTCACCGCATCGAGAAACTTGTGGTCGTCGACGATGCGCAACGCTGCGTTGGGCTCATCACCGTCAAGGATATCGAGAAGGCGACCACGCATCCCAACGCCGCGAAGGATGGCGACGGGCGCCTGCGCGTCGCCGCCGCCACCACGGTCGGCGACAAGGGATTCGAGCGCGCCGAAATGCTGATGGCCGCGGGCGTCGACTGCCTCGTCGTCGACACCGCGCACGGCCATTCCGAACTGGTCCTCGCCCAAGTCCGGCGTATCCAGCGCGCGACCAACAAAGTCTCGGTCATCGCGGGCAATGTGGCGACGCGCGAGGGGGCGCAGGCGCTGATCGACGCCGGCGCGGACGCGATCAAGGTCGGCATCGGGCCGGGCTCGATCTGCACCACCCGGATCGTCGCGGGCGTCGGCGTGCCGCAACTGACGGCGATCCTCGAAGCCGCGGAGGCCGCGCGCGCCTCCGGCGTGCCGGTGATCGGCGACGGCGGGGTGAAATATTCCGGCGACCTCGCCAAGGCGATCGCGGGCGGGGCGGACAGCGTGATGATCGGCTCGCTGCTCGCCGGCACCGACGAGAGCCCGGGCGAAGTTTTCCTCTACCAGGGACGCTCGTACAAGAGCTACCGCGGCATGGGCTCGCTTGGCGCAATGGCGCAAGGCTCCGCCGATCGCTACTTCCAGCAGGATGTGAAGGATTTGGTGAAGCTCGTGCCCGAAGGGGTGGAGGGCCAAGTGCCCTATCGGGGCCCGACGGCCGCGATCGTGCATCAGCTCGCCGGGGGCTTGCGCGCGGCGATGGGCTATGTCGGCGCGGAGACCATCCCCGAGTTCCAGGACAAGGCGCGCTTCATGCGCATCACCAGCGCCGGTCTTCGCGAGAGCCACGTCCACGACGTCGCCATCACCCGCGAGAGCCCGAACTATCACCCGTCAGGAGCGTGAGGGAAAAGGAAACATTGCCTTGTGGCGCTTGTCGATAGCGCCGGGTCGGTTTCGAACCAAGATGAGTTGGTCAGCTTCCGACTACAGGTGTTTCCGTCTTCTCGCCTCCCGGGCGGATGGGCGCCGCGGCAGCCTGAGCAGGGGGTATGAATGCGGCTCCCGTCGGGGTCGGCGAAATGTAAAAGTTCTGGGTGCCCCCTGGAAGCAGGCCGCCGCCCGGTGCAGCGTCCAATGAGCGCACAGACTGTTGCGCGTCTGGCGCATATCCCCAGCCATTTGGCGGGTTGGGGCGGCGACCGTCAAGGAACCAGTCCGACGTAAACGATTTCGAATGTCCGACCAGGACGACGAGGACCAGGAAGTAGGCGAAAAAGCCTACGGCAAGCCCGAGACCATAGGCAGCGAACAGCCCGCCCTGCTTGTCGAATAAGGCGGTCACGGCGCCCCCGCCGATCGCGCCGATCACCGTCGTGATATCGCCGATCTGCACGTCCCCCTTGCGATACCGGTTTATGAAATAGAGGTACCACCCGATCACCGCGCCGAAGCCGCCCGCGCCCCAAACCTGCAAGATCGCTAAATCGTGCGCGCTCATTGTCAGCTTGTCCCGTGGCGAGTCAGCAGCAAAGCGCCGAGGGAGCCTGCCGCAACACCGAGCGTAAGTATCCGAAGGCCGTCCATGCCAAAGTGGCGCCATTCAAGAGCGGCGCCTCCGACAGCGAGCGCCGCCACGAAAACGATCTCGCGCCAGGACACTGCACCGGCACGCACCGTGCGGACGTGAGCAATCGTCAGCGTTCCCAGCCAGCCGAGGACGGTCGCAAACCCGAGCGCGCCCCCGTTCATTGCGCCGCCGATGAGTGGCGGGCTGTCAGGCGTCGCGCGCGGTGATCTCGCCCGTGACACGCGCGACGACGTCCCTGTCTCCCACCTGGGTCGGGAGGCGAGAGGCTACGGACCGGTCTCGTACGTAGGCGATCCAGGTCGGGGCTCCGGCATCGTCCCGCCCCTCGCCGACGCCCTCCACGCCAGCGATTTCTCTCAGCGCCGACTCCGCCTGCTGGCGTTGCGGATTGGCGCTCTCCTTCGGCGAGTAGCTCACCGGCCCGCTCTCGGGCATCGACGAATAGTCTACCATGACGGCGTCCTTCATCTCGCCATGGCTGCTGCGTTCGCATTTCAGGTGAACAGCTCAATACCGAGCGCCTGCAGAACATGGCCGATCTTGTTCGCGAATGTATAGTCGCGACCACCTGCGAACAATAGGCCGACAGGGGCTCGGGTTCCGTCCCAGGTCCAGATAAGCGATCCCGAATCGCCACCATCCGAAAAGGGGCGCCCGGGGCCCCGGTGATCGTAATCTGGTCGCTGAAGTTCGCGACCCTTCCGTTGCCGTAGGACACGCTGATCGACGCATTGACGTCGACAATGCCGCCGGTGGTCATTTGGGTTGTGCGCCCCGACTTTCCGACCTGCATGTCGTGGACCGCGTCAAGTGGTTGGGCGCCCGTACTGAAATAAGACCAGGAGCCATCTGCAGAACGAATGAAGTCTTTTCTCACCCGGTCGGGCCAGCACCAGGCAGTTGCGCAATCGACATAGTTCGGCTGGCCGGCGAAATTGAGCGGCACCCATTGTTCAAGCACGCCGATCTGGTTCGCCGGTGATGGGGTGACATTTGGCAACATATCCAGCGGGCCGGGTTGATGGATCGCGTCTCCCGTCTGGCAGTCGTTGCAATTTGCCAGGATATGATTGTTGCTCAGCACGAGCAGGCGCCTCTGCCGATCGGGAGACAACCCGCGCGCCAAAACTCCCTGGGTGCCGGCGGTGATCTTGAAATGCCCGATTGAAATCCCGCATGGCGACGGTCGAACACTTTGCATCGGCGACAGCGCGGAGATCGGTCCCGTGTAGTGAACGTTGACGGGCGTGGAGTCCGGCGCCAGATCCGTCATCCCGTAGTCGTCGACCAAGGCGCGTTTCACCGTATCCATACTCAACGCCTGGGCCACATAGACGTTGAGGACCGGAGCGCCGGGGCCGTCGGGGCCCACCGATTCGAAATCGCGATGCGCGGCTCCGATGCCGACGCCAACAATCGTGTCCTGGACGCTCGGCGGGCCGGCAGCTTCCGCCGCGAATGCGCTCGCACTCCGGCGCGCGAACAGGCGGCTTTCTAGATTTTTGTGCAACTCCAGAAGATTAGGGCGGATCGGCGTTCGGCGACCGGGAGCGGTCGCAGCATAGGCGTCTGGCGGCGGCGACTGGGCAGGGGCGCCGGCTTGGACGCCGGGTGGATCGAATCCCTCATTCGGGGCGCCGGCGACGTCTGGCGCTCCGGCCGAAAGGCCAGGCGGAGTTGCGTCGCCGGGCCGATTGGCGGCGCCGGTGTCGGCGATATCCGGCGGCTCAAAGTCTTGGTCGTTTGGCGGCGCGGGCTCCTGATCAGTTGGCTCTGGAGCTGCCGGTTGCTGCGCTGCCGCCTGCCGCGGAAGGAACGTCTTGGCGGCTGCGAGCGCGTTGTTCCAGCGGTTCACAAGGCCCCTCCAGAAGGGGCTGGATTCGTCGCGCCGAAGCCGCTCGTAAGCTTCGCGAGACTGGCGCAGATCGTCGAGGAGGTCGAGCGGGCTAGCCTCGGCCCGGGCGACGGCCGCCAGGGTATGCGACCCGATCGCCTCGTCGGTGTCGACCCCGACCGCCTTTTGCAGGATCCAGGCGGCCCCCCTCGCGCCTCGATTGAAGACACAGTCCCGGAGATAGAATTCGACCGCAGCGTTTGACGTCCAGTTCGCGGCGATGTCGGTATTTTCGGCGATGTAGGCCGCCGCGCGCCGCATGGCCTCGTCCTGCTGGCCGCTTCGGATCAGCGCGACCAGTTCGTCGCAAACGGTCTTGTTGTAGCGCTCGTTGATGCCGGCCACCTCGTAGCGCCCGCCCCCGTCAGCGGGCGGCAGATCGTGAACCATCAGGCGACCCTGGCTGTCCGTTTGCGCCTCGTAGCCGATGATGATCTTCGCCATCGCGAGACGCTGCGACGGCGTCGCGGCGGCGGCGATCGCCTCTGCCGCCTGGGCGGCCAAGTCGACCTTGAGGTCCTGGACAACGCAGATGAAAGGATTGGCGGCATGCTGACGGACCAGTCCCGTTGCGTCGAGGTCGACGCGGGTCGCGCGAATCGAGTCGCTCTCGTTGCCGCCGACGGTCATCGCGTAGCGGCCGATCCGGTCCTCGCCGACCTCGATCACGATGGCGCTATGCGAGGGATAGTCGGAGTGGATCCTCGCTTCCGAATAGGTCACGGTTCCGCCGGAGCGGTTCCGGTGAATGAGGTCGCCGGGACGGGGCGCGTAGCTGTCGACCGGGCGGGCGCGGAAGACGCCGATATGCTGGTCCGCGTTGGCGATGGCGGCGCGCACGAAAACCGCGTGCGCGGCGCTGAAGGTGAATTCCTGCCGCGTGGCGCCGGCCGTCTTGATACACCAGGAAATGAAGGTCGCGGACCACGCGAATTTCGCGATGTCCTCCGGCGGCGCGATGCCAATGCCGCGGCAATAGGCGTCGATGCGCGACCGCAGGGGTTCGTTGGACTCGGTGATCGTGTGGTAGCCGTCGTATTCGCCGTTTGCGACGGCGATGAGCCTGGTCACGTAGTCGGTCAGGCTGGGCGCCGCGGCTGCGGACGCTTCGTCCGCGTCGGCCATTTCGGGCAGGGCAGGCTCGGCCTCCGGCGCGGCCGCTACGGCCACGCCGGTCATCACCTGAGCGACCTCGTCAGCGGTATAGCCCGGGTCCCAGTGGCTGTTATTGGGGACGTGGCAGTGGCCGTAATGGCCACCCTTCGTCTGCCAATTCGTCGCGTCCCGGTTAAAGACCACGTTCGGCCTCTGACCGTCGACCGGCGGATAGGGAAAACCGTTAGGCCAGACCGCAGGAATGCCGTGCCGCTGCTCCAGCCAGCGGCAGAGCGCCGCCATTGTCCTTAGCGCGATGCGGCTCTTGGCCCGGCCCGCAAAGCCGACGAGTTCGATCTGAACGGCGTGGCTGCGGTTCGTCTCGATCGTGCCGCTGCGGTGTTCAAGCGCGGTGACCGCCGAATTGGTGTCAACGTGCTGATAGACGACATCCTCTTCGACGGTAAAGTGCGGATAGTTTCGCGTCTGTTTGTAGGTTGCTATCGCCCCAGACGCAGAACCCCCCTCGGTCGTATGATGGATGACCTTAAAGGGCCCCTGTGCGTACGGCCCAATGCCTGGCAACGGCGACCAGATCGCCAGCGGATAACGTGCCAATACCGCCTCCCCTTAAAAATTAAATATTGGGTAAAAAAACAAATAATCTCTAAGTGGAACAAGATATTCTATCTTTGTCAACCGGGTCATGCATTTATGTGCGGTCGCCGATCCCGCTCGCGGAGGCATCGCTTCCCCGACCTCGGAGTTTTCGCGACAATTGCGGGTCGGGTCTGGGTCGAACTCGGGCGCTCAGGCGTGGCCCTCGACCTGAACTGCGCGGAAATCGGCAGGTCGATGCGGCTTCGTAGCGAGCGCAAGCGAGGTCTGCAGCGCTTCGAGGTCGGCTGCGGCGCCCGGCTCCCAGCCGCAGGGGCATGAATTGTCGCCGCGATGCGCGGCGGCCACTTCCGTGTAGAGCAGGCCGACCGCCGTGGCCGCGAGGCTGAGCGCCGCCATGGGCGGCAGGCGCGTCGATTGCATGATTCCACAAAAGGCCATTCGGACCGATCTTTTCATCTGGTCCAGCGCTGCGATCGTCTCTTCATCATTGAAGGCCGCCATCTGCATGATGAATATCTCTCGGCTCGCGCCGGCATGGCGCCGACTGTGAGCCAGAGGTAGACAAGCGCCAATCGGGCCGCAAGCGTTTGCGATCATTTCGCAATTAGAACAATTGCAAACGGGGCGCGGTTCACTCGAGAGCAGCGATCCGACGCGGGCGACATAGCGCAATTCGGTGGTAGGATGATGAGCCGAAGTCATCGTCGAGAGACGCCCGTCTCTCGACGGGCTATGACGACGCGGCGATCCAGAGTCGTGGGCGCCCTGCGTTCCCTGGATGGTTTCGCCTCGATCGCAACGACGATGTTAAGACTTCAGGGGCGGGAACGGAGGGCGTCCCATGTTGTTCACGGCCGAGCACGAGGAGCCGCGTAGAACTTTACAGAAGTTCATCGCCGCCGAGATCAACCCGCATGTCGACGAATGGGAGGCGGCTGGCCAGTTTCCGGCGCACGACGTGTTCAAGAAGCTCGGCGATCTCGGCTTCCTCGGATTGAACAAGCCCGCCGAGTTCGGCGGCGCCGGTCTCGACTATTCCTACGCATTGATGATGGCGGAGGAACTCGGCGGCGTGCACAGCGGCTCGGTGCCGGCGGCGATCGGCGTCCACACGGATATGGCGACGCCTGCGCTCGCCAGATTTGGCTCGGACGCGTTGCGTCGAGAGTTTCTCGCGCCCGCGATCTCGGGCGACGTGGTTGCGTGCGTCGGCGTATCCGAACCCGGCGCCGGCTCGGACGTCGCCGAGATCAAAACGAGCGCGCGATCGGACGGCGACGATTACGTGATCGACGGCGGCAAGATGTGGATCACCAATGGCGCACAGGCGGACTGGATGTGCCTGCTCGCCAACACCGGCGATGGTCCCAAACATCGCAACAAATCGCTGATCTGCGTGCCGATGAAAGCGAAGGGGGTCACGGTTGCACGCAAGCTCGACAAGCTCGGCATGCGCGCCTCCGACACCGCGCAGATTTTTTTCGAGGGTGTGCGGGTTCCGAAGCGCAACCGCATCGGCGACGAGGGCAAGGGCTTTGTCTACCAGATGATGCAGTTCCAGGAAGAGCGGCTGTGGGCGGCGGCGGCTTGCCTCAAGGCGCACGAGCAGACGATCGCCGAGACGATCGCGTATGCGCGTGAGCGCAAGGCGTTCGGGCGCAGCATCCTCGACAACCAGACGGTGCATTTCAAGCTGGCCGAATTGCAGACGGAAATCGAGCTCCTGCGCTCGCTGGTCTACCGCGCCGCTGAAGCGATGATCGAAGGCGCCGACGTGACGCAGTTCGCCACGATGGCGAAGCTCAAGGCCGGTCAATTGGGACGCGAATTGCCGAGCGCGTGCCTGCAATATTGGGGCGGCATGGGCTACATGAACGAGACGCCGGTCAGCCGCGCCTTCCGCGACGGCCGTCTCGCTGCAATCGCCGGCGGCGCCGAGGAAGTGATGCTGACGATCCTGTGCAAAGGCATGGGCACCTTGCCAGGCATGGGGCAGTAGAGCCGGGCTTTGCGCCGCGCGTGAAATTGCGGCAAGAGGAGCCGTCAATCTCGCAGCCTGCGTCGCTGTTTCATGAGCGCCGCTCGTTCGATGGGGTTGGAAGACAGCCAGGAGAAGCAATGAAACTCTCGATCGTCCTTGCCGCGGGCGCCGTCGTTTTGTCGCTCGCCCCGCAAGCGGCCGTGTCGGGTCCGGCCGAATACCATCGCGGCTATCGGGATTGTCTCTCCGGCCGATATGACGAGGATGAAGACAGCCGCTCCTACCGTGCGGGATGCCGGGACGCGCGAGATGAGCGCGGGGACGACGAACGGCCTCGCCATTGGCGACCGGATCGAGGCCCGCCCGGTCCTCCACCGTTCCCACAGGGCGGACTTCCCGACCTCCGCGGCACGGACCCCGTCAGGGCCCTGCAAGTGCTGGCCTCTCTCGGCTACAGGAATGTCGGGACCTTGGTCGCAGGCGGGGCGATCGCTGGAATTTACTTCAACCCTCAAACGCGGGAATGCGTCCAGGTCACCAACGTGAACGGGCGGATCGTCGATGCGCATCCAAGCAGGGATGCGCGGTGTCGCTGAACTCTCAACGCTTAAGAGCGAGGGGCTAGCCGCTGATTTCTGCAGCACGACTTCCTGATGTCGTTCACAGCTGCGCCGAAGAATTGATGCTGACACTTCTGTGCAAGGGCATGGGGACCCTGTCGAGCATGGGGCAGTCGCGTTTCGAATGACCTCGAGGCGGTGGGGCGGGGCGCTCTGGGTTGGGTGCGTGCAATTCTTCGTGGCCGAGGCGGTCGCCGCCGACGGCTTTGTCGGCTCGTATACGTATCGCGGCCACTTCATCAGCGATCTTGGCGCTTTGGGCTGTGGCGCAGGCTGCTCGCCGCGGCATGGGTTGATGAATGCATCTTTCGTGCTTCAGGGCGTGCTGATCTTCGCCGGCGGGGTCGTGCTCTGGCCGCTCTTTCCGCGCGGGGCGCTCTCTCGGTTTGCGCTCGGACTCGTCGCGGCGTCCGGCCTTGGCGTCGCGATCGTCGGGTTGGCGCCTGAGGACGCCATGCCGGGCTTGCACTATTTCGGGGCCGCGGAAAACCTCCTGTTCTGCAATGGGGGCGCGGCTCTGCTCGGCTTGGCGTTGTTGCGGGAGGGGTCGGCGCCGCGAACGGTCGGGCTCCTGTCGCTAGCCTTCGGCCTGATCGGTCTTACGGGGCTCGCGGGCTTGGCGGTCGGCTATGATTTCGGACTGGGCTTAGGCGGCGTCGAGCGCATCGCCGCCTATCCGTTTCCGGTATGGATCGCCGGGATGGGCGCCTGGCTGATGTGCGGCGGCGAAAGTCGGCTGTGATCGTCGCGAACTCTTACGCTCCGTCGCGGCGTTTCAGCTCCGCCTCCACCCGGTCCAGCGCGTCGCGCAAGGCCTGCGCCTTGCCCACCGTGCCCGAATTGTCCTTCGCCGACGTCGCCCCGCGCGGCTCGGCCTTGCCGCGCATCTCGCGCGCCTGGCGGGTTCCGATCGCCTTGGCGCGATCATGCGCCTCCCGCAGGCGACGGGCGACGGCCTTGAGATCGTCGACAGACCGGCGCTCGATTTCGGGCGGCCGCGTCGCGGCGACGAGTTCGTTTTCTGCGGCGGTCAGGAGCCGAGCCTCGAGTTTCACCGCATCATTCATGAAAAGCTCCTGAGCCGTCTCGCGCACTCGGCCTGCTGACCTCGGCGGGAGCGCAAAATCCAGTCTAGTCCGCCCCGAAGCCAAGCTCCACCGTCTTGCGCGACATTGCTCGCGAGGCGAGCTATAGGATCGCGCTCACCGGGGGTATGAACCGGGACTGCACATCCCCAAAGGCTTCCCTCCCCATGATCCCCGCCGCCCGCGCCGCCGCCGCGATCGAAGTTCTGACGGATATCGAATCCCGTCGCCGACCAGCGTCCGACGCGATGAAAGATTGGGGCTTGTCGCACCGCTTCGCCGGCTCGGGCGACCGCGCGGCGATCTCCGGCCTCGTGTACGATGCGCTGCGTAAGAAAAGCTCGTCCGCGTGGATCATGGGTGAGGCCAGCCCGCGCGCGGAAATGCTGGGCGCGCTGAGACAGACGCACGACCTCGACGCCGAGGCGATCGCCGCTTTGTTCTCCGGCGAAGGCCATGCGCCGGGAAAGCTCACCGAAGCCGAACGCGAGCGGCTCACCGCCGCCGACCTGACAGGCGCGCCCGCGCACGTTGTCGGCGATTTCCCCGAATGGCTTGGCTCCCAGCTCGAAGCGAGCTTCGGCGGCGCTGCTGCGGAGGAGGGCAGGGCGCTTGCGGAGCGCGCGCCCGTGGATCTGCGCGTGAACACCCTCAAGACCAATCGCGACAAGGCGCTGCGCGCGCTCGCCCATCTCAGCCCCGAGCCGACGCCGCTCTCGCCCGTGGGCCTGCGCATCGCCATGCGCCCGGATGGGCGCGCGCCGCCGCTGGCCTCCGACCCGGCCTATGTCAAGGGCCAGGTCGAGTTGCAGGACGAGGGCTCGCAGCTCGCCGCACTCCTCGCGGAAGCGAAACCCGGGATGCAGGTCCTCGACCTTTGCGCGGGCGCGGGCGGCAAGACGCTGGCGCTCGCCGCCGCGATGGATAACCAGGGCCAGATTTATGCGGCCGACCCCGACTCGCATCGCCTGGCGCCGATCTTCGCCAGGCTCGCGCGCTCAGGCGCGCGCAATGTTCAGGTGCGCGCGCCGAGAGGGCAAACGGACGTGCTCGCCGACCTCGAAGGGCGCTGCGATCTCGTGCTGATCGACGCGCCCTGCACGGGCTCCGGGGCCTGGCGGCGCAATCCCGACGCCAAATGGCGCATGCGCCCCGGCGCGCTCGAGCAGCGCATCAAGGATCAGGACGAGACGCTCGAAAGCGCGTTGCGTTTCGTCAAACAGGGCGGACGCATCGTCTACATCACCTGCTCAATCCTCAAGGCCGAGAACGAGGATCGAATCGCCGCCTTCCTCGAGCGCCACGACGACCTTCTGCCGATCGACGCGAAGGCGCAGGCGAATGCGGCCCGCCTGCCGGCGCTCGCCGAGCATCGCTCGGCCCTTGGCTCCGGCTTTCGTCTCAGCCCGAGAGCGACCGGCACGGACGGGTTTTATATCGCGACCTTGACCCGGAGGTGAGCGCGCACGCGGCGGAGTCCGCAATGTCCGAACCGGAACGCCGCGCCTTGAAATGGCTTCAAAGCCAGCCGTCTTGCCATTCCCGCACAAGGCCCAATGCGCTAGTAGCGCTCGTTCTCCAATGGCGAGATGAACCCCAGACGGGTGGGCCCAAACGGAGGCAACCGCCGAGAGCTCAGACTACCTGATCGGGTTCGAGCGGGCAGACCGTATGCGGATCGGTTTCGACCTGGAACGTCGCGTGGCCGATCGCAAAGCGCTCTTTCAACCTTGCGCAAAGATCAACCAGGAATGAATCGCCAGGATGGCCGCCCGGCATAACCAAATGTGCGGTGAGCGCGGTCTCCGTGGTGCTCATCGACCAAATGTGGAGGTCGTGAATTTCCTGCACTCCGGTCGCTTCGCAAAGGAATGCGCCAACCTCTTGCGATTCCAGGCCGGCGGGAACGGCATTCAGCGACATGGTCACGCTGTCGCGTAAGAGGCTCCAGGTTCCCCAGACAATGATGGCGTTGATGATCAGGCTCACGGCCGGGTCCAGCCAGAGCCAGCCGGTGAGCAAGATCACCAGACCGGCTATTACGACGCCCACGGACACAAGGGCGTCGGCCGCCATGTGCATAAATGCGCCACGGATGTTGAGATCGCCCTTGCGGCCCGAAGCAAACAGCCATGCGCAGACGCCATTGATCAGGATACCCGCCCCAGCCACGATCATCACCGTCTTTCCCGCGACAGGCTGCGGGTTCCAAAATCGTCCAATGGCTTCCCAGCTCAGTCCGCCGATGACGACCAGCAGGAAGGCGGCATTGAAGAGCGCGGCCAGTATTGACGTGCCGCCGAGGCCGTAAGTGAAGCGATGCGTCGGCGCGCGCCTGGAGAGCACGGCGGCCGTCCAGGCGACGCCAAGGCCGAGGACGTCACTCATGTTGTGGCCGGCGTCGGCTAGCAGCGCGACAGAATTGCTGAGCAGGCCGTAAACCACTTCCAGAGCTACGAACCCGGCGTTGAGGGCGATTCCGATGGCGAACGCCCTGCCGAAACTGGCGGGTGCGTGGACGTGGCCGTGCCCTCCGTGATCGTGTTCGTCGTGATCGTGTCCCGCGTGATTGTGGTCGGGGCCTTCGGGATGGTCGTGCGGGTGCGCCATGAAGTTTACTCCGCTGCCAGGGTTTGCGCGTGACGAGCGTCTCTATATTCCGCCCGCACCTGCCGCAGAATCTGCGCCGAGGACGCGGCGAAAATTCCGGCCATCATCGCCGCGACGCCAAGATCGGGCCACGCGGTTCCCCAGACGCCCCCCGCCGCGATCATCACCACCACGTTGCCGATCGCGTCGTTGCGCGAACACAGCCAGACCGACCGCACATTGGCGTCGCGGTTCTTGTAACGCATCAGCATCAGCACCGAGGCCAGGTTGGCGGCGACCGCCAGCACCGCGATTCCCCCCATCAATTCGGCGCTCGGCAGACCAAGGATGATCGTGTGGTAAATCGTCGACCCCAATACCCAGAACGCCATGAGGCTCAGGGATAGGCCCTTGAACAGAGCCGCCGTCGCGCGGGTTCGGAGAATGGCCCCGATCATCGCCAGTCTCAGCCCATAGGTGAGGGGTGTCGGCGAGAAAATCCAGAGCGTTGGCCTTGAGCGCCTGGGACCCGGCAAGCTGGGCTGCGATCATTTCCGTGAGAAACATCGCGCCGTTGAGGGCGATCACCGTCCAGACCACGCGCTTGTAACGCGGACCGCGCCCGTCGAAGCGGGGCACGCCCCCGTGACAGCCGCAGGCCGCATCCGCATCGCAGACAGTTGCGGCGCGGGGCTTCACCGCCTGCGGTTCAGGCAATCGCAGTGCCGGCGGGGCGCAACTGCTATCGCTGAAGTTGCAGCAATCGTCGGCCATGGCCGCTCCTTTTCAGAGTTCGCCGCGAGGATAGAACCTCTAGCGACTAGAGGTGCAAGAGGCTCAAAAATGGAAATTTCAATTGGCGAGTTGTCCCGCCGAACGCGCGTGAAGGCGCCTACTATTCGCTATTACGAATCGGTCGCCCTGATGCCTGCGCCACTTCGCAGCGAAGGCAACCAACGCCGCTATGGCGAGGCCGAAGCGTCCAGGCTCACCTTCATTCGTCACGCCCGCGGGCTGGGATTCGAAATTGACGCGATCCGTGCGTTGCTCGCGTTACAGGACAATCCGAGTCAGCCATGTACGACAGCCGACCGCATCGCCCGGGCGCGACTTGCCGACATCAGGCAGCGGATTCGCAGCCTTAAGGCTCTCAAAGCCGAGTTGGAATTGATGATCAAGGGATGCCGCCACGGCCATATCGCGACATGTCGCGTGATCGAGGTTCTCGCCGATCATGGTCAATGCGCTCATGACGAGCATGAGCCGCGACCCGACTGCGACGTCCGCAGTCGCGGTTCGGAATGTCCGGTTGACGTCGAAGCCTGTCAGGCTGATTGAGTTTGGCCCTAGGGCCGCGGCCATCAAGGCAAGCGGATCCCCTTTACGTCTTAATTCATTGATTTAGCGACCATGTTGCAAAACAAACTGAAATCGTATCGACATTTGTTTGTGTTTTATAGAATGTTGGCTATTATGTCTCCTTTTACCCGATATCCGGGTCGCGTGAAGGAGATTTGCATGGTTGAAGAGAAGGCGCCGGTTCGGCGCCGGCGGTTGGGCGCGCATGGCTCGATGTTCCGGCGGAGGCGCATCTTCGCGAGCCTGCGCGAGGGCTACACCTATGACGAGATCGCGGCCGAAGAGCGCGTGAGCCCCTCACGCATCCGGCAGATCGTCTCGCAGGAGTTGCAGCAACGGGCCGTCGACAGCGGGGCCGAACATGCGAAGCTGCAATTGGACCGCCTGGCTCCCGCGATCCAGCTCGGGGCCGAAGGCATCGCGGCTGGCGACATTTCCGCGATTGCGCCCTACCTCAAGGCGCTCGACCGGCTTGACCGCTACCAGACCGTCGCCAGCGCCAACCAGATTTATGACGATGAAGCGCGCAAGAAGCTCATGGACAAGGTCAACCGCATGGCGGAGAACCTTGGCATCGATCCGGCCTTCGAAGCGGCGGTGAAGGCGCACTTGCAGAAGACCGGCCAGATTCCCGCCGATGAGCCGGGCGAGGCCGAAGGGGAGGAGGCGGAGGCCATGGGGGCATCCGACGTCATGCAAGAGGCGAACACGCCTGAGGCGACCCATTGGGGAGGCTGGGGCGGGGGCTAGGATTTTTTTTACTCCAAACGGTCGTAACCCATTGAAAGGATTGATTCCGAAAAAATAAACGCCAGTAAACGTCAGCATTTTTACTAGCGTTTACTAGCGTTTAAGCGCGTTTATTGGCGCTTATTTGCGTATGAGGCCCACGCCGTCAGGGCGCGTTTACGCGGAGTCCGCGGTCCGCGTCGACGACGCGACGTTTGACCGACCCTCGGGCCAACCCTACATAAAGTCATGACCCGGCTCATCGACCTGACCGAACCGCGACCGAGCCTGCGCCATCCCGAGAAGGCGCACCGGCCGGACCAGCCGGTCGCCCGCAAGCCGCCCTGGATCCGTGTGCGCGCGCCGGGCTCGCCGGTGTTCGCCGAGACCTTGAGCCTCGTGCGCGAATTCAAGCTCGCAACCGTCTGCGAGGAGGCGCGCTGTCCCAACATCGGCGAGTGCTGGGACAAGCGCCACGCCACCTTCATGATCATGGGCGACACCTGCACCCGCGCCTGCGCCTTCTGCAATGTGCGCACCGGCCTGCCGGGCGCGCTCGACGAGGACGAGCCTCGGCGCGTCGGGGACGCGGTCGCGAAGCTCGGCCTTGCGCATGTCGTTATAACCTCGGTCGACCGTGACGATCTCGCCGACGGCGGGGCAGGGCATTTCGCGCGCACCATCGCCGCCATCCGCCGCGCTGCGCCAGAAACGACAGTCGAGGTCCTGACGCCGGATTTCCTGCGCAAGGAGGAGGCGCTCGAGGCGGTCGTCGCGGCGAAGCCCGACGTGTTCAACCACAATCTCGAAACCGTGCCGTCGAAATATCTGACGGTCAGGCCCGGCGCGCGCTATTTCGCGTCGCTGCGGCTGCTCGAGCGCGCCAAGGAGCTGGATCCTTCGCTGTTCACCAAGTCGGGCATGATGGTGGGCCTGGGCGAACAGCGCAACGAAGTGCTGCAGGTGATGGACGACATGCGTGCGGCCAGGATCGATTTTCTCACCATCGGCCAATATCTGCAGCCGACACCGAAGCACCACGCGGTCGAGCGGTTCGTCGACCCGGAGGAATTCGCCGAATACGCGGCGATCGGCGCGGCCAAGGGCTTCCTGCTCGTGTCATCGTCACCGTTGACTCGCTCGTCGCACCACGCAGGCGACGATTTCGCGCGGCTTCGCGCCGCGCGCATGGCGGGTTTGAACGCCGACATCAGCGTTGACCCATCGCCGATGAGGCTGTAGGCACGGGGCTCGACACGCCTTCGGGCGCTTCGGGCGAGCGCGTAGCTCAATAGGTAGAGCATCTGACTTTTAATCAGAGGGTCGTGGGTTCGATTCCCACCGCGCTCACCAACCATATCGGAGCGAGGTTCGTCTCCTCAGAGCAGCCGTCGAACAAGGCCTGCGCTGAAGGCCTATGTCGATGGCGGCAACAACATCTATCCGACGGCGCGGCCGATCGACAGCCTCGACCATCTGGTGGCGCCAAGTGTTGCCGTAATTGGCGTTCGCCAGCACAATGACGGGCGCTTGCGGCGTCGGCATCGCCGGCGCGGCCGCCATGCTGAGGGCAGTGGACGCAAAGTCATGTTTGCATTCAACCTCACGGGCGAGATCCACGAATGCGCCGTCGCCACGATATCGTGGAGAACCTCGGCGGCACGTGTGTGATGGCGAGCCTGAATTCATTGGGCGCCGTCGGCATGATCGCGCTCGGGCGCCACACCCGCTTACCCATCCACGCGCACAGGACCGATTGGGGCTACTTGTCGCGCCATCCCGCTCTCGGCTGGTCTTACGTCGCCTGGCAGAAAATCTGGCGCCTCGCCGGCGTCGATCACATGCACGTCAACGGGCTCGCCAACAAATTCAGCGAATCCAGCGAGAGCGTGATCGCCTCGGCCCGCGCCTGCCTCACGCCAATGTTCGCCGCGAAGCCTTGTACTGTCATGCCAGTGTTTTCTTCCCGTCGATCGGCTCGGCAGGCAGCGGGGACACTCGCAGCCCTGGCTCGACCGATCTCATTTTCGCTGCCGACGCGGTCGTCACGGCGGTGCCGGACCGGCTGATCGGGAAGATCCTCAAGACCTTCGTCAAGGAGCTCCGCACCGGCGCCAAGGTTGTCAAGCTTGACGCGGCGGCTCCGCACGCGGGCGAATTGCCCGAGCGCGACGACATCACCTATTTCGTCACGGATTCGCAATACGCCGAATGCGAGGCGATCGCGCGTGAGATTTATAAGCCTGTGATGCGCGCGCACCGATGCACGGTCGAGGAGCTCGCCATTCTTGAACCGGCGCTTTCAGACACGGTCGGCGCGACATTCGCGCTTGCTCTGGGAGAAGCCACGGACGAGGCCGTCCGCCGCGGCGTGCCGAAGCAAGCGGCGATCGACTTCACCATCGGCCATCTCAACATCGAGCTTGCGATCGCGTCCGGGATTTTTCCGAAAGGCAAGTTCTCGGACGGCGCCCTGCAGGCGATCGATAACGGCGAAGCCGGTCATCTGCCGCGACGGGTGGCTCGATCGCGTTTTTGCCCCGGCGGCTGTGCTTAAGTCGGTCAACGATTTTTGCGAGGTCGCGGCCCATTAGCAAATCAGCCAGCAGCCGCGCCCCTTCGCCGTAAGCCTCAAGACATGATCAGGCCGCCGTCAACATTGATGGTTTGCCCTGTGATGTAAGAGGCGTCGTCGCTCGCCAGAAACGTGACGAGCCCCGCGACGTCCTCGCCGCTGCCCGCCCGACCCATTGGGATGCTGCGCACCCACTCGGCCATAAGCTCCCCCGGCTTATAGTCTCCGAGGAGCTGGCCCCACGCCTTGTCGTTATAGGCCCACATATCCGTATCGATGATGCCCGGACAGAAGGCGTTGACCGTAATCTTCTCCTTCGCGACCTCCTTTGCGAGGCTCTGGGTAATTCCGACCACGCCGAACTTCGAGGCGGCATAGTGGGGCGTGTAGATGAAGCCCTGTCGCGCTTGTCCTGAGGCAGTGTTGATAATGCGGCCGCCGTGTCCGTGTTTACGAATTCGGGCGATGGCCTCCTGACAGCAGAGGAACACGCCCGTTGTATTCACGGTGAGCACCGTGTTCCATTCCTCTTCAGTCATGTCCTCGAGTTTTGCGATCGTGATGACGCCAGCGTTCTGAATGGACACATCTACGGCGCCGAATGCTTGCTCGGCCGCGTCGTAAAGCGTCACTACGTCTTTCTTCTTCGTGACGTCCGCAATATGCGCGATGGCTTTTCCGCCGGCCTTCGCGATATCGGCGGCGATCCGCTCGCAGGCAGTCTCGTTAGCAGACACAACGACAGCTGCGCCTTCTCGAGCGAAACGCCTTGCGAGTGCGGCTCCAATGCCACGGCTCGCGCCCGTGATGACGACGGTTTTTCCTTCAAATCGAGACATAGATGTTCTCCCCGTGATCGTATGGTGAACCGCTCACAACAGTTTTTCCGCGGTGAATTTGTCGGTGATGAGCATGTTGACGAGCTTGCCCCTGAGGCAGGCCCGGATCGCCTCGACCTTGCGATCGCCGCCGGCAACGGCGATCGCCCGCGGTGTTGCTTTCAGCTCTTCCAGCGTGATGCTGATAACGCGATCGTCGAGCGGCCCATGCACAGGAGAGCCCTCGTGATCAAAGAACCGTAAACCAATGTCACCGACGGCGCCGCGCCTTGCCAGATCGCGCAACTCATCATCGGTGAACGCATTGCCGGAATTAGCGAGCATAACCGACGGCTGGAGCGCGCCGATACCCACGAGGGCGACTGTGAGGCGACGAAACTGATCCATCGCGGCGCGGACGTACAGGTCGCCAAGCATCACGAGCCGCGCCGCCGACGAACTCACTACCGCTTGCGCGGGCAGAAGCTGTGCCTCCGCTCCGGTAAGCGCGGCGAGGCGCGTGGTGAGTTGCGTCGCGTGGCTTTGGACCGAAGGGTTGCCGATGCCGCCCAGCGTCTGAACCACGCGTTCCGCACGCAACCGCTTTGCGGGATGAATCGCATCCACCATCCGCAGCAGAGACGCGCTCCAGGACGAAATCCCGATGACGTCTCCTTCATCAAGCGTCGCCTCCAAATAGTGAGCGGCGGCGCCGCCAATGGCGGAAAGGATGGCTTCCTCCCGGTCCTCGAAACATTCGGCGACGATTGCCTCGTTTAAGCTATAGCGGTCGCGCAAAGCGGTTTCGAACTGCGGGTAAGTGCCGCGGGGCGCCGCGATTGAAACACGGATAACCCCCTCTTCCTCGGCACGCTTCAACAAACGTGAAACAGTCGCCTGAGAGACATGCAGCCGCTTCGAGATGTCGGCCTGCTTGATCTTTTCCTCGTGGTAGAGTTGAGCGACGCGGAGCATCATCCGCAATTCGTCAGTTCTGCTCATTGTGTCTCGGCGGTCAGCGCGATCGGCGCATAAATATGCGCTATTGCATCAAAAATCAATCCTCAATCGATCTTTTACGGATCTTTCACGATCGTTGTTCGCTGATTATTCCGCGCTGCAACGCACAATAGCGCCATAGCGCGAGGCAGGAATCATCAGACTACCGCATGCGCTTGACAAGCACCTTCGCTATCGATATTCTTGCAATTAGATGCAGTAGTGCATAAATATGCAGGGAGGAGCGCGCTTTGAACCTTTCGTCTCACGCCGATATCCGACCGGGATTAGCTACGCCGCTTGCGGCCTCGCTCAGCTCGGACGAGCGCGTGGAAAAGCTTCGAAGCCAAGCGCAGCGCGTCCGTCGAAGCGTTATCGAGATGATCGGGCGCGCCCGGCTTGGCCACATCGGCGGCGATTTCTCGGTCAGCGATATACTGACCACCCTGTTCTTCTCGGTGTTGCGGGTCGACCCCACAAACCCAAGCTCGCCGCAGCGAGACCGTTTCATCCTCAGCAAGGGTCATTGCGCGGCAGCGCTTTATTCGACGCTCGCGTTGCGCGGGTTCTTTCCGGTCGAGAAGCTGAAGACCTTTCTCGAGCCCTTGTCGCCGCTGAACGGTCATCCGAACCGGCGGAAGGTTCCAGGCGTTGAAGCGAATACGGGGCCCCTCGGTCACGGTTTGCCTATCGGCGTCGGTATCGCAATCGGCGGCAAGCTCGCCAATGCCGGTTGGCGAACCTTTGTCGTGCTCGGCGACGGCGAATTGCAGGAAGGTTCCAACTGGGAAGCGGCGATGTACGCCGGCCATCGCAAGCTCGACAATCTGGTCGCGGTCGTCGACCGCAATCGGCTGCAGCAGGGCGCACGCACCGAGGACACGAACCAGCTTGAGCCGCTCGGCGACAAATGGCGAGCTTTCGGATGGGACGTCGTCACCATTGATGGCCACGACCATGCCGCGCTTTACGAAGCCTTGTCTTCCCCGCACCCGGGCAGACCACGTTGCGTGATCGCCAACACCATCAAGGGCAAGGGCGTGTCGTTCATCGAGGACCGCGTCGAGTGGCACCACAAGGTGCCGACGCCGGAACAGGTCGAACTCGCGCTCAAGGAGCTCGCGTGATGAACGCACCCGTTCAAAACCCTCTTCCAACGTTCGATTGCCGCGTCGCCTTCGCAGAGACGCTGATCGAGCTTGCGAAGGTCGACGAACGCATCGTCGCGGTCTGCAACGACAGCGTCGGCTCGAGCAACCTTGTCGGCTTCCAGAAACTGTTCCCGGATCGTCTGGTCAACGTCGGCATCGCCGAGCAGAACATGGTTGGCGTGGCTGCAGGCCTCGCCAACGCCGGCTTCATTCCCTTCGTCTGCGGCGCCGGCCCCTTCCTCACGGGCCGCGCGCTCGAGCAGATCAAGGTCGATGTCGCCTACAACAATTTTCCGGTCGTTCTCTGCGGCATGAGTCCAGGCATGGCTTATGGCGAGCTCGGCCCCACTCATCATTCGATCGAGGACCTCAGCTGGCTCCGCGCTATTGATGGACTCGGAATCGTCGTCCCGGCTGACCCTGCTCAGACGAGCGCTGCCGTACGCTGGGCTGCCGCCGCGGGAAGCCCTTGCTACATTCGCGTAGGCCGCACCAAGGTTCCGGCGGTCACGCCTGATGGCGCCGACGCCTTCGGCTTTGGCCGGGCGGACGTGTTGCGCGAGGGCAAGGATTTGTCCTTGGTTGCGACGGGAGCGATGGTCTCTCGGGCGCTCGCCGCAGCGGACGCTCTTGCCGGCCAGGGCCTGAAGGCGCGCGTACTCAACGTCTCGACCATCAAACCGCTCGACGAGACGGCGATCGTCGCGGCGGCGCGCGAAACAGGCGCAATCGTGACGATCGAGGAGGCAGTGGTTCAGGGCGGACTTGGCGCCGCGGTTGCCCAGACGGTCGTGCGCCACGCGCCCGTCCCGATGCGCATCCTCGGCGTCACAAGCTTTGCCCCGACGGGGACCGCAGAGTTCCTCTTCGATCACTTCGGCCTCAATTCCGCAAGGCATCGTCGCCGCCGCGCTCGAACTGAAGAAGCCGTAAGATGTCTGTCCGCTCATCCTCGCGATCGACCAGGGGACGAGCTCGACAAAGGCGTTGGTCGTCGACGCGCGCGGCAACGTGGTCAGCCGCGCCCAGGCGCCGGTATCGCTCGCGACGCCAGAACCTGGTTGGGTGCAACAGGATGCGGAAGAAATCTGGGCGAGCGTTCGGCGAGCCGCTCGCGAGGCGCTCGATCTCGACACGGCGAAGCGCGTCGTCTCTGTCGGGCTTAGCACGCAGCGCGAATCCTGCGTGATATGGGATCGTCGCACCGGAGAGGCGCTAACGCCCATCCTCTCGTGGCAGGATCAGCGAACCGAGGCGATCTGCGCCGCGCTGCGAGCTGCCGGACACGGCGCTATGATCCGCCGCCGCAGCGGATTGCCGCTCGACCCGATGTTCTCCGCAGCCAAGGCCCGCTGGCTGCTCGACCGCCTCCCGCAGGGACAGGCGCGCGCGAAAGCCGGCGAGATCTGCATAGGGACGATCGACGCCTATCTTCTGTCGCGCTTCGGCGGTGAGGCCGTGGTCGAGGCCGGCAACGCCTCGCGCACTCAGCTCTTCGATGTCGTCGAGGGCGAAGTGGGACGATGATCTGCTTGCGATTTTCGACGTGCCTCTCGCCAGTCTGCCGCGCGTCGTCGCTTCCAATGGGCCATTTCCGAAGGCTCGCGGCCTGGCGCCGCTCGCGGACGGAACTCCTATCGGCGCGGTGCTCGCCGACTCCCATTCTGCCCTTTTTGCGCATGGGGCCTTTGCCCCGGGCCCCGTCAAGGCGACGCAGGGCACGGGCTCCTCGATCATGGGCCTCGTCGATCGTGCCGCTGTCCGCGACGGTGACGCCGGTGCGCCGGGTGTGTGTCTGACTCTTGCGTGGCGGCTGGACCGGTCGATGCTCGCTTACGAAGGCAACATCCGCAGCGCCGGCGCAACCTTGATTTGGGCCGCCGAACTGCTCGGAATCTCCACGACAGAGCTTGCCGAGCTCGCCGCCACAACAGCCGAACTCGTGCGGCGTCAGCCTAGTACCCGCTTTCGGAGGCCTTGGCGCGCCGTGGTGGGACGCCAATGCGTCCGCGACGGCGACCGGCTTCTCGTTTGGCGCGACGCGCGCGCCTTTTGCGCGGGCTGCGCTGGATTCGATCGCCCACCAGATTGCCGATGTCGTCGACGCCTTCCGCTCAAGCGGCGCGCCGGTCGAGCGGTTATTGGTCGATGGCGGCCCGACTCGAAACGATCAGCTGATGCAGTTCGAGGCTGACATGGTCGGTCTCCCCGTCGAACGAACGTCGGTCGCCGAACTGTCGGCGTTGGGCGTTGCTCATCTTGCCGGGCTCAGCGCCGGGGTGTTCACAATGGAGCGTCTGAAGCAATTCGATCGGGGGGCCGAGCGGTTTGCGCCGATGATGACCGCCGAGGCTCGAACAAAGGAACGACTCGCATGGGCGCGGGCCGTCGCACGAGCTCGAGGCCTTCCGATCAGAATTCGATCCCCCGGCGCAGTGACGCCCAACCAGAACCTGGAGGAAACGCCCAATGACGACCGGAGGAATGACCGCGGAGGTGCGGACCGGCGCCAACGCTTTGAACTTCGTCCGTGGCGCAACAGGTCCGCTTATTGGCCTGATACTCCTTTGCGTCTTTCTATCCCTGAGCACCGACACATTCCTAACGGTGAGAAACCTGCTCAACGTGATGGACCAAGTCACCGTCCTCGGGGTCATGGCGGTTGGCATGACCTTGGTGATCCTCATTGGCGGAATCGATCTCTCGGTAGGCTCGGTGTTGGCGTTGTCGGGCATGGTGATGGGTTATCTCGGCAACAGTCTCGGATGGCCGTTCGGGATTGCGATCGCGATCGCGCTTGTCGCATCCGCTTTATGTGGCGCGGTCACAGGCCTTATGATCACACGTCTGAACATGCCGGCCTTCATCGCGACGCTTGCCATGATGTCGATCGCACGCGGCATAGCCAGTATCATCACGAACGGCGAGCAGATCGTAGGTTTCCCGGACTGGTTCTCCAATCTCGCGATTATCCGTCACTTTGGCTTTTTGACCGTCACGGTTGCAGTCATGGTCGTGATCGTAGCCGTCGCGTGGATCGTCTTGACTTTCCGACCGCCGGGTCGGGCGCTCTATGCCATTGGCGGTAGCGCTGAAGTCGCGCGCCTTGCCGGCATCAATGTCCGCGAGACGACCTTGATCGTCTACATGCTTTGCGCCCTCGCTGCAGGCCTTGCCGGCGTCATCCTGTCCGCCCGGCTTGATTCGGCGCAACCAAGCTCGGGCATCGGCTACGAGCTCGACACGATTGCCGCGGTGGTCATCGGAGGCGCGAGCCTCGCCGGCGGCATAGGTGGAATCGGCGGAACTGTGGTTGGCGTGCTGATCATCGGCTTTCTGCGCAATGGCCTCAATCTTTTGCAGGTTTCACCGTTCGTCCAACAGGTCATCATCGGGGTGGTGATCGCAATCGCAGTGGCGGCCGACACCGTGCGGCGGAAGCATAAGTGAGAAATATTCGAAAGGCGCGGCCCGACGCGTCTTCGATCGAGACGACGCTGCTCCGGAGCTGGAGCGGCTCGGGGTCCAGACGGACCGACAATGACGATTTCGGCGATACGTCGTCGAACGTCAAACAGAGAGCAGGAGGAAAGTATGAGTTTCAGGATGGCTTCACTACTCACGGCGGTCGCCGTGATGGCGCTAGGGACTGCGTTCAGCGCGGAGGCAAAGGAGGCCAAGACGATCGGCCTCGCCGTCGCCAATCTTCAGGCTAACTTCTTCAATCAGATCAAAGAATCCGTCGAAGCGGAAGGCGCGGCGAAGGGAATCAAGATCATTACCGTCGACGCCAAGGGCGACGCGGCGACGCAGGTCAACCAGATCCAAGATCTGCTCGCGCAGAACATTGATGCGCTGATCTATATCCCGGCGGGCGCGACCGCGGCCGCCGTTCCGGTCAAAGCTGCGCGGGCCGCTGGGGTGCCCGTCATCAATGTTGATCGCAATGCAGAGGGATCGCCGGGCGACACCTTCATTGCGACAGACAGCGTGACGTCGGCCAAGCAAGTGTGCGCCTGGATCGCTAAGCAGGCCGGCGGGAAGGGCGAGATGCTCGTAATCCACGGTCAGAAGGGCACGACCCCGGAAGTGGACCGCACCAAAGGATGTGCAGAGGCGCTGAAGGATTTCCCTGACATCAAGATCGTCGGACAGCTCTGGAGCGAGCAGTGGCATCAAGATGAGGGCTTCAAGCTCGCGCAAGACCTGCTGCAAGCTCATCCAAAGGCCAATATCATCTGGGGGCAGGCGGACGCACTTGCGCTCGGAGCTGCGCAAGCCGTCAAGGTCGCCAATCCGGATCACAAGATTTGGGTCGCTGGATTTGACGGCGATACGGCCGCGCTTACGGCGCTTAGGGACGGAGTGTTCGATGTCACCGCGACCCAGCAGACCCAGAAGATGGGCCGCATGGCGGTCGATTCCGCGATTGAATTGGTCGAGGGCAAGAAGCTGCCGCCCGAGCAGCTGCAGGATGCGACGCTAACCACGAAGGACAACGTCGCCGGCTTCGTCGAGAAACACCCGTAATCCCTGAAAAAGCGGGCGGCGCGTTCATGCGCCGCCCCTCTTCTCAAGGCCGTTTCCTCATGATTGCGCACCCAATGACAGAAGCTGAGCTGTCGATACGCGATATCGGTAAGCAATATGGTCCGAATATCGTCCTTAGCGAGATCAACCTGGACGTACGCACCGGCGAGGTGCTGGCGCTGCTCGGTGAGAACGGGGCCGGAAAGTCCACTCTGTCTGCGATCGTCGCCGGCGTTGTCAAACCGACGACCGGAACCATGACATGGGGCGGGGAGCCCTATGCGCCGCAATCGCCCGGCGACGCCCTGTCGTCTGGGATTGGTCTTATCCACCAGGAAATGCGCCTTCTCCTGGATCTCTCCATTGCCGAAAACGTCTTCGTCGGTCGATTGCCGCTCAGGAATGGGCGAATTGACCGGCAGACGATGAACGAGCGGGCCGCCGAGCAACTGCATCGGCTTGGGCTTGATGTGTCGCCCACGACGCTGGTCCGCAATCTGCGCGTCGCTGCGCAACAGCAAGTCGAAATCGCCAAGGCGCTAACTCAGAACGCCCGCCTGCTTATTTTTGACGAGCCGACCGCAGCCCTCGGAGCCGAGGAGACGGATCGGCTGTTCGAACAGATTGGTCGATTGAAGAAAGAGGGTGTCGCCTTCGTCTATATAAGCCACCGCCTCGACGAGATTGCGCGCATCGCTGACCGCATTGCAGTGCTTCGGGACGGTAGGCTTGTGAGGACCTACGAGACCGCGCAGGTGCCAACCAAGACCCTCGTGGAAGACATGGTTGGGAGGCCACTTGACCGCATGTTCCCGACGATTCCGCGGCCAGACGCCGACGCCTCGCCCCTGATCGAGGTTGTGGGACTGACCAGTCCCCTGGGGGATTTCTCCGACGTCAGCTTTTCCGTAAGACCCGGCGAAGTCTTTGGCGTCGCCGGCATCGTGGGGGCCGGGCGCACCGAGCTCATGCGCGCGATTGCCGGAGCTGACCTCGTGTCTTCCGGCTCCGTCAAAGTTAGCGGCCAGGTCGTGCGGCTCAATGGCCCGGCCGACGCCCTTGCGCACGGCGTGGTGCTTGTGCCCGAGGATCGCAAGGCCCAGGGGCTTATTCTGGGGCAAACGATCGGTGAAAACCTTGCGCTCGGCAACTATGAGCGTCTCGCGCCTTCCGGCTGGATTACGAGCGGGCGCACGCGGGCCTTCGCCCAGCGCGGCATCAAGCGGTTCTTGATCAAAGGCTCGGCCGATCAGCCCGCAAGTACGCTCTCAGGCGGAAACCAACAAAAAGTGGTGATCGCCAAGACGATTTTGCGCGAGCCGAAGGTTGTCATTCTCGACGAGCCGAACTCGGGGCATCGACGTTGGCGCGCGCGCGGCCATCTACGAGATTATCGCTGAACTCGCACACGAGGGCATGGCCGTTATTATCGTCAGTTCCGACCTCGACGAGGTGCTCGGCCTGTCGCATCGGGTGATGGTGCTTAGCCGCGGCATTAACCGCGGCGTGCTCGACCATGAAACGGCTGGACGCGTATCCGTCATGGAGCTCGCGATTCTTTAGACACGCACGGCAAGGAGGATGCTTGGTGAACAGGTTCAGTCTGAGCGACGAAGTCGCGTTCGTCACCGGCGCGGGGAGCGGGATCGGACAGGGAATCGCCATTGGTCTCGCGGAGGCCGGCGCGCATGTCGCTTTATTCGATCTTACCGCAAGCAAAGGCCTTGAGGACACGGCCAAGGCGATCGCCGACAAGGGCCGACGTGCATTGAAGACGACAGGCGACGTCTCGGACGCCGCGGCGCTGGAGGCGGCTGTCAAGGCCGCGGAGGCGGCCCTTGGACCGCTTACGCTTGCCGCTAATTGTGCCGGAATCGCAAACGCAACGCCGGCGGAGAATATGCCGCTCGAGCAATGGCGCAGGATGATCGACGTGAACCTCACGGGCATCTTTCTGTCATGTCAGGTTGAAGGACGTGTCATGCTGCCGCGGGGACGAGGCGCGATCGTCAACATCGCTTCGATGTCGGGCACGATCGTCAATCGCGGATTGCTGCAGGCGCATTACAACACTTCGAAAGCGGGCGTTATCCACCTCTCCAAGAGCCTCGCCATGGAATGGGTGGACCGTGGCGTCAGGGTCAACGTCATCAGCCCCGGCTACACGGCGACTCCGATGAATCTTCGGCCTGAAGTGGCGGAGCAGCGCAAAATCTTCGAGCGAGAAACGCCGATGGGCCGCATGGCGACCGTCGACGAAATGGTCGGGCCGGCTGTCTTCCTCCTGAGTCGTGCGGCCTCATTCGTAACCGGCGTCGACCTTCTGGTCGACGGCGGCTTTGAGTGCTGGTAGCTGCGGTTCTCTTGTGTCGGCCAGCTCCTCTGGTGCGTGGAGGACGGCGGTCGCGTCTCAGGCAAGAGGAAGCTCGGCTGCTTCGCTGCCGGATTGCGCGCGAAAGTTCGAAAGCGTCACGCCGATGCGTCGAATGCCTTTGGGTGGTGGGAATACCGATCGGATCAGGCCGAGGGCGAGCTGATGCAGCGTCTCCCTCGTTTGAATCGTCATTGCCATCGACCGGCTGCGGATGGAAATCTGAAAGTCGGCCCATTTGACTTTCACGGTGACCGTTCGGCCGAGCGCGTTCGTTTTCTCGCACCAGGCCCAGACATCGTCTGCGATTTCGATCACCGCCGCCTCGATTCGAACGGGATCAATCAAGTCCTAGGAAAAGTCGTTTCCGATCCCGATGACTTTCGTTCGCGGTTCGCTGGCACTGGTCGTCCTAACCGCGCGCGATTTCATAATACCAGCTGCCGGCCTTGCCGAAATTACGCTGAAGGAAATCGAGTGTTTGCCGCCGAAGATCTGTGCCCGTCTCAATGCCAAGGGCGTGCATCTTGACCGTCGTCCTTGGACCCACGCCGTGAAACTTCGCCACCCGCGGGCTCGCTACAAAGGCTTCGGCTTGGTCGGGCATGATCGCGAACTGGCCATCCGGTTTGCGAATGTCTGATGCGATCTTGGCGAGGAACTTGTTGCAGGAAATTCCCGCCGACGCTGTGAGCCTGGTTTCCTCGTAGATGTGCGCCTCCTTGGCGGTCTCCCATGCGGTCGGGATGCCCCTGAGGTTGTCGGTTACATCCAGATAGGCTTCATCGAGAGAGAGAGTTTGGGCAGCTGACGCAGCCCCGTGCGCCGCGCTTCGGTTCTGGCTCGGTCGCGGCCTGAGTTTGAGCAAAGCTCGGCGATCCGGCGTCGTCGACCACCACAAAGCTCGCCGTCGATGTAGGCGGTCTTCAAATTGAGGTTCGTGAGCGCGGTGACGGCGCTCCGATATCTATCAGTCCTGTCGAGCCCAGTCCTGGTCAAGAGTTGCGCACAACCATTGGCGATGCGCGCCGCTCTACGATGGCCGTCGAGCTGATCTCATGGAGCCATCGTGGACCTAACCGCGGCTTCTCGACCAGCTTAGAAAGTTGCGGAGGCACGAACTGCGGAGGAGGGACCCCTCGATGCGATCGACCGGAGTTGACGGCCGGGCAGGCCGAACACTTTACGACACGCGACATTAGCTGGAACTCAACCGGAACTGTCGCACCCCCGACGCAGTTATCTCGAATAATGTCCTGCTTTCTGCCGCACCTCGCGAGGCAGGCCTTATAGCTTCGGGCTTACTGACGGGAGACAAATGTGACTAAGATCTTTGTCGTTGCCATAAGTTTCGGCGCGGCCCTCGCGGTCCTGCCTGCCGCGGCGCAGACGGGGTACGGCGTAAAGAAAAATGCTCCATCTACATCAACCTTCGACCGCGGTTGGAACCACGCGAACGAAAGCAAGGATCGGGCAAGAGCCAGCGCGGCTTACATTCGTCGTCACCGCCACCAGTAAATAGCCACGAGTGCTGGCACGCTCCCGCCTGGCCGGATCGTCGCCCTTTGACGCCGAACGGTCTTCGAGTGCGGGTTCGCTCTGGGCCGGCGTCGGTTCAAGCTAAAGTTCTGCCGGGCGAAGGCGCAAGGACGAGGTCTCAACGACACAGTACAGTAGGAACTGTGCTTAGTACCGGCGCTCCATATGCCCGGTCAAGCCATCCGAAAGGCCGCGCATGCAGGCAATTAGTTGTGGGCGGCAGCTAGTCGGGCGAAGCGCAAAGCTTGTTGTGAAGATGACAGCTTGAACTATGCTGCGGAGAATCAAGCGTAGTCGAAACGGCCGGAATTTATAAAACCAGAAGTAGAGCATATTGCGGGAGAAATAATAAGAGCGCAAAGGTGACGTCTCGAAGAGCGGAAAGGAAAGAGGTCCAAAAATCCCAATTCTCTCTGTAACTCCGGCAATTCGGCCCACATCCCGATGGAGGATGGCACTGTTGACAATATAGCCTGTCAGACCCAGTCGTCGCGCCCGGTAGCCATATTCAAGTTCAGACAAATCAGCGAAATAGTCTAGCGTCGGCGGCCCGATCTTAGCGACCGCCGCCATCCGCAAGAGCGAACCGGACCAACAGTAAAAGCAATCGCTCCGGCAGTAGTCCTCATCTGCTTTGAGCGGCACATACTTTAAATCCGACTCGGTTAATAACATCGCGGGGTGTACGCTCGCGCCGCTGGCGACCCGACAACCCACGAAGTAAACCTCCTGGCGCTGAGAGGGCGGCAGACGCTCGAAAAAGCTAAGCAAATTCTCAAGCGCGTCGGGTTCGGGAACGCTGTCGGGGTCGAGGACCCAGGTCCAGTCGAACTCTTGCTTCAGGGCATGGGCAAAACCTGCGCCTATGGCCCCGGACACGCCCAGATTGGCTGAGTTGCGAACGACGGTGACATCTTCCGCGAAGGGCCTGTTGAGTGTCTTATCCGTCGACGCATTGTCTACGACAATGACAGCGTCCGGCCGCCGGGTCTGTCTCCGGAGTGCCTCAAGAGCCTGATCGATGAACCCGGCATCATTAAAGGTGTGGACGTACGCCAGAACTCGCATCGGTCGACCTCCGGGAATATCGGAAGGGCGGCTACCAAGCCGGTCGTCGTAGAGTTGGCCTCTCGTGCAGCGGAAGTACCGTCGCTCGATACTTCCGTAAAGCTGTGCAAAATGCCCCGAAGGTAGATCATCTGTCGATTGTGGCTGATGGGCCGGAAGCACTAAGGTAACTGAAGCACCAATTATTTAGCAATAAGGTATTGTCTTTGTTGGCTTACTAATAAAACGACGAAGAGGCTCGGTCGTTCTAATTGTATAGAGTCAGATCTCTTAACGGTTCTGTTATAGAGAGCGACGCTCCTAGGTTGATGCTCTCGCATAAAACACGAGTTCCAAATTCTCCGTCGGGGCTAACCGAAGAGAAGCAGTCGAAACCCGCGCTGACGCGGCGGACACTCGAAGCGTTACCCCTTTTCGGGATTGCTGGGGTATGTTGCATCACGGGATCGTGAACGCAAGTGGTTCCTGAGTTCGATACGTGAGCAGCACCCCACACCTGACGGGTCCTGCTCGTAGTGGGTGGCCTCCATGCGCAGCCGGGGCAGTCCGAACTTCGTGCTTGGGCGATTCTGAAACTCGAACATATGCGGGATCGATGCACACGAGGTGCAATCCGGCTTTGTATCGCTTGGCCGACGCGTTGACCGGTTTGGCACAACGCGGCCTTCGCCCCGGCGAACCTAACGATGACAAATTCTCCGACACCCCTTCCGGAATGGATCATACCGGCTTCGCCGAGGCGGTCTAAACGGCGACGAAATCAGTTGGCTGGGGGAAGCGGGCTCGCTTCCTGCCGGACCACCATCGCAATCCCGCCGCCGACGTTGCTGTGAAGCGTTCGCCAAAGAAGGGCAGGGCGCTCGAGATTGAGGACGTCGCGCGTTTTGGGGCCGCACTGGCGGCCATGGAGGCCGAGGGGAAGGCTTCGCCTTGGCTCGCCAATCTGCTGCGCTTGGCGCTTGTCTGTGGCCTCAGGCCAGGCGAAGTCGCTTCAATGGCCGCGTGAATGTGGGCGGGCGATGATCGTCGTGGCCCTGGGACCTGACCGAGGGCGGCGATCGGTTCACAAGATGCTGACAGCGGTGCAGACGCGCGCCGGAATCGAGCGCTTTCGCCCCTATGATCTTCGCTACTCCGCGGCGACTGGCGCGCTTGCGGCTGGCGCCGACGTTCGCGCTGTCCAGGCGCTGCTTGGCCATGCCGACTTGGCGACAACGGACGGCTATCTTCACTCGTCGGACAAGCGACGCCGTGGCGCGGCCGATTGACCGCCGGGTTTGGGCGCGGTGCGCTCAAATGAAGCGGGCAAGAACAAACGAGCAGATCGTCGAGGAATTTTTCATGCGGCGGCGCGTCGATGAGCCGCTGGACGAAGATTGGAAACAGGTTGTCGTATCGTTCCGCGATGAATTGACTACGGAACTGAAAACGGGCCGCGCCGACCCGGGCGCTCAATTGAGCGCAGCCAAGCTGCTTGAGCTTCTGACGCTAAGGGCGCGAGGGCGCCCGGCGCAACGTATAGGGTCTGCCAAAAATTGGGGCATCGCCTCGGCGATCGACGAGGTTGCGGCCATATACGCAGATCGGGGGTACACAGAAGCGGCCGCGATCCGGGCAGCACGTCGAGACTTTAAGACGGCCGAGAGTTCTCTTAGCCTCGAGACCATCCGTGATTACCATCGCAAAGGGATCACGGAGATGGGAGACGGAAACGCGCGTTTAGCCATGCAGATCGATGAGACCGCCAAGCGCCTCGCCAAAGAGGGGTATAACGATCCGTTCGGGGTCGCAGTAGCGCAGGCCGCGCGGCGCCATGGGCAATTTGAGTTCGTGACCCGATTGAACTACCGGCGGGGAAAGAAGCGGCTCGCGAAACGCGGAAACTAAATGACGCTATTTTTTATCCCATTTCGTGTCCTCTAAGGCGGGATTACTTGTGATGGCCCGCTCAAATGAGGTGCCTGGAATGCGCGAATTCGAGCCTCTACTTACCGAGATTGACGCCGCCCGCTTACTAAAAACATCGCCGGGGACTCTCAGAAATTGGCGGTCGAAAAACGAGGGCCCTCCCTTCGTCAAGGTCGGTGCCTCTGTGCGCTACTCGCCGAAAAGACTGCGCGACTATGTCGACGTCCGCACACGCCGAACGATGTCGAGCGTCTGATCAATGGCCGCTCAAGTTCGGCGAAGGCGCGCCGATAAGCGCTCCCGCGTGATGACCCCGCGAGTTCGGCCCGTCGCTGAGGCCGCGCCGTGAGCGCTGAACTGGTTCAAGTTCTTCCCCTCGGATTGGCTCGGGGGAACCGCTGGCCTTTCAGCGGCGGAGCGGGGTGTCGACGTGACCCTGATTGCCGCGATTTACGACCACGGGGGCCCAATCAGGCGGGACGACGCGCGGCTGGCTCGTCAATGCGGCTTGCCAAAGGCAGGGTTCGCACGTCCGCTTCAGGCTCTCGTCGATCTCGGCAAGATCGAAATCGAGGGGTGTGACCTCACCAATTCGTGCGCAAACGCGAACTCATTGACCGTGAAAATCGGATCGCGGTGGCGAGGGCCGGGGCGGCGTCCACTAATGGAAAAGCCCCAAAGAAATCAACGAACGTGTTTCGCTCCAGCGACGCTTCAGCCAGCAAGTCCGCGACCGATACAGCGATGCTTTCGGAGCGCCATCGCGCGGTCGCGCAAGAACCAAATATAGCCAAGGCGATAGAGAGAGCCGCGGGTATGCGCGAGCCCGGGACGCCCCGCGTGGATCCATCTATGGGGCCAGCACCGCCACCGGGGCGATCGACGCCCATCTCGCGCGACTTGCCCCTCTCCGGACCGGATCGCGCTGCGGCGATCGCTGCGGGGCTCAGCGAGTCAGAGGCCGCAACGGAATGGCGTGCCTTTCGCGACTTCAATCTCAGCAACGCCGGCAGATCATTCGACTGGTCGGCAAAATGGCGGATGTGGTTGCACCGCTACAAGAACTTCAAGCCATCATCAGGGAACGAAAACAGTGTCCATGCTGCCGCCAAGCAATTCCACGACGTGCTTCTCGCTCGACAATCGGTCGAAATGTTCAGACCTACCATGCTCCCCGGTTCGAGCCCTTGAGCTGGCGCGGCTGTTTTTCGGTCAGTTCAAAAAAGGCGAGGCGGCCGATCCAGAAGTCTGGGTTCGTTCGGTAGTGATAGTGCTGTCGGGGTATCCAGAAACCGTCGTTATCAACGTCACACACCCGCGCACCGGCTTGGCCGGCAAATATACGTTTCTTCCAAGCATCCGCGAAATCGACGAGGCATGCGAGGGCCGCATAAGATGGCGCCGCCGCCTGTTGACGGATGACGATCCACCAATGGCTCGGCGGGTCAACCCGGAGGTTGTGATTGGGTTTCAGCATCTCAGGGCGCATCTCAACTTGCCACGATGAAGGCACGGGAAGGTGCCTACAGCTACATGTTGTAGCTAGGATAGGAAAAGCGGATGGGGGTTACTTTGTCGTCGACTAAGCGCGGAGGCTAACCGCTTGCCAAAAACGCGCAGAGAATTTTCGGGTTCGTTAGTCTTGATTAAGTATCATCGCAAAACCAAAGCAACCCGGGTCCTATCAGCCCGACAATGGAAGCTTACCGGACATCCCCACTCGACGACAACCGGGGCGCATTCGTCGCTGCACAGCCTGATAAAAGCGCCGCCAACGATTGACCATGCTAATTGATTCGCGCCCATCTCGAGTTGTTCGCCGACCGCACTCCCGACCCCTCGGAGCGGGAGCCTGCCTCGCTTCGACAGCGCCTCCGCCCGAAGCGACCTCTCGCGAAAGCCCCGGAGCACCAAGCCTTTCCGCTGCCGGCGCCAATCCCGGCCTGGGCGCGGGCGGACGGAAGGGCAAGGCAGGTTGAGCCGCTATTTTTTCCGGAGCCGGGCTCGCGTTGCTCGACGCCTCCCTACGCGCCGACCCGCCAGGCGGCAGCGCGCTGCGTGCCCGCCTTGCCCTGAAGAGCGCCGCCGCTTGCGCCAAGATCCCGCACACGCACATAAGCGCCGACGAAGCCACGCTGCGCGACCTCCCATTCGCCGTTGGCGACCCGCTCGGCCCCGCGGCGAACCTCTTGTCGCTCTGGCGCAATGGCGCGCGCCGGCCGCCCAGCATCGAGCCCAGTCGGATCGGCGACGCGGCGGTGCTGCTGAACCTGGCCGTGGACCCGAAAAGTCTCGGGGCCAGCCTGAAGGGGTGCGCAGGGGAGGGGGCGATCCATTTCGGCGGCCGCCAAGGCCGCCGCCCTGGCGTAGGCTGCCGTCCCGGACGCCCCAGCGCCCCCTCCGAGATTTTTGCGCTTTGGGTGTTCGATCTCACCTTGCTATTCGGCTGCAGTGGCCGCGGCCTGTGCCGCTGATCGCTGTGAGAATCTCGATCCGAGCCTATGGTCGCCAGGCGCCAACCGACGTTTCAAAGGCCGAGCGACCCCGCCTGGCCAAACGCGGCCGCAACTGCGATCGCGCTCGCCGCCCCGCCCTCGCCGCCGATCTTGCGCGCCGCTCGAATATTCTGATCGCCGTCGCGCCCAAACTCCGTTCGAACTCAAAAGGAATGCCGTGGCCGTTGTCGCTGATGATGATGCTACGCACGCCCCCTAGGCTTGGATGCCTAATCAACAGTGATTTCCGGTGGCGTCGGCGTCTAACCCGTTCCAAATCAGCTCGGCGGCGGCAATCGGCTGCGCCTTCGACTGGCACTCCAGAAAATCGGGCTGAACTTCAACGGTATATTCGGTCATGGATGGCGTGTTCGTTTTCTCTAATCGTAGCAGATCCTGGTCATGGTCGCATGACCAGATTCCAGTCGATCGTCCACTCGTGGAGTTAAAGTCTCGGCGCGCATAAGCCAGCAAGTCGCTCGTTGTTTCTGTCGTCAGGTTTTGCCTGACGAGGGCACCGCGATCCCCGACTGATCTTCAACCCGACAAGTGCGATGATGGCGCAATCAGCGAAGCCGCGCAGTTTCGTATTCTCAGGAGGATAGTGATGCAAAACGGTCTATCGCCCACTGTGACCGCTGCCGCCTCGTTCGTCGGAGGCTCCGTACTCGCCGACGGCGATTCCATGAGCGGTATCACGATGTCAGGCCAACGATCATGTTAAAATGGGCCCTCATTTTCCTGGTGATCTCTATCATTGCTGGTTTTTTTGGGTTCTCTGGGGTTTCTGCCGCGACCGCGAGGGTGTCGAAGGTCCTGTTCATCATCGCGATCATCATCTTCGTGGTCTTTATCGTTCTGGCATTGAAGGCTGGACAGTCGATCTTCTGAACGCGGTTTCGCTCCGGTGCCGCCGATAACTTGCGATTGGCCGAAAGTGGTCGCCTTGTCACTTGGAACGGCCCCGCGTTACAACTCAGACGAGCTACTGCTTCCTACGTCGAACGCGGTGGTATCGTTGCTGACGCGCGAGAGAGGCCTTCAATCATGATCCACTAGGCTGTTGAGCCATCCTTGCGCCGCGCCGTATCGTACAATTGCCGCGCGGGACCGCAAGCCGAGCTTTTCTGCGGCTCGCGCCTTGTAAGTCTCGACTGTCTTGACGCTTACATCGAGGCGCCCGGCGATTTCCTTGTTGCCGAACCCCTGCGCCGTGAACCGTAGTACGTCCGTCTCGCGTGGACTGAGGTCGACGGCGGAAACCGACATTGCATCGCGCCCCTGACGCGCGGGCAAAGCCATGTCGGCAACAGCGGGGTCGAGAACCATCCCGCCGGCCGCCACCGCACGAACCGCACGAACAAGCTCTTCGGCAGCCGACCGTTTCAGAAGAAAGCCTCGCGCCCCCGCCTGCAGAAGTTGCTGCACGTAAGCTCGATCTTCGTGGACAGTCAGGGCAATAATCTTCACACGCGGGCATCGCTCTGCGAGAAGTCTTGCGAGTTCGAGCCCACTGACGCCCGGCATCGAAAGGTCCAACACGGCGACGTCTGGCAAGAGTTCTTTGATAATGGCCAATGCGGCTGTTCCGCTGGCGGCTTCGCCGACGAGCTCGATCTCCGGCGCCGCCTGCAAGAGGGCCTTGACGCCAGCGAGGACCACGGGGTGGTCATCCGCAATCGCGACGCGAATTACTGGATCTCCTTCCGAGGTATTCATAGCGGCTCCGGCGCAGGACGATGAGGCTCGAGGGGGACCGCGACGAATAGCGTCGTGCCGGCGTTCGTCGACTCGACCCGGAGAGCGCCGCCAATCATAGCCAGGCGCTCGCGCATGCCCAATAGCCCGAGACCACGGCGACCCGCCGGTTTAGCGTCTCGGTCGCCGCCAGGATCATCGGCGTCAAATCCCGAACCGTCGTCCTCGATCACTACGCGGATATAGTCGGGCCGCCGGTCGAAGACGATGCTCACGTTGCTAGCCTGGGCATGCTTCAGAACGTTCGTTAGAGCCTCTTGAACAACGCGGTAGAGGACCGTCTCAAGTTCGGCCGGCAGGCGCGGTTCTACGTCGCCCATAATCTGGACATCGGCCGCGACGCCGTATCTTTCGTTCCAGTCGGCAATCAGCGCGGCAAGCGCGCGCGGGAGACCGAGGTCGTCCAGCGCCGTCGGGCGAAGATCGGCGGAGGCTTGGTGAATGTCGCGCCCGATCTCACTGGCCAATTTTTGAAGCCAGCGCATGTGTTCCTTGATCGACCGCTCGCCGGCCGCAACGCGCTCTTCAACGCCCTCAACAGCCCGCTCCAGCGCCTTCAGCCCCAAGGAGAGACCTGTCACAGTCTGCCCCACTTGATCGTGCAGGTCGTGAGCGATTCGCCGCTGGACATCCTCCTGGGCGTCAGCCAGCCGCCGCAACAGGCTTAGGCGTTGCGCCTCTGCGAGCTTTTGCGACCCGACGTCCATGACAACGCCATACAAAGCCGCAGCGCCCTCTTCATTTGCGCCGCGCAACTGACCGCGAAGACGGAGCCACCGCGGCGATCCTTCCCTGGCGAGAACGCGGAAATCCACATCGAACGGCGTACCCTTGTCTAGGCAACCTCGCGCCGATGTCCGAACGCGGTCGAGATCATCGGGATGCAGGGTGCCGAGAAACACCGAAGATGACCAGTGTTCCTGTCCGTCTTGCTGACGAGGCAGGTCAAGCAGTAAGCGACAGCGCTCCGAGCCTATGACCCGATCCTGCTCGAAGTCCCATCCCCAGGTTCCCAGTCCGGCAGCTTCGATTGCGAGGTCAGCACGCCTTTCGCTCGCCAACAATGTAGCCGCGGAACGTTGTTCCTCCGTCTGGCGTTGCAACGCCAATCCCTTGGCGACGATCGCTGTCAACGCGGTCGCTATCGTCAAACTGCCCACCACGCCGGCCGCAACGGCATAAAAGGCCTGTCGCACAGGCCCATTGAGGGTGTCACTCGGGATCCCAAGGTGAACGGACCACATGCCGACGTCCGGCAAGGTCTGAAAGATCGCGTCGACGCGGATGCCCTCGAGGGTCCGACCTTTGTAGAATCCGCCTGAGGATTTAGCGATCGCATCATGCAGGGCCGGTTCTGCTGGGCGCCCCAGATTCTCGTTCTCTGAAAGACTGCGAGCGATGAGGTTGCCGTGGCGATCCACAACGGCTCCGATCCAGCCATAGGGAAGTCCAGCTTTGCGGAGGATATCGCTTACCGCGTCGGGCGCCATACCGATCGTGAGGACATATCGAAGCGCATGGTTGCGAATGACCGGAATGCGAAGGGCCAAAAGGCGTCGGCCCGAAACCGCCCCGACCGGACCTATGCTCCCAATGACCGGTCTACGATCACGCAACACTTCTTCGAAGCTTTCGCGATCCGCCGTGGGCCCGAGTTGGTTGCCGAAAGGGCGCAGAAGATTGAGGACCTGCATGCCTTGCAAATCGTCGAGTTCCACGGTGAACCAGAGCGGGCGTGTCGCCTTTAACGTCTGCGCCTCGCGGTAGAACGAACCGAAGTCGGAGTCGTCGAGCGACGGAGAGAGCGCCAAGGCTTCGGCGACCTGCACCTGGTTTGTCATTTCCGCTGTGATCCAACCGCCTACGCGATCGACTGTATCGTGGGCGAGAACGATGGCCGCCGCTCTCTGGTTGTCAGCCGCGTTGTAGGCGATCCAGTCCGCGAACAGGAGGACAGGGATGGATGCCGCTGCGAGCAACAGGGAGAGAGGATGATTGAGGTCGGGCAGACCAAAGGTGAGCTTGCGAGGCGCAGCAACCGATCGAGGGATTCGAGGTTCCTGTCGTTTTGTCGTCGCGGCGGGGACTACGTTCTTAAGGCTTGGCATAAAGCGTTTGCCTCATGGCCGAAGCTCCCATTTAGCGGCGCGATCCGTATCGGGGTCGATCTCGACACTAAGACCCTATGCGTTTGGCGATCCAACCGCCACAGGGACTTCATCGATCGTTGTCAGGTTCGTCCTGACACGATCAAGGCTCCTCCCGACTTTCAAGGTCAGTCACTTCAGAGAAAGATGCAATAGATGTGACCTCGACCGGAACGACGACGCTCGGGGCCGAAGCGATAAGTGAAAGTAAAAAAGAGTCGCTGAATCGATCAAGCAGCGGATCGATCTGCGTCTTCCCTTCGTTGACGAAGAGATGATCGACGTTGAAGGAGCGATAGCATGAATGTCAGCGAGTACGTGTGGCAGCGCCTCGCTGATTGGGGGCTGACCCGCGTCTACGGCTACCCAGGCGACGGCATCGGCGGGCTGGACGTCGCCCTGGAGAAAGCCAGAGACAAGATGCAATACGTTCAGGTGCGCCATGAGGAAATGGCCGCCTTCATGGCCTCCGCCCACGCCAAGTTCACGGGCGGGGTCGGACTTTGCTACGCGACTTCGGGCCCCGGCGCGATCCATCTTCTGACCGGATTGTATGACGCCAAGGCCGACCATGTACCGGTGGTGGCAATTGTCGGCCAGCAGGCCCGTTCCGCCCTCGGAGCCGACTACCAACAGGAGGTCGACCTCCAAAATCTCTTCAAGGACGTGGCGGGAGATTACGTCCACATGGCCAGCGTGCCCGGGCAGGTCCGCCAACTTATCGATCGCGCCGTTCGCATCGCCTCCACAAAGCGCGTTGTGACTTGCGTGATCCTGCCCAACGACCTTCAGCTGCTGGACTATAAGGACCCGCCGCTGGTTCACGGCACGACCCATACCGGCATCGGCTACGCGAGCCCGGCAAAGCTGCCGGACCATAGTGCGCTGCAACAGGCGGCCGACGTGCTGAATGCGGGAGAGAAGGTAGCGATCCTCGTGGGAGCGGGGGCGCTGGGAGCGACAGACGAGGTTATTGCGGTTTCAGGACGGCTTCAGGCTGGTTGCGCCAAGGCGCTCTTGGGCAAAACGGTTCTGCCCGACGACCTGCCCTGGGTCACAGGGTCGCTCGGGCTTCTCGGAACAAAGCCAAGTTGGGATCTGATGAAGGAGTGCGACACATTCCTCATGATCGGATCTGCCTTCCCCTACAGCGAATTCCTGCCAAAGCCGGGCAGCGCTCGTGGCGTGCAGATCGACATCGACGGCGGGCGGCTCAGCCTCCGTTATCCGATGGAAGTCAACCTCGTCGGCGACAGCGCCGTCACACTTAGCGCGTTGCTGCCGATGCTGAAGCAAAAGCCGGCTGGCGCGTGGCGAAAGGGCATCAAGGAAGGCGTCGCGAAATGGTGGAAGCTGCTCGAGGAGCGCGCCATGCAGCCGGCCGATCCGATCAATCCCCAGCGCATCTTCTGGGAATTGTCTAAGCGGCTGCCGAGTAACGTCATCATGACGGGCGACAGCGGCTCAGTCGCCAATTGGTACGCGCGCGACATCAAGATCCGGCGCGGCATGATGGGCTCGCTGTCTGGTGGACTAGCGTCCCTGGGCGCAGCGACCCCCTACGCCATGGCGGCCAAGATGGCCCACCCGGATCGCCCGGTCATCGGCTTCATCGGCGATGGTGCGATGCAGATGAATGGCCTGAACGTGATGATCACTGTCTCGAAATACTGGAAGGAGTGGGCTGACCCGCGCTTCATCATCATGGTGTTGAACAATCGCGACCTGAACCAGGTGACCTGGGAGGAGCGGATTCAACTTGGCGACGGGAAGACTGAGTCAACCCAGAGCATTCCGGATTTCCCCTATCATAAATATGCCGAGCTGATCGATTTGAAAGGCATCTTCGTCGATGATCCAGAGAAGCTCGGAGTGGCATGGGAGGAGGCGCTGAGCGCCGACCGGCCGGTAATCCTCGAAGTGTATGCCGACCCGAACGTGCCCCCGCTTCCGCCCCACATTACGCTGAAGGACGCGACCCACTTCATGACCATGATGGGCGACGAACCTGAACTGGGGAGCGTCCTGAAGAACAGCGCAAAACAGATCCTTGCTGGCGTTCTGCCGGGCAGGGATTGATTGGCGTTTACAGGCTTTGCGGGCGGTGCCAGCGCGCCGAGCAGCGCGGCAGGGTGAATCATCAAAGGAATCGCCATGGGACGACATGTTGATCCAACGGACTTCGCGCCCGCGCTAACGGCGCTCAATGACATTTCCGACCGAGCGAGCGCGCTAACGCCAAGATCTGAGACGGCGCAACAGCGCCGCGCAGTGCAAACGCCGGCCTCTCACGATTACCCCGCGCGTCAGCTTCATGGCGCGGCGGCTGTCCTCGGCGCATCGGTTCTGTTGGACAGCGCGGTCGAACACTACCGCGGGTCGTTCAAAAACTCGGCGATGATCCTGCCGCTCATCTCCTCGGCCTTGAACATCGCATCCGGCCTCCATGGCATGAGCGCCTCCGAGAGCGACAGTCATAAGGGCCGGACGCTCGCCTACGTCGCCGCGATCGGCGTTGGAACCATTGGAACCGGTTTTCATATCTACAACGTGAGAAAGCGCGTCGGAGCATTCCGCTGGGAGAACTTCTTCTATGGCGCTCCTCTTGGAGCCCCCGCGGCGCTGCTCTTGTCCGGCATGGCGGGGCTCGCGGCGGATCGCTTAGCGGGTAACGCCAAGCGGCAAGGTGAAGCCACCTTGCTCGGTCTACCGGCGGGACGCGTGCTTGCGGCGTTCACCAGCCTCGGTCTGCTTGGAACCGTCGGCGAGGCCGGACTGCTGCACTTTCGGGGGGATTTCCAAAATCCCGCGATGTATCTACCCGTGACCTTGCCACCGATCGCTGCAGCCGTGATGGCTGAGGCGGCTGTGAACCCATCGCGTCGCAAGCGAGGATTCGCCCGCGTTTGGCTTGGGATCACGTCGCTTCTCGGCTTTGCCGGCGTGGGGTTTCATTGCTACGGCGTTTCCCGAGCGATGGGTGGCTGGAAGAACTGGCGGCAGAACGTCGTGGCCGGGCCGCCAATTCCGGCTCCCCCGAGTTTCGCTGGTCTCGCTCTTGGCGGCATCGCGGCGTTGACGCTGATTGAAAAGGTCGAGCGATGACGAACCGCTTTCCGGGCTACGATGTCCTCAAGAAACGCAACACGCTGTCCTGGAATGAGCCGACGCGAAAAGCCATCGACAAACGGATCGCTGTGCATCCCGGCCCCCGCTTCTTTAGCGAGCAGGAATGGTTGACCCTCGGCGCGATGTGCGCCCGTATCGTGCCCCAACCGAAGGATCGGTCGCCGGTTCCGCTTCCCGCCTACGTCGACGAGAAGATGTTCGACGATCATCGGGACGGCTATCGCTTCGCAAAACTCCTGCCGCAGCGGGAAGCCTGGAAGGCGGCGCTGGCGGCGGTTGATGCCGAAGCGCAGGAGCGGCACGGCGCCGCCTATCATGCGTTGCCCGCACGCGAGCAGGACGCCATCCTCACCCGGATGCAGAAGGGCGAGCTTCACGGGCCGCTTTGGCTGGGCATGCCCTCGGATGTGTTCTTCAGTAAACGCGTGCTGCATGACATCGTCGGCGCCTATTACGGCCACCCCACCGCCTGGAGTGAGATCGGCTGGGCGGGGCCAGCGAGCCCGCGCGGCTTCGTGCGCCTCGACAAGAACATGCGCGATCCCTGGGAGGCCGCCGAGGCCTATCCCGGCAAAGAAGCCGGGGCGCGGCGGGCAAACGATCGTGTTGTCTAGTCTTCCAGTCGGCGATCCTTTCGAAGCTCCGCGCGCGGCGCAAGGGCGCGCCCCTGATGTGTTCGAGCCGGGCGGTTGGATTCCCATGCGCGAATATCGAGACGACGAGTCGGTCGATTTCGCCATCGTCGGTTCGGGTGCCGGCGGCGGCACGCTTGCGGCCAGGCTCGCGGAGAAGGGCTTCTCGGTCGTGGCGTTCGACGCCGGCCCGTTCTTCCGCCCGCTCGACGACTTCGCTTCGGATGAGACCGAGCAGACCAAGCTCTACTGGACCGACAACCGGATCGTCGACGGTAACGACTGGATGATCATGGGAGGCAAGAACAGCGGCAAGGCTGTGGGCGGCTCGACCGTACACTTCGCCATGGTGTCGCTGCGCTTCCGACCCGAATGGTTCAAGGCCCGGACGACACTTGGCTACGGAGCCGACTGGCCCATCGATTGGCGCGAGATGTGGGATTACTACCGGCAAGCCGAGCAGGCCTTGTCCATCTCCGGACCCGTCACCTATCCATGGGGCCCCGAACGTCCGCGCTATCCGTACCGCGCGCATCCGGTCAACGCGGCGGGAATGATCCTGGCCAAAGGCTGCGAGGCTATGGGCATGGCCTGGACACCAACACCTCTCGCGACGGTGTCCGCTCCGCGCGGCAAGTCGCCGCCCTGCGTCTATCGCGGCTTTTGCCGCTTCGGCTGCTCGACCAACGCCAAGCAAAGCGCGCTGGTGGTATGGATTCCGCGCGCCATCTCGGCAGGGGCGGAGATCCGCGATCTCGCCATGGTCGGGCGCATTGAAACAAACGCGGCGGGTCTCGCGACGGGCGTGCACTACACACGAAAAGGAGCGTGGCGATTCCAGAAGGCCAAGAACGTCGTTGTCGCTGGCTACGCCGTCGAGACGCCGCGGCTCCTGCTGATGTCCGCTACCGACGCGTTTCCGGAGGGGTTGGCCAACTCATCGGGGCTTGTCGGCAAAAATCTGATGACCCAGCCCAATCAGGCCGTTTTCGGCGAGGTTGGGGAAGAGATACGTTGGAGCAAGGCGCCTCCCTCCACCACCATCACCGAGCACTGGAACTATGACGACCGCAAGGATTTCCATGGTGGTTACTGCTGGATGGGGCAGGGCCCGCTGCCCATCGAATGGGCCTCCGTACAGGCCGGCTCCCGTGGCCTCTGGGGTGACGCGCTCGTCCAGCAAATGAAGAACTACAATCACTCTGTCGGCGTGAAGATGGTCGGGGAGGCAATGCCCGACGAGAACAACCGGGTGACACTCGCAGACGAACAGGACGGTTACGGCCTGCCGATCCCACGCATCCATTATTCGTGGACCGACAACGATCGAGCGCTCATTGCGCACGGCCTCGATCAGATGGAACAAAGCATGCAAGCGGCAGGCGTGCGCAACACGTTTCGGCAGGACCAGGACGCCAACCATCTTGGCGGCACCGCACGCATGGGCGACGACCCGCGCACGAGCGTGGTCGACGCCGACTGCCGATCATGGGACGTGCGAAACCTTTGGGTTTGCGACGGCTCCGTGTTTCCCACTGTTGGCGGCGTCAACCCTTCTCTGACGATCCAGGCGATAGCGCTTCGCACCGCGGACCGCATCGAGGCGCTGGCGCAGCGCGGGGAGTTATGACCGCATCGGGCGCGTCGCTGTGCTGCCAGCGCCTTTACGGCATCAAGAGCTTTCGACTCGTTACTCAGGACCTACGTCGGATCGCAGCTTTCTATTCCGATGTTCTCGGCTTTGCCGTTGTCAGCGATATCAAGCCGATCGGAACCGAAGAGATGGGTCTGCTCGGCCTGCAGGGCGGCGGACGGCGGCAGGAGTTGAGCATCGGGAGTCAGATGGTCGCGATGGACGAGTTTGCAATCAAAGGCCACTCCTATCCTCTGGATGGCAGCGCGGCGTCGCTCTGGTTCCAACATCTCGCCCTGGTCGTGGTCAACATCGAGGAAGCCCATGCCCGATTGCGAGCCATCGCCCCCATTTCAATCGCCGGTCCGCAGCAGCTGCCCCCTTCATCTGGCGGGGTTCAGGCTTTCAAGTTTCGCGATCCCGACGGGCACCCACTCGAATTGCTGCAGTTCCCGCAAGAAGATATGCCGGCGACCTGGAAGAATAGGTCCCCAGCGCGCGGTCAGATCGCCTTAGGCGTCGATCATTCAGCGATCAGCGTCCACGACGCGGATGCGAGTATCGCGTTCTATGGGGATCTCGCGTTGAAGCAGGGCAAGCGCACCTTCAACACCGGGCCGGCCCAGGAACGCCTGGACGGTCTTCCCAATGTCGAGGTTTCGGTCGTGCCCATGATCCCAGATACGGCCGCGCCGCATCTCGAACTCCTCGCTTATCGCGTGCGAGAGCGGGACAGTTTACCGACTACGCGGGTGAACGACGTCGCGGCCACGCGCATCCTCTGGCGCGGCGACAAGGCTGATCTGTTGCGCGACCCAGACGGCCATCTGCAACAAATCGAGCAGTGATTTCTTTGGAGCCACTCTAAGCAGGCTACTATTTGAAGCGGCCAGGCTGACCAACGGTCGGCGAAACATCGAGCGCGGTCACGATCATGGTGCAAGGTTCATCACCTACGGTTCCGGATCGGTGGCCCTTGCCCCCCTTCGTGCCCTGATCTTCGCCCATCATGAGTTCGCCGGGCCCCATCTCGACGCGCTCGCCATCCATCGTCTCGACGAACCACCGGCCGGTTAGGATCGCGATCCACTGAGGTTTGGGATTTTCGTGCCACTCGCCCACCCATCCCACGGGCAGAACCGTGAAGGTTACAACCGCCTTCGATGGATCCATCTTGTCGTTCCATTGCGGCTCGACCTTCGGATTGATTCCCTTCAGTTCGAAGGCGGATAGCTCGGATCGTTTCTGACGGCTAACACCCTCCTCATCAACATAAACGTGCCAATAAGGAATGGCCGGCTTCGCTTGATGGTCGCTCATATTGTCTCGCTTTCCTTCATTGTCGCGCCCACGCAGAAACCGCTCACCGCAGGTCCACGGCCAGCAGCATTGTCTTGGCGGCGATGAACAACCGCCGCCCATCGGGGCCGCCGAAATCGCAATTGGCGCAGACGTTGGGTGTCGGGATCAGGCCAAGCTTGGCGCCATCGGCAGCGAAGATCTGCATACCCGCCTCGGAGGTCGTCCAGACCCAGCCCCGCTCGTCCACGACGAAGCCGTCCGGGATGCCCGGCTCGACAGACTGGAACAGCCGGCGGCCGGAGAGTGATCCGTCGGCCGCGACATCGAAGGCGATGAGGTCGTGGGTGTCGCCGTCGAGCGCGCGCGCGGTGTCAGAAACGTACAAGGTCCGGCCGTCGGCCGAGAATGCCAGGCCATTTGGCTGCTCAAAGTCGGCCATTCGCCGGATTTCGCCGGTGTCGGGATCGTGGCGATAGACGCTGCGATGGTCGAGCTCCGGCTCGCGCAGCGAACCCTGATTGGGCATTTTGAGGCCGAAGGTCGGATCGGAGAACCACAAGGTTCCGTCCGGCGCGAGCGTGATGTCGTTCGGCGAGTTGAAGCGCTTTCCGTCAAAATGCGTGAGGAAGGGCGTAGCTTCACCTGGTTGGTCCGAGCGGCTGATGCAGCGCCGTCCATGCTCGCAATGGACGAGACGCCCATCCCGATCGACGGCGTTGCCGTTGATGAAGTCGGTGGCGTCGATCACCACCTCGACGTGTCCGTCTGGATACCATCCGAGCACCCGCCGGCCGTCGACATCGGACCAGACGAGCCGCTCGCGGGGCGCGTCCCAGACGACGCCTTCGCTGAAGGTGGCGTGCTCGATAAAGGCAAAGCAGCGGCGTGTCCGGGTCAAGGACGTCAAGCAGGCGCGGATCGTCGATGACAGCCGGTTTCGCTTCGCTCAGCGGCTTCGGCGGACCGGGACGCCGCAATAGGGTTCCTGTGACGCTAGTGTCTCTCATTGCGGCGGCTCCGCGGCACGCTCTCTTCGCGGCGCGCCGGAGGTCTCGTCGTCGAGCGCTACATACATTAGCCCCCCTATCAGACCGAAATTCTTGAGGAACTCCCAAAGTTCCTCGCGCCCTTTGCTCTTCCCCTTCGCGAATAGATCCTCGTGCTTCCAGAACGGATGGTAGAGCAGCGCGGTCGCGGCGCAGAACCCCGCCAGAATGGTGGCGGCCTGACGGTCTCCTCGGCCCGTCACGATGCAAAGCGGGGCGATCGCCTCAACGGCGATCCCCGCCATCAGCATTTCTTTGGAGGCCCCAGCAAACGGCGGAGGCCCAGACTCCGCCTGCTTCATGGCCTGATTCCAATGCACGATCTTGTCGGCTGCGCTGAAAGGAAACAGCACCACCAGGCTCGCCCTCGTCAGCGTGCGAAGAAAGGAATTGCGGATCATGAGGCGCCTCTTAGACGAGGGGATCGAAATGCGAGCGATCACGCGCCGAGCCTTCTCTTGATGTGGTCCGCAACCCGCAGCGCGTTGGCGATGATCGTCAGCGTGGGATTGACGGCGCCGATCGAGGGGAAAAAGCTGGCGTCGGTCACATAAAGGTTATCGAGCTGGTGGGCCTTGCAGTCGAGGTCGAGAACCGAGGTCTGCGGGTTCGTCCCGAAGCGGCAGGTGCCAGCCTGATGCGCGGTTCCACTAATCGGAATGTCCTTGCCGAGATAGAGGCTTCGTTCCAGCAGAACCGGATGCGCCCCGATGACGCCGAGCAGGCTTTCGAGCTTGCGTTTCAGCCCTTTGGCGGCGAGTCCGTTGCCCTCGGTGACCGCCAGCACGACCTTGTCGCCTTCGTAGGAAATACGATTTTCCGGTCGTGGCAGGTCCTCGCTCTGCAGCCAGAAATTCATTGAATACTCAGACAGCTTGTCGAAGGGCGTCTCCGGCAACCATTGCAGATAGGACGGAACCGCCTCTCCTCTGATCTGTTCGCCATGCGAGGCCGCGCACATCTGGATCAGCCCCAGCGGATAATCGAAGTCTTCGGAGCCGAAGTAGAAGTCGCTGACCGCAAGCGTTTTCTGGAACACGGTCTTGTTCGGTTCCTTCAACAACGCCATCAGGATGCTCATGGTGTGGCGCATGTAGTTGCGACCCGACCTGATCCGAGCCGTTGGCAAGGCCCGTCGGGTACTTATCGTTGGCCGAGCGCAGCAGCAGCAGCGCTGAACTCAGCGCGCCGCAGGCGACAACCACGATATCGGCGGAATAGGCCTCTTGCGCGCCGTTGCGCGTGACGAGAACCTTGGCGACGGCGCCGCCGCTTGCATCGGTCTCTAGCCGCGAAACGTAGGCTCCGGTGAGCAGCGTGAAATTATCGTGCTGCTTCAGCGTCGGGTCGATGCAGATCACCTGGGCGTCCGCTTTGGCGTTGATGGCGCAGGGAAAGCCGTCGAACGCGTCGCAGCGTATGCAGGGGGAGGTTGGCGTAACCTTCCCATCCTTCTCGTCCATCAGGATGCCGAGCGGCAGATGAAACGGGCGCAGGCCGTCTTTTTCGAGGCTGTCGTTGAGCTCCTGGATGCGAGGCTCGTGGCTGACCGGCTCGTAGGCAAAAGGGGTGCTGGACCACGGTTCGGTCGGGTCTTCGCCGCGCTTGCCGTGGACATGGAAGAGCGCCTCGGCCTGACCGTAATAGGGCTCGAACACGTCGTAACCCAGCGGCCATGCCGGCGACACGCCGTCGGTATGCTGCAGCATTCCGAAATCGCGCTCTCGGAGCCGGAACAGAGCCGCGCCGTAGACCTTGGAATTGCCGCCTACCCAGTAATGCAGGCCGGGCCGGAAGGACTCACCGTCCTTGCCGTACCAGGTGTCAGTGGCCTGATACGCGCCGTCGACGAACACGGTCTTGGCGTCCCAATTCGCGCGCGAGCGCGGCAAGTATGTCCCGCGCTCCAGCATGAGGATGCGTTTGCCGGTCGGGGCAAGGCGCTGCGCGACGGCCCCCCCGCCCGGACCGCTGCCGATGACGATGACGTCGTAATGATCGTTAGCCATGGCAATCTCGTAAGGTTGCGAAAAGGGCGCAATTTTGATCAGGGGCCCGCGCGGTTGAGGATCGGTCCTGAAAGGCCAAGCGCCGTGTTGATCAGGGCGAGGTGGCTGAGCGCTTGCGGGAAATTGCCCGCGAGGTGCTTGCCCGGCACGTTGTACTCCTCCGACAACAGTCCTACGTCGTTCGCCAGCGCGGTCACCCGCTCGAACTGGGCGGTCGCCTCGTCGTGGCGACCCTGGAGGGCGAGACAATCCGCCATCCAGAGCGAGCAGGCCAGGAACGCGCCCTCGTTCGGGCCGTCGACCTTGACCTTCGTGCGCCGAATCAATCCACCCTCGCAGAGCTCGTTCGCGATCCTGGCGATTGTCGCCGCGATCCGCGGATCGTCGGCCGGCAGGAAGCCGACTAGCGGTATCAGGAGAAGGCTCGCGTCGAGCACTTGGTCGCCGTAGGTCTGGGTGAACGCGCCAAGTCCCGGGTTCCACCCATCGCGGCAAACCTCATCATGGATCGTTTGGCGCAACGCCTCCAGCTCCGCGCGCCGGGCGCCCGGCAGCGCATCTGCGACGTTCCCATCGCGGAGCACTCGGTCGACGCCGACCCAGGCCATGACCTTGGAGTAGGTGTAGTGCCTGGGCTCCGAACGGGATTCCCATACGCCGGACCCGGGCACGCGCCATACGTTTGCGAGATGGTCCACGAGGCGCGCCTCGACCTCGGCCTGCTGGGGCGTGACCTTCAGACCTGCCCGTCGAGCGAAGCTCAGACAGTCGAGAACTTCGCCGAACACGTCGATTTGGCGCTGGGTCGATGCGGCGTTGCCAATACGAACCGGAAGAGCGCCGCGGTACCCGGGTAGGCTATCGACCGTCCATTCGTTGAGGTGGCGCGAGCCGTCTACCCGATACATGATGCGCATCTTTTCGGGCGCCCCTCCGATTGCTCGGAGGAGCCAGTCCCGCCAAGCCTCAGCTTCCTGTTTGAAGCCCGCGTTCGCCAAGGCGCCGAGTGTGAAGGTCGAGTCCCGCAGCCAGCAATAGCGGTAATCCCAGTTCGAGGCGCCGCCTGGTATTTCTGGAAGTCCCGCGGTCGGCGCCGCCACCAACCCGCCAGTCTGCACGTGGGCCATGGCGCGCAACGTGATCAGCGACCGCTTGACGATCCCTGGCCACTTCGTTCGGCTGGCGTCGAACCCGGCGATCCAGGTGCGCCAATGCGTGCGCGTTTCGGCGAGGGCCCGCTCGGGATCGAGGCCGACCGGGGCGGCCCCGGCCAAAGGCGCGTAGCTAAGCACGAAAGTTTGGCGCTGGCCCTCGGTCACGACAAAGTCCGCCGTGACGGTATTGTCCGTCACTGCGAACTCCACCGGCGAGATGAACGTCACCCGGTCCGAGCCAATTGTCGCGGTCAGCCCTGCGCCATTGTTCTCGCACCATGGTGAAACCGCGCCATAATCGAAACGGAGCCTCAGCTCGGCGCGCATCGCGACGCGTCCCGACAAGCCGATAACGATCCGCACCACGGCCGACAGGTCGCCCTTGCGCATCGGCATGAAGTCGATCACGCGGACTGCGCCGGTGTCTGTCGTTGTTTCTGTCACGAGGACCAGGGTGTCGTCCTCATAGGAGCGCCGGACGGCCTGCCCGCCCGCTTGCGCGGCGATCTGCCAGCGCCCGTTTTCAGGGGTGCCGAGCAGCGAGCAAAAGCATGCATCGCTGTCGAATCGCGGCCAGCACAGCCAGTCGATGGAGCCATCGCGGTTCACGAGGGCCGCCGTCTGCCCGTCACCAATGAGGGCGTAGTCTTCGAGAGGGGAGCTCATGACGAAAGCCGAAACTTTGCCAAGCGCTCACACCTGCTCCTTCTTGGCCAGGAGATGCAGCGCAAGGAGCCCCGCAAGTCCTGCTGCGCCAGCCCAGAACGCGGTGCGATGACGATCGGTGAACATTTCCCAACTGGAGCCTTTGGCGCGGCTGTCGAAACGGCCGTGAGCGCCGTAATCGCCGGGCACGGGCTCGAACAGATTGGATGGCGCATCGGTGGGCAGGCGTTGGTCCGACAACTGACCAGAATAGCCGGCCTTGGCGAGATACCTGTCGATAAGACCAGGTGCGACGCGATTGGCGAGAATCGCCTTGATCGTCGGGAAACCAAGCCAGATGTCTCGCCGGTGATTTGTCGCCGCGAAAACAATGGCGCGGGCCGGGACTTCGGGCTGGTAGATCGGCGCCACCGGCTTGGCCTTCCGCCCCATCTTGTTCAACGCCCAGTCGAACTGGGGCGTGTTGATCGCCGGCAGGTCGACCATCGTGATATGGATGTTGAGGCCGTCGTGGATGATCTCGGAGCGCAGGGAGTCGGTAAAGCCGCGGATCGCGAATTTTGCCCCGCAATAGATCGATTGGAGAGGAACCGACCGGTAGGCCAGCGCGGAGCCCACGTTGATGATCGTGCCGCGGTCGCGTGTCCGCATGCGCTTGAGCGCCGCCATCATCCCGTAGACTTGGCCTAGATATGTGACCTGGGTGCCCCTCTCGACCTCTTTTGCGCTCAGTTTATGAACGGGGGCGAAAACGGTCGCCATCGCCACATTGACCCACACATCGATTGGTCCAAGCTCGTTCTCGACCTGCTCGGCCGCCGCTTCGACGGCGTCGGCGTCGGCGACGTCGGTGGGAATCGCCAAGGCGCGGACGCCGTAGCGCCTGAGGGCGTCCGCCGCTTTCGCGAGCCGATCTGGGTCGCGCGAGAGCAGAGCGACGTCGTAGCCGTGCTTGGCGAATTCCTCTACGGTCGCGCGCCCGACCCCGGCGCCAGCTCCCGTAACAACGACGATCTTCGCCATATTCATCTCCAAAGCATCATGAAACCAGAGGAAGCGGCGTCCTGTGGGTCTGACCCGAAAGCCGGATGCGCTGCTCCGGATACAGGGCCGCTGCCAGGACTGCGGCGCGTCGATCGACCCCAGGCTTCGTGGCGGCGGCAGGCCGGACGACGTAAAGTCCGCTACCCTCGATAACTTCGACATCCGTGTGGCCTGCCGCGTCGCGTCGAAGTCGCAACGAAGCGCGCGCTGCGCCTACCTGAATATTCCGAACCGTGATCTCAGGGAGCCAGTCCGGAAGGGCCGGGTCCACGACAAGCGTGCCTAAGGGCGCGAGTGCGGTCAGTCCGATCATCGTTTGAACGAGGAAGATCACCGCGCCCGCCGACCAGGCCTGGGGCGAACAGGCGCCCGGGTAGAGGCCAGGATGGGGATGGCGCGCGTCCCGCGCGTGCCCGCCGAACACCTCGGGGAGACGATCGAGGTCGAACACCTGGGTCGCAGCGAAAAGGCCCTCGGCGACCTTATGCATAGAGTCGACGAAGCCATACCGCATCAGTCCGAAGGCCGAGATGGCGTTCGGCGATGGCCATATTGAGCCGAGATGGTAGGCGAACGGGTTGTATGCGGGATGACGACTCGAAAGCGTTCGAATGCCCCAGCCTGAGAACATGTCGTTCGCCAGAAGCCGATCAGCGACGGCCGCCGTCTTCTCGTCATCCACGATGCCGTAGGCGAGACAGGCCCCCGGATCCGATGCAACGGATTTGACTTGATTGCCCTCAGGGTCGAGCGCGATGGCGAAGTAGTTCTCCTCCGGCATCCAGAAGCGTACATTGAACCGCCGCTTTAGCGCCGCGGCCTCGGACAGCAGCTTTGCGGAACGGTCTCCATCACCCTCCACTGCAAACGCGAGGGCGATCGCCTGCTTGCCTGCGTAAAACAATCCCTGGATGTCCGACATGGCGATCGGATCCTTGACCATGCGCCCGTCGGGATAGAGGACCGCGTCTCCGGAATCCTTCCAGCTCTGATTTTTCAGCCCCTGTTCCGATCGCGTTTGGTAAGGATAAAAGCCGTCCTCGTCGGCGTTCCCCTCCATCCAGGCTAGCGTGCCCAGGAGCTTGTCCTTCAGCGACCGGAACGCGTCGAGATCGCCGGTATGAGCGAGGTCGGCTGCAGCCGCTATCAGGAACAGTCCCGGCGTTGAATGGTCGCCGTAATAGTGCAAAAATGGCGAAAGACCGAGCTGAGCCAACGGCCCGCGCTGACGCTGGTGAAGGACCTTGCCGGGCTCGGCGTCGAGATGGTCGTCAGTGGCGGTCGCGTTCCAGCGGCTCACGGCTTGGAGTGACCCACGAAGCGTTGCTGGCGTGAGGCCGGCGGTCTGGAGCGACGTCACGTAGGCGTCCCGCCCGAACAGCCCGGTATAGTTCGGCACCCCGGCGATGATCATGTAGGGCTCGTCATCCGGGCCATCGAGCAACTGCAGCGACGCCAGGTCGGAAACGGCCTGATCCCAAGCCGCCTGGACCACGGGATTGGCGGCGCTCACGATCGCGCAGCCCTCAAGCCAGCGCTGCCGCATCTGGGTGGCTCGCGCCTTGTGGTCGAACGTCCCGTCACGGCCGAAAAAGGGTTCGACGAGTTCGCCGTCGAACACGGGCATGAGATCAATGGCGATGATGCGGGGTTCTTGTGGGCGCAGCGACACGGTGCAGGCCACTGCGTCGCCCGTATCCGTCAGGGCGTCGCCCCCGACGATCCGGATTCGAGCTCCAAGTTGCAGGTCGGGATGCTTGTACCGGAGCGCGAGGTCCCCGTGGGCTTCCTTGCCCGAGTGAGTACCGTCGGGATTCCAGATTCTCTCCACCAACCCAATCTGCTGGCGCTTTCCAGCTTGCGCCTCATTGAGGTCAGCGAAATCAGCCTTAAAGTCCAGCAACACCGAAACCGTTGCGGACTGAAGCGCATGGTTGGTGACGATCACGTCGAGGTGCAGCCCATTCCCGACGAATGCATTGATTTGAAGTTCGATCGCTTTCTCGACGATCTCCCCGCCCGTACTGGTTTCATCGTCGGGCTCCGGGCCCGCGGACTTTCCCGCCGGCGATCGCGCCAGGTGGTAGGCCGTCAGAAAATGATGGTCGACCGTGTTGGCGGAGACGAATGTCGGCTTGGCGCCATCGATCTTCATCGTGAAATGAGAGAGGTAGCGCGTCTGGTGAAGGAAGAAGCCTTCCTTTTCGCCGCTGATCCAACCTCGGGTGTCAGTGACCAGAACCGCATAGCCGCGGTGCGTGATCAAGTCGGTGGGACGCACTGAGCAGCGATTGACGTCCCGCAGCGCCAAGGCGGCAGCTTCGCGCTTTTGGGAACTCCGCGTGTTTGCGGGATCGGTGTGGCTGACGCCAGCGGTGATCGTGGGTGACGATGTACTCATCGGAAGCGCTCGCCCTTCGGCCACGAGTTGATGACGTCCGGATGGCGTCGGACGATCCCCTGCCTTTGCTTCCGCCTCCGGCGAAGGCGCGCCGACCTGGCGCCGAGAGCGTCGTGAATATTGAGCGCCTCGACGTGTTCGAGATATGGCGCGTGCACGGCCTCAGGAAGTCGGGCCTTTCACCAGCAATGTCAGGTTAACCCTGACGTGCATTGGGCGACGAGGATATTACGGTCGCAGCGGCCCGCCGCTCGCAGCTGTTCCTTCGATGAAGGGCCGCGATTGTCGCCGCCGTCGAGGCTGTTCAGAAATGCCAACGCACGTCGTCCTGGGGCCTAGGAACATTGCGCTCGATAGGCGACAAATCCGCCTACCGCCTGAGTGGCCGCATGATATTCGCGGATAGGCCGGCGCTATGTCCCCGAGGCGGCAATCAAACCGTCGCACGCGGCGCACGAACTTGAGAGCGTTTCGGCCGCTGGCCATCGTAAGCGCGTCATCAGTAGCCGGCTGCAGCCCCTTCCATCACGGCTTTCTCCTCGCGGCTGGCCCCGTGGCATCCCATGAGCGGGATCTCTTCCTGATCGTCTGCATCACTATGCTGTTCGTGATCGCGCCGGTCCTCCTCCTCACCCCCATATTTGCGTGGCACTATCGCCTGGCGAACACCAGGAGCGCATATCGTCCACAATGGGCCTTCAATTGGCCGCTCGAAGGACTGATATGGATTCCGCCGAGCCTCATCGTCGTTGGACTATCCTTCTTCCTGTGGCGCGATACGCACGCACTCGATCCCTACAAGCCGCTGCCGTCCGCTCTGCCACCGACTGAAGTGCAGGCGGTCGCGCTCGATTGGAAGTGGTTGTTCATCTACCCCGGTCGGAAGGTGGCCACGGTCAACGAGTTGGTGTTCCCAGCCGACCGGCCGGTGCATTTACAACTGACGAGCGGGACCGTCATGCAATCGTTGCTAGTGCCCCGGTTGGCTGGTCAGATCTATGCGATGGCCGGAATGACAACGCAGCTCAACATCGCGGCCGAGCCGGGCGTCTATCAAGGCGAAAACACGCAATTCAATGGCGACGGCTTTCAACGCCAGCACTTTCGGGTGCTCGCGCTCTCTCCGGACGATTACGACCGTTGGCTCGCGGGCGCCAAGGCCCAATCGACGACGCTTGATTTGACGGCCTATGACAAGCTTGCCGGTCGTTTCACCGTGTCCCAACCGGAGGTTTTCGGGATGGTCGAGTCCGGGCTTTTTCAATCTGTCCTCGACAAGTTCAAACCGAGCGCGCGTCCGGATGAGATGAGGGACCATCAATGACGGGCGGCGTCCTTTGGTACGCCCTTCTCGGCCGGCTGGATTCGCGCGCTCTCCCCTTCGTGCGAGCCTGGGACAACCCAACCATCAGCGAGATTATTGGCGCCGTCGCGGGCTCGGTTGTAATTCTCGGCGCCCTGGTGGTCGTCTCGCTCCTCACGTGGAAGCGGTGGTGGAAGCCGCTGTGGTTCGAGTGGCTGACAAGCCTCGATCACAAGAAGATCGGCATCATGTATATCGTCCTGGCTTTCGTCATGCTGACTCGCGCGCTGATCGAAGCCGTCCTGATGCGCACCCAGCAGTCGCTTGCTGTCGAGTCGCCCGGCGTCCTCGCCCCGGATCATTTCGCGCAGCTATTCAGCACCCACGGCAGCATCATGATCTTCTTCATGGCGATGCCGTTCCTGACTGGTCTGATCAACTATGTCATGCCGCTTCAGATCGGGGCACGTGACGTCGCATTTCCGCTGCTGAACTCGATCAGTCTGATGCTGACCGCAGGGGGGGCCGGCCTCGTAATGGTGTCGCTGGTGGTTGGCGCTTTCTCGACAGGCGGCTGGACCGGATATCCGCCTTATACCGAGATGTCCTATCAACCGGGGGTCGGGCCCGATTATTGGATCTGGGCGATTACACTCTCGTCGATCGGATCGACGCTAACCGGCCTCAACTTCGCCGCGACGATTTACAAGAAGCGCTGCCCCGGCATGACGCTCATGAAGATGCCGCTCTTCTGCTGGACTGCACTTTGCACATCGGTCCTGATGATCTTCGCCATGCCGCCTCTGACTGTCGTCACGGCGCTGCTCGCTCTCGACCGCTACCTGGGTTTCCATTTCTTCACCAATGACCTCGGCGGCAATATGATGATCTATGCCAATCTCTTTTGGCTGTTCGGCCATCCGGAGGTCTACATCCTCATCTTGCCCGCCTTTGGCGTTTATTCGGAAGTGATTTCGGCCTTTTCCTCGAAGGAGCTCTACGGCTATGTCTCGCTCGTGCTGGCCACCATGGCGATCGGGGTTCTCTCCTTCACCGTGTGGGTGCATCACTTCTTCACGATGGGTCAGAGCGCCAATCTGAATGCGGTCTTTGGGATCGCAACCATGACGATCGGCATTCCGACCGGCGTGAAGGTCTACGATTGGATCTGGACCATGTTTCGGGGCGAAGTGCGCTTTACCCCGCCGATGCTCTTCTCCATCGGCTTCATTGTCACCTTCGTGCTCGGCGGTTTCAGTGGTATCATCCTGGCCATCCCTCCGCTCGATTACGTCGTGCACAACACCGTCTTCCTGGTGGCGCATTTTCACAACATGGTCATCCCGGGGGTGCTCTACGGCATGATCGCCGGATACCAATACTGGTTTCCGAAGGCCTTCGGTTTCCGGCTGTCCGAGTGGTGGGGGCGCCTCTCCTTCGTCTGCTGGCTGGTTGGCTTCTACCTCGCATTCATGCCCCTCTACGTACTCGGCCTTGAGGGTATGGCGCGGCGGACGCAAGAGTTGTTCGAACCCGATTTTCGGCCGTGGCTCGATGTCGCGCTATGCGGGGCGTTCCTCCTTTTCGCAGGGCTCATGACGCTCTTCATTCAGCTGTGCGTCAGCGTGCGCTATCGCGATGCGAACAGGGTGTTCGTCGGCGATCCGTGGGATGCGCGGAGCCTCGAGTGGTCGACCTCAGCGCCGCCGCCCGAGTACAATTTTGCCACCATCCCTCACGTGAGCCGCCGCGACTCCTTCCATTGGCGCAAGGCTAACCACGGCGCCTACAAACCGGCAGACCATTATCGCGATATCGAGACGCCGAGGAACAGCATGGTGGGGCCGGTGATCGGATTCGCCGGCGCGATTTGCGCCTTCGGACTGGTCTGGCACATCTGGTGGATGGCGATCTTCGGTCTCGTGGCCATCTGGGCAGCGGTGATCGGGCGCAGCTTTGTGCGCGACACGCGCCGCACCATTTCGGCGGCGGAGGTCAAGGCGACGGACCGCCGCTGGCTTATGGCCGCGGCGGCGACATCGGCTGTCCCGCGTCGAACTCGAGGAGACGACAGATAATCATGGCCTCGCGGAATTGATCGCGTGACCGGACCGGAACTCCGCCATGTTGGCCTGAGGCTGGACCGCTACGAGTTGCTTGAGCCCGGAGAGGTCGAGACCGAGATGTTCGGCTTCTGGATCTTTCTGATGAGCGACGCCGTGCTCTTCGCACTGCTGTTTGCGCTCTACGGCGTCCAGCTTGCCGCCACTGCGGGCGCCCCTGGGCCGGCTGTGGAGTTCAAGCTAGGGAGCGCTTTTGGGGAGACGGTGGTGCTCCTCACGAGCAGCTTCACCTTTGGCATGGCGTCCCTGGCGATGAAGTACGGCCGACCGGGCTTGCTGGTCGTCATGCTGCTGGTGACGCTGAGCCTGGGGGTGCTCTTCGTCGGTTGGGAACTCCATGATTTTTCGACGATGTTCGCTGATCACGCCCTTCCTGACCGCAGCGGCTTTCTGTCCGCTTTCTTCGCCTTGGTGCCGACGCACGGCTTCCACGTGACCGCCGGCTGCATATGGCTCGTAATCATGCTGTCTCAGATCGCCATCTTCGGGACTAGACGATCGCGTCAAGGTCAATCTGCTCAAGCTCGGCCTGTTCTGGCACTTTCTTGACATCATCTGGGTCGCGATTTTTTCGGTCGTCTACCTCCAGGGGGTGCTGCGGTGAGGGGACGCAAGCCATCCTTCGCCGTCAAGCTTTTAAAGCTCGCCGGATCGGCGGTGCTGCTCGCGGTGGTGTTTATCCTTGTGCCCAGTGGTTTCTTCGAAACTTCGGAAGCACCGCCGCCACAGACCCCGGCGGCGGCGTCCGCGGTGCCGACAATTGTCACCTATGTATCTGGATACGGCATCGCCATGATGCTGACGATCGCAGCCTTCGCGCTAGTTCATTGGCGTTGGGCGCCGCCGCCGACAGCGCTCGGAATCGTCTTCGGACTGGCGCTCGCACAGATTATCGTCCATTTCCGCTGCTTTTTGCATGTCACGCTCAAGGGGTCGGCGCGCGACGATCTTCAGCTTATTCTGTTCTCGACGATGATCGTGCTCCTGATGGTCGGTGGAACCCTCGTCGTCCTGTTCAACCTGAGACTGCGGATGATGTAACGGTCTGACATCCTTCGGTCCGACCCGCGCTATGCCCAACAGTGCAGCCAGCGATCTCATCCCCGCGCTCAAGGAGTCAACGTCAACCACTCATCCGGATCTTCATCGATGACGACACACCATGAGTGATTCGAGTTCGGCGTCGTTCAGGCAGCCTACGCAAATCACACCGCCCGACATGCCAGGCCTGAACAGCCTTTTGACGCTCGTGACCGGCGTGGTCATCGTCTCGACTCTTTATCTGGCTAGCGAAGTTCTGATCCCCTTCACGTTGGCGATTTTGCTCTCGTTCGTCTTGGCTCCGTTGGTCGAATTGCTGCGGCGCATACACGTCCCGCATGTCCTTTCGGTGCTCGTCGCAGCCCTGATCGGTCTCGGCGCGGTCGGCGCTATCGGCGGCGTCATCGGAATGCAAGTCGCCGGGCTCGCGGCCGATGTGCCGCAGTATGCGGGCACGATCGAGGCCAAGGTTGCCTCCGTGCGAGGCTTTACCCTCGGACGGATCAGAGAACTCACCAACCGACTCGACCGTCAGATGGCAGCCCCGGTGGCCCCACCCCTCCCGAGTCCGGAGGCATCGACGCCTGCCCCTGATCAGAAGCCGATCCCCGTCGAAGTCAAACAGCCGACATTAGATCCGCTTTCGCTTGCTCGGAGCGTGTTGGAGCCAATCCTTGCACCCTTCGAGAGCGCGTTGATCATCTTCGTCGTGGCGGTCTTCATCCTTTTGCAAAAAGAGGACCTTCGTGACCGAGCTCATCCGCTTGTTCGGCGCGGGCGATCTGCACCGCACGACGGTGGCGATGGACGACGCCGCCCGTCGTCTTAGCAAATACTTCCTCACGCAACTCGGCATAAACACCGTATTTGGCGTCGCGGTGGGCGTCGGGCCTCGCACTGATCGGGCTGCCTTCACCCCTATTGTGGGGTGTGTTGTCAGCGATCCTGCGCTTCGTCCCCTATATCGGCCCTATGATCGCGGCGGTCCTGCCAGCGGCGCTTGCGGCCGCCGTAAGCCCGCACTGGTCGATGGTGGTTTGGACGCTCGGCCTCTTCACTGTTACCGAATCGATCACTGGGCAGGTCATCGAGCCTATGGTTTACGGCCATTCGACGGGGCTCTCGCCAGTAGCAGTCGTCATCGCGGCGATCTTTTGGTCCTGGTTGTGGGGGCCGATCGGCCTGATCATATCGACTCCGCTGACGTTGTGCCTCGTCGTACTCGGACGCCATGTCGACCGCCTCGGGTTTCTAGAAGTCTTACTCGGGGATCGACCGGCGCTCACGCCGATCGAAAACTTCTACCAACGCTTGCTCGCCGGACGATCCGGATGAGGCTCTCCAGCAGGCCGAACTGCTGCTCAAGGAGCGATCGCTTTCAGCATACTACGATGAGGTGGCGCTCAAGGGCTTGCAACTCGCCGCCAACGATGTGCAACGCGGAGTACTAAGCTCCGAGAAATTGGAGCGCATCAAGCACGGTGTCCGGTCGCTGGTAAACGATCTCGGCTCCCATTGCGATAGGCACCCTCAGCCCGGGGAGAAGGACGAAGCCTCTGGAGGCGTCTCGAAAGCCGAGAGGGATTCCCCGCGCCCGCCGTGTCGAGTGCCGCCGCACCTGACGCTGAGAACCTGGCCCTTGCTTGGCGGACGGCTTCGCCCGTCCTCTGTCTTGCCGGACGCGGCCCTCTCGACGAGGCCGCTTCCTTAATCCTGGCGCAGCTTCTGGCCAAGCACGGCTTGGGTGCGCGTATCGCTGCCTACGAGGAAGCTTCTCGCGACAGTATCGCGAAGTTGGATATCGGGAGCGTCGCCATGGTGTGCATCAGCTATCTGGAGATTAACGGCGGTCCAGCGGCCTTGCACTATCTCGTTCGTCGTCTCCGCCAACGGATCCCACGCGTACCGATCTTAGTCGGCTTGTGGCCGTCGGACGATGCTGTGCTCAAAGACGATCGGGTTCGGGCGGTCATCGGGGCCGATTACTTCACGACTTCTCTGCGGGAGGCTCTGGAGACGTGCGTAAAGTCGCCAACGAGAAGGCCGACGCGGCTGTCGCCTGAGCGGCGACCCGCCCGCCGCCGAACTCATACTCGGCTCGAATCGGAACCAATGCGACCTTGGCGATTTTA
>CAVQVS010000004.1:0-410358 GCA_963717215.1 uncultured Alphaproteobacteria bacterium
GCGGACAGAGATCAGGCCGCTGATTTGACCGTCTGCCGGGCGTGGTGGTCCTCGAACTGTTTGGGGCTCAGATAGCCGAGGGCTGAGTGGAGCCGGCGGCTGTTATAGACTTGGTCGATGAAGCGCGGAAGGTTTTGGGTGACGTCGGCGAAGGTCTCGTAGGCCATGGGGTAGACAGCTTCGACCTTCAGCGTCTTCATGAAGCTCTCCGCTTTGGCGTTGTCGTATGGGTTGCCGCGCCGGCCCATCGAGCCGACGAGGCCATGCCGGTCGAGGGCCAGCCGATAGGCTTGCGCGGCATATTGCGACCCGCGGTCCGAGTGATGAAGGCAGCCGGCCGGCGGCCTGCGGTCCTCGATTGCGGCGTTCAGAGCGGCGAGCGTCAGCCGGACATCGACGGATCGGCTGATGGCGTAGCCGACAACGCGACGCGACCAGGCGTCGAGAATCACGGCGACATAAACGAAGCCCATGGCGACAGCGACGTAAGTGATGTCGGCGACCCAGAGCTGATTGGCGCCGTTGACGACCCTGTCCTTCGCCAGATTGCGGAAGATCGGATGGTCGTGATCGCTGCTCGTCGTCGCCACATATCGCCGACGCATGCGTGGCTGGAGATCGTGTTCGCGCATGAGGCGCTTGACCTTCTTGTGATTGACCACGAGGCCTTGCTGGCGAAGGTGGGCCTGCATGCGTCGCCAACCGTAGCGTTCGAACTCGTCGCGGATCGCGCTCATCGCCTCGACGATGGCTGTGTCATCGGGCGCCCCCGTAGGCGCGTTATAGTAGGCCGAGCGTGAGATCCCCATCAGCCGGCATCCTTCGGCGACGGAGACTGTTTCGGGCCGGCAATTGCGGATGTAGGCCCGCTTCTCGCTGGCGGTGCGTTTCGCAGACCCCCCCTTTAGAAACTCCAATTCCAGCGCTTGCTTGCCGACCAGCCGTTCGAGGGCCGCGATCCGCGCTTCATATTGCTGAAGGAGGTCGGCCGCGGCAGCGTCCTCGTCGAAGGCGCCCGCTTGGTATCGTTCGACCCAGACACGGATCAAATTGCGCGAGAGATCGTGGCGCTTCTCCAAACCGTGGAGCGTTTCGCCAGCCAGAAACTCCTGCGCGATCTGACGCTTAAATTCGATGCTGTGCGAGCGATACCTGACCATGAGCTTTCGTCCTTCGAAAGCCCAGCCTGCCGGTCAAATGTTAAGTCCGCCCATGTCCGCCCCCAGGGGCCCACTCCATTGTTCCGACAGCGGAGTCATCGAAGTGACCGGGTGACAAAAGGCGCGAAGGCTCCGGCCGAGAGGATTCCCTGAATGTCTCCGCATTTATGCTCCTTGCCGTAAGGTTGTTGCAACCATACGGTGCGCGAAAACTCGCGCTTTTACCCTCTGGAGCGCGTTGCGCCCCTCGCCCTAGCGGCTTGGGGCTCTTAATTTTGGAGCGGGAGAGATGCGGACTTGGTTCCGTTCAGTCGTTGACACGATCCTGGGCAGGGTTCCAGGGAAAAGTAGCCGTCTGGACACCGCGACGCGCATGGTGATGGACGCAGATTTCACCGATCGCTAACCGTCAATGCCTCGTGCGCTACCCCGCGAGCTAGGCGATGGACCTCTGATCAAGCCAATTGGACCTTCGGCAGACCGTGCCTTGTTCGAGGAGCTCGTCCGCATCGTCAATGAAGCCCACGAACGCGACGCTGAAGACGAACGTCGACTGTATAGCCCAATGCCCGTTGCTGCGTCTTCGCGTTCTAAACGAGGACGTCTAGATTCCGGTCACGATTCTACTCAACTTATCCAGAAGATTGCGATACCTCTTTGAAACGGCGAAGTACGTGATGACAAGGACGGCTCCACAGCCGCCCGCGAAGTCCGGCCGTAAGGCAGGGGGTGCCCAAAAACACCAACTGAAAGTGATGAAGAAAATGATGTTCCGGCTTCGCGGAGTGAAAACGGGAAATGGAGCCTGAGATGCGAAAGCTTGGCGTCTATAACCCCGCGATAGCGATCATTTGCGGTTCTGGCTTTCGGCGGGCCCCGTCGGCGCTTTCGGCTTCGGAATTTGCTGCTGCTCCCTCTCCCATCGGCGCGCTGGCAGTAATCCACTACGCGCCGGACGAGGACTTGGAGAGCATCCCGCACGATCTCTAGCCTTTAAATTCCGGAAGCGCGAGATTAGCCGAATCCCGGGTGCCAGCCGCCACGGTCTAACAGATGGAAGCGAGAAAACGGGGATAGATGCATCGCCGGCATGCAAAGGGTGAAGAGTGCAGTTTTCCGCGTCGGCGTTGAGACCGTGGCGCGGTTGATTTTCGTAATCGCGTTGGCGATGTTTGCGACTGGATGCAACCAGGCGCTGACGCCCTCGCCCGTCCCCAATCCGGTCACCGGACAAAATCCGGGCGACGTGAAGTACTACCCGTCCGATCAACCGGTGAGGCTCGGCACCCAGCGGTTCTACGACGGCAATTTCGGCCTGGCGCAGCAATACTTTCAAGACGCGGTCGAAAAATCGCCAAATGACGTGATGGCGTGGATTGGATTGGCGGCGAGCTACGATCGGCTGGGGCGGTTCGATCTCGCCGACCACGCCTACGGGGCGGCCGCGAAACTCGAGGGTGAAACCCCGCGGCTTCTCAATAACGAGGGCTATTCGTATATGCTGCGCGGCGACCTCAAAGCTGCGCGGGCGAAATTTCATCAGGCCCTGAGGCTCGACCCCAACAACCAGACCACGCTGAACAATATAAAGTTGCTGAACTCGAGCCAGAATTTCATCGACCGCTCTCCGAGCGGAGAGCCGTGCGGAAGCGTCGACTGCGGGCAGTGACGAGTTCACCTCCTTTGGGCCGGCCCTGGAAGAGTCCCTCGCGCCTACCGGATGGAAAAGTAACTAGGCTCAGGAACTCATGATCACAGCCAGAAGATGACGGCTGCGGCGATGCAGATTGCGGAGAAGTAGGTGTGGGCGCAACGGTCGTATCGGGTGTGGATGCGTCTCCAGTCCTTGAGCCTCCCGAACATGTTCTCGATTTTGTGGCGCTGTTTGTAGAGGACGGCGTCGTGGGGGATCGGGGCTTTGCGGTTGGATTTTGAGGGGATGCAGGCAGCGATTTTGCGGTTCGCGAGCGCCTCGCGGAACCAATCGGCGTCATAGCCCTTGTCGGCGAGAAGCTCCTTGGCTCCAGGCATGGCGGGCAGCATCAACGCCGCGCCCTTGAAGTCGCTCATCTGGCCTTCGCTGAGCAACATCACGAGCGGTCGACCTTTGCCGTCGCAAACTGCGTGAAGTTTGGAGTTCAAGCCCCCTTTCGTGCGTCCGATACGTCGGGGAACAGGCCCTTTTTTAAAAGGCTGGCGGCGGTGCGATGCGCCTTCAGATGCGTGGCGTCGATCATGATCCGCTCAGCCTTGCCGCCCTTGCGCGCCAGTTCGGCGAAGATCTTGTTGAACACCCCCAGCCGGCTCCAGCGGATGAACCGATTATAGATCGTCTTGTGCGGGCCATATTCCCCCGGGGCGTCACGCCAGCGAAGCCCATTCCTGATCACGAACACGATGGCGCTCACAATGCGCCGGTCATCCACCCGCGCGACGCCGTGCGACAGCGGAAAAAACCCCTCGATCCGGCGCATCTGCGCCTCAGAAAGCAAAAACAAATCAGACATGGCGAAGCCTCCTCGCCTCGCCCATGAAATCAGCCGATCCAACCCATGCAAGAAATTTAATAGGTCCTGAGCCTAGATGAAGACGCGGCGAAGGCATTGTTGGGCGGGTCTCCCATAGTTGGGGAAGCTACCGTAGTAACTGGAATCTGACGAGGCCTTGATAAGCGGCGATCCTTCTGTGCTCTTCAAAAGTAAATCCGACCGTAGCATTGACCATCGTGCAGCGTGCTTTGACCAGTTCCTCATCCGTCTCGGCCTGTATTCCAAGCGTTCCGTGGGTGGATCTGTTGCCGGCAACGACTGCAGCGCAACCGTTGATCTAGACGCGATGTCGCCCTCACGTCTGTCGAGAGGCCGCCAACGGATCGCGCTCGATGCGCTCACGCCGAACCGCTCAGCGGGCCGCCCCGACGGGACAAACCGCTCGCAATCGCTGTAACGACACGTAGACGAAGATCGACCGACAAGGCTCTGGCCATGCTCGCCAGCCTCCTGCGCTGGCAACAGCCGGGAAATGCTCTCGGATCGTTTGTCTAAGATGCCGGTCAGCAACTTGGGTGAATTGGTACGCTCGGTCATCTTAAACCTTGAGTTCATCGATTGACAGGTTGGCGGGGGGGCGGCGGGAATACTCCGCCGCTTACCCGAAACGGTGTTTTTTGGACGCCGCTTGCTTTTCGGAGGAGATATTGCTACCGCGCACGCTATCGACGCTATTTGAGCTGCCCTCGAATCCGCAGTGTCGAGCTCACGAACGTGATCAGCTAGGGCTGAGAGTACCTCGAACGGAAGACGAGAAATGAGTGGCGATTTTGCAGAAGGGTACGGCCTGGCAACGCGCTCTCATCTAGGCAATGCCGAATGCAAGCTCGGGTCTGTCGAAAATGCGCCGAAAACGGATGATGCCATCATCACGGGCCGCCAAATAGCTGCGGGGCGAACGCTGATTTGCCTCCGTCACGTCGAGCTTGCCGACCGGGCTTTCGTTTCGGTGCCGATTTTGAAGAGAATGGAGGCGAGTAAAGGCCCTGCTGCAGGAGTTGCGTTCAAAGTGGCTGCCGTGGTCCGCGCCCTTGAGGCTCTTGGTATCGTGTTCACCTCTGAGAACGGCCCAGGCGTGAGACTGAGGAAAGAAGAATAGAGCGCCTCGTGTCCTGTCGAGCATCTTCCTGCTCAATTTAGAAAGACAATCCGTTTAGTCGCATCTGAAACCGTCATGACGGTTGGGTTCCACGCAGCCAGCAATAATGCGTTTGAGTTCAGCCTCAATTCTGGGGCTCCGAAGCTGGGCGATGATGGCCCTCGACTTGCCCGCTTGGGCTGCTTCCGTCGGAACCGCGGAGTGCACGATGGCAGCGTCAGCTTTTCAGCGCGCCAACGTGGGGCATGTTCGTATCACGGTGGTATCGCCCACTCCGATTGAGCCGTACAGGGATGGCGGCCTTTCGCATCTGTTTAGTACCGGCATTTGCTGGAGCGGGCTGAAGCCCGAGCAGCTGGAGATCGACCGGTTGCGGAGTGAGGTTGCAAAGCTCAAGGCGGAGCGCGACATCCTAAAAAACGATCGCGAGCCTGCGCTCGCCTGTGGCGATAGAAACCGGGTGACCTGACCCCCTGAAGCTCCTCCAAAAATACGTAGAGTCCGGCCCGAAGGAAGGGACGGACGGATGAAGCGATCAAGGTTCACGGAAGAGCAGATCATTGGGATCCTGCGTGAGCAGGAAGCGGGCTTCAAGCACGGCGTCAGTTCGCCGACCTTCTACAAGTGGAAGGCCAAGTATGGCGGCGTGGACGTGTCGGAGGCGCGCCGGCTGAAGGCGTTGGAGGATGAGAACGCCAAGCTGAAGCGGATGCTGGCGGACGCCATGCTCGACAACGTCGCGTTGAAAGACCTGCTCGGAAAAAATGGTGACGCCCGCCGCGCATTGGGAGGCTGCGGGATATCTGCAGCAGACCTTGAGATGAGCCAGCGGCGGGCGTGCCGGGTGATTGACGGCGATCGGGCCAGCGTGCGCTACCAGGCCCGGCGGCCGGATGACGGCGAACTTCGCGAGCGGCTGAAGGCCTTGGCCCAGGAGCGGCGGCGGTTCGGCTATCGGCGGCTGCATGTGCTGCTGCGGCGCGAGGGCCATGCGGTCAACAAAAAGCGCGTTCAGCGTCTGTATCGCGAGGAGCGGCTGATGGTTCGCCAGCGCGGCGGGCGCAAGCGGGCCATGGGAACGCGGCGGCCGATAGAGACACCCGCGGTCGCCAACCAGCGCTGGAGTCTCGACTTCATCGCCGACCAGTTCACCGACGGGCGCCGGTTCCGGATCTTGGAGGTGTACGACGACTGCACCCGCGAGTGTCTGGCGCTGGTGGCCGACACCTCGATTGGTGGGCGACGCGTCGCGCGCGAACTGGACGCGATCATCGGCTGGCGCGGCAAGCCGGCGACGATCGTCAGCGACAACGGCACGGAACTGACGTCCAACGCCATCCTGGAATGGGCCGACCAGCGCAAGATCGGCTGGCATTACATCGCCCCCGGCAAGCCCCAGCAGAACGGCTTCAGCGAGAGCTTCAACGGCAAGCTGCGCGACGAACTGCTGAACGAGACCCTGTTCAGCTCTCTGGCGGGCGCCCGCGCCAAGCTGGAAGCCTGGCGGCGGGACTTTAACGAGGTGCGGCCCCACTCGAGCCTCGCCTACCTCACGCCAGCGGCATACGCCCGCGCCCTCTGCGGAGAGGCCGGCCGGCGCGCTGCGAACCCCGACCACTCCGCGCGCCGGCCTCTTGCCAGCCGCGATCATGAAGGTTCAGATCAACTCCGGACTCTCGTTATGGCTGGATGAGAAATGGGGGTCAGGTCACGGGCTGCGCAAACGAGGGTATGCGGTGATCCGCGAACGGATCGTCGCTGGAGGTTCAGTCTACCGGATCTCGGACGCTCCTGCTGAGGGCGGAGTTCAAACCGTGCTGCCGCGCGACGCGGTCGGCGGCCGCGAGCCCGAGCAGAAGGCGATACAAACGGCGTAGGGCGCATGCCAACTACGCGCGCGAACTCCGCGCGGAAGCGACAGATGGCGACAGCGGCCGGCGCTTCGCTGCCGCTCGATGCCTCCGTGCAGTCGATCGTTGCCAACCTCGAGGGCCTCGATCTCGATGGGTTGCGCCGTCAATGGCGCGCCCATTTGGGCGGCGAAGCCCCTACCCATCTTTCACGCTGGCTCCTCATGAAAGTGCTGGCGTACCGGCTCCAGTCCGACGCATTCGGCGATCTCGACAAATTTACCCGAAGAATCATTCGCTCCGGGACAGAGGATGGTGTCAGCGCTCCTTTCGACCGCCGTGCGCCTCAGACCCGCGAGGGCTTGGGTTTGAAGGCCGGCGCACTGCTCGTGCGAGAATGGAACGGCAGGCTCGAGCAGGTCATGATCTTGGAAGAGGGCTTCGCTTGGAACGGTCAGACCTTCGGCAGCCTGTCCCAGATCGCCAAGGCGATGACGGGGACCAACTGGAACGGCCACCGCTTCTTCGGGCTCCTGCAGGGAAAGACCCTTGTGGCAAATAAAGACCGTGGTCGTCGTCGGAGAGCATGGGGCGACGCCACAGCGACGGCCGCGCGAGGCACATCGCCTAGAGGATCATCATGAACAATCAGGCGATCAAACGCAGTTTGCGAAGCGCCATCTATACGCTCGTGTCGACCGACCAGGGGCTCGAATAGGACTTCAACTCTCTCGACGCCCAGCGGGAGGCTTCAGAGGCCTACATTAAAAGTCAGGCGCATGAAGGCTGGCGACTGATCCGAGATCGCTATGATGACGGCGGCTTCTCCGGTGGGTCGATGGACCGGCCGGCCCTACAGAAGCTGCTCGTCGATGTGCAGGCGAGACGGATCGACGTGATCGTCGTCTATAAGGTCGATCGGCTGACCCGCTCGCTCGCCGACTTCGCCAAGCTGGTCGAGACATTCGATGCCCATGGTGTCTCCTTCGTCTCGGTGACCCAGTCCTTCAATACCACGACCAGTATGGGGCGTCTGACCCTCAATGTCTTGCTGTCCTTCGCCCAGTTCAAGCGGGAGGTTACGGGCGAGCGCATCCGGGACAAGATCGCTGCTTCAAAGAAGAAGGGAATGTGGATGGGCGGCGTGGTTCCCCCGGGGCTACCAGGTCGAGCACCGTGCGTTGCATATCGTCGAAGATCATGCCGAGGTCGTGCGCTCCCTATTCAGGAGATATCTTGATGCGGGAAGCGTTGTGCGCCTCAAACAGCAACTCGATGCAGAGGAGGTTCGGCTTCCGATCCGAATCGATGGCGGTGGCCGGTCGACCGGGGGCGGTTTGATCAGCCGAGGGCACATCTACAAGATCCTATCGAACCCTATCTACGTTGGTCGCATTGCCCACAAAGGCCAGATTCACGCAGGCCAGCATCCTCCGCTCGTTAGGCAAAACCTGTGGGAGGAGGTCCGGCAAAGGCTGGGCGATCATCTCGGCGCCGCGAGGACCAAGCGAACGCGCCAATCCTCCGATGCGTTGCTCACTGGCAAGCTCTATGACGACGGCGGCAACCGCATGAGCCCGACCTGGGCGAGGAGGGGTTCCAAGCGCTGGCGCTACTATGTGTCCCGGGCTGCTCACCAAGATGACACGAGCGAAGCGGCGTCGGTCCTTCGCGTTCCGGCCGCGGATGTCGAAAAGCTCGTGGCGAACGCCGTGGGTCACCTTTCCTCGTCCGACACTTCGCTGCCCGACATTCGCAACCTAATTGATCGCGTCGTGATCGGCCGCGCAGCGATCCGAATTCACCTGTCAGAGGTTACGGATGGAAGTGACGGCGCGAGGATTTTGACGCTTCGTTGGACGCGTCCGTCACCCTATCGCAAGCGCGAGATCATCCAGGGTACAAACGATGCGAATACCTCTGCTCGCCCGATGCCCGCTAATGCGCGCGCTACCCTCATCGAAGCTATTCGCAACTCGCACCGCTGGCTGGACGAGCTTCTCTCCGAACCCCGCCTGACTTTAGAGTCGCTCGCTTCGCGCGAGGGAAGGACCGTGCGTTCGATCCGGATGACATTGTCTCTCGCTTTCCTCGCGCCGGAGATCGTCAAGGCGGCGTTCGAAGGACGCCTGCCGCGCGGCTTTGGCTTTAAGCGCCTCGTCGAGCTGCCGATGGCGTGGTCGGATCAGTGGCGGACGCTCGGACTCCAGGCGCCAACGCTGGGTAAGAAACGTTTGTCTTCGGCGACGAGCTAGCTAATTATCCGATCCGAACCAGGTCAGAGTGTGGAGGTCCGAAACCCAAGGGCCATGCGAAATCGGGAGCGGGGCAGTCGCAAACAGCAACCTTGGAAACGGAATTTCGCCGCTAGAGACTTCTGGCTAGACGCCGCCAATGGACCGCAGAGACGGCGGAATAGGCTTGGCAGACCGACAACCATCGCCACAAGCCGCGGAAATGTCCTGCTATTCTGCGGGGCAGGAAATCACGTCGGTTTGCGCCGGCTTCCTGGTGGAGCTGAGGGGAATCGAACCCCTGACCTCTGCAGTGCGATTGCAGCGCTCTCCCATCTGAGCTACAGCCCCGTCGCGCGGCTGTTTACGTGCGCGTCCGATGCCTGTCAACGACATCGGCGCGGGGGTTCGGGGCGTCTCCGCGTCAACGGCAGCCTCTCAAAAGGTTGGAAAACTCATGCGTGCGATCCTCGACATCGTGATGGTGGTCCTCAATCTTTACACCTGGATCATCATCGCGGGCGCCGTCCTTTCCTGGCTGATCGCCTTCGGCGTGGTGAATATCCGCAACGACTTCGTGCGCTCGATCTGGAACCTGTTTCTCGCCCTGACGGAGCCTTTCCTGAGGCCGATCCGCAATTTCCTGCCGTCCACGGGAGGAATCGACATTTCGCCGATCATCCTTCTGCTTGCCGTCATGCTGATCGAGCGGATCATCATTTATTACATCTATCCGAACGTCTTCTGACGCATCGGGATGGCGGCCTCCGTTTCCCTCAAGACCGCGGTTGGCCGGTTCTTCGAGGACTTTCGCCTTGGGCAGACGATCCGTCATCCGACGCCACGGACCCTGAACAGCGGCGACGCCTCGCTCTATTCGGCCCTTACCGGGGCGCGCTTCGCGCCGCAAAGCGCCGAAACCTTCGCCCGCGCCATCGGCTATCCGGCGAGCCCGATCGACGATCTGCTCGTCTTCCATGTCGTGTTCGGCAAGACGGTGTCGGACGTCTCGCTGAACGCAATCGCCAATCTCGGCTATGCCGACGGCCGGTTTTTGGCGCCGGTTTTTCCCGGCGACACGCTCTCCGCCGTTTCGCAGGTGATCGGGCTTAAAGAGAACTCGAACCGGCAAAGCGGCGTGGTCTATGTGCGCTCGGAGGGCTTCAACCAGCGCGGCGAGAGGGTCATCGACTACGTGCGCTGGGTGATGGTCAGAAAGCGCGACTTGAGCTGCGCCGCGCCCGAGACGGTCGTTCCCAAACTGCCTGAGGCGGTCGGCGTCGCCAATCTCGGCGCGGCCTGTCCGCCCATCGATCGCGCCGCATACGACGAAGAGCTCAGCGGCTCTCCTCACCGGTTCGAGGACTATTCCGCAGGCGAGCGGATCGATCATGTCGACGGCGTCACCGTCGAAGAGGCCGAGCACCAGACGGCGACCCGGCTCTATCAGAACGCGGCCAAGGTGCACTTCAACCAGTTCAGCGAAGGGCAGGGGCGTTTCGGGCGCCGCCTGATCTATGGCGGGCATGTGATCTCGCTTGCTCGCGCGCTCAGTTTCAACGGCCTCGCCAACGCCTTCCACGTCGCGGCGATCAACGGCGGCCGGCATGTCGCGCCGCTCTTCGCCGGCGACACGGTGTTCGCCTGGAGCGAGATTATCGAGACCGCGGCGCTGCCCCATCGCGATGACGTGGGCGCGCTCAGATTGCGCACGATCGCCACCAAGAACCGCCCTTGCGCCGACTTTCCGTGGCGCGAAGGCGAGGGCTACGAGCCCCATGTCGTGCTCGAGCTTGACTATTGGGCGCTTGCCCCGCGGCGGCCCTGACCGATGCGCTTGCCGGCGGACGCGGTCCTTCTGATCATCGACGCGCAGGAGGCGGTCGATGGCCCGCGCCACGCCGCTGGCGAGGCCTCCGAGGTCGGGACAAACATCGCCGCCCTCGTCGCCGCGTGGCGGACTGAGGGGTTGCCGCTGGTCCACGTCGCCCGGCAACCGGGGAACTCTCCACTCCTGCCGCTCGACGGCGAGATCGTCATCGTCCGCAACGCGACGAGCGCCTTTGTCGGCGCTGACCTCGAAGCCACACTCGACGAACTCGGCGTGACGACCCTGGTGCTCTGCGGCGCGCTCGCGACCCCCGCGCTCGAAGCCTCCGCGCGGCACGCCGGCGACCTCGGCTATCAGGTGTTCGTCGTCGCCGATGCGTGCCGGGCAGTCGACACGGCCGATCTCGGAGGGCGGCTCTGGCCGGCCGAGGACGTGCGGGCGCTGGCGCTGGCCCGTCTCAAGGGCGAGACCGCGACCATCGTCGACGCCGCGACGACGCTCCGGGCAGCCGCCGCGGCCAAGGCGCGCCAGCGGGGCGGGGCGGCAAGGGCCTGACGCCGCTATTAAGCTGTAATTGTATGTGAATTAGGGCGCTCGTTTGGATTGTCTTGGTCGGTCGCCGTTTCGGCGCGAAAACCCCCAAATTCAGGGGGTTGGATTTCCTTGGATTTCCTTGGATTCTCTCGTCCTAAACGAGCGTTTTCAATGGGTTACGATGGATTTTCGTAGAAAATATTTTTGCCTCGCTTTTCCCCTTGAGAACCCTGGAATGCGGGCGCGTGCGGTCGAGGCCATGAGGAAGCGCAGGACTGTTCATGGGGCGAGCCTAATTCTGTTTCTGATTTTCTGCAATGAATTGTCGCCACCCCTTTCCTTTTAGGCCCACAATCGAAAAGTCGCCCGCGTCGTTGAGCTATGAACGCCTAGAGGCTTTGGGATCAGGCGCCCGGTGATCGGTTCCCCGCGGCATCCAGTGCGAATAAATCGCCCCGCCCGGTGTTCACTCCAAGTCGAAACGGACGGGTCGCGACCTTAGCGCGAATAGAACAGCGGGTGGTCTGTATAAGACCGCCCAGCGAGCGATATTGACGTTCGAGGCGCAGGGGAGAGCCGCAATGACATGCCATCGCAATGACGGTCACAATCACTTAAAATAAACCCATAGCATACTTATGTCAATTTTATAACAAAATTCCAAAGTATATCGCGATCTCAAGGCTTTGATCACAGGATCTTTATTTCGGCTGAACGATCGGCGCGAATAAATCGGCCCACTCGGTGTTCACTGTCGGTCAAACGATCGCAGCCGTCGCAGCATCCTCCCGAGAGGACAGGCGCCGTTGCTTGCGCGCAACATCGAGAGGACAACACGCAATGACAAGATTGCTTCCCCTACCATCTGTCATGACTACGGCGGCGGCGTTCGCTGCCTTGTGCACGGGTGCCGGCGTCGCCAATGCCGCCGGATTTTCTCAAACAAACCTTGTTTCGAACATGCCGGGGCTCGCCGCGGCGACCAACTCGAGCCTTTTGAACCCTTGGGGCGTCTCGTTCGCAAACGGAAGTCCCGTCTGGATATCGGACCAGGGCGCCCAGACGAGCCCGCTTTTCTCGGTTACGGGCAGCACAGGCGTTTCCAACCAGCCCTTGTTCACCGTCAACATCCCACCCGCGGGAGCCGCAGGCCCGACCGGGCAGGTCGCCAACGCGCTTGCGATTGCGGGCAAGCCCGCGGGCTTTGATATTTCGACTGCGAGCGGAGGGAATGGCGCCCCCGCTGATTTCATCTTTGCCAACCTGAATGGCTCGATCTCCGCCTGGAACGGCGCGCCGATGACCCAAGCCCACACGCAGGTGTCCGTCGCGGGCGCGAGCTTCACCGGACTCGCCATCAATCAGGCCGACACCGAACTGTTCGCCGCCAACACCGCGGGCGCCGGCGGCATCGACGTGTTCAACAATGCGTTCCAACAGATATCCTTGGGCGCAGGCGCGTTCGCGACGCCGACGGCGATCATGGCGGCGGGGCTCGTCCCCTTCAACGTGTCGGATCTTGGCGGGGCCGTATTCGTGACCTACGCGCCGTCCGGTCACATCCCGCAGACGATGGCCACCGCAGGCCAGGGCGCCGTGGCGGAATTCAGCGAAAGCGGCGGGCTCGAAAAGACGATCCTTGGCGGCCCTCTCGCCTCGCCATGGGGCGTCGCCGTCGCTCCATCGAGCTTCGGCGCGTTCGGTGGCGACCTTCTCGTTGGCAATTTCAGCTTCCAGCCCGGGGTGGCCGGCGTGATCAACGCATTCAACCCCATGACCGACGCGCTTGTGGGTTCAATCGACGTCGACCCCGGCATGGGCAACTCGGCGGGCGGTCTCTGGTCCATAGTTTTCGGCGGCGGCGGAAATGATGGAACCCCGAACACCCTCTTCTTCACCGATGGAATCAACGGAGAGAAGGATGGGCTCTTCGGGTCGCTCACCGCCGTCCCGGAACCTTCCACATGGGCCATGATGCTGGCCGGATTTGGCGGACTCGCGCTCTTGGCGGCGCGGCGGCGCGCGTTGTCGGCGATCGGCTGACCAATTCAGGGGAACCGCCTGAGGGCGGGCGGGTCCCCTCTCGCAATCCGGCGGATGTGCTGATTTTTAGGTCGGGGGCGAATAAAGGCGCACGCGCAGGTTGATGACCGAAGAGGAGAGAACCAGCCGGGATCGGGCGGTTCTCTCGTTGAGACCCCACGATCGGGCCGAACAAGACAGCCGGGCTTGGGACAACATCAACGGCGTCGCGACGATCGGGGATGTCGAGCGGCCCGTGCGAGCCACATCGAGATATTGGGCTTCGGCGATCGATGCGGCGACGATCGCGCAATCCCATCATACCCGTGTTTCGGCGACGGCGCAGGCGCTCGCGTTCTGGATTGGGCGAGATCTCTGACCGGGCCGGCGGCCTCGCCGCAGCGTCATCGAGCCAGGATTTCGGTCCGGTATTTGGGCGCGAGCGCCGCGAGCAGCTTGCCCTTCTCGGCCTGCGCTTCAGGGCTCACTTTCGGCGGCGCCGCGGTGCGGCTGTCGACGGGGAAGCCGATGGCCAGGAACAGTTCGTCCTGTCCCGCCGGCGCGCAGAGACACAGCATGCGGGCCGTCTTTCCCGACTTGTTCTTGAACGCATGCGGAGCGTTGGCTGGAATATTGACGCTCGAACCGGCGCGGACGGTCTGCGTCTGGCCGCGGAAGGTGAAGTCGAGCTCTCCCTCGAGCAGCGTGAACATCTCCTCGAAATCGTGACGATGCGGCGGCGGCCCGCCGCCATCCGGCACCAGCATGTCGATGAGGCAGTAACGGCCGGCCGTCTCCGCCCCCGACACCAGGATCGTGTATGTGCCGCCAGCCACAGAAACATGGCGCAGACCGGCCCCGTCTGGATCGGACACAGTCAGTTGACGGGCAGTGTCGTCGGGCGGAATCGCGGAAAGTGAAGTCATGGTGTCGCCCTTGTGCGGTTCTCGGAAGAGGCTTCGCATGTCTGCGGCGTCTTGTCGCGAACCGCGGTCCCGACGATCACTCGGCGGCTTGCGCCGGCTCCCACGGGCGCTCGCCATGCGCGGACTCGGGCTGAGCGTCACGCTCGGGCGTCGGCGCGTTGGCCTTGGCTTTCTTAGAGCCGGAGAGCCAATGCGACAGTCGGTCGAGATAAAGATAGATCACCGGCGTCGTGAACAGGGTGAGCGCCTGGCTCACGATCAGGCCGCCGACCATCGTGTAGCCGAGCGGCTGGCGCATTTCCGAGCCGGTGCCGTGACTGAGCATCAGCGGCACGCCGCCGAGCAAAGCGGCCATCGTCGTCATCATGATCGGACGGAAGCGCATCAGCGCCGCCTTGCGGATCGCCTCGGTCGGCGTCAGGCCTTGCTCGCGCTCGGCTGAGATGGCGAAATCGACCATCATGATGCCGTTCTTCTTCACGATGCCGATCAACAGGATCGTGCCGATCAGGGCCACGAGGCTGAACTCGTAGCCGAACAGCATGAGGGTGGCGAGCGCGCCAAGCCCTGCCGATGGCAGCGTCGACAGGATGGTCAGCGGGTGGATGAAGCTCTCGTAGAGCACGCCGAGGATCAGATAGACGCAGACCAGCGCCGCGAGGATGAGCAGTGGCACGCTGGTCAACGAATCCTGGAACGCCTGCGCGTTGCCCTGGAAGGTCGTCGTCAATCCCTGCGGCAGTTGGAGCTGCTGCATGGCCTGCTGGACCGCCTGCGTGGCGGGGCCGAGCGCCACCCCCTGCGCGAGGTTGAAGCTGATGGTGATTGCGGGGAACTGTCCCTGGTGGCTGATCGAGAGCGGCGCGACCGGAGCCGTCGTCCATTTGGCGAAGGCGCTGACCGGCACCATCTGATTGCTCGTGGGCGAGCGGATGTAGATCTTGTCGAGGGTCGCCGGATCGCCCAGGAGCTGCGGCAACACCTCCTCGATCACGTAGTAGGTGTTCACCTGGGTGAAATATTGCGTCACCTGCCGCTGGCCGAAGGCGTCGTAAAGCGTGTCGTCAATGAGCTGCGGCTGGATGCCGTAGCGCGAGGCCATGTCGCGGTCGATCTTGAGGGTCAGCGTCGTGCCGGAGCTCTGCTGGTCCGTCGCGACGTCGCGCAATTCCGGCAGCGATTTCAGCTTGTCCAGGATTTTCGTCGACCAGGCGTTGAGCTCGTCGAAATTGGCGTCCTGCAGCGTGTACTGGAACTGGGTCTTGGCGAAGCGCGCGCCAACCGTCACGTCCTGCGCCGCCTGCAGGTAGACGCGCATGCCCGGAACCTGCGCGAGCTTCGGACGCAACCGGGCGATCACCTGGAAGGCGTCGACGTCGCGCTCGTCGCGCAGCTTGAGGGTGATGAACATGCGGCCGTTGTTCTGGGCCGCGTTGCCGACGCCGGACCCGAGTCCCATCGCCATCGTGTCGACGGCCGGATCGGCCATCACGATCTTCCCAACTTCCTGTTGCAGGCGATACATGTCGTGGAACGAGACGTCCTGGCCCGCTTCGGTCGTGCCGAACAGAATGCCGGTGTCCTGCTGCGGAAAGAAGCCCTTGGGTATGACGACGAACAGATAGCCGGTGGCGATCACCGTGCCGATGAAAGTGATGAGCGTGCCGAAGCGGTGGCGCAGCACGAAATTGACGCCCCGCTCGTAGCCGTTGGCGAGCGCAACGAAGCCCTTCTCGCTGAGGGCATAGAGCCGGCCGTGCCGCTCCTCGTCGTGGCTCTTGAGAAAACGCGACGCCATCATCGGGGTGAGCGTGAGCGAAACGAACGCCGAGACGAAGATCGTCATCGCGATGGTGATCGAGAATTCGCGGAACAGGCGCCCGATGATGCCGCTCATCATGAGGAGCGGAATGAGCACCGCGACCAGCGAGACGGAGATCGAGATGATGGTGAAGCCGATCTCGGCGGAGCCCTTGAGCGCCGCCTGAAACGGCTTTTCGCCCTCTTCGATGTGGCGCGTGATGTTCTCGAGCATCACGATCGCGTCGTCGACGACGAAGCCGACGGAGATGGTGAAGGCCATCAGCGAGAGATTGTCGAGGCTGTAGCCGGCGACCCACATCAGCGCGCAGGAGCCCAGCAGCGCGAGCGGCACGGTAATGCTGGGAATGATCGTCGCCCAGAGGTTCCGTAAGAATACGAAGATCACCATGACGACGAGCGCAATGGTGAGCGCGAGGGTGAACTCAACATCGCGCACCGACGCGCGGATGGTCGTGGTGCGGTCGGAGAGAATGCTGACGTGGATAGTCGGCGGAATCGAAGCCTGCAGACTCGCCAGCGCGCCCTTGATCGCCTGGACGGTGGTGATGACGTTGGCGCCGGGGATCTTATACACGACGAGGAAGACGCTCGGCTTGCCGTTGCTCCAGGCCGCCTGCGTCGAATCCTGCGGTCCCGCGACCGCCTGGCCGACGTCCCGCACCCGCACCGGCGCGCCGTTGCGATAGGCGATGATGACGTCATTCCAGGACTTGGCCTGGGTCAGCTGGTCGTTGTCCTGAATGGTGAAGGTCTGCTTCGGACCAATGAGCGCGCCCTTCGGGGTGTTGACCGTCGCAATGCCGATCTGCGCTCGCACGTCCTCGAGCTGCAGCCCCTTGGAAACGAGCTTCGCCGGATCGACCTGGATGCGTATGGCCGGCGTCTGCTGGCCGCCGACGCGCACGAGGGAGACGCCCGAGATCTGACTGAGGTGCTGGGCCAGGATGTTTTCGGCCGCGTCGTCGACGTCGATGATCGGCACGACGTCAGACTGAACAGACAGGATCAGGATCGGCGTGTCGGACGGGTTGACCTTGCGATAGGTCGGCGGACTCGGCAGGTCCTTCGGCAATTGCCCGGCGGCGGCGTTGATCGCGGCCTGAACGTCGTTGGCTGCGGCGTCGATGTTGCGGTTGAGATCGAACTGGACGGTGATCGCGGTCGCGCCAAGCGAACTTGTCGACGTCATCTGTGAGACGCCCGGAATTTGCGCGATCTGCCGTTCCAGCGGCTGCGCGACCGAGGTCGCCATGGTGTCCGGCGAAGCGCCAGGCAACGAAGCCGAGATGGTGATGGTCGGAAAGTCGACCTGCGGCAAGGGCGCGACCGGCAGCGAGGGGAACGCGACCAGGCCGACGAGAAGCACCGCGACCATGATGAGCGTGGTCGCGATCGGGCGGTTGATGAAGGGGGCTGAGAGGCCCTTGTACATCGACTAGGTCCCGCTTCCCGTGTCGATCGAAACGATCGACCCCGGCTGGAGCAGGAACTGACCCGACGTCACCACGCGGTCGCCTTCCTTCAGGCCATCCGAGATGACGGCCGTCGACGTATCCTGGTGCGCGATTTTCACCTGGCGCACCTGGGCGCGATTCTGATCGTCGACGATAAACACGTAGAGGCCGTTCTGGCCATGTTGCACCACTTCGCTAGGGACAATCAAGACGCCCTTCTCGACGCCGAGCTGCAGTCCCGTCGTCACCGCCAACCCCGGCCAGAGCGCATTGTCCTTGTTGTCGAATTCCGCCTTGAGCCGGATTGTTCCGGTTGCGAGATCCACCTGATTGTCGCTGATCGACAATCGCCCGGTCGCAAGTTGATGGCCTTCCGCGTCCATGACCGTGACTTTGGGCGAGCCGGAAGCGAGCTCCTGATTGATGCGGATCACATGCTCCTGCGGCTCGGCGAAGATCACGGAGATCGGCTGCAACTGCGCGATCGAGACAATGCCGGTCTGCTGTCCGGCGCTGACGAGATTGCCTTCGTCGATGAGCCGGAACCCGGCGCGGCCCGAGATCGGGGCCTTGATGGTCGTGTAGTCGAGCTGTGTCCGCGCGGCGTCGACCGCGGCGGCGTCGGCGGCGATCGAGGCGGTCAGCTGCAGCACCATGGCGTTCTGGGTGTCGAGCTGCTGCTTGGTGGCGAAGTCCTGCTTGGCGAGCGTTGCGAAACGCGTGAGATCCAGCTTCGCGTTGGCGAGATTGGCCTCGTCCTGCGCCTTCTTGGCGACGGACTGGTCGAGCGCGGCCTGAAACGGCCTGGGGTCGATCTGCGCCAGAAGATCGCCCCGGCTGACCATTTGGCCTTCGTTAAAGGCGATCTTCATGATCTGGCCGTCGACTCGCGCCCGGACCAAAACCGTGTTGTAGGCCTGGACCTGGCCGATGCTTTGGAGAACGACCGGAAAATCCGCGCGCTTGACCGGCGTCACGGTGACAACGATCGGAACGGGGCCGTTTGCTTGAGGCTGCTGGCCTTGTCCTTGCGCAGAGGCGGTCTGAGCCGGCGGAGTCCAGATCCGGTCGTGCAGCCCATGGGCGACGCCGCCCGCGGAGGGAAGCCACCGGTCTGCGGTTTCGGGCGCGTAAACACCATAGGCGGCGGCTGCGCCGCACGCCAGAATGGCGATCCACACGAACCCGCCGAGCCTCATCGTCGAAAGCCTTTCTTCGCCTCAAACCGACCGCGCGGAGACGAAGCGCCTTAACGCATTGCGGGCGCCGCGCCGGATTTCCTAGCACGCAGCGTTTTCCAGCCGCCGCTTCTTACGGGAAATCCGCCTATACCATCCTTTTTAGGGGCGCGGGACCTCATCAACCAAATTTGACCGGCCGCGTTCCTTTCGGCCCTCCGGCGTTCCGGCGCATCTGCCCCGATCTAAAATGAGACGCTTGCGGGAATGAAGGCTTTAATCTGCGCCGCCGGGACGAAATACTTTGCGATATCGATCGTCCGCGGCGGCGCGCCAACGGTGAATGGGCGCGTACTCACGGAAATCTTCCGGCTCATGATGCCCAGCAAGCAGAGATCGCGGGCGTCAAACACGCCCGAGCCGGAGTTGCCGGTAGAGGCGACATCGGCGATGACGGTGTCGAACCGACCTCGGAGGTCGGCCGGGATCGCTTGACGAGGCAGAATCCTGGACGGAGCCGTTCCCTCGGGAATGGCGACGACGACCCTCTCCCCGGCAAAGGGCGGATGCGCGCACAGCGGCGTGCGGCGCATCTGCAGACTGACTGGCAGCTTCGTTCCATCGATCGACAAGAGCGTGAGATCGATGGTGTCGAGCGTCCCTTCTTTGACGAGCGCAGCCGGCAAATCCTGGCCGGCCATGAGGACGTGGGGCTTTGTTTGCGCGAACTCCCCGACCACGTGCGCCGCCGTCAGAATGAGGCCATTGCCGAGGTAAACGCCATAGCCGGGCCAGGACTGCCTGGGTGTGCGGTTGATGTGCACGGCGAGCGCAGCGAGCCCGGCGGGATCCGATTGCGCCGTCGCGGGGAGCGGGGCGATCGCGACCGCCAGCGCGGCGAAACCAATGCTGAAAATTGCCGATCGGAGCGTCATGGATCCCTCTCCTGGGCGCGCCGTCGCTTCCCGCCGACGCCAACCGGACGGAGGGCGCGGAATCCCACGAAACCTTCTTAGCGACGCTCTAAAAATGGACCAATGGGAGGAATGTGGCGAGCAGCGTGTGGATTGGATCGGACAGCGTATCCCAGCCGCGGCCCAAAAGCGATGAAAAGAGGCGAAACAAACAGAGCAATTCGATCAGGGCGGCGAAAATAAGATTGAGAAACGGAGATCCTCTGGGTTTTTGCAGTCCCACTTCGTCGTGCATCATGTGGTCGTAAGGAATCTTCTGAACGTAAGAAGACGTCCTCCCGAAAAATGAGAATACCGTCAAGCCAAAATACTGGAGCCTGCCCGATACAATGAAGATGAACGAATACAGGAGTCCAATTGTAGCGACGATAATTTCCGTGTTTCTATCGTGGATGGTGTCGAAGACAAACCACGTCCCCGCGAGTATAACCAGCCCGGCGACAAGTCGGAACAGAACCACCAGCGCACTAAACATGGGGGCACCAGCTTGGGTCCATATTGTTATTAATCAAATCGCCGGCGGCGACAGGACAATCCCATAGCTCGGCAGAATTTGCTTGTCCAGACAGGGGCGCGCCGGCGGCCAAAATTTCCGAAGGCCCAAGCGCCTCTGGCGGTTGAAGAATTGGGCATCGCCGTCGTCGCGCAGAGGAACCCCCCTTTCTGGTTGGCTTGTTTTGGACCGGGATTCGCTTAGACTGCAGCGCATCAATTTGCGGCGGCGGTAGGGGCTGGCGCGGCCGGGGGTCTGTGCGCCCGCCCGATCAACACGGATAGGCGGTTTACTGTCGCCGCTGAATTTATCAAAAAGGGATCGGGAATGTGCGAAAACCGGTGGAGCGTTGCTCGATGTCTGGTCGGCGGTCTTTGAGGAATTGTGGGTCCGTCAATGACGACTGAGAGTCAAACCGCGTCTCAATCGGGGAGTGGGCTTGGGGCAGCGAGTGACCGGCCCCTTCTTGCGGGCGGACGCCGGTGGCGCCTGCCGATCGCCTATGGGTCGATCGCCTCGGTCGCGCTGGGACTCGACTTGGCGCTTATCCTTGGGAGCGCGATCTTCGCTGAGACGGTCTATCACAAGATTCCGGACGAGTTCGAGGGTGAATTTTCTCACACCCTTGCGGCGGCTATCTTTATCGCCATTCTGTTTGTCGCGGCGATGCGGGTGCAGAAGCTCTACAGCCCCACCCGCCTGATGGTTTGGGACGACCAGGCTCGCGCCGTGCTCGGCGCCTGGTGCGGAGCTTTCTTGATCCTGGCTTCGGGCGTTTTCAGCTGGGGCGTGAGCCGCGATCTTTCGCGCGGCGATGTGATCCTGTTTTGGGCGGGTGGCGTGGTGGTGCTTCTCGCGCACCGGGCGGTGTGGCGATTTGCGCTGCCGCGCGCACTGGAAAGCGGGACGCTGAGGGGGCGCACAATCGTCAGTGTCGCGTGCGAGCAGGCCGTGCCGCCGGAGTTCACCGAGAATTTGACCCGTCACGGCTATCACGCGGTCGCCCACTTCCACATAGCCGATGGGGAAGCTGGCGCCGGGGACGTCATCGAGAACATCATTTCGCTCTGCCGCACTTCGGATGTTCAAGAGGTCATGCTGTTCGTCGATCCCGAGCACATGTCGAACGTGCGGTGGATCGCGCGCCGACTGAGAGTGCTGCCGTTGCCTGTGACGCTGGTTCCGTTCGGAACGCTCGCGCTCTTGTTTCAACGAACCCGCTACGACATTGGCGATACGGTCGCGATCGAGCTTCAACGGGCGGCGCTGTCGCCGATCGAGCAGGTGAGCAAACGAGCGATCGACATCGTTCTGTCGTTTGTCGCTCTGATCGTCTTGTCGCCGATCTTGCTCGCCGCCGCGATCGCGATCCGCCTGGACTCCCCCGGTCCGGCCCTGTTTCGGCAGACGCGGCACGGTTTCAACGGGCGGCCGTTCCGGATCTACAAGTTTCGCACAATGACGGTCATGGAAAATGGCGACGTCGTTCAGCAGGCGCAAAAGAGCGACAAGCGGGTGACAAGGGTCGGCCGGTGGCTGCGGCGATTCAGCATAGATGAGTTACCACAATTGCTTAATGTTTGTCTTGGCGATATGTCACTGGTGGGGCCGCGGCCGCACGCGTCGGCCCACGAGCGCCATTTCACGTCGGTGATCGAGAAATATGCGTTCCGCCACCATATGAAGTCCGGGATCACGGGCTGGGCGCAGGTTCACGGCGCCAGGGGTGAAACGGATACGATCGAGAAAATGCAGCGACGGGTCGAACTCGATATTTGGTACATTAACAACTGGAGTATTTGGCTCGACTTCTCCGTCATGCTAAGGACCGTCCTTGTCGTATTTACAGGCGATAATGCGCACTGAAGGCTGCGGCGCCGCGGAACATTCCGTGGGTGAAGGCGCGTGGATTGGGACGCAAGAGAGATAAGCATGTCAATCGAGTCGCTGAAAACTGAGTCCGTCCGCCCCGCCTCCCTGTTGGCGCGCGCCGACGCTCGCGGCGTCAATCTGCTTTTCCTTGGAGCGCTCGCGGCCTCGTTCTTTGTCGCCTACCTGCCGACCTATCTGAGGCTCGCGGGAGGCGCGTGGCAAACCGAGCAGGAGGGGCATGGCCCCCTCATCATGCTCGCCGCCGCCTGGTTGGCCTGGCAGCAGCGCGACAAGCTCAAGGCGATCGAATTTCGCCCGGCGCTGATCGCCGGCTGGATCATCCTGCTCCTTTCGCTCCTGCTGATGGCGGTTACGCGATCCCAGGACATCCCGATGATCGAGGTGGCGACCCAAATCCCGGTGCTGCTGGGATGCCTCCTGCTTATCGGCGGTTGGCCGCTGGCGCGCGTTTTCTCCTTTCCGCTCGCCTTTCTGATCTTCTCGGTGCCGCCCCCCAACTGGCTGCTCGACGCCTTCACCGTGCCCCTGAAGGTCGGGATTTCCGACATCGTTTCGAATGGTCTTTACAATCTCGGCTATCCGGTGGCGCAGAACGGCGTCATGATCATGATCGGCTCTTACGAACTCATGGTCAAAGACGCGTGCTCCGGGGTGAATTCGATTTTCGCCCTGTCGGCAATCGGTATTTTCTATATTCATGAATTTGTCGGCAACCACCCGATCCGCAAGGTGCTCTTGATCCTGTCCATTGTGCCAATTACCGTTCTGGCGAACGTTTTTCGCGTCGTGACGCTGGTTTTGGGAGCCTATTACATCGGGGTGGACACGATCGAGGGTCTGTTTCATGACATGACGGGCATAGCCCTGTTCGTCTTCGCGCTGGTCCTGTTCTTCCTTCTGGATCGCGTCCTCATCAGCCTCGAATTCCTCGCTGGAAGGGCGCTCGGACTAAAGAGCGCGGGAAGCGCCTCCTAAAGGCCTGCAACGAAGACTCTGGAAGACTCTGGAAGACGCTGGATGCGCTGTTTTGGACGGTCGGGTGGCCGGGTTTCTTGCGGCCCCGCCGGATTGGCGGTTGCTTTACGTTTTTCCAGGATGATGGCTACGGGGAACGGCTGACTAATTGCACGCCCCAAAACACTGGGACGCACCTGATGCAGACCGTCTACGATTTCGTTACTGTCATATGCTTCATATGTATGGCCGTGACCTATTTCATGTTCACGGAAGGGGGCATGAAAATCCTCGCCCATTTCATGCTGCCGGCCGCGGCCTTCGCGATCGCCAACCAGGTCGGCAATCACGCCGGGAGCGACGTCCTTATGAATATCCTGGCAGTCGTCCTCATCGTCGCGGGGATCGGCTACACCTTTATGATCGTTAGACATAGTCCCGCTTGACCCAGGACGCGCCGCCCGCGCTTGGCCGCCGCGATGCTGATGGCGCCGAAAAATAGACCAGCGCGACTCGCGGTCCCTTTGAGGTTAGCGGCTCGATTTTAGAGAAAAAGGTCCGAGAAAAGAGGCGCTGTTGGCAGCGCAAGCGCGTGCGAGCGGCTCGTCCGTCGGCAAAGACCGATTCCTGATTGTAATTTAACGGTCCAGTTCAGCCGCTGACAATGGCGGCCATCTATTGCTCGGCCCGGCGGGCTTTCGCGCGCCGTGACCGAGGCCTAATCGCATGATCACCGCCGCAGACATCCAAGCGATCCGCGACGCCAATCCCGGCGCCGTTTTGCCGGGCATCGATACCATGACGGGCAATCCGTACGCCGCGTCCTCGCTGCTCGACATCACGAAAATCACCCAGAACGCAGCGGCGCCGTACTATTATTCCCCGTCAGCAAATACCGTATACGTCAATCAGGCCGGCGCTGTGCTCAGCGGCATCAATTTTGGCAGCGCGACGGTGATCATCAACGCCAACAATGTCACGGTCAAGGACTGCACATTCGCCGGCACGACTGGTTTCCAGACTATAGATCAACCCAGCGCCAGCGGCGCCATAGTGGAGAACTGCACCTTCATAGGCAGCAAATCCCCGACTGAAAAAAATGTCTGGATTGCCTCCACTCTGGCCATAACCGTCGAGGACAATACCTTTCTGAATTCGCCTGCGGACACGATCGCAATTCAGCAAGGCCTCGTGACGGGAAACTACATGTCCGGCGAAGGGTTCCTGACAGGCGCGCACGGCGATGCGATCTATGTTCCGGATACGACCGGGCCGATCACCATCAGCAACAATTTCATTGACGAGACGCCGAACGCGGGCGCGACCGGGCTTTCCAACACCGACATGCGCATTACGGACGAGTTCGGGAACACCAACAACGTCACGATTTCAGGCAATTATATGATCGGCGCCGGGTTCAACTTCGAAGTCGTCGCTCCGAACACCGCTTACGCCATTAGCAACGTGACGGTCACAAACAATTACACCGGATTCGCCAAGTTCGGCCAATATTATGCCGGCACAACCAGCGAAGCGACCGTAACCGGGCTCACGGCTGTCGACTTCTCGAATCCCACCCTGTCAGCCCAGGCCTTCGCAGCCTACGTGGCAGCGGGCCTGCCGACGGCGAATGTGGTCTCAGCGAGCACTGGCAGCATCTCCGCCTCCGGGTCGGCGCCGACGACGATGTTGGGCAACGGCTTGGCGTCAATTTACCTGAGCCCGGGCACAGGTGAAACGAATTTTGTCGGTGGATACGGCAGGCAATATGTGTATGGGGGTAGAGGCCCGAACATTCTGACCTATCTCGCCACTGGCGATGGCGGCGATTTGGCGGACGGTTTCGATCCGGCGAAGGACGTGATCGATCTCAGCCACCTCGACGCCGACAACCTTACGGCTGGCATCCAGAGCTTCACCTTCATCGGCTCCGCCGCCTTCGACGGCGCCGCCGAGGTGCGCTATCAACTCGATCCGACGAACGACGACACTCTTGTCCAGGTCGCGCTGGCGGGCGATACAAGTCCCGATTTTACCATAACGATCGACGGACTGACGCCGCTCACGACCGCCAACTTCGCGCTCACGCCGTCGCAATCGTTGGCCGCGCTCGCGAACGGCGCAGCGCTGTCCTACACCCGGGTTTCGACGCCCGTCGGCGGGCCGGCTGAATACGCATATTCCAACATTCAGGGCAGAGCCTATACGTCGTACGAAGCGTTTTACGGTTCCGGCACCCCTATCGTTGAGTCGAATGAACTGAACCTGAGTTCGAGCGCAGATAAGCTTGTCCTCTACGAGCCCAGTCAGACGGTCACGAGGGGCGGCGGCGCCGAATCCCTGCAGTTCGGGACGGGCAGCGACCCGCTTGTCTATCATGCCGTCGAAACCATCGACGCGACCACCAGCACCGGCGAGCAGTTCATCTTTAGCGCGGGCTTCGGCAAGGAAACGATCAACGGCTTTTCCGTCTCAGGCCCAACCCCGGATTCGATCCAGTTGGCGAAGGCGGCCTTCTCTTATTTGACTCCCGCCATGACGCAGGCGGAGGACCTGGCGGCCGTCATGTCCCAAGCCACCAGGAGCGCATTCGGCCTGACGATCGCCGACTCGCATGGCGACAGCCTGACACTGATGGGGGTCACCCCTTCGCTGGTCGCCGCCAATCCCGGCATGATCGCATTCACGTAGAATTCGAGGCCCTCGCGGCGAGGGCAACCGCGCCACGATCAGGCGCGCGCCGCGCGAAGGCGGGAGCGGCGGCCGAACGGCCAGGCGACGAGGCGCGTGGTCGCCCATGCCCAGAGCGCGGCGAGGCCGCCGGCCGTCAGAGCGCCGACCGACAGGGGCACGGCGGGTTCGTAGGCGTCGAGTGCGCTGTGGGCGATCTCAGGATCGAAATTCGTCGCGACGACATAAAGACGCATAAGCGGGCCGGCGGCGTTCATCGCCTCGATCTGCTCGTTGAGACGCGCGGCCCTCTCGATTGTCTTGCCCATGTCCTCGCCGCGTTCGCGCGCCAATGGGTCTCCATTGTCCTCGAGCCGCTTCAAGGCCTCGGCGCGGGACAGGTTCTGGCGCTGAACCTCGGCGTCGAATTCGGACACGATCCGGTTGAGCTCGGCGATCGCGCCGCCCAGCCGCTGACGGTATTGTTGCGCGAATTCCGGGGCCTGCGAGCCGATCAGTCCGGCCAGCACGGCGATCGCCAAGGCTAGTCTGCGCGCCAACATTGACCGACCTGTCTGAGAAATCCGGGGGATCAAAGGCTCGCCGACTTCGCTAGATAAAACCGCCCCCGCCATCTGGGCTTAAACCCCAGGAACAACGCACAAGGCTGCGGATGCGGCCGGCCGCAAGGGTAACAAAAGCAAAGAAATGAAAACAGGTGAAGGACATGAAAGCCAAATGATTTTCATTTGCGTTTTGGAATCGGGACATTTCAACGGGTTGGGGACGATTTAAATAAGAGATCGCACCTGCCCATCTTCGCAGGTCGCCATGCTAAAATACAGTCATGTCCCAGAGCGCTTCGACACGTAGCCCTCTTTGGCCCGGCGTTCCTCTCGCGCTGGCGTCGGCGCTCCTGTTCGGCGCCTCGACCCCGCTCGCAAAACTACTCGTGGAAGCGAGCAATCCTCAGGTCCTGGCTGGTCTTCTTTATCTGGGCGCGGGCGGCGGACTGGCCGTCGGCCAGGCGGTGCGCCTGATCCTCGGCTTTCGGAACTCGGAGGCGCCGTTACGGCGCGCCGATGCGCCCTGGATGATCGCGATCGTTGCGTTCGGCGGAATCCTGGGCCCGCTGTTCCTGATGCTCGGGCTCGCCCGCACGTCCGCCGCGTCCGGCTCGCTCCTCCTCAATCTCGAGGGACTGGCGACCATGGCGATCGCCTGGGTCGTCTATCGAGAAAATGTCGACCGAAGGCTCCTCCTCGGCGCGGCGGCGATTCTTGCCGGCGCGGTCGCGCTGTCCTGGCGGGGCCAGGGCATTCGTGTCGACGAAGGCGGATTGTTGATCGCCGCCGCGTGCCTCGCATGGGGCGTCGACAACAATCTGACGCGGCGGCTTTCGGTCGCGGACCCCGTGGTCATTGCGCTTACGAAAGGCGTCGTGGCTGGAAGCGTGAATCTGATCATCGCGCTGCTTCTCGGCGCGCGCCTGCCGTCGACCGGCGCGACAGGCGCGGCGTTGGTCGTCGGCTTCTGCGGCGTGGGCTTAAGCCTGGTGCTGTTTGTGCTGGCGTTGCGCCATCTCGGCGCCGCGCGGACCGGGGCTTATTTCTCGCTCGCGCCGTTCCTTGGCGCGGTCATCGCGATTGGCCTCCTGGGCGAGCCGATCAGTTCGCAACTGGTCGTCGCGGGCCTGTTGATGGCGTTCGGCGTCTGGCTGCACCTGACCGAAAGCCATGCCCATGAACACAGCCACGAGGTCATCGAGCATGAGCACCGCCATCTCCACGACGACCACCATCGCCATGCTCACCAAGGAACGGTGACAGAGGCGCATTCTCACTGGCACCGGCATGAACCGCTTCGGCACCGGCACGCCCACTACCCGGATATCCATCACCGCCATGAACACGGCTGACGACCGTGGATGCGGAGGTATTTTGGGGCCGGATCGGGCGCTAGCGTCCAACCAAACTTCGCCTGGGAGCCGCCGCGGGACATTCACCACAATGGGCATGTCTAAATGATAAGGCGTTCGACAACTGATTCAAACGTGAGGCAACACGCGAAATTGATTTGCCTAAACAATTTTGGGGACGCTTGCTGCTGCGCACAGGGACCGGAGAGAAGCTGGGAATGGAGGTGTTCGTCACATTGGGTCGCGACGCTATAGTTGCTTACCAAAACGAAGCCAGCGCCAGGGTTGATGCGGTGCCGGTGGGCGTCTCCGTGATCAGGGGAACATTTCTGTATAGTAATGAAGAGGTCCGTGACGCGATTTTTGGCGGCAAGGTTCTCAGTTGTTCGAACCGGTTATTGATCCGCAACGGACGCTCCCTCCTGCTCACTCGGAACTATCGGCCGATGCTTGGGCGAGACGGCGAAGTTGTCGGCGTCATCTCGACAGGTTGGTCGCGTCCGGCGCCGAGCGCGCAGGATTATGCCGATCTTTCCGCTATTGTTTCCGCGCAAGAATGTCCGGAACTTCCCAACCAATTATCCGCTTCAGGGCCGCTTGCGGGGTCATCCCCTGGGGAACTCTCAGGTTCTGCAGCGCTAACTCGACGACTTCGGCGATTTCTGCCGCGGCAGCTTCACTGATTCCCGCGGCAAGCAGCGTTTCCTCGATCGCCACACGGACGAGGCTCGCGGAATGTGAGGGCGCAGGTTCCTGAACTGGCGCCGAAGGCTTCGGCTTATCGCCTTCCGTCTGAAACCCTTCCACCGGAACACCAAAAATCCTAGATAATTCAAATATATTCTCTCTGGACGGCTTCGATATCCCGCGTTCCCAGCCTGAAACCGATTGATTGGTGATCCCGCCGCCGATCTGTCGCGCAAGATCCGCCTGCGTCCAATTGCGACGCGATCGCAGCGTCCGGATGCTGTCAGCGAAGCTCATAAAATGGGATCTAACAGATTTTCTTGTTGCTCTGCAACAGGAGTGAGTTGACTCACTTCTAAAATTAGTACTCTTATCTAAATCAGTTTAAAGTTGTTTGTTAAGGTGAAACTTGCTTTTAAAAGCACGCAAGTTGATTGATTTAAATCAACGCTGGCCCATTCACTACCCCTCTCGTTGCGGCGTGGCTCCTCACCGGAGCTTATGGCGTCCGTGGGCGGCGCCCATGATGGCCAGAAAAATATTTGGGGTCGGCCTTGCGGTTCTTTTCCTGCTCTTCGTCGCGCTGGGGGGCGTTGTTGTGGGGAAGTACCTCCCGGCGGAAAGCCATTGCCACGACTTGATGTGCGAGGCGCGCGCGCCCTGACTTCAACATCGTCGCATGTTTGCTCAGCTGGCCGGGCGATTGCCACGCGGCGTTGAGGTCGCGGCGCGCCCGTGACCGAAGCCCGTGTTTCGAAGGCGTGCGAGTTGGACCGCCAGGCATACGAGGGATTCGCTCGTCGTCCGCAGTTCTGGCGCACCGCCACGGAAGCCCTCGCCCTTCACGTCGCTAAAGCGTGCTGTAGGACGCAATGCGTGAGTTCATCGCGGGCGAATTCGCAGAGTTGTTCAATCTGCGGGAAAGCCTCCGCCTAAAGAGGCAAAGATAAGTCCGATCATTTTATAAGTTTATAACTTATCGCCTCAGTTCCAGCGCGATTCCCCTGTAAGGCGTGCTGGCGCCGGTTGACGCCGAAAAAAACCGCGCTTTGAAGCTGATCCGGGATGAGGCGCCAATAATGCGTAATTCTGTATTTTCCGGGACGCGCTCTCTGTCCCTCGTCGGCCTCAACGCGCGTTCGTTTATCAAGGAATCGCCTCTTTACAGAGCTGCCAGAAAAGCAAGTCATTTGCTGAGGCATAGAAATAAAAAACTCTCCTCGCGCGCGGATATCGAAAGATATATTCGAAATGGGGGCTGCCTTCGACTCAATATTGGCGCTCAAAGCAACAGGCCGGACGGTTGGCTTAACGTCGATGTGGCGCCTAGGCGAGAGGATGTATACCTGGACGCAACAAAAATGGAGGGGGTTCCGTCTAAGTCTTTTGATGCGGTTCTATGCGAACACATGATCGAGCACGTCGGATGCCTTGAAGGTCTAGACGTGATGCGATCAATTCACCGGATTTTGAAGCCCGGCGGAGTCGCTCGCTTTGTCACCCCGAACTTAAATAGATTGGCTCGCATCATCATCGATCCTGAAAACAACGTAGAGCGAGAGATAAGTCTTTTCCGCCAAGAATTCGAGGACAGCCCGATCGGTCGCAAATATCCAGGATTTCAGCAATGTTGACTATGTCAACATCATGTTTAGAGAATGGGGTCATCAATATCTCTACACTTCACGGGATCTCATGGAAAAGCTCAAAGCGATTGGATTCTCCACGGTCATCGAGACAAAGCCGAACACTATTATCAATGGCCTATTTGACGGCGCCCAGGGTCATGGGCGCTTGCTCGGCTACGAGATGAACGATCTCAACGCTATAGCTTTCGAGGCCACCAAATTGAGAGAAGCCAATTCTCAGACTTAAGCACGGATTTGAGCGCCGAACCGCCATCGGCATTGCAGCGGGAGCGGGCTTGGTGGCTCGCCCTTGACGCGCCGTCTCCTCTTCGGGGCCGGCGGTCGAACCTGTACCACTCTGGCATCCGCTATTGCGGCTGCGAGACCGGCTTTTTGGCCATTGCCGCAGTCGCGAGGTCGAGCGCCAGCGCCGCGATCATGGCGGCCGAGCCGATCAGGAACAGCGGCCGATAGTCGCCGCCATTGCGCGCGAAGATGAAGGAGAGCCCATAGGCGGCCGCAGCCTGCATGATGGCGAAGCCCACGGTGGCGAAGCTCCAGGCCGCCTTTTGCTGTTCGACATGGTGAGGGAGAAGTTCGCCGATCCGGCCGAGGACAAGGGGGACTGTTCCCGTCACGAACGATCCCATGATCACGCTCGAAAGGATGAGCGGGACCCATCCCAGACCGAGGGCCGGGATCGCGATCGCGCCGGCTTCCAGGAGGAAGGCCAGGCGCAGCGTTGGCCGGAAGCCGATGCGGTCGGCGAGGCGCCCGGTCGCCAGCGGGCCGACGGTCGCGGCAATCCCGAACAGCACCCAGAACTCTGAGCCCACCTGCACGCCCTCGCCCATGCCACGGGCCACGAAATCGACGAGGAAGATCATATGCGGCACCCATCCGGCCGCGTTGAGGGCGTACATCACATAAAGCGCGCGCAAAGCTGGCAGGCGAGGGGGCGCTGCGACGTGGCGCACGGGCGCCGTCGCAGGCGGGGCGGACGGCCATCCGCTCCATCCAATGGCCGTGAGGATGAGCGACAGCGCGCCCAGCCCGAACCAGGCCGCGCTCACGCCAAGTTGCAGCAGGAGCGGCACGAGCGTGCCCGAGGCGACAATGCCGGCGCCGACCCCCATGAAAATGGCGCCGCCGGCCAGGCCTCGCCGCGAGGGGCTGATGCTGGGCAGCACGGTCGGCGCGGCGAGAACCATCAGCGCGCCGCCGGCAAGGCCCGAGCCGAAGCGCCAGGCGAAGAACCAGGCGAAGTCGAGCGGGAAAGCGCAGGCGAAGAAGGCGAGGGTGGCCAGCGCCATCGAAGCTCTCAGCACGGTCACGACGCGCATGCGCGCCGAGATTGGACGCCCGAGAAGGGCGCCCCGAGATAGCCCGCAAGATTGGCCGCGCCGAGATAGGCGGCCGTCGCCGGCTCGAACCAGTGCGCGCCGATGAGGGCCGGCAGGAGCGGCGAATAGGCGAAGCGGGCGAGACCGATTCCGATCAGGCTGGCGCAGAAGGCGCTTAAGACGCCGCGCCACACCGGGGCGTGGCGCGGGCAGGATAAAGGGTCCTGAGTGGCCGATGCGCTCAAGGTCATCACTCTAGCGTTGTGTTGGCGCCTGGCGAAACTGCCCGCATTCGGCCAAGAGGATTTGGTCGGCCGGCTTGGCGAAACGATCGGCCCTTCAATAAATAGGGCGCGCCGGCTTGTGAAGGATTCGCTATTCTCACTCAGCCTCTGATCGAAAACGCACAGAGGTGAAGAGATCGCTCTGAGATCGTTTGCACCAACGCGCACCCTTCAAACCCGCCATCGGGATCGCGACCCGGATGTCTGACGTCCTCGTCAGCACCATCCGAAAAGGACGTCGCTCGCTCATCACCCAACTTGAAAGGACGAGACTTTGACCGACGCTCTGACCCACGGCGTGCACCACGTCGGTCTTGCCGTTCGCGACCTCGACGAGGCCACGAGCTTCTTCTGCGGAACCCTGGGCTTCAAGGAAGTGGCCAGGAACGACGCCTATCCGGCCGTGTTCGTCTCGGATGGCGTCGTCACCCTCACCATCTGGCGGGTCACCGATCCGCAAAATGCGGTGGCCTTCAACCGCAAGACCAATATCGGCCTTCACCACCTGGCGCTCGCGGTCGCCGACGAGGCCGCGCTCGCGACCGTTTTCGAGCGCGTCAGCAAGCATCCCGGCGTCATGCTCGAATTCACGCCGGAGCCTGTCCGTCCGGGCTCGACCACGCATCACTTCATCTGCGCCATACCGGGCGGCATCCGAATCGAGTTCGCAACGCGTCCGGGCTGACGCAAGGCAACGGGCGGGAACCGCGCCGCCTTAAACCCTCTCATGAATCCTACCGATTCCGAGCGTGGCGCCCACCCGCCGCGCGGTCACTTCGCGCCGCGCAATCAGCTCGGCCGAATTTCGCCGCCCCGCTTCCACGATCTCCGGAGGCGCCGTGTGGGGCCGCCCGCTCTGAAAGGGCGGCTCCGGCGCGTAGGCGATCTCAAGCTGGATGAGGTGGGCGGCCGGGACACCGCGCACCTCGGCGGCAAGATGAAAGGCGGCGTCGATCCCCGACGTGGCGCCGGCTGCGAAGATCCAATTCCCGTCGACCACGACCCGATCGTCCACGGGGATCGCGCCGAACCAGGGCAGGAGGTGGAACGACGCCCAGTGCGTGGTCGCCCGCTTGCCATGGATCAGACCCGCCCCTCCAAAGAGCAGCGCGCCGGTGCAGACGGAAAGAACTTTACTCGCGCCTGCCGCTTGGCGACGCAGCCAGCCGAGGACCTCCTCATCCTCCATCAGAGCCTGTTGGCCTGGCCCGCCAGGAACGTGCAGGATGTCCAGTTGCGGCGCCTGTGCAAGCGTCGCGTCCGGCATGATGCGCAGCCCCATCACGTCGCGCACCGGGTCCATTGTTTTTGCATAGATGCGGTGGGTCGAATTGGGCAGCCGGGAGAGCACCTCGAACGGGCCAGTAAGGTCGATCTGGTCGAGGTCCTCGAACAGGAACGACCCGATATTCAGGTGAACGTTTTCAGGAATCATATCATCCTCGTCTTGTTAGAGAGTGATCGGCGTCGCGCTGTCAGGCCCGCCACGCATGTTCCTGGAACATCGGCTCGAGCGGCGGCTCGGCGATGTTGAGTGTGTAGTTCGTGATCGTGGAGGCGGCGCTCACCGCCAGCACTTCCAGCGCCTGGTCCGGTTTGAAGCCGGCGGACAGGAAGGCCTCCACCGCCGCCTCGCCCATGTGGCCGCGCTTTTCGATCAGACCGCGGGCGTAAGCCCAGAGGGCGGCGATGCGCGGCTTGCTTGGCGCGCGGCGCTCACGGATTGCCTCTACATCGGCGGAATCGAGACCGGCTTTCAGGGCGAGATAGGTGTGGAAGGCGACCGCCCAGGCGCAGCTGTTGGTGACCGCATTGGTCAGAAGCAGCGCCTGGATCTCGGCTTCGGAGAAGGTTCCGCCATGCACGCCCGCAAACAGGGGAACGAAGATGTTCGCCAGGACCGGCGAATTGGCGATGATTCCGGCGACGTTCGGGACCATGCCGAAGGCTCGCTGTAGCTTCTCGAGCGGCGCCCTGGAGCCTTCGGGCGCGCGGTCGATGGTCTGGATCTCGAAGATGGACATGGGTCCGCTCCTTCATGAATTGAACTCGACATGGCCAATCTAGTCGGGCAAGATTTGGCGATGTCGCCAAAGACCCCACAAATTCCGCCACAATCACCGGGGCAAGCCGAAGAGGCGCCGCGGCAGGCCAAACAGGCGCCGCCGCGGGTCGAAAAATCCTCGCGGCGCATCGAGGTGCTGGCCTTCCCGGACGTTCAGATGCTCGACGTGGCCGGGCCGATCCAGGTGTTCACCGCCGCCAACGAGCGGGCGACCTCGCCTCGCGCGTCCCTGCCCTACGAGACACGGGTGATCGCGCCGGGAGGCGCCGAGATACGGGCAACGTCAGGACTGGTGTTCGCGACCGAGCCCTTGCCCGATCCGTCTGACCCGGTCGACACGCTGATCGTGGCTGGCGGAGGGGGCGTCATGCGGGCCGCGGAGGATGCGAGCCTGGTCGAATGGCTCAAGGTCCGCGCCGGAGCGGCAAGGCGGACCGCTTCGGTCTGCACCGGCGCTTTTCTGCTCGCCGCAGCCGGGCTGCTCGACCATCGCCGCGCCGTCACGCACTGGGAGTATTGCGATGAGCTGAGCCGGCGTCATCCTGAGGTGACAGTCGAGCCTGATCCGATCTTCGTGCGCGATGGCCCCATCTGGACCTCGGCCGGGGTCACGTCCGGCATCGACCTGTCGCTGGCGCTGGTGGAGGAAGATCTCGGGCGCGCGCTTGCGCTCAGCGTGGCGCGCCAGTTGGTGGTGTTTCTCAAGCGGCCGGGCGGGCAGGCGCAGTTCAGCGCGGCGCTGTCGCTGCAATCGGCGGATGAGCGTTTCGCGGACCTGCACGTTTGGCTCGCCGAACATCTTGCCGAGGATTTGCCGCTCTCCCGTCTCGCGGCGCGCTCGGGCATGAGCGAGCGCACGTTCCTGCGCCGCTATCGCGAGGCGACGGGCGTGACGCCGGCGCGGGCGATCGAGCGTCTGCGCGTCGAGGCGGCCCGTCAGCTGCTTGCCGATACGCGATTGCCAGCCAAGCAAATCGCGACGCGCTGCGGATTTGGTTCGGAAGAGACGATGCGGCGAAATTTTGCGCGCCTCCAGGGCGTAAGCCCGCAGGACTATCGTCAGCGTTTCGGCGGTGGATAAGGTGACGCGGTCAGGCCAGGACAGTTCCGCCGCGCCGCGTCGCGCTCAGCGCCCCTGGTTCGTTTTGCGGTCTTTCGACGGCTGGCGTCCGGGCGACCTCGGCGCCGACGTGGTCGCCGGCCTGACGCTGGCCGCGATCGCCATCCCCTCGCAGATGGCGACCGCTCGTCTTGCCAACCTCACGCCTCAGATCGGCTTGTTTGCACTTGTCGCCGCCGCGATCGGGTTCGCGCTTTTTGGCGACAGCCGGCGCCTTTCGGTCGGCGCCGATTCGACCATCGCGCCGATTTTCGCCGGCGCGCTTGCGGCGCTCACCGCGACGGGGCCAGAGCATTATCCTGCAGCCGCGGCGGCGCTCAGCCTGGCGGTCGGGCTCATTCTGATTTGCGCCGGCGCCTTCAGGTTCGGCTTCGTCGCTGACCTTCTGTCCATTCCGGTGACGACGGGCTTTCTCCTCGGCATCGCCGGCCATATTCTCATTCTGCAGGCGCCCGCGGTGCTCGGCCTCGAACCCAATCACGGTCCGCTTGTTCAAGAGGCCCTGTCCCTCATCGCGCGCGCTCCAACGGCCAATCTCTGGACGCTGGCGATTGGCCTCGGCGTGCTTGCGATCATGCTTGTGGGCGAAAGCGTCAGCCCGCGGTTTCCCGGGGCTCTTCATTGGCCTTTGCCTCGCTGGACTGGCGACGATCGCGCTCGGTCTCGAAGCCAAAGGCGTGGCGACGCTCGGGTCGATCACCGGCGGAGCGCCCCATTTCTCGCTGCCGGCGATTTCCTGGGACGACATTCACGTCGTCGCACCACTCGCCCTGCTCATTGCGCTCGTGGTGATGGTGCAGACGGCGGCGACGACGCGGTCTTTTCCCAACAGTGCGGAAGGTCCGGACGTCAACCGGGATTTCATCGGCGTCGGCGCGGCCAATGCCTTCTGTGGCCTCATCGGCGCCTTTCCGGTGGATGCCAGCCCGCCTTCGACGGCGGTTGCCGCGGAGGCAGGCTGCAGGTCGCAGCTTGCGGCTTTGATTTCGGCTGCGGCGGCGGTCTCAGTTCTCCTGTTCGCCAGCGAAGCCCTCGCCCATTTGCCCTCCGCCGCGTTGGCGGGCGTCCTCCTCTTCGTCGCGATCCGTCTCGTGCGCGTCGGCATGATGGTCGACGTATGGAGGCGAAGCCGAGCCGAGTTTCTGCTGATCCTCGCGACCGCGCTCGCCATTGTGGCGCTCCCGATCGAGCAGGGCGTGGGCCTCGGCGTGCTCTTGTCGGTGCTGCATGGCGTCTGGACGACCACTCGCGCCCAGGCGATCGAACTTGAGCGCATTCCAGGCACGTCGGTCTGGTGGCCGCGCGAGAACGATGTCCAAGGCGAGTTCGTTCCCGCCGTCCGGGTGATCGCGCTGCAGGCGCCGCTGTCGTTCCTCAACGCCTACAATTTTCGTCGCGCCATCGAGCGCTTCGCGTCCCAAGACCCGCCGCCAAGGCTGATCGTGATCGAGGCCAATGCGCTGGTCGAAATCGACTATACCGGCGCGACGGTGCTTGCGGAGCTGATCGGCCGGCTGCGCGGGCGCGGAGTCGACGTGGCGGTTGCGCGGCTGGAATCCGTTCGCGCGCAGAAGAGCCTCGCGCGGGTCGGATTGTTCACGCTGATCGGACGCGACCATGTTTTCCGAAGCGTGCAGGAGGCGATTGACGCGCTGGGCCCACGCGTCGCCTGATCCAACCGGTCGAACCGATTTTTGTCGCGGGTCGAATGGCGCTATGCTGCGCCGAAGCCGCTTAACCGGCGTCGCGCCCCGGACGCCGACGCTGGCGCGGCTTGAGGATCTTCAAGTCGCGAGCGCGTTCCCATGGCGGACATTCCGATCGGCGTCGTCACCATATCCGATCGCGCTTTCCGAGGCGTCTATGAGGATAAGGGCGGCCCGGGCATCGAGGCGGCGCTGAAGGAGCTCTTGGCGACGCCGTGGCGGCCCGAGCGCCGCATCGTGCCCGACGAGCGGCCCGCGATCGAAGCCGCGCTGATTGCGCTCGCCGACGACACGCGCTGTTCGCTCATTCTCACCACGGGCGGCACAGGACCCGCGGCGCGCGACGTGACGCCGGAGGCGACGGAGGCTGTCTGCGACCGAATGCTGCCCGGCTTCGGCGAACTCATGCGCCTGAAAAGTTTGGCCGAGGTCCCGACCGCCATTCTGTCACGCCAGGTCGCCGGCACGCGCGGCTCGAGCCTGATCATCAATCTCCCCGGCAAGCCCGCGGCGATCCGCACCTGTCTCGACGCGGTGTTCGCCGCCGTGCCCTATTGCATCGACCTTATCGGCGGCGCGCGCCTGGAGACGGACCCCCGGTTCTGCGCGGCCTTCCGGCCCAAGGCGTGAAACGGACGCTATGGGTGTTTTTGCCCTCTTGCCGGGAGTCATTCATTCGCGAGGATCGGAGCCGATATCGCCCAGCTATCGGAACGTTACTTTTCTCCAGCGCCAGACTGCCATATTAGGGGAATGGTCTTTTCGCCCAAGGCTTATTAAGTCAGGAGCATAGCAGCTCCGTGGAAGCGTTATGTCGGTCGTTCAGATTGTCGAGCCGGAAACTGAGGTTCGCGCTGCAATGCGCGAAATCGGGGCGAAGGCCCGCGTCGCCGCCCGGGTAGTCGCCAACGCGCCGGGGGAGAAGAAGAATCACGCGCTACTCGCCGGCGCACGCGTTTTGCGTGAACGCGTGGGCGAGATCCTGGCTGCCAACGCGCTTGACTGCGACGATGCCCGCGCGAAACACCTGAGCGCAGCCTTGATCGACCGGCTGACCCTCAATTCGACTCGGATCGAGGCGATCGCGCTCGGGCTTGAAGAGGTCGCGGCCTTGCCCGATCCGGTCGGGCGCGTGCTCGCGACCTATACCCGTCCCAACGGCCTCATTATCGAGCGCGTGTCGACGCCGCTTGGCGTCGTCGGCGTGATCTACGAGAGCCGGCCCAATGTGACCGCTGACGCTGGCGCGCTGTGTCTCAAGAGCGGCAATGCGGTGGTGCTCCGGGGCGGCTCGGATAGTTTTCGCTCGTCGGCCGAGATCCACGCCTGCCTGGTCGCGGGCTTGAAGGAGGCCGGTCTGCCGGAGGCGGCGATCACACGCGCGCCCTTCGCCGCCCGCGAGGTCGTGGGAGAGATGCTTGAGGGGCTCGACGGCGCGCTCGACGTCATCGTGCCGCGCGGAGGAAAGAGCCTTGTCGAGCGCGTTCAGCGTGAGGCGCGGGTGCCGGTGTTCGCCCATCTCGAAGGCATTGTGCATGTGTACGTCGATCGGTCGGTGGATTTCGACAAGGCGCTGAAGATCATCGTCAACGCCAAGATGCGACGCGTTGGAGTCTGCGGCGCGGCCGAAACCCTGCTCGTGCATCGCGCCGTCGCGCCGTTCCTGCTCGGCAAGCTGATCGATGCGTTGATCAAGGCGGGCTGCGCCGTGCGCGGCGATGCGGCGACGCGCGAGGCCGATGCCCGGGTGACGGTGGCGAGCGAAGAGGACTGGCGCACGGAATATCTCGACGCGATCATCTCTGTGCGCGTCGTCGACAGTCTCGACGCGGCGATCGACCATATCGAGACCTACGGCTCCCACCACACCGATTGCATCGTGACCGAGGACAAGGTCGCAGCGGAGCGGTTCTTGAAGGAGGTCGATTCGGCGATCGTCCTGCACAACGCCTCGACCCAGTTCGCCGACGGGGGCGAGTTCGGATTCGGGGCCGAGATCGGCATCGCCACCGGGCGCATGCACGCGCGCGGGCCGGTGGGGATCGAGCAGCTCTGCACCTTCAAGTACCGGGTGCGCGGCGACGGGCAGACGCGGCCTTAAAGCCCGGGCGCATCGGCCGCAAATGCGGCCGGTCGGGGGCAGGTTCCCGGCAGCGGCGCTGCGGCGATCCCTTGTTTCGCACAAGTTTTTTCAGCGTCGGGGTTGATTGCGCGACTCCCCTATGGCCGCTAAGCCCTGCGTAGGCCTCGCGAAAAATGATTCGCTTGGGGCGAGACGATTGTGAGCGGCGCAAAGCGCGCCGTGCCGGACCGAAGGGTCAGTGCGATGAAATTCGAGCGCTTGCGCCTCACCGGCTTCAAGAGCTTCTGCGACAGCGCCGAGTTCCAAGATCGAGCCGGGGTTGACCGGCGTCGTCGGGCCGAACGGCTGCGGCAAGTCGAATCTGGTCGAAGCGCTGCGCTGGGTGATGGGCGAGAGTTCTTTCAAGAACATGCGCGCCTCCGGCATGGAGGACGTAATCTTCTCGGGCTCTGGCCGCCGTCCTTCGCGCAACAACGCCGAGGTCGGGCTCACGCTCAGCAATTCCGATCGGCGCGCGCCTGCCGCCTTCAATGATTCCGAGACGATCGAGGTCACGCGACGCATCGAACGGGATAACGGTTCGACGTATCGGGTGAACGGCAAGGAGGTGCGCGCGCGGGACGTGCAACTCCTGTTTGCCGATGCCTCTACCGGCGCGCGCTCGCCCTCCCTCGTGCGCCAGGGCCAGATCGGCGAGATCATTTCCGCCAAGCCGCAGGCGCGTCGTCTGATCCTCGAGGAGGCCGCGGGGGTCTCCGGCCTCCACTCGCGGCGGCACGAAGCCGAGCTTCGGCTGAAGGGCGCCGAGGACAATCTCATCCGCGTCGACGATGTGCTGAAGCAGATCGACGCCCAGGTCGACAGCCTCAAGAAGCAGGCGCGCCAGTCGAACCGTTACCGCGAACTCGCTGGCGCGATCCGCCGTCACGAGGCGCTGGCGCGCCTCATCGCCTGGCGCGAACATGAGGCGGCGTTCGCCGAGGCGCGCCGGCGGCTCGACGTCGACCTCCTCGAAGTCACTGAGCGCACGCGCGCGCAAGCCGAGGCCGCGCGCCTGCAGGCGCTCGCGGCCGCAGCCCTGCCGCCCTTGCGCGACGAGGAAGCGCGCCGCGGCGCGGCCCTGCATCGCATTGCGCTCGCCCGCGAGGCGCTCGAGGCGGAAGAGAAGCGCGCCAAGGAGCGCGAGGCGGAACTTGACCGTCGCCTGGCGCAATTCGCCGGCGATCTTCAGCGCGAGGAATCGCTGATCGCCGATGCCGCCGGCGTCATGGACCGCCTCGCGTCCGAGGAAGCGGCGCTTAAGGAGCAAGGAGCCCGCGCGGACGAGGACTCGGTTCAGGCGCGGGAAGCGGAGCAAGACGCCGAGCGGCGCCTCGCCAGCGCCGAGAGCACGCTTGCGGAAGCCCAGGCTGCCGCGTCGGACCTCGCCGCGCGTCGCCGGGCGCTGGTCGTCACCCTCGAAGAGGAGGGGCGGCGCCTCACGCGCCTGGAAGTGGAATATTCCGGAATCGAGCGCGAGCGCGGCGCGCTCAGCGCGGCGGGCTTTGAGGAGACCGAACGCGCGGCGCGCGCTCAGGGCGTCGCCGAAGCTGCCGAGGCGCTTGCCGCCGCCGAGCGTGAAACGCTGGCGGCCGAGGAGCGCCACGCAGCAGCTCGAGAGGCCGAGGCGCAACGCCGCGGGCCGTTGGCCGAAGCCGAACGCGCCGCGCAGAGGTTGGAGACGGAGGCGCGCACGGTCGCGGGCCTTCTCGGCTCCGACACGAGCGGGCCCTGGCCCCGCGCGGTCGACGCAGTCAGCGTCGCGCGGGGCTACGAAGCAGCGCTTGGCGCGGCTCTGGGCGACGACCTCGACGCCTCGGTCGACGAGGCGGCGCCGGCGCACTGGTCGCTGATCGAGCCGGCCGATCAGGATCCCCTGCTGCCGGTTGGCGCCGATCCGCTCGCAGGCCGCGTATCCGCGCCGCCGGCGCTCGCCCGTCGCCTTGCCCAGGTCGGCGTGGTCGCTCGCTCTGAGGGCAAGCGGCTTGCCTATGCGCTCAAGCCCGGACAGCGGCTGGTCTCGCTCGAAGGCGACCTCTGGCGCTGGGACGGCTTCGTCTCCGCCGCCGAAGCGCCGACCGCGGCGGCTCGGCGCCTCGCGGAAAAGAATCGCTTAGGCGACCTCGAGCGCGAAGCCGAGGCGGCGCGTCAGATAGCGGCTGCGTTGAGCGTCGAAGCGGCGAGCGCGGCGGCGGCGACTCGTGAAGCTGCCGCGGCGGAATCGGAATGGCGCGGGCGGGTTCGCGCCGCCCGGATTGCCTCGGATTCCGTCCGTGACGCGCTGGCGCAATTCGAGCGCGCGCGCGCCCAAACGCTTTCGCGCCTGTCCGCGGTGGAAGAGGCCTTTTCGCGCGCCGGAGCGGCCCGCAATGAGGCGGCCGAACGCAAGGCCGGCGCGGAGGCCGCGCTTGAGCAACTCGGTCCGGGCGACGACGTTGCACGGGGCCTGGAGCACGCGCGCGAAGTCGCGGCGCGCGATCGAACGGCCTTCGCCGAGGCGCGCGCGACGGCTCAATCCATTGCCCGCGAGACTGCGGCGCGCGCCGCGCGGCGTAACGCAATCGTCGCCGAACGGTCGTCCTGGGACGAGCGGCTGACCCATGCGCAAAGCCGCATCGCGGAGCTTGGCGCGCGAAAGGCCGAAGCCGATCGGGAGCGGGCGGAGCTCGCCGACGCGCCGACCGACTTTTCTCGGACGCGCCGCGCGCTTGCCGACGAGCATGGCCAGGCCGAAGTCCGCGCGCAAGGAGGCCGCCGACGCGCTCGCGTTGGCTGAAACCGCGCTCGCCGACGCCGACCGCGCCGCCCGCCAGGCGCTGGAAGCGATGAGCGCCGCGCGCGAGCAGCGCGCGGCCTCCGAACAGCGCCTGGAGGGCGCGACCGCGAGGGACGAAGAGCTTAGGCACGCGATCGCGAGCGAACTGGATTGTGAGCCGGCGGGCCTCGCCGCGCTTGCCGACCATAAAGCCGATAAGCCGCTGCCCGGCGGCGTCGAGGTCGACCGCAAGCTCGAGAATCTGCGCCAGGAGCGCGAACGGCTCGGCGCCGTCAACCTGCGCGCTGACGATGAACTCGTCGAGGTCCTTGCAAGCCGCGACAAACTTGTCGCCGAGTGCGACGATCTGACCGAAGCGATCAAGCGCCTGCGCGGCGCGATTGGCGCCCTCAATCAGGAAGGGCGCGAACGTCTCGTTGCAGCTTTCGACGTCGTCAACGGCCATTTCAAGGATCTGTTTTCGACCCTGTTCGAGGGCGGTCACGCCGAGCTGCAGCTGATCGAATCCGACGACCCGCTTGAGGCGGGACTCGAGCTTCTCGCGCAGCCGCCGGGCAAGAAGCCGCAGACGCTGACCCTTCTCTCCGGTGGCGAGCAGGCGCTCACCGCGCTTGCGCTCATCTTCGCCGTGTTCCTCACCAACCCGGCGCCGATCTGCGTGCTCGACGAGGTCGACGCGCCGCTCGACGACTATAATGTCGAGCGCTTCTGCGACCTGCTCGAGGCGATGCGCAAGCGCGCCGACACCCGCTTCGTCGCCATCACCCACAATCCGGTCACGATGTCGCGCATGGACCGCCTGTTCGGCGTCACCATGGCGGAGAGAGGCGTGAGCCAGCTCGTTTCGGTCGAGTTGGCTGAGGCGCAGGAGTTCGCCGAGGCGGGGTAGGGCTGCTTTTGCCGACTGACGAGGAGCAGGCGTCCGCGCTGATGGGGCCTCGCATGAAATACTGGCTCGACACCGAGTTCATCGCGAGGCCGTTCACCATCGATCTCATCAGCATCGGGCTCGTCGCCGAAAGCGGGCGGGAGTTTTACGCCGAGAGCAGCGAGACAGACTGGTCGAAGGCGAGCCCATGGACGCTCGAAAATGTGCGTCCGCAGCTCGACGGCAAGGGCATGAGCCGCGAATACATCGGCTACGCCGTGCGCAACTTCACCGATGGCGACGAGCATCCGGTGTTCTGGGGCTATTTCCCTTCCTATGACTGGGTCGCGCTCGTCTGGCTTTTTGGCGGCCTCGAGGAGCTGCCGTTCCACTTTCCCCAGCTTTGCCTCGACATCAAGCAATGGGCGATCGAGCTTGGCGATCCCGAGCTGCCGCACCAGAAGGAAAGCCGTCACCACGCGCTCGCCGACGCCCGCTGGACGAAAGAGGCCTGGGCCTTCCTCGCAAGCCGCCATCCCGTTGGGGCCAATCGCCGCATCACCGAACGCAAGAACCCCGGCCAGGCCGGCGCTGGAGCGCGCCGCCTTGTCGGGAACGAAGACACGGCCTGACGGCTGCCGCTGAGCCGCTCGGCAATGGGCGCCCGCAAAAACGCGCTCCGCCGCTTTGCCGTCTCTGAGCAAACCGATGACTTGAGGGAACGAATGCTTACGCCCCGAGTTCGGGATGTATCATGCCAACAAATCCGCAGCCCGAGCAGCCCATCCCCGCCCCAAAGCCCGAGATCGTCCGTCCGCCGACGCCGGTGGAACAGCCACAACCGGAGAAGGGACCCGACTTGCCCCAACCCGGGCCCGACGTTGTGATCCCCCCGGGCCCCGAAGTGATCACGCCGCCGCAGCCGCAGGAAATACCCTCGACGGATCCGGCTTAAGGTCGCTGCAGGTACGCGGGAGCTCGCCTTCGCCAGGTTCTCGCGGCGAAGGCGAGGCGAGCGTTACTTGCCAGGCGATCGCCGGCGCGGGGTCTTGCCTTCGGCTTCATCCCTCGCCGTCTCGCCGCGCCGCTCCTTCGCCTTCGTATGGCGAAGATGCTCCGCGTTCTCAGTTGGCGTCTGCTGATTGGACTCGCCCGCTTCACTGAGAGCGATGGCGATCGCTTGCTTGCGATTTTTAACCTTATCTCCGCTCGTGCCCGAACGGAGTTCGCCATGCTTGAATTCGTGCATGACGCGTTCGACGGTTTCCTTTTGCGGCTCGGATTCGCGCGGCGTCATCTTTGTCTCCTCTGACGGGCCTCGGCCTTGTTAAACTCGGATCCCGACAAAGCGGTTCCGTGGGCTTTAATCGGGGGGCGGAACCGAGTTGGTCTGCGCTCGTTGAGCGCCATACGCTGCGGGCTTGAGACACGGAGGTTCGCGGGATGAGCGCGCAAAGGACGGGTGGCGGCAGGGCCGCTGATTTATCCGCGCCGCGCCCCGCGCCCATGGAGGCGAAATCCGCGGAATCGCTTCCCGATGAACCGGGCAAATGGCAATTCGAGCCGAAATGGGACGGCTTTCGCTGCCTTGCATTCAAGGACCAGGGCGGGGTTGAGATCAGGGGAAAATCCGGGGCTTCGCTCGGCCGCTTTTTCCCCGAGGTGCTGGCGACGCTGGCGGACCTTCCCTTCAAGCAATTTGTCGTCGACGGCGAATTGGTGATCGAGCTGAACGGGCGCTTGACCTTCGACGCGTTGCAAGCCCGATTGCATCCCGCGGCCAGCCGGATCCGAAAGCTGTCGCAGGAAACGCCGGCGCGACTGATCCTTTTCGACATGCTGGTCGGACCTGACGGCTCGTCATTGGAGGCTTTGCCGCTCATTCAGCGGCGAAGCTCGCTCGAAGCCTTCGGCGAGAAGGCCGCCATTGCGGGCAAGCTCATTGTCACGCCGTGCACGCGCGATCGTGCGCAGGCGACGGAATGGCTTGATGATTTCAGCCATGACGGGCGGGACGGGGTGGTCGCCAAGCGCCTCGACGGAAAATATCTCAGTGGCGAGCGCGCGATGATCAAGGTCAAGCGCTTACGGACCGCCGATTGCGTGGTGGGCGGCTTTCGATACTTGAGCGGCGGCGACGAGGTGGGATCCTTGCTGCTCGGTCTCTACAACGCGGAAGGCCTCCTGGATCACGTCGGCTTCACCTCGACAATCGCCAATGACGAGCGGGAGGCGCTGACCCGAAAGCTTCGCGCGTTGCAGGGGGGGCCCGGTTTCACCGGCAAGGCGCCCGGCGGGCCCAGCCGCTGGAGCACGGAACGCAGCGGCGAATGGGAGCCGCTCAAGCCTGAGCTGGTGGTCGAGGTCCGGTACGACCACGTCACGAGCGACCGGTTCCGCCACGGGACCAAGCTCATGCGCTTCAGGCCCGACAAGGCGCCGGAGAGTTGCGGAATCGATCAGATCGTCTCGCCGCCCCGCGAGACCCCGGACTAGCCGGGAACACTTCTCTGGTGCGCGTGTTGATCAGATGGTCGGGGGTCCGTCCACCAAACCTGGGTGGGACCGTTCATAAGAGACGGGAGCATCAATTGGCGGAAACAGGACGCTCATCGCCGTTGTGTCTCGATAAACCGTTGTGTCTCGATAAATGAGTATCGGCGGACAGCCGAAGGGCGGTAAATCGACGCCGGTCCCTTGAAGACAATGGCGGATCGTAGATGACCGACGATAATCAAGAGGGCCGCCCTTCCGAAGACGCGGGAGAAGCGAGCCAGAACGAGGCCAGAAAGCGCTTCCCGACGGTGGGCATTGGGACGTCGGCCGGGGGCGTGCACGCCCTCCAAGTGTTTTTCGAAAGTCTCCCCGACGATGTCGACGCGGCGTTCGTTGTTGTCGTGCATCTTGATCCGGGACGCCAAAGCGAACTCTCCAACATTCTGGCCGCTCGGACAAAAATGCCGGTAACCCAGGTAACCGGCCTGACGCCGATTGAACCGCGCCACGTCTATGTCATCCCGCCCAACCGGCAGCTTCGGGCCACCGACCATCATCTCGCGATCACCGCGTTCGACGAGCCGCGCTGGCAGCGGGCGCCGATCGATCTTTTTTTCCGGTCGCTTGCGGCTGAGCACGGCGAAGATTTCGCCATTGTTCTTTCCGGCGCCGGTTCGGACGGGTCCGTCGGCATCAAAGCGATCAAGGAGGCCGGAGGCATCATTCTGGTCCAGGACCCGGAAGAGGCCGAGTACGGATCGATGCCGCGCAGCGCCGTGGCGACGGGCCTGGCCGATTTCGTTCTGCCCGTGCGGGAGATCGCGGCCCGGCTTCCCGAGCTGATCCGCAATCCCCGAAATGCGCTGTCAGAGGACCTCGCCGAAAAGGACGAGGAGGCGATGCCGCGCATTCTGTCCCACCTGCGGGTGCGCACTGGGACATGACTTCTCAAGCTACAAGAAATCGACAATTCGTCGCCGCATCGCACGCAGGATGCAGGTGCAGCGGGCGGCGACGATGGCGGACTATCTGGTGATCCTGCGCGAAAATCCTCAGGAGGCGCAGGCTTTATTCGCCGACCTTCTCATTTCGGTGACGACGTTCTTTCGCGATACGAGCGCGTTCGACAAGCTTGCGGCGTTGGTTATTCCGCGCGTGTTCGAGGACAAGGGCGCTTCGGATACGATTCGCGTCTGGGTTCCTGGCTGCGCCACCGGCGAAGAGGCTTATTCGATTGCGATTCTGCTGCTTGAGGAAGCAGCTCATCACGAGATCCGATGCGGGATCCAGGTCTTTGCTTCCGATCTCGACGACAGCGCTTTGGCGGCTGCCAGGGAGGGTCGTTACCCGATCGCCATCGAGGCCGACCTGACGGAAGAGCGGTTACGGCGCTTCTTTACCCGCGAAGGCGACCACTTCCGTGTGACGCGCGAATTGCGTGACGTCGTTCTGTTCGCCAAGCACAGCCTCCTCAGGGATCCGCCATTTTCGCGCGTCGACCTCATCTCCTGCCGGAATGTCCTCATCTACCTGGACAGAGAAGTGCAGCATGAGGTTTGCACCACATTCCATTTTGCCTTGCACCGGTCCGGCTACCTCTTTCTCGGCTCGTCCGAGAACGCAGACAGTCCAATCGGAGCGTTTCGGGCCATAGACCGGGAAGCGCGAATTTATCAGCGCATGTCTGTTCCGTCGGAGGTGCGGGTAACGCCGCGGACGGGCGCGGTGGCGTTCGGACTTGAGCTATTGCCCCCGCGAGCGCCGGCCCAATTTCGCGCGCCGATGGAGGCCGGCGTCCATCGTCAGGCGCTGGAACACCTCGCGCCGCCCAGCATAATTGTCGACGAGGCCTACAGGGTTGTGCATCTGTCCGAGCACGCCGGACGCTATCTGCAACCGTCCGGCGGCACATTCACCAATGACATCACCGAGCTTGCGCGCGAGGAGTTGCGGTTCGACATTCGCGCCGCGCTTCACCGGGTTTTCGCTCACAATGAAGGCAGTCTCAATGGACCGATTGGCGTCCGTTTAGACGGCGTCGGCGCGGCGGGTGTACTTGCAGACGCGCCCTTCGCAGCCTGAGCCCAATGTAAGCCGATCCGCCATTGTCTTCTTCTTCGAAGGCGAGACGATCGGCGATATCTCGCCGACGCCCAAGGAGATTAAGGACCAGGCGCCCGGCGAGCAGGTTCAGCAGCTTCTGCAGGAATTGCAGTTCAGTCAATCGCAGCTTCTGGCCTCGCGCGAGGAATATGAAGGGGCGAACGAGGAGCTGCGGGCCGCCAACGAAGAATTGCAGTCGGTCAACGAGGAGTACCGCTCCACTGCCGAGGAGCTCGAGACCAGCAAGGAGGAGCTGCAATCGATCAACGAGGAGCTGCAGACCGTCAACAGCGAACTCAAGACGAAGCTCGAGAGCGTATCACGCGCGCACAGCGACGTGCAAAATCTGATGGCGGCGACCGACGTCGGTATCCTGTTTCTCGATCCGAAATTGCGCATCAACCGCTTTACGCCTCGCATCTCGGATCTGTTCAATATCGCGTCGGGCGATGAAGGCCGCTTGATTACCGACTTCACGCATCGCCTCGACTACGACGACCTTGCGGGGGATGCGCGCAAGGTTCTGCGCGATCTGGCTTCAACTGAGCGTGAAGTGCACGGCAACGATGGCAGCTGGTATCTCACCCGGCTCAAGCCGTATCGCACTGTCGAGGACAAAATCGACGGCATCGTCGTCACGCTCGTCGATATTGGCGAGCGGCGCCGCGCAGAGGATGCGCTGAGGGAAAGCGAATCCCGGATGCGGATCATGGTTGGCGAATTGCAGCACCGCACGCGCAATCTCATCGGCGTGGTGATGGCGCTGGCTGACATGACGTCTGTCGGCTCTGAGAGCCTTGACGATTTCAGGGCGAGTTTCGGCGACCGGCTCGGCGCGCTGGCGCGCGTGCAAGGATTGCTGTCGCGTGCGGCGCCGGCGGGGGGCGTAAATTTTGATGAGCTTCTCGCCTCCGAACTGTCTGCTCAGTCGGCCAAAGACGGCGGCGTTCTGACGGTCGACGGACCCAAGGGCGTGGCGCTTCGTCCGATCTCCGTCCAGGCCCTGGCTATGGCTCTGTACGAACTGACCACCAATGCACTGAAATACGGCGCGCTCGGACAGAGAAACGGCCGTCTCGATATTCGTTGGCGAACGGAAACCGAGAATGGCGCGCCATGGATTTTCGTCGACTGGAGAGAAAAAGGCGTCGACACCACGCAGAGTCCCGCCCGCAAGCAAGGGGGACGGAAGCGGGCGCCGCCTTATCGAAGACGCGTTGCCCTATCAGTTCGGAGCCAGGACAACGTTTGCGATCGAACCGGACGGTGTCCATTGCACGATCGCGCTTCCACTTTCCGGACCTCAGACTGAGGAGATGCATGATGACCAGCTCGGCGCTTCGTGATCGCCGCATTCTCGTCGTCGAGGACGAGTACCTCATCGCCATGAACCTGCAGGACGGGCTGGAAAACGTGGGATCCGTTGTCCTGGGCCCGGTTCCTTCGGTCGAAAAGGCGATCAAAAAAATCGAGTCCGAGCCGCACATCGACGCCGCGGTTCTCGATGTCAACCTCGGCGGCTCGCTCGCCTATCCTGTCGCTGACCTGCTGGTGGCGAGGAACATTCCGTTCGTCTTTACCTCCGGCTACGAGGACAACGCGCTTCGGAGCCGATATTCGGGCGTGAAGAATTGCCCCAAGCCCTATCAGTTCCACGCGATCGAGGAAGCGCTGGTCGAGGCCATGTCGCGCTCGTGACGATCGCTTCGCGCTCACGAACACGGCCTTTCGTCCTGCCTGCGAAGTCCCTCGACGCCGGCGCGGCGTCCAAGGCTGCCTTCAATCGCCAGAACGGGTATTGATGGCTTCAAGTCATCCCCAAGCGCCCGCGCCGAGGATTCGTATGCCGCTTCGAATTGAGGATTACGCCGTCATCGGGAATTGCGAGACGGCGGCGCTGGTCGGGCGCGACGGCTCGATCGATTGGCTATGCGTGCCGCGTTTCGACAGCGCCGCGTGTTTTTCCGCCCTCCTCGGCGGCCCCGAGCATGGACGGTGGCTGATCGCGCCTGCGGACAAGGAGAGTGAGGTCGCGCGGCGATACCTCGACAACACGCTCATCCTCGAAACGGTTTTCACCACAGCCGACGGCTCGATCTCGCTCACCGATTTCATGTACAGGCGCAACGGGTCGTCCGAGCTGGTGCGCATCGTCAGGGGCCTTCAAGGCGACGTCCCCATGCGCACCGAACTCGTGGTCCGATTCGACTACGGCTCCGTTGTGCCGTGGGTGTCTCAGCAAGAGGACGGGCGGCTTCAGTTCGTTGCCGGTCCGGACCGAGTGCTGCTTCAGACGCCCGTCCCCACGCGCGGCGAGGATATGCGCACGGTCGGCGATTTCACGCTCCGCGAGGGCGAAGAGGCGAGCTTCGTTCTCAACTGGTCGCCGTCATTTCGCGCGGCGCCCCCGCCCCTGTCAGGGGAGGCGCTCGCAGATGCGAACAAACAAGTCCATTCCTTCTGGACCGGCTGGGCCGCGGCTTTCAAGCCAGCAGACCATTGGGGCGAGGCGGTTCTTCGCTCGCTCCTCACATTGAAGGCGCTCGCGCACTGGGAGACCGGGGGCATTGTCGCGGCCGCGACAACTTCCTTGCCCGAACAGCTCGGGGGCCCGCGCAATTGGGATTATCGCTATTGCTGGCTTCGCGACGCGACGTTCACGCTTTATGCGCTGATTGGGGCCGGCATTCTCGACGAAGCGAAGGCGTGGCACGAATGGCTCCTGCGCGCCGTCGCCGGTTCCCCGGACGATCTGCAGATTCTCTACGGCGTGGCGGGCGAACGGCGGCTCCAGGAATTCGAAATCCCGTGGCTGCCGGGCTACGAAGGCTCGGCTCCGGTCCGAATCGGCAACGGCGCCGTCGGGCAGCTCCAGCTCGATGTCTATGGTGAAGTACTCGACGCCTTCTACGTCGCGCGCCGCGCCGGCCTCGTCACCAGCGACGCGACCTGGGCGCTGGAATGCTCCCTCCTTTTGCACCTCGAGACTATCTGGCGGGAGCCTGACGAAGGGATCTGGGAAGTGCGCGGCGGCCGGCGCCACTTCACGCACTCGAAGGTCATGGCCTGGGTCGCGTTCGACCGCGCGGTGCGCTCCATCGAGGAATTCGGGCTCGAGGGACCGCTCGAGCGCTGGCGAGGAGTCCGCGACACGATTCACGAGGAGGTGTGCGTGCGCGGCTATGATGGAAACGAAAACACGTTCGTCCAGTCGTTCGGCGATCCGACGCTGGATGCGAGTCTGCTCCTCATCCCCATCGTCGGCTTTTTGCCGCCTGACGATCCGCGCGTCCAGGGCACGGTCGCCGCCGTCGAACGCAAACTGCTCCGCGAGGGATTCGTGATGCGCTACGACACCGGAACCGCGGTCGACGGCTTGCCGCCGGGGGAGGGCGCGTTTCTCGCCTGCAGCTTCTGGCTCGTTGACAATTATGTGCTGCTCGGGCGCTACGATGAGGCGCGGGCTTTGTTCGAGCGCCTGTTGGCGCTGCGCAACGACGTGGGATTGCTTGCGGAGGAATACGATCCGCACAGCGGCCGCCAGCTCGGCAATTTCCCGCAGGCGTTCTCGCATCTCGCGCTCATCAATGCCGCGCATAGCCTCAGCACCTGGGAAGGCGCGGCTCGCCTGCGCTCGCAGAAGTTGGAGCCAGCCCAGGCGGAGGCGGAGGTGGGCGCGCCGGGTTGAAGGCGCGGGCGAAGCGACTGGCGAACTCATCAGCCCCTGGTTTTGCCGGTTCTGCGTCTCGATCAGTCCGTCATCGCGAGAAGCGACGCGACGTGGCGATCCAGGGACGTCGACCACCCTACGCTCCCATGGATGGCTTCAGCTCACGCTTGCAACGACGAAGAAATTCCGTGCGTGGCCGAGGCGTTGGTTCTATTTTGCCTCTCATAGCGCGCGGGGCGGCGGATAAGATTCAGCGGAGGACGTTTCTCATGGACGACCTCGCCTATGGCAAACGGAACAAGCGAGGAGACTGGACGCCGAGCGCCACGCTCACCATTGCGCCCGTCTTCGTGCTGCCGCCCCGGCCTCACGCCTTCCTGAAATGGTTGCCCGGTTATTTTCTGCCCTGGAACCTGCTCTTCGCCGCGTCCGCGGTCGCTTATGCGCGTTTCGTGCTTCCCGACGTCGAAGTCATGAAGACCCTGGCCTGGAGCTGGATTCTCCGGCTCTTCATCGTCAACTGCGTGGCCGTGTTGCTCTTCTACAGCGCCTTCGAATACCGGCTCTACATGTCGCGGGCTCAGGGAAACCGGTTCAAGTACCACGCCAAATTTCCCAACGACCAGAAGAACAACGCCTTCCTGTTCGAGAGCCAGAACCTCGAGGGGATCATCCGGGGATTCGGCACGGGCGTGCCGATCTGGACGGCCTACGAGGTCGGAATCCTCTACGCCTTCGCCAACGGCTACGCGCCCTGGCTCTCGTTCGCCCAGCACCCGCTCTATCTCGGGTTGGTCGCGCTGCTCGTGCCGATCTTCCACGAGTTCCACTTCTTCTGCATTCACCGGCTCATTCATTGGCCGCCGCTTTATCACTCCGTGCACAGCGTCCATCACCACTCGGTCAATCCCTCGCCCTGGTCGTCGCTGTCGATGCATCCGGTCGAGCAACTCCTCTATTTCTCATCGTCGCTCATCCACGTGATCATTCCCTCGAATCCGGTGCTCGCGCTCTATCAATTGCACTATGCGGGGTTCGGCGCGGTTGTCGGCCATATCGGCTTCGACAAGATCGAGATTGGCGCCGAGAGCGCCTTCGACAGTCACGCCTACGGCCACTATCTCCACCATAAACATTTCGAGGTGAACTACGGCGACGGGCTCGTGCCCTTGGACAAGCTGTTCGGCTCTTGGCACGACGGCTCGCCCGAGGCCGAGGCGCGGATGAACGCGCGCTACGAGAAGAAGAAGGCGCGGATGAACGCCCCGGGTTGAAACGCTCCGGCAGGCTGCCGGTCGATCGAATCGAAGCGGGCTCCGGAATTCGTCCGAGAAAAACCGGCGTCCGGTTTTTCGCTGCGCGCTTCAGCCCGCCGGCTAGCAAGTCTTCAGCGCCAGCGCGCCAGCCGCATAGGCGATCAGCACAAGCGCGGCGAACAGATCGCTCACCATTGCGACCGTTTCCTTCGTTCCGCGTTGCTTTTGCTTCAGATGCTCGACGCCGGCGACGAGATAGAAGACGCCCGAGCCGATCGCTGACGGGAGAACGAATGTCGGCAGGATGATCGACGCGAGACCAACGACGCCGGCCGCGGCATTGGCGCCTCCGAGTTCGCGCACGAGGACAAAGACACCGGGACTGTCTATGCCCAGTATGTCCCTGGCTGTGAAGGCCGGCTGAAGGTACTGGCGCACGCCCGCGAGCAGCAATCGAACGCCCACAGCCCAGAACACGAACCATTTGCCGATCAGCCAAAGCAGCGATGACTGATCGAGGCCCCACTCGATGAGGATCGATCCCACCGGAAAAAACGAACATCGTGAGGCCGACGATGACGATGTAAGCCATGCACGCCGCTCCGGAATGTCTCTGCTCAGGCTCCGCTTGCCCTCAGGCCCCCGTAACCCGCCAGATCGCATTGCCGACGTCGTCCGCCACCAGCAGCGAGCCGTCCGGTCCCAGCGCCACGCCCACCGGCCGCCCGAACGAGGACCGCTCGTCGGGGGCGAGAAACCCGCTCAGAATCTCGCGCGACGGCCCGACCGGACGTCCATTCGCGAAGGGCACGAAGATGACCTTGTAGCCGCTCAGCGTGCTCCGGTTCCAGGAGCCGTGCTGCCCGATCACCATGCCCTCGGGAAAGCCCGGGAGAACGCCGGCGGGCAACCAGCAAAGCCCGAGCGAGGCGGTGTGTCCGCCGAGCGCATAGTCCGGCGTTATTGCGCTCGCGACCAACGCCGCATCTTGCGGAACGCGGTCGTCGACCGTCTTGCCCCAGTAGCAGTACGGCCAGCCGTAGAAGCCGCCCTCGCGGACGGACGTGAGATAATCAGGCGGTGTTTCATCGCCCAGGCCGTCGCGTTCGTTGACCACCGTCCACAGCGCGCCGGTCTGAGGCTCCCACGCGAGACCGACCGGATTGCGCAGGCCGGAGGCAAAGATGCGGCTCTTGCCGCTCGCGAGGTCGAGCTCGTGAATCGCGGCGCGGCCTTTTTCGATCTCCATGCCCTTGTCGGCGATGTTGGTCAGCGAGCCGACCCCGATGTAGAGCTTCGTCTTGTCGGGAGACAAGAGAAGGCTGCGCGTCCAGTGGCCCCCGCCGTTGTGCGTGGTGAGTTTCCGGCCTTGCCCGGTGATGCTTTTCGCGCCCGCCGTATAGGGAAAGGCGACGACGCCGTCCGTGTTGCCTACGTAAAACGTGTCGCCGACGAGCGCCATGCCGAACGGCTGGTTCTGCCGCTCGAGGAACGTGGCCTTCATCTCGGCCACGCCGTCGCCGTCGGCGTCGCGCAGAAGCGTGATGCGGTTCGGGCTCTCTCCCATGGCCGCCGCACGCTTCAGCGTGCTGAACATCGCGTAGTCGAAGAGAGAGGCTGCCGGCTCCGTCGTCATAAGCGCTTCGGCCGCGAGCACGTCGCCATTGGGCAGCACGCAAATCCAGCGGGGGTGCTTGAGATCGGTCGCGAACGCGTTGACCTTGAGGCCCGGAGCGGGGTTCGGCGCCTTGCCCGGAGGCCAGCCCCTCGCGGTCGGCATTTTGAGCGTCGGCAGGTTACCCTGCGGCTTGGCGGCGGGGATGGCTGGATTGGCGCCGAAAGCCTGCGTCACCTTCCGGCCGTCCTGCCCTCGCAACATGATCGCCGCCTCGCCGATCCCTTGGACGACGCGCGAAAACACATCCATGAAAGCCATCGTTGGTGTCCTTCGAATATCGCGCTGATCTTAGTACAGCCGTGTGAAGTTTGCGCGGGGAAAAGGGAGAGCCCGTCAGCGCAGATTGTAGCGCTCGCGCAGGTCGCTCACTTCAGCCGGCGTCAGCGGCCGTGATCTGTCTCGCCGCGCAGCATGAGAAACAGCTTCGCCGTCTCCTCGAGCTCTTCCGTCGCATATTGGGCGTTCTCGAGCGACGTGCCGGCGACAACGGGACCGTGATTGGCGAGCAGCACGGCGTGGTGCTCGCCGGCCAAGACCCCAACCGCTTTAGCCAGGCTTTCGTCGCCTGGCGGATAATAGGGCGCAAGCGGCAGCCGTCCGACGCGCATGACGAAATAGGCCGTGAGCGGCGGCAGCGCATCACGCGGGTCGACGTCCGCGAGCAGGCTGACGGCAACCGAATGCGTCGAATGAAGATGCACCACAGCGCGCGCGTCGGCGCGTTCCTTGTACATGCAGAAGTGCAGGAAGGCTTCCTTGGTCGGCTTGCCGCCCGAGACCAGGCGGCCCTCATGATCGAATTTCGTCAAGTTCGCCGGATCGAGCTTGCCGAGCGACGCGTTGGTGGGCGTCATCAGCCAGCCGCCGTCGCCCAGGCGGACGCTGATGTTTCCCGTCGATCCGAAGGTCAGCCCACGCGAAAAGAGCGAGAGCCCGACCTCGCAGATCTCATCGCGCGCCTTCGTCTCGTCGCCCATGCTGATGTCCTCTATCGGGTCATGGACAAGGCGCGGGTGAAGAAATCCCGCCCGCCGAAGTTGCCCGACTTGAGCGCCATCTGCAATTCACCACCCTCGCGCCCGACGGTGCGCATGAGCGGCACGCCGGCCGCGATTTCAGGCCCGAGACGGAACGCCGAAACGCCCAGCCGATCGACTGCGGCGCCCGAGGTCTCGCCTCCCGCGATCGCGAGCCGGCGCACGCCCAGGGCCACGAGCCCGGAGGTGATCTCAGCGAGCGCATGTTCAATCGCGTGGCCAGACTTGTCTCGTCCGTAGCGCGCTTGCAGAGCCGCGACCCGTTCAGGCTCTTCGCTCGAGGCGATAAGGATGGGACCCGCCTCGATGCGCTCTTTCGCCCAGCCGAGCGCCCGGTCGATCTCGCCAGCATCCTCGATCAGCTTTTGCGTCGAGAGCCGGAGAACCGGAATTTCGTTCTCGACCGCGGCGATCTGTTCCAGCGTCGCCCGGGAGCACGATCCCGCGAGGATCGCAGCGCGCCCGCCCACGGCTTCCAGCGTGCTTGCGTGTGACGTTGCGCTCCGGCCGCGCGCGAGCGCGCGGGCGAGGCCGAGCCCGAGGCCCGACGCGCCGACCGAGAACGCGCTTTCGGCCGCCGCGTCGCCGAGCGCTTCGAGATCGCGCTCGAACACGGCGTCGACAATCGCTGTGGCATAGCCTTGCGCGGACAATTCGGCGCGGGCGCGCGACACCGCCTCGCCGCCCTGTTCGACGGTCATGAGGTCGATGAGGCCGACGGACCCCTTCGACTGCCGCTGCAGCACCCGCACCAGATTGGCATCGTGCATCGGATTGAGCGGATGGTCCTTGAGCGGGCTCTCGTTCAAGGGCGTCGAGCCGACGAACAGGTGGCCGAGGTAGACTGTGCGGCCGGTCTCCGGAAAGGCCGGCGTCACCAATGCGCAGCCGCCATGCGCCTTGGCTCCAAGAGCGTCCGCGACGGGCCCGATGTTGCCGGCGTCGGTCGAGTCGAAAGTGGAGCAGACCTTGTACATCACATGCTTCGCGCCGCGCGCGCTGAGCCAATCGTAAGCCGCTGTGGCGGCTTCGACCGCCTGGTTCGCTTCGACGGAGCGGATCTTCAGCGCGACGACAATCGCCTCCGCGTCGTCCACCTTCAAGCCTGAGGCGGGCACGCCGATGGTTTGAATGGTGGAGAGGCCGTTGCGGTTGAGGGTGTTCGCCAGGTCGGACGCGCCCGTATAATCGTCGGCGACGGCGCCCAGCAAAAGGGCCATGTCAACCTCTCCTGTAGGGCTTGAACCAGCCGAGCCCTTCGACCGTTCCCGCGCGCGGATTGTATTCGCAGCCGATATAGCCGGCGTAGCCGAGCCGGTCGAACTCGGCGAACAGATAGGGGAAGTTGAGCTCTTCGCCGTCCGGCTCATTTCGTGACGGAACCGAGGCGACCTGGATGTGGCCGACGATCGGCTGCAGGGCGCGGAAAGACATCGTCACGTCGCCGTGCAGGATCTGGCGGTGGTAGACGTCGAACTGAAGCTTGAGGTTCGGCTGGGCAAGCTCATCGATGAGCGCGCTCGTATAGGCGAAATCGTTGAGGAAGTAGGCTGGCATGTTGCGCGTGTTGATCGGCTCGAGAACGAGATCGACGCCGCGCTCGGCGAAGATCGGCGCCGCATAGGCGATGGCGCGTTTGTAGCTCGCCTCGGCCGCCGCGTCCTTGCGCGAGGCGTTGCCGGCCATCATGTGCACGCGCGTGACTTTGGTCGCCGCGACATAGTCGAGCGCGCGGGTAAGTCCGGACTTGAATTCGTCGAACCGCGCGGGCAGCGCCGCGAGACCGCGTTCGCCTTCGTCCCAGCGTCCGGGCGGCAGGTTGAACAAGGCCTGGGTCAGACGATTGCGCTCGAGCCGCTCGGCGATCGCCTCGGGGGGATGGTCGTAGGGAAACAGGAACTCGACCGCCGCAAAGCCCGCTTCCGCCGCCGCATCGAAGCGGTCGAGGAACGCATGCTCGGTGAACATCATCGACAGGTTTGCGGCGAACTGGGGCACTGTTTTCGCTCCGTTGAAGCTAGCGTCGCGTTCGCGGGCTCAAGAGCCGCTCCGCGAGAACCGCCGCGATGATGATGGCGCCGATGGCGGAGCCTTGCCAGAACGGTGAGACGCCGAGCAGATTGAGGCCATTGCGGATCATCACCATGATGAACACGCCGATCAGCGTGCCGATGATCGTGCCTCGGCCGCCATAGAGGCTCGCGCCGCCGATGACCACGGCGGCGATGGCGTCCAGTTCGAGCCCGGTGCCGGCGAGCGGATCGATGGACAGGATCTGGGACGACATGAGCGTCGCGGCGATTGCGGAAAGCGCGCCGGAAACGACGTAAGGCACGACGCTGTAGAAGAGCACGTTGAGGCCGGCGGTGCGCGCCGCTTCGCGATTGGAGCCGACCGCGTAAATCGTGCGTCCGCCCTTGGTGTAGGTGAGATAGGCCCAGGCGAGCGCGTAGAGCACGAGCAAGGTGAGGACGTTGGTCTGGATGCCGAGAACCTCGGTATAGACGAGGTCGTTCAGTTGCGGAGGAATGTCGCTGATCGAGGTTTGCCCCGAGAATATGTAGGCAAGACTCCGTCCGATCGCCATGACGCCGAGGGTGATGACAAACGCGGCGAGGTCGAAGTAAGCGATCAGCAATCCTGAGAAGAGCCCGATCCCGGCGCCCGCAAGCGTTGCGAGCGCGATCGCGATCGGAATCGAAAAGTGATGGAGCGAAAGGCCGAGGATGACGCCGGTGAGGCCGACCACGGAGCCCACGGAAAGATCGATGCCGCCGGTCAGAATGACGAAGGTCATGCCAATCGCCACAATGCCGGTGACGACCGATTGGTCGAGCAGATTGAGAAGATTGTTGGTCTTGAGGAAGTAGGGCGAGAGCAGGGACAACGCGACGGCGATGATGATCGCGAGCGCCAGCATCCTCAGTTCGAGCGGGGCCGAACGAAGGCTGAAGCCTCGCGCGGGGCGGCTCCCGGGCGTGGGCTCAGGCGCGACGGCGCTTATCGGCTTCGAGGTCTCCTGGGTCATAGCGTCGCGCGAAAACGGTCTTCAATCGCGGACCGCATCGCCTCCGCCGGCGGGACGGAACGATCGGGCTCTATCACCACGCCGATCGATCCCAGTTCATGCCCGCGGTGGCTGCGGACGTCGACCAGCAGGCTCTGCAGTCCGCTTGTCGGGTCGAGCACGAAGTCCGCGGAGCGCGCCCTCAACGCCGCTGAAATCGGCGTCTCGTCAAATCGCGGCGCGGCGCCGGCGCTGAGCGCGGGATCCGCCTTTGCGTTCGCGGTCGCCGTGTTGAGGCAGAACACGCGATCGTCGTCGAGAATGGCCCAGAACGCGGCGCCGTCGCATTGATTGGCGAGCTCTTGCAGAAGGCCCCGGTAACGCTCCATCGAGGCGCGCGGCGCGGCCAAAAGGGTCAGCTTCTCTTCATCGAGATAAGCGCTGGGCACGTCGGCGATCGACGCCCCGTCGCTGACCACGATCACGCGGTCGGCCAGGCCCAGCAGTTCCTCGAATTCGGACGAAACAATGAGGATCGCAGCTCCAGTCGCGGCGATGTCGCGCAGGATCGCGTAGATCGAGGCCCGCGTGCCGATGTCCACGCCCTTGGTCGGCTCGTCCAGGATCAGCACTTTGGGCTCGAGCAGCAGCCAGCGCGCGATGATGATCTTCTGCTGCATGCCGCCGGAGAAGTTCAGGAGGTTCGGCTCGGACAGCCGGTCGGGCGGCAATTCGAGACGCGCCATCAGTTCGTCGATTTTCTTTTCTCGCTTGCCATAGCCGAGGCCAAACCCGCGATGCGCGCCGAGATGGGCGAGCAGCAGATTCTCGCGCACCGAGAGGTCGGGCACGATGGACTGGCGGCGCCGGTCCTCGGCGACGAAGCCAATGCCGGCGCGGATCGCCTCGGCGGGAGAGCGCGGAGCGAACGGCTTCCCCTGATAGCGCACCTCGCCGCTGGCGCGCGGACGCAGGCCGAAGAGCGTCTCGACCGTCTCCGAGCGCCCGGCGCCGACCAGGCCGCCGAGGCCGAGAATCTCGCCCCGATGCAGATCGAACGAGATGTCGCGCACCATCGGGGGCGCGCGTAAGCGCCGAACGGACAGCACCGGCTCGCCGCGCTTGTCGATTGCAACCGAGGAGGCCGCGTAGATCGATCCGAGATCGCGGCCGACCATCAGGCGCACGAGCTCCGTTTGGTTCAGGCTCGACGTCGGCCGCGAGGCCGCGACCGTGCGTCCCTCACGCATGACGGTGATCTCGTCCGAGATCGCGAACACCTCTTCCAGTCGATGCGAGACGAAGACGATTGCGCATTGCGCGCTTTCGAGCCGCGCGATCACGTCGAACAGGCGCTCGACTTCGCTCGGGCTCAAGGACGCCGTCGGCTCGTCGAAAATGATCAGATTGGCCTTGAGCGCGAGCGCCTTCGCAATCTCGACAAGCTGGCGCTGCGCGGCGGAAAGATCGCGCGCCTCCGCGTCGAGCGAGACCGCGTGCTCCTGCCCGAGGTCGGCCAGAATTTCGCTCGCCCGTCGCCGCATCGTCGGGCGCGACAGGCGGCCCGGCCGGCCGAGATCGGGGAGGAAAATGTTCTCCAAAACCGAGAGATCCGGCGCGAGGCTCGTCTCCTGCATGACCATGGCGATGCCCGCGTCGAGCGCCTCGCGCGGGCTGCGGACGTCTCGCGACGCGCCGCGATAGAGGATCTCGCCCCCGTCGCGACGAACATGACCGGAAATGACGCGCGACAGCGTCGACTTGCCAGCGCCGTTCGCGCCGAGCAGCGCGTGGGTCACGCCCGGCCGCAAGGTGAGATTGGCGCCGACGAGCGCGCGCGTCTGCCCGAAGCTCTTCGAGATCGCGCGCGCTTCCAGAAGCGGTGTCGCCGGGTCTGTCATAGGTTGGCTCGGGAGAGAGGCCAGCGCTGATGCGCCGGCCCCCTCTCTGTTACTTCAACTCGTTGCCGAACACGGTCTGCTTGATGGTCGGCAGGATCTCGTCGATGTTCTTGCTGGTCGCGACCACGATCGGAACCAGGATCTGCTTTTCCGGCGTACCGCCCTTGATCGCGGTCACTAGCGCTTCGCCGGACTTCTCGCCCATCAGATAGGGCTGTTGCATGCCGGAGGCCACGATCTCGCCCTTCTTCAGAAGATCGACGAATTCCGGAATGCCGTCAAAGGCCGCGACAAGCAGGGTACCGTCGCGATGGCCGGCCTTGATGGCGCGAAGCGCGCCAAGAGTAGGCTGATCAGTCTGGATGAACATGGCCTTCATGTCCGGATTGGCGGTCAGCATGTCCTGGGTGAACTTGAACGTCTCGTCGGCAGTGTAGGCTTGCATCTGCTGCAATCCGGCTTCCTTGGTAATCCCAGCGTTCTTCATCGCTTCGCGGAAGCCGGCGGTGCGCGCCTGGCCGTTCTTGCGCGCTTGCGAGATGGTGACAAGGCCCACGGAGCCGTCGGTCCAACCCTTCTCCTTCAACGCGGCGGCCAGCGCCTCCCCGACGCCGAACGCGCCCTGCTTGTTGTCGGAGATGATGAACGAGACGTAGTCGCCGCTGTTGGTGCCGATGTCCGCGACGACGACTGGAATCTTCGCGCGCGCAGCGGCGGTGAGAACGCTTGGCGCGGTTGAGCTGTCGGTGGGTGAAATGGCGATGCCGGCGACGCCGCGCGCGATCGCGTCCTGCGCGTTCTTGAGCTGCGTGGCGGCACTATTGTTTGAATCGAGCGCTGTGTAGGTGTATCCGGCCTTCTTGGCTTCCGACGCGATGCCGTTCGAGAGATACCGCCAGAAGGGCAGGTCGAGGCTCGGCGTGAGATAGACGATCTCTTTTGAATCAGCGGCGTGCGCGGGCGCGGCAAACGCCATCGTTGTCGCGGCGAGCGCCGACACGACGGATATGAGACTTCGACGGCTGAGTTTCATTCTTCTTTCCTCCCAATTTGCCGGACTTTCCGGCGTTGACGATTGCGGCTGTGCTCATGCAGTCTTGTTGAAGTCAAGCCGTCTTCTTCGGCCTCGGCTCGTCCGCGAGGACCTCGGCGGTCGTGGCGTAGATGCGGTCGATATGCCGGCCAATCGCGCCGGTCGCCGCCTGCGGATCGCGGGCCTTCAGCGCCTCGAAGATTGCCACATGATCAAGATAGCTCTTCTCGATCGCGCCTGGCTGAGAGACAGCGACCCTGCGGTGGTCGAGCATGAACGTATAGAGATCAGTGACAAAGTCGGCGAGCAATGGATTGGCGCAGCTGCGATAGATCGTGAGGTGAAATTCCCGGTCGCAGATCAGGAAGTGGACGGGATCGCGCATGGTCTGTTTCTGGATCACGAGCGACTGTTCGAGGCGGGCAAGCGTCGTGTCGTCGATGTGGACCGCCGCCTCGGCGGCGACGGCGCGCTCGATCAAGAGGCGCGACTTGTGCACGGAATCAAGCTCATAGGAATTGATCGCGCTCGGGCTGGCGACGCCGATCTTCAGCGTGTCAATCTTCCGGCTGACCACGCGCGTGCGCGAGCCCTGACTCACCGCCACCACGCCGATCGCCGACAGCGTTTGGATCGCGCCGCGCACGGTCTCGCGACTGACCGACAGGAGCGCGGCGAGGTCTCGCTCGCTCGGCAGTTCCTCGCCGACCTGAAGGATGCCCGACGCGATGAGCGAGGCAAGTTTGTCGCTGATCCGTTCGCGCACCGTGCGCCGGCCGATCTCGGCTCTCAGATGTGGAACCTGGGCGAAGACGCTCATCGGCGGCGCGCGCAAACTCATATCCCAACCTTGCTCCACGCCAGTGCTGGTCTGGCGACTAGACCAGCACGCGAAGTCGCCGATTGTCAAGCGCGGGTCGGCGAGGCGAAGCAAGGCCCTTTCTCATTCTCCCGCACGCGGGTATCCATCGTCCCGGCCAAGCGCTGGACGCCGCTTTCGCGGCATGACACGGGACGGTGTCAGGCGATGGCGAGGGCCGCGTTCAAGCACTCAGCGTCGGATCGGCGATGGTTTCTGGAACGCCGGAGACGATCAGCTCCAGCACTTCCTTTTCCGTCGTGTCAGCAATCGCCCGCTCGCCGACATTGCGCCCGCGCTTGAGCACCATCACCCGATCGCCGACCTCGAAAATGTCGTTCAGGCGGTGCGAGATGATGATCTGCGCGACGCCGTGCCGCTTCAGCTCGAGCATCGTCTCCAGCAGGCGATTGGTCGCGGTCACCGAGAGATTGGCGGTCGGCTCGTCGAAAATCACGACTTTGGGTTCGAACGAAATCGCGCGCGCGATCGCCACGGATTGCTGCCGGCCGCCCGACAGGCTCTCGACTTTCTGATAGACCGAGTTCACGTCGACCTTCAGCCGGTCAAGGATCGTTGCGCGCGTCGCGATGCATGCGCGGGCGATCGACGAAGAGGCCGAAACGGCGCGGCCACCGGCCGAGGAAAATGTTCTGGCCGACGTCGAGATTGCCGCACAGGGCGAAATCCTGGTAGATCATCTCGATGCCGCGATCGCGGCTCTCGTGCGGACTCTTGAAATGCACCGGCTCGCCGTCGACCAAGACCTCGCCTGCATCGCGCTGATAGGCGCCGGTCAGGATTTTCATCAGCGTCGACTTGCCGGCCGAATTGTCGCCGACGAGCCCGAGGACTTCGCCCGGCATCAAGCGTCAGATCGACGTCGACCAGCGCCTGCACCGGGCCGAAGCTCTTGTCGATCGAACGCATCTCCACGATCGGGCGGCTCATGCCTTCGCCTCCTTGACAGGCTCGACGCGCGCCGGCTCTTCGGCCACGCGTCTCCGGCCGAACCATTCGCCGAGGATATTGTTCTGGCGCAGCCAGATGTCGCCGACCACCGCGATGATCAGGATGAGGCCGATGAACACGTTCTGCCATTGCTGCGGCAGCACGAAGGACGAGCCGTCCTTGAGGATGATCTGCAGCGACAGCAGCGAGCGGATGAGCGTGATGACCGCCGCGCCGGCAAGCGAGCCGATCATCGTGCCATAGCCGCCGAAGATCGATCCGCCGCCGATGATGATCGAGGAGATGCGTCGAGCTCGCGCAACTGGCCGGCGGTCGGAATGAAGCTGCGATAGAAGGCGTCGTAGATCATGCCGGCGAAGGCGGCGCAGATCGACGAGATCAAGAAAGCGGTGAAGCGCACGCGCCGCGTGTTGACGCCGGCGAAATTCGCGGCGCGTTCGTTGCCGCCGATCGCGTAGACCTTCTGCGCCGAACGGTGGTCTGGGCGAGCACGATTCCGGCGATCACCGCAACGACGAGGACGAAGATGGTCTGCACGCTGACCGCCTTGGCGACCGCGAGCCAGAGGCCGCCAGTCGGCGCCGACGCCCATGACGTCGAGCAGTTCGTAGAGGTTTCGTCCGATGAGATTGAACGATTCCGGAAAGCCGTTGAGCTGCGTGCCGGCGACAATCGAGGATCCGATGCCGCGCGCCCAATAGAACGTGCCCAGCGTGGCGATGAAGGCCGGCAGGCCGACGTAAGCCGTGAGCCAGCCGTTGATCACGCCGGCGAACACGCCAGCCAGGAGGCCGCCGCCGACCGCGGCCAGCGGTCCCCAGCTCGTGTCCTTCATGATCACGGCGGCGACCGCGCCGGAGAGCGCGAGCACCGAACCGACCGAGAGGTCGATGTCGCCGTTGGCCATCACGAAGGTCAGGCCGACCGCGAGCAGCGCGATTTCGGAGAACGCGAGCAGGATCGCAAAGGTGTTGTCGAGGCCGCCCCAGAAATCCGGCCGCGCCCACAGACCGAACAGCCAAAGCGCGACCATCAGGATCACGGCCGCCGCGTCGCGCCGGTAGAAGAACGCGGCGAGCCCGCGTTTGCCCAAGCCCCGCGCCTGCACAGTCGCGCCGCGCGTCTGCACGCCCAGACATCGCGACGCCGCCGAGATCGGGAATCGGCGGCGGCGGCACGGCCGCGCAGCCGCGCCCAGAGGCGGGCGAATGCGCGCGGCGGCGGACGAGCCAGGGCTCGATCAGCACGGCGATGATCAGGATCGATGCCAAGGCAGGCCGGAACCGCGCCGGGCGGCAATTGCGCACCGCCGCCACCTGCGCGGTCTTCGCCGTCGCCGAGGTCGATGGTGCGGGTGATGGGCACGCCCTCGCGCAGCACCTTGTCGATCAGGCCGACGAGGATCGCGCCAAGGCACGAGCCGATCACCCGTCCGCGGCCGCCGAAAATCGCCGCGCCGCCGACGATCACCGAGGCGATGGCGATGAGTTCCGGCGCCGAAGCCGGCGAGCGGATCGGCGTCCTTGTTCTGCGCGACGTTCATCAGGCCGGCGATCACCGCGCAGAGCGAGGAGAGAACATAGGAGCGCATGCGCACGAAGCGCGTGTTGATGCCGGCGTAGCGGGCCGCCTGCTCGTTGCCGCCGGCGGCGTAGGTCGTCCAGCCGATCGTGGTGTAGGCGAGCGTCGACGGCGCCGACCGCGGCGATGATGACGAACAGATGATGATCTGATTGTTGAAGCCGAGCGCGTTGATCTCGCCGAGACGGAAGAAAGCGGCGATAGTCGCCAGCCTTGATTTCGAAGGCGATGTTCTTGCCGCCGGTCAGGCCGAGGATCACGCCGCGGCCGATGAACAGCATCGTCAGCGTCGCGATGAAGGCCGGCACTTCCAGGACCGTGACCATGAAGCCGTTGATCAGCCCGATCGCCAGACCCATGACGAGGCACCAGAGCGACGGCCGTCGCAGATGTCCAGGTCGAAATAGGTCGGCGCGAACATCATGCCGAAGACCGTCGCCGTCAGGCCGAACGTCGACCCGACCGAGAGATCGAGCTCCTTGTTGACGATGACGAAGGTCATGCCGACCGCCATGCACGCCATAGCGCGAGGCGTCGCGCAGCACAGAAAAGAGCGCGTCCGTCGATCCGAAGAAGGCGGGATTGAGATAGAGCCCGCCCGAGATAGAGCGAGCGCCATGATGACGAGCAGGCCGACTTCCCAGCCGCCGAACAGGAGGGGAGCCTCGCGCCCCATGTCACGAACGCTTGTGTCGTTGGTGAAAGCGGTCATCGACGCTGCTGCTTGATCTGACGCCGCAGCGAATGCCGCGCCGAAAGCGCGTGAGCGATGCCTCAGCGGCGCTCACGCGCGCGGACAAAGCGATCAGTTCTCGAAGCGCTTGCCGACCTTGTCGACATTGTCCTTGGTCACGAGCTGCGCGCGCGTGTCGAGGTTCGCGGCCGCGATGTTGCGGTCGAGCTGCAGATAGAGCTGCACGACGGGATAGAAGCCCTGCAGGAACGGCTGCTGGCCGAGCGAGCCCTCAGCGCGCCGGTCTTGATCTGCTCGAGCTGCTTCGGGCCGAGGTCGAAGCCATAGGCGCAGATCTTGTTGTTGAGCTTGAGCTGCGAGATCGGCGTCGCCGATCGCCGGCGTCACGCCGCCGTTCGGTCCGAACAGGCCGACCACGTCCTTGCGGCTCTCGATCAACTGCACGATCGGGCCGGCGGTGATGTCGGTGCCGACATCGACGCCGATGTTGTTCGGGCCCGGCGTCGACCTTGAAGTCCTGCAGGCGGTTGGCGGCCTTCAGCGCCTTGACCGTCGCCTGGAAGGCCGCGGTCACGCGATTGTTGACCTCGATGTTGCCGACCGGCACCGTGTTCGGGAAACAGGATCGAGCCGCCCTTGATGTTGTTCTTGATCAGGCACTTGACGATCGCCTCGCCGCCGATCGCGGCCGCCGAAGCGTCCTGGCCGGTATGGCTGATGTTGCTGCGGTCGAGCAGCGTGCCATCGAAAGAATTGGTGGTGGCGACCACGACGCCGCGCTCCTCGAGCTTCTTGACGATGTCGTTGTAGGCGCCGACCTGCGGCGTCGTCATGATCACGCCGTTGATGGTCGGGTCGTTGACGATCTGGTTGAGGATCTGGATTTCGCGCGGGATGTCGTCGATCGGCGCTTCGGACCCGAGCTTGATCAGGTTGATTCCGAACGCGTTGGCGGCGACCTGCGCGCCGACATAGACCGGATCGAAGAAGCCGTTGCCGGCGGTGTGGGTGATGATCGCGAAAGTGAGCGGCTTGCCGTCTTTCTTGGTGGTCGGCGCCTTCCTTCGCGGCGTCCTCGAACGTGTAGCCGCCGACCGCCTTGTTGATCGCGCCCGACTGAGCGAAGGCCCCCGAGCCCCAGAGACAAAATGCCGCGACAGCCGCGGCGACGCCTAGCCCTCTTTTCATAGCGTTCCTCCTCGTGATCGGCTCTTGGTCGCGCAGTCTCAACGGAACGGGAACGCCTCGCAGAGGCGCTGACCGCGACGTTATGCGCGACAGATCGACTTTGGCCAATCCAAGTGGAGTAAGCCTAGGATTTTCGGATTTGGCAACTCGGAATCCCGCCGCCGTCAATCGGTTGGCGGCAGGAGGCCGACGCTGCGTAAAGCTCCGTGGGCTTTGGAGAAGAAGGATCGGTCCGGCCCGATCGTTATTATCTGCGCTATTCGGTTGTTTGTTTCTTTAGAGGATGCCCGGCAAATAGAAGCCGCGGCTTGGATGGTCTCGAGAGTGCTCGGGACGCGACGCCATCCGTCCGCCTCGTCGCATCGCATGCTTTCACCCTAACTGAGCGTTGTCTCAATGCCGGCCTCCAATCTCAGATATGCGCAGGGACCGCGATCCGCGGCCGGCGTCTCGATTGCAACGCCAAATCCAACCTTGGCCGCGGAAACCGATATCGCGAGGCCCGTGGCCGGTCCCGACGTTGACGGCGCCAACGCGAAACAGCGTCCGACAGGCGCGCGATCCGTCCAAACCATTTTGGAACGCAGCTTTTTACCCGGCGCCGAGGAAGGCGCGGTCGACAAGGCGCCGTCGGCGACCAGGCGCTTCGTCAATGCCGTGACGGCCAGGCGCTTCCTCAAGATCGCGCTTGGGATCGGGCTCGTGGTCGCGTTCGGCTGGGCGCCGCTTCGAGCCATGCTGGCGACGACCAGCGTCGAGGCCATCGTCAATGCGCGAATCGAGACGATCCGCGCGCCCGATCGAAGGCATCGTGCAGGCGCCCGCCGAGAAGAATGCGAACTGGAGCTCGACCGTCGCGCCTCCGAAGCTCACCATCAACAACCCCTACGCGGATCGGAGCCGCCTCGACGAGCTTCGGCGCGACCTGAACACGCTCGAGTCGCAACAGGAGACGCTGGCGCGGCAATCGCAATTGGCCCAGACCGCGCTCGACTCGATCAGTCTTCAGGCCGAAAAATACCGCACCGGGCGCCTCAAGCTGATCGACGCGAGACTTGAGAGACAGACGGCGGAGCTTCAGGCCACGAGCGCGAAAACATCTCAGACGACAGCCTCCAAGAAACGCAGCGATCATTTGCAGCAGACGGGCTTTATTTCGGGAGCCGACAGCGATCGGGTCCAATACGAATGGAACGCCGCGACCTCCGCCGAAGCCGCGGCCCAGAAGCGTCTCGAGGAAACGAAAGTCGAGCATGATGCGGTCGCCGACGGCGTGTTCATCGGCGACAGCTACAACGACGCGCCGAGCTCGATTCAACGCGAGACCGAACTCAAGATGAAAAAGGGCGAGCTCGACGCCCAGCTTGCCGGAGTGCGGACGCAAATTGCGCACATCACCGATCAGATTTCAGAGGAAGAGGCGCGCGTTGCGCTCCGTTCCGAGGCGACGGTCGCTCTGCCGTCGATAGGCCGCGTGTGGGAGATGCTGGTCGGTCCCGGCGAGTTTGTGAACAAGGGCCAAGACCTCATGCGCGTGCTCGACTGCTCGCACCCAATCGTGAGCGCGAATGTCGACGAGAGGGTTTACAACCGTCTCGAGGTTGGAAGCCCCGCGACGTTTCGACCGCTAGAAGACGGCAAGACCTATCACGGGACCGTCACCAATTTGACCGGCGCCGCCGGGGCGCCGGGGAATTTCGCCATCGCGCCGATCAATCTGCGCAAGAGCCCCTTTTACGTGACGATCGCCATGGACGACATGGGCTCGGCCGGGTGCTCGATCGGGCGAACGGGGACGGTCTCCTTCGGAGACGCGCGTTGGGGAATCCGCGCGCGCGGGGAGCGGCGGCGCCGGTCCGCATCTCAGGGGCTCGATTTCCGAGAGCTGAAGCCCGTGTTTGGCGTGATCGACGATTCTGTTCTCGCGGCTCTCCAGCCAGCGCTGGTGACGCTGGGGGTTTTCTTCGTCTGCGCGGCGGTGTGGCCGAAACCTGTCGCGACGGCTCGGGCCTTCATGGTCGCGGGCAGTCTCGCCATGATGACTCAATATGCATGGTGGCGGATCACGGCGACGCTGCCCGCGCCTGCGGTCAGCTGCGAATATGCGCTTGCGCTCGCCTTTCTCATGGCCGAGCTGGTTGGGATCGCAACCGCCGCGCTCTCGCTCATGTTCCTCACCCGGACGCGAAATCGGTCTCCGGACGCGGACGCGAACGCCGAATGGCTGAATTCGCTCGAGCAGCCTCCCTCGATCGACGTGCTCATCTGCTCGTACAACGAGGAGAAGGAGATCTTGGAGCGCACGATCGTCGGCGCGCTCGGCATGGACTATCCTAATTTTCGTGTCTGGATGCTTGACGACAACCGCCGCGCCTGGGTGAAGACGCTCTGCGCCGAGCTTGGCTGTCGCTATCTCTCGCGTTCGGACAACGCGCATGCCAAAGCTGGAAACATCAACCACGCGCTGAGGCATATCGCCGGGTTGCCCGACGCCCCGGAATTCGTCTCGATCCTCGACGCCGATTTCGTGCCCACCCCGCAGTTCCTGAAACGCGCCATGTCGCTGTTTCGCGACCCCGGAATTGGCGTCGTGCAAACGCCGCAGCATTTCGTCAATCCGGACCCGATCCAGATCAATCTCGGCGCGACGAAATTCTGGCCCGACGAGCAGCGCTTCTTCTTCGACATCGTGCTCCCCGCCAAGGACGCATGGTCCGCCGCATTCTGTTGCGGCACGTCGTCGATCGTCAGGATGGCGCCGCTGATGGAGATCGGCGGCTTTCCCACCGACTCGGTGACCGAGGACTATCTCTTAAGCCTGAGGCTCAAGGAGAAGGGCTTTCTCACAGCCTATCTGAACGAGCCCCTGACCTATGGGCTCGCTCCGGAGGGCCTGAAGGAATACATCACGCAGCGGAGCCGATGGTGCCTTGGCTTCATGCAGATCGCGCGCGGCCGCAGCGGCCCGCTTTCGCTTGGCTCGCCGCTCGCGTTCATCGACCGCCTGTCGCTCACGGAAGTGTTTCTCAATTGGACCGCGGTTCCCCTTTCGCGGGCCATCGGTCTGATCATTCCTCCGCTCTCGTTGGCCTTTGGTCTTCACCCTTTCCACGCTTCGCTCTACGACCTGGCGACGCGCTTCCTGCCGTATTTTCTGTGGAGCGGACTCGTGATGAGTTGGCTCTCGGGCGGAAAAGTCATGCCGATCCTGTTCGATGTGAGTCAGACCATCGTGATGCCGCAGATCCTGAAGGCGGCTTTGTTTGGGTTGGCGCGGCCTCAGGGGCAAAAATTCCAGGTGACGGCGAAAGGGGGCGATCGGAATCGGGGCTTTGTCGAATGGACGGTCATGCGTCCTTTCGTCATCCTCATCGTCCTGTCGCTCGCGGCGGTCCTCTGGGCCTTCTACGTGAACGGGGGATCGAACGAGATCCATTATTCGAGTCCCGCGCTGGTCTGGACCTGGTACAATCTCATTGTCCTTGTCGTGCTCTGCTTTGTTTGCGTCGAGCGGCCTCGCCACCGAGCGGCGGAGCGGTTCGCGTCGCGCGAACTCATCTCGGTAAAGATGGCCAGCCGCACGCAGCTCATGCAACTCGCCGACGTCTCCATCACCGGCGCGCGCATCTTCGGCGTTCCTCCCGGCGCTCCGGGCGAATCCGTCGAGATCCAGCTGCCAAATTTCTCCGTTTCCGCGAAGATCGTCCGTCAGGAAGGAAGCACTTTCGCGGTCGCGTTCAACCACTCCCTGAAGTCAAGAGTGGCTGCGATCCAGCATTTCTATTCCGCCGGGTATTTACGACCCCTGGGTTCGATCCGCATTTTGCGCGTTGCGGAATCTGTGGTGCGCAGAGTGTTCGACTAGAGCCTGTTGCGTTGGGATGGAGCAATCCAGAGAACATGAGCGCCCGACGTTCCCCTGGATTGCTTTCGCTCCCGGCAATGACGATCGAGGTTCGCGGAAAATCCAATTTGTGATCGCCGCTCGAGCGGGGGCCTGGACTTCCTTAATCAGCTCGCGCCGTCGATTTCGCGCTCCGCACCCAGTTCCACCATCAGATCGCGGATGCGCGGATAGAGCTTGCGAAACGTCGCGTAGCGCTTCTCGTAAATCGGCGCGTTGCGGGGATCGGGCTCAATCGTCCGGGCCGCCGGATTCCATTGCTTGATCGCCGACCTGGAGACATCGCCGATTGCAAGTCTCGCCAGAAAAGCGTCGCCATAGGCGGCGCCGATGCTGACCTTCGACGCCGTCTGCGTGAGTCCGGAGACATCCGACGTGGCTTGCGTCCAAATCCTGTTCCGCAACCCTCCGCCCACGGCGACGATCGTCGAGGCCGGCGCGCCAGCCTCGGCGTACGTGTCGAGGATGTGTTTGGTTGCGAAGGCGACGCCCTCGAGCGCGGCCCGGTAGATGTCGGCGCGCGTGTGAGCCAAAGTCAGGCCGACAATGGCGCCTTTGGCGTTCGGATCGTGAATCGGCGTCCGCTCGCCGGAAAAATAGGGGAGAAAAACGAGCCCGTTGGCGCCGGGCGCCGATGCTTGAGCCTCAGCCGCGAGCGCGGCCATCGCAACCTCCGGACTAAGTTCCCGCGCGAGCTGATCGGCGAACCAATGGGTGAGCGTCCCGCTGGTCGCAAGGCCGGCCATGGATGCGTATTGATCGGCAAAAAGCCACGGCGCGTGCCAAAGCCGCGGATCTTGTATGCGCTCAGACCCGACCCGGATCGTGAAGATGGTCGAGCCATACATCAGCATCATCTCACCCGCGTCGAGGACGCCGGCGCTGATCGCTTCGGCCGCCGCGTCGATCGTCCCGACGATGACAGGCGTTCCAGCGGCAAGCCCTGTTTCCTTGGCGGCCGGCCGCGTGACGGCGCCCGCGATCTCGGTCGTCCAGGCGATCTCCGGCAGGCGCTCGAGGCCCGCGATCTCCGGCGCGAGGGCGTCGCTCCACGCTTGGCTCTCGATGTCGTAAAGCGGCGCAACGCTTGAGGCGCTGTAATGGTCGGTCACGAAACGGCCGGTCAGCCGATGCACGAGGAACGACGTCGAATTGAGGAACATTCGCGCCTTGGCGTAGATGTCCGCCCGGTTGCGCTTGAGCCACAGGATCTTCGGACCGACGGCCTGCGAGGTTAGCGCGTTGCCGCCGTGCGAGAGGATGCGATCGGCGCCGATGCGGGCGGTCAATTCCTCGATCTCGCGAGCGGCGCGCGTGTCCACGCCGTAGAGCACGGCGTTCATGAGCGGCGCGCCCTTAGCGTCAACGGGCAACATGCACGGGCCGATCGCGCTCGCGCCGACGGCCTTAACAGCCGAGGCGTCAAGCCCGCTGTCAGAGAGGAGCTTTTGACTGAGCCAGACGAAATCGCCCCACCAGTCTTGCTCGGCGCGATGCTCAGCCCAACCCGCACGCGGCACGATGAGTTCGTGCGGGCGGGCGGCGCTCGCCAATACGCGGCCGTCCGCAGCGACGAGAACGCCCTTTGATTCGTAGGTCCCGATGTCGATGCCGAGAGTGGCGTTCATTCAGGATAGTCGTCGCGATCGAGGCTGAAATCCGCCTCGATGCTCGACAGTCCGGCGACGAGCAGCGCCGAGAGGCTGACAAGATCGGAGAGATCGCAAACCTCGAGAGCGGAATGGGTGTAGCGGCAGGGGAAGCCGAGGTCGATCGCAGCGACACCATTGTGGACAAGCTGCACGTAGGAAGAGTCGGTGAGGACCCCGACTTGAGCGCTGCGCTGCAGCGGCAGGCCCGCGTCGCGCGCGGCGTCTTCAAAGAGCGAGACGAGCGCGGGATGGGGAATCGTGCCGTTCAACGTGCCGCGTCCATGGAAGCTGTAGAGGCTCATGCCTGGCCCCCCGCCCAGCGCAAGATCGCCGCGCGCCTGCATATCTGGCGTGTCGGTCGCAAGCATGAGGTCAAGCTGGATGGCGATGTCGGGCTTCAGCGCATGCGCTGCGGGCATCGCGCCGCGCAGATTGTATTCTTCCTGGGTCGAGAAAACGAAATGGATCGTTGGTCGATGACTTACCGACGCGAGCAGGCGCGCGACCTCCACGACGACGGCGCAGCCGGCGCGATCATCGACCGAGGTTCCGGCGATCCGGTCTCCCTCGAGCGCGATGGCTTTCGGCGCGTAGACCACGGGCGAACCGATCTTGACGCCGGCGGACAAGGCGGCTTCGGCGTTTAAGAAGCCCGCGTCGACGACGATCTCCTGGTATGGGACGACGCGGTACTTGTCCTCGGGGCTGGTCGCGTGGTGGCTCTTGTTGCCAATGATGGCGCGGACGTCGCGTCCCTCGCCGACGCAGATGAGAAGCTCCTGCGCGGCGAGCGCCCGTTCGGGGACGCCGCCGAGTCGCTCAAGCCGGATGAATCCGCCCGCCTCGATTTTCCGGACGACGAATCCGAGCTGGTCCATGTGAGCGAACAGCATCACGCTCGGCCGGTTCGGCTCGCCCTCTGCGGTCGCGATCAAATTGCCGAGCCGGTCTGTTGTGGTCGTGAGGCCCAACCCCGCCATTTCGGCGGCCAGGCGCCGGCGCACACGGCCTTCGTATCCACTGAGGCCGGGGATCAGCATAAGCTCCATCGTGAGCGCGCGGAGGCGCTCACGCGACGGATGGGCGCCGGGCACGGGAGCCCCGGCTATTTGCCCGCTCCCGCCGTCAGCCCCATGACGATGTAGCGTTCGAGGAAAATCCCGATAAGCAGAAGCGGCGCGATCGCCGCTGTCGCGAGCGCTGCGATCGTCCACCAGTTGATGCCGGACGAGCCGGTCTGGCTCGCCACCATGACGGGCAGGGTTTGCGCGTCGGACCCGGTCAGGAGCGAAGCGAAGAAGTACTCGTTCCAGCAGAGGACGAGCGACAGGATGAAGGCTGCGACCATGCCGGGCAACGCGATGGGCAAGACGATGCGGAGGAAGGCTCCCCAGATCGTGCAGCCGTCCACCAGCGCCGCCTGCTCCATCTCCATCGGGATGGTGTCGAACTGGTCGCGCATCACCCAGATCACGATCGGCAGAACCATCAATGTGTAAATGAGGATGAGGCCGATCCGCGTGTCGAGCAGCGCCAGTCCCTTGTAGAGGACAAGAAACGGCAGCGCGAGGACGACCGGCGGCAGGATGAGCTGCGAGACGAAGAAGAACGAGATGTCCTTGTTTCGCCACGGGCCGAACTTGTAGTCGAAACGGCTGAGGCCGTAAGCGGCGAGCGACCCGATGACAATTGCGAAAGCAGAGGCGCCGACCGAGCAGATGACGCTATTGATGAATTTGTCGAGGAACTCCTCGCGAACGTTCGAAGTGTTGAAAATCGTGTCGGGCGAAAGGCCGAGCGATTGCCATCCCTTCCAACGCGGCATGAAGTCAACCCATGGAATGAGATGGCCTTGCGTAACATCACGCCCGAGCTTCATCGAGGTCGAGAGGGTCCAGTAGATCGGAAAGAGCGCAATGAAGGTCCAGATGATCAGGAGCGCATAGATCGCGATGCGTCCGATGATGCGGGCAAAACTCCGCGGCTCCGTCGGATCGTCGCGCTCAGCATGCGTCGTGGCGTCCGCGGCGGCGCTGACAGTCATCGCCAACTCTCCGTCATGGTTCGGCCCCTCATGTCGCCTTCCGCACGTAGCGGCTGGCTACGCTCAGGAGCAGCGTGATGAAGATGATGATGATGACGAGATAGACCTCGGCCACCATCGTCGCATAGCCGACATTCGAGCGATCGCGATATTCGCGATAGACGAAGCTCGAGATTGTGTCGGTCGCACCGGCAGGGCCGCCCGCCGTCACATTGATGACGATGTCCGCGAGTTTGAGTTCGAAGATGGTGCGTAGGATGATCGCCGTCACGCTCACCGGGAGCATGAGTGGGAATGTGATCTCCCAGAAGGTTTGCCAGGTGCTCGCCCCGTCGACCTTGGCGGCTTCCTTCACGTCGAGCGGCAGCGCCTGCAGGCCCGCGAGAAGCAGGATCACCATGAACGGGATCCACATCCACGCGTCCATGGCGATAATGGTGGTCCTGGCGATCCACGGATCGGTGAAAAAGGTGACATTCTCCCAGCCAAGCCATCTGGCGAAATTCGCCAAAGGCCCGAAGCGGTTTTCCGTGAGCGACTTGCCGATCATCCAGCTCACGGCGACCGGGCTCAGCATGAAGGGCATGAGAAACGCGACCCGGAAGAATTTGCGCCCGCGAATGTCGGCGTTTAGCGCGAGCGCGAGGCCAAAGGCGATCGCGTACTGAACGATGACCGTCGCCACATAGAAGACCATGTTGCCGAGCGCGTTCCAGAAATAGGAGTCGGCCCAAAGGGTGCGCAGATTGTCGAGGCCGTTGAAATGAGGGTGGCCCTGCGCGTTGAGGTTCCAGTCGGTGAAGGCGACGGAGAAACCAAACAGGGTCGGGAAGATCACCATGGCGCCGGTGAACAGGAGAGCGGGCAGCACAAACAACCGCTGCCGCCCGAGTTCGCCGCGGTCCATGATCTGGGCGGTTCCCAGCGCCACACACCATACAAGGAACGCGTAAAGTGTCGGACGCCAGTCGGCGAAGCCGATCGAAGCGAGGCCCGCCGCTTCTGCGATTTGCAGCGCTGCGACGACAATTAGAATTGCCGAAGCGAGGCGGAGGATCCACTTGCCGAGCGACGACCGCTCGGGAAGAACCTCATCGTGCGCTGCTTCAAGTCTCCCGCTGCTCACAGCGCCTCGTCCGCCTTCGCGTTTCGCGTTTTCGAAAGCAAAAACTCGGGGCAATTCCGCCCGCTACGCCCGATGCGCGCGGACGAAATTGTCCCGAGAATCGGGCCCCTTAGGTCAGCCCCATCGAAATCCGGTAGTATTTGATCTGGTTTTCTCGGCCAAGCTTGTCGGTCAGTTTTTCCCAGGCGGCGGCAACGTTGTCGGCGCCCTGCTGCGCCGTCTGCTTGCCCGCGAACGTCTTCTGCAGCTCGTCCTCGGCAATACTATAGTACTGGAAGATGCCTGGGATGCGCGGCTCGATCGCCGAGTTCGGGTGGTTGTAGGACGTCGACTGCGAGTCCATGTAGGATCCGATGTATTTCTTATCGTAGCCGGCGAGCGCCCACAGATCGAGGTTGGTGTGGCTCTTCCGGTAAGGCTGGAATCCTGAAGGGTACGCCGCCGTCCACATCGACAGATCCTTGCCGCCGAGGTGAGCCGCCGCGCTCCAGGCGGCCTTCTGACGCTTCGGGTCTGAATCGACGCTTTTCATCACATAGATGCCCCAGCCGAGATAGGCCATATTCGGCGCATGGTTGGGGCCGCTCGCGAGCTTCTCCCACTTCTGCGTCCGGAAATTGTAGACGTCGTCCGAACCAGGCAGGATGTCGAAATTGAGGACCTCGCCGATCGTCGCGGTGTCGCTGGTCCTTGCGAATGTGCCGATGTCTCCCCACCATTCCAGGAGCGAACCCGTCCCGGTGACGAACTGCTGGAACGCGGTCGTGTTGGGATCGGCGTTGATCTGATCCCCGGGCTCGCTTGGCAGGGCGTCGATGACGTCCTGGATAGCCCGCACCCAAGCCGGATTGTTGACCAGCGGCTTCATGTTCTCGTCGAACAACCAGTTCTTCTCGCCGGGGTACTTGGCGTAAGCCGTCGCGCGGCTCCCGGTGAAGTAGAATTGGAAACCGCCCCAGGGCTTGGGCTGGTCAAGGAAGCCGTAAACATCTTTGCCCTTGAACTTCTTGCCCTTGAGGAATTTTGTAACCGCCTGCACCTGCTGCCAGGTCTTGGGCTGCCCCCACGTCGCGAGCCCCGCCTGGTCCTTCCAGTCCGCCCATTGCTTGGCGAGATCGGGATCGGAGAAGACGTCGGTGCGATAATTGATGGTATGGCAGTCGCTGTCGATGGTGACGCGGTGGATCTTTCCGTTCCACGTGCCGACTGGCGGCTTGAGGTAGTTGACGTAGTCGTCGAAATCGATCTGCGTCTTCACCCAGTCGGGCATCTCCGAGAGCAGGTCTTTGACCCCCATGTCGCCTTCGAACGGCGCGCCCATCTCAAGAATGTCGAAGTCGGCGGTGCCAGTCGCGATCGATTGCTGCAGGCGGGCGTTATAGTCAGCCTGGGCGAGATCGATCCATTTGATCTTCGCGCCGGTATAGGCCTCCCACGGCGTGAGGAAGCCGCGGAAGAGGAAGTTGTGGAGGTTCTGGTTGTTGAGCCCCATGAAAGAGAAATTGACGCCGGCGAATTCGCCAGGCTTCACGTTGGCCTTGGTCGGCCCGAGGCACAGCGCGCCAACCTTCTGCCAATCGGCGTCAGTCGGCGAGCCGTTGCCGGCGCCGGGGATTTTCATGATCTGCGACACAACGCTGTCTTCGGCGTAAGACGGCGTCGATGTCAGGACGGACGAGCTTGCGGCCAGAGCGGCGGCGCCCGCGGCCCCTTTCAGGACATCGCGACGGCTTCTCTGCATCGCCATGAGTTGTTCGTAGACTTGGACACGCATCGATTATTCCTCCCTCTTGCGCCGACGTTAGCGATTCCGGACAGGCGGCGCCGCATCGCGCTCGCATTCACCCAACGCGCGGCTGGCGCAAGTTCCGGAACTTAAGCTGGCGTTTTGGGCTAAAGTCAATCGGCCGGCCCTGGAGCGTTTGCCCGCTCAACGCCAAGCGCTTTGCGCAGTGCGCGAGAATGCGGTCGCGTCCTTTGATCCCAAGTTCGATGCTCGCCTCGCGGGCGGAGCGGGAGTACCATTCGTCCTCCGAGATCCGCGACTTGTCGACGCCTTCCGGCAGGAGGGCCATAAGCAGCGAGGTCTCGCCCTGACCGGCGTGATCGAACGGGTAGCCTTCCATGACCGAAGACAGCATGAGCGGATGCGCCTTGATCCAGTTGAAGGGGTCGTCGCCGGTCGACTGTTGCTCGTAATAGTCAGCCATCGCCTCCGCGCCCCACCATCCCTCGCCGCGCTCCGCCTCGAGGAAGGCGAAGATGGCCTGGCGGGCCGCCAATTTGAACGCGAGGTCCGTCGGCATGCCGGCCGCGAAGTTTTCGGTTTGATGATGGATGACGAGGTGAATGTTTCGGAAGCCGATGCGCAGGAGCCCGGCGAACATCGCCTTGGCGAGGGGCAGCAGCGCCTCGGCGTCGACATGAAGCGTGCCGGTGCGCTCCGGCGGCGCCACGGCGTAGCTCGCCGCGCCATAATAGAAGGGCGGCAGGATGACGAGGTTCGTCTCGCTTTCCAGGATCTCGAGGATTTTGGTCACGGCGAGCGTGTCCATGCCCACCGCCATGTGCTCGCCATGGTATTCGAGCACCCCTAAGGGCAGAACGACAGGCCAATTGCCGTCGATGGCGGTGCGAATCTGGTGCGGCAGCATCAGTTCGTAACGCACGCGGCCCCCAGCGTCCCGCGCTTCTATTCGAGCCGCTTGCCGCTTTCGGCGTCGAACAGGTGGACCGCGTCCAGATTTGGCGAGAGCAACAGGGTTTCGCCTGGCTGCGCCGATATGCGGTCGCGGAAGACGGTGACGATCGGATGGCCGCCGACCTTGGCGAACACCTGGGTTTCCGAGCCGGTCGGCTCGACCACGGAGACCTCGGCCTTGAAGTCGCCGCCGATGGCCAGATGCTCGGGCCGAATTCCATAGATGCACGGGCGCCCGTCAGTGTTCGGCGGCGCCGATTTGAGGGGCAGCTCCACACCGCCCTCAGTCACGAAAACGGGCTTGCCTTTGACGGCGACCGTCCCCTTGAGCAAGTTCATCGAGGGCGATCCGATGAAGCTCGCGACGAAGAGGGTCGCCGGCCGGTCGTAGAGCTCAAGCGGAGCGCCGAGCTGCTCAACGACGCCGTCGCGCATGACCACGATTCGATCCGCCATCGTCATGGCCTCGATCTGGTCGTGCGTGACATAGATGGTCGTGGTCTTCAGGCGCTGATGCAGTTCCTTGATTTCGGCGCGCATCTGTACGCGCAGCTGAGCGTCCAGATTTGACAGCGGCTCGTCGAACAGAAAGACCTGCGGATCGCGCACGATCGCCCGCCCCATCGCGACACGCTGCCGTTGTCCGCCCGACAATTGTCGCGGGTAGCGGGAAAGATAGGGAACGACATGGAGAATGTCGGCGGCGCGCTTGACCCGCGCCTGAATCTCTTCTTTTGGGGTGTTGCGCAGCTTCAGGCCAAAACTCATGTTCTGTTCGACGGTTTTGTGCGGGTAAAGCGCGTAGTTCTGAAAAACCATCGCAATGTCGCGATCCCGCGGCGGCAGATTGTTGACCACCCGTGGGTCCGATCTTGATCTTTCCCTCTGTGATCGAACTCAAGGCCGGCAATCATTCGCAGAAGCGTGGATTTCCCGCAGCCGGACGGTCCGACGAGCGTGACAAATTCGCCATCGGCGATCGAAAGCGAGACGCCGTGAATGACTTCGACGCCGCCATAGGCCTTGCGTGCATTGACAACGTCGACCGACGCCATTCTTCTCTCCCAACGCGATTTCCGACGCCATGTCAGGGCTCAGCGTAGTTCATTGCCGAATTGGCGTCGAGCGCAGAGACGATGGCGAGAGGACAATCGGGGAGCGCGCCTTGCAAGGCCAAGCGTACATGTAGACAAGCGTACATCTAGACAACGAAGGCGGCAGACGTGAGCTCGCAGCCTCAGCAAATATTGAAAGCGAGGGGAAATGACCGAGGGGCATAGGCCGCGCATCGCGGTCATCGGAAGCAACATGGTCGACCTCGTCACCTATGTGGATCGGATGCCGGTCAAGGGTGAGACCGTTGAGGCGCCAAGCTTCGAGATGGGACACGGCGGCAAGGGCGCCAATCAGGCCGTGGCCGCCGCCAAGCTCGGCGCCTCGGTTGTGATGGTCACGGCCGTCGGCGACGACATGTTTGCCGACGCCACAATCCGCAATCTCGAGGCGGTTGGGGTCGATACGAGCCATGTTCGGCGCGTCAAGGGGAAGCCGAGCGGTGTCGCCCCGATCATGGTCGAGCCGAATGGCGAGAACTCGATCCTGATCGTGAAAGGCGCGAACGCCGATCTCTCACCCGCCGACATTGATCGCGCCGCGGAGGATTTGAAGACCTGCGATCTCATCCTCTTGCAGCTCGAGGTTCCGCTGGAAACTGTTTACGCCGCCATCGCCTTCGGCAAGCGCCATGGCGTGAAGACGGTCCTCAACCCGGCTCCGGCGACGGCGGCGCTCGACGTGGATCGCATTCGCGATGTGACGTTCTTCATTCCCAACGAAACCGAACTCGCGATCCTGACCGGCATGGCGGTTGATACGGAATCGAGCATCGTGACCGCCGCACGAAGCCTGCTCGACAAGGGTTTTGGCACAGTCATTGTCACGCTCGGCTCGCGCGGCGCGCTTCTCACCACGGCGACCGACGCGCGAAGGATTGAACCGGTCCCGGTCAAGGCCGTCGATACGACAGGCGCCGGCGACGCTTTCGTTGGGAGTTTTGCGCGCTTCTTTGCGGAAGGCGTTCCATTGGAGGCTGCTTTAAAGCAAGCGGCGCGTTACGCGGCGGATTCCGTGACCCGGCGAGGCACCCAGAAAGCCTACGCGTCGGCGGATGAATTCAAGACATTTTGCGAAACGCTGGAGCGAGGCGGCTAGGCGAGAGGCGCCTCGCTATTTCAGATCCTGCAGCTTCGGGCGGCTCCGACAAACCTTGACGACCTTTGCAGCAGCGTGAAATGTTCGCCCCGAGGTCATGGGAGGCAGCAATTCAAAGAGATCCCCGCTTGTCATGAGTTCCTCCTTCCGTCGATCGAGCTGCATCTTCGGGCGCGCCGCTGGTGCGCGTTCAAGGAATGACCAAGAGCTTCGGCGGCGTCAGGGCGTTGCGCGGAGTGAGCTTGGAGGTGCGAGCGGGCGAGGTCCACGCGCTTCTCGGGGAGAACGGCGCTGGCAAGTCAACGCTGATCAAGATTTTGAGCGGCGTGCACAGCTTCGACAGCGGTACGATCGAGATCGACGGCGCGCCCGTCTCTTTTAACAGCCCCGCCGAGTCGCGCGAGGCCGGAATCGCCGTCGTCTACCAGGACCTCAGCCTCGTCGAGTCCCTCTCCGTCGGCGCCAACCTGATGCTGAACCGCGAGCCCACAAGCCGCTTCGGTTTCCTCAAGAAGCGGCAGCTCATGGCCGAGGCCGATGACTTTCTCAAGCAGCACAAGATTCCCCTCGATGCGCGCGCAACCGTAGGCTCCTTGCCATTCGCCTACCGGCAGATGACCGAGATCTGTAAGGCGCTGATGGGGCAGGTGCGCGTGCTGATCTTGGACGAGCCGACTTCTGCGCTGAGCACCGACGAAGAGCAGATCCTGTTCGACGCGGTTGATACGGTCATCCGCCAGAACGTGGGCGTCATCTACGTGACCCATCGCCTCAATGAGGTGTTCCGCATCTCCAACCGCGTCACCGTGTTGCGCGACGGCGCGAACGTGGGCACGTTCAACACCGCCGAGACCGACATGAGGACGCTGGTTGCGGCAATCGTCGGGCCAAAGCAGGCGAAAGCCGAGGCGGAACCGCCCCGGGAGAACGAGAGGCCGGACGGCGGGGCCACATCCCCGAGCAAGCATGAGCTTCTCACTTTGTCCGGAATCGTCAACGACCGTCTACGTGGCGTCGACCTCGCGCTGATGGATGGAGAAATCCACGGCCTTGCTGGCCTGATCGGCAGCGGGCGCACCGAGATTCTTGAGACAATTTTCGCGCTGCGTCCCATTGAAGGCGGCGAACTCCGCCTCGACGGCGCCGCCCAGCACATGCGAGGCCCAGCCGAGGCCATCGAAAAAGGCGTCGCGCTCGTGCCGGAAGATCGGCAGGCGCAAGGACTGGTGCTCGACCATTCGATCGAGCGCAATTTCAGCCTGCCTCGGTTGCCGCACTTCTCCTGGGCAAGTTGGGTTCGACGCGGCGCCGAAACCGAAGAGACGGAGGCGGCGATCAATCGCCTGTCGATCAAGGCGCCTGGCCCTTCCACCCGCGTCCGCAATCTGTCCGGAGGCAACCAGCAAAAAGTCGTGTTCGCCAAATGGAACAATGCGCGTACCCGCATTCTTCTCCTCGACGAGCCGACCGTCGGCGTCGACGTCGGCGCGCGGGAGGAAATCTATGGCCTCATCAGGGATGCGGGGCGGACCGGCGCGGGCGTTCTCGTCGTCTCGTCTGACCTCCACGAGCTGATCCTGCTATGCAACCGGATCTCGATTGTCGTCGATGGCCGCGTGACCGCGACGCTCGGCCGCGACGAATTCGGCGACGCGGAACACCTCCATGAACTCATCCAGATGAGCCAAAGGGAACAGGGACAAGCGGCGTGACGGATCGCCTCGTGACCAATGTCGTTGCGGCCGCGCCCGAACGGCGCCGCGCCCCGACGCTGGTGCAGATGCTTCTGCGCAGCGAATGGCCATGGATGCTCTACCTGGCTTTCGTCGTCCTTTGTGTCGTCTTCAGCTTCGCTTCGCCGTGGTTCTTGTCGGTCGACAACTTTCTGAACATCGGCCGGCAGACGACGCTGGTTTCGATCGCCGCAATTGGCATGACCTTCGTGATCATCGCGGGCCAGATCGATCTCTCCGTCGCATCCACCCTTGCGCTTTCGGGCATGGCCGCGGCGCTCGCGATGGCGCATCTCGCCAATTTCTGGTTGGTTGGCGCGCTGGCGGGTCTCGGCACGGGCGCGCTGGTCGGTCTCCTCAACGGGACGCTCACCACGCGCCTCGCCATTCCCTCGTTCCTCGTCACGCTGGGCACGCTCAGCGCCGCCCGCGGCCTTGCGATGATGGTGACGGACACCAAGCCGGTCATCATCACCAACGAGCGGTATTTCAGGATTTTCGGCGAGGGCAACCTGTTGGGCCTGCCGGCCCCGATCGCCTGGACATTGGCCGCGACCATCGGCGGCGTGCTGCTGCTGCACTATAACATCTTTGGCCGCCGGATTTACGCAGCCGGCGGCAACCCGACCGCCGCGCTTTATTCCGGCATCCAGATCAAGCGTGTGACGACCTGGGCCTTCGTGCTGACGGGTGCGCTTGCGGGCCTCGCGGCGCTGATCCTCTCCGCGCGTTCGCACGCCGCCCGGCCAGACGTCGTGCAGGGTATGGAGCTCGACGTCATCGCCTCCGTCATCCTTGGCGGCTGCAGCCTGTTCGGCGGCCGTGGCTTTATCCTCGGAACGCTGCTCGGAAGTCTCATCATCGGGACGCTCAACAACGGGCTTGTGCTCTTGGGCGTCAGCTCGCCGATGCAGCTCATCATCAAGGGCGCGATCATCGTCGCCGCCGTCGCTTTCACCAAACGCTAGCCTGCGGTAAGCAGGCTGGGTAACGGGCCATGTCGTCGGCCTTACGAAGAAAAACGACGACTCGAGGAAAAGCCAAGGAGCATCACTTATGAAAATCTCACCACCTGTCAGATTCGCGCTTGCGTCCAGCGTCGCTGTGGGCGCGCTCGCATTTTTATCTTACGGCGCTCTCGCCGACGTGCCGGCAAGCTGCGTCAAGGGCGTTGATCTCGCGACGCTTGGACCGACGTCGATCGTGGGCCAGGGCCCGCATGGCGAGAAGGCCGCCTCGGTCGATGAACTGAAGCTCAGCGACGCCGACGCCGAGAAGGTGAAGGCAGGCCATTTCAAGGTCGGCATCTCGATGCAGACCGTGAACCTCGACTGGTCGCAATTGCAGGTGCAGGGGATCACCGACACGCTGAAGAAATATGGCGTCTCAGTCACGGGAGTCGCGTCCGCCGAATACCAGGTCGACAAGCAGATCGCGGACATCGAGAACACGATCCAGCAGCATCCCGACGGCATCATCTCGATCCCGGTCGATTTCACGGCAACGGCGCCGACCTACAAGAAGGTGTCGCAAGCCGGCATCAAGCTTGTGTTCATGGACAGCATTCCGACCGGGCTCGAGCACCCGAAGGAATATGCCACGATGGTCTCGGCCGACAGCCAGGGCAACGGCAGGATTGCTGCCGAGGTCCTCGCCTCGTGCGTCGACAAGGGCGGCACGATCGGTCTCGTCAATTTCGGCGTCGACTATTTCAGCACCAACGAGCGCACCAAGGGCGTTCGCGAGTGGATGCAGAAGAACCGCCCCGACATCAAAATGAAGCAGGTCGACTTCACTGATCCGGCGAAAGTGTCGCAGATCGCGGGCGATTTCCTGACTGCCAATCCGGACATCAAGGGTGTGTTCGCGGTTTGGGACCAGCCGGCGCTCGACACCCTGTCCTCGATGCGCGCGCAGAACATCAACATCCCGGTCACGACGGTCGACCTCGGCCTGCAATCGGCGATCGAGATCGCCAAGGGCGGCCCGCTCAAGGCGACGGGCTCGCAGCGTCCCTACGATCAGGGCGCGGCGGAAGCGATGGCGATGATGAACGCGCTGATCGGCAAGGAGACGCCGGCCTGGGTCGGCGTGCAGTCGCTGCCGGTTGTCCAGTCCAATGTGCTTGAATCGTTCAAGACCGTGTTCAAGAAAGATCCGCCAGCGGAACTGACCGACGCCTGCACCGCAGCCAAACCCGCGTGCAATTGAAAGATTCGCGCTAACGCGCGGGCCGAAGGAGGCGGCCGTCGAAATGACGCCCGCCTCTCTCGAGCCTTAGCTCGCCTCGAGTTCCAGCCCTCGCTTGCGGAACAGCGCGCCGGGTGAGGGCGAGCGGCCGCGAAAGGCTCGATAGGCCTCGTCATAATCGCGGCTGCCGCCAGCCGCATAGACGAAATCATTGAGCCGTTTGGCGATGTCCGGATCAAAGATGTCGCCAGCTCTCTTCGAACGCTTCGAAGCCGTCAGCGTCCAGAACCTCCGACCACAGATAGCTGTAATAGGCGGCCGAATAGCCGCCTGAGAAAATGTGCTGGAAGTGCGGCGTGCGGTGGCGCATGCCGATCGCGTCGGGCATGCCGATCCGCTCGAGTTCCTTGCGCTCGAACGCGACGACGTCGACCTCGGCGGGCGACGGATCGAGATGGAGCTTCAGGTCGATCAGCGCCGAGGCTGTGTATTCGACCGTCGCCCAGCCCTGATTGAACCGGCGCGCGTTGAGAAGCTTGTCGACCAGCGCCTCCGGCATCGGCTCGCCGGTTTTGTAGTGGAGCGCAAAGCGACGCAGCATCTCCGGCTGCAAGATCCAATGCTCGAAGACCTGAGAGGGAAACTCGACGAAATCGCCGGCGACATGCGTGCCGGAGATGCGTGGATAGACGACATCCGACAGCATGCCGTGCAGCCCATGGCCGAATTCATGGAACAGCGTCCGCGCGTCGTCGACGCTCAAAAGACTGGCCTCGCCGTCGCCGCCCTTGGCGAAGTTCATCACATTGACGACGATCGGCAGTTCCTCGCGATCAAGCTTCTGCTGGCTGCGGAAACCGCTCATCCAGGCGCCGCTGCGCTTCGAGGGCCTCGCGAAATAATCGCCCAGAAACAGAGCTTTTGGCGCGCCGTCGCGCCCCTTCACCTCCCATGCGCGAACGTCGGGATGATAAAGCTTGAGGTCGAAGCGCTCGGTAAAGCCGAGTCCGAACAGGCGGCTTGCGGCGTAGAACGCCGCGTCGATCACGCGGTCGAGCTGCAGATAGGGCTTGAGCTCGCCCTCATCGAAGTCGAACTCCGCCTTGCGCCGCTTTTCCGAGAGATAGCGCCAATCCCAAGGCGCGAGTTTGAAATTGCCGCCCTCGCTGGCTGCGATCGCCTGCAGCGCCTCTTCGTCTTTCCGCGCCCGAGCGACGCCCGGAGCCCAGACCGACTCGAGCAGACCAAGCGCCGCTTCCGGCGTTTTCGCCATCGTGTCGGCGAGCCGGTAATGCGCATAAGTCTCGTAGCCCAACAGCCGCGCGCGCTCGGCTCTCAAACGCACCAATTCGGCGGCGATGGCGCGATTGTCGCTCGCGCCGCCGTTCTCGCCCCTCGCGGTCCAGGCGCGAAACGCGGTCTCGCGAAGATCGCGGCGGCCTGAGAATTGGAGGAACGGCTCGACGCTAGAGCGCGACAGCGTGACCGCGTACTTGCCGGGATGGCCCCGGTCGGCGGCGATGCGTGCGGCGCTGCTCACGAAAAAATCGGGCAGACCCTCAAGGTCGGGCTCATCGAGCAGCATCAGCCAGTCTTTTTCATCCGCGAGCACGTGCTGACCGAACTCCGCCCCAAGCGTCGCCAGTCGCTCGGCGATCGCGGCCAGTCGCGCTTTGGCCTCGGGCTCCGCGCCAGCGCCGGCGCGGGTGAAATCGAGGTGATAGCGCTCAAGCACGCGCGCCTGTTCGGCCGAAAGCGCGAGCTTCTCCGCCCGCGCCTTGATCGCGTCGATGCGCTTGAACAAGGTCTCGTTCAGATAGGTCTCGCTGCGATGGCGCGCGAGAACCGGCGCGATTTCGCGCTCGATCGCCTGCAATTCGTCATTGGTGTGGGCGCCAACCAGATTGAAAAAAACGCTGGCCACTCTGTCGAGGCTGCGGCCGCTGCGCTCGAGCGCCTCGATCGTATTGGCGAAAGTCGGGGGCTCGGGATTTGCGGCGACGGCGTCGATCTCCGCGCGGGCTTGGCTGAGCGCCACGTCGAACGCGGGTCGGAAATGACGAGGCTCGAAGCGATCGAACGGCGGCGCCTCGAAGGGCGCGGTCCATGCTTCGAGGAGCGGGTTCCGATCGGCAGGGGAGGGGGTCGTCGGGGAATTGGGGCTCATGCCCCTCAGCTAGGAGGTCGAGGCGCGCTACGCAACCCGACGGCGCGGCCTGTTTAGGGAGCGCTGTCACAAAACGCGCTCTGAGAGCGACCCGCTGCGAACCCCCGGTCATTCCCGCGAGCAGAAACATGGCCTGATCTGCGCTCCCCTGGACCGCCGCTTTCGCGGGCGTCCAGGGACGCCGTTCGTAGATCTGGAGTGGCTGCCTACTGGCCGCCCGCCTGCACCTTCTTCACATAGTCATCGACTGCGTCGACGACCTTCTCGTCCGGGTGAGCTTTGCAAAACTCGATGACTTCATGGATCCCCTGTTTGGCGCGGGGGATGTTCACCACATGTCGCTTCAGGTGGCCGTTCCACCAGCCGCTATACCAGGCGCCGAGGAAGTCGGCGTCTTCCTGGAAGGTGCCGGCGAGCTGGGCGCAGGTTAGCGCCCGCACGTTCAGATAGCCTTTGTCGTCCATATAGGTCTTCAATTCGACCTGGGCTTGCGACGCCGAAGCGGATGCGATGAGCGCGGCGGCAGCGGCCAGAGCGACACGCAAATCGACGCGGCGCAGCGCCCCCTTGAGCGCGTTCCCGTGCCCTGAGCTTGAGGCAATCATTGGTTTCTCTCTTTCGATTTCAGGAGTTCGATGAGGCGCGCCGAAAACTGTCCGCGGAGAGCCAAGCGCGCGGCCAAGTTACTTCTCGTCGTTGACCTTGATGCCTTGTTCCTTGCGCATCTTCTTGATGTTGATGTCCATCGCCGTGATGACCTTCGTCTTCGGATTGGCCTTGCAATAGACGATCACCCGATGCTCGAGCTCCTTGGCGCGGTCGACCTTCAATTTGCTGTAGCCAGCGAGGCCGTTGTACCAGCCGCTGTACCAGACGGTCATGAAGTCGGCGTCTTCCTGAAAGGTATTGGCGAGCTGGGCGCACGTCAGCTTCTGCACGTCCAGGTTGCCCTTGGCGTCCCCATAGGTGTTCAGCTCGACCTGAGCTTGCGCCGCGCTGACGCCAAACAGCGCGATCGCACAAAACGATAGCATGAATTTCATTTGCACCCTCCCCAACCCAAGCGCGGCTGCGCCTCGAAGGCGGCTGAGCGGATATCGGCCGCGACTCGCCGCGTTCAGTCCACACTGTTCACGGCGAGTCTCCCTGAACTGGAACAAACGGCGGGTCAAGCCGCCGCGGCGCGGCGATCTCTGTTGTCCACCGCCGTCAGGTCCGCGCCAGCAAGTGTTCGCTCGCAAGCCAGAAGGGCGGAAGGCATAAAGGGGTCGATGAAAGGGGCAGGATCGAATCCCTGATTGCGATTCCGAGCTTGTCGCGAACGAAGTTTCGGCGCGCTTCGATCCTGTCGGCCACGGCCGGATGGCGGGCTTTCAGTTCATCGCGCAGCGCGGCGTCGGCGAAGACGATTCCGTCCTCGCAATTCAAAGCCCAGCCCGTTCGCATCGGGGTCGGAATGATGTCGACCTGAAACGGCATGCCCGACGCGATGCATTCGGGAGAGCCCGGCCGGATCGGCGTATGAATCCATTCGTCGTGGCCGGTGAGATGGCCCGGATTGAGCGCCGACCGCAGGCCGCCGCGCGCGAGCGTCTCGGTTACGGCCGCAAACACGGCTTCCCCGGCAACGCCAATGTCCGCGGTCTCGTACCAGGTGATAAGGCCGTCGAAATAATCGGAGGCGGTCTTCAGAAACGCCTCATCATAGTCTGCGATCAATCCAGCGCGGGCGGAAAGGCCGCCCCAATAGCCGACTCCGGCCGTGACGCCGTCGCCTCGATTTGCGATGCGGCCTCCTGGCGAACGCAGGCCGATCACGGGCTGCGCCGGGTCGCCGGTCGCGTACATCACGTGGGCGGAAAGGGCCTCGCCGGAATAGCCCATGGCGCGCGCCGCCTCCATCTCGCTCACGCCGAGCCGCGTTCCGGTCAGGATGCGCCAGACGGCGGCGGAAGCGCGTGCGGCGCCCCATTCATGCAAAGCGATCTGATCGACGTCGATCCTCGAACGCAGGCCGGTCGTCGGATGCATGAGCACGGGCGTCGCGTCCTTCAACGCATCGGCCCCGCCCGCAATCCTCATCAGCATCGCCACGAGATAGTGGGGAACGAACAGGCCCGGCGAGGCGTCGTCCCATTCCGCCGGCTCGAAATATTTCCAACCCACGATCCCGATCGTCTGGCCGGCGCCCATGCCCCCTTCTCTCAATACGGCGGCGAGGTCGGGCTTGAGCGCGCGATCCTGGCCCATGAGGCTCATGCTTTGCGCGAGCGCGATGTCGAGGCCGGGGAGCCCGGCCAAGGGCGCGTAGGATTCGCCCTCGTTGCCAACGATGAGCACCCGCCGATCTTGCGGGCCGAGCAGCAGCAGCGCTTCCTCGAACCGCGGATCGTAGCCTGAGAGAAAGGCGATGTTGGCGAGGTGCTCGCGGTCGGCGTAGACGACGAGCCAATCGCATTCCGCTCGCGCATAGGCCTCGCGGCACCGCTTCTCATAGGTCGTTGCGGGAATGCGAGGCGCTTCGAGCGGAAGCCCGAAGTCGGGAACGACGACGTCACGCAGCGCACTTGGCATAGACATTCTCCCCTCGGAGCGGTCCAGGCGGGCCGCCAGACATGCCCTTCTCACCTGATAGTCCCCGGCGTCTGCAAACGCGATCTGCGGACGGTCCCGATGCGCCTTGTCAGCGTCCTCACGCGTGATATGATAACCGTCAAAATTAATATGGGAGGTTAGTATGCTGAAACTCGTCGCGATGTTCACGGCGGCCCTGGCGTCCTTGCCGGTCGCCGTCCGCGCGGGAGATCTCGCCGGCCAGGAGATCCGCATCGGCGTCGCCGGTCCGCTGACGACCCCCTCGGCGACTTTCGGCGTCGAGATGCGTCAAGCGGTCGATCTCGCAATCGACGAGCGGAATGGAGCGGGCGGCCTTCTCGGCGGAAAGGTCGTGGCTACCGTGATCGACGATCAGGCGGATGCAGAAAAAGGAAAGGCCGCCGCTAAGGCGCTCTGCGATGATCCGCGGGTGCTCGCGGTCGTCGGGCCTGTGAACAGCGGGGTCATGCTCGCGAGCGAGAAGATTTATGCGGACTGCGGCCTACCGATCGTGACGCCAATGGCCTCCAATCCGGCCATCACGGAGCAGGGATTGGCCAATGTCTTCCGCCTCACCAATCGCGACGACCGCAAGGGTCCGGGTCTCGCGCGATGGCTCGCAACCAAGATGGGCAAGAGAGCGGCTGTCGTCGTCGATGACGGGACGCCTTACGGCAAGGGCCTCGCCGATCAGTTCGCAAACGCCTTCCCAGCGACGGGCGGCGCCGTCCTGACGCGCTGGACGACGAAGCCGGGCCAGACGGATTTCTCGACCGAGGTCGCAGCCCTGCCGAAAGATTTCGATGTTCTGTTCTTCGGCGGCATCAAGGAAGGCGCCTATATCCTCAAGGACATGCGCAAGGCTGGCCTCAACCAAGTCTTCGCCGGCGGCGACGGCTGCTGGAGCGTCGGCGGCTTTATCAAGCCGGCGGAGGGCGCAGCGACGGCGGGGGAGGGCGTACGCATCCTCTCGGCCGCGCCCGCTCTCGGCAAGGTCGCCGGCTCATCCGAATTCGCCGAGCGTTACAAGGCCCGGTTCGGGCCGATCAACAATTACGCCGCGAGCTCCTACGACAGCGCGCGCGTCGTCATGAGGGCGCTCGAGGCCGCGGCGATGAAGAAGGGCGGCATGCCGGATCGCGCAGATGTGCTGGCCGCGCTCAAGGGCGCGAAGTTTCAGGGCGTCGCCTATGCCGCGCCCGAGGCCTTCGACGCGAAGGGAGACAACATTGCGGCTGTCATCTTCGTCAACGACGTCGATGGCGACCGCTTCCGCGAGATCGACCAGATCGGCGGCGAACGCTAGGCCGCGGCCTTCTGATAGTCCTTGATGTCGGCAAAGGCGACCTTTGGCCAGCGCTCCTGCTCGTAGCGGAGGTTGAAGGCGCTGGACGCCATGAACACTGGCGCGCCGTCGAGATCGGAGTCGATCGAGGACGAGGCCCGCGCGCCTATCTCGTCCCGACGTCGCAATCCTGACAGCCCTTGTCGGCGAGCCGCTTGACGAGGCGCTCGAACTGCTTCCGATTTGCGGGATGATCCAGCTGATGGTCGAGCGCCTTCTGCACCACGGGCGACAGCCACCAGCTCATCGACAAGTCCGGCATCGTGAACGTGTCTCCCGTCGGATACACCCCGACGGGAAAGAAACTCGCATATCTCGCATCGCAGGGGTCGTGCGAGTGCGCGTTCCATTCCGTGAGGCGGCGTTTTAGCGTCAGGGTGGCTTCGTCCCCGTGTCCGTCGCGGGTATGGAACAGGCCCGCAAGCGGAGCATAGCCGATCTCGACCGCGCGCTCCAAGATGCTGTCCGACTCCGCCGGATTGACATCGAGAGTGACGGCGTTACACGCGATCTCAGCCTCGCCGCCCCCATTCTTGACCTTTTCGACCTTCTCGACTGTCGGACCATTGGAAATCGAGAGCACAATTGGCGTGAGGCCCAACGCCCTGAGTCCCGCAGCCACATCGAGCCCGGTTGTGAGGCCGGAATTCTCGAAGTAGCCACCGTCGACAATCTCGTCTCCGCGCGCCTTGTCCGCATGCGCATGCGCCGCGGGCGAGATGATTGGAAAGCGCGCGCTGAGGAACGCCGCCGTCGAAAGACGCACATTGGCGGTTGGCGGCGCACTCGAATCGGACTTGCAAGCGCCCGCCTGATCCGGCTCGCCCGGCGAACATCGGAAAATGTCGAGCAGATCATAGGCCCAGGCATGGAGCGCCTGACGGGCGCCGTTTTTGTCCTCGTACGATGGCTCGATCTCAGAGGCGATTATCCGGCGGCCGCTCTGCACCGACGTCCCGTTCAGCAGCAGCAGCGGGGTCCAGCGGCCGTCCGGCATGGGCGCGGCAAACGGCCTGCACAGCCCTTTGTCGATCGTCGCCACTCCGCACTCAACCTCATGTGGATTGCCCGAGATTTTCGACCGATAGACGCGTTCCGCCGCCTTCTCGAGCAGCACCGCGCGGTCTCCCCATTTGTCGGGATTTGTGAAAAAGGAGACAGGCGGAGCGAACTGATCGCGAAAAGAGAGGCCGACAAATGCGGGCGACAGATAGTCGCCCGCCACGAGTTGCGAGAGGCAGTCTTGCCAGCCCTTGGAGACGGCGCAGGGTGGTCCGGAGGTGGCGCTCTCGCCCGCGTCGAGAAGGGCGGCCTTGACGGCGGTGAGCCCGAGCGACCCGCCGGAGACCCCAGAAAAGGCGAAGATGCAGCGCGCGGGGTTTTTTGCGTCCACGCATAGCGATTGCGCGGGATCCCCGTCCGCGTGAGCCTTCAGGCGATCGAGAAGGGCGCCGACCACCGCGGCGCTGAAATAGCCGGCGCGGCTTGCGCCGCCGTCCGCCGCGATGACCAAGGCGGGAGGGCAGGCCTCGGGCCTGTCCTTACACGAGTTCGCGGCCATCCACGCCTTGACCGCGCTTTGAAGGCTTATCTGGGCAGGCGGGGCCTTCAATGGAATTGGCCGGATGTCGTTGAACCGTGCGTTCAAGGCCGTGAGGCCGACAATCGCTGCAAGGAACAGGCCGAGGATCGGCTTGCGAGCGCGGTCAGACCACCGCCCAAGCCAGCCGAACAGGAGCACGCCACTGCCCAGCACGATCGGCGCAAGCGCCGCCCGGTCGATGCGCTGCGTCGTCACGAGCGGCGCGCTCACCAGGAAAAGGAAGACGATCGACGTTGCGACCGCGCATACCACGACGACCGCCTGCGACCGATTCTGGCTATTGAGGAAGCGCTCGACGAAATTGCGCCGCTTCAGCACGATCGCGAAGACGAAGCCCAAGGTCGCCCAGCCGCCAAGCGACAGCCATACGAATTGTTTTGGAAGGGCTCCTTCAAGGCGCCAGGCGTAGCGCGTCTCCACGGCGGCGCCGAATATGCCGAGGAGGACCGCGACAACAGGAATCATGCCAAGAACGCGCGGCGTCCAGCACGCAAGGCGACTTCGACTCGAACTCGCGGACGTACCACGCAGCGTTCTCGCCTTCGACCGCGGCGCGCGCCGCATAGTGGACTGGCAACGCCCACACGAACGCCAGCGCAAGAAAGGCGCAAACCCAGAAGCCGACGTTCCACCATCCCTGACCGGCGTAGGTGTCGTCGGCGAACAGGTCCTGCGCCTGGATGACCGAGAGGAAGAGATAGTAGCCCGCTAGCGCGCTGACGACGCTGACGCGGCAGGCCCACAAGACACGCGCGACGCCCGGCTGGAAGCACGCCCAGAGGAAGACGCCGACCGGCCAGAGCTTCAGCGCGCCATAGAAGGCGTCATAGGCCTGGTCGTGGAAGAATTTTGTGAAGAAACCCAGCAACGCGGGCAATGCAAGGAAGATCGCGGCGAACTTCAGCAACGTCCATCCGCTCGCCTGCCTCGCGAGGCTGCGATCGACAGGTGGACCGGCCGACAGAATGCGCTTGAGCGTCCTGTCCTCGAGAACGTCCGAGATGCCGTAGATGGCGCTCATGAGGGCGCAGAAGAGCGCGAGCCGGCCGCCGAAAGGGTCGAGCGGCATGAATGGCCGGAGGGCGAGGTTGCCGAGGAGGAGCGCCGCCGCAAGCGCGACGGCGAAACGCTGATCGAGGCCGAGCGTTGGATCGATGTAGCGGTTGATCGCGGATGCGCCGCCTCCGGCCGTCGCCGCCTGAGCCGCGTGCATGAAGCGATTCAGGTAATTTGCGCCATACCCCAGCTTCTCCTCCGGCAACCGCAGGCGGGTCGGCGCGAGCGCGCTACGGATCGCCATGTAATTCGGGGCGTTCCTGACAAGAAAATAAAGGGATGTCAGCAAAGCGATCGTTGGAACTGCTATCGCGATCGTAAGAACCAAGGTCGAATTAGGGGACACGCTCGCCTCCCAAATAAAATTTCGTCCAAATCCGTGCGACGCTCGAGCCGCTCAGCCTCCGCATGGAATGCGTCGAGAATCTGAGACTGACGATAGCGTCCCCGTGTTTCACAATGAATGCTGTCAACCTGCACTAGATTGACATGACAACTTGATGCGCCGGAATAGTCCCGCGGCTAAAGTGTAAATTACAATAACTGACGGCAAATTCAATAACGTTTGAGATTGGTTTGCAATAGGTAAGTTTACGCCGCCGCCTTCTGATAGTCCTTGATGTCGGCGAAGGTGATCTTCGGCCAGCGCTCCTGGTCATAGCGAAGGTTGAAGGCGCTCGACGCCATGAACACCGGCGCGCCGTCCAGATCAGAGGCGATCGAGGACGGATAGGCGTCGAGGAATTTGCCCATTTCCGTCTTGTCGCTTGACGAGACCCAGCGGCAGATCTCGAAGCGGCTCGGCTCGAACGTGACCGGCAAGCCGTATTCGGCATTGAGCCGCTCGGTGAGCACGTCGAGTTGCAAGGCTCCCACGACGCCAACGATCGCCGCCGCGCCGTCATGGGGCAGGAACACTTGGACGACGCCTTCTTCCGCCATCTGTTGCAGAGCCTCGCGCAGCTTCTTGGCCTTCATCGCGTCCGCGAGTTTGACCCGGCGCAGAATTTCCGGGGCGAAGCTCGGCACGCCGCGAAAGACGATCGGCTCGCCCTCGCTCAAGGTGTCGCCGATCCGCAAAAGCCCATGATTGGGGATGCCGACGACGTCGCCGGCGAACGCCTCCTCCGCGAGCGAGCGATCCTGGGCGAAGAAGAATTGCGGCGCCGACAGCGTGACCGGCTTGCCGGTGCGGACGAGCTTTGCCCGCATGCCGCGCTGGAGCTTGCCCGAGCAGATCCGCATGAAGGCGATGCGGTCGCGATGGTTGGGATCCATGTTGGCCTGGATCTTGAACACGAAGCCGGTCATCTTCGGCTCATCCGCCTGCACTGTGCGGCTCTGCGCTTCCTGCGCGCGGGGGCTCGGCGCGAATTCGGCCAGAGCGTCGATGAGATCCTTGACGCCGAAATCCTTGAGCGCGCTGCCCCACAGGACTGGGGTCATATGGCCTTCGAGAAAGGCTTTCTTGTCGAAAGCCTTGAGCCCCTCGACGGCGAGGTTGAGCTCTTCGATCGCCTGGGCGCGCTCGTGTTCGGGCAGGAGCTCGGCGACGCGCGGATCGTCGGGGCCATTGACGGCGAACGTCAGGGCGTCCTTGCCGAGCGGCGTGAGGCGGCTGCGCCGGATGTCATAGGCGCCGGCGAGCGAGCGCCCGCGGCCGATCGTCCAGGTGAGCGGCGCGGTGTCGAGCGCAAGGGTCTTCTCGATCTCGTCGAGGAGATCGAACGGATCACGGGTCTCGCGGTCCATCTTGTTGATGAAGGTGACGATCGGGATATCGCGCAGCCGGCACACCTCGAACAATTTTCGCGTGCGCGCCTCGATGCCCTTGGCCGCGTCGATGACCATGACGGCCGAGTCGACCGCGGTCAGGGTCCGGTAGGTGTCCTCGGAAAAGTCTTCGTGGCCAGGCGTGTCGAGCAGGTTGAAGACGCAATCGCCATATTCGAACGTCATCACAGAGGTCACCACCGAAATGCCGCGGTCGCGCTCGATGCCCATCCAGTCGGAGCGGGTCTGGCGGCGATTGGCCTTGGCGCGCACTTCGCCGGCGAGCTGAATGGCGCCGCCAAACAACAGCAACTTTTCAGTCAGGGTCGTCTTGCCGGCGTCGGGGTGCGAGATGATCGCGAAGGTGCGTCGGCGCGCGACGGGGTTCGGGTCAGTCATGGTCTTCGGGTTGTAGGGAAGAAGCCCCTTACTTAGTGCGGATGGGCTGGAGAGGGAAGGGTGCGCGTGCTTGAGGGCGTCGAGGCCGGGCGAGGGAAGGAGCGCCGCAGACCCCATCGATCGGACAGCGCCTTCATCTGGCTTTGGATTCTCCGCCCAAACCATATTGTCCGATACGTTTGGTATGGGTTATGAACTTGATATTGACGCGCCCGCAAAAACACCAGTGAGACGAATGCGCCGCGCGCGGAGGAGGAATGGATCGCAAGTGGCTGCCGCTCAACGCGCTCAGAGCGTTTGAAGCGGCCGGACAACATCTCAGCTTCACCGCCGCCGCCAATAGCCTGACGGTCGCGCAGAGCGCGGTCAGCCGTCACGTGATCGTGCTCGAGAATTTTCTCGGCGTCTCGCTGTTCGAGCGGCGCCCCCAACAGCTGGTGCTGACCGACGCGGGGCGGCACATCCTGCCTGTCGTTTCGAAGTCCTTCGATCGCATCGATCAGGCGCTCGGCGAAGTCATCAAGGAGAAGGGGCGGCCGAAGCGGGTGCTGAAAGTCGCTCTGCCGACCTCGTTCGCGCACCGCCTCGCCATTCCCATCTTGCGCGATTTCCGCTCCGAAAACGCCGGGATCTCGCTCGAGATCGTCTCCAAGCCGACGACCGGGCCGGAAGTGGACGGCGATATCGACATCGCCATCGTCTATTCCGAGCCCCGCGTCACCGACGCGATCCACGATCTTTTATGGATGGTGCGCTCGACGCTTCTTTGCAGCCCCAAGCTGCTCGAAGGGATCGACGCCAGCGATCCGGCGCGGCTTATCGCCGCGAACGACCTCCTGCACCTCAAGATCGATGGCCGGCAGCGCCATTTTTTTTGGGAAATGTTCGTGCGCTCGATCGGGCGCCCCGATATCGCCGTCGATCGCGGCCTGGTGTTCGACACCCAGCAGCTCGCGGCCCAGTACGCGATGATGGGCGATGGGCTTGCGCTGCTCGATCCACTCCTGTTTCACGAGGAGATCAAGGCCGGTCGGCTGGTGCGCCCCTTCGATCTCTGGATTGACGAAGGCTACGGCTATTATCTGACCACCCATCCCGAGGACCTGAGCAACGAGGCGGTAGCCTTGTTCCGCTCCTGGCTGATTGCGCGGTTTTCTGGCGGCGCGCCAGCTCCGGCGCCGGAGCCGGAACCCGCCGCCGAAGGGCCAAAGCTGCAAGGCGCCCCGGCCGAGCCGCCAAAACTGCGCGCGGCGAAATAGCAGCGCGAGCTTCTCGCACAAATTGACATGCTGAGACGCCATTTTGGCGTGCGTGTGGGTCAGCCGGCTGCGCTAGACTAACCTTGCGGCGAATCGCGATCGGCGCTCTCTGACGGGACTCTGGGGACTTTGATGACGACGGGTTCGCCGCCGCAGGACACGGGGCGCCGGCGCCGGCGCACGGCCGAGCGCGGCGGAGGGTCTGGCGCGCCTCACCCCGTTGGCCAGCCGGAGTCGCCGTTCGCTCCGCTCGACCTTATCTCGCGTGACGAGCTCGAATCGATCCATCAGGCCGCGCTCGCCGTGCTGAAAGAGATCGGGATCGACTTCCTGCACGATGAAGCGCGCGCAATGCTGAAGGACGCTGGCGCGGATGTCGATCCAGCCTCGCGCCGCGTTCGCTTCGAGCCTGCCCTGGTTGAGGCGCATATCGGCCTCGCGCCGCAGGCGTTCAGGCTGCACGCGCGCAATTCCATGCGCAATCTTTCAATCGGCGGTCGGCACGTCGCCTTCGGCACCGTGGCGAGCGCGCCAAATTCGTTTGATCGGGCGGGGGACGGCGGCCCGGCGCCCGACGCGACTATCAGAACTTCATACGCCTGGGTCAGAGTTTCGACTCGATTCATTTCATCGGCGGCTATCCAGTCGAGCCGATCGACATTCCCGCCTCGATCCGCCATCTCGACGCGTTGTTCGACATGCTGACGCTATCCGACAAGCCGGTCCACGCTTACAGCCTCGGGCGCGAGCGCAACCTGGACGCCATCGAGATGGTCAAGATTGCGCGTGGGCTCGACGACGAGACGCTGGGGCGGGAGCCCTCGCTCTTCACGGTCATCAACTCGTCGTCGCCACTGAGGCTCGACACGCCGATGCTGGAAGGGATCCTCCAGATGGCGCGCCGCAACCAGGTGGTGGTGATGACGCCGTTCACGCTCGCCGGCGCGATGGCTCCGGTCACGCTCGCAGGCGCGCTCGCGCAGCAGCACGCCGAGGCGCTTGCGGGCCTCGTCCTGACCCAGGTGGCGCGGCCAGGCGCGCCGTTCGTCTATGGCGGATTCACCTCGAACGTCGATATGAAGTCGGGCTCGCCGGCCTTCGGCACGCCCGAATATATGAAGACGGCGATCGTCGGCGGCCAGCTGGCGCGTCGCCTCGGCCTGCCTTATCGCTCCTCGAACGCCAACGCCGCCAATTCGCTCGACGCCCAGGCCGCCTACGAGAGCGTATTCTCGCTCTGGGGCGCGATCATGGGCGGCGTCAACTTTCTCATGCATGGCGCGGGCTGGATGGAGGGCGGGTTGCAAGCCTCGTTCGAGAAGATGGCGCTCGACGCCGATCTCTTGGCGATGGTCGCCGACTTCTTGCGGCCGTTGCGCGTCGATGATGCGGAGCTGGCGCTCGAGGCGATGCGGGAAGTCGGCCCCGGGGGGCATTTCTTCGGCGCCGAGCACACGCAGTCGCGCTACCGCACCGCCTTTTTTGCGCCGGCCATCTCTGACTGGCGCAACTATGAGACTTGGCGCGAAGCGGGCTCGCCGACCGCGATCGACGCGGCCGAGCGCATCGTCGCCGACCGCTTGCGCGATTTCGTCGCGCCGCCGCTCGAGGCTGAGCGCCTCGAGGCGCTGACCGCCTTCGTCGCCCGCCGCAAAGAAGAAGGCGGCGCGCCGACCGACTTTTGAGCGCTCTCACGCCGCCGGGCGAATCCCGCACACGCCTGCACGCGGCGGTCGCCGCGATGTTCTTCGCCTTCGGCATCGGCGCGGGCCTCTGGGGCGGCGCCTCGGGCGCGATTTTGATTCGCGCTGGCGTCGATGCGGCGACGTTCGGCGTTCTCCTGACCGTCTACACCGGCGCCTATCTCATCGCCATGTCGGCGGGCGGGGCGGTCGCACATCGGTTTGGCGTCGATCAGGCGCTCTCCGTCTCGGCGATCCTCTTTGGCGCGGCGCTCTGCGCGCTGCTCGACGCCACGAGCGAGGCCTGGGTCGCGATCGCCCTGATCGTCGCGGGATTCGTCGGCGGCGTCGTCGACCTGCTCATGAACGCCGAGGGCGCGCGGATCGAGCGCCGGCTCGGCCGCCCGATCCTGGCTCGGCTGCACGCCGCGGCGTCCTCCGGCATGGCGCTCGGCGCGATCCTCGGCAGTTTGATCGTCGTCGGGCCGGCGCCCTGGGCGGCAGGCCTCGTCGCTGCGCTCGGGCTTGCCGGGGCGGGCGTCGCCTACCATCGCGCAGCGAGGGCCGATCGTCCCCCTTCGGCTGCGGTTGGCTCGATCGGACGAAGCGGATTGTCCTTCGCGCCGGCTCTGATCGGGCTTGGAATCGTGGTCGGCGTCTCGATCGCGGCGGAACTCGCGGCGTCGGTGTGGTCGTCGCTGCTGTTGCGCGAAGAAGCGCCGAAGCTGGCGGCGATTTCCGGCCTCGGCGCGGCGTTCTTTTCCGCTTGCCAGGCGGCGCTGCGCTTCAATGTCGACACGATCCGCCTTCGGGTCAGCGACCTTCGCATCATCATCGCTTCGTTTGCGATCGCGGCGGCCGGCTTTGCTCTGGTCAGCACACAGGCCGGGTTCGCGGCAAGCGTCGCGGGCTTCGCCCTGATCGGCTTGGGCACCGGGCCTATCGTCCCATGCGGCTTCGCGCTGGCCGCGCGTCAGGCGGCGGCCGGGCCTGCGGTGGGGCTTGCCTCCGCCTCGCTGTTCAGCGCGCTGACCCGCCTTCCGGCGCCCTTGGCGACCGGAGCGATTGCGCAAGAATTGTCCCTGTCAGCCGCGTTCGCCGCATTCGCGCTTGCGTTGGTCACGACGGCGGTCGCCGTGTCGATCGTCGCGGCCATCGGCCGCGCGCGGCGAGGGCCGCGCAAAGCGTAACGGTCGGACGTCCCAGATCTGAGCATTGCTTTGGCGCCGCCGTTATTGCAGAGGAGGCCCCGCTCGCGATTGCCATCGCGAGCCGCCAAACCGGGGAATGGATGCCCAAGATAAGGCCGGTGATCATGTGCGGCGGGTCCGGCACCCGCATGTGGCCCGAATCGCGGGAGAGCTTGCCTAAGCAGTTCATCCCCCTGATCGGGGAGCGCTCGACTTTTCAAACGATCGTCAGCGTGGTCAGCGACCCGGCCGTGTTCGATCCGGCGGTGATCATCACCAATATCGACTACCGCTTTCGCGTCGCCGAGCAATTGAGAGAGATCGGCGCCGAGGCGATCATCCTGCTCGAGCCGGAGAGGCGCGACAGCGCGGCGGCCGTCGGCGCCGCGGCCGCGTGGGCGGGCGCCAGCGACCCGAAAGCGGTCGTCGCCGTGCTCGCCGCCGACCATGTGTTTGAGGACGGAAAACAATTCGTCGCGCTTTGCGCGCAGGCCTACGCGGCGGCGGCGGCCGGGGAAATCGTCACCTTCGGCGTCACGCCCGACCATCCCGCCACCGGCTACGGTTACATCCATCCGGGCGCGCCGCTCGCGCTCGATCCCGCTGTGCGGCGGATCGAGCGCTTCGTCGAGAAGCCCGACGAAGCGCGCGCGCACGCGTTCATTGAAGATGGCTATCTCTGGAACTCGGGCAATTTCATCTTCCGCGCCGACGTCATGCTGGAGGAGCTTCAGCGTTTCGAGCCCGAGATCGCGGCTGCGACTGCGGCGGCGGTGTCGGCGGCGAAGAAGGACCTCGGCTTCTTCGTCCTCGACCATGCGTCCTTCGCCAAGGCTCCGAAGACCTCGATCGACTATGCGGTGATGGAGCGGACTGACAGGGCTGTGGTGTTGACCGCCGATGTTGGGTGGTCGGATGTCGGCGAGTGGTCGGCGGTCTGGCGCCTCAGTCCGCGTGACGCCAACGGAAACAGCCTGCGCGGTCGGGCGGTGGTGGTCGATTCGTCGAACGTGCTGGTGCGTTCGGAAGAGCAAGTGGTCGCCGTGGTCGGGCTGAACGACGTGGTTGTCGTCGCCACCGGCGACGCGGTCCTGGTCGCTGACCGGGCGCAGACCGCCAAGGTCAAAAAGCTCGTCGAGCTCCTCAAGGCGCAGGGTTATCCGGAAGCGACCGAGCACCGGCGCAATTACCGCCCGTGGGGCTATTATCAGAGCATCGACCAGGGCTCGCGCTATCAGGTCAAACGCATTGTCGTGCGGCCTGGCGGGCGCCTTTCGCTGCAAAAGCACCACCACCGCGCCGAGCACTGGGTGGTTGTGCGCGGCGCCGCCGAGGTCACGCTGAACGACAAGGTGATGCTCGTTCACGAGAACGAGTCGATCTACCTGCCGATCGGCTCGACCCACCGGTTAGCCAACCCGGGCAAGATCGACGTGGAGCTGATCGAGGTTCAGACCGGGAGCTATTTCGGCGAGGACGACATCGTCCGAGTCGACGACGTCTATAACCGGAAATGAGTGATGGCGGCGCCGTTAAGCGGCGCCGCCATTCAGGTTAGTGTTGCTCCTGCGAAGCCAGGCGCGCGATCTGGTAAATGTCGGCACGATCGATGCCGATGTCATGCAGCTCGCGGTCGGTATAAGCCGAAAGCTCCTGCAAGACATTCCAATATACGCGGCGTGTGCGCAGAAAGCGTGTAAGAGAGAACTTCTTCATGGCGGTCTCCTTCTATTGACCGCCCTCCTGACTCGACCTCGACCCAACGAGCCCGAGGAATTCGTTCCCTCGCCCAGACCGGCCCTACATAGATTGCTGCACTGCAGAAGTCAATGGTGCAATGCAAAAATAAACGTGAAAACTGCATGACATTGACCATGCGGCAGGGGCTTTGGACGGAATAATCAGCACTTCAGTGCATAAATAGTAAACAATATGTTACCTGTTCTTCCTCAGCCATGTGATCAAAGCATAGCACGCCTGTTCTGCGTGCTGTCCTTCGGTGGGCGAGCGGGTGGGTTGCGACCGTTTGGGGGCGTTTCCTGCGGGACTGGCGCGAAACAGAATTTGACAGCAGCGTTCGACCCCTCTAGTGAAGCTGCAACTTCAGGCGCGCTCTCGGGCTCGAGAGCGCGTTTGTCGTTTGACGCACCCGTGGCTTTCAGGCCTTGCTCGGCCAAAAGCCTGTCGGCGCTCTTGGAGCGCAGAGGAGGGCGCGTTCCTCGTTGAACTCGAACGGACTTAAGAGGAACCGCGATGACGAAGCGCGCGCAAGCGAAATACAAGATCGATCGCCGGATGGGCGAGAACATCTGGGGCCGCCCTCGCAGCCCCTTCAACAAGCGTGAGTATGGGCCGGGCCAGCACGGCCAGCGCCGCAAGGGCAAGGCGACCGACTTTGGCACGCAGCTCAAGGCCAAGCAGAAGGTCAAGGGCTATTACGGCAACATTTCCGAGCGCCAGTTCCACTCTTATTACGTGGAGGCCCTCCGCCTGAAGGGCGACTCGAGCGCCAATCTCATTGGCCTCCTCGAGCGCCGGCTCGACGCCCTGATCTATCGGGCCAAATTCGTGCCGACCGTGTTCGCGGCGCGCCAGTTCGTCAACCACGGCCATATCCGGGTCAACGGCCGTCGGGTCAATATTCCCTCCTATCAGGTGAGGGTCGGCGATCTCGTCGAAATCAAGGAATCCTCGCGCCAAATGAACCTGGTGCTTGAGGCCAACGCGTTGGCCGAGCGTGACGTGCCCGACTATATCGAAGTCGATCACGCCAAGGGCGCCGCCAAGCTCTCTCGCGTTCCCGGGCTCTCCGAGGTGCCGTATCCGACGCATATGGAGCCAAATCTGGTCATCGAGTTCTATTCGCGCTGACAATTCGCTCGGGGCTCGCCGAAGCGAGCCCCACTTCTATCTAGACCCTGCCGGGGCGCCAGGTCTGCGCGCGACGGGCCGGCGGGGCGGACCGACGACCGCCAGATCTCCAGGATTCCATGCCGATCCCTCGCTCCGGAACCGCGGGCCTCGGCGTCGTCCTTTATCTCGCCGGCATCGCGATGTTCGCGGTCAACGACGCGCTCGGCAAATGGCTTGTCGCGGACTACGGCGTCGGCCAGTTGATGCTGCTGCGCACGATCGGGGCGAGCGCCGTACTCGCGCCGCTGGTTCTGTCGCTGCGCGTCAAACTGATCGATCCGCGTCGACCCGGGCTTCAGGTCTTGCGCGTCCTGTGCGCGGCGGCGGACACGTTCGCCTTCTACTACGCCACGCGCACTATGCCGCTCGCCGACGTCATGACCTTCTATATGGCGACGCCGCTCATCATCACAGCCTTGTCGGCGCCGCTGCTGGGCGAAAAGGTTGAGCGCTTTCGCTGGGTCGCGGTTCTGGTCGGTTTCGTTGGCGTCCTCATTGCGCTCAGGCCTTCGCCGCAGATGCTGTCCTGGGCGGCGCCGATCGCGCTATTGGGAGCGATCGCCTATGCGCTCAGCCAAACGATCACCCGCGATCTTCGGGGCATCCACTGGGTCCCGCTCGTTCTGTGGCAATTCGTCGGCACGGGTCTTGTCGGCGCGGCGACCATTCCCTGGTCTTGGACGACGCCCAGTCTCTTCGACCTCGGCCTCATGTTCCTTGTCGGCGTGGTGGCGATGATCTGCATCATCTGCGTCGTTCGGGCGCTTGGTTTCGCCCGCGTCGCTGTGCTCGCTCCGCTGCAATATACGGGGCTCTTGTGGGCCGCGATCCTGGGGTTGCTGATCTGGCGCGACGTTCCCACGCTGCCAATCGTCATCGGCAACGCCATCATCATCGGCAGCGGGCTTTACGTCGCGGCCCGAGGCAAGATGGTCGGCAAGGCCGCGGAGTAAAGTGGGGTGTGAGATCGGGGGCTAAACAGGGTAAAACTACCCATTGCAGTCAATAAGCTTATTAGCCAGTCTGGTGGTGCAGCAGGACAAATGTTTTGCCTGCTAACGTTTTGGTGGCAAGAGACGGCGCCCGCGCCAGATCGATGCGTATTTCAGATTTAGCTTAGCATTGTTTCTACAAAAAATCATATATATATTTCGGAGGAATATTTTATGGATACTCGGATAACGAGCAATGATTTCCCCGCGGCTGACCTGATTCGACCTACGCAACTCGAAACTCGACCGCCGCCTGGGTTGACACTTTTCGTAAAGATTGATCTCGGAATTGCAGGTCAAGCCCCGGAAACGGCCATCTATATTCCAGACGGCTTCTCAAAGGGGTCTAATATTGACATTGTGCTTTATCTGCACGGTTTTCTACAGGATGATGGAGTTACAGCCATCAGTCAATACCTTACGAAGGACTACGGTCAATTGCGCCAGCGGTTGAACACCAGTGGGCGGAACGTCATTCTGGTTGCGCCGACGCTTGGCGCGAAGTCCGAGCCGGGGAAGCTGACGGCTCACGGCGGGCTCGACCTTTTCCTCGGCCGTGCGCTCGCGTCGATTCGTGCACATGCCGGGGACGGCTGGCCCGACGTCCTCACGCTACGCAGTCTGATTGTCGCTTGCCACAGCGGCGGGGGAGTCGACGAACGCTTACTTGCTGGCGGGGCTGGCAAGGCAGCGGCAAGCCTTGTGAACTGCTGGGGCTATGAGTCCCTCTATCACGATGTCGACGTTCCATTCTGGCGCGCATGGGCGCGGGACCACGAAAGCAGCCGCTTGCTGCTCTTCTATCGGCCCCACAATTCCCCCGACAACGCTGAAATGGTTGATCGTTGCAAGACCCTCGGGGCGCTAGGATTGGCAAACGTCGTAGCGACGCCTTCCAACGCCATCAGCCACATGCTTGTCCCCGTAACCCATTTCCAGGGCTGTCTCGAGCAGGCCACTTTTCTCGATCGGAAGCCCGAACTGGTCGCTTGAGGGCGGCCTATAGCGGGGCTTATTAAACTTAAGGATGGTTCAGGCGAATTAGAAAGAGAAGGGGATCATTTATGGCGAAACGAGCGCGTCGTCTTTCACTTGCGTCCGGCAATTTCTATACGGACGTTATCAAGAATAGTCCACAATTCGACAACCCAAAACGTGTCGACGATCTGGGTCTGCTGGAGCCGGTGACTCGGAAACTGGTGGAAGCCATTATTGCCGACGCCCTGGCCAACGGTCTCAAGCTCATGGTGTTTGAAACCTATCGTAGCCAAGATCGGCAGGAGGCCTTGTTCGAGCAGGGTGCGACAAAACTCAAGACTGTAGGCGTGCATCATTACGGCCTTGCCTGCGATCTTGTGAAGAACGTCAATGGCCAGCCTTCGTGGAAAGGCGATTTCTCGCTGCTGGGCCAGTTGGCCCATCATCACCAGCTGATCTGGGGTGGCGATTGGGGCGTGCCGAGCGTGCCCCATTCTTTCATCGACAGCGATCACGTCCAACGGGTCACTGTTGGCAGGCAAGCCGCACTTTTCCGCGGAGAGTTTTACCCGGATGCGAACTACGATCCGTATGAGGATTTGAAGTAAGACAGGGGCGCGGCGCGCTTCAGGGCGCGCCGCGGCGAAATCCTGTAGGGGCTTTCCGCCAAATCTCTCGTCTCTGAGCACCGATTGAGGTTTGGCGCCTAAGCTCGCTCACGCCCCGTCGCGGGTCGCAGGCCATGCGCCAGAAAACGTCTTGCCCGCCGTGTCCTCGGCCTCGACGCGAAACATTTTCGCCCCATTCGGCTTGAAGGTGAAGCGGAAGTTCGGGTCCTCAGAGATCGATATGCCGGCCGCCATCGAGAAAACGAGATCCTGTCCCTGATAGACCGCGAGCTTGGCGATGTAGCGCGCCGGCGTATAGAGCCGGGTCACCTGATCCATCTGCAGCCCGGAATTGTTCGGGTGGCGGACCATGAGCAGCGCTTCGTTCGGCGCTTCGGGCGTGGGCGGCAGGATGCGGAACTTCATCTGGCCAAGCGTCGCCAGCGCTTCGTCCATGGTCTTGACCATAGGCGCCGAGCATCCGCCGGACGCCTTGATGTAACGCGTCGCCATATGCAGCGACCCGTCGCTGAGTTCCGCGACGACGCGGGTGTTGGTGTAGGAATTGACCCGCACCCGGGTCGAGATGCGCGTGTCGCCAGCCTTCTCGCCGAGCGTGAACGCGGCCGCGAGCGGCACCGGATTCTCATCGATGACCAGCGTCAGCTTGTTGACGCGGCGCGTGTCGCCTTCAGGCAGTTTGGCCGAAAACGACATTGGCACAATCGCGGCGTCATCAGCGCGCACAGGCGCCTCGAACGACACCAGCCCCTTGTCTTCCTGGATCGACGCGTCGTTGAAAAAGAGGTGCACGAGTTCGGGCCAGGAATCCGGATCATCGGCCGTTTGAGCGAAAGCGCGTCCCCCCGTCGCGCACCCAAGCGCGAGGCCGGCCAGTGTCTGTCGTCGTGTGAACCTGCGCGCCATCGAAGCGCCTCCATCCCGAGCGGCGGTGGCTATTGATCCCATTCGAATTCCGAATAGGCCGCCGTTACATTCCGGCGATTATAATCCTCAAACAGCCGCCAGTCATCCCGCTGTGATTGGCCCGCCCATTTGGTCGCTCCCTCGACCGGCTCGCCTTTGGCGATCGACGCCTTCACATCCTTCGCGAGGCCCTCAAAATAGGCCCGCTCGCTGTCGAGCGCCTGCGGCCAGGGCAAATCGACCGGCCCGTGGCCCGGAACGACGCGCATTGCGGGAACCTTCGCCAGCGCGGCGAGATCGACAAGCCAACCCTTCACCGAACCATCGATGATCGGCAGGTGCTTCACAAAGACGAGGTCGCCGGCGAAAAGCGTCTTTGTCGTCGTGTCGAGGATGGTGAGGTCGCAGTCGGTGTGCGCCGGCGGCCACGCCTGCAATTCCAGAGACCGTCCGCCGAGATCGAGCGTCATGCGATCGGCGACGAGCAAGGTTGGCGGAATGAGCTTCACCTCGTCGACGAGCTTGTCGCCGATGATCCGGCGAAACGCCTTGAGATAGAACTCACCGCGCATCGCGAGCGCCCGCGGCATATTGTGGTGGCCGACAAAGGTCGCGCCCATCCCGTCGAAAGCGGCGTTGCCGAAGACGTGATCGGGATGTTCATGCGTGTTGATGACGTAGAGGATCGGCTTGTCGGTGTGTGCGCGGATGGCGGCGAGCAGCCGCTTCCCAACCGGCACGCTGCCGCCGGTATCGATCACCGCCACGCCCTTGTCGCCGATCACGAAACCGATGTTGGCGATGTCGCCCGCATTCTCTTCGCTCATCAGGGCGATTTCGCCCTCGTGGACGAACACGCCCGGCGCGACTTCCTGAACTGGCAGGGGCGCGAGCGCCTCAGCGTGCAACGCGCTCGTCGCCGAGAAGGCGAGAATGGCGATAAGGATGCCGAGCAACCAACGCATGTTGAAATTGGACATTTCCGCTTGAACATAGCAGCCCGCTGACGCCGGGCAATGACCGATCGTGTCCGTTAGCACGCCCTATGGCTCGCGATGACGACCACGGCTCACCCACTCCTGTCATGCTATAGATGGCCACAAGCAAAAGCCGGATCGAGTCATCGTGAGATCAAAAACTTCAAGCCTTCGATCAACGCTGGTCGCGGCCCTTGGGTTCACGCTCGTGGCGACGTTCGCGGCGGCAGGCGATGCGCCGCCTGAGCCGGATTCTTACCGGCAGGGCGACTATCGCGCGCCGACGCCCGCGACTCTGAAAGGCGCGCGGGTGCTGACGACTGACGAGGCGGCGGCCCTATGGCGCGCCGGCAACTCGGCGTTCATCGACGTTCTGCCGCAAGCGCCGCGTCCGAAGAATTTGCCTGCTGACGTCGTCTGGCGGGACAGGCCGCGGTTCGACATCCCCGGCAGCCTGTGGCTCCCCGACACCGGTTACGGCGAACTCGCTCCAGTCATGCTCGACTATTTTCGTCGCGGGCTCGATAAAGCCCTGGGCGATCGCCAGCGTTTTCTTGTGTTCTATTGCCTCAAGGATTGCTGGATGTCGTGGAACGCGGCCAAGCGCGCGCTCGCGCTCGGCTACGCGAATGTCGCCTGGTATCCGGAGGGCTCCGACGGCTGGGCCGCAACCGGCTTGCCGCTCGAGAAAAGGGTGCCGGAGCCGCGGCCATGAGCTACTTTGCTTGCGCCCCGCTCCAGCTTTCCACGGCCATTCCGTTCACCAGTTCGTCATTGTAGGGCGCCACCAGCCTAGAAAGATCTCCGAAAATACCCACGGCATTGCTCGTCAGCGCGACGGCGGAGAGACCGGCCTCGACAGGCCAGCGGCAAGATGATCGGCGAGCAGCGCCCCGGCGCGGGACAAGCGCTGGGCTCGGTGCATCCGGATTTCGGCCGCGGGGAGGCTCGGCACGCCGTCGCGTTCGCCCAGCGCCCGCAAGCGCGAGGGAAACGTCCCCGCTTTCGCAACGGTGACGGCAAGACCCTGCGCCGCGATCAATTCCGCAGCGGAAAGGCTATGGGTCACGAAGGCGAGCCGCCAGGGCCGCTTGGCGGCGTCGAGGCGCTCCATCGCCCATTTGCGGAACAGACAGCCAGGCGGGTGCAGAGCAACGGCCAGCGGCGCGCGCTCGTCCAGGCCATGCGACGGACTGGCGGCCCACAAAGCCTGCTCGCGACGAAGGAACTCGCCCTCGCGTGCGCCCTCGGCATGCATGGCGATGACAATGTCGTAGGCTTCGCCCAACCGGTCGGGCATTGTGTGCGTGAGGCCGGTTTCCATCTCGACTCGGATATTGGGATAGCCGGCGACGAAGCTCGCAAGCAAAGGTGGGATCAAGGTGGCGCCGTAGTCCTCCATGGCGCCGAGCCGAACGTGCCCGTCCAGATTGTGCTCGACGAGCCGGCCCACGGCGTCATCGTTGAGCGAGACCAGCCGTCGTGCATCGCCGACGAATCGTTCGCCGGCGAGCGTCAAATCGGCGCCCGCCTTGCTTCGCCGCAACAGCGCAACTCCAAGCTGCCCCTCGAGACGTTTCATCTGCATGCTGACAGCCGATTGCGTGCGATGGAGGGATGAAGCCGCGCGGGTGAAGGAGCGCAGGTCCGCAATGGCGAGAAACGCTCTCACGCAGTCCAGGTCGAGCGCGGGCGAGGTCATGACAGATCTTGATGAATTAGATCACATCAATTTGATTCCCTTATGTATAGCGGCTCGCTATGCCTCGGACAAGCAGGGGGATGATCGGATTGGGCGAACTCACTGGAATGCTGGCCGCGGTGCTGTCGAGCGCCCTTGGCGGAAGCTCGATCGGCGCCACCCGCTATCTGGCGGGCGCGGCGGATCCGCTCACGATCGGCTCGTTTCGCTTTGGCATCGGCGTGCTGTTGCTTGCGCTGCTCGCCACGCTCGGCGGCGGACGTTGGCCCGAGCGTCGCGACTGGCTGGGAGTGGCCGGGCTTGGGCTCCTGTTCTTTGCGCTCTTTCCGCTCCTGTTCAACGCGTCGCTTATTTACACGACCGCCGCTCGCGGCGCCCTCGCACTCTCGACCCTACCGCTTCTGACCATGGCCGTCGGCGCTGTGCTTGGCGTCGAAGCACTGACGTGGCGGAAAACCATCGGCGTGCTAATCGCCATGCTCGGCGTCGCCTTTGCCCTTGTCTCCGGATTTGGCGCTGCGCCGCCCGGCGCGTGGCGCGGTGATCTCTTCATGGTCGCGGCGGCGCTTTGCATGGCGCTGTACGGTGTCTGGTCGAAGCCGTTCATCCGCCGCTCCGGGCCCATACCTTTCACAATCGTCGCGATGGGCGTGGGCGCCGCCTGCCTCATTGCGATCGCGTGGGCTCGGGGGAGCTTTGCCGCGGTCGCGTCGTTCGGCGCTCCCCAGTGGAGCGCGGCGCTCTATCTTGGGACATTCGGCGGCGCACTGACCTTTTTCCTCTGGGCTTTTGCGCTCAAGCACACGACCCCAACGCGCGTCGGTATTTCCGTCTGTGTCAATCCGATTGTCGCCTCGCTGGTCGGCGCTTTTCTGCTGGGTGAGCCTTTGCGCTTGAGCCTTGGCGCAGGAATCGTCGCCGTGTTTATCGGCATCGCTTTGGCGAGCCGGCCGGATTCCGTCGTGAAGCCGGAGCCTCGCCTTCAGCGCGTGGGCTAAGGCCCCTCATTGTCAGACGGTTTGTGGCACCTGTCTTTTGGGGCCGGGCTTGACCCCGGGCTGGACTGGGGGATTCACGGCCTTGGATCCATTTCGAAGCAAAACGCTCCTTTCGCCTGAAGTCCGCTTGGTATTGCGCTAGAAGGCGCATCTTTGACCGAGAGCGCACGCATGGCCGACCTGGAACCGATTGCCTATTCCGACGCGAAGATCCGCGCGATCCTCGAGCGGGTGAAGACGATCGCGCTCGTTGGCGCCTCGGCGAACTGGAATCGGCCCAGCTATTTCGTGATGAAGTACCTGCAGGGCAAAGGCTATCGTGTGATCCCCGTCAATCCGGGCCTCGCCGGCAAGCGTCTGCTCGGCGAGATGGCCTATGCGTCGCTGCGCGACATCCCCGATCACGTCGACATGGTCGACGTCTTCCGCCGGTCGGAGGACGTGGCCCCCATTGTTGAGGACGCGGTCGCCATCGGCGCCAAGGTCGTGTGGATGCAATTGGGCATCCGGAACGATGCGGCGGCGAAGATTGCGGAGGCGGCCGGGATCGAGGTGATCATGGACCGTTGCCCGAAAATCGAGTTCGGGCGGTTAGGGGGCGAATTGTCGTGGAGCGGCGTCAACAGCGGCATCATCCAGAACCGCCCGCCAGAGGCGCCGCTTGCCCGCCGCACCAAGAGCCGTCCTGCGCCCGCGGCCAATCTTGACTATGGCTTCGAGACGCGCGCCATCCATGCCGGGGCCGCGCCCGATCCGACCACGGGCGCGCGGTCGACGCCGATCTATCAGACGACGGCCTATGTGTTCGACGACGTCGACCATGCCGCCTCGCTCTTCAACCTGCATAACTTTGGCTACATCTACTCGCGGCTGACCAATCCGACCGTGTCGGTGCTGGAAGAGCGCATCGCGGCGCTCGAGGGCGGACGCGCCGCGGTCGCCGCCTCTTCAGGCCATGCGGCGCAATTCCTGACATTTTTCACGCTGATGGAGCCGGGGGACGAGTTTCTGGCCTCGCGCAATCTTTATGGCGGCTCGCTCACGCAGTTCGGCCTCTCGTTCAAGAAGCTCGGCTGGACCTGCCATTTCGTCGACCCGACCGACCCTGAGAATTTTCGTAAAAGCCTGACGCCGAAGTGCAAGGCGATCTTCATCGAGAACCTCGCCAATCCGGGCGGCGTCGTCGTGGACATCGCGGCAGTGGCGAAAGTCGCGCATGACGCGGGCCTGCCGCTGATCGTCGACAACACGCTCGCCACCCCGTATCTCTGCCGGCCGTTCGAGCACGGCGCCGATATCGTCGTTCACTCGACCACCAAGTTTCTCGCGGGCCACGGCAATTCGCTCGGCGGAATGGTGGTCGAATCGGGCAAGTTCGATTGGTCGCAAGGCGGGCGCTTTCCCTCGCTGACCGAGCCGGAGCCCGCCTATCACGGGCTCAAGTTCTTTGAGAATTTCGGCGATTTCGCTTTCACCATGAAGGCGCGCGCGGTGGCCTTGCGCGATTTCGGCCCGGCGCTCGCGCCGATGAACGCCTTCCTCACTATCACCGGCGTCGAGACGCTGCATGTGCGGATGGAGCGCCATGTCGAGAACGCACGGAAGGTCGCCGAATTCCTCGGCAAGCACCGCAAGGTCGGGTGGGTGTCCTACGCGAGCCTGAAGACAAGCGCCTATTACAAACTCGCACAAAAATATCTGCCGAAAGGCGCCGGCGCCGTTTTCACCTTCGGCGTCAAGGGTGGGTTCGAGGCCGGCGTCAGGCTGGTCGAGGGCGTGCGCCTTTTCTCCCATCTGGCGAATATCGGTGACACGCGCAGCCTGATCCTGCATCCGGCGTCGACCACGCACCGGCAGCTCACGGACGAGCAGCGCATTTCCGCCGGGGCGGGCGATGATGTCGTGCGCCTGTCGATCGGCCTCGAGACGGCCGACGATTTGATCCGCGATTTGGATCAGGCGCTGGAGGTTTGATGGAGACCATTCGCTTTCATCCGCCCTCCGCCAGCGGCGACAAACGCCAAGCGGTCTGCGATACATTACGGGAGCCTGACGCTTGATCGGGAGGCCCTATCGATGCTGGACTCCATTGGAAGCTATGCGGAAAGCGTCTTTTCTTTAGGGCGCTCCACGGCGACGCCATTGCTCCTCCTTGCCTTGAGTTGGGCATTTTCCGCCATTCATGTCCTCGAGGAATGGAAGGGGTCTGATTTTCCTCTGTGGCGAGCTTTCGGCGCTATTGAAGGCGTCTACGTGCCGAATTGGCTCGGCTTTCCGTTCTTTACTGTCGCTCTCTTGCTCCTCCTCTGGATCACCGGTGTCGGCGCGATTGTCGGATTGGGTCTCTGGGGTCCATTGACCCCGCAGCAAGGCGTATTCTGGCTCGGCGCATTGATTGGGGCATTGGTGTCGGACTGTCTATTTTCTCACTGGGTCCCATATCTGGCTGGCTACCGGCCCAATCCTGGCCTCCGGTCCACGGCGCTCTACGCCCTTGAGGCGGTCTTGCTTCTGCTGTTGTTTTGGAAAGGTTTGTCCCAGTACCCGCCGCAAGCGCTTATAGGAGGTCTGCTCGGCGCGCTGTTCTTCTTGGCGGTGTGGGGATTTATCGTCGCCCTGCGTCTGTGCGTTCCCTCTTGGCGCAGGGCGCCATGGCTCAACGGACACCCAATACCGCCTTGGGCGACAACCAGTTTTTCGACGCGGGCCGCTGGTTCAGCTTAGAAACTGAAAGCCGGCTGCGCCCCTTCCGGCGACCCGACGCGGACGCCCTCCAGTTCGAGCATGCGGGCTTTTGTTTTCGAGCCGCCTGGGGCGGAGAAGCCGCCGATCTTGCCGCCGGCGGCCAGCACGCGATGACAAGGGATGATCAGCGGCGCCGGATTCTTGGCCATCGCTTCGCCGACGTCCCGCGCCCTTTCGCGGCCGGCGCCGACCGCCTTCGCCAGCGCGCCATAGGTGGTCGTGCCGCCCCAGCCGACGCCGCGAAGGGCGTCGTAAATCTGCGCAAAAAACGCGTCCTGACCCGCGAGATCGACCGGAACCTGCGAGAAATCGATTTCCTCGCCGGCGAAGTACCGCTTCGCCGCCTCGATGACCGCCGCAATGGCTTCCGGCGGCGCTCCCGGCTCCGCGCCGAAAGCGCGGCGGCGCATCAGCCGTTCGGCAGCTTCGGCGTTTTTCGTTGGCAACTGAAAGCGTGCGACCCCCGCATCGCTCCACGCGATCGCGCAGAAGCCCATGGCGGTCTCAAAGACGTGATAATGCTGAATGGCCGCGCTCATTGCCTTGCTTCCGGTTTCGTCACCAGGGAAACATGCGCCGTCGAGCCCCGAATTCAACCCAATTCCTGCCGTCGCATTCACGAGTCCAGGCTGAGCCTTGCGCTTCAGCCGTCCGTCCGCATCATATCGGCGAGCGCGTTGCGCATTGAGGTGCTCGGCACTCCGAACAATCCGCCATAAGGTTCGTCCATGTCGAGGATGACGAAGACCGCGATCGCGATCGACAGCGCGCACAAAACGGTCATCGTCGCCACCATCCCGTTGGGCCGCGCCGTCAGGCCAAACGATCCGAACAGAATCGAAAGCCAGATCACCAGCACCCAGTAGAAGGGCGGCGAGAAGGAGGGACGCGCGCCCTCGATCACTTTCCACCTGGCGTTCAGCAAGTCGCCGTAGTGTTCAACGCACGCGGCCAGTTGGGCCCTGCGGAAGCTGTCTGTCGGCTGAAGTCGGTAAACGCCGCGCCCGACCTCGCTCAGGACATCGGACAGGAGCGGCGATTCCCCGAGCCTCGGCATCTTGGCCGGATCGGGAAAGGCGACCCCTTCAGGACGCGGCTCGTCTGGCCAGGTGCTGGCGATCACCGCGGCGACATAGCCGCGCAATTGCTCGCGCATGGGCGCCGTCTCCGGGCCATAGTCGCGCAGGCAGCGGTCGAACTGGGCAATCTGCGCAGCGTCGTCGCCGCGAGCCGTGTAAGCGGCGTCGAACCCGGCCTTGACCGAAGTGGTGAGAAGGCCAAGCACGATGGCCGTGAACGTCACCAGGAGCGTGATCATGAGCTGCACCAGCGCGATCGATTCGGGCGCCCGATGCTTCTCGGAGAGGCGGGAATGGATGAAGAAGCCAACCGCTGCGCTCACGCACATGGCTGCGAATACGACGACGGCGTAGATTGGGTCTTGCACTGTATGGCCTGCCGCTCAATGGCGCTGACGGGCGGGGGAAAGACGATGGCCGTGTCCCGTGGAGCGGACGCCGTCTTGAAACCCCACGCCCTCAGTAGCCGCCGCCCCCGTGCTGATAGGCGAAATCAATTCCCGCCTGAACCTCTCCCATGGCGTGTTCGATGAGACGCATGGCCCGCTCGCGATGGCCGCCCTTGTTCGGCGTCGCCGCCTGCAGGGATTGCATTGCCGCTCCGAGCGCCGACAAGGCGCGCTCCATGTTGCCCTGATAGGCCAAAGTGGGCGTCGACGTGAGCGCCAAAGCAGGCGCTGCGGCGACGCCGCCAGCGGCTAGCAGCAGAAGATCCCGGCGGCAGGGCGTGGAAGTCATCGTTTCCTGTTCCTCTCGGTTCGGGCGGAGGGAAGGATTCCTCGGCCGGAATGTCCTTTTGGGTCGGCGCCTATTCCCTTATCCTAGAGCTCGTCGGAGAGATTAGCAGCTCGTCGAAAGTCCCGCTCTCCTGGATGACGTACCGTAATTTGTGGACAACAACACGCCGAGCTCCAGCCTCGATCCACTCGAGGCGGCAAAGGTTCTGCGCTTGCCCTTCCCCCGGCCCATGAATCGCCCCATATTCCGCTCATGCCCGCCCCCCGAAAATCCGCCTCCGCGCCCAAGTCTTCGGGGCCCAAGTCTTCTGGGCCCAAGTCTTCTGGGCCCAAGTCTTCCGGGCCCAAGTCTGGCCCAAGTCCAAGGCCTCGCGGCCCGAAGTCCATCCGCTTGGCGAGCATCTCGCCGAATTGCTCAATCCCGCGCTGGTCGCGCCCAAGACGCAAGGGTTCGGCGAAGCCCCGCAGCCGAAGTTCGAGGGGGCCTTCCCGGAAAGCCATCCGCGCGGCCTGACTGGGGCGGCGGTTACGGCCAATTCGCTCAAGGCGCTCCTCGAAGAGGGCGATCCGAACATCCGCAACCGGCCCCCGTGGCTGCCGCATCGGCCGCCGCGTCCTGACAAGTCGGAAGGCGGGCGGGCGTTTCGCGTCGTGTCCGAATTCGAGCCGAAGGGCGACCAGCCGCAGGCTATCGAGGAGCTGGTGAAGGGCGTTCGCGCCCAGGAGCGCGACCAGGTGCTGCTCGGCGTCACCGGCTCGGGCAAGACCTTCACCATGGCCAAGGTGATCGAGGCGACCCAGCGGCCGGCTTTGGTCCTCGCGCCCAACAAGACGCTGGCCGCGCAGCTCTATGGCGAGTTCAAGAGCTTCTTCCCCGACAACGCGGTCGAGTATTTCGTCTCCTACTACGACTATTACCAGCCCGAAGCCTACGTGCCGCGCACCGACACCTATATCGAGAAGGAATCGGACATCAACGAGCAGATCGACCGCATGCGCCACTCGGCCACGCGCGCGCTGCTCGAGCGCGACGACGTCATCATCGTCGCCTCCGTGTCCTGCATCTACGGCATCGGCTCGGTCGAGACCTATACCGCGATGACTTTTTCGCTGAAGCTTGGCGACAAGGTCGACCAGCGCCAGCTCGTCAAGGATCTCGTCGCGCTGCAGTACAAGCGCGTGCAGGCCGGCGATTTCTCGCGCGGGCTGTTTCGCGTGCGCGGCGACACGATCGAAGTGTTCCCGGCCCACTACGAGGACCGCGCCTGGCGCATCGGGATGTTCGGCGACGAGATCGAGTCGATCGTCGAGTTCGATCCGCTTACGGGCGTGAAGACGCAGGACCTCGAGTTCGTCAAGGTTTACGCCAATTCGCACTATGTGACGCCGCGCCCGACGCTGCTGCAGTCGATCGAGGGGATGAAGCTCGAACTGAAGCTCCGTCTGGACCAGCTTCATGCGCAAGGGCGCCTCTTGGAAGCGCAGCGGCTCGAGCAGCGCACCTTGTTCGATCTCGAAATGCTGGAGGCGACCGGCTCCTGCGCCGGCATCGAGAATTATTCGCGCTATCTCACCGGCCGCCGGCCCGGCGAGCCGCCGCCGACCCTGTTCGAATATCTGCCCGACAACGCGCTCGTCTTCACCGACGAGAGCCATGTGACGATCCCGCAGATCGGCGGCATGTATCGCGGCGACTATCGGCGCAAGGCGACCTTGGCCGAATACGGCTTCCGCCTGCCGTCGTGCATGGACAATCGCCCGCTCCGGTTCGAGGAATGGGAGGCGATGCGGCCGCAGACCGTGCATGTCTCGGCGACGCCGGGCAAATGGGAGATGGAGCAGACGGAAGGCGCTTTCGTCGAGCAGGTCATCCGCCCGACCGGCCTCATCGACCCGCCGGTGGAAATCCGCCCGGCGCGCAGCCAGGTCGACGACCTGCTCAGCGAGGTCAAGGAGGTCGCGAAGCGCGGCTATCGCACGCTGGTCACCGTGCTGACCAAGCGCATGGCCGAAGACCTCACCGAATATCTGCATGAGAACGGCGTGCGCGTGCGCTACATGCATTCCGACATCGACACGATCGAGCGCATCGAGATCATCCGCGATCTGCGCCTCGGCGCGTTCGATGCGCTCGTTGGCATCAACCTCCTGCGCGAAGGCCTCGACATTCCCGAATGCGCGCTGGTCGCCATTCTCGACGCCGACAAGGAAGGGTTTCTGCGCTCGGAAACCTCGCTCGTGCAGACCATCGGCCGCGCCGCGCGCAACGTCGACGGCAAGGTCGTGCTCTATGCCGATGTGGTCACCGGCTCGATCACGCGCGCGATGGAGGAGACCCAGCGGCGGCGCGAGAAGCAGACGGCCTATAACGAAGAGCATGGCATCACGCCGTCCTCGATCCGGCGCGGCATCCAGGATATTCTGGGCTCGGTCTACGAGGCCGATCACGTCACGGTCGACATCGGCCTCGCCGACGCCCCGGCCATCGGCCACAATCTGCAAGCGACGATCGCCGATCTCGAAAAGCGGATGAGGGAAGCGGCGGGCAATCTCGAATTCGAGGAAGCGGGCCGCATGCGCGACGAGATCAAGCGCCTGCAATCGGTCGCGCTCGCGGTCGGCGACGACCCGATGGCGCGCCAGATGGACATCGAGGCGACGGCCGGCTCTTACGCCGGCGAGCGCCCCTTCGGCCGCGCCGCCAACCTGCCCTCAACAAGGCCCCGCAAACCCACCGACGCCGACATGGGGCCGCACAATTGGGGCGGCGGGGAGGCGCGGCCGAAGCGGGGGGAAGATGAGGGGGCGGAGGAGGGGGTAGGCGCTATTCCCTCATCCCGACCTAAAGAGGCAGGGCGAGAGGGTATTGGGGCTGAATTTAGGGGGAGGCGCCGGAGCGGGGTAAGCTACATCGGCAAAACATTACCGGCGGATTGTTCGCGCTACGCTCGCAAGAGCGCCGTGACAGTCACAGCTTTTCTATTCATTGTGCGCTGGCACTCTGCCAATTAGTTAGCCTAAATGTTTGTGGCGATTCGGTCGATGACGGGAGACACGTTTGAGTGTCAGTGTACACAATCCCGATCAATATATGTCTGCCCTGCGTACAATACTCGCGCAAGGTCGGAAAAGAATCGGATTGCTTATCGGAGCGGGCGGCCCTGCAGGTATGGCTAAGTCCGATGGCACGTTTCCACTAATTCCCGCAGTTGTCGGCTTAACTGACCGAGTATTGCAGTCTCTTCAGCCGAAATATGGGCCGCAGATTGCTGCTCTATGCAACGAGCTACAGAATTATAATATCGAGACAATCCTATCCAGAGCGAGATCTCTGAGCATTGTCATAGGTAATACAGAAATACACGGTCTAAACGGAGGGGGGTATAAACTATTCAGTGTTGATGTCTGTAGAGAAATTGCTACTATCGTAAACGTTGGACTCCCAGAAGGGGCCTCGCCGTACTCTAACCTCATAAATTGGATCGTCGGAACTGCGCGAGAATATCCTGTAGAAATATTCACTACAAATTATGACTATCTGCTCGAGGAGGCCTTCGAGAGAGTACATGCCCCATATTTTGATGGCTTCGCTGGAGCACATGAACCATTCTTTGACCCGGTTGTTGATTTCCACTGAGAGCTGACCCGGGCAGCACGGGTTTTTCCACCGAGAACTGACCCATGTTCGAACTTTGCCCCCTTGGCCTGGCCGGGAGGCGACGGAGTGATCGACATGGAGTTATTGAGCGTCATCCGACGTTGGCATTATCGAGATCATTTCTCGATCCGGGAGATATCGCGGCGCACCGGGCTGTCGAGGAATACGGTCCGCAAATACCTGCGCTCGGATAACGTTGAGCCGAAGTTCGCTGTGCCGGATCGGCCGAGCAAGCTGGACGCCTACGCCGACAAGCTGTCGCATATGCTGCGGCAGGAGGCGGGGAAGTCACGCAAGCAGAAGCGGACGGTCAAGCAGTTGCACGCGGACCTGGCGCTCCTTGGCTATGATGGCTCCTACAATCGCGTGGCGGCCTTCGCTCGCGACTGGAAGGCCGCTCGGCAACAGGAACAGAAGACGTGCGGTCGCGGCGTGTTTGTGCCGCTGGCGTTCTTGGCCGGCGAGGCATTCCAGTTCGACTGGTCGGAAGATTGGGCGATCATCGCCGGCGAGCGGACCAAGCTGCAGGTCGCTCACGTCAAGCTCTCCTACAGCCGCGCCTTCATTCTCCGCGCCTATCCTCAGCAGACCCACGAGATGCTGTTCGACGCCCACAACCACGCCTTCCGTGTATTGGGTGGCGCGCCGCGGCGCGGCATCTACGACAACATGCGCACTGCGGTCGACAAGGTCGGGCGCGGCAAGCAGCGCCAGGTCAACGCACGGTTCGCAGCCATGGTCAGCCACTTCCTGTTCGAGGCGGAGTTCTGCAATCCGGCCTCCGGCTGGGAGAAGGGGCAGATCGAGAAGAACGTCCAGGACGCTCGCCATCGGCTCTGGCAGCCGACGCCCAGTTTCCCCTCGCTAGCCGCGCTGAACGACTGGCTGGAGACGCGCTGCCGTGAGCTATGGGCTCAGACGCCGCACGGCTCGCATCCTGGCGCGATCGCCGACGCCTGGGCCGAAGAGGTCCAGCATCTGATGCAGCCTTCGCGCCCGTTCGACGGCTTCGTCGAATACACCAAGCGCGTGTCGCCGACGTGCCTGATCCATCTGGACCGCAATCGCTACAGCGTGCCCGCGTCCTTCGCCAATCGCCCCGTCAGCGTACGGGTCTATCCCGAGCGGATTGTCGTCGCCGGTGAAGGACAGGTCATCTGCGAGCATCGGCGCGTCTTTGCCCGCTCTCACCAACGCAAGAGTACGACCACCGTTTTCGACTGGCGGCACTATCTGGCGGTCCTGCAACGCAAGCCTGGAGCGCTCCGCAATGGCGCGCCCTTCGCCGAGTTGCCGCCTGCCTTCAGAGCCTTGCAGCAGCGCATGCTCAAGACGCCGGGCGGCGACCGCGAGATGGTCGAGATTCTGGCTCTCGTTCTCCAGCATGACGAGCAGGCCGTGCTCACTGCCGTCGAACTGGCTCTGGAGGCCGGCGTGCCGACCAAGACGCACATTCTGAACCTGCTGCATCGATTGGTCGACGGAAAGCCGATGGACACGCCTCCTATAAAAGCGCCGCAGGCTTTGACCTTGACGAACGAACCCCAGGCTAACGTCGAGCGCTACGACGCGCTGCGCAAAGCCCAGGAGGCGCGTCATGCGTCATAACCCTGCCGCCGGCGCCGTCGTCATCATGCTGCGCGCCCTCAAAATGCACGGCATGGCTCAGGCGGTCGGCGAACTGACCGAGCAAGGCTCTCCGGCCTTTGAGGGCGCGCTGCCGATCCTGTCCCAGCTCCTGAAGGCGGAGACGGCCGACAGGGAGGTGCAGATCCACTGCCTATCAGCTCAAGGCGGCCCGCTTTCCGAACTATCGCGATCTCGCCGGCTTCGACTTCGCCAGCAGCGAGGTGAACGAGGCGCTCGTCCGCCAGCTTCATCGCTGCGAGTTCCTGGAGGACGCCCACAACGTCGTCCTGGTCGGCGGTCCTGGAACCGGCAAAACGCATCTCGCCACGGCTATCGGCGTCCAGGCCATCGAGCATCACCGCAAACGCGTCCGGTTCTTCTCCACCGTCGAGCTCGTCAACGCCCTCGAACAGGAGAAACTTCAGGGAAAGCCTGGGCAGATCGCCGGGCGGCTCGCCTATTCCGATCTCGTCATCCTCGACGAACTCGGCTACCTGCCGTTCAGCGCCTCCGGCGGAGCGTTGCTCTTCCATCTGCTCAGCAAGCTCTACGAGCGCGCCAGCGTCATCATCACGACTAATCTCAGCTTCGGCGAATGGGCAACCGTGTTCGGCGACCCGAAGATGACGACCGCTCTACTCGATCGTCTCACCCACCGCTGCCACATTCTCGAAACCGGAAACGACAGCTTCCGCTTCAAGAACAGCTCAGCGAAAGCCGCCAAACCCACCAAGGAGAAATCGCGGAACTTGACCAACGCCTGACCCAGAAACCATCATCAAGCCGGGTCAGTTCTCAATGGAAATCCCGGGTCAGTTCTCGCCGGAAATCGACATTGATAGTTACCGGGGAGGCCGCAAGATTGCCCATCAGATGTCGTGTGAACCTTCCTCCAGAGCACGAGCGTCCAAACAGCGAAGATCCAAAAGTCGCGAGCGCGTGGGCGAAGCAGCGAGGGGAAGAAAATTACAGCCGCCTATCTAGCGCCTGGAGGTCTCAAAATCCAAGATGGACGCTTGAAGAAGGAGATCAGTAGGATGGATCGCGAGGCGGTAAATTCATCAAGTCTTGTATCTATAGGATATGACGCATCTACGGAAACCTTAGAAGTAGAATTTAACGGAGGCCGCATATATCAGTATTACAATATTCCCCTGAATATGTATGAAGCGTTGAAGGAACAGACCTCGATTGGAACATTTTTTAACGCAAATATCAGAAATAACTTTCCTAACACACGGGTATGAAGGGCATTCTGTTGCCCCAGAGCCGCGTCACGCGCCCCCTAGTCATCGATCAGAGAGGCGAAGAGCGTCCAGACACAGTGACGATGACCCCATTTCCATTTCGTAGAGCCCACTTTATCGGCCTTGCCGGCGTGGGCATGAGCGCGACGGCGATCCTGCTGCGCGACAGCGGCGTCGCCGTGACGGGCTCCGACGAAGCGATCTATCCGCCGATCTCGCAGGTGCTGGCTCGGGAAGCCTTCGCGTGCCGAACGCCTTATGCGGCGCAGAATATTCCTGACGATTCCGATCTTATCGTCATCGGCAAAAACGCGCGGTTGGTTCCGAGCGAGAATGAGGAGGTGGCGGAGGCTTTCGCGCGCGCCGCGAGGCCTCAAGGGCCAAAAATTCTGTCCTTCGCCGAAGTGCTCGCGCTCCTGTCGCGCGGACACGAAAACATCGTGGTTGCGGGATCTTTCGGCAAGACGACGAGCGTTGCGATGATGGCCCATTGCCTCGCGAGCGCCGGGCTCGATCCCTCGTGGATGATCGGCGCCGTGCCTTTGTCGCCCCCTCGCGCCTCCAATGCCGGCACGGGAAAATTATTCCTGCTCGAAGGCGACGAATATCCGTCTTCCAACACCGACAATCAGTCGAAGTTTCTGCATTACCGCCCTGCGCATGTGTTGCTGGCGCCGCTCGCGCATGACCACGTCAATGTCTTTCCAACGATCGAGTCCTATCTCGCGCCCTTCCATCGCCTCTTTGATTTGGTCCCGCGCGACGGGCTCATCGTTGCCGCGACTTCGGGCGAACTCAGCGAGCGATTTCTCGCCGAAGCGAAACGCGACGTCGTGACCTTCGGGCTCACAAGCGGCGACTGGCGCGCGGAAGCTATCGAGTATGGCGAAGTCTCTGAGTTCACATTGACTGAGCGCGGCCGTGAGGTCGCGCGAGTGAAGACCAGCCAGCTCGGCGCGCACAATATCGAAAACATGGTTGGGATCGGCGCGTTTGTGCTGACCCGCGGCCTTGTCAGCGTCGAGCAATACGCAACGGCGATGGCGAGCTTTCGCGGCGTCATGCGCCGGCTCGACCGAAAATCAGACCTTACCAGCGTGCAGATGTTCGAAGGCTTCGGGTCGTCCTATGACAAGGCGAAGAGCGCGATTGCGGCGATGAAAAAGCATTTTGCGCAGCGCCGCCTGCTTGTCGTGTTCGAGCCTCACACGTTTTCGTGGCGCAATCGCAACAAGCTCGAATGGTATGATGACGTGTTTCGCGGCTGTGATCGCGTTTTCATCTTCGAGCCGGCGAACCAGGGGGCTGGCACGCATGAGCAGGCCAGTCTCAGCGAGATCATGGAGCGGGTGAACGCCGCCGGCGTGGACGCCACGCCCATACGCTCCTGCGAGGAGGGCCTTGCCAGAATTGGCGGCGAGCTACGCAAGGACGATGCTGTCCTTTTTCTGACGTCTGGCGATATCGGTGGTTTGATTGAACACTTGCCGCGACTTGCCGAGAAGGAATTCCCGCTTCTTGAATCTGCATGATTGGCGCGCGCGACTGCGAACCCACGAACTCGCTTCTCCGCCAAGAGAACGACAGTGAAGGGATGAGCGTCCGAACAGCCTTTTATTGGCGTAGCGCCGCTGAAACAGCCGTTCGTTATCTTCTCTAGGGGCAGCCCGCGTCGCCCCCCGTCAGGTGGGGCCCCTTATCCGTCCGAGACCATCTTCAGAAATTCCTGCGTGAACGGCTTCGCCAGGATGGGCTCGAGCTTCGGGCCGGCGGCTTTGATTGCGGGGGTGGTCATGTGGGCTTCGATGGAGGCCTGGTCGGCCCAGGTTTCGAAGGTGAGGAAGCGGCCGACCTGCTTGCGGTCTTCGAGCAGCGAATAGTGCTTGCAGCCGGGCTCCTTGCGGGCGCCGGCGACGAACTCGACCAGGAGCTTGCGCAGGTCGTCCGCCTTGTCGGGCTTGGAAACCAGTTCCGCGATCACATAGACGGAATCGTCGGCCGCTTTTGCGGGCGCGACGGCCATGAACGCCGCCGCGGCTGCGCCGGCGCCGGTTGTCCGGACGAAGGTCCGGCGATCTGTGCTGAGCATGATGTCCTCCCGAGGGGAACCTTGCGGCCTCCGCGGGATCCTGCCGTTCAAGCAGGAGGTCGCGGGCCGTTTGTTCGTTCCCGCGTTTGTTCTCTTCAGCGAAAAGGATTTTCCGCTGCGGATTGGAGCTTACGGGGCCAACACACATTTAAGCAAGCGACGCAGGGCGGCCGATGGGAGGTCCGAAGGGTAGTCGCAGGCGGCAAGTGGATCTGACGCCTTAGATCGGAAGCTCGCTGCGCGAGAACCCGGCCAATGCGCCAAGCAGCCCTATCGGGTCCTCCGGCGCCTGGGCGCCGCGCCAGGCGACGATCTGGTCCGGCCGGATCAGGACGAGATCGGCCCCGTAGAGATCGCGAAGCTCAGCGTTGTCCAGGTCGAGAGCCGTCAGCGGCAGGCTGAGCTGTTTCGCGGCCTCCATCAAGCCGCTCGCCGGCGCCGGTTTGGGGCCAAGCCGCAGCAATGTGAACTCGAAGCCGAGCTTGTCGTAGAGCGAGGCGCCGTCGGCGAACCACAGATGGGGAGCGCGTCCGCCCGGGCATGCGGTGGGGGTGTAGGAATTGGCGGCGTCGGGAGGCGGGGACGTTCCGTCCCCAACGATGAGCGGCGAGCCGTCATAACGCGCGCCAAATGTTATGCCGGGAATGTTGAATTCCGCGCGCACCGCCGCGTTCAGGTAGGCTCCGGCGCGCTGGCGCGCCAAGTCTCCAGCGGGCGACTCGTCCTCGATCTCCGGGTCCGGCGCAACCCCGATGGCCGCCGCGAAACCGCGCGCGAAGGTCGTGTTGCGTCGCGCGACGGGCTGCCGCTCGCTCTCGTAACTGTCGGCGAGACTCGGGCCGCCCCATTGATTGGCGATTGCCGCGAGCTTCCAGCCCAGATTCACCGCGTCTTCGATACCGGTGTTGTAGCCGAGCCCGCCGCTCGGCGTGAACAAATGCGCCGCATCGCCCGCCAATAAAACGCGCCCGCGCTGAAAGCGCTCGGCGACCAGCGCGAACCCGGAGGTCCATGCCGAGCGCCCCAGGATCTCGACCGGGCACGGCGCGCCTATCGCCTGTTCCAACATGGCGCGAGCGCGTGCGTCGCTGACCTCGAGGTCTTCTTCGCCTGCCTTGATCTGGGTGTGAAAGACAAAGTCGCCGCGACCGTCGATCGCGCACATGAAGCTGCGCCGTTCGCGATTGAAGGCCCAGTACATCCAGGCCTTGCCGTGCGGAATGATGTCGTAGAGGTGCGGCGCGCGAAAATGCAACATGTGCATGCGTCCGCCCATGAAGTCGCGTTGCGCCCCGGCTTCGCCGATGTAGCTGATTCCAAGCTGCCGACGCACGAGACTGCGCGGGCCGTCGCACCCGACCAGCCAGGCGGCCCGAAGAGCGAGGGACGAATCGTCCGCGACCCGCGTGGCGCTGACTTCGACATGATCGCCGTGGTCAGTGAAGCTGGTCAGCCGAACACCGTGTCGCAGCGACACGAAAGGCAGTTTCGAGGCATGCCTGTAGAGGACCGGCTCGACAAACATCTGCGAACACCGGTGCGGCAGTTCCGCGGCGCTCCAATCGCCGGACAATTGCTTGATCATCCGCCGCGCGTCGCCAGCCGCTGGCAGTTCGATGCGCGCCAGTTCATGTTTTGCGTAGCGGGTGAAATAAGCCACGTCAGTCGGATAATCGGCCGGCATTCCGAGCGCGCGAATCTCGTCGGCGAAACCAAGCCGACGATAGTGCTCCATGGTGCGGGCCTGCGTCGCGTTGGCCTGCGGATTTGGCGACGTTCCGAGCTTCTCGTCGATGAGGATCGTCGGCACGCCGCGCCGCCCGAGTTCATTCGCCAGCATGAGACCGCACGGACCCCCGCCCGCGATCAAGACTGTCGCGTCAAGAGAACCAAGTGGGTTCAAGCGATTTCTCCGGACGACCAAAGGCCGCCCTAGGATTTGCCCAATTGGGATTAATTGACAAGAGCCTATTGGCCAACGTGCTCGTGCTTTTGTTCCGCGCGCCGGCGGGCTGGGCAGCAATCTGTTGCGGAAAATCCGAAACCAAGTTAAGCTTGCCCCATGACCAACCTTATGCGCTTTCTCGACGCCAAGGCCCTTAGCCCCCCGTCCCGCGACCGCAGCGGGCAACAAGGAGCGAGAAATTTATTTCAGCGAAAATACCTCGTAACCCATTGATAAGTCTCGTTTCGGACGAGAGAATCCAAGGAAATCCAAGCTTTTCAAACCTCCAAAAACGGGGGTTTTCGCGCTCAAACTGCTCATGCCCAAGAAAATCCAAACCGGCCGCCCCAGGGCCCCGCCCTATGTCTTCTTCCCGCGAAGCTCCCCCAGGATCTCCTGCGCCGCGCGCGCGCCTTCGACCGCGCCGCCCTCCATGAAACCCTGGTAGTCGGCTGAACAGTGCTCGCCGGCGAAGAAGATGTTGCCCTGCCGCGCCTTCTCGTAGCCGGCGAAGGATGTGTATTGGCCCACGCGCCAGTAGGAATAGGACGCGCCCATGTTGGGATCGAGGGCGGGCAGCGAGCTTGCGGCGCGCCCGTTCCATTTCGCCGTTCCCCCCGGAAAGACGGCCGCGAGGCCGCCGAGGAAGGCCTGAGCGTCTTGCTTTACGTCGGCGTCCGCGGCGGTCGCGAACGGCGTCTTCGTCGTCTTGGCGGCGGTGACTGAGCCGCCCGTATAGTTGTTGAGAATGCCGCTTGCGCCGAACTGCCGCCGGCTGACTTCCCACGTGTTCTGGTAGCCTTCGTCGGTGTAGGACAGGCCGTTGCCGCGCCCCGGCCAGGGGCCCGGCTCGCGCCAGTAGCGCGAGGTGAACTGAAGCTGCAGCTTGCCGCTCTGGCCGCGCCCCAGCTCCTGAATGGCTTGGGTCTTGCGCGCGTCGAAGCCGGCGCCGCTCGCATCGATCTTGCGCAGGACGGCAAAGGGCAGGCTCAGGATCACGAGATCGGTCGTGACCGAAGGATGGCCGTCGAAGGCGAGCGCATAAGTCCCGTCGCCGCTGCGGGCGATCGACGTCATGCGCATTCCGAGCTGCACGGGGTTTCTCAGATGCCTGGCCATGCGGGCCGGGAGCTGCTGGTTGCCGCCGCGGATGTGATAGCGCTCGTCCGAGGCGCCGAACACGTTGAACCCCTCGCCGGCCTCGGTCTGCTTGTTCGCGCCCAGCAGATAGACGATGTTCAGCGCGCTCTGGTCGCTCGTGTCGGCGCCGTACTCGATCGCGTAGGCCACGTCGAGGAGGGCGCCGAGCGGCGACTTGCGCCCGCCTGGGACGCGGCTGTCGATCCATTCTGCGACCGACATCTGATCGAGCTTCCGCCCTTCCGCGGTGGAGTTGTCGTAGGTGGTCGATTCGCCCGCGGCTTCGAGATCCTTGGCGATCGCCTGCTGAACCCCGCCCCGCCAATCCTCGTACGCCTGCTCCACGGTGTAATAGCGGCCAAGAATCTTGTAGGTGTCGCGGAGGCTCGGGTTTCCGGCGAAGTCGTCGAGGGCTAAGCCGAAGCGCCGGGCGAGGCCGATGATCGTCTCGTGATCGGAGTCGATCAGCTCTCCGCACCATTCGCTGACTTGATCGTCCGCCCATATCGAGGTCGCCGAGAACATCCGGCCGCCGATCCTGTTCGACGCTTCGTAAACCGTGCTGGCGACGCCGGAATCCTGCAGGGTGAGCGCGGCGTTCAAACCGGCGATTCCGGCTCCGACGATGGCGATGCGCGCTTTGGAAGGCGCAGCGAGAGCCGCTTCCGGAACCACCGCGCTTGTCGCCATCGCCGCGGCGCCGGCGACGAACTGACGCCGCGACAGGGCCGCCAATCGCTCCGCCATCAGCTCGCTGACCGAGATATCGCGCGCTTGGCAATGGCGGACGTCAGAAGAAAGAGCCTTCAGAAACTGCAGTAAGGGCGTGCGGGCCACGGCGGCTCTCGTTGTTGATGCGACTATCGTGAGAGCGGCCTGCACTCCACGACCGGACCAAGCCGCGCGGCAAAACCGGAGCGGACCAATCCCGGTGGCAGTGTGTAACGGAAGTCTCTAACCGCCGGCGACCGTATCGGCGTGAGCCGCCGGCGCCATAGGTAGTTTTCCCCATATGCATTTAGCGATAGGTCTGCATCGATCGTAAGATGGAGGTTTGCGATGGTGGCCCAGTCCGCAAGCAAGGACCTTCCGGCGGCCGGGACGCCGCGCTTTGCGACGCTGACGGCCCACCGGCTGTGGCTGATCGATAACGCTCGCGCCCTCTTCGACTTCTTCCAGCGTCCCTCGTTCAATCCGGCGGGCGGCTTCTTCTCGCTGGATGAGAACGCGCGGCCTCTTCCCCCGAAACCCGGACACAAAGGCGCGAACCGGCACGTGCACGAGACCTCGCGAATGGTCCATGCCTTCGCCATTGCGCATCTCATGGGGCTGCCGGGCGCCGACCGCATCGTCGACCACGGGCTGGGGTTCCTGTGGGAGCGGATGCGAGATGGCGAGCACGGCGGCTATTTCTGGGCCGTGGATGACGAGAAACCCACCGACCCGACGAAGCAGGCTTATGGGCATGCCTTCGTCCTGCTCGCCGCCTCCTCTGCAATGTGCGTGGGCCACCCCGACGCGCCGCGTCTGCTTGCCGACGTGACGCAGGTGATCGAGGAGAGGTTCTGGGACAAAGCCGCCGGCGCGATCACAGAAGAATACAATCCCGATTGGTCGCCGATAGGAACTTACCGCGGCCAGAACTCCAATATGCATATGACCGAAGCCCTGATGGCGGCGTTCGAGGCGACGGACGACCGGGTCTACCTAGACAAGGCCGAAAGCATCGCCTCATTGATCATCGATCGCCACGCCCGCAACGAGAATTGGCGGGTGGCCGAACATTTCACCGCGAATTGGGAGGTCGATCGCACCTATCGGGGGGATCCGATGTTCCGCCCGAGCGGAACAACGCCTGGCCATGCGCTCGAATGGAGCCGCCTGCTGGTCCAGCTCTGGGAGCTTGGTGGCCGCAACAAAGCCTGGATGATCCAAGCCGCGGCAGCGCTGTTCCGCAAGACCACGTCGATCGGCTGGGACCGGAAGCTTGGCGGCTTCTACTACACGCTCGACTGGAGCGACCGACCGGATCAAACCGATCGCTATTGGTGGCCCTGCGCTGAGGGAATCGGCGCAGCCGCCGCGCTCGGCTCCGTCGACGCCGATCCTTCTTACGAAGAATGGTACCGGCGCATCTGGAGCTTTCTCGCTCGCCACGTGATCGACAGGACACATGGCTGGCAACCAGAACTCGACCGCGCCCTCAACCCCGTCTCGCGCGTCTTCGAAGGACGCCCCGACATTTACCACGCCGTCCAGGCCTGCCTCATCCCCCTCTTTCCTGTGGACGGTAGCCTCACCCGCCAGCTGAAGCGCAACGGCCTCAGATTGTAGACGCGCTTTCCGCTCGCAGCGGATGCCGAAGCCGCGTCACATGTCGACGTGCGCCTTGTCTCCAAGCTTCGGACGCTGATGACCCGTCGCAGCCGCTGTCAGCATGACGGCCGTCGCCACGAGCTTGTTGGGGCTGTCCCAAAGCTCGGCGTCTTCGGGCGTGAGGGTCACGACCCGGATCGCCGGGTCGTCCGGCGATTTCCACCAGGCTTTGGCGAATGGGTTCCACAATTCCTTGATCTTGGCGCGGTCGTTTTCGACAGCCGCCTGGCCAGAGACGGCAAGATATTTGTTGCCGCTTACCTCGGCGAAGGTTGCGGTCACGCTCGGGTACTCGCGCGCCTGCTTGACCATGTCGCTGTCTTCCTCGGTGAGGAAGTAGAGCGCATGCTCATCTCGATTCACGAAAGCGGTCATCGGCCGCGCCCGCTGGCGCTTGCCGTTCCATGTCGTGAACATGCAGGTCCCGATCGAGTTCGCCAATTCCCAGGCGCGATCCTGAAGTTCCGCCTCGGACTTGTCGCTATGGGGCTGGCTAACCATGAAATGCTCCGGACTTTTGTCTGGGATGCAACGCCTGTGCGTCCGTTCGGTTCCTAAGGCTGTGTGACTTCGCCGTCGGCGTGCGCGCTGCGTCGACCTGGGTCGCCCACCGCGACGAACGGAGCCGTTCCCTCCACCTCTCCGCCCCACCAGGTGATGAGCCGGGCGCCGCGCTGGTTACGCGCGTAAATCCACAGCCAGTTCATCGCAACGCTCAACCGATTGCGCAGCCCGATCAAAAAGTAGATGTGGGCGAAGCCCCAGAGCCACCAGGCCAGCGCGCCCTTGAGCTTGATCCAGCCGAAGTCGATCACCGCGCGCCCCTTGCCGATCGTGGCAAGGTCGCCGGCATGCTTATAATGGAAGGGCGGCGGCGCGGGCGCGCCGCTGAGCCTGGCTCGGATGACCTTGGCGACGTAGGCCCCCTCCTGCTTTGCGGCTGGCGCGATGCCGGGGACTGGTTGTCCGTCCGGACGGAGGACAATCGCTGCGTCGCCGATCGCGAAAATCTCCTTGTGTCCCGGGGCCGTCAGGTCGGGTTCAGCCTTGAGCCGTCCGACGCGGTCCGCCGGCGCGTCGAGCCAGAGCGCGGCGGGCGAGGACTGAACGCCGGCGGCCCAGATGATCGTCGCCGCGGCCAGCCGCTCTCCGTCGAAGACGACCCCGTCGGCGTTGCACTCCGAGACGGCTTTCCCAAGCACGACCTCGACGCCCAGCTGCCCAAGCGAATCCCTGGCGTAGTTTGACAGGTCTTCAGCGAAAGCCGGAAGGACGCGCGGACCGGCTTCGATCAGCACGATGCGCGCCTCACGCGTGTCGATGCGCCGAAACTCCGTGGGTAGCGTATCCCGCGCCAGCTCGGCGATCGTGCCGGCGAGTTCGACGCCTGTCGGGCCGCCCCCGACGATGACGAAGGTCAGAAGCGCCGCGCGCTTTCGCTCGTCGGACTGGCGTTCCGCCTCCTCGAAGGCAAGGAGAATGCGGCCCCGGATCGTGGTCGCATCCTCGAGCGTCTTGAGGCCGGGCGCGAACGGCTCCCATGCGTCGTGGCCGAAATAGGCGTGCCGCGCGCCGGTCGCCAGCACGAGCGTGTCGTAGCGAACCGTCGAGCCGTCACCGAGGCGAAGCTCGCGCGCCTGGCTGTCGATGGACTCGACCGACGCCAGCAGGGTCGTGACATCTCGGCGCCGGCGCAAGAGATGCCGGATCGGCCATGCGATCTCCGAGGGCGCGAGCGACGCCGTCGCAGCCTGGTAGAGAAGCGGCTGAAACAAATGGTGGTTGCGTCGATCGACGATCGTGATCTCGACCGGCGCGCCGGCGAGCCGGTGCACGGTCTCGAGGCCGCCGAACCCGGCGCCGACCACAACCACATGATGTGCGCTTGTCATTCCGTCCTCACCAATCAGCAGCGGTCATGAGCGCACACCTGGCCGGCGGAGCCAAAAGTGGGAACGCCGCCGTTCTTTATCAGGGTCCCTCGCGACAAAACACCGCTTGCCGTGATACGGCCAGGCGTCTGTCCGGCTCGGAAGGCCGGTTTCCTCACCCTCTGGATCCCAATCATGCGGCGCTACCGGATCGCGGTCATTCCCGGCGACGGCATCGGGAAGGAGGTCATTCCGGCTGGCCTCGAAGTCTTGAAGGCGGTCGCCGAGCGCGAGGGCGGGGTGGAATGGAGCTTCGACCAGTTCGATTGGGGCTCCGATTTTTATCGCGAAACCGGGCTCATGATGCCCGTGGATGGTCGCGAGCAGATCAAGGATCATGACGCGATCTATTTCGGCGCTGTCGGCTCGCCGGAGGTGCCCGATCACATCAGCCTCTGGGGCCTGAGACTCGCGATCTGCCAGCCGTTCGACCAATACGCCAACGTTCGCCCGGCTCGCGTGTTGCCGGGGATCGTGAGCCCGCTGCGCCATGTGAGCGGGCCGGAGCTCGACTGGGTGATCGTGCGCGAGAATTCGGAAGGCGAGTATGCGGGCGTCGGCGGACGCGTCCATCGCGATCTCCCGATCGAGGTCGCGACCGACGTCTCGATCATGACCCGCGCCGGGGTGGAGCGCATCTTCCGCTTCGCGTTCGCGCTCGCCCGATCGCGACCGCGCAAGCTCATCACCGTCGTCACCAAATCGAACGCGCAGCGTCACGCTATGGTGATGTGGGACGAGATCGGCGCCGAGGTCGCGCGCGAGTTTCCCGACGTGACCCATGACAAGATGCTGGTCGATGCGATGACCATGCGCATGACGATCAAGCCGGAAAGCCTGGATACGATCGTCGCCTCGAACCTCCATGCCGACATTCTGTCCGATCTGGCGGCGGCGCTGGCGGGCTCGCTTGGCATTGCGCCGACCGCCAACCTCAATCCGGAGCGGCGCTTCCCCTCGATGTTCGAGCCGATCCACGGCTCGGCCTTCGACATCGTCGGCAAGGGAATCGCCAATCCGATCGGCTCGTTCTGGACCGGGGCGATGATGCTCGAGCACCTCGGCGAAAAGGTTGCGGCTGACCGCCTGATGCGGGCGATCGAACGCGTGACCGCGGACCCGTCGCTGCACACCCCGGACCTGGGGGGCAAAGCGACGACACGCGCGGTGACCGACGCCACGATCGCTGCGATCCAGCGGGAAAATATGTAGACGCGAGGAAGCGGCTTTGAACGACGTCAGACTGCCGGACATCGGCTTTGAATCCTACGACAGCATGGAAGGTCTGATCGCCATCGAGCGGAGCGCGCCGCCGTCGCGCTTGGGCTCGTGGCCGGGGGCCAAGCTCATTCAGGCGGTCTATCCCGGCCTCCTGGTCGCGGGCACGATCGCCTTGGCCTCGACCTGGCTCGCGCAGCATTACACGGCGCCGGTCATGCTGTTTGCGCTTCTGTTCGGCATGGCGTTCCACTTCCTGCACGAGGAGGGCCGCTGCGTCGCGGGCATCGAATTCGCATCGCGATCGGTGCTGCGGCTGGGCGTCGGCCTGCTCGGCGTGCGCATCACGCTCAGCCAGATCGCTTCGCTGGGCCCATGGCCTGTCGCGACCGTGATCGTCGGCGTTACGACAACGATCCTGTTCGGTTTCCTCCTGGCGCGCCGTATGGGCCTGTCGTCGATGTTCGGCGTCCTTTCGGGCGGCGCGGTCGCGATCTGCGGCGCTTCGGCGGCGCTCGCCATCGCCTCGGTCATGCCGCGCAACGACACAAGGGAGCGCGACACCATTCTCACCGTTGTCAGCGTCACCGCGCTGTCGACGATTGCGATGATCATCTACCCGATCTTCGCAACCTCGATCGGCCTCGATCACCGACAGGCCGGCATCTTCATCGGCGGAACGATCCATGACGTCGCGCAAGTCGTCGGCGCCGGCTACACGATTTCGAACGAGACCGGCGACATCGCGACTTACGTCAAACTGTTGCGCGTCGCGATGCTGTTGCCGGCCGTGTTCGCGATTTCATTTCTTTACGCGCGAAACAAAGGCCAGGGCGAAAGCGCGAAGGCGACCTTGCCCATGTTCCTCGTCGGCTTCGCCGTCCTCGTGGTTGTCAATTCGATCGGCCTCTTGCCAAAGGTCGCGATCGACCTCGCCAACGACGTTTCGCGCTGGTGCCTGGTCGCGGCGATCGCGGCGCTCGGCATGAAGACCTCGTTCAAGGCGCTGTTTGCCGTTGGTTGGCGCCCGGTCGGGCTCATGGTCGCGGAGACGCTGTGGATCGCCGCGCTCGTTTTGTCTGCTGTCAAGGTGATCATCTGAGACTTGAGTGCAGTCACGGCGCCCTGACGCAGCGCTCGACCGGAAAGATGCATTCCTGGCCGAGCGGGAACTTGCTGCCGTCGACCGCCGTGTAGCCCACCTCGCTGACATGAGCGTTGGTCATGACCATGACGACATCGCAGCTTCCGCCCGGCGTGAACGGGACCAGATTCGTATTGAGCAGAAGCGTCCATTGCGGGCCGTAGCCGCGCATGTGTCCCCCGGTATAGGTCCAGATTTCGGTCGCCTGTCCGGACGGGACCCGCTGCGCGGGCTGACCGAGGCAGGCGAGAATGTCCCGCTTCGAAAGGCCGATCATCGACTGTTGCGCGACCTGGTCCACTTCGAGCGGCTGGCAGCCGCCGAGCCCCAGCGCGGCAATGACAGTGGCCGGCGCGACGAACATTCTCACTGTCATCCCTCGGACTTCGTGGCGCAATCGGTTCGGGCGACGTTGCCGTAAGCAAGGTCGTTTGACAATGCGGGCTTAAATCAAATCGGCGTTGCGGCGCTCGCCTGAAAGATCGCGATCTTCGTGTCGCCGTAGGTCCGCTCGTCGACAAGCGCGAGGCCGACCGGCGAGACGACCTCGACCTTGGCGGCCTCCTCGACAACGCAAAGCGCATTGGGCTCGAGCCATCCTCCCTCGACCAGCGAGTCGAGCGCCGCTCCAGCCAGGCCCTCCCCGTAAGGCGGATCGAGGAAGGCGAGCGCGAACGGCCCGCCTTTGGGCGCCGAGCCGAGCTTCGTCGCGTCGGCGCGCCAGATGCGCGTCACGCCGCCGAGCGCAAGCGCCTCGACGTTGCCGCGCAGAAGCGCACGCGCCTCGGACCCGTTGTCTACGAGCAACCCGAACCGTGCGCCACGCGACAGAGCCTCGATCGCGAGCGCCCCGGTTCCCGCGAACAGGTCAACGACGCGGGCATCCTCGATATGACCTGAGAAACGGTGCTCGAGGATATCGAAGATCGACTCGCGCAAGCGCTCCGAGGTCGGACGAATGGCGCGCGACGACGGCGTCAGTAACGCGCGGCCCTTGAGGCGGCCGCCGACAATTCGCATCGATTACGGCTTTCGCGGCGGCCGGCGTGGACCGCTGGCGCCTTTCGGCGGTCCTTTCCTCGGGGACGGGGCCCCAGGCGAGGGGCGGCCCCGCCCCGGTCCGCCTTTGCCGCTCGCGCCGCGGCCAGGACTGTGCGGCCGATCGCCGTCACGCGCTCCTGTGCGCGGTCTTGACTTGAAGTCGGAGCGCCCCCCGCGGCTCTTGTCGTCCGATCGTTGCGGTCGGCCCTCGCCGGTTGCGGGACGCGTCCGACCCGGCGGACGGTCGAGCTTGCGTTCGCGCACGGGTTCGCCGGCGCCGCGCGTCGAGGGAGTTCGTTCTCGACGATCGCTGTCGCGCCTTGTTTCGGAACGGTCGAAGCGACGCTCGCGTGGCGGCGCGCCATCGCCCCCAGTGTCGCGAGCGCGGCTCCGCGGCCGGTCTCCCTCGCGCGCCGCGGCGCGAGGCGGTCTAGACTTGAAGTCTGAGCGCTCGGCGCTCCTGTCGTCCGATCGCGGAGGGCGACCTTCGCGGGTTGGGGAGCGCGTCCGATCCGGAGGCCGGTCAAACTTGCGCTCGCGCGCCGGCTCCCCGGCGCTTCGCCCTCTCGGCGGGCCCTCTCGACGATCGCCGTCCCGCTCTCCCGGAGGGCGGTCGAAGCGGCCTTCGCGCGGGCCGCCGTCAGGCCTCCCGGCGCTTGACCTCTCGGGCCGACCCCGACTCTCCGTATGCCCCGAACGCGGCGGTCGCTCGCGCCCTTCGGCGGCGCGCCCTCGCCTGGGCCCGAAAGACTCGCCCCGACCGGCGCGGGCGCCTCCTTCGGAGGAACGTCCGCCGCGCTCGCCAGCGTTCGCGCGCGTGCTGCGTTTTGGCCGCGTTTCGGGGGCAGGGCGCGTGGGCGCCTCTTCGACCGCACGCGACATGCGCTCGACGGCGATGGTCCGCCCCTTGCGGTCGTGGGTCGCGCTGCGCTCGATCCGCTTGCGCGCGGTCGTCGCGTCTGCCGCGATTTCCGCGCGCAGCACCGAGACATGTTTGCGGCGGCGCTCAGGTGTCGACGATTTCGGCGGCTCGCGGCGTGGCGCGGCATCCCCTTCGAAGCGTTTCTCGCTCCCGCGCGCTCCACGATCAAATCGGCCGGGCGGCGCCCGCTTTGGCCCGCGGGTTTCGCGCGGGGCGCCGCTCCGTGTTCGCGGCCGTTCGGCCGGCCTTCCCTCGGGCGGCGGTTCGACGGCGGCGATCTGCGGCGCGTCGAAATCGACGTTCGCCTCCTTGGCGAGCTTCACGCCCAATTGGTCGCGCAGCACCCGCGTGCGCACCTCGGCGACCTCGCCCTCCGGGAGATCGCCGAGTTCGAACGGACCGAAGGAGACGCGAATCAGGCGGTTGACCGCAAGGCCGAGGTGCTCGAGGATTTTCTTGATCTCGCGGTTTTTTCCCTCCCTGAGGCCCAGGGTTAGCCAGGCATTCGAGCCCTGCTCGCGGTCGAGCTTGGCTTCGACGCCCATGTAGTCGACGCCGTCGATGGTCACGCCGTCGGCGAGCTGGTCGAGCGCCGCCTGGTCGATGATCCCGTGCGCGCGCACGCGATAGCGTCGCAGCCAGCCGGTCGACGGCAGCTCCAGCACGCGCGAGAGCCCGCCGTCGTTGGTGAGCAGCAGCAGTCCCTCGGTGTTGATGTCGAGCCGGCCGATTGCGACCACGCGCGGCAAGTCAGGCGGCAGCACGGCGAAAACCGTGTTCCGCCCCTCCGGATCGCGCGCCGTGGTGACAAGCCCCCGAGGCTTATGGAACAGAAAGAGGCGGGTGCGCTCCGGCGCGGCGAGCGGCTTGCCGTCGACGCGCACGTTGTCCGTTTCACTGACGTTGAAGGCCGGGCTTTCGAGGACCTCGCCATTGACGCTGACGCGCCCCTCCGCGATCCACGCCTCGGCTTCACGGCGTGAACAGACGCCCGCCCGCGCCATGACCTTGGCGATGCGCTGTCCGGGGCGGACCTGTGAGCCTTCAGCTTGGATTTCGTCGTTCATTCTGCTCTGTTCCGGCCGCGTCCGCGTTCGCATTGCTGCCCGCGGCCGCTTGTCCTAAGCCCGAACGCTCGCGGCCGCCAACGAAAAACGCTTTGCGGACAGACAAAGGGCAGGGTCGCATGGGAAGCGCGGATTTGGTCGGAGAGAACAAAGACGATCCGATGAGCCTCGCTTTCACCGAGGCGCGGTCGGCCGAGCTCCGCGGCGAAGCGCCGATCGGCGCTGCGCTTGTTCGCGAAGGAACGGTGGTCGCCAGCGCCGGAAACCGCACCCGTGAACTCAACGATCCAACCGCTCACGCAGAAATGATCGTCATCCGCGAGCGCCGCCGCCAAGATCGGATCAGAGCGGCTCGTCGGCTGCGATCTCTACGTGACGCTTGAGCCCTGCGTGATGTGCGCGGGCGCCATTTCCTTCGCCCGCCTGCGCCGGCTCTATTACGCCGCCCCAGACCCCAAGGGCGGCGCTGTCGATCATGGTCCACGCTTCTTCTGCCAGCCGACCTGCCACCACGCGCCTGAGGTCTACGGGGGCTTACGGGAGAGCGAAGCGGCGGCGATGCTGCAAGGCGTTCTTCGCCGCGAGGCGGTGAATAGGCGTCTCCCCTTTCCTTTCAGGAGGGGTCGGGGGTGGGGCTTGCGCGGCAACCCTGATCAGGCGCCATAGCCCCGTCGAAAGACGGGTGTCCTTCGACGCCCTCTTGCGCCGCCTTCTCCCTGAGCGAAAAGGGAGGGGGCTGGTTGCCAACACCTCAATCGGCGTGAGAGCATCGAGCAACGAGCAAGGTTGCGTGTTTTAAGGGAGGAAACCATGCCCCGTCCGCCGTTTCGCGCCGACCATGTCGGGAGTTTCCTTCGCCCCGAGCGGCTGCGGCAAGCGCGCGAGCGTTTCGCCGCCGGCGCCCTGCCAGCCGCGGAGTTGCACGCAATCGAGGACGCTTGCATTCGCGAAGTCGTGCGCGCCCAGGAGGATGCGGGCCTGAAAGGGATTACCGACGGCGAGTTTCGCCGAACCTTCTTCCACGTCGATTTTCTTGAGCGCTTCGAGGGTGTCGAAACGACTTACGGGGAATTCGCCGCCCATTTCCGAAAGGACGATGGCACGAAGGTGGGCTTTGCGCCGCCGACAATGCATGTCGGCAGCAAGGTGAAGTGGGCTGGGCCGATTCAAGGCGCCGACTTCGACTTCCTCAAGAAGGCCACGACCCGCACGCCGAAGGTCTGCATCCCGGCGCCCTCGATGCTGCACTTCCGCGGCGGGCGCGAAGCGATCAGCGAGGCGGTCTATCCGCGCCTTGAAAATTTCTACGACGATCTGACCGCCGCCTATCGCGCCGAGATCGCCGATCTTGCGGCGCGCGGCCTGCGCTATCTGCAATTCGACGACACCAATCTTGCGTACCTCTGTGATCCCGGACATTCGCGCCCGCACCAAGGCGCGCGGCGACGATCCGGACGCGCTCGCTCGCCTCTATTGCAAGCTCGATCAACGATTCCATCCGCGACCGGCCAGCCGATATGACCGTGTGCGTTCATCTCTGCCGCGGCAATTTCAAGAGCGCCTGGGTGGCGCAGGGCGGCTACGAGCCGGTCGCAGAGATCCTGCTCAACGAGATGAAGATCGACGGTTTCTTCCTCGAATATGACGACGAGCGCTCCGGCGATTTCGCCCCTTTGCGGTTTGCGCCGAAAAGCGCGACCATCGTGCTCGGACTCATGAGCTCGAAGAAGGCCGCGCCCGAGCCCAAGGACGACGTCAAGCGCCGCATCGAGGAGGCGACGAAATACGTCGCCCTCGACCAATGCGCGCTGAGCCATCAGTGCGGATTCTCTTCCACGGCGCACGGCAACGACCTCAGCGAAGCCGATCAGTGGATCAAGCTCGCGCGCCTCGTTGAAATTGCCGAAGAGGTGTGGGGCGGGGCATAATCGGTCCACACGAGAGAAATGGATTGAGACGAGATGCTGGAACGAGTTCGCACGAGCGCAAAACTGACCTGGTTCGATTCCGACAAGTGCTTCATCGACGGGCGCTGGGTCGAGCCCCAATCCGGCCGGCGCCTGCCGATCGAGGATCCGTCGCGCGGGATCGAGATCGGCGAGATCGCTCGCGGAGAGAGCGCAGATATCGATGCGGCGGTCGAGGCGGCCGAACGTGCGCTGGCGGGCGATTGGGGCAGGCTGACCGCGACCGAGCGCGGGCGGCTCATGGCCAAGCTCGCCGAACTGATCAAGGAGCGGGTCGACGAACTCGCGCACATCGAGGCGCTCGACGTCGGCAAGCCACTCAAGCAGGGACGCGCGGACGCGCTGGCGATGGCGCGCTACATGGAGTTCTACGGCGGCGCGGCCGACAAGGTGATGGGCGAAACCATCCCCTATCTCGACGGCTACACAGTCTACACCTTGCGCGAGCCGCATGGCGTGACCGGACATATCGTGCCGTGGAACTATCCGATGCAGATCGCCGGTCGCACCGTCGGCGCGGCGCTCGCGATGGGCAACGCCTGCGTGCTGAAGCCCGCGGAGGAGGCTTGCCTCACTTCGCTCGCGCTCGCCGATCTCGCGCGCGAGGCCGGCTTTCCCGCTGGCGCGCTCAATGTCGTGCCCGGTCTCGGCGAAGAGGCGGGCGCGGCGCTCGCCGCTCATCCCGGCGTCCGGCATCTCTCCTTCACCGGCTCGGTCGCGGTGGGCGCGCTGGTGCAGGAGGCCGCGGCTCGCCACGTCGCGCCGGTGACGCTCGAACTTGGCGGCAAATCGCCGCAACTCGTCTTCGCCGACGCAGACCTCGAGCGCGCGCTGCCGTTCCTGGTCAATGCGGGCATCCAGAACGCCGGCCAGACCTGTTCCGCGTCATCGCGCATTCTCGTCGAGCGCAAGATTTACGGCGAAGTCGTCGAGCGAATGGCGGCGCGCTACAAGGCCTTGAAGGTCGGGCCGGCGGACGCCGATCTTGATGTCGGACCGCTCATCTCCGAGCGGCAGAAGTCGATCGTCACTCGATTCATCGCCGAGGGCGCCGATCTGAAAATGGTCGGCGCCGCGCAGATCGTAGAGGATGCGCCGAAGGGCGGATATTATGTCGCCCCGACCCTGTTCGCCGATGTCGGTCCGACTCATCGCTTGGCGCAGGAGGAGATCTTCGGGCCGGTCCAGGTGGTCATTCCGTTTGAGGACGAGGCCGAGGCGATCGCAATCGCAAACGGGACCGGCTACGGCCTCGTGGCCGGCGTCTGGACCTCGAATGGCGGGCGGCAGATGCGGCTCGCCAAGGCTTTGCGCGCAGGGCAGGTGTTCCTCAACAATTACGGCGCCGGCGGCGGCGTCGAGCTGCCGTTCGGCGGCGTCGGCAAATCGGGCCACGGCCGCGAAAAGGGATTCGAGGCGCTGTACGGTTTCTCGGCGCTGAAGACGGTCGCGGCGTGGCACGGCTGACGCGGCGGGGTCGAAAGGACCGGTACTCGTAGTCGAAGACAGGGAACGATGATCACAATCACCGCCATCATCCGCGTCCGCAAAGGTCATGAACCGGCGATGTCCAAGGCCTTGCTCGAGGTCGCGGATAACGTTCGAAAGAACGAGACTGGCACTGTTGGCTTCTTCGTCTCCCAAGATAACGAAGATCCTTGTGTGTTTACGACATACGAGCGGTTTGTTGATTCGTCCGCGATGGACGCACATAACAATTCAGATGTCGTTGCCCGCTTTTTCGGTATCGCCAAACCCATTCTCGATGGCGACGTGATCCTGAAAACTTGCACCGAAGTTTCTGCCAAGGCCTGACGACATTGCAGGCGGGGCCGGATGACGATTGGATGGTTGGCAGTTCCTTTTTCTGCCGGCTAACGCGCGCCAGGAAGCAGGGTTTCGCCCGGAAAGGCGGATGGCGTCTTGTGGCGACCTGCTCCCTGTGTTGCGTGATCGCTTTGACGGCCGCGGGTTGCGCGACGCCGCCCGCGGTCAAGCGCGATGATCTCGACGCGAGGGCCTGGCGCGGATCGGCCCTGACCGGCGTTGGCCGGCAGATGGTCGTCGACGCCGCCGCCGGCGCCGCGCCGCAAACGGTGACGCTGATCGATGTCAATGCGCGGGCCGAAGTTGCGGGCGACGTGGAGCGGCGCGCCCGCGTGCTCGACCGGCGTGTGGCGAATGTACAGAGAGAGCTGCTCCGCAACGGAATCGCGCCCGTAGCGATCGGCGAATGGCCCGGGTCGGCCCTGGGCGGCGTTCAGATCTATCCTCCCGGGGAATTGCAGACAAAACAGATGGTGGTCATCGCGCACTACTGACCGGCCGCATGCGCGGGCGCGCGGCGCGTGTTAAGCTGCGGGGCGACTCGTCAAATGACGCCGTCATTGCGAGCGCAGCGACGCAATCCAGGAGTTGTTGGGCGCTCTACGCCCCCTGGTTCGCCACGTCGCTTCGCTCCTCGCGATGACCTGAGGCAGGGGGAAATTGCGTTGAATCCGATCGTCGTTGTCCTGAACGGCCCCAATCTCAATCTCCTCGGCAAGCGCGAGCCAGAAATCTATGGAAGCGAGACGCTGGCCGACGTCGAAGCCGACTGCAGCCGCGTCGGCGAGGAGCTTGGGCTCGCGGTCGAATTCCATCAGAGCAATCGCGAATACGAGATCATCGACTGGATTCACAGCGCCCGCGAGCGCGCCGCCGGGATCGTCATCAACCCGGCCGCCTTCACCCATACGTCAGTGGCCATCCTCGATGCGCTGAACGCCTTCGAGGGGCCGATCATCGAGGTGCACATTTCCAATGTGCACAAGCGCGAGCCTTTCCGGCATCATTCGTACGTCTCAAGCGTCGCAGCAGGCGTAATCGCGGGCTGCGGAACCCAGGGCTACGTCTTCGCGCTTCAGCGAATAGCCAAGCTGTTTGAGGCGCCGAAGCCTTGATCCCGTGATGAAAGGAGAGGAAGCGCCAGGGTGAGAATCAAGGAGACCATCGACAGACTTCCGGGCGGCCTGATGCTGGCGCCGCTGCTGCTTGGCGCGCTTTGCAAGACCTTCGCTCCGAACGCGCCCGCTTATTTCAAGGGCTTCACCCAGGGGATCATGACCGGCGTCATACCGATCCTGGCCGTGTGGTTCTTCTGCATGGGATCGTCGATCAGGCTCAGCGCGACCGGGACCGTCCTGCGCAAGTCCGGAACCCTCGTGCTGACCAAGTTCTTCGCCGCCTGGGCGATCGTTCTCGTCGCTTCGCAGTTCATTCCGCCAGAGGGCGTTCAGAGCGGCTTCTTCGCGGGCCTGTCGATCCTCGCCATCGTCTGCGCCGTCGATATGACGAACGGCGGTCTCTACGCATCGCTGATGCAAACCTACGGCACGAAGGAGGAAGCCGGCGCTTTCGTGCTGACGTCGATCGAGTCCGGACCGCTGATGAGCATGATCATCCTCGGCGCGTCCGGGGCGGCGCATTTTGAGCCGCAGGTCTTTGTCGGCGCCGTGCTTCCGTTCCTGGTCGGCTTCGCGCTCGGCAATCTCGATCCCAAGCTCAGAGAATTCTTCGCGCCCGGCGGCGTGTTGATGATCCCCTTCTTCGCCTTCGCGCTCGGCAACACCATCGATCTGCACAGTCTTCTCTCGCCGCTCGCGGGCCTCGGCGTCGTCCTTGCGCTTTCCGTCATTGTGCTGACCGGCGTGCCGCTGATCATCGCCGACAAGCTGATCGGACGGGGCACGGGCACGGCCGGCATCGCCGCCTCCTCCACCGCCGGAGCGGCGGCCGCGAACCCTGTGGCGATTGCGGCGGTCGCTCCGCAATTTGCGCCTGCGGTGCAGCAGGCGACGGTGCTGGTGGCGATCTGCATCGTCGTCACATCGATTGTCGTGCCGATCCTCACCGGTCTTTGGTATCGCCGTTTCGGCCAGGGCATGGCCGAGAGAGGGAGCACGAACAGTTCAGCGCCTGCGCTGCAGTTGAATCCGGTGGACTAGCGAATGATACCGACGCTGTCGATTGAGAGCGTAGCGCTCGCGAACGCTCGGCGCTCCTGCGATGCCGCCTCAGCGAGCCTCAGCTCACAACAGCGAGCGCGAAGCCGTCCCAGCCTTTGGCGCCGACGGTCTGGATCGCGGTCGCGCTCAACCGTGGCTCGCGCGCCATCAAGTCGAACATGCGGCGCACGCCGACGACGTCCGTGGCTGCGGCTCGCCGCGTCGACCACTTCGCCCTCACGCACGACATTGTCGACCACGATCGTTGTTCCCGGCCGGGAAAGGCGCAGCGCCCATTCAACATAGGCCGCATTGTTGCTCTTGTCGGCGTCGATGAAGACGAAGTCGAACGGGCCAAGCCCCTCGCCCTCGATCTTCGGCAGGGTTTCCAACGCCGGACCCGTTCTGATCTCGACTTTGTCGCTAAGACCAGCGCGGGCGACGTTTTTGCGCGCGACCTCAGCGTGTCTGGCGCTCATTTCGAGCGTGACGAGCCGGCCGTCGTCGGGCAGGGCGCGCGCCAGCCAGATCGTCGAATAGCCGCCGAGCGTTCCGATCTCAAGCGCCTTGCGCGCCCCCGACATGCGCGCCAGGAGATGGATAAGCTTGCCCTGAGCAGCCGACACGTCGATCGACGGCAGCCCGGCGGCGGCGTTTGCGGCGAGCGTCGCCTCAAGCGCCGCATCCGACCCGATCAAGGTCTTGGCGAAATAGGAATCGACCTCGCTCCAGCGTTTGCTCATCGGCCGTCACCACCTCTGTTTGATCTCGCGCCGTGAACTGTCGCCTATTCCGGCATAACAGATTGGCGTCGCGAGCGATGCGCCAGCGGCCGTCCGCCTTCTTGCGCAGAATGCTCATCGCGTATCCGGACATGCGCTTCGGGGCTTGACCCGGCGAGGTCAGCTCGACCCGAATATGGTTGCGGACATAAGCCCGCGGCCCGTAGACCTCGATCTCCTGCACCTTGGCGCGGGCCTCAATCGCGACGCTTTTCATGCGCTGGCTGTCGGCTGCGAACTCCGCCTTTCCAAACGGCGCGCGGCCCGGTGTCATGAAGACAACGTCATCCGTCATCATGTCCATAAGCGCGCGGAGATCGTGACCCTTGCTGGCCGCGATCCAGGAATCGATGAGTTGGCGGATCTGGCGCGTGTCGTCCTCGTCGGCGCTCAAGGTTCGTCCTTCCCAGCCACCCCCGCTTCCGCAAACGTCGCCATGCCGTTGTGGCAGGCGACCGCCGCTTTGACGATTCCAACCGCGAGCGCCGCGCCCGAACCCTCGCCGAGCCGCATCCCGAAATCGAACAACGGGGTCTTGCCGATCAGTTTCAAAGCGTGCCGGTGCGCGCGCTCGGCCGAGACGTGGGCGGCGAGGCAATGGTCGAGAGCGGAATCGTCGAGGGCCAGCAGCACCGCCGCCGCCGAGCACACAACGAAGCCATCGAGCAGCACCGGCGTGCGGCGCATGCGTGCAGCGATTATCGCGCCGGCGATCGCTGCGATTTCGCGCCCGCCGAGGCGCGCCAGAACCTGGAGCGGCTCGTCGAGATAGGACTTATGCCGTGCGACTGCGGCGCGCACGGCGTCGGCCTTGCGCCTCAAGCCTTCGTCGTCGACGCCGGTCCCCCGGCCGACCCAATCCTCAGCCTGCCCGCCATAGAGCGCGTGGTAGATGGCCGCGGCGGCCGTCGTATTGCCGATGCCCATCTCGCCGAGCACGAGGAGGTCGGGCTCGGAGGCAAGCGCCTCCATGCCGAAGGCCATCGTCCCCGCGCAGCTTTTTTCGTCGAGCGCCGTTTCTTGGGTCATATCGCCGGTCGGCTTCTCCAGCGCCAGTTCGTACACTTTGAGAGAGAGGTCGAACGTCTTGCAGATCTGGTTGATTGCCGCGCCGCCGGCCTGGAAATTCGCGACCATCGCCTGCGTGACCGACGCCGGAAAGGCGGAGACGCCCTGCGCGACGACGCCATGATTGCCGGCGAACACCGCGACCAGGGGCGCATCGACGTGCGGGCGCGCCGATCCCTGCCAGGCCGCCATCCACTCGGAAATCTCCTCGAGCCGCCCAAGCGAACCGGCGGGCTTCGTCAATTGCCCCTCGCGCTCGCGCGCCGCGGCGCGCGCCGCTTCGTCGGCCTTTGGCATTTTTTTCAACAGATCGCGGATGTCGTCGAAGGGGCGGATAGCGGTCACGATGGTCTCCAGGAGGACCGAGCCGCTATAGTCGATATTGCGCCGCAGTGGAAAATCGCGGGGGTTAATTGGCGTGCTGTCTATGGATTTGGTAGCTTCGCCGACGCTTGCCATGGGGCCCCAATGCGCGCGGTTCTTTGCGATCGATTCGAGGGAATTGCGGCGCTGCGTATGAGCGAGACGGCGGAGCCGATTCCGGCCGCCGACGAGATCCTGATCGACGTTCACGCCGCCTCGGTCAGCTACATGGATTATCTGATGGCCTCCGGCGGCTATCAGATGCGGCCGGCGCTCCCATATGTGCCTGGAACAGACGCCGCTGGAGTCGTCGTTGCGGTCGGCGACAAGGTTGGGCGCTTTCGCCCGGGCGACCGCGTCGCCTGCGGAAACTGGTTCGGCGGCTTTGCCGAGCGCATGGTCGCCAAGGCCTCGAAAAGCGCACGAATCCCCGACAACGTGGATTTCTTCGTCGGCTCGACAGTGCTCCACGCCTACCTCACCGCCTGGTACGCCCTCGTTGACCGCGCGCGCTTACAGCCCGGCGAAACCGTGCTCATTACCGGCGCCGCAGGCGGCGTTGGGCTCGCTTGCGTCGAAGTCGCGCGCCTGATCGGCGGCCGGGTCATCGCCGCCGTCGGATCAGCTGCGAAGGTGCAGACCGCGCGCGACGGCGGCGCCGAGCGCGTCATCGACTACTCGTGCGAGGACCTGCGCGAACGGGTGAAGGGGCTGACAAAAGGCGAGGGGATTGACGTCGGCGTGGACAATATTGGCGGGGCGTTGTTTCTGACGCTTGCCCGTCTCATGCGCTGGAATGGCCGGCTGATCCCGATGGGATTCGTCGGCGGCGAGATCCCGTCTGTTCCGATGAATCTGCCTTTGTTGAAGAACTACTCCATTGTCGGGGTCTTCGCCGGCGCCTGGATGACGAATTTTCCTGATGAAGGCGCTGAGGCCGCCGACAAAGTGATGGCGCTTGTCGGAGAGGGCGCTTTACACCCGCGTGTCGACCGCGTGCTGCCGCTTGAGCAGGCGCCTGAGGCGATGCGCGCCGTGGCGGAGCGCAGCGTTCAGGGGCGGATGGTGCTGCAGGTTCGATAGCCGGGGAGGCAGTCATGGCGGACGAGGCGCGGCCAAGACCCATCGAAGACGTCCGTGAAATCTCGGCGATCACTTATGGCTTCATGGCCTCCAAGGCGCTATTCGCCGCGCTTGAGTTCGATCTCTTCACCCAGATTGCACAAGGCGCCGCCTCGACCTCCGCGCTCGCAGCGGTCACTGGCATTGCTGAAAACCGACTGGTTACGCTCCTGGCCGCGCTCAAATCGCTTGGGCTCGTCAGCGAGGCCGGCGGGCGCCTCATCAACGCGCCGGCTACGGCGCGCTATCTCGTCGCCGGCGCGCCCGGCGATTTCCGCGATTATGTCCGACGCGTGAACGGCGAGTTCGGCTACGAAAGTTTCCGCCATCTCGGCGCGGCTCTGCGCGGCGAGCGGATTTTCCCGGACAAAGGATTTTATGAAGGCATGATATATGACGCCGGAATCGGCGGCGAGCGGTTCAGTTCCGCGCAACACACCGGTTCGCTCGGCCCTGCCCGGCATCTGGCCAAGCGGCTCGATCTCAAGGATCGCAACAAGCTCTTGGACGTGGGCGGCGGCAGCGGGGCCTACAGCATCGCGTTCTGCGCCGCGTATCCTCGTCTTCAGGCGACGATCCTCGATTTTCCCGAGACCGTGGATACGGCCAAGCTTTATGCTCGTGAGGCGGGACTTTCCGACAGAATTTCGCATCTTGCGGGCAACGCGATCAAAGTCGAGTGGCCCAAGGGACATGACGTCGTGCTCATGTCCTATATCTGGAGCGCGGTCGGGGAAGCCGATCTCGTCATTCTAGCCAGGCGCGCGGCTGAATCCCTGCCGCCGGGCGGCCTTGCGCTGATCCACGACTTCATGGTCGACGACGCGCGCGAAGGTCCGCCCTTCGCCGCCTGGTATCTCCTAGGCAGCATGTTCGACAATCCAACCGCCGTTTGCCTCACGCCGGCTAATGTCGAGCGCGTTTTGCGCGACGCCGGCTTCCAGATCGAAGGCACAGAGACCATGCTGCCTGGGATTACCATGATGACCAGGGCCAGCAAGCTTGCTTGAGTGAAATAGGCCGTCCCAGACGCCCGTCTTTCGACGGCCTAAGGAGAACGACGATATCTAGCTAGAGGCGGCCTCGTCTTGAGTGTGCCGCACACGGTCGGCGGTGGAGTTTTTCCCTTCTATTTGTAGCTGTCGGGAGCACTCATACATTTCCTCCACTCGCTCTTACTCGCCGCTCCCGTCAAATTCTTGGGAACAATCTTGCTTTGACATTGCGAACGCTGTTGGACCGTAAGCGGGTCGTTTTTGCTGCATAGCGAGCAAGCCGAGCTGGCGTTTACAAAAAGTGTCGTCGCTGCAATTGCGATCAGTATTCTTCGCATGGACAATCCTCCTTGCTGCGGCCGCAGCCTCTGGAGCCACGGCGTTATCCAGCGTAATTATGTGATCCCGCCTGTGTCAACGCGCATGCTGGCGGAGTGCAAGACGGATTCCCAGCCGAGAGCCTTGTTGCAAGGGGGTGCTGAAAAATCAGCCCCGTTTTGGCGATGACAAACAAGAATCGGCACCATGCGCTATGCTATTCTCGTTGACCGAACCGAACACATGTCTGCCCGCGTTTGGCGGGAACGAGCGTCACGATGGTCTCTCCGGGGCCCGAGCCGCGAGAGCAGATTTTGTGCAGGCTTGGAAGGGTTAATTTGGCGGAGCTTCGTAATCCCAACGCTCCCGTTCGGTCCGCCTACTTCATCTGCTCCAAAAGATGCGCGGCGCTGGAAACATCCGCCTGGCCGGGCGAGGGCTCGATGTTCAACTCTTTCACCACCCCATCCTCCACCAGCATCGCATAGCGCTTGGAGCGTACGCCCAGGCCGCCGGCGGATGCATCAAAGTCGAGGCCAAGAGCCTTGGCGAAGTCGCCGCCGCCGTCCGCGAGAAAATCGATATGGCCCTTGGAGCCGGTCGCATCCGACCAGGCCTGGAGGACGTAATGATCGTTGACCGCGGTCATGGCGATCGCGTCCACGCCCTTCGCCTTAAAGGCCGCCTCGCTGACGATGAAGCCGGGCAGATGGTTCTTGTGGCAGGTCGGGGTGAAGGCGCCAGGCAGACCGAACAGCACGATCTTTTTGCCAGCGAAATAATCCTTCGTTTCCACCGGCTTTGGCCCGTCGGGTGTCACGAGACGCACGGGGACGTTGGGCAGGCGATCGCCGACTTTGATGGTCATGAGCAGGTCCTTGGTTGCGGAAAAGGCTGCCCACGGAGGGCGCGGCGTGACACTAGACCAGCAGCGCTTGGCCCGTAAAGCGGGGCCTGTCCGCCAAGAGAATTCGCCGAAGGCGGCCCCTTAGGTTTTTGGCGCGGCTTGGATCGTCGTCTCCACCGGACCCGCGCCGCCAGTCAGCGTGAGTCTCAGCGCAACCGGAAAGGCGGCGTCTTTCGGTTTCCCGCCGATCGTGAGCGTGAAGCAATCGCGACCGTCGTTGGCGTCCGCAGGCGCGACCTTCATCCACCAGCCTTCCGGCGCCTCGACGAACAGGTCGCGCGGGGCCCCGTCTTCATGCGCCCCGCAGAGGCGCCAGCTATCGGCGCCGAGCGCCTGAAGGGCGCCGAAATCCTTTGGCTGAACAGCGCGGGGCACGGTCGCGAGAGCGGCCTCGATTGCGCCGATGTGAGGCGAGCGTGGGGCGGATGGAAGCGTGAGCTCGAGATGCGCCTTGGCCGGAAGGCACACTTTTTCGCACACGGCGAAATCGGCGGTGAGCTTGAGCGTCACGGGTTTCGTAGGGTCGCGAGGCTTAATCCGCAGAGGAAAGACAACGCCGCCGTCGTAGCCGAACGCCTCGCCGCCGTCGGCTTCTTTGATACGCTTCGGCGCGGGAAACTCGGGTTCGACGCTCGCGACATTGTCGGAACCGGAAAAATCCAGCGTCGGCGGGAGGCCGGCGTCTCCGGGATCGCGCCAATACGTGATCGCGCCGGGCGAAAGAGCAATCTCGAACCCGGCGAGATCGCCGCCGCCGGCGATAAGGCGCGCTTCAGACTTCGCGGCGGGCGCCCAATCGGTCGAGAACGCATCGGCGGCGAATGCGGGCGCGCCGGCAAGGAGAAGCGAAAACGCCGCAGCGCGCGCGCTTCTCATCCGCGGCCCTCCGGCAGCCGCGCAAAGCCCCTTAACCAACCGCTCCGTGCTCATCTGCTTCGCCTATACCATGCCACGAATTTCAACTAGCATCGATGTTGCTAGCGCGAGCACGACCCGAGGGATGATCATGAGACAGGCGGATCCGCCGCCGCCGACCAGTCTGGAAGGACAGTTCCTGATTGCGATGCCGTCGCTCCGGGAAGGTCCGTTCGCGCGCTCCGTCGTTTATATGTGCGCCCATCGCGACGACGGCGCCATGGGCATCGTCATCAACCACCGGGCGGCGGAGATCGATTTCAGCCAGCTTCTGACGCAGCTCGAAATCCTGCCGGAAGCCGAGGCGATCCGCCTGCCGCCGGCTGCCCAAGCCGTGCGCGTATTGCGGGGCGGTCCGGTCGAAACCGGACGTGGCTTCGTTCTGCATTCGAGCGACTACGGCGCTAACGATTCGACGGTGAAGATCGGCGATGTCTGCCTGACCGCCACGCTCGATATCCTGCGCGCGATCGCCGAAGGCACGGGCCCATCGCGGGCGGTGCTTGCGCTTGGCTACGCCGGCTGGGCTTCGGGGCAGCTCGAGAGCGAGATCCTCGCCAACGGGTGGCTCACCTGCCCGGCCGACGCCGGTCTCATCTTTGACCCCGATTTCGACCGCAAATACGATCGCGCGCTCGCGATCCTCGGCGTCGACGAAGGGATGCTCTCCTCCGACGCGGGCCACGCGTAGGGCGTCACGCCGGCCGCACCCCTGTCTCGGACGAAACGTCAAACATCTCCGCCCGCCCCTCAAGCTCGCCAAACATGGCCGGATCGGCGCCCGTGAGGAAAACCTGGCCGCCGAGGCGGGCGAGCGCGTGATAAAGCGCGGCGCGGCGGCGAGGATCGAAATGGGCCGCGACCTCGTCGAGAAGCGCGAGCGGCGCGATCCCCGACATCTCGCCGACAAGCCGCGCGTGGGCGAGCGCCAGCCCGACAATCAGCGCCTTTTGCTCGCCGGTCGAGGAGGCGGCGGCCGGCGCTTGTTTCGGCCCGTGCCAGACCAGAAGATCGGAAAGATGCGGCCCGATGAGCGTGCGGCCAGCGGCGGCGTCGCGGCCGCGGTTGTCGCGCAGGCTCGCCCGGTAGCTGTCTTCCGCCGTCACCGCCGGGCCGCTGCCGGTCAGGGCTTCGATCTCGCCCTGAAGCGCGAGCTTCGCCCACGGAAAGGGCGACGAATCGTCGCGCTCGGCGTCGATGAGGGCGTCGAGCCGGCGCACGCAGTCGAGCCGCGCCGCGGCGACCGCGACGCCGAGCTGAGCCGCCTCGCGCTCGATCGCGTCGAGCCACGCGGGGTTGCGCCCGCCCTCTTCCAAAAGCCGGTTGCGGCCGCGCAAAGCCCGTTCGAACTGCCCGACCCGCGCGCCATGATTGGGGTCGATCGCCAGCACGAAGCGATCGAGAAAGCGGCGCCGCTCGCTTGCTGGTCCCGCGAACAGCGAATCCATCGCCGGCGTCAGCCAGACGACACGCACATGATCGCAAAACGCGCGCGACGAGGCGACGGCGGCGCGGTCGACGCGGTTGCGCCGCTCCGCCGCCTCGCCGTTCGCGCCCGGTTTCCAGCCGGAGCCTAGCTGATGGGTCTCACCCTCCTCCTCGACCTCGATCGACAGCGCGAAGCCGCCGGCGCCGTCGACCCGCGCGCATTCTGCGAGCTCCGCTCGTCGTAAGCCGCGTCCCGGCGCGAACAGCGACAGGGCCTCAAGGAGATTCGTCTTGCCCGCGCCGTTCTCGCCGCATAGGACGACAAGACCACCTCGAATGGCTAGATCGAGCGCGGAATAAGAACGAAAATCGTTGAGCATGATGCGCCGCACGCGTGGGTGCCGTCGTGCCGGGGGGCGCCGTCAAGGCTGGTCATGAGCGCGGCGTGTGCCACGTCCGGCGGCGCCGCGAAAGTAGAAAGACAGGAGCCTTGCCGATGGAAGCCCTCGACGTTCTGATGCCCGCCAAAGGTATGCCGCTGATCGAAGATGAGCTTAGCGCCCGGCTGCCGCTGCACCGCCTGTGGCTCGAGCCCAATCCCGATCTCTGGCTCGCGGAATGGGCGCCGCGGATCCGCGCGATCGCGATGACCGGGGGGCACGCGCCGCTCGACGAGGCCTATATGCGTCAATATCCCAAGCTCGAGATCATCTCCAGTTTTGGCGTCGGCTACGACAATATCGACGCCAAGGCGGCGGCGCGGCTTGGAATCACCGTCACCAATACGCCCGGCGTGCTCGACGACGAAGTCGCCGACACCACCCTCGGCCTCATGATCATGACCGTGCGCCAGCTTCCGCAGTCGGAGCGCTACCTGCGCGCCGGGAACTGGACAGCGAAGGGCAATTTCCCGCTCAGTCCTTCACTGAGGGGCCGAACCGTCGGCATTCTGGGACTTGGGCGCATCGGCAAGGCGATTGCCACCCGCGTGAAGGCCTTCGGACTCGATGTCGTCTATCACGGACGCCACGCCCAGGCCGATGTCCCTTATCGCTACTATGCTTCGCTCACCGACATGGCCAAGGCTTCAGACGTTCTGATCGTCGTTGCGCCCGGCGGCCCCGGGACGCGGCGCATCATCAACGCCGAAGTCTTGCAGGCGTTGGGTCCCGACGGCGTATTGATCAATGTCGCCCGCGGCTCGCTGGTGGACGAGAAGGCGCTGATCGAGGCGCTGCGGAACAAGACGATTTTGGCCGCTGGCCTCGACGTTTTCGAGAACGAGCCCGCCGTGCCGCAAGAGCTTATCGCGCTCGACAACGCGGTGCTCCTGCCGCACGTCGGCTCGGCCTCGGTCAAGACCCGTCGGGCGATGGCCGATTGCGTGGTTTCCAACCTCTTCGCCTGGGCCGACGGCAAGCCGCCGCTCACCCCGGTGCCCGAGACGCCGTGGCCGGGGCATTGGGGGAAGAGCGGATAGGGAGCCGTGGAAAGGAAACCTATCCGACGGTCCATTTGGCGCCATAGGCTTACCGATGTACGAGGGTCACGCAGAGCCACGGGCGCCCGCGCGGCGGCCATGGTTTCGAATGTCCCGGGTCGACAAGGGGCGAGCTTACTGAGGGGAGGTTTTATGCTGGGGAATCTTTTGACGCGCCGCGCTGCGCTGGTCGGCCTTGCCGTCTTTGCTGTCGGGGGCCTGAGCGGCTGCAACACAACACCCTCCACCGAAATCCAGCCTGTGGCTGTCTCTGGCGTGGGCGGCGCCATTAGTGTCGATACGTCACCCCTGGTCGCTTATGTCGGCAATCCGACCGCGAGCTGGGTGCAGCAGTCCTTACCGGGTCAGCTTGCTCAGGTTCTCGGATCGAGGGCGTCTAGCGGGCTTCACGTGCGTATCGACACGCTTTATCTTGGCAATGGCGGACCGGCCGATCCGGACCTGATGAGAGGCGTCGCCACTCTGGGCGGCCGGACGATCAACGTGCGGGCAGTCTCGACCTATATTTCCACCCCGACCGATCAGGCGCTGCCGGAACAGGCGTTGCAGGGCCGGGTGCAGGCCCTCTCAACCGCCTTCGCTTACCAGCTGAGGCGAAAAATGGGGTCGTAACGGCGGCTCCGACGCTCTTAGTCCGCTGCCACGTTCCTTGCTAGCGCTTGCGGGCCGCCGTGGCTTTGCCGGCGGCGGTTTTGACTGTTCCCCGCGCGCGTTTCGTCTTGACGGCTTTGGCGGCGGCTTCCTTGCGATGGGCTTGCGGACGGACCCCGAGATCGCGCCATGACGTTTCCGTAAGCTCGACGTCATAATGTTCGGCCGCCTTCTTGATGTTGGCGAAGGCCAGGGCGCGATCGTCGTCGGACACGTCTTCGACTTGATCGAATCGCGCGACGGCGTTGCGAACATGCTTCGCGTCGGTCATCGGCTCTTTGCGTTGCTTCGGGAAGGCGAACACAGAGTCGGGCAAGTCGCCTTTGGCCGTCAGTTCGCCGTGCTTCTCATGGGACTTCCAGGTCGCTTGCATCGGGAAACTCCTCTTTGTCTCGCTGACCTCGAGCGCGCGCCCGCGCCACGAGCGCCTGCAGCGAAAAAACGCAAAACGAGCCTCTTTGTTTCGTAAGCGGAACGGACGAAGGCTAGCGGCCCGCGGGGCCGGGCGCGAGATACCGGACCCCCCTTGCGGGCCGGCGATAGAGCGCAAGCGTCGCGATCAGGCCGCATACCGCGGCGAAGCTCATCCAATAGCCGGGCGCGGCCTTGTCGCCGGTATGGGCGATCAGCCAGGTCGAGATCAAAAGCGACGAGCCGCCAAGCGTGGTCGCGAGGCTATAGGCGAGCGAGAAGCCCGAAGTCCGCACCGAAGCCGGGATGATCTCGGTCAGCGCCACGACCATCGCGCCATTGTAGCAAGCGTAGATGAAGGACAGCCACAGTTCGACTCCGAGCATGCGGTCGACGGTCGGCGCTCGCACCAGCCAGTCGAGCGCGGGATAGGCGGTCAGAAGGGCGAGAACGGCGAAAGCGAGGAGGATCGGCTTGCGGCCGATCCGATCCGACAGCGCGCCCGACAACGGCAGCCAGACAAAATTCGACGCCGCGACGGCGATTGTCACGAGCAACGCGTCGGATTCTGTGAGCTTGAGCACGCTCCGGCCGAAGGTCGGCGTGTAGACCGTGATTAGATAGAACGACACCGTGGTCATCATCACCATCGCGACGCCGCCGAGCACGATCGGCCAGTTCGCGCCGAGCGTGGCGAAGATCTGCGCCGTCGTCGGGTGAACCTTGCGCGCCGCGAATTCGGGCGTTTCCTCGAGCCGGCGGCGGATCATGTACAGGAACGGCACGATGGCGCAGCCGATGAAGAACGGGATGCGCCACCCCCAGCTCGAGGCCGTTTCCGGCGCCATCAGGTTGGCGATCGCATAGCCGAGCAGCGCCGCGAGCACGACCGCAACCTGCTGGCTTGCCGATTGCCAGGAGACATAGAAGCCCTTGTTCCCGGGCGTCGCCATCTCCGACAGATAGACCGAGACGCCGCCGAGTTCGACGCCGGCCGAGAAGCCCTGCAGCAGGCGCCCGAGCACCACCAGCATTGGCGCGAGCACGCCAATGGTCGCGTAGCCCGGCACGAAGGCGATGAGGATGGTGCCGCAGGCCATGATCGAGAGGGTGAGAATGAGGCCTTTGCGGCGGCCGATGCGGTCGATGTAGGGCCCCAGCGCCAGCGCGCCGATCGGGCGCATCGCAAAGCCCGCCGCGAAACTGAGGAAGGTCGCCATCAGGGAAGCGTAAGGGTCGTCGCTGGGAAAGAACGTCTGCGCGATCTGCCGGGCGTAGATGCCGAACAGAAAGAAATCATACATTTCGAGGAAATTGCCGCTGGTGACGCGCAGAATGGTCTTGATTCTGTGGAGCCTCGTCTCGCCCATCGCATTCCTCCCTCGGCGCGTTCTTTAGGCCATGAAACTGAGGCCGAATGGAAGCCTTGTGACTATCTGCCCGCCCAGCGCGCCGCCGCGCGGCCAGCCGCCGCGCCGGTTGCGAATGCGGCCTGCAACAGATAGCCGCCCGTCGGGGCCTCCCAGTCGATCATCTCGCCGGCGACGAAGAGTCCCGGACGCTTCCTCAGCATGAAGCTCTCGTCGATCTCGCTCCACGAAACGCCGCCGGCGGTCGAGATCGCCCGGGCGATCGGAGCGGTCCCGACGAGACGAAGTGCGCAGGCCTTGACATGGGCAGCGAGCGCCTCGCCTTCGGGAAGAGGGCCCGCTTCGCGCAGGATGTTGATCGCGGCAGGCGAAAGGCCGGCACCTTTGCGCAGGAGCGTTGACGTCGACTGGCCGGGCTTGCGCTTCAACCGCGTCGCGAGCGTGGCTTCAGCGAGGTCGGGTTTGAAGTCGATATTGATCGTCGCCGATCCTTGGATAGCAATCGCTTCCCGAAGCGAGGCGCAGAGCGCGTAGATCGCGCCGCCTTCGAGGCCGGCGCGCGTGATCATCGCCTCGCCGCGAACGCGCATCTGGTCATGAGAAAGCGCTATACTTTTGAGCGGCGCCCCGGCGAAGGATTCCTGGATCTTCGGCGACCAGTCGACGAGGAAGCCGCAGTTGGCGGGCTTCAATGGCGTAACCGCAATTCCCTCGGCGCGAAAAGCCTCGACCCAAAAGCCGTCCGCCCCGAGGCGCGGCCATGAGGCCCCGCCGAGCGCGAAAACGACCGGCCCTGCCTGAACGCTTCTCTCGCCCGACGGCGTCATGAAACGAAGCGCTCGGTCGCCATCAAGACCGAGAAAGCGGGAGCGCGGAACAAAGTCGACGCCGAGCTCACGCATGCGTCGAAGCCAGGCGCGAAGGAGCGGCGTCGCCTTGAAGCTTTTCGGAAAAACGCGCCCGCTCGAGCCGATAAACGTCTCTTCGCCAAGCTCTGCGGCCCAGCCGCGAAGTCTGTCCGGCGGGAAGGCTTCAATCGCCGGACGAAGCCTGTCGGCGCCCGGACCGTAATGCTCAAAAAAAGTCTTCAGGGGCTCCGAATGGGTGAGATTGAGGCCGCCTCGTCCGGCAAGCAGGAATTTGCGCGCCGAACTCGGACTCGCATCATGGACCACGACGCTTCGCCCGGCGGACGCCATCGTCTCCGCCGCCATCAACCCCGCCGGCCCTGCGCCAATGACGATTGCACTGGTCTCCGCCGTCATCCCATGCCTTTCGAAAACCCGTGCACGCTCTTAGCATGGCGTTCGCCCGAGAAGCCGGAGCCCGCAATGGCCAACGCCGCTGATTTCCGTCGCATCGCGCTCTCGTTCGAGGGTGCGGGTGAATATCCGCATTTCGACCGCCGCGCCTTCAAGGCTCGCGTCACCTTCGCGACACTCGCGCCGGACGAACTTAGCGCCAACATCAAATTCGCGCCGGACGAGCAGGCGCTGAAATGCGCCGTCGCGCCCGACGCCTTCGCGGCGCTCGACAACGCCTGGGGCCGGCGCGGCTGGACCTGCGCGACGCTCGCGGCGCTCAGCGAAGCGGAACTGCGTGCCGCGCTGGAACTGGCCTGGCGCCGCGCGGGGCCGAAGATGAAAGCGCGCAAGCGACGCTAAGTGGTCTGGCGTCTGGCCGGACCCAATTCCCGCCTCACGCAGGCCTCGTCCTTGTAACTTGGTTTCGCGTCTTCTGATAGGATTGGGGACGCGGGTGCGGAGGGGACGCCGGCTCGTCCTTGGGCTCTTGAGCCCGCGCCTCAGCCTGGTCGCTCCTCCGAGACGTCCGCTTTGCGGGCTCCTCAGGATGAGGTCGGAGAGTCGGCCACAGTGCAATTTGGGAGAGGGCATTCTTCCGAAAGCCCCGAGTAAAGGGCGCCCTTCCTTCTCCCTTGGGAGAAGGTGTCGCCGAAGGCGACTGATGAGGGCTTGCCAGATCGCTAGCTCGCCCGCTTCTCGCTCTCGATCCAAAGCCGCCTTGCCGCCGTGTCGTCGCGCGCAGCCGTGGAGGGTTCCTTGATCCGGCGCTTGACGACATACGCCCCGGTCGTCTTTTCGACATCCGGCGAAGAGGCGAGATAGACGATCGTGTCGGCGCCCTGTTCCGGCGAAATGAAGAACAGTCTGAGGACACGGATGAGACCGCCCGCGAGGCCGCCGCTGGAATCGCCGAAGCGCGTCGCGACAGCGCCGGGATGGAGGCAATTGGCGGTGACGCCGGTTCCCGCCAGGCGCCGGGCGAGCTCGCGGGTGAACAGGATATTGGCGAGCTTCGAGCGGCCGTAGAACTCTCAGCCCATTGTAACTCTTGGCGCTCTGCAAGTCACTGAAATCAAGGCTCATGCCCTGGTGGGCGGCTGATGACGTCGAGACGATCCGCGCCGGCGCCGAGGCGACGAGATTGTCGCGCAGCGCTTCGGTCAGCACGAAATAGGCCATGTGGTTGAGTGCGAAGGTCAGCTCGACGCCCTCGGGCGTCGCCCGCCGATAGGAGAAAAGGGCTCCGGCGTTGTTGATCAGCACGTCGATGCGCGGCTCGCTCGCGGCGATCGCCTCTCCAACCTTCCGCGTTTCCGCCATGCTCGAGAGATCCGCCAGATGCACGCGATGGCCGAGCCCGGGCGCTTTCGCCTCGAGCTTGCGCATTGTCGCTCGCGCCCGAGCTTCGTCGCGCGCGATGAAGACAATTCGCGCACCGAGCCCAGCGAGCGCAAGGACCGCGACTTCGCCGATGCCCGAGGTCGCGCCAGTGGCGACGACGGTCTTGCCCTGCATCGAAATGGATCCCCCGGCTTCGGCCTGAAGCCTCCGTCACTTAGGCTCGCCCACACGACCCAAAAAGAGAACGGCCGATCACATCCCGGTGACGAGGCCGCGAGCATCCTGGGTTTCACCAGCGATCGGCCAGCGTTACGATGGTCGCGAGAGGACCGATCGATGGCCAGAGACCTGCAGGGCCTCGCGCTCGCCGGCGCGCCCAAATCGGCCCGCGCGTTCGATCGCGCGATGGCCGACTATTACGGGCTGACCGGCGATCCGGTCGGCGTGCTCAAATCGGCGCTCGCTCGCGATCCCGGTTTCGCGCTGGGAGGCGTCGCCATTGCGGCGCTCTTTATGATCGGCGGCTTTCGCGGCGACCATCCGGAGGTCATGAGCGCGCTCCGCGCGGCCGAAGCGGCGATCGGGCGCGCCTCACAGCGCGAGCGGAACCATCTGGCCGCGGCCAAGGCCTGGGCGCGGGGCGCGTTCTCCCAGGCGATCCTCCAATGGGAGCGGATCCTGGCTGATCATCCCACCGACGCGCTCGCCTTGCGGCTGGTGCAGGACGCCTATTTCTTCCTCGGCCGGTCGGCCGCCATCCGCGACTGCGCCGAACGGGTCCTGCCTGCTTGGAATCGCGACAATCCTCTCGCGGGCTTCGTCCTCGGGCTTTACGCCTTCGGTCTCGAGGAGACCGGCGATCTCGAGCGGGCCGAGGATTTCGGCCGCGAGGCGCTCGCCCGCAATCCGCGCGACGCCTGGGCGACGCATGCGCTGGCCCATGTGATGGAGACTGCGAACCGGCATCAGGAGGGTGTCGCCTTTCTCAAATCGACACGGGGCGATTGGGCGCATGCGCATTTCATGGCCCACCACAACGGCTGGCACCTCGCGCTCTTTCTGATCGAGCAGGGGCGGTTCGACGAGGTTCTCGCCACCTACTACCATTTCACCGCGCCGAAGCTCGCCGATGACGCGACGCTCGACCGCGTCGACGCTTCCTCGCTTCTGTGGCGGCTCGAACTCGCTGGCGTCGATGTCGGCGACCGCTGGGCGACCGTCGCGAACACATGGATGGCGCATGTCGACGACCATCTGCTCGCTTTCAACGATCTGCATTGCGCCTTTGCCGCCGCCCGCTCACCCGACCCGGATCACGTCACACGCCTGCGGCGGTCTCTCGACGAGTACGAGCGCATAGGGTCAGGCGAGAACCGGCAAGTGACGTCCGAAATCGGCCGCCCTCTCGTTGATGGCGTGCTGGCGTTCGCTGCCGGCGACTATGGACGCGCAGTGGAATCAATCCTGCCGCACCGGGAGGTGTTCGCGAGGATCGGCGGCAGCCACGCGCAGCGCGACGTCATCAATTTTACGTTGATCACCGCAGCGGAACGTTCTGGGCAGTTGAGCTTGGCGCGCGCGCTCATTGTCGCGCGAGGCCGATGTGCTCCGAAGCCGAGGTCTCAATATGGCGCCGATTCGCAGCGCACTGGGCCAGCGGAGCAGACAGCCCATAAAGAAGATGGGAGATGGAATTGAACGTGCCGACAAAAAAAGCCGTTCCTCGCGGCAATTATCCTGTTGTTCCAACACTCTAGCGAACCACAGAAGCGTGTGGCGACAATGCCACACATAGAGAAAATGGAGAATAAAGTCGCGGAAATTCCCAGGTAGCCAGGTGGCGCCGAATTGCTGACTGCGTTAAGGAAGGCTCAACGCGTGCGCTCTATTTTGATTCAATCGGGACAGCGTGAGCGTAGGGCTAGGGATGCAGGGACTAGAAGCTACATTCGATGACATTTCGTTCGAGGGCGGGGATAGTCCTCAACGTGTTCTGCCAAAAATTGTTCCGTTCGGAGCCGCTTTGGCCCTGGCCGGGGCGATAGGGGTCTGGGCTCTGCACTGGCAGGGTTCCACACTACCCGATGCGGTTTTAGCTCTGTGGTCGGCGCCAACCGCGACGCACGCCATTTCGAAGCCCTTCGCCGACATTCCCATCGATGCTAATCTGGCCGCCCAACTGACGTCGGCTGCTCCCGCGACTCCGGCCCAGCTGGTTGCGAGCCGGGAGCCCCCGGCGCCCTTCGCGCTGCCTCGCCTCGAGGCTTTTCCCCCGGCCTCGGCGATTCCGCCGGTCGTGAGCGCCCCGCTGCCGCCGGGGCGCGATTTGCCCGAGATTGGCGAGACGGAAAGCTTCCCCTTGCCGCCCGCTCGTCCCCCTGGGTTCGGCGCTCCGACCCAATCCACAGCGCCCGAGCGCCATGCGTCGAGACCGGACGTGGCCGCCGCTCGTCCCGCCGCCCAGCCCGACAACCGCAACGTCATCGAAAAACTTTTCGGATGGGCGCACCCATCCTCGCCGGGCGTGGCTTCCACCACCACGGCGCGCACCGCCGTCGCCCAGCCAGTTGTCGCGGAAAAGGACGCCGCCGCCGCGAGCGGCCTCGGCAGAGGCCCGCTGTTCAGCTTCCCGTCCCCCTTTGGAAGCTCGGCCCCGTCGCCGGTTTCCGGCTATGACCACTACACCGCCGTCTATGACATCTCGGCCCGCGTGGTCTATCTGCCGGATGGAACACGTCTCGAAGCCCATTCGGGTCTGGGACAGGCGCTCGACAATCCGCGCTTTGTCGCCGAGCGCGCGGTCGGCCCCACCCCGCCGCATCTCTACGAGCTGACCTTGCGTGAAGGCTCCTTCCACGGCGTGCAGGCGATACGCCTCAACCCGGTCGGAGAGGGCGGAATCTATGGTCGCGCGGGACTTCTGGCGCACCCCTTCATGCTCGGCCCGAATGGCGATTCGAACGGCTGTGTGTCCTTCCGGGACTATGACGCGTTCCTGCGCGCCTATCAGAACGGCCAGGTCAAGAAGATCGCGGTCGTCGCCAAGCTCTGAGATTCATCGCCGCTATCCTGCCCCTGCGGGCGCGGCGACGACGAGATCTGGAGAAGCCGAGGCTCTCCACTGACCATGCCCTTCAGCACGCGATCGCCCGCGGCAACCGGGGCGAGTGGTGCTCAGAATCCTCGACCGTTTAACGCCGCGCCAAGGCGAACCCCACGTCCGGAGACTCTTTGCTATCGCAGAGGGCGCTTCAGCACGACGGTCTGTGGCGAAGGACGCGGACGCTAACGATTGAGGATCGCGACCTGGAGCGATCGTCCGGCCGATTGCGGCGCGCTCAAACGTCGGGCACTCTGCGGAGGACGTGGGGGAGCGAAGTCGGAAAACGCATGTTCGCCTTGACCGCAGATCATCTCGCCGTCCGCGACATGGCGAAATCGTTCGCTGACGAGCGCCTCGCCCCTAACGCGCTTCAATGGGACGAGACCGAGTATTTTCCCGCTGAAGTCCTGCGCGAGGCGGCGGCTTTGGGCATGGCTGCGATCTACATCGGCGAACAGCATGGCGGCAGCGGCATGACCCGCCTCGACGCCGCGCTGATCTTCGAGGCTTTGTCGACCGGTTGCCCGTGCATCGCGGCCTTCCTGTCGATCCACAACATGGTCGCCTGGGTCATCGACGATTTCGGCACGCCGGAGCTAAAAGCGCGCTATCTGCCTCGCCTCGCGAACATGGAGTTGATCGCGAGCTATTGCCTGACCGAGCCAGGCTCGGGCTCCGACGCCGCCGCGCTTACGACGCGGGCCCGGCGCGACGGGGACGATTACGTGCTCGACGGCGTCAAGCAGTTCATCTCCGGCGCCGGCGTCAGTGACGTCTATCTCGTCATGGCGCGCACCGGCGAGGGCGGCCCGCCCGGGATTTCCGCCTTCCTGGTCGACAAAAGCGCGCCGGGCCTCAGTTTCGGGGCGATCGAGAGAAAGATGGGCTGGCGCGCGCAGCCCACTCGTCAGGTGATCCTGGAGGGCGTCCGCGTCCCGGCGGCCAATCGGGTGGGCGCGGAAGGTGTCGGCTTCAAAATCGCGATGGCCGGGCTCGATGGCGGGCGGCTCAACATCGGCGCCTGCTCGATTGGCGGAGGCCAATCGGCGCTCGACAAGGCGATCGCCTACATGCGCGAGCGCAAGGCGTTCGGGCGCCGCATCGCCGACTTCCAGGCGCTGCAATTTCGTGTCGCCGACATCGCGACGTCGCTCGAGACGGCGCGCTCGATGCTTTGGCGCGCGGCGAGCGCGCTCGACGAAAAGTCGCCCGAGGCGACGCGCCTCTGCGCCATGGCCAAGCAGATTGCGACCGACACCGGCTTCAACGCCGCCAATGATTCGCTACAATTGTTCGGCGGCTATGGCTATCTCGCCGACTACGGGGTCGAGAAGATCGTGCGGGATTTGCGCGTCCACCAGATCCTCGAGGGCACGAACGAGATCATGCGGGTGATCGTGGCGCGCGGGCTGATCGAGAATTGAGAGCTCGCCTTGCAAGCGTCCCTTGACCTCGACGCCTATTTTTCCCGGATCGGGTACTCCGGCCCGACGAATCCAGATCTGGCCAGCCTAAGCGGCTTGCTGGCCGCGCACATGAACGCCATCCCGTTCGAAAATATCGATGTTTTGCTTGGCCGCCCGATCCGGCTCGATCTCGACGCCGTGCAGAAGAAGATCGTGACCGATCGGCGCGGAGGCTATTGCTTCGAGCAGGCGACGCTTCTCCGCGTCGTCCTTGGCGCGCTCGGATTCGACGTGTCGGCGCGAACCGCCAGAGTCATCCTCATTCTCAAGCCGGACGCCGCGCCGCGCACGCATATGTACCTGACGGTCCGGTTGCCCGAGGGGGAGTTCGTCGCAGATCCGGGCCTCGGAGGGATGGGTTGCCGGGCGCCGGTCGCGCTGGACGGGACGCCGGCGCGGGAAGGCGACGAACTGTGGTCGATCCGAACAGAGGACCGCAGGCGGGTGCTGCAGATGGAAAGTCCCGAGCGCCGCCTCGATGCCTGGATCGCCGGGTTCGACGAGGACAACTGGATCGATTTCGAGGTCGCCAACCACTGGTGCTCGACTCACCCGGCGTCGCCCTTCGTCAATCGGCTGATGCTGCGGGCGATGATTCCGGGCGGACGGCTCACGGTCATGAATCGGGACGCGACCATCCGCGCCAACGGCGCGACCGAACGGTTCGAACTCGCGGATAGAGCCGCTCTTCGCGGTCTGCTGCGGGACACCTGCGGCTTCGATTGCCCAGAGATTGAGGCCATACGGGCGCCTTCGGCGCCCGACTGGGTCTGATCGGACGCTTCAGACCCATGCGCGCGACGCGAGATGAGCGCCGAGCACGAGTAGTGCGCCGAAGAAGATCCGCCGGAACGTCTGCTCGGCTCCACCAACCGCGCAGAGGCTCCGTCAGCCGCCATGCCAGAAGCGCCTGCTGCGAGCGTGACGGTGGAAACGGTGAAGGAAAGGCCGAGCGCCTGGATCATGTCTTCCTTGTCCAGGTTCAGCGCCCCGAGATACGGCGCGGCGGGGATCGCGAACACGCCGGTCGTGGCGTGACGAGGCGGCACGAACCAAAACCGCCGGGCCTCTCTGACCCTAGCTTGATCTTGGGAGCCCGCTCGGGCTACTTAGCTCTAGAAAAAACTCGAAAACTCGTTTTTGAGCGATAGCGGGCTCACCCAGCAAAAGGAATTGGTCTCATGCCATTCAGCACTCTTCTTCTGTCAGGGGCGACGGTCGGGATGACGACATTGGCGCTCGCCATCGCCACTCCGGCGTCGGCGCAGGTGCATTACCCCCATACACGCTATGCGCACACGCATTACGCGCACTCCCACTATCACCACTACGCCCACTACGCCCACCGTCACGAGGGCCGGCAGATCATCGTTCATGCGCAAGAGCCGGTTGTCGTGCAGGCCCCGGCCTATGCTTGGGGGCCTGTCGCGGGGCCGGTGTCGGCTGTCGGCAATGTTGTGGGTGGAACCGGCTATGCCGTCGGGGGCGTCTTTACCGGCGCTGGCATGATCGTGGAGGGGGTCGTCGGCGGCGTGTTGGGCGGCGTGTCGGCGCTCTTCGGTGGCCAGGGCGGTTACTCATACGGCGCTCCGTTTGCTGCGCCATTCAGCGCTGCCGGGACATTGGCTGGGGCGCCCTTCGAGGTGGTAGGCGGCTCCATGGGAGCGCCCCCGCCCGCGCACGTCAGCTACTGAGCCGCTTCCGGCCGGGCCGGGACGGACCACGGGGCCGAGCGGTCGAGGCGGTTACGTCCATAATCTCGGCTGTGATCGGATCAATGAAAGAGCAACGGCCGGCCCGATCGACTTCGATGTCGAGCGGGCTGTCGGAGCTATAAATTTGAGTATGCTCGCAAATGAGGTCTCAACCGGCGAGACCTGCCGTCCGCGTCAAGCGGCCGATCTGCGACCGCCTCGGACATCAGGAATCCCGACCAACGTCCGCTGCACCCTCGACGTAGGCGTCAAGCCGAACAATGCTGGTTCAGAAATTCTCGGAATGGACCAAATGGAAAACGCAAACGCCGTTGTGGAATGGGAGCCGAAGAGGGGCAAAGGAAGAATAAGGATTTGAACTAACCGATCTGGCCGTCAATCGGGCAAAGTCAATAATAGAAAGGGAGGAATATGGCGGACAAGCATGTTGAAGAGGTCCAACTCCCAAAACGAACTGTTGAGAAAAATCCCGAACTGGCGAAAGAGCTGGCAAGATGGGAGGGCATCAAGTCAACACTCGGATTGATCATCGGGCTCATTTGCGTGGTTGGAGGCTTCGCGCTCATCTACGCTGGGGTTGAAGGATCGATCGACTGGAGCCTGAAAGGCATGGGCCTGGAATCGAAGCTGGCGAAAGCGAGCCCAGGCGTCGTCCTGACTGTGATCGGCGCTATTGTCATCGGGTTCACGCGATTCCGCTTCATCGTGAAATGAAATTGGAGGTCGGAAGCGCCCCGAGGGCCTAAGATAAGCCTCTTCGTCCCAAGACGGCCGCGCGTTTGCGCCGCCGCTGCCTCCGTCGGGGATTATTAACCGGGCTCAAGCCAACCGCGTCGTCCGCCGATATCCGGCGAAGCCGAGACCTGCGAAGCCAAGGAGCATTATTGCCCAGGTGGAGGCCTCTGGAACTCCGACGGTCAGCGCGACTGACACGGTGAGGGGCGCCCCCGTTGATCGTGTACACGCCGTAAACAGCGGCTCTATTGTCGATGAGGAACTCGCCTCCGGCGGCGGGGCTGATGGCGACCGATCCCGTGCTCGTGCGTGAGGGATCGAGTTCGTCAACGACCGTGTTGCCGGCGACCGTGCCGATGAATGTCGCCGACGAAGCGAAGGGAAAAATTCGAGAGGACGCGCGTCCTTGATAGGCCTCTTCCTATGAGAGTTAAAGCTGCGTCAGAGCGCCGCCCGTGACGCGAGGTGGGCGCCGAGCATGAGCATTCCGCCGAAGAACACGCGGCGAAAGGTCTGCTCGCTGAATCGGCCCCGCAGGGCGCCGCCAGCCGCCATGCCGATTAGCGCAGGCGCGAGCGCGGCGGTCGAAGCGCCAATGTCTCGCAGCGCAAACGCGCCGCCTGCCGCGAGTGAGGCGGCGAGCGCGATGGTCGAGATGGTGAAGGACAGGCCCAGCGCCTGGATCATGTTCTCCTTGTCCAGATTGAGCGCGCCGAGATACGGCACGGCGGGGATGGCGAACACGCCCGTCGCGGCGGTGGCGAGGCCGGTCAATGCGCCGATCAAGGGTCCCAGCCACCATTCGGACGTAGGGGATACGGAGAAGCGCACGGAGGTGAGGCCGAACACGGCGTAAAGCATCAGCAGAAGCCCGAGCGCGATAGCCGCTTGCCCGGCATGGCTTCCCGTCAGCAATCCCGTACCTGCAAGCGTGCCGACGAGGACGCTGACGAGCATTGGCCAAAGGCGTCGCGCCAGCCGCCCGAAACTCGGGCCTGCCGCCAATTGCCAGACATTGGTGACGAACGAAGGCGCGATGAGGAGGGAGGCGGCTTTTGCCGGCGCCATCACGAGACTGAGTAAGCCCATCGAAACGGTCGGCAGCCCGAGTCCGATCATGCCCTTCACCAAGCCGGCGAGCAGGAAGGCGAGGACTGCGACGATGAGGGGGAGGGGTTCGAGGGACATACGCGCCAGATTGTGAGCCGAAATTGATGGGTTTGGGAAGCTTGTCGCAACTTTTCACTGCCGAGATTTGCGGCGGAGCGCGAGGGTGGTCTGCAAAAGGGCAGCCCATTGTGGCTTTCCAATTCAACCCGGGGCGCTCTCCTATTTATTTCTCTAATCAGAAATATGAACTATACTTCCGAATTCGCACGCCGAAGGGCCCGACGGGGGGTCCTTGCACTCCGAAGGAAGAAAGATCGAAATACAACCTTGAGCGCGAGTGTTCCGAAATGGGCAAATTTTCCCTCGAGGGCCAGTTTCAGCCGGCGTCGGCGCCTTGCCGATCTGGCGCTCGCTGTCCGAGCGCGTTTGGAGTATGCGGCTCGGCATGCTCGAAGGCCTGCCGCCCAATAACGCCGCCCACGTGATGCGCCTCGTCAGCGACGAGCGCCGCGCCCGGGCGGTCGCCGACCTGATCTTTGAGAGCTTCGAGCCGGCCGAGGCCGCGTCGACCGCGTTCGAGACGGACGATCCATGGCCGGCCGGGGGGAGGGCGTGGCTTATGGAAGCCTATTTCGGCTCGGAACCGGACCAGGAGGCGATCCGCGCGCTGATCGCCGCCGCCGCGGACGAAACCACCGCCCGCGCGGCGACCTTCGGGGTAACGGAGAAGCGCGACTGGGTCGCCAATTCCCTGGCCGGCCTCAAACCCGTTCGTGCCGGGCGCTTTCTTGTTCATGGGCGCCACGATCGTTCGCGGGTCCAGCCGAAGGACGTGGCGATCGAGATCGAGGCGGGGCTCGCCTTCGGCACCGGCCATCATGGCACGACCCGCGGGTGTCTCCTGCATTTCGACCGCCTGCTCAAGCGCCGGCGGCCGCGCCATGTCCTCGACGTTGGCTGCGGGGCGGGCGTGCTCGCCATCGCCGCCGCCAAGGTCTTGCGCCGCAAGGTCTGGCTTGGCGACATCGATCCGGTGGCGGTCGCCGTCGCCAACGCAAACGCGCGGCTCAACGGCGTGGGCGTCCTGGCCCATGCGATCGTGTCGCGCGGCGTCGAGAACGGCGCGATGCGCGAAGCCGCCCCATACGACCTCGTATTCGCCAACATTCTGGCGAAGCCCCTGCGGTTGCTCGCACCGTCGCTCGCAGCGGTCATCGGCGCGGACGGGGAGGCGATCGTCTCCGGCCTGCTTCTTGCTGATGTTCCTGGCGTACTTGCGTCGTGGCGGGCGCGGGGGTTTGATCTCGCCGAGCGGATCGAACTCGAGGGTTGGGCAAGCCTCAGACTGCGGCGGTGAAGTCTAGCAGCGGTCCTCGTTTGGCCTGTCGCGTTTCTGTCGCGAGAGTGGCCTACCGCCGAGCCGCTGAAGCAAGCGTGGGGGAGAACGCAATGGCGAAAATACCTGCAGGGGTCGGCCCCAAGCTGCCACAGATCGTTGTTCTGTTTGGCGCGACCGGGGATCTCGCCCACAAGAAGCTCCTGCCTGGACTCTTTCACCTGGTGAGCGCCGGATTCATCTCGAAGTGCCGGATCATCGGCGTATCGCTCGACGCGATCGACGCGGAAGCCTTCCGCGCTCTCGCCCGCGGGGCCGTGTTCGAGCAACACGCCCATCACCCCAAGAAAGACGCCTGGCCGGCGTTCGAAGCGCTGCTCGACTACGTGCCCATGGCGGCCGGCGCCGGCGCGCTGAAGGAAGCCGTCGACAGGGCGGAGAAGTCCTTCGCCGAGGAGGCCCAGCGCGTGCATTACATGAGCGTGCCGCCGAGCGCCGCCTTGTCCGCGATCAAGATGCTGAGCGAGGCCCAACTCGCCGGCGGATCGCGCATCATCATGGAAAAGCCGTTCGGCACCGATCTCGAAAGCGCGGTCGCGCTCAACGATGCGCTGCACAAGGTGTTCGCCGAGAATCAGATCTTCCGCATCGATCACTTCCTCGGCAAGGAGCCGGCGCAGAACATCCTCGCCTTTCGCTTCGGCAATGGCCTGTTCGAGCCGATCTGGAACCGCAATTTCATCGACCACGTGCAGATCGACGTGCCGGAGACGCTCGATATCGGCAATCGGATCGGTTTTTACGAGCAGACCGGCGCCTATCGCGACATGGTGGTGACGCATCTTTTCCAGATCCTGGGCTTCATGGCGATGGAGCCGCCGACCTCGCTCGCGCCCGGGCCGATCAGCGAGGAAAAAAACAAGGTTTTTCGCTCGCTGATGCCGATCAACCCCTCGCACGTCGTGCGCGGCCAGTTTATCGACTACCGCAAGGAGCCGGGCGTCGATCCCGAATCCGACACCGAGACCTTCATCGCGCTCAAATGCCTCATCGACAATTGGCGCTGGGCGGGCGTGCCCTTCTTCTTGCGCACCGGCAAGCGCATGGCGGCTGGCCAGCGGATCATATCGATCGCCTTCCGCGAACCGCCGAAGAGCATGTTCCCGGTGGATTCCGGCCTGAGTTCGCAGGGGCCTGATCACCTAACATTCGATCTCGCCGACAAGTCGAGGGTGTCGCTGTCTTTCTACGGGAAGAAGCCCGGGCCGGGGATGCGCCTCAACAAGCAGAGCCTGCAGTTCGCGATGCAGGAAACCGGCCTCGGCGGCGACGTGCTCGAGGCCTACGAGCGCCTCATCCTCGACGCCATGCGCGGCGATCACACGCTGTTCTGTTCGGCCGAGGGCATCGAGCGGCTATGGGAAGTGTCGGAGCCGCTGCTGCAGTCGCCGCCCCCGGTCAAGGTCTATGCGCCGGGCTCTTGGGGACCGCAGGCCATCTATCAGCTGATAGCCCCCTATGCCTGGCGGCTGCCGTTCGAGCGCGCCTGGCGCGAGGGCAATGCCGCCAGCGCCTGACAGGCTCTCGCTGACCCGCCGTAACGTGCTAAAGCCGGCGCGATGCACGATCTCCCCCTGATCCTGGAACCGGCGACGGACGGCGATGCCGAGCCCATCGAGCGCCTCAACGAGCGCGTGTTTGGCCCCGGCCGGTTCGCGCGCACCGCCTATCGCATTCGCGAGACAACGGACCCCGATCCGACGCTGAGCTTCGTCGCCCGGGTCGGCACGCTTCTGGTCGGCGCCTCGGCCATGACGCCAATTGTCATTGGGGAAGCGTCGGCGCTGCTGCTGGGGCCGCTGATCGTCGAGCCGGTGTTCCGCAGTCAGGGAATCGGCGAGGCGCTTGTCACGAGTTCGATGGCGGCCGCAAAGGCCGCCGGCTGGACGCTCGTCCTCCTGGTCGGCGATGAGCCGTACTATGCCCGGATGGGGTTTCAATGCGCGCCCAAGGGGCAAATCTCGTTACCGGGACCAGTCGATCCCGAGCGGCTCCTCTATTGCGAACTCGTTCCCGGCGCGCTGGCGACGGCGAACGGCGCCGCGCGCGGCGCGTGAGCACCCGGGGAGCCGCGCAGCCTCACGGGCGCCGAAGATCCAACAACGACAAGCCGCTTGAAAACCGAAGCCCGCCTGCGAAGGCCTTGACCGACCTGATATTAATAAAACAGAAAAATCGTGTATACGTTTCTACATCACTGGATCAGGCGCAAGCCTCATCCGGATGAGAAAAAAGCGCTGCCGGTCAGTTGGGTCGACGGGGCCCTCAGACAGGGTGAGATTTTTATTTGAATCGCTCCTTACCCATCGAAAAGCCAGATCCGAAAAATTGGCGCTAGAGCATTTTCACTAGCGGTGATTGATATTTAGGCGCTGATGGCAGCGCTGGCGACCCGGACCTCGCCGAGACGCGCGCTGTGTTCGGCCTCACGAGCGCCAGGGACGCGACGCCGGCAGATTATGATCGGGTGATGGAGATCGAGCGCGATGCAAGGCTGGCGGATTACGCCCGTCTAGCTTGAGCGAGGCGCGAGCTGAAGCAATCACGAACGCCGACTTTGTCACCCCCATGCAAGCGGGGGTCCGCAGCAACATTAGCCGTCGTAAAGTTTGAGAGGTCTGAGCCCTCTTCCGAGGGCAGGACGCGAAGGCGTTTCGCGCACGCATGGCGGGCGCTCATGTCTCTGCAATGCCGCCAAGATCGCCGGCCTGGGCGCCTCCTTCGCGCCCATGCGGCAGCGCGAGGTATTCGGCCGAGCGCATCTCGAAGAGTCGTGATGCAGTCCGCGCAAATTCGAACGCTTCGACGCCTTCGGCGTCGGAATAGAGCGCCTCCGGTTCGCCCGCCGCCGACGCAATCAGCTTGACGCGCATGTCGTAGAGAGCGTCGACGAGGATGATGAAGCGCTTCGCTTCATTGCGCTCGCGGGCGTCGATCACCGGGATGCAGTCGAGCACGACGGTGTGAAAGCGCTGTGCGAGCGTGAGATAGTCAGCCGCGCCGAGCGGACGGCGGCAGAGGGCCTCGAAATCGAACCGGGCGACGCGGTCGATCGCCTGGGGCACATCGAGATGGCGCCCCAGAAGCTCGAGTTGAATCGGCTCGCCGCGCTCATGACCGGTCAGTGTCAAGAACGCTGCGTCAAGCGCGGCGTCCGCCTTGGGGCCAAGCGGCGTGTAATAGACCGGCGCCCGCTTAAGCTTCTCGAGCCGGTAGTCGGTGCGTGCGTTGAGTTCGACCACTTCGAGCCGCTCTTTTATCAGCGCGATGAAGGGGAGGAACAACGCCCGATTGAGCCCGTCTTTGTACAGATCGTCGGGCGCAACATTCGACGTCGCGACGACGACGACGCCCGCCGCGAAAAGGGCGGTGAACAGCCGGCTCAGGATCATCGCATCCGCGATATCGCGCACCGCAAATTCGTCGAAGCAAAGGAGCGACGCTTCGCGCGCCAGATCCCCCGCAACCGGTGCGATGGGATCTTCACCAGCAACCAGACCGCGCTTCCGCGCCTGCCGCCATTGATTGAGGCGCGAATGCACATCGGCCATGAAGGCGTGAAAATGCGCCCGGCGCTTGCGTGGCCCTTCGACGGCGTCGAAGAACATGTCCATCAGCAGCGTCTTGCCGCGCCCGACTGGCCCGTGGATGTAAAGGCCACGCGGCGGCTCCGCAGGCCTCACGCCGAAGAGTCTCAAAAGGCCGCCCGGCCTTGCTTCTAACTTATAGTCTTTCAGCGTGTCGGCCAGCGCGTCGAGCTTGCCGGCGAGTTCCGCCTGCGCCGCATCAAACTCGAATCTGCGTTCGGAGACGAGCGCGCGATAGCGCTCTGCGATTGAAATCATGCGCAGGTCTCGGTCATGCCGGGGGAGCTAGTGCGCCTCGTCCCAGTTCTGCGCCGCGCGCGCGTCGACTCTCAGCGGCACATGCAACTTAACCGCCGGCTCCGGCGCATCGACCATCGTTTTGGCGACAATTGGCACGGTCGCTTCGACCTCATTGTCCGGAGCCTCGAACACCAGTTCGTCGTGGACAGTGAGCAACATCTGCGCGCTCAAGCCCGCTTGCGTAAGAGCGTCATCCATATGGACCATCGCGCGACGAATGATGTCGGCGGCCGTACCCTGCAGGGGCGCGTTGATGGCGGCGCGCTCGTTGAAGGCGCGCTCCGAAGGATTTGATGCATTGATGCGCGGATAGTGGCACTTGCGGCCAAACAACGTGGTTACATAGCCATTGGCGCGTGCAATTTTCTTCGTCGCTTCCATGTAATCGCGAATGCCTGGGAAGCGCTCGAAATATTTCTTGATGTAGTCGCCCGCCTCGTTGCGGGCGATGCTGAGCTGATTGGCGAGGCCGAAGGCCGAGATGCCGTAAATGATGCCGAAATTGATCGCCTTGGCGCGGCGGCGAACTTCACTTGGCATGCCCTCGATCGGCACGCCGAACATTTCGGACGCTGTCATCGCGTGAATGTCAAGTTCGTCCGCGAAGGCGCGCTTCAGGGCCGGGATGTCGGCGAGATGCGCGAGGAGCCTGAGCTCAATCTGGCTATAGTCGGCCGAGATCAGCTTGCGGCCTTCGGGCGCGACAAAGGCACGCCGGATCTTGCGCCCCTCCTCGGTGCGGATTGGGATGTTCTGAAGATTGGGCTCCGACGACGACAAGCGCCCGGTCGTCGTCGAGGCGAGCGCATAGGCCGTGTGAACCCGCCCGGTCGAGGGATTGACGAAACCCGGCAGCGCATCGGTGTAGGTGGACTTGAGCTTAGCGATCTGCCGCCATTCGAGAACGCGCGCCGGCAATTGATGGCCTTCGGCGGCGAGATCCTCGAGTACGCTTGCGGTGGTCGACCACGCGCCGGTCGCCGTCTTCTTGCCGCCGGGCAGGCCCATCCGGCCGAACAGGATATCGCCAAGCTGTTTCGGCGAACCGGGGTTGAAGGGCGCGCCCACGATCTTGCTGATCTCGTCCTCGAGCCCGGCCATGCGCTGGGAAAACTCGCCGCTCATGCGCGAGAGGATGTTGCGGTCGATTGCGATCCCGCGCCGCTCCATGCGCGCCAGAACCTCCACCAGTGGGCGCTCGAGCCGCTCGTAGACGGTCGTCATCCGCTCAGCCACGATGCGCGGCTGCAACACACGCTGCAGGCGCAGGGCGAGGTCCGCTTTCTCCGCTCCGTATTCGCAGGCCCTTTCGATCGGCGCGCGGGCCAGTCCGACGAGGGTGCGGCCGGAGCCCGCAACTTCGCTGATCGGCGCCGGCTTATGGCCGAGAAAGCGTTGGGAGAGCGTATCCAGGCTGTGGTCGTCGCCGGTCGCGCCCGCGTCGAGCGTGTACGAGAGCAGCATGGAATCGTCGATCGGCGCGACGCGAATGCCGCGCTTGGCGAGCACATGCATGTCGAACTTGAGATCGTGGCCGATCTTGAGAACGCCCGGCTGCTCGAGCAAAGGCTTCAGAAGCGCGATCGCTTCCACTTCCGCGATCTGGTCGGGCGCAAGCCCCGAGCCGTTGAAGAGATCGTCGGCGCCAGTCCGATGGCCGAGGGGAATGTAACAGGCCTCTCCCGGCTTGACCGCCAGCGAGAGGCCGATGAGTTCGCCTTGCAGCGGGTCGGCGGAGTTCGTTTCGGCGTCGATCCCGACGACGCCCTCATCCTCCGCGTGGGCGATCCATGCGCTGAGTTCAGCCGCGTTTCGCACGATCTTGTAACCCGTGCGGTCGATCGGGGCGCGCGCCTCCTTCGCTCGCGCCGCGGCGAGGTCGGCGGGCGTCGTGCCCTGCAGAGTGGCCTTCGGCTCGCGCGACGCGGGAGCGGAGGCGGCGCCGGCAAGGGAAGCGGCGTCCGCCGGCGCCTCTCCGTCTCGTTCCAACAGTGCTACGCCCTTGCCGCCCGGCCATCCCGCCGGACCGACGAAGCGCGGGTCGGGTTCGATCGAGCCCAGGTCGACGCCGCAGATCTCGGCGACGCGGCGGGCGAGGGTCGTGAGCTCCATCGCCTTGAAAAACGAGATCAGCCGCTTGCCGTCGAGCTCAGGCGTTGCGAGCGCCTCGAGCGGCGTCTCGACTGGCACCTCCCGATCCAAGGTGACGAGCTCTTTCGATACCCGGATGAGCTTGACGGTTTCGGGATTGGTTAGCGCTTCGCGCCGCTTGGGCTGTTTGATTTCGGCGGCGCGCGCGAGCAACGTCTCGAGATCCCCATATTCGGTGATGAGCTGCGCCGCGGTCTTGAGCCCGATGCCAGGCGCGCCCGGCACATTGTCGGTCGAATCGCCAGCGAGCGCCTGGACGTCGACCACCCTGTCCGGGCCAACCCCGAAATATTCCCTGACCTCGTCCGGGCCGAAGCGCCGCTCCTCGCGAGAGCCGGCGACGCCGGCTTGGCCGGAAGCGGGATCGTACATCGACACGCCCGGCTCGACGAGCTGCATGAGATCTTTGTCGGCTGAGACGATGAGCACGTCGGCGCCGCCTTGGCGCGCCTGTCGGGCGTAAGTCGCGATGATGTCGTCGGCCTCGTAGCGACTCTGCTCGATCGGGACCATACCAAAAGCTGAGACGGTCGCGCGCATCAGCGGGAATTGCGGCACGAGTTCGTCGGGAGGGTCTTTCCGGTGCGCCTTGTAGGCCGGGTAGATGTCTCTCCGAAAGGAATTCTCCGTCTTGTCGAAGATCATCGCGAGATGGGTCGGCTTGAAACCTCCCGCGCCGTCGCGGATGAACTGAAGGACCTTGGTGGCGAACAGGCGCACCGCGCCATTTGGCAGGCGGTCCATGCGATAATTGTACTTCTGATCCTGCCGAATCGATTGATAATAGGCGCGGAAGACAAACGACGAGCCGTCGATGAGAAAGACGTGGTCGCCGGGGCCGACCGGGCGATAGGGCTGGGTCATGAGGCTTCACATAAGCGATGCGGCTTCGGAGCGCCATCGCGGGGCGCCGAAGAGCTGCGCGTGAAATTGCGAAATCCACTGGCTGGCAGGCTGAACGGAGGCGATGGCGATGGCGGCGGATAATTCTGGAACACTGGCCCTATTGATCGATGGCGACAATGCTTCACCCAAGATCGTCGTTGGCCTCATGGCCGAGATCGCCAACTATGGCGCGGCGAGCGTCAAGCGCATCTATGGCGACTGGACCGCCCCCAACCTGAAGGGCTGGAAGGAATGCCTGCTCGAACATTCGATTCAGCCGGTCCAGCAGTTCGCCTACACGACCGGCAAGAACGCGACCGACGGCGCAATGATCATCGACGCCATGGATTTGCTCTATACCGGCCGCTTTTCCGGCTTCTGCATTGTCTCGAGCGATAGTGACTTCGCTCGTCTCGCCGCCCGCATCCGCGAGCAGGGCGTCACAGTCTATGGTTTTGGCGAACGCAAGACGCCCCGCCCCTTCATCACAGCCTGCGACAAGTTCGTTTATTTCGATGTGCTCAATGCGGCCGGCGACCAGAAGGAAACGGCCGCGCCAAAAGCAGCGGCGGCCAAACCCGCGTCGGCGAAAGCGGCTCTGGATCGAGCGGCCCTCGAGATGCTCTCGAAGGCAGTGACGGCCATCGCCGACGAAGACGGCCGCGCCAATCTTGGCCGCGTTGGCGCGCATCTGGCGAAACAATCTCCGGACTTCGACCCTCGCAACTACGGCTTTCCGCGGCTCTCCAATCTGGTCGAAGCGTCCGGCATCGCCCTCGTCGAGCGAACGGGAGACAATCAGAAGATCATCACGGTCCGGCTCAAAGGCGAGACACCTGCTCGCCCAGTAAAATAGACGCCGGTGGCCGGATCGTCGTACCCGCTGACTTCATAGGCGATGATCACGCAATGGACGGCGCTTCTCCGGACCCAACGACTTCCTCCGGACTTCGCGCCGGCGCTTTCGTTCATCGAACAGTCATTGTCGCAGTCGCAGGGTTTTCGAATCCCCGCTGGCGCCGAATCGGCGCCCGGCTGATGGGTCCGTGGAGAAGAGTAGGGAATGGCTGTTCGCAACGGCCTCGTCGCCGCCGCGGCGATGGTGATCGCAATCGGGGTCGGCTTCGAACTGCGCAGCGCGCAGTCCTTCACCATTCCGAACGCGTGCGTCGAAGGCTCCGCCTGCGCCTACGTTTGCAGCAGCGTCCTCGAGCAAGGCCGGACGGCTGCCGACTTCATTGCGCTCGCCGCCTATCAGCTCGGTCCCGAGCGGCCGATTCTCTTGCCGCCAGCCAACCTGTCTATGCCGGCCCCCGTCGACCCGCACAATGTCTATGCCGGCGCCGGCGTCGGCATGTTCAGTCCCGCCGTCGCCGGTCAGCCGTCGCGGGTCTATTCGCCCAATCTCGTGACCGGAAAGGTCGACGTCATCGATCCCGAGACGTTCTCGGTCATCGACAGCCTAGTCGCTATGCCGAGTCCGGAGCACATCGTTCCGTCGTGGGATCTCCAGACGCTCTGGGTTTCGGCGGACGTGAGCGCGCGCGGCGGCCATGGCGGGGTCGCGCCGATCGATCCACGGACAGGCAAGGTCGGCAAAGTTGTCGACGTCCCCGATTCGTACAACATCTACTTCACGCCCGACGGCAAATCGGCGATCGTCGTCGCCGAGGCGATGCGGCGGCTCGAGTTCCGAGACCCGCACACGATGGCGCTGCAGGGCTACGTTTCCACGCCCCAGTGCGCAGGGATAAACCACGCCGATTTTTCGCCCGACGGCAGTTACGCGATCTTCACCTGCGAGTTCAACGATTCCCTCGCCAAGATCGATCTCGTCCATCACACGCTGGTTGAGACACTGCCGCTGACTCCCGGCCACATGCCGCAGGACATCCGCGTCGCGCCCGACGGGAAAATCTTCTTCATCGCCGATCTCATCGGCGACGGTGTCATGGTGATCGACGGCGATTCGTTCGGGCAGCTCGATTTCATCAAGACCGGCGTCGGCGCGCACGGGCTCTATCCGAGCCGCGACGGCACGAAGCTCTACGTGTCGAACCGCGGCACCCACAGCCTCGGCGGCGCGCGAAAGGGGCCAGGCAGCGTATCGGTGATCGACTTCGCCAGCCGCAAGGTGGTCGCCAACTGGACCGTCCCCGGCGGCGGCAGCCCCGACATGGGCAATCTCTCCGCCGACGGCAAATGGCTCTGGCTATCGGGCCGCTATGACGGCGTCATCTACGCCTTCAACACCGATGACGGCGCAGTGAAATCGATCACGGTCGGCGGCATGCCGCATGGGCTTACCGTGTGGCCGCAGCCCGGGCGCTATTCGCTCGGGCACACAGGAAACATGCGCTAGGGAAACGCGCGCGGGGCATGAGTTTCGCCGATGCCGCTCACGCCCGAATGGGCCATCTTTTTCTCGGCTGAGCTTGCCGCTCTCGCGACGCTGACCGGTCTTGTCGTGGTCGCGATCTCGATCAATCTGCCGCGAATTCTCTCATACGCTGATTTGCCCGCTCGCGCCGGCGAGGCGCTGTCGGTCCCGTTGGCGCAATCATCGTGACGAGCCTCGTGCTCATCCCCGGGCACGGGCCGCTGCTGTTGGGCGCCGAGGTCATTCTCATCGGCCTCGCCATGGTCGTCGCGCCGATTGTATTTCAGGCGCGCGTCTGGAGTGTCGGAAAGGACGCTTGGGAGCGATACATGCGGACGGTCAGCACCACGGGTTTCAGTCTGCCGTTCGCCATCGGCGGCGCGCTTGTGTTCGACGGCGCCCGAGCCGGCCTTTATTGGATCGCCGCTGGCGACATTCTCGGCATCGTCGCCGTCGTGCTCAGCGCCTGGGTGTTGATGGTCGAGATTTTGCGCTGAGCCGTCGCGCATCCCTGTCAAGGTCTGTCACGCGGAGACGCGGCCGGGTTTTCGGACGGCGATCACTAATAATACTATGCGGTCAGACAGTTTACAATTTGCGACTAAAGGGGTCGTAATCCTTTGAAATTCTTAAGCGGAACTAAATTGCCGTTAGACTGAGGCGCGCCCGTCGCGCGGGAGTTGAGGCAGTGGCCCTTCGGGCGTTCGTCTCCACTCGATGAGAGCCCTCTAAAGCCTCGCCGCGAGGGCTGCGTAGACCGCCAGCACGGCGCTGGCCACGACATTCCAGCCCGCAAGCGACAGTCCGACGATGCGCAGCTGGACTTCGTCGCAGCGCACGACCTTCACCGAATCCAGCGACTTCACGAGGTCGTTGACGTCGAGGGAGCCGACGCCGCCCGTACACGCCGTCGGTCCCTGCCACCAATGGTACTCGACCCCGGTATGATAGGCGGCCAGCGCAGCGCTGGCGACAAAGACCAAAGCCAGAAGCGCAAAACCGGCTCGCGCCAAACCGTGCATTGAACGGCCAGCGAGAAACGCGGTCAGAAGGGCCAGCGGGATGGCGACATAGAAGGCGTAGCGTTGGGTAAGGCAGAGTTCGCAGGGCGCGTAACCCATGCCCTGAAATATCCAGACCGCGGCGAGGATGGCGATCGACGCCGCGGCGATCAAAACCGCCCGGGTGTCTTGCTGGGGGGGCAGCGTGGTCTCGGCAAGCGTCATCAGAACACCTTGATCGCGATCACAAAGCCGGCGACGACCATGGCGACGAATGCGCCCAGAACTGCGGCGAAATTGCGCTCCATCGCAGTGCGCAAAGGCTCGCCGAACCAACGCAGAGCGCCAGCGACGAGAAAGAAGCGCGCGCCGCGGGTCACGATCGACAAGGCGACGAACAGGGGAAAATTATAGCCAAGCAGACCGCTCGTGATCGTCACCAGCTTGTACGGGATCGGGGTAACGCCCTTGACGAGAATCACCAGCCAGCCCCATTGGGCGTAGGTCGCTTTCAGCGCGTCCATCTTCGCGCCATAGCCATAAAGGTTGATGAGCCACTGCCCGAGCGTATTGTAGAGCAGGGCGCCGATCGCGTAGCCCAGTATGCCCCCAATCACAGAGGCGACGGTCGCGATGAGGGCGTAGCGCCAGGCCCGCTTCGGATTGGCGAGCGCCATTGGGGCGAGCAGCACATCGGGAGGAATGGGAAAAAAGGAGCTTTCCGCGAAGGCGACCACGGCCAGCCCGCGCTCGGCGTAAGGGCCTTCGGCCAGGGATCGGACGCGGGGGTAGAGCGAATTGAACATGCAGGTCCTTCGCAGTGCAGCGGCCTTTTACGCAACTGCGGTGCCGCCGTCCACGTGTAGGCCCGCGGGAAGGTGAACGCATTGACGCTGCGCCTTCCCGCGTTTTATATCGGCCCGGTCCGCATGGCGCGGGCCCCTATGGCGGAACTGGTAGACGCGTCCGACTCAAAATCGGATTCCGCAAGGAGTGCTGGTTCGATTCCGGCTAGGGGCACCATCGATCTTTATTTTTCGTATGCGTATCTAGTGCTTGGGGATCGAAACGGAGTCTGGTCCCGCACATTCGCTCTCACAGTTCTTGCTGCGTTCGATAGGTCCGCGATTGCTCGAGCATCTTCTAGCAGGCTCAACGCGCATCGAATTGAAGCCTTGCCAGAGCAACCACCTCGAAGAGAGCTTTAGCCGCACGGTAGAAATCCCGATCGGCTTGAAGCTCCAGCGATCGCCTTAGCGCCTCTCGCTACCGCCCTACGATCCCACCCTCGTCGCCGGCGGCTATGCGCTCCGCACCGAAGTCTTTGGGGTGTTCCTCAAGCTCGGCCCGACATCCTTCGGCGGCCCAATCGCGCATCTTGGTTATCGTCGCGGAGAGCTGGTGGTGCGTCGCAGGTGTATCGACGAGGCGAGCTACGTCGACCTTGTGGCGGTCTGCCAGTTCCTGCGCGGTCCGACCTCGAGCCAGGTTGGCTTTTCGCTCAGTGTGTTGCGCGGCGACGGCCTTCTCGGCGGGTTCGTGGCCGGAGAGCTTCGCCCTTGCCCGAGCGACGCGCGAACAGATCAAAATGAACCGACTTTCGATGCGGGTTGCGCCCAGCCATCCAGCTTGCTGCGTCACCGCGCGTAAGGCGAGCGCTGGATCGGTGTCCAGATGCCAGCCGAAACTACGAGTTTCGATCCGGCCGCTCTACCCCTTTCTCGCAAGGGAAATTGCAATGGCATAAGATTCGCGTCACAGTAGGGTCCATAACCAAGAACCGGTGGGAGGAAAAATGAAACATCTTAGAGGCATTGCCGCGCTTTCTCTGCTCGCGGCGACGGGGGTGACGGCGGTCGGTGGCAACGCCAGCGCTGCCGAGCAGTTCGTTATCGGGGTCTCGAACACTCATATCGGAAACAGCTGGCGCGAAGAGTTCGTCTGTTCAATCAAAGCCGAGGCCCTCGCCTCGGGCTTGGTTTCGAAGGTCATTCTTGCCAATCGCGAGGCAGGGCCTTCCGAGCAGATCGCCGACTTGCGCACGCTGATCTCGGCCGGCGTCAATGCGATCATCATAAACCCATCGGACGAAAAAGCGCTTAACGGCGTGATCAAGGCGGCGGCCGACAAGGGGATCGTCGTCGTTGCGGCGGACCAACCCGTCAGCGCTCCGGAAGCCTACATCGTGACCGGCGACCAGGAGACTTACGCCAAGGTCGGCGCTAAATGGCTGTTCGACCAGTTGAAGGGTAAGGGCGACGTCTATCAGATGCGCGGGATCGATGGGGCTCCCGGCGATGGCGTCAGGCAGAAGGGTTTCGACGCCGCGCTCAAGGATTATCCTGGGATAAAGGTCGTTGCCACGACCTTCATGGACTGGTCTAACGAAAAGGCCGCACAGCAGATGTCGGCGATGCTGGCCTCGGGCAAGCATTTCGATGGCGTCTGGACATCTGGAATCGATTACACGGTGATCGAGGCGATCAAGGCTGCGAACAAGCCGTTTGTGCCGTTCGTCGGCGCCGACAACAATGGCTTCATCAAGCAATTGATCGACTACAAGAAGGACGGACTGGCTGGCGTCGCCGTGTCGAATTCGCCGGCGATCGGCGCGGCTGGCTTGGTCGTCGCCCTCGATGTCCTGCAAAAGAAACCTCGGGACAAAGTGATCACCGTTCCGACCGCCTCTTATGACAACACGACCGATGCAAGTATCGAGGTCCTGAAGAAGCTCTACGACCCGAACGTTGCGCCGACTGATCCCATCTATGGTCCCGAAAAGGACTACGGTCACTTCACGGCGGCACAGGAAAAGAACTGCAAAGGTCCTGGCGAATAGCAGGCGTTAGCGTCGGCGTTTGTCGTCATGCGAACGCCGGTGCAGCTATCTGATCGCATTGCAGACTTCCAATCGGGCTCGTTACCAGCAATGGTTCGGGCGGTCGTGAACGGGCTGCGAGCGGAGGCGGAGCCGTCCCGATGAACGACTCCGCGGCTCTTCTTGAGGTCCGAGATGTCGCCAAGCGATTCGGCGCCGTCATAGCGCTCAAGTCGGCGGCGCTGAACCTTGTCCGTGGCGAGATCCACGCGCTGATGGGGGCCAACGGCGCTGGTAAGAGCACGCTGGTGAAGATCCTCACTGGCGTTCACCCGGCGGACGCCGGAACGATAACGATCAATGGCGTGAGGCGCGTGTTTCGCTCCCCCGCCGAAGCGCGCCGCGCAGGGATCGTCTCGGTCTACCAAGATCCCGCGCTCGTCCCCGACCTGACAATTAGCCAGAACATGCGCTTGGCCGATGTCCCGCTCGAGAACGTGCGGAGCTACTTCAGCGACCTTGGAATAGAAGACCTCGATCCGAACGCGCTGGCGCGAGACATTCCGTATCCAATTTTGCGCCTCATCGATCTGGCCCGTGCTCTAGCCTCCGATCCGACCCTGCTGATCCTCGACGAGATCACCGCCGCTCTCCCCGCAAACCTGGCGGAACGTGTCTTCGGGGTTATGCGCGGTTGGCGCGAACGCGGCAGTTCGGTGATCTTCATCTCTCATCGCATGGCGGAAGTGGGCGCGCTCTGCGATCGAGCCACGGTTTTGCGCGATGGCGTAACCGTTGGAATCATCGAAACAGCCCCCGGAAGTGGAGAGCGAATCGTCTCCCTGATGCTCGGGCTCGATCCCGTGAAGGTCAGCTCTTCGGCGGCGGCGCAACGGCAAAGCCTGAGCGTCGACAACGGTCCCGCAGCTCTTGAGGTCCGCGATCTCTCTTACGGCCATATGCTCAAGAACGTGTCCTTCAGCCTTCGGGCCGGAGAGATTCTTGGCGTGGCCGCACTCGAAGGTCAGGGGCAGCAGGAGCTGTTCGACTGCATCGCCGGAGTGATCCGCAGCGACGGGGGAGAGATTGCTGCCCACGGCCAAAAGCTGAAGCTCAATCATCCGGGCGACGCAATCGCTGCGGGTCTCGTGCTGGTCCCGGCGAATCGACTTCAGGCGCTTCTGCCCCAGCGCTCGATCCGCGAGAACGTGGCTTTGCCGCTCGTGCGCAATCCATCGAATTGGGGCCTTATCAACACCCGAACGGAGCGGGACCGTGTTTCGAACGCCGTCAAGCGATTGCAAATCGACACAAGAGCAAAATCCCAATTGCGCCGACTGAGCGGCGGCAACCAGCAGAAGGTGGTGATCGCACGATGGATTACGACGGGATTCCAAACCCTGCTGTGCTTCGATCCAACGCGCGGCATCGACATCGGCACCAAGCATCAGATTTATCGCCTGTTGCGCGAGATGGCCGACGGCGGATCGTCCGTGTTGCTGTTCACATCCGAGCTCCCAGAAATTGCCCTGGTGTGCGACAGGGTGATTGTTTTGTTCGGAGGCGAGATCGCCAGCGAGATGCCAGCCAGCGAAGCCGACGAGGAAACGTTGCTTCGCGCTGCACATGGCCTGGAGGTCGGCCACTCCAGGGCGCCGAACCATCGCGCCAGCGTCCGGTCAAGCGGAACAGGCGCGATAAATGAGATGGACGGCTATTCATCCTTGAGCCTCCGAGCTCCCAACAAAAAAAGGTCAGGTCCAATTGACAAGATCGGGAGCGTCGTTGTGCGGTATCCCGCGCTATTCGGGATGCCGCTGCTCTTTCTTGTCTTCCTAATGGCCACGGTCGCGATCCATCCCCAATTCGATTCGTTCGATGCGCAGTCTGTCGCAATGGCGGCGTTGCCGTTGGCGTGCGCCGCGGCTGCTCAGGCGATCGTCGTGATATCGGGCGGAATAGACCTGTCGATCGGATCCGTTATGGCCGTCGCAAATGTCCTCGCGGCGCGCACTATGAATGAGGCTAGCTTCGGCCAATCCCTCTGGCTCGCCCTGGCCATTTTGACCGCCGCCGCAATCATAGGCGCGATCAATGGACTGCTCGTCATCGTTTCTCGTGTCCCCGATGTCATCGTCACGCTGACGAGCGGCTTTATCTGGGGCGGCGTCGCGCTCTTGATACTCGAGAAGCCGGGCGGCGGCGCTCCTCCTGAGTTTGCGAATCTTGGCACTGGAACTCTGATCACCGAGTGGCTGTCCAACTCGCTGGTTCTGCTGGTCGTGGCCGTGGCGCTCATCTGGATTCCGGTTCGCATGTCGAAGACGGGCCTGCGCATCTACGCCACCGGCAGCGACAAGATCGCCGCGTTTCGAAGCGGGGTGAATGTCGAGGTCGCTCGGCTCATGGCCTATGTCCTCGGCGGCTTGTTCAGCGCCATCGGAGGACTCGGTTTGACGATGACGACAGGCATAGGCTCTCCGCATGCGGGCGTTCTTTACACGCTGAGCGGGTTGGCCGCCGTGGTCATTGGTGGCGTGAGCCTGACGGGCGGGCGCGGCGGAGTCGTGGGGCCGGTCATCGCCGCCTTTGTGCTCACCCTCATTCCCGCGGACCTGATCTTTCTGAACATTGACCCGAACTTCGGCCAAGTCATCCAGGGAACATTGATCGTTCTCGTCGTGATGGCCGGCGGCCTCGCAACCATAGTGAGAAACCGCAGATGAGCGGTTCGTCGGAGGCGTCCAGGCGCTGGGAGCTTCGCAACCTTCTTTTCTGGTTTCAGCGGAACACGATCGTTGCCCTGATCCTGCTGCTCCTGGTCTTCATCGCGGCCGTGGAACTCATGAAGCCGAGCACGGTCAATCCCGTTTGGTTATCGAACACGCTCCTATTCGCGGCTCCGCTTGGTATTCTGGCCGCAGGTCAGACCATGGTGATGCTGACGGGCGGCATTGATTTATCGGTCGTCAGCGTCTCGATGGGGTCCGCATTCCTGATGACGACTACAGCGTTGAGATTCGGCAATCTGACGGCGGTCGCGATCGGGCTTGGGCTGGGTTTAGTGGTGGGCGCGATTAATGGCGTAGGGATCGCTCTCCTGGGCGTTCAGCCCTTGGTGATGACGCTCGGCACCGGGCTCATGACGCAAGGCGTGATCATCGTCTACAGCCAGAAAATATTGGCCTCGCGCTCGATCGTGCCAGACTTCATCCACGCCATCGGGTCCGACCGTTTAGGCGGCCTCATTCCTCTCGACCTCTTTCTGTGGCTGCCGATCGCGGCGCTGGTGCTGTTCACGCTGCAGCGAACCGGGTTCGGCCGATTGCTGTACGCGATCGGAGATAATCGTGAGGGATGCCGGCTCGCCGGCGTGCGCGTGTGGCGACTCCTCTTCATCGACTACGTGATTTGCGCGCTTCTGGCTTCGCTCGCCGGATTCGTCCTCGTGGGCCACACCAATTCCGCCGATCTCAGTTTGGCCTCCACCTATCTCTTGCCTTCCATTGCGGCGGTCATCATCGGCGGCACATCGATTTTCGGCGGCAGCGGGGGTTATTCCGGCACGATCATCGGCGCTCTGATCCTGACCGTGCTCGACGGACTGCTGACGCTTCTCGATTCGCCCGAGCCGATCAAACAGATCCTCTACGGCGCCATCATCTTCGTCCTAGCGGCGGCCTATTCGCGCCTCACCGCTTAGGGCGCCAGGTCTTCCGGCATTTCTTGCTCTTCAAATCATCCAAGCCCCAAGATCTGGCTCACAACATCGCGTACGGCGCCTGTCGCTGCGAAATCGTCGAACGCCCTGTCAGTCACGCGGATGATGTGAGCGGCGATGAAGGGTGCGCCTTCAGCGGCCGCAACTTCGGGATGTTTGAGACAATCTTCCCACTCGTAGACCGCCCAGCCGCTGAAATCGTACTCGGCGAACTTCGAGAAGATCTGTTTGAAGTCGACCTGGCCATCGCCGAGCGAGCGATCGCGTGCGGCGCGCTTCAGCCACGGTTGATAACCGGAATAGAAGCCCTGTTTCCCGGTTGGCCGAAACTCGGCGTCCTTCACACGAAAGCCTTTGATGCGGTCATGGTAGAAGTCGATGAACTCGACGTAATCCAGTCCCTGCTTGATGAAGTGGCTGGCGTCATAATTGATAGCGCAGCGCGGATGATTGCCGACAGCGTCCAGGAATTGTTCGAACGTCTCCCCGTCGAAAACCTCTTGGCAAGGATGCAGCTCAAACCCGATGTCCACGCCGGCTGCGTCGAAGGCGTCTAGGATCGGCGTCCAACGACGGGCGAGTTCGCCAAACGCAGCGTCGATGAGATGACCCGGTCGTTGCGGCCATGGATAAACGTAAGGCCACGCGAGCGAACCGCTGAACGTCTGCGCGAGCTTGAGACCGAGGCGCTGCGACGCCTTGGCGGCGACCTTCATTTCCTCGACCGCCCAAGCTTGTCGCGCTTTCGGGTTTCCTCGCAGGTTCGTCGGCGCGAATGCGTCGTAAAAGGCGTCATAGGCAGGATGGACTGCGACCAGCTGCCCCTGAAGCGCGGTCACGAGTTCCGTGACGGCGAGCCCATGCTCTTTCAACGCTCCCGTGATCTCGTCGGCATAGGTCTGGCTTTCAGCGCAAAGGTGGAGATCAAGAAACCGGGTGTCCGAGCTCGGGAGCTGCAACCCAACGTAGCCTAAGCTCGCTGCCCACTTGGCTATCCCGGGGAGGGTGTTGAATGGCGGGCGGTCGCTCGCAAGTTGTGCGATGAGGAGAGCTGGCCCTTTGATCGTGCGCACTCTATCCCTCCGCCATCTTAGTTCTAACAAGTTGCCGCAATCATTGCCGGTTATATCTGGTTGCGAGCCTATGGGCGCAGATCAAACGCCTGCACGCAAGTCGCAGCAGCTTCGAGAACTCGTATTGCTCGAATTTGCGTGCGCGCTGACAGCTTGGCCCGCAGCGCCAAGTCTGGGCTAAACCCGCTGATGAAGCTTGATGAATTGCACTTGCTCGCCAGGCTCAGTCGCCACTTCGAGCTTCCCGCTATGTTGCTCGACGACGATGTCATGCCTCGGCGACAGCCCTGACTCTTGTACCACCGACGGCTCACGCGCTCGTGACGTGGGCGCCGCGCAATTTTGGGAACACCCCAGGAGAAGCCGGCATTTAGAACCGCGTCCCTGGGCGATATGCGCCCCGAGCGCGCCCTCGCGGGCTTAAGGACCGTTTCAGGCAGTGGAGGCGTCCGTGCCGACCAAACGCAGCGATGACCCACAATCTGTCGACCGGCGTCGCTTTCTCGGCGCCTCTGTCTCCACAGCTGCCCTCCCGTTTGTGGGAGCCCGTCTCGACGAGGCCTTCGCCGAGCCGGCGGCGCTCGAGCCCAACGACAGCCGGGTTTTGGCCACACTTTCGGTCAATGGCGACGCTTATCGACTCGGATTGGATGTCCGGACGACCCTTCTTGACGCACTCCGGGAGCATATCGGGCTTACAGGATCAAAGAAAGGCTGTGACCACGGCCAGTGCGGGGCCTGCACGGTGCATATCGACGGGGTGCGTGTCCTGTCCTGCCTTACGCTCGCCGTCTCCGCCCAAGGCCATGAGGTCAGCACAATCGAAGGGCTGGCGCGTGCCGACGGACCGCTGCATCCAATGCAGCAGGCGTTCGTGGACAACGACGCCTTCCAGTGCGGATATTGCACGCCGGGCCAGATCATGTCGGCCATCGGCTGCGTGAAGGAGAAGCACGCCGGCGATGAGGCCACGATCCGCGAATATATGAGCGGCAATTTGTGCCGTTGCGCGGCCTATCCGAACATTGTCTCCGCCGTCGCCCAAGCCAAAACGCAGATGGAGGGCTGAGCGATGCGCGCTTTTGCCTATGACCGCCCTTCGAGCGAGGTCGCCGCCATTCGCGCCGCCTCGATGCTTGCGCAATTGCCTGAGATCCAAGGCCGTGCACCCGTCGAATATCTGGCCGGAGGCACAACCCTTATCGACCTGATGAAACTGGACATCATGCGGCCGGCGAAGGTCGTGGATCTGGGAGCGATCGCCGGCGCTCATGACGCTATCTCCGTGTCATCCGAGGGCCTTCGGCTTGGAGCCATGGTCAAGATGTCGGCCGCCGCCGACCATCCCGATATCCTCAAGGGCTATCCCGTCATTTCTCATAGCTTGCAACTCGCCGCCAGTGCGCAACTTCGCAACATGGCGACGCTCGGCGGCAATGTGTTGCAACGGACCCGCTGCCCGTATTTTCGCGATACGTCCTGGACCGCATGCAACAAACGCGATCCTGGTTCAGGCTGCGCCGCATTGGACGGTTTAAACCGTCAGCATGCGCTCCTTGGCGGGAGCGCCGACTGCATCGCAACTTATCCAGGTGACTTTGCACAGAGTCTGATTGCGCTTGATGCGACGGTTTCCGTCGCCGGCGCCTCCGGCTTCAGAACCATTCCTTTCGCGGGGCTGCATCGATTGCCGGGCGCAACCCCGAACGTGGAGACGGCTCTCGCGCCGGGTGATCTCATTACCGGCTTCAATATCCCAGCAGGGCCCTGGGCGCGGCGCTCAATCTATCTCAAGGTTCGTGATCGGCAGTCCTACGAGTTTGCTCTGGCCTCCGCCGCGGTGGCGGTAGACATGGATGGCTCAAAGGTCCGTGAGGCCCGAATCGCTCTTGGCGGGGTCGCTACGATTCCATGGCGATCGCGAGAGGCGGAGGACGTGCTTGCGGGGAAAGTCCTGACCGAGACGGTCGCCGAAGCCGCGGCTCGAGCGGCCTTCGCTGACGCGAGGCCACGAGCCCACAATGCCTTCAAGGTCGCGCTTGGCCAATCCACCTTGGTTCGCGCGTTGCTGCAAGCCGCCAAACTGGAGGGCTGAAGATGATCGATCCGGCCGCTCCCGCGCCCGTCGGCAATATGGGCCAACCCATTCCACGCTATGACGCCCGCGCCAAAGTCACCGGCAAGGCGCTCTATGCGGCGGATATGGCGCTTCCTGATGTCGCCTACGCTTACTTGCTCTCAAGCCGGATCGCCAAAGGGCGAATTAGATCCTTCGATCTCAAAGCTGCACGTGCTTTGCCCGGCGTGCTCGACATTCTCACCTATCAAACGATCGGCGGCGATATCCGCAAGGTCAGATACTTCACCGAGGGCGGTCCTGCTTCGAACTCCGTGGTTCCTCTTGCTTCCGCCGAGATCGCCTACGCGGGCCAGACGATTGCGGTGGTGCTCGCCGAAACACTGGAAGTCGCCCAGGACGCGGCCTACCAAATCGGCGTCGAGTACGAGCAGCAGCCTTCAGCCGGGACATTCGATTCGAAAGGGACGCTTGAACAGGAGCTCGCTGAGCAGAACAAGAAACACGATGACCCCAAGGTTGGCGATTTCGCGACCGCGTATGAAGCCGCGCCGGTCAAGATAGACGCCCGCTATTCAACTCCAACTCAGCATCACAACCCGATCGAATTGTTTGCGACCCAATGCGTTTGGAATGGCGCGCAGCTGACGGTCCATGAACCGAGCCAGAACGTCTACGGGATCAAAAACGGGCTCGCGGCGCAGCTTGGCATCGAGCCCAGCCAAATCAGGGTTATCAGCCGCTATGTCGGCGGGGCCTTCGGGTCCAAAGGGGCCCTCACTCAACGGACCGCGATTATTGCGATCGCAGCGCGCAGACTAGGCCGGCCGGTGAAACTCGTGCCAACCCGCGAGCAGGGCTTTACGATTGCGACTTACCGGGCCGAAACGCGGCAGCGTATCCAGCTCGCGGCGACACGTGACGGCAAGCTTCAGGCGCTCAGTCATGAAGGGTCAGAGGTCACGTCACGAGCCGATCCTTACGCTGTGGCGGGCACCGATGCTTCAACGCGAATGTACGCCTGCCCGAACGTCGCCAGCAAGGTGACGATCGTGCGCGCCGACCGCGCGACGCCCGGCTTCATGCGAGCGCCAGCCGAAACCCCTTATTTCTTTGCTCTCGAAAGCGCGATGGACGAACTCGCCGTTGCGCTGAACATGGATCCGATCGAGCTGCGCCGCGTCAACGATACGCAGACAGAGCCGATCAAAGGGTTGCCCTATACCAGCCGAGCGCTCATGACCTGCTTCGATCAAGCCGCAGAGGCGTTCGGCTGGAAGTCGCGCAATCCAATGCCGGGCTCGAAGCGCAACGGCGATTGGCTGGTCGGCTGGGGATGCGCCGCTTCCGCCTATCCGACCCAGATGGCGGCCGCCACGGCCCGTGTCCGCCTCTTTTCAGACGGCCGCGCGCTGGTTGAGACAGCCGGCCATGAGATCGGCAATGGCCTCTATACGGTCGTGGCGCAGACCGCTTCCGAGCGGCTTGGCATTCCTGTCGACAAGGTTTCGGTCGCCCTCGGCGACACCGATTTACCGCCTGCTCCGGTGGCGGGCGGGTCGATCTCGACGGCGAGCGTTTGCACGGTGGTGGCCCAGGCTTGCGACTCCCTTCGCATACGTCTCGGGCAAGACGGCACGCCGGCCTCCGATGTCGCCGCGGCGATGAAAGACCGCGGTATGGGCGCCCTTGAGGAATATGCGGAATCCCTGCCGCATGGCGTGGCCAAGGACGGTGTCCAGGCTCTCTATCGGGGCGCGGCGATGCCTATGGGCGGCGCGCGGTTGAAGGACAGGATCCAGTTCGCGTTTGGCGCACAGTTCGTTGAAGTGCGCGTTCACGCGCGGACACGCGAAATCCGCGTACCCCGAATGGTCGGGGCCTTCGCGTCGGGCCGAATTCTGAACCCGCGCACCGCTCACAGCCAGTACATGGGCGGCATGATCTGGGGCATTGGCTCGGCTCTCCACGAGCAGACGGAGATCGATCCGCGCACGGCCCGCTATGTCAACACGAACCTGGCCGATTACATGATCCCAGTGAACGCCGACGTCGGCGAGGTTCGCATCATCATGGTTCCAGAGGAAGACCGGCTGATCAATCCGCTTGGCGTGAAGGGCATCGGCGAGATCGGCATCGTTGGGACGTCAGCGGCCCTCGCCAATGCGATCTATCACGCGACCGGCCAGCGCTTGCGTGATTTGCCGCTGCGGATCGACAGCCTGGTCACCGGGGTCTGACTTGAGCCTCCGGATGCAACCAATGGGCGAGTTCGGAATCGACCCTTTCAACGGGGTTATAGCCCAATTCAAATAAAAAATCTTTTCCCGCCCAACTCGCGTCGAGGGTTGTGGGTAATCGCGGCAAACCCTTACTCGCGCCAGCCCGCAGGGCGCGCTCGATCGTCCGTGACGAGTATCATTGCGGAAGACTATAGCCGCAATTTACGTTTAATACAAGGAATATCGTCGAGGTTGAGATGACGTTAGCTCCAGCGATCCCCCGAGCGACGCTCCCAATCGCGCCTCGAGGCTTACGCAAAGGACCGCCGCCCCTCGGAGGGAACGGTATGTCCTGACTCCATCCTACGGCCAGCTGGTGGAATACAAGTGCGCTTTCACGAACGTCGACATCGGAATCGTTTCAACCTCAAACGGGTCTCGTTCAGGCTCGCTGGAGCAGGGCACCCGGTCGCCACCAAAAACAATCCACTCGATCGCTATATTCAGCGTGATATTTCGAATCGATCGCCGTTGGGGTTGAGTTGGTGATGCGCTGCGGCGCACACAAACTCACGGCTTGTAAAGTCCAACATATTCCGCTTCACTGATGCGGCATTCCTTGCCGCTGATGTTGTCGTGTCGGCTGGGAGGCTTCGTTGCGAACGGCGACGAAGTCGTCCAAGAGCGCCTTTTTGCGCGCCTGGACGCCGCATTGTGAAACTGGGAGGAAAAAAGTGATGTTGAAGGGTGGAAATCGGCGCCGTGGCGCTCACCAGCATTTTGCTGTCGAGCGCGGCGTGGGCGCAGGAGAAGATCAAGGTCGGCGTCACCGCGACGCTCGAAGGCACTTATACGATCCTGGGCGTGGACGGCATGGCCGGTTTCAACGCCGCGGTGAAGAAATACGGCCCCAAAGCCGGCGGCAAGGAGCTTGAGTTTGTCGTCGCCTCGACGGACGCAACACCCGAACTCGGCGGTGCGCGCGGTCAAGAAGCTCATCGAACAGGACCATGTGCAAATTCTTATTTCGCCGCTGTCCGGCGATGAAGGCATTGCGGTCAAGAACTTCTCCAAGACTCATCCGGAGCTGACGTTCATCAACGCCGCCTCGGGCGCGCAGGAAACAACCTTCCCGGATCCGTCGCCGAATTTCTTCCGCTGGAACATGGACGGGGCGCAATGGTCGGCCGGGCTCGGCGATTATGCCTTTCACACCAAGGGCTACAAGAAGATCGCAACCGTCGGCGAAGACTATTCCTTCGTTTATACGCAGGTCTTCGGCCTCGTTCTGGAATTTTGCGCCGCAGGCGGACAGGTGACGAGCCGCCAGTGGGTGCCGCTTGGCACGAAGGATTTCGCCTCGACGATCGCGGCGCTGCCCGATGACGTCGACGCGATCTACCTCGGCCTCGGCGGCGCTGACGCGGTCAACTTCTTGAACCAGTACGCCCAAGCCGGCGGCAAGGCCCATCTCATGGGCGGGTCGATCATGGTCGACCAGACCGTCCTTTCGGCTAAGGGCGACGCGAAGAACGCGATGCTCGGCACGATCGCCTCGAGCGGCATGGCCGACACCTGGGACAATCCAGGCTGGAAGGCGTTTGTGACGCTCTATCAGGAGGCGACGCCGGCCGATAAGCGCCTGCCGAGCCCAGGATTGCTGGCGACCAACTATTATGGGTCGACGATGGCGATGTTCGAGGCGCTGAACAAGGTCAACGGCGACCTCAGCGACAATCAGTCGAAATTCAAGACTGCGCTGGCTGGGCTCACCATCGACGCGCCGAACGGCAAGATCAGCCTCGACGAGGACCGCCAGGCGATCGGCACGAACTTCGTCACCGAAGTCGCCGACGACGGCAAGGGCGGACTCGTCAGCAAGGTGGTCAAGATCGTCCCCGACGTCCACCAGACGCTGGGCTATTCGAGAGACGTATTCGCCAAAATCGGACCGCCGAGCCGGACCAATCCGGAGTGCAAGAAGTACTGATCTTGTAGGCGACCGGGCGGCGAGAGCCGCCCGGTTCATTCGCTCTTGGGAAACCGCTCTGACCCCTGAACCTTCTGGTAAAGCACGGGCGTCGGATCGGGAGGAGGTGCAGAGATGAGCCGGGCCGTCGCGGCCGTCCACGGCCAGTTCGGCCGCGCGGTGATCTATAGACTGAACCGTCCCTTCAACATCCATGCGCATCGCGAAGGGCATCTCATCTTTCATCTTTCTGGCGATAACGGCGGCGTGCTCGTGTCGGGCGCTCCTTGCCGGGCGACCAACGAGTCCGTCGTCGCCGTCAGCCCATGGGAGCCGCATAACTTCGTCCCAGGGGACCTCGACGAGGGCTCGACCTTCTTCGTCCTTTACGTGAACCCCGATTGGTTCGGCGCCGGCGCTGGCGAGACCTTGCTTCGGTTCGGACGCTCCGAATTCGCCCGTACGCCGGCGCTTGAGGCGCAAATTCGGTGCGTTTCGGCTCTCGTCTATGCGGGCCAGCGTGTCACGCCCCTCGATTGCGAGCTCCGCAGCCTGATTCAGGCCTGCTACGAGGAGTCCTGGCGTCAAATGGATCTGGGCGAGGGTCGCTGTCTATCGGGTCAGGCCATCGATTTTCGCGTGCGCAAGTCGATGCGGCTGATGGAGGAGTCGCTGGGCGCCGACATCGAGCTCGACGCGGTGGCGCGCGGCGCGGGCTTGTCGCGTCCACATTTTTACAAACTGTTTCGAACGCAGACCGGGCTCACGCCGAACCTTTATGTCAACACTCTGCTTATGGAGCAGGCGATCGATAAACTCGTGGGCAGCGAGACTTGCGTCGCCGATATCGGCTACGATCTGGGTTTCTCGTCGCAAAGCGGCTTCACGCGCTTCTTCGCCGCCAATGTGGGCATGGCGCCGACGCAATACCGCCGGGTCGCCCATGTCCTCTAGAGGACGCTGCATCTTGGTTTCCTCAATCCCTCGTCCTGAGGAGCGCTATAGGCGCGTCTCGAAGGACGTTCCCCTGGCCTCTCGCTCGTGCAAACTGAAACGTCCCTCGAGGCCGCTACGCCGCGCCTCAGGACGAGGTCAGGTGAGGAAGCCTCTCGATCTAATTGGAACGCGCACGAGCGGCGCGTCGAGCCGACATGAAATCATACTGTCGATCAAGCGCGCGGGGCTGAAAGCGGATAGGCTGCCGGAACGTTATCGGAGGTTTTGCTTCGCTGTGTCCGGGGAGTTCACGACAACGCGGCTAGAGATGAGCGGCGCCGGGACGTCCTCGAGGCTCTGTCGGTCCCCCTCGAAGGGCCGTCGATGAATCAGTTCATCGCGCGCCGTCCGGTCTGGTCCCTGATCATCGCCCTTCTGGTGATTGCGGCGATCTGGCTCGTGTTCGCGCCCTGGTCCTCGGGCTTCGAGGCGACCTTCGGCAGAAAGAAGCTCTTCCTCAACGCCGTGTTTAATGGGATCACGCTAGGGGGTCTCTATTTCCTCGTCGCCAGCGGTTTCACCCTGATTTTCGGCCTGATGCGAAACGTCAATCTGGCGCACGGCTCGATCTATCTTCTCGGCGGTTACTTTGGCTATCTCGCTGTCGACGCCACCGGCTCGTGGCTGCTCGGCTTTGTCGTCGCTTTCATTGTCGCCGCTGTCCTTGGCGTCATTCTTCAAGTCGCCGTCTTTCGCCGGATGGAAGGGCAGGACCTTCGCCAGACGCTGGTGACAATCGGGATTTCGATCGTGCTCGCCGACCTCATGCTCTGGGGATTCGGGGGGAATTCCTACCAGATCCAAACCCCGACATGGCTGCGCGGGCCGATGGACTTGCCCCTGATCACGGCGGTCAAGTCGTCCGGCGAGGCGGTCTATCTGTCCTATCCGATCGTTCGCCTGGTCATATTCCTGGCCTCTGTGGTGATCGGGCTTGGGATGTGGCTCGTCCTGAACCGCACCCGGATTGGCATGATCGTGCGCGCCGGCGTCGACGACCGCGACATGCTGTCGGCGATGGGCGTGCCCATACAGCTTGTCTTCGTCACCGTATTCGCCTTCGGCGCGGGCTTGGCCGGGATGGCCGGCGTGGTGGGGGGAACTTTCCAATCTTTGTCTCCGGGCGAAGACACGCGCTTTCTGCTTGCTTCGTTGATCGTGGTCATTGTCGGCGGCATGGGTTCAATTCCCGGAGCGGCGCTCGGCGCGGTCATCATCGGCCTCGCCGAGCAGATCGGGCTTGCTTATTTCCCGACCTACGCAATCGTTCTGACCTTCCTGATCATGGTGCTCGTGCTGGCTGTCCGGCCGCAGGGCCTTCTGGTGGGGCGCTAGGCCATGGCGCTTGCCGAGAGCGGCGCGTCCAGGGCCGCCACGCAGCCCACATGGCTGCAGAACGTCAATCCCGCAGCGGTCCTCGTCGGCGTGATTGTCCTCATCATGCCTGCGATCGCGAGTGGGTTTGTGCTCACGCAGATCTTTGGCTGGACGTATATGCTTGGCACGATCGCGCTGAGCCTGATGTTCCTCGCCGGCTATGGCGGGATGGTCAGTCTCGCGCAGATGACGATCGCTGGTTTCGCCGGCTACGCCGTCGCGATCCTGGGCGTGAATGGGGTGCCGGGCGGAATCGGTTGGCCCTGGTGGCTCGCGGTTCCCGCGGCACTCATTCTTTGCATGATTGTCGGCGCGGCGATCGGCGCGCTCGCGGTGCGCACTGTGGGCATTTACACAATCATGATCACGCTCGCGATCGCGGCGGCGTTCTTTTATTTCGCCAACCAGAATTACGCGATCTTCAACGGCCACACCGGCATCAACGCGGTGCCGACTCCAGTCTTTCTGGGCGTCGACTGGCACGACGCGATACCCTCCTATTATCTCGAGCTCGGCGTCGCGCTCCTGTGCTGGCTCGCGGTCTCCTATGTCGCCCGAGCGCCCTTCGGGCTTGTGCTCCAGGGCATTCGCGACAACCCTCGGCGGATGGCCGCGCTCGGCTTCAATGTGACCGCCCACCGTATCGCGGCCTATGTGTTCGCGGCGGTCATCGCGGCGCTCGGCGGCATTCTTCTGGTCTGGAGCTACGGCGAAATCGCGCCTGGCACGGTCAGCGTCTCGGCCGCGATCGACATCCTCGTCATCGCCGTCGTTGGCGGGATCGGCAATCCGATCGGCGCCTTCATCGGCGCTCTGATCTATGCCGTGCTGAAGACCTTTGCCCTCGACGTCCTGGTCGCGTTCGGCCTCGACGGCAACCGGTTTCGGCTCTTGATCGGACTAGGTTTCCTCGCGATCGTCTTTTTCTCGCCGGACGGGATCATTGGTCTGTGGACGCGCTGGCGCAATCGCGCGCGGCGCGGCTCGCCACGCGCACAAGCGAGCGGCGGGCGCCGTGGATAGCGTCGCACAGCGTCTCTCGACGGTCGGCTCGGCCAACGCGCTCGAACTGCGCGGTGTGACGCGTCTGTTCGGCGCGCTTGCCGCGCTGACCGACATCTCGCTCACGGTGCGGCCCGGCGAGCGCCGGGCCGTCCTCGGCTCGAACGGCGCCGGCAAGACGACGCTGTTCAACTGCATCACCGGCGACTTTCCGCCGTCCTCGGGAACAATTCGCTTCTTCGGCGAGGACGTGACCTTCTTTCCGCCCTACGAGCGGATCCGCCGCGGATTGCGTCGGACCTACCAGATTTCGGCTCTTTTCCCGGGCCTGACCGTGCTCGACAACGTGTATCTGGCCGTCCGCGGGGTCTCGCGCGGCCGTTTCTCGTTCATTCGGCCCCGTCGCAATGACACGCTCGTCAACGCGGCCGAGTCCCTCATCCAGGCGGTCCATCTGACTCCGATCAAGGACCGGCTCGTGTCGGAATTGGCCTATGGCCAGCAGCGCCAGCTCGAGATCGCGCTGGCGCTTGCCGGCGCCCCGCGCTTTATCCTGTTCGACGAGCCAGCGGCCGGGCTTTCGCCGACGGAAAGGGCCGAGCTCGTCGACATCCTCTCCTCGCTGCCCTCGCACATCGGCTACATCATCATCGAGCACGACATGGACGTCGCGCTGCGCGTGGTCGAGCGCGTAACGATGATGCACAATGGCAGGATTTTCAAGGAAGGCTCGCCCCAGGAGATCGAGGCCGATCCCGAGGTTCAGGAACTCTACCTTGGAGGCGGGCATGGCTGAGCCGCGCCGCTCCGAGGCCAGCGTCCTGCTCCAGGTCAGGGGCCTGAACGTCTATTATGGCCATTCGCATGCGCTGCAGGGCGTCGACCTGACGCTCGACCACGGCGTCTTGTCGGTTGTCGGCCGCAACGGCATGGGCAAGACCACCCTTTGCAAGACGATCATGGGTCTCGTCCGCGCTTCGAGCGGCTCGATCCGCATGCGTGGCCAGGAGCTCCTGGGTCTCGCCCCCGCGGGAATCGCCCGCCTTGGCGTTGGATACGTGCCGCAGGGGCGACGGCTCTGGCGTTCGTTGACCGTCGACGAGCACCTGCGAATGACGGTGGCCCGCAACCGCGGCGCCTGGACCGTCGAGCGTGTTTACGACACCTTCCCTCGCCTGGCCGAGCGTCGAAACAACGGCGGCGCGCAGCTCTCCGGCGGCGAGCAGCAGATGCTGGCGATTTCTCGCGCACTGGTGACGAATCCCCAACTCCTGATCATGGATGAGCCGACCGAGGGTCTTGCGCCCGTGATCGTGGCGCAGGTCGAGGAGATGTTGCTGCGTCTCGGCGAGGAAACCGACATGGCGATCCTCGTCATCGAGCAGAACATCGGGGTGGCGACGACGATCTCCGAAAACGTCGCCATCATGGTCAACGGCCGGGTCAATCGGATCATCGAGTTGCGCCGGCTGGCGGCGGACCGCGAACTCCAGCAGCGCCTTTTGGGCGTTGGCCGCCATTCCGACGCCGCCGAGCCGGACCGCCCTGAGGCGTCGCCTAGCCAATCCGCGCCTCAGTCCGCAAGCGCGACGAAACCGTCAAGCGCGCCGATCCGGATCTATGTCTCGAACCCGGCGCCGCCCACACGTTGGTCGCAACCGGCACCCAACGCGCGCATCGAGTTCGGCCGCTCGCATCGCTTCGGCTGGCCCCGGGAGGATCGAAGCGGCGCCTATACCCAGCACCGTGGCGCTGCCCGCCGGGCCGCCGGTGGTCATCGTGGCTGGGACACTCGACACCAAAGGCGCCGAGCTCCGCTTCATACGGGATCTGATCGTCGCCAGCGGGTTGCGGACGCGCCTTGTCGACGTGTCGACGAGCGGCAAGCCTGCGACATGCGATGTGACCGCGCAAGAGATCGCACTCAACCATGGCCGCGGCGGCTCGGCGGTATTCAGCCAGGACCGCGGCGCCTCCGTCGCCGCAATGGCGGAAGCGTTCGAGACCTGGATCAAGCGCCAGGGCGAGATTGCGGGCATTATCAGCGCGGGCGGGTCCGGCGGCGCCTCGATTGTCGCCCCGGCAATGCGCGCTCTTCCGATCGGCGCGCCTAAAGTGCTGATCTCCTCAATCGCCTCCGGCGACGTCAGCCGCTACGTCGGTCCGACCGACATCACGATGATGCATTCGGTCACGGACGTCCAGGGCCTCAACTCAATTTCCCGGCAGGTGCTCGCCAATGGCGCGCAGGCTTTGATCGGGATGGTGAAGGCCCGCCTCGAGGCGAAACAGGAGGTTGGCGCAGCGAGAGCGCGCCGCCTCGCCGGTCGCTCGGTCGGACTGACCATGTTCGGGGTGACGACGCCCTGTGTTCAACAGATCGCGGCGGCGTTGTCGGCGGATTGGGAATGCCTGGTGTTCCACGCCACCGGCACCGGCGGTCGCTCGATGGAGAAACTGATCGATTCCGGCGTCATTTCCGCAGTGATCGACGTGACGACGACCGAAGTGGCCGACATGCTCATGGGCGGCGTGCTGCCGGCGGACCAGGATCGCTTCGGCGCTGTCATCCGCACCCGCACGCCGTACATCGGCTCGGTCGGCGCGGTTGACATGGTGAATTTCGGACCGCCCGACACCGTACCGCCCGCTTACAAGGGCCGGCATTTGCACCCGCACAATCCCCAAGTGACGCTGATGCGCACGACCGAGGCCGAGAACGAACAGATCGGCCAGTGGATCGGCGAGCGGCTGAACCTGATGGACGGCCCGGTGCGCTTCTTCCTGCCCGAGCTTGGCGTGTCGGCGCTCGATCAGCCCGGTCAGGCGTTTCATGACCCCCGAGCCAATTCCGCGTTGTTTGCGGCGCTCGAGCGGACGGTGCGCCAAACCTCCACTCGGCAGTTGATCCGGGTCAAGCGTCACGTCAACGATCCCGAATTCGCAAGCACGATTGTCACCGCCTTCCGAGCTTTGCACGGCGAAACCCGGGCGCGGCGAAGCGCGGGGGGGCGCGAATGACCGCATTGACCCGATCGGCGTTGATGGAGAAGTTCCGTGCGATGGCTGCGCGCGGCGAACCGATCGTAGGCGGCGGCGCCGGCACTGGGCTTTCCGCCAAATGCGAGGAAGCGGGCGGCGTTGACCTGATCGTCATCTACAATTCCGGCCGTTACCGCATGGCCGGGCGCGGCTCGCTCGCTGGCCTTCTCGCTTATGGCGACGCCAATGCGATCGTCGTCGACATGGCGCGCGAAGTGCTGCCGGTGGTCAAGCGCACGCCGGTCCTCGCCGGCGTTAACGGCACCGATCCGTTCCGACGGATGGAGGTCTTTCTCGACGAGATCAAGGCGCTCGGATTTGCCGGCGTGCAGAATTTTCCCACGGTCGGCCTCATCGATGGGACTTTTCGGGTAAACCTCGAGGAGACGGGCATGTCCTACGGCCTTGAGGTCGATATGATCGCGACGGCGCACAAGAAGGATCTCTTGACTACGCCTTATGTCTTCAATGAGGGCGAGGCGGGAGCAATGGCGAAAGCCGGCGCTGACATCATCGTCTGCCACCTCGGTTTGACCACAGGCGGCGTCATTGGCGCCCAGACGGCGCTCAAGCTTAAGGACTGTCCGGCGCTCATCGACGCCTGGGCCGGCGCGGCGATGAAGGTTCGGCCCGACATTCTCGTCCTGGCGCATGGCGGTCCGATCGCCGAACCCGGCGACGCCGACTTCATCATGAAGTCCACCAAGACCTGCCATGGATTCTATGGCGCTTCATCCATGGAGCGCTTGCCGGTCGAAACCGCGCTGACCGAGCAGGTCCGCCGCTTCAAATCGATCAGCCGACGGTGATAATCAGTTCAACGCCAGGAAGAGCGAGACGCAAGGGAGGAATGGGAAAATGTCGGGGCTCTTGATCGGAAGTTTGATCCTTTGGCTGATCATCGCGATCATCGTCATCGTGGTCGTCGTGTACGTGGTCAACTGGCTCTACCATCGCTCGTCGAGCGAGGTGTCGTTCGTGCGCACCGGCTTTCTCGGCGAGCGCGTCGTCATTAACGGCGGCGCTTTCGTCCTGCCGTTCATCCACGACTTCACCCCCGTCAATATGAACGTGCTGCCGATGCAAATCGTGCGCGAGAAGGGTGGCGCCCTTATCACGCGCGACCGCATGCGCATCGACATCGAGGCAGACTTCTATGTCCGCGTCCAGGCCACGCAAGAAGCTGTGGCGATCGCGGCGGCGACGCTCGGCCGCCGTACGCTCGAGCCTGAACGGCTTCACGCGCTGCTGTCGGGCAAGTTCGTTTCGGCTCTGCGCTCCGTGGCCTCCGAGATGACAATGGAGCAGATGCACGAACAACGCGGCGAGTATGTCGCCCGTATCAAAAGCGCGGCCCAGGAGGCGCTGGCCCAGAACGGTCTTGAGCTTGAGTCGGTCGCCATCACCGATCTCGACCAGACGGACCTCGAGTTCTTCAATCCCTCGAACCGCTTCGACGCCGAGGGTCTGACCAAGTTGATGGAGGACATCGAGGACCGCAGGAAATTGCGCAACGACATCGAACAGGATTCGATGATCAAGATCCGCACGCGCAATTTGGAAGCCGAGCGGCAGGCGTTGGACATCGAGCGCGACAGCGAAGCGGCTCGCCTGGCCCAACAGCGCGACATCGAGGTGAGGCGCGCGGTGCAGCGCACGGAAGTCGCCCGCGAGCGAGCTTTGCGCGAGACCGAAGCCGAGCAAGCCCAGATTTCCGCCCGCGAGGCGATCGAGAAATCGCGAATCGCCAACGAGCAGGCGATCAGCGAAGCCCGCATCGCCTCTGAACGCGAGGTTCGCCAAAAGGAAATCGAGCGGACGCGCGCGGTCGAGGAAATCGAGATCGCGGCTCGCGAGGGCATCGAGAAGGCGCGGATCACCAACCAGCGTTCCGTCGACACCGCGCGCATCGCCTCCGAGCGCGAAGTGCGCCAGACCGAGATCGAGCGAGGCCGCGCTGTCGAGGAGGCGGAGATCGAGGCGCGCGAATTCGTCGAGAAGGCGCGCATCCTCCAGGAGCGCGCGGTGACAGAGTCGCGCATCGTGAACGAGGAGGAGACGCGCCGCCGCGAGATCGAACGGACGAGAGTGGTCGAGGAAGCCGAGATTTCGGCCCGGGAGACCACCGAGAAGCTACGCATCGCGCAAATGACGACGATCAACGCTGAACGGATCGCCGCCGACGAGCGCGTCCGAGGGCTCGAGATCGCGCGCACCCGGACGATCGAAGAAGCGGAGATCAACGCCCAGCAAGCGATCGAAGCGGCGAAGATCGTGCGCGAGCAGACGCTCGCCGCCGATCGCATCACCGCCGATCAGGCGACGCGTTCGCTCGAGATCACCCGCAATCGGACGGTCGAGGAAGCTGGCATCGCCGCGCGCGAATCCACCGAGGCGACCCGCATCGCTCAGGAGGAACGTGTGCGATCCCTCGAGATCGCGCGCAATCGCGCCGTGGAGGAAGCAGACATTTCCGCTCGCGAGTCGATCGAAGCGGCGCGCATCGGCCAGGAGAAGACAGTCGCGCTCGCCCGCATCGAGAGCCAGCAGATAACCCAGGGTGAGGAGATCACCCGCAGGCGGGCGATCGAAGAGGCGGAGATCGCGGCGCTGCAGGCGACACGAGCGGCGCGCATCGCCCAGGAGAAGGCGACCACCGCCGAAACCATCTCCGCCGATCAGGCGACAAGGCGGCTCGAGATCGCCCGCAACGAGGATCTCGAAAGAGCGGAGATCGCGGCGCGCGAACTCGTCGAACTCGCGCGCATCGCCCAGGACCGCAAAATCCAGGCGGACCGCATCGCCAAGGACCAGGAAGTGCGGGCCCGCGAGATCGCGCGCACGCAGGCTTTGGAGGAAGCCGACATCAAGGCGCGCGAAGCGATCGAAGCCGCGCGCATCGGGCAGGAGAAGGCGGTCGCCGCCGAGCGGATCGAGGCAGATCAGGCGACGCGCAGCCGCGAGATCGAGAGAACCGAAGCGCTGGAAGCAGCGGAACTCCGAAGCCGCGACGCCGTGGAGCGTCAGCGCATCGGCGTCGAGCTCGCCCTCGAAACCGATCGCATCGCCTCGCAAAAGATGCGCGAAGTGCTCAATATCGAGCAGAAGCAGGCGATCGAAATTGCCGACGAGGAGCGCACGATTGCGCTGTCTTCCAAGCGCTCCGAGCGTATCGGCGCCGACCGTCTGGTGCGGCAGGCCGAGATCGCCGCCAAGCAGCAAGTCGAGAAGACAGACGTCGAGCGCGAACAGGTCATGGACACCGCGCGGCTTGAAAGGCGCCGCTCGATTGAGCAGCTCGAGATTGCGCGGCTGCAGGCTTTGCAGGAAGCCGAGATCGCCTCCCGCGAGGATGTCGAGCGCGCCAGAATCGCCTCCGACCGCGGCATCGACGAAGCGCGCGTGACGCGCGAGCGCGACCTGCGCAAGCTCGAGGTCGAGCGCGAGCGGGTCGTCGAGACCGCGCTGATGGAGAAGGCGATCGCCCTCTATCAGAAATCGCTCGAACAGTCGGCGGCGCAGGCGGAGGCGGAGATAGCGAAGGCCCGCGCTGCAGAAGCCGAGGAGCGGGTCGTCACGGTGCGCGACACCGAGGTCGCGCGAAGGCGCCGGTCGATCGAAGTGCTCCTGGCCGAGAAGGCGGCGGAGGAAACGCGCATCGCTGCGGAAGCCGAGCGTGTCCGCGCAGCGGTCGAGGCCGAGGCGCAGAAGCTTCTCAACGAAGCGGAGAACGTCCTGACCGAACCCGCGCGCTACTCGCTGTTCCGTCGCAAGCTGCTTGACCGGATTGAAGGCATCGTGCGTGAAAGCGTCAAGCCGATGGAGAAGATCGAGGGAATCCGCATTCTCCAGGTCGATGGTCTGAACGGCGGCAATTCGGGAGGCGGCGGCCGGAGTGCGACTGACGAGGTGATCAACTCGGCCCTTCGCTACCGCGTCCAGGCGCCGCTCATCGATTCGCTTCTGGCTGATATTGGCGTCGAGGGCGGGAGCCTCGCAAGAATGCCCGGCCTCATTCGCGAGGCGCGCGACATGCAGGGCATTCGCAAGGACACGGCGCCAAAGAAGGAGGATGGCCCGCCTTCCCCGAGCGGCGGACCCTCGCCCCGCAAGAGGAGCTAGCCGCCCATGGCGCGCGTTTTCGTCTCCAGCGTCATCAACGGCCGCAGCGACCGGGTCTGGGCGCGCGTGCGGGACTTCAACGGCATGCCGAACTGGCACCCGGCGATCGCCGAGAGCCGCATCGAAGGCGCCGAACCCTCGGACAAGATCGGCTGCGTACGAGACTTCCGCCTGCGCAATGGCGACCGCATCCGGGAAAAGCTGCTCGGTCTTTCCGACTACGACATGTTCTGCACTTACGGGATCATCGAATCGCCGATGGGCGTAGAGAACTATGTCGCGACGTTGCGTCTGACGCCGGTGACTGACGGCGAACGGACTTTCGCTGAATGGACGGCGGAATTCGACTGCGTGCCCGAGCGGGAAGCCGAACTCATCGCCAACATTGGCGGCAACGTGTTCCAAGGTGGGTTCGACGCGCTCAAGCGAGCGTTCGGCGGTTAGAGATGGCCCACATCGTCAGGAGCACGATCATCGACGCTTCGGCCGATCAGGTCTGGGCAGTCCTGCGCGACTTCAACGGCTTCGATCGCTGGCACCCTGCGCTCGCCGCCAGCGCCATCGAGCGCAGCCAGAGCGCGGATCGCATCGGTTGCGTGCGCCGGGTTAAGCTTGCCGACGGCTCGGAGTTGCGCGAGCAATTGCTTGCGCTCTCGGACCTTGAACAGAGCTTCAGCTATTGCCTGCTCGACACCCCGATCCCGCTGTTCAACTATGTCGCCCACGTGCGGCTCTTGCCGGTCACCGATGGCGACCGTACCTTCTGGCATTGGGAGTCGCGGTTCACAACCCGTCCCGGTGACGAGAAGCCCATGACCGACCTCGTCAGCGACGGCATCTTTCAGGCGGGTTTCGACGCGATCCGCAAGCACCTCAGCGAGTCTCCATGACAGCGTTTGGTTCACAATGCCGGTGACAGTGAAGACCTTCGCCACGCCGACCGAAGCGGCGGCTGCGCTGTCGGACCGCTCCGCGCGCTACATCGGCGGCGGCACGCTGGTGATGAGAGCGCTCAACGAAGGCGATGTCTCGATCTCCACGATCGTGCGCCTCGAGGACCGTTCGCTGACCCAGATTCGAGCCAGCGGCGCGCGCGTCACGATCGGCGCCGGCGTAACCTTGTCTCAGATCTTGCGAGAGCGCGAGCTCTCTTTTCTGCATGCGCCTGCGCGCCTGATCGGCGGGCCGGCCGTGCGAACGAACGCGACCGTCGGCGGCAATCTTTTCGCTCCGGCGCCCTATGGCGATCTTGCCGTTGTGCTGCTTGCGCTCGACGCGACGGTGTCGGTCATGAGCGGCTATGGCGCGCGGGATATGGCGCTCGAGGAGTTTCTGGCGAGTCGCGACCGATCGCCGGGCGCGCTCGTCCTCAGCGTCACCTGTGATCGGCCGTCGAGTCCGGAAGCGTTCCGCTTTCGCAAGGTCGCGCGAGTCAAGCCGAAGGGCGTGTCCGTGTTGTCGATCGCCGTGTCCCTTTCGGCGGTCGGCGGACGCGTTTCGGGTCCACGTATCGCTTATGGCGCGATGGCGCCGACGGCCATTCGAGCCAAGGCTGCCGAACGGGCGCTCGAAGGCAGGACGCTCGACGAACTGGGGGTCGCGGCGGCGGTTGCGGCCGCCGCTGAGGGAACATCGCCGGCGAACGACGCAATCGCCAGCGCATGGTATCGCCGGGAGATCGTCGGCGTGCATCTGCGCCGCTTGCTCCTCGGGCAGGCCGGCTGAAGAGAGACGTAACCCATGGCAAAGACGCCGCTCCAGTTTCGACACAACGGCCGTGATGTCGCGATCTTCGTCGACGGAGGCATGAGCCTCCTCACGGCTTTGCGTGACGAAGTTGGCGATCATTCGCCGAAGTTCGGCTGCGGCCAGGGCGGTTGCGGCTGCTGCACGGTGCTGGTCGACGGCGAGCCGGTGGTGGCCTGCGTGACGCTCGCCGAGACAATCGCTGGCAAATCGATCGAGACCGCGGACGGCCTCAAGACCGGCCCCGGACTTCATCCGCTGCAAACGGCGTTCATGGAAAATTTCGCGGCTCAGTGCGGCTTTTGCACGCCGGGCATGCTCATGGCCGCCAAGGCGCTCTTGGAGCACAACCCCGCTCCCAGCCGCGTCGAAGTGGTCGAGGCGATTTCCGGCAACATCTGCCGCTGCACCGGCTATGAGCCGATCATCAACGCCATCGTCGCCGCCGCCGCGCGGCGCTCCGAACGTCGCGCCTGAAAGGGTGAACCATGCTTGAGCTTCGCAAGGATATTTTCGCCGACGAGCGCGATGACAACCTTAAGGAGGTTGGCAAGCCGACGCAGCGCCAGGACATGCTCGGTCATGTCACGGCGACCTCCGTTTATTTCAACGACCACAAGCTGCAGGGGATGCTGCATCTCAAGGTCCTGCGCAGCCCGCACTCTCATGCGCGCATCCGCCGTATCGACCTCTCCGAAGCGGAGCGCAGTCCCGGCGTGCGCCGGATCATCCGCGGCGCCGATGTTCCGCACAATCTCAATACGCTCTTGAGCCTCATCAATTTCGGCAAGGACGACGAGCCGACGCTTGCCGTAGATAAGGTCCGCTACAAGGGCGAGCCGATCGTCGCCGTGGTCGCTGACAGTCAGCGCGAAGCATACGAGGCTTTGGCCAAGATCCGCATCGACTACGAGCCGCTGCCGACCGTCTTCGACGTCGAGGAAGCGCTGAAGCCCGGCGCGCCTGTGGTCAACGAGACCTATCCCAAGAACACGTTCACCTACCATGACATCTACGACCACCAAAAGCTTCGCTTTGGCGATGTCGAGCGTGGCTTCGCCGCAGCCGACCACATTCTCGAGCAGCGCTATCAAATGTCGCCGATCGAGCAGGCGCATACCGAGACCAACGGCTCGATCGCCGCGCCCGACACCAACGGGCGCTACGTCGTCTACACGTCGACGCAGGCCTTGTTCTTCTCGCTCGACACCTGCGCGAAGATCCTCGATGTGCCCTCCAATACGCTGCATTTCATAGGCGGCACGGTCGGCGGCGGATTCGGCGGCAAAGTCGACACCGTCACCGAACCGCTCTCCATTCTGGGCGCGATGCTGACCGGCCGGCCGGTCCGCTACGTGATCGAGCGCGAGGAGGAGATGATCTATTGCGCCCCGCGCGGCGCCGAGCGCATCTTCATCAAGGACGGGGTTGCGCGCGACGGACGCATCATCGCGCGTCAGTTCCGTTGCTATTTCGACAGCGGGGCCTATACGCGCCTGTCAAGCTATGCCGTGGTCAAATGCGCCGCGCATCTGCCAGGGCCGTACACGATCCCCAATGTTTCCGCTGACGTTTATTGCGTCTTCACTAACCGGGTGCCGGCGACGGCGATGCGCGGCTTCGGCGTCACGGCAGTCGATTTCGCCATCGAATGTCAAATGGACAAGCTTGCTCATCTTGTCGGCATGGACCCGATGGAGTTCCGCCTCATCAACGCCTATCGCGACGGCGACATGAAGGCCCACCGGCGCGAGGCGAAGAACACCGCACTCATCGAATGCGTGCAGGTCGCGGCGGAAAAGGCGAAGTGGCCGATCCGCGACGAGTTCAAGCGCATGTCCTCCCGCAAGGACGGCGGGGGAGCGCGCGCCGCCGTGCCGGCGACGCCGCGCGAGCCGATCCTCGTCAGCCGACCCGCGGGCCAGCAGCGCACGCCCTACGATCGCGGCGCGCCGCCGCCTGAACCGCTGCGGCCTCCGGCGCCGTCCCCGCTTTCACCACCCCCACTGTCGCCGCCGGCGGCAGCGCCGTCGCATGGCGCGATCCGGTTCTCGTCAGTGTTCGGCGGAAGGAGAAGATAAGATGGCCAAGCTCCGCGGACGCGGCATGTCGTCGATGAACTATCCCATCGGAATGAACCTCGGCGGCGACCCGAGCCAGGCGCTCGTTCATTCCAACCCAAGCGGCAAGTTCACCGTCTCGCTGTCCTCGATCGACCTGGGCCAAGGGATGAAATCGGTCACGCGCCAGATCTGCGCGGAGACGCTCGGCGTGCCGGTCGAGGACGTCTACGTCGATACGGCCGATTCCGACACGGGTCCCCATTGCATGGGCAGTTTCGCGTCGCGCGGCACCCACCGCGTCGGTAACGCTGTCATGGCGGCGGCGCGCGAGGCGCGGGGCGTCATGATGGAGGCTGCGGCGGAGGAGCTCGAAGTCAATGTCGCCGATCTCGAGACGGACGGGCGGGGCAACATCCACGTCAAGGGCGCGCCGCACCGCTCGATCTCGACCAAGGATGTTGCTATCGCGGCACAATTCCGGCAGGGCCGCACCATATCGGGACGCGGCATCTTCCTCGTTCCTCTGTCGGCCGTGGACCCGGAGACAGGCGAGATGTCGCCAGCCACCTGCTACGCCCATGCCTGCCTCGTCGCCGAAGTCGAGGTCGACGACGAAACCGGCGAAGTGGCGATGGTGAGGATGGACAGCGCCTATGAACTCGGCCGCGCTCTCAATCCTCGCCTCGTCGAGCAGCAACTCGTTGGCGGCGCCTGGATGGGGATCAGCCACGCCCTCTATGAAACGCCGGAGCCCTATTATCCCGACCCGAGCCACGGGCCGCGCGATTTCGTCGAGTATCTGATGCCGGGACCGGGCGACATTTGCCCACACGACATCGCTGTCCTCGAACGCCCGGCGCCAGATGGTCCGTTCGGCGGCAAGGGCCCCGGCGAGATGTGCGCCAATCCCGTCATGCCCGCGATCGCTAACGCGATCTTCAACGCGGTCGGCGTCCGGTGCGACGAATTGCCGATCACACCGGAAAAAGTGCTGCGCGCCATCAAGGCGCAGGGCGGCGCCCGGCCGCAGGCGCGACGCTAGGTTCAGGATGGCGATCAGGGCCGACATTGTCGGAATCGACAGTCCGGACGCGCTCGAGCGGGCGCTTCGTTCGGCCTATTATCTCGCCGACGACGGCCTCGCGACTGCGGCTTATCTGGCGCTCGCGCTCGGAAAGCCGCTGCTGCTCGAAGGCGCGCCTGGCGTCGGCAAGACGGAGGCCGCGAAGGCGGTCGCCGCGGTGCTCGCGCGCCGCCTCATCCGCCTGCAATGTTACGAAGGCATCGACGCTTCCTCAGCACTTTATGAGTGGAATTATCCCCGGCAGATGCTGGCGATCCGGCAGGCCGGCGAGCAGAGCATCGACATCTACAGCGAGCCCTTCCTGATCGAGAGGCCGATGCTGGCGACGCTGCGCGCGCCCGATTCGACGGTCCTCCTGATCGATGAGATCGATCGCTCCGATCAGGAGTTCGAGGCGTTCCTGCTTGAATTCCTGTCCGACTTCCAGATTTCGATTCCTGAGCGCGGAACCATCCGCGCCGTCGAGCGCCCGATCGTGATTCTGACCTCGAACCGCACGCGCGACCTGCATGAGGCGCTCCGTCGCCGCTGCGTCTATCACTGGATCGACTACCCGAATGCCGAGCGCGAGGCTCGCATCGTCATGCTGCGCGCCTCGAGCGTCGCCGAGGCGACGGCGCGGGCGGTCGTCGCTGCAGTCGGCAAGCTCAGGCGCGAGCCGTTGAGCAAGTCGCCTGGCATCTCCGAGTCGGTCGACTGGGCCGAGGCTGCGACGCTCCTCAACCGCGGTGGCGCGCGCTGGCCCGACGCGTTCAAGCGCTCGATCGGCGTCGCGCTCAAGGACGAAGAGGACCTCGCCTATGTTTCCGGGCGCCTCGACGTCATGCTGGCGGAGTCCGTCGCATGAGCGACATCGCGTCCCTGCCGCGCGCCATCGAGCCGTTCATCGATTTCGTCGCGGTTTTGCGCGCCAACGGCTTCGCCGTCGCGCCGGAGCAAACGGAGTCGTTTTTGTCGGCCATCGGTCTTTTGGGGCCGCGTGATCTTGAGGATGTTCGCCGCGCCGGTCTCGCGACCCTGGCGCCCCCTCCCGAGCGCCACGCGGCCTATAATGCGCTGTTCGAGATGCACTTTCTTGCGGTCGAAGGCGAGGATCTTCCGGAGGGCGAAGAGGAAGACGTTGTTCGCGTCCAGGAAGATCGACGCGGGACTAACGAACCGATCAGCGCCGAAGAATCGAATGAATCCGGTCAAGCTGCGACTCGCGCCGAGGCGCTCGTTGACCGCCGCTTTGGCTCGACGGAAACGGGTGAAGCATTGCGCCGTCTGGCGCGCGAGGCCGCTCGGCGTCTGCCGAAGCGGGTCAGTTACCGTCGCTCCCGGGCGCGGCGAGGCGTCGTTGTCGATTTGCGCCGAACCTTGCGCGACGCAACCCGCAATGACGGCGAAATCATCAAGCTCTCGCGCCTCAAGCGTCGCATGCGGCCGCGCAAGGCGCTGCTGCTCATCGACGTATCCGGCTCGATGAAGGAGCGCACTGAGGAAAACCTGCGCCTCGCCCATGCGCTCGTTCAAGTAAGCCCGCGGGTCGAGGTCTTCACGTTTGGCACGCGGCTCACGCGGGTGACGCGCCCAATGCGGCTGAAGCGACGCGAGCAGGCGCTCGCCGGCGCGGCCCATATCGTCAGCGACTTCGACGGCGGCACGCGCATTGGGGATGCGCTCGAGGCGTTTCTCGCCGTGCCGCGCTTCTCGTCCTACGCGCGCGGCGCCATTACGCTCATAGTTTCGGACGGCCTCGAGCGCGGCGATCCGACCGCGCTCGCCGATGCGGTCGCGAGGCTCTCGCGCCGCGCGTGGCGGCTGAGCTGGCTGACCCCGCTGGCGGTTGGCCGGGATTTCCGTCCGCGCACTGAGGCGCTGGTCGCGATCTTTCCCTTGGTCGACGACATGGTTGATGGCGGGTCTACGCCCGCGATCGTTAATCACGTCCTGTCGTTGGGCCGCAGGAGGGCCGCGTGATTCCGGTCGTCGATGGCCATCACCATATCTGGCGGCAGGCCGACCTCCCTTGGCTCATGGGGCCGATGCAGCCGCGCATTTTCGGGCCTTACGAGCCGATCCGGCGCGACTATCCGATCGAAGAATTTCGCGCCGACCTCGAGGGCCTCGGCGTCGTCAAGTCGGTCTACGTGCAGACCAACTTGGCGACCCGACGCTTATGAGGACGAGGCGGCCTGGGTGCAGCGGACCGCGGACAAAACGGGTTGGCCGCACGCGATTGTCGCCTATGCTGACGTCAGCGCTGACGACGTGCGTCCCCAACTCGACCGGCTTTCACGCTATCCCCTCGTGCGCGGCGTGCGCATGCAATTGCACTGGCACGAGAACCCACAATACCGCTTCGCAGCGCGGCCTAACCTTGCCGCGGATTCCAGGATCCATCGCAACATCGGTTGTCTCGCCGACTATGGCCTGAGCTTCGACCTGCAGGTGTTTGCGCCGCAGATGGCGGATGCGGCGGACCTTGCCGAATCCTGCCCGAAGGTCACGTTCGTGCTTCAGCACGCCGGTATGCTCGAAGACCTTTCGCCCGCCGGACGCGCGGAATGGCGTGCAGGCATGGTCCGCCTCGCGGCGTGCCCGAATGTGACGACCAAGCTTTCGGCTCTCGGCACCTTCCTGCACCGCAATGATCCGGCGCATGTCGCCAACGTGGTCCGCGAGACTGTCGGCGCGTTCGGTCCGGGGCGGTGCCTGTTCGGCTCGAACTTTCCGATCGAGAAGCTCTGGACCTCGTATGCCGAGCTCCTGACAGCTCATAGGGACGCGGTGGCGTCGTTTACGCCCAAGGAACAACAGGCGATCCTGCACGACACGGCGATGCGCGTCTATCGAATCGCGCCTTAGGGCCCACAACGGAACACGAAAGTTGGGAGGGAATTATGCCACTGGAAATCAAGATCCTCGACTATGGCGACATCGAACTCGAATTGAGCTTCCTTGTCCTCGGCCGCGACTGCGGGCGCACCCGCCGTGTGCTGACGCTGGGATTTCTGATCCTTGGCGGCGCTTATCCGATTGTGGTCGACACTGGCTACCGCTCGAACCAGATCATGGAGTCGCTCGGCATGCGCGGGCTGCAGTTCCACGAGAACATGATCGAGAATCAGCTTTCCAAGCATGGTGTGCGCATGGGCGACGTCCGCTTCGTACTGCACACGCACCTGCACATCGACCACGCCGGCAAGGATGACCTCTTTCCGATGAATTCGACCGTGGTCGTCAACCGCAAGCGAGCTCGAATATTCGGTCTCCGGCATCATGCATCCCCAATACCCTGCGCCCGACATCAAGCATCTGATCGATCGCTTGCACGCCAAGAGCGCGTTGCGCTTCCTCGACCTTGAGATCAGCGGCCCGATCGAACTGATGCCCGGCGTCTTTTGCGAGGCGGCGGGCGCGCATACCGAAGGGTCGATGAACATGCACGTTCACACCGCCGAGGGCGTGGCGACGATTTGCGGCGACGTCCTCTACGACATCAACGACCAGGTCGTGGAGCCGTTCCGTGAGAACAATGACGGCGAGCCGCGGACTACCGGCAACCACGGAACGACAAAGCGCGCCGAGAAGGCGGCCATCAAGAAGGTGCTCGCCAACGCCAGCTTCATCTTGCCGGTGCATGATCGCCCAGCCAAAGTCGAGCACGGCACGGTCGTTGCGCGGCTGCAGGATTCCGTGCCCGGTCCGATCGTCCAGACGCTGCCGAAGCGCAACTGGTTCCCGGCCTGAGCGTCGAGCGAAGGAATTACCAGCCATGACGCATGCGACCCTGCGACCGGAATTCGAGGAACTGATCGATCCCTATGCGCCGGTCGGTCAGGTCGGAACCGGGTTCACCTTCACCGAGGGGCCGATCTGGCATCCGGTCGACCACTATCTTCTGTTCTCGGACATGCCGGCCGACGTGCGCCGGCGCTGGGACGCCGCACGGGGAGTCGCGGAAGTGCGCCGCCCTTCCAACAAATGCAACGGCATGACCTACGACGCCGATCTCAACCTGATCGTCTGCGAGCACGCGACATCCTCGCTGGTGCGGGAACGGCCGGATGGGCGGCGCGAGATTCTCGCGTCCCATTTCGACGGCCAGGAACTCAACAGCCCTAACGACGTCTGCGTCCGCTCGGACGGTTCGATCTATTTCTCCGATCCTTATTACGGGCGGATGCCCGGTTATGGCGTCGAGCGTCCTCGGCAGCTCGGCTTCCAGGGCGTGTACCGCGTCCCGCCGGGCGGCGGCGACCCGCAACTGCTCGTCGATCGGCTGCTGTTCGATCAGCCGAACGGCCTCTGCTTTTCGCCAGACGAGAAGCTGCTCTATGTCAACGATACGGTGCAGACGTTGATCCGCGTCTTCGACGTCGCTGCAGACGGCTCGCTGTCAAGCGGGCGCATGTTCGCCTCTGGCGTTCGCTCGTCGCTCGAGCAGGGCGTGCCTGACGGGATGAAATGCGACCATCGCGGCAATGTCTGGGTGACCGCGCCTGGCGGCGTCTGGGTCTATGCGCCTTCAGGCGACCTCCTGGGAAAGGTGCGCGCGCCTGAACTCGTCTCCAATCTTGCTTGGGGAGGACCGGAATTCCGGACTCTGTTTCTGACCGCGACCCATTCGGTCTATCGGGTCGAGACCAAGGTCGGTCCGCGGCGTGAGCCCTATATGAATGCGAGATCGGCGACATCCGCGCCCGCCGTTCGCTCAAGTCAAGGCGTCGAGAGCCAGCCATCGTCATCCAAGGCCCTCGCTCGCCCAGAACCTGACGCTCGACCCCAGGCGTTGCGCGCTTATCATTCAGGACATGCAAAACGACGTCATCGGCGAGGGTGGCGCGTTCGCTTCGTCCGGCGCGCCGGCGCATGCGCGCGAGCAGAACGTGGTCGAGAACACGCGCCGCCTCGCCGCCGCCGCCCGCGCCCGCGGTGTCGCGGTGATCCACGTCTGGTTCGTCGTCGAGCCGGGCGCGCCGGGGCTGACACTGAACGCGCCGCTGTTCGAAGGAATCGCCGACAGCAAGGGGATGGTGCGCGGCACCTGGGGCGCGGCGCCGGTCAGTGGTCTCGAACCTCAACCTGGTGACTTCGTCGTTGAGAAGATGCGGATGAGCGCCTGGGAGGGCTCGCGTCTCGAGACCATTCTTCGGGCGCAGGGGCGCGACATGATCATCGACACCGGCGCCTGGACCAACATGTCGATCGAGCATACCGCGCGCACCGGCGCCGACAAAGGCTACTTCATGATTGTGCCGGAGGATTGCTGCTCGACGATGAACGCGGCGTGGCACCGCGCGTCGATCGACTTCGCGATGCAAAATGTCGCCGTCGTCACAAACGCCGAGGCCGTCATCAGGGCGCTCGGCTGAACAGGGCGGATCGGGTGCCGAAACTGTTTCATCTCAAATGCTCGCCGCGCAGGGAGGCGGTGTCTTCCGCGGGTGCGGATGCATTCGTTGCGCGGTTTCAGGAGGCGCGCCCAAACTGGGACGTCGACGTGATGGATGTCTGGCGGGAGCGCCTGCCTGAATTCGAGGGCCCGGCGCTCGAGGCCAAATACGCCATCACCAGCGGTCGCGCCTTCAACCCGGAGGAGCGCGACGCCTTCGCTGTCATCGAGCGCATGGCGCTGCGCTTTTCGCTCGCCGATCGCGTGCTGATCTCAACCCCGATGTGGAACTTCGGCATCCCCTACAAGCTGAAGCATTGGATCGACCTCGTGAGCCAGCCTGGGCTCACATTCCGGTTTGATCCGGCGATCGGCTACATTCCGCTGCTGAGGGATCGCCCAACCCTCGTGATCCTCGCGTGCGGCAGCGATTTCGTGACCGGGATGAACCGCGGACGGATCGACATGGCGAGCCCATACCTGCGCGAGGCGCTACGCTTTGTCGGGATCCGCGACACGCGTTTCGTTCTGATCGGGCCGACGACCGGCCCGCGGGAGCCAATTGTCGCGGCGCGCGAGCGCGCCCATCAGCAACTTGCCGAGATGGCCGCGACGTTCTGACGGCGACCGGCGCGCCGAAAAATGGACGCGCCGGCGAGGACAAAAGGGAGCATGGTTGATGAGTGATTGGTCACGATCATACCAACTCGATCGGCCGCGGCCGGCGGGATCGAGTTCTTCCTCTCTCGGGATGCGGCCGGGGCTTACAAGCTACGCCGCTGGCTCCAATGAGACGCGCGGCGCCGATATCATTGCCGAATATCTCGTCAAGGAAAAGGTGCCCTATATCCTCGGCTACGCCGGGCATGGGGCCATCGGCCTCCTGGACGGGATCTACAAGCAGACCGATCGCATCCGCCACATCTCGCCGCGTATCGAGCAGTCGGCGGGCTTCATGGCGGACGTCTATTTTCGCCTGACAGGGCAGCCGCTCGCCGTTTACGCCTCGACCGGCCCGGGCCCGATGAATCTGATGATTTCGGTGGCAAACGCCTTTTACGACTGCTCGGCCTTCTTCGTCATCACTGGAAATGTTCCGACCACCCAGTTCGACACCGGGCGCTTTGCAGGACGACTATCGCTACCACGGCGACATGTCGTCGATGTTCACGCCGGTCGTCAAGAAATCGTGGCGCATCCGCAAGGTCGAGGACCTGGTGAAGGCGTTACCGGACGCCTTCACGCTGATGCGGACGGGGCGACCGGGACCTGTGCATTTCGACATGCCCTACGATCTTTACATGAGAACCGCACCCGTCTCGACGCCGGACCCCAATGCGCACGGGCAGCCGCTGAACTGGCGCACCACGGTCGCCGACGAGACGGTCGAGAAGGCGCTGAGCCTTCTTGCCGGGGCGCAGCGACCGCTGATCCTGGCGGGCGGCGGCGTGCGCGTCGCCGGAGCCTATGAGGAGCTTCGCGCGCTGGCGGAGCAGCTCGACGTGCCGGTCTATACGTCGTTCATGGGCAAGGGCGCCCTTCCGGCGGATCATCGGCTCAACCTCGGCGTCGCGGGAGTCTGGGGCGAATATCCCGCCACCGAAGCCGCGCGCAATGCGGACGTCATTCTCGCCATCGGCGCGCGCTTTAACGATCTCCACACCGGGTCGTGGATCAAGGGCTACGTCTACAACATCCCGCCGACGCGGCTCATCCAGGTCGACATCGACCCAGAGGAGATCGGCCGCAACTACCCGGTCGAGATGGGCATGGTCGGCGACGCCAAAGCCTTCCTCGCCCAGGCCGCGCGCATTGCCCGCGCCAAGGGCGTGCGCCTTGGTTACGGCAGCGCCTGGCAGAGGGAGATAGACGGGTGGCGGGCCGACTGGCGCAATTTCTGCGAGCCCTTCGAGCGGTCAAGCGAGGTTCCTATCGAGCCGCGCCGGATGATGGCGGATATGAACAGGATTTCGCCTCCCGACACGGTGATGGTCGACGACGTCGGCAATTGCCAGGTATGGTCGGAGCAGTACTGGAAGCCGAAGATCGCAGGCACGCATCTGACGGCGGGCGGCTTCGCCGCGATGGGGTTCGGCATCGCCGGCGTCCTCGGCGCGAGGCTCGCGCGCCCCAACTCGCCTTGCGTCACGCTTTGCGGCGACGGCGGCTTCACCATGATGCCGCACGTCGTTGCGACGGCCGTCGAATACAATCTTCCCGCCGTCTGGGTCTTGCAGAATAACTACGCGATCGGCACCATCCGAGACTTGCAGCGCGCCTACCACGACGGCCGGGAGATCGGGACGAGCTTCGTCAACGAACAGACCGGCAAGTTATGGAATCCCGACTTCGTTAAGATGACCGAAGCGATGGGCGGCCGTGGCATTCGCGTCGAACACCCCGATCAGTTTGGCGACGCTTACCGCGAAGCGATCCGATCAAACGTTCCAACCGTGATCGAGGTCATGATCAACCGTGACACCGGCATCCCGATCACCGGGACCTGGCAGATGCCGCCGATTCCGGAAGTGCAGCCGACGTTCGGCAAACGCAAGGTGAGGTGACGAGCCTGTCCCCACTCCTTCAGCTCAGCGAACAAAATCCGCGCATTTCTGGATGTCGTTCGCGCCGCCCCAGGGTCCGATCGGAACGCTTGATGTCGAATTTTTCGGCGAGCCGTCGACGAGCTTGTCGCTGTAAGTCATATATACCAATATATTTCGTTTTGTATCGCACCCCCGGACGATCTGCATTTTCTTGAAGAACAGCGATCGGCTCTCGCTGAAAACCACGTCCCCTTGCGAAAACTTGTCCTTGAACTTGATCGGGCCGTACTGACGACAGGCGAGAGAGATGTCGGATGTCTGCTCCGCCAGGCCCAAAGCGCCGGAGATGCCGCCCTTTTCGGGAATCGTGTAGTGGCAGGCGATTCCTTCGACGACCGGGTCATCGATGCCGTACACGGCGAGTTTGTCGTTCGGCGTCAGCAGTTTGAACGTCGTCGACTTGCGGAAGATGAGATCGGGATCCTGCGAAGCGGCATACGCCGGCGAAAGGACCGCGAAGGCGGCGACGAGGACGGCCGTGCGCAACATCGCCATAGTGAACTTGCTCGCTGTCGTTTCCATCAACAAGAGATAGGTGTCTTTCGTCTTCCCGCCAATGTCGGCGCGCCTTTTTCGGGGCGCCCGCCGCTCTCGGTGAGCGCGACGCTGCGCTAGCGTGGCAGACAGTGGAGCAAATCGGAGTTTTCGCGCGCCTTTGCTTCCAGGCTGCCGGCGAGACGGCGCTGAAGCGGATTGGGGCGCGCGGGGTTGCGCAGGATTGGGTTCGGCAGCGCGGTCGCCAGCAGCGCCGCCTCATGCGCATTGAGCTGGCTTGCGCTCTTGTGGAAATAGCGCTCCGCTGCGGCTTCGATCCCGTAGATCCCGTCGCCCCATTCGGCGATGTTGAGATAAATCTCGAGCGTATGCGCCTTCGACCAGGCCTCGCCCATGACGAGCGCCATCCCGATCTCGATGCCTTTGCGGATCTTGGAGCGGCCCGGCCACAAGAATAGGTTCTTCGCGGTCTGCATAGTGATGGTCGAGGCGCCTCGGCTCGGCCCGTGTTTGCCCGCGCCGCCCAGAACCTCGCGGAGCGAGCCCCAGTCGACGCCATCATTGTCGCAGAAGGTCGCGTCTTCCGATGCGACCACCGAGGCGAGGGCGGTCGGCGCGATCGTCTTCAGCGGGGAGTAAATGCGCTGATAGCCCTTGCCCTCGACCGTGCGCGCAAGCATGAGCGTCGAGACCGGCCGGACAAATGTATAGAGGCCAACGAGGACAACGAAGAGGGCGAAAAGCGCCAGCGCCGCCCAGACGACGCCAAGCGCCAAAAGACGAAGAGGGGATCGCCGCCGCGCCACGCGGAAGCCTTGGCGCAACTCGCCGAGTCGGGCAAGCGACCGGTGCTCGCGGCCTCAAGCATGCAAGCGATCTTGTGGCCGAACTCGCGCCACGATGGCTAGTCCGTCGCGAACTCAGGTCATTTTTCCGGAACTCCAGCTTTGCGCAGACCCTCCAGAATGCGCTCGCGCTGTTTGAGGTAGATCGGGTTGTCGCTCTCCGCCATCGTCAGAAATCGGGCGATCGAATAATTCGGCGCAAGCGCACGCCCAGCCTTAACTTCGGCTTGCGCCTCATCGAGGCGGCCGAGATTCGCTAGCGCGGCGGCCATGTAGAAATGGCTCAGCGGATAATTCCGGCTGGCGTCAACTGAGCGGCGAAAGAGCGCGACGGCTTCCTCGTCGGCTCCAAGGTGGAGCTTGGCGAGTCCGCGGATGTGGGTCCACATGAAGCCGACCGCGTCATTAGGCGATAGCCGGAACGCCTGCTCGACGTGCGCCTCGGCCTCTTCGGCGCGGCCCATGGTGATTTTCGCTTGGCCCATCCAGGCATGCGCCGCGCCAAGGTTCCTGTTGAGCGACAACGCCTGTTCCAATTCGCCGAGCGCGCGCGAGGCGCGATTGGTCTGAATCTGGACGAAGCCCAGCCACATATGCGCCCAATAGTTGCGCGGCGCGATCGAGATGCCTTTGATCAGCAATTTTTCTGCATCAGCCAGGCGCTCCGCCCGATGCTCGGTGGTGTAAATCGCGCCGACCAGCACGTCGGCGCGTGCAGCGCCCACAAGGGCGTCTATGTTGGTCGGATCGAGCGCCACGGCGCGTTCGAAATAGCCGCGAGCGCGCTCGATGTTGTCAGGCCCAGCCTTGTTGAACCACTGAACCCCCTGGAAATAGAGGTCGATGGAATCTGGGTCGGTCACCGTCTCAGCGCGCTTTGCCTCGGCGGCAAGCAACTCCGGACGCAGCTGATTGGCGAGTTGGGAGACAATCTCGTCCTGCATGTCGAACAGGTCACCCATCGGCTTGTCGAAGCGGTCTGCCCACAAGTGGTTTCCGGTGATGGCGTCGATGAGCTGGACATTGATGCGCATGCGGCTCCCGCCGCGCTGAATGCTTCCCTCAAGAACGTAGCGCACGTTGAGATCGCGGCCGATCTGCTTGGCGTCGACCGATTTGCTTTTGTACGTGGAGGCGGTGTTGCGAGAGACCACAACCGCATTGTTGATGCGCGAAAGGTCGGTCGTCAGGCTCTCGGTCACCCCGTCGACAAACATCTCGTGCTCGAGGTCCACACCAAGACTGGTGAACGGCAGCACCACGATCGACAAGCGCGGCGGGGCCGCTTTCTCGGCAGGGGCGGGGCTTGGCGCGGCGGCGACCTGGACCGCAGCGCCAACCTCGAGCGAATAGACCCGAATCGGCTCGACGATATTCTTGAGTTCAGTTTGGCCAAGGTCGCTGACCACGAGATCGAGGCGCCCTTTCACCTGCCGATAGGCGTCCTCCGACAGGCAGATCGCTCCGGGCTTCGCGATTCCCTCGAGACGCGCGGCGATATTGACGCCGTCGCCCATCAGGTCTCCGTCGCTCTCTTCGACCACGTCGCCCAGGTGAATGCCGACCCGGAACTCGATGCGGCGCTCAGGCGGCAGGCCGGCGTTGCGCTCGAGGAGTCCATGCTGCAGCTCGATCGCGCAACGGACTGCGTCGACAACGCTGCGAAATTCGACGATGAAGCCGTCGCCTGTGCCCTTGACCACACGCCCCCGATGGACGGAGATCGTCGGCTCGATCAGGTCGCTCCTCAGCGTGCGTAAGCGCGCCAAGATCCGATCCTCGTCCGCGCCCGCCAGCCGCGAGTAGCCGACGATATCTGTTACGAGAATCGCCGCCAGCTTGCGCGATTCAGTCATTCCTGGCCCTCCGCGAGTGACGCCGCCTATATAGGGTCGCGGCCGTGACTATCCAGGATTTGCGCGTCGGGGCGTCCGCGCATTAGGATAGCTCGTGTCGACGTTGCGCCGCGCGGGCGTCCATCGACTTCCGATCGTCCGGCGTCCGCCTGCCCGACGACCGGCCAAATACCGCAATCGAACCTTAGCCAAGAAGGCGCCCTGATGACCGCTTCTCGCCTCGTCATTCCCGATCTTGCCGGCAAAACGGTTCTCATCACCGGCGGCTCGACCGGTATCGGCGCGGCTGTGGCCAGAGGCTTCGCCGAGCAGGGAGCGCGTGTGGCTATCGGTTATCATTCGAGCGCTGAGAAGGCTCACGCGCTTGTGAACGAAATCAAGGCCGCGGGCGGCGAGGCGCTCGCGGTCAAAGGCGATGTCGCGGACCCAAAAGCGTGCGCGCAAATAGTCGCCGAAACAACGGGCCGATTCGGCGCCCTCGACGGCCTCATCAACAATGCCGGCCTCATGCTCGGGCGGGTGCATTCGCTCGAGGCGAGCGACGAGCATGTGCAGGCGGTGATCGATCTCAACTCGCGTTCAATTATCTGGGTGACGCGCGCCGCAAGGCCCTGGCTCGAGCGTCAGGGCGGCTTCATCATCAATACGACCTCGATTGCCGCACGAAACGGCGGCGCTGGCGGGGCGATCCTCTACGCGGCTGCAAAAGGGTTCGTCTCGACGATCACCAAAGGCCACGCCAAGGAGCTGATCGACAAAAAGATTCGCGTCAATGGCGTGGCGCCCGGCGTGATCACGACCCCGTTCCACGAACGCTATACAAGTCCCGAGGCGCTGGAGGCCATTCGCAAGACGATTCCGATCGCTCGTCTCGGAACTGCCGAAGAATGCGTCGGCGCTTATCTGTTCCTCGCCTCGGAGGCGCTTAGCGGCTATGTCGTTGGGCAAATTATAGAGGTCAACGGCGGCCAGCTTATGCCCTGAGGCGCAGACGCCTGGCCGCACCGCGGCTCGTTCAGGAGCCGCCGGACCAAGTCGCTTAGTGCCGATATTGCTGGATTCGGGTTGTCCGAAGTCCAGCCAAGCCATGCTGATCGATTGAGACCTGCCAGCTCAAAAGTTCGTCGACCGTCAGCGTGTAACGCGAGCAAGCGTCCTCGAGGGACAGCAACCCGCCGCGAACGGCGGCGACGACTTCCGCCTTGCGGCGAATGACCCAGCGGCGCGTGCTGGGCGGCGGCAGATCGGCGATTGTCAGGGGACTGCCGTCCGGACCGATGACATATTTTACTCTCGGCCGCAGCGATTCACTCATTAGACTCTCACTCAGACGCATGTCACACAACCTCAGCGACAATAGGCGAAGCGATTTAAGATTTGCCTAAGCCACCAAGACGAAAATATACCGATACCTAACCAGAATTGTGTGGTGATCTGCCAATGGGCGGGGCCACGCCCCCTTGCCCGACTCGATAACCATTGAAGGGTCCTATGTCGCCAACCTCCAACCCTGTTGTGCGTTTAGCGGTTTCCAAATCCACGACGATGTCTCTGGAGCCACGTCGAATGCGACTAAGGGCCTGGAAGAGCGCAATGTTTTCAATCGCGGCGGCCGCGACGGTCGGCGTCGCGTCGGCGCGCGCGGCAGATTGCGGTGACAGCGCGGCCGGCTTCGACGAATGGCTCACGTCCTTCAAGCAAGTCGCGGTCAAGAACGGCGTCTCCCAGCAAGTCGTTGATTCAACCCTGAATGGGGTTACGTTCGATCCTTCCGTCGCGGCGCATGATCGCGGCCAGAACTTTGGAACGAACGCCGCAGCCTTCGCCGCGCGCCACATCTCGCCTCCCCGAGTCAAGAGGGGGAAGTCGATGATGCTTGCCTACGCCGAACCGTTACAGCGAATCGAACAGCGTTACGGCGTGCCCGGGCCTGTCCTCGTCGCGATCTGGGGTCTTGAAACCGACTACGGCTCCGGTTTAGGGGGATATTCAACTTTTAGCGCGCTGGCGACGCTCGCCTACGATTGCCGGAGAGCGCAAATTTACCGCGCTGAACTCATCGACGCGCTCATGCTGGTGCAACGTGGCCTCATGCGTCCCACGCAACGAGGCGCGTGGGCCGGCGAAATCGGCCAGACCCAGTTTATGCCGTCGGCCTATCTAAAATATGCGGTCAACGCGCAAGGGGGAGGCGGGGGCGACATCATTTCCAGCCCAGCCGATGCGCTGGCGTCAACTGCAAATTTCCTGCGCTCGAAAGGCTGGAGTCCGGGCGCTGGTTGGGATGAGGGTCAGCCGAACTTCAATACTCTGCTTCAATGGAACTCGTCGCCCGTTTACGCCAAAACGGTTGCTTTGTTCGCGAACCAGCTCGCAGAAAAATAAGAACCTCCGCCTGCCGGCTCGCCCTCAAGTTGCGCTTGAACACATTCTAATCTGCGGCGGCGACCTGGTCTCGCTATGGCGGGGCCGGTGGATTTGGGCTATGGCCTTGCCGGTTCGGGCGAGACACCCGAGATAAACCAGTGGTCCGGCGGTTTTGCCGGAAAAAAGCTCGAGATGCTTGCGCCATCGCTCGCGCCGCCCTTGGACGGCGCATTAAACAGTTTGGGGCTCAAAAAGCCGCCCGCCGAAACTCGCGTCGTCGTCGCGATGTCGGGCGGTGTTAATTCGTCCGTCACGGCGGCGTTGCTCGCCGCTGAAGGCTACGATGTCGTCGGCGTGACGATGCAACTCTACGACCACGGCGAGGCGACGCACCGCAAGGGCGCGTGCTGCGCGGGGCAGGATATTCACGACGCGCGCGACATCGCGGCGCGGCTCGGCGTTCCCCACTATGTGCTCGATTATGAGGAGCGCTTTCGCGAGAAGGTCATCGAGCCGTTTGCTCGATCCTATGCCGCGGGCGAAACCCCCGTTCCGTGCATCGCCTGCAATCAGCATATGAAGTTCGCTGACCTGTTCGACGCCGCCAACGATCTCGGCTCCGATCTCTTGGCCACCGGCCACTATGTCGCAAGCAGCGACGATGGGCGTGGCGGACGGGCTTTGTACCGGGCCGCCGACCCTGACCGCGACCAAAGCTATTTCCTGTTCGCCACCACGCGCGCGCAACTTGCGCGGCTGCGGTTCCCGCTGGGAGGAATGCCGAAGGCGCGCGTGCGGGAACTCGCACGCGAATTTGGCCTGGTGAATGCCGAGAAGGCCGACAGCCAGGACATCTGTTTCGTGCCGTCTGGTCATTACACCGAGATGATTGAGCGCTTGATTCCGGGCGCTTCCGTCCCCGGTGAGATTGTTCATGTGGACGGTCGCGTTCTCGGGCGGCACGGCGGCGTGGTCCACTTTACCATTGGCCAGCGGCGCGGCATTGGCGTCGCGGCGGCCGAGCCGCTCTATGTGGTGGGACTCGACGCGCCCCACGCACGCGTCATTGTCGGCCCGCGCGCTTCCCTCGCGGTGGCGCGGCTTCGGTTGCGTGATGTCAATTGGATCGGTCCGGGCGCAATCACTACGTTGCCGTCGCTCGGATTGCCGATTGCCGCGCGGGTTCGCTCGACGCGTCCGCCGGCTCCCGCCCTGCTCATGCCCACGGGTGAGATCGAGTTCGTTGAGCCCGAAACCGGCGTCTCGCCCGGTCAAGCCTGTGTTTTCTACGATTCCGTCGACCCGGGCGCCCGGGTGCTGGGCGGCGGATTCATCGTCGCCGCCTGACGGTGGAGAACGTGAAACATGGCTGCGTTCGATGATGATCCCATATTCGCGCTGAAGCCCAAAGCCCCCGTCGCTCACGAGATAGGTCAGAACATCGACGACTTGTCGGCGCCTGAGCTTTCAGAGCGCATCGCTCTATTGCACTCGGAAATCGAGCGCCTCGAGAAGGCGATCGAAGCGCGTCAGGCGACGCGCGCGGCCGCCGCTTCAATCTTCAAGAATTGAGCCGTCGCGATTTCGTTAAGCCGCACTTAATCTTTATTGTTTATAAACCTGATAGCCCAACAGCAGTCTGAATGGGCGCCTTCTCCTGAGTGTATTCCTCCCATATCCCCCACCTTGAAAGCCGCCGTCAGGCGGCTTTTTTTATCCGCGTGCGGACCACGGACTTACCCGTTAACCTTGCTCAATGGTAAATGAGCCAAAGGCGCTGTGCGGGCGCTATGGTCGCCGGCGGCTGCAAAAGGCGCGAGGCTGTGTACGCAGCCTCGCCTCCGTGGGACGGGAGTTGGGGCGTATGGGTCATCAGTATGAAGGACCAAAGCGCAGTTTCGCTGCGGCCCCGCAGCCTTCGAACGCGATTCCATTCATCCATCGTCTCGCTTCCTCCGGCGCATTCAAAGACCTCTTTCGGGAAGGAATGACGCTTGTCGAAGAGGCTGCGGCTTACCTCGACGGTCCAGGGCGAGCGGAATCGAGCGCTCTTCCTCGCCCGACAGCTCTCGCCTATTCGACAGAGAGCATGCGCTTGACCACCCGCCTGATGCAGGTCGCCTCCTGGCTTTTGCTCCAGCGCGCGGTCAATGAAGGCGAACTGACCTCAAGCGAAGCCCGAGCCGAACGCGTGCGCGTCAAGCTTTCCCGCGAGGAATACGGCTACAGGCCCGAGATTTTGGAACAATTGCCGCCCACCCTGCGCAGTCTCAGTCAGCGCTCGATGCGCATCCAGGAGCGGGTGATGCATCTTGATCAAAGCCTGGTGGTCGCGCATTCGCGTGAGCCGATCAAAGCGCAGTCCGTGGTCGCCTCGCAGGTCGAGCGCCTCCGCGCCGCGTTTTCCCCTTAGCCAGGAGGAAGCCTTTCGTTCGGCCGGGTCCCGATAGGCTTATTCGAGCGACGGCCCATTTCTAAAGCTTGCTTCGACCGTGATTTGGCCGCAATGGTCGGTGACATCTTCGTCCCCGCTCCACTTTGCCGCTCATGCCGTTGACCCACCAGAACTCGCCCCCAAGCTCGCTCTATCTCGTCACTCCCCTCCTGTCGGCTGCTGACGCCGACGGTTTCGTCAAAACTTTCGCATCCGTGCTTGAAGCCGCGCCGATCGCTTGCGCGCTCGTTCGTCTGGCGCCCGGTTCCGAGGCCTATGCGAAAGCGATCGTGACGCCTCTCCTTCGTCCGGCCAGGGACACCGACTGTGCGCTGTTGATTGAAAAGGACACCCGCTTGGCGGCCCGACTCGGCGCAGATGGCGTCCAGGTCGAGGGCGCGGACGAGGATCTTGTCGAGGCGATCAAGAGCCTGAAGCCGGAACGGATCGTTGGCGCTGGATCCTTGCGCACGCGCGACGAGGCGATGACTGCAGGCGAAAGGGGGGCGGACTACGTGATGTTCGGGGAACCGCATGGAGGCGCGCAAACGAGGGGCCTGGCGTCTCTGGTGTCACTCACCGAACGGGTCGTCTGGTGGGCCGAGATCTTTGAGACCCCATGCGTCGCCTATGCCGACACGATCCCGGCGGCCGGGGCGCTGGCTGAGGCCGGCGCCGATTTCGTTGCGCTCGGCGACGCCATCTGGGCCAGTTCTTCGCCAGCGGCGGCCATCCGCGAGGCCCGCGGGCTGGTCGCGAGCGTTGGTGTGGCATGAAGCGGATTGCGCTCCTCCTGGTCTTGGCGCTGAGTTCGTCTGGCACGGCCCTCGCCCAAACGCCCGCCCCGAGCGTCACCTTGCCGCTGGCGAGCCCTTCCTCAGTCGCCGCCCCACCGACATCGGCGCCCCCTCCCTTGCCGCCGCGAGCGGACGGGGTGCCGGCGGATATGGCGTTCGGCGCTTATCAGCGCGGGAATTTCCTGTACGCCCTCTTGGAGGCCGAACGCCGCCTTGACGCCAATCCCAAGGATACGGCGGCAATGACGCTGATCGGCGAGATTTATCGTGACGGCGCCGCGGTCGCTCGCAGCAATAAAGAGGCTTCGCGCTGGTACCGCCTCGCCAGCAATCTCGGCGATCCCCAGGCGGCATACGAACTCGGAGCGCTGCTGATTCAAGGCGAGAGTGGCGTGACCAAAGACCCAGCTGCCGCCAAGGCGCAATTCGAGCGGGCCTCGGCCAAGAACCATCCGGGCGCGCTCTACAATCTCGGAGTCATGGCGCTCCAGGGCTTGGACGGCAAGACGCCGGATTACAACCAGGCGGCGCAATATTTCCTGCGCGCCGCGGACGCAGGTGACGACGATGCGGCCTATTCGTACGGCGTGATGCTGCGCGACGGCAAAGGGGCGCCGCAAAATATTGGTGAAGCGGCTCACTGGCTCAAGCGCGCGTCCGACGACGGCATCGTCGCGGGACAAGTCGAATACGCGATCATGCTGTTCAATGGCGAGGGCGTGAAGAAGGACGAGGCCGAGGCGGCGAGGATCCTCCTTACCGCCGCGTCTCGCGGCAACCCGATCGCGCAGAACCGGGTCGCTCATCTCTATGTGGCTGGCGAAGCGCTCCCCAAGGACTTGGCCAAGGCCGCCGCCTGGAACAGTTTCGCCAAGGCGGCCGGACTTAAAGACGACGGCCTCGATGTCGCTACCGCCAATCTGACCCCCGACGAGCGAAGCCGCTTCACCAAGATGGTCCGCGACCTCACCGGCTTTTGACGGCTCAAAGCCGGCGCCGACCGCGGTCGTTTCTGACGTTCCTATCGGCTTCGGCCTTTTTCTTGCGTGCCTTTCCGCCAGAAACGGGTGACGGCCCGCTTGCCGGATCAAGGAGGCTCGATTCGCATGACGACCCAACTCAACGCCCGCGTTGGCGAAGTGACCCACCGCATCGTCGAACGGAGCCGCCGGTCTCGTAGCGCCTATCTTGCGCGGATCGATTCCGCGGTCGCCAAGGGACCGGCCCGCAAGCGCCTCGGTTGCGCCAATTTCGCCCATGGATTCGCTGCTTGCGGAGCAAACGACAAGGAGGCGTTGCGGGAGGGGACGGGAGCCAACCTCGCGATCGTCACCGCCTATAACGACATGCTTTCGGCCCACCAACCCTATGTGCGCTTCCCCGATCTCATCAGGCAAGCGGCGCGCGCGGTCGGCGGCTCGGCCCAGGTCGCGGGCGGCGTTCCGGCGATGTGCGATGGCGTCACCCAGGGCGAGAAAGGCATGGAGCTTTCCCTGTTCTCGCGCGACGTCATCGCGCTGTCGACGGCGGTCGCCCTGTCCCACGACATGTTCGACGCGGCGGTCTATCTCGGCATCTGCGACAAGATCGTGCCCGGGCTTATCATCGGCGCGCTGTCATTCGGCCATTTGCCGGCGGTGTTTCTGCCCGCGGGACCCATGCCCTCAGGCCTCGGCAACGTCGAGAAGTCGAAAGTTCGCCAGCTCTATGCAGAAGGCAAGGCGAGCCGCGCCGACTTGCTGGCCGCGGAAGCCGAGGCCTATCACGCGCCGGGCACGTGCACGTTTTACGGCACAGCCAACACCAACCAGATGCTGATGGAGATCATGGGCCTGCATCTGCCTGGCTCTTCGTTCGTCAATCCCAACACGCCGCTGCGCGACGCGCTTACCATGCTCGGCGTCAAGCGGGCGCTGGAGATCACGGCGCTCGGCAACCAGTTCACCCCGATCGGGCGGGTGATCGACGAGCGGGCGATCGTCAATGGCGTCGTGGGGCTCCATGCGACGGGGGGCTCGACCAATCTCACCATTCACCTGGTGGCGATGGCCGCCGCCGCCGGCATTGCGCTCCGATGGGAGGATTTTGCCGATCTTGCGGAAGTGACACCGCTTTTGACCCGGATTTATCCGAACGGGAAGGCCGACGTAAACCATTTCCACGCCGCCGGCGGCATGGGTCTCTTGATCCGCGAACTGCTTGGTGCCGGGCTCGTGCACGGCGACGCACAGACCGTCTGGGGCGAGCTCGACGCCTATGCGGTTGAGCCCCGCCTCGACGCTGAAGGCGCGGTCGTCTTCTCGCCAGCCGCCGCCAAGTCCGGCGACCGGGACGTGTTGCGCGAGGCGGCCGAGCCTTTTCAGTCAAACGGCGGATTGCGCGTGCTGGAAGGACCGCTGGGCCGGGCGGTCATCAAGACTTCGGCTGTCGCCCCCGACCGTCATACTATTGAAGCCCCGGCCCGGGTTTTTCACAGCCAGGAAGAATTGCACGTGGCGTTTCGCAACGGCGAACTCAACCGGGACTTCGTCGCCGTCCTACGATTTCAAGGACCGAAAGCGATCGGCATGCCGGAGCTGCACAAGCTGATGCCTCCTCTCGGGGTGCTGCAGGACCGCGGACACCGCGTCGCGCTCGTCACCGACGGGCGCCTGTCTGGGGCCTCGGGCAAGGTGCCGTCGGCGATCCATGTGACGCCGGAGGCGGCGGCGGGCGGAGCGATCGGCAAGATCCGGAACGGCGACGTCATTCGTCTCGACGCGCCAGCGGGTCGACTCGACGTTCTCGTCGCGGAAGACGTCTGGGCGCACAGACCGCATGCCGAAGCCGATCTCTCCCAGTCCCATGTCGGCATGGGGCGCGAGTTGTTCGGGGTCTTTCGCGGCGCAGTCAGCTCGGCTGACGAAGGAGCGGCGATTTTCCCCGCCGCCTGACGCGCGGAAGCGCTCCCGATGTTGAGGCTTTCTTCATCATTGGCGAGCGAAATAGCCCCTCAAACTTCCGACCTCGAGAGGGCTCCGATGTCGTCGCGCCTTTGGCTTGCCGTCGCATTCGTTCTCGCCGCGGGCGCATCGCCAGCGCGCGCCGACATGAGCACGATTGCGGTCGTTCTCGACCAGGCAAAGATCGCCCGGCTGCCTCAAGGCACGGCGACGCTCATCGTCGGAAACCCGATGATCGCGGACGTGACCATGCTCAAGAACAACAATACGATGGTCATCACCGGCAAAGGCTTTGGCCAGACGAACCTCATCGCGATCGACGCAGCCGGATCTCTCGTCGAGGAGGAGCAAATCCAGGTTCTTCCGTCGAAAGGCGTGCTGCTCTTGCAGAGCGGCAGCTCCAGAATTTCTTACGCCTGCGATCCCACTTGCATGCCGACGGTTCAGCTCGGCGACGACGACAAGACCTTCAAGGACGTCGGCGAGCAAATGTCGACCCGCAACGGTTACGCCGCGGGCTCGGGAACGGCCGCGAAATAAGACGAGGGGTTCAGACGCCCGCCCCCGGCGTCCGCGACAGGATGCGTTTCAGTTTTCTTGGCCCTCGTCTTTAGAACTGTGCGCTTGGCGTTCGAGACACGTTGCGATGACCTGGGCGACCGCGCGCTCGGAGAGCTTTTCATCCCACCAGGCTAGCGATCTGCGGTGCAGGTCCGCGAGGCGCTCAGCGTCTGCTGCCAGCGCCTTCACTTCGGCCTCTAGATTGCCCCAGTCATCGATCTGGATCGCGGGGCAACCCACATAAAACCAATGCGGCGGAAGTCGATCGCAGATAACGACGCAGCCCTGCCGCATCGCTTCGAAAAAGCGGTACGTCTCGACAGAGGAGCCGCGCGGCGCCAGCGCGATCTTCGTGTCCGCCATGATTTCCGTATAGCGATCGCCGGCGTCCGACATCGTGCTTTCCGTGAAAGATGCGGTTGTGCCGTAGAAGACACTCTCCGGCGCCGAAGCGGCGAGTTTTTGCAACGAATGAGCCATCCGTGAGCGGGCGATGACCTTTGGGGTCGCGACCAGCCTCTTGAGCGAAAGCTTCGGATAGGCCCTGTTTTCGATGCTACCGAGAAATCCGACCAGGTAACGGCGGGATTCAAAAGCTTTTCCCGGAAGATCCGTCTGCCGGGCGTAACCGAGCGGAAGCACCATTTTTCTGTCGCCTCGCGGCGGCGCCAAACGGGTCTCGCTCAGATATGACAAGTAGCGCCGGCTCCAGAACGTCCAATCCCTGATGCATTTCAGCACCGAAGCGGGCGACTGATTGCTAAGTGAAGCGCCGCACCAGGGCTCAAATCCGTATGTCTTGAAGACGTACCGAACCTTGTTCAGATAGGGCGGGATCCAGCACTCTTCGTCGCTTCTAATGACCGCGACGACGGAGTCTCCGTAGGAAGGGAGCTCATCGACGAGCATATGATTGGAGATCAGATAGAAAGTAAGGCCGCTCAGCGACGAGCGTTTTTCAAATTCCTTGAAAATTCTCACCCAGTAATTGAAGAAATAACCATCCGGTTTGTCCTGCCACGTGAAGATGTCCAGATCGAACGGTTTGGCCTCCCATGGAGAGCAGACCACATATTTCGACCGGCTTATGCTCATGATCTCGTTCGCGTCGGCGGCTTTACTCATTCCCTGACCTGCCTCAGGGCTGCCGCGGCGGCGAACGGCGCCAGCGCGAGGGCGGCGAGCGAGAGCGCGCAGAGCGCAAGGAATGGGCTGAGGAACGGCGCCACGCCGCCACTGGCGGCCGACGCCGCGGCGACGCCGAAGATCAGCACGGGAATCGTCAGCGGCAGGACGAGGATCGCCATGAGCAGGCCGCCGCGCCTCAGCGAGACGGTGAGCGCCGCCCCGATCGCGCCGATCATCGTCAGCGCCGGCGTGCCGGCCGCGAGCGTCGCGGCCACAAGCGCGAGGGGCAAGGGCGCCATCGCCAGCATGAGCCCGAACAGCGGACTCAGAACGACCAGCGGCAGTGCGCTCGCAGTCCAGTGTGCGGCGCACTTCACGAGTACGACAACTTCGAGTGGCGGCGACCCGTTGATGAGAAGGTCAAGCGAACCATCCTCGTGATCGGCCTGGAATAGCCGGTCGAGCCCCAGCAGGGTGGCCAGCAAAGCCGCGATCCACAGAATTGCCGGCCCAAGCCGCGCGAGCAGATTAAGGTCGGGTCCGAGCGCGAACGGCATGACCGCGATCAGGATCAAGAAGAACACGACCCCGACCGACGCGCCTCCGCCGATGCGCCGCGCTATGCGCCACTCGCGGACGAAGAGAGCCACCGCGGGCGTCAACGTGAGACCCTCATCCGGCCACACAGCGCGCGGCTACCTTCTCCCCGAGGGAGAAGGGGAGAAGCTCTCTTCCGCGCGTAGCCCGTCGAGAGATCGCCCCTCCGGGCGCCCTATGGGGTGAGGGGGCGCAGGCGCGACTCACGCCGCTTCTCTTGTCGAACCAAGCCTCAGCTCTTGCGCGCCCTCCAGCCCGAGCGGCGCATGGACGGCGGCGACGAGGATCCCGCCGCCTTTGAGATGCGCCCGCATGATGGCGGCCAGCGCGATTTGAGCGGCGGCGTCGAGCGCGGTCGTCGGTTCGTCGAGCACCCACAGTGGCCGCTCGGCCACAAGCAAGCGTGCAAGCGCCACGCGACGCCTCTGTCCGGCCGAGAGCAGCCGCGCCGGGAAATCGATCACATGGTTCAGACCGAGCGCTGTGAGCGCCGCAAGCTGCGCTTTACGGGAAGAATCGCCTGCCAGCATTGCCGCCGCGAAGGCGAGGTTCTCGCCGGCGGTCAGCGCGGCCTTAACTCCGTCAGCATGGCCGAGATAATGCGCCTGTTCGCCCACCGTGCGCTCGCCATCGCCGCCGTCCAGCGTAAAGCCGCCCGCTTCAATCGGCAGGAACCCGGCGAGCGCTCTGAGCAGGCTGGTCTTTCCCGCCCCGTTCGGGCCAGTCACAATGAGCGCCGCGCCAGCGTGGGCTTCGAAAGAAAGTTCGGCGATGACTCGCCGGCCCCCGCGCTCGATCGTCAGGTTCCAGGCTCTCAGCCGCATTGGGTCTCCGTGCGGACGCGCTTGGCGCGGAAGCGGCCCGTGCTCGCCCAGCTTCTCCCTAGCCCAAACAGGCTTAAAGAAACGCCAGCCCGCCATTCACCGCGATGGTCTGCCCGGTGATGAAGCCGTTGCCAATGACCATGACCGTCGCTTGCGCCACATCGTCCCCTTGTCCCATGCGGCCGACGGGAATGCGGGCCTCGACGCCACCGGCTTTCAAAGGCGCGCCCATCTCGGTGTCGGTCGGACCAGGCGCGATCGCGTTCACGGTGATTCCATCCTTCGCTGTCCGAGAGGCATACCCGCGGGTCAGGCCCTCGAGCCCAGCCTTTGACGCGTTATAGACGACGCCGAGGAGTCCCGGCCCTCGCGCTGCGCCCGAGGAAATGTTGACGATCCGCCCCCAGCGCCGCGCGCTCATGGCCGGCAGCACCGCCTCAGTGCACAGGAACGCCGATTTCAGATTGACCGCGATCCCACGATCGAAATCCTCCTCGCGGACCCCGGTGACCGCGATGCCGGCGTTATTCACCAACACGTCGATGGGGCCCAGTTCGCTGGCGACGCGCGCCGCCATATCGGCGACCTCTGCGCCTATGGATACGTCCGCACGGATCGCGATCGCCCGTCCGCCGGCGGAGCGGATTTTTGCAACGACCGCGTGAGCCTCTTCGGAGCGCGTCTGGAAATTGACCGCAACCGCGGACCCGCGCTCGGCAAGCGCCAAAGCGATCGCCCTGCCGATACCGCGCGAAGCGCCTGTGACAAGCGCGACGCGCCCTTGAAGATCAACCAAATTTTACCCCCGCTCGAGACGAATAGCCGGCCTAAAACTTGCGTCCGACGCCATTTGTCTAGCCCACGCGTCCCATTATATCTATAAGCCCTCCCCGTCCCTCACGCCTCGTCCGGAGCGCCCGCAATGGCCAGCCTCGACAGCTTCAAGTGCCGCAAAATGCTGACCGTCGGGGCGAAGAGCTATGAGATCTATTCCCTAAAGGCTGCGGAGAAGAATGGGCTCGCTGGCGTTTCACGACTTCCCTTCTCGCTTAAGATCGTGCTCGAGAACCTGTTGCGCAACGAAGACGGGCGCACCGTCAAGAAGGAAGACATCGAGGCCGTCGCAGCTTGGGTAGAAAATCGCGGCAAGGCAGAGCACGAAATAGCCTTCCGCCCCGCGCGCGTCCTGATGCAGGACTTCACGGGTGTGCCGGCGGTGGTCGATCTCGCCGCAATGCGCGACGCCATGGTCGCGCTCAAAGGCGATCCGAACAAGATCAATCCGCTGGTTCCAGTCGACCTGGTCATCGACCATTCGGTGGTTGTCGACTATTTCGGCACGGGCAAATCGCTCGGCCAGAACGTGACGCGCGAGTACGAACAGAACCAGGAGCGCTACCGGTTCCTGAAATGGGGCCAGCAGGGTTTCTCCAACTTTCGCGTCGTGCCGCCCGGCACCGGCATTTGCCACCAGGTCAATCTCGAATATCTCGCGCAGACTGTCTGGACGGCGAAAGAGAAACGCGACGGCAAGACGGTTGAGGTCGCCTTCCCCGACACGCTGGTCGGCACCGATAGCCATACGACGATGGTCAACGGCCTCGCCGTTCTTGGCTGGGGAGTGGGCGGCATCGAGGCGGAAGCCGCCATGCTTGGCCAGCCGTTGTCGATGCTGCTGCCTGAGGTCATCGGCTTCAAGCTCGAGGGCGAGTTGCGCGAAGGTGTGACCGCGACCGATCTCGTACTGACCGTCACCCAAATGCTGCGCAAGAAAGGCGTCGTCGGCAAGTTCGTCGAATTCTACGGCTCTGGCCTCAATGCAATGACCGTCGCCGATCGGGCCACGATCGCCAATATGGCGCCCGAATACGGCGCGACTTGCGGCCTGTTCCCGATCGACACCCAGACGCTCGCTTATCTAAAAACCACCAGCCGCAAGCCTGCGCGGCTTGCTCTGGTCGAGGCGTACGCCAAAGCGCAGGGCGCCTATCGCACGCGCGTCAGCCCAGATCCCGTCTATTCCGACACCCTTGCGCTCGATCTCGGCGAGGTCACAGCCTCGCTCGCCGGACCGAAGCGGCCACAGGATCGCGTCGTCCTGACCGAGGCCAAGGCTGGCTTCGCGGCCGCCATGACCAACGAATTCCGCCAGGGCGAGACAATTGCCGAGCGTCATAAGGTGGAAGGAACGAACTACGACCTCGGACACGGCGACGTCGTCATCGCCGCCATCACCTCATGCACCAACACTTCCAACCCGAGCGTTATGATGGCCGCGGGGCTTCTGGCCCGCAATGCGGTCGCCAAGGGCCTCACGGTCAAGCCGTGGGTGAAGACCTCGCTCGCGCCGGGCAGCCAGGTGGTGCAGGACTACCTCAAGGAAGCTGACCTGCAGCGGCCGCTCGACAAGCTCGGTTTCAACATCGTCGGCTTTGGCTGCACCACCTGCATCGGCAATTCCGGCCCGCTTGCGCCCGAGATTTCGGCAACCATCGCCAAGCACAACCTTGTGGCGTCGGCGGTTCTATCCGGCAACCGCAACTTCGAAGGCCGGGTCAACCCGGACGTGCGCGCGAACTACCTCGCATCCCCGCCGCTGGTCGTCGCTTACGCCCTGGCTGGCTCGATGCAGATCGACCTCACCCGCGATCCGCTCGGCGCCGACAAGCAGGGCAAGCCGGTCTATCTCGCCGACATCTGGCCTAAGACTGAGGAAATCGAGCAATTCGTCGACGCGACCATCTCCGCAAAGATGTTCAAGACCAAGTATGCGAGCGTGTTCGACGGCGACGCCAACTGGCGCAAGGTGAAAGCGCCCGTCGGGCAGACTTACGCATGGGACATCGGGTCGACCTATGTGCAGGAGCCGCCCTATTTCGAGGGGCTGACCAAGACGCCGGTGCCGGTCGGCGACATCGAGAACGCGCGCATCCTGGCTTTATTCCTCGACTCGATCACGACGGATCACATTTCGCCCGCGGGCTCGATCAAGGCTGCGAGTCCCGCCGGGCAATATCTGGTCGAACATCAGGTGCGCCCGGTCGATTTCAATCAGTATGGCACCCGGCGGGGCAACCACGAGGTGATGATGCGCGGCACGTTCGCCAACATCCGCATCAAGAACCAGATGGTGAAGGACGAGACGGGCAATGTAGTTGAGGGCGGCTTCACACTCATGCAGCCGTCCGGCGAGCGTCTTGCGATCTACGACGCCGCTATGCGCTATGAGGCGGAGAAAGTGCCCTTGGTGGTGTTCGCGGGACGTGAATATGGCACCGGCTCGTCGCGCGACTGGGCCGCGAAGGGCACCAAGCTCCTGGGCGTGCGGGCGGTGATCGCGCAGAGCTTCGAGCGCATCCACCGCTCGAACCTCGTTGGCATGGGCGTGCTTCCGCTGGTGTTCGCGGAAGGAACGAGCTGGCAGACGCTGGGCCTAAAGGGCGACGAGACCGTAACCATTTTCGGTCTCGGCGAATCCTTGAAGCCGCGCCAAAAGCTGGAAGCAGAGATCAGACGCGCCGATGACAACGTGACGCTCGTCCCGCTCACCTGCCGCATCGATACGCTGGATGAGCTCGAATATTTCCGCAACGGCGGGATTCTGTCCTACGTGCTGCGGCAGCTCGCAGCCTAAGGCCGCGTCGCAAAGCCGCCGGATTCACCCGAGCCCGCTGCACGCCAGGCTACGCTTTCCGGAGCGTTTCGAGCGTCGCCTGCAGACGGTCGCGACTATCCTTGTCCTCGATCTGTGAAACGCTGAGCTTCAGGTCGTCCAGCGTGCTGTCGAGTTGCCAGTTCGCCGCGCCCTCGCTGGCGACTTCCACGGCAAGGTCATCGGCCTTGTCGCAATCGTGCGCGTCGAATGCGGCGCCGAGCAATGTCGCGTTCAGCCATTCGTCCGCGACATTGCGTTTTCTGGCTCTTTCACATGCGGCGACGACAATAGGTGCGACGGATTGCGCACGCAGTTCATCGCCTTTTCGCTGCCGCTGGCGATAAAGGCGCGGGAGGTTGCTGGAACAGTAGTATAAGTTCAGGTCGAGCTCCATGCCCCGTTCGTAGGCGTCGATACTCTTCGCCAGATACTGTAACTGTTCTGCTGGCGTGGCGGCTCTCAAATAGAGCCGCTTGTAGCGTCCGCCAAGCAGCCCGAGACGTTCTGGCGTCGGACCTGACCGGGCGATCAGCTCTTCCAGTTTCGCTATGGCTTCGATTTGTTTTCCGGCGTTCGAAAGCGCGAAGGCGTTGGCTTCGCGCACCTCTTCCTGGTCAGCGACGTCACCGGGAAACCTTCCGATGAAATCGGTGATCGAGATCCAGTCTGCGGCGCTGTTGGCGGAATCCCTGAGAAGGCGAAGGAGCGCTATCACAGTTGCTCCCGTCACCGGCGGCTTCCAGTACTTGTCGACCAGTTCTTTGGCTTTGACCATGCGGTCAGCGCGGGGAACGGCGCGCACCGCACGGATCTCTCCCTGAAATGCGGAAAAGTCGGCCATCGCTTGCTGCATGGACGACGCCGTCGCAGGGTTCACGGCCGCCGGATACCCGGGGATCGATTCGAAGATCGGAGAAACGCCCCGCCTCATGCTCGCAATCGGACCCCTGATCTTGTCCCGGATCGCATTCGCGGTGGCGTCCGTTATGGCGCCTTCTGACAGGGGATAGCGCACGGTCCGCATCTGGGCGACGTCAAAAAGCGCCTTTGACCAATCGGAGGCCAGTAAGACGCAACCGACTTCCTTGGCGGCGTGGCGGACTCCGACCTCGTAGTAGACATTCCCGTTTGGGATTGTCATGTCGGCCAGGACTAAATCTGCGAAATAGAGCCGCTCGATCATTTGGGTGATGATCATTGCGCCGATATCCTGATCGGCGCGGACCGGCTCGTACCCAAGCTCTTTGATTACGGGCAAATAGGCGCGTTCCCAGAGGGCGTTGAAGTCAATATTCGCCACGCCGACCGACCGATCGGCTTGGGTCGGCTTTGTGCCATAGGGCATGATCATAAAGCAGATCGGCGCGGGCATTGATTCCCCTTTAACTCAGCGTCGGTTGTGGCGCGCACTCATTCCCAAAGCTTCGTCGTATCGAGCCAGACCGTCCGGCCCCCTTTGTTGCGAACCTCTTCCATCATGTGCTGCGCGCCCCCCGGTCCGTCGCCGCCCTCGCCGTTCCACAAGCAGACAAAGTCGACTTTGTCCGCGCCGAAGCGCAGCGGCCGCGTCCAGCATCCAGCGATTGTTGCGCTCGTAGGGATCCTCGCCCTCTGGCAACGGGCCGAGTTCGCGCAGTGCGATATGCAGCGCGCCGCGCGCCTTGGCGCCGAGAAATCGCGCGCGCCAGTCGCTATTGGCGAAATCGACCGACTTCTCGAGGAAGGTCGGCTCCTCGAACGGGATGTAGATCTCTAGCAGGGCGGAGCGCGCGAGCGCGGCTTCCGCGAACAACAGATCACCGCCGCAGGCGCCGCCGCAAATGCAAAGGTCGTCCGGGCCGACATGGAGATCCGACAAAGCGCCGGCTATCGCCTGCGCGGCGACCGGCTCCTTGTCGGGCGGAAAGCGCGGCTTCTCGCGGCCGGGGGCGTCGATCATGTGGCCGCTGAACAGGACGACTTTCCGGGGCCCGTCGGGATTCGATTCTGCCATGAATCTCGCTCCCCTTTCGAACGCGAAAAGCCCTAGCGAAGATCGAACGCCGGTGGAAAATGATCGGCTTTGATCTGCTCCTTGGCCGCGACTCGACCGATTTCTGCAAGGCCCTCCATATTGCCGGGCTTGTCCATCTTGCGCATTTGGGTGAGTTCGTCCGACGAGAGTTCGACTTTGAGCGTGGTGCTCAGCCAGGCCTGTTCGAGCAGCACGTTGTAGCGGGCGTAGGTCGCAAGTTGCGGGCCCTTTTGGCTGTCGAGCTTCATGTCGCCAACAGCTCTGTCGATCTGCCATGGCGTGAGGCAGTCCGTCAGCCATTGAAGCATGGCCTGGTTTGTGCGTGCGCAATCGTCCATAAGCGAGGCCAGCGCGCGCACGCCTTGCGCTGCCGCGATTTTGTCGAGGAGCGTTGGCCCCTGCGGCGACGCCCTGTAAGTTCCGGTCCCCGCCGAGATGAGCAAGAGCTCATTCTCGCCCGTTCGCCAGCGGAAGCCGTGGCCATCGAGCGCCGCCAGCATGAGGAGTTGCAGCGCCGGATCGTTAAAGGGGCTCACGCCGCCGTCAACAAATTCGCCATCGACCACCGAGCCGTCGCGCGACGAAATCTGGATGCGCTCGGGGTCGAAATAGGTCGGCGCGGCGGTGCTCGCGCGGACGACGTGAGTGAGGCGGAGAGCGCCATCTTGCGCCGCGTAGGGCCCGCGCCCGCCATTGTTTAAAGGCCACGGGCTGCCGGTGTCGAGGCGCTTGGTCATGATCATGAGACCGGTGCGGATCGCGTCGCTGTCGAGAGTGGTGTCCGCCCCAAGCGTTTTGTCGAGCGCTTGCTGCAGCCCCTGCACTTGGAACTTCGGGGCAACCAAGCCCAGGCCGGCCGGCACGAAGACGTTCGCTCCAAGACCATAATAGAGGCTCTTGATGTCTTTCACGGACATGCCGCAGGCGAGACCGGCGGCGATGATCGAGCCCGTCGAGGTGCCGCCGATGAGATCGAAATAGTCGCTGAGCAGGAGGCCCGGGTCATTCTTGCGCTGTCGGAGAAGGGTCTCAATGGCCTCGAGGTACGCGAGCGTGAGAACCCCCCGAATGCCGCCGCCGTCGAGCGCGAGAATGCGCTTTGGCCCAGTGTTGGGATCGAGATGCTGAGCCTTCGTGAGCGGCAATTTCGGGTCTCCCTAGGCAATCTTTTTCACCCGCATTTCGCGGCGCAGAAAATCTGAATTTTAAAAAGCGAACCAAGTGTCTGGCGAGGATAACGCGCCGTCAAGTCCAGCGTATCGCAAGGCGACGCCTTATCGGCGGATCGCGTCCACCCTGCCGCTAAGCAAACCGACGGCCGTTTCCTGCGCCTCGTTGCTTTTGTGCGCTTTGACCCGGCCGCTCGGCGGGATCGCGAGCCGCTTTATGCGGGTGGCCGAAGTCGCCCATGGTTGCGGCGGAAATCGGGCGGGGGCGAAAGTGAAGCCCCTGCTTGCCGACGAACGGGTCGCCCGCGCCGACAAACACTGTTGGATTGCTCGATCTCACTACGGATAGCCGAGAGCGCCCTCGTGTCGATCTGCGCTCTTTGAAGCGCCGCTCAGGATACGAGCGAGCCACCCGAGGCTCGCTCGACTGAGAATCGCGCTATTTTACAAGCCGGGGACCGGCGGCCGCCCGCGTATACTCGTTCTCCTGCACCACGCCGAGCCTTCGGGCGACTTCGGTATAGGCTTCGATCATGCCCCCGAGGTCCTTGCGGAAGCGGTCCTTGTCCATCTTGTCGTTGGTCTTGACGTCCCACAGACGGCACAAATCGGGGCTGATCTCGTCGGCGAGAACGATTCGCATCGTCTCGCCCTCCCACAACCGTCCGGTTTCGATCTTGAAATCGACCAGCCGGATGCCGACGCCGAGGAAGAGCCCGGACAGGAAGTCGTTGACGCGAATCGCCAGCGCCATGATGTCGTCGATTTCCTGCGGCGCCGCCCAGCCGAAGGCGGTGATGTGTTCTTCCGAGACCATCGGATCGTTAAGCTGATCATTCTTGTAATAAAACTCGATGATCGACCGTGGAAGTTGCGTGCCCTCCTCAAGGCCAAGACGGGTGGACAGCGACCCGGCCGCCACATTGCGCACCACGACCTCGAGCGGGATGATCTCGACCTCGCGAATCAATTGCTCGCGCATGTTGATTCGGCGAATAAAATGAGTCGGCACGCCGATGTCATTGAGCCGCTGGAAAACGTATTCCGAGATTCGGTTGTTGAGAACGCCCTTGCCTTCGATAACCTCGTGCTTCTTGGCGTTGAACGCGGTCGCGTCATCCTTGAAATACTGGATGAGAGTGCCGGGCTCCGGGCCCTCGTAGAGGACCTTGGCTTTACCTTCATAAATGCGTCTGCGGCGATTCATGCGGTGCGACCGTGGCTTGAGGAAATCCATTCGCGTGGCCTTTTCTGACGGCTATCCCGGAGAAGCCGCGATGACAGGCTTGGGATATGGGGATTCGGACCGCGAAACCCAAGCATTGGACTCGTCCGGACCGGGGCCTGACCCGTTTCGCCAATGTACCTGATTGCCGGCCCCGGCACAAACTTTCCGCAAGCGAAGGCGGTTAGAGGAAGGGTGGGTGCCCCGAAAGCTTTCTTGGGGTGTTGAATCAACGCGATCGCGCACCACCGAGCGGGCTGTTTGACCTATCGACGGCTTCGGGCGCGCGGTCTCTCGCGCCAATTTCTCCTGATTTTCGCAACTGTCGCCAGAACCCCTCACACGCCGAGGTAGCGATGCAGGACCTGCGGGTCGTCTCTCAACTCGCTCGCGGGTCCTTCGTGGACCACATGGCCATTGTTAAGAATGTAAACGCGGTGGGAGAGCGCCAAAGCCGCCGCAATGTTCTGTTCGACCAGAACGATCGTCTGACCGGCGGCTGCGAGAGCGCGACAGGCATGAACGAGGTCGCGCACGATGACCGGCGCCAGGCCCTCGAATGGCTCGTCAAGCAGGACGATCTTGGGATCGCGCACCAGCGCGCGGGCGATCGCAAGCATCTGCTGTTCGCCGCCCGAGAGATCGGTGCCACGGCTGCCGCGGCGTTCCTTCAGGCGCGGAAACATTGTGTAGATGCGGTCGAGCGGCCAGGGTTGCTTGGCGGTGAGGCTGGCCAGAACGATATTATCCTCGACGTTCAGGCTGCCAAAAATGCGGCGATCCTCATGCACAAGCTGCATCCCGCTCTTGGCGAGCGCGTGACTCGGCTGGCCGACGTATTCGACGCCATCGAACATCACCGAGCCCGAAGTGGGACGCACGACCCCCATCAGGCTCTTCAGCGTCGTGCTCTTTCCCGCGCCGTTGCGGCCCAAGAGGGCGACCACTTCGTTCCGCTCCACCCGGAGGGAGATATCGAAGAGGATATGGGAATCCCCATAATAGCTGTTGAGGCCGCTGACCTGCAGAAGGCTCATTATGCCAGGACGCCTCCGAGATAGGCTTCCCGCACGATCGCGTTGCCCTTGATTTCGTCGGGAGTCCCCTCGACGAGGATTCGCCCCTCCTGAAGAACCGTCACGCGCTCCACCAACTCGAACAGCGCGTCCATGTCGTGATCGATGATGATCGTCGTGCGCCCGCGGCTGATCGACTTCAAAAGCTTCACCGTTTCGGCTCGTTCTCGCGGGCTCATGCCGGCCAGCGGCTCGTCGAGCAGAAGCAGGCTGGGCGAGGTCGCCAGCGCAAGGCCAATCTCGAGGCGCCGCTTTTCGCCATAGGCGAGATCCGAAACAGGGACCTCCGCGCGGCTCGTCAATTCGACGAGCTCCAGCGTGTGGTCGACCAGATCATCGAGCTCCCGGATGTGCGCAGGATCGCGCAGCAAGTCCAGGCGGAAGGAGCCGCGCTTTTCCGCTAGAGCCGAGATCACAATGTTCTGGCGCGTCGTCAGCCGGTTGAACAACTGGTTGACCTGGTAACTCTTGGTCAGGCCCGTCTGGCAGACTTCGGTGACTTCGCGCCCCGTAATGTCACGGCCCTCGAAGGTGATCGTTCCCGAAGTCGGATGAACCTCGCAGGTGAGCATTTTGAAGAATGTGCTCTTGCCTGCGCCGTTCGGGCCTATGATGCCGCGAAGCTCTCCTTGCTGAACGGAGAAATCGATGTCGCTGTTGGCGAGCAACCCGGCGTACCGCTTCGTGAGCCCCTTGGTCACCAGGATCGGTCCCGAATAGGCCGGGATGGGACGGCTGGGCAGCGGCGGCGTGCGCGCGGCTGCTTGTCCAGTAGAGCGGCTGAACTCCTCCGGCGACAGATCCGGCGCCGCGGCCCGTTCGCGCCCGGTCGTTCCGCTGGCGAAACGCGCGTAGAGGTCGCGGACGCCGCCCAGGATCCCGCGTCTCAGGAACGAGATGAGGAGGACGAAGACGAGGCCGAGCACGAGCTTCCATGAAGCGCCGAGGCCCAGCCCTCCCTGAAGAAAGTCGCGCAGATAAAGCCATACGGCCGCGCCGACCAGGGGACCAAACAGTGTCTCCAGACCGCCGATCACCGTCATCATGATGATCTGGCCTGACGTGTCGAACGTGAAGGCGTCGGGGGGCATATAGCCCTGCATGACGCCCAGCAACCCGCCTGCGGCGCCGGAATAGGCCGCGGCGATGACGAAAGCGAGCAGCTTGTAAGCATGGACGTTGTGGCCAACCGCGGCCGCGCGTAAGGGGTTTTCGCGGATCGCGACCCAGATGAGGCCGACCGGAGAGGCCACGATCCGTCGCCCGATCACGATGCCGACAACGTAGCAAATTGCGAGAAATCCATACATCGACCAGCCGCTGGTCGCATGGATCGTCGCGAAGCCGAGACTGAAAGTCGGCCCTGGCACGCCCGGCAGACCATTCTCTCCGCCGGTAAATGACGATAGCGGTCCGTTTTCCATGAAGAAAAAGACCTCACCGATGGCGACGGTGATCATCGCAAAGTAGATGCCGGTGCGTCTCAGCGCGATCAAACCAACGAGATAGCCCGCGATGGCCGCGCCGATGGTCCCGATCGCCAAGCCCAGCATCACGCTGCTCAGGCCTGTCTGGGTGAGGAGGTAAGCAGCGATGAAGCCGCCGGTGCCGAAGAAAGCCGACTGCCCAAAGGACAACATCCCGGCATAGCCGAACAGCAAGTCGAAACCGACGCCGAACAGGCCGAAAACCAGAATGCGGTTCATCGTATCGGGGACGAGCCCGATTTTAGGGAGCACGAAGGGCGCGACCAAGAGGACGAGCACGATCGACGCTTCGGGCAGGAATGCTCGCAGTCCGCGCGGACGCTGGTTCATCGTCAGCTGCGTCCCTCGGATCCAAGCAGCCCGCGCGGACGAAGCACGAGGACGAGAGTCATCACGGCGAACAGCATGACTTGCGAATAACTCGGATTGATCATGGATGTCAGGCTCAAGATCTCGCCCGCGATCAGGCCGCCGAGAACCGCTCCGGGAAAGGAGCCTACGCCCCCGATCACAACGACGACGAAGGCTTCGACGAGAATCGCCTCGCCGATGTCAGGCGTGATCGGCGCGATCGGGACGTTGACGATTCCCGCGAAGCCAGCCGCCATCGACCCGATGCCGAAGACGATCATGAACACCCGCATGACATTGATGCCGAGCGAATCGACCATGACCGAATCCTCGATTCCCGCGCGCACGATCATGCCGAGTCGCGAACGGTAGAGAACGAGGTAGAGCGCCAGCAGCGCGACCGCGATGATGCCCACGACCACCAGACGGTACGTCGGATAAATCATGAAGCCGAGCGAGGTCACGCCGGCCGTCCAACCCGGCGGTGGGATGGACTGCGAGAGGCTGCCGAAGAAGAAGCGGATGGTTTCGACGAAGACGATCCCCAAGCCGAACGTCACCAGGATCTGATCCTCGTCAGGCCGTTCGTAGAAATGTCTGATGATCAAACGCTCCATCAGCACGCCCAGAACAAGCACGAAACACGCGCCGGCGGCGATCGCGACGAGAAAGGAACCGGTATATTGGTAGGCGACTACGCCCGCGTAGCCGCCCACCATGAACATCGCGCCATGCGCGAGGTTCAGCACGCCTAAAGTGCCATAGATGATCGTCAGGCCAGAGCTAATCAACGCCAAGAGGGCGCCGATCACCAGCCCGTTGAAGGTCTGCGAAAGCAGATTCGCCCAAGAGAGCAATTGCGACTCCGCGCTCGAGCGATGCTCCGCTTCGGCTCAGGTGTAACCGCCCATCTTGCACCCGAATGCGTCGGGCGCCTGCATCAGACCTTCGCCGGGCACGACCTCCACGATCTCGTAAAAGTCGTCGGGGTTCTTCATATCCGCCGGCTTCTTCCCGCGCTCAATGATGACCGGCCGCACCAACTGATGGTCGGCGCCGCGGAAATAGACTTCGCCGACCGTCGACTGGACCTTCGCGCCGGCCTCATAGGCCTTGACGACATCCGGCGGATAGAAGGACTTGGCCCGCTCGACCGCATCCGCCCACATCGCCACCTGCATGTAGGCGAGGTTGGCGCCCCACTCCGGGAGGCTGCTGTATTTGGCGCGGAAGGCGTCGTTGAACATCTTGGCGAGCGGGAACTTGTCCTCCAAGGTCCACCAGTAGTCGGTCGCGGCGAGGACGCCTTGCATCGTATCGGCGCCGACCTCCTTGGCGAGGAACGGGGTGTTGTAGGGCACCGCGAGCACCATCTTGTCGAGAACGCCGAACTGCTTGGCCTGTTTGATCGACAGCACCGCGTCGCGACCAAAGTTGATATTGACGACGACGTCGGCGCCGCTATTGGCGACGTTCAAGAGGTAGGAGCTGAACTCCGTTGTGCCCAAGGGAGAGACCTGATCGGTGGCGGTGGTCCACCCGCCCTCCTTCAGATACTCCTCCATCGACTTCTGAACGGTATGGCCGTACGTGTAGTCGGGCGTCAGATAGGCGACCTTCTTGTTCTTGCCCACGGTCTTGATGAGTTGGGGAGCAATCGCTTTCGCGGCGGTCTGGCCGTAGAAGCATTCGCGGAAGGAATAGCGGACGCAGTCCTTGCCCGTGGTGTCGTTCGAACCCGAAATTCCCGGGAGGTAGATCACCTTCTCACGATCGGCGATCTTGTTGTCGGCCACCGCTTCGGCGCTTGAGACGCTTCCTGTGACCATGACCGCCTTGTTGTCGCTGATGAACTTCGACAGGTTCTGCACGGCGGTGTTCGGCTTGGCTTCGCTATCGGCGATGCCGAATTTGACCTCTTTGCCCAGCACCCCCTTCTTGATGTTGGCCGAGATCTTCTGCATCAGTGCGTTGCCTTCGTTGAGATGCTCGATGGCCAGCTGATACCCCTTGATGAGGTCCTCTCCCGCTGCAGCATACGTGCCGGTGCGAGGCACCGATATGCCGACGAAGACAGAAGGGCCGGAGGAGCCCTCGGGATAGGTTCCGAGCGGTGGGTTGTCCGCGGCGAGCGCCGGCAAGATCAGCCCGCCGGGCAAGATCGCCCCGCCGAGAATCCCGGCCGCGCCGTGCAGCGCCGCGCGGCGCGACACAGCCGCGCCTAGGATCGTGTTTGTTGTCCGCGACATGATCAGTCCTCCCATCGACGACTTCTGAGTTGATCCGGTTCCAGGTCCAAAAACCGAGGCGAGTTTGCGGCTTTTCGCCGCCAACGTGAACAATCGCCTCGGACGTCAGCTTAACGGCTAGGGTGTCTCGGCTGGGATCCGGATCGTCAATTAGACTTTCGTCATAATCGGCGGCGCCAAGGCGGCGCTCGCGGTGATTATTCACGTATTTCGCCAAAAGAGAAGGGCCGCTCCTTTCGGAACGACCCTTCCATTGTCGCGCCACGCAAAGCTCGTCGGCGCCCTAGAGTTCTTGCCTAGCGAGAGCTATGCGCGAAATTCCTTCGCGGGGGCAATAACCCAGGCCTCTTCGATCACGCGGGGCGTAAGACAATGAGACACTGGATCACCTCCTTTCGGCTGGTTGACGACACTGGCATGTTACGGTGATTCGAGAAATTTTAAAGCAGGAATTTTTTCGTGCGGTTAAGACTTCTTTAGGGACTGCCTTGACGAAGGCGGCTCAAATCGCGCCCGCCTAGGCGGCGCCGGCGACCGCGTCGCAGACATCGCTGACGAGAGCGTCGACCAGCGCCTGGTCATCCGCTTCACCCATCACCCGGATGACCGGCTCAGTGCCCGACGGGCGGACCAGGAGACGGCCATGTGAGCCCAGGCGGGCGGTCGCGTCCGCGATCGCCTTCGCCACCGCTGGATTCTCGAGCGGCCGGCCGCCCTTGAAACGAACGTTGCGCAAGACTTGCGGCACCGGCTCGAACCGTCGGCAGACCTCGCTCGCCGGCTTGCCAAGTTTCTGCACCACCGCCAGCACCTGCATCGCCGCCACGAGACCGTCGCCGGTGGTCGAATAGTCGGACAGGATGATATGGCCGGATTGCTCGCCGCCCAGGTTGAAGCCTTTTTGCCGCATGCGCTCGATCACGTACCGGTCGCCGACCGCCGTGCGCTCGAGCGTCAACCCCAGGCTCGCGAGATGGCGCTCAAGCCCGAGGTTGGACATCACGGTGGCGACCACGCCGGGCTTGGACAATCGGCCCTCGTCGCGCCAGCTCTCGGCGATGACCGCCATCACCTGATCGCCGTCGATCAGGTGGCCCTTTTCGTCGATCAGGATCATCCGGTCGGCGTCGCCGTCGAGCGCTATGCCGACATCCGCGCGCATCTCGCGGACCTTGCGCGCCAAGGCCTCGGGTGCGGTTGAACCGACCTCGAAATTGATGTTGAGCCCGTTCGGCTCGACGCCGATCTTGATCACCTCGGCGCCGAGCTCCCAGAGCGCTTCGGGCGCGACTTTGTAACCCGCGCCATTGGCGCAATCGACGACGATGCGGAGGCCGTCGAGCGACACGTCGCGCGACAGCGTCCGCTTGGCGTATTCGATGTAGCGGGCGTCAACGTCGTCGATGCGCTTGGCCCGCCCGAGGTCCGGGGAGTTGGCGAGCTTCGGCGCAACGTCGCCATCCATCAAAGCTTCGATGCGCGCCTCGACCTCGTCGGACAATTTATAGCCGTCCGGCCCGAACAGCTTGATGCCGTTGTCTTCATAAGGGTTGTGGGAAGCGGAGATCATCACGCCCAAGTCGCAGCGCATCGAGCGCGTCAGCATCGCCACCGCCGGCGTCGGCACCGGCCCCAGCAGAAGGACGTCGGCGCCGACCGAGGTGAAGCCTGCGACCAGCGCATATTCGATCATGTAGCTCGAGAGCCGCGTATCCTTGCCGATCACCACGCGATGGCGGTGGTCGCCGCGGCGAAACGCAAGGCCGGCCGCCTGGCCAACCTTTAGCGCCATATCCGCCGTGATCTGGCTGTTGGCCCGGCCTCGAATGCCGTCGGTGCCGAAATATCTTCGCGCCATGTGACAGCTCCCCGACGACTTACCGCCGCGATTCGAACGCTGCGTCACGTTCATACCGCATATAAGCGGACAAAAGTTTCACAATTCGTTGCTAGACGTTAACCCTGCGAGGCGGCGTTGCCCACCTCGCGCCCGGCGCCTAGAGTGATTCACCCGCGCTCGCAAATTCAGCCGCCGATTGGGAGAACGCCGATGATCCGGACCGTCGCCACAAAGCCGTTCTCCGACCAAAGGCCAGGCACCTCGGGTTTACGCAAGCAGGTCCCGGTCTTTCAGGAGCCGCATTACCTCGAAAACTTCATTCAGTCGACTTTCAATTCCCTCGAGGGCTTTCAGGGCAAGACGCTTGTCCTCGGCGGCGACGGGCGCTTTTTCAACCGCGAGGCGATCCAGATCGTGATCAAGATCGCCGCTGCGAATGGCTTCGGCCGCGTCGTCGTCGGCAAAGGCGGAATTCTTTCGACACCTGCGGTCTCGGCGCTGATTCGCGCGCTCGGCGCCTTTGGCGGGATCATCCTGTCGGCGAGCCACAATCCCGGCGGCCCGGACGGGGATTTCGGCGTCAAATACAACATCGGCGCCGGCGGACCCGCCCCGGAGAACGTTACCGAGGCGATCTTCGGCCATACCAAGACGATCTCCGCCTACACAATCTCCGACGCCGCTGACGTCGACATCGATCGCCTCGGGACCGTCAAGGTCGAGGGGACCGAGATCGAGGTCATCGATCCGGTCACGCAATATCTGTCGTTGATGAAGACGCTGTTCGATTTCGACGCCATCCGCGCTTTGTTCGCCTCCGGTTTCCGCATGCGGTTCGACGGCTTGCACGCCGTGACCGGCCCTTACGCGCATGTGATCTTCGAGGACGAACTGAAAGCGGGCGCGGGCACGGTGGTCAACGGCACGCCTTTGCCGGACTTCGGCGGGCACCACCCCGATCCCAATCCGACCTACGCCAAGGACCTGTTCGACTTCATGATGTCGGCGAATGCGCCCGACTTCGGCGCGGCGTCGGACGGCGACGGCGACCGTAACATGATCCTGGGCCGCAACGCCTATGTCACGCCGTCGGATTCGCTCGCGATCCTGGCCGCCAATGCGACGCTCGCTCCGGGCTACGCCAAGGGTCTCGCGGGCGTCGCGCGTTCGATGCCGACCAGCGCAGCCGCCGACCGGGTCGCCGCCAAGCTCGGGATCAAGTCCTACGAGACCCCGACGGGCTGGAAGTTCTTCGGCAACCTGCTCGACGCCAATCTCGCGACTTTGTGCGGCGAGGAAAGCTTCGGCACCGGCTCGAACCACATCCGCGAGAAGGACGGTGTGTGGGCGGTTCTGTTCTGGCTGAACATTCTCGCCAAGCGGCGCATGTCGGTGCTCGACCTCATGCGCGAGCATTGGCGAACCTATGGCCGCAACTATTATACGCGCCACGACTATGAGGCGATCGACCTCACCGCCGCCAAAGGCCTGATGGCGGCGCTCGGCGATGCGACCAAGACCCTTCCCGGCAAGCGCTTCGGCGCCCACAAGGTCGAGGCGGCGGATGATTTCGCCTATCACGATCCGGTCGACGGCTCGGACGCGGCCGATCAGGGTATCCGGGTGATGTTCGAAGGCGGTTCGCGCATCGTCTACCGGCTGTCCGGAACGGGGACGGTGGGCGCGACGCTGCGCGTCTATATCGAGCATTACGAGCCGCCGTCGGGCAAGCTCGATCAGGACACCCAGGCTGCGCTCGCCGACCTGATCGCGCTTTCACGAAGCCTGGCTGAGATCGAGAAGCGGACGGGCCGTAAGGAACCGACCGTGATCACCTGAGGCACGGGCGCGGCGTTAGTGAGTCGCGATTGAACCTTTTCAGGGGCTTGTGGCGCGATTAGCGAGTCCACTATAGAATAGTAAAATGCTGAGATCCCTTCTTCGACCAAGGGCCTGGGACCCCACGAGGCTCGAGCGCGAACGGGCGCCGTCTTTTAAGAGTTATGAACGTACAAGGTTTTTCGCCGTTGATCGGAGGCTGGCCGCCGGTGGGTCGTTTCGACGCGCGCGCCGCATTGCCGCCCCGTTCGCTCTGGCATATGAAAGGCCGCCCATGGTCAATCTCGCCAATCCGACGGCCTTCGTCGAGCTGACGCGCCGGGTTCTGCCCTGGCTCGCGGCGGCGACGGCTGGTCCTGTTTGTCGCTGGTCTGTGGCTCTCCTTCGCCGCGCCGCCCGACTATCAGCAGGGCGAGACGGTCAAGATCATGTATCTCCACGTGCCAGCGGCCTGGATGGCGACCTTCGTCTATGGCGTCATGACGGTGGCGGCGCTCGGCACGCTCGTCTGGCGCCATCCCCTCGCCGACGCGGCGCAGAAGGCGGCGGCGCCGCTTGGCGCGGGTTTCACCTTCATCTGCCTCGTCACCGGTTCGCTCTGGGGCAAGCCGATGTGGGGCACGTATTGGGTGTGGGACGCGCGCCTGACCTCGGTGCTGGTGCTGTTCATCCTCTATCTCGGCCTCATTGCGCTATGGCGCGCGATCGACGATCCGGGCCGCGCGGCTAAAGCGGCGGCGATCCTGACGCTGGTCGGCGCTGTCGATCTGCCGATCATCAAATTCTCGGTCGACTGGTGGAACACCTTGCATCAGCCGGCCTCGGTGTTCCGGCTTGGCGGTCCGACGATCGCGCCCGAACTGCTGATGCCGCTGCTCGTCATGTCGCTCGCCTTCACCTGCCTTTTCCTGACGCTGCACCTGATGGCGATCCGCAACGAAATCCTGCGCCGGCGGATCGCTCGGGTCACGATGCTCGCGGCCGTCGAGGGCGATCGGCTCGCGCCGGAATACGCGGCGAGGGGCGCATGATGGGCGATTCCCATATCGGTTTCATCATTGCGGCCTATGCCGTCGCGGCCGCGACGATCAGCGCCATGATCGGCTGGGTGGTCCTGGATTTCCGTCGTTTGAGCACCCAACTGGACCAGGCGACGCGCGCGCTCGACGGCGCCCGCGGCGGCGCGAAGAGCGCCGAGCGCCGATGAGCGTCGAGGCTGAAACCGCCGCTTCGCCTCCCCGGCGGCGCTGGTTCGTCTACCTGCCGCTTATCGTCTTCATGGCGCTCGCGTGGCTCCTGTTCCAGCGGCTGGGCGCGGGCGATCCAGCGAGCATCCCTTCGGTCCTGATTGGACAAACGGCGCCGCCGCTCAATTTGTCAGGCCTCGACGGCGCGCCAGGCCTGACCGACGCCGACCTGCGCAATGGCCATGTCAGCCTGGTCAACGTGTTCGGCTCCTGGTGCGAGCCGTGTCATTTCGAACATCAATATCTGATGGCGCTTGCGGCCGATCCCGAGTTCAAGGCCAAGGGCGTCGCCATCTACGGCGTCGCCCAAAAGGATTCAGCCGAGAACATTCGCCGCTTTCTTGGGGCGAAGGGCGATCCTTACGCCAAGGTCGGTCTTGACCAGAATAACCGCGCCGGCATCGACTGGGGCGTTTACGGCGTGCCCGAGACGTTCATCGTCAAGGGCGATGGAAAGCTGGTCTTCAAGCTGGTCGGGCCGATCACCGCCGCGACGCTGGAGAGCCAGGTCAAGCCGCAGATCCTCAAGGCGATGAATTAGATCTAGGTTTGGACAAGACGAGACGAGCCCCTATCTGCCGGTCGCACTCGAGACCCATCGCCCCGGCGGAAACGAGGCCGACCCACTACCAGAGCTGCCTCACGGTCAATCGCACGGTTTGCGAATAGGGCTCGCTCGCCGGCTTGGCGACGACGCGCTCGTAGTTCAGCCCCATATCGGCGCCGCGCCAGAGGCGCAGTCCCATTCCCGCTCCGATCCGAAGCGTGTTCGCCATGTTGTCCTGGTCGATCCCGTCGATGCTCGTCTCTCCGCCGAGATTGTAATAGGCGTCCGCCGAAAGCCACAGGGCGTCGGTGACATTGCGGCTCAGGTGCTCCTCAAGTCGCAGCAGAGGCTTCTGCGTGAGCGTCTGTGCGCCGTTCACGAGATAGTTCCCGTTGTCGGTGAAGATGCGGCCGGCGACATAGGTCTCGATCCAGCTCCAGCCTTGATCGGGCGTATAGCTGAAATTGACGGTCGGCGAGATCATCCAGCGGTTCGCGCTGGGGTTGATTGGAGAGCTTGGCTGGTAGAATCCGAGCGGCGTCGTCACCAGAAGATGAAAGCTCGAGAACGTCTGCGGAACGAAGGATTGGAACTGCTCGCGCGTCAGCGCAGGGCCGCCGAAGATGTTCATCTGCCAAAGGAAGCCGACGTCGGAAACGCCGTTCGTGCTGGCGCGGAATGGGCCAGCGCTGGTGTCGATGAGCGCATAGGGCAGAACGAGGGAAAAGCCCCCGGTCCGTCCCCAATAGTCCATGATGCGGGTGAGGACGACCGACTGAGCGAGCACGTTGGCCCGAACGCCGGAAACCGTGTCCGTGCCGTCCTCCGGCGCGACCGACGTCGTATAGCCGGCGTTATAGTTGAGAAGCCAAGTGTCGACCGGCGCGTTGAGATAGTCGCGCGCCGAGCCTGCGTAGGCAGCCACGCCGGTCGACAGGACCGCCGCGGCGCCCACGCTTGTGAGCGTGCTCAACCGCTTCGCCGGACGCATGCTCCTCGCCTGCATCGAGCCTCCCGCAATCGCGCCTCTGCCTCAAGGGGCGCGCCGGTCGAAGTCGACGACTTACGCCGACCGCGAAAATCCGATGTCGTCGTCGATCACCGCGCCCGGCCCGACCGGGACCCTTCCGGCTTTCGGTTGGTGGAGATTGTGGAAGACGATCTTGTCGCGCGACACTTTGCGGAGAAGGTCCGCGAACACGTCGATCGTCATTTGCTCGCCGGGGCAGCGGCGATAGCCGAATCCGAACGGCGCGAATCCGGCATAGTCGCAGAGCGGCGCCGGCTTTCCGTCGGTCATCGCAAACACAGTGCCAAAGCCGCTGTTGGTGATGTCGGTCTTGCGACCGTCGCTGACGGGGAACGTGGTGATGTTAAACGGGCAGCGCGGCAAGCTCATCTGCTTGCATTTCGCTTCGTCGATCTCCGCGCTGGTCGGCACGCCGAGATAGCGCTCCGGATCGAACCGGTCGGGGTCGCTCCACAGCCGTGGGTCGAAGCTCGTGTCGGTGTGGGGCGTGTTCATGTAGGAGTGCCGCTCGTAAGGCACGCCGAACTGGGCGAACGGAGAACCGCCGTAGAAGGACGAGGCCCGCGTGTCGGTAATCGCGGAAATGCTCCCGCCGTTGGGCGAGATGGTGCGGAAAAGCTCCATCACCAGAAGCTCGAGCGGCGTGTAAGGCTTGCCGTTGGCGTTGTCGAAGTCGCCGCTCATCGTCTTCTCGAAGGCCGCGCGCACAGCCGGATCACCGCCATTTTCGTTGAGCCGAGTCATGATTCCGAAGATCGAATTGCCCCACTGGCTCAGCGCCACAAAATTGTGGAAGCATTCGAAGACAACGTCCCTTTTGGCGAAATACTTCCCGTCGCCCGCGTTCTTGAGCCAGTAATAGGCGATGGTTTTGTCGGCGTCGGCGATCCGGCCGTTCTCGATGTCATCGAGCCGCTCATCGATCCACTTGGTCAGGAACGGGCGCAGCGCGCGCACAGTCATGTAGTTTTCGTAGACGATCTCCTGCAAGGGATTGCGGTAGGCGAGCACCGTATTGAAAGCCTCGCCGATCGCACGCACCTGAGGCGGCACGGCGTCGCCCTTCACGCCGAGATGCAGATCCCAGTAGACGTCCCAGTAATCGTCGAGATAGTGGCGCATGAACGGCTTGTCGGCGTGCTGAGGATCGAACAGCTTGTCGAGAAAGCCGACCACCTTAGTCTGGTACTTGGGAGCATAAAGGTCGGGCGTGACGCCGGCGAAATAGATGCGCTTGCGCAGATTGTCGGGGCCGCGGTTCTCGAGGCCTTCGAGAAAGACGGTCACACCGTCGGAAGGCGTCGGCTTCCAGTCTTCGTAAAGCATGCCCCAGAAATCCCAGGGGATCGCGTCTTGCTTTGTTAGCGGCAAGTCTATCATCGGCAGGATCGGACGCTCGCCGGCGAAGATGCTGCCGAGAAAAAAGGGGACCACGGCGTTCTCGACATATTCGCGATCGAAATGGCTGGGGATCGTGGCGCGGAACTTAGCCAGGGCTCCGGAAAGATCAGGAGCCTCAGGCGCAGCGGAGGCCTGGTTCGCGAGCGTGCCTGCCGCAACAGCAGCGGCGCCGAAAAGCAGCGCTCGCCTTTGCAGGGAAAGCCCGTCCGGGGACGCTTTCGAGAGCTGTGGGGCGGCGGGATTGATCTCCACGGACTGTGGCTGCTCAGCCATGGCGTTTAACTCCCTCGAACTGAAAGCAGGTCGTGCGCCGGAACAAGCGTCCGTCTACCAGAGCCGTAGTACCGTGAGTTAACGTCGTAATGTGGCGCTGAGCGCGATTGATTTCCACCGGCAATCATCAACGGCAGTCCGCGTTCTTAACAATTCATAAACCATTCCGACGCAAACGTGGTTAACGAAACGCCAACGGACTGGTGCGATGAACGCGCATGTAGGCCCTGCTCAAACCCTCAAGTTTCGAGCGCAATCTCTTCTGGCCTACGTCCTCGAGCCGGTTCAACCGCTCGACGAATGGTTTACGGCGCTCGATGGCTGGCTTGCCCGCTCGCCGACTTTCTTTATCGCCAGGCCCGTCATTCTCGACATGGCGGCGCTCGACATCACCCTCAAGGAATACCGCGATCTCCTGAACGGCCTCGCGCGCCGCCACATCAGGGTCATGGGGGCGGAGAACGTCGACCGCGGACTCGTCGGGCCGCACCTGCCTCCGGTCGTTTCCGGGGGCCGGCCAATCGATCCCCCGACACTGGGCGAGACTACGCCAACACCTCGAGAGGAAGACACGCCGGCTGTTGCGCCAACCGCGCCTGAAAAAACCGATTCGCTGATCGTCGAAGGCAATGTGCGCTCCGGTCAGACGATCATGCATGCCCAGGGAGACGTGACGATCATCGGCCGGGTCGCCTCGGGCGCGGAGATCGTCGCGGGCGGATCCGTTCACATCTATGGCGCTCTGCAGGGCAGGGTGATCGCCGGGATCTCGGGCTCACGCTCCGCACGCATATTCTGCACCGAAGCAAGGGCTGAACTGCTGTGCATCGGCGGCGCCTATGTCACAGCGGAAAACATAACTTCCGAGATGGAGGGCCGCAGTCTGGAGGCCCGGCTGGACGGCGACGAACTCAAACTCCGAATCTTAAGCTGAAGGGCTCGCAAGGGGACAACGCGCATGAGCAAGGTGATCGTCGTTACATCAGGAAAGGGTGGTGTAGGCAAAACCACCTCGACCGCGTCGCTTGGCGCCGCGCTCGCGCAGGGCGGACAGCGCGTCTGCGTCGTCGATTTCGACGTCGGACTCCGCAACCTCGATCTGGTGATGGGCGCCGAGCGGCGAGTCGTCTTTGATTTCATCAACGTCGCCCAGGGCGACGCCAAGCTCTCGCAGGCGCTGATCCGCGATAAGCGCATCGATACGCTGCACTTGTTGGCGGCCTCGCAGACGCGCGACAAGGACGCGCTGACCACCGAGGGCGTCGAGCGGGTCATCGGCGAATTGCGCGAGACTTTCGACTACGTGCTCTGCGACAGCCCGGCGGGCATCGAGCGAGGCGCGCTTCTGGCGATGCGGCACGCCGACCAGGCGATCGTGGTCGCGAACCCGGAAGTGTCCTCGGTGCGCGACTCCGACCGGATCATCGGCCTCCTCGATTCCAAGACCCTGCGCGCCGAGCGCGGCGAGCCGATGGAGAAGCACCTGCTGCTCACCCGGTTCGATCCCGCGCGTTCGAATTCAGGCGAGATGCTGAGCATCGAGGACGTGCTCGAGATCCTCTCCATCCCGCTCCTGGGCGTGATCCCGGAAAGCCGCGAGATCCTGCGGGCCTCGAACATCGGCGCGCCTGTGACGACCAACGCCGCCGGGGGCCCGGCTCGACTGGCCTATCTCGAAGCGGCCCGGCGGCTTGGCGGCGAAACGACTGCGCCGGTCGCGATCCCGGATGAAAAGAAGACCTTCTTCACGCGCCTGTTCGGCCGGAGGGCAGCATGAACCTGTTCGGATTTCTCAAGGCGCGCGGCACCGCACCGGTCGCCCGCGAGCGGCTTCAAATCCTTCTCGCCCATGAGCGCGTCGCGCTCGGTCCGCGCGATCTCGTCGCCATTCTGCGCGACGAATTGCTCGCCACCATCGCTCGCCACATCGAATTCGATCCGGAGAAGCTGTCGGTGAAGATGGAGCGCTCGGATTCGGTCTCGACGCTGGAGATCGATGTCGAGATTCCTTGCGACAAGTTCATGGCCCGGCCCCAGGCGTCCGCGGCCTGATTCTCTCCTGCCGGGAGCGCCTGGTTTCAGGCGCTCTTCGCCCGCCGCGACCCGTTGAGCTTGGCCGGCTTCGCGGGTTCGGCGCCGGAATCGATTCCGGCGATGAACTCGCGGATGCGCGGGACGATCAGTTTGCGAAACCGGGAGCCGTTGAAGACGCCGTAATGGCCGACCCCCTCGGCGAGGTAATAGTGCTTCCTCGACTCGGGGATATTGACGCACAAGTCGTTGGCGGCGCAGGTCTGGCCGACGCCCGAGATGTCGTCCTTCTCCCCTTCCACGCTCAGAAGGCCGGCGTTGCGGATCGCCTTGAGATCGACCAGCCGCCCGCGGTGGGTCATCTCGCCTTTCGGCAAGGCGTGGCGCACGAACACGGTCTCGATCGTCTGCATGTAGTATTCGGCGGCGAGGTCCATCACCGCCAGATATTCGTCGTAGAACTCGCGGTGCTTCTCGGCCGGATCCTCATCGCCCGTGACGAGATGGTTGAACATGTCGAAATGGGCGGTGACATGGCGGTCGATGTTCATCGCCATGAAGCCGCTGAGCTGAAGAAAGCCCGGATAGACCTCGCGGCCGAAGCCGGGATAGGGGAACGGCGCCGTGTGCAGGCAGTTGCGGCGGAACCACTCGACGCCGCGCTTCTCGGCGAGCTTGTTCACCTCGGTCGGGCTGCGGCGTGTGTCCACTGGGCCGCCCATGAGCGTCATGCTCGCAGGCGCGGCGGGGTCGCCGTCGGCCTCCATCAGCGCCGTAGCCGCGAGCAGCGGCACCGAAGGCTGGCAGACCCCGATCGTGTGCACGCCCGGGCCCAGATGGGTCAGCATCTCGCGCAGGTAGACGATGTAGTCGTCGAGGTCGAAGGGTCCGAGCGCCAGGGGAACCATGCGCGCATCGGTCCAGTCGGTGATGTAGACGTCGCAATGGGGCAGGAACGCTTCGACCGTGCCGCGAAGCAGGGTCGCGTAATGGCCCGACATCGGCGCGACGATGAGAAGCTTCGGCTGATCGGCGCCGCCGGCGAAATCAGGCCGGGCGAAATGGAGGAGGTTGCAGAACGGCTTCGCCCAGACGACCTCCTCGAGGATCGGATAGACGGTCCCGTCGACGGCAAAGTCGTCGAGCCGAAAGGCCGGCTTGCCGTAGCGGCGCGTCAGGCGCTCGAACAGCTCGGTGCTGGCCGAGATGTTCTTACCGAGAGGCGTGTTCGAGAGCGGGTTCCAGGGATTGCTGAAGATCAAATGCGTCGCGTCGGACATCGCGCGGGCCGGCGCCAGAGCGGCATGCGCCATTTCGTAGAGTTGATAGGGATAGGTGGGGGACATACAGACTGACCGGTTTGGCGCAAACGAATCGGGCTGACATGTCAGCCTACCGTTTGCACCACAACATAGCAATTAAGCCTAAAGGATAAGCTTACAGGCTCCCCAGCGAGGCGTGACGGTCCAATTTTGCGTCAAGCAACCGTCACGACTCTGGCACCGAGAACAGTTTGCCGGCGCGAGTCGCGCGTTGCCCTGCGCCGGAAATCAGAGGAAGCGCGCCCACCTGTTATTGCGGGCGCGACGGGCGGTCGACGCGGCGAATCAGGCGCCGGCGCTGGCTTTCAACGGAACGCCCGCATCCGTCAGAACCGACGACAGTTCACCGGACTGGAACATCTCGCGGACAATATCGCACCCGCCCACGAACTCGCCTTTGACGTAGAGCTGGGGGATGGTCGGCCAGTTGGCGTATTCCTTCACGCCCTGACGAATTTCCGCGTCCTCGAGCACGTTCACGCCGACGACCGGCGCGCCGACATATTCCAGGATCTGGATCACCTGGCCGGAAAACCCGCATTGCGGAAATTCGGGCGTTCCCTTCATGAACAGAACAACCGGATTTTCCGAGATAAGCTTCTCGATCCGTTCGCGAGCATTCGCCATAGCGCTGGGTCCTCACAGGAGCGGAGAGTCAAGGTCCCCGCCTTCGCCCGATTGATATAGCGCGGGTAAGCGGTCCCTGCCAGCGGATCGTTCAGAAAAAGAAGCGTGTCAGCCGCCGGTCGCGTTCATATGGCGGTGAACGGCAGGGCGCCGCCGATCGGGCGATGACGAAGTCATGGCCTTTGGGCTTGCGCTTTATGCCCGCCCGGATCGCCTCTACGAGCGGCCCGTTGGAAGCGGAGCGGCGAAGCGGCTCGCGCAAATCGACCGCATCCTCCTGGCCCAGGCACATATAGAGGGTGCCGGTGCAGGTGACGCGCACCCGATTGCAGCTTTCGCAGAAATTGTGCGTAAGCGGAGTGATGAATCCGATCCGGCCCCCTGTTTCCTGAACGTCGTAATAGCGCGCCGGGCCGCCGGTGACGTAAGTCGAAGGCGTAAGGGTCAGGTAGTCCTGGAGGCGGGCGCGCAACTCCGGCAAGGGCAGGAATTGATCCGTGCGGTCGCGCTCCATGTCGCCAAGCGGCATCACCTCGATGAAGGTCAGGTCGAAGCCGCGCCCATTCGCCCATTTGACCAGATCCAGGGCTTCTTCCTCGTTGAAACCCTTCAGGGCGACCGTGTTGATCTTGATCTTGAGCCCCGCGGCCGAAGCGGCGTCGATGCCTGCCAGAACGACGCTCAAATCGCCCCAGCGCGTCACTTGGCGAAACTTCTCCGGATCGAGCGTATCGAGCGAGACGTTGACGCGCCTCACCCCGCAATCCGCAAGTTCGGAGGCAAAGCGAGCGAGCTGAGAGCCGTTGGTGGTGACCGTCACTTCGTCCAGCGTTCCGGCGCCGAGGTGTCGGGAAAGGCCATGGAACAACGACATCACATTGCGCCTGACCAGCGGTTCGCCGCCGGTGATGCGAATTTTTCGCGCGCCAAGGCTGACAAAAGTCGAGCACAATCGATCGAGCTCTTCGAGCGACAGGATGTCCCGCTTGGGCAGGAAATTCATGTCCTCGGACATGCAGTACACGCACCGATAGTCGCAACGGTCGGTGACGGAGATTCGCACATAGGCGATCGCGCGGCCGAACGGGTCGATAAGCGGCGGAACGGCCAAAGGCGCGTGAGCATTCATCACGTAAGGATATAGGCCCGCATTCACGTGAAAGAAAGGCGCGGTTTGGCGGCCGAGCCTAAAGTTCTCAGAGCGTTATATTTAGCGGGGAATAGCGTGCATACAGACAAGAAACGACGACGGCTGTTGTCAGGCCAAATATCAGCGTTCGCGCCTGGCCGCCCGGGCGCCAGCAGTACTGTGGAGAGCGAGAAGGCGTCGTTTCTGGGGGGCTTGAGCCGTCGCGGCTGACGCTGATTGACGATTCGAACCCCCATCCGGGTAACGGGGCCGGCATCGCGAGCGAAGCACCGAGATCCGGCGGGACTCGGGGTGACCGATGGGCGTGTTCGCGCTACTCAATCGTCTGTTTCGTGGGCCGGCGTGGCTGACATTCCTGATCATGGGCCTGGCGCTGGGCGGCCTCGCGCTGTGCTCGTTCAACCTGCTGTTTCTGTTTCAGGCCAACTCCCAGTTGATCTTCACGTATGGCGCCATGGCGGCGTTCGATGGAGGCCTGCTGCAATTCATCGAACTGACCGTCTGGGGCTATCTCGCGCTCATCTGCTTTATCGTTGTTGAGACCTGCCGTGAGGGCCTCTTAAGCCGAATCCGTCACGCGCGGCCGTGACGCCAGGCCTTCCGACGCGGCCCGACCAACGCGCCGGTTCGAACGGGGCAGTCTATAAAATAAAAAATGCTAAATCATTTCCTTATTTCAGAGTATTCGACTATATAATGGGCGCGATCATCAGATTTGCATCCATGTTCGAACCGCCGCCGGGATTACCGATCACGAGAAATCGCAGGTCAGGCGCTGGTCATTCCCCCGCAGCGGCAGTCGAGGTCCCGCAGAGGGGAACTCGAGGCCCACTTGCGGGGCGCAGGTCTGTCCTTTTCGGGTAAAGAAAGGGCCCGAGGTGGAATTGCGCGAAACAAAAACGCGGCTAAACCATTGAAAACCAACAATTCCGCGAAATCGGTGATTCGACGGTCGTAATAAATTCAATGAGTTACGACCTGCGCTGCGAAGCGTTTCATTTCGCTTGGCGAAAGATTTGTTTCGTTTTCGCGCGTTTTGGGCTCATCGACGTATGAAAACGAAATGCGCCGGGTCTCGTCGCTCGGCCTCAGTCAGAATGCAGTCGATTTGGAGCACTTGGCCGCGGAAGGTTGCATAAACGAGCCGCTAAATCCATGAAATCATTGGCGCGCGTAACTTTGTGCGCCCGCTAACTGCCGTTAGATTGCGGCGAAGCAGACCCACCGGGTTGGCGCGCCAGCATTCGCGACCTTGACCCCATCCCCGGCGAGGACTTGAATGATGGAGGCGCCAATCCAGGCTCGAGCCTGGGTTGTGACGATGATGGAATGCGGCGATGAAGACGGGTTTGACGCTAACTCAAGTGGACGCACGAATTGCGGCTGTCCGGGAGAATCTCGAGGAGCTGGTTGAACAGTCCGCCGCCGATTCCAGCGCAGGCCACGACGATTTGAATGCGGCGCGGATCGCTGAACAGGAGAAGGAGCTTGCAGAATTGACGGAGCTCCGAGAGAGCCTGACGGGCAAGTAATCGCTCGAGAGCGAGGCAATGCGCCTTCGCGTCGGTCTAGCCGACTTCGCTGCGAGTTAAGCGAGACCTTCCAGCGCCACAAGCCGCTCGGCCTCCGCAAGATCCTCTACGGTGTTGACGTTGAAGAACGGATCGACCGGCTCAGCCGTCCAGGAGACCGTCGCAATGCGATAAAGCGCGGTCCAATCTTGAACCTTACGCAGCCTCTCCACCAAAAGGGCTTCGCGCAACGCGTCGCGCAACGCGACCTTCCACAGTCCGATCACCGGATGAGATCGTCCTTGCGAGACCGCGACGGCAAGCTCCGCGCCTTGAACGGAGACGGCCTGGCGCAGCCGCACGACCAGGTCTCGAGGCAGAAAGGGGCAATCTCCGGGAGCGCTGAGAATCCATTCCGCGTCGGGCTGGTGGGCCGCGGCCCAGTCGAGCCCGGCAAGGATTCCGGCAAGCGGTCCGGGATGTTCCTTCACTCCATCGGCGATCACGGGCAGGCCGAACGACACAAATCGCGTGGGATCGCCGTTGGCGCTGAGAACCAGGCCTTTGCATTGCGGCTCGAGCCGCCCAATAACGCGGGCCAGAATCCTGTGTCCGCCAATTTTTCGCAGGGGCTTGTCGCCGCCGCCCATTCGACGCGCCAGACCGCCCGCCAGCACCACCCCTGGAACGCCGAAAGCTTCAACCATCGCAATCGTCTCTTGTCGTGTTGGGAGCCGGCCCGCAAGGCTCTGATCAACGGATGCAGGTCGACCAGAAATAGAGCGTTTCAACCCAACAAATGAGAGAAGGCGCCGTTGACGACCAGCCAATCTTCGGCGCATTCCACGCCATGACTACCGTCAAGTTGGATCTGTCGGGACTGAAATGTCCCCTTCCGGCGCTCAAGACGCGCAAGGCCTTAAAGTCCTTGATTCCGGGCGATCGGCTGGAAGTGCGCTGCACCGACCCGCTTGCTGTGATCGACATTCCTCATTTGGTCGGAGCGGTCGGCGACCATTTGGAGAGCATCGAGCGCGGTGACCGAGACACCGTGTTCCGCATCGAAAAGTCCGCTCCGACCCTGGCGTCAAAACCGCCTTCTTGTTGATCAGGCCGACGCGCCGCTCCGACGGCGGCAAACTCAGTTTTCTGCCGCCACGCGCCAGACTTCAATCTGTATTCGCCAAAATGTACGTAGGGCTTAGTTAAGAGGACGCGCGAAACGTTAGCGAGCCCCGGGGTAAAAATTGGCGCACCGGCGATTGTTTAGCCCTGAGAAAGGCGCCCATGCCTTAAAAGATTCTGAATACGCTTCAAGCTGAAACGATCACGCTTTAAATCTCAGATTAGCCTGGGCGCTCGGAAATGGCTTCAGTAGACCAGCGCCTCGCATGATCAGCTCTATAGCATCGGCTCTTCCTCTTTCGCTTTCCCGGCCCTAACTTCGCCACGTAATTTCGGTTCTTCGCGGCATTTGGCCGGCGAACAAGGAATCAATGCCAGCGTTTCAAAATGAAGCAATCCCCACGGGCGCCTTAGGCGGCGAGCGAACGGCGCCATCTGCGACTTCGTCTCCGGCGCGCCTTATCGGCGTCTCGCCGCCACACGACCGCGAGCGTGCATTTGCGAAAGCGAAGCGCCGCTCGGGCCGCGTCAGATTGTTGAGGCTCGCGATTCTGATCGGCGGCCTCGGCACGGTCGCCGCGACGGTGGTCGTCGCCTTTTTCAACCCCTTCGCGACAAAACTCGGCGCGCTGAGTTTCAATGCCCTCTCAGTGGAAGGAACCAAGATCGTGATGGACCGGCCGAAGCTTGCCGGCTTTCGAGGCGATGGGCAGGCCTATCTTCTGACAGCCGAGCGGGCGCTGCAGGACGTCAAACAGCCAACTATGGTGCAGCTCCGAAAAGTCGACGGTGAAATGGGCGCGGCCGGTGGGGAGGCGACACATTTGAGCGCGGACGCCGGCGTTTACGATAATTTGGCCGAGCGCATGGAGCTGTCGGGAAATGTGCGGATCAAGAACGGTCGCTTTACTGTGCTATTGAGCAGCGCCAGATTCGACTTTAAGTCCGGAGTTTATGGAAGCGACGAGCGAGTCGAAGTCCAGGGAGGCGACGGCACGACGATATTCGCCGATCGGGCCTCGGCGCTCAACCACGGCCAGGAGCTGACTTTCGAAGGTCACGTCCGAACGAACATTGTTCCGCAGTCAAACCAAGAGCCTACGAGTGAAGTAAAAAGGACCAATCCATGACGCTGCCGTCGTGCTTTCGCGGATGGCTGACGGCGATAGCAGCGGTTCTGCTGTGCTCGGTCGGCGCCCGCGCGAGCCACCGAAAAGCCGCCGGCCCCGAACGACTCGGCCGCGATCTTCCCGGGCACAAGTTCGAAAGAGCCGATCTCGATCGACGCTGATAAGCTCGTCTATTACGACAAGGAACATAAGGCGGTCTATTCCGGCAATGTCGTCGTCATTCAGGGCGATACGAAAATGACGTGTTCGGCCATGAGTGTCTTTCTGGATCACGCGCCAACGACGGGCGCCCCGCTCCATCGAAGGGAGCCGCCCCCCAATCCGCGAACGGCCAATCGGGGCCTGCGGACGCGGGCGTCAAACACCTGGACGCCGCGGGGCCCGTCACGGTTGTCTCGAAAACCCAGGTCGCCACTGGCGACAGCGGCAGCTACGATAAGGCCGAAGGCAAAGTGCGGCTCATTGGTCACGTCACTCTCAGTGACGGGCAGAACGTCACCAAAGGTGACAAGCTGACCTACGACCTCAAGAGCGGCCAGGCGACCGTCGACACCAGCGCGAAGTCTGGGCGAGTGCACGGACAATTCGTTCCGAAGTCAGGCGCTGACGCCACAAAGCCGGATGCTGCGAAATCCAAATAGGAGCTCGTCAGTGGGTATCTTTCGGGCGTCGGTTGACGTGATCGATCGTAAGTGAGCGACGACGCCCTGCGCGAGCACGTGACCGCGCCCTCTCGCTGGCGCAAATGGTTGCGCAGCGAGAGCAAGAGATCGGCTCTAGAATTGATGCCCGCGCCTGGCGGCCAGGGCGTTCTCGCCGTGCACCACCTTGGCAAGGGGTACCGCGGTCGAATGGTCGTGCAGGATGTCAGCCTTTCGGTGCGCCAGGGCGAGGCGGTCGGGTTATTGGGGCCGAATGGGGCCGGCAAGACCACGGTCTTTTACATGATTACTGGCCTGGTAAAACCCGACAAGGGCGAAATAGAGCTGGACGGTCATGACGTTACCCGATTGCCGATGTTTCAAAGGGCGCGGCTCGGGATCGGCTATTTGCCGCAGGAGGCTTCTATCTTCCGCGGGCTTAACGTCGAGGACAATATTCGCGCAGTGCTCGAGGTCAACGAACCAAACCGTCAGGCGCGCGAGGCGATGCTGGAATTGCTGCTTGAGGAGTTCGACATCGCGCGCGTGCGGGCGGCGCCCTCAATCTCGCTATCGGGCGGCGAGCGGCGGCGGTGCGAAATAGCCCGCGCGCTTGCGGGCAAACCATCTTTCATGCTCCTCGACGAGCCTTTCGCGGGCATTGACCCGATCGCAGTCGGTGACATCCAGGATCTCGTGCGTCATCTCAAGGGCCGAGGGATCGGCGTTTTGATCACCGATCACAATGTTCGCGAAACCCTCGGACTGATCGATCGCGCGTACATCATTCACAGCGGTCACGTTTTAACTGAGGGTCCGCCGGACGATATCATTGCACACCCGGACGTACGACGCTTTTACTTGGGCGAGGATTTTCGGATGTAGGGCCGGGCGCGAACAGGTAGACGAGCGCGGCCTTTATTCGTCTTCGCCGAACCGGTTGGAGATCAAAGCCGCGAGCGCCTCCAGCGCCTCATGAGCTTCTGCACCCGACGCCGTTACCGTAATCGTTGATCCGGGGCCCGCGCCGAGGGTCAGAATGCCCATGATCGAATCGCCTCCGACCGTTTCGCCGCAGCGGGTGACTTTGACGTCGGCGTCAAATCGGTCGACGCACTGCACAAACTTCGCGGTGGCGCGCGCGTGCAAACCTTTTCGATTCACAATTAGCAATTCGCGCGACAACCCCTCGGAGAGCCCAGGCGGCTGTCCTCCCCCTTCGGAGTCGGCCTCGGTCATTTCCCCTCAAGCACCTTGCTTGCGATCGTGATGTACTTGCGGCCAGCATCGCGGGCCTCCACCACGGCGTGATCGAGGTCGGCGCTTTCGCGCATGGTCGCGAGTTTGATCAACATCGGCAGGTTGACGCCGCAGATAACTTCGACGCGTCCTCCGTCCATTACCGAAATCGCGAGATTCGATGGAGTTCCGCCGAACATGTCGGTCAGAATGACGACACCGCCCCCGTCCTGAACGCGGGCCGCCGCGCTTAGGATATCCGAGCGCCGCTGCTCCATGTCGTCTTCCGGGCCTATTGTTATCGTCTCGAGCTGTGGCTGGGGCCCGACGACATGCTCTAACGCTGCCCGAAAACCAGTTGCGAGCTGGCCGTGGGTCACAAGGACCATTCCGATCATCAATTATCCATCAGTCGATCGGCTCGTACTCCGGCGCCATCAGGCCGGCGGCGGAATCTTCGGCCGCCCATTTTTGTGCACTGCGGCGCAATGTTCAAGCGAAATTCCCAATCGCGTCGGACTCTCCGCGGCTAATGCAGCCACGCGCTCCTCGATCGCGAGCACCTGATCGCAGACGCTCAAGGTGGAATCAAGCGCCAGACGCGGCAGCGTGACCTCACCAACACCAAAACCGTCATCCTCGTTGGGCATCCTCGGCCATCGATGTCCCGGCTCGCAGAGCTCGACGGCCAGCCGCACGACCGCCACCGGCTCCTGCCGGACGGTGACCAGACCCGCCAATCGGCGCTCGATGACGCCGGCCATATTGGCCGCCCCCCGCGCAATCAGATGACCGTGGGCCTCTCTGACGAAAATGCGGTCGTCTCCGATCAACGCGCCAAACGCGCCCGTGACCCTCGCACGCGCCAGAAGCGCCAAAGCGAGCGCGCTTTTACCCGAGCCCGATGGTCCGAGAATCAAAACGCCGCTCTCGCCGTGGATCACAGCCGTCGCATGGAGGCTTGTCTCTCTGGTCAAAGCGGCGCCAGTCATGCCGAGAACGCGGGGAGTTCGACAACAAATCGGGCCCCCGCGCCGTGCCGCGTTATTTCGTCCCCATCCTCGCGGTCCGGCGATCCCACGCGAACGTCAGCCAATTCGGCCGGCCGGTTGCAGGCCCAAATGCGACCGCCATGGGCTTCAACAATTTGGCGGGAAATCGACAGACCCAAACCTGAATTCTGACCAAATCCCTGGCTTGGCCGGTCCGTATAAAATCGCTCAAAAATGCGCTCTAGCGCGTGCGGCGGGACGCCAGGCCCGTCATCGTCGACAGTGATGACAACGTAATCGCAGGATTGCTTGTCCTCCGGCTCTTTGCGAGCAGACGTACGTTCAAGCGCCACGCGTACGGCGCCGCCGGGTTCGGAAAATGAGCAGGCGTTCTCTATGAGATTGGTGACAACCTGGGCGAGACGGGAATCATGCCCTAGGACAAAATAGTCGCCGTTCGCGTTTTTGCCCCGTCTGATTGGGATGGACAATTCGACGCGGGTGCCGCCGCGCGAAGAATCCTCCGTCATCGAGGCGACGGCGCGCAGAAGAGCAGCGACATCGACAGGGCCCGCTTCGCCTCGCGTCAACTCCGCATCGAGACGGGAGGCGTCGGAGATGTCGCTGATCAACCGATCGAGCCGCCGCACGTCATGTTGCATGATGGCGATAAGCCGATCACGCGAATGATCGGCATTCACTTTCGGCAGCGTTTCGAGCGCGCTGCGCAGGGAGGTCAACGGATTCTTGAGTTCATGCGCGACATCGGCGGCGAAGCTTTCGATTGCGTCCAGACGATTGTAGAGCGCCTGCGTCATATCGCGCAGCGCGCGAGACAGGTGACCGATCTCGTCCGATCGCGCGGTGAAATCGGGAATTTGCTGTCGCGACCGGATTCCACGCCTCACGCGTTCGGCCGCGTCGGCGAGCCGCCGGACAGGTTCTGCGATTGTGTTGGCGAGGGATAGGGACAGAACCAACATCACGATAGCGAGAACCAAAAAGAAGCGCAGTTGAGCTAAACGCGCTGAGGTGATCACACGGTCAATGTCACCGCCCTGGGTGGAAAGCAGGAGCACCCCCCGGGTCGCCATCATGTGCTGGATCGGCACTCCGACCGAGACGATCGTTTCACCCATGTGGTTGATGCGCACCAGAGATTGCGTTTTGCCCCGCAGCGCGCCGGCGACTTCCGGCATGGTCTGGCCATTGGTCGCCCATGGGTCTTCGGCCCGAGGCGCGGTCGAGGTCAGAAACAAACTCCGCAGGCGGGCGACGATCCGGTCCGCGAATCCGCGCCGCTCCGAAGCATCCGGCAGATCCGAGTGCTCGACCGCGCCGCGGGCCGAAAACGATCGCGAATCGAGCAGAAGCCGACCGTCGCTGTCGTAAATGCGCGCCCGCGTACGGGTCGGAGTGACGAGCCGATGCAGAAATGGCCCAACGAGAGCGGGGTTGATGGAGAACTGCGTCGCGTCCTCATCGCTTGGAGACGGCGCTACGCTTTCGCCCGGCGCCAATTGCAACAGCTTGTCGGGATCGATCGTGATCGAATCCGTGTCACCCGTCGCGGAAGCAGAGATTGCGGCGGCGATGATGTCGGCCTGAATGGTGAGGCTCTGCACCCGCGCCTCGATCAGATCGGCGCGAAACTGGTCGAGGAGCAGAAACCCGACCACGAGCACGACCAGGCCGCCCAAATTGAGGACGACGATGCGCCGGGTGAGCGACGACGAAAACCGCGCGGTAAGAAACCGCCAAGCGACGCGCGCGCGCACGCGCAGCCAACGAAGTCTTCCTCGAGCCGCGTGAGCCGAAAGGGGATGTTGAACCTGCGTTTCGGCGCTCATTGATCTCCGGCCGAGCCGCTTACCCTTCCTTGAATCGGTAGCCGACGCCGTAGAGCGTCTCGATCATTTCAAAATCCGGCTCGACCACCTTGAACTTCTTGCGCAACCGCTTGATGTGGCTGTCGATGGTGCGATCGTCGACATAGACCTGATCGTCGTAAGCCGCATCCATCAAGGCATTGCGGCTTTTGACGACACCCGGCCTGGTCGCCAGCGCCTGAAGAATCAGAAACTCCGTGACCGTCAGGGTCACCGCAGTGTTATCCCAGGTGCAGGTATGACGCTCGGGATCCATCTTCAATCGGCCGCGCTCGAGAATCTTGGCCTCGGTTTCCTTTTGCGTGGCCGCGTCCTTGGGATTGGATCGGCGGAGGATCGCCTTCACCCGCTCAACCAGCAGGCGCTGGGAGAAAGGCTTGCGGATGAAATCGTCGGCGCCCATCTTCAGGCCGAACAACTCATCGATCTCCTCGTCCTTCGACGTCAGGAAAATCACCGGCAGGTCCGACTTTTGCCGCAATCGCCGGAGGAGCTCCATGCCGTCCATGCGGGGCATCTTGATGTCGAAAATGGCGAGATCGGGCGGATTGGCCTTCACGCCATCGAGCGCACTGGCGCCGTCCGTATAGGTCTGCACCCGATACCCCTCCGCCTCGAGCGACAGCGAGACGGAAGTCAGGATGTTTCGGTCGTCATCGACCAGCGCGATTGTGGGCATGAAGCTCCCGTCTTGATTTGCTGAGGCCTCTAGGGCTGGCTGGCTCAAAGTGGAGACCATTGATCGATCGAATGTGTTCCGAGAAGGGCAATCCTTCCCTTCGGCCGATCCCACATGGGACGTGCAAACGAATTGTGCAAGATTACCATGACGTTGCACCCGTTGGCCAGCGATCGGAACGGGGTGTGACCTTAAGTTCGAGCCGCACTTGACCGCGCGACCGTGCCCGGTGTCTCACTCCAATCCATCCGAAGCGTCAAGGCCGCCATGGCGAACGCCCCCGCAGACCCCAAACAAGCGCATGCCGCGGCCATCGCCGACGTCAAGCGGCTGATGCGGCTCGCCCGCACGGGCGCATTGGCGACTCTCGAGGCGAACGGCGGCGCGCCCCTCACCACGCTCCTTGGCGTCGCCAGCGATTTCGACGGCGCGCCCCTGTTCCTCATGTCGACGCTGTCGCGTCATACGCGCAACCTCGCGGGCGACCCGCGTGCGTCGCTGCTACTGACCGGACCGCATGAGCGCGGCGACCCGCTGAACCATCCGCGCGTAACTTTAAGCGGGCACGTCGAACGATGCGCCGCGCAGCGGGCTAAGGTCCGGTATTTACAGCGCAATCCCAAAGCCGGCCTCTATGCCGGCTTTGCCGATTTCGGCGCTTTCCGCCTCCGGATCGAGGACGTGCATTTCAATGGCGGCTTCGGCCGCGCGGCCCCGCTCGCCGCGGCCGAGGTCCTCGCCTCGCGCGAAGGCGAGGCGGCGTTGGGCGAGGCGGAGGACAGGCTTCTCGCGGAAGCGAACGCGCTTGGCGCGCCCACGCTCGCGCGCCTTGCGGGGCGGCTGGCTCGGCCGGTTTGGCGTGCGATCGGGCTCGACGGCGAGGGGCTCGATCTCCGGGCAGGCGCCCGCGCCGCCCGCATCCAGTTCTCCGCGCCCGCACAGGATTCGCAGCAATGGCGAGCGCGTCTCGAACACATGCTTGCGGCCGGTTAGCCCGCCGGCCGCAGCGACGCGTCGCGGTCTGAGCGAAACGCTCGTAAACGCGCTTAAATGTGAAGGAATGAAGGGAAGGAAAGGAAAATTACTTTCATTTCCTTTGGTCGCCCGGTTGAGGAGCCGACATTTCGGACCCAAGCCTGCCGCGGCACAAGCTCGGGGAAGCCATATTTCGTCGGTGGAACCTCCAGGGCGGACACAAAGCAGCCGCAGTCAAGCGGCGAGCGTTCTTTGCGCGACGCGCACGAGCCTCAATCCAATTCGATTGATCGCCGTCGGCTGCGCGAATCCCTTCTGCAAATCGTCGCTTTGTGACCCGGATCACGGCGCGGCCACAAAGACCTTGATCGGTTGAGAACCAACGTCTTTCGCGCTAATTTCCCTCGCGGAGCGGGACATCGAGATGTCGGGCGGCGTCTTCATTTGTTATCGGCGCGAAGAGACTGCGTTCGCCGCGCGCGCAATTTACGATCGGGTCGCGCAAAAGGTGGGGCGCGAGAACGTCTTTCTCGATGTCGACAATATCGAACTTGGCGTTGACTGGTTCGACGCCTTGAACGAACGAGTCGCCGCTTGTGACGCGCTTGTCGCCGTCATCGGAAGGAATTGGGTTGTCGCCGATAAGGACAATCGGCGGCGCATCGACGATCCCGATGATTTTGTTCGCATCGAGATCGAGGCTGCCCTCAAGCGCGGGGTTCGACTGATCCCTGTCCTCGTCGACGGCGCCCTGATGCCGAAGACCGGAGATTTGCCAGACAGCTTGAGAGGCCTCGCCCGCCGGCAGAATATCGAAATTTCCCATACCCGCTTCGAAACGGACGTCGATAAGCTCACCCGCGCGCTTGTTTCGATCCTGGAGTCTGTTCGTTCGCGCCAAACGGATAAAATCGGAGGCGCGTTGCAGGCGCAGCAAAAATCAGCGGGGTCGAACAACGTTGAGCCGGCGCTTACATCAACGGAGACTGAGGAGACGCGCCGCCATCGGGTCGCGGCCGACCGGGGAGATGCTAACGGACAGGTCAACCTTGGCTGGTTATATGAACAGGGGAGCGGCGGCCTGCCACAGGAAGATCGCGAGGCGGCGCGCCTCTACAAGCTCGCCGCCGCCCAGGGAAACGCGGGGGCCCAAGCCAATCTTGGGGCCTTCTACGGGCTAGGACGTGGCGGCCTTCCAAAGGACGAGCGCGAGGCCGCCCGCCTCTACAAGCTCGCCGCCGACCAGGGAAACGCAGGGGGCCAAGCCAATCTCGCGACCCTTTATAGGGACGGGCTTGGCGGCCTGCCAAAGGACGAGCGCGAGGCGGCGCGCCTTTACAGGCTCGCTGCCAACCAGGGAAACGCCTGGGCCCAGGTCAATCTCGGATTATTTTACGAGAAAGGGCTTGGCGGTCTGCGAAAGGACCATCGTCAGGCCGCGCGCCGCTACAGGCTTGCCGCCGGCCAAGGAAACGCTCTGGGCCAAGCCTATCTTGGAGACTTCTACGAATTTGCGCGCGGCGGCCTGGCGACAGATGTCGTTGAGGCCAAGAGATTATACCGTCTTGCCGCTGCGCAGGGAAACGACTGGGCGCAAAAAGCGCTAAAGCGGCTCGAAGAAAATTGACCTCGGGAAACGTCCTCTCAACACCGGATTGAGCGCCCTCGCGCGATGAAGCACGTTGTTCTGCAACCTTATGACGTCCAGCGAATTTAGCGGTTAACTTTCTCGGAGGACAGCATGGCCAAGGCGTTGAAGACCGGCGAGCGCGTTGCTTGGCAATCGAGTTGTGGTGGAAGCGTCGGCCGTGTCGAACGCAAGCTGACCTCGCCGGCCAAGATCAAGGGGCACGAGGTCGCGGCATCGCCTGACAATCCCGAATTTCTGGTCCGGTCGGACAAGTCGGGCAAGATCGCGGCTCATAAGCCTGCGGCATTGAGGAGGGTCAAATGAACCCGGGTCTCATCCCGCCAGCCGATGTCGCGGCCGCCGCGAAAAGGGGGCTTGAGCTGCGGGAGAAATTTCACAGGGGCGGCACTTCGGTTGGCGTTCATCGCGCAAAGCAGCTTGCTGAGCGTCGAGACGTAACTTTGCGCGATATTAGAGCGATCAGCGCTTATTTCGCCCGCCACAACGTCGACAAGGAGTCGAAAGGCCACGAATGGGGCGACGAAACCGACCCCTCCGCTGGCTATATCGCGTGGCTGCTGTGGGGCGGCGAGCCCGGCCGCCGCTGGGCTGACAGTTTGACGGCGCGTCTGAGCAAAACGGCGGCGGAATAATCGTCGCCGCTTGCCAGTTTCCCAGGGTCTTGTCATGCCCGCGAGAACGGGAATGACAGAATAAAAAAGGCGGCGGCCCTTAAAGCGCCGCTGCCTTGCTCTGGACCTCAGTAGCGGTAGTGATCCGGCTTGAACGGTCCCGTCTGCGCGACGCCGAGGTATTTCGACTGCTCCGGCGTCATCTTGGTCAGCTTGACGCCGATCTTCGCCAGGTGCAGCGAAGCGACCTTTTCGTCGAGGTGCTTCGGCAGGGTGTAGACTTGCTTTTTGTATTCGTTGGGCTTGGTGAAGAGTTCGATCTGCGCCAACGTCTGGTTGGTGAACGAGGCCGACATCACGAAGGAGGGATGGCCGGTCGCGTTGCCGAGATTAACCAGGCGCCCTTCGGACAGAAGGATGATCTTCTTGCCGTCGGGGAACTCGATCTCGTCGACCTGCGGCTTGACGTTGCTCCACTTGTAATTGCGCAAGCTCCCGACCTGGATCTCCGAATCGAAGTGGCCGATGTTGCAGACGATGGCGCGGTCGTGCATCGCGCGCATGTGGTCGAGCGTGATGACGTCGACATTGCCGGTCGCGGTGACGAAAATGTCGGCCCGCGGCGCGGCTTCGTCCATCGTGATGACCTCATAGCCCTCCATCGCCGCCTGAAGCGCGCAGATCGGATCGACCTCGGAGACCATCACCCGGCAGCCGGCGTTGCGTAACGATGCGGCCGAGCCTTTGCCGACGTCGCCGAAGCCCGCGACCATCGCCACCTTGCCCGCCATCATGACGTCAGTGCCGCGACGAATGCCGTCGACCAGCGACTCGCGGCAGCCGTAGAGATTGTCGAACTTCGACTTGGTGACGCTGTCGTTGACGTTGATCGCCGGCCAGAGGAGCTTGCCTTCCTTGGCCATGATATAAAGGCGATGGACGCCGGTCGTCGTCTCCTCGGTGACGCCGCGGATCGAGGTGGCGTTCTTGCCGTACCAGCCGGGATGGCTTTTCAGCCGCGCCTTGATGGCGGCGTAGAGCACTTCCTCTTCCTCGTTCGAGGCGGTGTCGAGGAATTTCGTGTCGCCCTTCTCGGCGCGCTGGCCAAGGTGGATCAGCATGGTGGCGTCGCCGCCGTCGTCGAGAATCATGTTCGGCGTGCCGCCGTCCGCCCATTCGAAAATGCGGTGGGTATAGTCCCAATAGTCCTTGAGGTTCTCGCCCTTGACCGCAAACACGGGCGTTCCGGTCGCGGCGATGGCAGCGGCCGCATGGTCCTGGGTCGAGTAGATGTTGCAGGACGCCCAGCGGACATCGGCGCCCAGCGACTTCAACGTCTCGATGAGAACGGCGGTCTGAATGGTCATATGCAGGGAGCCGGCGATGCGCGCGCCCTTGAGCGGCTGGCTCTTGGCGTATTCGGCCCGCGTGGCCATGAGGCCCGGCATTTCGGTCTCGGCGATCGCGATCTCCTTGCGGCCATAGTCCGCAAGCTTGATGTCGGCGATGGCATAATCGTGAGCCTTGCTCACGAGCGTCGTGGCGGTCTTGGTCATGGGCGGCGAAAGTCCTTTTTCCTAACGGACGCTCTCTTATCAGGGAGGGTGGAAACGTGCAATAAACATATAAGCAAATCTTTATATCAATTTCTTCCTTCTTTACACGTTTTGTCACTGTTGGTTTTTGCTTAATCCCCTTGTGCCATACGAGAGCGGTGGCTATCGCTCTCAATATAAGACGCCGAGACTGAATAAGACGCTGACAATGGTAGCACGGCGCGATTCTTGCATTAGACAGGGGTTGAGAACGTGCTATGAGACGCTCGCTGTAAGCAGACGAAACGCCGGGTGCCGCGAATGCGGCTCGGCCGATGCGGTGAGGGGCTCGCGTTAAGTATGGCGCTTTCGGCCAAGTTGGTCATGCGGCAGAGTCAGGCGATGGTTCTGACGCCGCAGCTTCTGCAGGCGATCAAGCTGTTGCAGATGCCGAACCTTGAACTGACCCAGTTCATCGAGAACGAATTGGCGAGCAATCCCCTGCTCGAGCGGGCGGAGGAGCGCGAGGAGCCGAGCCTCGAGCAGGTCGAGCCGCAAGCCGACGGCTTTGCCGAAGCGGGGCCGGAACCGGGCGATTGGGCGCGTGAGGCGCTCGGAACGGACACGGGCCATCTGGCCGCCAATCTTGGGACCGAGGTCGAGAACACTTTCGACGCGGATCGCACCGCGCCGGCGATCCAGTCCGCGCCGGCCGAGGGTTTGAGCGCCAACGCCTGGACGGGGGTCGGCGCCAGCCCGGACAGCGGCGACGCCCCAGACTACGAATCCTACATCGCGGAGGCGGTATCGCTTCGCGACCATCTCGAGCGTCAGGCCGCAATTCTGCTTCCCGATCCGGCGGAACGCATCATCGGCGCCGCGCTGATCGACGGGCTCGACGAAGCAGGATATTTCGTCGGCTCGATCGCCGAAATCGCCGAGCGTCTCGGCGCCGACGACGACCTTGTCGAGCGCGTTCTCGTGCGCCTGCAGACCTTGGAGCCGACGGGGGTGTTTGCGCGATCGCTCGCCGAGTGCCTCGCCCTTCAGCTTAAGGAGCGCGACCGCTTCGATCCGGCGATGCAGGCTTTCATCGAGAACCTGCCGGCGCTCGCGAGGCGGGACTTTCCGTTGTTGCGCCGCGCCTGCGGTGTCGATGACGAGGATCTGCGCGACATGCTGGCCGAGATCCGGCGCCTCGAGCCGAAGCCCGGGCGCGCCTTCGGCGATCCCCCGGCGGCGCCGGCCATCCCCGACGTCCATGTCACCGCGGCGCGGGATTTCGGCTGGCGGGTCGAGCTCAACACCCGGGCGTTGCCGCGCGTGCTCGTCAACGAGGTCTATGCGGCCGTGATCCGCCGCGGCGCGAAGCGAGACGAAGACCGCCAGTACGTCTCCGCCGAATCTGCAGGCGGCCAACTGGCTGACCAAGAGCCTCGAACAGCGCGCGCGCACCATCCTCAACGTGGCGACCGAGATCGTGCGGCGGCAGGACACGTTCCTTCTGGAAGGCGTCTCGGGCTTGAGGCCGCTCAATCTGAAGATGATCGGCGAAGCGATCGGCGTTCACGAATCGACGGTCTCGCGCGCCACCGCGCATAAGTTTATTCAGACGCCGCGGGGCCTGTTCGAGATGAAATACTTCTTCACCGCGTCGATCGCGTCGAGCGAAACGGGACAGGCCCATTCGGCTGAATCCGTGCGCCAACGCATCCGGCACATGATCGATGACGAAAGCCCGGACGACGTGCTGTCCGACGACGTGATCGTAGAACGGCTTCGCAAGGAGCATGTCCTCGTGGCGCGGCGCACCGTCGCTAAATATCGCGACAGCCTGAGAATTCCTTCGTCAGTCGAAAGGCGCAAGATCAAGATGGCGACGGCGCCGGCTCGCGTTCGACGAGACAATTCCCTTTCAGTCGAAGCATAATAGCAATTTTACTATTAATATGAACTACTTATCAGGAAGATTGACATGTTCCGAGCAGGCTCCTAACCGTAGCTGCGACTCGGTGGGCGGGGATCCGATCGAGCTGAAACCGAAGGGGCGGACAAAGACGCGCGGGGGGCGGTGCGAAGGCGCGGGGAGCCATCGGCTCCCGCGCCTGAATGGTAGGGCTAGCGTTCGATGACCTTGAGGGTATCCGGTAAGAACCTCGACATCGGGGAAGCTTTGCGTCAGCATGTACTGGAAAAAGTTGAGGCGACGGTCGCTCGCTATTTCAGCGGCTCCGTCGGCGGCCACGTGGTGATGACGCGCGAAGGCTCCGGCTATCGTTCGGACTGCACCTTGCGCTTGAGCTCGGGGTTGAGCTTGCACGCGGAGGGCCGAGCGCAGGAACCCTACCGTTGCTTCGACCAAGCGGCCGACAAGATCGAAAGCCGTCTGCGCCGCTACAAGACCCGGTTGAAGGGTCACGCTGGCCCCTCCGCTGCGAATGCGCGGGGCAAGGTTGCCAACTATCTTATCGAATCGCCGCCCGATGAAGACGAGGAACCCTCAGGCGGCTTCGATCCCGTTGTCGTGGCGGAAGGAACGGAAGATCTCAAATCCCTTTCGGTCGCTTCGGCCGTCGCTGAACTCGATCTCACCGGCGCTCCAGTGATCGTCTTCCAGCATGCCGGCAGCGGCCGGGTGAATGTTGTCTATCGTCGCCGCGACGGAGCGATCGGCTGGCTCGATCCCCAGGCGCCTCGCGAACCCTCGCGCGCTGCATGACCGGAACGAGCATGTCGTTATCCCAACTCCTTAGGCCAGACGCAGTGCTGGCCGCCCTGAGAGTGAACGGCAAGAAGCAGGCGCTGCAGGAGATGAGCGAGCGCGCGGCGCTGGTCTCAGGCCTGCCGGCGCGCGAGATCTTCGATGCGATCTTGCAACGCGAGCGCCTCGGCTCGACCGGAGTCGGCGACGGCGTCGCGATTCCGCATGGTAAACTGGCCAAATGCCATCAGATTTTTGGCGTCTTCGCCAGGCTTGAGCGCGCGATCGATTTCGAAGCCCCGGACGCTCTCCCCGTCGATCTCATTTTCATGCTGATCGCCCCGGAAGCAGCGGGAGCAGACCATCTCAAGGCGCTGGCGATCAGCGCCCGCCTGCTGCGCAACGGCGGGGTCGCCCCCCAATTGCGCGCGACCAAGGATCCCACGGCGATTTACGCGCTTCTGACCATGGCGCCGACCTCGAATGCTGCCTGACCGGCCGGGAGCCTATTCCCCATGAAAGCGCGTGTGATCGTGACATTGAAGTCCAGCGTGCTGGACCCGCAGGGTAAGGCGATCGAGGGCGCGCTCAAGGGACTGGCTGTCGACGGCCTCACAAGCGTGCGTCAAGGCAAGGTCTTCGATATCGAGCTCGACGGCGACGACCCTGCGACCGCGCGCAAGAGGCTGAGCGAGGCCTGCGAGCGTCTGCTCGCCAACACCATTGTCGAGAATTACGCCATAGAAATCGCGTAACCGCCATGCGTGCGGCAATCATCCTGTTTCCTGGAATTAATCGCGAAGGCGATATCGCGCGCGCGCTTCGACAGGCCACGGGCGCCGAGCCCGCAAACGTCTGGCACGCCGAACACGAATTGCCGGCCGGCGTCGATCTGGTCGTCTTGCCGGGCGGATTCTCCTACGGCGACTATCTGCGCTGCGGCGCGATCGCGGCGAGAGCGCCGATCATGCGCGCAGTCGCCGATCACGCGGCGCGCGGCGGGCTGGTGCTTGGCGTCTGCAATGGCTTCCAGATCCTCTGCGAGGCCGGCCTTTTGCCGGGCGTTTTGATGCGCAATGCGCAATTGCGCTTCATCTGCAAGATGCAGCATGTCCGGGTCGAGAACGCGCAAACGCCATTCACGCGTCGTTACGCGCCGGGACAGGTGGTCAAATTCGCCATCGCGCACGGCGAGGGAAACTTCATCGCCGATGACGACACGATTCGCAGGATCGAGGCGGAGGGCCGGGTCGCGTTTCGCTATTGCGACGCTGAGGGCGGCGGTCGCGGACGATATGAGCCTGAACGGCGCCATCAATTCGATAGCAGGCGTGTTCAATGACCAATTCAATGTTCTGGGTTTGATGCCGCACCCGGAAAACCTGATCGACCCCTTGGTCGGCGGGACAGACGGACGGGCGCTTTTTGCTTCGCTGGCAGCCTGAGCGGGCTTGTTGGCGGCCAGGTTGGGATCTGACGGCCTGCCGCCAAGCCATGCGTTCCTTGACCAATCCCCAGGCTTTTGCAAAAAAATTCCGTTTCCGCCGTTTTGTCATACTGCGTGAACTCTTGTTCGGCATTATCTGGTTTGAGTAAGGATAATCCGAACGCATGACTGATTCGCTCGACAAGCTGTTCGCCGACGTCCAGGAGGCCCGGGACCGAAGTCCCTCGGTTTCCCGCACCTCCAAGCTATTCCGCGACGGGGTGCAGAAAATGGCCAAGAAACTGGTCGAGGAGGCGATCGAGGTCGGGCTCGACGCGGTCCAGATGAACCGGGAATCCGTGATCCTGGAGAGCGCCGACGTCCTCTATCATCTGGCCGTGATCTGGGCCGAGTGCGGCGTTTCGCCCGCCGAGGTCATGGGGGAAATCGATCGCCGTGAGCGCGTCTACGGCATCGCCGAAAAACTGCCCAAGCAGGCAAGCGTGGCTCAGATCCGGCGAATGGCGCCATGGGCCGCGCGCCGACGCGCATCCTGATCAGACCGCGGGCTTATCCGCGGGCTCGCTGCTGAGCGCTCGCGCCCACAGCCTCCGCGATCATCCACCTTTCGTTGCGCAATCGTCGCCAAGGCGACTATCGGCGCGCGTGTCCTCAGAGCACGACCGGATTCTGGCCGCCGTCCATGGATAGCGTCACGCCGGTGATGTAGCCCGCCTTCGCCGAGGCGAGGAAAAGAACCGCGTCGGCGATCTCTTCCGCCGTCGCCATGCGGCCCAACGGGAGCCGCGCAACGCCACGCTTGCGAGCTTCCTCGACAGAGATGCCGGAAAGCCGAGCATCGGCCGCGAGCCCTTCCGCCACCCGGTCTGTCTCCGTCAAACTTGGACTGACGCCGATGACGCGAACGCCCCTGGCCGCGTAGGTCGCGCCAAGCCCGGCTGTGGCCAGCATCAGGGCGGCGTTGGCCGAGCCGCCGGCGAGATGGGTGGAGGAGGCGACCTTGCCGCCGACTCCGATGACGCTGACGATGACGCCGCTCCCGCGCTTGCCCATGCGCTTCACGACGGGATCGATGACGTTGATGTAAGAGAAGAACTTGGCGTCAAACGCATCGCGCCAGACCGTTGGGTTCAAGTCATCCGGCGGCGTGCGCTTCGCGGCCCCGGCGGAGTTCACCAGAATGTCGATCGGCCCGAGCTTGTCTTCGACCGTTTCGACCACTCTCGCCGCCGCGACGGCGTCCACGAGATCGGCGACGACGCCAAACGCCTCTGGGATCTGGGCGCTGGCTTTGTCGACATTTTCGCGCGAGCGGGAGCAGATGGCGATCCGCGCGCCTTCCGCCGCGAAGCCCAAGGCGCAAGCGAGCCCGATGCCCTTCGAGCCGCCGGTGACGAGCACGACTTTACCTTTGAGTCCGAGCTCCATCGCCCGTTGTCTCCGTGTGTTCCGATCCGCAATAGGTCAGGCATGGACGGCATGACCGGACCGGCCTTATGAACCGATCGTCGGGCGCCGTCGCTTTAACCGAGCTTCGACCCGTTTGTCATCAAGAGGACCGAGTAGAGCGAGGTCGTGCCGCAGATGTATAGGCGATTACGCTTCGGGCCGCCGAACGTCACATTGGCGACGATTTCGGGAATCAGGATCTTGCCGATCAGCTTCCCGTCCGGCTCATAGCAATAGACGCCCTTGCCTGTGCTCGTCCAAATTCGTCCCGAACGATCGACCCGGAAGCCATCATACATCCCGTCCTCTTTCGCCAGTTCGGCAAAGATTTCGCCCGACCCTTTCACACTTTTGCCGTCCGCATTGACAACGTAGCGGCGAATGGCGCGCGGCGTCTTCTCCTTGTGCGACGCGCCCGTGTCCGCGACGTAGAGGAGCTTCTCGTCGGGCGAGAAAGCGATGCCGTTCGGCCGCACCATATTGTCGACCAGCTTCGTGACGGCCCCGGTCGAGTCGATGCGATAGACGTAGCAGCCGTCAATCTCGGGCGTCGCCGGGTCGCCCTCGTTGTCGCCGTCGATGCCGTACGCCGGGTCGGTGAACCAGATCGAGTCGTCCGATTTCACGACCGCATCGTTCGGAGAGTTGAAGCGCTTGCCCTCCCACTTGTCCGCGAGCACCTTGATCGAGCCGTCGAACTCCGTGCGGGTGACGCGGCGGGTCAGATGCTCGCAGGTGACAAGCCGCCCCTGGTTGTCGACCGTGTTGCCGTTCGAATTGTTGGAGCCCTGCCGGAAGACGGACACTTGGCCCAATTCTTCGACGAAACGCAGCATCCGGTTGTTGGGAATGTCGGACCAGATAAGATAGCGGCCGGCCGCGAACCAGGCCGGACCCTCGGCCCAGACCGAGCCGGTCCAGTGCCGCGTCACTCGCATGTAGCCGGCGAACAGCTGCCCGAAGCGCTTGTCCAGCACCACGAGGTCCGTGCCCTCCACCTGTCCGTGATACATTCTGCTTCCCCCCGATTGCTGTGGCGACTGTTCGCCTGAGGTTGGCGCCTCCGGCGCGCAAGGGCAAGAGCGGCGCCGCCCGCCGCCTGTCAAGGAAAAGTGAGGGCGGATGGAAGGAGATCCCCGCATTAAAACGACCGCCAAGGCTTGCGGTGTCCGCTGGCATCCGCCACATTGAGGCTCATGAATCGCTCGCCAGCGCGGGGCGACGCCTCGCGGCTCATCGCCGTTCTGGGCCCGACGAACACGGGCAAGACTCATTTGGCGGTCGAGCGCATGCTGGGACATGCCTCGGGCATGATCGGCCTGCCGCTGAGGCTCCTCGCGCGCGAGATCTACGACCGGGTGGTCAAGGCGCGCGGCGCGGCGGAAGTCGCGTTGATCACTGGCGAAGAAAAGATCGTTCCGCTCAGGGCGCGTTACTTCGTCTGCACGGTCGAAGCGATGCCGCTCGACCGCAAGGTCGAATTTCTCGCCGTCGACGAGATCCAGCTGTGCGCCGATCCTGAGCGCGGGCACCTGTTCACGCATCGGCTCCTGCATGCGCGCGGGACGTCGGAGACAATGCTGATGGGCGCGGCGACCGTCGCCTCGCTCATTCGCCACCTTTGTCCCGACGCCGAGATCCAATTCCGCGAGCGACTGTCCGAGCTCACCTATGCAGGTCCCAAGAAGCTGACCCGCCTGCCTCCGCGCAGCGCGATCGTCGCGTTCTCCACCGACGCGGTCTACGCCATTGCCGAGCTCATCCGGCGCCAGCGCGGGGGAGCCGCCGTCGTCATGGGCTCGCTCAGTCCGCGCACCCGCAACGCCCAGGTCAGTCTGTTCCAGTCCGGCGAAGTCGATTTCCTGGTCGCGACCGACGCGATCGGGATGGGGCTGAACATGGACGTCGATCACGTCGCCTTCGCCGGATTGCGCAAATTCGACGGGCGTCGGCTGCGCGGGCTCCATTCGCAGGAGATCGCCCAGATCGCGGGGCGCGCCGGCCGGTTTCGCAAGGATGGCGCGTTCGGCGTCACGGGCGATGCGCCTGATCTCGACCCGGACATTGTCGCGGCGGTCGAAGGCCATGTCTTCCCATCAGTCGTGGCGGCTGAATGGCGCAATCATCGGCTTGATTTCCAGTCGCTTCAGGGTCTCATCCGCTCACTAGCCGCATTGCCGCCCGCGTCGGGACTGCGGCTTTCGGCCGAAGCCCAAGATGAAACGACGCTGCGCCAGCTGTCGACCGATGAAATGATCGCCCGGCGCACGCGCGATCGATCCAACCTGATGCGGCTCTGGGAGGTCTGCCAGATCCCTGACTTTCGCAAGGCGACGCAGGACGAGCACACGCGCCTCATCGGGACCATGTTCGAGCACCTGACCCAAGGCGACCGGCGGATGCCGGAAGACTGGATGCAGGGGCAGCTCGCGAGCCTCGATCGGACCGACGGCGATATCGATGCTTTGTCGTCCCGGCTCGCCCGGGTGCGGACTCTTGGCCTATGTCGCCAATCGCTCGGACTGGCTCGCCGATCCGCAAACCTGGCAGGGCAGGGCGCGTGATCTTGAGGACAGGCTCTCCGATACGCTCCATCAATCGCTGATGCAGCGCTTCGTCGACCGGCGCACGAGCGCCCTTCTGCGCAGCTTGAATCAACGCGCGGGCCCAATTCTTGGCGGCATCGACGGCGACGGGGCGGTGACGGTGGAGGGCCACTTGGTTGGCCGGCTCGCCGGGTTTCATTTCGAGGCGGAGCGCGGCGCGACAGCGCTCGAGAATCGGGCCCTCCGGGGCGCGGTCGAGCGGGTCGTCGCTCCCGAGGTCGCGCGCCGGCTTGGCCTGCTGGCGAGCGAGGGCGACGAGGCCTTCGGGCTTGCGCCCGGCGGCGTCGTCAACTGGCGGGGCGAAGCGGCGGGCGAAATCATCGCGGGCGAACCGTTCGCGCCGCGCGTACGACTCATCGGCGAGTTTGGCGCCGAGCCGCAGCGCGAGCGCGCTGCGCGGCGCCTCGAAGCTTTCGTGGCCGCCGAGGCGAGTCGGCGTCTTTATGCGCTGAAGCACCTCAAGGAGGCGATCGAGGACGGTCGGCTCAGGGGCCTGGCGCGTGGTCTCGCGTACCAGCTCGTCGAGCAGTTCGGGGTCCTGGATCGTCGCGCGGCCGATACGCGCATTAGACTGCTCAGCCGCAACGAGCGCCGGACCCTCAAGGCGCTCGGGGTGCGCTTCGGCGCCTTCAGCCTTTACCTGCCGTCGCTTCTCGAGCCACAAGCGCAAGTGCTCGCGTTTGCTTACGCCGAACTTGCGAGCGCCGGCTGGCGGCCGGACCCACGCGCTCTTAGTCCGCTGCCGCGTCCAGCGCCGCGTCCGCAGGCGCTGGCCCTGCGCGGCTTGCGCGCGGTGGGGCAGTTCGCCGCGCCGATCGCGGAGCTCGAGCGGCTTGACGCCCTCGCGCGCGCCGCGTGGCCCGAGGGCGCGGGCGCAATCGACGTCACCGATGCGCTGCTTGCGGATCTGAGCTGGCGGCGCGACGACGCGCATCACATCCTGCGCGCGCTTGGGTTTGCGCGGGTACGGGAGAGCGAAGGCGCCGACCGCCCTGTGTTTCGCCGCCGGGCGACGTCTGAACAATTGACGCTCAAAGCGGGACCCGCCGCAACGCCGTTCGCTGCGCTTGCCGCCCTCACGAAGCCGGCGGAGCGTCGGAAGCGCCGCCGCAAACGCAACCGCGCCCAGATCGTCGGACGCGCAGCCTCGTGACAGAAGACGCGTGCCGGATCGACGTCTGGCTCTGGCGCGCCCGCTTCTTCAAGACGAGAAGCCTGGCTGCGCGCGTCGTCGAGGAAGGCGGCATGCGCTTGGTGCGCGGCCAGACGCGCGCTCCGATCGACAAGCCGAGTCGCCCCGTCCGCCCCGGCGACGTACTGACCTTTGCGCAAGGGTCGAGATGGGTCGCGGTCAAGGTTGAAGCGCTGGGCGAGCGGCGCGGCCCTGCGCCGGAGGCGCGCGCGCTCTATAGTGCGCTCGCAGGCGCGACAGGCGCAGACGTCGCGCCAAAGATCGTCGAAGGCGGTGACTTTAACCACACGCGTGACTAGACTAAAACACTCTGCCGACGAGGGTTGTCATGAAACGCGCTCTCCTTGCGACGCTGGCCTTGGCCGTTCTCTCCGCTTCCGCCTTCGCACAGACCGATCAGCCGCCCCCGGTACAGAGCGACCAGAAGGCCGCCGCGCAGAGCGATCAGCCGCTCACGCATGACGAGAAAGTCCAGCATTGGGCGGAGGCGGCGCTCGATGCCCAGCTCAAGACCATGAAGGCCGGTCTCGGGCTGAAGCCAGACCAGGAAGCGGACTGGGCTTCATTCGAAGCTGTGGTCAGGGACGGCGGCAAAGCGCGCGTGCTCGCCCTGCAAAAGGAGCAGAGCAGCAACTTGTCGCCGATGGATCGCAACCTGGCGAAGGCGGACCGCATTGGGCAGAGCCAGGCAAGTCTTGCAAAGATCGTCGAAGCGGCCAGGCCTTTGTACGCAAGCCTCGATAACGTGCATAAACAGAAATTCATTACCCTTGGACGAACACTCGTGCCCGAACGCGGGCAATTCGTGAAGGCTATGAGGCATCTTCGTTGAGAGATGCCTGGCCGCGCGCGCGGTTCCAGGATCGACGCCACGACGATCCGTGATCGGCGCGCGCCGCGCATGAAAGATCTGAACACGCTGATGTTGGATTGACGATCGGTGGCGCGAGCCACCTCATTCGTCACCAGACCCGAAGGAAAAGTCGTATGCGCATCATCGCCTCTGGCCTTCGCTTTCCCGAGGGACCGGTCTGGACGTCCGACGGGTCGGTGCTTCTTGTCGAAATCGAGCGCAAGACTCTCACGCGTGTCCGCCCCGACGGGCGTGTCGAATTGGTCGCCCAGATGGACGGCGGTCCGAATGGCGCGGCGGTCGGTCCCGATGGCAAAATATACATCACCAACAACGGCGGCTTCAGCTGGATTCGTGAAGGCGATACTTTGCGCCCGAGTGTGCAGCCGCCTGACTATCAAGGTGGTTCGATTGATGTCGTCGACCCGAAGACAGGCAAGGTCGAGCGGCTCTACGATAGCTGCGACGGCCGACGACTCGTCGGTCCGAACGACCTCGTGTTCGACACGCATGGCGGCTTCTGGTTCTCGGACCTCGGCAAGCGCCGCGCGCGCGATCTGGATTTCGGCGGAGTTTACTACGCGAAAGCCGACGGAAGCGGCGTCCGCGAGGTGGTGAGCGGCATGATGACCGCCAATGGCCTAGGCCTCTCGCCGGATGGCAACATCCTCTACGTGGCCGAGACGCTGACCGGGCGTCTATGGGCCTTCGACATCATCGGTCCCGGCGAAGTGCGTAAGGCGGCGTGGCCCTCGCTTTATGGCGGCTGGCTCGTCGCTGGGCTGCCTGGAGAAACGCGGCTCGACAGCCTTGCCGTCTCAGCATCCGGCAACATTTGCGTGGCCGGGCTAACCGCCTGCGCTGTTGTCGAGATTTCCCCTGACGGCGCCCGCATCCGCCACCATACGGCGCCTGATCTCATGGTCACCAACATTTGCTTCGGCGGCCCGGAGCTTCGGCAGGCCTACATCACCTTGTCCTACCAGGGCCAGCTGGCTGTCGCTGACTGGTACGAGCCGGGTCTTCGGCTCGCCTACGAGATCTGACAGTCTCGGTGATGGCGCGCCCGGACGGGTTCGAACCGCCAACCCTCGGTTTCGAAGACCGATACTCTATCCAGTTGAGCTACGGGCGCTTAGAGCGCGCCCGCCATAGCACGAAGCCGCAGCGCGTTGGAAGCCGATCAGGCCGGAGCTTTTTTGCCCGGGCCGCGAAAATGGACCTTTGTCTTGCCCGCTCGGTCCATTTCCTCAGGCGTCAACAGCACGATTGTCCTGCTCGCGATCAATCCGCTCTCGTTGACGGCGAGAGAAAGAGCCGCGGCGCTCACATTGTCCGGCAGGTCGACGATAACGAAACAATCAACTTCGCCGAGCGCGAAATACATCAATTCCAGGTTGCCGCCGATCTCGTCGAGGTGCTTCTTGACCGCGTCCCGGCGACTTGTGCCGCCTTCCTTTGCAAGACCTATGGCGCCTTCCGGACTGTAGCGCGCTTCGAACAGATATTTAGGCATAGCGTCCTCCCTTCGAGGCGCCTCCACGCTATCTTCCCCAGGAGCCACGCGCAAATTAAGGTTCAGCGCGCCGCGACAATGAACAGCCGGGGAAACGGCAGAAGGACGGTGCCGTCCGCCTCGGCGGGATAGGCCTCGGCGATCGCCTCCTCGTAGTGCGCAAGAAAAGCTTCCCGCTCGCTGGCCTCGAGAGGATCGAGGAACGGGCGAAGCCCGGTTCCCTTCAGCCATTCGACAATCGCTCGCGCGCCAGCGAGCGGATGAAAGTAAGTCGTGCGCCAGAGGTCGACATGGCGCGCATGGGGCCGAGCCGAGCGGAAATACCAGTCCGCAAGATGCCGCTCGGTGCGGGCGCCCGCGGCGTTCTTAAGCTTCGCTGCCCAAGGGCCGTTGCTTGCGACCTTGCCCATCAGCTGATGCGAGGGCTCATCCAGATTGTCGGGCATTTGCACCGCCAGCGCTCCTCCCGGGCCCAATTGCGCCATCAGCGCCGGGAACAGCGTCTCGTGGTCCGGAATCCATTGCAGGACGGCGTTGGCGAGGATCACGTCGAGCGGCGCCTTCGGGCGCCATTCCCGAATGTCGGCGACTTCGAAGGCTATGTCGGGAAGCCGCTTGCGCGCGGCCTCGATCATGTCCGGGGAAGAATCGAGGCCGACAATGCGCGCTTCAGGGTACCGCTCGCGCAAGACTTCGGTCGAATTGCCAGGGCCGCAGCCAATGTCTGCAGCGTGGGTGATCTCGGCCTTCGGGATCCGCGCCGCGAGATCACGGACCGGCCGAGTGCGCTCCTGTTCGAATTTGACATACTGGGCGGCGGACCACGTCATTGCGGGCGATTCCTTAGGGGCGGGGCGCTTTCATGCGACCCGATCCCTGATGGCGCAAGGATGCGGAGGCCTTGCCTTCGTCGTCAATGGGCGCCTAACCTTCGTGCTTAGCCAACGACTCCGGCCTCAAGGCGAAACTGCCATGGCGATTCTGCTCCTCGGCCTTGTCATCTTTCTGGGCCTCCACTCGACGCGCATCGTCTCTGAGAGCGGTCGCGCGAGGGCGATCGCGCGGTTCGGCGAGGGCCCGTGGAAAGGCGTCTACTCCGCTCTTTCAGTGATCGGCTTCGTGCTGATCGTCTGGGGATTCGCGCGAGCACGCTACGACGCGCCTCAGGTTTGGACGCCCCCGGCAGGGGCGCGGCACATCACGATGCTTCTGATGCTGATTGCGCTCATTCTGCTGGCGAGCTTTGGGTTCAAGCGAAGCCACATTGCAGTCATCACCCATCATCCGATGCTGTGGGCGGTTCTGTTGTGGAGCGTGGGCCATCTGTTCGCTAACGGATCGGCTGCGGACCTCGTGCTGTTCGGCGCCTTCCTCGTCTGGTCGGTTGCGGATCTCGCCAGCTCCTACGCGCGCGACCGCCGGGACGGACTCGTCTATCCGGCGCCTGAGCTCCGCGCCACCGTAGGCGCCGTCGTCGTCGGGCTGGTCGTCTATGCCCTGCTGATCGGCGGCCTGCATCTCTGGCTGTTTGGCGTCTCGCCACTCCGGATGTGAGGCGCAATCCACACGGCGCACTCAGGCCCCGTCGCCCGCTCGAGCGAAACATTGAATTCGCTCCGCGATTGGGTTCATAATGACGTGACAGCGCCGGCGCGACGAATTTGAACATGCGCCAGGGAGGCAAACGAGATCGATGGCCGATAAATCCAAGACCAATTCAAATGGCGGCTCCAAGAGCGACCCCAAGCGCGCGTTGCGATCCAGGCAATGGTTCGATAATCCCGACAACCCGGGGATGACGGCCCTTTACCTCGAGCGTTATCTGAATTTCGGCCTGACGCCCGGCGAGTTGCGCTCCGGCAAGCCAATCATCGGCATAGCGCAGACCGGCTCTGACCTCTCTCCCTGCAATCGCCATCACATTGAACTCGCGAAGCGCACGCGCGACGGGATCACCGCTGCCGGCGGGCTTGCGTTCGAGTTTCCGGTGCATCCGATTCAGGAAACCGGCAAGCGCCCGACCGCGGCCCTCGACCGTAATCTCGCCTATCTCGGCCTCGTTGAAATCCTGATGGGCTATTTCATTGATGGCGTCGTGCTCACGACCGGATGCGACAAGACGACGCCGGCCTGCATCATGGCCGCCGCGACGGTGAACATCCCGGCCATCGTCCTCTCAGGCGGCCCGATGCTCAACGGCTGGCACCACGGTCAGCGCAGCGGCTCGGGCACCGTCGTGTGGCAGGCGCGCGCCGACCTTGCCGAAGGCAAGATCGACTATGAAGAATTCATGGAGATCGTCACTTCCTCGGCGCCTTCAGTCGGCCATTGCAACACGATGGGCACGGCCTCGACCATGAACTCGCTCGCGGAGGCGCTCGGCATGAGCCTGCCCGGCTGCGCAGCAATCCCTGCGCCTCACCGTGAGCGCGGCCAGATCGCTTATCGAACCGGCCAGCGGATCGTCGAAATGGTTTGGGAGGACCTGAAGCCTTCGGACATCCTGACGCGCGAGGCGTTCGAGAACACGATCGTCGTCAACAGCGCCATTGGCGGTTCAACCAATGCGCCGATCCATATCAACGCGATCGCCCGCCACATCGGCGTGCCGCTGTCGATCCAGGACTGGGAGACGATCGGGCACAAGGTGCCCCTCCTCGTCAACATGCAGCCCGCCGGCAAATATCTCGGCGAGGAATATCACCGCGCCGGCGGCGTTCCTGCGGTCGTCAACGAATTGATGAAGCGCAAGCTGATTCATGAGGGGGCGCTGACCGTCAACGGCAAGACGATGGGCGAAAACTGCGCCAAGATCCATTCGGACGATCACGACGTCATCATGCCCATCGACAAGCCGTTGAAGGAGGACGCCGGCTTCGTCGTCCTGAGCGGCAATCTGTTCAACGACGCGATCATGAAGACGAGCGTGATCGACGCGGAGTTCCGCGCCCGCTTCCTCTCCAACCCGAAGGACCTCGACGCGTTCGAGGGCCGGGCGATCGTGTTCGAAGGACCCGAGGATTATCACCACCGCATCGACGACCCGAAACTCAAGATCGACGAGCACAGCATTCTGTTCATTCGCGGCACCGGGCCAATCGGCTATCCGGGCGGCGCGGAGGTGGTCAACATGCAGCCGCCGGCGGCGCTCCTCAAGAAAGGCGTGCACGCGCTGCCGTGCGTCGGCGACGGTCGGCAATCGGGCACCTCCGGCTCGCCCTCGATCCTGAACGCTTCGCCTGAGGCGGCGGCGGGAGGGGGATTGTCGCTGATCAAGACCGGCGACCGGGTGCGCATCGACCTCAAGAAGGGCACCGCCAACATCCTGATCTCGGACAAGGAGCTGAACGAGCGCCGCGCAACCCTCGCCCAGAACGGCGGGTTCCCTTATCCCAAGAGCCAGACGCCATGGCAGCAGATCCAGCGCGAGATGGTGGCGCAGTTCGACGAAGGCATGGTGCTCAAGCCCGCGGTTCAGTACCAGCGCCTGGCGCAGACGATGGGGGTCCCACGCGACAACCATTGACGAGCCCGCGGCGTCCGTCTATACAATATTCGTTTATTGTATAGACGGAATGCGTCATGGGTATCAGCATCCGTGATCCCGAAGTTGGCGAACTCGCACGGGAACTCGCCAACTTGCGCGGGACCAACATGACTGAGGCGATCGCCCATGCGCTCCGCAGCGAACTGAAGCGGGAGCGCGACAAGCGGCCGCTGCGCGAGCGACTGGAGGAGCTCGCCCGCGAGACGAGGGCGATGGCCGGACCCAATCCGCGTGACGTGACAAAAGAAGAAATCGACGAGCTTTGGGGTCACTGATCTTTATCGACACCTCTGTCTTCGTGGCGATCCTCGCTTTCGAAGCTGACCGGCGCGGCTTCGAGATCGAAATTGAGACCGCGGAGCGATCTGTGACGTCGAGCATTGTTCGTCTGGAAACGGCGATGGTTTTGGCGTCGAGGCTCGATATTTCGCCGGCCGCCGCTCAGGGCCAGTTCGAGAAATTTCTTGGGAGTGCGAATGTTGAGGAGGTCGCAATCGATGCGGGGATCGCGCGCGCAGCCGTGGAATGCTTCGAGAATTTCGGCTGGGGCCGACATCCCGCGCGATTGAATTTCGCCGATTGCCTTTCGTATGCCGGCGCACGGGCGCTGGGCGCCAAGCTCCTGTTCAAAGGGGATGACTTTGCAAGGTCTGACGCCAACAGTTGGATTTGAAGGCAGCTCGGGCATTGGAGAGCCCAACTGGGACAAGAGGAGATGACCATGTCCCTCGCGACCTTGCCCATAGGCCCCATGGTCGAATCGCATCCGGCCAGGCGGCCCGAGCGGGTCACGCTCAAGGGGCGGTGGATCACACTTGTTCCCCTCGATGCGGCCGCGCACGCCGAGGCGCTCTATCAAGGTTCGCACGGCGACGCCGCGCGGGAGGCCGTATGGACCTACCTGTTCGACGGGCCATACGCGAGCCGCGACGAGTTCCGCGCCAACATTGAAGCCAAGGCGCGCTCCACCGATCCGCTGTTCTTCGCCGTGATCGACAACGCATCGGGGCAAGTCGTGGGCTATCAGACCTTCCTGCGCATCGATGCCGCCAATCGCGTCATCGAGGTCGGCAACATCATGTATACGCCGGCGATGCAGCGGACGGCCGGAGCGACCGAGGCGCAATATCTGTTCGCGCGCTACGTCTTCGGCGAGCTTGGCGATCGCCGCTACGAGTGGAAGTGCAACGCGCTCAACGCGCCGTCGCGCCGCGCCGCCGAGCGCTTCGGCTTCACCTTCGAGGGGATTTTCCGCCAGCACATGATCGTCAAGGGCCGCAACCGCGACACGGCCTGGTTTGCGATGCTCGACAGCGAGTGGCCGGCACGCAAGGCAGCCTATGAGCGCTGGCTTGCGCCAGACAATTTCGACTCCGAGGGACGGCAAAAGGTCGCCCTCTCCGCCTTGATGCCGAAGGGGAATTGATGATGCCGACGATCGCAGAAAAACGCGCCCACTTCGCCGAGCTGCATACGGCTCCGGGCTGTTTTGTGATTCCCAATCCGTTCGATATTGGCTCGGCCAAATATCTGGCGTCGCTCGGCTTCCGGGCGCTCGCCAGCACAAGCGCCGGCATGGCCTTCGCCGCGGGAAAGGGCGACGGGGCCGTCGACCGTGCCTACACGCTGAGCCACCTTCGCGACCTTGCCGAAGCGACAGATCTGCCGCTCAACGCCGATTTCGAGGCCGGCTTCGCCCGCGATGCTGACGGCGTCCACGAGAGCGTCCGGCTTTGCGTCGGCGCGGGCGTTTCGGGCCTTTCGATCGAAGATTACACCGGCAACTCCGGCGCTCCTCTCTACAGCGTGACCGAAGCGGTCGACCGGCTGCGGGCGGCGCGCGCGGCGATCAGCGCCAGCGGCGAAAAGGTGCTGCTGACCGCGCGCAGCGAGGCGATCCTTCGCCAGGCCGGTGGACTTGCCGAGGCTTTGCGGCGCCTTCCCCTTTACGCGGAGGCCGGCGCCGACGTGCTTTACGTGCCGCTGGTCAGGACTCCGGAGGAAGTGGCCGAGGTGGTGCGGGTCGCGGGCAAGCTGCCGGTCAACGTGCTGGCCGGCTGGCCGGGCTTCACGAAGAAGGCGCTTGAGGATCTCGGCGTCAAACGGATCAGCGTTGGGGGCGCGCTCGCTCGCGCCGCCTGGGGCGGATTCATGCGGGCCGCGAAAGACATTGCCGACAACGGGCGGTTTGACGCCTTCGCCGATCTGCCGACGATGAACGACATCACCGGCGCGTTCGCCGATAAGGGCTAGCGGCTCCCGCGCATCCCTAGGTCTGGTTAACTAAGCCCCGCCGGCCTTCTCAAGTCGAGCGTCAACGGAAACTCGGGATGCGGCGTCTCGGGCGCCGGTTCGTAAGGTCCGGGCGTGTGGCCGCGCGCCTCGAAGCGGGCAAGGCGGCGCGCCTCCGCCTCGTTGCTGTTGACCGGGAAAGTGTCATAGCTGCGTCCGCCTGGATGGGCCACGTGATAGACGCAGCCGCCGAGCGGCCGGCCGCTCCACGAATCGAAAATGTCGAAGACCAGCGGCGCCTGGACCGGAATCGTCGGGTGCATCGCCGTCGCCGGCTTCCATGCCTTGTAACGCACGGCGGCGACCGCGACGCCATTCGACGCGGTCCTAGCCAAGGGAAGACGGCGTTGGTTGCAGGTGACAATGTAGCGCTCCGGATCGGCGCCTGTGAGCTTCACCTGCAGCCGCTCGGTCGAAGAATCGGTGTAGCGCGCCGTCCCGCCGATCGCGCCGGTTTCGCCGAGCACATGCCACGGTTCCAGCGCCTGGCGCAGTTCGAGCTGAACGCCTTCGTACTCGATCTCGCCGCAGAACGGAAAGCGGAACTCGGCCTGGGCTTCGTACCAGTCTGAGCGAAACAGATACCCGTGCGCCTTGAGGTCGGCGAGGACGCCAAGGAAATCCTCCCACACGAAATGCGGCAGCATGAACCGGTCGTGCAGCGAGGCCCCCCAGCGCGGCAGCGGCCCATCGAGCGGATCGCGCCAAAGCCTTGAGAGAATCGCACGGATCAGGAGCTGCTGAGCGAGGCTCATCCGTGGGTCCGGCGGCATCTCGAAGCTGCGGAACTCGACGAGTTCCAGCCGGCCCGTCGGTCCATCGGGCGAATAAAGCTTGTCGATGCAGATTTCCGCCCGATGCGTGTTGCCGGTCACGTCGGTCAGGAGATTGCGCATGAGCCGGTCGAGCAGCCACGGCCGCGGCTGGGCGCCATCTCCGGGCTTCGGGATCTGGGCGAGCGCAATCTCGAGCTCGTACAGGCTGTCGTGGCGCGCTTCGTCGATCCGCGGCGCCTGGCTGGTCGGTCCGATGAACAGGCCCGAGAAGAAATAGCTCAAGCTCGGGCGGCGCAGCCAATGGATGATGAGGCTCTTGAGGAGGTCGGGGCGCCTCAGGAACGGGCTGTCCAGCGGCGCTTGACCGCCGACGACGACGTGATTGCCGCCGCCCGTTCCCGCATGCTTGCCGTCGATCATGAACTTGTCGGCGCCGAGACGCGAAAGCCGCGCTTCTTCGTAGACGATTTCGGTGGTGGCGACGCATTCGCGCCAGCTCGCCGCGGGATGGATGTTGACTTCGATCACGCCGGGGTCGGGCGCGACGCGGATGACGTTCATGCGCGGATCGACCGGAGGCGGGTAGCCCTCGATCTGCACCGGCAGCCCCACTTTTTCTGCGGCCGCCTCAGCGGCTGCGACCAATTCGAGATAATCCTCGAGCCGCTCGACCGGAGGCAGGAACACGCATAAGCGGCCGTCGCGCGGCTCGACCGTCACCGCGGTGCGAACGGCGCCATCGATATCGCCAAGGCGCTGCTCGACGCGCTCCTGGGCTGACCCTTCGGCCGCCGCGAACGAGGCGATGCGCTGGGCGTGCTCCCGCGCGTCGTGGAAATCCGGCAACGGCCCGCGCGGCTCGGTCGGATCGGCTTCGACCACGTAGGGGAACGCAGACGGCGGAACATGAGGAAGGGCGCCCAGCGGCAGGCGGTAGCCGACCGGGCTGTCGCCCGGAACCAGATGGAGCGCGCCGCGCCGGGTCTTCCACTTCTCGCTGCGCCAACGGACTCCGCCGGCCTGCGCCTGCCAGCGTTGGACGGGCAGGACATAGCCAGAGGGCTCGGTCAGCCCGCGCGAGAAAACGCGAGCGATGCGCTGGCGAGCCTCGGGATCTTTGAGTTCCGAGTTCTGCGGCGAGACGTTCGCCGGCAGGTTGGCCTCCTTGACGAGCCACTCGGCGGGATCCTCGTAAGCCGGCGCGACATGGTCGGGCGCAATGCCAAGCTCGGACGCGATTGCGCCGAGCAACGCCTCCGCACTCTCCTTGCTCGCGCCGGTTTGCTGTCCTTCTGCGGCGATGCGCTCGGGGTTTTGCCAGATCGGCTTCAAGTCGCGCCGCCAATAGAGCGAGAACGTCCAGCGGGGCAGGGACTTGCCCGGATACCACTTGCCCTGCCCATAGTGGAGGAATCCGCCGGGCGCGAAGCGGTCGCGCAATCGCCGGATAAGCCGGTCGGCGAGCGCCCGCTTGGTGGGACCGACTGCGTCCGCGTTCCACTCGCCCGCTTCGAAGTCATCGATTGAGACGAAGGTCGGCTCGCCGCCCATGGTGAGCCTGACGTCGTCGGCGACGAGCTTCTTGTCGACCTCCTCGCCGAGCACATCGAGCGCCTTCCAGGCAGCTTCAGAAAACGGCTTGGTGATGCGCGGATGTTCGGCAACCCGCGTGACCTGCATGTCGAAATTGAAATCGACGTTGGCGAAACTTGCCAGGCCCGAAATAGGCGCGGCGTTGCGATAGTGCGGCGTTGCGGCCAGCGGGATGTGGCTTTCCGCCGCCAGCAGTCCCGACGTCGGATCGAGCCCGATCCAGCCGGCGCCGGGCAGATAGACCTCGGCCCAGGCGTGGAGATCGGTGAAGTCGTGGTCCGTGCCAGGCGGTCCGTCGAGCGCGACGAGATCGGGCTTGAGCTGGATGAGATAGCCGGACACAAATCTTGCGGCCAAGCCGAGGTGGCGGAAAATCTGCACCAGGAGCCAGCTCGAGTCGCGGCACGAGCCCGACCCGCGCTCGAATGTCTCCTCCGGGGTCTGAACCCCCGATTCCATGCGGATGAGATATTGAATTTCGCCCGCTAGGCGCCGGTTGAGATTGACGACAAAATCGACGGTGCGAACGGGTGTGCGGTCAATCCCGCTCAAGAAGGCCTGAAGCCGGGGTCCAGCAGACTCGGGCGTGCGGTAGATCACGAGATCGGGCCCCAGATCCTCCGGATATTCGAAGGGCCACGTCTCCGCGCTCTCCTCAACGAAGAAATCAAACGGGTTGTACACCGTCATGTCGGCGACGACGTCGACCTCGATCTTCAGTTCGTTGACGAGTTCCGGGAAGACGTAGCGCGCGAGCCAGTTGCCGTACGGATCCTGCTGATGGTTCACGAAATGGTCGGCGGGTGAAACCTTCAGCGAGTGCGATATGACCCGGGTGCGGCTGTGGGGCGCGGGCCTGAGCCGGATGATCTGGGGCCCGAGCGAAACCGGGCGATCGTATTTATAGTGTGTGAGGTGATGGATCGCGGCTCGGATCGACATGGCTTCCGGGGGCTTGTGACGGCTCGAAAGACCCTTTCACAATCTGTTGCGCCGCACAATCGCGGGCGATCGCAGCTCAACTCGAGTTCTTGGTCCAGAAGTCCAAAAGCCGCCGCGGCGACGCGCGGGTCGCCCTCGGTCCGGGCCGCGCCACGACGCCGCGAAGCTTCGAATAGACTCATGCCTCCGACCATCGCGAGGCAGAAGATCAGCCCTTTCATGAGCCCTGCGCCGAGGAGGACGACGCCCGGGCCCGGGCAGATCCCGGCCAAGCCCCAGCCCAACCCGAACAAGGCCGAGCCGCCGATCAGCAGAGCGTCGATGGGAGCGGTCTTGGGCAGGCGGATTGGCTGTCCCAGCAACGCGCGAGCACGACGCCGGGCGATAGCGAATCCGCAACTGCCGACGGCGATCGCTCCAGCCATCACGAATGCGAGCGAAGGATCCCAATCCCCCGCGAGATCGAGGAAGCCGAGGACCTTGGCGGGATTGGCCATCCCCGACGTGATGAGTCCAAGGCCGAACAGAAGTCCGGCTGCGAAGCTCGTTAGAAGAACCATGATCGAAGTCCATGCCGAACAACAAAGACCGTCAGGAATCCGGTCGCCATGAAGGTGAGAACCGCTACGGCCGAACGCGGCGAGCGGTGGGAGAGGCCGCATATGCCATGACCACTGGTGCAACCATTGGCGAGCCGCACGCCATAGCCCACGATCAGGCCCGCGAGGATCAGCGTGCCCCATGAGGAGTCGATCCGTGGAAGCGCCGGATGTGCGGCGTGCGCTGCCCATGGCGCGAAAGCAAGTCCTCCGAGAAAGGCGATCCGCCACACGGTATCGGAGGGCGGCAAAAGCAGCGCGCCGCCGAGAATGCCGCTTATTCCGGCGATCCGCCCCGTAAACAAGATGAGCGCCGTCGCGGCCAGCCCGATCATCGCGCCGCCCAATAACGAGGTCGCGGGGGTGAAATGAATCCAGTCGATCGTCATGTCTGGACCTTGCAGTAGAGGCGATAGAGGGTTTCCAGGACCTGGAGAACGTTCTGGTCGGCGATCCGGTAGAAGATACGTTTCCCCTCCCGGCGTGTGGCGACGAGGCCTTCGCCGCGCAGCACGCCGAGCTGCTGCGATAGAGTCGGCTGGCTGATTCCCACCCGCGCCTCCAACTCGCTCACCGACAGTTCGCCACGAGTTCATCTCGCACAGCAGAAGCAGCCGGTCCTCGTTGGCGATGCCGCGCAAGACGGCGGTAACGTTGCGGGCGGCGGCGCGCATCTCGGCGGGATCGAGCGTCGAATGACCCTCCATGAAGATCAATCTATCGCATGATTATATATTGTCAAATATTATATTTTTTGATATATTATAGCATGGATGTGAACGAAGGAGATTGCGATGAAGGATGCCGGCTACCGCGCCCTGACCCATGGCGTTTCGAAAAACCTCGCCACGCTCAGAGCGGACCTTCCCGAAGTGATGAAGGGTTTCGCCGCGCTCGCGGGTGCAGCCACGCAGTCCGGCGCTCTCGACAAGAAGAGCAAGGAGTTAATCGCGCTCGCGCTTGGCGTCGCTGCTCGCTGTGACGCCTGCATCGGCTTCCATACCCAGGCGCTGGTGAAGCTCGGTGCGTCCAAGGCCGAGGTCGAAGAGACGCTGGGTATGGCCGTCTACATGGGCGGCGGACCCTCGCTGATGTACGCCGCAAACGCCGTCGAGGCGTTCGAGGAATATTCCGCGTCCTGACGCGCATTTCGCTATCAGGCTCACGCTTTGGCGGACTCAGCTTCAGCCCTGGGAAGCTGGATCCACGAACCCGCACGCAGCCAAGGCCTCCAGCATATGAGCCGGCGGGGGCGCTTCGACTTCGATCGGCGGCCTCGACTTCGAAAGCGGTACGATCACCTTGCGCGCCAGCAATTGGAGCGGCAGGTCGGCGCGCGCGCCATAGATCGGATCGCCAAAGATCGGCCAGCCCTGCGAGGCGCAATGGACGCGCAATTGATGCGTGCGCCCGGTCTTTGGCTCGAGCTCGAGCCAAGCGATCGGCGCGGCGCGCCATGTCCCCCGGCCCTTGACGCGCCAGAGCGTAAGCGACTTCTGGCCATTGAGATCGACCTTCATCCACCAGCCGATCTTGTCATCAAGCCGGCCGAGGGGCAGGTCGATCGTTCCCTCTTCGGCCTCCGGCCCGTCCGCGACAATCGCCCAATAGGTCTTGGCGATCTTGCCTTGCTTGAACAGAAGGCCCAGTTTTTCCAGGGCTTTGTGATGTCTTCCGAGCACCAGACAGCCGGCGGTGTCGCGGTCGAGCCGGTGGGCAAGCGCGGGCCGGCGCGGCAGGCCGAAGCGCAGCGCGTCAAAATCATCCTCGAGGCTCGCCCCGCCTTTCGGACCGGCGTGAACCGCCACGCCAGCGGGCTTATCGAGGACGAGCATGAGCCCGTCGCGATAGAGGAGCCGCTCTCTTGTTTCTTCCGGCGTCATGGGAAGAAGTGATATGGCAGCATTGGGCGCCCGCGCATAGGGCGGCCTGAAGGAGGGTTTGTGGCGTCGGTCGAAGACGAGAACAAGGGGAAGTCGGGCCTGCTGAAGCGCTGGTTCCGCGGCGCCGATGCGACGACCGCGCCACTCGAAGAGCCCCAGCCGGCTGGGCGCGAAGACGAGCCGCAAGACTTCGCGGGTGAAGCCGAGCCGCCCGTCGACGCCCCAGCCCCGTCGCCCCTGACCGCGGCCCCGCCTCCCGCGCCGAAGCAAAGCTGGCTTCAGCGCCTGCGCCTGGGCCTTTCGCGCTCGTCAACGACGATCGCGCGCGGCGTGACCGACATCTTCACCAAACGCAAGCTCGACGCCGCCTCGCTCGACGATCTCGAGGACGTGCTGATCCAGGCCGACCTCGGCCTCGCCGCGGCCACCCGCATTCGCGATGCGGTTGGCAGAGGGCGCTACGAACGCGGCATCAACCCGGACGAGGTGAAACAGATCCTCGCGGACGAGGTCGAGCGCGCGCTGGACCAAGTCGCACTTCCGCTGGTGATCGACCCGGAGAAGCGCCCGTTCGTGATCCTCGTTGTCGGCGTCAACGGCTCGGGCAAGACCACGACCATTGGCAAGCTCGCCGCCAAGTTCAGGGCCGAAGGCAAGGCGGTGCTGCTCGCGGCGGGCGACACCTTCCGCGCCGCCGCGGTCGAGCAATTGCGTATCTGGGCGCGGCGCACGTTGTCCGCGCTCGTCGAGCGCGACCAGGGCGCGGACGCCGCCGGGCTCGCGTTCGAGGCGCTGGCAAAGGCCCGCGAGCTCAAGGTCGACGTCATGATCATGGACACCGCGGGACGGCTGCAGAACCGCACCGAACTCATGAGCGAACTGGAGAAGATCATCCGGGTGATGCGCAAGGTCGACGTCGACGCCCCCCATGCGGTGCTGCTCGTGCTCGACGCGACCGTCGGGCAGAACGCACTGAGCCAGGTCGAGATTTTTGGCCGCGTCGCGGGCGTCACCGGCCTTGTCATGACCAAGCTTGACGGCACCGCGCGCGGCGGCATTCTGGTGGCGATCGCCGACAAATTCGCGCTGCCTGTTCATTTCATTGGCGTCGGCGAGGGCGTCGACGATCTTGAACCCTTCACCGCGCGCGACTTCGCCGATGCGATCGCCGGCATCGACCGAGAGGCCGCATGACGGCGCCAACGCCCGCGAACTTCAAACCGGCGCTCGGCCGCGGCGCAAAGCGCTCAATCCGATCGTCAAGTTCGCGCTCGAACTTGGACCGCTGGCGTTGTTTTTCATCGCCTACGGCAGACTTGGCATCTTCGCCGCGACGGGCGTCCTCATGGCAAGTGTGCTGGTCACGCTTGGCGTCTCCTATGCGATGCTCAGGCGCATTCCGATCATGCCGCTCATAACCGCGGTGATCGTCCTCATCTTCGGCTCGCTGACCCTCGTCCTTCATGACGAGACGCTGATCAAGATCAAGCCAACCGCGTTGTACATCCTGTTCGGCGCGGCTTTGTTCGTAGGCCTCTGGCTCAAGAAGCCGCTCCTGAAAATCCTGTTCGACGGGGCGCTGCATGTGACCGACGAGGGATGGCGCAAGCTCACCTGGCGCTGGGCGTTCTTCTTCTTAGCCCTCGCCGTCTTGAACGAGATCGTCTGGCGCGGAACCGCTCATTATCTGCCTGCCGCCGAGGCGACCGACGTCTGGGTCAAGTTCAAGACCTTCGGCTTCCTGCCGCTGACGCTCCTGTTCGCGCTCGCTCAGGCGCCGCTGATGATGAAATACGAGAGCAAGGATGAGAGTTCGAGCGACGAACTCTAGGCACCGTCCCACAACCGCAGCGAGAAGTCCACGACAGGAAAAGCAAATTCGCGAAAGACAGTAAAAGGACGCTCGGCTCGCGTCTCAGTTGTGCGCACGCCTCTCAACGCCTGCTTTCTCTCGCGTGTCGGATCTCGAGCCTCGTCCGGTTATGGGAAGCGCCCACCGCAAAATCCGTGATTGGCCTGGAGCGGGTGAAGGGAATCGAACCCTCGTATTCAGCTTGGAAGGCTGCTGCTCTACCATTGAGCTACACCCGCGCCGGGAGCCGCTCCACGGGTTAGCGAACACGGGGGGCGGTTGAGCGCGCCGTTTCTCGCAATCCGGGCGGGGGAAGTCAATTCGTGGGCCGCCCTGGCCTTGGCTCTCGGTCCTTTTCCGGGGCGCCGTAAGCTCGCCCTTGCTGAGAGCTAGGGAAAAATGCGAATATGATGGCCAATTGGCGCGGCTCGCGCCCCCTTCCCCACTCCATAGGCGCGATCCCATGCCTCCGTATCGCTCACGCACTTCGACCCACGGCCGCAACATGGCCGGCGCCCGCGGCCTCTGGCGCGCGACCGGCATGAAGGACGGCGATTTCGGCAAGCCGATCATCGCCATCGCCAATTCCTTCACCCAGTTCGTGCCCGGCCACGTGCATCTCAAGGACCTTGGCCAATTGGTCGCGCGCGAGGTCGAGGCGGCGGGCGGCGTCGCCAAGGAATTCGACACCATCGCCGTCGATGACGGCATCGCCATGGGCCACGACGGCATGCTCTATTCGCTGCCTTCGCGCGAGCTCATCGCCGACAGCGTCGAATATATGGCCAACGCCCATTGCGCCGACGCGCTGGTGTGCATTTCGAACTGCGACAAGATCACGCCCGGCATGCTGATGGCGGCGATGCGCCTCAACATCCCCGCGGTGTTCGTCTCCGGCGGCCCGATGGAAGCCGGCAAGGTCAAGCTCTCGACTGGCACGCGCAGCATCGACCTCATCGACGCGATGGTCGCCGCGGCCGATTCCAAAGTCTCCGACGCCGACGTCGCGGTGATCGAGCGCTCCGCTTGCCCGACCTGCGGCTCGTGCTCGGGCATGTTCACCGCCAATTCGATGAACTGCCTCACCGAGGCGCTCGGACTGTCCCTGCCCGGCAACGGCACGGTGGTGGCGACTCACGCCGACCGGCGGCGCCTGTTCGTCGAGGCCGGCCATCTCGTCGTCGATCTTGCGCGCCGCTGGTACGAAGATGACGACGAAGGCGCGCTGCCGCGCGGGATCGCTAACTTCAAGGCGTTCGAAAACGCCATGTCGCTCGACATCGCCATGGGCGGTTCGACCAACACCGTCCTGCATCTGCTGGCCGCCGCGCACGAGGGCGAGATCGACTTCACCATGGCCGATATCGACCGGCTGTCGCGCCGCGTGCCGTGTCTGTGCAAGGTCGCCCCGTCTGTGGCCGACGTGCATGTCGAGGACGTCCATCGCGCCGGCGGGGTGATGGGCATTCTGGGCGAACTCGACCGCGCGGGTCTCCTCAATCGCGACGTCCGGATGGTGCACGCCGAGTCGCTCGAACATGCGCTGTCGCGCAACGACATCATGCGGGCGACCGGCAATGCGACGCGCGAATTCTTCATGGCCGGTCCCGGCGGCGTGCCGACCCAGGTCGCGTTCAGCCAGTCCGCGCGTTATCCCTCGCTCGATGAGGATCGCCAGAAGGGCGTCATCCGCGATTCCGAGCACGCCTTCTCCAAGGATGGCGGTCTCGCCGTGCTGTACGGCAACATTGCGCTCGACGGCTGCATCGTGAAGACGGCGGGGGTCGACGCCGGCAGTCTCAAATTCAAGGGCCCGGCGCGCATCTTCGAAAGCCAGGACGATGCGGTGCAGGGGATCCTGGGCGGCAAGGTCGCGGCGGGTGATGTCGTTGTCATCCGCTACGAGGGGCCGCGCGGGGGGCCGGGCATGCAGGAGATGCTCTATCCGACCAGCTATCTGAAATCGCGCGGCCTCGGCAAGGCTTGCGCCCTCGTGACCGACGGGCGCTTCTCGGGCGGAACGTCAGGCCTCTCGATCGGCCACGTGTCGCCGGAAGCCGCCGAGGGCGGAGCGATCGGACTCGTCGAAGAAGGCGACATGATCGCCATCGACATTCCCGCCCGCACAATCGAAGTCCTCGTGGACGAGGCCGAGTTCGCCCATCGCCGCGCGGCGATGGAAGCGAAGGGCGCGAACGCCTGGAAGCCGGCCCACCCACGCAAGCGGGCGGTGTCGACAGCCTTGCGCGCCTACGCGGCCTTCGCGACCAGCGCGGCGCGCGGCGCGGTTCGGGAAGTTCCGTAAAAGACTCTTCAATGTTCAAGGCGCTGAGCGCACGTTCAATCGCTTCGCGCCTTTTTCTCTCTGCGGCGTTCTGGAGCATCCTGATCCTTGCGCTCGCCGGGCTTGGCTTGAGCGCGCTCAACAAGCAATGGAGCGAGGCCAATTTCGACGACCAGCTCGGCGTCTATCTCAAAGCGCTGGTCGCCAATATCGCGGTCCCCGCTGAAGAGGGGAAGGCGGCGCCTCCCGCGGCGATCGCGCCGCAATTCGAGCTCGCATTTTCGGGCTGGTATTGGCAGATCACCCGCACCGACGTGAACCCGCCGGAAATCCGCGCCTCGAAGTCGCTGTTCGCCACCCAATTGCCTCAACTGGTCGCGGTGGGCAACGATCACGGCGCCATTCTCAGCGGCTATGCGGTCGGTCCGGGCGGCCATCAACTGAGGATGATCCAGCGCGAGATCGACGCCGGTGAAGACGGACGATTCCTGGTCCAGGTCGCCGCCAACGCCGATGTGATCCAGGCCCAGGAGCGGAGCTTCGAAACGGCCCTCGCGGCGACATTTCTGGCCCTGGCGACGGCGCTGATCGGCTCGACGGCGCTTGCGGTTCGGTTCGGCCTGCGTCCCCTCCGAGTTCTGCGCGAAGGGGTGGCGGCCATTCGCCGCGGAGAGGCCGAGCATATCGCAGGCGAATTCCCGCAGGACGTCGCGCCGCTGGCGACGGAAGTCAACCAACTGATCGACGCCAACCGCGAGATCGTCGAGCGCGCGCGGACGCAAGTCGGCAATCTCGCCCATGCGCTCAAGACCCCGCTCAGCGTCTTGATGAACGAAGCGGATTCCATGAGCCCCGCCTTGCCGGAAAAGGTGCGCGAGCAGACCGAGATCATGCGCCGGCAGGTGACCTTCTATCTCGACCGCGCCCGCGCCGCCGCGCGCGCGCGAACTTTTGGCGTGGCGACGGAAGTGAAGCCGGTCGTCGAGGGGCTCGTCCGCACCTTTGAAAAGCTGCATGGCGACCAGGTCCTGACTTTTGACGTCACCTTGCAGCCCGGTCTGAAATTTCGCGGCGAGGCGCAGGACCTGACCGACCTCATCGGCAACCTCCTCGACAATGCGGGAAAGTGGGCGCGCGAACGGGTCTCGATTCGCACGGCGCGCGGCGCCGAAAGGGATTCGGATCCATTCCTCGTCGCCGAGATTGACGACGATGGGCCGGGCCTCGACAAGAATGCGCGCGCCGCGGCGGTCGAGCGGGGAAAGCGGCTTGACGAGTCGCGGCCCGGCTCCGGCCTTGGCCTGTCGATCGTCGTCGAACTGGCCTCGATCTACGGCGGCTCGCTCAAGCTCGACGAAAGCCCGCTCGGCGGCTTGCGCGCGATCTTGAAGCTTCCATGTGTGTGAGCCGCGCCTTCGTGATTCCGCCTCTAGCGAACCTCAAATGACCGAGCCAGGGAGACTAAGACCGATGCGGTTGAGCCTTTTCATGATTGCGATCGGGTCGATCGGGCTTGCTGGTTGTCAAAGCATGGGATCCAAAGACGCCCCGCCGATCACCGGCTCGACGACCCCAACCGGCGCTGCAGCGTCGACGGTCGCGGCCACGCCCGCCGGAATACCCGCCCCGGTGGTTCCAACCGGCTCGGCGCTCGGCGGCGTCCTCGGAGGGCCGCTCGGCGCGTCGTTGACGGATGACGACCGCCAGGCGGCGTGGCAGGCGCAGGTCGGCGCACTCGATTCGGGGCAAAAGCGCTCCTGGCGCGGGACTAAGGGGGTCTTCGGCTTTGTCGAGCCCGGCGCCGCGACCGGCGACGGCTGCCGCGCTTATTCGCAGACCCTCTATGTCGCCGGCCGGCCGAACCACGGCAAGGGCGTCGGCTGCAAACAGGCCGACGGAAGCTGGAAGATGACGAGCTGAGGTCCTGCGGAACTGGCGGTCGATCCTCGCGCCGGCCCATCGCTCAGGACCTGGCCGTCTCTTTCAAGGATCGGCGGACGCCATTCTCGAACAAGGACCAGGACAAATGGCCATACACCTGAAGCGTCGTCGCGACGCCAAAGCAGTGGCCGCCAGCAACGCCAAAGCGCGCGTGACGCTAGCGGCGCGGCCGTCGCCGTCGGCTACAATTCCGCCAGCGAAATTGCGGATTTCGCTCTGAAGGGCGCCGATCGTCAAGCCTAAGTCACGGATTGCCGCGCTTCTTCCATTTTGACGAGACCTAAACTTCGCTTTGCGATAACAGAGCCGGACTTATCCCCGCGGCCGCTTCACCGCCGCGCTGAGGCTTGTTGATGGTGTGGTTCGTCCTGGCGGGAATGGCGGCTTGCGTGGTCCTGGCCGCGCTTTGGCCGTTGCTTCGCCCGCCGCGGAACGCGACAGCGGACCCTGCGGCGAACGAAGCGGCGTTCTATAAGGCGCAGCTCGAGGAAATCAGGCGCGATGTCGAGCGCGGGCTCCTGCCGCAGGGGGAGGCGGAGAGCGCCCGCGCCGAGGCTGCGCGCCGGCTCATCGCCTCGGCCTCCGCGCCCGCGCAAGCGCCCCCGCCGGCGCGGCGCGCGCGTTTCGCCGCGGCTGTGCTGATCGCCGTCGGCCTGCCGGCGATCGCCTTTTCCCTTTACGGGCTCCTCGGCCAACCCATGCTGCCGGACGAGCCCTTGGCGAGCCGCAAGGCCGCGCCGCAGACGGATGGCGGGATCGAGGCGGCGGTGGCGGCGGTCGAAGCGCGGCTCACCGCCAAGCCCGACGACGGCAAGGGGTGGGCGGTGATCGCGCCGGTTTACATGCGCCTCGAGCGGTATCCCGACGCGGCCCATGCTTACGCCGAGGCGCTGCGCATTCTCGGCGAAGACCCCTTGCGGCGCGCCGCTTACGGCGAGGCCCTGGTCGCCGCCGCGGGCGGCGTGGTCACCGACGAAGCTCGTCAGGCGTTCGACCGGGCGCTCGCCGAAAAGCCCGGCCAGCCGCAGGCGCGCTACTATGTCGCGCTCGCCGCCGAGCAGGACGGCAAGAAGGCCGACGCAATCCGCGACTACGAATCTCTGGCCGCCGATTCGCCGCCCGACGCGCCCTGGCTAGGCATGGTGAACGCGCGGCTCGCGGCGCTCAAGGGGGAGCCGGCCCCCGCGACGGACGAAGCCGCCATTCCCGAGGCGCAGCGGCCGATGATCGAGGGCATGGTGTCGAAACTCGCCACACGGCTCGCCAGCACGGGCGGGGGCGTCGACGAATGGGCGCGCCTTATTCGCGCCTATACGGTGCTGCATGAGGCTGACAAGGCCAAGGCGGCGCTGGTCGATGCGCATAAGGCGCTGGCGTCGGACGCCGGCGCGGTCGCGAGCCTCGACGCGCTGGCGCGCAACCTCGGGCTCGGAGACGCCAATTGACCCGCCGCGGCCGCCGCCTGTCGCTGATCGCCGCAGCCCTCGCCGTCGTCGGCGCGGCGGCTGGGCTTGCGCTCTATGCGCTGAGCGACAGCATCGTGTTCTTCTACAGCCCGTCCGAAGTCGCCCAGAAAGCCCTCACGCCGGGCGCGCGGATGCGCATCGGCGGCATGGTGAAGACGGGCTCGGTCGTGAAGTCCGCCGACCAGAACGTCGCCTTCGTCCTCACCGACGGCGCGCATGATCTCAAAGTGGCCTATCAGGGTCTCTTGCCGGACCTGTTCCGCGAGGGTCAGGGCGTGGTCGCCGAAGGCGTGCTGGCCGCGCCCGGTCAGATCCGCGCCGATACGATCCTTGCCAAGCACGACGAGCGCTATATGCCCCGCGAGGTCGTCGACGCGCTCAAGAAACAGGGGCGTTGGCAGGAAGGAACAACGGCAGCCTCGCAATGATCGTAGAAATCGGCCATTTCGCCCTAGTGCTTGCGCTCGCCGCCGCGGTCGCCCAGACGGTCGTACCGTTCTGGGGCGCTCGCGTGGGCGACATCGGACTGATGACGGTCGGGCGCAACGCGGCGCTGATCCAGCTCGCGCTGATCGCGCTTGCTTTCGCGGCGCTTGTCAACGCGCACCTGACCTCTGATTTTTCCGTTCTCAACGTCGCCGAGAACTCGAACGTGGCGATGCCCGCGATCTACAAGATCTCGGGCGTCTGGGGGAACCACGAAGGCTCGATGCTGTTGTGGGTCTTCATTCTGGCGATCTTCGGCGCGCTCGTCGCTTTGTTCGGCCGCGCGCTGCCGGCAAAACTTCGCGCCGACGCGCTCGCCGTTCAGGGCCTGATCAGCGTCGCCTTCCTTGCCTTCATTCTCCTGACCTCGAACCCGTTCGAGCGCCTCGCGCCCGCGCCCTTCGAGGGGCGCGACCTCAATCCAATTTTGCAGGACCCCGGGCTCGCGATCCATCCCCCGCTCCTCTATCTCGGCTATGTCGGCTTCTCGATCGTCTATTCGTTCGCCGCCGCGGCGCTGATCGAGGGCCGCATCGACGCGGCTTGGGCGCGCTTCGTCAGGCCCTTTACGCTCGTCGCCTGGAGCTTTCTCACGCTTGGCATCGCCGCCGGCTCGTTCTGGGCCTATTACACGCTCGGCTGGGGCGGCTTCTGGTTCTGGGATCCGGTCGAGAACGCTTCGCTCATGCCGTGGCTCGCCGGCACGGCCTTCGTCCATTCGGTCGCAGTGATGGAGAAGCGCGACGCGCTTAAAGTCTGGACGATCTTTCTCGCCATCCTCGCCTTTTCCTTTTCGCTGCTCGGCACCTTCCTCGTGCGCTCGGGCGTGCTCACGTCCGTGCACGCCTTCGCCAACGATCCGCGTCGCGGCGTTTTCATCCTCGCGATCCTGGCGATGTTCATCTGTGGTTCGTTTGTCCTCTTCGCCTGGCGCGCGCCGACGCTCAAGCAGGGCGGATTGTTCGCGCCCGTCTCGCGCGAGGGGGCGCTCGTCGTCAACAATCTGCTTCTGACGACGGCCTGCGCGACCGTGCTGTTCGGCACCCTCTACCCGCTCGCGCTCGAGCAATTGACGGGAGAAAAGATCACCGTCGGCGCGCCCTTCTTCAATCTCACCTGCGGCGTGCTGTTGCTCACCGCCTGCTTCGCCGCGCCGTTCGGCTTCTCGCTTGCGTGGAAGCGCGGCGACCTTTTGGGCGTGGTGCAGCGGCTTGGCTTCGCCATCATCGTCGGCGCCGTGACGGCGATCGTTGGCGCCGCCTGGCTCAGCGGCGCTCCTATTTTTGCGCCGCTCGCCATGGGGCTTGCGATCTTCGTCATCATCGGCACGCTGATCGAAGTCGTCATGCGCGCATGGCGCCCAGGGCTGAGCGCAGGCGTGGCGCTGAAGCGCACGTTCGGCCTTCCTCTGTCGTTCTTCGGCGGGGCGCTCGCGCATCTCGGCTTGGGCGTGACGCTGCTGGGGCTTTCCGGCCTCGGCTTCGGGGCCGAGACGATCGCCACTCTCCACAAGGGTGTCCCCGCGATGGTCGGCCCCTATTCGGTCAGTCTCAATTCGGTCGGCGAACGGGTCGGGCCGAACTTCAAGGAAACGCTCGCGTCGGTGACCGTGCGCGACGGCGGCGTCGTGGTCGCCGAGCTTGAACCGGCGCGCCGCCAATTCGCCGCCCGCGAGATGAGCACGACCCAGGCGGGCCTGGCGACGCTCCATTTCGGCCAGGTCTACATCTCGATCGCGGACCCCGCGCCTGACGGCGCCGTGCCCGCGCGGCTCTACTGGAAGCCGCTGGTGACACTGATCTGGCTGGGCGCCGCCGCGATGGCGCTCGGCGGCGTGCTGTCGCTGACCGACCGGCGCCTCCGCTTTGGCGCGGCCGTGCGGGCGAAGGCCGGTGGGCGCGCGCTGGCGCAGCCGGCGCAATAGACCGATGCTTCGCTTTTCTATCAGGTTGAAGGTCGCGCTCCCCTTCTCCCTCGGCGAGAAGATGGCGGGCGAAGCCCGACGGATGAAGGAACCGTGGCAAAGTCAGGGGCGCGCTTTGCGCGCGAACCCTCACCCCAACCCCTCTCCCGTAGGAGATGGGGTCCCAACGTCCACCACTCAACTGCGTGTTGCTCCGGTCTCAAGAGCAAACTTGCTTCTCCTCCTTCTCCCCCTCGTCGCGCTCCTCGCCGGCCCTGCGCTCGCGGTGCAGCCGGACGAAGTGATGAAGGACCCGGCGCTGGAGACGCGCGCCCGCGCGCTCTCGGGTGAACTGCGCTGCCTCGTCTGCCAGAACGAGTCGATCGACGATTCCGAGGCGCCGCTGGCGCGCGACATCCGCGTTCTCATTCGCGAGCGCATTGGCAAAGGCGAAAGCAACGATGCGGTGCGCGCCTATCTCGTCTCGCGCTACGGCGATTTCATTCTGCTGAAACCCCCGTTCAAGCCGGAGACGCTGCTCCTGTGGCTGAGCCCCGTGCTCACGCTCGGCCTGGGCGTCGCGGCCGCGCTTTACGCCCGCCGGCACGCGCCCAGCGCGACGCCTCGCCTGAGCGAAGACGAGGAAGCCCGACTGGCGGCGCTGACCAGCGGCGATGCAAGCAATCGGTGAGTTCATGAGGGGCCCCAGGCGCGCCATCGCCTCGTCCCGAGGAGCGCCGAAGGCGCGTCTCGAAGGACGCCTTGAGGCATGAGGGTTAGGCCAATCCGGACCTCGATTGCTCTGGCCGCGGCCTTGACTCTTGCTCCGGCGCTATCCACCCCGGCCCCGGCGACGTCATGCAGCCGTGAGGTCGCGGCGCGAATCCGATTTGCCCAACATCAGGCCTGCTGGACCTACCGCGGCCCGGCCACTCTGTTCGTCGGCAAATTCTCGAGCGGGCAGGCGATTTCGGCGCAGATGACGGGCGAGGCGACCGACTACGATCCGCGCGATGGGAGCCAAGCGACCGTATCGCGGCCGCGCGATCCGAATGTCGAGGGACCCGGGGGCTATTTCTTCGCCGTGCCCGACGCCCCGGGGGTCATGACCTTTGTCGCCCCCGCAACCGGAACCTATCGCTTCAGCTTCTCGCCTTGCGCGATGTGGGGCGCGCCTGGCGCGGTCAGAATCTGCGCGCGCTGAGGCTGGCGCTTTCTGCATTCGGGCACACTCGCCGGCGTTAGCGACCCCCTCACCCGCAAGGGGGGAAGGGGCGCGCTGTACGTTCCGATTAAATTCAAAAGCAAAAAGACGTGAGATGCGTCGCGCCCCGGAAGTCGTTCACACCTGAGAGGTCGTCATCTGCTGCTCGGTGACCTCATAGGTCCAGACACGAAACGACTTCAGCATGTGAGGTCCGAACGAATTGATGAGCGGAATGTCCGCCGCGTCCCGGCCGCGGGCGACCACGATCCTGCCGATTCGGGGAATGTTGTTGCGGGGATCGAAAGTCCACCACGAGCCTTCGAGGTAGACCTCGATCCAGGCGCTGAAATCCATCGGATCGACCACCGGCACGCCGATGTCGCCAAGATGGCCGTTGATGTAGCGCGCGGGGATGTTGAGGCATCGGCAGAAGGCGACGGCGAGATGGGCGAAATCGCGGCAGACGCCGATCCGCTCCTGATAGGCGTCGAACGCGCTTCTCGTCGAACGCGCCTGCTGATAGTCGAACTTGATGTGCTGGTTGACGAAGTCGCACACCGCCTGCACGCGGCCCCAGCCGGGCGGGGTGGCGCCGAACAGGTCCCAGGCCGTCTGGCTCAGCTTGTCGGTCTCGCAATAGCGACTGCCCATCAGAAACAGCAGGCAGTCGTCAGGCAGTTCCGCGACCGGGACCTCGCGCGCGGCAAAGTTCGCGGGATCAATCTTGCCATCGTCTTCGATCGTGGCGTCGCCCCAGATCGCGAAATCGCCAACCGGCGCGACCATTCGGCGGCAGCGATTGCCGAACGTGTCGAGATAGGTGGTGGTCGGAATGATCGGGGTCGTGAAGACCTTTTCGGCGACGCGGATGTCAGCCTTCCGATCCTCGCTCACCGACAAGAGGCAAACGAGGGGCGTCGGCTGCGGGGAATTGATCGTGATCTCATAACCGTAACGGATCAGCATGGGTCGCAGCTCCTGATGCGTCAGATCGAGACGCGATAAACGAGCGGCCCCCCGGCTTCAGCCTCGCAACGAATGATTACTCTAAAAAAGAGCGGCCGGCGCGAGCGTCGCGCCGGCCGCCAATCTTTTTTACTCGTCGGCCTATCGGGCGATCAGTAGTCCATCCCGCCCATGCCGCCCATTCCGCCGCCGCCACCCGGCATCGCCGGAGCGTCGGCCTTCGGCCGGTCTGCGATCATGGCTTCGGTCGTGATCATGAGGCCCGCGATCGAAGCCGCGTCCTGAAGCGCGACCCGCACGACCTTCGCGGGATCGACGATGCCGGCGTTCAGCATGTCGACATATTGCTCGGTCTGTGCGTCGAAGCCGTAGGTCTGCGACTTGTTCTCGAGGATCTTGCCGACCACGATCGAGCCTTCCACCCCCGAATTCTCGCTGATCTGGCGGATCGGAGCCTCGAGCGCCCGGAGCACGATGTTGATGCCGGACTGGACGTCCTCGTTGTCGTTGGTGAGCTTGCCGATCGCAGCCTTCGCGCGCAGGAGCGCGACGCCGCCGCCCGGGACGATGCCTTCTTCGACCGCAGCCTTGGTCGCATGCATGGCGTCGTCGACGCGATCCTTCTTCTCCTTCACCTCGACCTCGGTCGAGCCGCCGACGCGAATGATCGCAACGCCACCGGCGAGCTTGGCCAGACGCTCCTGCAGCTTCTCCTTGTCGTAATCCGAGGTCGTGTCCTCGATCTGCGCCTTGATCTGGGCGATGCGGGCCTCGATGTCGGCTTTCTTGCCGCTACCATCGATGATGGTGGTGTTCTCCTTCTCGATCCGAACCCGCTTGGCCCGGCCGAGCATCTGAAGGGTCACATTCTCGAGCTTGATGCCGAGATCTTCGGCGATCAGGGTGCCCGAGGTGAGGATTGCGATGTCTTCGAGCATCGCCTTGCGGCGATCGCCGAAGCCCGGCGCCTTGACGGCCGCAACCTTCAGGCCGCCACGCAGCTTGTTGACGACCAGGGTCGCGAGCGCTTCGCCCTCGATGTCCTCGGCAATGATGAGGAGGGGCTTGCCAGCCTGCACGACCGCCTCGAGGACGGGGAGCATGGGCTGCAGCGAGGACAGCTTCTTCTCGTGGATGAGAATGTAGGGGTCATCGAGTTCGGCGACCATCTTCTCCGCGTTGGTGACGAAATAGGGCGAGAGATAGCCACGGTCGAACTGCATGCCTTCGACGACGTCGAGCTCGGTCTCGGCGGTCTTGGCCTCTTCGACGGTGATGACGCCCTCGTTGCCGACCTTCTTCATTGCGTCGGAAATCATCTTGCCGATCGTCTTGTCGCCATTCGCGGCGATGGTCCCGATCTGTGCGATCTCGTCGGCCGACTGCACCTTCTTGGCGCGCTTTTCGATGTCCTTGACGACCGCGGTCACCGCGATGTCGATGCCGCGCTTGAGGTCCATCGGGTTCATGCCGGCGGCGACGAGCTTGAGGCCTTCCTTCATGATCGAGGCGGCAAGCACGGTCGCGGTGGTGGTGCCGTCGCCGGCAAGATCATTGGTCTTGGAGGCGACTTCGCGCACCATCTGCGCGCCCATGTTCTCGAACTTGTCGGAAAGCTCGATTTCCTTGGCGACGGTCACGCCGTCCTTGGTGATGCGCGGGGCGCCGTAGGACTTGTCGAGGATCACGTTGCGGCCCTTCGGGCCCAGCGTCACCTTGACGGCGTTGGCGAGGGTCTCGACGCCGCGGAGCATGCGGTCGCGCGCGTCGGAGGAGAAACGTACATCTTTGGCTGACATGAACTTGGTTCCTTCAATTGACGAAAAATGGATTTGGTTTTAGGCGGCCTTCTTGGTCGTCTTGGGCGCTGCGGCGCCTTCGATCACGCCCATGACGTCGGTCTCCTTCATGATCAGGAGCTCCTCGCCGTCGATCTTCACTTCCGTGCCCGACCACTTGCCGAACAGGATGCGCTCGCCGGGCTTCAGCTCGGTCGGCGTGATCTTGCCATTCTCGTCACGGCCGCCGGGACCGACGGCGACGACTTCGCCCTCCTGCGGCTTCTCCTTGACGGTGTCGGGAATGATGATGCCACCCTTGGTCTTGGCGTCGGCCTCGATGCGGCGGACGACGATGCGGTCGTGTAACGGGCGAAATTTCATGGAGCGTTCCTCTCGATGTCGAGCTGCTCCGCCGGCCCGGGATCATGCCCTAGCTCCTGGCTGCAGTCTGTCGACAGCGCTTACATAGCGATTGTTGGCACTCATTGCAAGCGAGTGCTAACGGCCGGTCGGCCGACTAACCTTGTCATGCCCGCGAGTCCGGCATCCAGCAGCGCTCGGGGAAAAAATCTAGATTCCCGCTTGCGTCTTGCGCGGGAATAACAAGGACGCGCTCTTGAGAGCCCTCCTCACCCGTGCATCCGCGCCCCTTTGGTGATCTTGTCGACGAGCTTCTTGTCCTCGCGCAGCGCCAGGCCGACGACGTTCATGGCGTCCGGCGCATATTGCCTGACGGTGGCGCGGTTGGCGGCGTCGTGGCCCGTCGTGAACATGTCTTCGATGTAGAGCGAGACACGGACGCGCCGCTCCATGGCGCGCCCATAGATCGTCTTTAGCGTCTCCCGGTCGGCGCTGAGAACGATCGCCGGCTGGATCATGAGCGCGTTGTATCTGTTGCCTGCGGCGTCCTCGTAAGCCTCGCCGATGAGGCCGGGGGCGGCGCCGACGACGCCGCTCGTCAAAAAAGCGACGACGTTGAGCTTCTGCCATGTCGCCAGATCCTCACGCACGACGATCGAGATTTTCGTGTCGAACATTGCTCTGCCTCACTCGCGCCCAGCGGCCGCGATCCGATCGAGCCGCGCTCTCTCGCGGGCGACCGTCCGTTCGCGCAATGAATCGTAGATCGGCGGGTCCTTGAGCAGCGTCGGCGTCAGCATGGCCATCGCGCAGGCGCCCAGCATCGGCAACAGCAGCGTCACGTCCGCCGTCATTTCCGTGGCGAGCACGATGCCGGTCAGCGGCGCGCGCACGATTCCCGTGAACAGAGCCGCCATTCCCACCACCGCGAACCCTTCCGGCTGAACATGCAGCCCCGGAAGGGCGAGCTGCCAAGCCAATCCGAAAAACAATCCGAATTGCGCGCCAAGCACCAGGAGAGGCGCAAACAAGCCGCCGGGCGTTCCCGCCGAATAGGAGAGGGAGCCGAGCGCGAGCCGAATAATAAAAACCAGAGGAAGCGCCGCGAGCGTTCCGGCGCCGAGCAGCGTCCGCTGGGTGATCGCATCGCCCCCGCCGACGAGATCGGGTAGAAACCAGGCGACCGCGCCAACCCCGGCCCCAATGAGCGCCGCGCGGATCTCAACCGGCCAATGGTCGAAGCGGTCGACCGTCGTCATCGTTTGCAGGAGCACACGATTATAGATGACTGCGATCACCCCCGCGAGCGCGCCGAGAACGAAGAACAGCGGCCGGATCGCGAGGTCCGGCATCACCAGCGCGCCCAGATGAAAATCCTGGGCGTCGCCCAGGATCGCGCGGGAGACGGAGATGGCGCTCGCAGACGCGCCGAGCGCCGCGATCGCGATCCGCAATTCAAACCGCCGCACCAATTCCTCAAGCACGAAGATGGCGCCGGCGATTGGCGCGTTGAACGCCGTGGCGAGGCCGGCCCCGGCCCCGGCGGCAAGCAACACCCGGCAATCGGGCCAATGGCGCCGGAAAATCTTGCCGACCAGATGGCCAAGCGTCGCGGCCATGTGCACGCTCGGCCCCTCGCGGCCGAGCGCAAGCCCGGCGCCGATCGCGAGCGCGCCGCCGATGAACTTCACCGGAATGATGCGAAACGGCGCCTCCGGCATTTGCCCAGTGAGGATGGCCTCAACTTGCGGGATGCCGCTTCCGGCCGCCTGGGGCGAGATCCGGTGGACGAGCGAGGCCGCAATTCCAGCCGCGGCCGCGCAAGCGGCGACCATGAGCCAGACGCCATCGGGTCCCTGCGCATGGGCAAGAGCGAGAAGCGCGTCGCGTAGTCGCTCCGCCTGTTCGAGCACGAGCATGAAGCCAGCGACGCCAGCGCCGGAGACCGCGCCCACGACCAGCGCGAGAAACGTCAGGAGCGCGAGGCTCCCGCCCTCCCCCTCATCTTCGCTCTCGTCTCTCAATTCGGAAATCATTCGCTTGGGGCCTGGTAGCGGCTACCGGAGGGTGAAACGAGCTTTACGCCGGGACGCGCCCTTGCGGCTTGGCGTGGTCGTCGCTTGGGCGCTGAGGTTTATCCGCAACCTGATGCTCGAGCCAACCGGCTCATGTCGGCGATCTTGCCGAGATCCAGGAATTGATGGACGCGCTCGACGAAACTTTCGGAGGCGGCTTTCGATTCGCTCCCGACCGAAACGTTGGACAGAAGAAGGCTACGACGCCATGGTCGGCGCAATGGGAGGGGTCGTCTACTCCGGCCTCCCAGAAATGAGACTGTGACCGCGCCAAGCGAAGCGCTCCGGCGGCCTCACGCCTTCCAGCGGGCCGCCGCCGGGACGCGAATCGCATGCACGTATTTCTTCAGCGCGCCTAACGCCACCGCGCAGCGAAGGCCTGCGGCGCAAAGTTAGACGCCTAGCTGGTTGGCTAGATCCTTAAGATCGCTCGCGACGATGTCCCAATCCTCTTCCGGCTTGAGATCGGTTGTTTGCCCGGTCCCATGCTCCGTCGGGCGGGGGATGAAGGCGGTCCGCAGTCCGCACCCGCGGGCAGCCGCCAGATCGTTATTGTGCGCAGCGACGAGGCAGACTTGCCGGGGCTCGAGCATCAGCGCCTCGGCGGTGCGCAGATAGGCCTCCCGGCTCGGCTTGTAGGCCTGAGCGATCTCGGCGCCCAGAATGGCGTCCCACGGCAGGCCGGCGCGCTTGGCCATGTCGAGCATCAGCCGGATGTTGCCGTTCGACAGGGGCGCTATGATGAACCCGCGCTTGAGCCGCGTAAGGCCGGGAACCGAATCCGGCCACGGGTCGAGCCGACGCCAAGCGAGGTTCAGCGCGTCGAGTTCGGAAGAGGGGACCGAGGCGGGACTGATTCCGAACTCCGGCAGCAGGGCTTCGAGGTTTTCCCGATGCAGCACGTCCAGACGCACGAACGGACGGCGGCCAGAGCCGACCTCCGCCATCGCCGGCGCGTAGCGGCGCCGCCAGGCGTCGGCGAAGGCGGCCGGATCGGCGCTGGGCGCGTAGCGGGCGAGGAAAGACGCCGATTCCCGTGCTACGCCGCTGCGCCAGTCGACGACCGTGCCGAAGACATCGAAAACGAGCGCCTGAACGTCGGCGAAAGCTGGCATGCCGCCGCCTATTGCAGGCGATCCTTGATCTTGTCGATCCCCGCGCGCGCGCAGGCGTCGTCCAGCTTTCCGCCCGGAGCGCCGGCGGCGCCAATCGCGCCGATGAGCTCGTCGCCGAGCTTGATCGGCACGCCGCCGCCGAAAAACATCACATGCGGCAGCCTGGAAAGGGGCTCGATCGAATCCTCGCCTTTCGCTCGTGCGGCAAGCGCCAGCGTGTCGTTCTTGAACGAGGTGGCGGTATAGGCTTTAGCGAAAGCACTATCGAGCGTGTGCGCGCCTGTCCCGTCGCCACGCAGGGTGGCGATGATCACGCCGTCGGCGTCCACCACCTGCGCCGTCTCGTGATAGCCCTGCTTTGCGCAAGCCGCGACCGTCTCGCTCGCCGCCTCGGCCGCCAGCGCCGCAGGGATCCGATGCGTCGGCAACGTCTGCGCCTGCGCAACCGAGCCCATCAACGCAACGGCGCTGAGCGCAACAATTCTACGATCGATCATAACGCTCCTCCCAATCGACATCTCGAGGAGCGAAGCGACGTGGCGATCCAGAGCGAGCCGCCCTTCATCTCTGGATCGTTTCGCTTACGCTCGCGATGACGCTCAAAGTTCGAAACCACTTCATCATGCTGAGACGCCCGAAGCGAGCATCGCATGACTGTCGCTCAGGAATCCATCTTCAATGCAGCGATGAACGCCTCCTGAGGGATGTCGACCTTGCCGAACTGGCGCATCTTCTTCTTGCCGGCCTTCTGCTTCTCGAGGAGCTTCCGCTTGCGGGTGGCGTCGCCGCCGTAGCACTTCGCGGTGACGTCCTTGCGCAACGCCCGGATCGTCTCGCGGGCGATGATCTTGCCCCCGATCGCCGCCTGGACCGGGATCTGGAACATGTGCGGCGGGATGAGGTCCTTCAGTTTCTCGACCATCGCGCGGCCGCGCGCATCGGCGCGATCGCGGTGGACGAGCATGGATAAAGCGTCGACCGGCTCGGCATTGACCAGGATCGACATCTTGACCAGATCGCCGTCGCGATAATCGGTGATCTGATAGTCGAAAGAAGCGTAGCCCTTGGAGATCGATTTCAAGCGATCATAGAAGTCGAACACGACCTCGTTCAACGGCAGTTCGTAGACCACCATCGCCCTTTTTCCCACGTAACTGAGATCGGTTTGCACCCCGCGCCGATCCTGGCAGAGTTTCAGAATTGCGCCGAGATAGTCGTCGGGGGTGAGGATGGTCGCCTTGATCCACGGCTCCCTGATCTCGGCGATCTTGACCACGTCGGGCATGTCGGCCGGATTGTGCAGCTCGATCTCCGACTTGTCGGTGAGCGCGATCTTGTAGATGACCGATGGAGCGGTCGCGATGAGATCGAGATTGAACTCGCGCTCGAGTCTCTCCTGAATGATTTCGAGATGCAGGAGGCCCAGGAAACCGCAGCGAAAGCCGAAGCCGAGCGCCGCGGACGTCTCCATTTCGTAAGAGAAGCTCGCGTCGTTCAGCCTGAGCCGGCCCATCGCCGCGCGTAGATCCTCGAAGTCGGCGGCGTCGGTTGGAAAGAGGCCGCAGAACACGACCGGCTGGGCCGGTTTGAAACCGGGGAGCGCCTCACGCGTGGGACGCCGCTCGTCCGTGATCGTGTCGCCGATACGCGTGTCCGCGACCTGCTTGATCTGGGCGGTGATGTAGCCGATCTCGCCCGGCCCGAGCGCGGCGATCTCCGACATTTTCGGGCGGAAGATACCGATGCGATCGACCTCGTAGGCGGCGTCCGCGGCCATCATGCGGATGTGCGAGCCTTTCTTGAGCGTCCCGTCGATCACGCGAATGAGGACGACGACGCCAAGATAAGCGTCGTACCAGGAGTCGACCAGGAGCGCTTTGAGCGGAGCGGTTTCGTCGCCCTTGGGCGAGGGCAGGCGCTTCACGATCGCTTCGAGCACGAGATCGATGCCAAGCCCCGTCTTGGCCGAGATCGGCACCGCGTCCGACGCGTCAAGGCCGATCACGTCCTCGATCTGCTCCTTGATCCGGTCCGGCTCGGCCGCAGGCAGGTCGATCTTGTTGAGAACGGGGACGATCTCATGGCCCGCGTCGAGGGCGTGATAGACATTGGCCAGCGTCTGCGCCTCGACCCCCTGGCTCGCGTCGACCACCAGGAGCGAGCCTTCGCAGGCGGCGAGCGACCGCGACACTTCGTAGGCGAAGTCGACGTGCCCTGGCGTGTCCATGAGATTGAGGACGTAGGATTTTCCGTCCTGGGCTTTGTATTCGAGACGCACCGTCTGCGCCTTGATGGTGATGCCGCGCTCGCGCTCGATATCCATCGAATCGAGCACCTGCTCGACCATGTCGCGCTCCGCCATCGTGCCAGTCTGCTGGATGAGCCGGTCGGCCAGCGTCGACTTGCCGTGGTCGATGTGGGCGATGATCGCGAAGTTCCGGATATTCTCGATTGAGTGGGCGGTCATGGAGCGCGGGATAGCAGGACGCGGCGGGCAAGGGAACGGGATTCGGGGTCGAATGCGCGCGACCTCCTGCTCCCCTCTCGTACGGGAGAGGGGTCGGGGGTGAGGCTTTGGGCGCCACCCTCATCCCGTCCGCGCCTGCGGTGCGGCCACCTTCTCCCGAGGGAGAAGGGTTACGCCAATGGCCGGACTCGGTCTCTCGCGGCCGCGAACGACGAGGCTACTCCGCCGCCATCGCCAACGGCGCCTTGCTGTATACGAGGTCGTAGCGGTCGAGATTCATGACCTTGGCCCACGCCTTGGCGAAGTCCTTCACGAACTTCTCCTTGCCGTCGGATGAGCCATAGACCTCGGCCAGCGCCCGGAGCTGCGAGTGCGAGCCGAAGATGAGATCGGCGCGCGTCGCCGTCCACTTGACCTCGCCCGACTTGCGGTCGCGCCCCTCGTAGACGCCTTCCGAGCCTTCGACCGGCTTCCATTGCGTGCTCATGTCGAGCAGGTTTGCGAAGAAGTCGTTGGTCAACGTCCCCGGGCGCTTGGTGAACATTCCGTGCCTGGAGCCGCCGGCATTGGCGCCAAGGACGCGCAGGCCGCCGACGAGGACCGTAAGCTCAGGGGCGGTCAGAGTCAGCAATTGCGCGCGGTCGACGAGGTTCTGCTCGGGCTTGAGCATCTGCTTGCCGCGGGTGTAGTTGCGGAACCCGTCTGCGGTCGGCTCGAGCGGCTCGAAGGATTCGACGTCGGTTTCCTCCTGCGAAGCGTCCATGCGGCCCGGCGTGAAGGGAATCTTCACATCCGCTCCGGCGTCCTTCGCCGCCTTCTCGATCGCCGCGCCGCCGCCGAGGATGATCAGGTCGGCGATCGAGACCTTCTTGCCCCCGGACGCCGAGGCGTTGAACGCCTTCTGGATCTCCTCGAGTTTCCCGAGAACCTTGGCCAGTTGCGCCGGCTGGTTGACGTCCCAGGACTTCTGGGGCTCGAGCCGAACGCGCGCGCCGTTGCCCCCGCCGCGCTTGTCGCCGCCGCGGAAGATCGACGCCGACGCCCAGGCGGTCGACACCAGTTCGGACACCGAAAGCCCCGAAGCGAGGATCTTCGCCTTGAGGTCGGCGATGTCCGTGTCGCTGACCAGCGGGTGGTTCACCGTCGGGATCGGATCCTGCCAGATCAGGGTTTCCTTCGGCACGAGCGGGCCGAGGTAGCGCACGATCGGGCCCATATCGCGGTGCGTCAGCTTGAACCACGCACGGGCGAAAGCGTCCGCGAACTGGTCCGGATGCTCGAAGAAGCGCCGCGAGATTTTCTCGTAGGCCGGGTCCATACGCAAGGCGAGGTCCGTGGTGAGCATCGAGGGCGAACGGCGCTTCGAGGGGTCGTGCGGGTCGGGAACCGTGTCCGCTCCCGCGCCGCCCTTCGGGGTCCATTGAAAGGCGCCTGCCGGGCTCTTCGTCAGTTCCCATTCGAAGCCGAACAGGTTCTGGAAGAAATTGTTGCTCCATTTCGTCGGCGTTTGGGTCCAGATGACTTCGAGGCCGCTGGTGATCGCGTCATTGCCTTTGCCCGAGCCGAATTTGTTTTTCCAGCCGAAGCCCTGATCTTCGATCGACGACCCTTCCGGTTCGGGGCCGACATTGATCTTCGCATCGGCCGCGCCGTGCGTCTTGCCGAAGGTGTGGCCGCCCGCGATCAGCGCGACGGTTTCCTCATCGTTCATCGCCATCCGCTTGAAGGTTTCGCGAATGTCCCGCGCCGAAGCCAATGGATCCGGCTTGCTGTTTGGGCCTTCCGGATTGACGTAAATCAAGCCCATCTGCACCGCGCCGAGGGGATTCTGGAGCTCGCGATCGCCGAAATACCGATCGTCGGCCAACCACTCGCCTTCAGGACCCCAATAGATGGAATCGTCGGGCTCCCAGCTGTCCGCGCGTCCGCCAGCGAAGCCGAACGTCTTGAGGCCCATCGATTCGAGAGCGACGTTGCCGGTGAGGATCATGAGGTCGGCCCATGAGATCTTGCGGCCGTATTTCTGCTTGATCGGCCACAATAGGCGCCGCGCCTTGTCGAGGCTCGCGTTGTCCGGCCAGCTGTTGAGCGGCGCAAAGCGCTGCTGCCCGTATCCCGCGCCGCCGCGCCCGTCGTGGACGCGGTAGGTGCCCGCGCTGTGCCACGCCATTCGAATGAACAGCGGCCCATAATGGCCGAAGTCCGCCGGCCACCACTCCTGCGAATCGGTCATCAAGGCCTTGAGGTCGCTGATGACCGCGTTGAGGTCGAGGCTCTGGAATTCCTTGGCGTAGTCGAACTCTTCGCCCATCGGATCGACCAGAGGCGAGTCGTGTTGCAGGCCCTTGAGATTGAGCTGCTCCGGCCACCAGTCGCTGTTCGCGAACGCCCGCATCATGTCGGACTTTTCCGCGTACTTGCCTTCCTTGCCTGGCTTGTCGTGGCCCACGACCGGGCACTTGCCTTCATCTGTCATGCTTTCCTCCAATGGTGTTCAGCGTCTCGCTGTCGAAAACCCGGACTGACGGAGAACGACGATAGCCGCCGCGTATGGCGCTTCCGCGTCGCTGCCGTTTCGTGCGGCCTCGATAAGCCAGTGAGAGCGATAGGTCCAATCGATTGTCTCTTGACAAGCGATTGGCGCCGCCAATCTTTGAAAGCATGAACCTGCGGGACCTCGAATATGTGGTCGCGGTCGCCGACCACGGCCATTTCGGCCGCGCGGCGGCGGCGTGCCACGTCAGTCAGCCGACGTTGAGCGGCCAAATTCTCAAGCTCGAGGCGGAGCTCGGTCTTCGCCTGTTTGACCGCGAGGGTCGCGGTGCTCGGGTCAGCGACCGGGCGGCGATCGTCGTGGCCCAGGCGCGCGCGACGCTCGCCGCGGCGGCCGGCGTAAGCGCGGCCGCGGACGCGGCGCGCGATCCCTTCGCCGGCGAACTGCGCCTCGGCGTGATCACGACCGTCGCGCCCTACCTGCTGCCGATCGCCCTGCCGGGGCTCGCCGAGGCGCTGCCGCAGACGCCTCTGTATCTGGTGGAGGATCTGACCGACAGGCTGCTCGCGCGCTTGCGCGACGGCGCCCTCGACGCGGCGGTGATCGCGACCGACCCGCAGGACGCCAGGCTCATGTCGATCGAGCTTTACGACGAGCCCTTTTTTCTCGTCTTTTCCGGTCACGCGAAAAAGCGCGGGCGAATCTCGATCGGCGTCGAGGAGATCGATCCGAGCACCCTTCTTCTGCTGGCTGAGGGTCATTGTCTGCGCGATCAGGCGCTGGCGCTCTGCAAGGCGGCGGAGAGGACGGCGCTCGGCGCCGACGTCCGCGGGACGAGCCTCGAGACCTTGCGTCATCTCGCCTCCGCCGGTCAGGGGGCGACGCTCGCGCCCCTCCTCGCCTATGTCGACTGGTGCCGTTCGGGCGCCGGGATCGCCGGCTTGAAGATTGTCGGCGACGGCGCTTCGCGCCTGGTCAGGCTCGTCTTCAAGCGCGGCTCGGCGCGGGAAGCGGCGCTCGAGGCGCTTGCCGCGTCGCTGCGATCGATCGCCGGCGCGGCATTGGCGAAGGGCTTGCGTGAAACCGAAAGCGATTTGAAGCGCGCTTAGGCGCCGATTGGCGGGCGGCGAACAGGCTCCCAGCGTCGCCGTTTGGCCACGCGGCGAGAAGGCGCGCCGGACGCGCTTCCCCGCGGGTTGCGCCTGCAAAACGCCTATGTTAGGCAACCCAGCCTTTCGGGCGGGCTTTGGCCGAGCGCTTGGTTTTGAGCGCGGAATCGTCAAGATTTTCCGGGGGTTCGCGCAAGCCTTCGGGGAGGCGGCGCGGCTGAGCTTAATCGTCATCTGAGGTGGCGTCGTGGCAGAGGAAGACACGGTTGTTTCCGGCGTGGCCGGACGTTACGCGTCCGCCCTGTTTTCGCTCGCCCACGACCAGCGCGAGGGCGAGGCCGTCGCTGACGCATTGGCGAGATTCGACGCTCTCATCACCGAAAGCCCGGATCTCGAACGGCTGGTGCGCAGCCCCGTCTTTTCGGCCGCCGACCAGCTCAAGGCCCTCGACGCCATCCTGGCGCAGGCGGACATTGGCGGCGTGGCCGCGAACTTCCTCCGGCTCGTGGCGTCGAAGCGCCGGCTCTATTTCGTCCGCGAAATGATCGCGGACTATCGCAAGCTGTACGACAAGTCCCGCGGCGTGACGCGGGCGGAAGTCACCAGCGCGGCCCCCTTGACCGACGCGAATGTCGCCGCGCTGAAAGACTCGCTGCGCGCCGCTTCCGGCGGCAGGGAGGTCGATCTCGACACGAAGGTTGATCCTTCGATCATTGGCGGCTTAATCGTCAAGCTTGGGTCGCGCATGGTCGACGGCTCGCTCAAAACCAAACTCAACGCAATTCGCCTTGCCATGAAAGAGGTCGGCTGATGGATATCCGCGCCGCTGAAATTTCCTCGATCCTCAAGACTCAGATCGCCAATTTCGGCGCTGAGGCGCACGTCACCGAAGTCGGGCAGGTCTTGAGCGTCGGCGACGGCATCGCGCGCGCCTACGGTCTCGACAAGGTTCAGGCCGGCGAGATGGTCGAATTCGAGAACGGCACGCGCGGCATGGCGCTCAACCTCGAGAGCGATAACGTCGGCATCGTCATTTTCGGCGGCGACCGGGAGATCAAGGAAGGCCAGACGGTCAAGCGCACCGGCGCCATCGTCGACGTGCCGATCGGCAAGGAGCTTCTCGGCCGCGTCGTCGACGCGCTCGGCAACCCGATCGACGGCAAAGGCCCGATCAACTCGGAAAAGCGCGCGCGCGTGGACGTCAAGGCGCCGGGCATCATTCCCCGCAAGTCGGTGAACGAGCCGATGGCGACCGGCCTCAAGGCGATCGACAGCATGATTCCGATCGGTCGCGGCCAGCGCGAGCTCATCATCGGCGATCGGCAGACGGGCAAGACCGCGATCGCCCTCGACACCATTCTCAACCAGAAGTCGCTGAATCAGGGCACGGACGAGTCGAAGAAGCTCTATTGCGTGTATGTCGCGATCGGGCAGAAGCGGTCGACGGTTGCGCAGTTCGCCAAGGTGCTCGAGGAGCACGGCGCGCTCGAATATACGATCATCGTCGCCGCCACCGCTTCGGATCCGGCCCCGATGCAGTTCCTTGCGCCGTTTTCCGGCTGCGCGATGGGCGAATTCTTCCGCGACAACGGCATGCACGCGGTCATCATTTACGACGATCTTTCCAAGCAGGCGGTCGCCTATCGCCAGATGTCGCTCTTGCTGCGTCGCCCGCCAGGCCGCGAAGCCTATCCCGGCGATGTGTTCTATCTTCACTCCCGCCTGCTCGAGCGCGCCGCCAAGCTCAACAAAGAAAATGGGTCGGGCTCGCTCACCGCGCTGCCCATCATCGAGACGCAGGCGAACGACGTCTCGGCCTACATTCCGACCAACGTCATCTCGATCACCGACGGTCAGATCTTCCTTGAGACGGACCTGTTCTACCAGGGCGTCCGGCCTGCGGTGAACGTCGGTCTTTCGGTTTCGCGCGTCGGTTCCGCTGCGCAGACCAAGGCGACCAAGAAGGTCGCCGGCAAGATCAAGGGCGAACTCGCGCAATATCGTGAAATGGCGGCCTTCGCGCAATTCGGCTCCGATCTCGATGCGGTCACGCAACGCCTTCTCAATCGCGGCGCGCGTTTGACCGAGCTTCTCAAGCAGCCGCAGTTTTCGCCGCTCAAGATGGAAGAGCAGGTTTGCGTCATCTATGCTGGCGTGAACGGATTTCTCGACAAACTGCCGCTCGACAAGGTTCGGCCGTTCGAGGACGGCCTTCTCAGCACTTTGCGATCGAAAAGCCCGGACATCCTGGACTCGATCCGCTCCTCGAACGATCTGACGAATGACGTTGAGGCGAAGCTGAAGAGCGCGGTTGAGGCTTACGCCGGAACCTTCGCCTGACATGCGATCTCTTATCCAGTTCGCCGGCCTTGATGTCCGTGCTCGGAGACGTTGAGCGATGCCCTCGCTAAAGGAGCTTCGGAACCGGATCGCGTCGGTCAAGTCGACGCAGAAAATCACCAAGGCCATGCAGATGGTCGCGGTGTCGAAGCTGCGTCGCGCACAAGGCGCGGTCGAAGCGGCCCGTCCCTACGCGGAACAAGTCGAAACGGTGCTGACGAATCTCGCCGGCGCTGCGACCGAGGGCCAGGGTCCGCGGCTCCTGGCCGGCAGCGGCTCGGACCAGACGCATCTGTTGCTGGTATGCACCGGCGAGCGCGGGCTGTGCGGCGCCTTCAACACCGCCATCGTGCGCCTCGCGCGCGAGAAGGCCAATTCGCTCATGGGTCAAGGCAAGACGGTCAAGATCCTTTGCGTCGGCAAGAAGGGCTATGACCAGCTTCGCCGGACGCATGAGCGGCAGATCCTCGAGCTGATCGACCTGCGCGCCGTGCGCACGATCAACTACGCAACAGCGAAGCCGATCGCTGACAAGGTGATTGCGCTGTTCGAGAATGGCGAGTTCGATGTCTGCACGCTCTTTTTCTCGCGCTTCAAGTCGGTGATCGCTCAGATCCCGACCGCCCAGCAACTTATCCCGCCGGAGCTTGGCCCGAAGGATGAGACCGCGCCGGTTTACGACTATGAGCCTGACGAGGGAGAAATCCTCGCTGAGTTGCTTCCGCGCGCGGTGACCGTGCGCGTCTATCGGGGATTACTGGAAAATCAGGCCTCGTTCTTCGGCGCGCAGATGAGCGCGATGGACAACGCCACCCGCAACGCCGGCGAAATGGTGCAGAAATATACGCTTCGGTATAACCGCACCCGCCAGGCAATGATCACCAAGGAACTGATCGAGATCATCTCCGGCGCCGAAGCTCTCTGACCAGGCCGCCGCCGCCCGCATAGCTTACGAACGAGGACGTCAACTCATGGCGAATATCGCGAATGCCACTGGCCGCATCACCCAGGTGATCGGCGCTGTCGTCGACGTCGCGTTCGACAGTTACCTGCCCCCCATTCTCAACGCGCTCGAGACGATGAACAATGGCAATCGTCTGATCCTCGAGGTCGCGCAGCATCTTGGCGAAAACACCGTCCGCTGCATCGCCATGGACATCTCCGAAGGCCTGGTGCGCGGTCAGGAAGTCACTGACACCAACGCGCCGATCTCAGTGCCGGTCGGCGAAGGCACGCTCGGGCGCATCATGAACGTGGTCGGCGAACCCGTGGATGAAGCCGGTCCGATCAAGATGGACGAGCGCCGCGCGATTCATCAGCCAACCCCGCCCTATGTCGATCAGTCGACCGAGGCCCAGATTCTCATCACCGGCATCAAGGTTGTCGATCTGCTCGCGCCTTACGCCAAGGGCGGCAAGATCGGCCTCTTCGGCGGAGCCGGCGTGGGCAAGACGGTGCTGATCCAGGAACTGATCAATAACGTCGCCAAGACCCATGGCGGCAACTCGGTGTTCGCAGGCGTCGGCGAACGCACCCGCGAGGGCAACGATCTCTATCACGAATTCATCGAATCGAAGGTCAACGCCGATCCCCATGATCCCGATTCGAACGTTAAATCGAAATGCGCGCTGGTGTTTGGCCAGATGAACGAGCCCCCCGGCGCACGTATGCGCGTCGGTCTGGCCGGCGTCACTGTCGCCGAACATTTCCGCGACCAGGGCCAGGACGTGCTCTTGTTCATCGACAACATCTTCCGTTTTACCCAGGCCGGTTCGGAAGTCTCGGCGCTGCTTGGCCGCATTCCTTCCGCGGTCGGCTACCAACCGACGCTCGCCACCGACATGGGCGCTCTTCAGGAGCGCATCACCACGACGACCAAGGGCTCGATCACCTCGGTGCAGGCGATCTATGTGCCCGCGGACGACCTGACCGATCCGGCGCCGGCGACCTCGTTCGCCCATCTGGACGCGACGACCGTGCTCTCCCGCGCGATCTCGGAAAAAGGCATTTATCCTGCGGTCGATCCGCTCGAACTCGACTTCGCGCATGCTGACCGCCGCGATTGTCGGCGAGGAGCATTACAATGTCGCCCGGCAGGTGCAGCAGGTTCTTCAGCGCTACAAGGCGCTGCAGGACATCATCGCGATCCTCGGCATGGACGAACTGTCGGAAGAGGATAAGCAGATCGTCGCGCGGGCGCGCAAGATCGAACGCTTTCTGTCTCAGCCCTTCGACGTCGCCGCCGTCTTCACCGGCACGCCTGGCGTTCAGGTCAAGATCGAGGACACCGTCAAGGGCTTCAAGGGCATCGTGGAAGGCAAGTACGACAATCTGCCCGAGGCCGCGTTCTACATGGTCGGCACGATCGAGCAGGCCGTCGAGAAGGCCAAGAAGCTCGCGGCTGAGGCTTAACAGGCGCTGCGTTCGGGGAAGGGCCCATGGCTACGACTTTCCACTTCGAGCTCGTGTCGCCGGACAAGATGCTCTTCAACGGCTCCGCTCAGGCGGTGCTCGTGCCGGGCGCCGAAGGCGACTTCCAGGTGCTCAGCGACCACGCGCCGGTGATGACCGCGATGCGCGCCGGCGTGGTTGGCATCGACGATGAACAGGGCAAGCACATCCGCGTGTTTGTGCGCGGGGGTTTTGCCGACGCGAGCAAGGCGGGTCTCATCCTGCTCGCGGAAACCGCGATCCCGTTCGAGGATCTGAGCGCCGACAAGCTCGGCGAGGAGATCAAGAACGCGGAGGACGACCTCGCTGACGCGAAGGACGACCAGAAGCGGCAGGCGCAAGAGAAGCTCGATCGCTTGCGTGAACTGAAGGACGTGATCAAGGTTTAGGCTTATACACGTGGCGGCGAATTTGGTTGAGCGTGGTCTGGACTGCCTGATTACGGTCAGTCTCGACTCGCCAGAAATCCTTCGGCCATTAGCCGGAACGCCTCGATCGCCTTCGGCAAGACGATGTGTGGCTTGTCGCTGGCGGCAATCCATAGAGCGGCATTGAACGCCGTGCCGCTCAGAAGGCGTGACGCGGCCTCGACATCGACTGGCTTCATGACACCCTCGGCGATCAAATCGGCGACCGCCTGCTTCGTGATACTCAGGCAGGCATTCTGGCTGGGCCACTTCGAAGGGTCGCCCAGGAAGGCGGGCCCGTCCAACAAGACGATCCGTCGAACCTCCGGGTCCAGCGCCATCTCGATATAGGCAACGCCCTCCGCCAGCAGCCTTTCCCATGGGTTGGCCGCACTTGCTCCTGCCTGTTGTGCGCGCGCGGCCATTTCGCCATCGACTTGGGCGACGACGGCAGCCAGCAGTCCCGTCTTGTCGCCGAAGCCATGGTAGAGGGCGCCGCGGGTGAGCCCGACCTGCGCGGTGAGGTCGTCCATCGACGCGGCGGCAAAGCCCGATGCTGCGAATGCCTTTCGTGCCGCCCCGATCAGCCTGATGCGGTTTTCCTCCATCGTTTCGGCGCGACGCTTTGGAGCCAAAGCAATCTCCTATTTCGCATACGGTTCGTATATGGAGTTGACGAACCGCGGGCGTGGGTGCATTGCATACGCGACGTATGTCAATGTTCCGGTTTTACTGGAATGTCCAGCACAGCTCGTCGGATGCGTTCGCTTCCAAGACAAAAGGACGACGAAAATGGCCCAGCGCGAAACGGTGTTTCCTGCCAGCCGGCAGGATCTATACGAGAAGTACGGTTATTCCGCCGCCGTCCGATCGGACAACCTATTGTTCGTGTCGGGTCAGGTCGGCAGCCGCCCCGATGGTTCGCCCGAACCCGATTTCGAGGCCCAGGTCCGCCTAGCCTTCGACAATCTGGAAGCCACGCTCGCAGCGGGAGGATGCACATTCGACGACATCGTCGATGTGACGTCGTTCCATACGGATCCGGAAAAGCAATGGGGCGTGTACAGGACGGTGAAACGCGAGAAGTTCCCGAAAGCCCCGTATCCAAACTGGACCGCTATTGGGGTCAACTGGCTTGCGGGCTTCGACTTCGAAATCAAGGTGATCGCACGAGTTCCGTCTCGGGCGTCAGCGTCGGCGAGCCGCCGCAACCCTCCAACAATGTGGAATATGGCATCGCTTGGTTGGTCGCACATCAGTGTCGCCGAACCAGGCCGGCTCGCCTTCCTGTCCGGCCAGATCGCAGCGGTGCTTGACGGTAAGGACGCGCCCAAAGACCTCGCTGGCCAGGCAAAGCTAGCAACTGCCAGCCTCGCCGCCGCACTCAAGGACTTGGAGGCGTCGGCGCAAGACATTGTCATGCTGCGCGTCTACGTCGTGAATGCGACCAGGGAAAAGTTCCAGCAGGCCGTCACCCCTTTACGCGAACTGGTCGGCGACGCGATGCCCAGCATCACGACGATTGGCGTCCAGGCGCTCTTCACGCCGGAAATAGAGGTCGAGATTGAAATGGTGGTGCGTCTCCCCTAAAGAGGGAAATACCGGTCACGGCCATCGAGCTTCGACCGGTTCTGAGCGAATGGCGATCCCGATGCCGAGCGGGCGATGAGACGATTGGCGAGCCGGGCGACAAGCCGTGAGGAACGCATGAGTTCGCCCTCAATGGTCCTGAGGACACTCTCGTGCAACTCGGCTGGCCCACACGCCTTCGCAGCCAATCGCGGCGATGACCCGCGAGGACTATGACGGCTTTTGCAAGAGCCTGCCGCACGCGACGCATGTCGTGCAATGGGGCGACGCGAGCGTGTGGAAGATCGGCGGCAAGGTCTTCGCCATCGGCGGCTGGTCCAGCGGCGAGACTTTCGCCGTCAGCTTCAAGTGCTCGAAAACGAGCTTCGAAATGTTGAGCGCATTGCCGGGGTTGCGCCCTGCGCCCTATCTCGCCTCTCGCGGACTTTTGTGGATGCAACGCATTCACGCCGGCGCGCTCGACGATCCAGGGCTTCAGGACTATCTGCGGCGAAGCTATGCTCTCGCCGCCGCCGGCTTGCCGAAGCGAACGCAACGCGCCCTTGCGTTGACAGACACAAACGGGACATCCGTGAACAGCCGCGCGGCGAACGGGCGACGCGGACGACGTTAGGAACGAGCGCCCGCTTTGACCTCGAGCACCCCTGTGACGCCTGCCGACATTCGTTCCGCTCACGCGCGAATCCGCGGCCACATTCGCCGCACGCCGCTCCTCGAGACGGCCTCGTCGCGCGCCGGCGCGCCGCCGCTGTCGCTCAAGCTTGAATGCCTTCAGGAAACAGGTTCGTTCAAAGCGCGCGGCGCCTTCCACAATCTTCTTACCCGACCCGCATCGGCGGCCGGTTGCGCCACCGCCTCGGGCGGCAATCACGGTGCCGCCGTCGCTTTCGCCGCCCAGAAGCTCGGCATTCGAGCCCGCGTTTTCGTGCCGGAAATCGCCTCGCCCGCGAAGATCGCGAAGATCAAGGCTTACGGCGCCGAAGCGATGATTGGCGGCGCGGCCTATGCCGAGGCGCAGGAGCGATGCGACGCCTATGTCGCCGAGAGCGGCGCCCTCCTGATTCATCCCTACGACGCCGTGGAGACGATCGCCGGCCAGGGGACGGTCGCCCTCGAGTGGGAGGAGGACCTCGAGCGACTGGGGCTTGCGAAGCTCGACACGGTCCTCATTGCGGTGGGCGGCGGTGGGTTGATCGCAGGCGTCGCCGCCTGGTTCCAAGGCCGCGTCAAGGTCGTCGGCGTCGAGCCGGAAGGTTCGCGCGCGCTTCACGCCGCGCTCGAGGCGGACAAGCCCGTCGACGTGACCGTTCAGTCGATTGCAGCGGATTCTCTTGGCGCGAAGCGGATTGGCGGACTCGATTTCGACATCGCGAAACGCTTCGTGAGCGGCGTCGTCCTGGTCAAGGACGCCGCCATCGCAGAGGCTCAGCGCCAACTTTGGATGGACTATTCGGTCATCGCCGAACCGGGTGGGGCGGCGGCCCTCGCCGCCATCACAAGCGGCGCTTATCAGCCCGAGCCCGACGAGCGGGTCGGCGTACTGGTCTGCGGCGCCAATGCCGATCTCAATACATTCGCCAAGACGATCGCGCTCGGCGCTTTGCTTTAAGATCTTCGAACTAAGGCGGCCACTTCCTCACGCCAACGGAAAAAACTTGGCCAGAACATAGATCCAGACCATGAGTGTGCCGATCGAGCACAATGTCGTGAGCGAAATGGTCGCGGCGACGGTCGCCTCCTCGCAGTGGTATTCTCCGGAAAGGATGTAGACCGTCTTGGCGGTCGGAACCGCCCCGCACACGACCGCTGCAATCAAATAGAGCGGCTCGAGCCTCAGCGCGATCGAAAGGCCGAGCACGACGAGCGGCATCAGGCCGAGCTTGATCGCCGCGAGCGCAGCCGAGCGTCCAATGTTGGACCGCAGGCCCTCGATCGATACGCCAAGGCCGATGGCGAAGAGCGCGCAGGCCGTCAGCGCGTCCGCCAGGATTTGGAGATAGGCGTTGACCGGCCCCGGCATGGGAACGCCTGCCGCGGCCCAGGCGACGCCGACCAGGGTCGACAGCACCATGGGATTGAGGATCACGTGGCGAGCGAGTTTCCCGGGCGCAAAGGCCGGTCCGCCAGGCCCATGGGGATCAAGCTCCTGCATCAGCACCGCGGCGGGGAACATGACCACCGCGACGAACACGATCGCGATCGCCGCGGGCAGCACCGCCGGAGGCCCGGAGGTCGCCTGGAGGACGGGAAGCGCGACGAAGCCGGTATTGGTCATCGAGGCGGCCCATCCCAGCATGGCCGCCCCTGCAACCCCTTGGCGCCCGAAAGCGCGCAGCCCCGCAAAGACGATCGCGAAGCACAGCAAGGACCCGCCGCCGAACGCAACCAGAAAGCGCCACGCCAGCAGGGATCGCGCAGGCTCGTGTGCGATCGTGACAATCAGCAGCGCCGGCATCGCGACGTTGTAGGCGAAGTGGATCAAGGCGTCGGACAGGTCGCGCGCGACATAGCCCAGGTAGCCGGCGAGCCATCCGGTCACGATCACCGCGAACACGGGCAAGATGAGATCGGCGACTTGCATTGTGTCCGAGCTGAGCGCCTGGGCCAGTCCGGCACATTGCTATCGTCCTCTGGCGATGTCCACGCTGAAAGCGATCTGTGCGAAGCAGGGGCGGGGGAGAGCGTCGGCGAGGCAGCGATGCCGATCGCGAATGGCGGGACGCGCCGTCCCGCCGAGACGGAGCAAATTTCGTCCCGCTCGGGCATTGCGGCGCGGGGCGCCCGGAACTATGGTCCGCCCGCTTTCCGCCGGGGCTGTTCGAGCCTTGCGACGCATTGGGGCGTAGCCAAGTGGTAAGGCAGCGGATTTTGATTCCGCCATCCCCAGGTTCGAATCCTGGCGCCCCAGCCACTCCGGAATTTGCCCGCCGCCCGGCAGGGGCTATGTGTGCGCCGCCGACCGCTCGGGACCGAGTGGGCGCCTCGTTCAGAAGGGTTTCTCTGTATAGACTTAGTGGTTTGACGCGCTGTGGGCGATGAGGCCGCGCAATTGCTGCTCGTTGAGGATCCTGCCGTCGGGCAGTGTGGCGGACACGAACCCCTTCAGGATGTTGCGGAGTAGCTCCTCGGCGGCGCTGAGGAAGGCGCTCTCGGTTGCGTAGCGGTGCATCCCGTCCCTATCCGTCTTGCGGTCGTAGCTCTCGATGATCCATTCCATCTGCGATCCTTTCGCCTCCCCCCAAGCGAAGCTCCTTAAGTGAGTTGGGCGGGCCGGGATACCTCAGGTCTGATCGGACGCACTTGTCCACGGATTTCCGCATCCGTCTCGAAGGGTTCGCTTTCCGCGCAGGGTCAGCCCTCATGAGCCTGGCTCTTGACATAAGCCTCACAGGCCTCTCTCCGGGTGCCGAGCGAGGTGAGCATCAAATGGAGATTGTGCTCTGTCCACTCGCGGATGGAGATCACGCAGCGCTGACGCGGCACTGCACGGCGCGCCTATTCCCAACCTAAGAGAAGCGATCACATGACAAACGACGTCCCGAGCGAATCGAACCGCGTCCGCCGCCTGTTTCGCGAGCGGCTTACGTTCCAGATTTCGGTCGATACGCCCCATGCGCCGCAAGGGCTTGCGGTGGCGGAGGCCGCGCTCAAGGCCGGCACGACCATTCTGGAACTCGGCACGCCGCTCTTGAAATACGAGGGCGTGCGCAACGTCGTGCCGATCTTCCGGCAACGTTTCCCAACCGCCTTGCTGCTTGCGGACATGAAGACCATGGACGGCGGCGAAGGGGAGGCGAACGCGGTCTATGGCGGCGGCGCCAACGTCATCGATTTCCTCGCCCTTGCAGGCGAGGCGACGGCCAAGGCGGTGTGCGCGGTGCGTGATGCGTTTCGTGAGGCCGATCCGGCGATCCCGAGGCTCGCCTTCGCTGACGTCCTCGTGCCCATGCAGGGGCCGGCCGGGCAGGCGGTCCAGACAGCGAAGCGCATGCTCGACGCCGGCGTGGACGGCGTGGGCGTTCACCTGCAGTACGACGCCCGGCGGGCCGATCCCGCCTTGTTTCATGGCGGCTACCTGAACGACGTGGCGTGCGCGGTTTTCGAGAGCGTGGGCGCGAGCGCCTCCGTGCAGGTTGTGGGCGGCCTCAGCGCCGAGCAGGCCGTCGCCCTGGCGCGCAAAGGGCTGCGCGCCTTCGTCATCAGCGGCAATCTCGGGCTTGCCGACGCCAACTCGCGCTACGGTCTGCCGGGCGAGGAGATCGAACGGCACATCCGCGATTTCATCGACCAGGTATCCGCCGTTGGTTGAGCGGGCCGCTCGGTTCACGCGGCGCGCTCACAGCTCGGGGGCTCAATCGGAGAGCGCCGGGCCGGATCGGCCGCGTCGTCGAAATTGCACTTGCCCCGCGAGAAGACGAACAAATTCGTCGTCTGGTGGAACCCGGGTTCAAGCCGAGAGTTGGCATTGAGCTGCGGGGCGATGTTTGAGGAGACAGCCCATGACATCTCTCGCTAAATATATGTGCGCGCTCGTACTGACAGGCGGCCTCGCGACGCCGGCCTTCGCTGCCCAGGGCGATGCTGGAAGCGGCCCGACGGCCGGCACAACGGCCACGAACGACGCCGGCAGCGGACCGACTACAGGCGCGAGCGGGGATCTGGCGAACCCAAAGCAGCAACCCAGCTCAACTGACGCGAATGCGAACACCACCGCGACAAGCACTGGAAACATGCACATAGCGCAGAAGCTGCGCGCCGATCTCGACAAGGCTGGATATACGGACATCACCATCAGACCCTCTTCATTCTTTGTCCAGGCCAAGAACTCGGAGGGCAACCCAGTGACGATGATGATTAGCCCGGATTCAGTCACGGCGCTCACAGAGGCGGCGCAGCGCTCCGAGTCCGCCAGCAACTCGCAGCATTCGGGAGACGGCAACAGCGCCGGAGTGACGCCCGGGCCGAAGTCGACCGGGGGTTCGCAGCCGGTTACGCCGGGCGGGGGCAGCAAGCCGTGACGGTTGGCGGTCGAGACTAAACGAAAGGGGCCCATCGGATGATGGGCCTTTCTTATACGGCGCATCGCGAGCGTGCGATTTCACAGCCAGGATTTCGGCGATTGTTATTGTGAAGTTTCATGGCGGCAAACGTTCGAGAGCCTCATTACAATAAAAAGCCGAGCCGTCGGTTGACGGTATGAGCCGTTTGTTCGGCGACCTCGGCGCGGCCGAGGTCAAGTCGCGCTTGTTGGCCCTCTAGGACACAATCGAACGGCCCATCCGCCATTCACCGATTAGGCGTCTTGATAGGGCGCTCGTGGCGCCTCACCAGGTCGAAAACTTCCCCTCCACGGCTTCGAGGAAACGGGTTCGTCGCGTGAGCGTAGTGTGATCCATGTCGTAGCCCGCAAGATAGTCGCAACGCGCGCCTGGCGCGCAATTGAGACGCATGGAGCGTTTGAGGAACCGTCGCGGCGGGTCGCCCATCAGATAGGTCGTCCAGCGTGCGCCGCCATAGGTGCAAACCGCGCCGAGCCTTTTGATGTTGTGCAGGCAAGGCGCATACGAGCCGTCGTCCTTCAAATTGAAACTGACCCCCGGCAGGAACACTTTGTCGACGAAGCCTTTAAGGATCGCCGGGAAACCCATGTTCCAGACCGGAAAGGAAAAGACGAGGGCGTCGGATTTGAGCAGGCGGTCGACATAAGGCGCGACGCGGCTTCGATTTCCGGGGACATCGTAGTAGCGGAGCCTGTCCTCTCGGGTCATCACCGGATCGAAGCCTTCGGCGTTGAGGTCGCAATCGTCGACCTCGTGGCCGCGCGCCCGCAGCGTCTCGACAACTTTCGCGTGCACGCTGGCGCCGAAACTCGTCTCGACCGGATGGGCGAATAGGACCAGCACGCGCAATCGTGTTCTCCCTTTTGCAATAGGCCCAGCGTATCGGTTTCGCAGCGCGGGATCTTGCTCCCCACACGCCGGCGGCTCGAGGATGGGCGATTTAATGCGCCCAATGCTTCAAACATCGTTTTTATTCCGGCAATCACAGTAACTTCACCACCGCTTTATTGAGCAACCGAGGTTGCACAAAGTTACGACAAACAAACGCCTAGAACGATTGTGACGGCGGGAGAACAAAAGTCCAATTCGCGCTGCAGCGCACACGATAATTTGTGACAAATCGTTGACATCGTACCGTCTAAACGTTGACCTTGGCGATCACAAAAGAGTTTTCTCGAGCAATGACATGTTGAGAACAAATTCGATTGGCATAAGATGCGTCTCGGCCAAGCGAGAAGGAACGCCGCCCATGATCGTCCGAGAGATCGTCAGGACCTGCTCCAACCCGCACGTCGCCCGCGCGGCGGTCGCCTCGATCGGCGGTGATTTCGCCCGACGCGTTTCGCGCGACGCGGAGAAACGAAACCTGACCAGCGGCCTCTTCGCAGCCGGCCTCGTTCGCCGCTTTTCACGCGCTGCGGGCGCCCGAGACTGGGAGGGTGTCGACGAGGCCACCCGAGGCGCCGACCAGCCGATCCTTTCCGGGCTTAGGTACATCCTCGAACACGGCGCCGAGCTGGACGAGAGCGACGCCGATCCCGACGTAGGTTGGCTTCCAGCGGCGCCATTGGCCTCCTGTTGCCAGGCCTGGCGGCATTGACGGGGCACGCCTAAGTCCCGCTCGAATGGCTTCGCGCGTGATCGTCCGCTTGCGCTTGTGAGCGCTGTCGCGGCGGAGCACAATGCAAGCCCATGTATCTCGGGCTTGACTGCGGAACTTCCGGCCTCAAGGCGCTTCTGACCGACGAGGGCGGCGAGCCCGTCGCGAGCGCCGTCAGAAGCTATTCTCCCGACTCGTCCGCGCGTCGGCTGGTCGGAACAGAACCCCGACGATTGGGCGGCCGCAATGGCCGGCGCGATCGCGGACCTCGGAAATAGCGCGGGCAAGGCCCTGGGCGCCCTGAAAGCGGTAGGCTTCTCCGGCCAGATGCATGGCGTGGTGCTGCTCAATCGCGCGGACAAGCCGATCCGCCCGGCGATTCTGCACAATGACGGACGCGCTTTTCTCGAGGCGGCCGAACTGGCGCACGACTATCCTGACCTGGCGCACGCCGTCGGCGTGAGGCCGATGCCCGGCTTCACCGGGCCGAAGCTCAAATGGATCGCAAGGCACGAGCCCGGCAATCGGCGTCTGGTCAGTTCGCTGCTGTCGCCGAAGGATTATTTGCGCCTCAAGCTCGGCGGCGAAAGGGCGTCGGACATGAGCGACGCCGCGGGGACATGGCTCCTCGACGAGGCCCGGCGGGGCTGGTCGCGAGACGCGTTCGCCGCGTGCGATGCGGATCCTGCATGGGCGCCCCCGCTATTCGAGGGTTCGGCGCCGGCGGGCCGGATCCGGCCAGAGGCCGCGGACGCGCTCGGCCTGCCGCGCGACGTGTTGCTCGCGGCCGGCGGCGGCGACGCCGCGGTGGGGGCGGTGGGCTTGGGCGCGATCGCTCCGGGCGAAGCCTTCATTTCGCTCGGAACCGCGACGCAACTCATCGTCGCGACCGACACATATATGAGCGCGCCGGAGAAGCTCGTGCACGCTTTCGCCCATGCCCTGCCAAATCGCTGGTACGCGATGGCGGCGATGCTCAACGGCGCCGGCGCGCTCGCTTTCGCCGGGCGCCTTCTCGGTGCGTCCCCGGACGCGCTCGAGCGTGAGGCCGCGGCTGATTATCCGGGCCCCGGCGCGCTTCTCTTTCTGCCTTATCTCAGTGGCGAGCGCACGCCGCTCGACGATCCTTCCGCACGCGGCGTTCTGTTCGGCATGAGCGAGACGACGTCGCGCGCCGACGTCGCCCGTGCGGTGATGGAGGGGGTCGCGCTCACGCTTGCGGACGCGCGCGACTGTCTGGCCGCGGCTGGCGCGAAAATCGAGCGCGTCGGCCTCATCGGCGGCGGCGCGAAGAGCGCCTTGTGGACGCGCATGATCGCCGCCGCGACTGGCTTTACCATTGCGCGCATGAAGGGTGGCGAGACGGGCCCGGCCTACGGCGCCGCGCGCCTGGCGCGGCTGGCTGCGACCGGCGAGACGGCCGAGGCCGTCTGCGTGAAGCCTGAGATCGCCGACGTGACCGAACCGGACGCGAAGCTCGCGGACCTTTTCGCGCAACAGCGGGAGCGCTTCACAGCGCTCTACGCCGCCGTGAAGCCGCAGTTCCGGAAGTAGCCGCGGACCGTGCTCACCCCGCCGAAGCCTCGATCATCAGCATGTCGAGAGAGAACGAGCCGTCGGGCTCGATGGCGAAATGCGCCTTGGTCTCGGCCGAAACGGCGAGCTGGAGCGCGCGGATCGCCCGCATGTTCACTTCGGGCGTTTGCATGCGCGCAATCCAGACGGGGAAATCCATCCTGAGGCGCCAGGTCCGGCAGGCATCGACAGCGAAGCCGGAGCGGCCAAGCGTGTCCAGCCATTGCGCGCTTGTGTAGTCGCGCACATGGGAGTGATCGCGCAGCAACTCGACCGCCTGCAGATGGGTGTCGAACAAAGCCTGGCCCGGAGCGAAGACATCGACGAAGGCCGCTCGGCCGCCGCGTTTCAAGGTGCGACGCGCTTCGCGGAGCCCGGCGTCGAAGTCGCGCCAGTGATGGGCGGAGAAGCGGCTCGCGACAAAGTCGAACGTTGCATCTTCAAACGGGAGATGCTCGGCCGGCGCTTCTACGGTCTCGATGTTGTCCAGGCCCTTCTCGCGCGCCGCCCGCGCCACCGCCGCCAGCATCTCGGACGACAGATCGCTGGCGATGACCCGCCGCGCGTGGCGCGCGAGCGCATAGGAGACATGCCCGCCGCCGGCGCCCATATCGAGGGCCAGGGCAGCGCCCTCAGCGAGCGCTCCGATCGCCTCGAGGTCGGCCCCCTGGCTGTGCACCGCGCTCTCGACATAGGCTTTCGCTCGAGGGCCGAACTGCGCCTCGACGACTCGCTCATGGGCCTTGCTCATCACTCGCTCCTCTCCGTTCAGGGGCTTTTGCCTTTTGCTTTACACTGTTACAAGCTTGAATCTTATCCTATTACAATGGCTGCTATGCTCGAAGCGGATCAAAGGCGACTTCTCGGTGAATTCGTTCGCGCTCACCGCGAGCGCGTGCGGCCACGGGCGCCGACCGGCCGGCGGCGAACCTCCGGTCTTCGTCGCGAGGAACTCGCCGCGCTGGCCGGGATCAGCGTGACCTGGTGCACGTGGATCGAGCAAGGGCGCGCCGTGCAGGCCTCTCCCGAGGCGCTCGGCCGCATTTCGCAAGCGCTCTCGTTGTCGCGCGCTGAACACGACTATTTGTTCAAGCTCGCGGGACGGCTCGATCCGGAGGGATCGCGCGGGCCGTCCGCCGACGCGCCCCCCTCCCTGATCGCGGCCGTCAACGCGATCGAACACCCGGCCTATGGACTCGACCGCCTCTGGAACGCGTGCTGCTGGAACGAAGCGGCGGCGCGCCTCTTTCGCGGCTGGCTGGATGGGAACTGTCAACGCAACCTCCTGCGTTATGCGTTCCTCGAGCCCGCCGCGCGTGAGCTCATTCCCAACTGGAAGGACAGAGCGCGACGGCTGCTCGCCGAATTTCGCGCCGACTTCGCGCGCACCTTTCGCGACGCTCAGGTCAGGATATTCGTCGAGACGCTTCGTGGCGAGAGCGCCTTCTTTGCGGAAGCGTGGGATGAGCAGGCCGTTCAAACCCGCGAAGGGGGCCTTCGCGTGTTCAATCACCCTGACGACGGCGCCGTGAGTTTCATCCAGCACACATTCGCCCCAGCGGAGCGGCCCGACTACAAGCTTGTCATCAACACGCCCGCTGCGCGCTAGACTTCGACCGCGATGGGCTCATCATGGCGAGGAGGCAAAGGCCGACGTCGCGATCCAGGAGCGCGGGTGAGCGTTGCTTCGCGCTCTCGCAATGGGATGGCGCCGGCTCCGCTACCTTGAGAAATCGTAATGAGCCGGCCAATTTCCGGATAGGCGTCTCGGCGCATGGTCGCTCCACCGATCGCTAAGGCGGTCACCTATCGAATTTGGAGCGAACTCAATGTCATTCTCCGGTCTTGCGACCCCCCAAGGGCGACGTAACACGATCCTCGCCTCCGTCGCCGTCGCCTCGCTCGGCGTTGCGGGCGTCCTCGGCGGGAACGCGCTCTCCCCGACTCATCCCGCTTATGCGGCCGCCGTCTCCACCGCCGACCTGCCCCAGAACGCCCCGTCGTTCGCGCCGCTGATCGACCGCGTCAAAGCTTCGGTCGTGTCGGTCAAGGTCAAGATTCCCGCGACCGACGGCGAAGTCGCCGAGGGCAGTTCCGGCCAGGGCCAGATGGACAATCTCCCGCCCGAGATCCAGAAGTTCTTCAAGCAGTTCGGTGGCATGCCCAATGGCGGCGGCATGCCCAATGGCGGCGCTCTCGAGGGCCGGCATCCCATGATGATGGGCGAAGGCTCGGGCTTCTTCGTTTCGGCTGACGGCTACATCGTCACCAATAACCACGTGGTCGACCACGCCAAGACCGTCACCGTCACCACGCTCGACGGCAAGACGCTCGACGCCAAGGTTGTCGGCACCGACCCGAAGACCGACCTCGCGCTCATCAAGGTGAACGAGTCCGGCGATTATCCCTTCGTCGCGTTCTCCAAGGAGACACCTCATATCGGCGATTGGGTCGTGGCGATCGGCAATCCTTACGGCCTCGGCGGCACGGTGACCGCGGGCATTGTTTCGGCCGAAGGCCGCGACATCGGCGACGGCCCCTACGATCGCTTCCTGCAGATTGACGCCCCGATCAACCGCGGCAACTCCGGCGGCCCGACCTTCAACATGAAGGGCGAAGTCGTCGGCGTGAACACCGCCATCTACTCGCCGTCGGGCGGCAGCGTCGGCATCGGCTTTGCGATCCCCGCGACCACGGTCGATAGCGTCATTGGCGCGCTCGAGCACGGCGGCGTCGTTCCGCGCGGCTATCTCGGCGTCAACATCCAGCCGGTTACTCCGGAGATGGCCGAGAGCATGGGAATGAAGAGCGACAAGGGCGCGATCGTCGCCGAGGCGATGCCGGGAACGCCGGCTGCCGAGGCCGGGATCAAGGCTGGCGATGTGATCACCAAGCTCAATGGTCAGGTGGTTGCGGACGCGTCTGACCTCACCCGCCGCATCGGGTCGTTCAAGCCCAACGACAAGGTCGAATTGACCTACCTGCGCAATGGCGACGAAAAGACGGCTCAGATCACGCTCGCCGACCAGAAGAACGAGACCGTGGCCAAGGCTGACGGCTCGCAGGCCAAGGAGCCGGGCGCGCTCGGCATCCAGATCGCTCCGGCCAAGGATGTGGCTGGCGCAGGCGACAAGGGCGTCGCCATCGTCGGCGTCGATCCGAACGGAACGGCCGCCGAGCAGGGTCTCGCGACCGGCAACGTCATCCTCGATGTCAGCGGCAAGCCGGTGTCGACCCCTGAGGACGTGAAGGCCGGGATCGCGAGCGCGAAGAGCCAGGGCAAGAAGGCGGTGATGATGCGTATTCAGACCGCCGACGGCGCCCGCTTCGTGGCCGTCCCGTTCCCCAAGGCGTAATCGAGTCCTACGCCCGAAGGGATGGGCGGCGGCGCGCTGACTGGGAGGGTGGCGCGCCGCCGTTTAGAAAAACCGACGCGCCATCCCCCAAACAACTTCCGACGCCGGGGCGTATGCTCCGGCGTCGGCCGTTTCACGCCGACTTCGGCTGGCCTTCAGCGCCACGCCACACAGCCGCAGAGTTCGAGCTTTGAGTTCGTGCGAGCAACCGGGTGAAGATGACGAAATGAATGAAAATCAGGCTCGGCACCAGGAATCCGGGAATGACGAGCCAGGGCAGGGTGGTCATGATGGCGCTCGTCGGCGGACCGGCGAAGGCCTGAAAAGGACCCGGCGCCGATAGGGCGCCAAGCGCAACCGCGTCGACGAGATCCGCGATCCCGATGACGCTCCACGCAAACACGAGCGGCGCGACACCTCGGCCGAAGCGAAGGATCGACCAGGCGAGGGGCAGCGCCGCGACGCCGGCGAATAGGTCGCCCCAGCCTGCGCTCGGCGCGAACGGCGCCGGCAGTTTGCCCGCGGCGTAGAGAAGCACAAACAGCCATCCGGGGAGGATTCGGATCGCATTCACCGCGACCAGCGCCGGCAAAGGCGCCGCCAGTATGGCCGCCCGAATCGATCCAAAGGCGAAGAAGACGCCGACGAGCGCCGCGACCGGTAGCCCGACAGTCAGGCCCAGGGCGGGAACGCCGAATCCGCGAGCGGGATCGAGCGCGGCGCTCGCGCCGATCGTGACCACGAGCGCGAACCACGCGGTGAGAACGCCCGCGGCCGTGAGGCGCCCGCGCGGCGTGTCGGCCATCGCGTAAGCCAGAAAGCCGATGACGATTGCGGCGCTAGCGGTCAACCCGATTGTCGACAGAATCTCGAACATGGCGCTTTCTCCTTCTTAGTGTAGATACACGTATGTGCGAAAATTTAGCCTGATGGTTCTCCGCGGGAATGCGCCGCCGCTAAAGCCGCGTCCTGCGCGGTCTTCCAGTAGGGGTATGCCCGCCGCGCCGCCTCTTCGCCGGCCGGCGTGATCGCAACCTTCCGAACGCGGCGGTCCTCGCCTTCATGGATTTGAACGAGACCGTCGCGAACGAGGAGCGCCAGGTTGCGCGTCAGCGTCGTCCGCTCGAGGCCCTGGAAGTCCGCGAGGCGGGTCGTGGGAATTGGGCCGGTCTGGACCAGCGTCGCGAGCAGGGTGAACTGCGTGCCCCGAACCCCGGACCCTCGCATCGCCTTCTCGAAGGCGCGGGTCAGGTCACGACTGCGCCGGCGCGCGGCGGTGCATACGCATTGCCGGGTGGCGACGAAGTCGACTGGCTCCGAATTCATAATAAGTGCGTATACACTGTTGTGCTCGGCGTCAAGGGCGAGCTCGCGCTCTCCGCGGGCAAAGGAGTTTCTTTCAATCGAGGCGGACTGTCGGATGGAGCCGTCATTGCGAGGCGCGCAGCGACGAAACGCTCCACAGAACATGCGCACCCTGTTCCCTGGATTGCTTCGCCATAGCCCGTCCGGAGGGACGGGCGTCTTTCGACGCCCTGTCGCTCGCAAGGACGAGCGAAAAATCTGAGGGCCACAATTAGGCGGCTTGTCGCGATAGCTGTTGATTGAGGTTGCGCGGTCGGATCTTTGCGGTCGGGCCGTCCTGGCCGGGCTTGACCCGGCCATCCACGCTGCGCCCTTTCCGAGAGCGCTCCGGCGGGTGAAACAAAGGCTTGGAGGAACTGAGCTTTTTGTCCTTGCAAATCGCTCCCGCCATTTCGACGCGTTGAACGCGTGGATGGCCGGGTCAAGCCCGGCCAGGACGTTGGAGCCGCAGCGAAAAACAGCCTGAACAACAGCTATCGCTATTAGCGCCAAGTTCGCGGCTGTTGAATGTCGGTAAAGCCGTGCTGGCCGGCCTTGTGCCGGCCATCCACGCAGCGCCGCCGCAAGTCTCTCGGCTGCTCGGACCTCCGTCGCTTCAGAGGCTTACGATGAGATTCCAGCGTTCTCGTTGGGTCGGGTCGAACCCGGCTATGACGGAAAGACAGAATACGATCTTCACCCACGCTTAGCGCTTTAAGAGCCAGGTCCGCTATCGACACGGTTCGCGCTCGCGTGTCGCTCGCCAGACGCCGCACTGCACTCAGTAGATTGGGCGACGTCGAGGATGGGAGACATGGCTAGACATATTCGTGAAGCATTTGTCCACAGGCCTTCGCGAAGAGTGAATTTTGGCTGCGTGGGGTTGGGGCGCGAGCATCCGCCGACGTCGTTAGTGCTTTTGGCTCGTCGTCCGGCGGCCGACGGATTTGGTCAATGCGGCCGATCTTTCCTGTCCGACACGGACTTGCCCGGCACCTGGAAAAGCAGCTCGATGTAGCGGCGCAGGTGATCGAGACTTTCGGCCGCCGCCGCGGCGCTTCCCTTCGCCTTGGCCAAGATAAAGCTCCCCTGGATCACCGCCTGGGTGTGCAGGGCGAGGCTCTCCGGCGTCCAGTTTCCAGGAACGCCGCGCTCGCGCATCGCGGCCCGGATATCGGCCTCGAGCGTTCTTGCGTGGCCGCTGATGCTCCGTTCGCAGGCGGCGCCGACATCCGGATGGGTCCGGTAGGCCTCCTGAACGATCGTGCCGACAAAACATGTGAAGTCCGGCAAGTCGCCGGCCAGAAGGGCTTTGCGGAAGTCGATATAGGCGATCACGCGGCTGAGCGGGTCCGGGGCGTCGTGATAAGGCGCCGTGGCGAAGAGGGCCGAGGTCGTCGCTTCCCAATGCGCGACCGCGGATAAAGCCAGGTCTTCCTTGCTTTTGAAGTGATGGAAGAAGCTTCCCTTGGTCAGTCCGGCCTCGGCGCAGACGTCCTCGATCCGGGTCGCGCTATAGCCTTTGGCGCGCACGACCTTGAACGTCGCGTCGAGGAGCTTCGTCTTGGATTCGTGCTGAGACTGCATGATCGTTTCAGTTTGCGGGTAATTATCCGTACCAACCACTTGGTATGGATGTCAAGATTTATCGTCCACTTGCCGAGGGCAGGGTCGGAACGCGTCGCCGGAAGGCCGAGGCTCTGTCATAAGGGATGCGGGTCGTGTGACGAGGGAGGGAAGGCCATGAAGCGGCTGACGGGCAAGGTTGCGTGGGTCACCGGCGCAGGAAGCGGCATCGGTGAAGCCGGAGCGCTTGCGCTCGCCGAGGAAGGCGCGAGCGTGATGCTCACGGGGCGGCGAAAGGAACCGCTCGACGCGGTCGCGGCGCGCATAGCAAAGGACGGCGGAGCGGCGCGCATCCACATCGGCGACATGACCCGCGCCGAAGATGCGGCGCGGATTGCGGACGCGATCGAAAAGGAATTCGGCCGCCTCGACATTCTCGTGAACAATGCGGGCTCCAACATCCCCGATCGAAGCTGGAAGAAACTTACGGCCGCCGGCGCCGATGAACTCATCCGCGCGAACCTGTCGACCGCTTTCCATGGCGCGATCGCGGCCTTGCCGATCATGCGCAAGCAGAAGGACGGGGTGATCATCAACATCGCCTCGATCGCCGGACGTTTCGTGAGCACGCAACCGGGCGTCGGCTACATCGCCGCAAAGCACGGCGTCGTCGCTCTCAGCCATAGCATCAACATGGAGGAGTGCCGGAACGGCATTCGGTCCACCGCGCTCTCGCCGGGCGAAGTGGCGACGCCGATCCTCGCCAAGCGTCCGATTCCCGTCAGCGACGAGGACAAGGCGCGGATGCTGCAATCGGAGGACCTCGGCGATCTCATCCGCTACATCGCCTGCCTGCCGCCGCGCGTGTGCCTCAACGACGTCCTGATCACGCCGACCTGGAACCGGGCCTACATCTCAGCACAGGACCAGGGCTTCTAGCGCGCTTACAGCCCGGCCTTGATGGCCTGGAGGATCTGGAAGCGCGTCTCGTCATTGCTCGAAAGCGAGATGACGAAACGGACTCGTCCGTGGGTCGAGGTGTCGGCATAGCCGGCGAGCGTGCGGATTCCGTCCATGGTGCCGCTCTTGTTCAAGCCGCCGTCATGGCCATGCATCAGGTCGGCGTGGGGCGCGAACAGCTCGAGCACCTTGGCGAGACCGCGCGCGGTGAAGCGTGTGTCGCGGCTGATGCCGGAGCCCTCCTCGAGATGGATCGCGTCGGCAAGGCCTTGCGCGGCGAGCCTTGTGTTCGCGACCTTGAGCGACTTCTCGAGACTGACCGGGCCGCCGAACTCATGGCCGCCAATCTCGAGAAAGACCTGGTTGGCGGTATAATTGTTCGAATCGAGGAGGAGTCCGACCAGGATCTCCGAGAGGCTGCGCGACTGCCGGTGAACATAGATTGGCTCAAGCCCCTTCGGCACGGCTCCAATCGAGATTTCGCCTTTCACGGCGCCGCCGGCGCGCTTGGTGAATGCGGCGATCAGTTCGCCCGCATATCGGAGGCCGACGGTCGGGTCCTGGCCAAGGCTGATGCGGCCTTCTCCGTCCGGCGGCCCCTTCGCGCGGAACCGGGCGATCGCGATCGGGGTGATCGGCGTCTGCGCCTCCGCCGAGACAACCTTGTTGCCGATCCGCTCGGCGTCGATCGTGTTGAAATTCACCCCGAGCGCCGAATTCAGCGCGTCGTAAGCCGTGTCATCATTCTCGATGCCGGGGATGCGAAGGTCCGGAGGATAGTAGCTGGCGTCAACGACGAGGCCCGTGATCGGCGCCTTGCCGATCTTCGCGACGAGCGCGCTCGCGAGCGGCGCCAATTCCTCCGAGATCAAGTAAGGATCGCCGCCGCCCTTCACATAGAGCACGCGTTTGGCGTCGAGGTAGAAGCGCGTCTCGAAGCGATAGTCGGCGCCAAGCACTTCGAGCGCCAGCCACGCCGTCACGATCTTGGTGACGGACGCCGGAACGAAGGGCGTGTCGGCGTTTTGAGCGATCAGCTCGTCGCCCTTGGAATCCACCACGAGCACGGTCGCCGAAGGAGCGAGCGTCGCGATTGTCTCCTTGAGGCCCGCCAGCGCGGAAGCGGGCAGCAGCAGCAAAACAAGAGCGAGCAGGCAAGACCGCATTGCGACTCCGGCAAGGGGCAGGGCTGCAACTTGCGGGCCTCTGCTTTAAGGACGTTTCAGCGCTCGAATCGAGCGCTCGGGCGCAACTTTATACCTTCCTGATGGCGAGCCCCAGCAACGGGTATCGAATCCTTGCGCTCGCCGTCGGGTTATCTTGGCCGGCCGCGCCCCACAGTTGCGCCAGGCTCGATCGCATTTGAACTTGTTTCATCCTTGTCCTCCCGGCTTGTTGACCGCCACGATGCCGACCAAAACCTTGCCCTGCGCCGCGCGATGGAAGCAAGATAGAGAAGGCTTGAAGCGAGCAGGCGCCCGCTCGCTCCGACGACGCGCGATTTCGTGATAGGGCAAATGATGGACACTGACACGCAGCTTTTCATCGACGGACAATGGCGCCCCGGCCACGGCGGCCAGGCGCCGGTTCTCAACCCTGCGAATGAGGAGACGATCGGCTCGCACGCGGTCGCCGACAAGGCGGACCTCGACGAGGCCTTGGCGGCGGCTTTGCGCGGATTCGCGAAATGGCGCAGCACGTCGGCGTTCGAGCGGTCGAAGGTCATGCGCCGGGCCGCCGGGCTTTTGCGCGAGCGCAACGAAAGCGTCGCGCGGGCCATGACCACGGAGCAGGGCAAGCCCCTTGCCGAATCGCGCATGGAAGCCGCCGCAGGCGCCGACGTCATCGACTGGCTGGCGGAGGAAGGCCGGCGCGCTTACGGCCGCATTGTCCCCGGGCGCGCCCCAAACATTAGCCAGATGGTGGTCAAGGAGCCGGTCGGCCCGGTCGCCGCCTTCTCGCCGTGGAATTTTCCGATCAACCAGGCGGTGCGCAAGATTTCCGCGGCGCTTGCCGCAGGATGCTCGATCATCATCAAGGGCCCGGAGGATACGCCCGCCAGCTGCGCCGCGCTGGTCGCCGCGTTTGCTGACGCCGGCCTGCCGCCCGGCGTGCTCAACCTCGTATTCGGCGACCCGGCGACGATCAGCGCTTATCTCATCCCGCATCCGGCGATCAGGAAAATCTCGTTCACGGGGTCGACCGCGGTCGGCAAACAGCTTGCGTCGCTCGCCGGTCTGCACATGAAACGGATGACGATGGAACTGGGCGGCCACGCGCCGGCGATCGTGTTCGAAGACGCTGACGTCGATCGGGCCATCAAGGTTCTTGTCCCCTCGAAGTTCCGCAACGCGGGCCAGGTCTGCGTCGCCCCGACGCGGTTCCTTGTGCACGAGAGCGTCTATCCCAAATTCGTCGATGGCTTCGTCAAGGCCGCGAAGTCGATCAAGGTCGGCGACGGGCTCGCCGACGGCGTGACGATGGGACCCGTGGCCCATGCCCGTCGCATGGATGCGATGGAAGCGCTGACGGCGGATGCGGTTTCGCGCGGCGCGAAAGTCGCGTGCGGCGGAGAGCGCATTGGCAACCGCGGCTATTTCTTTGCGCCGACCGTGCTAACCGACGTTCCCATGGGGGCGCGGGTGATGAACGAGGAGCCGTTCGGCCCCATCGCCATCATGAGCCCGTTTAGCGAATACGGCGCGGCAATCACCGAAGCCAACAGGTTGCCATACGGGCTTGCAGCCTATGCCTATACGAGGTCGGCGAAGACGATGGCGGACGTCGGCCGGGACGTCGAAAGCGGAATGGTCTCAATCAATCACCATGGGCTTGCACTGCCGGAATTGCCGTTTGGCGGGGTCAGGGATTCCGGCTACGGCTCGGAAGGCGGCTCCGAGGCGCTCGAAGCCTATCTCAACCCGAAGCTCGTCACCCAGATGACGTGACCCGGCGGTTTGGCTTGGGCTGCCCCAAGCGCGAAGCAATGTCGCGCTCGGCGATGACGTTGCGCTGCGCCGCAGTGTAGCGCGATGCCTGGAGAGGCAGGTAGGGACAAGCCGTGAAGTTTTCGCTCGCGCATTTGACCGTGATCCGACTGGCGCCCCCGCAAGTGATCGAGGCTGCGGCCCGCACTGGCTACGACACGGTCGGACTGCGCCTCATCGGGGGGACGGAAACAACCCCTGCCCATCCGCTGATGGACGACAAGCCGCTGATGCGCGCGACCAAAGCCGCGATGGCGGCGACCGGCGTCGGCGTGCTCGACATCGAGTTCGTCAGGATCACGCCGGAGACGGACGTTTCGTCGCTCGAGCCGTTCGCGGCGGCCGGCGCGGAACTCGGCGCCAAATACATGATCACGTCTGCGTACGACCCTGATCTCAGCCGGTTCACGGACCGTCTGGCCGCGGTCAGCGACCTGGCTTCGCGATACGGACTGCGCGCGGTGCTCGAGTTCTTCCCGTGGACAGTGGTTCCCGATCTCAGCGCGGCGGTGCGGGCCGTCGAGGCGGCTGAGCGTCCTGCGCTCGGCATCCTGGTGGACACGCTTCACTTCAACCGATCGACGAGCACGTTCGATGAGCTCGACCGGATTCCCCCGTCGCGCCTGCCCTTCGTCCACGTCGCCGACGCGCCGGTCCAGGCGAGCTATACGACCGAAGAGCTTTTGCACGCCGGCCGCGTGGAGCGCCTGCCGCCCGGCGAGGGCGGCATCGATATCAAGCGCATCCTGAGTCACATGCCTCAGGACATCCCGGTCGCGCTCGAGGTTCCCATGACGGGCGTAGCTGCGGCCGAGGGAGACGAGGCGGTTGCGCGTCGCGTGCGTCAGGCGGCGGAGCTTTTGTTCACCGCCTGAGCGGCGCCGAATGCGGTTGCTGACCGGCCAGGAATACGCCAGCGTGCCGCTCCAGGTTTGCACAAAGGAGCGCGTTTTAATGAACGGCGCAGAACTCTTGGTCGCCGCGCTCGAGAACGAGGGCGTGCGGCGCATCTTCGGCGTTCCCGGCGAAGAGAATCTCGACGTGGTCGAAGCGTTGCGCCGTTCGACAATCGAGCTTGTGCTGACGCGCCACGAGCAGGCGGCGGCCTTCATGGCGGCGACGCATGGGCGCCTCACCGGCAAGCCCGGGGTCTGCATCACGACGCTGGGCCCCGGCGCCCTCAATCTGACGACAGGCGCGGCTTACGCGCTGCTCGGCGCCATGCCGATGGTGATGATCACCGGACAAAAGGGCATCTTGAGCCGCAAACAAGCGAGCTTTCAGGTAGTCGACATCGTTTCCGCCATGACGCCGCTGACCAAGCTGGCGGATCAGATCGTCAGCGCAGCCACCATTCCGACCATGGTGCGGGAGGCGTTCCGCGTCGCGCAGCTCGAGCGACCTGGCCCGGTGCACCTTGAACTGCCGGAAGACATCGCCCACGCGGCGGCGCCCGATATGGCGCCGATCCCGCCGCATCCGATCGATTTGCCGATCGCGTCGAGCGCCGCGCTTGATCGGGCCGCGCAACTCATCCTCACCGCCGAGCGACCGCTGATCATGCTGGGCGCCGCCGCGAGCCGGCCGCGGCTTGCGGACGCGTTGTCCGAGTTCGTCAGGCGAGTGCAGATTCCGTTCTTCAACACACAGATGGGGAAGGGCGCCGTCACCGGGAACTCGGACCTCTACATAGGAACCGCGGCGTTATCGGAGCGCGACTACGTCCATCGCGCGATCGACCGCGCGGATCTGATCATCACCATCGGCCACGACACGGTGGAGAAGCCGCCGTTCCTCATGGGGGCTAATGGGCCGACGGTGCTGCACGTCGGTTACCTGCCGGCGGCGGTGGAAGAAGTGTTCTTCCCGCAAGCCGAACTCATCGGCGACGTCGGGCCCAGCCTCGCGCTTCTGGCCGATCGGCTCGAACACAGGCTGCCGAAGGCAAAGGCGCTCCTGGGCTTGCGCGACGAGATCCTCGCTCGCATCGCCGACCGGGCGGAGGAGAGCCGCTTTCCGCCGACGCCACAGCGGATCGTCCACGATGTGCGCCAGGTGATGCCGGAGGACGGGATCGTCTGCCTCGACAACGGCATGTACAAGATCTGGTTTGCGCGCAATTACCGCACCCACGTCGCCAACACGCTGCTCCTCGACAATGCGCTCGCCACGATGGGCGCCGGCCTCCCGTCGGCGATCATGGCCGCGTGTCTCAATCCGGACCGGCGGGTGCTCGCCGTCTGCGGCGATGGCGGCTTCATGATGAACTCGCAGGAGCTCGAGACCGCGGTGCGTCTCAAGCTCAATCTCGTGGTCCTGATCCTGCAGGACAACGCTTATGGGATGATCCGCTGGAAGCAGGCGGTGGATGGATTTCCGGATTACGGCATGACCTTCGGCGATCCCGACTTCGTCGCCTATGCAAAGGCGTATGGCGCGAAGGGCAGCCGCGTCGAGAGCGCAGACGGCTTGGCGCCTACGCTCGAAGCCGCGTTCGCGAGCGGGGGCGTGCATCTGGTGTCGACGCCGATCGACTATTCGGAGAACACGCGGGTTCTGGTCGATGAATTGCGCAATCGAGAAGCGAGCGGCGCCGATCTCGACTGATTGCGGCGCGTGTCGCCGCGTTGAGATTTCAGCCAAAGGCCGTCGAGACTCAGAAATCCACTTCGAGCCTCAGCTTGGCGAGCTGGCGTGGGAATGCGTCGAAGTCGAGCCTGCCGACGGGAGTCTGTGCGAGAAACGCGGCGGACAGATCGATCTTTTCGTTGATCTGATAGTGGAAAGTTGGCCCGAAATAGAAAGCCTGCCCCTCGAAGCCGCGCGGAACGAGGCCGCTATAGGCGCGATCGTAGTCTGCCTCCGCGCCGAACATCAGCGCCGGCGTCGTGCGATAGGAGAGCGCGGCGGAAGCGGAAATAAGAGCCGTGTCCTGCCACGCTTGACCGAGAAACCGGGAGCCGTCCGGCGCATAGGCCAGATTGATTGCGCCATAGAGCCGCCGATCGCTCGAGATGACATCCGCAACGGCGCGGAAGGCCGTGCTGAAGTCATTGATCTGCTGCCCGGCGTCGGCGGTAACGCTATATTCCGGCTCCATCGTCAGCGTGAGCTGGATCGGGAGGTCGGCGGTCCGATGCATCACCACGTAGCGGAACTCAATCGAGGCGCCCGAGAAATTGACGCCGGTGAAATCGGGCAGGCCGGGCGTGCGTTGGATGTTCTGACCGAGCACATGCGCTCCGAACTCGAGCCCGAACGAATCGGTTAGCGTCGGTTCGAAGATGATTTCCTGCTCGATCGAATTGTAAGCGCCCTGCGCCCGGCCAAAGGAGCCGGTGGTCTCGAATTCGAGCGACCGGTCGCCTTGCTCGCCGACGTCGGCGCCTTCGAGGAAGCCGAACAGGTTCTTGGTGTCGAGCGCGTAGAAAGGGTTGGCCGCTTCTCCGGCCTTAAGCGCTTCGTCGTCATCCGCGGCCGCGAAGGAGGGCGCGAAAGCGATTGCGAGCGCGGCGCAAAGAGTGCGGAGCCGGCGCCTCGAATGCGAGCTGCGCGATGCGGACATCGGGTCTAGCCGATATGGCGCTTGAGGAAGGCTAAAGTGTCCTCATTGAACTTCGTGACGTTTTCGCAGATCGGCGCGTGCGCGCACATCTCGAAGATGACGAGCTCGCTGTTCTTGATGCCGGTTCGGAAGGGCTCGACGAAGCGGGTCGACGTCACAATATCCTGTCTGCCGAACGTGATCTGCGTCGGCGTCTTGATCTTGCCTAGCTGGCCAAGCGCGTCATGGGCGATGAAAGCGTCCGACTGACGAAGGAAGGCGTCGACTGGCTGTTTGGGCCGGCTGCGCACGAAGGCGGCGATTTGCTCGATATATTCGGGCTTGGCCGCGTAGAGTTCGGGCGTGAAGCAAAAAGGAAAGATCCCCTGGATCATCGTATCCTGGACGCTGCCGAGGCCCTTGGCGATGATTTGCCAATTCCCTGCGACGGCCTTCAGGAACGGATCGCTCTTGGGCCAGCAGGAATGCAGCGAAAGCGACTTCACCCGCTCGGGATATTTGCTGGCGAGCCACAAGCCAACAGCGCCGCCCAGCGACAGGCCGCTGACATGCGCTCTCTCGACGCCGATCGCGGCCATGAAGGCGGCGACGTCGTCGGCGAACAATTCGGTCGAGTAGGGTCCGTCCGGCTTGTCGGTCTCGCCGGCGCCGCGCGGGTCGAGCGAAATGCAGGTGAAATGCTTGGCGTATTCCGCGACCTGGAAGGCGTAACAGGCATTGTCCGCGGCAAGGTAAGGGATGAGCACAAGCGGCTCGCCCGACCCCTGGCTCTCGTAGTTGATCGTGATGTCGTTGACCTTGATCTTGGGCACCGAGATTCCCCCGTTGACGCCTTCGCTAAGCTCAAGCCCCGACCACGGTCAATGCGTCGCGCCGCCGGCTTTCGTCCAGGCCGACATGCCCCCCTCGATGTGGCGGCTCGTCGTGAGTCCCTGATCCTGGGCCGCCTGCACCGCCATCGCCGAGCGCTCGCCGAATGCGCAATAGAAGACAATCGTCTTGCCCGAGCGCGCGAGCTCGTGGATGAGGCCGCCCTCGCCGATGGCGTCCTGAAGTTCGCCGTAAGGCGCGTGGAGCGAGCCGGGGATGGCGCCGGTTCGCTCCTGTTCCCGTTTCTCCCGCAGGTCGATCAGCGCGACGTCCGGGCGCCCAAGAAGCCCCTTGGCGTCTTCAGGCGAAAAGGCCCAGCCCTTGCGCGCCACGTCTTCCTGATGCAGCCCCTGATGGATGTTGGCGGGAACAGCGACGTCCATCATCTTCGGATTGGCCAGGTTCAGGCTTGCCATCAGCTTCGCATATTCGTCGGCGTCGCGGACCTGAAGGCGCGGATTGAAGCGCTTCTCCTCGCCGATCGTGCTGACCGTATCGCCTTTGTAGTCATGCGCGGGAAACACCAGCGTCTCCTCCGGCAGACGCATCAGGCGCTGGAGACTCTCGTATTGCGCGCGGGAATCGCCGTTCTGGAAATCGGTGCGGCCGGTGCCACGGATGAGCAGCGTGTCGCCGGTGAAGACCCGATCGCCGAAATGGAAGCTGTAGGAATCGTCTGTGTGGCCGGGGGTGTAGAGCACATCGAGGCTCACGCCCTCGACGCCGAGCTTGTCGCCGTCGGCAATCCGCATCGACACGACATCGACTTGGCTCTGCTCGCCCATGATCGTGATGCAGCGGGTGCGGTCGCGCAACGCGCCTAGGCCAGTGATGTGGTCGGCGTGCAAATGCGTGTCGACGGCTTTCACCAGCTTGAGGTCGAGCTCCTCCATCAGTTTGAGATAGCGATCGACCTTTTCCAGCACCGGATCGATGATGAGCGCTTCGCCGCCGCGACGGCTGGCGAGGACATAGCTGTAGGTGCTCGAAACGCTGTCGAACAATTGCCGGAAGATCATCGAGGCCTCCCCGTCGCGCAGCCCCGACTATAGTTATTTTGCGGCGGGTGTGGTAGCGCCGTCCGGCAGCCCAGCCTCGTGCAAAGCCATGAACGCATCTCCGATCACGGAGGGGCCGAACTTGTCCTCGCCATTCGGCGGCCGGCTGTTGACGGACCCTGTGATGAGAAGATCGAACTGCGGCCAGTAGGCGAAGATCGTCCGGAAGCCGAGGGTTTCGCCCTCGTAGAACCAATAGGCGCCGCCCAGTTCCTTTCGATGGAAGCGGCCGAGGCCAAGACCGAAGCCGCCCGGCTCATCGGTCGACACGTCTTGAAGAGGCAGGCCTGTCTTGTTCGAGACGAGCGTGGTCATCTCCGCGAGCTGCTTTGCCGGAATGACGCGCCTGTCGAACAGCGCGCGGATCCATGAGCCCAGATCGTGCGGGTTCGAAATGATCGCGCCCGCTTCCGCCGCCCACGAGCGGTTCTGCAGCCGCATGTCCTTGCCAATGAGCGGCGCGAGCGTCGACACCTTGCAAGGCTCCGGTTGGTAGCCGAGACAATCCTGCAAGAGGTAGAGCGCGCGCGGCACACGCGACATCACCGGGCCGGCAGACGCAGGTCCCGGATGCGAGCCGTCGGCATAGAAGGTGGAGTGCAGTCCGAGCGGCTCGAGGATCATCGTCGTCAGCGCCTGCTCGTAATTCATGCCGGAAGCGGCCTCGATGATGAGGCCCGCGAGGATGTAGTTGGTGTTGGAGTAGAACCATCCCGTCGCCGGCGGAAAATGGGCGCCGTTCGCGGGGTCGACAAAGCCGATCAGGTCCTTGCCGCTGAACTGATGCTGAAGGTCGGCGACCTCGATCTCGCCAATGGCGACCGTCTCCGAATAGTTCGGGATCGGGCTCGTCATCTGCAGCAGCGCGCGGATGGTGACATCCTTCCATGCCGGATATTGCGGCAGCCATTTCCCGATCGTGTCGTCGATGTTGAGCTTGCCCGCCGCTTCGAGCTTGAGGATCAGCGCGGAGGTGAATTCCTTGGTGTTGCTACCGATGTCGAACAGAGCGTCGGGGCCGATCGGTTTTTTGTCGCTGAGCCCGGTGTCGCCGGAGTAGATCGCAAGCATCGGCTTGCCCGCGCCGCGATCCACCTGCAACGCGGCGCCCGATAGGCCCTCGATCGGGGCGCGATCCTTCACGTAGGAATCGAGGATCTGCTGCAATTGTGCGGTGAGCGACGCATCATCGGCGCGCGCCGGTCGCGGAGAGAACGACATGGCGCCGATAAGCGCCAGAGTCACGCGCATCCAAATCCGCATTGCCCTCAGCTTCCGATTGCGACCGCCGCCGTTGTTGACGACAAGTCGTACGCTATCAGATTCGTACGCCGCCAAGAGCTAAGCTAGCGATCGAGAAGTCGGTGGGCTTCTATGAATTCCACGCCTGTCCAAAGACGCGCATCCAGTTACCGCCAAAAACCTTCGCTATCTCTTCGGTCGTGTAGCCGCGGCGCTCCATTTCGGCGCGGACGTTTCCGATATCGGAAACGCTCTCGAAACCCTCGACGTATTTGATTGTTGGCGACTCTTTGTACAACATCTCGGGCGGAATCTCGAACAGATGGGTGGGATCCGCGGCCTCGATGTCGCTGGTGAAGTCCGTGCCGAAACCGATGTGATCGATGCCGACGAGCTGCTTCAAATGGTCGAATTCATCGACGTAGCGGGCGACCGTCGCTCGCGGAGGGAAGGGTCCCGTGTCCGCGCGGGGGGCGTCCGTCGCTTTCCATGTCAGGAAGGCGTCGAGCGCCGCGACGGCCATAAGTCCGCCGGTTTTAGCCATGGCTTCGATCACGCGGTCGCTGCTGTTGCGGGGATTGTCGTTGAGCGCCTTGCAACACCCATGCGTGATCGCTACCGGCCGGCGGGCCATGGCGATAATGTCGAGGTTCGTCTGCTCGCCGTTGTGTCCGCAGACATCAACGAGAATGCCAAGGTCCTGCATCTTGCCGACGATGTACTTGCCTTGGGTGGTCAGGCGCGCCTCCGGGTCCAGCATGCCGCCGCCAAACTGATTGGAGAGTTGGTAGGTGAGATTGGCCGTGCGAAGCCCGAGCTCATAAAACTCGCGCAGTCTGATCTGCGGTGGATTGGCGAACCGCCATTCGTTGCCGTTCTCCTCTTCGAGCGCGAAGCTGTCCTGCCAGCCAACGACCATCGAGACCTTGCCCGCCTGCTTGTTGGCGAGAATGTCCTTCGTCGACTTGGCGAGCTTGATGCGCGGATCGCTGTCGAGGAACTCGAGGATTTGCGAAAACGCCGGGCGATTTGGCAGGTAGTGCCAAACGTCCGCATGCGCTCCAAGATATTTGTCGACCATCGTTTTCGCGGGAACTGAACCGTCCCCGCCGATGACGACAACGCTGAGATCAACCTCCGTATCCCTCGCAGAGGCGCCCTTCACGTCAGCCCTTGGCTCGACCTGTGCTCGAGCTGGCTTCTGCGCCAAACTGAGCGCCATGCCGGCGGCGCCGGCCTTTAGGAAATCACGTCGTTGCATCTTCGTCCTCCCGTTCATGCGCCGCGCCGATCGCGGGAGACGTTGACGCCGAGCGCGCATGTGTGATCGGTGTCAACATTGCGCACGGCGGGTCTGGAATGTCCAGCGATGGCCATAACCGCGCGTTCAGACGGCGGCTTCTCACTTGGCAAGATTCTTCACTGAGCGAACAGACGAGGACGGGTCCAACGGCCCAACGGCCCGGCCCGCTATCCCGATGTCTTCGATCGAGCCGCGCTCGCGACGCAATTCGTTTGATGCGCCATGAGCGCCGCGAGCCTGCTTAGCCTGGCTGCTTGACGATGCGAATGTAGGGCTTTGGCGAGCGCCAGCCTTCCGGAAACATCTTTTTGGCGTCGTCATCGCTGACCGAGCCAGAGATGATGACGTCCTCGCCGTGCTTCCAGTTCACCGGCGTCGAAACCTTGTGCTTCGCGGTGAGCTGCATGGAATCGACCACGCGCAGGATCTCGTCGAAGTTGCGGCCGGTGGTCATCGGGTAGGCCAGCATGAGCTTGATCTTCTTGTCGGGGCCGATGACATAGACGTTGCGCACGGCCTGGTTCGTCGCCGCCGTCCGGCCTTCCGATGTGCCGGTCTCTTCCGCGGGCAGCATGCCGTAAAGCTTGGAGACAGCGAGATCCCTGTCGGCGATGATCGGGTAGTTGACCTTCGATCCCTGGGTTTCTTCGATGTCGGCGAGCCAACGCGCATGAGCGTCGCTTGGGTCAACGCTCAGGCCGATAAGCTTTGTGTTGCGCTTAGTGAACTCGGGCTCGATCTTCGCCATGTAGCCGAGCTCGGTCGTGCAGACCGGGGTGAAATCCTTAGGGTGGGAAAACAGGATCGCCCACTTGTCGCCGATCCACTCGTGGAAGCTGATCTTGCCCTGCGTGGTTTCAGCGGTGAAGTCGGGCGCAGTCTCGTTGAGGCGAAGGGACATGAGTTCTTCCAATTGGGCTGGTTAACTGAAGTCCAGTACTTGTATCCATATAAAGCACAGCGCACACGCGGCTCAAGCCCTGAAGGACAATCCAGCGGCGCCTTAAAGGACACGAAACCGTTACGGCGCCTTATGAGCCGGCACAAGCGCTCGGACGCCGCACATTGGCTTGTCCGTCCGCGCAGCTTTATGATCCGAGCATGACCGAAGCGGAAATCGCCAAGCTCGCGACCTGGCTCGCGAAAGCGGGGCTTGAGGGACGCACCGAGACCGCGCTTGTCGAGGGCTTCTGCAGCCGCGCGATCGCCGGCGGCTTGCCGCTCGCGCGCGTGATGATGCTCATCGACACACTCCATCCCATTCACGAGGGCCGGGCGTTTCGTTGGGAGCGCGAGAAGCCGGAAGCGACCCTGACTGAATATGGCCGAACCACCGAAGGGGAGGCGGCTCAACGGTGGCAGACGAGCCCTCTTTACCGGCTCTCGACGAGCGGCGACTCAGTGCTGCGCCTGCGTGTGACTGCGGAGACCGAAGCCGAATACCCGTCCTTCGCGGAGTTTCGCGAGGCGAAGTTCACCGACTACGTCGCAATCATCAACCGCTTCGCCGAAGACGGCGCGATCGGCGAGATGGATTGCGTATATTCCTATTGGACGACGGATCGAGCCGATGGCTTCAGCGATGAGGAGCTTGGCGCGCTGAAGCGGCTCTCGCCCTTCCTCGGGCTCGCGATCAAAGCGGTCTCTCTTGCTCGGATCGCGGAAACGCTGGTCGAGACCTATCTTGGACGCGACGCAGGCCGGCGAGTGCTTCGAGGCCGCATCGAGCGGGGCGTCGCCGACCGGATCAATACGGTTTTGTGGTTCAGCGATTTGCGCAACTACACCCGCATCTCCGACACCTCGCCGCCTGAAGAGATCATCCCGCTACTCAACGACTATGCGGAAGCCATCGTATCGTCGATCCATGAGCATTCCGGCGACGTTTTGAAGCTGATCGGCGATGGCGTGCTGGCGATCTTTCCTGCCGAGGAACGCAGTCAAGCTTGCGCCGCCGCGCTCGAAGCCGCAGGGGCGGCGCGGGCGGCGGTCGCCGCCCTGAACGCGCGCCGGTCCGAAAAAGGCTTGCCTTCGACCGACATGTATCTCGGCCTCCATTTCGGCGAGGTTTTTTATGGCAACATCGGCAGCAAGGAGCGCCTCGATTTCACCGTGGTTGGACCTGCCGTCAACGAGGTGAGCCGCATCGCCGCCATGTGCCGGTCGGTGGATCAGCCGATCCTTCTCTCTTCGGCGTTCGCGCAATCCTGCGCCGACCACAGTTTCGCATCCGTGGGACGTTTCGCTCTGCGCGGCGTCGGCAGGCCACAGGAATTGTTCACCCTCGATCTGCTCGAGAGCCCTTTGAACGGTTAACGCCGTCGACCGAACGTCTGGGCAACAAACCACGAAAGTGAGCGTTTCTCCCCCAAATCGAGGAGATCGCAAAATGACTTCAGACGGACGCTTCCCTTATTCCCGCCGCGCCATTGTCGGCGCCGGCGGCTTTGGCCTCGTGGCCGCCGCCGCTCCGGCATTCGCGCAGAGTTCCAAGGAACGGCCTCTCTCGAAGCCAGACGAGGCGTCCGCCCCCGAAGCCCTGCAAGATCCGCGAACCAAATATCCGAAGCCGCCGTTTCGCCGACAGGAGCAGCCTTGGCCCGGACTTGCGAGCAAGATGGATCCGCGGCCGGACCATGGCGAGACGTCCTACCGCGGTTCCGGTCGCCTCGCCGGCCGCAAGGCATTGATCACCGGCGGCGATTCCGGCATGGGTCGCGCGGCCGCAATCGCTTTCGCGCGCGAGGGCGCAGACGTCGCGATCAACCACCTGCCGGCGGAGGAGGAAGATGCCCGCGAGGTGATCGAGCTCATCAAAGCTGATGGTCGAAAAGCCATGTCGATCCCTGGCGACATCCGCGACGAAGCCTTCTGCAAGCGCCTTGTGGCGGAAGCGGTCGACGGACTCGGTGGTCTCGATGTCCTTGTCAGCAACGCGGGACGGCAACAGACCCGCGCCTCGATCCTCGATCTTTCCACCGAGGACTTTGACGCGACGATGAAAACCAACATCTATGCGCCATTCTGGATCATCAAGGCGGCGTTGCCTCATATGCCTCCAGGCTCCGCCATTATCGGCACCGCCTCCGAGCAAGCCTACGATCCGTCGCCCGATCTCTATGATTATGCGCAGACGAAGGCCGCGACGATGAACTACGTGAAGTCGCTGGCCAAGCAGCTCGCGTCGAAAGGCATTCGCGTGAACGCGGTCGCGCCCGGGCCGATCTGGACGCCGTTGCAAGTGAGCGGCGGCGCCACGCAGGAAAAGCTGGAGAAGTTCGGCGGCCAGACGCCGCTCGGCCGGCCCGGCCAACCTGCCGAGCTCGGATCGATCTACGTCCAATTGGCGATGTCGGACGCGAGCTATGCGACGGGTCAGGTCTATGGCTCGGCAGGAGGAAGCGGGCAGCCTTGAGACCATACCCGAAGCAAGTCCTGCGCGGCGTGTTTCAGCCGCGGCTTGACGCGCCCTTCGTGCCGCCTGATACGACGCGGCATGATTGCGCCTGTTCCCTGCGTCCTTAAGGTCGAGCGCCTGGAAAAATCGTTCGGCGACGTGCGGGCGGTGGAGGGAGTGAGCTTCCATGTCGCACCGGGCGAGATCGTCGGCTTGCTCGGCCCGAATGGCGCCGGCAAGACGACAACCATCAACATGATCCTGGGCGTTCTCGAGCCGACTTCCGGCCGGATCGAGATCGAGGGCGTCAACCTCGCAGTCGATCGCACCAAAGCTTTATCCTGCACCAACTTTGCCGCTGTCTACGCGCCTCTGCCCGGCAATCTCACCGTGGAGCAGAACATGCGCGTGTTCGGTATGCTGTATGCCGTTCCGGACCTCTCCGCGCGAATCGAGAAGCTGCTCAACGTCTATGATCTCGTGCGTTACCGGCGGACCAAGGCGGGCGTTTTGTCGTCCGGCGAGCAGACCCGCCTCAGCCTCGCCAAGGCGATGCTCAATAAGCCGCGACTGCTCCTCCTCGATGAGCCCACCGCCTCGATCGATCCCTCGAACGCCCGCGACATTCGCGCCGGCATCGCCAAGTTCGTCGACAATGGAATTTGCGGCGTGTTGTGGACGAGCCACAACATGTACGAGGTGCAGGCGGTCTGTGACCGCGTGCTGTTCCTGTCTCACGGACGGATTGTGCTCGAGGGCGATCCGAAGACACTGCCCGAGGAGCACGGCGCAGCAACTCTCGACGACCTGTTCGTCAATGTCGCGCAAGAGGCGCTACACGGGAGCAGCCGATGAACTCTTCGCGCATCGGCGCCATCGTGTTGCGGATGTTCTATCTCTATCGCGGCAGTCCGCAGCGCATTTTTCCGATTTTTATCTTTGTCGCGATCGATATCTTGGTTTGGGGTTTTCTCACCCGCTACCTCAATTCCGTGTCGCGTGCGGACTTCAATTTCGTGCCGGCGCTGCTCGGCGCGGTCCTCCTGTGGGATTTTCTGACCCGGGTGATGCAGCAAATCACGATGACGTTGTTCGAGGACGTGTGGACGCGAAATTTTCTCAATTTCTTCGCCTCTCCGTTGCGCACGTCCGAATATCTAGTGGGCCTCCTGATCGTCGCGATCATCACCAGCGGGTTGAGCCTTGTCGCCATGCTCGTGCTTGCGCAAATCGCGTTCGGCCTGTCCTTTCTCTCCTACGGGTTGCCGATCGCCCCTTTCCTCATGGTGTTGTTCATCACCGGTATCGCGCTCGGCATCGCCGCCTCGGCGCTGGTGTTGAGGCTCGGGCCCGCGTCCGAATGGCTCATCTGGCCAATCCCGATGCTGATCTCGCCATTCGCGGGCGTGTTCTACCCGGTGGCGGTTTTGCCCGGTTGGATGCAGGCGATCGCCCTCATCCTGCCGCCAGCCTATGTGTTTGAAGGGATGCGCTCGGTCGTCGCCGGACAAGGCGCGCCTTGGGATCGCCTGGCGATCGGAGGAGCGCTGGCGCTTGTCTACCTTGTGCTCGCCTGCATGTTCTTCTTCGCCGTCTATCGCGCGGTGATCCGCAACGGCCTCATCGCCCGCTACAGCGCCGAGACGGTGAGCTAGGCTCTCTGTCGCGCCCGAGGCGGGACACGGTTCGGACACGATGTCACACTAGCCCTCCTCTTGGAGGAACGAATCGAAGCGCCGGTGGTTCTTCGACAATGAGGGGTAGAATGGCGCAACGTATTAAGGCAGTTTTTGCTGCTATTTTGATTACGGTCTCGGGTCTTCTCGCGCTGGCGGCGCAAGCTCAACAACCAGCGCCGAACCCTCGCATCGCTCTGGTCATCGGCAACGCGACGTATCGAGACGCGGCGTTAGCGACCACCGCCAACGACGCCGGCCTCGTCGCCCAGACGTTGCAGGCGGCGGGTTTTGACGTGGTTGGCGCGCGGGACCTCGACGGTCAGTCTCTGCGCACGGCGCTGCGCGATTTCCTGCAGAAGGCAGCGGCGGCTGGCCCCGACATGCAGGCCTTCGTCTACCTCTCCGGCCGCGCGGTTCAGTACAACGGCGACAATTATTTCGTGCCGGTCGACGCTCAGATCAATCGTGACGCCGATGTGCCGATCGAAGCGATCCGCATTGCCGATTTCAGCCACGCGCTTGCCGCGACGCCCGGACGAGCGCGGATCATCGTTCTCGACGGGGCGCGCGCCAATCTCTATGCGACCCAGGGTTCGCCGCTGGCGCCAGGGCTTGCTCTGGTCGACCCTGAACGTGGCGAACTGCTGGCGTTCAACGCGGCTCCGGGCACTTTGGCCGGCGACGAGGAGGGTCCGTACGGGGTCTACGGCAAGACGCTTTCCGGCGCGATCCGGCAGGGCGGCGTGGACATCGTTCAGGCGTTCGACCAGACTCGCGTATCGGTCAACGCGGAGACGCAAGGGGCGTTGCTGCCGTGGAGCGCCTCCAAACTCGACGGCCCGTTTTACGTCTTCGAGCGCGCCGCCGACGCGCCCCCTCCGGCCCTCTCGTTCGCGCAGACGGAGCGTAAGCCGATATCGAGCTTTTCCGCCGAGGACGCCTACGCCGCCGCGATCGAGCGAGACACGCTCAAGGGCTATCGCGAGTTCCTAGCCGCCTATCCGCACTCCGACCAGGCGCGACGGGTGCGCGCCATTCTCGCATTCCGACGAGAAGCCGCCTACTGGCGCCACACCGTCGGCGCCGACACGCCGCGAGCTTACTGGACGTATCTGCACGCCTATCCCAAGGGGCCGCACATCCCTGACGCGCGCCGGCGCCTCGCCATGCTCTCGGCCGAGTTCGAACCGCCGCCGGACTTTCGGCCGGAAGCTTTCGCCGATCTTCCGCCGCCGCCGCCCGACGAACTCGCCTACTACGACCAGCCTTCTTACGCGTTTGACGATTTCGGTCCGCCTCCCCCTCCGCCGCCGCCGGAATATGGCTATGTCGAAGATGACGGTTGGCGCGACTTGCCTCCGCCTCCGCCGCCTGCCGAGATCGGCCTGCTCCCAGTGCTCGGCGTTGCTCTTCCGATCGCCGTTGGCGCAGTCGCTTTCCAACACGGTTTTCACCACGACGGCATAGCGCCGCGCGGCCAGCCGCGGTTGCCTCGGGCGGCTTTCGCGCCGCCGCCGCTGCCCGCCCACATCAGACCGGTAGCGCCGCCAGCGCCGGTCGCGGTCGCGGTCGCTCCTGCGGGCAACACGGCTGTCGTCAAGCCGCTAAGGCCGATCGGGCGATCTGGCCAACCCGGCGGTCGGCCGGGAGGTCCAGGAAAGCCAGGCGGCCCGCCGCCTCAAGCGCCGGGCACCGCGGCAAACCCGGCAGGCGCCGCGGCAAACCCGGCAGGCGCTGCGATCCCTGTCGCCCCGGCTCCCGCCGCTGGCCAAGCGCTCAAGCCGCTTCCGATTCCGCCAGCGGCAGCCGCGGCGCCCGCCGCCGTGCTCCCGGCCACCGGGCCAAAGCCGCTAGGCAACGCGGTGCCGCCAGCGGCTGCTGCGAAGCCTGTCGCTCCCGTTGTTCCGGGCGGCAAGCCTTTGCCGACCCCTCCTGCCGCCGTCGTTGCGCCCAACGCGCCGGTGGCGCCGGGCGGCAAGCCTCTGCCGACCCCTTCTCCCGCAGTCGTTGCGCCTATCGCTCCGGGCGGCAAGCCTTTGCCGCTTCCGGTCGCGCCGCCAGCGGCCGCCGCGAAGCCTGTTGCTCCCGTCGTTCCGGGCGGCAAGCCGTTGCCAGTGGCCCCCTCGCCGAACGCGGCGGCTCCAGCCGCGCCGCCCGCCGCCAAATTGCCGGCGCCGACCGCCGCGCCGACCCTAACCAAAGCGCTTACAGCCCCACCGCTCCCTGTCCAGGCGCCCAAGCCGCCGCCCGCGGCTGTAGGTACGCCGGCGCCGAGGCCCAATGTCGTGGCTCAGCCCCCGGTCGTCGCGCCGCGCGTTCCGGCTTCGCCGCCTGCGGTTCACGCGCCGGTGCCGCCGCCAGTCGTCCACGCTCCTCCCCCGCCAGTCGTCCACGCTCCTCCCCCGCCAGTCGTCCACGCTCCTCCCCCGCCAGTCGTCCACGCTCCTCCCCCGCCAGTCGTCCACGCTCCTCCCCCGCCAGTCGTCCACGCTCCCCCTCCGCCGGTCGTCCACGCTCCTCCTCCGCCGGTCGTTCGGGCGCCGCCGCCGGTCGCACACCCGCCAGCGTGCGGAAGGCCTGGGCTGCCGCCCTGTCCGAAGTAGACGCGCTTCGTTCACCGCGAACGGTGAACGAAGCGCGCGCGCGCTGTGCGACAAGTCGCGATGGGAACGAGCATCCGATTTAGCCGACGCGGTGTTTGCCAAAGCAAGAAACGCAGGGCGCGGAGGGTCTCGTCTTAAGCGGCGCGCAGCCGAGCAAGATTGCGTAACTGGGGTGGTTACTCTACTAGCTGAGCCGCGGCTTGACCGTGGGCTTCTCGGAGCGTTTTGATGATCAAGTTCTATTATCACCCGTCGCCGAACCCGGCTAAGGTCGCGCTATTCCTTGAAGAATCTGGCCTCGAATACGAGGCTGTTCCGGTCGACACGCGCAAGGGCGAACAGCACTCGCCGAGCTATCTCGCCATCAATCCGAATGCGAAGACGCCCTCGATCGTTGACGGAGAGGCGACCATCTTCGACTCGAGCGCGATCCTGCTTTATCTCGCCGAGAAGACGAAGCGCTTCCTGCCTGAGAATACGCCGAAAGCGCGGGGCGAACTCCTGTCGTGGCTCTTCTTCGTCTCGAGCGGAGTTGGCCCTTATTCCGGACAGTCCTTCCACTTCAACGTGGCGGCGCCTGAGAAGATCGAATACGCGATCAATCGATACAATTTCGAAACGCACAGGCACTGGAAGATCCTCGACGACCGGCTGGCCGGACGGAAGTACGTGCTCGGCGACGTCTATTCGATTGTGGATATGTCGGTTTGGGGCTGGAGCTCCGCCGCTCCATACCTCTTGGGCGCCGAGACGTGGTCGAAGATGGCCAATGTGAAGCGCCTCGTTGACGAGATCAACGAGCGCCCGGCTGTCGCTCGCGTCAACAAATTGAAGGAAAAGCACGCCTTCAAGCAAGAGTTCGACGATGAGGCCAAGCGGCACCTGTTCCCGCATCAGACGCGAAAGGCAGGCTAACTTCCAGCGCGTGTCGGCAAGCTAGACGGCCTTGCCGATCGACGCGCCGATCCCGGCGGTCACCGCCATGGCCAGCGCGCCCCAGAAGCCGACTCTCAGCGCTGGCTTGACCATCGGCGCGCCGCCTGCCCAGGCGCCGAGCGCGCCGAGCGCGACCAGGAAAACCAAAGCGGCGGCGGGGACGGCTTCAACAATAGCGTCCGGCGGCGCGAGAAATGCGGCCAGTGTCGGCAGCGCGGCCCCGATTGAGAAGGCGAGCGCGGATGCGAAGGCCGCCTGAATGGGCTTCGGCTGGGCGTTCTCGCTGATGCCGAGCTCCTCGCGTGCGTGAGCGTCGAGTGCGTCTCTGGCCATGAGTTGGCCGGCGACCTCCTGTGCGAGCTTCGGCTTCAAGCCTCGTTCTTCGTAGATATGGGCAAGCTCCTCCTGCTCCTCGGCCGGCCGCTCGCGAAGCGCGCGCCGTTCACGCGCCAGGTCGGCGGTCTCGGAATCGGCCTGCGAGCTGACGGACACATATTCGCCCGCCGCCATCGACATCGCGCCCGCCGCCCATCCCGCAACCGCCGCCGTCAGGATTTCGGGCCGCCCGCCGGCGGCCGCCGCGACGCCCATGATGAGGCTCGCGGTCGAAATGATCCCGTCGTTGGCGCCGAGGACCGCCGCCCGCAGCCAGGCCGTCCTGTGGACGTAGTGCGATTCCGCTCCCGGCATTTGCGGCGCCTGTCCGATACCTTCCACCCGTTCGCTCAACAGGCGGCTCAGGCTACTCCGATTCCTTAAACTCCGCTTCGGTCATCGGCTCGAAGAACTCAGGACCAACTCGGCCTTCAATTCGGGCGAGAGGTTTCGAAAGATCGGCTTTCGCAGCATGGATGTTGACAACGGACATCATGCGCTCCCGTATTGGTCCGTATTAGCTAAGTCTGCTAGCGCACGTCCATCTCCCTTGCGAAAAAAGCGGGAAACATGGTTCCGTCAAAACCATGTCGCTCGCCCTGATTCGCTCGAGCTCCGCCGTCGATCTCAACCCCGAGCAGCAACTCGCGGTTGAGTATGGCGTTGGCGAGCCGAAAGGCTCCGGGCCGCTGCTCGTCATCGCGGGCGCAGGCTCCGGCAAGACGGCGATGCTCGCGCATCGGGTGGCGGCGCTCGTCCTTGCAGGCGCCGATCCGAAACGCATCATGCTGGCGACCTTTTCGCGCCGTGCGGCGGCGGAGCTGGGCCGTCGCGTCGAGCGTCTGCTCGCCCGGCGCTTGGCGCCTGAAGCGGCCGCCGCGGCGACGCCGGCCTATGCGGGAACGTTCCATGGCCTCGGCGCGCGGCTCTTGCGCGAATATGCGACGCGGCTCGGGCTTGATCCGCAATTCACAATCCACGATCGCGAGGATTCGGCCGACCTCATGAACTGGGCGCGGCATGAACTGGGCGTCGGCGATCTGAAGGAGCGCTTCCCGACAAAGGCGACGTGCCTCACGATCTATTCGCGCGTCGTCAATGCGCAAGGCGATCTCAAGGCGACGCTCGGCAAATGGTTCCCTTGGGTTGCGGCGCATGAGGAGAGCTTGCGCGGGCTGTTCGCATCCTACGTCGAGATGAAGCAGCGCCAGAACGTGCTCGATTACGACGATCTTCTTCTCTATTTCGCCCAGATGCTGGCAGAGCCCGCGATCGCGGCCGAGATCGCGGCGCGCTTCGATCATCTGCTCGTCGATGAATACCAGGACACCAACGCGCTCCAAGGCGAGATCGTGCTGCGCATAAGGCCCCTGGGGCGTGGCCTGACGGTGGTCGGCGACGATGCGCAGGCGATCTATTCCTTCCGCGCCGCGACGGTGCGCAACATCCTCGATTTTCCCCGCGCCTTCGATCCCCCCGCGCATGTGGTGACGCTCGAGCGCAACTACCGTTCGAGCGGCGCCATCCTTGCCGCCGCCAACGCGGCCATTGCGCTCGCGCCGGAGCGCTTCGCCAAGACCCTTCGCACAGAGCGCCCGCATGGGCCCCCTCCCGCGCTGGTGACGGTTGCGGACGAGGCCGACCAGGCGCGCTTCGTTGCGGCGCGCGTGCTCGCCAATCGCGAGGCGGGCGCTGCGCTTAAAAGCCAGGCGGTGCTGTTTCGCACCTCCCACCATAGCGCGGCGCTCGAACTCGAACTGACCCGCCGCAACGTGCCGTTCGTGAAATTCGGCGGCCTGAAGTTCCTCGACGCGGCGCATGTCAAGGACGCAGTGGCGCTCATGCGCTTCGCCGAAAATCCGCGCGATCGGGTCGCGGGCTTTCGCGTCGCCCAGCTTCTGCCCGGCGTCGGGCCGAAGGTCGCGGAGACCATCGTCGCCGCGGCGGCGGCCGACGACGGCTTCGCCACCATGGCGGCTCTGTCGACGCCCGTCAGGGCGCGGGACGGCTTTCCCGCCTTCGCCGACCTCATGCGAAGGCTTGCGTCGCGCGCCGCGCCCTGGCCGGCGGAGATCGCCGACGCGGTCGCATGGCTGAGCCCGCTCATGGAGACCCGCTACGACGACGCGCGCGTTCGGATGGGCGATCTCGAGGCGCTCGAGCGCATTGCCGCCTCGTTCCCGTCGCGCGAGCGTTTCTTAAGCGAGCTCGCGCTCGATCCGCCGGACACGACCAGCGACGAAGCCGGTCCGCCGCTGAGGGACGAGGACTATCTCATCCTTTCGACCATCCATTCGGCTAAGGGGCAGGAATGGCGCTCGGTGTTCGTGCTCAACTGCGTCGACGGCTGCATTCCCTCCGACCTCGCCACCGGCTCATCCGAAGAGATCGAGGAGGAGCGCCGCCTGCTCTATGTCGCCATGACACGGGCGAAGGACGAACTCGCGCTCGTTGTGCCGCATCGCTTCTACGTCCACGGGCAGCCCAAGAACGGGGACCGCAGCGTTTATGCGGCCCGCACGCGCTTCCTCCCGCCGCCGCTTTTGAAGCACTTCGACCGGCAGACCTGGCCGGAAACCGGCGCTTCGCCGGCGCGTGGGGCGAGCGACGGCCCGCGGGTTGATCTGCAGGCGCGCATGCGGGCGATGTGGCGTTGAAAAGCGGGTAAACTCGCGAGCGCCGCGAAATCGAAAGGACCGTCCGCCCGATGCGCCCCAAAATCATCTGCCACATGGGAACCTCGCTCGACGGCGGTCTTCATCCGAGCCGTTTCACCCGCCCTGCCGCTGGCGTGTCCAACGACGCCCTGCGCGGGCACTATGAGGCCATTCACGACCGCTTCGGGGCCGAGGGCTGGATCGTCGGCCGGAAAACCATGGCGGAAATGGCCAAGGGGCGCGAACGAGCCGTCGCCATCGCTTCGCCCCTCGCGCGCGAGCCTCACCTCGGGCAACGGAACGGCCGGAACCTGGCCGTCGCCATCGATCCCTCCGGCCGCGTCCACTACGGGCAGGACAACGTCGGGGGCGATCACGTCGTCGCGGTGCTCGGCGAGCACGTCTCGGACGCCTATCTGGCTGAACTCCGCGAGGATGGCGTCTCCTATATTTTCGTCGGTCCGAAGGGCGACGATCTCCCTGGCGCGATGACGCAGCTCGCCGATGTTTTCGGCGTCAAGACACTCCTGCTTGAGGGCGGCGGCAGGATCAACGGCGCGTTCTTCAAGCATCGCCTGATCGATGAGTTCAGCACGCTGATTTTCCCGGCGGTTGATGGCCTGGCCGGACGAGAGACCATCGTCGACTATCAGGACGCAAACGGCGAACGGCCCGGCGCCGGACAGTCGCTGCGGCTGATTGGCTGCGAGACGCTGGAAGGGGGCATGGTCTGGCTGCGCCATCGCGTCGAAGAGGCGCCGGCGCCAGCCCCGCAAGGCTGACCGCGGAAGCGGCGTTCGGCCACGCGCCTTTTTGCTTGCACGCCGCGACAAACTCAATAATAGCTAAGGTGTCAGGACTATTAACCGACGAACGTCGCGTGCGCGACGAAGAAAAGTCGGAGTGCGCGGAGGAACGTTGGCTTGCCGATTCTTGAATTGAGCGCGGTGTCGAAGCATTTCGGCGCGATCCATGCGCTGAACGAAGTCGATATGGCGCTCGAGGCCGGCGAAGTGCTGGGTTTGATGGGCGACAATGGCGCCGGCAAGTCGACGCTGGTCAAGGTCATCGCAGGCAATTTTCCCCCGACCCACGGCGAGATCCGCCTTGCCGGCGAGGCCGTGCATTTTCACAAGCCCGTCGAAGCGCGCGAAAAGGGGATCGAGGTCGTCTACCAGGACCTTGCGCTCTGCAACAATCTGTCGGCCGCGGCCAATGTGTTCCTGGGTCGTGAAATCAAGCGCGGCGCGGGTCCGTTCCGCTGGCTCGACCACAAGGCGATGGCCAAGCGCGCTGGCGAATTGTTCGGCGAGCTCAAGTCCGAAACAAGGCCGCGCGATCTCGTGCGCCAGATGTCGGGTGGGCAGCGTCAGGCTGTCGCCATTGCGCGCACGCGTCTGTCGAAGGCGCGGCTCGTGTTGATGGACGAGCCGACCGCCGCGATCTCGGTGAGGCAGGTGGCTGAAGTGCTTGATCTGATACGGCGGCTGAAGGACGCCGGCATGGCGATCATCCTCATCAGCCACCGTATGCCGGACGTCTTTGCCGTCTGCGACCGGGTCATGGTGATGCGGCGCGGCAACAAGGTTGCCGACAAAGCGATCGGTGCGACAAGCCCGGAAGAAGTAACCGGCCTGATCACCGGCGCGATCCACGCGGCCTGAGGAGCCCTCCAATGGCAAGCGACACACCGCACGCCAATGTCTCGATCGAATCGGTGCTGGACATCCAGCAACACAATTTCTGGCAGCGCTTCACGAGTTCGCAGGCGTTCTGGGTGACGGTCGCGCTCATCATCATCTGCATCGTGATGAGCTGGCTGCAGCCGGCGTCGTTCGCGACCACTGACAATTTCTACAACACCACGCGCAATTTCTCCTTCATTGGCATCATGGCGCTCGGCATGACTGCGGTGATCGCGACGGGCGGCATCGACCTCTCGGTCGGCTCGATCATGGGTCTGACAGCCGTCGCGTGCGGCCTCGTTCTCGAGGCCGGCTATCCGGCCTGGGCCGCCGTGGTTGTCGGCTTGTTCGCGGGCGGCGTCGTCGGGCTCATCAACGGAATCATCATCGCCTACCTTGGCCTTTCCCCCTTTGTCACAACACTTGGAATGCTGGCGATCGCGCGGTCCGTCGCGGTCGTGTTGTCGGGAAACCGGATGATCTACAAGTTCGGCCCTGGCGGGCCACCCTTCAAGGCGCTGGGCAGCGGCGCTTGGCACATCACCCCGACATTCGAATTGAGCTCGCCGCTCCTTTTCCTGATCGTCTTCACGTTTCTTCTGGCCGTGGTCTACAAGATGACGAGCTGGGGCCGCCATGTGCTCGCGATCGGAGGAAACGAACAGGCCGCTCTGTTGACCGGCGTTCCCGTCAACCGCATCAAGGTGCAGGTCTATGTCTTCTCCGCTTTGACCGCGGCTTTCGCAGCCATTCTCTCCGTTGGCTGGGCCGGCTCGGCGATCAACGCCCTTGGCGCAACTTATGAACTCCTCGCCATTTCAGCTGCGGTGATCGGCGGCGCAAACTTGATGGGCGGCGAGGCCAGCGCCTATGGCGCGTTCATCGGCGCGGCGCTGATCTTTACAATCCGCAATTCACTGCTCATGGCGGGCGTCGATTCGAACTGGCAGGGCACGTTCGTCGGCCTGTTCTTGATCGGAGCGGTTTACCTCGGGAAACTTCGGGGAGCGAAACGCGAGTAGACCCCACGTGGGGCCGCGTCTAAAGGGCCTGTACGGGCCGTATTCAACTGGGAGGAAATGAAATGTTGAAACTAGTATTGACCGGCGCGGTCGCCGCCGGGGCGTTGCTCGCGGTCTCGGCTTCGGCGCAGGCCGCCGACCCCTATACTTTGGCGCTCGTGCCGAAGAACACCAACAACCCCTTCTTCGACCAGGCGCTTGCCGGTTGCAAGAAGGCGGAGAAGGAGCTCGCCGGCGCCGTCAAGTGCCTCTACATCGGGCCCGGCGAACATGGCGGCGGCGATGAGGAAGCGCAGATTGTGGCCGATCTCATCACGAAGAAAGTCGACGGCATCGCGGTGTCTCCGGCGAACGCGCCGGCCATGGCCAATGCGCTGCAGGGCGCTGCCGCGGCGAAGATCCCGGTTCTGACTTGGGACTCCGATCTGTTGCCCGCAGACAAGGGTTTACGCGCCGCTTACGTCGGCACCCACAACTACGACATTGGCGTCAACATCGGGAAGCTCGTCATGGGAATCAAACCCAAAGGCGGCACGATCTGCATCCAGTCCGGCGGCGCGGCGGCGGCCAACCACAATGAGCGCATGCAGGGCATCCGCGACACGCTCTCAGGGACAAAGAGCGCCGAGTCGCCGGGCGCTCGCCTGACCGGTCAGAATGGCTGGAAGGAAGCCGACGGCTGCCCGCTTTACACCAATGACGACTTTACCGTCGCCAACCAGCAGATGGAGGATATCCTCAACAAGTATCCGGATCTCGACGCCTTCACGCCGACCGGCGGATTCCCGCAGTTCCTGCCGGACGCTTACGCGAAGACGGCCGAGAAGTACAAGGACAAGATCGCCTCCGGCGCGCTCGCGCTCGTGGTCGCGGATACGCTGCCGGTTCAGATCGACCTGATGAAGAAAGGGCTCTCCTCGGGTCAGGTCGGTCAGCGGCCGTTCGAGATGGGATACAAGGCGATGTACTTCCTCAAGGACATGAAGGACGGCAAGCCGGCGCCGAAGGACCCGACTTACACCGGCCTCGACGTCTGCACGCCGAAGACCGCCGACACCTGCGTCGGCGGCGGCAGCTGAGCTTCAGAGAACTTTGTTGACGGGGCCGGCCTTGCGCCGGCCCTTTTTTGTCAGAACGTCTCTGCGATAAGGGCGCCGATCTCTTTATGAACTGCGTTGCGCGCGTCCACGGAAGCGGATGATCCCGTGTAGTAAACCGTGGCGATCAGGGGCGCGCGACCGGGCGGCCAGATGATCGCGACGGCATTCGTCGATCCGCGGTCGCCGGTGCCGGTCTTGTCGCCGATCCGCCAGGAGGGCGGCAGCCCGGCGCGCAGCCTTTTGTCGCCAACCTTGTCGCCAATGAGCCACGTTTGCAGCTGGCTGCGAGAGGCGTCCGACAACGCATCACCCACCAGCACCTTTTGCATGGTCCCCGCCATCGCGCGGGGGCTCGTCGTATCGCGCGGGTCTCCAGGCAAGGATTCGTTGAGCGTCGGCTCGTTGCGGTCGAGCCGGGTCACCGGGTCGCCGAGCGAGCGCGCGAACTCGGTAAATCCTGACGGGCCGCCGATCGATTCCAAGATCAGATTTCCGGCGGTGTTGTCGCTCCAAGCGATTGCGGCGGCGCACAGGTCCGCGACAGTCATCCCGCCCTCGGCGACATGCGCCTTGGCGACGGGGGCATACTCGAGCAAGTCGCTCGGTCCGTAGGCGATCTTGCGGTCGAGGCGCTCGGCGCCCTGGTCCACGCGCTTCAGCGCCGCCGCCGCGGCCAGGAGCTTGAACGTGCTGCACATCGGGAACCGTTCGTCGGCGCGATGCTCGATCGTCGCGCCCGCTCCCGTGTCGCGCACGAAGACGCCGAGCCTGCCGCCCTCGCGCGCTTCCATGTCTGCGAGCCGCTTGTTCGCGAGGGCCAGGCGCTCCTCGGTCGAAGGGGCCGCTCGCGCGGGGAGGGAGAGCGCCGTGACCGTGAGGGCGGCAAGGAAAGAACGACGGTTGCTCTGATGCATATTTGACCTCAATTGCGCTGGGGGCGATCCGCAACAGGATTGAGGCACTTGGATGGCGTGCGCCGCCCGATGCGCCGGCGCCTGACCGCAGGGAATTGCTCGATGAACGATCCGAAAGCCTCTCCCGACGAGCTCTACCGGGCCCTCGCTCTCCATCACGGCGCGGATTTCCATGCTCCACGCGGGCGAGGCTTCGGATCTGACGCGCTTAAGGTCGACGGCAGGATCTTCGCCTCCCTTTCGCATGGTCGTCTGCTCGTCAAATTGCCGGCCGAGCGCGTCAAAGCGCTGGTCGCCGCGAAGCTTGGCGAACCCTTTTCGACAGGCCCCGGCCGGGTCAAAAAGGAATGGGTGACCGTCGCTCCATCGAGCGTCGAGGAATGGGTTCGCATCTCCGATGAGGCGCGCCGCTACGTGCGTTCCAAACGAGGATAGGGGCGCCTTGGCGCTGGCGCGACGCGGGTCGTGTCGTCTAAACATGTCGGCGACAAGCCGGCGTCAACACCGTGTCCGAGGCGGATAGAACGCGCTTCATGAGGGGGAAAAACGAATGCGATTGACCGTCGCCGGCGCCGCCATTGCGGCGCTGCTTGCTGTCTCGGGGTGCTCAAAGGGCGACAGGGGCGATCAGGGCCAGCCTGGGCAACAGGGACAGCAGGGTCCGGCCGGCCCCGCCGGGCCGAAGGGCGATCCTGGCGCGGTTGGCGCCATCGGTCCCCAGGGCGCGAAGGGCGATACGGGCGCCGATGGGCCGCCGGGACCGAAAGGCGAAACCGGCCCAGCCGGTCTGCCAGGACCGCCGGGGCCGCCAGGCCCTGACGGGCCGCCAGGGCCGAAGGGAGACATTGGCGCCTCCGGGCCGCCTGGGCTGCAGGGAGCGAGGGGCGAGCCCGGACCCGAGGGGCAGGCCGGACCGCAAGGCGCGAAGGGCGATTCCGGTCAGATCGGGCCGGCGGGGGTGGCCGGACCAATTGGGCCAAAAGGCGAAGCCGGAAACGTTGGCGCGGTTGGGCCGAAGGGCGAACCCGGAATTGCAGGCGCGGTCGGCCCGCGTGGGCCTGTGGGACCTCTCGGACCTCAAGGCGAAGTTGGCGCGGCAGGACCAAAGGGCGAGGCTGGCGCCGTTGGCCCGGTGGGACCCCTTGGGCCGAAAGGGGAAGTTGGTGCGGCAGGACCCCGGGGCGAAGTCGGGGTCGCCGGACCACCCGGAGCAGCCGGCCCCCCCGGGCCAAAGGGCGACGCCGGGGATGCAGGGCCGAAGGGCGAGGCTGGAGTGGCTGGGCCTAGAGGCGAAGCCGGCGCTGCCGGAGCCAAGGGAGAGGCCGGCGCGGTTGGGCCGCCTGGGCCTAAGGGCGAGACCGGCGCGGCCGGCGCGATTGGGCCGACCGGGCATATGGGTCCTCCCGGACCACCCGGCGCCGCCGGATTGGCTGGAACGCAAGGGCAGATGGGCCCGCCCGGTCCCCAAGGGCCATCTGGCCCTCAAGGTCCGGCAGGACCCACCGGAGCGCAGGGTCCGCCGGGAGCCGGCGCGAGTTTCAGGGTCGTCAGCGATTCCGGTCAGGCGTCGTGCGGGGCGGGCGAGATCATGGCCAGCGCCTATTGCGCGGGCGGCGGCCCAATGCGCATCGACGGCACGACGGGCGCAAGCTGCGACGGCGGAGCGAGGGCGGTGATCGTCTGCGCACGACAATAGCCGCTATCGTTGCGACGCGGCGGGCGTTAGGGTTTGGCGAAGGGCTCGCGGCGACGAACGATCGCCTGACAGCTCGGTGATTCAACATCAAGGAGGAAACGATGCATCGACTGACGGTTCTTTATCCCGCGAAGGACAGCGAAGCCTTCAACTATGACTATTATTTCGGGAGTCATCACAAGCTCGTCGTCTCCAGGTTAAAGCCGGAAGGGATGGTGAGTTGCGAATTCGATAAGGGTGTGTCCGACCCTGCAGGCGACAAGGCGCCCTATGTCGCCATCGCCTATCTTAAGTTCAATTCGGCCGATGAACTGCAAAAAGCGCTCGTCAAGCACGGCGCGGAGATCATGGGCGACATCCCCAACTACACGAAGATCGAACCGATCATGCAAGTGAACGAGGTGATGGCAAGCTGAGATCACCCCGCGGGCGGCGAGAGGACGCGCCGTCCCGCAACGGTTTAGAGGCCTCGGTCCCTCTGCGGCTCGTCCGTCGAAGGGCGCGCGGCGCTACTGTCACTTCTGTCTCCGCCGTGTGACCCTCCTCACAGTCAAGACCTCCCCGACATCCTAGAGAAATACAGGTTTGCTAACGAGGGCGCTCGCGGGGAGGGCTGCGATGACGATTGCACTCAAGGTCTATGACAACGGCGACCATACGTGTTTGGTCTGGCTGCCGGCGAACGCCCAGGCGATTCCGAACTGCCGTGGCTTCGCGGTTCATCGAACGCGAAAGCCAGCGGCGGGAGGGCCGATCAAGGACGAGTATTTGCACGGCTTCGTCGGATTTTCCGACGATGACAAGCTCGATCCGAGCGCGCCGTGGAAACACCCCTTGCAGCGCTACATGTGGTGGGACTACCTGGTCGACCCGGGCGACGTGCTGCAATATTCGATCGTCCCAGTCGTTGGACCCGACAAGGACCATCTGACGCTTTCGCCCGCCGACGGCAGCGCGCAGACGCCGCCGATGACGATCACCGGCCAGGCGTCGGCGCACATCTCCGCCTATTTCAACAAAGGCATCGTCTCGGCGCAATGGGTGTCCCGCGCGCTCGCAAGCGTCGGCAAGGGCGCCAAGCTCGACGCTCTGATCGCGCAAACCGGGAACTCGCTGCGCAATGCGCTGAGCGGTCAGCTGCGCCAGAAATTGCTCGACTATGCTCGACGACGTCAAAAAGAACGACGGCGAGATTTACGCCGCGCTCTATGAGCTGAATGATCCGGAATTGATTCCCAAACTGACCGCGCTCGGCCAGAAATGCCATCTCATCCTCGCCAACGGCGCCTTCAATTCGAAGAAACCTGACGAGAACAGCGCGGTGCGAGCGCAGCTGCGCGGCAAGGTCGACCTGCACGACCGCCTGGTGGGGAACGGCCATTTTGCCCACAACAAGTTCGTCGTCGCGTGCGATACCGCTGGCAGGCCGCAGCGTGTTCTCTCCGGAAGCACCAACTGGACGAAGACCGGACTCTGCACCCAGGCCAACAATGGGATCATCGTGGACGACCCGGATTTGGGCGCGCATTTCATCGATCAATGGAATCTGCTCAAGGCCGCCGGAAACGCCTATCCCGCTTCGCTCATGCAAGCGAACGCGACATCGAAGTCCTTCAATGTCGATGGCGGCATCGGTCACCCAATGGTTCGCGCCGACCGACAAGGGCGAGGACCTGGACTACGCGCGCAAGCTGATCGACGGCGCGGTGGAAGGCATACTGTTCCTCTTCTTCAATCCCGGCGCGTTCGAACCGGACGACGAGCCGGAGCGATGGACGCTTCTGCAAAACATTCTGGCCAGGCGCCAGCAAGGATCGCCGAACTACGATCCCGATCTCTACATCCACGGCGTCGTAAACCAGGAGATCCCCGGCCTCACCACGGAGGGCCCCGAGAAGCCGAGCAAGCACGTGGCTGTCGATCCGTCAAACCCGAGCCCGGTGAAGCTCTTCGACGGCGGCAAGACGGCGCCGATTCCGGTTTCGTACGAGTCGATGGTGCCCAAGGCGATCAAGGACGCCTTCCACAATTGGGCCAGCGAAGTGATGAACCAGGGCGTGCACGTGCACAGCAAGGTCATCGTGATCGACCCATTTGGCAAGAATCCGGTCGTCATCACCGGCTCGCACAATTTGGGTTACAAAGCGTCGACAAAAAACGATGACAACATGATGATCGTGGAGGACAACGCGCCGCTCGCGGCCTCCTACGCCGCCAACATCATCGCCATCTATCAAACCTATCGCTGGAACACCTACGTCGACGCGCACGCCAAAGACCCGCAGGTGTGGCACGGCCTCGTCGACAACGCGACCTGGCAGGACAGCTACCTCAAGGCCGGCGGCCCCGGTCTGGCCGAGATCAAGTTCTGGCTCGGAGAAGGTGTGTCTGCAGCGGCGCCTGTTGCGGCGCCAGCGGCGGGCGGCGCGGAGGTTCGGGCAGCGAGCGCAAGCGGACCAGCGCCGGGCGCGAGACGCCGCTCGGTGGTCTGGCAAAAAGCCTGTTAAGAAACCGGTGCGGGCGAAGGGCGCGCCCGCTAAAAAAGCGCCAGCGAAGTCGAGACGCGTCGCGGCCAAAAAGGCGCCGACGAAAAGGACGGCGAACCCCAAAGCCACGACTCGATCGAAACGCGCCGTCGCGAGCGAGGGCGGCGCCAGTGAAGCGAGCGCCAGCGAAAACGAGGCGCGCGCCGGCGAAAAAGGCGCCCCCGAAGTCCAGGATAGCGCGGACGAAATCGACGAGAGCGGCGGCAACGCGGAGAGCCACCCGGAAGATCGCTTCGAGGACGCTACGGCGCGGCAGGTAAAGGCTCGAGCGGCGACACAGGGTGAGCGTCGGCGTCCGTTCAGCGTCCCGGATACCAGTACGCGGCCTGCGGCTTCGCTCGGTCGACTACAACGAACTGGTTGGCGAACACGCGGTAGGACGGGCTCTGGTCGCCGTCAGGCCATTGCACCCGGATTTCCGCGCGCTCGGCCGTGCCAAGGCCGACATGGATGAAGCCCGCATGGCCGGAGGCGTCGCCGCCGCCGACGTCGACGAAGCGCGTCTGGCTGCGGGTTCCCGTCCTGATCGTAATTCGCGCCCCGACCGCGTTGCGGTTGGGGTTCGGTTCGATGAGGCGGATCTCGCTCCAGTTGCCCATCGGCAGCGGCGGACCGTCGCCGTTTTTGGCGCCCAGGTTGCGCCAGAGCAGAACATTCGAGCCGCGATTGATCTGCAGGATGTCGAGCCGCCCGTCGAGATTGAAGTCGGCGATCGAGCGCGCCGCGGCCCTTGGCGTTGCAGGCGATGCCGGCTTCGTCGCCGGCCTCGGCGAATTTGCCGTTCCATTGGCCGAGCAGGAGATTGCTCGGATCGTAAGCGGCGAAGTCCGGCATCTGCTCGAGGTTGCCTTTGGAGACGAAGATGTCGCTGAGCCCGTCATTGTTGAAGTCGGCGAATTCGGCGTGCCAGGCGGTCGATGGCCGCTTGTCGCCGCCGGCATAGGGAATGTGCGCGGTCACGCCGACTTCGCCGGCGATGTCGCGATAGACGGGCGCTTCGCCTCGCCCGCCTTCATCGGGATCGAGCTTCTGCAGCTTCTCGTCGCCCATCGAGGTGAGGAAATATTGCGGATAGCCCGAGCCGTCGAGATCGCCTTCAGCGATGCCCATGCCGTAGATCGACAAATGCCGCCAGCCGTCGGCGCGCGAGTAGAGCCTCGGCGTTTTGCCTGGATCGATCCGCCACATCTGCTCTTCGCCGCCGCGGTAATATTGCCGGTCGTTGGAGACGCGCAGCGATGGCGCGCCTGACTTGTTCCAGTCGGTGAACAGCATCGAAAGCGCGCAGAAGCCGGGCGCGAGCGGAGTGCGCACCGAATAGTCGGGCTTGTCGCCGGCTTGCGGGCGATAGAGCGAATTGTCCGCGCATGTGCCCCAGGGCGAGCCGGGCGCGTCGCGGTCGACGTAATGTCCAATCGCGAGCGTCGGGAATTTCTGCCCCGGCTCCCATTCGGCGGCGAAGGAAGTGGTCCAGCCGGTATCGCCGTCGAAATTCCATTCGTGGTTGGCGAGAGTGAACGTACAGTTGGGACCGCCCTTGAGCATGAGGTTGCCGCCGACCCGGAGCACGAACAGATCCATGTGGCCGTCGCCATCGATGTCGAGCGGATAGGCGCCGATGACGTTGGTGAGCAGCTTCGGATCGGCGCCGATGTCCAGCGCTTTCTCCTCGAATTTAAGAGCGCCGCCGGCTCTGGATTTGTTGACGAAGAGCCGCGCCGGATTCTTGCCCCCCGCCAGGAAAACCGAGGGAAAGCCCGAGCCGTCGCAATCGAGCGCCGCGCCCCCGCCGCCAACGAAGAACTCCCACGGACCGTCATAGACGCTGTGAATGCCCGCCGCCTCGGCCTCTTCATGCATGAGGGGCACGTCGCCTAACGGCCTTTGCCGGTCGTCGCCGGCGCGCGCTCCGGCGAGGCCGGCGAGAAGCGCGAGGATGCAGACAACGATCCGCATCATTGCGCCTCGATTACGAGCGAGCGGAGGAAAGCGATGATTGCGTCGTGCTTGTCGGGTTCGAGCGCTTGATAGGCGTCGCGCGCAAATCGCGCGTCGCCGCCATGGGCGGCGATGATTTCGTCAAGCATGCGGAACGAGCCGTTGTGGCCGTAAGGCGCCGTCGAGCCGACGCCCCAGAGTCGCGGCGTCAGGAACACGTCGCGCTCGACGAAACGCTGCGCCTGCAATTCGTTGCCTAATGAATTGACCGTCTCGTCGACGACGAGATGGCGTTTGAGATCACTGTAAAGTGGGATCAGCCACTCGCCCTTGTCGTTCTTCTGCAGCATCTTGGCGAAGGGCAGGGCGCCAAGATCGATGCGGATCGGCGTTTTCACCTCGTCGGAGCGCAGCGTGCCAGCCATGTCATAAGGAGCCGGATCGGTGAAGACGAGCGACTTCAGAGGCAAGGTCTGCATGTGGCACGAGGCGCAACCGATCGCGTTGAAGGTCGCGGCGCCGGCCTTGGCGGCTTGGCGCCAATCGTCGGGCAGATCGGCTTTCACCGTCGGCGGCGGCAGCGTCGCCTGAAACGCGACCAGGGCGGAGATGTCGCCGGCGGTGATCGAGTCGGGCACGCCGCTTTCGGCGAAGTCGTGGCTGCCGGTCCAGCGCACGCCGAACCGCTCGACCGCCTCCATGCCATGATGGATGTTGAGCGCATTGATGGTGAACTGGCGCAACGACGTGAACACGCCTTTGCGGCTGAAGGGTCTGACGATCAGATCGGAATCGACGCCGTCGATGGCGTCGAGGTCGACGATGCCATCGGGGTGGGCGACGATCGAACCGAACCGCACGCCCTTGGTCACGAGGTCCGCGTGCGCGTCTTTGGCCGTAGCGCCGGCTTCCGCAATCGCGGCGGCGCGGATCGCATGCAGGTCTGCGGTCATCTCGCGCGCCAGGAGCTCGACGAGGCCTGCGCCCATCAGCGCGATCGTATGCCGCTCGCTCGAGAAGGAAGGGTCGATCGAGTTGAACTGTGCGCTTTCGAAGCCTTCCGACACGAACACATTGGCGACATCGTCGGCGGAGCCGCCGATGACCGGATCGTTGTGGCAGCCGAAACAGGAATTGGAGTCCGGGCCGCTGGTGCGACTGAACGGAGGATTGACGCCATTCTTGCGCTTGGTCGGGATGATCGCCTGCGTCGCCTTTGGCCGCCCGGCGCCGTCGACGGTGGTGAATTTCGCTTTGAAAAGCGCGCGCCCGCGCTCGATGAGGGCGGGGAGAGCCGATGGGCCCGCCGCCGCGATCGCATCGAAATCGAGATGCGAGCCGGGCTGAAAGACGCGCTCGTCCCAGCTTGCCGCGAGCGCGCCGGCGCCGACCAGCAAGGAGGCCGCGCAGAGACCAAACGAGACGCCCAGAAGCCGCTTCATGGTCCTCCCGTCGGCTCTTGTCGAAAGGGCGAGGAGCGCCCCCGATCACCATCATTCTCACGTCCCGGGCGAGCGCCGCAAGCGCGTTCCCCGCATGTGCGAGTCCCCTCGGTCTCGGTGAGACCGAGGCTCCATGAAACAGGTCGGACGCCTAGTCCTTTTGGCGAATTGACAGTGTCAGCGGGGCTCACCATTGTCTCGCGAGCCGAGACGGTCCGGCCTTCGGCTGGAGGCGCGCGCTTGTCTCGCGCCGCCGCCCGGACCGTGGATCGTAAGGGAGGAACACTCATGAAATCATTGAAAAACTTCGCGATCGGAGCGGCTTTGCTGGCTTCCGCCAGCATCGTCTCGTTCGCGGCGGTCGCGAAAGACGTGACCGTCGGCGTCTCATGGTCGAACTTCCAGGAGGAGCGCTGGAAGACCGACGAGGCCGCGATCAAAAAGGCGCTCGAGGCCCACGGGGCCAAGTACATTTCGGCCGACGCACAAGGATCGCCGACCAAGCAGCTGACCGACGTCGAAAGCCTGATCTCGAAAGGCGCCAACGTTCTCATCATCCTCGCCATGGACTCGGAGGCGATCCTCCCGGCGGTCAAGAAGGCGAGCGACGAAGGCATTCCGGTCATCGCCTACGATCGCCTGATCGAAAGCCCGAACGTGCTCTACATCACGTTCGACAATGTCGGCGTCGGGCGCATGATGGCGAAATCGATCCTGGCGGCGAAGCCCGCCGGCAACTATGCATTCATCAAGGGCGACAAGGGCGATCCGAACGCCGACTTCTTGTTCTCCGGCATCAAGGAAGTGCTCGAGCCCTCGATGAAGGCCGGCAAGATCAAGAACGTCGGCGAATCCTATACCGACGGCTGGAAGCCGGACAACGCGCAGAAGAACATGGAGCAGATCCTCACCAAGAACAACAACAAGGTCGACGCGGTCGTGGCCGAGAACGATGGCATGGCGGGCGGCGTTGTCGCCGCGCTTGGAGCGCAGGGCATGGCCGGTTCGGTGCCGGTGTCGGGCCAGGACGGCGACCACGCGGCGATCAACCGCATCGCGCTGGGCACGCAGACCGTCTCGATCTGGAAGGACGCGCGCGATCTCGGCAAGATCTCGGGCGAGGCGGCGGTGGCGCTCGCGGACGGCAAGAAGATGACCGCCATTCCCGACGTGAAACCGTTCACTGGCGGCGCCAAGGGCGTCAAGGTCAATGGCATCCTGCTGACGCCGCTCCCGGTCACCAGGGAGAACCTCAACGTGATCGTCGACAAGGGCTGGATCACCAAGGCGGAAGTCTGCGCCGGCGTGAAGCCGGGCACGGTGAAGTTCTGCGGCTGAGTTGACCGCGCCGGCATTGAGTGAAACAAAAAAAAGGCCGCGCCGTTTGTAAAGCGGCGCGGCTTTATCTCGTAACGTCGCCCCCCGCCGAATGCGGCGACAGCGTGAAGCAACCAGATCGGGAGCGAGCATGACCTCTGCGGCGCCGAGCGCAACCAGCGCCGCTCCGAACGAGTCAGGCATTCGACGATTGCTGAGAGCCACCGAGGTCGACACCCGCATGATCGGTATGATCGGCGCGCTGGCGCTGATCTGGGTCGGCTTCAACATTGTTACGTGGGCTCAGAACGGCGAGGGCCTGTTCCTGTCGCCGCGTAACCTATGGAATTTGAGCGTCCAGACGTCGTCGATCGCGGTCATGGCGACCGGCATGGTGCTCATCATCGTCATGCGCCACATCGACCTCTCGGTCGGGTCGATCATTGGCTTCGTCTCGACGATCATCGGCGTGGCGCAGGTCCACATCCTGCCGGCCTATCTCGGCCTCGACAATCCGGCGATCTGGATCATCGCCGTCATCCTTGCTTTGGCGATCGGGGCGGCGATCGGCGCCTTTCAAGGGTCCCTGGTCGCCTACATCGGCATTCCGTCCTTCATCGTCACGCTCGGGGGCCAATTGTTCTGGCGCGGCGCCGCGTGGTGGGTGACGACCGGGCAGACCATCGCGCCGCTCGACGACCGCTTCGCGCTGATGGGCGGGGGTCCGCACGGCTCGATCGGCGCCACGGCAAGCTGGGCTATTGCCGCGATCTGCTGTGTGGGCATCGTGTTCGGTCTGTACGCCGGCCGTCAGCGGCGGGCGCGGTTTCGTTTCCCGCAACGGCCGATGTGGGCGGAATATGTCATCGCCATCGTCGGCTGCTTTGTCGTCCTCGGCGCGACCGCGATCGTCAATTCCTATCCCTGGCCCGAGCGGGTCGCCGCGAAATACGCGGCCGACAACAATATTCCCGTGCCCGAAGGCGGACTGGTCATCGCCACTGGATACGCGATTCCGGTGCTGATCGCGCTCGTCACCGGCCTCGTGATGACCTTCCTCGCCAGGCGCACCCGGTTTGGCCGCTATGTCTACGCCACCGGCGGCAACCCGGAAGCCGCCGAGCTTGCCGGCGTCAACACCAAGCGCATCACGATTCTCGTCTTTGCGCTGATGGGTGCGCTGGCCGGGATCGCGGCCTGCATCGATTCGGCGCGGCTCGACTCGGCGACCAACGTGCTCGGACAGTTTGACGAGCTTTATGTGATCGCCGCTGCGGTCATCGGGGGCACCTCGCTCGCTGGCGGCGTGGGCACGATCTATGGCGCGCTCATCGGCGCGCTGGTTATCCAGTCGCTGCAATCGGGCATGGTGCTGCTCGGCTTGGACTCGGCCTTCCAGCAGATGGTGGTCGGCGTGGTGCTCGTCGGCGCCGTCGGCCTCGACACTTTCTACCGCCGCAGAACCGCCAAGGGTTGAGCCTATGGACGCCAACGCCCGAACGCCCTTGGTCGAGATGAAGGACGTGTCGATCGCCTTCGGCGGCGTCAAGGCCGTCGACCACGCCTACATCGATTTGTATCCCGGCGAAGTTGTCGGCCTGCTGGGGCATAATGGCGCAGGCAAATCCTGCCTGATCAAGATCCTGTCCGGCGCCTACAAGCGCGACAGCGGGCAGATCTTCATCAACGGGCAGGAAGTTAGAATCGACAACCCGCGCGACGCCAAACACTATGGCATCGAAACGGTCTATCAGGCGCTCGCGCTCGCCGACAACGTCGACGCGGCGTCGAACCTCTATCTCGGCCGCGAGCTCCTCACCCGCTGGGGGACGCTCGACGACGCCTCGATGGAGGCGGAGGCGCGCAAGGTGATGGGGCGGCTCAATCCGAATTTCCGCCGCTTCAAGGAGCCGGTGGTCGCGCTCTCAGGCGGCCAGCGCCAGTCGGTCGCGATTGCGCGCGCGATCCATTTCGACGCCAAAGTGCTCATCATGGATGAGCCGACGGCGGCGTTGGGGCCGGCCGAGACGGCGCAGGTCGGCGAACTCGTCAAGCAGCTCAAGGCGCAGGGCCTCGGCATCTTTCTCATCAGCCACGACATCCACGACGTGTTCGATCTCGCCGACCGCGTGACCGTGATGAAGAACGGCCAGGTCGTCGGCACCGGCCGCGTCGAGGACATGACCAAGGACGAAGTGCTCGGCATGATCATCCTCGGCAAATGCCCGCCCGGCGCAATTCCGGGACCGGGCGCGATGGTGAACTGATTAGCGTGTCGCCGCCAACCCGATCCCAGCCGCCGCGGACAGCAGCACGACAAGCAACGGCGGCGCGCGCCAGACGATGAGCAAGACGAATCCAACCGCCGCGACAGCGAAATCCGCTGGCTCTCGGACGGCGCTTACCCACACGGGATTGTAGAGCGCCGAGGCGAGCAACCCGACGACCGCCGCGTTGACGCCGCGCATGGTCGCCTGTGCGTTCGCTTGCGCGCGCAACTGATGCCAGAACGGCAAGACGCCCATGAGCGCCAAAATCCCCGGCAGGAATATCGCGAAGACCGCCACGACCGCGCCGGTGACGCCCGCATGGGGCGTACCGGCGACGGCGCCAAGGTAAGCGGCGAACGTAAACAGCGGCCCCGGCACGGCTTGCGCCGCCCCGTATCCGGCCAGGAAAGCATTGTCGGAAACCCATCCCGGCGTCACGACGGCGTCACGCAACAGCGGCAGCACGACATGGCCGCCGCCAAAGACCAGCCCGCCCGAGCGATAGAACGCGTTGAACAACGCCAGCAACCCCGCCGGGACGCGCACGAAAGCCAAAGCGAGCAAGATGAAGAACGCGGCGAGGCAGCCGATTCCGACGGCTCGCGAAACCGGCATCGGCATAGTGTCCGGGGCCCGGTCGAGATCGCCGCGACAAAACACCAGTCCCGCGAGCCCGCCGAGCGTGATGGCCGCGACCTGACCGAGCGAACCGGGAACGAACGCCACGAGGACAAGCGCGGCCAGCGCAATCGCGGCGCGAGGTTTATCCGGGCACAGACTCCGCGCCATACCGAAAACAGCTTGCGCGACAACGGCGACCGCCGCGAGCTTGAGGCCATGCAGCAGGCCGGCGCCCAGGGGCGCGTCGGCGATGCTTCCCGCGCCATAGGCGAAGAGAAGCAGAAGGAGCGCCGAGGGCAGGGTGAAACCGAGCCATGCGGCCAGCCCTCCTGGATAGCCGCCGCGAATAAGACCGATTCCGAACCCGGTTTGGCTCGACGCGGGGCCGGGGAGGAATTGCGAAAGCGCGACCAGATCGACATAGGCGCGTTCGCTCAGCCAGCGACGGCGCTCGACAAACTCGGCGCGGAAGTAACCGAGATGGGCGACCGGCCCGCCAAAGGAGGTCATGCCGAGCTTGAGGAAGACGCGAAAAACCTCCCCCGCCGAACCCTGCGCCGCAGCCGGGTCAGGTCGCCTCGCCCGTTGATTGTTCGCTCGCTCCAAGGTCATCTCGAATGCGGGATTGCCGAAAGCTAGTCTGGCCGGTGTATGGACCACTCTTGGCGCAGAAGCGACCGCGCCGAGGACAATCCGGGCACACCCAACCACAGGCCTTCGAGGCGCAGTTCACAGGCGAGGAACAAGCCGACAGGGCCGGCGCCGGCGATCGACAAGTTCCTCTCGAGCCGTGGCGCCGTCGAATATCGGAATTCGCGCGCCTCATCACGGCGCGTCTTCGACCGTCTCTTTTTCAGAGTTCGATTCTCGTGGAGGCTATGCCGACGACGACAAGCATTGCAGCCACCACGGCAAGACTGGCGGGAAGACCGAACAGCCCGGATAGCAGCCCGATTATCGCAGGGCCTATCAGAGACCCGGCATAGCCGATCGTCGTCATTGCCGGGATGGCCAAGTTGGCCGGCATCACCGTCTGGCGCCCCGCTGCGGAGAACAAGACCGGGACGACGTTGGCCGCTCCTATGCCGGCCAAGCCGTAACCAATGGTGTCGATCGATGGATATGGGGCCAGGGCGGCGAGCAGGAATCCGCCGGCGGCGGACAGGCTGCCCAGCACGACGACCCGTGACGGCCCGAGCCCCCGGACGATCGGGTCGCCCACGAGACGGCAGATCGTCATAGCCGAGGCGAATGCGACATAGCCGACACCCGCGTGAGATTCCTCGACGCCCCGATTCGTGGTTAGAAGGACGCCGCTCCAATCCAGCACCGATGCCTCGGCCAGGAATAAAACGGCGCAACAGACGCCCATCAGCAGCACGATTCCATGCGGCAAGACAAATGCCGGGCCGCCGGGCTCGCCTCCGCCTGGCAGCATCAATGGACGGCTGACGGCCAGCAGCAAAAGGGCGCCGGCGGTCACGACGAGGCTCGCAGACACCGGCGTCTGACCAGACGCAAGCATCAACGTAACGAGACCCGCCCCGGCGACGCAGCCGACGCTCCATAGCCCGTGGAAGCTCGACATCATCGCCCGCGCCGTTGTCCGTTCGACCAGAATGGCGTGCACGTTCATCGCCACGTCCGTCATTCCTCCCGCCGCCCCAAACAGGACGAGGACAAGGCCAAGCAGCCATATGTGATCGAGGGACGCCAGCGCGGGCAAGGTGCAGGCGGCCACTGCGCCGGCGATCGGCGCCACTCGGCGGGCTCCGTAACGACCTGTCAGGGCGCCAGTTATCGGCATGGCCGCGAAGAGGCCGACGCCGGGGCACAGCAGGAGCAGCCCAAGATTGCTGTCGCTGAGCTCGAGACGAGTTTTGACCAGGGGCACCAGCGGCGCCCAAGCGGACATAAACAATCCCGTAGCGAAAAACAGGACACGGGTCGCCCAAGCCGGAGCGGAGGAACGCGAAAGCGGGGCGCGAGACGACTTCAGAATTTCGATCACACCCTCGGCTAAGCTCTTGCGCCATGCATTTCCATCCCGGCGCTATCCTTGGCGCCGGATCGTAGGTGCTTCCAATCGATCGGGTCTCCGTACGCTGCGCTTGTTATTGTGCTAGGACGGCCTGGGGAACGGAATGGCAGAAACACGCAAGCTCGCCGCGATCATGGCCGTCGACGTCGTCGGCTATTCCCGCCTCATGGGGGAGGATGAGGCAGGGACGGCGAGGCTCGTCCGCGAGCATCGGGACGCGGCGCGACCGTTCGTGTCGGACAGGGGCGGACGTATCGTCAAGACGATGGGCGACGGACTGCTGCTGGAATTTCCTTCCGTGGTCGACGCGGTGGAATGCGCGGCGGCGATCCAGAGACTGATGCTCGAGCGAAACGCCGAAGCGCCTGAGAGCAAGCGCATCGTCTATCGCGTCGGCGTTCATCTCGGCGACGTGCTGATCGAAGGCGAGGACATTCTCGGCGAGGGAGTCAATATCGCCTCGCGTTTGGAGGGAATCTGCGAACCCGGCGGGGTCCTGATATCCGGCTCGGTCTATGAGCACGTGCGCGGGCGGGTCGAAGCCAGCTTCCTCGATCTTGGCGAACAAGACCTTAAAAACATCGCCCGGCCGGTGCGCGCCTATCGCGTGGCGATCGACGGCTCCGCGACCGCCGATGCGCCAACAAAACTCCCGGTCGCGGCCGCAATCCGAGACCGGCCCTCGATTGCGGTCCTGCCCTTTCAGAACATGAGTGGCGACTTAGAGCAGGATTATTTCGCCGACGGCATCTCCGAAGACATCATAACCGCCTTATCGAAACTGTCTCAGCTCTTCGTGATCGCCCGCAACTCCTCATTCTCCTTCAAGGGCAAGAATGTCCAGATCCAGGAGATCGGCAAGACTCTCGGGGCCCGCTATGTGCTCGAGGGCAGCGTGCGCAAAGTCGACAAGCGCGTCCGGATCACGGCTCAGCTCATCGACGCCACCAACGACGGCCATCTTTGGGCGGAGCGGTTCGATCGGGACCTGACCGACATTTTCGCTGTGCAGGATGACGTGACCGGGCAGATCGTGGCCGCGCTGTCGCTCAATCTCACACAGGGCGATCGCCGTCGGCTGATGGCCGAGCAGACCGACAATATGGAGGCTTTTGACTGTTTCCTGCGGGGACGTGAACTGTGGTGGCGCCACGCGAAAGAGCCTAACGCCCAGGCGCGGGAACTGCTGCTTCGCGCCACCGAACTCGACCGGCAATTCGCGCCGGCATTCGCTTGGCTGGGGGCTGCGCATGTCAACGACTATGTCAGTCAATGGACCGACCAGCCGTCACGTTCGCTCGATCTCGCTTATGAAGCGGCCACCCGGTCTGCAGCGCTCGATGCCAAATTGCCCGCCGCTCATTGGGCTCTGATCTTCGTCAATCTCTGGATGCGGCGCTACGACGACGCGATTCGCGCGGGGGAATCCGCGATCGCCAACAACCCGAACGACGCTGAGGCGTTGAACGGGCTCGGCGTGGTCCTGCATTACGGCGGCCGCTCGGCGGAGGCGCTGCGCTATTTCGAGCGAGCGGTGGCGCTGAACCCTTTGTGTCCCGGTATGTGGCTGCACTTTCAAGGCCAGGTCTACTACCAATTGCAGCGATACGGGGAAGCTGAAAACGTCCTCAAGCGGCGGATCTTCCGCACGCCCGAGACAGACGCCTCACGTGTGCTCCTGGCCGCCACTTACGGTCAGACGGGTCGCTTCGAGGAGGCGCGCGATCAATGGCGGGAGGTCCTTCGGATCAACCCCACCTATTCTCTGGAACACAGGCGCAAGGTGCTGCCCTACAAGAACCCCGCCGATTTCGAGATCGTCGTTGAGGGGCTGAGAAAGGCGGGCTTGGTTTACGTTGACCTGACAACTGGCGGAGAGGACAGTGGCCACAACCGGTCTTAGCCTGCTGGAAAATTGAACGGCGCAGCGCGCGTCTATCCGGCCGGTCCCAGCGCGATTAAAAGTCATCCCAAGCAGATCCAATTGTGATACTCGCGCTGAAATTCCACCGATGGCTTCACCTCGAAACCAGTCGAACTGATCGAGTTTTGACCCCTGGGCCGGGCCTTCCATGTCAGACTTGGCGCTCTCCATTGCTCTTGGCGTAGCCCTCGCCGCCGCAACCGGCTTTCGCGTCTTCCTGCCGATGCTCATCGCCAGCAGCGCGGCCTATACCGGACACCTTCATTTGGACGATGGTTTGCCTGGCTTGGAACGCCATCGGCCCTGATCATGCTCAGTGTCGCGGCCCTTGTCGAAGTCCTGGCCTATTACCTTCCGGTCATCGACAACCTGCTCGACGTTGTGTCGGCGCCCGCCGCGTTCATAGCCGGGACCATCCTGTCAGCCGCCGTCATGACCGACATGCCGCCCATGCTGAAATGGACGGCGGCCGTGATTGCTGGCGGCGGCGTCGCCGGATTGACGCGAGGGTTGACCGGAGTGCTGAGGGCGCACTCGACCGTTCTGACGGGAGGCTTAGGGAACTTCGTCATCGCCACTGCGGAACTCGGCGGCGCAGCGCTCCTATCCTTTTTGGCGCTTGCCGCGCCGGTCGCCGCGATCGCGCTGGTTGTTCTGTCCTGTCCATGGCGATGCGATTGCTCCGCCGGTTGCTTCGAGTCGCCAAACCGTCGAACGGTCGGACGTAGGCCGATCCCCGGCGCTTGATTACTTCGCCATCGCGCCGCGCCTGAGATCCGGACGCGCCGCATCCGCGCCCGCACCCCGCCATCGACAACCTGGTTTGCCCGCTGACACGGATGCTGGGCGTCTTCTCCGCCAACCTATTGGTAATGCGCGCTATTTTGTGCACGTTGCGGGTTGTGGCGAACAAAATCTTGGCTTGTCGGCGAACGTTCCGTTTTGGCTGATCGAAACCCCCAAAGTCTCGCCGAGCGGCCGGGCGAACGGACGTCAGCATGGAGAATGAGAGACCGTCAGCGCCGAAGGGAAGGGAAATTTTTTACTCCAATCGCCTATAACACGTTGAAAAGTCTCATTCTGAAAAAATAAACGCTAGTAAACGTCAGCTATTTTACTAGCGTTTGCTAACGTTTATTGGCGTATATTGCCCTTTATTGGCTCGGGGTCGAGCGTTCCGGCGCGCAGCTCAGGCGTTCCACGTCGCGAACATGCCGACCGCTGCTGCGGCCATCGCCGCGGTCGCGATCCAGCCGAGGGTCTTCAGCCACGGCTTGAGCGCGAACTCGCCCATCACGTCTCGCCGCGACGCCATGTGCATGATCATGACCATAAGCGGAACCGCGGCGACGCCGTTGACCACCGCGCTCCAGAACAGCGCCTTGACCGGGTCGAGGGGCGAAAAATTGAGGAGCGCGCCAACGAGAACGGCGGCCGCGATGGCCAAATAGAAGGCTGGCGCACGGCCCGGCTTTTCCGCGAGGCCGACGCGCCACCGGAGCGCTTCGCCCAGCGCGTAAGCTGCGCTTCCCGCCAAAACCGGGACGGCGAGCAGGCCGGTCCCGACGATGCCGAGCGCGAATACCACGAAGGCGAACTCGCCCGCGATTGGCTGCAGCGCCTTTGCCGCGTCCGAGGAAGTCTGGATGTCCGTGACCCCGTGCGCATGAAGGGTCGCCGCCGTCGTCAGCATGATGAACAGCGCGACGAGGTTGGACGCGGCCATGCCGACGAGCGTATCAAGCTTGATGCGCGCGAGCTGCCGCGGCGCTTGGGCGGGCGCGGTGAGAAGGGCTTCCGCCGCGGGATCCTCCCTCTCGTCCTCGACCTCGGACGAGGCCTGCCAGAAAAACAGGTAGGGGCTGATCGTCGTGCCGAACACGGCCACGAGCACGGTGAGATAGCTTCCCGTCCATTCGATGCGCGGGAGGACAAGGTTGAAAGCCACCGTCGGCCAGGGCACGCCGACGGCGAACACCGTCGCCACGTAAGCGAACAGGGAGAGCGTGAGCCAGCGCAGAACCGAAGCGTACCGCGCGTAGCGCATGTACACTTCCATGAGCGCGATCACGAGGGCAAACGCTCCTATGTAGAGCCATTGCGGGCCAGGCAGAATCAATCCCAGTGCGGCGGCCATGGCCCCAAGGTCTGCGCCAAGGTTGATCACATTGGCGACGATCAGCAGGCCCACCAGCGGGTAAAGAAGCCACGATGGATAATGGCGCCGCATGTTGGAGGCGAGTCCCTTGCCTGTCACCCGCCCGATATCGGCGCTGATCATCTGGATCGCGCACATCAACGGGTAGGTGAAAAGCAAAGACCAGATCAGGCCGTAACCGAACTGGGCGCCAGCCTGCGAATAGGTCGCAATCCCACTCGGATCGTCGTCGGAAGCGCCGGTGATGAGGCCTGGACCGAGAACATCAGCAAGCCGCGGCCGGTCAGGCTGTTTAACCTGATTACCGGTCGGATGATCGATCGCGGCCAATCGCAAGCCCTAGGTTCAGTAGTGAACGCCCGTCAACCTACCGTGTTTCTTAAGTGTTCGCCATCGTCCGCGCGTCGAGGACCGCTCGCGCCCATTCCTCTGGCCGCTCCTGCGGCAGATTGTGGCCGGCACCCTTGAATATGCGATGCTCGTGCGGGCCTATGAACTTCTTCGCGTGATGGGCCGTGCCGGGATTCACGCCGTCCGCGTCGCCATCGATCGTGATGGCCGGAATGGCGATCGGCGGCTGCGCCGCCAGTGCCATTTCGATCTCATCGTACCGAGGATCGCCGGCCCCGGGCGCAAGCCCATAACGATGCCGATAGGAATGAATGACGACCGCGACGAAGTCAGGATTGTCGAAAGCGCTCGCCGTTTGCTCGAAGGTCCCGTCGTCGAACGCCCAGCTCGGCGACCACATCCGCCACAAGAGGCGCGCGATATCCCGCCGGTTCTTTTCCAGACCCCGCCGGCCGCGCTCGTTGTGGAAGTAATACTGATACCAGAACGCCGCCTCCTCGACAGGGTCCGCCGGCTCCATTGCATGCGCGATGCTCTGGATGTTGTACGAATTGCCGGAGACGAGCGCGACGACCCGGCTCGGCAGAAGCGCGGAGACGATGCAAGCGGCGCGCCCACCCCAATCGTAGCCGCCCAGAACCGCGCGTTCGATCTTGAGCGCGTCCATGAGATCGAGAAGGTCGACGCCAAGGGCCGCCTGCTCGCCCGAGCGAGGGGTCTCGGCCTTGAGGAACCGAGTCGGACCATACCCGCGCAGGTAAGGAACGATCACCCGCGCCCCGGCCTCAGCAAGGATCGGCGAGGCCTGATCATAGGCGTGCGCGTCGTATGGAAAACCGTGGCCCATGATGCACGGCCAGCCGGACGCAGATCCATATTCGAGGTATGAGATGGCAAGGACATCGGTGTCGATGGTCTTGGCAACTGTCGACACGGGTCGCCTTCCCTCCCGCCGGCGAGGCCGTGATAATGTGGCTCGTCGATCGTACATATGGCAAAAGAGCGGGAAACAACATGGAACCTAAAGATGACGCCATCGTCGGCATTCCCAAGGAGCGCCTGAGTTTTTTTGGCGGCGCAGGCAAAATGCTCCTGCCTAGTCCTACGACCGTGGCGGCGCTGATCGAGAAAATGCCAGAGGGCAAACTCATCACCACGAGTTTAATTTGCCAGAAACTCGCACAGCAGTTTAACGTTCGCGGGACATGCCCGGTTACGACCCAAAAAGCCCTTCAGGCCATCGCCCATGATCCCGACAACAAAGTCGCCTACTGGCGAGTCGTGAAAGCGAATGGAGGACTCATCAACCGGTTTCCCGGCGGCGCGGAAGGTCAGGCGGAACGCCTGCGAAAAGAGGGCTTCACGCTTGATAGGAAGGGGAAGACGCCAAAGGTGACGAATTTCCGGGAAAGCATCGTTCCGTTGTGAGTGGTCTTGACGTCGGCGTCGCCGGTAGGCTAGATGCTAAACTAAGTTGCTTGCGAGGTTATCCCGTGACGAAGCTTATTGTACCTTTGGCGCTAGAGGGCGGGCAGACATAAAGTCTGCATCCCGTTCGCTAGCGCTGACCCGAAGGCCCCTTTGAGGGCCTTTTTTATTGCCTCGATTTTGCGGCTGACGAAAAAAAAGGCGGAGAGTTGCAATTATGGCCAAGGACATGACCGGCGCGGAGATGGTCGTCGAGGCGCTGAAGGACCAGGGTGTCGAGATGGTCTTCGGCTATCCGGGCGGCGCTGTGCTGCCGATCTACGACGCCATCTTCCACCAGAACAAGCTTCGCCACATTCTCGTGCGCCACGAGCAGGGCGCGGGCCATGCTGCTGAAGGTTATGCGCGCTCGACGGGCAAGGTCGGCGTTTTGCTCGTCACCTCCGGCCCCGGCGCGACCAACGCCATCACCGCGCTGACCGACGCGCTTATGGACTCGATTCCGCTGGTTTGCATCACCGGCCAGGTGCCCACCCATCTGATCGGCTCCGACGCCTTCCAGGAATGCGACACGACGGGTATCACCCGCAGCTGCACAAAGCACAATTATCTCGTGCGCCGGGTCGAGGATCTGCCGCGCATCCTGCACGAGGCCTTCTATATCGCCTCGCACGGCCGGCCTGGCCCTGTGGTCGTCGACATTCCGAAGGACGTGCAATTCGCCACCGGCGCCTACACGTTCCAGAAGAACGTACCCCACAAGACCTATCAGCCGAAGCTCAAGGGCGATCTCGAGCGTGTTCGGCACGCCGTCGAGATGATGGCGGCGGCGAAGAAGCCTATCTTCTACACTGGCGGCGGCGTCATCAATTCCGGCCCCCACGCTTCGACGCTCCTGCGCGAACTCGTGCGCGCGACCGGCTTTCCGATCACGTCGACGCTGATGGGGCTCGGCGCCTATCCTGCATCCGATAAGCAGTGGCTCGGCATGCTCGGCATGCACGGTTCGTTCGAAGCCAACAACGCCATGCATGATTGCGATCTTATGATCTGCGTGGGCGCACGCTTTGACGACCGCATCACCGGCCGCCTCGATGCATTCTCGCCGAAGTCGCGAAAGATTCACATCGACATCGATCCATCCTCGATCAACAAGAATGTCAAAGTCGATCTCGGCATCGTTGGCGATTGCGCGCATGTGCTGGAGGATATGGCCCGGTTATGGCGCGCCGGCCCGCATCAGGCCGAGGCGGCCGCACTCGCCAAATGGTGGAGCGTGATCGACGGCTGGCGGGCGCGCAAGTCGTTCGGCTTCCGCAATTCCGAGAAGATCATCAAGCCTCAGCATGCGGTCAAGCGACTTTATGAGCTGACCAAGGGGCGTGACACCTACATCACCACCGAAGTCGGCCAGCATCAGATGTGGGCCGCGCAGCATTTCGCCTTCGAGGAGCCGAACCGCTGGATGACCTCCGGGGGTCTCGGTACGATGGGCTATGGGCTGCCCGCCGCGATAGGAGCGCAGCTTGCGCATCCGAAGGCGCTGGTCGTGGACATCGCCGGCGAGGCCTCGATCCTTATGAACATTCAGGAAATGTCGACGGCGGTTCAATATCGCTTGCCAGTCAAGGTCTTTATTCTCAACAATCAGTACATGGGCATGGTGCGCCAATGGCAGGAGCTTTTGCACGGCGGGCGCTATTCGGAGAGCTACACAGATTCGCTGCCGGACTTCGTCAAGTTGGCCGAGGCCTATGGCGGGCATGGCATTCGCTGCGCCGATCCGGCGAAGCTCGATGCTGCGATCATGGAGATGATCGAAACGCCTGGGCCCGTCATCTTCGACTGCCTCGTCGATCAGAAGGAGAACTGCTTCCCGATGATCCCATCGGGCAAGGCGCATAACGAAATGATCTTGGCGCAGCTTGAAGACGACGCTGGCGTCGAGCTCGAAAACATCATCGACGAAATGGGCAAGATGCTGGTCTGACGCTCTCTCGATTGGGATAGGGTCAGCGGCAAGGGCTTTCGCCATGTTCAATTCGCAGGAAATCCGTCGGGCGCACGAGGTCGTGCTTCAGGCCTTGCGTCCGACGCCGGCGCTGAACTGGCCGCTTCTCGATGGGCGGCTAGGCGCTGAGGTCGTCGTAAAGCATGAGAACCACCTGCCGACCGGCGCCTTCAAGGTGCGCGGCGGTCTCACGTATGCCGACGCGCTCGCCAAGCGCGAGCCGGCGGTTCGCGGGATCATTTCGGCGACGCGTGGTAATCATGGCCAGAGCCTCGCCTTCGCCGGCCGGCGCGCCGGCCTCCAGGTGACGATCGTCGCGCCGCGAGGCAATTCGACCGAGAAAAACGCCGCCATGCGAGCGCTCGGCGCCGAATTGATCGAGTTCGGCTCCGACTTTCAAGCGGCGCGTGAGGAGGCGATGAGGCTCGCTGGTTTACGCAATCTGCACGCGGTTCCGTCATTCCATCGTGATCTGGCGCTTGGCGTTTCAACCTACGCGTTCGAGCTTCTCGAGCGACCATCCGGATCTCGACGTGCTTTACGTTCCGATCGGTCAGGGCTCGGGAATTTGCGGTTGCATTGCAGCGCGCGACGCTCTGGGTCTCAAGACGGAGATTGTGGGCGTGCAATCGACAGAAGCGCCGGCCTATTCGCTTTCGTTCTCCGCAAATCGCGTGGTTCCCACCAACAGCTCCGACACGCTTGCCGACGGTATGGCGACTCGCGTCCCAGACCAGGAAGCTCTCGACGTCATCCTAAAGGGCGCCGCGCGGATCACGCTCGTTAGCGATGATGAGGTGGCCGCGGCGGTGCGCGCCTACTGGACTGACACGCACAACCTCGCCGAGGGCGCGGGCGCGGCCGCGCTCGCGGCGGCGGTGAAGGAGCGATCGCGTCTCAAGGGGCGCAAGATCGGGCTCGTGCTCTCGGGTGGAAATATTGACTTCGATCTCTTCCGGCGATGGGTCGTGGCCGCGCCGAACGCGGTCGCCGCGTAACGGAAAAGACGTTTGGCCGTCTTCGGTCGGCGCGGATAAAGGACATGATGCGTATGAGCAAGACCTCGATCCTCCAGCCGCTCTCGCCCTATTCTTCGGCGACGGCGAAATCCAAAATTGAAACTCACACGCTTTCGGTTCTGGTCGACAATGAGCCGGGTGTGCTCGCCCGCGTCGTCGGCATGTTCGCGGGACGCGGGTACAATATCGAAAGCTTGACCGTCGCGGAGGTTGCGCATGAGACGCATCTTTCGCGCATCACCATTGTCACCTCCGGCACGCCGGAAATTATCGAGCAGATCCGCCATCAGCTCGAGCGCTTGGTTCCCGTTCACACGGTGAACGACCTGACCTTGTCCGTGCGCGCGATCGAGCGGGAGCTGGCGATGATCAAGGTCAAAGGCAAGGGGGAGAACCGGGTTGAGGCGATGCGGCTCGCCGACGCCTTCCGCGCGAAGGTGATCGACGCGACCACTGAGAGTTTCATTTTCGAACTGACCGGCGCGCCGCGCAAGATCGACGACTTCGTCGAGCTCATGCGCCCGATCGGGCTGGTCGAGGTTTCGCGCACCGGCGTCGCCGCCATCTCGCGTGGCCCCGAGCCGATCTAGTCGCCGGCTCGGCCGCTATATGTGGTACATCAGCTCTCGATTATCCGCGGACGTGCGTGCGCGCATCTCCGCGAGCGTGCAACGATCAAGCACGTTGGCGATGGCGTTGCGCGCTTCGACCATGATAAGGCGGACCGAGCAGGATTTGAGATCGCCGCAATCGTCGCAAGGTCGAAATGCGGTGACCGAAGCGCACTGGATTGGGGCTAAAGGACCGTCGAGAGCACGCACGATCGCGCCGACCCGGATCTCATGGGCCGGGCGGGCGAGAGCGTATCCACCGCCCTTGCCTTTCTTGGAGTAGACCAGGCCAGCGTGTCTGAGCTCGGTCAGGATATGATCAAGGAACTTTTTCGAGATCGAGTTGGTTTTGGCGATGTCCGCGACCTGAGCCAGAGCATCCGGCTCCAGCCCGGCCAGATGGACCATGGCCTTGAGGCCGTACTTTCCTTTCTTCGTGAGCACAATCCCATCCTAATCTTAGCGCGCGAACGCTGTTTGCTCCACGATCGCCAAGAAAGCGCGTATCGCCAAATATTTCGGCAAATCTCGACCAGCAGTATATACAGGACGCGCACCGAAAACACGAAGACGACGACCGCCGCGGAGATGGCAATCGGCGCTCGAACTCGCCGTTTAAAGGCCGCCGCTACCTGCATTGACAGATCCGGCCGGCTAGACATAGAGGGAATCTTCAGCGGGCGCGGCCTCGGTCATCAGGGCCGCCTTCGCTCGTTAACGATGTGCATTAACGAAGCGTTACGAGGATCGCTCTAATTCGGTCGTCCGAGTGTGAAAACAGTTTGCGGATCGATTGGGACCAGGGTGACAATGCGGGACGGTAAGATTTTCCTTTTCCGCCTGCGTTCGTTCGCTGCCCTGGCGTTCGCGAGCGCTTTAGCGGGTTGCGGCGGCGCCGTTGGTCCCATTGATGTCGCCGACCTTCCTTCGGGCATGGTCAAGACAAGCTTTCCGAGGCCGCACGACTATCCGGTCCATGGGATCGATGTCTCGAAGTTCCAGGGCGACATCGATTGGAACGCGGTCGCCAGCAGCGGGGTCAAGTTCGCTTGGATCAAAGCGACCGAGGGCGGCGATCGCGCCGACGAGCGCTTCCAGGCCAATTGGACCGGCGCGAAAACCGCCGGTGTGCCGCACGGCGCCTATCATTTCGTTTATTGGTGCCGTCCGCCGATGGAGGAGATGAACTTCTTCGAGCAGAATGCGCCGGTCGAGGATGACGCCCTGCCGCCGGTGCTTGACGTCGAGGCCACGCCGACGTCGAAAACCTGCCACCGCCATCTCACCCAGGAAACCGCCGCCGCCGACATGAGGGTGATGCTCGAGGAGATGGAGCGCCACTACGGCAAACGGCCGATCATCTACACGACGGTGGATTTCTACGAGGCCATCCTGTCGGGCGGCGCCTTCTCCGACTATTCGATCTGGGTCCGGTCCACCAAGTACCATCCCGCGGTCAAGTACGGATCGCGCGCCTGGGCATTCTGGCAGTATCAGTCCGACGGGCAGACGCCTGGGATCAACGGCAATGTCGATCGCGACGTCTTCTACGGCACGAAGGAGCAGTGGGATACTTTCCTCCGTGAGCAGCCATCGGGCGCGCGCCAGCACACCATAATGCAGGCTGTGACCCAGCAACTGGCGGATCCCAACGTACCGCCGTCGCCTCCGCCGGATGAGAAGCAGGCCGTCGCGCAGCCGGACCCTGGAGCGGCGGCGCAAGCGCAGTAGAGGACAGGGGCGGCGACATCCTGCGCCCGCACTTGTTCCAGACGGCGCAATGCGGCATCAGTGCTAGCTTCAAAAACGACGGGAAGCGCGAATGCCCTTGGAAGGCGAGGCCGATCTCAAGGCGGACGCCCTGCTGTTTCACAGCGCGCCCCGTCCGGGGAAGCTGGAGATCGTCGCCACGAAGCCGCTCGCCAACCAGCGCGACCTCGCGCTCGCTTATTCGCCTGGCGTCGCCTTTCCCTGCTTAGCAATCGCGGCCGATCCACACAGCGCTGCGATCTACACCTCGCGCCAGAATCTGGTCGCAGTCCTCACCAACGGCACGGCGGTATTGGGTCTCGGCGCGATCGGTCCTCTGGCGTCGAAGCCGGTGATGGAAGGCAAGGCGGTTCTGTTCAAGAAGTTTGCCGGCATCGATGTCTTCGACATTGAGGTGGCGGAACTGAATGTCGACAAGCTGGTCGACGTCATCGTTGCGCTTGAGCCGACCTTCGGCGGGATCAATCTCGAAGACATCAAAGGGCCCGAATGTTTCGAGGTCGAGGAGAAGGCGAAGGCCCGCATGGGCATTCCCGTCTTCCACGACGATCAGCATGGAACGGCGATCATTGTCTCCGCGGCGATCGTCAACGCGCTTGAGCTCACGGGCAAGCGGATCGGCGAGGTCAAGATCGTCTGCTCCGGCGCTGGCGCAGCGGCGCTTGCTTCGCTCAATCTTCTCGTCTCGCTTGGCGCCAGCCGCGACAACATCATCGTCTGCGACATCGAGGGGGTCGTCTACAAGGGCCGCAACAGGCTGATGGACCGATGGAAGGAAGTCTACGCCCGCGACACCAGCGCGAGGACGCTTGCTGACGCTATTCCCGGCGCCGACATTTTCCTTGGCCTTTCGGCTGCCGGCGTGCTGAAGCCCGAGATGCTGAAGCAGATGGCGAACGACCCGCTGGTGATGGCGCTCGCTAACCCGAACCCGGAAATCATGCCGGAGCTCGCGCTTGAAACCCGGCCCGACGCGATGATCTGCACCGGCCGTTCCGACTATCCTAATCAGGTCAATAACGTCCTGTGCTTTCCCTACATCTTTCGGGGCGCTCTCGATGTTGTTGCGAGCGAGATCAACGAGGCGATGAAGAAGGCGGCAGTCGCGGCCATCGCGGCGCTCGCGCGCGAGACTCCCTCCGAGGTCGCCGCGCAAGCCTATGGCGGTCAGTCGGTCCTGTTCGGGAAGACTTCGCTGATCCCGAGCCCGTTCGATCCGCGGCTGATGCTGCGCATTGCGCCGGCGGTCGCGCGCGCGGCGATGGAGAGCGGCGTCGCGCGCAGGCCGATCGCCGATTTCGACGCCTACGGCGATCAGCTCAACCGCTTCGTCTTCCGTTCCGGCTTCATCATGAAGCCGCTGTTCGCCAAGGCGCGGGCGGCGGTGAAGACCGTCATTTACTCCGAGGGCGAAGACGAACGCGTGCTGCGAGCGACCCAGGTCGTGCTGGAGGAGCAACTCGCAAAGCCGATCCTGATCGGCCGCCCGGAGGTGATCAGAGATCGCATCAAGCGCTTCGGCCTGACGATCAAGGGCGGCGACGATTTCGAGATCGTCGATCCCGAGGACGATCCCCGCTACCGCGACTATGTCGCGACGTATCTCGAAGCCGCGGGCCGCAAGGGCGTGACGCCGGATGTCGCTCGCACCGTAGTCCGCACCTCGCCCAGCGTGATTGGCGCGCTGGCGGTGCGCCGCGGGGAAGCGGACGCGCTGATCTGCGGACTCGAAGGACGGTTCACTTCGCGCCTCGATCATATTCGCGACATCGTCGGGCTTGCGCCGGGGATGAGGGATTTCTCGGCTCTGTCGCTGGTCGTTGCTTCCACCGGCGTCTATTTCCTCGCCGACACGCATGTTCGTTACGACCCGAGTGCGGAAGAGATTGCCGAGACGGGGGTCGCGTGCGCCGTGCACGTCCGCCGCTTCGGTCTTGTGCCTAAAATCGCGCTGATCTCGCATTCCGACTTCGGCTCGGCCGACACACCATCGGCGCTGAAGATGCGCGAGGCTCTGCGTCTGCTGCGGCAGCGCGCGCCCGACCTCGAAGTTGACGGCGAAATGCAGGCCGACACGGCGCTGTCCCTGTTCGCCCGCAAGCGCGTGATCACGAACTCACGCCTCGAAGGCGAAGCCAATGTGCTGATCTTTCCGAACCTCGACGCGGGAAGCACGGCGCTTCAGCTCACGCGCGTCATCGCCGACGCGTTGCCGATTGGGCCAATTCTCATGGGTCCGGCCAGGCCGGCGCACGTGCTGACGCCGACCGTGACCGCGCGCGGCATCGTCAACATGACGGCGATCGCGGCGGCGGAAGCCGCGAGCGAACCGACGCTGTTCTCCCGCCTGCCCAATCTGGCTGGGCGCCAATTGTGATTTGACAGAAGCCGCCTTGCAGCAGAATGTCATCGCGTCGTCATGACAGGCAAACTTGAGGACGACGCAACCGCCGCTCGATGCCCTCGGAGCGGCAGAAAATCGGGGTAGCCATGACTCCGCCGGACCAAGAGTAGGACCCTGGACGAAGAGGGTCAAACGTCCATCGCCGTCCCATATGCCAGGGCGGAAGGGCGTTCCAAACATCGTTGGCGACATCTGCGGCGCCGGCGCGCGAAGGCCAAGCGCTCCCGGCGCCGAACTATCATCTGCAACATCCCAGAAGTTTCGCGAGCAGCGAAACAGGGCCCCGTTCCGCCGAAGCGCGCCGGGGCCCACATCATCTCTGAGATTTGCCGTTTCGGGCAGCCGCACAAAGTTAAGTGGCTCAACCATCCCAAGGGCTTAGCTGCGCTCTTACGCAACCTCGTCGTCTTCCGAAAAACAAAACAATATTCCATGCCCTTGCCGACCGGGCAAGAAATTGTCGATTTTCTGACTAGCCCCGAGCCCCGAGCCCCTAGCCCTAGCCCCTAGCCCCGACCAATCCGTTCACAAAGAGCTTCGGGGCTCTGCTAGTCAGCGTTAGTCGAAGACTACGGAAGGCCGGTCTCCTTGCTGTAGTATGTGATGACCGGCAAAACCCGTTTGAAACGAGCGACCTACCACAGCGCCGAATTCAACCCCCCACGTGTGCTCGCCAGTTGTGCGCCTCCTTGAAGCCAAGCACTTCGCGGATCTTGCGGTTCGACAGGGGCGCCTCGAACTCGTCCATTTCCCTCGTAACCGGGGTTTTCGGCGCGAGCTGCTTCAGCGCTTCCTTGGTCGGAATATTGAGCGTGCTCGTGTCGTTGGTCGCGTTGAACACCTGGAACCCGAGCCCGTCCTTTTCGATGCAGAGTTGGACGATCTCGCCGAGGTCGCGGGCGTCGATGTAGCTCCAGGCGTTGCGCTTGCGCAAAGGGGGATTGGCGGCATAGCCCTTGAACGGCCCGTATTCATGCGGTTCGATCACATTGCCGATGCGCAGCGCGTAAATGTCCGCCTTGTAGCGCAAGGCGAAGGCGCGGGCGGTTTTCTCGTTGCACACCTTCGAAAGGCCGTAGGAATCCATCGGATCGACGTCGTAGTCCTCCTCGAGCGGGAAGGAATGGAAGTCCTTGTCCCCCTCGGCGAAGCAGACGCCGTAGGTGGTCTCGCTCGAGGCGATGATGACCTTGCGCACGCCAAGCTTCATGGCGGCTTCGATGACGTTATAGGTGCTGGTGACGTTGGTCGCGAAGGTCACGTTGTCGGGCTCGATCAGCACGCGCGGAATGGCCGCGAAATGCACGACCGCATCCGGCGGGCTTGGCGGGCGGCCGTCGTTGAAGCCGGCGAAGGTCGGATGGGTGGTCAGCGCATTGAACGCCTGCCCGCTGTCGGTGAGGTCGGCGACCAGTGTCGGCACGCCCGGCAGGTCGAGCGGCTTCAGATCGACATTGAGGACGGAATAGCCGCGGGCGACGAGATGGGGAACGGCGTGGCGACCGGCCTTGCCGGTCCCGCCGGTGAACACAATGCGCTTGCCTGACATGGAGTTTCAACCCTCGTGAATATTGCGCGCCTTCTTAAGGCCCGCGGGCGAGGGCGTCGATAGCAGGGCGCGCCTTTACGCCCGCGGATGGGCGGAACGGTAGGCCGCGAGGAGGCGCGTGCTGTCCACTCCGGTATAGACTTGGGTGGTCGACAACGAGACGTGGCCGAGCAGGTCCTGGATGGTTCTCAAATCGCCCCCGCGAGCCAGAAGATGCGTGGCGAACGAGTGGCGGAGCGCATGCGGCGTCGCGGTGTCCGGCAGGCCGAGCGCGCCGCGCATCCGCGCCATCGCCAATTGGACGATGCGCGGCGAGAGCGGGCCGCCTTTCGCCCCGATGAACAGCGGGCCGGCGGGCTTGAGAGCATAGGGGCAAAGCGCCAGGTACTCCTCGATGGCCTTGCGCACGGGCGGAATGATCGGCGCCGAGCGCGACTTCTGGCCCTTGCCGACGATCGTGATGGCGTCCGTCTCCCCTGTCGGCGCATCGGCGCGTCGGATCGAGAGCGCCTCGGAGATGCGCAGGCCCGCGCCGTAGCAGAGCGCGAGCACGGCGGCGTCGCGCGCCAGCACCCAGGGTTCGCGCGCTTCGCCGTCACGCAGCGCGGTCGTGGTCATCGCCTTGGCGTCTGCCGGGCTCAGCGGCCGGGGCAGGCGCCGTCCCGCCTTGGGCGCGCGGACGGCTCCGAGCGCCGCGGCGCTTTCCCCGCCTTCGCGCGCGATGTGGCGGGCGAGCGACTTGAGAGCGGAGAGCGCGCGCTGCAGCGAGCGGCCCTCGACCCCTTCCGCCCGCCTTTGGGCGAGAAAGGCGCGCAGATCGCCTGGGGCGCAGTCGGTGAAATCGGCGATGCCTGGCGGCGCTCCGAAACGCTTCGCTAGAAAAGAAAGGTATTGCCGGGCGTCGCGGCCGTAAGCCTCGATCGTGAGGGCGGACAGGCGCCGCTCGTGGGCCAAATGGCGAAGCCAGGCGATCACCGCCGTGGCGAGGTCGGGAGCGGCGGGGAACGTGGCGAACTGGCTCAGGTCGGCGGGCTTCGGCATGGCGCAGTCTATGCTCAGGAAAGTTTAAGCGGCGGTTGCGATCGTACCATTTTGCTTCGCGACCTGTGAGAGGGCCGCCGGCGAACACAAGTTCGTTCCGGGCTTGACCCGCACCGCGCCCCAGTCGATGTTTGGGGTGGAGATTCCACCATGCGGTTCCTCGCCCTCGTCGGCGCGCTTGCGATCATCGCCGCTCTCGGCGTTGCGATCTATTTCTTTGGCGGCTTTTACAATGTTGGTCAGAGCGCGGACAATCCGGCGATCGTCGACTGGGCGCTGGCGAGCGCGCGCGGCGCTTCGGTCGTCGCGCATGGGACGGAAACGCCGCCGGCCAATCTCGACGATCCTGAGACAATCAAAGCCGGCGCTCGCATCTATTCGATGATCGGCTGCGTCAATTGTCACGGAGGGCCGCCGGACGCCAATTGGGCTAAATGGTCCGAAGGGCTGAAGCCGGTTCCCGCCGATCTCAAGGTGATGGCGAAGGAGCGCACCGCTTCGCAACTGTTCTGGGCGATCAAGAATGGCATCAAGTTCACCGGCATGCCGAGCTTTCGCCTTGCTGGATCGTCCGATCAGGACCTGTGGTCAATCGTCGCTTTCATCAAGAAACTGCCGTCCGTATCCGACGACGAGTACAAAGCCTGGACGGCGTCCCCTTAGCGTCCGTTCAAACGCTTAAGGTGGGTAATCCAAAACGACTTTTGGCCCCCCAGAACGAAGGCCACAACGAAACAGCTATTTAATATTGTTGCATTGGGCGTGGCATGTCTTGCCGCAGTACCAGTGCAGGCCACATCACTTATCGAATTTGGCCGTCCTACGGCTATGGAGCAAAAGCTTGATGCGAATGCTGCTCGCTATGCTTATCAGCAAGGCAAGAGTTGGCAGTGCGTACGGCCGTCGATAGTGAAATTGCCCGCTCTCTCCTGCATCAGCCTGGCCGCGCAACCTGTATCAATAACTATTTTATGATGACCAATAACGATGGTTCATTTACACCGACTCTAAAGGCCCTTTATCGCGATATTCTGACGAACCCTGTCCGCGATGGTGTTGATGTTGTCGAAATCACCCTCATGAATGATATAAATCAAAAATGGGGCGGAACGGAGCAGAACGGCGGCGCTACTCTTAAATATAACCAGCTTACCGTTAAGAAGTTTTTTGACCAAAGTAAATCCGAAGGTGACGATTCGACTACTTACAATAGGCTGATTGCTTTGAATGTCACTTTCAGAACCCTGGCGATGCGAGCGGAGATAGATGGCAATCAGGCGTATGGACAATGTATCGAAAATAATTTTGCTATCGATCTGGCGCCGGCAACGCGCAACAGGGCGCTTTTGACGCTATGACAGAACTGGCCAACAGCCAGAATAATTCATCCAAGCTCGTATCGGATATCGTTCTGAAATCGATCACCGCCACCTGCGGTCCCTGATGGAAGACGCGCAAGGACGTAACGCCCTCCTCCACCGCCACCAGGCCGAGGACCCGCAGCTGCAGAGGGCCGCCGAGGCGAAGCGGTCTTTCGATCGCGTGAAAGAGGTCGAAGCCCGCCGCCACCGGGCTCTTAGAGCTGCTTTTGGGTGGAGGCGGCCACGCGGAACGGCTCGGCCAACAGAGAGCTTTGCAGAACGAGCGATTTCGCTTTGAGGGGGCCGGGTTTGGCTGAGTCCGCGGGGGTAGGGGCGATTTTTGTGGTCTCTTGAGGTGGTTGTCGGGCCCGCCTTGAACGGGCGGAAGGGGCTTGAGCCCCTGCGCCTAGGCCGCTCGCATCAGCACGAGCGCCCGCTTCATGTTCATTGCCGCCGCGACGAGTTGCAGATGGCAGGCGTTGCGCGCGAGCCCGAAGTAGCGGACGCGGCTCATTCCGTACCAGCGCTTCATGGTGGCGAAGGCGCGCTCGACAGCTGAGCGGATGCTGGTCGCCCATGCGTTGTGGAGCTTTTGCCAGGGCTCGAGCGGATAGCGGGCGTGCTTAACCTTCCAGGCGATCCCATCGACCAGGCCGCGCCGTTCGAGCGTCTCGCGCAAAGCCTGGCTGTCATAGGCCCGGTCGGCGAAATAGCCCTGCTCGTCGCCCTGGATCAGTGCTTCGCCCAGGCGGGAGTCGTGCACATTGGCCGAAGTCATCTCAGCCTGACGCACCAAGCCGCTCTCCTCGTCCACCGCCAGATGCGCCTTGTAGCCAAAATAGGTCTTGTCGCGCTTGCGCGTGAAACGCGCCGCGGGATCGCGCGGATTGACGCCGCCGCCCTCGTAAGGCCGCCTGACTGCGCCAGCGATGATGGTCGCATCGACCAGCGTGCCTTTTTTGACGATAAGGCCGAGCGCGTCGAGCTGGCGGTTGACCTCCGCCAAGAGCTTCATCGACAGGCCAAGCTTGTCGATCGTCTGGCGGAACCGCCAGATCGAGGCGTGGTCCGGCGTCTCCACCTCCAGCGGCAGCCCGCAAAAACGGCGGAACGACAGCCTGTCGCGCACCGCCTCCTCGGCGGCGGGATCAGAGAGCGCGTGCCATTGCTGCAGCAGCAGAATCTTGAACATCGTCAAAGGCGGATAGCCTGGCGCGCCGGTCGCTGAGCCATGGATAGACGAAAGCAGAGCCTCGAACGAAGACCAGTCGAACGCCTTCTCGATCCGGTCCAGAAAGCCTCCAACCTTCCCATAACCGCTCACCATCGCGTCAACGAACGAAGGCTGCGACAGGTCACGGCGCGTCATCGGCGAATCATCCTCCTTGGCCCAACCCAGAGAATCAAATCCGCCAACTTCTGCAAAGCTCTCCAACAGTTCCTTGCAGAAAATCAGAAAGCGAGGTAAGGTTGCCTCGTGAGCAATCCGTCCCTTCGCCATGCCAGATCGTGGGCTAGCCATCTCGGCGGCTCTTTGGCGAGGGCAAAAGCGAGCGGAAAAATTTTTCTCGGTTTTGTCCGCGTAACCCATTGATAAGTCTCGATTCTGACAAGGAAATCCAAGGAAATCCAAGGAAATCCAACCTCTAAAATCTGGGGTTTTCGCAGCAGAACGGCGACGCGCCAAGAAAATCCAAATCGGGGCGGCCGAAGGTCTCTTGGCGGCTGAGCGCGATAAGGTCGTCAGAGGTCCTGATCGATCGCTCAACCAACCGCTACCCCAGCAGCTCCTCAAGATGCGGGAGCAGCGGCGTGTCCGCGGGCGGCATCGGATAGGACCGCAGGTCCTTCGGGCGCACCCATTTCAGCGCCTGCCCGTCGAGGGGCTGAACAAAGCCCTCCCAGCGCCGGCAGACGTAAAGCGGCATCAAGAGATGGAAGTCGTCGTAGGCATGGCTGGCGAAGGTCAGCGGCGCGAGGCAGTCCGCTTTGACCGTAATGCCGAGCTCTTCCTTAAGTTCGCGGATGAGCGCGTCCTCCGGCCCTTCGCCGGCGTCAACCTTGCCGCCAGGGAACTCCCACAGACCCTCAAGCGCCTTGCCTTTGGGCCGTTGCGCCAGCAGCACCCGTCCGTCGGCGTCGATCAACGCCGCCGCGACGACGAGCACGAGCCTCACGAGCGATAGTCGCCGTTGATCTCGACATAGGCCTTCGTTAGGTCGCAGGTCCACACCGTCGCGCGCCCTCGCCCGATGCCGAGATCGGCGGTGATCTCGATCGAGTCCCGCTTCATGTACGCGGAGGTCGTCGCTTCGTCATAGGCGGGATCGCGCAGACCCTGGTGGGCGACGCGGGTCTTGCCGAAGTAGATGTCGAGCTTGTCGCGCTCGGCCTTCTCGCCCGCCTTGCCGACCGCCATGACGACGCGGCCCCAATTGGCGTCTTCGCCGCCGCAAGCCGTCTTGACCAGAGGCGAATTGGCGATCGAGAGCGCGATGCGCTTGGCCGCCTTGCGGGTCGCCGCGCCTTCGACCTTCACGGTGATGAACTTGCGCGCGCCTTCGCCGTCGCGCACGACCTGATGGGCGAGATTGCGCAGAAGCTTGTCGAGCGCGCGGCGGAACTCGGCGGCGCGCGGATCGGCGGCGTCTTCGATTCGTGACGCGTTCTTGGCCGCGCCGGTCGCGAACAGCATCAGCGTGTCGGAGGTCGAGGTGTCGCTGTCGACCGTGATCGCGTTGAACGAGCGCTCCACCGATTTCGACAGCATCGCCTGCAGCGCTCCGCGGCGCGATGTCCGCATCCGTGAACACGTAGGCCAGCATCGTCGCCATGTCCGGCGCGATCATGCCGGCGCCCTTGGCGATGCCGTTGATGACGACTTCGCCGTTCGCCAGCTTGACGCGGGCGGTCGCGATCTTCGGATAGGTGTCGGTGGTCATGATCGCCTTGGCGGCGGCGAGGAGCCCGTCCTCGCGCGCGTCGGCGACGAGCGTGTCGATGACCCGCGTGATCCGCGGCGCCGTCGAGCGGCTCGCCGATAACGCCGGTCGAGGCCATGAAGATTTCGTTTGGGGCTGCGCCGATCGCCTTCGCCGCGGCCTCGGCGACATGGGCGACCGCGGCTGCGCCGACGCCGCCGGTGAAGGCGTTGGCGTTGCCGGAGTTCACGATCAGCGCGCGCGCCTTGCCGCCCTTCAGATGCTCACGGCACCAGTCGACCGGCGCCGAGGGGCACTTCGAGCGCGTGAACACGCCCGCGACCGCCGCCGGGCGGTCGAACAACGCCATCATGACGTCGGTTCGCCCCGAATAGCGCACGCCTGCCGCGATTGTCGCAAAACGAACGCCGGCGATCGGCGGCAGGGCGGGATAGGTCTTGGGCGCCAGCGGCGACAGCGGGGCGGGAGCGGCCATGAGCGTTTCCGGAGCAGAAAAGAGAGCAGCGCGGCCTGCTCTCGCGTAGGCTCAGCCTGAGGTCAGGGGGTTTTCGGCTTATCGGCGCCGGCGGGCGCCATCTTGCTCGGATCGGCCATCGGCGCCTCCGGCAACGGCTTGCCATCGGCGTCGAACATCTCGATTTTGGCCGAGTTGTGGAGCTGGAGTATGGCCTCCTGCTCGGCCTTCTGGGAGACGAAGCGGGCGGCTTGGTCCTTGACCTGCTCGAAGGGGGGAAGCTCTTCGTGCGCGAGCCCTCGATCTTGATGATGTGCCAGCCGAACTGTGTCTTCACCGGCTCGGAGATCTCGCCTTCCTTCAGCTTGAAAGCGGCGTCGGAGAATTCCGGCACCATGCGGTCCTTGGTGAACCAGCCAAGATCGCCGCCGTTGCCGGACGGATCCTTGGAGAGCTCGGTCGCGACTTTGGCGAAGTCCTCGCCGCCTTTGACCCGCGCGAGCGCTTTCTTGGCTTCCTCCTCGGTCGGCAATAGAATGTGGCGCGCGTGGATTTCCTGCTGGGGCGGCTCAGCCTTGGCTGCGTCGTCATAGGCCTTCCGCTCCGCCTCCTCGGTCGTGGCGGCCTTGCCGACGGAGCTGAGCAACTGCTCCATCGCCAACTTTTCGCGATAATAGGCGAGCTTGCGTTCGAACTCGGGGGACGTGGTCAGCTTGTCGGCCTCGGCCTTTTTGGCCGCAAGCTTGAGATCGACGAGATAGTCGAGCACGTACTTTTGCCGCGCTGCTCCTTCAAGCTTCTGCGGCAGACCGGGACCGATGTCGGTCATCGCGTCGGCGACATCCTCATCGGTGATCGGCTGGCCATCGACCTTGGCCAGCACCTTCGGATCAGCCAAAGCTTGCCCGGCAAAAGTCAAAGCAGCGCCAAGGCCGAGCGCGAAAGCAGCGGCAGCCGTGCGCGAGCGCCCGGGAAAGGTGGTTGTCATGGGGGAACTCCTGTGGGGCGAGCGAACCGTGGTCGCCAGTGATTTCGTTGACTTGGGGCGCGCTATAAAGGGAATTGGGCGATATTGCGAGGGATAATGAGCGGCCGACGGATCCAAAACCCGCCGTGGGTAGCTCCGGCAATGTCCTAGGCGATCTCCTCGCAGTCGGTTTCGGCCCGACCGCCAAGCCGAAGCGACAATCACGTTGCCGTGGTCCGCGCCGGCCGAATTCCACTTTTTGCTTGACACGCCTAAATTAGGCTCTACATCCCGCTCATCCCGAAGTCGTTCTGGGTCCCGGCGCCATTTCCGAGCGCGTGGGACTTTTTGCGTTCTCTCGTGATTCTCGACAAGGGCCGGCCTCCACCGGACGTCGAGACGGTTCCCGCGGCGCTTGAGTTCGCACATCGAGCGCCGCCGAAATGGAGATGGGTGAATGGCTCGCATTGCAGGCGTTAATATTCCCACCAACAAGCGCGTGGTCATCGCGCTTCAATATATCCACGGCATCGGGCCGAAGAAGGCCGAAGAGATTGTCGAGAAGGTTCATATCCCGCCGGAGCGGCGTGTCGCGCAGTTGACGGATGCGGAAGTTCTGCAAATTCGCGAGACGATCGACCGCGACTACATGGTCGAAGGCGACCTTCGTCGCGAGGTGTCGATCAACATCAAGCGGCTGATGGATCTGGGCGCCTATCGCGGCTTGCGCCATCGCAAGCAATTGCCGGTCCGCGGACAGCGCACCCACACCAACGCCCGCACCCGCAAGGGCAAGGCGAAGCCCATCGCCGGCAAGAAGAAGTGATTGCCGCGTCGTTTCAATAAATCCCGGATTAGGACGCGCTCTGTTTAAGCGCGATTGAAGGATAGTCCCAATGTCAAAAGATGCGACCCGCGTCCGCCGTCAAGCGAACGAAAGAACATCGTTTCGGGCGTCGCCCACGTGAATTCGACATTCAACAACACGATGATCACCATCACCGACGCGCAAGGCAACACGATCTCCTGGTCTTCCGCCGGCACCATGGGGTTCAAGGGCTCGCGCAAGTCGACCCCGTTCGCCGCCCAGATGGCGGCCGAGGACGCCGTGCAAGAAAGCCTCCGAGCATGGCATGCGGACGCTCGAGGTCGAGGTTTCGGGTCCGGGTTCGGGCCGGGAATTGGCGCTGCGCGCGATCCAGGCGGCCGGCTTCAACGTCACCTCAATTCGAGACGTCACGCCGATCCCGCACAACGGCTGCCGGCCGCGCAAGCGCCGCCGCGTCTAATTGCGTTTTCGCGCGCCGATCGATCAGGGCGCGCGCATTGCGGAGGCGAGCGTCGTCGACCAACGCTCTGTTGAGTCCGCTTGTGGTCGAAAGAGAAGGCTAGCGCCGTGATTCAGAAGAACTGGCAAGAACTCATTAAGCCAAAGAAGCTCGATATCGTTCTGAGCGAGGCCTCGCGTAAGGTGGCGACGGTCGTCGCCGAGCCGCTCGAGCGCGGTTTCGGTCAGACGCTCGGCAACTCGCTGCGCCGGGTGCTGCTGTCGTCGCTGCAGGGCGCGGCGATCACCTCGATTCACATCGACGGCGTGCTGCACGAATTCTCGTCGATCCCGGGCGTGCGCGAGGACGTCGTCGACATCGTGCTCAACGTCAAGGACATCGCGGTCAAGATGCAGGGCGATGGCGTCAAGCGCCTCGTGCTCAAGCGCCGCGGTCCGGGAGCGGTCACCGCCGGCGACATCCAGACGACCGGCGACATCCAGATCCTCAACCCGAACCTCGTCATCTGCACGCTCGACGAGGGCGCGGACTTGCGTATCGAGTTCACGGTGATGGCCGGCAAGGGCTATGTGCCGGCTGACCGCAATCGGGCCGAAGACGCCCCGATCGGGCTGTTGCCGATCGACAGCATGTTCTCGCCGGTGAAGAAGGTCTCCTACCGTGTGGAGGCCACGCGCGAGGGTCAGGACCTCGACAAGGACAAGCTGACGATGACGATCGAGACCAACGGCGCGATGTCGCCCGAGGACGCGCTCGCCTACGCCGCCCGCATCCTGCAGGACCAGCTCGCCGTGTTCGTCAACTTCGAGGAGCCGCGCCGCGAGGAAGCCCAGCACGCGATCCCCGAGCTTGCCTTCAATCCGGCGCTGCTCAAGAAGGTCGACGAGCTCGAGCTGTCCGTCCGCTCCGCCAATTGCCTCAAGAACGACAACATCACCTACATCGGCGATCTCATCCAGAAGACCGAAGGCGAGATGCTGCGGACGCCGAACTTCGGCCGCAAGTCGCTCAACGAGATCAAGGAAGTGCTGGCGCAGATGGGTCTTCACCTCGGCATGGAGGTGACGGGCTGGCCGCCGGAGAACATCGAGGATCTCGCCAAGCGGTTCGAGGAGCACTACTAAGTTTCCTTCTCCCTTTGGGAGAAGGTGGCCGACGAAGTCGGCCGGATGAGGGTTTTCCCTCTTCCCTGACCCCTCTCCCGGCGGGAGAGGGAAGCAAAGAGCGGCCGTTCCGTGGCACGGCGGCCGCAGACCCGAAAAGGAGACAAGCCAGATGTATCATGGACACGCCAAACGGCGCTTCAGTCGCACCGCCGAGCATCGCAAGGCGATGTTCGCCAATATGGCGCAGGCGCTCATCAAGCACGAGCAGATCACGACCACCCTGCCAAAGGCCAAGGACCTTCGTCCAGTGGTTGAGAAGCTGGTGACGCTTGGCAAGCAGGGCGATCTGCCGCCCGCCGGCTCGCGATTTCCCGCTTGCGCGACGCCGATCTGGTCAAGAAGCTGATCGACGTGCTGGGTCCGCGCTACAAGGATCGCAATGGCGGCTATACGCGGATCATGAAGGCGGGATTTCGCCCCGGTGACAACGCCGCCATGGCGGTGATCGAATTCGTCGATCGCGATGTCGAGGCCAAGGGCAAGGATTCCGGCCCGGTTCAGGCCGCAGCCGCCGAGAGCTGAGCGCGCGTGACAAACTGGCGTTCGTCGGCGAAGGGCGGGGTCACGGGCTCGCCTCTTTTGCGCGCATTCTATGTAAACTTGCGCGCGACTGGTTAAGCACGCATAACTCATTGTTCACAAGCGAATAATGCTTGGCTGATCCCTTTAAACGCTTGGTTCGAGGCGGCCGCGACAAGGGAACTCGCTTGACTGCAATCTGAAAGTGTATATCTAGAAACGTCGTTGGGGCGACCCATTTGGGCATGTGGGATATAATTGAGATGACGATCTCTAAGATTTCAGCTTCCTCGATATTTTGGGCCGCGGGATTGGCGCCGTTGGGCGCAAGCGCCAATGCTGCCGTAATCCCTGTCGCCGACCCCCTTTTCGATATGTTTCCTCCTGGTCAATCTGCGGCCAATTTCTTTCAGGTTGGCTGCGGCACCGGCTGCGCGTTCGCGGACAAGCCCGTCGTCGGCTGGACAGCGTCGGCGACATTTCGAACAGGCGCCCTCTCTGGCCAGTGGCAAATCGGTACGGCCACCACCGCCTTCAATGGTCCGCCGGTCATCGGCGGCACGCCGGCTAATCCCATCGTCGAGCCCATCGTCGAGCGCGCCATCAACGCGACGATCTCCCAGGTCGTCTCCACCACGGCCCTCGCCGGCGTGACGTACACGCTGGACGTCGACCTTGGGTTCGACGTAGGACCGACCGTCGCCCTTGCGCGCCCCGACCTTGCCGCCGTCTTTCTCATCGTTGGCGGCCACCAGTCCGTGGCGGCAACCCCACTGCCGACCTATGGCCTGACGCGGGCGCAGATGCAGGGCAGCGGCAACTGGTACGATTTTCAGACTTCCTACACCGCGACCAGCGCGGACGCTGGCGATCCGATCGAGATCCTGCTTTCATCCTTGACCGGCAACGCTACGCCAACCGCATGGTTCGCCGATGTCCGGCTTGTGGACTCGGTGTCTTCCGTGAACCCGCTGGCCACGCCGGAACCCGCGACTTGGGCGATGATGCTGATCGGCTTCGGCGGAATGGCCGGCGTGGCTGCTGTGCGGCGCCGCTCATTCGCAACGGCGAAGCGCAGTCGGCCAGCTCGCCTGACGGCGAAGAAACGATGTTACGCGCTGGGGATTGCGGGTCCTAAAGCCGGATCGCCCCCAGCCGCGCGCCTTGCGCTACCGCCTCCGCCCGTCCCTGCGCGTCGAGTTTGTCGAGCAGCGAGGCGATGTGAAACTTCACCGTATGGACCGAAATCGCAAGGCGGCGCGCGATCGCCTTGTTCGACGCGCCCTCGGCGATCAGCGCCAGCACGTCGAGTTCGCGCGGCGTTAAAGCAACGTCCGGCCCCGGGTCAGGCTCGCCTGGGATGACAAGCGCTGCGTCGGCAGGCTCGCCGGGCGCGGCGAGCCTGAGCCCCGGAACATCGGCCAGAAGCGCCGTCAGCCGATCGGCAAGCTCTGGCTCGCCGATCTCGATCGCGACCACCACGACCGGCGGCTCAGCGGTCATTGGCTCTCCGGCCGTTCGCCGATCGTCAGGGTCGCCTCGATCGGCTCGCCGCCTCGGCGCAGCGTCAGCCTGACGTTCGCGCCGACACTGTCGGGTCCGAGCGCGCGCACGAGCTGATGGACGCCGCGGATCGGTTCGCCGTTCCAGGCCACAATAATATCGCCCTGCCGGACGCCCGCCGCTGCGCCGGGCCCCGTGGCGTCGACGCTGATCGCTATGGCGCCGATCCCGCCGTCGTCGAGCTTGACCGGCTGCAGGCCAAGGCCAAGATAGCCGCGCGCGATCCTGCCCTTTGTCGCAAGCACATCGGCGACGCGGTCGATCGTCGACATCGGAATGACAAGCGTACGCCTCCGCGGGCCAAACACGGCCATGCCCAAGGCTTGGCCCGAAGCGTCGAGCGCAAGGCCGCCTTCGCTCGCGCGCGCGAGCGTCGCATCGAGTTCGATGCGCGTGTCGATGAGCCCGCCGCGGAGGCTCCGCCACTGCGGACCGACAAACGACACGACGCCGAGCGCCGCGCTGGCCGCGCCCTCGCGCGCGCCGGCGACGAAAGCCAGCGCTCCGGCCGCAGGCGATGCAGCCGCGGTCGGCGCTTTCGGCAGATCGGTGCGCTCGATTCGCAATAAGGCGACGTCAGTGGACGGATCGCGGCCAATGATCTGAGCTGGGCTCGAGGCGCCGTCATGGGCGAGGATCGAAAGCTCGCCCTCGTCAGCCAACGCGTTCTCGGCCGCGACGATGAGGCCTGGACGCCACGAAAAGCCGGTTGACCGTGCGCGCCCGGATTGGATCGAGACGAGGCTAGGCGCGACGTCGCGAATGAGCGTGGCGAACCCCATCGACAAGGCGAGCAAGGCGGAAGAGGCGGGTTGGTCTGACATGGGAAAGCTCCTTTGTCGCCTAAGATGGGCCTCGTTGAGACCGCCGCCCACCTCGCCAGATGGTCAGGACGGGCTTTGTCGTTCGCATCGCCAACGGTTTGCAGCGCGAGAGGGGCGCCTATATCAGCGGGCTCAGGACAATCGGAGGTTCGGTTTGATTCGGCTGGCGCTCGTTTTCGTCCTCTCGTTCATATGGGGAGCCGCGTTCGCCGAGACAGCGCCCAAAGTCGCGCCGCAGAGTCCGAACCAGGTGCGCCTCTCCTTCGCGCCGGTGGTGAAGAAGGTCACGCCCGCGGTCGTCAACGTTTACGCCTCGCGGGTCGAGACGGCCGCGCGCAATCCACTGTTCGACGATCCGATCTTTCGCCGTTTTTTCGGCGGCGGAGGGGACGATTCCAGAGTGTCGAAATCGCTTGGATCGGGCGTCATCGTCGACCCGTCGGGTCTCATCGTCACCAATTACCATGTGATCGAAAACATGACCCAGGTGAAGGTCGCGCTTTCCGACAGGCGCGAATTTGACGCCGAGATCGTGCTGCGCGATCCGCGCACCGATCTCGCCGTGCTGCGGCTCAAGGGCGGCAAAGATTTTCCGGTGCTCGAACTTGGCGATTCGGACGCGCTCGAAGTCGGCGATTTCGTCATCGCCGTGGGCGATCCGTTCGGCGTCGGGCAAACGGTGACCCAGGGCATCGTCTCGGCGCTTGCGCGCACGCAAGTCGGGATCAGCGACTACGGCTTCTTCATCCAAACCGACGCCGCCATCAATCCCGGCAATTCGGGCGGCGCTCTGGTCGATCTCGACGGCAAGCTGGTCGGCATCAATTCCGCGATTTATTCCCGCTCCGGCGGCAGCATCGGGATCGGCTTCGCCATTCCCGTCAATATGGTCAAAAGCGTCATCGCCGCGGCGCTGCATGGCGGCGCGACCGTCAAACGGCCGTGGCTCGGCGCCAGCCTGCAGAGTTTGACCAAGGATATCGCCGACAATCTTGGCATCGACCGCCCGACAGGCGCGCTGGTCGTGACGGTCGCTTCCGTCGGTCCCGCGGCCGATGCGGGCCTCAAGCGCGGCGACCTCATCACCGCGGTCGACGACCAGAACGTTGATGACGCCGAGGGCGTCGGCTTTCGGCTTGCGGTTCAGCCTCTCGGCGGCTCGGCCCGGCTATCGATCCTGCGGAGCGGGCGCGCGCTCACCCTGCCGCTCAAACTCGCCGCCGCGCCGGAAGTCCCTCCGCGCGACGCGTTGACCATCAAGAGCCGCTCGCCATTCGAGGGGGCGCAGGTCATGAACATGTCGCCCGCGGTCGCCGAGGAGCTGTCGCTCGACGGCGCTTCGCAGGGGGTCGTGGTTGCGACGGTCGGCGACAATTCGACCGCCGCGCAAGTCGGCGTGCAAAAAGGCGACGTCATCGTCGCGGTCAACGGCCAGAAGATCGCAACGACGCGCGATCTGGAGAAAGCCTGCGCGGAGCGCGCGCGGCTGTGGGATCTGACCATCCAGCGCGGCGGGCAGACGATCCGCACTGAACTCGGCGGCTAAGAGCCGTGGAGAAGGCCGCTCGTCGGGCGCGGCCTGGTCCACGATTATTTGAGACGGTGGCTGTCGAGAAACTGGCGGGGAGTCTCTCCTTCGATCATGCCGGCATTCGTAGAATAATGCGCGAACAACTTCCCTAAAACATCCATTCCGGCGAAGAATATGACGCCGACGAGGATCAAACCGCCGGCCAGTTTTAGGTGGGGTTCCCTGCCGGGCTTTGTGCCGGGTTTCGCGATCAGATTCCCGTAAGACAGAAGGGCGAAACCTGCGGCGCTGAGCAGAAGGCAAATGGACCCCCCAATCGCCCACATCCCGCGCAAATGGAAAAACCTTGTCCCTCTGACCAAGCGACCTATGCCGTAGGGCATGGCCAGGTCCGCGCCCATGAGACCGTGTATCGCGTAGGCGGCGATTGCAATGGCGATCAGCAGCATACCATATTTCTGCAGCCATGCGGTCCAGGGCCGATCTGACATGTTACCCGCTCGAAGGCGCGGCTCCTCCATTCGTCAGCACTCCGATAGAACCATGATCCTGCCTGCGCCTTGTTGAAGCCTACGCCAACCCCTTCACTCAGACCATCCAGCAGCTTGATCATGGACGAATGGGGGCGAAGATGAACCTCAACACACGGGCGAGAGGACTCGCGGCTTCATAAAGCAGGATTGCCGAAAAAGCGCCAAAACGTCCGCCTGAAAATGGCGGGAGGGCAGGGCGCCCGATCAGCCCCACTTCCGGTGCGCCCACATCCATTGCTCGGGCGCCTCGCGGATAAAAGCCTCGAACTGGCGCTGCAGCGTTTTCGTCGCCGCGAGAGCGTCCGCCGCGCTGTCGTTCGTCTGCGGCATTGGGATCGGCACGATGCGAATGCTGAAACGTCCGCCCGGACGGCGGAACGCGGCGCCGGCGTAGAGCGGCACACCCGTCCTGCGGGCGAGGAGCGCGGGAAAGACAGTCGACCGCGCGGGCCGTCCGAAGAAAGGCACAAACGGTCCGTTGTCGTCTCTGAGGTCGGCGAGGAAGCACGGGGAGGCGCCATCCTTGATGGCGCGCAGGAGGACGCGCGCGGCCATGGGAGTCTTGGGCGTCAGACCCGCCTTGTAGAGCGGCTCGCGCAGGCTGCGCGTCAGGGCTTCGACATAAGGGTTGGACAGGCGCTGATAGACGCCGATGAGCGAAACGCCGAGCCGCTGGCCGCCATGCGCCAGGATCTCCCAGTTTCCCAAATGAAGTCCGCAGACGATGAAGGGCTTTGCGCCGGCTGCTGCTTCGTCGAAATCTTCCGCCGGCTCGAAGACGATGCGGTCGCTCTTCGTTAGCGTTTTGATGCGAAAGCTCTCGGCGAAGGTTCGCCCAAGATTTTCCCACATCGCCGCGGCGATCGCCTTGCGCTCGCCAAGCGACTTTTCGGGGAAGGCCAGTTCGAGATTTGCGAGCGCGCGCTTTTGCCGACTGAGGTGCGGCGCGATGAGGCGCCAGAGCTTCCCGGAGAGCCATGAAGCCAACTGCAGAGGCATGGCGCGCGCCATGACAATCATCAGCCAGACCACCGCGAATTCCAGGCGAAGACGCAACGCTTCCAGGAATTTCATGAGGCGGCGGCGACCCCAAGAGGGCCGCGGCCCTGTGAACTCACAAGGACCAGACGATCTCTGCGACAGGCAGTTTGTACGCAGCGTTAAGCGCGGACGCGTCGAGCCGACGGACGGACTTTGTCAGCGCGAGCCGATTGCTTGGCAGTGCAGGCCTTGAGGCAACGCCAACGCCTCGGTGGAGCCCGCCAGCGAGGCTGCTGAGTGTTCCGGGTAGAAGATGTTTGCGTCCTCAGGCGGAATGACCGACAGGCCTGTACCTATCCGCAAATGTTATCATCGTAAAGAGTAGGGGTTCGTTTCGTCTGCCGCCTTAGCGCTTCGCCGCCCTTCGCGGTTGCGTCACGCCATTTCGAGGGCAGGGACAAGAGCTTGCGCTGGCGAGCCGATCTTGGTTTGGCCAAAACTTACGCCGCCTTTGGCGGGGCGTCCAACTTTGACCTGCGCCAGGTCAGCCGTGATGGACCGCCAAAGGCCGCGCATCTCCTGGGCGGCGGCGCCCGATGGATTGAGTTCGGTCACGCCCCGGCCGCGGCGCGCGGCGTCCTGGTACTCGACCCGCGCAAGGATCAGCGGGGAGATCAGCCGGCCCATTTCTTCAAGCGCCTCGACGCCGTCCTGGACCCGCGCGGCTTGCTGGGCGGGCGGGCATTGGTTGAGCAGGAACACGAACTTGGCCCCAATCTCCTCGAGCGCCGCGCGCGTTCGGGCGCTGGCCCGCAAATCGAACAGGCTCGGGCGGGAAGGAACGATATTCAGGTCGGCGACTTGCATCGCGGCCAAAGACGCCGCGCCTTCCGCGCCAGGCGTGTCGAGGAGCGCGAGCGTCACGCCCCGGCCCTCGAGCGACGCGAGCAAAGCTGGCAGCCGCGGCGCTCCGGAAGCGAGGACCTCGATATCGCCGGCGGCGCGGACCCTGGCCCAGTTCATGAGCGAGCCCTGCGGGTCCATGTCGATGACGCAGACTTTCTCATTCATTTCATGCGCCGCGACGGCCAGGGACGAGGCGATCGTGCTCTTGCCGGAGCCGCCTTTTTCACTCACAAACGCTATTGTCCGCATGGCTCCCGCGCTCAGACCTCGAGCGCCCCGGTTGCGATGAAAAGCAGGGCCAGGAATTAAGGAATGTTCAATAAGTTGAGCGGAAACGCGTTAACAAGCCGTTTCGCGAGGCGCGTCGTCTCGGGTTTGCGGCCGGATCATTCCGCTGCGCGGCCTTGCCCCGCTCGGTCAGTCGTCGTCGAGGGGAACGACGCCTTTGAACCCCCCGTCGGCGGCAAGCGTGATCTTCTCGATGCGCATTTCGGCGTTCTTGAGAAGTTCGTCGCAGCGCTTCTTCAGGGCTTCGCCGCGTTCGTAAAGCCGGATCAATTCGTCGAGCGCGACCGCGCCTTTTTCCAGTTGGTCGACGATCTGTTCGAGTTCCGCGAGCGCCGCTTCGAACGGCATGGTCGCGATGTCCGGGTTGGCTTCGGTCACGGCGCCGCCTTTCGACCCCTCAGATGTCGCTTCAATCGGGCAACGCCGAAATGGAATAAAGGGTCTTCAAAATGTCGCTTGGCTGCATCGCGTTGCCGAAAGTGTGAGCGAACACGACCCCGATCTCGCCCGAGCGGTAGATGTGGCTCAGCGCCCGATCGACTGCGAGCCGGAAATCCTCGTCGCCACGCGGCAGCGCGAGCGCATAGGGCTCAAGCGAGAAATAATTCTCGGCGAGACGCAGCTTGCTCGCGTCGCTGCTCTTCGAGGCGAGATAGGAAAGGATCGCCCGATCGGCGAAATAGGCGACGATCTCTCCCTTGTCCAGCATGGCGAGCCCGTCAAGGTGCGTCTTCGCAGGCGCAACTTCCGCCGCGATGTTGGCGCTCGCCAGGGTGTCGCGCAGGCTCTGCTCGGTCGTCGTGCCGGCCAGAACCCCGATTTTCTTGCCCGAGAGCGCGGCGAAGTCGCCGGGCCCATCGCCGCCGACAAGCAGGCTCGCGCCGTCGACGAAGGTCGGAATCGAGAAGTCGACCTGCTCGCGGCGCGCAAAGGGTCTCCGAAGTCGGCTCGCAGAGAAGATCGGCCTTGCCGTTTTTGATCGCGTCGAACCGGTTCTCGGCGGTCACCAGCACATAGGCGAGCTTGAGATCGGTGATGCCGAGCTGCTCGCCGATATGCTTGGCGACCGAACGGCAGAGATCGACCATGAAGCCGGCCGGCATGCCGGCG
>CAVQVS010000005.1:0-382238 GCA_963717215.1 uncultured Alphaproteobacteria bacterium
AGCAAAGCGCGCCAGAGATGGCCGATGTCGTGCGAGAGCGTGAGACCATCGAACGTCGCGCGCGCGTTGGCGTCGTGGATCGGTGTCTTTTCGCCAAGAAAATACGGCGTGATGACAAGGCCCCCGCTGCCCGCGGGGCGCGCCTCGGCGAGTTCGTCGAGCCATTGATGGATCGAGAGGCCGGCCTCGTCGGCCGCCCGCTTTTCGCCAGAGGCGAACTGGCGCACGAACCAGTTGAGCGCGGAGCCTCCGGTCGCCATGCATCCGTTGGGGACGAAGAGGCCGGGCTTCAGATGGTAGTCGAGAAACAGGCGTGGGTCGGGGTCTGCGTGATCAGTTGGTCGCGGTCAGAATGTCGACTGCGCCACCGAATTTGAGCAGGACATCGCCACCGCTGACAATTCCCGCACCGAGCGCGGAGGCGATGTGGTCAGCGGCGCCGCCGATCACCGGCGTTCCGGCTCGAAGCCCGCTCTCCGTTGCGCCCCGATCCGAGACGGCGCCGAGGATTTCGTGCGAGGCGATCTTGCGGGGCAGGGCGCTGCGGGGAATATGCGCAAGCGCGACCAGCCCATCGTCGATCGCGTGGGTTGCGAGGTCGACGAAGCCGGCCTCCAGCGCCCAGTTCTGCTCGATCGCGCGTTCGCCCGTGAGGCGCCAGTTAACGTAGTCGTAGGAGCCGAACACGGTTGCGATGGCGGCGAAGTCGCGGGCTCGGCGCTCGAGCCATCGGAGCTTCGCCCCGACAATTGCTGGTTGATTCCATTGCCGGCCTTGGCGAGGAAGATTTTTTCGTCGATCTCCGCGCGAAGCTCCTCGACTTCCAAGCCACAGCGCGCGTCGCTCTGCTGAATGCTGGGCCTCAGCAAGCGATCTCTGGAATCGAGCAACACGAGCGCCGGCAGCATTCCCGTCACGCCGACGGCGGCGATGTCGGCTGCGAGAACTCCGGCCGTGCGCAAAAGCTCGCGCACGACCTCGCCGACATTGCTCCACCATTGCTCGGGATCCTCCTCCGCCCAACCGACGTGGTCTGAGCGCAGGGCGACAGGGCGGGTGGCAAGGGCGAGCGTCTCGTCCGGCGGCCGGATGAGGATGCCGATGGTCGAGGTCGTGCCGATGTCGAGGCCGAGGACGCAGGGCATGAAGTCGCGGCTCGCTCGCGGTGTCACATTCGCGAGCGAAGATATCCAAACTCGCACATGACTGCGGGAGATGTGCTTGGAGTTTTTCCTTCGCGGGCACGACATCTTGCTTTTGAGCGCTCTCACCTCAGCTTCGCCACGGCCTCCATGAAGCGCTTGACGCGTGCGCCATCGACCGGGTTCCAGGTGTTTCCGTCGACCTTGAAATGCGTGCCGATGACCACGCCGTCGGAGATGGCGAGGATGTCGCGCACATTGTCGACGGTGACGCCGGTGTTGGCGAGGACCGGGACGTCAGGAACAGCTTCACGGACGGTCTTGAGGTTCGAGCGGTCGACCGGATCTCCAGTCAAGGGGCCGGAGTTCCAGGATCGCGTCTGCAAGCGATGAAAAGACGGCGCTCTTCGCGCGCAGCGCGATCGGCCGCTCGTCGAGCGAATGGGCGAACTCGGCGTTGATGTTGAACAGGAGCTTCATGTCGTCGCGGCCGAGACTGTGGCGCAGCCGGAGGGCGCCTGCGCAATCCGCCTGCCAAAGCCCCATGTCTGACGCGAAGAGGCCGGTGAAGATCTCGCGCACGAAGCTTGCGCCCGTCGCGGCGGCGATGGCGACGCTGGCGAGAGGGTCCCACAGATAATTGACCCCGAAGGGAACCTTGAGGGTGCGGCGTGACGGCCTGGACGACGGCGGTCATTCCGGCGATCCCCCTCAGGCGGCGCCTTGAGGACATAGGGCCGGTCGTTCTCGTTCCCGAACATCACAGCGTCGACCCCGCCCGTTTGCAGAGCCTCGATGTCCTTGAGCACGCCTTCGATCAGCTTCAGAGACGCCTCCGTCCGCGTCGTAAAGCGGCGATCCCGGCAGCGCGCCGATATGCGCCATCGCGATCACGACTTTTCTCTTATCGCCCAGGAATGCAAAAACCATGCAGGAGTTCCTCAGGCGCGCGGCGCTTGATTGATTGGCGAATAGGAAGGGGTCGTCGCGGCGGCGCAACCTAGCGCCGGCGGGGAGGTTCTCAAACAAAAAGCGCCTTCGCGGCCTCCGATTTTGTTGATATGGCTCGGCACTCGCACGCGTGGAGGCACAATGTCGGCGGACAGTTCGTCCTACTCGGAGCTTGGCGGCAAGCGTGCGGTCGTAACCGGCGGGGCGCAAGGCATTGGTCGCGCCATCGCGCGCGCGCTCGCCCGAAGCGGTGTGAGGGTGGCGATCGCGGATATCGACGGCCACGCGGCGCATCGGACGAAGCAGGAGATCGGAGAAAACGCCGTAGCCGTCGAGATCGACGTGCGCGAGCGCGCTTCAGTCGAGCGCGCGTTCGGCGAGGCGCTCGAGCTTCTGGGGGGTTGCGAGATCTGCATCGCCAACGCCGGTGTGTCCACCATGCGTCATGCGCTCGAGCTCACCGATTCGGACTGGGACTTCAATTTCGCCGTCAACGCGCGTGGCATATTCCTGACCAACCAGATCGCGGCCCGGCATTTCGCGTACCGCGAACGGCTCGGGCTGCATCGTCAACCGGCGTCCCTCGCCGCCAAGGTCGGCGCGCCACTGCTCGCCCATTATTCAGCCTCGAAATTTGCGGTGCTCGGCTGGACGCAGGCGCTCGCGCGGGAGCTCGCGCCGAACGGCATTCGCGTGAACGCCGTGTGCCCCGGATTCGTGAAGACCGGCATGCAGTCGCGCGAGATCGAGTGGGAGTCTCGCCTGCGCAAGGTGTCAGCGCAGCGTGTCGTCGATGATTATCTCGCGCCGACGCCGCTTGGACGACTGGAGGAGCCGGAGGACGTCGCCGACGTCGTCGTGTTCCTGTGCTCGGACAAGGCGCGGTTCATGACCGGGCAGGGGATCAATGTGACTGGCGGGGTCTACATGACGTGAAGGTCGGGCCCTTAATTCTGATACAGGAGCGCCGCCCCGTCCTTGCGTGGGTCCGAGCCGCCGATCAGGATTCCGCGCTCATGGTCGATCATGACCGCCTGTCCGCCGCCAAGCGGACGGACGACGTCGGTCAGCGTGTGCCCGCGAGCGGAAAGCGCTTCACGCACCGCCGGCGAAACGCCGCGTTCGACCTCGACTTTCCCCAGATACGCGCCCACACGCGGAAAATCGAGCGCCTCTTGAATGTCCATTCCGTATTCGCTCAAGTTGCTGAGAACCCAGGCCTGATGCATGGGCTGAAAGTACTCGCCCATGACGCCAAAGCACATCCAAGGCCGGCCGTCCCGCGTCACCATGCCGGGCATGATGGTATGCGCCGGGCGCGTCTTTGGCGTGAGAGCTATTTGGATGGCCGCGCTCGAAGGCGAAGCACAATCCCCCGGCTCTGCATGAGAACCCCGGAGCCTTCGCCGACAATGCAACTGCCGAAGGGATCATAGAGAGAGTTGATCAGGCTGCAGGCGTTGCCGTCCCGATCGACGACTGACAGCGTAACCGTCTCGCCCTTCGTGATAAGCGCGCTATGGCCTGGGACAGGCAACTCGCGAAGCGCCCGCTTGTCGTCAATGCAGCCGCGCCAGAGTCTGCGAGGTAGTCGGGGTGGATGAGCCGGGTTACCGGGGTCTCCTTCTGACGAGGGTCGGCGAGGAAAGCGTACCGATCGCGGTGAGCGAGGCGCGCGACCTCGATGTGCCGATGGAAACGCGTCGCCCCGCCGGGTCCGTCCGGAGCGGCCCCGAGCGCCTCGAGTTTGCCCAGCATCATGAGCGCGACCAAACCGGGTCCGTTGGGCGGGCATTGCCAGACGTCGAGCCCGCGCCACCGGAGCGAGATCGGCTCGACGAACTCGCCCGCATTGCGCCCGTCGGCGAAGTCCTCTTCCGTTTGCACGCCGCCGGCCGCCTTGAGCGCCGCCGCCATGTCGGCGGCGACCCGCCCAGTGTAGAAGCCGTCCGCGCCGCGCTTGGCGATGGCGCGCAGCGTCGCGCCGAGCGCTGTCTGGACGAAGCGATCACCCTCGCGAGGCGCGCGGCCGCCGGGCAGGAAGAGCCGGTTTCTGGCCCGGCGCAGCCTGTCTTCCTGCATCGACCAATCCCACGCCACGCGGGAATGAACCGGAAAGCCTTCCTCGGCGCAGCGGATGGCGGGCCTGAGCAGTTCGTCGAAGCCCTTTGTCCCGTAAGCGTCGAGCAGCAATTGCCAGCCGGAGACTGCGCCCGGAATCGTGACCGTGTGCGGCGAGACATTGTCGGGCGGGACGGAACCCAGGGCTGCGATCGCGTCCAGCGAGGCTGCCGCGCCGGACCGGCCCGAACCATTGACGGCGACGACCTTGCTGCCTCCGGCGGGCGCATAGAGGCAGAAGCAATCGCCGCCGATCCCGGTCGATTGCGGTTCGACCACCGCGAGCACGGCGCAAGCCGCCACAGCGGCGTCGACGGCGTTGCCGCCGGCGCGCAACACCTCGATTGCGGTCAGCGAGGCGATCGGCATGGAGGTCGCCGCCATTCCGTTGACGGAATAGACGGGGCTGCGTCCGCCTTGATGGAAGTCTCGCAATGAGCGGTCCTTTTTTGGATGCCGGCGAATTGAGCCGACAATGGTCTCAGAAGGGTTTAAGCCGGCTCACGCGTCATTTTGCAACCGGCTTCACCCTTGCAAATTGCACGAATCTTGTGTCCGGTCGGTCAAAATCAACGTGAACGAGAGCGGAGTTTAAGCGGAATGGACTTTGATCTGGTCATTCGCGGCGGAACGGTGGTCACCGCCGCCGACGTGGGCAAAAGCGACGTGGGCGTCAAAGACGGCCGCATCGTCGCGCTTGCCGAAGACCTGCCGCGCGGCGCCTCCGAGATCGACGCCTCGGGGCTTCTTGTTCTGCCAGGCGGCATCGACAGCCACGTCCATTTCGACCAGCCCCAGGGTCCAGGGATTGTGATGGCGGACGGCTTCGAGAGCGGCACCCGCAGCGCGGCGGCGGGCGGCAACACTACGGTGCTTGCGTTTGCGCTGCAGCCGCGCGGGGAATCCTTGCGTGCGAGCGTCGAGAGCTATCACGATAAGGCGAAGGGCAAGTGCTACGTCGACTACGGATTCCACCTTATCGTCACCGATCCGACGCCGGCGGTCCTGGGCCAGGAGCTGCCGGCGCTCGTCAGCTCCGGCTATCCGTCATTCAAAGTGTTCATGACCTACGACAATATGGTCCTGACCGATCGGCAATTGCTAGAAGTGTTCACCGTCGCGCGCGAGCACGGCGCGACGGTGATGGTTCACGCCGAAGGCTACGACCAGATCAAATACATGACGGATCGTCTCGAGCGCGACGGCAAGACCCACCCTTACTTTCACGCCGAGTCTCGGCCCGAACTCGTCGAGCGCGAGGCGACTCACCGCGCCATCTCGCACGCGGAATTGATCGGCATCCCGATCATGATCGTGCACGTCTCCGGGCGCGAGGCGATGGAGCAGATCGAATGGGCGCGCGGGCGGGGCCTGAAGATCTATGCGGAGACTTGCCCGCAGTATCTGGTGTTGACGGCCGAGGACCTCAAAGGCCTCAACATGGACTTCTCGGGCGCGAAATATGTCTGCTCTCCCCCGCCGCGCGATCGCGCATCGCAAGAGGCGATCTGGCGTGGGCTTATCGGGGGCGTGTTCCAGACCTTCTCGTCAGACCATTGTCCGTTTCGATTCGAAGACGAGGAAGGCAAAAGCCATCCGAACGCGAGGACCTCGTTCCGCTGGGTGCCGAACGGCATTCCGGGCGTCGCCGCGCGGCTGCCGATCCTCTTTTCAGAGGGGGTCAAGAAGGGGCGCATTTCGCTTTCCGAGTTCGTCGCGCTGACCGCGACCAACCACGCCAAGATGTATGGCCTCTATCCGCGCAAAGGGTCCATCATGGTCGGCGGAGACGCCGACATCGCCATCTGGGATCCGGACAAGACGGTCACCCTCTCGCAGGACCTCATGCAGCATGGCAGCGATTACACGCCTTACGAAGGCATGGAGGTCACGGGATGGCCGGTCAAGACGTTGTTGCGGGGAGCGCTCGTCGTCGACAATGGGCAGATTGTCGGCGCGCCGGGCACGGGTCAGTTCCAGGCGCGTCAGACGACACAGAATCCGGGAAACGCTTAATCTAGATGTGTGCAGCGGACGGTCAGATTCAATCGGGAGTCGCGGGCAGAATCGTCTGCTTGCCTCCGCTGTGGATTGCTTGCGAGCCGGGACCTCGCTCCCGCAGCGTTCACGGCCTATATAACACGGACCAACGCCACGGAGACGCCGGGATGAAAGAGCCGCGAAAGTCGCCGCCGAGCAAGCCGCAGTCAAAGCCTGACGATAAGCTCGACGAGGAGCTTGAAGAATCCTTTCCTGCCAGCGATCCGCCATCCAATACGCCGACGGCCGCGGGCGGTCCCGAACGGTCGCCGACGAAGCCTCCCAAAGCAGGCAAGCCGCCGCGGCGCGGCTGATTGGGGCGGCGCAGTCTTCGCGCTAATCCGTTGGCCGGATGGCGAACGCCGTGCTGTCGTCGCCATGGGTTGCATCGGGCTCAGTTACGATCACGCTCTTGACGGTCGCGAATCGCGGCCCCTGGCGCATCTCGGCGACGAGCGCTTCAACAGCCGCGTGCGAGCCGATGACCAGCGCCTCGACCGCGCCGTCGGCCCGGTTCCGCACCCAGCCGGTGACGCCCCGGTTCAGCGCGGCGCGGCGAGTGAACTCGCGATAGCAGACACCCTGGACCACGCCGTAAATCAAGACCCGCCGGACGATAGCGCCAGTTTCGGTCATGCTGCGTTATGATCTCCTGAGACGTCGGGCCCAAGCGTCTTGGGCAGGGCTGCGGAACGGGAGGTGGAAATGACGCTCGAAGAGGTTTTCGATATCGCCAAGGGAAAGCGGTATCTCGTCGTGTCGACCGTCGACAAATCCGGTGCGCCTGAGGCGGCGCTGATGGGCTTCGCGTTGACGCAGGCCAAAGAAATCGTATTCGACACTCTGTCGACCAGCCGCAAGGCCGTCAATCTGGCGCGCAATCCTGCAACTGCCTTGGTCATCGGCTGGGACGACAACGTTTCTCTACAAATTGAAGGCGTAGCGCGCCGGCCGGTCGGCGACGACCTGGCGACCGCCAAGGCGGCTTATTTCCGCGAATGGCCCGATGGTCGCGCCCGCGAGAATTGGCCCGACATCGCCTATGTCGTCGTGCAACCAAAATGGATGCGATATTCCAACTATTCTGGGATTCCAGTGGTTGAGGAGTTCGCGCTTTAACGGCCCGATTCTCGGCAACTCCGGTTCTTCGCCATTGCCCTGACCCGCGTCGACGTTTATATGCGGGCGCCCATGCTTACGTCGATTGGTGTCGGCGAGTGAGCACAAGGAGCCTTGATGATTCACGTCACTTTTCCCGATGGCGCCGAGCGCGCGTATGACGCCGGCGTTTCGGGCCTCGAAATCGCCAAATCGATTTCGCCGTCTCTTGCCAAGCGCACCGTGGCGATGGTCCGCAATGGCGAGCTCACGGACCTCGCGGATCCTATCTGCCGCGACGCTACACTCGAGTTCGTAACGCGCGACGATCCCCGCGCGCTCGAACTGATCCGCCACGATGCAGCGCACGTTCTTGCCGAAGCCGTGCAATCGCTCTGGCCAGGAACGCAGGTCACTATTGGCCCTGTGATCGAGAACGGCTTCTACTACGACTTCTTCCGCAACCAGCCGTTCACGCCTGAAGATTTCCCGGCGATCGAAAAACGCATGCGCGAGATCATCGCCCGCGACAAGCCCTTCTTGAAACGCGTCGTCTCGCGCGAGGCAGCGAAGAGCCTGTTCGAAGAGAAGGGGGAAGCCTTCAAGATCGACTTGATCGACGCCATTCCCTCCGATCAGGATTTGAAGCTCTATAGCCAGGGCGAATGGACAGACCTCTGCCGTGGGCCGCACATGACCTCAACGGGCAAGGTCGGCGAGGCTTTCAAACTGATGAAGGTCGCCGGCGCCTATTGGCGCGGCAACTCGAACAAGCCGATGTTGTCGCGCATTTACGCAACCGCATTCGCGAAGAGAGAAGAGCTCGACGCCTATCTGAAGCAGCTCGAGGAGGCAGAGAAGCGCGATCATCGCAAGCTTGCCCGCGAGATGGATCTGTTCCACACCCAGGAGGAGGGGCCAGGCTCGATCTTCTGGCACCCGAAGGGCTGGAGCTTATTCCAAACGCTGGTGGCTTATATGCGCCGGCGTCTCGCCGATGATTATCAGGAGGTCAATGCGCCGCAGGTGCTCGACAAGCACCTTTGGGAGATCTCCGGGCATTGGGGCTGGTACCGCGAGAGCATGTTCATGTGCCGCCCGGCTGGCGACGAGGCCGAGACAGAGGATCTGCGCGTCTATGCGTTGAAGCCCATGAACTGTCCGGGACATGTGCAGATTTTCAAGCACGGCTTGCGCTCCTATCGCGAGTTGCCGCTGCGTTTCGCGGAATTCGGCGCCGTCAACCGATACGAGCCGTCGGGCGCGCTGCATGGCCTGATGCGCGTGCGGTCCTTTACGCAGGACGATGCGCATATTTTCTGCACCGAGGAGCAGATGGCTGAGGAGTGCCACAAGATCAATGAACTGATCCTGTCGGTCTACGGCCACTTCGGGTTCGACAAGATCGTGGTGAAGCTGTCGACCCGCCCGGAAAAGCGGGTTGGAACCGACGCCATGTGGGATCACGCGGAAGCGGTGATGACCCGGGTGCTGGACGAAATCCGGCTGCGCCACGGCAATATCGTCACAACCGCGCTCAATCCGGGCGAGGGCGCCTTCTACGGGCCGAAGTTCGAATATGTGCTGCGCGACGCGATCGGCCGCGACTGGCAATGCGGGACCACCCAGGTCGATTTCAACCTGCCCGATCGCTTCGGCGCGTTCTATATTGCGGGTAACAGCGAAAAGACGACGCCGGTGATGATCCATCGCGCCATCTGCGGCTCGATGGAGCGTTTCATCGGCATCCTGCTCGAGCATCACGCCGGCCACTTGCCGTTGTGGCTGGCTCCGATTCAAATCGTGATCTGCACCATCACCAGTGACGCCGACGACGCCGCGCTTAAGTTCGCCGCCAAGGCGAAGAAGCTTGGCCTGCGAGTCGAGACCGACTTACGAAACGAGAAGATCAACTACAAAGTCCGCGAACACTCGTTGGCGAAAGTGCCCGTCCTCATCGCCCTCGGGCGCAAGGAAGCGAGCGAGAACACTGTGTCCGTGCGCCGCTTCGGCTCCAATGCGCAGACCGCGCTGGGCGCCGAGGAAGCGCTCGATGCGCTGGTGAGCGAGGCCGTGCCTCCTGACCTCCGAGGGTAGGGGACGAAAGCCCTTCACGATCGCGAGCCCGCGGCTCGCCTTTACGAGTTCGTTTTGAGCGATTTCAATCGGTTGTGGGCGATTTTGCGAGCCAATTTCCCCATTCATGCGCCAAGAACTCTAGGCGTGCGAAACAGATGGGAACGATCAGGCCGATCGATTTCTGAAAAACCATACCTTACCGCCGATGGCTTGGCAAGAGATTGTTGATTTTTCTCAATCAAGCGCCCGGCCTTGGCGGGGGCGCAGCCGACGCTCCTCGGGACCGCCGAGCGATTCATCGAACGAATCTCGTATTAGCCTTTGATAAGTTCGGTCTTGCCCGATCGTCGTTCCCTCGTAGCCTCCGAGACTTGGGCGCGCCATGAAAGGCGGCGCAGCTTTCGGGCACGGAGTTTGCGTCCTTCCGTTTTGCCCACAAAAGCTCCATCTTAGGTGGGTTAGGAGCGACGATGTCGTTTGAGGCTGTACCGATTGCCACGCGGAATGCGCTTCGCTTTCGTTTTCGCGGTGAAGATGTCGAGCTTCGACAGTTCTCCCCGCGCGCGACCGTGCTCGATTGGCTGCGCGAGGAAATGGGGGCGACGGGAACGAAGGAGGGCTGCGCCGAGGGAGATTGCGGCGCGTGCACGGTCGTGCTGGCGCGGCTCAAGGGCGGTCGTCTCGCTTATGAGCCGTTCAACGCCTGCATTCTGCTCTTGGGCCAGCTCGACGGCGCAGAGCTGATCACGATCGAGGATCTCGCCTCCGGCGCGCAACTCCATCCGCTGCAGCAGGCGATGGTCGACACTCACGCCTCACAATGCGGCTTCTGCACACCAGGGATCGTGATGAGCCTGTTCGCCGCCTACCATTCGGGCGAGCCACAAACCTACCCGGGCCTGTGTGACCAACTCGCGGGGAATCTCTGCCGATGTACGGGTTATCGTCCGATCCTGGCGGCGGCGTTGGAGACGTGCAACGGCGCGCCGACCGACCAATTCGCGGCCTCGGCGCGCGAACGCGATGCGGCGCTCGGCTGGCTCACCGACCGCAGGGATGTGTTCGTTGGCGATGAGGCTGCCTTCTTCGCCGCTCCGGCAAGTCTCGATTCGCTGGCTGCGCTCTATGCGCGCTTTCCCGATGCGACCCTCGTAGGCGGCGCGACGGATGTCGGGCTCTGGGTCACCAAGCAACTGCGGGAGCTCAAGCGCGTGATCTGGCTGGGGAGGGTCGCCGGGCTTGACACGATCGGAGAGGGCGCCGAGGGCGCTCTTTCGCTCGGGGCGACCCTGAGCTTGGAGGACGCGACCCCGCTCCTCGGCGAGATCCATCCCGACTTGAGCGAACTGCTGCGCCGCTTCGGCTCAAAGCAGGTGCGGGCGAGCGGAACGGTCGGAGGAAACATCGCGAACGGTTCGCCGATCGGCGATCTGGCGCCAGCCCTTATCGCTCTTGGGGGGAGGGTTGTGTTGCGCAAGGGCGACAAGACGCGCGCCCTTCCACTGGAAGACTTCTTCATCGCCTATGGCAAGCAGGATCGCGAGCCTGGCGAGTTCGTTCTCGCGGTCGAAGCGCCGCGGCCCGAGGCCCACCAGCGCTACCGCGCCTTCAAAGTGTCGAAGCGTTTCGACGAGGACATTTCCGCCGTTATGCTGGCAGTGCGCTTCGACCTCGATGGTCGGGAAATCGTCAGCGCGCGCATCGCCTGCGGCGGCATGGCGGCGACGCCGAAGCGCGCTGATAAAGCGGAGCGGGCGCTTGCAGGCGCCAGCCTCGAACTCGCCTGCGACGTGGAGCCTTGCGCGTGAGGCGATCGACGAGGACTTCACCCCGCTCACCGACATGCGCGCGACCGCAGCCTACCGTAAGACCGTGGCCGCCAACCTCCTTGAAAAGGCGCTCATGGAAATCTCCGGCGCAAGCGCACCGACCCGGATTGGAATGCTCCATGCCGCCGAGTGATGACTTAGCGGTGCTCGACGCGCGCACGACCACAGTGGTTCATAAGCCGCTGCCGCACGATTCCGCTCGCCTGCATGTTCAGGGCGCAGCGACTTATGTCGATGACATTGGCGAGCCGGTGGGCACGCTGCACATCGCGATTGGCATGGCGAACAAGGCCTCCGGCAAATTGAAGAGCCTGGGCCTGGAGGCGGTTCGCGGCGCGCCTGGCGTCGTCGCCGTTCTGACCGCGGCGGATATTCCGGGCAAGAACGACGTCGCGCCGGTCTTCGCCGATGAGCCGTTGTTCGCCTTCGATGAGATCCTGTTCCACGGTCAGGCTTTGTTCGCGGTCGTTGCTCGCAACCGCGACCAGGCGCGGCGGGCGGCGCGGCTCGCGAAAATCGACATCGAGGCCGGAGCGCCGGCGGTCACGATCGCCGAGGCGCTTGTCGGCGGCGCGCGTGTTCAAGACGATTATTCGTTCGGACGCGGCGACGCGACGGCCGCGATTGAGAGGACCGCGCACCGGCTGGATGGCCAATTTTCAATCGGCGGTCAGGAGCATTTTTATCTCGAAGGCCAGGCCTCCTTCGCCTTTCCTGGCGAAGCCAACGACATGACAGTGCATGCATCGACGCAGGACCCGACCGAGACGCAGCACATCGTTGCCCGCATCCTTGGAATACCGGACGCTTTCGTGACGGTGGAGACGCGTCGGATGGGCGGCGGCTTTGGCGGCAAGGAAAGCCAGGCCTGCGCCTGGGCGGCGATTGCAGCGCTCGCGGCGCGTCGAACGGGAAAGCCGTGTAAAATCCGCCTCGATCGCGATGATGATTTCGCCCTGACCGGCAAGCGCCACGATTTTCGAGCCGATTGGCGAGTGGGTTACGACGACCGTGGCGTGGTTGCAGGGTACGAGGTTGCTCTCAACGCGCGCTGCGGTTGTTCCGCCGACCTCTCGCCCGGTGTGTGTGACCGCGCGATGTTTCACGCCGGCAATGGCTATTGGTTGCCCGATGTTTCGATCCTGACTCGCCGCCTTAAGACGAACACCGTCTCCAACACCGCCTTTCGTGGATTCGGCGGTCCGCAAGGCATGATCGCGATCGAGCGTGTGATGGACGCCATTGCGCGCGAGCGCGGCATCGATCCACTCGATGTTCGCAAGGCGAATTTGCTGCGCGCTGGCTTCGAACGCACGCCCTACGATCAGACTGTCGAAGACTACGCGACCCAGCGCGAAATCATCGAGGACCTCGAGGTTTCAAGCGATTATCGCGCGCGCCGTGAGCGTATCGCCGCCCTCAACGCGCAGAGTCCGATCATCAAGCGGGGGATTGCGCTGACGCCGGTGATGTTCGGAATCTCGTTCACACTGATCCCCCTCAATCAGGCGACCGCATTGGTGCACGTCTATTCCGACGGCTCGATCCATCTCAATCACGGCGGCACCGAGATGGGGCAGGGGCTGTTCACGAAAGTCGCGCAGGTTGTGGCCGAGGAGTTCGGCGTGCCGCTGCATTTCGTGCGCATAACGGCGACCAACACCGCCAAGGTTCCCAACGCTTCGCCCACCGCCGCTTCCTCCGGAACCGATCTCAACGGCATGGCGGCGCAAATCGCCGCTGGCGCGATTCGTGAGAGGATGACGGCCTTTGTCGCCGAGGCTTGGAACGTCGCGCCGGAGGCGGTCGAGTTCCGCGACGCGCGCGTCTTTGCCGGCAACGCCTCCATGAGCTTTGGCGAGCTCGCCAAAGCGTGCCGGCTGGCGCGCGTGCAACTGTCGCATTCTGGCTATTACAAGACGCCGGAAATCCATTGGGATCGTCTCAGGGCGAAGGGGCGTCCGTTCCTGTACTTCGCCTATGGCGCGGCTTGCTCGGAAGTCGCAATCGACACGCTGACCGGTGAGATGCGGGTTCTGCGCGCTGATGTGCTCCATGATGTCGGAGCATCAATCAATCCGGCGATCGACATGGGTCAGGTCGAAGGCGCTTTCATTCAGGGCATGGGCTGGCTGACAACCGAAGAACTGGTTTACGATGCCCAGGGACGTCTTCTGACCCACGCGCCCGCGACCTACAAGATCCCGGTCGCCTCCGATACGCCCCCAATCTTCAATACCCGGCTCTTCACCCGACCCAACCCTACCCTGAGCATCTACCGCTCGAAAGCTGTTGGGGAGCCGCCGTTAATGCACGGAATCTCGGTCTATTCGGCGATTCTCGATGCCGTCCATGCGACAAACCCGAGAGGTCAGCCGGAGCTCAATGCGCCATGCACGCCGGAATCGATCCTGAACGCGATCGCATCGCTTAACGGGGCGGGTTGAGAGGCCGCGATGAAAGCGTTCCGCCGTCTCGTCGAAGCGATCGAAACCGAGGGTTCGGCGGCGCTGGTCACGCTCTCGCGCGTCGAGGGTTCGAGTCCGCGCGAAGCGGGTACGCGCATGGTGGTGCGCCCCTCTGGCGGCTTCCACGGCACGGTCGGAGGCGGGGCGCTCGAATTTGCCGCTCTCGAAGCCGCAAACGAGGCCTTGAGAAGGGGGCGGGGGCCAGCGCGGCGTCGTTCGCTTGCGCTTGGGCCTGAGCTTGGCCAATGCTGCGGTGGGCGCGTTGAATGGCGAGTCGAGACGTTTGATATGCGCGACTTCGACGATCTGTCGGCTCTCGCTATTGCCGAAGGTGGCGCAACAGCAACACTCAGCGCGCGGCTGGAGCCTGACGGCCGCGTTCAACGCACGCTAGGGCCCGGCGTGAGCGAGCGTAGATTGGCGCGTCTCGCCGAGGAGAGCTGGACTGAGCCGCTCGGCGGGGTTATGCGCGCGGTCTATCTGTTTGGAGCGGGTCACGTCGGACGGGCGTTGGCCCTCGCGCTCGCGCCGCTGCCTTTCGCGGTGCGCTGGGTCGATCCCAGGCGCGACGCTTTTCCCACGCACGCGCCCGCGAACGTTACGCTCATTCATGCGCCGGAACCCGCGGCCGAGCTCGTCAGCGCGCCCGACTGCGCGCTCGTTGTCGTGATGACGCATTCGCACGCACTTGATCTCGAAATCGTTGCTGAGGCGCTTCGGGTCGAGCGCTTCGGCTATGTCGGCCTCATCGGTTCGGCGACCAAACGGGCGCGGTTCTTGAGCCGGATGCGTTCGGCGGGCCGCACGGCGGTTCAACTCGCCCGCCTCGTCTGTCCAATTGGCGTGTCCGGTCTCGAATCCAAGGATCCGGCGGTGATCGCCGCCTCGACCGCGGCACAGCTTCTGATCGTCAACGAGAGCCTGGCGAAGGAGGATGAGGAGGCGCCGTTCGGAAGACGTCGCAGCGAGTCGCCCGCTTCGGCGCTTTAAAGCGTCGCGATCGTCGTCAGACCCGCGAAGCCCTCGACCCGGCAAGCTGGTCATGACCGGCGCTTGCGAGCGCCATTCGACTTCAGCCGCTCGCCGATGCGACCGACGTCCTCATCCGAAAGGATCGCGGGACGACCAAGCGAAAGAGCGATCGCATGGTCTAAGGGCATGCGCGCGATCATCGCTGGCCGCAGATCCCTGTAGTTCGCGCCGCCCTCTCAGTTGTGGCCATCTCCCCCGCTTTCGTCCGGCGTCAATTGGCGCTTCTAGTTCGCTTTTGAGTGACAATCGCTCAGGAAATCAAGTTACGAGCTGATGGCTGAGCGCACGAAGTTGGTCTAGGTCCAGCGGCGCGACTCTCTATCCTATCGCGTTTGCGCGCCTCGCCGGCCTATAATGTGTCGCCGTCTTGAACCGCGAACTCGCGCCCTTCAAACTGGAGATCAAGTGTCGCGACATCCGTCCGCAAATCTGTTTGACCTGATCGCGGCGCGAGCGCCCCTTTTGGACAAGCTCGCCCTGGAGACCCTCGACGCCACCGCGCTGACCTATGGCGAGTTATTCAAGCGCTCGGCGCGGGCGGCCAACGCGCTGGTTGCGCTCGGGGTCAAGCCTGGCGACCGGGTTGCGGCGCAGGTCGAGAAATCGACCGACATGATCGTCGTCACCCTCGCTTGCCTTCGGGCAGGCGCGGTGCTGCTGCCGTTGAACACGGCCTATACGCTTGCCGAGCTCGAATATTTTCTTGGCGACGCCGAACCCGCGCTGACCCTTTGCCGTCCCGACCGGCTCGAGGCTGTTCGTGCGCTCGGGCAGGCGCTCAACTTGCGTTCGGTCGAGAGTCTCGGCGTCAAGCGCGACGGAACATTCGCCGCAATGATCGACGCCGCGCCGCCCGAGTTCGCAACCACGCCACGGGCGAGCGATGATCTGGCTGCGATTCTCTATACCTCGGGCACCACCGGCCGCTCGAAAGGCGCGATGCTGACGCACGAGAATCTGTCATCGAACGCGCTGACTCTGATCGACTGTTGGCGCTTCGGCCCCGCCGACAGACTCATTCACGCGCTGCCTGTTTTTCATACGCACGGGCTGTTCGTAGCCGTCAACGTCGCGCTGCTGTCTGGGGCGACGATGATGTTCATGCCCAGGTTCGATCCGGAAGCGGTAATCGCCGCGCTGCCGGAAGCGACGGCGATGATGGGGGTGCCAACTTTCTATACCCGCTTGCTCGACCATTCCGGTCTCGGTCGCGACATCTGCGCGAATATGCGTCTTTTCATCTCGGGCTCTGCGCCGTTGCTGGCCGAAACCCATGTCGCCTGGCGGGAGCGGACCGGCTTCGCGATTCTCGAGCGCTACGGGATGACCGAAACCAATATGATCACATCGAACCCTTACGACGGCGAACGCCGGCCGGGGACAGTTGGTTTTGCGCTTCCAGGGGTTAGCGTCCGCATCGCCGACCTCGAGAGCGGCGCGCTGGCTCAGACTGGCGAAATCGGTGTCATCGAGGTCAAGGGGCCCAACGTCTTTGCGGGCTATTGGCGGATGCGTGAGAAGACCGCACAGGAGTTTCGCGCTGACGGGTATTTCATCACCGGCGACCTGGCCCAAGTTGACGGCGACGGCTACATCCACATCGTCGGGCGGGCCAAGGACCTCGTGATTTCTGGCGGCTTCAACGTGTACCCTAAGGAGGTCGAGACCGAGATCGACGCGATCGACGGCGTGCTCGAGAGCGCCGTTTTCGGCGTTCCGCATGCCGATTTCGGCGAAGCCGTGACAGCCGCCGTTGTCGCACGTCCGGGCGCAACACTGAGCGAAACGGCTATTCTCTCGGCGCTCGGCCGCCGCCTGGCCAGGTTTAAAGCACCCAAGCAGATCGTCCTCGTCGAGTCGCTGCCGCGTAATGCGATGGGCAAGGTGCAGAAGGCGGCGCTGCGGGAAACTTACAGGGACATCTATCGGCTTTGAGAAACTGGCGCGGCCGCGAAGGAACTCTCGCGGTAACGGGCGTTAAGGCGTCGCGCCGGCTCGCCGGTTGCAGCCGGCGGCGCTGTCACTCCTCCCCGAGCCGCAATCAAAAGTTCTCAGATTGTACTGTCATGCGCGCCTTTGCGGGCATGACAGCGGCGTCTGCTTAGGCGCGCTGGTCTAACCCAGCTTCCCAGATGCGTGCGCGAGGATTGTATAAACCTTGCCGGTGTTGGAGAGCAGATAAGCGCGCCACTGCGCGCCGTCCCGGTCGTTCTGGCCGATCTTCGACAATAGGCGCTCGAACTCCTGCATATAGCGGGTTGTCGTCTCCCGGAACTGGGGATCGGAGCGAAATCGCCGCCGAAGGTCGTCGAACGCCTGTTGGCCGGCCTCTGTGTAGAGCCGGCGCGACACAGCCCCCGTATCGCCGCGGCGCCATCGATCCCACATTTCGACCGCAGCCGCATTGTCGATGAGGCCCGAGATTTCCCGGCTCAGCGCCTCGAGCGTCTCTGCGCCTTTGGACGCGGTCTCCTCCTCTGGCTCGTCGCGAGACGCGGCTGCAAGGAGATTCGAGAGCCATCCGGGTTGCCCACGGTCGGCAGGCGATGCCGGAGCCGCGGTTGTCGGCGTCGCAACCGGCCGGGGCGCGGCGGCGGAGGACGGCGGCCAGGACTGCGCTTGAGCCCGCGCGAACGGAGGGAGGTGCTCCGACGCGCCAATCCGCTCCGACGTCTGGCTTTCGGTCGCAGCCGCGGCAACCACTTCAGCCACCGGCGCGAGGAGTTCAGATTGGGACGGAGTTTCAAACTCACGCGTTCTCCCCACCGCGCGGAGCAGAGGCTTCTCAAAGCGCGCGCCGGCGGCTGCCGTCGCCGCGGTCGGCTCGGCGACATCGTAAGTCGCCCCCGAATCTGACACCAGCGCCGCAAGCTCCTTCAGCGCGCGAATCTGATCGGAAACGACCCGCCGCATCGCGTCTGCGGTCTCGCTTGTCTCCTGGGGCAGATCAAGCACTCCGCGACGGAGTTCCTGCCGGGTCTGGTCGAGTTCGCGTTGAACCTGGCTCGCCATATCCTTCACTTCGGCGACTGACTGGCGGAACCGGTCAGCGGCATGATCAAGCGCGCCGGTCAGCTGCGCGTTGGTCTGTTCTACGGTCGCCTGCAATGTCTGGGTCGTTCGCTCGCGCTCCTTTGCCGCCGTGTCGCGAATGGTTTCAAATTGACCTGCGACCGCGATCGACGCGCCTCTTGTGGCGGCGGCGAGCGCGGCGCTGATCTCCTGGGCGCGAGCCTGCGACCGGGCGAAACTGTCTTCGACGTTGGCCGCGAAGCGCCCAAGTGTCGCCTCGAAGGCTTCACTGCGGCCCGAGATATCGCCGATGAGCGCTTGGAGGCTGCTGCGGCGGCGTTCGAGCGCGGAGTCGAGCGACTGCTGCTGCTGTACAAGATCGCGTCCGACACTTGCGAGAGCTTCCGCATGCTGGGCGAGTTGCCCGGCAAGCGTGCTCGCGTCGGACTGGGTCGAGGCTGAAAGCCGTCCCAGAGCAGCGACCTGCGAAGAGATGCCGCCGAGCGCATGCTGGAATTCCTCGACGCGCGTCGCGAGCCCGCTTTGAACGGCCGTGAGGCGATCTCCCGCCGATCCGATCGCTTGGTCGATGACGGCGCCGGTTTGACCGAGGTTGTCGATCACGGAGGTCAATTCGTGGCGCAACCGGTCGCTGGTCCCGGAGAGGGAGCCGACCGAGTTCTCAGCGCTGCGGGTTACGGTTTCGTTGAGCGAGACGCTGGACGCTTCCACCTGCTCGGTCAATCGCTTGAGCAGGGCTTCGATTGTCTCGGCCGATCGTTGAGTGACGTCGGCGGCGACGTTGCGCAGCGCTTCGCTCGAATCGGCGACCTCGGAACGCAACTGCCCTGTCAACGCGCTCAACGCGCGCACCGGATCCGCCGCGCTGCCATTGACGGCGGCGATCAACTCGTCTGTGCGCCGGGTCAGAAGCGTTGCAAGGCTGGCCATCTGCTGGTCGAGCGTATGCATCGCGCGCTCGCCGACCGCGGCGAACCTCGCTGACACATCATCACCCCGTTCACCGAGCGCGGTTACGAGGTCCACGCCCTTGCCTTCGATGACTTCGCGCAAGTCATCGACCTTTGCTCTGATCGCGTTGGCGACGGCGGCTCCTCGCGCCGACCAGATCGATTCGGCTTCCGACGCTGCTCTCGTCAGAACTTCGGTCATCGTCTGAATCCGAGCGACAAGGCGTTCATCGATGGTCTCGGTGTTTCGATTCGCCGCCTCCACCATGTCTGCGAGCCGCACGTCGATGATGCGCGTGCTTTGGTCCGCAGCCTCGGCCAGAGCGGCCAGGCGCGCGTCAAAGATCTGCACGCTCTGTTGCGTGGCGTCGGCAACCACGATCTTGTGGGAGTCGAATGCGGCGCCCATAGAGGCTTTATGCAAGTCGAGCATCGCTGTGACGTGCTGGGTGTGCTCGCCCACCTTGTCGCCGAGCTCGGCCCGGCTCGAATCGAGGCGCCGGCTCAAGTCCTGCATTGGCGTGACGACCTGCTCCTTGAACTGATCGACGCTCACTCCTAGCGATCGCGAGACGTCCTCGACGCGGCCGGTCAAGGTTGCGTTGATGTCTCGGGCGACAGTCGACAGCGTTTGCGTCAGCTCCTCTGCGCGCCGTTGCAGCGCGTCGCTGATTTCCGCGGATTTGGCGCTCATGCCTTGCGTGATCTCGCGACCGCCGTCTCCGAGCGCCCTGGCGGTTTCGAGAGTGGTGCGGGCGAGGGTCTCGGACAACGCCCGGCCGCGCTGCGCAAGCGCGTCTTCGATCCGCGCCAGAAGACCTTCGAGCGTCGACGACACTTCGTGAAGTCTCGCTCCCGCACGGTCCTCGACGGCTTGCAGGCGACGGTCGAACAGCGCCGCCGCCTCCTCGTTTCGCTGGCCGAGCTTCTCGTCGATCGCGCCGCCTCGGTTGACGAGGGTCTCCTCGATGGCGATGAGCTTGGCGCCCAAATCGGCCGCGAGCGCCGCAGATCGATCATCGATCCGCCCGACGATTTCGCGTCCGCGTCCGTCCATTGCGCCTTCGAACCGCGCAAGCCCGTCTCCGAGGGACGCGTCAACCCGGCGCGAGTGCGACGCCAGGGCGAGATCGACGGCATTGTGATGTGCGGCGGAGGCGACTTCAAACTGCTCCAATCGCTCCGCGGACTTCGTGTCCAGCTGCTCCCTGTGGTCGACGAAGCGCTTGTCGAACTCGTCGCGCCGGGCCCGCATCATCACTTCGATTGCATCAAGGTGTCCGGAGATGCGCGCATTGAATTCGTCGGAGTGCGATCCCAGGCGATCGATGACGCTATGCCCGCTTTCGCCCACGAGACCGTCCAGCGCCTGGAGATGCTCGCGCATCCGCTCCGTCTGCTGCGACACCGCGTCCACGAGGGCGACCGCGCGCTGGTTGACGATATGGTCGAAGGCCGCGATCCGTTCGCTCAGCGCCTCATGCACGTTGCCAGCGCCGTTCGCCGCGGCGGCCGCCGCGTCGATGGCGAGCGACGCCAGGCGCTCGTTGATTTGCGCCGACTTAGAGTTCAGCGTGGCCATGGATCGGGACGCCGACGCCTCGATCTGGGCCTGGGCGAGGGCGCCCTCGGCGGATATCGCGCCGACAAGGCGGCGAGTCGATTCGTCGAACAAGGTTTCAAGCGCGTCGTTCTGGTTGTGGACCGCGCCGCGCAATTGGCTCTCGCGGGCGTCGAATTGTTCGCCCCATCGTGCGGCTGCGGCGTCAAGGATCGCGGCTGCGTCTTCAGCGCGATCCCGGATCACAGCGCTCAGCCGTTCGCTCGACCCGGCGAGCCTATCTTCAAGGACCTGGCCACGCACCACGACGGTGTCGTGCAGACGGTCCGTCGCCTCGCCAAGACGCGCGACCAGACTGTCGCCGTGCACGACAATGGTCTCGGAGAGTCGCTCGCCGCCGCCCTGGAGCCGCTCGATCAGCGAATTCGACCGGTCGCTGAAGTCACGGGCGAGTGTGTCGTTCGCGAGGCTCAGCTGACCAGCGACAGAGTTGCCCTGGGTGCGGATGGCGGTGACGGCGTGCTCGCTGCTCGAGCTGATCCGGGTCACGATCTCGTCTGAATACAAGTCAACGGCGCTGCGGGCCGCCGCGGATGTTTCCGCAAGCCGTTCAGCGATCGAGTGGCCGTGGAAGCGGATCGCCTCGACCGCCTGTTCACCGCTCGCGCTGATGCGAGCCACGATCTCGTCCGAGTGTTCTGCCGCGGCGGTGCGCGTCGCCGCCGAAGTCTCGGTGAGTCGGTCGGCGATCGAGTCGCCATGGAAGCGAATTGCTTCCACCGCCTGTCCGCTGCTCGCGGCGATGCGAGCGGCGAACTCGTCTGAAATCTCTGCAACCGCACTGCGGGCCGCGGACGATGTTTCCGCAAGCCGATCGGCGATCGAGTTGCCATGGAAGCGAATCGCCGCCGCGGCCTGTTCGCCGCTCGCGCTGACGCGGGCGACGACATCATCGGCATACTCGCCGACCGCGCTGCGCGCGGCCGCCGACGTGTCGGCAAGCCGACCGGCGATCGAGTCGCCATGGGAGCGAATCGCCGCGGCGGCCTGCTCGCCGCTTGCGCTGACGCGGGCGACGACGTCATCGGCATACTCGCCAACCGCGCTGCGCGCTGCGGCCGAAGTCTCCACCAGTCGCCCGGCGACCGAGTCGCCATGGATGCGAATCGCTTCGGCAGCCTGCTCGCCGCTCGCGCTGACGCGGGCAACGACGTCGTCCGCGTATTCGCTGACGGCGGCGCGCGTCGCCGCCGAAGTTCCGGCGAGCCGCTCGGCGATCGAATCGCCATGGAAGCGGATCGCTTCGACAGCCTGCTCGCCACTTGCGCTGACGCGGGCGACGACGCCGTCCGCGTATTCGCCAACGGCGCTGCGCGTCGTGGCCGAAGTCTCGGCGAGCCGATCGGCAATCGAATCGCCATGGAAGCGGATCGCGTCTGCTGCCTCCTGGCCGCTTGCGCTGATGCGAGCGGCGATCTCGTCCGAGACCGCGGCGACAGCGCTGCGCGCTGCCGCCGATGTCTCTTCAAGTCGATCGGCGATCGAGTCGCCATGGAAGCGAATCGCCGCGGCGGCTTTCTCGCCGCTCGCGCTGACGCGGGCGACGACATCGTCCGCATATTCGCCGGCGGCGCTGCGCGCGGCGGCCGAAGTTTCGGAAAGTCGCTCGGCGATGGAGTCGCCATGGTAGCGGATTGTTGCTGCAGCCTGCTCGCCGCTTGCGCTGACGCGAGCGACGACGTCGTCCGTATATTCGGCGACAGCGCCGCGTGTCGCGTCGGAAGCGTGCGCGAGCTGGTCGGCGACCGAATCGCCCTGTGCGCGAATCGCCTCGACGGTTTGCGCCCCGCTTGCGCTGACGCGGCCGACAACTTCGTCCGCGTAAGCAGCGACAGCGGCGCTCATCGCGGCCGACGCGCCGGCAAGTTGAGCCGCGACGGACACGCCATGCGCATTGACGGCCTCCGCCGCTTCAGAGAGGCGCGCGGCGACGGTGTCGCCATGGACCCTGAGCGTCTCTGCGGCTTCGCCGGTGCTGGCGGAGACGCGGCTTACGACGGTGTCCGCGTGAGCGATGACGGCGTCACCCGCTGAAGCGGCGGACTCGGAAAGGCGAACGGCGACCGAGTTGCCATGGGAGCGAATGGCGTCGAGGACCTCATTACTGCTGGCGTGAAGACGGCCAACGACATCGTCGCTGTGGGCGCCAAAGGCCGCCGACAGCCCCAGCGATGCGACCGCAAGTTGATCCGCGATCTGGTCTCCGTGTCCCTTGATCGCTTCGACGGCTCGCGCGCTGCTGCCGCTGATGCGTCCGACCACATCGTCAGCGTGAGCTCCCACCGCGCTCCGTGCGAATTCGGCGGCGTCCGCGAGACGAGTCGCCACCCGGTCGCCATGCGCATCAATCGCCTCGACGACGGAATTCTGCGAAGTCTGGATGCGTTCGATCAGATTGTCGCCTCGTTCGCCCAGGCGTGACAGCAGATTGTCTCCGACTGACTTGAGACGATTGTCGACCTCCCCCACTCGCGACACGATGTCGCCGGCTGCTTTTTGGCTCGTATTGGCGAGGCGGTCTGCGAGGCTTTCGCCAACCGCTTCGATCGAAACGCTCATTCGCGCGCCTTCCGCGACAATGCGCTCAAGCGTCGAGGAACCGGTTCGGTCCATCGCGGCGGTGATCTCATCCGACGCCGCGCCGAGAGATGCAGTGATTTTTTGGCCAGTTTCAGTGAGTTGCCCGCTGAGATTGTCGCCAGCCGTCGCCAAGTCCTGCGTGACGCTGTCGTGAGCCGTGGCTATGGCGTCGCGAACCCGCGTTCCGCTGGTCACGATCAACTCGCGCTGGTCGGCCATTTCGGCGATCAGCAGGCGGATTTTGCGCTCATTGTCGGAATAGGAGCGCTCGAGCGTCGACACCTCAGAGCGTACGCGCGTCTCGAGTTCCGCGGCGCGCGCCAGAGCGCGTTCCACCCCGTCGCCCATCGACGTGAGTTCCCGACGGATGGCTTGGGACAGGTTCGTGACATGCTCGCCGGCGATCGTCTCGGGTTCGGCTAGACGTACAGCAACCTGGGAGATCGCGCGCGCCGATTGCCGCAGCTCGCGCAGCCGTCGCGTTAGTGCGGCAAACGCGAACATGAAGATGATTGGCCCAAGCGCTGCTAGCAAAAATAACGGGGTCTCGGGTCGCAGCAGCATCTCGAGGGGCCGCCTCGGCGCTGAGGGCCACATGGAGATATAGCCGTAGAGCGCACAGGTCGCCGCCCACAGGAGTGAGGCAACCAAGGCGAGTATGAAGGGGGTCCGGCTCGCTGGGCGCGTATTCATCGCCTGCAGAACGGCGCCGACGTTTTCACGATCGTCATTCGCGGGCGTCGCCACGGGGATCGCCGGCTTGGGTTCGTTCTCCGGCACGAACGGCGAAGAAGGGCCCGCGCGAAGGAGCGTCGGCGCGTCGCTGGCGAGTTGCGTCGGCTTGAGAACCGGCGTCGCGGCCGTTGGCTTCGCAGGAGCAAGCTGCGGCGCAGAGGCGTTCGCGTCCGCGAGGACGATGGGGGCCTCATCGTCGTCGGTCAGGTTCAGGGCGCTTTCGATCGCCGACATCGCCGCCGAAACGGGATCCGTCGCCGGATTTTGCTTTACCATTGCGTCCGCCTCACTCCATCGGCGCCGATCGTTGAAATGACCGACACGCGCGCCAAGCGTTTCCCCGGGTTCGCCGCGGCCGAACTAAACGCTGAATTAACCACGTTGCAGTCTACCGCCGAGCCTCATAGATGAAAACCACGCCGTCAGTGCAACTTGCAAACGTCGTTAACGCTTCGGTTACCATGTTTTTCCATAGTGTTCAGTGATTAAGGGCGGCGCTGACGGCCGCGGCTTTCACGGGGACGGACCAGCGCGCTATGATCGAGAACTCGACCGCCGGTTTCGATCCACCTCTTGATCTTGTTCATCTGGCCCGCCAGTGCCTTGGCGACCACGAGCTCGAGGCGGAGTTGCTTCAACTCTTCCGGCAGCAAGCCCCGACGTTAACGGCGCGGCTGTCCGCCTCGCCTCACTTATCGCTGGTTGCAAAAGCAAAAATCGCCCACACCCTGAGGGGCTCGGCGCTCGCCGTTGGCGCGGTTCGCGTCGCTGGCGCAGCTTGGCGGATCGAGGAATTGGCGTCGGCGGGCGGCGACCAAAGCTCGGCGGAGGCTAGCGCGGTCGCGGCGCTCCAATCTGTAGTTAGCGAGGCCGTCACGGAAATCGATCGCCTTCGCGGTTAGGCGTTCAGACCGTCGACTGCGACTGGGGCGTTTTCAGGCCGGGCGCGAATCACCCCACCCGCGAGCCTCTCGAATGCCCTTTCAGCGTCGGCCCGCTTGCTCTATGTAGGCGCGCTCTATATAGGCGGCGCTCGCCGACCGAATTCACGCACCCTCGAGGCGTGACGCGGTGTTCCAAGGAATCAACCTGTTCAATGGCGAAGATCACTTTCATTGACGCGACCGGACAGTCGCGCTCGGTCGAGGCGCAGGTCGGCGCGACGGTCATGGAGACGGCGCTGCGCAACTCCGTCCCAGGCATCGAGGCCGAATGCGGAGGCGCCTGCGCTTGCGCGACTTGCCATGTCTACGTCGCGCCAGAGTGGACGGAAGCGACGGGCAAAGCCTCCCAGATGGAAGAGGATATGCTCGACTTCGCCTTCGAAGTGCGCCCCAACTCGAGGCTCTCCTGTCAGATCAAGGTGACCGAGGCCCTGGACGGCCTCACAGTGACCACGCCCCCGAAACAAGGATAGGAACAGAAGGAATCTGGATGACCGAAGTGCTATCGACCGACGTCGCGATCATCGGCGCCGGGCCAATTGGCTTGTTTGCGGTGTTCGAACTCGGCCTGCTCGACATCAAAGCCCATCTCATCGACATCCTTCCGAAGGCGGGCGGCCAGTGCGCTGAACTCTATCCGGAAAAGCCGATCTACGACATTCCGGGCTTTCCGGTCATCAACGGCCAGGAACTCGTCGACAATCTCATGAAGCAGATCGAGCCATTCGGGCCAAAGTTTCACCTTGCCGAGATGGTCGAGCGGATGGAGGTCCTGGGCACGCCCGAGCGGCCCCTCTTTCGCATCGGCACCGACAACGAAAAGGCGATTGAGGCCAGGTCCGTGTTTATCGCGGCGGGCGGGGGATCGTTCCAGCCGAAGAGGCCGCCGATCCCGGGGCTCGACGCCTACGAAAACCAAAGTGTCTTCTATTCCGTCCGCAAGATGGACCATTTCAAGGGACGGCGCGTGGTGATTGTGGGCGGGGGTGATTCCGCGCTCGACTGGGCGCTGAATCTGCACCCGGTCGCTGACCGCATCACGCTTGTTCACCGCCGCGACGCGTTCCGCGCGGCGCCTCACTCGGTCAACGCCATGCGCGAGCTCGTCAATGCGGGCGACATGGAATTCGTGCTCGGGCAGGTGACCGGCGTCAAGGGTGAGAAGGGCCAGCTCTCAGCGCTCACGATCCGTCGTGAGAACGGTGAAACCTATGACCACCCCTGCGACGATATGCTGCCGTTCTTTGGGCTCACCATGAAGCTCGGCCCGATCGCCGGATGGGGCATCAATCTCAACGAGAACCTGATCCCCGTCGACACGGCGAAATTCGAAACGAGCGTTCCGGGTATTTTCGCCATAGGCGACATCAATACCTATCCCGGCAAGCTGAAGCTGATCCTGTCTGGCTTTCATGAGGCCACACTCGCCGCACAGCGCGCCCATCATTATGTCTATCCGGACAAGAAATTGACGTTCCAGTACACGACGTCGTCGACCAGCCTGCAGCGCAAGTTGGGCGTGAGCTGAGCCAGTTCTTTCGCGCTGGCGTTCGGCCTCGCGCCGCTGACCTTAACCGGTTCGGCCTATCCAGCCCAGCGTGTCAGAAGTTCACGTTCGTCCGCAGGCCGACCACGAACTCGTTCTTGATCCGCTGAGCCGGTTCGTCCGGGTTGGCGACGCCCAGGCCCGGGTTGATAAAATACTGAAGGTCGGGCTGGATCACCCAGGAAGGAAGAGCCTGAAACTGGTAGCTCGCCTCGATAAAGGTCTCACTGCCGCGAACAGGCGTATAGACCGAAGGCTGGAAGACTTGCATCTGCCGGTCGAAGTTGGATGCGCCGCTGCTCGCCCACACGGTGCCCATTTCGACCCCGAAGGTGTCGTTGTCGCGCGCCGGCAACGGGGCCTTCAACGCGAAGCCCGCGTTGATGCTGGCGCTGACGAGGTTGCGATCCTGATACGGCGTGAACATCGGACGGAAGAAGACATTCACACTCCAATTCGTATTGTTTTTCGAGCGCCAGACCATCTGGTCCATTACTCCATAGAGCGAGAAGTCGCCGTGATGGGCGGCGGGGGTCCCGTTGCTTAGGGGACTGGCGAGAGGCAGGCCGATTGTGTCGTACTGCTGGTCCTCGAACCTGTAGCTGTCGTACCAGGCGCCGAGCTTGTAGACGCCTGGCAGCGGACCATCGCTGCTCGACTTTCCCGACGCGCTCGAGCCATACGCATACTGCAGTTCCGCGATCGCCAGGGTCCCAACGTCGAGGGGGAAGCTGACGCCATTGGGATTGCTTTCCGGCCCGTTCGGCGAACCGCGTGGGATGGGGCTGCCGTTAAAGACGCCCGCTAGCACCGTGACGCTGTCCGTCACCTGCGCCCGTCCGCGAACCCCGAGGGCCGCGAGCGGATAGGCGGGACCGCCGCCAGGTAAATTGATCGTTGGAACCCCGGGCCAGCCGGACATCGCGCTAAGGAAGAAGGAGTTCGCGGTTGGAGCAATAGTGAATTCCTCGTCGAGGCTCTGTTCGCCGATTTTGACGTCGAATTTGTCGCTGAATTTCTGCTGATACCAGAGCTCCCAAAGGCGGACGCCAACCGGCGCTTCGACGTCGGTCAGGGTCTGCAGAACCAGGAGATTGTCCGCGGTCAGGTTTCCCCCCCAATACTGGAGGCCGCTCACATTCAGCGTGCCGCCCTTGAGACCGAATGCCTTCTCGGTATCCATTTGCAGCGTCACAGTGGTGAGGCCGTCCGTTTCAAAACCCTGTTTGACGCCGCCGCTGAGATTGCCGAAGGTTTCGACGTTCTCGAGGATGGTGAGCTGGACGCCGTATTTGGTCAGGGCCGGCCGCAGCTCCCCCATGTCGCCGAGCAGGTTCTGATTCTGCGAGTCGCCGCTGAGTACCCCCCAGGGCCCCGAGGCTTGGGCGGCGGCCGCCGGCGCCGAAGCGTCCGCGCGGAACGGGGGCGCGGCCAGCTGTGGCAGGGCGAAGGGAGGGGGGCCGCGCGAGCTCGCGGGATCGGCAGATACGGCCCCGGAGGAGGCCGACGTCGACTGAGCCGGAGCCGACGAAGGGTTTGATGGAGGGACGGAGTCAGCGAAGGCGGCGCCTGCGAGGCTCGCCATCGCAAGAGCGAGGGCGGTCCTGAGCGCGCCCCGGTGGCGGCTGACTGGGCGATAACGGGGGCGCAAACCCAAGCTCCAACTCACTTGCAAGAGCGGCGATCGTCAACGTCTTCGACCGTGGGTGCGCCGTGATGTCAATGATCTCGTTGCAGAATGGGATGTTTTCAAAACTGTCGGATGACAGCGGCTAGCGGGAGCTTTTCGGAGCGGCGCCGGAGCGCGGACTTTGAGAATGTGCAAAGCGCTTGGCCGCCCGCCTTGACCGTTCGCACGCAGCCTGGGCGCCGAGGTGCAATTCCGCGCGCGCCGAAGCGATATCAAAGGCTTAAGCTTCTTTTTCTGCAACTCGGCGCAAAGCAGTCGCGAGCGGTGCTGCAATGCTCCCACGCTTTATCTAATTGTTTAATTACTATATGTAATAAGCCGTAATGTTGGAGTAATTCTTGAAAATAGACTATCTACGGAGCGCGCCTTTGCCCTCCGCGCCGCGTTGTGTCACGTTCCAGCATTGATCATTGCGTCTCGCGGCGGCAGAGCGATGGCGGATCCGGGCGTCAAGCTCTTCATCTCCTGCGTGTCGGGGGAATTCGGCGTCTATCGCGAGCCGCTGCGCAAGGCGCTCGCGCTCCCCGACATCGACGTCAAAATCCAGGAGGAGTTCAAGCCGCAGGGCAATGACACGCTGAGCATGCTCGTGGATTATATCGAGCCTTGCGCCGCGGTCGTCCATTTCGTCGGCGACATGAGCGGGGCTGCGCCGCCAGATTTCTGTGTGCAGGAACTGCTCGAGCGCTACCCCAATCTCAAGGCCCGGCTGCCGCCGCTCGCGGAAGCGATCGAACGGCAAGAGCCCATTTCCTACACCCAGTGGGAGGCATGGCTCGCGCTGTTCCTCCGCAAGACGATCCTCATCGTTATTCCAAGCGAGAAGGCGGCCCGGGGTCCGAAGTTCGAACCCAAGGCCGAAATGAGGAAAGCGCAAGACGACCACCTCAAACGATTGAAGACAATCGACCGGTTCCCAGGCGATCCTTTTGTCAACGCGGACGGCCTGACGATACAGATCCTGCAGTCGGCGCTGATCCCTGCGTTGAAGAGAGCCGCGCGCGAAGGGGTAGCGGCCGCCCGCCAGCCCCGCAATCTACCGTTCGTCTCGCTTGGCGATCTGTTCAAAGGCCGCGAGAAGGAACTCGACGCGCTCCGTCTGGCGCTCACCGCCGCCAGGGGCGCGGGCGTGCTGGTCCGAGCGCTGCACGGGCTGGGCGGCATCGGCAAGTCGCGGCTCGCCGTCGAATACGCCTGGAAGCACGAAGCCGACTATTCGGCGCTCCTGTTCGTGCGCGCGGAAAGCGCGGCGGCGCTGACTGCGAACCTCGCCGCGCTCGCTGGCGCCGAGGTCATCGACCTGCCGGAGGCGGAAGCGCCCGAAGACGGGCCGAAGATCGTGGCGGTCCTGAACTGGCTCGAAGCCAACCCAACCTGGCTCCTGATCCTCGACAATGTCGATGACGGGGAGGCGGCCGCAGCGGTGACGACGCTCCTGCCGCGATTCAAGGGCGGCCACGTGATCGTCACCGCGCGCGCCGCAAATTTTCCGGCCGGCATTCGCAAGCTCGAACTCCACGCCCTCGATGAGGGGCCAGCGACCGATTTTCTGCTCGAACGAACCTGCGACGATCGCGCCAAAGCGCCCGACGACGAACCGAAAGCGCGCGAACTCGCCCGCGAACTCGGCGGCCTCGCACCTGGGCTCGAACAGGCGGGCGCGCAGATCGCGACCGATCGCATCGGCTTTGAGGCTTATCTGAAGCTCTGGAACGACAACCGGGACAAGGCGCTCGGCTGGTCCGATCCACTGACCAACTCCGAGCGCACCCTGGCAACGACCTGGGCGACCTCGGTTAAGCGGCTTTCGCCGGCAGGCCGCCGCCTCCTCGATCGGCTCGCCATGCTGGCCCCGGACCCCATTCCCAATTCGCTGCTCGAGGTTCCGGGCCCCGGTGCATTGGGCGGCGAAGACGCCCAGCCAGCGCGCGCCGGCCTCTACGCCTATTCGCTGATCTCGCGCGCGAGGGGCGAAGACGCGGTGGCGCCGGGCTTGGTCGTGCACCGGCTGGTGCAGGATTTCGCGAGACGGGCGATGACATCTGAGCGCCGCGCCGAGGCGCTACGCGAAGCGGTGGAATGGGTCGACGCTGCCGTCCCGATTGCCTCCGATGACGTCCGAACTTGGCCCGTCCTCAATCCGCTCGCGCCGCACGCGCTTGCGGTCGCACGGCGGGCGGACGAAGCAGGGATAGCCGAACCCACTGCCCGGCTGTTCAATGCGCTAGCGATCCTGTCATCTGCGAAGGCGCGTTACGCCGAGGCCGAGCCGCTCTATCGCCGCGTTGTCGAAATCAATGAGTTTGCGCGTGGTGGAAGTGATCCCATCGTCGCGGCGTGCCTTAACAATCTCGCGCTACTGCTCAGGACCACAAACCGCATCGGCGAAGCGGAGCCGCTCTACCGCCGGGCGCTCAAGATTGATGAGGCGAGCTTTGGGCCGGATCATCCCAACGTGGCGACAGACCTCGGCAATCTCGCGGGGCTGCTCCAAGGCGCCAACCGGCTCGCCGAGGCAGAGCCGCTAACCCGCCGCGCGCTAGCAATCGACGAGGCGGGCTATGGGCCGGATCATCTCAGTGTGGCGATCCGACTCAACAATCTCGCGGAGTTGCTGCGAAATACGAACCGCCTTGGCGAGGCCGAACCGCTCTATCGCCGCGCGCTCGCAATATGGGAGAAGGGACTCGGCGCCCAGCATCCGCGGTTGGCGACCGGCCTCAACAATCTCGCGCTGCTCCTCAAGGCCACAAACCGCCCGGCCGAAGCCGAGCCGCTTTATCGCCGGGCGCTCAAGATCGACGAGGTGAGCTTCGGGCCGGACCATCCCGAAGTGGCGACAGACCTCAACAATCTGGCGTCGCTGCTTGAAGCCGCGAACCGCCTCGCCGAAGCGGAGCCGCTCTACCGGCGCGCTCTCGCGATCGACGAGGCGAGCTTCGGGGCCAATCATCCCAATGTGGCGAGAGACCTCAACAATCTTGCCGGGTTGCTGGAGAAAACGAACCGTGTCGCCGAGGCCGAGCCGCTTTTCCGCTGGGCGCTGGCGATCTTCGACACGAGTTTCGGCCCGAACCATCCGAGCACGGTCACGGTCCGCAATAATTTAGCCGCACTCGTCGCTAAAAGCGGGTTCAGAACCGGTGTTGGCGCACCGAATAGAAGCTTCTTCAGTCGCCTGTTTGGGAAGGGGCGGTAAGAACGCGGGCGCCGGCCTTTCTTGGCGACCGATGACCACCACGTCTCCCCACCCCGCATTCACCAAATGCGCTTCCTCCTCTGGAACAAATTTAGGCGCCTGACTGTTTGTCAGCCGTCAACATTCGCGCCAACGCGAACATCAGGAGGCTAATTTGGGCCGTGGAATTTTGCTTTGGCTACTCGGCGTTCCGATCCCGATCATCATTCTCATCGCGCTTCTCTACCACTGACGCGTCCATCACTGGCAACGCATGCCGGGCGGCGCCCGGTTAACAGTTTCGTTCGAGCGCGAGGTTTGAGTACATGACACAGGCGACAGTCACGACGCGTGCGCCCTTGTCGACAGTGAGTGCCGTCGATACGGCGGTCGACACGGTCTCCGGCGTATCGTGGGCGGCGGTTTTTGCGGGCGCATTCGTCGCTGCGGCGTTTTCGTTGGCGCTCGTGGCGCTGGGGGCTGGCATTGGCCTCGTCTCGGTTTCCCCGTGGTCGAGCAACAATCCCTCGGTGACGACCTTCACTGTGCTTGCGGCCGCGTGGTTCATCGCGGTGCAACTCTTCGCATCCGGTGTCGGCGGCTATATCGCGGGACGACTACGAGGCGGTTGGGCGCGGGTGCATACCGATGAGGTTTTCTTTCGCGACACGGCGCACGGTCTCTTGGTCTGGGCGGTCGGCGCGGTCATCGCCGCTGCGCTCCTGGCTTCGGCCGCGAGTTCGGCTGTAAGCGGCGCCGCAAAGCTAGCGGGCGCGGCGACGGAAGCGGTCGGCTCGGCCACCGGGCAAGCAGCCGGCCAGGCAGCGTCGACTATGGGGGATCCGACAGCCTATTTCTCCGACATGCTTTGGCGCAGCGATAAACCCGCTCAGGGCGATCAGGCCGCAGCGACAGCCGAAGGCGGCCGGATCATGTCGAGGGCTCTCGCCAACGGCGATCTCCCCGCCGGGGACAAGACCTATCTCGCACAGCTTGTCGCAAGCCGAACGGGCTTGAGCCAGCCGGACGCCGAGAAGCGCGTGGCCGATGTCTTCGACCAGGCTCAGAAGGCGAAGCAGCAGGCCCTGGACAAGGCGAAGGAAGCCGCGGACGCTGCTCGCAAGACCGGAGTGGGCGTCGCTCTCTGGGCCTTCATTTCACTCCTGGTTGGCGCTTTTTCGGCCAGCTACATGGCCACGGTTGGCGGACGGCAGCGGGACGAAGCGCCGTTATTTGAGTAGGCGGTACGTCGCGGAGCGCTAGGCAAACCAAATACAGCGCTAAAAAAGGCGTCCTCGAGGACGCCTTTTTTTCGCGATATGAGCGGCCCCCTAATTAGCTCTGCACGCCCTTGACGTACCAGTCCATCACCAGAAGGTCCTTGTCTTCCATCTTCTGACCCTTGGCGATGCGTTCCTTGCCCGTTTGATCCGAGATCGGGCCGGTGAAGATCTCGTAGGTTCCGCCCTTGGTGTCGGCGACGATCTTGTCAGCGGCGGCACGCACGTTTTCGGGCACGGTCTTGCTATAGGGCGCCATGCCCAACAGGCCTTCCTTGAAGCCCCACCAGATATCATCCGACTTCCACGAACCGTCCAGCATCGCCTTGGCGCGCTCGATGTAGTAGGGGCCCCAGAGGTCGAGGCTCGCCGTCAGATGCGCTTTGGGCGCGAAGCGCGACATGTCTGCCCCATAGCCGAACCCGTAGATCTTGCGCTTCTCGCAAACCTGCAACACCGCCGGGCTGTCGACGTGCTGGGCGATGACGTCACAGCCGAGATTGGCCAGCGTCTCGGCCGCCGCAGCCTCCTTGGCCGGATCGAACCAGGTGTCGATCATAACGAGTTTGGTGGTGATCTTCGGGTTGACGGCCTGCGCCGCAAGGGTGAACGCGTTGACGCCCATCACCACTTCCGGGATCTTGAACGACCCAACAAACCCGATCACGCCCGACTTCGACATCATGCCGGCGATCGTGCCGGTGACTGCGCGGCCCTGATAGAAGCGCGAGTTGTAGGTGCCGACGTTGTCGGCGCGCTTGTACCCGGTGCAGTGTTCCCATTTGACAGCGGGGAACTGCTTGGCCGCCTCGAGCGTCTGGTCCATGTAGCCGTAGGAGGTGGTGAAGATGAGCTTGTTGCCCTGCTGAGCGAGATCCTTCATCACCGGAATCGCGCTCGCGTCCTCCTTGACGTTTTCCACATAACTGGTGGCGACCTGGCCCTTTAGCGCCGCGTCCAGCGCTTTGCGGCCCTGCTCGTGCGACCAGGTCCAGCCATAGTCGCCGATCGCGCCGAGATAAACGAAGCCGACCTTGAGCGGCTCGGCCGCAAACCCGCTGCGGGACAAGGCGGGCAGCGCGAGCCCCGCCGCGGCGGTCTTCATGAGGTTTCGTCGGGTAATCATGGCTCTTTCTTCTCCCTGGTGAAGTGTGTCCGCGCTCAGGCGTTGGGCAGGAACGGACGGCCGAGGCAGGCCGGGGCTTCGCTTCCCGCCACCGAGCGGGCCGAGATGACAGCGAGTGCAACGACAGCCGCAATGTAGGGCATCGCAGCCCAGAATTGCGACGGCAGGAATGAGAAGCCGGAAGCCTTGGCGTAGAGCTCGAGCGTCATCAGGACGCCGAAAAAGTAAGCCCCCGCCAGCAGTCGTCCGGCCCGCCAGCCGGAGAACACCACGAGCGCGAGCGCGATCCAACCACGGCCCGCGGTCATTTGCTCCGCCCACATCGGCGTGATGACCATCGAGAAATAGGCGCCGCCAATTCCGGCGAGGGCGCCGCCGAAAGCGATCGCCGCGTAGCGGATCGCGATCACGGGATAGCCGATCGAATGGGCGGAGAGGTCGTTCTCGCCGACCGCACGCAAGATCAGCCCGGCGCGGGTGCGATTCAGGAACCAGCCGACGGCGAAGACCATGAGAAGCGCGAAATAGACGAGCGGGCTGTAGCCGAACACGACCCGCCCTAGCGGATCGCCGGCGAGCGAATCGGGAAAGACGGAATCGAACGAGGGCACGATCATGCCCACGTAGCTCGCGCCGATCAGCGAGGAGAGGCCGATGCCGAAGATCGCGAGCGCGAGGCCGGTCGCAACTTGATTGGAGCCGAGCGTCAATACCAGCACAGCGAACAGCATGGAGGACGCCGCACCTGCGATGGCCGCGGCGATCACGCCGATCCAGGGCGCAAGATCGCCAAGATCGGGGCTGGTGTTCATGGTTACGGCGAAGCCGGTCACGGCGCCGATCAGCATCATGCCCTCGATGCCGAGATTGAGCACGCCGCTCTTCTCGACCACGAGTTCGCCTGTCGCTGCGAGCAGGATCGGCGTCGTCACGCCGACGACGGTGACAAGGGCGTCGATGAAGAAAGCGAGATTCACGCGACAGCCCCCGCGGGCGCGGCGCGTGGGGCGTCGCGAATGACGCGCAAGCGGTAACGGACCAGAATGTCGCTGGCGAGAATGAAGAACAGCATCATCGCCTGGAAGATGCCGGCGGTCGCGCTGGGCACATGCACCACCGTCTGCGCCACCTGGCCCCCGACATAGGTGACGGCAAGGATCAGCCCCGCCAGAAGGACGCCGACCGGATGGAGGCGTCCCAGGAACGAGACGATGATCGCCGTGAAACCATAGCCCGAGGGGAAGCCGAGATTTATCTGCCCGAGCTGACTCGAGGCCTCGAGAATGCCCGCGAGGCCCGCCATGCCGCCGCTGATCAAGAGGGTCGACCAGACGGTGCGCGAAGCATCAAAGCCGCCGTAGCGCGCCGCGCTGGGCGCCGCGCCAACCGTGCGGACCGAAAAGCCGTAGACCGAGCGCGACATGAGCACCCAGAAAACGAGCGTCAGCAGGACGGCGACGATGAGGCCCGGCGGGATGGCGGTTCCGGCGATGGCGTGCGGCAAGAGCTGGGCCGGGGTGAACGGGGGGGTCTGCGGGAAGTTGTGCCCGTTCGGATCCTTCCACGGACCGCTGACGAGATAGTTGAGCACCTGCAGTGCGACATAGACCAGCATCAGGGTGGAGAGCACCTCGGAGACGCGATAGCGCGTCCTCAAGAAAGCCGGGATCGCCGCCCAGGCCATGCCGCCCACGATCCCCGCCGCGATCATCAGCGGGACGACCCAGAAGCCTTGCGCGTCGGGCAGGGCGAAGGCGACGCCTGCGCCGGCCAGCGCGCCGATGATGTATTGCCCCTCGGCGCCGATGTTCCAGATCTTGGCCTGATTGCCCAGTGACAAGCCCAGCGCAATGATGATGAGGGGCGCCGCCTTGGTCGCGACGTCCTGCCATTTGTACGAAGCGACGACCGGGGTGATGAACGTCTCATAGATCGCGCGGGGACCATCAAAGCCTATCAACTGAAAGATGATCGCGCCGAGCGCCATGGTCAGAAGCACCGAGGCGATCGGCGTTGCGATCTGCATGAAACGGCTCGGCGTCAGCCGCTTTTCAAGCCGGATGCGCATGCAGGGCCTCTGTCATTTCGGCCGTCGCCGCCGGGTCGCCGTGCACGCCGCCCATGAGCAGGCCGATCTCTTCGATCGAAACCTCGCCGACCTTCATCGGCGCCGAAAGGCGTCCGAGGTTGATCACGGCGATCGTGTCGCAGAGCGTGAGCAGTTCATCGAGGTCCTGCGAAATCACGATGACCGCCGAGCCGCGCGCCGCGAGATCGACGATCGCCTGGTGGATCGCGGCCGCTGCGCCCGCGTCCACGCCCCAGGTCGGCTGGCAAACGACAAGCGCCTCGGGCCGCTGCAGGATTTCGCGACCCATGATGAATTTCTGCAGGTTTCCGCCCGAGAGCGAGCCCGCGAGCGCGCCCGGGCCAGTCGCCTTCACCGTGTAGGCGCCGATCACTTCGGCGGCGTAATGGGTCGCCTTGCCGGGATCGATGAGGCCGAAGCGCACCATCGCCATGCGGTCGCGACCCGTGAGAGCGCCATTGTCGGTGAGCGAGAATTCGCCGACCGCCGCATGGCCGTTGCGCTCTTCCGGAACCGCGCATAGACCCAAGGTTCGACGCTCGGTCACGCCGAGCCGGCCGACGTCCTGGCCCACGAGTGTGATCGCCCCCGGCGCTGGCGCGAGCGTCTCGCCGCTCACCGCGCTCATGAGCTCGTTCTGCCCATTTCCGGCGACGCCGGCGACGCCGAAGATTTCGCCGGCCTTCACGTCGAGCGCAATGTCCTTGAGCGCGACGCCGAACTCGCTCGGCTTTGGCAGGTTCAAGCCTTGCGCCGAGAGCTTGGGCGCGCCGAAGCCGCGGCTCGCGGGCTTGGCGATTTCCTTCAGGTTGGCGCCGATCATCATTTCCGCCATCGAGCGCGAGGTCTCACGCTTCGGGTCGCAATGCGCGACCACCTTGCCGCCGCGCAGGATGGTCGCCGTGTCGCAGAGCGCCACGATCTCGTGCAGCTTGTGCGAGATGTAGAGAATCGAGCAACCGCTCGCCGCCAGTTTCCGCAGAGTTTCGAACAATTGCTCGACTTCCTGCGGCGTGAGCACCGAGGTGGGCTCGTCCATGATCAGGAGTTTCGGGTTGAGCAACAAGGCGCGCACGATCTCGATGCGCTGGCGTTCGCCGACGCTGAGCGTCGAGACGACGCGGCGAGGATCGAGCTTGAGGTGGTAGGCTTCCAGCACCCGCTCGAATTCGGCGAGCAGTTCGCGCGGCGAGAGACGCGCATCGAGGCCGAGCGCGATGTTTTCGAGCACCGTCATAGCCTCGAACAGCGAGAAGTGCTGAAACACCATGCCGATGCCGAGGCGCCGAGCCGCGCGCGGATTGGAGATCCGGACGGTCGCGCCGTCGAAGACGATCTCGCCCTCGTCGGGCGCGAGGATGCCGTAGATCATCTTGACCAGCGTCGATTTTCCCGCGCCGTTCTCGCCGAGGAGGGCGTGAATCTCGCCGGGCTTGACGCTCAGATTGATGTTATCATTCGCGCGGACGCCTGGAAAAGACTTGCTGACGCCGGCGAGCTTCAAGCGCAGGGGAGCTTCGACCTTCACCTCGACTTCACCTCGCTCCGAGCCCTGTCACGCCAAGCACGACCGCGTGCGACGCAAAAATAGTACCGCGTTCCGAGGACGCCCATGCTTTTGCGCGACCCTACCGGGGACCGTCCAAGTGTCAAATGAATTGGCGGCCATCGAGCGGCACTGTCGCGCGGGACTACGGAAGACGTGATGCAACGGTCTGCAGGACGCTCCGGCCGTGTTCACTCCTCTGGCAGCCCGGCCTTGAGCAGGGCTTCACGGAAACCCGGCGGCCAGTTGATAAAGCTAGGGATGTGCGCGTGAAACCACGCCACGGAGAGTTTGGGATCCAATTTCATCGCCTCCGCCAGCGCGGCCTTCGCCTCCGGCATTTTGTCCGCGGCCGCGTAGAACGCCGCAAGGCAGGTGTAGGATGTAATCGTTCGAGTTCCCGAGTTCGATGGCTTTGAGGCCTTCCTGGATCGCCGCATCGTATTGCCCAAGCGCCAGAAGGTCTCTGCCTATATTCATGCGCCAAACTCCAAGACTTAGAATCGCGGGGACTGATCTTGATGGCCTGTTCGAGATGCGATTTCGATTGCTCATAGCGGCCGAGCAGTTCTTCTCCGACGGCCTTTGGAAAGTAGGCGGAGGCATAGCTGGGATCGGCGCGAAGCGATGCCTCGGCTTCCGCAATGACTTCGTTCGCGGACGCGTCGTTCGGTTTGGCTTTTAGTAAGAGCAGATAGGCCTTGACAGAATGCGCGCGGGCTTGGCTCGGATCGAGCAGAAGAGCTTGATTGGCCCGCTGCATCCCCCGCTCATAGAGGTCCACCGGTTGGTCGGACCAACCCAAGGTATAGTCCACCGAGTTGACGTACGCGGCGCCCGCGAGAGCATCGGCATTCGCTGGATCGAGATTCAACGCTTGCTCGAATAAGTCTCTCGCTCCGAAACGCGTGGCTTTCGTGTAGGATTGGTTGAGAAGTGCGAGACCGCGCATCGTCAGATCGACCGCGTCGGGATTTCGTGGGCGATCGTGCAGACTGCGTTGGGCTTCGGCGTTCACCAGCTCGACCTGGAGCGCGCCGGCAAGGCGCTCGACCACTTCGTCCTCGAGCTTGAACAGGTCCACGACGTCTTCATCGAATCGATCCGCCCAGAGATGCGCGCCGGATTCCGCGTCGATCAGCTGAGCATTGACGCGCACTCGGTTGGCGTCCCGTTGCACTGAGCCTTCAAGGACGTAGCGCACACCGAGGTCCTTGCCGATCGCCCTGGCGTCGAGGCTCTTGCCCTTGAAGGTGAAGGCGGTGTTGCGGGCGATGACGAAACTGTTGTGGAGACGTGACAGGTCCGTGGTGAGGTTCTCGGTGACGCCGTCGGCGAAATAGTCTTGGGCAGGATCGCCGGAGAGATTGGCGAAAGGCAGCACGACGATGGAGAGACGCGGCGCCTCCGGGGACGCCTTCGAAATGGCTGCCAGTCGATTCTCGTTGAGGAACCACCACGAGCCGACGCCGATCAGAACGAACAACGCGGCGAGCGCGGCAGGAAGCGGTGTCAGCGCCAGACGCTTTTTCGGCGGCGCGGGCGTCACCGAATCCGCCGTTTTCGCGGGCTTCGCCTGCGCAGGGACGCCGACCCGCAGCGAATAAACTCTTATCGGCTCGGCGATGTTCTTGAGTTGGGTTGGACCAAGATCGGCGACCGCGAGATCGAGCCGTCCTTTGACCTGCCGATAAGCGTCCTCGGAAAGACAGATCGCGCCGGGCGCGGCGATCCCTTCCAATCGTGCGGCGATGTTGACGCCGTCGCCCATCAGGTCGCCATCGCTTTCTTCGACGACGTCGCCGAGATGAATGCCGATCCGAAATTCGATGCGCTTGTCGGCCGCGACCCCGGCATTGCGCTCGACCATGCTGTGTTGCACTTCGACTGCGCAGAGCACGGAGTCAACGACGCTGCGGAACTCAACGACGCTGCCGTCGCCGGTGCGCTTGACAATCCGTCCGTGATGCACGGAGATCGTGGGGTCAATCACATCGCTGCGCAGCGCGCGTAATCGCGCCAGAGTTCGATCTTCGTCCGCACCAGCCAGCCGGCTATAGCCGACCACGTCCGAGACCAGAATCGCTGCTATTTTCCGCTTCTCGCTTATGGCGCGGCCCTCTGTGGCTTTGAGACTAGCACGGAAAGCGCGTAACAAGCCGCCGGCCAGTTCTTCGGCTCCTTCTTGACCATGGTTCCATGTTAGGGACCGCTCCTTGCGATCCCTCAGGTCGAGACCCGCGCCCGATGTCCGCCCCATCCCCTCGCTCCTACGACGAGACGCTGCTGCGCCGCGCCTTCGATGTCGCCGGCCGATCGCGGGACGCCGGCGATCATCCGTTCGGCTCCGTGCTCGCCGACGGAGAGGGCAGGGCGCTCATGGAGCAAGGTAATGGATACACGAGCGAGGGCGGCGACCGCACCGCCCATGCTGAACGCCTGCTCGCCTCGCGCGCGGCGCGGGCTTACGATCTCTCCTTCCTCGCGCGCTGCACGCTCTATACGTCCGCCGAGCCCTGCGCGATGTGCGCGGGCGCGATCTATTGGGCGGGAATCGGCCGCGTCGTCTACGGGCAAACCGAAAGGGCGCTGAAAGCCCAGACCGGCGCGCACGAGGAGAATCCTACCCTCGATTTGCCCTGCGCCGTCGTCTTCGCGGCTGGTCAGCGGCCAACCGAAGTCGTCGGGCCCATGCTTGAGGACGAAGCGGCTCAGCTACAGGCGGATTTCTGGGAGGCGAGGGAATAGCGGGTGTGGCGGAATGAGGTGCAGGTTCTTCCACTCATTTCGGGAGTCTGGTAGCAAGCCGCGGCGCGGCGTCGACCCTACGCCCGGTCTCGGCGAGCTATGGCGATCGACGAGGAGGATTGATGGATTTTTCCGTCATCATTCCAGCTTACAACGTTTCAGGCATTGTCGGTCGCGCGATCCGGAGCGCTGCCGCGCAGACGCTTCCACCGCTCGAGATCCTCGTGATCGACGACTGCTCGAGCGACAACACCGTCGAGGTCGTGAAGGCGCTGGCGCGGGACATCCCCTTCATTCGCCTTCTCTCAACCCCCGCCAATAGCGGAGCGGCGGCTGCGCGGAACGTCGGCTTGCGGGCGGCGCAGGGCGACTGGATCGCCTTGCTTGACGCGGATGACGCCTGGAAGCCACGCAGGCTTGAGCGCCTGTCGGAGGTCGCCAGCGCGACCTCGGCGGACTTCGTCGCCGACAATCTGGTGATGTGGGACCCGGTCGCTGATGCCCAGTTCAAGCCGAACTATTACGACCTCCCCGAAAAGCAGAGGCACATAACGCTTATTGACATGTTTGAAGCGGATGACAATTTCAATTTTTCCAAGACTTCATTTGCATTGATGAAGCCAATTTATCGTCGAGAATTTATCACTAAAAGCAATATGCAATACAATCAGGCAATGCGAGTTGGAGAGGATTTTTATTTTTATGTCGAAAGTCTGTTCAAAGGAGCGAAGTTAATATTAATTAGCGAAGCTTATTACTTATATTCTATGCCTAATTCGCCATCTGGCAGATCGCCTCACAGCCGCTCTGTCTATCGGTTTGGAGCCTTATCGGAACAGAGTAAAATTCTGGAGCAAAAGTATCGAGACAGTATAGATTCAGCGACCATGCGCGCTTTGCAGCAGTACATCAAGACAATGAGTTTACTTCATCAAGCAGATATCGCTAGAGACTACAAGAGAAACGGCCAATTTTTTAAGTATATAACCTATATTGCCCTCAAACCCGAACTTCTTGGGCGCCTCGTGGCCCGCGCGGCGCCAAAGATCGCAATGAAGCTTTTGGGGTGACATCGGCCGGCCCGTGCCCGCGTGTGCAATTCGCCGCGCGTCGCCGGTGCGCCCCGGCGACGGAGCGGCGGCCGAAGCCCTGGGTATTAGTACCTATTGACTGGATGGGCGCTTGGCGCGACCACAACCAAGCTGCACGTAGGGCTTGGGGTCCCAGACCAATACCGAAAGATTACTTCAAAGCATTCGTCAACAGACGATAAGTTTAGCTTGAATTCTGGCCAGAGGGGCCTCTACGGGCTGCGTCGCGGGGAGAAACCCAATGTCCATGAGCCACGCAAGAGTTGTGATTCCGCTGGCGCTGCTGGCCAGCCTTCCCGCCATGCCGGCGGCGGCGCTGCTGCCTGCGGTTTATTCCTTCAGCACCGGCGACCCCGACGGAAAAATGGCGACCGCGAGCCGTCCCGACGCTGGAGGCGCATTCGAGATCGAGTCGGCCGACGATTTCGTGCTCACGCATTCGACGTCAATCACCAGCGCGACCTTCACCGGCCTGGCGCCCGCCGGTGCGACAGTCGGCGAGGTGGTCGTCGAGATCTACCGCGTCTTTCCCTTGGACTCGGCCGTCCCGCCGTCGGGGAACGTGCCCTCGCGCGTCAATTCGCCTTCCGACGTCGCGTTCGCGGAGCGCGACAGTGCGACCGGCAGCCTGAACTTCACAACCGGCGTGCTGAACGCCAACTTCACCGCCAACAACTCGGTGCAATCCAGGGGCATCCATCCCAAACCGGGCGAGACGACGGGCGGAGACGGTTCAGTCAAGGGCGCTGAGACCGAGTTCACCATCTCGTTTACTGACCCCCTCCTGCTCCCGGCGAACCATTATTTCTTTGTCCCTCAGGTCCAACTGGATAACGGCGACTTCTTTTGGCTGTCAGCGCCGAAGCCGATCGTGTCCCCCGGGACACCGTTACCGCCAGGGTTCGCCGATCTGCAAAGCTGGACCCGCGATGAAATGCTTGCCCCCGACTGGCTGCGCGTCGGGCAAGACATCGTGGGCGGCGCGCCGTTCCCGACCTTCAACGCGGCGTTCTCGCTGAACGGAATCTCTGGTTCCCGAGCCCTCGACTTGGGCCATGATGCTTCTCGGCTTCGGCGGCCTCGGTTTCGCCGGCTATTGGCGGGCGAGAAACGTCCGTTGCGCCAGCGCGTGAACGGAGGCTGCATCAAGCCGCTTTCGCTTGACACGTTCGCCTACTCGTCATCCAACGCCTCGGCTGCGACAGCCAGGCGCCGGGCCGCTTGCGGGTCGAGGCGTTTGGCGAGTTCGCCGTGCGCCCGCTTCCAATCCGCGAGCCCCGCCTCGAGGCTCTGCACGCCTTTTTCCGTGAGCGATACAGCGCGCCGGCGTGCGTCCCTGTGGCCGGCGGCCATCTCGACCAGGCCGGCGGCTTCAAGCACCTGAAGATTGCGCGATAAGGTCGACTGGTCGAGCCCCGTGCGCTGCGCCAGTTCGCTCAAGGTATCGTCCCGCGCCGAGGCGATCTGAGCGATCAGGCCGAACTGGGCGAGGCTCAGGCTCGAATCCTGCATCCGCCGATTAAGGAAACCCGTAATGCGGCGCGCCGCGAGCCGCGCGTTCCAGCCAGCGCAGGCGTCGACCGCCGCGCGCACATCGGCGACGAGCGTCTCTCGCAGCGGTTGCTTCGGCCTCGGCATCAATGTATGCAGATACATTATTTGTATCTGCATGGATAGGAGAAAGGCGATGCTGACCAGTGCGTCGCGCGCTTACGGCGTCGCCGATCCGGCCGAAGCCAGGCTCATGACGGGCAGGGAGTTTCTCCAGGCGATCCTCGACGGCGCGCTGCCGGCGCCGCCGATCGCCAAGACGCTGTCGTTCTGGCTGACCGAGATCGGCGATGGCCTTGCTGTGTTCGAGGGCGACGCGGGGCCGCACCTCCTGAACCCGCTGGGGATCGTGCACGGCGGCTGGGCGCTCACCCTCATCGACAGCGCGGCCGGCTGCGCCGCGCACACGCTGCTGCCAGCCGGCGCCAGCTATGCGACCATTGAGACCAAGGCCAATTTCTCCCGACCAATCGTCGTGAACTCGGGCCGCGTCCGCGCGGAAGGGCGCGCAATTGGCCGCGGCCGGCGCATCATCTCCTGTGAAGCGCGGGTCGTCGACGCCAAGGGCCGCCTTCTTGCGCATGGGACCTCGACGCTGATGGTGCTCGAGCTGGTCGCGCCTACGAAACCTGGGCCCGAGGCCGCTTAAAGCGCCACGGCGTGGTGGCGCTCCGTCGTCACATCTTTGGGGCCATGCTCATCCGCGACTGGGTGCAAGGATCCTGCATCGCGATGCTCGCTTGAATGAGAAAACCATTCACGCCGTCGGCGTCGTGGTCTAAGAACGCGCGCGCCTCGAGGGCGTTGCTTTTGACCTGAGCGCTAACGCGCATTGCGACCGGAGGACATCCGAGATGAGGACCTTGACCTGCATCGTTGCGCTTAGCGCGGCTCTACTGATGAGCCAATCCGCTTTCGCCGCCTCAGCGGTCGTCAAAGCTTGCGGGGCGGACATCAAGTCGCAGTGCGGCGACGAGATGAAATCGGGCGGCGCCGCGCTCAAGACTTGCATGAAGACCCATTTCTCCGATCTTTCCGAGGACTGTCAGGTGGCGATCATTCGGGCGGCTGCGGTCGGCAAGGCCTGCCGGGCTGACGCCAAAAAGCTCTGCGCTGACGCCAAGCCCGGCAAGGGAAGCCTCGCGCAATGCATGAAGTCGCATGCGGCCGACCTTAGTGATGGCTGCAAAGAGGCGCTGGCAAAAACTGCTGGAAAATAGTCTCCTACGCCTCTGCTTGCGCTCGCTCACCCGCCGCTAGGCGCCGGCCTCGCACGCGCAAAGCCCGGGCGCGCTCGCGATCGCCGCATCCCTTCGGCTACGCCGTTGTTGTGGCTGGCCGGTCTCCACCTTTCGCGCTCCAATCGGAGAATTCCGCTTCTGCGCAGGATATGGTAAGAGGGAGAGCTTCGAGGCCCTTCAGGGCGATGCGCCGAGATCGTCTCGCTCGGGTCTAAGCTCCCAATGCGGCGCTCAGATGCGCAACGGGCGACGCGATAGGCGGATGGGGTGGGGCGGCTGCAGATGGGATTTCTTCCGCGGGCTCGCGCGTCGGTAGGTCGCGCGGCGCGACGGGTGAATCGCAGACAAGAAACGTGTCGATGAAGGCGAACTTCGTTCGATTTGCCGCTGCGCTTGCGCTGCTCGTCGTTGGCGCGCCGCTTCCCGCCTCCGGCCAATATTTTCCGCCGGTGATGATCATCGTCCCGCCGGCGGCGCAAAATTACGCCACGCCGAAGCCTGCGCCAAAGCCGTCGCCCGACAAGCCGAAGCCCGCTGACACCGCTGCGCCGGACGGGCCGAAGGGTTATTATCGAGGCCGGACGTTCGTCCCGGACTAGCAATAGGCGGCGCCTGCGCCTATCGAAATGTCCGAGCCGCTCTACCGGACCGGCGGAGCGTACTGAATGCCGCCGTTGCTCCACAATTCATTCAAGCCACGTGGAATTCCGAGCTTTGAACCCGCGCCGACGTTGCGGTCGAACACTTCGGCGTAATTGCCGACCCCTCGGACGATGCGGACGGCCCAATCCTGGGTGAGTCCGAACGGCTTGCCGAAATCGCCTTCCGCTCCGACCAGCAGCTTTACCGAGGGCTTCTGCGACTTCAACGCGTCATCGATTGTCTTCGAACTGACGCCAAGCTCCTCGGCATTGAGCATGGCGAAGTTGACCCACTTGACGATATTGAACCATTGCATGTCGTCCTGCCTGACGGCGGGGCCGAGCGGCTCCTTCGAGATGATGTCGGGCAGGATCATGCTGTCGGCCGGCTTGGCCAGCTTGAGACGCATCGCGAACAGCCCTGACGCGTCGGTTGTCAGCACGTTGCACTGTCCGGCGTCATAGGCTGCGACCATGGCGTCCGCGCTCGCCTCATGGATGGTCTGGTATTTCATATGGTTGGCTTCAAAAAAGTCGACGAAGTTGAGCTCGGTCGTCGTGCCGGGTTGCACACAGACTTGGCTGCCGTCGAGTTCGAGCGCCGATTGGAAGTTGCGGCTTTTGGGGACGAGAAACGCCTGTCCATCGTAATAGGTCACGCCGGTGAACACGACGCCGTTCTCGCCTTCGCGACCCATCGTCCAGCTCGAATTGCGCGACAGCACGTCGATCTTCTTATTCTTCACAGCGTCGAAGCGATCCGACGCGGATAGGGGCACATATTGCACCTTGGACGGGTCGTCGAAGATCGCCGCCGCCACGGCGCGACAGAAATCGACGTCGAAGCCTGACCATTTTCCTTGGTCGTCCTTGCTTGCAAACCCCTCCAGGCCTGGGTTGACGCCGCAGATCAGCGAGCCCCGATCCTGGACGGCCTTGAGCGTCTGGGATTGGGCGGCGGCGCCGAACACCTGCGTCGCCGCAAGCGCGAGGACAATCGGGATCATCTTGCGCATGAACCAGTCTCGCTTCCGTTTTGTGGGCCGCCGACGCGGCTTCTAAAGAGCGACAGCCTGCCTGATGATCACCTTCGTGCCGACCGGCACGCGGTCGTAAAGGTCGATCACGTCGTCATTGACAAGACGAAAGCAGCCCGACGAGACGGCGTGTCCGATCGTCTGCGGCTGGTTGGTGCCGTGAATGCGATAGACCGTGCCACCGAGATACATCGCTCGCGCGCCGAGCGGGTTGCCCGGACCCCCGGCCATGAACCGCGGCAGATAGGGCTGACGCTCGATCATTTCCGGCGGCGGACGCCAATCCGGCCATTCCTGCTTGCGCGCGATCTTCTGCAGGCCGGACCAGGTGAAGCCCTCGCGGCCGACGCCGATGCCATAGCGAAGCGCGCGGTTGTTGCCTTGAACGAGGTAAAGGAACCGGCCTTTGGTGTCGATAATGATCGTGCCCGGCGCCTCGGTGGTGCGGAAGAAAACTTCCTGCTTCTCGTAAGCGCCCGAGAGTTCTTGTTCTTCCGGCGTCGGCTGATAGCCGGGCTGGTCGACGACATTCATCTCGTCCTGGCCAGGCGTTTGCGCGCCGGCGCCGGCGCCGGCGAAAGCCGCGAGCGCCGCGCCAAGCGCAAGCCGCAACAACAAACTGACTCGAACCGTCATGTGTGCTCCGTCGATGGGAGAAACAGGGATCTAATTCCAGATTGAATCGCTGATTAGCGCTTTCCGCACCGCACGTAAACCGACGTGCCATAGCGACTGGCGTTTTCCGGATCGACCCAAACCGTCGTGAACGAGTTCGCATCGACATTGGAGACGATGCGGTCGTCTGGCCCGCCTGCGGCGCCTGCCGGCCCCAGATAGGTCTGGCCGGTCGGGCCGGCTTTCAGGACCAGTTCCGACAATTCTTTTTGGTCGGCCATGTTCATCATCACGCCGCCTGTCGGACCTTTGTCGATGACGTAAGGCCGGTTGCACTGCGCCGCCGCCTCTTTGATGGTGCGGGTCCGGTCCTCGTCCTTGTGATAGGCGGCGAAGCCCCACTTGCCGACAAGCTGGTCCGGGCTGACGGATGCGGCGACGATTGCGGGTGTGGGCGCGGGGTTTTCACCGCAGCCGGCGACCAAGAGGGAAACGAAACCAACCAGCGCCAGCGCTGCACCGCGACCTGCGATCATCACCGGATGCCCCCTTGTTATCGGCGCCGCCATTCGAGGCGCATTTTCCGGTCGGCTTATGCCAAACCGCGTGACGCTTCATTATCCGCTTCCTCGCTAGCAAACCGGGCGAGTTGGGTCAATTCGCGCTGTCCGGTCTCATCATTGATAGCAGGGGACGGCGGAGCAATGAGACCGCGGCGGCGCTAGGGAGCGGGGCGCCCGTCGGGCGATAGGCCCACAGGCAGCAATAAGCCCTGTCGCCGGCTGAACAGGCGCTGCCGCGACTTGCGCGGGCTTTTATACTGCCTCGGCGACGCCTTCGCCGCGCGGATCATGCGCGCCCTCTAGGGCGCCGTCGTCCCCGATCCGGATCGCCCCGGCCAGTCCGGCAAGCGGACTCTGCGGCTCTATCGGCGAGAGCTCATGACCCCATGCGGTGAGGTCGGCGAGTGTGGAGGCCCCAACGTCCGACTCGATCTTGAGGCTGTCGCGACTGTCCGAGAACGTCTTGCCAAGCAGGAAGCGCGGCCCAGCAAGAGCGGCCGCTGGCGTCTCGCCGAAGTCGATCAGTCGCGTCAGGACCATGGACAGGGTCTGCGGCTGCCCGTCCGCGCCCTGCGTGCCATAGACGAAGGCTGGCTTGCCGTCCTTCAGCCCGAGCCCGGGATTGAGCGTGTAGAAGGGGCGTTTGCCGGGCGCCAGCGCGTTCGGGCTCCCTGGGATGACGGAGAAAGCCGCGCCGCGATTCTGCCACAGGACGCCCGTTTCGCCGACCGGCACGCCGCTGCCCCAGTCGAAATAAAGACTTTGCAGGACGCTGGCGCTTCGGCCTTGGCCATCGACGATTCCGTAGAACACCGTATCGCCGGTCCGGAACGGTTGCGGCCAGGCAAGCGCCTGTCCCATCGCGATGGTTTTGGCCGCCGCAGCGAGTCGATCGGGGTTCAGCCATTCCTCGACCGGCTGGGGGGCGAAGTCCGGGTCGGCGATGGCGCCGCGGGTGAGGAAGGCGCGCTTCACCGCCTCCACGCAGAGGTGGATGTGGTCGGCGCTTCCGGCTCCCAGCGCGCGCAGATCGAAATGTTCAAGCACACCCATGATGGCGAGGGTCGAGACGCCCTGGGTCGGGGGCGGCGGCGCGAGCAGGTCATAACCTCGGTAAACAAGGTTGAGCGGCGCCGCCTCCCGCGTGCGGGTCGCGGCGAGATCGGCGGCGGTCAGCGGAGAGCCTGCCGCCGCCAGCCCGGCCGCGAGAGTCTTCGCCAGCGCCCCGTCATAAAAGCTCCGGGGACCCTCGGCGGCGATGGCCTGGAGCGCCCGCGCGACGCCGTCCTGCCGGAAAAGGCTCCCGACTTCGGGCGGGCCATCGGGCATGAAGGCCGGCCCGAAGCCCGGCCAACGCGCAGCTTCACTGCGGCGAAAGGTGAGCCAGAACGCTTGCGATTTCGAGACCGGAAAGCCGTCCCGGGCGTGGGCGATAGCGTCTGTGAGAAGCGCCGGGAAGGAGGCGCGGCCTCCCCATTCCCTCGCCGACCATTCCAGCGCATGCCGCCACGAATTGACTGTGCAGGCGGTCGTCAGCATGGACAGGGGGCCGCGCGTCGGGATCGCGCCCTGAAATGCGGGGAGCGTCTGCGCCGCCTGGCCGATGCCCATGAAAGTCGCGCGCCGACCCTCGCGGTCGGCGACGAGCCACACGGAATCGCCGCCCAACCCGCAGAAGTGGGGATAGACGACGCCAATCGTCGCGCCGACGGCGATCGCCGCCTCGATGGCGTTTCCACCCGCGCGCAAGACTTTCGCGCCAGCCTCGGTCGCAAGTGGATGCGGGCTCGTCACGATTCCGAGGTGGCCGCCAGCGCTCATGTTTCGTCCTTCGACGCGACCAGGCGCGACGTCCTCATGCGAGATGGGCGAGGCGCCCGCGCGCGGAGGAGCGCACGAGCCGCTTTTCCGCCTCCCACTGGTCAGCGCTTTCAAGCTCCGTCAGCATGACCGTCTTGCCGCCGGTCAGCGCCGCGACTGGCAGGCCGTCCCTGTAGACCACCCGATTCGCGGTCAGCGCGGAAAGCCTTTGTCCGGGCGTCAGGATGCCGATCAGATTGAGCGGATCGGCGCCCGACAGCGACACCCACTGGCCCGACGCGGGCCGTCGGCGAATCTCACGCAGGAGTCCAACCGCGTCGGGAAGCGCGAATTGCTCGCCCGAGAAGCCGGCGACAAACCGTCCGCCGCGGATCTCCCCCCGCGCCTCGAGCCGGCGGTAGACGCGCAAGAGGTCCCGCCATGGCGGAAGCCATCCAGGCTCCTGCGTCAGAAGGCGCCAGAAGACGACGCCGTATCGGGCGAGCAGCGTTCGCGCTGCATATTCGACTGCCGCTTCGCCGAGCGTCGCCGCTAATCGGCGGCGGTGCGGTTGATCACGGCCCAGCGGCCGCCGCTCTCGATGTCGAAGCTCAGCACGCGCCCGCGCCGCTTCATGCCGGCGGCCGGCTTGCGCTGCGCCGAGGGCACGAGCAGCGCGCGCAGGCCGCTGAAACTGTCGGAGGCCGCGAGCCCGAGCGCCGCCAGTTCGCCGAGCGCTTCCTCGAGCTCATGGCGCAGGAGGCGCGCGGCTTCCGCGAGCTCGTCAAAGAACAAAGCGCCACGCGCGTTCAAGACATCGAGCAGGGCCTGAGCGCGTCCGCTTATCGGCGCCGCGCCGCTCAGCGGCGCGAGCGCCATCCATAGCGGCGCCCGGCGACGCTCGATGAGCGCGATCGGGGTCGCGCCGACCGGCGACGCATGGCGCGTCCGCCCGTTGCCGTTGGCGACGGCGGGCGGGGTCAAACGGGCCCAGGAGGTGCGCCCGGCGAGGCATTGGGCGTCGAGCCATGACGCTTGATAGCCCTTGAGCCGCGCCGGAAGGATCTCGGTCTCCCACGCCTTTGCGGGCGCCTCGAAGCCTTCGAGCGCGCCCAGGATCACGGGCAGTGCGTCCGGCCCTTCGAGCCGCGTCTCTTCGTCAACATGCTGCCAGGTGAACAAGAAGCGCAGAAAGTCGCGCGCGGCCACCGGCTCGATCTCCGAGCGCAGCCGCCGAACCGTGTAATGATGAATGCGCGCCAAGAGGCGCCGGTCGCACCATTGCTCGTCGTTGACGCCGGCAAGGAAACGACCCTTGAGAATCGCGCCTTTGCTTTCCAGGGCGGCGAGCGCCGTCGCGATCCCGCCCGGCTCGAGTCCGAGGGGCGCAGCGAGCGCCGTTGGCGTCACCGGCCCGAGGCCTTCGAGCCTGCCGCGCAGGATCTCGATCAGGGCGCTTTCCGCCGACCAGGATTCGCCGGCCTGTTCGGCGGGCGCGGCGATCTTCGGCTCGAGCTGCGCTTCAGGCCAAAGACCCTGGAACTGAGGAAGGCGCTCGGCCGAAATCCATAAGCCGGCGTGGGGGGCCTGCAGGAGCGCGACCCGCTTGTCGCGCGTGAGCGCAGTGAGCCATTCGCTCCAGCCCAGCGTCGCGCGGGCCTCCGCTTCGGTCAGACAAGAGAGCCAAAGCAGCGCGTCGTGAAGCTCCTCGGCGTTGACGGGATCGGGCCAGGCCTCCGACTGAACCTTGGCGATCGCCTCCGGGTCCAGCCGGCCGAGGTCGGACGCGTCCTGTGGATCGCGCCAGCGCCGCGCCATCACCGCCTGCGTCCGCCGTTCTTCGAGCGGCGCGTCGTCAAGGAAGGCGTAGGGTCTGGCCGACAGCGCCTCCAAGGCGAGCGGCGAGGGTTGGGTCAGATCGCAGCACACGACCTCGACCTCTCCCGCCTCGATACGACGGAGAAGCCGCTCCAGGCCCTCAAGGTCCATCGCCTCGTGCAGGCAGTCGTCGATCGCCTGATTGGTCAGCGGATGGTCGGGAACCTCCCGTTCGCCGACCAGATTCTCGGCGCAGGCGATCTGATCGGGGAAGACCGACGCGACCAGGTCTTCCGCCTGCATGCGCAACAGCTGAGGGGGTATCTTCTTGCCGTTGCGAAAACGGGGCAGGGCGAGCGACACGCCCGCCACCCACCGCCACCGCGTCGTGAACATCGGCGAATCCAGCATCGCCTGGATGAGCACTTCGCGCACGCTGTTCGAATGGAGGTAACGCGCGACGTCAGCGAGTTCGAAGCTGTGCGCCGTCGTGAGCGACAGCACGATATTGTCTTCGGTGGCCGCTGCCTGCAGCTCGAAATTAAATTTGCGGCAAAAGCGCTTGCGCAGCGCCAATCCCCAAGCCCGATTGAGGCGGCTGCCGAAAGGCGCGTGAATGACCAGCTGCATGCCGCCCGCCTCATCGAAGAAGCGTTCGAGGACAATCGTGTCCTGGGTCGGCAGGCAGCCGAGCGCCGAGGCGCTTGCAGCCAGATAATCGACGAGCTGATCGGCGGCAGCCGCATCGAGACCGACTAGCTCGATGAGCCAGCGCCGAGCGCTCGTTCCCGACCGGTCGGAGCTCAGCCGCGCGGCGATCTCGGCGCGCAGGCGTGAGACGGCGGTGGAGAGTGCGTCCGTTCGCCCGGGCGCTTCGCCGAGCCAGAAGGGGATGTTCGGCGGCTGGCCTTTGGCGTCCTCCACGCGCACCGTCCCGCGCTCGACGCGCTGAATGCGATAGGATGCATTGCCAAGCTGAAAAATATCGCCCGCCATGCTCTCGACGGCGAAGTCCTCGTTCACCGTGCCGATGGTCTGGTTCTCGGGCTCGAGCAGCACCTGGTAATCGGCAGTATCGGGAATCGTGCCGCCCGAGGTGAGCGCCGTCGTCCGCGCGCCACGCCGGCCGCGCAAGACGCCATTGACCGCATCGCGATGGATGAGCGAACCGCGACGCCCCCGGCGCGTGGTGAATCCCTCGCCCAACATGCGCACGATCGCGTCGAAATCGGCGCGCGCCAGGGAACGAAAAGGCCAACCGCGGCGCAGCCGATCGTAAAGCTCTGTTTCCGACCAATCCTGCGCCGCGACTTCCGCAATGATCTGCTGGGCGAGCACGTCGAGCGGCCGCTCGGGGATCGTAAGACGATCGAGCTCGCCGCGACGCACGCTGTCGACAAGCGCCGTGCACTCCACGAGATCGTCGCGCGATAGAGGAAACAGGCACCCTTTGGGCGTGCCGCCAATCGCGTGACCGGAACGGCCGACGCGTTGCAAGAAGGTTGCGATCGAGCGCGGCGAGCCGATCTGACAAACGAGATTGACATCGCCGATATCGATGCCCAGTTCGAGCGAGGCGGTCGCCACGAGCGCTTTCAGTTCGCCCCGCTTCAGCCTCTGTTCGGCCGAGAGCCTGAGCTCCTTGGCCATGCTGCCGTGATGGGCGGTGACGGCCTTTTCTCCGAGACGGTCGGTGAGCTCGCGCGCGATGCGTTCGGCCATGCGCCGGGTGTTGACGAACACGAGCGTCGTCTGGTGGTCCTTGATGAGTTCGGTCAGGCGCGCGTAAATGTCCTTCCAGACCTCGTTCGACATCACCGCCTCGAGCGGCGATCCAGGAACCTCCAGGCTCAAATCGCGCTGGCGCTGGTGTCCCGCGTCGATGATCGCAACCTCCGTGGCCGGCTTGCCGTCCGCTGTGGCGCCGGCGAGAAAATGGGCGATGGCTTCGATCGGATTTTGCGTAGCCGAGAGCCCGATGCGCTGCAGGCGGTCGCCGCACAATGCTGCGAGCCTCTCGAGCGAAAGAGCGAGATGGGCGCCGCGCTTGTTCGGCGCGACGGCATGGATTTCGTCCACGATCACCGACCGGGCGTTTGCGAGCATCGTGCGTCCGGACTGCGAGCCGAGCAGCACGTAAAGCGACTCCGGCGTCGTCACCAGAATGTGGGGCGGGCGGCGGCGCATGCGCTCGCGCTCAGCGACGGGCGTGTCCCCCGTTCTGACCCAGGTCCGAATATCGACATCGGCAAGCCCGCTCCGGCGGAGCTGCTCTCGAATGCCGGCCAAGGGCGCTTCAAGATTTTTGTGGATGTCATTCGACAGCGCCTTGAGCGGCGACACGTAGATGACTTGGGTGGCGTCCGCGAGCGGCGCCTCGAGACCCTGCCGCACCAGATCGTCGATCGCCGCCAGAAAAGCCGCGAGCGTCTTGCCCGATCCCGTCGGCGCCGCGATGAGGGTGTGGCGGCCGGCCTTGATCGCCGGCCACGCTTCGGCCTGCGCGGGGGTGGGCGACGCGAAACTCTCGGCGAACCAGCTCGCAACCGCCGGGTGAAACAGGGCATCCACGACGGATGGCGCGCGCGGCGCGGCAGAGCGCTTCCTCGCGCCGGTTCGCGGCTTCAGGGCCGAAGCGAGGTCGGTTTCCAAGCGGCTCGGCCCCTCACGGACATGGGCTGTGTTGCATGGGCCTATATATGGCGCCTGATCACGGTTTGGTCACCCTCGGGTCCGGTTAGGGTCGAGCCGGCTCGGGGCGGCGCTCACTTGCTGAGAGCGGCGAGTTAAGCCAAGTCTCCGCCTGCTCCGGCAGAGGCGCAAGCACTCTGCCGTGTGACAATTCGCTCCGCCAACCCGGGGAAACGGCGCCCATGACCAGTCAAACACAACCGACGCTCAGCCTGAACGACGGCGCGGTGATTCCGCAGTTTGGGCTTGGCGTTTTCCAGACGCCACCCGACGAGACCGAGCGCGTGGTCAAAATGGCGGTCGACGAAGGCTATCGCCTGGTCGACACAGCCTCGATGTATCGAAACGAGGACGGCGTCGGCGAGGCTCTGCTCGGCCGCACGGACGTCTTCGTAACCACAAAACTCGGCAATTCGGATCAAGGCTTCGACGAAGCCATGCGCGCGTTCGACGCCAGCATGAAAAAGCTCCGCCGCGACACCCTCGATCTGTATTTGATCCATTGGCCGCGCCCGCGCGTCAACCGCTATGTCGAAAGCTGGAAGGCGCTCGTTCGCCTGCAGAGGGACAGGCGGATTCGCTCGATCGGCGTCTCGAACTTCAACCAAGATCATCTCGAACGGATCGTTGGCGAGACGGGCGTCACGCCTGCGGTGAACCAGATCGAGCTTCATCCAAAATTTCAGCAGAAGGCGCTGCGCGCATTTCACGACCAGAAGGGCATCAAAACGGAATCCTGGAGTCCGCTCGGCCGGGGCGGCTTGTTCAGCGAGCCTGCGCTGATCGAGATCGCCGCCAAACATCGGAAAACGCCTGCGCAAGCCGTCATTCGCTGGCATCTCGATAGCGGCCTGATCGTGATCCCGAAGACCGTTCGCGTCGAGCGGCTGAGGGAGAATATCGGCGCGCTCGATTTCAAACTCGATGGCGACGACATGCAGAGGATCGAGGCGCTTGATTCACCTAGCGGCCGAATGGGCCCCGATCCGGCGACGGCGGCTTTCTAACCGCTTGCGTCGCGGGGCCGCCGCGCAAGGGAAATGAGCTTAACGAGCGGCGGCCTGCAGATTTCGCGCGTCCTGTTGCGTCTGTGTCATGGCCGGTCTTGCTGTATTTCACCAGGATGCCTGAAGTCTCGACAAAACATTCCTAATTTACGGAATATGCGCTATGGTGACCGTTTCGCGAAAGCGAACCCATGCCCCGCCGTTGCGAAGCTTGTCCGCTCCTTGAACGAGCCGCCTCCTGTTCGTGACGCTCAATGCCCGCGATGCGCAGAACGCAACGAAACGAAATCGGCCTCAAGTCCTTGACATGACAGGAAACCGCGAAACGAATGATTCGCTGTCCTCAATGATTTCAAAGGTTTAGGGCCCTTCGCGCGAAACGTTTCATTTCGCGGAGCGAAATGAAGTTCTCGCGCCCTGAAGTGCAAAGAGCGCAGAAAATGGCGCTTAAACCGTTGAGGTCATTGAGAGCGTAACTTTGTGCGCGGGGGAGGCGCAACGACGGTTCAAAGCGGCCATCGGCCCCTTTGAGGGGTAAGCCGGTCGCCGCAAGCCAGATGCGCGGCAGTCAATTTGCGTCTAGAACAAGCCAGCCGCACCCTTTTCGTGGCGCGGACAACGAACCGCTCATCGCCGAGCGCCCCAACGGGAGGAACCTGGGCCATGAAACGCATACTTCTTGTGCTTGCAGCCGCCACCGTGCTGTCGAGCCCCGCCTTCGCCGCCACCAAAATTGGCGTGTCGATGGACAAGTTCGACGACAACTTCCTGACCGTCCTACGCAACGGAATGGTTGACTACGCGAAGACGCTTCCTGGCGTCACGGTTCAAGTCGAAGACGCCAAGGACGACGTCTCCAAACAACTCAGCCAGGTCCAGAACTTCATCGCCAACGGCGTGAACGCGATCATCGTCAATCCGGTCGACACCTCCGCCACGACCGCCATCACCAAGGCCGCGGCCGATGCAGGCGTGCCGCTCGTCTATGTCAACCGTGAGCCTGCCGACGTTGAGAAGCTCGGACCCAAGGCCGCTTTCGTCGCCTCTAACGAGGCGGAGTCGGGCACGCTCGAGATGAAGGAGATCTGCAAGCTTCTCGGCGGCAAGGGCAACATTCTGGTCATCGAGGGACAACTCTCCAATCAGGCTGCGGTGCAGCGCACCAAGGACATCCATGAGGTCATCGCGACGCCGGACTGCAGCGGCATCAAGATCATCGCCGAGCAGACCGGGGAATGGGATCGCACCAAGGGCCAGAACCTGATGACCAACTGGCTGTCGAAGGGGATGCAGTTCGACGCCGTCGTCTCGAACAACGACGAGATGGCGGTCGGCGCGCTTCAGGCGATGAAGTCGGCTGGTGTGGACACCAAGAAAGCGATCGTCGGGGGCGTCGACGCGACGCAGGACGCACTGGCTTCCATGAAGGCTGGCGACCTCAAAGTCACAGTGTTCCAGGACGCCGCGGGTCAGGGAAAAGGCGCGGTCGACGCGGCGCTCGCGCTCGCCGCGGGCAAGCCGGTGGAGAAGAAAGTCTATATCCCCTTCCAGCTGGTGACGCCGACCAATATCGATCAGTTCATGAAGAAAAACTGAGTTTCCTCAATCCCTCTTCGTCTCGCTGGCAGATGCCGGCGAGACGAGGGCGCCCGGAGACGCGCCTCCCTCCCAGCGCCTCCGGGCCGTCGGGAGTCAAATTTCGCCTAGGACCGGCGTAGCCGTGGGGAACACACAACGCCGAAATCGGAATGGGACCAAGCGCCATGGCGACCATCAGTCCTTCGACGGCGGAAATCGTCAGGCAGAGCGGCGCTGTTCCGGGGGCCGAATATCTCCTCGAGGTCTCGAACGTCCGTAAGGCCTTCCCGGGCGTGCTTGCGCTCGACGACGTGTCCTTCCGGCTGAAGCGCGGGCACGTGCACGCGCTCATGGGCGAGAACGGCGCCGGCAAGTCGACGCTGATGAAGATCATCGCCGGCATCTACACGCCCAATTCCGGCTCCTTCAAACTGAAGGGGCAGGAGATCAAGCTGACATCGCCCCTCGACGCGCTCCAGTACGGCATCGCCATGATCCATCAGGAGCTGAACCTGATGGATTACATGACGGTCGCTGAGAACATCTGGATTCGCCGTGAGCCGCTGAACCGCCTCGGCTTTGTGCGTCATGATGAGATGCGGCGGCGGACAAAGGAGTTGTTCGAGCGGCTCGACATTCCCCTCGATCCCGAGACGGAAGTGCGCGATCTCTCGGTCGCCAATCGGCAAATGGTCGAGATCGCGAAGGCCGTCTCTTACGATTCCGATATCCTGATCATGGATGAGCCGACCTCAGCGCTGACGGATCGCGAGGTCGAGCATCTGTTCCGGATCATCCGCGCGCTCAAGGCCCAAGGCACGGGCATCATCTACATCACCCACAAGATGAACGAGCTGTTCGAGATCGCCGACGAGGTGTCGGTGTTTCGCGACGGACGGTTCGTTGGCGAGCATAAAGCCTCGGATGTTACGCGCGACGAAATCATCAAGCTCATGGTTGGCCGTGAGATCACTCAGATGTTCCCGAAAGAGGTTGCACCGATCGGCGACGTTGCGCTGTCGGTTCGAGACCTCTGCCTTGAAGGCAAGTTCCACGGCGTGTCGTTCGATTTGCGCAAGGGAGAAATTCTCGGAGTCGCCGGCCTCGTAGGTTCGGGACGCAGCAATGTCGCAGAGACGCTCTTCGGGGTGACGCCGGCAACCTCCGGAGCGATCCTCATCGACGGCAAACAGATCGCGATCAACAAGCCCGGCGTCGCCATGGACGCGGGCATGGCCTTCCTGACCGAGGACCGCAAGGCGAGCGGGTGCTTCCTGCTCCTCGACATCATGTCGAACATGCAGATGGCGCTGCTGCGTAACGGTTATGCTACGGCGGGGTTCGTCAACGAGCGCAAGATCGGGACGCTCTGCGACCAGCAGAAAATCGTCTGCGCGTGCGCACACCGGATCTGGAAGAGCCGATCATCAATCTCTCGGGCGGCAATCAGCAGAAAGTGCTGATTGCACGCTGGCTGCTGACCCGGCCCAGAATCCTTATTCTCGACGAGCCGACGCGGGGCATCGACGTCGGCGCCAAGGCGGAGATCCACAAGCTCATCACTGAACTGGCCGTACAGGGCGTGGCGGTGTTCATGATTTCGTCTGAAATGCCGGAGGTCTTGGGTATGAGCGACCGGATCCTCGTGATGCACGAAGGTCGGATGACCGGCATCGTCGACCGCAAGGACGCAACTCAGGTTCGGATCATGGAGCTGGCGTCGCAGTAGAGCGGAACATAGAGGCACCCGAGGAGACAACACCCGTGGCCACCGACATTTCGACAGTCGCCCCGCCCTCCGAAGTCAGAAAAGCTGGACGCCGTCGCCTCCCGCCGGAACTCAGCATCCTTGCGGTCATGATCGGCATGATGCTGCTGTTCGAGGTGTTGGGCTGGATGTTCGTCGGGCAAAGCTTCATCGCCAATCCGCTGAGGCTCAGGATCATGATCCTCCAGGAGGCGGAGATCGGCATCATCGCTGTCGGTGTCACCCAGGTCATCATTATGGGCGGCATCGATCTATCGTCTGGGTCGGTCGTCGGCATGACCGCGATGGTCGCAGCCAGCCTCGCGCAGATCGCTGGCTACACCCATGCGGTCTATCCCAGCCTCACCGGCCTTAATCCGATCTTTCCGGTGGCTGCGGGTCTCGTTTGCGGGCTGATCGCCGGACTGATCAATGGCTCGCTGATTGCGCTAACCAAAATTCCGCCCTTCATCGCGACGCTCGGCATGATGGTGTCGGCACGCGGAGTCGCCGACTGGTATACGAATGGCCAGCCGATCGGCAATCTCACAGACAGCTTCGCGGCCATCGGCGCGGGCTGGTGGCCGGTCATTATCTTCCTCGGCGTCGCGTTTATCTTCCATATCGCGCTCCGCTACACTCGATATGGCAAGTTCACCTATGCCATCGGCGCTAACCCACTCGCAGCGCGCGTCTCCGGCATCAACGTGGAGCGCCACATGATCGCCGTTTATATGATCGCTGGGCTCCTCTCGGGCCTCTCCGGCATCGTGCATACGGCGCGCGCCATTAGCGGCCAGGCCGGGGTTGGTGTCGGCTTCGAACTCGACGCGATCGCCGCGGCCGTCATCGGCGGAACCTCGCTCTCGGGCGGCGTCGGCCGCATGACCGGAACGGTGATCGGTGCGGTCATTCTTGGGATTTTGACGTCAGGCTTCACGTTCCTCAATGTCGACGCTCACTATCAGGAGATCATCAAGGGCGGCGTCATTGTTGCGGCGGTGGTCGCCGATCAATACCGCCAGCGACGACGCAAGGGCGCGTGATACGGCGGAGATCCCAGCTGTTTTGCTCACCTCATATCGGGCCCGGCGCTCGATCAGGGCGGCATCATCGCGACGGCGATATCGCAATAGATGAGGGCGGCGCGGGCGAGATCGTCCTTCGGGACATATTCGTCTGGCTGGTGAGCGACGTCGAGCGAGCCGGGGCCAAGCACGATGCCCACGGCGCCGACGTCGTGAAAGTGAACGAGGTCGCACCCGCCCGTCAGGCCGCCAGGCTGCGGAAATGTCACGCCGTGCGCGCGGGAGATGGCGACCGCGTTGCGCACCAGCGGTTCGTCGATTGGCGTTTCCGCTGACCCGGCCTTCGTACGGATCGCCGCGATCTCGGCATCCACTCCGTGTTCGCGTTTCGCGCGGTCGAGCATTGCGTGCAGCTCGTCCATCGCGGCGTCAAGCGACTCGCCGGGCAGCAGCCGTCGGTCGAGCACCATTTCGCAATTGTCAGGGATGACGTTGTCGCCGATCCCGCCCGCAATACGGGTCACAGACAGGCTGGCGTGGCCGACGAGCGGATGGTGAAGCGCCCTCAATTCGCGATCGCGCGCGTCGAACATAGACATGAGTTGGCTCGCGGCGAGAATCGCATTCACGCCAAGCTCCGGACGGCCGGAGTGTGCGGCCTTGCCCTTCGCGCGGATAAGCGGGCGCAGACACCCCTTGTGCGCCGAGAAAACGGCGTTGTTGGTCGGTTCGCCGATAACGATTAAGTCGGGCGTTGGCTGCTGCTTGGCCAGAGCGCGGGAGCCGCCGCCGTTGATCTCCTCGTCAGCGACGAACAAGATGACCAGTGTGCCGCGCCAGTGGCCGCGCTGCAACGCGAGGAGCCGCCCGGCTTCGGCCATGGCCACCATCGGCCCCTTGGCGTCGCAGGCGCCCCGGCCGAATAGCTTGCCATGGTGCTCTGTCAGACGAAACGGATCGCTGGTCCAGCCGCCCCCGACCGGAACGGTGTCCATATGCGAGTTGAAGGCGAGACAGGGGCCGGCGCCATTGTCGATCCGGCCGACGACATTGACGCGGCCTTCTGCAACGGGGCGAATTTCAGTTGCGAAGCCGATGGCCTCGAGCTCGGATGCAAGCAGCGCGGCGGCCTCGACCTCCCGTCCTGGTGGGTTCTGCGTATCGATGGCGACGAGCCGCTCGAGCAGGCCGGTGAGCCGAGCGACATCGGGCGCCGTCGCGAGGGTCGCAAGGCTCACTGCACTTTCCCTCTGGCAGCGACCTCATAGAAGGTTTCAACGCGTCCCTGCCGCGCGGCGTAAATCCGGTCGAACAGGTTCGTCACCACGCAGGCGTGGTTGGGAACGACGGTGACGAGCTCGCCGATTTTGGGTTCTCCCGCGCCGGGCGGCGCACGCACATGGCCGTGCTCTTCGCTCAAGCCGTAGATCTCCCAGTCAGGATGTTCGAGGACGCGACCATGGCCCTGAAGCCCGAGGAGATCGGACGACAGAGTCTTGGATCCTGCGTCGATCACGCAGCGGTCGAGCGCTGCGTGGGACACGACCCTCGCATGGACCCTGAGCGCGCAATCGGCCAAGGAGCCCAGACCATGCGTCTCGACATGATTGCGGTCGCTGTAGATGTAGGTTCCCGGCCGGTGCTCCGTCGCGACTGTCACTTCATGGGCGCTGTAGAGATCGGGCGTGCCGCCGTTGCTGACGGTCTCGACATCAAGTCCTGAGCGCCTGCACCGATCGACCGCCTCGGTCAGCCAGACGTTGGTCTTGGCCATCGAGTTCTTTGGTGGGTAGGTCATGAGCCCTTTGAATTTGAGCCCAGGCGCGCGATCAATCGTTTGCGCCAGGGTAACGGCGTCAGCCGGCGAGGTTACGCCGCAACGTTCGGCTCCCGTGTCGCATTCGACGAGCACCGGCAGCGCAAGCCCAATGCGGGACATGGCGGACGACAGGCCTTCGATCACATCCTTCGAGTCCGCCACGACCTTCATGTCGGATCGACGGGCGAGGGCCACGAGGCGGTCAAGCTTGCTCTGACCCACTAGATTGTAGGTCAAGAGGATGTCGGCGATGCCCGCGTCGACCATGACCTCGGCCTCGCCGAGCTTCTGGCAATTGACGCCCTTGGCGCCGAGCTTGATCTGCAAATGGGCGAATTCTGGGATCTTGTGCGTCTTGATATGGGGACGAAGGCTAATCCCATGACGGTCGAGATAGGTCTGACAGCGCCGGAGATTGTTCTCCATGACGTCGAGATCGACTACCGCGCAGGGCGTATCCAAGTCCTGGACAAGCAACTTTTTTTCTCCTTCGACGCCGCGCGCGTTCTCAGCGGGACTGGTCGCGGCCAGACAACGGCAGCATAGCCAAAATCAGGCAGCCGAGAATAACGCTGCGCCAACCTTCCGAGGCGTTCACGACCGTGATCAACGCCGTCATTGTCACCAGCAGCACCGCTCCGGCGATCGTGCCAAGATAGGAGCCCTGCCCGCCAAGAATCGATGTGCCCCCGAGCACCACCGCCGCGATCGAAAACAGTAAGTAGGGGTCGCCGATACCGACATAGCCCTGGCCATTCATCGAGAGAAGCAGGAGGCCGGCGAGGCCGGAGCATAGCCCCGAGATAACGTAAGTCGCCAGCGTCAGGCGGCGGATCGGCACACCGGACAGCTTGCTGACAAGCGGATTGGAGCCAATCGCGAAGATGAGCGAACCGCTGCGCGTTCCATGCAGCCAGAAGAGACAAACGGCGGCCACGACCGCCCACAGGATAATGCTGACCGAGATGGTCAGCACATGGGCCGAACCGATCCAATCGAGGGAAGGATTGGTGACGGAGATGGCGCTCCCGCCGGCAATGAGAATGAGCAGCCCTTGCAGGATCGTCGCCATGGCCAGGGTCATGATCAGCGGCGGCAGACCCAGGTAGCCGATGCCGAGGCCGTTCACCGCTCCGATTCCGGCGGCCACGAGCAGCGCCAGCGCAATAGCTCCGAGCCCGGTGGCGTCAGCATCGAAAGTGACCAGCGGCAGAATGATGGCGGTGACCGTGATGATCGCCGCGACCGAAAGATCGATCCCGCCGCCGATCACGGCGACGGTCTGGCCGATGCCGACCAGGCCGATCACCGCGGCAAGCTCGACGATATAGCGCAGGTGGGCGTAGGCGCCGAAGCCCGCGATCGACAGCGAGGCCGCGATCCAGAGGATCGCGACAATCGCGTAGGCGACGAGCGAGCGGCTGTACGTCGCCGCAAAGCGCTGCAAACGCAGGACGGCGTTCAAGACGCTCTCCGCAAAGAGCCGCGAATCAAGGGCAGCGCGACGGTCGCCACGATGATCAATCCCTGAACCACATATTGCGCCACCAAAGGCAGACCCATGAAGAACATGACATTGATCAGGATGCTCATGAGCAGGCTGCCCGCGAGCGCCCCGCGCATGGCGCCCTGTCCACCCAGAAATCCGACCCCGCCAAGCACCGCAGCGGCGATGGCCGACAGCGTCAGTGGTTCGCCGATCAAGGGATCGCCCGATCCGGTCTGGGCAGCGACGTAGAGGCCGGTGAGGGCCTGAAGATTCGCGCTGATGATGTAGGCGCTCATGCGCACGGTGGTGACGCTGACCCCGGAGCGATAGGCGCCTTCGGCGTTGTCGCCGACCGCGATCAGTTCGATTCCTAGAGGGGTCGCCTGATAGAACTTCCAGAGCATTACGAGCAGCACGACGAGAACCGCCGCGGTCGGATGAGAACCGGCGAGGAATTCGGACAGAGACGGGGGCACGAATCCGCCGGGCCGCGGCATGATGAGAAGCGCAATGCCTCGCAGTACGAACGAGAGCGCCAGCGTCACGATGATCGCCGGATATCGTCCGATCGCGACGAAAGCGCCGACGATCACCCCCACCCCTGTGCCGACGGCGAGAAGCGCGAGGACGCCGCCGAAAATCCCCAAGGGCCCTTGCATGGTGGACGCGGCCACCACCGAGCCGAGGCTGACCATCGGACCCACGGACAGATCAATTCCGCCAGTCAGCATGACGATCGTTTCCGCCGCCGCGACCATCGCCGTCGGGAACCAGCCCTGGACGAACTTGGCCATCGCCCCGACGGTCAAAATGCCGGGAAACAAAATTGCATAGAGCACCGCGAACATCGCAAGAACTAGGAACAGCGCGCCGAGGCCTTCGTTGCGCCGCCACTGGATCGCCCAATAGAGGCGCGCTCCCTGACCCAGCATTAAACCGCTTCCCCCAGCAGCGTCGGCGCTTTCCGCACGCCCATCGCGGCCGCTACGATCGCCTCCTCGGACGCCTCCGCATGGGGCAGGGTGGCGGCCACTCCGCCCTTGTTGAACACCATGACCCGATCGCAAAGATGGACCAGCTCAGGGGTGTCGGAGCTGAGCAAGACGACGGCTTTGCCCTCCGCCGCCATCGCCCGCAGCGCGAGGTAAATCTCGCGCTTGGTCTCGACGTCGACGCCGCGCGTTGGATCGTTCAGCAGCAAGACGGACGGTTCGAGCGCGAGCCATTTTGATAGGGCGACCTTCTGCTGGTTGCCGCCAGAGAGGGCCTGGGCCGGTCGACGCCGATCGCCGCGAATATTGAGCCGCTCCGCGAGGCGAGTGGTGATTGCGTCCTCCTTCGCTCCCTTGCGGCGCTCGACGCTGTGACTGGCGAACAAGGGCAGGAGCAAGTTGAAGTTGATGGAGTGCGGCAGAAGCAAACCTTCCTTCCGCCGATCCGCCGGAACGTAGGCGATGCCAACCGCGTTGGCGTCGGCGACCTTTGCGAAGGGAACGCTGCGCACCGCGGCTCCATTTGCGAACACGCGGAACTGTTCGGCCTCGGCGCGAACGGCGCCGTAAAGGCCCATCATGAAGTCTTCCTGCCCATGCCCAACGAGCCCGCCGATCCCGAAGATTTCTCCGCGATGGAGCTCGAAATCGACGCCAACCGCGCCCCCTGCTCGAAAGCCCTTCGTCTCCAAGACGAGATCACCCGACGCGCGCGAGACGTATGGAGGAAACAAGTTTCGGGGGTCGCGGCCAACCATCAGGCGGATGAGGCCATCGGGATCAAGGCCGGCTAAGGGGCGATCAGCGGTGACCGATCCGTCTTTCAGAACGGTGACGTAGTCGCAGAAGTCGAGGATCTCATTCAGCCGGTGCGAGATATAGAGAGTGGCGACGCCACGCTCGCGCAGACGGCGAACAAGCTTCATCAGTATGGCCACGTCTGGCGCAGAAAGCGACGACGTCGGTTCGTCCAGGATAAGGACGCGCGGCTTGATCGAGAGCGCCTTGGCGATCTCCACGATCTGCCGGCGGCCGAGAGGCAGTCGCCCCACTGGCGTGTCGGGCGATTCGACGAGGCCAAGCTCGTTGCTGATCTCCGCGACTGCGGCGGCCAGGCTCCCGTAATCGACAAGGGCCGCCCGGCGTGGATAAGCGCCAAGGCCGATGTTTTCCGCGATGGAAAGATGGGGCGCGAGACTCAGTTCCTGCTGCACCACGGCGATGCCTAGCTGATGCGCCTCCTGCGGAGTCAAAGAAGCGATTGGACGGCCATCGACCAGGATCTGTCCGCTGTCGGGCCGAAGCGTGCCCGACAGTAGATTGATCAGCGTGCTCTTGCCCGCCCCATTTTCGCCAAGCAATGCGTGAATGCGCCCTGCGACGAGTTCGATCGAGACGTCGCGAAGGACAGGATTGCCGAAAAAAGCCTTTGAGACGCTCCGCGCTTCAAGGATCGTCTGACCCACGCCCATTTCGCCGCGCCGTTGTATGGCGCGAGGCTACTTCTTCAGGCTCTTCGCGATCAAGTCGTCGAAAAGCTTCGTATCGTAGGGCGAGTAGACGTAGCCGTCGGCGGCGAAGTCCTTGGCGCGGGCGAGATAGCCGTCGAGATTGGCCTCGTCGATGATCGGCAGGGGTACGTCGATGTAGGCTGGGATGTCATCGCCCTGCAGACCCTTGACGGCGGCGTAGACGGCGAAGGCCGCGAGCCAATTCGGCTGCTGCGTCGCCCAGGCGGTGAGCTTCTTCTGCTTCCACATCTCGAGGAACGGCCGGTAGTTCTCGCCTGTGATCGGAACGAGCTTACGCCCCTGCTTCTCGAACGCGGTCACCGCTCCCGCCGAGAGCGCCCCGCCCTGACTCCAGACCCCGTCGATCTCAGGATTGCTGAAGAGCAAGTTGGTGACGGCTTCCTGCGCGGGCGCGGCGTTGTAGGGCGTGTTGGTTTCCGCCAGAATCTTGATGCCCGGATTGGCCTTGAAAACGGGCTCGGCGCCCTTGCGCCGATCGTCGCTGACCGAGACGCCAGCCGGGCCGTTCAAGACGAGAATATTGCCTTTGCCGTTGAGCTGCTTGACGAGCCATTCGGCCGCAAGCTTGCCCCATTGCTGCTGATCGGTGTCGATCTTCGTGGTCAGGTCCTTGGTGTCGACAAGGCTGTCGAAATTGGTGACCGCGATTCCCTTCGAGCAGGCGTCGGCGATGACACGATCGAGCGCGGTGGCTGATCCGGCGTCGACGATGATCGCGTCGAGTTTGGCGTCGATCATCGACTGGATCTGCTGGATCTGCGTGTTGGCGTTGCCCTGCGCGTCCGTGATCGTCAGGCTATCGACAAGGCCCTGCTTTTTCAGCACATTCGCCATATCCTCGATTGTGCCGGTCGTCTCCTTCATCCACGTCGGGATCGAATAGATGTTCGCCCAGCCGATCTTGAAGGGCGCCTTGTGCTCGCCCTTGATGCAATTGGCCGCTGCGAGGGCCGAACCCGCGCCTGCAAGTTGCAAGAGGGCGAGACTTGCCGCGACCATAGGCGCGAAGCTAGACCGCGCGAAAATCATCTTGTTCATGTCAGCGTTCTCCGTTCGCGAGTGTCACTCGCCTGATCAGCGTCCGCGTCAACGACCCATCGATTTTGCGTCGCCAGCCGTCCCCAACCACCGATGGCGTATCCGCACGTTAGCGATCCGCGTTTCGATAAGTCAACGCGCCCATGCTTGCGCGACGGGATCGGACGATTGTAGGCGGCGTCAGACCGGTCGTACGATCACCGATGCAGCGGTCGCGGAAAATCACACCCGACCGGTGGAGCTTTAAGCATGGCCGGACTATATCGCGGACCGATCTTAGACGCGCACATTCATCTGTGGGATCTAGGCATGGACCGGCATCCGTGGCTACGCCCGACGGGAGGCGCCATTCAGGCGCTCGGGGATCTCGCGCCAATCCGAGGAAATTATCTCGTCGATGACTATCGGCGGGACGCCGCCAATCAGAACGTGGTCGCGTCCGTGCATGTCGAAGCCGCCTGGGACCGCGCCGACGATCCCCTGGCGGAGATTGAGTGGCTGGAGACGCTCGACAAGTCATCTGGCGTCGCTGCGCGTTATATCGGCTTCGCTGACCTCACGGCTCCGGACGGGGGCGCTGCACTCGACCGCCTGTCCGGGGTCGAGCGCTGCGTCGGCGTTCGGCAGATGCTGAGCTGGCATCCAATCGAGCCCGCTAGATCATTCGCCCCCCGGCCGGGTATCGCGAACGAGGCGCACTTCCGCCGCGGCGTCGGGCTGCTCGCCCGCCACAACCAACTCCTCGAGTTGATGCTGTACCCCTATCAGTCCGAGGAGGTCGCGCGGCTGGCGCGAGATTTCCCCAACCAGACCTTCATCGTCAACCACTGCGCCAGCCCGATCGATCGCGACCACGAGGGGATGCTGCGATGGAAGGAAGGCCTGAAACAACTCGGCTCGGCGCCCAACATCCTGATCAAGATTTCGGCGCTGACCGCGTACGATCCGAGCCCCACGCCTGAAAGCCTGCGTGAGGTCGCGCTTCATTGCATCGAATGCTTCGGCGTCGATCGATCGATGTTCGGCAGCGACTTCCCGGTTGGCCGCCTATGGACGAGCTACGATGCGATTTTCGACGGCTTCAAGGCCATCGTCCGCGATTTCTCCGAAGGCGAGCAGTCCGCGCTTTTCCACGACAATGCTCGACGCGTCTACCGCGTCGATGCGCTCTGACCCGGGCTGCTGATGGCTATTTCTCAGTGTATTTCTTAGCCCACTCGACGCCATCCCACGTGAGTATCTTTGTCGGCGCGATCTTGATCAGGTAGCGCGGCCGGTCGTAAGTCGGCGCCAGATATTCCGGGCCGTGCTCGCCGAGAAAACGCACCGCCATCCGGTTGGCGACGTCGAGGCACTGACCCTGCATCCGAGCCGGGCCGAAGACGATCTCAGCTTTCCCCTGCGCGGTGATCCGCTTGTAGGTCCCGCTATCTTCCGCGCACGAAATGCCGACGTTCGCATTTTTCTTGATGTGCCCAATCCAGGCCGCGCGCTCGCGCGGGACGATCCAGAAGGCCTCGCCGTCCCATTCCTGCCAGACCGGGGTCACGTAGGGCACGCCGTTTTCGTCGATGGTGGCGATCCGCGCAACCACCGGCTCGGCCAGAAATTCTCTGACCTCGGCCGGCGTGAGCTTGCGGTTCTTTCCCATCCATTCGGGGTGTTGTTCGTCGGTCATTTGGAGTCTCGGCTGGCGCCGCGGATCTAATGAACAGGGTCCAGCATGACCACCGGTATCTCGCGGTCGGTCTTGAGCGCATAGTCGGCGTAAGGCGGCCAGAACAGGAGCGCCTTCGTCCACAGTCGGCTGCGTTCTTCGCCCGCGACCGTCCTCGCGCGCGCCTTCAGCTTCTTGGTCCCGACCTGCACCTCAACCTCCGGGTTGGCGAGGATATTGCGGTACCATCCGGGATGTTCCGGCGCGCCGCCCTTTGACGCAACGACGAAGTAGCTGTCGCCGTCTGTCCCGTAAAACAAGGGGAATATGAACTTCTCGCCGGACTTACGACCCGTGGTCGTCAACAGAAGCGCGGGCGCTGTGATCTCTCCTCGCTCAGGCACGTTGACCTTGTACATCTGCCCCTCCTTCCCGCCGCTGGCGAGATAGAGGTTCGCATGCTTGACCATCCATTCCGGCAAATTCGGAGCGAGCTTCGCTTCAGCCATCGTTCTCTCCTTGGAAAGCTGCGAGCATAGCCCGGTGCGCTGCATCGGCCAAGCAGGATCAGAGGCGCACATGCTGCGGGCCGGCGAGAAACCCAAACCGTCTTCTCGTTGCAATGTTTCGTCCCGGGACTTACGCTGAAGGTCACCTGCGAACGTCCGCATCCGCGGACATCACGCAAGCGAAGGCGATAAGAGGCAGTCATGGTGGAGATTCCAGCGAAGTATCTAGATCTGCTGCGGGACAAGAAGAGCTTCGCTCACCTCGCGACAGTCATGTCGGATGGGACGCCGCAAGTGACCCCCGTATGGTTCGACTACACGAACGGAAAGATCCGGGTAAATTCCGCGAAAGGCCGAGTGAAGACGCGCAATATGACAGAAGGCGCCCCTGTGGCGCTTTCGATCATCGACCCCGACAATGCCTATCGGTATATCCAGATCCGCGGGCGGGTCGGACATGTGACCGAGGAGGGCGCGGACGCGCATATCGATTCCCTCGCCAAGAAATACCTCGGCAAGGATAAGTATCCCTATGCCTCGCCCGATCAAGTCAGGGTCATCTTTGAAATCGAGCCCAGCAAGGTGCAGGCCCAGGACTGATTGTGGTCTTATCTTAGAGGGGCGGCCGAACCGAACGGGCGGCATCGCTGGGGAGCCGGATGGCTTCTGTGGACCGCGAGGAAGGCCTCGTGATGCGTTGCGGCGCCCGTTGCTCGGCTGTTCAAATTCATCGCGACTCGCGGCGCGGTTTCAAACAGGCATTCATCATCGCCGCCACGGGCGTGAGAGACGACGAGCGGTCGCGCAAACCTGTTTGTCTGCGTTATTGGACTTGTCGCAGGCCGTGAGGCTCATGATGTCGGAGCGGGATCATGCTCAAGCTTGGATATAAGGCGTCGGCGGAGCAATTCGGGCCGACCAAATTGCTGCAGTTCTCCCGCCTCGCGGAAGAAGTGGGCTTCGACTCGGTCTTCATCAGCGATCATTTCCAGCCGTGGAAGCATCATGGCGGCCACGCTCCCTTTTCGCTTGCATGGCTCGGCGCGCTCGGCGCGGTGACGTCGCGCATCACCATCGGCACGAGCGTGCTGACGCCTACCTTTCGCTACCAGCCCGCCGTCGTCGCGCAGGCCTTCGCCACGCTCGGGGTCATGTTTCCCAATCGGGTCGTCCTTGGCGTCGGCACAGGAGAATCGCTGAACGACGTCCCTTCGACCGGCATGGAATGGCCCGATTTCAAGGAACGGTTCGCACGCTTCCGGGAGGCGATCACCCTCATTCGCCAGCTCTGGACCGAGGAGCGGGTGACCTTCGAAGGCCAATATTATCGCACCAAGGACGCAACCATCTACGATCGGCCCGCGACGCCCGTACCGATCTATGTCGCGGCGGCCGGCGCCTTGATCGCCAAATATGCCGGCCGAATGGGCGACGGCTTGATCTGCACCAGCGGCAAGGCGCGCGAGCTCTACACCGAAACGCTTCTGCCGAAAGTTGCGGAGGGACGCGCCGAGGCTGGCTCGCGCGCGCCCGATTACGCGCGCATGATCGAGGTCAAGGTGTCCTTCGACACGGACATGAAACGCGCGACGGAGGACACCCGGCACTGGGCGGTTCTCGCGCTGACGCCGGAGGAAAAAACGTCGGTCCACAGTCCGGAAGAGATGGAGCGCCTCGCCGATGGGCTCTCGGCCGAGCGCGCTGCGAGCCGCTGGATCGTCTCGACCGATCCGGACGAGCACGTCGAGCGGATCGGGTACTATGTCGACCTCGGCTTCGACCATCTGGTCTTTCACGCTCCGGGCCCTGACCAGGAGCGGTTCATCCGGCTCTATGCGGAGCACGTTCTGCCTCGACTGCGTCGACGCGTCGGCGCGCCGGTCGAAACGCCCAAGAGCGCATGACCTCTGTCGAGGTCATTGCCCTGAACGGTCTGCCCTTGATCAAGGCCGGCGACGACCTGGTTGAACTGATCGCCTCAAGTCTCGAGCAGAACGCGGTCGAGCCTCGAGCGGAAGATGTGCTTGTCGTCGCGCAGAAGATCGTGTCGAAGGCCGAGGGCCGCTTGGTCGATCTTGCGGCGATCAAGCCCTCGGCGCAGGCGATCGCCCTTGCGGCGGATGTCGACAAGGATGCGCGGCTTGTCGAGGTCATATTGTCGGAGTTCGTTCGCGTCGTGCGGGCGCGACGCAACGTGCTGATTGTCGAGCACAGGCTTGGGTTCATCATGGCGAATGCTGGCGTGGACCAATCGAATGTGGGACCGGTAGACGGCGTCCAGCGCGTGCTTCTGTTGCCGGAGCATCCGGACCGCAGCGCGGCGGCGTTACGGAAAGGTCTGATGGAGAAGACCGGAATTGATCTCGCGGTGGTGATCAACGACAGCTTCGGACGTGCGTGGCGCCAGGGAACAGCCGGCGTCGCGATCGGCGTCGCTGGCCTTCCCGCGTTGATTGATCTGCGCGGACGGCCCGATCTGTTTGGCCGAACGCTCGAGGTCAGCGTGATTGGTTTTGCGGATGAGGTCGCGGCCGCCGCTTCGCTCGTGATGGGCCAGGCGGACGAGGCGTCGCCGGTTGTCCTTGTCCGGGGCTTGCGCTGGTCCGCGCCTGAGTCGACCGCGGCCAGCCTCATTCGTCCCTCAAATGAGGATCTGTTTCGATGAGCGGGGATCTTGTGGTCGCCCTGTCGGGAGGCATCGGGGGGGCCAAACTCGCGCTCGGCCTCAGCCGAATCTTGAAGCCGAACAGTCTGCTCGTCGTCGCCAATGTCGGGGACGATTTCGAGCATCTCGGCCTGCATATCTCACCGGACGCCGACACACTCATGTACTCGCTGGCCGGCCTTGACAATACCAAACTCGGCTGGGGCCGGCAGGACGAAACCTGGGCGTTTATGGAAACGCTGTCGTCGCTGGGTGGCGACGACTGGTTTCGTCTAGGCGATCGCGACCTTGCGGTTCATATCGAGCGCACCCGTAGGCTAGGGCAGGGCGAGAGCCTCTCCGCCATCACGGCTGACTTTTGCCGCCGCCTCGGCGTTGGTCCCCGGGTGCTGCCTGCGACGGACGATCGATTGCGCACCCGATTGCGAACGGATGAGGGATGGCTCGACTTCCAGGACTATTTCGTGCGCCTTCAGTGTCGCCCCATCGTGCGCGAACTTGCGTTCGACGGCGCGGAGAATGCACGTCCTCATCCAGACCTTCTGGCGGCGTTGGCCGACGAACGGCTGCGTGCGGTGATCATCTGCCCATCGAACCCCTTCATAAGCGTGGAGCCGATCCTTGCCGTGCAGGGAATGCGTCAGGCCCTGTCGGCCTGCGCGTCGCCTGTCATCGCGGTTTCTCCAATAATTGGCGGCCGCGCGATCAAAGGTCCGACCGCCAAGATGATGACGGAGCTTGGAATCACGCCGAGCGCCGCCGCAGTCGCCAAGCGATATGGCGAACTGCTCGACGGTTATGTGATGGATGCTGGCGACGCAGAGGAGGCGGCGGATGTCACGCCGAAGGTGACGTTGGCGCCGACGCTCATGACGAGCCTCGAGGAGCGGGAGCAACTTGCTCGTGTGGTGCTCGAGGCGGCGGACGCGCTTGAACTCTTCGAAGCACAGGCGGGGCCTCGTCGCGTGAGTGGCGTCTGGGCCGTCGTGCCGATCAAGGAACTCGAGGGCGCCAAGCAACGACTATCGTCAGCCTTGAGCCGCGACGAACGCCGCCTGCTCGTAACGACTATGCTCGAGGATGTGCTCGAAGCCGTAAGCGCGGTCAGGGAGTTTGCCGGCGTGCTTGTCGTCACGGTCGACCCGGTCGTGACATCCCTTGCCAGTCGCCGCGGCGCGCGCGTCTTCACGGAAGGCGCGCTTGAAGGCCATACCGGCGCCGTCGCGGCCGCCGCGCGTCTGCTCGTCCTTGAGGGCAGGGCAGGCATGATGACAATGCCCGGTGACATCCCGCGACTGTCGCCAGCCGAGATCGTCGCGACCCTCGTGGCGCATCGGGCCGCGCCTTCCTTTACGATTGTGCCTGCGCATGACGATCTCGGATCGAATGCGATCATCTGCTCGCCGCCGGACGCCGTTCCGCTCCGTTTCGGTGAAAACAGCTTCTATCCACATCTCGATGCGGCGCGGGCCTGTGGGATCGAACCGCTTGTCGTCCGCCATCCGGGGATCGGGATGGACATCGACAATCCCGTCGATTTGGTCACGTTCCTCCGAATGTCGCCGCCCGTGCGCACGCGGACGCAAGACTTCCTTGAGCAAGCCGGCATCGCCGATCGGCTTCTGGCGATAAGCTAAGCTGCGAGCCGCTCCTCGCCGTGAGTGAAATAGAACTGTCCAATTATGTAAATAGTGCGAATACGAGACAGGCGGCGAACGGCTACGCAAACCGCGCGGTAACCAATGATATCGTTCGAAACGGACTCGCTAACGGGCCTATTCCGCCGCGACGAGCTTCCGAGGCGGCGTCAAGACCACGGGAGCGAGGTCAGCGGCGTTCAGCGACGCCTCTCGCCGCTCTGCCGGGACCGGCCCGTAGAGCGTGGTCCGCTGCTCCGGCGTCCGCCCAAGAGACTGGATGAGGGTCTCCATCGCCCCGGGCGGAAATTCCTGCCCATGCTCCGTGCCCGCAGCGCGAGAGATGCTCTCGTTCATCAGGGTGCCGCCGAGATCGTTCGCGCCGGCGTTGAGGCATGCCGCCGCGCCCTCAGGTCCCATCTTCACCCAGGAGGTCTGGATGTTCGTGATGTGGGGGTGCAGCGCAAGCCGCGCCACCGCATGCATGAGCACCGCCTCCCGGAAGGTCGGTCCGCGCCGCGCCGCGCCCTTGAGATACATCGGGCGCTTCCATATGCACGAATGGCAGCGGCACGAATTCGGTGAAGCCGCCCGTCTCCACCTGCAAATCCCGCAAGGCCAGGAGATGCCGCGCCCAGGACACGGGGTGCTCGATATGGCCGTACATGATCGTGGAGGTCGTGCGCAGGCCGAGGCCATGCGCGGTCCTCGCGACATCGAGCCATTGCGCCGTGTTCACCTTGTCCGCGCAGATGATCGCGCGCACCTCGTCGTCCAGAATCTCGGCCGCGGTGCCCGGCAGCGTGCTTAAGCCCGCGTCCTTGAGCTCGGCCAGAAACGACCGGATCGGCAGCCCAAGCGTCGCCGCGCCTTGCGTGACCTCCAGCGGCGAGAAGGCGTGAATGTGCATATCCGGAACCGCCGCCTTGATGGCGCGGCAAATGCCAAGATAGGTTTCGCCAGTGTAATCCGGATGGATGCCGCCCTGAAGGCACACCTCGGTCGCGCCTCGCTCCCACGCCTCGCTCGCGCGGCGCACGACTTCATCGAGGGCAAGGTCATAAGGCGCGCCGCGCAGCGCCTCGTGCGTCTTGCCCTTGGAGAAGGCGCAGAACGTGCAGCGGTACGAGCAGATGTTGGTGTAGTTGATGTTGCGGTTGACGACGTAGCGGATGGTGTCGCCGCTGACCGCGCGGCGAAGCTCATCGGCCGCGGCGACAACGCGCTGGTAATCGGCGTCGCGCGCCGCGAACAGCCGCACGATCTCCGGCTCGTCCAGACGGGCGCCGGCTTGCGCGCGCTCGATGATCCGCTCGATCGCGGGATCGACGGAGCGCGCGTGGATCGCGGGCATTCGCGGTGCGACCTTCGTTCCCGGCGCCCAATTGTCGTCACGCGCGAGGCCCTCGGCGTCGCTGAGACGGCGCGCCTGCGTCGCGATCTCCGGCGCCGTCCAGGCGCCAAGATCGCGCATGTAGGAGGGATAGATCGGCAGGCGGTGCACGAGCAGCTTGCCGGCCGCGGCGGTGCGCTCGGCAAGCTCGGTGATCGCCGGCCACGGCGCCTCCGGATTGACGTGGTCCGGGGTGACCGGAGAGATCCCGCCCCAGTCATTGATCCCCGCCGCGATCAGCCGCGGATAGACGCCGGGCGACAGGTTCGGGGGCGCCTGGATATTCATCACGGGGCCCAGGATCAGACGCGCCGCGGCGAGGCTCCAAAGCAGGTCATCAAGATCGGGCTCGGCGGCTCCCGGCGAGCTTGGTGCCGGGCTTGGCGCGGAAGTTCTGGACGATGACTTCCTGAACGTGCCCGAACTGTCGATGCAGATCGCGGATGGCGAAGAGCGCCTCCAGGCGCTCGGCGCGGGTTTCGCCGATGCCGATCAGGATGCCGGTGGTGAACGGCACGCGGAGCTCGCCCGCCAGCCGCAGCGTCTCGAGACGGACCTCTGGCCGCTTGTCGGGCGAGCCGAAATGAACGCCGCCCGGCTCGCACAGCCGCGCGCTCAGAGACTCCAGCATGATGCCTTGGCTGGCCGACACCGTCCGCAGGCCCGCGATCTCGGAACGGCTCATGATTCCGGGATTGGCGTGCGGCAAGCAGTCCCGTCTCGCGCAGCACGAGCGCGCACATCGCCTGGAGATAATCGATCGTGGTCTCGTGCCCGAGCGCGTCGAGCGCCTCGCGCGCCGCGCGGTAGCGCAGCTCCGGCTTGTCGCCGAGCGTGAACAGCGCCTCGGTGCAGCCGGCGGCCGCTCCGGCGCGCGCGATGGCAAGCACATCGTCCGGAGAAAGATAGGCGGACCGCCCCGCGCGTGGCCGCTCGGCGAAGGTGCAATAGTGGCAGACGTCCCGGCAGAGATGGGTGAGCGGGATAAACACCTTGCGCGAATAAGAAAGATTGCGGCCGTGCCCCTCGTCGCGCAGACGTCCTGCGGCTTCGATCAGCTCCGCGAGCGGCGCTTGTTCGAGCCGGATAGAAAGCGCTTCGTCGCTCGAATCGCTCATTCAACTACCTTTGAAGCTGTTTGGCGTGCATCCGTCCTCAATTTTGGAAGCGGACGGCGAACGATGTGATATCTGTAACCCAGATGCAATCGAGCGGCGAGCCGACGATGAGGCGCCGATCAAGAATGGCGCGGTCCCGCGGCGGCGTTTCACGCTCATTTGATGCCGCGATGTCCGGCGTCGTTATCGATGCCGTATATACGACGCGGCGAATTCGGGAGTTCGAGCCATGAAGCAATTAGGCGCGCTGGGCGTCTGGTATCCGATCGACCGCTTGGAGGCAGCAGGGATTAAGCGCCTGCTGCGAACAATCGAAAACCTCGGCTATTCGACGTTCTGGTATCCAGAGGCGCTTGGATATAAATCGCTCTCCATCGCGAGCTTCATGCTGGCGAACACGGAGCGGCTCATCGTGGGCAGCTCCATCGCAAATATCTATGCTCGCGACCCTTTTACCGCGAGACGCGGCCTGCGCACCTTGTCCAGCCTCTACGACGATCGTTTCATCCTCGGCCTTGGCGTTAGCCATGCGCCTATGGTCGAGAAGTTGCGGGGTCACGTCTACGACAAGCCCGTGCCGACGATGCGCCGCTATCTCGACGGGCTCTATGAGCATCCGTCAGACGCTGCCGATTGGCCGCTCATGATCGCCGCGCTCGGGCCTCTGATGCTGAAGCTCGCCGCAGAGCGCACCGCTGGCGCCCTCCCGTATAACGTGACGCCCGAACATACGCGCGAAGCGAGAGCCGCACTTGGGGCCTGACAAACTTCTCGTGGTCGAGCAGAAGGTTTGCCTCGAGACAGACGCCGAAGCCGCCCGCGGTCTCGCCCGGAAAGAACTGCATCGCTATATGGCCATGACCAACTACCGCAACAACTGGCTGCGTATCGGCTTCACAGAAGCCGATCTTGCCGAAGGAGGTTCCGACAAGTTCATCGACGCGATGGTGCTCCGGGGCGATGCGGAGACGATCGCGCGTGGCCTTCGGGCGCATTTCGACGCCGGCGCCAATCAGGTCTGTATCCAGCCGGTCCACGCCGAGGGAGACAGCGAAGCGCGCGATCGAACTCTGGCGGCGTTCGCGGGTGTTGGCGTGCTTGAGACGAACGCTCTCAGCCAATGACAAGGCGCAGTGGTGTGTAGATCGTCAGCGCCTTCCCGACAAACTCCTTCGGGCCAAGCTGTGACACCCGGGCTCGCATGTCTGCGGCTCACCATCGATTGACGGGCAGGGCGAAGAGTTGGGCGATTTGCATGTGCGCCGGCTGCTCAAGGGCGAATACCACCATGCGGGGCGATGTCTTCCGGGTCTAGGGTAATTTGGGCCTGATCGAAATAGTCCTTTTCGAGCGCACGGTCACCGCGATGACGCTTGAGAATAATATTGGTCCGCGTAAGGCCAGGAAGCACTTCGGTGACGCGAATGGCTGTCTCCGCGAGATCAGCCCGCAGCCCGTCGCTGAACGCCAACACGCCTGCCTTGCTGGTAGTGTACGCCGCCGTTTCAGGCGCAAGCCTGAGCGCGCTGATTGAACTCATGTTGACGATATCGCCTAAGTTCACTCGCGACACGAGACTTTACTCATATCGGCGGTCATTCGCTTGGCATGGCCTTTGATCGCAAGGGCGATCTGCTTGTCTGTATTGGCGGCATGCGGCTCTATGCGGTCTCGCCCGACAGGACGTTGACGAAGTTGACGGACGAAACCAACAGAAGCTGGCTCTCGGTGGTCGACTATTCCCGTCTCCGACTGGCCGACGATGTCGACGTCGCGCCCGATGGACGTGTCTATTTTAGCGAGGCGACCGTCCGATACGAGCAGGAGGATTGAGCGACCGACGCTCTCGAGAGCAGGCGTAACGGCGGTATTGTTTGCTACGATCCTGGGACAAGCGCCACCCGAACAATCATACACAAGATCGTGTTCGCGAACGGCATCTGCATGTCGCGAGACGGGCAATCGTTCTTCTTCGCTGAAAGTTGGACGTGCGCCATCAAGCGCTATTATTTCGAGGGTCCAAAAGCGGGTCGCGTCGACACGCTCATCGATAATCTACCTGGCTACCCCGACAACATCAACCGCGCTTAGGATGGGTGCTATTGGGCGGCGCTTCTGGGCATCGAAACCCCGCGCTCGACCTCGCGCTCACCATGCCGGACTTTCGCCGAAGGATGGCCAAGCGCGTAGCCCCGGAGCTATGGCTTTTCCCCAACATCATACAGGTTGCATCATCAAGTTCGACGATGAGGGGCGGATCGCGTAAAGCCTCTAGGATCTCGGCGGCGTCAACCATCCGATGATCACATCGATGCGCGAGCACAAGGGCTATCTCTACCTTGGCGGCGTCTTTAACGACCGGATCGGCCGGTACAAGAGTCCGGACGCAGACCCTAACTGGACCGCGCAGGGCGACTATTGGGGCGGGACGCAATGATTGCCGCCCTCAAGGGCGCTTATGCGGCCTTTCGCGGCTTTGACGACGAAACCGGATCGGCGCCGATGATGGACGGCCCGCTTCGGCCGAACGCGCTGCTTGACGCTTCTCCGGTCGTGTCGTCGCTCGCGGACGTTGACAATCTCACGCGGCATCGTGGCGCGTATCTCTGCTCCAGCGGCTTTCAAGTCCTGAGACTTAGGGCGCACGAACGCTCACTCACTACGAGTGACGCACGCGCCTTCGAAAAGCCTTTGACCTTCGTCGCCGCCGGTCCTTCCGATGGCCTTGCCATCGGTCTCGACGGGCGCGGTGTGGTTATCCTTCAGGGACCGCACGCGGGCAAAGCGATCGCCCGGGCGGGTGGACAAGCCTCTTAGCTGCCCGACCGCAGGCCTCTTTATCGACGCAGACAGGCTCATTGTAGCCAACGGCGCCGAAGGCCGCACAGCTGCCGATTTGAAGCGTGACCTCATGGAACGTGGGGCCACGCGTCATCGAACTCTCGGGCGGAAATCAGCAGAAAGTTGTGATCGCCAAATCGCTCGTACAGAAGCCGAAGCTGGTGATCTTCGACGAGCCGACGCGAGGGGTCGATGTCGGCGCTATCGTTGAGATCCACCGGTTCATCAATGAACTTGCAGACGGCGGAATCGCAATCGTCGTGACCTCGTCCTACCTGCCCGAAGTTTTGGCGCTCGCCGATCGGATTCTCGTCGCCCGCCAAGGCCGCATTGTTGAAGAAATGGATCTGTCGGAGGCGACAGACGCCAAGATCTTGTACGCGGCGGTGCATTGGCGTGGCGGTTTCGCAGCCGCCTTCCGCTCGGCCAGGCGTTTGGAGGCCTAAGCGCGTAAGGCCGGTGAAACAATGGCGAGGTGCGTTTTGCCTGCGCCAGGGCCGCCGACCACGACAGAATTATGAGCGTCTTCCAGGAAGTCGCATCGGCGGGGCTTAGCGCAACAGCACTTCACTCGCCTCCCTGCTGGGGAACTTGCAGCCTGCGAGATCGCCGGAGCCGAGCGGGCTTGAGCAGGATCGCCCGGCGGTGCGGAGGCAAAACTGAGAACCTACGATTTAGCTTATGTCGATGATGTTAATGGTGCCCAGGGGCGGAATCGAACCACCGACACCGTGATTTTCAGTCACGTGCTCTACCAACTGAGCTACCTGGGCGGCTGGCGCCTCCAAGACGCAGCGCGCGCTTATAAGCGTCCGCGCTGCGCCTTGTCTAGTTCGGACGCTGAGTCAGGTTTACCAGCCGTCCAAAGCCGGATGGTCGTGATCCCAGGCGCCGTCCCGCCATCAATATGCCGCACTCCAAACCGCAATGCTTCCCATGGTGATTTGTGATAAAAGACAGACATCATGCGCTTCGGTATTGGTTCTCTTTCCGCCGCGTCGGTCTGTGCGGCTGCGGTTTTCCTCCAGGCTGCGCCCACCGCCGCCGCTGATCTTCCGACCGCGCCGTCGAGTTATCCAGCCCTCGGTCCCGATGCGGCCGAGGCGGCGCCCGACTATTGGGCGGGCCTCTCGGTAAGCGCAGGGATCTCGGCATGGGGGGGCAGAGGGGTCAAGGGCGGCGTCGGGGGCGAAACTGACCTCAACTATGAACATGTCTTCGACAATGGGATCATGCTTGGGGTGCAAGCTTCGACCGGGTACATGCCCTATTTGCAAACGGGCCCCGGCTATTCGCAGTTCACGGGTGGCGCTTTTGCCGGCGGTTCGGCGATCGTTGGCTATAATTTTGGCCAAGTGACGCCCTACGTCATCACCGGCGTGGATTTCGTCCGCTCGACGCGGTTCAACAACGGCGCTTTCAACGCGAGTGACTCGATCAACAGCGTCTTCTCCGGTCCGGGCGCGGTCCAGGCGGTTGGAACCCTTGGCGTCGGCGTTAATTATCGCTTCAACTCCAACTTCAGTATGGGGCTCGAAGCCATCGTGCACACCGCCCCTAGCAATGGCCTCCTCTCGCCATGGCCGTAGCTGGCCTCTCGCGTCGAGCCCTTCCATCGCCGGCGTTTATGTTCACCGCGCAGCCTGAATGACCCACATGCATGACCTGTCCCGCCGGGCGCTGCTTGTCAGCATCGTGGCCGCATCTGGCTCGCGCTTTGGCCCCGCGGGCGCCCAGACTGACGCTCCACCGCCTGCTGCCCCGGCTCCGCCGACGTTCGGCTACCAGGACGTTGTGAAGCGTGCGCGGGATCTGGCCGCTGCTCCATTCGACAGTTCGATACCGCCGCTGCCCGACGGTCTCGCGACCCTCGATTTCGACGGCTGGCGAGACATCCGCTTCAAATCCGACAAGCCGCTTCTCGGCCAGGATGGGGCCAATTTTCGGTTGGAGCTGTTCCATCTTGGGCACCTGTACAAGCGTCCGGTCGTCGTCAATGTCCTGCGCGACGGCATCCCGGCGCCGATCCCCTATGCCGCAAATCTGTTCGACTATGGCCATGCCAAGCTCGGCGTCTTGCCGATCAACCTCGGTTTTGCCGGCTTTCGCCTGCGTTTTCCGATCAATGCGCCCCATGTCTGGGACGAGGTGATCGCGTTTCTCGGAACGAGTTACTTCCGGTTCCTCGGCCGCGGCCAGCGTTACGGCCTGTCGGCGCGGGGCCTTGCGATCGGCGCCGCCCCGCGCCTCAACGAGGAGTTCCCGTTTTTTCGCGAATTCTGGATCGAAACGCCGGACGCGACGGCCGAGCATGTCGTGATCTATGGGCTGCTCGACGGCGAATCGGCCACTGGCGCCTTTCGCTTCGATCTGAACCCCGGCCAGGAAACCTTCATCGATGCGAACGTCACCCTGTTCGCGCGCAAACCGACGCCGGCGCTTGGTCTGGCGCCGCTGTCGTCGATGTATTTCGTCGGCAAGGCTGACCGGCGGTTCGTGGAGGACTTTCGCGGTGAATTGCACGATTCCGATGGTCTTCTCATGCACACCGGCGCAGGCGAATGGATCTGGCGGCCTCTGAGCAACCCGGCAAAGCCGCAGGTCGCGGTCTTTCTCGACGCCAATCCGCGCGGATTTGGCCTGCTGCAGCGCGACCGCAACTTCAGCGACTATGAAGATCTCGATCTCGCCTACGAACTCAGGCCGAGCTACTGGATCGAACCGCACGAAGGTTGGGGCGAGGGCAGGGTGGAGCTGGTCGAATTGCCGACCAGCGACGAGACCAACGACAACATTGTTGTCGCCTGGGCGCCCAAGCAGGGGCTCGACGTCGGCAAGCCTCTCGTCTTCGGCTACCGCATCACGTCGCTGACCATGGATCAAAGCCTGACGCCCGGCGGCCGCACGGTCGGAACGTTCCGCGTCGCCGCCCGGGCGTTGGGGTCCCCGGAGCCGCCGCCGCCGCCCGGCACCACCCGCTTCCTCATTGATTTTTCCGGCGGCGACTTGTCTTACTACATGAGCGACCCCTCGCTCGTGGAGACGGTCGCAACCGCGTCGACTGGACGAATCCTGCGCACATTCCTCACCCCCAACGCCCATATCCGGGGATTTCGAGCCGGCGTCGATGTCGCCATCGACCCGGGCCAGAGCACGGACCTGCGCGTCTTCCTGCGCGCTGGCCCCAAGGCCCTGACCGAGACTTGGACCTTTCCCTGGCGAGCGTGACGGCCCCCGCGATTTCCCAGGTTACAGACACAACCTGGCGCGTGAATTCGATTACAATAAACGCGAATAAAAGCCCTTAAACGTTAGTAAGCGCTAGTAAAATAGCTGACGTTTACTAGCGTTCATTTTTCCGAAATCGGGCCTTTTCAATGGGTTACGAGCGTTTGGATAAAAAAATTCTCTCCCGCCCGGTAACCCGTTCTGGTTGTCGATGCGGCCGCGAGCGTGGGGCACGACGGTCTTTTCCTCCATATTATGCCTGAGGATCGTCATCTTAATTATTATCCTGTTATCAAAAATTATATAAATATCAATTATATAGTTTTGTTAGTTAATCTCATATATAAGAAAAATGGCCTTCAGTCCCTTTTTCGTTGCGGCCATCCGGACTACGCAGGAAAGCGCGGGCTTAGGCAAACCCCAACGTCTCAGGCCTCGATCGAGGGGTCCACGAGGCCGGTCCGGCCAGGGACGAGCCTCAGACGCCGCCGCTGCGAGTTTGGCAATCACCCTCGTCCGCGCCTGAAAACTGGCCGCAGACTGGGGCCCGACCGGTGTCGAACAAGCCGCCGCCCGGCTCCCAACCTTCCGGTCGCGCCTCCGCCACAGTAGCCGCGCCCCCCGCCACGGGCGAAAGGCTGCGCCCGGCGCCGCCGCAAGCCCGGAGAGATCGCACCAAAACACTGATCGGCAATCGATTACATACGAATTCGCGGAAGCAAGACGAGAAATCGCACCATTACACGAACTTAACGAGATTGAAAACATTTGTTAATTTGCAACTTGAAATCGACAGCTTACGTTCATTTTCAACGCCTATATTTGAGAGGCGAAGCGAAAGAAATCCTCTCCTAAAGTATAACCGCTTCGGTGGTGGGGAATGATATGCGCGATTGGTTTGTTGGTCAAAAAATTGTTTGCGTCAATGCGCAACCCATTGATGGCGTCAGAAACCGTTTTGTCGATCAATATCTCAGAGAGGGTAAAATCTACAGAATAAGAAAAATTATTGGATTTAACTTCAAATTTCCACAGAAAAGCGAAGAAAGACTTGCCTTTAGGCTGGAAGGTATTGTTCCTTATTTAATTGACGGCATAGAATATGCCTTCTTTCACGGCCGATTCAAGCCACTGGAAGACCGGGATGACGATCAGGAAGTCGATATTTCGATATTCTTAAACGGCCTGCGCCAAGTGAACGAAGGTTCGTTCGTTCTCAGGAACGAAGACATTCGGGAATTCGAGCTGGTCACCTCGGGCGAGTAGCGCCCAGACGGGACCCCTTCGAGACGACCCCGCTCCTTCTTGGCGATCCCGGCCGGCAAGGAGCGGGGTCGTCTTGCCTTCGACGGAGGCCTCGTCGAGCGTCTTCATTTCCAACCGTCTCATTTCCAGGCGTCTTCGCCATTGAATCAGGCGGACTTTCCTGCTAGCGGCTGGCGCTCGCCGCGTGGGCTCCCCATATGGCGGTCAAACCCTGGGCTTCCGCCGCCGGCCAAATACGCCGGCTCAGCCGCCAAAAGCGGTGATAAGGATCGTGCGCCGATTACGCGCTGGCCCTTCCGGTCGGCGGACGCCTGAACGTCAACGCGAACCCAAAGCCGGCGTTGCCCGAACAAACGGGCGCAATTAGGAGAACCAATGGCTTCCATACAATCCCTGGCGCCGACGCGCGAGGATTTCACCGCACTGTTGAACGAGACCTACGGCGACGACGAGGCGTTCGAAGGAACGGTCGTCAAGGGCAAGGTCGTCGCGATCGAAAAGGACATGGCCGTCATCGACGTCGGCCTCAAGACTGAAGGGCGCGTGGCGCTCAAGGAATTCACCAATCATGGGCGCGACCCGGCGCCTGGGCTCGGCGACGAAGTCGAAGTCTATCTCGAGCGGATCGAGAACGCGCTCGGCGAAGCGGTCATCTCGCGCGACAAGGCGAGACGCGAGGAGAGCTGGGTCAAGCTCGAGCAGGCGTTCGAGAAGAACGAGAAGGTCGAAGGGGTCATCTTCAACCAGGTCAAGGGCGGCTTCACCGTCGACCTCGACGGGGCGGTCGCCTTCCTGCCGCGCAGCCAGGTCGACATTCGTCCGGTGCGCGACGTTGGCCCGCTGATGAACGTGCCCCAGCCGTTCCAGATCCTGAAGATGGACCGGCGCCGCGGCAATATCGTCGTTTCTCGCCGCACCGTGCTCGAGGAGAGCCGCGCCGAGCAGCGCCACGAGATCGTCGCCAACCTCGCCGAGGGGCAGGTCATCGAAGGCACGGTCAAGAACCTCACCGACTACGGCGCGTTCGTCGATCTTGGCGGCATCGACGGCCTCCTGCATGTGACCGACATCGCCTGGCGGCGCGTCAACCATCCGAGCGAAGTCTTGACCATCGGCCAGCAGGTCAAGGTGCGCATCATCAAGATCAACCACGAGACCCACCGCATCTCGCTCGGCATGAAGCAGTTGCAGGAAGATCCGTGGTCGAACATTGAGACGCGCTACGCCGTCGGCCAGAAGCTCAAGGGCCGCGTCACCAACATTGCCGACTACGGCGCGTTCGTCGAGCTCGAGCCCGGGCATCGAGGGCCTCATCCACGTCTCCGAAATGTCCTGGACCAAGAAGAACGTCCACCCCGGCAAGATCGTCTCGACCAGCCAGGAAGTCGAGGTTCAGGTGCTCGAGGTCGACGCCTCCAAGCGCCGCATCTCGCTTGGCCTCAAGCAGACGCTGCAGAACCCATGGGAGGCTTTCGCGGAGAGGCATCCGATCGGCTCGAGTCGTCGAGGGCGAGGTCAAGAACAAGACCGAGTTCGGGCTGTTCGTCGGCCTCGACGCCGATGTCGACGGCATGGTCCATCTCTCCGATCTCGACTGGAACAGGCCTGGCGAGCAGGCGATCGAGGACTACAAGAAGGGCGACACGGTCAAGGCCAAGGTGCTCGACGTCGATGTCGAGAAGGAGCGCATCGCCATCGGCATCAAGCAAATGGCCGCTGACCCGTTCGCAGCCAAGAAGGCCGGCGAGGAGGGCGAGGGCGAGGTCCGCAAGGGTTCGGTCGTGACCTGCGAGGTCGTCGAGGTCAAGGACGGCGGCCTCGAGGTGAAGATCGCGGGCACGGATCTCACCGCCTTCATCAAGCGCAACGAACTTGCGCGCGACCGCGGCGATCAGCGTCCCGAGCGCTTCTCGGTCGGCGAGAAGGTCGACGCGCGCATCACCCAGTTCGACCGCCGCGCGCGCAAGGTCGCGGTCTCCATCAAGGCGCTCGAAGTCGCTGAGGAGAAGGAGGCGATCGCACAATACGGTTCGGCCGACTCGGGCGCTTCGCTCGGCGATATTCTTGGCGCGGCGCTGAAGGCCCGCGACAAGAGCGAGAAGGCGAAGTAGCGCCTCGCTGACAGCTTGAACCGAAAGCCCGCGCGGGAGCGATCCCGGGCGGGCTTTTTGTTGGCGGCGCCTCAGAATCCCGCCCACCAGCGCCGTTGTCGCCGAATGCCCGCCGTGTTCAGCTCTCGATGAGGAAGGCCGCGTCGACGGGAAGTTGCAGGCCTGTCACCAGCGCGTTTGTCTGCGAGGCCATGCCCACCACCGCCAGAAAATCGGAATATTGCGCGTCGGTCATGCCCTTCGCGCGGGCCGCCGCCGTATGCGAATGGATGCAATAGGAGCAGCCGTTCGTGATCGAAACGGCGATGTAGATCAATTCTCGAGTGAGCGGATCAAGCGGCCCGGGCGCGCCCATCACCGCTTTCAGCGCGTTCCAGGTGCGTTCGAGAACCTCGGGCTGGTTGGCGAGGCCGCGCCAGAAATTGTTGACGAAGTCCGACTTCCGGGTCGCCCGGATATCGTCGAAAATTGCTTTGACCTTCGGGTGCGCTTCCGCCTCCGCATCGGTCCAGAGCTTGACTGTGGCCATCCCTTGCCTCCGTGTGAACGCTTGCGGGCAGCGGGCCGCCCGGATCATGTGAAGCGTTTTTTTAGCATGTCGCCGATGATCCCGAACGGACGGCCAAGGATACCGAACTGTTTCAGATCGCGGCGCGGGCTGCAGAGCCTCAACGGCCCGGCAGCACGAGTGCCTCGATCACAGACTTGTGTACAAGCAAGGCGGTCCGTTATACTGGCATGTCAGCACCAAGGCGGACCGACGCCAGCGCTCCGTGTATTCGGGGCCGGGGCGGCGTTGCCTCTGGGTTGGCTAGAGCAAAGAGATCTACGCTCGGCGGCGGTATTCACTTGCATATCGCCAGCCGGTCGAGACGCAAAGGGAGGAAGAGTATGAATCGTTTCCGCTATATCGCTGCAGCCGCCGTTGGCGGCGCCATGCTGACTGCCGTATGCGCCTTCTCGGCGCCGGCCTTCGCCGCCGGACCGGAGATCGTAGCCGGCCCAGCTTCCGAGCCTGGCTGCTTTGTGCCGTGGTCCGACAAAACCAAGTTCTTCAAGTGGCCGGCAAAGAAGGGGCCGTACCGCATCGCGCTGGCCAACGGCTTCATCGCCAATACCTGGCGCATCCAGATGATCCAGACGGCCAAGGCTTACGCGGCGCAGCCGGAGATCGCCGCCAAGCTCAAGGAATTCAAGGTCGTTTCGACCGGCGACGACGTCGCCGCGCAGATCGCCGCGATCAACAACTTCATCGATTCGGGCTTCGACGCGATCGTCGTGAACGCTCAGAACCCTTCGGCGTTCAAGCCAGTCATCAAGCGCGCTAACGATGCCGGCGTGGTTCTTGTCGCGTTCGACAATACCCTCGACACCGAGGACGCGATCAACGTCGACGTCGACCAGAAAGGGCTTGGCGTCTTTTGGGCGCAATGGCTCGACAAGCATCTGCCGAACGGCGGCAAAATCCTCGAAGTGCGGGGCGTCTCCGGCACCTCGGTTGACCGCGACCGCCACGACGGAATCCACGAGACGTTGGATAAGAGCGGCAAGAAGTGGGACGTGGTTGAGGTCTACGGCAGGTGGGACGATCCGACGGCGCAGAAGGTGACCGCGGACGCGATCGCCGTGCAGAAGCATTTCGACGGCTTCACCGCTCAGGGCGGGGACACCGGCGTCGTGCAGGCGATGCTTGACGCCAAGCAGCCGATGGCGCCCTTCGGCGGCGAAAACGAGAATGGCTTCCGCAAGTTCTGCGCGAAGCTCGCGGATCAGGGGCTCAAGTGCGCATCGGGCGGCAGCGGGCCGGCGCAAGTCGCAGTGGCGATGAAGACCGCGATTTCTGCGCTCGAAGGCCAGGTCGTGCCGCAGGCGATCAAGCTGCCGCTCGCGACGGCCGAGGATCCGAACTTCAAGGACGACGAGAACTATTATTCCAAGCTCGGCGACAATTTCTTCGTCGGCAACTCCTTCCCGACCTGCAACATCAATTTCAGCGCGGCTGAAATTATGGGGCAGACGAAGGAAAACAAGTAACAATCGACAAGTATCGCCGCGGACCGTCTTGGTTCGCGGCGACTCTCGCGAGGCCGGCGCGTCCGGCCCCACAGCGATCTCGACTGGCAAGGGTTGGCGACGTGAACGGAGCAGAGTCGACGGCGTCGCCGATCCTGCGCATGGAGGGCGTTTCCAAGCGTTATGGCGGCGTACGCGCCCTTGCCAACGCAAATCTTGCCGTGTCTGCGGGACGCATTCACGCCATTCTGGGCGAGAACGGCGCAGGCAAGTCGACCCTCATAAAAATCCTGTCCGGCGTCGTGGCGCCGGACTCGGGTCGGATTGCGCTCGACGGCGCGGAGGTCGCCTTCGATTCGCCGGCGGCCGCCAATCGCGCTGGGATCGTCTGCATCTTCCAGGAACTTTCGCTCGTTCCCGAGCTCTCCGTCGCCGACAACATCGCAATCTCGAATCCCCCGCGCCGTTTCGGGATGATCGACCGGCGCGCGCAGCGTCGCCTCGCCGAGGAAGCTCTTGAGCGTGCGGGCGCGACAGACGTCCATCCAATGGCGCTGGTCAAAGACCTACCTCTATCGCGCCGCCAGATGGTCGAGATCGCCAAGGCGCTCGCCCGCAAGCCGCGCATTCTCATCCTCGACGAGGCGACCTCGGCGCTTACCGCGGCCGATGTCGCCAAGGTGTTTGTCGTCCTCAAGCGCCTGCGCCACGAAGGCCTGGCGCTCCTGTATATTTCCCACCGCATGCATGAGATCGCCGAGCTTGCCGACGAAAGCACAGTGTTCAGGAACGGCGCGAATGTCGCGACCTATTCAGCTGGAACGAAGACCGACAGCGAAGTCATCGAAATGATGATCGGGCGCGAATACAGCCATATCTTTCCGCCGAAGCCGCCGGCGCGCGCCAAGCCTCAGATGCCGCTGTTCGAGGTCAGGAATCTCAGCTGGGGGGACCGGCTGCGCGACATCTCGTTCACCGCCGACGCTGGCGAGATCGTGGGTCTCGGCGGTCTCGACGGGCAGGGGCAGCGGGAACTGCTGCTCGCCTTGTTCGGCGTTCTTCGCGGCGTCTCGGGCGAGATCCGGGTGGCCGGCGCGCCTGTGTCGCCTTCCAGTCCGCACGCGGCCAAAGACAAGCGCATTGGCATGGCGCTGATTCCGGAGGATCGCAAGACCGAAGGCTTGATGCTGCCGATGTCGGTGCGCGAGAACCTCTCGTTCGCTTCGCTTCATCGCGTGTCTAAAGGCGGCGTGATCGACCGGGCCCGGGAGACGATGCTCGTTGGCGACCTTATGAAGCTTCTCGAGATCCATGCAGCGGGGACGGATATCCCAGCCGGCTCGCTCTCGGGCGGCAATCAGCAGAAGGTGGTCATCGCTAAGTGGCTGATGGCCGAGCCGCGCATCATCCTGCTCAACGATCCGACACGAGGCATCGACGTCGGCACCAAGCAGGAAATCTACGCACTCCTGCGCCGGCTCGCAGACCAGGGTGCCGCCATTGTCTTCTACACCACCGACTACGACGAATTGATCGGCTGCTGCGACCGTGCGCTCGTCCTCTACGATGGTGGGATCAGAAGCGAGCTCGTTGGGCCTGAGATCACCGAGCATGCGTTGATCGCCAGCGCGCTCAACATTTCCCCCGACGACGTCGGCGCCGGAGCGCTGGCGCAATGAGCGATTGGCGCTATCTTCTCGCCCAAAACCGCGCAACCCTTCTCTCGATTGCCTTCTTCGTCGTGATGTTCGCGATCTACGCCAGCAATCATCCTGCGGGCTTCAGCGCCAACGTGGTGCAGACGGCCGCCAACAAGGGGGTGCTGCTCGCGCTGGTGGCGATGGCTCAAACTTTCGTCGTCATTACGGCGGGCATCGATCTGTCGGTCGGCGCGGTGATGGTCCTCACCAATTGCCTCGCCTCATGGATCGTAGTCGGAACGGCGACCAGCGCCACGCTTGGGATCCTTGGCGTTCTCCTCGCAGGTCTGGGTTGCGGGGTGATCAACGGGCTCATCGTCATTTACGGGCGCCTGCAGCCGATCGTCACCACGATTGCGACGGGGGCGGCGTTCTTTGGCCTCGCGCTCCTCTTGCGTCCTGTTCCCGGCGGAGACGTCTATAGCCCGGTTGCTGACGCGCTGACCGGAAAAATCTTCGACGTAGCCCCCGCAAGTCTCGTCGCGCTGGCCGCCGTCGTGCTCGTCCTTTGGGTTCCGTACAGCCGATCGGCGATCGGCCGGGCGGCTTATGCGGTGGGCTCTTCCGAGAGCGCGGCCTATATGTCGGGCGTGCCCGTCGACGCGGCCAAGTTCTGCGCCTATGTGCTGTCAGGACTGGCAGCTTCGCTCGGCGGACTCTTTCTCACGTTCGTCACCTATTCCGGCGAAGCGTCCGCCGCCAACGCCAACACCTACACGCTGTTCTCCATCGCCGCGGTCGTGCTCGGCGGCGTGTCGCTGTTCGGCGGCTCGGGCAGCGCGATCGGGGCGATCTTCGGCGCGCTGATGTTCCGCACCATCGGCGACCTCTTATTTGTGTTCAACCTCGATCCGCTCTGGCAGCCGCTGTTCCAGGGTCTCGTGCTGCTTGCGGCGGTCTGCGTCGGCTCGGCGAGAGTGTTCCAGGTCCGCAATCGGCTGGAGCTTTTCCCATGAGCGAGAACGTACAGCCGGGGTTTGCGAACTCGATCAGGCGCCGGATCGATCCGCCGGTCGCGATCGCCTTCGCCTGCATCATTGTGATGCTGCTTTTGGGCTCGCTCTATTCGAGCAGCTTTCTCTCGCCCGAATATCTCCTGCAGCAATTGAAGGTCGCCTCCTTCCTGGGGGTCATCGCGACGGGGACGATGATCGTCATTCTGCTAGGGCAGATCGACCTTTCTATCCCCTGGGTGGTGGCGGTCGGCGGCATGATGTCGACGGCCGCGACGGGATGGGGCCCGGTCGGCCACGTGATCGCCATACCCTTCGGCGTGCTTTGCGGTGTCGGACTTGGCCTCGTGAACGGCTTCGGCGTCGCGTACCTGCGCATCCCCTCGATGATCATCACGCTCGCCGTCAATGCAGTGGCGCAAGGGCTGATGGTGGTTCACACTGGTGGCTTCTCGCCGCAAGATTCCTCGTCGCCGGCGATGCGCACGCTCGCCACCGGTGAGCTCTTTTTCGGTCTGCCGAACGCGCTCATCGTCTGGGTGGTCGTTGGCGCCGGGGCAATCTTTCTGCTCAACCGCACCACCTTCGGCCGCGCCGTCTATGGCATCGGCAATCGCGAGCGGGCCGCCTATCTCTCGGGCATCAACACCCAGCGCGTGGTGCTAATCGCATTTGCCCTTGCCGGCGGGCTCTCCGCCTTTGGCGGCGTCCTGCTCGCCGGATACGCGAGCAAGGCGGCGCAAGCAATGGGCGACGCCTACCTGTTGCCGGCGATTGCCGCGGTCGTGCTCGGCGGCGCATCCATCCTCGGCGGACGCGGCAATTATCTTGGCACCGTCGCCGGCGTCATTCTCATCACGCTTCTACAATCCATTCTCTCGGTCGTGCAGATGCCGGACGCCGGCCGGCAGATCATCTACGGAATCGTGATCGTCGCCATGCTCTTGCTGTATGGTCGAGAGAGCAGGGTGCGCTAGGCGTCCAGTCTCCCATCTCTTACGTTTTTGCGCCCTTGCGTCGGGCGCTCAGCGCAACGAATATCCGACGGTGCGAAGTTCGCCAATTTTGAGCACCGAATCATGAGTCTTCTGGACGATCTTGCGTTCGGACCGAGCGGCGGCCGAAAGGCGTGGGTGAGGGCGCTCTTGATCGCCCTTGCCGCTCTCGCGGCGGTGGCCGCGCTCCTTTATTACACCGTCTCCGGCGACTACGCTTTTCTAAGAGCTTCCATCCTGACTGGAGCGCCAACCGGCGCCTATCACGCGCTGGGGGACAAGCTCGCCGCGCGGGCGCATAAGAAAAACGGGCGCCTGAAGGTCGTGGCCACGGCCGGGTCGGTTGAAAATATCGCCCGTCTCGTTGGCGAGAACGGGGCGTGCGTTCCCGCCTTCGCTTTTGTGCAGGATGGCGTGCCGGCGCCGACCGCTGCCGGTCTGACCACGCTTGGCCGCCTGCCGCAGCCCGAATCCCTGTTCCTGTTTGGTCGGCACGGCCGCGCGATCAACACCTTCGGTGATCTCAAAGGCGCTTCGGTCGGGATCGGTCCGGAGGGTTCCGGCACCGCCTACCTGATGCAGCAACTGATGGAGAATTCGGACCTCAGCGGTCTCGGTCTGAAGGCCTCGAACCATGATCTCGAAGCGCAAGCGGGGCTTGTCCGCGACGGCCAGCTCGACCTCGCCGCCTCCGTCATGAACGAGAATGCCGAGATGGTGCGCACGCTGGCCAACAAATACGATCTGGAGATCGTCTCTCCGACGGACATCGAGGGCCTGGTCGCGCGCGACAAGTGGCTGAGTTTAGGCCGGATTCCCGCAGGCTTTTATGACATCACCAAACCGATCCCGGCGACAGACAAGCTCGTCGCTCAAGTGGACACGCTCGTCATGACCAATTCGTGCGTGCATCGCGCGGAGCGGGTCGCTTTCCTGATGCTGCTGAGTGAAGAGTTCCCCAATTTCGTGCGCGTCAATCCGCCGCCCTCGGCGAAGTCGCAGGATAGCGCGCCATTGGCCGACGAGGCGCGCGAATTCTTCGCAAGCGGCCAGCCCGAGATCGCGGACAAATATTTCCCCTGGGCCGTGAATCTCATGTCACCCGCCTATTGGATCTATCTGGCTATGGGGGCGACGGTCCTTTTGAACGCGATGGGCGTCTACAGTCGCTTTCGGCTCTGGCGCATCGACGCCAATCGGGCGCTGCTCGAAACCCGGCTCAAGGCGCTCGCGTATCCAGGTCTTAACGAGGAGCAGATCAAAGCACGCGCGCATTCCAGCATCACCCGAGACCAGATCAAGGCTCTTCCGCCCGAGAATGTCATCCAGACGCCGCAGGACCGCAAAGCAGCGGAAGATCTGATGAGGGACTTTGACGCGCTTCATCGCCGCTGCGAGGAGCAGCTCGTCTCGTATTTCACGCCGATGGGCTCGGAGATGTACTATCGCTACCAGGAATGGCTGATCGACGAAGCGAAAGCCGTGCTGACGACGCTACTTCGCTCGCCGAGCAAGAGGGTCTCTTAGCACGCCGGCTCGGCAGGGCGCGTCACAGGCCTTCTCAGGCCGCTACGGCCTCGGTCGCCGTGGGCTCTTCCTGGTTCGGGTGATGGGCGGCGGGGCAGGTCTTCATCCGCTCGCGCAAGTCGGCGATCAGCCATCGCCCTGCACGACCCGGAAGGCGCCCCCGCTCATGCACGACGGAAAGAGGCAGCGCGACCTCCTCCTGATTGGCGATTGTGAGCCTCTTCAGGCGGCCGGCAGCAATGGGCTCGGAGACCATGTGGCTCGGCATGTTGCACCAGCCGAACCCGGCCAGCAGGAAATCGAGCCGGGTGGTTAGATCCGCGAAGCGCCAGATGTGGCGGCTGAGAATCCCGCCCGAAAGGTTCTGGGTGATCGGCGTGCGATCGGTCAGCACGAGCTGCACGTGCGGCTCGAGCGCTTCGCGCGAAAGCGGCTCGGGCAGGGCGGCGAGCGAGTGTCCGGTCGCCACCACGGGCCACATCGCGATGCGAGTCATGAACTCGCTGACGAGATCGCACGGGCTCGTGGGCGGAATCGTGTAGATGGCGAGCCGGGCCGCGCCGTCGCGCAGCCGCTGCTCGGCGCCCCCGAGCGCCTCGGTGAAGACCGACGCAGGGAGAAGCGGGAAGGCGACGCGCAGCGCCTTCAGGCTCTCCATAAGAAGGGGCATCGGCAACATCGAATCGACCGCCAGAGTCAGTTCCGGCTCGACGTCTTCAGCCATGCTTTGCGCTCGCGCCCGGATCGCTCGCGCCCCGGCGATCAGCGCTCGCGCGTCGCCGACCAGCGCTTTTCCCGCGTCAGTCAACTGCGGCGTCTTACCGGAGCGATCGAACAACACGAGCCCAAGCGTCGTCTCGAGCGTCTGGATCGACTGGCTGATCGCTGATTGGACCCGGCCAAGCTTTCGCGCCGCGGCCGAAAAGCTCCCCGCATCGGCGACGGCGACGAGAATGCGCATTTGGTCGAGCGTCAGCGAGTCGATCACCCATCACCTCCACAGATGGATCCTAGCATAATTTTGCCAATTGCAACGATTGGAACAAAAGCCGACATGTGACCGCAGCGCAACAATTCGAGGGCCGCCCGCATGACCGTTCACGTTCCCAACCGTAAGACGATCGAGGCGCAGTCGCTGGCGCAACTCTTCATTGAGGCGCGCACACACAATGCGTTTCTCGATAAGCCGGTCGCGGACGAGTCGCTTCAGAAGGCGATTGAACTCGCCAAGATGGGACCGACCAGCGCCAATCAGTCGCCGATGCGCGTCCTGTTTCTGCGATCGCAGGCGGCCAAGGAGCGGCTTCGCCCAGCTCTGGCCCCCGGCAACCTCGACAAGACCATGGCCGCGCCGGTCGTCGCGATCACGGCCTTCGACGAAAAGTTTTACGACCATCTGCCGTTCCTCATGCCGCATCGGGATATGCGGAGCTATTTCACCGCCGACCTCGTGAAAGCTGGCCGCGCCGCCTTCCAGAATGGCACGTTGCAGGTCGCCTACCTCATCATCGCGCTCCGCGCCGTCGGTCTCGACACCGGGCCGATGACCGGATTCGACAATGCGAAGGTCGATGCCGAGTTCTTCCCTGAGGGACACGTGAAGTCGAACGTCTTGATCAATATCGGCTACGGCGAGCACGAGAAGCTGTTCCCGCGCAGCCCGAGGTTCTCCTTCGACCAGATGGCGAAAATCATTTGATCGCCGGTCCTACCGTCCAAGCTTGAGGAGATGATTATGGCGAAGGTGCTCGTTCTCTATTATTCCAGTTTTGGCCACATCGAGACGATGGCTCATGCGGTTGCCGAAGGCGCACGGGCCGCGGGCGCGACGGTCGATGTCAAACGGGTGCCCGAGAACGTCCCCGACGAGATCGCCAAGGCCTACCACTTCAAGCTCGATCAATCCGCTCCGATCGCCAAAGTCGAGGAGCTGGCGAATTATGACGCAATCATCGTCGGCGCGCCGACCCGCTTCGGCCGCATGCCTTCGGCGATGGGCAGCTTCTGGGAGCAGGCCGGCCAGCTGTGGATGACCGGCGCTTTGCTCGGAAAAGTGGGCGGCGCATTCACTTCGAGCGCGACCCAGCACGGCGGCAACGAGACGACCCTTTTCTCCATCATCACCAACCTGATGCACTTCGGCTTGATCATCGTCGGATTGCCCTACAGCCACGCGGCGCAAGGCACGCTCGAAGAAATCGTGGGCGGCGCGCCTTACGGCGCAACGACGATTGCCGGCTCGCAGGGTCAACGCCATCCCTCGAAGATCGAACTCGATGGCGCACGGCATCAGGGCGAACTGATCGCCAAGGCCGCCGCTAAGCTTACGGCCTAGTCCCGGTTAGGGCGGGCGCCGAGCGGCTCTCCCATTTTCGACGACCAACAGGAAGTGACGACAATGAGCAATGTTCTTCCCCGTTCCGGCGCTTTGGCGCTGAATACGGCGTGGCTCGCGCCGCACGCGCGTTCGTTGCTGCGCATCGCGGCGGGACTGGCATTTCTCGAGCACGGCACAGGCAAGCTCCTTGGCTTCCCTGCGGGCCTTCCGTTCATCGACAAGATGCCGACGGGCCTCTTGTATTTCACCGGAACGATGGAGCTCATCGGCGGCGTGCTGATCGTGCTCGGCCTGTTCACGCGCCCGGTCGCCTTTATCCTATCCGGCTTCATGGCGGCGGCCTATTTCATGGCGCATTTCCCCATGAGCTTCTTTCCCGCGATCAATATGGGCGAGGCCGCGCTGCTTTACTGCTTCATCTTCCTTTATCTCGCGGCGGCGGGCCCCGGCCCATGGTCGATTGACCGCGACTGACGGAAAGCTTGAGGAGCGAGGCTAGGCAGCTGCCAGCTCGCCCATCGGCTGCCCCCGCCGGCGCCGCCAGAAGAGCCAGGAGACGATGGCGAAATTGAACGCGTTCCACAGAACGCCGTTCAAGAACGCCATCCGGTACGAGCTGGTCAAATCGAAGATCACGCCGGAAAAATAACCGCCGAACGCCATGCCGAAGATGGTCGCCGAGACGACCAGGCCTATCGCCGCGCCGGCGCGGCGAGGGGGCAAAAGCTCACGGCAGATGACCGCGTACATCGGCACGATGCCGCCCTGAAACAGGCCGAAGATCCCCGAGACAATGAACAGGGACTCGAGCCCGTTGAAATACAGATAAAGCAGAAGCGCGACGCCTTGCATGAAGGAGCCGATCAACAGCGTCGCCGAGCCGCCGATGGCGTCGGCGACGAAACCGGAGCCGATGCGCGAGATGATGCCCAGCGCCATCATCAGCGACAGCATCTCGGCGCCGCGCGCGACGCCATAGCCAAGATCACCGCAATAGGCGACCAGATGGACCTGCGGCATCGACATCGCCACGCAGCAGGAGAAGCCGGCCGCGATCAGGAGAACCAGCAAAAGCCGCGGCGATATGCCGACGTCGGCGCGCGCGGCCTCAGTCGCAGCCTCCGCTTGTTCGTAGACTTTGGTGGATGGTCTGCGGCGCATCGCGAGAGCCAGCGGCAGCACGCCGGCGGCGACAATGAGTCCTATGCCCGCATAGGTCGTCCGCCAGCCGGTCAGCGGAATTGTGAGGCTCATCAAGAGGGGCCAGATCGTTCCGGCGAAATAATTGCCGGAAGCGACAATCACCACAGCGACGCCGCGCCGCTTGACGAACCAATGCGAAATATCGGCCATCATTGGTCCAAAGCCGGTTCCTGCGCCAATTCCGATCAGCACATGCGCGGCCGTGAAAACAGGGAGGTTCGGCGCATAGCCGGCGACAACAAAGCCCACGGCCAAAGTGACGGCGGAGATGACCAGAGGCGGGACAATGCCGAAGCGGTCGGTCATGCGCCCGAGAGCGATCGTCGAGAAGGCGAGCGAACACATCATCAGCGTGTAGGGAAGCGAGGCCGCAGACCGGTCGACTCCGAAATCGAGCTGCGCCGGCGGCAGGACCACAATCACCGCCCACATGCCCGCGCCGATCAGGGTCGCGATCAGCAACGACAGGGCGAGCCTGGTGAAGGCGTAGACGCCGTCGGGGGCGTATCTGTCCACCGATTGGGGCAAGCTTGAAAACTGGTTCATGCCCAAATTTGCGCCATGGACGTGGCGATAGCAAATTTTTTGGCAACGGAACGCTTCCAACGGCTGCGCGTTCGATCTGCGCGTTAACCCACGTAGAAAGCGGGTGACTTTACGGCGCCATAATGGCGAAAGCGCGTAATTGCGGTGAACGTCGGACTTGGTGTACGTGTGGGTGTTTGTTACGCGGCGACCAGTGAGCGCCGCGCGTGGGGAAAAGATTGACCAAGCCTTCGACGCCGCTTCTGGATCAAATCGACTTACCGGCCAATCTGCGCAAGCTGAAGGAGAGTGACCTTCCTCAACTGGCCGATGAGCTGCGCGCCGAAATGATCAGCGCGGTTTCGGTGACCGGCGGTCACCTCGGGGCCGGGCTTGGCGTGGTCGAACTGACGGTTGCGCTGCACTACGTTTTTGACACGCCGTCCGACCGCATCATCTGGGATGTCGGCCACCAGGCCTACCCGCACAAGATCCTGACGGGCCGGCGCGAGCGCATCCGAACGCTACGGCAGGGCGGAGGCTTGAGCGGTTTCACTAAGCGCGCGGAAAGCGAATACGACCCGTTCGGGGCCGCGCACTCATCGACGTCGATCTCCGCTAGCCTTGGCATGGCCGTGGCCCGCGATTTGTCCAACGGCGCCAACCATGTGGTCGCGGTCATCGGCGACGGCGCGATGTCGGCGGGAATGGCTTATGAGGCCATGAACAACGCCGGCGCCATGCGCTCGCGACTCATCGTCATCCTCAACGACAACGACATGTCGATCGCACCGCCGACAGGGGCGATGTCGGCTTATCTCGCTCGCCTCGTTTCGGGCCGCGCCTATCGTTCGCTGCGCGGCGCAGCCAGGCAGCTCGCGCGCCGGCTTCCGAAGTTCATGTACGACAAGGCGCGGCTTACCGAGGAGTACGGCCGCAACTTCTGGACCGGGGGGACCCTGTTCGAGGAACTCGGATTCTATTATGTCGGCCCAATCGATGGCCACAATCTCGACCACCTTCTGCCGATCCTGAAGAATGTCCGCGACGTGCAAGACGGGCCGGTTCTTGTCCATGTTGTGACCAAAAAGGGGAAGGGCTATCCGCCGGCCGAGGCGGCCGATGACAAATACCATGGCGTTTCCGCATTCGACGTGATCACGGGCGCACAGGCGAAGCCCAAAACCAACGCCCCCGCCTATACCCGCGTCTTTGCTAACGCCTTGGTCGAGGAGGCGCGTCGCGACGCAAAAGTTGTCGCCATCACCGCCGCCATGCCGGACGGAACCGGCCTGGACCGAATGAAAGCGGTCTTTCCGGAGCGTGTGTTCGACGTCGGCATCGCCGAGCAGCATGCCGTGACGTTCGCGGCCGGCCTGGCGACGGAAGGCTACAGGCCTTTCTGCGCCATCTATTCGACCTTCCTGCAACGCGGCTACGACCAGCTTGTGCATGATGTGGCGATTCAGAACCTGCCGGTCCGCTTCGCCCTCGATCGCGCCGGCCTGGTCGGCGCCGACGGCGCCACGCATGCGGGCGCGTTCGACATCGCCTATCTTACCTGTCTGCCGAATATGACGGTGATGGCGGCGTCCGACGAGGCCGAACTCGTCCATATGGTCGCAACCGCCGCATCCCATGATTCCGGTCCGATCGCCTTGCGCTATCCGCGCGGCGAGGGCGTCGGCGTCGATCTGCCGAAGCAGGGAGAGATCTTGCCGATCGGCAAGGGCAGAATCGTCCGCGAGGGCTCGCGGATCGCAATCCTGTCGCTCGGCACCCGCCTTCAAGAAGCTTTGAAGGCGGCGGAGGAACTCGCGGCGCGGGGCCTATCGACCACGGTCGCCGACGCGCGCTTCGCCAAGCCCCTCGATCGCGAACTCATTCTCAGGCTCGCGGCGACGCACAAGCTCCTCATCACGATCGAGGAAGGCGCGCCGGGCGGTTTTGGCGCGCATGTGCTGACCTTGCTCAGCGACGCCGGCGCGCTCGAGCATGGGCTTAAGGTGCGCACGATGACCCTGCCGGACAAATTCCAGGATCACGACAAGCCTGATCGCATGTACGCCTCCGCCGGCCTCGACGCGAAAGGCATTGTGGCCAAGGCGATTGCGGCGCTCGGGGATGTGGAGCATCTTGTCGCGAGTCGCTCTGCATGAGCCAATCCTCGTCCAGCGAGGAGGACGATGAGCCGCATTCGGGCGGGCGTGGCAATATCGCCGCCATCATCGCCGTCGTCGTCCTGGTCGCGCTTGGTTACTGGGCTTTCAACACCATTGACCACCAACGCAAAATGCAGAACTGCCTCGATTCCGGGCGCCATGACTGCGCGCAGTGGGTGCAGTAGGCTTCCGCAGCAGTCTCGATTGACTTGCTCGCCCCGGCGCGGCATAAGCCCGGCCTTGCAGCGGCGCCTCAAGCGCCGCGTTCATTTTTTCGGCTCGCCGCTTGGTTAAATCCACCGTAGCGGCTGAGTCGGCCTTTGCGCGTTAAAGGTGGAGCGGCGCTCGACCTTTTGTGCGGCGATTGGAATTCGGAGACAAGACCGTGAAGCGGACCTATCAACCCAGCAAGCTCGTGCGCAAGCGTCGTCACGGCTTTCGCGCCCGCTCGGCGACGGTTGGCGGCCGCAAGGTGCTTGCAGCACGCCGAGCGCGCGGCCGCAAGAAGCTCTCCGCCTGATCGGCTCGCCTTCGTCGTCGGCCGTCGTCCGGCCATTCGCGCATCGACGAGATGGCGCGGAAGGGAGCTTTGGCGCCTTGCATGAGGATGGCGGGTCCGGCTGCGGCGGCCAACTTTTTGGCCGCCTGACCAAGAGGGCAGAATTTCAGCGGGTATCACGCGGGCGTCGCGCACCGGCGGCGACTTTCACGCTGCAATCCCGCCGCCGGGACGGACTCGGGACAGAAACCGACTCGGGCGCGCGGGTCGGCCTGACGGTGACAAAAAGCGTTGGCGGCTCTGTTGTGCGCAATCGCGTCCGCAGGCGGCTAAAAGAGGCTCTGCGCGCCGCGGCGCCTCTTGAGGCGGAAAGCGATCACGACTACGTGCTGATGGCCCGGCGCGAGGCGCTCGGCCGCCGTTTCGTTGCGCTCATCGATGATGTCAGCGCAGCCTTTCGCGCCACCCGGCGTGGGGAGATGGATGGTCGCCGACGCGGACCGGCCAAACGGACGGGTAAGGACAGAGACGCGCGAACATGAAATCCGAGGACACGCGAAACCTGTTTCTCGCGATCGCGCTGTCGGTCTTGGTCATGGCCGCCTGGCAATATTTCTACGCCGGTCCTCTGTATCAGCGCGAACATCAGGCGCAGATGGAGGCCAACCAGGCCAGTCAGGCCAATACCGCGCCATCAACTCAACCGCAGCCGAACACCGCCGTCCCGACGGCTTCACCGCCCGGCGTGCCGGGCGCCGCGACACCACCGGGCGCCCCGGCTGCGACGACCCCAGAGACGGTCAGTGCAGCCTTGGCCGCCAGTCCCCGCGTGGTCATCGATACGCCGAGCGTCGGCGGTTCGATCGACCTCAAGGGCGGCAAGATCGACGATATCATCCTCAAGGACTATCACGAGACCGTCGACCCTAAGAGCCCGAATGTCCGACTGTTCTCTCCGCCTGGCGCGCCTGACGCCTATTGGGCCGAGACCGGATTTGTGAGCCCGGCGGGAGCAAAGACTCCAGGTCTCGATGCGGTGTGGACCGCCGATCGGCCGACACTGACCCCGACGCAACCGGTGACGCTGACCTGGGACAATGGCGCGGGGCTTGCCTTCAAGCGCGTCGTTGCGGTCGACGACAAATACATGTTCACAATCGTTGACTCGGTCGCGAACTCCGGCAGCGCGCCGGCGACCGTGCAGCCCTACGCGCTCGTCTTGCGCCATGGCAGACCGACTGTCGGCGGCTATTCCGTGCTGCATGAGGGCTTCGTCGGCGTGATCGGCGACGGCGGCGTGCAGCAGGTCACATACGCGAACATCGAGAAGGCGACCGGCAAGCTCAACACCTTCAAGGGAGACGGCGGCTGGCTTGGCTTCACCGACAAATATTGGGGCTCGGCGGTCATTCCCGTGCAGACGGCGCCGATCGAGGCGCGCTTCTCGGCCAGCGGGACCGTCCAGCCGGTCGACTATCAGGCCGATTTCCTCGGCAAGGAGCAATCGGTCGCGCCTGGCGCCACGGTCGAGGCGACGACTCGCGTCTTCGCCGGCGCCAAGGAGGTGTCGACGATCGACAATTACGCCTCCAAGCTCGGCATCAAGAAGTTCGACCTGATGATCGACTGGGGCTGGTTCTATTTCATCACCAAGCCGCTGTTCCTGCTGATCGACGCGATCTACCAGTCTCGTCGGCAATTTCGGCCTCGCGATCCTGATCGTCACGGTCATGGTCAAGCTCGCCTTCTTCCCGCTCGCCAATCGCTCCTACCGTTCGATGGCGAAGATGAAGAAGATCCAGCCCCAGATCGCTGCCCTGAAGGACCTTTATCCGGACGATCGGGTCAAGCAGCAGCAAGAGCAGATGGCGCTGTTCAAGCGCGAGGGCGTCAACCCGGTCGCCGGCTGCCTGCCGATGGTGATCCAGATTCCGGTGTTCTTCGCGCTCTACAAGGTTATCTTCATCACCATCGAGATGCGACATGCGCCGTTCTTCGGCTGGATCAGGGATCTGAGCGCTCCCGATCCGACCAACGTCTTCACCCTCTTCGGCTTGATTCCCTGGAACCCGACCGCACTGCCGGTGTTCGGCCATTTCCTCGCGCTTGGCATTTGGCCGCTCATCATGGGCGTGTCGATGTTCTTCCAGATGAAGATGAATCCCGAGCCGGCCGATCCGGTTCAAAAGCAGATGTTCTCTTGGATGCCGGTGATCTTCACCTTCATGCTCGGCACGTTTCCCGCTGGCCTGGTTATCTACTGGACCTGGAACAACACGCTGACGGTGCTCCAGCAATATTACATCATGACCAAGGCCGGGGTGAGGGTCGAGCTTTGGGACAACCTCTTCAAGCTCTTCCCCAAGAAGACCATCCCGGCGAAGACACCGAGCGTATGAGCGAAGCGGCGGTCGCGCCCGACTGGACCGAGGCCGGGCGCAAACTGTTCGCAGGTCCCTGCGAATTCATCTTCGCCGCCGCGCGATCGGACGGCCTGCCGCCAGTGGGGCCGCCGGAGATCGCGTTTGCCGGGCGATCGAATGTCGGCAAGTCCTCGCTCGTCAATGCCCTCACCGGTCGCAATTCGCTCGCGCGCACGTCGCGCACGCCCGGCCGCACCCAGGAGCTTATTTTCTTTGATCTCAGCGGCAAGGCGCGCCTCGTTGATATGCCGGGATACGGCTATGCAGCGGTCGCAAAGTCGAAGTCAGAATCCTGGGGTGAACTCGCGCGTGACTATCTGCGCGGGCGTCCGTCTCTTTTGCGCGTATTCGTGCTGGTCGATGGTCGGCATGGTCTCAAAGACAACGATCATGAAACGATGCGTGCCTTCGACGCCGCCGCCGTCTCTTACGCAGTCGTACTGACTAAGGGCGACGAAGTGAAAGCCGTCGACCAAAGCGCGCGGATCGCTTCGACGTTGGAGGGCTTGCGCAAGCATGTCGCCGCCTATCCGAAGGTAATCTTGACCTCGTCCCGGAACGGCGACGGAGTCGCCGAATTGCGCGCGCATGTCGCAAGGCTCCTCGCCGAGCGAGGCGGCGGCGTGGCCTAGCCTCTCAGCGCGCGATAGAAAGCGCGCACGTCCTCCGCAAGCGCCTCGGGCTGTTCCATGGCGGCGAAATGGCCGCCCTTCTTCATCACCGTCCAGCGGCGAATGTTCGGGAACATCGGCTCAGCTAACGAACGAGGCGGATGCAGGATCTCGCGCGGGAATTCCGCATAAGCCGTGGGCGCCGTGACCGCGGCGCCAACCGGGATCATCCAGGGCCGGTGCATGCGGAAGTAGTAGGGAGAGAACGACGAGCCGATCGCGGCGGTAAGCCAATAGAAGCTGATGTTAGCGAGCATCTGATCGCGGGTGAAGACGCTCTCGACGTCGCCGCCGCAATCGGACCAGGCACGGAATTTCTCGACGATCCAGGCCGCGAGCCCGGCAGGAGAATCGGTTAGGGCAAAGCTTAAGGTTTGTGGACGCGTGCCTTGAATCGATGCATAGGCGGCATCCTCCTTGAGCCAATGCTTGAGCTGATCGATAAAGGCTTGCTGTTCGGGGGTGGGATTTTTGATGAGATCCGGCTCGCGGCGAACGGCTAGAAAATTGACATGGATGCCGATCAGCTTGTCCGCGTGCGCGTAGCCCATGCGCGCGGCGGTGATGCCGCCCCAATCGCCGCCCTGCACGGCGAAACGCTTGTAGCCGAGCGTATCGGTCATGAGCTCGGCGAAAATATCCGCCATCTCCTCAACGCCAAAGCGTTTCTGTCCGGGCCGGAACGAAAGGCCGTAGCCCGGCAGCGACGGCGCGACGACCGTGAAGGCGTCAGCCGGATCGCCGCCGAAGCTCGCCGGATCCGTGAGGCGGGGAATGAAGTCCATGAACTCAAACACGGATCCCGGCCAGCCGTGCATCAACAACAGCGGCGTCGGATTGGGGCCTTTTCCCGAGACATGCAGAAAGTGCAGGTCAGTGTTCGGCAGCGTCAGCTTGAACTGGGTGAAGGCGTTGAGCCGCGCCTCCTGCGCGCGCCAATCGAAGGACGTACGCCAGGTGTCCACAAGACCGCGAAGATAGTCGACGTCGGTCCCGTAAGCCCACGGGTCGCCCGGCGCCGAATCGGGAAAACGAGTGCGCGCCAGACGGTCGCGCAAGTCCGCGATGTCGCTATCGGGGACGCGCAAGGTGAAAGGCTGCGGCATCGGCTGCTCCCAGTTCATTGAGAAGGATTGCCGCAGATCATCGAAGGAAGGCTGGCCCCAAGTCAAACGGCGCTTGGCGACAGGCGCCTCCGAGATCGTGACACGTGTCCGCAGGATTGACCCCTTTCAGCCTGAAGGCGATGGTCACGCCATGCAAACGCACTACAACACCCTGGCCGGCGGCGAGGTTGGACGCATCGCGGCGCTTAGCGATGGCCTTTTCGCGATTGCGGCGACCATTCTGGTGCTCGACTTTCACACGCCGGAGCCAGGCGAGATCCATTCGGAAGCCGAACTCCTCCGTGCTCTCATGAGTTCTGTGCCGAGGCTGCTGCCCTGGCTCCTCAGCCTCTTGACGCTCGGCATCTTCTGGCTTGGCCAGCAGACGCAGCTCAACCAGCTTGAACGCTCGAACCGCGATCTCACCTGGCTGCACTTCGTCTTCCTCGCCGTCGTCACCGCGCTGCCGTTCTCGGCGAGGCTTCTGGCGGATTTCCTTGAGTATCGGACCGCCTTTCTCGTCTACTGGTTCAACATCCTTCTTCTCGGCGCTGCTCTCTACGCGATGTGGGTGTATGCCGAATGGGCGAAGCTCATCCACGAGGAAGCGCGCGGCGAAATTTCACGGGCGGTCAAACGACGCATCGTTGTGGCGCAGTCGCTCTATGCGATCGGCGCGCTTGCGGGTCTCGCCAACGTGACCCTTGGGATCGTTCTGATCATGCTCGTCCAACTCAACTACGCGATCGGGCCAAGGCTGCCTATCCTCTCGCGCCTTTGATGTTCAATTCAGTTCTTGTCATTCCCGGCGGGCCGAAGGTCTGACCGGGAATCCAGCGGCGCCGCACGGCATGGATTCCCGATCGACCGTTTGCGGCCGCCGGGAACGACAAACCGAATCGAGCGGTTCCAATTCATTCCTCGAACGGCAGTCCGGCATATTGTTCAGCGACCATAGCCGCCGCATGATTCGATCGCAGCAGATGATCGAATTCGCTGAGCTTGACCCTGGTCTCGAAGGCGTCGTCGTCGGGAAAGACATGCAGCAATTTGGTCAGCCACCACGAGAAGCGCTCGGACGCCCAGACGCGTCTCAGCGCCATGTCGGAATAGGCGTCGAGATAGCGGTCGTCGCCCTTTAAGAAATGCGCCGCAAGCCCGCGCTGAAGATAGAACACGTCGGAGATCGCGAGGTTGAGGCCTTTCGCTCCGGTCGGCGGCACGATATGCGCTGCGTCGCCAGCGAGAAACAGCCGGCCGTAGCGCATCGGCTCGGCGACGAAGCTGCGCAGCGGCGCAATCGACTTTTCAATCGAGGGCCCGGTCACGATCCTGGCCCCGATATCGTCCGGAAACCGCCGTTTCAATTCGTCCCAGAACTTCTCGTCCGGCCAGTCCTCGATCTGCGTATCGAGGTTGCACTGGATGTAATAGCGGCTCAGCACGGGATTGCGCAGCGAGGCGAGCGCAAAGCCCCGCTCATGCCGGGCGTAGATGACGTCCCCGACCGGCGGCGTCTCCGACATGATTCCGAGCCAGCCGAACGGATAGGCGCGCTCGAAAATCTTGAGCACGGACTTCGGAATGCTTTGGCGCGACACGCCGTGGAACCCGTCGCAGCCGGCGATGAAGTCGCATTCGAGCGTCTGGGCGGCGCCGCGCCTTTCATAAGTCACTTTGGGCGCGGACGTGGTCAGATCGTGGAGTTGAACGTTCTCCGCCTCTTCGACGATGCGTCCGCCGTCGCGTTCCCGGATCCGGTAGAGTTCCTCGGTGATCGCGGTCTGCCCGTGCGACCACATCGGTTTGCCCGTGTGCGTCCTGGTGTCGATGAGAAACGGCTCGCGGTCCTGCCAGACGATGAAGCTCCCGTCATGCGCGTGGCCTTCGCGATCCATGCGCTCGCCCGCGCCCGAATCGCGCAAAACCTGAACGGAGCCGAATTCGAGCACCCCGGCGCGGATTCGCTTCAGCACATAGGCTTTCGTCTGCCGCTCGATGACGACGCTGTCGATACCATGCCCGTGCAGCAAATGGGACAGGAGCAGGCCAGCGGGGCCGCCGCCGATGATCGCGACCTGAGTCCGGCGCATGCTTGTCCTCCCTCGGCCCGGTGAAGCGCGCCCCGACGCCGGTAGCATTGCCATTCCGGCTCGTCGAGCCCGGTCCCCTCAGCGGGCCATCCCCCACGGGAGAGGGGGACTTCAGCCGGCCGCGCCCAGCCCGACCGCCTCGAGCGCCCTCGCCTGCCGGTGCGCGACGGCTTCCTCGTCGAAGTCGGCGATCGCGTCCTCGTACATGCGATGAAAGTTGAGACGCGCGCCCAGGCGCAGGAAGGCGCTGCCGAGGCCGATCGTCGCGCGCTCGAGAAACACGAATTCGCGCGGCACCGGCAGGCCGCCGCCCTCGGCCCTCAAGGCCCTCATCACCTGCCCGATCTCGCGCCGGCCATATTCCGACGGCTTGACCCCGTCGGCGGCGGTGCGCTCCCGATCGTCGAGAATGGGGCCGCACATGAAACGCGCCCACATGGTCATCGCATCGGTCACGCCGGGCGTGAGACTTCGTAAAGCCCCACATCGCGAAGGCCTGCGCGGTCCGCGCCCTGTCGTTCGCCTCCAATGCCCGATAGAGTTCGACCACGCCGTGTACAAACCGTGACGGGAAGATGCGCACGCATCCGTAGTCGAACAGATTGACGCCATCGATCCGACCCTCGCCGCCCTCAGGCGCCGCCGCGACCGTATAGTTGCCGAGATGCGGATCGCCGTGAATGACGCCGTAGCGCAGGAACGGGCGCCACCACGCGTCAAACAGGCCGATGGCGATGGCGTCGCGCGCCTCCTGCGACGCAGTCTCGAAGGCGGTGAGCGGCTCGCCGTCGAGCCATTCCATCGAGAGCAATCGGCGCGTCGACAGGCTCTCGTCAACGCGCGGCACCCGGACGAACGGCCGGTCCGCGAGCATCGACTCGATAGAGCCGGGCGATCTTGGCCTCTCGCTCATAGTCGAGTTCTTCGCGCACCCGCTCTCGGATCTCGCGCGCCATCTCGCGGGTGTCGATCGCGGCGCTGGCGCGCCGATGGAGCGAGAACAAAAGGTCGAGATTGGAGAGATCGGTCTCAACCGCTGACGCCATGTCCGGATATTGCAGCTTGCACGCGAGCCGCTCGCCGCTGACGCTTACTGCTCGGTGCACCTGACCGAGCGACGCGGCGGCCGCGGGCTTCAAATCGAATTCCGCGAAGCGGTCGCGCCAGTCCGGGCCCAGCTCGGCCTGCATGCGCCGGCGCACGAACGAGGCGCCCATCGGCGGCGCCTGCGACTGGAGCTTCGTGAGCTCTGCGGCGAAATCCGCCGGCACGGCGTCAGGAATGGTGGTCAGCATCTGCGCCACCTTCATCAACGGGCCCTTCATCGAGCCCAGGGCGGACGCGAGCGCCTTCGCATCCATCTCGCGCCCACCCCCGCGCAGCCGATTGACGCCGACCCGCGCGGCGAAGGCGCCGGCGTTGACGCCGAGGCGCGCGTAGCGTGTCGCCCGCGCGCTCAGGCGATTGGCTTCGTTGTCCTGATCCAAACCAAATTCCCGCAAAGAGGCGTCAGCAAGCTCGAGATATAGGCGCCGCATCAATCAATTTCAGCGGCATGGACGAAACGCGACGAAATGGCAATTTTTCCCAAGAGGATCGTGACTGGCTCCGCTATGTCTCGATAGTCGACGAGGCGGACGACACGGAGGATGAGATGATCTTGCGCTTGTGGCGCGGCTGGACGACGCCGGAAAACGCCGACCGCTACGAGGAGCTCATCGGGGCCACGATCTTCCCCGGCATTCTCGCTAGGACCGTCGCCGGATTGGAGGGGCTTGAGCTTTTCCGCCGTCCGATCGACACTGAGGTCGAGTTCATGACGCTGATGCGCTTCACGTCATGGGACGCGGTCAAGGCTTTTGCCGGTCCGAACTGGGAGGTCTCGGTCGTCCCGCCAGCTGCGCGCGCTGTGCTGGCCCGTTTCGACGAAAAGGCCACGCACACCGAGCGGCGCGTCGCCACAGAAGGGAAGCGCTAGCGCCGCCGGTGGTAGGTGAGCGCCATGCCGAGACAAGATGACAGCGGCGCCTCGGGGCAGGCGGTTCGCGTGCGTCGAGAAGAATCGTCCGGTTCTTCTCATAGGCGAATACGCCGAACCGTGGCGCCGGTCGTCTCACCGCGCATGGCGACTTAAATGCGATGCCAATGATAGGGCGAAAGGCAGGCGATCTCGGCAAGCCCTTCGGGACGAATATCGTCATCGAGATGCGCGTAGATGTGATCGACGACCCGATCCAGCCGGGCGTGATACGATACTTGTGTCTGCAGCTTCTCCATTGTCTCAAGCCCTCAACCCCCTTGTCCGAGACGCTCTTCTCACAAGCCAGTCCGACAGATCCTCCGATTTATTTCTGCGAGCGAAACCCGCTGAGCGGGTTGCCGCCGTCTTGTCGAGATCAAGGCCGCCATTGACCGCGGCCAGTGTGCTCGCCTTGCGGCGTTGGCCACCTCAATTCTGTCAGCCGAACTTGACGACGAGCGGCAATTGCCCTTTAATTGAACGGTGTTATTTGAAGCGCGCGAGCGCGGAATATTTGTCGGGCCTTAAGGCTCAAAGGTTCAATTGCGGTCAATGCATTAACTGCGGCTTCCGTCGATGCGCAGGCGCAACGGGGTCGCAAGGCGGAGCCATGAACAAATTGTCGCAGGATGAATTGAGCGCCAAGGCGCGATTGGCCATTGTGATTGCGTCTTTGAGCGCACCGACCAAATCGCTGCTTCTAACTATCGGCTGCAATTTGCTATTGTCGGTTGATCCCACCGGTAATCAGCCGCCATGAAAATTTTTGTAAGCTATTCGTACCGAGCCGAGACTAAATGGGTTGAGGATTATGTCCTCCCGCTAATCCGATGCTTCGGACACGAACCGATAACCGGTAAAAAACTTGAAGGGGATGCGATTCCGACTGAGGTCCAGCGTCGGATCACATTGTGCAAGTACATGCTTTGCTTCGTCACTCGGGGGACCGAAACCGCGCAGTCGGGAGTCTACGATCCGCCCGGTTGGGTTCGCGACGAGTTGATGATGGGGCGGGGGGCGGGAAAAACTGCGATAGAGTTTCGTGAGTCCGGGCGTTGAGTATCATGGGGCGGCGGATTTCGTATCTGTGCGCAAGTTCGACCGCGCCGATTTGCCATCGCTGCTACTGCAACTCGCAGAGATTTTGAAGGAGTGGCCTGCCGGACCGCTTCAGCTGCGTCTATCAGTGCCTACGGACCTTGTACCAGATTTCGACGCTGGGGTGAACAGAGGCACTTTGCGCGCAAAATGTGTAGCCCGTTATAGCGAGGACGACGAGGTAGTCGCCGAGTTGCCCATGCGCAAATTGGGCAATCAATATGTCATTTCATTCTTCATCAAACCCGATCCAAACCTCGCGATCGAGATCGACATCGAGTTCGGGCCACGCAGGCTAGTATGCAAAGGCATCTTGCCCGCCACCTGTACAGCCATACTGAGCAATTTTTGATGGAGCCATCGAGGTGAGGGTTGCGCAATCGCAGACATACCGTGGCGATGATTGGTGGGAATGGAGCGTTTGGGGTGGAAGGCACCCCCTCTGATCTCAACTCCATCGACGAAGTTGTGTGGCGCCTGCCTCCAAGCTTCTCGCCTTCGACGACCACCCGCCTGAACCGCGGTGACGGTTTCCGGTTCTCAAGCGGTGGCTGGGCCTCTGTCACGATCGCGGCTGAACTGCAACTGAAGAATGGGCGCGAGGAATTACTGACCCATGAACTCGAACTATCTTATCCTGAACAGGAAACACTGCCCACCCCAAGCTCTGCGGCCAAGGGTGGGGACAAGTCGATGCTGTTAGCAGTCCTTCGTCCAACAGGGGTGGGCGACTCCACAAGAGGAGCTGCGCGCCAAGGCGCAAATGGCGCTCAAATGCTTGGCCGGAATTTGCGAGGACGAAGACTTGGCGAACGCCAAGGACTTGGTCGAAGCGCTTCGAAACGCCCTCCTCTACGAGGAGATGGGAATGCTGGCCGAGGCGGTCAGCCGGCGTGACCCGAAGGATGCCCGCGAAATCGCACGCCTTTACGGGCAATATCTTATCAATACGGGGAAGGCGACGGCCGCGATCGATCTCTTGACCCCGCTTGCCCAGCGTTTGCCCAAGGACGACCCGGAATTCGCGGAAGCGATGGGCCTGATCGGCCGCGCCAACAAGCAGATCTTTTTTGATGCGGGCGACAAGGCGGATGCATCGGCGCACGCGGCTCTCGAACAGGCGATCGCCGCCTATCGCCTTCCGTTCGAGCTTTCACCTTCGAGAAACACTTGGCACGGCGTCAATCTGGTGGCGCTCCTCAGCCGTGCGCGGCGCCTGGGCTTGCAGATCGCTACCGACCTCACTCTCAAAAGCGTAGCCGAAGAATCTCGTGGCTGAGCTTGCGACCATGCCGGAGGCGAAACGCGATCCGGATTGGTATCTGCCGACGGTCGCCGAAGCGTCCCTCGGTCTCGGCGACTGGGATGCTGTGGAGCGGAACGTCAGCGCTTATGCAGCCTCGGACAAGGTCCAGCCATTTCAGATCGAGAGCACGCTGCGACAATTCACGGAAGTGTGGGATATCGAGACGCTGGACGAGCGCGGGCGGGGTCTCGTTGCGACCCTGCGCGCGCGACTTCTGCAGCTGAAGGGCGGGCAGATCAGCGCCACGCCCGAGGAGGTTCGTCAATGGCGCGCTCAGCCGGCCCCGACGCCCGGGCAGCTTGAGGCTATTCTCGGCGCGCAGGGAACTGAGACCTATACAGTGGTGGAGAACCGGTCTTGAGCGCGCTCTGTCGGTCTGCGCGGTTCGCCAGAAACTCGGCCAACGCTGCGGCAGCGGGTTCCTGCTGACGGCTGGCGCCCTCGGGTTGCAACCGCCCGACGAACTCGTCGTTCTGACCAACTTCCATGTCGTGAATAACGAAGGGGCGGCCGGCGCGCTCACGCCTGAAATCGGCTGAGGTGGTCTTTGAGGCTGCCGACGCCGCCCAAGCGTGGCCGGTGAAGACGATCCTCTGGTCGTCGCCGGTGGCGCGCCACGATGCGAGCGTATTGCAGCTTCAAGGCGCAACGCGTTGGCGTGGCCCCGCTTCCCCTGGCCGCGGCTTTGCCGCCCGTTGAGAACAACGCGAAGGTTTACGTCATCGGGTATCCCCGCGGGCAGGACCTGGCTTTCTCGTTTCAGGACAATGAGCTTCTTGATCATGAGGGGCCGCCCGGCGGCTCGCAGCAAATTCCGGGCGTATCGCGGGTCCATTACCGAACGCCTACGGAGCCGGGAAGCTCCGGAAGTCCGGTATTCGGGGCGAATGGTTGGGAGGTCATCGCGCTCCATCACAGGGGCAGCAAGGACGGGCTGCCGAGGTTGAACGGCAAAGCCGGGAGCTATTCAGCCAATGAGGGAATTTCACTCGCTTCCATCAAGAGGGCGATCGCGCAAGAGACTATGGACGGGCATTGAAACCAACCTGGTGCGCCCTGGTGCACAAGGGGTTGCTCTTTTTAAGCGGCGTCGCCGCCCGGGGGAACGAAGTCGATATTTCGAAAGCATATTGAGCAAAGGGGATCTGATCATGGACACGCTCGAGAAGGCCAAGCGCCTAAAGGACATGTTGTCGCAAATCGCCGGGCGGCAGGGTCTCGAGTTCGATCGCTCGAGCAAGCACCAGAGCGTCCGGTGGGCTTGAGAGCGTGAGCCCCGAAAGCACGAACGTCCAGTCGGGCCTCGAAAAGCTCGCGGACAATCGCCATCAGGACATCACACCGAACGAAATGTTCGGCCTGGAAGCGATCGTGATGAAGGAGAACCGGCCGGTCGTTTTCGTTCGCGGCAATTCCTACGACGATGTTGGCGAGTCGTGGAGCAGCCTGAACACCCCCGAAGTCAAGACGCGCCTCTCGGCCTTGTTCCCGCTGATTGGAAGGATCGAGTTGCCGACTTCCACGCTTGTTCCCTATGCGGGGACCGGCTTCGTCGTTGGCAAGGGCCTGATCGCGACCAATCGTCATGTCGCGGAGGAATTCTCGCGCGGACTAGGTCTCACAATCCAATACCGCGGCGGCGACGCCGCCATCGACTTCAAGCGGCAGGTGGATACGCCGGAGGGCGACCATACGGCGTATCTCACGGTCCGTGGCGTCGAGATGATCCATCCGTACTGGGACATGGCCCTGCTGCAGGTGGACGGATTGCCGACTGATAATATGCTCCGCCTTGCCGTGCGTTCGCCGGAGGACCTCGTCAACCACAACATTGTCGCGGTCGGCTACCCTGCGCTCGACCCTCGAAACGACGTCGAGCTCCAAAATAAGATTTTCGGCGGCGTCTATTACGTGAAGCGGCTGCAACCTGGAGTCCTGCGCGCTCGCGCCAAGGTCCAGAGCTTCGAGAACGAGGTCAGCGCGATAACCCACGACGCCTCGACGCTCGGTGGCAATTCGGGCTCTGCTATCATCGACGTGGATTCGGGGGAAGTGGTGGCGCTCCATTTCGCCGGCGAGTATCTGAAGGCGAACTATGCCGTGCCGATGTACGAGCTGGCGCGGGACTCGCGTGTTGCGCCCAGGCTGAACTTTGACGGGACGGTCGCGGCGACGAGCGACTTCGATCCGGCTTGGCGATCCCTTGGCGTGGAGGCGCCCGGCGCCCACGCTCAATCGAGCCCGCCGCCGCAACCGCCGGCTCCATCTGTTCCCTTGCAGTCTCCACGGACCACGGCGGCAGATGACGGGAGAGACGACCTGGATCATCCCGTTGCGAGTCACCGTCTCAGTGGGAACGCCCTCGCGGCCAGGTCCGATTGTGCGCACTGTCGGGGCCGCGGCGGATCAGACGGCGCCGGCCGGGATCGAGGCCGAAGAGAAGGTCGTCGTCAATCAGGATTATAGCGATCGGCCGGGCTACGATCCAAACTTTCTGGACAGTCTGAAAGTGCCTCTGCCGGTCATCAGCAGTGACATGCAGAAGGATACCGCCACGGTCCAGCACGACGCGCAGAAGAACGGCGACCCCTTCGAGCTCACCTACTACCATTACAGCGTCTACATGAACAAACGCCGCCGCACGGCTTGGTTCTCCGCGGCTAATATCGATGGCGACCGGCGCCAGCCCATCGGCGCGCGCGAAGGGGATCGCTGGTACCTGGACACGCGCATCGACAGGTCGGAGCAGCTCGGACAGGAGGCTTACGAGCATGGCATCGACCGCGGCCATTTGACCCGGCGCGACGACACCGCCTGGGGCGACGACGTCAAGAGCGCGACGGCCGCCAACAACGACACTTTCCATTTCACCAATTGCGCGCTTCAGGCCTCGCCGTTCAACCGTGGCAAGGACCGCTGGCAGGGATTGGAGCAGTTCCTCCTCGAGCAGCACGCGAAAAAGGACCGCCGCCGAATGACGGTGATCACGGGGCCGCTGTTCGCGCCTAACGATCCAGTCTATAAAAATGATCGGATGAAATATTCCGTTCGCTGCCCTTTGCAATACTGGAAGGTGTGCGTGCTGATCCGTCGGGACGACACGCCGGCCGCAACCGGCTTCATTCTCGGACAGGAAGACATCAAGGATTTGCCCGGCTTTGAAGCCGTGTTCGACGTCGCCGCGACGCAGATCAAGATTGCCGATCTCGAGAAAAAAACGGGGCTCGATTTCGGCCGCTTGAGGGAGTTCGACCATTTCGCCCAGGGCGGCGCGCCGGGGACGCTCGAAATGCCGGCCGCGGCAGGGGCGAGCCAGACTGTGAAGGTTATTCGCAGCGGGGCGGACATTGTGATCTAGGGGCGATGCCCGCTCGGTTTCAGGAAGGCGCCCTTTGAGGCGCCGCTCCTGCGAATGAGGAAGACGGCCAGCACAATGCTGGCCGCTCTTCAGCTTGCTCCCGTTGTCGGCGCGCCGCAAGGCGGTCGCTGCGCGCGGTTGACGTCCAGGCGTCCCTTCGCTTCAAATGGCTGCAGTTATTTAACCGTCCTCGAGAGGATGAGTCGTGGCGATCGTGATGAAGGAGAATCGGCCGGTCGTCTTCGTCCGCGGAAATTCCTATGACGATGTCGCCGCTCCCTGGGCCAGCCTGAACGCGCCCGAAGTGAAGACGCGCCTATCCGCTATGCTTCCGCTTATCGGACGGATAGAGCTGCCGACTTCCACGCTTGTTCCTTATGCAGGAACCGGCTTCGTAGTCGGCAAGGGACTGATAGCAACCAATCGGCATGTCGCGCAGGAATTCTCGCGAGGACTCGGACTTACAATCCAATACCGCGGCGGCGATGCCGCCATCGACTTCAAGCGGCAGGTAGATACGCCGGAGGACGACGATACGGGGTATCTCCCAGTGCGCGGCGTTGAGATGATTCACCCCTACTGGGACATGGCCCTGCTACGGGTGGACGGGTTGCCGAATGACAGGATACTCCCCTTGTCGGTGCGCTCTCCCGAGGAGTTGGTCGGCCACAATATCGTCGTCGTCGGTTATCCATCACGCGACGTGCGGAACGATCTTGAGCTTCAGGAAAAGATATTCGGGGGCGTCTACCAGGTGAAGCGTCTGCAGCCCGGAGTCGTGCGGGCAAGCGCCAAGGTCTGGAGCTTCGAGAACGAAGTCAATGCGCTCACCCATGACGCTTCGACGCTGAGCAATGCTGGCTCCCCCGTCATCGACGTCGATACAGGCGAGGTGGTTGGGCTGCAGTTCGCCGGCGAGTTTTTAAAGGCGAACTACGCAGTGCCGATGTTCGAGCTAGCGCGCGACCCGCGTGTGGCGCCGAAGCTGAATTTCGACGGCGTCGTCGCGTCGACCAGCGATTTCGATCCCGCGTGGCGCTCAATCGAAGGCGCCCTCGAGCCGAAGCGCGACCGGCCGGTCGCGCCGGAGCCGGTCGCGGAGGATCGGCGCGAGCGCGACGCCCCACAGGAGATGTTCGCGCTCGAAGCGATCGTGTTCGCGGATCGTCGCCGCCCGGTCATTTTAGTCGAGGGCGATTCCTATTACGACGTCGGCGCACCCTGGAGTGACCTTGACGCCGTGGCGGTGAGAAGGCGGCTTGCCCCGCTATTTTCGCTCATTGGGCGGATCGAGCTCCCGACCTCGCCCATCGTTCCTTATCCGGGAACCGGCTTCGTCGTCGGCAGGGGGCTGGTTGCGACGAGCCGCGCGGTCGCGCAGATCTTCGCCCGTGGACTGGGCCTGACCGTCGGGTATCGCGCCGGCGACGCAGCAATCGACTTCAGGCAGCAAATCGACACTCCAGAGGACGACCGCTCCGCATATTTCGCGGTGAGCGGCGTGGAGATGATCCATCCCTACTGGGACATGGCGCTCTTGCGGGTAGACGGATTGCCGGCCGACAGGATGCTTCGCTTGTCGACGCGCCGGCCCGAAGATCTCGTTGATCGCAGGATTGTCGTCGTCGGTCACCCAGCGTTCGACCCTCGAAACGACGCAGCGTTCCAGAATAAGGTCCTGGGCGGCGTTTACAATGTGAAACGCCTCCTGCCTGGGATCCTTAACGCCCGCGCCGAGGTGCAAAGCTTCGAGAACCGGGTCGCCGCCATGACACATAACGCTTCGACGCTGGGCCGCGACGCCGGCGCGCCGATCCTAGACATCGAAACGGGAGACGTGATCGGACTTCATTTCGCCGGCGAATATCTCAAGGTGAACTATGCTGTTCCCATGTACGAGCTGGCGCGCGACCCGCGCGTGGCGGCGAAGCTGAATTTCGATGGAGTCGTCGCCGCGACGAGCGATTTCGAACCGGCTTGGCGCTCCATCGACGCCGCGGCCGAACTGCAGCGCCCCGCAAAACCCAAATACTACGTCTCATACGCTTGGGCGGATCCGACCGATCCGGGCCGCGAGACAACCGTCGACCAGGCCTGTGAGGAGGCCGAGCGGCGCGGTATAACGATTATACGGGACAAGACCACCCTCAAGGTCGGCGACAGCGTGTCGAAGTTCATGAAACAGATCGCCCGAGGGGACGTAATCTTTGTCTTTCTCAGCGACAAATATCTCAAGTCGCCGTGGTGCATGTTCGAGCTGTTCGAAATTTGGCGAGTGAACCGGCAGGACGAATCCGAGTTTCTCAATCGGGTACGAGTTTATGTCTTGCAAGACGTGAAAATCTCCGCTCCAAGCGACCGCCTGAAATATGCTGGATTTTGGAAGCAGCAGCACGACCAATTGAGAAGCGATATCGATAAGGTGGGTGTGGACGCGGTGGGGCTAGAGGATCTTCGCGTCTACCGGCTGATGCAGGAGTACTACAACAAAGTCAGCGACATCCTCGCTGGGTTCGCCAACATCCTACAGCCCCGCAACTTCGAAGATTTAAAAACGTACGGCTTCCGTGAACCTGCGTAGGCGGGGCTCGTCCGGATCTTAGAAGCTTCCAAGTACGCTACTCCGCGCCCCCTCACCCCATCGTCTCCAGCTCGTCGATCATGCGCTCGATCACCGAGAGGCCGATTGTCCAGAAGCCCGGATCCTTAGCGTCGAGGCCGAAGGGCGTGAGCAGTTCGGAATAGGATTTCGATCCGCCGGCGGCGAGCATGGAGAGATAGCGCTCGGCGAAGCCATCGCTCGAGCGCTCGTAAACGCCGTACAACGAGTTCACCAGACAGTCGCCGAACGCATAGGCGTAGACGTAGAACGGCGAGTGGATGAAATGGCCGATATAGGCCCAATAGGTCTCATAGCCGGGTCTGAGCGCGATCGCGGGGCCGAGGCTTTCGGATTGCGTGTTCATCCAAAACTGGCTGATCTGTTCGGTCGTCAATTCGCCGTTGCGCCGCTCGAGGTGAATGAGGCGCTCAAACTTGTAGAACGCAATCTGGCGCGCCACTGTGTTGAGCATGTCCTCGACCTTCGACGCCAGCATCGCCTTGCGCTCGGTGAGGTCCGTATTAGTGTCCAGCATTGAGCGGAAGGTCAGCATTTCACCGAACACCGAAGCCGTTTCGGCAAGCGTGAGCGGGGTCGGCGCCATGAGCGGGCCGTTGACGCCGGCTAGCACCTGATGGACGCCGTGGCCGAGCTCGTGCGCGAGCGTGGTCACGTCACGCGGCTTGCCGAGGAAATTGACCAGAATGTAGGGATGGGAGGATGGCGTTGTCGGATGCGCGAATGCGCCTGGGGCCTTGCCTGGCCGCACCGGCGCATCGATCCAGCCTTGGTCGAAGAAGCGCCGGGCGATATCGCCCATCCGCGGCGAGAACGCGCTATAGGCGCCAAGCACCATGTCGCGCGCGGTCTCCCACTTGTAGACGCGCCGCGGCGCATTCGGCAGCGGCGCGTTGCGGTCCCAATGGTCGAGCTGCGCCTTGCTGAACCATCGGGCCTTTAGGGCGTAGTAGCGATGGGTCAGTCGCGGGTAACCGTCGGTGACCGCGGTGACCAGCGCCTCGACAACTCCGGGCTCGACGCGATTGGCGAGGTGACGGGAGTCGGCGACGTCCTTGAACTTGCGCCAGCGGTCGGAGGTCTCCTTATCCTTCGCCAACGTGTTGGTGATCAGCGCGAAGAGACGCAGGTTGGCGCCGAGCGTCGCGGCCAGCGCGTTGGCCGCCGTTTCCCTGATCTTCGCGTCCGGATCCATGAGCTTGCCGAGCAGGGGCTCAAGCGTCAGGCTCTCGCCTTCGAAATCGAACCGGAGCGCCGCCATCGTGTCGTCGAACAAGCGGTTCCATGCGGCCGCGGCGCTCACCGACTTGTCGAGGAACAATCGTTCGAGGTCGTCGGCAAGCTGATGCGGCTTCTCCTTGCGGATGTCCTCGAGCCAGGGGCGATAATGGCCGAGCGCCGGCGTCGCCATCGCGGCATTCAGCTTCGTGTCGTCAGCGCGGTTGAGCTCGAGCTCGAAAAACAGGAGGTCGCCGGCAAGCGCGGTCACGCGCTCCTGCGCGTCGCCATAAAACTTCGCATTTCCCGGATTGCTGGTGTCGGAGGCGTAGAGCAGCGACGCATAGGCCATGATGCGCCCGATTAAATCCTGCAGCGATTCGTACGCTTTGACCGCGACCGCCAGCGTCTCGCCCGCATCTGGCTTGGCCGCAATCTCCGCAATCTTGCCGCCATAAGCTTGCGCGAAGAGCTTGGCCTCCTGCTCGGCGCGCTCGAGATCGGCGGCGAAGCGCGGGGAGTCCATGCCTTCGTACAAATCCTGAAGGCGCCATTCCGGCAGCGCGCCAAGGTCCGGCGGGGCAGGGGGCGGCGACAAAGCGGCATCGGTGGAATGGAACTTCCTATTCATCAATCAAGCCTCTGCATTAGCCTGCTGCTAACGCTTCACGATGGTTTGACGCCCACAACACGGTGCTTTTCCCAGACGATGGGTCGGAACGGGACGTCATTAACATCGCATTTACCGTGATGCCACAATGTGGCGAAATGCGCGGCTCAAAGGCCGCCACGGGGGACGATGACCGCTCTCATACTCATTGTTGATGACGATCCTATTCAGCGGCGCTTGCTCGAGGCTATGGCCAGGCGCTTTGGCTACAACGCCGAATGTGTGGAATCGGGCGAGGCCGCGCTGGCGCGTCTCGAAGCGCGTGATCGGCCGCCGATCAATCTCCTGATCCTCGACCTTGTCATGCCCGATCTCGACGGCATGGGGGTTCTGGCGCGGATGCGCCAGCGCGACATCGCGGTGCCTGCGATCGTCCAGACGGCGCATGGCTCGATCGAAGTCGTCATCTCCGCCATGCGTGCGGGCGCGACAGACTTCGTCGTCAAGCCGGTCGGCGCCGAGCGCCTGCAGGTGTCGATCAAGAACGCGCTGCGCGTTGACGCGCTCGAGGATGAACTCAGGCGGGCCACGCGGCGGAACGCAGGCGAACTCAGTTTCCGCGACATTGTCACCCGCGCGGAATCGATGGCGCGCACCGTGCGCCTCGCCGAGCGGGCCGCCAAGTCGAACATACCTGTTCTGATCGAAGGCGAGTCCGGCGTCGGCAAGGAATTGATGGCGCGCGCGATCCAGGGCGGCTCCGACCGGCGGGGCAAACCGTTCGTGATCGTCAATTGCGGCGCGCTGCCGGCAACGCTCGTCGAGTCCATCCTCTTCGGGCATGAGAAAGGCTCGTTCACCGGGGCCACGGACAAGCACGCCGGCAAGTTCGCGGAGGCCAATGGCGGGACGCTGTTCCTGGACGAGATCGGCGAACTGCCGCCCGAAACTCAAGTCAAGCTGTTACGCGCGCTGCAGGAGGGCGAGATCGATCCGGTCGGCTCGCGGCGCCCGGTCAAGGTCGATTTCCGGCTTGTGTCGGCGACCAACAAGAATCTGATCGAACTCGTCAAGGCCGGCCGTTTCCGCGAGGATCTTTTCTATCGCCTCAACGTGTTCCCGATCTCCATTCCGCCGTTGCGAGCCCGGCTATGCGACGTGCAGGATCTCGCCGTGCGCTTTCTCGCCCGCTTCTGTGTCGAAGAGGGCAAGCGCATTCGTGGCATCGCCAATGATGCCCTGGCGCTGCTCACGACCTATGATTGGCCGGGTAACGTCCGCCAGCTCGAGAACGCCATGTATCGGGCGGTGGTTTTGGCCGATGGGGATGAACTGACGACGGCGGAGTTTCCTCAGATCGCTGCGCAGGTCGAGGGCTACGATGTGCGCATTCCGCCGGCCCCGCCGCCGATCGCCGCTGACCCGGCTGCTTCCGTCGGGTTCCGGCCGGCTGCTCACGACCACCGCGATCCGCATTCGCTGAGAATGATCAGCGACACCGGCGACGTGCGCACGCTGGAGGAGGTCGAAACCGAGGTCATTCGCTTCGCGCTCTCCCATTACTGCGGGCAGATGTCGCAAATGGCGCGTAAGCTCGGCATCGGACGATCCACCCTCTACCGCAAGATGAAAGACATCGGGATCGCCGATGATGACATGCTCGGCGACGCTGCGGCATAATGCTGGCGGAGCGAGGATTGTCGGAGCAGGGGATGGACGCGTTCAGGCGCGGCAGAGTGCGGACGGTTTTGCTGTCAGGCTTGAGCGCTGCCGCGATCGCTTGCGCGGCGAGCTTCGCCTTAGCCGATCCTTTCCCGTATCTCTCGCCTGAGGTGCCGCCGAGCTTCGGCGAGATGCCTTACACCAGCCCATTGGTCGCCGTGGTGACCGCTGCGCGCGGCGATCGAGATCCGGCGCTGGACGTCGGGTTGTTAGCCGAGCCGAAGCTTGGTCTCGCGTCGGGCGCTGACAGCGCGCCGCGCGAGGGCGATTTGGCGCCATTCGCAGCGGCGCCTGCGCAAGGGCCAGCCGCGCCGGATAACCCGCCGGTCATCTACGACCCGACCGCCGGGCCTTCGCTTTCGCCGACTCAAAGCGCACTCCAGGCGGCCTTGTGGCGCCTCGTCGCGTATGACGATCGCGGCAATCCTCTCGGCTCAGGCGACTGGCGCGCCGCGCGCGCCGCGATCGCGGCCTTCTATGCCAAGCGCGCCTACACGCCCCTATGGGTCAGCGAAACCGGCCTGACCGACGTAGGGCGAGCGACGCTCGGGCAGCTCAAGCGCGCCGACGACGACGGCCTCAACCTGTCCGCTTTCGCCCTGCCGCGCGATCTCGGGTCGGGCCTGGGCCCGGACGCCATCGCCGAAGCCGAAACGACTATGTCGTCGGCGGTGGTCGCCTATGCTGCGCAGGCTACTGGATCGCGCGTTCCGCCGTTGCATGTGTCGGCGCTCATTTTCGCGACGCCCAGCATCGTTGCCCCAGGCATTGCACTCGCTGAAACCGCCGGGGCAAGCGATCCAGCTCAGCGGCTCGCCGACTTCAACCCGCCGCAGAAGGGCTATATCGCGCTGCGTGATGAGCTCAGGCGCCTCGAGAATCCAGGCGTCGCGGAACGACGGTTCCGTGTTCTCAGCGCCGACCTTGATCCCGATCCGCTGCTTGATCTTCCGGAAGAAGGGGCTTCGCAGCGAACGAAGCGGGCCCTCAAGGCTCACATTCATAAAGCCTCAGTCAGCGCGCTCTTCTCAGCCGCCAATGCGCGTGAGCGTGCTGCGATCCTCGCCAACATGGAGGTGTGGCGCTGGGAGCCGCGCGACATGGGCGAACGGCGGATCGAGGTCAATCTGGCCGACTTTTCCGTCGCGGTGCTGGAAGGTGACCGGGTCATTCATCAGGCGCGCGTTGTCGTCGGAAAGCCGGAGACGCCGACGCCGATCTTCTCCGACGTCATGCGATACGTGCTGATCAACCCGTCGTGGCATGTGCCCGATTCCATCATCAAGAAGGAAATGGCCTCGAAGCTCGGCGCTTTGAGCCGGCGCGGCTACGAGGTGAAGACCGTCGGCGGTCGGCTCACGGTCCGCCAGTTGCCCGGCGACGACAACGCGCTCGGCCGGTTCGCGTTCATGTTTCCGAACGACCACGAGATCTATCTGCACGACACGCCGTCGAAGGATCTGTTTGACGAGGAAACTCGCGCCTTCAGCCATGGCTGCATTCGGGTCGAAGATCCGCAGAGCCTGGCCGTGCTCGTTCTTGGCGGCGAATCAACTGGCTGGACGGATGAGCGAATCGAAGCCGCAATCGGCGGAAAAGAGCGAACAGTGTTCCTCCCGCGGCCCCTGCCCATTCACATCGAGTACTTCACTGATTTCGTTGACGAATTCGGTGATTTGAAGGAGCGGCCGGACGTCTACGGGCTGATTCGAAAAGTCGAAGCCGTACTCGCCCGGACTAGTCAAGATTGAAAGGGAAGCCAGATCGGTCTATACGCGAAATAGATCGCTTTTTGCCTTAACTGTGACGCCAGCGTCACAATGCGAACAGGAGCGCCCGGGACGGCGTTCAAGAGGTCGCGGTAGGTCGGCGGGAGAGGCCGGCAAAAGTGTAAGAGTGGGACATCGCTAGGCACAGTCTCCCGGCTTCGCCGCCGGTGGTGACGTGTTGGGGAAGGATGGATTATTGGCGGGTTTTAACCTGAGCAAGTGCGTCGGCCGCGGCGGAGCGGCAGCGCACATGGCGGTGGCGGCGGCGTTCATGCTCGCCTGGCTTGTTCCGAACTCGACCGAGTCGGCGGTCGCCAACGGCGACACGCGTACCGTGATTCTCTCGGACCAGCACACCAATGAATCCGGCTCGTTCACTTTCATGGTCAACGGCGTCTATGATCAGGCGGTGCTGGACAAACTGAACTGGTTCTGCCGGGATTGGCGGCTCAACGAGCCAACCAAGATGGACCCGCATCTCTTCGACATCATCTGGGAAGTTTACCGCGAATCCGGGTCGTCCCAGCCGATCGATGTTCTGTCCGGCTACCGTTCGCCGCAGACCAACGCGATGCTGCGTAGGCGGTCACGACAGGTGGCCGAGCATTCCCAGCATATGCAGGGCAAGGCGATTGACGCGCATTTTCTCGACGTCAGCACGGCGCGCATTCGCGACATCGCCATGCGCGCGCAGACCGGCGGCGTCGGATTCTATCCGACCGGCAACACCCCTTGGGTGCATATCGACAGCGGGTCGGTCCGATATTGGCCGAAAATGAGCCGCGACGCGTTGGCCCGGCTGTTCCCTGACGGGAAGACCGTGTTCATCCCGGCCGATGGCCAGCCGATGGCGCGCTATGAAGAGGCGCGAGCCGAGATCGAAGCGCGCGGCGGGAATATTCAGGTCGCCCGTGGCGGCGGAATTGGTGGAATTTTCTCCTGGCTGTTTGGCGGTGGCGGGGCCGACGACGCCGAGGAGTCCGGTGGGCAGGAAGCGACGACCACAGTGGCGTCGAGCGGGAATGCGCGCGGCGGCCGAAGCAGCGGCGGTTATCAGGCGCCGGAGCCGCAGGTCGAAGTCGCCGATGTCGGGCCGCAGGCGGTCGCCAAGGCGAAGCGCAACTTGCCGACCGGTCAAGCTTACGCCAGCGCGCCCGAGCCGGCGCTGGCGGTCAAGCCTCAGGCGCCCGAGCCGCAGGCTGAGGTTGCCGATGTCGGGCCGCAAGCGGTCGCCAAGGCCAAGCGCAATCTGCCGACTGGGCAGGCCTACGCCAACGCGCCGGAGTCCGCGCCGACGCCGCCAGTCAAGCCGCAGGCGGTTGCAGAACTGGAGCAGCCCAGCGTGGCCAGCGACGCTTCGCCTGAAGAGCCGCGCAGTAGCGCAGGGCAGAAGTTCATCGCGGCGCCGCTACCGCCGCGGAAGCCGGCCGATCTTGCAGCGCTCGCATTCGCCGACGCTCCGATGCCGCCAACGCGTCCGGCGGATCTCATCCTCGCTTCGAAGACGGACCCAGCCGGCGGTGCTTTTATCCCGCTGTCGAACAAGGCGTTCGGCCCGTCGGCCCCGCGCGGATGGCTGCCGGCGGTAATTACCTCTGGTGTCGACCGCTCGCCGACCGGCGCGCTTGCGCTGGCTTACGCGTCCTCGGCACCGAAATATGACGACGATGCGCTTCTTGCGCGGGCGGCCGAACTCACGGCGCCCCTGCCGCCAATGCCGATCGCCAACGTCGCGGCGGCCACAGTCGCGTTGCACGCGACGACGGCCCCGGCCGTAGAGCCTCAGCAGCAGGGATGGGTCGCCCAGACAGCGGCCAGCGCCGCCGAAGACGTGGCGCAATTGTTCGGCGTCTTCAGGACGTCGACGCCGGCTCATGCGAGCCCCGACGAACTGCGGGCTTCGCAGCAATAGGCTGAAGCCGGCGTGACGCCCGCGATAGGTGCGGCGGCGGGCCGCGCCGCCCGCGACCAGCGATCGCGGCTACAACTGGCGCCGTTGATCCAAATGCGATCGCTTTAACGCTCTGTTTTTGGCCGCGCGGTCGATTTCGCCGCTCGGCGAAGACGCGACCGTGCGCGGGGCCCCGCCTGGCTGCTTGAGCTATCGAACTGTCAGCGCCCTCCCGCACGTCGCGGCTATGATCTCTCGCCGAGTTGGATTTGAGTGGGCGTAGGCTGTCGCTCTATGACGATTTTGCGATAGGCGGGGCGTCACATGAACGTATCTTTGGATCAAGCGATCGAAATCCACGCCAAGGCGCTCAAACATCGGTTCGGCAAGCGAGCCGCACTGATGGCGAAGGAGAAGGCTCATCATTGCGCCGCGCAGGGAGATGATGAAGGTCGGGGGTCTGGCTACGGGTCGCCGCCCTTGCTTCCTGCTTCAGGAAAGTGAGCAGCCAAGCGCGGTCCGCGGACGCGGTTGGCTAAGGCTTCACTGGCGCGCCATCGCGATGCGGATGGCGTCCTCTGCCGAGACGCGGTGGTCCGAGTTCTCAGCGGCCTCGGCAATGGCGAGCTGGACGCCTTTGACTTGGCCGTTGAACGCGTTGCCGCGAGAGCCGTAGTCCGGAGAAACGGGAGCGCCGCTATCCTCGCCGGCATCGCGCCCGTCCTCGGCGGAGAAGACCATTGCCTGAGTTATCGGTATGGCGCTTCGCCGACCTTCTCGCCGTCGACGAAGAGTGTCGCCTGGCCGCCCTTGCCGAGGCCCCCGCCGGCGTAGGCGAATTCCATACGGACCTGATGGTCGCCGGCGGGCAGGGGGTCCGCTAACTCGACGTAATAGTGATTTACGCCAGCGTCGTGCCCTCGTACAGGGGCGGGTACCACTGGTTCGCTTCGCCGCCGAGGAAACCATAGAAATATTCGAAACCGCCGCCGCCAATCGGCCACGCGTCGAATGGCCCGACCGGACTTGTCTCCCATACCGGCACCTCGTGACATTTGCCGAACTGCGCCGTCGAGTAGCCGTTGACCTTGAGCGTCCGCGCGAGGGGCGAAATCGTGTTGGGCAGCAGGGAATTGTAGCCCGGCGCCCCGGTGGCGATTTCGGTGATGCCGCCCATGCCGGCCGAATGGTGATTGCGCCCGGTCAACAGGGCCTGCCGGCTTGGCGAGCAAAGGGCGGTGGTGTGAAACGATTGTGTTTCAGACCAGCCGCCGCAAGTTTCTCCGCGCTCGGCGTCAGGCAAGGGTCCCCAAACGCGCTCGCCGACCCGAAGCCGGCGTCATCAATCAGGATGATCAGGACATTCGGCGCGCCCTTCGGGGACGCAGTTGCTCAATGGGCGGGAATTTGCCGTCCGGATCCTTGACGTCGTAAACCACGAAGCCGGTTCGCTCGGGCGTGGCGATGGGGAGATGCGAGAGATGTTTCTTGTCTTCCAGTCCCGTGATCGCGCAACCCTCCCGTGATGGAGAAATAGCTGTTGCCGGTAATGCAGCGCTCCCGCAAGCGTGTCATAGGTTCGGGCGGAGGCGAACCCGCTAGGAGACCATCGTTGGCAACCGAGACACCCGCGAAGGCGACACTGCAGCAGCGAGCCACTCACGAGATCAAGGAACTCTTGATCCTGACTGTCTACCTCTACCTTACCCTTGGCGCGGTGATTGCGGTGAAGACTGCGGTGCTGCACACCGCAGGCATTGAATTCGCACCCTGGGGCCTTGCCATCGTCAAGGCCGTGGTGCTGGCCAAGTTCATATTGATTGGCGACGCCATGAAGATCGGCGAGGGCCACACCGGCCCACTGATCTGGCCAACCTTGCACAAGGCGGTCGGCTTTCTGCTGCTGCTCGTGATCCTGACCATAATCGAAGAGGCTGTTGTTGGATTGTTCCACCACCGGTCGATTGCCGACTCGCTCGGCGATCTCTTTGGCGCCCGGCTCGAAGAAACGCTCGCCGGCTACCTGATCATGCTGCTGGTGCTCGTTCCGTATTTTGCTTTTCAAGTCCTCGACGACGCGATCGGGAAGGGCAGGTTGGCGCGGATGTTCTTTATCGAACGCGAGCCGATCGCGCCGAAGTAAGCGGCTTTCGCAGAATTATCGGATTTCCCAGCACTGCATCTCCGTAGCGACCAACCGGTCACTCAGAGTCTGGAGCGATCTACCATCAAGCCGAGCCGCCTTCGATTTGACCGGCGCAGCCCAGGCTATCCGCCAATTCGTGCGCGAACGCCCGACGGTCGCCAAGTTGTTTTTCCAGTAGCGGTGGCAAACCACGATGACGGCGAACGGCTTTCCCGCGAAAACCGTCCCGGCGAGGCCGGACGGCATGAATGAGCGGATCGGCATGCAGGGATTGAGCCACCACGTTGGCGACCCAATGCAGACAAGGTCGTAATCACCTTCTCGCCATCGTGTCCGGGACGCGTATCTGTCCGGTCGCGTGGCGCAACTGCGGCAGAAGCATCCCGGCCACAAGGAGGTGAGGATGCTTGAATGGGAAACGCGAAAACCGGTCGGCGTAGCGAGGGTCGGTAAACTCGATCCGCGCGTGTTGTACGTCGCAGCCTCGCGCGCGCAACGTATCGGTCATGGCCTCGATGACCCTCCGCGTCTGCTGGCTAACAGGTTAGTAGACGAACAGAATCCGGGTGCGCCGTGCGGTCATTGTCGCTGCTCATTGGTCGATCATAAACTGAGGTCTCGCCAAGCGGCTGCCAAGGCAAGCGAGGCCCGTGGCTTGTCCGTCGAGGTTGAACGGGGCGGCCTTCTTCGGCGCGACGTCCCTCACTCACTCGGAGGCCGGAATATTGCGGCGCGCTCGCAAAAACGAGAGCCCAGCCAGGCCCAAGAGCATCATGGCCCAGGTGGCGGGTTCTGGCGCTGCAGGAACCCCGCCCACCCCACTCGCGACAATATCAATCGTGAAGCTGTCGGCGCTCGCCCCGCTACCCCAAGTCCAAACATAGGCCCCAGGCATCAAACCCAAGTTCGCGATCGTCGCGTTGCTCCAGGTGGCGGTGCTTGTTCCCAGGGATGCGCCGGAAACATAGCCTAGCGGAACCGCGACAACGCCTCCGCTCGGTTCGTCGAAAGTGCCGAGCCCGACTATGTTGCCGCCGCCGATGTCGGCAAGAAATTCGTCGCCAGGTCCAAAGTCGATCGGTCCCGTGATGCCGCTGTAAAAGGTGTCATCTGTATCGGTCGTTGGTCCGACGATGATCGCCCCGCCGCTTGCTTCAAGAAGTGAGGACCCAAGTTCGTCGCCGAACAACTCCAGCGCGTCGAAATCGATCGATCCCGTGCCGGTCGCGGTGACATCGGCCCCGGCCTGCTGAACGGTTAGCGTATAAGCGGCCTGCGCGGGGGCGCCGAGGCCGAAGCTGCTCAGCGTCGCTCCCAGCGTCGCTATTCCGACCACCCGTTTCCTGACCCTCATGTCCTCCCCCTTTGTTCGAAACGGCACCATCGATTGACCTACTCACGTCTTCGGTCCTGCGGCGCCTTGCTTTTCCCCTTTACCTAGCGCGGCAGGGAACGATTGACAACGGGGCGCTGTGGGATGTGACCTTTAGCGATCCGAAGCGACACACGCTTGACGTGATGTTGCCATACAATTAACCAAGCAACGAGTCCCGACCTTTTCTTATTGCCGTCGGGTTTGCCGTAATGGTTCCTTGCGAACCGGGAGCAACCGCACGCCAAATGGCCGCAATGTCGATCCTGGCGTTCCCAGGCGACCTTCGGGAATTGCTGGAAGAACTCAGAAGAATAAAAGGGGGAACAATGAACCCGGTACGGAAGAGACAATCTTCGGCAATGGGCCTCGCGGGCTGCTCGGTCTTGGCGGTCCTCGCCGTCGGTTCGCCGGCGAAAGCGCAGACATGCCCCACCGGAACAGCCGTACCACAACAGACCATCAAGATCTTCAATGATACGATCCAGTATATTTTTGCCGAGCTTGAGGTCGGTCTGAACGATCCGGATGTATGGATCCAGATGGTCTGCAACGTTACTCAGACCCAAGCGAACAAGGGGGGGTTCCATTACGCGACGACCCTGACCAATCGTTTCTATATCAATGGTCCCCAGGACGGCATCCCGCCGGGCGGAAACCGCGTGATCACGCTTCCCCTCTATACTCAATTGGCAGCATCCGTAGATCCGACCAAGCCGAACCAATACGCGGAATGGTGGCAGGGCCAAAACATGCAGATTTTCGCCAGCGACACAAACAACGCGCCACTGGCTTATCAAAATTCTTTGAGTGGAAAGGCAAGACCTTTCCAGAAGCAACTGGTATCGGCGGCGTCGAGCCCCACCTGGCCGACCTGCGTCGATCAAAGCGGCGCTGCTTGCAAACTGGGCCTGATGGCCTTCTTCAACGATGACAAAGGCACCTTGCCGAAGTATGGCCCGAGCCAACTGGTCGAAGCCACCTTGGGCGCGACACAAGTGCAAAAGGTCGTCAACGATTCTCTGCCGACCTCGCTCAATGCGACTCAAGCCGATTTCGACGTGAGTTACGTCAACGTGGCCTATATCGCGGCCGCAATGGGCCCCTATAAGAACAATCAGTCCGGATACGTTGGTTCGCCGTTGCTGATCTCGCAGTTTCAGCCAAAGCTCAAAAATTTCCAGAATAAGTTCAGTTGGCCGGCCTTCATAGATCTCGATGGCACGGGGATGGCGACTCCAAAGTTGCCGTCGACGCTGGAACTGCTTGCAAGATTAAGCGGCGCCAACGCACCGGCGGATCTACCGCCGGTGAGCCATTGGCCGACCGTTGTCTGGCCCCCCATTCAGCAAATTCGGGACAAGTGGGCGACCTACTCGGCCTCATGCCAGCACAGCGCCGAAGGATTTACGACTTTTTGCGACGCCATCCTCGATGTCCGCGACCTCTTGGCCGCAAATTACCAACAATACCTGAAAATCTTCGCGAGCCAGTGCAACGGAACCCCGGTTTCGGACACGCCGGATCGGATCGTATCGCACGTCTATGGCTGGGGTCCGTGGACCGAATCGCTCGGGAAGGGAACCGGGTGTTCCTCGACGGCCAATCTCCTCGAGAATACGCCAGGCTATATGGCTAACGATTACGACCTATATGGCAAGGTCAAGCTGGAATTCGATAAGCTCAATTACGGGACGTATCCGAACGCGCCTTACGTGTTTAACCCTTGGGTGCAGTTCATCCACGGGGATGCGATTCTTCCCGACCAACTTGGCATGCCGGGCGTCTATGCCTATTCTGTGGACGACGCCGTGGGCAACCTCAATGTGGAGGCTGAGGGCTACATCATCGATATCGGCAGCACGAAGCATCTGGAAAATCAAACGCGGGCGACGCCGCCGCTCAGTATTCAGTTGGGTTATTCGTCGGAGGCTCAATTCAAGTTTGAGACCTATGGGGTTTGCGGTAACGCCCCATCTCAGCAAAAACCAGTCAACCCTGCCAATCCCCAATTTATTGTTAGCGCCACGGCGCCGCAAAATTGCCCCGTATTCCTCACGGATAACGAGAACCCGCCGCAGGTTTATACTTTTAAGGTTTTGAAGCCGCCGCCGTACACGGTCATCCCGCAAGCGGATGTTCGAAAAAATCTAGCGACTTGGTCGGATGGCAACGGCCGTCCCACCCAATACAACACAACGAGCGTCATCGACTGCAGCGGCAATACGTCGCAGTTGACCAGGGCTTGGTGTTGCACCTTGTTGCCCGGTTCTGGAGCGGGCGTATTCGCCTACTCGTCGCCCGAAGTCCCGCCCACCGCCCACCAGCTTCTGAGCAACAATGTGGTGACGATGGGAGCGGTCCCGCCGAACACTGCCAACGCCATGACCTGCAGCATGGGGCATTAGCTGTCCGGCGCCTGGGAGAAGGCTGTCCTCAATGCGCCGCCGGCGCGGGACCACCGCCGAGCTTGACCTTCCTCAGGCTCATCGCGAGCGGAACGGCGGCGAGCGAGAGCAGCATCAGCACCCAGAACACGTCCACGTACGAGAGAAAGGCCGCTTGGCTCTGCACCTGCTGGCCGATCCAACCGGTCGCCCGCGCCTGCGCGTCCGCGGGCGAGAAGCCCTGCAAGGCGAAATAATGCGTCACCTGTTGCAGCGTGCTCTGATATTGCGGGCTCGACGGCGTTATGTGCTCGATGAGTCGGCTCTGGTGAAACTGCTCGCGATGCGTGAGCACGTTGGAAGCAATTGAGACGCCGATCGAGCCGCCGGTGTTGCGGGCCGCGTTGATGAGGGCTGACGCCATGTCCACCCTGTTTGGCGGGATTCCGTCGTAAGATGCGGCAATGATTGGGATAAAGATGAGCGGCAATCCGACACCCAGCGCCATGCGGGTCTTCGCGAGGGTCCAGAAGTCGAGATCGGCATATACGTTGGTGAGCTGATACATCGAGATCGCTGCGAAGATCGCGCCGGTCATGATCAGGTACTTTGGCTGGATCCGGGTCGAAACCTGTCCGACGATGAACATCATCACCATTGTGACGAGACCGCCGGGCGAGAGGACGAGGCCGGCCCAGGTTGCGGTATAGCCGAAGTTCGTCTGGACCATGAGCGGCAGGAACTGGGTCGTCGCATAGAGGATCGCGCCGGTCGCGCCCATCACCAGAAAGCACGCGCCGAACTGACGCGATCCGACCATGCGCATGTCAATCATCGGATCCCTGCGGCTCAACTCCCACGGGATCATGAGCACGAACGCGAGCGCACAAATGACTGTAAACGTCACGATAAAACTGGAGCCAAACCAGTCGTCCTCAAGGCCCCGGTCGAGCACGACCTCAAGGGCGCCGAGGAATGTCGCCACGAGCAGAAAGCCGATCACATCGAACCGGGCTTGCTTCTCCGAATTGGGTTTGTCCGCGGGGAGAAGGGCAGCGATCAGCGCGATCGTGGCGAGGCCGACCGGTCCGTTGATCAGGAAGCACCAACGCCAGGTGAAGTTGTCTGCAAGGTAGCCGCCGAGCGTCGGGCCGACCACTGGCGCGACGACCACAGCGACGCCGAACAACGCAAAGGCCTGGCCGCGCTTCTGCGGCGGGAAGGCGTCAGCCAAAATCGACTGTGACACCGGCACCATGCCGCCGCCCGCTAGGCCCTGCAGGATACGGAACAGGAGCAGCGAGTTCAGATTCCAGGCCTGCGCGCACAGGATCGAACTTACGCTGAAGAGCCCGAGGCAGATCAGGAAGAAGGTCTTGCGGCCAAACATGCGCGCTAAGAAGGGGCTAGCCGTCAGGCTGATGGCGTTGGAGACCAGATAACTCGTCACCACCCAGGACGCTTCGTCCGAGCTGACGCCCATCCCGCCCGCGATATAGGGCAGCACCACATTGGCGATCGTGGTGTCGAGCACCTCCATGAAGGCAGCGAGCGCGACCAGAACGGCGATGATCCAAGGGTTTGTCGGCGCCCTCTCGCCCGCCGTCGGAGCCGCCCCGGCCGGCGCGGCGGCGTCGCTCACACGCGCCCCCGCCAGCTCCCAAAGTCCGCTTTCAACCTTTCATAGATCGACGGCTTAGGGTCAACGCGGACGGTCGGAACAACCGACATGCCCGGACCAAGCGAGACGTCTGTCGGCGGATTGTCGAGGATGAGCTTGACTGGCACGCGCTGGACGATCTTGACGTAATTACCAGTGGCGTTCTCGGGCGGCAGGAGCGAGAAAGCCGGGCCGGAGCCGGGCTGCACGCTATCGAGGTGGCCGTGGAATGCACGTTCCGGATAGGCGTCGATTTCGATCTTGACCGGCTGACTTGGCCGCATACGGTCCAGCTGCGTCTCCTTGTAGTTCGCCACCACCCAGATTTCGTCGGGCACCAACATCGCCAGATTCGTTCCCGCCTGCGCATATTGGCCGACGGCGCCCGAAAGGTTGACGACGCGGCCCGGCTGGTCGGCGGTGACGGTCGTATAGGAGAGATTGAGATTCGCCTGGTCGAGCTGGGCCTTCGCTTGCGCGAGGCTTGCCTCCTGTGAGGTGCGCTGCGCCCGGAGCGTATCGATTTGTCGCTGCGCCACCTTCAGCGAGGCTTGCGCACTGTCTACGGTGGCCTGCTGGGCTTTCAGATTCTGGACGTCCGTGCTGCCCTGCTGGGCCGTCGCCCAGCCCTGCTTGACGAGCGGCTTGTCACGTCCCCAGGTTACTCGAGCGAGATCCGAGTTGGCCTGCGCCTGCGCCACCTGCGCCTGGGCTGCCGAAATTTGCGCATCCTGCGCAGCGATCTGCGCGTCGACATTGTGGATTCCCGCTTCCGCGCCCTCCACCTGCGCCTGGGCCTGCGCCAGCGCGGTCAGGTAATCGCGTTGGTCGATGCGAGCGATGACATCGCCCTTCTTGACGTGCTGGTTGTCCGTCACCGGAACCGCGACCACGTAACCCGCGACTTTGGGCGCGATCGCAAACTGACGCGCCGCGATAAACGCGTCGTCTGTCGATTCGAAATGCGACGAATTGTCCCAGTAGACGTAAGCCGCCGCCGCTGCGACGAGGAGCGCGATCAGGCCGGCGCCCGCCATGAGCGGATGCCGGCGGAGGAAGGTCTTCCGGGGCTTTTCGGGCGGCGTTTCGTCTTTCGCGGCCGGCTTCTCCTCTGTCGAGGCAGGCTTATCCGCGGGTGCGCGCTCTTTCTCGGCGGGCTTCGGTGGGCGCTCTCGCTTCTCGCCGGGCTCTGCAGGACGATCAGTCTTTGGGGTGACCGGACGCTCGTCCGCAGGCGGCGTCTCCGACGGGGGAACGCGCAAGGAAATGATGTCCCGGTTAGGGCTCGCCGCGCCCCCTAAGCGCGGGGGCGAGACCTTGTCCCAATCGGCTTCGGACGGCGGCGCGTCCTTGTACATTTTCTGGCCGCTGTCTTGAATCCTGCGCGCCATGGCCGGAACTCCCGAGAGAACTCGCACCCCAACGCCTACGAAACGAAACTGTTCCGTTCAGTTTACTTTGGTAAGGGTTCCTCGTAAATCAAGGGCGCAAATTCCCTGGTTCGCAGTTTATTGACTGCCCGCACCATAGAAGGCGAAGGAGCGATGGAAGCGGACGCCGTCGATGACAGACGCGAGGCTCAGCGGACCCCAGTGCGGTATGGGCGTCCGCCGCGTGGGCACGAAGGCCGGGTCGAGGATAGAATTCTCGACGCAGCGGGACGGGTTTTCCTCGAACACGGCTTCCAGGGCGCAAGCGTCGACGAAATCGCCGAGGCCGCGTCAGCCGGGAAGCCCACAATCTACGCTCGGTTTCCCAACAAGCAGGCGTTGTTCAGCGCCGTCGTTGAGCGTCTCGTGCGGCAGAACACGAGCCATTACGCTCTGTCTTGCGCGGGAAACTCGATTGAGGAGCGGCTCGACGCCCTCGCCGCCATAACCCTAACCCGTATTCTCGCTCCGGAGATCATTGGATTGATCCGGGTCGCGGTCGCGGAAGCGAGGCGCTTTCCCGACCTCGCGACAAGCGTCAGCTGCATGGGGCGCCAACGCCAGATCGAAGCGGTGGCGAGCGTATTTGGCGAATTGGCCGCGACCGACCCGATTGGCGCTTCGCCCGCCTTCGCGCAGGACCGGCTCGTGGAGACGGCGCGCCGGTTTCTCGACCTGGTCGTCCTGCCGATGTTGATGAGAGCGCTGTTCGGCGAGGATCTGGCCGCCCTGCGCGCCGAGATCGAGCCGCACGCGGCTCGGGCGGTCGCCTTTTTTCTCGCCGCCTGCCGCAACGGCGCCAGCGCCGAATAAGCGCCCGCGCGTTCACGCGTTCGGATCATCCCCTTCCGATGGGATCACGACCCCTGAATTCGGCTCGATCCAGGCCATGTGGTCGTGGACGGCGACGCAGCCAGGCGTATTCTCGGCGATGATCTTGAGCGCACTGCGCAGTCGTTCGTCGATGATCGAGCCGTCGAAGGTGACGACACCGTTCTGAACCTCGACGCCGACGCTCGCGCGCGGCGCCCAATCGAGCTTGTTGAGCTCCGCCAGGATCGCCGCCCTGATTTCGGTGTCCGAATGCGGCGAGTTGGTTGAGGGCGTAGCGGCCAAGAGGCCCTTGAGAAGGTCTGAGCGCGAAACGATTCCGACGAGGGTCTCGCCCCGCAGCACCGGCAGCCGCTTGATGTTGTGACGGATCATCCGGTCGACCGCCTCGCTGAGTTCCAAATCCTCTCCGATCGTCTGGACGTCGGGCGTCATCACTTCGCCAGCCTTCGCTCCGTGCTCATGCGTATAGGCGTCCGCGATCCTGCCGCTGCCAATGAGAAGCTCAAGCCAGTACGGTCGTTTCTTCGCCTCGGTTCCGAGTTCGCTGCGGCGAAGGAGGTCGCCCTCGCTCAGGATTCCGCTGAGCGCGTGATCGGAGTCGAACACGACCAGCGCGCTCACCCGCGAACGCAACATGGTCTCGATTGCTTCGGCGATGCTCGCGCTTTCAGACACGCTGATCACGCCATAGGTCATAACGTCGCGAACCTTCATGACTTTGTCCTTTGTGGTTCTGTAATGTAGGTCGCCGCTTTCAGCTAGCGCCTTGACAGTCGTACCAACCAGTAGGTATGCTTGGGACAGCAGATAACCACGGACAAGCCTGTCTCGCGGACCTCCATGTCTCTGTCCTTGCGTGGATGTGGTCCCTTGGTAAGGGAAAGGGCGGAAGGGAGAAAGGCTGACGGCTGAGGATTGACCGCTTCCGTCGCGGCGAAGAGGAGTAGAGGGCCGACTGACGCGAGGTTTCGCCGGTAAACTGCGGCAACAAGGAGGAAGCTGTGCCCCACGGAAATTTCGGTTGGCATGAACTCTACACCCGCGATGTTGAGGCCGCCAAAGCGTTCTACGCCGCGACCGTCGGCTGGACGTTCGAAGGCATGCCGATGCCGCATGAGAATCGCACCTACTGGGTCGCCAAGGCTGGAGACAAGCCAGTCGCCGGCGTCCTCGATATGCGCGGAATCGTTCCCGACGCCGATCCGCCGCACTGGCTAAGCTATCTTGAAGTCGACGACGTCGATCGATTGGTTGCGGAGGTTCAGAGTCGTGGCGGCAAGATCGTTCGACAGCCGTTCGACGTCCCCGAGTTCGGGCGCATCGCCATCGGGGCGGACGGGGTCGGCGCATTCCTGGCCTGGGTGACCTTGAAACGCTGACCCGACACAAGTGACCTCGGCAGCCGCGGTACCCCTCTCCTCCAATCTGGAGAGCAACGCATGACCAATCCCGTGGTCGTCGAGGTCACGCGCGGCGCCCGTGTCGAATCCACCCATCGCGGAGCGGGAGCGGTCGTGGATGCGGACGGCCGGGTGGTGATCGCCTTTGGCGATGTCGAGTGGCCAGTCTATCCGCGCTCCGCCGTCAAGGCGCTGCAGGCCCTGCCGCTTGTTGAAAGCGGCGCTGCGGAAAGCCTGGGCCTGAGCGACAAGGAGATCGCGCTCGCCTGTGCGTCTCATTCGGGAAGCGAGGATCACATCGCGATCGGCCGCGCGATGCTTGTTAAAGCGGGCTGCGACGAACGTGCGCTCGAATGCGGCGCGCATTGGCCGCTCGGCGAGGACGAGGCCCGCGCGCTTGCGCGTTCAGGCCGTATGCCGACCGCTCTGCACAACAATTGCTCCGGCAAACACGCGGGCTTTCTCTGTCTGTCTTGCGCGATGAATGTCGAGTCGAAAGGCTATGTCGCGCCCGATCATCCCGTGCAGCGCGAAGTCGCGGCATCGATCGAAGCAATGACCGGCGCGCGTTTGAGCGAGGCGATGCGCGGCGTCGATGGCTGCGCCATTCCGACTTACGCCGTGCCGCTGGTCGCGCTGGCTCTTGGCTTTGCGCGGATTGGGACGGGACATCGCTTAGCGCCAGAACGCCGCAAGGCTGCGGCGCGCATCCGCGCCGCGGTCGCCGCGAATCCTTCGACGGTCGCCGGAAGAGGGCGCTTCGACACGGAGCTGATGAGTTTGCTTGGGGCCAGCGCTTTCACCAAGTCGGGGGCGGAGGGGGTGTTCTGCGCTGCGCTGCCGGAAGTCGGGCTTGGTCTTGCAGTCAAGGCCGACGATGGGGCAGGGCGCGCGGCCCAAGTGATGATTGCGGCGCTCATCCGGCGCTTTGGCGGTTTCGATGACGAGGTAGACTCGCGCTTTGCGCGATTCGTCTCGCCGCGCCTTTCGAACTGGAACGGCGCCGAAGTCGGGCTTTTGCGCCCGACTGGGCCACTGGCGTGAAGCCTGCGCGAGTGGGAGAAAACGGCATGTGCGGGGCTTCGACAAAGCCATGGCTGGCCTGCGGCGCCGCGACGCTCCTGCGGCTGGCTGCGCTGGCGAGCCTTGCCTTCGTCTGGGCCGTCTGCGCGACGCGCGCGGCGGACCGCTGCGCCGATACCGCGCAGGCCGTGCAGGCGCTCCATGACGACGATCACTATCAGGCGACGACGCTCTTGTTCGCTGCCGCGCGGCTTGGCTGTGAAGCGCAAGCGCGGGCGCTGCTCGATCGCGGCGCCGCGATCGACGCCAAGGATCGCGAGGGCAAGACTGCGCTCGCCAAAGCGGCGGAGGCGGACAAGCTGGCGCTGATCAAGCTGCTTCTCGAGCGCGGCGCCAATGTCAACGCACGCGCGGTCGACGGGTCGACGCCGCTGTTCTATGCCGCCGAGCAGGATCGGGGCGCTGTCGTCGCGTTGCTGCTCGAGCGTGGCGCCGATCCCAATCTTCCGGGCCGGAAGGGTGTGCGCCCGCTTACCGCCGCGGCCTTCAATGGGTCGACGGAAAGCGTCACTGAACTCATGAAGTTTGGCGCCGACCCCAATGCGCTCGATAACGACGGCTCAGCCGCGATCGTTTACGCCGCCGGCCACGGCTACGCCCCGGTTGTCGCGCTGCTTCTCGATGCTGGCGTCGACGTCAACCGCCGTTATGCCCACGACCTCACGGCGTTGATGTGGGCGGCGGGCTATGATGCGTCCGCCGGCGTCGACGACGTCGACGCCACGATCAAGACGCTCATCGAGCATGGCGCCGCCCTGGACCTCAAGGACGACCGCGGCAAGACGGCCGCCGACATCGCCCGCGGCCTCGGGCGCGAGCGCGCGGCGAAGCTTCTGGAGCGATAGTTCAGTCTCCCCTCTCCTACGGGAGAGGGGTTGGGGGGTGAGGGTTTGCGCGTGGAGGCGCCGGCGCCTAGGCACCGTCCCCTCATCCGGCGCTATCGCGCCACCTTCTCCCGGAGGGAGAAGGGAAGGGCGGCGAGCCTCAAAGTCCAGCCAGATAGGCCGCCATCGCCGTGAGCTGCTCCGGCGTCACCGTGTTCATCAGATCCGACATGCCGGGGTTGTTGGCGCGGGCGCGAGTTCGGAAGTCCGTCATCGTCTTGACGAGATAATCGGCCTGCTGTCCGGCTAAACGCGGAATGGATGAGTCGCCCTGAAACTGCTCCAAGTGGCAGCTCGTGCACACCACGGACTTGATCGCAGCCACCGCAATAGCCGTATCCGCCTTGGAAGCCTCGGGCGCGCCAGTCTTAGGCCAGGGCTTGGCGGAGAAGTACTCGGCGAGCGCCCGCGCGTCCTCCTTGGAAAGGCTCTGGGCAATCGGGGTCATCTGATCGTCCTTGCGCGCGCCCTTCTGGAAGTCGCGGAGCTGAAGATAGAGATAGCCGTCCTGCTGCCCCCAGATGATCGGGATCGCGGGTTCCGCAGGCAGGCCCTTCTCGCCATGGCATGCCGTGCAGACCGACGCCTTGTCTTCAATCGAATCCGCCCAAACGGCGGTCGCCGCAGAGAGAAGCGCGGCGACAACAACGCTACGCAACATGAAAGGGAATCCTTCGCGCCAACACCGCGCGCATTTGGCGCGGGCCACGCCACAAGGTCAAACAAAAAGGCCGCCACCCGAGGGGCAGCGGCCTTACTCGGTGCGAAGTTTACTCGACTGTGAATGCGATGATGTTGTTGCCGCGCTTGGAGTCGATCTGGGCATTGCCGCCCGAACCGACGACGACATATTGCTTGCCGTCAACCATGTACGAGGACGGAGGCGCGTTGACGCCGGCGCCCGTCTGGAACTGCCAGAGCACTTTGCCATTGGCGTCGTCGTAGGCCTTGAACCAGCCGTTGGCTTCGCCGGTGAAGACGAGGCCGCCGGAGGTAGCGAGAATGCCGCCGATCATGGGCTGCGGCGTCTTGACCTGCCAGGCGATCTTGCCGGTGTTGTAGTTGACCGCGGTGACGTTCCCGAAGCTCTCCTCGCCGGGGATGATCGTGAACGCGCCGCCGAGCCAGAGTTTGCCGTCCGGATAGGGCGCGTTCGCGACCGTATAGGTCATGGGCTGATGCAGATTGATCGCATAGGCCATGCCGTGGTTCGGATCGGTCGCGATCGGCGACCACTCGACGCCGCCGTTCGCGCCCGGAAACATCTTGGCGGAGTTGGGGTCGAGCGGTTTGGTCGGCGTTGGCAGCGTCCACCGGCCTTTCTGATCGACCATGGGGTCGGAGTACCGGATGAGGCTGCAGTCCTTGCGATCGTGCACGTAGACATAGCCGGTCTTGCCAGCGTGCAGGACGGCTGGGATCATCTTACCGGACTTGTCCGCGGCGTTGACCAGAACAGTCGGGCTCACGGCGTCGAGATCCCAAACGTCATGGGCGATATACTGGAAGTGGCAAACGTACTTGCCGGTGTCCAGATCGAGCGAGACGAGCGAGTCGGTGTAGAGGTTGTCGCCCGGCCGCACGGCGCCGTCGAGATCGGGCGAGGGATTGCCGACGACGAAATAGATGCGCTTCGCCGCCAGATCGATGGACGGGTTCTGCCACACGCCGCCGCCGAGCGTTTTGTAGGGGTCGCCGCTTTTCGCCAGCGTCGCCTTCTCCGCGTCGATGTCGCGGTGCATGTCCCGGCCGGTGGCGTCCTTCGTCGCCCAGACGCCGACGGAGCTCTCGGGAATCGTGTCAAAGCTCCAAAGCGGCTTGCCGTCCTTGGCGTCGTAGGCCTTGACGAAGCCGCGGATGCCGTACTCGCCCCCGTTGGTGCCGATCAGGATTTTGCCGTCCGCCGCGGTCGGGGCCATCGTCTCGCTGTAGCCCTTCTCAGGATCGCCGACCTGTTGCTCCCAGACCACCGAGCCAGTCTTGGCGTCGAGCGCGACGAGCTTGGCGTCGAGTGTGCCGACGTAAACCTTGTCCTCATAAACTGCGACGCCGCGGTTGTTCGGGCCGCAGCAGAAAGTTGTGACTGGGCCGAGCTTCGGCTTGAAGTGCCAGATCTCCTGGCCGGTTTTCGCGTCGAGTGCGTAGACGTGGCTGTATGAGGTGGTCACGTACATGACGCCATTAACGATGATCGGCGACGTCTCGAGCAACTCTTTGACTTCGGTCGAGAAGATCCAGGCCGGATGCAGATGTCGCACGTTGCCGCGGTTGATCTGCGCATTCGGATAGAAGCGAGTCTGCTCGTAATTGCCGTTGGTGTGGAGGAAGTTTTCCCCGTCCTTGTGGGCGTTGGTCAGTTGCTGCTGCGAAACCGGAGTAACCGCCGCGGTCGCCCCCATCGCCGCCGACGCGTTTTTGACTTCCTGCGCTTGCGCTATCCCCCCCGCTACGAATGCTCCAATGCAAACCGAACCGAGCAACATTGTACAATTGATGTTTTTGGACATCTGCGTTCCCTCCATGCCCTCGCATACTGCCTTGAAATAATGGGATTGTCACCTAGCCTGCTGGGGAGATCTTCCCTTTTTCCAATCTTGCGGAAACGATCCGGCGCGGTGGTCGGCAGGTGTCCGATGTGCAGAGTCTCTCGCGGAGCCGCCGCGAGGGCCGACCCACGTTGGCGCATCTGGTGGAGGGCGTGACCGGCCTCATCGCGCCGCACTCGAGATGCGGCATGTGGCCGATGCGGAGGCGCGCCGGGGTCGCGATTCTGATCGAGGAACTGTTCAAGGGCGGTTGATCGATCGTCCCTGGCCGCGCCGGGTCAACGACTACTTCTGCGTTTCCGTCAAACTCCGCGCGGTCACGGAGTCGGTAACCAGGGTGGTCGGCTCGAGCAGCTTGAGCGCGCCGCGGATCGCCGCGATCTTGTGTGCGCCCCCTGCCGCCAACACGCGGACCGGGGCGGCGCGCACGACCTCGAGCGGGACGGACATCACGCACTGGTTGAGAGGGTGGTCGATGATCCGGCCCTGGTCGTCGTAGACATTGCAGAGCATTTCGCCGACAGCGCCATATTCGCCCAATGTCTTTCTGTCGGCTTCGCTGATGACCGCGTATCGTGCGATCGAGGACTCAGGCCCAAGAGAACCGACGCTGACCACCACCGCATCGAGCGCCTGAGCGAAATCATAGACGGACCTGAGCCCGCACCGCTCGATCAATGCCGTCTTCGTGGCCGGGCTGTCGACGAGGGAAGGAGAAGGAATGAGGTAGCAATCCGCGTTGAAGGCTCGGGCGAAGCCCGACGGGAACTCCGCCGGGTTGTCGGCCACGAAATGCGTGACGCCGCCGACTAGCGAGACGACGCTCAGACCTTTGAGCGAGCGCTCGCTCAAATATTCGAGCGAGGAATTCAGCGTGCGTCCCCACCCAAGCCCGATCTTCATATCGTTGCGCAAGAGGGACGAAACGTGATCGCCGAGCGCCGCGGCAATCGGCGCCGTCGGGTCGGCTGCGGCAGAGGACAACGGCGCGACAATCGCCTCGGACAAGCCGTAGCGTTTGCATAAGCCCGCTTCCAGACCGCCGAGCTCGGCGTCCCCGCGTGAAAGCGCGATGCGCACTTCGCCCAGCGCCTTCGCCTCCGCCAGCATTCGAACCACGGTGACACGCCCGACACCCAGCGCGTCGGCGATAGCGCTCTGAGTCATTTCCTCGACGAAATACATCCAGGCTGCGCGCTGCCTCAGGCGCTCGCTCCGCTTTGGCGTGCGCAAGACCTCGTTGCTTGTAAGGTCGTCCGTCATTGGATTCGGGTTGGTCCGGCAGCTTTTAGTCGGATATCGCCGCGAAGATTGCCGCGCAATTCACTTCTCCGACAAGCCGTCACCGATCAGTCCAGGCCGACCGCCAAGCTTTCCTCGAGCATCAGCCTTGCGCGGGCGCGGAGCTTTTCGCTTTCGCTCTTGAGCTGGCCGCAGGCGGCGAGAATGTCGCGCCCGCGGGGCGTGCGCACCGGGCTTGCGTAGCCCGCGTTGAACACGACTTCCGAGAAACGCTCGATCGTGTCCCAATCGGAGCACTCGAAGGTGCTGCCCGGCCAGGGATTGAACGGGATGAGGTTGATCTTGGCGGGCAGGCCCTTGAGCAGCCGAACGAGCGCCTTGGCTTCGGCAACCGAATCATTGACGCCCTTGAGCATCACATATTCGAAGGTGATGCGCCGCGCGTTGGAAGCGCCGGGATAGTCGCGGCAAGCCTCGATAAGCGCTTAAATCGGATATTTCCAATTCAAGGGCACAAGCGTGTCGCGTAAGCGGTCGTTGGTCGCATGCAGCGAAATCGCGAGCATGGTCCCGCACTCTGAGCCGAGACGCGGCATTTCCGGAACGACGCCCGAGGTCGAGACGGTGATCCGCCGCTTCGATAGCGACAGGCCGTCGCCGTCGGTCAGAATCGCGATCGCGTCGCGCACGGCTTCGAAATTGTAAAGCGGCTCGCCCATGCCCATGAAAACGATGTTCGACACCGCGCGCACGCCTTCGCCCTTGGGCGTAAGCCCGTCGGCCGGAGCAATTCCGCCGGGAAAATCGCCGAGCCGATCGCGCGCCACTAGCACCTGGCCGACAATCTCGGCCGCGGACAGGTTGCGCACCAGCGGCATCGTGCCGGTGTGACAGAACGAGCAGTTGAGGGTGCAGCCCACTTGGCTCGAGACGCACAGCGTGCCACGATCAAACTCGGGGATGTAGACGCATTCGATTTCCGCGCCCTTGTCGAAGCGATGAGCAGGGGCCAGGCGGAGAAGCCACTTGCGGGTGCCGTCGGCGGAAACCTGCTCGGTCACGATCTCGGGCCGGGCGAGTGTGCAGCGTTCGGCCAGCGAATCGAGCACCGGCCGGGCGATATTACGCATCGCAGAGAATTCGCGCGCGCCGCGATGGTAGATCCAATGCCAGAGCTGCGAGGCGCGCATCTTGAGCTCGCGCTCGGGCGTCCCGATTTCGGCGAGCGCGTCCAGGATTTGGGCGCGCGTCGCGCCGGCCAGGCGCACGGGCCCGCGATCCTCGGCTTTCAAGGCGGCGACGGTCATGAGCAGGCTTCTAGCATGCGCGCGATCCGCCGACCAATGCCGGGTTGTCGTAAGAGCGTCGAATGCAAGCGACCCACTTTCACCCGCCGAACACGTCGTTGGTCTGCGCGCTCACCCGCACGAAGGTGGTGCGCTTGGGGACCTCCTTGAGGTGAGCCGCGCCGATATAAGTCATCATCGAGCGGACGCCGCCCATGATCTCGCCCATCGTCCCGTCGACCGGGCCCCGATAGGGGGTCTCGACCGACTTGCCCTCGGCGGCCCGGTAGTGGGCGACACCGCCTGAATGCTTCTTCATCGCGGTTTCCGACGACATGCCATAAAAAGTCATGCCGACCGGCACCTTTTCGCCGTCCCGCTCCTCGTAATGGATTTCGCCGTCGCATTCGTCGTGGCCGGCGAGCATGCCGCCCAGCATGACGAAATCGGCGCCGGCGCCATAGGCCTTGGCGACGTCGCCGGGAACCGTGCAGCCGCCATCGGCGCAGACCTGGCCCTTCAGGCCGTGCGCCGCGTCGGCGCATTCGATGATCGCCGAGAGTTGCGGATAGCCGACGCCGGTCACCCGACGCGTGGTGCAGACGGAGCCAGGACCGATGCCGATCTTGACGATGTCCGCGCCCGCAAGGATCAGCGCCTCCGTCATGTCGCCGGTGACGACGTTGCCGGCCATGATCACGGCATGCGGGTAATCGTCGCGCACGCGCTTGACCGTCTCCAGGAATTTTTCCGCATAGCCATTGGCGACGTCGAGGCAGATGAAGCGGATCGGCGCCGCCTTCGCGACGGCGGCGAGCTTCTTGACGTCGGCTGGCGTGGTGCCCAGCGAATAGAAGGCGTGGGCGCCGTCGGGGCTTGCGAAAAAGTCCGCCAGCTTTGGCTCCGGGTAGTGCTTGTGCAGCGCGGTCAGCGCCCCGTGCTGGCCCAGCGCATGCGCCATCGCCATGGTCCCCGTCACGTCCATGTTGGCGGCGATCAGCGGAAAGCCGCGCCATTCCGAGCCGGTGTGCAGGAAGCGGAAGGCGCGCTCGACGTCGACGGCGCTGCGGGTGTTGAGCGTCGAACGCTTGGGGCGAATGAGGACATCCTTGAAATCGAGCTTGACGTCGGTTTCGATGCGCATGACTGATCCAGCAGGTGCGGGAAGGCGGATTGCTTCGGAATTTAGTGATTGCGGACGCAAACCTCAACGACCGGCTTTTTGGGTGGGAACGCGAAGGAAGAGCGAGCTATGGCGGACGAACTGGTTCTGTACACCAACCCAATGTCGCGCGGCCGCGTCGCGCGATGGATGCTCGAGGAGGTGGGCCAGCCTTACAGAGCCGAAATCCTCGAATATGCCAGATCGATGAAGTCGCCCGAGTATCTGGCGATCAACCCGATGGGCAAGGTGCCGGCGCTGCGCCACGGCGAGATCATTGTCACCGAAGGCGCGGCGATCTGCGCCTATCTTGCGGACGTCTTTCCGGAGGCCGGCCTCGCGCCGCCGCCTGGATCGCGCCTTCGCGGCCCTTACTACCGCTGGATGTTCTTCGCCGCGGGCCCGATCGAGGCGGCGAACACCGATAAGGCGCTCGGCGTCGCCGTTCGTCCCGAGCAGTCGAGGATGGTCGGCTATGGCACGCGTGAGCAATCGCTCGCCGCGCTCGAGGATCAACTCGACCGCTCCGAATATATCGCGGGCGACCGCTTCACCGCCGCGGACGTTTATGTCGGCTCGCATATCGGCTGGGGCATGGTGTTCGGCACGATCGACAAGCGGGCCGCGTTCGAGCGCTATTGGAATCTTTTGAGCGCGCGTCCAGCGGCTCAACGCGCGCGTGAGATCGACGACAAACTCGTCGCGGAAATGCGGAAAGCGGGCTGAGAACGATCACGAAGCGCGAGCGAAGGAAAGACCATGCGATTGAAGGACAAGGCCGCGCTGGTGACGGGCGCGGGGCAGGGGTTCGGCTACGGCATCGCCGAAGCCTTCGTTCGCGAAGGCGCGCGGGTGGCTTGTCTGGACGTGAAGGGTGAAGTCGCCGAGGCGGCCGCGAAGCGCCTCGGTCCCGCGGCGATCGCCCTCAAGGCCGACGTCTCCAACCGCGCCGATGTCGAGCGGGCCGCAAAGGAGGCGATCAACTCGCTCGGGCGGATCGACATCGTCGTCAACAATGCCGGCACCACGCACCGCAACAAGCCGATCATGGAGGTCGAGGAGGCGGAGTTCGATCGCGTCTTCGCCGTCAACGTCAAATCGATCTTCTTCGCTGCGCAGGCGTTCATTCCGCATATGCGCGCTCACGGCGGCGGCGTGTTCATCAACGTGGGTTCGACCGCGGCTTTACGCCCGCGTCCCGGACTGACCGTCTACAATGCCTCGAAGGGCGCGGTGCATGTGATGACGAAGTCGCTTGCCGTCGAGCTTGCGCCCGACAAGATCCGCGTCTGCGCGCTCGCCCCCGTCGCCGGCGAGACGCCGCTGCTCGCCATGTTCATGGGCGAGGACACGCCGGAGAAGCGCGCCGCCTTCAAGGCGACCGTGCCGCTCGGCCGGTTCTCGAAGCCGGAGGACATTGGCCTCGCCGCGCTTTATCTGGCCAGCGACGAGGCGAACTTCCTGACCGGCGTGGTGCTCGAGGTCGACGGGGGACGGTGCATCTAGCCGGCCGACCGCCCCCGGTTTGGATTCTCTTGGCCGGTCGTCGTTTCGACGCGAAAACCCCCGTCAACGGGGTTTGGAAAAGCTTGGATTTCCTTGGATTCTCTCGTCCGAATCGAGACTTATCAAGGGGTTACGAAGGAATTTCGGTAAAAATATTTTTGTCCTCCTCCGCCCCTTCAGCGGGCGCCTCGCGGTCGAGGGGCTGGAGATTGTCGGCGAGGCGGTTGATCTTGGCGAGCAGGCGCTCCCGTTCCTCCGGCCCGTAAGTGTATTTCGTCACCACCGTCTGCTGATGCTTGTCGAGCCGGTCGATCACCTTGATCAGGGGCGCGACCGCCTTGAGCTCGCCGCGCCCGATCGCCTCGCCGACGATCCGCATGGCGGGCATCAGGCGTTCGAGCTGCAGATGCGCGTGGTCGACGCCGCGGTCGATCACCCTTTTATCGAGAACCTCCGCGACGATCTGCCGGATCCGCTCGGCGCTCAGGCGCTCCTCGCCGGCGATCTCCTCATAGGCCCAGCCTTCCCGCAGCCGCGCGAAAATCCGCTTTCTCCGCTCGGCCTTGCCCAGAACATTGAGCCGCCGGCGGGGTTCTGAGGTCTGTTCCATAATGTGCTCGCTTCTCTGAGAAAGCGGAAGGGTAGCACATTGTTCCGAAAAATAGAATACAATTCCCAAGAACTTTCGGATCGAGACGGCAATTCCGCGCGGGAAGGTTCACGTATCGAGAATATCCCGCTCGCCACCCAAGACCCATCGCAGCGCTTGCCGCCGCCCGATGCTTGGCCCGAAACACACAGCGCCGGGGGGTGTGCTCGACAGTTTCCGGGGTTGCCCCCGCCATCTCTCGGAGCGCCCTGTGGGCAGCGGTGTGCTTCAATCGCCGTTCTAAAGCGGCGTGCTTTCTCTCGCTCGGCGATGAACGGCATAGCCCAGGCCCACGAATCCGATCAGCATCATCGCCCAGGTCGAAACTTCGGGCGCGCCCCCGGTCGCCTGAGGCGTCACCTGGCCATAGAGATAGCGAGTGTCGGACGTAATCGAATCGAAGTTTCCAGGCTGCACGGCCCCACCGCCTGGGTATGGGAAATCAAACTGAATCGACGGGCCGCCCTCAAACCCGTCGATGAGGCAGCAATCCGATTGAGTTCGGACCAGGGGGAACAACGGTTTAACGCTAAAATCTATGCTGCTCAGCGACAGAGCATTGAAAGTCACGCTCGTGACAGCGGGAAATCCGCAGCAGCTGCCGATCGTGTCGTTTGTGTTGGTCTTCTCGGTCAGATCGATCGCAGTTATGAGATCCGTGACGGTATCGATCGCGAATGTGCCCGTCACAGTGCCGACCCCAGGGCCGCCTTCTTGAGTCGTGGGATCGAAGTTCAAATTCACATCATAAACAACAGTCGACGCGGAGGCCACGATCGGACTGACCGCGAGAACCCATAGGACCGAAAGCCCGGCAATTCCCGTCCGAATCGTCCACGACCGCCCGCGTCCCGCGGATATCGCCTGAGCAGAGAATCGTCGGATCATTTGAAAGCCCCCTTCAAGATGCATTCCGCCCGGAGGTTGCCGCCTTTCCGATTTCGGCGTCAATTGGACCGAAGTCCCATGTGGTCTTAAGACCTTGTTAAGACCTCCCAGCTCGCCCCGGGTTCGATCCATCGCGGACATTGGCGATCTGTAATCTGGCCAACGCAAATCCGACGGGTTGGGAAGCGATTCGGACGGCGGCGCCACGGACCGGCTGCCGGCCTGGCGACCCTCGAAACTTGGAGATCCGGATGAAATTGTTCAGCGCCCTCACCATTATCGCAATCGCCGCCGCGGGTCCCGCTCTCGCGGAAGGCAAATGCGCGACCGGGCCAAAGTCGAAGTGGCAGCCGAAGTCTGTGCTTGAAACGCAGCTTCAGGCCGATGGCTACAAGGTGCGCCAGATCAAGGTCGAGGGCGGGTGCTACGAGGTCTACGCCACCGACAAGGACGGCAAGCGCGCCAATATGGCCTACAACGCCGAGACGTTAGAAAAGCTCAGCAACGCCGAGGCCGGCGAAAACTGAGCTTCGAGGCCGCGGGCCGTGATACGCGTTTGGGACCTCTTCGTCCGGGCGTTTCATTGGGCGCTGGCCGCGAGCTTCGCGGTCGCCTGGTTCAGTTCCGAACACTGGGAGGGCCTGCATAACGCCGCAGGCTACGCCGCCGGCGCGCTCGTGGCTTTGCGAGTCGTCTGGGGCTTCGTCGGCCCGCGCTATGCGCGCTTCGCCCAGTTCGTACGCTCGCCCCGCACGGTGATCGCCTATCTAAGGGCGCTCAAGGACGGTTCCGAGCGCCGGTACATCGGCCACAATCCGGCGGGCGGGGCGATGATCGTCGTCCTGCTTGTCGCGATAGCGGGGACGGCGGTCAGTGGCTGGCTCCTGACGACCGACGCCTTCTGGGGCTCCGCGGTCGTGCAGCATGTCCATTCGCTCCTCGCGCATGGCTGTGTTCGCGCTGGTGGTCGTTCACCTCGCCGGCGTGGCGCTTGCGAGCCTGCGCCACCACGAGAACCTGGCTCGCGCCATGGTCGTCGGCGTCAAGCGGGCCGCCGGGCCCGGCGATCTGGCCTGACGATGCTTTTATGGAGGGCTCATGACGGAACCACAAAAGTTCGGCGCGCCGTTCTTCTTCGCCGCCTATGAGCCGCCGACGGCGGCCGCGATCGACGACGATATCTTTCTCACTGTGACGACCGCGGTCCCGGAATTTCCAGGAAAGGTCGAGGCGATCGATATCATTCTTACGGTCGAATACGCCAAGGCGATCATCGCCCAGCTTTCGACCGCCCTCATCGCGTCGCGCCGCAATGAGGCGTGCTGATCGGCTTCACTCCTCTTCGGCCGCTGTCGCGAGCCTGATGCGAAGTCCCGGGCCATTGTCGCAAGCCCGGCAGTCGAGGCCGTGCAAGTCGGCGATCGCGGCGACGAGCGCGAGACCGAGGCCGGTTCCGGAGGAGCGCTGCGCCTCGCCGGCCCGATAAAAACGTTGAAAGATCGTCGCCATGTCCTCGGGCGCGACGCCCGGACCGTTGTCGCCGACCGATAACGCAATTCCCCGCGGCGTCCGTTCACCGGCGACCTCGATCCGGACCCCGGCTGGCGTATGGCGCAACGCGTTGTCGATCAGGTTGGCGATCATCTGCACCAGGAGTTCCTTGTCGCCCGCGAGCGGGAGCAGGACGTCGAGGCGCGTGACGAGCGTCTTGCCTTCGTCTTCGGCGGTCGGCGCGAACGCCTCGGCGACCTCGCGCGCTATTTCTGCAAGGTCGAGCGGCCGGAACGCCGCCCGCCGCGCGCCGGCCTCGACCTGGCCGATGCGGAGCAAGGCGTTGAAGATGTCGAGCACGCCCTCGACGTCGCCGATCGAAGTCGCCGATCGCGTCGCGCCCCGCGCCGGAGGGCAAGTCGGCGCGCGCGGCCTCGAGCCGACGCAGCACGCCAGCCAAAGGTTTCCGCAAATCATGCGCAATGTCGGCGCTGACTTGCTTGTTCGCCTGCAGAAGCTTCTCAATTCGATCGAACAGCCGATTGAAGGTTCGAGCGAGCGCCGTCAGGTCGTCGTCCGTGCGACTTAGCGGAATTCGCCGGCTCCAGTCGCCGTCCATGAGGCGGCGGGCGGTCTGCCGCATCGAATCGATACGCCCCAGGAACTGCGCGCTCAGCCACAATCCCCCGATCGTCCCCATCGCCAACGTGGCGGCGACCGCCCAGGCGAAGGCTGTCAGCACACCGGTCAGGATCGTATCCGAGCGGCGGCGCTCATCGCCGACGAGGAGGGACGATCCGTCGGCGAGCGGCGTGATGAGCGAGCGGATGACCTCCGGCTTGGACTCGGGCCGCTCTTCGCCGTCGTTCTCCTGCGCTTCGATCCATCCGTCGGCGGCGGCGCCGGACCGCGGGAGGCGCAAGTCTCCGACGATCGGCTTGCCGTCGGAAGCGATGAAACCGTAGGCGAAGCCTGCGCCGCTCGATCCCCGCGCGTCGATGATGGCGGCGAGCCGGTCGCGTCCGCCATCGACGAACGCGCTCTTCAGCGCGTCCGATTCCTCGGCAATTCGTTCGTCGAAATCGGTGAGGATTTCATGGCGCACGGAGAAATAGACGAATGCGCCGAGCGCCAGCGCCGAGGCCGTGAACAGCGCCAGATACAGGGCGGCCAGCCGGAAGCTGGCCGTACTAAGCAGCCGGATTTGGGACACGCAACATGTATCCTGCGCCGCGCACGGTCTGGATCAGCGAGGGGCCGCCGCAGTCGACCTTGCCGCGCAGCCGGCTGATGTGCGTCTCGACGATGTTGGTCTTCGGATCGAAATGATATTCCCACACCTGTTCGAGCAGCATCTTGCGCGTGACAAGCCGGCCCTCGGCGCGCATCAGGAATTCGAGCAGGCGGAACTCGCGCGGCTGAAGATCGATCGCCGCTCCGCCGCGGCGCACGGAGCGCGCGACGAGATCCATTTCGAGATCGCCCGCCACGAGCAGGGTTTGGGAGGCGCCCAGGGTCGGACGGCGGGCGAGCGTCGTCAGGCGCGCCATCAGTTCTTCGAAGGCGAAGGGTTTGACGAGGTAGTCGTCGCCACCGGCCTCGAGTCCGTCGACCCGATCGTCGATGCCGGAGAGGTTGGTCAGGAAGAGCACCGGGGTCGAGACGCCGTTCCGGCGTATCAGCGCGACGACGCCGAGGCCGTCCAGTTTCGGCAGCATGCGATCGAGCACGATGACGTCGAAGCGGTTGGCGCTTGCGCGCTCATAACCTTCGCGACCGTCGCTCGCGACAGTCGGCTCGTGTCCACGTGCGCGAAGACCCGCGGCGATGAACCGTGCGGTTCCTTCGTCGTCCTCGACCACAAGAACTCTCATGGCGCCGGCTTAGCAGAATGACGAAACCAGGCAATGCGTCGCGCGGGGCGCTCTGTTGGCGAAGGGCGGCAAAGGGACGGAGATGAGCGGGGCGCGCTCAGGGCTTTTCGAGTTCAAGTCCGACGCGGTCGATGTCGTCGGAAGAAACACGAATGGCGCTGGAGTAGGGTTGCGACAGCTCCGGGTCGTCGCCCCAGAGACGACCCACAGGGCGAAGCACCGAATTGGTAGGATGTTTACAGGCGCTTGGAGAAACAGGCGCGCTGCGGCATAACTGAGTTTCATGATCCGGCGAAACGGGCCATCCGCGTAGCCGTCTGGGGGGAGCGAACGCCGTGACGGATTCAAACGACAAGCTTCCTCGCCACATCCTGCCCATTCCCGATCCGAAGCACGTCGGCCTTACGACCTACGACGCCAAGGATCCGAACACGAAATACCCGCCCATCGTGCCGCTGCGGCCGCCGAAAGGCGCGCCGAACGTGCTCATCGTTCTTCTCGACGATGTCGGATTCGGCGCCTCGAGCGCCTTTGGCGGACCGTGCTACACGCCCACCGCCGAACGCCTTGCGGCCAACGGCCTGAAGTACAACCGCTTCCATACGACCGCTTTGTGCTCGCCCACGCGCCAGGCGCATGCTCACCGGCCGCAACCATCATTCGGTCGGCATGGGCGCGATCACGGAGATGGCGACCTCGGCGCCCGGCAACAACAGCATCCGGCCCAAGGAGAAAGCGCCGCTGCCGGAGATCCTGAAGCTCAACGGCTATTCGACGGCGCAGTTCGGCAAGTGCCACGAAGTGCCATTCTGGGAGGTCTCGCCCATGGGGCCCTTCAACCAGTGGCCGACCGGTTCGGGCTTCGAGCATTTCTACGGCTTCGTCGGCGGTGAGGCGAACCAGTACTTTCCCGGCCTCTACGAAGGCACATCCCCTGTGGAGCCGACGAAAACGCCTGAGCAGGGCTATACGCTGACCGAGGACCTCGCCGACCGCGCCATCACCTGGGTGCGCCAGCAAAAGGTGTTGATGCCCGACAAGCCCTTCATGATGTATTTCGCGCCGGGTGCGACGCATGCGCCCCATCATGTCCCGAAGGAATGGTCGGACAAATACAAAGGCAAGTTCGACGGCGGCTGGGACAAACTTCGCGAGGAGTCGCTCGCGCGGCAAAAGAAGCTCGGCGTCATTCCGAACGACGCGGCGCTGACCGCACGTCACGCGGAAATTCCCTCGTGGGACGCGATGCCGGCCAATCTAAAGCCCGTTCTCGCGCGTCAGATGGAGATCTATGCCGGATTCCTGGAGCAGGTCGACCATCATGTCGGGCGCCTGGTGGATACGCTTTCCGACCTCGGAATCCTCGACGACACGCTGATCTATTACATCATTGGGGACAACGGCGCCTCCGCGGAGGGTACGATCAACGGCTGCTTCAATGAGATGGCGGTGTTGAACGGCATGCCAGGCATCGAGACGGAAGAATTCCTGCTCTCGAAGATCGGCGATTTCGGCACCCCCAAGGCCTACAATCACTATTCCGTCGGCTGGGCGCACGCGCTTTGCGCGCCTTATCAGTGGACGAAACAGGTCGCCTCGCACTGGGGCGGCACGCGCAACGGCACGATCGTGCATTGGCCGAACGGCGTGAAGGGCAAAGGCGAGATTCGCAGCCAGTTCCACCACGTCATCGACATCGCAAAAACCATCCTCGACGTCGCGGGATTGCCGGAACCAACTTTCGTCAACGGGATCTCTCAGGCGCCGCTCGAGGGCGTGAGCATGGCGCCCACGTTCAGCGATGCGAAGGCGCCCGAGACCCACACCGTTCAGTATTTCGAGATGATGGGCAATCGCGGCATCTATCACGAGGGCTGGACGGCGGTGACGAAGCATCGAACGCCGTGGAAGGCCGATGCCCCGCCGCCGTTCGACGAAGATGTCTGGGAGCTTTATAGCCCCGACGATTGGACGCAGTCGAAGAACCTCGCCGACGAGAATCCGAAGAAATTAGCGGAATTGCAGCGGCTGTGGCTGATCGAAGCGGTGAAGTACAACGTCGTGCCCCTCGACGATCGCGGCTTCGAGCGGATCAACCCAGACATTGCCGGGCGCCCGCAGCTCATTCGCGGCAACACGCAGCTTTTGTTTCCGGGCATGCGCGTGAGCGAAGCTTGCGTCTTGACGCTCAAGAACAAGTCGCACTCTGTCACAAGCCAAGTCACCATTCCCGAAGGCGGGGCCAAGGGCGTGATCATCACCCAAGGCGGCGAGGCCGGAGGCTGGACGCTCTATTGCCACGAGGGCAAGCTTAAATATTGCTACAATTTCTTCGGCATCGACTATTTCTACGCCGTAGCTGACAAGCCGATTCCCGCCGGCAAGCATCAGGTGCGCATGGAATTCAAATATGACGGCGGCGGCCTCGCCAAGGGCGGCGACGTGACGCTCTATTACGACGGCGAAGCCGTGGGCAAAGGACGCGTCGAGCGCAGCCAGCCCATGGGCTACTCGGCCGATGAGGCCTGCGACGTCGGCTCGGACACCGGCTCGCCGGCCTCTCCCGACTATGGGCCGAGCGGGAATTCTTTCACCGGAGCCATCGAATGGGTGCAGATCGACCTGGGCGGCGACGACCACAATCACCTGATCACGCCGGAGCAACGATTCAAGATCGCAATGGCGCGGCAGTAGAGGCGCATCGGGGAGCTGCCGCCGCAGGGTTCCCAAGAGCACTCGCAGGAGCGCGCGAGCGTCTTAGACGGCTGTCCGCGATTTGCGCGCTCAGGGCTTGTCCAGCTCCAGTCCCACGCGGTCGATGCCGTCGGAAGAAACACGAATGGCGCTGGAGTAGGGTTGCGACAGCTCGAGGATCAGGAACATCGCGCTGGCGACGCAAAAGGATCCGAGCGCCGCGACGGCGATGGTGGCGCGGCCGGGTTTCGAGTTCAGTCCGGTGAGAAAGAATGCAATGCAGGTCCATATGGAGACGAAATAGAGGGTTGGCCAGGACACCGCGTCGATGTTTTGCAGCGACATCAAAATACGATTTTGCCAGATGGCGGCATAGTTGTGCTTGGCGTCCGCGAGCAGCGATTTCTGCGCTTCGGTCGCGGGCTGCAGATGATCGAGGGCGACGCTCAGACTGTCCATGTTGCGAACAGACGCCGCCATGGCCGCCATTTTCATCTGGTCGTCGCCCCAGAGTTGTTTGTGGGCCCAATCCAGGTCCGCCCGCATCAAGGCCCGCGCATGGGCCGCTTCGGGGCCATATTCCCGCGTCTCCTGATTGAACTCGAGCGCATTGGCGGCCATCACCTGCAGCTCGGTCTTCTGCGTCGAAAACACCCCGAACGCGGTCCAGATCAAGAGGCCGAAGACGAGCGCCACCAGCGTGACGACGAGGCCCGTCACGCCGCCGACCATGTCCCGCGCATAGTCAAGGTGCAGGCGCTCCGCCAAATACGCGCGCAGCGCCAGACCGACGAGGGTGGAGACAAAGGCCGCGACGAAGAAGGCGAAAGAGAAACCGAGAGATGTCGTGGGCATGGCCTCGGCCTCATTGAAACGAGCTTTGTACATGCCCGCTCTCCGATGGCCTTGGCAAGCGGGTGAAAGGTGGACAAAGCCCTTTGCGACCTCGCGGCGGCCTTGCGCGCGTTTGACGTCAGATCGGGCGGCTCGACGCCAACCGGCCTCCCCAGACATCGGGGGCGACATTGGCGATGGTCTCGGAGAACGTCCATGAATGACCTGCCGGATCGAGGCACGTGTATTGGCGCTCGCCGTAGGGGAAGTCCTCGAGGTCCCGAACGATCCGAGCGGCGTGCTGACGGGCGCGGTGAATGTGCGCGTCGATGGCCTCGACCCGGACCATCACCGAACCGCTCCCGGGCGCAGCGTCCGGGAGACTGCTCTGCGACACCACGATCGCGCCGCCGCCAAATTGAAGCTGTGCGCGGTGGGCGCCGATGCTCAACCGGAGCTCGAAACCGAACGCCTCCGTGAGCCATTTCACAGCGGCTGGAACGTCCGGATACTCGAGGACCGGGATGATCGCGCAGCTCGGGATGGAAAGGTTCGCCCGCATGCAGCACCACGATTGAAGTTACAATTTGATGTGGTTATCCTGCTGACAGGACCACAAGAAACGGTCACCGTTTTCCGTGTACACTGAATATTTCCTGACGAACTACCGTCCTACCCTCGTGGGCTGGTGTTGGGTCGACCTCCTCATGGTGATCGGCTTGCTGTGTGATGTCCACGTAAAATATCTCGTCGGAGTGCTGTGATCGATCGACCTGCGCCTTCGCATCGCGGGAAGGGGCAGCCGGATGCGGCGTAGCCTTAAGCTGGGCGCGACGGGCGAACGCAGTTTTTTTGCGCTTCGGAAGGGTCTGCTGTTTGCGCTCTTCGTTTGCCGCGATGTGTCGGATGATTTGTCGCGCGGCCTTGGGAGGACGTCATGGACGTCGCCACCTGGCTCCGAGGCCTCGGTCCTGAACGGTATGAGGCCGCATTTCGCGACGACCTGATCGACCTGGATGTCGTTCGCGAGCTGATCGAGCGAGACCTCGAAAAGCTCGGTCTGGCGCTCGGCGATCGCAAGCGCCTCCTGAAGGCGATCGCCGACCGGCCGACCGCGGCCGCCAGGACGAGGCTGAGAATTCGACTTACGCGGGCGCCGACGCTTCCACCACGCCCCGACGCATACCCGTGGCGCGGATGATCGCTTTCTCGATCTCCACCACGAAGAAGAAGATCAGGCCGCCGAGCAATAGCCACGGCCAGACGCCAAGCGGCAGCGGCTCGGTCTCGAACACGGCGTGCAGTGGGGCGCGTACGTGAACAAGAGCTGCAGCACGATCACCGCGCCGATCCCCATCGGCAGATAGCGGTTGCCGAGATGGGCAAAAGGCGACAGCGACGAGTCGATCTTGAACCGGCTGTTCAGGAGATAAAAGACCTGGCCGATGACCAGCGCGTTGACCGCGGCGCGTGCGCGCCAGCGGCGTCTGACGCGCCTTCCGACTTCATCCAGAAGAACGCCCAAAGCGTGAGCACGAGCAGCAGCGCCGCCGACGAAGACGACGCGCCACACGCCGAAGGCGTCGAGGATCGGCCGATTGACCTTGCGCGGCGGCCGCAGCATCACGTCCGTTTCGTGCGGCTCGAACGAGATCACGAGGCCGAGCGCGACCGAAGTCACCATGTTGACCCACAGGATCTGCGGCGCGGTGATCGGCGTCGTGAAGCCGACGAAGATCGCGACCAGGATGACCAAAGCCTGCGCGACGTTGGTCGGCAGCATGAACAGGATCGCCTTCTCGATGTTGTTGTAGACGGTGCGCCCCTCCTTCACCGCCGCCGTGATCGAGGCGAAATTGTCGTCGGCCAGCACCATCTCGGCCGCCTCCTTGGTGACCTCGGTGCCCTTGATTCCCATGGCGACGCCGATGTCGGCCTTCTTCAGCGCCGGCGCGTCGTTGACGCCGTCGCCGGTCATCGCCACCACTTGCCCGTTGGCCTGAATCGCCTTCACCAGACGCAGCTTGTGCTCGGGGCTCGCGCGCGCGAACACGTCGACCTTGGCGACCGTCTCCTGAAGCGTCGCCATGTCCATTTCGCGCGACTTCGGCGCCGGTGACCGCCGTCTTGCCGTCGCCGATGTCGAGCATCTTCGCGATCGCCGCGGCGGTGATCTTGTGGTCGCCGGTGATCATCGTCACGCGGATGCCGCCGGCGTGGCATTCCTTCACCGCTTCGATCGCTTCCTTGCGCGGCGGATCGAGGAGGCCGACGAGGCCGAGCAGCACGAGGTTCTTCGGCAGATCGGCCGGGCCGAGGCTGCCGGCCTTGACGCCGGGATCGGGCAGCCACGCGAGCGCCAGCACCCGCTCGCCCTGCGCCCGCGAGAACGTCGGACGCTTTTTCGAAAAAGGCGCGATCGAGCGGCTGTCGCGCCAGCCGCGTCCTGCTGCCGGTCGCAATGCGTCGAGGATCGCCTCGGGCGCGCCTTTGACGAGCAGGATCTCGCCGCCTTCCGGGGTCTTGTGCAACGTCGCCATGAACCGGTGTTCGGATTCGAACGGGATGGCGTCGATGCGCGGATAGGCGGCCTGCTCCTTCTGCCGATCCATTCCGAGTTTCGCGGCGAACGGATAGAGCGCGCCCTCGGTCGGATCGCCCTCGACCTTCCACACGCCGTCCTCCTGGCGCAGCTCGGAATCGTTGCAGAGCGCCGAGACGCGCGCCCAGAAGCTCGAGCATCGGGCTCTTGCCGACGGGCGCGCCGTCCTTCAGCACCTGGCCCTCGTTGGCGTAGCCGTCGCCGGTGACTTTGAGCGTGTCGTCCGCGGTCGCGGCGGACACGACCATCATTTCCATGAGCGTCAGCGTGCCGGTCTTGTCCGAGCAGATGCGCGCGACGGAGCCCAGCGTTTCGACCGCCGGCAGACGCCGCACGATCGCGTTGCGGGCCGCCATCCGCTGGACGCCGATCGCGAGCGTGATGGTGATGAGGGCCGGCAAGCCTTCCGGGATCATCGACACCGCGATGCCGGTCACCGCCTGGAACATTTCGACGAACGGAATATCGCGGACGAGATGTCCGTAGGCGAAGGTGATCGCGCCGACGATCAGAATGATGACCGTGATCGCATAGCCGAACTTCTTGATCTGGAGCAGGAGCGGGGTCTCGAGCGCGCTGACGCCGGCGAGCAATCTGGTTGATGCGGCCGAGTTCCGTCTGGCTTCCCGTCGCGACGACCACGCCGCTCGCCCGGCCGGAGACCACGAGCGTGCCGGAATAGGCCATGCCCGCGCGATCGCCGACGGTCGCCTTGTCCGAGACGGGCGCGGTCGATTTGTCGGACGGCACGGATTCGCCGGTCAGCGCCGCTTCTTCCGTGCGCAGGTTCTTGACCTCGACGAGGCGGATGTCGGCGGGGATCTTGTCGCCGGATTCGAGGAACACGATGTCGCCCGGCACGAGCGTCTCCGCCGGGATCATCGACGTTTGCCCGTTGCGCAGCGTTCGCGCTTCCGCCGAGAGCATGTTGCGGATCGAATCGAGCGACTTCTCCGCCCGGCCTTCCTGAAGGAAGCCGAGCAGTCCGTTGATGATGACCACGCCGAGGATGATCGAGGCGTCCAGCCACAGGCTCATCATCAGCTTGATGAAGCCGGCGGCGAGCAGCACATAGACAAGGACATTGTTGAACTGCTGCAGGAAGCGCATGAACGGACCGCGCTTGCGCGCGGTCGGCAGCACGTTGAGGCCATATTCCGTCTGGCGGCGGACGGCTTCGGCATCGTCGAGGCCCGCGGTCACGCTGGTCTTGAGCCGTTGGACGGCTTCATCCGCGGTCAGCGCGTGCCAGGCCGTCTGCTCTGTTTGCGTTCATTGCTCGATTTCCATGCGCGACGCGGCGGCGCGCTCGAGATGCGCGACCGCGCGCCAGGCGTGATGCGCGAGCCGGCTCATGAGCGCGACCGCGTCGACGCGCGCGATCGCCTGGCTCGCGGTGAGCTTGCCGGATGCGACCATGTCGAGCGTGGCGCTGCGATGCGCGGCTCGAAGATCGGCCAGCGCCTTGGCGGCGCGCTCGAGATTCTGGGTCCCGTCATTGCCGGGCGCGGCCGGCGCTCGGCCGAGGTCTTCGCGCCGGCGATTGTCCGAGCCAGTTCGTCATCGGCCGCATGGCCCGGTCCGGCGGCGACCGCGAGATTCGCGGCGGCCCCGGCCGCGTCGCGCATCGATTGCGCGCACAAAGCGGCGGCCTTTTGCTCTTCCGGCCCGTCGGTCGCGACGCCGGTCTTCGCCATCGCCTCGACCGCTTCGGCGAGCCGGCTCGCATGATCGAGCGCATGCACGGTGCTCGTGAACCAGGCGTGGCCTTCGTCGGAAGGCGGCGGGTCGCTCTTGGACAGAAAATCGCTCGCCTGCCGCACGCCGTCCGACGCCTGAGCCAAGCGTCGCATCATCGAGGACCGGGCGGGCCGTTGCGCCTGCGGCCGCGCCCTCGAGTCCGCTTGCGGTCGCGACGCAAAGCGTTTCGAGCGCCCGCTCGATCGTCCGGCGCACCGCCTCGACCGCGACCATCGGCGAGCGAAGCGAAGCCGGATCGAGGTATTTGGTGAACGGCGAGCCGCGCTCCGGCACGAAGCGCTCGATCTGCCCGCGTGAACGGGCCCATCAGCGGCAGGAGGACGGCGACGCCGATCACGTTATAGGCGGTGTGATAGGCGGCGAGCAGGGCCGTCGGATCGATCGTCTGCGACGCCCGGACGATCAGCGGCGTCACGAACGGAAAGAGCACGATCGCGATCAGCGCCGCGACCAGCTTGAACGCGATATAGGCGACCGCGAGGCGCTTGGCGGTGCTCGACGCGCCGATCGCGGCGACGGCGGAACGAGGTCGCCGTGCCGATGTTCTGCCCGATGACGAGCGCCAAGCGCCTGATCGAGGCCGACCGCGCCGGCATAGAGCGCCGAGAGCGTCACCGCGATCGCGGCGGTCGAAGACTGCATGACGGTCGTCATCAAGGCGCCGACCACGACCAGCAAGCAGCACGTTGGCCATGCCGGCGAGCGTGATCGCGCCGGCGGCGTTGGTGATCGTGGGCAGGTCCGACGGGTGCAGCGATTCGGCCAAGCCGCCCATGCCCTGCTGCAGCGTCGACAGGCCGACCAGGATGAGCGCGAAGCCGGCGATTGCCGCGCCCGCCGCCGCCAATCGTCCGCGCCCGACCACCTTGAGCAGCGCGCCGACGAACACGATCGGCAGAGCGGCGGCGGTGAGCGAGATCCGGACCCCGAACGCCGCCACCAGCCAGCCCGTGCCGGTGGTGCCGATGTTGGCGCCGAAGACCAGGCTCAGGCCTTGCGGGAACGTAAGCAGCCCGGCGCTGACCAGCCCGATCGTGGTCATCGTGGTCGCGCTCGACGACTGCACGATGAGCGTGATGACCGCGCCCCAGAACGTGCCGAGGAGCGGCGTCGCCGCCGCTTTCTCCATCACCGTCTTCAGAGCCGTGCCGGCGAGCGCCTTGAGCCCGTCGGTCATCACCGCCATGCCCAGAAGGAACAGGCCGACACCGCCGACGATCGAAACGAGCGTCTCCAAATGTCCTCCCGGCCGCTGCGTCTATGTGCACGGCGGCAACATGCACCCCTAGCGCGGGAGGACGCGCTTGTCGACCGGAAGGCTTGATTGCTCTCAGGGCGTAAGACGGGCGATGTGGTCGATCGCCATGTCGAGCGCGAGCACGAGCGGCCGGCTTGTGCGCGCCGTCTGCGCAAGCAGCAGGCCGCCCTGCAGCGCCGCGATCACCGCCGTCGCGAGATCCTCCGGCTTGGCCTCGGGCTTCAGCGCGCCGCGGTCGCGCATGGCCCGCAAACCCCCGACAAGATGGGATTCCCACAGCGCAAAGCCAGCGCTCGAGCATTGTCCGCGCGCTTTCGGAGCGATCCGCGAGTTCGCTCGCCAGCGATCCGAGCGGACAACCGCCGACGCCGCGGGCGCGCTTGTTCATGGCCACGATACCGTCGCGCCATCGCCTGAGCTTGTCGATCGAGTCGAACGCTGCGGGGTCCACAGTCTCTCCGCCCGTCACCCGGCCGGTCTGGAACGCGATCACCGCCCGCATCAGCGCGTCCTTGTCGGCGAAGTAGTGGTAGAGCTGCGACTTGCTGGTCCCGCTCGCCTCCATGATGTCCTCAAGGCTGGTCGGGCTCGCCCCGCGCAGGTGGACGAGGCCGGCGGCCGCCTCGACGATGCGCGCCCGGGTCGCGGCGCCCCGCGCGGTTGTCGGGCGCGTGTCCTGCGAGAGGTCTTTGCGTCGTCCCGTCAAACTGTTCTCCTTTGTCGATGAGGGAGAATAGGCGAGACTGGACTTGACAGTCCAGTTGTCATCCCAGACCTTACGCGGCGGCTGGACCAGACGGTCCAGATTTGCCCAAGGAGAATCCGGATGCCTCTTTTGAACAATGGCGACGCCTTCCCGAAACTGACCGTCCCAGCCGTTGGAGGCGGGACCATCGCGCTGCCGGACGCACTCGCCGGATCTTGGGGCGTGGTGCTGATCTATCGCGGCGCCTGGTGCCCGTTCTGCAACGCGCAGCTTGCCAGTTATGCGGCCGATAAGCAGGCGCTGGATGGTCTTGGGATCAAGGTCGTCGCGCTCTCGGTCGACGATGAGGCGACCAGCGCCGCTACGGCCGCGAAGAACTCATTTCCCGTTCCCGCTAGGCCACAGCGCCGACGTGGACGCGGTTGCGGCGGCGACCGGAACGTTCGTCAATGCGAACCCGCGCTATTTGCAGCCGGCCGGTTTCGTTCTCGGCCCCGACGGAACCGTTCGGGCGTCCGTCTACGCGAGCAGCGCCATTGGCCGGATGCTGGCGAAGGATGTTGTCGGTTTTGTCGGCTATCTGCAATCCGTGGCCGCCAAAGCCGCAGCCGCCGAGTAACCCGACCGATGTTGGGCGCCGGGTTCAGCTTGTGGTGGCGCTCTGAACAGCGCAGATTGTCGGTTGGGGTGATGGGCGATACGCCGAAACAGGCGCGCCGCCGACCGAGGAGGAGAGCCCATGCTGTTCGCCGTGAGTGGTCTCATAGGTTGCCCGGTCGAGGCGAGCGACGGCGAGGTCGGCGCGGTCAAGGACTTCCTGTTCGACGATCAGACATGGAAGATTCGCTGGATGGCGGTCGAAGCCGGCGATTGGCTGCCTGGCCGCCGGCGGGTGTTCATTCACCCCTCGGCGATTGCGCCCTTGCACATTTCGGCCAAGCCCGCGCTGCCGATGATGAGCTCGCCGGCGAGGCTCCAGTTGACCGTCAATCTGGCGAGAGCGCAGATCGAAGCCGGCCCCCACGCCCATGAAGACCAGCCGGTGACGAAGGACATGGAGGGGCTCCTCTACGATTATTATGGCTGGGATCCCTATTGGGGCGCGTCATTTTTTGGCGGCGGCTCCCCGTTGGCGAATGCGGAATCTGAGATCGTCGAACAGGCGGCGCGGCGCAACGCCGACGCGCAACTGCCCCCGCTCGACGGCGGCGATCACCTGCACAGCGTGGCCGAGTTCAAGGACTATTACGTTCACGCCGTCGATGGCGATATCGGCCACGTCGAGAACCTTCTCGCCGACGACGCCAATTGGGACATTCGCTATCTCGTCATCGCGACGCGGAACTGGTGGCCCGGCAAGGTCGTGCAGCTTTCGCCTTATGCGGTGAAGGACATCGACTGGTTTGGCGAGCACATCAATATGAATGTCACCCGCGATCAGGTCAGGTCTGCTCCAGCCTGGGACCCGCTGGCGATGACCAACGAGATCAGTGAGGATGAACTTCATCGCCATTTCGGCTGGGCGGGCTACGGCGGGTCCTCAGGCGGCTGAGGGTGCTCCGCTCCTTATCTTCCGGTCCGGAGAAGAGCGGCCATAAGGGTCCTTTGGGCCGCTCGGTCAGATCGAGAGGGCGACCTTCCCGATCACGCCGGCGAGAATGAGCAATCCGCTCAAGCGGTGGCTGTCGCCCTCGTCCGCCAGAAAGAGGCGGCCGAAACCGATGAGCGCGGCGAATGTAACGGCGATCTGACCAGCAGCGTTCATGTTTCGTTTCCCCAGCAGTTCCCGTCCATGACTCGCCAGAAACGATCGCAATCCAAGCTTGCGCGAAGCGTTCGTCAGTGGCGGAACAGGGGTAGGGGAGAAACAGGAACAAAGCAAGAATTAAAATGGACCTGGCGACAAAAAAATCTCGTGCGCGGGGTGGAACGAGCGCACGAGGGGCGCCGAGGCCGTTCAGCGCCCCGGATCGCCTCAACCCGCCCCGTCATGGCGCCGAGCAAGTTTCCTTGACGCCCTTCATCGACAGCACGGCGCTCCGCCCCTTGATCCAGAACTCGATATCCGCGTCGGCGTAGCGTCCGCCATCGGCGGACAGGACTTGCGGCAACTTGAGTTCGCGCCCCGTGCCGAAGGTCAGTGCGACGCTCCCGTGGCCGGTCTCCGGCGGCGAGAAGTCTGCGGTGAGCTTCGAGCCGTCGCTGCAGGTGTAATGCGCTTCGGTCGCAAGGGCAGGGCCGCCGAACGCGACCGTGCTCACGAGGGCGAGGCGTTTCGCGAATTGAGCCATGGCGTGTCGTAAAGCATGAATGTGGACCAAAATTCCATCGTCTTACGCCATCCGGTCCGCAAATCGGCGGGGGGCAATAACGATGGGGCGGTCTTGAGCCGAACCGACAGCTCGGCCACCGTCGGAAGCCTTCGTCGTATAGGGAGAAATACTGTGACCCCGATCACAGCGTTCCCTCCGAAACAGGATTAATACGGACGCTGAATTGATTGGGTCACTTCCCTCATCATGAGGGACGAGGTATGTCGAGCCTGCAGGCGAAGTTGAGCGCCTTCAGATTCGGTAAATGCCATCGAATTGCCCGGCGGCTTATGCCGCTTTGCCGATTATAATTCTATTTCGCCGCGAAGACATTATAGATTTTGGAGGAATCGATGCCTGATAACAGCAAGGCGATGAAGCTTTTCATCAGCTATTCTTCGGAAGATCAACAAATTGCAGACGTTCTGAAGCTGACGCTCAGAGCTGCTTTCCGGGATGATATAGCCATAATATTGATGAGTGAATTCGCGACCGGGCTCAACTGGAAGGGAATCATCGAGCAGGGTATCAGCGACACGGATGTCATGATTGTCATCGCAACGGGAAGACTGAAGCCTTCACATTCATTCACCGGCTATGAAGTCGGCGCCTTCAAGCAATCGGTCTTTGCCCAGCCAAACATGACAAAGTGGCCGCGGTTGCAAAGACGCATGATCCCGTTTGCTGTCTTGGCTCAAGTTCCAGATACGATCAACGAATTTGAGGGGATTAACATTGACCAGTCCAGTTTACGAGACTTGCGGTTCGACGCGACAAGCCTCGACGACAATCTGCGGCGCTTGCAGGACGAACAGAGGGACGGCCGGCCTAATTCGCTGAAATTCCTGCTCGACATTCAAAGTATGCTCGATGAGCGCGATCGTGACGACCGTCGCTCAATCGACGAAGAGCAAGATAGAATTAAGATCCTTACCGGCATTGCGACCGAAATGGCCAAGCAAGTGATTAGCCTTATCCTTAGTCGGGAGAAGAGCAGTTATCGTCCAAAGGCGAAATTGATAATAAGAACCTGCCCGGGAGGCGCAAAGCTCGGACGGCACATATCAATCAAGGACCTGAGCATCGAGTTGGTTGGCGACTTCTCAAGGATCTTCGGTCCATGCGCCCAGGCCAGCACGAAACGCACTTGGGATGAACTCACGGCTAACGTTCCCTTCGATGTGTCGCTCCAATGGCAGAAAGCGCTGCAAGCGGTGGTCGCATCTCAGCAGACCAGCGAATATCTTGATGACAATACCATAATATCATTCGACTCCAGGCAATTGTATAGAATCATTACGTCCGCCATTGTCACATATTATGACGATACGGTGGAATATCAAGTTTACGTTGTAGGAGTCCTGCGTGAGCGGGATTGCGGAGACCCACACACGAGCTTGATGCTGCACGCGGTTGAGGTCAGTCTAGGGTATAGGTTTCTATTTTTGGAAAACAACAGCCTGTTTTCACCTGAAATCTTCGCCGCCACCGCGCCAGATGAATTGATGAAGAGTACGTCGGATATGGTCGATTATTTGACATTGCTGCTGTTGAAAGCGGAGCAATATCAGCTGAGCAATCCACAAAACCTGTTGTTGATATTAGGAAACGACTCTTCAGACCAGATACAAAAAAACTATGTCATATGGGACCAGGCGAAGAACGCGCTTTACGCCAGCGCGAAAACGATTTTGAGCAAGAAAAACGTAACGCCGTCTGATCGAGCGGCGTTGATAAGCGCAGTTACGGAATTTAAAAAGCAAACACTAGATATGAACCGATATTATACGAGCGCGGTGATCACGAAGCTGCAGACGATCCTAACCGAAGCCGCCGCCCAGTTTCCGCCGGCGGGCCTGAGCGCCGATCTCCCTTCCAATGTTGCGTCGATCAGCCGCAATCCGGTGAAAGCAGCGGAGAGAACTGGGTGAGCTCGAACCGAAGCCGCAGGTGTAGAGCGCTTTGATTGCAAGGGCGGGGCGGCCGAACGAGAGAAGGATGCCCTCTCGGGCTTTTGCGCTGGGTGGCGGTGGAAGTGGCCCCGGCGGAGACGGGCTCCTCCAGCGCACGCCGCTGCGCCTTCAGGCGAAGGCGCGCGCGGCGGCCTTGTGCTTGGCGATGAGGGCGGCGAGGTCGACGCCCTCCGGCTCTGCCGTCGATGACCCGCCATTGGCCCGCGACCATCACCCGGTCCGCCCGGTGCGCGCCGCAGAGCGCGAGCGCGGCGATCGGATCCTGGGCGCCCGAGAAGCGCGGCTCGTCGAGCGTGAAGAGCGCAAGGTCGGCCTGCATGCCCGGCGCGATCGCGCCGATGTCGTCGCGCCCGAGGCAATGCGCCGAGCCTTGCGTCGCCCAGCGTAGCGCATCATAGGGGGTCACCGCCGAGGGTCCGTAGCTCAGGCGCTGGAGCATCAGGGAATGGCGCACGGCCTCCATCATGTTCGACGAATCGTTCGAGGCCGAGCCGTCGACGCCAAGCCCGATGGCGACGCCCGCCGCCTCGAGCTCCTTGGTCGGGCAGACGCCCATGCCGAACGCCATGTCGGAGGCGGCGCAATGGCAGACGCTGACGCCGGCCTTGCCGAGGCGCTCGATCTCGCCCGCGTTGAAATGGATGCCGTGCGCGACCCATGTGCGGGGGTTCAGCCATCCGGCCTCCTCGAGGAGATCGACCGAGCGCATGCCGAAGGTCTCGACGGCATAGACGTCCTCGTCGAGCGACTGGCAGAGATGGGTGTGCAGCCGGCAATCGTAGCGCTCGGCGAGCTCCGGCCGATCCGTCCATCACCCGCTTCGGCACCGCGAGCGGCGAGCAGGGCGCAAGCGCGACGCGGATCATCGCGCCCGGTTTGGCGTCGTGATAGAGGCGCAGCACGCGCTCGCTGTCCTCGAGGATCGTCTCCGAATCCTGCACGATCGAGTCGGGCTGCAGGCCGCCGTCCTTCTCGGAAATGCCCATGGATCCGCGCGTGACCGTCATGCGCATTCCGAGCTTCGTCGCCTCCTCGACCTCGATGTCGATCGCGTTCGTGAGGTCCGGGGGAAAAAGATTGTGATGATCGGCCGCGGTCGTGCAGCCGGACAGCATCAGTTCGACGAGCGCCATCCGGATCGCGATGCGCAAGGCGTCGGGAGTCATGCGGTCCCAGACGCGCTCCATCGAAACGAGCCACGGAATGAGCTCCTTGCCGAAGCCTGCGGGATGGGCGCGCGTCAGCGTCTGGTAGAAGTGATGATGCGCGTTGATGAGCCCCGGCAGGACGACATGGCGCGAGGCGTTGAACGTCGTATCGGGAGGAACTGTCGGCGACTGCCCGCGCGCCACGCATTCGACGATGCTCGCGCCCTCGATGACAATGCCGCGCTCGGAATCGGCAGCGAGGATGGCGAGCGGGTCCTTGATCCATAAGCGCATGCGATGGTCGGCTCCGGTTCACGAGGAAGGGGGCGCATAGGCGAGGCGAGGGGAAAGGTAAAGCTTTTGGCGTGTGTCTTGCTTGTGGCTATCAACCCGGACGGCAAGTTGAAAAATGTATTCGACGCTTGAAATTTCGGCCCGTATGGTGGACCTGCGGGGGCGAGAGCGACCACGCGTGCAGCGTGGTTCGAACTTTGAGCTAGCCCTGCGGCGGTGGGCGGCGCAGTTGCCGAATCGCCGATAGAACGGACTGCGGGAGGGATGGATATGCGCGTTGCGATTCTGGCGGCGTTGGCGGGCGCGATGGGGTTCGCCGGACCCGCGTTGGCGGCGGACAAGGTCACGTTCGGCACCAACTGGGTCGCCGACCCTGAGGCCGGGGGCTATTACCAGGCTCTCGTCGACGGCACCTACGCCAAATACGGCCTCGACGTCACAATCCTCCAGGGCGGCCCGATGTCGAACGGCGGCATGCTCCTGATCGCCGGCAAGATCGAATTCTTCATGGGCGGCGACATGATCGGCGATTTCCTGGCGGTGCAGAACAACATTCCGACCATCGCCGTGGCCGCTCACTTCCAGAAGAACCCGCAGATCTTCATGTCGCATCCGGGCGTAGGCTTGGACAAATGGCAAGATCTTCCCAACGCGAACCCAGCTTTCGTCAGCGCCGGCGCGGTCAACACCTTTTGGGCGTGGATGCGGCTCGCCTACGGTTTCAAGGACGAAAACATCAAGCCCTACAACTTCAATTCGGCCCCCTTCATTGCCGAGCCGCATTCGATCCAGCAGGGGTATCTGACCTCGGAGCCGCTCGAGGTTGAAAAGCAGGGCGGCTTCAAGCCCAACGTCTTTCTGCTCGCCGATTACGGCTACTCCACCTATTCGACCATTGTCGAAACCCGCCGCGATCTTCTGGAGCAGCATCCTGATATCGTGCAGCGCTTCGTCGACGCCTCCTCCATTGGCTGGTATAATTATCTCTATGGCGATAACGCTAAGGCTAATGAGGCGATCAAACGGGAGAATCCGGAAATCACCGACGACGAGATCGCCTTCTCGATCAGCAAGATGAAGGCGTTCGGCATCGTCGATTCAGGCGACACGCTCAAGCTCGGAATCGGCGCGATGACCGACGAGCGCTGGAGCGGTTTCTATAATGAGATGGTGAAGGCCGGCGTGGTCAAGCCGGGCATCGACTACAAGAAGGCCTACACGCTCCAGTTCGTCAACAAGAGCGTCGGCCTCGACTTGCGCCCGAAGTGACGCGGCCTTGCGGACGATCCGTGTCGCTCGCTCCTACTTCTTCGGCGCTGGCAGCGCGTTGTAGACATCGGGCGGCAGGACCGCGGAGACGCTGATTGTGACTTTGTCGTCAGGGCCGAAATTCTTGACCTTGTTGCTGACCGGCGGGAGGCTTTTGAGGAACGCGACGATCGCCTGCGCGTCGGCGTCGGAGAGGTGCGACAGCGCTGGATAAGGCATCACGGCGCTAAGCTCCCTTCCTTCAGGCGTTTTGCCGGCGCGGATCGCTGCGATGATCTGCTCGTCCGTCCATGAGCCGAGGCCGGTCTCCTTGTCGGGGGTCAGATTCGCGCCCACGAAGACGCCGGCGCCGGGAATTGCGAAGCCAACGTCCGATCCGCCGAGATAGCGCTTCATGTCGGGCGAACCGAGCAGCGCGCCGGGCGTGTGGCAATCCGAGCAGCCGGCGATCGTCACGAGAAAGCGCCCGCGAGCGACTTGGGCATCGTCTGCGGACGCTGGAAATGCGAGGACCACGGAGGCGGTCAGGGCCGCGCCGAGGGCCGTGGCAAAGAGGCTTTCACGCATGGTTCTCTCCTCCGCTTTCGACGCGCGCTTCAGGTCGCGCTGGCGCCGGATATGGGAATCCCCTCCAGATGGGGCGGAACCGCCCAGGACTGCGAGGGGTCCGGGCTGTGCGCCACGGGCTGGATCGCTCCCCGCCATGCGACGCCCATCATCTGCGCCGTCTGGTACGCCATCACGTTCCAGCCTTTCGCCGCCAGCGCACGCAAGCCCGCCGCTACATGGGGCGACACCAAGTCATGAAAGAGGACCATTGCGGTCGTTTCGAGGTAGGGCGCGCAAGCGAGCGCGTCCCGGGTCGGAGCCTCGCCGTCGTGGTCGCCGTCGATGAACGCGAACGACCATCGGGCGCCCGCTTCACCGAGACGCACGACAGCCGCAGGGCTCGTTTCGGGAACGAGAATCGTCGTCGAGGCCCCGCCGGCTCCGAGGATCGCTTGCTCGAATTCCCGTCTCCAGTCCGCGTCCGCGAGCAGAGGTTCGACGACATGGAGCGGCGCAATGCCGGAGGCGACGAGATGGGCGGTCGACCAGCCGCGCCACGCGCCGATCTCGATTCCGCTCCGCCCCCTGAACGCGCGCGCGTTGCCATAGAGAATCGAAGCTTCGTCGCGATTGATGAACCCGACCGTCGGATTGCGTCTGTCGACCCGAAATGGATGGTCGATCTGCTTGCGAAAATAGGGCCAAGTCGAGGCGCTCTTGTCCGCCTCGATCATGTTCGGAAAGAGATGATCGAGAACCGGGGCTTCAAGATTGGCGGCGACGTAGTCCCTGGCCATGGATGTGAGCTCTAGCAAAGGAACGAAATGGCCGCGCCTGCGTTCAATTTCGATGTGATTCGAAGCGCCTCTTGTAAGGCGCGTCGTATGTGAGGCGATGACATGGCGCGCCATGGGCGTCAAGAAAGTCGGGCTCCTCCGCCACGCCGCGAACGCTGCAATGCAGCAAATTAAAGGCACTTGTACATAACTTGTTCTCGCATTACCTGTTGTTCGACCGGAAAAGCGAGGCTTATGATGTCCGTGGTTCAGACGCATTGAGCGGCGGCGCGAGCGTGACCTTTGGGGGACGCAGGCGAATGGCGAAAAGCAAGGCGCGAGTTCTTGCATCAGGCCGGAATGCCGACGGCATGCGATTTGCACTACGTGGGGAGGATGTCGCGGACTAAAAGGACGCGACGAAATAACGGGTTTGCATCATGAACGAGATGGCGACTCTGACGGCGACGAAGGCAGCGGCGATCCCGGTAGCTTCGCCGCCGCTCGTGACCTTGCGGGGCGTGCACAAGGTCTTCGCCAACAATGTCACGGCTCTTGCGGGCCTCGACCTGGACATCCGGGCGGGCGAATTTCTCTCCCTCCTTGGACCGTCGGGCTGCGGCAAATCGACGGTTTTGCGGTTGTTGTCGGGACTCACGGGGCCGACACGTGGCGAGATCAATTGGGTTACGGACTGTCCAGAACTGGGCTTCGTGTTTCAGGAACCGACACTGACGCCCTGGTCCGATGTGTTCACGAATGTCTGGTTGCCCTTGCGTCTTGCCGGAGTGTCGAAGGAAAAAGCTCGGCCGCGGGTCGAAGAGGCGCTTGAGCAGGTGGGTCTGGCTGGCTTCGCCAAGGCGTATCCGCGCCAGCTCTCCGGAGGCATGAAGATGCGCGTGTCGATCGCACGCGCCCTGGTGACGCGGCCGACGGTCCTTTTGATGGATGAGCCTTTTGCGGCCCTTGATGAAATCACCCGCCTAAAACTCAATGACGATTTGGCGGCGCTCCGGACCTCGCTTGGGGCGACTGTGGTGTTCGTCACCCACTCCGTGTTCGAGAGCGTTTATCTTTCTGATCGCATCGTGGTGATGGCGGCGCGCCCGGGTAGGGCGGTTGCCGAGATTGTCGTCGAAGCTCCAACCCAGTCTCGTCACGAAGGGTTTCGGCTGTGCAAAGCCTACGCTGACACGTGCGTCCAGACTTCCGAAGCGCTCCATGTCGCGATGGGCGACCGGTCGCCAAAGATCCTCAAGGGTGGGATGGCGTGAGCAAGGACGACTTTGTCGGTTATGCGGTGCCTGCACTTACGCTGGGGTTGGGGTTAATAGCCTGGGAGGGATTGGTCCGGTACTTCGCGGTTCCTACGTATCTTTTGCCCGCGCCGAGCCTCATCATCTCCACCCTCATCACCGATTGGCCGACATTGTCTGCGTCGCTGTGGGTGACGCTGTCGATTACGCTCAAAGCGCTCGGAATCGCGGTCATCGGAAGTGTCGGGCTTGCCATTCTTTTCGCCCAGTCGCGACTTGTCGAGCGTGCGTTCTATCCGTTTGCGGTGGCGATGCAGGTGACGCCGATCGTCGCCATCGCGCCCTTGTTGCTGATTTACCTTTCCCCTGGCGTCGCGGTCCTGGTCTGCGCGTTTCTGGTGGCGTTCTTCCCACTCCTGGCCAACACTACGCTGGGATTGTCCTCCGCGGACCACAATCTTGTCGACCTGTTCCAAATGTACCGCGCCTCGCGCATGCAGCAGTTCATGTTGCTCAGGTTGCCCTCGGCTCTCCCGTATTTTCTCGCTGGCCTGCGGATCAGCGGCGGGCTCGCGCTGATCGGCGCGATTGTCGCTGAGATCGCCGCAGGGTCTGCCGGTCAGGGGTCCGGGCTTGCCTATCGCATTGTCGAATCGGGCTTTCGCCTGAATATTCCGCGGATGTTTGCGGCGCTGCTCTTGATTTCGGTGGCGGGCATCACAATTCATCTCCTGCTGACTGCGCTGTCGCATTGGTTGTTGCGCGATTGGCATGACAGCGAGCGCGGGCGAGAAACCTGAAACAAACCAAATAAGTTGTCGTATGATGTCAGATGGCAGGGGCCTCGTGCGCCCGCGGCCGAGCGGACTCAATTCGCGCCGTTAAGTAAAGGGCGAGGTCACATGAACATCGGCTATCTCAAGGTCGAGCGGCGGATCCAGCCGCGGCGAGCCTCTGTGCTTCGGAAGCTTGGAATTGCCAATCTGGTCGATACGGCGATGTTTGACATCGAGGCCGCGCATGAGGCGCTGGTTCGCCGCCAGGCCGTCCCCGAGCGAATTTACGCCGATGGCCTTGTGGTCGACGTTCCCGCGGGCGTCTATCACCCGCTGCCGGATTCGAGCTCCGAATTTTTCATTCGCAATATCAAGGCGATGAACCCAAACCTGATCGCCAAGACGCTGGAGATCGGGTGCGGCTGCGGCATCATCTCGCTTTATATGGCGGCCAATTGGACGTCGAGAACGGTGGCGACGGACATCTCGTCGGTCGCCGTTGACGCGACGGTCGCGAACGCCAAGCTCAACAACGTCGATCTTACGGCTTTTCAGTCCGACCTGTTCGAGAAAATCGACGAGAAGGATTTCGACCTCATTGTTTTCAATACGCCGTTGGTCGACAAAAACCCGGAAAACGACATCGAACGCTACAGCCTGTGTGATCCGCAGGGGCGCATCACCGAAGCCTACCTGCGCCAGGCGCGTCGCCACGTGTCGAAGGACGGTCTGATCATTTTTTCGATCTGCAACAATTCCGCCTATGAGGTGATGGACGCGATCGATCTCAATTACGAGATCGTCGGCTTTGAGTTGGCCTATAGCGGCTTTTGGCGCGCGATCGTCGGCGCGCGGAACTGACGGCGCGGGCGAGATGGGCGTCCAGAATCGCCGACGATCGGCATAAGAAATAGCCAGCCGATCAACACGCGCAAGAAGGCGCCGACACCGCGCCTGTTGCGCTTTGCCTGTTGGCGTCATTATTGGCGCGCGTGATAGGAACGGGCCGGAGGCGCGTTTCCGCGCCCTAGCGCGACGGGACGCGAGCAATGGCGAATGCAGGTTCGACGTCTTCCGGCGCCCTCGCCGAGCCCCATCCCCGGGGGACGAGAAAGTGGATCAGCCTGCTCGCTGAACTCCCCTATTTTGCGATCGTCGTCATTGGCATTGTTGGCGTTTCTTGGACCAACATACTGGGCGTTTCTGTGGCGACCTATTGGGTCACTATGACCCCGATTGCCGGCCTTCTCTGCGTCTGCGTAGGCTGGGCTCATTTGGCGCGGGGTCGCAGGCGGCTTGAGATGGTGGCGATCCAGTTTGCCCACTGGGCGGCGGTGCTCGTCGCCATGTATCTCATCCACGTCAGCAACCGTGACGGCCTGGTTACGCATGACGCGTTGGGGAGCATTCTCCTGACGTTGCTCGCGCTGGGGGTTTTTATGTCCGGACTTGATTTGAGGACCTGGAAGCTTTGCGTCGCAGGCGCTTTCCTCGCGCTTGCGGTGCCGTTTGTGGCTTGGGTCGCCGACGCCGGATTGTTCATATTTCTCATTGGCGCCGTGCTGATCGCGCTTGGATTGCTGGCCTGGTGGGGCGCACATCGGGCGCACCAATACCGCTGAGTTGCTCGCCGTCCGGCTGTCGTCCGCCGGGCAAGTGGCGACACGTGTTCGTGATTGCTCCTGCCCGGGACTTGCGTGAGGAAGGCGGATGGCGCCTAAAGGGCTGCCGACGGGGTTAGGCGAGGCAAATAGGCCGGGAGGGGGAGTTTCTCTATTGCTTTGTGCGTTCACGACTTGGCCTGCGTAGCGGGGGCAAGAACAGGGATGGTCGAGCGTTCGCGATGCGGTGCGTCGCTCGCGCGGGCGCCGCTGCTTATCGCCGCGCTTGCGACCTCCGGGTGTGCCCCGGTCGGTCCCAACTTTGAACGCCCGGCGGCGATCGTGTCGCCGCAGTTCAAGGAGATCAAGGGCTGGAAGATCGCGACGCCGCGCGCGAACGAGCCCAAGGGCGAGTGGTGGTCTGTTTTTCACGATCCAGAACTCGCCCAGCTTCTGCGGGTGGTCGTGGTGTCCAACCAGACGATCAAGGCGGACGAGGCCAATTTCCGCCAGGGCCTGGCGCTCATCAACGAGGCTCGGTCCGGACTCTTTCCGACTATCAACGGCGTCGGCTCCGCGACGCGCTCTTCGCCCGCGCTGACGAATTTGACCGCGGAAGCCTCGGGCGCATGGACGCTCGACATCTGGGGACAAATCAGGCGCGAGATCGAGTCCCAACAGGCTGGCGCCGAGACGAACGCCGCCATTCTCGCAAACGCCACGCTCGCCGCGCAATCGGCGCTCGCCCTCGCCTATGTAACGCTTCGACAGGCGGATTCGCTCGAGGACCTGCTCGCCGGGACCATCGACGATTACAAGCGTTCGGTCACGATCACGCAAAACCAGTATAACGCCGGGACCGCCGCCAAGTCCGACGTCATCACCGCGCAGGCTCAGCTCCTCAATGCTCAGGCGGCGCTGATCGCCGCCGGCGTGACGCGTGCGCAAAGCGAACATGCGATCGCGGTTCTGATGGGCCGCCCTCCCGCGGGCCTGTCGATCCCGCACGGACGCTTGGCGACCCGGGTCCCCTCGGTTCCGGTCGGCCTGCCGTCGTCGCTGCTGGAGCGCAGGCCCGACGTCGCGGCGGCGGAGGAGACCATGCGCCAGGCCAATGCGGAGATCGGCGTCCAGTTCGCCGGGTATTTTCCAGCCGTGTCGCTTTCCGGCCTCATCGGCTATTCAGGCAATCCCTTCGCAACCCAGTTCGGTCCGAGCAACCCCATCTGGTCGTTCGGCTCATCGCTCGCTCAGCCCTTGTTCAACGGCGGTCTCACCACCGCCCAGGTCGAGGCGGCGCGCCAGACCTATCAGGCCGATGTCGCCACCTATCGCGAAACGGTTTTGTCGGCGATCCAGCAGGTCGAGGATGCGCTCGCGGGGATTCGCATCCTCTCCCGCGAGGTCAAGGTGCAGGAAGAAGACGTGCGCATCTCCCGCGAGGCGACGCAGATCACGCTCAACGAGTACAAGGCGGGCACCCAGGCTTTCACGGCGGTTGTCACCGCCGAGACGCAGCAACTGAGCGCCGAAGAGTTGCTGCTGACGACCCAGGGTCAACTGCAGACCGACGCGGTCAATCTGATCGTCGCGCTCGGCGGCGGCTGGAGCCAATCCATGCTTCCCGACGTGACCGCGCAGACCTCGGCGGTTCCGCCGCACTGAAGGTAAAATATCTAATAAATTATGTATTTAATCCGCAGCGGTCGACGCACAGGTTTGGACCGCTCATTTGGATTGTCTTGGCGCGTCGCCGTTTTGCCGCAAAAATCCCCGCTGGCGTGGTTTGGATTTCCTTGGATTTCCTTGGATTTTCTCGTTCGAATCGAGACTTTTCAGTGGGTTACAGGGAAACAATCGCGAATTTTATTTCTCGGGCCGATGGTGGCCACAAGAGCGGCGAACGGCCGGCAGTCCGGACATGAGACAGGCAAGAATGTTCATAAGCCAAGTTTAATCTGATTTCTGATTTTCTGCAATCATTGTCGGCGTCCTGCTCGAGCCCGAAGCGCAGCGCCGCCATCCCTCGGCGGATCGTTTCTAAGCCGAGTTCCACAACGAGAGAACCGGCTCGTTTTTGTCATGCTCGTAGCCGAGGATGCTGACGCTCGCCGTGCCGAGCACGAAGAGACGGCCTTCGGACGGAGCAAGGCCGAGCCAGCGCGCCGCCAGCACCCTGAGAATGTGCCCGCTGGAAAATACGATCGCCTGATCATCCGCCGCGCGCAGGCGGGTGATCACGTGATCGGCGCGCGCGCCGACATCGGCCGGCTGCTCGCCATTCGGGCACCCGTCGCGGAACAGGAGCCAGCCGGGCCGCTGGCTCAGGATCTCGCTGCTCTTGCGACCCTCGTAATCGCCGTAATTCCATTCGAGCAGGTCGGGATCAAGCTTGGCGGCGTCGCCGAATCCAGCGAGCGCGCAAGTGCGAGCGGCGCGCTGAAGGGGGCTCGTGAAAACCCGGTCAAACTTGAGTCCCTTGAGGCGCTCGTGGAGCCCGCGCGCTTTGCGTTCGCCCTCCTCGGTGAGGGGAATGTCCGTCCGCCCCGTATGCTGGCCGCTTATGCTCCATTCTGTTTCGCCGTGGCGGACGAGATAGACGCGAGGAAGCATGGCGACTCCAAATCCGCGACTTCGCAGCGAACGGCGCTGAAGGTCGCAACGTTTTACTCCGTCTAGCACTGATTTGGATATCGATCAGGGGGTGTCGAAAGCGCCAGTGGCGTGGGTTGCCTCGAGGCGCCTACGTCCGTCACTGCGCCTGGCGTCGTTCTTCTGTGCGGGGAACGAGAGGCTCGCCGTGAAGATCAGAGGGGCAAAGTCCCTGAGCGCCGCGAGGCCGAGATCAACCAGCGCGAGGGTCGGGAGAAACCGGTGAGAACACAGGCCCCATTCATCCACCTGAATCCGTAGAGTTATCGCAAGTCGGATTAAAGTATACTTTATGATGTTAATCCATATGAAATCCTGGAGCGACAATGAGCAGACGTCATCACGGCCTCGCGTGTCCTCACCAATATGTGAAGACAAGCGGCGGGGGTATCCTCTAGCCTTCGCCGCAAAGAACCCCATGTGGTTGTCACCAGCATTTACAGCCACTGGTCAGGCGCTGTTTCGATGGGCGTCTGAGTTCTTTTCGACCGGGTGCTGGAGTCTACATCGAGTTGATCGTTGTAGTCCGACATGCTTAGGAGGCATGAAATGAGAAATGCGACAACGAGTCTTTTATTGGCTGGCGCCGCGTCTGCTTTGCTTGCCACGTCGGCATTCGCGCAGGTGGCCGGCAATCCGGGGGATCTTCATACCCCCACCCCGTACATGAACGAATTTCGAACCAACACATACGGCTATACCCCGGGATCGGGTGGGCCTCTGGAAGTGTTCGCCGCGCCCTTCACCGCCGCGCCCCTCGCGGTTACAAACGGCGCGCCCGGCGCTGGAGGGTGTGGGGTCAGCCAGGACTTTAACGGCCGGTTCACCGCGCTCTGCGGCCTGTAATCTGATCGTAAGCGTTGTTTTCAGCGCCGCCCTCGAGGGCGGCGCTGGCGTTTTTGGGACGGGCAAATCGAGCTCGCGCGCGCGCCTGAGACGCCCTCGCGCCCGCCCGCACAAAAGCGGAACCAATAGAGTTCGTGGACGTTTCAGTCGCAGAGTTGGCCCCGCAACGTCCGGAAGGCCGACCGGTCGACGAGACGTCGCCGGTCGGGTGGTTGTCCTTCTTCGTCGTCGCGATTTCGGCGCCTAGGAGAACCCGCATGAACAACGCGTTCTTGGCTTTGACAGCTGCAGGATTTGCCGGTCTCAGCGGATACGGCATCAACGCTCAGACGTCACCGATACAAACGGCGCAGGTGGTGAACGCCGCGCCCGACTACACGCAAGAGGCGGGCGTCTTCTCGCAATGGTTGACCTCCACTGCGCCCCAGTGTGTGGCCGTGTCCCAAATCGGTTCCGTAGCGCACCTGACCAAGCTCACGCACGAGCAGTTCCAATTTGTGCGCGCTTTGTACATCGCCATTCCTCCGATTTCGCGAGCGCTTCCCCCAGGCGATAGCGCGGTGATCGCGAGCGCCGACGGCCGCTCTATGTTGGCCCTGGTTTCTGGCGGCGAGACTTGCGCGCGCTTCCTTGCTCCGGATTTCGTTTTGTCGATGCTGACTCAAGTCGGCAAAGGCGAGACTGAAGCGGCCGGAGACCCGATCTAAGCCGAGCCCTCGCCCTTATTTGGGCGCCGTTGCAAGTTGAAGCCCCCGCTATTGCCGCGCGCCCCTTTCCATTTTAGGAAGAGAGGGGGCGGTTGAGTCGGCGCTTGCACTGCAAGCTGAGCTAGGTGATTGATCTAGCGACCGATCGCAGTGATCGGGGCAAAAAAATGCGGGCATATCTGGCGCTAGCGGTTCTGCTCGGATCCTGCGGCGCGCCAGCGGCAGCGGCAGATTTGCCCACGAAAAAACCAGCTCCGCAGGAAATTGTCGCCCCCGTCTTGCCGTCCGGGTGGCATTACGAGATCACCGGCTATGGCTGGGGATCTAGCATTGCGGGAAGCACCGGCTTCGGCTCTCTGCCGACGCTGCCCTATTACGCGAGCTTCGCCAAAGTGCTGGAACACTTCCAAGGCTCGTTCATGGGGGCCGTGGTCGCCCGCAACGACACGTTCATCGGCGGAGTCGATTTCGTGTGGGCGCGGATCGGCGGGTCCGGAGTCTTGCAGAACCCCGACAACCCGCTCTACGGCGGAAAGACCAGCCTCACCCTCAACGAGGCGTTCATCACCGCCTTCGGCGGCGTTCGCGTACCGCTCGGCATACCGAACCTTTCTCTTTACGGCACCGTTGGCGCTCGAAACTTCTACAGCGGGACCAAGCTCTCCGTCAGTGGACCGTTCGGCCTGTTCAATGGGACCGAAACCGTCAACAAGGATTGGATCAATCCGGTTGCTGGTTTCGCTGCGCAGTATCGCTACGATGATCGCTGGTTCATGAACATGCTGGCTGATCTCGGCGGCTGGTCCGACAGCGCAACTGGACAGGCGCTCGCCTCGGTCGGCTACAATTGGACGCAGAACTTCGCCACCACCGTCGGCTATCGCGTGATGTACAATTACACTCACCAGGACACCGGCGTTAACGCCATCACCTTCGAGCCAAGGAGCTTCCGCTATCAGCAGTGGATGTACGGGCCGTTCGCCGGGGCCAAATACAGTTTCTGATCTCGGCGTGTTCTTCGGAGCGCTCACCAGCTTTCGAAGACGCGGGTGACGCGTTTCAGGAATGCGGCGCGCCTCGTCGAAGCATTGAAGTCCATGTTGTAAAGGGCCAGATATTCGAAGCGGCCTTTCGGATCGAATAGCGCGCGGATGTTGTCACGAACGAAGCGTAATGGTGGATCGCCTTTGGCCAAGACGTCTTGGCGAACCTCGCCATAGGCGCACACGGCGGCCATGCGCTCGATATGCTGAAGGTTGGGATGAAACAGTCCCGCCTGGTCGATGCGCGTGGCGACGCCTGGTAGAAACACGCGCTGGAAATATCCCTGCAGGATCGCGGGCAGACCGTCGAACCAAACCGGAAAGACGAGCACGAGCGCTTCCGCGGCCTGGAGGCGCTGAACGTAGCTCTCGACTTCGCGAGTGTTCGCGCTCGTGTCGACGTAATGGAGAAGAGTCTCCCGCGACATCACCGGGTCGAACTTCTCCGCGTAAAGGTCGAGATCGTCGACCACATGCCCGCGAGAGCGGAGCGATCTCGATCACGCGCGCATGCAAGGCGGAAACGAAACTCGTTTCCAGCGGATGCGCGAAGACGACAAGGATACGCACGCTACGCTCCGGCAGGCTCCGCGCGTCGATTCCGCGCCTGATCGCGTTCAGCCGCGATGAGAAACTCGATGCGCGGGGGAGCGATCAGCATCTCCCGGATTTCGTCCTCGAGCACCCGATCGGTGTTGGTGACCCGCTCGCGCAAATGCATGAGTTCGAGCCACGATTCGATCAGATAGGCTTCTTCATAGCGGCCGAGGTCGCCCGCGTCCTCAAAAATTCCCCATGCAAACGCGCCGTCGCGGCGGCGCTCAAATCCGAGTTCGTCGAGCGCGCGCACGAACGCGGCGCTGTCCTTGGGGTCGATCCGGTACTCGATCTTGACCAGGACGGGCCCACGATCGTTATCGATTTCCTCCCGGGTTTCCGGCAGGGTCCAATGCTGGGAGGGCGAGAGGTCGACGGCCCCTTGCTGCAGCTTCCATCCCCAGGTGAGGGGAATCGCCAAAACGGCGCCTCCGGCGGCGATGAGCAGCGCGGCCGAAAGTCCAAATCTCGCGGCGACCTCGCCCCAGGCCGCGCTGCACGCAGTCATTGTCCCATAGATGACGGTCAGAAACACAGCGAGGCCGCGGCCCCGGACCCAATCTGGCAGGACATTCTGCGCGGAGGTGTAAAGGCAAGTCAGGTTGTTGACCCACGCCATTCCCGCGAGCAGGCAGGCGCAAAGCGAAATCGGGAGGTCCTGAGCGGTGGCGAACAGCGTCAGCGCACACACCGTCAGGAGCGTTCCGGCCGCAACCAGCCGATCAGCCCCGAACTTGTGGCGCAATCTCTCATGTCCAAGCGATCCGATGATCGCTCCTACGCTGATCGCGCTGAGCAGAATTCCGTAGTGCTCCGCGCCTTGTCCGGTTCGCCGAGCGATCAACGGCAAGAGCCCCCAATAGGCTGCGGTAAACGGATAGATAGCCAGGGTCCGCGCGAGCGTGGCCCACATGAGGCGGTTGTTCGCGGTATGCCGGAGGCCGGTGCGCAGAGCGCTGCTCAATCTTTCGGCGGGCAGGGACGCTCTCTGCCGCCCCGGCGCGCGCCACCAGGTGAGCGCGGCGATCACCATGAGATTGGCGCCGACAAATATCCACAGCGGCGCCGCCGCCCCGTAGCGCACGATGATGAACCCGCCAAGCGCGGGACCGAGTGTGCGGCTGAGGTTGTAGCCAACGCTATACGCGGCCATTGCTCCCGGCATCACGGGCTTCGGCACGAGTTGCGGTACGATCGACAGCCAGGCGGGCGCATTGAGGGACCAGGCCGCGCTGAGCACGAATGTCGTCAAAAGCAACAGCACCGGAGACACGAACTCGAGCGCCACCACGGCGGCGAAGACCGCCATCAACGCAGCGATCGCGTAGGAGACGATGACGATCATCCGACGCGGATCGACAATGTCGGCGATGGCGCCGGCGGGAAGCGTGAACAGAAAAATCGGCAGCGTGGTTGCGGTGTGCAGGAGCGAGACGTCGAACGGGTTGAGGTCGAAGGTCGTCATCAACCAGCCCGACGCCGCGTCGTACATGGCGATGCCGATCAGCGCGCAGGTGCTCGCCGTCCAGACGATCGCGAACGCCGGATGGGCGAACGCGCCAAGCATCGTTGACCGGTTGGAGGGCGGCTCCTGGCTGAAGCGAAAGTTCATCGTCTATTCGATCCTCGGCGGACCCGCGCGCCTAGTGTGAGACAGGGCCGAATGCGTCATTTGCCAACGCCATAGCGCGCAGGCCGTAAAAAGGCTTTTCTTTCGACACCGCGAGCGGAATTCTGCTTCGACGGCCGCCACACGCTCGCGAAATTTGTCGAGTTCGTGGCGGCGCGCTTCGCCGAGACCAGTAGCCGTCACAAGAGGGGACGAGCCGGCTGGCGGGAAAGATTGGATTTGTGCGAATAACCCAGCAGCGCACATTTTGAGCAGCCGCATCCGCTTGTCGGGGTCGCTTTTCGCACTGCGGCGCCTTGAAACCTTGCGCGCTGTTCGCCATTTGATCCAGGAGTCCGGCAAGCATTAGCCGTCCGATTTCTCGCGCTTCCAATGGGGATCTTGTTGTCCAGCGAGTCCACCGCCCAGTCGGACGCGCCTGCAGCGAGTGTTTGGCGCTGGGGCGTTTTCGGCAATTTGGCGTTCACGATCATGCTGATCGCGAGCTCGGCGTCAAACGTCGGGTTCGCCATGTTCGACACCTCGTCGAACTGGCTCATGACCAGTCTCAATCCAGATCCGATGATGGTGTCGGCCGTACAGGTCGCCACCACTTTGCCAATGTTTCTCCTGACTCTTCCCGCGGGCGCGTTGACCGACATCATCGACGCGCGCCGCATGTTGATCGGCGCGCAGATTGCGGTGACGGCGATCTCAATCGCCTTTGCCGCCATCGTCACAATGCACTGGGCGACACCGACTGTGGTGCTGGCGACGGCGTTTTGCCTGGGCGGCAGCGGCGCCCTCGCGGCGCCGGCATGGCTGGTCATCACGCCGATGCTGGTGCCGAAACAAGATCTGGATAGCGCGATCGCGATCAACAACGCGAGCTACAATGTGAGTCGCGCGCTGGGGCCGGCGCTTGCGGGGTTGGCGATCGCGATCTTCAGCATCGCACTGCCGTTCTGGTGTTTTTGCGCCGGCAATATCGCGGTCCTCGTCACTCTGATTTGGTGGCGCGCGCCGCGCCGCACAAGGGAGACGCTTCCCGCGGAGCGCCTCATGAGCGCGCTGCGCACGGGCCTCCGCTACGCCAGAAACAACCGCGATCTCGACTCGACCCTCATTCGCGCCGTCGCGTTTTTCCCCTTCGCCAGCGCGTATTGGGCGCTTCTGCCTCTCGTCGCGCGCACGCAGATGCACAATGGACCGGAAGTCTATGGCATCCTGCTCGGCATGATCGGCGTGGGCTCGATTCTTGGGTCGTTTGGACTCAACAGCCTCAAGGCGCGCCTCGGTCCAGATCGGCTGGCCACGCTTGGGACCTTTGGCACAATTCTCGCGCTCGGGCTCTATGGCGCTGCCCGAGAGCCAATCGTCGCAGCCCTCGCGAGTCTGATTGCGGGCGCGTCGTGGATCACGATGATGACAACGCTGTTCGTCTCAGCCCAGGTTGCGTTGCCGGAGTGGGTCCGCGGGCGAGGGCCTCGCGCTTTTTCTCACAGCGTTTTTCGGCGCGATGACACTTGGCAGCGCGGTTTGGGGTAAGGTCGCGAGCGTTCAGGGCGTGCCTACCGCCCTTTTTCTTGCTGCGGCGTGTGCGGCGATCGGGATGGTCGTAACCGCGCGGTGGAGATTGCAGACCGCGGCCGCGCTCGACCTCACGCCAGCGATGCACTGGCGGACGCCGGTGTTTGTGCATCCGGTTGAGGACGATCAGGGGCCGATCCTTGTCACAGTCGAATATCGGATTGACCCGAAGGATATAAAACCCTTCCTCAGTCTGATCCATGAAATCGGCCTCGAGCGAAAACGCGATGGCGCTTATGCGTGGGGTGTCTTCGAGGATACGCAGGTCAGCGGCCGGATCGTCGAGACCTTTCTCATTCAGTCGATGCTCGAACTCAGGCATCTGCGCACGCGGGTGACGATCGCCGATCGCTTGATCGAGGAACAGGCGGCCGCGTTCCTCAAGGAGCCGCGGAAGCCGACGTTCCTTGTCGCCCCGAGACGCCATCGTCAGAAACGACGGAAGGGATCGAAAGGGCTTGCGCCGCAGGCGGCCAGAGAACCCGCTCCGGTCGGGTAGGGGGCGTCGTCAAGCGGAGTCGATCGCGCCGGCGCGGGCGACGCGCTTCGAGTCCGCGATCGGCTTCGCCATCAAGCGAAGAACTTCCTCCTCGGTCGCGACGCGATGAAAGCGCTCGAGAGCGCCGAGGCGCTCGAACGCTTCATGCAAGTAGGATCCGGGGGGCGGGCAAGCCCACAAATCGTAGCCGGTCCACGCGATCGCCTCGCTCCAGAGGTGTACGAAGCTCGCTCCGCGCACCGCGTTTGCGGCCCATTCACGGTAGTCAGGCACGAACAGCTTCCAGAATTGCTCGGGTTCGATCGGATAGCAGACATGCGAGTCGAGGGCATGCCGGGTAAGGTTGTGCCTGGCGAGGACGGGCGTCAGCAGGAAAGGGCCGATTGCCCCCCATCTCTGGTCGACATCGATCGCGGAATCCGCTGCGGCGATCAGTTCAGTCAGAGCCGGGCTCGCCGGCGGCAGCCTCAGCACCGCATTGTTGACGAGGCTCGTTCCGACCGCGTCGGCCTGCCGGCAGAACACGAAGCCGTCGCTGTCCAATGCCGGCTTGCTCAAGCACAGGATGTCGGTATCGATCCAGCAGAAGCCCGTCTGCCGCATCATCCGGTAGCGAAACATATCGGCGAAGTGGGCGAGCGAGGGTTTGCCGTTGGCGATGAATCTGTGAGTGAGCGATTCATCCGGGCAGATCGTGCGCGCATCCGCGTGGCGGACCCCCGGAGGCAGCTCGAGATGCGGATCATAGGTGAAGACGAGCAGGCTTAGGCCGGCTTGCGGAAACGAGCTCAGGCACGCGTAGGCGAAGGGGTTGAGCCGTCCATGCCAGAAGGACGCGAATGCGCAATCGTCGACCAGGTTCACTCGATCCTCGCCAGCACGTTGCGGCCCGCTTCCTCCCAGTCGTCGTCGAACGTCTCGGTCGTCAAATCCCCGCGCGATAGGAATTCGCAGTAGACGTCGAAGATCCAGCTCGCATGGACGTCATCGAGCAGAACATGCCGGCCGCGTTCGCCGCCGGCGATCTGAATGCAATTGCTCATGTCCGAGCGGCAGACGTCCTCGGTGTGGCCGCCGTCGACGTGAAAAATGTCGAAAGCAAGCTCGGCGCGGCGGCTGACCAGCCAAGGGAGAACTTCGCGCGAATCGCCGGTAAACAAGTGCACGCGCCCCGGAAACTCCCCCTTGAGGAAATCGACGCATTCGGCCGTATAGGCGTGCGACATGATGTCGACGCCATAATACTCGAGTCGCGGGTTCGATGACAGCGCCAGCAACGCGCTGTGGCCGGCGTTGACGCCGACTTCGAGCAACCGTTCCTTAAATCGCACCGCGCGCCATGCGTTGCGCCGAGCCGGAGCGAGTCCGCCCTCCGGAGGCTGGTCGACATAACGATCGTCAAGGTCGGCGTAGAAGATGTTGCCCTCCAAGCTTTCGCCGGACTGCTGAACGAGTTCTGCGATGCGCTTCAGACGCAGGCGGAACTGTTTTGGCGAAGACCTCGTCGAGAGTGTCGCGCTGTATTGAATAGTCTGGAATCTCATTCGGAGGGATAGGCTTCCCAGGAAGAAGCCTGCGGCCGTTCATCGTTGCGAAGCCTTCGTTGTTGACCGCTGCCTCGTGCTGGACCTCGGTCTTCCGCGCCTATGGCACAGTTTCGACCGTCAGTGGAATGGCGATGGCGAAGATTGCTTGTCCTGCCCAGGGGATTGTCCGCGGGAGTGGCTTGATTCTTGAATGAAGTCCTATATTCAAGGTCTGTATATCTCCCAACAGCAAGATTGGGAGCCCGCGCTCGGCTCGCAACCGTTGGGCGCGTTGCGAGCGAGCGGAGCGGCTGGGAAGTGCGGGGAAATCTGAGAATTGAAGGCTATGCGATTGCGTCCGCAGACGGGATGATCGCGGACGCGACTGGATATATGCCCAACTCGCTCAAATTCGAGGCCGATCAACGTTTCTTCATTGAGTCGCTTGATCGGGTGCAGGTAGTTTGCCACGGCCGTCTGTCGCACGAGGGCCATCCTGAATCGCACGCTCGTCGCCGCTTGATCCTTACCCGGCGAGTGCCGAGTCTTGCGCCCGATCCCGACAACCCGAACACTTGGCTCTGGAACCCTGCCGGTGCGACCTTGGATGAGGCGTGCGCCGCGGTCGGGTGCGGGGACGGCACATTGGCGATCGCCGGGGGAACCGACGTTTACAGCCTGTTTCTCACGATCGGCTATGACGTCTTTTATCTCGCGCGGGCCGAGCAGGTTCGCCTGCCCGGCGGAATGCCGGTCTTCGCGCAAGGCCGGACGGGTCGGTCGCCCGAAGAGGTTCTCCGCGAAGCCGGTTTGCAACCGGCGGAAGCGCGCCAGCTCGAACACGAGGTGTCTCTCGTCAAATGGAGCGCGTGACTTCAGACGAACTGGCGCTGGCGCTCGGCCGTGGGCAGCGTCTTTTAGGGATTGCCGAGGGGCAGCTCCGACCGGGTCCCTTCAACTCGCCCATATTTGTCGGTAGGGAGCCGGCTTGAGCCAGGGGTCGGGCGGGCCTCCCGCCTTCGGCCGAACTCCCGCGCGTGCCTTCCGACAGCGATGCGCCTATGAATGAGCGGATGACGACTGAGCCGACGAACCGCGCCGCGTCCATGGCGGCGCTGCTTCCGCTTGTCCGTTATGGAAGGCGCTATCTTGGTCGCGCGAGCGCGGCGCTCGCTGCGTTGACAATCTCCTCCGCGGCGACATTGGCCGTGCCGTTCGCGCTGCGTTCGATGATCGATTTCGGCTTCTCGAAAGAGAGCGGCGGCGCGATCAACGTCTATTTTCTCGCCATGGGCGCCCTCGTCGTCGTTATCGCGCTGGCGGCCGCCACCCGATATTATCTGGTGACCACGCTCGGCGAGCGGGTGGTCGCCGATCTGAGACGCGACGTGTTCGCGCATTTGTCGCGGTCTCGACGCCTCGTTCTACGACAGCGCGCGAACCGGTGAACTCGTGTCTCGTCTCACCGCCGACACGACGCAGATCAAGGCGGCTTTCGGCGCCTCGGCCTCGATCGCCTTGCGCAACCTCTTCATGTTCATCGGCGCAACCGCGCTGATGATCTATACGAGCCCCAAACTATCGGCTCTGGTGCTGGTCGCGATACCCGTCATCGCTGCGCCGCTGATCGCCTCGGGCCGCGTGGTGCGCCGCCGGTCGAGGCGGGCTCAGGATACGCTCGCCGAGGCGACCGCGTTCGCTTCGGAAAGCCTCGGCGCCGTCGCGCACCATGCAGGCCTTCGGCGCCGAGGGCGTCAGTCAGGCGCGTTTCGGCGAGGAGATCGAAAGCGCCTATGGCGCGGCGCGCGACGCGGCCGCCACCCGTTCCCTCCTCATCGCGATTGCGGTTTCGCTGGCTTTCTGCAGCGTCGTGTTCGTTCTCTGGCTCGGCGCGCGCGACGTGCTCGCAGGGCGGATGAGCGGCGGACTTTTGTCGCAATTCGTGCTGTTCGCCGTGCTTGGCGCGACTTCGCTCGGCGAATTGTCGCAAGTGTGGAACGAGGTTTCCGCCGCGGCCGGTTCGGCCGGCCGGATCGCCGAGCTTCTCGCCGTCAAGCCGCGCATCGTCGCGCCGGCGAAACCCACGCGCATGCCTTCGCCGTCGCGCGGCGCGATCGAGTTCAGGCGTGTCGGCTTTCTCGTATTCGAGCGCGCCCGACGTTCATGTTCTGGAAGACCTCAGTTTCTCGATCATGCCCGGCGAGCGGGTCGCGATCGTCGGCCCCTCCGGGGCCGGCAAATCGACCATATTCCAGCTCATCATGCGCTTTTACGACGCCCGACGAGGGCCAGGTCCTCGTCGATGGCGTCGACGTCAAGGCGGTCGATCCGAAGGATCTGCGCGAGCGCATCGCGCCGGTCCAGCAGGAGGCTGCGATCTTCGGCGCGACGGTCGCCGAGAACATCGCCTATGGTCGCGCCGAGGCGAGCGAGTTCGCGATCGAAGAAGCGGCGCGGCGGGCGGCGGCGGACGGGTTTGTCCGGGAGCTTGGGCTGGGCTACGCGACGAAGCTCGGCGAGCGCGGCGTGACGCTGTCCGGGGGGCAGAGGCAAAGGCTCGCGATCGCGCGGGCTATCCTCAAGGACTCGCCGATCCTGCTGCTCGACGAAGCGACCTCCGCCCTCGACGCGCAGAACGAGGCGCTGGTGCAAAGCGCGCTCGACGATGTGATGACCGGCCGCACGACGCTGGTGATCGCGCATCGGCTTGCGACCGTGCTGAAGGCCGACCGGATTCTGGTCATGGATGCGGGTCGCATCGTCGAGGAGGGCGATCACGCCTCGCTGGTCGCCCGAAACGGCGTCTATGCGCGTCTGGCGCGGCTGCAATTCGAATCCGGCGCGGCCGCGCTCAGCGAAGCGAATGCGGCGAGCTAGCGCGGCTTCATTTTTGCGGTCGACGGCCATTCCAATTATGGTAGAGGTCTCCCGCCCGCGCCTTGCCGCGATGGCGTTCGAAGGCGCCCCGACTTGGCGCGCTACCTTTAGGCGAAGCTGAGTGACCGTTCGATCGACAACATTTGCGCGCGAGAGCCGCGTCCGCAACCCCGGCGCCCTGCGGGGGCATGGGACGGGGTTCTCGATCATCTTGTCCTGCTCAAGCCCCGGGTCATGTCGCTCGTCGTCTTCACCGGCGCGGTCGGCTTTGCACTTGCGCCGGCGCCGATGGACTGGATGAAGCTTCTCACGACGCTTTCGGCGATGGCCGGAGGGGCAGGGGCCTGCGGCGCGCTCAACATGTGGTGGGACGCCGACATCGACGCCAATATGGCGCGGACGGCGATGCGCCCGATTCCGCGCGGCGTCGTGCCTCCGCTGCAGGCGCTGGCGATCGGAATTCTGCTCTCGGTCGTCTCGGTGGCCGCGCTTGCGATCAAGGTCAATGTGTTGGCGGCTGCGCTGCTGGTGCTGACCATCGCCATTTACATTCCGCTCTACACCATGGTTCTCAAGCGCTCGACGCCCATGAACATCGTCATCGGCGGCGCCGCGGGAGCGCTGCCGCCCTTGATCGGCTGGGCCGCCGCGGTGAACAGCGTTTCGGCCGGCCCGATCGCGATGTTCCTCATCATCTTCTTATGGACGCCGCCCCATTTCTGGGCGCTGGCTTTGTGCCGCAGCGGCGACTACGAGCGGGTCGGGGTGCCGATGCTGCCCAATGTCGTCGGCCCGGTTAAGACCTGTCGGCAGATCGTCGCCTATTCAATTCTGCTCGTTCTCAGCGTCGCTTGGACCGATGCTGATCCCGGGCGTCGGCCTCCTCTACGGCGCTGTCGCCGTTGCGGCGAGCGCGGGATTCCTTTGGCGCGCATTCGCCCTTTACCGCCTGCGCGATGGCGAGGAATCGGCCCGGCGCAAGGCGGCGATGGGCCTGTTCGGCTTCTCGATTCTCTACTTGTTCGTCCTGTTCGCGGCGATGCTCGCCGAGGTCATGCTGCGCGGACGCGTTTAAACCTGGCGGCTCAAATGCGGCTCTCGCCTGAAGGCGAAGCCGGAACTCGAGCGCCGCCCAACGAAGTCAACATGGCAGACCTTGACCCGAATGTAAGGCGACGCAACTGGATCGTGCTGGTCGTCCTCGTCGCTGTGGCCGCGGCGGTGTATTTCAGCTTCGTGCTCAGGATGATGAGGCACGGTTGAGCGCCATGAACGTCATTCATGAACTGCCGCATGTGCTCGCAATCATCAATGCGGCGACCATCGTCGTTCTGTTGCGCGCTTACAGCCGCATCCGCGCCCGCGATCGCGAGGGACACCGGCGAACGATGTTCGTCGCCATCGGCCTCGGCGTCGCGTTTCTCGCGGTCTATCTTGTCTATCACGCGTTCGCGGGGCTGGCGAAATTTGGCGGCTATGGCGCGATCCGGCCGATCTATTTCACGTTGCTCGCGATTCACGTGTTTATGGCTTTCGTGGTCGCGGTTCTCGTGCCGGTGACCTTCTACAACGCGCTCAGACAGCGGTTCGCTACGCACAAAAAATTTGCGCGCTTCACGTTCCCGGCGTGGCTCTTTGTCGCGGTCTCCGGCCTCGTCGTCTACGTGATGGCGGTCCACCTCTATCCGATGAGCGACAGTTGACCGTTCCATGACCCAAACGGCGCAAACCGTCCCTTCCCTCAATCGCGCGCGATCCGTCGCCGGCGTGAAGAGCGCGGTCCAGCGCGAGCTTGTCGGCTGGGCGTGGCTCGCCGTCGGCGCGCTCGCGGTCGCTGGCGTGTTTGCGCTTCTGCTCGCGCTGTCGCGTATTCCGGGCATGGAGAAGACGCCGTTCTGGCCGATCGACTTCTTCTACAAGGGCCTCGTCATCCACGTCGTGTTCTCGCTCGTGATCTGGCTGCAAGGGGTTTTCGCCTTCCTGGTCAGCGTCGCGACGCTGAAGCTCGCCGGCGACGACGTGCGCGCGGCGCCGCTCGGGCGGATCGGGCAGGGCGCCGTCCTCCTCGCCTTTCCCTGCCTGTTCGCGCCGGCCTTCCTCGAGGCGACACAGCCCGCGCTCACCAATTACATCCCGATCATTCGCCATCCGGCCTATGACGTCGGCCTGATTGTGCTGGCGTTGGGCGCGCTTGCGCCGGTCATTCGTCTATTACTCAATCTGCCCGGACGGCTCGCTTCCGCGCCGCCGTTTGCCGTCGCGATGGCGCTGGGCGGCTTCGTCTACGTTCTCGCGTTGGTCTGTTTTGGCGTCGCCACGACGCTGCTCGCGCATGCCGGCGAACTGGCCTCGCGCGAGGAATTGTTCTGGGGCGGCGGTCACGTCCTGCAATTCGTCTACGCCGCGCTGATGGTGACGAACTGGTGGCTCCTGGCGCGCATGAGCTTAGGAGAACAGGCGGTCGATAACCGCATGTTCCTCGCCTCTGTCGGCCTCATCGCGCTGATCGCCATCGCCGCGCCCGTATTCTATGCGATCTTCGCTCCTTTCTCGGACCCTCAGCGCGAGGCGTTCCGGTTTTTGCAGTTCGGGATCGCCGCGCCGACGCTGATCTTCGCTGTTTCGCTCGTCACCCGCGCGCTTCGCTTAGCCCATCCCTGGCCCTGGCGTGATCCGGCCTTCTTCGCCCTTGCGACGTCGCTCGCGCTATTCGCACTCGGCGGCGTCGATGGGATTCCTGATCGACGGCTCCGACACCCGCACGCCCGCGCATTATCACGCGGTGATCACGGCGGTCAGCGTGTCGAGCGCGGGCATGCTGCTCACTTACGGTCTCAAGGAATTGGGCAAGCCGGCTGCGTCGCCGCGCGCGACGCGCATCCTCATCGGCCTCTACGGCGGCGGTCAGTTCGTCGCCTCGATCGCGATGTTCGTCGCCGGCGGCTACGGCGCCTTGCGCAAAACCCCGTCGGGCGCCGGATCGCTCGACACCGTCGCCGCCGCCGGCATGGCGGTGCATGGCGTCGCATCGATCTTCACCATTCTGGGCGGCGCGGCCTTCGTGATCGTCGCCATCCGCGCGTTGTGGCGGCAAGGTCCGGCGCGCTCACCTGCTTGACCGAGCTACCCTGCTTGCTCCAGCTCCGTCGCCCTTAGATGGACGACTGCAAGGCCGAAGAGGACGAGCGCGAGCGCCTGATGGGGCAACGCAAGCTCGATCGGAACGGCGGCGAGCAGCGTGGCGATGCCGAGCGCGACCTGAATTAGAGCCACCCCTGCGACAACGATAGCGCGGCTCGCGAGGGGTGAGGCTGGCGCAAGTCGCAGCGCGGCGATCGCTTGAACAATCGCGAAGGCGACAACTGCGTAAGCGATCATCCGGTGGTCGAACTGCGCCGTCGCCGCATCGCCGAATATCGCTTGCAGCGCGTTCGGGCGGAACGCCTCGCCCGGAACGAGGGTCGATCCCATCAATGGCCAGGTGTTGTAGATGAGGCCCGCACGCAAGCCCGCGACCAGCGCGCCGAGGCCAAGCTGACAGAAGACGAGCGTCGTGAAGATCCAGGCCGAAATCGCAAAGCCGCGCGGCGCCGTTTTCGACCTTGGCTGGTCGCCGAGTCCGACGGCGGCGTAGATCAGCGCGCCGAACGTCGCCGCGGCGATCAGAAGATGCAGCGCCAATCGCTCTTGCGCGACTTCGGTTCGCTCGCTCAGGCCCGAGTTCACCATCCACCAGCCGACGATCGGCTCAAGCGCGAGCAAGCCCGTCGCGACCGCGACCTGCCCTCCGAGCGCGCCTCTAAGCTGGCCCCGCCACCAGAACCACAAGGCGGGAAGAATGAACGCCCCGCCAACGACGCGAGCCAGCAGGCGATGCGCCCATTCCCACCAGAAGATGGCCTTGAATCCGTCGATCGTCATGTCCGGATTGAGCGCAGCGTATTGCGGGATCTGCTTGTAGCGGTCGAACTCCGACTGCCACTCCGCGCCGCTCAGCGGCGGAAGCACCCCGGTGAGCGGCTTCCATTGCGTGATCGAGAGGCCGGATTCGGTGAGCCGGGTCGCGCCGCCGACCAGCACCATGAGAAAGATAAGGCCCGCTACGGCGATGAGCCAGAAACGAACAGCCCGGCGATCGTCAAAGCTCGCGGTTTGGACGGCGGCGGGGGCGGCGTGGGTTATGGTCATGGGGATGCGAAAGGCTTGTTTCTGGAACGGCTTCAGCGCGGAGTTGAAGCCTCGCTTTTGTCCCAAACATGTCGAAGGCGCAATGCGGCCCAAGAACCGGGGTCGGTTAGAGTAGGATATGCTGCTGTCGAACTGCCGCATGCGAAGACGTGCAGGCGTCCCGCGCGATTTTTTCGGCGAAAGGTGATTGGCAAAAACGGAAGTCTGTGTTATGAGTTTTCAACTGGCAGAATTGTAGGCGGCAATGGCTGGAGAGAGAGCGAGCCTGCGGAACCGGCGATGAGCGCCAAGACTTGGGGATGGGACATTTTTTATTAACATTCATCGTAACCCATTGAAAAAACTCGATCCGGAGACCTAAACGCTAGTAAACGCCACCTATTTTCCTAGCGCTTACTCGCGTTATTGACGCTTATTGGCTTTTACTGCGGCTTGTTCGAACGGACTCGCCTCGCGCAGTCCAGCGAGCGCCGGGTCGGTTGGCGCAGAAAGCCCGGAGGATCACGCAGGTGTGAAGATGGCAAGTCATAGGATCGAGGATTGCGAGGTCTAGGGCCGCACAAAAAAGCGCCGCAGGAAATCGTTGGGCCTTGCTGGCGGCGCATTGCCGCATTGCTGCAAAAACAATTGCTGTTCTGTCCACGCTGTGTCATGAGCGCGCGTCCCCAACAACCTGTCGCCTAGGAATGCGATGTCTTTCTTGAACGGTACGAGATTCACTGACCGCGCCGCGGCTGCCGCCAAGGCGCGTAAGGAAATGGCGGAGAAATTTCTCGCCAATTCGAAATACGATCCGGCGGACCCCGCAGTCGTCGAGCGCGAAACGAAGCGTAAGGCGATTCTCGAGGCTCGGCAGGTGCGCGACGTCGAGCGCGCCAAGCGCAAGGCGGAACAAGAGGCCGCCGACGCGGTCCGCCGCGCCGCGGAGGAGGCGGCCCGCCAGGAGCAGCTGAAGCTCGAAGCGCTTGCGCGCGAAGCTGAAGCGCAACGCCAGCGCGAGGAGGAGGAGCGGCTTGAATACGAGCGCAAGCTTGAGCGAGACGCGCGCTACGCCGCCCGCAAGGAGCGAAAGAAAAAGAAGAAGTCGGCCGCTGAACGATACGGGTAGTCCCCCGGTTCATCCTTGATTTCCGGCCGCGAGTTGGGACAAGTCACTCGAAATCAGGTTTTCCGCAGGTCGGGGCGAGGAGAAGATGTCGAACCCGCTTCGCCTGGGCGTCGCTGGTCTGGGGGTCGTCGGGACAAGCCTGATTCGGCTTCTTCAACGGCGCTCCCCGGAATTGGCCAAGCGTGTGGGGCGGGGCTTAGCGGTAACCGCCTTCAGCGCGCGGCGTAAGGGCGACCGCGGGGTCGATCTTGGCGCGGCTGCTTACTTTGCCAATGCCCAGGAGCTTGCCGCCTCCACGGACATCGACATCTTCGTTGAATTGATCGGCGGCGCCGAGGGTGTCGCGTTCGACGCCGTCAAGGCCGCGCTTTCGCGCGGGACTTCCGTCGTCACGGCGAACAAGGCGATGCTCGCGGCGCACGGTTTCGAGCTCGCGACGATTGCCGAGCAATCGGGCGCTCAGTTGTTTTTCGAAGCGGCAGTGGGCGGCGGCATCCCCGTCATCAAGAGCCTCCGGGAGAGCCTGGCGGGCAATGCGATTCGGCGGGTCTCCGGCATCCTCAACGGCACCTGCAACTATATCCTCTCGCGCATGGAGACGGAGCGTCTTCCGTTCGAGGTCTGTCTCAGCGAGGCTCAGAAGCTTGGCTACGCCGAGGCGGATCCGACATTCGATGTCGGCGGCTTTGACACCGCACACAAGCTCGCGATTCTCGCCTCGCTCGCGTTCGGCGCCAAGATCGACGCGGGCGCCGTTTCGGTCGAGGGAATCGAGACCATCACGCTCGCCGACTTGAGCGCAGCCGACGAACTCGGGTTTCGCATCAAGCTCCTGGGCGTCGCTGAACGAACGGCCCACGGCGTCGAGCAGCGTGTGCACCCGACGATGGTCGCCAAGGGCGCGCCGCTCGCCCAGACCATGGGCGTCCTCAACGCGGTTTCGATCGACGGCGACGCGGTTGGGGAGCTGACCCTGGTCGGACCGGGGGCAGGCGGCGATGCGACCGCGTCGGCGGTCGCGGCGGACATTGTCGACATCGCGCGCGGAATCCGAGTGCCGCCTTTTGGCCGACCCGCCGCCTCGCTCGTTGAGGCGGACCGCGTGCCGATGCAGCGGCACGAGGGGGGTTATTATGTTCGCCTCGCTGTGGTCGATCGACCCGGCGCCATGGGCGCGATTGCCGCGCGGATGGGCGAGCGGCTCATTTCGCTCGAAGCGATCATGCAAAAGCGGGCCACGAAAGAAGCGGCTTCCGCTGGAATCGCGCCGGTTGTGTTGATGACCTACGGCACGACCGAATCCTCGATCCGGGAAGCTCTTGCGCGAACCGTCGAAGATGGGCTCGTGCGCGAGAGGCCTCAGGTTATCCGCATCGAGCGCGAAGCGGTCTGAGGTGGCGTCTTCGACGCTCACGAAAACGACTTCCGCCGAAGACGAGGACCGCCGCATGCGCGTTCTCGCGATCGCGCTGATGTGCATCACGATGGTCTGCTTCACCGGGCAGGATACGTGCGCCAAATGGTTGACCGCCTCGTTGCCGATCGCTCAGATCGTCTGGGCGCGTTACGTCGGCGCGGCGGTGGTCGCGCTCATCGCCTCGCGGTCCCTGTCGCGGCCAGCGAGGCTCCGTTCGAATCGTCCGCGACTACAGCTCCTGCGCTCTGTCCTGCTCTTTTGTTCAACCACCGCGAACGTGTTCGCCGTCCGTGAGCTCCAACTGTCCGAGACTGCGACAATTTCGTTTCTCACGCCGGTCTTTGTGGCTCTTCTCGCCGGTCCTGTGCTGGGCGAAAGAGTAAGCGCGGAACGGATGATCGCGATCGCGCTCGGATTTCTCGGCGTCGTGATCGCGACGCGCCCCGGAGCAGGCGCGCTTCAACCGATCGTTCTTCTCGCCGTCGCGGGCGTCGTCTGCAATTCGTTCTACGTCCTGGCGACCCGCAAGCTGGCTGGGGCGGATTCCCCACAGACGACGCTCGCGTGGACGCAAGTCGCGGGCCTTGTGTTTCTCACTCCGATCTTGCCTTGGGTTTGGAAGCAGCCTGGATCGATGGGAGTTTGGGCGGTCATGGCGGTAATGGGTGTTTTCGGCGCCACCAGCCACGGAATGCTGATCGTCGCCCATCGGTACGCCCCCGCGCCGACGCTGACGCCGTTTACCTACACTCAGCTCATCTGGATGATCATTTCCGGCATCGTGGTGTTTGGGCAATGGCCGGCCCCTGCCACGCTCGTGGGAGCGGCGCTGGTCGTTGCCTGCGGCGCTTATCTTGCTGTCAAAGAGCGCAAAGGACGGCAGGTCGCTTCGGTCGGCGTCGTTGACGTCGATGGAAAAGTCTAGTAACTCAATCGACATTAGATTTTTTGCGACCGAACGGGCTTCGACAAATGTTGTATGGCATCGATCCTGTCTTCGCGGTCTCGGGGCTGGTCGTCGGGCTTTTGGTCGGCTTTACCGGAGTCGGCGGCGGCTCGCTCATGACTCCGTTGCTCGTTCTGGCCTTCGGCGTCCATCCCGCGACCGCCGTGGGGACCGATCTTCTTTATGCGGGCGTCACCAAGATCAGCGGCGGTGCGGTGCATGCCTATCACGGCTCCGTCGATTGGCGGATCACGCGCCGCCTGGCTTATGGCAGCGTGCCTGCAGCGCTCCTGTCGCTCCTGCTTCTCGCGCATCTCGGGTCGTCCTCAAAGGCGAGTGGGGGACTCATCAGCACGACGCTTGGGATCGCGCTGATCATGACCGCGGTCACGCTCATCTTCCGCAAGGCGTTGCTTGCCCGTCTGGCGCGCGTCATGGACGGCGCGAGCGAGCAAACGATCGGCCGTCTCACAATCGTGCTCGGCGCGCTTCTCGGCGTTCTGGTGACGATCTCGTCCGTCGGGGCCGGCGCCATCGGCGCTACGGTTCTGCTGACGCTCTACCCCAAGTCTCCAATCGTGCGCATTGTCGGCTCCGATATCGCGCACGCGGTGCCGTTGACGCTAATCGCCGGCGCCGGCCATTGGTGGCTCGGATCGGTCGATTTCCATATGCTTCTTTCCCTGCTCGTCGGTTCGATTCCAGGCATCATGATCGCCAGCCACTTCGCTTCTCGCGTCCCTGACCGCATCTTGCGCCCCCTGCTGGCCGGAACCCTTGCCATCGTTGGCGGACGCCTCGCGTTCTGAACGGTCGCCTTGAACCGCTCTAGCCTGGCGGTTTGCCAAATTCCTCAAGCACCGCCGAGAGCGCATCGGCGTGGATGTAAACCGGCCCCGTGAACGGGTGGTCGAGCGAGATGATGACGACCAGACCCAAGGTCACCAAAAGCGAAAGCACCCCGGTCATGCAAACCTGGGCCAGCAGGTTCTCGCTTCCGAAGAAGAGCGTGAAACCGATCGTGAGCAGCGCGCCAGCGAAAAGCGCGATCCAGATGACGTCGGGCACGAGCCCGGTTGCAAGGTGAAGCCTGACGCGCCGGGCCGCCGTCACATTGTCGATTTGCCGGAAGACCTCTGACATGTCCGCCGTGTCTCTGGTCCCGGACTGATTGAGCGCCAGCGCCGTCGAGTAGAGCTTGTTGAGCGCCTGCGTCACCCCGTGAGCCTCGGATTCGAGGCCCATCGCAAGCCATTCGTCACCGATCGCCACCTTGAGGTAGTTGACGAGCGCCGCTCGCAGGGCGACCGCTTCGGGCTCCTTGCCGTCTGCATAACGAAAGAGCGCAGCTGTAGCGCCCGCCTCCTCGGCGACGGAAGTCTGCGCATCGTTGAATTTTTCCCACACGACGATGACCGAAAAGGCGAGAAGCACGGCATAAATGACGCCGACTGTCGCGAATTTGAAACCGGCGATCTCGTTGTTCTTGACCAGTGTGTCGACCCCGGCCCAGCGGCGGATGAAGACCTGAGCGATCATCGCCAGGGCGGTTGGAAGAACCACGATCAGGACAATGAGGGTCCACAGCGGAAGGCCTGACAGAAAATGCGACATTCTTGCCCCTACGACGTGATGGCGACTTTGCTGTCGCTCGCCGGATCGCGCCACTAACTTCCATCGGACGCCGGCTTCTGTCCAGAACCTTCGCGTGCATAAGAAGCGACCGGGGGACGGCGGATGCTCGACCGGCGCGAATTCCTTCTGAAACAAGACGCGTTCTGTCATGATTCGCGTTGCAGCAAGTGATTCGCAGCTTGCCGAATTGCTGAATCCCAAGGCGGAGTTTTTGACACCCTCGGATTACTTTCTCGACGTTGAGGCCTCGGCGCTTGGGCAGCCTTGGCGGCCGCGACTTGATGCGGCCGGGGAGCTGCACGCCCTCGCCATTGCTCAAATCGGCGGCCACGACGAGCTGATCGCTCGTGTGCTTGCCGGGCGCGGCGTCCTGCCGGACGCGGTTGACCGCCATTTGGCGCCGAGCTTCCGCGATCTGATGCCCGACCCCAACAGCCTGCGCGATATGGCCGCGGCGACGGAGCGGCTCAGGCGAGCGGTCATGGCCCGCGAGAAGGTCGCCATCTTCGGCGATTACGACGTCGACGGCGCGTGCAGCGCGGCGCTCTTGAGCGAATATCTGAAGGCGTGCGGGCTCGAGACGATCGTCCACATCCCCGATCGCGTGACCGAGGGCTACGGCCCCAATGTCGAGGCGATTCAAGGTTTCGCCTCGCGCGGCGCGACGCTGGTGGTGACTGTCGACTGCGGCGCTGTCAGTCATGATCCGTTCGAGGTCGCAAGCCGCCTTGGCCTCGACGTGATCGTGTTCGATCACCATCAGGCCCCGGAGGTGCTGCCCAAGACCGCGGCGCTCGTCGATCCCAACCGCGAGGACGATCTTTCCGGGCTCGGTTATTTGTGCGCCGCCGGCGTGACATTCATGGCGCTTGTGGCGCTCAACCGGGCGCTGCGCGAGGTGGGATTCTGGAACGGCGGCAAAGGCCCGGATCTGCTCTGTTCCCTCGATCTCGTCGCGCTCGCGACCGTCGCCGACGTCGTGCCGCTGATCGGGCTCAACCGCGCTCTGGTCATCAAGGGGCTTGCGGTCATGCGCGAGCGCCGCCGCCCCGGCCTCGCTGCTTTGTTCGACATCGCAGGCGCCGACGGACCGCCGCGACCCTACCATCTGGGCTTTGTCATCGGCCCGCGCATCAATGCCGGCGGCCGCATCGGCGACGCGGCCCTTGGCGTCAAGCTCCTGACCGCGACCGACGACATCGAGGCGCGCACGATTGCAATCGAGCTCGATCGGCTGAACCGCATGCGCCAGCTGATCGAGATCGAGGCGCTGGCGGAAGCCGAAGCGGAAGCGCTGCTGTCGCTTGGCCTTGAGGAGCGGGGCGCCGCGGTGGTGGTCGCGGGAGCGACATGGCCGCCAGGAATCGTCGGATTGCTTGCGGCGCGGCTCAAGGAGCGGTTCGAGCGTCCGGCCTTTGCGCTCAGCCTCGCCGGGGGCCGGGCGACCGGCTCCGGCCGTTCGATCGCGGGCGTCGATCTCGGGCGCGCGGTGCGGGCCGCGGTCGAAGCGGGCGTCGCCCTCAAGGGCGGGGGCCATGCGATGGCGGCCGGCGTCACGCTGGCGACCGAGCGGCTTGGCGACTGGCGCGCCTTCCTCGAGGAGCGCCTCGGACAGGCGGTGACGAAGGCGCGCGCCGAAGCGGGCCTTAAGGTTGACGCAGCGCTGACGGCCACCGCGGCGACGCCGGAACTCGTGCATCGCCTCGAGGCGGCCGGCCCCTATGGCGCGGGCGCGCCGGAGCCTTTGTTCGCCTTGCCGCGCCATCGGCTGGCTGAGGTGACGCCTGTCGGCGCTGACGGGCGCCATTTGCGACTGCGCGCGGTCGCGGGCGACGGGCGGGCGGTCGAGGGCATCGCCTTCCGCGCCTCGGGGAAGAAACTTGGCGAGGCGCTCACCCAACTCAAGGGCGCGCCGGTGCATCTTGCGGGCACCTTGTCGGTGAACCGTTTCGGCGGGCGGGAGCGGGCGCAGATCCGGGTCGTCGACGTCGCGGAGGCGACGATATAACTTCAGGCGCCGCGTTCAATTCACGGTCGCACGGCTGGCGAGCACAACCACCGCGCGAGTTGGACTGCGAAATAACCGCCAATAAAAGCGCTTAAACGCCAGTAAAAACGCTAGCGTTTATTTTTTCGAAACGGGACTTTCAATGGGTTACGGCCGTTTGGAATAAAGAAAATCTGCTGCCATCTTTCATTCGCCTTTCCGGTTGCACATCAAGCCTTTGCATCCCCGTCAAGCCTTCGTCCCTCAGACCGAGTAATAGGAAGGGCGTGGCGCGACCAGAAATGTACAATAGCACGAGTTCCGTTTTCCCGTAAATCAATTGGTGCGGGTTCGTCGCGAGTCCCTCGTTAAGCCGCCTCGCCCGATCAATCGCCGCGGAGCTCCACGGCGCCGCCGATCCTCTGCGCGATGAGGCGCGCCAGCCGGGCGGTGATTGGCTCGGGAATGTCGACGCCCGTCATGCGCCAGGTGAGGCCGGAAAGGTTCATATGGATGCGATAACGCCCATCCGGACTGTCCAGGCCAACGACGAAGCTACGCGGGCCGTCAAAATGGGAGTTCATCGCGACCTGCAAGGGGCGGGCGTTGAACGCCTCGCCGAGCGAGGGCATCCCCCAGACGGTCCCGACGTCTTTGCCGCCGACGCCAACGACTCCGACGCGTCCCTGGCTCAAAAGCGCTGCGATGTTGTCCGGCGTCAAAAGGGCGCGCAGCAGCATCTCGGCCGCGGAGGCGTTGAGAAACACGCCCGGCCGAGGCGGCGGCGCCTTTTGAAGTTGCGGGTTCTGTTCGAGAAAGGCACGCGCGATCTGGCCGCTGAGCGAACGGATCAGCGCCTGCAGATCGACGCGCTCGATCACGGCTCCCGTGTCGCCCCGCTCGGCCGCCGACGCCAGCTGCGCCGCGCCAGCCAGCGCCCAGGCCCAATAGGCCGCCGACAGAATGACCAGCGCGACCGCACTGCGAATGAGGATGCGCATGGGGCGCTATCTACCAAGCGAGGCCCGTCGCGTCACCTTTTGGGCGTGATCGAAGGCATCCTTTTCGCCGTCATGGCCGGGACAAGCAAGGACAAGCCCGGTCATGACGACTTCGGCGGCCAACTGCGAAAGTTTCTCCCTGTGGCCTCGGCTGGATCGTCTCTTGCATCGACAGCGGAAGGCGCCACCCGAACCGGATTCTTGCCCCATGAAGCGAGCCGACCTCACCGAAAAAATCCTCGACATCAAGCGCGAGAAAGGCTGGACCTGGAAGCACATCGCCGACGAGATCGGCGGCATGTCGCCACTCCTCGTGGTCGGCGCGCTGCTCGGGCAGATGAAGCTGCCGAAGCCGCTGGCCGGGAAGGCCGCGAGCCTCTTTGGCTTGTCGGAACCCGAAAAGCGCATGCTGAACGAAGTTCCGACGCGCGGCGCACCGATGCCGCCGACTGACCCGCTGCTCTACCGCTTCTATGAGATGGTGATGGTCAACGGCCCGGCGCTGAAAGCGCTGATCGAGGAGGAATTCGGCGACGGCATCATGTCGGCGATCGACTTCGATCTCGAACTCGGCCGGCTCGCGCATCCGAAAGGCGACCGGGTCCGCATGGTGATGTCCGGCAAGTTCCTGCCGTACAAATATTACGGCGCCGAGCAGGGCCTGCCGGAATTTGGCTACAAGGAGGAGTGAGGGTCAAGAATACACGCTCGCGCGCGTCTCCTCGACACAGGTGCGCCGCTCGCCATGGGTCGGGCAAGACTCAAGAACGAGCGACCTCGTTCTCAAGTCTTGGCGGTATTGACTAAGAAGCCGTGTAGCACTTTGTAGCGGCCGCGTACAAATCAGTTCTTTCGATCTGATCAACATTCAGGCTGCCGAGCGTGGGCGCGTCCCAATGCATGAAATCCTTCCCGGCGTAGGTGACGGTGATCGGACCCGCGTCAGCATGTTTCCAGGCGAGGCGGCCGCGAACCTCAAGTTCCGGCTGTGTCCCGAGCCCTTTGCGATTTATTGGATTGAAGAGAATGCGCGTTAGGCTCACGCGCCTCGGTTGGCCGGCCGCACAAGCGCCGCGATCGGACGTCAAAGCCTTTGCAATCTGAAAGCGTGGTTCATGGCCTAGTGTGCTAGGCGCGCAGGACCGTTCATGAGAGGGCCCGAGCGCGATGCGCAGGACGAAACCGTGACGCGCAGCGCACGGACGGTGTGGATTCTTGCAGTAACCGCCGTTCTCACGGTGTCGGCGGCGTTCGCGGCCTATGCGATGGAGCTCCATCGCATGGCTTTGTGGCAGGTCGTGCGCGCCTGCGTGGCGGACTATAAGCTGACGGGAGCTCCCTTTCCCTGCCTTAACGTCAATCTCACCGGAGGCGAGGCGTTCGGCAGTGTCGTCCTGCGTCCGCCGCTATCGGAAGACACGCTCCTCGCCCCGACGCGGCGGATCGTCGGAATCGAAGACCCCTTCCTGAAGTCGCCTGAGGCGCCGAATTATTTCGACGCCGCCTGGCGCGCGCGCGCGTTCATCAAGGGTGCGCATGGTGAGGCGCCACCACGCGACGCGATCGCGCTTTTCGTGAATTCCGCAATTGTCAGGACTCAGGACCAGCTCCACATCCATATGGGCTGCCTGCTTTCCGACGCCCGCGCCACGCTCGCGGCCGCGGCGCCGAAGGTCCCGATAGGCGCATGGGCGCAGATCGGGCCGGTCGTCCCCCATACGATGTTCTGGGCCTATCGCGTCCGGGACGCGGACCTGGCGAACGTCAATCCGTTCCGGCTCGCCGCCGAGGTTGTTGCAGGCAAGACGAAGGACCCGGGCGACCTGACGGTCGTGGTCGCCGGGGTTCGCGTCGAGGGCGACGATCAATTTTTGATCCTCGCTTCCTATTCCAAAGCGCCGCACGCGTGGTGGCCGGTCGGGGCCGATAACTTGCTGGGTGAATGCCGCTTCGCCAGGCCTCGCCGCGGGGGCTGAGGCGGCCCCGTCGCGCGAGTTCGACTTCGCTCGCTCGCACCCCATATTGGGCGACCCGCCGCCTTCCACATCGAGCGCAAGCTGCCCTTGGATCTCATCGCTTCAACCGAACGCGGGCTCTATTGCGCCGCGGGCGACTTCCACATCGATCCCTGGCGCCCGGTCCCGCGCGCCCTCATCACCCATGCGCATTCCGACCACGCCCGCTACGGATCGGAGGTCTACGTCTGCCATCGCGACACGGCGCCGATCCTGCGCAAGCGCTTGGGCGACGTCACGATCGAGACGGCGACCTATGGCCAGATCCTGACGCGCAACGGGGTCGAGATTTCGTTTCACCCGGCCGGCCATGTGCTGGGTTCGGCGCAGGTTCGCGTCGCCTCGAAGGGCGAGATCTGGGTCGCCTCGGGTGACTATAAGCTCGAGAGCGACGGCGTTTCGCCGGCCTTCGAGCCGATCCGCTGTCACGCCTTCATCACCGAGTCGACTTTCGGCCTGCCGATCTATCGCTGGCGCCCGCAGGCCGAGACGTTCGCCTCAATCGACGCCTGGCGGCGCGAGAACGTCGCCGCCGGGCGCGCGAGCATCATCTACGCCTACGCGCTCGGCAAGGCGCAGCGGCTCATCGCCCATCTCGACCCTGCGCTCGGACCGATCGTTTGTCACGGCGCGGTCGAGGCGATCAATGCCCTTTATCGCGAGGCGGGCGTGGCCCTGCCGCCGACCTCTCTCGCGACGGACCCCCGGACTGCGATCCGGGGGAAGAACAAGCGCGAGTTCTCCAACGCCGTCGTTGTCGCGCCGCCCTCGGCCGCCGCAAGCCCGTGGCTCAAGCGCTTCGGCGACTATTCCGACGCGCTCGCGAGCGGCTGGATGCAGGTGCGGGGCAACCGCCGCCGGCGCGGGCTCGACCGCGGCTTTGCGCTGTCCGACCACGCCGACTGGCCGGGCCTCATCGCCGCCATCCAGGCGACGGGCGCGGAGCGCGTTCTGGTGACGCATGGATATACGGAAACGCTGACGCGATATCTCCGCGAGAAGGGCCTCGACGCGCGGGCGCTGACGACATCCTACGGCGACGATGAGGACGTGGGCGATGCTGGGGCGCCGGCGGTGGGCGACGGCGGGGCGGCGCCGGAGGGCGAAGCGTGAAGGCCTTCGCCGCGCTTTATCGACGGCTCGATTCCGGCACCTCGACCCGCGCCAAGCAGGCCGCGATGGTCGAGTTCTTCGCCGCCGCCAAAGCCGATCCGGCGCAATGGGCGAGCGCGGCCTGGGTGGTCTATTTCCTGAGCGGCGGCAAGCCGCGCCAGACCGCGCCCTCCCGCCTTCTCTGGCGCCTCGCCGTCGAGGGCTCGGGCTATCCCGACTGGCTCTGCGCTGAGTCCTACGGGGCTGTCGGCGACCTCGCCGAAATGCTGTCGCTGCTTCTGCCGGAAAGTACGGGCGGCGCAGACGTTTCGCTCGACCTCTGGATGCGCGAGCGGCTGCTGCCGCTGCCCTCGCTCCCCGAGGAAGAGCGCTACACCAGGCTCAAGCAATGGGTCGGCGAGCTCGCGACCGACGAGCGTCTCGCCTTCTTCAAGCTCATCACCGGCGAATTGCGCGTCGGCGTGTCGCGGCTCCAGGTCGTGAAGGCTTTGGCCGAGGTCGCGGGCGTGGACGAGGGCCACATGGCCCAGCGGCTCATCGGCTATTCCCAGGCGCGGCGGATTCCGACCGCCGCGGACTTCGAGGCGCTGATCGTCGAAGTCCAGCATATGGAGGCGCAAGCGCTCGACGCGGGCAAGCCCTATCCGTTTTATCTCGCACAATCGTGGAGCCGGCCGGTCGCCGAGATGGCTACGACGCTTGGGCCGCCCTCGAACTGGATCATCGAATGGAAGTACGACGGCATCCGCGCGCAGATGCTCAAGCGCGGCGAGAACTGGCGCCTGTGGTCGCGCGGCGAGGAGCTGATCTCCGACGCGTATCCCGACCTCGAGCCGCTGGCGCGCGCGTTGCCTTCCGGCACGGCGATCGACGGCGAGCTGGTGGTCCTCATCCCGCCCGAGCACGAGTTCACGACCGACTCGCTCGATGGCCTCGCGATCTTCGCGAGCCTCCAGCAGAGGCTGGGGCGGAAGATCGTGAGCGACAAGACGAAGCGCGAATTGCCGGTTGCGTTCATCGCCTATGACATTCTGGAGAGCGAGGGCCGCGATCTTCGAACTGAGCCGCAGCACGTGCGGCGCGCTCTGCTCGAACAGCTTATCGATCGCCTGTTCGCGGAGGCGAGGGCGCGGGGCGAGCGTCTGCCGATCCGCATCAGCCCGACGGTGTCCGCCGGCGCCTGGGAGGCGCTTGCGGAAACGCGCGAGCAGGCGCGCGCGCTCACGCGCGAAGGCCTGATGCTGAAGGCGCGAGAGGGCGCCTACGGGATCGGACGGCGCAAGGGCGACGACCGCACGAATGTGTGGTGGAAATGGAAGCTCGATCCGATGAGCGTCGATGCGGTCGTGATCTACGCCGAGCGCGGCCATGGGCGCCGCTCGGGAGTCTACACGGACTACACTTTCGCCGTCTGGAACGCTGGCGAAGAGGCCGGGACACGCGAGCTGGTGCCGTTCGCCAAGGCCTATTCGGGCCTGTCGGACAAAGAGATCCGCGAGATGGACGCAATCGTCCGGCGCACCACGCTCGAGACCTTCGGCCCGGTGCGACGGCTTGACCCCACGCAGGTGTTCGAGCTTGGCTTCGAAGGCATCGCGCCGAGCAAGCGCCACAAGAGCGGCGTCGCCGTGCGGTTCCCCCGCATGCTGCGCTGGCGCCAGGACAAGCCGATCGCGGAGGCCGACACGCTGGATGCGCTCAAGGCGCTGCTTGCGCGGCAGGGTGGGCGTTGACGGGCTCAGCGAAAACGGGGAGTGAGAAGCGGCGCGAATTCACCGCGCCGCCAGTCGAAATTACTGGTTCTTCACGTCGGCATAAAAGGAATTGATCTGCTTCTTAAATGCTGCCAGGTCATACTGGTTGCCATTCAATTCAGTGCTCAGTTTGCGCACCAGCGCGGACGCGGCGATAGCCTCCTTGATCTCATCGTCCGTCGCTCCCGCATGCTTAGCCCCTAGCGTATGGCCGTAGATGCAGTAGTCGCAAGGAATTTGCGCCGCGACGGCGAGGCCGATCAACTCCTTGGTTTTTTCGTCCAAGGCGCCTTTCGGATTGAAGACCGCCAGCCATTCCCGCCAAGCGGAACCGACGGCCGCTTGAGGCTCGATGGCTTTCATAAATGGCGGCGCGTCTTGAGCAAATGTTGAAACCGGCAGAGTGATGCCGAATGCGAGTGCGACAATAAGAGATTTCATAATCTTCCTCCACCGTCGGCTGACCGAGACTGTCCGACTAGCCGTGGGCGCACTTTTCCACGCGCTTGATGCAAGCGTTTGATAATCCCGTAACGGGGGCGTAACAGTCGCGTAACAGTCGCTAACCGAGGCGGTCGACATCGACATGTCTGAGGCCGAGCTCACGGACGACGCCGGCGGCGCCCCGGCCAAAGGCTCTTTGCCGCCGCGAGGCGCGCCCGTCCGGTTCGGAGACTTTACGCTCGATCTCGACGGTTGCTCGCTCACCAACACGGATGGCGGCGACATCCCCCTCACGCGCAGCGAATTTGCGCTTCTGCGCGAATTCATTCGTCATCCCGGGCGCGTATTGAGTCGTGGTTACCTGCTCGACGCTCTGGCTGGGAAGCGACCCGATCCTTTCGATCGCAGCATCGACATGTTGGTCGGCAGGCTGCGCCGCAAGATCGAGCCCGACGCGAAGCCGCCACGTATCGTCGTGACCGTGCCCGGCCAAGGTTACAAGTTTGCGGCGCCGATTCGAGTGGAGGCGTCCAACGCCAGCACCGAAAGCGCGAGGCTTGCGGCCTCGCTGCAAAACAAACAGGAGCCGCCGCGTCTCTCGATGGTCGTGCTGCCCTTCGCCAACCTGAGTGGTGATCCCGAGCAGGAGCATTTTGTCGACGGAGTCACCGAGAGCCTCACGACCGATCTTTCCCGCATACGAGGTGGCGTGATAATCGCCCGAAATACGGCGTTTGCCTACAAAGGCAAGCCGCTCGACGTTAAGACAGTCGGACGTGAACTGAATGTCCGCTATGTTATCGAAGGCAGCGTTCAACGCGGCGGCAATCGCATGCGCGTCAACGTGCAGCTCATCGACGCCGAAACCGGCAACCATCTCTGGGCCGAGCGTTTCGACAAGCCGCTCGCCGATCGCTTCGACATGCAGGACGAGATCGTCGCGCGTCTGGCCCTCGCGCTGAACGCCCAACTCGCCGCCGCCGAGGCGCGACGCGCGGAACAAGCGTCGACCCCCAATTCGATGGACCTCTATTTTCAGGGAATGGCCTGGATCAATAAGGGGCACGCCCCTGACAATGTGGCGAAAGCGCGGAGGTGTTTCGATCGCGCGCTGATTGCTGACCCCGGCAATGTCGATGCGCTTGTGGGCTCGGCGCGAGCGGACGCGGTCGATGGCGTCAATCTCTTCGGGACCGATCCTGCGGCGGCCCTCGCGGCGGCCGAAGTGAAACTGATGAAGGCCCTGTCGTCGGTCCCGGATCATCCGCGCGGCCACATGTGGCTGGGACTTGTGTACTTGTGGACCAAGCGCGCTCCGGAAGGCATCGCCAAATGTGAGCGCGCGCTTGAGCTTGATCGGAATCTTGCCGAGGCCCATGCCGATATCGGATTCGGTAAGATTTTCATCGGCCGCGCTGATGAAGCACTGGCTCACATTGCGGAGGGTCTGCGCCTCAGTCCGCGCGATCTGGACGGTTACAAGTGGATGGGCAGGGCGGGCCTCGCGAATCTCCACCTCGGCAGGTGGGGGCAGGCAGTCGCGTGGTATCGGCGGTCAATCGAAGCCAACCGAAATTTCCCTTATATATATTTTGTCTTAGGGGCGGCCCTCGCCCAGCTTAGCCGCCGCGATGAGGCTCGTTCCGCGACTGAGACCGGCCTGGCTCTCAATTCCACCTTCACCGTCACCCGCTTCCGCGCCGCTTGGGCGGCGATGAGCGACCATCCCACCTATCTCTCCCAGCTCGAGCCTATCGTCGAAGGCATGCGCAAGGCCGAAGTTCCGGAACAATGACCTTGGCCTTCAGCCCTCGACCGGCTTGGGGGAGACGTCATCAGCAGTCGGCTAAGGCCGCTTGACGACAGTCACTTTGAGGAAGGTTGCCGGAATCCGCGTCTCGCCGGCCGTTTCGCTCTTGTTCTGGCTATCAAAGAGCGCATTCAGCTCCGCGTGAAGGTCCGCCGCGCGGCCATTCTGATCGGCGGCGGCGAAGGCGTTCATCGTCGGTCCATAGTAAAGACGAAACTCGTCGACGAGTTTCGCCGGTTCCGATGGAAAGGCAAAAATGTAGGTGTCGCGGACACACGTCACGTCACTTTCACTCACGCCGGCTTTCGCGAAGCGCTCAACGACGTTCGCTTCCGTTCCCCATGTCATCGGACTGACGAAACCTTCCGGCGGAGGGGGCGAATAGGCGCCGCTTATCTTGAGGATCTGGGCGACGAGCGTCGGGTCGTTGGGGATCCAGTTTCCCATGACGATCGAGCCGCCCGGGCGCGTCACCCGCACCATCTCCCTCGCCACATCAAACGGACGCGGGGCGAACATTGCGCCGAAGATGCTGACGACCAGATCGAAGCGACCATCCGCGATTCCAGACAGGTCCGATGCATCGCCCTCTTCAAAGCGAAGATTGCTGAGCCCTTGTTCTCGAGCCCGGCGATTGCCTGCCTCGACAAGGTTTCTAGCGATGTCGACCCCCAGGACTTCGGCGCCGAGCTTGGCCGCGGGCAGAGCGGTCGTCCCGTCCCCGCATCCAAGATCGAGCACCTTCATTCCAGGCGTTACGCCGATCGATTGAACCAGCTTTTCGCCGCTTTCGCGCATGGAGGCCGCAATGCGGGTGAAATCACCTTTTTCCCAGAGCGCCTTGTTCGGGTTCATGAGCATTCCTCTGCTTGAGAGCGTTCACCTATTGGGCCACGGCCGGACGTGGCGTTTCATGTCCATATTCCCGTGCCGGCCGCTCGGACGGCTTGTTAGCTGACATACACGACAAGTGAAACGAGTTGCGTTTATTCTTCATAAGTAGAAGTTATAAGGATGGGCGCGCCCCGATCGTTGGACATCGACCTGCTCCGCAGCTTCCTGCTGATCGCAGGAGGCGTGAGCTTCACGCGCACAGCCGAGCGCGTGGGTCGGACGCAAGCGGCGGTCACCCTCCAGATCAAACGGCTAGAAGCCATGGTCGGTCATCGCCTGCTCGAGCGAGGGCGAGGACTTGGCGTGCGGCTGACGCCAAAGGGGGAACGGCTCGCCGCGCTCGCAAGAGAGCTTGTCTCACTCAACGACAATATTCTTGGCTCGCTGGAAAGCGAACATGCCGCGCTCTCTCTTCCGTTCGAAGGGCCGTCGGCCGGCAAGCCGTCAATCGCCGTTCTTCCCTTCGAGGACATGAGCGACGACGGTCAGCAGTATTTTGTCGACGGGATCGTCGACGATCTCATTTCCAGGCTTTCACGGATCCGATGGCTGGTCGTGATCGGCTGCAACGCGAGCGTCATTGACCGTGGCAAGTCGGTCGACATCCGGAAGATTGGGAAAACACTGGGCGTTCGCTACATCCTTCGAGGTGGGCTGCGCAAAACCGGGGGGCGTGTCCGCATCACCGCGCAGCTTCTTGACGCCGACACGCTGGCCACTCTTTGGGCGGACAGGTTCGACGGGTCGCTGGAAGATGTTTTTGATCTTCAGGATCGGATCGCTGACCAGATCGCCGGCCTCCTCGAGCCGCGACTCCAGCGCTCCGAGATCGAGCGCGCGACGCAAGCGCATCCGAAGAACCTCGACGCCTACAGCCTCTATCTCAGAGCGCTCGCGCTTGTCTCGGCGCACATGCCTCACGAGGCAGAGCAGGCGTTGCCTCTCCTCGATCAAGCTCTTCATCTCGATCCGGACTATGCCCTGGCGCACGCGTTGGCTGGCTGGTGCCACGAATGGCGGTTCACGCGTTCGGGGTTTGAGGAATCGGAAAGAAGCCGCGCCTTTCAACACGCCCGCGCGGCAGCGGCGGGCGACGACCCGACAGCGGCGGCGATCGCCGGATTTTCCATGGTCTTCCTTACCCAGGACCGCGCGGAGCCGTTGGAAGCGCTTGGGCGAGCCGTTGCTCTGAATCCCTGCAGCGCAACCGCGACGTATTTGAGCGCTCACGCGCATTCGATCGCGGGCCAGCACGCGGCGGCGGCGATTTTCGCCGGCCGGGCTCTCGAACTCAGCCCCAATGATCCCCTCGCTTTCGAAGCGCACATGGCTCTTGGGGAAGGAGCGATCCGCGAGAGCCGCTACGAGGATGCAGCCGAGTGCTTCGCTCGCGCCGCGCGAACCAATCCGAAATTCAGCACGGCCTATTTCTTTCGCGGAATGGCGCAGGCTCGAGCGGGCCATGCCGATCGGGCGGCCCCTTGCCTCCGGTTGGGGCGAGAGCTGGAGCCGCATTTTCGAACGCGCATGCTGTTCGAGATCGGAATGGCGCCAGCGCTCGCGCACGAACTCGCCGAGGGTGGGCGTCTCCTTGGGTTGAGCGATTAGCGCAGCTTCACGCACGGCGATCGCCATTCCGGCGAGATCCAAATTCGACCCGGTAGACGCGAACCTCGCGCGACAAATTTCTTCATCTCGGTGGTTTGGAAAAATTCGAATCTGAAGTCGATTTGGCCCTGAAGCTGGTCGCGTACGCCGGTTATAAAAATGCCTCCCGGCGGCGCGATGGTCTGAACGCGAGCAGCAAGGTTGATGGCGTCGCCGATCGCCGCGCCGACAGGGGTCACAAGGAGATCGCCCCAATTGATCCCCGCCCGAAACTCCATTCGCCGCGCCGGCGCCAGCGCGGCGTTGTGGCGCGCGATGTCCGATTGCCAGACGACAGCCGATTTGACCGCGGAGCCCGCGCCGTTGAAAAGCGCCACGATGCCGTCGCCGATGATTTGGAAAATGCGTCCATCTATCTGTTCATACATCCGGCGCGCGTCGCATCCGCGAAATTGCGTCGCGCCCTTGTCGTCGCCGCCGGAGAGCTCGACTCGAAGCGCAACCCCGTCCGCGACTTCGATGATGTCGCCATTGCGCAGAGGGCGAGGTTCAGCGACCGGCGCCCCGTTGACGAAGGTTGGTTCACCGGACTGAGATGGGTGAGAATGAGGGTCTCGGCCCGCCATTCGAGCTCCAGATGCACGCGGGATATCGTCGGGTTGCCGATGCGAATGTCGAAGCTCGATCCGCGGCCGATCGCCGTCTTGTCATGCCGCAGGAAATAGTGTGCTGCTCGTTCCAGAGCTTGGGCTCCATGGAAACCAAGACGGCTCCCGGCGAGAGGGGGTTGCTGAGTTTGTCAAATCGGCGACTTCGTTCGGTTGAAAATGAATAAGCTAATCGGGTGTGGGCTCCCCATGCGGGTCAGTATGCGACAAACCGACGCGATTGGGGGTCGGCCAGCAGGTCTTAGTCGGCGGCGCTCCGATCGCCGCCATAGCGGTCGCCCTCATAATTCTCGCCGATCGACATGGCGCAGATGAGCGACAGATGCCGGTAAGGCAAGCCGGTTTCTTTCGCCCAGGCGTTGAACTGCTCCTGGATCTTGGCGAGGTCGCGCTTCGATGTCGGAGCCGCCGCAATATCGAGGCCGGCGTCGCGCAGACAGGCGGCCACGTCCTTGGTCGCCACGAAGGCGTCGTAGCCCAGAAACCTCAGCAGCATCGGCCCGGTTGCGCCGCCGAGCCGGCTGCCGCGCTTGGAGAGAAGCTCAAGCAGGCCGATCTCGTCGGAGGGCGGCCATGTCGAGAGAAACTCGCCGAATGAACCGTGCGCCTTCGCCACATCGACAACGAAGCGCGCGTTCTCGCGCACCGACATGATCTTCGCGCCATTGCGGACGATGCGGGCGTCCATGGTCAGTCTGTGCCAGAACTCATCCGGCTCGAACGTGAGCCGCGACGGCTGGAAGCCCAGAAAGGCGTCCTCGAAGGCGGCCCACTTCGATTCGATCACGCTCCAGGCGAAGCCGGCCGAAAACACGCGCTTGGTCATTTCGGCAAGCACGCGGTCGTCGCGAAGCTTGCGCAACGCTTTAGGGTCGGGCTTGGGCGGCATGAGCTTCGCAAGCGCTTCGGCGCCGCCTTTGCGCTTCTCGGCCCGGGCCCGGATGGTTTTGAACGGCGTCAGCGCAGGCCCTCCGTCGCGCACTTGGGCTATCCCGTCCCGCGGCGTTGCCGGCACGGTACAATAAGGAAATAATGTCGTCGAACTCGCGGACGGCTCTGAGTTCGTGTCCGCTTCATGCGACCGCTTTAGACCATTCCGCGAGGCCCGATTGGCCTAGGGGGCAAGATGGCGCCGAGGACTCGATTGCGCGCTTGGATGTTGCGTTTTTTGGTCGCAGTCCCTGTGTGCGCTGCGGTCGGGTTCGGGCTCGCTGTCCTCAATAACAACATTTCATTTTCGCGGCTGTCTCGCGCTGATTTCACGACGAGTTTGGACCGATCGCTCGCGGCCAGCACGGACTGGGCCGCGAACCAGTTTCCTGCCGACGGGACCCGCCGCCTGATGGCGACCGATTTAGGCGCGACGTTCGCTAACAACCCTGCGCTTGTGCATATGCTCGTGGACCTGTCGGGGATTTCAGGCGATTCGCGGCTGCAGGAAATCAGCGCGAAACTTGTCGCGGAATACCGCAAGACTCGCATGGGCGTGGTCGGAAAGCTGGTCGACCCCACAATTGACGAACCGCCCGTGGCCGATCCGAAATATGACGAATACCAACGCTGGATGTTGCACGCGATCTCGCCCGCGGACGTGCCCTTGTCAGACGCGGAGCGGGCGAACATGTTCTCTACAGACAAACTAAGAATGTATAATCTCACGCACCAGCTCTTTGCTTTTTACGTGTCCCGCAAGTTTCACGGGGAAACGCCCGAGTTGCACACCTTGATGGAGGGGGCTGAGCAGCGCATCGCCACGGAGACCACGTACGATTTCCGTGTCACCGATCTATACCTGGAACGCGTTGCTTTCCTTTTGGCGGCCGGGCGGCCGGATCTGGTGAAACCGCGCTGGGTTGAACGAATCTTGGCGGCGCAGCAAAGCGACGGAAGCTGGCGCTACACTTGGGGCGGCTGGGGTCCGCACCTGCTGAGTTACGCCGATGCCAGCGAGCGTTCGCAGGCGCATCCGACCGGTCTCGGGATGTGGCTCACGAACATGCTGAAGCACCGCTATCCGGAATGGATAGAGAAGAACTTCCAGTGAACGAGTGAGGTCGGGCGCGCTCATCCGTAACGGCGTGCGCCAAAGCCATCCGCATTTGATTTTCAACAAGGCCAACCTGCCACGACTGTCAAATCAGGTTGATTGCCTGAAATTTCACTTGGCCTCGTGGCCTAGACTTTCTAGCTTGCCGCCGATCCCCCGCGGTTTGAGCCGCGGCCGGCAACTCGGAGAGCGCGCCCGTGATCCGCTTTTACTTCCACCCAACGCCCAACCCCGCCAAAGTCGCCCTGCTGCTGGAGGAGCTTGGCGCGCCTTACGAACTCGTGCCCGTCGATACGGCCAAGGGCGAGCAGCACGACCCCGCCTTTCGCGCCATCAACCCGAACGGCAAGGTCCCGGCGATCGTCGATACCGAGGGGCCGGGCGGGCGGGAGGCGCGGGTGTTCGATTCGAGCGCGATCCTGCTCTACCTCGCCGAGAAGGCTGGGCGGTTCGTCGGTTCTCCCGCGGATCGGCCGGAGCTTTTGTCGTGGCTCTTTTTCATCGCCAGCGGCATCGGCCCGTTCTCCGGTCAGGCGGTGCATTTCCAGCACGCAGCGCCCGAAAAGCTGCCCTACGCCGTGAACCGCTATCGGCGCGAGATCGAGCGGCATTACCGGGTCCTGGATAAACACCTGGCTGGCCGCGATTTTATCGTTGGCGGCGACTATTCGATCGCCGACATGTCGGCCTGGGGCTGGTTGGGGCGCGCCGGCCGGGTCCTGCCTGGCGCGGACGACCCCCTCGCCGAGTTCCCCAATGTCAAGCGCTTGTTCGACAAGGTCGAAGCGCGGCCGGCGGCGGCGCGGGCCAAAGCGGTCGGCAAGGATCATGCGTTCAAGAGAGACGTGGACGAGCAGACGAAGCGCGCGATGTTCCCGTCGAATTACCCAGAGATCGCTATGTGACTGAGAAGGGTAGCGTTCCGACGTAGCTGAGACGCCGCCAGGCTCTGTGTGCCTCGGGGTCGCCGTCGAACACGATCTGATCCGCCCATTTGTGCGCGGCCTCGCGTTGCCCGCCGGTCCTCACGGTCCAGACCATGATCGGCGCGTCGCTATATTCCTTGACGAGAAACGGAATCTTGTGGGGTAGATCGTCCACGTTGAAGGAGAGGAAATCGGGGCGGGCGAGGTCGTAATGGTCGAAATCCATCCATTCGCGCTTCTGTTCGGCGCTTAGAAAATCCCAGTATGGATCGTCGTACGACGCCTGGGCCAGGAGGCCGATCGGGCAAGCCCCTCCGGCCCCGCGCATGTGCGGGCGGCGCAGCCGCAGATAGGCGGCGAGATCGTGATCGAAGCTTTTGAACGCGAGCGGCCCGTCGTAAGTCGCAGCAAGGGCGGCGGCGCGGTCGGCGATGCGCCAGTCGCCGTCGAACCGGCTTTTTAGTTCGCAGATGATGGGCGTCCGGCCGGCAACCGTCCCAAGAAACGCCGCGAAGGTTGGCGGCGGCTCGCCGGAGCCCTTGATGCGGAGCTTCGCGATCTCTGCCGCGCGCAAAGAGGACAGCGGGCCTGTCGCGTCAGTTAAGCGATCCAGCGTATCATCATGAAAAACAATCGCGTCGCCGTCGCCGCTCAACTGGATGTCGCATTCGATGGCGAAGCCGCCGGCGACCGCCGCTTCCGCCGCCCGCAGCGTGTTTTCGATCACCCCGTTCGCGCTGTGGTGCAAGCCGCGATGGGCGATCGGTCGCTCGATAAGCCAGGAAGGCGCGTTGACCGGATTCAAGCCTCGATCTCGAACACAGCCTCGACCTCGGCCATCGCATTGAGGGGGAGATGCGCGACGCCAACCGTCGTTCTGGCATGACGGCCCTGATCGCCGAACAGCTCAGCGACGAAATTGGACGCGCCGTTCATCGCCTGGGGCAGGGCGTCGAAGCTCGAACTCGACGCTGAAAAAGCCGCCGAGCCGCACGACCCGCGTGACCTTGTCGAGATCGCCAACCGCCGCATGCGCGTGGGCGAGCACATTGATGACGCAGAGCCTTGCCGCCTCGCGCGCCGCGTCGACTTCGGAATCAGCCGAGAGCTTGCCCTGGTGGCGCTCGGCAAGCTTGCCGTCTTCCCCCAGCGGAAGCTGGCCGGAGACGAACAGCAGCGAGCCGGTGCGGACGGAAGGGACATAGTTTGCGACCGGCGCCGCGGGTTTGGGCAAAACGACGCCCATCTCTTTCAGCCGTTTGGCGGTCTTGCTCATGGGGGCGAGACTCCTGGGCTCGCGTGCGGCCGCGCGGGGGGCGGAAGCCGTCGAGGCTGAACCTCGCCTATGTCGCCTTTCCCGTGAAGGCAAGCTTGTTTTTGCCTTGTTGCGCGCTTAGGTTTGGGCGAAAGAGAGGATGCGCTGGCGGCTTTCCGACCGGGCGGCGCGCAATGGGATGACGGCCATGGGTAGCTTTAGCATTTGGCATTGGATGTTGTTCGGGGCGGTTGCGCTCCTTCTGTTCGGCGGCAAAGGCAAGATTTCCGACCTCATGGGCGACGTCGCCAAAGGCGTGAAATCATTCAAGAAGGGTCTCGCCGACGACGACGAGCCGACAACGGCGTCGACTGTTACGCCCCGGCCGCTCGAGAGCCGGGTCAGCGTCGACGCGAACGACGTCCATAAGGTCAGCTGACCTCGCTGCAGCGGAACGTCCGCCAGCCGGAATGGCGGCGCGCCCCGTGTTGACGCCGGTGGGAGCCCGCCCGGTTAGCCATGTTCGATCTTGATATCAGCAAGATGATCATTGTCGGGATTGTCGCTTTGGCGGTGATCCCGCCCAAGGATTTGCCGCGCGTCATGCGCACCGTCGGGCAGACAATCGGCAAGATGCGGCGCATGGCGTCCGAGTTCCAGGGCCAGTTCATGGAAGCCATGCGAGAGGTCGAGCGCGAGGCTGATCTTGACAGCGTGAAAAAGGAATTCCAGGCGATCAGCGACCAGGCCAAGATCGACACCAGTTTCGATCCCGTCAGGCCTGATGCGCGAGGACGTGACGAAGGCCGCCGCGACCTCCACGGGCGCCCCTGAGGCCGCGGCTTCCGATGCGCCAAAGCCCGAGATTGGCGCGCCGGAGGTTGGCAAGTCCGACATCGAAGAAAGGCCGGAGATTGCTCTGAGCGCTCCCGAGCCTGCCACAATGGCCGCTCGCGTTGACAAGGAGGCAGAGGCAGAGCCCGAGCCGTCCGCCCAGAGAAGCGCGGCGGAATGAGCCAAGAGGACATCGACGCCACCAAGGCGCCGTTGATGGACCATCTGATCGAGCTGCGGGCGCGGCTCATCAGGTCCCTCTACGCCTTCATGGCCGCCTTTCTGGTCTGCTTCTACTTTTCCCGCCACATCTACAACATTCTCACGTACCCTTACGTGCGGGTGGTGGGAGCGGAAAAGGCGACGCTGATCGCCACCCATTTCCTCGAGCAATTCTACACCAACATCCGGCTCAGCATGTTCGGGGCGGCGGTCATCGCCTTTCCGGTCATCGCCGTTCAGGTCTACAAGTTCATCGCGCCCGGCCTCTATCGCAACGAGCGGATGGCCTTTCGACCCTATTTGATCGCGACGCCCATCTTCTTCCTGCTTGGCGCGCTGCTCGTCTATTTCGCGGTCATGCCGCTCCTGATCCGTTTTTCGGTGTCCCTGCAACAGGTCAATGTTCCGGGCGAGGCGACGATCGAGCTCCTGCCAAAGGTCAGCGAATATCTGTCGCTGATCATGACGCTCATCTTCGCTTTCGGCATCGCCTTCCAGCTGCCTGTGATCCTGACCCTTCTCGGCCACGTCGGCATCGTCGACTCCGCCTATCTCATCCGGATGCGGCGCTATGCGATCGTGGCGGTGGTCGGGCTCGCGGCGATCCTCACGCCGCCCGACCTCATCAGCATGACCTCGCTCGCCCTCCCGATGATCCTCCTCTACGAGGGCTCGGTGATCGCCGTGAAGATGGTCGAGAAGCGACGCGCCCAGGCGCAACAGGGGGCGGCCAACAGCCCGACCTGAGGCCGCGGAGTGCGTTTTAAATGGGGTTGAGCGACGGCAGGTTGAGACGCTGCTTGACTCGACGAACGCGCGCCTCAAGCTCGCTGATGATCACGCCGTGACCGATGCGAGGTGTGGTAGTCGACCACAGCGCGCCGCAGCCCCACGATCTGCCCGCTGAGTTCGTTGCGGATCGCAAGGATATCAGGAGCTCGACCGCGTTCGAGCCAATCCCGACCGGCGCGGCGCGGAAAGGTTCGCCCGGGGGATGACTTGCGCCGCGCTGAAGCCGCAGGCGGCGCGGCTTCTGGACAGCCCGAACGACTGAACGCGCAGCTCCGCCCGTTGACGGCCAGATGTCCGCGCCTCACGGGTTCAGGCGCTGAAACGTCTCTTCACCGTGCATCGAGAAGGTGACGAGGTCCTTGGCGTCGAGATTCATCTTCGTCAGGTCGACCATGCGGATGCGGCTGTCGTCATAGGTCCGGAAGAAGTATCGCTTCGTCTTGAGATCGCTCGCGGCCGTCCAGAGCGTGTAGTCCGCGAGGATGTTGCCATGCTCGTCCTTCTCCGCCTCGCGCGCCGAGCCTTTCGGAATGTCGAAGTTGTTGAGGATATGAAAGGCGCTGAGAACCGCCTCGTCCCCAGTTTTTGGCTTGAGTACGGACTGGCTGAACGCCACCGCGCGCACGAAGCGAGAGGGCGGCGTGAAGTCGCCCGGCATCCCCAGCATGCCGGAGCCCTGACCAAAGGGCTCGAGTTTGACCGCCCCGAGCTTGATCGGCGGGTGGCTGTCGAGCGAGAAGTTCACGTAGTTGCGTAAATTGGTCATGTGCCAGTCGAAGGCGGGCGAGTTGGTCAGGACTCCCAGCGGATTGTCATAGACGTTGAGCTTCCCGGCGACATATTCGATCGTGATGCTCTTGCCCGAGGCGTCGTGGACGACGGCATGGACCGGCGGCGAGAAGCCCCATTGCTTGAGCACCGTCTCGGCGACGAGGATCGAGCCGATATTTGCTTTGACCTCGTCAACGCTGGCAAAATTGTCGAGAAGCCATGACCCCAATTGCCAGGGTGCGATGGTCTTGCCAGCGTCCGCCGGAGTGTAGGCCGGATAGCCGGCGGTGGTCGGGAAGTAGAACAGGCCTGCCGCCAGCCCCGCCTCGTTGACGCCGTCGATGAGAATCGGCAGGCCCACGCCATTCGCTCCGACGCTCGCATATTTCGCTTTCCATTTGAGGCCATCCTGGCCGTCCGGGGTAAGGCCCACGCGCGCGAAGCCGCGTGGCGAGACGAGCACATCGGACTGAAGGTCGACCGCGAATTCGAGCGTCCGCGCGTGGACGACCGTCCCGTCGTCGGCAATCAGGCGGATTCCGGTGCAGGCTTCAGCCGCGCTCGAGAGAAAGAGCGTGCCCGCTGCGACGATCGCGGCAAGCTTTTGGGCATATCGAGCGACAATCATGACGCTGGCTCCAGGGAAGGGGAATGAAAACGCCCGCACGGCGCCGCACGAACGAATCGCGCCCGTAGCTTGCATCAGCCTGAAGCGCGAGGGGCTAAGGTTAGATTGACGGAATGCCGTTTCGCACCGATTTCGGCTCCGATGCTGGCGGCAGAGCGGTTGAGGCGTCCGCTGTGCTTCTGCTATGGGCGGGGCGCAAGCCCAAGCTCCAGGTGGGGGCGCCGGCGCCGCGCGCCGCCGCTCAAGGTCAGATCATGCACGATATCCGAGCGATCCGCGAGAATCCTGAAGCTTTCGATGAGGGCGTGCGGCGCCGCGGCCTGACTCCGCGCGCGGAATCGCTGATCGCGCTCGATGAAAAGCGCCGGGCGGCGATCCTGGCGCTCCAGAGCGCGCAGGAGCGGCGCAATGCGGTTTCGAAGCAGATCGGCGTGGCCTTGGCGCGCAAGGACACGGTGGCGGCCGACGACTTTCGAGCCGAGGTCGCAGGCCTCAAGGCGACCATGCCGGAGATGGAGGCGGCGGAGCGGGAGGCTGGAGCCGCGCTCGATCTCGAACTGGCCGCGATTCCCAATCTGCCGCTCGCCGATACGCCGGACGGCAAGGACGAGAGCGACAATGTCGAGGTTCGCCAGCACGGAACCCGGCCGTCCTTTCCGGAAGGGTTTGAACCCGAAGAGCATTTCCAGATCGGGGAGCGGCTGGGCCTCATGGATTTCGACGCGGCCGCGAAAATGTCGGGCGCGCGTTTCGTCGTACTGAAAGGGGCGCTGGCCCGCCTCGAGCGCGCGCTCGAACAGTTCATGCTCGACTTGCACACGAGCGAACATGGCTATGTCGAGGTGTCGCCACCGGTTCTGGTGCGCGACGCGGCGATGTTCGGGACCGCGCAATTGCCGAAGTTCGAGGACGACCAGTTCTGGGCGGTGAGCGGAGAAGTGCTACGCGCGCCCACAGACGACGACATTGCCCGTCTCGATCCCTTGGACGCGCAGGCCGCCCTCGCGACACGGATCAATGGCATCAAGACCAGCCGCTTCGGTTTGATCCCCACCGCCGAAGTGCCGCTGACCAACCTCGTGCGCGAGAGCATTGTCGATGAGAAAACTTTGCCGATGCGCTATGCCGCCGCGACTCTTTCCTTCCGCGCGGAAGCCGGCGCCGCGGGGCGCGACACGCGCGGCATGATCCGACAGCACCAGTTCAAGAAGGTCGAGCTGGTTTCGATCACAACCCCCGAGCAGTCACGCGACGAACACGAGCGCATGACTCAGTGCGCCGAGGAAGTGCTGAAGCAGCTCGGCCTACATTTCCGCACGATGGCGCTCTGCGCGGGCGACATGGGCTTCGCAGCGCAGAAGACCTACGACATCGAGGTCTGGCTGCCAGGGCAGGGGCGGTTTCGCGAAATCTCGTCCTGCTCGGTCTGCGGCGACTTCCAGGCCCGGCGCATGAACGCGCGCACGAAAAGCGCCGACGCAAAGTCCACGCGCTTCGTGCACACGCTCAATGGTTCAGGCGTTGCTGTTGGTCGGGCGCTTATCGCGGTTCTCGAAACCTACCAGCAGCCGGACGGCTCGGTCGCCGTCCCGGACGTTTTGCGGCCCTATATGGGCGGCCTTACGCGGATCGAGACCGCTCGCTAGCAGCCATAAACCGGCTGCTGTCCAATATAATTGCCGTAGGCGTCATAGATAGGCGCATAGCTTCGGCACCCGCCGTAACCATACCCGCCGTAATACGCGCCGCCAGCCAAGGCCCCGAGGGCCAGCCCGCCGACAACGGCAGGGCCTGCCCATCCGCCATTCCAACCCCCGCCGTGCCAGCCACCGCCGTGCCAGCCGCCGCCATGCCAGCCGCCGCCGTGCCAGCCCCCGCCATGGAAGCCGCCGCCGTGGAATCCGCCCCCGTGAAAGCCGCCGCCGTGAAAGCTTCCTCCAGCCGCAGCCGGTTCAGCCGTAGCGAGAAGAGAGCCCATGAGGGACAGCGCGGCCAAGCCCGCTATGGTCGTTTTGGTCAGGTTTCGCATCGCGGTAAACTCCAAATCCTTTCGGATCCAACGGCGGAAAGCCAAAAGAGTTCCATCTGGTCGGGTGTCCGGCAGCGCCCGGCCACGACCTCCTGGGAATCTTCTTGCGATGAACTGGTAGCGCCGAGGTTCCTCACCAATCCCGATTGTCCTGGCGCCTAGCGACTAAAATTAACCGCTGCTCGCCGCTGTGAGCGGGCTCACATGGCGCCGGGAGGGCCCCGTTCCGGCCTTGTCGATGTCGTCGAGACACGCGCTGGAGCCGCGGGTCAGGCGAGGAAGCCGGCGTCGCCTGAATTGGGAAGGCTTACCTGCCAATCAAGCGACGCGTTCCTCCAAGGTCAGCGATGCTTCCCGTCGATTAGGCGCGGGCGCCCCCGGGCACGAAAGACCGCTGCTTTGCCCGGGAAATGTTCGCGACCACGATGAGCAGCATGAACAGGGCGTTGAGGAATTCGGGTGGGACCTCAATCATGGTCCGGGGCCTCCGCCGCGCGGAAGCAGAAGACGAGGAATGCAATCGTTGTGATGGCGCTGCTGGCGCCGTAAACAGCGAGAATATCCAAGATCTTAGCCTCCGCACTTCGCAACCTTCGGCCGCCAATTTCGACGGCAGAATCACTCTACAACCTAAGATTGCGGCCGGGCCCGGGTGCAAGTCAAGCTCCATATGTGTAGACCCCGATGTTCGATGGGGGCTGGTCAAGACGTCCTTATGGGGCGGGAATCACTTTGAATTCATATTGAATCGCATGTGATCGAAATGGCGCGTGGAATGCGTTCGATCAGACGAAGCGAATCCGGGCGTCCTCGAGCGGGATGCCTGAGAGTTTCGTGCTCCATTCCTCGCCGGCGGCGACTGGAAAGGCGCGGGTAAGCGTTCCCGTGGTCACGATTTCGCCTGCGGTGAGCGGCGGGCTGTCAGGATCCTGCGCCAGCGTCGCGGCGAGATGACGCAGGGCGAATAGGGGCCCATCGAGGACATTCGCGGCGGCGCCGTGATCCATATGAGCCCCGTTACGGAAGAGGTCGATCTCGAAGCGGGAGAGTTCGCTCGCCCATTCGTTGCGTCGTGACGCCGCAGAATGACGCGGTCCGACAAACAGGCGTCCGTGCAGGCCGTATCCGGCGACGGTGTCGGCCGCCTGGAACGACCAGTTGGGAAAGATCGACTGCACGATCTCAAAGCCGTGCGCGATCCAATCGATGCAGCGGATGAGCGCGTGCGGGTCCATGCCGGGCTCCGGGGGGGCCGCAAGGCCGAACATAATTTCTGGCTCGATACGGGGCTCGGCCAAGCCTTTCAGCGAAACTTCGAGCGGATCACTGGTGAGGTCGCGGACCGTGCCATCGTAGACATAGCCCCAGATCGGCGCATAGACGCCGTACTCCTCCCAGATGGTCCGGTTGGTGAATCCGATCTTTCGGCCGATCGGTCGCTCGCCCCGCGCTTCTCTTTGTGCGCGAACGGACGCGGTCACATTGTACGCATCCTTCAGTCCAAAATCGGGAAAGACTTTGGAGAAAGGGTCGAGTTGCCGGCCGGTCCCTAGGACCGCAAGCACTTCCTTGGCGATGTCCTGAAGGTTCATGGGCTGCGGCGTCCTTCCTTGCGTTGCTACGATCGCTTACCCCCCGAGCGCCGGCTTATCACGATTAGGATAACACGTCCGTTCGCCATACCTTCGCCAACAACCCTTGTTCGACTTCCCCGGACGCGCTCTTGGCGCGACGGAACCTCAGAGGCCTCCCGGTCGTTCCTCTCGAAGAATGTCGAGACGGAGTTCCGGGAATGAGAATCGCGCAGATTTCACCACTAATCGAGAGCGTTCCACCGAAGCTCTATGGCGGCACGGAGAGGATCGTTTCCTACTTGACCGAGGAGCTGGTGCGCCAGGGACACGAGGTGACGCTCTTTGCGAGCGGCGACTCCGAGACGGCGGCCGAGCTGGTCGCCTGCGCTCCGGCGGCGCTTCGCCTGGCGCAAGTCACCGACGCGACGCCCTACACCATCATGCAGCTCGAGAAGATCCGTCGGCGCGCCAGAGACTTCGACATTGCGCATTTTCACTCCGACTTCTTCCACTTTCCCCTCGTCCGCAGTCTGGGGACGCCGTCGGTCACGACGCTGCACGGCCGGCTGGACCTTCCCTTCTATCGTTTGCTGCTCGACGAATTCCCGGAGATGCCGCTTGTCTCCATCTCCGACGATCAAAGGAGGATGCTTCAGGCGCAATGGGTCGCGACTGTCCTGCACGGTCTTCCCAAAGATCTCTATTCGTTTTCGGGAGCGGGCGAAGGCGGATATCTGGCGTTCCTCGGCCGAATCAGCCCGGAAAAGCGCCCCGACCGAGCCATCGAGATCGCCCAGCGCGCCGGCGTTCCGCTCAAGATCGCCGCCAAAGTCGATAAGGTCGACCAAACCTATTTCGACGAGACGATCCGGCCGCTTATCAAAGGTTCTGACGTCGAATTCATCGGCGAAGTCAACGACAGCGAGAAGCAGGCTTTCCTGGGCGGCGCCTCCGCGTTGCTGTTTCCCATCGACTGGCCCGAGCCATTCGGTCTCGTCCAGATCGAGGCGATGGCCTGCGGAACGCCGGTTGTCGCCTTTCGTCGAGGCTCCGTCCCGGAAGTGATCGATGAAGGCGTCAGTGGCTTTATGGTTGACGACATCGACGAAGCCGTCGACGCCGTGCACAAAGCCCGTTCGCTCAGCCGTCAAGCCGTGCGCGATCGTTTCGAACAGAGGTTCACGATTGAGCGCGTGGCCCGCGACTACCTGCGGGTTTATGAGTTGCTCGCGGCGGAGCCCATCCAGCGCTCTGCTGGTGGTATTCCGTGGCGCGGCGCCGATGTGCGGCCGCTTCGGGCGTCTCCCGGACGTGTGATACCGATGCAGCAGCCGCCGTTACGCGTGAGCGAGCAGAAGAAACAGGGGATGATGGTTTGACAGCAACGAACCTGAGCAGCCACACGCTGGAGGCCTCGAACACCGAAGCAGTCCCCAATCCTTTCTACATCTCGACAACGACTTCCATACTGGAGAGTCGCCCGCGGACGCTCAAGCACAACGACACGTTCGCCGTGTTCGATCATTACGGCGACGTCTCCTCGCGAGGGAGCAATGCCGAAGGCCTCTTTCATAAGGACACGCGCTTTCTTTCCGATCTGCGCGTCTTGGTCGACGGACAGCGGCCGCTCCTGCTCAGCTCGAATGTCGAGGACAACAACGCGCTGCTTACCGCGGATCTGACCAACCCCGATCTTTTCGCCGGCAACGAGCTCAGGCTTCCGCGAGACACGATCCAGATCGTCCGCTCAAAGTTTCTCTGGGCGGGCGCGAGCTACGAGCGGCTCGGCGTTCGCAGCTTCGGCGCCGGGCGGCAAGTTTTCGAGTTTGTTTTCCATTTCGCGGCCGACTTCGCTGATATCTTTGAGCTTCGCGGCCACAGTCGGAAACGGCGGGGCAAGACCGAAGTGCGTGTCGAGGAGAGCGGCGTCATCTTCTCGTACCGCGGTCTCGACGACGTCATCCGCCGCACCACCATTCGGTTTGATCCGGCGCCGAGCGAGGTGGACGAAGGCAGCGCGCGGTTCCGCGTCGAACTGAGCCCCCGCGAGCACAGCTCCATCTTCATGACCGTCGAGTGTGAAGAGAACACGCGCCAGCAGAGGCCGATCCGGCAGTTCTTCACCGGCCTGCGCGACGCCCGCCGCGCCGTGCTCGCGCAATCGGCTCGCGCCGCTGCGATCGAGACGTCCAACGACATATTCAATGAAGTCCTGTGCCGGTCAGTCGCCGACCTCTTCATGTTGATGACCGAGAAGCCGCAAGGCGCCATTCCTTACGCCGGCATCCCCTGGTACTCGACGTCGTTCGGCCGCGACGCGATCATCACCGCGATCGAGATGCTGTGGATGGATCCTTCGGTTGCGACGGGCGTGCTGCGGTTCCTCGCTGCGACTCAGGCCAAAGAGATAAAAAAGGACGCCGAAGCCGAGCCCGGAAAAATCGTGCACGAGATACGCTCGGGCGAAATGGCGCGCCTCGGCGAGGTTCCGTTCGCCTTTTACTACGGTTCCGTGGACAGCACGCCGCTCTTCGTCATGCTCGCCGGCCTCTATTTCCAGCGCACACACGATTTGGCGCTCGTTTCAGAGTTGTGGCCGAACATCGAGGCCGCGCTCAATTGGATCGACACTTACGGCGACCGGGACGGGGACGGGTTCGTCGAATATCAGGGTGGCGAAACGGGGCTCACCAATCAGGGGTGGAAGGATTCCGCCGATTCGATATTCCACGCGGACGGCAGCGATCCCGTAGGCCCGATCGCGCTCTGTGAGGTGCAGGGCTACGCCTACGCTGCAAAGCGCCTTGGAGCGAAGCTCGCCGCCGCCATCGGCCTCGATCAACGCGCCGTCGAGCTGGAACGCGGCGCCGAAAACCTCAGGGTTCGCTTCGAAGAGGCGTTCTGGTGCGACGACATCGGGACCTATGCGCTCGCGCTCGACGGACACAAGCGCCCTTGCCGAGTCCGCTCGTCCAATGCCGGGCAGTTGTTGTTCACCGGCATTGTCTCAAAGGAAAGAGCGGCGGCGGTCGCTGACCAGCTTTTAGGCCCGAACTTCTTCACCGGCTGGGGGATCAGGACGATCGCCTCCTCGGAAGCACGTTACAATCCGATGTCCTATCATAATGGCTCGGTCTGGCCGCACGACAACGCGCTCATCGGCCTGGGCTTTGCTCGCTATGGGTTGAGACACGAAGCGCAGCGGCTCTTGGCGGGTCTTTACAACACCTCACGCTACATGGACTTGCGCCGGCCCCCGGAACTGTTCTGCGGCTTCAGGCGGACGCAGGGCAAAGGGCCAACGCTTTATCCGGTGGCATGCTCCCCGCAAGCCTGGGCGAGCGCTGCGCCGTTGGCGCTGTTGCAAGCCTGTCTGGGCCTCGAATTCGATTGCCACGCGGAGCAGATCTGTTTTCACCGCCCCACACTGCCGGACTTTGTGGATCGGGTCGTCATTCGCTCCCTCAGCATTGGCGAAAGCCGCGTCGATATCCTCTTGCAGCGCCACGCTTCCGATGTTTCAGTCAACGTTTTGCGGAGGGTCGGGAGCGCCGAGGTGATGGTCAAGCAATAGCGTGGGCAGGCGCGGCGCGTGCGGTCAGCTTCGCCAAACGGAACAGGCAGGGCGCTGGGGCTGGCGCTCGCGCTGTTCCTCGCGGCGCCCGTCAGCGCCGCCGGGGCGCAGCCGCAAATGACCGGCGACGTCCAAATCCATGATCCGTCCGTGATCGAGTTCGGCGGCCGATTCGTTGCCGCCGGCACCGGACAACAGGGACCCACGCACGGCGCCATTCGCGCGAAGACCTCTCCGGACGGGGTCCGATGGACCGAGGCGGGCCTGATCGGCCAAGGCCCGCCGGCGTGGGCGCAAGCGGCGCTTGGCTTCAGGCCTTCCAATGTCTGGGCGCCGTCCATCAGCCGGCGCGGACAGACGGTCTTCCTCTATTATTGTCTGTCGAGCTTCGGGCACAACGCGAGCGCGATCGGGCTCATGACCAACGCAGGTTTCGATCCGCTCAAGCCCGGCGAAGGCTGGCAGGATCAGGGCCTCGTCCTGATGTCGAAGGACGGCGACGACTTCAACGCCATCGACCCGTTCCGGTTCGATGCGTCAGACGGGCGCGCGTATCTCGCCTTTGGCTCCTTCTGGTCCGGGATCAAACTGAGCGAACTCAATCCGGAAACCGGTAAGCTCATCCGCATGGACGCTCCTCGCATCGCGCTGGCCAGCCGCCATGGGGGCGCGATCGAGGCCGCGTCTGTTATCGAGCATGACGGCAAATTCACCCTCTTCGTGAGCTTCGATCAGTGCTGCAAGGGCGTCGCCTCGACCTACAACATCCGCGTCGGCCGCGCCGACCGGATCGAGGGTCCATACCGGGACGAAGACGGCAAAGCGATGTTGGAGGGCGGCGGCTCCACGCTGCTGGCGACGACCGGCCGCTTTATCGGCCCTGGCGGGCAGGAGGCGGTGAAAACCTCCAAGGGCGATTGGCTGGCCTATCATTATTACGACGGCGATGGCGCCGGCGCCTCCAAGCTCCAGTTTTCGCCCATCATCTGGAGCGCGGACGGCTGGCCAGGGCTGGGTCCCCTGCCGCAATAGCGCCTGAGCGCGGCTCGAATCCGCTTTTCCGCAGAACCCGCTCGCCTCGACGCACGCCTCGTGCGAAAACTGGCCCCATGCGAATCCTCCTCACCAATGACGACGGCATCCACGCGGCCGGGCTCAAGCTCCTCGAATTGATCGCGGGAGAGCTGTCGGACGACGTTACGGTCGTCGCACCTGAGAACGACCAGTCGGGCGTCGCCCATTCGCTCTCCCTCAGCGACCCGCTGCGCTTGCGCGAAATCGGGCCTCGCCATTTCGCTCTGAAAGGCACGCCGACCGACTGCGTCATCATGGGGGTCAGAAAAATCATGGCCGACCATCCGCCCGATCTCGTCCTTTCGGGGGTTAACCGCGGCCAGAACGTCGCCGAGGATGTCACCTATTCGGGCACCATCGCCGGCGCGATGGAGGGGGCGCTCCTGGGGATTCCCTCGATCGCCCTGTCGCAGGCCTATGGGGGCGCGGTCGGGCGCCCGGAGATCGAATGGGAGGCGACGGAAACGCATGCCGCGCCGGTCATCCGAACAATTCTCGATGCGGGCATCGCTTCGGGCGGCCTGGTCAACGTCAACTTTCCCGCCTGTCCGGCGTCCGAGGTGACGGGAATTGCGCTCACCAGCCAGGGACGCCGCAACACCGAATTGATGCGGGTCGAAGAGCGGCGAGACGGTCGCGGCTTTCCCTACTTCTGGCTCATGTTCCAGCGGGGCGCTTTCGAGCAGGCGGAGGGCACCGACCTTGCGGCGCTGGCCGCCAAGAAGGTTTCGATCACCCCGCTCAGGCTCGATCTCACCGACCATGGTTCGCGTCTGCGGTTTGAGGAGGCTTTTGCCAAGCGTTGACGCAATGGAAACGACATCGGCGGGATAAGGACCCGTCATGACCGTGGCCGAATCAGAAGAACGCGCCCAGTTCACGCTCGCCATGCGGGCGCGAGGCATCAACGACCTCGCGCTGTTACGGGCGCTCGAGCGCGCGCCCCGCGCCCTCTTCATGCCGCCGCGGTTCGCCGACATTGCGGGGCGCGACATTGCGCTGCCGATCGGGTGCGGGCAGACGTCGCCGCCGCCTTCCATCGTGGCGGCGATGATCGCCGCGCTCGAGCTTAAGGCCGACCACCGAGTCTGTGAAATAGGAACCGGGACAGGCTATTGCGCCGCTTTATTGGCCCAGCTCGGGAGCGCGATCGTGTCGCTTGAACGATTCCAGACGCTGGCGTTGGAGGCGTCGGCGAGGATCAAGGCTTTCGGGCTCGCCAATGTCACGGTGGTCTGGGCGGACGGCTTCGAGCATCATGTCTCGGGCGAGCGTTTCGATCGGGTCGTCGTCCATGGATTGATCGAGCCGCCGGCCGAAGCGTTTCGCAGGCTCGTCCGTCCGGGCGGCGTTCTGGTCGCGGTTGTTGACGGCCCGGAGCGGGCCGAGCAGCACATTATCAGATTGACGGACACGACGAACGTCGCAGGCGGGGCTCATGACCTGGGTCCGGCGCGCGGGATGAGGCCGCTCGAGCACGGGCTCGCGCGAGCGCTCTAGCGACGCTCCACTTTGGCCTGCTCACACCCTCGTCGAGAGAAGCGCCGAAGGCGCGTCTGGGAGAACGCTCCAGCGGGGGCTGGACCGTCCTTCGAGGCCGCTTCGCGCCGCCTTGGGGCGCGGGGCCGGGCGGGAAGCGGATCCGACGGCGACACATTGTAACCGCAACGTGCACATTGGGCGCGCGAATTTCGACATAATCGTCAACCGACAATTCATCTTAAACCTTCCCTTAACTCGATCGGCGCAAGCTGCGTTTGTTGTAGTCGCGTGGGCGTGGGTGGAAGCCGATGAGTGATTGCGTTGCGGGGGTAAGAGGGCGCGCGTTTCCGCGTCTCGCTTTGGCCGGACTTGGCCTCATTTTCCTGTCGGGATGTTCGTCCGACGTCACGCGCTTTTCTCAAAGCGACAGTCCCTTCACCAATCCTTTCGCGAGCAATACGACTCACGCCGCGACGACGTCGACGGGCGCCGTGACGTCATCGCCGCTCGCGCAAGGCGCTCCAGCCGGGTCCGCGGTGCGCACCGCTTCGCTCTCGAAGCCACAGGCCGTGGGTGGATCGGCCGCGGGTTGGACCGCTTCGGGTGGTTCACCAATCGTCGTCGGCAACGGCGATACGCTGGACACGATCTCGGGCCGCTATGGCGTGCCGGCTTCTGCGCTTCTAGCCGCCAACGGCCTTTCCAGCGCCTCGGAGGTAAAGAGCGGAACGCACCTCGTGGTGCCGGTCTATCACGCCGATGGCCGCGCGGTCGCGAGCACCGAGAAGGCCGCAAAGAAACACGAAACGGACCTCGCCGACGCTGACGTCTCCAAGTCCGCCAAGAAGGCGAAGGATAAAGAGAAAGAGAAGATCGCCAAAGCTGACAAGGCTGCCAAGGAGGCGGAGAAGTCAGCGTCAAAGGACGTCAAGGAGTCGAAGGGCGCGGCGGTCGCCGAGGCGGAGCCGTCCAAGTCCTCGGAGGTGAAAAAGCCGGCGATCGACAAGATGCCGACGGGCAACCTCGAATCGGGCGCGGCGCAATCGAAGACTGCGCTCACCGGCGCACAGGCCGACGCCGCCGGCACCGAGCCTGAATTCCGCTGGCCCGCGCGCGGCCGCATCATTCAGGGGTTCAAATCAGGCGGCAACGATGGCATCAACATCTCGGTTCCCGCGGGCACGTCGGTTCGGGCGGCCGAGAGCGGCACTGTCGTCTACTCGGGCGACGGACTCAAAGGCTACGGCAACCTGGTTCTCATCAAGCATCCAAACGGCTTCGTCAGCGCTTACGGCAACAATGGCGAACTCGACGTCAAGCGGGGCGAGACGGTCAAGCGCGGGCAGGTGATTGCCAAGTCCGGCGACACCGGCAACGTCAATTCGCCACAGCTTCACTTCGAATTGCGCAAGGGATCGACGCCGGTCGACCCGACGAGCTATCTCGCCGGGCTCTAAGGCCAGGCCAAGACTGGCGAGCCAAGAGTAGCGAGGTCCGGCCCTCCACCGGACCTCCTGAGGCCAACCTCCGAGGAACCCCCGACACACGTTTAATCCTCCGAGCGGCCAATGAGGGCGGCGGGTCCAAAGAAAGGCCCGCCGCTCTTGATTTTGCGCGCCCAAGCGGAGAGGGAGAGCGATGCACGCCCGTCCCCTCGATGTGTTCGCCGCGACCCTCATCTTCGTTCTTTGTATCGTCTGGGGCTTCAATCAAGTCGCCGTAAAGCTGGCGCTGCCCGATGTCGGGCCAATCGGGCAGGTCGGGATTCGCTCAGGCATCGGCGCGCTGTGCGTCCTTGCCTACGCATACTCCACCAAGCGCCGCATCTTCGTGATTGACGGCGCGGAGGCCGCAGGCGCGCTCGCCGGCGCTTTGTTCACCGCCGAATTCATCGCGCTCTACGAATCTTTGCGTTTCACCACCGCCGCGCGAGCGACGGTGTTTCTCTACGCGGCGCCTTTTATGGTCGCGCTCGGCGCCGCGTTCCTGATCAAGGACGAGCGGTTGAGGCCGATCCAATGGGTGGGCCTCGCTTTCGCCTTTCTTGGCGTCGTTTGCGGTTTCGTCGGGCGAACGAAAGGCGGCAGCCTCGCGGGCGACGCGCTGGCCTTCCTGGCTGCGGCGTTCTGGGCGGCGACGACCATCGTCATCAAGGCGACGCCGCTCAGACGCGTCGATCCGATAAAGATTCTTCTCTATCAGATCGGATTCGCTGCGCTGACGGCGCCGATTGCGGCCTATGCTTTCGGCGAAGCGTGGCCGACGCATCTTTCGACGGCGTCGGGCCTTTCGCTGCTGTGGCAAGGCGTTATTGTCGCCGGGGTCAGCTACGCGCTCTGGTTCTGGACGCTCACCCGCTACGCCGTGGCCGAACTCTCGGCTTTCACCTTCATCACGCCGCTGGTCGGCGTGCTTGGCGGGTGGCTCGTGTTCGGCGAGACCTTGAGCTGGGGGTTTTCGCTGGCGATTGTGCTGGTGATCGCGGGCCTCGCGCTCGTCAACTGGCCGCGCGGCGCACGGATCACGCAAGTCTAAGGGTTACTGCGCGCCCAGCGTCGCGTCGAAGAACGCCAGCGCCTCGTCGATCGCCGTCTTGTGTGTCGCGGCGCGCGGGACCTCCGTCGGGCAGACGGGAATCGTGGCGTCCCCCGCAGGCGTGCATTCAGCGAGAAAGTCGTAATGGCCGACATGCGGCAGCACAGTGAGTTTGGCGCCGGGAATGAGGCCTGCGGCGACTTCGCCGTTGGTTGCGGGCGGAGCGACCTTGTCGGCGTCGCCGAGCAGGATACGCACCGGAAGCCGCAGGCTCTTCAGGCTCTCGGGATCGAGGTTTTGGACGATAGCGGGGGCCATCAGGAACGCTGATTTGACGTTCGCGATGCTGAGATCGTCCTTGGCGTGAGCCAGCGCTGACTTTGCGGCGCGCTGAGCGAGGAACTGTTCGGCGTCGGAGCGCGAGAATTGAAACTCTTTCTGCGGCGCGCAGATCCCATCGTCCGGGTGGGCATCGCAAAACCGCAGAAAGCGGTCGAAATCCACCCGCGCGCCGGCCTCGACGAGGGATGTAAACCCACCGGCCGAAAAGCCCGCGGCGCCGAGGCGATTGAGATCGAGATGGGGGCCGATCGTCGGATCGCTCTTCGCCGTGTCGAGCGCGGTTGCAAGGTCGCCCGGCCTCTCCCAGGAGAGGACGGCGCCGGCGATGGTCATCGGGTCGCGACCGTTGTTTCCCGGGTGGTCGACGGCGACCACGACAAGCCCATGCCGCGCCAGGGCCGTTCCAAACCACGCCATGATCCGCGCCGTTCCGCCGAAGCCGTGCGAAAGCAGAATCACCGGGCGCGGGCGGGCGTCCTCGAAGGCGGCGTCCGGCGCGGCTGAGCCGGGCGTGAAAAGGGGTTTCCCGGGCGGCCCGATGTCGAGCGGCGCCTCGACTGCGCCAGAGGCGGCCGGATACCAGATCGTGATCCGGAGGTTATCGTCATGCGAGGCGTTGCGCAGCGCGGCTGACGCTTCATGCGCGAGGAGATGGCGCTCACCGACGGTCGCGGCTGCGGCAGGCCAAGTCGCCAACGTCGCCAACAGCAGCGCAACAATCGCATTCGTGAATCGTGCTCGCATCGTCACCATCCTCATGGCTCGAGGCGCGCGCACTCTACGCCGTTGCAGGTCGCTCTGCTCAACCCGCCGCCTCGAGCGGCTTGCCGAGACGGCCGGCGAGATCCTGAATGAACTGCCACGCCGTGCGGCCGGAGCGCGAGCCGCGCGTCGTCGCCCATTCGAGCGCCTCGGCTTCAAACCGAGCGAGCGCCGGGTCGAGACGGAAGTGTTTGGCGTAGCCGTGGACCATGGCGAGGTAATCGTCCTGGCTGCAATGATGGAAGCCGAGCCACAACCCGAACCGGTCGGACAGCGACACCTTCTCCTCCACCGCTTCGCCAGGATTGATGGCGGTTGAGCGCTCGTTATCCATCATCTCACGCGGCATGAGGTGACGGCGGTTTGAGGTCGCATAGAAGAGCACGTTGGCAGGGCGGCCTTCGATGCCGCCCTCGAGGGCTGCTTTCAGCGACTTGTAGGAGGTATCGCCGGCGTCGAACGACAGGTCGTCGCAGAAGACGATGAACCGATAGGGCGCGTCGCGCATGAGCGTCATCAGCGCCGGCAGGCCCTCGATGTCCTCGCGATGGATCTCGACCAGCTTGAGGCGTCCGGCCACGTCGCCCTCGCGATTGATGGCCGCGTGCGCCGCCTTGACCAGCGACGACTTGCCCATGCCGCGCGCGCCCCACAAAAGTGCGTTGTTGGCCGGCAGGCCGCGGGCGAAGCGCTGGGTGTTCTCGACCAGCAGGTCGCGCACCCGGTCGATTCCGCGCAGAAGCGAAAGGTCGACGCGGTTGACGCGCGCGACAGGGGCGAGCGTCGCGCCGTCGGCCCGCCAGATGAAGGCCTCGGCCGCCTCGAAATCAGGCTTCGCGGCGGCGGCCGGCACGGCGCGCTCGAGCGCCTCGGCGATGCGACGGAGAAGGTCGGCTTGGCTTTCGAGGGGCTGCAAGGGACAATCCAGTTCGATTGAAGGGCTGAGCCTTTGCCACAGGGAGCAACGAAGCTCCAGGGCCGGTCCTTGCCCTAAACGGCGTTGGGGCGCCTGCGACGGGGCGCTACGGCCTGGGCTCGCCCGACCTCACGCCATTCGCGCCGCTGCTCAAGCCCAGCTGTACGCGAACAGCCCCATGACCACGAGGATGATCACCGCTGCGAGCACATAATGCTTCGCCTCCCACTCGTGCATGGTGAGGGCAGGCATGCGTTTCTTCGGAGGGCGCTCGACGGACATGATCTCCCGCTAACACGAATGGCGCCTGCCGGAAACGCCGCGGTGCTCGGCCTGCCGGGCCGAAAAAGGAAATTTACCCCTGAGGCTTGCCTTTTGCGCGCAACGGCGCTGTAGTTCAAAACGTTTCCGAGGGACGAACCCCATGAACGTCGTCTTAATCGCCGTCGGCTGCGTCTTGATGGCGCTTGGGCTGGTGATGGCCGCCAATCGTAGCGGTTACCTCTATTTCGTGGTGGGTCCCCGCTCCGTTCTCATCCTCGCCGGCGTGGTCGCCTTATTCGCCTTTTGGAATTCATGCGGTCGTTCCCAGATAGGGCTCGCCTTGAGTGAAACGGCGTGAACGCACGGCGCCCTGTCAAACCGCCCGACGCGATGCTATATATTTGTGATCGACCGGGTGGCGCTCGGCCGGCGGAGATTCTCAACGATGGCGTCCCGACTGTTACGGCGACAGGTGATGACCCTTACCGAGGCCGCGGCTGCGCGCGTGCGCGAGCTGACCGAGGCTGCTGGCAAGCCGGTCGCGGGCCTGCGCGTGGGCGTGAAGAACGGCGGCTGCGCCGGCATGTCCTACACGATGGAACTCGCCGAAGCGGCGAATCCGACCGATGAGATCATCGAGGACAAGGGTGTCAAGGTTCTGATCGATCCTAAGGCGGTGCTGTTCCTGCTCGGCTCTCAGATGGATTTCAAGGTCGACCGTCTGTCGGCCACCTTCGCCTTCTCTAACCCCAACGAGACCTCGGCTTGCGGCTGCGGCGAGAGCGTCGCGATTACGCCGGCAAGCCCGGAAGCGCTTCACGCGCCGGCTTGATTCGCCGCGCGCACGTGGACGCGGAAGATCTGAAGGCGCTGTTCGACCCCTTCGTGTCCGTCACCGTCAAACGGATGTTCGGCGGCTAGGCTTGGCTCACTCCCGGCGGAGAGACGAAATTGCCTTGTCGATAAGGGCCCCCGCGCTGAAGCTGACAGCGGCATAGACGGCGAGGATGAACGCGCTTCCCGCCATGAAGGCGACATTTCCAATAAGTCCGTTCGCGACCCAAGGGTATTCGGCTTTCACCGCGCCGTAGCCAAGACCAAGGACAAAGGCCAGGACGAGGAGAGGCGCGAATCCGATCAAGCGGCCCAATTTGAAAACAAAAAACGGCGCGACAATCCCAAATACGACGACGATCAGAGCCGGATAGAGGCCGATCCTGGCCATCTGGATTCTCCCACAAATCACTTTCCCGATCGCAGTGTGACGGCCATCACAGCGACGGCCAGCAAAATCGTATATTTCAATCGTTAGCGGGTGGTTTGTCCGCCTTCGAATTTGACAGGGGTTCGGTCGCCAGGAGCAATTCGTCACCCTTGATCATGGTTCCCGCGTTTCAGCGCCTTGGGGCAGGGGGCGAAGCGCGGTCCTCTCGCTGATCTCCCACAGCGCGGGGAAAGAGCGCGGCGCCTGCGCCATCTTCCGCGGGCTAGGGCGCCGCGCTCGCCATCTTACGGCGCGCTGACAACGTATCTCACCGGACTTGAAACTCCATGTGGCCGCGGCCATGGCCGCGCTGCGTGGTCCTCGGGGCATAGTAGCGCGCGGTCGGCGCGCGGCCACGCATGCGCCCGTACCAAACCCGCCCCTGCGCGGCGGCGCCGGGTTGCGGTCCGCCGCCGTGAAGTTGACCGACGCCGTTGGCCCTGGGCCCATGCTGAGAAAGGCACAGGTTGTAGGCCATCGCTTCATGATATTTTGCGCATGCCGGATTGTCCTGAGCCTGCGCGCTCCCGGCCCAGCCAAAAGCCAAAAAACACAGTGCGAACGCGGCGCGGCCGGCCATGGCTTCAGCTCCTCAGCGTGGCGCCGGTCTTCCTCGACACCTCGGCGACGATCTTGACCATTGCGGCGTCGATTTCGGCGTCGGTGAGCGTGCGTTCGCGCGGTTGCAGGGTCACGTGAATGGCGACCGACTTCGTATCCTCCGGCAGGCCTTGGCCCCGATAAACGTCGAACACCCCCACCTTGGCGACAAGCGCGCGCTCGGCGCTCTCCGCCGCCTTGAGGATGTCGCCGGCGCTGACGGGCTCGCCGACGATGAAGGCAAGATCCCGCTCGACCGGCATGAAGTCCGAGCGGACAAGCTTCGGCTTGGTCTTGGTCGGCTTCACCTTTGGCGCGGGTATGGCGTCTAGCGTGATCTCGAAAGCGACGATCGGCCCCTCGGTGTCGAGCGCTTCGCACGTGCTCGGGTGCAATTGCCCGAACCATCCCACGACCGTCTTTGGCCCGAACTGGAGAGTCGCTGAGCGGCCGGGGTGCAGGAACGGCGGGCCTCCGGGGACGACCTGAACCGCGGTCGCGTTCACGCCAAGCGCCGAGAGCAGCGCCATCGCGTCGCGCTTGACGTCGAAGACGTCGACAAGCCCGCCGCCAGTCCAATTCCGGCCCTCCTCGCCAGCCTTGGCGCGGCCGCGCCGCACAGAAGCAGCGGCGATGCGCTGGTCGTTTTCACCCGGGCCAAGAAACACCTGACCGACCTCGAACAAAGCCACGTCGCTCACACCCCGGCGGGCGTTGCGCTCGGCCGCCGCGACCAGGCCTGGGATGAGAACTCGGGCGCATGTCGGAGAGATCGGCCGCGATCGGGTTGGCAAGCGCGAGCGTCCGCGACCCGCCGCCGAACAATTCCGCCGCCGCTTTGGGCACGAACGACCAGGTCACCGCCTCGCGTAACGAAAGCGCGGCCAGCGTGCGCTTGGCGATGCGCATGCGCTTCTGCATGAGCGTGAGCACGGGCTTCGGCACACCGTCATTCAGCCGGGGCAGGGGAGCAGGCGGCGCGCGGTCGACGCCGGCGATGCGCAGGATCTGCTCCACGACGTCGGCCTTGACCTGGATGTCGGGGCGCCAGGAGGGAACGAAGACGCGCCCGTCGTCGACCTCAAAGCCCAATCGACGCAGAATCGCCTCGCCTTCCTCGTGCGGAATATCGACGCCGAGCAGCCGCTTCACTTCGCTATATTGAAAAGCAACCGAGCGCCGGGGCGCCGACGGATTGCCAGCCACGATCATGCGTGACGGTTCGCCGCCGCAGATCGAGAGCACCAATTCGGTCGCGAGTTCGAGGCCGGGGACGCAGAAATCGGGGTCGACGCCGCGTTCGAACCGATAGCGCGCGTCGGTCGTAATCCCGAGCTTCCGGCCGGTTTGCGCAATGGTCGTTGGGTCCCAGAGCGCGCTTTCGATCAGCACGTCCCGCGTCGTCTCGTCGCAGCCCGAATGCTCGCCGCCCATGATTCCGGCGATCGAACTCGACGCCGTTCGCGTCAGCGATTGCAACGATGCTCTCGTCGAGGGCGTAGGTCTTGCCGTCGAGTGCGAGCACCGTTTCGCCGTGGCGGGCCCGCCGCACCGTGAGGTCGCCGGCGACCTTGGCGAAGTCGAACACGTGCAGCGGGCGGCCGCGGTCGAAGGTGATGTAATTGGTGATGTCGACGAGCGCGCTGATCGGCCTCAAGCCAATCGCCCGCACCCGCTTCTGCATCCATTCGGGCGAGGGACCGTTGGTCACGCCACGGACGAGCCGCAGAGCGAAAGCGGGGCAAAGGTGCTTGTCGTCGGGGGCGAAATCGAGATGCACGTGGGTCGGGCAGTCGAAGGCGCCGTCAACAGGCTTCGGCGCGGGCGTCTTCACGCTTCCGAGCCCGGCCGCCGCGAGATCGCGGGCGATGCCGGCGACGCCGGTTGCGTCGGGACGGTTGGGCGTCACTGCGACGTCGATGACAGGATCGTCGAGCCCTGCATAGCGCGCGTATGCCACGCCGACCGGCGCGTCGTCGGGCAGTTCGATGATGCCGTCGTGATCCTCGCTGAGCTCGAGCTCGGCCGCCGAGCACAGCATGCCGTTCGAACTCGACGCCGCGAATGATTCCCTCGGCGAGCGTCAGCTTCTTGCCGGGAATATAGGTTCCCACGGGCGAGAATACGCTCTTCATGCCAGTGCGCGCGTTCGGCGCGCCGCAGACGACCTGCACGGGGCCGCCACCGGCGTCGACGATGCAGACCTTCAGCCGATCGGCGTTGGGATGTTGCTTGGCCTCGATGACGTAGCCGACCACGAAGCCGTCGTATTTGCGCGCCGGGTCCTCGACCGAACTCAACCTCGAGGCCGACGCGGGTCAGCGCGTCGACGATCTCGGCGAGGGACGCCGAGGTGTCGAGGTGGTCTTTGAGCCAGGAGAGGGTGAATTTCATAGACGTTCAGTCTGCGAAGCGCTGTCGCGCTGCGTCCGCCATGCTCATCCGCTCAGCCCTCCCGCAAGCGTGGGCATGTCGAGCGGCTTGAAGCCATAGTGATTGATCCAGCGCAGGTCGGCGTCGAAGAAGTCGCGCAGGTCCGGCAGGCCGTATTTGAGCATCGCGAGGCGGTCGAGGCCGATGCCCCAGGCGAAGCCCTGGTAGACCTCCGGATCGAGGCCGCAATTGGTCAAGACGTTGGGATGGACCATGCCGCAGCCGAGGATTTCGAGCCAATCCTCGCCTTCGCCGAAGCGGATTTCTCCGCCGGAACGGCGGCACTGGATGTCGACCTCGAGCGAGGGCGACGTGAAAGGGAAAAAGCTCGGGCGGAAGCGCATGCCGACATGGGGCACTTCGAAGAACGCCTTGCAGAATTCCTCGAGCACCCATTTCAGATTGGCAAGGGTCGCGCTCTGGTCGATCACCAGGCCTTCGATCTGGTGAAACATCGGCGTATGCGTCTGGTCGGCGTCGCGCCGATAGGTGCGTCCGGGGCAGATGACGCGGATTGGCGGCTTTTGGGTGAGCATCGTGCGCACCTGCACGGGGCTCGTATGCGTGCGCAAAACCTTCCGCTCGCCCTTCTCATCGGGCTCGAGGAAGAACGTGTCGTGCATCTCGCGCGCGGGATGGCCGGGCGGGAAGTTGAGCCTGGTGAAATTATAGTCGTCGCTCTCGATGTCCGGTCCTTCGGCGACGGCGAAGCCCATTTCGGCGAAAATGGCGGTGATCTCGTCCATCACCTGGCTGATCGGATGGATGCGCCCGGTCTCGACGCCGGGCAGGGGCACGGGCAGGGTGAGATCGAGCGCCTCGCGCTTGAGTTGCGCCTCGAGGGCCGCGCGCTTGAGCACCGCGCGCCGTGTCGAGAGGGCCTCTGTGACTTGATCCTTCAGGGCGTTGATGGCGGCGCCGTGAGTCTTCCGTTCGTCCGGCGCGAGCTTGCCGAGCGTCGCGAGCAGCGCGGAGATCGATCCCTTCTTGCCGAGCGCAGCGACGCGCGCGGCCTCGAGGGCGCCTTCGTCTGGCGCGCTGTTGATAGCGGCCAGCGTCTCCCGTTCAAGGGCGGAAAGGTCCGACATTCCTTTAGGACTCCCGGCGAGGCCGCGCGCTCCTCCTTCCCATCCAGCGGGAAGGATACTGGCCTCGCCTAAGCCTTCCTCGCCATCGGGCGGGAGGGCGATAAGGCCGCTTTAGGCGGCCTTCGGCAGCGAGCCTTTCGCCTGCTCGACAATCGCGGCGAAGGCTGCGGGCTCGGAAATGGCGAGGTCGGACAGCACCTTGCGGTCGACTTCGATCCCCGCCGTGGCAAGGGCGGAAATAAAGCGGCTGTACGTCAGCCCGTGCTCCCGCACCGCCGCATTGATACGCTGAATCCACAAAGCCCGAAACTCGCGCTTGCGATTCTTGCGGTCGCGGTAGGCGTATTGCATCGACTTGTCGACCGCGGCCTTGGCGGCGCGGATGGTGTTCTTGCGTCGGCCAAAGAAGCCCTTGGCGGCCTTCAGCACCTTCTTGTGTTTGGCGTGGGCGGTTACGCCCCTTTTGACGCGTGCCATGGTTCAAATCTCCGGGAAAAGGGGGTTCAGCCGTTCGGCAGGAAGAATTTCTTGACCTTGTCGCCGTCGGTCTTGAACAGAACCGACGTGCCGCGCAGATCGCGAATCTGCTTGGGCGTGCGCTTGATCATGCCGTGGCGCTTGCCGCTTTGGGCGTAGACGACTTTGCCGGTCCCGGTGATTTTGAAGCGCTTTTTCGCGCCTGATTTGGTCTTCAACTTGGGCATTTGGCTCTCCTTAAGGCTTGACGCCTTTTTGAATTGGCCGGGGCAAGGGCCCCGTTCGCGTCGGAACGAGCGAAAAAACCGCCACGGCAGCCCTTAACGGCCGGGCGGTTTCAGTCGGGCGCTCATTACGTGAAAGCTCGCGGCGATGCAAGGGCCGCGAGCGCCGTTCGAAGAGCCTTGCGGCCCTCTATTTGACCATCGCCGAGATTGCCGCGGCACAGCCGTTCGCGAGATTGCGCGACTGCGCATTGAGCTGACCCGACACTGAGACCAGGCCAAACGCCAGCATCCAAACCGTCACGATTGTCGCAAAAGCGATCGTCAAGGGGCGCGCGTTTCGGTGGTCTATGAGGCCCTCATCGTAAAGGCCTGAATTCGCTAAATGCTGCGACATCGTCGCTCTCCATACCTGCCGCCGTTTGTCCCTACAGCGGTTAACTTTCTAGAGGAACTTAACCACGACTCGCCTTCAAATGGTGTGATGCACATCACACTCCGGCGACGCGCCGGCTTAGCGCGCGATGTCGCCTGGGCTCGTCGGCGGCAAAAAGCGGTCGCCGCCCAAGGGCGCTCCGATGATCACGAGACCGGACGACGAGCGAACGCGGGCAATTCCCGGCCCATCGAGCGCTCCGAACGGGTCGCGTCGCCCCCCGATCCGGTCGCCGGACCCGAAACGTTCTCCCGCGGCAATGTAGCCTTTGATCCGCGCGCATCCGGCCCGACCTGACGCCAGATCCTGATCGGATTCGTCGCAATAGGAGCCGCGCATCTGTAGCTGAGGCTCCAGCCCGCCGCTCCCGGCGCTTGCCGGACTGGGCAAGCTTCCCCCGATGACCGCCAGCAAAGGCGCGCTCAGCGCCCCGACTATCCAAGCAACCCTGCGGGACGCGCCGATGGAATTGTGAATCATTCCAGCCGGGATGAAGCCATATCGTGGCGGCAAAATGGCGAACAGGTCTCGTAATGGAGACTAATGCGTTTTGTGTCTTTTTGGCCAGTCGCCGAGCGTCGCCTGGATCAGCGTCAACGCCGCGACCGCGGCCGTGTCGGCGCGCAGAATCCGCGGGCCGAGGCTCAGGCGCAGCACCCGCGGCGCCGACAGGATCGCGGCGCGCTCGTCGTCGTCGAAACCGCCTTCCGGCCCGATCAGGAGGCCGACGCCGCCGTCGGCGCGCGCGGTTCCAAGCGCGTCGAGCGGACTCGCCTGCCCCGCCTCCTCGTCGCAGAAGACAAGCAGCCGCTCCGGCGGCCAGCGCTTGAGCGCTTCGGCAAGGGGTTCGACCGGCGCAATCTCCGGAATCCAGATCACGCCGCATTGTTCGCAAGCTTCGATTGCGTTGGCCTCAAGACGCTCGAGGTTGACCCGGGAGACTTGGGTGTGCCGGGTGATGACCGGCCGCAAGCGACGCGCGCCCATCTCGATCGCCTTCTGCGCCATATAGTCGAGGCGGGCGTGTTTGAGCGGCGCGAACAGATAGTCGACGTCCGGCGGCGTCTCCTGGGCCCTCGTCCGCGCGCCGACGGCCAGCAAGGCCGCCTTGCGCGAGCTCGGGCCAAGGCTGGCGGAGAACTCGCCGTCCCGGCCGTTGAACAGAAGCACTCGAGCGCCGGCGCCGAGGCGCAGCACGTTGACGAGATAATTCGTTTGCTGAGGATCCAGCTTAACCTCGGCGTCGGTGGCCAAGTCTTGGGAGACGTAAAGGCGGGGGGTTCGGAAGTCGGTTCGAGACATGCGCTTCCATAACTCGGGCCAGGACCGGCGGCCATCGTGCGCGCCTGGGTCTGAGGTAACAAACCCTGCCTGCCGGCGAAGGCCCTTTGAACCGCGCCTCGCGCCCGCTTCGCAGGAAGGGTGAGCCAGATGGCCTTGAGAAAAATCGGCGTTGCGATGGCGGCCTTGGGCCTCCTCGCCTTCCCGTCGCGTTTTGCGCTCGCGGGTGATGCGGCGCGCCCGACCGTGATCGAACTGTTCCAGAGCCAGGGCTGCTCCTCATGCCCGCCCGCCGAGGCCAATGTCGGGGCGATCAGCGATCGTCCGGACGTGCTCGCGCTCGCATTCGAGGTCGATTACTGGGATCGGCTTGGCTGGAAGGACACGTTCTCAAGGCCGGCCTGGACGGCGCGTCAGTTTGCCTACGCCAAGGCCATGGGCCATGGCGAGAATGTCTATACGCCTCAGGTGGTGGTGAACGGCCGGGTCGAGGGCGACGGGCTGGAGCCGGGCGCGCTCGCCGGGCTCGTGAGCCGCGGCGACCGCGGCGCGGGCGGCCCGAGCCTCGGCTTTTCTGGCGGAGCGGTGAAGGTAGGGGCGGGGGCGGCGCCCGCCGGCGGCGCCGACGTCTGGCTCGCGCGCTATATACCGAGCACGGTCGAGGTCATGATTCCGCGCGGCGAGAATTCCGGCCACACTCTGCCTTATAAGCACGTGGTGCGCGAAATGGTCCTGCTGGGCGAATGGCAAGGCGAGGCCGCGACCTTCCCCGTGCCGGATGGCGATACGTCCCTCGCAGAGGCGGCGCTCGTGCAGGCGCACGGGGTAGGGCCGATTCTGGCGGCGGCGAAGAGATAGAGGCGGGCAAAGGCCCAGTTTGTCATTCCCAGATGCGCGGAAGAAGTCTGGATGCCCGCTTTCGCGGGCATGACATCAATGTGCGGCGACTAAGTCGAAGACTCTTCAGTCAATGCGGGAAATCGGCCGAGCGGTCCTGGATGTCTTCGGTGCGGACTTTGTCGAGCGGGAATGAGGAGATCGCCTTGCCTGCGAAGTCCAGCTTGGAAAGATCGACCGAACGCATCCTGCGGTCGTACATCGTCCAATAATAATACACCTTATGGCTCATGTCGGCGATGACCGACCATTGCGTGTAGCCGAGATGGAAGTCCCCAGGCGTCCCTTCGCGCACCAGCCCCTTCGGAATGTCGAAATTGTTGAGCATCACCGACGCGGCGCTAACGGCGTCGGCCGCGTCTTTCGCCGGGGTCATCGTATTGACGAAAGCGACGGCTCTCACGAACCGCGAGGGCGGCGTGAAATCGCCCGGCAATCCTAGCATCCCGCTTCCAGCTCCGAAGGGCGCGAGCGAAACCCCATCGATCTCATGCGGCCGCGCCGCCTGCGGCGTTAGATTGGCGTAGTTCCGTAAATTCAAGAGATGCCAGTCATAACCGGGCGAGTTGGTCATGGCGCCGACCTTGTTGTCGGTGATGCTGAGCTGCCCGTCCATGTATTCGATGACGATCGAAGCGCCAGTCGCGTCGCTGACGACGTGATGCAGGGGCAGGGGTGTGCCGAACGCTTTTTCGATCTCCGCGTTGCGCACCACCCGGATTTTCGGCATCGCGTCACGCACTTCATCCACGGTCTTGAAGTTGCTCAGGATATAATTGACGAGATCGACATTGCTGACGGTGGTGGCCAGTTCGTCGGTCTTCACCTCCTGGTATTTGGCGAAGCCCGGAAAGAAGAGCGCGCCGACGGTCAGGCCGGCTTCGTTCATGCCGTCGGTCGCGTAAGGAAGGCCGGCCGCATTCACCCCGACAAAGCCATATGGGTTCTTCCACGCCGCGCCGGTCTTGCCGTCGCCGAGAGCGGAGGAGAACGCCATGGATCGAGGCACGAGCATCATCTCGGATTTGAGATCCGAGGCGCCCCATTCCATCGTCCGCGCATAGATGCGCGTGCCGTCCTCCGCCTTGAAGATCATCGAGGTGCAGGCGTCGGCGCCCCAAGCGCCAGGCCCCGCAAGCGCGCCGGCCAGTGTGAGCGCGATCAGCGTCCTGTTCATTATTGGCGTCCTCTGATGGTCCCTGAAGCTCGTGTTCGCATTTTGGAGTCGCGGTTCGACCGCCTGGGCCTAGACCGGCGCGCTCGCCCGAGCGGATGGTCATCTGTAGGTTAATCTTGTTAAAAAATAGCGATGACCCCCGGACGAATTCTTGCAGAAAAACAGAAAAAGAAGTACGCTCGCTCCCATGAAAAATTCTAGCCGTCCGTATCGTTTCGTACCCTCTCCGGCGCTTCGAACGGCACTAAGCCGTCGATAAAAATTTTTGCGCGTTTTATCCCCATAACCCATTGAAAAGAAACGATTCGGACGAGAGAATCCAAGGAAATCCAAACAAATCCAACCTCCAGAATCGACGGTTTTTGACGAGAACAGCGACCGGCCAAGAAAATCCAAACGGGTCGAGGGACGAGGCATAGCGCCTTAAAGGGGAGCCGCGCCCTCGGGCCTGTCCACCCGCCGCCAGAGCCGCATCGTGTCGGGCCCGTAGTGCAGCGTCCCAAGCGGACGATAGCGCGCTCCGTCTAACAGCGCCGCGCGCGCCTCTGCGTCGAGCGCGGCTACGCCGGGCCGACCGAGCGGCTTGTCGGCCGTGATGAGCGCGACCTCGTCGGCGAGATTGAGCGCGATAAGCCGGGCCGCGACCAAGGGCCCCCCTTCGCTGAACACCCGGGTGATCCCGCGGACGCTGAGCGCCCGCAGGGTGTGCTCGAGATCGGCGTGGCCTTCAGCGTCGAGGGGGACGCGCTTGATCGTCACGCCGAGGTCCTCCAGCCGCCGCGCGGCTTCGTCCGACGCCGTCGCTCCTGCGATGATCAGCGCCGGCGCGTCCCTGGCCGTTGCGGCCAGTCGCGAGCCTTCAGGCAGGCGCAGATGGGTGTCGAGGATCACACGCAGCGGCTTGCGATCGACGCCGGACAGCCGCACGGTCAGGGCCGGATCGTCCACCAGCGCCGTCCCAACTCCGACCATGATCGCCTCGTGGGTCGAGCGCATGGTTTGCACACGAAGGTCGGCGATCGGTCCGGTGATCCGCAGGCGCGAATCGTTGGCGCCGGCGGAGGCGAAGCCGTCCGCAGTCTCCGCAAGCTTGAGCGTCACGCACGGGCGCCCTGCCGTCACGCGCAAGATGTGGCCCAGATGGTCGCGTCGCGCCTGAGCCGCGCCAGCGCCGACCGAGACGGCGATCCCCGCGGCCCTCAGCCGCGCGTGTCCCTGTCCGCCCACCAGCGGATTGGGATCTTCCATCGCCGAGACGACGCGGGCCACGCCGGCGGCGATGATGGCGTCGACGCAAGGGCCCGAGGCGCCGAAATGCGAGCAGGGCTCGAGCGTTACATAGAGCGTTGCGCCGCGCGCCGATTTGCCGGCCTGGGCGACAGCGATTCGCTCGGCGTGGGGTCTTCCCCCTGGGGCTGTCGCCCCGCGCCCGACCACCGCCCAATCTTTCACCAGGATCGCGCCAACGGCAGGGTTGGGGGCCGCGAGGCCGAGCGAGCGCGATCCCAGATTGAGCGCGGCTTCCATCCAGCGCAGATCCTCGATGGGGTCTGCGCCTGCGCTTTCGCTCATGTCGCCGGCGCGTTCCGGCGTTGACGGGGGGCTTCCTTGGCCGGCGCGGGCTCGGGTTCCGCCTCCAGTTCGCCGACGATCGCGTTGAAGTCTCGCGCCTCGCGGAAATCGCGGTAGACCGAGGCGAAACGCACATAGGCGATGTCGTCGAGCGCCTTCAGGCCCTCCATGACCAATTCGCCGATCCGGTCGGTCGGGATGTCGCCGTCGCTCTGGCTCTCGAGCTGGCGCACGATGCCGTTGATCATGCGCTCCACCCGCTCGGGGTCGACCGACCGTTTGCGCAGCGCGACCTGGACCGAACGCATAAGCTTGTCGCGGTCGAACGGGGCGCGCCGGCCATTCTTCTTGACCACCTGCAATTCGCGCAGTTGCACGCGCTCAAAAGTCGTGAAGCGGCCGCCGCAATCGGGACAGATCCGCCGCCGGCGGATCGACGCCGAATTGTCGGTCGGCCGCGAGTCTTTGACTTGCGTATCGAGGCCGCCGCAATAGGGGCACCGCATCGGAGAGCCCGCCCTTCATTAGATCGTCCGGCGCCCTCAATAGATGGGGAAACGCCGGGTGAGTTCGGCGACGTCTTCGCGCACTTTCGCCTCGACCGCCACATTCCCCGATTCGCCCTTCGCCGCCAAGCCGTCCAACACCTCGACGACCATCCGGCCGACATCCGCGAATTGCTCCGTGCCGAAGCCGCGCGAAGTGGCGGCAGGCGATCCGAGGCGGATGCCTGAGGTCACCATCGGCTTTTGCGGGTCAAACGGAATGCCGTTCTTGTTGCAGGTGATGTCGGCGCGGTCGAGCGCCGCTTCGGCCGCTTTGCCGGTCAGGCTCTTGGGCGTCAGATCGACCAGCATCAGGTGGTTGTCGGTGCCCCCGGTCACAAGCTTGTAGCCGCCAGCGACGATCGGCTCGGCAAGCGCCTTGGCGTTGGCGACCACCGCATGGGCGTAAGCTTTGAATTCAGGCGTCAGCGCCTCGTGGAGGGCGACCGCCTTGGCGGCGATGACATGCATCAGCGGTCCGCCTTGCAGGCCCGGGAAGATCGCCGAATTGATCTTCTTCGCGAGGTCCGCGTCGTTGGTGAGGATCATGCCGCCGCGTGGCCCGCGCAAGGTTTTGTGCGTCGTCGTGGTGACGACATGGGCGTGCGGGAACGGGGAGGGATGAGCGCCGCCCGCGACGAGGCCGGCAAAATGCGCGATGTCGACAACGAAAAAAGCGCCGACAGCGTCGCAGATGGCCCGAAAACGCTCGAAGTCCCAATGGCGCGCGTAAGCCGAGCCGCCGGCGATGATCAATTTCGGCTTGTGCTCGCGCGCCAAAGCCTCGACCTGATCCATGTCGATCCGGTGCGTCGTCCGATCGACGCCATAGGGCGCCACGTGAAACCAGCGTCCGGACATGTTGACCGGCGAACCATGCGTCAGGTGGCCGCCGGCGGCGAGATCGAGGCCCATGAAGGTGTCGCCGGGCTGCATCAAAGCCATGAAGACGGCCTGATTGGCCTGGCTGCCGGAATTGGGCTGGACGTTGGCGAAGCGGCAGCCGAACAATTGGCACGCCCGCTCGATCGCCAGATTCTCCGCGATGTCGACGAATTGGCAGCCGCCGTAATAGCGTCTGCCGGGGTAGCCTTCCGCATACTTGTTGGTCAGGACCGAGCCCTGCGCTTCGAGAACCGCGCGTGACACGATGTTTTCAGAGGCGATGAGCTCGATCCCATCGCGCTGACGGCCGAGTTCGAGTTGGATCGCACCGGCGATGTCCGGGTCGGCGTCGGCAAGGCTTGCGGAAAAGAACGAGTTCGAGCGCATCGATGCTGCGGCGACGCGGTCTGGAGCGGTGACGTTCATGGCGACGGACCTTCCGTAATTTGAGATGGGCCTTAACACGGCGGATGTGAGGCGGGCAAAGCGGGAGTGCGGCACAAACAAAAAGGCCGCCCGAAGGGCGGCCCTTGAGGTGTTCCTATAAGCGTCGATCAGGCGGCCGCGGACCTGATCGCGCGTCGGCGCGAATGACCGAGCCAACCGAGACCCGCGAAGCCTGCAATCATCATGGCCCAGGTCGAAGGCTCGGGGGCGGGCGCCACGCCGCCAGTCGCGAGCGTAATGCCGGCGATGAAGGGTTCCCCGTCCGGGACGCCCGTGTCCGCCGCGCCGTTGAGGGTGATCGAGGTCAGTGTGTTGCCGGCGAACGTAGCGGGAAGGAAATATTCGTAGGCGTCGAGCTTGACGTTCCCTGAATATTGAGCCGTGCCGTAGACCTCGGTCGCGACGTTGTTGAAGGAGATGTAATGATCGCGGATATTGACCCCTTCTTCCAAAGCGATCGTATCCGAATGGCCAGCCAAGTCTTGGAAGACAAGCGAGCCAACAGTTGAGCCGATTTCTCCGAATCCGGAATTCACCAGCATATAAACGATCGAATAGCCTGCCTCGTTGATTGGGATGACAAAGCTGTCGGTCGGCAAAGTGGCCAGAATTGCTCCTGTGGTGTCTGCGTCGCCCCCCACAGACGATAACGTAAAGGAAACCGGCCCGCTCGCCCCGGCGATGTTCACGGCTGATCCCGCCAGCGGGTAGTTCGTTCCGTTGGTGTAGGTTTGTATATTGGAGTTCGTCAGAGACGAGAGGTCGATTTGTGTCTGCGCGGCATGCGCCCCCCCGGCCGCAGAGAAGATGAGCGCAATGGCGCTCGATGCTATGACTTTCATTGGAAACCCCCGTTTCGCTCCCGTAGGCCACAATGGGCCATCTGCACACGAGGGTTGTAAAAAACTATAGTGTCGCAGGTCAATAGGCCGAACGTCTTAAGACCGGAGAAAACTGGTAACGCCGTTGCTGCGTTACGCTCAGCGGCCCCTGGGGGCGTCAGGAAAAAGCACCACCTCATCCTTGCCGACGCGATCGAGCAGCGCGTGCGCCTCCTCGTCCAGGAGATCCTTGTCGATGCTTTCCGGCCGGAGACTCGCGACGCGCAACGCCCAGCGCGCGTGTTCATCCTTCAACCCGGCAAGCTGAGCCTTGAGCTCGATCGCCTCGGCGTCGAACTTCGCTGCGGCCTTCAGCCCGTGCTCGCCGTTCGACGCGCCCCATACCAGATAGCCGCTCGCCACCCCGAGCACGAGGTACAGAACGATCGGCAGCACGATCGAGCGCAGGCGAGTCCTGACCACCATGCGCCGATCTTGGCGGGGGCAGCGTTAGCGCGGAGTTAATAAAAGGCGCTTTTCACGGCTATTCAAAGGTGCTTCAGCCGTTCGGACGGACGGTGCGACTTGCATGTCGCGGACGTCGCGGCGATGGTCGTGGTCCGGCATCGGGCCGAGCGCTTCGATAGGAGAGATGATCTGTTGCGGTTGGGATTGCGCTTTCCGAACGCCGTCAGCTTCAGCTTCGCGATCGCCTTGGCGGGTTCGGGCCTCGCTTGTGCGGCAGGGCAGGCGTCGGACGTTCCGCCTTGGCTGCAGGCCCATGTTGGCGAAGGCGAAGGTCAAATCGCCCGAGTGGTCCTGGAAAGGGCTCGCGCGCTTTACCTCCAGAAGGCGGTCAGAAATCCGTGTTACTTCGCCATGGACGCTACACGTCCGAATGGCGGCGCGGCGGGGCGCCGGTTTTACATCATCTGCGAAGCCGACCGGTCGTTTCGCGCCATTTCCGCCGGTCACGGCGGCGGCCGCGATTTGAACGGCGTCGCGGATTTCGCCAACGGGAGACGGTGCGCGAAGAACTTCGGCAATGCGATGGACTCCGAACTGACGGCCGGCGGCGCCTATGTGACGAGCGAAACGAAAACCTCCTTCAAAGGCTATTACCGCGTCTCAGCGCGCGAAGACGCGGCTTTCCTCCGCCCGTTCGTGCAGTTTGACGGCGAAGGCGAGGCCGCGAACGCCCGGCAGCGCGCAATCGGCGGGCATCCCGCCGAGGTGTTGGCGGGAATATGTCTGAAACAAAGTCCGGGTAGCCCGTACGCGAATCATGACGGTTACGTTCCGGTCGGGAAGCTGGTGGAGTACGCGGGGGGCCGCAGCGACGGCTGCACCAGCTGGTCGCCATCGGACGCCCGGCAAATCATCCCGATGCTGAAGGACAATCCGACGACGGTCTACATTTATCCTGAATCGCGCGACATCGACGCCGTCGCCCGAGCCGGGCGCGCAGGATCATATTGGAACGCTTCCTGCTTGAAGGAGATCGGCTCTCCCAGATTTTGGCCGAAGGAAAGCCTCGAGCCGATCCTTGCTCGATATGCGAAGGATCATCCAGCGCCGCCGCCGCGGACGCTGCCAATTTGCAAGGAGCCTTGAACCTCTAAACCGCCTTGATCGCCTCGCGCCCGGCATAGCGAGCCTGATCGCCGAGCTCCTCCTCGATCCGGATCAGCTGGTTGTATTTCGCCAAACGATCCGAGCGGGAAAGCGAGCCTGTCTTGATCTGTCCGCAATTGGTGGCGACCGCGAGATCGGCGATAGTCGAATCCTCGGTCTCGCCCGACCGATGCGACATCACGGCGGTGTAGCCGGCCCGCTGCGCCATATCGACAGCGGCGAGCGTCTCGCTGAGAGAGCCGATCTGATTGACCTTGATCAGGATCGAATTGCCGACCCCCTCTTTGATCCCGCGATCCAGGATCTCCACGTTGGTTACAAAGATGTCGTCACCGACGAGTTGGCATTTTCCGCCGATCTTGTCGGTGAGCAGCTTCCAGCCCACCCAGTCCTGCTCCGCCATGCCGTCCTCGATCGACAGGATCGGATAGGCGCCCTGAAGCTTTGCGAGATATTCGACCTGTTCCTCGACCGAGCGCGTCTTGCCTTCGCCCTCGTAGACATATTTCCCGTCTTTGAAGAATTCGGACGCCGCGCAATCCAGCCCGAGCACCATGTCGTCGCCGGGTTTGAAGCCCGCCGCTTCGACCGCCTTGAGGCAGAAATCGAGCGCCGCCTCGGCTGACGGCAGGTTTGGCGCAAAGCCGCCTTCGTCGCCGACGTTCGTGTTGTGCCCCGCTTTCTTGAGCGCGGCCCTCAGCGCATGAAAAGTCTCCGCGCCCCAGCGCACCGCCTCGGCGAACGAGGGCGCTCCGACAGGGAGGATCATGAACTCCTGAAAATCGATCGGGTTGTCGGCATGCGCTCCGCCGTTGACGATATTCATCATGGGCGTCGGCAAGAACTCTCGCCATGGCGCCCCCGACGTAACGGTAAAGCGTCAGGCCCGAAGCTTCCGCAGCGGCCTTCGCGACTGCAAGCGAGACGCCGAGAACGGCGTTCGCGCCCAGCCGCGACTTGTTGTTCGTGCCGTCGAGCGCGATCAACGTCTCGTCGATCTTCAGTTGGTCTTCAGCCTCGAGCCCGGAGACGGCGTCGAAAATGTCGCGATTGACCGCTTCGACCGCTTTCAAAACGCCCTTGCCGCCGAAACGCCGTTTGTCTCCGTCGCGCAGTTCGACTGCCTCGCGCGTGCCGGTCGAAGCGCCTGACGGAACGGCGGCGCGGCCCATCGAGCCATCTTCGAGCACGACATCCACTTCGACCGTAGGATTGCCGCGGCTATCGAGGATTTCGCGGCCGACGACGTTCACGATCGCAGTCATTTTGACTCCAGAGCTGCAGGCATTGGCCTCGGGTCTTAAGGCATCCACGCAACCGATGAAAGACGGCCTGGATGCGGCAAGACGGTCAAACTCGCAGCACTTTTGCATTCGCCAGTGCACATTTGACCAAATTGATCAAAGCTACGAAAAATATGCATGGCAGGGGCGCTTAGCCACGTGACATCGCCAAAAAATTGGACTAGCAATGATGCGCTAAAAGGAGGCCGCTGCCAAAAGGTTTGGCGCCGGACGCCGTAGGGTCTGTGGGAGGACAAAAGCGTTCGACAGTCTTAATTGCCGCTATCACTGCGGAAGGGATAGTAAACAATATCCGAGATTGGAAAACGCACTACGTGAATGAAAAGGGGGCGTCCCGCCGGAAGAGCGGGCCGCCCCTTTATCTTTGGCGCTGAGATTTCTACTCACTTTGCGAAATCAACCGGTGGGGCATTGCTCGACGTACCCTGCTGTCAGATCGCATTTGGCGCGCAGCGGTGCAGGCAAATAGCGAAGCGCGAAGTTAAAGGAGAAAATACTTCTCTTTTTTGGAAGTCAGGGCTATACTTGCGGCACGGTCGAAAACCGCGAGCCCCCAATTTGACCGCTCCAATTGAGGCCCACCGAGCGCATCGCGAAAAGTGCGAAACACAGCCAGGACCAATTTCTTGGAAATTGGCATAGCGATCCTGAGAAAATCGACTTCATTTCGAGTCCTGCGGCTCCCGAACGGCTATCGAGCATGGCAAGATCGGACGAGACTTCGAAATCGTTGCACAAGAGCGCACTTAAATCTTTGAATCATCGTACCGCGTAACATTGTGCGCGACACCAGAGTCGCGGCTAGAGCAGCCTCAGCCTCAGCCTCATTCCGCCTCGCCCTCCGCCCAACTGGTTTGTGTCTCGGCGATATAGGCGTCCAGCCGCCCGTCGCCGATCGCCAGCCGGGCGCCCGCCATCAGATCCCGGTAATAGGCGAGGTTGATTTCAGTGAGACCCATCATCGCGAGGATCTCGCCCGACTTCGTGAGATGGCGCCAATAGGCGCGGGAGTAGTCGCGCGCCATTGGCGACGAGGACAGCGGATCGATCGGGCGAGGATCATCGGCGAACCGGGCATTGCGCAGATTGAGACGGCCCCGGCGGGTGAACGCCATCCCGTGCCGTCCAGCGCGCGTCGGCATGACGCAGTCGCACATGTCGACGCCGCGCCTCATCGCCTGAAGCAGATCGTCGGGCGTTCCGACCCCCATCAGATAGCGCGGCTTGTCGAAGGGGAGATGGGGAACCACGACGTCCAGCGTGTCCAGCATCGCCGTCTGCGGCTCGCCGACCGCCAATCCGCCGATTGAATAGCCGTGGAAGTCCATGTCGACGAGCGCCTGGGCGCTGAACAGGCGAAGGTCTTTTTCCGTGCCCCCCTGGACAATGCCGAAGATCGCTCGGCCCGCCTGTCCGCCGAAGGCGTCCTTCGAACGCTCGGCCCATCGAAGCGATAGGCGCATCGCGCGCTCGGCTTCCTCATGGGAGCATGGCAGCCTCACGCACTCGTCGAGCTGCATCTGGATGTCCGAACCGAGAAGGCGCTGGACCTCCATCGAACGCTCGGGCGTCAGCTCATGGCGCGATCCATCGATATGCGACTGGAAAGTCACGCCGTGCTCGGTGAGCTTGCGCAGTTTGGCGAGGCTCATCACCTGAAAGCCGCCGGAATCGGTGAGGATCGGGTGCGGCCAGTTCATGAATTTGTGTAGGCCTCCGAGCGCGGCGATCCGCTCCGCCCCTGGCGCCAGCATCAAGTGATAGGTGTTGGAGAGCACGATGTCGTAGCCGAGCGCTCTCACCGCATTCGGGTTCATGGCTTTGACGGTCGCCGCGGTGCCGACCGGCATGAAGGCTGGCGTGCGAATCATTCCGCGCGGGGTCGAGATTGCGCCGGTGCGCGCTCTACCGTCCGTTGCGTGGACCGCGAAGGAGAATTCGGCGCTCACAGCTCGGCCGCTTCCGCGCGGTTCAACAGGCAGGCGTCGCCGTAGGAATAGAACCGATAGCCGCTTTGCACGGCGTGTGCATAAGCCGCCTGCATCGTCTTAAGTCCGCCGAAGGCCGCGACGAGCATGAACAAAGTCGACCGCGGCAAATGAAAGTTGGTCAGGAGCGCATCGACGCAGCGAAACGTATAACCCGGGGTGATGAAAATATCCGTCTCGCCTGAAAACGGCCGAAGCCGCCCGTTCTCGTCAGCGGCGCTTTCGAGCACGCGCGCGGACGTCGTGCCGACACAAACGATCCGGCCTCCGACTTCCCTAACGGCGTTCAGAGCTTCGGCTGTGGACGCGCTGATCGAACCCCATTCGGAATGCATCTTGTGGTCGCGCGTATCCTCGACCCTGACCGGCGCGAAAGTGCCGTCGCCGACATGCAAGGTGACCTTGTGCAGCGCGACCCCTCGCGCCGCGAGCCGAGCGACCAGCGCGGGGGTAAAATGCAGCCCTGCGGTCGGCGCTGCGACCGCGCCAGGCTTGGCGGCGAACATCGTCTGGTAGTCCGCCGGATCGCTCGGCGACAAGGCGCGCCGCGAGGCAATATACGGGGGCAGGGGAGGCGCGCCGAGGCGTTCAATCGCCTCGTCCAGCGCGGCGCCGGTGAACTCAAAGCGCAGCAGAACCTCGCCCGTTTCGCCTTTTTCCTCCACTTCCGCGTCGAGCGCCGCGAGAAGGCAGGTTGTGCTCTCGCGCGCCTCGCCGAAGCGGACGCGCTCGCCGACCTTGAGCCGCTTGGCCGGCCGCGCGAGCGCTCGCCAGCGGCAGTCGTCTATGCGTTCGATCAGGGTCGCTTCGATCGAAGCGACCGCCTCGCCTCTGACGCGTACGCCCTCGAGCCGTGCTGGAATGACCCGGGTGTCGTTGACAACCAGCGCATCGCGGGGCGTGAGAAAGTAAGGTAGGTCGCGCACGTGCGCGTCCGTCAGTTCGCCCTGTGGGCCGACAACCAGCATCTGCGCACTGTCGCGCGGATTGGCGGGAGCCAGCGCGATGCTTTCCGGATCGAGAACAAAATCGAAGGCGTCGACGCGCATTGCGGTCCTCGCAATCCTGTCGAGGCTGTCAAACTGCGGCGCAGAGATTGGACCCGGAGCTGCAGGCCTTAGCCGGCGTCCCCGTTGTCCTGGTCACATAGCCGCAAAAGCGTGGCTGTGATCTCAGCTCAAGCTAGCCTTGATGATCTTGTCGGGATCGCGGACGGGCTCGCCACGCTTGATCTTGTCGACGTTCTCCATGCCCGAGACGACCTTGCCCCAGACCGTATATTGCTTGTTGAGGAAGGCGGCGTCGCCGAAGCAGATGAAGAACTGCGAATTGGCCGAATCCGGACTAGACGAGCGGGCCATCGACACCGTGCCGCGCACATGCGGCTCCGCATTGAATTCAGCCTTGAGGTCTGGATATTTCGACCCGCCCGTCCCGGTTCCCTTGGGACAACCGGTCTGGGCCATGAACCCGTCGATCACGCGATGAAAGACGATGCCGTCGTAGAATCCTTCGGAGACCAGGCGCTTGATATGCGCGACATGGCCTGGCGCGAGCGCCGGGTTCATCTCGATCACCACTGGGCCCTTGCTCGTCTCGAGTGTTAGCGTATCGCCTGCGCTGCTCATCTCTTGTTGCTCCCTATTTCGCGCCAGAGGCCATGCGCAGGGTTACGATCTTGTCGGGATTGTCGACCGCGCCGTTGTTGCCTTCGGTTCCGGCCTTGATCTTGTCGACGTTCTCCATCCCCGATGTGACCTCGCCGAAGGCGGTGTATTTACCGTCGAGGAAGCCGCCGTCTCCGAACATGATAAAGAACTGCGAGTTCGCTGAGTTCGGCTCGTCCGTACGCGCCATGCCGAGCACGCCTCGGGCGAAATGGGTTTGATTAAACTCGGCCGGCAGATTGGGCAGTTTCGAGCCGCCTCCGCCAGTCCCCGTCGGGTCGCCGGTCTGCGCCATGAAGCCTGGAATGACGCGGTGGAATGTCAGTCCGTCATAAAACTTGTCTTTCACCAGCGCCTTGAACTGGGCGACGGTCTTCGGCGCCCAGTCCGGGCGAAGCTTGATCGTGACCTTGCCGTGCTTCGTCGTCAGAACAACGGTGTTGTCGGAATCCTCGGCGGCCCAGGCGGCCGAAGCGAGGAGAAGAGGGAGCCAGAGCGCGGCGCGTCGGCTGACTGCGAACATGAAAAGACCTTCTGAAGGGCGGCCGCGTTACGGCGCGCGGCTTGATAGCAGGTTAAAAAGGCATTGCAACCCGCCCCGCTCCGGGCTGCTTAGACCGCAGGCACGGTGAGGAAAATTCGCACTTTCCCAGTTCGCGGGCAAGATAGTATACATCGTTCCACGTTCAGACGCACCGATCGGAACTGTGAGCGATATGTCTCCCACCTGTCTCGCCCTGGCCGCAGTCGCCGCGCTGATCGCCTCCGCGGCGCCGGGTTTGGCGGCGGGATCGGTGACGCGTCAATGCGATTACCGGGGTGAAGGCAAGCTCGGACCCCTCGTCGTCGCCTATGACGCATCCGCCCACCTAGTTCGGGTGACCTCTTCCGACGGCCGGCTTTGGCTCTACCAGGATGGGGCGATCGGCCGGCTCGGCCCCGCGATCGCGGCAGCTGACGATCCAGGACCGGTCCAGCAATTCGTCATCGAGCGGGCGGGCCAGGTGGAGGTTGGTTTCCGTTGGCCTGACGACGGCACGACCGGCCACTTGGCCCACTTCGATGCCGCGGCGTTCAAGGATCCAGGGAAGCGCTGCCTCTGGCGCTCGCTTTGGGACTTCGCGATGGGCTGAGGCTCAGCCGCACGGAGCACGCGCACTGGTCCGAACGAATATTATCCTAGCTAAGCGATCCCGAGGCCACGGGAAGGGACCCCTTTTACTCGGCCGCCACCTTTGGCAAGTGCGATAACGAGCTTTCAAGCGCCTTCGGGTCGTAGTCCTGATCCAGAAGCTTGCCGGCGAAGTAATCGGTATAGGCCTGCATATCGAAATGCCCATGGCCGCTCAGATTGAACAGGATGGTCGGCGACTTGCCCTCCTCGCGCGCCTTGAGCGCTTCATCGATCGCCGCGCGGATCGCGTGGGTCGTTTCAGGGGCGGGCACAATGCCCTCCGCGCGTGCGAACTGAACGCCCGCCTCGAAGCAAGGGTTCTGGTGGTAGGCCTTCGCTTCGATGAGCCCCAACTCCTTGCAGTGGCTGACCAGCGGCGCCATGCCGTGATAGCGCAAGCCCCCGGCATGGAAGCCGGGGGGAATGAACTCCGATCCCAACGTATGCATCTTGACGAGGGGCGTCAGATGTCCGGTGTCGCCGAAGTCGAACGCGTATTTGCCGCGCGTCAATGACGGACAGGCGGCCGGCTCGACCGCGATCACCCGCACGTCCCGCTTGTCCCGCAGCTTCTTGCCGATGAACGGGAAGGCGATGCCGGCGAAGTTCGAACCGCCGCCGGCGCAGCCAATCACGACGTCGGGATAGGCGTCGGCCTGCTCCATCTGCTCGATCGCTTCGAGACCGATGACGGTCTGATGCATGAGCACGTGGTTGAGAACGCTGCCGAGAGCATATTTTGTATCCGGATTCTTCGCCGCGACTTCCACCGCCTCGGAAATTGCGATGCCAAGACTGCCTGGCGAATCCGGGTGGTGTTTCAGGATCGCCTTGCCGGAATCGGTCTCGTCGCTCGGGCTCGCGACGCATTTCGCGCCATAGGTCTCCATCAGCGCCCGCCGGTAGGGCTTCTGATTGTATGAGACCTTGACCATGTAGACTTTGACTTCGAGGCCGAACAACGCGCCGGCGAAGGCGAGCGACGAGCCCCACTGGCCCGCGCCGGTTTCAGTCGAAAGCTTCGCCACGCCCTCTTCCTTATTGTAGAAGGCCTGAGCGACCGCGGTGTTCGGTTTGTGGCTGCCTGCGGGGCTGACGCCCTCATTTTTATAGAAAATGCGCGCGTTCGTGCCGAGCGCCTTCTCGAGCCTATGAGCCCGGTATAGCGGCGTCGGGCGCCACAAGCGGTAGATGTCGCGGACGGGCTTCGGGATTTCAACGTGCCGTTCGCCGCTCACTTCCTGGCCGATGAGCGCCATCGGAAAGAGGGGGCTGAGATCGTCCGGCCCGACCGGCTTGCCCGTTCCCGGGTGCAGAACAGGTGGCGGGGGAGCGGGCAAGTCGGCGACGATATTGTACCAGGCCTGGGGGATCCGGTCCTCGTCCAAAGAGAATTTAGTTTGCTCGCTCATGCTCTCTCCTCCAACCCCGGCGCGTTCTCTAACAAGCTTACCGCCACTCGCGCACTAAGGCTGCAGCGCGGGCGCGTCGCGCCAGAACTAAAAAGCCGCCTCATCAAACGCCGGCTCGACCGAACGGCCCCAAGGCCCCTCATAACGCTCGATCCAATGCCGCGCCGGCTCATGACCGCTCTCCGCGATCGCCTCGAGGGGGCGAAGGTGGATGGTCTCGTCCTCGCCCTTCGCGTTGGGGCGCGCCCGTCGCTTGAGGCCGCCGCGGGCGATCGCCAGCATGTCCATCGCGACCGAACGCAGGTCGCGACCGCGAATTTCGGCGCCGAGCCCAAGCACCGGCGCGTCGTCGCGCAGCTTCTGCCGATCCTCAGCCGTCCAGCCTTTGATCAGCGCCTCAGCTGAGCTCAGCGCGCCCGGATCATAATAGAGGCCGGCCATCAGCGCCGCCAGCGCGACGATGCGATCCGGCGGCCCGACATCGGCGCCGCGCATCTCGAGGAAGCGCTTGAGGCGCACTTCGGGGAAGATCGACGACAAATGGTTCGCCCAGTCCGCGAGCGTGGCGCGCTCGCCCGGCGCCTCTCTCAGCCGGCCGGCGAGGAGATCACGAAAGCTCGCTCCCGCCACGTCCTGATAATGGTCGCCACGCTTCACGAAATAGAGCGGCACGTCGAGCGCGTAGTCGACGTAGCGCTCGAATCCCATGCCCGGCTCGAAGGCGAAGGCAAGCATGCCGGTGCGCGCCGGATCGGTATGACGCCAGATTTCCGAGCGAGCAGACACGAGTCCATTGAGCTTGCCGTCGGTGAACGGCGAATTGGCGAACAGTGCGGCGATCGCCGGCTGCAGCGCGAGGCCCACGCGCATCTTGGCGACCATGTCGTGTTCGCTCGCGAAGTCGAGATTGACCTGCGCGGTCGCGGTGCGAAACATCATGTCGAGGCCGCGCGTTCCGACCTTCGGCATGTAGCGGGCCATGATCGCGTAACGGCTTTTTGGCATGACCGGCGTCTCGGCGAGCGACCATTTGGGGCTCATGCCGAGCGTGAGAAAGCCGACGCCAAGCGGCTCGGCCACGATGCGGCAGGCGGCCAGATGACAGTCGAGCTCGTCTGCTGTCGCGTGCGCGTCGTGGAGCGGCGCGCCGGAGAGTTCAAATTGTCCTCCCGGCTCGAGCGAGATGGCGCCCTCGCCTTTCGAGTCGTAGAGGCCGATCAGGTTCTCGCCGTCCTCGATGCGCTCCCAGCCAAGATGCGCGCGCATGCCTTCGAGGAGCGCCCGGATTCCTCGCTCGCCGCCATAAGGGACGGGAGAATGATCGGCGCGGTAAAATGGGATCTTCTCGTGTTCCGTGCCAACCCTGAATGGGCCCGCCGGCTTGCATCCCTCCTCGAGCCAGGCGACGAGCGCGTCGCGTGATTCAACAACTTCACTGTCGACGACGTCGCGAGCCATAAAGGCGCTTACCCCCCTCGGCCGGCGAACCGGCGAACCGGCTAGATAGTCGCGCCGCCCCGACAATGCAAAGGGCGTTGGGAAAGATACAGAAATCCACCCGGCCTTGGGACCACCTTAACCGTTACGGCAGGCGCTTGCCCCGAAGTCAAAAGTCTTCGCTCTATCTCATCCTGTGTTAGGAACTTTCAGGCCTGATGCGGGTGAATTTCAAGGACACCCGCCATGACCAAGCTTCTGCGTCGGTTCATGCTCTGCCGCCAGGGAGTGACGGCGATCGAGTATGCGCTCATAGCGTCGCTCATCGCGATCGTGATCGTGACCGGCGTCGGCACGGCGGGAACCCAATTGAGCTCAAGCTTCACCCATATCGCGAGCGCCTTTCCGTAACGGCGCGCGCCTTCCTCACGGCGTTTTCGCCGCCGGCCGCAACTCAGCCCGAACGCCGCCGTCCATCGCCCTGGCGAGCCGCCACGTCACCGCATAAGCAGTCGCTACGGCGACTAGTCCGAACACCGCCGCTCCAAGCGCGAAGCCCATCATGCCGCCCTGCACGCCGCCGTAATGCGCCCCGACGGTGACGAAAGGAATCGTCCCCAACGTGGCGCGCGCCCAGTTGAACGCCATCGACAGCACCGGAAAGCCAAGGTTGTTGAACGACACATTGGCCACGAACAGGCACGCCAGGAAAACCCAGGCGACCACGCCGTACCGACAATAGAAGGCGATATATAGCGCGCTCTCGCCCTTGGCCTCGAACGCGGCGATAAGCGCCGGCTCGGCGAGCGCCAGAACCGCCCAGGCGATGAGAACATAGCCGATCGAGAGAATGAAGGAATCGGTGAGCGTCCGCTGCACTCTCCCCATCAGTTTCGCGCCATAGTTCTGACCGATGATCGGCCCGACCGATGCGGTGAGGGCGAAAACGACCCCGAACGCCACCGGTGTCACCCGGTCTATCACGGCCGATGCGGCGATCGCCGGCTCGCCGAAGTCGGAGAAGATCCTCAGCGTATAGGCCGAGCTGACCGGCGCCGCCATATTGGCCATGATCGCCGGAAATCCGATCGCCATGATCGGACCGAAATCGCCGCGCGCCGCGTTGAACTTCGGCCGCGCGACGAGATCGTGCACGCCGACCGCGCCAAGCCAGCCGACCCCAAGCAGGATCAGACGCGACAGGACCGTCGCCCAGGCCGCGCCATAGACGCCGAGCCCAAGGCCGAAAATGAGCAGCGGATCGAGAAAAGCCGTGGCGATCCCCGCCGACAGCGTCACATACATCGCCCGGCGCGCATCGCCGACGGCGCGCAAGATGCCTGAAAACGTCATGCCGACCGCGAGCGGCACATTGGCCGGAATGCTGATGGCGATGAACTTCGAGGCGACCTCCGCCAACTCGCCGTGCGCGTGCAACACCGTGACAAGGATCCAATCGCGCAACAGGAACATCGCCGCGGCCATCACGGCTGAGAAGACGGCGGTGATGATGAGCGACGACGCAGCGAGGCGCCTTGCACGCGGCCGGTCACCGGCGCCAAGCGCGCGCGAAACCATGGCCGAGGCCGCGATGGTCAGCCCGATGTTGATCGACATGACGAAGAACGTCATCAAGCCGACATAGCCGACGGCGGCCTTGAACGCCTGATCGCCGAGCTTCGACACCCAGAACAGCGACAGAAGATCGACGACAAACACCGCCATCAAGCCGATGGCGCCGGTCGCGGTCATCACCGCGACATGGCGCATCAACGACCCGTGGGTGAACTTTGGCCGCTTGTCGTGCGCGGCTTGCGGGGCGTTCAAGGACGTTTCCTTTTGGACAAGCCGGGGTCTTAAAGGCCGAAATGGGCGGAGGCTAGAGTGCTTGACCGTTGAACGAGCGGTTGCGGATCCCGGAAGGAATCCCGCCTTGACGCTAAAAAATGATCAGCGCCGGCGGAAAGCCGATCGGCGGCTAAGCGTGCGGCAACGCAATCCCCGCTCAGACGATGATCTCGCCCCGCGCACTCATCCGCTGGTCCGACCGTGCCGTCGGCGCGGTGCGCGGAATGTGATCCAGATCACAGCGCAATCGTCGCCGCTTGCGTAAGTGCGGCTGGACTGGGCATTTTTTCTATTGTGCTCAGTAAATTGTAAAAATCTATTATTGGAGGAATTGCAATGGCTACTGCCACTCTGACGAAAAATGAATTGCATAAGTTCAACGCTCCGATCGAGCGGGTACCAGCAGGCCATGTCTTTGTACCAATTCTGCTGCCGAACATTCTGGGCGATTGGCGCAATATGGACGCCAACACTCGTGGCATTGTTCGTGTGGTCGTGACAGAGACGGGAGGCAAGCTATGGGTCGAGGTCTATGGGGCGTGCGAACCGACGCCATGCGACTGGAAGAAGGTCGAGGCGCATGCCTTTGACGCGACGGTGACGGGAGGACCAGCGGTCGCCTTCACCGCCTCCTACACCTTCGGCTTCAAGAACGCCCTCGTCACCGGTCATCTGGCCGGCGCGCACCTTATCGTCCAGGACTTCAATACATTCACGGACAACAGCGGCCGTATGCCCTATTTCGGCAGCGGAACGTTCAAGAAATAGCGCTTAAGATTCGCCGTTGAAACGGGCTCTCCGGCTCGCCGCCGGGGAGCCCTATGCCTTGCCCTGGCCGGATTCCTTCCGCTTCAGGCCATCGTTTCGCGAGCGAGGCCGCCCTTCCGATCGGAAGATCCGTGCTGGGCCTGCGGGCGTTGGCGGAACTTGATGGTTTTCATTTGACGGTCCGTTGCTCTCGCCTTATCGGATCGAGCACAAAGCCGGCCGTCCTGGCGGCAAGGGAGGAAAAATATGCGCTTCCGTCATTTCGCTATCGCCGTCACGCTTTCGCTCGGGGCTCTCGTCTCCGCGGCGCCAAGCGCGCTCGCCCAGCGGGCCGAAGCGATGAAATATTGCAAGGCTGATTTCGAGCGGCTTTGTCCGGGCGTGCAGCCTGGCGGCGGGCGCATCATCGGCTGCCTCAAGGCGCACAAAGAAGAGGTGAGCATCGGCTGCGGCAAAGCGCTGCAGGCGATGAAAGCGAAGATGGGCACGTAAGGGCGACGCTTTCGCCATAGCCCGGCCGAAGGAGGGCGTCTCACGACGCCCTATGCCGCTCAGAACCGCTCGCCGACCATTTCCTCGCTCTTGGCCCACAGCGCCCTGGCCGTCTCCGGGTTGAGCGCGTAGGGCTTGACGCCGGCGCGCTTGGCGGCGTCGGGCTCGGTCGCCGCCACGTGGCAATCCTCGCAATAGCGGGCGCCGACCTCATCGGCGGCCGCAACCGCGCCCGCCCAGACCGATGTCGCCGCGCCCTGCGGAATTGTCTTGAACTTGAAGTCCGGCTCGCCCGCGGCGCGTGTCGCCGCGTTAACGCGTTCGATGAGCTGCTTGATCCCTTCGTCCCCGATATGGCGGGAAAGCTCGGTCTGGATGCCGCCGGGTTGGACAGCGGTCGCGCGCACACCATCCCTCCCCCTTATGGCGACGATCGAACTCGACGGCGAACAGGATGTTGGCGGTCTTCGATCGGCCATAAGCCGCCCATGGATCAAAGGGCGTGCGCTCGAAGTTCGGATCGTCGAGGTCGATGTCGAACTAACGGTGGCCGGCGGAGGACAGATTGACCAGCCGCGAGCCCGGCTTCATCAGCGGCGCAATGCGGTTGACCAGAACGAAATGGCCGAGATGGTTGGTCCCGAATTGCGTCTCGGACCCGTCCGCGGTCTTGCCGGATGGGCAGGCCATGATTCCGGCGTTGGCGATGACAAGGTCGAACGGCTTGCCGGCGTCGACAAGCGCATTGGCGCAGAGGCGAACGCTGTCGAGCGACGCCAGGTCAAGCTCGACCAGCTCAAGTCCGCCGCCGTTCGGGCCGGCGTGTACGCCCGCGGTCGCTGTTTTCGCCTTGGTCAGATCGCGCGCGGCGCCGACGACGTCAGCGCCGTGAGCTACGAGCGCGCGCCGTCTCCACGCCGAGACCCGCTGACACGCCGGTCACCAGCACGCGTTTACCGCGCAAGGTCACACCCTCAAGCACGTCGTCAGCGGTGGATGTGGCACCGAAGATTTTTGGCGCGAAAGTCTGTTGCACGGCAGACATAGGGTTCTCCTCGATGTTTGGGGCCGCCCAGCGACCAATCCTGGAATAAAGGCGCGAAGCGCGCGGCGCTCCAGCTCAGGCGAAGCGCTCGCCGACCATCTGCTCGCTCTTCGCCCACAAGGCTTGCGCGCGCTCGGGATTGAGCGCGTAAGGGCGCACGCCGGAGAAAGTGAAGCCGGGCGCGTCGATGACCTCGGCGACGTGACAATCCTCGCAATAACGTCCGCCGACCGCGTCAGCCTTCGCGACCGCCGCCGCCCAGACGGACGTCGCGGCGCCTTGCGGGACCGATTTGTACGCAATCGGCTTCGCGCCCGGCAGCTTCGCGACGTGCGTCATGATTTCGGTCAGCTGCCGCCGCGCCTCTTCATCGAGATAGCGGCTGAGCTCGGTCTGAATAGCTCCAGGATGAAGGGCGGCGGCGCGGACGCCGCGATCCCTATGGCGCCGGTCGAACTCGACCGCGAACAGGATGTTCGCGGTCTTGGAACGGCCGTAAGACGCCCATGCGCTGTAAGGCGTGCGTTCGAAATTCGGATCGTCGAGATCGACGTCGGAGAGCTGATGGCCGGCCGACGATAGATTGACCAGCCGCGAGCCCGGCTTCATCAGCGATGCGATGCGGTTGACCAGAACGAAATGGCCGAGGAGATTGGTCCCGAATTGCGTCTCGAATCCGTCCGCCGTCTTGCCAGATGGCGTCGCCATGACGCCGGCATTGCAGATGACGAGATCGAAGGGCTTGCCGCTGGCGACGAGCGCGTCGGCGCAAGCGCGCACGCTTGCAAGCGAAGCAAGATCAAGTTCGACCAGTTCAAGGCCGCCGCCATCCGCAGCGTCCGCGCGCACCGGCGCGGTCGCCGCTTTGGCCTTGATCAAGTCGCGCGCGGCGCCCACCACCTCGGCGCCATGCGCCGCGAGCGCGCGGGCCGTCTCAACGCCAAGGCCGGCGGACACACCGGTCACCAGCACGCGCTTCCCGCTCAGACTTACGCCTTCCAGCACCTCGTCAGTGGTCGATTGGGCTCCAAAGGATTTGGACATGGGTTATCTCCAGGTTCAAAAAAGCGAAGGTTGTCTCGGGTTCGGCGTGGCGGCAGAGGATTGCCAGGGGCGCGAAGCGGGAATAAACGGAGGATGCCTCCGGTCCATATACGGAGGGACCCTCCGTTTGGCAAGAGGATGCGGAAAATTTGAACGCCGGCGTGACGAGTCGCTCCCGCCACGGGGGCCGTAGGGAAGCGCTCGGCGCAGCGCGCAAGCCGCGCGCCGACGCCCAGCGCAATCGCGACGGCCTGCTTGAGGCGGCTAAGGCGGCGTTCACGGAAGCGGGGCCGGAGGCGAGCCTCGACGACATCGCGCGCCGGGCGCGTGTCGGGATCGGCACGCTCTACCGTCACTTCCCGACCCGTGACGCGATCGTGGAGGCGGTCTATTGCCGGGAGGTTCAGCAATTGGCCGACGCGGCGCCGCGCCTTGCCGATTCCCTGCCCCCGGCAGAGGCGCTGCGCGCCTGGATGCGGGTCTTCGTTGACTACATCGCCGCCAAGAAGGTGATCGCGCCGGCTCTGAAGTCGCTGGTCGGCGCCGACTCGACGCTCTATGCGGACTCGAGCGCACGAATCAACGGGGCGATCGGGCTGCTCGTCGAGCGCGCACGGGCAAGCGGCGACATTCGTCCTGACGCCGATTCCGCCGACCTCCTGCGCGCGCTGATCGGGTTTGCCTATGTCAATTCGGCGCCGGATTGGGAGGCGAGCGCGCTTCGCCTCATCGACCTTTTGATCGATGGCCTGAGATCGCAGCGCGGCGAGAAGTCACTTTCCAGCGTCGAGCGATGAACGGCGCGTCCACGAAATCACGGGCCAAGGGGTCGGCCGACCGCGGCGGCCTCGTCACTTAAGGAGCAGCGGATGGATATCAAGCGAGCAGGTTCGAGCGCTTCGACCAAGGGACCCGCGGAATATTTTACCGGAACGGTCCGCATCGACCCGCTATTCCCGGTCACTGCTCCCGCACGGGCGGCCGGCAACGCGGTCACGTTCGAGCCGGGCGCGCGCACGGCCTGGCACACCCACCCCCTCGGTCAGGTTCTCATCGTCACCGCGGGCTGCGGCCGGACGCAGTGCGAGGGCGGCCGGATCGAGGAAATACGACCCGGCGACGTCGTGGTCTTCGCGCCGGGCGAGAAACATTGGCACGGCGCGGCGCTGACCACCGCCATGACTCACATCGCCATCCAGGAGGCGCTTGACGGCAAGGCGGTCGAGTGGATGGAAAAGGTGAGCGACGAGCAATACCAGAGCTGAGCCCCCTTTTGCCGGTTCCGCGGGCATTGCCTGAGATCGCCATGTCGCACAGACATCCTGAATGAACCCGCGAAAGAGCCGACCGGCCGGTCATCAAGACGCCTCTAACGGAGTGTGACCCGGGTCACACCGTTCAATGGAGAGTTATGCTTAAATGCCTTTATCAGATGAACCGCCGGGCAAAGCAAAACGGCGGGATGGAATGGAGAGGCGACAATGTCGCGAAATCTAACAAATTCCGGCCTCTACGACGTGAACATGATCGACGACCGTAACCACCGGCCGTTGACGATTGCCTTTGCGACGATCGTAACGATGTGGCTGCTGACCTTTGGCCTGGTTTTCGTGTCGACGCATCTCAGCGCCGAGTCCGCTCATATGGCGCGGAGCGCTGCGCCGATCGCTGGATCGATCAGCAAGTAAGGGGCGAACCGCGGTTGTCCGCTCGGTCGGCAGGCGTCGCGGGGCCCGGGGCGTCAGATCTGAACTCTGAGAAGCAAGACTTGCCCCACTAGGTGGTGTGGACAGTTATCGCATCCATAAGATGATAGCGGCGAGAGTGACGACGGCAAGGTCATTTCGGGCGGTCTTTTCGAAGCGGGTTGTGACGCGGCGGAATGGCTTGAGTTTTGAGAAGCAGCACTCGACGAGATGGCGGTGTGCGTAGAGATACTTGTCGAGGGGATGTTTGAGCGCCCGTGACGGATTGTTTGGGATGACGGCGATCGCTCCCTTTGCGGCGATGGCCTCGCGCAAATGATCGGCATCGTAAGCTGTGTCGGCCATGACGACCTCGGCCGGTAAGCCTTCCAGCAAAGCAGCAGCTTGCGGCGCATCGCCCTTTTTGACCCGGGGTCAACGTGAACCGCGCGGGGACATCCCAGGCCTCGAACCACCATATGGATTTTGGTGCTCAGGCCGCCGCGCGAGCGGCCAATCGCCTGATCTTCAGACCCCCTTTTTTGGCCCCGGCGGCATGCTGATGGGCTCGGACGATGGTGGAGTCGACGATCAGATATTCGAAGTCCGGATCATCGGACATCGCCTCAAAGATCCGCCACCAGACCCCTTTGAGGCTCCACCGACTGAAGCGCCGGAATACACTGTTCCAATCCCCGAATGCTTCAGGCAGATCACGCCAGGGAGAGCCCGTACGAACGATCCAAAGCACGCCTTCCACGAACATCCGATTGTCGCGCCCGGTCGAGCCTTTCTGGTCAGGACGACCTAGAATCAGAGGCGCCATCCGCTCCCACGCCCCCATCGTTCAAAACCAAACGGTCCATCACACCCAAGACTGCCTCCCCAAAAGCAGCCTTGAATCTGATTTGCACCTAAAAGGGAATCCTTAGAGTCCACACCACCTAGGGCTAAACGCGCGCCAATGTCGTCGGCGCGCGTTTTATGCTCATATTCACATACCCCCGTTCGGCTGCGGCGAGGGGTCACGGTAGTACGTGTTGAGGATCGAAAGCCGTGGCTTTTCGACCGGAACCGAGATCGCTTCCCGCCCGTGCCAGCTCGATCTCAGAAGCGAAAAAGCCGGATGGATGACGACGAAGGCGTAGCCGGAGTTCGGCAGGAAGGGCACGGTCTTGTCCTTCACGAGCCCGTAGGACTTCCAGGCGAAAACGCCCATCGGGGAGACCTTATAGATGGCCGTGCCAAGCTCGCGCTGGGAGTCGTCCGAGGGCAGGTAGATCTGCATCGTCAAGACCTTTCTGCGGGTGTCGGGATGAGGCTTGATCGCATAGCCGTTGAGGTCGGTGTAGAGGACCGGCCTTGGATGCATCGGAACCGGCCATTCTTCGCCGCTCCTCTTCGAACGGATGCGGAACCCCTCGTCCAGCTTTTCCCTCAAGGCGGACGCGACCTCGGTCGACGCCAGCACCCGCCGCACGATGCTCCATAGCGCGCGGCTTTCCTCCGACCCAGGATCGCTGCGGTCGTCGTAGAGAGCGTATTCCCGACGCGTACCATCCCCATTCAGGCCGGCAAAACGGTCGACGTCGGGGAAGCTCTCCAATAGGCGGGCGTAGAAGTCGATTGGGAAGAAGTCGCGAAAACGAATGAGCGGATAAGGCTTGCGAAACAACTCCGCATTGAGGATCGAGCTGGTCGCGGATTTCAGAACCCGTGGGAACTCATTCTCTTCGAGGTCATTTAGATAGGAGCCAGCTTTTTCGCTTGCCTCGGCAACAACAGTCATGTCTCGCCTCAATCGCGCGCTCGATGGACCAACAGCACCATAAACTGGCGACGGAGTAACCCCAAGTTTTCCGAAGCTCAAATGAACCCTCGGGGCAGGTCCGCTTGACAGAGGCTCGAGGGTGGCCGCAATCAGCCTCGCCCGGCCGCAAGGCCACTATTTAGCCGAGTGATGACCCTCTCGAAACCCTCGCGTTACCGCCTGGAATATGTGGGGTTCCGGGCAGCTCAGGCCATCGCGACTTCGTTGCCGCTCGCAGCCGTGTCACGGACTTCGGGTCTGGCCTGGCGGCTGATCGCGCCTCGTCTCCACCGGCACGAGCGCGCGCTCCGGAATCTCAATCTGGCCTATCCCGAGCTTTCGGAGGCCGAGCGCCATCGCATCGCCGGGGCCATGTGGGAGAACCTTGGCCGCACCTTCGGCGAATCGTTCCACCTTGAGAAGATTGTCGCCGAGAAGCGCATCCGCTTCGAGCCGAAGGAGCAGGTCGACGAGATTATCCGCGGCGGTCCGTGCGTCGTTTGCGGCATGCACCTCGGCAATTGGGAGCTCGTTGCCTACGCGAGCAAGCTTATGGGCGTCCCGTTCAGCGGAGTCTATCAACGCCTGAGCAATCCGCTCGTGGACGAGGAGAGCCGCAAACTCCGAGCCTTCCTCTATGATGGCGGTCTTCTGCCCAAGACGCCGGTGACCGCGCGCTCGCTGATGAAAGCCGCCAAGAGCGGCGGCTACCCTGCGTTCCTGGCCGACCTTCGCGACGATAACGGCGCAATCGTGCCGTTCTTCGGACGTCCGGCGCTGGCGACCGTGTTTCCAGCCTTGCTCGCCCGTAAGACCGGTCTGCCGCTTTACGCCGGCGCGGCGTTCCGCGAGCCTGACGTGCGCTTCGTGATCCGGGGCGCGCGGGTCGATATTCCCCACACGGACGATCCCGCCGCCGACGCGGTCGCGGGGACGGCGGCGCTGCATGCGCAGTTTGAAGCCTTCATCCGCCAGGCGCCGGAGCAATGGATGTGGGCCCACCGGAAATGGGTTTGAGCGCGGACGGGGCTCCCGGTGTATGGCCGCCGAGGCTTAAATAAACGCCCGTAAGCGCTAATAAACGCTAGTAAAATTGCTGGCGTTTACTAGCGTTTATTTTTTGGTATCGGGGCTTTTCAATGGGTTACGGCCGAGTTCACTAAAAAATTTCCTCTCACTCGATCGCATGTCGGTCGCCTCGACCTGCAGTGCCCGTAATCTCCCACGAGCGCCGATTGAGCCGACGACCCTCAATTCATAGCATGGATTTCCGATTTTGCCAATACCATACCCTTTGTTTTCGATTTAACGAGGCGGTTCGTGGCCGTGCGCTCGCTCATCGCTTCGGCGGCTCTCCCGGCGTTTTCCGCTTCACCAACGCGGTTCGACTGCTTGACGACGACCTTTGCGCCCACCTTGACGCGGTCGTAGAGGTCGATCACGTCGGCGTTGTCGAGCCGAAAGCACCCTGACGACACGGCGTGTCCGATCGTATCCGGCTGGTTCGTGCCGTGGATGCGGAATTCGGTGTGGCCGAGGTAGAGGGCGCGCGCTCCTAACGGATTGCCCGGACCGCCGGCCATGAACCGGGGCAGATAGGGCTGGCGGCCGATCATCGCCGCGGGCACGCGCCAGTCGGGCCACTCCTGTTTCTGCGACACCCGCTCAACGCCCGACCATTGAAAGCCAATGCGTCCGACACCGATGCCGTAACGGATCGCCTCATCGTTCGGCTGCACAAGATAGAGATAGCGTTCGCCGGTATCGACAATGATGGTTCCTGGCGCCTCGGTTGTGTGGAAGGGCACCATCTGCCGGGTTTCGGCGTCGGCCGGTCGCTCCTCGTCCAGGGAAGGCGCGAGGGCGGCCTGGTCCTCGGCGGCTGCCCCGTCCTCCGTATTCACGGCGACTTGTTGGGCCTTCGCAGGGATCCCGAAATGAGTGGATGCGAGCACGGCGATCGCTGCGGCCATCGCTCCACGTAAGACAAAGCGCGACGTCGAAATCATCATATTCTCCCGTGCATTCAACGGTTTCGACGCTCGTCAGCGCCGCCCGTGAAACGATGCGGCGCCGAAGATGTTCCATGTCCGTTTGATCACGCGATCGTGTGCCGATGGCCAGCGTCCCTGCGGGCGTCTCGAGCACAATGCGTTCGATTTCGCTCTCAGCCGGCTAGGGGCCGCACTTTTGCCTAAGAGCGGGGCTATCGCCCCTTCACAGCTTAAAATGATTCTAAATGGATACTCATTCTAAATATGAGCCATAATGTGAAACGCTTTGATGAAATGAATGAAACGGAGATCCTGTTCTCGCCATAAGCAATGGCTTAATGGCAAGTGAGGACCGCTGGCGTTGACGCAGTGCGGGAAACATGCGCCCAGATGGAGCGAGACGCTGAGCTTCTAATCGACTAGCCGCAAGTACAACCACGGATGTGCATGTGTTTGGCGGCGAACTCGTCTTGGCGACCGGCACTCTGATCGGGAACGCTGGCTGACAGTGACGAATCGCCGTCGATCTTTCACTGCAGCAGCTGAGCGAGTTCGCAATTTTCGGATTCGTTCACGACCAATAAATCGGCACAATGCCTGAGCTTAAGGAGCAATGGAGCGTGGCGAGTAGCGAAACCTACGACCGGACCACCATCGTGTTGCATTGGACGACGGCAATCCTTGTCGTCCTCCTGTGGATCATCGGTCAGACAGCCGACTGGATTCCCGATGGCCCCATCAACACGGACTATTGGTCAGTGCACGTCGTGGTTGGCTTCGCCCTGGCCGTCGTGATTGCATGGCGCATGATCTGGCGGCGATCCGGGGGACGGGAGCTGCCCGCCGCCGACGCTGGGCCCATGCGCGTTGTGGCGAAGGCGACGCACCACGGTCTTTATCTCTTGTTGTTGATCGTCATCGCGCTAGGCGTCGTTAACGCTTTTGTTCGCGGCTACAATCTTTTTGATCTGGCGAGTCTTCCGCAGATCGGTGACCGGGCTTTGCGAAAGCCGATCACCCACTGGCATGGTCTTGCGGCGAACCTTTTGCTGGTGCTGGCCGGTCTGCATGCCGCGGCCGCCCTATTCCACCATTATTTCCTTCGAGACAGCGTGCTCGGACGCATGGTCCCTGCGAGCGGAGGGTCGACTGAACCGAGTGTTGGCCGCATTCGCGGGTGAGCCGCAGCCAAGGCACTTCTCAAAGATGTTTACTTTTAAGAAGGCCGCGGATTGACCTAACGCTCGTCGAAATAGCGGCCGGGCCCCCGACCTCGCGGTATAGGCCGGGAAAGCCCCGCCGAACCCGTCCCGTGCTATGAGGATCTCTCAATTGACCATGGGAGGAACACTGTGAAAAACCGCCAGTGGCTGCTCGCGCGCCGTCCAGACGGAGAGATCAAGGACAGCGACTTCAATTTCGTCGAGACCGAGGCGCCGATTCCGGGCGAGGGCGAGGTGCTCGTGCGCAACACCACGCTGTCCTGCGACCCGACGCAGCGGGGCTGGATCGCCTTCGACACCTATCTCCCCGCGGTCAAGATCGGCGAGGTCGTTCGCTCCATGGGCGCGGGACGAATTGTCGCATCGAACCATGCCGATTTCGCGGTCGGCGACATCGTGTCAGGCCTTGTCGGCTGGCAGGATCACGTCGTCATGAACCCCAAGGGCCAGCTCAACAAGCTGCCGCCGGGGACGCCGCTGGAACTCGCGTTGAGCGTGTTCGGCGCGACCGGAATCACCGCCTATTTCGGCCTCCTCGAGGTCGGCCGGCCGGTCGCGGGCGAAACGGTGGTCGTCTCGGGCGCGGCTGGCGCGACGGGCTCGGTCGTCGGGCAGATCGCCAAGATCAAAGGCTGCCGCGTTGTCGGCATTGCGGGCGGGGCGGAGAAATACAGCTGGCTGACCGACGAGGCCGGCTTCGATGCGGCGATCGACTATAAGTCGGAGAACGTTCCGGCGCGGCTCAAGGAACTCTGCCCCAAGGGCATTGACATTTTTTTCGACAATGTCGGCGGCCCCATCCTCGATGCGGCGCTGGCGCGGCTCGCAATGCGGGGGCGCATCGTGCTGTGCGGGGGGATCGCCAACTACAATGCGACGGAACCGTCGCCGGGGCCCAAGAACTATCTCAACCTGGTCGTCCAGCGCGGACGGATGGAGGGCTTCATCGTGCTCGATTACCTCCCCCGCGCGGCCGAGGCGATCGGCGCGCTCGCCGGCTGGATGCAGGCGGGAAAGCTCAAGACCAAAGTCGACGTGCAGCACGGCCTGGAGAACGCGCCGGCGACGCTGCGGCGGCTGTTCGAAGGCCGCAATGACGGCAAGCAACTCCTGCGCATCGCGGAGTGAGCCGAGTCGGCAATCGCTTTCCGCGCCTGAACGCGGGCGCCAATACCACCGTATTTTCGACTGCTCGCAAGATACTTGAGTTCTGCGCAGCAACGGTTCGGCGCTGAAAGATGGTCAATCCGGGAAACGGTAGACCACGTCGCTAAAGCAGTCGCAGGAAACACGTAAAAGATCTTGAGCGTGGCGGTCGAATTGTTGCGTACCGAGTGCTCAGCGTCGCCGGGAATGAATGCCGTCGTTCCGATGCTGATCGCCGTTGCGACACCATTGGCCGTAAGCGAACCCGTCCCCTGATGAACGAAGTAGATTTCCGCTTGTCGGTGCCGACGGGGTTTGAGGACGCCGCCATTCGGCGGGATTTCCATTACGCCCGCGCTCATAGCCGTCGTCGGCGTCACATCGCTGCTCAATAGGTGAACCACGAGGCGTTGCCGCGCTTAGCGTTCACCGAACTTTCTCGGTGGCCTCCGGCGGCGCTGACGATGATCGCCGCTGACGCTACGCTCATGCCAAACTTCGTGCGCCCCGAAAAAAGCAGACGGGCATTCTGACATGTGTACGTCGCCTTCTCTCAAAAGCCCCACATTTTTCGGGGGCAAAATCACAGTGAGAATTATTGATGTGCAGCGCCGATGAGACGGATGAGCCCGAGGCTGAACAATCCGAGGACGATGAGCCACAGGGGTGACGGCCCCGTCATCCCTGTGGCGGCCTTCGCCGCCGAGCGGCCGGTATGGCTCGCGGAAAACTTCAAGAGACGAGGTGGAGGAAAAAATAAGTTTGCATTGTTCCCTGTCCCTTGACCTCGATCTGCTCTCGCGGCTCGAAGCGCCCCGCGTCACCTGCCGCGCGCATGAATGTCTCGGACACATGGATACGTCCTGGCAGGCCGAGAGACTCCATACGGCTGGCAATGTTCACGGTGTCGCCCCAGAGGTCGTAGGAAAACTTATTTTCCCCGATCACGCCCGCGACGACCGGACCCGCGTGAACCCCAATCCGCAGGCGCAGGTCCGGATAAAGGGAAGACACCTCGTTGAGGTGCGCTAGCATAGCTAAAGCCATTTCGATGGCCGCTAAGGCGTGGTCAGTTCGGGGCTCCGGAAGGCCTGCTACAACCATGTAGGCGTCGCCAATGGTCTTGATCTTCTCCAGGCCAAGGCGCTTGGCGGCGCGGTCAAAACCGCGAAAAATCTCGTTCAACATTTCAACAAGGTCGCTCGCGTCCATGAGTCGGGACATCTCAGTGAACCCGACCAAATCGGCGAACACTACGCTGACTTCCGGAATGCGATCCGCGATTAATTGCGTCGAGCTTTTCAACCGCTCTGCGATGGGTCTGGGAAGGATGTTCAAGAGAAGCGCTTCTGAACGCGCTGCCTCCCTGTCCAAAGCTTGCTGCGTCGAGTTCAGAAGCGCGCGGTTGTAGTAGGCGAACCCAATCGTCAATACGATCAGACTATAAACAGACGTGTTCCTGACCGAGGCGAGAAAAGGCTCAACGGCTGCGTCGCCTTCAAGAAGCCCTTGCCGGCCAGAAGCGTACCAGCCTTCCACGCCAGCAAAGAGGCAAAGACCAAACAAAGTTATCCATATGAGTACGGACAATGACCTGACGTAGTAAAAACTGATGAGTATACCGGCAAGCAGCAGCAAATGGTTCCAAGACGCGTGCCCAAGGTACAAGGCGTTGAAGGTCACCGTGCACATGGAGACCGTTACCGCATACAACTGCGCGGTCCGATACAGGCCATAGCCGTTCAAAACGGGGACAAGGCATAGTCCAAGCGCGCAGGCCGCGGACGAAAGAATGATGCTGCGCACTGCGGGCAAAAACGGAAAGGCCGTCGGAATCACCAGAAGCACCCATGCAATCGTAACCATGGCAACTATGTTGCAGGCTTTGATGAAGCGCGCTTCGTTCGCGGGCATCTGCGGATGAACGCCTGCGTCGATGATCGTTTTCAAGAGTTGCTTCATACCAACTTTCCAGGCAGATCGGGAACGGCTTGAAGTAACTGCCGACGCGATTTGGACTGCGGTGAACGACGGCGACTAAGGGGTGTCCGCTACTATTCCGGTCCCGACGGAAGACATTGCGCCTCTCGCCCAGCAGATGCTCGGACGAGACTGGTGCTGTCGCCACTTCCGTGCCGCGGCGCTCGGCAACCCTAGCACGCTTTGGAAGTCGCTGGTTCGTGCAGGAGACGAAAAAGTCGAGTTCAAGCTGTAGGGAGTATCGCATGGCCGCGATCGGGTTCGCCGCGATTCCAAGCATGGACGCTTCGACTTGTCTTGGCGCGAGTGCGTCGGTGTTCGTCGGCGGAATGCGCGAGGGTGCGCGTCTATATGGCGGCCTGCGATGGAGATTTCCTGGCGAAGGGCACACAGAGCAAAGCGCCGATGGTCAAAACGGCGATCATGATCCAGGCTTCGTTGATCGCCTGAACGAGCGCAGCCTTTTCGACCAGCGATTGCACCATCGCGAGCGCTGGGCCCTCGAGCGGACCGGCCGGGCGGTTCATGAACATGTCGAGTGGTATGCCGACAAGTTTGGCTGTGTCGACGTCGCCGGCCTCCAGCTTCTTCGTGAAGGCTGCGCCAAGCGCAGGCGAGCGGGTGTAGATCACGGTGTCGATCATCGCGAGCCCGATGGCTCCGCCAAGATTGCGCATCAGATTGAAAAGGCCGCTCGCGTCAGGCACGCGGCTTGGCGCCAAGTGGCCAAGCGCCAGGCGCGTCGGCGGAAGCAGACAAAACATGATCGCCAGTCCGCGAATGACCTGCGGCCAAAACATGGCGTTGAAATCGGTTTCCGCTGTCTGCAGCCCGCTCAAGCCCAGACCGACGGCAAACAGCCCGAAACCAAGCGACGTGAGCAGCCGCGCCTCCACACGCTGTTCGAGCGCAACGGCGATCGGCGCGGTCATGAGCTGCGTTACCCCCGTGACCAGCATGATCGTGCCAATCTCCAGAGCGTTATGGCCTCTGACGAAGGCCAGAAAGACGGGCATGAGATAAACCGAGCCGAACAGGCCAATCCCTAAGACGAAACTCAGAACGCAACCGATTGCGAAGCTGCGGTCGGCGAAGGTCGAGAGACTGACGATCGGGCGCGACGCGCTGAGCGTTCGTCTGACAAAGCTGAACGCGCTTGCGAAGCTGAGCGCCAAAAGACTCGCGACCAGGCCGGAGGCCCAGCCGCGCGTCGGCGCTTCCTTGAGGGCGATCTCAAGCGCCGCAAGCCCGGTCGCCAAGAGCGCCAGCGACAGCAGGTCGAGCCGGCGCGCCTCGCCGAGCCGCATCGGCTCCTTTGGCAACAGGATGCCCGCGACAATCGCCGAGATGATCCCGGGCGCGACGTTGATCAGGAACAGCCAGTGCCACGAATAGGTCTCGGTGATCCAGCCGCCGACGATCGGTCCGACGGTCGGCGCCAGCACCGCCAATACGCCAGCGAATGTGGTCGCCAGACCCTGGCGGCTCACCGGGAACAGGAGGAACACCGCGGCAAAGACGCCCGGGATGAGCGTGCCGCCGGAGAAGCCCTGCAGAACGCGCCATGCAATCAGCGTCGAGAAATGGTCGCTCGCGGCGCATCCGACCGAAGCCAGTGTGAAGACGGAGACGGACAGTACGAACAGCCAGCACATGCTCAGCAGGCGCGTGAGGAAGCCGGTCAACGGGATCGCGACGACCTCCGCGATCAGATACGCGGTCTGCACCCAACTCATCTGATCGGGCGGAATGTCGAGAGCGTTCTGAATCGTCGGCAACGACGTCGCCACGACCTGCACGTCGAGGATCGCCATGAACATGCCGACGCACATCATCGCGAAGCCGACCGACGTTGACGCTAACGCGACGACCGGGGTGTTGCGCTCAGGCGCGTTCGACATAGGCCGACCCGGTCAACGCGATCGCCTCGGCACGAATTCGGATCGACATGAGGATCGCATTGACCGCGGAGAAGATGAGAGCAACCCAGGGCAGGCCGAGGCAAAGGGGGAGGGTCGCGATTTCTCCAACGACGACGAGATAGTTTGGATGCGAGACGAGACGATAGGGGCCGTTCGTCACAAGGGGCGAGCCCGGAAGGACGATGATGCGCGTGGTCCAGCGCGGGCCAAGCGTCATGAGAAGTCCAAACCCGCAAAACCTGAAGCGAGAGAAAGATCGCAAGCCATGCTGGATCGATCATGCGCGTCGCGCCGAAAGTCCAAAGACTGGCGAGCCAGAGAGCGTGCATCAGCACGATCGCCGGATAGTGCCCCGGCGCGACTTCAACGGCGCCCTTCGCCAAGAGCGCCGCGGTGTTGCGGCGCGCGAGATAAAGTTCAGCGACCCGCTCGGCGGTGACCAATCCAAGAAGCAGGGCGGCGGTCGTCACGCGGCTCTCTTGAGGGAAACGCAACTCGAGGTGAATCCCGGCCCCATCGCGGTCAACAAGGTGCGCGAAGGCAGACCTGCGCGAAGGATACGGTCCAGTACGAAGAGCACGGTCGGCGACGACATGTTGCCATGGTCGGCGAGGACTGCGCGTTCGTGGTCGAGCGAACCTTGCTCGAGCGAAAGCGCCCGTTCAAGGGCCGCGATGACCTTCGCCCCGCCAGGATGACAGACGAAGCGATCGACGTCTTCGAGAGCCAGTCCGCCTCTTGCCAAAATGCCGGCGATCGCCGGCGCGATATGCGCTTGCGCGAACGGCGGGATCGCGCGGTCGAATATGACGCCGAAGCCTTGCGGATCGATTCTCCACCCCATGATGTCGAGCGTGTCGGGCCAGGTGTGCTGGCCGCTCACCTCAACGGCGGCGGCGCCCCGTCGTAAGCCTTAAGCACGCAGGCCGCCGCGCCGTCCCCGAACAGCGCGGTGGCGACAATATTCGCCTTAGTCAATTCATCGAGGCGGAAGGCGAGCGTGCAAACTTCGACCGCGACCAGCAACACGACGCTGCCGGGATGCGAGCAGGCGAGGCGGGAAGCAATCGAGAACCCCGAGACACCGCCTGCGCAGCCAAGGCCGAAGACGGGAACCCGCTCGACATCGGCGCGAAACCCCATGCGCCCGGCGACCCGTGCCTCGAGACTGGGCGTCGCAACCCCGGTCGATGAGATCGTGACGATCGTGTCGACCTCTTCGGCGTCAATTTCGGCGGCGTCCAGAGCGCGAGTCGCCGCGTCGACGAAGAGCTGGCACGCCCCCTCGAGATAGGCGCTTGTGCGCTCTGGCCAGCCCAGCGGCTTAAGGTACCAATCGATTGGCCGCACCGCGTAGCGCTGGCGAATTCCAGAGCTCTTGAAAACGCGCGCCATGCGGTCGAAGTCGTCATAGCGCCCGGCGAAACCGCGGCTTGCGGCCGACGCGACGTCGGACTGATTCAGGACGTGCGGCGGAACCGAGGTAGCCAGTGAAACAAGCTTGGCGGACTGATCCATCGACGCTCCGATTGGTATCCCGACATAACGGCGCTCACCGAGACAACAATCGTGGCCCCAATTTATTCGGTAAGATGTAATCGGCTATTTATGTCGTCGTTCCCATGGTTGTACTCACAATTTTTTGAAGCGAACCTGTGTAACAAATCAAATGTTGAGAGGAACTCGCCGCTTTAGTCGAGCGGAGTTCGCGAAAGGCGAGGTTCTGGAGAATTTGAAATCAGCCCGGCGGCGCGGGCCTAGACGCGCCAAATGAGGGCGGCGGGGTAGCCGCCCCCGACCTCGAAGGCGTTAGCCGCCCGGTGGACGATAGGCTATCGACTTCGCGAGAGCCCGGTCGAGTTCGCTTGAGGTGAGCACCTCCATCGTGGCGACTTCAGCGAACGCTCCGGTGGCCTCGGCAACCATCGAAAACGCCGCACCGGTCGCGGCGTCGGGCAGTTCCATAACGATCGCGCCGGTGCACTCGCCGCCGGTTGTCCAATACAATTCCTCTACTTTTCCACCCATACCCTCAAAGGTCTTTCGAATTTGAGCTTCGCGGTGCGCTGCCTTTTCCTTCAAGAAGCCCTTTGCCCCTTCTGGGCTGTACTTAAAAAGAAGAATGTATCTTGGCATGGCGTGTGCCTCCCTTTACGGCGTTTACCGCCGTGGGAACGTATCATCTGCGGCTCAGGGATTTTGTCAAAGATCGTGGGCCGGGCGCCTATTGGCCGCAGGCCCAGTCAATTGCTCGTCCGTGAGGGAGGTCGGTTGCGCTTTCTCACCTCGCCCCGGTCCGCCAGTTCGATCCAGGCCGGCGCGTGGTCGCTCGCTTTCTCCCAGCCTCGCACCTCGCGATCAACGCCGGCCGCTTTGAGGCGCGGGGCGACGGACGGGCTCAACAACAGGTGGTCGATCCGCAATCCGGCGTCGCGAGCGTAGGCGTTACGGAAATAATCCCAGAATGTGTAGATGCGCTCGCCAGGATGAAGCGTTCGCAAGGCGTCGGTCCAGCCCTGCTCGGCAAGCTGGCGAAACGCGTCTCGCACCTCGATGCGAAACAGCGCGTCGTTGACCCACCGCTGTGGCTTATAGACGTCGAGTTCCGTCGGCATCACGTTGTAATCTCCGACGAGCACGACTGGCGCGCCGGTCGCGAGAAGTTCGGCGGCATGCGCGATCAGGCGCTCGAACCAGCGCAGCTTGAAGCTGAATTTCACGCTTTCCACTGGATTGCCGTTCGGGACGTACAGGCAGCCAATCAAGAGGCCGTCGACCGCGGCCTCAATGTAGCGGCTGTGAAGGTCGTCATCGTCGCCGGGGAGCGCGCGCCGGGTCTCGACCAGGGCTTTGCCGCGCGTGAGGATCGCGACGCCGTTCCAGCTTTTCTGGCCCTGCCAGATCGCTTCGTAGCCCGCCTCGCGCAGCGCGCGTTGCGGAAAGGTCTCTGACTTGAGTTCCTGCAGACATACGACGTCTGGCGACGTCTTCTCGAGCCAGCGGAGAAGAACGGGAAGCCGGCCGTTGACGCCGTTGACGTTGAAGGTCGCGATCTTCATGCCGGCGATTGTATCTCCGGCGCCGCTCAACTGGCCAAGGGAATGATAGGGGATTGCTGGTTGTCGCGAACGAGGGTTTTACCCGCTCGACACACGCGAGCGGTCCTCGTCGGTTGGGCTTCAGACCGTTGGCAAAGGTGCTCTGACGAGAGTCCTCGTGAGGGGCTTAAAAAATTGCCCCGCGCGGAGGGGATTGCCGCGCGGGGCGAGGCGCGCTTTTGTGCTGCCGTGGGGAAGCGCGCTAATGTTGCAGCTTTAAATTGCTGCAACTGCAAAGACAATTCGACATAAGTGCCGAGGCATTTTGAGGCGCAATCGAAGGATCTCGTTGTTATCAAGATTAGAATTTGCATCCACATAAATGCGGAGGTTATCATCGGGGCGCGTTCTCGTTAAATGCGTCACCAACTCCAGGCGAGTGCATCAATTAACATGCGCACGACGATCAAACAAATAGGCTACGCGGTGCAGCGACAGACGCCTAATTTTGACGATTGGGACACGATACGCACGACGATCACCCCGCACGAGGCGCGCGCCCGTCGACTCATGCGCTGGCAGAAGGACCTGCGCACACATTTTCACTTTCGGGTCGTCAAACTGGAGACCGAGACGACTGTCACCCCGATCGAGGACTGACTTCGGGCGCCGGGCGGGGTTCGCGTGAGCGCTTCCGAACGTAGAGATTAGGCCCGCGTGCTCGGGTGCTCATTCGCCAGCGAAGCCTGAACGGACAATAGCTCGCACTGGGTCCGGCGGAAATAAAGGCGGCCGTCTCTGTCGAGCAGCGGAAGGTCAGAACCAGGACCGGCGCTGCCGATTGACTGTCGCGTGATCGCAATCTTCATCGACATAATAACGGTATCAATTCTTTTCGTGAGGTAGAGTTCGACTAAATGTCGCAGCATTTTCGGTTGAACGTAGATCTCCAGTCGTGGTGCCTCAACATCCACGTCGTTCCAAATCATCTTCGCTGATCGATTAAGCTCGGCCGCCTCGAAGGTTTCGTCTGTTTGCACAAAAGCGGCGACGTCGACCTCGAATTGATTAAAGGTTGTGTCGCTGTTTCCAACAGAAAGCGCGTTCTCGACAATTCCAACGCCGTTCAGAATCGAATATTGCAAAGATGAGAGCGGAAGACGCGCAATTTGATTTGTTGGTATAACGCGGTCCTGGCGCATGATATTGCTGAAGGTGACGTCGATATCCAGCCAGTAAAGTTTCGAACGCGCGTCCGGGCGTGCGCGAGGGGAAATGCGGACTGTCTCAGTTGCCATGGCTCGAATGTAGCTGTTGGCGCGTAATCAATAGGATAACACCTAATATAGTATCCGAGATGATGGTTGCGTACCAATTTATGAAATTTTTCCGCAAAAAACTTCGTTCGGGCTCGCCCCCGGTCGTGGAGACGGGTTTCTTTTTGAAACGGGCGCGCCGGCGCGCCAGAACTGCGATATCCTCGCGGTCTACGCGAGGTCGAGGGTTCAGATGTTCACGGGAATTATCAGCGACGTTGGGCAAATCCTTGATATGACGCCATCGGGCGAGCTGAACCGCCTCAGGATCGCGAGCGCCTACGACGCTGGAACAATTGCGTTGGGAGCCTCGATCGCCAATTCCGGCGCGTGCCTCACAGTGGTTGGAGTCGAGCCTCGGGGGGAGGGTTCGGCGCTCGCTTTCGATGTCGGCGCCGAGACGCTTGCGGTGACCGTTCTTGGCCGATGGCGGGAGGGGGGCGCGTGAACCTCGAGCGGTCGCTCAAGGTCGGTGACGAGCTCGGCGGCCATATGGTGAGCGGCCATGTCGATGGGATCGCCGAGATCCTGTCGCGGCGCGATTTCGACGGCATGGCGCATTTCCGCTTCCGCGCGCCGAGGGATTTATCGAAGTTCATCGCCGTCAAGGGGTCGGTCGCGCTCGACGGGACGTCGCTCACTGTGAACGCGGTCGATGGCGATACGTTCGAGGTGCTTCTCATCCCGCACACGCTGAAGGTGACGACCTGGGGGGAACGACAGGGGGGCGACGCGGTCAACATCGAGGTCGACCAGATGGCCCGCTACGCCGCGCGCCTCATGGAGGCGGGGCTGGGAGAGGGCGTTGGTTGAGGCGAGCCGGGACGGCGGCATACCAGCGATCGCCCATGCTGGCTGCCACTCTCCCTCTTTCTACGACCCTCTGCTCCTGCTCGCGGCCCGCAAAAACGCGATCAACAACAGCACCGCCGCGGGCCACTGAAACCATATCTCCTTGAGCCCGCTGAACACGTTGATCACAAACAAGAAGACGACGAGGGCAATCATCACGGCGCTGAGACGAGGAAGCCCGATGTACCATCCCCAGGCGCGAGAGAAGAGGTCGCCGGGGGCGCCATCCGCGGGAGGCGGCGGGGCCTCCATCGTCGCCACGGGCCGCGACGGCTGCGGCCGCGTCGCCTCACCGCCTTGAAGGACGCGATAGCCCGTCACCGGGGCTGCGACGTTCTTCAACTGCTGTCGGCCGAGGCAGTCGAACCCGATGGATAGCTTGTTGTGCACCTGATCGTAGACCGGGCCGGAGATCAGGATTCCGCCCGGTTCGGCCAGCTCCTGCAACCGCGCGGTGATGTTGACGCCGTCGCCATAGACGTCGTCGCCCTCGACCATCACGTCGCCGAGATGGATCCCGATGCGGAATCGCATCCGCCGCGGTTCGGGCAGCCCGCCATTGTAGCCGGAGAGCTCCTGCTGCGTTTCGACCGCGCATTGCACGGCCTCCACGACGCTGGCGAACTCGGCGATGACGGCGTCGCCCCATGTGTTGACGATGCGCCCATCGTGGCGCTCCATCAGCGTCGCCATGGCGGCGCGATAACGGCGCAACGTCGCCAGCGTGCCCGCTTCGTCGGCCTCCATGAGGCGACTGTACCCCTCGACATCGGCGCACAGGAGCGTCGTCAGCCGCCGTCTTACCTTCGTCGTCATGGCCCATTTTAGCGCAAAAGCTTGCGGTCGGCACGGCGTAGCGTCACGGATCCGACCGCGATGCGCTCTCTGTCCGAACCCAGGCCAGACAATCCGGCCGCCTTTCCCAGCCAGATCCTGGGATCAGATACGGAGCACCGCCTCCAAGGAGGTAGAAATACGCATTGACTTGTCGCTCTTCGTGTCGATTGGTGACAAAAATGTGAATGGAGGGGTAGCCTGTGCTTCGCAGTTGTGTCCCATCCTTGTTTGCGGCGGCCTTGCTCTGGGCCGGCTCCGCGTTCGCAGAGACCGGGTCCCCGGTCGCGGACATATCCGCCATCGCAGACGGCTCTGGATGTCGCTCCGCATTGGACGGTGTCCTGTCATCTTATGTCCGGGGGGTTGCGATCATATTTGCGCGAGCGGCGTGCGAGCCGGGTCGCGACGATGTTAAGATCGTATCGGCTGCGCGATCAGACGCTCAAAAGACCGACGCTCTGTCGTGGTATGAGCCCCAGTTCGCTGCGCTCATGATGCCGAACAATCGCGCCGGCGCCGACACGCTGCGGCACACTTACGCTTTACTTCTTGGCCTGGGCGTCCGTGAATCCAGCGGACGTTATTGCGTGGGCCGCGATGCGACGGCTGATTTCAAAGATGCTGACAGCGCGGAGGCGGGGCTTTTCCAGACGTCCTGGGGCGTTCACAAATCAAGTTCCGTGCTGGAGCCGATGTTCCGTCGCTACTCGGCGGACCAGCGAACCTGCCTTCTCGATATCTTCAAACCCGGCGCGCGATGCAGCCGTTGGGATGCTCGAACCTGGGGCGAGGGCACGGGCGCCGACTGGCAAAAATTGACGAAAGCCTGTCCATCTTTCGCGACGGAATATGCGGCTGTCGTCCTGCGAAGCAGCGGCGGCAGCCGAGGTGAGTTTGGGCCGATCCGCAGCAAAGCGGCCCAGTTGACGAAAGCCTGCGACGGTATGCTCTCGAAGGTCCAAGCTTACTTAGCCGCCAATCCTCAGGCCTGCGCGGCCTTGCATTGAGGCGCCGACGATTCGCGATCTGCCAACATTTGTGATCTCCGCCTTGCTTGCAGCAAGTACGCCTGCCGCTACGGCGGAGACGCTCTTCGAGAGCGAAGCTCTGACACGCTCCAACCTCTTCACCCGCCACATCGAGGGGCCCTCAACCGATTCCGCCGGCGACGTCTACGTCTGCAACTTCCGCGCTGACGGAACGGTCGGAAGGTTGCGTCCCGGAGAGTCCGATCCCGCGCCCTTCCTTTCGCTGCCGCGCGGCTCAATCCCCAACGGGTCGAGGTTCGACAAAACCAGGCGCATGTTTCTCGCGGATTTCTCAGGGCATACGATTTTCGTGGTCGAGCAAGGAGGGCGGAGTGCGGCCCCATATTTCCACTCCGCGCAGTTTCATCAGCCAAATGACCTCGCCGTTTCGTCCGATGGCGCGCTCTTCGCGAGCGACCCCGATTTTGGCCACGGGACCGGACGCATATGGCGGGTCGCTAAGGGAGCGGACGGCCGCGTCTCCGGCGCGATCATGGCTTCCGATAGGACAATGGGCGTCGCCAACGGGCTAGACCTCAGCCCGGACGAGAAGACGCTCTACGTGAGCGAATCCAATACACGCGAAGTTTGGTCCTATGCCATCGAGGGCGACAAGCTGACCTCCCCCAAGCTTATCCATCGCTTCGAGGGACCGCCCGTTGAGGAGCTCGACGGGCTTCGCACGGATGCAAATGGGCGCATCTTCGTCGCGCGTCCCGGCGCAGGGACAATCGCCGTCCTGGGCCAGGACGGATCGCTGGTGCGCGAGGTGAAAACCCTTGGCGCCAACCCGAGCAATCTGACGTTCGGCGGTCCCGACGGCACGACAGTCTTTGTGACCAACGCCTCAAGCCGTGGGATCGAATTTTTCCGCTCCGACGGATCGGGCCGCGAGTTTTGCTGGCGAGGCGGGCCGTCGTGTCCGTCCACCAGATAGACATTTGCGAGATCGTCAATGGGGTGCCGCGCCATTCTCGCGATTTCAGGTCTTCGCCCGCGCCCGCACGTAGGCGCGCTCTCCGGTCTTCGTGCGAGACCAGACTTCCACCGTCTCGCCCGACGGCGGGTCGAGGAAGCGCTCGCCGGTGAAGCGCCAATCTGCGCCAGGCGGAGCGTCGAGAGGGCGCCGCTTGTAGCCGCCCTTGCGGAAAACGAACCAGATCAAGAGCAGCGCGAGACCGAAGCCGAAGGGCAGGCCAAACGCGATCATGACACGGGTTCGATCACCGTCGCGGTGCCGTAGGCGACGATCTCGCTCATCGTCTGGCCGATCTCGGCGCTGTCGTAGCGCATCATCAGGATGGCGTTAGCGCCCATTGCGGTCGCGTTCTCGACCAGCCGATCCAAGGCGTGGCGGCGCGCCTCCTCGAGGAGACGCGTATATTCGTGGATCTCCCCGCCGACGATGGTGCGGAGGCTCGCCATGATGTTGCCGCCGAGCCCACGGCTGCGGACGACAACGCCGAAACATTGTCCGAGCGTCTGGATGGTGCGGTGGCCGGCGATGTTCTCAGTGGTGGCGACGATCATGCGCGAGTTCCTTCCGGGGCGATCTGCCCGTTTCCGGCGAGGTTCGCATGTCAAACCTAATCAACGGTTGCGTTGTGCGGAGAGGCGCTCGCCGCTCGCCCTATTTGCCGATCGCCGCCGCGCCGGCCGCGCATGCGACCTCGTCCTGGGACCCGGCGCCGCCGGAACAGCCGATCGCCCCGATCAGCTTGCCGTCCTCGACAAGGGGGATGCCGCCGCGCGAGCCCATGACATCGTCAATCGTCAGGACTCTCAAATCATTCTTTTGAATAGCCTCTTCGAACACTTTGGTCGCACGGCGGAATTTCGCCGCCGTGCGCGCCTTGTGCTCGGAGACGGCGATCGAGCCGAGCTGGGCGCCGTCCATGCGCCCGAAGGCGACGAGATTGGCCCCGGAATCGACGACGGCCATATTGAGCGCCCAGCCGTGCTTCTCGGCCTCTGCAGTGGCGGCGGCGATCGCGGCCTGAGCGCGGCTAAGCGAAATCGGCGCGCCATACGGAATGTTGAAGGGCATCTTGTCCGGGATGACGTCGAGCGGGTTGGCCTGCTGCGCGGCCGCCGCACCGGAAAAGGCGAGACAAGAAGTCAAAATTGCTGCGCGCAGCCTGAGCGTCATGGTCGTTCCTCCCGAGGGCCTACGACAAGGATTATTGCGCTGCTCAGCCCCGCTCGGCAAGCACGCGGCCCACGGCGCTTTACGAAACGGCCGATCCGACTTAGTTTTGTTGAACAGTGCAATGCGGCTGTTTGAGCGGGGTCAATCGATGCGTGGGGCGCGTACTTTTTTTCTGATCGGCGTTGCGAGCCTGGGCCTCGCGGCCACGGAAGCGACGGCGGAATCGCTGTTCAATTTTCCACTGAGCTTGCCAGGCTCGACGCCGCCGCCCAACCCGCACACCTTCCTGCCGCCGGACGCGGACCCGAACTATTCGACTCCGGGCGGTTTCGACAACGAGGTCGACATGGCCCACTTCACCCGCAAGGAGGTCGCTGACCCGACGGGCCAGCCGGCGGGCACGGTCACCATCAATACGCGCGAACGCAAGCTCTATCTCTCGCAGGGCGGCGGCCGGGCGCTGCAATACGGGATCGGCGTCGGGCGCCAGGGCTTCGCCTGGAAGGGCGAGGCCGAGATTGGCAGAAAATCGTTCTGGCCCGGATGGACCCCCCCGCCCGAAATGATCGATCGGCAGCCCTATCTGCCGCGGCACATGGAGGGCGGCATGGAAAATCCGCTCGGCGCGCGCGCCCTTTATCTGTTTGAAGGCAAGAAGGATACCTTGTTCCGTATCCACGGCACCAATGAGCCGAACTCGATCGGCAAGGCCGTGTCATCCGGATGCATCCGAATGATGGACGCCGACGTGATCGATCTCTACGGGCGGGTCGCGAAGGGAACGCCTGTCGTCGTGTTGTAAGGCGCTCACCCTAGAGTCAAGAAGCCAATTAGCTTGACTGGTTTCGACGTAGGGCGGCCATCGCGAGTAGCGATGGAGGATGCTGCACCTGGGAACCGCATGCCATGCTCACACGCCGCCTCGACGCGGCGTCTCTTTTCAATAAAGCCCGGTTTTTTTTGCGGTCACCCCTCCGGCACGCCAGCATTGCGCATGGCATTCAGGAGGTCTTCGGCGTTCTCGTTTCCGTTACGAAAACGCCGTATCGAGAAGCCCGGGTCCAGCGCGAGGCCGGCCTTGGTTTCGGATCGGGCCTCTTCCAACTTGCCCAGATTGGCCAGCGCCGCCGCGAGGAAGAAGTGGGTAAGAGGGTTGGCCCGGTTGCTCTCGATCGAGCGGCGAAACAACGCGACTGCCTCATCGTTAGCGCCAAGATTCAGCTTGGCTGCGCCCGCAAAATGCAACCATAGCCAGGCGAAACTGTCGCGCGGGGAGAGGCGCAGAGCCTCTTCTTCGTGGGCTCCAGTTTCTTCCGGGTGACCGACGAAAATCTTAGCAAGACCAATGTCCCCCTGTGCAGTAGCGAGGTTCGGATTGAGGGCCAAGGCCCGCTCGAACTCGGCGATGCCTTGGTCCGAGCGCTTGGTCTGGTTCAGGATGCCGCCCATGATCTCATGAGCCAGCGCGTCGTCGGGCCTTTGAGATAGCACCTTGGCCACGTTGGCTTCGCCCGCGGCGAACCGGGCATCCCGATCGTCCGATAGGTAAGCCCCGCCGAGCCCATAATCGACCCGCGCAAGGCCGAGTAACGCGTCGAGGTTGCCGGAATCGACCGCCAGAGCGTGCTCAAAATAGCCGCGCGCCTGCGCCAAATTATCGAGGTTGACCCCCTTGTTGATCGATGCCAGCCCTTGAAAAAATAGATCCATCGAATCGGGATTCGATGCTCGTTCCGCCCGACGCGCTTCGGCGGACGTCAGTTCCGCACCCAATTGATTTGCGAGACGAGACACGATCTCGTCTTGCATTTTGAAAAGGTCGGACAGCGGCTTGTCGAAGCGCTCGGCCCAGATGTGGTTGCCTGTTCCGGCGTCGATGAGCTGGACATTGACGCGTATGCGGTCGACGTCGCGCTGGACAGAGCCTTCGAGCACGTAGCGCACCCCAAGCTCTTTGCCGATTTCCCGCGCGTCGACGTTCTTGCCTTTGAACGTGAAAGCGGTGTTGCGCGCGATCACGAGAGAGCCGCTGAGGCGCGACAGATCGGTGGTCAAGTTCTCCGTGAGTCCGTCGGCGAAATAGTCCTGGCTTGGGTCGTTTGAAAGGTTGGCGAACGGTAGGACGACGATGGACAGATGCCTGGATTCAGCAGGCGTCGTCGGGTTCGAAGCGACCCGCGTGGGCGCTTTTGCCGGGACGGCGGTAGGCCGGTAGGCTCCGAGGAGCCATGAGGCGCCGCCCGCCAGGACGATGAGCAAGGCCGCGACGCCTACGGCGAGCGCCGTCAGCGAGGAGCGCTCTTTTGGTGCAGGAGGTCCTAGCGCCGTCATCGGTTTCGCTTGGGCCGGGACGCTCACTTGCAGCGAATAGATCCGGATCAATCTCTCGATGTTCTTGAGCTTGGTCGGGCCGAGATCGGTGACTTCCATGTCGAGCCTGCCGCTGACCTGGCGATAGGCGTCCTCTGAGAGACAGATCGCGCACGGCGCGGCCAGCGCCTCGAGCCGGGCGGCGATATTGACGGCGTCGCCCATCAGATCGCCATCAGCCTCCTCGACGACATCGCCGAGATGGATGCCGATACGAAATTCGATGCGTTGCTCCGGCGACATGCCCGAATTGCGCCCTATCATGCCGCGCTGGATTTCGACGGCGCAGCGCACCGCGTCGAGGACACTGCGAAACTCGACGAGAGCGCCGTCGCCGGTCAGCTTGACAATACGGCCGTGATGCAGGGCGATGGTCGGGTCGATGAGATCGCTTCGGAGAGCCCGGAGCCGCGCCAGCGTCCGGTCCTCATCGGCCGCGGCGAGTCGGCTATAGCCGACCACGTCTGCGACCAATATCGCTGCGATCTTGCGCGTCTCGCCCACGGCGACCCTCTCGCTCGGGAGACTATCATGAAAGACCCGGATGACCGATATTTGCGCGAAGCGGCCACCTCCTGATTGGGTTTTGACCCTAACCCTCTCACTCGGGGAAGGGCGCACTAATCGGCCAATGTAAACACCGCGCACGGGGCGGCGATGCCGCGCAGCTCGTGCGTTCCGAGCGGGACCAGCGGCGCCCCGGTCGCGGCGGCGAAAGCGCAGGAGATTAGCACGCTTCGTTCGAGGGGACGGCATAGCCTCTCGAGGCGGCTGACCAGATTGACGGCGGGGCCGATGGCCGTGAAATCGAGCCGATCGGCGGCGCCGATATTGCCCCACAGCATCGCGCCCAGATGGAGCGCCACGCCGAACGGCAAAGGCGGGAGTCCATTTCGCGCCCGCGCGTCGTCGAGATGGGCCATCCCGCTCCGCGCCGCGGCGACCGCCTTGAGCGCGGCGTCGCACGCGCTGCGCGGCGACCCGGCGGCGACCGGGAAGATCGCCAGCACGCCGTCGCCGATGAATTTGAGCACCTCGCCGCCGAAGGCGTGGACGGAACCGGCGATGCGGTCGAACCAGGCGTCGAGGGCGGCGATGACCTCGGAGGGTGGACTGCTTTCGGAAAGCGCGGTGAAACCCCTGAGGTCGGCGAACAACAAAGCCGCCTCGATCGTCTCGCCAATTCCGCGCCGCAACGGCCCGGCCAGCACCCGCGCCGCGCTGCGCCGGCCGAGATAGGCCTCGAGCGCCGCGGTGAGCGTCGCGCGCGCCGTGAGCGCGGCCAGCGGCGCCGCCGCGAAGCGCGCGGCCTCACGCAGACGCTCGGGCTCGTCGGCGGCAAACGGGCGCGGTCCGATCCATCCGAGCCTCGGGCCGTCCGGGGCAGGCCCGACACTATCTTCATGGACCGGGCCGCCCGCGAGCCCTGCCAGCCAGCGCCGGCCGTCGCCGGCCGAACCATCCGTCGCAATCGCCGAATGGGCTCCGGCCACGAAGCCTAAGGCCTCGACCACCTCGTTGCTCTCGGCTCGCCACAGCCAGGTTCGCCGCGCGATCAGCGGATGGGGCGAAGCGAGCGTCAGCGCCCCACCCGCGAGCGGCGCGCCATCCTCGATGAGGCGGCTTCCGAGGGTCGCGAGAAAAAGCTCGGGCGTGGGAATGGCCGCCGCGGAATCGACCAGCCAGGCGAGAGTTGCAGAGAGGGGCATGGATCGATCATCGGCCCGACGCGCCTCTATTGCCACCCCGCGTTTCGGTCCGGTCGCATCGCGTTCAGACAGCGCCGTTCGACGTCATTAAACCATATGGTTGATATTAGGCGCCTGCCGCCTCATATTCCCCTCGCCTGTCGATTTGGGCGTGGCCCGCCCGTCATAGGGTGGAATGAGCTTCACTCGAGGAGAGTCCCATGGATGTATCGCTCGTGGTCCGGCGCGAGACCCAGATTGCGGCGCCGCCAGCGACGGTCTTCGCTTTCCTGACCGATCCGCAAAAGATCCTTAGCTGGATGGGCGCAGAAGCGGACACGGACGCCCGTCCGGGCGGCCTCTACCTGGTCAAGGACATCGCTGGGCGGCCGGGCCGCACCGCGCGGGGCGAATTTCGCGAGGTCGTCCCGGTCCACCGCCTCGCCTACAGCTTCGGTTGGGACGACGATGCGAATGTGCCGCCGGGCTCAAGCCTAGTCGAGATCGACCTTTTGGAGCGGAACGGCGGCACGCTTGTGCGCATGACCCATACCGGGCTTCCCAACGCTTATGAGCGCGAGGGCCATGCCAAGGGCTGGGCGTACTATCTTGGCCGGCTGGGCGTCGCCGTCACTGGCGGAGACCCGGGCGTCGATCGGGGGCCGGTCGGCCACGGCTGATTACGCTTTCCTCGACCTGCTCCCCGCCCGCACCCGGCCGAAATGCCAGGCGCAAAAGAGGGCCACGATCAGCGCGCCGAGGCCTACGAACATCCATTCGAGGACGACATCTGCTCCCTTAGGGGCAAACTCGAACAGGAGCGCGAAGCCGATAACGAGATTGAGGAACCCCCAGAGCACGTTGACCACCGGCGAGGATTCGCCGACGCCTGGAGGCGAGGCGAACGGGGTCTGGAACGAGGCGCCGCTGATCCCCTGAACGAAGTGCGGGACGCCGTTGGCCAGAAACGCTCCAGCGACGAATTGCAGCAGAAAGATATACCAGGGGATGCTGAACATGCGCGCTCGCCTTCACCTGCTGCGTTGAACGCGGAGAGGCGCCGCGTCGCTTCCCGCCCAGCGGGCGATTGTGCGCGCAAGCGTTGGCCCGACCAGAAGCGCGACGAGCAACCGTCCGATCTGCATCGCCATGACGAAGGGAAGATCGACCCGGGATGATGCGGCGATGATCGCCACCGCGTCGGCGCCGCCGGGGCTGGTGGCGAGATAGGCGGTCAGCGCGTCCGTTCCCGCCGCCTCGTGCAGGGCGAACGCGAGACCGCCGCAGAGCGCGATCAGGGTGAAGATCGACGCCAGGATCACTGGCAATTGTTTCCAGGCGTAGAGAACCGTCTCGCGTGTGAATCGTAAGCCGATCGACCAGCCGACCAGCGCGTAACAGATAGCCAGAAGCCACGGCGGCAGCGTGATCGTGATGAGGTGGCTGGCTGAGAGCGGAGCGCCGACGACCATCGGCACAAGAAGGGCGCCGGCGGGAATCCTGGACTTGACCCCAACGATTGCGCCGCCCACGCCCAGGGCCAGCGTCGCAAGAAGAGCGGCAGGCTCCACGGGCGGAAACCAGACGATGGAAGCGGGCGAGGCCGCGCCCGCCGGTAGAAAAGCTCGGGCGACAAGCGACGCCACCAGCCCGACGCAGGCGACGCGCAGATATTGCATGACCGCGACCAGCCGCATGTCGCCGCCGAAGGCGTCGGACATCAGCACCATCGCCGTCGCCGCGCCGGCCGACGACCCCCAGACCGCAGTCGTCCCCGGAAGCACTTTCAGGCGCGTGAGCACGTAGCCGAGAGCGGCCGCGAATACGATCACCGCGCTGATCAACGCGAGGAACATCGGCCATCTCTGAAAGATCGTGACGACGATGTCCGTGGTGATGGCGCGGGCCACGAGACAGCCGATGAAACCCTGAGCGATAACAAAGCCCCAGGGCGGAATGGTCACGCGCCCCTCGAACCAGCACAGACAAAGCGCCGCGCCGATTGCGCCAAGCAGGAGCGCCGCGGGCAGCCGCATCAGTTCGAAGGCCGCAACGCAGACGACAGACGCGGCAAGAAGCGCCGCCCACTGGATGGGCTGGGGTGTCCGGCGCAAAGTGAAATGCGACATCCGATTCTCAGGCGCCAAAGGCGAGCGCATCGGCTGTCGGTCACGCGCGCGATGCGGGGAAAGATATAGCGCATCGTCGCCTCATGCGGCTCGACGGCCAAGCTCGTTGTCACGTCGCGGGCGATGACGAGTTCGTAGCCAAGCTCCCAGGCCTGCCGCGCGGTCGTGTCGACCCCGACATGCGTCGCGACGCCGCCGAGGACGATGGTCCGCAAGCTCCAGCGCTTGAGCTCGGCATCGAGGTCGGTGCGGAAAAAGGCGCCCCAGGTCGAACTCGGTGATCAGAATGTCGCCGGGCGCGGCAAGGCCGGGAGCGAGGTCGGCGAAACCGGCAGGCAGAACTTTCGGCAGCGCGGAGGGCTCGTCGGCCTGCCGCTCTGGCTCATCAAGCGGCGGCTTCACGTTCACGAGCACGACCGGCGCCCCCGCGACTCGGAATCGTTCCGCCAGCGCCTTCTTGCGCTTGAGCAGGTCTTTGGCCGAAACAGGCGCGAGTTGGCGGCCGAGGATCCAGTTTTGCAGGTCGATCAGCACGAGGGCCGTTGATTTTGGGTCGAGGGCGATCATCGGGGGGGTCCGGCAGTGGGCGCGATTTGCGTCAGGGATATTTATGAGGAATACTCGCAAATCGTAAATATGAGTGTCCCTCATAAATGTCAATTGAAATTCATTCACTGGCCAAAGAACCGAAGCGGGAGCGTGGCAAGCAGCGCGTCGCGGCGCTGATCGCCGCCGCCGCCGAGCTTTTCGCCGAAAAGGGCTTCGAGGCGACCACCATGACGGAGATCGCGAGCCGCGCGGGCGCGGCGATCGGCTCGCTCTATCAATTTTTCCCCTCCAAGGAGGCGCTGGCCGAGGCGCTGTTCGATCGGTTCGCGGAGCGATGGGCGGCGTCTTTCGCGCAGGTCGAGGCGCGCGCGCCTGGACGTTCTGCGTGCGAGCTGGCCGACCTTTTCGTCGATCATAAGCTCAGACAACAAACAGATCGGGAAGCCGCGATCGCACTCTCGACTGCGGTCGCCGGCATTGTCGAGCGCCGGAAGCCGCTTGGCGATGCGCTGCGCGGACGGATCGCCGCAATCCTCAGTGCCGCGAACCCGGCGCTCGGACAAGATGAGGCGGGGGCAGCTGCGATCATCGTGAACCAAGTCATGAAGATGATCCCCGCGCTCGCCTCCACTGAAGACGAACGATCGGCGGCGCTTATCGGGGAAGCCCGCAAGCTCCTGGCGCTTTACATCGACGAGATCATTCGGCGCTGAGGCCGGCGACCGATGCGGCCATGCCGAGGAAAACCTCGTCGCCAGGGCACCGGACGGCCTACTAGGTTATTTTCGACAAATAGAATACGTGCTATACCTCTCTCACTTGCGGAATTTGATCTTCGAGTTCCTGCGGCCGGCCGCGCGGCTGAGGAAAGGACAGGAAAATCGACGCAGAGGCGTTTTCGCCCACAACCTGAGACGCGAGTTTAAAAGAGAAAGTTTTTTTTCTTGCGCCTATTTTCGCGCTACTCGCCTCTGGGTTGTCGTTCGACGCTAAGCGCCGGCGTCTCTCGCCCATGTCGGGCGCCGCTTTTCGAGGAACGCGCTGATCCCCTCGACGCAATCGGGGTCGGAGAGGTTGTCGATCATCGCCAATGAGGCGACGGCATAGGCCTCATCGAGCGGCTGCTCGATCTGGGCGTAGAAGGCGCGCTTGCCGATCGCGAGGGTCGCACTCGACTGCGCCGCGATGGTCTTGGCCATCGCCTGCGCCTCCTCAAGAGCGTGTCCCTCGGGAACCACGCGGTTGACGAGGCCGAAATGCTCGGCGTCCGCGGCGCTGTAGAGCTGGCCGGTCATCGCCATCTCCATCGCCCGCTTGCGCGGGATAGCGCGTCCGACCGCCACCAAAGGGGTCGAGCAGAAGAGGCCGAAGTTCACGCCCGAGAGGCCGAAGCGGGCTTTCTCCCCGGCGATCGCGAGATCGCAGGCGGCGACGAGCTGGCAGCCGGCCGCGGTGGCGACGCCCTCGATCGCCGCGATCACCGGCTTCGGCAGCGCGACGATCGCCTGCATGAGGGTCGAGCAGCGGGCGAACAAGTCGACGTAATAGCCGCGGCCTCGGTCGCAATCGTTCCGATGCGCCTGCATTTCCTTAAGGTCATGGCCGGCGCTGAGCGCCGGTCCCACGCCCGCGAGCACAATGACGCGGGCCTTATCGTCGTTCGCGATTGCCTCGAACTCGGCGATGAGCGCCTCGAGCATGCCGAGGCTCAGCGCATTGAGGCTGCGCGGCGTGTTCAAGGTGAGGGTGACGACGCCGTCGATGTCCTCGCGTGTGAAGAGCTCGGGAGAGGGGGCGGATGGGGCAGCGGATGCGGGCATGGGCGTTTCGACCGGTTAGGAGCGTGTGGGCGACCTTAGTCAGGTTCGCCCGACGAGTAAATCAAAGGCGGGGATCTCGCGTCCTTCGGGAAGCGGTAGGAACTGATGAAAGTTTGTTGAGCAGGTTTTGAAACCCGATTGCTTGGCGCTCGTAATTTACACGATCAGCATATCTGTTCACCGAGCGTAACCACCCTCTCTGCATTTCGAGAAAAAGGCCTGAACAATGAAAGCCCGTCATTTGATCGCGGTCGCTGCGCTCGTTCTCGCTAGTCCGGCTCTTGCCACGACGTTGATTGTCCCAAGTCCAGCCACAGGCAACGCGCAAGCGCCGACGCCGTTCAATTATTATGGGAGCGCCGGATCGCACGTTCAGCAGATCTACGCGTCGAACTTCTTCACAGGCGCCGCGCTCATCAATGGATTTAGCTTCAGAGCCTATCCCGGCGCCGCGCCGAGCTTCTTCTTCGGAAATAGCGTCGATATTTCCGACGTCGTCATCAAGCTTTCAACGACGGCCGCAGGAACCAATGAAAGCGGCTCCCTCCCCAGCGCGACATTCGCCGACAATCTCGGGAGCGATGCGACAATGGTTTTTTCAGGCGCGCTGGACCTCTCAACCGCCGCCACCGGAACCGGGCCGCAGCCATTTGACTATACCGTCAGCTTCTCGCAGCCCTTCATGTACAATCCAGCCGATGGCAATTTGCTGCTCGATGTGACGATACCATCGGGTGCGACGGTCAGCGGGGCCGGCTTCGGTTTTCTGACCTTCGACACCGTCAATACGATCGACGACGGCATCTACAGCGTCGTCAATATCAGCGATGGGGGAGCCACGAGCGGAACGCTCTCGACGGCCGGCGCCATTACCGCCTTTTCGGTGAGCTCGGCAGCTGTTCCCGAGCCCAGCACCTGGCTGATGCTGGTCGCCGGCTTTGGAATTCTGGGCGCGGCGGCGTGGAGGCGCCGGTCCGCGTCTTCGGGTCCACAAGCGGCGTAACCGGCCGGATAAACAACGGCGTTTTCGAGAGCGCGCTCGCCCATCAATCCCAGCGAAGCTTGAAAGACCGGCTTTTTGCTCGGCGGGTTGCCTGGTCGCCGTGAAATCATGTCAAGCCATGAAGGCGCCAACCTGTCGCGGGGACTTGGCGCTTTCCCCCTTGATCTTTTTCGGTTAGGCAGCGCGCCTCACGCCGCCTGAAGCGAAAAGACCGAGAAATCATGCATCGCTACCGCTCCCATACCTGCGGCGCCCTGACCCTCGCCGAGGATGGCGCCGACGTTCGGCTTTCCGGCTGGTGCCATCGCATCCGCGATCACGGCGGCCTGTTGTTCATCGATCTGCGCGACCACTACGGCATGACCCAATGCGTGGTCGATCCGGATTCGGCCGCCTTCCGCGAAGCGGAGAAGCTGCGCTCGGAATTCGTCATTCGCGTCGACGGCAAGCGTGCGCAAGCGCCCGGCGGGCACGGAAAATCCCGACATGCCGACCGGCCTCATCGAGGTTTACCTCCGCGAGATCGAAGTCCTTGGGCCTGCCGGCGATCTGCCGCTGCCGGTGTTCGGCGACCAGCCTTATCCCGAGGATACGCGGCTGAGGTACCGCTTCCTCGACCTGCGGCGCGAGAAGCTCCACGAGAACATCATGCTGCGCGGCGAGGTCATTGATTCGCTTCGCAGACGAATGAAAGGGCAGGGGTTCTTCGAGTTCCAGACGCCGATCCTCACCGCCTCGAGCCCCGAAGGCGCGCGCGACTTCCTCGTGCCGTCGCGCATCCATCCCGGCAAGTTCTACGCGCTGCCCCAGGCGCCCCAGCAGTACAAGCAGCTTCTGATGATGGCGGGCTTCGACCGCTATTTCCAGATCGCGCCCTGCTTCCGCGACGAGGACCCGCGCGCCGACCGCCTGCCGGGCGAGTTCTACCAGCTCGACATCGAGATGAGCTTCGTCGAGCAGGAGGATGTTTTCGGCGCGATGGAGCCGGTCATTCGGGGCGCGTTCGAGGAGTTCGCCCGCGGCAAGCCCGTCACGCCCTCGCCCTGGCCGCGCATCCCTTACGCTGAGGCGATGCGCAAATATGGCTCCGACAAGCCGGACCTGCGCAATCCGCTCGTCATGCAGGACGTCTCCGAGCATTTCCGCGGCTCGGGCTTTAAGATCTTCGCGCGGCTGCTCGAGGTCGAGAAGAACGAAGTCTGGGCGATTCCCGCTCCGGGCGGCGGCCAGCGGACTTTCGCCGACCGGATGAACTCCTGGGCGCAAGGCGAGGGCCAGCCCGGGCTCGGATACATTCTATTTTTCGATCGATCGTCAGGACGAGACTTCACTTGAGCGCCGACCCGAAGGCGACCGGAGTGGGCGGGCGCGGGCCGCTCGCCAACAACATTGGCCCGGAGCGCGTCGAGGCGATCCGCCTTGCGCTCGGCCTGAAGGCGGGCGACGCCGCGTTCTTCGTCGCCGGCGATCCGGACAAATTCGCCAAATTCGCCGGGCTCGCGCGCACGAAAGTCGGCCAGGAGCTCAAGCTTGTCGACGAGGATCGGTTCGAATTCGCCTGGGTCGTCGACTTCCCCATGTACGAATGGGATGAAGAGGAGAAAAAGGTCGAGTTCTCGCACAACCCCTTCTCGATGCCGCAGGGCGGACTTGAAGCGCTGTTGAGCAAGGATCCGCTTGCGATCAAAGCGTTCCAGTACGACATCGCCTGCAACGGCTACGAGCTCGCCTCGGGCGGGATTCGCAACCATCGTCCCGAGGCCATGCTGAAGGCCTTCGAGATCGCGGGCTACGGCGAAGAGACGGTGGTCGAGCGATTCGGCGGCATGTACCGCGCGTTCCAGTATGGCGCCCCGCCGCATGGAGGGATGGCGGCGGGCGTGGACCGCATCGTCATGCTGCTCGCTGGCGAGCAGAACCTGCGCGAGGTCGCGCTTTTCCCGATGAACCAGCGCGCCGAGGACCTGCTCATGGGCGCGCCGTCGCCCGCGACGCCGAAGCAATTGCGCGAGCTTCACGTCCGCGTTGTGACGCCGGAGAAGTGAGGGCGCTGAGCGCAGCCGCCGCTCCCTTGTCCGCACCGGCCTCGCATGATAGCCACGCGAGCGAAAATCGGGGTATAGCGCAGCCTGGTAGCGCGGAAGTTTTGGGTACTTCAGGTCGCAGGTTCAAATCCTGCTGCCCCGACCATCATGATTGGGGAAAAGACTAGGGGCCGTCATGACCGCTCGCATCTACCAGCCCACCCGCAGCGCCATGCAGTCGGGGCAGTCGAAGGGCGACTGGCTGCTCGAATACGAGCCCGAAAAGCCGCGCGAGATCGAGCCCTTGATGGGCTGGACGAGCTCGGCCGACATGCGCTCGCAGGTGAAGCTGCGCTTCGACACCAAGGAGGAGGCGATCGCCTATGCCGAACGCAACGGCATCGCCTACCGGGTCGAGGAGCCGAAGCCGGAGACGCGCAAGATCCTGTCCTATTCCGACAATTTCGCTCCGAACCGGATCGTCCCCTGGTCGCATTGATACATGACATGAGGCCCGGTCGGGCCATGGGTTCGGCTCCGTAGCTCAGCTGGATAGAGCAGAGCGGCGGCCGCCTTCTAAGCGGCAGGTCGCAGGTTCGAGCCCTGCCGGAGTCGCCAAGCTTTCCAATGCTTTATGGTGACTCTCAAAAACCGTGCCGACAACTCCCTGCCTTTGACCGCCTCAATCGGCGCTTCCTCGCCTCATGCTGATGCCGCCCTTAGGCCGGGATCTCGGTGTCGCTGAGATCGGCGTCGGCCGCCGCGGTGAGGCCGCCCATGGCGAATGAGGTGAAGCTCAAGGCGCCGTTGAGCCCGGCGGCGCGTGACGTCTTTGACGTGGCGACTGCATGAGCGTGGGTTCACCCTTGTCGGTCGGCCAGGGGCCGAGGTCACCCCGGTCGCGACGCAATACGAGGCTTCCGACACGGTTCGTCTTGAGCGCGACAAGTTCGGCCATAAGCTCGGGATACGGGCCCGCCTAGTCCGGGATTTTCGATCCACTCGCTCGGTCAAGGCGCGCGGCAACGAGCGCAAATCGTCGGGGCCTCACGCCGCGACCGTTGCACATGGATGTATCCTTGGCGGCCGAAGCATTCGGAGCACCGTCGTCTGGCGTTTGAGGGTTCGATGCTGGTTCCGGGTCTGGCGCTGAAAGCAGCCGGTGCGCCTGACATGCGCACACAATCGACCGCGTCGCGCTAGGGCGCGACATGGAGTGAGTTGTGTCTCGCCCACGCTTGCTCCACAATCCTCCGCATGCGACGCGCCCGGTCGAGGCGCCTGACGCCCTGAGGAGGAATGAGAATGCTGAACGCTCCGGATCGGCGCCAGGTTCTGTTGTCCGGAGCTGCGCTTGCGCTCGCGCCGCGGTCGGGATGGGCCGAGGACGCCCGTCCAACCAAGATCGGCATCATGAACGATATGTCGAGCGTCTATTCGGACTACCAGGGGATCGGCTCGGTCGTGGCGGCGCGGCTCGCTGTCGACGACTTTTCCGCCAAGATGGGCGTCCCGATCGAAATCGTCTACGCCGACCATCAGAACAAGTCCGACGTGGGTTCGGCCATTGCCCGCCACTGGATAGATGAAGATCATGTCGACGTGGTCATGGATTTGCCGAACTCGGCCGTCGCGCTTGCGGTTCTTGCGGTTTGCGAAGAGAAGAACAAAGCCGTCATCGGCTCGGGGGCCGGTTCGTCGGTGCTTACCGGCCCGAAATGCTCCCGCAATTTCGTCCACTGGACCTACGACACCTACGCCTGGGGCGCGGGCCTAGGGAAAGCTCTGACCGAAGCGGGTGGCAAAAAATGGTTTTTCATCACTGCCGACTATGCCTTTGGCAAGGATATCGAAGCCAACTGCGCCGCGGCTGTTAAGGCGGCTGGCGGCGACGTTGTCGGATCGGTCCGTCATCCACTCAACACCCCCGATTTCTCATCCTTCGTCCTCCAGGCCCAAAATTCCGGAGCCGATGTGGTGGCCCTCGCGAATGCGGGCGGGGACACCAGCAATTCCCTGAAGCAAGCTCATGAATTCGGCCTGGCTGACAAGCAGAGGCTCGCGACCCTGACGCTGAACGTGACCAACATCCCCTCGCTTGGCCTCGAAATCGTACAGGGGGCGACGATCTGCACCGGCTTCTACTGGGACGCTAACGATGGCACGCGTGCCTTCGCCAAGCGTTTCCAGGCGGCTGATCCGAAGCATATGATGCCGAACGATATGCACGCGGGCATGTATGCGGCGACGGAGCATCTGATCAAGGCGCTCGCCGTGATCAAGAGCGCTTCGGACGGCGTCAAGCTCGTCAACGAGATGAAGGCGATCCCGACCGACGATCTGTTGTTCGGCAAGGGGTCGATCCGCATCGACGGACGCAAGCTTCACCCGATGTATCTGTATAAGGCCAAGACCCCGGCCGAATCGAAATATAACTGGGACTATTTCGAGCTGATCTCGACGATCAAGCCGGAGGACGCGTTCCGCCCGCTCAACAAGGGCGGCTGTCCATTCGCGAAGGCGTGAGGCGGCAAAGCTATATAGGCTGATGTCCTGTCCGAAGGCAGAGGGGACCGTCGCCTGATGGTGGCGCGTTTGTGGGGCGATTGATTTAAGCCTGAAGGCTTGGACAAGCGTTGTCCGCTTCAGGCCGCGCGCCGGATCTCGCATAGGTAGGCGCGGATCGAGGGCGCGCCGTTGACTGGGTCGAAGCGCGTTCTGGTCGATGATAAGATTGAGGCTGGCGCCGTCCGGCCCGAATGATGCAGCTCTTGCGCGGCTGCACGCGGTATGCTCCCTGGGCGAGCCTCCATCGCCAGCCAGCACATCGGAGATTCTCATGAGACTCATTCACTGGCTGGCCGTCATTCCGTTCATCGGCATGCTGATCGGTCCGGCGGTCCATAACGAGGTTGATCCGCTCATCCTCGGCATGCCATTTCCCCTTGGCTGGATCGCGGTTTGGGTCGTTCTGACGGCGATCATCATGGCCGTGATCTATCTGATCGATCCGGCGAACCGCGAGGACGCGGCATGACCGCGGCCCTGGCTCTCATCGCGCTCGCCGCGTTGGCCGCACTGGCTTTGGGCCTTGTCGCCCGCGGCGGGCGGGAGATGGACCTCGAGCAATGGGCGGTGGGGGGGCGCGGCTTCGGCTGGATCCTCGTTTTCCTGCTGCTGGCCGGCGAAATCTACACCACCTTCACCTTTCTGGGCGCGTCCGGTTTTTCCTACGGTCTTGGGGCTCCGGTCTATTACATCCTGGCCTATGGCTCGCTCGCGTATGTGATCGCTTATTTCCTGCTGCCTTTGGTCTGGAGCTACGCCAGTCGGCACGGTTTGCACTCGCAGCCGGATTTCTTCGTCCGCAAATATGCGAGCCCCTCGCTGGGCGTACTGGTCTCGATTGTCGATCTGGTGGCGCTGATCCCCTATCTCGTGCTGCAGCTCACCGGTCTCGGCATTATCGTGACGGCGGCGGGCTATGGCGCCATCCCAAAGGACGCTGCGATCTGGATCGGAGCCGGGATCGTCACGATCTATGTCATGATGTCCGGTATCCGCGGCTCGGCCTATACGGCGGTCGTTAAGGACATTCTGATCCTTGGCGTGGTGCTGTTCCTTGGCATCTACCTGCCGACGCATCTCTATGGCGGCATCGGCCCGATGTTCAAGCAGATCGCTGCCGCCAAGCCGGGCTTCCTTGTCTTCCCGGCAAGCGGGCAGAGCGTCGCCTGGTTCATCTCGACCGTGCTCCTGACCGCTGTCGGCTTCTTCATGTGGCCACAATCCTTCGCCGCCGCCTACTCGGCGAAAGACGCGCGCGTCTTCCGGCGCAATGCGATTGTGCTGCCGATTTATCAGCTCATACTGCTGTTTGTGTTCTTTGTCGGCTTTGCCGCGGTGCTGCAAGTGCCCGGATTGAAGGGTGCAGACACCAATCTCGCGCTGTTCAAGCTGGCGGCGCAGGAGTTCTCGCCGGTTGTGGTCGGCCTGATCGGCGCCGCGGGCGTCTTCACGGCGCTGGTCCCCGGCTCGCTGATCGCGATGACCGCGGCGATGCTGCTGTCCAAGAACCTGGTTGGCCTCCTGCGTCCGGAGGCGACCGACGCCCAGACCTTGGCCCTCGCCAAGTGGTTCGTACCGGTCGTCATGCTGGTCGCCGTCTATTTCACCTTGACCGGCAACGCGACGATCGTAACCATGCTTCTGGTGGGATACAGCTTCGTCACTCAGCTCTTTCCTGCTGTCATCGTGAGCCTGATGCCGCGCAATCCGATAACGTCGGCGGGCGCTTTCGCCGGAATTCTGGTCGGCGCGATCGTCGCCGCGGTCCTCAGCTTCACGCACGCGAGCATCGGCTCCCTGTTCCCGGCCCTGCCGCAAGCGATCCGCGACCTCAACGTCGGCATCATCGCGCTCGCCGCGAATATTGTCGCGATGGTCGTCGTTAGCGCGGTGACGAAGCCGCGCGCGATCCAAGCCGCCGCCGTCTGAAGGCCGGGCGAGAGATCAGCCGCATTCGCGCTGATCGTTTGCCGCGGAGGTAGCGCGTTGGCTCCCCGGCCACGACGCGTCCAGCCGGTCCGTACCTCAAAACCTGAATTCGTCGCGTCGCTCGGGGCTGGGCGCGAGGTTGACAGATCGGTCCCCGGCTCGCTGTAGTGCGTCAGAACGACGAAGCTTTTGTGCTTGAAATCCAGCAAGCGCAGCGGACACTCCCGCTTCTCTCTCCAAACGAAGAGGTCTCTCGCGTGACCCAGCACACTCCGGTGATGAGCGACTCCGAATATCGGGAAAATACCTTTTTCAGTATTTTTGGGTCCGTTCCGGAGCCTGGTTTTGAAAGTCCGTCGGAGCAAGTCGATGGCTGGGGCCGCGTTTGGGGCTGCACCAGTGACGTTGGACGCCTCCGGGTTGTTTTGATGCATCGGCCAGGCGACGAACTTAGCGTCGTCGAGAACAAGTCGATGCCGGAGATTGGCGGTTTCGGCGACCCCGAGAAGGGCTGGTACTGGATGGGCCGGACGCTGCCGGACCTGCCGGCGATGCAGGCCGCGCATGATGCGCTGGCCAAACTCCTCAAAAGCGAGGGGGTGGAGATCGTCTATGTCGGGGACGCGGCTCCGGGCCGGATGAAGCAGATCTACACGCGTGATAGTGTGATCGGAGTGAAAGGGGGCGCCGTCGTCGCACGGCTGGCGAGGCGCGTTCGCCGCGGAGAGGAACTGCCGGTGACCCGCGCGCTCGCGAGAGCCGGGTGCCCGATCCTTGGAACACTGCATGGGGAAGCCGTCTTCGAAGGCGGCGGATTTGCAATCCTTGATGAGAAAACGGCAGCCTGCTCGCTCAGCGTGGCGTGCAACGCCGAAGGGGTGCGGCAGATGAAGAACATTCTTGGCACGATGGGAATCGAGCTCATTCCGGTGCACAATCCTGGCTACCGCATCCACATCGACGGCGCCTTCGTGATGGTCGACGTGGACACCGCAATCGTCAATACGAACGAACTGCCTTATGTCTTCATCGAATACCTAAAGAGCCGCAAGATGAAGCTTATAGCAGTGCCTCCCGAGGACAATGCGTTCTCCGTCAACTGCCTCGCTGTTGCGCCCGGTCGCGTGATCATGCACACTTCAGTTAGCCCACGTCTTGCCGATAAGCTGGACAGGAGTGGCATAACGGTTCTGCCTGTGGACTACGATTGTGTGGAGCTCGGCGGCGGCGGGATCCACTGCTCAACGGCGCCGCTTGCGCGCGATTCGCCCTGACTTTGCGCGAGCGGATCAGCTCCGCCAGTCGATCCCGTAACTGGGGCGCGATAGGTTCAGCGAAGCTAAGGAGCGATCATGGCCGAGAGCGTACACAATTCCGTGGTGAACACCATCGCAAAGACACGTTTTCCGTTTCCCGGCCAGAAGACCTGGGCGCCGGACTATCGCACCTTGACCAACGTTCCCGTCCGCAAACATGGGGTCCAGCTTCCCGGCGGCGAGCACTTTCCCGATATCGTCATTCTCGACGGGACGGGTAGGGTGCGCGAAATGGGCGAAGTTGAAATGAACGTGTCCGATATTGCGGTAGGGACGCTCAAGGCCGCGTCAGAAATGGCCGACACGGACACCCCGACAAAGGTTCGGCACTTCTTCGTTTATGTCCCCGTCGGTCAGGAAGCGGAGGCGCAGACGCTGCTCGAAACAAACAGCGTGAGCTACGCCGGCCTGCGCGGGTTTCAGGTGAGCGCGGACGGCCAGATCAAGATCATTCCATTCGTCACGCCCGGCGATTCCTACGACCATCAAGTCACGGACTGAGCGGGGGAAGGCGCGCCCCGCGCTGTCGACCCCCAGGCAATTGCCTTCTTCGCCTGGTCAGCTCTGCTGGAGAATGCTGCGCAAAAAGTCCCTTGTCCGTGCTTCTCTCGGGTTGCTCATCAGGGCCTCGGGGCGTTCGCACTCCACGACGCGCCCCTCGTCCATGAACACCACGCGGTCGCTCACATCACGCGCAAAGCCCAGCTCGTGCGTTACGACGACCATTGTCATGCCCGAGCGAGCGAGCGCGCGCATCACGGTCAGGACCTCGCCAACCAGTTCTGGGTCAAGCGCGGAAGTCGGCTCGTCGAAAAGCATCAAACTCGGCCGCATGGCGAGAGAGCGCGCGATCGCGATGCGTTGTTGCTGGCCGCCGGACAGCTCCGCTGGGTAGGCGCTTGCCTTACTGACCAACCCGACTCGCTCCAAAAGCCCCATGGCGGCGTCCTTGGCTTCAGCACGCTTCTGCTTGAGAACCTGAATCGGACCTTCCGTGATGTTTTCCAACGCGGTCATATGCGGGAAGAGATTAAATCGCTGAAACACCATGCCGGTTGCGCGCCGCTGCCTAGCAATCTCCTTTTCGCTGAGGGGGTGAAGCGCGTCGCCGACGCGTCGATAGCCAGTCAGTTCGCCCTTGAGCCACAGCGCGCCCGAATCGATGCGTTCGAGCTGATTGATGCACCGAAGGAATGTCGTCTTCCCCGACCCTGACGGGCCAATGATGCAGACGACTTCTCCTGCCTCGACGTCCAAAGTGACGTCCTCGAGAGCCCTGATGGCGCCGAAGCGCTTTCCAACTTTGACCGCCGATACGAGGTGGCTCGTCATCTCTTTGCGGCGGTCGCAAATCCTCGACCGAAGCGGCGCTCGAGCATGGCTTGCCCGACCGAGAGGATCGAGACGACGACGAGATACCAGAAGGCGGCGACCATCAAGAGTTCGATCACCTTGGCGTTGCCGTAGTAGATGTCCTGCGCGTTGCGAAGAATGTCGCTAAAGCCGATGATGCTCGCGAGCGATGTCGTCTTGATCAAAGCGATGAATTCGTTGCCGAGCGGCGGAACGACGACCCGCATCGCCTGCGGCAGGACGATGCGGCGAAGCGACTGCAGGTAGGACATGCCGATCGCCTTCGAGGCCTCATATTGTCCGTGATCCACCGAAAGCATTCCCGAGCGCATGATTTCCGAGGCGTAGGCGCCTTCGTTCAGCCCAAGCCCCAGCAATGTCGCGATCGCGGGCGTGATCACGTTCACGGTTCGAACGGTGAATAGGCCCGGGATCCCGAGATACGGGAACACCAGCCCGAGATTGAACCAGATCAGCAATTGCAGAATGACGGGCGTGCCGCGGAAGAACCACGCATAGCCGATGGCGACCACGCGCAGCACCGGATTTGGGGAGCCGCGAGCGACCGCGCAAAGCACCCCGATCGCGATCCCGATCGCCATGCAGGCAACGGACATCCACAGCGTGTTGACGAGGCCCAAGAGAATGCTGGGCCAGGTCAGAAATTCACGCGTCGTCGACCAGTCGATACGACCGATGGCGAAGGCCCGGATCAGGAACGCAGCGAAGGCCAGGATAAGGATGACCGCAACGATCCGGCCGTAGCGCCGCGGACGGATGTGACGGAGCCGAGCGACATCGACTTCCTCGGCGAACGAAAGCTCCGCCCCGCCCCTCAAGTCGGAAGCGCCACTCAGGGAAGAGGCCCGGCGTCGAAACTGACGTCCTTGTAGGGACTGAGGTCAAGCTTCCATTTCTTGATCAGTTCATCGTACGTGCCGTCCGCAATCACTTTCTTCAGGGCAAAGGCGAAAGCGTCCCGAAGCGTCGTCTCGTCCGGCAGAAACGCCATGCCCATCAGCGTCGACGAGAAGGGTTTGCCCAACGGGCGATACAGGGTCGGGTCCATCGCCACGATTGTTGGAACCGCTTCGAGTTCCTGGACCGCCGCAACGGCGCGCCCGGTCTTCAGATTGGTCAGCTGCTGGCCGAGATCGGTGTCGATGATGACATCAATCGCAGGCTTGCCGGCGCCGACGCAGTTCTTGTCCGACCACGTTTTCACAGTGTCCGGGTAACTCGTGCCGCGGCTGGTGGTGATCGTCTTGCCGCACAGGTCGGTCAGTTCCTTGATCTCAGGAAGGCTGATCATCGTGTAGAATTGCGCGCCGGCGCGGAGATAGTCGATGAAGGTGAACATTGGCCGACGTTTCGGCACATCGTAAAAGCCGCTCATGATCATGTTGACGCGCTCGGACTGCAGCGCTGGCGTCATCGCTTCGAAGGCGCCGTCCTGATACTCGACCTTGAGCCCAAGCACTTTCGCCATCGCAGCCATCAGGTCGATGTCGAAGCCGGTCAATTCTCCGGTTTTGTCATCCTTCATTTCCATCGGGGGATAGCCAGAATTGACCGCGACCTTGATGACCTTGCTGGCCGCGATGTCATCCGGAAGCTTTTGAGCCACGGAAACGCCGGTCGAAATCATCAGGCACAACGCGGCTCCCCAACCCAACAGGCGTGTTCCCGACATGGCTTGCTCCCTTCTGTCCACGATCGCCTCAACCGGCTCTCGCCAGAGCCCTCTTTTCGAGGCGAGCGACGCAAGTTTCATACCGCCAACCGCGCTACCGACTGGGCCGCGCGAGCTGCGGCACGGGCTCCTCCCAGAACGGAATCCGCTCGACCGACGGCGTCCATTCTCCGCGGTCTACGAGCCCTTGAATATACGCGCCGATCTCAGCCAGCGTAGCGAACCAGACGCCGCCTTTCCCGCGCATGTGCTCGAACAGATTGACCATTGTCTCCGCTCGCGCGAGCCGCCCGGAGACGAAGGGGTGCCAGATTGCAGCCCATAGGCCGCCATGGGTCCAGGCTGCGTCGAAATCCGCGCGGAAAACCTCCATCGCCTGGGCCGGCGACTTCGTCGGGATGCTCATATTGAACTCCCGCATGTTCACATATTGAGGCCAATCGTCGAGCGAATGATCCGACGGCAATTCGACCAGCCTGCGGCCGTTTGAGCCTTCGATGAGATAGGGAATATCGTCGCCGCCGAGCGAGGCGTCGTAGGCGAAGCCGTTATTGATCAGGAGATCGAGCGTGTATTCGGAATACGCCCCAGAAGGACAGCGGTAGCCTGAAACCGGTTTGCCGGTCACCCCCGCGATGATCGCCATGCCTTTCTTCAGGACGCGTTCCTCATCCTGCCGCGACAGCTGGTTTGGCCTCTCGTGCAGCCAACCGTGATGCGCGATCTCGTGGCCGTCGCGAAGCAGGAGTTCGATCGCCTTCGGATAGGTCTCGACGCACCAGCCGGGAACAAACATCGTCTGCCTGACGCCGAAATGCTTCCAGATCTCGACGATGCGCGGCACCGCCACGCGTGCGCCATAACGCAGCGTGGACGAGAGGCTGATGCGCCGCCGTGAATCGTCAGGATAGTAGAGGTGAAGGAGACTTTCCGCGTCAAAGTCAAAGGAAAAACAGACGGCGCATCGCGCGCCATTGGGCCAGGGGGGAGGATTGCTGATGAGCCTCAGCATGTCCGGCCCTGCGCTCTTCGCGCCTCGCGATCCTGAACGATCAACTCCACGCCTTCCCTTCCGCGCACCCTATGTCGAAGAGCAGCAAAGAAATTTGCTGCTTTCGATATTGGTGGACGCCCGTGCACTGTGTCAACTGCGTGCTGAGAGTGAACTCCAAATTGGCGACCTGATCGACGTTCGGGTGGTGGGGAAGCCGCACTCATGGCGGCAAGACAAGCAACTCCAACTCCGAGGTAGCGGCGAGTGACGAAAGTCCTCGACGCGGCTCAGGCGCTATTTGCGACGCGCGGATACGAGGCGACGCTTTTTACCGAAATCGCGGAATCGCTTCCGTCGCGCCCGCGACGATCTACAACTCTTTCTCTATGAAGCCGAACCTCCTGATCGAGCTTACCCTCCGTGACGTTCGCGCGGCGCTGACCGAGCGGCGCACCTTCCTCAAGACTCTGCCCGAGATCCACTCGAAGGGACCGAGGCCGGCGCCTGCTCGCGGCACAGGCGCTCCGGCACTTGTCGCGCAGTGTTGGCGAACCATGATGGCGGCGCAGATTGTCGAACCGCGGGGTCGGGCCGAAAGAACGGGCGCCCGGATGAACGATCTGATCAAACGGCAATATGTTCAGATCATTCGATCCTACCAGGCGCGAGGCCGACTCGATATGGACGGCGACGCGAGCACGCTGTCCGACCTTATCGTCGGGGTGACGACGATGAATTTCGCCCGCTTCGTTTACGGGCCTGGCGGGACCATCGAAGATCTTCTGCGCATCGGTCTCCCCCACATTGCGCTCATCCTTCGCGGATTCCTTCTCGATAAGCGATCGAGACCACGGCGAACGAGGATGGAGTAGACTCCACATTTAGGGTTGCGCCGCTTCCTGCAGGCTTTTACGTTGATATTTCCGGCTTCTCGATGGCTAGGCGCCGACTCCAGGAGGAGAGCCTTTGGGCGCGATTACTGAAGGCGAGTGGCGCTACAATCAGCTGATCAAGCTTTTCCCCTCGGAGGCCGATCCGCCGTTCGAGGATTTCGGGCAGCTCGAGCGCTGGTGGGGCCGGAGATGGGGCTGCACCACCGACGTCGGTCGCTTGCGCGTCGTCCTGATGCACAGGCCCGGAGACGAGGTGAATGTCGTCGACACGTCGAAGCGGCTGGACAACCGCGCGTTCGGCGATACCCAGGCTGGCTGGTACTGGCGTGGGGTCGAGGGACCGGACCTTGCCGGAATGCAGGCGCAGCACGACGCCTATACCGCGTTGCTAAAAAATGAGGGCGTCGAGGTCGTCTATCTGGATGAGATCGGCGCTGGCCGAATGAAGTCCTGCTACACCCGGGACTCCTGTATCGCGGTCGGCGGCGGCGCGATCGTGACCCGGCTGGGCCCGCGCATCCGGCGCGGCGAAGAACGGGCGGTGACGCGCGCACTGGCGAGGCTCGGATGTCCCATCCTCCGCACAGTCTCGGGCAGCGGCGTTGCGGAAGGCGGAAGTTTCGCGTGGCTGAACAGCAAGACTGCGGTCATCGGCCTCTCGTCACGCGTGAACGAGGAGGGCGCCCGTCAAGTTGAGGAAGTCCTGCGATCGCAGGGCGTCGAACTCTTGAAGGTGACGCTGACGGGCTACCGGCTTCACATTGACGGGCTCTTCGTGATGCTCGCGCCGGACCTCGCACTGGCCAACATCACGCTCTTGCCGTTCTGGTTTCTGGAACGGCTCGATGCGCTTGGAATCAAGCGCATCGAAGTCCACCATGAAGACGACTCCTCCGTCATCAATTCGCTCGCGATCGCGCCAGGTCGTGTGATTATGCCGGAAGGCGTGTCCGAGCATACGCAGGATCAGCTTCGTTTGGCGGGAGTGCAAGTCATCACGGTTCCCTACGACAAAATGATCGCCGGCGGCGGCGGCCTCCACTGCTCGACCGCCCCGCTCGTGCGGGACGAGGTTTGATCATGGCGAGCGCGTTCAGCGCGCCTCAGAGCAGTGCGCTTGGTTGGCTGAAGCGCAACCATGCGTCGCTGTCGGCTGATCACATGACGATCTGGCATCTCCACGAGCCGTCCTGGCGCGAGTACAAATCGTCGGCTTGGTACATGGACCGGCTCGCTCACGAGGGTTTCGAGGTCGAGCGCGGAACGGCTGGAATGCCGACCGCGTTCCGGGCGCGGTGGTCGAACGGCGCAGGACCGGCGCTCGCGGGCTATGCTGAATATGATGCCATTCCCGGGCAGAGCCAGGCGCCGGAACCGCAGCGAAAGCCGCGCGACGGAACGAGCTTCCGCGCCGCGGGCCACACCGACCCGCACTCGGCGCTCGGCATCGGCTCGTTTGGCGGCTTCCTGGCGGCGAAGCATGCGATGGAGACGCATGGGCTGAAAGGGACGCTCGTCTATTTCGGCGAACCGGCGGAGAAGATGTGCGGATCGAAGCCTGTGCACGCCGCTCACGGCTATTACGATGGTCTCGACGCCGCTTTCAGTTTTCATCCGCATTCGTTCCCGGCGCTCACGAACGGCTGCTTCTGGGATACGACCAGCGCTCCCTATTGGAGCCGCATCTACACCTTCGAGTGCGAGCACCCGGAGACGTGGCAAAGTGAAGCCGCGGGCGGCGCGGTGACCCACGCGCATGCGATCGCGCGGGCGCCCGGCGCGATCGACGCCGTGTGTCTGATGTACACGAACTCGAAGATGATGAAGGAGTCGATGCTCCCTCACGCCGGCAGCTGGACGCTGAACGAATTCATCCCCATCGCCGGACAGGCGGCCGCCGACAACATCGCCCCTGCGATCGGACAAATCCAGTATGCAATGCGCGCGCCGACCCTGCCTATGTGTCAGGCGGCTTTCGACGTCCTCGACCGGAACGCCGACCATGTCGCTGCGATGACGCATTGCACGGTCGCAAAAGCCTGGATCACCAGAACGCGCGCCGGTCTGCCCAACCATGCGATGGCGGAGGTCACGTTCCGCAATTTCGAGAAGCTTGGCGCTCCGGAATGGCCGGAGGAAGCTAAGGCTTTCGCGCGCGAGTTGCAGAGATCGCTTGACCTTGAGCCCATGCATGAGCCCTTCTTTGAAGGCTTGAGCAAACTGACGCCGCCGTGGGAAGCGGAGAAAGCGTTCCGCGCCCAACTGCCAGCTTGGCAGCTCAACTACGCGGCCGACGACTATGTCGACTATACCTGGCACGCGCCGACTGTGCGCCTTTATGTGGGCCGTCCGACGCTGCAGGCGCCGAAGCCTGGATATCGCTATCCCGAGTGGGTTCGGCATGCGATGGGCGGCGTGCCGGCCTGCATCGATCCGATGTGGAGCAAGGCCTCGGCGGTGATCGCCACGACCCTCATCGATCTGTTGAGTGATGCGAGCCTGCTCGAAAAGGCGCAGGCCGAATTCCGCGATCGGACGGGCGGGGGAGTCGGGGGCTCCAAATGGGTTGCGCCACTCCTGCCCGCCGATTTCAAGGCGCCGATCGGATATCGCTGGCCTGAATATGTTGACACCCCGCGAGGCCGGGAATGGACGGTCCCTTGATCGCGACCGCCCGTTGTCCGCCCGCGCGCACCGCGAGCATCTCGGAGGCAGTTGCCCGCCATCGCAATGTGTGAGCCTTTCTGGACAGACCCGTGGACACGGCAAAGGTGCTGGACATCCAGCGACGAGACCCTGCAAACCCGCGAGATCCGTTAACGCGATGAAGCACAGCGCGCCGTCCATCCCGAAGCCCCCCGCGCCGGACCGCGCGCCCACTGAGGCAGAGCTCCGGGAGGACCTTGCCGCGGCCTATCGCCTGATCGCGCTCTTCGGGATGACGGACCTTGTGTTCACGCATCTTTCGGCGCGAATTCCGGGCGAGGGTCATCGCTTTCTCATTAATCCTTATGGGCTTCTTTTCGAGGAGATCAGCGCGAGTTCGCTGGTCGAGGTCGACGCCCATGGAGAGCCGCGGCAGGAGACGAACTGGCCCGTCAATCCCGCCGGCTTCGTCATCCATTCGGCGGTCCACGTCGCGCGGCCCGACGCGGTCTGCGTGATGCACACGCACACGCTGGCCGGCATGACGGTGGCGGCCCAGTCGGGCGGCCTTCTGCCGCTGAATCAGATCAGCATGGAATTCCACAATCAGGTCGCTCTGCACGAATACGAGGGCATCGCCGCAGACGACAACCTGACGGAGCGGGAGCGAATTGTGCGCGATCTCGGTTTGAAACATTGCCTGATCATGCGCAACCACGGCCTTTTGACTGTCGGAAGGACGGTCGCCGAGGCATTCTACTGGATGTACTATCTGGAGCAGGCGTGTCGGATCCAGATCTCGGCGCAGTCGACCGGCGTGCCGCTTTCCATGCCGTCCGAGGACGTGCTCACGAGAACCGCCAGTCAGTTCAGCTCGGAGGCGAACAAGGGCTGGCTGCCGTGGCAGGCGCTCCGGCGGAAGCTCGACCGCGAGCAGCCAGCTTATCGCGACTGAGGGGCCCATGGATTCGCGCCTGCCAATGACAGGAGCGGACGCGGTCGTCGACGTGCTCGTAAAGCGCGGGGTGTCGACGCTCTTTGGTCTGCCAGGCATCCAGCTCGATCCCCTCTTCAATGCCTTCCACGACGCGCGATCGCGGCTGAGAATCATCAACGCCAGACATGAACAGGGCGTCGCCTATATGGCGCTTGGCTTTGCGCAGGCGACCGGCCGGCCCGGTGTCTATGCCTGCGTCCCGGGTCCAGGTTTCCTGAACACGACGGCGGCTTTGTCGACCGCTTACGCGTGCCACGCGCCGGTCCTCGCGCTCCTGGGCCAGGTCGCGACGGAGGAGATCGGCGCCGGTCACGGCGTATTGCACGAGCTTCCGGATCAGACCGCGATCGTCGGCGGTCTGACGCGTTGGAGTGGACTGGCTCTTTCAGTGCAGGATGCGCCTCGCCTGGTATCGCGCGCCTTCGCCTCTCTGGCTGCCGGCCGAGGACCCGCGGCGGTGGAATTGCCCGCGGATGTGCTTCGCTCGAGGTTCATTTTTAACGATGCGGACGCTGAAGAAACTCTTGAACCTCAGCAGGCGGAGCCCGCCGCCATCGCTGATGCCGTGAGGCTGCTCGAGGGCGCCAACCGGCCAATGATCATGGTCGGCGCCGGCGCGGTCGACGCCGGGGCCGACCTGCTCGCGATTGCCGAGCGGCTTGGCGCGCCGGTGGTGAGCCATCTTCAGGGGCGCGGCATACTGGATTCGCGCCATCCCTTGTCGATCGGGCGCGCGGAGGCCTTTCGATTGTGGGCTGACACGGACGTCGTTCTGGCGGTCGGAACGCGTTTCAACACGCCGCGCCGGCGATGGGGACTGAGGTCGGGGCAGCGCGTCGTGCGGATCGATTTCGATCCGGCTCAGTTTCGCCGTGGCGCGCCTCCCGACGTCGCGATCATCGGGGACGCCCGCGTGGCGCTCGCGGCGCTCGCGGCGGGGCTTGGCGCCGCGCGCCCGCAAGCCGCGGCGAGAGCGCGGGCGACCGCCCGGGTCAAAGCCGAGGTCGCGGCCGAGTTTGACAGAAGTCTTGCTCCGCAGATGAGCTTCCTGCGGGCCATTCGTGAGGCCAGCCCCGAAGACGCCGTGTTCGTCGCCGACTACACGCAGGTCGCCTATGTCGCGACGGCTGCTCTCCCCGTTTACGCGCCGCGACAAATGATCACACCTGGGTATCAGGGGACGCTCGGCTTTGCGTTCGCGACCGCGCTCGGCGCGAAAGTCGGCTGCCCGGACAAACCGGTGGTGGCGCTCTGCGGAGACGGCGGTTTCCTGTTCACCGCGAACGAACTCGCGACCGCGGTCCAGCACAATATTCGCACTGTGACGATCGTGTTCAACGATGGCGGTTACGGGAATGTGCGGCGCATGCAGGAGGATCTTTATGGAGGCCGCGTCATCGCGTCCGATCTGAGGAATCCCGATTTCGTGCGCTTCGCCGGGAGTTTCGGCGCCGCCGCGCGCCGGGCCGAGGGACCGCAAGCGCTTTCGGAGGCCCTGCGTTGGGCGTTCGATCAACCAGGCCCGGTGATCATCGAAGCGCCGGTCGACAAAATGCCGAACCCCTGGGATCTTCTCGAGCCCGAAGCGGAGGCGCCCGATCTGGGGAACTCGTCGAGGTCATAGAGTATTCGCCGAGTTTTCTCCTGCTGACTTCCTGCACGGAACTCTTCCAGAAAATCGACGTTTTCCTGCAATCCCGGAGGAGAACCCCGCCATGGCTCGATATTCCAAGTCCGCGTCCGACGACGTCAAGGGCGCTGTGAAGCGCCGCAAGGCCGGGACGCTCAAGAGCGGTGGAAGCGGCAAGACCGTGAAAAGCAACAAGCAGGCGATTGCGATCGGCCTCTCGGAGGCTCGCGCGAAGGGCAAGAAGGTTCCGAGCAAGAAATCTACTTGAGCTTGCAAGCTGGACGCTCACTGCACGTCCAGAATGAGGGCCTCGTTGTTGGCGAACACAACCCTCTCGCCTGAGCCATGCGTGAGCACCGCGCGGGCAAGTGGCGACACGTATGAGACCGTGCCGCGCGAGGGATCGGCTTCGTCTTCACCCACAATCTTGAAAATCTGCTCGCGGCCGTCGTCTCTGCGCAGGGTGACCGTCATCCCGAACGCGGCTTTGCTCTTGTCCTCTGAAGGGTTGACGACTTCGGCGCTGGCCCGCCGCGCTCGCCAGTAACGGAGTTCACGCAAAGCTACAGCGGCGGCCTCGCGGTCGCCATTGTCCGCCGCCGCCCGGTACGCCGTTTCAAAACGCTCGAGTGCTGCCTCGATGCCGGCAAGGCCGGCTTCCGTCACAAGATTGCGATGAGGCGATATCGGTCTGTCAGGAAGCCCAGCCGTATCGTTGTCGGTTTCCTTGACGAAGGCGCGGCTCATCTGTTCTGCGCCGAAGTTCGCTTTGACTTGAGGGCGTCGATCCTCTTCGACGCCTCCGCCTTGGTGAGCCCAGGCTTGAAATCGTCCCGCTCGCCAACTTCCTCCGATAGAGTCTTCAGGTAGGACGCTTGCGCCCCGGTCATCGGATCGCCTCCGGAAATCCAATCCTCCGGCTCTTTCTCCGTGTTGGAATTGGGCGCGGGATCGATCTTGGGATTGATGTCGTCTTGGCTCTGTCGCCGCTCCGCGTTTCTGCTTGTCATCGCGCTGCTCCGTCGTGCTCCGTTCATGGATTGTTCGAAGGGTTAAACGCTCTTCCCGGTCCAGAGTTCCGGACGCCGACGGGCCGCCGCTGGCCTGCCGGTCGCCATTGGGGCGGCTGTTCGAGGGGCATGTCAATGTGGTCAAGCTCGCGCGTCGCAGCGACCGCGGCGCCTCGGTCAAATTGAGCTAGTATCCTCCCGCTGCCGCTCCGGAAGCCTGCAGCGGCCCGAGGCCCCGCGATGATCAGTGTTTTTGAACTGTTTAAGATCGGCGTCGGCCCGTCCTCATCGCATACGGTCGGGCCGATGAAGGCCGCCGGTGCGTTCGTTCGCGGGCTGGTCGAGACGGGCGCGATCGAGCGGGTCGCGAGTGTCGACGTTGCGCTGCTAGGCTCGCTTGCCTTCACCGGGCGCGGGCACGCGACGGACAAGGCGGTGATCCTGGGTCTCAGCGGAGAGGCGCCGGACACGGTCGACATCGACGCCGCCGAGGCGCTCGTCGCGCGGGTGCGCGAGACGAAAGCGCTCAACCTCGCCGGGCGACGCGCCATTGCCTTCGACGCGGAGCATGCAATCCGCTTCGACACCGTGACGCCCGCGCCGCGCCATCCCAACACGATGCGGTTCGTCGCCCGCGACGGGGAGGGCAGGGCGCTCGCCGACGAAACCTGGCTCTCGGTCGGCGGCGGGTTCATCATCCGCGACGGCGTGGAGAAAGACACGTCAGCGTCCGAGCCCCGGCTTCCGTATCCCTTTCGCTCGGGGAGCGAACTTCTGGCGCGCGGGCGCGAAGCCAAGCTGTCGATCGCCGAACTCATGCGGGCCAATGAGGCCGCGCTGCGCTCTGAAGGCGAAGCGGATACTCACGTCGAGCGTGTCCTCGAGGTGATGTTCGCCTGCGTCGAACGGGGCCTCGCGCATTCCGGCCCGCTGCCGGGCGGCCTTAAGGTCATGCGCCGCGCCAAGGCGATCCACGACCGTCTGACCGAAGCCTCCAAACGCAACTTTCACCCGGCGCATGAAATCATGGATTTCGTCGGCGTCTACGCCATGGCGGTCAACGAGGAGAACGCGGCCGGCGGACGGGTCGTGACCGCGCCGACCAATGGCGCGGCCGGCGTGATTCCAGCCGTGCTGCGCTACTACCGCGACCATTGCGAGGGCGCGAACCAGGCCGGCCTGTCGGACTTCCTCATGACGGCGACCGCGGTCGGCGCGCTGTTCAAGATGAACGCGTCGATTTCCGGCGCCGAAGTCGGTTGCCAGGGCGAGGTCGGCGTCGCCTCGTCCATGGCCGCCGCCGGTCTATGCGCCGCGCTTGGCGGCACGAACGAGCAGATCGAGAACGCCGCCGAGATCGCGATGGAGCATCACCTCGGCATGACCTGCGACCCGATCGGGGGCCTCGTTCAGATCCCGTGCATCGAGCGCAACGCCTTCGGCGCGGTCAAGGCGATCGCCGCGGCGTCGCTGGCCTTGCATGGCGACGGGACGCATCGCGTCTCGCTCGACAGCGTCGTCGCCACCATGCGCCAGACCGGCGCCGACATGCAGTCGAAGTACAAGGAGACGAGCCTGGGCGGATTGGCGGTCAATTTCATCGAGTGCTGAGGGCCAATCCGCAAGATTTGGATTGTCTTGGCTGACCGCCTCCCGGACACGAAAAGGGGTCAAATTGAGGGTTGGAAAAGCTTGGATTTCCTTGGATTCTCTCGTCCGAATCGTGACTTATCAATGGGTTACAAGCGATTCTCCGCAAAAATATTTTCATGCTCCTTCCTAGTCGCCAAGGCGGAGTTGAGTCGCCCCTGTCGGACGGTATGCGCTGGTGTCCACGCAAGCCGCTCCATCCGACGGCACGATATTCCGGGAGTCGAGATCAGGGATTGTCTCCTTCAATCCGGGTCCGGTCGTTCGCCAGCCCCGAACCCTGTATCATCGGGTCGCCGCGGACTTTTGGCAAGAAAATGTCGGTATTCTTATTCGCGGCAGCATCAGTCGAGCTTAGTCGGGTTCGCGGTCGAATTTTGTGACGTGTTGAACCGGCGAGGGCCACACCGCAGCAGAACGGTTCCGAGGCGAGGGGCGCTCCTTCGGGGAAGTCGCTGGATGGATTGCTTCGTCGCTGCGCTCCTCGCAATGACACGAGGTGGGGCGCCCCTCATCTTTGGGAAACGAGAGGATGTCATTGCGAGCGAAGCGAAGCAATCCATCCCACGACGCTAGGCGAGTGTGTTGTACAGATCTCTCCAGTCCGGATTCATGGCTTCAATGAGCGCGATCTTCCTCGCGCGCGATCCGCCTTTGATCTGCTTCTCGCGGGCGATGGCCTCGTGCATGCGTTCATATCGTTCGTAGAAGACCAACCGATTGCACCCGTAGCGGCTTGAAAATCCGGGCGTCAGGCCCTCACGGTGCTGGAAGATGCGCTCGGCCAGGTTCGAGGTGACGCCAGTGTAGAGCGTTCCCGGTCGGCGGTTGGCGAGGATGTAGACGCACGGTTCGCGCGGCAAGGGGTGCTCACCCTTCCCTGGCGAAGGTCGGGGATGGATTGCTTCGTCGCGTCGCTCCTCGCAATGACGCGAGGGGGGAAAACGTCATTGCGAGCCGGAGGCGAAGCAATCCATCTCCCGTCCTGAGCAAGCCCAGCGATGACGGTTCGCGCCGCGCCCTGCCCCCTACCGCTCCACCCGCGCCCAGCCGTGCAGGCCGAGGCGCTCCTGGGGCAGGTAGGCGGCCTTGTAGCCCATCTTCTTCGAGCCCTCGACCCAATAGCCGAGATAGACATGGGGCAGGCCGAGGCGCCGCGCCTTCTCGATATGGTCGAGAATGACGTAGCCGCCGAGCGACCGGCGCGCGGCGTCGGGATCATAGAAGGAATAGACCAGCGACAGGCCATCGGCGAGGCGGTCGGTCAGGCAGACCGCGAGCAATGGCCCGGAGCCCGGCTGATCGCCGGTCCCGCTGCGCAGGCGATATTCGGTGAGCACGGTGTCGATATGGGTGTCCTCGACCATCATGGCGAAATCGAGTGACGACATGTCGGCCATGCCGCCCTCGGGATGCCGAGCGTCGAGATAGGAGCGGAAGAGGACGTAGTGCTCGTTGGTCGGCTTCGGCGAGACAAACGTCCCGATAAGGTCGGGGTTCGCCCGCATGGCCCGGCGCTGGCTCTCGGACGGGCGGAAATGGTCCACCAGCACGCGCACCGACACGCAGGCCCGGCAGCTCTCACAGGCCGGCCGGTAGGCGATCGTCTGCGAGCGACGAAATCCAGTCTGGGTCAGGAGGTCGTTCAAGGGGGCGGCGCGCTTGCCGACCAGATGGGTGAAAATCTTCCGCTCTTGCTGTCCGGGCAGGTAGGGGCACGCTGACGGCGCTGTCAGATAAAACTGCGGGGCGTCGCGCGCTTCCCTGCTCACACCGTCTCCAACTCTCCGCCGGAATGCGTTGCCGGCGTCAAGCCATCCGCGCGAATTGCGCCCGAGTTGCGAATCACAGCCTCCGAACGACCACGACGCCGGCGATGATGTCATGCAGGCAACGCTTTTCGCCATCGACCAGCGACACGATCAAGATCGGCGGGAAGAACCAGCTCACATAAAACAGCACCGCCTGGACGGCCGCGTTGATAAACGGGACCCGCGCGCCGGTGTCCTGCATGCGCATTTCGAGATCCATCATCCGCATGCCAGGGGTCGCCATCTTGGCGCCCGAAACGGTGAGCCCATTGTAGAAAAAGGCGACGAACGGATAGATCGGCGGCAGAAAGAAAAGCGCGAGCCCGAATGTCAGCATGATGGAAACGATCCACAGGACCGCCACCAGGACGCTGACCAGAACGAAATCGATGCACACAGCGAGGATGCGCCGCGTGCGAACGCTCGCGAGCGCGTCAGCGCGCATCACATTCGGCGTTGCGGCATAAGCGTTAGACATCAGAGCCTCCACGCGCCAAGCTCACCAGCGCGGTCAGGATGTGGGAGCGGCCCACGTCAAGTCAAGACCGGCGTGGGAATAGGTTGTGCGTGACCGCCTCGCGCTGACCAAGGAGGCCCGAAGGGCGCAGCGCAATGAAGAGGGTCAAGAGCACATAAACCGCGATGTCGCGATCATCGATCGGGAACAAGGCCGACCAGCCGGTCTCGACGGCGCCGACAATGAGCCCGCCAAGGAAGGCGCCGGGCAGGGACCCGATGCCGCCGATGATCGCAGCGGTCAGCGCCTTCAGGGTGAGCGTCGCCGAGAGGCTGTAGCCGACCGCGCCGTAGGCTGCGGTCATGGTTGCGCCAGCAAGGCCAGCCAGCGCTCCCGATAGCGCGAACGCGCGCGCGATGATCGCGGCCGGACTGACCCCCATGAGTTCGGCGGCGAGCGGATCGTCGGCATAGGCGCGCAATTCGCGCCCGAGGCGGCTGAAGCGGAAGATGACGACGAGAACGAGACCGGCGGCGAGCGTGAGGGCGCTGACGACGAAGGCCATTGGCGTCGCAACCGCCACAAAGTCGCCTGCGCGAGCAAGGGCGAACGGCTGGTTGAGCTGCGGGCTCATCCAGCTCGACCGATCGCCCTGCGCCAGACGCAGAAGCTCGCGCAGAAAAATCGCCAGGCCCACGGTCGCCACCAGCACCTGCTGACCGCGAGCCTGGCGCAGCGGAATGAACACCACCCGCGCCGATGCGAAGCCCCAGGCGGAAGCAACCGCCGCCGCAAGCATGAAGGCGGCGCTCAGTAAGGGGCCGGGCGGCCAGCCGAGCATGGCGAGCGCCGCGATCGCCGCTGCGTAGCCCCCCGCTGCGGCGATTTCGCCGAAGGCGAAATTGATGCGTCCGATGAGCGCGTAGACCAGCGAATAGGCCGCGGCCAGAAGCGCGTAGATCGAGGCCAGCGGCAGCCCGCCCAGCGCCATTTGCAACCCATAGGCGACCGCGTGCGGAACGACGGGCAGCGCGCTCAAGTCGCCGAGCGGCGCGGGGTCGGCGGCCCGGCCCTCCGGCGTCGCCAGCCAGTAGCGAACGAGAAAAAAGAGCTGCGTGTCCGATAAAGTCTGGCCGTCCAGGGTCAACGACGTCAGATCGCGGGATTCGTGCGGGCGTCCGGGCAAACGAAAGCGGCAGGCGGCGAGATGACTTTGAGGCTCTTCGCCCTGTAGCTGAGACGTGAAGACGACGCTCAGGCCACGGCCATCCGGATCGGGCGCCTGGCTGAGAATGGCGATCCGCGCCTCTTGCGGAATCAGGGCGGGGAGAGCCATGCGGCAAAGCCGCGCCTGGTCAGTCTCCAGGACCGGCGAACAGCCGGCGAGCGTTGCGCTGGCGATGAGGAGGATCAGGAGAACGCCTGCGAGGCGCCTCAAGCCTCGCGTCTCCGCGCCGCAAGGCGCCGCTGTTTGGCCCGATTGCCGCAGACTTCCATCTCGCACCACCGCCGACGATTGTTCTTGCTGCGATCATAGAACAACCAGCCGCAGGCGTGGCCGCCACATTCTCGGATGCGGTGAAAATCGCCTTCGGTGAAAAGCCGGACCGCGGCGAGCGCGATCGGGCCGAGCGCCGCCTCGACCGGCGAAGCGCGCACGCTCCACGACCAGCGACACGACGCAACGTGCGGGCGCGAGCTCCGCCTTGGCGACACATCGCGCATGAAGCGCGGACAGGCTGGCGAGCGCGGCTTCGGGCGGCTTGACGCGATGTCCGAGCGCCACGCCGATATCGTGCACCGCCTCGCGCAGCGCGACCGCTGTCGCCAGAAGGTCGCGGGCGAGATCTGCGCGCTTGGCCGCGTGCGTCAGGAGCCAGTCGGTGTCTTCGACTGGCAAAGCCTTCGCGTGCCGCAGCCACGCAACGACGTTCGCAGCCTCGCGAAAATGGTTCTGATGCGAGGGAAACCCGCGGCCGGATTCGGTGTTGGCGAAGTTGAGCGCCAGATCGTCGGCGATCAGGTCCAGCGAGCCGGCGCGAGAGGGGAGGTCGGGCGATTTAACCGTCATTTGCGACTTTACAAGTTATGACACGCTGGCTAGTGTCCGCAAGCTAACCTTTAAAACTCGCATAAGAGGTTAATATGCGAACAGTCCATTCTGAAGTCCATGCCGCTCGCCCTGTCGTTGCTGCTCGCTGGCGCGTGCACACGCGCAGCTCAAAATCGCCGTCGCCGGACCGGTCACGGGAGCCAATGCGGCTTTCGGCGCTCAACTGACCCAAGGCGTGCAGCAAGCCGCCGAAGACATCAACAAGGCCGGTGGAATTCTCGGGCAAAAGATCGAAGTCGAAATCGGCGACGACGTCTCCGATCCCAAGCAGGGCGTGTCGGTGGCGAACAAATTTGTCGGCGACGGCGTCAAGTTCGTGGTCGGCCACTTCAACTCCGGCGTGACGATGCCGGCGTCGGACGTCTACGCGGAGAATGGCGTCCTGTTCATCACCCCGTCGGCGACCAAACCCGAAGATCACCGACCGCAAGCTCTGGGACGCGTTCCGCACCTGCGGCCGCGACGACCAGCAGGGCATGGTCTGGGCCGAACTCGCGCGCGACAAGCTCAAGGGCAAGAAGATCGCTGTCATTCACGACAAGACGACTTACGGCAAAGGGCTTGCCGACGCCGCGCTCGACAATATGCATAAGTTCGGCGTCAAGGAGGTGCTCTACGAGGGCGTGAACACTGGCGAGAAGGACTATTCCGCGGTCGTCTCGAAGATCAAGGATTCCGGCGCCGACTATCTGATGTGGGGCGGCCTGCACACCGAAGGCGGGCTCATTCTCCGTCAGATGCGCGACCAGGGCATGAAGACCATCATGATCTCCGGCGACGGCATCACCGACAGCGAGTTTGCGGCCATCGGCGGACCGGGCGTGGAAGGCACGCTCATGACCTTCGGTCCCGAACCGCGCAACAATCCGAACGCGAAAGCGGCGGTCGACTCGTTCAAGGCCAAGGGGTTCGACCCGCAGGGCTACACCCTCTACTCTTACGCCGCGGTGCAGATCATGAAGCAGGCGGCCGAGAAGGCGAACTCGCTCGATCCGAAGAAGGTCGCGGAAGTCATGCATTCAGGCATGCCGTTCCACACCGTGATCGGCGACATTTCCTATGACAAGAAAGGCGACCGCACCACTGTCGACTATGTCTGGTACGTCTGGAAGAAAGACGCCGACGGCAAGATCGGCTTCGTGCAGCTCTGAAGGCCGTGATCCGGGCCACGGCGGCCTGGCCCGGATCAGCCTTCCCGCTCACTGGACAAGATCTTGCGCGCCGACCGGTTAGGAACTGGCGCCGCGCAGAGTCGCGTGTCGCCTCCTGGAGCCGAATCTTGTCGGCCGCTAGGGTCAGACCCGCCTCGGCGCGGTCGCGCGCGAGATTGGCCTGATGAAGAGCGGCGGCGCGAAACGCCTCGTCACCCATATGGCCGAGCGCGGCAAGCGCCTTCTGGATGCGCAGCTGGACTTCGACCATTCCCGCGCCGTCGCGCGCGATCAGCATGAAAGCGTCCTCGAACAGATCCTGCGCCGTCAGAGGCGGCACGTGCACGCGCGGATAGAGGGTTTCCGGCGCCGGCGCCTCCGGCGCGCACCCCTTCGCCCACAGCCCCATGAGCCGCGTCGTGCGCCCGATGACGTCGATCGCAGTGCCGGGGTCGTTCATCGCCGGCGAGAGCGCCCGCGACGCAATTTCGCTCATCACGGCGAGGCCGAAACGCGGGTCCTGATCGAAGCTGCGCGTCTCACCGATGGAGAAAGCCTCGCGCACGGCCGCCGCCTCCTCCTCGTCGCTTCCCCCGGCCGCCTTCGCCTTGAACCACGCAAGCGTCGTGTCGGCATAGACAAAAGCGCCGGGATTGATCGCGAGATACAGCTTGGCGTCGGCCTCGTCGCACCATTGCGATAACGCCGACATGTCAATGTGCTCGACATAGCCGATGGCCTCCGACGCGACAGCGACGGCTGACTTCGGAATCTCGTTCGCCGGATCGAGAAGCGGCGCGCCGCCGAGCGAGGGCGCCTTGAGACGGGCTTCGATCGCTTCGCGCGTTGCGTCCTCAACCCGTTTCGTCGTCTCTCCGACCTGACCGAAACGGGTCAGGTAGTCGATCCAGCGCAAGAGCGAAATGACGATCAGCGCGATCACGCCGATGGTCACGATGAACAGCACCACGCGCCCGCGCGCGCCATACGCGCCTGTCTTCAGGACGACGATCCCGACGATGCTGAACAGGAACGAGCCGATAAAGGTCGAGAGGACGTTCTGGGTGACCGGGTCTTCCCGCAGGAGTTCTTGTCGCGCGCGGCGTGACAGTGTTCGCGGCCGAGCCATAGGCCGAGGTCATCACATTGAGAGAGAATGTGGTCACCGCCAGCATGCTTGAGGCGATAATGGCGAGAATGCTGTCCACGGCGTCGGCGCCGATGTTCCAGGGCAGATCCCACGGAATATAATTCTCGGCCACCGTTGCCAGCATCGCCGCAGCGACGCCGAGGAGGCCGATCAGCGTCGCCCGGAACCACAGGCGGCGAGTGACATGAGTCAATACCCATCGCCAGCGCGGCATGGCCTCTCCCGTTGCGAACTAAGGATTGAAGGATAACGCCTAAGCGGGCGTTCTGTCTTGCAAGGAGGGCGCGGCCCCCTCCCTCGTCCCTCGAGCGGAAGGGAATCTGAGCCTAGACCGGCTTGCTCCGCTCGATCTTTGCGGCCATAAGGCCGCTCCGCCGGGAAGCGTAAGGCTCCCGGCTCGATTCGCGTCTGTTGAGCCGGCTTCCCATGCGTCTTTCCCGTTATTTCCTGCCCATTCTGAAGGAGACGCCGAAAGAGGCGGAAATCGTCTCGCATCGGCTGATGTTGCGCGCCGGCATGATCCGGCAGGAGGCGGCCGGGCTCTTACGCCTGGCTGCCGCTCGGCGTCAGGGTCCTGCACAAGATCTGCGCCATCGTCCGCGAGGAGCAGGACCGCGCCGGCGCGATCGAGGTTCTGATGCCGACCATCCAGTCGGCGGACCTCTGGCGCGAATCCGGACGCTACGACGATTACGGCAAGGAGATGCTGCGCATCCGCGACCGGCACGATCGCGACATGCTGTACGGGCCGACCAACGAGGAGATGATCACCGAGATCTTCCGCGCCTCGGTGCGCTCCTACAAGGATCTGCCGCTCAATCTCTATCACATCCAGTGGAAGTTTCGCGACGAGGTGAGGCCGCGCTTCGGCGTGATGCGCTCGCGCGAATTCCTGATGAAGGACGCCTACACGCTTCGACCTCGATCAGGCAGGCGCGCGCCATTCCTACAACAAGATGTTCACCGCCTACTTGCGCACGTTCGCGCGGCTCGGCCTGACCGCCATTCCGATGCGGGCGGAGTCCGGCCCGATCGGCGGCGACCTCAGCCACGAGTTCGTCATTCTGGCCTCGACCGGCGAGAGCGAAGTGTTCTGCCACCGCGACTATCTTGCGTTCAAGACGCCGCCCGAGGACATCGACTTCGGCAGCGCCGAGACGATGCAGGGGGTCGTCGACAAGTGGACCTCGCTCTACGCCGCCACCTCCGACAAACACGATGCGGCCGCATTCGAGCGGATCGATCCGAAGGACCAGATTTCCGCGCGCGGAATCGAGGTCGGCCATATTTTCTACTTCGGAACCAAGTACTCGGCTCCCATGAAGGCGGTCGTCAATGGACCGGACGGCAAGGAGCACGCCGTGCACATGGGCTCATACGGCATCGGCCCGAGCCGGCTCGCCGCCGCGCTGATCGAGGCCAACCACGACGAGAACGGCCCGATCTGGCCGGAGGCGGTCGCGCCGTTTCGCGTCGGGCTCATCAATCTGAAAGTTGGCGACGCGGCCTGCGACGGGGCTTGCGCGCGTATCTACGCGTCGCTCGGCAAGGCCGGCGTCGACGTGCTCTATGACGACCGCGACGACCGGCCGGGCGCGAAATTCGCGACCATGGATCTGGTCGGCGCGCCGCACCAGGCGATCGTCGGTCCCAAGAGCCTCGCCGAGGGCAAGGTCGAGCTCAAGACCCGCCGCGGCGGCGAGCGCGAGCTGATCAGCGTCGATGCGGCGATCGCCCGGCTCGGCGGGCAGGCGTGATCGGGGGCGAGGCCCTCATCCGGCGCCGACCTCCGCTCATCCAACGGGAGAGCGGTTGGGGGTCGAGGCGTTCAGCGCGCTTCCACATTTGGCCCGGTCCCTCATCCGGCCGACTTTGTCGGCTGCGCTTCTCCCCGAGGCGAGAAGGGAAGGCGTATTGCCGCGAGGCGCGCTTTGACGGCCGTCGCGCTGGACGCGCCCGCTACCCAGGCGGCCCCGGCCACCAAGGCCTTCTCCGCTTTCGAATGGATGGTCGCGTTTCGCTATCTTCGCGCGCGCAACGCCCAGCGCTCGATCTCGGTCATCGCCGGCTTTTCGTTCCTCGGCATCGTGCTCGGCGTCGCCGCGCTGATCGTCGTCATGTCGGTGATGAACGGCTTTCGCCACGATCTCATGGACAAGATGATCGGCCTCAACGGCCACATGTTCCTGCAAGGGGTCGAGACGCCGCTCACCGACTATGATGCGGTGACGCAGCGCGTCAGCAAGGTTCCAGGCGTCACTCTGGCGCTGCCGCTGGTCGAGGGCCAGGCGTTCGCGAGCTCGCCCTATGGCTCGTCCGGCGCGCTCGTGCGCGGCATTCGCGGCAGCGATCTGGCGCGGCTGCCCGGAGTCGAGGGGCATATCATCCAGGGCTCGCTCGACGGCTTTGACACGGGGCAGGGCGTTGCGGTCGGCTCCAAGCTCGCCGAGCATCTGAGCCTCAGGACCGGCGACAAGATCACCATCATCGCGCCGCATGGCGCGGAGACGCCGTTCGGCGTCACGCCGCGCATGAAGAGCTATACGGTCGCGGCCATTTTCCAGATCGGCATGACGACCTTCGACAACACCTTCATCTTCATGCCGCTCGAGGAGGCCCAGACCTTCTTCAATCAGGACGGCCAGGCGAATGTGATCGAGGTCTATGTCGCCGATCCCGACAATATGGACGCGATGCGGGCCAAGATCGAGCCGGCGCAGGGGCGCCCGATGATCGACACCGACTGGCGCCAGCTCAACCGCAGCTTCTTCGACGTGCTCGCGGTCGAGAGCAACGTGATGTTCGCCATTCTGACCTTGATCATGCTGGTGGCCGCGCTCAACATCATCTCCGGCCTCATCATGCTGGTGCAGGACAAGGCGCGCGCGATCGCCGTCCTGCGCACGATGGGCGCGACGCGCGGCGCGATCATGCGCATCTTTCTCATCACCGGCGCGACCATCGGAATTGTCGGCACCGGCGTTGGCCTCGTACTTGGGCTCCTCGTCGCCTACAACGTCGAGCCGATCCGCAAGGGTCTGAGCTGGATCACCGGCGCCAATCTCTTTCCTTCCGAATTCTATTTCCTGTCGCAACTGCCCTCGCGGGTCGAAATGACGGACGTCCTCTCCGTCGTCGCGATTGCGCTGATCCTGTCGCTCGCGGCGACGATCTATCCGTCCTGGCGCGCGGCCAAGCTCGATCCGGTCGAGGCGCTGCGTTATGAATGATCAGCCGCGGGTCGCCGCGCTGAGCGCTCGATGCTGTGGAGCGCCGATATGGGCGGGCCGACACGACGGTCGAGGTCCTGAACGGCGCCTCGCTCGAGCTCTTAGCCGGCCAATCGGTGGCGCTGATCGCGCCGTCCGGCGCCGGAAAGTCGACGCTTCTGCATCTGGCGGGCCTCCTGGAGCGGCCCGACGCCGGCGAAGTGAGGATCGGCGGCGCCGCGACCTCGACCATGAGCGACGACAAGCGGACCGCGCTCAGGCGCACGGACATCGGCTTCGTCTACCAGTTCCATCATTTGCTGCCGGAGTTCTCCGCGCTCGAGAACCTCGTCCTGCCGCAGATGATCGCAGGCCTCCCGCGCGCCCAGGCCGCCGCCCGCGCGCGCGAGCTTCTCGGCTATCTCGGACTCGCCGCAGCGCGAGAGCCATCGCCCGGCTGAATTGTCCGGCGGCGAACAGCAGCGGGTCGCGATCGCTCGCGCGGTCGCCAACGGTCCCCGGGTGCTGCTGGCCGACGAGCCGACCGGCAATCTCGACCCGAAGACCGCCGACCACGTGTTCGGCACGCTCGCCGCGCTGGTCAGGGCGAGCGGCCTCGCCGCCCTCGTCGCCACCCACAATCTGGACCTCGCCGCCCGCATGGACCGCCGCGTCACGATCCGCGACGGGCAAGTCAGCGAGATGGCCTGAGCCGCCGACGCGGTTCAGCGCCCGCGCATCCTGGCGAAAGCGTCGAGCGCCCGGGCGCGAGCCTGGCCATGATCGACGATCGGCTTCGGATAGGTCTTTCCCAGCACGACGCCCGCGCGTTCCAGCACGTCGCGCGAAGCCTGCCATGGACTGTGGATGGCGGGCGCCCCGAGGCGCCCAGTTCCGGGACCCATTGGCGCACATAGGCGCCGCCAGCGACGCTTCCGAAACCCTTGCGCCGGGTGTTCCCGACCCGACCGCGCAGTTCGCCGCCGCCCGCAAGCTCTCGATTTCTGATGAGCCGGTCGGCGGTCGCGCCCCTCGCCGCCGCCGCGCTCGTGCCCTTCGCGATCGCCGGCGCGACCAAGCTTCCCTTTGCGCTGGTGAAAAAGCTGCTCGTGCTCTAGCCACGCGCGCGTTGCATTCGGGTACACGCGTCATTGCGACGAGCGCAGCGACGCCGCAATCCAGAAACTACGGGCGCCCTGCATTCCCTGGATTGCGTCGCCATAGTCCGTCCGGAAGGAGGGGCGTCTTTCGAAGCCCTGGCCCTCGCGACAACAATCGCGTCCGCGACGGGCAGGTCAGCGAGACGGGGAGGCTCTTTACCCGAGTTCCGCGGCCTCTCACCTAGGATTTCTGGAGGAGGGTCGCCGTTTGGCTTTAGGCCCCTCAGTGTTGTTGGCGTTGGCTAGAAATTCTTTGTGCAAACGCGACGCGGTCGACGCCCTATGCGACGCGCCCAGAGCTGACAGGGTGCTGAATTGGCCAAAGTCGGCCGGGTTCGTTTCGTCATTATCGACTCCGATGCTGCATAGGTCTGGCGCCCCGCAATGTTGGGCGATAGACCATTTCTTCGAGCTGTAGAACGCGCCGGTTTCGGTAAAGGAAGAAGAACACGAAAGCCAGGTCAGCGAGGCCAGGCCGTCCTCAACCAATCGCCTGCAGACGAGACCGTCGCTATATACACCGATCCGGTATGGCATTGTTCCATCCGGGCGTTTGAACGTTGCATTGACCGATCTGAAATAGGGTACGATGTTGGAAGAGTAATATTTTCCGTTTTCGTTATAGTCCGCAGCGAAATATATTGCGCTCCCTTCGGGTTGACCGACAATCTCCTGTGCGCACTGCAAGGCCCGCGTCGCGTCTTTCTTGCCTAGCGCGGCGCTGAACCATTTCGCCTGATTGTTAAAGTACTCGAAGACGACCCAAATCGCAATGTTCTGAGAGATTAAGGCTTGGGCTTCGAGGCGGCTGAGAACTTTGCTGCCTGCGCCATAATTGTAGTAACGCCCGACGGCTTTAATTCCCTTGCCCTTCAAGCATGTCGCTGATTTCGCAGTGACCTGCGTGCTTGCATCGATATAATTGGCGGCCATCGGTACCCCTCCCGCAGAAAAACTAGTCCTTAAGCGCTATCACACAATGTTATTTCATGGCTTCACTCTTACGATGCCCTCACTAACCTCAAGTGTTGCATTCGCCACCGTCTTGTCGATTAGCGCTTTTATTCCGGCATGAGTGCATTGGTGCTCAATGTTATGCATAGCCCACAAAGCGTCGGCAAAATTCACGGGTCGATTCAAGGGTTTGAGATAGTACTCTCGCAGTTGCGTTTGCGCTTGTTTTGCCACGTCGAGGACAGCTTCGTCGGTCGGCTTGAAGAATTTATACTGCTCGTAGTTATCGAATGAGCTGTTTACGAAGCTGTTCGCGGCGCCAAGCAGCGATCTTGCTGTCGAGCTTGCATTCCAGATGACGAAGGCTGTATTCGCCAGGGTTCCGGCAAATCCGAATTGCCGTCGCAAGTATTCAAGATAGTCGGTGCGGTCGGCGAGCCCGCCGATATAATCCTGGCATAACATAAAAGCCGTGGCCGTCCCGGTTACAATGAAATCGTCGACGTCCGCTGCGTTCCAGGGAGGACCGGTGATAACTGAATCGTCTCTCGCTATTAGCGTTCTCGAGGACGCGGGTATCGCCTTGGCCTGGAGGAAGGTTTCTCCTGCTCCCAGGGGTCCGGCGGACACGACTTGTGGAGGGCCGACGTCCACGGTGAGACCGGATTGTCCCGCCAACTTTTTTGTCGCCTGTATGTAGGCTTGAATCGCCAAGTCCAACTGCGCCTGATCGACGAGTTCCGGGGGGCCGACACCAGTACCACTTAGCGAAGCACAACCGGCCAATAAGATGCAAAGAAACGGGGCGCAGATCTGCGGCAATCGAGACATTCAGTCCCTTTATACGAGCAAAAACCATCTCCCTCCCAGTAAACTTAGGTTTACGGAGAGCTGACATATGAATTTCTTATTCTGAATGGACGCGAACGTTACGGAGAGCGCGACAACATACGCCAGACGCGAATCAAATCTCTAGGAAATCTAAAATCTTTTTTAGAGATAAGCTTGTCAAGTACGTTGGCTCTTCATGGGCAGATTCTTGTGGAGCAAGCCTAAGCAACTCCCACTTCGAGCCCCTTGACGAACACCATGGCTCGATGAGGCGAGCGAGGGAATCGGCCGTCCCGAATTCGTGGCGGTTCGAAGCGTTCGCCTGCGCCACGTCCTCACTCAGAAACATTGACGCCGCCCGCATGGACCGCAGGGTCACGATCCGCGACGGGCAAGGCAGCGAGATGGCGTGAGCGGGCCAGCGCGGGGCTCAGCCGCCCGCGTTCCGATTGCGTGCGGAAATTCTGCCACGTCTATCGAGGCGCTCGGAAAGCGGCTCGAGCCGCCGCCGCTTTCGCCATAGGGTCAAGGGGCGCTCTTGCGCGAACGACTGAGCGCGGCGATGACGGACATGGGGCGCGATGGCGATTCTCGTCAGGAGCCGCGATCGAGGGCGTGGGAAGGACGGCGAATGACGGACGCGGCTGCGAGCGGCGATATGGTCGAGATCGACGATCTCGATAGGGACGAAGCGAGCCGGATCGGGAACTATCTCGCCTCGCACGGCGGACCGTTCTTTGAACTGCAGCGTCGGCTGGGTCTTCTGCGCGAGGATGCGCTCTTGGCCGGCCGAAGGGCAACGATGTTTGTCGCGCTCGCCTGGGGCGTTCCTTTCCTGTTGAGCCTGATTCATGGCGACGCTTTCACCCTGACCGGCGGTCGCCCCTTTGTGCTGGATTTCGGCGCCTGGGCGCGGTTCTTCATCGCCATCGCGCTCTTCGTGCTGGCCGAGCAGCAGGTCGAATATGGCCTGCACGGCAAGCTCGGTCAGCTCGTACGTGCGCCGATCATCGCGCCGGGCTCCCTCGAAGCAGCGGCGAAGGCGGTGGTGCGGGCGTTAAGGTTGCGGGACTCGAAAGTCGCGGAGATCGTCTGTCTGGGCCTCGCGATCGCAGCGACCCTGGGGCGGCTCGCCAATCTCATGGACGCCGACAGTTCGACCTGGGAGGTCGAGGTCGTCAATGGCGGCGCGCATGTGACGCTGGCGGGATGGTGGAGCGTGATCTGCAGCATGCCGCTTTTCTACTTCCTGCTGTTTCGCGGCCTTTGGCGCTATATTGTCTGGGCGACGCTGCTCTGGCGGATCGCGGCGCTCAAGCTCCGGCTGGTCGCGAACCATCCTGATGGCAAGGGCGGTTTGGCCTTTCTCGCCGATTATCCGAACGCCTACTCTATGTTCGTCTTCGGGATGAGCTCCGGGCTCGCGATCACGGTCGTCAGGCACGTGTTCGAGGCGAACATTTCTTCCGTGACCTTTGGTTACATCATCACCGCGTGGCTGGCGATCGTGTATGCCTTTTTCGCCTTTCCATTGCTGGCGTTCTCGAAGCCTCTCGCCGAACTGAAGACCAGATCGGTCGATATTTTCGGCGCGCAGGCGACGCGCTATCATCGCGCGGCCGAGCGCGCCCTCATCGGCCGCAACATGGCCGCCAGCGACGCTTCTGAAACCCTCGCGCCCGGGGTTCCCGACCCGACGGCGCAGTACGCCGCCGCCCGCAAGCTCTCGATTTTTCTGATGAGCCGGTCGGCGGTTGCGCCCCTCGCTGCCGCCGCGCTTGTGCCCTTCGCGATCGCAGGCGCGACCAAGCTTCCCTATAAAGAAGTGTTTGCGCTGGTGAAAAAACTGCTCGTGCTGTAGCCCTTCACCGCCCCCGCATCCTGGCGAACGCGTCGAGCGCCCTGGCGCGAGCCTCGGCGTGGTCGACGATCGGCTGGGGATAGGTCTTTCCCAAGACGACGCCCGCGCGTTCCAGCACGTCGCGCGAAGCCTGCCACGGATTGTGGATGGCGGGCGCGTCGAGACGCGCGAGCTCGGGGACCCATTGGCGCACATAGGCGCCGTCGGGGTCGAATTTCTCGGCCTGCAGCACCGGATTGAAGATCCGGAAATAGGGCGCGGAATCGACGCCGGACCCTGCGACCCATTGCCAGTTGAGCGGGTTGTTCGCCGGATCGGCGTCGATCAGCGTGTCCCAGAACCAGGCCTCGCCATGCCGCCAGTCGATGAGCAGGTGCTTGACGAGAAAGGACGCGACGATCAGGCGCGCGCGATTGGGCAGATATCCCGTCCGCCACAATTGCCGCATGCCGGCGTCGACGATCGGATAGCCGGTGCGCCCATGCGCCCAGGCGTCAAATCCGTCCTCGTCGTGCCGCCAGGGGAAGCGCTCGAACTCGGGCCGCAAGGCTCGGGTCGCCAGATCGGGATGGGCGTCGAGAAGGGCCGTCGCAAAGTCGCGCCAGGCGAGCTCGGCCAAGTATTTCTCCGCGGCGCGGGTCAGCCCATGCTCTTCCACTGCCGCGGTTTCGATCGAATGCGCGATGCGGCGCGGCGCGATCTCGCCGAAACGCAGATTCGCCGACAGCCGCGACGCCGCGCCATCCGCAAGGATGTCCCGCTGGTCCGCATAGTCTTTCAGCCCCTCCGCGACGAAGGTCTTGAGGGAGGCGAGCGCGCCTTCTTCGCCCGGCGACTCGCCCAGGCTCAGCTCGCCGGACCAGTCTGGCTTCGTGGGCTTAAGCTTCAGGGCGTCAATTGACGTGCGCGTCGGGGCGTTGTGAGGCCAGGGCGCCGCCGTCAAGCGTTTCGGCGCCGGCGCGCGGAGCGGGCAGGGGGCCGAGCGCGCGATGGCGGCGCAGGAACGCCTTGAAGATGCTGACCGGCGCCCCATCGGGCTTGGCCAGCTCGGCCGGCTCGCGCATCAGGGCGCCGTTGAAAGTCAGCGCCTCGACGCCGCGCGCCTTGAGCGCCGTCTCGACGCGCGCGTCGAGCGCTTTGGCGCCGCCTTCGTAGCGGCGGCTCCAGAGGACGCGGCCGGCGTTTGCCGCGGCGGCAAGCGCGAGGATCGTCGCTTGAGCCTCGCCCTCGATGATGTCGAGCCTTCCGCCGCGAGCGGACAGCTCGCTCTCCAGCGCGGTCAGCGACTGGGCCAGGCGCCATTTCGCCGCCCCGCCCAGCGGGCGGGCGCCGCCGCCCGAATCGTCGTGGACATAGACGAAGAGCGCCGGACGATTTCCGGCGGCGTAGATGGACGGCTGGTCGTCGAGGCGAAAGTCGTCGCGCAGCCAGACGATGTCGACGCTTTCGCTCAACGAAGCCATCCCCGGCGTTGCACAAGCTCTTGCCTAATCCGCGGCGGGCGGGGCTTCCGCGTCTTTCCATTCGAGGGTGACGACCTTGCCGTTCTCGACGGTCAGCGCCAGGCGCCCATGCTTGAGTTCGAGCGCCCTGTCGCCGAATAATTTTCGCCGCCAGCCGCCGAGCGCAGACACATCCGCCTTGTCGCTTTGCGCAATCGCCTCGAGATCGTCGACGGTCGCGATCAGCTTGCCGGCGACGCCGCTGTCCTCGCTCACTTGTCTCAGCAGCACCTTGAGCAATTCGACCGTGGCGCCGACATTGACGCCGTTGCGGCGTTCGCGCTCGATCTTCGGCAATGTCTTGGGGTCGCGCTCGAACCCGCGCTCGACCGCCGCCAGGATCTCCGCGCCCGCACGCGAGCGCTCCATGCCCCGCGGGAAGGCGCGCAGATTGGCGAGCGCTTCCGCGCTACGCGGGGCGGCGAGCGCAAGCTCGATCAACACTTCGTCCTTCAGAACGCGCGCCCGGGGCACGTCGCGCGCCTGCGCCTCGCTCTCGCGCCAGGCCGCGAGCTCCATCAGCATCGCGAGATCGCGCGGCTTACGGGCCTTGTTCTTGTAGCGTTCCCAAGCGCGCTCAGGATGCTGCTCGTAGGTCGAGGGCGAGATCAACGTCTTCATTTCGTCGTCGAGCCACGATTGGCGTCCGGACGCCGCAACCCGTTTCGACAGCGCTTTATAAATGTCGCGCAAATGGGTCACGTCGCCGATCGCGTAGGCAATCTGCGCCTCGGCCAGCGGGCGGCGCGCCCAATCGGTGAACCGCGACGACTTGTCGATTCCGACATGGCAGATCGATTGCACAAGCTCGCTGTAGGACACCTGCTCGCCATAGCCGCACACCATCGCTGCGACCTGGGTGTCGAACAGCGGCGTTGGCACGAGCCCGGAGAGCTTCCAGAAAATCTCGAGATCCTGCCTCGCCGCGTGGAACACCTTGACCACGTCCTCGTCGGCCATCAGTTGCAAGAGCGGCTGGAGGTCGAGCCCTGGAGCCAGCGCGTCGATCGCGAGCGCCTCGTCGTCAGAGGCGACCTGAACGACGCACAGAATTGGCCAGAATGTCGTCTCGCGCAGGAACTCGGTGTCGACGGTGACGAACGGCGAGCGCGCCAGGCGCTGACAGGCCTGAGCGAGCTCGTCCGTCGTTGTGATCAGGGACACTGGATTTGCGTCTCTATTGAATTTCGCGCGGCGGCGCGACTGGCTTTGCCCGGTCTTTGCGCAACGAGGGCGGCGCATGACGCGGCATGCCGAGACGCTTGTCGAGATAGGCGCCGACCACAGTTTGAAGTTCGTCCATGCAGTCCTCGAAGAAGTGGTTCGCCTCGGGGATGACGGCGTGCTCGATGGCGATGCCCTTCTGGGTCTTCAGTTTCTCGATCAGCCCCATAACCTCTTTCAGTGGCGCGACCCGGTCCTTGTCGCCATGGACGAACAGGCCGGACGAGGGGCAGGGCGCAAGAAAGCTGTAATCAAAACGATTGGCGGGGGGAGCGATCGAGATGAAGCCCTCGATCTCGGGCCTGCGCATCAAGAGTTGCATGCCGATCCAGGAGCCGAACGAGACGCCGGCGATCCAGCAGGCGCGCGCCTCCGGGCTGATCGATTGCGCCCAGTCGAGGGCGGAAGCAGCGTCCGATAATTCCCCCTGGCCGTGATCGAAAGCCCCTTGCGACCGTCCGACGCCGCGGAAGTTGAAGCGCAGCACGGAGAACCCGCGCTCGGCAAAACTATAGTAAGTATTATAGACAATCTGGTTGTTCATCGTCCCCCCAAATTGGGGGTGAGAATGAAGCACCACCGCAATCGGCGCCCCACGCTGCTTGGCCGGATGAAAACGACCCTCGAGCCTACCGGCCGGGCCGGTAAAAAAAACCTCGGGCATGAACACTCCACAATGCCTTGAAGGGTCCCCCGGTCGGGCGTAGACTGGGCTCATCCGCGCCTTGCGGCGCGCAATTGAGCGCGAATCTGTCTCGGTCAGTCGACGGGGGGTCGCCTCGGAGGCCGCCTCATAGCACGCTAGTCGACGGCAATTGCAAGGAAAAACCGCAAAGTCCGCCGCGGTCTTCGTTCGCAACACAGGAATCGGAGCCGTGATCGCCGCCGCCGCGAGCCCCTTGAACCGGGCCTATCTTGACTATAACGCGACCGCGCCGCTGCGCGTGAAGGCGCGCGAGGCGGCCCTCGCAGCGATGGAGTCGACCGGCAATCCCTCGTCGGTCCACGCCGAGGGCCGGGCGGCGCGGCGTCTCGTCGAGGACGCAAGGAGCGAGGTCGCGCGGCTGGCGGGCGTGGGCGCCCGGTGCGTCACGTTCGTCTCCGGCGGCACCGAGGCGGCGAACGCCGCGCTCAATCCCCAGTTCGGCGGCGGCCCAAATGCGCCCCCCCTCGAGCGGCTCATCGTCTCCGCCGGCGAACACGCCTGCGTCTTGTCGGGGCATCGGTTTTCCGACCGCCGAGGCGGCGCCCTTGCTGCCGGACGGACGCATCGATCTCGATTGGCTCGAGGCTGCCTGCCGCCGCCCCGGTCGCGCGCTGGTGGCCCTGCAAGGGGCAAACAACGAGACAGGCGTCGTCCAGCCGGTCGCCGAAGCCGCGGCGCTGGTCCATGCCGCGGGCGGGTTCCTGTTCTGCGACGCGGTGCAATTGGCTGGGCGGATGTCCTGCGACGTCGCCGCGCTCGGCGCCGACGCGCTCATGCTGTCGGCGCACAAGATGGGCGGTCTCAAGGGCGCGGGCGCTCTTGTCACGGCGCGCGCCGGGATCAGCCTGGGCGCACCGCTCATGCGGGGCGGCGGCCAGGAGCGCGGGGGGCGCGCGGGCACCGAATCCGTCGCGACGATCGCCGCTTTCGGCGCCGCGGCGCGGTCGTGCCTCGCCGAACTGGACGCGGAGCCGGCGCGGCTGACTGGGCTGCGCGATCGCCTGAGCATCGCGATCCGCTCGGTCGCCACGGACGCGGTGATTTTTGCCGAGACCGCGCCGCGGCTGCCCAACACCGTCTGCTTCGCCGTTCCCGGCGTCGAGGCCGCGACGCTGATGATTGCGCTCGACCTCGCTGGCGTCGCGGTGAGTTCGGGCTCGGCATGCTCGTCGGGCAAGGTCGCGCCGTCGCATGTGCTGGCGGCTATGAGCGTTCGGTCCGAACTGGCGCGCGGCGCCATCCGCCTCAGCCTGGGCTGGGCGTCGACGGTAGCGGATGTCGAGCGCTTCGCTGCCGCGTTCGCAAGCGTCATTGCGCGGATGCGGAGCCTCGCGGCGAGACGCTTCGGCGCTAAGGGTCGAAGGGGCGCTCGCGCGGGAATGACTTGCATCTCCCCGCCGCGCGGTGTACGAGGCGCGCTTCCATTTCGCTCATCGTTTCAATAGCCGAGGAGTCTCCATGGCTCGCGTCACCGTCGAGGATTGCATCGACAAGGTCGACAACCGATTTGATTTGGTTCTGATGGCCAGCCACCGCGCCAGGGCGATTTCGTCGGCGCGCCGCAATTTCGGTCCAGCGCGACAATGACAAGAATCCAGTTGTTGCGCTGCGCGAGATCGGCGACGGCAAGCTCACGCCTGGCGACCTGCGCGAGGATGTCATCCATGCGCTTCAGAAGCACGTCGAGATCGACGAGCCGGAGACGGAGGCGGCCCCGCCGATGGTCAATCCGGATGTGCAGAGTCAGATCGAAGCCGGCGCCGACGTTCAGTTCGATCGCATGACCGAAGAAGATTTGCTGCGCGGGCTTGAGGGCCTGACGCCGCCGCCGGAGCCGGAGGATGACGGCGAATAGCGCAGTCGTTCAATCGCCATTGCGCAGCGGCGCCGCTGCGTTCAGGTGTATGATCCCGTCGGCCATCGCGGCCCGCGGGATTTTTTTTGGTCCATATCCACAGCCACACTCAAGTTTCGCGTGTTTCCTATATTCAGCGGCGAGCGATTTGCTATCTTGGGGACCGAATCACTTGCGCTGCGGATCTCCGCCGATTGGCGGGGGCCGAGCGGATGGTCCCAATCGCGACGCGCGAGAGGTTCACTGGCGGCGAGGATGTGCAGCCGACGCGTAGAGTGGGGGCCGAATTGAGCGATGAATTCGTAAAGCCGTTGGAAGCGACGGCGCGTAGTGAGGACAGCAGCGAGCGCCCAGTCGGGCTGGTCGAAATCGCCGGGCGGGTCAAATGGTTCGACGCCGCCAAAGGCTATGGCTTCATCTTGCCGGACGACGGCGAGGCCGACGTGCTTATCCATGTCACCGTTCTCAGGCGCGACGGATTCACCAGTCTTCGCGAAGGCTCCCGGGTCGTCGCCGAGGCTCAGCGGCGCGAGCGCGGCTTGCAGGTGTTCAAGGTCCTCGCGATCACCGAACCCGACCCGGCCTCGGCTCCGGATCTGCCGCCGCCGCGCACGCGTGCGCAGGCAAGCACGGTCGGCGCATTCGAGATCGTCATCGTCAAATGGTTCAATCGGTCCCGGGGCTTCGGCTTCCTCACCCGCGGCGAGGGCACCGAAGACATTTTCGTCCATATGGAAACGCTGCGCCGCTATGGCTTCGTCGATCCGAAGCCGGGCGACAGCATGCTGGCGCGGTTTGGTCCCGGGCCCGAAGGGGCTGATGGCGGCCGAGGTCAGGCCGCTCGACGGTTCGAAGATCTTCGCGCCGCACTGACGGCGCTTTTGACAAGCGCCTCGTGCGACTTCGGCGCTTGACGCGCTCTTCCGCTTGCTCTTGAACCCGGCTTTCACCGCCTTGCACGACGAGCGCGCGGGACCGAGGAGCGGCGATGAGGGCGATCGGGGTTCGGATCTGGGCGGCGCTGGCCGTCATCCTTTTGCTTGCCGCGTCCGCGGGCGCCGCGGCGCTGGGCGGCGAGCTTGATTCGCTCGAGATCGTCACCTCGACCGGACGGCACGCGTTTCAGGTCGAGATCGCCGATAATGAGGCGACCCGCGAACATGGACTGATGGATCGGCGCTACATGGCGCCCGACCACGGCATGCTGTTTGAGTTCGACCGCGACGAGCCGGTGGCCTTCTGGATGAAGAACACCTACATCCCGCTCGACATGATTTTCATTGCGCCCTCAGGCGTCGTGACGCATATCGCGGCCAACGCCGAGCCCTTGTCCGAGCGCGTCGTTCCTTCCGGCGGACCCTGCATCGCGGTGCTTGAATTGAACGGCGGGATGGCGGCGTCAATCGGGCTCAAGGTGGGCGACAAAGTTCGTCATCCGTTTTTCAAATCCTGAAATACACCCAAGCGCGTTGCATCCGGCGTCAACGTTGCTACACTCTTTCGACACTGGGCGCTGCCTGCCAAGGCGGCGTGAGGCGGGGTGGGAGTGGTTTCGAGTCACGTTTCGACGTGGAGTTCGGATTCCGGGTTTCACGCGCCGTTTTCAACTGAAAGTCCGGCCGGCGCGCGCAATGGCTGGGGCGGGACTTATGCGGCGCTGGATCTCGGAACCAACAATTGTCGGCTGCTTGTCGCGCGGCCGACCGCCCAGGGATTCCGGGTCATCGACGCATTTTCGCGCATCGTTCGCCTGGGCGAGGGGCTGTCGCTGACCGGACGCTTGAGCGAGGCGGCGATCTCGCGCACGCTCGAGGCCTTGAAGGTATGCCGCGACAAGATGGTGGCGCGCGGGGTCACCCGCGCCCGCACGATCGCCACTGAAGCCTGCCGCTCGGCCGCCAATGGGCTCCGACTTCGTCGCCGTGGTTCGCGAACGGCTCGGCATCGAGCTCGAAATTGTCGACCGCGAGACCGAGGCGCATCTCGCCGCCGCGGGCGTTGGCGACCTCGCCGATAAGGAAGCCCGCTCGACGGTGATGTTCGATATCGGCGGCGGATCCTCGGAGATCATATGGCTCGGCTTCGATCCTCGCGCGCCGCACGCGACGAACCGGGTGAAGGCCTGGGAGTCGCTGAGGCTCGGCGTGGTTTCGCTGGCCGAGACATTCGGCGGCGTGGACGTGAGCGAGGAAGCTTTCGACGCCATGACCGCTCATGTGTCGGACGCGCTTGCGCCTTTCGTCGCCCGTGTGGCGGACGAGGCGCGTTGCGACCGCTTCCATCTGCTTGGCACCTCCGGCACGGTGACGACCATTGCCGGCGTGCATCTCAACCTGCCGCGTTACGACCGGCGCGCGGTCGACGGGCTGTGGCTGGGCCGGGCGGAGGTCGACGGGGCGATCGCGCGCTTGCGCGCCATGAGCTATGCCGAGCGCGCCGCCAACGCCTGCATCGGCCACGAACGCGCCGATCTGGTGCTCGCGGGCTGCGCCATCCTGGAGGCGATCCGGAACCATTTCCCCGCCGAGCGGCTGCGTATCGCCGACCGGGGTCTGCGCGAGGGAATCCTCAGTCATATGATGCGCGCCGACGGGGTCGGGCCGCACCGCCGACCGCGCGAGCGCTGGTGACGACGGGGCGGCTCGGGCCGCGAAGGCGGACGGGCGCTTAAAGTCCGGGTCAAGATGACCCGCAAGCGCACAGCGGCGCTCGGCCCGCTGGCTCGAGCGCCAGCTCAACGATCCCTATGTCGCCCAGGCGCGCCGCGAAGGCTATCGGTCGCGCGCGGCCTATAAGCTCATCGAGATCGACGACAAGTACAAGATCCTGAAGCCGGGCCAGCGCATCGTCGATCTCGGCGCCGCGCCCGGCGGCTGGAGCCAGATCGCGGCGGCGCGCGTGGGCTCGCACGAGGGCAGGGGCCGGGTCATCGCCATCGATCTTCTGGCGATGGACCCGATCGAGGGGGTGGAGTTCCGGCAGATGGACTTCCACGATCGCAAGGCGCCGGACCAGCTTCGGGAGTGGCTGGGCGGCCTCGCGGACGGCGTCCTGTCCGACATGGCGGCCAACGCCACCGGTCATCGGAAGACCGATCAGTTGCGCATCATCGGCCTGGTCGAGCTCGCCGCCGATTTCGCGAGCGAAGTCCTGGCGCCGGGCGGGTTCTTCTTGGCCAAGGTGCTGCAGGGCGGCGCCGAGGGCGAGCTGCTCGCCCGCCTCAAGCGCGATTTCGCGACCGTGCGCCATGTGAAGCCCAAGGCCAGCCGCGCCGACAGCGCCGAGCTTTATCTGCTGGCCACCGGGTTCCGAGGCGCAAGGCCTGAACCCGCTCCCAACTGAGATTCGCCAAAAGCCGCGCCCGACTTGGAGCCGAGCGCAGCCTGGATCGTTGAGGCTTACGCCCTAGCCGCGTTGCGGCGCCGGAAGCCCAGGAAGCCGAGGCCGGCGAAGCCGAGCGCCATCATCGCCCAGGTCGAGGGCTCAGGAACCGCGCCCGGCACGGTCCCGTCGAACGGGAAGTCATGCAGTTCGCCGCCGCCGGTGAAATTCTTGGCGTAGAGGAAGCCTTCCATCGGCGAGCTGTTCGTCACCGAGGCGTCACCCGCGAGGACCGCGCCGTGCCAGAACTTGACGTTGACGGCGGTCGCGTCCTCGAAATTCCAGATGACGTGCTGATTGAGGTAGGTATCGCCGTTGAAGTTTTCGCCGCCGCCCTCGGTGAAGCTTCCCGTGACGTTGATGATGATCGTGGACGCCGAGGTCTCGTTCGCGAACGTGATGTTATAATTGTCCGACGGGCCGCCCGCGAGTTGGGCGGCGGTCATATCGAATATTGCGGTCCCGCTCGCGTCGGGCGTAACGTCGAAGACGAGGCTGTTGTTATTGGGGCTCGTGAAGTTGCTGTTGGCGATCATCCCGGCGAGCTTCGCCTGAAGAGCGTCGAGCGGCGTGGTGAAGTCGCTCATCGCAAAGGACGGGTTGTTTTGAGCGAGCGAGCCGCCGCCATTGAAATTGAATGAGCCGGCATTGCTGGTGACGAAGTTCACGCTGCCGCCATGGCTCACGTTGCAGCTTGGGCAGCTCTGGATCGTTAGGGCGTTCACGGCCTGAAACGACGATGGCGCGCTTAAGGGGTTGGGCTTCGCGTAGAACGGCGAACTCCCGCCGTTGTTGATGTTGCCAGCGACCAGGCGGCCTTCGACATCCGAATTGGTGGAGAAATTATTGCTGACCACTGCGTTGAACTGGGTGAGGATGTCGGCCGCGGTCAGCACAGCTGCGTGAGCCGGGAGGGTCGCGACGAGCATCGGGGCGACAAGCACGACAGCAGCGGCGCCGCGCAAACAACGCGGCATGGAAACAGGGAAGCTCATTGTATGGAACCCACAGCGTAAGAAGGTGACAAGGGAGGCCGCTGCATAGAGGAGGTTTTAGCGGGGTCAACCGGTGAATTAGAATTTAGCGAAAATCTTATGACCATAATCCCATGCGAGCTCGCCCCGTGCGTCCGCTCGACACCCATTGTTGGCTGACGTGCGCCTCGGTCTGCTCTATGGTTGATAGCGTAACAAGATAGTCCCGGGAGGAGCACATGAACGTCCAAACCAAGGCCCCTGTCGATCCGGCCGCGATGATGGGAAAACTGCCGACGCCGCCGAAGTTTGACAATCCGGCGGACGAGCGGCTGCATCGGAAGCAGCGGCTCGCTGCAGGCTTTCGCCTTTTCTCCAAATTTGGCTTCGACGAGGGGGTCGCGGGGCACATCACGGCGCGCGACCCGGAGTTTACGGACACGTTCTGGGTCAATCCGTTCGGCGTCCATTTCAGCCAGATCAAGGTCTCGAACCTGATCCGTTGCGACCACAAGGGCAATGTCGTCGAGGGCGACTATCCGGTCAACACGGCGGCCTTTGTCATCCATTCCCGGGTCCATTCCGCGCGGCCCGACGCGAACGCCGCCGCGCATTCCCATTCGACCTACGGTCGGGCCTTTTCGACGCTCGGACGGCCCCTCGCGCCGATAACCCAGGACGTGTGCGCGTTCTATGAGGACCATGCGGTCTACGACGACTTTGGCGGCGTCGCGGTCGAACTCGACGAGGGCCAGCGGATCGCCGAAGCCATCGGCAAGCGCAAAGCGGCGATCTTGCAGAGCCACGGCCTGATTACGGTCGGGGGCACGGTCGATGAGGCGGTGTGGTGGTTCATCACCATGGAGCGGTCCTGCCAGGTGCAGCTCTTAGCCGAAGCGACGCTGAGGAACGGCGAGACGCTCAAGCTTATTTCGCCGCAAGTCGCCGCGCAGGCTTACAAAATCGTCGGAAGTCCTTTTTCCGGCTGGTTCCAGTTCCAGCCGCTCTACGCGCGCATCGTCAAGGAGCAGCCGGATCTCCTGGAGTGAGGCGCAGGCCCCCTGGGGCTCGGCGCGTGCTGAATTGGTCGGCGCTCTTCGCCTTACGCTCGTTTTGGCGTTGGCCGCGGGAGGCGCCCGAGCATTGCCGACGTCACAAAATTTGAGCAGGAAGTGAACAAGCTCTTTGCTAACCCGGTGACCTATCCGCCCGCCTACCCCAATCCGACGTGGTAGCGGCGGAATAGGGAAGGGTTGAGTAGGCGAGTCTGCGAACGACGCGCCCCCGCCTGATCCCTCACCGGCCTGGCGGCCCTTCTGCATCAGGGCGCGGCCGGCTTGCCCATTTGAAAACCAGCAGCGCAAGCGACAGCGCCGCCGCGAGTTCGGCCCGACAGCGAAGCCCCTCTCGGCAAACCCATGTGACGCGGATCACAGCCCTCGACCGCGAAGTTGGTAACGTAAATTTGGCCGCATTACCGGTCGGCCGGTCTTCGTTCGTTAATTTTCATTTCATTCTCATACTTTGGAGGTTTCTCATGGCCGTCCGTCTCGAATCTGCCTTCTCCATCCCCACCAACTTCAGAATCCATCAGGTCCCAACCGCTCCTCCGGGCCATGCGATCGTCGCTGAGTCTGCTCCGCTCGCCCCTCCGGCTCTCGGACCGCTCTCCGCATTTACCGGGACTTGGACCGGCAGCGGCTTCAATACGATCTTCCGGCCGCAGACGGGGACGACGACGCCGTTGCCGATTCCAGTGCCAGGCGACAACGTTCTGGAACTCAACCTGACTTCCGAAACGCTTTCGTTCTCGCCCAGTCTCGGATCCATCCCCAACCGCGGCACGGTCCAGGGCGATCTGTTTATGAACGGCGTGCCCTATATCCAAGTGATCAGCGACGTCACCAATCCGGGTCAATCGACCGGGATTCACTTCGAGCCGGGCATTTGGCTGTCCGTGCCCGCTACGACCGTCCCTGCCGAGGGCATAACCGTGGCGAGGATGGCGTCCATCCCTCACGGCACGACTATCGAAGCGCAGGGAGTCGTGGTGACAAACCCCGGACCGCCGACCATAAAACCGGTCGACATCACGCCGACGGTGATCGCGACTGGCAATAAGGTAGCCAACAAATTTCCCAGTCAAACCGCCGCGAACCAGCAAACCGCCCGAATCCCACAGGATCTGTCGCCGTTCATGCTGCAGGGGACCATCAATCAGGCCCTGCTCGACGACCCGAACTCACTTCTCGTCAATCAGATTGCCGGACAGACTATTCTCTCCACCACGACGCTCATTATCGACACGAACCCCGCCGCCTCACCCATTCCTTTGCTGGCCGGCCTGTTTGGCGGCGGCACGGACAATATCGCATTCCTGCTCGGCGACCCGGCGGCGGCGAATCCGAACGCGCAGGCGATCTCGATGTCGGCGATATTCTGGATTGAGACGGTGCAATACACATTGCAAATCCCTGTATTCGCTCCGGGACAGGGACCGATAACGGTTCAGCCGGACGGCCCGCGGCCGTTTGGACGTCCGATCCCGACGTTTATCGTCGACCCACCCGTTCCGGTTCCGACCCCACGGACGCTGACCGTGACTGGGACACAAATTCAATATACACAGACTGTTAATCTGAACTTCAGCAATTTGTCCTGGCCGCATGTGTCGGTCGCGACACTGGTTCCCACCGAGCCAATCTCAATCCCGGACTCCGCCTGGGCCTAAAAGAATCCAACGCGGGAGAGGGGCTCCTCTCTCCCGCCCGAGGCTTACTCCGCCGCTGCGCTCGCTCGCTCTTCGCTGGCCGCAATCATCCGGCCCGAGACCGCAGCCCCCGCGTCCGGCCTGAGCTGGGCGAAGATGAATACGGACAGGCTGGACACCATCGCCACCAGGACGAAGGCGAGCGAGAGGTCGCGGGCCACGAGTTCGGAGTCGCCGAAGCCAAACTGGATCGCCTCGACGCAAATCGCCGCGACCGCGACTCCGATCGCCCCCGACATCTGCTGCGAGACGCTGGCGAAACTGGTGGCGCGGCTCATCTGTGGCGAGTCGACGTCGGCATAGCTGATCGCATTCAACGCGGTGAATTGGAGCGAGCGGAAGAATCCGCCGGCGAGCAGCGCAAGCAGCAGGAGCCAATGCGGCGTCGACGGCGTGAACAGCGCGCAGACGGCGAGAAAGGCTCCCGAAATGAGGCAGTTGACAACCAGTGTCTGCCGGAAGCCGAACCAGCGCAGCGCCGTCGAAGCGGTGAATTTCATCAGGAGCGCGCCAGCGGCGGTGGCGAAAGTGAGCGAGCCGGAGGCGAATGGCGTCAGGCCGAACCCGACTTGCAACAACAACGGCAGCAGGAAGGGCATGGCGCCAATGCCGATGCGGAAAATGAGCCCGCCGACGACGCCGGCGTAGAAGGTCGGGATCTTGAGGAGCTTGAGATCCAGTATGGCGCCGGCGTTCTCGTGTGCGTGCCGGACGTAGGCGGCCAGCGAAAGCGCGCCGATGGCGATCATCGCCCCGACCAGCCAATAAGGCGCAATGCCGCGCCCGATCATGCTCAAGCCCGATATGAGGCTCAAGAGGCCGACGCCCGACAGGACGAACCCCTTGAAATCGAAACGGGGCACGGCCTCCTCGCGGAGATTCTCGATGAACCTGAGCGAGAGCAGCACGCCGAGAATGCCGATCGGCACGTTGATCCAGAAGATCCAGCGCCAGTGAAAATAGGTGGTGATGAAGCCGCCGAGCGGCGGACCCGCGACCGGACCGATCAGCGCCGGCACGGTGAGGTAGGCCATCGCGCTGACGAGATCGCTCTTCTTTGTGGAACGCAAAAGCACGAGCCGCCCCACCGGCACCATCATCGCGCCGCCGAGTCCCTGGAACACCCGCGCCGCGATGAGGGTCGAAAGGGACGAGGAAGCGCCGCAAAGGATCGAGCCGAGCGTGAAGACGACGATCGCGCTGCAGAACACCGTGCGCGCGCCGAAGCGGTCAGCGACCCAACCGGAGGCGGGAATGAACACCGCGAGCGTCAACATGTAGGAGGTGAGGGCGAGCTTGAGGACGATCGGATCCTGATGCAGGTCGAGCGCGATGGCCGGCAGCGAGGTCGAAATGACGGTCCCGTCCATGTTCTCCATGAATAGGGCGGTCGCGATGATGAAGGCGGTGAGAACGGCGGGGCGCATGGGCGGCTTTCAGGTCAAGGCCTTGTGGCGCGGCGCCGTCGCCGCCGCAAGCCGGAGGCCTAAGACCGCAGTCACAATGCGTTGAACGCCGCGCCGGCCCGCATGGCTCCGCGGCTTTCCCCGCCAGCGCCGCCTCAGCCGCCAAACACCACCTTGTTCATGATCCGTCCGGGCGCGAGGGCTCGCGGGGGTCGCCATGAACGGGGAGGGCGCCGTTCCCGACGCCAGCGACGCTTTCGCGCCTCCGGAAGGCATTCGTCTCGGGCTCGGCGTAGCACGCACGCGCGAGGATCTGGCTGCTGCGCTCGCCCTGCTCGCCGCGACGCTCAGGCAATCGGGAGGAATGTCGCCAATCGTGCAGCGAACGTTTGGGCGGCGAGCTCGAGCCGGCTTTCTTGGCGATTGCAGCCCCTTCAGCGATAAGCTCCCCTTGGGAGAAGCGCCGATGCCGTCGCTCGCCAACCTTTTAGCTTTCGCGTTCGTCGCGTTGGGCTTGGTGCTGACGCCAGGCCCGAACATGATCTATCTGATCTCGCGCTCGATCATCCAGGGTCGGGTCGCGGGGCTCATTTCGCTGAGCGGCGTCGCGCTCGGCTTTGTCTTCTACATGCTGTGCGCCGCGTTCGGCCTCACCGCGCTCGTTTTCGCCGTGCCTTACGCCTATGACGCGCTTCGCCTGACGGGCGCCGCCTATCTCCTCTGGCTCGCCTGGGGTGCGATACGCCCCGGCGGGCGGTCGCCGTTCGAAGTGAAGGCCTTCCCCGTCGACAGCCCGCGCCGGTTGTTCGCGATGGGTCTTCTGACCAATCTCCTCAATCCGAAAATTGCGATGCTGTATCTGTCGCTGCTGCCGCAGTTCACCGACTTGCACGCGGGCAGCGTGCTCACGCAATCGCTTGCGCTCGGATCGACTCAGATCATGATCAGCGTCAGCGTCAACGCCGCCATCGCCATGATGGCCGGCTCGATCGCCGCGTTTTTGAAAGCCCATCCCTCGTGGGCGCTGATGCAGCGCTGGCTGATGGGGACCGTGCTTGCCGGACTCGCCGTCCGGATGGCGGTGGAAAGCCGGAGATAGGTGCGCGCGCGCTAAGCGGACCGTTCGAAATATCGATACGACTATAGCGGATGGCGATGTAAGCCCTCGTGTCGGCCCGGTGCTAGCCGCGATTGAACGCTGGTTTCGGCTTTCGTTCGGGGGGCGCCGGCTCCCAGCCAAACACGCTGCGGCCGCCATAGCTATGCGAGAGACACAGCTCGTCCGCGATCACCTCCGGCACAGTCGGTCTGCCCGCGCGCCGCTCGACCCGCCGGGCTTCGTCGTCGAGCCGCTTGAGCGCCGCGAGCCTGTCGTCCTCACCGAGTTTCGCCTTTTGCACCGCCGCCTTCATGACCGAGATCGTCTCGTCATAGACCTTGAGAGGCACCGGGAACGGATGACGGTCCTTGCCGCCATGCGCGAACGAGAAGCGCGCGGGATCGGTGAAGCGATAAGGCGCGCCATGCACCACTTCGGCCACCATGGCGAGCGCCCGCACCGTGCGCGCGCCGACGCCCGGAACGAGAAGCAATTCGGCGAAATCGGCGGGTCCTCGATTTGCGGCGGCGGTGAAGGTCGCGTGCAGGCGGGAGCTGAGCACGTCGCCTGCGCGCACGTCGTGATGCGCCGGCATGACGAGATGGGGGAGGGTGAGCTGGACGGGCTCGGGCGGAGGAACGGGCTTGCCCGGTTTCGCCTCGATGCCGGCGAGCGCGCGCGTGAGGCCATCGGGGCCGAGAAAATCCAGAAGCTCGAGCTGGGCCCGACGGGAGGCGTCCGCGCGCCGATCCGTCAGGTTGACGATCTCGCCTTGATGGATTCCGTCGATCGCCTTGTGCGGCTCCTCGACGAAACTCTGGAGGCCTTCGGACAGCCAATGATAACGGCGCGCCGTGCGGCTCGAGCCGTTCATGCCCTGCTGGACGACGGTCCATTTGCCGTCATCGGTGACGATGAAGCCGTGCAGATAGAGGTCGAAACCATCCTGGATCGCCGCGCTGTCGACCTTGGCCACCAGCCGGCTGACATTGGCGAGCGCCAAGCCGTCGATGCCCACCCGCTCACCGATCGCTGAAAGCTCCGCGGGCGTCTTTCGCGACTGCTTGCCGCGGCCGCCGCAGACATGGATTCCGAGTTCGCCGGACAAAGGCTCGAGCCCTCGTTTCAGCGCGCCGATGACGCTCGTGGTGATGCCCGAGGAGTGCCAGTCCATGCCCATGACGGCGCCGAACGACTGGAACCAGAACGGATGGGCGAGACGACGCAGGAGCTCGTCGCGGCCATAGTTAAGGACGATCGCCTCGCTGATGACGGCGCCGAGGCGGCTCATGCGGCCGGCGAGCCAGAGGGGCACCCGCCCGCCGTGCAACGGCAAATCGGCGCTTCCTGATCTATGGGCCATGGGAATCCGGATTGATTCTAAGCTGCGGCGCGTCGTCGAGCGGAGCTTGCAACTCTAACACCGGGAACGAGACCGTGCATCAATCTCTGCCGGGGCGCTTTGCGCTTCGGGAGTCGCCGCCACCCGGCCTGCCTTGTCCTGAGGCGCTCCTGCGAAGCAAGAGCCTCGAAGGACATTCCAGACGGCGCCTTGCGTTGAGGCTGCGGTCCGGTGCGATAGTGATTTTTGAAATGTTAGGAGCGGTTGGTCGGGCGGCGCGTCGATCCATATTCTGCTCTGTTCCGAAGGCAGATGCTATGCCGGCATCACCCAAGGCGCTCAAGGCGCGCCCGACCTCACCGCCAGACGTTGCCCCCGAAGCCCTCGTCGATGGCATAGCCGGCGCCGCGCACCGTGCGGATCAGATCGCGCTCTTTTCCTTTCGACAGTTTCTTGCGCAGGCGTCCGATATGGACATCGACCGTGCGTTCATCGACTCCGGCCAGGCGCCCCCACACCAACTCGAGCAGCTGCGCCCGCGAGAACACACGGCCCGGCTTTTCGATCAGGTATTCGAGCAGCCGAAAATCGGTCGGCCCGAGGCGAATGTCACGATCGCCGCGTCGGACGCGCCGAGTCAGTCGATCGAGGTCGAGGTCTCCGACGTAAAGCCGTTCGGCGACCCGTTCCGGCCGGCTGCGCCGGAGGAGCGCATGCACGCGGGCCATCAGCTCGATCACGGAGAACGGCTTGACGACATAGTCATCGGCGCCAACGGCGAGTCCGCGCACACGCTCGGATTCTTCGTGCCTGGCGCTGACCATGATGATCGGCAACGTGCGTGTCGCCTCGCGCGCGCGCAAGCGCCGGCAAATCTCGATGCCGGAAACGCCCGGCAGCACCCAGTCGAGAATGAGGAGGTCGGGCGCGTTTTCGGCCAGACGACGCTCGGCTTCATCGCCGCGCGCAACGCTTTCCACGAAATAGCCCTCAGCTTCTAGATTGTAGCTGATGAGCAACGCCACATCGATCTCGTCCTCCACGACCAGAATGCGTGGCGTGGAGACGAGCCGGGCATAGCCGGCTGGTTTGCTCGTCTCTCTGTTCAGCGGACGGCTCCCGCGGTCATGATCCTCTCGTCCCCGCTTCCCTGCTCGACGCCCCTGGGTCGCGCGCAATATCCGGGCTTGGCGCTGGCCGAGGTTCCGACTTACAACATGCAATGGCAAAATGCGTAGACGCAGGATGATGTTCCCGCCATCCACCCGCAACTCGCAGAAAAGGGGAGGGAGGCGACCTTCCGCGTGTCCTGAATCAGGACATGATTTGGTCGCTACCGCACAAAACGGCGCATGCGAGAATATTGGGCGCCGCCTATAGCTGAACGGCAGTTAAACCTGACATTCATCTCCAATTCAGCATGGAAAGCGCAGATCGAGATCGTTCGAGAAACAAGAGTCTGAGACTCGCTTCAAGAGGAACGACAATGATCAACAAATATGTCGCAATGGGCCTCGGCGCCCTCATCGCCCTCGCGCCGCTGGCCGCTCTCCCGCAGGCGGCCCAGGCCGCAACGGATACGACGATGGCTTCGCCCGCGAAGGCCCACATGGGCTCGCATCGCGGTCACGTTCGACGCAAGGGCAACACGTCCGCGCACCGCGCGCGCGCGTCGGCTCATCACATGCATTCGATGCGCAAGGCCCCTGCCGCGGCTCCGAAGAGCTGATTGATGACATTCGCGTCACTCGGGGGGCGCGAACGAGATTGCGAAGGGGGCCGCAGCATGGCGGCCCCCTCCGCATGATATCGAGTTGAGCGAACTGGCCGGCGAATGAGCCGAAAGGCCGGGCGTTCCGTCTATCTCCGACTTCTTTCCTCTACAGTGCCGAAGTGTCGATGGGACCGGCCGCCAACCGAGGCGGACCGGCGCTTTCCCCGTTAGAATGAACATGGTAGCTCTGCCCCGCGTCGCAGCAGAGAAGGCTTGAGAAACGCGGATGCCGGGCTGTTCGGGCGATGAGCATGAGCCGAGTCCCCGCATCCTGCTCGTTGGGCGGTTCATCAAACTACGCTACGCGTTCTTTGGTGGCCCTGGATCGCCGCGTTGAGCGCCCACGAGGACAGCGGCTCTCTCAGTCTGTCGCGCGTTGCGGCGGCGCGCGCGGCGTTCTTCCTTGCATTTTGGCTCATGATCTCGGGATGGGCGCCTGCTGATCTTCCGGTGGGGCTCGCCGCCGTTGTCGTCGCCACCTGGGTGAGCTTGCGCTTTCTGCCGCCGTTGGCGTCCCGATACGGGCCTGCGGCGATTGCGTCGCTCGTCGCGAGTTTCTTCCGCCAGTCGCTCGTCTCGGGAGTGGATGTGGCGTGGCGGGCCCTCTCCCCGGAACTGCGGCTGCGGCCGGGACTGATCGCCTGCCCGTTGCGCCTGCCCGAAGGCGGCAAGCGAAGCGCATTCTGCGCTTTGTCGAGCCTGATGCCAGGAACGCTGCCCACGGGGACTGACGAACAGGGGGCGCTGCTGGTTCACTGCCTCGACATAGGCCAGCCGGTCGCGGCCAATCTCGAGGCGGAAGAGCGGCTCTTCATCCGGGCGTTCGGCGGTGGCTGAGTTCCTTCTCGCGACCGCGGGCGTCATCCTCTTCACCGTGGCCGTCGGGCTCGTGCGCATCCTCAGTGGCCCGGGCGACGCCGATCGCCTGATGGCGGCGCAGCTTATCGGCACCGGGGGGATCGCGTCCCTGCTCTTGATTGCTGTGGCCACGGGCGCGCACGGCGTCGAGGATGTTGCGCTTGGGCTTGCGCTGCTCGCGGCCTTCGCTTCCGCCGCCTTCGTCAACAGCGCCGCGCCGGCGGAAAACTCAGACGTCGCGGATGGCCGATGAGTCTTGTCGTTGATTTCTTCAGCATTGTCGTGATCGGCGCCGGCGTCTTCTTCTTCCTTGCCGGCACGGTGGGCTTGCTGCGCTTCCCCGATGCGCTGAGCCGCCTGCACGCGCTGACCAAGGCGGACAATCTCGGTCTTGGCCTGATTGTGCTCGGCCTTTTGCCTCGCGCGGAGAGCCCACTCGCCGCGCTGAAGCTTGTCGCCATCTGGGCGCTGGTCCAGTTGGCCGGCGCGAGCGCGGCGCAGCTCGTCGGGCGCGCGGTGCGGCGCAAAGGAACGGCCGCATGAGCGTTCTGCAGGCGCTCGACATTGGCCTCGCGTTCCTGGTTTTCGCGGTCGCGGCCTGGACCATTTTCGCGCCCGGGGCCTTTGCCGCGACGGTCGGCTATGTCGTCTATGGCCTCTTGCTGTCGCTGGTCTGGATACGCCTGTTTGCGGTCGATGTGGCGCTGACGGAGGCTGCGATCGGCAGCGGCGTGACCGGCGTTCTGCTCATCGGCGCCGCCGCGCGTCTGCGCGCAGCGGAGAGCGAGGCGCAAGTTAAATCGTTGGGCGGCGCCTCGCGCGTTTTCGCAGGCGTTCTTTGCGCGCTTGTCGCTTTGGCGCTGGCCGCCGTCGTTCTGCTGTTGCCCGATCAAGGCCCTTCTCTGGCGCCGCAATCGATGCAGCACCTGGCCGAGACTGGCCTCGGCAATCCGGTCACGGCCGTTCTGATCGCCTATCGCGCCTTCGACACCATGCTGGAGAAGGTCGTGCTGGTTCTTGCCGTGATCGGCGTGTGGTCGCTCGCGGCCGACCGATATTGGGGCGGGGCGCCGGGCGAAGCGCGCGCGGAGCGGCCTGAGCCGACGCTGGCCTTCCTCGCGCAAATCCTGGCGCCGCTCGGGATCCTGGTCGGCATCCATGTCTTTTGGGTCGGCGCCGATGCGCCCGGCGGCGCTTTTCAGGGCGGCGCCATTCTCGCCGCGATGTGGATCATCGTCATGATGGCGAGGCTGACCGAGGCGCCGCGGACGAGCGCGTTCTGGCTGCGGCTCGCGATTGTCGCGGGGCCGCTCGTGTTTCTGATCGCGGGCGTTGCGGGTGCGATTTTCGCCGGCGGATTTTTCGCTTATCCGCCGGGGTTCGCGAAGCCCGCGATCCTGTTCATCGAGGCGTTCATGGTCCTCTCCATCGCCGTGATCCTGCCGATGCTGGTGGCGGGTCCGCCGCGACGCGAGCCGCGACGATGACGTCCGCTACTCTGGCCGGGCTTGTCGGCGCGGCGCTGGTTGGCCTTGGCCTCTATGGCCTCATCGTCAATCCTCAACCTTTGCGCAAAATCCTCGCGTTCAATCTCATGGGCAGCGGCGTTTTCCTCGTGTTCGGCATCGTTGCACGGAAGGGCGCGGCGGCCGGATTGCAGGCCGACCCTGTGCCGCAGGCGATGGTGATCACCGGGATCGTCGTCGCCTTCGCGGCGAGCGCGCTCGCCGTCGCCCTGGTGCTGCGGCTGTTTGAGGCTGCCGGCCAGGTGACGTTGAACCCGGAGGCTTGGACCAAACCTCCGGGTGGCGGAGCCAGCGCCGAATGACGGCTGGCGCCTCCGCCATCGCGGCGACGGCGGGCGGAAGCCTGCTGCCGCTGGCGATCCTCCTGCCGGCGCTTGGCGTGCTCATGTCGCTGCTGCTCGGCGGCCGGCGGGCGGAATGGATCGCGCTCAGCCTCATGCCGCTGGAGTTCGCAGTCGCCGTCGCGATCGCTTGGCTTGTGTGGCGGTCAGGCCAGCCGGTCGTCTACACCCTTGCCGGTTATGCGCCCCCGCTCGGGATCGCGCTCCGAGCCGATGGATTTTCCGCCGTCATGCTCGTGACAGCGGAACTCATCGCGCCCGCCGCCGCGCTCTACGCCCGGACCAGCTTCGCGACCCCGCCAGAACTGACCGAAAAGCGCGCGCCGCTCGTCTTCTGGACGCTGCTGCAGGGCATTCAGGCGGCGTTGAGCCTCGTCTTTCTGGGCGGCGATCTGTTCAATCTCTATGTTGGCCTCGAGCTTCTCACCTTCGCCGCGGTTCCGCTGGTTTCGCTGGACGGACGTCCCGAGACTTTGGCTGCGGCCCTGCGCTATCTCCTGTTCGCGCTGTTCGGCTCGGTGTTCTATCTGCTCGGCGTGGCCTTGCTCTACGGCGCCTATGGCACGCTCGACATCGCGCTCCTTGCCCCGCTTGTTCGCCCCGAGCCTGCCGTCTGGCTGGCGGGCGGGCTGATGACCGCGGGCCTTCTGGCGAAGACCGCGCTGTTCCCGCTGCATTTGTGGCTCCCCCCGGCCCACGCCAACGCGCCCGCAGCGGCGAGCGCGGTGCTTTCGGGGCTGGTGGTGAAGGGCTCGTTCTTCCTCGTTGTCCGCCTCTGGTTCGGTGTGCTGGCTTCGCTTCCGGGCGTGATCCCAGGCACGATCCTCGCCGCGCTTGGTTCGGCTGCGATCCTGTTCGGCAGCGTGCTTGCTCTGAGTCAGGCACGGTTGAAATTGCTCATCGCCTATTCGACCGTTGCGCAGATCGGCTATCTGTTCCTGATGTTCCCGCTGGCGGCCGGGCCGTGGGCGGCGGACGCTTTCAGCGGCGGAATCATGCAAGCTTTGTCGCATGCCTTCGCCAAGGCGGCGATGTTCTTGTCCGCCGGCCTCATCGCCGAATCTCTGGGCCATGACCGGATCGCCGAGCTCGGCGGCGCCGCTCGCGCGCTGCCGGTGACGTTCCTGGCGCTCGGCCTCGGCGGATTGTCGCTCATGGGTCTGCCGCCAAGCGGCGGCTTCGCCGCCAAATGGCTGTTGATGAAGGCCTCGATCGAGTCCGGTCAATGGGTGTGGGCCGTCGTCATGGCGGGCGGCGGATTGCTGGCCGGCGGCTATCTCTATCGCGTGCTCGCTCCGGCGCTTTCGGGCGAGACTCCTGAACTCAAGAGGCGCCCGCGCGCAGCCGCGAGAGCGTCGCACTGCTGCTGGCGCTTGTCGCTCTCCTGCTCGCGTTCGCGCCGCCATCGTTCTTCGCCTTCCTGCAGATCGGCCGTCCGGCCGCGGGCCTTGCGCTGCAATGAGCGCGCTGGCGCAGCAGTTCGGGCCTGCCTTGCTGGTCGCCACGCTCGCGGCGCCGCTCATTGTTCTCGCCCTCTTCCTGGCGCCCGGCGGGCGCGGCGTGGCGCGCGCGATCACGCCGCTCGCCGCCGCGCCCGCGCTCGGCGCCGCCGCGCTCGCGATTGGCGGCGCGCCGTTCGGAGCCGAGGCGCCCGCGCTGCGCGTGAGTCTTTCACTCGATCAACCTGGGGGCCTGTTGCTCTTCGCGGCGGCGCTGGTCTGGCTCATCGTCAGCCTCTTCGCTCTCAAGGAAGGGCAGGGAAGGCCGAACGCCGACCGGTTCGCGGTCGCTTGGCTGCTCACGATGGCCGGCAGTCTCGGCGTGTTCATCGCCGCCGATCTTCTGACCTTCTACCTCGTCTATGCGCTGGTCAGCGTGCCCGCCTACTACCTCGTTGCGCATGAGGAAGACCCCTCGTCGCATCGCGCCGGCGCCGTCTATCTGGCGTTTGCGCTGCTCGGCGAGGCGGTGCTGCTGATCGCCTTCGTCATGCTGGCGGCAGGCGAACCGAATGGCGGTGTTCAGATCCGCGACGTCGTGACTGCGCTCCCCGCTTCGCCCTGGCGCGACGCGGCGCTGGCGCTGATCATCCTCGGCTTCGGCATGAAGATCGCGCTCATGCCTCTGCACGGCTGGATGCCGCTGACCTATACGGCAGCGCCGATCTCCGCCGCGGCGGTGTTGAGCGGCGCCGGGGTCAAGGCGGGAGTCATCGGTCTTATCCGTTTTCTCCCCTTGAGCGCGGCGTTTCCCGGATGGGGCGAGGCGCTCGTCTGGCTTGGCTTCATCTCAGCCTTCACTGGCGCCGCGATCGGCGTGACGCAGCGCGACCCCAAGACAATGCTTGCCTATTCGAGCATCAGCCAGATGGGCGTGATCGCCGCGGCGCTTGGCATGGCGCTCGCCAACGCGGACCAGGGCGCGGCGACGAACGTTGCGTTCTATGCGGCGAACCATGTGCTGGTGAAGGCCGCCCTGTTTCTGACTGTGGGAGCGCTTGCCGCGCTCGACGGCCGCGCTCGAACGCTGGCCCTCATCGTGGCGGCGTTGCTCGGCTTGAGCCTCGCCGGATTGCCGCTGACCGGCGGCGCGCTCGCCAAGCTCGCTCTCAAGGACCTGTTCAGCGTGAGCGCCGCGAGCATGGCTTCGAAGCTGTCGGCCGCCGCTACTACCGCTCTTATGCTGGTGTTCGTCATGCGGCTCGAGCCCTCGCCCCCAGCCGAGCGGGCAGGGGCGCCGCGCGGGCACATGGGTTCATGGGTGGCGCTGGCCGCCGCTGCCTTGCTCCTCCCCTGGCTCCTTTATGCGGTCCTTGGAAGTCCGGCTGAGGCGCTCGAGCCCGCAAAGCTCTGGGATGCGGTCTGGCCAATGCTCATTGGCGCCGCACTGGCCGGGGCAATATGGGCCATGCGCGATCGACTTCCACACATTCCCGCAGGCGACGTCGTCGTCGCCGAAGAAGCCGCGTTCCGCGCCTCGCTTTCTCTCGGGGCCGCATTCGAGCGGGTCGATCGGGGCTTGCGGGAATGGCCGGCGGCGGGCTTGGCGCTGCTCATGGTCGCGCTCGCCCTCGTCGCCGCTGGCTACGCGAGCCGTTAACCCTTCACAGCGCGGACGAAGGGTGCGTCGTCGAGCGCTTACTTCCCCGCGCTGTTTTCGTTGACTTGCAGACCCTTGCCTTGAACCTCATCCACGTTGGGCTTGACGGCCATCTCCGGCGCTGCATGCGACTTCGCCGGCTTTTTGCCCGCGACGCTGTTGTCGTTCATCTGCAGCCCTTTGCCCTGGACCTTAGGCGCGTTCGGATTGTCGCCGGATTCATTCCGCGCAACGTTACCGTTGGCTTCGAGCGTCTTGTTCACAGATGCAACCTTTCAAATACGAGACCGCGTTCGCGAGACGAGGGCGAGCGCCCACGTTCACGGAAAAAGAGCGTTATTGCGCCGATCCCGGCGATAGCCGCTCGGCGTTGAACGCCACGCGTCTCCGGTAGCCGGCCAGCACAGCCTCGACGCCGCCGCCGCCCACGAGCGTCGCCATCGCCTCGGCGCCCGCCGCGACCTTTTCGTGCACCATGAGCTGAACTTCCTGGACGGCGTCGACGCCGCCATGCGCGATCTTCATCAAACGCAATCCGATCACGCTGTTCGCCTCGAGGGCCAACATGGTCGCTTCATATCCGGGAAAAAACATCGCGCTGCCTTCAGGCAGCCCCATGCTGCGAAGGTGAAAGTCCCGGGGCGGGGCAAAGGTTCCAGGGCGGCGTGTCGAACGACGTGACTCGGCCGAAAGCTCTCGGATTCGCGGCCTTCTCCGTCATGCCTCCTTCGTGTTAGGGCGAGTGCAAAGTGTGGATGCTCCACCGCCCGAGGGGAAGCCATGGGGAGAGACGGGGCGCCTGGCGCCCACCGGATCGGATGGGCGAGCGCCGCGAAGCTGGTCGCCCTCGCTGCACGGGTCGGCGCCGATCCTCTGGAAAGCGGTGACGCGGCGCTCCAGCGGCTGGTGATGGTCCTCATGGCTGTCGGCGTCTTGCCGATGACGATCTTGTGGTCGGTGGTCTACTTCGTCGCCGGGGCTCCGCTCGCGGGCGCCGCGCCAGCAATCTATTCGGTCGCCACGCCGATCAACACCGCTCTGTTCACGTGGACCCACAATCTTCGCCTCTACCGCTTCATCCAGCTTCTCATGACCCTTGTGCTGCCCTGGCTTGTCACGATGAGTCTTGGCGGCTTCAGGAACTCGAGCGCGGTGATCATCTGGGCGGCGCTCTGTCCCCTCATCTCGCTTTTGGTCGAGGATCTGCGCCAGACTTTGCTGTGGATCGTGGGCTTCGTCCTGCTCCTCATTGTGAGCGCGACTTTCGAGCCATCGATCAAGCCTCCCGCGCTGCCGGAGGCGTTCGTCACCTGGTTCTTCGTCTTGAATCTCGGCAGCGTGATCGCGATCGTCTTCGCGCTGCTCTATTATTTCGTTGCGCAGCGAAACTTCTTCCAGGAACGCTCCGAGACGCTGCTGCTCAATATCCTGCCGAAGGAAATCTCCGACGCGCTCAAAGTGGACCAGGGCGCCATCGCCGCGCATTACGAATCCGCAAGCGTCCTGTTCGCCGACGTTGTTGGGTTCACACCAATGGCCGCGACGATGATTCCGCTTCGCCTCGTCAATCTCCTCAACGAGGTTTTCTCCACCTTCGACGATCTCGTCGACAAACACGGCCTCGAAAAGATCAAGACGATAGGCGACTGCTACATGGTCGCAGCCGGCGTGCCTCGCGAACGGGCCGATCACGCGCTCGCTTTGGTGCAGCTTGCCCTCGACATGCGCGACGCGGTCACGAGCCGGACATTCGGCGGCGAGACGCTCGCGTTCCGCATCGGCGTCAATTCCGGGCCGGTGGTCGCCGGCGTGATCGGCCGCAAGAAGTTCATCTACGATCTCTGGGGCGCGACAGTGAACGTAGCGAGCCGCATGGAATCGCACGGGCAAAGCGGAGCGATCCAAATTACGCGCAGCACCTACGATCTGGTCGGCGCAAAGTTCGACTGCGAATCCGCCGGAACCATTCCGGTGAAAGGAGCGGGCGAAGTGGAGGTGTGGCGGGTGGTTGGACGGAAGGGCGGGTCGCGAGCCATGCCTTTCTAATCTGGTCTCGTTCTGCGAGGCCGCGTCGCGGCGCCTCCGGGCGAGGTCCGACGACCGGCTTCATCGATTGGCGCAAGGCTGGGATCGTCGCGAAGAATCACGTTCAGCAAGGAATTGTGGATCTTCAGGTCGCCGTTGTACTCAACAAAGCCGAGCTTGCGGAACTTGTTCATAAAGAAACTCACGCGCGACCGAGTCGTGCCGATCATTTCAGCCAGCGTCTCCTGACTGACCTTCGCTATGATTGGCGCCGGGGGCTCTTCCTTGCCGAAGTTCGCCATCAGCAGGAGCAGTCTCGCCAAACGCTTCTCGCTCGAATTAAACAGCTGGTCGACGAGGTCGGCCTCGACCCGCGCGTTCCGCGCCAAGATGTAGGAAAGAAACATTTCCGAGAACGTTGGTTCCTCGTGGATCACCCGCACAATGGCGGGCTTGGCCACTCTCAGGATGACGCAATCCGTCATTGCGGTCGCGGTCGCCAGGCGCATAGACTGGCCGGTCAAACATCCCTCCCCGAAGAAGTCCGCCTTCCCGTGGAGAGCGACGACGGCTTCTTTCCCTAGCTCCGAGATGACGCTGAGTTTGACCTGACCGTCTTGAATGTAAAAGACCGAGTCCGCCGCATCGCCTTGCGCGAAGATGCTTTGACTCTTTCGATAGTTCGAAACGCTCCTGCCGCCGTCAACGGTGCTCAGGAACACCGCGACGTCAAAGGATCTCCTCGGCTTTACCCTCGTCATCGTTTGCTTGAGCCCGTGTCTATGGGAGATTTTTAGCACTCCTCCGACCCCGACCAAAGCTCTGCGCTGCGACGCCCCGGAGCGCCCCCTTGGGAGGCATCTGGCCGATGCGGCGCACATCGTTCGATTCCGCTGATCTCTGTTCGCGCGCGCCCTCCGGCCAGTTCAGCGGAAGCATTGCCAATCGACTTACCCAGGCTGAGCAATTTTGATCAGACTCAACCGGTCGGTTGTCCTAAGGTTTCTACTTAGGAGCAAGATGTCGATAGCCAACGCGAATCCTTGAACCCGTGATCACCTTGGAGATAAATTTGCCCATCCAGAACGATGAAATTGAGCGGCGCTCTCGTCTAATTTTCCTTGTCTACGAGGTTCTTCGGGACATGGAAACCCCCACGACGGAGGCGACGAATACTGCAGTCCTCTCGGCCCTATCTCGTGCTTTCTTACAGAAAGCAACCGTCTTGGATAAGGTGGCCTGCCCGGCGAACAGTGAGGTCCCCCCGCCCCGGGAGCGTCGCAACCTGGGGATGTTCTCAATCCGGACGCAGTGAACGTCAGGTGTCCGCTTGCACGCTGACGCGTCGCGACAACACAAAGCTCGGCGGGAGCCGAGGTGTCGGCGACCGGGTCGGCGCTGAGTTTCACCGTGAGTCCGCCAGAACGATGCTGGTGAAAAGCGCGGTCGCTGCGGAGGTGGGGCCTCTCGTCGTCGGAACTGGGTCTAACCCGCCTCAGCTCGGCTCGATCGGTTCTGTCACGGACGTATCTCGCTCCCAGCCCTCGTTCTCGAGTACGAGTTGCTCGATGGCGACCTCGGCGCTGTTGGCGTCGAGAGGCGGCAGCGCCTGGTAGAGCGAAGGCCAGCAGCGATAGATCTTGTAGGCGAGCACGAGTTGGCTCGCCTCATTGTAGAACTCCAGCAAAACATCCTTGCGAAAGTCGGCGAGCGCGACCTCGCTTCCGATCGCCGCGCCAAGGCGCCAGGCTTTGTTCGCCCAGTCTTCGAATGCGCGGTCCTGGGTGAGGCCACGCTCGAGCGTGATCGCCTCATATTCCGTGCGGCCCGGCGACTTCATCGCAGCCGCAGTCTCGATACTATGAAACTCGATGACTTCGGTCTTGCGCTTGAGCGCGCTGACCTTCGAAACGCCCGCAACGTAAATGCCGTCCCATTTGAGGCGAAACTTGAAATTCTTATACGGGTCGAACCGGGTCGGATTGACGGGGAACTCCGCCATGAGGTCGTCCTCCTCGGTTCGTCCCAACGGCAAAGAGGCTCCGCGGGTTAGGCAGACGCCTTCTTGCGCCCCGGCCAGAAGGCGATGGCGAGGCCCGCGATCGCGACGCCGGCCAACGCCAGCAAAAGCGACGCCTGTTTGAGCCACGTCATGGCTGGGATGGAAAGCGCCATGGCGGCGCCGAGGAAGCAGATCCGGAGCGACATCAGATAGATGCCGGCAAGGAAGGCCCCTACGCCGAGCAGCAGCAGCAGGACGAGACCCGCGGCCTGCACCGGCAGGACGAGTTGAAACCCTTGCAGGAGCAGAAGGTTCATCGCCACCAGGATCGTCACCCAGTGCGCGACTTGCGTCCAGATCAGCTTGAATCTCGCCGCACGGTCAGGCGCATTCGGCCATGCGGTGATGACGCAGACAAGCCCGATCGCGATCGCCAGGAACTCCCAATAGGCGTTGATCATGTGGCCGACGAAATTGTTATAGGCCACCCCGAATATGGCGAGCGCTAGCGCAATGATAAAAGGCAGGTTGCGATAGAGAGTGGCCATCGAGAAGAATGGCTCGGGGCGCCGGACGCGAGCGCCGGCTCGAGTTCCGTGTCCGGCTCCGCCACCGGATCGAGAAAATCATTCGGGTCGGTCATCGTCCGTCCAATTTGCGATGGAGCGCAAAAATGTTTACGCGTGTGCGGCTCCGAGTCTATCTCAATAACGCACTTGCGTCTGATTTGGCGCCCCGAAGGTCTCGGCGCAGGTAAATCAATAGCTAAGCCGGTCTCCTGGTCCTCGCGCCGCCTTCGGCGCGCGCGCGGTGCTTCGGCTTCGCCCGCGGGCAGGGCTGGTCCGGTCCGCCCGGCGTTCGAGGTTCACAATATGCGGAATGAAGCAGCCAAGCCTGTAGCGCGCAAGCCCGTCCTGATCGATCTCGCTCTCCAGGGCGGGGGGTCGCACGGCGCCTTCACCTGGGGCGTGCTCGACCGCCTGCTCGAGGAGCCGTGGCTCACGATCGACGGCATCTCCGGCACCTCCGCCGGCGCGATGAACGCCGCGGTGCTGGTCTACGGTCATCAGACGGGGGGAGCCGCCGGCGCCCGCGAGGCGCTTGAGGCGTTCTGGCGACGCGTCTCTGACGCCGCCCGTTACAGTCCGTTCCAGCGTGGGCCGCTCGATGTGCTGCTCGGGCGCTGGACGCTCGATTCCTCGCCGATGTATGTCGCGATGGATCTGATGTCGCGCCTGGTGTCGCCCTATGACGTCAATCCGATGGGCAAGAATCCGTTGCGAGAGATCCTTGCCGAAGCCATCGATTTCAAGGTCCTGGCGCAGTCGCCGATCCATCTGTTCATTACGGCGACCAACGTGCGCACCGGGCGCGGCAAGGTGTTCAAGAACGACGCCGTGACGCCCGACGTCCTGCTCGCCTCGGCCTGTCTGCCGACGATGTTCCAGGCGATCGAGATCGACGGCGAGGCCTATTGGGACGGCGGCTATTCCGGCAATCCGACGCTCACCCCGCTCGTCCGCGAGTGCAAATCGCAGGACACGATTCTCGTTCCCATCAACCCGATCGAGCGGCCGGGCATTCCGCGCAGCGCGGGCGATATCCTGAACCGCCTGAACGAAGTGTCGTTCAACGCCGTGGTCCTGAAGGAGCTGAGAATGATGGCGCTCCTGCGCAAGGTCGCCGATCCGGGCGACGGCGAGGGCAAGCTCTGGACGCAGATGCGCGTGCATGTCGTCAGGAACGCCATCATGACCGAGCTTGGCGCTTCGTCGAAGCTCAACGCGGAATGGTCGTTCTTCTCGTTCCTGCGCGACGAGGGCCGCAAGGCCGCGCAGGCGTTTCTAGACGATCACGGGAAGGACCTCGGCAAGCGGTCGACGCTCGATATCGACGTTCTGCTCGAAGGCGTGTGACGGGCATGGGACTCATCGGCATTCTCATCGCGCTTGGGCTTCTCATTTGGCTCGCCTATCGCGGCTGGAGCATTCTCCTGCTCGCGCCGGCCGCCGCGATCCTTGCGGCCGCGCTGGCCGGCGAGCCGCTGCTTGCGCATTGGACGCAGACCTTCATGGCGAGCGCGGCGCAATTCGTCATGCAGTTCTTCCCGATCTTTCTCCTGGGCGCCCTGTTCGGCAAGCTCATGGAAGACTCGGGCTCGGTGAATTCGATCGCAAAATATATGACCGAGCGTCTCGGGCCGCAGCGCTCGGTGCTCGCGGTCGTGCTCGCTGGCGCGATCGTCACCTATGGCGGGGTGAGCCTGTTCGTCGCCTTCTTCGTGCTCGCGCCGATGGCGCATCAATTGTTCCGCGCCGCGGCGATTCCGCGGCGCCTCATGCCGGCGGCGATCGCGCTCGGCACGACGACCTTCACCATGTCGGCGCTGCCCGGAACGCCCGCGATCCAGAACGCGATCCCGATGCCGTTCTTCGGCACCACGCCCTTCGCCGCGCCGGGGCTCGGATTCATCGCGGCGATCGTGATGTTCGGCTTCGGCATGTGGTGGCTCGGGCGAGCGGAGAAAAGCGCGCGCGCCAAGGGCGAGGGCTATGGAGCCGACGTTCCACACGAGAACGCGGCCGAGGATCTTCTGGTGCGCGAGCGCGCCACCACCGCGAGCACGTTCGATCCGCCGGAAGCCGATGCACGGTCGGCCGAGCGATGTCGGTCCGCCGATCGTGCTCGCGGCTCTGCCGCTCGTCATCGTCGTCGCCGTCAATCTTCTCATGTCGCTGTTCGTCCTGCCGCGCATGGACGCGTCTTTTCTATACGCCCAGGTATGGGGCTCGACGTCGCTCGCGGCGGTCGGCGGCGTGTGGGCGGTGGTGACCGCGCTGGCGGTCGCGATCGTCGTGCTCATCGCCGTCAATTATCGGCGTCTGCCGGCTTTGCGCGACAGCATGGATGCGGGCGCCAACGCATCCGTGTTGCCGGTGCTGAGCGTCGCGAGCCTCGTCGGCTTCGGCTCGGTCGTCGCCGCGCTGCCTGCATTTTCGCTGGTGCGCGATTGGGTGCTCGGCATCGAGGGCGGCCCGCTGGTGTCGCTGGCGGTCGCGACCAATGTGCTGGCGTCATTGACGGGCTCCGCCTCGGGCGGGCTCACCATCGCGCTCGACGCGTTGGGCGCGACCTACCTCAAGATCGCGCACGAGCAGGGCATCGATCCGGGGCTATCTGCATCGCGTGGCGGTGATCGGCGCCGGCACGCTGGACAGCCTGCCGCATAACGGCGCCGTGGTGACGCTGCTTGCGGTCTGCAACTCGACGCATCGCGAGAGCTATCTCGACATCGTCATGGTGTCGATCGTCGGCGGCCTGCTGGCGCTGGCGGTTGTGATCGTGCTCGGGAGCACGGTTGGATATTTCTGACGTTGGAAGAGCGCTGCCGCAGCATTGGCGGGCACGGCCCGCTCTCCTACGGGAGAGGCGTTGGGCGAGGACGGTGCGAAGCGCTCTTTTGTCTCGGCGATATGCCCTCATCCAACCGGCTAACTCCGGCCACCTTCTCCTCGAGGGAGAAGGGAAGGGGCCGCTACGCGGCGACCGTCGCAGGCTGCTTCGCGCGGTAGAGCGTGATGTAGAAGACCGGCAGCACCAGCAGCGTCAGCAGGGTGGCGACGAACAGGCCGCCCATGATGGCGAAGGCCATCGGGCCCCAGAACACCGTCGGCGCGATCGGGATCAGGCCCAGCACGGTCGAGACGGCCGTCAGCATGATCGGGCGGAAGCGCGAGAGCGTCGCCTCGACCACCGCGTCCCAGATGTCGCGCCCCTGCGCCCGCTCGGTCTCGATCTGATCGATCAGGATGACGGCGTTGCGCGCGATCATGCCGACAAGCGCAAGGATGCCGAGGATCGCCACGAACCCAAGCGGCCGGTTGGCGAGCAGGAGCGCGAGAACGATGCCGATCAGTCCGAGCGGCACGGTCGCCACCACCAGCGCGACGCGTCCGAAACTGTGCAATTGCGCCATCAGGAAGAGCAGCATCAGGAACAAAGCCGCGGGCAACAGCGCGAACACCGACGCCTGCGACGCCGCGCTCTCTTCGACCGTGCCGCCGGTCGCAATGTGGTAGCCGCTCGGCAGGCTCGCCTCGAGCTTCTCAATGCCCGGTTCGAAGCGAGGCGACCGCGCCTTCCGGCGTCGCGTCGCCGCGCACGTCCGCGGCGACCGTGAGGGTCGGGACCCGATCGCGCCGCCAGATCAGCGGATATTCCTGATCGAAATCGAAGGTCGCGATCTGGCTAAGCGGCACGGTGCGCCCGCCGGGAAGCGGCAGTTGCAGCGAGCGCAGGGTCGAGAGCGAGACGCGCTGCTCGTCATTCGCGCGCGCGACGACATTGACGAGATAGATGCCGTCACGAACCTGTGTGATCGGCGCGCCCGACATGACGGCGTTGAGCGTTTCAGCGAGCGTCTGCGAGCTTAGGCCCAAGCAGACGCGCCTGATCCTGGTCGATACGAACTCGGACCTCGCGCGACGGCTCCATCCAGTCGAAATTGACGAGGCGCAGATTTGAGTTCTCGCCCATCGTCTGGCCGAGTTTGAGCGCGATCTCGCGCACTTGCGCAGGGTCCGGTCCGCTCACTCGATATTGCACCGGCCAGCCGACCGGCGGGCCAAGCTCGAGCGGCGACACCCGCGCGACCGCGCTCGGCAGCTGCTCGGCCAGCGCCTTCTCGAGCTTCACGTGCAGCCGGTCGCGCGCCGCCACGTCCTTCGCGATCACCACGACCTGCGAGAAGAAGTCGTTGGGAAGCTTGACGTCGAGCGGCAGGTAGAAGCGGATCGCGCCGCGCCCGACATAGGTGCTCCAGCTCGCGACGTCGGGATCGTCCTTCAGCATCGCGTCGAGCTTGGCGGAGGCGTCTTCGCTGCGCAAAGATCGAGGCGTTTTGCGGCAAGCGTCAGATCGACCACAAGCTCGGGGCGATCGGAGGCGGGAAAGAACTGCCGCGGCACGTAAGGCAGCGCCAGCAGCGCGGCGGCGAAACAGGCAAGCGTCACAGCAATCGTGATCCAGCGCATCCGCATGGCGCCGACGAGGATCGAGCGGAAGGTGCGCAAGACAAAGTTTGGCTCGGCGGTCGACTGGCTTATCCGGCTTCTTCAGGATCCAGGCGCCAAGCAGTGGCGCGAACAGCACCGCGACGAACCAGGAGACGATGAGCGCGATCGTCACCACGGCGAAGATCGAGAACGTGTATTCGCCGGCGGCGCTGCGAGCGAAGCCGATCGGCACGAAGCCGGCGATGGTCACGAACGTGCCGGTCAGCATCGGCAGCGCAAGCGTCTTGTAAGCGAAGGAGGCGGCTTCTTCCTTGCTGTCGCCTTGCGCAAGGCGGGTCGTCATGACGTCGATCGCGGTCATGGCGCTGTCGACGAGCAGGCTGAGCGAGATGATCAGAGCGCCAAGGGAAATGCGCTGGAGGTCGATATGCATCGCCTGCATGATCGGAAAGACGATGGCGATCGTGAGCGGAATGGTCAGCGCCACCACGGAGCCCGGCCTCAGGCCAAGGCTGATGATGCTCACCGCCATGATGATGGCGATCGCCTGCCAGAGCGATTCCATGAACTCGCCAATTGCCGTCTGAACGACGACCGGCTGGTCGGAGACAAGCGATGCGTCGATGCCGAGCGGCAGATTGGCGACGCTCTGGTCGATCGCCTTTTTCACGTTGCGGCCGAGCGTCAGAATGTCGCCGCCGTCGCGCATGGCGATGGCGAGGCCGATCGCCGGCTTGCCGTTGACGCGAAACATCGGCTGGGGCGGATCGGAATAGCCACGCCGCACGGTCGCGATGTCGCGCAGCCGGATCAGACGACCGTTGGACAGGAAATTGACGTTGAGGAGGTCGGCTTCCGATCCGAAGGCGCCGGAAACTCGGAGCAGGATCTTCTCCTCGCCGGTCTCAAGCGAACCCGCGGGGCTGACCGCATTCTGGGCGCGGAGCGCCGCAAGCAAGGCCGCGCGGTCGATGCCGAGGCCCGCCAGCTCCTGGGTCGAAAACTCTATGAAGATCTGCTCGTCTTGCGCGCCGAGGAGCTCGATCTTCGAAACGTCTGGAACCTGCAGGAGACGCGAGCGAATGTCCTCGACGTAGTCGCGGAGTTCCCGATGCGTGAAGCCATCGGCGGTGAAGCCGTAGATCAGGCCGAAGGTGTCGCCGAAATCGTCGTTGAAGCCGGGTCCGACAACGCCGGCCGGCAGCGTGCCGCGAATGTCGCCGACGTTCTTGCGCACCTGATACCAGATGTCCGGCACTTCCGAGGCTTTGGTCGAGCCCTTGAGATTGACGAAGATCGTCGTTCGGCCAGGGATGGTGTAGCTGCGCAGAAAGTCGAGACCTGGCGTCTCCTGGAGCTTGCGCTCAAGCCGTTCGGTCACCTGCTGCAGCGTGTCGTCCATGCTTGCGCCGGGCCACCCGGCCTGGACGATCATGGTGCGGAAGGTGAAGGGCGGATCTTCCGCGCGGCCGAGGCTGAAAAACGAGGCGATGCCCGCAAGCGTCACCGCCGCCATGATGAAGACGATGAAAGAGCGATGCTTGAGCGCCCAATCGGAAAGATTGAGACCGTTCACGAAGTCGCTCCGAGGAGCCGGACCTTCTGGCCCGGATGCAGCGCCTGGACGCCGGCCGTCACCACCACGTCGCCAGGCTCGAGCCCTGACGAAATGACCGCCGTCGCCGGATCGAAGCGCCCAACCTCGACATTGCGCAGCGCGACGGTCAGATTTTGCGGATCGACGACCCAGACGGCCGGCTTGGCGTTGGTCGCGGTCAGCGCGCTGGCCGGAATCGAAATTCCGGCTCCGCCCTCGAGCTGCAGCCGCCCGGTCACCGTGGCGCCGAGACGCATCGCCTCGGGATGGTCGATGAGGCTGAGCCTCACCTGGAATGTGCGCGTGACCGGATCGGCCTGAGGCGAGACCGTCCGGACGCGCGCCTTCGCGGTCACCGAGGGATCGTTGGCGAGCGCGATGGTGATTGTCGCATCGGCCGGCGCGGCGCGGAGAACCTGGGCTGGAACGTCGAACACCGCGTCGCGCCCGTCCGTCCGCGCGATGGTGAAGATCGGCTGTCCCGCCTGCACCACCTGACCCGGACTCGGCGGATCGCGCCGTGATCGTTCCCTCGACATTGGCCTTGAGCTGGGTAAAGCCGACCCGGTCCTGGGCGATGTCGAGCTGGGCGGTCGCATCGTCAACCCGGGCCTGCGCCGTCTGCAACGCCTGCTTCGCGGAATCGAAGTTCGCCCGCGTGGTGAAGCCGCGCTCCATCAGATGGTTCTGGCGGTCGAACGTGTTCTGCGCCTCGACCTGCTGGCCGTTGGCGGCGTTCAGCGCCGCCTGCGCCGAGCGGAGCGTGTTGAGTTCGTCCTGCGGATCGAGTTTCGCCAGCACCTGGTCCGGCTCGACCTTGTCGCCGACCTCGCCTTTCCGCTCGATGATCCGTCCGCCGATGCGGAAAGCGAGGTTCACCTCGTTTTCGGCGCGGATATCCCCGGTGAGCTGGACCTCGTCGCCGATCGCGCCTTTTTCGACCGTGACGGTGCGGACCGGGCGGGGCAGCGGCGGTTCGGTCTTGGCTTCCTGGTTGCAGCCAGCCGCGAGCAGGGCGAGCGCAAAAACGCCGACAAGCGCGCGGACGGACCCGCGCGCTGGCGGATGAGCGGTGGATCGAGCCAAGGCGAATCCTCTGACGACAATGCGGCCGTGCTTATAGTCCAGCCGCTTGCCGCGCAACGATCAGGCAGGCTGTCTGCCGCGACCGATCTCGGTCAGGCGATCAGCGGTGGCGGCCGCCGCCGCCGCCCCTGTGGCCCCGCCGCCGTGGCCGCCCCCGCGATGCCCGCCGCCGCCGGGTCTATGACCGCCGCCGTGGCCGGGCCGATGGCCGCCGCCACCTGGACGATGCCCTCCGCCGTGGCCAGGCCTATGGACCGCCGCGTGACCCGGCCTGATTGACGTGGACGTTCCGGTTGACGTGGACGTTCCGATTGACATGGACATTCCGGTTCACGTGCACGTTACGATTGACGTGGACGTTACGGTGGTTCCAGTTATGCCAGCCGGCGGCGCCGCCCCAGCCGATCCCGCGCCACCACGCGTAGCCGCACCAGTACCAGCCCGGGCCGCGCCAGGCTGAATTGTACCAGCAGTAATTCCTTCCGCCCCAGACGAACTGCGCTTGTTCGATGGGCGAGCTCTCGACCAGCGCGGCCGGCGGCGCGAATGCGCCAACGCCGATCGCCGCCTCCGCGGGCAGGACGAGCTGGGCGACCATTCCGGCCGCCGCAGCGAGAGATAAGACAAGCTTGCGAAACATGGGATGCATCCTCCGATACGCCGCGATTGTGAACGCGCCGCTTGAACGCAAGATGAATGGAGGGCAGGGGCGGGTTTCACCGCGATAGGCTTCGCTACCGCGCGAAAGCGCAGCATGCTATGGAGCTTTGAACGCCCCGGAAATTCTCTTGCCCAACGCAATGCGAGCGCCCGACGTTTCTCCCTCGAGCGCTCAAGTCCGAGCTTGGGCGTCGCGAGCCGGATCACGAGAGCTTGATCCTCGATCCGCGCGACGGCGACGCAGAAGACGACGTCTCGAGCCCGAAGCAGAAGTCGCTTCTGGCGATCGCCGGCAGCCTGCTCGCCGAGATAAGCCTGACGAAGCTCCTGCTCGCGTGGATCGTGTCGATCGTCCTGCCGGCCGCGATCCTGGGGCTGGCGCCGCTCGTCGCGACGGCGTGGGTCGGCGGCGTCTTTTCCAGGGTCCTGGAATTGTACGGATACGGCGCCGCGCTTCTGCTTCTCGCGATCGTCGCCGCGGGCTGGTTCGGCTGGCGTCCCTTGTTTCGCGTCGCGGAGGCAAATTTCTGGGCGCTCAACGCGCTTGGCGTGCAGCCCGGATACGCCTTGTGCCGCGAGGCGATCCGGCATCTCGCCGAGCGATCCCTCAAGCCGCGCGGCGGAGCAGAGCTATGCGCGGACGCGAGCGACAAGCTGCGCCGGCGCAGGAATCCTTCTTGCCCTCGTCGCCGCGCTGGTCGCCGCTTTTGTTTGGCCTCACACGCGCTGGATCGGATCGACGGCCGATCTCGCCGTCCCGCATCACCTGATCGTGCCGACGCTCGCCAACGCCGATCGTGATCATGTCCGCCTATCTCGCCGCGGCTTCGCTCGTCTGGGGTTTCGCGGACGCAACGATGGACCAGCCGCTCGACCTCGAAGCCTTCGACGCCGCGCCATCAGACGGTCGCGTCTGGCGCGTCGCGCATCTCTCCGACATCCATATCGTCGGCGAGCGTTATGGCTTCAGGATCGAGAGCGGGCGGGGCGGCCCGCGCGGCAACGCGCGGGTGAGGCGGGTCATGGCTCGGCTCGAGGCCGAGCACGCCGCCCGGCCGCTGGACCTCATTCTCATCACCGGGGACATGACCGACGCCGGGCGCTCGGGCGAATGGGCGGAATTCTTCGACATCCTCGCCGGCCATCCGGATCTCGCCGACCGGATCCTCGTTCTGCCAGGCAATCATGACGTCAATGTCGTCGACCGCGCCAACCCGGCGCGTCTCGACCTGCCGTTCAGCCCGGCAAAAACGTTGCGCAAGATGCGCGCGTTGTCCGCGATGGCCGCCTTTGGCGCCGACCGCTTGCGCGTGATGAGCGCCGGCGCCGCGGAGCCTGGCCTCACGCTTGCGGCGGCGCTTGCGCCGCAGCGCGAGGCGATCGAGGCTTTCGCCGATCAGGGTGGAATTCGGTTGTCGAACCAGCTTGCGCGCCTGTGGGACGAACTCTTTCCGTTGATCCTTCCACCAGCAGAGGAAGACGGTCTCGGCGTCGCGATCCTCAATTCAAACGCCGACACGAATTTCTCATTCACCAACGCGCTTGGCATGATTCCGGTCGGCCAGGCGCGCAAGCTCATGGCCGCGTTCGACGCCTATCCCAGGGCGCGATGGATCGTCGCGCTGCACCATCATCTGATCGAATATCCGATGCCAGTCGCCAAATTCTCCGAGCGGATCGGCACGGCGCTCGTCAACGGCAGCTGGTTTCAGCGCATGCTCAAGCCCTATGCCGAGCGGGTCGTCGTCATGCACGGCCACCGGCATGTCGACTGGATCGGCGCCTGCGGCGAGCTCAAGATCGTCTCCGCCCCGTCGCCGGTGATGGCGCCGGATTCCAAGTCCACGCATTTTTATGTGCATGCGCTTGGGGCCGGCCCGGACGGCGGCCTCGCGCTGATGCAGCCGACGCGCATCGACTTGTCGCCCGAGGAGGACGGGAACTACGTCGCGCTCGCGGCCGTCATTGCGAGGCGCGTAGCGACGAAAGAATCCAAGAGTTGCCGGGCGCCGTGCGGCTCTTGGATCGCCGCGTCGGCCTTTTCCTCGCGATGACGGCCGCAAACGCCTAACTCTTGGCGAAAGCCGCTTTCTCCACCGGCCCGCCAAGCAGGTCCGCGATCCAGCGGCTCGAGGGATGATAGGCGCAGAAGGTGACGATCGCGATGACGATCGGAACGCCGATGAAGGCGCCGAACAGGCCCCACAGGTAAGTCCACAAGAATACGGCGAGCAACACGACGGTCGGCGACATGGCGAGCATCGCGCCGGACACGCGCGGCTCGATATAGCTGCCGACCACGAATTGGATGATGTTGAGGCAGACGAAGACACCGACGACGGCTTGCCACGATTCGAACTGCGTCATCGCCACCAGGGTTGGAAAGAGGGTCGCGACGAAGGGGCCGATGAACGGGATGTAGTTGAGCGCGAAGGCGATCACGCCCCATTCGAGCGCGAACGGCAGTCCGGCGACCCAGGCGAACAGGCCGACGAGAACGCCGGTCGCCACGCTCATCAGCGTGCGCACTTCCATATATTTGCGGATTTTCACCGCCGTCGCCGCGCTCCCTTGCAGAAGGATCCGCGCCGTTTCGGGCTGGAGGTAGGCGTGGGCTCGCCGGCGCACGACGTCGACTTCCATCAGGCCCAGGATGACGTAGAGAAGGGCGATCAGCCAGAAGGTGAGGGTCGTGTTGACGCGGCCGGTGATCTGCCCCGCCCAATGGACGAGCCAGCCAACGTTGAAGTGCTCGCTCCAGAGCCCCGCGACGGAAATCCCGCGGTCGTCGAGCCAGTCGATCGCGCGCTCGTAAAGCGCCTGGTAGCGCGCGGTGTCGGCGAGCAGCGATACGCCGACGCGGCCAAAACCCCAGGCGACGAGCGAGGCGAAGGCGATACACACGGCGACGGTCACGGTCATCGTGATGGCGAGCGCAAGCAGCGCCGGCATGCGAGCCTGCAACCAGGACTGCAGGGGCCACACCAGAGCGATGATGAACAAAGCCAGGGCCAACGGCGCGAACACGGCGCTCGCCTGCGAGGCGGCGACGCAAATCATGACCGCGGCGATGATCCCGACCGAGACATTGAGCGCCGAGTCGCGAGCCATAACGAAAAATTCCCGGAAGCGCCGAGGTCCTGCCTGCCTGAGGGCGCGCCGGTTGTGCCCGAACGTCGCCGTCATGTACAGGCGACGCGCCTAGGGGAGGGAGGGGTTATCCCGAGGCCGCGGGCTCGCCACGGCGCTGCCAAGGTCGGGCTGGCGTTAGCGACCGTCGCGACAAGTCGAGCGGGCGCCGGCGATCAAACTTCGCCGGTCGCAGATGTTCGAACCCCGGGCTCGAGTTGGCTGGGCGGAGGTCGGTCCTGGCTCGAGGCGCGACGCCTCCGCCCGGTCACGCGGCGGCTTTGACAAGGCTCGCGTGCTTGTCCTCGGCGGCTTCGGTCTCGGAGCTCGCCTCGAGCGAGTCGCAGACGTGGGCGATGGTCATGTCGATGAAATAGAGCAGCGCTCGGTCCGTGCTTCGTTCCCCGAGGGCTCGGGCTTCTCTCAGTTTTCTGGCGACCTCGATCAGGCAATCGATCTTCGTCATCGTGCTGTCCTGCTCATTCAAGCGCCGCGGCGGCGCCCGTCTGCTTTCCGGTGAGGCCCCATCCTCACGCGAACCCGTATAGAACCCCTGTAGGCGGCGAGATAAATTGTACACAACCGGAACATAGCGCTCGGAAATTCGGTTTCGCAGGATGGCGCGGCGAACTGGCGCGAAGCTGGAAAGATTGACAATCTGAGGCGCGCCCATGAGTCGGCGCCGCGAGCAGTGAGACGGAAGGACCTTTCGATGGCGGCGCGCCCATTCTGGAAGGGCTACATGAAGCTCAGTCTCGTCACCTGTCCGGTGGCGATGATGTCGGCGACCAGCGAAGAGGAAAAGGTCCGGTTCCACGTCCTGAACCGCCGAACCGGAAATCGAATCCAGAGCCATTATGTCGACGCGGAAACGGGCAAGCCCGTCGATGAGGCCAACGAGGTCAGGGGCTACGCGCGCGGCGAGGACGATTACGTGCTGCTCGAGGACGAGGAGCTTGAATCCGTCGCGCTCGAAAGCGCCCGCACGATCGACATTCAGAGTTTCGTTGCGGCGGAGAGCATCGACTGGATCTGGTACGACACGCCCTACTACCTGACGCCCGACAATCCGATTGGCGAAGAGGCGTATTGCGTCATTCGCGACGCCATGCGCTCGACCGAGATGGTTGGCGTATCGAGGCTCGTGCTCAACCGGCGCGAGCGGGCGGTGATCCTGAAGCCGCGGGACAACGGAATTGTGCTTTGGACGCTGCGTTTCGGCGATGAAGTGCGGGATCCGAGCGAATATTTCGGCGCCATTGGCGAGGCGAAACCCGACGCGGAGCTGATGCGCCTGATCGGCGACCTGATCAACTCGCGGAAGAAAGCCTGGAGCCCGGAGATGGTCGCCGATCCGGTGCAGGCCCAGTTGCTCGACATTATCGCCGCGAAAAAGAAGGGCGCGAAGAAAGCCAAGGCGAAACCGAAGGCCGAACCTGAACCGCCGAGCAACGTCATCAACATCATGGACGCCTTGCGGCGAAGCGTGGCCAGCGCGAAGAAGCCCAAGGGGCGGTAAGCGCTACCCTCATTCTGAGACGCCCGCGCCAGCCCGCCTCGAAGAATGATCCAGTTGGCGCCGGCGGTTTTGCTGGACGCTAGAGCGTCCTTCGAGACGCACCTTTGGCCCTCCTCAGGACGAAGGGGAGGGTGGCGGCCGCGTTAGATCGAGAGGGGTACCTGCGCCGCGCTCTTACCGCTTCCGCGCGGGCCTGGCTTTCTTGCGTTCTTCCTCGATCGGCGCCGCGGCGGCGCGGAAATCCGCCCACGGGTCAGCGAACGAGGCGAAAGGCGCGTCGGGGTGTTCCGAGTGGTGAAATAGGCGGGGCCGATTTCGGGCGTGAGCTCTTCCCAGCGCGAGCGGCATCGAGACGGTGGCGCCGGGCCGGGCGCGGGTGGAATAGGCGGAGACAGCGGTCATCCCGCGCTGATTGCGCAAATAGTCGATCAGGATCTTGCCGTGACGCCGCGCCTTCGGGATCGTTGAGACGAAGCGGTCGGGGCTGTCGGCGGCCATCGAATCGGCGATCGCCTTGGTGAAGGCTTTCACGGCCGGCCATTCGGCTTTCGGCTTGACCGGCGAGACGACGTGCAGACCCTTGCCGCCCGAGGTCTTTACAAACGAAGCCAGACCCAGATTTTTTAGCCGCTCACGCACCTCTTCCGCCGCCGAAATGACCGCGGTCCAGTCCACGTCGTCGCCCGGGTCGAGGTCCATCACGATCATGTCCGGCCGCTCCCAGTCGGTGACGGTCGATCCCCAAGGATGGATTTCAAGCGCCGCCGACTGCACCAGCGCCATCAGCCCGTCGAAGTCGCGAATGCTGATGATCGGCTCCGGCTCATTGGGATCGTTGACGAGGACGATATTGCGGTTGAGACCCTTCCAGGCATGTTTCTGGAAGAACGTCTGTCCGCCGATTCCATCCGGACAGCGCACCAAGGCCAGCGCGCGGCCGACGATCAAGGGCTTCATGAACGGCCAAGCCTCGGCATAATAATCGGCGAGGCCTTCCTTGGTGACGCCGACGTCCGGCCAGTAGATGCGGTCGGGATGGGTCAGCGTCACGCTGCTCTTCGGACGTTCGGGCGCGGCATTCGTGGCCATGGTCGTCTCGCGCACAATCTCGCGGGCCGGCTTGTCGTCGCGCAATCCCTGAAAGGACGCCTGACGCAGGAGCCCGTCGCCGGTCCAGCCCCGGAAATCGACCTCAGCGATCAGCTCCGGCTTAACGAAGCGGACCTGACGCGCTTCGGCTGTCGTCAGGCGCTTGGCGAAGGGACTCGAACGAATGCGCATCTCATCCAGCCGCGCGAACAAAGCCTCGGCCACGCCTGAGGAAAAGCCTGTGCCAACGCGTCCGACGTACCGCAGCGCCTTGCCCTCGTAGACGCCGAGCACGAGCGAGCCGATGGCCTTGCGCCCCGTCGACGAGGGGACGTAGCCGGCGATCACGAACTCCTGCCGGGCCGAACATTTGGCCTTGACCCAGCTTTTGCCGCGTCCCGAGACATAGACGGATTGGCTGGCCTTCGAGATGATGCCTTCCAGACCCAGGGCGCAGGCGCGCTGCAGCACCAGCTTGCCGTCCTCCACGAAGTGCGAACTGTAGCGAACAGCCCCGCCGTCGGTCCCGATCAGCCGGCCAAGCAGCTCCTTGCGGCGGATGAGCGCCGCTTCGCGCAAATCGTATCCGTCGAGATAGAGGCAATCGAAGGCGTAATAGGCGAACCGGTCGAGACGCCCGTCGCTGAGGTCGGCTTGCAAAAGCGAGAACTCGGCCACGCCGCTCTCGTTTTCGACCACCATCTCGCCGTCGATCAGGGCCGTTCGGACCGGCAGATCTTGCAAGCGCGGCTGGAACGGCCTTGCCGAATTTATGGGTCCAGTCGAGTCCGCCTCGGGTCCAGAGCGTAACCTTACCGTCCTCGATATGCGCCTGAAGGCGGTAGCCGTCGAACTTGATCTCATGCAGCCATCGGTCCCCGGTCGGCGGAGACTTCGACAGCGTCGCCAGCATCGGCTCGACAAAGCCGGGCAGGGGGCCTTTCGCCCCATCCTCGATCGCCGACGCGTCCAGAGACTTGGGTGCGGCCGCGCTCCCGCCCGGTCTCGCGGGGGTGTCCGCGCCGTCGGGCTTCTCGATCTTTCCCGTCTTCGACGACCAGCCCGGCGCTTCCCCTTCGAGCTCATCAATCGTTCGGCCGGTGCTGATCGACTCTGGCCGCTCTTCGAGGATATCGGCTTCGTCGGCGGAGCGGGCGAATTCATCATCCCCCTTGATGAGAAGCCAGTTCTCGCGCTTTTCGCCTGGCTTGCCGTGCATCCGCACAAGATGCCAGCGCCCGTTGAGCTTCTGGCCATGGAGCTCGAACTCGAGGTGGCCCTTCTTCAAGCCTTTGTGGGCATCCCCGAGCGGCGCCCACGTTCCATTGTCCCAGACGATGACCGCGCCGCCGCCGTATTCGCCCTTGGCGATCGTGCCCTCGAAATTGGCATATTCGAGCGGATGGTCTTCGACGGCGACGGCTAGGCGCTTTTCCTCCGGGTTCAGGCTCGGACCGCGAGTCACAGCCCAGCTTTTGAGGACACCGTCAAGTGCGAGACGGAAGTCGTAATGCAATCGGGTCGCGTCGTGCTTCTGGATGACGAAAATATCGCTGCCTGGGTCCGGCGCGGCGCCTTTGGGTTCGGCCGTCGCCGCGAAATTGCGCTTCTTCCGGTAGGCCTCGAGCGCCATTTCTTCAGCTCGCCTTGCGCCGCGGCGCTGCGGGCTTAGCCTTTGCTGCAGCACGTCGGCCGGTCTTTTTCTTGGCCGCAGCCTTCCCGCTTGGCCGGGAGCCAGCGCTCTCGCGCAAAGCCTGCAGGAGGCTCACGGTGGGTTCGCGCGGCGCCGGCGCTCGTTTGGGGATCTCCTTGCCTTGAAGCTTCAGTTTGACCAGCTCCGCCAGCGAGTCCTCGTATCGATCCTCAAACTCGCGTGGATCGAACGCGCCGTGCTTGGTCTTGATGATGTGAATGGCGAGATCGAGCATCTCTCCGGTGATCTCTTTCGCGGGGATATCCGAGAACGCCTGATTGGCCGGGCGCACCTCGTAATCGTAGTTCAGCATCGAGGCGGCGAGTCCCTCGTCGAGAGCGCGGACGAGAACAGTTCGAGCGCGCCGAAACAAGACAGCTTCCGCGACCGCCGCAACTTTGGCCTTGCGCATGCCCTCGCGCACCAGCGCGAACGTTTCGTCGGCGCTGCGGTCGGAGGGGGCAAGGTAATAAGGCTTATCGAAATAGAGATCGTCGACCTCCGCCAGATCGACGAAGGCGGAGACGGTGAGCGTCTTGTCGCCGTGGGGAATGATCGCGGTGATCTCGTCGGGCTCGACCGACACATATTCGTCCTTCGCGACTTCGTAGCCCTTGACCTGATCGTCCCGTTCGACCGGCCCGGCCAGTCTCGGAGTCAATGAATTCGCGTCGAACCCGGTTGCCCGTCGGCCGATTGATCGTATGCAGGGCGATGCGTTCCGAAGTCGAAGCGGCGGAGTAAAGGCCGACCGGGACCGTCACATCGGCGATCTTCAGAAAGCCTTTCCAGCTTGCTCTCGGCGACAATGTCGACCTCGCGAAGTTCTGAGGGCGGCTTGAACCGCCAAGGATTAAATCCTCAATGCGGGATGGTCAAACTTTGATCCCACGTATTTTGCGTTCATGACCGCCGACGGGAACTTTTCCCGTGCTGGCCTGTTTGTTGCCCTTGTGACTTGCTTCAATTCGGCGCTGTTATGCCTTTCCGTTCAGACTAGAGCACAATTGCTCTCGGGCGATCGACGATCGAGATCCGCTAACGCTACTGAAGGTCCTGAGCGCCGAGTGATGCGCCAATGAACGCCTTGCCGCCAACGCGGCGAAGCGGAGGAACGATGGGGGAAGGGCAGCGTCCCGAGGCGGTCGCGGTGGCGGATCAGGAGCCCCATCCCGAAATAAGCCTGCGGGAGATTTCGGCTTGGTCGCTGGCGATCCTCGCCACGGTCGCGGTTGGCTTCCTTCTCTACGCAGCGCGCGATGTGATGCTGCCGGTCGTGGCGGCTTTCGTGGTCGGAATCATGTTGGGTCCGGCGGCGCGGCGGCTCGAGGCGCTGCACATTCCGCGCCCGCTCGTTGCGCTGCTGCTCGTGGCCAGCGTGACGCTGATCTTCGCCGTCGTCATCCTGCTGATCTTCCCCCGGGTGTCGGAACTCGCGAGCGGCTTGCCGGGCATCGTCGCGTCCCTGAAGGAAAAACTGCACGTTTTCGATGGCCTCATCGCAGCGTGGCGACGTCTCACAACGATGGTCGGTGACCCGCCGTCCAGCACCGAGGGGATCGCGCTTCCTTTGCCCGGGATTTCATGGGTTCCCTCGACGATCTCGATATTGCTGCCGCCGATCACAGGCTTTCTGTTCTTTCTCGTCGTGTTGCTTTTGGTCATCTCGGAATGGCCCGACTTGCGCCGCGCCCTCGTCATGACCTTCGCAAGCCGCGATTCGCGTCTGACAGTGCTCAAGATCCTCAACGAGATCGAATCCGGACTGGCGAGCTATCTCTTGATCGTTTCGCTGATCAACGTCGGCGTCGGCACACTGGCCGGGATCATTTGCTGGCTGACCGGAATGCCGAATGCGATTGGGTTCGGCGCATTGGCGGCGACCCTGAATTTCATTCCGATCATCGGACCGATGGCGATGTTCGTCATTCTCCTCGTGGTCGGGGTGGTGGCCGAACCGACTTTCCTGTTGGGCGTCGTCCCGGCTGCGGGTTTCCTCATGGTGATCACGGTGGAGGGTCAGTTCCTGACCCCAATGATCATCGGACGCCACCTCGAACTCAACGCGCTCGCGGTTCTGCTCTCACTCGCGTTCTGGACCTGGCTTTGGGGGCCGATGGGGGCGTTCCTGTCATCGCCGATTCTGATGGTGGCGCTGATCCTGAAGCAACGGCTTTATGTTGACGAAGAGCGGTGACTTGCCCGGAGGAACCTCACGCGCGAACAAACGTTAAAATCCGACGCGTGTTTCGGAGAAAAGGATGACATCTAAGGTCCGTCCGGCGCAAAACGGACCAAGGAAGCGCGAGACACAGGCGACGACGACGCCTTTGCCCGGCTGGAGAGGGAGATGGCGAACATGAAAGATGCGATAGGCAGTCTTTCTGACGAGATTTCGGACGCGGCAAGTGGTGTCGGCGGGGCTGCGCGAGCAGAGGCGAGGCGGGGGATGAAACATGCCCGCGCCAATATGGGATCAATGTTGAATGACGCCTCCGATCGGCTCGGGGTCGTCGCCAACAGGGCGCAATCCCAGACTTCTTCGCTGGAAGATGCAATTCAAGAGCGCCCGCTGTCGACGCTCGCCCTCGCTGTTGGGCTTGGGTTCCTGGCGGGGGTGCTCTGGCGAAGGTAGCGCCCGCCGTGCTGCGCGCCTTGAGATCGCCGTAGCCGCGCATATCAATGGACCCCGCCGCAATCGCAATAGGGTCCATTTTATTCGCGCAGATCCAACCGTCTTCCGCTGGCTAGACATATCCAAGCAAGGCGAGAATGAGGACAATGATCAGCAGTGTCCCAAGTCCGCCGGCCGGATAGTAGCCCCAACCCGTGCTGTAGGGCCAAGCCGGCACCGCGCCGACAATCAGAATGATGAGGATGATAAGGATGATGAGCCGCATTTTGGCCTCTACTTGGGTGAACCGCTGGCGCACGCGCGCCCGGACAACGCCAAAATTCGCGAAACGTTCCCGATGCCCCATCTCTGAACATCAGCAAAGAGCGTGATGCGCCAAGCCGTTGACATTCTGTCGATTTCAACTCGTGGCCGCGGGCTCGTGGAGATTACCCGCGACGTCCTGAACTGGCTCAAGCCACACACAATCCAAGCCGGGCTGTTGACGCTGTTTTGCCGGCACACCTCGGCCGGATTGCTCATACAGGAGAACGCCGCGCGCGACGTTCGCGCCGATCTCGAGACGTTTTTCGATCGCCTGGCGCCGGAGGACGCCAGCCGATATCGGCACGACGACGAAGGCCCCGACGACATGCCGGCGCATATCCGCACGGCTCTCATCGGCGTGCAACTCGCGATTCCGATCGTAGAAGGGAGGCTCGCTCTGGGTACTTGGCAAGGGATTTACTTGTTCGAGCACCGTCGCGCGCCGCATCGGCGCGAGATTGCCCTGCATCTTATTGGAGAATGAGTTCGGCCGCATAGATCACAGATCGAAAGCGCGCTCGGCCGCCGCAGTTCTAGTCAAATCACGTGACGCGAACGCGTTCAGGTTCCTGTGGATGAAAGTTCAATGACACCGGGAACGCCATATTTTACTGGACCTTTGCCGCGACTTGTGATTAAAGCGTGACGTCGTGACGGGTTTTAACCTGGACCTTTGGGTTGAGAACCCCCTTCAACCCGATGAGTGACGCGACATATGGAGGCGACGCGACTAGCACCGGCCGGGAGGGCTTGCAGCAAGTTCGTCTGGCAAAGTCGCTTCCAAATGAAACTGGGCGGTTCGAGCGTTTTTGCGTTCGGGCCGCCCGGTCTTTTGTGACAACCACACGTCCGTACATGTCGATTACGAATCGCCGGAACGTGGAGGCGTCTGTGGGCCTTTGCCTGATTCGAGGGGCAGGGATCAATTGACGCGCTCCTCAAACGCGGTCGGATTCGGACTGCGATCCGGACTGGCGTTCGGAAATGCGTGCTTGGCTCGGCGCTGTGATTCGTGCGTCCACTTGGTCGCCGGATAAGTGGCCAATATCCCGCGCTACGGTCTGGCCACGTTCTCGCCGCGTTTGGGCGTCACTCCTCGCGGCGGAAATGCGGCGGACGTCGGGACGGCTGTCCAGCGAATCGGTTTCCTCATGGAGCGCAACGGCGGCTCCTCGTTAGGGTTGCGGGAACGAATTCGTTAGCGAATTCGAAACGAAGCGGGATCAATAGTGCGCAGCGGGCTTGATGGTTCGGAAACACTTTGTTGCTGTGGCGGGCTCGGCGTTTGAAGCTCGAACCTTGCGCTGGTGCGCGACCCGAGTAAGCGTGATGAGCGTATCGGGCCTTGGACCGCATAGGAATGCGGGCAGTTGGAGATGGCGAGGCGCCATCGGCCTCGGCGCGGCGGCCTGGGCCCTCGCCGGTTGCGCTCCGCCACCAGCCCCTCACGTGTCCTATTCCCACGGTCACGAACATTTCTCGCAGTCAAAATACGGCCGCGCCAGCAAGAAGGTCGTCGCCGATGGCGAGGCGGTGCCTCATGGCGGCGGTCAATACCTGGTCGGCCGCCCCTACACCGTCGCGGGCAAGCGATATTACCCCGCCGAAAACCCCTCTTATACGGCGACCGGCATGGCCTCGTGGTACGGCGCGGCTTTCCACGGCCGCCGCACCGCCAACGGCGAGGTCTACGACATGGCTTCGCTGTCGGCTGCGCATCCGACAATGCCGCTGCCGAGCTATGCGCGCGTGACCAATCTCAGCAACGGCTATTCAGTCATCGTGCGCGTCAACGATCGCGGCCCTTATCACGCCGGCCGGGTGATGGACGTATCCTCGCGGGTCGCCGACGTCCTCGACATGAAGGCCATGGGCACAGCTCACGTGAAGGTCGATTATGTCGGGCCTGCGCCGATGGAGGGATCGGACGATTCGCAATTGCTGGCGAGCCTCCGCACCGATGGATCGCCAGCCAGTATGATTGGCTATTCGGCGCCGGTCATGATGGCCAACGCCGCGGCGGCGCAGACCGAGACGATCTGGTCGTTGTTTTCCGGCGGCGGGCGCGGCGGACAACAGGCCCAGCCAGAGCCGCAACCCGAGGCTCAACCCGCCCCGGCGCCTGCCCCAGAACCGCCTCCGGTTCAGGTCGCAAGCGCTCCCGAGCCTGCCCCGCCGCCTGAGCCCGTCCGGGTCGCGGCCACGCCCGTCGACGCTGTCGCTCCGCCCTCGGATTCCGGTGATGCAGACCCGTCGCCCCCCGAGCCGATCCGTTCCGCTCACCTGACGAGGGGCGCCGTTCCGCTGCCGCCGCCCCGTCCGTTCGATCTCAGCCTGAGCCGCAACTCGACGGTCGTGGCGGCCGCCGCGCCTTCGTCACGCTCGTCGGTGCGGCGTCGCGTCCGGGCATGCGGTCGTGCCGCCGCCCCGGCCGGAACTTCACGCCGGCGTCGAGAGGGCGCTCTTGGGGCCCGTTCGTCTGCCGCCGAAGAAACCGACCACCGGCGCCTTCGAGCACGGTAAGTCTGCGAAGACCGCTCGCGCCGATTATTAGAGCCGCTTCACGTCGAACGGAGCCGGTTCGGGTCCGGTCGGTCGCAATCGGCCGGACACACGGCGCGCCGGTTTGGATTTTCTTGGTCGGTGACGCTTACGCCGCGAAAACCCCCGATTTTGAGGGTTGGATTTCCTTGGATTTCCTTGGATTCTCTCGTGCGAAACGAGACTTATCAATGGGTTACACGGAATAAATCGCAAAATTATTTTCTAAGCCCTTCCTTGGCCAAAGGAGCGCCTGAGAGGTCGCCGTCGGCCTTGGGAATGCGGGAGCAGGATTGTTCATGAGGGCGAGCCTAAAGCTTTTTCTGATTTCCTGCAAGGAAATGTCGGCCGAGCGGTTCTCTTTCCACCTCTCCAATCCATTTCCAACTCGGGGCAGCGCCCGCCTGGCGATGCGGTCCAGGGCGGGGCGCCGCTCTTCATTCGCGTTGCCAATTCCCGCAGAACCGTGCTGAGAAGAGCCCGCCGGCGGCGGCTTTGAGACGGCGCTCGTTCGGCATGATCGGTTCAGAACTGAAACGGAAGCGGCGGAGCATCGGGCAGAGTCTATGACCGGGCAGGCGAGGGGGCGATTTATCACGCTCGAGGGCGGGGAGGGCGTGGGCAAGTCGGTCCAGGCCAGGCGGCTCGAGGAGCGTCTCGCCGGGCTTGGGCTCCCCGTTGTTCGGACGCGCGAGCCGGGAGGGTCTCCGGGCGCCGAGGCGCTGCGCGAGGCGATTCTTTCCGGCTTCGCGCGCGGGTTTAACCCCGCCGGCCACGCGTTCCTGTTCTCCGCCGCCCGTGTCGACCATCTCGACAAGACGATCCTGCCGGCGCTCGCCAGGGGGGCGTGGGTCGTCTCCGACCGATTCTCCGATTCGACCCGCGCCTATCAAGGCGCGGCAGGGAATCTGCCGCCGGATTTCGTCGCCGCCCTCGAGCGGCTGGCAGTGGGCGCAAACATGCCCGACCTGACGCTGGTCCTCGATCTCGACTCGGAGATTGGCCTTAAGCGGGCTGCCGTGCGAAGGCAGGCGGGGCCTGCCGACCGTTTCGAGTCCGAGGGGCTGGCGTTTCATAGAACCCTCCGGCGGGCCTTCCTCGACATCGCTACGGCCGAGCCTTTGCGCTGCGCCATCATCGACGCGGGTCGAAGCGAAGACGACGTCGCGGCGGCCATATGGTCGACGGTCGAGAGCAGGCTTGATCCTCTGACCGCGTTGAAGACTAGCCCTGCGTGACCTGACCTTCTTAATAAGTATTGCGAGAACAATAGATATAAATGTCGCCGAAACCCGGCACTATTACTGAGCTTGTCGTCACGTTTAGCGAGAGTCTGAGCGCACTCACTCCTTACGCCACGAGAGTAGGAATACCTTGGAAAGAGCCCGATAATTATGACGAGTGGGATGCGATAGCAAGCGCAATATATTCTTCGATCGTCGTCATCACTATTGGGTATACTGTGGAAAGGGACTTGTTCGCCAAATTGGCTCCGTATGACATGTCACTATCCAACTACGCCAACACCAGTTTCCTCTTCACTCGAAAATTTGGGCGAGACGCGGTATTCTTAAGGCTTGAGACCGCGGTGATCCCGTTCGACACAGCGGTGTTCCAGCGGATAACTCTGGATGGGCAGCCAAATGAAAAACAGGAAAAGGGTCTCGTTCGGGAACTACAATTCCTGGCTTTATTGCGCTCCGAAGTCGAAGAACGAGAAATTGATAGGGTGATAAGCAATCTCGCATGAAGAAAGCCGAGAGCGACGATCTTCCCGAAGCCGATGCGCTCACTGGCGCGCCCCATCCGCGCCACGTCACTTCGCTGGTCGGCCACGAGCGGGCGGAAATGGAAATGCTGTCGGCCTATCGCGAGGACCGTCTCGCGCACGCCTGGTTGATTGGCGGCAGGGAAGGGGTCGGCAAGGCGACGCTGGCCTGGCGGTTCGCCCGTTTCGTGCTCGCCAACCCTGATCGGGCCGCGCCGGCGGTCCGTGAGGCGCGCAACCTCCATATCGAGCCGACCCATCCGGCGGCGCGGCTTCTGGCCTCGCTCGCCCATCCCGACTTTGCGCTCATCCGCCGCGAGTGGCAGGGGACGACGAAAAGGCTCGCTAGCGAGATTTCAATCGAAGCCGTGCGGCAGGGACTGCAAGTCTTCCAGCTCTCCGCCGCCTTCGGCGGCTGGCGGGTTGTGATCGTCGATGCGGCTGAGGATCTGAATCGCAGCAGCGCCAATGCCTTGCTCAAAATGGTTGAGGAGCCGCCGCAGCGATCGCTGATCCTCATTATCGCCCATCGGCCGGGCCAGGTCCTGCCCACAATCCGCTCGCGCTGCCGCCGTTTGCGGCTCGATCCGCTGTCGGAGGATGAGATCGCGCAGGCGGTGATCAGCCTGGGGCCGCCCTGGAGCGAAGCCGGCCGCAATGCAATCGAGGCCGCGGCCAAGCGCGCCGACGGATCGGTTCGCGAGGCTCTCATTCGCCTCGCGCCCGAATCGGAAGGGGTGGGCGCGCTGATCGACTCGATCGTCGCCGGCCTTCCGCGCCCTGATCCCCGCGCGGTCGCCAGGCTCGCCGATGCGGTCAGCGGGCGCGGGGGAAATGAGGCATATCGGGCCCTCCATCGCGAGCTCTACGACTGGATCGTTCGATACATGCGCGACGTCGAGCCCGGCTCCCTTAGGGTCGAGGAGATTGGCGAGCTTTGGGATCGCATTCGTGATGCGGACCGCGAGACGGAAGAGCTTAACCTCGACCGCAAGCTGCATATTCTTGCCCTCTTCGCCGAGATCGCCGCGACCGCGCCGCGAGGTTGAAGGACCCCCTCGTGCTGAAGAGCGGCGCCCTGGAGGCGACGCGTCTCGAAGCGGGCTCCAGAGTGCGCGGACAGCGCCGCCTTCCGGATCATCCTTCGAGATCGTGCTTCGCATCGCCCTCGGGATGAGGATGGCGGAGGCCAACCGGGGGGCTGGCGTTGCGGACAGATTTTCGTCGCCGCTCAAAAATTTTTGCTTTAGGACGGCGCTCATGAGCCGCTTCTTCATCACCACGGCGATCCCTTACGCCAATGGCGCGCCCCATATCGGGCACGCTTACGAGCGCATCGCGACCGACGCGATCCAGCGCTTCATGCGGCTTGACGGACGCGAGACCCTGTTCGTCACCGGCATGGACGAGCATGGCCTGAAGGTTCAGCAGGCGGCGGCGCGCGAGGGGGTGACGCCGCAGCAATTCGTCGATCGCGTCGCGGCCGAATTCGAGGCGATGGGCGACATGCTGAACGCGCGCGCCGACGACATCGTGCGGACGACGGAACCGCGCCACGCCCGCGCTTCTCAGGCGATCTGGGAGCGTATGGCTGCGAACGGCGATATCTACCTGTCGAAATATGCCGGCTGGTATTCGGTTCGCGACGAGGCTTATTTCGACGAGGGCGAACTGACCAACGGCCCGGACGGCAAGAAGCTCGCGCCGAGCGGCGCGCCGGTCGAGTGGGTTGAGGAGGAAAGCTACTTCTTCCGTCTCTCGAAATACGCCGACAAACTGCTCGCGCATTACGCCGCGTATCCCGACTTCGTCACGCCGGAAAAATATCTGAACGAGATCGTCGCCTTCGTGAAGCGCGGTTTGTCCGATCTCTCGATCAGCCGCGCGACGTTGAAATGGGGCGTGCCGGTTCCGGGCGATCCGAAACACGTGATGTATGTCTGGGTCGACGCGCTGACCAATTACATCACCGCGACCGGCTTCCCGGATGATGGCCCGCGGGCGCAAGTTCTGGCCGGCGGACGCGCATGTGATCGGCAAAGACATCACCCGCTTCCACGCCGTCTACTGGCCAGCCTTCCTGATGTCCGCCGGCCTTCCTGTGCCGAAACAGGTCGTGGTGCACGGCTTCCTATTCAATCGCGGCGAGAAAATGTCGAAGTCGGTCGGCAACGTTGTCGACCCGAAGGCGATGGTCCAGGCCTACGGCCTGGACGCGGTGCGCTATTTCTTCCTGCGGGAAGTCCCGTTCGGCCAGGACGGCAGCTACTCGCACGAGGCGATCGTCGCCCGCATGAACGCCGATCTCGCCAACGACATCGGCAATCTGGCGCAGCGCTCGCTGACGATGATCGCCAGGAACTGCGGGGGAGCGGTTCCAGACTGGAACGCGCCTTTGGGACTGGTCGACGAAGAGACCGACGAACTGTTGGCGGCCGCGGATTCCTTGGTTGAAACCGCCCGAAAGCACATGGCCGCTTTTGCGATACACCAGTACGTCGCAAGCGTTTTCGAAATTGTCGCGCGGACAAATCGTTATTTCGCAACGCGCGAGCCATGGAAAAAGGCGAACAGCGATCCCGGCGAAATGCGCGTTGTTCTCTACACGACGCTGGAGGTCTTACGGATCGTCGCCATCTTGTTGCAGCCCGTCATGCCCGCGTCGATGAACACGCTGCTTGACCTCCTCGCCGTGTCTCCAGGCGAACGCAACTTCCGCGACCTCGAAGTGTGGACCGAAGATGTCGAGGTCGGCGAACCGTTTTGGCGGATCAGGGCGCCGCATCGGCTCAAGCCCGGCGCGCTGCTGCCCCCGCCGGCGCCGGTCTTTCCCCGCTACATCGAACCGGAGCCGACGAAGTGAGACGGCGCAGTTCTCCCCTCTCCAACGGGAGAGGGGTTGGGGGTGAGGGTTTGCGCACGACGCGCGCACGACTGCGCGGTTCCCTCATCCGGCCCTTCGGGCCACCTTCTCCCGGAGGGAGAAGGGGTAGCGAATGACAATAATCGACAGCCATTGCCACCTCGATTTCCCCGACTTCGCCGCGGACCTCGACGGGGTTGTCGAGCGCGCCCACGCAGCCGGCGTCGAGCGCATGATCACCATCGGCACGAAAGTGTCGAAAGCGCCGGGCGTGGTCGCGATTGCGGAACGGTACGACGACGTGTTCTTTACCGTCGGCACGCATCCGCACGAAGCGGCGGGAGAGGACGCTGAGGATTTCGACGCCATGCGGGCGTTCGCCAGACATCCCAAATGCGTGGGCATCGGCGAGGCCGGCCTCGATTATCACTATGACAGCGCGCCGCGCGAGGTCGCCCGGCGGGTCTTTCGGGGCCATATCGCGCTTGCCCGCGAGCTCGACCTCCCGCTCGTGATCCATACGCGAGACGCCGACGCCGACATGGCGGCGATCCTCAGCAATGAAATGGGGCAGGGGCGGTTCCGCGCCCTCCTCCATTGTTTCACCGGCTCGCGCGTGCTCGCGGAGACTGCGCTCGGCCTCGGCCTCTCGATCTCGTTTTCCGGCGTGGTGACGTTCAAGAAGTCGGAGGATTTGCGCGCCATCGCCCGCGACGTTCCGCTCGGCCGCGTTCTGGTCGAGACCGACGCGCCCTATCTGGCGCCGACGCCCCATCGCGGCCGCCGCAACGAGCCGGCGTTCGTGGTCGCCACGGCAGGCGTGGTCGCCGAGGCGCGCGGAATCACACGGGAAGCGTTGGCCGAGGCGACGCGCGCCAACACGCACGCAATCTTTGGCCGACTGCCGCTCGCCGTCGGCAAGCAGGCCGCCGCCAAGCTGCCGCAGGCCATAGGGTCCTCGCATTGACGTTGCGACTGACCATCCTGGGGTGCGGCTCGTCCGGCGGGGTGCCGCGCATTGCGGAAGGGTGGGGCGCGTGCGATCCGGCCAATCCGAAGAACCGCCGCCGCCGCTGCTCGGTGCTCGTCGAGCGCTTCGGGTCTCAAGGCGCGACAACGGTTCTCGTCGACACCTCGCCCGATTTGCGCGAGCAGCTGCTTGACGCCGACGTGAAGCGGCTCGACGCCGTCCTTTTGAGTCATCCCCACGCCGATCACACGCACGGCATCGACGATCTCAGGGCGCTCTGCTTGTTCATGCGCCGCCCCGTCGACGTCCATATGAACGAGCAGACGTCGCTCAGAGTCACCGACGCCTTCTCGTATATTTTTCAGACGCCCGACGGAAGCTCTTACCCTCCGATCGCAATCGAAAGACGCCTTTCGGCTGGCAAGCTGTGTCGGGTCGAAGGTCCGGGCGGCGCAATCGAGGCGATGCCGTTCGATCTGGATCACGGCGATATCAGCGCGCTTGGCTTTCGCTTTGGAGGGCTCGCCTATACGCCTGATGTCAAGCGCATTCCGGAAGCGAGCGTTCCGTTCCTCGAAGGCCTGGACCTTTGGATCATCGACGCTCTGCGCGATCGCCCGCACCCGTCCCATTTCAGCGTCGACGACGCCCTCGAGTGGATCGAAAGGATGCGTCCGCGCCGCGCCATCCTCACCAACCTGCATGTCGACCTCGATTATGAGAGGTTACGGGCGAAACTGCCTGCGAATGTGACGCCGGCTTATGACGGCATGCGCGTCGAGGGTTTCGAAACCTCGCCGGCGGAGAAAGAGGCTGCTCGATGACGCAGGTCGAAAGCGCGATCCATGATTTCGTGCGCGAGCAGGCTGAGGCTGAGACGCGCTTCCTCGCCGAAATCGTGAAGGTTCCGTCGGACAACCCGCCCGGCGATTGCGGCCGTCCCGCGGAGGCTGTCGCCACGCTCCTGGAAGGACTGGGATTTCAGGTCGAGAGGCACAGGGTTCCGGAGGCGCTCGTCAAGGCCAACGGCATGATTTCGGCGACCAACCTGATCGTCCGGCGCCGGTTCGGGCAGGGTCCGACGATCGCGCTCAACGCGCATGGCGACGTGGTGCCTCCGGGTACGGGCTGGACACACGACCCTTACGGCGCCGAGATTGTCGACGGCTGGCTCTATGGGCGCGGAAGCGCGGTGTCGAAGTCGGACATTGCGACTTACGCCTTCGCCATGCTGGCGCTCGACAAGTGCGGCGCGGCGCTCAAAGGGGCAGTGGAATTGCACGTCACTTACGACGAGGAAGCGGGCGGCGAGATCGGCCCGCGCTATCTCATCGAGCATGGCCTGTCGCGTCCGGATCTGGCGATCGGCGCAGGGTTTTCTTACGCGGTCGTCAACGCCCACAATGGCGCGCTTCACCTGGAGATCGAGGTCCTTGGCCGCTCGGCTCACGCCGCCCGTCCCTCGACCGGCGTCGACGCGCTCGAAGCGGCGAACGCGATCCTGTCCGCGCTCTATGGCTGGCGCGGCGGGCTGCAGGCGCGGACCTCGTCGATAGCCGGCATTGGTTCGCCGCAGATGACGGTCGGGCTCATAGCCGGCGGAATCAACACCAATGTGGTGCCGGATCGCGTGACCTTTCGACTGGACCGCCGCATTGTGCCGGAGGAAAATCCGGCTGAGGTCGAGGCGGAATTGCGCGCGGTCATCGCGCGCGCGGCGGCGCTTCATCCCGCGGCGAAGGTCGAGGTCAAGCGCATCCTGCTTGCCGAGCCGCTGACGCCGACGCCGGCTGGAGCGAAGCTGACCGAGGTTCTGTCCCGGCAGGCGAGCCGGGTCATGGGCGAAACGATCGCGGCCTCGGGCGTGCCGCTCTACACCGACGCGCGCCACTATGCCAAAGCCGGCGTTCCGATCGTGCTCTATGGCGCCGGCCCCCGTACGATCGAGGAAGCCAACGCTCATCGCGCCGATGAGCGCCTGCCGCTGTCGGATTTGTACAAGGCGACGGAAGTGATCGCGCTGACGCTGGCGGAGCTGCTTGGGGCCTGATCGGAGACTTGTCGCAGGTGGCGCTAGGTGTATATAATCTGGTGTAGACGTGTACACTGCTACAGGATCACCGAATGCCCCTCCACATCAAAGACGACGCGGCAACGGAAGCGGTGCGAAAGCTGGCTCGGGTCAGAAATCTCAGCCTGACGGAGACCGTGCGCGTAGCTTGCGAGGAAGCGCTCGAACGTGACGATCGCGCGCGGCCTGTCGCAGAACGGCTGGCCGACGTTCACGCCCGCGTGCGCGCCGCTGCGCGCACGGGCCGAAAGGCTGACAAGGCCTTCTTCAACCGCGAATGGGGGGAGACGGAGTGACCGGGACGCTTATGGTGGAGTCGTCGGCCCTCGCAGCAATCATTCTGGAGGAGCCCGGTTGGCGACAGCTCGCGGAAGAGGTGGTTCGGACGAGCGCATTCACGACCTGTTTCAACGTGTTCGAGGCGACGCTCGCAATTGTCCGAGAGCGCCGCCTTACGCCGTCGCAGGCCCACAGTTTAGTGGTCGCCGCCACTTCGGGTCTGGCGATCGAGATTACGGACTATGAGGCCGACGCGATTCCTTTTGCGATTGCCGGACGCGAAAAATTCGGCGCAGGCAAGCGTGGCCTCAACATGGGCGACTGCCTGTCGTATGGCGCGGCGAAGAGACGTAGCGCGCGCCTTCTTTATGTTGGCGAGGACTTCGCTCGCACTGACGTCAATGACAGTCTCCACACTGAGCTCTAGGAACGCAGCCCGATGCTAAAACAGGTTGGAATCGGAGGGCAGGGGCTCGGCCCTGCCCTCTGGCGCTCTCAGTAGCCGACGGTGAACCGCTCGCGGATGTGGGCGGGCTTCTCGAGTTCGTCGACCGCGGCGATGGCGTAATCCTCCCAGGAAATGTTGCTGCCTTTGTCGTGGGTTAGCAGCTGATCCTTACCTAACCGGAACTTGCCGGTGCGTTCGCCGGGAGCAATCACCGCGGATGGCGACAGGAAGGTCCAGTCGAGATCCTTCTCCTTGCGCAGGAGCTCCAGAAACTCGCCGCCCTTGGTCGCCTCGGCCTTGTAGGCGGCGGGAAACTGCGGCGTATCGATGAGCTTGACGCCCGGCGCGACTTCGAGACTGCCGGCGCCTCCGACGACGAAATAGCGCTTCACGCCCGCCTCCTTGACGGCCTCGATCAGGAGCTTCGGATCGCTCGCGGTGAAATGAACGGCGCTGATCACGGCGTCGTGGCCCTTGAGCAGCTGGACGAGACCCGGCTTGTCGAACACATCGCCCTTTTTCGCGGTCACGCCTGGGAGCTTGGCGATCGTGTCTGGATTGCGTGCGATCGCCGTGACCTGATGCCCGCGGCGGCTCAGTTCCGCCAGAAGGCGCGAACCGCCGTTTCCCGAAGCCCCGATGAGCGCCACTTTCATGATTGCCTCCAATGTGGTATGAGAAAGATACCTGGTATCGGGCGGATACATGACGACCACCGGCGTCCTTGTAAAGAACGCACCTTCGAGGAACCTGGTTTCCGAGCCGAAACCGGACGGCGCGCCGCCGGACCCTTACGCGGCCGGCTGCCCGACGCGGATGCTGCTCGATCGGATCGGCGACAAGTGGATGGTGCTGACCCTCAGTCTCATTCGCGACAAGCCGCGCCGCTTCAACGCGCTCAGGCGCGATATTGAAGGTGTGACGCAGAAGATGCTCTCGCAGACCCTGAAGCAGATGGAGCGCGACGGACTGATCACCCGAACCGTTCTGCCGACGACGCCGGTCTCGGTCGAATATGCGATCACGCCGCTCGGCCGGACGCTCGCCGCGGTTCTCGATAAGCTCCAGCTTTGGGCGCGCGATCACATCGCCGACGTGCTGACCGCCAGGCGGCGTTATGACGGTGGCGGCCGGGATTAGAGGCCCGCTCGCGAGCGTCTTGCGCCGGCCGCCGCGTCACGCCGCCTAATCCAGGTATAGGTTCCATAATAAATATTATGCGAATC
>CAVQVS010000006.1:0-125000 GCA_963717215.1 uncultured Alphaproteobacteria bacterium
GCCCCCTCCGCCACCAATTTGACCGGCTTGCGGAGTTCAAGTCACGCGACCTGCGAGAAACTCAGGCGGATAGCGAGGCGGGCGTTGCGCGAAGATTCGAGAGCCGCTTGTATTGTGAGGGCGTCACTCCGCGTTCTTTGCGAAAATGGCGGTTGAAGTTGGAGATATTTGCGTAGCCGACCTCGAAGCAGACGTCGGTGATCGGGCGTCGGGTGTCCGAGAGCAACTTGCACGCGCGGCCGATGCGCAGTTTTCGTGAATAGTCGACGAAATTGGCGCCGGTGTTCTTCTTGAAGAAGCGGGAAAAGGCCGATTGCTTCATCCCTGCGATCGCGGCGGCCTCGGACATTCTCACTGTCCCCGAGAGGTTGTCGACGATATACGAAATGACATCATGCACGACGCGAAGCGTCTCCTTATCGAGGGTGGGCGCATAGTCGGGGGACGCGAGGATCTTCTTCTCAGGCGTGCGAGCAAGCAAATCGATGAGCTCGAAGAATAGCGCCAGGCGCTGAAATCCGCGCGCCGCGCCGATACGCCGCATGAGATCGGCGCCGCGCAGCGCAGCGTCACCGAAGAACTCGAAGCCTCTCAGGGCGTCCGTCAGGAATGGCTCGAGGCTGGCGAGTTCCGGAAAGACATCGCTCCGTGAGCGCAATAGATCGGGCGTGAACTGAATCACGATGTCCCGCCCTTCGATCACCTCCCCGGGCTTGAGATCGCTCATCCAATTGTGCGGTAGATTAGAGCCCGCAAGCACGAGATTGCCCGGGCTGAACTCGCCGATATAGTCGCCGACGAACTGTCGCCCGTGGGTGCGGGTTATGAGGTGAATTTCATACTCGGGGTGATAGTTCCAGCGAGCGATGTTGCTCGGACAATCGTGCTGATGCCATTTGAACGATTGCGAAGGATCGGTGACGATCAATTCGAAATCAGGCGGTCGGGCCGCGCCTCTCCTTCGCGCCATGTCTCCTGTCCTTATTGTATCCGCGCCAGCGAACGGCCGGTTTCCTTGTCGAAAACGTGAAGATTATCGTTCGAGAATGTCATGCGCACGTGATCGCCGACCGCAGGACACTGTTGCGCAGGCAAGAGGACGCCAATCTCGACGGCTGCGTACTTGAAATTGATCAGAGCGTCATTGCCAAGGAATTCAATGAGGTCGACATCGCCATCGATTACGTTAACGGTGTCGGAAGCACTCGCGGCGCGGAAATGCGCGGGCCGGACGCCGGCGACTACCGTCTTCGAGCCATTGAGGTCGAAGCGTTCGCTATCGATGAAGAGTCCCGGGGCATTGCGCCCCATTGCGTTGGATTTGCTCGCGTTCACATCGACCTCAAAGAAGTTCATCGCCGGCGTGCCGATGAAGGCCGCGACGAATTGACTGTTCGGCCGGTTGAAGATTTCCCGCGGTGTGCCGACCTGTTCGATCAAGCCGTCGCGAAGAAGGACGATACGGTCGGCGAGCGTCATCGCCTCGAGCTGGTCATGGGTGACATACACCGTCGTCGTCTTGAGTCGCTGATGCAGTCTCGCGATCTCGACCCGCATATGATTGCGCAGCGTGGCGTCGAGGTTCGACAGCGGTTCGTCGAACAGAAATACCCCTGGAGTCTTGACGATGGCGCGTGCGATCGCAACGCGCTGCTGCTGGCCGCCGGAGAGCGCTGTCGATTTTCGATCGAGGAACTCCTTGAGCCCAAGCGTCGCGGCGGCCGCCTGAACGCGCCGTTCGATCTCGTCCGGCGCGACCTTCATCCGGCGCAACCCGAAAGTGATGTTGTCGCGCACCGACATATGCGGATAGAGCGCATAGTTCTGAAACACCATGGCGACGTCGCGCTCTCGCGGCGAGAGCTGATTGACAACCCGCCCATCGACCGAGAGCTCCCCGCCCGTGATGTCCTCAAGCCCCGCAATCATGCGCAGTATCGTCGACTTGCCGCAGCCCGACGGCCCGAGAAAGACGATGAACTCGTGGTTCCGCACCTCGAGGTTGAAACCGGCGACGACCTCGGTGTCGCCGTAGCTTTTCGAGATGTTGCGGAACGACAGCTCGGCCATCGGTTCAGGCTGCTTTCGTCATATCGATCTGGAGCTTGACGTCGGCCGGACGCCCCTCGGCCGCTCGCTCGAAGGCCTCGATGGACCGCTCGAAATCGAAGGTCGAAGATATCAGCGGCTTCAAGTCGACCTTGCCGGAGCCAATCAAGTTGAGCGCGCGCTCGTACATATTGGCGTAACGGAAGACGGTCTCGATCCGCAACTCCTTGCCGATCGCGGCGGGAATGTTGAACGCCACGGCTTCGACGGGAATGCCCACGAGCACAATTGCGCCCGCCGGACAGACGATGCTCACCGACCCCTCAATCGCCTTCGCCGCCCCGCTCGCGTCAAACACGACGTCGGCGCCCCAGCCGCCTGTCTCGTCCTTGACCACATCAAGGAGATCGCGCTTGGTAATGTTGACCGGGATAATCCCTGGGTATCGGCTGGCGATGTCAAGCTTCGGCTGGTGGACGTCGCTGAGGAGAACCCTGCTGCATCCCCCCGCAAGCGCCGCCAAAGCGACCATGATGCCGATAGGGCCGGCGCCGAGCACGACCGCGACATCGCCCGGCTTGATCCGCGCCCGCGTCGCCGCTTGCATGCCGACAGCGAAGGGTTCGACCATCGCGCCCTCTTCGAACGTGACGTTGTCGGGAAGCTTGAAGGTGAAGGCCGCGGGGTGAACGACTGAGCTTGTGAGGCAGCCGTGGACCGGCGGCGTCGCCCAAAAGGTCACTTCAGGATCGACATTGTAAATGCCGAGCCGCGTCGCCTTGGAACGGAAGTTGGGGACGCCAGGCTCCATGCAGACGCGATCACCAACGGCGAGCGAATGCACGTTGGCGCCAAGCTCCGTCACCGTTCCAGACGCCTCGTGCCCGAGCACCATCGGGCTTCTGACAATGTATGAGCCGATGCCGCCGTGCGTGTAATAATGGACGTCGCTGCCACAAACACCCACGGTGTGGAGCTTGATCCGAACGTCGTCGGCGCCGAGCGCCGTGGGAAGGTCGATATCTCGCAGGGAAAGGACCCGCTTCCGTTCGAGAACAAGCGCGCGCATAGGGCTATCCTTGATTTCTGGTTTTGAGAGCGGAGTTCAGGAAGCTGCTTAATACGCCGAGGAACAGCAGCGGCGGCAGCGAGAGCAAAATGACCGAGGCGTTAAGAATGCCCCAGGGCACATCGCGACCGAGCTGGGTCATCTCAGAGGCGACGACCGGAAGCGTCTTAGCGTCTGACGTCGTCAGCATCAGCGCGATAAGAAATTCGTTCCAGACCAGCACGAAGGAGAACACTATGGCGCCGATGAGGGACTTCCAAGCAATCGGCAGCGCGATAAGGAAGAAGATCGCGTAAGGCCCGTAGCCGTCGACGAAGGCTGCTTCCTCGATCTCGTTTGGCACGCGCTTGAACGCGGGGATCGCGAGCCAGATGGTCGTCGCGAGCGTCAGCAGACTGTAGGTGACGATGAGCGCAAGGCGAGTATCGTAGAGACCCACGTCTAGCCAGATGACAATAAGCGGAATGGCGATCGCGACCGGCGGGAGAAATCGCAGCGACAATACGAAAAACTGGATATCGTTGGCGAAGCGCATCGGATATCGCGCGACGGCGTAAGCAAGCGGAAGCCCAAACACCGCGCCGATCAGAACCGAACATCCCGATACGATGATCGAGTTGATGAGGCCCGCGCGCACGCTCTCACGATCGAGCACGTAAAGAAAATTGTCGAGAGTTGGAGTGAAAAACAGCATCGGCGTCGGCGTCACGATGTCGACGCGGTTCTTGAATCCGCTCAGCAGCGTCCACAGAATCGGAACGACCACCGACGCCGCGACCAGCGCGACAATTCCGCGGGCCGCAAGTCGGCTCAGACCTCCTGCCATCGCCGCACCCGTCGCCAGAGAACAGTGAAGGCCACAGTCGTCGCGATCATCATCAGCACCGCCATGCTCGAGGCATAGGAGATGCGGCCGGATTCAATGAAGCCTTGAGAGAAGGCATACATGTCGAGCGTTTCCGTGGTGATGCCGGGACCGCCGCGCGTCATGACGTAGATCAGATCGAAGGCGCGCAACAATTCGATCATCTTGACGAAAACGAGGCTGATAAGCGCGCCGCGCAGCATCGGCAGCGCGACATAAGCATAGACCTCCCACGTCCGTGCATGGTCGAGGCGCGCCGCTTCGAGGGGCTGTGGCGGCAACGTTTCCAGAAGCTTGACGATGACGACCGAGAACAAAAGGCCCCATTGCCAGACGTCCACGATTGCGACCGCCAGCATTGCGGTGTGCGGGTCGGCGAGCAGGTCGACCGGATGGCCGGTGATCAGCTTCAGCGGGTAGACCGCGAGGCCGAACAGGGGATGGAACGCGAAGCGCCACACGAACGCTGCGGAGACCCGCGGCAGGAGCGCCGGCACGATGAACAGGACGCAGAGCGCATTGCGCACGCTCGGCGGTGTCGTCTCGAACATGAGAACAGCGAGAGGAATCGCGACCGCCATCGTGGCGATAACTGTAAGGAGCTCCCATTCGATCGAGACGCGAACTGAATTGAGAAAGCGCGGATCGTCGACTAGGGCGCGAAAGTTGGCGAAACCGACATAGACACTGTCGGGATTGCTTAGCTCTCGATTCTGCAAAGCGATGTTGACAGCGTCGATCGTCGGCACAAAAGCCAGAATCGCGAGGACCGCAAGGGTCGGCACCGTGAATACGATCGGCAAACTCGTGCGAATTTTCATAAGGGTTGGGGCGAGCCGCTCTGAACTCCGGCGGCGCCCCTCCGCAGCGCGGAAGGGCGCTCTTTCGAGCCGATGCTACTTGCGATTGGCGACAAGGCCCTTCGCGTAGGTATTGAGCTCGTCCAGCGCGCCCTTGACGTCAGTGCGCGTGCCAACGATGAGTTCCTCGAGCTCGATGCCCCAATGGTCGCCAAGGTTCGGCCATTCGGGATCCTGCCAGAAATTGACTGCCGTCACTTTGGCCGTGTCAGCCAGCGCCTGTCCGAGGTCCGCGCCAAACTTCTGGTTGAATTCGTCGCTCGTCATGATGCTTGTGCGATTCAGTTCGCCGAACTGGCCGTCGTCGAGGCGACGCTTTTCGTTCTCCTTCGATGTCGCCCAGGCGATGAACAAGCCAGCGCATTTCTTGGCCGCATCGTCCTTGTTCGCTTTCGTCCCAATGGCGAGGCCGTGGGCGTAGCCACCGCCGGTCAAGGGCGCGGGCGGCCGCGCATACCCGACCTTGCCGACGACTTTGGACACTTTCGGATCGATCGCCTCGCCCGAAAGCGGAGTCGAATTCGACGAGCAGCGCTACCTGGCCTGAAAGAAATGCGCCGGTGAACTCGTCCCAGCTGCCCGTCTTTGTGCCGGGCGGCGAATATTTGAAGAGATCGAGGTATGTCTGAGTGGCCTTTACCGCCGGCTCGCCGTCGAACGCCGGCGTGTTCCCATCAAACCACTTGCCGCCGAAGCCGCGGAAGTAGGGCATCCAGCGCCAAACGTTCGCGCCAGACCCGCGCTGGCCGCGCAGCGCGATGCCGTAAACGCCATGATCCGGGTCATGCAGCTTCTGCACAGCGACGATCATCTCGTCGAGAGTCGTCGGCACCTTGACGCCCGCCTTCTCAAGCAGATCCTTACGATAGACGAGCAGGTCGCCGCCGCCCGTCAGCGGCGCGAAGTAGACCTTATCCTCGAAGGTCGCGACCTTCTGCCTGCCGGGATCAAAATCGGCGAAGTCGTAGTCCTTGGGATAGTAGTCAAGAAGCGGCGCGACCCAATTGGATTTCGCAAACAGTGCGACATTGGCCTCGTCAACGTAATAGACGTTGTACTTGCCGACGGTCGAAGCGTCGGCGCGCGACTTGGCGCGGCGGTCGTTCTCATTGAGATAGTCGATGTTGAACGAGGCGCCTGAGAGGCCCTTGAACTCGTCCTTGTATTTCTCAAGCAGCGTCAGGCCGTCCCGCGGTTGCGCGAGCACGCGTAGATCGTGACTACACACGGCTTCCGCGTCGGCGGTGTCCGGAAGCCCGGCGGCCAGGATCAGCACGCCGGCAGCGGCGGCCAAAGCAGCTCTCAACCTCATATCGCGCTCCCTCCATTTTTGACTTACCGCTCCGACGTCGCCAGGAGCGGGCGCGGGACATTTCGCCCCATACTGACACTTATGACTGAAGCATTTGCCGGGACTAGCCACTGGATTGCGAAGAACTGATACGAATTTGCTTATATATCCTGTCGCTACGCATCAAAAGGGTGCGCAAGGCGCATTCGATCATCAATCGAGGGGTGCGATTGCGGGGTCCTGAACCGAAAGGTCCGGTCTAGGGGAATTGTTCTCACCCTTTGAGGCGCAGCCGGTGTCGGTGATGCCAAATCCGCAATGACTCTTCTGTCAGGCTAGGTTCAAGGGGGCATGAGACGCTGCTTCTCTGGCGCCTTATTTTGGCATAAAATGGTCGTTTGAGATGGATGTCACCGCCTCAACGCCGCGTTGGGCGCTTCGCCTTGGGACGGAGCGAGGTCAGCCGCCCTTCTGGGCGGCGGCCTGCGCCGCTGCGCGGTCGACCCGTTTGGATTTCCTTGGCGCGTCGCGGTTTCGCTCTGAAAACCCCGCGAAAGTGCTATTGGATTTCCTTGGATTTCCTTGGATTCTCTCGTCCGAAACGAGCTTTATCAATGCGTTACGCGGACAAAACCGTAGAAATATTTTCTCGTCGCTTTTTCCGCGCCTGAGCCGCGCAGGAAAGGCGCTTATGGTCTTGGGCATACGAAAGAGTAGGATTGCTCATATGGCAAGCTTAGCTTGATTTCTGTTTTTTCGCAATAACTTGTTCCTTCTCGGGGTTGTTTTTTCGGCTCGACCGGGCCGGGCGCATAAAGGCGGCGTCAACACACGATGAAAGCTTATGACGTCTTTTGACCTTTTCTGCCCCAAAGGCCTCGCTAACTTGGCCCGAGCCACCGGAGGTAATGTGGCCGATCGGAGGATAACGGTACGCCCGGCGGCCCGACCGGTATCGGTCTGGCCGTCCTTTCGCCCAAGGGACGTCCTTCGATATAGCGGGCCGCGGAATTGGGAGCGCGTCGAGGCGATCGATCTTGCCGTTGCGCAGCCGCGCGTGCGTCAAATAGCGGGGCTTAGACGCGGCCGCGACCCCCCCGCGACGCGGCGACCGAAAAGATTGGCGCGATCAAATGAGCCGGGGCCGAACACGTCGTCTTCTTGTGCATGAAGCCCTCCATGCCATGCTGGCGCTCTACGACAAGGACGGCCTCACGATCCATCGCGCGCGCAGCGCCACGCGATTTCGTTGCTGCAACTTTTTCCGATCCATGGCGTATGTGTGACCTGCGTCACAGCCAGCCGCAATTTTTGATGACACTGGTGCGAAATGTTTGGCGCCTTGTGCTTGCGAATCTGGACTCGCGGTGAAACGTCCGATGGGGTCGAAACAGGGCGCTATCCGATTGATGTCATCCCGAAAGCACAGGTGGAAGAACCGGCACGATCATAGGGGCGCCAAGATGTCGCTGGATTTGGAAACAGTCGCGGATGGCCTGGGCTTTCCGGAGGGGCCGGTGGCGATGGCCGACGGGTCCCTGCTGTTCGTCGACATCAAGAACGAGACGCTCTCGCGTTTGACAGCTGACGGGCGCGTCGCTGTCGTGGCCCAAATACCGGGCGGACCGAACGGCGTAGCGATTGGTCCCGATGGCATGGCTTATGTCTGCAACAACGGCGGCGTTTACACCTTCGTTCCATTCAATGGCGCGACGGTTCCCGGGCCCCGGCCTGCAAGCTACCAGGGCGGCTCGGTCCAGCGGGTCGATCTTGCGACCGGCGCAGTCACGGTTCTGTACGACCAGTACAAGGGCGCAAAGCTGCTCACGCCGGATGATCTTGTCTTCGACCACGCCGGCGGATTCTGGTTCACCGATTCAGGAATTCAGGATCCCGAAAGCACCCAGAAAGGCGCCCTCTACTACGCGACGATCGACGGACAATCGATCATGAAGGCGGCGACGATCCCGATGGCCAACGGCGTCGGCCTCTCGCCGGATGGCGCGACGGTCTATGTGTCGGACACAGTTTTTGGGCGGCTCTGGGCGTTTGATATCCTGGGTCCAGGGCAGGTGAAGCCGGGACCGTTGCCGGTCATGCCGGGCCGGGTCGTGCAGACGCTTCCGGGGTTTCAGTGGCTGGACAGCCTCAAGGTCGAGGCCGGCGGGCGCGTCTGCGTGGCGACGCTCTTGAACGGCGGGATCACTGTTTTCAGCCCCGATGGCGCGACGGAGCACGTGGCCGTGGCCGACCTGTTCACGACCAACCTGTGTTTCGGGGGCAAGGATATGCGCGACGTCTGGATTACGGCGTCGAGCACAGGCAAGATCTACAAGACGCGTTGGCCGCGGCCGGGCCTCACGCTGGCGTTCAACGGTTGACGGCAAAACGTGGAGACAGTGCGCCCGATCCCAGTTTAAGTTGAGACGTTCTATTTGTTTGTAAAATTGAGGAAAGGACGCCGGGGCATAGCGTCCAAAAGCAGCTGGCGGAGCCGTTCGGCTCGGAGGGATGAGGATGGGCGGTCCTGATATCGCCGCGAAACTGGTCGAGGCGCTCCGTCGTACCGACGGCAAACTCGACCTGCGACCGGTCCACGCGGTCGGCATTGGCGCGACCGGCTATTTCGAGGCGTCCGACGTCGCGCGCGACTATTGCATCGCTCAGCATTTCCAGGGCGGGCGGATTCCGGTCACGGCGCGTTTCTCTAATGGATCAGGCTGCGCGATCCCCCATGACGGCTGGTCGGACGTGCGCGGATTGGCGACGCGATTTCAGCTCTCCGAAGACAAGACTACGGACCTCATCGCGATGACGCTGAACGCGTTCTTCGCGCCGACCCCGGAAACTTTCCTGGACTTCGCCATAGCCGCCAAGCCTGCGCCGGTGACGCGAGAGACTCCGTGGCGAAAGTTCCTCGACCTGCTCGAATTGATGTTGCCTCTACGGAATCCTTATCCGGGAGAAACGATCACCCCTGACGCGGGCGCGATCCGGTTTGCGGATCAAAACGATTACGCCAAGCTTGCGGTGTCCCAGGCGGCCACCATCGGCGCGCCGGTGAGTTATCTCCGAGCGGACTATCACGCCGTCCATACATTCATTGTCATTGCGCCCGACAAGACGCGTCGCTGGGTTCGCTTCAGTTGGCAACCTGTCTATGGGGTTCTGAACACCAAAATCACGGACCCGGTAATTGACCAATACCTGCAGCAAGATCTCCGCAATCGGCTCGCCAAAGAACCAGCTCGCTTCACTCTGATGATGGCGGTCGGTGAAGCTGGCGATGATTTCAATGACCCGTCTCGCCCGTGGCCGCCCCACCGGGTGCGGATCATGATGGGAACGCTGACGCTCGACGCCGTTCCAGAAGACCAGGGCGCGTATTGCGAACGCCTGGCCTTCAATCCCATGCGTCTGACTGAAGGGATTGAGGCTTCGGACGACCCGGTCCTGCGCGTGCGTGAACAGGCCTACAATTTCTCGCGCAACTCCCGTCTGAAAGCTGCCGGATGCCCGTTTGCAACCAGCGTTGAGACGAAAGTCGAGCCAATATCGAATTGGCAAAATTGGTTGGATAAGGTTGTCGTCGGACTCCAGGAGAACTCGTTCTTCACCAAGCTGTCGAGCTGGATTCTCGTCCCATACTGGGCTCGAAAAATGCCGACGAAGGCTCTGTCCGGTGGGCCGCGAGCCGCCGTCCAGCCAAGCGAAAACGTTCAGCGCATGATGAACCTCATCATGCCGCTAAAGGACAAGTCTGCGATCGGCCGCGCCAGGGCGGCGGCTGCAGTCGCGCAGAACGTCGACGAAATCTTCGCCGGTCTCGACAATGTCGGTACGGTCCATTTCGCCCGCTTCCTGCTGATCGGCGACTCTATCTGCATGATCTCGGTCTACGACGGCGACTTCACCAACTACATCCGGGATTTCATCGCTACGATCGGCAGCGTCTTTGACGAGGTCGTGAAATTGGTGGAAGGCGGCGAAGCCATCATCCCCTCGGAGGACCACGTCGACGCGTTCATCGATTGGGTGCATGCGCACGACCTCTTCCAGGCGCCGGACTTCCCGACCGACCTGTTCACGTTGAACAAGGAGTCGGGCAAGACCCCCCGCGGGGAGGGCCCGCTCAAACTGCGCACGCTGCCGCGCGAACTCGTCCTGCAATTGAACGCCAATCCCAACATTTCGCTTGGCGGCGGCTATCGCGGCTATCCCGGATTCTCCGCCGCGGACGTGCGCCGCAAATTTGGAGTCGGCTGGTGAGCGACAACTTCGATCGCAGGCAGATTCAGGGCAACATCTTGCGCGGCTATCGCCGTAAGGTCGTACGCCACCTCATCCTCGAGGTTGGCGATCGCGCAATGGCGCGAAAATTCCTCGGCGCATCGGTCGCAGGCGGAGACGCTGGCGTTCCCGGGATCACGAGCGAGGCGCCATGGGTCGACAAGAAGCCGCCGCCCGTCTGTTTCAATATCGGCCTCACCTTCGAGGGGCTGCGCGCGCTCGGAACGCCCGATGAATCGCTTGCGACGTTCCCGAGCGAGTTCCGCGATGGGATGACCAGGCGGGCGGCGAAACTCGGCGATTTCGGATCAAGTGCGCCGCAGAAGTGGCCCTCGCCGTTCGACAAGCCGGCGCGCATTCACATGATCGCGTCGATCTACGCTGACGACAAAGGTCATCTCGATCGCATCGAGAGCCAGGTCCGTGGCGCCTTCACTGTTCTCGGCTCACGCGACGGATGCAATCGCGACGCTGACACAGTGTTCTTCGGCTTCAAGGACAGCATCTCGCAGCCTCGTTTTGCTGAGATTCGCGACGATCCCGATACAGAGAAAGCCAATGAGCCGACGGACCCGCTGGGCACCGCGCTGCTCGGCCATGAGACCAGTTTCGAAAGTCTGCGCTTTCGCGTGCCGAAGCCTGACGAGCTCGGACTGAATGGGACTTTCAACGCCTTCCGTGTCCTCGCGCAGGACGCCAAAGGGTTCAACGAATATCTCACCAAAGCGGCAAACGAACTCAAAGACCATCGCGACGTCGATCTGCTGCTGGCGCGGGGCAGCGAGGGCCGGATTGGCGAGGGCCTCGACTATGTGGGGGCTCTGCGCGAGGTCGTCGCTGCCCAGATGTGCGGCCGCTGGCGAAACGGCATTCCCTATGCCTCCTCGCCCGACGCGCAATTGACCAGTCACCCGATTTCGGAGACCAATTTCGACTACGACCGCGCGTCGCGATGCCCCGCCGGCTCCCATATGCGGCGCGTCAATCCGCGCGGCGGGACAATTGTGCAGCGGATCGCCAATCACACCCGACGCATAATCCGGCGCGGCATGCCCTATGAGACAGACCCTGATCATCCCGATGATCAAGAGCGCGGGCTGCTCGGCAACTTCATTGGCGCGAGCCTAGGCGCACAGTTCGAGGCGGTCATGTGCGACTGGCTCAATCTCGGCCTTCAAGATCCCAGCATCACCGGATCAAATGACCCGTTGATCGGCGCGAATACGCCGGAGACGAGCTGGTTCGATCTGTCGCTCAGGAACGGAGGCAGCATCCGCCTTCGCGGATTTCCCCGCTTCGTCAACGCCCGCGGGGGGGCTTATACATTCCTGCCAAGCCTGCCGGCGATCGAGTATTTGTCGAAGCTAACCGCCTGAGACGCCGCGCCCGGAGGGAGAACGGGACTCAGGCGCGCTCCATTTCGGAGAGCCGGTCACTTCCGTCAACGCCGCCTCGATCCGCGCCAGCATCGGAGACGGGCCGAAGGCGCTGGCGATACGGCGCGCTTCCGTCAAATGGGTCCGCGCCAGCGCCTTCTTCTTCTTCGCCTTATACAAGAGGCCCAGGATCATTTCCGCGCGCCCGATGAAATGTCCGTCCCGATCGAACTGCGGGTTGGACCGCACTTGTTCGATCAGCGCGCGGATTCGCTTCGCTCCAAACGTCAGCACCGAAGCCAACGAGCGAAAATTCCGCAGGAACAGTCCGAGTGACGGTTTCCCCGCGCCCGAAAGGATATCGAGATAGACTTCGCACAAGAACAACCTGCACCAGTCCGCCGAGGCGCGATAGCCCTCCTTATCGCGCCGGGAGATGGTCTCCTCGATGTATCTGAGCCCTTCGTCGATCCGCCCGTTCATGGCGAGCCCGACGCCCCAAAGATTGTCGGGGCCGGAGAGAAACAAGGTCCAACCGTTCTCCGAGCATTTGGCGATGTACCCGCCGACTTCGTCGAGCGCGCCGGGCTTGTTGAGCAGCACCAGCGCGACGTTTCGCGCCGACGATGCAATCGCCCGTTCGAAAGGGGCGCGGGAGATGTTTATTCCGAGGTCCGCGATCTCCAGTCCCGCTTCATAATTGTCGCTGAGGATGGCGATCAGAGCCCTCATCGCGGTGGCGTATCCAACGGATCTCGGGTCGTTCATCGAGACGCCGTTGACCATCAGCCGCTGCACGGCCGCACGGGCCTCCGTGAGCCGGCCGCGGTTCACTGCGTCCCAGGCCAAAATGGCCGCATAGAAATTCCTGAGATAGGCGTCGTCGACGTTGGCTAGGGCGGCCTCGGCTTCGCGACACCTTGCCTGGAAGATCTCGATGGAGACCGGGGCGCAATAGGTCGAGACCGACAATTCGCTGACCAGGGCGTAAGCCATGGATTTCGGGTCGCCCAGGCGGCGCGCCATCGCCGACAGTTCCTGTTGGACGGTCAACGCTTCGCGGAACCTCTCGGTCCAGACCAGACTCGAGATGTAGTGATGCAAGATCAAGACGTGATGGCGGCTGTCTCCTGATCTGTTCAGGTTCGGCCTGAACCGGGTGGTCACCCCGATGATCGTCTTCAGGCGCAGAGAGATGTTCGAGCACAGGGCATAGTTGGAGAGCAACTCGACGAGCTGTTCGTCGCTGGCGCAACTGGGGTCGCGCTCGAAGAGCGCGATCGCCGACGACAGGTATCGATCTGCCTCGTCGAGCGAATAGACGCCCAGACTCTTCGCCCCGGCCATGGCGAGATAGGTGAAGGCGAGGTTCTTGCGATCGGCGCGGACATAGTGGTGTGCGAGCGTTTCCGCCGCTTCGGCGAGACGGCCTTCGCTCCGCCGTTCCAGCGCCTCGGCGATCTTCCGATGCAGCTCGATCCTGCGCCCCGTGACAAGGCTCTGATACACGGAGTCTCTCAAGAGGATGTGCTTGAAAACGTAGTCCGACGAATCGGCTTGCCTGAAGACGATGTCCTGCGCCTGCAGTCTCTGCAGCGCCGCGCCGACATCATCTTCCGTCTCGACGACAAGCGAGAGCAGAGTCGGGTCGAACCGGCGCCCGATCGTCGCCGCAGCCTGCAACAACGTGCGGTCTTCGCCGCGGCAGCCGCTCCATTCTGGCGGCGAGCAGACCCTGTATGCTTGTCGGCAGACCGTCCTGCCCGATCGCCGCGTCGAAATCCGCTTTGCCCGAGGCGACGCGCAACGCGCCTTGTTCGATCAGAAAGCTCAGGATCTCCTCGCCGAAGAGAGGATTGCCCCCTGCCCGCTCCGTCACCTGCCTCATCAACGCGTCGGGCAGGGACGCCACGCCGAGCCGCGTCCGCAAGACATGCTGGATGTCGCTCGCCGTAAGGGGCTTCAGCGCAATGGTCGTCACACCGAACCCGCCCCGCCAGCGCGGAAGGTATTCCGGTCGCGTCGTATGAATGACAAGCAGGTTCGGCTGCTCGCCGGCCTCGATCAGTTGGCCGATCATCTCTTCGGACGCACGGTCGACCCAGTGGATGTCCTCGAGCAGCACAACGACGGTGGACGCCCCGCGTCGCGCTTTCAAAAGCGCCGGCAACAGGTCGCGCGTGCGCAAACCGATCAGGACGCCATCGAGTCCCGCCAAGGAGGCTTCCGGCGGCTCCAGACCGAGCAGATTGAGCAGGAGGCCCAAATTCTCCGTCGTATGAAGCTCCAGCGCGCGCAGGCCCGCATCCAACTTTCGCGCGATTTCTGCCGGATCGTCCTCGGGTCGGATCCAGAAAGCGCCGCGGACGACCTCGAGGAAAGGCAGAAACGGAATCTGCTGCCCGTCGGCCGCACAATGCCCGATGAGGACGAAGGCCTCGTCGGCCGGCAGGCGCTGCAGAAATTCCGACACGAGTCGCGTCTTGCCCAGACCGGGCTCGGCAACGAGATCGATCACTTCAAGCCGCTCTCGCGCGCGGCCAAGCGCGTCGTGGAGCTTCGCCAGTTCGTCGTCGCGACCGACATGGGGACTGAGGCCCTGGCCGAGCGAGGCGTCGAAGCGCGTCCCCCCCTTGCGGACGGAGTTCAGTCGCCAGACTTTCTGCGGCTTGGACTTGCCCTTGATCGATTGTTCGCCGTCAAAGCTCGTGTCGGCGAGCCATTCAACGAGACGTCGCGTGGTGTCGCAGATCATGGTTCCGCCCGCGGCCGCCAAGCTCTGAAGACGCGAGGCAAGATTGACGGTGTCACCCACGGCGGTGAGGGCGGCGGCTTCCCCCTCAACTGGCGCCATCACGGCGATTCCCGAACTCACGCCGGCGCGCATCATCGGACGCTCGCCGAATTGGGACTCCATCTCATCGGCTGCCGCCGCAAAAGCCGCGTGGATCGCCAAGGCCGTGCGACAGGCTCGGAGCGCGCTGTCTTCCTGCGCCTCGGGGACGCCGAAGACGGCCATGATGCTGTCGCCGGCGAAGCCCCGCACCGAGCCGCCGTGCTCGCGAACGGCTCCCGTTAGTTTTTCGTAGATTATACGGACGAGACCGAGGGTTCTCTCCTCGCCAATTCGCTCAGCAATCGCCGTGTATCCGACCATGTCCGCGAAAAGTACAGAGACTTGACGCCGTTCCCCCAGATCCGTCGGTGCGCTCGCGGCAGTCCTCTTTGCATCTTCCACGGCGGAAATGCCCTCACCCGTGCCTGTACCTCCGCGTCGTCAGAGCATTGGGGACCGTTAGCGGAGCGTTGGTCTCATCTGATGATTGACGGCTGTTCACCGTATGAACCCATGCGGCAGATTTTTGCAACCGCCTGGCAGAGCAATTTCTCGGAATTTCATTCCGACCACGGCGAAACGCGGTCGAGGAGCGGCGAATTGGCTAACCCCGGAGGGGGCGCAAAGCAAGGAGCGCCTTCTCCGCGGGAGCGGTCTGCGATATCAGAACCAGAGCCACGAGGCTGTTGGCCGCGAAGACACAGCCCGGACCGTAAAACGCCCGCGAGGCCCCGCCAGCACAGCAACGAGGGCCTTCCGCCTCAACGACCAAACAACGGAGCGCATCATGAAAGTCCTGATGGTTCTTACCTCCCACGACCAGCTCGGCGACACGGGCCGCAAGACCGGCTTTTGGCTCGAGGAACTGGCGGCCCCTTACTATGTCTTCAAGGATGCTGGGGCCCAGATCACCCTCGCGTCGCCCAAGGGCGGGCGTCCGCCGCTCGATCCCAAGAGCAACGAGCCGAACTTCCAGACCGACATCACCCGTCGGTTCGATAAGGACGCCGACGCCAATGCCCAGCTGGACAGGACGGTGCGCCTCGATAGCGTCAAGCAGGAAGATTACGATACCGTCTTCTACCCCGGCGGCCATGGGCCGATGTGGGATCTCGCCGAAGACAAGAACTCGATCAAGCTGTTGGAATCCTTCCTGGCTGCCGGCAAGACGTTCGCGGTGGTCTGCCACTCAACCGGGGCGCTCCGCCACGTCAAAACCCCGGATGGCAAAGCGCTTGTCGAGGGCAAGACGGTGACCGGATTCACCGACGGCGAGGAAGAAGCCGTAGGATTGACGAAGGTGGTGCCCTTCCTTGTCGAAGACGAAATGTTGAAGCTCGGCGCCGTCTTTTCCAAGGTCAAGGACTGGGGCGTCCACACGGTCGCCGACGGCCAGCTGATCACCGGCCAGAATCCTGCCTCTTCCGGCCCAGCCGCCAAGCTTCTGATCGATACGCTGAACAAGAAGGCCAAATAGCCGGGCTCGGGTGAGCGCCCATTCTGGCGAACGAAGAAATCTATAACCCTGGTGGGAGTCGCCCAGGAATCAAGTCGAGGTCGAGTGGCGACAGGATCCTGCTCGAGAGCCACATTGGCCGTTTCGTCGCCGACGCCGAGGCCATCTATTCCCACGAAGGGACGCGCGAGATGAACACGCTCATCGTCGGCAAGGCCAGCACGGGCCTCATCTCGTTCGTTTAAGTCCCTCGAATCGCGGACGCGCTCAACTAAAGGCGAGACCCTCGAAAGCCCCAGAGTTGCGCCACTCATCGAGATATTTGAAATAAGCCGAGGGACCGGCTGGATAGCCTACGTTCAATCGCGCCCCAGGGCCCGGGGGCTGTCCCTCGTTGTTATAGTAGCCGGGCGTGCAGTCGGGCGAGCCGATCAGGTTGCCCATGCCCGTCAGCAGCAGGGCGACCCAGGCGTCCTGGGCTTCCGGCGTGACCTCGATCTCCCTGCAGCCGCGCGCCAGCGCGTGCCCGACCACCATCGCGATCGTTCGTCCGGCTTCGGTGAGATTGTGGGGAATGTTCGTGATCAGATTCGCGCCCTGCGTGAACTGCACAAAGAACGCATTGGGAAATCCATGCACATGGATGCCGTGCAGGCTCTTCATGCCCTCGGCCCAGGCTTGCGAAAGCTTCCGACCACCGCGACCCGTCAGATCGAACCCGGCGCGCCTCGTGTATTGCGTGCCAAACTCGAAGCCTGACGCATAGATGATGCAGTCGACCTCATATTCCGCGTCCGCGACAACGACGCCTTTTTCGGTGATCCGTTCGACGCCCTTGCCGTCGGTATCGATCAGTCGCACGCCTGGCGCGTTGAAGGCCTGCAGATATTCATCATGGAAGCACGGGCGCTTGCAAAGCTGCCGATACCAGGCCTTGAGTTTCTGCGCCGTTTCGCCATCGGTCACGATGGAGTCAATCCGCGCGCGTATTTCCTCCATCTTTTCGAAATCGGAATCTTCAAATGCCGCCAACACCGTCTGCGGCGTGAGTTCCCCGCGCGGCATCAGCTTCATCTTTGAGCGGATCCGCCGCGACAGATCGGTCCAGCCGTCCTGAACAAAGTCTTCCGTCGCCGAGCCGCCCGCTGAATTGTCGGTGAAGTTTTCCAGCCAACGCTGTTGCCACCCGGGCGTCGCGATCGACGAAAACCAGTCGGGATCGATAGGGACGTTTGCGCGCACGTCCACGGACGAGGGCGTTCTCTGGAAGACGTAAAGCGCCCGGCAGGCGCGCGCGAGATGCGGCACGCACTGGATCGCCGTCGCGCCTGTGCCGATGATCGCAACCCGCTTGTCTGCGAGCCTCTCCAGCAACGCGCCGTCTGGTCCGCCGCCGGTATATTCATAGTCCCACCGGCTGGTATGAAAGGCATGGCCCCTAAAGGTTTCTATGCCCGGGATGCCCGGCAGTTTCGCCACATGAAGCGGTCCCGTCCCCAAACCGATGAAACGCGCCGTGAAGCGGTCGCCTCGATTCGTCTCGATCACCCAGCGCGCGTTCGCCTCGTCCCATTCCAGACTCTCGACTTCGGTATGAAACAGCGCGTTCTCATAAAGACCGAACCGGTCGCCGATGCGCCGGCAATGAGCCAGAATTTCTGGCGCGTGGGCATATTTCTCCGTTGGCCGATGGCCGGTTTCCTCGAGGAGAGGCATATAGACCATCGAGGCCGTATCGCATTGCGCGCCAGGGTACCGATTCCAGTACCAGGTTCCTCCGAAATCGCCTCCCTTCTCAATGATGCGCACGCCTTGCACACCCGCCTCGACCATACGCGCGCAAGTCGCCAGACCCGCGAAGCCACCGCCGATGAATGCGAATGTCACATGGTCAGTCTTGGCTTCGCGTTGCGCGACCGGCGTGTACGGGTCGTGCGCGAAACGGCCCTTCAGCGGGAGGTATTGCGCATTACCGTCCGCCCGCAGCCGCTTGTCGCGCTCAGCCCTATATTTCGCGAGCAAAGCGCCCTTGTCGATTTGCGGCTGGGGCTCGGCGCCCGACAAGGTGGTCGTCGCCATCCGATTAGCCTCCCTTGCGCGTTCGTCCGCGCTCGCGTGGAACGACTGCTTTCCCCCGATCCGATCCTTCCACAGGCGACCGTTGTAGGCAAGGTGTCCACCGAACTGCGATGTCAGGGCCGCGGGCCGGACGTCCACTTCACATTTTCGGTTGGAGATTTGGTGCCGGATGAGGGGATTGAACCCCCGACCTTCGGTTTACAAAACCGCTGCTCTACCGCTGAGCTAATCCGGCGTTTCGGCGGCTTTTGCGCTATCAGCGAGGCGAGCCGCGCGCAAGAGCGCGGCTAGCCGGCTGCGACCGTGGGCGACCATGGGCCGTGCGCAGATACCGCCTCCTCCATCCCGGGCCAGGGCGGCATGGTGATCGCGACGAACGCCAGGGCCGAACCGGCGTCGGCGCGAAACTGAAACGCGGCGCCGAGCGGGATGGTCAGCGACGTCCCAGGGCCGAGCGGATCGATCGATTCGACGCAACCCTGGCGGCGCCAGATGGCGCCCCTCCCGCTGACCACAAACCAGATTTCCTCGACCGTCCGATGCGTGACCGCGTGCGACACCGCGCCGGCGGGCAATTCGAAATGCGCCATGCTTCCACCGGCGAGGCTCAAAAGGAGGCGCACCGCCGTTCCGTCCGGCGCGGTCGCGTCGACGCCCTCGCCCAGCGTCTTGGTTTCGTAAGGCTTGGTCGCCGGCATCGGATGAGCCTCCCGGTTTCAGGGCGCCACGGAAGCCGCGCTCAGCTTGGCGGGGCGATCGACGGCCTGCTAAGAAAGGGTATGACGAATCCAAGCCTAACCGCGGATCAGGCGCTTGACGAGTTTCGCGCCGCCGGCGCCCTGCTCACCGGCCATTTCATCCTGTCGTCGGGCCTGCACTCGCCGGTGTTTCTGCAAAAGATGTTCGTGTTCCAGGATCCGGCGCGCACCGAGCGCTTGTGCCGCGCGCTGGCGGAGAAAGCCCGCGAAACGTTTGGCGCGATCGACATCGTCGCCTCGCCCGCGCTCGGCGGCATCGTTCCTGGCTACGAGACCGCGCGCTGGCTCGGCGCCAAGGCGATCTTCGTCGAGCGGGAAGGGGGCGTCTTCAAGCTGCGCCGCGGCTTCGCGATCGCTCCAGGCGCGCGCGTGTTGATGGTCGAGGACATCATTACGACCGGCCTCTCATCGCGCGAGACGCTGGCGGCTCTGGCCGAGCATCCCGGAACGATCGTCGGCGCCGCCTGCCTGATCGACCGTTCCAACGGCGAAGCCGACATCGGGGTTAAGCGCGTGGCGCTGGCGACGCTCGACATTCCAGCTTACGCGCCCAACGCGCTGCCCCCCGAACTGGCGGCGATTCCGGCCGTCAAACCCGGCAGCCGCGCGCTCGCTGGCGCGGCTTGAGCGGCCCAAAACGAACGAGGAGCGGCCCGATGAAAGCGCTCAGGCTTGGCGTGAACGTCGATCATGTCGCGACCGTCCGCAACGCCCGCGGCGGCGCGGTTCCCGATCCTGTTCGCGCCGCGCTCATGGCGATCGAAGCTGGCGCCGACGGTGTCACGGCTCATCTACGGGAGGATCGCCGGCACATTCTGGACGACGACATGGTCCGCCTGAAAGCTTCGATCGCCAAGCCGCTCAATTTCGAGATGGCCGCGACCGAGCCCATGCTCGATATCGCGCTCAAGATCCGCCCGCACGCCTGTTGTCTCGTGCCGGAAAAGCGAACGGAACGCACGACCGAAGGTGGGCTCGACGTGGTCGGCGGATTCAGAGCCTTGAAGCCGTTCGTCGACGAGCTCACGCGGGAAGGAATCCGGGTGTCAATGTTCGTCGAACCGTCGCCGGAGGCGTTGAAAGCCAGCGCCGAACTCGGCGCGCCAGTCGTCGAGCTCCACACCGGGGCCTGGTGCGACGCGCGGGCTCGCGGCGAAGCCGCCAAGGCCGATCATGAATTCGCCCGCCTCAGCGCCGCCGCCGCACAGAGCCAGGCGCTCGGGCTCGAGTGTCATGCCGGCCACGGCCTCGACTACGACACCGCGCGGATGATCGCCGCCCTGCCCCAGATCGTCGAACTCAACATCGGCCATTTCCTCATCGGTGAGGCGATCTTTGTCGGTCTCGCGGAAACCGTGAAGGCGATGCGCATGGCGATGAATGAGGGGCGTGCATCCATGGAGCGCCGGCTTTGATCATCGGCATCGGCAGCGACCTCTGCGACATCGAACGCATCGAAACCACGCTCGCGCGGCACGGCGAGCGTTTTACCGCCCGCTGCTTCACTGAGACTGAACAGCGTCGCTCGGATCGACGCGCCGGGCGGGCAGCGTCCTACGCCAAGAGATTCGCGGCCAAAGAGGCGTGCGCCAAAGCGTTGGGCACCGGCTTGAGGCGAGGCGTGTTCTGGCGCGACATGGGCGTGGTTAATCTTCCGTCCGGGCAGCCGACCATGGAGCTCACTGGCGGCGCCGCCGACCGTCTGAAAGGGATGCTGCCGCTCGGGACCGAGCCGTTCATTCACCTGACAATCACCGACGAGGGGCCGTACGCCCAGGCGTTCGTTGTCATCGAAGCCCGCCCTGCCCTTCTGCTACGCGAAAGCGACGCGCCCCCCGCCTAAGGCTCCATCAAGAAACCATCGGCGTGGACCCGTTTTGACCGGGAGGAGACGTTCGCGGCTCGAAACCGCACTTCGCGATCGGGTCTTTGGCGCTGAAGCGGCTCGGGCGCGGGTTCGACGACCGTGCGCCCCGTCATCGCGTCCAAGGCCCAAGAGCCAGATGCCGCCGGTTGCTCACCGGGCGCCGACAGGCTTGGAGCCTCAGCCCGAAAAGTTGCGCGAAGCCTGTGAAACCATTGGCGTGCGTAAACTTGTGCGGGGACGCGGTTCTCTATGAAGAGGCCTAACCCGACGTCCTCTTCTTTCTGCTCTTGTGGCCTGTCGGCGAGGGGCCGCCAGTCCCGCCCTCAAAACCGACCGTGATCGAATAGAGGTCGGCAAGCTGAAGAGTGGGCATCGGCAGATTAACCGGATCGGTCACAATACGAAACTGGCCCCCCTTCACCCCGTCCGTCGTCGCCTCGGCCCGATAGGTCTGGGAAAAGATCGAAGTGTTGTCGGTGAGCCGCGTCACGGTGATCTTCAGCGGCGCGCTGAACGTCCCAGCTTGCCCCGCCGGTCCAATCACCACCTGGCCCGCCACGCCGATTTTGACGCCCGCCTGCCCCGCGCCGGCCGGATCGCATTGGCGCGCGGTATCCTCGATATTGAATTGATAGCGCACCGAGGAATTCTCCGGGCCGCCGACGCGCAGCGCCGCGCCGCCGTCAGCGACGGTCACCTCCGGGCAATTGATATCCTGCGCGGCGACGGGGAGAACCTTCAGCCTGTCGGTCGGATGAGCCGTGGGCTGAACCACCGCCTCCTTCGAGTTCGGGTTCGCGCCTAGGTGGATGCTCGCAGCATTCGGATCGGTATGGGAGAAGAAGCCGCCGACAGAACTGCCGGCGGAGCTCATTGCGCCGCCGACCGTGTCGCAGCCGGTTAGACCGCCAAGGGCGGCCGAAAGAAGCGCGATGCGAACCAGCGTGGCGCGAGCGATCATTGCGTCTGACTTCGACAATTGAGCAGCTCAAATTCGTTTGAAGATGAGCGCGGTGCTTACCCCGGTCACGGCGTCAAGGCAATTGTTCGTAGGCTTCCTTGAAGCCCGCGAGCGGCGCCTGCACGCCGACGCCTTCCTCGGGCGTCTGGAAGATGCCAAGCGTCGCCGTCTTTCCGGTCTTCAGCTTGTCGAGCAGCGCTTGATCCATGGCCAATTGGCCGACGCAGCCATTCGGAAGACATTGCAGGAAACTCAACCGGCCCGCCTCCGCGTTGTCGATCCGCAAGCTTATGCCGGGGGGAAGCAGCACCCCGAGCGGCGCAACGACCCGCATGAGGCGCGCCTTGCGATCCGCGGTATTCAGCACGATCACGACCAGAATCAGGTTCGGCCGGTCCTGGTCGACGACGCTGAGCACGATCGCGCATTGCTCGTGGGCCGCGCCGGGGGGAGTTTCGCAACGGGTCACCCAATCGCCGTGCTTCTCCCTCACTGCGCCCTTCACCTCCGAGTCGACCGCGAAAGCGTGGGATTGGAGCAACAGCAGGCCGCCGACGAGGCTCATAAGCGCCCAGCCGGCTTTCGGTCGTTTTGCCTTGATGAACGCCATCGTCCGAACTGAAATCCTTTGTATCCATTGGTGGCGACGCGATGGTCGAGGCAGGAGGCGGTTCACCGCTCGTGGCCGACAACCGGCGCAAAAATGAGGCGGAGGAGGAGTTAGGAGATGGTGGGCGCTAGAGGGATTGAACCTCTGACCCCTACCATGTCAAGGTAGTGCTCTACCGCTGAGCTAAGCGCCCATCTCCCATGATCTCGAGCGACGATCAGCCCGCTCAAGGACGGCGCGATATAGACGCTCATCGCCCAACGCGCAATGGGTGAGGCGAGCCTTCGCGTGTCCGCAACCTCCCCGCCCACCATGACCCCATCCCGGCTTACGTTGCGCCCGGCCGCACTTGCCGACATCGCCGCCATCATGGCGATCGAACGCTTGCCGGATTACGAGCTATACGTCGCCCGTTCCGACGACGAGGGGCATCGCGCGATGCTGTCGTCGCCCCCCCACGCCTACCGGCTTGGCGTCGGGCGATCGGGGGCGATCGAGGGCTTCGCCATCCTGCGCGGCCTCGGCGATCCGCACCTGAACCTCTACCTCAAGCGGATCGCAGTCGCCCGCCCCGGCCAGGGCCTGGGGACCGCGTTTCTGGGCCTCGTTCTCGATGAAGCTTTCGGTCCGCTGGGCGCCGAGCGCTTCCATCTCGACTGCTTCGCCGACAATGTCCGCGCGCAGCGATCCTACGAGAAGCTGGGTTTCACCCGCGACGGCGTGATGCGCAAAGCCTACCGGCTGGCCGACGGCGCGCGCGCCGACCTCGTCATGATGGCGATCCTGAAAAACGAATGGGAAGCGCGCCGGCGCTAGCGGTCCGCTCCAGGATTAGCGAGTCCGAAACGAGCCTTTTCAAAGGCTTGCGCCGCGATTAGCGAGTCACTCCCAACTTGAGCCGCTCGCTTCGACCCCGCCTCGAGGCCCCTTGAATGCGGCGTCGAAGGCGCCGCGCTCAGGGAATGCGAGCTTCGATAGATTGATGCGCTGATCGCTGACATCATAAGCCCTGCGCGCAATTCTGTAAAGCAGAAAGATGGACCAAACCAAAATCCATGAACTCTTTCAACTGCTTATGCTAGACGATGACGGCGTGGCGGCGTGGCCAGCGAGCCGCGGGCAATGCAGTTAGCGTCGTGGCGCTTTCTCACCGGCTCGCGCTCCGCGCGGGCGCCGACGCTCCCTGAATAAATTGGGTCTGACAATTGTTTATCTTCAATGTTCTATAACCAAAATCTCATACTGCTTGTGCGGCGGCGGGCGCTCAAGGCGCTCCTGGGTGAGTCAGCCGCTCAGCCTAATCTCGCCGGTTGGGGCGGCGCAGGCATCCTTGCGCATTGACAACCCGCACGGGTCATGGTTCTGCACAGCCGTTGGCGCTCTCTCGCGTCCGGATCAGGCTCATGCCGCGCAGCTGGTTGAAAACGACGACCAAAACGCGCCGCCCGCTGAAAAGCGGGACGAACGGCTAAACCTGCGCTCCCGTGTCTCCCCGGCGGGCCGCCGGGTTCACGAAGTCCTCGCTCGCGGACTTGAGGGGAGGCAGGGCGAACAAGGATTTCATCATGTCAGGCTTCAAGGTCGCGGTCGCCGGCGCTACCGGCAATGTTGGCCACGAGATGCTCTCGATCCTCGCGGAGCGCCAATTCCCGGTTTCAGAAGTGGTCGCGCTCGCCTCTCCCGCTTCGATCGGCCGCGAGGTCTCGTTCGGCGACAGGACGCTCAAGTGCAAGGCGCTCGAGCATTATGATTTTTCCGACACCGACATCTGCCTCATGTCGGCGGGCGGAGCGGTTTCGAAAGAATATTCGCCCAGGATCGGCGCAAAGGGATGCGTCGTCATCGACAATTCGTCGGCCTGGCGCCTCGACCCGGACGTGCCGCTGATCGTGCCCGAGGTGAACGCGGCCACGGCGAAGGGATTCGGCAAGAAGAACATCATCGCCAACCCCAATTGCTCGACGGCGCAACTCGTCGTGGCGCTGAAGCCGCTGCACGACCGCGCGACAATCCGGCGGGTGGTGGTGGCGACCTACCAGTCGGTCTCCGGGGCCGGCAAAGAGGCGATGGACGAATTGTTCGCCCAGACGCGCGCCGTGTTCGTGTCCGATCCGGTCGAGCCGAGAAAGTTCACCAAGCGAATCGCCTTCAACGTCATTCCGCAGATCGACGTGTTCATGGACGACGGCTCGACCAAGGAAGAGTGGAAGATGGTCGCCGAGACCAAGAAAATCCTCGACCCCAAGATCAAGCTGACGGCCACCTGCGTCAGGGTGCCCGTGTTCATCGGCCACTCGGAGGCCGTCAATATCGAGTTCGTCGATCCGATCAGCGCCGACGAGGCGCGGGAGATCCTGAGCCGCGCGCCCGGCTGCCTGGTTATCGACCGACGGGAACCCGGCGGTTACATCACCCCCCACGAGGCGGCGGGGGAAGACGCGACCTACATTTCCCGAATCCGCGACGACCCGACGATCGACAACGGCATCAACCTTTGGGTGGTGTCCGACAATCTGCGCAAAGGGGCGGCGCTCAACGCGGTGCAGATCGCGGAAGTTCTGGTCAATCGCGGCTGGCTGAAGCCCAAGATGAAGGCGGCGTAGCCTGTCGTTCGCGTAAAAGCGAAGGCGGCGGCTGAAACACCTATAGCTTCTCGCCGCTTTGCTTTGTCCGTTCAATCGTTATGGTATGGATACGAAAACGTCCGCGTTGTGTTTTAGGGATCGATTCGGCAATCCATGGCGCAAGATCCGGATATTCGCCTGCTGACCTCCCCGCGCATTTTCCTGGTGGGGATGGCGGCGTTCCTGGCCCTGGTCGGATTCGTCGTCCTCATCCTCTATCAGCAGATCGCGATCGCCTTCAGCGCCAATCCCGGTTTGAACGGCTTGATCCTGGGCGTGCTGGCGATCGGCGCGCTGTTCACTTTCCGGCAGGTTATCCGGCTCTTCCGCGAGATCCACTGGGTCAACTCGTTGACTGGCGCGGTGACGGACGGCGCACCCCCGGCTCCCGTACTCCTTGCGCCGATGGCGGTGATGCTCAACGCTGGCGCGGGCGCGCGCGGCTTGTCGACGCTCACCACCCGCGCGATCCTGGATTCGATCGCCACGAGGCTCGACGAGGGCCGCGAACTCAGCCGCTATCTGGTTGGTCTCCTGGTCTTCCTCGGGCTCCTCGGCACGTTTTGGGGCCTGCTGGAGACAGTCCACTCGATCGCTGGCGTCATCGACAGCATGAAGACCGGTGTCAGCAACACGTCCATGTTCGACGATCTCAAGCAAGGACTGTCCGCGCCGATCGCCGGCATGAGCGTCTCATTCACCTCCTCGTTGTTCGGCCTTGCGAGTTCCTTGATCCTCGGCTTTCTCGATCTCCAGGCCGGTCAGGCGCAGAACCGATTCTATTCCGAATTCGAGGAGTTTCTCGCCAGCCACGTCCAGACGGCGCCGGTTGCCGAAGCGGCTCCCGAGGCGCCGGTCATCACCCAGGGCGCGCAGCCCGCGATTGAGTATCAGCGCGACTCCAAGGCGATCGCGACGCTTGCCGAAGGCATTCAGGCCCTGGTCGGACACATGCGCACCGAACAACAGCAAATTCGCGATTGGGTCGACGCGCAGGCGACGCAACAGGAAGATATCGGCAAGCTCTTGCGGCGCCTGCTCGACGAACTGGGCGCGCGATGAAGAGGGGATTCACACTCGGCTGGCGGTTCGGGAGCTAAATCATGGCGCTGTCGCGCGGACGCCGATACGAGCCGGTGAACTATTGGCCAGGCTTCGTCGACGCCTTGTCGACAATGCTGCTGGTGATCATCTTCCTGCTATCGGTCTTCATGCTGGCCCAGTTCTTCCTCTCGCGCGAGGTGACGGGCAAGGACGAGGCGCTGACGCGGCTCAATCGGCAGATCGAGGAACTGACCAATCTGCTGGCGCTCGAGCGAACCCAGAAGGGCGTCGACGAAAGCAAGATATCCGCCCTCACCGCCACTCTCGACTCGGCCCAGCGGGAGCAGAAGACGCTCAAGGACGCCGCGTCGCATGGCGTCGTCGACGCCGACGCCGCCAGCAGCCAAGCCTCGGCGGCGGCCCTTGTGCTCGATCAGCAGAAGCAGATATCGGCGCAGGCGCTGGCCCAGGTTGACGTGCTCAACCAGCAGATCGCCGCCCTTCGCAAGCAGCTTGCCGCGATCGAGGATGCGCTCGCCGCATCAGAATCGTCGAACAAGGAATCGCAGTCGAAGATCGCCGACCTCGGACAGCGCCTCAACGTCGCGCTGGCGCAGAAGGTTCAGGAGCTCAATCGTTATCGCTCGGACTTTTTTGGCCGCCTGCGGCAGATCCTTGGCGCCCGACCCGACGTCCGGGTGGTCGGCGATCGGTTCGTGTTCCAATCGTCTGTGCTGTTCGATGTCGGCAAGGCCGACATAAGCCCAGCCGGCCACCAGTCGCTCGACACGCTCGCCGCCGCCGTGGTCGACCTCGAGCGTGAGATTCCGCCTGACATTCCCTGGATCCTCAGAGTCGACGGACACACCGACAACACTCCGATTTCCGGCAATGGCCCCTACAAGTCGAACTGGGAACTCTCGGCCGCACGAGCGGTCGCGGTGGTGCAATATCTGATCAGCAAAGGCGTCGAGGCCGACCGCCTGGCCGCCGCTGGTTTCGGCGAATTCCAGCCCCTCGACCAGGGGACTGACGAAGAACTCGCGCGCCCGCAATCGGCGCATCGAGCTCAAGCTCACCGAGCGATGAGTCGTTCGTTCACCATGGGATTTCGACAGGACGGCCCTCTTGCCCTGGCTATCCGCAGGTCGCGGCGCAACAGTTGCCATCGTCACCCTTCCCGGCTATCGCCGTGGCCAAAGATTAAGACATAGGCGCCGCGAGCAAGCCCAACCCCAATGGGGCCGATCGCGGAGGAAACGCGAAACGGGAGAGGCTAACATGCGCGGTTCATGGATTCTGTCACTGACGGGACTCGCGGTCGCAGCGCTCGCTGCGCCGGCAAACGCTGAGGACATCTCCATCGCCGTCGCCGGACCAATGACCGGCCCAGTCGCCAGCATCGGCGAACAGATGAAGCGCGGCGCGGAGACCGCCGCCGCGGCGATCAATGATGCCGGCGGAGTGAACGGCCGCAAGATTAAAATCGTGATCGAGGACGACGCCTGCGATCCGAAGCAGGCGGTGGCTATCGCCAATCGCATTGTTGGTCAGCAGATCAAGTACATCGACGGTCATGCCTGCTCAGGCTCGTCGATCCCAGCGGCCGACGTCTACGCGGACAATGGCCTCCTGATGATGTCCCCTGCATCGTCGAATCCGGTTCTGACGGAAAAGGGGCATTCGACAATCATGCGGATCTATCCGCGTGACGACAAACAGGGCGAGTTCATCGCGCCCTGGATCGCCGAGAAATACAAAGGCAAAAAGATCGCCATTCTTCACGACAAGTCGGCTTATGGAAAAGGCCTGGCGCAGGTGGTGAAGGACAAGCTGAACGCCGCTGGCGTGACCGAGGTCCTGTTCGAAGGCATCAATCCCGGCGAAAAGGACTATACCGCGGTCATCACCAAGCTGAAGAACGCGGGCGCCGAGTTTGTTTATTTCGGCGGCTATCACACCGAGGCCGGTCTCATGCTGCGGCAGGCGGCGGACCAAAGCTACAAACTCAACCTGATGACGGGCGACAGCATCGCCACCTCCGAGTTCTGGCAGATTTCCGGCCCCGCTGGCGAGGGCACGCTGTTCACCTTCCCGACTGATCCCCGCCGCTCGCCGAACGCGGCGAAGGCGCTCGAACAGTTCAAGGCGCAAGGGTTCGACCCCGAAGGTTTCACTCTCTTCAGCTATGCCGTGGTCGAGGCGATCGCCGAGGGGATCAAGCGCGCCGGCTCGGACGATCCAAAGGCGATCGCCAAGGCCTTGGAGGACGGCAAGCCGGTCGAAACCGTCATGGGACCCGTCCGTTTCGATAGCAAGGGCGACGTCCTCGACCCGAGTTACGACATCAACGTTTGGAGCGCCGCCGGCAAATACGCGCCCATTGCAAAGTGAGCTCCGGCCCGACGCTTCGTCCTAACTCTGATGGCTGAACATCTGATTTAGGCCGTCTCCCTGACGAAGGCTTCGATGAGCGCGTCGAAGGCCTTCGGCGCCTCCCATTGCGGCATGTGCCCGGCGTCGGGGATCCTCTGCACCGCGCGGCGCCACAGGGTCGGCATCGCCACCGAATCGAAATAGCGTCCGTTGACGAGCTGCTCTTCATCGCCGTGCAGCACGGCGACGGGGACCCGAAGATCGCCCACCACCGCGCACTCGTCGCGGAACTCGCCACGCTGCGCGCTCGCTCCAAGATTGCTGCGCGCCCGGCCGTCTGTGCGCACGACATCGTCGAGAAAGAAGGGCGGAATATCCGCGAAGCCGGGTCTGAAGAACGCGGCGACATAAGCGGACGCTTCGGCGGTGTCGACGTTTTCCTGGAAAGTGACTTTCATCGCCGGGTTGGGCAGGAAGGCCTCGCTCATCGCTTCACCGGATGTGATCGGCGGGGCGCCGAAAATGACGAAGCCGCGCGCGCGCTTGAGATCAGGCGCCATTTCGAGCGCGATATGACCGCCGAGGCTGCAGCCGACGAAATGCGCCTCGTCGATCGTGAGCGCGTCCAGGACCGCGCGAACCGCGTGAGCATGGCCGGGAAGCGAATAGGCGCTCGGGTCTTTCGCATCGTCCGACGCGCCGTGGCCGGGAAGGTCGATCGCGATCAGCCGGAAGCGTTCGCCGAGCGGGCCTTCGAGCTGTCGCGAAAAAGCGCGCGACGACGAAGAATTGCCATGGATGAGCACCACGGGTGGGCCTTGGCCAGCCGATTCGTGAACAGCGATTGCGCCATTCGGCGCGTCGATCTTGTGCGTTTTCATCACTCCCCCCAAGGACACCCAAACGCTTCGCTCATCCCCGTTTGAAAGGGCGATCGGATTGGAGACTTGCAACATCCATAAATGTCTAAGCCGGACTGGGCGAGTCGGGCCGCTGACCCTCCTCGAACGCTGCCCCCGATTGAGCTTTACTCCGCGCGTTTCGCGTATGATTTGCTACGAAACCACAGGGCAGGTAGCGTCCCGAATTCGCTTGGGGGGCATCTACGAATGGCCGAGACTGCTGGCGCCGCGAAGGCGCCGATAACCTTGCCCGCGATCGCCTGCCTGCTCATCGCCGATTGCGTCTGGCGCCTTGTTACGCCTGGGGGACCCTGGCCGGTCAGCCCCTGGCACTATCTCTCGATGGGCGTCGATCTGCTCTTACTCGTTGGTCTGGTTGCGCTCTGGCGAACCTATCCGGCGCCCACTCCCAACGCGCCTTCCTATGTCCGCTGGGGCGGCTGGCTGTTTGGGCTTGGGGCCGCCGCGGGAATCATCATGCTGCTTTTGCGCTTCACGAGCGATCATGCGTGGTGGACTGGGCACCTCCGAGGCGGCGGTTTCTAAGCTCGTCGCCATCGTTGCTGGACGCGCTTCACGCCCCTTCCCTTTTGCCGATCTTTCGTGTATTGCACCGCACAATCAATCGGCTGAGCCCTGTTCACGTATGGCTCGCCGCCGCATTCCCGTCATCCCATTCAAGGAGACATCGCTCGCGCCTCGCTCGGCTCGAACGTCTGTCGCCGGTAAAGCCTTCTCATGAAACTTCGCAACATCGCCATCATCGCCCACGTCGACCACGGCAAGACGACCCTCGTCGACCGCCTCCTGCAACAGTCGGGCGCGTTTCGCGACAACCAGCGCGTCGCCGAACGAGTCATGGACTCGAATGATCTGGAACGCGAGCGCGGCATCACCATCCTCGCCAAGGCGACCTCGGTGGTGTGGAAGGACGTTCGGGTCAATATCGTCGACACGCCCGGCCACGCCGATTTCGGCGGCGAGGTCGAGCGCATCCTTTCCATGGTCGACGGCGCGATCATCCTCGTGGATGCGGCCGAAGGCCCGATGCCGCAGACCAAGTTCGTTTTGGGCAAGGCGCTGAAAATCGGCCTGAAGCCGATCGTCTGCGTCAACAAAGTCGACAAGCCGGACGCCCGCCCGACCGAAGTGGTCAACGAAGTGTTCGACCTGTTCGCCGCCCTCGACGCGACCGACGAACAGCTTGATTTCCCGATCATCTATGGCTCCGCCAAGCAGGGCTGGATGTCGGATTCGCCCGACCAGCCAAAGACCGACATGGCGGCCTTGTTCGACCAGGTGCTGAAGCATGTGGAGGCGCCAAAGGTCGGCGCCGGCGGTTTTCGCATGCTCGGCACGCTGCTCGAGAGCAATCCCTACCTCGGGCGCATCGTCACCGGCCGCGTGTTCTCCGGCTCGATCAGGACCAACACGCCGGTCAAAGTGCTCGACCGCGAGGGCGATCTTGTCGAGACCGGCCGGGTCTCGAAGATCCTCGCCTTCCGCGGCATCGAGCGCGCGCCGATCGACGAGGCGGTCGCCGGCGACATCATCGCGATCGCGGGCCTCGAGAAGTTCAACGTCGCCGACACGCTCATGAATCCGGAAGAAGTCGAGCCGCTGCATGCGCAGCCGATCGATCCGCCGACGCTGTCGATGACGTTCTCCGTCAACGACAGCCCGCTCGCCGGCACCGAAGGCGACAAGGTGACGAGCCGCGTCATTCGCGACCGGCTTTTCAAGGAAGCGGAAGGCAATGTCGCGCTCAAGGTCGAGGCGGCCCCCAATTCCAATTCCTACATCGTCTCGGGCCGCGGCGAACTGCAGCTCGCGATCCTGATCGAGACGATGCGCCGCGAGGGCTTCGAGCTCGGCGTGTCGCGCCCGAAGGTGCTCTATCGCAAGGACGAATCCGGCGAGATCCTTGAGCCGATCGAGGAAGTCGTCATCGACGTCGACGAAGAGCATTCCGGCATCGTCGTGCAGAAGATGAGCGAGCGCAAGGGCGAGATGATCGAGATGCGCCCGTCGGGCGGCGGCCGCCTGCGGCTCGTTTTCCTGGCGCCGACACGCGGCCTCATCGGCTATCTCGGCGAGTTGCTGACCGACACGCGCGGCACCGCGATCATGAACCGCCTGTTCCACAACTGGGGCCACTGGAAGGGCGACATCGCCGGGCGCCGCAACGGGGTGCTGATCTCGAACGAGGCGGGCGAAGCGGTCGCCTATGCGATGTGGAACCTCGAGGATCGCGGTCCGATGATGATCGAGCCGGGCTGGAAGGTCTATCAGGGCATGATCGTCGGCCAGCACACGCGCGACAATGACCTCGAGGTCAACGTGCTCAAGGGCAAGAAGCTCACCAACATCCGCACTCACTCCAAGGACGAGGCGGTGCGTTTGACTCCGCCGATGCGGATGACGCTTGAGAAGGCGCTGGCCTACATCGAGGACGACGAGCTCGTCGAAGTGACGCCGAAGTCGATCCGCCTGCGCAAGGGCCACCTCGACCCCAATGACCGCAAGCGCGCCGAGCGCGCGCGGGCGACCGAGGGGGCAGTCCAGGGAGCCTGACGAAACGGCCCCGGATGCCGCCTCGCAATCGCTATCACTCGGGCCCCGCCACCGACCATTTCGACGGTGTTCGCTTCTTCAACACTTCGCCGCCGACACGCGACAGGAGTTCTTGGAGATCTGCTCCGCTGGCGCCGGACCTCCCGGCCTGCGCCCTGGCCGGAGAGGGCGCCGGTTGCGCCGGTCACGCCCCTCGCGCGAAGCGCCGCAACGCGCATCACCGTCGTCGGCCACGCGACCGTTCTCATTCAGACCTGCAGGCTCAACATCGTCTCCGACCCCATGTGGTCCGAGCGGGCAAGCCCTCTGTCCTTCGTGGGTCCAAAACGAGTCTCTCCGCCTTCCATCGCCTTTGACGACCTGCCGCCCATCGATGTTGTTCTCCTCAGCCACAACCACTACGACCACCTTGACGTCGCCACGCTCAGCCGCCTTGTCGGTCGTGACGATCCTCTCATCCTTACGCCGCTGGGCAACGAGGCCATCGTGCGCCGGTCAATTCCGCGTGCGCGTCTTGGCGGCGGCGACTGGTGGGATCGCCGTCGCATCGTCGATGACGTCGAGGTCGCTTTCGTCCCGGCTCAGCACTGGTCGGCGCGCGGCGTCTTCGACAGGCGCATGGCGCTCTGGTGCGGTTTCGCCGTGCGGGCCGGCGGCGAACTGATCTATTTCGCGGGCGACACCGGCTACGGCGACGGCAGCGTCTTCGACGCCATACGGCGCCGCATCGGGAGCCCAGATGTGGCTTTGCTGCCGATCGGCGCGTATGCGCCGCGCTGGTTCATGAGCGAGCAACACGTCAACCCCGAGGAGGCGATCATGATCTTCGAGGCGCTGCAGGCCCAGCGCGCCATCGGCATTCACTGGGGCGTGTTTCGCCTCAGCGACGACGGGTGGGCGGAACCGCGAGAGGCGCTGGCGCGCGCGCTCGCGGAACGGAAAATAGAACCCGGGCGCTTTCCGGCGGGCGAGCCGGGCTATGTCTGGAGTGCGCAGGCCTGATCCGCGCGAGGCCCAGAATACTGAAATTCAAAGTGGCGAATCCTGTCCCTCGCTCGGGCGCGAGCGATTAGGCGGCCGCCCAAGCGCATGGCTTGGACAATCCGCGGCGAGCGGCTAATTGTCTCGAGGCCGCCGCTCCACCTCCTGCACGCCAATCGACGCTGCCGACACGATGGGCCAAGGAGCGAAAGCGACGCCCTGGGGGGAGCGGAGAAAGCCATGCCGGCCACCAAAATCATGCTCATTCGCCATGCGGAGAAGCCAAACGGCGACGGTGGTCCCGGGCTCATGCCAAGCGGCGTCGAGAACCCGAGAGCCCTGACCCTGACGGGATGGAAGCGGGCCAACGCATTGGTCGGCCTGTTCAATCCCCCTGACGGCGCCTTGCCGAGACAGCCACTCGCGAAGCCCATGAGCCTGTTCGCCTCGGGATCGGACAGCCTGCGGCCAAAGCAGACGCTCGCGCCGCTCGCAACGGCGCTCAACCTCCCTGTCAGGTCCTTCTTAAAGGGTCAGGAGCCTGAGCTCGTGGCGGCGGCCAAGAAGGCCGACGACCCGGTTCTCATTTCGTGGCAACACGAAGCGCTTCCGGCGATCGCCAGTCTCATTCGCGGCGGCGCGGATGGCGTCCCGCCGAAATGGCCGGCTCACGTCTATGACCTCGTCTGGGTGCTCGACCTCGAGGCCTCCGGCGCGTGGAGTTTTGCACAGGTTCCCGAACTCGTCATGCCGGGCGAACTCGGAAAAACTGATCGGCCTCGACCGGTAGGCGCAGTCTCGGAGTTGCGGCGAAGCTCAACCACGACCAGCGCGGGTTAGCGTTGTCTGAGCGTCGGCGATCGGATTCGGATCCGCCGTGACGTGAATGAATGGCGAACAGTAAACGGCAAGCTCCAGCAGGACGCCGGCCGCGACATCGAATGGCGCGCTCGGTGGAAAAAGCACGGCGACGACATCGAGCGCGATCTCCGCGTCATCGGCGAGATTGCCAAAGTTGGCGCTGATCGCTGTCGTGAAATTTGTCGACCCGAGTTCGGCAATCAGAGCTGTGAGTGTACGCAATTCACCGACTGTCATCCGCTTGCTTCCCTCTCTCGGCTTCGCGCCTAAGGTGGCGCGATCCAATGATTTCAATGACTTAAATGCAATTTTCTGTCACTTTTTGGCGGCCTGGAGTTCCCAAACCTCGTTCCGATGCGTCGCAGGGCGGCCCCGAAGGCCTGTTGCCGACTCCTAAGCTGACGGACAACCAGAGCGGAGCCAGCAGAGCGAACGGCATTCTCTACTTCCGATTGATTATACAGTAGCTTCTCTTTTACACAATAAATTGTTCTGCAGCGTTTCGTTGAAAATAGGGGTCAGGCGGTGCGGGTCCCCTCACCCGGAACTCCTCCCTACCGGGAGAGGAAGGGAACGCTAAGGGCAAGGATCGGGAGGGAGCGAAGAAGGTTCGGCGCAACTTGTAACGCTCGCCGCGAGCCTCAGCCCGTCACCCCTGGAACTGGACAAAATCCGGGGCGCCGGCGGTGGACGCTGACGACAGATCTGTGACAGAAGGTCGGTCGGAGGATCACCCCCTTGCGTATCCACCACCTCAATTGCGGGTCTCTCTGTCCGCGCGGCGGGAAGTGGTTCGGCGGCTCCGGCGGCCCGCTCTCGCCCGCGCCCCTGTGCTGCCACTGCCTCCTGATCGAGAGCGACGACGGACTGATCCTGGTCGATGCCGGACTGGGGGTCGACGATGTCAACGAACCGCGGCGGCTCGGATTCCTGTTCAACGCGATGGTGCGGCCACGGCTCGACGTCGCCGAGACGGCGCTCAGGCAGGTCGCGGATATGGGCTTCCGCCCCAGCGATGTTCGCCACATCGTGCCGACCCATCTCGACCTCGACCACGCTGGAGGAATCTGCGATTTTCCCGACGCGGCGGTGCACGTCTTCGCCGCCGAGCTTCGCGCGGCCTCGCATCGGTCAACGCTTGGCGAGCGAAACCGCTACCGCAAGGCGCAGATCGCCGCCGTCACGAAATGGGCGGCGGTCGAGGAAGAGGGCGAAACCTGGTTTGGCTTTTCGGCCGTGCGCGCGATCCCCGGAACGCGCGACGAGGTGCTGCTGGTGCCGCTGCCCGGACATTCGCGCGGGCATTGCGGCGTCGCCGTCAAGCGAGCAGACGATTGGCTGCTCCATTGCGGCGATGCCTATTTTCATCACTCCGAAGTCGCGCCCGATGGCGTGGCCACGCCGAAGGGCCTGCGCTGGTTCGAGTCCATGGTGGAGTTCAACAGCGCGCAACGCCACGCCAATCAGGCGCGCTTGCGCGAACTCGCACGCCTAGCACTCGGCGAAGTGAAGCTCGTCTGCTCTCACGACATGGTGGATTTCGCCGCCATGAAGGCCGAGGCGCGGGAAGCTCGACCGGCCCCTGCGCCTGTTCGTCCGCCTCGACTGGATGGCGCGTTGCGCGGGGCGGCGCGTCTGGCCCCGCAAAGCGAGGCTCGGGCGTCGCGGCGTTGAAGGGTTCCGGCGCGGGTTCGGCCCACGCCGGGACGAATCAGTCCGCCCCGGTTGTCTTGCCTCTCAGCGCTTTGACCGCCCCGCGGCGCGTCTTTTCATCGACGCGGCGCACTCTGGAGGCGCGTGTCGGCCGCGTGGCGAGACGCCGCTTTGGGCGCACCTGCGCCTTCGTGAGCAAATCAATGAGCCGCGCTCGCGCGTCTTCGCGATTGCGGGGCTGGCTCGCGAAGCTCTGGGCGAAAATGACGATCACGCCGTCCTGAGTGGCGCGCGCCCCGGCGAGCTTGATGAGCCGGATCGCGACGTCGTTCGGCAGGCTTGGCGAGCCGCGCGCATCGAACCGAAGTTCGACCGCGCTCGCCACCTTGTTGACGTTCTGTCCGCCCGGACCCGAGGAGCGCACGAAAGTCTCGACGATCTCGCTCTCGTCGATGAGGAGATCGCCGACTTTCATGCCTCAACGCCAGTCGCGCACATCCACAAACCGCCCGGCGATCGCAGCCGCCGCCGCCATTGCGGGCGACACGAGGTGGGTGCGGCCCCGATAGCCCTGACGGCCCTCGAAATTGCGGTTCGAGGTCGAGGCGCAGCGCTCGCCTGGGCTAAGCTTGTCCGGATTCATGGCGAGGCACATCGAGCAGCCGGGCTCGCGCCACTCGAAGCCGGCAGCGAGGAAGATCTTGTCCAGCCCCTCGGCCTCGGCCTGCGCCTTGACCAGGCCCGATCCCGGCACGACCATCGCGTTGACGCGCTCGTTCACCTTATGCCCGTTGGCGATCGCGGCGGCGGCGCGCAGATCCTCGATGCGCCCATTGGTGCAGGAGCCGATGAAGACGCGGTCGATGGCGAGATCCGTCATCTTCTCCCCGCCCTTGAGGCCCATATAGTCGAGCGCGCGCTGGATCGAGGCGCGCTTCTGCTCGGTCGTTGCCGTCCTCGACGCGCGGCACGACGCCAAAGATCGGCGCGACGTCCTGCGGGCTCGTGCCCCAGGAGACGATCGGCGGCAGATTGGCGGCGTCGAGCTTCACGTCGGCGTCGAAATGCGCGCCCTCGTCGCTGCGCAGCGTCTCCCAGTGCCGCTGGGCGTGGTCCCACAAGGGGCCCTTCGGCGACTTCGGCCGATCTTTCAGATAGGCGTAGGTCTTCTCGTCGGGCGCGATCATGCCGGCCCGCGCGCCGCCCTCGATCGACATGTTGCAGACCGTCATCCGGCCTTCCATCGACAGGGCCTCGATCGCCGAGCCGCAATATTCGATGACGTGGCCGGTGCCGCCGGCCGTGCCGATCTGGCCGATGATGGCGAGGATGATGTCCTTGGCGGTCACGCCGGAGGGAAGCGCGCCATCGACCTTGACGCGCATGTTCTTGGCTTTGGACTGGATCAGCGTCTGGGTCGCGAGCACATGCTCGACCTCGGAGGTGCCGATGCCATGCGCGAGCGCGCCGAAGGCGCCGTGGGTCGAGGTGTGGCTGTCGCCGCAGACGATCGTCGTGCCGGGCAGCGTAAAACCCTGCTCCGGCCCGATGATGTGCACGACGCCCTGCCGCGGGTCGAATTCGTCGTAATATTCGATGCCGAACTCGCGCGCGTTCCTGGCCAGTTCCTCGACCTGCTGGCGGCTCTCGGGATCCTCGATGCCGCCGCTGCGGTCGGTGGTCTGGATGTTGTGGTCGACGACGGCCAGCGTCTTGTGCGGCGCGCGCACCTTGCGCCCGGACAGCCGCAGACCCTCGAAGGCCTGCGGGCTCGTGACCTCGTGGACGAGGTGACGGTCGATATAGATGAGGCTGAGCTCGCCGGTCGTCTCCAAGACATGCTCGTCCCAGATCTTGTCGTATAACGTACGCGGCGTGGACATAACGATCTCCGGCGCCAATCGGGCGCGAATGGAAGGGAGTTCGCGCTATCTATGCCTGATGGGGCGGGGATGGAAGGGGAATCGAGCCAAGATCAGCGCCGCCCCTGCCCCGAGCGCGCGATGTTGGCGGCGTTGTCTGTCGTGGCCGAGGCGCCTTGCTCAGCTTTCCGTTGCTGCAACCTTCGCGCGAAGGTTGCAGCAACAGACTCAATAAACGCTCGTAAACGCCAGTAAGCGCTAGTAAACGTTAGTAAAAATGCTGGCGTTTACTAGCGTTTATTTTTTGGAATCGGGACTTTTCAATGGGTTACGGCCATTTGGAATAAAAAATTTGCCTCCGTTCTTCGTCTACTGCCGCCGGTTGTGCTCCGGGATATTTAGGCGGCATCACCGATCACTTTCTCGCCGCCGGCCGGGTGCACAACTCGATCTGCAGAGTAGGGAACCATAGCACAAATTCTGGTTTTCTGAAAGAGCTTGTGCAGGCGGATTTGTGCGCGCACCGGCGCAGGCAGCTTCAGGTCAATCCATCGCTCAGCCGCGCGAAGCGCGCGAGCAGCCCGTTCACATAATCCGGCGAGGGCTCGCCGTTCCCGAACAGGATGCGGTAGCAGATCGGGGCGATCAGGATGTCGATCGCTTCGTCGACCGAAAATGCGGCCTCGCCGCGCGCGAGAGCGCGGTCGTTCAGGGTTTGCAGGTGATGGGTCGTGTAGGCGCAACAGCGCGCGGCGGCGACTTCCGAGTCTGTCTCGGCCAGCACGTCGCGCATCAGCGCCCGGCCGACGGGAGAGCCCATTTCCTCCGCATATTGCAGGACGAAGGCGCGCAAGTCGCCCGCAAGCGAGCCCGTGTCGTCCGGGTCCGCGATTGGGCGCAGCCGTTCGGCTGCGGTGTCGGCCAGCAATTGCGCGAGGTCGCCCCAGCGGCGATAGACGGTTGACGGCGTCACGCCTGCGCGCTCGGCGATCATCGGCACGTTGATGGCGCTGCGGCCGACTTCGCTGAGCAGGGCCTGAGTCGCCGCGTGAACCGCCTCCTGAATGCGGGCGCTCCGCCCGCCCTGCCGTATCATTTCACGCGCCATTCGCATTCCCTGAAAAGATGACCGCCACCCCGAGGAGCGCCGACGGCGCGTCTCGAAGAAGGGTCCAGTTCGGCCCTCGTTGGAGCCTCGTGGAAAGCCCTTCGACACGGTGGCCGCGCCGACGGCTTAGGACTAGGGCTGCGCCCTACCCGGCTTAAAGCAAAGATATTGCATTAAGCCGCGAGTGTGCTATGGACTCTCTAACGCAATAATTTAGCTTTAGGCCATGAAAATGTCCACTGCATCCATCTCGGTCCCCGCTCGGTCGGCTTCGACTACAATCACCGCGGCGTACGCGACGCTGGCGGCGATCACCTTCTCGGCCGTCGCAGGGGCGCCGACGCCGGTCTACCGATTCTATCACGAGGTTTTGGGCCTCACCCCGTTCACGATCACGCTCATCTTCGCCGTCTATTCCTTCACGATGATCGCGGGGTTTCTGACGATTGCGCGCCTCTCGGACTATGTCGGCCGCAAGCCGATGATCGCGTTGGCGCTCGCGCTCAACGCAGTCGCGCTCATCCTGTTCTTTGTCGCTGAATCCGCCGCGACGCTCATCGCCGCGCGCGCCGTGCAAGGGGTCGCGACGGGCATCGCGCTGGCGACGCTTGGCGCGCTCATTGCCGATACGGCGCCGCAATGGGCGGCGACGCTCAACAGCGTAACGGCCTTCGTCGGTCTCGCGCTCGGCGCGCTCGTCGCCGGCGTGTTCGTGACCTTTGCGCCCTCGCCTACGCATCTGGTCTATGCCGTGCTGCTCGGCGTGACGCTCGCCGAGATGCTTGCCTTGCCCTGGATCGTCGAAACGACCTCGCGAAAGCCCGGCGCCTGGAGCGGCATGAAGCCCAGGCTGACGGTGCCGAAAGCCGCGGCAGGCCCGATGGCGCGCCTTTTCCCGCTGACCCTCTCCGCCTGGGCGCTGGGCGGATTCTACCTCTCGCTGATGCCCTCGCTCATGATCGAGGCGACCGGAATTCGTTCGCCTCTCGTCGGCGCCGCCGTCGTGTCGGCGCTGATGGTCTCCGGCGGCCTGTCGTCATTGGCGTCGCGCGGCTTTGAGGCCGGCAAGACCGTGCGCGCCTCGGCGGCGCTGCTTGCGATTGGCATCGTCATCACCCTGTTTGCGATTGCAGGCGGTTCGCCGGTCGGCATGGTCTTCGGCACGATCGTCGCGGGCTTGGGCTTCGGCGCATCCTATGGCGCGTCGCTGCGCGTGCTCCTGCCGCTCACGTCCGCCCATGAGCGGGCCGGGCTGCTTTCGGCCTATTTCGTCGAGAGCTATCTCGCCTTCGCCCTCGCGGCCATCGCAGCGGGCCTTGCCGCGCCCCGGTTCGGTCTGGTCACGACGGCGCTCTTTTATGGTTCCGCGCTCGCGCTCAGCGCCCTGGTGACGCTCGCCGTCGAGACGGCCGCCGCGCGTCGATGAACGCTTCCGCTGACCGCGCGTGTCGAGGCGCAAACATGTCCGCATCGCGGATTTGCCGGTAGGCGGTTGTGAAGGCCGCCTACGTTTACTTTGCGCGCGTTTAGCCGGACACTGGCGGATGAGAGATCGGGGCGCCTGGCGACACGCCGGTCGAGACGGCGCAAACCGTTCCAGACGCCGGAAATTTCGTTTGCGCGGACACGAAGCCCTGTTGCAAGCTTGCAAATCAAGTAAGACGGAGCGCGCGGCGTAATCTGAAGCGACCGAGAATGTCTCACGAGGAGGGAACGGAAATGAGGTTCGTCAGGCGTCTCGCGCCCATCTTGGCCACGCTCGTCGCGCTTGCGCCATTCGCCGCGCGCGCAGCGGACAAGGTCGTCATCGGCGACATCGACGATCTGTCCGGCGTCTATGCCGACGTGAACGGCCCGAGGGCGGTCGAGGGGATCAAGATGGCGATCGCCGACTTCGGCGGGACGGCGCTCGGCCAGCCGATCGAGTTCCTGACCGCCGACCACCAGAACAAGCCCGACATCGGCGCGAGCAAGTTCCGCGAATGGGCGGACACCAAGGGCCTGACGATGCTGCTTGGCGGCTCCAACACCGGCGTGAGCCTTGCGATGGCGCCGGTCGCCAAAGAGAGGAAGATCCCCTTTTTCGCCATCGGCGCCGCAGGCGCTTCGCTGACCGGCAAGGATTGCAACGCCTACATGGTCCATTACGGCTACGACACCACCGCGCTCGCCAACGGCACGGCCAAGACGATCGTCGATCAGGGCGGAAAATCCTGGTTCTTCATCACGGCGGACTACGCGTTCGGCACGCAGCTCCAGGGGGCGGCGACCAAGGTTGTCGAGGCCTCCGGCGGCAAGGTCGTGGGCGCGGTGCGCGTGCCGCTCTCGACCTCGGACTTCTCGTCCTACCTCTTGCAGGCGCAGGGGTCTGGCGCGCAGGTTTTCGGCCTCGCCAACGCCGGCGCCGATTTCAGCAATTCGCTGAAGGCCGCGCATGAATTCGGCCTCAACCAGACGATGAAGCCCGCGGCGCTGCTCGCCTTCATCACCGACATTCACGCGCTCGGCCTCGAGACGGCGCAGGGCCTCGTCCTGACCGCGGGCTGGTACTGGGACCTGAACGACAAGAGCCGCGCCTTCGGCAAGCGGTTCCTCGACAAGACCGGCGCCATGCCGACCTTCAATCAGGCGGCCTATTATTCCGCGACGATGACCTACCTCAACGCGGTCAAGGCTGTCGGCGGGACTGACCCAGACAAGGTGATGGACGAACTGCGCAAGACCAAAGTCGACGACATGTTCACGAGTGACGGAATCATTCGCCCTGACGGATTGCTGCAACATTCCATGTTCGTGATGCAGGTCAAGGCGCCCGCGGAATCGAAAGGCCCGTGGGACTATTACAAGCTCATCCGGACAATGTCGGGGGAAGAGGCTTACGGCTCGCTCGCCAACTCGACCTGTCCACTGGTCAAGAAATAGGGGCGCGAGGCAAGGGCGCGCATCGGCGCCGCGTGGCGAGAATAACCCTCCTGGCGCGTCAATAAAGGCAAGGAAATGCGAATTAGATGAAAGGAAATGAAAGGAAATTAGCTTTCATTTTCTTTCATGTTCTTTTTCGAAACAGGACTTTTCAACGGGTTACCGTCAATTCGAGTAAAAAAACATCCCCGTCCGGTTTTTCCGAACTACACAGCCAAAACTCGGCCTTTCCCAATCTGTCCCGTTATATCTCGCGCGGAGATGAAGTCTGACGAAGGGAAATCTATAACACACGTTCTTTTTTCCGCAACCCGGCGAGGGGTATTTTTTGGCGAACGCCTCCCTCAGCGGACCTTACCCTTTGCCGCACGGCTGCGCCGCGATATACATGACGGCATATAGCGGCGGGGGCACATGAAGAGAGTTGGGATCGCGCTAGCCGCGGTGGGACTCGCCAGTTTCGCGCACGCGGCCGATCTCCCGACGACGAAGCCCGCGGACGACAAGCCGGCCAAGCCGCCGTGTTTCAGCAGCCTGTGGAACTACCTCAAGTCCTCGATCAAAGACTGCCCGCTGAGCGTCGGCCCGCTCACGCTCTATGGCACGCTCGATGCCGGCTATGGCTACGAGCAATGGGGGACGCATGTCGGCAGGTTCGCGGACAAGCCCAATTACGCCATCCAGAGAAACAGCGGCGACACGCACTGGTTATGGTCGCCGAACGGCCTCAGCACCTCGACCATCGGCGTCAGCCTGTCGCAGAAAATCGGCGGCGGCTGGGAGATCGTCGGCGCCGCCGAAGCCGGGTTCAATCCCTATTCGCTTCGGCTGGTCAACGGGCCGAAGTCGCAAGCCGACAACAATCCCTACGCCACGGCTTTCCAGAGGACTGCGTTTGATTCCGCGCGGGCCGGAACGTGGGACAACGGGCAGGCGTTCGTCGGCATAAGCAATCCCAAGTATGGAACGCTGACCTTTGGCCGAACCACCCTCCTGTCCATGTCGGCGCTCAGCGCCTATGACCCGGCGGCCTCGGTTGCATTTTCCCAACTGGGCTTCACCGCGCTTTACGCCACCTTCGGCGCCAGTCCGACCTCGCGCATCAACACGGCGTTCACGTATCGCCTTACCTACCAGGGCTTCCGGGTTGCGGCCCAGGCGCAGGTCGGCGGATACGATCAGGACAATGCGGCGACCGAGCAATACCAGGCGCAGATCGGAACGGATTTCAACGGCTTCTCGTTCGACGTGATCGCCGGATATGCGAAGAACGCACTGACCTTCCAGAGCTTTGGCGGCGCTACGCCGCCAGTCGGGTTTGATCCGGACTCCATCGTCCGCGCGACGGCCAAGAATACCGGCGGCGTGGAGCTGCTCGGCCGCTACCAATGGGAGAAGTTCAAGTTCTACGCCGGATACATCTACTCGCTGTCTGTCAACCCGAGCAACACGAGCTACCCGGACGGCGTGTCGTCGATCGCGCCGGGGATCATCGTTCCTCCGGGCTTCGTGACGACCAACGCCTATACGGCGCCACGTAACCTCAACACGGTCTGGACGGGTCTGAGATATTCGCTGTGGTCCAATCTTGATCTCGCCGGAGGCGTTTACTGGGAATCTCAGAACGATTTTCTCGCCGCGCCCGCTGTCTGCACGGGGTCCGGTTCGACGACCAGCAGCACGCGATGCGCCGGCGGTCGCTATTCGTACTCGTTTCTGGTGAACTACAGGCCGATTGCCCGCGTCAATCTTTACGCCGGCCTTTTGGTGTCGAGCGTCTACGGCGGCGTCGCGAGCGGCTTTCTGCACACGGAAAACGTCGCACCGACGGTTGGCATGCGCGTCCGCTTCTAAGGCTCCGTGCTCACCCGGGATTGCCGCCGATACAGCCCTTCATGCAATCGTCGGGATCGCGGCTAAGACCGTTGTCATCGCCATCTCCGGGAGCAGCGTACGGCTGGAACATCTGGTCTGGCCGAGAGGGCGCGCCCTCGATCGCCGCGCCCGCACGCTCGGAGGTCGCTCCGGGCGCCATGCGCCACATCATGGTGGACGGGATGATGCGGCGGGTAATGGCGAGGATAGCTGCGGTGGACATTTGGCCGCTCGGTCTGAGCATAAACGAACGAGCCAGACAGCGCCGTAGCAAGCGCGAGCGCGACGGCTATCCATGTCTTCACTTGACGCTCCTCGTGTGTCGCCAGTTAGCGCAAGCAGGGGCCAATGCAAGAAGTAACGCGAAAAAGCATCGATGCAATCGTATTATGCGCCAATTTCGGTTGATTCCGCAGCGAACGCAGCGTCGACAACGTGCGCTGGCTTTGTCGCGAGTCGGCAGGCCTGGAGGGCAAGAATGCCGGAGTGAGCAAACTTCGCCGACAGCCTCTTCCTGGTGCGGGAGAGGGAGGGATCACTCACGAGGAATCTCCTGCTGCCTCGTGACCCGGCGCGACTAGGAAGCGCGGGGAACTCGCCCTCCACGACCCCCAGCGAGGGCGATGCCCGCGAAGCCGAGAAGCAACATGGCCCAGCTCGAGGGCTCGGGCACGCCCTGTGGCGCGGCCACGCCATTGGCGACGCCATCGCTGAGGCGAATGCTGTAGAGGTCAGCGCTCGAATCAGTTGGCTCTACGAAGATGAAGGGGTCGGCCGAGGCAAACGCGGAGCCGCCGAATACTCCGACCGAGGCGACGGCTTCCAGGTGGACAAAGTAAACCTGACCCGGTTCATCCATTTCGGTCAAAATTCCATCAAACTGACCTCCGCCGCAGAGCTCCCTCGTTTGTATCCGCGCAGGCGTTGGTTCCTTGAGATGTTGAGATCCCGGCGAAGGCCGTGTTGTCAGGATCGGCGGACGTCAGCAAGTTCGTTGCGATCCCGATTGCGATCGGTCCGTAATCGGGGCCATCAATGGTAAAGTAGTAGGTGAGCGCTGAATTGGCGCCAGGACCGACGTTCGGCGGGGCTGTGGCCATCGCCTCCGCGGTCGCGAATGGGGCGCCCACAGTGAACGCTGAAGCGCCGCCGAACGAGCAGGGATTCGTTGAGATCGCCGCGCCACCGGCAACACAGCCCGCTATGCCCGTGGAATTAGGCAGCGGCGTCAGAACCGTTGCTGAAGCCGACGCAACCCCGCTAACCCCCAACCACGCCAAGGTTCCCGCAGCTGCAAAGGCAAGGATCCTCATGGTCACCCCCCAAATCTCAGCGTCGCTAGGATATGTTGCATCACGTGCTTGTGAAAGCAAGGCGTCTTTTGCCATCGCCAGAGCGCGCACGTCGTCTTGGCTTCATCGCGAGGCGGCCGGCTCGGAAGGCGAAGAATGCAGGGAGCGAGCAAACTTCGCCAACAGCCCCTTCCTAGTGCGGGAAAGGGAGGGATCACCCACACGAGGAATTTCCTGCCGCCTCGCGACTTCCGGCCAACCGTGGCCGGCATAGAACCAGCAATCGATGACCATCTTGGTCTCCGAATTTGCCGGCTAACAAAATGCGGGTTATGTACCAGCGCATATATCGCGCGGCGAGTCCTCCCGGCAAAGATGGGGTGCCGGGACCGGTCTCGCAGTTCGACTGAGCAAGGGGAGATCCCATGAAACTGACCGCGCTTGCCGCCGCATTGGCAGGGTTTTTGACTTTGCTTGCGGCGCCGGTCCGTGCGGACGTGACTCATGTCGCCGTCGCCGCCAATTTCACCGAGCCGGCGAAAGAGATCGCCGCTTTGTTCAAGCAGAAAACCGGCCACGAGGCGGTGCTGATCTTCGGCGCCTCGGGCGCCTTCTACACGCAGATCACCCATGGCGCGCCGTTCGATGTTTTCCTGTCGGCAGACGCGGAGCGTCCGAAGCTGGCGGTCGATAGCGGATACGCGGTCCCCGACACCCTGTTCACTTACGCCATCGGAAGGCTGGTGCTGTGGAGCCGGGTCGTCGATGTCACGAACGGCGAAGCGGCGCTGAAGGCCGGCGCCTTTCAGAAGCTTTCGATCGCTAATCCGGTCGCCGCGCCTTACGGGACCGCCGCCGTCGAGACGATGAAAGCGCTCGGCGTTTACGACGCGCTGAAGCCGAAGATCGTTCAGGGCAACAGCATCGCGCAAGCTTTCCAGTTCGTCGACACGAGAAATGCGGAACTCGGCTTCGTCGCGCTGTCGCAGCTTAATGGCGTGACGGAGGGGACGCGGTGGGTAGTTCCGCTGAAATTTCATGCGCCGATCTTTCAGGACGCGGTGCTCTTGAAGACTGGCGCGAATAGCGAGGCGTCGAAGGCCTTCCTCGCCTTTCTCAAGAGCCCGGAAGCGCGCGCGATCATTGAGAAGTTCGGCTACGTTCTCGAGCTCAGCTAGTCCGGGCGCGCAGGTCAGCGCGAGATGTTCGGCATGCCCGACGATATCTGGGTTCCGATCAAACTGACGATCGAACTCGCAACCATTTCGACGCTCGCCCTGCTCGTCGTCGCGACCCCGCTGGCCTGGTGGCTTGCGCGCTCGAAGGCCTGGTTCAAGGAGGCCGCGGCGGCGATCGTCTCGCTGCCGATGGTGCTGCCCCCGACCGTGCTCGGCTTCTATCTCCTGATCGCGCTCGGGCCCGACGGGCCGGGCGGCTTGATCGCCTCTCTGTGGGGCGCGCGCACGCTCGCCTTCACCTTCACGGGCCTCGTCATCGGCTCAATCCTTTCGTCGATGCCGTTTGTCGTGCAGCCGATCCGCAACGCCTTCGCCGCCGTCGGCGACAGGCCGCTCGAAGTCGCTTCCACATTGCGCGCCTCGCCCCGTCGCGCCTTCTGGACCGTTGCGCTGCCGCTCGCGAGCCCCGGCCTGCTCACGGGCGCGGTGCTCGGCTTCGCCCATACGGTCGGCGAATTCGGTGTGATCCTGATGATCGGCGGCAACATTCCGGGCCGCACGCGGGTCATGTCGACGGCGATCTTCGACTTCGTCGAGACGATGCGCTGGCGCGAGGCCAACCTTCTCGCGGGCGGCATGGTCGCGTTCGCCTTCGTGGTCATCCTGGCGATGACGCTCCTCGAAAAGCGCTTCACGCGAGCGGGCGCGTGAGCGCGGACCACGCGATCCGGGCGCAATTTCGCGGCACGATCGGCAAGTTCGCGCTCGACGCCGGCTTCACCGCGCCCGCCAAGGGCGTGACCGCCCTGTTCGGACCATCCGGTTGCGGCAAGACCACCGTTCTGCGTTGCATCGCCGGTCTCCTCCGTATCAACGGCGTTTGCGAGATCGATGGCGACGTGTGGCAGGATGAAAACGGCGCGTTTCTGCCGACGTACAAGCGTCCGCTCGGCTACGTCTTCCAGGAAGCGAGCCTCTTTCAGCATCTGTCCGTGCGCAAGAACCTTCTGTTCGGCGCGCCGCGCGACAAAAGCGACGGAACCAAAGGCGGCATCGTCTTTGACGAAGTGATCGAGCTGCTGGGCATTGCGAAGCTTCTCGACCGTTCCCCCCGCAATCTTTCGGGCGGCGAGCGCCAGCGCGTCGCGATCGGGCGCGCGCTCCTGTCACAGCCGAAGCTTCTGTTGATGGACGAACCACTCTCCGCGCTCGACCGCGCGACCAAGAACGAGATCCTGCCGTTCCTCGAGCGGCTGCGCGATCACCTCAACCTGCCCGTCGTCTACATCACGCACGATATCGCCGAGGTCGAGCGCCTCGCTGATCAGATTGTGCTCATGAACAAGGGGCGCGTGATCGGCGCGGGGCCGCTCGAAGACCTGCAGAGCGATCCGTTGCTTCCGCTGGCGGCGGCGCGCGACGCCGCGGTGAGCTTCGTCGGAACCGTGCAGGCGAGCGACGAGACCTACGGCCTCGTCACCCTCAAACTTCGCGGCGGCTCGCTTACCGTGCCCGCGCCCGCGGCGCCGGTCGGCGAGCGGCGGCGCATCCGGGTCATCGCGAGCGACGTGAGCCTGACCCGCGAAGCGCCCGCTCCAAGCTCGATCCTGAACGTCCTACCGGCGCGCGTCGTGTCGACGAAGCCCGTGGACTCGAGCGAGATCATCGTCGTCGTGGCGCTGGGGCAGGACGGCGCCGGCGCGCGCCTCTTGTCGCGGGTGACGCGCAAGGCGTCGGAGGCGCTCGGCCTCGCGGAAGGGATCACCGTTTACGCCCAGGTCAAGGCCGTCGCGCTTGCGCCCGGGCGAGGAGAAGTGGGTTGAGCGGGCCGGTCGGCCGCGCCAGCGGGGCGTTATAGCCAAGGCGAGCGCTTGCTGCGGCAGCGTGAATCGCCGAGATTGTCCGTATCGCCGCATGTCCATCCGCCGCAAGCCTGCGCGGCGCCGCATCACGGATCGGAACAATTGCAAACCTCGAGCACAACGAGACTGACGCTGAACCGGCGGGAGACGCTGAAGTGCGCTCTCGGCGCAGGCGTGGCAGTGGCCGCCGCCGGCAGGCTCGCCTCCGCCGCAGCAAGCGAGACCGTCAGCCTGCCGTTCGGCAACGGCGAGCGCCCGCTCGTCGCCTATCCGGGCAAGCGCCCGCTCATCGTGCTCACGAGCCGGCCGCCGCAGTTGGAGACGCCGTTCAGCGTCTTCGACCAGGGCGTCTTCACACCCAATGACGCCTTCTTCGTTCGCTATCATCTGGCCGACATCCCGCTGACCATCGATCCGGACTCGTTTCGCCTGACCATTCAGGGCAAGGTCGACACGCCATTGTCGTTGTCGCTCGATGAGCTGAAAAAGGACTTCGAGCCGGTCGAACTCGCGGCCGTCAATCAATGTTCAGGCAACAGCCGCGGCTTTTTTGAGCCGCGCGTCGCTGGGGGCCAGCTCGCCAATGGCGCGATGGGCAATGCCCGATGGAAGGGCGTTCCCCTCAAGGCGCTCCTTGCCAAGGCGGGCGTGCAGGCCGGCGCCGTTCAGGTCTCCTTCCAGGGCCTGGACAGGCCAGTGCTGCCTGAGACGCCGACGTTCATCAAGGCGCTCGACCTCGACCACGCGCTCGACGGCGAAGTGATGATCGCCTACGCGATGAATGGCGAGACCCTGCCCTGGCTGAACGGATTTCCAATCCGGCTGATCGTGCCTGGCTGCTACGGCACCTACTGGGTCAAGCATCTCAACGAAATCAAGGTGCTCGACGCGCCGCTCGACAGTTTCTGGATGAAGACCGCCTACCGCATCCCCAACAACGTCTGCGCCTGCACCGAGCCCGGAAGAGCGCCGACGAGCACCGTTCCGATCGGCCGCTTCAATGTACGCTCGTTCCTGACCAGCATCGCCGACGGCGCGACGGTTCACGCCAACAGCAATCTTGCTCTGCGCGGGATCGCGTTCGACGGCGGCTATGGAATCTCAGACGTCGCGGTCTCCGCCGATGACGGCAAGACCTGGGCGGAAGCCGCGCTCGGCGAGGACCTCGGCAAGTACTCGTTCCGCGAATGGAAGGCCGATGTCTCGCTCGAGCCCGGCAAGCATCGCCTGATGGTTCGAGCCGCCAATCGGATCGGGCAGTCGCAGCCGCTTCAACCGCTCTGGAACCCGTCCGGCTACATGCGCAATGTCGTCGAAGTCACCAACGTCATCGCCGCGTGATCGCGATGAAAAGAGCCTCGATCGCGTTCCTGGTCATACTCGCCGCCGCCGCTTCGTCAGCGCTCGCCGAGCCGATGGTCTATCAATTGCCGCCCGAGACAGCGGAGCTGAAGCCCGGCCCGGGCGTCGAAACAGCCGGGGTCTGCCAAGCGTGTCATTCCGCCGACTACATCGCGACGCAGCCGCCCGGAAAGGGGAAAGCCTTCTGGCAGGGGGAGGTGCAGAAGATGATCAAGGTCTACAAGGCGCCGATCGGGGAAGACGATTCCGCGACAATCGCGAACTATCTGGCGGCGACCTATTGAGCGAGCGAGAGACGCCTCACACCTTCCTGCGCCTGGACTTGGCGAACGTGTCGAAGGCGACGGCCAGCACGATGATGACGCCGATGATGATTTGCTGGATGTAGGAAGACACGTTCATCAAGACGAGGCCGTTCAGGAGAACGCCGATCAGGATCGAGCCGATGACCGTGCCGAAGATGGTCCCGGCGCCGCCGAACAGGCTCGTGCCGCCGATCACTACCGAAGCGATGACGGTGAGTTCGTATCCGGTGCCGGCGACGGCTTCGGCGGAATTGAGCCGCGCCGCGAGCACGAACGCCCCAAGGCCCGCGAAGAACCCCATGATCACGTAGACGCTCATGATGATGCGATTGACATTGAGCCCCGAGAGACGCGCCGCCTCCGGATTGCCGCCGACCGCATAGACCTGCCGGCCGTAGCGCATGTAGCGTAGCACAATGTGGGCGATGAGCGCCGCAAGCAGGAAGATGATGACCGGAACGGGGACCGGCCCGATCTTCCCCTGCCCCCACCAGGTGAACGACGGCTGGAAGCCCGAGATCGGGCCCCCCGCGGCGAACAGAAGTGCAGCGCCGCGGAACGCCGACATGCCGCCGAGCGTCACCACGAAAGGGGGAACTTTAAGCCGGGTGATGGCGAGCCCCTGTAGCCAGCCGCAGGCGAGTCCGACTGCGATCGCCGCGAGCGCGGCGGCGAACCAGCCATAGCCGACGCCGCCCTCCCCGACCGTGAAGCGATTCTCCAGGCCGCCCTTGGCGACGGCGGCGGCGACCAGGCCAGCGAAGGCGACCAGCGAGCCGACCGAAAGATCGATGCCCGCGGTCAGAATGACAAAGGTCATGCCGACCGCGAGCAGGCCGGTGATCGACACTTGCCGCATCACGTTGAAGAGGTTGATCTCCGACAGGAAACGCGGTTGCATGATCGCGAACAAAATCATCAGGACGATCAGGAACAGCAATGGCGCGAAGCGCGCGACGAAGCCGAAGACGTCGACACCCTTGTCCTCGGCCGCTTCCAGCCTCGCCTCGCTCATGAAAACTCCCCCTTCAAGCCGCTGACGCGGCCGCGCCGCTGGTATGCGCCGTCATCATCGCCATCAGGATTTCCTGCGTCGCCGCGGTGCGCGCGATTTCTCCCGTGACGCGGCCTTCGCGCATGGTGACGATGCGATCCGAAACCGCGAGAATTTCCGGCAGCTCGGATGAGATGACGATGACCGCGATGCCGGACTTCGCCATGTCGATGAGAAGATTGTGCACCTCGACCTTGGAGCCGATGTCGATGCCGCGCAGTCGGCTCGTCGACGATGAGAATCTTCGGCCTGAGCGCCAGCCAGCGCGCCAGCACGATCTTCTGCTGATTGCCGCCGGAGAGCTGGCCCACCGCCTGTTCCGGGCTCGCCATGCGGATCGAGAGCAGCTTGCGAAACTCGTCGATCAGCACGTCCTCTTTCCGCTCGTCGATGAACCAGCCGCGGCTGACCTCGTCCTGCGCGGCGATGGTGATGTTGGTGCGAATGGCGAGGCTGAGGAACAGAGCCTGTTTCTTGCGGTCCTCCGGGACGAGACCGATGCCATGGGACATCGCGTCGCGCGGACTCGAGAAGCGCACGTCCGCGCCATCGATGCGGATCGTCCCATGATCGAAAGGGTCGGCGCCAAAAACGGCGCGGGCGGTTTCCGTGCGGCCGGCGCCGACGAGGCCGGCGAGGCCGAGAATCTCGCCATGGTGCGCCTTGAACGAAACGTCGACCAGTTCGATGGCGTTCGGATCGCGCGCGTTGCGCCGGCGGGTCAGACCCTCGACCTCGAGCGCGACTTTCCCATGCTCGGGGATCGGCCTTTCGCCGTAGAGCGCGCCGACGTCGCGCCCGACCATCATGCGAATGATCGCCTCGACATTGGTCTCGGCGACCTCGCCCGAGCCGACGTAACGGCCGTCGCGCAAGCACGGTGTAGCGATCGCAGAGACGGAAAACCTCATCCAGCCGATGCGTGACGAAGATGATCGACAGGCCTTCGGCCTTCAGCGTCCGCACAATGCGGGCGAGATTGGCGACCTCGGTTTCGCTCAAGGCCGCGGTCGGCTCGTCCATGATGATGAGGCGCGATTGCATCGAGAGCGCGCGGGCGATCTCGACGAGCTGCTGCTCGGCGACGGAAAGATCGCGCACCTGTGTCATCGGATCACGCTTGAGCCCGATGCGCTCGGCGATGGCCTTCGTCTCTTCAGCCAACCGGCGCCAGCTCACGAACAGCTTCGAGCCCGGTTCGCGGCCAATGAACACGTTCTCGGCGATCGTCATGTCGGGGGCGAGGGTGAATTCCTGGTAGATGGTGACGATTCCAGCGCGCTGGGCGTCGTGCGGCGTCACAAAGGCGACCGGCTTGCCGAACAGCTCGATCTCGCCCGCGTCCGCGCTCTGCGCGCCGGACAAAACCTTGAGCAGCGTCGACTTGCCAGCGCCATTCTCGCCCAGGAGCGCATGGATTTCCGACGGCCCGACTTCGAGATGGACGTTCTCGAGCGCGAGCACGCCGGGAAAGCGCTTGCTGACGCCCGTCATCTTGAGGATCGGGCTATCCGGCGGCGCCGGAGCCGATGCAAGCCTCGCGGGCGCGTTGGCCATTCAGGAGCGCTCGCTCAATTGGAGTGCTGAAAAAAGAAGACGCGCCGCGAACGGCGCGTCCTCCAGCTCTACGTGGACTACTTCACCTCGCTGAGGCGCTCGGCGGTGTTCAGATTGTCCTTGGTGATCGCCACCGGCGTGAGAAGCGTGATCTGCTGCGCGGGCTTCGTCCCATCCTTGAGAAAATTGGTCAGGATGTCGACGCCGGTCGCGCTCTGCTTGCCGGGGAACTGCTCGATTGTCGCGGTGATCTCGCCGTCGCGGATCTTGCCGAGCGTCTCGGGCAGCGCGTCGAAGCCGATGATGACCATTCCCTTGAGATTGCGCGCCTTGACCGCTTCGAGCGCGCCGAGCGCCATGTCGTCATTGGCGGCGACGATGACCTGCGGGGGCGTAGCCATGCCGGCAAGCGCCGCCTCGGTGACCGAGAGGCCCTTGGCGCGGTCGAAGCCTGCCGTCTGCTCGAAGACGATCTTGTATTTGTCCTTCGCCTTGTCGAGCACGTTGTGCAGGCCCTTGTTGCGGTCGATCGCCGGGCTCGCGCCCGACTGGCCCTGCAGATTGATGAGGGTGGCCCCATTCGGGAACATCTTTTCGACCAGTTCGCCCTGCGCCTCGCCGCCCTTCACGTTGTCGGCGCCGACATGGCCCAGGATGCCCGTGACCGACGGCACCCGGCGGTCGACGGTCACGACCGGGACCTTGGCGTCCACCGCCTCCTGCAGCGCCGGCGCCATCGCGTCGACTTCGTTGGGCGAGAGCACGATGCCCTTGACGCCCTTGGCGAGCGCGGCCTCGATATCGGCGGTCTGCTTCGGCGAGGACACCTGGCCGTCGCTCTCAAGCGGCTCATAGCCCTGCTTGACCGCCTCAGCCTTGAAAGCCTCCATCATGTGGACGAAAAACGGGAAAGTGAGCCCCGGCACCGAGACGAGAATGGTTCCCTTGTCGGCAGCGAAGGCGGGCGCGGCGAGCGCCATGGCGATGAGACTCGCGTTTACGACGCGGCGGGTTATGCGCATGGATGGAATCCTCCCTCAAGGCCGGCCTGACATGTTAGCTGGCGGCAGGCGAAACCTATGTCCGAAATCGGGCGCGGCGACAAGGGCGAGTGGAGGAGGCTGCCTCGTGGTCCCACGGCTCCTTTGGAAAAGCGTTTGACCGCGATAGATTGAAAAACGGCGTCCCCTTGGTTCAAGACCCGCGGAGCGCCGTACGAAACGACGGAGGGTTCTCATGGCGCGATTTCAGAGCATTCTGGAAACCGTTGGACACACGCCGGCTGTCCGCATCAATCGCCTCGCCCCTGATGGGGTCAACCTCTATGTGAAAATCGAGGCCTTCAACCCATTGGGTTCGGTCAAGGACCGCCTGGCTCTCGCCGTCGTCGAGGCGGCGGAGCGCTCGGGCGAGCTTAAGCCGGGCCAAACCGTCGTCGAGGCGACGAGCGGCAACACCGGGATCGGCCTCGCCATGGTGTGCGCTGCGAAAGGGTATCCACTCGTTATCACGATGGCCGAGAGCTTCAGCATCGAACGACGGCGATTGATGCGCTTTCTCGGCGCCAAGGTCGTGCTGACGCCCGCCGCCGAAAGGGCGGTCGGAATGATCAAGAAAACGGTCGAACTGGCCCAAGCCCACGGCTGGTTCATGACGCGGCAGTTCGAGAACGAAGCCAATCCGGACTTCCATTCCCGCACCACTGCGCGCGAAATCGTCGACGATTTCGCTGGCGAGAGGCTCGATTATTGGGTGACCGGCTATGGAACCGGCGGCACGCTGAAAGGGGTCGGCCGCGTACTGAGAAAGGAGCGCCCGGAGACGAAGATCATCGTCTGTGAGCCTTCGGACGCGCCGCTGCTCGAGTCCGGGATCGAGCAGAAGCGCCTGGCCGACGGGTCGCCCGCGGCGCCGCATCCGAGTTTCAAGCCGCACCCGATGCAGGGCTGGACGCCAGACTTCATTCCGAAGCTGACCGGAGACGCGGTGGCTATGAAACTGATCGACCGCATCCTGCCGATCCCGGGCGCCGACGCCATTCGCTGCAGCAAGGAGCTCGCAGCTAATGAAGGCATATTCGTCGGCATTTCCTCAGGCGGAACCTTTGCCGGCGCGCTCAGGATCGCGGCGGAGGCGCCGAAGGGCGCGAACATTCTCTGCATGCTTCCGGACACAGGCGAGCGATATCTCAGCACGCCGCTGTTCGCCGACGTCCCTGTCGAGATGACCGAGGAGGAACTTGCAATCTTGCGGTCCATCCCCGCCACCTGAGCTCGGCTTTTCGCTACGCCATCTCGATCGCCATTGCGGTCGCTTCGCCGCCGCCGATGCAGAGCGACGCGACGCCGCGCTTGACCCCGCGCGCCCGAAGCGCGGCGATCAGCGTGACCAGGATGCGCGCGCCCGAGGCGCCAATCGGATGGCCGAGCGCGCAGGCGCCGCCGTTCACGTTGACCTTCTCGTGAGGCAACCCCAGGTCTCGCATCGCCGCCATGGCGACGACGGCGAAAGCCTCGTTGATCTCGAACAGGTCGACGCTCTCCCTATTCCATCCGGTCTTCTCGAACAGCTTCTTGACCGCGCCGATGGGGGCGGTGGGAAAATCCTTCGGCGCAGCGGCGTGGGTCGCGTGCGCGACAACGCGGGCCAGGGGCGCCGCGCCCCGCTTCTCCGCCTCGCTTTCGCGCATCATGATGAGCGCCGCGGCGCCGTCGGAGATCGAACTCGAATTGGCCGCCGTCACGGTGCCACCGTCACGGAACGCAGGTTTGAGCGTCGGGATCTTTTCGGGCCGCCCCTTGGGGGGCTGCTCGTCGGTCGCGACAAGGGTCTCGGACTTACCCCCCTTCACGCTGACCGGCGCGATTTCCCAGGCGAAATCGCCATTCGTGATCGCTCGGTTGGCGCGTTCGAGCGAAGTGACCGCATAAGCATCCTGCGCGGCCCGTGTGAACTGATAGGCTTCCGCGCAATCCTCCGCGAACGTCCCCATGAGGCGTCCCTTGTCGTAGGCGTCCTCGAGGCCATCGAGAAACATGTGATCGAGGGTACGGCCGTGGCCCATGCGATAGCCGACACGCGCGCGGTCGAGCAGATAGGGCGCGTTGCTCATGCTCTCCATCCCACCGGCGACGACGACATCCGCCGAGCCGGCGCGCAAAAGGTCATGGGCGATCATGGCCGCCTTCATGCCCGAGCCGCACATCTTGTTGATCGTGGTCGCGCCCGCGCTGAGCGGAAATCCGGCGCTGATCGCCGCCTGCCGCGCCGGCGCCTGGCCCTGCCCCGCTGGCAGTACGCAGCCCATCAGGATTTCGTCAACGCTACCCGCTTCGATCCCCGCCCGGTCGACCGCGGCCGAAATGGCGCGCGCGCCAAGCGCGTGGGCCGGCGCATCCTTCAAATCGCCGAGAAATCCGCCCATGGGCGTGCGCGCCGCCCCGACGATGACGATGGGATCCGTGGGAGTCATTCGGTCGGCCTCCGCTTGCGTTTGAGCAGTCTACGCGACGTGCGCCGCCGTGCAACGCCGCTCCATCACATACAGGGAAGGAGCGAGCGATCGGGAACGCCGGCAAGAGCTCAAGGGTTCATCGCAGGAGCTTGAAAGCGTGCGGCGACCAATCGTTCTTTCCGATGCCTGGGATGCACCACAGCATGCAAAGCGCCTCGATCGGCCGCGCCGCCTCGATCGCGCCCATATCCTCCGTATCCCAACCGAACTGCTCGAGAATGCGCTCAACGGTCTTCTTGGCGTCCTTGTCATTGCCGCAGATGAACATGGTCGGCCTTCCACTGGCGAACTCTGGATTCACCATCTGGCCACTGCCGACGGAATTGAATGCTTTGACAAAATGAGCGGACGGATAAGCCTTCTGCAGCTGCTCCATCAGCGACTGGTTCTGCGGCGTGAAGAAGGACAGGACACCGTTCACCGGTGGCCCGCCGCCGATCGGATTGCAGGCGTCGATCACCGTCTTGCCCTGGAGCGCGCTGGAGCCGATCAGCGTCAACGCCTGCTGCGCAACCTCTCCTCCGACCGCAAGGACCACAAGATCGCCGAACGCCGCGGCTTCCGCGAACGATTTGACTGCGGCGCCCGGATTCTTCGCTGACCAGTCCTTGAGCTTGGCTGGATCGCGCGTTCCAATCTCGACTTGATGGCCGTGCTTGAGAAAACCCGCCGCCAGCGTCTGTCCGACCACGCCCGAACCGATGATCCCGACTTTCATTTGACGGCTCTCCTCTCTGAGCTCCAATCCTTCAACTATGGGTCCACAGGGCGTGTCCACAAGGATGGCGATGAAATCCGATCGCACAGCTTATTCGTTTCGCCGGGCGACGACAAAATATCTCCTCCGTCTTCGCCGCTGGCAGCTTCATCGGCTGGCCATCGATGATCGGGCGAGGGTCATTCATGGACCCGCTTACTTGAGGTGCTGGCGGAGCGGCTTTGCGCGGAAGGCGAGCCCCTGGTCGGGATTGATCCCGCGTAGGGAATCTGCGCGCGGCGCGCCTATGAGCAAGCGGGGTTTCGCATTGAGGCGAGGGTTGTGACCGAGGGCGGCCCGGGTCGAACTGGCGCGTGAGGCCCCGAGCCATCATATAGGCGGTCAGCGAGTGATCAGGAACGCAGGAATGGACCACGAATTTCAGAGCGCCGAAAAGCGCCGCGCCACTATCGTGGCGATCACGCGGAAGGAAACGGGCATCGACGAAGCGATGATCGAGACGCTGATTCGCCGCTTTTATGCTCGTGTCCAGCAGGACAAGCTACTCGCGCCGATCTTTGAATCGCGCATTGCTGACTGGGAGCCGCATCTCGACAAGATGTTCGCGTTCTGGTCGTCAATGACGCTCCACACGGGGCGTTATCACGGCCAGCCGATGGCGAAGCACATGCCCCTGCCGGTTGACGCACGCCACTTCGATCGATGGCTCGCGCTGTTCGAGGAGACGGCGCGCGAGGTCTGCGCTTCAGCCGCGGCCGAGCGGTTCATCGAGCGCGCCCGCCGTGTCGCAGGGAGCCTGGAGCTTGGCGTCGCCAGCGCCAACAATATCCTCTTACACAAAGGCGAACGTTATCTGCGCGAGGCGTGATCACTTGTCGGAGAACAGCGTGAGCAAGACTTTGCCCTTGTCGCCGATGATGCACACAAGCGTCTGCGGCTTCGTTGTTTTTGTCCTCTCGACATAGGCGTCGCCGATGACGATGGTTTTGATGGGGACACTCTCAATCGTTGTATCGGCCTTGATGACCTTGGCGCTATCCAGATCGATCAGGACGTCCTTCACCTGCGGAAACTTTTGCTTAAGCGCAAGCAGACCGCTTGCCTTGCACGCATCCGTTTCGGGAGAAAGCGTCTCCGCAAACGCGGGACCAGCGATCAGTGATATTAGAAACGCCAGTGCAAATGTATGTCGTCTCATTTGATGATCTCCCTCCGCCATATTGCTCATGTAAACTTTGGCGCCTGGAACTTGTTCCACCATCGTCTTTCCCCCAATCTGCCGGAGCGGGCGTTTCGTTCGCCTATGCCGCAATGTTTTGTTAACTATACGCGCCCATGAGCCTCTCAAGTGAAGAGATAGAGCGCTACGCGCGCCAGATCGTTCTGCGTGGGCTGGGCGGCCCGGGCCAGAACAAGCTTAAACAGGCGCGTGCGCTGGTGATCGGTGCGGGCGGCCTCGGGTCGCCGGCGCTGCAATATCTCGCGGGCGCCGGCGTCGGGACGCTCGGGATCGTCGATGACGATTTGGTCTCGCTCTCCAACCTGCATCGACAGGTGATCCACGCGACGGAGGATGTCGGCCAGCCGAAAACAGACAGCGCTCAGGCTGCGATCGCGCGTATCAACCCCCATGTCGTCGTCGAGCCGATCGCTCGGCGGCTCAACGCCGAGAACGCCCGAGCGCTTGTTCGACGCTTCGACGTCGTACTCGACGGCTCGGATAACTTTGCGACGCGCTACGCATTGTCCGATGCTTGCTTCCATGAGCGCCGGCCGCTCGTTTCGGCGGCGCTCGGCGAATTTGACGGCACCCTCACGACGCTGAAACCATACGAGGACGGGCCGGACGGCAAGCCCAACCCCACTTATCGTTGTCTCTTTCCCGATCCGCCCGAGCCGGGGACCGTCCCGACCTGCGCCGAAGCCGGCATATTAGGCGCGCTCGCTGGTGTGCTCGGGTCGTTGATGGCGCTCGAGGCGATCCGCATCGTGGTCGGCGGCTTCGGCGACGGCGACGAGGGCCTGGTTGGACGGCTGTTGATGATCGACACGCGCGCCATGCGGTTCGAGACGCTGCGCTATGGGTGGGACCCGGACAACGTGCTCAGCGGCCGGAGCGCGCGAAGCGAGGCCTTGCTCGGGCGAGAGCGTTAGCCCGCCAGACAGCCAATAGTCTTAACGCTCACTTGGCCGGATTGACGAAGTCCACGCAATTGATGCGGCCCGAGTCGAGGCAGCGTTGAAACCTCCGGCTGTGCCCCAAAGCATTGAACACCCAGTAGCCGATCAAGATCAGGGCCATCGCCGCGAGCAGCACGATAACATTGGCGTGTTCGCGGCGTTCAAAATCGTCTCCCGCATCGGCGCGCTCGCGCGGATGAAGGCGATCGAATTCCTCCGGTCGATCTTGCGCCATTGCCTAAGACCTCAGTCAGGATTGGGCGAGGCTTGCTCATGACTCCATAACACGATTTGAAACCGCGAACGCGCTTCGCTTTGGCGCCCGAAAACCGCCGCCGGAGAACCCCTTTGCCAGCGCCAAGAATTTTAACATTTTTTATCAGGTTAACCTAATCCACGCGTCGCAAGGTGAAGTCTTCCTCAGCCCACTGGAGACAGGCATGCGCCGCCTCGCCACCCTTTGCTTTCCCGCATTTCTTTTCGCCGCTCCCGCCCCTTCGATCGCCGCCAACGATGGCGTTATCACTTTTGTGCCTCCGGAGACGCAGCTGAGCGAATATGCCTCGCGCGCTGCGCCCGCTTCAATCCCGGCTCCCACGCGCGGACAATACGGCGGCGGCTTCATCGAAGCGCTGCTGACTGGCGGCGCGCTGCAGCAGCGGCAGATGGCCGCCCCAATTTCAAACCAGCAGGCGGAGGTGGAAACCGAGCCCGCGCCGCAATTCCGTCGGCAGGAAGTCGACTATTCGGGGCGGGAAGCTCCGGGAACGATTGTCGTCGACACGCCCGACCGGTTCCTGTTTCTCGTCGAGCCACATGGAAAAGCGTTGCGTTATGGAATCGGCGTCGGGCGCCCCGGCTTCGAATGGTCGGGCGTCAAGCGGATCAGCCGCAAGTCCGAATGGCCCGACTGGACGCCGCCGACGCGAGATGCTGTTGCGCCGTCCCGACCTGCCCCGCCATATGGCAGGCGGTCCAGAAAATCCGCTCGGCGCGAGGGCGCTCTATCTCGGGTCCTCGCTCTACCGCATTCACGGCACCAACGAGCCGTCGACCATCGGCCACAACGTCTCGTCAGGCTGCATCCGGATGATGAACGAGGATGTGATCGATCTTTACGATCGCGTGCCCGTCGGCACGACCGTCGTGGTGCTCTAAAACGAAACGGCGAGGCGCGCCGGAGCACGCCTCGCCGATGATCCAAATCGAACTCGGATCTCAGACGTCGTCGTAGCCGCCCCCGTCATCGGACGATCCGTCCGAATTGTCGAAGGTCGAGTCGTCAAGATTATCGAAGTTCGCGTCCTGAACGCCCGGCGCGCCGGGATCGAACTGCTGAAAATTCGCGTCGCTGCCGCGGTCCGGCTTGTCGTCGTAGTAGTTGTTGATCTCGGTGATCTCCGTCGGGTTGCTGCCGGTCAGGCCGGAGCCGCCCAATCCAGTGGCGCTGGCCCCGCCAAAAAGACCGCCGCCCCCGCTATGGCCGCCAAACAGGCCGCCGAGGAGATTGCCCAGGACCACGCCGCCAGCCACGCCTGTCGCCGTTGAAGCCGCGTTCTGCAGGAAGCCTCCACCCCCGCTCTGAGGCTGGGGCTGACCCCAGGGGCCCGGCTGCTGCGGATAACCGCCAGGTTGCGGCGGATAGCCCTGCGGGGGGTAGCCGCCTTGAGGCCCTTGCGGCGCGTAGCCTCGCGGGGGCGGGGGCGCCGCGCGCGGATCAGAATAAGGGCGCGGCGGCGGAGAGGACGGCCCAGCGCCGAAAATGGATTTGCCGAGATTGCCGAGAAAACTGCCCTGTTCCTCGGGTTGCTCGGCGCCCTGCTGCGCGGCTGCCTCGAGTTGGGAGATCCGGTTCGCAGCGGCCTCCAAAGCCTGCTGCTGGACGAGCACGGTTTGCGCCAGCACATAGGGCGAGTGGGGCGCGGCGCGAACCGCGTCATTGATGAAGGATTCGGCTTCGGGGTCACGCTGCGTCGCGGCAGCCGAATTGACGCGCTGGAACAGGCCACCAAGCATCTGGCGTTCTTCGGGGGTCATGTCGATCTCCCTGCGGCCGGATCGGCCGCGCCCGGCATATAGCGACGCGTGCGGCCAATCCAAGGCTTCCGTTCGGGTTTTTCGATATGACCCGCGCGCTTTTTACGTGAGGCCCGCCTGCGCCGCGCCTTTACTCAGGCTTGCCGATCGTTTAGGCGGTTGCGCCAGGGGCCCCGGCTCGGCTTTTGCCGCTGCGCCGGGGCTTCGCACGTTTTAGGCAATCGAAAGAGCAATCGACGTTGGCCAATGTTGTCGTTGTCGGCGCCCAATGGGGCGACGAAGGAAAGGGCAAGATCGTCGATTGGCTCTCGGTGGGCGCCGACGTCGTGGTGCGTTTCCAAGGCGGCCACAACGCCGGCCACACGCTCGTGATCGACGGAAAGACTTACAAACTTGCGCTGCTTCCATCCGGGATCGTCCGGCCCGGGAAACTGTCGATCATCGGCAACGGTGTTGTCCTCGATCCCTATCATCTCGTCGAGGAGATCGAGAAGCTGCGCGGCCAAGGGGTCGAAATCACGCCGGCCAACCTCAAGATCGCCGAGAATGTTCCGCTGATTCTGTCGCTGCATCGCGAACTCGACGCACATCGCGAGTCCGGAAGCGTCGCCGGAACCAAGATCGGCACCACCAAGCGCGGCATTGGCCCTGCTTATGAAGACAAGGTCGCCAGACGCGCGATCCGCCTGATGGATCTCGCCGATCCCGACGCGTTGGACGACAAGATCGCTCGCCTGCTTTCGCACCATGTTCCTTTATGCCGAGGCTTGGGCCTCCCGGCTCCAACGGCGGCCGCCGTTCGCGAGGAATTGCTCACGGTCGCGCCCAAGGTTCTGCCGTTCATGGCGCCGACGTTCGAGATCCTCGACGCCGAGCGTCGCGCGGGCAAGCGCATTCTGTTCGAGGGCGCGCAAGGCGCCATGCTGGACGTCGATCACGGCACGTATCCATATGTCACGTCCTCCAACACGGTCGCGGCGACTGCGGCGACCGGCTCCGGCCTCGGACCGAAGGCGATCGGCTACGTGCTTGGCATCGCGAAAGCCTACACGACGCGCGTCGGCGGCGGCCCCTTCCCGACCGAACTCGACGACGAGGTCGGCCGGTTGATCGGCGAGCGCGGCCGCGAATTCGGCACCAATACGGGACGTCCGCGCCGGTGCGGCTGGTTCGACGCCGTGCTTGCGCGCCAGGCGGTGCGCACCTCCGGCATCGACGGCCTGGCGCTAACCAAGCTTGACATCCTCGACGGCTTTGAGACCATCAAAGTGGCGACCCGCTACCGCCTGAACGGCGAGGAGATCGACTATCTTCCGGCCTCGCAATCCGCGCAGGCGCGCATCGAGCCGCTTTATGAAACGATCGAAGGCTGGAAGGGCGCCACGAGCAAGGCGCGGTCATGGGCCGACCTGCCGGCGCAGGCGATAAAATATGTGCGTCGAATCGAGGAGCTGGTCGGCGCGCCCGTCGCCTTATTGTCGACGAGTCCGGAGCGCGACGATACGATCCTTGTGCATGATCCATTCCAGGACTAAGGGACCCCTGCGCGTCGTCGCGCGGAGCGGTTGAGCGGACGCTTCCATGGCTGATTATCATTCGCTGCTCATGCGAGCCGTCGCCAATTTACCCAACGCGGGCACACCGGCGTCGCGCGGGGCGATCTATGAGCGTGCTCGCAAAGCCCTGCTCGAGCAGCTTAGAAGCTTGCGCCCGCCGCTGCCGGAAGGCGACATCACTCGCGAGGAGACCGCGCTTGACGCAGCGATCGCCGAGATTGAGGAGAGATACGGACCGCAGGACCCGGCTCCGCCTCTCGCTTCGCCGCCGCCGACCACGCCCGTAGCGGGAAAGCCGGTCGCGGCGCAAAGGCCCGCAGCGCCGCCCCCACCCCCACAAGTTTCTACTGTCCAGCGCGCCAGTCCGCCTGCGGCGCCCGGGCCCGCCGTTCCTGCGGCCCGGCCGCCTTCGCAACCCGGGGCGCCAAACCAACCCGGGGCCACGACCATGCCCGTTCCTGGCGTGGCGCAGCGACCTCCGCCGCCGACACCCGAAAGGAGCCAGCCGGCCGGAAGCCCGCAGCAAGCACCAACCCCGGTTGCGGGGAGGCCCGCCGCCGCGGCGCAGACCTTGGCTTCGCCGGCTCGATCCCAGCTGGCTGCTGCGATGGCCAACCAGCCTTCCTCCGTATTGAGGACCGGCCGGGCCGCTCCACCGGTGGGGGCGACGGACGGCAAGGATGAAGGTTTGCCGGGATTGGCGGCGCTCGACCCGGCCAAGGCGGTCCGACCAAACAAGACGGACGATGGAAACGCATCCGACGCTCCACCCGTCGTCGCGAGCCGTCGCGATGACCCTGGGCAATGGGCCGACGCGCCCGAGGTGGCGGCGGAGTTCGACCGCCCCGGCTTGGCTGCCAGGCCGGAGGCGGAGATGCAGCGCCCGGTTGCGCCAGGCGTCGAAGTCGCCAAGCCGAAACCCTTGCTCTGGATCGCTGCGGCGGTCGTCCTTGGAATTGTCCTTGCGGTGGCCGGAGCGGCAATCCTGATGCGTCAAAAGCCGCAGGATCTCGCCATCAAGCCCACCGTCGAGGCGCAGCAGCCCGCCCCAGCGGAGTCCTCGGCAAAAATCGCGGAGCGGGTGCAAACGACCCCGCCGGCTCCCGCTGCGCCGGCAAGCACGCCGCAGGAGATTCCGACAAGTCCGCAAGGCGCGGCGGCGCCGGCGACCCCAGCGCCCGAGACGTCCACTCAGCCGGCCCAATCCGCCGCGCCTGCGCCATCGGCCGGGCGGGCGGCGATGTTGATCGCTTCGGCAGACAACCCTCAAAAACCGGCGGTGAGCTTGGGCTCAACGGTGTGGTCGTTGATTCCGGCGGCGCCGGGCCAGCCGGCGACGGTCGGAGTCAAAGCTGAGGCCGACATCCCCGACCTCAAGATGCACGCCACCATGACCTTGAGGAAGAACAGCGATCCGACGCTGCAGGCGACTCACACCATCGACCTCAAATTTTCCTTCGCGCCGGGCGCTCCGATCACCGGCTTCAAGGATGTCGGCCTGCCGCAGATGCGCAAGGAGGATTCGACCGCAGCGGAAGCGCTGACCAGCGTCAAGGTCAAGATCAGCGACACTTATTTCCTGATCGCGCTGGCCAAGGGCGAAGCCGACACCGCCCGCAACCTCGATCTGATGCAAACGCGGTCGTGGTTCGACTTTCCACTGCTGCTCAACGACGACCGGATCGCAAAGGTCGTGTTCCAGAAGTCGCCGGAAGGTCAGGCGATGCTGGAAAAGGCGTTCGAGGCGTGGAAGTGAGTTCGAGGCTCTATCCGCGCAGATTGAATACCCGAGTGGAGACAAAATAGCCGCCCTCGACCACGCCGAAGGCGATTGGCGTTCCAAAGCACTCGATATACGCGCGCCCTTGAGTCGGGGCCGGCCCGCGAAGCAGCAGTTTTTGGCCCCGCCGGAGGGTTGCCGCGGCAGAGCGATCGACCGGCACGATCGGGATTTCGCCGAGGCCCGCCTGCAAAGGCAGAATCGCGCGAGCCATCAGATCCGCGTCGTCCGGCAGACGATCCAGCGGAATGCCGGCTTCGACTGAAAACGGGCCGACGCGCGTCCGGCGCAATTCGATTACATGTCCATAACAGCCGAGCGCCCGCCCGAGATCACGCGCGATCGCGCGCACGTAGGCGCCCTTGCCGCATTCGGCCTCAAGCACCGCGTGGTCGGGATCAGCCGAGATCAGGTCGAGCCGGTAGACGTGGATCGGGCGCGGTTCAATCTCGAAGGTCTCGCCTTCGCGCGCAAGATCGTAGGCGCGCGCGCCGGCGATGCGGATAGCGGAGAAGGTCGGCGGCGTTTGGAGAATTTCTCCGACGAAGCGCGGGAGGAAGCTCTCAATTTCGGCAGGCGCAGGGCGCTGATCGGAGCGTGCGACGATCTCCCCTTCAGCGTCGTCGGTCGCGCTTTCCTCGCCCCAGCGCACGCGAAACCGGTAGGATTTGGCTCCATCCTGAACGACCGGCACCGTCTTCGTCGCCTCGCCGAGAGCGATCGGCAGCACCCCCGAGGCGAGCGGATCGAGCGTTCCGGCGTGACCTGCTTTTTTGGCGTTGAACAGAAACTTGATTCGCCCGACGGCCTGAGTCGAGGAGATCCCGGTCGGCTTATCGAGATTGATCCAGCCGTTGATCTCGACCCGCGACGAGCGCTTCTGCCGCAGCTCTCGAGGACCACCCCGTTCGTGAACGGCGGCGCCGGAGAGTCTGTCTTCGTCGGCGTCGCCGGTCATTCCTTGTCCTCTTCGCCAACGTCTTTCAGATCCCGCGCGACCGCCGGTGATCTCAGAAGCTCGTCCATGCGCGCTTGAGCATCGAAGCTTGTATCCAACGCGAAACGCAGATCAGGAGCGAACTTGAGATTGACGCGGCGAGCGACGAGCGCGCGCAGTTCCTTCTTGTTGCGATCGAGCGCCTCAACCGCCGTTCCAGCGCCCTTGCCCCCGAGCGGCATCACGAGAATTGTCGCCAGTTTTAGATCCGGCGACATGCGCACCGCGCGGATGGTCAGCGGATGACGATCCAAGGCCTCATCAACCACCTCGCCGCGCGCGAGGATGTCCGCGACCGCGTGACGGATCAGTTCACCGACGCGCTCGGTCCGGTGACTGGGGGTGTGCAGTTTGGATAAGGAACGGGACATTTGCCCTCCCTTGAGGCGAAAATATCGGAGCGTGCGAAGTAGACGAGCTTCGGCTCAAATCGAGCCGAGCTGAACCAAAGTGGGCGCGAGCTAGTCGAGACTAGCTCGCGCCCTAATCGTTCCGAGCGCGGATTACAGCGTGCGACGGATCTCCTCGACGCTGTAGCACTCGATGACGTCTCCGACCCGCATGTCGTGGTAGTTCTCGAACGCCATGCCGCATTCCTGCCCAGCCTGCACCTGGGCGACTTCGTCCTTGAAGCGCTTGAGCGTCGAAAGCTTGCCCTCGTGCACAACCACGCTGTCCCGGATGAGGCGCACGTGCGCGCCGCGCTGCACGACGCCATCGGTCACGCGGCAACCCGCCACCAAGCCAACCTTGGAAATGTCGAACAATTCGAGAATTTGCGCATTGCCCAACATCGTCTCGCGCAACGTCGGCGCAAGCATCCCCGAAAGAGCCGCCTTCACGTCGTCGACCAGATTGTAGATGATGTTGTAATAGCGGATCTCGACGCCGTCCTGCTCGGCGAGGTCGCGCGCCTCCTTATTCGCGCGAACGTTGAAGCCAAGGATGACTGCCTTCGAGGCCGTTGCCAAAGTCACGTCGGATTCGGTTATGCCGCCGGCGGCGCCATGGATGACCCGCGCCATGACTTCTTCGTTGCCAAGCTTTTCGAGCGCTGAGGTGATCGCCTCGACCGATCCCTGCACGTCGCCCTTGAGGACGACCGGCATCTCCTTGTGACCCGCCGCTTTGAGATTGCTCATCATGTCGGCGAGCGAAGTCCTGGCGGCAGGCCCGCGAGCAACGATCTTCTCCCGCCTCTGGCGTTCGCGATATTCGGTGATCTCTCTCGCGCGCGCCTCGGATTCGACCACTGCCACTCGATCGCCCGCCTCCGGCGCGCCCGAGAACCCGAGCACCTCGACCGGCGTCGATGGCTTAGCCGCATCGAGGGTCCCGCCCTTGTCGTCGATCAGCGCCCTGACGCGGCCCCAATGCGATCCGGCGACGACCAGCGCGCCGACCTTGAGGGTGCCCCGTTGCACCAGCACCGTCGCCACGGGTCCGCGGCCTCGATCGAGCCTCGCCTCGATCACCGTACCCTCCGCGCTGCGGTCGGGGTCGGCGACGAGATCCAGCAATTCAGCCTGCAGCGCGATCGCCTCGAGCAGCTTGTCGAGATTAGTGCCCTTGGTCGCCGACACTTCAACCGCAAGGGTGTCGCCGCCGAACGCCTCGACCTGCACGTCGTGCTGCAGGAGTTCTTGCATCACCCGCTGAGGATCGGCTTCAGGCTTGTCGATCTTGTTGACGGCGACAATGATCGGAGCCCTGGCCGCCTTTGCATGGCGAATCGCCTCGATCGTCTGCGGCATGACGCCGTCATCGGCCGCAACCACCAGCACAACGATGTCGGTGACCTTCGCGCCACGCGCGCGCATCGCGGTGAAGGCCGCGTGACCGGGGGTGTCGATGAAGGTGATGGTCTCGCCACCGGGCGCAACGACCTGGTAGGCGCCGATATGCTGCGTGATGCCGCCGGCTTCGCCCGCAACCACATTGGCGTGGCGAATGGCGTCCAGCAACGATGTCTTGCCGTGATCGACATGGCCCATGATGGTGACGATGGGCGGTCGAGGAACAGACGCGCCGTCCTCATCGGGCCGATCGAAGAGACCCTCCTCGACGTCCAATTCGGCGACGCGCTTGACCGAATGGCCCATTTCCTCGGCGATGAGCTGGGCATCGTCCGCCTCGAGCACATCGGTCAGAGTCACCATGCGGCCCTGGCGCATCAGAAGCTTGATCACGTCGACCGCACGTTCTGACATGCGGCTCGCGAGCTCCTGGATGGTAATCGCTTCCGGGAGCACGATCTCGCGCGCGATTTTCTCTTTCTGCTCCTGCGCGCCGTGGCCTCTGAGCCGTTGGGTGCGGCGACGGAAAGCCGCAACCGATCGCGTGCGTTCCTCCTCACCCGAAGTCGCGCTGGTGACCGTCAGACGGCCACGATTGCGCTCTGCGCCGGTGCGAGCCGGCCGAGGCGTCGGGACGACGACCTTCTGCCCCGGCGGCAGCGCCAGCGCGGGACGCCTGAGGACGACACGCCGCTCCTCCTCCGCGCCGCCGGGGGCGGCTGGCGCTCGAGCGACGGCTCCGGGGATGGCCACGCTAGGCGCAGCCGGGCCAACGCGCGGGATTGATGGAGACGGCGCCGGTTCGCCGCCGGAAAGCCGTCGTCGAGCCTCGTCCTCGGACTGCCGCTTGAAACTGGCCTCCTGCGCGCGGCGAAGCTCCTCGTCGCGCTTGCGTGCTTCCGCGGCCTCGCGCTCGATGCGATCGCGCGCCTCGCGCTCACGCCGGGCCCCGGCATCCGCCTCCTGGCGGCGGCGATCGTCCTCCTCCGACGCACGCGCGTCGATCAGCGCCCGGGCGCGCGCTTCGCGCTGCTCGGCGCTCAAGGTGGGCAGGACCACGCCGGTCTTGGGGGGTGGCGGCGGGGTCGGCTTGGCGGGCGCCACGGGAGCGGGCCGCGCCGAGGCCGTAAGCGCGCTCGGAGCGGCTGGCGGCGGCGCGGCGGCGGGGGCCGCGGGAGCGGATCGCGCGGCTGCGGCCGCCTCGGCCGGCGTCAAAATCCGCCGCTTCACCTTCTCCACGACGACCGCCTTGCTGCGGCCGTGCGAAAAGCTCTGCCTCACAGTACCCTGCTCAACCGGACGCTTCAGGTGCAATGTCGCCTTCGGCGCGGCAGTCGTCACTGTCTTATCGCTATTACCCGTCTCACTCATGCCAATTCCTAACCACCTGGCTTCTTAGCCAATTCGATGGACTTGTTAAACGTTCCGACCTCGTGGGCCGTCGCGTCGCCACGCTCCGTCCCAACCGCCGCTTTCGCTTCGCCGCCGCGATAGCGGCGCAGACGATCCGCCCTTGAGAGAAAGGCCGAACTCGCCGCCCCGTGTTTGAGGGCAGCATGTATCACATTTGCCCGTCCCAATGCCAAATCCAATTCGCCCGACTTGAAGAGATCGATGCGCACAATCGCATTCCCTTCCGCGCCGAGTTTGGCGCGCAGGGCTTGGACTCGCTTCGCCGCGCCGTCCGCCGCCCCGTCGCTCGCCTGAATCAGCGCGACGACCCCCCCGGCCTCGATCGCCGAATCGACCTTGAACGCGCCGGCCACGACGAGCCCGGCCTTGTTGGCGATCGACAGCGACTGCAACGCGTCGCGCTCGAGGAGGGCGCCGACCGTCTCGGCCAGCGAGGCGGGCGCATCAACCTTGGTGCGAAAGGCGCGCGAAAACGCTTGTTTCGTGGCCGCCCGGCTCACCGTGTCAAAGCTTAGCCGCGTCCATACCCCCCGTCCCGGCAGCTTGCGCCGGATATCCGGGACGACCGATCCGTCGGGGCTGAGCGCGAAGCGCAACATCGGCCTCGGGAACGTCCTTGGTCCCAGTAACGATGCAGGTCCTCTCCGACCCGGCTTGGTCGCTTTCCGTTCGCAATTGATCGATCCCGGCACCTACGCCCCTTCGACCTCTTGAGCTTGCAACTCCTCCTCGGGCGCGGGCGCTTCGATCCATCCCGCGCGCACGCGCGCGCCAAGGATCATCGCATCAGCTTGCGCCCGCGACACGTCGAACCCGGCAAGGAAGCCGGGCTTCGTCGTATCGCCTTCGGTCCAGCCGACGAGGTCGTCGCTCGCGCAATCGGCAAGATCCTCGAGCGTCTTGACGCCGTTCTCTCCCAGCTTGACCAGCATCGGCGTGGTCAGGCCGGCGATCTCCTTAAGATCGTCGGACACCCCGAGCGCCTTACGCTGGTCGTCAAACTCAGATTCGATTCGGGCAAGGTGTCCCTGGGCGCGAGCCTGGATTTCCGCCGCCGTGTCAGCGTCGAACCCTTCGATCGACGCCAGCTCGGGGGGATCGACATAAGCGATTTCCTCAACCGTGCGGAAGCCTTCCGAAGCCAGAAGCTGGGCGACCGTCTCGTCGACGTCGAGCGCGTCCATGAAGGTCTGCGTCCGCTCGGTGAATTCCTTCTGCCGGCGCTCGGATTCCTCGGCTTCGGTCAGAATGTCGATGTCCCAGCCGGTCAGTTGCGAGGCCAGGCGAACGTTCTGCCCGCGCCGGCCGATCGCCAGCGACAGCTGATCATCGGGAACGACGACCTCGATTCGGGTCGAAGTCTTCGTCGAGCACCACCTTCATGACCTCGGCCGGCTGCAGCGCATTGACGATGAAAGTCGCGGCGTCCGGCGACCAGGGAATGATGTCGATCTTCTCGCCCTGTTGCTCGTTGACCACCGCCTGTACGCGCGAGCCGCGCATGCCCACGCAAGCGCCGACCGGATCGATCGAGGAATCGTTCGACACCACCGCAATTTTGGCGCGCGAGCCCGGATCGCGCGCGACCGACTTGATCTCGACGATGCCGTCGTAGATTTCCGGCACTTCCTGCGCGAACAACCGGGCGGTGAATTGCGGATGGGTGCGGGAAAGGAAAATCTGCGGACCGCGGGCCTCGCGCCTGACGTCATAGACGTAGGCGCGAATCCGATCGCCGGGCCTGAACATCTCGCGGGGAATCAGTTCGTCGCGGCGCACGACCGCCTCGCCCGCGCCGGCGCCGCCGAGATCGACCACGACGTTGCCGTACTCGACCCGCTTGACCGCACCGTTGATGATGTCGCCAATGCGATCCTTGTAGACGTCGTATTGCTTGTCGCGCTCCGCCTCGCGGATCTTTTGCACCAGGACCTGCTTCGACGCCTGCGCGGGGATGCGTCCATAGTCGAACGGGGGCAGCAATTCGGCGATCCAGTCGCCGATCTGCGCCGAGGGGTTCTTCTTCTGCGCTTCGGTCAGCGTCATCTGCGTCGCTTCGTTCTCGACCTCGTCGACGACGAGCAACAGCCGGGAAAAGCGGATCTCGCCGGTCTTCGGATTGATCTCCGCCCGGACCTCGGTCTCCTGGCCGTAACGCGAACGCGCGGCCTTCTGCATCGCGTCTTCCATCGACGCCAGAACGATCGTTCGATCGATCGATTTCTCCCGCGCGACCGCATCGACAATCTGCAACAGTTCAAGTCGGTTGGCGCTAACGGCCATGATTCTCTCCTTCGTCAGGCCCGAGCAGCTTTGGAGCCGCGCCGCGGGCCGCGGCTTTGGGTTCGCTTGTCTTGCGCTTGGCGCGCGGAACGGCCTTTACGCCGTTTCCCGTCTTGCGCTCAGGACCTCGCTTCGCGTCCTTGAGCGCCGCCTTCTCGCGCCGCAGCGCGGCGCGGATGAGATCGTCAGTCAAGACGAGCCTCGCCTCGGCCATCGCGGGAATCGGCAATTCGACCTCGCTCTTGCTCCCGTCGTCGGCGACCAGCGCCATTCGCGCCGCTGGCCCATCGGATCCGGGAGCGACAGCGACAAGTTGTCCGCGAAAGCGCTTGCGCCCATTGACCAAGATCGCCATCTCCACGCGCGCTTCGTGGCCGATCGCGCGGGCGAAATCCGATTCGCGCACCAACGGCCGATCGATGCCCGGCGACGAAATCTCCAACCGATAGGCCTGCGCCATCGGCTCCTCGACGTCGAAGACCGGCGACAACGCGACGCTCACGCTTTCGCAATCCTCGATCGACATCGTCCCGTCGGGACGCTCCGCCATGATCTGAATCGTTGGGCCCTCGCCGGAGGAAATTTTGACCCGGACGAGCCGGTAGCCCAAGCCCCGCAGAACAGGCCCTGCGATGCGCCCAACACGCTCGCCTGGGCCCGAGTCTCCAATCAGACGCGCTTCATCGAGCCCTTCGATGGGTGCAGCGGCAGTTGGAAGCGAAGCTTCGACCATACGACCTTGCGGCAATAAAAAAGAGCGGGTCCCGGCCGGGGCCCACTCTCAACTTCTCTCTCCTTTCGGAGAGCTATGAGATCTCGTTGGTCGCCATATAGGGGAACCAAGCCGCTGATGCAAGGGTAAATTGGCGGCTAACGGCCTCAGTGAGGTCTTTGGAGCGGAAGCCCTGCTGCTAGGCTCGCAGAAGGCTCAATCCAGGTCCATCCTTGCCCAGGCCACGCCGCCGTCCACAACCAGGGTGTCCCCAACCACGTAGTCTCCCGCCCGCGAGGCAAGGAAAACGGCGGCGCCCGCCATGTCCTCCGGAGAACCGATGCGGCGAGCCGGGATTTTTTTGCTCAACGCTTCGCTGTGGTCCCGCGCGACCTTGTTCATGTTCGAAGCAAAGGCTCCCGGCGCAATCGCGGATACGACGATGTCCTGTGGCGCGAGCTCAAGCGCAAGCCGCTTGGTCAAGTGGATCAGCCCGGCTTTGGACGCCGCGTAGGAATAGGTCGGCAGCATGCTGACGGAAAGTCCGTCGATCGAGGCAATGTTGATGATCTTTGCGGGCCGCTCCCGGCTTGCCGCGCCGCGCAGAGCGCCAAGCAAAGCCTGGATCAGGAAGAACGGAGCCTTGACGTTCAGGTCCATGACCTTATCCCAGCCGCTCTCGGGAAAGCCTTCGATCGGCTCACCCCAGGCCGCACCGGCGTTGTTGACGAGAATGTCGAGCCGGGATTCCCTCGCCAGATAGAGATCGGCGAGCGCCCTCGCGCCCGCCGCCCCCGACGCGTCGCAGGCTATCGCCGCACATTCGCCGAAAGTTGAGAGGCGCTCGGCTGTCTCCTCGCAGGCTGAGCCTTTCCGCGCCGAGATGTAGACTTTTGCGCCGGCTCGGACGAAACCTTCGGCGATCATCTCGCCGATGCCGCGCGACCCCCCTGTAACGAGGGCCGTGCGCCCTTTGAGAGAAAAGAGATCTTGCATCGGCCGTCTCGCGTGTATCGGTGGAGGGGTTCGGGCGGCCGTCGAGACCGATCGGCCGCTACGCAGTCGGCAGCTTGTAGCCCTTGAACGTCTCCCGCAGCTTCAGCTTGTTGATCTTGCCGGTTGCGGTGTGGGGGATCTCCTTCACTACCTGCATATCGTCGGGCATCCACCACTTTGCGATGCGAGGCTTCAGGAACTCGAGCACCTCGGCGCTCTGGGGGGAATGCCCTTCCTTCGCCACAACGACGAGCAACGGCCGTTCGTCCCATTTCGGATGGGCGATGCCGATGACGGCGGCCTCGGCGACATCGGGGTGGCCAACAGCCAGGTTCTCGATGTCGATGGTCGAGATCCACTCGCCGCCCGACTTGATCACGTCCTTCGCGCGATCCGTGATCTGCATGAACCCTTCGGAATCGATGGTCGCGACATCACCGGTGTCGAAGAATCCGTGTTCGTCGAGAATCTCCGTATCGTCCTTGAAGTATTTGTCCACGACAGAGAAGCCCCGAACTTTTAACCGGCCGAAGCGCTTGCCGTCCCAGGGCAGTTCCTTGTTTTCATCGTCGACGATCTTCATCTCGACGCCAAATGGCGCCCAGCCCTGCTTGGACTGCATTGCAAGCTTTTGATCGCCCGAAAGGGCTTTCGCGCTCGGCTTGAGGGCGCCTGCCGAGCCAACGGGGCTCATCTCCGTCATGCCCCAGGCGTGCCGAACGATGACGCCGTAATCCTCCTGGAAGGCGCGGATCATCTCGGGCGGACAGGCCGACCCGCCAATGCCGACGAATTTGAGCGTCGTCAGCTTCTTGTTCTCCTTGCGCAGATAGTGAAGAAGGCCGAGCCAGACGGTCGGCACAGCCGCCGTCATCGTCACCTTCTCGGTTTCGAGGAGATCATAGACGGAGGCGCCATCGAGCCGCGGGCCCGGCATCACCATGCTCGCGCCGCGCATCGGGCAGGAGAGCGCGAGGCCCCACGAATTGGCGTGGAACATGGGCACCACGGGCAGGACCGCATCATCCGACGTCACCGTGAGGCACGCGGACGTGCTCGCCATCGTCGAATGCAGGAGATTCGAGCGATGCGAGTAGAGCACGCCCTTCGGGTTTCCGGTCGTGCCGGAGGTGTAGCAGAGTCCGGCCGCGGTCCGCTCGTCGAACTCCTTCCAGGCAAAATCGTCGTCGACCTCCCCGATCCAATCTTCGTAGGCGACGGCGTTCTTGAGTTTCGTCGCCGGCATGTGCGCGCTGTCCGTCAGAACGACGTAGCGCTCGATCGTCGGCAGCCGGTCGGCGAGCCCCTCCATCAATTGCACGAAGGTCAGGTCGAGGAACACGAGCCGATCTTCGGCGTCGTTCATGATCCAGGCGATTTGCTCGGGGAAGAGCCGCGGGTTAACGGTGTGGTAGATCCCGCCGACGCCGACGATGCCATACCAGGTTTCGAGATGGCGATAGCCGTTCCAGGCCAGGGTCGCGACGCGATCGCCGAGCCTGATCCCGTCACGCTCGAGGCGTTTGGCGACTTTGAGCGCGCGTTGCCGGACCTCGCGATAGTTGGTGGTGTGCATCGGCCCTTCGACCGTCCGCGAGGCGACCTGTTGCTCGGGGAACTGGACGGCGGCGAAATCGATGACCTTGTGCATCAGCAGGGGCCAATCCTGCATCCGTCCCAACATGCGTTTGTCTCCCGACTGTCTCATTGGCGCTTGATTGCAGCGCGCGGATTGTTCATGGGACTATCACACTGGCGCCCTGTGCCCCGCTTTGCAATCCGCCGAAGGCTTTCTCGCCGCTGCGACCCGCACCGAACAGGAGACCGATGCCTGACCGGCAGAACGCCGACCGCTCCGTCCGCGTCTGGTTTCGCCTCATTCGCCTCGAGGCGCGCATGCAGGTCGCGGTTGCCGAGCGCCTGCGCGAGATCGGCCTTTCGATCCCGCAATGCGACGTGCTGACCACGCTGACCGAGCGCGAGGGCGTGAGCCAGCAGGAACTGGCCACACGGCTTTATGTCACCAAGGGCAACATCTCCGGCCTGATCGACCGGCTGGCGGAAGCGGGCCTGGTCGAGCGCCGCTCAACGGCCAGCGACCGCCGCCAGCACGCCATCTATCTTACCGAGGCCGGCCGCCAGATGGCGGAGAGGGCGATCGCCGTCCAGCATCGCTGGATCGCTTCCACGTTAGGCCGCATGGCCGAGCCGGACCTTGAAGCGCTGGAGGCGAAGCTGGTGGCGCTCAGGGACCTCGTGCGCGAAGCGGAGACGCCTGAGCCGGCGTCCTCGGCGAAGGGGTGAGCGGCGCCCCGTTAACGAGTCCGTTTTGAGGAATTCCAAGGGGTTGCGGCACGTTTAGCGAGTCGGTGGCTACGAGAGGCCGAACTCTCGATCATCCGGTCCGCATACCCCGGGAAGCGAAAAGACCCGATTTCGCCTGGCGAAACGAAGCGTTTCGCCAGAAGGCTATTAAGTTATTGATCTCATTGACGTAAGCAAATCAACCATTTCGCGGAATCGTGAGTTTTCAAGAGCTTAGTCGACGTTTCGTTTCGCTGTTTTCGCACTTTCTGTCGGGCGCCAAATTTGGCGCTCGCGCCTTCACCTCCAACCTGTTCATCATAGCCTGAAATTCCGAAATATGGAAGCTTTTATCGGCTGGAAGAGAGCGCCGCCGCCTCGCTTCCCCTCATCTGTCGAGCCCGCCCATCAGCATGTATTTGAGCTCGACGAACTCCTCGACGCCGTGGCGCGAGCCCTCGCGGCCGATGCCCGATTCCTTCACCCCGCCAAACGGCGCGAGCTCGCTCGAGATCGCGCCGGTGTTGATGCCGACCATGCCGTATTCGAGCGCCTCCGCCACGCGCCAGACGCGGCCGAGATCGCGGGCGTAGAAGTAGGACGCGAGGCCGAATTGGGTGTCGTTGGCTTTGGCGATGACGTCGGCTTCGTCCTTGAAGCGGAAGACCGGCGCTACGGGACCGAAGGTTTCTTCCTTCGCGACCAGCATCGAGGAATCGACGCCGGAAATGACCGTCGGCTCGTAGAAGGTGCGGCCAAGCGCATGGCGCTTGCCGCCGACGACGACTTTCGCGCCCTTCTTCACAGCGTCCGCGACGTGCTCCTCGACCTTCGTCACCGCCGCCTCGTTGATGAGCGGCCCCTGCATGACGCCGGCCTCCGTCCCGTCGCCCACCTTGAGCTTTGAGACCGCGGCCGTGAGCTTGGCGACGAAGGAATCGTAGATCCCCTCCTGCGCGTAGATGCGATTGGCGCAGACGCAGGTCTGGCCCATGTTGCGGAATTTCGAGATGATCGCGCCCTCGACGGCCGCGTCGACATGCGCGTCGTCGAAGACGATGAACGGCGCGTTGCCGCCGAGTTCGAGACCGACCTTCTTCACCGTGCCGGCCGCCTGCGCCATCAAAACCTTGCCGACCTCGGTCGAACCTGTGAAGCCGACCACCCGGACGGCCGGATGCTCGGTCATCGCCTTGCCGATCGCGCGCGCGTCGCCGGTGACAAAATTGAGAACCCCGGGCGGCAGGCCGGCGCGCTGCGCAAGTTCGCCAAGCGCGAGCGCGGTCAGCGGCGTCTCGCCGGCAGGCTTCGCCACCACGGTGCAGCCGACAGCGATCGCCGGCGCGACCTTGCGGGTGATCATGGCGGCGGGAAAATTCCACGGCGTTATCGCCGCGACGACGCCAATCGGCTGCTTGATGACGACGATGCGGGAATCGGCGCGGAAGGTCGGATTGACCTCGCCATAGATGCGCTTCGCTTCTTCGCCGAAAAACTCGATATAGGCGGCGGCGTAGTCGACCTCGCCACGCGCCTCCGCGAGCGGCTTGCCCTGTTCGCTGGTCATGATGAGCGCGATGTCGTCGCGATTGGCGATGATGAGGTCGAACCAGCGACGCAAGATCTGCGCGCGTTCCTTCGGCAAGGTTTTCGCCCAGGGGCCGAAGGCGCGCTGCGCCGCCTCGATCGCGCCGATCGTCTCGGCTTCGCCAAAGCGCGGCGTCTTCGCGAGCACTACACCGGTCGCAGGGTTCGTTATGGCGCGCGTCCCCTCCCCCACCCATTTCCCGTCAACGAGACACTGGTGCTTCAGGAGTGAGGGATCAGCGAGTTTCATCGGGCAAGCCTCCGGTTTGGAGGGCTTATAGCAAACAGGGTGCGCCGCGGTCAGGCGGAATTCTTCTCCTTAGGCGCCCGCTTTCGAATCATCGAAAGGGCGCCGGTGATTGCAGCGAAGACGGCAAGCATGATCAGTCCTGCCGCCACCGCCTCGACGAAATGATGGGATGAGAAATCGGCGAGCCTCCGGTCGGTCGAACCGCGCGCGACCTGTAGCCGCCAGGACAGCATCGCGGACGCACTGGCGACGCCCGCAACAGTGCCGAGAATGCGCGTCAGATTGAGGAACCCGCCAGCCACGCCCGAAAGATTGGCCGGCGCGACGTTGATCGTCGCGTGGTTGTTCGGCGCAATGAACAGCCCAAGCCCCGCCCCGAAAGCCGCAAGGCCGATCGCCCCGATCCAGAGATTAGCGACAGGCTGCATCACGATCGCGGTCAACGCGAGCAAGGCCACAAGGCATATCGCCATTCCGGCGACGCTGAGGAGACGCGTCCCCATCCGGTCCGCGAGCCCGCCCGCGAATGGCGCGACGATTCCGAGGCTGATCGGAATGATGGCCAGCTTGAACCCCGCGGCGACGGCGCTCTCCTCGTAACCCCGCACAAGCGCGAATGAAGCAAGGAAGAACATGCCGTAGAGCATGGCGTACGCCAAAGCGCAGGCCAGCGCTCCGGCGAGAAACGCTGGCTCATCGAGCAGCGCAAGATCGATCAGGGGCGAACGCGCCCCGTGTTCCTGCCTCACGAACAGGAAAATGAGCACGATCGCGGCGCCGACCGTACCGAGGAGCGCTGGCGAGGTCAGCCCCCAGGCTGAAACCTGATTGAGCGCGAGCACCGCAAACGCCAATGCGGGCGCGAGCAGGAGACCGCCGCGCCAGTCGAACCTTTGGTCTGGATTCTGCTGCGCTGTCACGGGAAGCACGAACCAGCTGGCGGCGATGGCGATGAGCCCGAAGGGCACATTGATCCAGAACACCCAAGGCCAGCCCAATGTCCCCAGGAGCAGACCGCCGATAACCGGGCCGGCGCTGATCCCGACCGCTTGCGCTCCGGCATACACGCCAAGCGCCCGCGCGCGCAGGCTTTTGTCCGTGGACGTCACGACAAGCGCCATGCTGTTGGCTCCAAGCATGGCCCCGCCGAAGCCTTGCAGGAACCGAAACGCGATCAGCGTGGCGAGGTCCGGCGCAAAGCCGCAGAGCGCGCTCGCTCCGGTGAACACCACAAAGCCGACGATGTAGAGGAGCTTCCTGCCGAAGATCTGGCAGAGCTGAGCGAAGATCGGCATGAACGCGGCGACGCCGAGCAGATAGGCGAGCGCGACCCAGCTTACGCTTTCCAGCGTGGAGTCGAATACGCGTCCCAGGGTTGGCAATGCGAGTTGCACGATGCTCGCGTCGACCTGGCCCATGAACGCGCCGATGCAGGTCACTGCGACGATCAGCCACGGGTAGAAGGGCAAGCCAACGAGGCGCGCCAACGGAGGCGGCTCCGCGCCATGGCGGATGAGGTCGCTCACGCGAAAACCAGGCGCAGAGCCTTCGACGCTCATTCGACCCCCCGCCCCATTCCGCGACGCCGGGGCCATATGGATGGTGGGCGCGCGCAAAAATCAAGCGCTGGAGCCGACGAGATCGCCGCGGAGGCGTCCCTTGCGCCCGGATGTCGAAATCGGCCGCCCTCGCACGTCTTGCTATTGATGGCGTGCTCGCACGATCGCTCCAACCCGCCGTCGAAGGGGAGGCAAACCTCATGACAACCGATCTTTGGTACCTTGCACTCACGGCAATGCTGACGGCGGCGCTCTGGATTCCTTACATTGTCTGCCAGGTGATGACGAACGGGCCCCTGTCTGGGGAAAACTACGTCGACCCCGCGCCCCGTCCCGTCCCCCTTTGGGGTCAGCGTGCTCATCGCGCCTATCTCAACGCGGTCGAATGTTTCGCTCCATTCGCCGCGCTCGTGATTGTCGCTCAAATCGCTGGAAAGGCGAACGCGATGACAGCGTTTTGGGCGATGAGCTTTTTCTGGATCAGACTCGCGCACGCGATCGTCTACTGGGCAGCTATCCCCTACCTGCGAACGGTGCTGTTCACCCTAGGCTTCGTTTGCGTCGCAGGGATTTTCTGGCAGGTGATCAGGTAGTCTCGGCGGAGGGCGTTGACCGACGGCGCCGGTCACCGCTCCCGCATCGCCTTCGAGGCGACCTCGACCAGTGGCGAGAACAAATATTCGAGCATGCGCCGCGCGCCCGTCTTGAGCTCGACCGTCACCGCCATGCCGGACGTGAGCGGCTGGGTCGCGCCGTCGACCGCAATCGTTTCCGCGTCGGGCTTGAGCACGACCGGGAACACGAGATTTTGCGTGCGCTCGCCGCCGGCAAAACCCGCTGCGTTCGAGACGCGCGTCGGATCGCCCTCGATCGCGTTGGCGTCGGGCTCAGGGATCGCGTCCTTGGCGATGCGTGTGACATGCGCTCTGATCGAGCCGTAGCGGGTGAAGGGGAAGGATTCGATCTTGACCACCGCCTCCTGGCCGATTCTGACGAAGCCGATGTCGCGATTGCGCACATAGGCCTGGATCTCGAGCCCCGAATTCTCGGGCACGATGCGCATGATCTCCTGGCCGCTCGTGACCACCTGGCCGGTGTTGGTGATGATCGACGATTGCACGCGGCCCGCGATCGGCGCTCTCAGCGTCAAATGATCAAGCTGAGCCTGAGCCTTGGCGAGACGCTGCTCAATATCTTCCGCGTGCCGCTCGGCCTCCTCGAGCTTCTGCGCGTTCTCCGAGATGAAATCCTGGACGGTCTTGTCGGAATTGCGGGCGATGACCTCGAGCCCCGCGGAGAGGGAAGCGAGATCCTGCTCCTGCTTGGCCTCCTGGGTGATTTGATATTGCAGCGTTTCGGTGGCGTCGATGACCGCAGCCCGCGCGCCCGACTTCATGTCGACGAGCTTCGTGCGCATGGCGACGCGCTCCTGCAGGGTCGCGACGAGGTTTTTCTGGGTTGCGATCGTCTCCGTCAGTTTTTCGCCTTCAGCGGTCTTCTGCGCGCGCTCGGCGTCAAATGAGGCGACGTTTGCCGCCAGTTGTCCGAGATCGGCTGCGAGAACACGGGTTTCGCGCTCGCGCAACGCTGGCGCCACACTGTCCGGCCAATCGATTGCCGGGGGAGACTCGAAACGATGCGACCGCGCGCTCAAGAGCGCGGTCTTGCGGCGCAGGATTTCCGCCCGCGCCGACGCAAGCTCCGCGCGCGCGCCTTCCGCGTCAGCCAGGGCCGTCGAGCGGTCGAGCTCGACCAGTACGTCGCCCGCCTGCACGAGCGAGCCGTTGCTGACGCTGATGGCTTCGACCTTGCCCGTTTCCAGGGGCTCGACGACCTTCACCTGTCCCATCGGCTGGAACTTGCCTTGCGCGGCGGCGACGATGTCGACGCGGCCGAAATACGCCCAAGCCAGCGCTGCGACGACGAAGGCGCAGATGATCCATAAGAAGGCGACATGGACCGGCGACGGCGGCGTTTCGAGAATCTCGAGCGCCGGGGCGAGGAACTCCCGGTCGCTGAGATTCATGCCCGGCGCCTTCAACCGAGTGAGCGCGCGTAACGCGAGCACCTTGACGGAGCGCGCCTTGTCGCTGGGCGCCGCGGCCGGGATGAGGGTCACGCTGCGATCTCCGCCGGCTGGCTCTGAAGGCCCCACAGATAGGCGTAGAGGCCGCCGGGACGGCGCAGCAGTTCGGCGTGCGACCCGACCTCGACGATGCGGCCGTCCGCCACGCCGACGATGCGGTCGCATCCCCGCACGGCAGCCAGGCGATGGGCGATGATGATGACCGTCCGATCCTTGACGATGCGGCGCATGTTGCGCTGAACGATGCGCTCGCTCTCATAGTCTAGCGACGACGTCGCCTCGTCGAAAATGAGAATGCGCGGATTGGTCGCGAGCGCGCGCGCAATGGCGATGCGCTGCCTTTGCCCGCCGGAAAGGTTGGCGCCGCGCTCCTCGATCAATGTGTCGTAGCCTTCCGGAAGCTTGTCGATGAACTCGTCGGCTCCAGCGAGCCGTGCGATCTCGATGACACGGGCGCGCGGCATCGCCGGATTGGCGAAGGCGATGTTCTCATGGACGGTGCGGTTGAACAGGAGGTTCTCCTGGAGCACGACGCCGATGTGGCTGCGCAGCCACGCCGGATCGATATGGCTCAGGTCCGCCCCGTCGAGCAGCACCTGTCCTTCGTTCGGCAGGTAAAAGCGCTGAACAAGCTTGGTCAGGGTCGATTTGCCGGAGCCCGAGGGCCCGACAACGCCAATCGTCTCGCCCGGCCGGATAGCTGAGCGAAATGTCCTTCAGGACCTCAGGCGCGCCCGGGCGATAGCGGAAGCCGACGCGGCGAAATTCGATCGCGCCGCGCGGCGTCGGCGGCAGGAGGCGCGCCGACGATGAGGATTCGGGCGCGGTGTTCAGGATATCGCCCAGGCGCTCGATCGAGATCTGCACCTGCTGAAAATCCTGCCAGATCTGCGACAGGCGCAGAATCGGCTGCACCGCCTGCGCGGCGATCATGTTGAAGGCGACGAGTTCGCCGACCGTCAGATCGCCGTCGATCACCGCCTTCGCGCCGAACAGAAGCAGCGCCGCCGTCGTCAGCTTGCTGATGTACTGAATGGCGAGTTGGCCGCCCGAACCCAGCATCGCAGCGGCGAAGCTCGTCTTGACGTAAGCCGCGAGTTTTTCCTCCCATTGCGCGCGCATGATCGGCTCGACCGCGGCAGCCTTCACCGTGTTCACGCCGACGATCGTTTCGACCAGGAACTGCTGGCTCGCCGCGCCACGGTTGAACTTCTCTTTGACCAGATCGCGCAACGGCGGCCGGATGGAAAAGCCGATCACGACGTAGAACGGAATCCCCGCGAGCACGATGAGAGTCAGCGACCACGAATAGGCGAACAAAACGCCGACGAACACAAAGGCGAACAGGAGGTCGAGCGCCGAGAACAACGCCTGTCCGGTGAGGAAATTGCGGATCGTCTCCAGCTCCCGCACCCGGGCGACGGTTTGCCCGGTCGATCGGGTCTCGAAATAGGAAATCGGCAGGCGTAGAAGATGCGCGAACAGGCGTTGGCCGAGCTCGACGTCGATCCGATTCGTGGTGTGCGAGAGCGCGTAGGTGCGTAGGTACTGGAGCGCAACGTCGAACAGGCCGATGGCGACGAGGCCCCCGACCAGCACGAACAAAGTCTCGTAACCGCGGTGGGTCAGCACTTTGTCGACCACCACCTGGAAGAACAGGGGCGTCGTGAGGGCGAAAATCTGCACGAACAGCGAGGCGCCCAGCACGTGACCAAGAGGACGGCGATAGCGCCAGATCGTGGGCAGGAACCAGCGCATGCCGAACTGGCTTGGATCGACGCCGGCGCCGCCGATCTTGCGAGCGACGAGAAGCACCTGCCCGCCGCTATCGCGCGCAAGGTCTTCGAGGGTTGCTTCCTGAACTGCGTGGCTGATCGGATCGACCAGTCGGCAAAGCCCTGACGGATTGCGGCCGCCGAAGACCATAAACGCGCCGCTAGCCATGCGGACGATCGCAGGCGTCGGCAAGGTCGAGAGCCGTTCGGCCGTGACTTTCTCCACCAGGCGCGCCCTCATTCCGACGAGCTTGGCGGCGCGAACGAGGTCCCCTTCATTGGCCTCGTGGGCGCCAAGCGCCAGTTCGCGCGCAAGCTGCGCCGGGTCGGCGCCAATGCGGTAATAGGCCGCGATCCCGCAGAGAGCGCGTAAGCCCCGGTCAAGCGGCGTCCCTTCGCTGGGAGGCGGCGCGGTCTCCATCATCTGAGCTCAAGCCTTTTCGGTCCAGGCCCGCCTGCCCGGGGACGATGGTTCGCACATGGCCACGATGCTGGCCGGCGCCGCGGGTCTTAACCGTAACGAATGACCGTCCGTCAGCTGCAAGCTGAACCACGGGACAGGCTTAGCAAAGGCTTGAGAACTGCTTCTTTTCGGGATTCCGGCGGAGTCTTTCCTTAGCTTGGGCTGCGCCGGCTTCGTCAGAGCCGCGCGCCCGCGGCCTGAGCCTGAAGCTTCAGCAGTGAGAGCGAAGGAGATCTTGCCTTCGCCATCGTTGTCCTGACGCTGTCGAGCCGCCCCGGCCCAAAGCGGTTTTTAAGCCCCGTGCGTGACGACTTTGACCTCGACATTGCCGCGGGTCGCGTGGCTATAGGGGCAGATCTTCTCGTGCGCCTCTTCCGCGAGCGACTGGAGTTCCGCCTGGGATAAGCTCGTGTCGGTCACGTCGAGCACGACGGCGAGGCCGAAGCCGCCCTTCTCGCGCGGGCCGATGCTGACGGCGCATTTCACCGTCGCCTTCGACGCGTCCTTCTTGTGCTGCTTGGCGATGAAGTCGAGCGCGCCGCCGAAGCAGGCCGCGTAGCCGGCGGCGAACAGGTGCTCGGGGGTCGCGGTGTTCGGCTTGCCCGGCCCGCCCATCTCCTTCGGCACGGAGAGGTCGACGCTGACCATGCCGTCGTCGGATTGGGTGTGGCCGTTGCGCCCGCCCTGCGCTGTGCCATGGGCGGTGTAAAGCGGCTTGATCGCGTCAGTCATGTGCTCTCCTTCTTCTCACAATTTCGGCAGATGGCGCGAAATGGATCACGCCTTCATGCTCGCGGTAAATGCGTGCGGGTCAATCGCGGCCCGTCTCGCGCACAATCTCGGCCATGGCGCGCGAGTCCTCGTCGCCCATGGCCTCGAGCCCAGCGACGACGCCTTCTCGGTCGGCGGCGCTGCGGTTCTGGCTCGTCTTCCATTTGCCACGGATGTCGAGGATCTCGATTTCGATCCCGACGATCGCCCGGCGCTGCATGGCGATGAAATCGGCCGGCGCGTCGCTGACCGCCCAGGGCTTTTCGCGTCTTTCTTCGAGCGCGCGTGTCAGTTCCTCAATCTGCTGGCCGAGCCACGTGTGGTCCATGACCTTGGCCCGACCCCTCGCCTGGACCATGGTGTAGTTCCAGGTCGGGACGACTTTGCCGGTCTCCCGCTTGGTCTCGTACCAGGACGGGGTGATGTAGTGGTCATGGCCCTGGAACACGATGAGCGCGTCGGGCGACGCTTCAAGTTCGCGCCATTGCGGATTGGCGCGAGCGATATGCACTTTCAGCGTGCCCAGTCGTGAGGCGCCCGCATCGAGAACCAATGGAACCGAATTGGCCACAAGCCCCTCGGCGCCATTGCTGATCAGCAGGCCGAACACGCGCTCGCGGATGAGGGCATGCAGTTCCGGCAGATTCTCGTTTCGGTGGAGCGGGGGTTCGTACAATGCAGCCTCGTCGCCACAATGTGGGCGATGTCAAAGTGAATGTGAAGGGCGGGCGCTTTCGCCTCAGAGCCCGAGGTCGCTCAAGCCCGGATGATCGTCTGGACGACGGCCGAGCGGCCAGTGATAAAGGCGGTCCTGTTCGCGGATCGGGAGATCGTTGATGCTCGCCAGGCGCACCCGCATCAGGCCGTCCTCGTCGAACTCCCAGTTCTCATTGCCGTAAGAGCGGAACCAGCTTCCCGAATCGTCGCGCCACTCGTAGGCGAAGCGAACCGCGATGCGGTTCTCATGAAAGGCCCACAGCTCCTTGATCAGCCGATAGTCGAGCTCGCGGTTCCATTTGCGGGTCAGAAACGCCTCGATCGCAGGACGCCCCTGAAGGAACTCGGCGCGGTTTCGCCACCGGCTGTTTTCCGTATATGCGAGCGCGACGCGGGCCGGGTCGCGGGTGTTCCAGGCGTCCTCCGCCATGCGCGCCTTCTGCGCCGCGGTTTCCTGATTATAGGGTGGCAGCGGCGGTCGGCTCACGGTTCGCGCTCCCCTATTCCGCCGCCTGCCGGCCGGCGCCGTAGCGCTTCTCGATATAGTCGTTGACCAGCGCCTTGAAATCTTCTGCGATCCGAGGCCCGCGAAGGGTCACGGTCTTGACCCCGTCGACGAATACCGGTGCGGCCGGCGCTTCGCCGGTGCCGGGCAGCGAAATGCCAATATTGGCGTGCTTGCTCTCGCCCGGGCCGTTGACGATGCAGCCCATCACCGCAACGTTCAGCCGCTCGACACCGGGATAGACCGCGCGCCATTCCGGCATCGACGTCGCGAGATAAGTCTCGATGTCGCGCGCAAGCTCCTGGAACACGGTCGAGGTCGTGCGCCCGCAGCCCGGACAGGCCGCCACCTGCGGCGCAAAATTGCGGAAGCCCATGGTCTGCAGAAGTTCCTGCGCGACCTTGACCTCCTGCGTCCGGTCGCCGCCGGGCTCGGGGGTGAGCGAAATACGGATCGTATCGCCGAGCCCCTGCTGCAGCAAAATGCCGAGCGCCGCGGACGAGGCGACAATGCCCTTCGAGCCCATGCCGGCTTCGGTCAGGCCCAGATGCAACGCATAATCGCACCGCTGCCCAAGCATGCGATAGACAGTGATGAGATCCTGCACCGACGAGACTTTCGCCGACAGGATAATGCGCTCGCGCTGCGAGGCCGATCTCCTCCGCGCGCGCCGCCGACAAAAGCGCCGACCTCACCATCGCCTCGCGCGTAACGGCCCCCGCCTCGAGCGGCGTCGCGCTCGCCGCATTCTCGTCCATGAGCGTCGTCAGAAGCTCCTGATCAAGCGAACCCCAGTTGGCGCCGATGCGCACCGTCTTGCCGTTGCGGATGGCGATCTCGACGATCTTGCCGAACTGCAGGTCGCGCTTGTTCTTGAAGCCGACATTGCCGGGATTGATGCGATATTTGTCGAGCGCTTCGGCGCAGGCCGGATGTTCGGCCAAGAGCTTGTGGCCGATGTAGTGGAAGTCGCCGATCAGCGGCGCGGTGATGCCTCTGGCGCGCAGGCGGTCGCGAATATGGGGCACGGCAGCGGCGGCTTCGTCGCGATCGACCGTGATGCGCACCAGTTCCGAACCGGCCCGCGCCAAAGCCGCGACCTGGCGGGTGGTCGCCTCGATATCGGCGGTGTCGGTGTTGGTCATCGACTGGACGACGATCGGCGCGCCGCCGCCAACGATAACCGCCCCCTCGCCCTGCGCCGACCCGAACCCCGACGGTCGCGTGGCGGGAGAGCGGCCCGCAGGGCGTTTCCGACATCGCAAGGCTCATCGTCGTCATACCCTTTCCGGCCGTGCTCCGACCGAAGTCATCCCCGCAGGCTTCTAAGCTCTCAGGGCGAATTTGTCATCCGTGGCTGCTGCACCGCAATGGGCCCTCGAAAGCTGCGATCGCAATGCAATATGACCTCGATCGCGGACGGTTTGCCGCGGTCCCATCAAGGAGAAACGCCGATGTCGCTCGCCAAACGTCACGCCCTTGTCACCGGCTCGACAAGCGGCATTGGCCTGGCGATCGCCCGCGCCCTCGCCAAGGAAGGCGCGGACGTCGTCATCAACGGGTTCGGCGACAAGGCGGCGATCGAGGCCGAGCGCGTCAAAATCGAGACAGGAATTCGGGGTCAAGGCTTTCTACCACAGCGCCGACATGGCGAACGGAGCGGAGATCGAGGTGATGGTCGCCGACGCCAGAGCCAAGATGGGATCGGTGGACATCCTCGTCAACAACGCGGGCATCCAGCACGTCTCGCCCATTGAAGACTTTCCGACCGACAAGTGGGACGCGATCATCGCCATCAACCTCTCAGCCCCTTTCCATGCGATGCGCGCCGCGATTCCAGCCATGAAGGCGCAGAAATGGGGCCGCATCATCAGCACGGCCTCGGCTCATTCGCTCGTCGCCTCGCCGTTCAAGGGCGCCTATGTCGCGGCCAAGCACGGCCTTACCGGGCTGACCAAGACGGTTGCGCTCGAACTCGCGACATCTGGCGTCACGGCCAATTGCATCTCGCCCGGCTATGTCTCGACGCCGCTGGTCGAGCGCCAGATCCCCGACACGATGAAGGCGCGCAACATGACGCGCGAGCAGGTGATCAAGGACGTGATGCTCGCCGCCCAGCCGACCAAGCAATTCGTCAGCGTCGACCACGTCGCGGCGGTCGCGGTCTTTCTTTGCTCCGACGCCGGCGCCTCGATCACAGGCGCGAACATGTCGATCGATGGCGGGTGGACCGCCGCGTAAGCCGCTGCGGCCGCCCAACGAACAAAGGCGGCCGCGCCCGGGGAGGTCTGCATGATTGGCAAACCGGCGCCGGTCTGCAGTTCCGCGGGGCAGTGAATTTCCAATAACTTTTCTGTGTATAGTCTACCGATGCTTGAAGTCCGCCGCCCGCTTCTCGGCGAAAGCGCGCATGCCCTCCTTCTGGTCTTCGGTCGCGAACAGCGAATGGAAGATGCGGCGCTCGAACCGGATCCCTTCCGCCAGCGTCGTCTCCTGGGCGCGGTTGACGGCCTCCTTGGCGGCGTAGACCGCGGGCCTCGATAAAGCAGCGATCGATGCGGCGACCTTGAGCGCCTCCTCGATCAGCGACGCGGCCGGCACGATGCGCGAGACGAGACCGGAGCGCTCGGCCTCGGCCGCGTCCATCATCCGTCCGGTCAGGATCATCTCCATCGCCTTCGATTTGCCGACCGCGCGGGTCAGGCGCTGGGTGCCGCCGGCGCCGGGGATCACGCCAAGCTTGATCTCGGGCTGGCCGAATTTGGCGGTGTCGGCGGCGAGAATGAAATCGCACATCATCGCGATCTCGCATCCCCCGCCAAGCGCGAAGCCGGCGACGGCGGCGATGATGGGCTTCCGCGCCTTCGCCACATTCTCCCAGCGGGAGATGAAGTCGCCGATGAAAGCCTCGGCAAAGGTCTTGTCCTGCATTTCCTTGATGTCGGCGCCGGCGGCGAAGGCTTTCTCGGAGCCGGTCAGCACGATCGCGCCGATCGCAGGGTCGGTCTCGAAGACCTCAAGCGCCGCATTGAGGTCCTCGATCAGCGCCGCCGACAGCGCGTTCAGGGCTTGCGGCCGGTTGAGCCTGATGAGGCCGACGGCGCCATGGGTTTCGACAAGGATGTTGGCGTAGGTCATGGGCTCGGGTTCCCTTTCAGCATGACGCCTAACCAATCAACAGATGGATGGGAAGGTGAGGGGCGGACCTTCGAGTTCCTTAAGGCGTCAGCCAACCGATATCGGGACGCTAGGGGGTGAGGAGCACTTTTCCGATGTTGCTGCGGTCCTGGATAAAATGATGCGCGGCCGCGGCCTCGCTAAATCTGAAAATTCGCGCGACCCGAGGCTTGATGGCGCCTTGCTCCCAGAGCCGTATGAGCTGATTCATCCAGGCGCCAGTGCGATCAGGTTCATCCCACATGTGCCCCAGGTTGACACCAAAGACGCCTTTGTTCGCGTTCATCAGGGAGAGCGGATTGAACTGAAGCCAGGGCGTCCGGGCAACCATCGACATCATCCCAAGCATGCCCCCGGTCTTATTCGTGGCGGCCGACGAGGCGCCGAAAATCCCAAGTCGACCTGTGGGCGCCAGAAGTCGATAGCCCTTTTTGAGCGATGCGCCGCCCACTGGGTCGAGGATGAGCTCGACACCCTGGCCTTGCGTGATCTCTCGCGCGCGCTTTTCGAAATCTTCGGTCCGGTAGTCGATCAAATGGTCGACGCCGAGCGCGCGCAATTCTTGGTGCTTGGCGGCGGACGCCGTTCCAATGACTTTGGCGCCGATGTGCTTGGCGATCTGGGTCGCAGCGACACCAACCCCGCCGCCTGCGGAATGGACCAGCATCGTTTCGCCCGCCTTGAGGCCGCCCATTACAACGATGAGCTGCCAGGCGGTGAGATAATTGACCGGAATCGCGGCGCCTTCCTCGGCGGACATGCCTTCGGGCCGCGCGAAGACCCTCCCCGTCGGGGCGCACACGACGTCGGCGTATCCGCCAAATAGCGTCAGCGCGAACACATCGCGTCCAACCCAGCTAGGATCGACGCCTTCGCCGACAGCGTCGACGCGCCCGGCGACCTCGTATCCCGGAACGACGGGAATCTTGGGCAAATCCGGATAGAGGCCCATTCGCCCCATCACGTCAGCGAAATTGATCCCGCTTGCTTCAACGCGAATGCGCGCCTCGCCTGCTCTAGGATTGGGATCCGGAGCCTCCTTGAGAACGAGTGTCTCGGGAGGCCCGGCTTTCGAAATCCAAATCTGCCGCATGACTCAAGCGCTCCTGCGGGGTTGGCGCCAGCCGTTCGCCGCCAAAGGGTTCACGCCGCCCAGAGCTTGGCGGGCGCGTCGATTCCCTTCAGCTGATAGTCGCGCCCGGCGCTCTCCGCCAGCGTGGCGTCCGCCTTTTCACGCACGGCGGCGGTCATGAGAATTTGATCGGAGGCCGCCGCGCTTTGCGCGCGGGAGGCGACGTTCACCACCGTGCCGATCGCGGTCAGATCCTGATGCGTGCGGCCGAACTCGCCGAAATTGACGCGGCCGGTGTCGAGGCCAATTCCAATTCCAATCGTTGCAGCCTCGGCGCCGAAGGCGTGCGAAAGCGCCTCACGCCGATCGCGCCAAAGCTCCTGGATTCTCCGCGCGGCCGCGAGCGCGTGGGCGGCATGGTCCTCGCGCTTGATCGGAAAATTGAAGATCGCCAAAACGGCGTCCCCCATCGTCTTGTTGATGATGCCGTCGTGCTCCCAGATCGCCTCGCCGCAAATGTCGTAAAAGGCGTCGAGTAGATTGGCGATCGCGCCGCTCGACTGGGACTGGGAGAGACTTGTGTAGCCCCGGAGATCAGCGAACAGGATGGTGGCGTCGAGCTCGACCTGCCGCGCCTTCATGACCCGCTCGAACATCGTCTCGCAGATCGTGCAGACGTTCGGGTTCATGCGGCTTTGGCGGATGCCGACCGCGCGGTAGGGCACGGCGGCGATGGTGCGCAAAGCGATCGGCAGCTTCATATTCTGCCAGCACCCCACGCAGAAAATCGGTTGCGACGCCATCGGTTCGTTCCTGCCAGGTTGAAGCGCGGTTTAGCACCGGGCGGATGGGTGTCAACCAGACATAGGCCGTCAAATATGTAGGGGATGCCCAAGCGCCGCGAGCGCCAACTCGTGGAAGGCTTCGCTCAGCGTTGGATGGGCGTGGATGGTGAGCGCGATGTCTTCGAGGCGCGCGCCCATTTCCAGCGCCAGCGAAAAGGCGGCCGAGAGTTCGGAGACGCCAGCTCCCACGGCCTGAATTCCCAGCACGACATGATTGTCGGCGCGCGCGACGACGCGCACGAAGCCATCATCGTCCTGCAGCGTCATCGCGCGGCCATTGGCACGGAACGGAAAATGGCCGACGCGGATTTTGCCGTGCGCGGCCTTGGCTGCGTCAGGCGACAGCCCGACAGCGACGATCTCAGGATCGGTGAAGCAGATCGCGGGAATGGCGACAGGATCGAAGGCCCGCTTCCGGCCGGCGATGATCTCGGCGACCATTTCGCCTTGGGCCATCGCCCGGTGGGCGAGCATCGGCTCGCCCGTCACGTCGCCAATCGCCCAGACGTTGCGCATCGAGGTCGCGCAGGTCGCGTCGATGCGGACGAACGCGCCACTCATAGTCAGATCGAGCGTCTCGAGGCCGAAGCCGGTCGTATGCGCGCGCCGACCAACCGCAACCAGCACCTTGTCGGCGGCGATTTCGCGCTCCCCGCCATCCCCGGCCGCGACCTTCAGCGCGCCGCTGGCGAACGCCTGCGCCCGCGCGCCAACCAGCGTCTGGACGCCAAGATCAACGAGTCGCCGCAGCACGGGCTGCGTCAGCTCGGGATCGTAGAGCGGCAGGATCTTCGGCAGCGCCTCGACGATGGTCACCTTGGCGCCGAGCTTGGCGAAAGCGATCCCGAGCTCCATCCCGATATACCCCGCGCCGACCACCGCAAGCGATTGTGGAACCTCGGTCAGCGCCAGCGCATCAGTCGAAGACAGAATGTCGCCGCCGAACTCGAGCGTGGGCAATTCAACCGGCTCCGAGCCGGTCGCGATGACGAGATTCTCGGCGACGATGCGGGTCTCGCCGGTGTCGGCGCTGACCGTCGCCGTCCTGCCGTCGACGATCGTCGCCGTCCCGAGAAGGGTTCGCACCTTGGCCTTCTTCAGAAGAACGCCGACGCCGCCGGTGAGGCGCGTGACGATCGAATCCGTCCAGGCGATCGTGCGGGCGAAATCGAGTTTCGGCGCCCCGATCGAAAGCCCGATGGCGTTCAGCGCCCGCGGCTCGCGGAGATCGTGGGCCGCGCCGGCGGCGTGGATCAGCGCCTTCGATGGAATGCAGCCGACATTGAGGCACGTTCCGCCGAGCCGGCCGGCTTCGACCAGGATCGTGTCGAGCCCGAGCTGGCCGGCGCGGATCGCGGCGACATAGCCGCCCGGGCCGCCGCCGACGACGAGAACCTTGCAGCGAAGCTCGTTCATTTCATCTCTGCCGCCTTGCGATTCCGCGCATTGTCACCCCTGCGAAAACGGGGGTCCAGCCTCCGGGAGAGAACTCTGCAAGCGGCGGAGGCGCTGCTGGATACCCGCTTTCGCGGGTATGACACTTTCCACGGGCTCAATCCTCGATGAACAGCATGGCCGGCGCCTCGATCAGCGTTCGCAGGCGCTGGATGAAAGTCGCCGCGTCATGGCCGTCGACCACACGATGATCGAACGACGACGATAGGTTCATGACCTTTCGCGGAACAAATGCGCCGTCACGCCAGACGGGCTTCACGACGATCTTGTTGATCCCGACGATCGCCACTTCCGGCCGGTTGATGATCGGCGTCGAGACAACGCCGCCAAGCGCACCGAGCGAAGTCAGGGTAATCGTCGAGCCGGAAAGCTCCTCGCGCGCCGCGTCCCCATGGCGCGCAGCCTCGCTCACCCGGCGCATTTCGCGCGCGCATTCGTGCAAGCTCAGCGTCTCGGCGTGACGAACGACGGGAACCATGAGGCCGTTCGGCGTCTGCGTCGCCACGCCCACATGCACCGCGCCGAAGCGCGTTATGACGTTGTTTTCGTCATCGTAATGAGCGTTGATTTGCGGGAAGTCCACGACCGCCTTGACGATTCCAAGGATAAGAAACGGCAGCAGGGTCAGCTTCGGCCGCTCTTCAGTGGCGCGAGCGTTGAGGGCGGCGCGCAGCTCCTCGAGCGCCGTGACGTCGACCTCTTCGACGTAGGAGAAATGCGCGACGCGGCGCGCAGACTCGGCCATGTTCTCGGCGATGCGTCGGCGCATGCCGACGACCTTGATTGTCTCGACCCCCTCATTGGGCGCCCGGCCTGACCGTTTCGACGGCTCCGGCGGTCGGGCGATATAGGCGTCGAGGTCTGGGTGGGTGATGCGTCCGGCAGGCCCCGAGCCGTGTACGAACCTCAGATCGACGCCGGCCTCGCGCGCCTTCAGGCGCACAGCAGGCGCGGCGAGCGGCCTTTCCCCGAGCGGGCGAGGCGCACCCGCGTGCGTCTCCCGGTGACGCGAGGCTGTCTTCTGGATTTCAGGCGGACGCGGAGGCGCCTCGGCCGCCGCGCGCGGCGCTGGCTCAGGCGCTTCGGGTTTGACGATAGGCTCACCCCCCTGCTGCGTCCGCGATCTCGACGCCGCGGGAAGAAGCGAATCCGGCATGCCGGGCGCGTCGATGCGAATGAGCTCGGCGCCGACAGCCAGGACGTCTCCGACGGCGCCCCCCAGCGCGAGCACGCTGCCCGCCACGGGCGTTGGAATGTCTACGGTCGCCTTGTCGGTCATGACGGCGGCGACGACCTGATCCTCCCTGACGAGATCGCCGACCTTGACCGCCCACTCGACGATCTCGGCTTCCGCCACCCCCTCGCCGACGTCGGGCATCTTGATCGAGCGAATGCCCATCACGAGGCCTCCATGGCCTTCACGAGCGCGCGGCCGACGCGGGCGGGACCGGGGAAATAGTCCCATTCCTCCGCGTGCGGATAGGGCGTATCCCAGCCGGCGATACGCTGCACCGGCGCCTCGAGCGCGTAGAAGCAGCGCTCCGTCACCTGCGCGGCGAGCTCGGCGCCGAAGCCCGAGGTCAGCGTCGCCTCATGCACGATCACGCAGCGGCCGGTCTTGTTCACCGAAGCCTCGATGGTCTCGATGTCGAGCGGCAGCAGCGTCCGCAGGTCGATGATCTCCGCATCGACGCCAGTCTCCTCCGCTGCGGCCTCCGAGACATGGACCATCGTGCCGTAGCAGAGCACGGTGACCCCCTTGCCCTCGCGCCTCACCACGGCCTTGCCGAGCGGCACCACGTAGCGACCTTCAGGCACGTCGCTTAACGGATGTTTGGCCCAGGGCACTGTGGGTTGTTCGGGATGACCCGTGAATGGACCATTGTAGAGCCGTTTCGGCTCGAGAAAGATCACCGGATCGTCGTCTTCGATTGAGGCGATCAGGAGACCTTTGGCGTCGTAAGGGTTGGAAGGGATGACGGTCTTCAAGCCAGAGACATGCGTGAACAAAGCCTCGGGACTCTGGCTATGCGTCTGCCCGCCATAGATGCCGCCGCCGCACGGCATGCGGATCACGATCGGCGCAGAAAACTCGCCGCCCGAGCGGTAGCGCAGCCGCGCCGCCTCCGACACGATCTGGTCGTAGGCCGGATAGACATAGTCGGCGAACTGGATCTCGGCGACCGCGCGAAGCCCATAGGCGCCCATGCCGATCGCCACGGCGACGATTCCGGATTCGTTGATCGGCGCGTCGAAGCAGCGCGACTTGCCGTATTTGCGCTGCAGCCCGTCGGTACAGCGAAACACGCCACCGAAATAGCCGACGTCCTCGCCGAACACGACGACGCTCTTGTCGTCAGCCATCTTGCAATCCATCGCGTCGCGGATCGCCTCGACCATCGACATGCGCGCCATCGCGCTAAACTCCGAGCTGCTGACGCTGCTCGCGCAGATGGCGCGGCATCTCCTTGTAGACCTGCTCGAACATGGTCGCCGCGCTCGGCTTCGGCCCGTCATGCAGCGTGCCGTGGCTTTCGGCCTCCTTGGCCGCGTCGAGGATCTCGGCGTCGACCTCGGCCTGCATTTGCCGATGACGCTCCTCGCTCCAGGCGCCGTTGCGAATGAGGTGGACTTTCAGCCGCTCGACCGGATCGCCCAACGGCCAGGCGGAGCCTTCGTCCTTGGGGCGATATTTCGACGGATCGTCCGAGGTCGAGTGGGCGCCTGCGCGATAGGTCACCCATTCAATGAGCGTCGGGCCCAGATTGGCGCGCGCTCTTTCAGCCGCCCAGAGAGAGGCCGCATGGACCGCAAGATAGTCGTTGCCGTCGACGCGTAGCGAAGGGATGCCGAAACCGTGGGCGCGCGCCGCAAATCTGGCGCTCTCACCCCCCGCGATGCCCTGATAGGACGAGATCGCCCATTGGTTGTTGACGACATTGAGAATGACGGGTGGCCGGTAAACGGAGGCGAACACAAGCGCCGCGTGGAAATCGCTCTCCGCTGTCGAGCCTTCGCCGATCCACCCTGAAGCGATGCGCGTATCACCCGAAATCGCCGACGCCATCGCCCAACCCACGGCTTGCGGATATTGCGTGCCAAGGTTGCCGGAGACGGTGAAAAACCCAGCCTTCTTGAAGGAATAGAGCCCTGGAAGCTGGCGACCGTTGAGGTGATCTTTCTCGTTGGAGAAGATCTCGCACATCATGTCGACGATCGGCCAACCCAAGGCGATGAGCAGGCCCTGCTGGCGGTAGGTCGGAAAGCACATGTCGCCCTCCGCAAGCGCCTTGCGATGCGCGGTCGCGATGGCCTCCTCGCCGAGACAGGTGATGTAAAACGACGTCTTGCCCTGGCGCTGCGACAGGAGCATGCGCGCGTCGAAGGCGCGGGTCAGCATCATGTCGCGCAGACCCTTGCGCAGTTCGTCAGCGTTGAGCGACCCCGCCCACTCCCCGACCGCCTCGCAATTATCGTCAAGCGCGCGGATCATCGTATAGGCGAAATTGCGGATGTCGGACGGACTGACGTCGATCGGCGGACGGGGAACCTCGCCCGCTTCGGCGATGCCGACATGCCCGAAATCCGGGCTGCCGCCGGGGCGAACAGTCGGCTCGGGCACGTGCAGCGAAAGGCGTGCGGCGCTGGTCATCGAGGGTCCCTTGGCTGCGCGATCGTCGGCGCCTGACGCTGATTGAGCGGAGTTTAGCGCTACGGCGGCGCCATTGTCATGCGGGCGGCCAGAAACGGGCGCGCAATTGACAGCCGCCCGCCTGCCCTCTTAAGAAGCGGCCGATGCCCAGGTGGCGGAATTGGTAGACGCACTGGTTTCAGGTACCAGCGGTGCAAGCCGTGAAGGTTCGAGTCCTTTCCTGGGCACCACTTTCTTGTCCGCGAACGTCCGCGCCAGTCCAAGACTATCTTATAAGTCAGAGCCTACACGTTTTTGACCGTCCCGGCGCAGCATCTCCGCGGTCGATTGCGTGTCGGCGGCAACTGCGATTGGCCAGGGGGGATGATCTCGGGCTTGCCCCGCAAGCCGGACAGTTCCGTAACTTGAGAACGTCGTCAGACACCCTTTCCATCTTTTCCGCGAGGCGACGAGCCGGTCTACTGACAAAACCACTCAAAAAGAAGTTTGCCGAAAATCAAAAAGGACAGTGAGAGCCGGAGAGAAGCGGTGGTCGGCGAAGCTTGCGACTGGGAGGGACGATCTGACGCGCGCACCGCCTCCCTTTCGCCACGCCCTGCGACTGGTTGGATTCACGCCAAGCAGATCGTCGCACCTTGCCAGTCTTGTTCGGCGCTCATACTGTTCGTCTGCAAACGACCGCCGACTTGCTGAGACCGTCAGAAAATACGAGGCGAGATTCCTGTGGCCCATGACGAACCAGCTGCCGTCAGGCGCGCCCGTCAAGCTGGCGATCAAGAACGTCGGGCTGATGTTGAGCGGCGATCTCGAGAAGCCGATTCTCGACGCGGACGCAATCGTCGCGGTCGACGGCCGCATCACGGCAATCGGGCGCGCCGCGGACCTCGATCTTTCCGTCGCGACGACGACGATCGACGCCCATGGCGTTACGCTCGCGCCCGGCCTGATCGACAGCCACGTCCATCCTGTCGCCGGGGATTGGACCCCGCGGCAGAGCCAGCTCAACTGGATCGATTCGTGCCTTCACGGTGGCGTCACCACGATGGTTTCCGCCGGCGAAGTGCACACGCCCGGCCGGCCGCGCGACATCGTCGGACTGAAGGCGATGGCGATCACTGCGCAGCGCTGCTTTTCGAACTTTCGCGCGAGCGGCGTGAAGGTGCACGCGGGCGCGCCGGTGATCGAGCCGGGGATGGAGGAGCATGATTTCGAGGAGCTTGCCGCAGCCGGCGTCCGCTTCCTCGGCGAGGTCGGGCTCGGCGGCGTCAAGGATGGGCCGACGGCGCGCAAGATGGTCGCGTGGGCGCGAAAATACGGCATCAACAGCACCATCCATACCGGCGGTCCGTCGATCCCCGGCTCCGGCCTCATCGACAAGGACATCGTGCTCGAGGCGGACACCGACGTCATCGGCCACATCAACGGCGGCCACACGGCGCTGCCGGACGATCAGATCGTCTGCTTGTGCGAAGGCTGCAAACGCGGTCTCGAACTCGTGCACAACGGCAACGAACGCGCGGCTTTGTTCACCTTGCGGACAGCCAAGGAGCGCGGCGAATTGAGCCGCGTGATCCTGGGCACCGACGCCCCCGCAGGCTCGGGCGTTCAGCCGCTCGGCATCCTGCGCATGGTCACGCTGCTCGCGTCGCTCGGCGACGTTCCCGCGGAAGTCGCCTTCTGCTTTGCGACCGGCAACACGGCTCGCATGCGGGCGCTCGATTGCGGGCTTATCGAGGTCGGACGCGCCGCCGATTTCGTGTTCATGGATCGCGCCCAGCATTCGGCCGGCAAGACACTGCTGGACAGCGTGCGGCTCGGAGACCTGCCGGGCGTCGGCATGACCGTCATCGACGGAATCGTACGCTCGCATCGCAGCCGCAACACGCCGCCCGCGGAGAAGGCGCCCACGGTCGTCGCCTAACTCAGGCGCTTTGGATGATGCCGGATGTGGCTCCTTGGGGTGACGCCGCTCAGACCCGGGTTTGGTTTTTCTTGGCCGGCCGCTGTTTCGTTACGAAAACCCCGATTACGAGGGTTGGAAAAGCTTGGATTTCCTTGGATTCTCTCGATCGAATCGAGACTTATCAATGGGTTACGCGAGATTTTCGCTAAATTTAAATTCGCGCGTCCTTTTTCCTCCGCGGCCGTAGGCTCGACGAGCGCCAAGTCCTCTTGAGTTGCGGAAGTGCCCGATTATCGCCATTCGAGCAGCTTAATCTAATTTCTGCTTTTCAGCAATAGATTGCCGCCCTGTTGGTCGCCGGCGCCGCTTCCTCCGGACATCGCTATCCAAATGCAACTCGGCCTAATGACGGGATCGCCAGACGTACTCAACGTCTGCGGATCAAGCCAGCCGCCGTAGCAAGGCGACCAACGTTGAACGCTCGTCCGCGTCCAGCGGCTCCTGTGTCTTTTCCGTGATCAGCGCAGCGATCGGTGCAGCGCGATCGTAGAGATCGGAGCCCATCGGCGTCAGCGCGACGACGATACGGCGACCGTCGCCCGGATCTGGACGGACGGTCGTGAAGCCGCGCGCGGTCAAACGATCGATGACTCCCTTGATCGTGGCGGCGTCCATCGCGGTCAGACGGCCAAGACGATTCTGCGAACAATCGCCGACTTCCCTCAACTTGGCGAGCGCCGCCCATTGGGTCGGCGTCAAGCTGTCGATCATTTCAGCGGCGAAAATTGTCGTGTGACGTTGCTGCGCCTGACGCAGAAGAAACCCGACCTGGTCGTCGAGAATGTAGCGCTCCCCCTGCGCGCGCTGGCCTTCAAGGACTGGGCTTCTCATTGGGCCATCCGGGTACCACAGCGACGGGGACGCCGCCAGCCAGACTCAAAATGCGAGATAAGCGTCGCGCACATCGGGCCGGGCGTCGAACTCGGCCATGGTTCCTGCAAAGCGGATCGCGCCTTTCTCGATGACATAGACGCGCTCGGCGACGAGGCGTGCGAAAGCGAGGTTTTGTTCGCTGACGAAAAGGCTGAGCCCTTCGCGCTTCATCTCGTGAATAGCCTCGATCATCTGCTCGACGATGCGCGGCGCAAGGCCCTCGGACGGCTCGTCGAGAAGCAGAAGCGAGGGATTGCCCATCAACGTGCGCGCAATGGTGAGCATCTGCTGCTCCCCGCCCGACATGTGCGCGCCATCGCGCCCGCGCAATTCGCGCAAGTTCGGGAAGATGGCGAAGAGCCGCTCCGGCGTCCAGGTGGGCGCGTTCGGGCGCGGCGGTTGCCGGCCGACCTGCAGATTTTCCTCGACCGTGAGATCGGAGAAGATGCGGCGGTCCTCGGGCACATAGCCAAGGCCGCGCCGGACGATTTCGTAGGTCGGACATTTCGAAATGTCTTCGCCGTCGAAGGCGATCACGCCGCTGCGCCGGGCGATGAGCCCCAGGATCGAGCGGAACGTGGTTGATTTGCCTGCGCCGTTGCGGCCGAGCAGCGCGACGGCCTCGCCGGCCCCGACGTGAAGCGAGACGTCGAACAGAACCTGCGCTTGGCCGTAGGCCGCGTCGAGGCTTTCGACCGAGAGCTTGGCCGCGCTCAATGATGAGCCCCATACAGCGAGCCGGCGCCGAGATAGACCGCCTGAACCTCCGCGTTGGCGCGCACGGACGCGGGCGAGCCTTCGGCGATCAGCGTCCCGCGGTTGAGCACGAGCACCCGGTCGGCGTGACCGAACACGACGTCCATATCGTGCTCAGTGAAGAGGACGCCGATCGTGCGTTCGCGCGCGATACGAGCGGTGAGGCCCATCAGCGCGTGGCGCTCCCGCGGCGCCATGCCGGCGGCCGGCTCGTCCATCAGCAGCAATTTCGGATTGTTGGCGAGCGCGATGGCGAATTCGAGCCGCTTGAGGTCGCCGTAAGCGAGCTCGCCGCAGCCGCGCTGAGCCTGGTCGGCCATGCCGACGAGATCGAGCAGGCGCTCCGCTTCGACAACATGGTAGCGCGCGGCCCAACCGAGCGCTGGCCACCGACGTGACCGGAAGGACAGCAGCGCCATCTGCACATTCTCCGCGACTGTCATCGAGGCGAAGGTCGCGGCGACCTGGAACGTTCGCCCGACGCCGAGGCGCCAGATGTCGCCGGGCGCCAGGCCGGCCGTGCTCTTGCCGAACATCGTGATGCGGCCGGTCGTCGGCGCGAGTTGGCCGTCGATCATGGCGAAGCAGGTGCTCTTGCCCGCGCCGTTCGGCCCGATAAGCGCAAGGATCTCGCCCGCTTCGAGCGCGAAGCTGACATCGCGCACCGCCTCGAAGCCGGAATACGATTTGCCGAGCTTCTCCGCGACGAGAATGCTCATGAGCTTTCGCCAAGGAGGCGCGATGGCGCCCGGGCGCTTCGCCAGGCCTCAAACTGGCCGACAAGGCCCTTTCGGGAACAGGACGACGAGCACGATGATGAGGGCGCCGAGGACGAGCTTGGAATAATCGGTGTGGCTGATCACCCAGATCGACAGCGAGCGATAGATCGCCGCGCCGACGACGCCTCCGGATACCGTGCCAACGCCGCCGAGCAGGACCATGACGAGCCCGTCGATCGATAGCGAGATCGAGATGTTGTCGGGAAACACGCTGCCCTTGAGAAAGGCGTAGAGCGCGCCGGCCAGCGCCGCGAAGGCGCCGGCGATGACGAAGCCCATCCATTGCACCCGCCAGCGCACGATGCCGATCGTCTCCGCGCGCAACGCCGAGTCACGCAAGGCGCGGAGCGCATAACCGAACGGCGAGAAGGTGACCACGCGCAGGAGCGCGATGGCCCCCGCGCATAAGCCAAGCGTCAGCCAGTAAAAGCGCGCGGGCGAGGCGGCCCACGGGCTCGGCCACACGCCGATAATGCCGTTGTCGCCGCCCGTCACATCGGTCCATTGATAGGCGATCGACCAGGCGATCTGGGCGAAGGCAAGCGTCAGCATGGCGAAATAGACGCCGGTGAGGCGCACGCAGAACCAGCCGAAGACGAGCGCGCCTACGAATCCCAGAAGCACGCCAGCGGGGATCGCCGTTTCCATGCCGAGCCCAAACGCCTTCAGCGCGATCGCCGCGCCGTAGGATCCGAGTCCGAAATAAGCGGCGTGACCGAAGGAGGCGAGACCTCCGTCTGCGAGCAGGAAATGGAGGCTCGCCGCATAGAGCATGAAGATGAGCACCTCCGTCGCGACGCCAAGGACATAATTGCCCGCGACGAGCGGCAGAAGCGCCGCCGCCGCCAAGGCAAGAGCGACAAGCAGCCGGCCTTGCGCGCCGAACGGGCGCCAGCGGGAAAAGACCGCGCCGCCCGCACTCCGGGCGGCCGCCTCCGCGCGCCCGAGCAATCCCCAGGGCCGCACGACCAAGACAATCGCCATGACCAGGAAGACGAGGACGATCGAAATCTTCGGAAAGACGAGGATACCGAAGGCGTTGAGTTCAGAGACGATGATCGCCGCAAGGAAGGTGCCCAGTACGCTGCCGAGACCGCCGATCACAACGACGACCAGCGCCTCGGTGATCACCTGCACGTCCATCGTGTGGCTAGCGGCCTCGCGTGGCAGTTCCAGCCCGCCACCCAACCCTGCAAGAAAAACGCCGAGCGCGAAGACGCTCGTGAACAGCCATTTCTGGTTGACGCCGAGCGCCGCCACCATCTCGCGGTCCTGAGTTGCGGCGCGCACCAGCACACCCCAGGTCGTGCGGTGGAAGATGAGCCAGATAAACGCGAGAACCAGCGGAGCGAGCGCGATCAGCAAGAGGTCGTAGGTCGGGAAGGGGTGGCCGAAGAGGTCCACCGCGCCCTTGAAGCCCGGCGCGCGTGGGCCGAGCAGCTCGCCAGGCCCCCAGATCAGCAACACGAGATCTTCGACGACGAGCGTGACGCCGAAGGTCGCGAGCAGCTGAAACAGAACCGGCGCGTCATAGACGCGGCGCAGCAGCAGCATTTCGATCAGCGCGCCGATCGCGGCGACTGAGAGCGCGGCGAGCACGATCGCGGTCCAGAAGCCAAAGGGGCCGCTGAGCCGGTCGGTCAGCGTGTACCCGATATAAGCGCCGAGCATGTAGAAGGCGCCATGGGCGAAATTGACGACGCGGGTCACGCCGAAAATGATCGAGAGGCCGGAAGCGACGAGAAACAGCGAGCAGGCGCTCGCGAGCCCGGTGACGAATTGGACGAAGTAAAAGCTCAACGTCGGGCGCCGACGCTCTCAGAGAGGGCGTCGCGGCCTCCGGTCCTCTGCCGGCGCGCCATCAGTTCTGCGGCCGCTGCGCCTTGACCTCCGCATCCGAGGGAAGATAGCCGGCGCCGTCGTGATAGGTCACGTCGACCATCACGCCCTTGCCATCCTTGAGCGCGGTTTTGCCGACGAAGGCGCCCAGCGTCGATTGATGGTCGATGGCGCGGAAAGTGACCGGGCCGAAGGGCGTATCGACCTTGATGCCCTCCGCCGCGTCGACGAGCTTCTCGCTGTCGGTCGACTTGGCTTTCGCCAGAATCGCCGCGGCGCTCTTGAGCATCGCGTAGCCGACCACCGAGCCAAGCCGGGGATAGTCGTTGAATTTGGCCTGATAGGCCTTGAGGAAGGCGGCATGGTCGGGGATCGTAACGGCGTTCCAGGGATAGCCGGTGACGATCCACCCCTCCGGCGTCTCGTCCTTGAGTGGGTCGAGATATTCCGGCTCGCCGGCGAGTACACTGACGACAGCGCGGTCCTTGAACAGGCCGCGCGTCTCGCCCTCACGCACGAGCTTGACGAGGTCGGCCCCGAACGTGACGTTGAAAATCGCGTCCGGCTCGGTCTTGGCGATCGCTTCCGACACCGCGCCAGCGTCGATCTTGCCCTGCGGCGGCCATTGCTCGCCGACCCACACAATGTCGGGGCGCTTGGCGGATAGCAGCTTCTTGAAGGCGGCGACCGCCGACTGGCCGTATTCGTAATTCGGAGCGATCGTCGCCCATTTCTTCGCCGGCAGCTTGGCGGCTTCGTCGGCGAGCATCGCGGCCTGCTCGTAGGTCCCCGGCCGCAGGCGGAACGTGTAACGATTGCCTTTGGAGAGCGTGATCGCGTCGGTCAGCGGCTCGGCGGCGAGGAAGAGAATCTTCTTCTGCTTGGCGTAGTCGGACACCGCGAGACCGATGTTGGAGAAGAAGGTCCCCGCGAGCATCGCGACGCCGTCGTTCGCAACAAGCTCGTTCGCCGCCGTGACCGCATCGGCCGGCTTGCCGCCGTCGTCCTTGCTGATCACCTCGAGTTTCTTGCCGTCGACGCCGCCAGCCGCATTGATCTCCTCGAGCGCGAGCTGCCAGCCCTTGCGATAGGGTTCGGTGAAGGAGGGGATCGCCGAATAGGAGTTGATCTCACCGATCTTGATCGTGTCGGCGGCTGCGGCGGGCCGCGCGCCGGCGAAGGCCGCGGCCAGGATGAGGCTTGATAGGATCGCCGGAAACATTCTCATCTTCTTTGTCCCTCGTTGAACGCGTTGGCGGGTCTAGCGCAGCCCGTCCACTCCTTTGATCTCATCCTTGGTCAGTCCGCCGACGCGCGGATGCGGACGGCCGGAATCGGTGACGGCGACCGCCACCATGATCTCATTGGCGCGCGGGGCGTCGGCGATGCGCACCTCCATGCCGTCGAAATGGCTTCGCACGAAGGCCGCGTCCTTGTGGCCGAGCGGCACATCGAGCGCGACGCCGGGTCCGCCGCGCTTCTTGGACGAGGGAATGAGCGCTGCGCCCGTTCCCAGAACCTTGCGCACCGGCGCGCCGAGCTTGGGATGCAGAACAGCGGCGGCGTGTTCGAGTTCGCCGTTCTCGCCGACGGCGGCCGCCTTGCCATAGCTTTCCGCAGCCGATCCCTCGATGCCGAGCGCCGCGACCGCGCGCGCGGCGAGAAGGGCGCCGAGTTCCTCCCCGACATCGATCAGCGGCGAGAGGTCTTCGACATAGCGGCCTGCAAAAGGGTTTTCGATCACGGCAATGGCGGCGGCTCGCCGCGTCGGCGGATCAACGGTGCGATCCATCTCGACGCGCGTCTCTTCGACGACAGTGACGAGCTTGCGAATCTTCACCTTCATCTCAACCCGTCCATTCCCTTGATCTGGGAAGCCTCGAGGCCGCCGGCGCGATTGTGAACACGCGGGCCGGTGGTCATCGCAAGCGCGAGCAGGATCTCGTCGGCGCGCGGCGCGTCGGCGACGCCGACCTCGATCGCGTCGAAGTGACTCCGAACATAGGACGCGTTGATATGCGTGATCGGCACGTCGAGGCGTGCGCCTGGCCCGGCGACTTTTTTGGCGGAGGGCACGATCGCCTTGGCGCCGCCGAGGGCCTCCCGCATCGCGTACCCGCCTGGGACGTGCCACAGCGCGCCATGCTCGATTTCCCCGGCCGCGCCAACGATCGCGCCTTTGCCGTAACCTTGGATCGTCTTCGAGTCGCCCCCGAGCACGGCGATCAGCGCCTTCGCCATGTCGAGACCGAGCGGCTTCAGATCGTCAGAGAAGCCGACAATGTCCTCGACATAGCGACCGGCGAAGGGATTCTTGATCACCGTGAGGATCGCGGCGCGCCGGTAGGGAAATCTCGCCACGGGCCCACCTTCGTGGAAAATGTCCTCAACCAAGGTCACTTGCTTGCGAATCTCAACCGAAGGCATAGCGCGCCTTTTCCTCGTTGCGAGCAACGGTGGGCATAAGGCCGAGGTACCGGCTCGCGGGGCCGCCAACAAGGCGGGTCCGTTCACCAAGCGTTAGCGCGGCCGCTTCGATGAGTCCCAACTCGCGCCAAAGCTCACCCTCCGCGACGCCGAAGGCAAGTGCGCGATCGATCTCATCTGCCGTCAGCGGCCCGACCTCGACAGTAACGCGCCGCTTGCCTAGATCGCTCTGCGGATCGAGGTCGCAGGCGGACGTGCGTCGGATCGCGGTATGGCCGGGAAGATCGACCGCGTTGGCAATCAGCGTCGCGGCGGCGTCGGCGAGCGCGGCGGAAGTCGCGAGGACTGTCACAGCGTCAGCAACGCCAAGTGAGAAGCTGCGCCCTCGCCAGCCCGACGTCGCGACGCCGCGCACGTCGTCTGCCGCGCTGATCGTCGCGTGGCCGAATAAACTCGGCCGGTCCGGGCGGTCGATCATGCCTATTGAGAACGTTTCGCCGAAGTTCAGGTGGAGCGCGATGTCGCCGCCATTGTTGACATAGGCGCGAGCCAGCTGTCGCCCGGCCGTCAAGGCCTCGAGGACCTCTTCGGCCACGGCCCCGGCGACCGCGGCCATCGGTGTGAGGAAGCGCCGGGATCGGAACGGCGCGACCGCCGCCGCCATCCGGCGAGCGACCGGGCCCCGCGGCGCCTGGGCGACGCGCGGGTCCGCCCGCAGCAGAGGCAGTTCCGTGCAGAGCTCATCGAGGATGGTTGCGAAGCGGCCCCACGCCGCGTCGTAGGCTTCCTCGACGACGCTCGTCTCGCCAAAGGCTTCGATGATGAGGTCGATCGGTCCATCCTGCAGATGCAGACGGCCGTCGGCAAAGCGGCGCCGCTGCGCCCTCACGCTTTACGCCTCACGCCAACAGGCCGCGCCACCGCGCCGTTGGCGAAGATCGCGTGCGGGCGCCGGGCGTGCTCGGCGACCACCTCTTCGAGCGGCCGCACCTCGTCGACATGGCCGCCAAGCGCCGCGTAATCGTCGAGGCGCAAGGTGAATTCGATCGGCGCGACGATCGCGGGCGTCGGCACGTAGCCGAAGGAATTCTCCGGCAGAAGCGTGACGTCGACCATGAAAGTGATGCCGCCGCCCGGCCATACGGTGACCGGGGCGCCCCCTGCAGTCACAGTCGTCAGCGCCTGGCGCACCGAACGCGTGAGCCGAACCGGATTCTCCGTCACGCCTGCGCGCAGCGAGCCGCCCGCGCCCGCCATGAACAGGACCGAGCAGAGCGCCGGCTCGCAATTCTCGCTGATCCGCTCGACGGATTCGCGCAAATTGTCCGGCAGCTCCGCCTGAATCGGGCGCAAATCCTCGTCGAGCCGATAGAACGCGTGCTGCTCGCCAGTGGTCGAGACCATCAGCATTGTCAGACCAGGCCGCGCCACCTTCGGATTGAAGCCAGCGACGATATCGAGCGGATTGGAGACATTCGTTCCGCCCCAGCCGGTTCCGGGCTCGGCCACATGGAAATAGCGGCCCGGCGTCGAACGGCGCCCTTTCATCTTGATGCCGCTGTCGCGCATGCCCAGGAGCTTGCCAGCCTGATGCTCGGACAAGACGCCGGTAATATGATCGTCGACGACGACCACCTCATCGACCTTGTCGCCCCATTGCTTGGCGAACATACCAATCGTCGCCGAGCCGCAGCCGACGCGCATACGCTCTTCATGCTTGCCATTGATGATGGGCGCCTTGCCGGCCTGCACTAGCATGCTCGCCCCGCCATCAACAACAAGCTCCACGCCTTTGCCGTTGCAAAGATTGAGCAGAGTGTCGCAGGTGACGCGTCCCTCTTTCTTGCCGCCGTGGGTGAGGTGATTGACGCCGCCGAGCGAGAGCATCTGCGAGCCATATTCGCCGGTCGTCACATGGCCGACCGGCTCGCCCTCGGCGCGCACGATTGCGCATTCGGCGCCGAGATGGCGATCGGTGTCGATTTTGAGCTTTACCCCGCAATAGCTGTAGATGCCCTCGGTGACGACCGTCACCACGTCGACTCCATCGACCTTAGAGGAAACGATGAAGGGCGCGGGCTTGTAGTCAGGATAGGTGGTGCCGGCGCCGACAGCAGTGACCAGCGGACCGGGTCGCCGGAGGATGTCGCCGCTCCAGGCGGCCTCCGCATTGACGAAAGGCACGACCTTGCCGCCTTCGCTGAGGGTTCGGTCGAGCAGCACGTGCGGATCGACCCGCACCAGTTGGCCGTCGCGGTTCGCGTAGCGGTCGCAGGCGCCCGTCATCCCCGGCCGGATATAGCAAAGGACCGGACAGGCGTCGCAGCGGATCTTGTCGCCGGCGTCGGTCATGCGTGCGTTCTGGCGACTGCGAGGATGGCCTGCCGCACGCGGTCCGGGGTCGCTGGCGCGCGGTGGATTCGCACCCCGGTTGCGTGATGGATGGCGTTGAAGATCGCTGGCGCCGTCGGAATCAGCGCCTGCTCGCCGACGCCCTTGGCGCCGAACGGGCCGACAGAGGAGCCATCTTCGATCAGGATGCACTCGACCGGCGGCATGTCGCCGATCGTGGGTATCAGATAGTCGTGCAGGTTCTCGCCCTTGCCGGGGAAGAACTCCTCCATCAGCGCGAGGCCGAGGCCCTGCGCCGCGCCGCCCTCGATCTGGCCCTCGACGAGCGTCGGATTGATCGCCCGGCCAACGTCGTGCGCGCAAATGAGTCGCAGCACTCTGACACGGCCCAACTCCATGTCGACTTCGATTTCCGCCATATGCGCGCCGGAACCGAACACGGCGTAAGGGTCGCCCTGCCCGTTTTCGTCCAGCGGCGTCGTCGGCGGATCGAAGGTCTCGAGGACCTCCACCACGAAACCAGCGGCATTGACGGCTAAGGCTGCAAGCTCAATGCGCCGCTCGCCAGCGGAATCCGCCATAATCACTGAGCCGGTGCCGAAACGGAGTTTCGCATCCTCGCCGACGTTGGCGAGGCGCAAGAGTTCGCGCCTCATCGCGCGCGCTGCGAGCGCAGCCGCATTGCCCGACACGAAGGTCTGCCGCGAGGCGGAGGTTTTGCCGCAGTCCGGGGTGATGTCGGTGTCTGCGGACACGAGATCGATCTGGTCGATCGGCGCGCCAAGCGCGTCGGCGCAAATCTGCGGTATGACAGTATTCGAGCCCTGACCGATATCGACCGCGCCCTGGAAGAGCGCGAAGCGGCCGTTCGGCTTGAGGCCCAGGCGCATGGTCGAGGGATTCGACATCGAGGTGTTGCCGCAACCGTACCACATGCCGGCAACGCCGACGCCGCGCCTGAAGGGGCCCAGAGCCTTGGCGTTGTGCCGCACAGCCGCTGCGCGCGCCTCAACCCAATGAGGGCGCAAAGCCTTGAGACACGCTTTGAAGCCCATGCCGTCCGCGAACACCTGGCCGGTGACAGTCGGCTCGCCCGCGCCAAGCGCGTTGAGGATGCGGAACTCGAGCGGGTCGATATTCAGGCGAAGGGCGAGTTCGTCGTAGAGTTGCTCCTGTGCGAGTGCGCTCTGCGGCACGCCGAAGCCGCGAAAGGCGCCGGCGGGCACGAGATGCGTATGGATGGCCCGCGCCACCGCCCGGTAGTGCGGCATGCGGTAGGGGCCGGAAGCATGCACCGGCACGCGGTTGGCGACCGTCGGGCCCCACGAGGCGTAGGCGCCGGTGTTGAAGTCGGCGGAGAAGTCCATCGCCGCGAGGCGCCCGTCGCGCATCGCGCCGATCTTTGCGATCATGCGCGCCGGATGGCGCTTGGTCGTGGTCATGATCGATTCGCGGCGCGAATAGACCATGCGGACGGGACGATCGAGCAGCCAGGCGGCGACCGCGATGAAGGGCTGGATCGACAGATCGAGCTTCGCGCCAAACCCGCCGCCGACCGCGGTGGGGACAATCCGCACCTGCTCCGGCGCGATCCCCAGGATCTTTGCCACGTCGTCGCGATCCATATAGGGCGCCTGCGTACAGGCCTGGACCTCGATGCGGTCGCCGACGCGGCGCGCAAAGCCTGCCTCAGGTTCGATGTAGGCGTGCTCGACAAAGCCTGTCTCGAAGACGCCTTCGACCACGATATCCGCCGCAGCGAGGCCCGCGACGGCATCGCCGCGCGCCACCCGTCCGGTCGTGAGGATGTTAAGAGCGCGGTGCGGATGAATGCGTTCGGCGTCTGCATCGAGCGCCTCTTCGAGGGTCGTGAGCGCAGACCGCGGGCTCCAGGTCACAGGAAACGTCGCAAGGTCGAGATCGCGCATCGTCTCGCTGTCGCCGACCACCAGCGCGATGGCCTCGCCGCGAAAGCGCGCGACGCTGTCCGCGAGCACGGGTTGGTCCGCGAAAGGGGCGATCACGCCATAGCAGTTCGCGCCGGGGACATCGTTAGCAGTGAAGACGGCGACAATTCCGGGATGAGTGCGTTGAAACGCCTCGAAGTCGCCAAGAACGAACGAGGCATGCGCATGAGGCGATCGGACCACGCGCGCCGTCAGCGCCTCAGCCGGCCATTCGTCAGCGCCGAAAATCTCTGCGCCCGAGAGCTTGCGGGCGCCGTCAAGGCGGGGGATGCGCCGCCCAACTGCGGTCTCTCGAGGCAATTCCGCAACGTCGCGGGCGCCGAAGCGGCGCGCCTCCTTCACGGCTTCGAGAATGGCTCGATAGCCGGTGCAGCGGCACAGTACGCCCGCGAGAGCGTTCTGGATCGCCTCTTCGCTGGGCCGGGCCTCCCGCCGCAGCAACCCGACCGCGCAGGTGAGGACGCCTGGCGTGCAAACGCCGCACTGCGCGGCGCCATGCGCGTGCAAGGCGGCGCGCAATTGCGCAACGATCGCCTCATCGTCACTCAGGCCTTCGATCGTCTCGATCGAACGCCCTTCCGTCTGCCCAACGGCGGTCAGACAAGCGCAAACCGCCTCGCCGTCGATCAGCACGGTGCAGGCTCCGCAATCGCCGGCGTCGCAGCCGACCTTGACGCCCGTCAGGCCACATTGCTCGCGCAGAACATGACTGAGGCGTTCGAGCGGGGAACCGGAAAGGCGCGCCGGTTTTCCGTTGAGGGTCAACGAGACGCCGGGCGCGCGTTCGAGCATCAGACGACGCCTCCAGTCTGATGAAGCGCACAAGCGTCGATCGCTCGTCTCAGCAGCGTCAACGCGGCGTCACGCCGATAGTCCGCACTCGCGCGGATGTCGTCGATCGGCGACAGCTGCGCAAGGTCATCCGCCTCTATCAACCGTCCGAGGCTCGGACCCGCCGGCGCGCCAATCAGACGGCGCTCCGCTCGCCTCATCCGGCGGGTGAGCGCCGAGCAGGCCCCGATGGCGATCCGCGCGTCGCGCACAATCCCGTCGACGACGTCGAGCGCGACGGCGACCATTGCGATGGAAATCACGAGATAGCGCCGGGCCCCGAGTTTTAAGAAAGCCGACCGCATCGTCGAAGCGGGCAGCGGCGTTATGATCGCAGTCATCACTTCGTCCGGCGCCAGTAAGGTGCTTCGAGCGCCGTTGATAAAGACATCAAGCCCGAGACGGCGCGTCCCACGCCTGGAGACAAGCTCCACCTCGGCGTCGAGGATGAGCAGGGGCGGCGCCCGTCGGCGGCAGGCGACGCATTGCAAAGATTTCCGGCGATCGTGCCTCGATTTTGGATCTGAACGGCGCCAATGTCTCGCGCGGCGACCTTCAGCGCGTCGAAAGCGGGCGGCAGATCGATCCGGGCGATATCGCTCCACGTCGTCGTCGCGCCGATACGCACCCACCCGCCGTCCACGCTCACACCGCGGAGCGCGGGTATACTGGAAACGTCTACGTAATCCGCTTGCAAAGGACGCTCGCCCGCGCCGGGGTAAACGTCCGTCCCTCCAGCGATGATGCGGGCGCCGCTTTCGACCAGCAACCTCAGCGCGTCCGAGAGGTTGGAAGGTCGAGCATACATGCGAGCAGCTCACGCGTTCGGATGTTTGTATGCAAATGATCGGGCGGAATCCGCGGCTTGTCAAGGACGATCCTTTTCGCGGCAAGGCAATTGTTCGTACGCGTCATCACGCGAACTGAAGCTTGGCTGGGCAAAGGGCGTTAGAGAGTGCGAAAGAGTACGGTGGGTTTGTATGAATGGCAGTCGTTCCCGACGAGCCAACCGTCGAAGGGGCTTCGGGGCGAGTTCTCCAAGCCTGCCAATGCGCGCGCGTAAGCTCTCTATGAGAAAGAGCGTCACGGCCTGTCACGCGACATGTTTCGGCTTCGCCGATGGGTAGTTCTGCCCATTGCGGACTTGGCTTGGCGGCTTCATCATGCGGGTGTTGCGGAACGCGCCAGGTTGTTCCGATCGTGCGAAGTATTTGATTCGATCCACAAGATTATCTGCCCGGCAATGTGCCTGATGCAGTGAACAAGAATTGGAACTTATCATGTCCAGCTCACAATCAGTCAGCTCCCACAGTCATCGCAGCGCTACCCTGAAGCTTTCGCGTACCGGGGAGGGTCAGGTGCTCACGGCCACCCTGCCGGGGAAGTTCTCTCGCGAGGACTTCGCCAAGGTTGCCACCAGCGCCTATGACCTGGTTAGCAAGTTGACCGGGCACCCCTGCTTGTCCGGCCCCATCAAATTCGTCGTGGATGACCCGGTCATCAGCGAAATCATGCAGGTCGAGTTGGAGCGGGCGGTCTGACATACCGCCCCGGCGTAGGGGGGCGACAAATCGGCGGGCCGATTGACCGCCCCCGCGTCGGGCTCCTCTACAACCCCACCAGTCCCGAGCTGGTCGCCTACGCTCCTGAGCTTGTCGAACATCTCTCCGTCATGCCGGATCGGCTCTGGTTCGATTTCGGCGGAGACGCAACGAGCGGGCGTTTCCATCGTCTGCATGCCGCCATGGAGCAAGTGGCGGCCGATGCGTCTGGCCGCAGTCTGGCGGGCCACGGGCTCGGCCTGTCCCTTCCCAGCGCGATCCCGCTGGACGGGGGGATGGTGGCCGCGGTCGCCACCATGTCCCGCGATCTCGGCGGCTTCACCTGGTACAGCGAGCACCTGAACTTGTTCATCACGCCAAACGGCAGTGTACCGAACGCCCAGGCGGGACTCGGGCTGCCGGTGATGTACGACGAGGAAGCGTTCACCTTGATCGCGGCCAAGCTTGACGTTCTGGCCGAAGCGTTGGGCTGCCGCGTGCTCCTGGAGAATGGCAGCTTTTTCATGCCCGTGCCGGACCTTGACCTCACCGAGCCAGAGTTCCTGAATCGGCTCTTTCAGGAGGGCCGATGCGGCGTGCTGCTCGACCTCCATAACCTGCTCGTAAATGCGCGCAATGGCGGCATGGACCCGATGGCGTATATCGCAGAGCTCAACCTCGCCGCGGTCGAGGAAGTTCACCTCGCGGGTGGCGACAACGCGGCTGGCTTCTATATGGACAGCCATTCGACGCTGACCCCGGAGGTGGTGTGGGACATGGCCTACGCCACATTGCCGCGTTGCCCGAACCTGCGGGCGATCACCTTCGAGTACCAGGAATCCTATTTTGAGGATCTTGGTCTTCCGGCGCTCGCCGCTGAACTTGAGCGCATGCACCGGCTGGCGGATGCGTGCTGCGATCGCGAGGCAATTCAGGATGCTCGCTGATTTCCAGCAAGCCCTCGCCGACCTGACCGCATCCCCCGAGCTTTGCAACGCGGTCCGCCGAGATTCAGGGCTCCTGCCGCTACGTTACGTGCTCAGCGAGCGGGAACGCGCACGGCTGCTGGCCATCGTGCGCCACCCTGGAATGGCGTGTGCCTGCACCGTATACCGGATGAACCGGCTGGCGCCGCTCGCCATGAACTTGCGCGGGACGCTGAAGGCGCTGGGCGCCGAGTTGCGACCGTTGCTCGCGCAGTACTGGCTTGATCACCCGCACGGCCGACCGCACTTTCTGTTGGAGTCCGATCAGTTCGTCAGCTGGCTCGCCTGCCGCCTCGACGCGGGCGCACAAATCCCCGCCGGAGCGCGAGAGCTCCTCACCGCCGAGGCCAAGTCGGTGCGGGCCGCACTACAGGTGAGTTACACGGAGATTCCGCTTCATCAGGAGTCGGCCCCGATCAACTCGGCCCTCTAGCACTGTCCTCCGCCCAAGCGAATTGCGCACCGCTACGCATTTTTTTGCGCGGCGCCTACAAATTCGAGCTATGATCGCCCCGGAGAAGACCAGCCGATCGGGAAGACAAGCGAGATGGAAATGTTGGTGCTCTTGTTGGTATTTGCTCATGATAAATAATCTTTTATTTTCAAATTTTTACAGATCTAGTTCGAGTCCCTCCGGGGCCCCGAGCAGGTATTCTAAGCGCTAATCAACGCGTAGCTCCGCCGCCGGTGAGTTTTGGCGCGGTTCGGCGCGCCTGAACGCTGGCGCTTGCGGCATCAACAGGTTTGAAATGCGACCTCGGCAAGCACGTCGTCCCGGCTGTCTCCGTCATGATTGGGCGTCCAGGCGCCTTTCGCGGTTCGCGCGCCGGCTCGAGTAGCCCGCCAAAGATTTTCCCGTTCCCCTCAAAATCCCTCCAACACGAGAGAAACCATGACCAAGACCTGGCTCATTACTGGCTGTTCGACCGGCTTTGGTCGCTTGCTCGCCCAAGCGGCGCTCGATCGCGGCGATCAGGTCGTCGCCACCGCGCGCGACCCTTCCACGCTTTCGGACATGGCGAAGGCCTTTCCGAAGACCGCGCGAACAACCGCGCTCGATGTGACCAAAGCCGGCGCCCCCGAGAAGGCGGTGGCGTTGGCGATGGACGCTTTCGGCCGGCTCGACGTTCTCGTCAACAACGCCGGCTTCGGCTTCATCGGCGCGATCGAGGAGGCGACCCCGGACGAATACAGACCGATGTTTGAGACGAACATCATCGGCCTCCTGGAGATGACGCGCGCCGCCTTGCCGGCGCTACGAAAAACGGGCGCGGGCGGCCGGATCGTCAACATGTCGTCAGGCGCGGGCATCAAGGGCCTTCAGGGCTCAGGACACTACAACGCGACCAAGTTTGCGGTCGAAGGCATTTCGGAAGCCCTTGCCCAGGAAGTCGCGCCATTCGGCATCGCGGTCATCATCGTGGAGCCGGGCCCGTTCCGAACCGATTTCCTCGGCCGCTCGATCTCGGCCGCCAAGAAGGAGATGCCGGAATATGCAGGAACCGCCGGCGTGTTTCGCACCTTCCGCGCCAACAACGACGGCAAGCAGGTTGGTGATCCGACCAAGGCTGTCAAAGTCATCCTGAAAGCGGTCGAACTCGGAGAAGCCGCCGCTGCACATGCCGCTGGGCGCGCGCGCCTACGCTTTGGCGCGCATGAAGATTGCTGAGTTCACCCAGGACATCAACTCGTGGGAAGCGGTGGCGAAGGCGACCGACTACGAGTAAGGCGCTGACCGGCAGCAAGCGGGTGGGCGTCTGAAGCAACGTGGTTTCTGATGCGTTCTGCTCCATGGTAAGGAGTGGCGCCGCTTTCAGATCGCGCGGCGGGCTTGCCAGGGCAAATGCGAGGGGACAATGGACCCCACAATATCGGCGCGCCTGCGCGACCTCCCCTCGGTATCCGCGGTCCTGAACACTCCCGCGGCGGCTGCTCTGATTGAGCGCTATGGCCAAAAGGCCTCAACGAACGCGATCCGCGCGACGATCGCGGTCACCCGGGCGGCGCTTCAGAAGGGCGAACCCGCCGTTCCCAGCGCTGAGTGTCTCGCCCTCGAAAGTCGCGCCCACCTCGAGAGAGAGGACCGCTCCGGTTCGCGCCCGTTGTTCAACCTGACCGGCACGGTTCTGCACACGAATCTTGGCCGGGCAGTCCTCGCCGAGGTGGCGGTTGAAGCCGCCGTCGCAGCCATGCAAAATCCGGTGGCGCTCGAGTTCGCTCTTGAGACGGGCAAACGCGGTGAACGCGACGATCATGTCAGAGGTCTTTTATGCGATCTGACCGGCGCGGAGGACGCGACAATTGTCAACAACAATGCCGCCGCGGTGCTTCTGGTTTTGAACACTCTTGCGGGCGGTCGAGAGGTGGTCGTGTCGCGCGGCGAGTTGATCGAGATCGGCGGCGCGTTTCGAATGCCGGAAATCATGGCGAGCGCTGGCGCGCGGCTGGTCGAGGTCGGCACGACCAATCGCACGCATGGAAAGGACTATCGCTCGGCGCTGAGCGAAAGGACCGGACTGATACTGAAAGTCCACACCTCGAATTACCGCATTCAGGGCTTCACCGCCGAGGTCGGGACGGCGGAGCTAAGCGCCATTGCGAAGGAGGCGGGCGTTCCGCTCGCCCACGATCTCGGCTCCGGCACCTTGATCGATCTCGCGCAGTACGGGCTGCAGGCGGAGCCGACCGCACGGCAGGCGGCAGCCGCCGCAGACGTCGTCACGTTTTCCGGCGATAAGTTGCTCGGCGGCCCGCAAGCGGGTTTCATTGTCGGCAAGCGCGATCTGATCCAGGCGGTCAATCGCAATCCGATGAAGCGCGCGCTTCGAGTCGACAAGATCAGGCTGGCCGCCATCGAGGCCACCCTTAAGCTTTATCGGGACCCGATCCGACTCGCTGAGCGCCTTCCGACTTTGCGGATGCTGACGCGGTCGCGATTGGAGATCGAGGCGCAGGCCCGGCGCCTGCTGCCGCACTTGGCGGAAGCCCTCGGCGACGACTTCGCGGTCGAACTGTGCGAATGCCAGAGCCAGATCGGCTCCGGCGCGTTGCCGCTCGAAACCATCGCGAGCGCTGGTCTCGCCGTCGCCGCCAAGCGGACAAGCGGACAGTTGGAACACTTGTCGGCGATGCTGCGCGAACTTCCGCGACCAGTCATCGGACGAATTGAGAAGGAGCGCCTGGTGCTTGACCTTCGCTGTGCGGGCGAGGACGAGGCGTTCCTCTCCAACCTGTCGCACTTCGCTGGCATTGCTCAGAATCACGCGTGCGGCGCGGTATCTGACGCGCGGCGAGCGAAGGGCGCGCCACGATGATTGTTGGCCTCGCCGGTCACATCGATCACGGTAAGACGGCTCTGGTCAAAGCGCTGACGGGCGTCGCCGGCGACCGGCTGAAGGATGAGAAGGCCCGCGGCATCACGATTGACCTAGGCTTCGCCTATATGCCGACGCGATCGGGGCAGCCGATCGGATTTATTGATGTTCCCGGCCACGAACGCTTCGTACACACGATGCTCGCGGGCGCAAGCGGGATCGATTTTGCACTTCTGACAATCGCCGTCGATGACGGGATTATGCCCCAGACGCTTGAGCATCTGGCGATTCTCGACCTGCTCGGCATAGATCGCGGAGTCGTCGTCCTGACCAAGGCTGACCTCGCTTCCCCCGAGGCTGGCGAGAAGGTGGCGCGGCAGGCGAAAGCGATGATCGCGGCGACAACGCTTGCGCACGCCGAGGTCCTGACGGCCTCGGCGCAGACCGGCGCGGGCGTGGACGCGCTGCGTGCGCATCTCGAAGAGGCTGCGGTCGCGGTGCGCGATCGCGCGGCAGGCAAGAGGTTCCGGCTCGCGGTCGACCGCGTCTTCACGCTGTCTGGCGTCGGGGTCGTGGCGACCGGAACGGTGTTGTCGGGCTCGGTCCATCTCGGCGACCGAATCCAGCTCAGCCCATCCGGCTTGTTCGCGCGTGTGCGCTCTCTTCATGCGCAGAACCGCCAGGCGGAGGTGGCGCATGCCGGCGAGCGCTGCGCGCTCAATCTCACTGGCCCGAGCATAACAAAAGACGCGATCCGACGCGGCGACGTGGCGCTCGATCCCGAACTGCACGCGCCGACCGATCGCATCGACGCGCGAATCCGAGTCCTGCCGACCGAGAAAAAGCCGATCGGTCAATGGTTTCCTGTCCGGCTTCATCATGCCGCGGCGGAGGCAGGCGCGCGCATCGTCCTGTTCGACGACAAGTCCATCGCGCCCGGAGAAGAGGCCGACGTCCAGCTCGTCCTTGATCGGCCGATTGCTGCAACAGCGCACGATCGCTTCGTCGTTCGGGACGTATCGGCCCAGCGTACGCTGGGCGGCGGCCTGTTCCTTGAGCTGCGTGCGAAAGCCAGAGGAAGGCGGGCGCTGGAGCGCCGCGAGCAGCGCACGGCGCTCGCGTTGGCCGATCAGTCGGTGTCGTTCGCTGCGCTTCTGGAAACGCCGCCCTTCGCTTTTGACCTCGCCGCGTTCGCGCGAGACCGCGCGCTCTCCGCAGAGCGGAGGGATCAGCTTGCGTCGGCGCTTGGGCTCGTCATCTTGGAAGCGGGAGATTCACAAGTCGCGCTGACCCACGAGCGTTGGGCCCTCTTCACATCGACCGTGCTCGAGCGAATCGGCGCCTATCACGCCGAAAATCCGGATCTTCAGGGGTTGGGGCGAGAGCAGCTCCGGGTCGCCTCGTTGCCAATGCTCTCGAAGCCAGCATTCGACGTCGCTTTGAAAAAACTTGCCGGCTCAGGCCAGCTCATTCTGGACGGCGCGTTCGTCAGACTTCCGTCGCACGAGGTGCAGCTTGCGCCCGAGGATAAAGCCGCGTGGGGGATGATCGCGCCCCTTCTCGGCGGGGCGCAGCGCTTCCGTCCGCCAAGAGTGCGCGACCTCGCGGCGACGACCGGCCGCGCCGAAAAAGATCTGCGCCGCGCCCTCAAACGCGTAGGCCACATGGGCTGGGCTGATGAAGTGGCGCATGACCACTTCTTCTTGCGGTCGACGGTCAGCGAGATGACCACGATCATCGCGGATCTATCGGCGTCAGCGAAGGACGGCTCTTTTTCCGCTGCCCAACTCCGCGACCGGCTCGACAACGGCCGCAAGGTGGCGATCCAGATTCTCGACTTCTTCGATCGGCATGGCGTCACCTTGCGCAAGGGCGATGAGCGTCGTGTCAACCGGCATCGTCTGGATTTGTTCGGGTCGCCATGGCAATCCGGTGATGAGACTGGAGGAGAACCGTCCCCGGTGGGGCGCCCGGACTTCAAATCCGTGTGGGGCAGCGAGCCTGTCTCAGGTGGGTTCGACTCCCACTCTCTTCCGCCAGTTCTGCATCGCGCCAAATGATGCGGACAGCGCTCAGGCGTCGACGGCTATGATCGGATCGCCAGCCTCGACCGAACCTATGATCGCAGCGCACGGATCGCCTTCTCGTACGAGCGCGAGGATGGCCGGTGCGGCCTGAGCGTCGCAGGCCACGAGCAGGCCGCCTGACGTCTGCGGGTCGGTCAACAGCAAGCGTCGAAAGTCTTCAAATCCGGTCGGCAGCGCGACGGCCTCGCCGTAGCTCGCCCAGTTGCGATGCGAAGCGCCCGTGACAAAGCCAGCGCGGGCAAGCGTGTCGGCCTGAGCAAGCAGCGGCACATCGTCGAGGCGGAGACGGACGGTGACGCCGGCGCCCCGCGCCATTTCGAGCGCATGACCAAAAAGGCCGAAGCCCGTCACATCGGTCATTGCGTGAACTTCCTGCATCCGCGCGAGGTCCGCTCCGGCGGAATTGAGACGCGTCATGAAGGCAAGCATCTCGCGATAGCCCTCCTCAGAGAGCGCGCCCTTTTTGATCGCCGCCGAATAGATCCCGACGCCGAGCGGCTTGGTGAGGATCAACGCATCGCCTGCGCGAGCTTCCGAGTTGCGTCTGAGCGCCTTCGTCGACACGAGGCCCACGACCGCGAGGCCATAGATCGGCTCGGGCGAGTCGATGGAATGACCGCCGGCCACGGGAATTCCAGCTTCCGCCGCCATGGCCGCGCCGCCGCGCAGGATTTCGCGGATCATGGCTGTGGGCATGCTGTTGATCGGCATGCCAAGAACCGCGAGCGCGAAGATGGGTTTGGCGCCCATGGCGTAGACGTCGGAGAGCGCATTGGTCGCAGCGATGCGGCCGAAGTCGAAGGGGTCGTCGACCATCGGCATGAAGAAGTCGGTGGTCGCGACAATGCAGGTCTCGTCGTCAAGCCGCCACACTGCCGCGTCGTCGCCAGTCTCCGTGCCAACGAGCAGATTGGCGAACGGCGCCGCCGCCGGCTGCTCGGCAAGCAGCTCGCGCAAGATTGCGGGCGACAGCTTGCAGCCGCAGCCGCCGCCATGGGCGAGCGCGGTCAGGCGAAGAATGGGGGCGTTCAAACCTGAATCTCGCGCGCTTCGATCCGGTAGCGGAACGCTGCAGGATCAAGGCAATCGAGCCGGACGCCGCCAACCTCGCCCTCAGGATACATGAGAAAGCCGACCGGACCGCCCGAGGCGCCCGGCAACGCGACGTCGTGTGCGCAGTTGAAGGCGACCCAATTGCCTTCGCACGATCCAATCAGCGTTTCGCGCGCGGCGGCGACTTTGGGCTCGTCCGCGCTCAGGTGCGTCGGCGGCTCCTCCAGCATGACTTTGCGGACGTCGGCTGCATCCATCGGCATCCAGCCAATCCCCTCGAGCCAGACGTCGGCCCGGCAATGCTGGGCCTTTGTGACGTCGGTCGAAGCGACGCCCAGGCTCTTGTAGCCGAAGCGCGAAGAGGCGACGCGAATGCCGTAGAGGTCGCGCGCGGGAAGACCCGCTGCGCGAGCGAGCCCAACAAAAAGGCCGTTGATGTCGGCGCATTTGCCGCCAAGCTTTTCCGTGGCCAACATCGCCTTGATGTCGCCCGAGCCGCAGCCGCGCGTCGCGGCGATGCGCTCCGTGTTCGCGACAAGCCAATTGTAGATCGCGCGCGCCTTATCAAGATCGCTTGTCGCGCCGGCTACGATTTTGTCGGAGGTCTCTTTGACGATCCCGTCGGTTGGGATGAGCGCGGTCGCCCTGGTGAAAAGCGCGCGCTCTTTGGGAGACAAGAGAGCGCCGTCGCCTTTTCCGGCGCGGATATCGACGGCGCGGTCGCGCGTCGCCACCCTGCTGACGATCTCGGCGCGGCGTCCGCCCGAGCCCGCCCTCCAGTCGAGGTGGACGAACTCGGCGCCATAGGCGGGATCGCGGAAGATTTCGGCGAAATCCGCATTGCCCGTCCATTTCGTTCCTAACGGGCGGCTCCAGTCAGGAGCGTCGAAGGCGGCGGCCGGCGCCCAGATCCGGACGGGCTCGGTCGAGTCGATCTCGACGATGGTGCGAATTTCGTAGGTGCGCCAGGCGCCGTGATCAGACAATGCGAACGGATCGGCGGTCGCGGGGATTGCGACCACTCCAAGCGCGGCGAGTGAAGCTGCAGATTTCAGGAAGTTGCGACGGTCGAGCATGGCTTGCCTCCTCCAGAGGACGTCGGGCTCATGGCGAACAGATAAAGAATAGGCCTGCACACCCCCCAGCGCCAGAGCAAAGTAAGCCAAGCCGACCGCGCGGCCTACCCGGCCACCACTAGCGGATTGGGGGCGTGGCGCGAAATCGGTCGGTCGCCCTGAGGCTGCGATGTTGGGCTCCAGCCTCCTATTCGACACCAGTGTTTTTGTTCAGGTCTCGATGCAGCCATTGTCGCGAAACAGAGTCTCCCCAGACGAGGAAAAGCTACCGCCGATCGCGTCTATCGTCGAGCTATTCGGCGGCGCTCCCTCTCGTCCAAGGCGATCTGTTGGCTTGGTCGATGGCGCCGGAATTTCATACCAGACGTCAGTTCACCGCGCTTCGGTCTGACATTTAGCAGGTCACGCCCGCCGCGCAGCGTCGGACCGCCCGCCGTCCATGTCTCCGGTGAGCGCCGGCTACGCTTGCGGCAGTTGCGGGTCTTCCAACCACCGCATAGGCCTTGTCCTGAGATATCGACAGGTTCTTTTCTGCCGACCATTGGATCGACACCGGCAACGTCGCAAGAAGCAACCCGCCCATAACAGTCGCGCAAGTTAAAGCGGCTATACGCATCATGTTTCTCCCTCCCGAAATTGGCCTCCAAATCAAACCCCGCGCTTCAAAGCAGAGCGTGTTTGGATCTTCGCCGCGCTGTAAATGGCAACGCTGGCCGGCCTGGTCTCCAGCGCCATTGTGCCGCATTGGCCCAGGACGCTCACAAAAAGTTGATCAGACTTAGCTTGTGATGTCAAGGTAAATCGGGCTTTGCGCGCAATAAGTGGGTGTCGGTTTATTGCCCAAGCACAGTCGTTTCCGCGCTGATTTATTAAAAACGCTGGCTGACATGGTTACGATCTAGGTCATGTCGTCGTATTGGCAGCAATGAGCGAGCGAGATGTCGGTGCCACCCAAGATGGCAGGGCGCGGCGCGAACATTCGCCTCTGGTCGCAACAAACCCTGCCGCAAGAGATTTTAAGAACATTCATGGCCGTCAAGAAGGCGGGTACGAACGACTATGCTCACGCGGAGGCGCGGCGCGGGGACGCCAACGAAAATCCGACCTTTCCCGAGTTGCTTTGATCCGACTACTCGCTGGCTTCGGGTGTGGTCTCGCTGTGCCCTACAATGCCGACAACTTCCTCGAACGTCCCGAGTGATGACCGTTTCCGAGCGCATGCGACGCCGGTGGGCCGGTCAAGAGCGCGCGGGGTCCAATGCGCCGCAAGGCCGGGACTAGGACTAGGGCGCCTACCCGAGACATTCGACTCCGGGCCGCCTTGACCGTCGCCGCAACTCAACCGACAAGCACCAGAGGATTGGGCGCATGGCGTGCCCAGCCGGCTTCGCCAACCATGACGTCGAGCCCAAGCGTGGCGAGGTCGTCGGCGTAAGGGTCGGCCTGCATGTCTTTGGCCTCATAGGCCATCTTCGAATAGGTCCCGCACTCGTCGCAGGTCTCGGCCTTCACAACGCCGGAATCGCCTTCGACTCCCCGGATCGTGAGCGTCCTCGAGCCGCCGCAGGTGACGCACACAGCGCGCGAATAGTTCCACGCCGTGGAGCAGAGCGAGCAATAGAGGTAACGCGCCCCCGGGTTTTGCCCAGCGCCGGTTACAAGACTCGCCGACGAGGTCGAGCTGCAGCAAGGGCATAGCGACCGCTGCTCGAGCAGACGCAATGCTCGCGTTTGGAGGCGCCCTGCAAGACGGGTGAAGTAGACCTGCAAGGCCGCAGCGATCCAGAAGCTTGAGCCTGCGTCCTTCTCATCAACGGCGCCGCGCAAGAATGCGTCGGCTAGCGCTTCCGTCGAGGCGGGGCTGCAGGCACGCAGCTCCATTGCGACGGTCGCCGCCTGAGTAGGCAGCCCTTCGCAGGCGACGCTATCGAGCAGCAGGGCAAGGCCCTCACGCCAGACCGCGTCGCGGCGATGGCCGTCGGCGGCGATCGGCGGAATGCGTGCGGCGACCGCCTGCTCCACCATCGCTTCGTCAGGCGTGATCAAAGGGGCGAGGGTCGTCGCGACGCGGTGCTGGGCGCGTGCAAGCTTCGCCATGAAATCGAGCCATCCCTCCATCGGATGCCCCCTCGATAAAAGCGCGAGTCGCTCCGCCGTGCGAGTAAAGCGGATCGCGGCGTCGGGAAGCAGAATGAGCTCCGGCGCTTTGACGCCGCCCGTCGCGCTGCCGATCCAGCCACCCTTCGGCGCGGTCTCACCTTGCCTCATGAACCCTCGGCCGCGCGCCGCGGACGAGGCCCGCGCGAGCCTGTCGCCACGAGGCTCTTGAGCCATTTGCGATGATGCCGCCACGCCCAGCCGGGGGTCACATAGCCTTGTGTCATCCCTCGCATCGAACCGCGCACCCAGATCGCCGCATAGACATGGGTGATCCAGATGATGATCGCCGCAATCGCCGCGTAGCTGTGAATGAGCGCCGCCGCCCTCTGGGTCTCGATGGTCGTCGCCTCGCCGAAATAAACCTCCCAGATGACGAGCCCCGTGAAGAAGAGCGCGGGCACCAGAAGCGCCATCGACCAGAAGACGAATTTTTGGCCAGCGTTGAACCGCCCGACTTCCGGAACGCCTTCTTCCTCGTTGCGCAACACACGCACGATTGCGGCCATCCACGCAATGTCGTCCCGGTTCCAGAAATTGTCACGCCAGAATTGCACGATGAGGCCGGCGTAACTCACCAGCAGCACACAGCCGATCCACGGATGAACCGCGCGCGCCCATTGCCCGCTGCCGAACAGCAAGGCGAGAAAGGACAGGAGCGGGTGGAACATCGACAGGCCGGAAAGGAACAAGAGAACGAAGCAGGCGGCGGTGATCCAGTGATTGATCCGCGCCGCCGTCGTATTGCGAATGATCGTCCCGCGCGGATAGCTCATGTCGTCGCCCGCCCCGTGGTCTCGGCGTCCGATTCCCGAATGAGCTTCGCCGCCGCGATGTCGTCCTCGGGCTGCACTTCGTTCGGCCCGGCGGTGATCCAGTGGAAAAATCCGGCGACGGCGGCGAGCGCGACGCCAGCCAAAGCCAGCGGCTTCAACACACCTTTCCAAATTTGAACAAGCGGATCGATCTTCGGGTTGTCCGGCAGGCCAGCATAGAGCGACGGACGATCGGCGTGATGCAGCACGTACATCACATGCGTGCCGCCGACGCCCTGCGGATCGTAAAGGCCCGCATTCTCAAAGCCGCGCGACTTGAGATCGATCACGCGCTCGCCTGCCCAGTTCGTCATGTCAGTCTTCGAGCCGAACATGATCGCGCCGGTCGGGCAGGCCTTCACGCAGGCCGGCTCTTTGCCAACTGCGACGCGGTCGGAGCAGAGCGTGCATTTGTACGATTTATGATCGATCTTGCTGACACGGGGAATGTTGAAAGGGCAGCCCTTGATACAGTAGCCGCAGCCGATGCAGTTCTCGCTGATGAAGTCGACGATCCCATTGGCGTATTGCACGATCGCGCCGGGCGCCGGGCAAGCCTTAAGGCAGCCCGGATCTTCGCAATGCATGCAGCCATCCTTGCGGATCAGCCATTCGAGGTTGCCCTGATCGTTATCCCATTCGGTGAACCGCATCAGCGTCCAGGTGTTGGGATCCAGATCGAGAGGATTGTCATAAGTTCCCTCGAAATGCCCGACCTCGCCGCGGAGGTCGTTCCATTCCATGCAGGCGGCCTGGCACGCCTTGCAGCCGATGCAGCGTGTGACGTCGATGAGCTTGGCGACCTCTTGCTCGTGCCGGCGGACTGACGGCGGCGTGATTGTCGTGGCCGAGATGCGGATGTAGTCTTGCGACTGCAGATTAGACATGTCGGTCCCTCACGCCACCGGCCCCGCGACCTTTTCGACATTGACGAGGAACGCCTTGAACTCCGGCGTCTGTGTGTTGGCGTCGCCGACTGAAGGCGTGAGCGTGTTCGCGCCATAGCCCTTGCGCGCTTGGCCGGTGAAGCCCCAGTGCAGCGGCACGCCCACGAGATGCGTCGGCTTGCCGTCGACAGTCATCGGCTTGATGCGCTTCGTCACATACGCTTTGCAGACGACCGCGCCACGCTTCGACGACACACGGACCCATCCGGCCTGCTCGATACCTTTCTCCTTGGCCAGAGCCTCGCCGATCTCGACGAATTCCTCCGGCTGGAGGATCGCGTTGATCAGCGCATGCTTAGTCCAAAAGTGAAAGTGCTCGGTGAGCCGATAGGTGGTTCCAACATAGGGGAACTCGGCGACGGCGCCGAAGTTCTTCCGGTCGTCCGCATAGACCCGCGCCGCCGGATTGTTGCGCACCTTCGGATGCAGCACGTTTTCGGACGGGCTTTCGAACGGCTCGTAATGCTCCGGGAATGGCCCCTCGACCATCTGGTCGAGAGCAAACAGGCGCCCAAGCCCATCGGCGTTCATGATGAAGGGACCGACATTCTCGGACGGCGCAGCCGCCGTGTAGTCTGGCACGTCGAGGCCGACCCATTTGGCGCCATTCCATTCGATGATCGATTTCGCCGGGTTCCACGGCTTGCCCGACGGATCGGCGCTGGCGCGGTTGTAAAGGATGCGGCGATTGGCCGGCCACGCCCAGGCCCAGTTCGGCGCGATGCCCGCTTCGCGCGGATCGGTCGCGTCGCGACGCGCCATCTGATTGCCTTCCTGGGTGTAGCTCCCGGAGAAGATCCAGCAGCCCGACATGGTCGAGCCGTCGTCGCGCAATTGCGCAAAACCACTCAGCTGTTGTCCCGCCTTGACGAGCGTCTGGCCGTTCGCATCCTTGAGGTCGGCAAGCGCACGGCCGTTCATCTCTTTGGCCACTTCCTCTGGATCAGGATCCGCCGGATTGATGTAATCCCAGGTCAGGTTGAGCAGGGGATCGGGAAACGCCCCGCCGTCCTTGCGGTACATGTCGCGCAAGCGAAGGAAGAGACCGGCCATGATGAAAACATCGCTCTGGGCTTCACCGGGGGGAGGCGCCGCCTTCCAGTGCCATTGCAGCCAGCGCGCCGAATTGACGAGCGTGCCACTCTCCTCGGCAAAGCAGGCGGTCGGAAGCTGGAACACCTCCGTCTGGATGCTCGCTGGCTCAGAGGGATTCTGCGGCCCGAAATTTTCCCAGAAGCGCGACGTCTCGGTGTCGAGCGGATCCATCACGACGAGATATTTGAGCTTGCCGAGCGAGCGGCGGATCTTGCCCTTGTCGGGGAAGGCCTGAAGCGGGTTGAACCCCTGGCAGATGTAGCCGTTGATCTCGCCCTTATCCATCATCTCGAAGGCGGCGATGATGTCATAGAGCGGGATGTCGAGTTTCGGCAGCCAGTCGTAGGCCCAGTCGTTGTCGACGGTCGCGGCCTTGCCGTAGATCGCCTTCTGGAAGCTGACGAAGAACTTCTTGTAGTTCTGCCAGTAGCTCACCTGCCCTGGCCGCACCGGCTTGTAGAGCCGCGTCTTCATATAATCGTCGAACGTCGTCTCGGTATCCCTGGCCAAAGTGAGATAGCCGGGCATTGCGTTCGACAAGAGGCCGATGTCGGTCAGACCCTGGATATTGGAGTGCCCGCGCAGCGCGTTCATGCCGCCGCCCGCAACGCCGATGTTGCCCAGAAGCAGCTGCACCATCGCCATCGTGCGAATGTTCTGCGCGCCGACGGAATGCTGCGTCCAGCCGAGCGCGAACAGGCTGGTCAGCGCCCTGTCTGGGGCGGAGCATGACGCGAACAGCTCGCAGACCTGCAGGAACTTGTCCTGCGGCGTGCCGCAGATGCGCGACACCATTTCGGGCGTGTAGCGATCGGCGTGTTTGCGCAAAAGGTTGATGACACAGCGCGGATTCTGCCACGTGTCGTCAACCTTGGCGAAGCCCTGGTCGTCCTTCTCGTAGTCCCAGCTCGACTTGTCGTAAGTGCGTTTCTCTTCCTCGTATCCGGTGAAGAGCCCATCCTCGAAGCCGAAGCCGTCTTTCACGATGAGGCTGGCGTTGGTGTAGGCGCGCACATATTCGTGCTGGATTTGATCTTTTTCGAGCAGATAGCGGATGATTCCGCTTAAGAAAGCGATGTCCGTGCCTGGACGGATCGGCGCGTAGAGGTCTGCGACCGCCGCGCTGCGCGTGAAACGCGGATCGACGACGACGAACTTCGCGCCGTTCTCGATCTTCGCTTCGACGACCCATTTGAAACCGCACGGATGGGCCTCGGCGGCGTTGCCGCCCATCTCGATGATTACATTGGCGTTCTTGATGTCCTGCCAGGTGTTGGTCATCGCGCCACGACCGAATGATGGGGCCAAACTGGCCACCGTCGGTCCGTGTCAAACGCGCGCCTGGTTGTCGAACACCACCATGCCGAGAGCGCGGGCGACCTTCCAGGTGACGAAGGAGTCTTCATTGGACGACGCAGACGCCGCCAGCATTCCTGTCGAAAGCCAGCGGTTGACCGTCGCCCCGTCCTTGTTTTTCGCGATGAAGTTTTTGTCGCGGTCTTCCTTCATCAGCTTGGCGATCCGGTCGAGCGCGAAATCCCAGGAGACCTCCTTGAATTCGTTTGTCCCCGGCGCGCGATATTTCGGGACCTTGAGCCGGGTCGGCGCATGGACGATATCCAAAAGCGCCGATCCCTTCGGGCAGAGGGTGCCGCGATTGACAGGGTGGTCAGGGTCGCCCTCGATGTGGATGATGTCGGATACTGCATTCTTGGCTTTGTCGCCGAGGCTGTAGATGAGGATGCCGCAGGCGACCGAGCAATAGGTGCATGTGTTGCGCGTCTCGCTCGCCGCTGTCAGCTTGAACGGACGTACCGAAGCGGCGAGAGCTTCGCCCGCCCCGCCAAAGCCAAGAGAGCCAAGGCTCGATGCCGCAAGTCCCGCTGCGGTGATTTTGATGAATCCGCGACGACTGAATTGCATGGCGACTCTCCCGGCATTCCGGAGGGCAATTCGCGCAACCCGCAAGCCCCGGTGAACGGCGATCGTTGCTCAAGCTAGCGACAAAGGTTCAGTCTGTGAAGATAGACGAAAGCATTGTATCTTTTGGAATATCTCGAGAAACCTCAATCGCTTCACAGCCATTTTGGTCGTCTTCGACACGCGCAGATCGTCGTTCAAACCGGTACGATAGGCGCCTTGGTCTTTCTGAGCGCGTCCACGAACTGTTGGTTCAGATCGA
>CAVQVS010000006.1:130000-1268739 GCA_963717215.1 uncultured Alphaproteobacteria bacterium
TGTTTCACTCCCCTCGTCGGGGTGCTTTTCACCTTTCCCTCACGGTACTTGTTCGCTATCGGTCGCTGAGGAGTACTTAGGCTTGGAGGGTGGTCCCCCCGTGTTCAGACAGGATTGCACGTGTCCCGCCCTACTCGAATCTCCTGCTCGAACCCTATTCATACGGGGCTGTCACCCGCTACGGCCCGGCTTTCCAACCGGTTCTGATAGATCCAAACAAAAGCATTGGCCTGGTCCGCGTTCGCTCGCCACTACTAACGGAGTTCTCGTTGATGTCCTTTCCTCCGGGTACTGAGATGTTTCAGTTCCCCGGGTTCGCTCTTATTCTCCTATGTATTCAGAGAATAAGTACCTTCTTTTGATCTCTGTTGGTCCAAAGATCGCTTCGTCGTGTCCTTGCGGACCTAACGAAGCCGACTCGCCTCGAGCGAAGCCTCTGGCCTGTGCGGCCTTGGCTCTCGCGTCATCGACGCGCCTCTTCGGAGCAACAGAGATCGAAGGTGGGTTTCCCCATTCGGAAATTCACGGATCAAAGCCTGTTCGCGGCTCCCCATGACTTATCGCAGCGTACCACGTCCTTCATCGCCTCTCAGCGCCAAGGCATCCACCAGATACCCTTAAGACACTTGATTGCTCTCATCGCCAAGGCGCGCGTTCTTGTGCGTCAATTGATTTCGGAAATCCATCGACAACCCACGTCTTGGCTTGAAAAGACCAGTTTTGCTTCAAACGCATCCGGGGATCTGAGCGGTCAGGCTCCAAACCCACGACTGGTTGCTCGAGAGACAAGATGATGACGCGGCGTCTTTCCGCCCTCGGATCCTCACGGATCTTCCGGCTCACGCCTCGTCCCATCCGGTCTTCGACCGAATGCGCTTCCTCTTCACAATGTCAGAGATCGAGGACCGAGGGGAGCGGCGGAGGATTGGAATCCTGTTCGCCGCCCATTCGGCCTTCGTCACGCCAAGCGCTCGCGCGCCTAACGAAACTGATGAATTGCACCGGAAAGGATCAAGAGAGCTTCAATCTGCTCGACACGTCGCCAAGGCCTTGCCGCCGAGGCTTTGGTGGAGCCAGACGGGATCGAACCGACGACCTCATGCTTGCAAAGCACGCGCTCTCCCAACTGAGCTATGGCCCCGTGTCAAGACCCGCCGGCGCCCGAAGGCTTGGTGGGCCTGGGAGGACTTGAACCTCCGACCTCACGCTTATCAAGCGCGCGCTCTAACCAACTGAGCTACAAGCCCGGTCGAAGCAGAAGTCCACGGCCAGCATGCCAGTAAAGGCAAACAGGGCGCAAGCTTCCATATCCCTAGATCAGAAAGAGAGACGAAGGCGGCGCGGTCCCGCAAATGCGGCCTGACTGGCCGCTTGATTCTGAGCCGGATAACAAACCATCCGACGAGGGCAAGCCCAAGCCTTTGGTTAATGTCTCCGAATCCAGAAAGGAGGTGATCCAGCCGCAGGTTCCCCTACGGCTACCTTGTTACGACTTCACCCCAGTCGCTGACCCTACCGTGGCCGGCTGCCTCCTTGCGGTTAGCGCGCCGTCTTCGGGTAAAACCAACTCCCATGGTGTGACGGGCGGTGTGTACAAGGCCCGGGAACGTATTCACCGCGGCGTGCTGATCCGCGATTACTAGCGATTCCAACTTCATGCACTCGAGTTGCAGAGTGCAATCCGAACTGAGACGGCTTTTCGAGATTTGCTAGGGGTCGCCCCTTTGCCTCCCGTTGTCACCGCCATTGTAGCACGTGTGTAGCCCAGCCTGTAAGGGCCATGAGGACTTGACGTCATCCCCACCTTCCTCCGGCTTATCACCGGCAGTCCCCCTGGAGTGCCCAACTGAATGATGGCAACTAAGGGCGAGGGTTGCGCTCGTTGCGGGACTTAACCCAACATCTCACGACACGAGCTGACGACAGCCATGCAGCACCTGTGTTCCCGGCTCCGAAGAGAAGATCGCATCTCTGCAATCCGTCCAGGACATGTCAAAAGCTGGTAAGGTTCTGCGCGTTGCTTCGAATTAAACCACATGCTCCACCGCTTGTGCGGGCCCCCGTCAATTCCTTTGAGTTTTAATCTTGCGACCGTACTCCCCAGGCGGGATGCTTAAAGCGTTAGCTGCGCCACTGAAGAGCAAGCTCCCCAACGGCTAGCATCCATCGTTTACAGCGTGGACTACCAGGGTATCTAATCCTGTTTGCTCCCCACGCTTTCGCGTCTCAGCGTCAGTTCCGGGCCAGTGAGCCGCCTTCGCCACTGGTGTTCTTGCGAATATCTACGAATTTCACCTCTACACTCGCAATTCCACTCACCTCTCCCGGACTCAAGATCTCCAGTATCAAAGGCAGTTCCAAGGTTGAGCCTTGGCATTTCACCCCTGACTTAAAGACCCGCCTACACGCGCTTTACGCCCAGTAATTCCGAACAACGCTAGCCCCCTTCGTATTACCGCGGCTGCTGGCACGAAGTTAGCCGGGGCTTCTTATCTCGGTACCGTCATTATCGTCCCGAGCGAAAGAGCTTTACAACCCTAAGGCCGTCATCACTCACGCGGCATGGCTGGATCAGGCTTGCGCCCATTGTCCAATATTCCCCACTGCTGCCTCCCGTAGGAGTTTGGGCCGTGTCTCAGTCCCAATGTGGCTGATCATCCTCTCAGACCAGCTATCGATCATCGCCTTGGTGAGCCGTTACCTCACCAACAAGCTAATCGAACGCGGGCCAATCCTCCGGCGATAAATCTTTCGCCTCTCAGCCGTATCCGGTATTAATCCAAGTTTCCCTGAGCTATTCCGAACCGGAGGGTATGTTCCCACGCGTTACTCACCCGTCTGCCACTCCCGTATTGCTACGAGCGTTCGACTTGCATGTGTTAAGCCTGCCGCCAGCGTTCGTTCTGAGCCAGGATCAAACTCTCAAGTTGAATGAGATCTTTGTCCTGACTGGTCACTTCAGCGCTCCGAAGGTAGGAGCGCTGTATTCTTGACGAGTTCCAAACACATCCGCTTCAAACGAGGCTTGCGGCCTGCCCGCCTCACGACGGTCTGACCACGCTCCTTCGAAGCGCGATGAATTTTTGAAACGTGACCGTCAGTTGTCTCTTCGGACTCCAATCCCCGGACCGGCTCCAAGCTTGCGCCTGAATTCAACCCGACAACCGAAGTCCCGCAAGGACCCCGCCGCCCACGTCTCTCTTTCTTCCGATGCAATTGTCAAACAGCACGGAGCCGAAGCTCCACGAACACAAACCAAACCCTGGGGCGACCCGCCGCCAGAGCCCAATTCAGGCTCGAATTCCTTGTTACCGCGCTTTCACGCAGTCTGGAAACGACCGAAATTTCTCCGCCCCCGCCTCACAGCAGGGAGGAGTGTGCTCGGAAAGTTCCCGCAACCCGCTGACTTGGCCGCTTCAAAAGCGCCCGTCGTCGTTGGGAGAGCCGCATATAGGCCCCTGTGAGATTCCTGTCAACGCACTTTCACAAAGAAAATTCTTCCGCTGTGGAACTTTCCTCGCAGACGCGCTTTTTCACGTGCATTTTCATGCCGTTGCGTGGCCGCAAAGTGACGCGCTGCATGGGCATAACTTCATGGCCCTCGACCAACTCAAAACGAAAAGCGCGCAAAAGATGCGCGAGCAGAATGATCCCCTCCTGCATAGCGAAGGCCATGCCAATGCACACCCGCGGCCCCGCGCCGAACGGAATGTAGGCGAAACGATCGATCCGATCGCGCTGTTCGCCCAGGAATCGCGAGGGATCGAAGGCGTCGGGCTGATCCCAGAGTCCCCGGCGCCGGTGCAGGACATAGGGCGAGACCGTGACCACCGTGCCTGCAGGGATCTTTATGCCCCCAAGCTCGTCGTCAGCGATCGCCTGGCGAGCGAGCATCGCCGCCGGGGGATAGAGGCGCAAAGCTTCCTCGAAGACGGCGCGAAGGATTTCGCACCGTTCTGAGGCGACGGTCCCATCGGCGTCGAACGCCTGATCGGCGTCAGCCTCGGCCCGCTCGCGCCATTCCGGCGATTGAGAGAGCAGAAAAAGCGTCCAGGTCAGCGCGTTGGCGGTCGTCTCGTGGCCCGCGTTGATGAAGGTGACGATGTTGGCCCGCACGTCCGCGTCAGCAATGCCGCGGCCATTCTCAGGGTCCTTGGCGGATAAGAGAAGGGTCAGGAGGTCGCGCGGCGCCTCGCCGCCTCCGCTCAGAAGCGCCTGCCGCTTTTCGATGATCGCGTTGACGGCCGAATTCGAAAAACTCGAGCGCGCCGCGGCCGCGCCGGCGCCGGAGCCTGGGCACGAAAGCGGGCGCGCCCAGCAAATCGAGCGGATCGATCCGGCCGATGGTCTCGAAATAGCTCGAAACCGCGCGCTGGAAGGCGCTGGGTTCGCGTCCTAGCCCTTGCGAGAACAGCGTCTGCTCAAGCACTTCCAGAGCGTCAGGCGCGACATGAGCGCGCCGACGTCTGCCACCGCTCCGTCGCGCCGACGGCTCATGCGTTCGACCGCAGCGTGCCCGACCCGGTGGACGGCCGGAGCAAATTCCGCGGTCTGGCGCGGAGAAAACAAGGGCGCCAGCGCCCGGCGCTGAACGCGCCAGTCCTCGCCTTCGGCGGTCAACAGCCCGTTGCCTAAGCCAGGCCGCAGAATGCGAAGCTGAAGATCGTCTTTGCGGTAGTTGGCGGCGTTGTCGAGAAACACGCGTCGAACGGCCGCCGGATCATGGGCGGCGGCGCGCAGTCCGAAGATCGTGCGCCCGATGGAAACCGGTCGCTCGAAATCGCCCTCCCACCAGACCTCGATCGGACTGCGCTGCAGGGCGAGGAGGATCGAGAGCGATCCTCGGGGCCTCGTGGGCCGACGCGGATAAGGCGGAACGAAGAGCCTGGAGGCTCTGGTTGCAAGCGACATGGCGATCGCCTTCGAAAGACGTCTGGCGCCTAGCACTTAGGCTGCCGGCGGGCCGCCCAACAGGGGCGGGAGCGAAACTCCGCCTCCAAACGCCGCAGCCCTGGATCAGAACGCCGTGCGCTGGCGCATCGCCGCCGCAAGCGTGCCGTCATCGAGATAGTCGAGCTCGCCGCCCACCGGCACGCCATGCGCGAGCCGCGTCACCTTGACCGGATAGTCGGTCAGGAGATCGATGATGTAGTGCGCGGTCGTTTGGCCCTCGACCGTGGCGTTGACGGCAAGGATCATTTCGCTCACGCCGCCCTTGGCGATGCGCCCGACTAGGCTGGACAGATTGAGATCGGACGGGCCAACGCCGTCGAGCGGCCGAAAGGGCGCCGCCAAGCACATGGTAGCGCGCCCGCGTGGCGCCCGGCCCGCTCCAAAGCCCAGAGATCGCCGACCGACTCGACGACAACCAGCGTCGTCGAGTCGCGCCGCTCATCCGAACAGATCGTGCAGGGATCGCGCGTGTCGACGTTGCCGCAGGCCGAACAGGTCAAGATCCGCTCCTGCGCGACCCGCAGCGCATCGGCGAGCGGCGCGAGCAGCGTCTCGCGCTTGCGGATGAGATGGAGCGCGACGCGACGCGCCGAACGCGGCCCCAATCCCGGCAGCCGCGCGAGAAGCTGGACGAGACGCTCGATTTCCGGCCCGGCGACGCTCGTCGACATCCGGCCTCTAGAACGGCAGCTTCATGCCGGGTGGAAGGGGCAGCCCTGCCGTCAGGGACTGCATCTTCTCGGCCGCCAGGCGATCGGCCTTGGCCTTGCCGTCGGTGAAAGCGGCGACGATCAGATCCTCAAGCATCTCCTTGTCGCCCGGCGTTAAGAGCGAGGCGTCGATGCGCACGCCCTTCAATTCGCCCTTGGCGGTGAGCGTGAGACTCACCATGCCGCCGCCCGCCTGACCTTCGACTTCAAGGCGCCCGAGTTCCTCCTGCGCCTCCTGAAGCTTGGCCTGGACGGCCTGCGCTTTTTTCATCATGCCCATGATATCCATGGCGCGATCTCCTTCTCAAACTTCGTCGGCGGGGTCGACGCCGGAATCGGCGTAACCAATCTCCTCATCGACCTCACCCGTCTGCGGGGGACGGCGCGCTCTGGACGCCGCACATCGACGATGCGGGCCCCTTTGAATCGATCAAGAACCTTCTGCACCAGGGGATGCGACGCGGCATTGCTCGTCCGCTCGGCCTCACGCGCTTGCGCTGTCTCCCGCAACGTCGGCGCGGTCGAGCCCGGAACAAGCGCCACCATCCAGCGCTCGCCCGTCCATTCCTGCAGGCGGCGGCTTAGCGTTTGCGCCAGTCCGGAGTCAGCGCCCTCGACGAGAGTGAAGGCGATGCTGCCCTGTTCAAAGCGCGCGAGCCTCACGTCGCGCTCTAGCGACTGAGTCAAGCTGAATGTCGCGCTTGGAGCGCGCAAGCGCAACGACGTCGTCGAAATGGGCGAGCCGTGGTGCGGAGCGGACAGGAGGCGCCGGTGCGGAGCACGAGCAGGCGGCGCGGACGCGACCGGCGCGGGCTCAGTGACCGCGAGCCGCATCGAAGCGCGCGGACCCCCGCCTCCGGATGGCCCCCCGGACGGAAGCGGCGGCGCTTGCCGCGGACCCTCGCTCGCACTGGCTGAGCTTGCGGATCGTCTCCTCGGGCGTCGGCAGATCGGAAGCATAAGCGAGGCGGATCAGCGCCATTTCGGCAGAAGCCAACGGGCGAGGCGAATCCTTCACATCCTCCACGCCCTTGAGCAGGATTTGCCAAGCCCGCGCCAAAACGCCCACCGTCAGCTTGTCGGCGAATTCTTGGGCGCGTTCGCGCTCGACCTCGCTTACCGCCGGATCCTCGGTCGCCGCGGGGGCAATTTTGGCGCGGGTGACGAAATGGCAAAACTCGGCCAGATCGATCAGGATGTCGGCGGCCTCCGCGCCTGCCTGGTGTAGCGCACGTACGATCTCGAGGGCCTCGGCGATCTGCCCCCTCATGATGCGCTCGAACAGCGCGATGACCTCGCCTCTGTCCGAAAGGCCCAGCATATTGCGAATGGCGAGCGCCGTGACGCCCGTTTCGCCCCCATGCGCGATTCCCTGGTCGAGCAGCGAAAGCGCGTCGCGCACCGACCCTTCGGCCACGCGGGCGATCAACGCCAGCGCCTCCGGCTCGGCGGCGACCCCTTCAGCGACGCAAATCTTCCTCAAATGGCCGACCATCGGGCCCGCCTCGATGCGCCGCAAATCGAAGCGAATGCAACGCGAGCGCACGGTGATCGGCACTTTTTCGATTTCCGTGGTCGCGAACAGAAACTTGACATGCTCCGGCGGCTCTTCAAGCGTCTTCAAAAGACCGTTGAAGGCCTGCTTCGACAGCATGTGCACTTCATCGATGATGTAGACCTTGGTGCGCGCCGAAACCGGGCGATAGCGCGCATTCTCGATGATCTCGCGCACGTCGTCGATGCCGGTGTGGGAGGCCGCGTCCATCTCGATCACGTCGACATGGCGCGATTCCATGATCGCCTGGCAGTGGAGGCCTAGCTCGGGCATCTCGACGCTCGGGCGATCGATCTTGCCTGGCAAGACATAATTGAAGGCGCGCGCCAGAATGCGCGCCGTCGTCGTCTTGCCGACGCCCCGTACGCCCGTGAGGATATAGGCTTGGTGAATGCGGCTCGCGGCGAAGGAATTGGCGAGCGTGCGCACCATCGGCTCCTGGCCGACGAGGTCCTCGAAGCGCATCGGCCGGTATTTTCGCGCCAGCACCCGATAGGGGGAGGCCGTCGGCGCGGCTTGAACTTCGGTGGCAGGGAAGAGCGAATCGCTCAACGACGCCCTCTCTTGGCAGGAAAAGGTCGATGGCGGAGCATTTTAAGCTTTGTTTCGCTCGATGGACCGCCGCTCGGTGGCAAAGGCGAACTCAGATCACGCTCGCCTGGTCGCTGACGGCCCAAGCGCGTCAGTGGGAGGTTGGACAAAGACCCGCCCTGGCTCGTTAGGGCTGCTTCCTTCCGGACCTGACCCGGTTGGCGAGCGGTACGTCCTTCGCCAACCTCCCGCAGCCTATGTGGACCATGAGGCGGCGAGGCGCAAGGGGCGGTCGCACAGGGCGCGCTATCCGGCCCGTTTCACGCCGCCCTCTCCTGCTCCTCGACCATGTCGTGCGCGATGCGGGCGGTGGCTTCGTCGGCGGGAAACAGCATCTCCAGCGCGAGCTCGGAGAGGGTCACGTCATTCGGCGTGCCGAAAACCGTGACCGTGCCGAGGAAAGACATGATTCCGAGGCGGGTGGCGATCCGAAGCGGCGTCGCCAGGCGCTCGGCGGCGCCAAAGTTCTCCGGCGGCTCGCTCGTGGGGCGGCGGTCGGATAGGCCGACACTTCGGCCAGCAGGCCCTGCAGAACCGCATCGCCGCGGGCGTCGATCTGCTGGCGAAGAACGCTCATCATATGAGCGCGCCACGCCCCATAATTCACGATCCTCGGCGCCATACCCGCCGGGTGCAGAGTGAGGCGTACGGCGTTGACCGGCGGGCGCATGAGATCCGCCGAACAGCCCTCGTAAAGTTGAGGCAGGGCGGAATTCGACATGACGACATTCCAATGCCGGTCGACCGCGAAGGCGGGATAAGGCTTGTGCGCCTGAAGGATGGCGTCGATCGCGGTTTTCGCCGCGGCCAGGGCGGCGATCGAGCGCTCCTGGAAAGCCGGCGCGAAGCCTGCCGCCAGCAGAAGCGAGTTCTGGTCGCGCAGCGGGATCTCGAGATATTCGGCGAGACGGGCGATCATCTCGCGGCTCGGCTGCGCCTTGCCAGTCTCGAGACAAGAGAGGTGCCGGGTCGAGCTCTCCGCAGCGTAGGCGAGATCGGCCTGCGTCATGCGCCGCCGCTCACGCCATCGCCGCAGCAGCACGCCAAACGGAAGCTGATGAGCAGTCATGGGCTCAAGCTTAGCGCCGGGCGGCGCGCAGCGCCATGACCTCCAAGGTCAAGAGGAAAGCGACCTCGCCGTCGCTTTTTGACCTGCCAAGTCATGGATTGCTGACCCGAGCAGCGCGATCCTGCGGCCAATGAGAGGGCTCGCCGCCCTCGATCTTCAAAGTGGAGAGACACATGCTCGACGCTCAGGCGCTCGCCGATCTTTATGTCGCCGCCTGGAACGAACCGGACGCGGCCAAGCGCTCCTCCGCCATTGCCGCGCTCTGGGCGCCCGACGCGCTCGGCCAGAGTCGAGCGGCCGGATACGCCGCGCTTACCAAGCTCACCCTTGCGGCGCCTGGAAAAAGCGCACTGCGCGAGGCCGTTCGCTATCGCGCCGCCCCGACCGCGCGTCTCCGCGGCGACGTTGTGACGTTCCGCTGGGAGATGCTGCTCGCCGACAGCGAGACCGTGCTCGCGGGCGGCCTCGAATTCCTGATCGTGGATGACGACGGTCGCATCCTGGCTCGACCATCCGTTCACTCCCGCGTAACCCCCGCTCCACCCCAAACCTTCGTTCATAAAGGACAAATCCCATGCCCTTCATTACAGCGAAAGACGGCGCAGAGCTCTATTGGCATGAGTGGGGTGCGGGCGCGCCGATCCTGTTCCTCAATGGCCTCGGCTGCGCCAGCCGAATGTGGGATTATCAGATGGCGGCCTTCGCAGACCAAGGCTTCCGCTGCATCGGCTTCGACCGGCGCGGCCACGGTCGATCCGACCAGCCGGCCGGGGGCTACGACTTCGACACGTTCGCGGACGACGTCGCGTCGCTTGTCGGCGATCTCGATCTCACCGACCTCACCCTGATCGCCCATTCGATGGCGGGCGGCGAGGCGGTGCGGTATCTGACCCGGCACGGAAGCCGACGCGTGGCGCGCCTCGTCTTGCTCGCGCCGACGACGCCAATGCTCCTCAAGACCCACGACAACCCGAACGGCTTGCCCATGGAAGCCTTCGAGGCGCTGTGGACGCAGTGGCGGCGCGATTACCCGAAATGGGTCGCCGACAATGTGGCGCCATTCTTCATTCCGGAGACATCGGCTGCAATGATGCGCTGGGGCGCGACCCTCCTGCAGGCATCGCTTCCGATCACGCTTGCCTGCTCCCGCGCCATGGTCGAGGCGGACTTCCGCGTCGAGATGTCGTGCATAGACATTCCGACTCTCATCGTGCAGGGCGACCGCGACCGCTCGATGCCAGTCGAGATGACCGGCAAGCCCGCGGCCAAGCTCATCCCCGGCTCCAGGCTCCTCATCTATCCGGGCGCGCCGCACGGCCTCATGTTCACCCACATGGATCAGCTCAACACCGACCTCGTGGCGTTCATGCGCGAGCGGAACAGCCGCGCGGTAGCGGCTTGAGCGCAAGTAAGCGAAAATAAAAGCAAGAAATGAAAGAAAAATCGCTTTCATTTTCTTTCATTTCTTTTTTCGAAATGGGACTTTTCAACGGTTGACGGCCGATTCAAATATAAAAAGGGGCTGGCCTAGATAGGGAGTGATCGAGTTTCGTTGAGCCATATTTTTACGGTTGCGAGCAAGCGGTTTGCGGGGCGGTAGTTGAAGCGCCATATTCGCATTCCCTGAGCTAGAGGGGGAAGTGCGCCCTCGGGATGCCATTGTAACGGCGCAGATGGCGCTTGCCTGGCTCCAGAAGTTCTCGATGCCGCTATATATGGACCCATGGCGCGCCGAAGACGAGCGCTTCGCTGAGCGGTCGTTGTCCTTCGCGACCAAGCCCGCCCAACACATAGGCCAGCCAGCGCCAGAACTTCCTGGTCTGTCCAGCGACGCGCTGACGATGTTTGGCAATTAAGCCTGTTTCGAACAAAACATGAACATTTTCTGGCAATAGCGAAAACACGAGGCTAATATACCGTAAATCAGAATTAGAATCACTTTTATGGCCTGAGGTTTCGGATGACGCAAATCAATCGAGGATTTTTCTTCACGCATGTGCGTCGGATGATGTTCTCAAACGTCATGCAGCAGTCGCAGGTCGATGGGATGAACGCCATTCTCGACGGATGGGAGGCGAAATATACGGCCGATGACGACCGGTGGCTCGCTTACGCCCTTGCGACGACCTACCATGAGACTGACCAGCACATGCAGCCGATCAATGAATATGGCAAAGGACGCGGAAGGCCATATGGCAAGGCTGATCCGACCACCGGTCAGGTCTACTACGGCCGCGGCTTTGTGCAATTAACCTGGGAGCGCAACTACGAAACGATGTCGAATCTCCTGGGAATCGACTTCGTTCATCACCCCGATCTGGCGCTGGAGCTCGACAACGCGACAAGCATACTGTTCCTTGGCATGATCAAGGGCTTGTTCACAGGCAAGTCGCTCAGAGATTACTTTTGCAAAACGAACGAGGATTGGGTGAGCGCCCGCAAGATCATCAATGGCCTCGATAAAGCCCAGGCGATCGCGCTCTACGGGCACAATTTTTACTCGGCGATCAGCTACACCACTGGATGAGGTTTTCTCGGCAAACGCTCAGTGACGCAGAACGGATGTTCGATCCACCTTGCGCTGCGCTCTTCAGCCTCCGTGCTAAAATTCGTAGCCGCCACGTCCCCTACCCCGTCACCTCGAGCGCAAGCCGCCCGCTGAGCGGCTGGCCGTACTCGCCCGTCGCCTCGACGACCACCGGGTAGGTTCCGGGCACAAGATCGACGGGTAGGCGCGCGGTCCAGATGTGCGAGGAATCCTCTGCCTTGACCCAGGCCTTCTTTGTCGCCTCGTTGCGCGCGAACACCTCTTGCGCGAACGGATCAGGCCGCGCGTGGCGAGTCATCTCGATCGGCGCGCGATCGCCGATGACCATCTTGACCTTCGTCTTCTCGCCGCCATCAAAGACGTTGGCGATCAGGGTCGAAGCGTGAAGCGCGTCGCGAGGAACGGGTGAACCCAGGAGCCTCACCTGGGTGAAATCGCGATCGGCGTCCTTGCCGATTCCATGGAAGCGGCTGTCGATCGAGAGCCGCATCTGGCGCCCGTTCGGCTCCTTCGCCGGGATGAAACGCGTCGTATACGTCAAGCCGTCGATCGAGAGGATATGGAAGCCGTTCGGCGTGCCGTCGCGACTGTCGGCTGAGGCCACGCCCCGATGATCGTAGGGCCCGCTCCACCAAGAGCCGGAGAGCGCCGTCAGTATGTGTTGATGGTGGGGCGCGACGCCCTTCCAGCCGTCGGCGCCGTCGAAATAGTGATGCTCGGTCGTATGCGTGTGACCGGCGAAGCTCACCGTATATCGGCGTCCTTCAAACAGGGCGAAGAAAGCATCCCGGTCCTGCAGGTTCTGGTAGGGTTCGTTGTCGAGAAACGTGTTGATGGGGATGTGCATCACGACAACGACGAGCGTGTCATCCGGCGTGTGCGCAAGCACATTGCGCACGAACTCGAGCTGGCCCTCATCGAGCCTGCCCTCGTACTTGTCCCCTCCCCCGACTTTATGCGGGCCGGGGCCAAAATAGTTGACGTCGTCAAGCATGAGGAAGAGCGTCTGCCCGTAGAAGAACGCGTAGTAATTTGGGCCGAAAAACCGCTTGAAGGTCTCCCGGCTGTATTTGCGGTCCGGCGCCTCCAGATTAAGATCGTGATTGCCGCCGATATTCCACCACGGCAGCCCGATCGCGCCCATGATCGCGTTCGAACGCGGATAGAGCGAGAGATCGTCGAACATCACGTCGCCAGCAGTGAGGCCGAACTTCGCGTCGACGCCGGCCAAAGCCTGGATCAGATCCTCGCGGATAAAATCGACTTCCGCGCCGGTCTCCGGCTGCGGATCGGTCACCATCACGACGTTGAAAGTCTTTGGCTCGTCCTGACGACGCAGCGGGAAATCGACCGACGCCGGCAAAGGCCCAGTGGGCGCCAAGCCCTCGAAGCGCAGGTTGAGCTCCGCCGGCGAGCCCTTTGGCTGATGATGGCGATAGAAGCGCGGAAGGTTGGTGAGCGGCTCGGTCGGCGGCATGAAGCCCGCAGGCTTGATGACGAAGATCGTCGCCTCCTCCGGCAGCGGCAAGGTGTAGCGGCCGTCGGGGCCTGTGAGGACGACGTCGCGGCCGTTCGAGACGAGCACGCCGGCGAGCCCCGGATTGGATGCGCTCGCGCCCGAGCCGTCCTTATCCTCGAAAACGATGCCCGAGACTTGACCTCTCCGCCCATCTTGCGCCAGCGCTCCGGAAGCGTCGACCGCGGCGAGCGCAAGACCGCCGGCCGCGCCGATCAGCACCTCGCGCCGGGTCACGCCATCGCATTGGTGCTCAGACATTTCTCAAGCCTCCGATTCGTTTCGCAGGAAATGACCCGAGCATGACGGTGTGATGAAACGAATAGGCCATTCCAGCAGCGAGCTTTAAAGCCGGACCGGACGGAAGGGAAACAGCCCTCGATCACAGACAATTGAAAATGCTAAGCTGGCCCGGACCCAAGCGCGTCCTTACGCTTGTGTCACCATCGGCGTCGGCCCGCGAATCGGGTCAAGGGCGCGATCAAAGGGAGGACTGAATGCGGCTCGCGCGAATCCCCGGATTGTTGACGCTGGCCGCGATCGCGGCCGCCGGCTCAATGGCTGCCATGAAGACCGACGCGTCCGCAGCCGAGGCCGGCGCCATTCTTCCGGTCATTGCGTGCGAGTCGCTGGCGAATTCAGATTTCACTGCTCTCGACGCGCGCATCGCCACAAGCGCGACAGCGACCCGCAACGGTCATGTCTTCTGCGACGTGAAAGGCTACATCAGTCCCGTCACTCAGTTCGAAGCGCTCCTGCCCACCGAGACCTGGCGCGGCGATTATCTTCAACAAGGCTGTGGAGGTCTCTGCGGCAAGGCCGACGTGAGCCTCGACGACCCGTCGCGGACCAGCGGCTATCAGGCGCCCTATGCGCCGCTGCAAAACGGCGAGATGGTCGTCGCCGCGGACGATCAAGGCCATGAGGCGCCAAGCAACGGCGACGCGCTGTGGGCGCGGAACGATCTGAGGCTTCGAGCTGTGTTCGGTTACAGTTCGGAACATCAGCTGGCGCGCGCAATGAAGGCCGTCGTGCGCGCCTATTATGGCCGCAGGCCGGCTTATTCTTACTTCAGCGGCGTCTCCGATGGCGGCCACGAAGCGCTGGTCCTGGCGCAGCGCTATCCGGCCGATTTCGACGGCATCATCGCCGGCGCCCCGGCCAACAACTGGGCGCCGCTCGTAGGCCTCGTCGCGCCGTGGGTCTCCGCGGCCAACCTCAATGCGCAAGGCGGGCAAATTCTCACCGCCGAAAAACTACCCGCGCTACACGCCGCAGTCATGGCCGCATGCGCCGATCCGAACGGCATGATCCGAGACCCGCGCGCGTGCACTTTTGATCCTTCGAGCATGCGCTGCCCCGCGGGCCAGGATCAGCCGAGCTGTCTGACAGACGCGCAGATCCGAGTGGTTCGCGACGAATATCGCGGACCGACGGACAAGGAGGGCCATGGCCTGTTCGATGGCGGCGAGCCTTACGGTTCCGAGCTGGCCTGGGCCAATTGGCTGGTTATGCCGGCGGCGGATTCCGCGGCGCCCGCCGACAGCTATGCGGCGGGAATCGGTATCGCGTTCCTGAACGATATGGCGTTCATGCCCAACCATCCGGGCCGATACGCGCTGGGCTCCGTGCCGTTCACGGCCGCGATGCACGGTGAACTCGAGCAACTCGGCGGGATTTACAATGCGACCGACCCGGACCTGAGCGCGTTCGCCGCCAATGGCGGCAAGCTCATCATCTACCATAGCTGGGCGGACCAGGCGATTCCGCCCTTCGCGAGCATCAACTACTACCGCGCCGTGGTCGGGCAGGCAGGCGGGCTGCCCGAGGCCCAATCCTTCACTCGGCTCTACATGGTTCCCGGCCTCTACCATTGTCCGTGCGGGCAGCCCGTCGACGGCGACCCTGCAACGACCGTGCAATTCATGCCTCAGCTCGTCGCCTGGGTGGAACGCGGCGAAGCCCCCGCGTCGATCACCCTGCCCGTCACCTCGCAGACCACCGGGACGCACGTGGCCTCTCTCAGCATCGATCCGTTCGACCCTATGGAGCCCGCGCCAAACAACGACGGACTCAACAGCAACTATCACTATCTCTTCGAGACCAGCGTCTATAAGCCCGACAACGCGCTTTGGTGCTCGGATCGAGGCCACCCTTTGGCCTGCGTGCGGAGGTGAACAGAGGAGGCCTCGGCTCGATCAAGCGGCCTTCAGTAGGCCAAGTTGGGTCAGCGCGGTGACGCCGTCATCGAGGCCGATCTCCGCCGCGATTCTGCCGTCGACCAGCTTCAAGACCGTCGTGCCGGTAAAGCGCATTGTGCAGCCGGTCGCGGCAGGAAGGCTGCCAACCAGAAAGTCGCTGAAGGCGGGGCCGGTGTGAGTTCCACCGCCCTCCCACTGGCCGACGACAGTATCGCCTTCCGCGATCAGATCGGCCGTGCCCCAGAAGTTGAGGTCGGGGAAGGCGGTTCGAAAGTCGGTCATGAACGCCTTGATGTCGTCGCGGCCACGGCGAGGCGCGTGCAGCGAATATTTCAGCAGCATGTCCGGCGCAGCGATCTCATCGACGACCGCGAGGTTCACGTTTTTGCCCCAGAATTCCGTGAACCATCGGCCCACGATCGCTTTGTTGTCGTCCTGCTTGCTCATGGAATGGAATCCTCTCGTTCTTGTCAGAGGATCGTCGAAGGCGTTCGCTGATCCCTAAGCGAACGACTACGCATTGCGCCGCTGCGGGACACTCCGCTTCTTGCGCTGCTATTAGAGGCGGAACGCGCGACGCGCAGGCTTACCCGCCCACCTGCCCGCGATGCCGCAAGAAGGCGTCGGCCAGCACGCAGGCGACCATCGCTTCGCCGACCGGGACGGCGCGAATGCCGACGCATGGGTCATGGCGGCCTTTGGTGACGATCTCCGTCTCCTCGGAAGCGCGCGTGATTGTGCGGCGAGGCGCAAGGATCGACGATGTCGGCTTGACGGCGAAGCGCGCGACGACCGGTTGTCCAGTCGAGATGCCGCCAAGAACGCCGCCCGCGTGGTTGGACAGAAAGCGCGGGCGTCCGTCATTGCTCTGGCGCATTTCGTCGGCGTTCTGTTCGCCGGAGAGTTCCGCCGCCGCGAAGCCATCGCCGATCTCCACCCCCTTGACGGCGTTGATGCTCATCAGCGCGGCCGCGAGTTCGGCGTCGAGCTTGCCATAGATTGGCGCGCCCCACCCTGCCGGAACGCCTTCAGCGACGATCTCGATCACGGCGCCGACCGAAGACCCCGCCTTGCGCACGCCATCGAGATGGTCGGCGAAACGCTCGGCCGCTTGGGCGTCTGGCGAGAAGAACGGATTGCGGCCGACTTCGTCCCAGTCCCAGCGGCTCCGATCGATCTTCAATGTGCCCATCTGCACCAACGCGCCGCGAACAAGAACGCCGGGCGTCACCTTGCGCGCGATCGCGCCGGCGATGACGCGCGCGGCCGTTTCCCGCGCCGACGAACGGCCGCCGCCGCGATAGTCGCGGATGCCGTACTTCGCCTCATAGGCGTAATCGGCATGACCAGGACGGAACTTGTCCTTGATGTCGCTATAGTCCTTTGACCGCTGATCGACATTGTCGATGAACACGCCGATCGGCGTCCCGGTTGTCACCTGACCACCGGTCGCGTCGTCGCTCATCACGCCCGAGAGAATGCGCGCCTCGTCGGGTTCGCGACGTTGCGTAGTGAAGCGCGAGGTTCCGGGCCGCCGCCGATCGAGCTCGGCCTGAATGTCAGCAGCCTCAAGGGGAATGCGCGGCGGGCAGCCGTCGACAACACACCCAATTCCGGGCCCATGACTCTCGCCAAAGGTGGTGACGCGAAAGAGATGTCCGAAAGTGTTATGCGACATGATGAACCTCAAGGTTCATACGGACCACCCTCAGCCGCGTCAAACATGCGGCGGCGCCCTATTCTCGCCACTCAATGTTCATTGCCAATTCATCTGAAGGGGCGCATTCCCTCGCCCGCCAACGGCCAAGAGTCGAACAACGGAGAATAGTAAATGATGAAGACATTGACCGCCATCGGGATCAGCGCCGCGATCGTTTTCGCCCCTCTCGCCGCGATCGCTCAGACGGACGCGGCTCCTGCCGGCGCCGCTCCCGCGGCCTCAGATGCAGCGGCGCCCGCAGCCAACTCGATGAAGAAGGCTCCCAAGAAGCACATGTCCAAGAAGCACATGGCCAAGAAAATGAAGAAGCCGGCGGCTGACGACGCCACGCCTGCCGCTCCGGCCGAAGCGCCCAAGAGCTAAGTCTTTCGACGAAGCCTCTACGCGGAATGAACCGCCTCATCTCCAGGGATGGGGCGGCTTTTTGCGTTGATGACCGTGTCGCTTTCGCCCCGCCGGCGCGCGTGGCAAAGTCTTCAGTCTTTTGGGAGGCGCGATGCCGAGCGCCGAATTCTGGTACGAGTTCGCGAGCACCTATTCGTATCCGGCGGCGCTTCGCGTCGCCGGGCTGGCGGAAGCGCGAGGCGTGAGCCTTGTCTGGCGCCCGTTCCTGCTTGGGCCAATCTTTTTCGCCCAAGGCTGGCGCGACTCGCCGTTCAACGTCTATCCCGCCAAGGGCCGCTATATGTGGCGCGACCTCGAGCGGACCTGCGGCGCCATGGGCGTTCCGCTCAAACGGCCCGAGCCCTTTCCACAGCCGAGCCTACTCGCCGCCCGCGTGGCGCTTACGCTTGAGGGCGACCAGCGCTCCGATTTCTCCCGCCGCGTCTTTGTCGCCGAATTCGGTCAGGGCTTGCCAATCGGCGAGCGTGAAACCTTAGGCGCGTTGCTGGAAGAATGCGGCGTCGAACCTGCCGCGACATTTGAGCGCGCCCAGGGCCACGCCAACAAGGCGCGTCTCAAGGCCGAGTGCGCCCATGCGGTGGAGATCGGAATCGTCGGCGCGCCATGTCTCGTGACCGCGGACGGCGAAGTGTTCTGGGGTAACGACCGGCTCGAACAAGGGCTCGATTGGGCGGTCAGCGCGGGAGGCGCAGCGTGACACGGGCCCACCCTCGTGGTGCGTTGGCGCGCGCTCGATCGACCGCCTAAGGTAGTCGCGCTTTTTGCTCCCGCTAAACGTCAAGAAGCAATGGGAGCGCGCGACGAGGGCAGCGTCATGGCAGACCGGAAAAACCACGCAAAGGACCTCGATCAGCAGATGCTGGCGTTGGTCGATCCAATCGGCCGATTGCTGACCGACAGCTTTCACATTCTCGCGCTCTTCGCAATCGGCGGAGCCACGGTCTGGGCCGCCGCGGCGGCGTTCTACGCCATGGTGCAAAAAGGCAGCGCCACGATCGAGGACCTGCTGCTTCTGTTCATCTATCTTGAGATCGGCTCGATGGTTGGGATCTATTTTCGCACCAATCACATGCCCGTACGATTTTTGCTCTATGTCGGCATCACGGCGCTCACCCGTCACCTGATCGGCTTTGTCCAGCACCAGGAAGCCGCGGACGTGGGCGTGCTCATTCTCGCGAGCGCCATTCTCATCCTCGGGTTCGCGGTTTTCGTCGTCCGATTCGCGTCGAACCGATTTCCCGCCCCGAGCGATGGCGAGGTCGCTCGCGGCGATGTCGGCCGCGGTGAGGTGCGCGACGAATAGGGGAAATCGCGAGCGCGCCGCTTCCACGCGAAGTCGCGAAAAAAGGCACGCGGCTGCCGAGGGCTCTCAGGACTACGCCGGAGCGTCCTTTGCCTTCTCCAGCGCCTGCGCGCGAATGGCGGACAACGTTGTCGTCGGCGTGATCGCTTCGGGATCCACTTTGACATGCACGATCGAGGGCAGGCCGGAAGCGAGCGCGCGTTCGTATGCGAGCGGGAACTCGGCCGTTTCTTCAACCGTTTCGCCATGACCGCCAAAGGCGCGCGCGTAAGCCGCGAAATCTGGATTCCGCAGCGCTGTGGCGATAACGCGTTCGGGGTACGTCCGCTCCTGGTGCATGCGGATCGTGCCGTACATGCCGTTGTCGATCAGCACGACGATGACCGGCAGGTCGTATTGCACGGCGGTGGCGAATTCCTGCCCGTTCATCAGAAAGTCGCCGTCGCCGGCGAAGCAGACGACAGTCCGTTTCGGAAACAGTCGCTGCGCGCCGATCGCCGCGGGAAGGCCAAAACCCATTGAGCCTGACGTCGGACCCAGTTGTTGCTCGACTGCCCGAAAGCGCAGGAAACGGCCGACCCAAATCGAAAAATTGCCCGCGCCGTTGGTGAAGATTCCGTCCGGCGAGCGCCGACGGATCGCGAACATGATCTCGCTCAATTGCACCCTGCCGGGATTCGCCGGCGCCTGTTCGCTCCAGGCCAGATAGTCGTCGCGCGCGGCGCGCGTCTCAGCCGACCAGCGGATCTTCGACGGCGGCTGAACACCTTCCAGCGCGGCGCAGAACTCGGAGGTCGTCGCCACGACGCCAAGCGTCGGATGATAGTTGCGGCCGATCTCCGTGGCGTCGGCATGGACGTGCACAAGCCGCTGGCGGGGGGTGGGAATACCAAACAGCGTATAGCTTTGCGACGCTGCTTCCGACATCCGCCCGCCAACCAGAAGAACGAGATCGGCCGTTTCAGCACGCGCTTTCAGCTTGGGATTGATCGAGAGCCCGACTTCGCCGACGAAATTGAGGTGCTCGCCATCGAACGTGCTCGAGCGGCGAAACGAGCCAGTGACCGGCAAGTCGAAGCGTTCGGCGAACCGGGCGAAAGCGGCGCTCGCGCGCTTGTTCCATCCGCCGCCGCCGAGAATGGCGATCGGCCGCTCCGCTGACCACAACATCTTCTGCAATTCGGCCATTTGGGTCAGGCCGGGCCAGATGGGGACAGGCTCGGCGCGCGGGGCGTCGGGCACGGCCGCCATTTCGGTCAGCATGTCCTCGGGCAGCGCGATCACGACCGGGCCCGGCCGGCCCTGCATGGCGATGTGGAAGGCCCGCTGGACAATTTCCGGGATTTGCGCGGCGGACTCGATTTGCGTCGCGAGCTTCGTGGTCGAAGCGAACAAAGCCCGATAGTCCATCTCCTGGAAAGCCCCTCGCCCCAACATGGCCCGCTCGACCTGGCCGATGAAGAGGATCATCGGCGCCGAATCGTGCTCGGCGATATGCAGCCCGTGCGCGGCGTTGGTCGCGCCGGGGCCGCGGGTGACGAAGCAGATTCCCGGACGCCCGGTCAGCCGTCCTTCGGTCAGCGCCATCATCGCCGCGCCCGCCTCCTGGCGGCAGACCGTCAGTTCGATCGGCGCGTTGTTCATGGCGTCGAGGGCGGCAAGGTAGGATTCGCCGGGAACGCAATAGACCCGCTCGACTCCTTGCGCGACGAGTTGGTCGACGAGAATCTGTCCCCCGGATCGCAAAGTCTCGCCCAACGCCGTTCCTCGCTTCCCCATCAAATCGCCTGCAGTCTTTGGCAGTTCACGCTGTTCTTTTCAATCGCAGGCCCCAAAAGTGCGTCGCCTTGCGCGTGGGGCCAGTTCCAGCCATGCTCGTTGCATGTCGGCCCCCACAGAACGTCCCGCCGAGTCGAGCGCGTTGACGACGCTTAACGCCCGTTCGCGTGAGATCTTCCGCAACATCGTCAACTCGTACCTCTCCTCCGGAGAACCCGTCGGCTCCCGGCATTTGTCGCGCATGCTGCCGATGTCGCTGTCGCCCGCCTCGGTGCGCAACGTGATGCAGGATCTGGAAGAGCTCGGGCTCATCTACGCTCCCCACGCCAGCGCCGGGCGCATGCCGACCCAGCAGGGCTTGAGGCTGTTCGTCGACGCGCTGCTCGAGTTCGGGGATCTGGGGCGCGAGGAGCGTGCGCGCATCGATAGCCAGGTGCGCGCCGCGGCGGAGGGGGGCGGGTTCGAGGGCGCGCTCGCCGAAACGACGAGCCTCCTGTCGGAACTCACTCGCGGCGCGGGCGTGGTCCTGACCAACAAGACCGATGCGCGCCTCAAGCATGTCGAGTTCGTGCGCCTGGAGGCCTCGCGAGCCTTGGCGATCATGGTCTCCGAGGACGGCTCGATCGAAAACCGCGTGGTCGCGACGCCTCCCGGCATGCCCGCTTCGGCGCTGGTCGAGGCCAGCAACTTTCTCAATGCCCGTGTTCGCGGCCGCTCGCTAGCCGAAGTGACGGCGGAAATCGAAGCCGCGCGCCGCGAGGCGCGGCAGGAACTCGACGAGATCGCCGCGCGCCTTGTCGAAGCCGGCCTCGTCTCGTGGTCCGGCGCCGGCGGATCAGGCGACCAATTGATCGTTCGCGGGCAGGCGAACCTCCTCGGCGACGTGCGCGCTGCGGACGACCTTGAGCGCATTCGCACGCTGTTTGCCGACCTCGAGACCAAGACCGACGTGATCGAGCTCCTGCATCGGGCAGAGACCGGCGAGGGCGTCAAGATCTTCATCGGATCGGAGAACAAGATGTTCTCACTTTCCGGTTCGTCAATGATCGCAGCCCCGCTCAGGGACAGCGACCATCGGATCGCGGGCGTGCTCGGCGTCATCGGGCCGACCCGGCTCAATTACGGTCGCATCGTGCCGATGGTCGAATATGCGGCGCAGGTGCTTGGCGAGCTCAAACGGCCCCGTTAGGCCGGCTTGGTTTTCGCTGCCTGGAGAAACGCAATGGCAAACGCGTCAAACGGTGTGGCATCCGCGCATAACCTCGGCGAAACGATCGGGCGCCTGCGCGGAAAATGGGCGGCGATCACCGCCTTCGGCGTGCTTCTGGTCGTCCTCGGCTTCGCCGCGCTCGCCTTCTCCCTCGTAGCGACGATCGTGACGGTGACGCTCAACGGCGTCCTGTTCCTGATCGCCGGCGGGGCCGAGATTGGCATCGGCATGCATGCCCGCGAATGGGGGCGGTTCTTTCTCTGGGTGGTCGGCGGCCTCGTCTATATCGCGGCCGGGGTCTTGTGCATTGTCAATCCCGTCCTCGCTTCCACCATCCTGACGCTTTTCCTCGGCGCCGGCCTCATCGCCGCCGGTGTGGTGCGCGCTTTTTTGGCGACGCAGCTTCCAGCCAACCATCCGCGCGCCCTCGTGTTCCTCGCCGCCGCGGTGACCATCCTGCTCGGTTTGGTCATTGTGAGCCATTGGCCGCTCGACAGCGTTTATGTGCTCGGTACGCTGCTCGGCGTCGACCTCCTGTTTCACGGCGTGGGCTGGGCGAGCTTCGGCATCGGGTTGCAGCCGCGCGCCTGAGCGCGCTTGGATCTTCCGCTTGAGATTGGGGAGCGAGAATGACGAAATGGGTCTATTCCTTCAGCGCCGAGCGCGCCGAAGGCCAGGGTGAAAGTAAGAACCTGCTCGGCGGCAAGGGCGCGAACCTGCACGAGATGGCTTCGCTCGGCCTGCCCGTGCCGCCCGGCTTCACCATCACCACTGAAGTCTGCACCCACTTCTACGCCAACGGCAAAACCTATCCCGACGACCTTGCGCCGCAGGTCGACGCGGCGATGGCCGAAGTCAACCGGCACACCGGACGGACATTCGGCGACGCGGCCAACCCACTCCTGGTCTCGGTGCGGTCGGGCGCGCGCGCCTCGATGCCGGGCATGATGGACACCGTCCTTAATCTCGGGCTGAACGACGCCTCCGTGGAGAACTCTGGCGAAAACGTCGAACGACGCCCGTTTCGCCTACGATTCCTATCGCCGCTTCATTCAGATGTACTCGAACGTCGTGCTCGACGTCGACGTTCACAATTTCGAAGACATCCTCGAGCACTACAAGGATGGCAAGGGTTACGCGCTCGACACCGATCTTGAAGCCGAAGACTGGCGCGTGATCATCGACGATTACAAAGCAAAAGTGATCGAAAAGACCGGCAAGCCGTTCCCTCAAGCGCCGCGTGACCAGCTGTGGGGCGCGATCGGCGCGGTGTTCTCGTCCTGGATGAACCAGCGTGCCATCACCTATCGGCGCCTCAACAGCATTCCTGCCGACTGGGGCACCGCGGTCAATGTGCAGGCGATGGTGTTCGGCAATATGGGCGAGACGTCGGCGACTGGCGTCGCCTTCACCCGCAATCCCTCGACCGGCGAGAATAAGCTCTACGGCGAGTTTCTGGTCAACGCGCAAGGGGAAGACGTGGTCGCGGGCATCCGCACGCCCCAGAACATCACCGAGGCGGCGCGGAAGGCGGCGCACTCCGACCAGCCCTCGCTCGAATCGCTGATGCCTGAGGTGTTCGCCCAATTCGTCGCCACCACCCAGCTGCTCGAGAAGCACTACCGCGACATGCAGGACCTCGAGTTCACGGTCGAGCGCGGGAAACTGTGGATGTTGCAGACCCGCAACGGCAAGCGCACGGCGAAAGCTGCGCTGCGCTGTGCGGTCGAAATGGCGAACGACGGCCTCATCTCGCGCGAAGATGCGGTGAGCCGGATCGAGCCGAGCGCGCTCGACCAGCTCCTGCATCCGATGCTCGACCCTGCAGCCAAGCCGCCCGCGATCGCGACCGGCCTGCCCGCTTCGCCCGGCGCGGCCAGCGGAGAGATCGTGTTTTCCGCCGACGAGGCGCAGGCTTTGCGTCAGGCCGGACGGAAATCGATCCTGGTCCGGGTCGAGACCTCGCCGGAAGACATCCATGGCATGCACGCCGCCGAGGGCGTCGTGACCACGCGCGGGGGCATGACTTCGCACGCAGCGGTGGTTGCGCGCGGCATGGGCAAGCCCTGCGTCTCGGGCGTCAGCGCGATCCGCATCGACTATGCCGGGCAGACCATGACCGCTGGCGGAAAGACGCTCAGGAAGGGCGACGTCCTCACCATCGACGGCGGCTCGGGCGAAGTGATGGCTGGCGCCGCGCCCATGATAAAGCCCGAGATGACTGGCGACTTCGCCACGATCATGACCTGGGCGGATTCGGTGAGGCGCATGAAGGTGCGCGCCAATGCGGAGACCGCGGCGGACGCACGGACCGCGCGCTCGTTCGGCGCCGAAGGCATCGGCCTCTGCCGCACCGAGCACATGTTCTTCGACGGCGAGCGGATCGTGGCGGTGCGCCAGATGATTCTTGCCGACGACGAGCAGGGACGCCGCGCGGCGCTCGCCAAATTGCTCCCGATGCAGCGCAAGGACTTCGCCGAATTGTTCGAGATCATGAGCGGCCTGCCGGTCACGATCCGCCTGCTCGACCCGCCGCTGCACGAGTTCCTGCCGCACACGGACGCGGAGATCGACGAGGTCGCCAAGGCGATGAACGTGAGCGCGGATAAATTGCGGGCGCGCGCGGCGGAGCTGCATGAGTTCAATCCCATGCTCGGCTTCCGCGGCGTGCGCCTCGCCGTCCGCTATCCCGAGATCGCCGAGATGCAGGCGCGCGCGATCTTCGAGGGCGCGGTCGAGGCGGGACGAAAGACGGGGAAGCCCGTGGCCGCCGAGATCATGGTTCCGCTGGTGTTCGGGCGGCCCGAACTCGACCTGGTCAAGGCGATCATCGTCGCCATGGCCGACGCGGTCGCCAAGGAAACGGGCGTGAAAACACCCTATCAGGTCGGAACCATGATCGAACTGCCGCGCGCGGCGCTTCGCGCTGGCGAAATCGCGGAGAGCGCCGAGTTCTTCTCGTTCGGCACCAACGACCTGACCCAGACCACGCTCGGCGTGTCGCGCGACGACGCGGCCTCGTTCCTCGGCTTCTACACCGTCAAGGGGCTGCTCAGAGCCGATCCGTTCGTGACCCTGGACACCGAAGGCGTTGGCGAGCTCGTCACCATCGCCGCCGGGCGCGGCCGCGCGACCCGCCCCGATCTCAAGCTCGGCGTCTGCGGCGAGCACGGGGGCGACCCAGCCTCGATCGCCTTCTGCGAACAGGCGGGTCTCGACTACGTGTCGTGCTCCCCTTTCCGCATCCCCATCGCCCGCCTCGCCGCGGCTCAGGCGGCGCTGGGCAGGAAGGCGGCGAGCACAGCGTGAGGCGGGGCCGTTATTGTTCGGGGATACCAGCTTTGCGCATGCCTTCGAGATAGGACTCGATTTGGGCGAGATACGTCGGGTCGTCGCTCATCGCCGTCCACGAGGCGCGGGTGCGGGAGACAGTGAATTTAGGGTCAAGCGCGAGGCCAGCCTTCAAAGCGGAATGCGCCTCGTCCAACCGGCCAACCTGCGCAAGGGCGGCGGCCAAGGAGAAATGTGTGAACGGATAATTTCGGTTGGCCTCGATCGCCCGTCGAAACCACGCGGCTGCTTCTTCCGAACTGCCGAGGTGGTTCTTCGCATCGCCCGCAATCGACATCCAGAAGTGAGCCAGCGCATCGCGCGGACTGAGGCGCAGGGCCTCGGCAATGTGAGCCTCCGTCTCCTCGGCGCGACCAATGAAGACCTTACCAAACCCGATGAAAGCATGCGCCAACGCAAGGTTTCGATCCAGCGTCAACGCATGCTCGCATTTGACAATGCCCTCTGTGGCGCGATTGGTGAATATTTCGACAACTCCCAAGAACATGTGGGCGCGCGCATGGTCCGGCACCGAGGACAAGGCTTTGGTCAACTTCGCTTCGGCCGCAGCGAAGACCGCCGAGGGATCGGTCACAAAGGCATTTGCGCCCTCGAAGGCGTCCACGCCTGCCGATCCAACAAGCGCCTCGACATTGTCGGGATCGGCGGTGAGTGCGAGGTCGAAAAACTGGCGTGCTTGCGCAACGTTGTCAGGTGTCCAGCCTTTATGGAGCCAAGCCAAACCCTGAAAATAGAGGTCCATCGAGTTGGGGGTCGGGGCCTGTTCCGCGCGTCGCGCCTCGGCGACGGCGAGTTGGGCGTTCAGCGCCCCAGCCAGCCGCGCGACGATTTCGTCTTGCATGTCGAAGAGATCGGCGAGCGGCTTGTCGAACCGCTCCGCCCAGAGGTGATGGCCGCTTTCGGCGTCGATGAGCTGCACGTTGACGCGCATGCGGTTGCCGCTACGCTGAACGCTGCCTTCAAGGACATAGCGAACGTTAAGCTCGCAGCCGATCTGCTTCAGATCAACGGCTTTGCCCTTGAAGGTGAACGCGGTGTTGCGCCCGATGACGAATGAGCCTCGAATCCGCGAAAGATCGGTTGTGAGACTCTCGGTCACTCCGTCGACGAAATGCTCCTGTTCCGCGTCGCCGCCGAGATTGGCGAAAGGCAGGACGACAATCGAAAGACGCGGCGGCCCTGACTTTTCCACGGCGGCAGCCGGCGTGGGCTTGGTGACTGACGATGCGCCAACTTCCAGCGAATAGACGCGAATCGTGTCGGCAATGTTCTTGAGACGCGTCGGGCCGAGATCGGTCACCGCGAGATCGAGCCGCCCCTTGACTTGGCGATAAGCGTCCTCGGACAAGCAAATCGCGCCTGCCTTAGCGATGCCCTCAAGCCGCGCGGCGATATTGACGCCGTCGCCCATCAGATCGCCGTCTGCCTCCTCAACGACGTCGCCCAAATGGAGCCCGATGCGGAATTCGATGCGGCGCTCGGGCGGGAGTCCCGAGTTGCGCTCGACCATCCCGTTCTGCATCTCGATCGCGCAGCGCACAGCGTCGACGACGCTGCGAAAGTCGATGAGAATGCCGTCGCCGGTGCGCTTGACGACGCGTCCGTGATGTTTGGCAATCGCGGGATCGATCAGATCGCTGCGCAGCCCCCTCAGTCGCGCGAGCGTTCCCTCCTCATCGGCCCCGGCAAGCCGGCTATAGCCGGCAACGTCGGCGACCAGAATCGCAGCGATTTTCCGCGTCTCCGCCATGGCGCCGCCTCGGACATACGACGATACTATCATGAATTACGCGTCCGCACTCTGAGAAGAGCCGCAGGACTTCAACAGCAGCAGGCAATTCATTGTATCAACAGAATTTAGTTCGTATTTATTCGACCAACGATCGCGAAACGCAGTTGCAGAAAAATGAGCCTAAGCAATTGAAATGTTTGCGTCGCGCGCAAAATCGCACAGTGTGCCTTCTCGTTGCCGCCCAGGCTCGTTTACATGAGAGGGTGGCTCGACCCGCGGCGGCGCACGGAGGCTAGATGGAGGCGTTGTCCGCGTTCGAGCAGATCCTGCGCGACCTGCTCGTCTTCGTCGTCGCGATGAGCGTCGTGCTCGCGGCGCTTCTGGTGATCATCTCGCGCATGCCGAACGACAATCCGCTGAAGCGGATCCTGGTCGCGTTGAGCTACCGTGTCGGCGCCACGGCGGCGGCCGGGATGCTGGTCATTCCGGCGACCCCGATCCCGGGTCTCGACGCCATTGTGGATTTCGGCGCGCCGCTCGCCCTGACCTGGTATTGGTGGACATTCTTCCGCAACGCGCGCCGCGGTCCGCCCGAGAAACCAGCGCCATGAAATTCGTAAGGGCCAACGGCCTCGTCATCCATTATCGCGACCATGGGCGCCGCGACGGCGCGCCGCTCGTCTTCATCAATTCCCTCGGCGCCGACTTCCGCATCTGGAATGAGGTCGCCGAGATTCTCGCGCCGGATTTCCGCATCGTCACTTATGACAAGCGCGGCCACGGGCTTTCCGAATCCGGACCGGATCAGAACGACATGGCCGACTATGCGCGCGACCTCGTTGCGCTTCTGAATGCGCTTGGCATCGGACGCGCGACGATTGTTGGGCTCTCGATCGGGGGCCTCATCGCGCAGGAGTTCTATCGTCACCACCCCGAGCGCGTCGCAGCACTTGTCCTTTGCGACACCGCCGCGAAAATCGGAACGGATGAGGTTTGGGACCAGCGAATCGCCCAGGTCGAGCGCAGCGGCATCGAGTCCCTGGCCAAGTCCGTCCTTGAGCGGTGGTTCACCGCCGATTTCCGATCACAGCGGTCCGCCGAGCATGCCGGCATGCGCGCCATGCTCACCCGAACGCCGCGCCAAGGCTATCTTGCCGCCTGCGGCGCCTTGAAGCGCGCCGACCTTCGACCCTATGCCAGACGGATCGCGGCGCCGACCTTGTGCCTGGTCGGCGACCAGGACGGCTCCACGCCGGTCGCTTTGGTTAGGGAAACGGCCTCCCTCATCCCCCGCTCGCGTTTTGAAATCATTGAAGGCGCAGGGCATTTGCCCAACGTCGAGAGGCCAGAAATCGTGGCGAACCTGGTCGCGGAACACGCGAGAACAGCGCCCTCGTAATGTGCGGGCGCGCCTCCATGCGACCCCTCAACAAACGGGCGGCACAAAGGAAGAGTGTCCAGTGTTAACAGCGCGCAAAAATTCCTTCACTTCCTGTTCAGGGAATGAGGGGGTATAGACAGCCGCCGTTTTCAGGGCTGCCGAGCGCCGGCAACCCCGAGGTTTTCTTTACGCATGTCTCAACCTGTTTCGAATGACGCCGTCCCCCCGCCAATTTACGGCGCCGAGGGTGATCTGACGCATTCGTCCGGGCGTTTCTGGGTTCTCGGGCTCGGCTCGATCGGCGTCGTTTTCGGCGACATTGGCACAAGTCCCCTCTATTCGCTGCAAACGGCGCTCGGTCAGTTCAAAGGCCCGCTCGGTCCCCCCGAGGTTATTGGCGTGGTGTCGCTCATCATCTGGGCGCTGCTCATTGTCGTCACCGCGAAATATGTGCTGTTCCTGATGCAGGCCGACAACAAAGGCGAAGGCGGTATCCTCTCTCTCATGGCGCTCGCGCACCGCGCCCTTGGGAAGAAGACGACGGTCGCGTTTCTGCTGGGCGTCGCCGGGTCTGCCCTCTTCTCGGGCGACGCCATGATCACGCCCGCGATTTCGGTGCTATCCGCGCTCGAAGGGCTGAAGCAGGTCGACTCCGATCTCACCCCATATATCCTGCCCGCGACCATCGTCATTCTCGTTGTGCTGTTCGCCGCCCAGAGCCGCGGCACAGCCAAGGTTGCGGCGTTCTTCAGTCCAATCATGGTGTTGTTTTTCGCCGTTAACGCGGTGCTGGGAATTACTCACGTCGTCTCCGACTGGAGGATACTGGCGGCATTGAGCCCAATTCCGGGCGTGGAGTTTCTGCACGCTCGAGGGACCGTAGGATTTGTCGTCCTCGGCAGCGTGTTTCTGGCGGTGACTGGGGCCGAAGCGCTCTACGCAGATATGGGACATTTCGGACGAAAGCCGATCCAGGCGGCCTGGCTGTTCATCGTCCTGCCAGCCCTTATCTGCAATTATCTTGGTCAAGGCGCGCTTATTCTCAATGACCCGAAGGCAGTCGAGAATCCGTTCTACTTAATGGCGCCGAACTGGGCGCTGGTGCCGCTCATCCTCCTGTCGACGGCCGCGACGGTGATTGCTAGCCAAGCCGTCATCACTGGCGCCTATTCGCTGGCGAGCCAAGCCATTCAGCTCGGATTGCTGCCGCGGCTCGAAATCATTCACACGTCCTCCACTCAAGAGGGGCAGATTTTCATCCCCCGGGTGACTCGCGTGCTCCTGCTCGGGGTTCTGGCGCTGGTGCTGCTGTTCCGTTCGTCCGACGCCTTGGCCAACGCCTATGGCATTGCGGTCTCAGGCACGATGGTGGCGACAACTTCGCTTGCCTTCTTTGTCGTCTGGAAGCTCTGGCGATGGCCGCTCTGGGCGGCGCTGGCGCTCATTGGCGCGTTTCTGTCCATTGACATCGGCCTCTTTGTCGCCAACCTCTACAAGGTCGTTGACGGCGGCTGGGTGCCTCTTATGCTCGGCATGGCGATGTTCGTGCTGATGTGGACCTGGTCACGCGGCAGCCTAATTCTGCTCGCCAGGACCCATCGGAACTCGATCCCGATGCTGGATTTGATCAAGATGCTCGAGAGGTCGAAGCCCGTCCGGGTCCAGGGAACATCGGTCTTCCTGACCAACGATCCGACCTCGGCCCCGTCGTCGCTGATGCACAATCTCAAGCACAACAAAGTGCTGCACGAGCGCGTGGTCCTTTTGAACGTGCGCAACGAGACGACGCCGCGCGTCCCCGCCGCCAATCGATACGAAATGAAGAGCCTGTCGTCCGATTTCATGTTGGTCACGCTTCATTTCGGCTACATGGAGCAGCCGCACATCCCACGCGCGCTGGCGTCGATGCGGAAGGCCGGACTGAAGTTCGACATCATGACGACGTCGTTCTTCCTGGGGCGACGCACGCTGAAAACGGCGCCCAACTCCGGCATGCCGCAGTGGCAGGACAAGCTGTTCATCGCCATGACCAAGCAGGCCGCGAGCGCTCCGGACTTCTTCAATTTGCCGTCGGATCGCGTCGTTGAGCTTGGCGCACAGATGAAGGTCTGAACGCTGCGCTCCGGCGAACGATCAAAGAACGCGCTCAACGCTGAACGAGCCGGAGTGCAAGCGCCGAGCGGAAGCGCAATGAAGATCTACGTGATCAACCTCGATCGTCACCCCGAACGCCTCGCGCATATGCGCAAGCAGCTTGATGGCGTCGCCTTCGAGCGTGTTTCCGCCGTCGACGGGGCGAAACACCCGCCGACGACGAAAGGGCTTACCCGCTTCGAACTCGCCTGCCTCGAAAGTCATCGGACAGCCTGGCGGAAATTCCTGGCAAGCGCCGACAGCCTCGCATGCTTCCTCGAGGACGACGTGCATGTCCAGCCGGGCTTCGCCGCGCTGCTTAGCGGGACGAAATGGACCCCGAGGGACGCCCATGCGGTGAAGCTGGACACTTATTTTCAGAAGGTCAGGCTCGGCGAGAGGCAGAGCGCGAGCGAGGGCCGCGAAATCGCGCGCCTCTATTCGCGCCACGAAAGCGCGGCGGCCTACATTCTCAGCCGCGACGGCGCTTCGCGCTACCTTGAGCTGACCGAGAGCGCGACCCAGCCCGCCGATTACGCGGTCTTTCCGAACAGTCCACTGTCCTTGGGCCTGAGCATTTATCAGCTCGTTCCCGCCATCGCGATTCAGGATCACCTGCTCAAGGACGGCGAACGCTTCGCGACCGCGATGGCCAAGACTGACGCCCGAGCGGCGGGGGGCCGTTCATCGCTTGTCGGCAAACTGGGGCGCGAGAGCGCGCAACTCGTCAGCCATGTCTCGAGCCTAGGCGAGCGGGCTTATCAGAAGGCGTTTTTGCGGGTCGAGACGACGACAATCGGACTTGAATGAAGCTTGGAGCGCGGCCGCTCGTCACCCGCCGATGTTGAAGCTGGCCATAGCGGCCATGTTCACGATGTCGAAATCCTTCGCGCCGAGCGAGACGATCTGCACCGGTTTCTCGAGGCCCACGATCAGTGGTCCGATGACGGTCGCTCCGCCCAGTTCCTGCAGCATGCGGGTCGAGATGGCGGCGGAGTGAAAGGCCGGCATGATGAGCACGTTCGCCGTGTCTTTCAGCCGGCAAAATGGATAGGCGGCCATCAGTTCCTTGTTGAGCGCGACGTCGGCGCCCATTTCGCCGTCGTATTCGAAGTCGACCCGCTTGGCGTCGAGAATCCGCACCGCTTCCTGCACCCGCAGCGCCCGTTCGCCCGGCGGATGACCGAAATTGGAGAAGGCAAGCATCGCCACGCGTGGCTCGTAACCAAGCCGCCGCGCCACGCCCGCCGCCTCGATGGCGATCTCTGCGAGATCCGCAGCGGTCGGCATCTCGGCGATCGCGGTGTCGGCAACCAGGATCGGTCGGCCACGCGACAGAATGATCGACACACCGACAACCCGGTGACCCGGCTTATCGTCAATCACGCGACGCACTTCCTCCAAGGCGATCGAGAAGTTCCGGGTGACGCCGGTCACGATCGCATCGGCGTCTCCGCGCGCAACCATCGCCGCGGCGAAGTAATTGCGATCCTGGTTGATCATGCGCTGACAATCACGGAACAGGTAGCCCTTCCGCTGCAAGCGCTCATAGAGGAATTGGGCGTAAATCGAATTGCGCTGCGAGAGGCGAGCGTTGTAAATCTCAATGCCCGTGTCTGAAAGATCAAGACCCGTCGCCTTGGCGACACTCCGCACACGGTCTTCCCGGCCGACCAGAATCGCCTCGCCGAGCCCCTGATTGACGAACGAATAGGCGGCGCGGATCACCTGCTCCTCTTCCCCTTCCGCGAACACCACGCGTTTGGGCGTGCGGCGGACGCGCTCGATGATGAGCTGCATGGCGCCCGCGATGGGATCCCGGCGCGCAGACAATTGCGCTTTGTAACCCTCGAGGTCGACGATTGGCCGCCGCGCTACGCCCGAACTCCATCGCGGCCTTGGCCACGGCGATCGGCACGACATGAATGAGGCGCGGATCGAACGGCACCGGAATGATGTACTCGCGACCGAAGCGGGGCCTTGCCCCGCGATAGGCGGCGGCCACTTCATCGGGAACGTCTTCGCGGGCGAGATCGGCGAGCGCGTGCGCCGCGGCGATCTTCATCTCCATGTTGATCGTCTTGGCCCGCACATCGAGGGCGCCGCGGAAAATATAGGGAAAGCCGAGGACGTTATTGACCTGGTTCGGATAGTCGGAGCGGCCGGTCGCGATGATGACGTCGTCGCGCGCCTTCTTCGCGTCTTCCGGCGTGATCTCGGGATCCGGATTCGCCATCGCGAAAATGATCGGATCGGACGCCATGCTCTTGACCATCTCCGGCGTCAGCGCGCCCTTGGCCGAAAGACCGAAGAAAATATCCGCGCCTTTGAGCGCGTCTTCGAGCGTTCTGAGCGGGGTTTCGACCGCATGCGCGGACTTCCATTGATTCATGCCCTCCTGACGACCGCGATAGACGACGCCTTTCGTGTCGCACAGAATGACGTTGGCGGGTTCGAAGCCTATTGCCTTGATCAGGTCGAGACAGGCGATGCCAGCCGCTCCGGCGCCGTTGCAAACAAGCCGCGTTGTCCGAATGTCGCGCCCGGTCAGATGCATGGCGTTGATCATGCCCGCGGCGGCGATGATTGCGGTGCCGTGTTGATCGTCATGAAAGACGGGAATGTCCATCATCTCGCGCAGACGCTCTTCGATGTAGAAGCACTCCGGCGCCTTGATATCCTCGAGATTGATCCCGCCAAACGACGGCCCCAGGTATTTCACAGCGTTGACGAATTCGTCCGGATCCTCGGTCCCGACTTCCAAGTCGATCGAATCGACATCGGCGAAGCGCTTGAACAAGACGGCCTTGCCTTCCATCACCGGCTTGGAGGCGAGCGCGCCGAGGTTGCCAAGGCCAAGGATCGCCGTGCCGTTGGTAATGACCGCGACCATATTGCCGCGCGTCGTGTAGTCGTAGGCGGTTGAGGGATCGGCGGCGATCGCCAGGACCGGGACGGCGACGCCGGGCGAATAAGCAAGCGACAAGTCTCGCTGGGTCGCCATCGGCTTCGTCGGCGTGATTTCGAGCTTGCCGGGCGCCCGCGCGAGTGGAATAGAAGCGCCTCCTGATCCGTGATCGAAAAGCGCGTGTTCGGTCCCTCGACCTTGTCATTCATAGCTAAAGCCCTGCCTGGATTTTGAGCGGGGGGTCCCGTCGCCGGCCGAAACACGACGCGGTCGACGATCGCTCGCGGGCGATACAATGTCCGCCATTCCGATCAGCTTCCCTCCGATGGCCCTCATTCGTACAGATTAGTTGGCTGCTTTAACGGGCCGCATACTGAGAGGGCGTCATGCTTTTGGCAGATCGTCGGGCGGTCGCAAAGGCTTTTGCTGGTTGCGTCGCAGCAAAGTCCCTTGCTTTCATATAAAGACATGTTTATATCATTATGTCAGTGCGGAATGGCTTGAGCGGTAGGCAAATGAACTGGTTATCCGATGTAGCTCCAGACACAGATGTCGCTCGCCGCAAGGACACGCTGAGGGCGCTTAAGAGCGCCGCGAGCGAGCGCCTCCTGCTCATCGATGGGGCGATGGGCACCCAGATTCAGTGCCTCAACCTTGGTGAGACCGACTTTCGCGGCGAACGCTTTCATTCCTGCGACCGCGCCCTGCAGGGCAATAATGACCTTCTGACGCTTACCCAGCCACAGGCGATCGAAGACATCCATCTGGCTTACGCGCTTGCCGGCGCGGACATTCTCGAGACCAACACCTTCTCCTCGACCTCGATCGCTCAGGCCGATTATGGGATGGAGGATCAGGTCTACGACCTCAATCGCGACGGGGCGCGATTAGCGTGGCGGGCGGCGATCAAGGCGGAGAAGGCGGACGGACGACGCCGTTTCGTCGCCGGCGCCTTGGGGCCGACGAACCGCACCGCGTCGCTGTCGCCGGACGTCAACAATCCGGGCTTCCGCGCGGTGAGCTTCGACGATCTCCGCATCGCCTATGGCGAGCAGATCAAGGGTCTCATAGACGGCGGCGCCGACCTTCTGCTGATAGAAACCATCTTCGACACGCTGAACGCCAAGGCCGCGATCTTCGCCTGCTTCGAGGCCTTCACCGAGCGCGGCTTTGAGATGCCGATCATGATTTCGGGCACCATCACCGATCGCTCTGGCCGCACGCTGTCCGGCCAGACGCCGACCGCGTTCTGGCATTCGGTGCGCCATGCGCGCCCGTTCTCCATCGGACTCAATTGCGCGCTTGGCGCAAGCGCGATGCGCGAGCACCTGGCGGAGATCTCCGCCGCAGCCGACACACTCGTGTGCGCCTACCCAAACGCCGGCCTGCCCAACGCCTTCGGCCAATATGACGAAAGTCCGGAAGCTATGGCCGCGCAGATCGGAGAGTTCGCCGCGGATGGCATCGTCAACATCGTTGGCGGCTGCTGCGGCTCGACCCCAGACCACATCCGCGCTATCGCAGAGGCCGTCGGGCGCCACAAGCCCCGCGTCGCGCCGACCGTCGCGCCGCTGATGCGCCTCTCCGGCCTCGAGCCGTTCACGATCACGTCCGACATTCCCTTCGTCAATGTCGGCGAGCGCACGAACGTCACCGGCTCCGCCAAGTTCCGCAAGCTCGTGACCGCTGGCGACTATGCCGGGGCGCTGGTCGTGGCGCGCGATCAGGTCGCGAATGGCGCGCAGGTCATCGACATCAATATGGACGAGGGCCTCATCGACTCGAAGGCGGTGATGGTCGAGTTCCTCAACCTCGTCGCCTCGGAGCCCGATATCGCGCGCGTCCCGGTGATGGTCGATTCCTCGAAGTTCTCGGTGATCGAGGCCGGGCTTAAATGCGTCCAGGGCAAGCCGATCGTCAACTCGATCTCGATGAAGGAAGGCGAGGAGGAATTCCTGCGCCAGGCCCGGCTCGTGCGCGCTTATGGCGCGGCGGTCGTCGTGATGGCGTTCGACGAGCAGGGCCAGGCCGACACGCTCGAGCGCAAGGTCTCGATCTGCACGCGCGCCTACAAGATTCTCACCGAGCAGGCGAACTTCCCGCCCGAGGACATCATCTTCGACCCGAACATCTTCGCTGTTGCGACCGGCATCGAGGAGCACAACGGCTATGGCGTCGCCTTCATCGAGGCGACGCGGCAGATCCGGCAGACCCTGCCCCATGCCCACATTTCCGGCGGCGTCTCGAACCTTTCGTTCTCGTTCCGCGGCAACGAGCCGGTGCGCGAGGCGATGCACGCGGTGTTCCTCTACCATGCCATCCAGGCCGGCATGGACATGGGGATCGTCAACGCGGGCCAACTCGCGGTCTACGAGACGATCGAACCCGAGCTGCGAGAGGCCTGCGAGGATGTCGTCCGCAACCGCCGCCCGGACGCGACCGAGCGCCTCCTCACCCTCGCCGAGCGCTTCCGCGGCAAGGGGGGTATGGAGGCTAAGCCGCAGGATCTCGAATGGCGCACGTGGCCGGTCGACAAGCGTATCGCGCACGCCCTCGTCAATGGCGTGACCGAGTTCATCGAAGCCGACACCGAAGAGGCGCGGCTCGAGGCCAAGCGTCCGCTCGATGTGATCGAGGGCCCGCTCATGGCGGGCATGAACGTGGTCGGCGACCTGTTCGGCGCGGGAAAGATGTTCCTGCCCCAGGTCGTGAAGTCCGCGCGCGTGATGAAACAGGCCGTCGCGATCCTGCTGCCTTATATGGAAGCGGAAAAGGCCGCTGGCGGCGACGAGCGCAAGACCGCAGGCACGATCGTGCTCGCGACCGTCAAGGGCGACGTGCACGACATTGGCAAGAACATTGTCGGCGTCGTGCTCGCCTGCAACAATTACGAGATCATCGATCTCGGCGTGATGACGCCGGCGTCCAAGATCCTCGCCGTCGCGAAGGAGAAAAAGGCCCACGCGATCGGCCTTTCCGGCCTCATCACGCCCTCGCTCGACGAGATGGTTCACGTCGCCTCCGAGATGGAGCGCCAGCGCTTCGACATTCCCCTCCTCATCGGTGGCGCGACGACGAGCCGCGTCCATACCGCGGTCAAGATTCATCCCCGCTATTCGCGGTGCCAGACGGTGCACGTCAACGACGCCAGCCGCGCGGTCGGAGTCGTCGCGTCGCTGCTGTCGCCAGAGACTCGCGCCGCGACAATCCAGTCGGTGCGGGCCGAGTACCGCAAGGTGGCGGAGGCGCACGAGCGCAGCGAAGCCGATAAGATCCGCGTGCCGCTTGCCAAGGCGCGCGCCAACGCGCTGAAAGCGGACTGGGGCGCCTATCGCCCTGCGACACCGACCTACTTTGGGCCGCGCACATATGAGTGGAACGATCTCGCCGACCTCGCGCGCTATATCGACTGGACACCCTTCTTCCAGACCTGGGAGCTCAAGGGCCGCTATCCTGCGATCCTCGATGACCAGGCTCAGGGCGCGGCGGCGCGCGCGTTGTTCGACGACGCGCAAGTGATGCTCAAGCAGATCATCGACGAGAAATGGTTCACGCCGAAAGCGGTGGTTGGCTTCTGGCCGGCGGCTCAAGCGGGCGACGACATCCAGCTGTTCACCGATGACACGCGCGCGACGCCAGTGGCGACTTTGTTCACGCTCCGCCAGCAGTTGTCGCGCCGCGATGGAAAGCCCAATGTCGCGCTCGCCGATTTCGTCGCGCCGGCTTCGAGCGGCGCCCAGGATTACGTCGGCGCGTTCGTCGTGACCGCCGGCCTCGCCGACGACGCCATCGCCAGGCGCTTCGAACACGCCAACGACGATTATTCGTCGATCATGGTCAAGGCGCTCGCCGATCGCTTCGCCGAGGCGTTCGCGGAAGCGATGCACGCGCGTGTGCGTCGCGAGCTCTGGGGTTATGCGCCTGATGAGGCGTTCACGCCTGACGAATTGGTCACCGAGCCGTACAAAGGCATTCGCCCGGCGCCCGGCTATCCCGCGCAGCCCGACCACACCGAAAAAGCGACCCTGTTCCGCCTGCTCGACGCCGAGCGCGCGACCGGCGTCCAGCTCACCGAGAGCTACGCCATGTGGCCAGCCTCGTCGGTCAGCGGCGTCTACATCGCCCATCCCGAGGCGCATTATTTCGGCGTCGCCAAGGTCGAGCGCGACCAAGTCGAAGATTATGCGGCGCGCAAGGGCATGGACGTCGGCGAGGTGGAGCGATGGCTCGGGCCGGTCTTGAACTACGTGCCTGTGACGGCGGTGGCGGCGGAATAGGACGACCAGCCATCCGAAGCGGCCGCGCCGGGCGTCGCGGTAATTTTACCGGCGCCTTCTAACAGAATCAGGGCTTACGATCCCGTTTAGTTCCGCGCTGAAAAATGGCGCCAGGGCGGACCTCATCCTTGTGACCGCTAAGAGCGTGGTCGACGAGGCCCCGACGGCGTTTGGCCGAATATCGCGGGCGCGGTTCCGCAGATCGACCTGTTCGAAATGACCGACGCACAATGGGAGGCGGGCCCGGCGCTCAAGCTGCACGGCGCGCGCCCCCGGACCATCGCGGCATGGACCGCATTGAAGACAGCTAAGGGCGCGGTCGCCGTCATGTCTGGCAGCTCGGCGCTCTTTCCAAAGGCGCCTTACTCTCGGAACGATCAACGCCGCCGTTGTCGCGCTGGCAAAGGCGCTTCGGATCGTGCCGTGGCTGACGGCGTGCAGGTCAACAGCGTGCTTCCCGGCCCGCTGATGACGGATCGGCGCCGGTCCTATCTCGAGCATTGGGCGCCGCTGCATAAGATGACGTTCGAAGAGACGACGGCGGCCTTCTCCAAGGAAGCGGGCATCGCCCGCTACGGCGAGCCTTAGGAGATCGCGGAGCTCGTGGCTTTCCTCGTCTCGCCCGGCGCCCGCTGGATGACGGGCTCGACCCTGCGCATGGACGGAGGCGAAGTGAAATCGATCTGACGGATCGACGCCCGTCTTAAGCCGGCTCGCCTGGTTTCGTCTCGGGGGTCGGCAACGACAGTGGCGGCTTCGTGGCCTCTGCGGCAAGAGGCCTGATTTTTACCCGTTTGATCCGGCGGGGGTCGGCGTCGAGCACCTCATATTCGAATTCCCCCGGTCCGAGGAGAATCTCGCCGCGGTTCGGGACGCGGCCCGCCGCCGCGGTGACCAGCCCCCCGATTGTGTCGACCTCTTCCGCTTCGGGAAGCGAAGAGAAATCGAAGCCGGTCGCCTCGGTCACGGCGTCGAGGGAGGCGCGCGCCTCCGCTATCCATCCACCGTCGCCAGATGCGTGAACCTCCGGCGTCTCGTCCTCATCATGCTCGTCTTCGATGTCGCCGACGATCGCCTCCATCACGTCCTCGATCGACACCAGTCCATCGGTGCCGCCATATTCGTCGATGACGAGCGCCATATGGGTGCGGGAGGCCTGCATCTTGAGCAAGAGGTCGAGCGCGGGCATTGACGGGGGCGCGTACAGAACGGGCCTCAGGATTTGCGCCGCCGAAAGAGGCATGTCGAGGCCCGGCTGGCCCTCGCCGTTGGAGGGCGAATCATGCCGCGCTTTCATGAGCCCGAAACGAGGATCGGAGGCAAGGAAGACGACGAAGTCGCGGATGTGGATCATGCCGCGCGGGTCATCGAGCGTCTCATCATAGACCGGCAGGCGCGAGTGGCCCGCGATGCGAAAGCAATCAAGCACCTCGCTCAGCGGGGTGTCGAGCGAAAGCGCGATGACGTCCGCGCGCGGCACCATCACGTCCTCGACCCGCACGTCGTGAAGCGCCAGCACGTTCTTGAGGATGGCGCGCTCCTGCGGGGTGAACTCCTCGCTCGCGCTCTCTTCGATCGCATCCTCGATATCGTCGCGCGCCGAGGCTGGCGCCAGGCCGAACAGCGTCCGCAGGCGCTCAAACAGGCCCGCGCTCTGTTCGCGAGATGCGTTACCAGCCGGCGTTTCCGCCGGTCCGATCTCATTCGTCACGGTCATCCGCCAACAACTTCGCGGGCATAAGGGTCGCCCACCCCGAGCCGCGCCAGAATTCTCGTTTCGAGCGCCTCCATGCGCTCCGCATCCACATCCGTCTCATGATCGTAGCCGATGAGGTGCAAAAATCCATGGGCAAGGAGGTGGCGATAGTGGTCGGCGAGCGGGACGCCGAGGTCCTCGGCCTCGCGGGCAAGCGTCTCGTAGGCGAGCGCGATATCGCCCAGCGTCGTCGGGTCCTCGCGACGACCAGGCTTCGGCGCAGGAAACGAGAGCACGTTCGTCGGCTTGTCGAGGCCGCGCCAGCGCAGGTTGAGCGCTCGCAAGGCCGCGTCATCGGCAAGGCAGAGGCTGACGTCGCCGCCCTCGCCTGGTCCCCCGCTTTCTGCGGCGGCCACGATCGTCTCGCGCGCGATCATGCGCGCCCGAGGCAATCGGCGCCAAAGGGGCGAGGGAACGCTGATATCGAGCGAAACCTTCATTTGGCCGGGGTCAGCTGTCCCTCTCCGCCCGCGCGTCCCTCATAAGCCTCGACGATCTGACGCACGAGATCGTGGCGAACGACATCGACATGGGTGAAGCGGACGTGCCCAACGCGCGGGAGTAACTTGAGAAGGCCGATCGCGTCGCCAAGCCCTGACCTCTGCCCCGGCGCAAGATCCGTCTGGCTCGGATCCCCGTTGACCATCATCCGCGAACCCTCGCCCAGGCGGGTCAAAAACATCTTCATCTGCATGGCGGTGGCGTTTTGCGCTTCATCTAAAAGGATGGCGGCCTTGGACAAAGTCCGCCCGCGCATGAAGGCGAGCGGGGCAATCTCGATCATGCCTGTCTGGATACCCCGTTCGACCATGCGCCCGTCCATGAAGTCATAGAGCGCGTCATAGACGGGGCGCAAATAAGGATCGACCTTGTCGCGCATGTCGCCCGGCAGGAAGCCGAGGCGCTCACCGGCTTCGACCGCCGGACGCGACAGCACCAGCCGTTCGACCAAACCCTGTTCGAGCAGCGACACCGCATGACCGACCGCAAGCCACGTCTTGCCCGTGCCGGCAGGGCCTTCGGCGAATACCAGCTCGTGTTTGCGCAAAGCCGCCAAATATTGGTCCTGCGCCGCGCTGCGAGCGCGCACAACACCACGCTTGCGCGTCTTGACGACACTGAAACTCTCCTTGGTCCCTTCCTCGCCCGGGAACAGAAGGCCCTGATAGGCGCTTTCGGCGATGACGCCTTCCACATCTCCCTCGCTTGCCGGCTGGCCCAGCTTGACGCGTTGGTAAAGCATTTCGAAGACGCGCCGGGCCTGCTCGCTGGCCTCGCGCGGGCCCTTGATGACGACCTGGTTGCCGTTAGCGTAGGCCGATACGCCCAGGCTTCGCTCGATGCGCGCGATGTTCTGGTCATAGTGGCCGAAGACGACCGAGGCGGTGGCGTTGTCAGGGAAAGTGATAGCGATTTCGGCAGGTTTGGATTCGCGGAGCGTCGGATTGATGACCGGAGGGGCGGCTGCAATGCGCGATGGCGACGTGTCCTGCGGCTTCAAATTTGTGCTCTCCGTTGTGTCCTGCTCAGGTAAAGACTCATCCCTCACGCCAGTAAAACCTCGATTTACGACGCTGGCGAGACAATGCGGCCACGCAGCGAGCGCGGCTCGACAGCGACCATCTCGACCTGCATCAATTCGCCGATCAGCGACTGCGGCCCCTCGGCGAACACGGATTGCATGGTCGGCGACCGGCCGATGAGCTGGCCCTCGTTTCTACCAGGTTTCTCGAACAAAACGTCGACACGCCGCCCAACGCTTGCACGATTGAAGTTCTGCCGCTGATCCTCGATCAGCTCCTGAAGCGCCGCAAGGCGGCGAGCCTTGGTCGCTTCGTCAACCTGGTCAGACATCTCGGCGGCCGGTGTTCCAGGCCGGGGCGAATATTTGAAGGCGTAGGACGAGGCGAAACCCACCGCTCGAACGAGCGCGAGCGTCTGATCGAAGTCGGCTTCGGTTTCGCCGGGATGGCCGACGATGAAATCCGAGGAGAAGGCGATGTCCGGGCACGCGGCGCGCACGCGCGCCACAACGTTGAGATAGTCCGCGACGCGGTGGCGACGGTTCATCGACTTCAACACGCTGTCGGAGCCGGACTGGACCGGCAGATGGAGGTAAGGCGCAAGCTCCGGAATGTCGCGATGGGCCTGGATGAGATCCTCGCTCATGTCGCTGGGGTGCGAGGTCATATAACGCACGCGGCGAATCCCGGGCACAGAAGCGGCGGCGCAGATCAAATCGGCAAGCCCGATCGCTTGCCCGCGAGGCCCAAGCCCATGATAGGCGTTGACGTTCTGGCCGAGCAGGGTGACCTCGCGCACGCCCGCGTCCGCAAGGCGCGCGATCTCGTCGAGAACGTCGGCGAGCGGGCGCGAAGCCTCGGCGCCGCGGGTGTAAGGCACGACGCAGAACGAGCAGAACTTGTCGCAACCCTCCTGGACGGTCACGAAGGCGGTGACGCCGCGCCGACGAATGGCGTCCACGGGCAAGGCCGGCAGTCGAAAGAATTTGTCCTCCGCCGGAAATTCAGTGTCCACGACGCCAGGACGGATGCGCGCTTCGCGCAGGAGCTCTGGCAAGCGATGATAGCTCTGCGGGCCGACGACGACATCGACCGCGGGCTGGCGACGCAGGATCTCCCCTCCCTCGGCCTGGGCGACGCAGCCAGCAACGACCAGCATCATCCGCCCGCCTTCCCTCGCGCGTTCTTCCTTCAGCTCGCGCAGCTTGCCCAGCTCGGAAAAAACTTTCTCCGACGCGCGTTCGCGGATATGGCAGGTGTTGAGAACGATGAGGTCGGCATCCTCGACCCGAATGGCCTCATGATAACCGGCCTCCGCGGCAAGGTCGCCCATTCGCTGGGAATCATAGACGTTCATCTGGCATCCGAATGACTTGATGAACGCCCGTGGGTGCGATTCCCGTGAGGGACTTGCAATTCCATTCGCGTCTTCAAGCACAATCGATTCGGACAATTAGGGGCTCCAGAGGGGTCGGTCCTAATGTAGGCGCTTTCCGCTCTCGGGGAAATAGCCGCTGGGCGAGATCGTCGGGACGGGGGCAAACGATATAGGCATCCACAAGCTGTGATTACCATCTGCCCCCTTCTCAACGCCGCGAAGCCGGCGCTTCCCCGAGCGACTTGCGCATCACGACGGCGGTCGCGCGTGTCCCGTCGGCGCGGCGATAGTAGCCGCGGCGGTCCCCGACTTTGACGAATCCGAAGCGGCCATACAAGGCCAAAGCCGGCGCGTTGTCCTTGGCCACTTCGAGGAACATCGCCTTTGCCCCCGCGTTCGCCGCCTGACGCAAGTTCTCGCTGAGAAGCGCCCGCCCCACCCCCCTGCCCTGGTGCGCAGCGTCGACGGCAATCGTCAGAATCTCCGCTTCGTCCGCCGCCAGACGCGACAGGACAAAGCCGCGCAAACCGCCGCTTACCGGATCGAGCGCGGCAGCGCCCACGGTCGACGAACTGGCGATAAGCGCCTCCATCTCTTCCGGCGACCAGGGATGGGCGAAACCTTCAGCGTGCAGACGGGCGCAGGCCTGCGCCCGGTCCGGCCGCAGAAGACGGATGATGGGCGGGCGCGATCGGCTCGAGCCGAAGATCATGGATTTTGCTCAAGCCTTAAGCCGGCGCCCTGGCGATGGGCTCGGCCGCGCTTGGCCGGGCGTCGGGCGGTTTCACGTAAACGGGGCGCGCGACACTCGTCGAGGGTTCGACGGCGAGACCCATCCGAGCGAGAGCGACAATGTCCGGCGCGACTCGTGCGGCGTCGAGGTCGTAAGGCAGACCGGCGCGCTGAGCTTCGCTGGCGACGAGCGCGGCGGCGTCGCCGGCAAACCAAGCCGGTCCGGCGCCAATCGCGCGGACACACTCCCGGGGCGTGTCGCAGCGAGGCGGCCCCAGCGGACGGCCGGACGCCTCGAACAACTGAAAATAGACTGAGCCGTGTCGAGCGTCGATTGTGGAAGCAATGATTCCACTCCGGGGTTCGCTTAAGAGCGGCGCGGCGAAGGCGGCCAGAGTCGAAACGCCGACCACGGGAATCGCAAGCGCCACCCCCATCGCGCGCGCCATGGCGAGGCCGATGCGGATGCCGGTGAAGGAGCCAGGACCTGTTGCGACCGCGATGCGTGCGAGCGAGGGAAACCCGCCCTCAATGCCCCGCATGGCCTCTTCGACCATCGGGGCCAAAGCGTCCGCGTGGCCCCGCGCCATTGGCGTGCTGATGACGGCCAGCGGCTCGGCCCGGCCGCTTTCTACGACCGCGACCGACGCTGCTCCACAGGACGTGTCGATCGCCAGAATACGCATGTTTACCGCCTTGAAGGCCGTTATCGCGTGATGAGCGTTCCTGCGCCATAGTCGGTCAGAAGCTCGATCAGCACTGCGTGAGGAACCTTGCCGTCCAGGATCACGACGCCTTCGACCCCCCTCTCCAGCGCATAGATGCAGGTCTCAACCTTGGGAATCATGCCGCCGGTGATCGTGCCGTCCGCGATCAGGCCGCGAATGTCGTCGATCCGCAATTCCTTGATGAGCCCCTTGTTCTTGTCGAGAACCCCCGGAACGTCGGTCAGGAACAGGAGACGCTTGGCCCGGAGCGCGCCAGCGACGGCGCCGGCGAAGGTATCGGCGTTGACATTGTAGGTCTGGCCATCGGGGCCTTGCGCGACCGGCGCAAGGACCGGGATGAGCTCGCGGCCAAGGATCTGTTCGAGCACGGTCGAATCCACCTTGTCGGGCTCGCCGACAAAGCCGAGATCGACGACGTCTTCGCCGGGGGCATGGGGACGATGAACCTTACGCGCGGTCACCATATTGCCGTCCTTGCCGCAGAGGCCAACCGCGCGCCCGCCCTCGGCGTTGATCGAGCCGACGATCTGCTTGTTGATCGATCCGGCGAGCACCATTTCGACGATCTCCATCGTCGGCTTGTCGGTGACCCGGAGGCCCCCGGAGAAGTGCGATTCGATGCCCAGCTTCTTCAGCATCATGCCGATCTGCGGACCGCCACCGTGCACGACGACCGGATTGATGCCCGACTGCTCCAGAAGCACCATGTCCTTGGCGAAGTCGCGCGCCTTGTCCTCATCCCCCATCGCGTGGCCGCCGTATTTCACAACGACGATCGCATCGTCATAGCGCAGCATGTGCGGCAGCGCCTGCATCAGGATTTCGGACTGCTGCTGGGGCGTGGGGTTGAGCGGCTCGGCCATCAGGGCTCCCAGGGGCGGGTGGCCGCTTCTAGCCGCTCGCGAGGCGAAGCTCAAACAATTTGGAGCTCTAGCATGTCTACTGAGATTTATTAGATTTGACCGCGCTTCGTCTCCCGCCGATACTCGTTCAAGCTCAGTTCCGTGCGGAGGTCGACCGCACACATTACGGGAGAGAACTATGAGGTTTTCAGCGGTTCTAACATTCGCGGGCATGGTCGCGCTCGCGAACTCGGGCGCGGCCTTCGCCGGCGATCCGGAAAGTTGCAAGACCGTGAGGTTTTCCGATGTCGGGTGGACAGACATCACCGCGACGACCGCAATCGCCAACGAAATCTTCAAAGGGCTCGGCTACACACCCAAGACAACCGTTCTCTCGGTTCCCGTGACCTACGCTTCGATGAAGAACAAGGACATCGACGTGTTCCTCGGCAATTGGCAGCCGTCGATGGAGAACGATCGCAAACCTTATGTCGAGGACAAATCGGTGATCGTAACTGGCGCTAACCTGCCGGTCGGAGCGAAATACACGCTTGCGGTTCCGCAATATACCTATGACAAGGGCCTCAAGGATTTCGGCGACATCGAGAAATTCAAAGATTCGCTCAAGGGCAAGATCTTTGGCATCGAGCCCGGCAACGACGGCAACCGCTTGGTCCTCGACCTCATCAAGGGCGACAAGTTCGGCCTGAAAAACTTCCAGCTCGTCGAATCCAGCGAGCAGGGGATGCTGGCGGAAGTGCAGCGGGCGACGAGCCACAAGGAAGATGTTGTCTTCCTCGGCTGGGCGCCTCATCCGATGAACGTCAATTTCAAGATCGACTACCTGACCGGCGGCGACGACAGTTTTGGCCCGAATTTCGGCGGCGCGATCGTCTACACCAACGAGCGGGCCGGCTGGGCGGAGCAATGCCCGAACGCGGCCAAGCTGATCAGCAATCTCATCTTTACCGTCGATATCGAGAATACGGTGATGAACAAGATCCTCACCGACGGCGACGAGGGGCCGAAGGCGGCCCAGGAGTGGCTGAAGACCAATCCGCCGCAACTCAGCGCCTGGCTCGATGGCGTGACGACGTTCGACGGCAAGCCGGGCCTCGAGGCGGTCAAGAAGAGCCTCGGCCTGTAGGTGTAGCGAACAACTCCTGAGCGACTCCTCTCCGTCCGCGCGACACGCGGACGGTCCTTGAGAGGGCTCGTTGGTATCTTGTTGGAGGGGCGGCGTTGGAGAGTTGGTTCACCGAGCCCAAAATTCCGCTTGGTCGCTGGGTTAAGATCGGGATTACTTGGCTGCAAGACAACGCAGCCGGATTCTTCGATGCGGTGACGGCGCTGATCGACTTTCTGGTCGACGGCTTCACCGCGATCCTCCTCCACATCCCTTTCCTCATCGTCGTTTTCGCCGTGGCCGCGCTCGCCTATTGGATGCACCGGTCGTGGCGCCTGGCGGCGTTCGTGGTCATCGCCTTCATCGCCATCGCCAACCTCGGATATTGGCAAGCGACGGTCGAGACGATTTCCCTCGTTGGCTTCGCGACCATCGTGAGCGTGCTGATCGGCGTGCCGCTCGGCATCGCCTCCGCCCATCGTCCCTGGCTCTACGCTTTGTTACGTCCCGTGCTCGACCTGATGCAGACGCTTCCGACTTTCGTCTATCTCATCCCGACCCTGGTGCTATTTCATCTGGGCTCGGCGCCAGGGTTGATCTCCACTGTCATTTTCTCCATCGCCGCGCCGGTCCGCCTGACCTATCTCGGCATCGTCTCGGCGCCGACGCCGCTGAAGGAAGCGGGCGAAGCGTTCGGCGCCACGAAGCGACAATTGCTGTGGAAGGTGGAATTGCCTTACGCGCTGCCGACGATCATGGCCGGCGTCACCCAATGCATCATGTTGAGCCTGTCGATGGTGGTCATCGCCGCTCTCGTCGGCGCGGCGGGGCTCGGCGTGCCGGTGGTGCGCGCGCTCGGAACAGTCAATATTCCAATGGGTATCGAGGCTGGCGTGTCGATCGTGCTACTGGCGATCGTGCTCGATCGCGTCTTCCGCAACCCTGAGCGAAGAGGAAGCGCGTAAAATGTCAGCGGTCGTTTTCGACAACGTCGATATCGTGTTCGGCGACAAACAGGCCGAAGCGCTCTCGATGGTCGATCGCGGCGCAACGCGTGACGAAATCCTCAAAGCGACCGGAGTTGTTCTTGGCGCAGCCGGTGTCACTCTTTCCATCGAGCCGAGCGAAATTTGCGTCCTGATGGGCCTGTCGGGATCGGGGAAGTCGACGATCCTGCGCGCCGTCAACGGCCTCAACAAAGTGGCGCGGGGCAAGGTGCTTGTCCGCCATGGCGACGGGGCCATCGACGTCGCTCATTGCAGCGCAGACGAGCTCCGGATGCTCCGCACGAGCCGCATAGCCATGGTGTTCCAGCAATTCGCGCTGTTGCCCTGGCGCACGGTCAAGGAAAACGTCGGCTTTGGGCTCGAACTTCGCCGCATGCCGAAGGAGCAGATGGATAAGATTGTCGCCGACAAGCTCGCCATGGTGGGCTTGACCCAATGGGCCGGCAAATTCGGCCATGAGCTGTCCGGCGGCATGCAGCAGCGCGTGGGTCTGGCGCGCGCCTTCGCAACCGACGCTGACATTCTGCTGATGGACGAGCCGTTTTCGGCGCTCGACCCGCTGATCCGCGACAAGCTGCAGGACGAGCTGCTGCTGCTGCAGAAAGACTTGAAAAAGACGATCATCTTCGTCAGTCACGATCTCGACGAGGCGCTGAAGATCGGCAACCGGATCGCGATTCTTGAGGGCGGGCGGATCGTCCAATGCGGGACCGCGGAGGACATCCTCCTGCGCCCCGCCGACGCCTATGTCGCGGAGTTCGTCAAGCACATGAATCCGCTGAACGTTCTGCGGGGCGGATCGCTGATGACCCCCGCGGCGTCGCTGCGCCGCCGTGAGAACGAAGTGATGCTCGACGCAGCCGGCCGCGTTTGCGTGCAGCTTGACGCCGATGACAGGCCGATAGGCGTGACCCTCGACGGAAACGCCGGCGCCATGGCGGTCGCTGACCGCATTACCGGCGAGGTCGCCGCGCGGGCCGAAGACGTCGATATCGTCGTCGCGCCGATCGACTTGAGGATGCGCTCGGCGATCGCGCTGCGCAGCCTCTCTGGCAATCCGATCGTGCTGGTCGACGACCTCGGCCGGATGGCTGGGCTGTGCGGCGACGACGAGATTTATCGCGCCTTGCTCCAGCAGCGTCGCGCGGCGGGGGAGGCGTAGGGACCGGCCGATCCGTCAGCTCCGCAATGCCGCGTTCTTTGGATCGTAGGGGCTGTCGGGGATGACGATTGCGCGGCGCGTCTCGCCCAAGATACGCACCTCGACTTCGTCGCCTGGATGCGAAAACTCAGGCTTCACCATGGCTAGCGCCAGCGACTTGCCGACCCTCCAGCCGTAGCCGCCGGAGGTCGTGCGGCCGATCATGGCGCCGTTTTTCATCACTGGCTCAGAACCGCGGGCGTCGGCGTCGGTCACGCCTTGAACTTCGAGCATCACCAGCCGGTTCTCAAAGCCCCTGCCCTTCCACGCGAGAAGCGCATCGCGGCCGAGAAACGGACCTTTGTCGAAATCGACGAACCTTTGGAGGTCCGACTCGAGCGCGGCATATTCGATCGACAGTTCGCGCCCAATGAGCTTGTAGGACTTTTCGAGCCTCAGCGAATCCATGGCGCGAATGCCGAACGGCTTGACCCCAAACGGCGCGCCCGCCTCCATCAACGCGTCGAAGATGGCATTCTGCATCTCGATGGGATGGTGAAATTCATAGCCAAGCTCGCCAACGAAATTGACGCGCATGGCGATGAGGCCCGCGGCCTTGATCGAGAGGCGCCGAGCGGTGAGCCACGGGAACGCTTTGGTCGAGACGTCGATGTCCGCGACCTTGGCCAGCACTTCGCGCGAGCGCGGCCCGGCGAGCACGAGGACGCCGCGCTGCGTCGTCACCTTGTCGATGCGCACGCTGTTGTCGGCAGGAAGAAGCTTCTCCAGCGTGTCGAAATCATGGGTTTCGAGCGCGCCGGCGGAGATGAGATAAAAACGCTCGGGCCCTATACGCGTCAGCGTGAACTCCGCCCGCACCCCGCCGCGCTCAGTGAGCAGATAGCTCAAGGTGACGCGGCCGATCGCCTTCGGCGCGCGATTGGTGAGGATTGAATTGAGCCAATTCTCCGCGCCAGGACCTGAAACCTCGCATTTGGCGAAGGCCGACATATCCATGAGGCCGACGTTCTCATGCACGTTTCGGCACTCGTCGCCGACGAACGGGAAATAGTTCGAACGGCGAAAGCTCCATTTCTCGCGCGGCTTTTCGCCTCGGCCAACGGGGGGGTGGTTCTCGTTGAGAAGCACATCCGGCTTGGCGAGATCGGCCTCGCTTAAGCCGTAGCCTTGCGGGGCAAACCAGTTCGGCCGCTCCCAGCCGTAAACGGAGCCGAATACGGCGCCGAGATCCTTCATTCGCGAATAGCAGGGCGTCTGGCGCAGCGGGCGCGCAGCTGGTCGCTCCTCGTCGGGATAATGCACGGTGAAGACCTTGGCGTAGGCTTCCTCGTTCTTTTCGACGAGATAACCTGTGTCCGCGTAAGGGCCGAAGCGGCGCGGGTCGACGCCGAGCATGTCGATGGTCGGCTCGCCTTCGACGATCCATTCGGCGAGCTGCCATCCGGCGCCGCCGGCCGCGGTGACGCCGAACGAATGGCCTTCGTTGAGCCAGAAGTTCTTCACCCCAGGCGCGGGGCCTACGATCGGCGAGCCGTCAGGCGTGTAGGCGATGGCCCCATTGTAGACCTTCTTGACGCCGACTTCGCCGAACGCGGGAACGCGCGCGATCGCGGTTTCGATGTGCGGCGCGAGACGATCAAGGTCCTCGGGAAAAAGCTCGTATTCGCTGTCCGACGACGGCCCGTCGACATAGCAGGCGGGCGCGCCCTTTTCGTACGGACCCAGCAGCAATCCGCCCGCCTCCTCGCGCATGTACCAGGCCGAATCGGATTCGCGTAAGACCCCCATTTCCGGCAGGCCTTGCGCCTTGCGCCTGACGATCTCGGGATGCGCTTCGGTGACGATATATTGGTGCTCGACCGGGATCACCGGCACGTTGATCCCCACCATGCGGCCCGTCGCCCGTGCAAAATTGCCGGTCGCCGAAACGACATGCTCGCAAGTTATGTCGCCCTTGTCGGTTGAGACTTTCCATTCGCCACTCGCCTGCCGCTCGATCCCGGTGACCGTCGTGTAGCGGTTGATCTCGGCTCCACGTTCACGCGCGCCGCGCGCCAACGCCTGCGTCAGATCGGCAGGCTGGATGTAGCCGTCCTCGAGGTGCTGGATCGCGCCAAGGATTCCCTCGACATCGCAGAGCGGCCAGATTTCCTTGACCTCGCTCGGGCTCAGGAATTTGACCTTGACGCCGATCGTCTCCGCGACGCCCGCGTAATAATTGTACTCGTCCATTCGGTCGCGCGTTCGCGCCAGACGGATGTTCGACACCTGGCGAAGGCCCGGATCGAGTCCGGTCTCCTGCTCGAGAGTCTGGTACAGCGCCACGGAATATTTATGGATCTGCCCGACTGAATAGCTGAGGTTGAACAACGGCAAGAGACCCGCCGCATGCCAGGTCGAACCCGAGGTCAGTTCCTTGCGCTCGATGAGAACGCTGTCGGTCCAACCCTTCTTCGCGAGATGATAGAGCGTCGAGACGCCGACTACGCCCCCGCCAATCACCACTGCCCGCGCGTGCGTTCTCATTCACATCCTCTTGAACACCGAACTTCCAAGCCAATCATCGTTGACACCGGCACTCCTCCTCCTGCTGATAGCATCACAACCAAGGGGGAACGCCAATGAAGAACATTCGTGGAATCGCGGTCTTGTCTTGCCTGATGATTGTGGGCGCGGCGCATGCGGACTGCCTGAAAGGAAATTCCGGTATTCCCCCGGGCGCGAACACGACCGATCCATCGGCGCCGTTCTACATCGACACGTCGGGGCTCGATCTCAAAACTTCGCCGCCAACGCGCGACCCCAAGAATCCCAATTATCCTCAGGCGACAGAGCTGCCCGACGGAACGCTTCCGCCCATCAAGGCGGAAGGCAATTTCATCATCGGGCCGACACATTCCCCCGCCCCGGAGCTGACCGCTCAGGAGGGCGCCCCGAAGGGCAAAGTCTATTCCTTCACGATGTCGTCGAGCGATAGCACGGTCTTCAATCCCGGCATGATCCGGGATGATCCGGGCGGTTGCCTCAATGCGTCGGTCTATACCGGGCAGACGGCTCCCGGCGACAAGTCGAACCTTCTGGTCCCAAGCGCTCATGCGGGAATTTGGACCCGCTCCGTCGATGTCTACGTTCCGCCGGGTTACGTCGGGGGAAGCCAAGCGCCGTTCATTGTCGTTGGCGACAGCGGCTACCCTGTTGGAAAACAGTTCTTCACAATTCTCGATAATCTCATCAACGCGCATCGCGTCCCGCCGATCGCCGCAATCCTGATCGGCGCTGGCGGGCAGGACGCGCAGGGGAGCGAACGGGGATTCGAGTACGACGCGGTCAATGGCGCTTATGCGGAATTCGTCGAGAACGAAGTGCTGCCGCTCGCCGAAAGTCACGCCAACATAAAACTCACCAAGAATCCCGAGGGCCGGGCGACCATGGGCATCAGCTCGAGCGGATCGGCGGCGTTCACGATGGCCTGGTTTCACCCCGAGCTTTACCACCGCGTGCTGACTTATTCGCCAACCGTGGTGAACCAGCAATGGCCGCATAATCCCGCGCTTCCGGGGGGCGCTTGGGAGTATCACAGCGCATGGGCGGGACCGCCGGTCGCCAATCTCAGCGTCGAGGGGGGCAAAGTTGCGAAGAGCGACACGCACTTCGGTTCGCCGTTGATCCCCAACAGCCCGACGAAGCCGATCCGCATCTGGTTCGAGACCGGAGACCAAGATCTCTTCTACCCCGTGACGCCTGTGGCGGACGGCATGCACGACTGGACCCTCGCCGACGAGCGTTTCGCCAAGGTGCTCGCGGACAAGGGCTATCACTACCAATTCCTGTTCGCCCGCAATGCGCAGCATGTGGATAAGGCGACAGTGGCGCAAACGTTGCCCGCGGCGCTCGAATGGCTCTGGCAGGGGTATTCGGCGCAATAGTCCCATGCTGTCATCGGCGCCGGTCCGTTCTCAATAGTTCGCGTCCGGCATCGAGGCTTTGCGCTTGTCGATGAATTCGCGGATCGCCTCGTCTTTCCCCTGGTCGAGGGGCGGCGCTTCATACTCGGCCAGCATGGACTTCCATAGCGCGTTGGCGCGGGTGGCGGCATCCTTGGAGCCTTCCTCCCGCCATTGCTCGACCGAATTGTTGTCAGCAATATTGGAGCGATAAAAGGCAGTCTCGAAATTCGCCTGGGTATGAGCGCAGCCCAGGAAATGCCCACCCGGCTCGACCTGATGGAAGGCCTCCATCGCCTGGCCATTGTCACTGAAGTCCATACCTTTGGCGAGCACGTGCATGGCGCCGAGCTGATCGAAGTCGAGCACGAACTTCTCGTAAGATGCGGTGAGGCCGCCTTCGAGCCAGCCCGCGGCGTGCAGCACGAAGTTGGCGCCCGCCAGCACCGTCGGCAGAAGCGTCTGCGCGCTCTCATAAGCCGCCTGCGCGTCCGGGACCTTCGAGGCGCAGAGCGAGCCGCCGGTGCGGAAGGGCATGTTCATCCGTCGCGCGAGCTGGCCTGCGCCAAAGATCGCCAGCGCCGCCTCGGGCGTGCCGAAGGTTGGCGCGCCGGATTGCATCGACAGCGTCGAGACGAAGGTCCCGAAGACGACCGGCGCGCCGGGGCGCGTGAGCTGGCAGAACGCGGCTCCCGCCATGCACCTCGGCCAGCACTTGCGTCAGCGTCCCGGCGACCGACACCGGGCTCATGGCGCCGGAGAGAATGAACGGGGTGATGATGCAAGCCTGGTTCGAGCGTGCGTAGACTTCCGCCGCGCCGAGCATGCTCGAATCCCAGACCAGCGGCGAATTGGCGTTGATGAGGCTCGTCATCACCGTATTCTCGCGCACGAACGCCTCGCCAAATAAAAGCTCGCAGATGCGCACGCTGTCCTCGGCGCGCTCGGGCCTGGTCACCGAGCCCATGAACGGCTTGTCCGAATATTTGAGGTGCGCGTACACCATCTCGAAGTGCCGCTTGTTGACCGGCAGATCGACCGGCTCGCAAACCGTGCCGCCGGAATGATGGATGTACGGGCTTATGTAGGCGAGCTTGACGAAGTTCTGGAAGTCTTCGAGCGTTCCGTAGCGGCGGCCTTTGTCGAGGTCGTGGACGAATGGCGAGCCGTAGTTGGGGGCGAACACCATCGCGTCGCCGCCGATGAGCACTTTGCGCTCGGGATTGCGCGCGTGCTGGACATATTGCGCGGGCGTGGTGGCGCAGAGGCTCCTTGCCAAGCCGCGCGGAAAGCGCACCCGCTCGCCCTTGATGTCGCAACCCGCGCTGCGAAAGAGGTCGAGCGCACGGGGAAACTCGCGAAACTCGACGCCAACTTCCTCGAGCAGCGTCTCGGCGTTGCGCTCGATCGTTTGCAGACCCTCCTCGCTGACCATTTCGGTGAGCGGAATTTTGCGTGTGATGTAGGGGATGGAGGCGAGCGAGCGTTGTGCGCGCGCGCTTCGGCGCGCCTCGCGGCCGCGGCGCGGCTCTCTGGCGGCGGCCGGCGCGGTGTCAGTCATGGCGTCTCCCCGGGCGCGATCACGCGCAGTGTTCATGTCAGGACTCTTGCGCCAAGGCGCTGAAGAGTTGAACCCTCAAAAATCCGTTGCAGGCATCAAGTTTGAAAACCAACCGCCCCGGAATCCGACGGATACGACTACGTAGGTGATCGCGCCTGCCAAGGATCGAGAAGCAGGGCGCCACTGGACTTGAAGTCCTTGGTGTTGCGGGTGACCAGGGTGAGATCGCGGCTAAGCGCGGTCGCCGCGATCAGCATATCAATGACAGGAGGGTTTCCGGCCGCCGACAATTCGCCCCAACGCAAGGCTATCGCTGTGTCGATTGGCAAAATACGATCCGCGAAGTTGGTTGCAATGCCCTCGACCCAAACGGCGAGCCCCTGAGACGCCACCAGGTCGGCGCGCCGCTTCAAGGCCACGCCCTTGCGCAGCTCTCCTAGCGTTAAAATGCTCAGGAACAGTCCTTCAGCGTCAGCCGCAGACAAGAACGCAATCACTCCAGCGTCAGGGCGAGACTTGCGTGTCTCCGAGATGACATTCGTATCGAGGAGATATCCCGTCACCGCAATTCAAAGCTCAACGGTGCGGCCCGCGTCTTGAGTGCGCTCGACCGTGAACTCGTCGACCTTCGGGCCGTCCAAGAGGTAGGATTTGAAATCCGGGCGATGCGCGGCAAGGACACGATAGTCTTCAATCGATAGCACGACAGCACGCTCCTTGCCGTGCCGAGTGATCATCTGAGGTCCTTCGACGCGGGCGCGCTCGATCACTTCACTGAGCCGCGTCTTTGCGTCCTGAACCTGCCACGTCGCCATTGCGAAACTACTTCCAACCTGTCTGACTATAATAACGATAATCTGGTTGAAACGCAACCTTGTTGGGCTAGGCCAGCCTCACCGCTGCTTCGTCTCCCAGTCCGGCGCGACATAGTACGGCGCGTTCGAAGCGGGCAGAGGATCGAGGCCGCGAATCATGTCTGCCGCCTTCTCAGCCAGCATGATCGTCGGCGCATTGAGATTGCCGTTGGTGATCGAAGGCATGATCGACGAGTTCGACGACGCGAAGCGCCTCGACGCCGATCACTCGGGTTTCTGGATCGACGACGGCGAACGGGTCGGTCGGCGACCCCATCTTGCAGGTGCAGGAGGGATGGTACGCGGTGTCGATGTCATCGCGCACGAAGGCGTCGATCGCTTCGTCGCTGACGCGATCGGCGCCGGGCTTGATCTCCCTGCCCCGGTAAGGGTCGAAGGCGTGTTGGGCGAAGATCTCACGGGTCAAGCGCACGCAGGCGCGCGTGTCGATCCAATCCTCGGGATGGCTCATATAGTTGAACTGGATTCGGGGCGGCTCCGCTGGATCGGCGGACCTCAAACGAACCCAGCCACGGCTTTTCGACTGCATCGGGCCGACATGCGCCTGGAAGCCGTGCTCTTTCGCCAAGGTCGAACCATCATAGGCGACGGCCATCGGCAGGAAATGGAACTGAATGTCGGGATAGCGAACGCCGGCGCGTGAGCGGATGAACCCCCCGGCCTCGAAATGATTGGAGGCGCCGAGGCCGCGCCCGCGCATCAGCCATTCGGCGCCGATGAGCGCCCGCCTGAATACGCCGATGTGCGAAAAGAGCGTGATCGGTTGCTTCGAGGCGACCTGAAAAGTGAATTCGAGATGGTCCTGCAGGTTCTCGCCAACGCCTGGCCGGTCAGCGAGGACGTCGATCCCGAGAGATCGCAATTCGCCCGCCGGCCCCACACCCGACAGCTTCAACAATTGGGGCGAATTGATCGGCCCACCGCAAAGTATGATCTCGCGCCGCGCCCTCGCCATTTGTTCGCGCCCGTGGCGTCGGTAGCGAACGCCAACTGCGCGACGCCCATCGAAGGCGATCCGAGTCGCGAGCGCGTGTGTGATCACCTCAAGGTTGGAGCGTTTCCTCGCCGGCTTGAGATAGGCGTTGGCGGTCGACCAGCGCACGCCGTCCTTCACCGTCATGCCGAGGGGACCAAATCCTTCCTGCCGCTCGCCGTTGAGGTCGGCGCTGACCTCATACCCCGCCTGCCGGCCTGCCTCGATGAAGGCGTCGTAGAGAGGGTTGGTTTTTCGCCCATGCGCCGTCGTTAGTGGTCCAACGTCGCCGCGATACGCGTCGGCGTCGCCCTGAAAGCGCTCCGCGCGACGAAAGTAGGGCAGCACATTTCTATATCCCCACCCCCTCGCGCCCTCCTCCTCCCAGCGCTCGAAATCGAGCGGATGTCCGCGGACATAGACCATGCCGTTGATCGAAGACGAGCCGCCCACGACCTTGCCCCGCGGACAGGCGATGCGCCGGCCGCCGAGATGCGGCTCGGGTTCGGTTTCATATCCCCAATTATAGGTCTTGGAGTTCATGGGAATCGACAGCGCTGCCGGCATCTGGATGAAGATCGATCGATCACTTCCGCCGTATTCAAGCAAAAGCACACTCGAGCGGCCGTCTTCGGTCAGGCGATCGGCGAGCACGCAGCCCGCCGAGCCGGCGCCGACGATAACGTAGTCGAAAGCCTCGCCATCCATCCGAGAGACGCTTGCTCACCCCGCCGCTTCGGTCCCGACTAAGCCTCGGCGTCGAGGGATGCGACATAATTTTTCAGATGGACCCACAACGCAACGATTGCGTCGAGAACGGATCGCCAAACTCCGGCCTGAGTGATGCGACGCTATTGCGTCGCCCGGTCGCCGCTGTTGAGGTTTCTCGCAACGAACGCCATTCGCATGAGGTGAGAAATGTTGCGCGCCTGCATCTTCTGAATCACGGCGGCTCTATGATGTTCCGCCGTCCTCGAACTGATGCGCAGGTGATGAGCGATGATCTTGGTCGGCAACCCCTCCAAGAGAAGGGTTAAAACTTCTCGCTCCCGCTGCGTGAGCAAAGCCTGCCGGGCCTTGAACGCCTTCATTTCGAGGGGAGCGTCGCCAACGTCATCTTCGTGCGACAAGGCTTCCTCGACCGTGGCCAAAAGCGCCTCGGCGTCGAACGGCTTTTGAACAAAGTGAAAGGCGCCCGCCTTCATCGCCAACACAGCGGTCGGCACGTCGCCATATGCCGTTATCATGATGACCGTCGAATTTGTGGTCGCAGCGACGATACGCTTCAGGAGTTCGATGCCGCTCATGCCGGGGAGCTGGTTGTCAAGAAGAATGCAAGCCGGCTCCTTCAGGAGGTTCGAGGTCAGATATTCCTCAGCCGAGCCATAGGATCTCGACTCGATCTGAGCCGTCGACAGAAGCAGGGTCAGCGCATCCCGCACCTTTGCCTCATCATCGACGATGTGCACGCAACGTTCACGCTGCATTGTGTCCGCATCCATTTGTCGGCAACTCGACTACAAATCGCGCGCCCCCTGTCGTGATCGGCTCCCACCAGAGGCGCCCGGCGTGCCTTTGAACGATCCGTCGGCTTAAGTGCAAGCCAAGCCCCATGCCGCGGGGCTTGGTGGTCTGATAGGCGTCAAAAATAGTGTCCGCGAGATCCGGCGTCACGCCCCTGCCATTGTCCTCGACCCGGAGCATGATTGCATCGCCCTTTGCAGCGACTCGCATGGTCACGCGCCCCCGGGCGTCCGACCGCTCCGCGGCCGAGTCAACGGCATTGGCGACGAGATTGATCAGAACCTGCTCAATCTGGACCCCGTCCGCCGTTACCGGAGGGACGAGACCCATGCTTTCGACCTCCACCAGAACCCCGCGTGCGGCTGCTTCTTCCCGGCAAAGCTCGCCGATCTTCTCGGCGAGGGCGGAGACATCGACCGCCGTCAAGTTCAAGTTGCCATTTGAGACGAAATCGCGAATGCGCTCGAGAACTTCGCGGGCCCGCTGAGCCTCGGCCTCCGCCTTGATCAGCGCATCCATGACTGGCGCGTTGGCGACGCTCGCCTGGAGCAGTCGCCTGGCGGCATGCAGGTAGGTGGCCACTGTTGAGAGCGGTTGGCTGACCTCGTGGGCGAGCGCCATCCCCATTGCGCCAGCCCGGGCGTTGGACACCATCCGAGCCATCTCTCTCTTTTGATCGCGCAGGCGCAGAGCCGCGTCCTGGCGCTCCGTCGTGACCGCGCCGAGCAGCAGCCCGGTGATCGAAAGCACCAGCATCAGCAATTGGAGAATGGCGAAATCCGTAGTGTTGTAACCGACGAACGCGGTAAGCATGGCAAGGGTCAGTTGAATCGTCACCAACGCAAACGCGACGCCGGCGTATCCTTCCCGCATCGCCACCCAGATGACCGGTAAGAAGAGCAGATTGAAGAGATAGTATAGCTTGTCGCCGACTCCAACGAGCGCGGCAAATCCCAGTCCGATTCCCAGTGCGAAGATGAAAATAGTGAACAGCGTATAGCCAGACCAGCGCCACGGCGGCGACGCGTAGGTGAAGGCCGCTGTCGTTGCGGGAATGACCGTGACGATCCCGAGCGCGGTGCCGATCCAGCAGTGGACCATCGCGACAAAGACCTTGTCCGACGACAATCCGCCGCCCAGATACAGCACTCCACAATATAAAAAAGCCGATAACGCGGCGCCTATCGGAATAAGTAGCAGGAACGCCACTACGTCTGGCAATCTGAACTGCCGGACGTCGAATTTCAGCGTATTCTTCAGAACGAACGCAAGACCGACGTAGGCCAAGGTTAAAGACAGCTCCGCCGCCATGATTACGCCGATGCCACGATGAACCCCGGCGAGCGCCAGATCGACCAGAATCGCGGCTAGGAAAACGAACGGCGCAAAGGCGACGTTCTCGAGGAGCAGCGCGAGACTCAAACCATCGTCCGGGCTCCACAACGTGATTCCAAGGCGATCAAATTCATGCCACTCTGTCAATAGGTTAAGAGCAAAATAGATGGCGATGAACGCGGCGCCGGTTGCCCAAAACTTGGCGCCAGCCGCAGCAAAACCGGTCCAGCCTCGGTGAGGCTGGAGTGGCATGTCATGCGAATTCGAAACGGCCATTTTCATCCCGGACAAGAGGGGAATGATATGGCGCTTTGTTTCGAATTCAAACCCGCTTGACGTAGGTAGTAATACCGATCGCCAGCAGTTTTAACCTCGGTGTATCGTAGCTCGTCGAGCGGCCCACGCCATTGGCGGCTGGTCCGCGATCGATGACGCCGAGCGCAATCCCCTGGCCACACAGCGCTCGGCGTCGCCCCACCTCGCTTCGCTGCCCGCCCTTTGCCTGGCGCTGACCCGCCCATCGAGGCCGGTTGACCAATCCCGCCGCTTTCGGCGAAGTCCCCCGCCAACGGGCCGATTCGGGAGACCTCCACATGGCCGAAAGACTGCGCGTCGCATTGCTGTTCGGCGGCCGCTCGGCCGAGCACGACGTGTCCGTCATATCCGCGGGCAACGTGTTCCGCGCACTCGATCCGGCGCGCTACGACACGGTTCCGATCGGGATCACGCGCTCCGGCGTCTGGTTGCTCAGCTCGCTGAATGACGGCGCGTTTCCAGCCGCCGTTCCGAAGATCGGACCCCGCGTCGCGCTTGTTCCAGGCGGCGCCGGCCAGCTTGCGATCCTTTCGGAGACGGATACGGCGGCGCCCGACGTCTCCCGCTCGGTCGACGTCGTGTTCCCAGTTCTACACGGGCCCTTCGGCGAGGATGGAACGGTCCAGGGGGCAGCGGAAATCGCGGGCGTGCCTTATGTCGGTTCCGGCGTCCTCGGTTCGGCCGCTGCGATGGACAAGGATGTGGCCAAACGTCTGATGCGCGATAGCGGCCTGCCGATCGCGCGCTTTTTAAGCTTCGCCCAAGGCGACGCGCCATCGTTCGATGCGGTCGTCGCCGAGCTTGGCCGCCCGGTGTTCGTCAAGCCCGCGCGCCTGGGGTCGTCGGTCGGCATCAGCAAAGCGGGAACGCGAGAGGAGTTCGTCAAGGCGATCGCCGAGGCGTTCCGGCATGACCGCAAAATCCTGGTCGAGGAATTTGTTCGCGGCCGCGAGATCGAGTGTGGCGTTCTCGAGGGGGAAGACGGCTCGCTTACCGCCTCGCCGCCTGGCGAGATCGTGCCCAGCAACCGCCACGGCTTCTACACCTACGAGGCCAAATATCTGGACGAGGAGGGCGCGGCGATCAAAGTTCCGGCTGATCTCGCCCCCGGCGTCAGCGACAAGGTTCGCAAGCTGTCGATCGAGGCCTTCCGCGCGCTCGGCTGCGAGGGCTTGGCCCGCGTCGATTTTTTTCTGCGCGAAGACGGCGGTCTCGTGATCAATGAGGTGAACACCCTGCCAGGCTTCACCAACATCAGCATGTACCCGAAGGTGATGGAAGCGCTCGGGATCGGTTACGCCGAACTGGTCGACCGGCTCATTCGTCACGCCCTGGCGAGGGCAGGCTTGAGCACGGAAAAAGCGCAAACGCGAATGCGGGCTTGATTGCGTCTTGACGAGCGCAGAAGAGGTAACAAACGCGCGCCCGCGTCGAAGCAATGCAAATGCTGCTCGCTTCCACACTTCGCCGGCTGGCCTTCGCTCCGCTTCCTGCGCCTCCGGGCTTCTTCGCGCTGCCGCTTCGGCTCATCGTCGGATACGGCTTCCTTGAGCACGGATATGCCAAACTCGCTCGTGGCCCCGACGCCTTCATTGGAGTCCTGGATGCGATCGGCATCCCGTTCTCATGGTTTCTCGGCTGGGCGACGATTCTCGTCGAGTTGGTAGGCGGATTGCTCATCCTCTGCGGGGCTTTCGTGCCTCTCGCCTCCGCGCCCATGATCGTCGTCCTGCTCGTTGCAATTTTCACCGTGCATCTGCCCAACGGCTTCAGCTCGATCAAGCTCCTCTCCTACGACGCTTCGGGGGCGCATTTCGGTCAGCCGGGGTACGAGACCGACCTGCTCTATCTCACCGCCCTGCTCGCGCTTTGCTTCGGCGGCGCCGGACCGTTGTCGCTCGATGGTTATGTCAGCGCAGGTCGGAGAGCTGAACGGCGTGGCGGCGGCAAATCGAGCGCCCGATCGTGATGCGCGATCCGTCTAGGCGCCACGAACAGATGAGGAAGCAATGACCGAGACCCTGGCCCAATTGTCGAAGGGCGCGTTGAGCGATCTTGCCGGCGTGTTCGCGGCCATGCCGGAAAATGCGCTCGACGGATTGATCGAGGCCATTGTCGCCGCGAGGCGCATCGTCGTGTTCGGGCTTGGGCGCGAAGGGTTGCAGATGCGCGGCTTCGCCATGCGCCTCTTTCACATGGGCCGCGACGTCGCGGTCTGGGGCGACATGACCACGCCGGCCCTGGGCGCCGGCGATCTCTTCATCGCCTCAGCGGGACCCGGCGATCTGCCGACGGCGCAAACCCTGGTCGAGATCGCGCGCAAAGGGGCGCCCGTACGGCGCTTGTCACCGCCCAACCCGCAGGCGCGCTCGCCAAAAACACGTCGATGTCGTCACATTCATTCCCGCCCAGACGATGGCGAACGATCGGAGCGGCAGGCTTTCCGTCCTGCCCATGGGCTCCCTGTTCGAGACCGCGCAGATGATCGCCTTTGAACTGGCGATCCTCAAGCTGCGGCCCCGCTTCAGCGAAACGTCGGAGACGATGCGCGCGCGGCACACCAATCTGGAGTGAGCGCTCGCAGGCCGCGACGGGGTCGGCCCCAACGGTCGCGCGCTTCGATTGCGACCACAATCTCCCGCGATTGCAGCCACAATTCCTTTTTAAGCCGTCAGGGTCGATCAGGATCAGGATAGGCGGAGGCATGGTGATTCGCGCCCTCGACTTCATGACGAAGGTATCATCGAGATTCGCTTATGAGATCCTGCCTGTGACCGCCGCGAGCGTGATTGGCGCGATGCTGGTCAATCATTACAGTCGTCAGCCGCCCTCGCCTCCGATCGTCATTCAGGCGCCTCCGTCGGCGTCCGAAGATGCGATGGTGCAATCGCTGCGCGAGGAGCACGAGTTCATCGCCAGCTTTGTGAAGCGGAATCAAGAGAGAGATACCGACACCGAACATTCGGGAAGCGACGCGACCCAGGTCGCCTCGCTCGCCGCGCCTCCCCTTTCGCTCGTCAATCCGCCGTTGCCCGAGCCAAGACCGACAGTGCAAAAAACCGTGGTGAGGCTCTCGCCAAAACCCGCGGTCAGAAAGAAGTACGCGCCGCCTGAGGCGCCGGCGCCTCAGGCGTTCGTGTCACAGGCGCCGCCGCTTGTAGCCTCCTCGCCGCCCCCCGCTCAAATGGAGTTCGAGCTGCGACCACGGCCGATCATCCGCGTCGCCAGCGAAGTGCGCGAGTGGGTCGAAGACGTCGCGCAAGCGTCGTCGCATGTGACGTTCTTGCCCGCCTTACCTGATTGGTCCGCGGCGCCATCGCTTGTCCGGACGCTGAACGTATTCCGGCAGAACTGACCCTCAGGGCTCGCTAGCCAGCCTCTTTCCAAGCCCTCACGAACGTCTGCGCCGCACGCGCAACGTCATCGACGCTCACGCCTGGCCTATAGAGCGCCGAGCCGATGCCGAAGCCGCTTGCGCCTGCGCGCCGATAAGGAGCGATGCGCTCGGGCGTGACGCCCCCAACCGGATAGAGCTGCGTTTCTTTCGGCAACACGGCGCGCCACGCCTTTACGATATCAGGCCCCAGCGCTTCACCGGGAAACAGCTTGAGCCCCGACGCGCCCGCCTTGAGCGCCGCAAACGCTTCAGTCAGTGTGGCGACACCAGGGACGGCGATCAGCCCAAGCTTCACTGCCCGCTCGATGACCGCGTGATCGGCGTTGGGCGCGACCACGAGTTTCGCTCCCGCTTCCGCGACTTCGTCCACCTGATTGGGTTCGAGCACCGTGCCCGCGCCGACCAGAACCCTGTCACCAAACAACCGCGCAATGAGTTCGATGCTCGCCAGGGGATCTGGCGAATTGAGCGGCACTTCGATGGCGCCGAAACCCGCCTCGACAATGACCGCAGCGATCGAATCCGCTTCGTCCGGCGTGACGCCGCGCAGGATGGCGACGAGCGGCGTGGGGGCAAGCGTCAAATTCACAGGAGACCCCCATCGCGGGCAATACGAAAAAGCCCGCGCGCCGCGGCGCGTCGGGGCGCCGCGCGAGCGGAAACGTCGAGCGCCGCGAACGCGGCAAGATAGCGCTCGACCAGCGTCTCTGCGCCTGCCACATACGGCGTTTCGCCAGGAAAGAGCCGCCGCGCCTCGCCAATTTCCGCGCCGATCAAGAGGCCTGAGAGATATTCGCCCGAAGTCGTCCTCGGCGAGGGCGCCCATGAGCGGCAGCGAGCGAGCGCCAAACAGAAGGCCGAGCAAGCCGGACGTTCCTTCGCAAGCCCCGGCCGCGGCGCCGCGGCGAACGCCGAGCGCGAAGGCTTCTCCCGGACTCTTCGGGGGCGCGGCTTTGGCGAAGGCGCCGGCGACCGTATGGTCCCGCAACGCGGCGAACAACTCGCCGGTGACGAAGGTCCTGAAGGCGACGATGCGATCGCCGTCGACCCTAGCCCATTTCGAATGCGAGCCCGGCAGCACGATCAGGCGGGCGCCGGCATCGGCGATGCCGAAGATTTCCGTTTCCTCGCCCCGCATCACATCCGGCTGTCCGGCTTCATCGACGTAGGACAGGCCGGCCGCCAGATGAACGCGCCGGCCATCGGCTTCGACTTGCGTCAGATGCGAGGCGACTTCATGCGGGCCGGCCGGACATTTGACGTAAGCCGCTTCGCGCCAGCCGTGCCGGCTGCCGACCATTCCCGAGGCGACGACCGGCAAAGACGGATGAGTCTCGAGCCATCGCCCGATCAGCCGCCTGAGGGTCGCTGGATACGCGCCCGCGGCGACGGCGCCGATTCCGTCGCCGGAGGCGACCTCCTCGAGAACCTGGCCGTCGGGCGACATGAGATAGGCGCGAAAGCTCGACGATCCCCAGTCGATGGCGATGAGCGCAGACAGCATGAAGAGGATTGACCATGCGCAAGTGGCGCGGTCAATCGTGCGCAGATAAGCGCTGGCGGCTTCGCTTAGATCAGACTCTCTGATTAGTCTGCCGGGTCAAGCGACGCGCGACAGCTCGGGAGGCCAAGGATGAACGGAAGCCTGAAGAACAAGACAATGATCGTGACCGGCGCCAGCTCCGGCATTGGCGCCGCGGTCGCAAGACGATTTGCAGCGGACGGCGTCAAGCTCGCGCTTGTTGCGCGCTCGGCGGAAAGGCTGAAGACCCTGGCGGCCGACATCGGCTCGGAATGCATCGCCCTCCCCTTGGATCTGAAAAGGCCTGCCGATGTCGCGACCATGGTCCAAGAGACAACCGACCGCTTCGGCCCCGTCGACATTCTGTTCGCCAATGCGGGAAGCTATGTCGCCGGAGAGGTCGCTTTCGGCGATCCCGAGGAATGGGACCGCGTCGTCGACATCAATGTGAAGAGCGTGTTTCGCACGGTTCGCGCGGTGCTCCCCGATATGATCGCTCGTCGATCAGGAGACATCGTTGTCACATCATCGATCTCAGGCCATCAGGCGATCCATTGGGAGCCGATCTATTCAGCGACCAAGCACGCGGTGCAGTCATTCGTTCATGGCGTGCGGCGGCAAATCGCCAAGCACAATGTGCGGATCGGATCGTTGGCGCCGGGGATGGTCTTAAACGAGCTTTGGAGCCTGACCGATCCGGAAGAGATCGAGCGTCGGATCGCCGCGCATAGCGGCTTGCGCAACGATGACGTCGTTGACGCGCTTATTTTCATGCTTACGCGACCGCCGCATGTCGCGATTCGTGACCTCGTCATTTTGCCGCAGGGCCAGGATCTTTGAAAGGGCGGGTCGACGCCAGTGCGCTGATGGCGCCGGCTCGATTGTTGACAATCCGAGGCCTCGCCTTCTATGCGCCAACTCTCGCTGATCAGGGACGCCAAGAATGAATCGCCGTCAGTTCGGCCGCGTTGCGACCGTGGCCGCCGCATTGCCTTTCAGCCCCGTGCTCGCCCAGCGGGTCGATAGATCCGCCGAACAGCTTACCAACGGCGAGTTCAACTGGTTCCCCGAGCGCTCGGAAACCGGCCCGATCATCGCCATCGTCTCGCTGCCCGACCAGCGAGTGTATGTCTATCGTAATGGGGTCCGCATCGCCGCCTCGTCGTGCTCGACCGGCAAACTCGGCCACCGAACGCCGACGGGCGTGTTCAAGATCCTGCAGAAGGACAAGAACCACCATTCCTCGACCTACAACAATGCGCCGATGCCCTACATGAACCGGCTCACGTGGTCTGGAATCGCTCTGCACGCCGGGCAGTTGCCCGGCTATCCCGCGTCGCATGGATGCGTGCGCTTGCCGAAGGATTTCGCGGAACTCCTGTTCGGCGTCACCAAGCTCGGCATGACGGTGGTCATCGCCGACGAAAAGTCACAGCCCGAAGAAGTGACGCATCCGGGCATGGTGCTGGGCGAATATGCCGCACGCGAATTCAACGCGGTCGACACAGCGATCAAGGCGACCGAATATTCGGAAGGTCACGATCCGGCGCCGAAATCGCCGAGCGTCGTCGTCAGCAGCGCCGACAAATCGATCCGAGTATTCGACAACGGCGCCTTGACTGTTTCCGGCAAGGTCGAGATTCAGAACCCGGAGAAGCCGCTCGGCGAGCGTGTGTTCACCCTCAACGGGGCGGACGATCAGACCGGTCTTCTGTCATGGCAAGCCGCGGAGGTCGGAGCGACGGCGAAGACAGCGGAAGACAATGGCGCGGCGCTCCGCCGCATCAAGGCGGACGTGCCAGCCCGCGAGGCCGTTCGCAAGCGGCTCAAATTCGGCATGACCATCGTCACCACCGACCAACCCGCGGATGCGAAGACGCGGTCGAGCGACGGGTTCGTCGTGCTCGATTCGCAGAGCTGAGGCAGGATGGTTTCGACCCCTCAACGCTCCTTGGTCACGATTGTGGTCAGACCAGTCGAATGGATCCCGGATACTTGGCGAGCGTTGGATCTGACGTTAGAAGCGTGAATCCCTCGACGATGGCTTGAGCCACGAGCATGCGGTCGAACGGGTCTTTGTGAATCGGCGGCAGACCCGCCAGCGTCGCGGCATGGGCGCCGGTCACAGCGAGTTCGACATAACCATTGTCGAAAAGACTCCGGCGCAGCATACCGGCATCGATGCGAAAATCGGCGCGGCCGAGACCTGTCTTAATCGCGATTTCCCAGATGCTAAGGGCGCTGAACACGATCTCGTTGTCCGGGCTCTCGATAAGAGCGCTGGCCACGCGGGACAGCCTCTCGGGCTCGATCGCACCCCAGAGCAAAATGTGGGTGTCGAGCAGGAGCCTCATTTGTCGCCGTAGAACAGCTTCTCGATTTCCTCCTGCTCCATCGTGTCGAAATCATCGGGCACGGTGACAACGCCCCGCATGAAGCCCAGCCGCCGCGGCGCCGTGGGCGTGTCAACGGGAACGACCTTGACAAGCGGCTTGCCAGCCTTCGCGATGATGAAAGGCTCACCCTTAGCCGCCGCCTCGACGAGGCGAGACAGATGCGTTTTGGCGTCGTGAATGTTCACAGTTTTCATCGCGGACAATCATAGACTAAGTTAATTAGACTTAGTTCATCGCCGATAGCGCGTCAATTTGCAGTGGTCGGCGCATCATCGACAAAAACGCGGTCAGACCCGCTATCGCTCCGTCTCCTGCTCCTGCTCCCTTAGCCGGAAGCGCTGGATCTTCCCGGTCGCAGTCTTCGGCAGTTCGGCGATAAAGGCGATCGAGCGTGGGTATTTGTAAGGCGCGAGCCGATCCTTGACGAAGCCCTTCAGCTCTGCCTCGTCCGCCGAAGCGCCCTCCTTCAAGACCACGAAGGCCTTGGACTTGATCAGGCCGTCTGCGTCGGGCGCGCCGATCACCGCGGCTTCGAGGACAGAGGGGTGCTGCACCAGCGTCGCCTCGACCTCGAAGGGGCTGACCCACACGCCGCCGACCTTCAGCATGTCGTCCGAGCGGCCGGCGTAAGTGTACGCGCCGTCAGAATTGCGGATGTATTTGTCGCCGCTCCTGGTCCAGCGGCCTTCGAAAGTCTCGCACGTCTTGGCGCGATTGCCCCAGTACATCAGCGCCGCCGATGGCCCGTGAATGTAAAGGTCGCCCGGCTCGCCGTCTGCAACGCCCCGGCCATCCTCGCCGCGCAGTTCAATGTGGTAGCCCGGCACCGGCCATCCGGTCGAGCCATACCGCACCTTGTCCGGGCGGTTGGAAATGAAGATGTGCAGCATCTCGGTCGAGCCGATGCCGTCGACGATGTCGACGCCGAAATGGCGCTTGAAGCGCTCTCCGATGTCGGCCGGCAACGCTTCGCCGGCGGACGACACGAGCCTTATGCTGACATCCTCGCGTTTCGGCAGCAGGTTCGAAGCGAGCATGCCGGCGAAACCGGTCGGCGCGCCGTAGAAAACCGTGGGTTTGACGCCGCCGACCCCGCCCAGCCAGCGTTTGAAGACGGCCTCGGGCGTCGGACGCTCGGCCATGAGCAGCGCTGTCGCGCCGACCGCGAGCGGGAAGGTGAACGCGTTGCCGAGGCCATAAGCGAAGAAGAGCTTGGCGGCGGAGAAGCAGACGTCGCTCTCGGTGAGGCCCAGGATCGCCTTGCCGTAGAGCTCGGTGGTCCAATACGGGTTGGCGTGCGAATGCACCGTTCCCTTCGGCCTTCCCGTCGAGCCCGACGAATAGAGCCAGAACGCGGGATCATCGGCCCGCGTGCGCGCAGGCTTCGCGAGCGGCGCCGCGCCCCGCAGGAAATCCTCGAACTCGATTTCCTCAGGCTCGAGCGGCTGAGTCGGGCGCGACACGACGACGGTGTGGGCTTCGTGATCCGCTTTCGCGAGCGCGGCCTTCAGCGCCGGCTTGATCGCGCCGCTGACCAGCACGGCCTGGGCGCGCGAATGCTCGAGCATATAGGCGAGATCGTCGGCGGTAAGCAGCGTGTTGACCGCAACCGGGACGATTCCCGCCAGCATGGCGCCGAGGAAGGCCACCGGCCAGTCGGCGCTATCCTGCATCAGGATCAGCGCGCGCTCCTCGCGCTTGACGCCTCTCTCCTTAAGCGCGGCGGCGAACCGGCGAGCGCGCTCGTCGAGTTCGCGATACGTCACGACGCCGACGTCGTCGATGAACGCCGCTTTGGCTGGGCGCCCTGTGTTGGTCTGAAGCAGGTGCGCCGCGAAGTTGAACGCCTCCGGCGGCGGTTCAACCGTGCTCGCGGTCATCGGCGTCTCCCCTCTCGCAGGTGAAGCCGCGTTGGCGACTCCTCTGGGCCGGAGCGGTGTTTCAACGCTTGCCGGCTTCCGTTTGATGCAGTATTGTGCCTGTTTGGTCTTAGAGGGGGGTTCGGACGTTGTCAAACACCGTATCGTCTTCGGCCTCTGTCGCCGACCTCTCTAAGTCTCGTGGCATGAGCGAATACACCGACGCCGACCCGGCTGTCAGAACAGGTGACGAGTCGACGCGGATCGAGACGGCCGAGGAGGCCAGGGAGCCGTTTTTGGCCGCGCTCGGCGAACGCGCGAAAGCTTTGCGCGTGCGCCGGGGACTGACCCGCAAGGCCCTCGCCCGCGCGACCGGCGTTTCCGAGCGGCACTTGGCCAATCTCGAATATGGCGTCGGCAACGCTTCGATCCTGGTTCTCCTGCAGGTCGCTCGGGCGCTTCAATGCCCGCTTGCCGAGCTCGTTGGCGACGTCACCACCCAATCGCCGGAATGGCTCATGTTGCGCGAGATGCTGGCCGACCGCGACGAGGCGACGCTGCGCCGCGTGCGCCTCGCGGCCCTGGAGATCACAGGCGGCGCGCCGCCGCGCAGCGAAGAAGCGCCCGTTCGGTCGTCGCGGATCGCCTTGATTGGTCTCCGCGGGGCCGGGAAGTCGACGCTTGGCCGGATGCTCGCCGAGGATCTCAACTTTCCGTTCGTCGAGCTCAGCCGCGAGATCGAGACGCTGGCCGGCTGCAGCATCAGCGAGATTCTCGGGCTCTACGGTCAGAACGCCTACCGTCGCTACGAGCGCCGCGCGCTTGAGGAGGCGATCGAGGCCTATCCTGAAGCGGTCATCGCCACCGCAGGCGGCCTGGTCAGCGACCTCGGCAGCTTCAATCTCCTTTTGCGCCGCTGCACGACCGTCTGGCTTGTGGCCGACCCCGAAGACCACATGAGCCGGGTCTTGGCTCAGGGCGACTTGAGGCCGATGGCCGCGAGCCGGGAAGCGATGGACGACTTGAAGTCGATCGTCGCCAGCCGAGCCGCATTCTATTCCAAAGCTGATCTGCGGGTCGACACCAGCGCTCAGCCGTTAGCGGAAACCTTCCAGATCCTCCGCGCCGAGGCGCGCGAGGCGATTGGCCTGCCCGCCGAATGAGCGGGGCTGGATGGCCTTGCATAGAAACCGACAGCGCATTATGATGCATGAACTGCAATAAATTGCCTATGAACTGGGGTCCCATGGATCGGGTCGACTATCAAACCGAGCCTTCCCGCTACAAGCACTGGAAGCTCAAGTTCGACGGGCCGGTGGCGACGCTCCTTGCGGACTTCGACGAGAACGGGGGACTGCGCCCGGGCTACAAGCTCAAGCTCAATTCTTATGACCTTGGCGTCGACATCGAGCTCAACGACGCCGTCAACCGCATCCGCTTCGAACGCCCGGAAGTGCGCGTCGTCGTCATCATGAGCGCCCGCGAGCGCGTGTTCTGCTCCGGCGCGAACATCTTCATGCTGGGCGTCTCGAGCCATGCGTGGAAGGTCAATTTCTGCAAGTTCACCAACGAGACCCGCAATGGCCTGGAAGACTCGTCCAAGCATGAAGGCTTGAAGTTCCTCGCCGCCGTCAACGGCTCGTGCGCCGGCGGCGGCTACGAGCTGGCGTTGGCCTGCGACGAGATCGTCCTCATCGACGACCGCTCGAGCGCGGTCAGCCTGCCCGAGGTGCCATTGCTCGGCGTTCTCCCCGGGACGGGCGGGCTCACGCGGCTCACCGACAAGCGCCACGTCCGCCACGACCTTGCGGATGTCTTCTGCACCACCAGCGAAGGCGTGCGTGGCGAGAAGGCTCTCGCTTGGCGCCTCGTCGATACGATCGCCAAGCCCGCACAATTCGAGGCCAAGGTGAAAGAGCGCGCTCTCGCGCTTGCCGACGCGAGCGAACGGCCTCGGTCAGCCAAAGGCGTTGCGCTGACGCCGATTGAACGCGTTATCGAAGCGGATGCGCTCCGCTACTCTCATCTCACGGTGACGATCGACCGCGGCGCTCGCGCCGCGACGTTCGTGATCAAAGGCCCGAGCGGCGCGCAGCCGCAGGACGTCGCCGCGATCGAGGCCATTGGCGCGGACTGGTATCCGCTCGCGCTCGCCCGTGAGCTCGAGGATGCGATCCTGTCGATGCGCACCAACGAGCTCGATATCGGCGTGTGGTTGATGAAGACGGAGGGCAAACTCGAGGCGGTTCTGGCGATGGACGCGACGCTTCGCACGCTCAAAGACCATTGGCTGGCGCGTGAAACCATCGGCTATCTGCGCCGCACTTTGAGCCGGCTCGACGTCACCTCGCGCAGCCTGTTCGCGCTCGTCGACGATCAATCTTGCTTCGCCGGCACTCTGCTGGAAGTGGCGCTCGCCTGCGACCGGATCTACCATCTCGCTGCGCCGAGCGGCGGGGCGCCCAGAATAGCGCTAAGCGCAGCGAACTTCGGCGACTACCCGATGGCGAGCGGACAGAGCCGCCTCGGACGGCGTTTCTACGACGAGAGGACGACGCTCGAGTCGCTGAAAACAAACATCGGCAAGCCACTCGACGCGGACGGCGCCTTCGCCCTTGGCCTCGCGACGAGCATTCCCGACGATATCGACTGGGCGGACGAGATTCGTATCGCTGTGGAGGAACGCGCCTCAATGAATCCGGACGCCTTGACCGCGATGGAGGCGAACCTGCGTTTCGACGGCCCCGAGACTCTGGCGACGCGCGTGTTCGGCCGTCTCACCGCGTGGCAGAACTGGATCTTCCAGCGTCCGAATGCGGTTGGAGAAAAGGGCGCCCTCAAGGTCTACGGCAAGGGCGAAAAGGCGGCGTACGACTGGAACCGGGTGTGATGGCGACGACTGAGGCCGAAGTCATCAGGCAGCACCTGATCGACCCCGAGATCTGCATCCGCTGCAACACTTGCGAGTCGACCTGCCCGGTCGGCGCGATCACCCATGATGCGCGCAACTATGTGGTCGATGCGAGCATCTGCAATCTCTGCATGGCCTGTGTGCCGCCCTGCCCGACCGGCAGCATCGACAATTGGCGCGCGATGCCGCGCGTTCGGGCTTACAGCGTCGAGGCGCAGCTCGAATGGGATTCCTTGCCCGCAGAACTGAGCGCCGATGAACTGGGCGGGGCCGGCGCTTCCGCCGCGGCGCTGGCGGAACCGGCGCCCCGATCCGCGCCCAGAGGAGCAGGCGAGGAAGCGCCGTTCGAGGTCGGCGCCTACGCAGCCGCAATCCCCCCCTGGTCGGCCGCCAGCCCCTACGCCAACCTCTATGGTCCGAAGGCCGCGACGCGATCGGTCACAGCCGCTGTCGTCGGCAATGTCCGGGTCACCGAGGCAGGCAAGGACTACGACACCCATCACATCGTGCTCGATTTCGGCGCGCTGCCGTTTCCGGTGCTCGAAGGGCAGTCGATCGGCATACTCCCTCCCGGCGTCGATGCAGACGGACGACCGCATCACCCGAGGCAATATTCGGTCGCAAGCCCGCGCAATGGCGAGCGGCCCGGCTACAACAACGTCTCGCTCACCGTGAAGCGGGTGCTGGAGGATCATCAGGGCCGCCCGACGCGCGGAATCGTCAGCAATTATCTTTGCAACCTGAGCGTCGGCGACAAGGTCGAGGTGACCGGACCATTTGGCACGAGCTTCCTCATGCCAAACCATCCGAAGAGCGCGATCGTGATGATCTGCACCGGCACCGGAAGCGCGCCGATGCGTGCGATGACCGAATGGCGGCGCCGCTTGCGCAAGTCGGGTAAGTTCGAGGGCGGCAAACTGATGCTGTTCTTCGGCGCCCGCACCAAAGAGGAGCTTCCTTACTTCGGTCCGCTCGGCAATCTGCCGAAGGACTTCATCGACATCAACTTCGCTTTCAGCCGCACGCCCGGCCAACCGAAGCGCTACGTGCAGGATGTGATGCGTGAGCGGGCGGCGGATCTCGCGCCGCTGATCGCCGATCCGCACGCCTATTTCTACGTCTGCGGCCTCAAGGCGATGGAGGAAGGCGTGGTGCTGGCGTTGCGCGACATCGCTCTTCAATCCGGGCTCAGCTGGGAGACCGTCGGGCCTCAGCTCAAGCAGCACGGGCGACTGCATCTGGAAACGTATTGAACAGGAGAGATCCATGAGCGCTGAAGACATTGTGAGCGACGCCGCAGGCGCCATCTCCGCCGACCGCTTCGTCGAGATCAGCTACGACGAGGTCATTCCCAACAATGTCGCACTCGGCTCGGACAAGCAGCTTCAGCGCGCGCTCGAAGGCTGGCGGCCGAAATATCTCGACTGGTGGACCGGCATGGGCCCGGTCGGCTTCCAGCAGTCCGAGGTCTATCTGCGCACGGCCGTCGGGGTCGATCCCGCCGGCTGGGCGAAGTTCGGCTATGTGAAGATGCCGACCTACCGCTGGGGCATTCTGCTCGCGCCCAAGGTCGAGGGGCGAACGATTCCGTTCGGCCGCCACAAGGGCGAGCCGGCCTGGCAGGAAGTGCCGGGCGAGCATCGGGCGCTTCTCCGGCGGCTGATCGTCGTGCAGGGCGACACCGAGCCGGCCTCGGTCGAACAGCAGCGCTATTTGGGCGCGACGGCGCCGAGCCTCTACGACATGCGCAACCTGTTTCAGGTCAATGTCGAGGAAGGTCGCCATCTGTGGGCGATGGTCTATCTGCTCGTTAAATATTTCGGCAAGGACGGTCGCGAGGAGGCGCAGGCGCTGCTCGAGCGCCAGAGCGGGCAGATGGACAACCCCCGCATTCTCGGCGCGTTCAACGAAAGTACGCCCGATTGGCTGTCGTTCTTCATGTTCACTTTCTTCACCGACCGCGATGGCAAGATGCAGCTCGCGGCGCTCGCCGAAAGCGGCTTCGATCCGCTCTCGCGCACCTGCCGCTTCATGCTGACCGAGGAGGCTCATCACATGTTCGTCGGCGAGACGGGGGTCCAGCGCACGATCGAGGCGACCTGCGCGGCGATGATCAAGGCCGGGATCAAGGATCCCAATGAGGTCGAGGCGGTGCGCAGGCTCGGCGTGGTCGACCTGCCGCTCCTGCAGCGCAAGTTGAACTTCCACGCATCCGTCACCCGCGATCTGTTCGGCAGCGAAGTCTCCAGTAACGCCGCCGAGGTGTTCGGCGCGGGCATCAAGGGCCGCTTCAACGAAGCGAACCTCAAGGGCGACGATCACGTGCTGCAGGACGCGACCTATCCCGTCACGCGGGTCGTCGACGGCAAGCTCGTCGCAGAGGATGCCGCGGCTTTGCGCGCCCTCAACGCCCGGCTCCTCGACGACTTCATCGTCGATTGCCAGGGCGGGATCGACCGCTGGAACAAGTCGGTCGAAAAGGCCGGAATCGATTTCAAGTTCGTCCAGCCGCACAAGGGCTTCAATCGCAGGATCGGCGAGTTCGGCGGCAAGCGCATCAGCCCGGCCGGCGAACTCCTCTCCGAAGATCAGTGGAGCGCGAAGAGCGGCGACTGGCTGCCCAACGAGGACGACATGGCCTTCATCGTCTCGCTGATGAAGCCGTGCCATGAGCCGGGCAAATACGCGAGTTGGATCGCCCCGCCCCGCGTCGGCGTCAACAGTCAGGCGGGAGATTTCGAATATGTGAAGATCGCGTGAGACCGGATGGCGGGCTTGCCGTTCTCTCGAAGCATGCGCGCTTACCGCGACCGACGTCGCTCGATTTCTCGTGTTTGACAGACGGTAAAGCCCGCACCTATGTTATTTGTTGATGGTGTTTGATAGCCCGAGGCTTGGCGCGACGAGCAGCGCGCTTGAAGAAGGGGGGCGTCGATGCAGCCGAAAACGCGCTTGGCCCTAGAGACAACGCTTGCCGTCATTTTTGCTGCGATCTTTATTGCAACGGTGTTCTGGCCGGATTGGATCGAGTTGGTTTTTGGCGCCGACCCTGATGAGGGGAACGGCCAGTTTGAGTGGGCTATCGTGACGATAAGCGGCTTGCTCGCGGTTGCATCGATCATCGTGGCGAGAATGGAATGGCGCCGGCAACATCGCGCCGGGGCCACGATCACCCGCGGCTGACCAAAGCTCGCGGATCCAATTGGCGTTTGGTCGCGACAGCGCCTGGAGCGGACGCGAATCAGAGTCTGTTTAGCCCAAACGGGGGTTGCCGCCGCCGCCTGGATTGACGATCGAGTTGCGGCCAAACAGGATGTAGTACGGATCGAAGCGATATCCGGCGGTTGTGGTCGTGTCTTTCAAAATCGCATAGGCGAAGCCAGCGAAGAGACCCGTCTGCGGGCTAGCTTGATGCGCGGTGACATAGTCGCCCCACCGCACGGTCGAAAAGGTGCTGGTCTCCGGATACCAGACGACGAAGTCGCCGAGGATGCCGACCGCGGAATTCGCGTCGAAGGTTTTTCCGCCCCAGCCGAGCGCGATGCCGACCTCGGCGCGGTCGTTGGTCGCGAGCGCGGGGTAGGCGAAGGCATAGTCATTGTTCCAGATGGCAAATTGGTCAATGCGGCTGTAATTGTTGGTCGGATCGATCTTGACGACCTGAATATTGGCGTTGGGGAAGTTGAAGCCGCCCGGCGCGCCCGTTCCGGAACTCGCCATCCAGGCGAACCAGACTTCGTTGTTCCGCCGGGTTGCGCCGATGACGCCGGCATTCGGGAAGCTTGAGGCTTTCGTCAGCCAGTCCGCTCCGCTCGCTCCGGTCGAGGAGAGGGTTCCGTTTGGCCAATTGTTTACCCCAACGTCCCGCCACGAGTAGGACGTCGAATTCTCGTTCCAGTTAAAAACCGTCAAAGTGCTATTGTTCTTGTTGCCGGCCCAGTAAGCCTCGTCGCTCGTATTTTGCGTAACGTGACTCCCGTAGGCTACGCCTCCATTCGACCAGTTGGTGTAACGGAAATTGATCGTGCCCCCGGCTGAGATGTCGGACAGAGAGATGCGGACAACGATCCGGCCGGCCGACCAATTGTCGACACTGATGTAAAGGAAGTTCGTCCCGACGGACATGTTAGGGTAGTCGAGGTTGTGGATGCCCGCCTTGGCGTCGGACGCGGTCGTGACGATGCCAAGGGCGTCCGAGGTCAGGTCCCAATAGGTCCACGATGTGCATTTGCTGCTGTGCACGCTTTCGGGGCTGGCGGCAGCGATCCGGAGCCGGTTCTTCCCGTTGGAGCCCGTGTTGAACTGCATCAGCCAGATGAAACGGTCGATGCTCGGAATATACTGAACGATCTGATCACAGCAAAAGCCGCCGTCGGCTGTGTTGTCGAATACGGTCGTAGGGTCGAGGGTTGTGAAGGTGGTGCCCCCGTCGAAGGAATAGAGGATGTACCAGTTGCCGGTGGCTAGAACGATGTTGCCGCTCTCAGCCCCGCTGATGTCGGCGGCCACGGTCGAGGCCGGAGAGGCGACGCCACCGCTGGTCGTATAGACGCCGAACACCACCGGGTCGTCGCCTCCTGCGCCACCGCCGCCTGACCGGAAATCCAATGGCGCATGGACGACGCCGGGGGTCAGAAACCCGCGAAACGGACCTCGTGGGATCCTGGGCGCTCGGAAGCCGTTGGCCCGGCCCGGCCCGGGGGTGCGCGGCGGCGCCGGCGGATAGGGCGCGCCAAACGTGCGCTGCGGGGGGGCGTCGCCCGATTTGGAGACGTCCGATCCCCCGCCCTCTTCGCCCGGCTTGCATGGCTCATACCGGCACGGCGGCTCGGCCTTTCCTGGCGGTTCGGGCGGAGCCGGCTTGTTACAGCATACTTGTTCGGCCGGGCGGCACGGTTCGCAGGCCTCGTTTTCTTTGCGCTCGGCGAGTTCGTGCAGCTTGTTGAGCGTTTCGCAGGTGTTCTTGGAAACGTGCTCAAGGACGCAGATCGTCGTGTCAATCTTGCGGTTGAGTGCGGCGAGCAGTTCGTTCCCGTGAACCTGAACCTCGATCAGCGCTCGAACAAGATCGCCAAGTTCGTCGGAGTGGCGCTTTTCGTGCTCGTGATGCTTGTCGTCGTGTTCCTTGGACATCGCACGCAGTTCCTCCCGGTTTGATTCGGTTAGGACGCTGGCGCCACTTAAGCCGCGCAAAATCCCGAGAGCGACGAATGCCGCACCAGGTCGAACGTGGCGCTGGGTTTAAACTGCTACAGCTTGAAGAACCGCGCAAGCTGCGAAGGCGAGAATTGATCTTTCGGCGTCGAACGCCCTATCCAAGCGCCGCGACGGATCGGCCGATCCGGGCGCGCTTTCGTCGTCCATGATAGTCGGACCGAAGGCGATGGCTACGCGAGCCCCTCCGCTTTGAGCGCGCGTTGGACGCCAGGGCGCTCGGCCATCCGGTCGCGATGGTCGAGCACGCGGGGATAAGCAGCCGGATCGACGCCGTCGACCTCCATCCAGCGCGCGATGGTGAAGAGATAGGGGTCGGCGACCGTGTAGTTGTCGCCCATGGCCCACGGGCCTTTAAACATCTTGCGCTCGATCAGATCGAAGCAGGCGCCGACGGTCTCGGGAACTTTTTTCTTCATCGCGTCCTGCGCGCCCGGGTCGTCGGCCCATCGATAGGCGCGAGGGCGGTGCGCGTGCGCCACATGCACGGTCGCGCAGAGATAGGCCATGAACGATTGCACTTCAGCGAAGGCGAACGGATCGTCGAGCGGCGCGAGCCGAGCCTGCGGATGGGTCTGCGCGATAAAGGCGAGGATGGCGGGCGTTTCCGTCACCACGCCGCGCTCAGTTTCGAGCGAAGGCACCCTGCCCTTCGGGTTGATTTTCAGATAGTCGGGCTTCGTCTGCTCGGCGGCGCCGAAGTCGATCCATCGTGTTTCGTAGTCGGCGCCCGCTTCTTCGAGCGCGATATGCGAAGCCAGCGCGCAGGTGTTGGTGGCGTAATAGAACGTGAGCATGGAGGCCCCAGGGTGACGGGGCCCGACAGGCGCCCGGCCCTATAACGTCACGATATAGCCGCGCCGTTCAAGCTCCTTGACGACCCGATCGGCCAAAGCCTCCGGCGAGTTCCCAGCGGAATTGAGCGTCAGCTCCGGCGCCTCGGGCGTTTCGTAGGGCTGATCGACGCCGGTGAAATTCTTGATCTCTCCCGCCAGCGCGCGCTTGTACAGGCCCTTCGGATCGCGGGCGATCGCCGTCTCAAGCGGCGCATCGACGAAGATCTCGATGAACTCGCCCTCGGCGGCAGTGTCGCGCACGAGCCGCCGTTCGGCCTTGAACGGCGAAATGAACGAGCACAGCACGATGAGGCCAGCGTCGGTCATCAGCCGCGCCACTTCGCCAACACGCCTGATGTTCTCGACGCGGTCGGCGGCGGTGAAGCCCAGATCCCTGTTGAGGCCGTGGCGGACATTGTCGCCGTCGAGGAGGGTCGTGTGCACGCCGCGCGCGTGCAGCTTCGCTTCCACCAGGTTGGCGATCGTCGACTTGCCCGCGCCCGAAAGGCCGGTGAACCAGAGGATTGCGGGCTTCTGGTGCTTGAGCGCGGCATGCGCCTCGCGACCGACGGTGGCGCCATGCCGATGCACATTGGTCGCGCGCCTGAGCCCATGCGCGATCATGCCCGCCGCCGCCGTCTCGTTGGTCTGGCGGTCGATCAGGATGAAAGCGCCCGTCTCGTGATTGTCGGCGTAAGGATCGTAGGCGATCGGCGCCGTCGTCGCGAGATTGCAGAAGCCGACCTCGTTGAGCTCGAGGCTCTTTGCGGCGAGCTTGTCATAAGTGTTGACGTCGATGCGGTGCTTGAGATCCGTGACCTGCGCCGGCACGGTGCGGGCGCCGATCTTCATCAGATACGAGCGGCCGGGGAGCATGGGGTCGGCGCTCATCCAGATGAGGTGCGCGGTGAACTGGTCAGCGACCTCCGGCCGGCTGGCGGGATGCGCAAGCACATCGCCCCGCGCGATGTCGACCTCGTCGGCGAGGGTCAGCGTCACCGCGTCGCCAGCTTCGGCGCTGTCCCTCTCCTTGTCGGCAACCAGAATGGATTTGACGGTCGTCTGCTTGCCCGATCCGGCGACGACGATCGCCTCGCCGCGTGCGACCCGGCCGCTCGGAATCGTTCCGGCGAAGCCGCGGAAGTCGAGGTGCGGCCGGTTGATCCATTGCACCGGCAGACGGAAGGGCGCGCCGCGGCGGTCTTCGTCGACCTCGATGGTTTCGAGCTTCTGCAGGAGATGGCCGCCCTGGTACCACGGCGTTTTCGAGCTGACCGACGAGACATTGTCGCCAAAGCGCGCCGAGATCGGCACGGCGAACAGCGAACGGAAGCCTAAGGGCTCGGCGAATTTTCGATAGGCGATGACGATGTCGCGGAAGATGCGCTCGTCATAGTCGACGAGGTCGATCTTGTTCACCGCAAGCACGACGTGGCGCACGCCAAGCAGGGAGACGATGATCGAGTGGCGATGCGTCTGTGTGAGCAACCCCTTGCGCGCGTCGACCAGTACGATCGCGACGTCGGCGTTCGAGGCGCCGGTCGCCATGTTGCGAGTATATTGCTCGTGGCCGGGCGTGTCGGCGACGATGAAGGAACGCGCATCGGTCGCGAAATAGCGATAGGCGACGTCGATGGTGATGCCCTGTTCGCGTTCGGCCTCGAGACCGTCGACGAGCAGCGCGAAGTCGATCGCATCCTCGGTCGTGCCGAACTTTTTCGTATCCTTTTCGAGCGCCGCGAGCTGGTCGTCGAAGATGAGCTTCTTCTCGTAGAGAAGCCGCCCGATCAGCGTCGACTTGCCGTCGTCGACCGAGCCGCAGGTGAGGACGCGCAATGTAGGCAGCGCGGAAACGCGAAGCGGGGCGTTCATGCGCGTTTCCGTTGAGCGGCCGCGTGCGCCCCCTTCTCCCCCGGGGAGAAGGTGGACGCCCCAAGAGCGGCCGGATGAGGGTGTGTCGCAAGACCGCGTACACGGAGATACGGGCTTATGATTTGTGCCAATCGGCGAGAGCCCTCATCCGGCGCTTCGCGCCACCTTCTCCCCGAGGGAGAAGGGAGGAGATGACGGCTTTTGGCTGGGGCGTTCATCAAAAGTATCCCTCGCGCTTCTTCTTCTCCATCGAGCCCGCCTCGTCGCTATCAATCAGGCGGCCCTGCCGCTCGGAGGTCGTGGACTTGCGCATCTCGGCGATGATGTCGTCGAGATTCGCGGCGTCGGACTCGACCGCGCCGCTCAGCGGATAGCAGCCGAGGGTGCGGAAACGGACTTTTCGCATCTGCGGCGTCTCGCCGGGCAGGAGCGGCAGCCGGTCGTCGTCGACCATGATCAGCGTCCCCGAGCGCTCGACGACGGGCCGCGCTTTCGCGAAATAAAGCGGCACAACCGGAATGTCTTCGGCCTGCACGTATTCCCACACGTCGAGCTCGGTCCAGTTGGAGAGCGGGAAGACACGCATCGATTCGCCATCGCGAATGCGGGTGTTGAAAAGGCGCCAGAGTTCCGGGCGCTGGTTGCGCGGGTCCCACGCGTGCGCGGCGGAACGATGCGAGAAGATGCGCTCTTTCGCCCGGCTTTTCTCTTCGTCTCGCCGCGCGCCTCCGAAGGCGGCGTCGTACTGGCCGGCATCGAGCGCCTGCCGCAGCGACTCGGTCTTCATCACCTGGGTATGGAGCTGGGAGCCGGAGGCGACCGGCGAGATGCCGCGCTTCAACCCATCCTGGTTGATATGGACGATCAGATCGAGGCCGAGCCTTCGCGCCGTCTCGTCGCGGAAGGCGATCATCTCGCGAAACTTCCAGGTGGTGTCGACGTGGAGCAGCGGAAACGGGGGCTTCGCCGGATAGAAGGCCTTCATCGCCACATGCAGCATGACGCTCGAATCCTTGCCGATCGAATAGAGCATCACGGGATTGCGCATCTCGGCGACAACTTCCCGCATGATGTGGATGGACTCGGCCTCCAGCCGCCGGAGGTGGGCTGGCAATACGCTCGGCATCGAGGATTTCCTTGGCAAGGGGCGCTACATAGGCGGCCCCCAGGCCGAAGGCAATGATTTAAGCTATATGATTAAGTTGTTATTTGTTACACACCAACCTACTTTGTTCTTTTATCCTGACCGAGGCGCATTGACTCCAGCCCTCGCGGCGACCATCGATAGCGCCGCGTTCGACCGGCCGTCGAAGAGGAGATCGGCGCGTGAGCAACCCCATCATCATGGCGCCGTCGATTCTGTCGGCGGATTTCGCCAGGCTCGGGCAGGAAGTGCTCGACGTCGCCGCGGCGGGCGCGGACTGGATCCATCTTGACGTGATGGACGGCCATTTCGTCCCTAACATCACCTTTGGCCCACCGGTAATCGCCGCGCTACGGCCCCTGACGGACAAGCCCTTCGACTGTCACCTGATGATCGAGCCCTGCGACCCGTATCTCGAAGCCTTCGCCAAGGCGGGCGCCGATCACATAACCGTCCACGCCGAGGCGACCCGGCACCTCGACCGCTCGCTGCAGGCGATCCGGTCGCTCGGGAAAAAGGCGGGCGTGGCGATCAATCCCGGAACGCCTGAGAGCGCGATCGAATATGTGCTCGACCGCCTCGACCTGATCCTGGTCATGACGGTCAACCCCGGCTTCGGCGGCCAGGCGTTCATTCCGGCGATGCTCGACAAGATCGCGCGGGTGAAGCGGATGATCGGGACGCGCAAGATTGACATCGAAGTCGACGGCGGCGTCGCGCCGGAGACCGCGCCGCTGCTCGCGCGCGCCGGCGCGAATGTCTTCGTCGCTGGCTCGAAGGTGTTCGAGGGCGATCCCAAGGCCTATACCGAGAACATCCGGAAAATCCGCGCGGCGGCTTAGGGCGAACCGGGTTTTGGATCGAGGCTGCCGAAAAAACAACTCCACGACAATCGATTGCAGGAAATCAGAATTTAAGGTAGGCTTGTTGCATGAGCAATCTACCTTCCGCAATACCGAACAGTTGCGCTCGGCTCCCGCGCTTCGACTGCGAAGGGAAGAAAGCGACACGAAAAATTTTTCTCGATTTTTTGCCCGTAACCCATTGATAAGGCTATTTTCGCACGAGAGAATCCAAGGAAATCCAAACAAATCCAAGGCCCATAGTCGGGCGATTCCGTAGCGAATCGGCGACCAGCCAAGAAAATCCAAACGGACCGGCCGGCGCGTTGCGGAGAGGGCTTCGGCTATACTGGCTCACCGCCCCCATGCAGGCGTGAGCTTCAGCACGGCGTTCAGGCGTGATTGTCGCCAGGCGGTCGGGGTCGGCCACACATCGGCAGCCGGTCTCGCACTCGGCCTCGGCGCGCCCCTTGGCGAGCGACACAGGCGCGCTCGCATGAGGCGAGGAAGGCGCTCCTGTCCGCCGCCTTCGGCGCCACCGGCCCCCAGGCGGTCAGCGCCGCGAGGAGACCGCGCCAGTGGATCGCGACGGATCTGCTCCCCGCCATCGACGCCGTGCTTGAAAGTGGCGTAACGTGACGTTGTCCCTTGGGACTGTGTCCGCGAAGGCGCGACGAGCCCGACGCGGAAAATGGGAGGACAGGTGGATGCCGGGTGCGATCAGCCGACGCGCCAATAACCTCGCACAAAGTCTGCTTGCTGTCGCGCTTTCAGCGGCGCTGATCGCGGAGCCGGCGATGGCGCAGGCGCAAGCCAATCCGGCGGCGCCAACTGCCCCGGCCACCGACGCAGAGGCCAACGCCGGCGAGCCGGCGGCCGGAGAGAGCTTCAGCCGCGACGAACTCGAGAAGCTGCTTGCGCCAATCGCGCTTTATCCCGACCCCTTGCTGGCGCAGATGCTGCCAGCGAGCGCCTATCCCGTACAGATCGTCCAGGCGCAGCGCTGGCTCGACAAGAACAAGGCGCTCGTCGCCAAGAACGACTATTCCGGAATCGACAACCAGAATTGGGATCCAGCGGTGAAGGCGCTCGCACGCTTTCCTGAAGTCATCAAGACGATGAGCGCGGATTTGGATTGGACGACGGACCTCGGCGACGCCGAAGTGAACCAGCCTCAGGACGTCGCCGAGGTCATTCAGGACCTTCGCGCCAAGGCGGAAGCGGCTGGGACGCTTAAGACGACGGATCAGCAGACCGTCGAGCGAGTTGAGGCGAGCGCGCCTCCAGGGGCCGGCGCGCCTACGGGATCGACAGCGCCGCAAGCCGAGCCCAGCTACATCTCCATCCAGCCGACCGATCCGTCGACTGTCTATGTCCCGACCTATGACGCCGCTGCGGTCTATCAGCCCTATTCCGGCATCGCCCCTCTCCTGGGCTTCGGGGCCGGCATCGCGGTCGGCGCGCTGTGGAACAACAACTACTGGAATTGGGGAACGGGCGCGATCTACCCGCCAACCTGGGCCGGCTATTCGGGCTGGCGTGGCGGCGTCAATAACGGCAACGTCAACATCGGCAATAACGTCAACATCGGCAACAATACGAAGCCGTGGCGGCCGAACGGGGACTATCGCCCCGGCATGGGCAGCAAGCCGGGGATCGGCGCCAACCGGCCGGGCGGCGGCGTTGGGCGGCCCGGAAAGCCAGGCGGTATCGGTGGCGCAGGTCGTCCCGGCGGGATTGGCGGGCCGGGTGGAGTTGGCGGCGTAGGTCGCCAGGCGGAATTGGCGGCGCCGGCCGGCCCGGCGGCGTCGGGGGTCCCGGAGGGATCGGAGGCCCAGGCCGTCCCGGCGGCGCCGGGGGGCCGGGTGGGATTGGCGGCGCCGGGCGGCCCGGTGGGCCCGGGGGAATTGGCGGTCCCGGGCGACCCGGCGGCGGTCAAACCGCCAATCGTCCGGCCACACGCCCGGCGGGCCGTCCTGGCGGCGGCGCCCGTCCGGCGGCGAGGCCCGCCAACCGTCCTGCTGGGCGACCGAACATCAGCCGGCCGGGAAGCTCCGCCTTGGGCGGTGGCAGGATGGGCGGGGCCAATGCAGCCTTCGCTAACCGCGGCGCAATGAGCCGCGGTGGAATGGCGGGCGGATTCGGTGGCGGCGGGCGCGGCGGCTTTGGCGGCGGCGGGCGTGGCGGCGGCCGTGGAGGCGGCTTTGGCGGCGGGCGTGGCGGCGGCGGACGTGGCGGCGGGCGGCGGTCTGATATGCGGCTCAAGCACGATATCGTGCTGCTCGGGCGGCTCGACGACGGCCTCGGCTACTATCGCTTCGTCTACAATGGCGGCCACACTGCTTATGTCGGGGTGATGGCGCAGCAGGTGCAGACTGTGGCGCCGGAAGCGGTAACGCGCGGCCCTGACGGCTATATGCGCGTTTCCTACGACCGGCTTGGATTGCCGTTCGAGACCTACGAGCAGTGGGTGGAGAGCGGCGCGCATTTACCGAGTGTGAAGCCGGCCCCGCATTGATGGGCATGCCGCTGGCTCGCGGCATGCGCGCCGGCGATGGTTAGGGCTTGAGTCGATGGCGGAACGCGGACGAGGACAACGACGATGACACTGAGGATCGGCGGCATTCTTGCAGCGGCCGTTTTGCTCGCCGCGGCGATTCCGGCGCGCGCCCAAGAGACCTATCCGACTCCGGAAGCAGCGGTGAAGGACCTCGTCGATTCCGCCAAAGCCAAGACGCCAGGTTTCGGCGACCGCATTCTCGGCAAAGATGGCGCGGCGCTGCTCAGGTCAGGCGACGCTGACGAAGACGCCGGGAACCTGAAGGAGTTCAACGAGGCGGCGGCCGCGTCGACCGCGATCGACGATGGCCCGGATGGTACGAAAATATTGCGGGTCGGGAAAAACGGTTGGACCTTGCCTCTGCCGCTCACCAAGACCGATGCGGGATGGCGCTTCGACGTCGCTAAAGGAAAGGAGGAAATGACCAATCGCCGGGTCGGCTACAACGAGCTCAGCGCCATTGAAGCCTGCAAAGCCTATGTCGCCGCCCAGGACGAATATTTCAAACTGGATCGCGACGGCAATGGCCTGCGTGAATACGCGCGCAGGGTCGTCTCGACCCCCGGGACCCACGACGGCCTCTACTGGCCGCCGGAAAACCAGGCCGATATTTCACCGCTCGACGGATTCGCGGAAGACGCCAATCTGGCTGGGCGTTCGGGCGAGAGGCCGGCGCCGTACGACGGCTATTACTTCCGCGTCCTGACCGCGCAGGGACCAGCGGCGCCGGGCGGAGCCTTTTCCTACCTTATCAACGGCCACATGATCGCTGGCCACGCCATGGTCGCCTGGCCGGCCGCCTACGGCGACAGCGGCGTCGAGACTTTTATCTGCGGAGAGAACGGCGTCGTCTTCCAAAAGGACCTCGGGCCGAACACCGCCGCTCTCGGCGCCTCGATGGCCCAGTACAATCCCGACGCAAGCTGGAAGGTCGTCGAATAGCGACGACGCTGCGAGAGTTGCTGATCGTTCAGGCGACGAGTTGCGAACCAAGGCCAGCCGACAACCGGGTACAGCTGAAATTCGCGCGGCCGCAACGGATGCGCCTCCGCGCAAGTCTTCAGATCGCGACGCGATCCAAAGGCATATAGTAGCCCGATAACTCAGCCATCGGCCTGCAATCGGAGGACGAGATGAAAGTGATCTCCCATTTTCTTCGGATAACCTTCCTCGGCGGCGTGCTCTTTCTGACGCCGATTGTGGTGCTCGCCTTCATCCTGGGCAAGGCGTTCGACCTTGCGCGCCGCGGATTGAAGCCGATGGCCACGATCATTCCAGATAGCTTTGTCTCCGGGGAGACCGCGGAAACGATTTTGGCGATCGTTCTTATCGCGATTTTGTGCTTTCTCGCCGGCCTGTTCGCCCGAACTCGGCCCGCGCAGCGAATCATGACCGAGTTGGAGTCTTCCGTTCTGTCCAAGGTTCCTGCTTATGAGTATTTGAAGCAGGCAGGCGCAAGCGTCATGGGACTCGGCGAAACGGCGGATCATCCGGTTGTATTGGCGCATCTTGGCGGCGCTTGGCGGATCGCGGTCCAGACCGGCGTGGTGGGCGGCGGCTTGATCGCGGTCTTCGTCCCGAATTCCCCGAATCCGATGTCCGGATCGGTCTTTTTCGTCGCCGCCGACAGCATCCGGCCCGCCAAGGTTCCCCTCGCCGCGGCGATTGGTTGCCTGAGGCGTTGCGGCGCTGGGTCGGAAGCGTTTCTGAGCGAGTTCACGCCCAGCGCACCGACAATCTGAGGTGACGAAGCGTGCTCGTCGACATCGGTCAACGGCGATCTTCCGATGACCTGCATGGGCTGATGTGGCAGCTGGCGTCGTCCTTCGCGTCTTCGGCGCCGCAACGTCGTTGGGGCAACGAGCGCCCCGCCAAGAATGCTTGGTCCTTGTGTCTTCGCATCATCAATCCCATAGACTGTCTGAAACGCCCGGAAAATCGGGGATAATCGAAGCCACGACAGACCGGTCGGCCCGCGATGCAGCCCTGGTTCATTCCGATGTTCTACGTGAGCGGCGCTGTGCTGGGCGGGCTCGCGCTGCCGCGAATTGAGCAGGCCTATCTCTCAAGCTACGCCCTAGGTGTCTCGGTGGCCTCGGCTCAGGCGCTGCTCTCGGCCGCGGCCTCGGGCATGATGGCGCTGACCGGGATTGTTTTCGCCATGGCTTTCGTGATGGTGCAATTCAGCGCGATTGCCTATTCCCCCCGGCTCGTACTCTGGTTCGCGCGCGACCGGACGCTGTTCCACGCGCTGGGCGCGTTCACGGCGACTTTCATCTACGCGCTGTTCACGCTCGCCTGGGTGGACCGCGGCGGCTCGGCAAAGGTCCCGCTAGTCTCGATGTTGCTCGTCGGGATCATGATCATTGTCAGCATGCTCCTGTTTTCAAGATTGATGCAGCGCCTCGGCGACCTTCAGATCGGCAACGTGCTTCACCTGCTCGGCGACCAGGGGCGCGCCGTCATCGGCGAGATGTTCCGCCGCCTGGACGATGCGTCGGCCGCCTCTCATTCCGCCAAAAGCGCGGCGAGCACGGCGCCGCTCGGCGGCGTGACCCAAACGGTGAAGTATTTTGGCAAACCGCGAACCGTCGCGAAGCTCGATGTCGATTCCCTTGTCGCGCTGGCGCGGCAGGGACAAGGGACGATCATGATGGCGTGCGCGGTCGGCGATACGCTGGTCGACGGTTCGGCTCTGCTGCATGTTCACGACGCGGGAACGCCGCTGCCGGAGGGCTCACTGAGGCGCGCCGTCCATCTCAAGCGCGAACGAACCTTCGAGCAGGACCCAAAATATCCGATCCGGCTTCTTGTCGACATCGCCATCAAGGCGTTGTCGCCGGCGATCAACGACCCGACGACAGCGGTCCAGACGATCGACCAGCTCGAGGACCTCCTGCGCCGTCTCGGCGCCGCGGAACTGGACGCGGGCTACGCCGTCGACGAGGGCGGCGCTCTGCGGCTGGTGTTCCCGACGCCCACCTGGGAGGACTATCTCAGTCTCGCGTTCGATGAGATCCGGCACTTCGGCTCGAATTCGGTTCAGGTCATGCGGCGAATGAGGTCCGCGCTCGTCGGCCTCGCCGATGCCCTGCCGAGTCAAGAGCGGGTGGAGACGGTGCGAAATTATCTCGAGCACCTCGACCGTGTCATCGGAGCCTCGCCGTTCGATGTCGAGGACAAGAGGATGGCGCGCCAGGAGGATCGGCAGGGTATCGGCCTGTCTCGACGGAAATCGGACTCGATCTGAACCGTTTGGGTCGAAGGCTCAATCCTCGGACGCAACCGGAATTCGACCTTCGCGGATCGCTTTAGCAAAGTTGCGATAGTCGCGAAGGTTCTGGTCGGCGTATTCGACGGCGAACTCGCACACCGCGTCGTCGAACGTGCTATTGGAGCCCAGGTAGCCGGCAATCCTCGCCGGGTCACCGGATCGCGCATGCGCGCGTGCTAGCGTCCAGGCGCAGAGTTTGCCGAATTCCTGCAACGTCGCGAGGTCCCAGTCTTCCGGGATCGCGGATATTTTCGCATCGCGAAGCTGGCGGAAGTAATAGTCGCGGCCAATCACTCCACGCGTCCAGCCAAGGAAAATGTCGCTCGCCGCCTGCATGAGACGCTGGCCCGCCACCACCCGCTCGCCATGGTTCTTGTGCAAGGACTTGCCGGCGTAAGGCTCAAGTACGGACCTTCGTGCTTCCTTGACCTGCAGGAAAATTGGATCGTCATCGGCCGCCATAAACAGCCCGAGCGCGCAATAGGTGCCGACGCTGCCCACGCCGACGACCTTGATTGCAAGGTCAAACAGCCGAAAGCGATCGAACAACACACGAATATGCTCGGGCAACGACTTCCGATAGCCTTCGAGCGCCTCGACGTATCCGGTCCTGACGCCCGGGGCCTGTTCGGCGGTGGGGTGGAAGATCAGCGGCGGCACGTCTTTGATCCTCGGCGCGGATCCGAAATGCTCGACCAGTTTCGGGAAGAGGCTTTCAGGCAAGCTTTTCCGGCGCGCCTGCTCAACTCGTTGCTTCACCCGCTCGACCTCGGCTCCGGACGGCAAGACCTTAAGAACGCGGTCGAGATCGATGCGGTCGTACCAGACATCAAGCGCGCGCATCGACGCATAATCCGCCATTCGCTCACGGTAAGAGCACACAGAACTCCGTCGCTGCCTTCGCTGCGGCGCTGTCGGGCAGGTCGATATGACGAGCCGCGATGACGATGCTGGCCGCGAGCCGCTTAACGTCCCACTCCCAGGGCGCCGGCAGGGTTTCGTCGAAATCGTTGATGTCGAAGAAGATGTTACGCTCGGGCGTCGCGAAGCCGCCGAAATTCATCAGGTGAGCGTCGCCGCAGGCCTGCACGCGAAGTCCGGACGTCGGCGTCGAGGCGAGGTCGGCCGCCATGATTGCGGCCGCGCCACGATAGAAGGCGAAAGGCGATTGGACCATGCGGGAGAAGCGTAGCGGGATCAGTTCGGCGATGCGGCCTTCGTTCGCTTCACGCAGAAGCTCGACCGGATCCCGCCGATCCTCAGGCGGCTTCCAACCGCCATGCGCGGCGCGCGGCGTCTGGTCGCGTAGCGCCTTGCCTGCGGCGCGTCGCTCGTCTGCTGATAGATATAAGCCTGGGGCGCCGGAAGCGTGCTCAACGGGTTGGTGCTTCGCGTTCGCCTTGCGCATCCTCAGGGCCCTCCGCCCGCCATAATGCGGCGCTTATGGCGGGATGCATAGGCCCGGCAAAGAGAGAGAGGACCAACGCGGGGCTTCGGAAGCGAGGCCCACCAAGCGGATGTCGGCGTCGAACCGATAGTCCAGCGCGCTTCAATGAATTCAGATTGAGCCTCTTCGCCTCACGTGACCAGTCGTGGGGCAACCTGGCTCTTCGCGCGAAAAAACGGCGTTCCATGCATCGGGCCGAAACTTCGCCCCGCACGATGGCGGCCACTCCCGGCCTAAATCGCTACCGGACGCGGCTGGGGGTGGGAATCCCCCTCTTGCGGCGCCAATTCAGGTCCAACCAGCGAACGACGGCCCGGGTCAGCAAACTTTTCGCGACCTCCTTCTCAGCGTCGCGCGGATCAACCGGGATTGCGTCGAGACAAGGGAACTCCGCCGTCAATCGATATCGAAGCGCGCCGTTGGTCCACCGCGTAAACTTGTCGCAGTTCCGGGCGCATTCTCGAGCGTGCGCTTCCGATGGGCCGTCTGGTCCTCGTTGCCGCCGAGGCGAAGTGCGGCGAGCTTGCCGAAAGGGCCGGCGAGTATTCGCGCGCTGCGCGCTAGGCCCTAACTGTCGCCGGGCAGGGGAGGTAGAGTCGACCTCTGACAGCGGTCGTCGCCGAATGCCCCCCCGCCGGCGTCATTCAAGCGACCTGGTTCAGGCCGCAATATCCGATCCAATTTTCACCAGATAGGAAGCGCACTCATTCACCGTGTTATATTCCCACAACAAAGTCGGGGGGAGTTCCACACCGACCTCCTCTTCAATTTCCATCGCCAAAATGACGGCATCGATGGACTGCAATCCGTATTTCGAAAATGGAGCGTCCGGATCCATGCCGTTCTTCACCCTAAGCGATGTCGAAATACGCTTAATCAGCCATTCTTGCATCTCATTCAGATCTTTGGCCTTCGACATACTAATATCCCCCAATCCTGTTGCTCAGCACCGACCTTGAAAGTGCCGCCTCAGTTGCTTCCTAGGGCGGCTGCACTTACCGAAAACATACGATTGTCTCGATAGAGGTTCCGTAGCTCTTGCAGCAGCTCCGGCCGAGACGCGTCAATGACATCATTGTGATGGATATCGAGATATTTGTCAAAAATTCTGGCTAGCGCCGGGACTAGCCACGCGCCGCTTAAAAAGAAAGAAGAGCTGTCGGTTCGATTCCAAATCCAAGTGTGCAGGCACGATGCGGCGGCATGCAATGCGCAATATCGCTGTGCGGCTCTGAACATCGCGGTGGATTGCAAGTGCCCATGTTCGAACTCGGATGCGGCGAACTTATCGTTATGCGCTCTAATCTCATGCACAAGCTCTTCACCGAACGCTAAAATCCGATCGATTTCGGCCGGAGGCGCGGGATTTTCAGCTCGCTTCGATTTCAGATGTTCAAGACTGTACTCTACACCCTCCAAAGCATCATTGGCTTGAGTGCTAACTAAACTTAATTTTTTACCGTCCCAAGCCGGGACGCTGATATTCCTATCGAAGATCTGGCCGAGCCTGGAACCCTGATCGCCTCGCACGCCGCGTCGTCGGGCGAGGTGCCTGAACTGAAGCATCAACGCATGCAAATTCACCACCGTGCTTCCATCGAAGAGACTGACAACTGCGGCGTCTCGCAAGACCCTTTGAAACGTTCCGAACTCGTGCTCTTCGCGCATGTAATAGCGCGCCCCAAGCACGACCGAGAGGTTCTGGATCATCGCTTCGATCGTTGTGGGTACAAAGTATTTAACGATCGAAGCCCAGAGGCTCGACTGTTCCGGCACGACGTGAAACGATCTCAGTCCAGCAGTCGTCACGCAATCGCAAATAAGGAGATCGAGGAACGCATCCGACAGCACCCCCGCGGCATGGGGAAGGTCGATAACAAGCTCATCATATAGCTTGCGATCCAGCGCAAAACTTAATGTGGTTCGCAATGCAGTGTCGCCCGCTCCAAGCGAGATGGCTGCGCAGAGGGCTCGTGTAATCTGAAAGCCTCTTAGCGCGAGCTGAAGTCCTTCTCCTTCTCCGCCGAGCAAACTTTGTGCCGGAACTGGGCAATGTTCAAACTTGATGCCGCTAATGTCCGAGCCGCGAAGACCGTGTGTGAGAATCTTTGGAAAATTAGAATACCTCTTAGGGTCAAGGTCGCCTTTATCCAACATGAACAGCGACAATCCACGGGGTCCCGCAGTTGGATCCGTGGTCGCCAAGACAAAACAGAGACCTCCGACGGTTGCCCGGTTTATCGGCCATTTCTCACCGGTGAGCTCGAATCCCTCTGCCGTCCGCCGCGCTAGGGTGTCGCTGGCCGCCAAATCGGCGCCGTGCTCTTTTTCCGAATAGGCAAGGCACATCGCCCCCTGCCGCTCCAAAATGTATTTTGCCAGCCACCGCTTTTGTTCGGGCGTCCCTCCAGTCCAGGCCAAAAACGACCAGAACAACGTGGAGAACGCAACAGCGCTTGATACGTCGCGCCGCGACAGCACGCGTATCACATCACCCAATTCGGCAAACGAGCGAAACGACCCACCGAGTTCCTCCGGGACATAGTGGCGAGCCAGTTGGCGTTCGTACAACCAGCGCATAGCCTCCTCGGGAAATTGTTCGGTCTCATCAATTTTCTGTGAATAGGCGAACGACAGTGGATTGCCCCGATTTTTTGGGTCGCCCAATTGGGATTCCAATGTCTCGGTTACGCCCGTCTTCGTGCCGCTCGTTGCAATAAGGTTCATGTCAAATCCAATAGATTACGATAGCGGGCCGTCTTTCAGCACAAATAGTGTTTCAAGACTGCCATCCAATAGTGCGGTGCGGCACGCTCGGCGCTGTATCTTACCGCTCGATGTCTTCGGAATTGTATTCCGCCTGACTAGTGCGACCGCGTATGCGCGAACCTCGAACTCCAAAGAAACTTGCTCGCGTATCTTGGCGGCAACCTCCTCGAAGTCGACAATCGACGGATTGTCTTTTCGATTCAACTCTTGAACCACCCCGAGGCTCTCCTCTCCGTCGATCGTCAGCGGGAACGCGGCGCTCTCCGCGGTCTCCACCGCCGGATGGCACTTTTGGGAAACCCACTCGATGTCCTGAGGGGCAAAGTTCGCGCCACGGATGATGATCATGTCCTTGAGCCGGCCGGAGATAAAAAGCTCGCCATTCTGAAGAAAGCCAAGATCTCCGGTCCGAAGCCAAGGACCTTCCTGGGTGTCGTTCAAGTATGCACCAAATATCTCTTTGGACTTGGTGGGCTGATTCCAGTATCCGGCTGCCACGGCAGGATCGGACACCCAAATTTCCCCGATCTCGTCACCCCGGCATTTACTTAGATTCTCTGGATTCACGATGGCGACTTTTGTGTCCCCCACCAGTTCACCGCAACTGACAACCTTTCGGCCTACACCGCCGGTCTCGACGGGGATCACCCGCCCATCAAAGACGGCATCGACGTCCAACTCGAGAATGCGCGGCCCCGCGTTAAGTCGTGTCGATGAAACGAGCAACGTCGCCTCCGCAAGTCCATAAGCTGGCGCGGAGGCGGCTCTCCGAAAGCCGCACGGCGCGAACGTCTCGATAAATTTCTCCAACACCTCTGGATTGATGGGCTCGGCCGCATTTCCAGCAGCTTGCCAGCTGGCTAGGTTCAACCCCGAGCGTTCCTCCGGGCTGACTCGGCGAATGCAATGCTCATAGGCGAAATTCGGCGCCTGAGAATGCGTGCCCCGGTATTTGCTAATCGCCCCGAGCCAGTGTGAGGGCCGTTTCAGGAACGACAGCGGGGACATGAAATAACACGGATCGCCACTGAACAACGGCTGCAAGAGGCCCTGCACAAGACCGTAGTCGTGAAAATGAGGCATCCATGTTACGGTCACGCCGCCGCCGTATCCGCATGACTTATGTAGGGCGCCAAGGTGATGCATCAGGTTTTGATGCGTTATAACAACCCCCGACGGCGAACTCGTTGACCCTGAAGTGTACTGAAAATAGGCTGGCGCCGTCGCGTCAATTGGTTCGGCGCCCAAGTCGTAGTCGCCTTCCTCGAGTTCGTCGGTCACGACCCAAGGCGTGCCCTCGAAGTCCCAAAGGCTGCCGCCGCTGGCCGAAGCCATGTTGAAAATCTTGCGGGTCGTCAGAACGAACGCGGCGTCCGCATCTTCGGCAACCGCCCTCAGGCGTGGCATCGTGCGAAGAAGATTCCAGGTCTCAGGAGCGGGCACGGGGACCGCCACCACGCTCCGAGACAGGCAGGCCAAAAAGGCCGCCATGAAATCGAGACCTTGCGGATAAACGAGCAGCGCTCGTTTCCCGGTTGATCCGATCTTGCGGAGATGCGCGCCAACCTTGGCGACTTCCCGATAGAGATCCGCATAGTTCCACTGATTTCGAACTTCGAATCCTACGAGAAACGTATAACTGAGTTCTTTTTCGCTTTGCCGAACCCTATCGGCCAGCAAGTCCCGCATCGTTAGGTAACGTTCAGTCATTCGACGAGTCCAAGATTTTCTGCTGTTAGCGTTAGCTGGGATTCGTGGGCGGGGACTAACACTGCCCTTTAAAACTGCCCTTGCCGACATCTCTCTATGGCCATAATAGTAAGCAACATCATGTTGGACAACGCAACTAAATTTTCGGTGTACACCCTGTTCGTCGCAGGGCGTTAGGATTTCTCTGTATATTGTTAGGGCTCGAGTGAAGTCGTGACGGTTCAGTGACAGGGATTTGGAGTGCAGGGCATGAAGTTCCGACCCCCGCCAATGCAGCCTGCCTTTTACGGGGCCGGCCACCTTGTCGTTTGGATCGCGACGTTGGCCGCAATTTTACTGTCACCGGTTTTGACTGCGCTCATCGTAAGCCCTGAGACACGATACCTTGTAATGTCCAAGCGCGTCGGCCCATCAGACTGGCACATGAACGAAGCGCTCAAGGAGACGGGGTCGCTCGACATTCTCGTCCTCGGCAATTCAAGGATGCTGACCGCGATCGACCACTCTGCCCTTCGCCAGGATGTGCATACGCCAGACGGCCCAGTGAGGTCTGAAACAATCGCCGCGAGATTTAATGGCTACGATTTGAGTTATTCGTTCCTCAAGGACTTCTTCAAACACCGGCATGCGCGATTGGTTCTCATCAACTATCCCGATATTCCTCAAATCGATAACCATCCGGGCCAAAAATACATTCGAATGCTCGGCCAACCCGATCCGGGGCTGGATATGAAAAATCCCAGTCTTGCGATCACGGATTACGCGGAAATGGCGCTGATCGGACCGCGACTCGCTTTAGCTTCAGTCTTTCGTCCAGGAGCGCTAACCCGGCAAGGCTACCGTACGATGGAGGATTTTCCTGACTTCGAAAAGACACGCGGAAGTTACACGCCCGATGAGGGATACCAGGAAAATAAAACCTCTCCTCGCGCGGCCTTTGTCCCGTATGATTCCCCGGCTAAGCCAGAGCCCGCAATCATTATCCGCCCCGGAGCGCCGCTGCCGGCTGGAGTGGTTCTGACCACAAGGGCGCTGACACCGATCGAGCTCGCTTATCTCCCCGCCATTAAAGCGTTATGTGAAGAGCATGGCGCGATACTGGTATTCCTGAAGCTGCCACTTGCAACAAGCCAAGAGTCGATTGAAATATCCAGCCAAGTACTTGCGCTCGGCGCTCCAATTGTCGCCGCGTCACCCGAATCGATGTTTGGGAACATTTCATCTGAACTTATAAAAGAGAATTATTTCGACCCCCTGCACCTTAACTCAAACGGCGCGCGGCGGAGCGCCCAGGTTTTCGGCCCAGCACTCCAGACATTGCTCGAACAAACTCGAGGCTGACACATGCGCCCCTTTCTCCTGACTTTGTTTTGTTTACTGGCGTTTCTATCAGTCGCCATGTTTGCCAGCATTTCTTCGCTTAATATGGATGCTGGTTTCTTGTACGCGCAGTTTTGACATGTCAGATCTGATTTTCTCGACCACTTCGCTCTTCGCTGTTTGCTATTTTGTGATAGCCACTGCTGTCGCACGTCTCATGCCAGTCAGCTCAATTCGGAGCGCCGCCTTCGCAATTGTCAATGTTGCCGCGGTTTGGCTGATCTTCTTTTCGGCAACGCGATCCGGCGCATTCTCGATGTTGCTTTATATCCTATTCTTATCGGTATTCTGGATATTGCTTCGCGTTGCGCAAACGAGATCCCGACATTTGTTCCTGCTCGGGTTTGTGCCCCCAATCGCGTGGCTCGTGTTTGCTAAAACAACGGGCCTCTTGTTTTTCGTTGGACTCTCCTACATGTTATTCCGTTGCGCGCATGTGGAGTGGGAGCTTAGTAAGCGCAAGATCAGCATGATGTCGTTTCCCGACTACATGGCCCATTGTTTCTTCGCACCTACGTTACTTATCGGGCCAATTTCTCCATACAGTTATTATGAGAACTCTTTCAATGCGGGAACAGCTTACAAAAAAGAAAACGCAACAAACTGCTTCCTCAGAATTATAAAAGGAGCTGTAAAGGTCGTAGTCATCTCAGGTGTTTTCTTGCAACTAAGCCCCGACGCTTTCATTATTGACTACAGAACACATAAGATATACGAAATACTCATAGCAATTATCGGGTTTTATATCTACATGTATGCTAATTTCTCAGGCCTGAATGATGTTTCAATCGGCGCTGCTGGTCTTATGGGTATTGCGGTCAAGGAGAATTTCAACCGGCCCTACCTGTCCCAAAGCGTCACAGAAATGTACACGCGCTGGCACATGACCTTGTCGGAATGGATGAGGGATATTGTCTTCTTTCCACTGGCGGCTTTCCTCATGCGCCGCGCAACGTGGCTCTCGCGTTATCAGTCGTCCGCGGTCGCGACCATGACCGTATTCATCCTTTTTGGCGTGTGGCATAGCGGCGCAAGCCTCGGCTGGCAATATTGGCTCATGGGCTTACTCTTGGGCGTGGCTGTCGTTGTCGAGTTTTACCTCGGGCAATGGGTTAGGCAATGGCCGGACGCCGAGCGTTTCGCTCTTCCACCGATGGCCGCCAGGGTAGCCCGTACGCTCTATGCAAACCTATATTTCGCGATGGCCGCATCGCTGATGTCGATCAACTGGCAGCAACGAGGCGTGACCCCTGTCGACTGGATAAGAGGACTTGGCCGTTTCTTGTAACGGAATGTCGTACGAAGCATCGGTCCGGGTTCAGCCAGAGGGAGACCGTGCTCGGGGTCCGCCAGGCTCGGTTCAATCGCTTCGATTCCAAAGCTCTTCACTCGATCGAGCCCGACTTGACCCACGTTGTTCCTGAAGAAGCCAAGCCAAACCAACTCCATCCAAATGCGAAGCGGCCTGAACTGCGTGTTTCTTATCGACATGAGACGCAACAGGAGGTCTTGCCGCGCCGTAACCGGCTTCCGAGGCATCGGCGTCACTGGTGACAGCGGCCGAATGTCGGGGCGGGCGCCCACGCCGCGCGGGTAACCCGGAACTCAGAACGATAATGTTAGAGAGCTTTGCAGAAGTTGGCGGATTTGATTCTCTGGGTTGGGCCAAGGAGGATGATTCGCCGATGACGCGCCGTGACCTGTCGCAGCCTTCGTTCGTTGACGCGATGGTGAGCGGTTATGGGAAGGTTGGAGGCTTTCTGGACCGGATCGAGAAGGCGTTCGACTGGTCCTTCGTTCGAGGCTCTGCTTTCGTCTATCCATGGCTCAGCGACCGGCGCGCCAGGCTATCCGCCTTTGACGATGTTCAAGATTCTGCTGCTGCAGCAATGGCACGCGCTCTCTGATCCCGCCGCCGAGGAGGCGGTGCGCGACGGGCTGTCGTTCCGCCGTTTTTGCGGGCTGCCGCTGGAGGTGGAGACGCCGGACCACGCCTCGATCTGGCGGTTCCGCCAGACGATCGACAAGCTTGGCCTGTCGATGAAGCTCTTGGCGGAGGTCAACCGCCAGCTCGACGCGCTCGGCCTTATCGTCAAAAAAGGCACGCTGGTCGATGCGACCATCATCGCTGGCGCAGTCAGGCGGCCTTACGAGGGCGGCGGCGTCAATCCGCGCGATCCCGCGGCGCGTTTCACGCGCAAGCGCGACAAGACCTATTTTGGCTACAAGGCGCATCTGGCGGTGGACGAGGAGAGCGGCTTGGTGCGTCAGGCTGAGATGACTTCGGCCAATGTGCACGACTCCCGCCTGGGCGAAGCACTGATCCAGGGCGACGAGCAGGGCTATTTCGCCGACCGGGCCTATGACAGCCAGGCTTTGCGCGAGACGCTCGAACGGCGCGGCCTGGTCGATGGGATCGCCTGGAAGGTTAAGCACGCCCGCTATCCGCTCGAGCCCTGGCAAAAGCTCCACAACGCATGGGCGACCAGCATCCGCTCAGCTGTCGAGCGCGCCTTCGCCACCATGAAGCGCTGGTACGGAATGAGCCGCGTCCGCTACTTCGGGCTCGCGCGCAACGCCTGCCATCTGCAACTCGTCGCGGCGGCAATGAACATGAAGCGGGCGCTCGTGCTGATGCGAGCGGCCTAGGCGCAGGGGCTCAAGCCCCTTCCGCCCGATCAAGGCGGGCCCGACAACCACCTCAAGAGACCACAAAAATCGCCCCTACCCCCGCGGACTCAGCCAAACCCGGCCCCCTCAAAGCGAAATCGCTCGTTCTGCAAAGCTCTCTGTTAGATTGCATATTGAGTTCAGAATGCTTTTAGGCAAAAAGCCGTGGGGAAGTCGGCTTGCGCCGAACTCGGAAAGCTCCAACCGTCGATGGTATGGTGCTGCTCACGACGCCAGGCTTTCGCGTGGCGGACTCAAAGGGAGGAATGCGATGATTCTGAAAACTCTGGCCGCCGCGGTCGCGGTCGGGCTCTTGACTGCCGCAAGCGTCGCGCAGGCGCAGGACAAGGGCACGATTGGTATAGCCATGCCCACCAAGACGTCTGCTCGCTGGATCGCGGACGGCGACAATATGGTGAAGACCCTGCAGGCCAAGGGCTACAAAACCGATCTTCAATATGCCGATGACGATATTCCCAATCAGCTCGCCCAGGTTGAGAACATGATCACCAAGGGCGATAAAGTGCTGGTGATCGCGGCCATCGACGGGACGACGCTATCGAACGCGCTGCAGAAAGCCGCCGACGCTGGCATCAAGGTCATCTCCTATGACCGTCTCATCGTCGGCTCGCCCAATGTCGACTATTACGCGACCTTCGACAATTTCAAGGTCGGCGTGCTCCAGGCGACCAGCATCGTCCATGGCCTCGGCCTCGACGCGGGCAAGAACGGTCCGTTCAACATCGAATTGTTCGGCGGCTCGCCCGACGACACGAACGCGTTCTACTTCTATAACGGCGCGATGTCGGTCCTGCAGCCTTACATCGACAGCGGCAAGCTCGTCGTCCAGTCGAAGCAGATGGGCATGGACAAGGTCGGAACTCTTCGATGGAAGGCGGAGGTCGCTCAGGCGCGCATGGACAACCTCCTCAGCGCTTATTACACCCAGAAGCGGGTGGACGCTGTTCTCTCGCCCTATGACGGCTTGAGCATCGGCATCATCTCCGCGCTAAAGGGCGTCGGCTACGGCACGGCGGATCAGCCCATGCCGATCATTTCAGGTCAAGACGCCGAAATCCCGTCGGTGAAGTCGATCATCAACCACGAGCAATATTCGACGATCTTCAAGGACACGCGCGATCTTGCCAAGGTGGCCGCTAACATGGTCGACGCAGTGGTTTCCGGCGGCAAGCCTGAGATCAACGATACGAAGACCTACAACAACAAGGTCAAGATCGTGCCCTCCTATCTGCTGACTCCCGTCACGGTCGACGCGACGAACTGGCAGAAGGCGTTGGTCGATACTGGCTATTACAAGGCTGACCAACTCAAGTAATCCGACGGCGCACTGACGAGAAAGGGGCTTCGCGCTGAGCTTTTCGTGGTGAAGCTCCTTTTTCGTCGCTGGCGGAGGCGATCACATTGCATGGTCTGGCAGATTAGTCGGCTGCCGCAACTGACGAGCCCTGAGTCATGACTCCCATTCTGGAAATGAGGGGGATCACTAAGACTTTTCCTGGCGTCATCGCGCTTCGCGATGTCAATCTTTCTGTTCGCGAAGGCGAGATTCACGCGATCTGCGGTGAGAACGGCGCCGGCAAGTCGACCTTGATGAAGGTGCTGAGCGGGGTTTACCCTTACGGTTCTTATGAAGGGCAGATCGTCTTTCAGGGGCTGGAACGCCGCTTTTCGCGCATCGCCGACAGCGAGCATCATGGCATCATAATCATCCATCAGGAATTGGCGCTCGTGCCGCTCCTATCGATCGCCGAGAATATCTTCCTCGGCAACGAACCGGCGAAAATGGGCGTCATCGATTGGGGCGTGGCATTCAACCGGACACGGGAGCTCCTGAGCAAGGTCGGGCTCAAAGAATCGCCGAACGCGCTCATTACCAATCTGGGAATCGGCAAGCAGCAGCTTGTCGAAATCGCCAAGGCGCTAGCCAAGAAGGTGAAGCTGCTGATTCTCGATGAGCCGACAGCTAGTCTCAACGAAACCGACAGCGACGCTTTGCTGGCTTTGCTTGTTGAGTTCAAGGCTCAAGGCATCACCTCGATCATCATTTCGCACAAGCTCAACGAGCTCGCAAAGGTCGCAGACCAAATCACCGTGCTACGCGACGGCGCGACGGTCGAAACAATCGACTGCCGCCGCGAAACGATCAGCGAAGGTCGCATCATCAAGAGCATGGTCGGGCGCGAGATGTCGGATCGCTATCCGCGGCGCGTCCCCAAGATTACCGAGCGCCTGTTCGCAGTCGAAAATTGGCGCGTCGAACATCCGCTGCACGCCGGACGCCAAGTGATCAAGGGCGTCGACCTGCATGTCAACCGGGGCGAGGTTGTTGGCATCGCCGGGTTGATGGGCGCCGGGCGCACCGAGCTCGCCATGAGCATTTTCGGACGCGCTTATGGACGAAACGTCACCGGCCGCGCCCTGATGGAGGGTAAGGAGATCGACGTCTCGACGGTGCAGAAGGCTGTCACCAACGGCATCGCCTACGTGACCGAGGACCGCAAGAGTCTCGGGCTGGTCTTGAGCGAAGACATCAAGAACAACGTGACGCTCGCCAATCTGCCGGGCATCGCCTGGCGCGGCGTGATCGACAAGCACCGGGAAAACCGAATCGCGCAACAATATCGCAGCCTGCTCAAGATTCGCTCCTCGGGGATCTTTCAAAAGACGCTCAATCTCTCGGGCGGCAATCAGCAGAAGGTCGTTTTGAGCAAATGGCTGTTCGCGCAGCCGAAGGTGCTCATTCTGGACGAGCCGACGCGCGGTATCGACGTCGGCGCCAAATATGAGATCTATACGATCATCAACGATCTGGCGGCGGCAGGAAAAGGCGTGATCGTCATTTCATCGGAGATGCCGGAGTTGCTCGGCATCTGCGACCGCATTTATGTCATGAACGAGGGCAAGTTCGTCGACGAAATGCCGGCGAAGGGCGCCACTCAGGAGATGATCATGGCCTCGATCATGAAGCAATATGGGGTTGCGGCGGCATGAGCACGGAAACGATCATCACCCGCGCGCCCGCCGCTGAGCCGTTGGCGGGCGACGCGAGCTTCTGGAAGAGCAATCTTCGCGACTATGGGCTGCTTGTCTCCCTGCTTCTCATCATGGCGTTCTTTGAGGTGGTCACCGGCGGCGTGCTCTTCCGCGGCGTTAATGTGACCAACCTCATCCTCCAGAACAGCTACATCGTCATCATGGCGCTCGGCATGCTGTTGGTGATCGTCGGGGGCAACATCGATCTTTCCGTCGGCTCCATCGTTGGATTCGTCGGCGGCTGCGCGGCGATCATGATGGTAGGGTTCCATGTTCCCTGGGCCGACATCGACGTCAAGCTTCCCTGGCAACTGGTTATCCCGCTGTCGCTGATCCTGGGCGGTGTCATTGGCGCGAGCCAGGGCTACTTCATCGCCTACAGCAAGATCCCGGCCTTCATCGTCACCCTCGCCGGCATGCTGATCTTCCGCGGGCTCACCGGAAACATGCTGCAGGGCCAGTTCGTCGGGCCGTTCGCCAAGGGGTTCCAATCGATCAGCGCCGGCTTCATTCCGGACTTCAGCGACTTCGGGATCCTCAAAGCGCCGCCGGGACAGCCGCAGTTCTTCTGGCTGTCGATGCTCGTCGGCGTGGTGGGGGCCATCTTGCTGATCGTCACGAGCACGCGCCGCTGGATGCGCGACAACGCGCAAGCCATGGAGACGGAGCCGTTCGTGCTGTTCGTTGGCAAGAACGCCATTTTCGCGATCCTGACGCTCGGGTTCAGTTATCTGCTCGCGTCGAACAAGGGCTTGCCCAACGTCCTCATCATCATGGGGGTGCTGATCCTCCTCTATACGTTCATCACCACCCGCATGACCGTCGGACGTCGCATCTACGCGATGGGCGGGAACCGGCTGGCGGCGCAGCTTTCAGGCGTCCGCACTGAGCGACTGACCATGCTGACTTTCGTCAACATGGGCGCCCTTGCCGGACTGGCGGGCCTGATTGTCGCTGCTCGCCTCAATTCGGCGACGCCAAGCGCGGGCAATTCCTTCGAACTCGACGTGATCGCCGCGTGCTTCATCGGCGGCGTCTCGGCCTCGGGCGGAGTCGGAAAGGTCATGGGCGTCGTCATCGGCGCGTTTTTCATGGGCGTGATGAACAACGGCATGTCGATTCTCGGCATCGGGATCTTCTGGCAACAGGTGGTGAAGGGCCTCGTGCTGCTGGCGGCGGTCTACGTCGACGTCTATCAGAAGAGCAAGGCGTAGCGCGGTCGAGCCCCGACGTTGTCCATGTCGATGCGTCTACTCGTGCGTTCACTGCTGACCGACGCCCCTGCCCGCTATCGAGCCACGGAGCGCTCATGTTCACCCTAGGCGTCGATTTCGGAACCAACTCGGTGCGGGCGCTTGTCGTCCGCTGTTCGGACGGAGCGGAATACGGCAGTGGGGTGGTCGACTACCCTTCTGGCGCGCAGGGCGTTCTGCTTGATCCCAAAGACGGCCTGTTGGCGCGCCAGCATCCTGGCGACTATGTGTTCGGCGTCGAGGCGAGCATTAAAAGCGCGCTTTCGCAAGCCGGACGCAAACCGGATTTCGACCCGTCGAAAGTCGTCGGCATCGGCGTCGACTCCACCGGTTCAAGCCCGATTCCGGTTGACGGCGCGAACCAGCCGTTGGCGTCGAGCGCCAAGTGGAAGGACGACCTCAACGCGCAATGCTGGCTGTGGAAGGATCACACCTCTTGGCGCGAGGCGGCGAAAATCACCGAACTGTGCGTACAGATTCGGCCCCAGTACATCGCGAAATGCGGCGGGGTTTACTCCTCGGAGTGGTTTTGGGCCAAGCTTTGGCGCTGTCTGAATGTCGCTCCCGAAACATTCGGCGCTGCATTCTCCTGGGTCGAACTGGCCGACTGGATTCCCTCCGTACTCGCTGGCGTCGTCGACCCGCGATTGGTCAAACGAGGCGTCTGCGCCGCAGGTCACAAGGGCCTTTACTCCGACGATTGGGGCGGCCTTCCGGACAAGGAATTCCTAGGAGCGCTAGATCTCCGCCTCGCCGACCTTCGAGACCGCCTTTACGAAAAAGCCTATGACGCAACCGAGCCCGCCGGCTCGCTGTGCTCCGAGTGGGCGACAAAGCTTGGGCTGGTCCCGGGCATCGCGATAGCAATCGGCGAATTTGACGTCCACTACGGCGCGATTGGCTGCGGCGTGCGCGAAGGCACGCTCGTCAAGGTGATCGGGACGTCAACCTGCGACTGCGCGGTCGTTTCGACCGACAAGCCGATTGCCGACATTCCAGGGATCTGCGGCATTGTGAAAGGCGCCATTCTGCCCGGCTTCTTCGGCATCGAAGCCGGCCAGTCGGCTGTCGGCGACATATTCAAATGGTGGGTCGAGGTCGTCCTGGGCGGGGACGCCACGCTGCACGCAGAACTGACCACGGAAGCAGCGAAGCAGCGTCCGGGTCAATCCGGGCTTTTAGCGCTCGACTGGAATAACGGCAATCGAACCATTCTCGTCGACCAACGCCTCACCGGCTTACTGCTCGGTCAGGATCTGTACACGACACGCGCCGATATCTATCGCGCTTTAATCGAGGCGACGGCGTTCGGCGCGCGCGCAATCATCGAGCGTCTCCGGCAATATGGCGTGCCCACTGATCAGGTTGTTTGCACCGGCGGAATCGCAGAGAAAAATCCGCTGCTCATGCAAGTCTACGCCGACGTCACCGGCTGCGTCATGCAGGTTGCCGGCTCCAGTCAGACGTGTGCGCTGGGCTCCGCGATTGCTGCGTCCGTATTGGCGGGCGCGCATCCGGACTTCGCCAGCGCGGAAGCCGCGATGACGTCCTTAAAGTCCGAGACGTTTGAACCGATCGTCGAGCATCGAGTCGTCTACGACCAACTCTATGCGCTGTACCGCGCGTTGCACGACAGTTTCGGAGGATTGAGCAAATCCGCCGACCTGTCGCAAGTCATGAAGACGTTGCTCGATATCAAATATGCGCAACGGGTATGACCTCTGTCACCAGACCGCGCCGGATTTCGCCCGCCGAGAACGGCGGCTTAATCTCGGACAAACCTTCATTCATTGCGGGAAATTAAGACGATATGATCAATCTTGCCAAGCCTGAGATCTGGCTCGTTTGCGGCTCGCAGCATCTCTATGGTCCTGGGCCGCTTCAAGAGGTCGCGGCGCACGCGCAGGAAATCGCAAGCGCCCTTGCAGACTCACCCAAACTTCCGCTCAAGACTGCATTCAAGGGATTGCTGACGACGCCTGACGAAATCGCCAAGCTTTGCCTTGAGGCGAACGCCGATCCGAACTGCGCCGGCCTCATCCTCTGGATGCACACGTTCTCTCCCTCGAAAATGTGGATACGCGGGCTGAATTCGCTTCAGAAGCCGTTCGTTCATCTCCACACCCAGTTCGGTCGCGATCTCCCGTGGGACACGATCGACATGGACTTCATGAACCTGAACCAGTCCGCGCACGGCGACCGGGAAGCAGGTTTTATTCACACCCGCATGCGTCTCGCCCGCAAAGTCGTCGTCGGCCATTGGTCCGACCCTGAGGTTCAGGACCGTCTCGGCGCCTGGATGCGCGCGGCGCGCGCCTGGCATGATTGGCAGGGCGCCAAATTCTGCCGCTTCGGCGACAACATGCGTCAGGTCGCGGTCACTGAGGGCGACAAAGTTGCAACGGAAATGAAGTTCGGTTTCGCGACCAACGGCTATGGCGTTGGCGATCTCGTGGCGCAGGTGAACGCCGTCGCCGACGCCAAGGTCAGAGCGCTCGCGAGTGAATATGAGCAGCGCTACACGGTTGCGCCCGAACTGCGCGACAGCGGCGCGCGGCATGAGTCGCTCCTCTATGCAGCGCGGCTTGAATTGGGCCTGCGCGCCTTTCTGGAGGCTGGCGGCTTCAAGGGGTTCACGACCACGTTCGAAGACCTGCACGGACTGCGGCAACTCCCTGGCCTCGCACCCCAGCGGCTGATGGCCGACGGCTACGGCTTCGCCGGCGAGGGCGACTGGAAGACGGTCGCACTCGTGCGCGCAATGAAGGTCATGGGCGAAGGGCTGCCGGGCGGGACTTCGTTCATGGAGGACTACACCTATCATTTGGCGCCGGGCGGCCATCAGGTGCTTGGTTCGCACATGCTCGAAATCTGCCCGACGATCGCGGCGGACAAGCCGAGGGTGGAGATTCATCCCCTTTCCATCGGGGGCAAGGAGGATCCGGTCCGCCTGGTGTTCGACGCGGCGACCGGCCCGGCGCTCAACGCAAGCCTGATTGACCTCGGCTCCCGGTTTCGCCTGCTAGTCAACGAAGTGATCTCGGTCGACCACCCCGCCCTGCCGAAACTGCCGGTCGCCCGCGCGGTGTGGGAATGCCAGCCCGACTTCAAGACCGCCTGCGCCGCCTGGATTCTGGCGGGCGGCGCGCATCACACGGGATACAGCTATACGGTGACCCGGGAGATGCTGGAGGACTTCGCCACGATCGCCGGAATCGAGATGGCGGTGATTGGGCCAGAAACCAATCTCTCGAACTTTAAGCAGGACCTGCGCAACAACGACGTCTACTACTATCTGGCGCAGGGATTCCGCGCCTGAGCCGGAACGAGGCGATGTTCAAGGAACTCAAGCGTGAAGCCTACGAGGCCAATATCGCCTTGCCGCGGCACGGCCTCATCAATCTCACCTTCGGCAACGCCAGCGCAATCGATCGGGCGCGGGCCGCCTTCGCGATCAAGCCAAGCGGTGTCGATTACACGGCGCTCTCGCCGGAGGACATGGTGGTCATTGACCTCGAGGGACGCAGGATCGAAGGCCGGCTCAACCCGTCCTCAGACACACCGACCCATCGCAGACTGTTTCTTGCCTTCCCGAACATTGGGGGCGTGGTCCACACCCACTCATCGCACGCGACCGCGTTCGCGCAAGCCGGCCGGCCGATCCCGATTTTCGGCACGACCCATGCCGATTATTTCAATGGCGAGGTGCCCGTCACGCGCAAGATGACGCCGAGCGAGATCGCCACGGACTACGAATGGGAGACCGGCAACGTCATCGTGGAGACGATGCGAAACCACGATCCCGCCGACTTTCCGGGCGTTCTCGTCAACCGTCATGCGCCATTCACCTGGGGGGCGAGCGTGGCGAAGGCGTTGGAGAACGCAGTCGCTGTCGAGTGCATCGCGCAAATGGCGCTGATGTCGCTTCAGCTCGCGCCAAACCTCGAACCAATCGAGGAGGAACTCCTCAACAAGCACTTCAGGCGCAAGCACGGCGTCGGCGCCTATTATGGGCAGACGCCGGACTTTTGAAGCTGCCGCCAAGTCAGGTAAGCCGAGGCTCCGCCGGCTTGCTCGCGTTGAGACGCATCGTCAGATAGTCGGCGGCCAGGATCGGCGGATAGTGCACGACCTCCCCCTCCCCCACGCAGCTCGGGATTGTTTCGACCAGAGCATCCGGATTCGGGTCATAGAAAAAGGCGATTGAATACCGCTCCCTCGCGCTCCGATTGACGACGCGATGCGGCGTTGAAACATAGACGTCGTTGGTCCAGCGCATCAGACAATCGCCAATGTTGACGATGAAGGCGCCTCGGACGACCGGCGCTTCGATCCATTCTCCGGCGCGCGTGCGGACCTCAAGGCCGCCGACATCGTCTGTCGCGAGCAGCGTCAGGTTGCCATAGTCGGTGTGCTCTCCCGCGCCGGTTGGCGCGGCCGCTGCTCTAGGCGGCGCCGGATAGTGCAAGAGCCGCAGCGTCGCCATCGACCGGTCGAATTTGGCGTCGAAGAAATCGGTCCTCAGGCCAAGGTCGCTGGCGAACGCACGATGCAGTCGCGCGCCGAGGGCCGCGCAAGCATCGTAATAGGAAAGCAGCGTTTCGCGGAAACCCGGCACGCCGGGCCAGGCGTTGAGCGAGCGGAAGGGCTTGCCCGCCAGCAATTCGGGATCGTCGGCGGCAAGCTCGAGACCGACGTTGAAGGCTTCTTTCATGTCTGGCCCGCGCGCGGGATCGAGCGCTTCGTGAAGGAGCCCGGAATAGCCTCGGTTGGCGCCAATTGTCTCGATCGCGAGCTTCCGCTTGTCGGCGACGGGCAGCGCGAAGAAGTCCCGCGACTGGGCGAAGGCCTTGGCGATCAGCTCCTGGTCGACACCATGGTTGACGACGTAGAAGAAGCCCACGTCGCGGCACGCCGCGCCAACCTCAGCGACGATTCTGGTCAGCAAGGCGCCCTCCGCCTCGCCCGACGATCCAAGATCGATGATGGGCAACACGTCCATTGATCAGCACAACCTTGCGGCCGGCGCGCGAACAACGCCGTCTCGCTCAAGCGCCCAGGCGACGCGGAGCGCGAGATCCTCACGCCAAGGGGCAGCAATGATCTGGACGCCAATCGGAAGCCTTTCGCCCTCGGTCCATACCGGCGCCGCGACCACCGGCAGCCCGATGAAGGAGATCGGCTGAGTGAAGAGCCCGATATTCGGTCGCACCAGCATCTCGCGACCATCGAGCACGAAGGTCGTCTGCTCGAGCCTGGGAGCGCGGCAGGGAGTCGCTGGCGCGAGCAGGATATCGACGTCGCGAAAGAGCGCGAGCGTCGCCGCATGAAACTGACGGCGGAATTTTTGCGCCTGCGCGGCCCAGGCGCCAGGAACCATCGCGCCTGCGATAAGCCGATCGCGAACTTCCGGGTCGAAGTCTTGAGCCCGTTCGCGCAACCGACCAAGATGAAGCGCGGCTCCCTCGACCATCGTGATGAGATAGGCCGCGGAACGGGCGCGATCGGCTCCGGCGAGTTCGACGACACGGTCCGCTTTCAAGGCGCGGGTGATGGTGTCCACAGCCGCGATCGCGCTCGGATCGGCGGAGCGCGCGAAATAGCCGCCGAGCGTTGCGATGCGCAGCCCGGCGATACCGTCGTTGAGCGTTGGCGATGCTGCCGGGGCGGGCCTGTCGGCTTGCGCCTGGTCCCCGCCGTCGCGACCAAGCATCAAATCATATGAAAGCGCGAGGTCGCCCGCAGAGCGCGCGAGCGGCCCTACATGGTCGAGGCTGGCGACAAACGGAAATGTTCCGGTGCGCGAGAGCCGGCCATAGGTCGGCTTGAGGCCGAACAATCCGCAGAACGAGCTCGGCACGCGAATCGACCCGTTCGTGTCCGATCCCAGCGCGATCGGAACGAGGCCGCCGGCCACGGCCGCGGCTGATCCGCCGGACGATCCTCCCGTCATATGCTCGAGATCATGCGGATTCCGCGAAGGGCCGTCGTGAACGTTGCGACCGGTGAAATCGTAGGCGTATTCGCCCATGTTGAGCGCGCCGACCAGAACGCCGCCCGCAGCTTCGAGACGCGTGATCATTGTCGCGTCCGCCTTGGCCGGAGGGTGGTCGCGGTTGATCTTGGAGCCGGCGCGGGTCGTCAGCCCTTCGACATCGAACAGGTTCTTCACAGCGAAGGGCGCGCCAGCAAGCGGGCCCAGGTTCTCTCCGCGCACGCGGGCCGTATCGATCGCGTCAGCCTTGGCGAGCGCGCGAGTCGCGGTCACCTCGGTGAAGGCGCCGAGCGCGCCGTTTCGGGCTTCGATGCGATTGAGCGTCTCTTGCGCGATCTCGCGGGCGCTCACCGCGCCCGATCGAACCGCCGCGGCGATCGCCTCGGCGGTTCCCTCAACAAGCGTTGCGCTCATGCTGTGAAGACCGGCGCCGGTTCCGCCAAATCATCGAGCGGGACCGAAAGAAGTCTCTCGGCTTGCTCCGCCGCGATGCGCAGATGCACAATCGTCTGAGCGCGCGATTCCGGCGTCAACGTCAAACCGAGGAGCGGCGCCATCGAATCCACCGCAGCTTCAGCGTCGAATCCATTCGCACTCACGCCGTCGCCTCATCAAATCCGAATCCAATCCGCGCCCGGCCGAATGTTTTTTTTCGGGTGTGGCCTCTATCGCGCGTCATTGTCCGCTAGGCCGAAAAGTTGTCGCCATCACACGTCCTCGATCAGCGCGCGCTCATACCGGCGATCGTCGCCCTTGTCGAGAACACCACCCCGGAGCCGCTTAGCGCGATCGTGCCTTATCTTTCGGCGCCCGCGCCCAAATGTTAAGCGCTAACGCCTGGCTTCTCCCTCACGCTCGATTTAGGCTCGGGCGATCGCGGCCCAGCCCAGCCCAATTTGCCCGGCTTTTGCTTTCGTTGGATGCTGACCGCAGCGCCCGACCGGCGCGGCGCTGCCTGAGGGGCCTTGACCAGATGACCATCACGATCGGAACGCTTCTTGCCGCGCATGGCGCGGGCCAGTCGCTGACGGCCACGATCGAGGAGACTTACGCACGCATCGAGAAGCACAACGATCCGGCGCTCTTCATCACGATTCGCCCCAAGTCCGAGGCTCTGGCGATCGCGGAACGCATGCAAGCGTCAGGCCCCGCGGGCAAACCCCTCTATGGCGTTCCGTTCGCCGTCAAGGACAATATCGATGTCGCGGCACTTCCCACGACAGCGGCTTGTCCAGCCTTCGTCTATCAGCCCGCGAAGTCCGCGTTCGTCGTCGAGAGGCTCGAACGAGCGGGCGCAATCGTCATCGGCAAGACCAATCTCGACCAGTTTGCCACTGGCCTCGTCGGCGTCCGGTCGCCCTATGGGGTTCCACGCAACGCGTTGCGCGCGGATCTCATACCCGGAGGATCGAGCTCCGGCTCGGCGACAGCTGTCGGCGCGGGCCTCGTTCCGTTTTCGCTTGGCACCGACACGGCGGGATCGGGCCGCGTGCCCGCCGCGCTCAACGGAATCGTGGGGCTCAAGCCCTCGCTCGGCGCTCTCTCCACATCGGGCGTCGTTCCAGCCTGCCGCACGCTCGACACCATCTCGATTTTCGCCCGCGACGTCGCCGACGCCTTCGCGGTCTATCAGGAGGCTTGCGCATTCGACGAAGCAGACGCTTACAGCCGTTCGTCTCCGCGCCCATCCCTTTCGGCCTTCCCAAGTGGATTTCGGCTGGGGGTTCCGCGCGCGGACCAACGCCAGTTTTTCGACGACGCAGATTCGTCCGCGGCTTTCTCGCGCGATCTTCAGCGCGCGGAATCGCTTGGCGCGCGCGTCGTCGAGTTCGACTTCGCGCCCTTCGCCGCGGTCGCCCGCGCGCTCTATGAAGGTCCCTGGGTCGCCGAGCGATATTCCGCGGTGAAATCGCTGATCGAAAGCAATCCGGAAGCTCTGCATCCCGTCACCCGCGCGATCATCGAGGGCGCCCGCAAGTTCGACGCGGTTTCCGCGTTCGAGGCCTTTTATCGGCTCGCCGACCAGAAGCGACAGACAAGCCGCGTCTGGTCCGAATTTGATGCGATGCTCGTACCGACCATGCCGCGCCCTTACACCGTCGCCGAGGTCGAGGCCGATCCTGTCCGCCTCAATTCCAGGCTTGGGACCTACACCAACTTCGTCAACCTGCTCGACCTCTGCGCGATCGCCGTTCCCCCGGGCGTTCGCGGCGACGGGCTGCCGTCGAGCGTAACCCTGATCGCGCCGGCCGGCGCCGACGGTCTGATCGCGGGCGTGGCCGCGGCCCTCCACGGCCCTTCCGCGTCTCCCTCGATGCAAGCAAGCGCGCGCGTCCCGAACGACCGCGTCGAGATCGCGGTTGTTGGGGCGCATCTGTCGGGCCTGCCCCTCAATCGGGAGCTCGTCGAACTCGGCGCGTCCTTTTCACGCGAAGTCGAAACGACAGCGGATTACCGTCTCTTCACGCTCCCCGGCACGTCTCCGCCAAAACCTGGATTGTTGCGCGTCAGCGATGGAGCCGGCGCCGTCATCAAGGCCGAGATCTGGACGCTGGACCCCGCGGGCTTCGGCGCTTTCGTCGCTAAAATCCCCCCACCGCTGGGAGTTGGGACGATCCGCTTCAAGGATGGCGGCCCCGTGAAGGGCTTTCTAGTCGAGGCCGAGGCCGTCAAGAGAGCGGACGACATCTCACACTTCGGCGGCTGGCGCGCTTATCTCAAGTCTCGCTAAGGGGGCTCGCCCGTTCAGTCTTTCGCGCGCCCGAGCGGCCCGTCGTTGAGGCGCGCGAGATCGAAAGCCAACACGTCGCGCAACAAATCAAGAAAAGCCTCCGCCCCGTTCTGAGCGCAAGCGTCGCCCTTCTCGGCCGTCGCCTTGGAAGCATCCCCGGCCGTGCCCAGTGGGTGCAAATCACTCGCCATCCAGCCAAAGCCAATCGGCTGGGTGACCCGAAGCTGCCGAAACTCCTGCTCGATTCCGATCGCTGCGCTGACGAAATTCTGCGCATTCTCCATGCGCACGGTCTTCGGCCTGAAGGCGAGCATGAGCGAGGTCTCCGCCTCGCCGCCGTGGATGCCGTGCGCGCGTTCCTGAGCGGAAAACAGCTCGGCTGGATAGCCCAGTCGATGCCAGGCGGCATGGACGGCGAGCATGCGGTGGCGGACTCGCAACTCCCTCGCCACGACGTCGATGACCGGAACATTGCCGCCGTGCGAATTCATGAAGATGAGTTTGCGGCATCCGGTGCGCGCGACGCTATCGCCGATCTCGGTCCACGCACGGGTGATCGTCTCGAGCGAAAACGTCAGCGTGCCCGGATATTCGATATGTTCGTTGGACTTGCCGACAGCCTGGATGGGCAGGATCAACACCGGCATATCGTCGGGGATTTGCTTGACCGCGGTCACGAGATAGCCCTCGTTGATGAACGTATCCACCCCAACCGGCAGGTGAGGCCCATGTTGCTCGATCGCGGCGACCGGCAAGACCGCGACGACTTTGCTCATGTCGGCGGCGGCGAAATCACGCCAGCTCATCTCGGCCCAGAACTTGGTTGGCAGCATTGTGGATCTCCGGCTCTCAAGGCGCTCGCGCGGCGACGGCCTCGATCTCGATCTTGAATTCGGGCCGCGCAAAACCCTGAACGATCATCAAAGTCGAGGCCGGGGGTGGAGTGCTCACGAATTCGTCGCGCACCTTCATGTAGCCGCCCAAATATTGAGCCGAAACGACGTAGGCGTTCAGGCGAACGAGGTCGGCGAGCGACATGGAAGCGTCCCCGAGGATTGCAGCAATGGCATGAAAGCAAAGACGCGCCTGAGCTTCGACGTCCTCGGGAATCAGTCCGTCGCGGCCAATCCCCAATTGGCCTGAACAGAAGACGAGGCGCGCGCCGGGATCGACTTCGATTCCATGCGCATATTTCGCAAACGGCGGATGGATCGTATCCGGGTTCAATCCGCGCATCTTGCGAAAGCCTCCGGCAACCCGGTAAGGGAGCGTCTGGCGCCCGCGCCCCAGATATCCTCAATGGCGCCCAAGTTGCAAAGCGTCGATACGTCAACTCGAGACGGGATCAAACAATGAAATTCCTTCAGCCTCGCCTGGCGTTTGGTCTTTGGCTGCTCACGTCATCCGCGTTTGCCGCCGATAAGGTTTCGTTCGGCACCAACTGGCTCGCCGAGGCGGAGCATGGCGGATATTACCAGGCGGTCGCCGATGGCACGTATGCAAAATACGGTCTCGATGTCACGATCGTGCAGGGAGGCCCGCAGGCCAACAATGAGCTCCTGCTCGCGGCCGGGCGACTGGATTTCTACATGGGCGGCAATCTTTTGCTGGCCTTCGACGCGGTCGACCGCAAGGTCCCGATCGTCGTCGTAGCCGCTGATTTCCAAAAAGATCCTCAGGTGATGATGTCGCATCCAGGCGTCGGCCTCGACACATGGGCGGACCTGCCCAAGGCTACGACGGCTTTCGTGGGCAAGGAAGCGCTTGTCACTTTCTATCAGTGGATGACGTCGGCCTTCGGTTTCAAGGAGGAAATCGTTCGACCCTATACGTTCAACCCTGGGCCCTTCATCGCCGACGCCCATTCGATTCAGCAAGGCTACGTGACCTCGGAGCCGCTCGCCGTCGAACGCGAAGGCCACTTCAAGCCCAACATCTTCCTGCTCGCCGACAACGGATGGGGCACCTACGCCACGACGATCGAGAGCCGCGCCGATCTGGTCAAGGACCATCCGGATGTTGTTCAACGGTTCGTCGATGCGTCTGCGATCGGCTGGTACAACTATCTCTACGGCGACAATGCGAAAGCGAACGCACTGATCAAAAAAGACAATCCGGATATGACCGATGCGCAGATCGCCTTCTCGATCGGCAAAATCAAGGAATACGGTCTCGTCGACTCCGGCGACACGCAGAAGCTCGGCGTTGGCGCCATGACCGACGAGCGCATCAGGAATTTCTACGATTCAATGGTGAAGGCGGGCGTCGAGAAGGCCGGTCTCGACTACAAGAAGGCCTACACTCTGCAATTCGTGAACAAGGGCGTGGGTCTGGACCTCCGCCCGAAATGAAGGGCTCTGAATTCTTGAACAATCGGCAGGAGATGGTCGCGGACGCGGCGGCGCCTTTCGTCGCCCTCCCCGTGGCCGGACGTTATGTGCTGAAGCGGGCGCGCGTCCTCGGCCGCATACCGCCTGAGCCCGTTCCGCAACTCGACTTTGACGGTTTCGCCATCGTCGACATGCTCGTTGAAGGTGGCGTCATAGCGAAGATCGCCCCCCACGGCGCCGTCGACTTCGGCGAAACGCCAGAAGTCGCGATGTCAGGGCGCATCGTGCTGCCGCTCTTCGTGGACGTGCACACTCATCTCGACAAGGGGCATATCTGGCGGCGGAAACGAAACCCGGTCGGGGACTTTCCGAGCGCAATCGCGGCTACGCTCGAGGACCGCGCCGCCAACTGGAGCGCCGCGGACGTCGCTGCGCGCATGGAGTTCAGCCTGCGCTGCGCCTACGCGCACGGGACGACGGCGATTCGCACCCATATCGACAGCGTCGGCCCGCAGACGAGAATCAGTTGGCCTGTCCTGGCTGAAGCGCGAGAGCGCTGGCTTGGGCGGATCGACCTCCAGGCATCGCCGCTCTTCACCCTTGACCAGATGGCGAACCCCTCGCACATGCCCGACATCGAAGCGATGCTCGACGCACATGGGTCGGGGATTCTCGGCGCCGCGATCCGCATGGAGCCGGATCTGCGTCAGGGGCTGAGCGCGCTCTTCGAACTCGCGGAGCGCAAGGGCTGGGAACTCGACTTCCACGTCGACGAAAGCTCGGACCCCGCAGCTCGCTCTCTCAAGGTCGTTGCCGACGTCGCGATCGAGCGCCGCTTTCAGCGCCCCATCCTGGTCGGCCACTGCTGCTCGCTTGCTCTCCAGGAGGATGACGAGCGGCGAAGGACCATCGACGCGGTCGCGCGCGCGGGGCTTAGCGTCGTGTCCCTGCCGATGTGCAACATGTTCCTCCAAGATCGCCAGGCCGGCCGAACGCCGCGCTGGCGCGGCGTCACCGCGTTGCAAGAACTGAAGCACGCCGGCGTCAACGTCATGATCGCGAGCGACAACACCCGCGATCCATTCTACCCATACGGGGACCTGGACATGATGGAGGTGTGGCGCGAGGGCGTTCGGATCCTGCACCTCGACTACCCGTTCGCCGACTGGGCGGAGACCGTGAATTCCGCGCCGGCTCGCGCGATGGGCCTCGATCTGGGACGCCTGCGACGCGGCGGCTCGGCCGATATGATCCTGACGCAAGCGCGTGACTTCATTGAGCTTCTGGCGCGTCCGCAGTCGGATCGAGTGGTGCTGAGAAGCGGCGAGGCTTCGAACGCCACGCCGCCAAATTACGCGGAACTCGACGCACTCGAGGGCCTCGCGCCATGAGCGGGACTTATGACATCGCGGCGATGCGGGCTGAGATCGGTCCGATCAAGTGGGAGGACAATCCCATCCTGGTCAAGCAGAAGAGTCGCGACTTCTACTGGTATTCGCCCGTGCTCAAGCGCGAACTGGAGGCTGTGACCGCCGACGTTGTCATCTCGCCGGCGAGCGAAGCCGAGGTGCGGACCGTCCTGGCCGCTGCGCATCAACTGGGGATTCCGGTGACCCCGCGCGGCGCGGGGACCGGCAATTATGGCCAGGCGATGCCGCTCATGGGCGGCGTACTCTTGAACCTCGCCGAGATGAACAGGATCCTATCGATCGAGCGAGGACGCGTCATCTGCGAGCCAGGCGCGCTGCTGATCGACGTCGACAAGGCGTGCGAAGCGTCGGGACAAGAACTGCGAATGTTCCCCTCGACGCGCGGAACTGCGTCGGTCGGCGGCTTCGTCGCCGGCGGGTCCGGAGGCGTTGGCTCGATCACATGGGGAGGCTTGCGCGATTTCGGCAATGTGCTGCGACTGCGCATCATGACGCTCGAGGCGGAGCCGCGCACGCTCGAACTGACGGGAGAGGATCTGCACAAAGCGGTGCACGCCTATGGGACGAACGGGATCATAACGGAAGTCGAGATGCCGCTCACGGCGCACTACGATTGGGTCAACGTCATTGTCGGGTTCGACAGTTTCGACGCGGCGACAGCTTACGCGCTGGCGCTCGGCGAGCAGGACGGAATCCTGAAAAAACTTGTCACGGTGGTCGCGGGGCCGACGCCGCACGATTATTTTCTGCGCCACCGAGCGCTCATCCCCGCCGGCGACAGCGTCGTCATCCTAATGATCGCTCCCCATGCCCTCGACGCCTTCAACGCTTTCACCCGGCCCTACAAGGACGCGCATATCCTTCTCGACTCGAGCCGCGCGGCTCCCGAGACGCTCGCCGGCCTGCCTCCCAATTACGAACTGACCTGGAACCACACCACGCTGCGCGCGTTGCGAGTCGATCCCGCTATCACTTACCTGCAGGTCCGCTATCCGGCTGAGGACGCGCCCGGTGTGATCAAACAAATCCACGACCGCTACGGCGATGAGGTCCGAGGGCATCTCGAGGTCATTCGCTTCAACGGACGGATCGGGTTCGCGGGCCTGCCGCTGGTGCGATTCACGACCGAATCGCGGCTCAACGAGATCATCGCCGAGCACGAGGCGATGGGCGCGATGATCTTCAATCCTCACCGCTACACCCTCGAGGAGGGCGGCATGAAGCAGACCGACGCGATCCAGCTCGCGTTCAAGCGCGAGACCGACCCGCTGGGGCTGCTCAATCCGGGTAAAATGATCGCTTGGGAGAATCCGGGCTTTGATTTTTCCGCCGGTCGAAACTTCCTTTTTCCCGGCCTCGAGGCGCGGGCGCGCGCGGCCCAGAACTGAGCTTGAGCGTTGCGGATCCTGGTGCTGTTCGCCCATCCGGTCGAGACGAGTTTCGCCGCCGGCCTGCACGCGAAGGTCGTCGAGGTCTTGCGTGCCAAGGGGCACGAGGTCGACGATTGCGATCTCAACGCGGAAGGCTTCGATCCGGTGATGTCGCGAGAGGATCGGGTCAACTATCACAACATCGCTGTCAACCGTCGCCATGTCGCCCCTTACGTGGACCGTCTCCTGGCCGCCGAGGCGCTCGTGTTTTCGTTCCCGGTCTGGAACATGGGCTTTCCGGCGATCCTGAAAGGATTCATCGACAAGGTTTTTCTACCCGGCGTCAGCTTCACTCTGGGCGAGGACGGCTCCTACAATCCCTGTCTTCACAACATCAAGCGTCTCGGCGTCGTTTGCACCTATGGCGGCGGGCGATGGCTGACGTTCATGATGGGCGATCCGCCGCGCCGCTTCTTGACGCGGTCCATGCGCCGGATCTGCGCGCCCGGCGCCCGCTGCGACTATCTCGCCCACCACGACATGAATCATTCGACGCCCGAGCGCCGTCTAGCTTTCCTCAGAACGATCGAGGCGCGGTTTTCGAACTGGTGACTCAGACGATCGAGAACGCGAACTGAGCGCCGTCATTCCGTTTCCCCAGTTTCCTGTCCCTCGATCGCGCGCCGTTGTGTTGTGAGCTCCGCCCCCGCGAAATCCATGAAGGCGCGCACACGCGCCGAGCGGCGAAGATCGGAGTGGGTCAGCATCCATAAGCCAATGTCGAGTTCCGGCAGCAAATAGCTGAGGCGCGCCAAGTCCGGGCAGCGATCGCCAAGGAAGCACGGCAGCAACGTCGCCCCAAAGCCCTGAAGCGCCAGCTGGAGCATGCAATGCGCCGAGTTGGCTTTCGCGACCAGCCGCCCCGGCGCGATGTTGGTCTCAATCCACCGGCGGGCCGGCGCCGGTCCGAAATTGTCGCCAAGCCCAATAAAGGCGACCGAACCGGACGCCTCGGAGCCGAGCTCCTCGGTCAAGTCACGGCGGCAGTAAACTCCCCACCGTGCGGTGCAAATTCTCCTTCCGACCAGCGTTTCCGGCGGATCATTGGTCATGCAAATCGCGATATCGGCATCGCGACGCGAGAGGTTGAGCGGCTGATCTGACAGGATGAGTTCGACCACCACGCCCGGGTTCTGAGTTTGAAACTGAGCGACGATCGTCGGCATGAAATGCTGGCCGATCGCTTCGGGGGTGGTGACCGTGAGTTCGCCCGTCGGCTTGACGTCTCGCCCCGCCACCCGACGCTCGAATTCCTGCACCAATTCGGCCATGGTGGTCGCCAGCGCAATCATTTCCTCGCCCGCCGCCGTCGGCTCGTATCCCGAGCGGGAGCGCTCGAAAAGACGGGCGCCGACCGCCAACTCCACCGCGGCCAGGCGCCGAAAGACAGTCGAATGATTGACGCCAAGAATCTCGGCCGCGCCAACCAGCGACCGGGCTTGCGCGACTGACTTGACCAATCGAAACTCGTCCCAGCTAAGGCTTGAGTTCATGCTTCCAACGATTCGTCGCCACCCAGCCCCGCCGGGGTCACGCGGGGCGCAAGTTCCTTAGCATTTCGCGGGGCGGCCTCGGAGCCCGCAGGGTGATGGGCGACCATCTTCATGTCGGAAACTTCCGGGGCGCGGCGGCGCGACGGAGCCGATCATTGATCGCCGCGCCAAGCCCATGCTCGGGGATTGGCGCAACCGCGATCCGCGCCACGCCGGAGGCGTCCAATGCGCGCAGATAGGAAAACAAATGAGACGCAGCCTCAAGGAGGTCCTCCGAAGGCGAAAGATCGAGGCGCTCGCTTGACGCGCCGCGTTTCAGTGCGCCGCCAAAATCAAGCGCGGCCTCATCCGCTGAGGCCGTGACGGCGCCAAGCCGAAGCTCGGCATTGGGTGCATAGTGCGACGCCAATTGTCCGGGCGCGTTCGGAGCGGTCCGCGCCCGTCTCGTCAAGTCGATTGGCGAACCAAGCACGGATTCGATCGCCTCTCGCGTCACCGCGCCCGGACGCAGCAACTGGGGCCGGCCGTTCAGACAGGCGACGATCGTCGACTCAAGGCCATGGCGACAAGGCCCTCCATCGAGAATCCAGTCGACCCTGCCTTCGAGATCGGCGACGACGTGAGCGGCGGTCGTCGGGCTCACCGCGCCGGATCGGTTGGCTGATGGCGCCGCGAGGGGCACGCCAGCCGCGTCAATGAGCGCGCGAGCCACATCGTGCGATGGCGAGCGAATCGCAACCGTGTCGAGACCAGCGCGCGCCAAGAGGCTGATCCGGCAGGTCGCAGCCACCGGCAGGACCAGCGTGAGAGGCCCCGGCCAGAACGCGCGGGCCAGCATTTCGGCCTCCGGACCAAAGGCCGCGTGCCCTCTCGCCGCCTCGACGTTCAAGACATGGGAGATGAGCGGATTGATCACCGGCCGCTCCTTGGCGGCGTAGATCGACGCGACCGCGATGTCGGAAGTCGCGTCCGCAGCAAGGCCGTACACAGTCTCCGTCGGCATGGCGACGAGGCCGCCCGCGCGAAGGCACGCGGCCGCATCGGCGATCGCCTCGGGGCTTGCCGTTGCAAAGCGGGTGATTCTGCGGTTGAGCGCCATCTCTTCTCACGGTTCTGCGCATGCTCCCGCATTGCGCGCGAACTCCGACTGTACATATGCTCTTTTGTCCCTGCCGCGGCAACCGACATGCCCAACGCGCCGGGACCCTGGGTGCGCGCGCACGACCCGATCGGCCCGCGCGCTCAGCGATAGGGAGGAGCCTAGAGATGCCTTATCGTTCGCCAACGGCCGACATCCTTTTTTCGCTCAACGCGGTCGCCGATTTTCCCGCTCTCGTTGAACGGGGGGGCATGGGCGAACTCGATTGGGACGCTGTGTCCTCGGTTATCGGGGAAGCCGGCCGGTTCGCCACGGCGGAAATCGCGCCGCTCAACCGCGCCGGCGATCTTTCGGGCGCGAAATATGAAAACGGGGTGGTGACGGCAGCCCCCGGCTTCGCCGACGTGTACCGGCGCTGGGCGGAGGCCGGCTGGAACGGTGTCTCCGCGCCGGCCGAGTTCGGCGGCATGGGCCTGCCCCATCTCGTCAACGTCGCCTGCACCGAAATCTGGAACGGCGCCTCGATGGCCTTCGCGCTCTGCCCGCTCCTGACCGAAGGCGCCATCGGAGCCTTGAAGGCGCATGGCTCGCGCGAACTCACCGACATCTATCTCCCGCCGATGGTCAGCGGGCGGTGGAGCGGGACCATGAACCTCACCGAGTCTCAGGCAGGCTCCGATCTCAGCGCCGTGCGAACCCGGGCGGAACGCGCCGAGGATGGATCCTATCGCCTGTTCGGCCAGAAGATCTTCATCACCTATGGCGAACACGACATGGCCGAGAACATCGTGCATTTCGTTCTCGCTCGCCTCCCCGGCGCGCCGGCGGGGACGCGCGGCCTTTCGCTGTTCCTCGCGCCGAAATTCCTCGTGAACGCCGATGGATCGCTTGGCCAGCGCAACGACCTGCGCTGCGCCGGAATCGAACACAAGCTCGGCATCCACGGCTCTCCGACCTGCGTCATGGTCTATGGCGACAACGAGGGCGCGAAGGCCTGGCTGGTGGGTGAGGAGAACCGCGGCCTCGCCGCCATGTTCGTGATGATGAATGCCGCGCGGCTCGCTGTCGGCACGCAGGGGGTCGCCATCGGCGATCGCGCCTATCAGCAGGCCTTGGCTTACGCCCGCGAGCGCCGGCAGGGCCGCAGCGCAAAAGGGGGCGACGGCATGGCCCCGATCATCGAGCGTCCTGACGTGCAGCGCATGCTCATGACGATGAAGGCCAACGTCCACGCCGCGCGCGGGATCTGCCACCTGACCGGCGTCTCGCTTGATCTTGCCGAGCACGGCGCCACCGAAGCCGAACGAATGGCCGCCGCCAACCGCGCGGCGTTGCTCACCCCCATCGCCAAGGCGTTCTCGACCGATATCGGCGACGAGACGACGTCGATCGGCGTCCAGGTCCACGGCGGCATGGGATTCATCGAGGAAACCGGGGCGGCGCAGCACATGCGTGATTCCCGCATCGCGGCGATCTACGAAGGCGCGAACGGCATTCACGCGATCGACCTCGTGCAGCGCAAGCTGCCGCTCGCCGACGGCGAAACCGTCCGCAGCGAGATCGCCCAAATCCGGCAGGTTGCGAGCGACGTGGCGGCCAAAGGCGGCGCAGGCTTCGGCGCGACGGCGGAACGGCTCGCCGAGGCTTCGGACGCGCTCGAAGACTCGACTCGACGCATGCTCGACTGGCTCGCCACCGACCAGAATTCGGCGCTCGCCGGCGCGTCGCAATATCTTCGCCTGTTCGGGCTCACGCTTGGGGGGGCGTGCCTGGCCAAAGCCGGCCTCGCCGCCGAGACGCTGGCGACGAGCGGCAATAAGACCGAGCTCGGCCGCGTCGGGCTTGCGCGTTTCTTTGCCGAGAAACTCGCAACCGCCGCGCCCGGTCTCGCGCGCGCCGTCGCCTCGGGGGCCATGCCGCTTGAACCTTACGAAGCGATCCTGGCGGAGAGCGCATGACCCAAGACACTTTGACGAAAGACATCGAGGTCGCCCGCGAGGGCGCGGTCCTGTCGGCCGCCTTCGCCCGGCCGCAGAAGAAGAACGCGATCACCGGCGCCATGTACGAAGCGCTGATCGAAGCCTTCGACGAGGCCGAGCGCGATCCCGAGATCGGCGCGCTTGTTGATGAGCGGCAAGGGCGGCGTGTTCACCGCCGGCAACGACATCGGCGATTTTCTCGCTGTCGCGTTGCACGAGAGCGGCGAATTTCCGGCTTGGCGGTTCGTCAGCAAGGTCGCCGCATTCGAAAAGCCGTTGATCGCGGCGATCGACGGTCTCGCAATCGGCGTCGGGACCACCCTCTGCTTTCATTGCGATCTCGTCTACGCGACGCCCGAATCCCGGTTCCAGATGCCGTTCGTCAATCTCGGCCTCGTTCCCGAGGCCGGGTCCTCGCTTCTTGCGCCGCAGCGCTTCGGGCGCGCCAGGGCGGCGGAGCTCCTGCTGCTAGCCGAACCCTTCGGCGCCGATCGGGCGCTCGAGCTCGGGCTCATCAACGCGATCCTGCCTCGGAGCGAACTGATGGCGCATGCGATGGAAAGAGCGGCCGCGCTCGCCGCCAAGCCCCGCGCCGCCCTGCTCGCGACCCGCCGCCTGATGCGCGGCGATCCCGAGGCGCTGAAAGCGCAGATGGCCGCCGAAATGCACGCCTTCTCGGCCGCCCTCAAGTCCCCCGAGGCGCACGCGGCGTTCCAGGCTTTTCTGGCTCCGGGGCGGAAGTAGGGATAGCTCAACCCGCGCGCTCGGGCGTATCGTCAACGACAACCCAACGGCGCTCCATGGCTGTCCGGCCCGCCATTCCCGTCTTGGACTTTCGAAACATCGCGGCCGAGACCGGGAGGATGGGGCGCGTCGTGAATAACGTGTTATTTATGTGTTTTCGCCCGAGCCCGCCGATCTCGAGCCGAGATCGCTCTCAGCTGCCGGCCCCCGGCGGCGTTCCACCCGGGAGACTGACGCGGCGGTGAAGGAAGCGCCTCCCCGAGGCCAAATCCGAAAAGCAGATTTTGCAACAACTGATTTACGAAAGACAGAATCTCATGCTATACCTTTGCCTGTCGCCGGGATCAGCCCGCGCCATGCCGGCGCGGGACGAACGAGGAAAGGCCGGCGGCGTTTCGAGCGGGTCCCCAGCGGGCCCAGGAAATTTTTACTCCAAACGGCCGTAACCCATTGAAAAGTCCCGATTCCAAAAAATAAACGCTAGTAAACGCTAGCATTTTTACTAGCGTTTACTAACGTTTATTGGCGGCTACTGGCGTTTATTTGTGGCAGCCGCGTGGGTTCGAGACCCCGGACCGCTCGCGTTTCGAGGCGCGACCCAGGTTCACCACCGATTTGCCCCTTGCGCTCGGGCCAATGTTCTGCAAACGTTCCAACCATCGATGGGCCCGGGCGGGGGCGGACATGGTGGCGCGCGTATCGACGGTGGCCTTTGAGGGCGTGGAGGCGCGCCCGGTCGACGTCCAGGTGCAGATCGCCTCAGGCACGGTCGCCTTCACCATCGTCGGCCTCGGCGACAAGGCGGTGGCCGAATTGCGCGAGCGGGTCCGCTCGGCGCTTATCGCCTCGGGCCTCGCCCTTCCGGCCAAGCGGATCACCGTCAACCTCGCGCCCGCCGACATGCCGAAGGAAGGCAGCCATTACGACCTGCCGATCGCCCTTGCCGTGATGGCGGCGATCGGAGCCATTCCGCCAGACGCGCTCGATGGTTTCGCGGTGATCGGGGAACTCGCGCTCGATGGGACGATCAGCGCCGTCGCCGGCGTGCTGCCGGCGGCGATCGCCGCCAACGCCGCCGGCAAAGGCTTGATCTGTCCAGCGCCCTGCGGACCCGAGGCGGCCTGGGCGTCGGCCGATCTCGAGATTCTCGCGCCCCGCTCCCTGATCCAGCTCGCCAACCACTTCAAAGGCGCGCAAGTGCTGTCGCGTCCCGAGCCCGCTCTTCGCGCCTCGGGCGGACCGCAACCGGACCTGCGCGATATCAAGGGCCAGGAGAGCGCCAAGCGCGCGCTGGAGGTCGCCGCGGCCGGCGGCCACAATCTCCTGATGAGCGGCGCGCCGGGGGCCGGCAAGTCGATGCTGGCCCAGCGTTTGCCGTCGATCCTGCCGCCTTTGACCCCGCGCGAATTGCTCGAAGTGTCGATGATCCATTCGGTCGCGGGCGCGCTCGCCGGCGGCGTCCTGACCGACCGGCGCCCGTTCCGAAGTCCCCATCATTCCGCCTCGATGCCGGCGCTGGTCGGGGGCGGCGTGCACGCCAAGCCCGGGGAGATCTCGCTCGCTCACAATGGCGTCTTGTTCCTTGACGAACTCCCGGAGTTTCAGCCCCAGGTGCTGGATAGCCTGCGCCAGCCGATCGAGACTGGAGAAGTGGCGATCGCCCGCGCCAATCATCGAGTCGTCTATCCGGCGCGGTTTCAGTTGATCGCGGCGATGAACCCATGCCGGTGCGGCATGGCAAACGAGCCGGGTTACGCCTGCAAACGCGCGCCAAACGATCGATGTGTGGCGCAATATCTTGGCCGCCTCTCCGGTCCGCTCCTAGATCGCTTCGATCTCGTCGTCGACGTGCCGTCAGTGCTGGCGGCGGATCTGATGACGCCGCCAGCCCGCGAAGGCTCGGCGGAAGCGGCCCTCCGGGTGGCGGCGGCCCGCAAGATCCAGCTCACGCGGTACGCTGGCCTCGGGCTCGACGGCGTCGTTTGCAACGCCCGCGCGCCGGCCAGCGCCATCGAGGAGATCGCGGAGGCGGACGCGTCAGGTCTTGCGCTGTTGCGCGACGCCGCGGAGCGGCTCCGTCTGTCAGCGCGCGGCTATCATCGCGTGCTTAAGCTTGCGCGCACACTGGCTGACCTCGACGGCGGCGGCCCGACCCGTCGCGTGCATTTCGCCGAAGCGCTCTCCTACCGAGGCGCCCCCGACCGCGCGGTCGCGGCGGCATAGACAGTCGGAATCGCCGCAAACCTTAGAATTCGGCCGAATTCCGCAAGGTGTTCACAACGGCCGCCTGAGACCATGGATTTCGAGCGGATCGGCGCGAGGCCGCGCTCGAGCGGGATTGGAAATGGATCTGGGCGCCGGATTGGCGGATTTCGCGGTTCATGCGCTGTGGCTGCAGGCTGGCGTGGTCATCGCTTTGGCGGCTGCGCTCGCCGGAGCCGCCGACTGCGCCCGGCGTCAAGCGCAAGCGCGCGGAGCGCAGGTCGCGGCGGAAAACGACGGATTGCGCGACGAACTCTGGCGCCTGAAGGAAGCGGCGGCCGCCCGCAACAAAGCAGAGGCGGCGAGTGAGGCCAAATCTCGCTTTCTGACGACGATGAGCCACGAAATTCGCACGCCGATCAGCGGCATTCTCGGTATGGCCGATCTTTTGCGGGAGGCTTCACTCGATCTGGAAAACGCCAGCTATGTCGAAGCGATTCGGAGTTCCGGCCGCGCGCTTGTCGCCCTGATCGACGAAATCCTCGATTTGGCCAAGATCGAAGCGGGCCGTTTCGATCTCGTTCTCGAAAGGGTTGATCTTCGTCGACTGATCGAGGGTGTCGTCGAACTGCTCGCGCCGCGCGCCCAGAGCAAAGGCATCGAGATCGCGGCCTCGTTCAGCGCCGACGCACCGCGCTTCGTCCGCGCGGACGGTCCGCGCCTGCGCCAAATCCTCATGAATCTCGCTGGCAATGCGATCAAATTCACCGATCGGGGCGGTGTCTGCGTGACGGTCGAGCGCGGCGAAATGGGCGCGGCGCGATTCTCGGTGATCGATACTGGGCCTGGTGTGCCGGCGGATCGCCGGAAGGCGCTTTTCGACCGTTTCGTGCAAGGCGACAGCTCGCACGCGCGCCGCTTCGAGGGCGCGGGGTTGGGGCTCGCCATCTCGCGTGAGCTTGTCCGCCTCATGGGCGGTGAGCTGTCGCTTTCTGACCATCCAGGTGGAGGGTCGATTTTCGCCTTCGCCGTCCGGCTGCCGAGATGCGCCTCAGTCGAGCCGCCGGCCACACGTGAGACGATGCGCCGCGCTCCCAGTGGAGCGCGCGCTCTCATCATCGCCAATTCTCCATTCGAGGCGCCGGCTATCGAAGCGCGCCTCATCGAAGCTGGCGTCGAAGTCGACCGCGCCGAGGGCCTGGACTCCGGCCTCGAGGCTTTGAACGCCCCGCACAAGCCCGATGTCGTCATCGTCGATTGCGCGCTCGGACCTGAAGCCACCAGGCGGCTGGCGCAAGCCGCGCGGGAAGCGGCGATCCGGCGCAGCCTGGTGCTGTTTTCGCCCTTTGAACGCCACGCGTTCGGTCAGATGGCGCTCAAGGATTTCGACGGCTGGCTGGTCAAGCCGGTTCGGGCGCGCTCGCTTTTCGAGCGCGTGGGGTGGGATGTTGAGCCGCCACCCGGCCCTACCTCGCGCCTCTCATCGCCCCCGTTAGTCCGCCGCGCCCTTGTCGCCGAAGACAACGACATCAATGCTCTCATTACTCAAAAGGCGATGCGGCGCTTGGGTTTCGAGGTCGTTCGCGTATCCGACGGCGAAGAAGCCCTGCGTCTTGCCTCGCCGATCGCGCCTCTAGAATCTCGACCCTTCGACGTCATTTTGATGGACCTTAAGATGCCAGGTCTCGACGGCTACGAGGCCACGCGCCGTTTGCGGAGGCTCGAGGCTTCCTGCGGCTGGTCGTCGACGCCCATTATCGCCCTGACCGCCAATGCTTTCGAGGAGAGGATAGTTTCCCCGTCGGCCGCTGGGTTCGACGCCATTCTCATCAAGCCGGTCGAGTTCGGCGCGCTAGCGGAAACGGTGGAGGGAGTGTGCGCCTCTCGAGCGGCGCCGTCACGCGAACGTCTGCGCGCGTCATAGGGGCGAACCGGAGCGGTCGAACCTACGCGGGAAAGGCGGCAGGTCGCGCGCCGTCGCTAGTATTGATTGGTACCTCGATCGAATGTTTGCTAACCGCGCTTCTCCTCGAAGTGAGCCGGCTTATCGACCGGTTGTCGCCTGAGCCTGATGATCGGTGTGTGGGGACAGCAGTCGGACTTACCCCCAATCCTCGCTTTGCTTTGCCTTGCCATCCCCGCCTCGCTGCACTAGACGAAAAAGCGCTCGCCCGCCCACGGTTTCGGGCGGTCAAGCCTTCTCACCGGCGACCGTGGCTAAGCTTCCCTCTCTCGATCAATTCAACCGCGTCGTAGTCAAGGTCGGCTCATCGCTCCTGGTCGACGGCGCCCTTGGCGCCGTCAGGCGCGAATGGCTTGAAGCACTCGCGTCGGACGTCGCTGCGCTGCACGAGCGTGGCGCGAGCGTCATTGTCGTGTCCTCGGGCGCGATCGCGCTTGGTCGCACCATTGCCGGGTTGCCGAAAGGAGCGCTCAAGCTCGAAGACAGCCAAGCCTCGGCGGCGATTGGGCAGATTGCGCTCGCCAGCGAATGGTCACGCGCCCTCGCTAGACACGGCATTGTCGCGGGCCAGATCCTTTTGACCTTGCAGGACACGGAAGAACGTCGCCGCTACCTCAATGCGCGTGCAACTCTCGGCCGCCTCTTCGCGATGCACTCGATACCGATCATCAACGAGAACGACACCGTCGCAACCAGCGAGATTCGTTACGGCGACAACGATCGCCTCGCGGCGCGAGTCGCCACTATGACGAGTGCGGACCTTTTGATTCTCCTCTCCGATGTCGCAGGGCTTTACAATTCGCCGCCGCATCGCAACGCGCACGCGCGATTGCTTCCGGTCGTCGAGCGGATAACGCCCGAGATCGAAGCGATGGCCGGCGGCGCGGCGTCCGAACTCTCGCGGGGTGGCATGCGCACCAAGATCGAAGCCGCGCGTATCGCCACCTCGGCCGGCGCGCACATGGTGATCACCGACGGACGCATCCCGCATCCGATCGCGCGGATTGCCGAAGGCGGCGGATGCACCTGGTTCCTGACCCCGTCGAACCCGGTCGCGGCGCGCAAGGTTTGGATCGGCGGGTCGCTTGAACTTAAAGGAGCGGTGTTTGTCGATGCCGGCGCTGTCGCTGCGCTCGCTCGGGGAAAAAGCCTGCTGCCGGCAGGGGTCACGCGGGTCGAAGGCGTGTTCGCGCGGGGGGATTGCGTTGCCATCCGGGACGAGCGCGGGGTCGAGATCGGACGGGGGCTCGTTGCCTATGACGCGCTGCATGCGGAGCGCATTATGGGCCGCAATTCTCGCGATATCGCGCATCTCCTGGGAACGGCCGGGAGAGCTGAAATGATCCATCGCGACGACATGGCGCTTTCGACGCTCTGACGCATGAGCCCGACCGGCTCGCGGCCTTGGCAAGGCAACACCTGCCGCGCATAAGTTTGGAAATGGGCTCCCCCGTTCGACGTCACGCTCGGCTGATCTCGGTGCCGCGCCCAGCGCTGATCGCGCTTGCGACTGTGCGCGCGCGGTTGCGCGCGAGCGAATTCGGCATGACCGCGCTCGCGATCGGCGTCGGCGTGCTCGCCGGCTTGTGCGTTGCCTTAATGACGAGCGCGGTCAACGCTGCGCACGTGCGGATCTTCAGCATTCCCTTCGATGTTCGCCTCAGCGCCGCCGATCGCGTCGCTCCCCTCGCAGCCTTTGGCGGTCCGATGCTGGGTGGACTTTTGCTTGGCGCAATCGACGTATGGCTTGCTCGCAGGAAAGCGCCGCCCGCAGTCGATCCGGTCGAGGCCAACGCCCTACGCGGTGGACGCATGTCGCTCCGCCAGAGCCTCCTTGTGGCGACGCAGACCTTGATATCGAATGGCTGTGGCGCATCCGTCGGGCTCGAGGCGGGCTATGCCCAGATTGGCGCAGGCGTCGCCTCGTATCTCGGCGTAAGATCGCGTTTGCGCCGGCAGGATCTGCGCGTGCTTGTCGGCTGCGGGGCGGGCGGCGCGATTGCGGCGGCGTTCGGCGCGCCTCTCACGGGCGCCTTTTACGCGTTTGAGCTTATCATTGGCGCCTATTCGCTCGCTAACGCAATTCCCGTCTTCGCCGCCACCCTCGCCGCGTCGCTCACCACCCAGGCGATCATCGGCGCGCCTTACGACATCACAGCGCCCACGGTCGCCCCGCTGACATTCGTCGACTATGGCGCGCTGATTGGGCTCGGCCTTGTCGCCGCGGTGGTCGGCGTCGGCGCGATGCGGGTGGCGGCATTGATCGAGCGGGCGTTCCGCGCCGTGGTGCCGTGGCGTCTTCTTCGCCCTGTCGCCGGCGGCTTGATGGTCGGCGCGATGGCGCTCTGCAGCCCGCAGGTGCTGGGCGCCGGCCACGGCGCCCTCGGCCTCGACTTCTATTGGCCGATGACAGCGACGCGTCTGGGGACGCTGATCGTGCTCAAACTGTTCGCCTGTCTCGTTTCGCTAGCGTCCGGTTTTCGTGGCGGACTGTTTTTCGCATCGCTGTTCGTCGGTTCGCTGCTCGGCAAGCTCTATTGGATCGGAGTCAATTCTTTGGCCCCGTCGATTGGACTCGAGATGACGGCTTGCGTGCTGGTCGGCATGGGCGCGCTCAGCGCTGCGATCGTCGGGGGCCCGTTGACCGTGACTTTTCTAGTTCTGGAAAGCACTGGAAATCTCGGCGTCGCAGGCGGGGCTCTTGCGGCTTCGATTGCGACCACGCTCGCAGTGCGGGCGACCTTCGGCTATTCGTTCACGACTTGGCGCCTGCATCTGCGGGGCGAGACGATCCGCGGCGGCCAGGACGTTGGGTGGCTACGCGAGCTGACTGCCGGGCGCATGATGGCGCCTACACCGCGGAGGTTTCCCGCCGATCGGTCGGTCCGCGCCTTCCGAGAAGCCTATCCGCTTGGCAGCGCCGATGTCGTCGTCGCTGTTGACGACGAAGGACGATATCAAGGGCTGATCCATGTCGCCGAGGCGCATGCGCTCGTCCTTGAGAATGGAGGGGATGGGGGACCAATCACTGCCCTCGTCCGTCTGCCGGCAACCGTCTTGCATCCGGATGACAATATCCGTCGTGCGCTCGACGTCTTCGGCGCTTCCCGTGCCGACACGCTCGTCGTCACCGCGCGCGGATCGGAGCAGGTACTCGGCACGCTCGGCGAAGCCTATGCCGCGCGGCGTTACGCGCAGGAGACCAATCGCGCAATGAAGGGGGTGCTGGGCGGAGGCTGAATGGATTCTATCAGGCGCCCGTATCGTTATCCGCTATTCCGCAACCCCGCCGACACGCCGTTGATGGTGAGTTGGATGCCGGTCAACACCTTCTCGCTCGACGCGCGCGAACGGTACAGTTTCAGAAGCTCGACTTGTACGTGGTTGAGCGGGTCGAGATAAGGGAAACGATTGCGGATTGAGCGATCCAGCAGCGGATTACTCTCTAGCAGCTTCGTTTGTTCCATAATCGCGTTGAGCGCATCGACTGAATCGCGCCACTCATCTGAAATCCGGGCGAAGATCTTCTCCCGCAGACTGACGTCTTCAACCAGCCGCGCATAGCGGGAGGCGATGGCGAGGCTAGACTTCGCCATCACCATGTCCATGTTGGAAAGCTGGGTCCGGAAGAAGGGCCACCGGACGTACATTTCCTTGAGAGTTTGCAGGCCTTGCTTGGGGTGGGCGTTGATATAGGCCTTCACCGCCGAGCCAAAGCCGAACCAGCCGGGCAGCATGAGCCGGCACTGCGCCCACGAGAAAACCCACGGAATCGCGCGCAAATCCTCAATCGCCTGCGTTTTCTTTCGCGACGCGGGGCGTGACCCGATGTTGAGGCTCGCAATCTCAGTGATGACGGTTGAGGCCCAGAAATAGCGCACGAAACCCTCGGTCTCGTAGACAAGGCCGCGATAGGCGTTGTAGGCGGAAAGGGACAATTCCTCCATGGTCTCGAGAAAGGATGGGTCAGGCGCAGGGCTCTCGTCCTGCAATAGGGTGGCTTCCAGCGTCGCCGAGGCGAGCGTCTCCAGGTTACGTCGCCCGACCTCGGGGTTTGAATACTTGCTCGATATGATCTCTCCTTGTTCGGTGATGCGGATTTGTCCCTGCACCGCGCCTCCCGGTTGCGCCAGGATCGCCTCATAGCTGGGACCGCCGCCGCGCCCGACCGAGCCGCCGCGGCCATGGAAGAGGCGGATCCGCACGCCATGCTTGCGGAAGACTTCGACCAGACCGATCTCCGCCTTGTAAAGCTCCCAACCGGAGGTGACGAAGCCGCCGTCCTTGTTTGAATCGGAATAACCGAGCATCACCTCCTGCTCACGGTCGCGCGATTCGACCAGCCTACGGTACTCGGTGAGCGAAAGGAGCTGATCCATCACAGCGACGCAATTGCGCAGATCCTCGATCGTCTCAAACAGCGGCACGAGCGCAAGCGCCGACGCCCCCTCGGCGGTGACCAGCCCCACTTCCTTCAGAATCAGCGCGAGCTCCAGCATGTCGGAGACGCTGTCCGTCTTGGAAATGATCGAGGTTCGGATTGCGCCCGGGCCGTATTTAGCCCGAATTTCGGCCGCGGCGCGAAAGAGCGCGAGTTCGCCCGCCGTCTCCTCACTGTAAGCAACGAATGGCGAAAACAGGGGGCGGGGCGACACAAGTTCGCGACGCAGGAGCTCCACCCGCTCCGCCTCGCTCAGCGCTTTGTATTCGAGTCCCGGCGACACCGCGGCGAACAGTTCCGCGATCGTGCGCTCATGGACGTCCGAATTCTGCCGGAGGTCAATCGGCGCGAGATGAAAGCCGAATACGTCTACAGCCCGCTGCAAGGCGCGCAGCCGCCCGCGAGCGACGATGCCGGCGTTGGTTTGCTTCAGCGAGAGCGCGATAATTGCAAGGTCTGCGCTGAATTCAGCTGCGGACGCATAAGGCGCACGGTCGACGATCGGCTGACGAAGGGCGATGACATGGTCAAGCTCACGCGCCGTCTTGGCGAGGCGCGAGTACATTCCAGTGATGGCGCGTCGATAGGGCTCCTTACGGCGCGCGGCGGCGGAATCGTCGGACGTGTCGGCAAGCGCGGCAAGTTCCTCACTCATCGTGGCGAGATTGGAGGCGAGCGACAGTTCCGCGCCCAGCTCGTGCAGTTCGTCCAGATAGTGGCTGATCGCTCGGGCGCTCTGCAGCCGCATCGACTCATTTAACACGTCGGCGGTGACGAACGGATTGCCGTCCCGGTCGCCGCCGATCCATGACCCGACGCACAGGAACGAGCCGATCGGCTTCGTCCGCGGCTCGCCAGACATCGCGTCGAGTTTGTCCTCGATCGCGCCGTAGAGGCGAGGCACCTCATGGAAGAACGTATAGTCGTAGAACGAAAGGGCGTTGGCCACCTCGTCGATGACCTTGAGCTTCGTTTGTCGCAGGAGGTTCGTGCGCCAGAGGACGAGCACGGCCCGCCGAAGCCGCTCCTCGTTGAGCGCAAGCTCCTCCTCGTTGCCTCCTACGTCTTCGCGCTCGTCGAGCAATTTCGCGATCTCAAGCTCGCGTGTCAGCGTGCTTTTGCGTCGCACTTCGGTCGGATGCGCGGTCAGGACCGGGCTTACCAGCGCGCGATCGAAGAAATCGGTGAGTGCGCTCAGCTCGACGCCCATCTCGCGCGTGCGCTGAAAGGAATAAGCGAGCGAGCCCGGACGCGGCGCGGAGCGCGCGATGGCATGCGCGCGATTGCGGCGGATATGATGCTGATCCTCGGCGATGTTGGCGAGATGCGAAAAATAACTGTAAGCGCGGACGATCGCGAGGGTCTGGTCGGCGTTGAGGCTGTCCAGCGTCGCCTCGAGCTCGCGCCGCGCGCCAATCTCGTTGTCGCGATGGAAGCGAATCGAGGCCCGGCGGATCTGCTCGACCAGCTCGAAAACCTCTTCGCCTTCCTGCTCGCGCACGGTATCGCCGAGGATTCGACCAAGCAGCCGAATATCCTCGCGCAGCGGAACATCCTTCTCGTCCGCAGAACGAGCGGTCAGCTTTTGGAGTTTGGCGATCGTGGCCATCGGCGCATCCGTCTGCTGGAAAGAGAAAATCAATGTTGCACTGCGTCAAATACCGACGCAAGGCCGGCTGCCTCATGGAGACGTCCGGGCGCAGTTCGGGTCGCAAGTTTCGCGCCATCAGATCGCCTGGCGATGATTGGAAGGCGAGCGCCGAGCCGCGCCCCCATGAGGGGTTGGCCTACGACCCGAGTTCACTCGTGCGCCGCCGGGAGACTTAGTGCACCGATTACCGAATGTCCCTGTCCACGGCCGACCATGGGCGCCTTCGACACCTGGGTTCCGGTCAGACCTCCGATCTGCCGGGGAACTGCAGGAGGCGGATGGCCTACCGACCGTTCGAAACGCGCTTTCACGCGTGAGGCGTTAGCGGGCAACGCAGGCGACCGCCCTTATGGCTTGGATCGTTGCGCTCGCACTGACGGCGTCCGACCGACCCCCTGGGCTAGAGTTTCCGCCAGGCGCACGGCGAGCGTCGCCTTATCCCTGAGTTCGCATTCGAAGACGATGAGCGTGCGCCAGCCCATTGCAGCATGAGCGGCCAGGGTCTTTTTGTCCCGCGCCCGGTTCCGAGCGATCTTGGCGCGCCAATAGGCGACGTTAGTCTTTGGCTCCCGCGCGCCGCGTACGCAGTCGTGTCCGTGCCAAAAGCAGCCGTGGACGAAAATCGCGAGTTTGCGGGAGGCGTAAACGACATCGGGCTTTCCCGGCAGATCGCCGCGATGAACCCGGTAGCCCAGCGCGATCTGGCGCAGAAGCGCGCGCACCGCGAGCTCTGGACTTGTGTCGCTCGATTTGACCGCGCGCATCACCGCGGAGCGATCGTAGGTCTTGGCTGGAGTTGTTGATTTTCTTTTGGTCATCGCGGGCCGGTCAGGTCGCGCCGCGGCCGCTCAAGTTTGACTGCGTCGCTTATGCGGTGCTTCCGATCAATTCTTTCCCGTATCGCTCTCAACCTCAACCGCCGGAGACAAAACTCGTCCACCGCATTCAAGTCATTTGTGGACAGGATTCACTCCTGCCAACTTTGAAGCGTACTCGGTGGGTCGTCCTCTGTCCGCAGGGTTGAAGCACCGCTTTTTGCCGCTTGACCGAGGCCACTGTGTTCTGCGTTATGGCCTCCAATGACCAATTTCACCTTCCCCTTTCCTACGCTCGTCTGCGACACTGGCGGCACCAACGTGCGCTTTGCGCTCCTGAGCGAACCCGGAGGCCGACTAAGCGACATCGTCCACTTGCACACCGTCGATCATCCGGGATTGGCGGAAGCGATTGAGGCGGCTGTTCCTAAGCTCGGGACACGGCCGCGGTCCATGATCGCTTGTGGGGCGGGCCCGGTGAACGGGCGGACACTCAAGCTCACCAACGCGCCCTGGGTGATGGACGGCCCGGAGGCGGCGCGCCGCACTGGCCTTAGCCAAGGCTTGCTGCTCAACGATTTCGAAGCCCAAGCGCTTTCGTTACCCACAATTCCTGAGGGTTGGGAGCGCAGGATCGGCCCGCGGAAGTTCGGTCCCGAGGGCCCCCAGGTGATCCTCGGGCCCGGGACCGGCCTCGGCATCGCCGCGCTGGTCGAGGCGGACGGACGCTTCACTCCGGTTTCATCAGAGGCGTGCCATATTGATTTTGGCCCGGTCCGGCCGGAGGAATTCGAGATCTGGCCTCATCTCGAACGCGCGCACGGGCGCATCACAAGCGAGAGTGTTATTTCCGGCGCGGGCCTCGCGCGCGTGCACCGCGCGCGCATGATGGCGAAAGGCGCCCCCGATTCGTGCGTCGACCCGCCGGCCGTCACCACAGCCGCGGCGACCAACCCGAAAGGCGAAGAAGCTACGAGCCTTAGGCTCTACTGGCATATCGTGGCGCGCTTCGCGGGTGATATGGCGGTGACCTTCGTGGCGACCGGCGGACTGACACTGTCCGGCGGCGTCCTGCCGAGGATCGTGAATTTTCTCGACGAGGCCACGTTTCGTGAAGCGTTCGAGGCCAAGGCGCCAGTCGACGGCCTCGCCCGGCGCATTCCAACCCGGCTTGTCACCCGGGAGGATGCGGTGTTAGTTGGAATGGCGGCGATCGCGTCGACGCCATCCCGGTATGGCATCGACTACGGATCCCGCGCTTGGATTTAGCGTCGAGCTCGGGGCGCCCGGACTTGGGGCTGTCCGCCCTCGGGGCGAGCTCACGATTGAGCGTCCAGCCGCGGTTTTGCCTTTTTTTTGAGGTTTGTGCGACCGAATCGGGGGCAGGACAACTCGAGGTTGACGCGGTGGTTAGAAGACGATTTTACGCGGCGGGAGCGGGGCTTTTTTTGGCGGTCGGACTGGGCCGATCGGCGTATGCCGACTGCGGTTCCGACATGCAAAAGCTCGCCGAGGCGCGCAATGCCCAACTGGAAATCGTCAACAACTTTGCCAAATCCTTTCACGGTAAGCCCCTAGATCCAGAAGCGTTTTGCGGGAAATCGGGAGGGCTGGTCCGCGCTGAGAACGCGCTAATCGCGTATATGGAAAAGAATAAGGACTGGTGCTCATTCCCCGACGAGGCGATCGCCCAACTCAAGGAGCACCACGCCAAGAATATGGCCTTTAGTGCGAAGGCCTGCACCGTCGCGGCGCAGATGAAAAAGATGAAGGAGCAAGCGGCTCAAGGCGGGGGGAGCGGTCCACAGGCGCAGCCATTGCCCACCGGACCTCTTTGACGTTTGCGCACGAGCGGGCGTCCGACTTGCCGGACGCACGGCCGACGAGCTTGGTGCTGCGTCTGACGCCGGATTTCGCGCTCCCCTTCGTTCAGCTTGCACGCCTCGACCGGCCCGCTGGATGGCAGCTGCTGCTCGCCCCCTGTTGGGAGGGGACGGCGCTCGCGGGCCTTGCCTTCCATCGTGGACCCAACCTCTGGCATCTCGCTCTCTTTCTGATCGGCGCAGTTGCCATGCGTGGCGCCGGCTGCTCTTACAACGACATTCTGGACCGAAAGCTCGACGCCGGAGTCGAGCGTACGCGCAACCGTCCATTGCCGTCCGGACGAGTCACGATTGGTGCGGCCTTGGCGTTCCTTGTCGTCCTGGCCCTGATCGGTCTCGCAGTGTTGTTGGCCTTCAACAAGTTCTCGATCAGGCTCGGGATCGCCTCGCTTGGCGTTGTCGCCGTCTACCCGTTGATGAAGCGCGTGACCTCTTGGCCACAGGCGGCGCTGGGCCTTGCTTTCTCGTGGGGAGCGCTGATGGGGTGGAGCGCAACCTTCGCGAGCCTCTCGATCGCGCCCATCTTCCTTTACGCTTCCGCCTTCGCGTGGACGATCGGCTACGACACAATCTATGCGCTGCAGGATGCGCGCGATGACGCCATCGTCGGCATCCGGTCGACGGCACGATTGTTCGGAACTCGGGTAAAGCTCGGCGTTGGAGCGTTCTACGTCGCAACCGCCACGTTGGCGCTGGCGGCTATTGAATCCGCGGGTGGGGGGGCCATTGCGTTGCTCGGATGGCTGGGTTTTTCTGCCCATCTGGCCTGGCAAACGTCGCAAGTCGAAGGCGCCGACCCAGCAACGGCGTTAAGGCTATTTCGCTCTAATCGCGACGCGGGGCTAATCCTGTTTGCTGGCATCGCGCTTCAGGGATGGTTTGGGTAGGAGGAAGCTTGCCGCCGGAGACGAAAACGACCAGCGCGGCGACACGGTTCACGTCGACACCATTGTCCAAGCGTCGTCAGCCTTCTGCCGGAGGCACCGCCGAGGCGGGATTGAGAACCGTTCCGATCGTGCGCGGCTGGAATTCTTCACCCTAGCGTGTCGGCCCTCCACTTCTCCGGCCGAACATTTTGATCGCGCCTTCGGTAGCCGTAAGATTCGAGGATCGGCGACATCGCTTGTTGGCCAACGCAACAGCCGCCGAAGATGCGACCACCCTCGTTTATATGCTCGAACGCCAACCTCCGCCGCGACCAAGGGCCCACAGGGGTCGATCTCGATCATGCGGTGAGTTCCTGCACGCCTATCTCCTCGATTCTGGCATCGCTCATCCACGGTCGGTCCTCACGTCGGCTAGCAATCACCTTGCGGCCGCGTACTGGATTGCTCTATCGACCGAGAATGCCGTGGGCGCGCACGTTTCGTGTAGGCAATAGAAATCGTCGAACCGCCGACCCACCGTATTGGCTCAAAGACATACGAGCAACTTTTCGAGACCTGCCAGCGGTGCCGGAATCGGCAGCGCCTCCAGGGCGAGCAGCCGACAATCGATCTGATGATCGGATATCTTAAGGGCAGCGCGTCGTCGATCTTGAAGACGTTCTTGTCGCGTATCGGTGGATTGATCGATCGGGCGCCACGTTCGGAAGCAAAATGACACCTCCTGAAGTCGCCTCGTCACGTCCTCGTCATGCGACTCGACTAGCGGGCTTCGATCGACCTCTGACAGGGAAAGATCACGTGCGGCAATCGAGCAACGCGGCGCGGCGCGTCACCAGCGCGGAACTCAAGGCCGCCGTTCATCACTCGAAGCCGCTGTCACGGGCGGGCATGCTTGAGCGGTTGTTCACGCTTGCATTCAAGCGCTTGGTCTATCCTCAGATTTGGGAGGATCCGGTCGTCGATATGATGGCGCTGGGCATCGGCCCGGGACATGAGGTGATCGCGATCGCTTCGGGTGGCTGCAACGTCCTCTCTTACCTGACCGCCGATCCAGCCGGCGTCACTGCTGTCGACATCAACGGAGCGCATATTGCGCTTGGCCGGCTAAAGATCTGCGCGGCTCAGAATCTGCCGGACTACGACAGCTTCTTTCGCTTCTTCGGCCGCGCGGATGCGCGCGCCAACGTCGCAGCCTACGATCGTCGCCTGCGCACAAAACTCGACCCCTCGGCGCGCGCCTACTGGGATAAGCGAACGGCGTTCGGTCGTCGCCGCATCGGCGTCTTCGCTCACAATTTCTATCACCACGGCCTGCTAGGGCATATCGTCGGCGCCGGCCACACGCTGGCGCGCCTTCATGGTCTCGACCCCTCGATCGTGCTCAGAGCTCGGACGCTCGAGGAGCAGCGCGCGCTTTACGAGGAGCGCCTTGCGCCGATCTTCGACAAGCCGCTTATCCGCTGGCTCTTGAAGCAGCCCGCGTCCCTCTACGGGTTAGGGATTCCGCCGGCGCAATACCAGGCTCTGGCCGCCCACTCTCCCTCGGGGATTGGGGCCGTTTTAAGTGAGCGGGTGGAGCGGCTCGCCTGTGATTTCGACATCGCAGACAACTATTTCGCCTGGCAGGCGTTCGGGCGAAGTTATGCGCCAGGGCCGAACCCCGCGCTTCCGCCCTATTTGCAACGGGAGAACTTCGATGCTGTCCGCAGCCGCTCTAACCGCGTCCATTACGTCCAGCGATCCTTCACCGCCATTTTGCACAACTCGCCGGTTGCAAGCTTCGATCGCTACGTGCTGCTCGATGCGCAAGACTGGATGAATGACGCGGAGCTCACCGCTCTATGGGTCGAGATCACACGCACCGCGCGGCCAGGCTCACGAGTGATCTTCCGCACCGCCGCGGCCGAACGGTTGTTGCCGGGTCGCGTGCCCGACACCGTGCTTGGCGCGTGGCGCTACGAAGACGAACTCAGCCAAGAGCTCACGCTGCAGGATCGGTCATCGATCTACGGCGCCTTCCACCTTTACACGCTCAAGCGGCCGCCTGACGCATGAGCGACGCCGCCGCGCTGATGGACCACATGTATCGACGTCAGCGCCACATCTACGACTTAAGCCGCAAATTCTATCTGCTTGGTCGTGACGAAGCGATCGCTCGGCTTCGTCCGGGTCCCGGCGACAAGGTGCTGGAGATCGGCTGCGGCACGGGGCGCAATCTCATCAAACTGGCGGAAGCCTATCCTGAGGCTCGTCTGTTTGGCCTCGACGTCTCCCGCGAAATGTTGGCGACCGCGACCGCGTCGACCGCGCGGTCCGGGCTAGCCTCTCGCATTGCGTTTGCTCAAGGGGACGCCACAGCGTTCGATCCGCAGAGGGTGTTTGGCTATGCAGGTTTCGAGCGCGTGATGATCTCCTACGCTTTGTCCATAATCCCGCCGTGGCGTGACGCGCTGGCGCATGCCCTTGACGTTGTGGGGCCTGGCGGATCGCTGCAGATCGTTGATTTCGGCGGTTGCGGCGACTTGCCTTCCCCCTTCAAGGCGGGATTGCGCCGCTGGCTTGCGTTGTTCGATGTGACTCCACGAGCGGATCTCATCGACACGCTCGCGGCTTTATCCGCCAAGCGCAGCATGACATGCGGGATTGAGAACTGGCTTCGCGGCTATGCGGTCCTGGCTAGCGCCCAGCGCGCAGCCTGAACGATCCGGCGGATCATCCCCCAAAAGCACGCGTCAGGGTGAAGATCAAAAGCCCGACGAGCCCACCCACCAGCGTGCCGTTGATGCGGATATATTGCAGGTCCTTGCCGACTTGAAGCTCCAGGCGGTTGACGAGCGTCGCGGTGTCCCAATTGTCGACGACCGCGGCGATATAGACGCCGATCTCGGCCCGCCGCGGTAGGATCGTGCGCAGCGCTAGGAGCCTGATCCGCCGGTTTATTCTCACCCGGCGCAAAGGATCCCCTTCTAGCCATCGGCCGAGGGCGCCGACGGAAGTCGCCAACCAGCCGACAATCGCTTCGGCTTGGCGCGGCAGATCGTGCCTGAGCGTCGTTTCCAGTTCGTCTCGCAGCGCCTGCGCTTGCTCCGCGAATACGGGATTGGCAAGAATTTCCTGCTTCAACGCCTCGCCCTTTGCCCGCATCTCGGGGTCATGGGCGAGGTCGGCGATCAACTTCTCGATCAGTGCATTGGCCTGCTGGCGCCACGGATGATCGGGATCGCGCATTTCTTTCAAGGTTTCCGTGAGCCCGTTGATTACCTTGGCGGCGATCATGTCGTCGACCCATTTGGGGATCCAGCGCGAGGACTTTTGCGCGACATGCCTGACGAGGGTCGCCTTGTAGCGCTCGAGCGTCACGCCCACGAAATCGAGCCCCTGATCAAGCAGCGTCTGGCTCGCGCCCTGCGCCCATAGGATCGAAAGTCCGCGCGAGGCGAGCGGCGCAGCGGGGACGGCTTCGATGCCGCGTCGCGCCGCCATGGCGACCCATTCGTCGATCGCTCCTCTCGGCAGGACGTCAAGCACATAGGGAATGGCGCGGCTGGCGCCGCCCGCAGCCGCCCGCGCGTTGCTTTCGTCTTCAAGCCATCGCGCGGCGAGACCGACGAAGTCGACCGTGGAAAGGCGGGCGATGGCGACGCGGGGAGAAAGGAAGTTGTTGGTGATGAAGCGTCCCATCGCCGCGCCGATGCGCCGCTTGTTTTCCGGAACGACCGCGGTATGGGGAATCGGCAGCCCAAGGGGACGACGGAAAAGCGCGACAACGGCGAACCAATCGGCGCATGCCCCAACCATACCAGCTTCCGCGAACGCGCTCAGATAGGGCGCCCATACCCAGTGCGGCGGCGCACAGCGCATGACAAGGTAGATCGCCGCCATTAGGATGAGCAGGGATGTGGCGATCGTGCGCATGCGGCGCAATTCCGCCCTGCGCTCCGCCTGAGTTTCGAAGGCCTCGGAAGATCCCAGCGGCGCCGCCTCGGCGCCTGGAGATCGAGCATACTCTGTCATTGTAGGGTTGCGCTCATTTAAGGCGATCGAAGGTTCGGCAACGATATAGGCATCGCCCATGGCGCAGCGATAGATCCTTTTGACCGCGCAAAAAGTCCAGAGGGCTTGAGCCGCCGCCCTAGCCATCTCGTGGGGAAGCGCCTAAATAGCTCATGCGGGGCTGTGTGGCGCGTCAGGACAACATTCCTCGGGGCCGTACGATCCCTATGGGGGCTGTCCCTGTCGAGGCTCGTGGGCTTCGGTATATGGCTCCCACCTACTCACGTAGGCGCCCGGGATCACCGTCCAACGGCCGTCTCGGCTCCGCGCTTTATTCTTGTGGGTTTTCGGATTGGCGACGGGTTGACCTCTACCAACGCCGAGAAGGCCGCTCTGCGCCACGCCGCTCTCGCCCGGCGAGCAGGGGTCGAACCCGTTGTAGGCCTCGCTCTCAACAGCCGCCTATCGCAGGAAGGACTTGGCTTCGCGCGCCTTTGGCGTCCTTACGTTGTCTCGGCCTTTCATCCGCTGCGCGGCGAGCCGGATACACTCCCGCTTTTGACCACGCTTGCCAACGAAGGATATGCGACCGCTCTGCCGGCAGTCGTTGGCCGCGAATCGCCGCTAACCTTTCGCCTCTGGCGACCCGGGGACCCTACCCGCGCGGGCGCAATGTCCATTCGCGAACCCCTCGAGGAGGCGCCCGTCGTTGACCCGGACCTCTTGTTCGTCCCGCTTGCATGCTTCGACCGGCGCGGCCACCGCATCGGCTATGGCGCCGGCTATTACGACCGGACCCTGACCAACTTACGCGCTATGAAGTTCGTTCATGCAGTTGGTGTCGCCTATGGGGTATGCGAAGTCGAGGCTGTGCCTTATGAAATGCATGACCAGAGCCTGGACGCGATTGTAACCGACCAGGAAACCATTCTCTTCAGCGAGAAATGATCCGTCTCCTATTCATCGGCGACATCGTCGGGCGGTCGGGACGGGCCGTCGTGCTTGAGCAGGTTCCCATTCTGCGCGCCCGCTGGGGCCTGGATTTCGTCGTCGTGAATGGCGAGAACGCGGCGGCGGGCTTTGGTCTCACTGAGAACCTGTTCGAGGAGTTCCTTTCCGTCGGCGTCGACGCGGTGACGCTCGGCAATCACGCCTTCGATCAGCGTGAGGCGCTCGTGTTCATTGAGCGCCAGCCGCGCCTAATCCGCCCAGTCAATTTCCCCCCGGGCACGCCAGGGCGGGCGCCACGGTTGTCCACAATGCGAAGGGCGCGCGGCTGCTCATCGTGAACGCAATGGGCCGTATCTTCATGGACGCGCTCGACGATCCGTTCGCCGCCGTCAAGCGCGAACTCTGCCTCTATCCGCTTTGCGAGGCCTGCAACGCCTCCATCGTCGACTTCCACGCCGAAGCGTCGAGCGAGAAGTCGGCGTTCGGCCATTTCGTCGACGGCAAGGCGAGCCTTATGGTTGGAACACATACGCATACGCCCAGCGCCGATCATCGCATCCTGGCCGGAGGAACCGGCTTCATCACTGACGTCGGCATGACCGGCGACTACGATTTGGTGATCGGCATGGACAAGAAAGAGCCGTTGCGCCGTTTCACAAGCAAGATCTCTTCCGGTCGCTTCGAACCGGCTTTGGGTCCGGCCACGCTGTGTGCCATCGCTGCCGAGATCGGCCCGGATGGCTTAACGAAAGCCATTGCGCCGGTCAGGATCGGTGGTCTTCTGGAGCCCGCCGAGCCCGATTTCTGGACCTGATGGGGATGATCGCTCCCACCATTGTCTATGACCTCGACGGCACGCTTGCTGACACCGCCGAGGATTTGATGGCCACCCTCAATTGGCTACTGGGAAGAGAAGGCCTTGCGCCACTCAAGGTAGAAACCTCCGGTTCGCTGCTCGGGGCCGGCGCGCGGGCGTTAATTAAGCGCGGCTTCGCCGCTTCGGGCAAAACCCTTGATCCAGAAACTACCGAGACCTTGTTCGTCGACTACCTTGCCCATTATAGCGCCCATATCGCGGTTCATACTCGGCTTTATCCAGGCGTCGCCATGGCGCTTGCGACGTTCGCGCGCGCTGGATGGCGGCAAGCGATCTGCACGAACAAGACTGAAGGCTTAGCCAAGCTCCTTGTCACAGAACTCGGGATCACCGAGCACTTCGCCTTCATCTGCGGCCAGGACACGTTCGGAATTGGCAAGCCGAACGCTACGCCGCTCCTCAAGACAATTATCGCTTCGGGCGGCGCAGCGGAACGTGCGATCATGGTCGGGGATTCGGAGACCGACATCAAAACGGCCCGCGCCGCCGGCGTGCCCATGATCGCGGTTGACTTTGGCTATGCCGATGTTCCGGTGCAGGAACTCGGGCCCGACCGGGTGATCTCGCATTTCGATCAGCTCATGAAGGCCTGCTACGCACTGCTGGTTGGTGACGACGATCCTTCGACTGAGCCAACGGACCAGTGTATCCTCCACCTTCCGTTCGGGTGAAGCTCAATCATCGACGCGGTTTCCGTGCCCTTGGCGTGTACATCGGCCTACGCACCGCCGGCCAAGATGAGAAGGTATCCGTGGAGGCGACCTACCGAGACGGATGCGCAAAGTTATCTGGCTAGGCTAGCTTCATCGCGTACCTCGAGTAGGTGCATCTAAACTGGCGGCCGCCCAACTGGCGGCCGCGCCCTTCCGCAAGCGTACCGAACCTCGGCTAGGGCGTAATATCGTTCGGGAAGCAATGCGGATGCTCGAAGCCGGTCGGCGGACTGCCCGTCGGCGCATACAAAATGTTGTCGGTGCCGTTCGGACCCACACCTCCCGCGGGGATCCCGGCCAATCCGGCGTTACGACGCATCCTGTAGGCAATCGCGTGATCCGCGCAGGAGGAGTCGCCGCTGACGCCAAGTCCGCCGATCACCTGCCCGCTCTGATACAGGGCCACCCCGCCGCCGAAAGTGATGATGCCGCCTGGCACGAACCCAATGCCCGAACCTTGCGGCTGGAATGCTGGGTTGAATGGATTCGAGTTGTTCAGGCCATACAGCGAACCGCCAGGCTGCGTCGGCGCATAGAGGTTGGCCGTCGACAGCGCCAGACCGCTATTGCTAAAATCATTTGCGGTGCTTGCCTTGGCAATGGCGATAGAACGGCTGCCGGGCCAGGGGTCGTTCCCGCTATTGATCACTGAACAGAGCTTTCCTGTGCGATCAACAATCGCAGACCACATCCGGTTCGGTGTGAAAAGTCCGCCGTTGTGGTCGGGCAGAGCAATCACGACTGCCAGTTGATTCTGCACGGCCGTAACGGTCGACGCAGGAATCGCGCAAGCGAGCTGGGCGTTCGACGCGGTAGGAAGTATAGCCAGCAAACTGACGGCGGGAATAGCAATCCATTTCAGCATTGTACAACTCCTTCGGTTATGAAGTGGGGACAAAACAACCAGACGCTAGACGGAGCGTGTAGCTTAGGCCGGCGAAGCAGACTTTAGGCGACGGTTTGAAAGCGCTTTCGCCTGTGGGCCATTATGGAAAGGGTAACCAGCCCTATCCCCATCAGGGCCCACGAAGCGGGCTCCGGCACCTCAGTGACGAGAACGGAGACATTCGCCTGCGCGAAGTCGCCGTCCACGAACCCACCGTAGGGCGACGCCAAGCCCTGGAACGTGGAGATGAAGTCCCAGATGCCAAGGTCATGGAAACCGGCCATTGCCGCGAGACTGAATGTGCCCAAGCTGAATGTGCTGGCGTCGATGGCCGTAGCGCTGGTGACGCCAAGAGAATTGGTGTCCAGCAACACTTCATAAACCGTGCCCGTCCTGGTGTTCGCGGTCGTCCCAAGATCGGTAATCGTGATGGTGATCTCGCCGGAGATGGGCGCCACGAACCCGATGTCACCGGTGAGCAGACCGCCGCCAAAACCGCCGTTCGGGTTTCCGAGACTCGGATCAATTCCTAAGGGCGGCGATGCGCCGATGTCCGCAGTCACCGTGCCGTCAAAAAGAACAATCGGAGCGGCACGCGCTTCGCCCATCGTCGCGAGCGCGAGCAGCGCTGCGGTAACAGCCAAGCCTCTCATGTGGAGTCCCCGACCCAGTTATTAATGAGCCATTCGGCTCTCAATTACGTAACGGTATACGTAGAAGAACACACCATTGTGAACTTACAGTCAAGAGGCGAAAAAATAAATTTGCAAGGCTCGGCAGGGGTTGGTCGAGCTGCCCAGGATGGCCGTCGTTCGCCGGTCCGATGTGCTTGCAACCGCCCGGCCGTTCCCGCTGACGTTCGCGGTGCTATGCGTACAGAAACGATGATTGGGAATCTCAGCGCCGCGCGTCCGCCGCCACAATTCAGATGCAAGCGCCCGGGCCGCAACCACCCATTGATGAGAGCCCACGCCTGGCGTCGGCATGTCTACAATCTCGAGGTTTCTGGACGGTGCGAAAAATGCGTGGCTAAATCGCGTCCTCTAGCGACTGGATATCGATCCCGGAGGGGCTAAAGCGACGAAAAGCCAACGGCGCGTGTACTGGTTTCTCCAAAGGAGGAGACAGAGCATCGGATCCACGAAATCACAGATCCAGTCACACAATTTTGATACCCTGTTGTTTCCATGCTATTATCGAACGAGCACTATCGATTGAAACTGAATGCGACGCTGCGACCGGGGACGCCGTTGAGGAACCAGAGTGGCCCTTCTCCCGGGATATTGCCTTTGGTAGCGCTGGCGATCCTTTCGCTGGGCGGGTGTCTCCAAGCTGCATTCGACCCGGGGCCAAGCAAAGACCCGCCAAACGCATACGACGCCATTCGCTCGGCGGACCTCCAGCCTCGGTTTCCAGCAGCGACACGAAATGCGAACACTGGGGGACCGGAGCCCAAGGGCGTCAGCTATTACGGAGCTCCGGTCGAAGCGTTGGTCGCAACAGCCCCGGATACACCTGAACGCGATAGCGCGGGCGGTTTCGCCCTGAACTTCGAGAATACGCCGGTCGCAACGGTCGCCAAAGTCGTATTGGGCGATATCCTGAATGTTGGCTACGCAATCGATCCCCGCGCGCAAGGCACGATCAGTCTATCGTCAGGCCGTCCGATCGCCAAAAGCGACATGCTTTTCGTTCTCGAAAACGCATTGCGTGTCAATAATCTGCTGCTGGTTCGCGATGTCGTCGGCTACCGCATCCTGCCCGCGACCGATGGAGCGATTGGATCGATTGATCGCCCGGGCGCCAATGGCTCCACTGAGCCTGGGTACGGCCTGACGGTCATCCCCGTCCAGTACGTGTCCGGTGAGACGTTGGTCAAGCTGATGGAGGGCTTCGAATCCAAGCCGGGCGCGATCCGGACAGATCCGAGTGGGAAAATTCTGCTTGTCTTAGGAACAGGCACCGAGCGTCAAGCCGCGGTCGATACTGTTCGAACATTTGACGTCGACTGGCTGCGAGGCCAGTCCGTCGGCATATATCCGGTGTACAACGGCGCGCCGTCGACGTTGGTCACCGAGTTGGAAAAGGTCATGGACTCGGGCGAGAGCGGCCTCAGCCATAATATGGTGAAATTCCAGGCAATCGAGCGGCAAAATTCGATCCTGGTGGTAGCCTCAAAGCCTCAATTGCTGCGCATGGCTTCGACCTGGATTGCCAGGCTGGACAAGTCCTCGGTGGCAAGCACCGGGGTCAAGGTATATCGCGTGAAATATGGCGATGCAAAGCAGATGGCCGGCCTTTTGAGCAATATGTTCACGGGGAGCGGATCCACAGGGCTGGAGTTTGCCGCCAATCAGATTGCGCCGAACGCGGGAACGACCGCCCTAAGCACGGTCGACAAGCTGACCGGTGGCGGAAGACAGGAAACGCCCAACGCAATTGCGCCTGGGGGAGCAGGCCAAGGCGCAGACGCCGCAGCTGCGATCTCGACGGCCGGGACACTGGGGCCTTTGGGCGGAGGAGGCTCCGGCGGCGCCGGCGCGCCCCTGCCGAATGTGCGCATCACGGCCGACGTCCCGAACAATTCGATCCTTGTGTACGCCAGCGAGGAAGATTACCGCATCATCGAGCGCGCCCTGACCCAACTCGACCGTCCAAAACTGCAAGTCGCTATAGACGTGACAATCGCCGAGGTCACGCTCAATGACCAACTGGATTACGGCGTGCAGTTTTTTCTTGACAAGGGAGCTCTGTTGAACGTCTCCCAAAGCGCAGTGCCGATTACTCCGACGCTGCCGGGATTTAACGTTGTGTTGGGAAACGCACTCTCGCCGCGGGTCATTATCAACGCATTGCATCAGTACACAGACGTAAAGATCTTTCTAATCCGTCTCTTGTGGTCGTCGATAACCAACCAGCGACCTTGGAGGTTGGCGATCAGGTGCCGATAACCACCGGCAGCGCAACAGTGCTCAGCGCCAACAATGCTGTCGTAAACACGGTTGACTACAAAAACACCGGCATCATCCTAAAGGTTCAGCCGCGGGTGAATTCCAATGGCACCGTCCTTCTCGACATCGAGCAGGAAATCAGCGCCGTGGTCGACAATCTCACCAATGGCGCCCCTGCCTCAACGACCACCAACCTGACCCCGACGATTTCCGAGCGCCGGGTGAAGAGTGAGTTGTCGGTCGCAAACGGGCAGACCGTGTTGCTCGCCGGACTGATCCAGGAAACCCAAAGCGTCACCCATTCGGGCATTCCGATCCTGGACCAAATCCCGGGAGTTGGAAATGCCTTCGGGTCGAAGAGCAACTCGGTCGCCCGCACCGAACTGATTCTTTTCATTAGGCCCCAAATCATTCGTGACGGCGCTGACGCATCCGTTGTTGCCGAAGAGCTGCGATCGAAAATGCGCGGCGGCCAATTGGGTTCATTGGGACTACCCAAACTCTTGCCCGAGCCCCACAGGACGCTCCAGTGACAGCGCACGAACCTGGTGCAGCTGAATCAGCTCACGGGTCGGAATTGGGCGTCTCGCTCGAGCGTACGGATTCCTTCGGGGCAGGCGCGCGAAGGCCAAGTCTAAGCCTTGGATGGATCCTCCTAAGTGGGAGCGTATTGTTTGTGAGCATCGCGATATCGCCTGGAATCGTTGGCGCTTTAGGGGGCGCGCTCGGCCTCCTGATGCTTGGCGTCGCGACGTCGGACGCTCGGCGATACGTCGTTCCTGACGCCTTGAGCGGAGGCGCGTTTGTTCTTGGTCTCGTCCGCGCGGCGGCAGCCGACTCCGACTCAGGCTTTGCCGCAGCGCTAATGGCGATTTCCCGGGCGGCTTTCGCTGCCGGATTGTTTTTGCTCGTGCGTATTGTCTATCGGCGCTTCCGCGGGTACGACGGCCTTGGTCTCGGGGATGTTAAGTTGGCTGGCGCAGCGGGGGCGTGGCTCAGCCTGACAGTCCTGCCGATTGCGATCGAAATTGCGGCGATCACTGCGCTTGCCGCCTACGTGTTTCGTCAGAGAAAGAGGGCGCGCATGGTACGCGCCGTCGGCCGGATTCCGTTCGGAGCCTTTTTTGCCCCGGCGATATGGGTGGGGTGGGTCATTGACACCCTCACACCCCTAAATTAGGCGCTCTCACTTCACTGGAGGTTCGCGGGTGTCGAGGCCAGCCAGCGACCGGGAAATCTGGAGATGGATCCGCGACCACCGGTCGGCGCGCAACACTGTGGTCCGACCCCGACGCGGGCGGATACTCGCTGCGGTCCGTTGGATCCTCCTTGTTCCTATGTTGTCGATGCATTTGGCCTTCGCGGCGCGTGCGGACACCTTTGCAGCCGGCGCTCGCGCGTATGCTGCGCGCAACTACGTCTGGGCGGCTCAGGTCCTTCTGCCTCTTGCAGAACAACGCGATGAACGTGCGCAGACCTATCTCGGCGTGATGTATCTGCGTGGTGAGGGCGTGCCGCAAAATTTTCCTGTCGCCGCCTACTGGCTTAAGCTCGCTTCGGCGGCCGGCGTTCCGACGGCTCAGTACTTCCTTGGATTGATGTACGACAAGGGACAAGGCATGCCGCAGGACTTCGTGCTTGCACAAGCGTGGCTGAACCTCGCCGTCGCGCACGCCGAGCCGAGAATGCGGGACCGTTGGGCGCTCATTCGCAACGCGATCGCTTCCAAGATGACAGAGGCGCAACTCGGAGAAGCCCGGCGACTTGCGTACGAATGGCAGCCCGAACCGAATTTGGCGCTCAACTGGCGTCTTGACACCCTTCGATAGTCACACGCCGAGCGCCAACCTCGCCTCGGCAACGGTTGCAAGAGATCGAGGCGTCCCGAATTTAATAAAGCCCGTCTGAATTGAGACGGCGGCGCTTGCCTCTTGCCGGCGAGGCGGAAACGAGCGGCGGGGGGGACCCGACCTCTCCGGAAGGCTCCGGCAGCGCCAGCGTCACGACCCGGCCGCTCTCCTCCAACGTCGCCGAACGAGGGTCGACGGAGCGCAATGTCCATCCCGAGGCGCGCTCGCCTTCTCGAACTCCCGACGAGATCTTCGAGGTTTCGTCGTAGAAAATCGCGATCCGGCTGTTACCACCGACGATGGTTCCAACCAGGGTAAAAGGCGGCGTCTCCGGCGCGGGGGCCGGCGACGCGACGGTTGACGTTGGCGTAGGCGCTGCGGGCGCCGCTGGGGTCGCTGGCCGGCGCGACACAGAGAACAGCGGGCGGTCCCGAGTAGCCGAAAGTTTTGAAACCGGAATGGCCCACAAGGGATTACCCGTCCTCGAGGGTTCCACCGTCTGGGATGCGCCTTCAGCTGGCTCCGCCCCGCTCGCCTCAGGAACCACCCTTTCGGTCTCGATTGCGGCAAGAGCGACGTCGCGAAGTTGGGGGCCGCTGGCGCGGGCGTCGGGCCCGGCCAGAAGCCCAGCCGCAGCTAATGCGCAGGCAAGGCACCTCACTGAGGCTCTTGCCATTGCCCGGACACTTGCATGAGGACGCGCATCGGAGTGCCTTCCGCCTCGCCAAAGGCCTGCGGAGCTTGTATCGCAAGATTTTCGACGAAAAGATACGGCATGCCGGCTTCGAGATCATAGAGCAGTGGTTGCAAGGCGGCCTGGCCGATCTCAATACTCTCTGTCAGGCCAACAAATCCTTCGGCGGATCGTGGACCCTGCAAATCTATCTGGGAAGACAGCACATTGCCACCGGCTTTCTTGACCGCGGACTCGACGCGTTCCTGTAAAGCCGCGCCGGCGATCGTGATGGTCTTGCCAACAAGAAATGGCGGCCCATTGTTTGCCGCATCCGGCTCGCTCTGGCGCTCCGTCGTTCGCCGCGTCTGGCGATCCAGACGGTCAAGAATCGCGCGATTCTTGTCAAGCGCGGCGTACGAGTCGAGGAGGCTCGACACCATGTCGATGGCGATACCGATGAGAGCGGCCAGCACGATTAGGTAAGTCAGCAAGGACAGCCATCGCCGACGAAAGGGCGCCACAGTCGGCAGGGTCGCCAAACTCATGGAAAAGCCGGAAAGTACGGGAGAATCCGAGCTTCGATATGAAACTGTTCGCCGGCCGCAAGGGGGGCGCGTGTCGTCGGCGCAAAGAAAGTGGCATTCCTGAACTGTTCGGTCTGCTCGATAATCCGGATCAATGACGCGGCTTCGCGCGTGACGCCAGTGATCTCAAGCTTGCCGTCGGCCACATGCAGTTCGGTGAGATACGTATCATCAGGCAGGGCTTGCGACAGCGACTCCAGCACGATGACTGTCGAGGGCGATTCGTGTTTCATTTGCGTGAGCTTCGCTGTGGCAACTTCGAAGACGCCGGCGCTCTCACTGGAAAGGGCGGCGCGCCGCTCGTTCATTTGCCGGAAAATTTGAAGGCGCGACTCCTCCAGATCAGCACCGACTTCTAGCCAGGCCGCAAATGCTGCAACAGCCGCCAGTCCCGCCACCGCCGGCGCCGCCGTGAGAAACTGACGCAGGCGCTGCATCGACGATTCGCGATTTGTCTCTTGGGAAAAAACTATCGTTCGGCGTTCGTCGCCTCCTTCATCAGAGGCGGTTGAAACGACGATCGCCTTCGGTTTGAACGCCTCGAGCGCCCTGACGAAAGGCATCACAGCCGAGAGCGCAGTGGCGGCGACAACGACGCCGATCCGGCCGCTCGACGTTTCCTTCGGCGCGTCACAGCCGAAGGCGGCCTGGCTGGAACTCCAAGGCGTTAGTCGGTCAATCTGGGAACGAATAATGGCGTCGAGAAAAACGGAGGCTTGCCCAGGCAATTCCAGGAATCGGAACGCAAAGCGACGCCGCGCGAGGACGATCTCAACTTGGGCGCGCGCAAGCCGGGGAAGAATCTCGGCCCCCGGGTCTTCGACAAATTTCCCTTCGACAAAGCGAAGGGGCGCTTTGACAACCGGACGCGCCAACCGCCCTCGCAGCGCTTTGAACACAAATTCTAAGTCTTCCCGCTCGACAACTTGGAATTTCCTTGTTGGACGAAGGGCGTTTACGATCGACAGGATTGCAGAGGCAACGTCATCCAGCCAACGCGACAACACCAGCGCTATTTGACGCAGCGAGTTCATGCTCGGGTAAACCTCCACCCTCCGGGCAATGAGATTCAACACCTTCATCAACGAAACATCATACGAATTTTGGTTCACCGGCCTACCCAAGACTCGAGCTTTCCTCTGGCGGACCGCGGATCATCTGCCTCGCGGCACCACAGCGCGGTGCGCGATTGCGCTGATTGCTATTTCTTTTGGCGGCCCCTCACCGAGATTTATGTTGATCGAAGAGAAGTCGCTCGAAACTTCGATTCAGATACACTGGGCCCCTTACCATTATTTTGACGAAAAATGAGAAGTCGCGATGACTTCGGTAAAATAAAAATTTTCGCTGGAGGCTATGGTTGCACCTGCAGCATCGAACACGTATACCAAAATCACTTTGGTTGTAGGTCGATAATCATGTGGCGGCGATATGGAATCACGCGCTGTCTCGGGGGAAACCGATGAATATCCAAAGCCTAACTCATTTCAGGAGCGAGGCGGCTGTTGTTGATTTCGTCAACTATTTGCTCGAACGTGGACTCATTGATCAAGCAACAGTTCGAGCATTTGCTTCCGCAGAAGCATCAGATGCGAACTCTCCACTAAGGCGGCTGTGGCAATCCACAGATCTCTCCTCCCATGAGTTTGCCAACGAAGTCGCTACATTTTTCGGCCTGCGCAGACTTACTCTCCTTGAACTAGCTGAACTCCACTCTAGGTCGGATCGCTTCGCGGCCAGATTCTTGCGCGAAGCCTCGTTATTGCCTTTCGAAGAAGACAGCGGGTCGTTTGGGGTGGCTGTGGGCGACCCGGCTGACACGCAGGCTCTCCAGGCTGCCGAAATCGTTTTCGGAGAACCGATCGAAATCGCAGTCGCCTCGTTCGAAGACATTGCGACCGTTTTGGGCGAAGCGGTTGACGCCGCCGACGCCACCGCAAGCGGTCGGGCACCGGAGGCTGGCGGCGGCGACGAGAACGTCGACAATCTGCGTGACCTTGCGAGCGGCGCCCCGGTTGTGCGCGCGGTCAACGACCTCATCGAAAGGGCGGTCGAACTGCGCGCGAGCGACATCCATATCGAGCCGTTTCGCAACGGGCTCAACGTGCGCATGAGGGTGGACGGTCTGCTGCGAGCGATCCTCGCGCCGGCGCACGTGCTGCCGCAGGCGCTCGTTTCGCGGGTCAAAATTCTTGCTGGACTCAACATTGCGGAACGCCGTCTTCCTCAAGATGGCGCTGCGCGATTGCAGGCGGCGCGGGCCGATATCGACATCCGTGTCGCGACCATGCCGACCCAGCACGGCGAAGCCGCCGTCATCCGCCTGTTGACGCGTGATCGCGGTCTGCTTGACATCCCGCGACTGGGCTTGGCGCCAAACGACGAAAAAACAATGCGGCGCCTCCTTGATCTGCCCCACGGAATGATTGCGGTCACAGGGCCGACGGGCAGCGGCAAGACGACGACGCTCGCGACCATGCTTTCGGTGCTTAATCTGCCATCACGCAAGATTCTCACGATCGAGGATCCGGTCGAATACGAAATTCCCGGGATCAATCAATCTCAGGTGAAGCCCGCAATCGGTCTCACCTTCGCCACGGCGATGCGCGCTTTCGTTCGACAGGACCCCGACGTCATCATGGTCGGCGAAGTGCGTGACGCAGAGACTGCGAGCATCGCCGTTCACGCGGCGCTCACGGGTCATCTAGTTCTGACAACGCTACATACAGAAACATCGACTGCGGCGGTTCCAAGACTTATCGATCTGGGGGTCGAGGCCTTTCTTCTCAAGTCGACTCTGCGAGCCGTAATCGCTCAACGGCTGGTGCGTGTGCTTTGCGAGCGCTGCAAGACGCAACGGAGCCTAACCACGGCGGATTTCGACGCCGATCCGAGGCTCGCTGCGCTGGGCTTCAAGAGCGGCGAGACGGTTTTCAGCCCGAAGGGCTGTGAGCGTTGCGGCGGCATTGGATATCGCGGCCGCTCGGGCGTGTTCGAGGTTCTTGACGTCACCGGGGAGGTTCGCGACCTGATCGGGCCGAACGCCGAATCCGGAGCGCTTGACGCGGCGGCGACCAGGGCCGGAATGACGACTATGATTGACGACGCGGTCGTGAAATGTCGGGGCGGTGTGACATCCGTCGCCGAAGCGCTGCGCGTCACAACCATCCGGTGATGAAATGCCGACGTTCCGTTACCGAGCGCTGAGTCAAGTCGGCGAGATCATCAGCGGATCGATCGCCGCGCCGACCGCCGCCGAGGTCGGCAAGCGCATCGAATATTTGGGATTGATTCCGATCGACTCCATCACCGAGGACAACAATGCGCTGATCAAGCGAGGTGACGGCTTTGTCCTTTTTTCGCGACCCCGCCAGGAAGACGTGACCATCTTCACCGGCGACCTCGCCTTGCTGTTGCGTACCGGCGCCAGAATCAACGAGGCGCTGGAGTTGCTGGCCGCCGATTTCAGAGATGGGCCGCATGCGGTCGACGGCGGCGAAAATGACGTCCGCGATTCTTGCAGGAGAGAGCTTCGCGGACGCTATTGCGCACCACCCGAGCGTCTTTCCCCCGATCTACGTCGCGCTCGTCCGAGTGGGCGAGGCGTCGGGCAATCTCGTCCCTATCCTCGAGGCTATCAGCTTGGAGCGCCAACGCGCCGAGACATTGCGTCGGCGTTTGTCCGACACCCTGCGCTACCCGGCTTTTCTGCTGTTGGGCGCGTGCGCCGTTCTGCTGTTCTTCCTCCTTGTCGTCTTGCCGCAATTCGCAAATGTCTTCAAAGACTTCAACGCGAAGCTGGATCCGGTTTTGGTGACATTCCTCACCATCTCCGATTTCCTCCGCACTGACATGGATTCAATACTTGCGGCTCTCGCCTGCTTGCTATCTGGCGGCTTTTTGCTTTCTCGTCGCGTCGCGGTGCGCGCCAGCGTCATCAATGCAGTCTCTCGCCTCCCGCTCATCCGCCCGATCCTGGGATATCGCCGGACGGCGTTGTTTTGTCGCAATCTGGGCCTACTGCTAGCGAGCGGAGTGACTTTGCCGACAAGCCTACGCGTTCTCGCCGAAATGATGGCGACTTCGAGCGACGTGTCGATTTGGACCCAGGTCGTCGACAAGGTGCGACAGGGCGGCAAGTTGTCAGATGCGGTGGCGCAAACGCGGGCGCTTCCCCCGATGGCAGTGCGCACTTTACGCCTCGGAGAGGATGCTGGGCAATTGTCGATTTTGGCGGGGCGCGTCGCCGACTTTTACGACGCTAAACTGCAACGTAGCCTCGACCGCCTTGTCGGAATAGTCGGGCCGGCCTCGATCATCGTGATAAGCATGGTCGTCGGCGGTCTTATCGTCTCGGTCATGACCGCACTGCTGTCAGTCAATCAAGTTGCCGAATGAATCAGTCGTAGGAGGAATCTGAATATGAACGCGGTTCGTCGATTCTTCCGTAGCCGCCCGCGCCGCCGCGGAGGGGAATATGGATTTACGCTCGTCGAAATGCTCGTGGTTATCACCATCATTGGCCTGATTATGGCTTTGGTGGGACCGCGAGTTTTGAACTACTTGAGCGAGTCGAAGGTCAAGACAGCGCGGATTCAAATCGAAAGCTTCTCGTCGGCGCTCGATTTGTTTTATCTTGATAACGGCCGTTATCCGAGTTCCTCGGAGGGTCTTCCAGCGCTCGTGCAGCGGCCGGCGAATTCTCTCTCATGGAACGGGCCCTATCTCAAGACCTCGTCGGTGCCGCAGGATCCCTGGGGCCGGCCCTATCGGTACCGGGCGCCGGGGGACCATGCGCCCTATGAAATCTCTTCCTCTGGCCCGGGCGCGACGGCGGACGCCACCGGCGTCGCCGAGATCAAAAGTACGTCGCAGTAGTCGGCGATGAGGCGGACCGCGGGATTTACGCTCATCGAGGTCATCTGCGTTCTCGCGATCATTGCGCTCCTCGCCAGTCTGGTTTTACCCGCCATACCGCGCGCAACGTCCCGCGCACGGCTTGAATCTTATGCGCTCGAAGTCGCTTCGCTGCTGACCGCCGATCGCACCGCGGCGATCCGACGTCGGGCTCAAATCACAACCGCGCTTGACGCGGGAGCACGCGTCATACGCTCTGGCGCGGGCGCCGGACGTATTCAATTACCGCGCGACGTCGGCTTCGACGCGCTGCTCGCCCAAACATGCAATGGCCGCAGCGCCGGCGCGACTATCGCGTTCTTCCCAAGTGGCATGTCCTGCGGAGGGACCATCCAGTTGCGGCGCGGAAACATCGGCTATCAAGTTCGCGTCAATTGGCTCACGGGAGGGACTGAGGTTGTTTCGCTCGACGCTTCGGCCAAATAGCCGTTCGCGCGGATTCACGCTCGTCGAATCCCTCGTTGCTCTGACCATCATGATGATTGTGCTGTCGGCGATCGCTGGATTAAGCGCGTCATCACTTCGCACCGGTCGATACGTCGAGCGTCATCTAGCGGATATCGAAAACGTCCAGCAGATCGTTGCAGGGCTGCCTGGACGCAGTGAACTCGTGACTCAAACGCAATCCGGCGAGACGGCCGGTTACCGGTGGCGGCTCGACGCCGCGCCGTTCAGCGCCGCTTTCATCAACCCGCGCGCCCAAGCGCGCTGGACGCCCCAAAAGATCGTCCTGACCGTGCAAGGACCGCGCGGCGTTCCATTGACCTTCGATACGGTCCGGCTGGTAAAGACGGGCGCCCCATGAAAACAAGAAACCGGCGCAAGGCTCTCACAAATCGCGGGATTGCCGGTTTCACGTTGTTCGAGGCGCTGGTCTCGGTCGCCTTGATGGGCGCACTCGTCGTTTCGCTCGGCGCCGTCGCTGGCCAATGGTTGCCTAACTGGCACCGCGGATTTGGCCGCGTGCAGCGCCTGGAGACCCTGGACGTCGGTCTTCAGCGTCTGGTGACCGATCTTGAGGCGGCCGAGTTCGTTTCACCCAGCAGTGCGTCGAAAGGACCGTTTTTTGTTGGCGACGAAAAGCAGGTGATGTTCATTCGCATCTCGAATGCTCCAGGAACGACCCCGCATCTCGAATTTGTGAGAATTGCGGAGACCGTTGACGAACGCGGCTTTGCGCTTGTGCGCTCGCACGCGCCGTTTAAGCCGCTCGATCCCAATCGACCGATCGAGGCACAGTTGTATTTCGTCGATCCTGTCGTGCTTATACGAGCGCCGTTTCGAGTTTCCTATGCGTTCGCGGGCGCCGACAGGCTTTGGCGGGGTTCATGGCAAGAACCTTTCCAGTTGCCGGCGGCGGCGCGCATCCAGGTGCGTGACGCGCCGACCGACAAGGTTCTCGCCATATCGACCGCCGCCCTCATGCACATGGATGTTTCCGCGGAATGCATTACTCAAAAATCCGTTCAGCAATGCATTGAAGGGGTGCGAGAGGAAGCGCCAACGCAAGGGTCCGCACCGCCAACCGCGCAACAGCCGAAATCAACTCTCACCAGCGGCAGTGCGCCATGAAATCTGGACCCGGCAGCCAAAAGACGTGGAAGTCAAGGAGTGAAAGCGGGTTTATTCTTGTCGCCGTCTTATGGATCCTTGCCGCCCTCGCTGCACTCGCATCGACTTATTCGATCTATCTCGGCAATGCCGCGTTCGCGACCCAGATCAACGACGACCGGCTTCGGATCAGAAACGCGATCTCTACAGGAATTGAGCTAAGCGCCTATCAACTTCTCGCCGTGCCCGAGCAAGCCCGACCGCCGCAAGGCGCCTTCACGGTTCGGTTGGCGCGAGCGACTATTGACGCGAGTTTTGTTTCTGAAGGCGCACGGGTCGATCTCAACGCGGCCCCCAAAAACATGCTGGAGGGCCTCTTCGCCGCCGTCGGCGTGAGTCGGTCTCAGGCGGCAGGCTTCGCCGACCGCGTCATCGGTTGGCGCAAAAAGGCTGACGCAACGGGTCAAAACGAGGAGGTCGAGGCCTACAAGGAAGCCGGCTTGGACTACGCGCCGCGGCAGGGCCCGTTTCAGAATGTTCTCGAACTGCCATTGGTGCTCGGTCTGCCCCCGTATGTCGTCGAACGCGTACTCCCGCTCGTAACCGTCTTCAGCGGACACCCTGAGATCGATATCCGCGTTGCGCCGCCTGAGGTTCTCACCGCTCTGCCAAACGTCACGACCGATCAAGTGCAAAAGGTCCTCGCAGCACGCGTGCGGAGCCAGGCGGCCGACGGCGACGCATTGCTGAAGCTGCTCGGATCTGCGGCCGCACTCGCCAGCAATAAGCCACGTCCGACCGCCCGGGTCCGCGTGCAAATTCAGCTCGATAACGGCCGCACAGCGCGAGCCGAGGTCGTTATCCTGGTCCTACAGAATGAGGACGAGCCTTTTCGCGTCCTGTCTTGGCGCGATGACAGCGATGGGTCATTCTAGAGAAACGCCGCGTGTCGTTATTCCTCGGCCCTCCGCGACGGGAGAGCCTCAAGCTGTTCGGGGTTGAGACGGTCTCCGAGGCCGGGCGGTATGACGGCGTCAGCACTAGGGACGACCCGGACGACTGTTGAGCGATGCACCCTTATGGCGACCGCGGCTTCCTCGAGCTTGGGCCGAATTGGCGCGCATAGGTTCGAGCGCGGATAAAGAAGGTAACCGGGCTCGGGGGATCGAGGAATCCATATTGATACCCCATTCATCGCCGCCACTGCGAGTGGCGCTCCGATCACGAGCGACGCTATCACGATCAGAGCGTTCGTCCACGCCCGCGGCCATCTCCGGCGCTGCATGGGCACCTCAATTCTGGCCGAGGATGCGTACGCGGATGCGGGCCATCATGCCGCCGTCGGTATGCTCACCAATGTGGCAGTGAAAAACGTAGTCCCCGGCGACATAGAACGGAATGCTGACCACCGTGGGTGTGGACTGGCAGGCGCCGGTCTTCCAGGCCGTAGCGGTTAAACATCCGCCCGGCGTGTCGGAATTATAGTTTGGCGAATTGGGATTCAGCGTGCCGTTGGCGTGAATCACAGGAACATTATCAACATAAGCGGGAACTCCACCCACGTTTGTGGGAGGCCTGGTCCCGGACTGGGGAGGCGACGAGATCACGCTGAATTTCGTCTGATGTATGTGGAAGTTATGATTCTCGCCGGAGAGATTCACCAATTCCCAGGTTTCGGGCACCGGGGTGTTGTTCGGCCCGAGCGTCAAACAGACAGTCGGCATGGCTGCATTGAACTCGGTGACGGGTTTGAAGGTGTTGGGAACAGCTGGGTAAATCCCATACTGATTCGGAGGCTGGTTCGTATCGACCTCTTCGTAGCCAAGACCGAAGAGATCCGGATAGTCTGTCGCGATACTGAAATAGATCCGTCGTCGATGTCCTTGCGCGAGCGGCACGCAATTGGCGACCGTCACGCCTTGGTCGGGGGTAATGCTGGCAGTGGTATTGTCCTGATTGGAGTCCTGCGTAATCTGGAGCGGATTAGAGATACTGAGCGGCGTCCCGCTTGTCGTTAGAAAAAGCGGCGGATGCGCTGTGCCAATGGGCATAAAGTTGATTTGGGCCAGGTTGACGGCCGGCCACGTGTCGCCGTCCGGCCCGGTATTGTACCCGCTATCAAGAAGGACCGCGCTCGCTCCTGCAGGAGGCGCAGTCAAGCTGCCTGCGCCATTTCTATAGGCGACCCAGATCTCGACGCGCGAACTCGGCATCATCAGGATCTGGTCGGCGCACAACGGGCTTGGAGCGCTGGCGGACGTCGCGGGCGGAACTCCTGGGCAAGCCACGACGTGAAATCGTCCGGTGGTGCCCGCGGCGACGTTGGGCGCGACCGTGATCCCGTCAAGCGCAACAACCTGAAAAACCATGTTCTGTTTCGTTGTCGGATTATAAACCGACAGGTTGTGCGTCGCACTGCCAGACTCGTTGGTGAAGCGCCAGATTTCGCCTCCTGGGGACGTCATCGGGACTGTTGGGAATTGCTGCCCGTTGACGGTCACGAACCATCGTCCGCCGGTATAATTTGGCCCTCCCGAGGCTGAAAAATTCTGTCCGGCGCAATATCCGTTCAGTGGAGGAACCACCAGCCCCCCTGTGCTCGGAGACACGCACATGCCGCTGTCCTGCTCGTCCATTCGGGTGCCGTCCGCCAGCACCTGCATATCCTTGATCACCATGTTCCGGATCGGAAGCGTTGCGAAAAAACTAGAGCAGGAATCTTGATGACAGACGTAGTCCCCAACGTTTCCGATGTTAATCGTGCCGGAAAGACCCGATGATATCTGGTTCAGAGATATGCCGTGGATGTGGGAGTGGATCCAAAACAAACCCGACGGATGATTTTTTGGAATGGTGATCGAATAATCGGTCGAGTGTACGCGAACGTCAGCGTGCTGCGCCGCCAGTGCGGGAGGCGTGCCGTTCGCTGCATTGAACGTATAGACGTAAATATTGTCGCCGTAATTCGGAATGGCCGCGGTCGGATAGTGTGGAGACACCAACAACCCATGAGTGTGGAGGTTGGTTGGATTCATGGAAAGAAACGTCTCCGTCGGCTCCTCCGGATTCGTCGCGTGAAATGAGTCCGTCAGCGGCGGCAGCAGGTTGACCAAGTGTATGTTAAGAACATCGCCCTGCGTTAGTTTCAGAAGGGGGCCCGCATAGGGAATCACATTGGCTGGCGGGGCCGGGCAGGTCTCCGATCCATTCGATGGCCGAAGACAGACGCTGTAAACAAGACCGGTCGGATTGAGCGGGGAAAGTGTCGGAACGGGTTGCGCTTCTGCGACCATGAGCAGATTCAGCACACCATTCGAGGACGCCAGCGTATAAGGTTCCTGGATGGTCGCCGCTCGCGCCGAGGCTGCGAGCATAAAACAGGCAGCGGAAACGCCGACAAAGTAAGAGCGAACGCTGATTGAAATCTCAGACGACATCGTAACTCCCCTCAAAATGAAACTTGTTAACGCTTCGCCCCCCCGCCGTCGTAACCTACGCCGCGCTATGACCATCGGCGCCGTTGCGGTGATTTCTGCAAAGGCGGGCAAAGCCGAGGCCGGCGAAACCTGCGAGAATCATCGCCCAAACCGAGATCTCGGGGACAGCCGTCAGGGTCACAATATCGGTGTTTCCGGTAAGGTCGTTATACATACTGTACACGCCAAACTGAAACATTGGGCTGTCCTCTGGGCCCGTGTACAGTTGTGCCCCAGTCAAACTGTAATAGCTTTGGTCCAACAGCCCCCCTTCGTCACTTGAGTTGTAAAAATCCAAACCAAATAGATCCGACGGCGATCCCTCGATGGTGGCCGGAACGGAATAAAAGCCGAAGTAGACGGCCGGCGCGATGAAATCCGGATTGGGATTTTGAGGCAATACAAACGTCGCATCCGGATCCCCTCCTGCCCCAGAGATCGTGAACAGGACCTCTTGCGCACGCGCCACACCAGGGACCGCCGATGCCAACGCCAACCCAATGGCCACGAGCACGATCTTGATTTTCATATAAGCGCCCCCGCTAGAGTTTGACCGTCAACCTGCCTCGGCGTCGCGAATATCTCGGTTCGCGACCCTGATCGTAGCGTCTGCTACTACAGATGATTGAAGGAGTTGACTATGCGTAAGCAATCCTGCCGCGTCAAGTGAAACGATTTGAGCGGCTCCGCACCGTGCCGCCAATTCTACCCGTCCGAACGCCGAAGAGCGAACGACAATGTTGCAAAAGATGCGGCGGTCACATCATGGCGAGCCATCCGCCGCTCGGGGTGGTTGACGTATTCTACGCTACGATCCCGATCCCGATCCCGACGCTCGACTTCAAGCCGGGGTGTCCACCTGAACCACCAGGAATCGATCCTACCGACGGGTTGCGGAAGCTCAAGGACTTCCCGAAGAAAGAAAGTCAAAGACTTCCCCAAGGAATTCGGCGGCTCGGTCGAAGTGATCCCAGAGTAGCACACTCTGTCGGCGCCGCAGAGCATCCGGGGGCAATCCACGCGCCGCAGTTTGCGAGAATGTTTTACCCAGCCGCGCTCGAGCCCGACCGCGACGGGCTCATTCTCTCGGCTGGCTGGCCTTCGGCGCGCCCTGTTCGTGCCAATCGTTTGGCGCCCCCGTCCGTGCGGAACCTGATTGTGAAGGCCGGCGTGAGCTGGAATCGCTACCCGGAGCGGCTAGAGACCAGACGCGTTCGGGTCGAATCGTTCGGCGCGCCGTGGCGGCTGGTTGGTGCGAAGGACGTCGGAATTCAGGCCAACGACCTGAGGCGGTCCAACGTTTAGGCACAACGCAACAGTCATCAGCGTTCGGCGCCAAAGTTTACAGCGTCGAGACCTACAAAATGGCGCCCCCAAGACTGTTGTACAAAGAAATTTGATTGGTTCTGCATAGGGCCTTGCCCTCAATAATGCCCCAATGGCAAGTTAGCGTCCCAAATCATAGAAGAATACAAGGACGTTCGATCTCACGATAGCAACCGGGGGGCTCGTAAAGCGCAGGAGCCTGTCATGTGCGACTACTCGTTGGAGATGTATGGATCGCGTCCCGCCCGTGAGGGGGAGATCTATGTAACGACGCGGTTTCCGAGCGGTTCAATCGGTTTCGCCTCAGCCGGCGATCCGCGCACCGCAGTTTGCATGCAATGCGACACGAAAGTGATGCTGACGGATATTCCGCTGGCGTTACGAACGGCGCTCCGCGTGGAAGCGGAAGTTGAGACGACCTTCGCCCAGCGCGAGGCCGGCCTCTATCGTGACGGGCTGAGGTTGGCGGACGGGCGTTTTGTCTCGTTGCAGGATCTGCAGCCAGGCATCCACGCCTATGTCCCGGCGCTGCTCGAGCGTGACGCGCTGAAAGGCCTGATGAAGACCCCAGAGACCGTCGATTAGAACGACGACGGATCGAGCTATCGCACCGGCCGCAGGCTTGCGTTCGCTTATGAGAGCGTGACGCGAGCCTGCTAGAGTGAGGTGCAGTCTGCGTTCGTGACGCTCATTCGTTCTATTCATTCGGCGCAGCGGGTGCGTCTAGAAGAATTGCGCGAGCGAGCTTGGCGGAAGCCCCTATTCCGCCCCTCAGCACGCTCCCAATGGTTGGAATTGTTATCAAGATGAGCCATTGGGCGTCAAAAGACGCGCGTCTTTCGACGGGCTACGGCGACACGGCGATCCAGGGAGCTATAGAGCGCTACGTTCCCCCGGATCGCTTCGCTCCTGATGAGGATCGTTTTGCGACCCAAACGCAACCTGGACACGGCCGCTCCTCGCCTTCGCGACAACCCATCGACGTCGAAAGCCACCACCACATCGAAAAATCGCTATAAACACAACGGCGCTATCGGCCCGGTTTGAAGCTCGAGCAAGCGAATGGACGAATCAAATTAGCGGTCAGTCATATCGTGCTCATGTTTGCCGGGGGTCTCGTCTGCGGGACGGCCGTTTTGATCGCGGGCACGGCAAGCGCCGACCGACAAGCCGTCAAGGGCATCGTCAGCGGAACCATGATTCAGAAGGTCGGCCTCCGGGCGATGATCCAGAAAGAGGCGATCATGTACAATCTCGCCGGATATGCTCGGAACAACATTCCGGATGGAACGGTGAGCGTGAGCCTGCAAGGGGACAGGCGTCAAGTCGATAAGTTCTGGATGCAATACGCGCCGGCACGAAGAGGTCGTCACACGATAACAAGGTCAGCGTGACCGATGACGCTCTCGATCCCAGCCTGAAGACGTTCACGGTGTACGCCTGGACGTCGACGAGCCGGAACATCACCAACCCTTACGACCTCGTTTTTCAGCTGCGACCCAACGACGACGAGATATCCCCGAAACAGGCCAAGGCGGTATGGAACGGGATCGCGGAAAGCACGCTCAAGGGCGACGATCTGGCCAAGTTCATGAAGCATCTTGACGCCGACGATTGAACCGTCGCGCCTACCCGCCACACTCCGCCTCATCCTGAGGAGCACCCAAGGCGCGTCTCGAAGAACGCTCCGATGCACAGGAAGGGCGCTTGGCGCTGGAACATTCTTCGATGCCCGCTGGCGCGAGCGCCTCAGAATGGGGGTCGGCCCGCGAAAGCCGAGTGCTCGGCTGTTACCCGCCAATGCGGGAGAAGATGTCGCGCAGCGGCGCGCCGCCCCAGGCCGAGGTGACGAAGTCGTTGTGATCGACAGAGCCCGCGTCGATGAAGGCGACGACGCCGGCAGTGAGCTGGCTCGGCAAGCCGCTCACGGTCGGCACCCCCGCGGCCTCGAGTTCGGCGCGGATGGCGTCGTTGCCCGCGCGCGAAGAGGTCGAATAGGCGCTGACGAAGAAGGCGCTCCGTCCTGGCCCCTCCGCCCAGCTTACGAACTTGTCGCGCTCGCCGTAAGCTGCATCGAGCAGCACAAGCCCGCGCACCCGGCCCTGATCGCCCCCGACTGCGAGCGAATAGGCGGCCGGCAGGTAGCCACCGCTATAGGCGACGATGACGATCGGCATGCGCCGAAACGCGCCGCGCGCGTTGGGATAGAGGTCGCCGAGCTTCGACTGCGCCTCACCAAGGAAAGAGGAGAACCCGCCTGACGACCAGAACCGTCCGGCGCTCGAATCTTGGGCGTCCACGGCGAGTTGGGGCGCGACCAGGACGGCATTGAGGCCTGAATCGGAGAGCTGGCGCACGATCTGCTGGCGGGCGATGACGTCGCGCGACAACGTTGCATTGTTGCCGTGGAAGAAGACGATGATGACCCCGCCCCTGGCCGGATCGAACGACTGGGGCGCCGCGAGCAGCACGCTGCGGTCGCTGTAGGTCTGGTCCTCCCAATGGATCCCGCCGCGGGGGCTCGAATGGCCAAGCCGGCCATTCTCGTCGACGTCCATGAAAGGCCGCGTCTTGCCCGTCTCCTGATAGTTCGGGATCATGCCATGGTAGGGGAAGGCCGAGTTCTCGAACGTGGCAAGCGAAACGGTGGCGCCGTCGACCGATGTGAGACTACCGTTTGAAGACTGACTGGGTTGAACGGTCGGACCTGCGCAACCGGCCATGAGGAGAGCGGCCCCCACCGCCGAGCCCGTCCATTGCGTCCGCCTAGAGAGACCCATGGCCCGATCCTTAACAATCCCTTGACGGCGTCAAAAGACCTTTTCAAAGCCTGCTTACAAAATCGTGAAGATTCGCGCCCGTTGGTGAGGCTAGCCTCAGGCGCCATACTCCGCGCGCGCCGTCGCTGAGTCGCGACCCGGTCACGAATCGGAGACCAATGCCCATACGATTCTTAGGGATCAGCATCGCATTCGCGGTCGCTCTCGCCTGGATCACGCTGGCGCTGGCCCAGGACAAGGGAACGCTGAACCCCAAAGCGCTGCCCCCGCTCGCCGATCCCGCAAACCCGAGGCTGCCAGCCAAGGAAGTGTTCGGGCGGGCGCTGACGCCCGTCGAAGCTCAGGCGCGCTCAATCGGCTTCTACTCCCGCGGCTGTCTTGCCGGAGCGAAAGCGCTGCCTGTCGACGGCCAATCCTGGCAAGTTATGCGCCTGTCGCGCAATCGCATGTGGGGAAATCCGGCGATGATCGCCTTCCTCGAGCGCTTTTCGCGCAAGGCGAAGGCCGAAGGCGTTTGGAACGGCATTCTGGTCGGGGACATTTCCCAGCCGCGCGGCGGCCCAATGCTGACGGGCCATGCGTCCCATCAGGTCGGCCTCGACGCCGATGTCTGGCTGACGCCGATGCCGGACCGCACGCTCTCGAGGGAAGAACGCGAGACCATGTCGGCCGTCGACATGGTGAGCGAGGATGGGCTCTCGGTCACGGCGCATTGGACGCCGGCGCAGGCCGGAATCATCAAGGCGGCGGCCGAGGAGCCGCTAGGTCGAACGCATCTTCGTAAACGCCGCGATCAAGAAAGCCCTGTGCGAGACCGCGAGCGGCCAGCCCTGGATGAACAAGGTGCGCGCCTATTGGGGGCACAACTACCATTTCCATATTCGCATCAAGTGCCCGGCGGGTGATTCCAGCTGCGAGCCGCAGGACCCGGTGCCGCCAGGCGATGGCTGCGACAAGGCGCTCGCCTGGTGGTTCACCGACGAGGCGCTTCATCCCCATCCCGGCAAGCCGAAGCCGCCGCTGCCCGTTTCAGCGTTGCCGCCAGAATGCCGAAGCGTGGTTCTCGAGAGATAGCGCCGCTCAGACTCCCTCCGAGTCGACGTCGGACAAGTGTGTGTGGGGACCAAACCGCTCTGCGAGCGCCAGAACGATCGTGGAAACGACGAAGGTCAAGTGAATGCCGACGAGCCAGTAGAGATCGCGGTCAGGTTCATGGGCGATGTTCATGAACGCCTCGAGCAACTTGATTCCGGAGATGGCGACGATCGAGGCCATGAGCTTCAGCTTCAGTTCGCTGAAGTCGATCTCGGCGATCCAATGTGGCCGACCGTCATCTTTCCGCGAGGCGACTGGAGCCACAAAATTGGTGTAACCGGAGAGAAAGACGATCACGACCAGCGATGCAGTCAGTGTCAGATCGACGATCCCAAGTTCGGATAAAAGGACCTGATCGTCGTTAAGTGTCGGCAACTGCGTTATGAGTTCGTAAAGGTGAAAGCCGCTCTTATAGAGAATCGCGACGAGGCTGATGGCGAGCGCCAGATAGAGTGGCGCGAGAAGAAACCGGGCCGCGAAAAGGAGCCGTTCAAACACATCCCTGAACATTCGATTCCTCGAGTCCGGGCCTCATCGGCTCGGTGGCTCATTGTGTTTGAATGCCGGAAGCAGCGCAAGCCGCGGGCCTTGCCGGCGCCGCGAAGCCATCAGGGAACGACACTTCAGTCGCCGCGCAGCACACGTCCGGCGACTGCGTCCAGCTTTTTGGCGAGATCGGGATCACGATGGGCTGGGTTTGTGATCAACGCGAATTCCAGAGCGCGGTCCGAGCCGACGGGACAGGCTTCGTGCTCCGAGGGAAACTCGCTCAGCGTGCGCGCAACGACCGCACTTGCTTTGCTCGCGTTCTCGCCCATCACCTTGATCACCGAGGCGACGTCGACCGCACCATGCCCCTCGTGCCAGCAGTCATAGTCGGTGACCATGGCGATCGTCGCGTAGGAAATCTCCGCTTCACGCGCCAGTTTCGCCTCAGTCGCGCCGGTCATGCCGATGACGTCGGCGCCCCCTGCCTGGAAGCGGAGCGACTCCGCCAGCGACGAGAATTGCGGGCCTTCAATGCAAACGTAGGTCCCTCCGTCACGACAGGCGATTGTCTCCGCTTGAGCCGCGGCGACGAGGCGGCGGCGCAACAGCGGCGCGATCGGGTGGGCCATCGAGACGTGAGCGACACAGCCGTCGCCGAAGAAGGTGGTCTGACGCTTATACGTGCGATCATCGAACTGATCGATCATGACGAACATGCCGGGATAGAGCTCGTGGTGAAACGAGCCGCAGGCTGAGAGCGCGATGATGTCGGTGACGCCGACCCGCTTCAGGGCGTCGATGTTGGCGCGGTAATTGATGGTTGAGGGAGAGAAACGGTGGCCGCGGCCGTGCCGCGCCAGGAACACCGCCTGCGTTTCGCCAACGCGACCAAAGCGCAGTGAGTTCGAGGGATCGCCCCACGGGGTCGTGACGCGCTCTTCACGCAGGTCCGTCAGGCCGGGAAGATCATAGACCCCCGAGCCGCCGATCACCCCTACGATTGCTTTGGACATGCTCACCCCGCTCCGCCGAGAGCGGCGCCAATCCTAACGATCGCGGCGCCATCCATCGCGCCGCTCTTGATGTCGCTCGCTTTAGTGCGCGGATTCCCAGACCCGCTTCTTGACGTAATAGAGCAGCACCGCGAACACGATGAGGAAGATCAGGACCCGGAGGCCAATTCTCTTGCGTTCGGGAAGATTCGGTTCGGCCGCCCAGCTCAGAAAGGCCGCGACGTCTTTGGAGTAGTTATCCAACGTCGGCTTGGTGCCGTCCTTGTAATCGACTGCGCCGTCGGTGATCGGCTGCGGCATCGCGATCTTGTGGCCGGGATAGTACAGGTTCCACTGTGGGTCGTCGGGCTTCGTATAGCCATTCAGGATCCCGTGGATGACGTCCGCGCCCATCTCCTGATATTCAAGGCCCGGCAGCCCGTCCAGGATGAACCACGGGAAGCCTCGCTCGAACTTCAGCGCTTTGGCCAGCAAGTCCATGTTTGGCGGCGCTTTGCCGAAGACCGCGGCCGCAGCCTGGTCGTTCGGATAGGCCTCGGGGCGAGGAATGTTGTCGGCCAGCGTTGCGCCGCGCTTGAAGATTTCGCCCTTCTCATTGGGTTCTGCGTTGGTGACTTGATAGGTGGCGGCGAGCGTTCGGATCTGATCCTCGCTGAAACCGGGACCATCGGGATCGGTGAGCGTGCGGAACGGAATGCTGAGCGCGTGACAGGTGCTGCAAACCTCTTTGTAGACCTGGAACCCGCGCTGAAGCTGAGCTTTGTCGTAAATGCCGAACATCCCCGAGAAGCTCCAACTCTGCTGGGGAGGGTTGGGCTGCTCGGCGTCGCTTTGCGCGAGCGCAAGGCCGCCTGAGAGCGCAAGCGCCGCGGCGGCAAGAGCGAGAGCGGGAAACCTGAGGCGGATCATCGGTGAATTTCCTTGCAAGGGGTCCGCATCATTCGGCCGCTGCCACCGCGGTTTTCGTCCTCGTCAGCACCGCATCGGCGATCGAGGTCGGGATCGGCTTGGTCTTCTCCGTAAAGCTGAGAACAGGCATGATGATGAGAAAGAACGCGAAATAGCCAAACGTCAGGATGCGCGCGATCATCGCCAGCCCCTCGGTCGGCTCCTGGGAGCCGAGATAGCCGAGGCCGATGCAGATCGCGATAAAGACCCAGAAGAAAAAGCGATAGGACGGGCGGTACTTCGCCGACTTGACCGGCGAGCGGTCAAGCCAGGGAATGAACGCCAGCACGACGATCGCCGCCGCCAAGATGATCACGCCCCAGAGCTTATTCGGGATGGCGCGCAGCATGGCGTAGAACGGCAGCAAATACCATTCCGGAACGACATGCGCGGGCGTCGCCAGCGGATTGGCGGGAACAGAATTGTCCGCATCCAGCAGATAGTTGGGAATGTAGAACACGAGCCAGCAATAAAGGATGAGGAAGACCGAAAGGCCGAAGACATCCTTGATCGTGGCGTAAGGCGTGAAAGCGACGGTGTCGCGCTGAGTGTCTTTCACCTCGATGCCGTCAGGGTTGTTCTGCCCCGCGACGTGTAGCGCCCAGACGTGAAGCCCGACGAACGCCGCGATGATGAACGGGACGAGGTAGTGCAGCGCGAAGAACCGGTTCAGCGTCGGACCGCCGACCGCAAATCCGCCCCACAGCCAGTGGGCGATCGAGTTGCCGACGAAGGGAATGGCGGAAGTGAGGTTGGTGATGACGGTCGCGCCCGCAAAGCTCATCCCGCCCCAGGGCAGAACATAGCCGAAGAAAGCCGTCGCCATCATCAGTACATAAATGATCACGCCGATGATCCAGAGAAGTTCGCGGGGCGGCTTGAAGGAGCCGTAATAGAGGCCGCGACCCATATGGACGTAGCAGGCGAAAAAGAAGAGCGACGCGCCGTTGCTGTGCAGGTAGCGGATCAGCCAGCCGTAATTGACGTTGCGCATGATGTTCTCGACCGAGGCGAACGCCTGGGTCGCCGAGGGGACGAAATGCATGGCGAGAACGACGCCGGTGACGATCTGCGCCACCAGCATGAACGACAGGATCGCGCCGAACGTCCACATGTAGTTGAGATTGCGCGGCACCGGATAGGCGATGAACGAGGAATGGACTAAGCCCCCCAACGGCAGACGCGATTCAAACCACCGCCCAATCGCGCTTTTCGGAACGTAGGTCGAAGGACCGCTCATGTCGTGGATCTCTGATGGGACGTGGAGCCGAAGAAGTCTCGAGAAGGAAGTCCGAGGAAGAGGTTTATGCATCGCCCGTCGGCCAGCATTTTACTCTAGCGTCGGCGGGGAAAGCATTTTACGGGCCGTAGACAAAGCCGCCGCCTCGAAGATCCCCCCATCCGAGTTTAGCCGGAAGGAACATCGCCGACTTCTTCCATTGATGGTCAATTCAACCCCCAACGTGCGTGTCGCCGCGGCGCCCGCGGGATCACGACTTTGAATTGGTTCTAAGCGGCTTTTCGCATCGATCGAATTGGATGTCCATAGCCCGAAGCTTCGCGCTTCTCTCTCCCGCTTCCGGTGTTTTCCCAATGGCTATTTGTCCCGCCAACCTTTTGCTTTTGCGCGCAATATGACGAAGCCCGAGGCGCCCCTTCTGCTCGCTTTGTTCGAGCCTGACATCGCCCAAAATACCGGCGCCATGATGCGAACCTGCGCGTGCCTCGGCGTCGACGCCGCGATCATCGAACCGGCGGGGTTCCGGATCAACGACAGCCGGTTCCGCCGCGCCGCGATGGACTACCTCAGTGCAGTCTCGATCGAGAGCCACGATTCCTGGGCGAGCTTCACGGCCTGGCGCACGGCCAACCAACGCCGGCTTGTCCTGTTAACGACAAAGGGCGAAACGCCTTTGTGGGATTTCACTTTTCGTGAAAAGGATATTATTCTTCTCGGCCGCGAGTTCGTCCGGCGTCCCGGAGGCGGTTCGGGTTTCAGCCGATGCTCGAGTGTCCATCCCAATCCGCCCTCCCCTCCGTTCCTTGAACGTGGGGATCGCCGCAACGATCGCGATGACCGAAGCACTGCGACAGCTTGTACGCCTGCCGTCCTCACGAAAAGGTGAAGGGTGAGCACCCAAAGCGCTAAGCGCGGACGTGACAACGACGGGCGGATCAGCAATTCTTGTTCTATAGCACCTGCAGCGTCGGCTATTGGACGGGAGGAGACCATAAGCGAAGAGAGCGCGTTTCGCGTGCTCATCGCCGATGACCATCCGCTCATGGTCGGCGGTTTGCGTCAGGCCGTGCTCGCGGCCGCGCCCGATGCCGAGATCGTGGTCGCGCATGATTTCGACAGCATGGCCGTGGCGCTGGACGCTTCGCCAGACACCGACCTCGTCCTGCTCGACCTGACTATGCCGGGCGTCCGCGGATTTTCTGGGCTCCTGTTCCTGCGCTCCGAGCGCCCATCCACCCCGGTCATCGTTGTTTCGGGTAACGAAGAGCGCGCGGTCATCCGCCATTGCATGGAATTTGGCGCCGCCGGCTTCATCCCGAAAACCACTTCGCTCGATACGATGCGGGGGGCGATCGCCGAGGTTCTGGACGGGGGCCGATGGACTCCGCCCGATTTCGATCCGCGCTCGGCCCCCAACGGCGCATCGAGTGCGATGGCGCGGCGGCTTGCTTCGCTGACCCCGCAGCAGATCCGGGTGCTGATGATGCTGTCGCAAGGCCTGCTCAATAAGCAGATCGCCTACGAGCTCAGCGTGTCCGAGGCGACCGTAAAAGCGCACGTGTCCGCGATCTTCCAGAAGCTCGGCGTCGAGAGCCGAACTCAGGCCGTCATTCTCGCGACGAAGATCGAAGCGGCGCAGGAATTGCTCATCGCGTCGTAGAGAGAGACGCGAGGCAGTTGTCGTCATTGCGAGGAGCGAAGCGAAGGGGACCTTGCCATCCCTGGATTGCTTCTCCCCGGACTTGATCCGGTCGCAACGACGAGTATCAGCTCTCGACCCGGCCTACCCCTTACCGCGGTTCTGCCTCTTATCGATAAGATCGGTCACGACCGAAGGATCGGCCAGAGTCGAGGTGTCACCGAGCGCGCCATACTCGTTCTCAGCGATCTTGCGTAAGATTCGGCGCATGATTTTGCCGGAGCGCGTTTTCGGCAACATCGGGGCGAATTGAACGAGGTCAGGCGAGGCGAACGGGCCGATCTCCTTGCGCACCCAGGCGACCAGTTCCTTGCGCAGATCCTCGCTCGGCTCGAGTCCGCTCATCAAGGTCACGTAGGCGTAAATGCCCTGCCCCTTGATGTCGTGCGGATAGCCGACAACCGCGGCTTCCGACACTTTCGGGTGGGCAACAAGCGCGCTCTCGACCTCGGCGGTGCCCATCCGGTGGCCGGAGACGTTGATGACGTCGTCGACGCGCCCGGTTATCCAGTAGTACCCGTCGGAGTCGCGGCGCGCGCCATCGCCGGTGAAATATTTGCCGGGATAGGCGGCGAAATAGGTGTTCACGAAGCGCGCGTGATCGCCGAACACGGTGCGCGACTGACCCGGCCACGAGTCGGCGATGACGAGATTCCCCTCGCACGCGCCTTCCTGGACTTTGCCTTCGGCGCTGACGATCTCGGGAACAACGCCAAAGAAGGGTCGCGTCGCCGACCCGGGTTTGAGCTTGATGGCGCCGGGCAATGGGGAAATGAGAATGCCGCCGGTCTCGGTCTGCCACCAGGTGTCGACGACCGGGCAGCGGCTATCGCCGACGACGCGGTGATACCATTCCCAGGCTTCCGGGATTGATCGGCTCGCCAACCGAACCCAGAAGACGAAGAGACGCGCGGCTCGTCTTCTTGACCGGCTCCTCGCCCGCGCCCATGAGCGAGCGGATTGCAGTCGGCGCGGTGTAGAAGGTGTTGACCTTGTGCTTGTCGATGACCTCCCAGAACCGGCTCATCGACGGATAGTTGGGAACGCCTTCGAACATCAGCGTCGTCGCCCCGTTGGCCAGGGGCCCGTAGAGAATGTAGCTGTGGCCGGTCACCCAGCCGACATCGGCGGTGCACCAATAGATGTCGCCGTCATGATAATCGAAGACATAGTGATGGGTCATCGAGGCGTAGACGAGATAGCCTCCCGTCGTATGCATAACGCCCTTCGGCGCGCCGGTGGAACCTGACGTGTAGAGGATGAATAGCGGGTCCTCCGCATTCATCGGTTCCGCCGGGCAGTCTGCACTGACCCCCTGTTCAGCCTCATGCAGCCAAACGTCGCGCCCATGTCGCCAGCCGACGTGGCCGCTCGTGTGCCTGACGACGATCACGGTCTTGACACCGCCCACTTTCTCGATCGCCGCGTCGACATTGGCCTTGAGCGGAACTTTCCGGCCCCCGCGAAGCCCCTCGTCCGCAGTGATGACGACGTCGGATTTGGCGTCCGCGATCCGGCCCGCGATCGCCTCGGGCGAGAAGCCGCCAAATACGACCGAATGGATCGCGCCGATGCGCGCACAAGCGAGCATCGCATAGGCCGCCTCGGGAATCATGGGCAGGTAGATCGTGACCCGATCGCCCTTCTTGACGCCATGAGCCTTCAGCACATTGGCGAAAAGTCCGACGCGCCGCGCAAGCTCGGCATAGGTGATGTGGGCGGATTTCGAGGGATCGTCGCCTTCCCAGATGATCGCCGTCTGGTTCGCGCGCTTGGGCAGATGCCGGTCGATGCAATTGTGCGCGACGTTGGTGACCCCGTCTTCGAACCATTTGATCGAGACGTTTTTGGCGTCGAATGACGTGTTCTTGACCTTGGAGAATGGCTTAAACCAGTCGATGCGCTTGCCGTGCTCGGCCCAGAAGCCCTCCGGGTCGGTCACCGAGCGCTTGTACATCTCCTCGTACTTCGCCGCGTCGACCCAGGCGCGCTTCGCCCATTCGGCTGGAACGTCATAGACCTTGTCGGACATGGGCTCCTCCCAGAGCAGTCGGTCGCGCGAGAGTTCCGCTCTCGCGCGAAAAGCTAAGACGCAACTATGCCCCAACGAGGGAAAGCGACAAGCCGGCCCGCGTGATCCTTTGGTCTAAGTCGCCTGTCCGTTAAAGCCCGCCGAGCTTGCACACGACAGCCCATTCGGCGTCGGTCACGGGCTGGACCGACAGCCGGGACTGCGTGACGAGCGCCATCTTGGCCAGCCGCTTGTCGCTCTTTGCCTCTTCCAGAGTGACCGAGCGCGGAAGCAGCCGCAATGCGCGAATGTCCACCATCCCGAATTTGCCCGTCGCGTCCGTTGGATCAGGCCGATAGGCCTTGCAGACCTCGACGATCCCGACGATCTCTTTCCCCTCGTTCGAGTGGTAGAAAAAGGCCTGTTCGCCGACCTTCATCGCCTGCATGTTGAGCTTGGCGGTATGATTGCGCACGCCGCTCCAGTCGGTGCCCGCAGCGCCAAGGCCGGCCACTTTCTCATAAGACCATGCCGAGGGCTCGCTCTTGAACAGCCAGTGCGCCATCGCCAACTCGCGCGTAAGTTTGCGTTTCCTGAACGTCACGAAGGCTTAAGTGAGGAGCGCCAAAAATGCAAAAGCGCTCCCGCCTATTCTTCCCCCTTCGGAGGGCGCGCGAGCAGCGCGCTCACCGCGGCCTTAACGTCGAGCGAGCCTTCGATCAGCCCCTGAACGCAATTGGCGATCGGCATGTCGATGTCGCGTTCGCGCGCCAGCTCGGTCAGCGCGAGCGCGCTGAATTGGCCCTCGACGAGGCCGCCCGCTCCCGCTTCAGCAACGCTTGCGCCACGTCCGAGCGCCAGACCGAACGCGAAGTTGCGCGATTGCGGCGATGAGCAGGTCAGGACAAGATCGCCGAGCCCCGAAAGGCCCATCAGCGTCGATCCCCGCGCCCCGAAAGCCTCGCCGAAGCGGCGAAGCTCGGCGAAACCGCGGGCCGTGAGCGCTGCGACCGCGCTCGCGCCAAGCCCGCGGCCAGCGGCGACGCCGCAGGCGATCGCCAGCACGTTCTTCGCCGCGCCGCCGATCTCGACGCCGCGCACGTCGGTCGAATGATAAAGGCGCAAGGTCGGCCCGCGCAGCGCCTCGCAGAGCGCTCGCGCCAGGCCCTCGTCGGCGCACGCGAGCGTCACCGCGGTCGGCAGGCCGGCCGCGACGTCGGCGGCGAAGGAGGGTCCGGAGAGAATGGCCCTGGGTCGGTCGGGCGCGGCTTCGGCCAGGACCTCGGTCATGAACGCGCGCGTCCCGCGCGCGATGCCCTTGGCGCAGGACACGAGCGCCGCCGATCCTGGCGCCGTGGCCAGCCGCAGCGCGATCTCGCGACTCGCCTGAGCGGGCGTCGCCACCAAAATCGCGTCGCACCGGCCAAGCTCCGCAAGATCGGATGTCGCCTCAACCGCTCGCGCCAAATCAACGCCGGGCAGCCTGTCGCTCCGCCGTGTCGCGGCGATGGCGCGCATACGAGCCTCGTCACGGCCCCAGAGGATTACGGTGCGCCCTGCGGCCGTTGCCGCGTTGGCTAGCGCCATGCCCCAAGCCCCGGCGCCCGCCACGCCGATTACATTGACGGGCCTCATGTCGCTTCGCGCCGCATTTGGGCCTCAGAATTAGGGAATGGCTGCGATCGCCAGGACGCGCCAGCTTCAGACCCGGTAAGGCTGATAACCCATGCTCCTAGCCAAAACCCCTGGCCGCGCCTAGTTATGGCGTTGAGCGGGCCGGGTGAGTTTGCCTAGCAGCGAGGAGCTTAGGGACGATGCCGGAGATCGATCTGCCGACCGTCATATTCGCGCTTGTGGCGCTGTTCGTCGCCTGGAAGCTGCGCTCCGTGCTAGGCATGCGCCAGGATTCCGAGCGACCGGGTGAGCTTGCGGCGCCGTTGCGCCGCGCCGCGCCAGGCCCGGCAAGCGCGCCGGTCGCGCAGCCGGAGGCCATGTCCTCGGCGCCTGTTTCGCTGGCTCCCGCAGAGCGTTGGAAGGGCGTCGCCGAGCCCGATCCTGCGGTCTGGAGCGGCCTCGACGCCATTGCCGGCGCGGATCGCAGCTTCGCGCCCGAAGCCTTCCTGGCTGGCGCTCGGGGCGCCTACGACATGGTCGTTCATGCTTTCGCCGCCGGCGATTCCGACGCGCTCAAAAGCCTGATGTCGCCCGACGCCTTCGCCAATTTCGAGAGCGCGATCCACGCCCGCGCCGACGCCGGACACACAATGTCGACGACGGTCGTCTCGATCGACAAAGCCACGATCGTCGGCGCTCGGCTCATCGGCACGATGGCGCAACTTCAAGTGCGGTTCTCCGCCAAGCTCGCCTCCGTCACTCGCGACGCGCAAGGAGAGGTCGTCGACGGTTCGCCCGACAACGTCGTCGAGCATATCGACCTGTGGACGTTCGCGCGCGATGTTCGCTCTCGCGATCCCAACTGGCAGCTGACCGGCACCGAATCCGAGCGCTAAACGCGTCACAACGCTCGCAAGCCCCATGCGGCCCAGCCTCGAGGCGACTGATTTCGACAGCCTCCCGGGCTGGGCCGACGACGATCATCAGGCGGCGTTTCGCGCCTTCGAACGCTCCGCGCGGGCGTTTGCCACGAATGAGCCCTGCCCCCGGCCGGGGAAGTCCGCATCGCTCGAATTCGTCGCGAACGCGCGGGCGGCGCTTTGCGCGAGCGTCACAGACGAGCGAGATGCGCGCCGATTTTTCGAGTCTCGATTCCGTCCTTTCCGCGTTGCTTCCGAGAGCGGCAATGGGTTCCTGACCGGCTATTACGAGCCCTGCGTTCCAGCTTCGAGGGTTGAAACCGAGGCGTTTCGCTGGCCGATCCTCGCGCGGCCGACCGACCTCGTGACATTTGGCGTCGACCCTCCGCCGGTTGGATTTCCGAACGACATCAGCGGCGCCAGGCGCCTCGGCGACGGTTCGCTCGTCCCTTACGCCGATCGCGCACAGATCGAGATCGAGCGCCGCGACCCGATCGTGTGGGTTCGCGATGCGGTCGAGGCCTTCCTCATGCAGGTGCAGGGTTCGGCGCAGGTCGAGTTTCCCGATCGCTCCCGCGCGCGCCTCGCCTATGACGGACGCAACGGCCTGCCCTATACATCGATTGGCAAGATCCTGATCGAGGCCGGCGAGATCGCCGAAGGCGCGATGTCGCTCGCGAGCCTGAAAGCATGGCTGCGCCGCGACAGCGCACGCGGACTGGACGTGATGCGGCGCAATCGCTCGTTCGTGTTCTTCCAGCTCGTCGAGGATTTCGACCCCGACCTCGGGCCCGTCGCCGGCGCCGGCGTTGCGCTCACCCCGCTGCGCTCGATCGCGGTCGACCGGCGGGTTTGGGCGTACGGCCTGCCCTTCTGGATCGAGGCCGAACTGCCTTGGGCGGATGACAAGCAGCAGCCGTTCCGCCGTCTCATGATCGCCCAGGACACCGGCTCGGCGATTGTGGGCGCGGCGCGCGCCGACCTCTTCTTCGGCAGCGGCGACAAGGCCGGCGCGCGCGCCGGCGCCATTCGCCATCCGGCCGAGTTCGTCGTGCTTCTGCCGCGAGGGGAGGGCCCATGAAGGACACGCCGCCGCCCCGCAAGCGCTTGCGGCGCCTGAGCGACGAGGAGATCGCGCTCTGGACCGAGGTCGCGCGCTCCGTCGCACGGCGGCGCGGCGCAACCCTGCCTGCGCCGTCGAATCCGATAAGGGCCGCCCGGCCCGCCGCCCCGCCTCCAACCCCCAACGAGCCTCCCGCCGCCCGGCCCGCGAAGCCCTCGACACCGCCACTCGCGCCAATCGAACGGCGGCTCAAGCGCGACCTTTCGCGGGGACGCGCCGCGATCGACGGGGCGCTCGATTTGCACGGACTGACTCAGGCTGAAGCGCACCAGGCTCTGCGCGGCTTCCTGCGCCATTCGCAGGCGCAAGGCGCGAGGCTGGTCATCATCGTCACCGGTAAAGGCGGAGCGACAGATGAGTTCAGCGGGTGGCCGAACGAGCGCGGGGTGCTCAAGCGGCTCACCCCTCAATGGCTGCGTGAGTCCGATCTGCGCTCGGTCGTGCTCGGCTTCGAGGAGGCTGGGCGCGCGCACGGCGGGTCCGGCGCGCTCTACGTGCGGCTCCGGCGCCTCCAGGTTCCTTCGGGCCGGCCCTAGCGTAAAGTTTCACAGGATAATAAAGTATTATCTCTGCCCTGTTTGGATTCTCTTGGTCGGTCGCCGTTTTGCTGCGAAGGACCATGATTTTGAGGGTTGGATTTCCTTGGATTTCCTTGGATTCTCTCGTCCGAATCGAGACTTATCAATGGGTTACACGGGATTTTCCGTGAAAAATATTTCGTCGCCGTTTCCTCTCACGTGAGCCGCAACCAAGACAGGTAGGGTGCGGTCATGGCGTGGTGAAACGCAGAAATCGTCATGGGGCAAGCTTAGTCCAATTCCTGATTTACTGCAAGAAAATTGCCCCGTCAAAGCTTGTCTTTTCTGTCGCCTCGAATCAGAATCAAAGCGCTGGACGAATTGCGCCCGGGCGAGCAAAGCGCCCTCACTTCTTTTTGGCGCCGCACTGTCGGTCCAGCAGGTGCGCCGCCGCATCGCCTTTGACGCCGATGTTGTTCATGGTCTCGGAGCCGAGCTTGACCGCTCCGCCTGTCAAGACCCAAGTCCCATCAGCGTTCCTCGTCCACGCTCCGCAAGGAATCTGGCTGATGTCGGCCGGCCAGTTATCCATGACCCAAACTTGCTCGTCGGCGCGGGCGGAAGCGAGCGCAGCAATGAACGCGGCAGCAATGAGAAATCCAAATCTTGACATGTTCGCTTGGCCTCCGTGCTCTGAGCGGGACGAGTTCTAGCTCCATTTCACCCCAGCCGAAACGGGCTCGGGCTGCCGCGGTCCCAAATGCGTGAATTGCGGGATTGCGTAGCCGGTTCCACGGGCCACGTCATTGCGCGACTGCCTTGCCGCCCCGCCAGGCGGCCGCTATAAGCCGCGGCGTTTTCCCGCAACAACCCGAACAGAGATTAAGACGTCATGGCCGTCCAGCGCACCTTCTCGATCCTCAAGCCCGACGTCACCCGCCGCAACCTGACGGGCGCCGTCAATCAGCGGATCGAGGCTGCCGGACTCCGCATCGTGGCGCAGAAGCGAGTGCATATGACGCGCGCACAGGCGGAGACGTTCTATGGCGTGCATCGCGAGCGCCCGTTCTTCGGTGAACTGGTCGAAATGATGACCGCGGCGCCCGTCGTCGTGCAGGTGCTCGAAGGCGAGAACGCGATCCAGCGCTATCGCGACGTGATGGGCGCGACCAATCCCGAGAAAGCGGCAGCAGGGACGATCCGCAAGGACTTCGCGCTGTCGATGGGCGAGAACTCCGCTCATGGCTCGGACGCGCCGGAGACGGCGGCGCAAGAGATCGCGCAGTTTTTCTCCGGCAACGAGATCGTCGGATAGTCGAAAAACCTGAAACAGCTCGTCGTTCCATCTTGCACGCAAGAGTGAAGAACGATTTTCGTCAGCTCGCGCCAACTCAAGTTGACTGTGGACGCCGATCTGATCCACGTTGGAAAGGCGAGCTGCTCTCGTCACCTGCGCAAGATAGGCAGAGAGCAGCCCTTCATTTCGAGGAGACGCGCCATGCACGATGCTGAAGTCGGTTGGATCGCGGCCATCATCATCGGAGGAATTGCCGGCTGGCTAGCCGAGCAATTCATGAAGAGCGATATGGGCTTACTGATGAATATCGTGCTCGGCATCGTCGGCGCGGCGATCGCCAGCGCCATTCTCAGCATTTTTGGCATCGCGCTCGGCGGATGGATCGGCTACCTGATCCTTGGCTTTATCGGCGCCTGTTTGTTGATCTGGATCGTCCGCACGGTTCGCGGCGGCCGCACAGTCTGAGGACTGCGCGTCGCTCTGATCCAATCGTGGAAGGCGTCCTACTTCACGCTCGAGAATGACGTCGGCTGCAGGATCGCGTTCGAGAAGTGCGTGAGAATGGCCCCGTCCTTTTCGCTGTCTGCTCGCGCCGCGATCCACTCGGGGTCGCTCTGAAACGCGGCCCACTTCTTCTCACGCTCGGCAAGCGATTCCCAGGCGAGCAGGTAGGTGAGCTCGTGGTTCGACCCACCGATTATCGTCGTCCAGAAGCCGGCCTGCCGAATGCCGTGCTTCTCCCACATCCGCAGCGTATGGTTTTCGAAGCGCTTCAACAAGGCGGGCATTCGATTGGGCAGGCAGTGATAAATCCGGAGTTCGTAAATCATTCGAAGTCCCCCCTTTTGTCGCGGGCTGAAGCGGTTGAGCATTTCACGACGGCGCCCGACCGCCGCGCGCTCACCATCGCATGCCGCGCGGCCCATCGACAATCCGCGGAGCGGGCTCTTCAGCCGCCCTGAGCTTCACAAGCGAGTTACAGGGGCGGCTTGCGCCGCTGCGCCGACGCGGCGCGGCGCGTTCTCTTCGCTGGCTTCGACGCGGCAGACAACAGCGGACCAAGCGTCCGCCCGAGGCCATTATACTCGAGCCGCCAGCGGTCGTATTCCGCTTCGCGCATCCCGACCGAGCGTAAAGCTTCCGCCACGGCCAAGCCGTCCGCGGTCAGCGCCTCGATCATCTGAAGCCTCTGGACGATCTCCCTCGGGCTGAACTTCGACCGCATTGTCATCACGCCACCCCGAACAGCGCTCCACGCCGCAAGCGAGCAACCGCCAGTCGCGGTCAAGGACGGAACAATGCGCTCTGTCGAGTATCCGGAAATTGGCCGGCGGGTTAATCTTACGACATCCAATTCGAGACCGCGTGATCCGGGCAGCACGGCGAATGCAGCGCTCGCGTCGATGAACAAGATTTAACTTCCGGGCCAGCGCGACGTTAGGCGAAGCGTGCTTACCCTCGCGCGAGGCGTGAGTACGCCGCGGAGGTTATGCGTGCTGGCGTAGTTGCGCTTCTACTCACAAGTGGAGAAGCCCCATGCGAATGTTGGTAGGAGCCGTCTTGGCGACGGCATTATTCGGCTCGGCGTCCATCGCTTACGCGGCCGACGCCACTGCCAAGATCAAGAGCCTGGACATGACCAAGGATATGATCACCCTGGACAATGGCTCGAGTTACATGGCGCCCAAGAGCGTCAAGCTTTCCGACTTCAAGGTCGGCGAGAGGGTTACGGTGAGCTACACCAAGACCGGCGACAAGATGGACGCAACGTCGATCAAGCCTGCGACCTAACGACCGCCCTTCTATTGGCGTGTTTGCCCACGAGCCGCCGGTTTAGCGACTGGCGGCTCGACGAGACGACGCTTAGGTTTTGGCCGCGACCAATCTGACGAAACCCAATGAATGACTGCGCCTTACGCCGAAACGAGTCCGGCCGTTCGCTGTCGGAGCATCGGATGAGAGCGGCGCTGGATCTGATGCGCCGAATTCCCCATCCGGCCCCACAGCGGATCGCCGACGTGTACAGCGGGCGCGGTTCGATGAGGGCGCTGCTGGCTCGCCGATTTCCGCACGCCGAGATCGAAACGTTCGACCTTGAAAGCGAAGGCAGCCATGACTTGAGCGCAGGACGCAAATTCGACCTGATCTGTTCCAACGGCTCGTTGGAAATGGTCCCATCGCTGCGGCAGCTGTTGCCGATGCTGGTCGGCACGCTCTCGGCGGGTGGTTGCCTCGCGGTTGAATTCCCAAACGATCTGTACGAACCGAATCGCGCGTTGATGCGAATGATCGCTGCCGACGGACCGTGGACGAAGACGCTTCTCCCGATCGCCAAGACGCGGCCGTTCAACGAAACGATGGAAGGCCTCTATGCCCTCCTTATTCCAATCTGCACCGCCGTCGATATCTGGGAAGCGACTTACCTTCACGCCATGGCGAGCATTACGGCGATCGTCGAATGGATGGAGACCTCAAGTCTCGCGCCTTTCCTTGCGGCGTTGAATGAAGCCGATTGTCGCGAGTTTCTCGATCGTTATGCCGCCGAGTTGCATGGAGCCTATCCGGCTCTGCCGGATGGAGGCGTTCTGTTGCGCTCGCGACGACTGTTCGTATTGGCGCAGCCATAGCGGAGCCGCGAGCGGCGCAGCCATAGCGGAGCCGCGAGGTCGGTTCATCAGCGGGGCTTCGCCTTCATCGTGCGCGTCCAGAGCGCCTCCTCCATCCGTTCGGCGATCTCGCGCAGGTAAGGGTTGCGCGCCTCGCGGCCGGCGCGGCCGGAATCGAGATCGGCCTGGAAACCGTCGCGCTGGGGCCAATGTTCGCTGAGAAGCTCAAAGCCGGCGTCTTCGATCGCCTCCACCGCCTTCGAGAATTGCGTTTCCGAGCGGCCGACCTTTGACAGGACGATGACGAGGCGTCCCTCGGCGCCGCGCCGGGCGAGCTTGCGCGCGAGCGCAAGCGTCGGCCTCAGATCGTCGCCCGATACGCCAGTCGGCAGAAAGACGACGTCGCTATCCTCGGCGATCTCGGTCGACAGGTCGTCGGCGAGACCACGCGTGTCGGCGACAATGAAATCGGCGACGCCGTCCTCGCGGCGCAGCTTCTTCAGGCTCTTGAACGCACGCGTGTCGACCTCCGGCTCGAGGCCGGCGCGCATTCTGAGCGCGCCCCATTCGACACAGGTCAGTTGATCGAGATCGAAATCCGCGAGCAGGGTCTTGCGCCCACGATGGATCGCGCCGACCGCCAGCAAGCGGGCCAGCGTGCTCTTGCCGACTCCCCCTTTCTGGCTGACGAATGCGGCGGTGGTCGGTGTTTTTGTTTTTGTCATCCCGGCGCCGTTTTGAACGCTTCCGCCTTCGATAAGAAGGCAGGTCGCAAGCGAGGTTAATGCTATCCGGTGGCGGCGCGATGACAAGAGCAGGATGAAATATAAACGTGCGTCTTACGCTATCTCCTCCTGGCCATAGCGCGCTTTAAGCCTCATCTCGATATTATGCTGTCCCTCAGCCAGTTGCGTCAAACCGCCACGGCCAGGCTTTGGCGCCTACCTGGATGGCTCGAAGTCCTCCATCTCATAAAGCGGGCGGATTTCGATGACCGACGGGCCGAACATGGGATTGGGGCAGCGCTTCACCCACTCGATGGCCTCGTCGAGATCATGGACATTCCAGATCCAATAGCCGGCGACGAGGTCGTGGACATTGGGAAACGGGCCTTTTGTCACCGTCCGGTTCGGGCCGGAGAAGGCGACGCGCGCGCCCTTGGCGCTCGGCCTCAGGCCGGCCGCGTCAACGAGAATCCCGGCGTCCTTGAGCTGCTGGTTGAACGCTCCCATTTGTTCGAGCAGCTCGGGCGGCGGCATCTTGCCATCCTCGCTGTCGTTCGTCGCCTTGACGATCACCATCACGCGCATCGTTCCCTCCAACAAAATTTGGGGCCGCTAAACCGAACCTCTGGCGGGCGGACGCGCCGCACGCGCTATCGCTTTGGCGCGACAAGTGAGAACATGGCGCCTTGCGGATCGATGCCGTTGATGATCCAGCTTCCGCCCGGAACTTGCACGGGTCCGTGGATCACCTGACCACCTGCCGACTTCACCCGCTCCTGCGCGGCGTCGATCGCATCGACCGTGATGTAATAGAGCCAGTGCGCGACAGGCTCCTGGTCCATCTTTTTCATCATGCCGCCGGCCATCTGGCCGTTGATGTTGAAGATCTGGTACGTCCCCACGGGGCCCATATCCAGGGCCTCGCCCTTCGTCCAGCCGAACAGGCCTGAATAGAACGCGAAGGACTTTTCGGGATCGCCGCCGTGCAACTCGTGCCAGCCGACGTAGCCAGGCTTCGTGGGGTCCGGCTTCGGCGCTTCACCCCCTTCGTTGCCTTTGAAGAGCAGGAACCCTGCGCCGCTCGGATCGCCGGCGACGGCGAAGGCGCCGACATTGGGAATCTCGGTCGGAGGCCGATGGATGGCGCCGCCGGCGGCTTTCACCTTGTCGGCAAATGTCTTGACGTCGTCGACCGCGATATAGCCCATCCACGCCGGGCGCACGCCCGCGGCTTCCGGAGGGATCGGCATCAAACCGCCGACCATGGTGTCGCCGGTCTTGAGCAGCGTGTATGTCTGCGCATTCATCGTGTTGGGCTCGAGGCTCCAGCCGACGACTTTCGAGTAAAATTTTTCGGCGCCCGCAAGGTCGTTCGACATCTGATCATACCAGACGAATTTGCCGAGCATGTTCGATTGTGTCGCATTGGCCATGGTTTTCTCCTTCAAATCGGCGCGGACGCCTGCTTCAATTGATTGTCGTGGTGGTCACGCCGCGCCACAGAACGCGCGATTGTCGGCTTCGAATGTGTCGGGCGGTTGATCGTTTCGGGCCGTCGATTGAGCGCGTTGAAAACGGTAGGCGGCACGCGCAGGTCGTCACCTGCGTCGTAGCGCCGCCTGAACTCGGCGAATGTGCGGTCCGGATCGCGGGTAAGCGCGGCCAGCTCATCGAAAAACGCCAGGTCGAATTTGCTTTCGGGCCCCGGCTGCGCGCCCCAGACGTCCCAGGGAGCCATCTCCATTTTGTTCAGCGCCGCCATGTCGCGAACGAGGCCGCCGGCGACGAACCAGAGGCCGCGAAGGCCCGCGAAAGAGATGCCGAACTGCTGCTCGTCAGCTTCGCCGCTGCGGCCCCGACGCCACGCCTCTGAGGCCGTTAGGAACTGACCTTCGAGGGAGATCGAGTGTGTCGAAGCCGATATTGAGGCGCCCACGCCAGACGTCATCGATCTGCGCGTCCGCCAGGCGCCAGCGGCGGTCTTGCGCATCCCAATATTCGCACACCCAATGGTCTTCGAAATTCGGAGGATTGAAATAGGCGGCGAACCCACAGCGCGACCGCGCCGGCACGCCTTTGGCGCGGAGCACGGTCACAAGCATGAGCGCAAACGAATTGCAGCGCTGAAGCACGCGACGCTCCGGCTTTCGCGCGATATGCAAAGGCTGGGCATCGAGTTCCAGGATGCGAGCAATACGTTCAGCGATCGGCCGCAAATGGATCTCGGCCAAGCAATTCTCCGGCGGCTCGAAGCCGTAGAAATCGCGCGCGACAACGTCATAAATGCCCAAGCCCTGAATGACGCGGCTCAAGGCGGCCACATCATTTGGAAGCGGGTCGATGAGCGCGCTCGCCTCGCCAGGATCGGTCATCGGACCGTGGGAGGCGTAGAAAGCGAAGATGTCGCTGGCTTCCATGCGGACCCTTTATCGCATCCGATGCTTCGTCTTCCGCAAGCCCACGCGGCCGCGGCCGAGGACCTGTTAGGGTTGGTCTCTACTGAGCGGCCTCTTCCATTTGCGCGATGTCGAGCTTCTTCATGCTCATGACCGCCTGCATGACGCGATCTTTGCGCTCCGCGTCGCCGCCGCCAAGCAGATCGGGCAAGACCCGCGGCACGATTTGCCAGGACACGCCGAACTTGTCGGTGAGCCAGCCGCACTGGACATGCTCGCCACCCTCGGCAAGCTTCTCCCACAGCGCGTCGATCTCCGCCTGGTCGTCGCAATTGACCATGAGCGAAATCGCAGGCGTGAACTTGTAATGCGGGCCGCCGTTCAGCGCCATGAACCGTTGGCCAGCGATTTCGAAGACAATCGTCATCACCTCGCCCTTGTGCGCGGGCGCGAACTCGCCATAGCGCGCGGTCGACAGAATGCGGCTGTTGGGAAAGATCGAGAGATAGTGGTCGACCGCCTGTTCGGCGTTGAAATCGAACCAGAGACAGGGTGTGATTTTCTGCTCGGTCATGGTCGTCTCCTCCTTTGGCAAGCATCAAGGCGACGGCTAAGAGGCCGTCGCTCGAAGACCCCCGCTGTTCCGCTGCCGATCACGCAAGCGTTGGTGGCGAGACCGCGGCCGAACGCGCCGTCATCGAACCGGGTGAGAGCCTCGCCGTTGCCGTCTGCGTTCCTGCGCCTCATACCGACCAGTTGGTATGATTGTCAAGGGGTCGAGGCCGCGTTGTCGAAAGGGAGGGCTCGCCGAAGCCAGCGGGAGTCTAGGCCAGAGCCCGCGGCATTCTGGCAGAATCGATTGGCCTCAGCGCGCCCGCCCGCTCTTGTGGGGGGAAGGGGTGGGGGTTGCGCGCCGCCAGTGAGATTATCGAATGCGCCATCGCTCGCTCGTCGCGCATGACGGGCCGCCCCCCTCCTCTGTCCTGCCCCGCACGGGGAGGAAATGCGGCGGGACAATCTGCGCGTAAAGTCGAGAGCAGTAGGCGCTAGACGCCTTCAGCGCCGCAGATCGTCCCGACTGCATCGGCGACGATGGGCTCGATGGCTGCGCGCGAAATCCGGGCCCGCGCCCGGATCGACATCGTGTGCAGGGTCGCCGTCGCCACCCGCGCGAGGCGCCGGGGATCGGCGCTCGCCGGCAGTTCGCCCGCCGCACGGGCGTCGGCGAACAGGCGGGCGAATGCGCGATCGGTCCCGTCGATCGCGTCGGACACTAGCCCGTGAAGATCCGGATCGGCGATCGCCTCGGAGGCGGCGCTGAGCACCGTGAAACAGCCGCGCGGGCCCTCCGGCCCACTGAGGTAAAGATCGAGCGCGGCGGTGAGAATGCGCGCGAGCTTCGTCCGCAAGGGCGCGCGCGCGGCAAACAGGGGCGCGAACAACTCGTTCACGCGCTTTCGATACTGGCCGTAGGCCTGCAGGTACAGCGCCCGCTTGTCGCCAAAGGCGCCATACAGGCTCGGGCGGTTCAGGCCGGTCGCCGCGCTGATGTCATCGAGCGAGGTGGCGGCGAAACCGTCGCTCCAAAACACGTCCATCGCTTGCGCGAGCGCCGTGTCAGCCTCGAACGCGCGTGGCCGACCCCGCCGGCGCGGAGTGGCCTTGAGAGCGGAGCGCGTGGTTTTTTGTACCATGTTGAACAAAACTCTTGACTGCGCTAATTATATGCGAGAGAGTACAAAAAATTGCAATGGAGGAACCCATGGAGCTGTTTTTCGCGCCCCTCGCCTGCTCGATGTCGGCGCGCATCGCGCTCGCCGAAGCCGGCGCGGCCATCGATCTCGTCGAGGTCGACACCAAGGCCGGACGCATCGTCGCGACGGGCGAGGATTATCGCGCGGTCAACGCGCTCGGCTACGTGCCGGCGCTGAGACTCGACGACGGAACCGTGCTGACGGAGAACGCGGCCATCCTGCAATATATCGCCGAGCAATATCCCGACGCGCAGCTCGCGCCGCCGGCGTCCGACCGCGTCGGGCGCGCGAAGCTTCGCCAATGGTTGAGCTTCATCAGCGCCGAACTGCACAAGGGCCTCATGACGCCCTTGCTTGGCGACAAGACCCCGCCCGAGGTGAAGGCCTGGACGTTAAGCAAATACGCCCCGCGCCTCGCTTATCTCGACGCCAAGTTGAAGGACCGGGAATTCCTGCTCGACCGCTTCAGCGTCGCCGACGGCTATCTGACCACGGTGCTCAACTGGACGCGTGCGACGCCCCAGATCGACCTCGCCGCTTATCCGAATGTGAAAGCCTATCTCGAGCGGATGCGCGCGAGGCCCAGCGTGGCGCAGGCTCTGGCGACGGAGATTCCGCTGTTCCACGCCGAGGTGGAGCGACGCAAGGCGGCGTAAGGCGCACAGCCAAAGGGGGTCGGTCCCGATGGACCTGGGTTAAAACGGGGATCCGCGGCGGGCGTTGCCGTAAAGGTGGCGCCCGCCGTCGGGAACTTTGACGTAGCCTTGGCGTTTTCTTCTCAGACAACAGCCAAGGAGAATTTCTCATGGACGCCGTCCGCGAAACGACGACCCTTATCGCCGCCGACAAAGTCCAAGGCACTGACGTCTTCAACAACGGCGGCGACCGGCTGGGCTCGGTTCACGATCTGATGATCGACAAGCAAACCGGTCAGGTCGCTTATGCGATCCTTTCATTTGGCGGATTCCTCGGCGTGGGAAGCTCCTATCATCCGCTGCCCTGGTCGCTTCTGAGGTACAACACCAACCTCGGCGGCTACGTCGTCGAGATTAACGAGAGCCAGCTCAAGGACGCGCCTTCCTATCCGGTGGGTACAGAGCCCGCCTGGGGCGATCCAGACTATGAGGGCAGGCTCCACGACTACTATGGCGTCGGCCCCTACTGGAGCATTCCAGGCCCGCTTTGACGCGCTTCCGAGTGGTGCGCCATTAGGGACCCTGCAGCCTGATGGTCAAGCAAGGCGGCGGTTCATTCCGCCGCCTTGTCCGTTTCGGCTCCGCTCGCGCGCCCTGCCCGCCCTCCTTATCGCTCGGCGCGGCACGAAAGGCGGCGAGCCTCCGTGCAAAAGCCAGTTGGATCGGATAGAGAGCCAATCGCCGGCGGTTGTTTGATGAGCTGCTTTCAGCAAGTCGGCAGCCCATTGAACCTGCGGGTGACAGAGTTGAATGGCTCGTCCGAATTTACAACCTGGGTGGCGTTGGCCGGCGCCGCGATTCTGGCGGGGCTATGCGCGATCTATTCCTCGTCTCCATGGGTCCTGATCGCAGCCGCGCTCATTGGCGCCTATCTCGGCTATAAAGGCGAGCGCCTCGGCCGGAATTATGTCGAAAGGCGCCTATCGCGAAATCGCCCGGGATAGAGCCGGTCTGCACGTTTCGGAGCCTCTTCGGAGGCGCTCGGCGCCCCGCTTTTGACCGTACCTTTCCTAATCCCAGCCATTGATGACGTGGCAGTAGTCCGTGCCGCCCGGCGAGCCGCCGGCATTCTGACCGATGGCCTGCAAGGATGACAAATCGCCCGCGATTGTGATGATAAGGTAGCGGTTCTGATCGCGCCGAATGGCGACGACACGCGCAACGCCGGGCCCGACCTGCTGGCTTCGCGCGGCATAGGTGTAGGGCCTGCCGTGAGGCGTCTTGATTTGGACCGTCTGATCGCCGCTGTCATATCCAACGAAATAGGAACCGCCGTCCGCCGGATCGCATTCCAGTGACCAAACGCGGTGCGTAACCATCCTTGGCGGCGAAACGAACATATCCGCCGTGTTGTCGCTGTAGGCGCCGGCTTCGGCGGGCCCGGCGAGGCACAAGGCGAGCGGAGCCGCGGCTAGGAAATTGCGCATGGGATTTCCACTCAATTGTCAGTCCAAAGCGGACAAGGAAAAGACGCATGGGTAGCGCTAAATCAGGTTTGCCTCGCGGCGGTCCCGTCCAGTTTAGCTAAATAATATTGTATTTTATGCGCACCGCTCGCGCAACACAAACCCCAGCGGATGGTTATTGAAATCACAGGGTGGTGAGGACCACCTACGCATTGAATGTATCAATTTGCGCGACACGGGCGCGGCCGATCTCCCCGGCGAACGCCCGTCGCCAATCCTGGCGTCGATTTGACCGCAAGTTTCGTGGCGCATTCGACGAGCGAGCGACGTATCAGTTGAAAAGCGCGGAGGTCGCGAGGAAAAAGTTCTTGCTTCGTTCTCGTCAACAAGTTAGACAAGCTGGCCCCTTTCGAGGCGAGGCGGGGGGCGCTGCGCCCTCCCAAAACTTAGATTCAAACCTATATAAAAGAGGACCTGTACGGCCCTTATTTTGAACGGCCGGCCCCGGCCGTTGTTGATCGGCCGCAGACCAACTTTCGAGGAAATGCTATGGCTGACGAAGCGCTATTTGGGCTTTTGCGGCAAACCGCCGATCGCGGCGGTGGTCGAGGCCCTGAAGACATCCGTCGAGACGGACCAGGATCGGTTGCTCAACCGCATCAATCCCCTGGCCTATGCGAAGGCGCATGGCCTTGGCGAGGAGCAGACGATCGGCGCCTTTGTCCACGCGGCGCGGCTCGGGCTGTTCGACATGTCATGGAATATGATGTGTCCGTCATGCGGCGGCGTGATCGAGGCCGGAGCAGCGCTCAAGAACCTCAATCAGCCGCAGTACTATTGCTCGTTCTGCACGGTCGATTGCGAGCCGACGCTCGATAAGCTGGTCGAGGTCACCTTCACCGTCAATCCCCGGATTCGCCGCATCGCCGCGCACGATCCGGATTCGCTGCCTTTCGCCGAATACATGCGCCAGATCTTCTGGAGTTCGAGCAACGAGTTTCCGGACGATGTCGAAAGCGCTGTCGAAAAGGTGACGCTCGATACGATGGAGCTCGGGTCGGGCGAGAAGGCGGCGATGTCGCTCAACCTCCCGACTGGCTTTGCGATTGTTTTCGAGCCTGTCACCCACTCGTCGCTCTTCCTTGAGGTTGAGGGGGAAGAGACCAAGGAAAGGCGGAACCTGTCGCTCGTCTTCGCCGACGCACACACCCACAGCGGCACCCAGAAGATCCAGCCGGGTCCGGCTCGCATCACGTTTGAAAACAAGGCTGAACGCCGGACGATGCCGGGGATCTGGCTGCATAGCGACGAGATGAACACGCTCACCAACACCCGCCGGCCGTTCCTGACCGCGACACGGCTGCTCAGCAACCAGGCGTTCCGCGATCTCTACCGCAGCGGGACGTTCGATCCCGAGCAGCGGTTCAAGATCACGAGCCTCACGATCCTGTTCACCGACCTCAGGGGCTCGACCGCGCTTTACGACCGGATCGGCGATCTTGCCGCCTTCGATCTCGTGCGCAGCCACTTCGGCGCCCTGCTCGATGCGGTCTCAACCGAGGGCGGCGCGGTGGTCAAGACCATTGGCGATGCGGTGATGGCGACTTTCCCCACCCCCGACCGGGCGCTGCGGGCGGCGATGCGGATGCGCGAGGCGATGCGCGAAATCAATCAGACGCGCGGCGGCGAGGACCTGGCGCTCAATATCGGCCTGCATTCGGGCCCCTGCCTCGCCGTCATGCTCGACGACCGGCAGGACTATTTCGGCCAGACCGTCAACATCGCCTCGCGCGTGAACGAGCTGGCCGACCCGACCGCGATCCTGGCGACCAAGCCGATCATCGAAAGCGCCGAGGTCGGGCGGGTGCTCGGCGAAGCCAGCTACCGAACGACGCCACGGTCTTCGCAGCTTCGAGGCCTCAGCGACGAGTTCGAGATCTTCGAGGTTCGCGAACGCGAGGCAATCGCGGCGGAGTAAGCCGCCACCCTTATCGGCCGGCGGCTTTCTGCCGGCCAAAAACCTCGCGCCCTTCCTGATCGAGGATGCGCAAGGCGATCGTGCGCGGCGGCCACGCGGCGATCGCGGCGGCGATGATCGCGGCAGAGACATCGGAGGCGCGGATCTCGTCTTCGCGCAAGACGGAAGGCGTGGAACCGGTTCCTGCTCCCATGAATTGGATCCGGAACGGTTGGGGCGTGGGAACGCCGCCCGCCTTCGGTTGTCGCTCCGACTCAGGCTCGGGACGGGGTCGAGCCCTGTGCGCCACGCCCGGCTCACGATCCAGCACGAAGAAAGTGTTCATCGCCAATTGGGTCGAGAGATTAAGGCCGACGCGGCTACCGGTCTTGCGCGCAATCGCCTTGGCGACGAGCGCCCAATCCTCGGCGGTCGCATCGGAACTGGCCTCGTGCTCCCGTCGCCGCGCCTCCTGATAGGCACGGTCGCCGAGGTCACGGATCAGGCCGTCAGCCTCGGCCTCGATGCGTTCGCTTCGAGCGCGCTTGGAAGGCGCCCAGGCGGTCATTCTTCGGCTCCGTTCACCCCGCAACCTCATAGCTGCATATTCGCGCCGCGTCGACAACAGGTTTTCCTCGGAGCCCCCGCCGTTCCGAAATCTTCGCCATGGGCAAGGCCCACGCCGGTGGCGCGAAATGTCCCATGTCTAGGCTCAAAACGCCGAGGACAGCCTCAGTGGGACATGAAATATTGAATGTAGTCAGTCAGGTTTAGTCATCAAGATATTGATTATCCTGTATACTTTACCTACAGTATCATTCCGCCATCAGCCGCTCGACCAATTGTCCGACCCCGGTCTGGACTCGTCTCGCGCGCATCCGCTCGGCCGCGACGATCGTCTTCACGGCTCCATAGGCGCGGTTGAGGTCGTCATTGACCACGACGTAATGATAGTCGCGCCACCGCTCGATCTCCGTTCGCGCGTTCTCGAACCGCGCGTCGATGGAAGCGGCCGTGTCCTCCGCCCGGCGCTCGAGCCGCGCGCGCAGTTCCCGCATCGAGGGTGGGAGAACAAAAATGCTGACGACGTCGTCGCCCAGTCGTTCTCGCACCTGTTTCGCGCCCTGCCAGTCGACGTCGAACAGCATGTCGCGCCCTTCCGCGAGAACCTTTTCCACAGGCTTGAGCGGCGTGCCATAGGCGTTGCCATGCACCTCGGCCGATTCGAGCAACTCGTCCGCCGCCTTCATGTGGTCGAATTCGCCCCGGTCGATGAAGTGGTAATGAACGCCGTCGACCTCGGAGGAACGCCGCGTCCGCGTTGTCACGGACACCGAGAGGGTGAGATCGAGCGCGCTGTCCTGCATCAGCATCCGGGTCAGCGTGGTCTTGCCCGCGCCCGACGGCGAGGACAGAATCAGGATCATGCCTCGCCGGCTCGCGGCCATTGCTTCGAACTCTCACTCGACGTTCTGCACCTGCTCGCGGAATTGCTCGATTTGCGCTCTGAGTTCAAGCCCCTGCGCGGTCAGGCTCACGTCATTGGCCTTGGCGCAGAGGGTGCTCGCCTCCCGCGCCAGCTCCTGGGCCAGGAAATCGAGCCGGCGGCCGATTGGCCCTCCTTGGTCGACCAGCGCCTGCGCCGCGGCGACATGGGTCTTGAGCCGGTCGAGTTCTTCACGGATGTCGGCCTTGGCCGCAAGCAGGATCGCCTCCTGGTGCAAGCGGTTCTCATCGAAGCCGCGCGAAGATTCCATCAGCGTCCGAACGCTCTGCGCCAGCCGCTCGCGCACGGCTTCGGGCCGGCGCGCCGGATTGGCGTCGGCGGCCTCGACCAGCGTGGCGATGGCGGCGAGCATGGTCTCGAGCAGAAGAGCGAGCGCCTTTCCTTCTCCCCGGCGCGCTGCCGTGAGCGCGGCGATCGCCTCGTCGAGACTCGCGAGCGCCCCGGCGCAGGCCGCCTTCACGGCGGCCTCGTCGTCCTCGACGTCGGCTGCGTCAAACACGCCGCGTACGGCGAGCAGCCCGTCCATGGTCGGCGGCGCGAGCCCTGCTTTGACCGCCGCGGCGCGGGCAGCGATGGCGATTGACTCGAGCGCCGCCAAATCGATCTGCGCCCCGGCGCTTGGCCCTTCACGCTGTGCGGACAGACTGGCGAAGCAGGTCCCGCGCGCCAGCGCCTTGGCGAGCCGGCCGCGCGCTTCTGTTTCAACCCGGTCGAAGGGCGCGGGCATGCGCAAGCGGATGTCCAGGCCCTTGGCGTTGACGGTCTTGAGCTCGAACGTCCAGCGCCACGCGCCCCCGCTGCCGGCGGCGCGGGCGAATCCCGTCATGCTGCTTACTGACATCGCAAATCCCCCTTCACGCTCGAAGCGCGAGTCTGACGCCACTGGAAGTCTTCGATGACCGCTCCGGGCGAATGAATAGCCGGCCTGTTGGTTCATATTGAGTTCAGGCGGCGACCTCTATGGATGGCCGTGACCCCGTTCGGGTGCTCTAAACCACAGGAAACTCCTCCCATGATCAAGACCCTTGCGGCTGCGGCCGTTCTCTCGCTCGGCCTCGCCGGATACGCCGTCGCCCAGGAAACAGCTCCCGGCTCGCCCGCCGGCGGCGCTTCGGTGAACGCAGAACCGCCGATGCCGATGCATCATCACCATCACCACCACCACCATCATCATCACATGCATCACATGCACCACATGCATCACGACATGGCCCCCGCCGCCGCTCCGGCAGCCCCCGCGCAATAAACAGGGCTTGAGCGCAAACTTTCGAGTTCGCGCTAAACCTTCAGCTCTCCAGACAAGACTTTGTTTGGAGAGCTTTTTTGTGTCTGCATTGAACCGAGCTGCGAATTCGGCGCGGCTTCGATTCGAGTTAAGCTTCCGGCTTTTTCTGCCGCGTCCGCTTGCGGGTCTGGACCTCGACCCGCGGCCCTTCGACCAGGCGGACCACGGCTCCCCACAAGGTTCGCACGTCCTGTTGCGTCGGCTCCATGCGATGGATGATGTTGCGCAGGTTTCGCCGCATCCCCGGCTTCTTGGTCACCGGGCGGAAAAAACCGTTCTGCTCAAGCTTGTCCTCGAGGAAATCGAAGAAGGCGAGCAGCATCTCGCGCTGCGCCGGCGGCGACTGGGGGCGCGGGACGGTCGGGGGCGGCGGCGCGTCGCCATGCGCGGCCTTGAACCACTCGTAGCCGCAGAGCAGCACCGCCTGAGACAGGTTGAGCGAGGCGTAAGTCGGGCTCGACGGGAAGGTGATGATCGCGTTGGCGAGCGCGACTTCGTCATTATCCAATCCGGTGCGCTCCGGCCCGAACAGGATGCCGCGCTTCTCAGCCGTCGCCGCAGCGGTCGCGCCCATGGCGACGCTGGGGCTCAAGACGGCCTTCATCTGCCCGCGCTCACGCGCCGTCGTTGCGTAAACCGCATGAAGGTCGCCAAGCGCCGCCTCGACGCTCGGAAAGACCTTGGCAGCGTCCAGGAGGTGGGTCGCGCCCGCCGCCGCGGCATAGGCGACTTCGCGATACTCGTCGGTGCGGGGCCACCCTTGACGGGGGTTGACCAGGCGCAAGTCGTCGAGGCCGAAATTGGCCATGGCGCGTGCGCACATGCCGATATTCACGGCAAGCTGCGGCCGAACCAGAATGATCGTTGGACCACCGCCTAGCGGCGGCCTTGTCCTGTCCGTGCCCGCGCCCACCATGGCGGCGGGCTATACCACGGGCGCGGCGGCGGGCAACGGCGCGCTGTGCGCGCTCCTCGGGACGGAGGCGAGGGGTGGCGCGCGCGGCTACGCCAGATCCAAATCGATTCTAAAGCCCAAGCTCCCTCGGGGCCCAGCCGGCGAAGGTCTGGGCGAGCGTGACGATGCGCCCGTGATAGGCGCGCTCGACGAGCGCCTGGTCGACGGCGCTTGGATAATAGGACGCGATCGCTCGCAACGGGACCACGGACTCGATCTGGCCTTGCCGTCCCCGAACAAGGAAGCTTCCGATGATCGTGTCCTGCGCCGAGCCTCTCGGCCCCGGACCGCCGGAGCTGGGGGCAAGATAGATCCAGTCGATCTGCGCTTCGAGGATTGGCGCGTTTCTGTCGCCCGGGGCGAGATGCGGCCCCAAAGCCCGAGGCAGAGCCTGGGCGAGCGCCTGCTCCATCCACGACGCGGTCGGTTCGCCGGTTAGCGGCCGCAGCGGCGCGACATTGACGACGATGGCGCTGAACCTCAAGCCGCTCTGGGCTCGCGCGCTCGAGGCGGCGCCCGTCAATGAAAGACCGAATGCGCCAAGGGCGGAGAGTGCGCCCCGGCGGGTCATGGCGCTGGCGACCATTTTCATCCTTCCTGTCTCCGTCCGACCCGAGACAACACGCGAACAGCATCGTGCGGGGCGAAGCCACGGAGGTCGAAGCCGCACCGCCTCTACGCCGACATGTCTAAAGCCCGAGTTCCCTCGGCGCCCATCCCGCAAATGCCTGCGCAAGGGCGGTCACCCGGCCCTGCAGGGCCTGCTCGACCATGACCTGGTCGACCGCCATCGGGAAATAGGACGCGATCGCCCGCAGCGGCACGTTCGCGACTGCGCCGCCTCGCGGACCTTTCAGCAGGAGCGCTCCGCTGATGGTGTCCTGAGTTTGTCCAAAGAACTGCGGTCCGCCGCTGCTTGGCCCCAGATAGAGGATGTCGATGCGCGCCACCAGCGTCGCCCCATTGCGGTCGCCGGGCGCCATATAGGGCGCCAGCGACCGGGCGAGCGCGCCGGGAAGCGCCGCCTCCAACCACGCAGCAGTAGGGTCTCCCATGCTGGCCCGGATCGGCGAAACGTCCACTTTGATGGCGCGGATGCGCACGCGGCTCGCTGTCGCCGTTGGAACCGCGCTGGCGCAGCCCTGAAGCGCGAGAGCCCCGAGAGCCACGAGCCCGGCGCGGCGAGTGAAGACCAATGACGACATGCCAGACCTTCTCATTGCGGCCCTTCCAGGAGCCTAAGGTCGCCGGTCGCGCCAGGTTTCAGCCCGCCAACGTCGTCAATTATATATAGGCCACCTTGACGATTTCATAGCTCTTGCCGCCGCCAGGCGTGTTCACTTCGACGCTGTCGCCCGCCTTCTTGCCGATGAGCGCGCGCGCAGTCGGCGAGGTGATCGACACTTTGCCCGACTTCACGTCCGCCTCGCTCTCCCCGACGAGCTGAAACTTGCGCTCTTTTTCGGTGTCTTCGTCGATAAGGGTGACGGTCGCGCCGAACTTGATCGTCGATCCGTTCAATTTCGCCACGTCGATCACTTCGGCGCGCTGGAGCAGGTCCTCGAGTTCGACGATCCGGCCCTCGTTATGCGACTGCGCCTCTTTGGCGGAGTGATATTCCGCGTTTTCCGACAGGTCGCCATGCGATCGCGCCTCGGCGATCGCGGCAACGATCCGCGGCCGCTCAACCTGCTGGCGACGAGCAAACTCGGCCTCCAAGGCTGCGTGCCCTGCGGCGGTCATGGGAAGTTTTTCCATTGTCTACCCGTAAAAAAATACTGCCGCCACGGCGTGTTTGTGCGCCGTCACGCCAGATAATCCTGCAACGCTCTGACTTCGAGTTCGCCGCTCGCGACGGCTCGGATCCCGTCGGCCGCCGCGATGGCCCCTGAAATTGTGGTGTAGTAGGGCGTCTTTTGCAAGAGGGCGGCGCGGCGCAAGGGCTTGGAATCGGCGAGCGAGGTCGCCCCCTCGGTGGTGTTGAACATGAGCTGCACGGCCCCGTTGCGCACCGCGTCCGCCGCATGCGGGCGCCCTTCCGACACCTTGTTGACCTTCTCCGCCTTCAGCCCGTGGGCAGTGAGGTAGCGCTGGGTGCCCCCGGTCGCCAGGATCTTGAACCCGAGCGCCTGCAGCTTGCGCAAAGGCTCGACGATCTTCTCCTTGTCCGCGTCGCGCACGGAGACGAACACGGCGCCCGAAGTCGGGGGCCGCGATCCCGCCCCAAGCTGGCTCTTGGCGAAGGCGATCTCGAACGAGCGGTCGATCCCCATCACCTCGCCGGTCGAGCGCATTTCCGGCCCGAGCACGGTGTCGACGCCGGGGAAGCGGGCGAACGGAAACACCGCTTCCTTGACCCCCACGTGGTCGAGCTTTTCAAGCTTGAGATCGAACGAAGCAAGCTTCTCGCCCGCCATGATGCGGGCCGCGATCGCGGCGATCGGCTTGCCGATCACCTTGGCGACGAACGGCACGGTGCGCGAAGCGCGCGGATTGACCTCGAGCACGTAGATCTCGCCGCCCTTGAGCGCATATTGGACGTTCATGAGGCCGCCGACTTCGAGCGCGCGCGCGAGCTTCTGCGTCTGCTCCTTGAGGCTTACGATCGTCTCAGGCGTGAGCGATCGCGGCGGCAGCGAGCAGGCGCTGTCGCCCGAGTGGATGCCGGCCTCCTCGATGTGCTCCATGATCCCGGCCACGACCACCGTTTCGCCGTCGCTCAGCGCATCGACGTCGATCTCGATCGCGTCGGCCAGATAGCGATCGAACAGCAGCGGGTTCTTGCCCAGAACCGTGTTGATCTGGCCGGTCTTGTCGTTCGGGTAGCGCGCCTTGACGTCGGACGGCACCAGGCTCGGCAGCACGCCGAGCAGATAATCGTCGAGCGCGGTCTGATCGTGGATGATCGCCATCGCCCGTCCGCCCAGCACATAGGACGGGCGCACCACGAGCGGCAGCCCGAGATCGGCGGCGATGAGGCGCGACTGCTCGACCGAATAGGCGATGCCGTTCTTCGGCTGCTTGAGGCCCAGTTTGTCGAGGAGGCGCTTGAAGCGGTCGCGGTCCTCGGCGAGATCGATCGAGTCGACCGAAGTGCCAAGGATCGGGACGCCGGCCTGCTCGATCGCGTGGGCGAGCTTGAGCGGCGTCTGGCCGCCGAACTGCACGATCACGCCCTTGACCGTGCCGCGCTCGCGCTCCTTGTCGAGAATCGCCAGCACGTCCTCGGCGGTCAGCGGCTCGAAATAGAGGCGGTCCGAAGTGTCGTAGTCGGTCGAGACGGTCTCCGGATTGCAGTTGACCATGATCGTCTCGTAGCCGGCGGCGCTGAGCGAGAACGCGGCATGGCAGCAGCAATAGTCGAACTCGATCCCCTGCCCGATCCGGTTCGGGCCGCCGCCGAGGATGACGATCTTTTCGCGCTCCGACGGATCGGCTTCGCATCGGACCTTGCCGGCGAACGGCGCTTCGTAGGTCGAGTACATGTAGGCCGTGGGCGAAGCGAACTCGGCGGCGCAGGTGTCGATGCGCTTGTACACCGGCTGAACGCCGAGCCGTTTGCGAGCAGCGGCGACGTCGGCTTCGGCCTTGCCGGCAAGCGCCGCCAGGCGCGCGTCCGAGAAGCCGCTCGCCTTCAAGGCTCGCATATTGCCCGCGTCGGGCGGCAGGCCATGAGCGCGCACCTTGCTCTCGAGCGCGATGATCTCGGCGATCCGCTCGAGGAACCAGGGGTCGATCTTGCTGCACTCGTGGATCTCTTCGACGCCCATGCCCAAGCGCATCGCCTGCGCCACGTTGAGCAGGCGATCGGGCGTCGGCTGGCCGATCGCGGCGCGCAGCACATTGTGGTCGTCGCCGTGGCCAAGTCCGTCGATCTCGATCTCGTCGAGCCCGTCGAGGCCGGTCTCGAGCGAGCGCAGCGCCTTCTGCAGCGATTCGGCAAAGGTGCGGCCGATCGCCATCGCTTCGCCGACCGACTTCATCGCCGTCGTCAGCGTCGGCTCGGCGCCGGGAAACTTCTCGAACGCGAAGCGCGGGATCTTGGTGACGATGTAATCGATCGTCGGCTCGAACGACGCCGGCGTCGCGCCGCCGGTGATGTCGTTGGCGATCTCGTCGAGCGTGTAGCCGACCGCGAGCTTGGCCGCGACCTTGGCGATCGGAAATCCGGTCGCCTTCGAGGCCAGAGCCGAGGAGCGCGAGACGCGCGGGTTCATTTCGATCACCACCATGCGCCCGTCGGCCGGATTGACCGCGAACTGCACGTTCGAGCCGCCGGTCTCGACCCCGATCTCGCGCAGAACCGCGATCGAGGCGTCGCGCATGATCTGGAATTCCTTGTCGGTCAGCGTCAGCGCCGGGGCGACGGTGATCGAATCGCCGGTGTGGACGCCCATCGGATCGATGTTCTCGATCGAGCAGATGATGATGCAATTGTCCTGCTTGTCGCGCACCACCTCCATCTCGAACTCTTTCCAGCCGAGCACGCTCTCCTCGATCAGCACCTCGTCGGTGGGCGAAGCGTCGATGCCGCGCTCGACGATCTCGATCAGTTCGCTTCGTGTGTAGGCGATGCCCCCGCCGGTGCCGCCCATGGTGAAGCTCGGGCGGATGATCGCCGGCAAGCCGATGTCGGCGACCGCGGTCAAGGCCTGCGACAGCGTCTTCACCTGATGCGAGCGCGGCGTCTTGAGGCCGATCTTGCGTCATCGCCTCGCGAAACCGCTCGCGATCCTCGGCCTTGTCGATCGCGTCGGCGGTGGCGCCGATCATCTCGACGTCGTACTTTTCAAGCACGCCCATCTTGCGCAGGGAGAGCGCGCAATTGAGCGCCGTCTGGCCGCCCATGGTCGGCAGCAGCGCGAAGCCGCCCGGGATCGCGTAGCGCTCCTTGGCGATGATCTTCTCGACGATCTCGGGCGTGATCGGCTCGATATAGGTCCGGTCCGCCATGTCCGGGATCGGTCATGATGGTGGCGGGATTGGAATTGATGAGGACGATTCGATAGCCTTCGGCGCGCAGCGTCTTGCAGGCCTGCGTGCCCGAATAGTCGAATTCGCACGCCTGGCCGATGATGATCGGGCCCGCGCCGATGATGAGGATGGTGGAAATGTCGGTCCGTTTGGGCATGGTGTTCCTGGGCGCGTCGCCCGGCGGGGGTCACGCGCAAGAGAAGGCTCCTTCGCGGTCTAATGGACCGGAAGGGGCGCAACTCTCGGGCAACGAACGCGGGATCGGCCTTCCGCGCTCCCTAGCCGAAATCGGCGCGGCGCGGAAGTCTTGGAAGTCTCAGCTTAAAGAAATGAACCGGAGCATAAGGAATGACGAACGTCCAATGCCGCTGCGGCGCGGTCGAGGTCGAAATCACGGCTGAGCCGATCGTGCAGTTTTATTGCCATTGCGACGACTGCCAGGCGGTGCATGGCGGCGCCTATGCGCCGGAATCCGTCTATCCGGCAGACGCCGTGACGGTCGTCCGCGGCGATCCGACGACATGGAAACTGAAGCGCAATCCCCGCTTCACCTGCCGCGAATGCGGCACGCGCCTGTTCATCGACGTCCTGGGACGGAGCTTAAGGGGCGTGAGCGGATTCCTGCTCCCGCCGGGCGAATTCCAGCCTGCGTTTCACGTGCAGTGCCAGTTCGCGGTCCGACCCATCGTCGATGACCTTCCGCATTATAAGGGTATGCCGAAGCTTTTCGGCGGTTCGGACGAAATGGTTGGGTGGTAGAGCAAGAGAGTTTTCATCGCCGCCGAAAGAACTGCGCCCTCAGAACTTATACCCGATCCGCGCGCCGACCTGGGTCAGCCCCGGGTTGATGTGAGTGCAGAGACTCGCGTGCGAGATGTGCTCGATATTGGCGATGACGTCCCAGTGCTCGTCGAACTGGTAGCCGAAGCCGCCCGAACTCGCGGAAATCCCAGCGGCAGCCGGTGTTGACGCGGTCCGGCTCGTCGCGCAACGTCGAGGTGTTGACCGCGGCGCCGAACTCGCCCTCGAAGAAGAACCCTCTGTAGATCGGAATGCGCCAGGTGAGGCCGGTGAAGCCGTAGCTCGTCTTGCCGCCGGTATTGATCATAGCGCCGATGTTGATGCGCGGATTGAAGAACCAGCCGAACCACGGGCCACCGATGTTGTTGGCGTAGCCGATCGGATTGGACAGCAGTTCGCCCGAAACGTCGACCGGCGAACCCTCGTCATGGATCCAGTTGTGAGCGTAGACGCCGACGCGCGCCTCATCGAGAAAGTTGATGTAGGTCGTGGGTCCCGGCGCGATCACGGGCGCAGGAGGCGGCATCGAGTTGTCGATGCCGAGAGAGGACATGTCCGCTGCCGCCGCCGGCGCAATGGCCAGTGCAGTCCATGCGAGTCCCGCAAGGAGAGCTTGCCGCCCCGCCCCCACTTAAACCTCAATTCCGCACCCCGTGTGAATTTGAATAAAGGCGCTCACGGTTCGAGGCAAGCGCGGAGGCTCCAGCTTTTCGACTCGGGTCGCACAATCCAACAGAGTGTGGCGCCGGCGACATACTCGAACAACCGGCGCCCGTCACAGGGTCTTGCGTTCCTTGCGGCTCGAGAGAGGGCGCAAGCCGACCCTGAGAGGCTCACTCGCCATGTCGGGAATATGGTATGCGAGACTGACCGACACATCCGGTTGAGCGGCGATCGGCGCCCTTCTTGGAGGAGACACCATGGCGTCCTTGCGGCAGCGCGTGGCCAGCATCGGCGCTCTGGGTTTGGCGCTGACTACGGCGTCGCCTTCGTTTCCTCAATCGGGAAGCGCTGCCAGTCAATCCGGCGCCGTCGTATTCTGGAACACGGCCAAATGCTTCGGCGGCTATGAAACCAATTCCTATTCCGTTCACTGCGAGCCCGGACCCTTCGGAACCGTTCTCGATTTCAAGACAAAGGCGCAGTTCTCGTGCGTCAACACCGAAGCCGCCGACGCACGATGGGCGATTTCCGCCGACGCCAAACCGGGACCGCCCATCCCGCCGGGCCAGATCAGCTGGAGTCCGGAATGCTGGAAGACGCCGCTAGCGTTCGACGTCGATCCCAACACGACGATCCTCACGCCGCAAGCCAGTCAAACGCCCCCGCCCAATTTCTACATGACCATGAACGTGGTCGTTCTTTACGATGCCGCAAAGCCTGCAATAAAGGCTTGTCTTGTCCCCTTGTTTCCCCGATTTCCCGTCCAGCCTGCGTGCGCTGATGCCCGGATACGGTCGTAGAGTGCGGCCGTGCGCCAAGAGAACGACGTCCTGCGGCGTTTGAAAAACTCGCGGAGCGACACGATGATGATGGAAAGGGCCTTAAAGATTCTTCTGACCGGCGGCGTTGCGGTCTTGTGCGCCCTCATCGTCGCCGGAAACGTCTATGACCCGGGGACGAACCTGTTGTTCGTGCAGCACGTCTTCAGCATGGATACAATCTTGCCGGTGAGCGCAATGGCGAGCCACGCCTTGGCGCTCCCGGCGCTGTGGCGGATCGGCTTCTGGCTGATCGTCCTCGGAGAGGGATTCACGGCAATCTTTTTTACGTTGGGAACGGTCGAACTCCTGCGGGCCCGGAAGTTCAAGGCGCGGGACTTTCACCACGCCAAGCGGTTTGTTTTCGTCGGGGCCGGCTGCGGATTCCTGGTCTGGTTCATCGCCTTTCTCGCGGTCGGAGGCGAATGGTTCGCCATGTGGCAGTCGCAGGTCTGGAACGGTCAGGAGCCCGCCTTTCGCATCCTCGCGTCGATCCTTCTGGTTCTGATCTTCGTCGCCCAACCCGACGCCGAGCTTTGAAGGGAAGAAGGGAGGACGCGGTTATGTATACGGTTGTACGATCGTACTTCGGAGAAGGCGCAAAGGAATTGTTTGATCTGCTGGAGAAGAACAAGGCCGATGTGGAGAAGACAATGAGCTCTGTAAAAGGCTTGCTCAGCTACACCCTTGTCCGCAGCGAGGAGGGCGGATTTTCAGTGACCGTTTGTAATGACAAGGCCGGTACCGATGAGAGTCTTGAAAAGGCGAGGGATTGGATCGCGAAAAACGCCGCCGGCTTTGGCGTGGCCGCGCCGAAGATATCTGAGGGATCAACCGTCGTCGACTTCAATAAAGGACCTTGATTCAGGCTTGTGTCTCCAGAGCGCCGGGCCGGGGATTTGGCCCGTGCGTGCTTCGTAGGCACGGTAATTGTCCGGGATATCATTAAGCGGCCGGAGCGGGTCTCGGCGACGTTGGTCGTCTCCAGACCCTGAGTTGCGAAGCGAGACGGACTTCCACATTCTTCGATTCCCCGCCAAACCGAGGCCCGCGAAGCCGAGCAGCAGCAAGGCCCAAGTAGAGAGTTCGGGCACCGCGTCGGCTGGCGAGCGATTGCATCGCGAGCGCCGACATCGAGCGGCCATTTACGTCTGTTTGAATCCGCCGCAACCCTTTGGAAAGTCTCGATCAAAAAGACAAATGTAAAGCAAAGTCGCTTTCATTGGCTTGGCTTTGCTTTCACCAAGCTAGCCCTCAGGTTTGAGTGCGGCCGCAGGTTCTGCGCCGCCGCGGCGTCGTCAAACCGCGGGCGGGAATCGCCCCGCGGCGCCGGACATTCATCGTCAATCATCAAAATTTATCCATGCCGTTGATGCGGGCTTCACTACCGCTACGGTAACCTCGCCTTTGAGGCGTCGGATTAACCCCTGAGGGATCGAAACCGGACTAAAGTTCTCCGTCAGGCCGAGTTGCGGCCAGAAGCGACAATGAATGTCGGGATTCACGCGTATGGCTCAAGGCCGTGTGCCCTTCAACTCCGTAGCTGCTGGCGGCGCTCCGTCCGGTTTCGACACGCCCGAGGCGGCCTTCGACGCCGCGCTCCTGCGCGAGCAATATCGTTCGCTGGCGCGCCTTGGCCCCTATGTCCACGGGATCGTCATCGTTGCGGCTCTGGCGCTCTTCGGCGCCACGCCAACGGGCTCGTTCCTGACCGGCTTGCTCCTGCCGACCGCGCTCATCGCCGTGTCGGTCTTCCGGCTGTCTTCATGGTTCAAGGCTCGCGCCGACGTCGAGCACGAGGCGCTCGACCGCATCCGGCGTAAGGTGCGCGTGGCGAGCGTGCTCGGACCGACGCTGACCTTTACCTTCGCGCTGGCCATAGCGATCTCGACCTGGCAGGGAGGCGTCGTCGAATTCGCGCTCGCGCTCCTCGTCCTCTGGGTTGTGGCCATTGTTTGCGCCATGTGCCTCAACAGGATCGAGCGCGAGGCCAATCTGATCGTTATCGCGGCAACCACGGTCGTTATCCTTGCCTTCGTGGCTCGCGGCTCGGACCTGACGCTCGGCCTCGCGCCGCTGGTCGCCGTCGGCGCGTGTTTCATCATCCGGATGCTCAACGAGCACTTTCGCCTGTTCGCCGAGATCGTGCGGTCACGGTTCGTGATCGCCGAAATGCAGCGGGTCGCCGAGGCGGCGCGAGAAGCGGCGATGACCATCGCGCTCACCGACGATCTGACCGGGCTCCCCAACCGGCGCTGCTTTCAGAGCCTGCTCGCCGACCGGATCCTAGTCGCAAAGGAGACCGGCGAGCCGTTCGCCCTGGGCCTGATCGATCTCGACGGCTTTAAGCCGATCAACGACGCTCATGGGCATCCGGCCGGAGACCATATTCTCAGGCAAGTCGCCCAGCGGCTCGCCAGGGCGATGGATGGACGCGGCTCCGCGGCGCGGATCGGCGGCGACGAATTCGCCATCCTCTGCAGTGGCGTCGGCGCGCGCGACGAGGCGGTCGCCCTGGGCCAGGAAATCAGGGCGATCTTCGCGGCGCCGTTCGACGTGTCCCCCCACGGCGTTTACTTGACCTGCGCCTGCGGCTTTGCGCTCTTTCCCTCGACCGCCGCCGAGCCGGACGAGTTGGTGCGACTGGCTGACGCTGCGCTCTACCGCGCCAAGGCCAGCGGATCCGTCGACGCGGCCATGTTCGAGACAAGAACGGGACGCACAGTCGCGAGCGGGGCGGCCTTCGAAAAGGACCGTCGCGCGATCGACGAACCGGAAGGCGCCCGACCTTGTGTCGACTTCGCGAGCCAAACGGAGGCTTTGACTTAGCTGCGTGCTTAGACGGAGCGCACGGCGTCCGGCTTAGCCCAAGTTGGCCGGCGGCAGGGGAATGCGTACAGTCGCCGCTCGCAAAGGAGAAACGCATTGCCGAGCGGCATCCATCATGTGACCAGCATCGCGAGCTCGGCGCGCCGGAACCTCGATTTCTATACGGGGACGCTGGGGCTGCGCCTGGTCAAGAAAACCGTCAATTTCGACGACCCCGGCTCCTATCACTTGTACTACGGCGATGCGGCCGGGCGCCCCGGCACGATCTTGACCTTCTTCGCCTGGGAGGGCGCTGCGCCTGGCCGGCTCGGGATCGGAGAGACGCAGGAAACCGTCTTCAGCATTCCGGAAGGCTCGCTCAGCTACTGGACCCAGCGCATGGTCGAGAAGGGCGTCGCCCACGATCCTCCCGCCAGGCGGTTTGGCGCAACGACGATCGCGTTCAGGGATCAGGATGGGACCCGGCTCGCGCTCAGCGGCGACAAGGGCGTCGAGGGCAAGCCTGGATGGAGCGCGGGCGGCGTTCCCGCGGAACATTCCATTCGCGGCTTCCACAGCGTGAGCCTGCTGCTCGCTGAGGCCGGTCCGACCGCCGCCGTTCTCACCGACGTCTTCGGCTTTGTCGGCGGGGGAAGCGAGGGGACCACGCAACGCTTTCAGGCGCCGGGCGTGGACGTCGGCGGAATCCTCGATCTCAGGACGGCGGGAGACTTCCTGCCGGCGCGCCAGGGCGCTGGCTCCGTTCATCACATCGCGTTTCGGGCGGCCGACGATGCCGAGCAGGCGGCGATGGTTCGCAAGCTCGCCGAGGATCATCATCTGCGCACCACCGAGCAGAAGGACCGCAACTACTTTCGCTCGGTCTATTTCCGCGAGCCCGGCCGAGTGCTGTTCGAGATCGCCACCGATCCGCCCGGCTTCGCCATCGACGAACCGCCCGGTTCGCTTGGGGAGGCGCTCAAACTGCCGCCATTCCTGGAAGGCCGGCGCGCGGCGATCGAAGCCGCGCTGCCAAGGCTCGATTAGCCCTTGAGACGAAGCGTGCAATTCCTGACGCCCCTCGGAGGTCGGTGATGGCGCCCGAGTTGGCCTACATTCACCGTTTCGAGCGCGGCGCCGACCCAACGCTCCCCCCGGTTCTCCTTCTCCATGGCACGGGTGGCGACGAGAACGACCTCATGCCGCTCGGCCGCGAGATCGCGCCCGGCGCCGCGCTCCTCTCCCCCCGCGGCAACGTGCTCGAAGGCGCCATGCCGCGCTTCTTCCGGCGCTTTCGCGAAGGCTTGTTCGACGAGGACGATGTGCGCCGCCGAGCGGGCGAACTCGCCAGTTTCGTCGCTGAAGCGCGCCGCGCCTACGGACTGGATCAACCCTTGGCGCTCGGCTACTCGAACGGGGCAAACATCGCCGCAGCCGTTCTCCTGCTGCATCCGCAGACACTCTCGGGCGCAATCCTGTTGCGCGCCATGGCGCCGTTGGCGGAGCCGGCTAAGCCCGACCTTTTCGGCCTCCCCGTGCTGATTCTGTCCGGATTGAACGATCCCATCGCACCTCGGTCGAGCGCTGAAAAACTGGCGGCGGCCCTCGCCGCGGCCGGCGCGCGCGTCGAACGCGACGACCTGCCCGCAGGCCATGGGCTGACCCAGGCCGACCTGACAAAGGCCAAGGCGTTCTACGCAAGGGAAGCAGCGCAGCTCTTTCGCTCCAAGGCGTAGGAGCGAAGCGTCAGAAGTCCGTCGCCGCTAGAGCTTCCTGGCGACGAACGCGACGATCTCAGTCATGATGGTCGAAGCCGCCTGATCCATCGCCGCCGCCACATGCGCAGCATCGGTCAACTCGACCGGCGTCTGCAGGGTGAAGATCTGGTCCGCCATGATCCGCCCGCTGCCAAGCGAGACGATCCACGCGGCAATGTCGACATGGATCTCTTTCGTCTGGGCGTCGAGCTCGAAAGCGCGGATGTCGAGATCGACCTCGTAATTCGCATTCGCCGCCGGGCCATCGATCCAGCGTGCGAGCCCGGCGTTTTGAAAACTCTCCGCCAGCCGCGCGCGGAAAAGCGCAGGCAGCGGCTCAGGCCATTGGGCACCAGCGAGCGTCGCCAGCGTCTGCGATTCGCGCACCAGGATATGGTCGCTGTCGAGATCGGCCGTCGCGGTCGCCTGGCCGATCCGGAACTGCGCCCGGAGGGCGTGCGCCGGCGGCGGCGTCGCTGCGGCGAGATCGTACTGGGTCGGAGGAGGTCCGCTCGCACACGCCGACAGCGCCAGTGCGAGGATGCTCGCAGCGCCAAATTTCAATCGCGTTCGGGAACCAGCCCTCCTACGCCCCATCATTGCCCGCCGTGATACTCGGGCAGCGCAGGTCTCGACCCGAAAAGAACCTGACTTGGATTCCGTCCCAGTGATCGGACGACTCCGTCGATGTCTTGGACCGCCCGCCTCGCCTCAACGGCGAGCGCCTCGTATTCGCGCAGGCCCGTATTGGTGAACCGGCTGAGGCCGGTCGCGATGTCCTTTATCCGCGAGTCGACATCGTCAGCGAGCTTCTTGACCGAAATCGCCGCTTCGCTGATGCGGTCAACTGCGCCCTTCGTGCCAGGCGAGCCGAGGAAGCTTTGCGCGGCGGTCAGAACGCCATCGACCTTGTCGGCAGAATCGTTGAGCTTTGCGGACATCTGGGAAATGTTCTTGAGCGTCGAATCGATGTTGCCGCGATTCTGATGCACGGTCTCCACAACCTCGCTGGCAGAGTTGACGATACCGGCGATCTTCTGGGAGTCGACCGCCTTCAGGAGCGAATCCGCGTCGGTGAGCGCGGTGTCCAGACGACTCGCAGAATCGTTCAGATGACCGGCAAGGACCGCCCCATCCCGCACCAGGGCCTTGACGTTGTCCGAGCTCTCGGCGAGCGCCTGGCTGAAAGTTTGCGCGTTCGCGAGAAGAGCATGGATCTGGTCCGGTTCGACCGCCTTGACCACACGATCCGCGTCCTGCGATAGGCTCTGAATTTGCGCCACGACCGGTTGAACGGTCTTACTGAGCTCCGCCAAGTTCTTCAGCGTCACATCGATATTGGGAGCGTTGTCAGCCAGAGCCTTGGCAAAGACATCGGCGTTCTGAAGGGTCGAGTGAATCGAATCGGAATTGTCGGCAAGGAGCTTGTCCGCACGATCGGCAACCGAGTTTGTTTTCGCCGAGAGCATCTCGACGTTGTCGACGATCGTGCGGACCTTGTCGGGATCGACCGCCTTAAGCACATTGTCCGCGTTTTGCGTGAGGCTTTGGAGTTGCGTCACGACCGGCTGAACGGTTTTGCTGATCTCGGCCAAATTCTTCAGCGTCGTGTCGACATTCGGCGCGTTGTCGGCCAAGGCCTTGGAAAAGACGTCGGCGTTGTGAAGCGTCGACTGAATGGAATCGGAATTGTCGGAAAGAATCTTGTCGGCTCGATCGATGACCGAGACGCCCTTGGCCGACATCGCCTGAACGTTCCCTACGATCGCGCGAACCTGCTCCGTATCGATCGATTGAACGAGCCGGTCGGCGTCGTCGGAGAGCGTTTGCAGGCGCGCCGCCAAGGGCCCGATCTGCTTGCCGAGCTCACCGACGCTCTTGAGCGCCGCGTCGACTCCGGCCGAGTTATCGGCCAGCGCCTTCGAAAACTGATCGACGTTCGTGAGCGCCGAATGGATCGTCGGGGCATTGTCCGTGATGATCTTGCCTGCGTCATCCAGAACCGTCGTGGCTTTGGTTGAAAGGGCGGCGACGCTATCCAGAATATCCTGCAGCTGCACGGACTGTTCAGCGTAGATGACGGGCGGCCTGCCATTTTCGGCTACCAGCGCCGGTCCAGCGGTGGCGCCGCCGAGGAGAGCGACGACTGCGCCTCCCGTCAGGCCTTGTGTCTCGAGGCGCGCCCTGGTGTTCCTGTCGATTGGCGCCTCCGAGTTGACGTCAATGTCCGCGACAACCTGATGAGGGTCGCTCCGGGAGAAGGTCAGATGCGTGACCTCGCCAACCTTGATGCCGTTGAACGAGACGTTAGCGCCGGCTGACAGGCCTGCAACCGAACCCTTGAAGACAACCTCGAAGGTCCGATGACTGCCCGAAGATCCGTAGCCCGCAATCCACATGACGAATAGAAACGCCCCGACGATCGCAGCCAGGGTGAAGGCGCCGATCAGGACATAATTGGCGCGCGTCTCCATGCTGCTCAACGCCTCGCATTCTGGGGCCGGTCCACCGCAGCGGCCGCGGCCGGCTGGTCTGCGCCCGCCGCGAGACGGATCACACCCCTCTTACCGTGGAAATAGGACTTGAGCCAAGGATCGTCCGAAAGCAAGAGATCGCTGATCGGACCGGCGGCGATGACCTTCTTATGTCCGAGCACCGCAACCCGGTCGCAGATCGCAAACAAGCTGTCGAGATCGTGCGTGACCATGAACACCGTCAGGCCCAAGGTCTTTTGCAGCGTGCCGATGAGATCGTCGAAATCGCCGGCCGAGATCGGATCGAGCCCAGAGGTCGGTTCGTCGAGGAAGACGATCTCGGGATCGAGGGCGAGCGCCCTCGCCAGCGACACGCGCTTGGTCATGCCGCCCGAGAGCTCGGAGGGCAGCTTGTCGGCGGTTTCCGCCGGCAGGCCGACGAGCGCAAGCTTCTGCAATGCAAGACCGTCGAGCGTTTCCTGGGAAAGGCCAAGATGCTCGCGCATCGGCGCCTGAATGTTCTGCCGCACCGTCAAGCTGGAGAAGAGCGCGCCCTCCTGAAAGAGAACGCCCCATCGCTCGCCGACCTCGAGATGCTCGCGCGGCGTCAGCTTGTCGATGTTGTGACCGAAGACTTCGATCGTTCCCGCCTGTTTGTGTATCAGTCCCAGAATTGTCCGGGTCAGCACCGACTTGCCGGCGCCGGAAGCGCCGACGAAGCCCAGCACTTCGCCTCGGTAGAGATCGAGATCAAGTCCATCCATCACCAGGTGGTCGCCGAAGCCGACTTTAAGGCCGCGCACGCGAATGACGACGTCGCGCTCAGAAGGGTTGGGCGAGGAAGGTTGCGGTGAGATGGCCTGGTCGTTCAATAGTCCACCCTGGCGAAGAACATCGCGAACAATCCATCCATGACAATGACCATGAAGATCGACTTGACCACCGATGAGGTCACGCATCGGCCGAGCAACTCGGCCGACCCGCCCACCTCCATGCCCTCGGTGGCGGCGATCAGGCCGATCACCATAGCCATGAACGGCGCCTTGATGATACCGACCAGGAACGTCTCGGGCAGCACTGCGTTCTGCAGGCGTGTGACAAACGCCGCCGGCGTCAAACCCGCGTAGAGCCAACTGACGAGGAGGCCGCCGGCGATTTGCGCCAGGTCCGCAAGGAAGGTCAGGACCGGCAGGGCGATAACCAGAGCGACCAGCCGCGGGATGATCAACACTTCCAGGGGGTCGAGCGCCATCACCTTCAGAGCGTCGATCTCCTCGCGCATCTTCATTGAGCCGATCTCGGCGGTGATCGACGATCCCGTGCGCCCCGCAATCATGATCGAAGTCATCAGCACGCCAAGTTCGCGCAAACCAAGGACGCCAACCAGATTGACGGCGTAGTCCGCGGCGCCGAAGCTGGTGAGCTGGAAGATACCCTGCTGAGTGACGATTGCGCCGACCAAAAAGTTGATCAGCACGATGATCGGCACGCTGCGCAGTCCGTACATCTCGAGGTGATGCACCATCGGCGTCCAACGCCAGCGCCACGGCTGGGGGGCGAGACGCACGAACATGACGACGATTTCGCCGAGATAGTCGACAATGTCGAAGAAATCGGCGCCGAAGTCGTAGACGGTCTCGCCGACCGCCGAGAGCAATGCAACGCTATGGGGCGGAGGAATGCGCGTGGACTTCTCCGGCGGATGGTAGCCGGCCTCCTTGAGCAGGATGTCGTGCTTGGGCTGCTCGCCGCGATAGGAGACACTGGCTCCGGCTTCCGCCAAGACGGTCTCAGCGCGATCGATGAACCACGCGCCCGCCGTGTCCATGCGTTGCAGACCCGCGAAATCAAAGGTTACGCGTTTTGCGTCGTGAGCTGACGAGAGGAGCGAAGCCCCGGCCTCCTCCAACTGATGACCAGCGCTAACGATCCATTCGCCCGCCAGCGCGAGCACCACCCCGTCCTGGCTGTCTTGACGAGCTACGGAAGGCGTCGTGGTCACCAAGCGCTCCGGCCGAGAAACGGCGCTCATATCGCGCCGCTGCGCGACTGTCGAGCAAACACGATGGCCCCGCCTTCCCGGAAAAGATCAGGGGAACAACAAACCAAGTACGAATCGGACACTCCGCCACACGGACTCAAATTCGCGAACAAGGCGAGTCGAATCTTTCGCTTTCCCGCGGGGCCGATAAACATCATCACCAAATCGCCGGCCTGCTTGCGCCCCGCATGCCTCATATGGAGACTGGCGGGACCATCCGCCGGACAAACGGTGAAGGAATCGGCCCTCGCAAAATCGACGCGCGTCGCGCTTCAAAGGCAAGCCGCAATCGCGGCTTCCGCGCGGCATTCGCGAACATCGTCACCAAATCCTCGGCCTGTCGGGCCTGCCCCATGCCTCAAACCGGGACTGGCGGGACCATCCGTCGGACAAACGGTGAAGGAATCGGCCCTCGCCAAATCGCCGCGCGCCGCGCTTCTAAGGCAAGCCGCAATCGCGGCTGTCGCTCGGGCCGATCGAGTCTTGGTTAACGCGCCGCTCCAGGCGCCGAACATCGAGCGCCCTGCGGGTCCATTGAGCGATTGGCTCCGCCCGCTTTCGTCAAGCGTTGCAGTCCCGACCGACCCCTCAGCTATCAGAGCTTGCCCAGTGGCCCGGCCCACTGTGCCTACAAAGACGGGCCGTCAATCCATCATCGCGGCCTTGAGAATGCACACCATGGTGGCATGGGCTGGCTTCTCGCTCAGGTTGCGAATCCGATGAGGCATATCGCAGCGATACCGCAACGTCTCGCCGCCACAGGCCGCCGCCGTCGTCTCGCCGACCTCGACCTCGAGTTCGCCGTCCAAAACCGACAGGCACTCGACCGAGCCGCGCAGATGGGCCGCCAACTCGAGAATTCCGCCTGGATCGGCGTAAAAATCGTACCATTGGAGCCAGTCGACGGTTTTCAGCCAGCCGATGACCGCGAGACGGCATAGCCCGTCGTCGGAGACGAAAATCGGCGTGGTCCCTCGACCGAGATGCTCGATGAACGGTCCCTCCTCCGTGCCCCGCAGCATGGACTCGATCGACACGTCGAGCGCGTGTGCGAGTCGCCAGATCGTCGTCAGCGTCGGATTGGTTTCATTGCGCTCGATCTGCGAAATGATCGACTTGGCGACGCCCGAATGTTGCGACAGGTCCGCCAGCGACAGGCCATAGCCCTTGCGCAGCTTGAGCACCGCCTGCCCGAGTTGGTTGGACAGCGAGGCCGCTCCGACTTCAAGAACCTTGGCTTTATCCTTACCTTCAACGCCCATCGACTCGCCTCGAAATTGGCCTCCATCATAGACGGGTTCGTCCTAAATATCGTACAGTTTTGTTCGCTTTCTCGGACTCGCTCGGATCTGCGAGAACCATGGCGCTGACGCCCCATATCTTATGACAGCCTGGATCGGAGAATCAGTTGAAAGCGCCAGGGGGCAAGGCCCGTCCGCCGAGGCGACGGCGCGACTCTCGAGGCGAGGAGTTAGCAGCCCCGGTGACGAGGTCCGACCATGTTCAGTCTCTCGTGCGCGCGTTGGGCATCGTCAACCAGCTCGCCTCGGTCGATGAGGGCATGACGCTCACCCATATTGCCGAATGCATGGGACTGCCGCCATCGACCACTCACCGGCTGCTCACCACCTTGGAGCAGGAGCGCTACGTGCATTTCGATCACGAGCGGCGGCTCTGGTCAGTGGGGGTCCAGGCGTTCCGGACCGGCGCCGCCTTCCTGAGGACGCGCAATCTGGTCGGCATCGCCCGCCCCTATATGCGGGCTTTGATGAACGAGAGCATGGAAACGGTCAATCTCGCGATCGAGGACGAACATGAGGCGGTCTATGTGGCGCAAGTCGAGTGCCGCCAGATGATGCGCGCCTTCGCCCGGCCCGGCGCGCGCGTGCCTCTCTATTGTTCGAGCGTCGGCAAAGCGCTCCTCTGCGCGACGTCTGGCGGCGACCTCGCCGAGGCGCTTGAGCGTCAAGCCATGCGGCGGCTGACCGAAAAGACCATCGTCAACCGGACGGCGCTTCGCGACGAACTCGCCCTGACCCGCGAACGCGGTTTCGCCATCGACGACGAAGAACATGCGTTGGGGCTTCGCTGCGTCGCCGGGCTGGTGTTCGATGAGTTCGGCGACCCGATGGCCGCAATCTCGATATCGGGGCCGACAGCGCGCATCTCGAGCGAACGCATCGCCCATCTCGGGGAACTCGTGCGACGAAAGGCCGACGAAATTACGGCGCAGTTCGGCGGCGCTTTGCCCGAATGGCGCAAGCTTGGGTAGATCGCCGCAAGCGAGTCCCACTTTCGAAGTTCGGGTATGCAATTTCCACAATGCGGAAAATATTGTCGAGTCGCTTTGGCGAACGCTTTGTTCGGGTATCTTGATCTTGGCCGTATCCCATCGGGGCAAAAAAGGCTGGCTGTGTCGAGGTGTGCAAACCGGGATCTCGCAAGTCGCCAGGCGATTTGCGGCAGAGCCGGCTGGAGCCAAAGCGCGTTGGCCTTGCAGCTTCGCCAAGCGCACGTGATCAGCGTGAGGAGGGACATGAGGCGCAACCAAAACGACGGCCAAACCAGGCGGGGCCCCGGGCAGGTGCTCGGTGTTGCAGCGTAAAAAGAACTTCTATCGCTAGAGGAAACAAGGAGGGTCGAATGAAATTTCACATTGCTTCCGCCGCCGCAATCGCCGCGGCGCTTATTGGAACGGGCGTCGCCCGGGCCGATGACGCTCTCCAGACTCTGGAGGGCATGCATATGACCGCGCCGGTCGATTGGCCGACCATCCCGCAGGATGGACCGAAGGCCGACGCCGTCAGGCAGATTCTGAAGGACAAGATCAAGCTGCCGCCGGGATTCCACATCGAGCTCTATGCGCTCGTCCCCGACGCGCGCCACATGGCTGTGGGTCCGCAGGGCGTCGTGACCTTCGTCGGCACCCGCAAGAGCAAGATCTGGGCGGTGACCGATCGCTCGCGCACGGGCGCCGAGGGCGGCGTCGAGGTCAAGGAATTCGCACCGAGTCTGCCAAAGAGGCTGCCGAACGGCCCCTGCTTCTCGAAAGACGGCTTCCTGTATGTGGTCGAGCAGAATCGGGTCCTGCAATATGCGGCGGCCGAGTTCTTCTATGAGGGGCAGGACGTCGCGGTTGGCGTCGTCGTTCCTGAGGGCGGGTTGATCCCGAAGTCGGAAGAGAGCTTCAACCACACGGCGCGCGAATGCCGCGTTGGGCCTGACAACAAGCTCTACATCCAGATCGGCCAACCTTACAATGTGCCGACAAAGGAGAAGGCGGAGCTCTTCAAGAAAGTCGGCATGGGCGCCATCATCCGCATGGATCAGGACGGCAAGAACCGCGAGATCTATGCAACCGGCCTGCGCAATCCAGAGGGCCTGGACTTCAACCCGAAGGACAAGTCGCTGTGGAGCAACGACAATCAGGTTGACGGCATGGGCGACGATATCCCGCCGGGCGAGATGAACCGCGTCGAAAAGGCCGGCGAGCAGTTCGGATTCCCGTGGTACGGCGGCGGACATACCCGCACCAACGAGTTCAAGGCCGATACGCCTCCAGCCGACGTTGTCTTCCCCGAAGTCGAGCAGGTCGCGCATGCGGCCGACCTCGGCCTCTCCTTCTACACCGGCGACCAGTTCCCGGCGAAGTACAAGGGGGCGATCTTCTCGACCCAGCACGGCTCCTGGAATCGAACCGTACCGGTTGGCGCGCGCCTCATGGTCACATTCCTCAAGGATGATGGCCATGTCGCCGGGCCTTCGATCCCGTTTGCCGAAGGCTGGAATGACAACGGCCACTATCTCGGCCGCCCGGTCGACGTGCAGCAATATTGGGACGGATCGCTGCTCGTGTCCGACGATCTTGTCGGCGCCGTCTACCGCATCTATTACGACGGCAAGTAACAACGGCCTGCTTTAAGGGGGACAGCTCTCGCGTTCGCGGGAGCTGTCTTTTTTTGTTTCGACCTCACGTGGAGGACCTATGCTTTTTGATCGGCTGTCGTCAGGGAAAGCGCTCGTCTTTGGCGCATGTTTGTCCCTCTGCTTCACCGCCCAGGCCGAAGCGGGCGATGCAAAGGCGGGCCGCGCAAAAGCCGAATCCGTGTGCGCCGTCTGCCACGGCGTCGATGGGCTAGCGAAGATTCCAGAGGCGCCGAACCTGGCGGGTCAGAGCGAGAGCTATCTGACCGAACAGATCACTGCGTTCAAGTCGGGAGAACGCAAGAACGAAATGATGTCGGTCGTGGTTCAGGATCTATCCGAAACCGATATCGAAAATCTTGCGGCGTATTATTCGGGAATCGAGATTTCGGTGAAGGCGCCGGCTCAGTAGCGAACCTGGACCTGGCGCGAAAGTGCCAGAGGACATTCGCGACAATTGAATGGTAATGATGGGAAGCATTCAAGCACGATATGAATGTGCCCGGTTCCGACAACCGGCGCGAGGTCAGTCAAACTCTTGAAGCACGGAAGACTGAAATCTTATCCCGGCTTGCCGCACGAAATGGCCTCCACCCACGCCGACCAGATCAACGCTGACCTTCTCGCCTTCATCCGGTCTTAAAGCAATTTGGCCGAAAGAGCCGCGACAATCCGGCTGGGGATCTGTTCTGGTCCGAGCGCTCAATAAGTCTCGCGCTCGATCGAATGTAGCAAAAAAATAGCGCCCTCTGGCGCAAAAAAACGAACCCCACCCGTCAACAGGGCGCTCCAACCGGCAAGGAGATTGAAGACGCCGCCCGTTTAATGCGGGCGGCGTTCGGTATTACATTTCCGCCGACAGGTAGCTCGTCACTTCCATGCCAACACAAACTTCGCAAACTACGGGGGTCGACCATGCCATGGCGTCGTTTCCTTCTTCGTCTCGCAGGCTCAGTTCCGCTTGGAGCCCAGAGCCGTATATAAGTTACCACGGCGCCCAAACAACCGTCAAACCGTCGTTTTCGATCAATCGCGGATTTTGATGAGCCTCCGACCTGCCCCGCCGGGCGCACCGGATCGATCCTGGAACCTCACCTGACGCTCCGGTCAACTTGCCGGAATCAAATATTCACCAAATCAGAAATCCATCAGGAGCGCCGTAGAAAGGCAAGCTGTCCGCCGCGGGATCATTGGCTGAGCATGAACGTGATAAAGTCCCCCTTCTCCGTCGCGGTGCAGTCTCGGCCGACCACATTGTTGCAGTTTCGTCCAAACCACTTTTCCGCTTTCGCCTGATCGCTGTAGCGCTTTGAATTCGCCGAGGCCGCCATCGGCTCAATGTCCTTACCTGCGCGTGTTTGCCCTGCCTTTGTTGGGTCTGTGGTGTGGCAGGTCGTGCAGGATGGCGTGTCGGGCTTGCCCGTCGAGAAATGGGTCCTGAAGAGATGCTCGCCGCGCGCAACAGAAAACCCGCTGAATCCGGGGTCGGAGGCTTTCGCCTCGTTCGCATAGAAATCGAGGAGTGATTTTGGCGAGTCGCCCGCGGCGGCGGTGACAAACGCAGAGGCCAAAACGACGATCGAGATCAGGCCGCGATCAATCGCTTTCATTGCAAAGCTCGCTCCGGAATATGGATCTCTTGCGGATCAAAGCGACCTGTCGAAGCGTCGCTGTGACACTTTTCGCAAGCGCCTTTTGCGCCGACCGCCCTGGACTTGAACACGCTCTCGGGAATCTCCCGATGCATGCGAACCCAGAACGGCGTCGCCGTCAGGCGAAGCGGATCGTGAGGGTTCGAGCGCTGAAGCTGGTGCCCGGCGCGCGTATCCCATTTCTCAGCGGCGTTCAACGTCAGGTACGCGCGTATACGGCTCGAGAGTCCGGGCTCGAGACTGGCGTCCTCGCCGAAATGATTCGGAAGACCATCCATGATCGCGATCCAACGTGCGCTCGGCGCGAGACTCGGGGGATAGGCCATATGGCAGCTCCCGCATTCTTGCGCATAGGTCTGATCGAGTGGCGCCGTCGGCACGCCCAATGCCGGGCGTGCTGACAGCGCCACGATCTGACTGGCGGCGCCGATCAGCAAGAGCAGAATGCAGAGCCCGGCGAGCAGCGGCCTTGGTTTCGCCGGCCTCGCCGCATGATCAGTGGCAAAAGCCGCCTTCCGACCAGTAAGCATGGCGAGCGGCAGATTGGTGCGGCCTCGGATAAACTCGTAGGCAACGCCCAGGAGATGACCCGCGGTCAACGCAAGGAGACCATAGGCGAGAGCCAGATGGAGTTTTTGCGCCGCCTTGCCCGAAACGTAGGTCACCGCAAAAGCCAAGGGGCCCTGCTTGTCGACGCCACCCAGGGTGATGACCCCAGTCATCACGGAAAGTGAGATGATCGCAAGCAGGGCAAGCGCCATCAGGCTGCCGAGTGGATTGTGTCCCCGGTATCGAGGTCGCCGGCCGGCGACAAACCCTGCAAGGTCGATCTTGATCGCGGTCAGGGCAATGGGAAAGCTGGAGAATCGCGCATAGGTCGAACCCATAAGGCCCCACAGCAGGCGAAAGGCGACGAGACCTCCAAGGACGGCGCCTGCCGCGAGGTGAATAGTCAGCAGGTTTCGTGGTCCGGAAAGCCCGGTAACCAAGGCAGTCGCGACCGCCGCGACCACGAGCCAGTGGAACACGCGGACGCCAAGGTCCCAGACCCGCGTCATCTCGACGCCGGCGGCGCGATTGGCCATGGTCCTTCGGCTACCTCGACGGCCTACTGAACGACGTTATTGGTGTTGTGGCAGGCGAGGCAATTGGCGGGCGATTTGACCTGGCTATGTTTCACTCCGTCGAAGTCGAAGTCCGCGTGCACCTGGTTCCACCAGGGCGTGGCGGTTATCCTCAAAGGCGTGCTGTCCGGCAGGAGCGCGCCTAAATAGTGCCGCTCCCGAACCGTGGCGTCGGGCGAATCGGCCGCATGCGACGTCAGGAAATCGCGGATAACGTCCAGGTCACCCTTCGGGATCGCCGCGTCCTCGCCAAAATGATCGTCCATTTTTGATAGAATCGCGATCCATGAACGGCCGGGCAACATTCGCGAGGGAAAGACCATGTGGCAATCGCCGCATTGTTTGAGCTCCGCAGGGGCGCTGGCGTTGCCTGGCTCCAGCGGACCCGGCGGCTCGGTGTTGCTTCGGGCGGCGCCAACAGCCGCCACAACGAGCGCCATAACGGCAGCCAGACGCCTCGCGTCGTTAAACCTCCGCGCGCAGGGGGCGCGTCCAGCCGTTGCTGGCCGGATCAAAAGGCGCCCGCGAATGCGCCGCCGTCGATCAGAATATTCTGGCCTGTGATAAACCCGGCATGCGCGCTGGCGAGAAAGGCGCAGAGCGCGCCGAATTCGTCCGGATCGCCGAATCGCCCGACCGGAATTCGCGCCTTCAAATCAGCCCGTGCGGTGTCGATGTTGACGTTTCGCTGCGCCGCCGCGCGCGCGAGACCTGCTTTCTGACGGTCGGTCTCAAACGATCCAGGCTGAATCGAGTTGATTGTCACGTTGTCGCCCGCAAACAGACGCGCGGCCGAGGCGAGAAAGGCTGTCAAACCTGCGCGCGCCCCCGACGAAACGTCAAGGCCGGGAACCGGCGTCCGGACCGAACTCGAAGTGATATTGATGATTCGTCCGAATTTGCGCTCGACCATCCCTGGGGCGAGCGCCTGGACCAAAGCGATCGGGGTCAGCATGTTCGAACTCGACGCCTTTGAGGACATCCTCCCGACTGATTTCCGCGAAGTTCTTGTACGGCGGGCCGCCGTTGTTATTGACGAGAATGTCCGCGTCCGGGCAGGCGGCGATCAGCTCCGCCCGTGTCGCCGGATGGTCGAGATCGCCGGGAATTTCAAGAATCTCAACGCCCGTCGCCTGGCGCAATTCGGTTGCTGTGCGACCCAGGACCTCCTTGTCCCGTCCGTTGAGGACGATCGCGCATCCCGCTTCCGCCAACGCCCGCGCGCAGGCTCGTCCCAGACCCTTGCTCGACGCGCAAACAATCGCTTTTCGGCCTGCGATCCCTAAGTCCATTGTAGTCCTCTGCTCTCGACACTCTCCAGACTGAGATTTATAAGCCCTCGAGTGCGTCGCGTCATCGAAGCGACATGAGAATCTGTGCAGTCATTTCTCGTTGTTCGCCCCCTCGCGAGGAGGCCCCTGGTGCCCAAGTCCCAAGAGACCCATCGATACAGGACCCTGTTCCTGTCGGATTTGCACTTGGGCACACGCGGGTGCCAGGCGCATCTTATCTTGGATATGCTGCGCCATGTCGAGGCGGACACGATCTACCTGGTCGGCGACATCATCGACGGCTGGCGACTCCGCTCCGGCTGGTACTGGCCACAGGCGCATAACGACGTCATCCAAAAATTGCTGCGCAAGGTGAGGCGGGGCGCGCGAATGGTGTTCGTCCCCGGCAACCACGATGAATTCGCGCGTCAGTTCTTCGGCCTGACCTTCGGCGGGATCGAGATCAGGCGGCAGGCGATCCACACCGCAGTCGACGGCAAGCGCTATCTCATTATTCATGGCGACGAATTCGACGTCGTCGTCCGCCATTCGAAATGGCTCGCCTACTTCGGCGACTGGGCCTACGACACGGCCCTGTTCGTCAACACGCATTTCAACGCGGCGCGACGCGCCTTGGGCTTGCCCTATTGGTCGTTTTCGGCCTGGGCAAAGCTCAAGGTCAAGAACGCGGTCAATTTCATCGGCTCATTCGAGCAGGAGCTGGCCGCGGAAGCCAGGCGGCGCGGCGTCGATGGTGTGGTCTGCGGCCACATCCATCACCCGGTCATCCGCGACATGGAGGGCGTCACCTACGTCAATACGGGCGACTTCGTGGAATCCTGCTCGCTGGTGGTCGAGCACTACGATGGCCGGATGGAAGTGCTGCTCTGGAAGAATCCCTTGCAACGCGTCGGCTGGGCCGACGACAAACTCTCGTTCGAGGAGGAGGTTGAGGCGGGGGCTGACGAGGCGCAAGCGGAAGCGGCCTGAATGCGTATCCTGATCGCCACCGACGCCTGGCGCCCGCAAGTCAATGGCGTCGTGTCGACTCTGGAGCGAATGAGTCAAGCGGCCGTTGAACAGGGCGCCACCTTCGACTTCCTCACGCCGCAGGGAATGTGGAGCGCGCCCCTGCCCTCTTACCCGGAAATTCGCGTTGCGATCCCGTCCTGGCGAAAGATCGGCCAGCGCATCGAAGACGCCAAGCCCGACCATATCCATATCGCCACGGAAGGCCCTATCGGCTGGCTGACGCGTCGCTATTGCCTCGCGCATAAGCGAATTTTCACCACCAGCTACCACACCCGCTTCCCCGAATATGTTTCGGCTCGAATCCGCGTTCCTGAATGGCTGACTTATGCCGGCCTGCGCCATTTTCACGCCCCTTCGGCCGCGGTGATGGCGCCGACGCCCACGATCGCCGCCGACCTCGCCCGCCGCGGCTTCCCCCGGGTGAGGCTCTGGACCCGCGGCGTCAACCACGCGGTCTATCGTCCGCGGTTAAAGCGCGCGCTCGACCTGCCGCGACCGATCTTCCTCTCGGTTGGAAGGGTGGCGGTGGAAAAGAATCTCGAAGCCCTGCTTGACCTCGATCTGCCTGGCTCCACGGTCGTCGTCGGCGACGGGCCTGTTCGCCGCCAGCTCGAACGCCGCTACCGCCACGCGCATTTCCTAGGCGCGAAGCACGGAGAAGCGCTGGCCGACATCTATGCGAGCGCGGACGTTTTTGTCTTCCCCTCGCGTACCGACACATTCGGAATCGTCATGATCGAGGCTATGGCAAGCGGCTTGCCGGTCGCGGCTTATCCCGTGCCGGGGCCGATCGATGTCGTAGGAGCCGGCGCCGGCGTGCTCGACGAGGATCTGCGGGCGGCGTGCCTCAAGGCGTTGACCTTGTCGCGCGAGCAGGCGCGCGAACATTCGATGCGTTTCACCTGGAAAGAGAGCGCGCGCCAGTTTCTCGAGAACATCGAGACGAGCCGCTCGGACGTCAAGCTGGCGACCGTATCGTCTCCGAAGACTCTCGGGGCCATCCGGCCTGTCAAGAACGGATAGCGCGCAAGCTGCGCCCCCCGCTCTCGGCCGGGAGCGTGCGCTCCCTCGTGCTCGTTCGGCGCTTGATGAGGTAAGCCGTGTGCGGGGCGGCTAGGCCAACAGTTGGGTGGCTGAGACAAGCTTAGCCCGGCGCGAACTCGGTCCCGTCTCGTAGCCTCACGAGCATGACCAGGCCCGCAAGCGCACGGCGAAAGTTCGCCATTTTCAGGCGCGCACGTCCACTTTCGCCGAGCGCGGCGCAAGAGCGGACGCCGCGCGCCCCTCGCTTAATGGACTAGGCCGCTTTCGCCAGCCGCTGCTGCACCGTCGTCCTCAGTTTATTGAGGTCGTGCGCGAACAGGCGGATGCCATCGGACAGTTTCTCCGTCGCCATCTGGTCCTCATTCAGCATCCAGCGGAAGGTCTTCTCGTCCATTGCGATCTTGGCCGGCGCTGAGCCCGGATGGGCCGGGTCGAGCTTCCGCTTGAGCTCGCCTTCTTCCTTCGAAAGCGCCTCGAGCAGCTGAGGCGAGATGGTGAGCCGATCACAGCCCGCGAGCGCCTCGATTTCGCCGGTGTTGCGGAAAGACGCGCCCATGACGACGGTCTTGATTCCATGGGTCTTGTAATAGGCGTAGATCGCACGGACCGATTGCACGCCGGGGTCGGTTTCGGGAGTGTATGGCCCGCCGCCCGCCTTCACATGCCAATCCAGGATGCGTCCAACGAAGGGAGACAGAAGGAACGCCTTAGCGTCTCCCGCCGCGATCGCCTGGGCGATCGAGAACGCAAGCGTCATGTTGCAATCGATGCCCTCGGACTGGAGCTGCTTGGCCGCTTGCACCCCTTCCCAGGTCGAGGCGAGCTTGATGAGAATGCGATCGTGGCCGATGCCCCGTTCCTTGTAGAGAGCGATGAACGACTTCGCTTTGGCGATCATGGCCTCCGTGTCAAAGGAAAGATCGGCGTCGACTTCGGTCGAGACGCGGCCAGGAACGATCTTTGTCAGTTCGGAGCCGAAGTTCACGGCGATGCGGTCCGTCACCTCGCCAACCGAAGCCTTTTGCTTTCCGCCCCAGGTAATCGCTTCATCGACAAGACGCGCATAGGCCGGCATCTCCGCGGCCTTCAGGATCAAAGACGGGTTGGTCGTGGCGTCGGTCGGCTTGTAGGCGCGGATCGCCTCCATGTCGCCGGTGTCCGAGACGACGGTGGTCATAGTGCGCAGCTGTTCGAGCTTACTGGTCATGGACGAGCCTCCTTCCGGGCAACTCTCCGTTACCCGACCTGTTCCCCTTTCCCGCGATTGTCGCGCCTCGGCGCGTCATAAGCAAGCGCGAACCTAAAGCGGCCGCATGGAGCGCCTTGGCTAGGGGTTTGAGCAAAACTCGATGCGCTGTTAGCCGCCCAAGGACGACGCGGACACAGCTGCGATGCGCAAACACAGGTCATTCGCCGAAGCCTTCACGAACGGTCAAACCGACCGTAACCGACGCTTCCCGACGAGCTCAATTTCCCCACCTTACCTCGGAAAATTACGCTCTGAGCGCATCATTGTGCTAAGCACATTCTGTAGAAAGGGCACAGTGACCGAATCCTGAAAACTCTCCGCGATTCTAGCCGCTGACGTGGTCGGCTTCAGCCGGCTCACCGGCGCGGACGAAGACCGCACCCTCGCCCGTTTACGGGCGCTGCGTAGTGGATCTGATCGATCCGACGATTGCGGTCCACAACGGGCGCGTCGTCAAGCGCACGGGGGACGGCGCTCTGGTCGAGTTTCGTTCCGTGGTCGATGCGGTGCGTTGCGCCATTGAGGTGCAGAACGCGATGATTGAGCGCAACGCCGGCGTGCCGACCGATCGCCAGATCGAATTCCGCATCGGCATTCATTTGGACGATGTCGTCGAGGAGAGCGACGGCGACCTCATGGGCGATGGCGTCAACATCGCCGCGAGACTGGAGGGGATCGCCGAGCCGGGCGCGATCTGTCTCTCGGAAGACGCTTACCGTCAGGTGCGCGCACGGCTCGACCTCGAAGTCAGCGATCTGGGCCAAACCCAGCTCAAGAATATCGTCGACCCCGTGCGCGTTTATTCGCTTCAGGTCGGGTTGCCTGCGCGGGCCAAGTTTTCCACGCCTTCTTGAGACGCCGGAATAAAGCTTCCAAACCGAAATAGGTTCTGGAGCGCACCGGCACAAAAATTAAACGCGCGGCCCTAGGCAAACCCCAGTTAACACGGTAAACTCGAGAAAAGAACAAGAATTAAGAATGCTTGGCCGCGACCTGGCGGCGTCTCGGGGGAAATTATGGCGCTTCAGATCATCGGCTCCGGCTTTGGCCGGACCGGAACAATGTCAACGAAAATGGCGCTGGAACAGCTCGGCTTCGGCCCCTGCCACCACATGATCGAGGTCATTGAAAACCCCGCGCAGCCCGCGCATTGGAAAGCGATCGCAGCGGGTGAAAAAGTCGTTTGGGCCGAGGTCTTCGAGGGCTACAATTCGCAAGTCGACTGGCCTGGCGCGGCGATCTGGCGTGAGACCTCCGTCGCTTTCCCGGACGCCAAGGTGTTGCATACCCAACGGCCGGAAGACGACTGGTGGAACAGCTTCAGCGTGACGATCGGCAAGTTCTTCAACCGCGCGCCCGACATGGCGCTGCCGCCGCATATTGCGGATATCTTTCGGACCATGTCGGGTTGGTTCATGAAGGACACATTCGCGGATCACACAGACCGCGCCTGCGCGATCGCGGCTTATCGCCGGAACAACGAGGAAGTCCGCGATACGATCCCGGCCGAGCGGCTGCTTGTTTTCAACGTCGCCCAAGGTTGGGCCCCGCTCTGCCGCTTTCTGGAAACGGCGGAGCCCGACACGCCATTTCCTCGCAGTCATCCGAGGGACGAATTTTGGGCGCATTTCGGCGGCGAGCCAGCCTAATCTCAAGTTCACTTCCAGGTCGGTAACCGCGCAAATCCGCCCGCCACGACCCTGCTTGAGCGTCCGCTCCGGTCGCCGGAGCGTCCCGTTTGCGTTGAAGCCGGTCAGGTGATCGAGTTTCGACTTTAGCGCGTGCGTGTGAGAGCGGCCACGTTGCAACCGCGTTGGCCGCTTCTCATTCTTTTCCAGTCGCGACGCCGATCAGAAACCGCGTTAACGCAATGAGCGGCGGAATCAATCCGACACAGCATGCGAGGCCCCACCCCCCTCGCGCGTAAGCCCATGCGCCGAGCGCCGAGCCGATCGCCCCGCCGACGAACGCCGTCGACAAATAGACGCCATTGAGCCGTCCGCGCGCCTCCGGGGCGAGCGCAAAAATGGCTCGATAGCCGAATACGAGATTGGCCTGCACCCCGAAGTCGACCGCAATTGCCGCAGCGACCAGAAGCGACAGCGCGACGACCGAGCCTTGCTGGACGAAGATCGACCCGAACATCGTGAGCGCGACGAGGGCGATCGCGACGCCGGTCCCCGGCCGGCCCCAGCCCCGATCGGCGATCCGGCCGCCGATCGGCGCGGCTATGGCTCCAGAAACGCCGGCGAGCGCGAAAAGCGCGATGCCATTCTGCGTCAGGCCGTAGTGCGGGCCGGCCAGCAACAAGGGCGTCGTCGTCCAAAACAAACTGAAGGCGAAGAACAGGCAGCCTTGATAGAAGGCGCGCCGACGCAGGATCGGCGTCCCCCTGACCAGATGGACCATTGAGCCCATCAGTGCCCCGTAGGTCATTTTGGTTTGCGGCGTGCGGGTTGGCAGCGAACGCGAAAGGGCGGCCGCGAGCATGACCATCACCGCGGCCGAGAGCCCGAACACCACGCGCCATGACGATTGCGCGGCGATGAAGCTCGAAACGGGCCGCGCTAGCATGATCCCGATCATGAGCCCGCTCGACACCATGCCGACAACGCGCCCGCGCGTCGCATCGGGCGCGAGATGGGCCGCGAGCGGAATCAGGATTTGTACGGCTACGGAGCCTAAGCCGATCACGGCGGCGCAGGTCAGAAATACGCCTGCGGAAGGCGCGAAAGCGGCGCACGCAAGCGCAACCGCGCTGAGCGTCGCCGATATCAAGATGAGCTTGCGGTTCTCGACGAGATCGCCGAGCGGCACGACAAACAGGAGGCCGACGCCATAGCCGACCTGCGACATTGTCACGATGAGGCCCGCGGCTCCCGTGGCGAGCCCAAGCGAACGGGCAATCTCCGCGATCAGCGGTTGGGCGTAATAAATATTGGCGACGAGGAGGCCGCAGGCGGCGGCCAGGGTCAGGATCGTGCCGGATGTTACATCCGGCGGCCGAGGGGGCTGGCGCAGCACCGGCGCCGGCGTCGGTTCACAAGCGGCCTCCGCAATCTTCACCCGATCCACCGACAACCCCCGTTCTCAAATACGATTGCCCTCCCCTGAATGATTGGCGCTCGAACCGCCTTCGCCGGCGGAATTCCTGCGATCAGCGCCATAAGGACTCGGGCGACCCCTCCGTGCGAAATCACAAACGCGTGTTCGCCGAGGCCGTCGAGCCACGGACGCAGGCGATCCGCGAGCATGGCGTAACTTTCTCCACCCTCGGGCGCAAAGGCCCACCGATCCTCACCCCGGGCCCGCAAGCCTTTGGCGTCCTTGACTTCAATCTCCGACCAGGTCTGCCCCTCCCAGGCGCCGAAGCTGAGTTCCTTCAAGACCGGGTCGAGGTGGTAGCGCTTGGGTTCGAGTCCCATTGCGTCGCGCGCAATCTCCATTGTCTCCCGCGCACGCACGAGGGGCGAAGCAAAAAACGCCCGGGCTTCATCAAGCCGGTCGATCTCGGGGCCGATGAGGCTCCGCAGCGTTCCGCCGATCGTGCGCGCCTGCTCGCGGCCGCGCGCGTTGAGAGGCGTGTCGAGCTGTCCCTGCAACCGGTTCTCGGCATTGTAGGCCGTCTCACCGTGGCGCACGAAGATAAGGCGATGCGGAAAGTCCGTCACGCGGAGATCGTCCCCTAACGAGAAACTCAGCCAGCGCTGGGAGCGCGCTCTTTATGGAAGCGCCAGCGGCCGGAAGCCCCATTGCTTGGCAAGCGCCTGGCATTCGCTGACCGTTCCGACGCCCGCCGTCGTCGACACCGCCCGCATCGACGCCGCGGCGCAGGCGTGTCCGAGTTCAAGACTCTCGCTCATCGGCCATTGCTCATGCTGCCCGTAAAGCAGGCCGGCGGCGAAGGCGTCGCCGGCGCCGTTCGCGCCTACGATGGCGCTTGCGGGCAGAGCGACCGAGCCAAGGGCGAGCCGCGAGCCGTCGCGCCCGACCACCACCCCGCCCTCCGGAAAGTGAGCCGCCGCCCACCCCATCGAGCCAAGCGCGAGCACATCTTCAATCGCCTGTACAACCGCATTCAGGTCGGTCGAACCGTCGGGCCGCCGTGTCCCGCGTCCCGCAAGCGCGCCGATCTCGTAATCGTTGACGATCAGGCAATCGAGATGCGGCAGGCACGGGCGGCCGAGCTCGGCCAGTCTTTCGGCGCGGGTCGTCATCAATTCGAGATTGGCGGCGAGGCCAGCCGCGCGAGCCTTGCGCAACACGGCGACCCAGCCGTTGGCGTCGTCAAGCCACGGCCGGTCCATGGCCTTGTGCGCTCCCGGCAATCCAAGATGCAGAATTTTCGCGGCCGTAGATGAAAAGTCGAAGTCGTCGGGCGTCATCTCGGCCGCCACGCCCTGATGATAGAAATGGGTGCGCCGGCCGTTCGCCGCGACATTGAAAGCGTCGACGCTCATCGTCGCGCCGCCCGGCGACGCGCGGAGCGCGGTGCGGTTGACGCCGCGCGCGTCGCATTCGGCGAAGAGAAAGCGCCCGAGGTCGTCATCGCCGACGACGCCCATCGCCTCGACCGGGAGTTCGGGATCGAGGCGCTTGAGGTCGAGCGCCATGTTCGACCCGGACCCGCCATTCTGGCGGTCGATCGCGAAAACCTCGTTCGAGGTGTCCTCGTCCGGCCAGCGTGCGATCGACTTGTTGAAATCGACGCACCAGGTGCCGGCCGACAGCACGCCGCGCCGCTCGCTCATCCGATCAGCCCGGCTTGAGGACAGTTTCCGTTATCGAGCTGTCGATCTCGATCTCGCGCGTAGGCTTCAAACCCTTTTTCTCAAGCGCCGCGTGATAATCTTTGACCGCATCGAGAGGAGTCATGGCGCCGTCGGCGACCGCGCGCATGAGCCGCACGATGTCGAGCGGCGATTCCGCGAGATTGATCTTGCGGCCGAAGAGCGCGACGCGCGCGCCATATTTCTCGGCTTGATGGATGAGCTCGAAACAATCGCGGGTCGTGCCGGCTCCGCCGCCCAAGACGCCAACCACGAGACCGGGGTCGAACGACGCCAACTCCTCCAGCGCTTTCGGCCCGTTATAGGCGATTTTGAGGAATTTCGGTCGCTCCGCCTCGGTAAGACCGGCGAGACACCGGACGATCGCGTCATTGACGAACTGAGGCATGGTCTCCGGCGTCAGGCCGCGCTCGACATTCGGATTGAACACTTCGAGGAAATAAGAGAAGCCGTTGGCTTCGGCGTCGTCACGAAAATCCGTGAACGCCTCGAGCGAGATATGGTCGGCGTCGAGGTCGTTGGTGAAGGTGATCGAATAGAGCCCAAGATCGGTCAGCGGCTTTACATGATGAAGCGACGCCGTGCGGAACGGCCGCGACGGGTGGTTATGAAAAGACGCTCCGCGATGGCGCCAGACGTCGGTCGTATCATTGGCGCGAATGACCGGCTTGACCCCCGTTCCCGCGAAGACATTGCGCTTGACGAGGCTTTCCAGATTCGAGACCGAAGTCAGCATGATATCGACGACGTCCTGCTTGACGATCGCCTCGATCGAATCGAGGAACTGGGCGCGCGTCTTGAAACGAGCCTCGCCGGAGGCCGGCCCCACCGCATGCAGGCCCGGCCCCATATCAGGGTCCTTGGCGTCGGCGATGATGAAATCCGAACGCCGATAGGCGCCGCTGCGAATGCGCGCGAGCTTGTCGTCGAGTTCTGAACATAAACGCCTCTCCAGTTTCGCGGCCGGTTTATATGGCGCTCCTTACGGATGGCAACTGGCTTCGTGCGGGTCGCTGGCGCTCCTCGCCGGTTGCCGGTAGCGTGCCGCGCCCGGCGGGAGCCCGCTTTTGCGGGTGGAGTGTCGATGGCCAAAAGTTTACACAACCCGCGCTATGCCCGGACCATCCGGGGCTGGCTGATCGCCGTGGCTGGATTGGCGGCCACTCTCGCGAGCGTCGCAAGGCCGGCGCGCGCCGCGGATGACGACCCGTATGCACGGCCCGAATCCTGGCTCTGCCGGCCGGGCGGGTCCGACCTCTGCGCCGCCCCCGTGGTGGCGACGGTGATCCAAAGCGACGGCTCGCGCGCAAGTCGGGCTTTCAAGCCGGACCCGTCAGCGCCGATCGACTGCTTCTACGTGTACCCGACCGTCTCCGAAGATCCCGCTGGCAATAGCGGCTTGACCGCCGGACCCGGCGAGCAGCGGGCGGTCGCGCAGCAATTCGCCGCCTTCGCCTCGGTCTGCCGGCCGTTTGCGCCCATCTACCGCCAGGTGACGATCGCGGGCGTCGAAGCCATGCTCCGACGCGAGCCGCTCCCCGTCGATTTCAAGCTTCCGTATGAGGATGTGCGCGCAGCGTGGCGACACTATCTCGCGCATGAGAACGACGGCCGCGGCGTCGTACTTATCGGTCATTCGCAGGGCGCCCGAATCCTTTCGCGACTTATCGCCCATGAGATCGAAGGCAAGCCCGAGCGGCGCCTCCTGGCCGGCGCCCTCATCCTCGGGTTCGACGTCGAGGTTCCGGAAGGCAAGGACATGGGCGGGACGTTCAAGACCATCCCCCTCTGCCGCGCAGCGGGGCAGAGCGGCTGCGTCGTCGCCTACGAGACCTTCCCGGCGACCGCGCCCCCGCCCGAGGATTCCCGTTTCGCCCATGCGGAAACGCCAGGCATGGAAATCGCCTGCACCGATCCCGCCGCGTTGGCCGACGGCAGGCTCGATCCCATTCTCGCGACCCAGACAAACCTGCTTGGCAAGCCTCCGCTCGATCCAAGCTGGGCGGCGTTCGTCAAGCCGCTCGACACGCCGTTCGTATCGCTGCCCGGAATCGCGTCGGCTCATTGCGTTGAGGGGCCGAAGGCTTCCTATCTCTCGGTCTCGATCGAGGCGCCCGCGGCGGGCAGCGTCTGGCCGGGGAACCTCCCCGGCGACCTCGTCGTGGGCGGGCGGCTTCTCAAAAGCTGGGGCTGGCACCTGATCGACGTCAATGTCGCCATGGGCAACCTCATCGACTTCGTCTCGAAACTGCGAAAGCCCGGGCCCTGAGCCCAGTTTCGACGCACGCGCCCATGTCCATTCGTTTCAAGAAAAGAGCAAATTGATGCCTGAGTTCCCACCGTCTTCGCATTCTCCTCATCGGCGCAAGCGGAGTGCTGGGGCGCGCGATCGTGGCCGAGCTTTCGCCGCGCCATGACATCGTGTCCGCTGGATCGAAGTCGGGAGACATTCGCATCGACATCGCCAATCCAGCGAGCATCGTCGCGGGCCTGAAAGCGGCGGGACCACTGGACGCGGTCGCTTGCGCCGCCGGGGCCGTGAACTGGCATCCGCTGTCCGCGATCAAACTCGCAGGACTGGAAAAATCCTCCTACGGCTTGGGGCTGACCGACAAACTCATGGGCCAGGTCAATCTCGCGCTGGCCGCCCGCGAACACATCAATGACCACGGCTCGATCACGCTGATTGCCGGCGTGTTGTCGCAGACGCCTATCGTTGGCGGTTCGTCCGCCAGCATGGTCAACGCGGCGATCGAGGCGTTCGCGATGGCGGCCGCGATCGAAATGCCCCTCGGCATACGCATCAATGCGGTGAGCCCGACCGTATTTGAGGAATCCATGGGCGCCTTCGGGCCGTTCTTTCGCGGTCACGAGCCCGTGCCGGCCGCCCGCGCCGCCCGCGCCTTCAGCCGCAGCATCGAAGGTTCAGAGAACGGCCAGACCTACCGCGTGGTCTGATCGCGACAGATGAGCAAAGCCCTTTCCGCCTACATTGTGCTCGCAGCGCTGACGCTTGTCGTCTTCGCCATCTGGCCCGGACTCGATCTGGCGGCCGCGCGTACTTTCTATCACGGCGGCGGCTTTTTCGGCCGCAATGACCTCGAGCGCTTCGGCCGCGACTTTTTCCGGGTCACGCCGTTCGTCGCGCTCGCGGCCTACGCGGCGTTGTGGCTCGCCAACCGCCTCGGGTCGAAGCTCCGCTGGGCGCCGAGCGGCCGAGCGATGATCTTTCTCATCGCCACGATGATCATCGGGCCGGGCCTTATCGTCAACCTCGGCCTCAAGGATCATTGGCATCGCCCTCGCCCGATCCAGACGCAGGACTTCAACGGGCCGGACCCGTTCGTACCCTGGTATGACGACAATGGCGGATGCAGGAAGAACTGTTCGTTCGTCTCCGGCGAAGCGTCGACCGGCTTCTGGATGGTCGCGCCGGCGAGCGTGCTCCCCCCGCCCTGGCGCGGCGCCGCGATGGCCGCTGCGTTTGCTTTCGGCTTCGGCGCGAGCTTCTTGAGGCTCGCCTTCGGCGGCCACTATCTCAGCGACGTGCTGCTCGGCGGGCTCATCACCCTCATCGTCATCGAGATCGTCCGCAGGGTCGTCTGGCCGAAGGGCGGCCGTGAGAAAACGAAGCGCTATGATTTCGAGCGGCTGAGGAAAAAGACGCCGCTCACGTGACCATTGACCCCGCACGACGCCGGCTCATTGGAGCCGCCCTTCGCCTCGCCGGCCTCCTCGGCTTCCAGCGCATCGCCGAGCCGATGGAAGCGATAGACAAAGCCGGTCGCCTTATCGTCGCTGTCCGTATCGACCAGTTCCAGGTCTTGTTGCGCTTTCACCATTCCGCCCACATTACACTCGCTTCCGCCCGTCGACGGATTGGCGGTGTCGGCCTCGATTTCCAGCTTGCCTGAGCGCGCCGCCTTGACGGTGACCACGCCTCCGACATTTTTCCATGACCCCACGAGGCCGGTGCCCGGTTTCTCGATGCTTGCGAGGAAGGCGGCGCGGTCGCGCATGAACTCATCGATCGGAAAGTTCTGCTTGTCCTTTGGAACGCCCTCGTCGAAGCCGGCGATCCGGTCGCGGTAGCTGACGAAATCCTGCTGGTCCTGGGCGAGCGCCTTGCGAGCCGGAGAGTCCAGCCGCTTCAGCGCGGCCGTGTAATTGGCGGCGATGGCCGCGTCGGCGGCGGCGAGGCCAGGATCGGCGCAGATCATCTTTTCCGCTTGGCTTTTCGCCCGTGCGCAATCGAACGAGGGTCTGACGGATTCCGCCGCATGGCCTACGCCGACCGCCAGGGCCAAGATCAGCGCAAGCATGACCCCGCCCCGTGTCAAAGGAAGCTCCATCCACCGTCCGCCTCGGTCAGGCGCCTGAAGCCGATTTAGGGACGCCGCCCAATGGTTAGGAGCGGTCGTCCAGGTTGTCCACCGGACGAGTTGCGCGCCCGCGCAGGTGAGACCGAGTGCTTGGCCGATGGGAGCTCGAGGAGCCGCAACGCCGGACTTCCGAGCTTGCACTCTCGCCGGGTCGGACCGTGAGCTGCGCTGATTGACAACCCTCGGGCCGAAGAATTCCGTCTCCCTGTAAAGGAGCGGAGGCGCCGATGGGAAACATTGAACCGATTCCCAAGCCCGACCCTATGGCGACGGTCTGCGCCAGCTGAGAAACCGATGAACGACGCCAAAAACGGAACCGCGCTCGTCGTCATGGGCGTGTCGGGCAGCGGCAAGACGACCGTCGGCGAATTGCTCGCGAAGCAGCTCGGCTGGGCTTTCATGGAGGGCGACCGACTGCATCCTCCGACCAATGTCGAGAAGATGCGGCAGGGAATTCCGCTCACCGACGCCGACCGCTGGCCGTGGCTCGACCGGATCGGCGAAGAGCTCAAGAGCTGGGCCGCTGAGGGCAAGTCCGGCGTACTGACCTGCTCGGCGCTCAAGCGCGCCTATCGCGACCGCATTCGCTCCGCGCGGCCTGACGTTTCCTTCGTCTACATCAAAGGCTCGGAAGCCCTGATCGCGGCCCGCGTCGCCGCACGGCGCCATGAATACATGCCGGCCTCGCTGCTGCGCAGCCAGTTCAACACGCTGGAGGAGCCGACCCCGGACGAGCCGGGAATCGTGACTGTCGACGCGGGCGGCTCTGCCGGCGAGGAAGTCGCTGAAGTCATCGCCGCGCTCAACCTGTCTTAAGGATCGCGACGGGTTGCACGCGCTGCGCGCCGCTCTATAAGTCCGGCCGACATCTCGGGGCGATGCCCCACCACTGTCATGGGCCGGGCTTGACCGGGCCATCCACGCGCCTCGGTCCTCACAACCCGGCCTGTCAATCCGGGCTTCCGGCGGCATCGAATTCGCGGCCTGCGACTTGAAGGCGGCGTGGCGTGGATGGCCGGGTCAAGCCCGGCCATGACGATGCCGCGTGAAGAGAGCCCCATCCATGCCGAGCCCCAAGAAGCCGCAAGTCAAGCGCGTCGTCCTCGCCTATTCGGGCGGCCTCGACACGTCCATCATCCTCAAGTGGCTGCAGACGGAATATGGCGCGGAGGTCATCACCTTTACCGCCGATCTCGGCCAGGGCGAGGAGCTGGAGCCGGCGCGCAAAAAGGCCGAGCTGCTCGGCATCAAGCCCGAGCACATTTTCATCGAGGACGTGCGCGAGGAATTCGTGCGCGACTACGTCTTCCCGATGTTCCGAGCCAACGCGCAATACGAGGGCCTGTACCTTCTCGGCACCTCGATCGCGCGGCCGCTGATCGCCAAGCACCTGGTCGAGATCGCCCGCAAAATGAGCGCTGACGCGATCGCCCATGGCGCGACCGGCAAGGGCAACGATCAGGTGCGCTTCGAACTGTCGGCTTACGCGCTCGAGCCCGACATCAGGATCATCGCGCCCTGGCGCGAGTGGGAATTCGCTTCCCGCAATGCGCTCATTGCCTTCGCCGAGCAGCATCAGATCCCGATCGCCAAGGACAAGCGCGGCGAAGCGCCGTTTTCGACCGACGCGAACCTCCTGCACGTCTCCTCCGAGGGCAAGGTTCTGGAGGACCCGGCGGAAGAAACGCCGGCTTACGTCTACTCACGCACCGTTCATCCCGAGGACGCGCCCGACAAGCCGACCGTGGTCGAGATCGGTTTCGAGAAGGGCGATCCAGTCGCGATCGACGGCCAGGCGATGAGCCCCGCGACGCTGCTCACCGCCTTGAACAAGCTCGGCCACGACAACGGCATCGGCCGGCTCGACCTGGTTGAAAACCGCTTCGTCGGCATGAAGTCGCGCGGCATGTACGAAACGCCCGGCGGCACGATCCTGCTGGCGGCGCACCGCGCCATCGAATCGATCACCCTCGACCGCGGCGCCGCGCATCTCAAAGACGAACTGATGCCGAAATATGCGGAGCTCATCTACAACGGTTTCTGGTTCTCGCCCGAGCGCGAGATGCTGCAGGTGCTCATCGACAAGAGCCAGGAGATGGTCGCAGGGCGCGTGCGGCTCAAGCTCTACAAGGGCGGCGCGCATGTGATCGGCCGCGACAGTCCGAACTCGCTCTACGACCAGGACCTCGTGACCTTCGAGGAAGGCGCCGTGGCTTACGATCACCAGGACGCCGCCGGCTTCATCAAGCTGAACGCGCTGCGGCTGCGGACCTTGGCGAAGCGGAGGAAGAGAGCCGCGAAGCCATGACGCCGCAGGGCCGAGCGCGCCTTCGTTTCGCGTGGCTCGCGCTCCTTGCACTGTCCGGCGCGCCCTCCCGCGCCGATGACCACTACGCTCGAAAATCTCACTCCAGCTTGATACCCTTGGCCTTGGCGGCGGCGGTGACGAACTTCATGGTCTGCGCGAAGGCGTCCTTGAGCGGCTCAGCGGTTTTGGCGTCGGAAATCTCGGCGAAGCGGGCCGCGATCGTCTCGGGCGTGCGCTCGCTCTCGTCGAGGTAGATTCCGGGCGTCTCGCCGATATGGGTGACGGCGAAGACGCCGGCCCCCGCGCCCAGAATGACGCGCGAGGGCGCGTTCTCGCTCACAAGAAACAAGACGCCGGGCGTCACCAATTCGGGCGTCATGAGCGCCGCGGCGACGGGAGACAGCAAACCCTCCGTCATGCCGGTGCGCGCCGTCGGCGCCAGAATGTTGACGCGAATGTCGTTCTTCGCGCCCTCGAGATGCAGGACGTTCATGAGCCCGATCATGCCCGCCTTCGCAGCGCCGTAGTTCGCCTGGCCGAAATTGCCGTAGATGCCGGACGCCGAGGACGTGAGCACGACGCGCCCATAGTTGCGTTCCCGCATGCCCGCCCAAACGGCCTTCGTGCAATGGGCCGAGCCGATCAGGTGCACGTCGATGACGAACTCGAAATCCGCCATCTCCATCTTGGCGAAGGTCTTGTCGCGCAGCACGCCGGCGTTGTTGACGAGGATGTCGACATGCCCCCACAGCTTTTCGGCGCGGGCGACCATCTCGGAGACCGCCGCAAAATTGGCGACGTCCGCGTTGTCCCCGATCGCTGTCCCGCCAGCGGCGCGAATCTCTTCCACAACCGTCATGGCATTGTCGAAGCCGACATCATTGACGACGACGTTCGCGCCGCGCGCCGCAAGCCCCAGAGCATGCGCACGTCCGAGACCGGAGCCAGCGCCTGTGACGACGGCCACTCTGCCTTCAAAGTCGATTGCCATAGGATTTCCCTGTGCAGGCGCGCTTACCCGTCGGCGCTGCGTCTGGGAGAGATTAGTCCGTGCGGCGCTACGCTTACAATATCGCCGCCGTTCGCGATCTGCTGGAGCTCAAGCCGCGTTCAGATTGCGCTCGCCTCGGCCTTCGCGAGGACGCAGCCCGAAATCAACCAATCGCCGTTCGGCGCCCGCCGAAAGCTGTAGAGCGCGGTCCAAACGACGTTGTCGTTGTCGACGAGAGTGGCCTCGAGACTCGCCTCGTCGCCCGATTCCTTAAAGGCGCCAAAGTCGGCGCTGCGATGGCGGTAGACCGGGGCATAGTGGTCGCGAACCATCGCCATGAAATGATCGGCGTCGCTGAACATGTCCTTGATCGTGGGGGCGGCAAGCGCGTACGCCGCTTGCCCATCATCCCGCTGAAAGGCGTCGAATTGCCGCTCGACAATGGCGCGTGAGCTGACGGCGGTCAGGTCCTCCGCCGAGGCAGCCCCGGTCAGGATGGCGAGAGCGATTGCGATCGCCCCCGCTCTGATCATTTTCGTGATTGGCCCCATGATCGCCTCGGCTTCGAGCTTTCCCCGACCCTTATACGCGTGTCGCCGCACAATGGTTTCACGTAGGGCAACGAGATCTGGTCGCTTGGATAGCAACGTTCAGCCGAATGACGGCAGTCCCAAATCTGTTCGCCCGCTTTGTTACACAGGCGTCACATTCGCGCGTCAAAGACCGGTCCGGCGGGGAAAAGCGTGACTCCGTCGACGATTCGCTCATGCGAAGCGGCGCCCGATGCTTGCAAAAACCGGAAGCGACCTGGAAGATATCCGCGCCCTTCTCGCCGAGGTCAACGCGCTGCGCGAGGACGTTGAGCTCAAAGGCTCCGAGCTGAGAAGCCGTTGGGGCGCCGAGGCAGACAAGGCGAAGGCTCCGCCGCGCGTTCTCAATCTCTCCCACTACATCGCGCTGCGCGCGCACGACGTCACCGATCTGCAATACCGGCTCGCCTCTCGCGGACTCTCTTCGCTTGGCCGTAGCGAAAGCCACGTCGCGCAGGCGCTCGATGCGCTCATCGCGACCCTCAAGCGCCTCAGCGGCGAACCGAACGCGCCCTATCCATCGCCGATGTTGGCGAGGGAGGGCGCGGCGGAGCTGGAAGCGGAGACCGATCGGCTGTTCGGCAAGCGTCAAAAAAGCGGGCCTCGCGCGCGGATCATGGCGACTTTGCCTCCCGAGGCGGCGACGGAACCCACGTTGGTGGACAATCTGGCAGCTGCCGGCATGGATTGCGCGCGCATCAATTGCGCCCACGACGACCCCGAAGTGTGGGGGCGAATGATCGAGAATGTGCAAGCTGCGGCCGCGCAACTCGAGCGTCCCTGCAGGGTTCTGATGGACATCGCCGGGCCGAAATGCCGCATCCTCCGGGTCAAGGCGCCGCCAAAAACGCGCCTCCTGCGCGGCGACCGTATCGTCCTCATGGACGAACTGCGCGAGAAGACCAAGGAACCGATCGCCTTCTCGCTCAATTTTCCCGAACTCGTCGACCAGCTCCATGTGGGCTCTGAGATCTTCATCGACGACGGCAAGGCGGCGGCTCGGGTCGTCTCCAAATCCGCGGGCCGGGCCGAGCTCGAGGTCTATGCCGCGCGCGAGAAGGGAGTGCGGCTAAAGCCCGGCAAGGGCGTCAATTTTCCCTCGACCGAACTCGATCTGCCGCCGCTGACCTCCAAAGACTTCCGCGACCTCGATTTCATTGCCGAGCATGCCGACCTGATCGGCTATTCGTTCGTGCAGCGGGTCGACGACATCGAGCTCCTGCAGGATCATCTGGTGGCGCGCGCGCCGAAGCGCGAGCCGCCGGGGCTCGTGTTGAAGATCGAGACGCCGCTCGCTTTGCGCAATCTCCCGTCGCTCGTCCTGCAGTCGGCTGCACACAACCCGACCGGGGTGATGATTGCGCGCGGCGACCTCGCGGTCGAGCTTGGCTTCGCCAGGCTCACCGAGATGCAGGAGGAAATCCTGTGGCTCTGCGAGGCTGCGCATGTGCCGGTGGTGTGGGCGACGCAGGTGCTCGACAATTTCGTGCGCGACGGCGTGGCGAGCCGCGCCGAGATGACCGACGCGGCGATGGCCCAAGGCGCCGAATGCGTGATGCTCAACAAGGGGCCATATCTCGCCGAGGGGGTCGGTTTCCTGCGCGATGTGCTGACCCGCATGGATCGCCACCACGCCAAGAAATTCGCCCGCTTCCCTCCGCTCAAGCAATGGGCGTGAGGCACGTCGGTCAGGCCGCGCGCTAAACGGAACGCGCGGCCACGACTTTGGGTCAGCCCATCAAGAGGTCTCCGAACAGCTGCCAGCTTTGGCCGTCGAACTTTGCCAGCTGCATCTGCCGGATCGGGCTGAAATTGGTCGGCGACGTGTTAATCCTCATGCCCGGCAAGACCATCGGCGGCTCAAAATCCTTAACGTTAGCCGCCTGTTTCATCACATTGTCGCGGGAGAGGTCATTGCCGCATTGCTTGAGCACCTGGGCCATCGTTGACGCGGCGCTAAAAGCATAAGTGGCGTTGGCGTCAACGAATTCCTTTTCGCTCATATATTTTTCGCAGAAGGCATGCCACGCCTTGAGATCCGGCGCGTCCTTCCAGCGCGCGTCCGTCGGATCCTTGCCGTAGTAGGCGGTGATGAGCCCCTTCGACTTCTCGAGGCCCGCCGGCTTCAAGACCGTCGCGATCGAAGGCGAGACATTGCTGAGATAGCGGGTCGCGTCCCAGCCAAGGTCGGAGGACTTGCGGATCGCCTGCGCGGCGAATTTCGGCGTCGCGCCGATGATGAAGATGTCCGCGCCCGAGCCCTGCAAGGTCACGACCTGCGAATCGACCGTCGGCTCCGAAGTCTCGTAGGACGCCTCCTTCACGATCATACCGGCATGATCGCCGAGTTCCGCCTTCAGACCGATAAGATAATCTTTGCCGAAGCCATCGTTCTGATAGAGGACCGCAATCTTGCCGGCGGGCCTGGTCTTGAGAATGTCCTTGGCGTAGATGTGCGCCTCAGTCTGATAATTGGGGTTGTAGCCGATGGTCCACGGGAAGTGCTGCGGATCGGAGAACACGGCCGCGCCGGTCGAGACAAAAAGCTGCGGCACTTTGTTGTCGTTGAGGTACTGCCGGATCGCAAGATTGGGCGCGGTGCCGAGCGTCTGGAATAGAAACGCCACCTTCTCGTCTTCGACCAGGCGGCGTATCTGCTCGACCGTCTTGGGCGGACTGTAGGCGTCATCGAGACTGATTAAATTAATCTTGCGGCCATTGATGCCGCCCTGATCGTTGATCATCTTGAAATAGGCGGACTCGGTGCGGCCGATCACGCCGTAAGCCGACGCCGGGCCGCTATAGGGCATCGTTTGCCCGATCTTGATCTCGGTGTCCGTGACGCCGGGCGCATTGTCAGCCCGGGCCGAGCCCGCGCTGGCGGCGAAAGCCGCGGCCGCCGCGCTCGACTGCAGAAATGTCCGTCGTGTGATCATGACCTGTCCTCCCTTGTCTTTCTTTTTGCGGGCGCCCTAGCTCGACCAGCCCGCCACTTGACGTTCGTCAAAGCGCGACGCGCACCCGGCGCGTGGCGGCTATGCTACGCCTGATACAGTTCCCCGAACTGCTCCCAGCTCTCTCCGTTGAACGAGGCGAGAGCCTCCTGGCGAATCGGACTGAAATTGTCGGGCGAAGTGTTGATCTTGATCCCCGGAAGCCCCATCGGCAGCACCAAATCCTTGATGCTGGCGGCCTGTCGCATCACATTCTCGCGCGAGAGATCGTTACCACACTGCTTCAGCACCTGAACCATCGTAGCCGAGGTTCCAAATCCATAGACCGCGTTCGAGTCGGTCAGCTCCTTCGGAGTCATGTATTTGCCGACGAACTCTGAAAACTCTTTGTAGCCGGGGTCGTCTTTCCAACGCGCGTCGGTTGGATCCTTGCCATAGATCGCGGTGATCACGCCCTTCGATTTCTCGAGGCCGGCAGGCTTCATCACCGACGCGACCGACTGCGATACATCGGTCATGTAGCGGATTGGCGTCCAGCCGATGTCGTACGTCTTGCGGATCGCCTGCGCCGCGAACTTCGGCGTCGCCGCGTAGAGCACGAGATCGACGCCCGCGCCCTGCAAGGTCAGGATTTGTGAATCGACGGTTGGCTCCGACGTCTCGTAGGAAACTTCCTTGATCACCATGCCTGCGTGATCCGGGCCGAGGCCGTTCTTAAGTCCGGTCAGGTAGTCTTTTCCGAAGCTGTCGTTCTGGTAAAGCACGCCGATCTTCGCATCGGGCTTCGTCGCGACGATATGCTTGCCGAAGATTGCGGCCTCTGTCTGGTAGTTCGGTTGCCAGCCCATGGTCCATGGGAAATTCTGGGGATCGGCGAACATGCTGGCGCCCGTAGCGACGAAGAGCTGGGGAATCTTGTTGTCGTTCATGTACTGCCGCACAGACGCGCAACATGCCGTGCCAAGGCTATTAAACAAAAAGGCGACCTGCTCCTGCTCCACGAGACGGCGCGTCTGCTCGACGGTCTTCGGCGGGCTATAGCCGTCGTCGAGACTGATCAGATTGATCTTGCGCCCGTTTATTCCACCCTGCTCGTTGACCATTTTGAAATAGGCGAGGTCCGCCTTCCCGATGACGCCGTAAGCGGAGGCCGGGCCGCTATAGGGCATCGTTTGCCCGATCTTGATCTCGGTGTCGGTGACGCCGGGCGCATTATCCGCGCGGGCAGAATTGGCGCTGGCGGCGAACGCCGCAGCAGCCGCGCTTGATTGCAGAAATGTCCTTCTATTGATCATGGCGCTTCTTCCTTCCCTTCGTATTTTACGGCGACATTGCCTTCGCCTTTTTTGACTTCTGTCTGCCGAGGCGAGGTGAGCGCTCGCGCCGCCGCCCGCGCCGCCCCCGCTACACCCGTGGGCATTGCGGCCATTACCAGAATGAGAAGGGCTCCGTAAATCGCCCCCGGGAGAGCCTTGGCGCCTTCGCCGAAACTCACGGTGAGCTGGTCGGCGAGATTCGGCACGAACTCGATGAACAAGGCGCCAAACAGCGCCCCGCCAAGCGAAGCCAGTCCGCCGACGACGATGCCGACGAGAAAAGCGAGCGACAGCGCGAGCCCGAAGCTCTCGGGCGAAACAAAGCCGACGGCGAGCGTGCTTAAGCCTCCCGCCACGCCGGCATAGAGCGCGCTGACGCCGAAGCAGGTGGTCTTGTACAGGGCGGCGTTGATCCCCATCGTCTCGGCGGCGATCGGCTGATCGCGAATGGCGACCAAAGCCCGCCCGATCCGCCCCCGCACGAGATTGCGCGCAGCCCAGTAGAGCACCGCGGCACAAGCGAGGCAAAGGAGATACAACCATTGGTCGGGGGTCAGCGCGATCCCGAATGGAACACTCGGCTTCGCGAGAGTGATCCCCTGCGAGCCGCCGGTGAGCGCGTCAAAGCCCTTGTAGCTCAGGATCTGCGGGGTCGCGACGGCGAGCGCGAACGTCGCCAGGGCGAGATAAAGGCCGCCGAACCTGAGCGCGGGAAAGCCGAACAGAAAGCCGGCGATGAAGCATACGACGCTCGCGACCGGAATAGCCGCCCAGTACGGCAAGCCGAACTTCACCATCAGAATCGCGGCGCCATAGCTGCCGATGGCGAAAAACGCGCCGTGGCCGAGCGAGATCTGGCCGTTGAAGCCGGTCAAGAGATTGAGACCGAGCAGCGCGATTGCAAGGATCAGCACCTGCGCGCCCTGGTAGATGTGGTAGCCCGAAGCGGCGAACGGGAACGCGAGCGCGAAGACCCCGACTGCGATGGCGACAAGAGCGCCAAGTGCGTTGTCGGCGTAGGCCATGATCAGACCCTCGCCACGAGGCGGCGCCCGAACAGTCCGGACGGCCGCCAAACGAGCACGGCGATGATGATCGCGAGCGCGACCGAGAGCTTGACCTCGTCGCCCACGACATAAGCGCCGATAAGATTGCCGAGCACGCCGACCGCGATGCCGCCGAAGACGGCGCCGAACGGGTTGTCGATGCCGCCCAGCACCGCGCCAGCAAACGCGTAGAGCAGCACCCCGCCCATCATGTTGGGGTCAAGATACACGATCGGCGCCGCCATCATGCCCGCGACCGATCCGATCGCCGCCGCCAAACCCCAGCCGATCGCCAGCATCCAACCGACCCGTATGCCGACCAGCCGGCTCGACACCGGATTTTGCGCCGCGGCGCGCATCGCGAGGCCGAGCGGCGTCAGGCGAAAAAACGCGTAGACCAGCGCCAGAACGCACAAGGTCACCAAGATGGAGCCGGCCTCATGCGACGACATGTAGCCGGCGCCGAACCAGGGGCGACCGTTGAACGGCGAGTCGAACGAGGTTACCGAAAAACCGTACAGCCATCCGGCGAGCGAATTGAAGATCAGGCTGAGCCCGATGAACACGATCACCGAGGCGAGGATCGGCGCGTTGGCGAATGGCCTGACAACCAGCCGCTCGATCACGACGCCGCCGATGAACGAAGCGACGACGGTGGCGAAGAAGGCGAACCAGTAAGGCTCGCCCAGGTCCATCAACTTCCAGGCGAAATAGGTCGAGAACATCGCCATTTCCCCTTGCGCGAAATTGATCAGATGCGTCGCCTGGTAGATCATCACCAGCGCCAGCGCCATGATCGCGTAGACCCCGCCGAGCGCGAGTCCGGACGCCAGTTGATGCAGGAACTCGCCCAAGCTCCGTCTGCTCCTAGTAGCCAAGATACGCGCGGCGCACCGCGTCGTCGGCGCGAATCATTTGCGAGGGACCGCTGAGCGCCACTCTTCCGGTTTCGATCAGCACCGCGCGGTCGGCGAGATCGAGAGCAAGCGAGGCGTTCTGCTCGACGATGAGGAGGCTCAGGCCCTCGTCGCGATTGATCTCGCCAAGCGCGCGAAAGATTTCCGCCACCACCAGCGGCGCGAGGCCGAACGACGGCTCGTCAAGCATCAATAGAACTCGGTCGCATGAGAAGCGCGCGCGCGATCGCGAGCATCTGCTGCTCGCCGCCCGAAAGCGTTCCTGCTTGCTGGCGGCGCCGTTCGGCGAGGCGCGGGAACAAGCCGAACATGCGATCGAAGTCCGCGCGCACGCTTTGCCGGTCGGCGCGCACATAGGCGCCCAGGCGCAGATTCTCTTCTACGGTGAGATCGACAAACGTGCCGCGCCCGTCGGGCACGTGCGCGATCCCTAAGCGCGCAACGTCCTCAGTCGCCAGCGCGCCGATCGAGCGGCCGCGAAAACGGATATCGCCCGTGCGGCGGATGAGTCCGCTCAGCGCGCGCAAGATTGTCGTCTTTCCGGCGCCGTTGGCGCCAAGCACCGCCGTGACACCGCCGTCCTCGACCTCGAAATCGACGCCGTGCAGCGCGCGCGCCGGGCCGTACCAGGCCTCAAGGCCCCTCGCTTCCAAAATCGGCGCGCTCAACTCGCGCTCCCGAGATAGGCGCGCACCACCTCGGGATGGCGCCTGACCTCGTCCGGGCTGCCGTTGGCGATCACCCGGCCGAAGTCGAGCGCAACCACTTGGTCGCTGACCCGCATGACCAGATTCATGTGGTGCTCGACGAGCAGCACGGAGACGCCGCGGCGGTCGCGAATGGCGCGGATTTCGTCGGCGAGCCCATCGACTTCCGAGTGGTTGAGGCCGCCGGCCGGTTCGTCCAGCAGCAACAGTTTTGGGCCTTTGGCGAGTGCGCGGGCAAGCTCCACGCGCTTACGAATTCCGAACGGCAACGCGCCCGCCGGACGATCCGCGACGGCGTGCAAGCCGAATTCCTCGATCAGTGCGTCGGCACGTTCGGTGATCTTGGCTTCCTCGCGCCTCGCGAGCGGCGCGCCAAGCGCGTTGGCGAGGAAGCCGCCACGCGCCATCCCATGCGCGCCGACGCACACGTTCTCGCGCACCGTCATGGTCGAAAACAGCGCGACGTTCTGGAACGTCCGCGCAATGCCGAGGGAAGCGAGCTCATGCCTCGCGCAGCTGGCAAGCGGCCGTCCGTCGAACACGATCGTTCCTGCGCCCGGATCATAGAGACGCGAAATGCAATTGAACAGGGTCGTCTTGCCAGCGCCGTTCGGACCGATCAGGCCGCAGATCGCGCCACGGGGAACCTCAAAGGAGACGTCGTCGAGAGCGGTCACGCCGCCGAACCGGATCGTCAGCCCCCGGACCGCCAGGAGGGCCCGGGCCGGGAGGCCCGCAACGTCACCCGCGCCTCCAACTCGCGCCTCGGCCAGCTCCATGGACCTTCCGTTCCCTTCCCGACCGGCTCGTTGAGGCCCGCCGACCGCCGCAGTCTTGACGTTTCGAGGGTCGCTTGTCACCTGCTTTGTTCTTAGGACTTTAGTCGATAGCGGCAGAGCCGCGGAGCGCTCATGGCCTGCGCGAAAGAAAATCCAGCGCCGCAGCTTTGAACGCCTTGTCGCCGACCGCAAGATTGTGATCGCGGCCGGGGATCGAAAGAGCCTGCGCCCGCGGCAATAAGGCGACGAGCTTCGAAAGGTCGCCCGCAAGCGTATCCCGCTCGCCGACCGCGACCAGGGTCGGCTGGATCAGGCTTGCCGCCTCGTCCACGGTCAGGGTTCTGCGTGAACCACGGACGCAGGCGGCGAGCGCGGACCGGTCGCTCTTCGTCTGATCGGCGAAACCCCGGAACAGGCGCTGCGTCGGATCGACGAGGCTGTCGAGCGACGGGGCCTCCAGGGCTTCGGCGACCGTCTCCGGCAACCCGCCGTCGCGCACCAGCCGGTCGCCAAGGCCGCCGAGCACGAGCGAGCGCACGAGACGCGGTTGGCCAAGCGCGAGGAAGCTCGCCATCCGCGCGCCCATCGAATAGCCCATCACGTCAGCACGCTCGACGCCGAAATGCGCGAGCAGGTTGGCCGCGTCCCGAATCATCAGATCGGGGTGATAGTCGGCTGGCGCGTAAAGCTTTTCACTTTGTCCATGGCCGCGATTGTCGAACGCGATGACGCGGCGCCCAGCCTCAGTCAGGGTCTGAACCCAGCGCGGACCCACCCAATTCACGCGATGATTGGAGGCGAAGCCGTGTATGAGCAGGATCGGCTCGTTCAGGTCTCGCCCCTGCGGCTTCACGTCGATGAAGGCGATGTCGACGCCGTCCGACGAAAAGTGGCTAAGCCCGGAGGCGCCCCCGGTTTCATCGTCCCGCATGAGCGCTCCTGGCGACCTGAGGATAAGCTTATCGCAGGGCGAGCGCGACGCGAAGCCGCTGCGTCAAAGCGAGGTGGCGAACGCGGTCAGCCAGTCCGGCATCGCCGCGACGAGAACCGCCTCGATGTGGTGGTCGAGGCCGGTCAACACCGACGCGCCAATGAGCGCGAACGCGGCGCCGAGCGCGACCCTGGCGCCCGCGCCGGCCCAGGCGAAGCGTGCCTTCGACGCGACGCGGCCGAGCGCATAGCCGGCGGCGATGAGCGCGCCCGCCGCGCCGAGCGCGTAGGCCGACATCGTCGCCATCGCCGCCGCGACCGAACCGCCCTTGGCGGCGAGCAGCAAGGCCGCCCCGAGGATCGGGCCGGCGCACGGCGCCCAGGCGAATGCGAGCACGACGCCGGCGGCCGCCTGCCCGGCGAGCCCCGCGTTCGGCAGCCGTTCGCCCAGGACGTCAGCCGCGCGGCCGGCAAAACCGAGCCGACGCTCGATCCCGTCGGCGATCGCTGGAACCAGCAGCGCCGCGCCAATGGCGATCATGACGGCCGCGGAGGCCGTTCGCGCCCATTCCCAATCGCCGAACTCGACGCCAAAAGAGGCGAGAACGCCGCCGATAACGCCGAACGTCGCCGCCAGCCCGAGGCCGAGCGCGATCGGACCGCGCGGGTCTTTGGCGCTCGCGCTCGCAATCACGACGGGCGCGAGCGGCAGCACACAGGGGCTGAGGATGGTCAGCATTCCCGCCGCAAAGGCGAGCACCAGGTTGAGGATGAGGTTCACATCGCGGCCTTGAGAACCTTGAGCACCGCCGCTTGCGAGGTCTCCCAGGACATGCGCGCGACTTCCTTACCGTCCTTGTAGGCGATCAACGTCGCGCGCGGACAGTCGAGCTTAGCCACGATCTCCTTCTGCTTGTCGTAATCGACACGGAAGACGCTCACCCCGTCGTAGGCAGGGTCGCTCTTCAGTTTGTCTAGGATCGATGTCTGCGAATGGCATTGCAGACACCACCACGCGGCGACATGAACGACGACGGGCTTGCCGGATGCAATCGCCTTCTGCACGGCGGCCGGATCGTAGGTCTGAATCTCGAACGCTCGCGCCGGAACGGCGAACGCCGCCGCGGCCGCGCCGACGACTGCCAGAAACGCTCTCCTGCTGTGCATTCTTGTCTCCCGATGTTATCTTCGCGTGGTTCAATACGTTTCGCCTGCCCGGTTCATTACGCTGGGGAGGACGAAATGGATCATCGGCGTCGCGATACCGCTGGAGCCGTGAGGCCGGCGGGCCCAGTCACGCAAGCAGGGACTTGATCTTTTCGGCGTCCGCGGGCGTGGCCGGATTGTAAACCACCATGGCGAGGTCGGTTCGCCCATCGACGGCAAATGTCGAGAATTCGAAGGCGATCGGACCGAGGACCGGGTGCCGGATGTGCTTGACCGCCTCGCCAAGGCGGGTGGGAACATCGTTGTCGCGCCACATCGCCTTGAACTCCGGACTGAGGCGGCAGAGCTCCTCGACAAGAGGCTCGATCTCGGCTGCGGCTCCGGCGCGGGCCGCATCCACCCTAAACGCGCCCAGCACGAAGCGCGCCACGCTCGCCCAGTCGTATTGCGCCGCGCGGGCGCGCGGGTCGAGGAAGATGAAGCGCAGGATGTTGCGCTCATCCGGCGGCAGCGATCCGTAGTCGACGAGCATCACAGTCGCAGCTCGGTTCCAGGCCAGAACGTCGTATTTCGCATTTCTGATGAGCGCCGGACTCGGGTCCAGCGCGTCCAGTACGCGTTGCAGGCGCGGCGTGGCGCCGTCGTTCTTGCGGTAGCGCGCCTCGGGCGGGCGGCCGAGGCCAAGCAGGAAAAGATGCTCGCGCTCAACCTCGGTGAGCATGAGGGCGCGCGCGATGCGGTTGAGAACGTCCGCTGAGGGCGCTCCGCCGCGCCCCTGCTCGAGCCACGTGTACCAGGTCGGGCTGATGTTGGCCCGCTGCGCCACTTCCTCGCGACGCAGGCCCGGCGTGCGGCGCCGATCCGCGGCAAAGCCGAACGCAGCGGGATCGAGCTTCGTGCGCCGGTCCTTCAGATAGAAGGCGAGCCGGTTCTCGCGTGCAACGGGTTCGTCCATCCTGTTAGCCATTATAATACGATAGGATCACTACTTTACTACAATAGCTCAAGCGCCCAGGTTTGTCTCCAATAAGACCTGGAGACTGCTCATGCGTATATTTATCACCGGGGCGACCGGATTCATCGGCTCCGCTGTGGTCAAGGAATTGATCGCCGCGGGCCATCGGGTGACCGGCGTCTATCGTTCGGACGAGAAGGCGCCGGCGCTCACCGCTGCGGGCGCCGAGGTCTACCGCGGATCAATCGATGATGCGGACAGCCTGAAGGCTGGCGCCGCCCGCTCGGATGGAATCATCCATCTGGCCTTCAATCACGACTTTTCGCAATTCGCGGCGAATTGCGAAACCGATCGACGCGTCATTGCCGCGCTCGGCTCGGCTCTCGCAGGCTCGGACCGACCTTTGATCGTGACCTCTGGGACCGCGATCGCCAAGGTCCCGCCCGGTGAGCTCGCGAAGGAGGACGCGCCTTCAATCAGCGCGAGCGACTTCCCGCGCGCGGCTTCCGAAGAGGCGACCGCCAAACTCGCCGCCGGCGGGCTCAACACGTCGATCGTTCGCCTGCCCCAGGTTCACGACCCCGAGCGACAGGGGCTTATTTCCCCATGGATCGCGATCGCCCGAGGAAAGGGGATGATCGCCTATGTCGGAGAGGGCCGGAACCGCTGGCCCGCCGCGCACATCTCCGATGTCGCTCGCCTCTACAGGCTCGCGATCGAAAAGTCCGAGCGGGGCGCGATCTATAACGCGGTCGGGGAGGAAGGCGTGCCCGCGCGCGATATCGCAGAAACCATTGGCCGACGCCTGAAGATGCCAGTCAAATCGATCAGTCCCGAGGAGGCGGGAGCCTATTTCGGCTGGCTTGCCCATTTGGCCGCGCGCGACATGCCTGCCTCAAGCGAGCAAACGCAGAAGAAGCTCGGATGGCGGCCGACGGGACCCGGGCTGATCGCCGATCTCGAACGCTTGCCGATCTCCCCGAACGGAAGCCCGAGCTGGTAGCGCTACAAGTTCTCGCGAGCCGCCGCATCCTGGTCTTTCGACTCGACGCCGATTTGTGCGATAAGTCGGCTAGCGATTGAGCTGCGCGAGGAGGAAATCCAATGATTCGGTCGAGTTTGGTCAAGAGCGCCTGCGTGGCGATCGCATTTCTAGGTTTGAGTGCGCTGCAGGCCGGCGCGATCGAATTGCAAGGTTCCAACCCGTCGGCGCAGCTGAGCGAGGGCATGATCTCGAAAGCCTATATCGCGCATCGCGGCGTGACTGCCGTCGGGCCGCGCGGCGGCGTCTATCATCGCGGCGGAACCGCCGTCGGCGGCTATCGTGGCGGCGCATACCGGGGTGGGGTCTATCGCGGCGGCGTCTATCGCGGCGCAGGAGTCTACCGAGGCGGATATGGCGGCTGGGCGCGGCCTGGCTGGTATCGCTGGGGTCCGGGCGGCGCGATCGCGGCGGGCGCTGCGCTCGGCGTCTTGGCCACCGGCGCAGCCGTCGCCTACGCGGGCCAGCCGCCCGCGCCGGGACTGTGCTGGTATTATACCGACCCGAGCTATCGGCAGGGGTTCTGGGACGCCTGCCAGTAGGAATTTGAGCTTGAGCTTCAGCGTCCACCGTACATCGGCCGCCCGTTCGCTACCCAAGCGAGCGGACGGCCAATGGCGTTGCGTGAGGCGCGTCCGGCTCTTGGAAAGCCGTCGCGGCTGACATAGGGTATGGGGGGTCAGGTCGAGCGACTCTGCGGATCCTGGAATCCTCAATCCGCGATCGGCTCACCCCACGATGACGAGGGAGGAAACCCATGCGTTGGACGCATCTAGCCAGAAACGTGTGTCTTGGCGTTTCGCTTCTTTGTCTCGCATTGCCGGAGGCTGAGGCCCTCGAGATCTTTGCTTCCCCGGGCGTTGCAACCCACATGGACGACGGCCTCATCACTCAAGTGAGGGCCGGTCGTGGGGGCGGCGGCATGCACCGCGGCGGTGGCGGTATGCATCGCGGAGGCGGCGGAATGCATCGCGGCGGTGGCGCGTATCGCGGCGGTGGCGGAGTGCACCGCGGCGGCGGGGCGTATCGTGGCGGCGGCGCCTACCGCGGGGGAGCCCATCGCGGCGGCGCCTATCGTGGCGGGACAGCCTACCGCGGCGGCGCTTATCGTGGCGGCGCTTACCGTGGCGGGGCGGCCTACAGAGGCGGCGCTTATCGTGGCGCGACTTATCGTGGAGGCGTGTATCGCGGCGGCGCCTACCGTTATGGAGGTTGGAGCCGTCCCGGGTATGGCTGGGCGCCTGGCGGCGCCATCGCGGCCGGTGCGGCGCTCGGCTTCGTCAGCGCGGCAGCGGCGGCGTCTTGGGCGGGCGCCGCTCCAGGGCCGGGCCTCTGCTGGTACTACACCGACCCGAGCCGCCGGCAGGGCTTCTGGGACGCCTGCCAGTAAGTCGCCAGAGCGGACCGGCTTGGCCTTGCGCGAACGAGGCCGCCGGTCTTGAGAGCGCAGTCAACACGAGGCGCTGCCGTTTCCAACGGTCGCTCGACCGCCGCGCGATCGCCAGTGGGGCCGGCGCGACCTCTGGGCTGCCGCCGACCAATCGATCATCACAGCCAATTTTACATAATATAAAAGTCTATTATCAACCTTATCGTCGATCTGTCTGAAGGCTCTGCCTTGCGCAAGAACCCTCGCCCCTCGCGAGAGGCGAGGTGGATCGTTAACTGCGCCCCATCTCTTTGAAAAGTCTCGCTTCGGACTCGCTAATCGCGCCCCGCGCCATCGCCTTCGTTCCCGTCTCAGCGAAAGGCTGGACAGCATCGCTGATCCCGCACAAGGTCGCTTCCTCGCTTCCCTTCGGGCGCCCGTCCATGATCCCCAACACGCCTCGTCCCTTCGACTTCGATCTCGGCGAGAGCGCCTCGATGATCCGTGACAGCGCCAGGGCCTTCGCCGAAAACGAAATCGCTCCGCGCGCCGCGCAAATCGATCGCGACAACACGTTTCCGCGCGACCTGTGGCCGAGGATGGGAGAACTAGGATTGCACGGCGTCACCGCGCCGGAGGAATACGGCGGCCTGGGCTTCGGCTACCTCGCACATTGTGTGGCAATGGAGGAAGTGTCGCGCGCCTCGGGATCGGTCGGACTGTCATACGGGGCGCATTCGAACCTGTGCATCAACCAGATCGTGCGCAACGGCAATGACGAGCAGAAAGCGCGCTATCTCCCCAAGCTCATTTCCGGCGAGCACGTGGGGGCGCTCGCGATGTCGGAGCCGAACGCAGGCTCCGACGTGGTGTCGATGACCACGCGCGCGGCACGCAAAGGCGACCGTTTCGTGCTCAATGGCTCAAAAATGTGGATCACCAACGGTCCCGTTGCCGAGACCTTCGTCATCTACGCCAAGACCGATCTTGCCGCCGGCTCGCGCGGCATCACCGCTTTCATCGTCGAGCGCGGCATGAAGGGCTTTTCGCAAGGGATGAAGCTCGACAAGCTCGGCATGCGCGGCTCCGACACCGCCGAGCTCATCTTCACCGACTGCGAGGTGCCGGCGGAGAACGTGCTCGGCAAGGTCGGGAAGGGCGTCAACGTGCTAATGAGCGGCCTCGACTACGAGCGCGTGGTGTTGGCTGCCGGACCGCTCGGCCTCATGCAGGCCGCGCTCGACGTCGTCCTTCCTTATGTCCATGCGCGCAAGCAGTTCGGCCAGGCGATTGGGACGTTCCAGCTGGTGCAGGGCAAGCTCGCCGATATGTACGTGACAATGAATGCGGCGAAAGCTTACGTCTACGCCGTCGCCAAGGCCTGCGACCGCGGCCAGACGACCCGCGAGGATGCGGCGGGCGCGATCCTCTATGCCGCCGAGCGCGCGACCCAGGTCGCGCTCGACGCAATCCAAACCTTGGGCGGAAGCGGCTACACCAACGACTATCCGCTCGGGCGCCTACTGCGCGACGCCAAGCTTTACGAGATCGGCGCCGGCACGAGCGAAATCCGCCGTATGCTGATCGGACGCGAGCTGTTCGAAAAGAGCGCTTGAGTTAAGGCGCGCGCTACGACGCCGGCAAACTGGCCCCAGTCTCGGAATCGAAAAGATGCATGTGCTCCGGGTCGAGGAGGAACGGCCTCTTCTCACCGATGCGTGAATCGTCTGAAGCGCTCACCCTGGCGACGATCCTGTGCGGTCCGGCCGAAGCATCGACCAACGTCTCATGCCCGAGATGTTGCAGGACATCGATGGAAAGAAGCGGGGCGTCCTGAGAATCCATATTCCGCGGAACGGGACGCAAAGCTTCCGGCCGCAAGCCGAGCACCACCTTGGGCTTTTGATAGGCGCCCAACGCTCCACGCAGCCGGTCTGGAGTCGCGATCGCGAAGCCGTTCTCCGGATCGATCAGTTTCGAGCCATCGATCGCAAGCTCCAGGAAATTCATCGCAGGCGAGCCGATGAAGCCGGCGACGAACGTGTTCGCTGGCTTGTTGTAGACTTCAAGCGGGGATGCGGCCTGCTAAATCAGACCGTCTTTCATCACGACAACAGTGTCGCCCATGGTCATCGCTTCGGACTGGTCGTGCGTGACATACACCGTCGTCACACCGATCTCATGGTGCATCTTGGTCAGGAAACTCCGCGCTTCGATCCGCAGCTTGGCGTCAAGATTCGAAAGCGGCTCGTCCATGAGGAAGACGCCGGGACGCCGCACAAGCGCGCGAGCAAGCGCGACGCGCTGCCGCTGTCCGCCCGAAAGAGCCTTCGGCAGTCGGTCAAGCAACGAATCGATCCGCAGCCGATCGGCGACGCTTCGAACCTGCGTGTCGATTTCGCTTCTTCCTTGGCGCCTGATCCTCATGCCGAAGGCGATGTTCTCGAACACCGTCATATGAGGAAACAGCGCATAGGACTGGAAGACCATGGCGATGTCGCGGGCTTTCGGAGGCACGTCGGTCACATCGCGGCCGCCAATCAGCAATTGACCGCCCGAAATAGTCTCGAGCCCCGCGATCATGTTGAGGGTCGTTGTCTTGCCGCACCCTGACGGACCGACGAGCACCACAAACGAGCCGTTTGCGATTTCGAGATTGAGCCGCGGGATGACCACGTGCGAGCCGAAGCGCTTCTCGATGTCGATCAAGGAAACATTGGCCAACGGCGCCCCTTTCCTTCAGCCCTTTACCGAGCCAACAAAATTGCCGCTGGAAATCCAGCGATAGGCAAAAAGGAACAGGATCACGATTGGGATCTGCGAGATGACCAGACCCGCCGAGGGCAGATTGAACGCGGAGATGTAGCGGTCGCTGTTGAGCTTGAGCATGCCAACCGTGACGGGGAAGATCAACTCGCTATTGAGGAACACGAGCGCGAACACGAATTCCTTCCAGATCGCGATGAAGTTCAACGTGTAGCCCACGACGATGCCTGGGACCGCGAGCGGCAGGATGACCTTGGTGAAGATCTGGAAGTCCGTCGCGCCTTCGATCTGGGCCGCCTTCTCGATGTCGCGCGGGATCGTCGTCATAAAGCCGCGCAGGATCAAGATCTGGGAAGGCATGCCGTAAACGCCATGAACGATGATCAGGCCGATGCGGGTGTCGAACAGATGCAGCCAGCGCAGCATGTCGTAGAGAGGAATGAGAACCGTCTGCTGCGGCAGCATCAGCCCCGTCAGCAGCAACGCGAATACATATCGCTTGCCTGGAGGCTCGAACCGGCTCAGCGCGAACGCCGGAACGATAGCGAGACCCACCGCCAGCGCCGAGCCTAAGACAGCGTAGAGCAGGCTGTTTTGCATGAGCACGCCAAAATGGAGTCCCTGCCAAACCTTCACATAAGGCTCGAGGGTCGGCGCGATTGGCAGCGCGAATGGACCGTTGAGGAACTCTTTGTTGGGCTTGATCGACGTGATCACCATGAGCGCCAGCGGGCCGATCCAGATGGCCGCGAGGATGAGCGCCAGGATCGTCGCGAATATCTTGGGCGCCGCGTAGCGGAGGCGGACGAGCGTTCGTCCCGAAGGGGCCGCGAGTGCGGGACTAGACATCGAAGGCGCCCCTGAAAACCTTGCCGAGGAGCAAAGCCGCGACAGCGATCGACAGCACGAGAATGGCGACGCTGACCGTCGCGCCATAGCCGAAGCGAGAGTTCCAGAAGCTCTCGAGATAGACGAGGTAACCCAGAACGTTGGTGCGCCCGAATGGCGCTCCCTTCGTCATCACCGCGATGAGATCGAACGCCTTCAACAACTCAAAAAGCGTCAGCATGACGACCACGGCGGTTACGGGACGAAGCTGCGGCAACGCGACGCGCAGCATCATGCGCAAATGCCCAGCGCCCTCGATCCTCGCCGCGTCGAAAGTCTCCTTTGGCACGTCGCCGATCCCGGCGAAATAGAAGATCATCGGCAGTCCGGTGAACGCCCACCCGCCGACGACCGCGAGCGTATAGATGGCGATGCGATAGTCGCCGAACCACTCGCGGACCAGAAACCCGAGGCCGAGAGCGCGCAATACGCTGTCGAAGGCACCAAAAATCGGGTTCAGGATCAGGAGGAACATCAGTCCGACCGCGACGAGCGACATCGTCACCGGAAAGAAAATGGCCGTCCGCAGAAGGGTGGGGAAATAGACCGCGCGCGCACGCATCGCGTAGGCAATGAGAAATCCGAGAACGACCGGGAAGGCCAGCGAGACCGCGAGCCACTTCAGATTGTTTTCAAGCGCGATATAGAAATATTTGTCACCGAGCATGTAGGAATAATTGGCGAATCCGACGAACTTCTTGACTGGCGTCATGCCGTTCCATTCGAAGAAGCTCAAATAGATCGTGTAGAGGATCGGATAGCCGATAAAGCAGAGGAAAAGGACGACCGGCAGGACCAGCCCGAAAAGCGTAACGAACACGTGCTGGCGCGCAAAGGCGACGAAGGACGTTCGTTCGTCGCTCATCCGCGAAGCCATGGCGACGCCCCTCGTCGTGAAGAGCGAGGTCGGCTCGCAAACAGGCCAGCCTCGCTTTCCGCTGCAGATCCTCTCAAGCGCGCCTTCCCGTGAAGGATCGCGCCTTCTTACCTTGCGGAGCCACCCGGCTCCGAGCGTGTTCGGAATTCAGGAACTCCGAGCGATCGGTCTAGATCTTGCCCCGGACGCGCTGAGCCTCGGTCTCCGTAGCCTGCATGGCTTCCTCAGGCGAGATTGCGCCGGCCAGCACGCCCTGGAGGCCGTCGAGGAAGCGGTCCGAAATGGCGGGCGGCGTCCCATGGTCGACATGCATGAATGTGTAGGATCCGGCGTCGGACATCGCCTTGCCCAAACGCTGTTCCATCGGCGACAGATGGGAGAGGTCCGTCGATGCGTTCGAAGCGTACGGCTTGTCGATCTCGAGCTTCATCGCCGAAGCTTCCGGAGAGACCATCCAGTTCACGAACTCGGCGGCTGCGTCCTTGTTCTTGCTCGCCGCATGGATCATCACGGTATCCTCGTCGTAGATCGACATCACCGGCTTTTTGTCGCTCATCGCCGGAAATGGGAACCAGTCGATCGGCTCGGCGCAGCATTGCGCTTTATCTCCGCGGAAGCTGCCGAGAATGAATGAACCCTTGTACCAGTAGAGCGCCTTGCCCTGCGCCCAGGGAACCTGCGCCGGGGCGAAGTCGATCGAGTTGAAATTCTCGATGAACATGCCGTCGTCGGCGAGCTTCTTCATCATCGCGGTAATGTCGACGGCGCGCGGATCGGTCCAGGGAATCTTGTTGTCGATCAGGCCCTGATAGGCGTCGAGGCCGTATTTGTTGACCATCATGGCCGACCACATGAACTGCGCCGGCCACTTCTTCTGGTTGGACAGCATGAATGGCGCGATGCCGGCCGCCTTGGCCTTGGCTGCGTTGGCCATCATCTCGTCCCAGGTTGTAGGAACGGTGAGGCCGAGCTTGTCGTGAAGGTCTTTGCGATACCAGACGACTGAAGCGCCGAGCTCGGTCGGAACGAAAAACGGCTTGCCGTCGAATTTTGCCAGCGAAACGCTCGCCGTGTTGAGCGACTTGTCCCAGCCATATTTCTTGTAATAATCGCTAAGATCGGCCGCGAAACCGCCCTTGACGATCTCGCCGGCGCGGCCCCCTTCCCACGAATAAAAGATGTCTGGCGGGTCGCTCGAGCTGATTTCGATCGTCTGTTTCGTCTTATAGGTCTCGCCGTCCACGCTGGCGCCGGTCACATGGATGCGGTCGCCGTTTTTCTTGTTCCATTCGTCGATCAGGTAGTTGGCATAGGTTTCCGACGTCGGCCATGCGGCGCGGTAGAAATAGTTGAGCTCGATCGGCGCCGCGTGGGCTGGGGTAAGGCCGATGGCGGTCGTCGCTGCTCCCGCCCCGACGAATGCGGTCGAGCGCAGAAAGCGGCGTCGCGTCAGGCGGTCCATGGACGTTGGCATTGCTGTCTCCTCCTTGAATCTGGCGTCGCGAGTTTTTTGGCGGAAGTTCGAGCCGGCGCGGGTGAAGGCGTGAAACTCACCCGGCGCTGCAACCGCTTCGCCTATCGCGTTTAATTAAAGCCAGGTTACTGTCATCCCGTCGGCGGGTACTGTCAAGCAACGCCTAATCCATTGTCGAGAGCGGCGGTTGGGCCGGAAATGCCGCCGCCAGTTGCATTGATTTGCATTGGAACAACCGCTGCATCGCTCCGCCGGCCGTGAAGTTGGTCAATTCCTAACCCGCCCTAACCGCATCTCACTGGGACCATCATTCGCGATCGACTAGCGTCAATCCTGCGAAAAGTCCGCCAAGCGGCGCCTTCGAGCGGAGGGCGCGCAGAAAAGAGTTCGCTCGCTCGCAACGGGAATCGAGCATGAACGCGCCATCCCTATTGCCCTTTCGCCCAAAAACTGTGGAGCCTTGTGCGACACCGCCCCTTCCGCTGGAACCCAGTGAGGAAGGCGCCTTCGGGCGACGCATGGCGGTTTACCTCAGCCCACGGGATCCCTACGCGGTAACCGCGAATACCTTAGGCAGTCCGCAGCTCGTCGCCACCAGTCTGCAATGCGATTGGGGATTGTTTGGGCTTTCTGACCCGATTCCGTCGGAAAGGGCTTTCATTGTATCCGTGCAACTTAAAGAGCTTCCGTTCCACGAACTGAGAGTGGGAGGAGCGACGGTCCAGACCGGCTACCATCCTAGAGGTGGCGTCAGCGCATTGGACCTTGAGGACGATCCCCGTTTCTTTTTCCCATGCTCGTTTCACTGCCTGCACTTCTATCTCACCCGGACGGCGCTCGAAGAGCTCGCGGACGAGCATCACGCCAAGAGGATCGATACCTTGTCCTGGCCACACGCGGCGGTTGACGAAACGGTCAGTCATCTCAGTTTGGCCCTGCTTGCGGCGTTCGAGAAACCGGAGACCGCGGGCAAGCTTTTCGTGGATCACGTCGCCCTCGCGCTGAGTACGCACTTTGCTTACGCATATGGGGGAATGCGCGCCGCCGCGCGAGACCCCCGGCCCTCTCTCGCGCCGTGGCAGAAGCGTCGCTGCGAGGAGCTGATGAGCGATAACCTTGCGAAGGACCTTTCGCTCGGCGATCTGGCCGAAGAATGTCGACTGTCGGTCGGCCGTTTTGTCCGCGCGTTTAAGCAATCGACCGGAGAGGCGCCCTACCGGTGGCTCTTGAGGCGCCGCGTGGAGACGGCGAAGGAGATGCTGCTGTTCTCGGAGCTTGCGACTCAGGACATCGCTGTCGCCTGCGGATTCGCTGACCCACACCGCCTGACCAGGGCGTTTACCGCAGTCGTCGGCGCGGCTCCGGAGGTCTGGCAGCGCCATCGAGGAGCATGAGAGCCGTGGCCTGGTCGAAACGGCTACTTCTGACGAGCCGGCCGAGTCAGGGCCATGGCGCCCTGATCGCGTCGGCGACCGAGCTGCGTCTCGTCTGATGCGTCCCCAAGCAATTGGCGTGCGAGAACAAGATCACCGCTCGTGTGGCCCTCGGTGAATTTGCGGTAGACGGCTTTGAGCAAGTCGCCATTTTGCCGTCGATTCCCGTGAGGCAGGCGAACAAGACTGATCGCGGTTCGCAATTCCCACGACGCCATCTCCTGTCGGCGCGCCCATTCTAGCGACTGGTGGAAAAGCTCTTCGGCTTCAGCGGCGGCTGCCTCGCCCGCGCGCCGTAAGATGAGCTCCCCCTTCACGCGCAGGAGCTCAGGCCTGTACCAATTCTCTTCGTTTCGGACCGATCGGGCAAGCGCCTCGTCGACTGCGGCGAGTCCTTGTGCTGAATTTCCCGACCGACCCAAGGCTTCACCGTACTCGCAGAGGAAGACGATATAGTATACGCCATACTGGATGGCGCGAAGCTCTTCCATGGCTACGCGAAGCTCAGTCAACCCTTCTTCGAGCCGGCCGCTTTTTATAGAAAGGACGCCTTTGAAGCAGTGGCCCCAAACTCGCCAGAAGCCAAGCGCGTTTCGTGACGAGTAGTCGAGCAGCATCGCAACAAACGATTCGAGCCGTCCATAGTCCCCCGCGAGAATTGATATCGGACAAGCGGCCTGAACCAGCACCTGACAGACGGTCAGCATGTCGTTGCCTGCGCGCGCCTCGTCAATCGCGGCTTGCGCCGCGCCAGCGGCCTGATCCGGGAAGCCCTGCAGCCAAAGAATTCGCGCCAAGAAACTGCGTGCAGTCGCCCGTTGATCGAAGATAAACCTGACGATACGCGGACCGGTCGACGGCGCGACATAATGAGCGACCATTCGCTCGATGCGCATCCGCGCGGGACCTTGCTCCCCTAGGAGATGCAGAACGTAACCGGCCATGCGATCGCCGACGAACGGGTCGTTCGAATCGCTGCTTTTATCTGCAAGCGCGCAGAACCGCCCCGCAAGCGCCTGCGCCTCCCTTAGCCGTCCATTGTTCAGTTTCGTCGACCATAACCCCCATAGCGATCGCAACTGATAGTCGACGTCTCCAAGACCTTCAGCGAGGCGAAGGACCTCTGTCCAGGCCGGGCTCGCCGAATCGGAGCCCCGCGTCTGCATGAGCGACCACGCGAGAGAGGCTTGCAGCTGCATCTCCCGGCGGGGGTCGGGCATGGATGATTGTTTTGAAAGCGCGAGCTCGACCCGCTCGCAACACTCGCTCATGAGCGACAGTTGAAACCACAACGGGACAGCAGCCTCAGTCAAAGCGATGCCGACGCCCGCATCACCCGACAACGAGAAAGCCCAATCAAGCGCCGCTCGAACGTTGTCGATCGAGCGCCAATGCATCTCAAGCCATTCTGCGGCCGGACGTCGATGCCATTCGATTTCGGCCTGTTTGAGCGCCGTCAGATAGTGCTGAGCATGGCGCCCCGCCAAGTTGTCCTTCTCTCCGCTCTCCTCCAGTTTGATCAACGCGTAACCGCGTGTCGTTTCGAGGAGGCGATAGAAGGAAATGCCCTTCTCCACGCTGAGGCTGACGAGCGACTTCGCGACAAGGTTGGCGATCGACTCCAAAACATCCGATCGGGTCACGTCGTCGCGCTGCAAGACCGCGCAAGCCGAATGAAGGGTGAAAGCGCCCGCGAAAATCGCCAGTCCTCGCAGGACTGCGCGCTCGGCCTCCGAAAGGAGTTGGTAGCTCCAATCGAGCGTCGCGCCCAATGTCTGATGCCGGCTGAGCGAAGTCCGGCGTCCGCGGATGAGTAACCGAAGACGGTTGTCCAGGCCTGAAGCCAGCTCGGCGATGCCGAAGGTGTCCACCCGACCTGCTGCGATTTCAATCGCCAGCGCGATGCCGTCGAGTCCGCGGCAAAGTTCAGCGACGGCGGGGGCATCCTCGTCGGAAAGCTCGAAAGTATCCTCACTTGCCGCGGCTCGTTCGACGAACAATTGCACCGCCGGGAAAGCAAGCGCCTGCGCCGCGGTAAGATCCGGGGAGGTGGGCGGCGTGGCGAGCGGCGCCAGGCGATGCACGCGCTCTCCGTCCGCGCGCAAGGGCTCTCGACTGGTCGCGAGGATATGCGCGCCGGGGGCGTTTCTGAAGATTGCCTCCGCGAGCGCGGCGATCGGCTCTATCAGATGTTCGCAATTGTCGAGCACGATGAGAACGTGTTTGTCTCGAAGAAGGGAAACCAAGCCTTGGGTGGCGTCGGCGGCATGAACCGCGAATCCGAGCGCCGCCGCGACCGCGCTCGCGATGAGCGATGGATCGGTGAGCGGCGCCAGATTAACGAATCCCACGCCATCATTGAAAGCTGCCACCAGAGCGTCGGCGACAGCCACTGCAACCGTCGTCTTGCCAATGCCGCCTGGTCCGACGACCGTAATGAAACGATGCTCCGGCAGTCGCGTGGCGAGCAAGACGATGACATCAGATCTGCCGACAATGTGTCTGAGCGCGGCGGGCAATCGACGGAACGCGGCCGCCGGGTTGGTCGCCACGACCGCCGGAATCTTCGCTTCCAAACTCCCAACCGGCGCGACGAAGCAATATCCCCGGCCTGGAATGTTGCTAATGTATCGTGTGGCGCCTTGGCCGTCGCGCAGCGCCTTTCGAAGGGTTGCGACATGAAACTTGAGATTGCCCTCCTCCACGAACTGTTTGGGCCAGACCCGGGCAAAAAGCTCGTCCTTGGTAACGACGACGCCTGGCCGTTCGACAAGCATCGCGAGGATTTCAAACGCGCGGGCGCCGAGCCGGACCGGCGTCTCGCCGTCGAGTAGAAGCCTCTGGTCCCGAAGCAGACGGAACGACCCGAATGAAAACTCACTCGGTGTAGGCGTCCCGCTTTCAGTCATGGGGCATCTAGGTTAGGCGCCTCGCGCCGGGGAGGAGCGCGTGATTGCATCAGACCGGCTCCCTCAGGGCCGAGCCCGACAATCGGGACTGGGCACGGACGAAATAGACAATGCCCGGCGACCTCAGCCGCGACAAGACGACAGTCGCCGGCCAAGCGCAACCTGGCGAGACGCTATCAACTGGTAACAAATCCGTGAACGGGAAATTCGGATCGCACAGGCCCCGTCCGCGCCGGCCCGCTGATACCCCCCGGTCGTCAGACCTTCGCGACTGCCTGAGATTGCAGTTTCGCGTTCATTTTGACCAACTCTGCGAACGACTTGGCCTTCATCTTTTCCATCACCTTTCCCCGGTGCGCCTTGACGGTTATCTCGCTGATGCCCAATTTGCCGCCAACTTGCTTGTTCAAAAGCCCCGAGGCCACGAGCGCCATGACCTCACGTTCTCGACGGCTCAGTGCGGCGAAGTTTTCCCGAAGCCTCTGCATCTCCGCCTCTTCTCGCAGAGCGGCTTCGCTGCGACTGATGGCCTCGCGAATCGCCGCCAGCAATGCGTCGGTATCGAACGGCTTGGTGAAGAATTCGGCTGCTCCCGCCTTCATGGCCTGAACTGTCGTCGGGATGTCGCCGTAGCCGGTGAGGAAGATGATCGGAATGTCGACCCGATCCGCAATTCGCTTCTGCACGTCGAGGCCATGAAGATCCGGCAACGCAAGGTCCAAAATCAGGCAACTTGGAATCGGCGCCCGCGGCCGGGACAGAAACGCCTGAGCCGAGGCGAACGTCTCCGCACGGAGGTTCTCTGCGCCAATCAGCAGCTCGAGCAACTCGCGTACCGAAATGTCGTCATCGACAATGAACACGATTGGCGTTGGCTGGGACATGGGCTGCGCCGCCATCTTGCCAGGGACCTTCAAGCCTGCGCCAAGGCCATGTCCAGCGCCTTGCGCAGATCCGTGTCGCTGAATGGTTTCAACAGGCACTCGACGGCTCCTTCTTCTATGAGGCGGGGCCGAGCGGACTCGTCGGCGTGAGCGGTGATGAACACAATGGGAATCGCCCGGCGCCGGCGCTTCAGCTCATGTTGGAGATCGGGCCCCGTCATTCCAGGCATGGCGATATCGAGGATCAGACATCGGGTCTTGGCGATGCAGTCAGACGTCAAGAATTCCTCGGCTGACGCAAATGCACGCACCGAAAAACCAAATTCCCTGAGCAGGTCAGGCAACAACTCGCGAACAAATTCATCGTCGTCGACGATCGAGACCAAAGGGCGTTCAACCGTCGCAGTTCGCACGAGCTCTGTCACTTCGACTGACGCTCCATCGATCTTGACGCCCCGGCGCGGGCAGTCCTGCTTGCATCTGTTTTTTGCTCGAGGAGAACGGGGACCGAGAACGAAAAGCTGACGCCCGGGCCCTCGTTGCCCGCAGTCCATATTCGGCCCCCGTGACGTTCGACAATGGAGCGGCTGACCGAAAGACCTATCCCCATGCCGTCGCCTTTCGTCGTGTAAAACGCATCGAAAAGTCGCCCCCCATCTTCCTCGCTGAAGCCAAGGCCGACATCCCGGACGGTCAGGCATACGGCTTCACCGCCGTCGCGTTCAGTCCTGACCAACATGTCTCGAGGACGATCGTCGATGGAGCTCATCGCGTCCGAACCGTTCTGAATGAGGTTCAGAATGACTTGCTGAAGCTGCACGCGGTCGCCACTCACATTGGGCAGGTCGTCGGCAAGTTCAGTGCGCAGAATCACCCGGTTCGCCTGAAGCTTGCTGAGCGCCAAGGCGATCACCTCCCGCGTCGCCTCGTTCAGATCGACTGGTTCGAGCGCGGGATCCTTCTTGCTGAACAGCGCCCGCAATCGCTTAATCACCTCAGACGCCCGATTGCCGTCCCGAATGGTGCGCCGCGCCGTTTCCTTTGCGCCTTCGATGTTCGGCGGCTGCGCCGCCAGCATCCTGAGGCACGTGTTCGCGTTCGTAATGATGCCCGCCAGCGGCTGGTTGACTTCGTGGGCGATTGACGCCGTCAGTTGTCCTATCGTCATGAGGCGCGTCATATGCGCCAGCTTCGACTGCGTGTCCCGAAGTTCCTCCTCGGCGCGTTTCCGGTCCTCGATGTCGAAGTTTATGCCGAACCATTTGACGACTTTGCCGGAAGAATCCCGCAGCGCCACTGCGCGGCATAAAAACCAACGGAACTCCCCGTCGAAGCGGCGGATCCTGGCCTCCACCTCTCCCACAGATTCCGAGACGAGAATCGCTTCCCGAGCGCGAACGAAGCCTTTCACGTCTTCAGGGTGAATTGGAAACGTCCACCCCGATTTCTGCACTTGCTCGAAAGCCAGGCCCAAATAGTCGAGAAAGTTCTGATTGAGGAATTCGACGTGACCATCCGACCGGATCGACCACGCCAAGCCGGGGACCGTGTTGACAATCAGACTGAGATCCCGCTCGCTTGCCGCCAGGGCCTCTTCGGCGCGCTTGCGCTCGGCGATTTCATTCCTGAGTTCCTCGTTGGCCGCGGCAAGTTCGCCAGTTCGCTCCGCAACTCTTTGATCAAGCTCTTCTGCGATGCGCTTCTGCTCCGTGGGCAGGCCGCCTTTCCGCACATCGAATGGAGAGGCGCCAAAACTGGCGAAGACGGTGTTCTTCACGGCGAAATTCCATTCAGTTCATTCTGAGCACACAATTTCTGCTCCACGGTCCAAGAACCTATTCAGCGCCGATTGGAACGCGAGTCGATTGCACCTTGGTATCGGTCGGGGCCCAATCTTTGACGAAAGAGGAGATCAATCCGAAATCGGGAATCCTTCACTGCAAGGGCTGCGCGTTGCACAACAGCAGCGACACTAACGTATCGGCAACACTATCGTACAATAGATTTGCGCCCGCTTCTGAAGCCTTATCGCCGCCGGAGCCAGCACGAGATGGCTCGCCACGGCTGCCATCGACATCGGCAAATCTTGATCGGATTTTTCGCGCCGCGCTGCCCACAGGCCGATGAGGCGTTTCAGGAGGGCTCCCATGAAACGATTGCCTTTCCTTTTCTTCGCGGCGGCGATCGCCATTTGGGGCTTGGCTTCGATTCCGGACGGAAGCGGCGACGAGAAGTCTTTGCGGATCTCGCGCGTCCAAACCGCCGCCGCGCATCGATATGGGCAATCAGTCACGATCCCTCGTGATGCGCTCGCGAGGGGAACGGCTACGCCTTCGTCTCTGCGCGTGGTCGTTGTGGGACTCGGGCCGGAATAGGCGAGCTCGTCCAGCCAAGGTCAGCATGTACTTCGGTGGGCGACGTTGGCGATGATTCATGAGGCGGCCGCTCTTGCGAAATGGCCAGGCGCTCTGCGTGAGGGGCGATGAAGCGGCGCCTATCGCAGTGGCCGCGCTGCATCTGCGATGCGATGACCCGGGGACTAAACTGCGCGCCGGTGACGGGTTTGCAGAGACATGATCTCGCCTGCCCTCAAGCAGGCGCACCAAGTCCCAGTCCAACGGACTCTCTTCGAGCCAACTTGCCGCCTGCGCTTTTCGGCGCCTGACTGCTTGGCGATGCCCAAAGCATCCAGCCTGCAGGACCCAAGGAACCCGCGGGCCTGACGCTGTGGCCGCCGCAACTCAGGCAGCTTCTAAGGACCTCTCTTGAAGCGCCGCCTCGACAATTGCGACGTCTTGCTCGGCTGTACCGCCGCTGACGCCGACACCGGCGAAGACTTCGCCGTCATCGATCAAAGGAACGCCGCCGGCCATGGGGCAGAATCGGCCGCCGGCGACCGTGGGCAGCACGTAGAGCGGCTGTCCCGGCTGCACGAGGGCGAGGAGGTCCGCGGTGCGCATCCGTACGAGTGCGGAGGTGTAGGCCTTGCGCTCGGAGATTTCGAGCGAGAAGAGCGGCGCCCCGTTCATGCGGTGCTGCAGCACCAGGTTGCCGTGGACATCGACAATACAAACCGCTACCGGCACCTTGGCCTTGTTCGCCTCGGCCTCCACGCGCTCGGTCAGCGCCTTGGCTCTTTTGAGCAGATCCATGGATCTGATCCTTTCCGAGTAACGAGCTGCGAAGCGCGCATTCAGCGCGCCAGTTGACCCAGGTGGTAACCTAGCCGGGTTTCAGCGTCGCCCGGCTTCTGGAAGCCGATCGCCGTCAAGGCCTTGATTCCCTCCTGCGCGGCGGGCCGGCCGAGCGAAGCGATGCAGGCGTCCCACCCCGCGCCGATTTCGACGTCCGGCGGCAGGCTCGTATTCACCAGCCGCTTGGTATTGGCGATCGCCCATTTGTCGAAGCCCGAAATCCGAGTCGCCAGCGCGTCGACGTGGGCGTCGAGTTCGGCGTCACTCAGGGTGCGGTTCACATAACCGTAGGCCTCAGCCTGATCGCCATGAATGTCTTGCGAGCTGAGCAACACCTCCATGGCGCGGTTGCGGCCCATGACCTGGGGCAGCCGAGCCATCGGGCCCCCGCCGGCCACCATGCCCACGCCCACCTCCCACTGCAAAAAGATGGCCTTCTCCCGGCTGGCGAACGACATGTCGCAGGCGAGGGTGAGCTCGCTGCCGTTGCCTGTCGCCCGGCCACGGATCAAGGCGATCGAGGCGACAGGCGCCCGCGTCAGACGCACGAGAAAGTCGGGCCACGGCGGCAGGCCGGTCGGTCCGGCTGGCATGGAGATCAGATCCTCCAACCGGGCCATGAAGTCGGAGTGGTTCAGGAAATAGCCTTCCACCGCGCTGTCGAAGACCACGACCCGAACATCGCCGTCGGCCTCAAGCTCGTCGATAACGGCCTGGAACTGCCGGACCGTCTCCGGCCCCATGACGTTGAGTGGCGGGTTGTCGATGGTGACGCGCCAGTAGGCGGGCGAGCGTCGGGTGAGACGAACCTGTGTATTGATTGTCTTGGCGTCCACGGGAGCCTCCTTTGGCGATGCAGGACACATAATCAGTCTCACTCGCGGTTCGGCGTGGCGATTGGACGATGGTGTCGCCGAGACTATGGTGTCGGCCTTGATCCGAGAGGATGAACGAACGCTCAGAAATTGCGCCACACGGAGACCGAGACGCCATGCTCGGTATTGGTCCTGACCGTCCATACGGTCGCAAAAACGCCGACCTGCAGCGACCATTTGTCGTTGAGCGCATAGACGACACTGGCCTCGGCCACCGACTGGCGCCAAGCCGGGAACGTCCGACTGTCTGTCGACATCGACACCGTGGTGAAGTCCTGCAGCATCAGCATGATCTGGGGCGTGAACTTGAATCCGACCGTTACGTCCCCATGCCATTCGTTTGGCGGGCCTTTAGTGCGCTGCCGATAGGCGACCTCGGCGTCCAGAAAGCCGGAAAGCGAGCCGAAGAAAGGGATTGAGCTCACCGCGAAATTGCGGCCGGCGTTGAGGCGCGCTTCGCCCGCCCACCCAGTGTTCCCCTCTTGAGCCGGCGCGTGCGAGTCATGCGCTCCCGGAATGAACGCGGTTGCCTCGCCGGAGAACACCCACTCGCCGGTTGACCAGAGCTTCTGCCTCAGCCCCAAGCCCGAATAATCGAGTCCGTTATAGGTGTTTGGCGTGGGCTCGCCGATTGCATAATGTTCGAAGGCCGTCTCGCCATAAACTGTGAGGCTATCTGTCAGGCCAAATTGAACATAAGTCTGCGCGTCGAAGCGGCTTTGATTGGCCGGGGGATTGCCGCCCCAGGGGGGCCCGAATCCAGTCCAGCCGTAGAGGGTTTCGATGAGCTGGCCGGTTCCTTGCGGCATGGTCCAGGCGCCGCCAAACGCGTTCGCTGGCGCGCCGGCGATGAACGCGAGCGCGGCTGCGGCAGCCCACCAACGGCTCGGGCCGGCGCGGGTCAAGACCATGCCCCCCAACGCGAACAACGCAGTCCTGCTAGGACTCGAAACAACAACAGAAAAGAAGCGGCAACTTTTCCACTCCGTCAAGGATAAATCAGCGCCGAGAGTAGAAAAAGCCTAATACACGCAACGGGTTGTGCGTGATTTGCACGTACCGCGCACGCCCCCGACAGGCCTGTCTAGGGAAATCGGTCCGGCCCGACTGAACCCGCCGTCGGGGCCTTGGGCCGCGCTCGCATTGCGCTGTCCGCTCTGATACAAAGCCGCGTGGTCAATTCGCGCCTTGTCTCGCGCGCGTCGTTGTTCGCTCCCGATGATGCGCCGCCCGTCGAATGGGCCGTCACCCCCGGACTGACGCAATATTCCGACGCCCTGGCGGAGATGGAGTCGCGCGCCGAGGCGATTGCACGCGGAGACGCGCCCGAACGCGTCTGGCTCCTCGAGCACCCGCCGCTTTACACCGCCGGCACGAGCGCGAAGGACATCGACCTCGTCGAAGCCCGTTTTCCGGTCCATCGCGCCGGACGCGGCGGCCAATTCACCTACCACGGACCCGGACAGCGGGTCGCTTACGTCATGCTCGACCTCAAGCGCCGTCGGCCCGACGTGCGCGCCTATGTGACCTCGCTCGAACGCTGGCTGATCGCGACGCTGAAAGCGTTGGACGTCGTGGGCGAGACGCGCGAGAGCAGGGTCGGCGTCTGGGTGGCGCGGTCCGACAAGCCAGCGTCGCCGCTGGGCGAGATGGCGGAAGACAAGATCGCCGCCATCGGCGTGCGCGTGCGGCGCTGGGTGACGCTGCATGGCGTCGCGCTCAACGTCGATCCAAACCTCACTCATTTCTCCGGCATCGTCCCATGCGGCATCGCCGAAGCGCACTATGGCGTCACCAGCCTTGCCGACCTCGGCCGCCCCGCCACCATGGCGCAAGCGGACGCGGCGCTACGCGCCGCCTTCGACACCGTGTTTGGCCCGACCCAATCCGGCTAGCTGGACCGCGCCTCAAGTTGCCCGCCCGACCCATCGAAACTATAGGCCTGACATGGGTCTTCCAACTGGGCTGCCGGAGAGAAGCCGGCGAGCGTTCTGGGCGCGCCTCTACGCACGGCGACGCCTGCTCAGTCACCTCGCGGCGCCGTTTGCGCCTGTGCATTACGTGTTGATCGGCGAGCGCCTCGGCTATCGCCCGAACGCCTTCTTCGATCCGAGCTACTTCCGCGCCCACGCGAGCATCGCGCAAGACGCCACCCGGGGGTTGCTCGACGCCTACCTTGCGCACCCCGAACCCGATGCGCCCTCCCCTTCCGCCGAATTCGACCACTGCTGGTACGTCTCGCAAAATCCCGACTGGTCGCAGACCCATCCCCACCCGTTCTTGCACTTTCTCGAGTACGGACTGCGCTCAGGCAGGCGTCCGCGGCCGGATATCGATATTGAATTCGTCCGCGACATCACGCGCGGCGTGAAACCGCGATCGCTGGAAGAAGCATCCTTCCGAGTCTTCGACCGCAGGCTCAGTGAAGGTGAGATGGGGCCGCCGCTGAACGGTCAAGAATTGCGAGCGCGCCAGGATCGCTTTTATGCCGCTGGCCAACTGCGGATCGAACGCGAAGCGGGCCATTCGGATCGCAGCGTCCTTGTCTTCGCTCAATGCGGGCGGGGATTCGACGCAGCCTACCTTGCGGAGCCACGCGCTTACGACGTTCTCCTCAACTACTATCACGAGAGCGACGTCCATCCGAAGGCAGACATCGCGGTGGTTCAGGCTGGAACCAAGACGACCTCCGTTCGTCGCCTTCTCGAGCTGAGGCCGGATCTGCTTCTGCGCTACCGGGCGGTCCTGTTTCTCGACGACGACGTCGAGATTGGCGCCGACGGCATCGAATCTCTGTTCCGCGCCATGACAACGGAAAAACTTGCTCTTGCGCAACCGGCGCTCACCGCGGATTCGGCCACCGCCTATGCCTTCCTGAAAAAACCTTCGGTCGGCGCTGGCGTAACGCGGGCCTCGTCGGTCGAGATCATGGCGCCGGCGCTGACGCGCCGCGCGCTCGAATGCGCGGGATGGGCATTTGCCGAATCGGTCAGTGGCTGGGGCACGGACCTGCTCCTCGGGCCGGCTGTGCGCTCCGCCTGTGGACCGAACAGCGTCGGAATCATCGGCTCGGTCTCCGTCCGGCATGCGGCGCCAGTCGATCTCCGCGCCGGGGCCTATTACGCCTTTCTGCGTCGATACGGCGTGGACCCCGGGCATGAGGCGAACCGGATCGCGGTCGACTTCGGCGTCGAACGGTTCTTGCGGCCGCTCGGACCGGACGAACCAGGGGAGACTTGCCAAGCGCCCTGGCGCGCCCAGGACTCATCCACTTGACAAGAGAGGCATATCCTCGATCTTGACGATCTCACGAGTGACAAAAACGACATGCGAAGGGCGCACGAGGCAAGACTTTATGCATTGACCACGGCGACCGCTTGCGGGTTGGCGCTGCTCGCCGGAGTCGTGGGCGCGCCGGCGCGGGCGGTGATGCAGAATCTGGTCTTCGACCAATACCAGCGCTGGAAGCCGCGCCCTTATGCCTTCGACCAACCCGTCCGCATCGTCGCGGTCGACGACGAATCGCTCAAGCGGCTCGGGCAATGGCCGTGGCCGCGCGAGCGCCTCGGCGCACTCGTCGACGCGTTGAAACGCGCCGGCGCCGCCTCGATTTCATTCGATTTCCTGTTCGCGGAAAAGGACCGCGGCGACGCCACGGGCCCAGCCGACAAGACGCCTGACGCAGTCTTTGCTCGGTCGATGGACGACGGCGCCGTGGTCCTCGGCAGCTTCGTCACCGAGCTGCCGAATGGCGCCGCCGGTTCCACCAAGGCTGGATTCGTGACCGCCGGCGACGACGCCGCCAAGTTCCTGACGCCATGGCCGGGTCTTCTGTCGCCCGTGCCCGAATTGGCGGAGCACGCGGCTGGCGTCGGCTTCCTCAATTGGAGGCCGGACGCCGACAGAGTCGTGCGCAAGGTGCCGCTCATCCTCAATGTGAATGGCGCTTTGCAGCCCAGTCTCGCCATGGAAGCTTTGCGCACGGCGCAGGGCGCGTCGACCTATATCGTCAAGTCGTCGAACGCCAGCGGTGAAACGGCGTTCGGGCAAGTCTACGGCGTCCTGGCAATCAAGAATGGCGACCTGACGATCCCGACCGAGGCCTCGGGAGATATCAGGGTCTATTTCGCGCGCGCCGACCCACGCCGCTCGATCCCGGCATGGAAGGTTCTCGAGCCCGGAGCTGATCTCACCGACCTTCGCGGGACGATCGTGTTCTTCGGCGCGTCCGCCGCGCTGCTATCGGACATTGTCGCGACGCCCTTGTCAGCGGCGATGCCGGGCGTGGAAGCGCATGCGCAGATCGTTGAGCAGCTCCTGAGCGGCCAAACGCTGAGGCGGCCGGATTGGGCCCCGAGCGCGGAATGGATGGCGACGGCGCTCATCTGTGCGGCGCTCGTGGTGACGACCTGGATGCTGGGGCCTTACCTTGCGGCGCTCGCCTATGGCGCCGTGCTCACCGGGATCGTCGCGGTGAGCTGGTTCGCGTTTTCCCGTCACGGAATTCTGATCGAGCCGACCTATCCGGCGTTTTCCGCCGCGGCTGTCTATTTCGCCGGTGTCTCGACCCTCTATGCGGTGAAGCGCCACCAGGAGCGCGAGATCCGTTCGGCCTTCGGCCGATTCGTCTCCCCCGCGGTTGTGTCGCGCCTTGCGGAGCTCCCCGGCGCGCTCGAGCTTGGCGGCTTGCAGCGCGAATTGACCTTGCTCTTCTGCGACATCCGAGGGTTTACCACCATTTCGGAGGGGCTCAACGCGTCGGAGCTCACCCACTTCCTCAACGAATATCTGACGCCGATGACCGACGCCATTCTCGACCGAGAGGGCACGATCGACAAATATATGGGCGACGCGATCATGGCGTTCTGGAACGCGCCGCTCGACGATCCCGATCATGCGGCGCACGCGGTTGAATCAGCGCTGAAAATGCGTGAGACGCTGGTCGGCTTGAACGACGGCTGGCGCAGCAACGCCGAGGCCGAGGGACGTCCGTACAAGCCGGTGCGTTTCGGCATCGGGCTCAATTCTGGCGAATGCTGCGTCGGCAATCTGGGTTCGCTGCGCCGGTTCGATTATTCGGCGATCGGTGACGAAGTGAACGTCGCTTCGCGACTGGAAGGCGCCTGTAAGATTTTCCAAGTCGATATCATCGGGAGCGAAACGGTCCGCTCCGAGGCGCCCGACTTCGCGTGGCTCGAGATCGATTCCGTGCTGGTCAAGGGCAAGACGCGCCCAGTCGGCCTCTATGCGCTGGCCGGGGACGCAGGGGTCGCCGCGAGCGGCGAATTTGCGGATTTGAGCCGTTTGCATGCGACGATGCTGGCGGCGTACCGGAATAGAGACTTTGCCGACGCGATTTCGATGGCGAAGGAGGCCGTGGCGCGCGCGCCGATCGCGGTTCGTGGCCTCTACTCCTACAATTTGCGTCGTTTCACCCAATTGGCCGAAAGCGCACAGGACCCGGATTGGCGCCCGCTGATCGCACTCGACGAAAAATAACCGCCGATCCGCTTTGAGTGGAGGGCGGCGTCCTAACCGCTCAGCGGGACAAGCGGTTTCCCCCAGCCCCGCAATGCAACGAGCCACGCGACGTAAGCGAAATGGCGGCCGCGCAACTTCCGCGCGGCCCACCTTCTGTCCCGACTACATCTGCTTTTGCTGTTCCGTCTTGCTCTTCGACGCGTGATAGCCGGCGGCCCCAGCGTCGGCCTCGCACATATAGGCGCCCTGCTTAGTCGTGCCATACCAGCGGGATCCCGCATAATGATAGGTATGGGACTTGCCCTTGGTGTTGACCCAGACCACGCTATTGCCGCAGCGGCCCTTGGCTTCGGCCTCCGAGGCGAATTGGCCAGCGCCAGTCGGGCGAGCGGCCTGCATGGGCTTTGGCTTGGGCGCATAGGTTTGCATCGGGGCCGGCGCGACAGGAGCAGGAGCAGGAGCCGAAACTGGAACGGCCGCTGGAGCGGCGGCTGGCGCCGCGGCCCCTTCCTTCTGGTCGCGGCACTGCTTCAGGAACTTCCGCCAGTCCATGCCGTTGGTGGTGTTGTTTTCTTTGGCCGCCTTCCAGTCATCGCCGCACTGCTTCATGATGCTTTGCGCTTGAACCGCGCCGGTCGACGCCAGCCCTAGGGCGCCGACAAATAAGAAGGCCGAAAACGCGGCCCTGAAAGATCTGCTGATCATGGTTGTTCCTCCACAAATGGGCTCCCGGCGACTTCGCCAGCCCACTCCCAGCCCAAGCGAGTCGCCGAGCTCATTCCCCGCTCATGTTGCATTTCCACTGAACCGTAGATGAACATTTATGATCGACGGTCCGGGCGCGGCCGACGCGCCCGACCGGCCGGCTGGCTTTTTGTCACCCGATGTCGAGAATCGACCGCGCCAGAGCCAACGTGTCGCTCAAGCTCCCCGAGGCGGCCACTGCGGCCCATCCGTTCTCGCTCAGAGGCTCCGCTGCCTGACGCCGCGCCACCATGGCGTCAGCGTCGGAAGCGTCGGCTTGCCGAGAGCCGATCCGCTCAAGCCGCGTCGCCAGAGGCGCGTCGAGGAAAAGGCCAGCGAAACTGACGCCGACCTGGGCCGCCGCGGCGGCCCCGGCGCTCCGTTCGGCGGCTGCCGCAAAAGTCGCGTCCAAGAGGACCGATTGCCCTGCCTCGAGCGCAGTCCGCGCCTTTGCGATAAGCCGCTCATAGACGTCGCGCGTGACGTTGTTGGCATAGGCGGAAGCCGGCAGACGGACCGTCTCGTCGACCCCGAACATGACCTTGCGCTCCGCGTCGCTGCGCAGCCATAGCGCCCCCGGCGCACGGCCGATCTCGGGCGCCAGCGCACCGGCTAGCGCGCTCTTCCCGACGCCGGAAAGCCCTCCAACAGCGACGAGCCGCGGTGGAGCGGCAACCAGAAAATGCGCCGCGCAATCGAAGTACCGGCGCGCAAGCCCGCGCGCTTCTTTGCGCTTCTCGCCCTCGAGCCGCTCGGCGTTGGCCGCCTCGACCTTTGCCCGAATGGCGGCGCGCAGGCTCAAGAAAAAGGGCAACGCACGAAGACCGGTCAAAGCCTCCGGCGGCTCGGAGGCAAGATAGCGGTTGAACAGCCGGTTGGCCCCGGCGCGCAGACCCCGTTCCTCCAAGTCCATCAGAAGAAAGGCCAAATCGTAAAGAACATCGCCGCTGGCAATTTCATCGGAAAACTCGATCGCATCGAATAGCGTCGGCTGGCCTTCGATGAGAACGATGTTGCGCAGGTGCAGATCGCCGTGCCCCCGGCGAACGAAACCCGCCTCGCCCCGCTCGAGCAAGACCGGGCGCACGTTCGCGAATGCGACCCGCAATTCGTTGGTAAGCTTGCCCGCCGTCGGCGGATCGAAGAAATCGGGCCGCTCGGCGAAAGCGGCGCGGTTCTGCTCGATGTAAGTTTCAAGCGCATGGGCGGCGCGCGCGCCGTCCCTGATCGGGGCGCGCGCGTGCATGTGGCGGATGACGAGCGCCAGCTTGTCGATGATCGCATCTGAAACGCCGCCCTGGTCGGCGATGCGATCGAGCGTGGCGCTCTCGTCGAATCGGCGCATGTGAACGACCCACTCGACGATTTCACCGTCGCCTCCGAATGCGAACGTCTGTCCTCGGCGGGTAATCGGGAGCGCCGAAAGATAGATTTGCGGCGCTGAAGCCCGATTAATGGCGATTTCCGCCTCGCAAGCCTCGCGGCGCTTGTCGAGAGTCGACAGGTCCATGAACGGAAACTTGACGGCCCGCTTTGCCTTGTAAACGTCTGCGCCCGCGAGAAAGACGATTGCGTTGGCCGTGTCGACGCGCTTGACCGGCTTGCTCAGCCCGTGAGTCTTGGGATCGGCGAGAAACCGGAACACCAGTTCCTGCGAGCGCTCGGAATCATCAGAGCCCGAAGATGTCATCGGTTGCGCGCCATTCCGACCTCGTCATCGGGGGCCGCGCGTGTCGTTGCCACGGCCAGCCCAAAGCCCGACGAGGCTAGCGCCAGCAGCCGGGCAACGCAGGACACGCGCCAGAGTTCCGTGCATTGTAATCGGGTAAGCTGATAATCGACAAGGCTAACAGAAGGCGTCGCATCGGCCCTGTCGCAAAACTGTCGCACCCATCGTTGAAGAGTCGGCCATCGCCGCCGTTTTCTTTTGGCAAGGGCGCCAATCAGAGGAAGATGCCCCATGAGCGCGAATAAACCGAGCGCAAAGCCTCCGGTCAGCGAGCTTCGGAAGCGCGTGAAGGCCGAGATCCAGGATAATTTCGACGAGGACATCGAGCTCGAACTTGAGGATTCCGAGCTCGCTGAGCTCTTGTCGGAAGGCGAACATCTCCAATTGCACGATTCCCTGCCGCGGCGCCTCTATTTCAAGGAGCTGTTGCGTCTGCAGCGTGAGCTCATCAAGCTGCAGGACTGGGTTGTCGCGAAGAGGCTCAAGCTGGTCGTCATCTTCGAGGGACGCGACTCGGCGGGCAAGGGCGGCGCGATCAAACGCGTGACGCAGCGTCTCAACCCGCGCGTCTGCCGCGCCGTAGCGCTGCCCGCGCCAACCGAGCGCGAGCGCACCCAGTGGTACTTTCAGCGCTACATTCAACATTTGCCGGCTGCCGGTGAGATCGTGCTGTTTGACCGCAGCTGGTACAACCGCGCCGGCGTCGAAAGGGTGATGGGCTTCTGCACCGACGAGGAATACGAGGATTTCTTCCAGTCAGCGCCAGACTTCGAGCGGCTGATCGTGCGTTCGGGAATCATATTGGTCAAATACTGGTTTTCGATCACCGACGACGAGCAGCACATGCGCTTCCTCATGCGCATCAACGACCCGCTCAAGCAGTGGAAGCTCTCGCCGATGGACCTTGAATCGCGCAGCCGCTGGGAGGCTTACACCAAGGCCAAGGAGATCATGCTCGAGCGCACGCACATTCCCGAGGCGCCGTGGTGGGTGGTCGAAGCGGTGGACAAAAAGCGCGCGAGGCTCAATTGCATCGCCCATCTTTTGACCCGCGTGCCATACCAGGAAGTGGCGCACCATAAGCCGGTCTTGCCGGCGCGGGTGCACAACCCCGACTATCACCGCCACCCCGTCCCGCATGAATTGTACGTGCCGGACCACTACGCCAATGTCGCCGCTGAACATGCCGAGCAGGTTGAGATGGAGGCGCAGAGCAGCAAGGTGAAAGCCGGCGCGGCAAACTAGCGGCCCGATCGGGCAGTTGGCTTACGCGATCGCGATGTCCGTATGCGAGAAGCCGTCGCCCTTGAACAGCAGTGGCTCCCGCATCGATTTGGCGAGGGCTTAGCCGAAGCAATCGCCGAAATTGAGCCCCGCCGCGTGCCCGCTGCCTTTGCCGAAGTCGCGATACGCGGCACGGGCGATTTCGGCCTGTTCTACGGTGACTGGTTCGATAACGATGTCGGCCTCGGCGACTGCCTCGTCAAAACGGCGGCTGGCGATCGGACTTCTGCGGCCGTCGACGACGACGGCCACTTCGAGCCAGTTCGCCGCTGACATGCGCTTTGGCTCGCGCGTCTCGCTCAATGCGCGCAAGAATCGATCGGCTTCGGGCTCGACCCGAACGAGCGCGACCACAGCCGAGGCATCGATAATCATTTCGGCGGGCCAAGCTCGTCGTACAACAGATCGCCATGCTCGATCGAGAGGTAAGGCTCCTTCATGTGCTTGCGGCAATCCGTGGCAATCGCCTTCAGCTTTTGATGCCGAGCCTCGTCGAAAACCTCCGTCTGGTCGAGCCGCACATGGCGGGTGCGTAAGCCTCAGGATTTTTGATGATGAGGGACATGTCGATCTTCTCGGGTCTACCTTTCCGCTATATGAGGTAAAAAAAGCTGGGAGAAAACCCCAAATCACAGCTCAGGGCGGACACACGGTCAAATCTCGATCTCGCGGCCGATCTCGACCACCCGGTCACAGGGCAATTCGAGATAATCGCTGATCCGCTCCGCGTTGCGGCCCATCGCCGCGAACAAAAGCTCCTGCCAGCGCGCCATGCCCCTGCCGTTCTCACGCGCCACGATGGTTTCGTGGCCGACGTAATAGGTGACGTCGTCGAGGTCGATCCCGGCGCCCTTCGCCTTGCACTCGGCCAGAATCGCGTGAATGTCGGGACGCTCCATGAAGCCGCGCCGCGCCTCCGCCCGCCAGAAGTTCTCGTCGATGCGTTCGAGGTTCAGCCGCTCCTCGGGGTCAGTCCACGGCACGGAGAGAACCGTCATGGTGACCGCCAACACGTATGTGTGCAGCGCCTTGTTCTGGCGCACGTGAAAGGCCAGGACGGGCGGCGTCTGATCCTTGACGCGAGTGAAGAATACGGCCGTGCCGGGCACGCGCGCGACCTCGCCCCCATGCAGCTTCTCGAGGAGCGAAGAGAGCGGCGTCAGGTCCGCTTCGACGCTGCGCTGGACCTCGATCACCCCGCGGTGCCAGATCCACATCACGCCGTAAACCAGCGAAGCCAGAAGCAGCGGGACCCAGCCGCCCTGCATAACCTTGGCCAGGTTGGCGGCGAGAAACGCGCCGTCGACGATGACAAACAGTCCCGCGGCCGCGCCCGCGGCCAACATTGGCCAGCCCCAAATGTCGCGCATGGCGATGAACAGGAGCACGCTCGTCATCAGCATCGTCGCCGACACCGCGATGCCGTAGGCGGCCGCGAGGTTGTCGGACTTGCCAAAGCCGATCGTCAGGCTGAGGGTCACGATCATGAGCAGCCAGTTGACCACGCCGACGTAGATCTGGCCGTAGCCCTCCTGCGAAGTCTGAGTGATTTTCATGCGCGGCAGCCAGCCGAGCTGCATCGCCTGGCGGGTCATCGAATAGGCGCCGGTGATGATCGACTGGCTGGCGATCACTGTGGCGATTGTCGCGAGCACGATCATAGGCGTGAGAAGCGGCTGAGGACAGAGGCGGTAGAAGATGTTGCCTTCGGTCGGCGCGCCGGCGAGCACGATCGCCGCCTGTCCGGCATAGTTGAGAATGAGGGCCGGAAAGACGATGAGGCTCCACGACAGGCGGATCGGCTTTGGCCCGAAATGGCCCATGTCGGCGTAAAGCGCCTCCGCCCCGGTCACGCACAGAAACACGCCGCCAAGGACCAGGAATCCCTGCACTCCGCCCCGCGAAAGATAGCCCAGGCCGTATCGAGGATCGACCGCGGCAAAGACCGACGGGTGCTGCAGGACGCCATGGACGCCAAGCGCCGCAATCGCCGCAAACCAGATGAGCATGATCGGCCCGAACGCACGGCCGATCGCGGCCGTCCCGAAAGGTTGCGCCGCAAACAGCGCGAGCAGGATCACGCTCGCCGCGGGCAAGACGTAGGTCTGCAAACTCGGCGCGATCTGCTCCACGCCTTCGAGCGCCGAGAGCACCGAAATCGCAGGCGTGATCGCGCCGTCGCCATAAATGAGCGCCGCCCCGAAGAGGCCGAGCGCGATGATGAGGGGCCGCTGATGTTTCTTGACGCCAAGCAGGGTCATCAACGCGATGATGCCGCCCTCGCCGTCATTGTCGATGCGCATGGCGATGTTGACGTATTTGACCGTCGTAATGAGGAACAGCGTCCATAAGATCAGCGACAAGGCGCCAAGGGTGTCCGCCGGATTGGGATGCGGCCCGGTATAGTCGAGCACGGTCTTCAATGTGTAGAGCGGGCTCGTGCCGATGTCGCCGAACACCACGCCGAGCGCAGCGATGCTGGCGAGCCCAAATCGCCCGATCGATTGCGGCTCCCCGCCGGTGGCTACGGTCGACATCTCGTTCTCCCCTCGACCCTAAGGCGCGAGATCGCCCGGATGTTCCTCGATAGGGAACCGCCGAAACAGATTGGTGACGCTTGCGGCTTCGTCTCGGCGATGTCTGACGGCGGATCGCCGCCCAAGCTTACTCACCGTCAACGTTAACGAATTTTGCCTGCGGCGCGCGGTCGAATCGATAAAATTCAATCTATTTTGTTTCGCGCCCGCCAAGTCGCAACCGCGATAGTGTCCTCATCAACCTGGCGGACAACCCAATGCTCTCTCGGCTCTTTCGTTTCCTGACCGCGGCGGTGATCTTCGGCCTCGCCTGGAGCACCTTCGTCGAAGCCTCGGAACCCGGCCTCCCCCAGGCCACGCGCGCGCCCGTCGGCGGCGAAGCCTCTATTCCCTACGGCTGGGTCGACTTCTGCAATCGTCACAGCGAAGAGTGCACCCTCGGGAAGCTCAAGCCCATGGATGTGCGCCTGACGAAGCAGAGCTGGAAGGTCCTCAACGAGATCAACGACAAGGTGAACAACGCGATCGAGCCGATCAGCAACCTCGACCATTGGGGAACGACGCTCGACCATTGGGATTATCCGGTCGACGGCAAGGGCGACTGCAAGATCTATGCTTTGTTCAAGCGCAAGCTGCTCGTTGACCGCGGCTTTCCGCGCCAGGCCCTGTTGATGACGATCGTTCGCGACCTCAATGGGGAGGGCCATGCGGTGCTCACCGTCAAGACCGACCACGGCGACTTCGTGCTCGACAACCTGTCGGATGAGATCCGTCCGTGGACCGCCACCGGCTACCAGTTCTACAAGCGTCAAGCCCAGGACGACCCGAATGTGTGGCTGAGCCTCGGCGGGGCGACCGGGTCCGCGCCGGGAACGGCTGCGTCGAATTAACGGCCTTAGCCCGTCGCTCCGAGGGGAGCGACAGGCGTCTGCGGGCCGGCGTCGGGCTTAGGTGCGGCTCTCGTTTCCAGCGGCGTCGCGGATCGCGCATTCGGCGGGGATTTCGCCGCGATCCAATCGAGGGCCCAGTAAGCGATCAGCTTCACGCGATCGTTCACGAGGAACCAGAGCAGGGCGTAGCCCCAGACGAACAACGCCCAGCCCCAGCCGAGCGGCGTCATGAACAGCCCGTAGACCGCGATCAGCGTGGCCAAGATCTGCGTGCCGACCACCGCAGCCAGCAAGATTCTGGCGGGACGTGTGGACCAAAAAGGACCGCGCGTGCGCGTCAGGAAAATCGTCAGATGACCGGCCACGGACAGCTTGAGATACATCAGGGTTTGGATATGGGCGCGGTCGAGATGGAAGACGCGCTCGCCGAGGTAGAAGAGTCCAAATGCGGAGATGACGCCGACAACGCCGAGAACTGTCGATATGCCCAGAACCGTGCGCATGTCCCACGCTTCGGGCTTGTTCCGGTAGATGACGTTGTCATAGGCGATCGACAGGATGGCGCCGTCGTTGAGCAGCGCCAGCATGACGATCATGATCGCGGTCAGGGGATAGAATTTGAAGACGACGATCGCCAGCGTCATGAACAGGAGAACGCGCAGCGTCTCGGCGATCCGATAGATCGCGTAGCTGTTCATCCGCTGAAAGATGCGGCGGCTTTCCTTGATCGCTTCGATGATCACTGAGAGACCCGGCGTCAGCAGCACGATGGAAGCTGCAGCCCGCGCCGCATCGGTCGCGCCCGAGACGGCGATGCCGCAGTCGGCTTTCTTCAACGCAGGAGCATCGTTGACCCCGTCGCCCGTCATGCCGACGATGTGGCCGTGCTTCTGCAGCACGTCGACGATATGAAACTTATGTTCGGGGAACACCTGCGCGAAGCCGTCAGCATTTTCGATAGTCTTGGCCACGGCGGCGCTTTCCTCGCTTTTGGCGTCGCCGAGCGTGTTCGCGTCGAGGATGTTCGAGCCCATGCCCAGGGTTTTGGCCATCTCGCGGGCGATCGCCAGGGCGTCGCCGGTCACCATCTTGATTTTCACGCCCATCTCAGCCGCCGTCGCGACGGTGGACTTGGCGTCTTCGCGGGGCGGATCGAACAGCGGCAGGACGCCGAGAAGCCGCCATCCGCCGTTGCCGTCAGCGCGCGCCACGCCCAGCGCCCGAAAGCCGCGCGAGGCGAAGTCGTCGACAGCCTTGTCGACGGCGGACTTCACCGTGCCCGCGTTCGCCGAAAGCGCCAGGATGACTTGTGGCGCGCCCTTGCTCACCTTGAAGGTTTTTCCATCCGCGCCCTTGACCGTGGCCTCGGTCCGCTTGTGCACGGGATCGAATGGCTGAAAATGCGTGACCTGGTAGGGCTTCAACGCCTGCTTGTCCTTCAAGCCGCCGAGGACCGCGAGATCGATCGTATCGTTGTTTGCCGCTTGCGACGCGAGTGCACCCGCGAGGATGAGGTCAGCGGCGGTGACGGCGTCCAGGCAGAACGGTTCGCCGAGCGTCAGCTTGTTCTGAGTGAGCGTTCCGGTCTTGTCGGCGCAGAGCACGTCAACGCCCGCCAATTCCTCGATGGCGACCAGCTTGCTCACGATCGCCTGTTTCTTGGCGAGCAGACGCGCGCCGACCGCCATCGTCACCGACAGGACCGTCGGCATCGCAACGGGGATGGCCGCCACCGTCAGAACGAGCGCGAACTGCAATACGGTGAGGATCGGTTCGCCGCGGTAAATTCCAAGTCCGATGATCACAGCGACAAGGATCAGCGCGAGGATAATCAAGTAGTTACCGATCTTCAGCACGGCTTTCTGGAAATGGCTGACGGTGACCGCCGTCTCCACCAGTTCCGCCGTCTTGCCAAAATAGGTTTTGCCGCCGGTCGCATAGACCAGCGCGCCGATTTCGCCGCGACGAACGATCGACCCGGAGAAGACGGCGTCGCCCGATTTACGGGTTGCGGGCATGGATTCTCCGGTCAACGCCGACTGGTCGACGGATATCTCGTCGCCGTCCAGCAGGCGCGCGTCGGCCGGCACGATGTCGCCGAGGCGCAAGCGGATGGCGTCGCCAGGCACAAGCTCGCGCGACGCCGGATTGACCCACTTCCCGTCACGTTTCACCCTGGCCTTGATCGCGAGCGTCGCCTTCAGAGCAGCGATGGCGTTGCCGGCCTGATGCTCTTCCCCGAATCCGACCATTGCGTTGGCAAGAAGCAGAACAAGGATGATTCCGAAGTCCGGCCAATGCCGCGCCGCCGCCGACAGGATCACCGCTGCTTCGATCATCCAGGGGATCGGACCCCAGAAATAGGAGAGGAACTTCAGGATCTCGTTGGTCTTCTTCTCCGCGATCTCGTTCGGCCCATACTGAGTCAGCCGCTTTTGCGCCTCGGCTTGGGTCAGGCCCTCCGGCGACGAGCCTAGTCTTTTCTCCACCTCCGCTATAGGCAGGGTTTGCAGATGGTCTTTGCCGACAGGTTTCGATGCCGTCTTGGACCTGGGAGCCTCGGGCCGATCCGCGTGAGTTTCCATGGTCGAAAGTCCTTCCGGCGTCGCTGCGAGCGCGCCTCGGCATGCGTTTTGGGGCAAGAGTTCTATTTGCTGGCGTTCGCGTGAACCGAGGCTTTGGGTCGCGAATATTCCGGCGCGGTAAGCGGCGACCGCTGCCGCGGAAAACTATAAGCGCGCGTAAAGTCGCCAAAGTAAGGCCTGGAAAATATGCACCCATCCGCCTTTGAAATCGTCGCGTGCTGTTCGTTGCCGATCGACAGGCCCAGGCGCGGCGCCGCTTCAGACTTGGGCGGTGCCCGCTTTCCGCCCCGAGCCAAAGTTCGGAACGTCCCGTAGTTGGCCGGCGCCATTTGTCAGGCTCGCCTCGCTAGTCTCTCCAGAGCCTCGACTGCTTCCGCGGGAAGTTGCCATGAACGCGCCGCGGCGAGGACCTCGGCGAGATAGGCAGGACGTGCGGCGCCAGGTCCGGAATTGGCGCCGATATACAGGATCGCACGTTTCGGCCCCCGCTCGGCGATGACGGCCTGCGTCAGCTTGACGTAGAGCCCTTGCGACAGGCTCTCGTGGCGATCGAGGGCCGGGATGTCGGACAAGGCCAAGTCCCACAGCACGCCATGGACGGCGGAGGAGGAAGCGCGAACAGCGGTCAGCCAGCCCTCGCGCATCAAAGCCAGCCGATGCCGCTCGAGCCGCGCCAGCCCAAGCGCCTTCGAGCGCGGGCAACGGCGGCCCATAGCGTTGACGTCCATGTTGGAGCCATAGGCGAAATAGAGGGGCGTCGGAGCCTCCTATCCGCTCAGCCGCTCGACCTTGTGGACCACGCTCTTGTCCCGAAGCTGCGACAGGACCGCGTTGAGGTGCTGGATGTCGCGCACCTGAAGATCGATAGTGAAGCGCCGGAAGTCGGCGCCGCTAGGCGAGGTCACGACGGCGTCGATATTGGCCCCGTATTCCCCGATGGTCGTGGCGATCACACCGAGGGCGCCGGGTTCGTTCAAGAGCGTAACCACGATCTGGGTCGAATAGATCGCCGACGGCGTGTTCTCCAGGTCCCAACGCACGTCGAGCCACAGCTCTGGCCGATCGTCGAACTGGGTGAGCGCAGGCGAATGGATCGGATAGATGACGATGCCGTCTTCCTCGCGAATGCCTACGATCCGCTCGCCCGGCACCGCGCCTCCTTTGGGCGCGAACCTGACGGGCGTATCGAGGCCGATGCCGCGCAACGGCAGCGCGCCGCCCGCGTCCGATTCGCCCGGCACACGGAACACGAGATCGGCTGCCTTCGGCAAGCCGAACCAGCCGCTCTCATTTTGCGGAACAGCCGGGCCCGGCTTGCGCTCGTCCTTGAAGCTTGGAAACACGGCGCGCACCACGTCAGTCGAGAAAATCTCGCCGCGCCCCACGCCGATGAAGACGTCGTCGATCGAGGCGCGCGCCAAGCGCGACAGCGCGACTTTAAGCTTCCCTTCCGTGAACTTCTTGCCGGCGCGCTCGAACGCCCGTTCGACGATCTGGCGCCCTAAGCCGCCAAACTGCGCCTTTGCCGCCTCGCGCGTCGCTCGGCGAATGGCGGCGCGGGCGCGCCCCGTCACCACCACGCTATCCCACGCCGCCGGCGGGGCGCCGCCCTCGGCGCGCGAGATCAGCACTTCGTCACCGTTGTGCAACTCCGAGATGAGCGGCGCGATACGGCCATTGATCTTCGCGCCAACCGCGGAATTGCCGACATCGGTGTGGACCGCATAGGCGAAGTCAATCGCGGTCGCGCCGCGGGGCAACGCGATCAGCCGCCCCTTGGGGGTGAAGCAGAACACCTGGTCGTGAAACAGCTCGAGCTTGGTGTGCTCGAGGAACTTCTCAGAATCGTCGCTCGCCAGGGCCTCGATCGTCTGTCTCAATCCGCGATAGGCCCGGCTCTCGCTTACCGCGAGCGCATCGGCGCTAAGCCCCAAATCTTTATAGACGCCGTGCGCGGCGATGCCGTATTCGGCGACTTCGTGCATCTCGTGGGTGCGAATCTGCAGTTCGACCCGCTGACTCCCAGGCCCGATCACGGTCGTGTGGATCGACCGATAGTCGTTCTGCTTCGGGGTCGAGATATAGTCCTTGAAGCGCCCGGGAACGCTGGGCCAGGTCGTATGCGCGACGCCGACGGCGGCGTAACAGTCGGCGACAGTATCGACGAGAATGCGAAAGCCATAGATATCGGACAATTGCTCGAAGGCGATTGAACGGCGCTCCATCTTGCGCCAGATCGAATAGGGCTGCTTCTGGCGACCCTTCACCTCGACCTTGATGCCCCGCCTGGCGAACTGGTCGGTGAGCTCGGCTGCGATGCGCGCGATGATCGCGCCATTCTTGATCTTCATCGCCTCGAGACGCGTCACGATGAGCTTGTAGGCGTCCGGCATCAGGCAGCGGAAGGCGAGGTCTTCGAGTTCATTGCGCATGCTCTGCATGCCCATGCGGCCGGCAAGCGGAGCATAGATGTCGAGCGTGTCCTCGGCGATGCGGATGCGCTTGGCCTCCGGCATGAACTGAAGGGTGCGCATGTTGTGCAGGCGGTCCGCGAGCTTGATCAAGAGCACGCGCGCGTCATCGGCAATGGCGAGCAAAAGCTTGCGGAAATTCTCCGCCTGCTCGGCGTGCTTGGTGACGAAGTCGAGCCTGCCGAGCTTGGTCAGGCCGTCGACCAGCCCCCCGATCTCCTCGCCGAACGCCTTGTCAACTTGTTCGCGGGTGACCGTCGTGTCTTCGATCGTGTCGTGCAGCATCGCCGTCGCGATGGTGGCGTCATCGACCTTGAACTCGGTCAGAATGGCCGCCACCTCGAGAGGATGGGAGAAATAAGGATCGCCTGAGGCGCGCTTCTGGCTGCCATGCGCCTTCATCGCGAACACATAGGCGCGGTTCAGCAAATCCTCGTCGGCGTGAGGATTGTAGCGGCGAACCCGCTCCACCAATTCGTACTGCCGCATCATCGCCGGAAGCCGACCCGATCCGCCCCGCGCGCCGCCGATTGGTCATGGCGACGCCGATGCGGTTCAACCAGGACGGGTCGGCATGAAAGAAAGAGGGGTCGGCGTTTCGTTCGGACTCGCCGGCTCCCGCTCTCGCGCATGAAGCGCGGGCTGCCCACAATCATCCACCGCGGCGGCCACGCGCGCAAGCTTTAATGCGCGCGCTCTTAAGCGTCCGCTCACTGCCCCCAATCCAAACAAAAACCCCGGAGCTTTCGCTCCGGGGCTGGTCGATTTCAAATGATCGAGATGCGATCAGAAGTAACGGGTGATGCGGAGGCGGCCGGCAAACCCATCGCTGTTGCCTCTCCAGTCGCCGGGCACGAAGACCGGGCCGGCGACACCGCCGGTATTGTAAACAGTGCCGAGGAATCCGCTCGGCGCCGTCTGCGTCGTACCCTGATACATCAATTCGAGGTCGAAGTTTAGGTTGGTGACCGGGTTCCAGCCGAGGTCCGCGCCAATGATCCAGCTAAGCGCGCGAGGCGACAGCGGGCCCTGCGCGGCCTGACCAATCAGGCAGGCCGGCAACCCGACGTTGCAGCCGCCGCCCTGGTTGCTCCATTGGACGCCGCCGATCGAGCCTTCCAGATCGGTATAGATGGTCGGCGTCCAGTGGTGCTCGAGCAGCGCCGTCACAGACCATGCTCTTGGCGTGGACCACGAGTTAGTGGCCGGGTTGAAGAACGAGTCAGCAAGAAACATCGCCTGACCGTTGCCATTGGTCTGGCCGTTCTCGCCCCACATCCCATCAAGGAGACCGGAGTACCAGACCGCGCTCTGGGAGTAGACGCCGGTGACGATCAAGTCGTCGCCAGCAGCGAACATTCCGTTCCAGCCCTGCAGGTTGATCTTCACGCCCGCGTCGATGGCCCAGCCGACCTTTTGCTGCGTTCCGTCGCAGACAACCGGAAATGCCAAGGTGCCGCAGGACGCGCCAGCGACCGCGCCATCAAAATTGGGGCTGGCAGGGCCGTCGGCGACGACGTTGACGTTGTGGATCACACCCGAGAGCTGAGCCTCACCCCAGCCCTGCTTGACATGTAAGGCGCCGACGATGTCCGGCCATTTCTGACCGCCGAACTCAATGAGGTTCGGATTGGAGACGCAGCCGCCGTTGCCGGCGCAACCTGTCCCGCCGTTGATCGTGGTGCCGCCGCCCGACGCGCCGACGCTGCCGGGGGATTCGGCCGAGATCGTCGCCGTGAAGCCGCCGCCGAACGAGGCCGTATAGGCCAACAGCAGGGGTTCGTTGAAGCCCTTGCGGTCGGGAGAGAAGATGTTGGCGTAATTGTCGCCGCCGCCCATGAAGGAGAAGAACGACTGCGCCTTACCGGCGGTGATGCCTGCCCAGGTCAAATAAGCCTGGTTGACATAGAAGATGTTGTTTACCGGGGCGCCCTGCAGCGAGTTCGAGCCCGTTGCCGACGTCGCCCTGGACCTCAGCGTGGCCGATCAAGGGGCCGTAGGCCGTGTTGGAGGCCACGTCGAGCGACAGATTCGCCCGGGTCGACCAGCCCGTCTCGGGGCGATAGAAGGTTGTATTCTGCTGAGCCGGGCTGGCGGCGAGCAGAACGCGCTGGGTGTTGCGAGGGTCTATCGCTGCGAGCGCGGCCAAGGTTGCGTTGCCGGCCAAGGCTGATCCTGCCAGTCCTGGGGTGTTTCCAATGGCGCCGATCGCGTCTCCAACCGTGCCCCACGCGTACTGGGTGTTGAGGTTGCCGCCGACGACCTGCGCGGTGACATAACCCGAGAGCTTCGCGCAGGTGTCGGAGCCCGGCAGGGTCCAGCCTGTGATGCCGCCAACGTTACAAACTCTAACATATTCCACCGGCGCCGCCTTCCTCGTCGGAAGATCGGCCGCCTGAGCGGTGGCGACGGCGACGATGCCGGCCGCGGAACCGAGCAGAAGGCTCTTAATGAGCGACATTTGTGACCTCCAGTTGCGTATTGGGCGTCGGTTTTCTTCTCAACTTCGACTTCCGCGGCCCGCTTGCGAACCGAATGACACCGAAGCTGGTCAGCCCCCTCGTCCCGTTTGACTTCCTGATCGTGACGCTTGCCCCTGCAAAAGCCGCCGACCTCCGCGATCGGGAAATCTCCCGTTCACCTGGGTCACCATAGCTTCTCTAAATTTCGACACAATAAGTTTTCTTCATAAACCGGCTTTCAGACACCGTTTCCCTGACGATGTTGCATAATTGTCACGAGGCTTTCGGCCGATCCAATGCAATTAATTAGCGCAATATTATCAGATACTTATGAAACAAGTGGAGGATTTCTGACCGCCATCGCGATGAGCGTCGAGGCAGTCGCGCCCAGTTCGCGGAACGCGGGAGAGGCACGCAACTTCTAAACCAAATCGTCAAAATTCGACCGCAGTCCGGCCTGATTCGCCGACGACGAAGCGCGGGCTCAAGGCCTGTGACCAAGGCCTGTGACCCAGGCTTGGGACAGGGTCGGCGATTGTGGCCGGTCGCCGGCGGGCTGAGTCGCAGGGCGAAAGTCCCGCGCGCGCCTCTCGGAAGCCGCACGGACTTCCAGGGGCGGAAGATTGGCCCATATTTCAGGGATGAATTCCGCGTCGGCCGCGAAGGGCGAGTGCTCGTGCGGGCGACGGCTGCGGTCGTCATCGATCGACTCCTGGATGCCGACGAACGGACTTTCGATCATCGAAGCGTTGCGCGGCGAAGGACGGTGGACCCCTGTCGCTCGCCATCAGCGAGCTCACATCGGTCGATGAACGAATCGCGGGATTGAAAGCCGGCTGCGACGACTTTCTGGTCAAACCTTTCGATGTTCGCGAGCTGACCGCGCGGGTCGAGGCCCTCTTGCGCCGGGGCGTCGACATGGGTGTCATCCGGCTCCGGGTGGGCGATTTGGAAATGGACTTGATCGACCGAACAGTCAGGTACGAGGGCAGGCTGATCGACCTGGTCCCGAGGGAATTCAAGCTGCTCGAATACTTTATGCGCCGGCCCGGTCAAACTATCACTCGAGCGATGCTGCTCGAGGACGTTTGGAACTTCCAGCCTCCGGCCTATACCAACATCGTCGACGTGCAGGTTGGCAATTTGCGCCGCAAGCTCGACCCGACCGGCGATCGGCGCGTCATCGTTTCTGTCAGGTCGGTCGGCTTCAAATTGAACACGGATCACTGAGGGCTTTCGATTCGGCCTCGACAACCTCGCGCGCTGACCTTGCACCTGCGCTCCGGGATTTGGCGGCGCACCGCACGGCCGGGCTTGGCGCCGGGCTGGCGCGCGCCAGAACAATTGCGAAGCGCCGGACACTCAAGCGCTCGAGAGAAGCGAGACCGAGCTTCTATCAAAAGGGCTCGAAACCGCGAGCCCGAACCATCGCCATTGGCCGCGCCTCGCACCGAACCTGACGGCCGGCCCGGCTTCGTCCGCGGAAGCCCGGAGGGATCGCGGAGCCGGGATCTTACGCCGGGAATCAAGCGGGCCAGACAAAAAGCCCCGGAGCTTTCGCTCCGGGGTCATGAGTTTCAGCTGATCGAGATGCGATCAGAAGTAACGGGTTACGCGGAGCCGGCCCGCGAAGCCGTCGCTGATCCCCTTCCAGCCGCCGGGCTGGAAGAACGCGCCGCCGACCCCGCCCTGGTTGTAAATGGTGCCGATGAACCCGCTTGGCGCCGCCTGGCTCGTGCTCTGATACATCAATTCGAAGTCGAAGTTCAGGTTGGTGACCGGATTCCAGCCAATGATCGGCGCCGACAATCCAGCTAAACGCGTGGGGCGACATCGCGCCTCCCGCGGCCGAACCGATGCAGGCAGCTCGGCAGGCGCGATGCTGCAGCCCCCGCCCATGTTGCTCCAGTTCAAACCCGAAGATCGAAGCTTCGAGATCGAGTGTAGAAGGTGCGGCGTCCAGTGATGCTCGAGCAGCGCCCAACACCGACCATGCTCTCGGCGATGACCATTGGTTGGTGACCGGGTTGAAGAAAGCGTCCGCGCCCAACATCGGCTGACCGTTGCCGTTGACCTGGCCGTTTTCGCTCCACATTCCATCGTTTATACCCGAGTAGATTATTGCGCTCTGGGAGTAGGCGCCGCTAAAGACGAAGTCGTCGCCAGCGCCGAAATACCGAACCAGCTGTGAGGTTGAATTTGACGCCGGCGTCAACAGCCCAGCCGACCTTGTTCTGCCGTCCCGTTGCAGAGCGCCGCGAGGGGGCCGCAGGTCGCGCCCGGCGACGAGACAGGGATCGTAGTTGTGCCGCTGGCGGTGATGTTGACGTTGTGGATCACGCCCGAGACCTGGGCTTCGCCCCAGCCCTGCTTGACGTGCAAGGCGCCGACGATGTCCGGCCATTTCTGGCCGCCGTACTGCTGATCAGCGAAGCGAGTTAGAGCCGACGCCGGAGCCCAGATTGGTTGGAAATACCAGCCGCTAAATTGTGCCGCCGCCCGAGGCGCCGACGCCGCCGGGGCTTTCCGCCGACAATGTCGCCGTGAACCCGCCGCCGAAGGAAGCGGTATAGGCTAACAGAAGCGGCTCGTTGAAGCCCTTGCGGTCCGGGGAGAAGAAGTTCGCATAATTGTCGCCGCCGCCGATGAACGAGAAGAACGACTGCGCCTTGCCTGCGGTGACGCCCGCCCAAGTTACGTAGGCCGTGTTGACATAAAAGATGTTGTTTGTCGGATTGCCCTGAAGCGGGTCGAGCCCGTTCCCGACGTCGCACCGGATCTCCGCATGCCCGATCAAGGGCCCCCAGGCCGTATTGGAGGCCACGTCAAGGGACAAGTTGGCTCGTGTCGACCAACTCGTTTCATTTCGGAAGTTAGTTGTATTTTGTTGAGCCGGGCTGGCCGCAACCAGAACGCGCTGGGTGTTGCGCGGGTCGATCCCTGTGAGCGCGGCCAGGGTTGGGTTACCGACAAGCGACCCGAGGCCAGGCGTGTTTGCAATGGCGGCGATAGCCCCTGCGGGCCCTCCGACAGTGCCATAGTTGTACTCGGTGCTGAGGTTGCCGCCGACGAATTGCCCCGTAATGTAGCCCGAGAGCTTCAGGCAGGTGTCGGAGCCCGGCAGGGTCCAGCCGGTGACGCCGCCGACGTTACAAACTCTAACATACTCGACCGGCGCCGCCTTCTTGGTGGGAAGATCGGCCGCCTCGGCGCTGGCGACGGCGACCAGCCCCGCCGCCGACCCCAGCAGAATGCTCTTTATGAGCGTCATATGTGACCTCCAGTTCAGTCGTGTGGGCGTCGGGTCGGGTTTCGCCTGACTGCCAATTCTTCCTGATGTCAGCGCATTGCCCCAGCAAGTCGTCGGACCCAGTGCGATCGGGAATCGTCACGCTCGCATGGTCGACCATACGCAAATTCACTCGGCCCTCAACTCAGATTTGGCAATAAATTGCCAAACGGCGGCCATTAATTTTACGATGTTGCATAACTGGCACAAATAATTGGTAAACTATTGTTTATATTACTTACTTCATAAATTTTACTTCAAGTTATAATTCATAATACGTGCCGCGATGATAAATTTATTACTATAAACACAATTTATGAACTCTGATTTAGTCTACCTCTCCCCATGCCGATCCGAGACCTTTATCGACGAGCCGCAAATCGCCGCCACCCTTGGGGCTCGCGGCTCGCCGCTTGAACGCAATCGGCGTGAGTGACCGAAAAGTGCACCTAAAGCGCTGAAATCTTTGAGTTGCGGACAAAGGCGATCGCCCTCAGAGTGGGCGCGCTTTCGGCCCCACGGCGAGAGATAGAGGCTGCCTTGGTCCAGGGGTCCTGCGTTGACAAGGACAGCCGGTCAGGCTAGCTCGAAGATGTCAGTCGAAGACACTTCGCGGAAGAGGCCGGCTTAATCTTAGCCGGCGCCGACGGCGCAACCGCCCCGGAAACGCTCAGGCATCAGGGACCGCGCAAGTGATGACGCTCTGGAAAGAGGCAAGCGCCGTTCAAGGCGTGCGCCCACCGACGGGGGCAACCGCATAAGAAGCGGGAAATCTCTCAGGTCACTGGACAGAGGGGGCGTCCGCGAGCGCTAAAAACCGCAATTGCGGTCGGCGTTACTGCGGGCGCTTGTTCACGACTGGCGGTCCCATGAGCGAAACCACGAGCCTAAAGACGCCGCTCCACGCTCTGCACGTCGAGCTTGGCGCGCGCATGTCGCCGTTCGCGGGTTACGACATGCCGATCCAATACCCTGCCGGGGTTCTCGCCGAGCACCTCCATACCCGCAAAGCCGCCGGTCTGTTTGATGTTTCGCATATGGGCCAGGCGCTGATCGAGGCCGGCGACCACGCAGCCGTCGCGGCATTTCTTGAATCGCTCTGCCCTGCAGACCTTCTCAATCTCGCGCCAGGCCGCCAGCGTTATACCCAATTGCTCAACGAGACTGGTGGCGTCGTCGACGACCTTATGGTCACCCGGCCGCCCGGCGCAGAGGGTGCGCTGAGGCTGGTTGTCAACGCCTCGCGAAAAGAGGGCGACTTTGCGCTCATTCGCGATAGCTTGCCATCAGGCGTTCGGCTGACGCCGTTACCGGATCTGGCGCTGATCGCGCTCCAGGGTCCTTTAGCTTCCGCGACTTTGGCGGGGCTCGCTCCTGGAGAGGCGGTCGATATCATGGCGTTCATGAGCGCGCGACCGGCCCGGATCGCGGGATTCGAGACCTTCGTCTCACGTTCGGGCTACACGGGCGAAGACGGATACGAGATCTCCGTCGCATCGCAGCAGGCGGAGCGCTTCGCCCGCATTCTGCTCGCCCAGCCCGATGTTGCGCCGATCGGCCTCGGCGCCCGCGATTCGCTGCGGCTCGAGGCGGGCCTTTGCCTCTACGGGCATGAGCTCGACGAGACGGTGGACCCGATCGAAGCCGCTCTCTCCTGGTCGATTCAGAAGCGCCGACGCGTCGAGGGCGGCTTTCCTGGGGCTAAGCGGATTCAGCACGCGCTCGCGAATGGCCCGGATCGTCAGCGGGTAGGTGTGCGGCCGGACGGCCGTGCTCCGGCGCGCGAAGGAACCGAAATCGTTTCCGCCGAAGGATTGCCGATCGGCGTCGTGACATCCGGCGGGTTCGGGCCAAGCGTCAACGGGCCGATCGCGATGGGCACCGTCGCGCGCGCCCACGCGGCAATTGGAACGCCGATCGGTCTGATGGTGCGCCGCAAGCCTTTGAGCGCGCGCGTCGTCACGTTGCCTTTTCATCCCCACGCCTATTATCGCGGTTGAGCAAGGAGACGCATGATGTCGGAGATCCGGTACAGTAAGGACCACGAATACATCCGCGTCGACGGTGGCGAAGGCGTCGTTGGCATTAGCGACTACGCCCAGCAGCAGTTGGGCGATGTGGTGTTTGCTGAGACGCCGCCGGTCGGCAAGGCGTTAAAAAAGGGCGATCCGGCGGCGGTCGTTGAAAGCGTCAAGGCGGCGAGCGATGTGTTCGCGCCAGCCTCGGGCGAAGTCCTCGCCGTGAATTCCGAGGTCGAGGCAACACCCGGCGTCGTCAATGAGGATGCGCTCGGGCGCGGCTGGCTCTTTCGCATCAAACTCGCCGACCCGAACGAATTGAGCGGCTTGATGGACGAGGCGGCTTACGCCGGCTTCCTCAAGACTTTGGCTTAGAGCCATGCGCTATTTGCCGCTCGACGCGAGCGAACGCGAGGCGATGCTGTCCCGCATCGGGGTTCCGGACATCGAAGCTTTGTTCGCTGACATTCCGGCCGACAAACGGGTTCAAGGCCTTCTCGACATGCCGCTCGCGAAAAGTGAGATGGCGGTCGAGCGGGCGATGAGCGCGATCGCCAATCGGAGCCTCGCCGCCGGATCAGTTCCGTTTTTTCTGGGCGCAGGAGCCTATCGGCGACACATTCCGGCGACCGTCGATCATCTCATCCAGCGGTCCGAATTCCTGACGAGTTACACGCCCTACCAACCAGAAATCGCGCAAGGCACGCTGCAAGTCCTGTTCGAGTTTCAGACCCAGGTGGCGGCGCTGACCGGAATGGAGGTCGCGAACGCCTCGATGTACGACGGCTCGACCGCGTGCGGCGAGGCGATGTTGATGGCCCATCGCCTGACGCGTCGGAACCGGTCGGTGATTTCTGGCGGCTTGCATCCGCAATATGTCGATGTCTGCGTGACACTGGCGCATATGGCGTCGGACAAGATCGTCCGTTTGCCGCCTGATCTGATGGCGGGCGAAGACATTGCAACGGCGATCGACGACGAGACGAGTTGTGTCATCGTGCAGTCGCCCGATTTTTTCGGCAATCCACGCGATCTGACGCCAATTGCCGCGGCGGCCCATGCTCGCGGCGCGCTCTTGATTGCGGTCTTTACCGATCCGGTTGCCCTCGCCGCCGTGCGCTCGCCCGGCGAGATGGACGCCGACATCGCGGTCGGTGAAGGACAGGGCATCGGCAATGCCCTCAATTTCGGCGGCCCTTACGTCGGCTTGTTCGCAACGCGGGCCAGGAACGTGCGCCAGATGCCGGGACGTCTCGCTGGCGAGACATTGGACGCTGAAGGCCGGCGAAGCTTCGTGCTCACGCTATCGACTCGCGAGCAGCACATCCGCCGCGAGAAGGCGACGAGCAACATCTGCACCAACTCGGGACTATGCGCGCTTGCGTTCTCGATCCATCTCACTCTACTCGGAAGTGTCGGGCTCGAACGCCTGGCGAAAGTCAACCACGCCAACGCGGTGCAGCTCGCGGAGCGGCTTTCAGCGATCCCGTCGGTCGAAATCGTCAATCCGCATTTCTTCAACGAGTTCGTTGTGCGTACGCCTCGGCGTGCAGCGGAGCTCATCGAGGCTTTGGCGAAGCGGGGAGTGATCGGAGGATTGCCGGTTTCGCGACTCCTGCCCGAGGCCGGGCTCGACGATTGCATCGTTGTCGCGAGCACGGAGACCAATACAGACGACGACCGCGCGGCCTATGCCCAAGCGCTCGCTGACTGCCTGCGATAAGCCTTGAAAGAGAGCCTGCCATGAACGTTCAAGGCCGCCCGACCCGCCCCGAAACGGCCGCCGCCCCGGAGCGGGCAACCTTCACTGGCAATCGCGGGCTCAACATGGAGGAGGCGCTGATTTTCGAGAGCGGGCGCTTCGACGCAACCGGAGTCGACATCGACCAGCCGCCGGCATTCGAGTTGAAACTGGGGCCGCACGCGCGCCGAACCGCGATCGAATTGCCTGGCCTGACCGAGCCGGAAGCGATCCGGCACTATGTGCGCTTGTCGCGCAACAACTATTCCATCGATGCCGGGCTCTATCCCTTGGGCTCCTGCACGATGAAACATAATCCGCGTCTCAACGAAAAGGTGGCGCGCCTACCAGGATTCGCAGACGTGCACCCGCTGCAGCCGGTCTCAACGGCGCAAGGCGCGTTGGAAGTCATTGAAGCGCTCTCCGCCGCGTTGCTCGCGATGACGGGAATGGACGCCATCGCGATGTCACCGAAGGCCGGCGCGCACGGCGAACTCTGCGGCATGATGGCGATCAAAGCAGCGATCGAGGCGCGGGGGGAAGGAGGGACGCGGCGAATGGTGCTGGTGCCTGATTCCGCTCACGGCACGAATCCCGCCACTGCCGCGCTCATCGGTTATTCGGTGCGATCCATACCGGCAGGCGAGGATGGAATCGTCACCGCCGAAGCGGTACGGAGCGCACTGGCGCCCGATGTTGCGGCGATCATGCTGACCAATCCCAACACCTGCGGCCTGTTCGAGCGAGAGATCGTCGGCATCGCCGATGCCGTCCACAGGGCGGGAGCCTACTTTTACTGCGACGGGGCAAATTTCAACGCCGTTATGGGCAAGACGCGTCCAGGAGATCTCGGCGTCGACGCCATGCACATCAACTTGCACAAGACGTTCTCGACCCCGCATGGCGGGGGCGGACCCGGGGCCGGTCCAGTCGTGCTCTCATCGCGGCTTGCCCCCTATGCGCCCGTTCCATTTGTTAGGCGCGAAGACGGCGCGCTTCGCCTGGTCGAACATTCCGAGGGCCGCGAATCGTTTGGGCGGATGTGCGCGTTCCACGGGCAGATGGGGATGTTCGTTCGCGCGCTTAGCTTCATTCTGTCTCACGGGGCAGATGGCCTGCGACAGGCGTCGGAAGACGCCGTGCTGTCCGCCAACTACATACGCGCCTCGCTCAACGATGTGATGAGCGCGCCTTTCGGCGATAAGGCCTGCATGCACGAGGCCTTGTTCGACGACCGATGGCTTAAGGACACCGGGCTCACGACGCTCGACTTCGCCAAAGCCATGATCGACGAGGGCTATCATCCGATGACGGTCTATTTCCCGCTCATCGTGCACGGGGCGATGCTGATCGAGCCGACGGAATCCGAGTCCAAGGCGAGCCTCGACCTGTTCATCATGACCTTACGCAATCTGGCCATTGCTACGAAAGCTGGCGAGGGCGACCGGTTCCATGGGGCCCCAATCCACGCGCCGCGCCGCAGGCTCGACGAAACACGCGCAGCCCGGCAGCCGGTGCTACGTTGGACAAAACCTGATCCAGTTTAATCGTCAGGACCGCAACGCACTTCCCTATCACCGCGTTGTAGCTCTAAACTACCGGGCCCGATCTCCGCCCGCTCGCGCCAGAGGACTGCGCCGTTATGTCATCCGGTCTGATCCGTTTCTTTGTCGCAAGCTTTCTCGCTCTTGCAGCGGTCGTCCCCTATGCGAGCCTCGCTCAGCAGCAGGCGCCGGCCACGGCTCCCTCAACGCCCGCGCCGGCCAGCCAATCGCCGACACCCGCGGTTCCGCCAGCGGTCCAGGCCCCGGCGGCTCCATCACCCGTTCCCGCGAAACCAGCCGAGGCGCCTTCCGCTACAAATCCGGCGCCCAGCGGTGCAGAGGGCGCCAGCCCTACGGGACCCGCGACCTCGGGCGAGGGTTCAACGGGCGAAGCCGTAGATCTCCCTCTCCGGTCCTTCGCCTATGTCGAAGGAAAGGCGGACAAGGATGAGATTTACAGCGCCATTCTCACTTCGCTGGCCTCAGTGAAGCGCGAAATGGACAAGGCGAACCTCGCATCCTCGGGCCGCCCGCTCGCCGTCTTTGTCGAGTCGGATGACACCGGTTTCAAATTTCACGCAGGTTATCCGCTTGCCGCGGCGCCCGAGGGCAAATCAAGCCTCTCTGACACGGTCAAGATCGGACAAACGCCAAGCGGCAAGGCGATGCGCTTCGAGCATCAGGGCGCATATGGCGACATCGACGCCACCTATGACGCCATCACAGCCTACCTCGACGACAAGGGAATCGATGCGCAGGACACCTTCATCGAGGAATATGCGAACGACGTGAAGGATCCCGATGATCCGACGCTGCAAGTCAACATCTATGTGCTGCTGAAATAAGCCCGCCCATCGCGATTCTGGTCGGCGAGCTATTGCGCAGCCGCGGTCAGCGCCGCTGCGCCGGTCTCGAACTGGAGCCGGGCCAGGCGTGAATAGAGGCCATTCGCCGCCATGAGAGAGGCGTGAGAGCCTTCCTCGACTACGCGCCCCGCTTCAATGACGAGGATCCGATGCGCGTTGATGATCGTCGCCAGCCGATGAGCGATCACAAGAGTCGAGCGGCCCTTCATCAGCGTTTCAAGCGCACCCTGAACCAGAGTTTCGCTCTCGGCGTCGAGGGCCGAGGTCGCTTCGTCGAGGAGCAGCACCGGAGCGTTTTTCAGGATCGCGCGGGCGATCGCGACGCGTTGCCGCTCGCCGCCCGACAGCGTCACGCCGCGCTCCCCCAAGGCAGTATCGTAGCCGTGCGGCATGGCGGAGATGAAGCCGTCCGCAGCCGCCTGTTTGGCCGCGGCGACGACGGCCTCGCGGGTCGCGCCCGGCGCACCATAGGCAATGTTGTCGGCGACGGTCGCGCCGAAGATGAACGCATCCTGCGGTACGAGCGCGATCTCGGCGCGCAAGTCGGCCGGGTCGAGCTTCGAGATGTCGACCCCGTCGAGCGTCACCGAGCCGCTTCCCGGGTCGTAGAACCTGAGCGCAAGCTGGAACAGCGTTGATTTGCCGGCGCCTGACGGGCCCACGATCGCGACGGTCTCCCCGGGAGCGACGCGGAAGCTGACGTCGCGCAAGACGGCCCCGTCTTGGCGGCCCGGATAAGCAAATGAGACATCACGGAATGCAAGCTCGCCGCGGACCGGCTTTGCGAGCTTCATTGGCCGTGCGGGCGCAACGATGCGCGGCTTGACCGCCATGATCTCGCCGATGCGCCCGGCCGCCCCTGCGGCCTGGGAAACCTCGTTCCACACCTCCGACAATTGTCCGAGCGCGCCGGCGCCGAACACGGCGAACAGCACGAACTGCGACAGAGCGCCTCCCGTCATCTGCCCGGCGATTACCTCTTGCGCTCCAAGCCAGAGCACGACGACGACGCTGCCAAAAGCGAGGAAGAGCGCGGCCGCGGTGACGATGGCGCGCGCCTAAGTCATCGTTCGCGCCGCCTCATAGGCGCCAAAGGCGGCCTCGCGATAGCGGTTGGCGGTGAACTTTTCTGCCAGGAACGACTGCATGACGCGCACCGCCGACAAGCTTTCGGTGGCAAAGGCGGTCGCGCCCGCCAGCCTGTCCTGAGCGCGGCGTGAGCGCTCCCGCACTGAGCGTCCCGCCGCATAGAGCGGCAGGACGATGATTGGGATCGCCGCCAGCACGAACGCGGACAGCTTTGGGCTCGTGACCACCATCATCGTGATCGCGCCGACGAACAGGAAGAGATTGCGCAGCGCCAACGACGCTGAGGAGCCGAACGTCGCCTTGAGCTGCGTCGTGTCCGCGGAAAGGCGCGAAGCGATGTCGCCGGTCTTCTCGCCATCGAAAAAACTCGGATCGAGGCGGGTCAGGTGGGAGAAGAGATCGGCGCGAAGGTCGGCGACAACCCGTTCGCCGAGCGTCATCACCAGGTAATATCGCGCGCCGGAAGCCAGCGCGAGCACGGCAACGACACCGATCATGGCGAGAAAGTAGGCGCGTATCAGTCCCGCGTTGGAATCGGAGAAGCCAAAGTCGATCATGCGCCGAACGGCGATCGGCACGACGAGCGTCGCGGCGGAAGCGATGGTGAGCGCCACGAGCGCAAGCGCAATACGCCCACGATGGGCGAAGGCGTATGGCGCGAGCGGCTTCAAGGCGCCGAGCGAGACGCGGGACCTTTTGCTGCCCACATCGGCGGCGGATGACATTGTTAGGCGGCTCCTCGGGTTGTGCGGCGCTTTAGGTACCGCTTTTTCGCCCAAATCAAGGCCGGCTACGCCGGTCGGGCGATCCTGCCGGCGCCGCCCGTGGGACCGGCTTGCCTCAAACAGCCGCGCACGTTATAGGAGCGCCAACAAAAAGAGCCGCCGGACCTCCGGTCGGCTCTTTGCTTATTTCACTTGAGATCTCGACGATGAAGTCCGACATCCACCCCAAGTACCACATGATCAAGGTCGTCATGACCAATGGCGTCGAATTCATGACCCGCTCGACTTACGGCGAAGAGGGCGCGACGCTGAACCTGGATATCGACCCGAACACACATCCGGCCTGGACTGGCGGATCGCAGCAGTTGCTTGATCGCGGCGGCCGATTATCACGCTTCAACACCCGCTTCGCCGGTATGGGTCTCGGCGGCAAGAAGTAGCCGGTTCCCTTTCGACGCCGCGCTTTATGAGCGCGACCGTCTTGCAGTTCACCCGCCGGACGAGCCGACCGAACGCGGCGGCAATCTGCGAATGCCTGAGACCCCGCCGCCTCCGTTGGCAGCAATTCGCCTGCGCGCCTGCGCCAGAGGCTCGCTAACCGTCTTCATGTGCCAGCCGTTGGCGTGAAGCAGCGTGACGGGGTCGCGCATGATTCCGACGTGGCCCTTCCAGAATATGAGATCGCCACGCGCAAGCGGCGCGCTTGAATCGTCGACCGCCAGGGCCTCGCCCAGCATCGCTTCCTGCATGTCGCTGTCGCGCGGCGACACGATTCCGCCGGCCATGAGCGCGGTCTGAACTAAGCCCGAGCAGTCGATGCCTTCTGACGTCCGGCCGCCCCAAAGATAAGGCGTCTCTATAAAGCGCTCCGCGACCGCGACCCAGTCCGGTTCGTTTGCGCCAAGCTCAACCAGGCTGCGCGACCAGAGGTGAAGTCCGTCCTCCGAGACCGCGAAGTCGCCCTCTTGGCCGACGACCTTCAAAAGCGCGCCAAGCGAGAGCGCCATGCGCGGCGGCAGCTTGATCGCGGGGCCGGGATAGGCGTGCGTGCGCAGCGCCGCGACGCGATGGGTGGGCGCAGATACGGCCCCGAGCGACGAACTCGGAAGATAGCCGACATACTGGTCCCGCGCGAGTTGGGCCCACGCCCACCCGTCTTGCTCATCGTAAACGGTGACGCTTTCGCCGCGGAGCGCTTCAGTCTCGAGCGGCGCGTCCGCTTGCGGAGAACGCCGGAGCGGCGCGCTCGCGGCGATGATCCGCATCGCTCGGCCCTCCGCGTAACGCGGCGCGTCCACGAGGCCGCGCAGAGGCTCGGCCGCGAGGTCGGCGCGGACGGGCGTCAAGCGGCGATCGAAGGAGGCAGCGGGCATGAAATCCTCTTCGGCTGGCTCCGGCGACCCCGGCTCAGTCCCGCCATTCAAACCGGAACACCTGAGACTTATCAGCAAAGCCCTTCAGTCGCCGTTCGCCCAACGCCACGAACCGCGCGGCATCTTCATCCTGGCACAGCTCGCGCGCGAATCCCGAAACGATAATGCCGTTGGCCTCGGCTTCGCTGCATAACCGCGACGCGAGTTGGACCGTCGAACCAAACAGGTCGTTGTGGTCCTCAACCGGTTCCCCGGCGTCAATGCCGATCCGAACGCTCAGGGTCTCGGACGCGTCAAGGTTGTACGCGGCGAATCGCCGCTGGATATCGGCGGCCGCGTGCACGGAGTTCGCCACGTTGTCGAAGGAGGCCATAATGCCGTCGCCGGTGTGCTTGATCTCGCGTCCGCCGTGGGTTTCGAGGCTGCGCCGGACCAGCGCGTCATGCGCCCGCACCAGTTCAAGCGCCGCGCTGTCGCCAAGCCGCGTTGTCATCTCGGTGGAGCCAACGATGTCGGTGAACATGACAGCCCGCAAGCCGGACTCCCCGGCAGATGCGGACTCGCCCGGGGCTGCGCGGGGATCGCCAATGCGGCCGAGGAACGCCTCGACGGTAGCAAGGTCCACCGGAACGATGGCGTTGGGGATTGCGCCATGCGCCTCGCGATGAACTCGCTCGGCGGTCGCGGGGTCCGGCGCATGGACAAGGCAGAAAGCGGCCCCGTTGTTCTCGTCGAACCAATAGGCCATGTATTTGACGCCGTGCCGGTCCTGAATGTCGACGTCCCGGCGATGCGCCTCCGCGACATCCTCGGCCTTCATGCCGCGCATGTCATGGCGGTCCATGTAGATCGGCATGCGATGGCCCCTCCCCCTTCATTATCGCCGCGTCGCAGTCCTATGTGAAGCAAGGGCGCCGTTGAGGCGCTGCCTTCCCGCCGACCCATTCCCAATGTAGCGTGCAGAAAAATGAGACCGCCGCGATGAACGCCCTTGCCGACCGACAGGACAATTTCCGTAAGCCTCTCGACCCCTACGGGGCCGTCACCCACGAGGTGCTCAACCAGCCGGTCGAACTCGTCGACACCAACCTCTACGATTCAGACATTGCTCTGAAGGAAGCGGTCGCACGCGAAGGCGCGGACTGGGCCGGCGACGCGCTCGCCGCCTTCGGCGCCCGCGCGGGGTCGGCGGAATTCCTGGAGCTGGGCACGCTGGCGAACAAGAACGCGCCCGAACTCGACACCCACGATCGATACGGGAGGCGCGTCGATCTCATCCGCTTTCATCCCTCCTACCATGCGTTGATGAAAGCCTCGATCGAGGACGGGCTCCATTCGTCGCCCTGGACCGATCCGGGCGAAGGCGCGCAAGTGGCGCGAGCCGCGCGCTCCTACATGCAGACCGAGGTCGAGGCCGGTCACGGCTGCCCGATCACCATGACCTTCGCCGCCAGTCCTTGTCTCAAATTGCAGGGCGACCTCGCCGTGCAATGGCTGCCGAAGATCCAGGCGCGCGTCTACGATCCGCGTAACATTCCCGCCGAGCAGAAGCAGGGCGTGACGATCGGCATGGCGATGACCGAGAAGCAGGGCGGCTCGGACGTCCGCACCAACACCACGCGGGCGATTCCTGTCGGCGCCGAGGGAGGGGGCCAGGCTTACGAACTCGTCGGCCACAAGTTCTTCGTCTCGGCGCCGATGTGCGACGCGTTTCTCGTTCTCGCCCAGGCGCCGGGGGGCTTGTCGTGTTTTCTCGTTCCCCGCTGGCGGCCGGACGGGACGAAGAACCCGCTGCAGATCATCCGGCTCAAGCGCAAGATGGGGAATGTCTCCAACGCCTCGAGCGAGACCGAGCTTCGCGGCGCGCTCGGCTGGATGGTAGGCCCGGAAGGTCGGGGCGTGCCAACGATCATCGAGATGGTCGCCATGACGCGCTTCGACTGCATGATCGGCTCGTCCGCCGGCATGCGGATGGCGGTTTCGCAGGCGATCGATCATTGCCGGCAGCGGAAGGCCTTCGGCGCCTTCCTGATCGACCAGCCGCTCATGACCGCCGTGCTCGCCGACCTCGCGATCGAGGCCGAGGCCGCGCTGACCCTCACCATGCGCATCGCCCGCGCGCTCGATCATCGCAACGATCCTCACGAGGACGCGCTGGTGCGCCTAGGCTCCGCGATCGGCAAATACTGGATCTGCAAGCGCACGCCCAGCCACGCCTATGAAGCGCTCGAATGTCTCGGCGGCTCGGGGGTGATGGAGGATGGCCCGATGCCGCGCCTCTATCGCGAGGCGCCGGTCAATGCGATCTGGGAGGGGAGCGGCAACGTGCAGTGCCTCGACATCGCCCGCGCGATCCAGCGCTCGCCGCAGACGCTTGAAGCCTATTTTGCGGAGATGTCTCGCGGTGAAAGGCGAAAGCGCGGCGCTCGACGCCCATGTTTCGGCGCTCAAGGACGACCTCCGCGACCTCGGCGACTTCGAGGCCGCATGCCCGCGATCTCTGCGACCGGCTCGCGGTCGGGTTGCAGGCTGCGGCTCTATGGCGGGCCGGCTCGCCCGTCGCGGACGCCTTTTGCCGGTCGCGCATCCAGACGAGAGGCGCGCACAATTATGGGGCGCTCAAGGGGGTGGATGCGAAGGCGATCGTCAAGAGGGCGGCGCCACGCTGACGCCTCAACCCCAGTCGTCAAGGTGCAGAGGAAGAGCCAAATCCGCGAGTCCGGATTGAGCGTTTTCAATGGCTTGCGGCGGAATTCGCGAGTCACTTTCGCCCGGGCCTTCGAGCGCGAGCGGACGTACGACGGGCTGCGGGAGCCGCCGCGTCTCCAGTTTCTTCGCGCGGAAGCGGAACAGCGGCGAAGCCGTGATAGCGGTCGAGCTCGCGAACAATTTTCACAACACGATCGACGGCCTCAAAATTCGTCCCGTCTTTGGGGTCGTGCATCGCGGTGAAGGACACGAGCAGCGCTTCGTTGAGACGGTTGACCTGAAGCGCGAGGAATTCGGCAGGGGGCTGCGGCATGCGCTCGGCTAGAATCTCGCGAACAAGATTGCGCATCCGCTTGAGCGTAAGGCCCTCGCTGGCCGCGATCTCCGGCACCGACGCGCCGCGATTGAGGAGACCCACGATCCGCTCGTCGCGCCGAACCTTCTCGAGCCGCCTGGCCATCCGTATCTCGGAAGACCCGCCGCGCCGAGCAGGCTTCGCGGGTGGAACTTTGGCAGAACCGGGGTTACGAGTTTCGCTCATCGTCATCAGAACAAATATAGAACATACTTCTGCATTTGGCAAGAAAATGTCGTTTTTAGATTTCCCGCGTGGCCTTTGGCGCGGTTCAGCGCGCGCACCCTCGTGGGCTACACTCTTCAAAGGTCCGCAATAGCTCGAAACCCGACATCCAGAGGCGTTGCAGAAATCAAGATTTGTGCACCGCCAACCGGCCAATCCGTCGACGGCGAAAGCCGCGCCGACAACCTAAAGCTTTCTCCTGGCGTCGAGAAACCATTTTTGATTTAGCCATTTTTGATTTAGGATGAGGCAGGTCAAAATCACACCACCTGATCCGATCTGAACCCACCATAAAACCGTAAGAATAATGCTTTGTGTATCTGTTATATAGACAACTGAACGCTTGACTTCGTACGGCACAGTCCTTCCCAATTCAGAATTGGGCACCCTTGAATAACCAACGAAGGTAGTATCGAGCAGCGCTCGAAGAACCATGGCAGCGACCCATATCGCTCCGGCTACCCCTAATACGGCCGCTCGTATTTTCTTGGGCACCTGCCGCAATCTCCTTGGAGACGGTGATCAGTCCCGAAGACGAGCATTAGTCAAGATTTCTGCGCCGCCTTCGCGCATCAATCGCGTCAAAGGTTTATGGGGCGCAGAAATCAGATGCAAAACGTCTTCTCCCAACCCGAGGCTTTCCGCGATCAAGTGTCGGCTTCACGTCGAACTTTGCCACAGGTTCTGGCTGAAATCCGCCCGATCATTTCGCGCAAGCCAATCGAATTTTGACCAAGGCCGAAGGCGGCTCTCGCACGGAACTCGGAGAGAGAGCTTACACCGCCCCGCGCGTGTTCACGTAAAGGGCGTAGAGGCCGTGGCCGCAGGCCATGAAAAGGCGGTTTCCGTGTCGGCCGCCAAAGCAAAGATTGGCGCATCGCTCGGGCAGCGCGATGCGGCCGATCGGTTGGCCTTCGGGATCGAAGATCATCACCCCGTCGAGCTTCGGATCTCCCATTCCCCAACCGGCCCAGATATTTCCGTCCATGTCGCAACGAAAGCCATCCGGCGTGGCGCCGCTCGCGTCGATCAGCACCCGGCTCGCCCCAAGAGTGCGCCCATTGATGACGTCAAAGACCCGGATCTTGCGGGTCGGAACAGCGCGGGACTCGACGACATAGAGATGCTTTTCGTCAGGCGAGAAGCAGAGTCCGTTCGGCCCTGCGCAATCGTCCGCCACGATCGCCGCTTGGCCGGTAATCGGGTCTACGCGATAGACGTTGGGGTTCAATTCCTGCTCGGCGACCGCGCCTTCGTAAAAAGAGCTGAGCCCAAACGGAGGATCGGTGAACCAGATCGCCCCATCCGAGGCGACGACCACGTCGTTGGGAGAATTGAGCCGCTTGCCCTCGAAACGGTCGATGATGACGGTGATCGACCCATCATACTCGGTGCGCGTCACGCGACGCCCGCTATGCTCGCAGGTGATGAGCCGACCGGCGCGATCGCGTGTGTTGCCGTTGGCGTGGCCGGACGGGTGACGAAACACCGAAACGGCGCTGGTCGTCTCGTCCCATTTCAAAATTCGATCGCTCGGGAGGTCGCTCCAGAGAAGACACCGCGCGTCGCCGAACCATACCGGCCCCTCGCCCCATCGCGTGCCTGAAGCCAGCTTCTCGACGCTCGCGTTGAACAATCGATATTTGGCAAACTTCTGATCGAAGATGTGAACCGCCGGATCGGGGTAAATTGACGAGAGGGGCCCGGTTGATCCGACCTCGAGCATCATCGCTTCCTCTCTCGTCTGTTTTGACCTCGACCGAGGCGACTCGTTCGGGGCGCCCCCGCGCGTCTTAGGCCAGATTGCCCTCGCTGCCGGGCTCTTCCACCAATTCCTCCAATTCCGCCATCGTCTGTTCGACAGTCCGATGATGGGGCTCTTCGTACCACACGGAAGCCACCCTCTCGATGTCGCTCGAGCTTACGCTGACATAGGTCACGTGCGGCCGCTCCGATTCCAGGAACTCGTTGATATCATTCTCCAGCGACTGGATTGGCGTGGTCGCGGCCAAGGAAAACAGCTTTACCCGCATTGCTTCACTCCGATGGATCCTGAGTGCCCCCTTTTCGCAGCAGAAGACCCGACCTCCAAGTCTGATTTCTGGGGTCAATTATGGGAACGATTTGACGCCTTGCGCGTTCGGGGCGCTTCATGCCGCCGAGGATTGCATTCCATGAAATTGTTTCGCTGTCAGGTTTGCGACAACATCATTTACTTCGAAAATAGAACCTGTGGCCGTTGCGGCCATCGGCTTGGTTATATCCCGGAGCTCGAAATCATGGCCGCGCTCGAGCCTGCCGGGGGCGTATCCTGGACGCCGCTGGCGGGAGATAGCGGGCAGCGCCGTTTCTGCGCCAACGCGGACTACGACGTCTGCAACTGGCTGACGATGGCTGACGGCCAGGATCGGCTTTGTGTCGCGTGCCGCCATAACGACACGATACCTGACATTTCCCAACCCCTTCATCTTACGGCGTGGCGCGACATCGAACTCGCCAAGCACCGGCTGTTCTACAGCCTCCTTCGCTGGAAGCTGCCGCTCAAGACCCGGGCCGAGGACCCGAGCCACGGACTGATGTTCGAGTTCCTGGCCGATCCGCCCCACCCTTCCGGCCCCAGAGTCGATGACTGGGCACGACGACGGGGTGGTGACGATTGCGCTCGCAGAGGCCGACAGCGCCGAGATCGAGAAGCGCCGCGCGGAACTGGCCGAGCCCTACCGCAGCCTGCTCGGCCATTTCCGGCACGAAGTCGGGCACCATTATTGGGACATCCTAGTTCGCGACGGCGGAAAGCTCGACCGATGCCGAGCCGTATTCGGTGACGATACCCAGAACTACGAGGCCGCGCTCAAGCGCCACTACGAGCAGGGCGCGCCCTCAGATTGGTCGGAGCGGTTCGTCTCGGCTTATGCGACCTCGCATCCATGGGAGGATTTCGCCGAAAGCTGGGCGCATTACCTGCATATCGTCGACACGCTCGAAACGGCGAGCGCGTTCGGGCTCAGGATCGCGCCCTCTGTCGACAAAGAGGGCGCGCATTTCGCCAAGCTCAACTTCGACCCCTATGCAGAGGGTTCGATCGAGCGGATTGTCGACGCCTGGGCGCCGTTCGTGGTCGCCATGAACAGCGTCAATCGCGCCATGGGCAGGCCCGATCTCTACCCGTTCGTCATCGCGCCAGCGGTCGTGGAGAAGCTGCGCTTCATCCATGACCTCGTGCGGGGCGCGGCGCAGACGGCGACGTCGCTACCGGGAGCGAAAGCCGCCTGAATCGTTATTTCGCTCCAAACGCGACCGCAAATCCACAATCGTGATTGCGAGCGAAGGGACGCGATCCACGGGCGTCGGGCTCCCTACGTCCCTCTGGATCGCTTCGTTGCCTTGCTTATTGGGATGCGTTCCCTACTTGCCGAGCGCCTTGTCGGTGACCGCCGTCGTATAGGCCCCGCTCGGCTCCTTGGAGATGACCGGGTCGGAGCCGCCGGTCAGCAGCGTCTTCACCGTGCGCTCGTAATCGGCCTTGTCGAGCTTCCCGTCAGAACCTGTGGTCAGCTTGTTGACCTCGCTCAGCATCTGCGTCTGGTGGTGCTCGGTCTGGGCGCCGGTCGAATCGTTGTCGAGCACGATCTTGACCGCTTCTTCGGGATGAGCGCGCGCATAGTCCCAACCCTTCATCGACGCCTTGACGAATCGCGCCATCTTGTCGACGAAAGCCGGATCCTTGAGCTTGTCCTCCATCACGTAGAGGCCGTCCTCGAGCGTGGCGACGCCCTGATCCTCGTATTTGAATACGACCAGCTGCTCGGGCTTGTAGCCGGCGTCGATCACCTGCCAATATTCGTTGTAGGTCATGGTCGAGATGCAATCGGCCTGCTTCTGCAGGAGCGGATCGACGTTGAAGCCCTGCTTCACCACCTTGACGCCATCGGGCGAGCCGTCGGTCTTGAAGTGCAGCTTACCCATCCAGTTGAGGAACGGATATTCGTTGCCGTAGAACCAGACGCCAAGCGTGCGGCCCTTGAGATCCTCGGGCTTCTTGATTCCGGTGTCGGCGCGGCAGGTGAGCTCGAGCCCTGAATGCTTGAACGGCTGCGCGATATTGACCATCGGCGCGCCCTTCTCTCGCGCCGCCAACGCCGCCGGCATCCAGTCGACCACGACATCCGCGCCGCCGCCCGCCAGCACCTGCTCCGGCGCGACGTCAGGGCCGCCGGGCTTGATGGTCACGTCGAGCCCCTCGGCCTTGTAGAAGCCCTTGTCCTTGGCGACGTAATAGCCGGCGAATTGGGCCTGCGTAACCCATTTGAGCTGCAGCGTGACCTTGTCATCGGCATGCGCCGCGCCCGCCAGCATCGCCGCCACGCCGGCGACCGCGAACATCATCCTCTTCATTTTTGCTCTCCCGGTTGAATCTTTGGATTTCCCGTCTCTGCGCGTAAAAACTAACGCATGCGATGAAAAGCTCAAGCCTCTTTCGCACGATAGGAGGCGTGCCAGAACGTTACCCGGCGCTCGATGCCGGCGATCAGCGCGTAGAACAGCGATCCGGTGAGCGCGGCGACGACGATCGTCGCCCAGACCATATCAATCTGGAGGCGGCCGACTTCGGTTGAGATGCGAAAGCCCATGCCCACGATCGGCGTGCCGAAGAACTCGGCGACGATCGCGCCGATCATGGCGAGCGTCGTGTTGATCTTGAGCGCATTGAAGATGAAGGGCATCGCGACCGGCAGGCGCAGCGCGAGCAGTGTCTGCCAATAATTCGCGCCGTAGGTCTTCATGAGGTCGCGTTCGATCGCGCCAGCGCTCGAGAGCCCTGCGATCGTGTTCACGAGCATCGGAAAGAAGGTCATCACGACCACGACCGCGGCTTTCGATTGCCAGTCGAAGCCGAACCACATCACCATGATCGGCGCGACGCCGACGATCGGCAGCGCGGAGACGAGGTTGCCGATCGGCAGGAGGCCGCGCTGCAGAAATTGCGAGCGATCGATCAGGATCGCGACGATGAAGCCGCTGAGCGAGCCGATAATATAACCTGCGAGCACGCCCTGAATCGTCTGGCGAAAATCGGCGGCGAGGGTGGGTATGGATGTCGCGAAGCGCGTCGCGATCGCCGAGGGCGGAGGCAGGATGATGGCGGGCACGTCGAGCAGCCGAACACCCGCCTCCCAGATCGCGAGCACCGCAAGGCCAAAGGCGAGCGGGGGCAGAAGATCCGTGAGGCGGCGGAGGTTCATGGGCCGAACGCCATTCGCCGTTGCGCGATGCGCTCGGCGCCGCTGATTGCGGCGACGAGTGTCGCGGAGAGCGCGGCGGCCGCGAACAAGGCGGCCCAGATCTGCACCGTCTGCCCATAGTAGGAGCCCGCGAGCAGCCGCGCGCCCAAGCCGCCGTCCTCGCTCTTGGTGACTTCGGCGACCACCGCGCCGACGAGCGCGGCGGCGGCGCCGATCTTCATGCTGGCGAAGAAGAAGGGCGCGCTCGCCGGCGCCCTGAGCTTCAGGAAAGTCTGCGCGCGCGTCGCCGAATAGGTGCGCATGAGATCGAGTTGCAGCGGATCGGGCGAACGGAAGCCTTTGACCATACCGACGGTCACGGGAAAGAACGAGAGGTAGGCCGCAATCGCCGCCTTTGGCGCGATGCCGGTGACGTTGAACTGATTGAGGATGACGACGATCATGGGCGCGAGCGCGATGATCGGCACGGTCTGCGAGGCCACGATCCAAGGCATCATCGAGCGCTCGAGCCAGCGCATGGAGACGATGAGAACGGCAAGGCCGATGCCTAAGGCCGAGCCGATCGCAAAGCCGATCACCGTCTCTTCGAGCGTGATGAGCCCATGATAGACGAGGCTGCGTTTGGATGTCGGCGGGGTTGCGAAGACGAGCTTGTAGAGTTCGCCCGCGACCTGGTGCGGCGCAGGCAGCTTCGGCCGCTCCATGTTGAGCGACGCGGCGACGAGGTCTTGAGTGGAGTAATCCGCCCGGCCCGCATTGATGAACTGATCGCGCTGAAGCTGCGCGTTCATGAGCGCCGCCGCGAGATACCAGACGGCGATCAGCGCGAGGATGACGGTCATGAGAGGGAGGACGGACTTCATCTCCCTCTCGCCGAACTCGGGCGCTTGCCTTCCCCAGCTCCGCTGGGGAAGGCGAGCAGCGCCGGCTTACCCCTCATAGGAATGGCCCTCGCGCAAGCCCTGCCTGACCCGGTTGGCGACGGCGAGAAACTCAGGCGTCTCGCGGATATCGAGCGCGCGATCGCGGGGAAAATTGCATTCGATGACATCGGTGATGCGGCCCGGACGGGGGGACATCACGACGATATGCGTGGACAGGAACACCGCTTCCGGAATCGAGTGCGTGACGAACAGCACCGTCTTTCCCGTCACGTCCCAGAGGCGCAGCAATTGCTGGTTCAGCATGTCGCGCACGATTTCGTCGAGCGCGCCGAACGGCTCGTCCATCAATAGGAGATCGGGGTCGAACGACAAGGCGCGAGCAATCGAGGCGCGCTGCTGCATGCCGCCTGACAATTGCCAGGGATATTTCGCCCCGAACCCGGAAAGATTGACGAGCTCGAGCCCCTTGGCGATGCGGGCGTCACGCTCCGCTTTGCTGAACCCCATGATCTCGAGCGGCAGCGCGATATTGCGCGCGACGCTGCGCCATGGATAGAGCGCCGGCGCCTGAAACACGTAGCCATAGGCGCGATTGGCGCGCGCTTCGTGCGGGCTCAAGCCGTTGACGCGGATCGCGCCGCTGGTCGGGCTCTCGAGATCGGCGACCGCGCGCAGAAGCGTCGTCTTGCCGCAGCCCGACGGTCCGATGAAGGAGACGAACTCGCCGCGCGCGACCTTCAGGTTGATGTCGCTGAGCGCCTGCACCGGCCCATCGGCGGTGTCGAAGCGCAACGAAAGCTCGCTGATCTCAATCGCCGCATCCGCAGCCGGCGGCGTCCGGCGGTCGTCCGGCTTGAGCTTGGCGAGCCGCCGCTACATCCATCGCAGTTCCGTTTCCTCAGCGCGCAACGCCGCGCCACCGCCGTGTATTCCTTATGGCGCTTGAGGGCGCGCGCCTCCGCGGGAAACGGCTCGCGCTTGATGAAGCGGCCGCGCCCGAGCTCGGCCTGCACCACGCCGTCGCGATAGACGACCTCGCCGCGCGACAGCGTATAGCGCGGCAGGCCGGTCACTTTCGTGCCTTCGAACACATTGTAGTCGATGGCCGAAACCTGCGACCTGGCGGAGATGGTCTTGTTGGCTTTCGGGTCCCAGACAGTGACGTCAGCATCTGCGCCGGGCAGGATCGCGCCTTTGCGCGGATAGAGGTTCAAGATGCGCGCGATATTCGTCGACGTCGCCGCTACGAACTCGTTCATGGTGAGGCGGCCGGTGTCGACGCCATAGGTCCACAAGACCGGCATGCGGTCCTCTAGCCCGCCAGTGCCGTTCGGGATCTTGGTGAAGTCGGTCAGGCCCAGCTCCTTCTGCTTGGTCGTGAAGGCGCAATGGTCGGTCGCCACCACCTGCAGCGAGCCGGCCCGCAAGCCGTTCCAGAGATCGTCCTGATGGATCTTGTCGCGGAACGGCGGCGACATGACGCGCCGCGCCGCGTGCTTCCAATCCGGGTTGTAGTACTCGCTCTCGTCGAGCACGAGGTGCTGGATCAAAGGCTCGCCATAGACGCGCTTGCCAAGAGCGCGGGCGCGACGGATCGCCTCGTGCGCCTGGGTGCAGGAGACGTGAACGATGTAGAGCGGCACGCCCGCCTGATCGGCGAGCATGATCGCGCGATTGGCCGCTTCGCCCTCGACGTCGGGCGGACGCGACAGCGCGTGGCCCTCGGGCCCGGTCACGCCCTTGGCCATATAATGCTTCTGCAGCGCGGCGACGATTTCGCCGTTCTCGGCGTGGACGAGCGGCATCGCGCCAAGTTCGGCGCAACGCGTGAAGGAAGCGAACATCTCCTCGTCGTTGACCATCAGCGCGCCCTTATAGGCCATGAAATGCTTGAAGGTGGTCACGCCGGCCTTGACCACCTTGGCCATGTCCTCACGCACGGCGTCATCCCAGTAGGTGATGCACATGTGGTAGGAATAGTCGGAGACCGCGTCCTTCGAGCGCTTCTGCCAGTCGGCGAACGCCTCCATCAGCGGCTGGTTGCGGTTGGGGATGCAGAAGTCGACCACCATCGTGGTGCCGCCCGACAGCGCCGCCTTGGTGCCGCTTTCGTAATTGTCGGCGGAATTCGTGCCCATGAAGGGCATGTCGAGATGGGTGTGCGGGTCGATGCCGCCCGGCATGATGAAGCAGTCCTTGGCGTCGAGCGTGCTGTCGCCTTTCAGCCCCTCGCCGATCGCCTTGATGGTCTCGCCCTCGACCAGCACGTCGGCCTTGTAGGTGCGGTCGGCGGCGACGATCGTTCCGCCTTCGATGACAAGCGACATTTGCATTCTCCCAAACCTTTGTCCGCCCGCAGGCTTGTCGGCGCTTGACGCCGCTGACCGTTACGAAACGATTTCGGCCTTTTCCAGCACCGCATGCATCAGCACGTTGGCGCCGGCGGTCGCCCAATCCGGCTTGATGTCCTCGCTTTCATTGTGGCTGATCCCGTCGACGCAGGGCGTGAACACCATCGACGTCGGCGCAACGCGCGCCAGATAGCAGGCGTCGTGGCCGGCGCCGGACACGATGTCGCGATGCGAATAGCCGAAATGCTTGGCGGCGCGGCGCACCGCCTCGACGCAGCCGGGATCGAAGGGGACCGGCGGGTAATAGAAGATCTGCTTCAAGTCGCAGGTCAGGCCGATCTTTTTCGCGATCGCCTCGACGCCCTCGCGCAAGCGCCGCGTCCATCTCGCTCAACGTCTCGTCGTCCGGATGCCGGAACTCGCAGGTCATGAACACTTCGCCCGGGATGACATTGCGGGAGTTCGGATAGGGGTTGAGCATGCCGACGGTCGACATGGCGAGCGGCGCCTTCGAGAGGCCGATCGCGTTGACGAGCTCCACGATCCGCGCGGCGCCGAGCAGCGCGTCCTTCCGGCGCGGCATCGGCGTCGAGCCGGCGTGGCTCTCGAACCCGGTCAAGCGAATTTCGTACCAGCGCTGCCCCTGTCCGTGGGTGACGACGCCGACGTCGATCGACTCGTCTTCGAGGATCGGGCCCTGCTCGATATGCAGCTCGAAGAAAGCGTGCACGGGATGCTCGCCGACAGGCTCCTCGCCCTTGAAGCCGATGCGCTTGAGTTCGTCGCCCAAGCCCTTGCCTTCGCTGTCCAGCGCGCGAATAGGCGAATTCCTTGTCATAGACGCCGGCGAACACGCCCGACGAGATCATCGCCGGGGCGTAGCGCGAACCTTCCTCGTTGGTCCAGTTGGCGACCTCGATCGGCCGCCGGGTCCGGATGTTGAGATCGTTGAGCGAACGCACGATCTCAAGCGCGCCGAGCACGCCGAGCACGCCGTCGAACTTGCCGCCGGTCGGCTGGGTGTCGAGGTGGCTGCCCACCATGACCGGGGCGAGCGTATTGTCCTCGCCCGGGCGGCGCGCGAACATGTTGCCCATCTCGTCGACCGTGACCGTGCAGCCGGCGGCCTCGCACCATGTCCGGAACAGTTCGCGCGACTGCCCGTCGAGATCGGTCAGCGTCAGGCGCTTGACGCCGCCCTTCGGCGTCGCGCCGATTTTCGCCATCTCCATGAGCGAATCCCAGAGCCTTGCCCCGTCGACCCGCACATTCGACAAGTCAGCCATCAACAGCTCCACGACACATCTGCAAACGCTATTATAGCTTTGACCAAATGGTCAAATGGCGTAACGTTGCGCTGCAGCGCTCATCAATTCGGCGCGGCCGCCTGATGCCAAAGCGGCCCGCGGCTTCCAAGACCGCGCGACGCCGGATGACGGGAGGGCGCCGTTCGAGGGAGCTTATGGCGCGTCGCAGACCGAGACCGACCATCCGGGAGGAGAACGAACGCGCGCTCCTCGAGGCGGCCGAATGGGTGTTCGCCGAGCAGGGATTCGCGGGCGCGACCACCGCCGCGATCGCGCAACGCGCCGGCTTCCGAAGGCGAACCTGCACTATTATTTCCCGACCAAGGAGACGCTCTACCGTGCGGTGATCGAGCGGGTGCTGACCGCCTGGCTCGCGGCCGCCTCGTCCTTCGATACGAGCGAGGACCCGACGAGTCGCCCTCTCCGCCTATATCGGAGCGAAAATGGACCTCGCGCGCGAGATGCCGCTCGCGACCCGCATCTGGTCGGCGGAGATCATGCGCGGCGCGCCGATCATCCAGGATTTCCTCGACACGACGCTGACCCAATGGGTCGTGTCGCGCGAACGGGTGGTGCAGCCGCTGGATCGCCGCCGGCAAGCTGAAGCCGATCGAGCCGAAGTTCCTTTTCTACATGATCTGGGCGACGACGCAGCAATACGCCAACGCCGCGCATGAAATGGCCACCCTGAACAGGGGCCGTCCGCTCGACGACAAGGCCTTTGAACGCGCGAAAACAGAGGCGATCGAGATCATCCTGCGCGGGGTCGCCGCCGGGCAGCTTGCGAAAGGCAATTCCGTCACGCAGTCGTGAACGCCAAGCGCGTTCGCTGTCGCGAACATAAATCGAGTTTCGATCTGGTCGCATTGGCGCGAACCAACATATATCAGGACGCAGATTGGAACGAGGCGCCATTCGCTGCTGTGCGAGGCGCGCAGGAGGCGCCCGATGAGACGAATAAACTGTCTGCGGATTGCGATTAGCGTCGCGCTGGCTGGCTCCGTCGCCGGATGCCAGACTGAGAGCCGAAACATTCCCCTCATGACGATCCAGCAGGCAAATCAGCTTCCCGCGAGCAAGGTGCCGAGGATATTCAGAGACCCGAGCAACCCATACGGCTACCCGTACGACGTTCACGAGACGGACGGACTGAGCCGAAATCCGGACGATTGCAACCGCTGGGGCTGCATCGACACCGGCGGCAGCAAGTGACGGGCGACTGAAGCCGCGCGAAGTCATCCGGGTGCATGCGCGCAATGGCGCTGGCGTTCCGTCGATGACGTGAGCGGAGGCGTGAAGACGCCGCCGCTCGCTCGCACAGCTGCAGCCGACACGCCTGCGCTCAATACACGATCATGATGCGCAATACCGCGTGTCTGCCGTAGCATTCCTGAGGGGAGTGATATATCCGTTGACATATAGCGCTCTGCTGATCACGATCGGGTGAGCAGCGACTTCGCAAAGCGTGGCTGTTCGAACTCGGGGGCGTCCATTGAAAACGTTTTGCCTTGCGGTGTTGGCGGGTGTCGGCCTCACTGGTTTCGCCCACGCCGCCGACGTCCTACCGACGACAAAGTCAGCGCCGGCCGCGCCGGAAAATTGCTTCGCGAGTCTCTGGACCTACCTCGATTCAACCGCCGCCGATTGTCCGCTCTCCTACGGACCGTTCACGCTCTACGCGACGCTCGACGCCGGGCTCATGTACAACACCAACGGCGCGCCATGGAGCCCCGCCTTCGTCAACGGCACCCAGGGGCTCATCAGCAAGCAGAGCCACGGCGTCAGGTGGCTGTGGTCGCCGAACAACATCAACCAGTCCGTTATCGGCATCAAAATGTCGCAGCCGATCGCCAACGGTTGGTCGCTCATCGGCACGCTCGAGGCGGGCTTCGATCCCATTTCGGGCTATTTGGCCAACTCACAGCGCGCGCAGGTGATGAACAACGGCAAACCGCTGGTGCTTCAGAGCGCGAACGGCGATTCAAGCCGTGCCGGCCAATGGGACAATTCGCAATTCTTCCTCGGCTTAAGCAATAAGACTTACGGCACGCTGACCGCAGGCCGTGTCAACGCCCTCTCGCTCGACGGCCTGATTGCCTACGATCCGATGGGCAGCGCCTACGCCTTCTCGCCGTTCGGCTTTACCGGCATGTACGCAGGTTTCAGCGACACTGAACTCGCGCGCTCGAATACAGCCATCAAATATCGCGGCGAGTTTGGAAACTTCCGCGTCGCGGGATTGGCGCAAGTCGGCGGCTACAATCAGGGCAACGGCTCTACGCAGATGTGGCAGGGCCAGGTCGGCGGAGACATCCACAACCTTTACGGCGGCACGCTCTCGCTCGACTTCGTCGGCTCCTACGCGGTCGACGGCGCCCTGACGTCGAATTTCACCACACCGATCCCAAAATTCTATTCATCCAATGACCTGAAGGCGACGCTTTCCAACAACGTCGGCTACCTCGGCCTCGCGAAATACACCTGGGGTCCGGCCCAATTGTTCGCAGGCTGGGAATATTTCCGTCAGGGGGATCCGACCGACGACTTCCCCAATGGGTTCAAGACCATCGCCAACTACAGCGTGCCGGGAAACATCCTCAACAGCAAGGCTTTCCCGACGGTCTGGGTCACTACCAACGCATTCGAGATTCAGCGCGTCTACAACACCATCTGGACCGGCTTCAAATATGCCGTCAACAACCGGCTCGAGGTGATGGGAGCCGTCTACTACGCGTGGCAGAACAACTTCTCAGCCACGCCGTGCAAGGGCCAAGGCATCCACATCTCAAGCAATGCTTGTGCCGGAACGTTGGACACCTTCTCGCTCATGGTCGATTACCGGCCGGTTAAGCGCATCGACGTTTATGCGGGCGTGGCGCTGTCGAATGTCTACGCTGGTCTTGCGAATGGCTTCCAGGCAACTCAGAACATCGATCCTACCGTGGGCGTGCGGATCAAGTTCTAGGCCGTTCCTTCGGCGAGGTTGGACCGGCCTCAGAAATCCACCCGAACGCCGACCGTCGGCGCGAAGTTCACGCGATAGAGATAGCCGCTCGCCAAACCGCCGGTGACTTGCGACCACAAGAAGCCGCCGTAAGCCTCGACGCGCTTTGCCGGACGATAGCTGATCATCCCGGAGAAGGCGTTGAGTGCGCCGCGGCAGCTTGATGCGGAGAGGCCGCCATCCGTGCAAGGGGCGGTGCTATAGTCGTTTTGATAGTAGTGATAGTAGGCGCCGGCGATGTCGAGGTCGTCCCGAAGCGCGTATTTGACGCCTGTCCAGAAAACCCTCAGAATCTTGTGTTCTGTATAAGCAGTTGAATTCACAAATCCGGCGGGGACGGGGTAGTTTCCGATCGCCGTGAAGCCGTTGACATAGGCGTCGCTCGGATTGGCGAACAGAATATATTCCCAGCCTGAATAAATTGTCGCCTTGTCGAATTCGTACCTCACCGTCAACAGGCCGCTGGCCTTGTCGGAGAGCGTCGCCTTGAGACCGTTCGCGGGCGCCCCGACGGGAAGGGGGTTCTGGCCAAAATTGGACAAAGAAACCGCGTCTTTCACCTTCTGGCCGACGACGTCGAAAGAAAAGGCGCCGAAGTGCGCTTCGACCTCAGTCGAGAACGCCCCGTTTGAACCGTTGCCTTGATCGAAGCCACCGAACTGGTAGAGCGCCGCGAAGCGGAGCGGACCGGCGCTGACGTCATATTTCACCGATGTGTTGTAGCGCGCGTTCTCGGTGTCTCCCCCGCCGCCGGCGATGTTCGAGACGCCGATCACAGAGAAGGCCGGAGCGCCCCCCATAGCGTCGTAGTCGCCCAGACCCTGCAAGATGAGGGAGTTTTGTCGGCCGGCGGTCAGCGCGCCAAACGTCGGATGGCTGAACCCGGCGTAACCCTCGGTGTTGAACAATTGTCCGGCCCGGCTCGAATCGCCGTTTGCCGTTTGCTCGCCGAGCGGAGTCGTGTTGTTTTGAACCAGAGACTTGGGCCCGTTTGCCCGCTGCAGTGTGAAGGGATCGAAGCCGTTCTCCAACTTGAAGACGAGTGACCAGTCCCCTGCGATAGGCTCTCGGCCCGTGACGCCGATATGCGACTGTCCGAGCCCGTTCGGCACAATCGTATAGCGCGGTTGATTGCTGTTCTTCTTAATTAGTGTGTCAACCCCATTGGGGTAATTGCCATTAAATGAAGCGCCATGCGTCTCATAACCGCCGCCGTAGTCGAACCTTCCGTAAAGCCTGATGCCGTTCCAGGCGAGAGGGCAGTCGTCAGGGGCCGCGCTTAGAAAGTCATAGAGGCTCGCGAAACACGGGTTCGTCGCAAGCGGCGCGGGCGCGCCCTGCGTGGCCTGCGGTTGGCTCGGCAGATCTGCCGCATTCGCATCACACGCCACAAGGGCGGACGTGAGAAACATCACGGCTTGACAGGATGGCTTGATCAATCGCGCCCAAACGGGAAATTCGAGACGGCGCGTATTGTAGCCGCCGATGCGAATGGCGCCAGCAATAAGTCAAAGCGCAAAGGGGGGCGTTCGTCTGCCCCGCGAACCCGGCGCGCTCCTGGGGGAACATGCGCCGCGAACCTGTCGTTCGGCGGCTGCGGGCAAGCGAAAGCAGCGCGCCCAGGCGGCGGTCTCCCCGGGCGATCTCAAGCAGCGCCGCGCCGCTCGGGGGGGCGATCATCGGGGAAACGCTGGCCCCGACGGTCGGCCAAGGCAGGCTCAATATCATTGTCTTTCAGGGTGCCTAAGAACAGCGAATCGCTGAGTTGGCTTTTTCGCCAGGACGAAAACCACAACATGAGGAGCGAGATCGTCACGAGCGCCAAGCCGATAAAAAACATCGCGCTGGGAACGAATTGCAGACCTGGAATCCACCACGAGAGCATGAAAGAGATCAGAGAAGAGAGCGCCGGTATCAGCAGGAAGAACATCGTGACATAACCGTTGTCGTCTTCCGTCGCCGTCAACGCCATCTGATAACAGACGCGCCCCGCGGCGGATCCTGCTAACGTACCCAGCAACAAAAGCAGAACCGCGACCGTGGGCGGTTGGGTCGAGTGCAGCGCTTGGCCAAAACCGGTTGTGAAAGCGGCCAGCGGGATCAGAACCAGGGACGACACAGCGAAGTTGGCGGCGATCGCGGCGGTCTCATCGAAGTCGGAAAACCACCGATAGACGAGCGTTCCGCTCAAAGCGAAGAATGCCGGCATCGGCAGCGCGTAAATCCATTTGCTATGAATGAAGCTCTCGAGAACGTCGCGCGCCAGAACCTTGCTGTCGACGTCGATTTGGCTCCACGCAATCGCCATTGCGCCGCAGAAGGCCACGACGAAACAAGCGATGACCTCAAAGGACGGCGCCGAAACCGACCGCCTTGAGACAATGGCCGCGACCAGCGCCGCCCAAAACGGCGAGAGATTCAGTACGGCCGCGGTGATGATCGGGTGAGTGCTGCTGAGGCCGATGTCGTACAGCTTCAACCCCGCCACTCCGATCAGGAAGATGACGGCGAGCTTGGGCCAGTTTCGTACGCGGAACAGGATCGCCACGAAGTCGCGCCGACTGTCAGCCCGCAAAATCAGGAGCGGGATGGAAAATAGGAGGGCGAGTTGCGTGAACGCCATAAAGTCGAGCGAGCCAAGCGCCCTGGCCGCGAACGCGGAGAACGGCGCCTGGAACGACATGAGGACGGCGGTCGCGATCGCGTAGGACGTTCCTAGCCGATAGTCCCTAGGGCCCATCCGACCTATGCTCCCCACGATCGCGCCAAACGCATCGCATCACCATGTCGGCCGCTCTCTTGAAGCAGCCTCAAAACTTGCAGCTGACGAACCTCAACCATGCGGTGATTGGCGCTCGGCTGACCTCACGCCTAGTTGCTGTCGATGCACCCCCAGACGGCGCAGTCGTTCGGATTCCGGCTCAGCCCGTCTGTTTCGTGAAAGTTGTAGGGATAGGGCTGTGGCCGTGCTGATGGAAACACAGTCGGTCGCTGCGGGACAGCGGCGCGCATATCGGCAAGGTTCTGATGAGCGGGACGCGGCGTGTGTGCGGCAGGAACGCCGGTGTTTTGCGCCAACAACGCCGCATTCGCAGTCACCGGACCGGCGTAAAGTAGAGCCAAAACTGTCGACACAAAGATTGTCTTTGTCATCGGAATCTCTCCATGACGTTTGTGCCAAGGCGAAACTGTCGCGCTTTCAGCGGCTTGTTGCTCATTCCATAAATTACAAACCCGGCCGTCTCGCGTCGGTTGCGTAAATTATGATTTATACAATTGCTTTAGCCAGCGGGAGCGCAGCTCTAGTCCAGCCACCCCATTAGTCTCATCGTCGAGAACCGCAGGACGAACGCGACGGGGTTGCAGCCCTTATTGAGCTTCGACCCGTTTTTTCTTACTACGCAAAGCGCGCCGCTGAACTGCTATGTTCATGACGGGCCAGATCGACGTCCAGTGTGATGGCCAACCGGTTCTGCACACACACCTTGGCTTGCCGATAACCTTATGGTTGGGCGCCTGATCGACCCTCGGCGCAAAAGTCTGTGCCTTGCGTGGCGCGCCAGAAGGATCGTGGTCCCGGCTCAGGGACGGGCCGGGGCGCGTAACGGCCGCAGATTCCGGCTTCCGCCCACCACGCCCTCGGCCTGTCGCGGCGGTTGACGGGATCGAGCCCACCCTCGGGCCGGCGCCAAAATGTGCAGTCAGCGCAATGCGAGCCGATCGACAGCACTTCGCCGGCGACGCCTTCGCCGCACCACTGGCGGCTGTGCGTCTGGGGCCAATGGGCGACTTCCTCGGGGCGCATCGACGCTTTCGGCGCGTGCCGGGCGCACACCCCCTCGTAATCGTTGAACTTCCGCCAGAAAGCGCAGGCCGCGCAATTGGCCGGTCTGGCCAGCTCGTCACTCATCGATTCCTCCCTCGTCTGCCGCGTTATTCCGCAAGATAAGGCGCAAAGCCTGGTTTCGCGGGCGGTTCGAGCGGCGCGGTCCAGCCGCCGCCGAGCGCGAGCATGAGGCCAATCTCGGCGACCAACTGGCGGGTATGCAACGCGATCGCCTGGCCTTCTGCCTCAAGCGCGGCGCTTTGCGCGGTGACCACGTCCAGAAAGGAGGCTGCACCGTCGCGGTAGAGGGTGAGGGATAGATCGGCCGCTTTGCGCGCCGCTACCGCGGCCGTGGTCGTCTGTTTGTATTCCTCGGCAAGCCATCGCAACGACGACAATTGGTCCTGGACCTCTTTCATGGCGCGCAGCACCGTGGCCCGATAGTCCTCTGCCGCTTCCGTGAATTGGGCCTTGGCGATCTGGAGTTCCGCTTGGCGCAGGCCTGCGTCGAACAGCGGGATGTCGATCGAGGGTCCGATGGTTCCGAACAGGTTATTCGCATTGAAGAGCCTGAAATTGGTGTCCTGCGTTCCACCAAGCGCGATCAAGGATAATCGAGGAAAGAAATTGGCGCGCGACGCGCCGATCTGTTCGCTCGCCGCGGCGGTCACGCGCTCGGCCTGCGCGACATCGGGGCGGCCGCGCAACACGTCCGCGGGCACCGTTCGCGGCGCCTTCGGCAGGGGAAGTCGCGATGAAGATCGCGCAACCGAGAATGAGGCCGCGGACTTGCCGACAAGCGCGGCTATGGAAGTCTCGAGGGCCGCGCGATTGAGCGTGAGGTCGGACAATTGCGCCTCCGCCGAGCTCAGCTGATTTTGCGCCCTGTCGACGTCGACCGGCGAGGCGATATTCGCGGCGAGCCGGTCCTGAGTGAGCTTCAGGGCCGAGCGATAGATGGTGATCGTGTCGGCAAACAGCTTGGCCTCGTCGTCGAGGCCGCGCAGATTGACGTAGTCGCGCGCCAGCTCCGCGTGCAGCTCGAGCCTGGCGTCCGCAAGCGCATCCGCACTCGCCTCGGCATTGGCGTTCGCCGAGTTGACGAGGTCGCGCACCCTGCCCCAGATGTCGATCTCGTATGATGTTTGGGCGGCGAGGGCGTTGTCTCCATAATAGGTCGGCTGGTTGGGGGAGCGAAGGGGCCGATTGGCCGACTGCTTGTTGGCCAGGAAATGCGGAACCCCGTTGATCTGCGGATACGCGCTGCTCAGCGCGGCGTTGGCCCGCGCAACCGCGACGTCATTGGCCGCGACGGCGGCGGCGAGATCCGGGTTCGCGGCATCCACTTGCGCCTGCAGCTCGTTGAGCGTTCGATCGTGGAAGCTGAGCCACCACTCGCCGGTCGCCGGTAGCGTCCCGCCGCCCGCTGGCTCATCCTTGAACTTCGATGGCGTCGCGACTGAGGGGGGGGCGTAGCGTGGCGCAAAGTCGCACCCGCCGACCGCGAGAGCGATCGACGCCGCAAACCACGGCCGCCACTTCATTCCGCGTGGTCCCGCCCCGTTCGCGCTATCTCCTCAGCGCTCTTCGGATGGTCTGGCTCCGCGGGCCCGTCCGCGGTCGCCCCATGCGTCTTGTCCCCAGCCGCCTCCATGACCCGAACCTCCTCGCCGTCCCCAATCGAATCGGGCGGATTGGCCACGATACGCTCGTCCGGACTCAGTCCCGCAATTTCGACCGTTGTTCCAAGGTCGCGCACGATGCGCACATCCTTCAAGACGATACGGTTGTCCGGCCCGACCGTCGCGACCCTAGGCTCAGTATCACGATAGAGCATCGCGCTGGCCGGAATGCTGAAGCTGTTGGGATCAGCCGGAAGCTTGAAGTGGACGCGGGTGAACGCGCCCGGCTGAAGCAGGCCATCCTTGTTGTTGGCGAGAAGCTCGACCAGCAAGGTGCGTGAATTCTTGGTGATTGCATGCGCCGTCGTCTCGATGGTCGCGTCGAAAGAGCGGCCCGGATACTCCGGCACTTCGAGCGTCGCCTTGGTCCCGGGCTCGAGACCGGCCACGTAGTTTTCAGGCACCGGGACATAAATCCGCATCTCGTGGACGTCGGCGACGGTGAACAACGGCGGCGTGTTTGCGCCGCCGTCCGCTCTGACCAGCGACCCGACATCCACGTTGCGGGCCGTCACGACGCCGTCGAACGGCGCCACGATATTTGCGAACGCCTTCTGCGCTTTCAGCCGATCGACGTTCGACTGGGCCGCGTCGACCTGGGCTGCTTGCGCACGCTGGTCGCTGTCCTTTTCGTCCGCTGCCTGCTGAGACACCGCCGCCGACGCGCGCAGCGAATTCCAGCGCGTCGCCGTCACTTTCGCCAGAGCCAGATTCGCCTTGGCCTTGGCGACCTCGCTTTGGGCGACAGCGATACGCTCATCAAGCTCGGGGGTGTCGACGACCGCGAGCACGTCGCCCTGTTTCACCTGGGCGCCGATGTCCTTGCGCCACTCCTGAACATAACCCATAACTTGACTGTGTATGGCCGCGTTGTAAAAAGCCTCGACATTGCCAGGCAGCACGAGCTCTCGGGCGTCTCCCCCTCGCTTTGGCGTCACCACCGCCACCGGTGGAATGGCCTGCTTCTGGGTCCATTTGTTCAGCTGCTCGTCATCGTGAGACCGTCCAGAAATTCCGGCGTAGGCGACGACGATTGCCGCCACCGCCAGGAGCAGAATCGCTCGCCCGACCTTGACTGGCCGGCGATCCTCGGGATCGGCTCTGGGTGCCGCGGCGTGAGCTGGCAAGACTTGCATATGCTGTGCGCCGTTCCCCAACTGCGCCGGGCTTGGCATGGGCGCTTCGGCGTGGTTCTGGCTCATGCGGGGGTGGCCTCGGCGGGAAAGCTTGGCGCAGATTCGCTCGCCCGCTTTGGCTTGCGTTCATGAACGAGGCGGAAGACAGCCGGAACGAACAAGAGCGTCGCCACGGTTGCGAAGACAAGGCCCCCAATCACGGCGCGGCCAAGCGGCGCGTTCAGTTCAGCGCTCATTGCCATTGGGCCCATGCCAATAATCATTGCGAGCGCGGTCATGAGCACCGGGCGGAAGCGGGTGAACCCAGCGTCTATCGCGGCTGTCGCGGCGTCGGCGCCTTCGGCCAACCGCTCGCGCGCGAAGCTGACCACCAGAATGCTGTTGGCGGTCGCAACGCCCATGCACATGATCGCGCCTGTCAGGGCTGGAACAGACAGGGTCGTCCGGGTGATGAACAGCATCCATACGATGCCGGCGAGTGCGGTCGGCAATGCGGTGATGATGACAAAGGGGTCAAGCCACGACTGGAAGTTGACGACAATCAGCAGGTAAATGAGGACGACAGCGAGCGCGATGCCGACGGAGAGCTGCTGATAGGCGTAGGCCATCGTCTGTACCTGACCGCGCACGACGATGGTCGAACCCAGCGGAGCCTCTTTCGCAGTGTCATCCACAATTTTCTGGATGTCGGCCGCGACAGCGCCGAGATCGCGCTCATTATTCGTCGCGAAAATGTCAATAACGGGTTGAACGGCGTAATGCGAGACGACGGCGTCGGTCATGGCGCGCTTGATCGTTGCGACGCCTCCAAGGATCTGCTTGTCCGATGAGCCTTGGGAAGCGGGAATGTTTTCAAGATTGGATAGCGACCGCACCCAGTATTGAGGTGTCTGCGCAACGATCGGGTACGAAACTCCGTTCTTTGGATTGAGCCAGAACGTCGGCGCGGTCTGGATGCTGCCGGCCAAGGCGTTCTGCAGGTTCTGCGCGACATCGCGCTCGCTCACGCCAACGAGTTGCGCCCGCGTCCGATCCACGTCGACGTCGAGAGTTGGCGCGTTGAAGGCCTGCTGAATGCGTGCGTCGGCGATTCCTGGAATGCGCGCAATTTTGGCTAGCAACTTGTTCGCGTAAGCGCGGTTGGCCTCGATCTTCGAGCCTATGATCTGCACGTCGATCGGCGCAGGCAGGCCGAAATTGAGAATTTGGGTCACGATGTCGGCCGGCAGAAAGGCGAAGGTCGTGCCCGGAAACTTTGCCGGCAACTGTTCGCGCATCGTCTTCACGTAACCCGGCGCCTCAGCCTCCCGGCCGCTCGTTCAGGGTGATCAGGATATCGGCATCCGCCGCGCCGATCGGTCCGGTATTGGAATAGGCCATGTTGATGCCGCTGATCGACAGGCCAATATTGTCGACGATCGAGTGCAACGACTGAGGCGGGATGATCGCCCGGATGGCGGCTTCGATCCTGTCGACCTCGACCCCGGATTCTTCAATCCTCGTTCCGGTCGGAGCGCGGACGTGCAGGGCGATCTGCGTGCTCTCGACGGGCGGAAAGAAATTACGGCCAAGATACGGCGCAAGCGCGAACGAGCAAAGAGTCGCAGCCATGAAGCCGCCAATGAATACGTATCGCCCAGCCAAAGCAGTCATGAGGAGGCGCCGATAGAAGGCCCGAACGGCTTCAAACCGCCGTTCAAATCCGCGCTGAAACATGACGAGGGGATTGCGGGTCCGCGGAGGGGGCGACCCATGGCTATGAGTAGCCTGGCCAACGAGCAGAAAGCTCGCCATGGTGTTGACCAGAGTGCGCGAGAGCACATAGGAGCCGATCAGGGCGAACACGACCGCTTTCGCCATCGGGCGAAACAGGAACCCGGCGACCCCGCCGAGCGTGAACATCGGCACGAAAACGATGCAGATGCAAAGAAGGGAGACGGTGGCGGGAACGACGATTTGCGCCGCGCCGTCCATGATCGCGGTTTCGATATCCTTGCCCATCTCGAGATGGTAGTTGATGTTTTCGATCGTCACAGTTGCGTCGTCGACGAGAATGCCCACCGCGAGCGCAAGGCCTCCGAGCGTCATGACATTGATCGTCTCGCCCGTCGCGGCGAGGAGCGCGACCGATGTCAGAATCGCGAGTGGGATCGAAACCATGATGATGAGGGTCGAGCGCCAACTGCCGAGGAAGATCAGGATCATGAGACCCGTCAGCGACGCAGCCACCACGCCCTCGAAGATGACCGAAGACACCGCAGCGCTCACAAACTTCGACTGGTCGCCGACCGCTTCCAGCCGAAGATTGGGCGGCAACGTCTGACGCAGTTTCGGCAGCAGGGCCTTGACCCCGGCGATGACGTCGAGCGTCGAAGCCGAGCCGGTCTTCAGGATGGTCATCAAGACCGCGTTTGAGCCGTCGACCCGCACCATGTTGGTCTGCGGCGGGCTGCCCTCGTGGACGTAGGCGACGTCGTGGATGTAGACCGGAACGCCGTTGACCTCGCGAATGGGCAGGTCATTCAGTTCGGAGATTGCCTTGGGCGCATCATTGAGCGCGACGACGTATTCGAACTTGCCGATTTTTTGCGTTCCGACCGGGGTGATGACGTTCTGCCGCGCGATCGCCTCCACCACATCCTGCGACGAGAGCCCGTAAGCCTGCAGCTTATCCTGGTTGAGATCGACCTGGACTTGCAGCACCTTGCCGCCATAGGGCGAGGGAATTGCGGTTCCCGCGACGGTCGCCAACTGTGGACGGATGAAATTCTGGCCGGCGTCGAAGATCTCGGCTTGAGACATGGCGTCGCTGGACAAGGCCAGCTGGAGGATGGGCACGCTCGAAGCATTGAAGCTGAGCACGTAGGGAGGCGTGATTCCTTGCGGCAGCAGTTTGAGGACGGTCTGTGACGCCGCGGTGATCTGCGCCAGAGCCGAGTTGATGTTGACGTTGGGCTGGAAGAAGACCTTGACCACGCCATAGCCGGCGAGCGACTGGGACTCGATGTGCTCGATATCATTGACCTGCGCGCTCAGCGTGCGTTCGTAATAGTAAACGACCCGGCCAGACATATCTTCCGGCGGCAACCCGTTATACGTCCACACGACGGCGACGACCGGGATGCCGATATTGGGGAAAATGTCAGTCGGCGTCTTGACTGCGGCCGTCACGCCAAAAATGACGATCAGCATCGCCATGACGACGAACGTATAGGGTCGGTTCAGAGCGATGCGGACGATAGCGAGCATTGGTCACTTCTGAAGGCGCAGCGACGTTCGCCAACGCACGCGACGCCGTTGCGACAAGATCTCGCCGCCGCGGCGTCAGACGTCAAGATATGCAGGAGGCAGTCCAAATCCCATTAAAATATAATTTCGTCATGTAGGAAGCCGAACTTGTAGACGAAGAGAACACGATCATGCCGTTTCCCGCGCCGGCGTTGCTGGCGCCGGCGCGGTCGATACGGCGCGCAATTCGAAGCGCGCGCCTGGGTTGTTGTCCTCAACCGTTAGTTTAAAGCCGTGCAGATTGGCGATCGTCTGGGCGATGCTGAGGCCGAGCCCGTGTCCCGGGGCTTGGGCGCTCCGCTCGCCGCGATAGAAACGGTCAAAAATCCTCACCCGCTCCTCGGTAGGGATGCCGACGCCCGTGTCGCTGACGAGTGCAAACGGCCGCCCTTCGGCCATTCGGGCCTCGATCCGGACTACGCCGCCGACAGGCGTAAACTTGATCGCGTTGTCGATGAGATTCGAGAGGGCTTCGCGCATGAGGTCCTGGTCGCCGCGAAACGGAACGGGCGTTGCAGCGTCCACAACCATTGTCACGCCCTTCGATTCGGCGAGCGGCTCATAGAAATCGAGGAGTTGCACGCAAACGGCGGCTAGATCGAAGTCCTTAAACTGCTTCTCGCGCGCGCCATGTTCCACGGCCGATATCCGCAAGATTGCCGAGATCGTCATGGACACCTTCTCGATTTGGACAAGCGCGGCCTCGAGCGCCTCCCGCAATTGTTCAGTCCCGCTCTCGTTGTCGAGCGCGCGCTCGAGCTTGGCGCGGGCCACCGCGAGCGGCGTGCGCAAATCATGAGCAATAGTGTCGCCCGCGCTCTTGAGGTGGTCGAGCAGGCGTGCGATCTCGTCGAGCATCAGGTTCACGGCGCGCGCGATCTTGCCAATGTCATCCTCACCGGCGAACGGCAGGCGGAAATCGAGATCGCCATTCATTATTCGAACAATGGCGTCATGAACGCGCTTGAACCGTTGCGAGGCGCGATACGCAAACCAAGCACCGATCGCCAGGATCAGCAAAATCGTGGGAAGGAGCGCGATTGCCAACGCGCGCAGCAAGGTCTCCTGGAGGTCGTAGTCCTCCCGCAGGCTGCGCCCCAGCAGAAGAACGCCTCCGTCTGCGCGTCGCCGCGCGACAAAAATGGCGGGGTCGTTTGCGCCGCGGGGATCGGAGAAGACATCTTCATCGACGAAGTGCGCTTTGGCGTCGATCGGGATCCCTGGCATGAGGGGCACGTTTCCGAAAATCACCCGGCCCTTGGCGTCGAGTAGCGCGACAAAATCCAGGCGCCGGATGTCTCGCGTCAGGCGCAATTCCAGCGCCGCTCGTAGGTCGGCCTCACTTTCGTTGACGGTCTTGGAAGCTTCGTCGACAAGAATCGCGCCAACCCGTTCGATGTTGGCGTTGGAGACCTGCCAATAGATGAACGCGAAGGCTACGACTGTCGCGATCGCGATCGTCAGGGCGAAGCCGAGCGCCAGGCGAAACGCGCGCGCCTTAAAGACTTCAAGCGTCCGCATTCAGCTTGTAGCCGACGGCGCGGATATTGACAATGAATTGTCGCGCGCCAGTGGGGTCGAGCTTCCTCCGTAGATTGCCGATCTGCACGTCGACGACATTCGTCTGCGCCACAAAGTTGAAATTCCAAACATCCTCGAGCAGCATCGCACGGGTCACGACTTGGCCAGGTCGGCGCATGAAATATTCAAGCAGGGTGAATTCCCGCGGCAACAGATCAACCGCCTTCCCGTCGCACCGGACACTCCGGTCCACGAGATCCATCTCCAGGGGGCCGACCTGAAGTCGCGTAACCCGCGTGTCTCCACCCCGACGCAGGAGGGCTTCGACTCGCGCCGACAGTTCACGGATGTCAAACGGCTTCACTAAGTAATCGTCGCCGCCCGCTTTTAGTCCAGTGATGCGATCATCGACCGACGAAAGCGCGCTGATTACAAGAACCGGCGTCGCGTTGCCTTCGGCGCGCAACGCTTCGATGATCGAGAGCCCATCCTGGCCTTGCAGCATGCGATCGATGACCAAAACTGCAGGACCTGAGCGCGCGGCACGCAACCCTTCGTCGACTGTCTCGGAAAGCTGTACCGGATGGCCAGCCGCCTGCAGTTCGAGGCGAATCTCCTCGGCGAGGTCGCGCTCGTCCTCTACGACCAGAACTGGAGCGCCCGCCAGGTTGTCGATCGGCGGATTGCTCACACTCTCGACAGACGGATTGATCAAGGCCCGATTCCCGAACGCCACGGCGAGGGAGAGATCTATCTAGCCCTAAAGATGGCGCCATAATGTTGGATTGCCGGCGGCCTCAAGTCTTCGAGCGGCGATAGCCAAGGCGTCGATTGGCTTGGGCCTGTTTGAATTGGCCAATTGCCATCGAGCGTGGCCGAAGCTTGTGCTTGACTAAAATCTTTTTTCCTTTGTCTCGCCCCTTTGTCGCCAAGTTGTAACATTGGTGGGCTAGTCACGATTCCGTGAATTGTGGCAACTGGGGCGCTTTAACGCCATCAGGCTATTTTCTTATGCGCGAGGCTATAGCCGGCGCTAGAAAAGCTATAGTTTCGCTGCCTAAAAGCATCGGCTGTGATCAATCTGCAACAACCTACAAAAAGCCGATAAGATGGCGAATTTATTATTTGTCTGTGACGCGCCGTCGGGCTAGTTTTCACAACGCGAGCTAGATTCGAGTTGAGACGAGTGCAGAGCGCCTAGTGGGAATACGCAATGCTTTCGTGATGTATTTGTGAACAACTCTCGGGCAACGACTCGTATCAAGCGATCGCACAGGGATGGGCCTCAGCTCGCGCTTAGGCGCGGGAAGTGGTTGGAAGTTTGTCACACGCGGATCCATGGCGTGATCGGTCCGCGAAGAGGGGGTTTGAATGAGAAAGCTTGGAATCGGTTTGGCGATGGCAATCGCCTCCGTCGGCGCGGCTCGCGCCGCGGATTTGCCGACGAAAAAGGGGGTGGCGCCTGCGCCCGTCAACTGCTTCGCAAGCGTATGGACATGGCTCGACTCGACGGCCGCCGATTGTCCCTTGAGCTGGGGGCCGTTCACTGTTTACGGCACGGTCGACGTTGGCGTGGGTTATGAAAGCAACGGCGCGCCTTACACCGCGGCGTGGAATAACGGTGTTAACAGCTTTGTCACCAAGCAAAGCTACGGCGCCAAATGGCTGTGGACGCCGAATGGTCTCAGCCAGTCGGTTGCCGGCATCAAGATGAGCCAAAGCTTGGCCCCCCTTGGGCTGGCCGGCTGGTCGCTGATCGGCACGGTCGAAACCGGGTTCAATCCCTATTATGGCTACCTCGCTGACGCTCAGCGCTCGCAGGTCCAGAACAACGGTAAGGCGCTCTCCCTGCAAGGCGCGAACGCCGATTCGAGCCGCACCGGGCAGTGGGACAATTCGCAGGCGTTCATCGGTCTTAGCAATAAGACTTACGGCACCCTCACCGTCGGCCGCGTCAACACACTCTCGCTCGACGCGATCAACTCCTACGACCCTATGGGGGGCTCTTACGCGTTCTCGCCCCTGGGTTTCTCGGGCTCCTACGCCGGGTTCGGCGACACCGAGGCGGCGCGCGCCAATACGGCTGTCAAGTACCGGGTGGAGATTCCCGACCCCTCGTTCTACGGAGCGAATTTCCGCCTCGGCGGCTTGGTCCAGTGGGGAGGTTACGACCAGGGCAACGGCACCGCTGGCCTCTATCAGGGCCAAGCCGGCGCCGACTTCAACCTGTTTCAAGGAAATCCCTATGGCGGCGTGCTCTCGATGGACTTCATCGGGAGCTGGGCCAAGGACGTCGCGAATATGGGCACCTTCACTGGAAGCTGCACGACGGTGACGAAGGGACCGCTCGCCGGCCAAACCGGCTGCACATCAGGCATTCCACTTGGCTACGCCAACAACGACCTCCAAGCGACGCTGTCGAACAACACCGGCTTTCTGTTCGCCGCCAAGTACAAGGTGCAAGCGCTGACGTTATTGGGCGGATACGGATGGTATAAGCAGGCCAACCCGAGTGACGACTACCTGGATGGCTTTAAGACGATTGGCGGCTGGGACGTCCCGGCGACCATAAATCAGAAGCTGCCCGGCGCGAAAAAGAACTTTCCCACCGCTTGGACCAACTACACCAACTTCAATGTGAATAGGATAGCACCCTACTTCTGGGTCGGCGCTAAATACGCAATCACCCCTCAGATCGACGTGACGGGCGCTTACTACTATCAACAGCAGACTGACTATAGCACCGCGGCCTGCACCTACGGAAATAGCACAATCCTTCGATCGGATGGAAACAAACTAGTCATCAACCGTATCAGCAGCAACAAATGCGCGGGCGTGCAGGACGCTTTTTCCGCCCTCATCGACTGGCGGCCGGTCAAGCGCGTCGACCTTTACGCCGGCCTGATGGTTTCCAATGTCTACGGCGGATTCGCGAACGGGTTCCAGGCGACCCAGAACATCGCTCCGACCGCGGGCCTGCGCATCAAGTTCTGATCACCTCCGTTTAGGGCCGCGCACCGATTGTTTTTGGTGCGGCGCCGGGCAGAAGCGCGGCTCGGGCCTCGTCCCGGCGGCGCTTTTTTTGCGCAGGCGCTTCCCCTGAAGCGCAATGCTAGGCCATTGCCGCCGGCGCCGTGCCGACCCGCTTCCCATAAATAAGGCACAGCCGGTCGCTTTTGGCTCAAGGCTGCCGCAGGGAATGACCGGGATGCAATTTATTGCGGAAAATCAGAAGAAAAGTTACACTGGCCTCATGAGCGTTCTGCCTTTCCGCATACCAGAGACCGCCGATTGCCGACCCGTCCGCTTGTCACCGGGAGGAAGACCGACAGAAAAAATTTTTCGGCGATTATGTCGCGTAAGCCTTTGAAAAGGTTCAATTCGGACGAGAGAATCCAAGGAAATCCAAGGAAATCCAACGCTCCACACAGGGGACTTTCACAGCAAAACATCGCCGAGCCAAGAAAATCCAAGCAGGCTGACCGGGCCGACGCCGCGCTTCCGCTAGCAAGACCCACCCGAGTAGCCCTGTCCAGATACGAAGAGCGCCAGGCGCCCAACGCCGCCGCTCAAGCGTCAAGCGAAAGGGATAACGCCCAACGTTGGACCTGCTGCATGAGTTTGGTTGACTTAATTATACTAAATCTATAGACATTAAGTATCACGCGGCGCAGAACCTCATTTTTGACGCAAACCGCGCTCGCTCGATCGGGGGACTTATGAAGGTTCGGATAGGTATTATCGCCCTCGGAATTGCGCTGGCCTCCGCGGCGAACGCGGCTGATCTGCCGACAACGAAATCAACCCCGCAGTCTCCGCCGGTGGTCTGCTTTTCGAGCCTCTGGACCTATTTGAATTCAAGCGCCGCCGATTGTCCGCTGAGCTACGCGGGCTTCACGGCCTATGCGACAATTGACGTCGGCCTCGGCTATAGCTCCAACGGCGCGCCCGCCAGCAGCACCTACTCCAACAGCGTTTACAGCTTCATAGGCAAGCAGAGCTACGGGGCGAAATGGCTGTTCACGCCGAACGGCATCAGCCAATCGGTGGTCGGACTCAATATGAAGGAGGCGATCCCGTGGGCGCCGGGCTGGTCGCTCGTCGGCGCGCTTGAAACCGGATTCAGCCCTTATTCCGGCAACCTGGTCAACGGACCACGCTCGCTCGTGCAGAATAACGGCCTGCCGCTCGTCCTCCAGACCGCAAACAGCGACTCGAGCCGCGCCGGCCAATTTGACAACTCGGTCGGATATATCGGCCTCAGCAATAAGACTTTCGGAACGCTCACCGTCGGCAGAGTGACGTCGCTCACGCTCGACGGCGTCATCGCCTACGATCCGATGGGCGGCTCCTATGCGTTTTCTGCGCTTGGCTATTCCGGCTCCTACGCGGGCTTCGGCGACACAGAAACCAACCGCGCCAACACCGGATTGAAGTACCGTGTAAATTACGAGAATTTCCACGGCGGAGCCCTGGTTCAGGGGGGCGGATATGCCCAGGGCAACGGCACGACCGGTCTCTATCAGGGCGATCTCGGCGCCGACGTTGAAGGCCTTGGGGGTCTCTTCTCGATGGACGTCGTCGGCAGTTATGCCCAGAACGCGGTCAGTCTCTCCAACTTCACCGGCGCCTGCTCCACGGCCGCCAAAGGCCCTCTCAAGGGCCAGACCGGCTGCACCAGCGGGATCCCGAACTTCTACGGCCCTGATGACCTGAAAGCGACGCTTTCCAACAACAGCGGTTTTGAGCTGCTCGCCAAGTACAAATGGGGACCGATCACGCTCTCCGGCGGCTGGATGTGGTGGCAACAGGCCAATCCCAGCGACAACTATTTGAACGGCTTCCAGACGCTCGGCGGTTATAGTGTGCCTGCGACCATCGTCACGGGCAATAAGGCCCTCGCAAAACTCTTTCCGACGGCTTGGACCAATTTCACCGCCTATAACAGAGTACGGGTCGTCAACGTCCCCTTTATCGGCGCGAAATACGCGATCAACGACCGGTTGGACGTCACCGGCGCCTTTTATTATGAGAACCAGAACAACTATAGCTCCTCAACCACGCCCTGCGCCTACGGCAAGACTAGCTTTGTCCAGTCAAACGGAAACGTTCTCAACGTTATCCGCGAAAACAACAACGCCTGCGCCGGCACGCAATACGCCATTTCGGCCATGTTCGATTACCGGCCGCTCAAGCGCGTCGATCTCTACGCCGGCATCATGTTCTCGAATGTCTATGGCGGCCTCGCGAATGGCTTTTTGGCGACCCAGAACATCGCCCCGACGGCCGGCTTGCGAGTCAAGTTCTGAGCTTCATCGCTGAGGAGGGCCGGCTTCGGCGCCGCCTCGCTTCTTGCCGCCTTCAGTTACTCTTCGGCCCCACTACCGGCGGTCGATGCAGCCCCACCTCATGCAATCGTCGGGATTGCGGCTCAGGCCATCGGTCCGATGGATGTTGTAAGGCTCGTGTTGATAGGGGTTCGGGCTTCTGAACACCGTCGGCAGTTGGTCCGGCGGAAGCCGCAATGCAGCTCGCAGCGTCATAACCGGAATGCCTTGATCTTGTGCACGCACGGCAACGGGAGCCGCCAGCGAACCCGCCAGGGCAGCCGCAAACGCAAGCCGGCCTAGGAGCGATTCCCTCATTCTTGCCTCCTCTTCGCTTCGGCCGGACGGGTACACGCATGCGCGCCGCCACGAGCCGTCGCATCCTGACGCTCAAGATAGCGGGCAACGGGCTCCACAAACAAATAAATTCCAATTTATGGCGGTCTCACCACTGGCCCCGATCGGCGACGCGGAGTTGGCGAGTCCTTGGCCTTACCGCTTGCGATAGTCATCAAGTTCGTCAATTGACGAACTTGAAGTAGTCCGCCTCGACGACTGCGGACGCGCGCCCTGCTTCGTCAATCGGTCGCGATCCAATAAGCTTCAGGTTCGCCGAGTGCAGAGCGTCGAAGGCCGGAATGGACGTGTCGGAGACGATCGCGAGCAGCATCTGCATCGGCCCAACGGAACTTGCGTCGGCCGTCAAGGGCACGCTGAATGTGGCGGGATCGCCACTTGCGTCGGCCTTCGCTTCCAGCCTGTGCGCCAAGCCGTCGTTGTCGACGAGGACCAGATAGAGGCGGCGCCCCTCGAGATTGGAGATTGTCCCCAGCAACGGCCGTCCCGGTCGACCTCGTAGGTCTTCAAGCCAACCGCGGTGGCTGCCGCCCGGCCGGCGCTGAAGGCGAACGAGATCGAGGGCCGGGCACTGTTAGGCCGTGATCGACGCCACCTTCAGGTTTGCCTCGACGCCGACCTCGCGCTTGTAGGCGGAATCGAAGCGACGGAACGCTGATCACGTTCGCCAGCGACCCGAAGAGCACCGCCCTCGACGGACCGACCGGCGCGCACAGCCCGTTCACGGGGGCGTTCCAGCGGCCCGGTCTGCGCTCGCGCAATGGCAGAAAAAGAGCGGCTTCGCCGCCGACATCGTTCCTCGATTCGACTCAAGTCGCCACGTTGAGAGCCGACAGCGAAACCGAATATCAGAAGTATCTTTCGGCTCAGCCGTCCGCCGGCCGCCGCCCCCGAACCTCGGCGCGCTTTGGCCAGACCTTCGCCGAAGGCCCCGTGATGCGAGCGGCGAAACCTTCAGCGCCTGCGACGCCTGCTCGACGCGTAGTCAAGCGAACGAACTCAAATCGGCCCGAGATCGTTGAGCAGGCTGCGCCCTCGCCGCGTCCTGTTTTCCTTCGCCGGAGTCCCCATGGCGACACAGAGCGGGGTTGCCCGAGTTGCCGTCAGATCCCGCGATGGGCGGCCAGCCTCCCGGATTTTGGCTGGGTCAAGCGGCGGCGTTACGATCGGCAGCTTCCGCCATTGAGGCCCAGAGGCCCCGACTTTTAGGTCGGAAAAATCAGCTCGCCGATGCGTATCGGCGAGCAAGCGATGACAGGCCGACGGCCAGAACAAGCACGCCGCCTTTGAAAATCGGCTGAAAAAAGGTCGGAGCGCGAAGATGCTGAGACCATTGAATCCGACAGCGAGAATCAGCACGCCTATCAGATTGCCCGCGATGTGAAACTGGCCTTCGCGCAAGGTGGCCGACCCCAGAAACACCGCGGCGAAAGCGTCGAGCAGATAGCCGTCGGCCGCAACGAGAGTTCCGCTGCCGAGGAGAGAGGTCAGCAGCACGCCTGTCAGGGCCGCGCACAAGCCCGCGGTCGCGAAAGCGAACATCTTCGTCCGATCGACGCGAATTCCTGAAAGACGAGCCGCTTCAATGTTGCTCCCGACAGCCTGCATTCTTTGCCCGAGATCGGTCTTGTTGAGAATGATCCACATGACGATCAGAAGCGCCGCCATGACGAAAACCGGATTCGGCACGCCGATCAATACACGTCCCAAAGAGATTTCGGTGGAAGCGCGCGGAATCCCAATCGCAATTGGAAAGGCGCTGTAGGAGAAGCCCAGTCCCGTCAGCATCGTACCCACACCGATCGTCGCGATGACGGCGTTGATCCTGACCTTCGTTACGAGAAAGCCGTTGATGAGGCCGATGACGATTCCGACCAGAAGCGCGAGCACGACTGCCACTGGGATCGGTAAGTGCTCTTTAGCCATAAAACCAGCGACAACGAGGCCGATGAAGCTTGCAACATTGCCGATGCTGAGATCAAACTCGCCAACCACGAGCGTGAACGTTAGCCCCGCGGAGATGATCGCGGTCAACGACGCCTGACTCAGAGTGTTGAGAAAATTGGCCCGCGATAGAAACGCGCCAGGGGCGTTGATCGCGAAGAACACGATCATCGCGAGAAGGCCCATGATCGTGCCGTAGCGGGAAATGAACGTGAGCGCAGCCCGCCGGCGTCGCCCTGAGTCCAGTTCCGGCATCTTCGCTTTCGCGTCCTGCGTCGCGGTCGTCACGTCCTCTCTCCTTGAGGATCGACCTCGTGGTAACTCATTTCGACGATCCGCGCCTCGGTTATGTCGTCCCCCGTGAGTTCGCCAACGACATGGCCCTCGCGCATCTCCACGACCCGGTCGGCGAGGATCGCCAATTCCTCGACATCCGACGAAATAACAATGACGCCGACGCCGCTCCGCGCCAGTTTGCGGAGGGTCTCGTGAATCTCCTCGCGCGCGCCGATGTCGACGCCGCGAGACGGCTCGTCGAGGATCAGAAGTTTGGTGCCCGGACGCAGCCCTCGCGCGATCAGCGCTTTCTGCTGGTTGCCACCCGAGAGGTTCCCGACCTTGGTCGAAGGGCTCGGGGTCTTGACGCCGAGGTCCTTGATCAGGCGGCCGGCCTGGTTTCTCATTTTTTGGGACGAGAGGAAGGGCAGCCTATCCACGACCCGCAGCGATTTTCAGTCGCCCTGGAAGTCGCGCGCAAGAACATCCGCGTGAATGCGATTGCGCCCGGCTCTGTCATGACGCCGCTCCTGACCGGCATGTTCGGCAGCGACCAGAGCGCCAAGGACACGGTCCTGCCGATGATCCCGATGGGCCGGATCGGCGACCGGTCCGAGATCGCACAACTCGTCCTGTTCCTGTCGTCGGACGCGGCGTCGTTCATCACCGGACAGGCCGTGGTCATCGACGGCGGCGGATTCGTCGCGGGGGCCGGCGGCTAGGAGCGAGCCTAACCGTCGGGCACGATTGCGACGGCCTGGATCTCGACTTTGGCGCGGTCCTCCATGAGGGCCGAGACCTCAATCGCGGTCATCGCGGGGAAATGACGGCCGATTGTCTCGCGATAGGCTTGACCAACGCCCTTTAGATTGTCGAGATACTCGCGCTTGTTGGTGAAGTACCACGTCATCGAGACGATGTGCTCGGGGCGCGCGTCGTCGCAGGCGAGCACGGCGACGACGTTCTGCAAGCACTGCTTGACTTGTCCGACGAAATCGTCGGTCTCGAACCTCGAAATCTTTCCAGCCGATCTGGCCGGCGGCGTGAATGACGCGCCCCTGCGCCGAGACGCCGTTTGCGTAACCGGCCGGCTTCGCCCATCCCTCCGGCTGCAGCGTTTTCACCATGACGCCCTCCGAATCCAAGCCAATGTCACGACGGCCGCGACTTGATCAACTCGCGCGCGACGATGAGCTTCTGCACCTCGGTTGCACCTTCGTAGATGCGCAAAGCGCGAATCTCGCGATACAGGCTCTCGACGATCTCGCCGCGTCTGACCCCGCGGCCACCGAACATCTGCAGGGCCCGATCGATGACACGTTGCGCCGTCTCCGTCGCGGTCATTTTCGCCATCGCGGCCTCGACCGTCGTTGGCAGCTTTTGCACGTCGCGGCGCCATGCGGCGCGATAGGTCAGGAGCGCCGCCGCGTCGATGTCCGTCGCCATGTCGCCAAGAGCGGCCTGAGTGAGCTGGAGGTCGGCAAGCGTCGCGCCGAACATCTTGCGACTTTTGGCATGCGAGAGCGCCTCGTCGAACGCGCGCCGGGCAAAGCCTAGCGCCGCCGCAGCGACGGAGGCGCGGAAGATGTCGAGCGTGCGCATGGCGATCTTGAAGCCTTCTCCCGGGCCGCCGAGGCGCCTGTTCGCGGGAAGACGGCAGCCTTCGAAACTGAGAGTAGCCAGCGGATGTGGGGCAATGACATCGATGCGTTCGGCGATCGAGAAACCTGGATCGTCGGGAAAAACCAGGAATGCTGAGATCCCGCGGGCGCCCGGCGCTTCGCCGGTGCGGGCGAACAGCGTGTAGACATCGGCGATCCCGCCGTTCGAGATCCAGGTTTTCTCGCCGTCCAGCCGATATCCGCTGCCCTCCTCGCGCGCCGAGCAGGCCATTGCCGCCACATCGGAGCCGGCCTCCTTTTCCGAGAGCGCGAAGGCGGCGAGCCACTCGCCGCTGCGGACCTTGGGCAAGACGAGGCTGCGCTGCTCGTCGGATCCCGAGATGGCGACCGCGCCGGACCCTAAGCCTTGCATGGCGAAGGCGAAATCGGCGAGGCCGTCGTGGTAAGCGAGCGTCTCGCGGGCAAGACAGACGCTACGCGAGTCGATTGCGGACGCGTCGCTGTCGAGAGGCGCGACCGCTGCGTCGAGCAGGCCCGCTTCGCCAAGCGCCCAGACAAGCTTACGGCACGACCCGTCGATGTCGCCATGGTCGATCGCGGCAAGCGCGCCCGAAGCGACAAAGCGGTCGAGCGCGCCGGCGAAGGCGCAATGGAACTCGCCGAAGAACGGCCAGTCGAGCCAATCGCGCTTCATCTGAGGCGCGCGGGACGCGACGTTCATCAATCCCCCTCGAAGACAGGCTTGCGCTTAGCGGCGAAGGCCTCGAAAGCGCGCCGGAAGTCTTGCGTGGTCATGCAGATCGCCTGCGCCTGCGCTTCGGATTCGATGAGTTCGTCCAGTCCCATCGCCCATTCCTGGTTCAGCATCGTCTTGGTCATGCCATGCGCGAACCACGGGCCATCCGCCAGCGAGCGGGCAAGCGCCAGCGCTTGCCTCTCGAGGTCGGCGCTTGGGTGAATGGCGTTGTAGAAGCCCCAGGCCGATCCTTCCGCGGCGCTCATGGTGCGGCCGGTATAGAGAAGCTCCGCCGCGCGGCCCTGGCCTATGATCCGCGGCAGAATTCCGCACGCGCCCATGTCTGCGCCGGCGAGGCCGACGCGGGTGAAGAGAAACGCAGTCTTCGCTTCCGGCGTCGCAAGGCGCAGGTCGGAGGCCATGGCGAGAATGGCCCCGGCGCCCGCGCAAATTCCATCGATCGCGGCGATGACCGGCTGAGGACATTTGCGTATCGCCTTCACGAGGTCACCGGTCATTCTGGTGAAAGCGAGCAGGTCGGGCATGGCCATGCGCGTCAGCGGCTCGATGATCTCGAACACGTCGCCGCCCGAGGAGAAGTTGCCGCCCGCGCCAGTGAGCACGATTGCGCGAACGTCCGACCCGTGCGCCAAGTTGCGAAAAAAGTCGTGAAGCTCGGCATAGCTGTCGAAGGTCAGCGGATTCTTGCGCTCGGGGCGGTTGAGCGCGACCGTCGCCACCCGCCCGTCGTCGCTCGCCGTGAAGCGAAAGTGCCGCGCGGCATAGTCGCGCATCGGGCGGCGCATGGCCTGCATCGCATTCGGGTTATCGTTCATCCGACCATGACCTCCCCGCCAGCGACCACGATCGCCTGGCCATTTATCGACGCGGCGCCGGGCGACGCCAGCCACAGCACCGCATCGGCGACTTCCTCGGGCCGCACGAGGCGCCCCTGCGGATTAGATTTTGTCAGTTCCGCCTTGGCCAGCGCTTCCGATCGGCCGGTCTTCGCGACAATCGTTTCGACGGCCCGCGCGACAAGCGGCGTCTCGGTGAAGCCAGGGCAAATGGCGTTGACAGTGATTCCGGTCTTGGCGAATTCGAGCGCCAGCGCTCGCGTGAGACCAATGAGGCCGTGCTTCGCGGCGCAATAGGCGGCGACATAGGTATAGCCGACGAGGCCCGCGGTCGACGCGATGTTGATGAGCCGCGCGCCCGCGCCTCGCGCTTTCAAGTCGGAAAGGACCGCGCGAGAGACGAGATAGGCGCCGCTCAGATTGACAGCGAGCGTGCGGGACCAGAGGCCGGGATCTGTCTTCTCGAATGGCGCGCTTGGCGCCTCGCCCGCGTTGTTGATGAGGATCGTCACCGGGCCCAACGCCACCCGCGCCCTTTCGAGCCCACCGGAGACCGCAGCTTCGGAGGTGATATCGAACGCATCGACGACCGCGGCCGAGCCCCGTGGCATCCCGCGGGCGATGTCTTCGAGCGGCGCGCGCCGGCGCCCCGCGAGACTCACGCGGGCGCCGGCCCGAGCAAGAGCAAGCGCGGTCGCCGCGCCGATGCCGCTCCCCGCGCCTGTCACTAGTGCATGATGGCCATCGAGCGGTTTGTCCGTCATGTCGCGCCAGCTTGCGCCGCGGCGGCTCTTGTCAGATTGGCCTCGTATTGCGCCTTGGCTGAATAATATTGCTTAGGCCACGCAATGTCGGCCACGCCGATCTTGGCGGCTTCATGCAAGGTCCAGGCGGGATCGGCAAGATGTGGCCTGGCGATCGCGCAAAGATCGGCTCGACCCGCCGCGACGATCGAATTGACGTGATCGGCCTCGGAAATGGCGCCGACGGCGATGGTGTCGACATGCGCCTCGTTGCGGATCTTGTCGGAGAACGGCGTCTGAAACATGCGGCCATAGACTGGCCGCTCGGCCTTCGAAACTTGACCCGACGAACAATCGACAAGATCGGCGCCGGCTTCCTTGAAGAGCTCGGCAAAGAATGTCGCGTCTTCCAGCGTGTTTCCACCTGGCGTCCAGTCATGGCAGGAGAGACGCACGGACATCGGGCGATCCGCGGGCCATGCGGCGCGCATCGCGCGGAACACCTCGAGCGGATAGCGCGCCCGGTTGAGGCGTTCCCCTCCGTACTCGTCATCACGCCAGTTCGAGAGGGGCGAAAGAAAGCTCGAGAGGAGATAGCCGTGCGCGCAATGGAGCTCGAGCCAATCACATCCAGCCGCCGCCGCGCGCCGGGTTGCGGTGATAAAGTCGTCGCGCACCCGGTCCATATCGTCTCGCGTCATGGCCTTCGGGACCCGCCCGTTCGACAGGTAGGACACCGCCGACGCCGAGATCAGCTCCCAGCCGCCTGTCTCGAGCGGGTGATCAATGCCTTCCCAGGCGACCTTCGTCGAGCCCTTGCGGCCCGCGTGACCAAGTTGAATGCCAGCTTTCGCATGCGCCCCGTGAATGAGATCGACGGCGCGCTTCCACTGCGAACTCTTGCTGATCGCTCCATAGGCCGAGACAGCCCGGCGTGATGCGCGCATCCGGGGAGACGCAGGTCATCTCGGCGAACACGAGCCCCGCCCCGCCGAGAGCGCGCGCGCCCAAATGCGAGAGGTGGAAATCATCGATGAGGCCATCGGTCGCCGAGTACATCGCCATCGGGGAGACGACGACGCAATTCTTGAGCGTGAGACCCCGCACGCGATACGGCGTCAGCATGGGCGGCGGCGCGCGTTCGTTGTCTCTGAGCGAGACACCGGACTTGCGAGCGAACCAGCGCTCGTATCCTTCAAGCCAGACCTTGTCGCGCAGCCTCAAGTTCTCGTGGCTAATGCGCTGCGAGCGCGTCAGCATCGAATAGAAGAACTGCGGCGGTTCGAGGGAGTCTGCGTAACGTCGGCCAACCACCTCGAACCATTCCATCGCGTTGCGCGCCGCGTTCTGGATGCGCGCGACATCGACGCGGCGAATCTCCTCGTAGGCCGCGAGCGTCTCCGGGATACGCTCGACCGCATGGCCTCGCGCGTCGAACTGGCGCGCAAGCTCGATCGCGTCATCGAGGGCAAGCTTGGTGCCCGAACCGATGGCGAAGTGAGCCGTATGCGCAGCGTCGCCCACCAGCACGACATGCGAGCGCCCATTGAAGCAGCTCCATTGGCCGCAGATCAGCCGATTGAAATTGAGCCAGGCGGATCCCCGCAGGTGGCGCGCATTGGTCATGAGCTTCGCGCCGTCCAGGGTCTCGACAAAAAGCTTCTCGCAAAACGCGATCGAGGCATCCTGGTCGAGCTCGCCCAGCCCGTGCGCCTCGAAGGCCTCGTCGGTCGTCTCGACTATGAAGGTCGAAGTGTCGCGATCAAACTTGTAAATGTGGGCCTGAAACCAGCCGTGCTCCGTCTTGCGGAAGTCGAATGTGAACGCGTCGAACGCCTTGGCGACGCCGAGCCAGATGTAGCGATTGGGGCGGACGAGAAGATCAGGCCCGAACTGATCGGCGTAGCGATGACGGATCTTCGAATTGAAGCCGTCGGACGCGACGATGACGTCGGCGTCCGGAAATTCAAGGTCCGAACTGACTTCGCAATCGAACAGGAGTTCGACCCCCAGCGCCTCGCAACGGCGCTGCAGGATATTCAACAGCTGCTTGCGCCCGATGCCAATAAAGCCGTGCCCGGTCGTGCGTTGCCGAGAACCTTTGAACACGAGTTCGATGTCGTCCCAATGATTGAACGCGTCGGCGATCTCCGCCGCGCTTTCGGGATCCGCGGCGCGCATCGCGCTCATCATCGCGTCGGAAAAGACGACGCCCCAGCCGAACGTGTCGTAGGGCTTGTTGCGCTCAATCACGGTGACTTCGTGCTCTGGCCGGAACTTTTTCATCAGGAGCCCGAAATAGAGCCCGGCCGGCCCGCCGCCGATACAGACGATGCGCATTTGTCCTCGCCTCAGCGTTTCATCGCGCCAGCATTTTCGCCAGCGTATAGCCCGACGCGGCACCTGTCCCCGCGCCCGGCCAGGTCCCTGCGCCGCAGAGATAGAGCCGGGGCGTCGGCGTTGCGTAACGCGAGTAGCCTGCAACCGGCCTGAAGACGAAGTTCTGATCGAGGTGATGGCTTCCGGTCAGATTGTCGCCCCCGATCAGGCAGGGGTTCTCGCACTCGAGGTCGAGAGGCGACCAGACGGAGCGCCCAAGGATCTTGCCGCGCAGGCCCGGCGCATAAACCTCAAGAATATCGAGCACGCGTTCGGCATAAGCTTCCTTGGCCTCATCCCACGCGGTTGCCGAAATGCTTCCGAGCGCGTCGCCGGCGATTGTCGCAGGCAAGACCCGCACCTGGACCCACAACACATGCTTAGCCGGCGGCGCGCGCGTTGGGTCAATCGCGGTCGGCTGGCCGACGACCAGCACGGGCTCGGCCGGGAGGAGACCGGCCGCGGCCTCGGCGAAGGCGCGGCTCATCATCGCAAGATCAGGCGCGACATGAACATAGGCGAAGTGCCGCAATTCAGTGCCGGCGCGCCAGTCGGGCAGTGAGTCAAGCGCGAGGTGAATCATCATCGTGCCTGGACCAGGGCGAATGCGGGCGACTCTCTCGTCGAAGGCTTTACGTTTCGGGTCGGGGCTCATGAGTCGGCCGAACACGATCTGCGGATGAAGGTTTGCGATCACCGCCTTGTTCGCAATGATGCGCGTTCCCTCGCCAATCGTTACGCCAGTTGCACCGCTTTCGTCGCTCTCAATTCTCGTGACGGGCGCGTTCAGCCGGATCTCGCCACCCTTCGCCTTGATGAGGCCGGTCATCGCGCGAACGATGACATCCGCGCCGCCCGTTCCGATGACCATGCCGAAGGCCTGGTTCGCCATCGAACTCAAGATAGGGGAAAAGCGCCCCACCCGCAGCCTCAGGTGGAAAATCGAGGTGCATGCCCCAGGCGGCCATCATGGCCTTGACCTTCGGCAACTCGAAATGCGCGTCCAGAAAATCGCGTGGGCTCGCAAGCAGGAGGCGGCCGAGATCGAGCAGCGATTGCGTGCCTCTGGCGCGCCATGCGGACCATACAGTCCGCGCGGTTGCGAAGGACGGCATGGGTGAACCGAGCAGGCCGAAGATGTGCGGCGCCTCCTCGCCAAAGCGGGCGAGCATCGCCTGCCACGCAGTGGCGTCCTTCGCCGACAGCGCCGCGATCGCAGCCGCGGTCTTCTCGAGGTCCTTGCTGACGCCAAGATAGGTGTGGTCGCGAAAGACGCTGGCGAAACAGTCGGCGGCGGGCGCGAAAGCGAGACCCTGGGCAATAAGCTCGTCTTTATGGGCGGCGAAGAAGGGCGATCCCGCGAACAGGGAGAGGTTCATCGCGCAAAGGTCGTGGCGGAAGCCGGGCAATGTGACTTCGCGCGTCTTGACCGCCCCGCCGGGCTCGCCCGCCTGCTCGACGACCGCGACCGACCAGCCGCGGTTCAAGAGGTGGATCGCGGCGGCTAGGCCGTTGTGTCCCGCGCCGACGACGACGGCGTCGAAAGCGTCCATGCCGCGTTTTGTCTCCGCGATTAGCCGCCAGATGCATATATCCTGGGCGTGGCGGCGCAAAGGTACGTCCAATGCCTCTCCCGCGCAATGCTTGAGCTGCGTGAGGATAGGCCCGACCCGCCATCTCCGGCACATGCGCGCCGATTGCTTGCATCCGCATATTCCTCGGCTATTGTGGGCTCGCGTTCGCCCGCAATGAGTTCGACGGAACGCGAATGCCGCGAGGAAACTGTCCAGGAGCGATAGAGATGAGCACGAACAAGGTCCTTACGGATTTCGCCGCCGCCTTGCTGTCGGGGTCGGTCAAAATTGTCGACCTCACCGCTCCTCTCGGGCCCAATACGCCGGTGCTCTTTCTGCCGCCTCAGATCGGCAAGAACACGCCTGCCGTGAAAGTGCACGAGATCTCGCATTATGATCAGAACGGTCCATTTTGGGCGTGGAGCTGGGTTGAACTCGGCGAGCACACCGGCACGCATTTCGACGCTCCTGTGCATTGGATCACCGGCAAGGACTACAAAGACGGCACGACCGACCGGATCCCGGTCAAGAATTTCGTCGCGCCCGTGTGCGTCATCGATCGCTCCAAGGAGGCCGCGAAGGATCCGGACTATGTGCTCACCCCCGACAGCGTCAAAGAATGGGAGCGGGAGCATGGCGGCATCGAGGCCGGCAGTTGGGTTGTGCTGCGCACCGACTGGTACAAGCGCAACGGGTCGGCTGAGGCCTTCCTCAACGCCGACGACAAAGGTCCCCATTCGCCGGGGCCGACCGCAGAAGCGATCGAATATCTGTTGACAAAGAACATCGTCGGCTGGGGATCCGAGACGGTCGGCACGGATGCTGGCTCGGCCGGCGGCATGAACCCGCCCTTCCCGGCGCACAATCTTGTCCACAAGGCTAATCGTTACGGCCTTGCAAGCCTCTGCAATCTTGACCAGCTGCCGCCCAAGGGCGCGATCCTGATCGCCGCGCCGCTCAAGTTCGTCAACGGCACCGGCTCGCCGGTGCGCGCGCTCGCCCTCGTCCCCTGACCGTTAGAGTCTGGCGGACCCGTGAAGCATGAAGCTCGCTCGCGAGAACGAGGCATGAGCGAATACGAATATGTGTTCGTCGGCGGCGGAATCAACGCGCTGGTCGCCGCCGCCATGCTCGGCGAGAAAGGGCGCACGACCCTCGTGCTCGAGCGCAATGCCGCGATTGGGGGCTGCCTGCGCACGGAAGAAGTGACCGCGCCGGGCTTTCTCCATGACGTCATGGCGACGACGCTGGTCCTCTTCCGGACCTCGCCGGCTTATCAGGCGCTCGGCAAGGATCTCGAAGCGCGCGGCTTCGCCTTCGCCGACACGAACCTGCCAACCGCGGTGCTTCGGCCGGACGGATCGAGCGTCATTCTCTCGATGGATCGGGCGCGCAACGTGAAGACTTTCGACGCGCTCGCCGAGGGCGACGGACGCGCCTTCGCGGCCGAGATGGACGCGCTCGGCAGGGACGCACCGTTTCTCTTCGCTCTGTTGGGCGGCTCGCTGTGGTCGTCCGGGATCGCCAAGACACTCGCACGGGAGCTTTGGCGCCGGGGGCCTCGCAATCTTGCGGAATGGTTTGGCGAGGCGCTGGCGCCCGCGCGCGGCTATCTTGAGACGACCTACCGCTCGGACGCGGTCCGTGCGCTGTGGGCGCCATGGGTGCTGCACACTGGCATCGGACCGGAGAGCGCCTATTCGGCGGCAATGGTGAAAGTGATCGCTTTCGCGGTCGAGGCTGCCGGCTGTCCGATCGCGGTCGGCGGCGCCAAGAAGCTGCTTGCGGCGTTTGAGCGGCTGATTGTCGATAAGGGCGGCGCGGTGCGGCCGAGCGCGGACGTTGTGCGCATCACCCCCGGCCCCAGCTCACGCGCGGCCGGAGTCGAACTTGCGAATGGCGAAAAGATCACGGCGGCTAAAGGTGTGATCTGCTCAACCGGGCCGGAGCAGCTTTACGACGGCTTGCTCAAGGATTGGCCCATATCGGCCCCTGCCGAGGTACAGCGAGGCTTGAACGCCTTTCGGCACGGCAAAGGCGACATGCAGATCCATTATGCGCTGAAAAGCCCGCCACGGTGGCGCGGTGATCCGGATCTCGCCAAGGTCGCGCTCATCCATCTGACAAGCGGGCTCGACGGCGTCTCACGCGCCGCGAACGAGGCGGAACGCGGCCTCCTGCCGGCGGAGCCAACGATTTGCGTCGGCCAGCCGACGGCGCTCGATCCGAGCCGGGCGCCGCCGGGGGCGGCGATCCTCTGGCTGCAGATGCCGGAAGCGCCGCGCTTCGTGAAGGGCGACGCGGCTCAGGAAATCGAAGCGGGGGCGGACGGCCGCTGGACGGAGGCGATGCGCGAGTCTTACGCCGACCGAATCGAGCGGCGGCTCGCCGCGCATATCGAGAACTGGGCCGAGATCAAGCTCGCTCGCCGCGCCTATTCGCCCGCGGACCTCGAGGCGATGAACGTCAATCTCGTCGGCGGCGATCCTTACGGCGGCGCCTGCGCCCTCGACCAGTTCTTCCTCTGGCGCCCGTTCAAGTCGAGCGTCAATCACCGCACCTACATTCCCAATGTCTACCACATCGGCGCTTCGACCCATCCAGGCCCCGGCCTGGGCGGCGTCTCAGGCTTCCTGCTCGCGTCGTCGCTTAGCTGATGTCAGGCCGCATGGGATGAGCACGGAGCAGCGGTTTTCAGGCCGGATCATGCAGCGCGACGTCGATCCGGCCGCGCGTCAGGCGACGCTTGGCGAGATCGGCATCAACCAGTTCGCGCCCTACCTCATGAACCGCATCATGGAGCGCTGGAACGGCAATCTTGCTGAGGCCCTGAAGCTTCACGCCATGTCGACGACCATGATGCGGGCGCTGGCCGTTCTCAGCATTTCCTCGCCAGTCACGATCAACGAGCTCTCGGCCTATGCGGTCACTGAGCAGTCGACGATGAGCCGCACGCTCGACATCCTCGAAGCGCAGGGCCTAGTACGTCGCCAGCGACGGCCCGAGGACATGCGTATCCGCGACGTCTCCATTACCGAGGAGGGGCGAGCGGCGTTCGAGCGGGTGTGGCCGATGATGCACGCCCGGTTCCAGACGCTTTTCGACGGCGTCGAGGAGGAAGAATACCGCGCCTTCACCGCGACGCTCCTCAAGATTCTGCGCAACGTCGCGAAGCTGCCGGAGTAGCCCCGCACAGATTCACTTGGCCAATTCCTCGGCGCGGTCGGTTCGCTTTCTCCATCATCGATTTGCGCCAACATAAATCTGCTATAATTTTTACTTAATAATAACCGTTGTTCTCCGCGCGGGAGAACGAAGCCAAAAGAGAAAAAAACGGGCTAGCCGCTCTGATCGGCCCGAGGGGGCGGGGTTAACGCAAAGGAAGGCGAACATGTTGAAATCATCCTCGATGATTGCGCTCAGCGTTCCTATGATCGCGCTCAGCGCAGCTTTACTGCTTACGGCCGCTGGAAGCGCGGGCGCGCAGGAAGGGTTGTTCACCTCGGAGCGAGATTGCACCACCGACGTCAGTTCCCTCTGTGCGGGCGTCAAGCCGGGCGGGGGCCGCGTTCTCGCCTGTTTGCAGTCCCATGTCGGCGACCTCTCCGTTGGCTGTTCAACAATTCTGTCGAAGGCGATCTGGACCGCGCAACAATGCGCCGGTGACATCCATCAATTCTGCCCCACCGCCACATTTGGCACCGTCTCCGACTGCATGAGACCGCACCTCGCCGAGGCCAGCGGAACCTGCAAGGCAGCGTTAGCGTTCATGGCCTCTCCCGCCGCCGACCGATATTGAGTAAAGCCACATCCCCAGAGGCGGACGGGCAGGCAGTGTGTCAGGCTCCTGTCGGTCCGTTCGCTGAGAATCGGTGAAGCGCAGCGGACTCGTGGATGGCGCTCAGCGCCGCCCGCCCGACGGCTAACTGCGCTCAATCGCCCATTTCCTCGAGCAGCTTCACGATCTGCCGCCGCCGGGCGCGGACTTCTTTCATGTGCTGATCGATGTGATCGAGCTTGCTTCGCAGCGCGTCGGCCTTCGCGGCCTTTGACGGAAGATTTGGCGCCGCTTCGATGAGGCCGGCGCGAATCTCATTCAGCGAGAAACCCAATTGTTGCGCGGTGTCGATCAACTCGAGGATTTTCGCCGCCGTGTCCGGATAGGTCCGATAGCCGTTGCCGTTGCGGGCCGGCTTCGGAAGCACATTATGCTTTTCGTAGAAGCGAATGCGCGAGGTTGAGATGCCCGTCCTTTCCGATAGTTCTCCGATCCGCATGGATTGTCCTTGACCTTGAACTTAGGTTTAAGGTGTAGCATCTTTTGAGCGGTTGGAGAACAGTCCTATGACGCGCGTTTTGGTCACCGGGGGCACGGGATTCGTCGGTGCCCATTGCTTGATCCAGCTCCTGGCCCTTGGACACGAGACGCGGACGACTGTCCGGGATCTCAAGCGCGAGGGCGAGGCGCGCGCGATGCTGCGTCAGGGCGGCGCGGGCGACGTCGGCGAGCGCCTGACCTTTGTCCGCGCCGACCTGAGCGCCGATGCAGGCTGGGCCGAAGCCGTACGCGGCTGCGACTACGTGCTGCATGTCGCCTCACCCTTCCCGGTCACCGTGCCCAAGGACGAGAATGAGCTGATCGTCCCGGCGCGCGATGGGGCGCTGCGTGTGCTGAAGGCCGCGCGCGACGCGGGCGTCCAGCGCGCGGTCATGACCTCGTCCTTCGTGGCCATCGGATACGGCGCCCCGAAAGACCGGACCGCGGTGTTCACCGAAGACGACTGGACGAACCTGAACGATCCGAGCGTGCAAGCGTATGGGAAATCAAAGACGATCGCCGAGCGCGCAGCCTGGGATTTCATCGCGCGTGAGGGAGGTCAGCTTGAACTCGCCGTGGTCAATCCGACCCTCATTCTTGGACCCGTGCCTGGATCGGACACGTCGGCCTCGATCGTGCTCGTGAAGCGGCTGCTCGACGGCTCCTTGCCCGGTTGTCCCGATCTCTGGTTCGGCGTGGTCGACGTCCGAGACGTCGCTGATCTGCACATCAGGGCGATGACCGATCCGGCGGCTCGCGGCCAGCGGTTTCTCGCCACTGCCGAGGATTTTGTCAGCGTTCGCCAGATCGCTCAGATGCTGAAGGACGGCATGGGCGAGCGCGCGCGCAAGGTTCCGACCCGCGCGTTGCCCAGTTGGCTCATGCGCGTGGTCGGGCGGTTTGACCCTCAGGTCCGCGCAATTCTGCCCGAACTTGGCAAACACAAGAACGCAACCAATGAAAAGGCCCGGCGCCTGCTCGGCTGGGCGCCGAGGACCACGAAAGAGGCGGTTCTGGCTACGGCCCGAAGCCTGTCGGAGCTTAAGCTCCTGAAGGCCGCCTAGCCGCCCTCCGCAAGCCTTCGTTCGGTCTCCTCGATCCAGCCCTTCAGCGGCGCAAGCAGCGGCCCTTGCGTCAAGCCGCCGCAGCCGCGCCCATGCGCGGCCTGCGCCCAGGCGACGATGGCGATTGCGGCCGATCCGTCCGCCGACCAGACGGGTGCTCCGGAATCGCCGCTGCAGGCGCCGGCCGCCCTTCCGGTCGGATCCGCCGCCCAGATAAGAACCGTCGACGCCGGCTCGCGCACGGCAAGCTTGACGCTGCGCAGCTCCCCACCCGACGACCAGTCGCCCTCGCGCGCCGCGCCGTAGCCCGAGACGATCGCTGACGCGCCGATCGGCGGCGGCCCGCCACCGGCGATCGCCGCGCCGGCGAAGCGAGAAGAAAGCGGCCGCGCCGTCCGGATAAGAGCCAGATCAATGGATTCGACCCGCGCCTTGATCGCGTCGGCGCGGTAAAGCGGATGGGCGATCGCCGCATCGACGGGAATGATGACCGCCCCGTTCGCGGCGTCGCGGTAGTGGACCGCCATATCCCGCAAGGGTCTCAAGCAATGGGCGGCGGTCAGAAGGATGCGCGGGCTCAACACCAGGGCCGAGCAAAAGCCGGCCTTGTCGCCGCCCCGGATCAGCACCATCACCACCCGGTCGGCGAAGCGGCTGTCGGGCTCGGCGCCGACCAGCGCGCGCGCCGGAGCAAGCGGCAGACCCAGCGCCGCAGCCAATATCAGCGTCCGAAGGAAGCGGGAGAGCGGCGACACCATTCAGGTGGCTTCATGCGCCCGAAGGCGACGCGCATCAATCGCCCCACCCGAAAATTGCCGCTTTTACGCCCGCTTTCGCGCGCGTCATTCGCTGAGGCTTCAAATTGTGCGTCTTGACCATTCACATTGCATTCAGCCGCCACGGCCAACATGGGGGCATCAAGTATTCTCAACAGAGGCTTTGCCATCATGGCGCTCGCCATGCTTTGCCGCGCCGGAGCCTGGTGGGGCCTCATGCGCTCGGCGGCTTGCGCCGCCGGGGTCGGGTGCGCCTCTCTGGGATGTCCCGCGGCCAAGGGCGCCGAAGCGGAAGTGCGCCTGGCTGCGGCGAAGCCCGCCTGCCTCAACGCCGCCGAGACGCGCGAGATGGTCAAGTCGCGTCACCTGCTCGAGCCGTTCGCGGCGCTCAAGTTCGCTGGCGCCCAGCGCAAGGCCGAGGCGCTGTCGGCGAAGCTCTGCCGCACCGGAGAGGACTTCATTTACGAGATTACGCTCCTGCATCGGGACGGGCGGCTCGTCCATGTCGAGATTGACGCGGGAACCGGGAAAATCCCTTCGCACCCCGCCCGTGAACCGCACGAGAGCCACGAAACGCATGAGCCCCGCGAATCTCACGAGCCGCCCGCCAAGAATTGATTTCGGCGGGAATCAGGGATAGCAGGCGCCTCATGCGGCTTTTGGTTGTCGAGGACGATCGGGATCTGAACCGTCAAGTGTCGGCCGCTCTTGAGGCTGCGGGCTATGCGGTCGACCGCGCGTTCGACGGCGAGGAGGGCTGGTTTCGCGGCGATACCGAGCCTTACGACGCGGTCGTGCTCGACATCGGCCTGCCCAAACGCGACGGGATCTCGATCCTCGAAGCCTGGCGCAAGGCCGGACGCGCGATGCCGGTCTTGATCCTGACTGCCCGCGACCGGTGGAGCGACAAGGTCCAGGGCATCGACGCCGGCGCGGACGATTATGTCGCCAAGCCCTTCCACATGGAGGAAGTGCTAGCGCGCCTGCGCGCGTTGTTGCGCCGCGCCGCCGGCCACGCCTCCAGCGACCTGACCGTCGGCCCGGTCAGGCTTGACGCCCGCGCCGGACGCGTCACGGTGAATAACATGGCGATCAAGCTCACGAGCCACGAGTATCGCCTGCTCTCCTATCTCATGCACCACACCGGGCGCATCATCTCGCGCAGCGAGATCGTCGAACATCTGTACGAGCAGGATTTCGACCGCGACTCGAATACGATCGAAGTGTTCATCGGGCGACTGCGCAAGAAGCTCGGCGTCGACATCATCAAGACCGCGCGCGGCCTTGGCTATGCCGTGGGCGTCGAGGAGGAGAGCCCGGCGGCGAAGTGAGCGCGGGGCGATTGGAATGCGACGCCTCCCGGCCGCGACCTCGAACGTCCGAAGCAACCTGCAAGATACAGCGTCATTCGGCAATGGACCTTAGATAACCGACCGCATCTTGTGTGCTGTTGGTTACGAAGCAACCATAGTGCTCGTCGAGTCTGAGGCGGCGGTGCGTAATGGACTTCGCGACCCCCTCGTCTGTGAAGAATGCGTCGCAATAGGCGAGAGCCGCCGCCGCATGGGCAAAATCAAACATGTCGTTGGGAGTTAGCAGCTTGTCGCGATACTCCCAGCGAAAAAGGGCGTGAAGGTTGGCCTGAATGTGAAGCGTCGGCAAACAGCGTCCATGAGCCCCTCCCAAGCATGCGCGCAAGAAGTTGAGCTGAGTGCGGTCTGTAGCATCGGCGGGCGGAGCCAGACCACCTGTTTCAGTTTCGTAGATTTGGACGATCATCTCTCTCAGAGGTGCATCGGCCAGCTCTGCGGTGCCGCTAAGTTCGTCGGCGAGAACACCTTCGAAGCTGTTCATCACAGTGCGATGGGCTTGGTTCTCGCAATTCAGCCGATTCGCGAGCAAAGACATCTCGGGTCGAGAGCTATAGGTGGCCGGGTCGATTTGCGTAGCAATCAGGCTGAGCGGCTGCTCCCAAAGACGATCGAAGAGGGCCTTCTGGAAGGTCAACTCGACCTCTGGGGGCACAGCGAGCCCTACCTGGTGAACATTACCGAGCACATAAGCAAGGCGAGTCCAGACGGGCTTTGGCGACGACTGCTCTCGCGTCGTGGGTCCGCGGACTAGCTCCTCGACTTCGGTCCGGACGCGGGCGTCTTCTGGGATGAGTGTGACACCGATGCTAAACTCGTCGATGATTTTGATCATCCTCCGTCGCCGCTCATCGTCGCCAATATTCATCAATTCGAAAAAGGTAGCTGTCGAGATTGGGCAAAATATCCGACCGACCTGTAGTAACCGCCTGAGGTGGTGGACCAGCTTGCGGTCCTCTGGGCCGTTTGGGATGCCCTCTAATACTTCTCGCACCATCACCCAGAAACGAAAATCGAGGTAGACCGCCTTCCGAGGCTCGAGCGATCGAGCGAGATCCTGACAGCATGCGGCTATGTGAGCTTCGATCCCTGAATCGAAGCGCCCTCGATGGCCCGTAATGGTCACCATGCCAGATTAACTCGTCGCGGTTGTCAGCTGCGCCGGATTAGCGGATTCGCAGCGCGTTCTGAGGACGGTCCCTCATGGCGCGAGGGAGTTGTCCCCCGTGAGGAGTCTACGAATGGATTTGAAACCCTCGCCCTCAGGTCTTCCGCATAGCGACGAAGCGGGCGGTTGCGCGCAACATGTCGCCCTTGGCGCCCACATCAGCCGCGTCGACCGCGGCAATCGCCTCGTCCACCAGGCGGTCGAGCTCGCGGCGCGCGCCTTCGAGACCCAGCGCTCCGACCAGGGTGCCCTTGTTCTGGGCGGCGTCCTTGCCGGCGCGCTTGCCGAGCGTCGCCGCGTCGCTTTCGACGTCGAGGATGTCGTCGGCGATCTGAAACGCGGCCCCAATTGCGCGCCCGTAAACACCAAACGCCGTGCGCGCCGATGCGCTGGCGCCCGCCAGGATCACCCCCGCATCAACACTGAATTTGAGCAGCGCGCCGGTCTTCATCGCCTGCAGGAGCCTGATCTCCTCAACCACAAGCGGCGCCGTCGACTTCTCGGCGTCAATATCAAGCTGCTGCCCGCCCACCATTCCCGCGAGGCCCGCGGCGCGCGCGAGGCCGAGGCAAAGCGCGACGCGCAACTCCGCGCTTGCGTCGGTCGCGGGATCGGAGAGGATCTCGAACGCCAGCGCCTGCAGTCCGTCGCCAGCGAGAATCGCCGTCGCCTCGTCAAACGCGCGGTGGGTGGTCAGATGCCCACGCCTCAGATCGTCGTCATCCATCGCCGGCAGATCATCGTGGATCAACGAATAGGCATGGATGCATTCGATCGCCGCGCCCGCGCGTATCGGACCGACGTCCGCTCGCCCGAGCGCCCGCGCAGTCTCGACGGCGAGGAAGGGTCTCAGCCGTTTGCCGCCGCCAAGCGTCGCATAGCGCATCGCCTCGATGAGGCGCTTGGGCCGCGCCGGCTCGCCGGATTTCGGCTCGGGGCTCAGCAGGGTTTCGAGCTCACGTTCGATTGAGCCTTGAGATTCGGCGAGCCTGGCCGCGAAGGCGCTTTCGTCCATTGGCGCGGTTTATGTCCTTACGCGCCGTAATCGGCTGGGTTGAAGGTTCGCTTGGTCGAGCAGAATTCGCAGGTGACGCCGATCAGGCCATCGTCACCAACCATCTCCCTGACTTCCTCCGGCGGAAACGAGCGCAGCATCGCGTCGACCCCCTCGGCGGAACAACGGCAGACAGCGGCAAGCGGCGTCGGCGCATAGACGCGCACGCCGCGCTCGTTGAACAAGCGAAACAGCAGCCGCTCGCTTGACAGCGTCGGGTCGATCAGTTCGTGGGCTTCGGTCGTCGCCGCGCGCGTCTTGGCCTCGGTCCAAGAGTCGTCTTCCGTAATCGTGTGCGGCTCGACGCCCTCGGGCGCATCGCCTGGCGGGAAGTCCGCTTGCAGTCGCCGCCCGCCCTCATTGGGCAGATACTGGACGACAAGCCCGCCGGCTCGCCAGGCGGCGCCGCCAGGGGTGACGATCTCGCCGACCGCGAGCCGAACCAGCGTCGGGATCTGCTCCGATCGTTCGAAGTAATGATGCGCCGCCGCTTCCAGTCCCTGGCCCTCGAGCGCGATCACGCCCTGATAGCGGTTCATGTCGCCGCCGGGATCGATAGTGAAGGCCAGATGCCCATGGCCGAGCAGGTCGCCGCCTGCGTGCGACGCGGACTCGAGCTTCGCCTTGTCGAACCGCGCCAGCGCCCGCAAATGCGACGGGGCGTCGAAATCGACCAGCAGCATGGTGACGGGGCCGTCGCTCTTGGTCTGCAATTGAAAGCGGCCGCTGGTCTTCAGCGTCGAGCCGAGCAGCGCGGCCAGCGTCACTGCCTCCCCCACCAGTCTCGACACCGGCTCGGGATAGTCGTGGCGCTTGAGGAGCAGATCGATCGCCGCGCCTAAGCGCACAAGACGACCGCGCGTGCTCAAGGATTCAACGGCGAACGGGAGCACGATGTCGTCGACGACCTCGGCCGACGCGGCGCGCTCGAGCAGCGTCATGGCGTGGCTCCAAGGCACCACGCGAGCACGCCTTTCTGCGCGTGCAAGCGGTTTTCCGCCTCGTCGAACACGACCGATTGCGGCCCGTCGATCACTTCGTCCGTCACCTCCTCGCCGCGATGAGCGGGCAGGCAATGCATGAATACGGCGTCCGCCGCGGCGTGGCTCATGAGCTTGGCGTTGACCTGATAGGGCGCGAGCAGATTGTGACGCCGACCCTCGTCTTCGTCGCCCATCGACACCCAGCAATCCGAGATGATTGCGGCGGCGCCTTGCGCCGCCGCGACCGGATCGACGCCGATCGCGATGTTCGCTCCCGCCTTCCGCGCGGCCTCGAGCCGCTGCTTGCCTGGCTGCAGTTCCGGCGGACAGGCGATTTCGAGCCGAAAGTCGAACTGCGCGGAAGCGTCGATCCATGACGACAGCACATTGTTGTAGTCCCCGGACCAGGCGATCTTGCGGCCGCGGATGGGCCCGCGCTTCTCCTCGAACGTCATAACATCGGCCAACACTTGGCAAGGATGCGACTGCTTCGTCAGAGCGTTGATCACCGGGACGGTCGCGTGATCCGCCATTTCCTGCATGTCGTCATGGGCGAGGATGCGAATGACGATCGCATCGACATAGCGAGAGAGCACGCGCGCGGTGTCGGCGATCGTCTCACCCCGGCCCAGTTGCATTTCCGCGCCGGTCAGCATGATCGATTCGCCACCGAGTTCGCGCATGCCGACATCGAACGAGACGCGCGTGCGGGTCGACGGCCGGTCGAAGATCATCGCCAAAGTCTTGCCGAGGAGCGGACGCAATGACGCTTCCGCGCCCTTGACCCGCGCCGCCTTGATCGCTGCGGCGCTGTCGAGGATGCCGCGGAGTTGCCCGGTGGAAAGCTCGAGCAGGTCGAGGAAATGCCTGGGCTGGCTCTGAACCGTCGCGTTCATGGCTCTTTCAGTTGATCGCCACGGCGAGGCGCTCCTTGACCGCTTCACAAGCCGCGTCGAGCCGGCGCACGCCTTCGGCCAATTCCTCGTCAGTGACCACGAGAGGCGGAACGACGCGCACGACATTGTCGCCGGCGGGAATAAGGAGAAGCTTCTGCCCCAGCGCGGCGTCAGCGAAAGCAGCCGGGGGGACTTTGAGCTTGAGGCCGATCATCAGCCCCTCGCCGCGAACCTCCTCGATCACGCCGTCGTGCCGATCCTTGAGCTCCGCCAGCCGCTGGCGCATGTCCAAACCGAGCCTCGCGACCCGATCCAGAAAGCCCGGCGCGAGGATGATGTCGAGGGTGGCGTTGCCGACCGCCATCGCCAGCGGATTGCCGCCGAACGTGGTCCCGTGGACGCCCGTGGTCAAACCCCGAGCCGCATCCGCGGTCGCAAGGCAGGCCGACATCGGAAACCCGGCTCCGATGCCTTTGGCGGAGGTCAGAATGTCGGGATGAACGCCGCAATCCTCATAGGCGTAGAAGCGCCCCGTGCGACCGACGCCAGTCTGCACTTCGTCGAAAATCAAAAGGAGGTCGTGACGGTCGCAGATCTCGCGCAAGCCGCGCAAGAACGCCGGCGGGACGACCCGGACCCCGCCCTCGCCCTGGATCGGCTCGATCATGATCATACCCGTCTCCGGCCCGATCGCCGCTTCGACCGCCTTGAGATCGGTCAGCGGAATCTGGTCGAAGCCGTCGACCTTGGGCCCGAAACCGTCGAGATATTTGGCCTGGCCGCCAGCGGCGATCATGGCCAGCGTGCGGCCATGGAACGCGCCTTCAAAGGTGAGCGTGCGATAGCGCTCGGGATGGCCGTCAACCGAATGGGCCCGGCGCGCCATCTTGACCGCCGCTTCATTGGCCTCGGCGCCCGAATTGGCGAAGAAAACAAGGTCGGCGAAGGTCGCCTCGGTGAGGCGCTTGGCATAAAGCTCGCCTTCGGGGTTCTGATAAAGGTTCGAAACGTGCCACAGTTTCGAGCCCTGATTCGTCAGCGCTTCGACAAGATGAGGATGGGCATGGCCGACCGAGGTCACGGCGATGCCGGCGCCGAAGTCCAGATAGCGCTCCCCGGTCGTCGAGATGAGCCAGCAGCCCTCGCCTCGCTCGAAAGCGACCTTGGCCCGGGCGTAAGTCGGAACCATGGCGGAAGCCGCGTCGGCGATGGTCACCGTCAACTCCTTGTGATGTCTCGAGAAACCGGCCTCCGAGATCGGCGTGCAGTCGGCGGAAATAAAAACGCCGCCCCGCTAGGGCGGCCGCCAAGTGCGGATTTACTATAACGGAAGGCGCTCGAGGTGGTCAAATCGCGCGATCGAGGGCGCTTTGGACCCGCCGGCGCGACCTATGCTCTTCCCCCCGCCGGGCCCAAGGCAAGCCGACGCTTCGCCGCGAGCCCGACAAGGCCGAGCAGCATCATCGCCCAGGTCGAGAGTTCCGGAACGGCGGGGGTGGTCGGGTCGGGCGGGTCGAGTACGGGCGGCGGCGGGGCGAGTATCGCGGAATGCGAGAGGTCGCGCGTGACGTTGCCTGTAGCGCCGAGAAGAACTCCGGGCACATTACCAAAAAACACCTCGCCAAAAGAAATCTTACCCGCGTTGAAGCCAGCCCACGTGCCCGACTGGGGTGCCGCAAACCACAGCTCGACCCTATCGCCGGCGCTGTTGAAGGCGTCGATAAACCCGACGGACGGGGTGACGGACAGCGATGCTCTTTGGCTGAAGACGGCAGTGCGCCCCTGAACGCTGATCTTGATGGACGTCAATGTCTCTGTGGCGAAGTCGTTGCTGAATTCCAAATTGACCGTACCGCTGAAAGAGGTCAGGGGGCCCGAAATGTTACCGAAACTGCCGGACAGCTTGAAGATCTCAAGGACGTCCGCTTTCGCGCCCGAGGCCGCGAATATGGCCAGCGCCGCAACTGCGCTTGTGAACCCGAGTCGGCTAGCCCGTGAGGCGAGCGACCTTTGTCCGCCAGTCTCTGCGTCCAACTGGTTCATCAGCGCCCGACCCCAGCCCCTGAGGGACCGCCTTACGGCCCTTCTCGCCTACACCATTAACCAACCGCCGACTACAACTAAACATCACGCGACGAATTTTTTTTGTGATATAGATCACACAACAGTCGCGCCCATCACGCAAGTTCGGCGCCGTCGACGCGATGGACACTCTCGGCTTTTCGGAGAGTTTCGGAGACGCGCCCTGGCCTCCCAAGCCTGATGCGGCCTCGCGGGCTCTTTGTCGCCCCTGTGGCAGGCCGCGAAACATCTTACACTTACCGAGTCGGCGCGCAGCCTCGACTTGCAGAGACATAGCGCGAGCCGATCGACGCGGTTCTCCGTCGAGAAAGGGAGTCCCCGTCGTCTCCGCTGAGCGAAACGCTAACGGATTGATCCAACTCAGCGTTCGGAGTGCGCTGTGCAATGAACGATCCGAAACGCGAAGAGTTGGGGAAAAGCGCCTTCAGCGACCTCTGAGGACTCTTGCGCGTGATTCAACGAGTAGTGTAGTTTTCACCCTGAGGCCCACGAGATGTCGTGGGGAGGGTTCCAAATCGAGTGTTGGTCAGCGTTAGGCCCGGCGGGCTCCTCGCCGGGCGACGGAGTGGGATTCTGCGTATTGCGCCGCCTTTGGCGAGAATTGACGAACGAGGCGACAAATGGCTTGGACGGACGAGATAGTCGAGCAGCTCAAGCAGCATTGGATAGACGGCAAAAGCGCGAGTCAGATCGCGGGCTTGCTCGGCAACGGCGTGACCCGGAACGCCGTGATCGGAAAGGTGCATCGGCTCGGCCTGGCGGGCCGGGCAAAAACGCCGAGCACGGGCGTTCCGCGTCCTCGGCGCATGGCGCCCCCACCGGTGCATCGGGTCGCGGGGCCGCGCCTCAGCTCGCCCGCCCCTCGAATGATGCGCGGGGCGACCGCGTTCGCGCTGGCCCCGGAGACGCGGTCCGAACTCGAGACCCAAGAGGAATTCGAGAGCGTCGTCCTGCCGATGTCGCTCCGGGTGACGATCGTCGAACTGAAAGAATCGATGTGCCGTTGGCCGCTGGGCGACCCCGCAACTTCCGAATTCCGCTATTGCGGCTCGCCCACGGCGACCGGCCCCTATTGCACTTACCATGGGGGCCTCGCCTACCAGCCGGCCCAGGAGCGGCGCCGCGATCGCGATCGCTCTCGGCGGGCTCTCCCTCGCTGAGCAGACCACGCGGGGGAAATTGGCTTTCTACCTTTTGACGACGTTTAATTGGTCGGAGCCAATGCGTAGAACTTGGGCTTTCCCCTTGTGGGTATGGGCGCGCCTCTCAGACGCAAGCGTCGCTATTTGGCTCTGGGGCATCCCGGCGAGCGGCGCAGCGTCTTACTGGACTTTGGTTGAGCCAGTGGGGATATTTGCCAGTCGCTTTGACCGGGCTTGGTGTATTTGTAGCGACAATCTGGGGCATTAACGGGATTGTATGGCTCTGTAGGCAACAGCGTCCTAGCCGGGCGAGAATAGCATTTGATTATTCATAAGCGATGTCTCTTGAGGGAATCGACGCCGCTTTCGACCCAACTAACGTCGACAATACGCTGGAAGTGCGACCTCAGTTTAGAAACATCTCAGACGACCCATTGAAATATATGATTCATCGTTTTTCCGGTCAGATTGATGATCGCATAGTATCGTACAACAGTTTTCCAGCTACTATAATCCAAGAATCACTCTTAGATCAATTCTTCATAAAGGTTTTAGAAAGGAAGCATATGACCAACGAGGTCAAAGCCTCAGCGACTGTGTTGGCGGTCAAGCGGTTTGTTGGCGCCATGGCTGTTTGTCTCTCAGGATGGCGTTGAGGATGGCGAGGAGTTTGCGCGCCGCGGCGATGGCGACGAGCATTTTGGGCTTGCCGGCCTCGACGAGGCGCTGGCGAAAGGCCTTGAGGACGGGGTTGTGACGGCAGGCGACGAGGCTTGCGAGAAAGAGGGCGGATCGCACGGACTTGCGGCCGCCGGCGATCATCGCCTTGCCCTTCCACTGGCCGGACTGGCGGGTGAACGGGGCGAGCCCGGCGAGGCTTGCGATCCGCTTGGCGTCGAGGGTTCCGAGTTCGGGCAGTTCGGCGATCAGGGTGCGGGCGGTGATCGGCCCAACGCCCGGAACGGAGGCGAGAAGATCCTCCTTCTCGCGCCATGGGGGCGATCCGCGCACGGAGGCGTCGATTTCCGCATCGATCTCGGCGAGCTCTTTCTCGAGCGCGGCGATCAGGCGAGCGATGCTCTTGCGGATCCGCCTGACCGCGACGCGCTTCTCCCGATTGCGCTCGGCGACGATCATTTCAATGATCTGGCGGCGCCGCGCGACGAGGTCGGCGAGCAGTTGAGTCGCTTCGTCGGCGAGCGGCCGCAAGTCCGGCTTGGGCTGCTCAGCAGAGATCATGGATTCAGGGCGTCTCGGATGTGTAGTTCGCGAACGTTCAGGAACGAATATCGGGCAACGGTTGGGCACTGGCCGCGAATGGAGCTCTGGTGTCGACCTAAGCTATTGATACATTTGGCGCTCCCAACCGGAATCGAACCGGTGTTTTCGCCGTGAGAGGGCGACGTCCTAGACCGCTAGACGATGGGAGCCACCGCAGCCACAATACCCCACTATATATCGGCGCAGGCCAAGTCTAGCAAGAACTCCACATGGCCCACCAATCGGGGGGTGCCGGCTTGCGGTTCGCGAGGGTGTTGAGCTTGTAGCACGAAATTTGCCTCCGTAAGGTGGCAATTCGAGTAGAGCGGCGGACATGCTATGGGATGGAGTTTGAGCCATGCCCCTAGGAAGCCTCGCCGGCGTCCAACCGGGCTAATTGTCCTACGTCAGGAGCGTTCGACGTGATCGCATCGGCATCGCTCTCAGAGCCATGGAGGTCAGGCTTGACATTCGGCGACCGAGTTGCGGCAAGCCGTTGCCAGATCGGCTCGTCGACCAATGACGGCGTAGTCGTGTTCCGGGGTCCGATGGGTGCCAATGACGCGCTCGACATTGTACGACGGGGATCAATTGCTCGAAACTCCGCTCGCTGAGAACAAACCGCTGCTTGGCCTCTGCCTTGGCGCACAGATGCTGGCGCGAGGGTGTTTTGCTATGACGACAAACGTAGCGAGATTGGCTACTACGCGATCAAGCCCACGCTCATTGGCCATCAGCTGTGCCCGGCCCCGTTCCCGCGCACGGTCTATCAATGGCATTCTGACGGCTTCGATCTGCCTCAGGGCGCCAAGCTGCTCGCTGTTGGCGGGCTAATTTCCAAACCAAGCCTATCGTTCGGGTTATATGCAGTGGGCCTGCAGTTTAACCCGGAAGTGACGTGACTCCCTGAAACTCTGCCAGGAATAATTAGAGTCCGCCCCAGGAGAGGGACGGACGGATGAAGCGATGAAGGTTCACGGAAGAGCAGATCGTTGGGATTTTGGGGGAGCAGGAGTCGGGTGTCCCGGTGATGGACCTGTGCCGCAAGCACGGGCTGAGTTCGCCGACATTCTACAAGTGGAAAGCCAAGTTCGGCGGGCTGGACGTGTCTGAAGCTCGGCGGTTGAAGGCGCTGGAGGATGAGAACGCCAAGCTTAAGCGGATGCTGGCGGACGTCATGCTGGACAACGTTGCGCGGAAGGATCTCCTGGGAAAAAAATGGTGACGCCCGCCGCGCATCGGGAGGCTGCGGGATATCTGCAGTCGACCTACGAGATGAGCCATCGGCGGGTGCCGGGTGATCCGCACCGACCGAACCAGCGTGCGTAATCACGCCAGGCGGTCGGATGACGGAGCGTTGCGCGAACGCCTGAAGGCCTTGGCCCAGGAGCGACGGCGCTTCGGCTATCGGCGGCTGCATGTGCTGCTGCGCCGCGAGGGCCATGCGGTCAACAGGAAGCGCGTCCAGCGGATCTACCGCGAGGAGCGGCTGACCGTGCGGCGCCGCGGCGGGCGCAAGCGGGCGATCGGCACCGAAGGCCGATCGAGACGCCTCTGGCGGCCAACAAGCGCTGGAGTCTAGACTTCGTCTCCGACCCGATGACGGACGGGCGGCGCTTCCGTATCCTGACCGTGATCGACAACTGCACGCGCGAATGCCTGGCCCTGGTGGCCGACACATCGCTGTCGGGACGCAGGGTCGCTCGCGAACTCGATGTCATCATCCGCCAACGCGGGCGCCCGGGCGCCATCGTCAGCGACAACGGCACCCAATACACCTTCCAATGCCATCCTCGGCTGGGCCGACGACACTGGCGTGGACTGGCCCTACATCGCGCCCGGCAAGCCTCAGCAAAACGGCTATAACGAGAGCTTCAACGGCCGGCTGCGGGACGAGCTGCTAAACGAGACACTCTTCCGATCTCTGCCCCACGCCCGCGGCAGGACCCTCGTTATCGCTGGATGACAAACGGGGGTCACTTCACTGCAAGGCAGTTTTGAGGCCTTCAATCGCCCTCTCCCGCGCCCCTGTCTTGCGCAGCCACTGCCTCTTCCACCAGGCGCGTGAGCGTGGCCGGCTCTTTGGCGAAGCCGGCGAGGATCCATCGCGCCCGAAAAACACGGAGCGTCCGCCCAACCGCCGGTCCCGCCACACCGGCGCGCGTAATTAGGTCAGCCCCACTGATCGGAAGGTTGGGCTTGGGGGCGTTAGTGAGAAACTGATTGGCCGCTCCGAAGGCCGTGACGTCCGATGGCGCTTCGGATTCTGCCTCAGCAAGCGTGAGGGCGTCGTGCGCGGCTACACGTCCAGCGGTGAACAGCAGGGTCCTAAGCTCATGCAACGACGTGGGCGCAGTGGTCCCGTGCAGGCAGATCAGTCTGGCGGCGGCGGTTTTGAGCCGATCGGACTCGGCATTGGTAAGACGCAGCCGGTCGTGCAGTCGCTCCGCGTCTTCGGGAATCGCGACGCCAAGCGCGGCCAGACGAAGGAGAGCGTCGCCCTTCAGCCCACGCTCGGCTTCGATCGCGATGAGACGGCTGAGACGCCTTGGATAGCCGACGCTGCCAAGAATCGGCTCAAGAAAGCCGCTTCCGCTCATCGTCTGCACGATGTCACCCGCATGCGGCGCCGTCAGGACCTTCAGGAATTCGTTGCGCACGCGCTCGCGCGAAAGCTGTAAGAGTCCATCTCGCGAGCGGATCGCCGCTGACAGGCCTTGGGGGTCGAGGCCGTCCGACGCGAAGCGGGCCGAGAACCGAAAGAACCTCAGAATGCGCAAGTAGTCCTCGCGAATCCGCGCGTCCGCTTCGCCAATGAAGCGCACTCGTCTCGCAACGAGATCCTCAAGGCCGCCAACGTAATCGTGGACCGCCCCGTCGGCGCTGAGCGACAGCGCGTTGATAGTGAAATCGCGTCGCCGGGCGTCGGCGACAAAGTCGCGGCCGAACGCAACCTTGGCCCACCTCCCATCGGTATCGAGATCCTCACGCAGCGTCGTCGTTTCGAGCGGGCACCCATCGACGATGATCGTCACCGTTCCATGCGCGACGCCAGTCAGAGCAACCTTGAACCCGGCTCCCCGTGCACGGCGGATAACGACGTCGGTCGTTGCGGTGGTAGTGAGATCAAAGTCGACCACCGGTTCGCCGAGCACAAGATCCCGCACCGCGCCGCCGACAAGCCGGGTCTCCTCGCCCTCTCCGTTGAGGACTTCAAGCGCTCGGGCCAGCGGTCCTTGTTTTAGGAGCGCCTGATCTTTGAGCCTTCCGTTTGCGAGACCCGGAACGGCGATCATTTGAAGCGGCCCGGGACAAGCACGCCGTTCTCGACATGCGCTGGGATGTAGACGCCACTGCCTCGAGGCGCGAAGGCGTTGATGGCGATGAGGCCGAGCACGGCCGCTGCCAAGCCAGCCAAGGTCATTGCCGACACGCGTTCGCGCGTCCAGTGCTCGACCTCGAGCGGGTAGCGGGCGCGCACGGCGAGATAAACCGCATACACCGCGAAAGGGCTCAAGAAGAGCGCCAGCGGTTCGAGGACGGTCCTGCCCATCAGGAAAACAGCTTTTCGTAAAGGTTGCGCAGGATGCCCGCGGTTGCGCCCCAAATATACCGCCCCTCATGGGGCATGGCATAGAATCTCCGCCGCCGGCCCGCCCACTCCCGCTCCTCGAGGCGATGGTTAGTCGCGTCCATCAGAAAGGCGAACGGCGTCTCGAAAACCTCGTCGACCTCGAGCTTGTTGACCTTAAGCACGAACGAGGGCTCGACCAGAGCGACCAGGGGCGCGACGCGAAATCCGGTCCCGGTGAAAAAGGGATCGAGCCAGCCGATGGGCTCGACGAACCTCGCCTCTAGCCCGATTTCTTCCTGCGTCTCACGCAATGCGGCATCGTGCGGGGATTCGCCCGCGTCGATCTTCCCGCCAGGAAAGGCCACTTGGCCCGAGTGGGCCCGTAGATCGGATGCTCGCAGGGTCAAGAGGACAGTCAATCCACCCGGCCGGTCGATGATCGGCAACAGGACAGCCGCGGGGCGCCATGCCGCGAGCACGGCGAGCTCCGGCAGCCGCCCATCAAGAGCGTCGTCACTTATGCCGATTGGGACTGCCTGCTCGAGGTCTGACAGGCTGAGCGAGGGCCTAAGCTTGCGCTCCGCCCGGACGCGCAGGAAGGCCGCACTTTGGTCGGGGACGGGGTCGACGCTCAAAGCCCCTCGATTTCGCTCGCCGGGCACATGGGAAAGAACACACCGCGCGAGCGCACGCCGAACCAGTCCTGGTTCGCGATGCGCTCCGTCTGGCCAAGCGCAACAAGGTCATAGAACAGCGCTCGCTTGATGAGAGCCCAAAGATCGCCCCGCACCCGGACATAGGGCTTCAGACCGTCCGCGGGGCCTCGATCGAACCGCAGCCGGTGCTCGGAATCGACCGTCACCAGATCCTCCAAATTAGTCCGAAAAATCAGCCGTAGTTCGTTCTCTTCGACCTCAGCGCCCATCTCAACAGCCAGGAACGGCGCGTCATCGACCCTGATCCCGACCTTTTCGACTGGCGTGACGAGAACATAACGGTCGGTTTCCTTCCGCAGAACCGACGCGAACAGTCGCACGAGCGCCAGCCGCCCAATCGGCGAGCCACAATAAAACCATGTTCCGTCGGCAGCGATGCGCATGTCGATATCGCCGCAGTCGGGCGGATTCCAAGAAGGCGCCGGTCCTACGCCGCTCAATCGCCCCGTCGCCGCCTCGCCGAGTCCTCGCAGAGCTCTTTCCGGCGCGCGCGCTGGCTCCGGGTCACTCTGGCGTTTCTTTGGGGGCGAATTTGACATCTGCGCGCTTGGGCCTTGCGTCGAAGTGACGCTTGTTCAACTTAGTGCGCCTGAAGACAAAACAAAACTGTGAGCCATCGGGGTGGCGCAAAGGACAAGTGAATGAGCGTGACCAATATAGCAGATCCGGGCCAGTTGAGCCGTGACGCCGATATTGCGTTGGAGCACATCGCCGCTGCACGAGCCGAGATTGGCGGCGTTATCCTGGGTCAGGAGCGGGTCGTCGACCTCACTCTCGCGACCTTGCTCGCCGGCGGACACGGATTGTTGATCGGCGTGCCGGGGCTCGCGAAGACCAAGCTCGTCGAGACTTTAGGGGTTGTCGTCGGCCTAAACGCGTTGCGGGTGCAGTTCACACCCGATCTGATGCCAACGGACATTCTTGGGTCCGAAGTGATGGAGGAAGGTCACGACGGCAAGCGTGGCTTCCGGTTCATAAAGGGTCCGATCTTTGCCCAACTCCTAATGGCGGACGAAATCAATCGCGCTAGCCCCCGCACTCAGTCAGCTCTGCTCCAGGCGATGCAGGAGCACCACGTCACCGTGGCGGGAGCACGATACGATCTGCCGCGGCCGTTCCATGTTTTGGCGACCCAGAATCCTCTCGAACAGGAGGGCGCCTATCCGCTTCCCGAGGCGCAGCTTGATCGCTTCCTGCTGCAGATCGACGTCGGCTACCCGGATCGGGGAGCCGAACGCCGAATTCTGATCGAGACCACAGGCGAGCGCGAGGCGCGACCGAAGCCGGTCATGACCGCGGAAGACCTGATGGTCACGCAACGGCTCGTGCGGCGAGCTCCTATCGGCGATCGAGTCGTCGAGGCAATCCTTGACCTGGTGCGGGCAGGCCGCCCGGGAGAAGGAGATCCTGAGCTTACCAAGGGCATCGCGTGGGGTCCTGGGCCGCGCGCCGCACAGGCCCTGATGCTGGCGGCCCGCGCCCGCGCGCTGGTTGACGGGCGCCTTGCGCCGTCGCTCGACGACGTCGCGGCTTTGGCCGAGCCAGCGCTTAAGCATCGCATGGCGTTGAGCTTTGCTGCACGGGCCGAGGGCGAGACAATTTCGGCGGTGATTGGACGGCTTGTGGCCAAAACGATCCAATGACGCGGCGACTTCTGGCGCCATGACGCTCCCTGTCTCCATCCGTCGCGACGCCTCGACGCTCTCCGCCCGTCTGCCTAGTTTGGTCATTGCGGCCAGGCGCGTGGCTCAGACGGTGCGTCACGGGGTTCATGGCCGGCGGCGCGCGGGCTCGGGCGAGACGTTCTGGCAGTTCCGCCCCTTTCTTTCGGGCGAGCCGTCGTCGCGAGTTGACTGGCGCCGCTCCGCACGCGAAGAGCGCGCTTTTGTCCGTGAGCGCGAGTGGGAGGCGGCGCACACCGTTTGGATGTGGTTCGATCGCTCGGCTTCGATGCAGTTCTCATCGAATCTGGCGCCGGTCTCGAAGATAGATCGGGCGACTTTGCTGGCGCTCGCTTTTGCCGACCTTTGTGTGCGCGGCGGCGAGCGCGCGGGCCTGCTCGGTCTCACGAGGCCCTTGGCGACGCAAGGTGTCGTCGAGCGTTTCGCGGAAGCAATTGCGACCGAAGAGCGCCTCCGAGGAACCTCGCAAGCGACTTTGCCGCCTGCGCATCCCGCCGCCTCACGCTCGATGGTTCTGCTGATTGGCGATTTTCTGTCGGATCCCGAAGACGTCGCGCGTGCGCTCCGGGCTGTGAGCGCCGACGGCGCGATCGGTGAGCTGGTGATGATTGTTGATCCGATCGAGGAGACGTACCCGTTCGCTGGCAACACAGAGTTTCTTCATCCCGCCGGCTCCCTCCGGGTGCTCACGCCCAGGGCTCAAAACTTGCGTGATGCCTATCTGTCGAGACTTGCCGCGCACCGGGACGCGATCCGCGAGATCTGCGCCCGCGCAGGGTGGGGAATGAGCATCCACCGGACGGACGGATCGCCGGCGGAGATGCTGCTGGCGCTGCGCATGCGTCTCTCCGCGCCTGAATCGGGCGTGGATCTGCGGAGCGCCTGAGCCATGTTCGGACTGCCGCTCGCTTTTGCCGCTCCCGCCGTTCTGGCGACGTTGGTCGGCCTCGTTGGGCTCTATTTCCTGCTGCGTGTAACGCCGCCAAGTCCGCGTGAGACGATATTCCCGCCGCTACAACTCCTCATCGGACTCAATCCGGACGAGACAACGCCAGCGCGCACCCCCTGGCCGATCTTGGCGCTCCGGCTCGCGATCGGCGCCCTTATCATCTTGGCGATGGCCGAGCCATTGTGGAACAGCTTTATTGCCCTCTCGGGGTCGGGGCCGCTTCTGGTTTTGATCGACGACGGGTTTGCGTCGGCGCCGGGATGGGACAAGCGGATCGACTTCGCGCGCGAACGAGCTTCCGCGGCGGGACGGTCTGGTCGAATTGTGGCTATCGGCGCTCTCTCCCAGGGCGGCAAGGACATCGCCCCGCTGGACCGATCCGAACTCGACGGTCGGCTTCGATCGCTGGCGCCGGTTCCTTATGCGCCAGACCGCATGGCTGCGTTGCCAGCAATCGAGCGCTTTCTCGCCCGCGAACCGCATGCTGGCGTCTTGTGGATTGCAGATAGCCTCGAGCTCGGCGGGGCGAGCGCCTTTTCAACGAGGCTGGCATCAATCACGCATTCGGTTGAAGTCGTGACTGACAGCCGGGGGGCGCTCGCGCTTTCTGGCGCTGACAATGAGGCAGGGGCTCTAACCGCTCGGCTTGTGCGCTCCGATGCCGGTGCGCCGACGATCGGAGCGGTGCGCGCGATCGATATTCAAGGGCGGGAGATTGGCCGCGCGAGATTCGACTTTGGAGCGAAATCGGAGGTCGACGCCCGTTTCGACCTGCCCGTCGAGTTGCGCAACGATGTCACGCAAGTCGTCATCGACGGCGAACGTTCGGCCGGCGCCATATGGCTCATCGACGAACGCTCGCGCCGGCGTCGGGTCGCCATCGCTTCGGGGGCAAGCGCCGACGTCGCGCAGCCACTGCTCGCACCCAACTACTATCTCAAGCGAGCGCTGCAACCTTTCGCCGATGTCAGCGAGTGGCACGATTCCTCCACGGATCCGATTGTGTCGCTGCTCAACCAAAAGCCCTCCGTGCTCGTCCTCGCCGACATGAGTGTTGCGCCAGGCCCGGAGCTCGACGCAATAACTCAATTTCTGAACAACGGTGGCGTGCTGCTGCGCTTTGCCGGGACTCGTCTCGCGGCCGGCGATGACACCTTGACCCCGACGGCCCTTCGGCGCGGCGGTCGGTTGCTGGGCGGCGCTTTGTCCTGGGAGACCCCAAAACACATCGCGCCGTTTGAGGCGGGCAGCCCATTCTTCGGCCTTGCCGCTCCAGACGAGGTGACGGTAATCCGTCAAGTGCTTGCCGAACCGGAGGCTAGAGTTCTCAGAGAAAACTTGGGCGCGTCTTGTGGACGGGACGCCGCTCGTGACCGCCGAGCGGCGCGGCAAGGGCCTCATAGTGCTATTCCACGTGACTGCCGACACCACCTGGTCGAATCTTCCCTTATCGGGTTTGTTCGTCGACATGCTGCGCCGGATCGTCGCGCAAGCCGACGCGCCGGGTCAGGGCGGCGCGGACAGCGTCAAATCCGGAGAGCATGGAATAGCGCGACCGCCCCTGCGCACGTTGAATGGTTTTGGCGTTCTTGGGTCGCCTCCGGCGCAAGCCGAACCCATCGGCGATGACTTTTCCGGAGCGGGCGACATCCTGCATCCGCCGGGCTTTTACGGAACGCGCGATTTGTTGCGAGCAGTCAACGCCTTGGCTCCGGGCGAGAAGCTAGCTGCAGCCAATTATGCGCCGCTCGCGGTGCGTGAAGGCGCGCTCGCGACCGCGCCGCCAATTGATCTTCGTCGCTGGCTGCTGCCAGCTGCTCTCGTCGGGCTGATGATCGACGCTCTAATTTCTATCTGGCTGATGGGTGGCGCCCCTCTGGGTCGCAAGGGAGCGATTGCCGCCCTTGCTGTCGTCGGATTGCTCGGTTTCGCCGCCGTCCCGCACCACGCCCGAGCTGCGGAATCGCCGCCGGCCTCCGAACGCGATACGGATGCGGCCATATCGACTCGGCTTGCCTACGTAGTAACCGGCGACTCGTCCGTGGACGAGACCTCAAAGCTTGGATTGATGGCGCTGACGCGGGTGCTAGCCGCTCGCACCTCAGCGGAGCTTGCCGATCCGGTGGGGCTGGATCCAGGACGCGACGAACTCGCGTTCTATCCGCTCATCTATTGGCCGATCGTCGCAGGGTTGCCGCAACCCAAGCCCGCTGCGCGCGCGCGCATCGCCGCGTTCATGAAGAATGGCGGCACTATGATTTTCGATACGCGCGACGCGCTGACCGCGCCTCCCGGCGGGCCGTCGACGGCCGAGGCGCTCTGGCTACGGAGACTTCTCGAGGGGGTGGACGTTCCAGAGCTTGAGCCCGTTCCCCATGACCACGTGTTGACCAAAGCCTTTTATCTTTTGGACCGCATCGTTGGCCGCACCGCGATTGGGCAAACCTGGGTCGAGGCGCTCCCGCCGCCCGATCTCAACGACCATGCTCAGCGCCCGGCGCGTGCCGGCGACAGTGTCTCGCCGATCATCATCGCCTCGGACGATCTCGCCGCAGCCTGGGCGGAAGACGCGGACCGGCACGCCCTATACCCGCTGATTCCTGGGGGGGCTCGGCAGCGCGAACTTGCGCTACGCAGCGGGGTCAATCTGGTCATGTACACGCTCACTGGCAATTACAAAGCCGACCAGGTCCACGCCAAGGACATTCTGGAAAGGTTAACTCGTTGAGCGCTTGGTCAATCGCTCTTTCTCCCTTCCTTCCGTGGCCCGCGATTTACGCGCTGGCGACCGCAGCTCTCCTTATCTCAGCCGCGCTCATCTGGCGCGGCGTTCGCGGCGCCTGGTTGCGCGGGCTGAGCATGGCGCTTCTGGTAGCGGCCCTCTGTGATCCCAATCTCGTTCAGGAGAACCGCCGTCCGCTTAAGGATATTGTCGCGCTGGTTGTCGATCGTTCTGAGAGCCAGAGCATCGGCGAGCGGCCACAGCAGACAGACAAAGCCCGCGACGAACTCGAGGCAAGGCTCAGGGCGCTCGGTGACGTCGATTTGCGGGTCGTTGAAACCTCGCGCGACGAATCGCAAACCGACGGAACCAAGCTGTTCGCTGCTTTGCGGGGCGCGCTCTCCGATGCGCCTCCAGACCGGGTTGGCGGCGCAATCTTTATAACCGACGGCGACGCGCACGACATTCCTCGGTCTGCGGCGGCGCTCGGATTCAAAGCGCCGTTGCATGCGCTGATCACCGGTCACGAAGGCGAACGGCAACGGCGCATCGAGCTCGTTGGGGCCCCCCGCTACGGCATTGTCGGCAAAGATCAGGTCATCGAAGCCCGGGTTGTTGACAGCGCAGATCATGGCGAGCCGGTCAATCTTACGGTGCGACGCGACGGCCAAGCGATCATGACGATCAAAACCAAGGTCGGGGAACGAATCGAAATAAAGACGCCGATCGACCATCCCGGCCCGAACGTGATTGAGCTTGAAGTCGCGCCGGTAGAAGGCGAAATCGCCCGCGACACCAATCGAGCGGTAGTCAACATCGAGGGCGTGCGCGACAAGCTCAGGGTGTTGCTTGTCTCCGGCAAGCCGCATCCGGGCGAACGAATGTGGCGCAATCTGCTGAAATCTGACGGCAACGTCGATCTCGTGCATTTCACCATCCTGCGCCCGCCCGAGAAGGGCGCCGATGGCACGCCAATCAATGAATTGTCGCTGATCGCCTTTCCGGTCGCGGATTTGTTCGGCCGCAAGATCAAGGATTTCGATCTCATCATCTTCGACCGTTATGCCCAGCAGTCGATCCTGCCATACGTCTATCTCGAGAACATCGCCAAATACGTGCGCGACGGCGGCGCGCTGTTGATGGCGGAGGGTCCGGAGTTCTCTACCCCCGACGGTCTTTACTACTCTCCGCTCGGCGACATTTCCCCCGCTGAGCCGAGCGGCAACGACGTCGAGGCCCCGTATCGCGCCCGCGTGTCGGAGGAGGGCGAGCGCCATCCGGTGACCCGAGGCCTAACAGGCTTCGACACCAACAACGGCGAACCGAGCTGGGGCCGATGGTTTCGGATCATCGGCGCGAGGCCGACGAGCGGCGTGACGGTAATGAAAGGCGCGGACGACAAGCCGTTGCTTGTGCTGTCGCGGGTCGACAAGGGGCGCGTGGGCCTGCTGTTGACCGATCAGATGTGGCTTTGGGCGCGCGGTTATGATGGCGGCGGGCCCTACCTCGATCTGTTGCGACGGCTGGCGCACTGGCTGATGAAAGAGCCAGACTTAGAGGAAGAGGCTTTGCGCGCCAGCGCCAAGGGACGCGAGATCATGGTCGAGCGCCAGAGCGTGAGCGGTGAAGCGCGCGAAACCAACCTAGTCGCGCCCGACGGCTCGAAAACCAAGCTTGAGATGACGCCTTACGCGCCCGGCCTCAGCCGCGCACATCTAACCGTCAACCAGCTCGGTCTCTATCGCGCCGAGGATGGCGAGCACGTCGCGTTGGTCAACGTTGGCCAGGAGAATCCGCTCGAAATGCGGGACGTTGTCTCAAGCACCGAGAACTTGCGCCCGATCACTGAAGCGACTGGTGGTACGACGCGCCGCATTGCAGACACGGGTGCCACGGTCGTCGTGCCAAGAGTTGTTGGCTTGAGTCCGTCTTATAGCTACGGCGGCGTTGACTACATCGGCGTTAAGCGGACAGGATCTACCGAATTGACGGGCGCGCGCTCGACTTCGTTGGCTTCGGGTTTCTTCGGACTCGCGGTGTTGTTCGGTATAACGACACTCGCGTGGGTGAACGAAGGCGGCGGCTTGAGACGCGGCGCTAAGGCTCAGCGAAACCAAGGCTCGTAAGGGTCGGCCGACTACCCTGCCGTGCCCAGGAAGGAAACTTCCCAAATATACGCCCGGTCGGCCGTGATTCCTTCGCGTTTGTCAGCGGGGGAGGGCGATTCGATGCGGCCGAAGGAGCGGCGGGAGAGTGGACAGACGATCTGTTCCGGGCGCGGCTCGACCAGATCGTCGATGTCGGACACCCGCTTTGTGAAGCTCGGCAAGGCGATCGACTGGCGGTTTCTCGAGGACCGGTTCGGAGCGGCCTGTTCGGACAGAGCCGGGCATCCACCGCTGCCGACGCGGCTCATGGCGGGCCTGGCGATTGTCAAGTCGATGCACGACCTGTCGGATGAGGACCTGTGCGCGCGCTGGATCGAGAACCCGTACTTTCAGCTGTTCTGCGGCGAGGAGTTCTTCCGGCACAAGACGCCGTTCGACCGCTCGTCACTGACGCGCTGGCGCCAAAGGATGGGCGAGGAGAAGCTCGTCGCGCTGATCCAGGAGAGCCTTGCGACCGCGACGCGAACCGTCATCGTCGACACGACGGTGCAGTCGAAGGCGGTGGCGTTCCCGACCGACGCCAGGCTCATGCACCGGGCGCGGGAGCGTCTGGTCAGGCTGGCGAAGAAGACCGGCGTTTCCCTGCGCCAGTCCTGTGAGCGGGTCGGCAGGCATGCGCTGATCGCCCATCAGCGCTACGCTCACGCCAAACAGTTCAAGCGCGCCAACCGGGCGCTGAGGACGATCCGCACCTATCTCGGCCGGGTCTGCCGCGACCTCGTTCGCAAGACGAGCGACGATGATCCGTTGCGCGCGATTTTCGCCCAGCCCCTATCGCTCACCTTTGCCGTGCGCGAGCAGCGTCAGCATCAGCGCGGGCGAAAAATCTATTTCCGGCACGCGCCCGAGGTTGAAGGCATCGGCAAGAGCCTGCCCTCGGGCCTGACCCGAGGGGCAAGGCGCATCGACCTTACGAGTTCGGCGTCAAGATCTCGCTCGCCACCACGCTTCATCGCTCAAAGGGCGGCCAGTTCATCGCCCATGTGAAAGCGATGCCGGGCAACCCTACGATGGCCATACTTTGGCGACCGTCCTGCCCGCGATCGAGGCCCAGATCGACACGCCCTTGACCCGCATCGTCGCCGACCGCGGCTATCGCGGCCACAACGCTTCGCCCGACATGGGGTTCAAGATCTATATCTCGGGCCAGAGGCGCGGCGTCACCGACGCCATCAAGCGCCAATTGCGGCGCCGCTCGGCCGTCGAACCCGTCATCGGCCACGCCAAGGCCGAGCACCGCACGAGCCGCAACTTCCTCAAAGGCCCGCATGGCGACGCCGCCAACGCCATCCTCGCCGCCGCCGGCTACAACTTCCGAAGGCTGCTGGCCTGGCTGGCGATGATTTGGCGCGTCCTCACCACCGCCATCCTCGCCGAGACCCCGCAGTTCGCAATCATCAAACCCGTCTAACCCCGCCTGCCGTCCCAACCGTCCGAGCGCGTTCTTCACGGACAACTCCTTCTCAAGCGGCAAGATGCGACGCTAGTGGGATCGAATCTAACACTTGGTGCCCTCGCCTGACGGCGGCGATGATTTTGTCTGGGTCGGCAGTCAAGGTGAAGGGCTGCGATTGCTGATTGTGCTCGTCGAGGAAGCGGTTGATCGCGGCTTGCAGGTCTGTGACCGATCGGAAGACGCCGCGCTTGAGCCTGCGCATTGTCAGGGTTGCGCACAAGCCCTCGACAGCGTTGAGCGCCGGTCCAATGGGTCGTTTCCGAAGCCCTCCTCGATAAAGCGCTCCTGCCAGCGCCAATCACAGGTCTTGGACTTTCCGGTTCGTCTCATGATCGCGCTCGTGCCGGCGCCCTCGGCGGTCAACAGCACGATTTCGGCCCGCCAAACCTGCTTCTGCCGGGCGCTGCGATCTTGAATGATGGATCTGAGCCGACCGGCGTCGGCGGACTAAACGGAGAGCGATTTTCCAGCCCGCATCGACCAGACTCGCACTTCCAATCCGCCGCGGGAATCCTATCCCGGACTCAAATGTCAGCTTCGATCCAGTAGCACGACACAGCGTCTATCTAGCCCTTGCGCCCTGGTATGCCAAGTGTAATATCGACAAGAAATTGAAAACAAATGAAAGCAATTTTTCTTTCATTTATTTTCATTGATTTACATTTTATTGAGTCCGAGCCTCGTTCGCCGGCGCGCTCAGGGCTTCGTGGTCGGATGCAAGGGCACGGTCGCGACGAACGAGGAGCCCTGGTTCACGCGGCTGGTGATCGTCAGCCGGCCGCGATGGCGGGTCAGGATATGCTTGACGATGGCGAGGCCGAGGCCGGTGCCGTTCTTGGCCCGGCTTAGGGTTGGATCGACCCGGTAGAAACGCTCGGTCAGCCGCGGCAGGTGCTCGGGCGCAATGCCGTGTCCGTAGTCGCGCACGGTCAAGGCGCCCTCCTTCTCCGTCGTCGAGACGGCGACGTCCACCAGGCCGGGCGCCTCCGAATCAATCCGGACGCCATATTTGATCGCGTTCTCGATCAGGTTCTCGGCCACGCGCAAGAGTTCGTCGCGGTCGCCCGCCACCAGCACCGGCTGCTCGGCGCTGAGACGGATCTCGACGCCGAGATCGTTGGCCATCGGCGTCAGGGCATCGACGACGCCGCGCGTCGTCTGCGCCAGATCGACGACGTGCTCGGGTCTCAAATGCTGCTTCTGTTCGATGCGCGAAAGCGACAGCAGGTCTTCGATCAGCCTAGCCATGCGTCGACCCTGCTCGCGCATGATGACGAGGAACCGGTCGCGCGCCTTCGCGTCATCGCGCGCCGATCCCTGCAACGTCTCGATGAAGCCGACCAGCGACGCCAGCGGCGTGCGCAGCTCGTGGCTGGCGTTGGCGATGAAGTCGACGCGCAGACGCTCGACGCGCCGCGCTTCCGTCTGATCGCGCAGGGTGATGAGCGTCGCCACGACTTCGCCCTCGGCCGTCGCGAGCGGTGCGACAGTGACGTCGAACAGCCGTTCGACCGGCACGCGCTCGCTCCACTGCACCGTCTCGGCTTCGCCGCTCGTCATCACGCGACGGCGCGCGTCGATGACGTCGGGCGCACGTAAGCCGAGAACGAACGGATCGCCAATTCGCAGACCCGGCAACAGCGTGAGCGCCGGCTTGTTGGCGGCCGCGGCGCGCTCGTCCGCGCTCACGATCACCGCAGGCTCTGGCATGGCCGCGATCAGTTCCGCCGCAAAGGGCGACATCACGAGGTCGACGAGTTTTTGTGCTTCGAGCCGGCTCATCACACGCGCCCGCTAGTCATCCGACCGGGCCGATATCGCCTCGCGCAGCGAACGCCAGCGGCGCACCGCCTCGACGCCGCCCAGCAACGCCATCGCGGCGATGAAAGGGACGACGTAATAGATGCCGCGGAAGAGCAGCAGCGAAGCCAACACATCGTCCTCGTCCCCTCCGACGCCTTGGAGGATCGTCGCCTCGAAGACCCCGAGACCTCCCGGCGCGTGGCTTGCGATGCCAAGCATGGACGCGAACGAGTAGAGCGTCGCGAAGGTGGGGAACCCGAAGCGATTGTCTCGTGGCAAAAGGACATAAAGCGCCGCGGCCGCCGAGCAGATGTCAATGACGCCAAGCGCCATTTGCCCGAGCGTCAGCCGCGGGCCCGGCAGTCTTACGCCGAGAACCGTCGCGTCACGCCGGCGCATGAGGGTGGTCCAGGCGATATAGGCGACCAGCGCGCCGATGGCGCCGAGACCAATCAACCGATTGGCCAACGGATGGAAATGATCGATGTCAGCGATCGGATCGGACGCCGACAGGAACCCAACGCCGACCACGAGCGCCATCCCGAGCCAGAACGTGATTCCCGCAACCGCGGTGAGGCCAGCGATCTTTCCCGCGGAGAGCCCGGCGGGGCCATAAACCCAATAACGGACCGCGGCGCCGGTGACCAAGGGAAAGCCGAGCGTGAACGAAAAGGCGTAGCTCGTGAAGGACGCGACGGCGGTCAACCGGTAGGGGACCTTGATGCCAAGATGCCGAAGCGCCAGTCCATCATAGCCAGTCAGCGCAAGGTAGCTCAATGCGCTGAAGGCGAACGATAGCAGGATCTGGTCGCCGCCCGTTCCGGCGATCGCGGCCTTAAACTTGTTCGGATCAATGTGCGCGAGCGTGCGCGCGAAAATCGTAAGCGCGCCACCGATGATGATGAAGCTCGCCGCGACGCCAAGCCGTCGAAGCGCGGAACGGCGCCGCGAAATGGCGTCGATCAGGCGCTCGATGAATGTCTGGGGCTTGGAAGGCGGCGCCTCGACCGGCGCCCAGTTCGAAGCCGGACGCCGTCGTTTCTGGGCTTGCGCCATGCCATGTTCCCGCTAACGCCGCCGCCTATAGGGCCATGCCGTCTGAGGCGCAAGCGAACCGGCCGCGCACGCTGTCAACCTACGGCGACCCGTTGCTTTGTTTTCCAGGATCGGTAGGCCGCATCGGCGAGCAGGAGCGCCTTGAGGCCGTCGTCACCGTCCGGATGCGGTTTCTTGCCTGCCTTCACGGCGCTGATGAACGTGTCGAGCTCGTTGCGATAGGCGGCCTCGTAACGCTCGAGGAAGAAGTTGAGCGCCTTGTCGCTGGTGAAGCCATGCGCACCGGCAAACTCGACCGTCGTCTCGCGCACATTCGCGGCATGAACCATGCCGTCCACACCGTGCGCTTCGACCCGCTGGTCATAGCCGTACGCCGCGCGCCGCGAATTGGAGATCTGCGCGACTTTGCCAGACGCGGTCTCCATGATGACGACCGCGGTATCGATATCGCCGACGTCGCCAATCGCCTTGTCAACCAGCGCCGATCCCATCGCGCTCACCGACACCGGCTCCTCGCCAAGAATGAACCGCGCCAAGTCAAAGTCGTGGATCATCATGTCGCGAAACAGGCCGCCCGAGCGCTCGATATAGGAGATCGGGGGCGGCCCGGGGTCGCGCGAGGTGATCGAAAGGATTTCGAGCGCGCCGATTGCGCCCTCGGCGACGCGCTTGCTCAAGGCGGAGAAATTGGGATCGAAACGGCGGTTGAAGCCGACCATGAGCGTCGCGCCGGTTTGCTTGACGACCTCGAGGCAAGCGCGAACCCGCTTGACGTCGAGGTGGATGGGCTTCTCGCAGAAGATCGCCTTTTTGGCGCGGGCGGCGCGCTCGATGAGATCGGCGTGAGTGTCGGTTGGCGAGCAGATGGCGACCGCCTCGACGTCCTTAGAGGCGAGGATCGCGTCGATTTCGGCGACTTTGCCGCCAGTCGCCTTGGCCAACGCCCCAGCGGCGGCAGGGTCCGCATCAGCAACGAAAGCCACCTCGCTGTCGGAGCGCGCCGCGACATTGCCGCCGTGGATCTTGCCGATCCGACCCGCGCCGATAATTCCGAATTTCATGCGCTCCTCCTCCGGGGCGGCGATCCCTCTGCGCGCGCCCAGAAAAAGAATATACGTTCCATATTGACTTAGGAATAGAATTTTTGTTTCATTCTGTCGGCTCGGAACGACGGCAAGGTAGTTATTCCCCTGTGCGCTGTGGCCGGAAGCCTTAGGAGAAAACGCTCATGGCCAAGACTTCCGCGCCTGGGGCCGGCGCGTCTGCGCGCTCGGCCTATCGGGGCCCGGGTCATTTGAGCGGCAAGGTTGCGATCGTCACCGGCGGCACCCAAGGGCTCGGCGAGGCCATCGCGCGGCTGTTCGCCGAGCGCGGCGCGGCGGGGATCGTGATCTGCGGCCGTAACGCCAAGGGTGGCGAGCGGGTTGCGAACGAAATTTCGGCCGCCGGCTGTCCGACTGTCTTTGTCCAGGCGGATCTTGCGAAGGTCGCCGATTGCCGCAAAGTTGTCGCGAAGGCCGATGAGCGCTTCGGCCGCGTCGACGCGCTGGTGAACGCCGCCGCGCTAACCGACCGCGGCAACATTTTCGACACCACCGAAGAGCGCTACAACGAGATCTTCGATGTGAACGTGCGCGCGCCGTTCTTCCTCATCCAGGAGAGCGTGCGGATCATGCGGCGCGACAAGATCGCCGGCTCGATCGTCAACATCCAGTCTATGTCGGCGCATGGCGGCCAGCCTTTCATCACCGCCTATTGCGCCTCCAAAGGCGCGCTCGCCACGCTCACCCGCAACGTCGCCCATTCCCTGCTCAAATTCCGCATCCGCGTGAATGGCCTGAACATTGGCTGGATGTCGACGGTGGGCGAGGACAACATCCAGAAGAAATATCACGACGCGAAGGACGGCTGGCTTGAGGACGCCGTCAAGAGCTAGGCCGTTCGGGCGCCTCATCGACCCGAAGGAAGTCGCGCGCGCCTGCGCCTATCTCTGCTCCGACGAGTCGGGGCTGATGACCGGGTCGAATATCGACTTTGACCAGAACGTCGTCGGAACCGGCGACCCGCCGATCGAGCCGTGAGCCTGGAATCATCTATGGCGCCTGATCCCCGCCTGGACGTCATCACCATCGGCCGCTCGTCAGTCGACCTCTATGGCGCGCAGGTCGGCGGGCGTCTTGAGGACATGGCGAGCTTCTCCAAGGCCGTCGGCGGATGCCCGACGAACATCGCCATCGGCACCGCGCGGCTGGGGCTGAAAAGCGGCCTGATCACCCGCGTCGGCGACGAGCACATGGGGCGGTTCATCCGCGAACAATGCGCGCGCGAGGGCGTCGATGTCGAGGGCGTTCGGACCGATCCGGTGCGCCTCACCGCACTTGTGCTGCTCGGCATCCGCGACGAAAAGACCTTCCCGCTCATCTTCTATCGTGAGAATTGCGCCGACAGCGCGCTCGACGAAGGCGACATCGACCCTCACTACATCGAAAGCGCAAAAGCCGTGCTGGTGAGCGGCACGCATTTCGCCCGCGCCAACACCGCCGCCGCGCAGCGGAAGGCGATGCGGATCGCGCGCGCCGCCGGGCGCCAAAGTCGTGTTCGACATCGATTACCGGCCAAACCTATGGGGTCTCGCCGGCCATGGCGCGGGCGAGGAGCGCTACATCAAATCGGGCGAAGTCACGAAGAGCCTGAGCGACATTCTCCCGCAATGCGATCTCATCGTCGGCACCGAAGAGGAGATGATGATCGCAGGCGGAGCTGATGACCCGCTCGCCGCGCTAAGAGCGGTGCGCGCCGCAAGCCAGGCGACGCTGGTGCTCAAGCGCGGCCCGATGGGCTGCGTCGTCTTCCCCGACGCCATTCCCGATTCGCTCGAGCAAGGCGTCAAGGGCCCGGGCTTTCCGGTCGAAGTCTATAACGTGCTCGGCGCTGGCGACGCCTTCATGTCCGGTTTTCTGCGCGGCTGGCTGCGTGACGAGCCGCTGGAGACCTGCTGCGCCTACGCCAACGCCAACGGCGCTTTCGCCGTCTCGCGTCTCTTGTGCTCGGCCGAATATCCAACCTGGGCCGAGCTCAGCCGTTTCCTCGACCACGGCTCGCCTCTTCGGGCGCTGCGCCGCGACGAGGCGCTCAACCACATTCACTGGGCGACGACGCGCCGGCCCCAGCCGCCCGCGATCATGGCGTTCGCAATCGACCATCGCGCGCAACTCGAGAAGATCGCGGACGCGGCCGGTGCGCCGCGCGAGCGCATCAGCGACTTCAAACTCCTCGCAGTCGAAGCCACCGCCAAGGTCGCGGCGGGCCGGCCAGGCTATGGCATGCTGCTCGACGGCAAATATGGGCGCGAGGCGCTGTTTCGCGCGGTCGATCACAATTTCTGGATCGGCCGGCCGGTCGAGGAGCCCGGCTCACGTCCACTCGAGTTCGAATACGGCGGTTCGCTCGGAGCAAAGCTCGTGGAGTGGCCGGTCGCGCATACGATCAAGTGCCTGTGCTTCTATCACCCTGACGATCCGCCGGAGATGAAGGCGCGGCAGGAGCGCGAGCTGCTACGCCTGCACGACGCCACGCGCCGGCTCGAGCGTGAATTGTTGGTTGAGATCATCGCCAGCAAGAACGGACCCGTCGACGACCGTACAGTCGCGCGCGTTATCGAACGGCTCTATGAGATTGGGATTCAAGCCGGACTGGTGGAAGCTGGAGGGCCAGACCAGCGTAGCGGCGTGGGACAACATCGCTCACGCCATTGAGGCTGGCGATCCCCTATGCCGCGGCGTGTTGCTGCTCGGGCTTGAGGCGCCGGAAAAGGATCTGGCGCAAGCCTTCGCCCTGGCGCACAATTGTCGTGTCGTTAAGGGCTTCGCGGTCGGCCGGACGATCTTCGCCGAGCCGGCGGTCGAGTGGTTCGCCGGCCGTATCGACGATCGCGAGGCGGTCGACCGAATGGCCGTCGCGTTTGCGCGATTGGGCGACCTCTGGCGCAAGAATGTCCGGATGACGCGCGAGGCGGAGATCGAAACGCCGCCAAACTTCAAGCATTGATCGAATCGAGGAAGCGCCATGACAACGATGCGATTGACCGCCGCCCAGGCGATGGTTCGTTTCCTGAGCGCGCAACTGGTCGAGAGTCGACGGGCGGAAGCAGCGCCTGTTCGAGGGCGTCTTCGCGATCTTCGGCCATGGCAATGTGGCGGGTATCGGCGAGGCGCTGTACGGCGCTCGCGACGCGCTGCCGACCTATCGCGCCCATAACGAGCAGGCGATGGCGCATGCCGCGATCGCCTTCGCCAAGTCTTCGCGACGCAACCGCATGATGGCCTGCACCACCTCGATCGGCCCCGGCGCGACCAACATGGTCACCGCCGCCGCGGTTGCGCATGTCAATCGGCTGCCCGTGCTCTTAATCCCTGGCGACGTGTTCGCCAACCGCAGGCCCGACCCCGTTCTGCAACAGGTCGAGGATTTTGGTGACGGAACGGTGAGCGCCAATGACTGCTTCCGCCCGGTGTCGCGCTATTTCGACCGCATCACGCGCCCCGAGCAGATCGTGCCGGCGCTCAGTCGGGCGATCGCCGTGCTGACCGATCCGGCCGAATGCGGGCCGGTGACGCTCGCCTTCTGCCAGGATGTGCAGACCGAGGCCTATGACTATCCGGTGAGCTTCTTCGACGAGCGCGTACATCGCCTGCGCCGCATCGCGCCCGATCCGCGCGAGATCGAGGAAGCGGCGGCGATCCTGAAACAGGCCAAGAAGCCGTTCGTCGTGTGCGGCGGCGGCGTCCTTTACTCGGACGCCGAACGGGAGCTGATCGACTTCTGCGCCAAGCGTGGCATTCCTGTCGGCGAGACGCAGGCCGGCAAGTCAGCGACGCCCGCCGATCATCCCTTGGCCATGGGCGCGGTCGGCGTCACCGGCACCGGCGCCGCCAATGCTCTCGCCTCGCAAGCGGACGTGATCATCGGCGTCGGCACGCGCTTCGCGGACTTCACCACAGGCTCCTGGGCGTTGTTCAAAAACCCCGATCGGCGATTGATCAGCATCAACGTGCAGCCCTTCGATGCGGCCAAGCATCAGCGCTTTGTCCGTGGTCGGCGACGCCCGAACGGCGCTCGCCGCGCTCGATTCCAAGCTCGACGCCTGGAAGGCGCCGCGCGCCTGGAGCGACGAAGCCGTCGAAGGCCAAGGCCGAATGGGAAGCGACCGCCGCCCGCTATATCGCGCCGACCAACGCGCCGGCGCCGACCGACGCCGAAGTGCTCGGCGCGCTCATGCGCGCGGGCGAGAAGTCGGACGTCGTCGTCTGCGCTTCCGGGCGGCCTGCCGGGCGAATTGCACAAGCTGTGGCGCGCGGGCGCGCCGCTCGGCTATCATCTCGAATACGGCTATTCCTGCATGGGCTACGAGATCGCCGGCGGGATCGGCGTCAAGATGGCCCTGCCGGACCGGGAAGTCGTCGTGGTGCTCGGCGACGGCTCCTATCTCATGATGAATTCAGAGATCGCCACCTCCGTGATGCTGGGGCAGAAACTCATCATCGTCGTCAACGACAATCGCGGCTTCGGCTGCATCAACCGGCTGCAGCAGGCGACCGGCGGCGCGCCGTTCAACAACCTTCTGCGCGACGTGCGGCACGAGGCGATGCCGGAGGTCGATTTCGTCGCTCACGCGCGGGCGCTCGGGGCGGAAGCCGTGAAGGTCGAATTCGATCGCGGACCTTGAAACGGCGTTCAAAAAGGCGCGCGCGGCGAAGTCGACCCAGGTGATCGTCATCGACACCGATCCTATGGGATCGACGGACGCGGGCGGCTTCTGGTGGGACGTCGCCGTGCCGGAGGTTTCCGAGCGCAAGGAAGTCGACGCAGCGCGCCACACTTACGAGGAGGCCAAGACGTTGCAGCGGGTTGGAGATTGAGCATGAGCATTCGCATCGGCGCCAATCCGATCGGCTGGACCAACGACGACCTGCAGGAAATCGGCGGCGACACGCCGCTTGAGACCTGCCTCGCCCAGGCGAAAGAGGCGGGTGTCGTGGGCATGGAGAAGGGCCACAAGCTGCCGACCGACGGCGCGGCGCTCAAGGACAAGCTCGCCGAGTTCGGCCTGACCTTCGTCGGCGGCTGGTATTCGGCCGAATTGCTCAAGCGCTCGGCGCGCGAGGAGTTCAAGGCGGCGAAATCGCATATCGCCATGACCAAGGGCGCCGGCGCCGACATCGTCATCGTGGCCGAGACGTCGAACGCCATCCATGGCGACCGCTCGAAGCCCTTGTCCGAGCGCCCGCGTCTGCACAAGGACGACTGGGTGGGCTATGGCGCGAAAATGACCGAGTTCGCCGAGCGCCTGGCCGACGAGGGGCTCAAGCTTTGCTATCATCATCACATGGGCACGATCATCCAGTCGGAACGCGATATCGACGCGCTCATGGCCCACACCAAGGCGCCCGTGCATTTGCTGCTCGACACCGGCCACGCGCGCTGGGGCGGCGCCGATCCTGCTGCGCTGGCGCGCGCCTATCGTTCGCGCATCGGCCATGTGCACTGCAAGGACGTGCGCGAGGCAAAGATGCGCGAGTCGAACGCCGGCGATTGGAGCTTCCTCGATTCGATCTTAGGCCAGGGCAAGGAGCTCGGCGTCTATACCGTGCCGGGCGACGGCGCGATCGACTATGTCGTCGGTGTTCGACGAGCTTAAGGGTTATTCCGGCTGGGTCGTCCTCGAAGCCGAGCAGGACCCGAAAAAAGCCCCCGCCCTGCCCTACGCGAAAAAGGGCGTGGCGCACATCCGCGCCGCGCTGAAGGAAGCGGGTTTAGCGTAAGCGCCGCAAGGCCATTTGGGAGCGTACGCAATGGCGCAATCGAAACTGCTCGTTCATCCCGCCCCTGACGCCGCCGACGGCGTCGGCCATCGGATCACGCCGGCTACCGCCGGATGGCGCTATGTCGGCTTTGAGACGCGGACGCTGAAGCAAGGCGCGAAGTCCAAGCTTGACACGGGCGGCGACGAGATCTGTGTCGTCATTCTCTCAGGCAAGGCGCGCGTCAGCGCGGGCGGCTTCGATTCTGGAACCATAGGCGAGCGCGCGAGCGTGTTCGACGGACTGCCATGGTCGGTCTACCTGCCCCCGCGTACCGCCGTGACCATTGAGGCCGCGTCGGATTGCCAAGTGGCTTTGTGCTCGGCGCCCGCGACCGGCAAGTTCAAAGCGCGAGTGATCAAGCCGGGCGAAGTCGGCACGCTCACCCGCGGAACCGGCTCGAATGCGCGTCATGTCCGCAACGTGTTGCCTGAGGACGCCGAGGCCGAGAGCGTGCTGGTGGTCGAAGTCATTACGCCTGGCGGCAACTGGTCAAGTTACCCGCCGCACAAGCACGACCGCGACGCGCTGCCCGATGAATCCTATCTCGAGGAGACTTATTACCACCGCCTGAAGCCCGCCCAAGGCTTTGCTCTGCAGCGCATCTACACTGACGATCGCTCGCTCGACGAGACGCTGGCGGTGGGCGACGGCGATGTCGTGCTGGTGCCGAAGGGCTATCATCCGGTCGGTGCGCCGCACGGCTATGATCTCTACTATCTCAACGTCATGGCCGGCCCGAAGCGCGTCTGGCGCTTTCATAACGATCCGGCGCATGAGTGGCTGATGAAGCAGCCTGCTGCGTGATGACTGCGCCTTGACAGTCAGGGGCTGAAGCACGCCTATCTCCGCGAGCGTGAGAAGCGGAGAAAGGCATTGATGAGCAAGCCGCCAAACCTGGACGTCACGAAACCCCAGCGCGTCCTCGTCGTCGGCCTCGGCACGATGGGCATGAGTCACGCGCGCGCCTACCAGGCAATCGAGGCCTTCGAGCTGGTCGGCTTGTGCACTCGCAACGCATCGTCGCGCAGTGACCTCGACACGGCGTTCCCCGGCGTGCCGCGCTTTGACGGCCTGACCGAAGCGCTATCTGCGCTCAAACCCGACGCGGTCTCGATCAACACATACACAGAACATCATGCGCCAATGGCGCTCGAAGCGCTCGCCGCGGGCGCGCATGTGTTCTGCGAAAAGCCGCTCGCGGAATTGCTCGAAGCGGCGGAAAGCGTGGTCACCGCGGCGCGCAGAGAAAACAAGGCGCTGCTGGTCGGCTACATCCTGCGTGTCCACCCCTCATGGACGCGGTTCGTCGACATCGGCCGCACACTCGGCAAGCCGCTCGTCATGCGCATGAACCTCAATCAGCAATCGGCAGGCTCTCACTGGCAGGTGCACAAGAATCTCATGCGCTCGACGTCGCCGATCGTCGACTGCGGCGTGCATTATGTCGACATCATGTGCCAGGTGACGCGGGCGAAGCCGGTCTCCGTGCACGCCGTCGGCGCACGGCTCACAGACGAGATCGCGTCGACGATGGTGAATTACGGCCATCTGCACCTGACCTTCGATGATGGCTCGGTCGGCTGGTACGAGTGCGGCTGGGGTCCGATGATCAGCGAGACCGCCTTCTTCGTGAAGGATATGATCGGGCCCAAGGGCTGCGTCTCGATCGTCTCAAAGGAGGAGACGAATGCGGCGGTCAAATCCTCCGACCATGACAATCACACCAAAACCAATGCGCTGCGCATTCATCATGCCGGGCTCAAAGCCGATGGCTCCTTCGCGCGTCCCGATGAGATCGAATCGAACCAAGACGAGCCTGGCCACCAGGAGCTCTGTGAGCGAGAGCAGCGCCAGTTCCTCAAGGCGATCCGCGGCGAGATCGACCTCACCGAGCATCTCGAGGACGCCATCAACTCCCTGCGCATTGTCTTCGCAGCGGATGAAAGCATGCGGACTGGACAGGTGGTGAAACTGTGACGACGCCGAGCGACACGCCACCGCTGACGTTCGCAGAGACAGCGCCGGACGAAGCGACCATTCGCATCATCGAAGCGGGACTGAGCGCGCATGCGACGGGGCTCGGCTTGCCGACCGACCGGTCGCCGCGCTGGATCATTGCCCGCGATAAGGGCCAGATCGTTCAGGGCGGAATTCGCTTCGTGCTGGCGTTCGAATGGTTGTTCGTGAACTGGCTGTGGGTCGCCGACGCGTATCGCAAGCGCGGAGTTGGCTCACAGCTGATGGCCGGGGCGGAAGCGGCCGCGCGAGATTACGGCTGCCCCGCGGCCTTCCTCGACACCTTCACATTCCTAGCGCCGAAGTCTTACGACAGTCTTGGTTACAGGGAATTCGGCCGACTCAACGATTTCCCGCCCGCCCACGCGCGTATTTGGTTCACGAAGGCGCTTGCCTGAAGCGAGGATAGGGCCGCGGTGACGCTGACCCAGCTGTCAGGCGCCGCGGCAAGAATGAACGAGCAGTCTCCAAAGAGCCAAGGGCAGCTCTTTGAGAATAATTATCTAGTATTTTCAATAAGTTAGACAAGTAACCATCTTTTGGTAATTTAGAATTCATTTGACGACGTTCCTCTTATGTCCTATTCTCCCGGGATGCAGATCGCCTCGGCCTTGCGTCGCAAACGGGATGAGATCGCGGCGACGATTGCCGCCTATGAGGCAAAGATCGACGCCGCAAAGAGGGATCTGACGGCGCTCGACCAAGCCGCGCGACTGTTCGATCCCCAAGCCAATCGCAACGAGACACCCATCCCATGGAACTGCGATCCGCGGACGGAGATGGAACAGAATCTGGAACCGCTTCGCGAAGCGGACGAACAGCACCGAGCCCTCGCCGCGGGCCCATTGACGCCGCTCGTTGCGAGGACGCACAGCGCGGAGCATCAGCTCACGGGAAAGGGTGCGCAAGCTTCGACATGGACAAGGCCGGAAGGGATACCCGAAGAATTTTTTTATTTGGATTGGCCGTAACCCATTGAAAAAACTCAATTCCAAAAAATAAACGCTAGTAAATGCCAGCATTTTTACTAGCGTTTATTATCGTTTACTGGCGTTTATTGACGTTTATTGTAGGCCCACAGGGCTCCCAGGAGGGAGCCGCTTTCGCTTGCCGGCCACGCCGTTTGCGCGTCATATCGCCCCGGCAACTAGAGGGAGGAATACGTGGATCTCGGCGTCACCGACAAAGTCCGTCCGCTCATCGCCGCCGTCCGGGCGATGGTGCGCGACGAGATCATGCCGCTCGAGGAGGAATACCATGCCGAGGTCGGGCGCGACGGCGATCGCTTCAAGCCGACCAAGCGGTTTGTCGAGATCCGCGAGTCCCTCAAGGCGAAGGCCAAAGCCAAGGGCCTGTGGAACTTCTGGCTCACCGCGTCCGACAAGGGCTTTGGCCTCACCACGGTCGAATACGCCTATCTCGCCGAAGAAATGGGCTGGTCCCCGCTCGCCTCCGAGGTCTTCAATTGCTCGGCCCCCGACACGGGCAATATGGAAGTGATCGAGCGCTTCGGCTCGCCCGAGCAGAAGGCGCGCTGGCTGCCCGGATCTCCTCGAGGGGCGCGCGCGTTCCGCCTATCTCATGACCGAGCCTGGGGTCGCCTCGTCCGACGCGACCAACATCGCCATGGACGCGCGGCTCGAAGGCGACGAATGGGTGCTCAACGGCGAGAAATGGTGGTCGTCGGGGGCCGGCGACCCGCGCTGTTCGCTCTATATCACCATGACACTGACCGATCCCGACGCCACGCCGCACGCGCGTCATTCGATGATGTTCGTGCCGGCGGCGACGAAGGGCATCGAGGTCCTGAGAGCGATGAAGGTGTATGGCGACGATGACGCGCCGCACGGCCACATGCACATTCGCTTTCGCGACGTCCGCCTGCCCAAGGACGCCATGATCCTTGGCCGCGGGCGCGGCTTTGAGATCGCGCAAGGGAGGCTCGGCCCGGGACGCATCCACCATTGCATGCGCGCGATCGGCCAGGCCGAGCGGGCGCTCGAGGCGATGTGCCGCCGCTCGGCAACGCGCACCGCGTTCGGGCAAAAACTTTCGCGCCTCGGCGCCAATCCCGACATCATCGCCGAAGCGCGCATGAGCATCGAAATGGCCCGCCTGCTGTGCCTCAAAGCCGCCTGGACGATGGACACGCAGGGCGCGCGCGCCGCGGCCCCGATCATCTCGCAGATCAAGGTGATCGCGCCCAGGATCGCGCTCGAGGTGATTGATCAGGCGGTGCAGATGCATGGCGGGGCGGGCGTCAGCCAGGATTTCCCGCTCGCGCGCATGTGGACCCACGTGCGCACGTTGCGCCTCGCCGACGGGCCCGACGCCGTGCATCGGCGTGTGATCGCGAAGGCCGAGATGAAGCGCTACACAAACGAGGCTGACTCGCGGTGACAGGCTCCTTCCCCGAGGATACGAGCGCGCTCGACGTCTGGGCCAAAGCCCATGTCGAGGGCTGGCGGGGACCCGCTCGGGTGGAGAAATTTCCAACCGGACAGTCGAACCCGACCTATCTGATCGAGTCCGCCAGCGGACGTTACGTTCTGCGCCGCAAACCGCCGGGCAAACTCTTGAAGATGGCCCATATGATCGAGCGCGAGTTTCGCGTGCTGAAGGCGCTCGAAGGGATGAACTACCCTGCTCCCCGCGTGCTTGCGCTGTGCGAGGACGAGGGCGTGATCGGCACGGCCTTCTATCTCATGGCTTTCGTCGAGGGCCGCGTCCTCTGGGACCCGGCGCTGCCCGAGCTTAAGCGCGAAGATCGCGCGCAGATCTATGACGCGATGAATGAAGGCCTCGCTCGGCTGCACGCGATCGACGTCGCGTCTTCAGGTCTCTCGGACTACGGCAAGCCCGGCGGCTATTTCGCCCGTCAGTACCAGCGCTGGACGGATCAGTATCGCGCGAGCGAGACGGCCAGGGTCGAAGATATGGAGCGCCTCATCGCCTGGCTCGCCGACAAGGTTCCGGCCGCCGACGATGGCCGCGTCGCGCTCGTGCATGGCGACTGGCGCATCGACAACATGATCTTCGACTCGACCTCGCCGCGTCTGCTCGCGGTACTCGACTGGGAACTGTCGACTTTGGGTCACCCGCTCGCCGATCTTGCCTACCAGTGCATGCAATGGCGCCTTCCCAATGGCCGGTATCGCGGATTGGGCGGAATCGATCGCGCCGCCACCGGCCTACCGACCGAAGCCGAATACGTTGGCGCCTATTGCAAGCGCATGGGACTCGAGGCCATTCCGAACTGGACCTTTCTCATCGCCTTCAGCTTCTTCCGCAGCATCGCGATTCACCAGGGCGTCTATAAGCGTTCGCTCGACGGCAACGCCTCGAACCCGGAGCTCGCACGGCAAGTCGGCGAGTCCGTTCCGTTCGTGGCGCATATCGCGTGGGAAGGAGTCGAGGCGGCCGCTTAAGCCTCGTTCTTCGCGACACCTCGCCGCCTTGCCGGCGATCGCCGCTCATGCTAAGCGGCCCGCGACCCCACGGCTCGTGTTTGTAGCGCGTCGCCGCCGGCCCCGGAGAGGTGGCAGAGTGGTCGATCGCACCGCACTCGAAATGCGGAGTACGCGCAAGTGTACCGGGGGTTCGAATCCCTCCCTCTCCGCCAATAAGTGTAAGATTCTGTTTTATAATTGGATTTCGATTTTACCTGGACGCCGGCCCTAGTCCTGGCCGGCGCTAGGCTCAGGATCCACCAAAAACTGAAGTTGACCCGCCCCATGATTCTCGGCTTCATCACAGACCGGGCGAATACCGGCGCGAGCGGCGCCGTGGGCAGGAGGGAGAAGGCCATGCGAAAGAGCGTCCTTTGCAGCGCGGCGGCGGTGGCGGCGACACTCGGACTCAGCTCGGCGCACGCTGACGGATTGCCGGGGATGCGCGGCCATGACCATACCGGCATCACCGTGCCCGACATGAACGAGGCGCTGACCTTCTTCGTCGATGTGCTCGGCTGCAAGAAGGCGATGTCGTTTGGACCGATCGCCGATCCCAAACCGGATGGCACCTTCATGAAGGACGCTCTTGGGGTCGATCCAAAGACGGTGATCACGCAGATCACGCTCGTCCGCTGCGGCATGGGCTCGAACATCGAGCTCTTCAGCTACCAGTCGCCGGACCAGAAGGTCGTGCAGCCGAAGAACAGCGACATCGGCGGCTATCACATCGCGTTCTACGTGGACGACATCAAGGCTGCGGCGGACTATCTCCACGCCAAGAACGTCAAGACCATGATGGGGCCGATTCCGATCACGGAAGGCCCAGCCGCAGGACAGGCGATCGTCTATTTCAACGCGCCGTGGGGCCTCCAGCTGGAGGCGATCTCCTATCCGAAGGGCATGGCCTACGAGAAGGACGCGGCGACCATCCTTTGGACGCCCAAGGATCCAGCCAAGTAGCTTCGTATTGTACTATCTAGATATGTTTGTACCCGCGACCGACAGGGGCTCTGAAGGCTGCCCCGGGCGAGCGGGTTTGGATTTCCTTGGCCCCGCGCCGTTTCGGCAGGAAAATCACCTTTTTGGGCTCTTGGATTTCCTTGGATTTCCTTGGATTTTCTCGTCCGAAACGAGACTTATCAATGAGTTACGCGCGATTTTCGCTGAAAAAATTTTCCTCTCGCTTCCTTCCCGGAGTTCCCGTCGCAGAGGGTTGAACCACCGATCTTGGAAGGCGAAAGGGCAGGACTGTTCATGCAGCAAGCCTAGCTAAATTTCTGATTTTCTGCAATCATATTTCCTCTACACTGTTGGTAGCAGACGGTATGTTCGCGGAGCAGCCAGCCAGGAGGGTAAAAGCCGGATGCGGTTACGGCCGCCCTAACCCGAATCCCTCTGGGCGCGTCAGCCTTGAAGCAGCGAGCTTGGCCATGACCACCGAACCAAGGCTCTATACCGGGGGGTGCTTATGCGGCGCCCTGCGCTACGAGGCTTTCGGCGCGCCGATCGGCTCGGGCCATTGCTATTGCGTCGATTGCCGCCGGGCGTCCGGCTCGGGCTTCGTGGCTTTCATGGGCTTTAAGGCTGAGGACGTGCGCTTCACCGGCGAAGCATGCGCGTTCCACTCGAAAGCGGCGAACGGGGGCGACGCGGTCCGCAACCGCTGTGCTCGGTGCATGAGCCTGGTGTTCGGCGGCGAACTCGGCAAGACCGACTCGTACACGCTCTATGCCGGCTCCCTCGACGATCCGTCCGCCTTCCACCCAACCTTCGCCATCTTCGCCGAGGGCCGCCCGCCCTGGGCAATCATCCCGCCGGGCTTCAAGGTGTTCGACCGGATGCCCGACTAGGCCGGACGTCGCCTGCCGACGGTTCAGAGCCGCCGCTCCTCGCAATGATCGTCGGGGAGCCCCCTTCGCCGCTCAACTCCTACGTTTCTTCGAACCCGCGGGTTCGTGACCAATGTTCGTCGGCCTTCCCATCCGGACAACCTTCCCTCTCCCAGAGGGCGTAGGCGCGTTCGCGGAATCGTTGACCCTGCGCTTCGTGCCAAAAGTCGTCGGCGCGCCCATTGGGCCGGCCCGCGTGATCCCAGAGCGCATAGGCCCGTTCGCGAACGACCTGGTCCAGACCCGCTTTGGTCTCCGCCAGGACCCCATGGGAATCCCCATATGGGGTGAGTTGGCCGCCCCGGCTGATATGCATCTTGGCGTTGAGACTGCCGAGTTCTTCGTTCGGCACCAAATGCGCGTTGGCCGCCGCCTCTAAGGCCTTCTCTTTAAACGCCTCATCCACAGAGGGCGCGGTAATCGTGACGGGAAACGTGTGTAGGACCTTGGAGGCCTGCGTCTCAACGTCAACTAATCGTTCCGGCATGAAAAACTCCTGGCGACGTGATCGGCGAACATTCGGCGGTCATCAAAAAAGATAATTCGGGCTTGCTCATGAGGGCGGCGGCCGCCGGCTTCGAATTCGAGTTTCAGGGCATGTCTGAGAAATAGGGAGGCAAGAATCAGTGATCTGAGGAGCAAATCCCCTTAGATCTTTCGACGGATGGACGGTCACAGCGCCCCGGGACATTGCGCTAAAAGAGCCGGGCGTCATTTGTTGCGCTAAGATCGCAGTATCTACCGCAATTACTTTTAAGTCAACGGAACCTTTTCCCCACCGAGGAGTTATAAATGCAAGCATCAAGTATTATCGCCTGGAGGTTTTACGATGGCTGGCTCATTTTTCCCATCACTGTTCGATAGCGTGGATATTTTTCTTGGCTTTTCGCTGATTTTATTTGTCGCCATTATGGTCGCAACTTACGGCGAGCAAATCCGATTGAGGCCATAAGACTTTTTCGGAATGTTTGCCCCTACATCTGGCGCCCATCCCCCAGCGGACGGTGGGGAGCACGGAATCGAGCAGTCGCGGCGGAGGCGGAGCCCGGCGTAACGTCGAACACCCCGCGCGCCGTCGCGATCATGAGTCGCTCTACTCCGCTCGGAGTAACGAGCGAGCCGCCGACAAATTCGCCAAAAGCAGGCAGCACGATCTGCCGCTCGCCCAGCACGAAACAGGGCGTGCGAAGCGAATCCCGACCCGGCCCGTTCAGGCGGACGACCGGATGGAGATGGCCAGCGAGAGCGAGAGGGCCGGAGACGTTGTCGCACGCAATGGGGAGGTGGCGGCACTCTATGCCGCCGATCAAGGCGGGCGCGTCCGCACAGGCGAAGCCGCAGTCGGAATAGAAACGATCCGCCCCACGATCGTGGTTGCCGGGCACGATTGTGAACGCCAGAGACGACCATCGGGTCCGCCAGCCGCAGAGCGACTTGAGAAGGCCCGGCGTCAGCGCCGTGCGCGCATGGGTAAAATCCCCCAGCGCCACGACATGCCGAGGTTTAAGCGTGTCGATCAGCTCGGCGAGGCGCCTCAGCGTCTCCTCGCTGGCCCCGGTCGGCGCGGGCGCGCCAAGCGCACGGAAGGTCGCCGCCTTGCCAAGATGGAGATCGGCGACAAACAGGGTCTTCGCGCCCGGCGCGAAAGCCGCGCGTTCGGGTAGGAGTTTCAAGATTCCCGCGCGCAAAGCCTCGAGCGCGTTCAAGAATTCGGCCGCCTTTTCGAGCTGCGCCACCATGCGGTCGATGCGCGCGGACAAGGTCTCATTCGACAGCCGCTCGCGAAGGCGCTGGACCATCAATGGAAACCCGAACGGCGTCGGGCGTTTCAAGCTTCGGACTTCGAGTTGGCGCGCCGACATTGTCCGAAGCGTCTCCTGCAGCCGCCGCACATCGAGTTCATCCTCGAGCACTTCCCGCTCGGCCTGCTTGAGAAGCCCATTGGCGGGGTCGTATTTGCGAAACACGTCGTAAAAGAGTCCTGACGAGGCCTGCATCACGCTCATCTTGCGTCGCTCGCCCGGAAATCCGCGCGAAACGAGGCCCGCAATGTGGGCGATGTCGCGGAAGCGGCGACGCGCCAATTCGCCTGCGTTCAGGCTCGCGGCGACTTCGTTCGTGAGCGCGCCGAGGTTTTCGGCGGGGGCGATCAGCGAGGGGAGCATCCCCGCCCAATCGCGCGCGTTCGCGCTCAAAATCTCGAACCCATAGTCGTTGACGCTGAGCGAAAAAACGCCCTCGCGTTCGCGCGCCGCCCGCCAGGCGATCAGGCTCGTGAGCCCGAGATGAATGTCACGGCCGGCAAAGGGATAAAGGAAGAGATGCCAACCCTCGCGCGATTTCATCGTCTCCGCGAGAAGGTTTGCGGGCGTCGGCAACGCGGACCACTTACGTTGCAGCTCGATAAGCGGTCGCGCAGCCGCAAGCTCCGGCTCCTCGTAGTCGCCCTTTCCGGCGCGCACAAAGGCGTCCAGCATGGCGTCGGCAAGCGTCGTCGAAAGCGGCATCCGGCCGCCCTGCCATCGTGGGGTCGCCCCGCCCCCGCTCGCGGCGCGGACGAAAGCCGTCTGGTCGCGCAGCCGAACGAATTCCAGCGAGCGGCCCGCGAACCAGAACCTGTCGCCCGCCTTCATGCGCGCCACGAAGCTCTCCTCCACGGCGCCGAGTTTTGCGCCCCGCGGCGCGGGCCCGTATTGCACCATGACGGAGGCGTCACTCACGATCGCGCCGATGTTCAGCTTGTGGCGCAGCGCCACATGCCGGTCGGCCGCGCGCCACACGCCTTTCGCATCGGGAGCAACACGGCGGAAGCCGGGATAGGCCGTGAGGCTCGGACCGCCGCGGCGGATGAAATCGAGCACCCACGTCCAGTTTTCATCCGAGAGATGTTCGTAAGCCGCGGTCTTGCGCACTTCCGCGAGCAGATCGTCCGGCCGGAAGCCGCCGCCGAGCGCGACGGTCACGCAATGCTGGGCGAGCACGTCCAGGGGCGCGTTGAGGCTGCGACGGCTTTCGATCCTTTTCTTTATGACGGCGTCCCGCACCGCGGCGGCCTCGACCAGTTCGAGCGTGTGCGTGGGAACGAGCGTGATGCGCGAGACGCGGCCGGGCGCGTGGCCGCTTCGCCCGGCCCGCTGCAGAAGCCGCGCGACGCCTTTGGGCGACCCGATCTGGATCACGCGCTCGACGGGAAGGAAATCGACGCCAAGGTCGAGGCTCGATGTGCAGACGACCGCTTTGAGCGACCCCTCCTTCAGCCCCTGCTCAACCCAGTCTCGCGTCTCGCGCGACAGCGAGCCGTGATGGATTGCAAGGATGCCCGCCCATTCCGGCCGCAGGCGAAGAATATGCTGATACCAGAGCTCCGCCTGAGAGCGCGTGTTGGTGAAGACGAGGGTGGTCGTCGCGGCTTCGATCTCGGTCACCACCTGCTCGACCATCTTCGCGCCAAGATGACCCGCCCAGGGAAAGCGCTCCGGCGCCTTCGGCAAAAGCGTGTCGATAGTCAGCGGCTTGTCGAGCCGGCCTTCGACCAGCGCGCCTCGTGCGGCGTCGAAGGGCCCCAGAAGCACGCGCTTCGCATCCTCGAGATTGCCAATTGTCGCCGAGAGACCCCAGGTCGCGACGTCAGGACGAAAATGACGAAGGCGGGCGAGCGCAAGCTCCGTCTGCACGCCGCGCTTGTTGCCGATGAGCTCGTGCCATTCGTCGACGATGACGAAGGCGAGCGAAGCGAATGTCTCCCGCGCTCGCTCCTGCGTCAGCATGAGCGAAAGGCTTTCCGGGGTCGTCACCAGAAGGCGCGGCGGCTTTTTCGTCTGGGCCGCGCGCTGGCTTCCCGACGTATCGCCGGTACGGGCGCCGATCCGCCACAGCGAACGGCCGTCCCCGGCCGCGACGCCGGCGAAAGCCTCGCGCAAAGATCGCTCCGTGTCGGCGGCGAGCGCGCGCATGGGCGTGACCCAGAGCACTTGGATTGCGTCATCCGCATCCGCCGTTTCGCTCGAGGCAAGCCAGGCGCCGAACGCAATCGCCAGCGTCTTGCCCGATCCCGTCGTCGCGTGAAGGAGCCCGGATCGGCCCTCCATCATGAGCCGCCAGGTCTCCCGCTGGAACGGAAAGACCGCCCAGCCTCGACGCGCGAACCAGGTCTCGACCGCAAGCGCGCGATCGGGCGGGAGGGACGGTCGGACCGGCGCGACCGTCCGGTCGTGCTTCTGTTCAAGTCGCAGATTGCTTTTCAGGTCGCACCCCAGCTTGAAACGCGGTCGGTCGCAGAAAGCTCCGCTCCGACCGCTAGATGGGAGCTCTCGTCCCCCTAGTGAAGGCGTTCCCGAGCACGCATTCCCGTCGGTTGCTTCGGGGCGCCCTACGCGGTACCGACCCAGCTATGACCGACACGGCCTTCTTTGACCGCACCTTTGGCGCGTTGCTGTTCGACATGGATGGCACGATTCTCAACTCCATTGCGTCGGCCGAACGCGTATGGTCCGCGTGGGCTGAGCGCCACGGCCTCGATGTCGCGTCCTTCCTGCCGACCATTCATGGCGTGCGCGCGATCGAAACGATCACCGCGCTTCAATTGCCGGGCGTCGATCCCAAAGCCGAGGTCCACGCGCTCCTGCTTGCCGAGATCGAGGATGTGGAAGGGATCGAGGCGATCGAAGGCGCCAAGGCTTTCCTCGCTTCTCTTCCGCCTGACCGGTGGGCCATCGTCACGTCGTCGCCCCGCGAACTTGCCTTCCGCCGTCTTGAAGCCGCGGGCCTGCCGCCGCCGCCCGTGTTGGTGACCGGCGAAGATGTCGAGCACGGCAAGCCCGCGCCCGACTGCTTCCTGTTGGGGGCAAAACGGTTGGGCCAACGAATTGAGGATTGCCTCGTGTTCGAGGACGCGCCGGCCGGCATTCAGGCGGCCGAGGCCGCAGGCGCCGCGCTGATCGTCGTCACCACGACGCACAAGCACCCGCTCGACACGCGCCATCCGACGATCGAAGGCTATGGCAAGCTGACCTCCGCGCTCCTTCGCGGCTGATTTCTAAAGCGGCGCAGCAGGAATCGAAGCGACACGGGCGCTTACGAGAGATCGTGCAGATCCTTTTGCGTCGGTTCGGTTACGCGGAACTCCGAAAACACGACCGTCAGCCCGGCCCTCTCCGGCGTGCAACACATCGGGCCCACGCGATAGCTCTTCGCGACCGGAAACGGACAGAGCCGCGTGAGCGGCCAGAGCTTCCCGTCGCTCGAGAGCTGGAGCCGCAGGACACCGGCTTTGACGGTGACCCGCATCCTGAAATCGGTCGGGTCGCCACGGTATTCAGATGTGGCCCAGTCTGATTTGCCGAGGGTGAGCACGCTGCTCGCCATCGGCTTGCCGTCCGAGAGTTCAATCCCGGCCTTGATCCACGCGTCATCGGAAAGGCGCACCATCAGTCCGGCCTGATCGTAGAGCTCTCGATACTGCGCCTGGATGCGCATCTCCGCGGTGAAATCGCCGGTGGTCTCAAACCCGAAGAAATGGCCCGTGTCGCGCGTGAAGCCATAATGCGTCTCGCGCCAGAAATCCGTCGCCCGATCGGTGGTGACGGTCAGAACGTCGCCGCCGCGCCTCCAGACGCTGGGTTCGTTCAGCCATGTGCATTGGGCGAAAGTCATTGCTTCGTCAGCCGGTCAAGTTCGGGGCTCATGAGCCTAATATGAGTTTGAAGGCGATGGTGAACATTGTCAGCGAAACGACCGCCTCGAGCGCCCGCCAGGACACGGGGCTCGCGAATGTCGGCCGCAGACCGATCGCGCCATAGCCGAGCGCGAAGAAGAAAAGGAACGAGCCCGTCATCGCCCCCGCGGCGAAGGATGCCTCCTCACCGGGGAACCGGGTCGAGATCGCGCCCAGCAGCATGATCGTGTCGAGATAGACGTGAGGATTGAGCCAGGTCAGCGCGAGGCACATCGCCAAAGTCTGCGTGAGGCATGAGAAGCGGGCGTCTCCGGCGGCAAGGGCCTCGGTCGATCGCAAGGCGGAATAGAGGTTGCGCGCCCCATACCAGATCAGAAACGCGGCTCCTCCATAGCGCATGGCTGGGAGAACCCATGCCGCGACGACAGCGATCTGCCGGAAGCTCGCGACGCCGAGCGCGATCAGCGCCGCATCCGACAGGCTGCACGCGAGACTGACCGCGAAGACATGCTTGCCCATAAGGCCCTGGCGCAGAACAAAGACGTTCTGCGCGCCGATGGCGACGATCAGGCTGAGGCCGGCCGTGAGGCCCGTCAGGTAAACCGAAGGGCTCATGCGTGGGATGTCTCCGAAACCGGCAAAGCGGTATCGCGGCGGCTATGATTAGTATAATTAACTCCACTTGGCCTGATTAAGTGAAACTAATCCATGCTCGATTATCCCGCTCTCCGGGCCGTCGCGGTGGTCGTCCAGACCGGCGGCTTTGAAAAAGCCGCGCGCATCCTGAATGTGACGCCGTCCGCCGTCTCGCAGAGGGTGAAACAACTCGAGGAGCGCCTCGGGACTGTCCTGGTCGAGAGAGGCAGCCCCTGCGTTGCGACCGAGCCTGGCGAATGGCTCTGCCGGCACATGGACAATGTCGGCATGCTGGAAGGCGAACTGTTCGAGCAATTGCCGGGGCTCGTCGACCCGAACGAGCCGAGGCAACGGACGACGCTCAACATTGCGATTAACGCCGACAGCCTCGGAACCTGGTTCGTTGCGGCCGCCTCGAACTTCGTAGAAGACTCCCAGTATCTCCTGAATATCGTGGTCGACGACCAGGATCACACCGCCGAATGGCTGCGGCGGGGACGGGTCATTGCCGCGGTGACGAGCCTTGAAAAGCCCGTAACGGGCTGCAAGCGCGTAAAGCTTGGCGCGCTCCGGTATCATGCGACAGCGAGCCCCGGTTTCGTCTCACGATATTTTGCCCACGGGGTCACTCGCGAAGCGATCGGCGATGCGCCGGCCCTCACCTTCAACCAGAAGGACAGATTACAAAGCCGGTGGCTGAACCAGACCCTCGGAGGCGATTGGCCTCATCCCACCCACTGGCTGCCTTCGACCCAGAGTTTTGTCGAGGCGAGCCTCTTCGGCATGGGCTGGGGCATGAACCCGGTTGAACTGGTGCGGGACCATCTGGAGGCAGGTCGTCTGGTCGAGCTCGTCCCCGACACGCCGCTGGACATTGCGATTGACTGGCAGATCAACCGCTTCGCCGCCGATAAACTGGGTGGGCTGACGCGCGCGATCGTGGCGGTCGCTCGCCGTCGCCTGGTGACGCCGTGAAGCCTGAGAAATCGACACGTTGACCGCCGTGATGTAAGGGCTCTTTACATGAGTTGGCGGAAGGACAAGGCTGGCGAGCCCGACCCGCCGCGCGGTTATCACCACGGCAATTTGCGCGAGGCGCTGATCCGCGCAGCGCTCGAGCTGATCGCGACAAAGGGGACGGCGGGATTCACCTTCGCCGAGGCTGCGCGCTTTGCCGGCGTCAGCCCGGCTGCGCCCTATCGGCACTTCCGCGACCGCGACGAACTGATGGCGAGTGTCGCTTTGCGAGGTTTCGAGCAATTCGAGGCGGCGTTGGCGCACGCGTGGGATAGCGGGCGCCCCGACGCTTTCACCGCACTCGATCGGCTCGGCAAGGCCTATCTCGAATTCGCCCGCGCCGAGCCCGCCTTCTACTCGGCAATGTTTGAAGCTGGCGTCCCGGCCGGCGCAAACCCTCCGTTGCGAGAGGCTGGCGACCGCGCCTTCGCTGTCTTGCGCGGCGCCGCCGACGCAATCTGCGCCGCGATGCCCACGGCAGGCCGCCCGCCAGCGCTCATGGTCGCGCTGCACATCTGGACCATGGCCCACGGCGTCGCTTCGCTGTTCGGACGCGCCGATGGCGCACGGCGGGCGCTGCCGATGTCTCCAGCAGAGCTCCTGGAGGCCCACGTTTTGGTCTATTTGCGAGGGCTTGGAGTCAATGCCGGGCCGCCCTGACGATGCCGGCTCGCGCGACGACCTTATTGCCCCTGCGGCCGCCGCGCGGCTTGACAACGAGGCGCGTCTGAAGTAAATGTTCATTACATTTACACGTGTGAGGACGCGCGATGCCAATCATTCTGACGGTTTTGGGGTTTCTGTGGTGGTGGCCGATCGGGCTCGTGCTCCTTGGCCTCTTCATCGGGCGAGGAAAATTCGGCCGCAGGCATCACCTTTCTTACGCAGGAGACGCGCCAATGTTCTGTGGGAATCAGGGTCGGGATCGCTGGGACCGCAAGATGGCCCGCTTGCAGGAAAAGATGGAAATGGTGCGCGCGAAGGCGGACCAGTTCAGAAGCGGCGGCGACTGGTTCAGCCCGGCGACGAGCGGAAACCGCGCCTTTGACGACTATCGCGCTGAGACCCTGAAGCGCCTCGAAGAGGAGCAGCACGAGTTCAAGGATTTCCTTGCCCGGCTGCGCTTCGCGAGGGACCGCTCGGAGTTCGACCAATTCATGAACGAGCGGCGGAATCGACCATTCGAGCCAGGTTCGCAGTCCGAGCCGACGCCGTCGCGCGACTGAGGCTCAACTGAGCTTCTGCGGCTTTCTTTCTTTAGAACGACTTTGCGGGGCGCCCTTCCAAGGAATGACGCCCCGCCTGCATATGGGGCGACAAAACAAGGGCGACGACCGCCCCCTGCCCGTCCGCAATCCCGGTTGTTTGCGGTCCTCGCCTCGCTTCCTCCGTCCACCCGGACAAACGGTCTGCGACAAAGCAGGGCCTTAATTCGGATAGACAACGCGCAGCGACGGTTCCAAAACGAACCGGAAGGTGCTAGAGGAACATATGGACGACGTGCATCTACTTTGGCTCGGCCTCGCCGGGATTTTCGTCTTTATCGCCGTCGGGGTGATCGCGTTGAGTCTGCTTCCGGTCCGCAATCGTAGGTAAGGGCGTAGCGAAGCAGCACGGCGCCGCCTCGCCTCCCGCTATCGTTTCTGTATAGTGCCGGCGACCATCCGGAGTCGCTTTGTGGCCGCTGATTTCTCGTATCGTTTCGTCAAGCTGGCGCGCCTGAAGCCCCTCGCGGTGTTGCTCGCGCTTGGTCTTGCGGCGTGCGGCCGCTATGGGCCCCTGGAGCCTCCGCCCGATCCCAATGCGCCGCCCAAGCCGGCCAGCTCGAGTCCCACCACCATGAACGGCGGCCTATCCAAGCCGGTGATCCCGCCCATCACCCCGCCGAAGCAGCCGTTTTTCCTCGATTTCCTGCTGAAATAAGCCTAACGGCGCGCGAATGCCTTCCTTCACCTATCGCGATGGCGCTCTTCACGCCGAGGACGTCGCTTTGGCCACGATCGCTGAAGCTGTCGGGACGCCGTTTTATTGCTATTCGAACGCGGCGATTGCGGGGAGCTTCAAGGCGTTTCGCGACGCGTTCGCCGGCCAGAACGCACTGATCTCGTATGCGATGAAGGCCAACTCGAATCAGGCTGTGCTAACGACGCTCGCGGACCTTGGCGCGGGCATGGATGTCGTCAGCGAAGGGGAACTGAGACGGGCCCGAGCGGCCGGGGTGCCCGGGGAGCGCATCATCTTCTCAGGCGTGGGGAAAACGCTGGCTGAGATGAACCTTGCGCTCGACGAGAAAATCCTCTGCTTCAACGTCGAGTCGGAGCCGGAGTTGGAAGCGCTGTCGCGCGCGGCCTCGGCCCGCAGCGCCGTTGCGCCGATCGCCATCCGCGTCAATCCTGACGTCGACGCGCGCACCCACGCCAAGATCGCGACGGGAAAGTCCGAGAACAAGTTCGGCGTGCCGATCTCCCGCGCCCGCGACGTCTACGCTTATGCGCGCACCCTGTCTGGCCTCAGGGTCCAGGGAGTCGATATGCATATCGGCTCCCAGATCATCGACCTCCAGCCGTTCGATGACGCGTTCGCGCTGCTCGCCGAATTCGTGCAGACGCTAAGAGCCGACGGACATTCAATCGACCATGTCGATCTCGGCGGCGGGCTCGGCATTCCCTACCGGAATGACAATGATCCCCCGCCTTCCCCGGAGCAATACGCGACGGTCGTGGCGAAGCGGACGGCGGCGCTCGGGTGCAAGGTGATTGCGGAGCCGGGCCGGTTTATCGTCGGCAACGCCGGCGCGCTGGTCGCATCGGTGATCTATCTCAAGAAAGGCGAGAACAAGCATTTCGTGATCGTGGACGCGGCGATGAACGATCTTGTCCGGCCGACGCTTTACGACGCGCATCACGAGGTCCTCCCAGTGAAAGAATCGCAGCCGGGGGCTCATTGGACGCGCAGCGATGTGGTCGGCCCGGTCTGCGAAAGCGGCGATTATCTCGCCCTCGACCGCGACCTGCCGGAACTCGCCGCGGCCGACCTCGTTGCGGTGATGAGCGCTGGCGCTTACGGCGCCGTGCAGGCTGGAACCTACAATACCCGCCTCCTCGTTCCTGAAGTGCTGGTGAAAGGCGCGGAATACGCCGTCGTGAGGCCGAGGAGGACCTATGAGGAATTGATCGGCCTCGACACACTTCCGCCTTGGTTAAAGTGAGGCTTGCGGTCGCTGGGATTGTCGCGCGCGCCAGCCAAACGGCTGGCCTGGAACTTGCGCCTCAGGCAAAAGCGCACAATGTGAATCGCCAACGACGGATCATGGCATCGCGGTGAAGGACCAGGACACCCCATCGATAGAGCACGGACGCTTCGCAGAGCTCGCCCTCTGGGCGCGACGCGCGCTTCTGGTCGAGCGCGTCTGGCCGCCGCTGGTCGTCACGCTTGCGGTGTCGATCTTGTTTCTCGCCGTCTCCTGGGTCGGCGCCTGGCAGTTCGCCCCGCGGGCCCTTCGCATCGGCGGCGTCGTCCTATTCGCGCTCGCCCTTGGAGCAGCCCTTTCGCCGCTCATGCGATTGCGTCGTCCTGCGGCGCGTGATGTTCTGGCAAGGCTCGATCGCGATGCGAAGGTCAGCCATCGTCCCGCCTCCTCGCTCGCCGATTCTCTCGCCAACGACCCTGACGATTCGGTCACGCAGGCCCTCTGGGCGACCCATCGGGCGAGGCTCGAGCGCGAAGTCGAGGCCATTCGCGTCTCGCCCCCCTCCCCCGGCATGGCCGCACAGGACCCTTACGCGCTCCGCTTCGGCGTGGCGATGCTCGCCTTCGCGGCGGCGGTCGTCGCCGGACCCGAGATGTACGGTCGCTTCGTCGCCGCTTTCGACTGGCGCAGCGACGAGGCCGTGGCCGCGGTGGCGGAAAGCCGCATCGACGCATGGATCGACCCGCCGCCCTATGCCGGCCAACCGCCGCTGGTTGTCGATTTCAAGACCACCGATCCGAACACGCTGACCGTTCCTGAAGATTCGGTTCTGGTGGTGCGCGGTGATCCATCTGTCGTCGAGACGCGCGTCGACGGAGGGATCACGCCCGAAACGCAAACCGCCTCCGCGTCGGGGGAGAAAGAGACCATCCCCGCGACCCCCCCGCCCGCGAGCGCCGCGGCCGCCAGCGCTCCGACGGAAAAGCGGTGGACGATCCATGGGTCCGGCAAGGCGACGATTCTGCGCGGCGGCCGACCCGTGGCGGTCGCCGTCCTCGCCGTCACCCCGGCTGGCAATCCGACGATTGTCTCGACCGAAGATCCTCGCGCCAATCTCACCGGCACGCTGACGCTCGCTTACAAGACGCAAGACCGATTTGGGCTCGCCAGCGCTCGGGCGGACTTCTCTCGCCCGCACGAGGGTCCGGGCCCCGCCCCGCGTACCCTGGCGCCGCCGCCCCAGGCGGCCCTGCAATTGCCGCCGACCGCCAATGGCGTCGGCGACGGGCACGCGACAATCGACCTCTCGGAGCACCCTTGGGCAGGCGCCAAGGTGATGATGCGGCTGAGCGCAGTCAGCATTTCGGGCAAGACCGGCGACAGCGGGCCGATCGAAGTGACGCTGCCGCAGCGTCCCTTCCACAACCCGCTCGCCCGCGCGCTCGTCGAGCAGCGCCGAAACCTCATCCTCGACCCGGACCACGCCCCAAAGCAGGTCGATACGGCGCTGACGGGGCTCTCGATCGCGCCGGAGTTGTTCGACACACCGGCCAATATCTACCTGGGTCTGAAGCAGGCCCAGACCTCGCTCGACCACGCCCACAGCGACGCTGATCTGCTCGACGTTGCGGCTCTGCTCTGGGCGATGGCGCAGCAGATCGAGAACGGCGACGCCTCGAAAGCCGAGCGTGATCTGCGCGCGGCTGAGCAGGCGCTGCGCGAAGCGCTTCAGCGCGGCGCGAGCGATGAGGAGATCAAGAAGCTCATGGAGCAATTGCGAGAGGCCGCCAACCGCTTCATGAGCGAAATGGCGCGCAACTCGCCGGACAGCAGTCCCGAGGACCAGAACCTTCAGTCGAAAGATCTGGACAAGATGATGAACCAGATGGAGGACGCCGCGCGCAACGGCTCGCGCGAAGACGCTCAAGCCATGCTCGACCAGATGCAAGAGATGTTCGAGAACATGCGCAACGCGCAGGACGACAAGGAAAGTCCAGCCGACCGCGAAATGCGCAAGCAGATCGGCGAGCTTGAAAAGCTTCTTCGCGACCAGCAGGCTTTGCGCGACGACACATTTCGCAGCGACCAGAAGGATCGCACGCGCAAGCGGGCGCGGCGCAACCAGTCGTCGCCGGACCAGCAGGACTCACAGGGGCAGCCGGATCAGGACGGTTCAAACGCTCCCGACCAGAGCGACAACGATTCCGAGCAGGACGACAAACAGGGGCAGGATCAGGCTGATAAGGGCCAACCCCCGCTTGGCGATCGCCAGCAGGAGCTGCGCGACCGTCTCGCCGAATTGCAGCGTCAGCTCAAGAGCCTCGGCATGAAGGGCGAGAAGGGCTTCGACGACGCGCAAGGCGATATGAAAGAAGCCGAAGGCGACCTCAAGGGCGACCAAGGCAAAGGGGAGAAGAGCGGACAGGGTGCTCCGGGCGGCAAGGGCGCCGCGGTTGACGCGCAGGGCCGAGCGCTCCAGGCGCTGCGGGACGGCGCGCAGGGGTTGCAGAAGCAGATGGATGGTCAAGGCCAGGGTAAGGGCAAGGGCAAGGGAGGCAAAGGCACCTATGTCGGTCGCCGGGGCCGGCCGGGGCAAATGCCCGGGGACGACCCGCTCGGCCGCGGCGCGGAAGGCGAGAAGGGACGCGAGGACGGGCCATTGAACCAATCCGCAGGCGCCGCCGAGCGTGCGCGCCGGGTCATAGAGGAGCTGCGCCGCCGCCTCTCCGACCCGAACCGTCCGGTGGACGAGCGCGATTACCTCGAGCGGCTCATGAAACGGGACTGAGGGGCGCGGACGACGGACCACTCGGCAGGCGGGCGCTTTTGCGTGCGACCGAGACTTTTTAGGCGCTTAACCTCTTTTTCTGCAACTGGCCCATAGTCGCGGGCGGCTTGCCTTCGAAGTAGGGCTCCGGTTCGCTCCCCCACAGATTGCGCGGCGGGACAAGACGCGCATAATGACCAAAAATAATCGGCCCGTGGAGCCTTGCGGCCGGGGGAAACGCGATGATCGAGCTCGATGGCCTCGCCAGCGTGGCAGATGTGGCGCGCTTGCAGGCGCTCCGCCGCGGGAGCGCGCCGGCCCTCATATTCGAGGGCCGAACGATGACTTTCGCGGACGTCGACGCAATGGCCTCGCGCCTCGCCAACGCGCTGATCGCCTCCGGCGTGCGGGCGCAAGAGCGGATCGCGTATCTCAGCAAGAACAATGATCATTTCCTGCCCAGCCTGATGGGCGCCTGCAAGGCGCGGGCGGCGCTGGCGCCGTTCAACTTTCGCCTCGCGGCGCCGGAAATCGCCCGCGTGCTCGAGGACAGCGAGGCGAGGATCATGTTCGTCGGCGAGGACGTCGCCGATCTCGCCGACCTTGCCGTCGCGTCGCTCGCCTCGAAACCTCGGATGATCGCGCTCGGCTTCGACCGCCAAGGTTATGAGCGACAGGATGCGTGGAGTAAATCCGCGGCGCCTGACGACCCCCTGCTGGAGGCCGATCCGCAGGATGACGTGATCCAGCTCTACACGTCGGGTACGACCGGGCTTCCCAAAGGCGTTCAGCTGACCAATCGCAACTATCTCACGCTCTTCGAGCTCGTGGCCCATTCGGGCGAGCTCATTTACGAATCGGGCGATACGGTGCTCGCGGCGATGCCGTTCTTCCACGTCGCCGGCGTCAACATCGCGCTGCTCGCAATGGCGAGCGGCGCGCGTTCGGCGATCCTCAGGGACGCGGCGCCGCAACTCATTCTGGACCTGATTGAAAAGGAGAGGGTCGGCCACGCATTCCTTGCGCCCGCGCTTATTCAGATGCTGATGCAGGCGCCGGGGATCGATGAGCGCCGACCTCTCCAGCATGAGGGTGCTTTCCTACGGCGCTTCGCCCATCTCCGAAGATTTACTCAACCGCGCGAGCGCGAGGTTTCGCTGCGAGTTTGTTCAGCTCTATGGCATGACCGAGACCTGCGGCGCAGGGACGTTTCTCATCAACGTGGATCATGATCCGGGGAGGGGCAAGCTGCGCTCCTGCGGCGCCGCCTGGAAGGGCGTCGAGCTTAAGATCATCGCGGCGGATGGCGAGGAAGTCCCGCGAGGGCAGGTCGGGGAAGTGGTGATCCGCGCTCCTGTTGTCATGAAGGGATATTGGAACAAGCCCGACGCGACAGCCACCGCCATTCGCGACGGCTGGATGCGAACCGGCGACGCGGCGTACATGGACGAGGACGGCTATGTCTTCATCTACGACCGGGTGAAGGACATGATCGTGACAGGCGGCGAAAACGTCTATCCGGCAGAGGTCGAAAACGCCCTCTTCGGTCATCCGTCAATCGCCGACGCGGCGGTGATCGGCGTGCCCGACGAGGCGTGGGGCGAGGCGGTGAAGGCGATCGTGGTGTTGAAGCCGGGCGCCCCGCCGGACCCGGCCGACATCATCGCCTGGACGCGGGCGCGCATCGCGAACTACAAGACGCCGAAGACGGTCGATTTCGTCGACTTGATCCCACGTAACCTCTCGGGAAAGATCCTCAGGCGCGAATTGCGCGAGCCCTATTGGAAAGGGCGCGCTCGCAGGGTCAATTGAACGCCGGGGAGTGGACGCCGCCGCGACGCCGCGCTACGCGGGCGCCTCGGGAGCGATCGGCGGCTCATACGCCATGCCGCGCCGCAGGAAAAACATGGTCAAGCTGAACGTCATCTATACGCGCACCGGCGACAAGGGCGAAACCGGGCTTGGCGATGGCTCCCGACGTCCGAAGAGCGACGCACGGGTCGCAGCCATGGGCGACGTCGATGAGACGAATTGCGCCATCGGCCTCGCGCTGCTTGCGGTGCGCCATGCAAGCGACGCAGTTGACCTCGCGATCGAGCCGGTCTTGACGCGAATCCAGAACGATCTGTTCGACCTCGGCGCCGATCTCTGCCTTCCCAGGCAGCCGGACGAAAAAGCTGGCGCGGTTCTGCGCGTCGCGCCATCTCAAGTTCAAGCGCTCGAGCACGCCATCGACGCGCTCAACGCGAAGCTTCATCCGCTGCGTTCGTTCGTGCTGCCCGGAGGCACGGCCGCAGCCGCGGCGCTGCATCAGGCGCGCGCGGTTTGCCGTCGAGCGGAGCGAACCCTGGTCGCGCTGGCGGCGGCCGAGGGCGAGGAGGTCGGCGGGGCTGCGCTCGCCTATATCAATCGGCTCTCCGATTACCTGTTCGTCGCCGCCCGCGCCGCCAACGATTTCGGCCGATCGGACGTGCTGTGGGCGCCCGGCGCCAATCAGAGCGAAAGCGCCGGTCGAAACGAAGACGATGAGTGACAAAGGGGAACTCGAAACGGCGATCGGCGTCATCAGCGGCACGTCGATGGACGGCATCGACGTCGCGCTGATCGAAAGCGACGGCGAGGCTGCGCTCAAAACCGGGCCCTCGGCGACTTTCCCTTACCCTCCGGAAGTCGCGCGGCGCCTGCGCGCGGTGGTCGCGGACTTGAGCGAAGCCCAAACGCCGCAGCTCGACCTCGAGCGTCTGGTGACGGACGCCCATGTCGCCGCGGTCGAAGCGTTTCTTGAGCGGTTTTCGGTTCCACGCGAGCGCGTTGCGCTCGTCGGCCTCCATGGGCAGACCATTCTGCACCGTCCGCGCGAAGGCCTGACGCGGCAGCTCTGCGACGGCGCACGCGCCGCCGCCACGCTTAAGATCGACGTTGTGTCCGACTTTCGTTCGGCCGACGTCGCGGCCGGGGGCGAAGGCGCGCCGCTTGCGCCCGTCTATCATGCGGCGATGGCCGCCGGCCTCGAACGGCCACTTATGATCCTCAATTGGGGCGGCGTCGGCAACGTCACCTATCTTGGGCCTCAAGGAGAGCTCATCGCGTTCGACACCGGCCCGGCCAATGCGCTTATCGACGACTTTCTCATCCAAAGGCGGGGACTGGCGTTCGATGAAAACGGCGCGCTGGGCGCCACGGGCCGCGTCGACTTCGACACCGTCGCGATATTGATGCGTGATCCATATTTCGACCGCCCCGCGCCCAAATCGCTCGACCGCAATCACTTCAACGCCGCCGCGGCCTGCGTCGAGCGCCTCAGCGACGCGGATGGCGCGGCGACGCTCGGCGCATTCACGGTCGAATCGACCGCGGCCGCGCTGAAGCATGTGCCCCTGGCGCCAGCGCGCTGGCTGGTCGGGGGCGGCGGACGGCGAAACCCGAATCTCATGCGGAGGCTTGCTGAGCGGCTGCAAGTCAAGGTCGAGCCGGTCGAGGCGATCGGCTTCGACGGCGACAGCATCGAAGCGCAATGTTTCGCATATTGCGCGTTGCGCTCGCGGCGCGGCCTGCCGATCTCATTTCCGACCACGACCGGCGCGCCGAAGCCGATGACCGGCGGCGTCTTCTCGCCAGCGCCCAAATGAAAGGGCCCCGCTTGCGCGAGGCCCTGCTTTAATGTGCGGCGCAGTTCGTTACTGGCAGACGTTCACGGACTGATCGCCGAGGTAGTTGCCGTAACCATCATAGGTCGGCCGAACCTGCCAGCAGCCGCCATACCCACCACCCCAATAGGGGTAGCTGGCGATCGCTGCGCCGGTCAGCACGCCCGCCGCGACCGCCGGGCCCCACCAGCCGTTGTTCCAATAACCGCCGCGCCAATAGCCCCCATGCCAAACGCCACGACCCGCCCAGCCGCCGCCGTGCCAACCACCGCCCCAGCCGCCGTGAAAACCGCCGCCATGCCAACCACCCCAACCGGCTGCCGACGCCGGCGCCGTCGGCAGAACGATCGCCGCCGCCATCGCTAACGCCGATATTCCGGCGACAATCGTCTTCGAAATCTTGGACATCCTAGCCTCCATGCGGACCGGCGGCTGAACCGCCTGACCAACTCTGTCGACCGCCGGCCAAACAAGCCCCGGCGAGTTTCCTAAACCTGATGCAGAATTCCGGCGGCGATTTGGCCGCTGCGCGTCATTTGGGCGCCGAAGCCAGATTTGTTTCCAGGTCACAGCCTAGAGGGCCGTTCACGAACAAGTGTTCGCAATAAAGGCTGAACAAATATTCAGGTTGATGGGGCCAAAAAATTTACGACTTACAACACCTCTACCTCGAATGTGACGGCCGGCACGGGCGACCGGCCGTCAAATCGAACATTCACATGCAGACGTTCACGAGCCGGCGGCCAAGATAATGGCCGTTCGCCGTCCAGACGCGCCGCCTCGCCCAGCAACCGGGTCCGCCGCCATATGCGGGCTGCGAAGCGATCGCGACCCCGATGGGCACTGTCGCGGCCGCGATCGCCCAGCCCGGATCATAGCCCCAGCCCCAACCGCCGCCCCAGCCCCAGCCGCAATTCCAACAGCCCCCTCCCCAGCCGCCACCCCAGCCTGCGCGCCGCCAACCCCAGCCGCCGCCACGCCAACCCCCGCCATGCCAGCCGCCTCCCCAGCCGCCGCCATGGAAGCCGCCGCCGTGGAAGCCGCCGCCGCCATGCCATTGGGCCTCGGCCGGCGTCGAGGTCGCCGCGACGGCTGTCGCCATCCCAAGGGCGGCGACCGCTGCGACAACAGTCTTCCTGATTGAACTAAGCATGGGAAAATCCTCCCGCTGATCGGCGCCTATCGCCCCGTCCAAACCCTAAAACTATGCCACGATGGAAAAAGTTCTAGGGTTTCCGCGAGGCGCCGCGCAAAAAGTTGATAATTCCGGAGAAATCGTCGCCGCCGTGGTCGGCCGCGACATAGAGCGCGTAGAGCTGCGCGGCCTCGGCGCCAAGCGGCGTCGTCGCTCCCACGCTCGACGCCGCCTCCTGCGCCAGCCGCAAATCCTTGAGCATGAGAGCCGCGGCAAATCCGGGTTTATAGTCGCGATTGGCGGGGGAAGCCGGCACCGGTCCGGGAACCGGGCAATAAGTGGTCAGCGACCAGGACTGGCCGGATGCCGTCGAGGAAACGTCGAACAGAGCCTGCGCCGACAGACCCAGCTTCTCGGCGAGCGCGAACGCTTCGCAGGTGACGATCATGGTCGCGCCGAGGATCATGTTGTTGCAGATCTTGGCCGCCTGCCCTGCGCCGCGGCCGCCGCAATGGACGATCCGCTTGCCCATATTTTCGAGGATCGGCTTCGCCCGCGCGAACGCCTCGTCCGAGCCGCCGCACATGAAGGTGAGCGTTCCGCCGCTCGCTCCACCGACCCCGCCCGAAACCGGCGCATCGAGGGTGAGCACGCCCGCGGCGTCGCCCGCCTCGTGCGCTTTGCGGGCGCTGTCGACGTCGATGGTCGAGCAATCGATGACGAGTGCGCCTTTTGCCGCCGCGGGGAGCAACTCGGCATGAGCCGCCAACACATGGCGTCCGGCGGGAAGCATGGTTACGACCGTGTCGGCGCCCGCCACAGCCTCGCGAGCGCTCGCCGTAACCGCGACGCCGGAGGCGGCGGCCGCCGTCTTCGCGGCATCAACAAGATCGAAGCCCGCGACCGAGTGACCCGCCTTGACGAGATTGGCGGCCATCGGCGCGCCCATGTTGCCGAGGCCAATGAATGCGATGTTTGACATGGGTTTCCCGGACGTTTGCGAGAAAGCTGCTCAATCGAAGCTCAGCGCGAGAGATGTGAAGTTATCATCTCGCGGCCGTCCGTAAATGCCGCGAAAAGCGGCCGCGGCAGCTTCCACCTCCGTTGTTCCCTATATAACAAATCTAAATAGTGTTGAAAGTACCCAGCTCTGAACGTTATTGGGGGATTGCGCTTTTCCAATCGATCTTCCACTCATCGCCTGGCGTGAAGGAACTCCGCGCTCCTCGAAGCGTTGAAGAGAGTTCCTGAATTCACCGTATGACCTGGTACGCTGAGGCGCCGAAATGGAAAAGCAAAGACGCCCTGTGGTCCTGGTTGTGGAAGACGAACCTCTGATGCTCATTGACGCCATGGACTTGGTTACGCAGGCTGGGTTTGAAGCGATCGGGACAAAAAACGCCGACGAAGCGATCCGGATTTTAGAGAGCAGAGACGACATCAGAATCGTGTTCACGGATGTGAACATGCCGGGCTCCATGGACGGGATCAAACTTGCGCACGCGGTGCGACACCGCTGGCCCCCGATCGAGATCATCGTGACTTCGGGCCTGACGCTGGCCAACGTGGAAGAGTTGCTGCCGGAACGCGGCGTGTTTTTCCCAAAACCCTACACGCCGGCGCAGGTGGCGAGCGCGCTGCATAGACTGGCCGCATGAACTTTTGCTTTGGCGTCTTGTCTCGGCGCGTGGCCGCCATTCAAATCGATAATGATGACCGATCTTGAAGGAGCGTCGAAGAATGCGGACCGAGGCGTGACCTCGACCAACCTTTCGTCTGTCTCGCACGTCGACGCGGCCTTGACGGCCGACATAATTGCAATTTCCCAGATCGACGCCGTCGCCTCCATTCTGGAAATCGTGTGTCGCACCACGGGAATGGGATTCGCGGCGGTGGCGAGAGTGACAAAAGAGCGTTGGGTCGCTTGCGCCGTTCGTGACGAAATTGCCTTTGGACTTCTGCCAGGAGGCGAACTCGACGTTAAGACGACGATCTGCGACGAGATCCGTGATAACGGCCGGGCCGTTGTCATCGACCACGTCGCTCAGGACGAACATTTCCGCAATCATCATACGCCAAGACTATATGGGCTTCAGAGCTATATCTCGATGCCGATCATTCGTCCGGACGGCGCCTTCTTTGGCACATTGTGCGCAATCGATCCCCGGCCGGCAAGGCTGAACAGGCCCGAAGTGATCGGCATGTTCAAGAACTTCGCCCAGCTGATTGCCTTTCATTTGGATGCGCAGGAGCGCGCGGCGAAACAGGACGCCGCTCTGCTCGACGCGCAAGAAGCGGCGAAGCTTCGCGAGCAATTCGTCGCTATCCTGGCCCATGATCTCCGAAACCCGCTCGCCTCGATCGAGGCGGGCCTGAACCTCATCCTTCGTCGAAATCCTGACGAAAAAACGCGGTCGATCGGCGAACAGATCCAAAAGAGCGCTCGGCGCATGGCGGCATTGATCGACGACATCCTCGATTTTGCAAGGGGACGACTTGGCGGCGGGTTCATGCTTGAGCGGAATCCCGACGCGCCACTTTTCGATCATCTCGAGCAAGTGATCGGCGAGTTGCGCGGCCTTTCCGAAAATCCCATCGAGGCCAGAAATCAATTTGGCGCATCCGGTCAACTGCGACCCCAAACGCATCGCTCAAATCGCTTCGAACCTTGTCGCCAATGCGATGAAGCACGGCGCTTCCGGCCGGCCTATCCGTGTGCGGGCCTCAACTGATGAGAAGGGATTCGAGCTTACGGTCGCGAACGAGGGCGACCCGATTGATAACGTCGTGGGACGACGGCTGTTTCAGCCCTTCTTTCGCGGAAACGGTCGGGCGTCGAACCAGGGCCTCGGCCTCGGTCTCTATATAGCTTCTGAAATCGCGCGCGCACACGGCGGCCAGATCGCGGTTGCCTCGTCGAAAGAAGAGACGCGGTTCACGCTGCATATTCCCGCAGCCTGACTTAGTCCCCCTCCTCATCTCCACTCTCGCCTTCCTGCTCGCCGGCTTCGTGAAGGGGGAGGTCGGACTCGCGCTGCGGATCATTTGATGAGCTTGGTCAGCCTGACGATCACATCAGGGGCCGCCCCCGCCAGCCTGATCGCGTCGTCAGATGAGAATCCTGGTTGACTTATCTATAGCCTAGTGGTTATGAGTCATCCCATAGCCAAGTGGTTATGAGTTCCAATGCCAGACGCTCACGACATGCTCTTTCGAACGCTCGCCGATCCGACGCGGCGGGCGATCTTCGAGCGTCTCTGCCGCGAAGGCGAGCAGACTGTTGGGGCGCTGACGGCTCAGGCCGGAATCTCGCAGCCGGCGGTCTCGAAGCATCTTCGGGTGCTGAAACAGGCCGGCCTGGCGCGCGGCCGCCATCAGGGCCGCGAGACGCATTATCGCGCTGAGGTGCGCGCCTTGAGTCCGCTGATCGATTGGACGGGCCAGATGAAAGGCTTCTGGCAAAGCCGATTCGACGGCCTTGAAGATCTGCTCAAAAGGATGGACCAATGAGCGAACGCCCGACCGCCGGCTCGAAGGATAGAGCCGAGACCCCCGCCTCCCAGCTGATCGACGCGAGGATCAAGGAGCTCAACGACTGGCGCGGAGAGACGCTGGCCCGCGTGCGAAAGCTCATCAAGCAAGCTGATCCGGAAGCGGTCGAGGAATGGAAGTGGAGAGGGGTGCCGGTGTGGTCGCACGCTGGAATCCTCTGCACCGGCGAAACCTACAAGGCGGCCGTTAAGCTGACCTTCGCCAAGGGCGCGGCGCTCGACGATCCCTCGCGCCTTTTCAACTCGAGCCTCGAAGGCTCGACACGGCGCGCGATCGACATTCATGAGGGCGAGCCAATCGATGAAGCGGCGCTCAAGGCGCTCATTCGCGCCGCTGTGGCGCTGAACATCTCAAAGCCGGCCGGCGCTCGCCCGGCGCGTTCAAAGAAGTGAAGGATGGTCCCATGACTGAAACCGCCGCCGAAACACGCACCGTCGTCGTCGAACGCGAGATCCCCCATGCGCCGGAAAAGATCTGGCGCGCGCTGACCCAGCCGCACCTGATCGAGGAATGGCTGATGAAAAACGACTTCGAGCCGGTCGCGGACCACAAATTCAATCTTCGTGGCGACTGGGGCTCCGTCGACTGTCAGGTTCTCAAGATCCAGCCGCATAAAACGCTGTCTTACAGCTGGGCGGCTCATGGACTTGAGAGCGTCGTCACCTGGACCCTCACCCCGACGAGCAAAGGCACGACCTTGCGCATGGAGCAGTCGGGCTTCCGGTCGGATCAGGAACAGGCCTACCGGGGCGCAAAGATGGGTTGGGGCAATTTCTTCGCCAAGCTCGAGCAGGTGCTGGCGCGGGACGCGTGACCTTGCCGTTTGCAGCGAAGGCCCTTACCGCGCCCGGTTCTCGTGAAAGAAGTCGTAGACCAGCTTCGCGGTCGCGGCGTTGAGGCCGGGCGTCTTTTCCAGGTCCGATAGGCCAGCTTTCGCCACGTCCTTGGCCGAGCCGAAAGCGAACAGGAGCGCACGTTTGCGCGACGGGCCGATGCCGGGGATTTCGTCGAGCGGGCTTTTCACGAATTCCTTCTTGCGCCGCGCGCGGTGCGTTCCGATAGCGAAGCGATGCGCCTCGTCGCGCAGGCGTTGGATGAAGAACAACGCCGGGTCGCGGGGGCTCAGCTTGAAGGGCTCGCGCCCCTCGACGAAGAAAGTCTCGCGCCCCGCATTGCGATCGGGGCCTTTGGCGATCGCGACCAGCCTTATCCCCTCGATGCCAAGGCCGGACAGAACTTCCCGCGCCGCCTCGAACTGCCCCCGCCCGCCGTCGATGACGACAAGGTCTGGCCTATCAGGAAAGGCGCCGGGCTCCGCCGTTTCGCCCTGCCGGGCAAGACGGGCAAACCGCCGCGTGAGAACTTCGCGCATCATGCCGTAGTCGTCGCCCGGCGTCAGGTCCAGGCTCTTGATGTTGAAGGTGCGGTACTGGTTTTTGACGAAGCCTTCCGGGCCGGCGACGACCATCGCGCCGATGGCGTTGGTCCCCATGATGTGGGAATTGTCATAGATCTCGACCCGCCGGATCGGATGATCGACGCCAAAGGCCTCGCTCAGAGCGACGATCAGCTTCTCCTGGGTCGCCGATTCCGCGAGCTTGCGCGACAAGGCCTGTTGCGCGTTGCGCATGGCGGCGTCGACGAGATCCTTCTTTTCGCCACGCCGCGGCGCGCCGATGGCGATGCGATGGCCAACGCGGGCGCTCAAGACTTCGGCCAAAGTCCCCGCGCTCGGAACATCGTGGCTCAAGAGCACGAGGCGCGGCGCGGGCCGGTCGAGATAGAATTGCGATAAGAATGCGTCGAGCACCTCCTCGCGCGACAGAGCTCGGTCGGCGCGCGGAAAATAGGCGCGGTTGCCCCAGTTCTGATAGGTGCGGAAGAAGAAGACCTCGACGCAGAACTGCCCTGCTTCGTCAGTGACCGCGAACACATCGGCTTCGGCGATCGAGCGAGGGTTGACGCTCTGCTCGCCCTGAATCGCTGAAAGCGCGCTGATGCGGTCGCGGAGCCGCGCCGCGCTTTCGAAATCGAGCGCTGCGGCGGCTTCGTTCATCGCGTGGCCAAGGCGGCTTTTGATCGCGCGGCTGCGGCCGGACAGGAAATCGCGCGCTTCAGTCACGAGCTTCGCGTAGTCGCCGAGCCCGATTTCGCCGGTGCATGGCGCCGAACAGCGCTTGATCTGGTGGAGCAGGCATGGCCGGGTGCGATTGGCGTAAAAACTGTCCGAGCAGGTGCGCAGGAGAAACGCCCGCTGCAGCGCGTTCAGGGTGCGAAACACCGCGCCGGCGCTTGCAAACGGGCCGAAATAGTCGCCCTTGAGGCTGCGCGCGCCCCGATGCTTGATGAGTCTCGCCGCCGGATGATCGGTGCAAATGAGAATATACGGAAAGCTCTTGTCGTCGCGCAGCGTGACGTTGTAGCGGGGCTTGAGCTGCTTGATGAGATTGGCCTCGAGCAGCAGCGCCTCGGCGTCCGATTCTGTGGTGACAAACACCATCGAATGGGTCTGAGCGACCATGCGCGCGATGCGACTCGGCTGACGCTCAGGCGCCATGTAGGCGGCAATGCGCTTCTTGATCGAGCGCGCCTTGCCGACATAGAGCACCTCGCCCTCAGACCCGATCATGCGGTACACGCCTGGCCCCGAAGGGGCATGACGCCAGAATGCGCGGATCGTCTCGGCGCCGCGCACGACGCGCGAAGGCTCCACCGGCGGCTCGTCGAAGGTTATGTCGAGAGGAGCGGAATCGGGCGCAAGTTCGCGCGCGAGCGCGGCTTCTTCCCGCGCCTCGGCCGCGGGCGCTTCGCCGGGAGGAAAGGTGTTCGGTGCGCCGCTCATGGGGGCCTTATCTAGGCGCTGGCGGCTGTGGTGGGAATAGCGGGTGGGGGGTCACGCGCCGGGCGTTTGCGGCTGGCGGTTGGCGCGGGCGGCTTAACGGTTTATTAACCTTGGCTCGCGGCGGCCACGGCCGGCCGGCGGGAGCGAGTTCAGCGTGAGTTCAATCATAAAAGACCCGGTCAGGGCGTTTGCCGCGGGTCTCGTTCTGCTGCTCGTGGGCGGGCTGCTCGGCGGCTGCAACGACGTCGCCAGCCAATCCGCCGAGCACGGATGCGCAGGCGCAGTTCGCTCTGCGCACTGACGCCAATATGGCTGGCGCAACGGTCGCGATCGCATCGGTCGACGGCGCGCCTGGTGATCTTTCGACCCGCTTGCGCCAGAGCCTCGACGACGCGGCCGCAACGCGCAGGATCGCCGTTGTGGCGCCTGCCAAGGCCCGCTACCTCGTGCGCGGCTATCTGACCGCCTCCCTGATTGAAGGCGGAGCGGAGGTCGATATCGTCTGGGACGTGTTCACGCCGGACAAAAAACGCACCCAGCGGCTCAGCGATGCGATCGCGATCAAGGGCTCCGGCGACGACGCCTGGGCGATGATCGACGATGCGGCGCTGAACAGCGTCGCCGCCAAATGCGCCGAGGACTTGGCCGCCTATCTGTCCAATACGCCCGAGGCTGCGCCCGCGAGCGCGGCCCTCAGCTACGCGCAATAGGCCTTTTTATTGTGGATAGCCAGCCGGCGAACGCCCGCCGCAATATCAGTGTCATGTTGTTCGCGCGTCCGGGCGCTGCTATGACCCGCCGCGCCCGCTAAAGCGCGCTCGAAGCGCGCGTCTGGAGAAGTGGCCCGTGTCCGGCAAGATGAAGATTTTGGCCGGCAATTCCAATCGGCCGCTGGCCGAGGCCATCGCCGCCTATCTCGGCGAGCCCTTGACCGGCTGCCATGTCCGCCGCTTCGCCGACCTCGAGATCTTCGTCGAAATTCTCGAGAACGTGCGCGGACGGGATGCCTTCATCATCCAGTCGACGTCCTATCCGGCGAACGACAATCTGATGGAGCTGCTCATCATGATCGACGCGCTTGCGGCGCGCTTCGGCGCAGCGCATCACGGCGGTCATCCCCTATTTCGGCTACGCCCGCCAGGATCGAAAGTCGGCCTCGCGCTCGCCCATCTCGGCCAAGCTCGTGGCCAATCTCATCACCCACGCCGGCGCCGACCGGGTGCTGACGGTCGATTTGCACGCCGGCCAGATCCAGGGATTTTTCGATATCCCGACCGACAATCTGTTCTCCGCCCCGACCATGGTGCGCGACATCGAGGCCCATCACAACGGCAATAAGAACGTGATGGTCGTTTCCCCCGACGTCGGCGGCGTGGTGCGCGCCCGCGCGCTCGCCAAGCGCCTCGACGCCTCCCTCGCCATCGTCGACAAGCGGCGCGAGAGGGCGGGCGAATCGGAAGTGATGAACATCATCGGCGACGTCGCGGGGCGCCATTGCGTGCTGCTCGACGACATCGTCGATTCGGGCGGCACGCTGTGCAACGCCGCCGAGGCGCTTCTGGAGAAGGGCGCGTCGAGCGTGTCGGCTTACATCACCCACGGCGTGCTGTCGGGCGGGGCGGTCGCGCGGGTCGCCGCCTCCAAGCTCAGCGAACTCGTGCTCACCGATACGATTCAGCCGACCGAGGCGGTGCGGGTGGCGCGCAACATCCGGGTGATCTCGATCGCTCCCCTTATCGGCGAGGCCATCGGCCGCATCGCCAAAGAGGAAAGCGTCTCGTCGCTGTTCAACTAGTTTCGATTTGGTCGGCGGATGACGTCTCCCGCCGCGCCTTCCGTCTCCGGCGCTGGCTTCCGCTTGCTCTCGGTAATTTGCCCGCATAGTCTCGATTCCGTTCTCCGCTGGAAACGGCTCGGCCACGCTTGACACGCAAGCTGCGGGCGGACCTACTCGACCAGCCGGTTAGTTTTTCGGAGCGCGGGCTCGGGAGCCGCCCGCGCCAAACGGAGGTCTGGATATGTTCGGTCGCATCACGCTCGTGACGTCGGCGGCTTTTGCCGGAAGTCTTCTCGCCTCCGTCTCGGCCTATGCGGCCGACACGATCAAGCCTGCGGTTCTTTATGATCTTGGCGGCAAGTTCGACAAATCGTTCAACGAGGGCGTGTTCAACGGCGCGACAAAGTTCAAGAAGGAGACCGGCATCGATTTCCGCGATCTCGAGATCCAGAACGAGTCGCAGCGCGAGCAGGTCCTGCGCAAATTCGCCAAGGATGGCTTCTCGCCGATCATGACCGTCGGCTTCGCCTGGGAGACCGCGCTGACGAAGATCGCGCCCGAATATCCCAAGACGAAATTCGGCATTATCGACGACGTCGTCGACCTGCCCAACGTCCAGTCGGTCGTGTTCAAGGAGCAAGAGGGCTCATTCGTTGTCGGCGTGATCGCGGCGGATACGTCAAAGACCGGCAAGGTCGGGTTCGTCGGCGGCATGGACATTCCGCTTGATTTCGAAATTTGAATGCGGCTACGCGCAGGGCGTCAAATACGCCTCCGACGGCAAGGTGGAAGTCTTCGCCAATATGACCGGCACGACGCCCGCGGCGTGGAACGACCCGGTCAAGGGCGGCGAACTCGCCAAGTCGCAGATGGATCGCGGCGCCGACATCGTCTATGCGGCCGCGGGCGCGACCGGTCAGGGCGTCTTGAAGGCGGCGGCGGACGCCGGCAAGTTCGGCATCGGCGTCGATTCCAACCAGAACGGCCTGTTTCCCGGCAAAATCCTGACCTCGATGCTGAAGCATGTCGACGTCGCGACCTACAAGTCGTTCATGGACGCCAAGAACGGGACCTGGAAGCCCGGCGTCCTCGTGCTGGGTCTGAAGGACGACGGGGTCGGCTATGCTGTGGATGACAACAACAAGGCCATCCTCAGCGCCGAGGTGAAGGCCAAGGCGGACCAGGCGAAAGCGGATATCATCTCGGGCAAGATTCAGGTTCACGATTACATGTCCGACAACAAGTGCCCGGCCTGAGGGAGCGCGGTTCGAGAAGGGCCGTTGCTCGTGACTGTGGCGGCCGGCGCTAATCCGGCCGTCGGCGTCTATCCCCTTGCTCGATCGTCGCCGTTGGGTCGCCGGCGATCGATTTGCGGCTGTCCCGTCGTCCCGACGACGCGGCGATAACGACCGTGGCCGCCCCCGCGCCCCCCGCCATCGAACTCATCGGCATCGACAAGAGCTTCGGCCCCGTTCACGCCAACAACAATGTCAATCTCGTCGTCGAGCGCGGATTGATCCACGGCATTGTCGGCGAGAACGGAGCGGGCAAATCGACGCTGATGTCGATTCTCTATGGCTTCTATGAAGCCGACAAAGGGGAAATCCGCGTCAATGGCGAGCCGGTCAGAATCCGCTCCTCGCGCGAGGCGATCAGCCACGGCATCGGCATGGTGCACCAGCACTTCATGCTGGTGCCCCCGCTCTCCGTCCTCGAAAACGTGATGCTCGGCGCCGAGGGCGGGCCGCTGCTCGCTGAAGGCGCAGGCGCGATCCGCAAGCGCCTCGGCGAACTCGGGCGCGAATACGGACTCGTGGTCGATCCCAACGCCATTGTCGGCGAATTGTCGGTTGGCCTGCAGCAGCGCGTCGAGATCCTGAAGGCGCTGGTGCGCGGCGCCGAAATCCTCGTGCTTGACGAGCCCACGGCCGTGCTGACTCCGGCCGAGGCCGACCAGTTGTTCGAGATGCTGCGCGTGCTCAAGCGCGAGAACAAGACCATTATCTTCATTACCCACAAACTGCGCGAGATCATGTCGTTGACCGACCGTGTCTCTGTCATGCGGCGCGGAGAGATGGTCGCGACCTTTGATACCGCCCGCACGTCGCCACCCGAGCTTGCGGACGCCATGGTCGGGCGCAAGGTGATCCTGAAGATCGAAAAACGCCCCGCGCACCCAGGCGCGATTGCGCTGGAAGCCCGGAATCTCGTGGTGCGCGACGACCGCGGCGTCGCTCGCATCGACGGCGTGTCCTTCAGATTGCGCGAAGGCGAGATTCTCGGCGTGGCCGGCGTCGCCGGCAACGGTCAGTCCGAGCTGCTCGAGGCGCTCGCCGGCATCCGCCCGTTGAGTTCAGGAGAAATTCTGATCGAAGGCCAACCGATACCCGCACAGAAGCGCAATCCCCACATGGAGCGACTGCTGGGCGTCGGGCACGTGCCTGAAGACCGCCATCGCGTCGGGCTCGTCATGCCCTTCGAAGCCTGCGAGAGCGCGATGCTCGGATTTCATCGCGAGCCGGTCTACGGCAAGGGCTTCTTCTATGACCGCAAGGCGATCATCGCCGACGCCGACGAGAAGATGGAGTCCTTCGACGTCCGGCCGCGCGCGCCATTGCTCAAGACCGCCAATTTCTCCGGCGGCAATCAGCAGAAGCTCGTGCTGGCGCGCGAGATCGAACGCAATCCGAAAATCCTGCTCGTCGGGCAGCCGACCCGCGGCGTCGACATCGGCGCGATCGAATTCATCCACAAGCGGATCGTCGCGCAGCGCGACGCCGGCAAGGCGGTGCTCCTGGTCTCGGTCGAGCTCGACGAGATCTTTGCGCTCTCCGACCGCATCATCGTGCTGTGCGGAGGGCGCATCACCGGCGAGCGCCGGCCCGAGGAGACCAACGCCCAGGACCTCGGGCTCCTGATGGCGGGCGTGAGCGAGCGCGCCGCGTGAGCGCGCCGCTGAAGCCGTTGCCGGCCTGGGCGGACGTCGCGCTCATCCCGCTCGTCAACGTCGCCGCGGCTTTTGTCATCTCCGGTTTCGTCGTGCTGGCGATCGGCGAGAATCCGCTTGCCGCCGTCCAGAGCCTCGTCCTTGGCGCGCTCGGCGACCTCGAAGGGATCGGGTATACGCTGTTCTACGCGACGAGCTTTATCTTCACCGGGCTGTCGGTCGCGATCTGTTTCCATGCCGGCCTGTTCAACATCGGCACCGAGGGGCAGGCCTATATCGGGGGGCTGGGCGCGGCGCTTGTCGCGCTGCATTTCGGCTTCCTGCCCGGCTACACGCTCGCCATCGCGGCGATCATCGGCGCGGCCATTTTCGGCGCGGCTTTCGCCGCCATTCCTGGATACCTGCAAGCCTATCGCGACAGCCACATCGTCATCACGACGATCATGTTCAACTACATCGCCTCCGCCATCATGGGCTATCTCCTCGTCAACGTTCTTCGCAAGCCCGGACAGATGAACGCCGAGACGACGCCCTTCCGCGACACGGCCCTCGTGCCGCAGTTCCATGAGGTGCTCGCTCATTTCGGCATCACATGGCCGGTGACGCCGTTCAATCTGTCTTTTCTGCTTGCCCTCATCTGCTGCCTCGCGTTCTGGCTCCTCATCTGGCGCACCCGGCTCGGCTATGAGATTCGAACCGTCGGCGCCAATCCGACAGCAGCGGTTTACGGCGGCATCTCGCCCGCCCGCGTCACCGTGATCACGACTCTGTTGTCGGGCGCGCTCGCAGGCGGAGTGGCGGCCAACGTGATTCTGGGCGACCAGCATCGGCTGATCCTCGAATTTGTCGGCGGGTTCGGTTTCGTCGGCATTGCGGTTGCGCTCATGGGGCGGGCGCATCCGGTCGGCATCATCCTCGCTGCGATCCTGTTCGGCGTCCTTTATCAGGGCGGCCAGGCGCTCTCGATCGACATGCCCAAGATCAGCCGCGACATGATCGTCGTGATCCAGGGACTCGTCGTGCTGTTCGCCGGCGCGCTCGAGCACATGTTCCGCCGCCCTGTCGCGACCCTGCTCGCGCGGCGCACGGCGCAGCCGCCCATCTGACGGGCGGGCCGCGCATGGAATGGTTTGACGCCTTTATCGTTGTTTTCGCTTCTGGAATGCGCCTCGCCGTTCCCCTCATTCTCGCCTGCCTTGCGGGCCTTTGGTCGGAACGCTCGGGCATCGTCGATATCGGACTTGAGGGCAAGATTCTGGTCGGCGCCTTCGGCTCCGCGGCGGTTGCGACCGTCACCGGCAGCATGTGGCTCGGCCTCCTCGCCGGCGTGGCTGCGGCGATCGTCGTCTCGCTCATTCACGGCTACGCCTCGATCGACCAGCGCGCCAACCAGATCGTCTCCGGCACCGCGATCAACATGGTGGCGGACGGTCTCACGGCGCTGATTGGCAACGCGATCTGGTCGCAGGGCGGGCGCACGCCGCAATTGCCGGAAACCGCCCAATTCCGGGAAATCGCCCTGCCTTTCGTCAGGCAGATCGGCGCCGTGCCGATTGTCGGGCCGATCTATCGGGGCCTGATTTCCAACCACGACCTGATCGGCTACATCGCCTTCGCCATGGTGCCCCTCACCTACTGGGCTCTCTACAGCACGCGTTTCGGATTGCGTCTGCGGGCGGTCGGCGAGAATCCTGCCGCCGTCGACACCGCCGGCATTTCGGTGCGCCGCTTGCGCTATAGCGCGGTCGTCATCTGCGGGGTCCTCGTCGGCTTGGCGGGCGTCTATCTCGCGCTCGGCCAGACTGGCTATTTTCAACCGCACATGAGCGCCGGGCGAGGCTTCATCGCGCTCGCCGCGCTCGTCTTCGCCAAGTGGCGGCCCTGGCCCGCGCTCGCGACCTGCCTTCTGTTCGGCTTTCTCGATGCGGTGGCGATCCGCTTGCAGGGGGTCGAGCTGCCGCTCATCGGCCCGGTGCCGGTGCAGGCGATCGAGGCTTTGCCTTACATTCTCACCGTTGTGCTGTTGGCGGGCTTCATCGGCAAGGCAATTCCGCCCAGAGCGTCGGGGATACCTTATGTCAAAGAGCGCTGAATCGGCGCTTGCCGAATTGTTCGCCGCCGCCAAAGCCGCGCAGGGGAACGCCTACGCGCCATACTCGCGCTTCAAGGTCGGCGCCGCGCTGCGCACGGCGGGCGGCGAGATCTTTTCCGGCTGCAATGTCGAAAACGCCGCTTATCCGCAAGGGTGGTGCGCGGAAACGGGCGCGATCGCCGCGATGGCGCTCGCCGGGGAGCGGCGCATTACGGAAATCCTCGTCATCGGCGATGGCGCCGCCTTGTGCACGCCGTGTGGCGGTTGCCGCCAGCGCATCCGCGAGTTCGCCGATCCTACGACGACGATCCATATTGCCGGCCCGGAAGGCGTGCGGGCGAAGTTTACGCTCAGTGAACTGCTGCCGGAGTCCTTTGGGCCGGATCATCTGGCGGTCTGAGCGCCGAGCCAAGTTTGCCGGTTTGTGACTCGCTTTCAGGCTCTCAAACTTTCCATCGTGTCGCGCCGGGTGTTAGTGTCCGCCGCATGAAATCGAACAAGATCGCCGTCATCGGACTTGGCGCCATCGGCTATGGCGTGGCCGCCAGTTTAGCGCGGAAAGGGTGGCCGGTCGTCGGCGCCGACACAAATCCCGCAGCGACGGAGCGCTTTGCGCGCGAGTTCGGGAAAGAGGCAGGGTCTTCGCGCGAGGTTGCTTCTGGCGCTGATGTCATGATCCTCGTCGTTGTCAACGCCGCGCAATGCGAGGCGATCCTGTTCGGCGAGGCAGGCGTGCTGGCCTCAACGGCGCCCGACGCGCTCATCATATCCTGCGTCACCATGGACCCCGCCAAGGCCCGCAGCATCGGTGAGAAAGTCGAGGCGACAGGCCGCGCCTTCATCGACGCTCCGACCAGCGGCGGCACGGCGCGGGCCGCGGAGGGCGCGATGACCCTTCTGACGTCCGGGCGAGAAGCCGCGATGAAGCGGGCCGAGCCCATCTTCGAGGCGATCGCGTCCAAGGTTTATCGGCTGGGCGACGAACCTGGCTCGGGTTCGGCTTTCAAAATGATCAATCAGCTTCTCGCGGGCGTTCACATCGCCGCTGCTTGTGAAGCCGTCGCCCTGGCCAAGAAACTTGGGCTCGACCTCGCGAAGGTCTACGAGGTCATCACCGCTTCGGCGGGCAATTCCTGGATGTTCGAGAATCGCGTGCCGCACATCCTTGACAATGACTACACGCCGAAGAGCGCGGTTGCGATCTTCACCAAGGATCTCGGCATCGTGTCGGACATGGCGCGCGCCGCGTCCTTCCCGACACCGGTGGCGGCTTCGGCTTTGCAAATGTTTCTCATGACGGCGGCGTCCGGAATGGGACACGACGACGACGCATCTGTGGCTCGCCTGTATGCGAAGATCGCTGGCATCGAGCTCGATTCGAGCGCGCACGCTCACAAGCCCACGCCGCACTGAGTCGTTCGCGGGAAGGAAAGTCGCCTTCGCCGGATAGAGAGCGTTGCGCAAGGGATGGCCATGAAAGCGTGGCGACTCGACCGCCTTGGCGGAATTCTTCGACTTGATGACGCGCCAATCCCGAAGGCTCGCCCTGGCGGAATCGTGGTGCGGATCGAAGCCTCCGCGCTCATGTCCTATTTGAAAGCCTATGTTGAAGGCCGGTTGCCGATCTACAGCGCTCCAGACGGCCCGTTCACGCCCGGCGGCAACGCGATCGGCGTCGTGCATGCCATCGGCCCCGAGGTCTACCACGTGAAGGTTGGACAGCGGGTCGTGATCTCCTCGCATATTGTCGCGCACGAGAATGCGCCGGAGCCGGCGCAGTTCCTTCTGGGCATTACGGCCGGTCCCGCAGGCAAGGCGCTTCAGGCGGACTGGCGCGACGGAACGCTTGCCGAATACGCGCTCGTTCCGAAGTCGTCGGTAACGCCCGTCGACGGGCTCGAAGCGTTCAGTCCGGCTGAACTTTCCGTTCTGCCGCGTTTCGCGGTGCCTTACGGAGGCCTGCTGCGCGGACGTCTCGCCGCGGGCGAAACGATCGTCGTCACCGGAGCGACCGGCGCGTATGGAAGCGCAGCGGTGCTCCTTGCGCTCGCGCTGGGAGCGGGGCGTGTCGTAGCCGCCGGACGGAACAGAGAGGCGCTCGACGCGCTCGCGCGGCTCGGCGGCGCCCGCGTCGGGACGGTCGCGCTCTTTGGAGACGTCGAAGGTGACGCCAAAGCTCTTCGCGCCGCCGCAGGAGGAGGCGCGCAGATGGCCTTCGACATGGTTGGCGGCGCGCAAGATCCGAAGGCGACGCTCGCGGCGCTGAAGAGCCTGCGCCGCGGCGGGCGGCTCGTGCTGATGGGAAGCATGGCAGTCCCGCTCCCGATTCCTTATCTCGATGTCATGCTCAACAATTTCGAGATTCTTGGGCAGTTCATGTACCCTCCAGATACGTTCGCGCGTCTTGTCGATCTGGCGCGCGCGAACCTGCTGGATCTCCGCGCTATTCGCGTGCGCTCGTTTCCTTTGGAAGCCTTGCCCGAGGCGATGGAAGCGGCGGCGACAGCCGGCGGCCTAGAATGCGTTGTCGTGGCGCCGCAATGAGCCGCGGGGCTCATACCTCCCGCCACGGCGGCTTCGAGGGATCGCTAAGTTTGAAGTTCACGGGACCGACGCCGCAGATGGCGATCACGGCCGGCTCGTTATGGCCGCGGATCACCCCATCATAGTGCGGCGTCAGGGCGACCCGATGGACGTAGCTGCCAGCTGACACCGGAACACAGGCCGCGGGATCAAAGTCAGCGCCGCTGTTACACCACCATGTGCCCGACAACACCATGCAGTAGCGATCCGTCGAATAGAAGTGCGGGGCGCTCATATATCCCGGATGCCAGCGAATGAGGGTGTAGTAGAGGCCTGCCGCGTTGGTGTCGCCGGCGAGCGCGCACATATCGACGCTCTGCGGCGGAAACGGCGCCTGGCCTTTCCATTGCAGCGTATCCGGCGGCTTGATGATCGTTTGCTCGGGATTGAGCGGACTGGCCGCCGCCCCCGCGATGCCGAACGGAAACGTCGCCATCAAGGAGGTGAGTAGCAGGTCGCGTCGGCTTGCTTGATGCTCCATGGGCTGCTCCCTTTGCGCCGCCTTTCCGAGTTGGGGCGTCGTCTCTATTATGGCCCAACATCGGAGCAGGGTCGAACGCCTGGCTCTCACACTTTCGCGAGGCGCGACGAATGGATTCTAACCCTGACGCGGCGATTGGCGCGCTCAGGAGCCACGGGCTCGATTCCCTGCCGCCGCTCGCCATCGTGCTTGGCTCCGGCCTCGGCGCTTTCGCCGACGAAGCGCGCGACGCGACCGCCGTCTCCTATCTCGACATTCCCGGCTTTCCCGTTCCGAGCGTCGAAGGCCACGCCGGTCGCCTCGTGGTCGGAGCGATCGAGGGTCAGCGGGTGGCGCTGTTTCAGGGCCGCGGCCATTATTATGAGCGCGGCGATGCGAACGCGATGGGAGTCGCGATCGAGACTTTCCGCAAGCTTGGCGGCGAGACGCTTCTGCTCACCAATGCCGCGGGCGGGCTCAAAGCGGAATGGCGGCCGCCGGCTTTGGTCGCGATCACCGATCACATCAATTTTTCCGGCACGAATCCGCTGATCGGCTATTCCGGCTCGGATCGTTTCGTGCCGCTCACCAAGGCCTATGACGAGGCGTTGCTAGCAGCGCTGCGCGAAGCGGCAAGCCGCGCGGAGGTTAAGCTCAACGAGGGCGTCTACATGTGGTTTTCCGGGCCGAGCTTCGAAACGCCGGCCGAGATTCGCGCCGCGCGCATTCTTGGCGCCGATCTCGTCGGCATGTCGACCGTGCCGGAAGTGATCCTAGGCCGTCGGGCCGGCTTGCGGTGCGCCGCGGTCTCGGTCGTCACCAACTATGCCGCCGGTCTCGCTGGCGGCGATCCGAGCCACGAGGAGACGCAAGCGGTTGCGCACGAGGCCGCAGATCGTTTCAAGCGCCTGCTGCGGGGCTTCATCCGCGCCTATCGGCCGCCGCCCGCATGATGCTGCCGCAGGAAATCATCCGCGCCAAGCGCGACGGCGAGACCTTGAGCGCGGGCGAGATCGGCGACTTCATCGCTGCGCTGACCAGCGGCGCCGTCAGCGAGGGACAGGCGGCCGCCTTCGCGATGGCGATCTATTTTCGCGGCATGTCGCTCGATGAACGCGTGGCGCTGACGCAGGCGATGACACGCTCGGGCACGCGTATCGATTGGGGCGAGGCGAACTTGCCCGGCCCGATTCTCGACAAGCACTCGACCGGGGGCGTCGGCGACAATGTCTCGCTAATGCTCGCGCCAATGCTCGCGGCCTGCGGCGCCTTTGTCCCGATGATTTCCGGGCGCGGTCTTGGCCATACAGGCGGCACGCTGGACAAGCTCGATTCGATTCCTGGCTACAAGTCGCAACCGGACCTCGCTCTGTTCAAGCATGTGGTGAAGCAAGCGGGTTGCGCGATCATCGGTCAGACGGCAGATCTCGCGCCCGCCGACAAGCGCCTCTACGCGATCCGCGACGTGACAGCGACCGTCGAATCGGTTGCGCTCATCACCGCCTCGATCTTGTCGAAGAAGCTTGCGGCGGGGCTGCAGGGGTTGGTCATGGACGTGAAGACGGGCTCCGGCGCCTTCATGGCCACGCTGGATGGATCACGCGAGCTCGCGACCAGCATTGCGACGGTCGCCAATGACGCCGGCCTGCCGACCGTTTCGCTCATCACCGACATGAACGAGCCGCTCGCCAGCGCCGCCGGCAATGCGGTCGAGATCCGCAACGCGGTCGACTATCTGACCGGCGCGCGGCGGGACGAGCGGCTTGACCGGGTCACGATGGCGCTCGGCGCCGAACTGCTGGCGCTCTCGGGCCTCGCGCACGACGCGGATGCGGGCGCCGCGGCATTGAGACGTGCGCTCGAGACGGGCGCGGCGGCGGAGCGGTTCGAGCGCATGGTCGCGGCGCTCGGCGGGTCGAAAAATTTCATCGCGCGCGCAGACAAGGACCTGCCTCAAGCGCCGGTGCTCACCGACGCTATGTCAGAGGCCCCCGGCTTCGTCACGAGCATCGACGTGCGCGCGGTCGGGATCGCGGTCGTCGAGCTTGGCGGCGGGCGGTCGCGAGCCGCCGATGAAATTGACCCGGCTGTTGGCCTGACCGAACTCGCCCCGATCGGGAGTGAAGTCGGCCCTGCCGCGCCGCTCGCCCGCGTCCATGCGCGGAGCGCGGAGAAGGCCGGGGCGGCCGTTCGGCGCCTCCGCGCCGCCTACCGCATCGAGGAAGCGCCGATTTCGTCCGGCGACCCGGTGATTGAGCGCATCACTGGGACGCCGCAGTGAGCGTGCTTATCGCGATTTCAGGCTGGGACCCGAAGCCCTGGCGAGCGCGCATGGAAGCGCTGCTGCCGTCCCACAAGATCGCGGTGCTGGGCGAGCCGTTCGACCGGGAATCCGTTCGCTATGCGATGAGTTGGCGCCATCCCCCGGGCGCGCTCAGAGACCTTCCCAATCTTCGAGTCATTCTCTCGCTCGGGGCCGGGGTGGATCATCTCTTCGCCGATCCCGCTCTCCCCGATAAGCCGATCGTGCGCGTGGTCGACCCCGATCTCACCAACCGCATGAGCGAGTGGGTGGTCATGCATGGGCTCGCCCACCTGCGCCAATTGCGGCGCTACGAACGCCAGCAGGCCGAGCGGCTCTGGGAGGATGACGACACGCAGCCAAAAGCAAGCGACGTCCAGACCGGGGTGCTCGGGTTGGGCGTCATGGGCAAGGACGCCGTTGCCAAGCTGAAGGCGATAGGCTTCAAGGTCGCCGGCTGGAGCGCAAGCCCAAAGTCACTTCCCGGCGTGACCTGCTATTCGGGCGCGGACGGGCTTAAACGCATGCTGGCGCAAACCGATATGCTCGTCGTGCTGTTGCCGCTAACCGAAGCAACGCGAGGGATCATCAACGCGTCGCTTCTTTCGCAGCTCAACCAAGACGGCCGTCTCGGCGGCTCCATCCTGATTAATGCCGGACGCGGCGGACTGCAGGTCGAAGCCGACATCCTCGCCGCGCTTGATTCGGGCGCGCTCAAAGGCGCGTCTCTCGATGTGTTCGAGCACGAGCCGCTGCCGAGGGATTCGCGCCTGTGGGCGCACCCTGCGGTCTATGTCAGCCCGCACAATGCGGCGATCTCCTCACCCCAAGCGATCGCCGCGCTCGTCTCCCGGCAGATCGAGGCCTATGAACGCGGCGAGTCGCTCGACCATGTGGTCGATCGCCGCCGCGGCTACTAAGCCGAGGCGGCGAGCGTCTCTTGGCGATTTACTTCTTCTTGCAGGTGTCGATGGTCTCCGGCGTGCAGACGTCGAGGCCGATCGTCACCGGATCTGGAACGGTCTTGCCTTGCGTCAGATCGTTCAGGAGGTAGATCGCCTTGTAGCCCATCTCGAATGGGCGCTGTCCAACCTGCCCGTGGCTGAGGCCCGCCTTCAGATCGTCCATCTGCATCGGCAGCGTCTCGACAAACAGCATCACAAGATCTTTCTTGTCCATGCGATCCTTGTACTTGCCCATGAGCTCTTTGTAGGCCTTCACCTCCATCTGTGGAGCGCCGCCGGCGTCGAGCACGGCGTCGATCTTCGGATATTTGGCCAGGAGATCGGTGAGCTGGGTGATCGAAAGCGCGAAGTCGTCGTTGTTGTAGAGCGGGCAACCCGCGACCTGCTTCCATTTGTCGGCAGGCAGGGTCTCGGTCATGCCTTTGATGCGGTCATTCATGTTGGCGGCGGCGGGGCCGCCGGTCTGGATGCAATAGGTGCCGCCGTTGGGCTTGAGCGCCATTGCCTGCTTGGCGACCGCTTTGCCGACCTCTTCGTTGACGGTGCCGATATACGTGGCGCGAAGTCCCTTGTCGGCCGGCAGCAGGTCGCTGTCCCAGGTCACGACTGGAATCTTCGCCTCTTTGGCCCGGGCGAGCACCTTGCCGATGGCCGGGGCGTTCGCGGCTGAGACGCCGATGCCGTCGACATGCTTGGTGATAAGATCCTGCACGACCTGCACCTGTTCCTGCTCGGTCGCGTCCGCCGGGCCGATGAACAGGCATTGGATGCCGCCGATCTCCTTCGCCGCCTTCTCGCAGCCGTCGCGCGCCTGGTCGAAGAACGGATTGTTCATCGCCTTCGGAACAAGGGCGAAGACCTTGTCCTTGGCTTCGGCGGCCATGGGTTGAACGGCCCCGATCAGGGCCGCGAGAGCGACAAGAACTCGTTACCTTCATTGACGTTTCCTCCGTTTGCGCCGCCTGCGTTTCTCGCAGACGGAAATTTATTCGGCGGGCGCGCGCCGCGCCCGCTCGAGCATCATTGCCCCTGCTATGATGAGGCCAACGAACGTGCCCTGCCAATAAGGATCCACACCCCCGAGCAGAAGCGCATTGCGCACGATTTCGATGAGCGCGGCGCCGATCACCGCGGCATAGGGAATGCCGTAGCCGCCCATGAGATCCGTGCCGCCGATGACCGTCGCGGCAATGACCTGAAGCTCGTAGCCGACGCCGAGGCCATTGGTGACGGAACCGAGCCAGGCGACCATGAGGATGGCGGCGATTCCGGCCGAAAGGCTGCTGATGACATAGACCGAAACCTTGACCGGCACCACAGGAATGCCGGTCAACAGCGCCGCCTGCTCGTTGCCGCCGATCGCATAGACGTATCGGCCCCAACTCGTGTTGGCCAGAACGATCGTGAGGACGACGGCGATCAGCGCCATCGCGATGACGACGGAGGGGATGCCGAACAGGCTGCCGCCGCCAAGTTCGCCGAACAGCTTCTCGTCCGGGCCGAACTGGTAGATCATCTTGTTGTTCGACAGGACGAGCGCCTGGCTGCGCGCGACCGAGAGCATGATGAGCGTGACCACGAACGGCGACAGCTTGAACCTGGCGATCGCGTAGCCATTGATGAGGCCGCAGATGAGCGCGACCCCCATTCCCGCGCCAACCCCGATCCACAAGGGATAGCCAGCCTGAAGCGTGAGCCCGGTGACAATGCCGACAAGGCCCATCACCGAGCCAACCGACAGATCGATGCCGCCCGTGATGATCACCAGCATCTGGCCCATGCCCATGATGGCGACGAACCCGAAGTTGCGGCTGTCGTTGTAGAGATTGTCGTAGCTGCGAAACGGCTCCGAGATCAGAGCCATCACGATGCAGATGATCACAACCGCAAGCGTAATGGCCGCGGGCTGACCGAGCCTTATAATCCCAAAGCGGCGCACCGGCGACGCGGCGAATTCAGCCTGCGCGGACAAAGGTGCGCTCTTTCATACGCGCACCGGACCGCAACGGCCGGTCAACGAGCGCTGGTTCGTAAAAGAGGCGACTCCCCGAAGGCGGAGAAACCTTCCGACTTTGCGACGCGCCTGCACATGAACGTTCCCCCTGATCGACCGCGTATTTGTGGTCGCCGCCGATCAACGCGTTCGACAATCCACGATATGCGAAGGCTAGTGAGTGATCAATTGCATTGTCAAGCACGGCCGCGCGAGTGCAAGCCCCCTGTCGCTATCGCCTGCATTCGCCAAGCTCGTAGAATCTCGCTATCGTCGCGATTGAAGGCGTACCGGCCGAGGGAGGAAAGCAATGCTTTGGGGGATCGATCCGCTGCTCACCGCGGATTTGCTGTACGCCTTGCGACGGATGGGACACGGCGACGAGATCGTCGTTGTCGACGCCAATTTCCCCGCGGATTCGACCGCGATGACCACCGTCATTGGCGAAACAATTCCATTGGCTGGCGTCAACGCGGCGCGCGCGGTCGAGGCGATCCTTTCGGTGATGCCCCTGGACACGTTCGTCCCCGATCCCGCATGCCGCATGGAAATCGTCGGCGACGCGGACACGATGCCCCCGGTGCAGCGCGAGGTTCAGCAGGCCGTCGATCGCGCGGCGAGCAAGCACGTGCCGCTGCTGGGCATCGAGCGCTTCGCGTTTTACGAGCGCGCCAAGAACGCGTTCGCCGTTGTTCCCACCGGCGAACGCCGCTTCTATGGCTGCTTCATTTTCAAGAAAGGCGTGGTCCCGCCGGAGTGAGCACGGCGCGCTGCTGAAGGTATCGCTCCGCGACGCAGGGGGGGTTGGTCTCGGCGTCACGCCGTCACATCGAATGTCTGCCGAGGAGCGGCGTGGCTAAAATCAGCGTCGTTCATTCCACCGAATATGCCTACCGCAACGCGGTCGGCCTTACGCGTCACCGCCTGATGCTGCGGCCTGACGACAGCCACGATTTGCGGCTTCACCACGCGGCGCTCGACGTGGATCCCAAGCCGTCGCTTGTTCATTGGACTCATGACGCTTTCGACAACTCGATCTGTTTTCTGGAGTGGCCGGAGAGCTTGAGAACGGATCGGCTCAGTATCGTTTCGACCCTTGATCTGACGCACCATCCCGACGGGCCTCCGCTCCCGGTCTATAGCCTCGATCCCACGGCGGACGCCTTCCCGTTCACCTATGCCGCGGAAGAAACTCCCGATCTCGCCAGTCTCGCGAAACGTCAAGAGGCCGATCCGGACGGAACCGTCGACGAATGGGCGCGGCGCTTCGTCGGCGTCGCCGGCAATGCCCGCACGCTCGCCGTCATGGAAGCCATGACTCACGCCATCAAAGCTGAATTCCGCTACGAGGCGAGGTACGCGGAAGGCACGCAGACAGCAGTCGAAACCGTTGCGTCCAGATCCGGCACCTGCCGCGATTTCGCTGTCCTGATGATGGAGGCGCTGCGCAGCTTCGGCGTCGCCACACGCTTCGTCACCGGATACCTTTACGACGATACGTCCGGAACAACGCGCGGGGGCGGGAGCACGCATGCCTGGTGCAATGTCTATTTGCCGGGAGCAGGTTGGATGGAATACGATCCGACGAACGGCCTCGTCGCAGGCGCGAACCTCATTCGTGTCGGCGTCGCCCGCTCCGCCAGCCAAGCGCTTCCGATCTCGGGGGGATATGTGGGCGCGGCGGATGATTCCCTCGGGCTCAGCGTGGACGTAGCGGTCCGCGCGGAACCAATCTGACCTGGCGCGATGGTCGGTCTGGAGAGCGCGGCGTGAGTTCCGACCGGTCCGCTGACGCGACGATCGAAACGCCCTATGTCTCGACCGGCCGCCTGCCGTCTCCCGACATTGTCAGAGCCCTCGTCTCCGACGCCCATGCCCGCTTCGGGAAGAACGGCGACGGCCAAGTCTCCGATGTTTACCCGGCGCTTGCTCAGGTTCCGCAGGATCTCTTCGGTCTCTGCGTCGTCGGCGTCAACGGCGGAACTTACGCGAGCGGCGATTGGGACATTCCCTTCTCGATCATGAGCGTGTCGAAGCCGTTTGTGTTCGCGTTGATCTTGCAGGTCCTGGGGGCAGACGCGACGCGCGGGCGATTGGGCGTCAACGCGACCGGGCTGCCATTCAACTCGCTCGCGGCGGTCGAGCGAAGCGAGGGCGGCCGAACGAACCCGATGGTCAACTCGGGCGCCATCGCCGCAACCAGTCTCGCTCCCGGTTCGACGCTCGACGAACAATGGCGGTTCATTCTCGACGGACTGTCGCGATTTGCCGGCCGCACACTGATCATGAACGATGAGGTTTTCGCATCGGCAAGCCGAAGCAATTCCCGCAATCAGGCGATTGGCCAGTTGCTCCGCAATTGCGGGCAGCTCGCCCTCGAGCCGGTCGACGCGGTGGAGCTCTACACAAGGCAATGTTCGCTCAACGTGACCGCGAAGGATCTTGCCGTCATGGGCGCGACGCTCGCCGACGGCGGCGTCAACCCGCTCACTCAGAAGCGCGTCGTCGATGCGGAGACCTGCAAGTTCACGTTGGCGGTCATGGCGACGGCAGGTTTGTACGAAACCTCAGGGGACTGGCTGTACGACGTCGGACTGCCGGGCAAGAGCGGGATCGGCGGCGGGATCGTAACGGTCTCTCCCGGCAAGGGAGGATTCGGCGCCTTCGCTCCACGGCTCGACGATGCAGGCAACAGCGTCAAGGGACAGCTCGCTGCGCGTTACCTCTCCGAGCGCCTCGGCCTCAGCCTGTTCGCTTCCCAGGCGGAGCCATGAGATTGGCCAAGGTCGCTTCGCCAATATGCGTTCGAGCGAGCCCGCAATGATGGCGATTCATGTCCCCGGACTGCTCACCTTCACCATCGCAATTCTCGTGTTCTTCGCAGGCGCCGGGCTCAATCGCGTGATCGAGCCCTTGCGGCGCTGGAACATTCCGGAACCCGTGACGGGCGGCCTGCTCGCGGCCGCGGCGACCCTGCTGGCCTATGTTGTGCTGGGCGTTGAGATCAGCTTCACGCTCGACGCGCGCGACACGTTGCTCCTCTATTTCTTCACTGGCATTGGTCTCAACGCCCGGCTCGACGACCTCATTTCCGGCGGCCGTCCGCTGCTGATCCTGCTCGCCCTGACGCTGGTCTATCTGATCCTCCAGAACCTGATTGCGGCCGGCGCTGTTGCGGCGCTCGGTCTACCCAAGGGCATTACTCCGTTCGTGGGCTCCGCCTCGCTCATCGGCGGACACGGCACGACGATCGCCTGGGCGCCGATCATCAGCGAGCGTTTCGGCCTTGCTAACGCGCTCGAGGTTGGTATCGCGACGGCGACGCTCGGACTGGTGGTCGCAAGTCTCGTCGGCGGCCCGATCGCCGGCTTTCTCATCGCGCGTTATCGTCTCAGCGGACCGTCGACGCCAGACCCCGTTGTCGGCTTGCCGGACGGCTCGGACGACAAGCCGGCCGACGATCTGAGCCATGTCACCCTTCTTCGCACCCTGCTGGTGCTCAATGTGGTGATCCTGATCGGCTATGCTTTGGAGGAGACGGTCGCGGAGACAGGCGTGAAGCTGCCGTTGTTCGTGGTTTGCCTCCTGGTTGGGATCGTCGCCACCAATAGCGTTCCACGCCTCTTTCCGAAGGTCGGATGGCCGACGCGAACACGCGCGCTGGCGCTGATCTCCGACCTGTCGCTCAACGTTTTTCTGGCGATGTCGCTCATGAGCATGCAGCTCTGGACGCTTGGCGGACTGGGGCCGGCGCTGGTTGTGGTGCTGGCGGTTCAGACGATCGCCGCGGTCGCCTACATCGTCTTCGTCGTCTTCCCGGCGATGGGCCGAAACTATCAGGCCGCCGTGATCTCCGCCGGCTTCACGGGGGTGAGCCTCGGCGCGACGCCGACCGCCATCGCCAATATGACCGCGGTGACCAAACTGCACGGCGCTTGCGCGCAGGCCTTCATCATCCTGCCGCTGGTCTCTGCGTTCTTCATTGATATAGCCAACGCCGCGGCGATTGGCTTCATGGCGCGCTGAAGCGAGCGGCTAGCCCGCCTTCTTCCGCGCGCCGGGCTTTTGCGCAGTCTGTTTCTCTGGCGCTTCCTTGGCGACAGCGGCCGCTGTCTTCGCCGGCGCTCCGCCCGCGATCGGCAACAGCATCTCGCGCTGGTCCGAGCTGCCTTTCGCCGTCCGCTTGCCCTTGGCCGCCGCGGCAGGCTTGGCTGAGGCCGCCGCTGGCGCCACTTGTTTGGCGGCCGTCTTTGGCGTTTCCTCCTTCGCCTTCTCGATGCTCTGCTTGAGCGCCGCCATCAGATCCGTGCCAGCGACAATCCTCGGCATCGGCCGCTGTTTCGGGATCGGCATCCCCGCCCTCTTCTCGTTCAGCATGGCGACCACCGCCTCCTCATAGCGGTCGTGAAAGAGCGTCGGGTCAAAGGTCGCTGCCTTGCTCTCGAGAATATGCTCGGCAAGAGCAAGCATGTCCTTCGGAATTTGGATATCGCCGATGTCGCCGAAATAGATCGCTTCGTCTCGAACCTCGTAAGGATACCGGAGCGTGGCGCCGAACAAGCCCTTGCCGCGCGGCTGGAGCATGATCACGCGCTCGCGCTTGGATAGGACCACCCGCCCCAACGCAACCATGCCCTTGCCAAGCATGGCGTCGCGGATGACGGCGAACGCCTCCAGCGCGACCTTGTTCTCCGGAACCAGATAATAGGGGCTGTCGATATAGCGTTCGTCGACTTGCGCTTTCGGCACAAAGCTATCGATATCGATGGTGTGACTGCTCTCGATCGCGATGGCGTCGAGCTCTTCGTCCTCGACCTGCAGGTAGACGCCCTTGTCGACTTCGTAGCCGCGACCTTTATCGTCGGGATCGATCGGCTCGCCCGTCGCCTCGTCGACCAACTGCTGACGCAGGCGATTGCCGGTCTTTTTGTTAATTTGCCGGAAGGCGACGCGCTCGCCGGATGAGGTCGCCGTATAAAGCGCGATCGGGCACGAGACGAGGGAAAGCTTGAGATAACCCTTCCAGTAGGGACGTGGCGGGGCCATGGGAACTCCTACTCAACGCATACAGCCACCCCTATAACACGCGGGAGGTTGTTCCGGACAGCCTGGATAAGGATTCTTTAACCAATTGCGCCGGCGGGCGTTCCGCGCCGCCCTCGAGCTCCGAGCCAGCCGGCGTCACCACGCCGTTGTCGAGATTGCTCTCTCGAGCCTCAGTGAACTGACCGACGGCCCGTTCGGGCGGTCGGCGGCGGGGGCCGGCGCGCCAGCGCAACGCATCCAATGTTCAACGCGGCGGAGCGATCACGAGCGATCCGCGTTGGCAGCTGTGCCGCGCGACCTTGCGGCACACGGCGTAAGACGAGAGGTCCTTCGCCAGGCAGAACCGCACGTCGACCAGTTCGCCATTGCTGCAGCTGATCGCCATGTTGTCCGGGTGCAGATTAGGGTTGGCCGACATGAACGCCTGTTCGATCTCCTCGGGCGCCATGTGCAATGGCTCGCTTGGCGCCTGGAACATCTCGGGAACCTTCAACCGCGCCCGCACGCTGCGCACGGTGGCGAAATAGTCATGCGCGCTGAGGCCCGTGCAAGTCCCGTGCTTCCGGTATTCGTAGGCCGCCAGACGATCGTTTGGGTAGACGCCGTGCTCGTCCTCGAGATCGGCTGGCGTGGCGTCCTGGCCCCTGCAGGCCTCGGGGTTCGGACGAAACTCATTGTCCGGCCAGAGGCCGTGGACGACGAAGCCGTCGCCCGACCCTTCCGCACATTCCGGCGACGACGTATCCTTACCGCCGAGATCGCAAAAACCTGGCGCCCACGACAGCGTCATCACGTAATAATCGAACTGGGTCGTCGCGACGGGTGGAGGGGAAGGCGCGGTCTCGGCGGCGGTGACAAAAGTGGCGTGAGCCCAGGCGAAAGCAAAACTCCAACCCAACAAGCGCGCCAAACGCCGCATTCTGACCTCTCTGGCTACCGCGCAGCGCCAGTTAGTAGCCCGCCCTGAGACCGTAGCCTGCGAGCCACTTCGCCTTGCCGATTTCGCGCTCCAGGATCGGCCGGATGATCTCGCAATTGGGCGCGTAGGCGAAGGTCGGATCAATGCCGACGACACACCACTCGACACCCCAGCTATTTCCGATGATGCCAGTTTGCGTCCCTACGGAATAGACGACGGTCCGCTCCTTCTGGTCAGACATTGCGGCCCGAGCGACGCAATAGCGGCGCGGAATATAAGAAAGACCGTTGGACCGGAAGCCGATTTCGCGCACCCGATCGAAACCGCCGATTGCGAGATTTGAATTCCAAAACTCACGCTGGGTCCCGGCGAACCGGCCGGTGATTGTAGACAACACCCCAGCATCCTCGCAGGCGGGCATGTCGGCGAAAAACGGCGCCCAGCGCGCCTCAGCGGGAGTGTCATAGAGATTGAGCTGCGCCGGACCACCCCCAGCCCACGCAAGCGGAACGAGGAGAAAGAAGGCCATGAGACCGAAGACCGTTCTCTTCAACGCCATTGCTCCCCTTGCAAACAAACCCCTCGGCGCGCGCCGCTTCGCTAAGCAACAATGACGCCCAGCCGTCGCCAAATCAAGCCAAGGCAAAGGTCAGTGGCCGCGGGACGGATCGCGTCCCGAGGACTTTGTATAACGAGAGGCCTCGGCCGCGTATAACGAGAGGCCTCGGCCGCCGTCCCGGCTTTTGCCGCCTCAAGAGAGGCGGCGCTTGATCTCGCCTATCTCGTGCGTCACCAGATCGGCGCCGCCGGGCCCCTTCATCTGATCGGTAAGAACGATTTCCGCAGCTCTCGCGGCATGCTCCGCCGCCACGGCGCGAACCTCAGCCGTCGCCTGGGCCTCGGCGAGCGCGATCTTGGCTTCGGCTTGCTTGGTGCGCCTGGCGATGAATTCCTTCAGCCGCTCGCCGGCCTCGACACTCAACTGCTCCGCCTGAGCGCGCGCCTCGGCGACAATGGCGGCGGCGTTCGCTTCGGCTTCAGCAGACTTTTTCTCGAAGCTCGCCAAGAGCGACGTCGCCTCCTGGCGGAGCTTGGCGGCTTGGGCAAGTTCGGCCGCGATTGCTTCGCCGCGTGCGTCAAGCGCCTTGAGCACCATCCGCGGGACGCCAAAATAAATGAGCACGCCGACGAAGACGAGAAAGCCGAGAAGGACGAAGAACTCCGCATCATAGTCCATCATGCGGCTCCGCTCATCGAGCCAACGGAACGAACGGCGGCGGCGATCGACGATGGATCAGCAGGACGTCCTCCGAGACGCTCGACGATCGCTCCCGCAGCATCGCGCGCCACCTCCGCGACACTCGCCATAGCGTCGGCGCGGGTCTTGGCGATCCCGCGCTCGGCGTCGGCGAGCTTGGCTGCAAGCTCTTCCTCAAGCGCCTGCCGCTTGGCCTGCGCATCGGCCGCGGCGGCGTCACGAGCGGCCTGGGCGAGGCTTTGCGCCTTCGCCCGCGCTTCGGCCAATGTCTTTTCATGCGCGGCCGCCGCCGCGTCGGCCTTCTGCTGCATCGCCGTCGCTTCGTCGAGGTCGCCCGCGATTCGCGCCTTGCGGCCCTCGATCACGGCTCCCAGCGCCGGCAAGCCCCGCTTGGACAGGTACCAGTAGAGGAAGCCAAAGGCGATCGCGAACCACACGAGTTGCGACGGAAACGTGCCGGCGTCGAAGGGCGGAAAGTTCGAATGCGCGCCTTCCTGGCCGACCTGCGCCGTCGTGCTGGAGTCCCCGCCTAAATCCTTAGTGGCCACGCCAAGCGCCCTCTCTTAAAGCGAGCTGAACCCCGGCTTCAGACCGCGAACAGCAACAGGAACGCGATCAGCAGCGCGAAAATGCCGAGCGCCTCAGTCACCGCGAAGCCGAAAATCAGGCGGCCGAACTGGCCTTCGACCGCCGACGGGTTGCGCAGCGCGCCGTTCAGGAACTGGCCGAACAGCGTGCCGACGCCGATGCCGGCCGCTCCGGTCCCGATCGCTGCGAGGCCCGCGCCAATATATTTGGCGGCGATGGCGAGTTCATGCGGTTCCATTCGTTACTCCTTATTGCGTTCTTGAAGCTTTGCGATTGATCAGAGGATTAGTGCCCGCCCGGGTGAACCGCGTCGTTGAGATACATGCAAGTCAACATCGCGAACACATAGGCCTGCAGGAAAGCGACGAGCAGCTCGAGGGCGAAGAGCCCGATCGTCATCAAGAAGGGCAGCACCGCGAACACCTTGAAGACAGCGCCGGCTCCAAGCAGCATGACGACAAACGCGCCGAAAACGTTAAGCGTGATGTGGCCGGCAAGCATATTGGCGAACAAGCGCACCGAATGGCTCACCGGGCGGACGAAGAAGGAGAAAACCTCGATCGCCACCACCAACGGCAGGATGTAGATCGGCACATCCGGCGGCACGAACAATTTGAAAAAATGCACCCCGTGATCCTTGATTCCCACGATCACGACGGTGAAAAAGACCATGAGCGCCAGTGCAGCGGTGATGATGATCTGGCTCGTTACCGTGAACGAATAAGGAATGAAGCCGATCAAGTTCCCGAGCAGCACGAAAAAGAAGATGCAAAAAACCAGCGGAAAAAACCGCATCCCCGCTTCGCCCGCGGAGGAGCGCACCATGCCGGCGATGAACTCATAGGACATTTCGGCCATAGCCTGTAGGCGTCCCGGCACGCCGGAGTCGCCTCGCCCACCGATCGCGACCAAAAGGCAGGTGATCGCGACCGCGAGCAGCATGAAGAGGCCCGAGTTGGTCAGGGAGACATCGTGGCCTGCGACCTGAATCGAGACGATAGGGTGCAGGGCAAACTGTTCGATCGGATTGATCGCCGGTCCCGACTTTGCCGCCACGTCCGCTAGTCCCCGTCGTCGTCCGCTTCGTTGTGAGGCTCAAAGCGCCCCGCCAGCGGCTCCGCGCCCCCGAAAAGAGGCGTCCCGTTCGGCTCCCGAAGCCGAACGCCGCACGTCTTTATCCGGCGAGTTTGCGCGAGACAAGGGCGAATTGCGCTTCAAGGAGACCGTTTTGGCGAAGTCAGCCGGATCACGCTCCAGATCCCCGCGGCGAACCCGATCAGGAAAAATACAATCAGAAACGCAGGATTGGTGTGGAGCACGCGGTCGAGAACCCAGCCGATCCCCAGGCCAAGGAATACAGCCGAGACAAACTCGCTGCCGGCCCGCAGGCCGAGCGACATCGCGGAGCCGGTGGCGCTCGCCTCCGGTGCGGGGGTGGACGTTGGCTCGGAGGGGCGCGGGGGAACGGCCCGACCCTTGAGGTCGCCCTTCAGCCGGTCGAGCCGCGCACGCAGCTTAGCGGACTCGTCGTCCGGATCTCCGGGGTCCGAACTCATGGGGCCAAGCCCTCCCTCGAAACGAGACGCGGCGCGGCGCGTCTCTCACGCCCTCATCTAGCACCGAACCGGCAAGCGCCGTTAGCGCCGCTTGACCCTCGCAGCCCCCTCGGGCAAGGCAGGCCTCCTCTGGACCCGAGTGGCCTTCGCATGCCCAAGTCGCCGCCCCCGCCAAGAGCCAACAAAGGCGGCGGAACGCCCAAGGCGCCGTCTCCGCCAAGAACCAATAAGGCGCCCGGAACACCCAATCCGCAGCTGCCAGCTGGGTCTGGACAGCCGGCCCGCAAGTCCTCTGCCGGCTTCCTGGGCACCTTTGCGCATCGGCCGCGTCTCCTGGCGGGAGCGGCCCTCATGGTCGCGGCCTACATCCCGTTGCAGCTCGGCGTCGACATCCGCGAAGCGACACGCCTCCTGATCGCCTGGAACGTGGGCGCCTGGGCGTTTCTCCTCCTGATCGCGCGCATGATCACTGACCCGAGGCGGGAAGCGAGCGTATGGTCGAGGCCCGAGGACGAGGACCAGTGGGTGCTGGTGGTCCTCGGCATTGTCGCGTCCCTCGCCGCGATAGCGGCAATCGTTTGGGAACTCGGACCGGTCAAGACCATGGCCGGTTGGGAGAAGGCCGGCCACCTGACGCTGGTCGGCCTGACGGTGGTAAGCGCCTGGGCGTTCCTCCAGGTCATGTTCGCCCTGCACTACGCCGGCGTCTATTATCAGCGCCACAAGGGCGGGGTCGCTGGAGGGCTCGAGTTTCCGGGCAACCCGCAGCCGGACTGGATGGAGTTCTTCTATCAGGCCTTCACGCTCGGCTGCACGTTCGCTTCCTCCGACGTCAATGTCTCCTCGAAGCGGATGCGACGGATCGTGGTGATTCAGGGCGTCGCCTGCTTCTTCTTCAACGCCATCATCCTTGCGCTGACCATCAACGTCGCCGCCAACCTCTTCTAGTCTGCGCTTTTGCCGGATATAGAGCGGCGATGACCGACATGCCCGACGTTTCCCCCCGCGCCCGCGCCACGCTGCCGCGCGGATTTGCAGACCGCGACGCCAGCGATCTCGCCGCCGCCGAAGCGATGATCGCCAGGATCGGCGAAGTCTACGCGCTCTACGGGTTCGAGGCGGTCGAGACGCCGTTCGTCGAATACACCGACGCGCTCGGCAAGTTCCTGCCCGACCAGGATCGGCCGAACGAGGGCGTGTTCTCGTTCAAGGACGACGACGAGCAATGGCTGTCGCTGCGCTATGACCTGACCGCGCCGCTCGCGCGCTATGTCGCCGAGAATTACGACCGGCTGCCGAAGCCCTATCGCTCCTATCGCGCCGGCTGGGTGTTTCGCAACGAGAAGCCGGGGCCGGGGCGCTTCCGCCAGTTCATGCAGTTCGACGCCGACACGGTCGGCTCGGCGTCGCCGGCGGCGGACGCCGAAATCTGCATGATGGCCGCCGATTGCCTGGAGGCGCTGGGGATCAAGCGCGGCGACTACGTCATCAAGGTCAACAACCGCAAGGTGCTCGACGGCGTGATGGAGGCGATCGGGCTCGGCGGCGAGGCCAACGCCGGGCGGCGGCTGACGGTGCTGCGCGCGATCGACAAGCTCGATCGGCTCGGCGCCGAAGGGCGTGCGCGTCGTTGCTAGGCGCGGGCCGAAAGGACGAGAGCGGCGACTTCACGAAGGGCGCCGGGCTGGAGCGAGGCGGCGATCGAGCAAGTCATGAGCGCATTGCGCGCGGACCCAGGATACTTCGGATGGCGACGGCGCTTACGCGTCGGCGACGCTGACGACGAGCGCGTAATGCGTCCTCGGCAAGCAACGTATCGCGATCGTCTGACGTCACGGTCGGCGACTGCTGGCGATAAGTCGGCGACTAGTCGGCCAACGAAGGGCTCGAAGAGCTAGCGAGATCGAGACGTCTAGTTCGGCCGCTGGCTACGGCGCGCGATCGCATCCGCATCGACCCCTCCGTCGTGCGCGGGCTCGAATATTACACCGGCCCGGTCTTCGAGGCGGAGCTGACCTTCGAGGTCAAGGACGACGACGGCCGGCCGGTGCGCTTCGGCTCGGTCGGCGGCGGCGGGCGCTATGACGGCCTCGTTGCGCGCTTCCGCGCCGAGCCCGTTCCGGCGACCGGCTTTTCGATCGGCGTCTCGCGCCTGCTCGCGGCCTTGCGCGCGATCAAGAGCCCGATCGTCGCGGCGGCCGAGACGCCTGGCCCCGTCGTCGTGCTCGCGCTCGATCGCGACGCGGATTCGATGGCGAACTATCAGCGCCTCGTCGCGAGCTTGCGCAGCGCGGGCATCGCGGCCGAGCTTTATCTGGGCTCGGGCGGCATGAACGCGCAGCTCAAATATGCCGACCGGCGCAGAAGCCGCGTCGCCGTCATCCAGGGCTCGAACGAGCGCAACGCGGCGGGCGGCCCGCAGGTCACGATCCGCGACCTCAAGCTCGGGGCCGAGCTTGGCGAAGATCGACCAAGGACCGCGCCGACTATCTGGAGCTGCGGCAGCAGCGCCCAATTCCCCGCGCCCGAGGCGGAGCTGGTCGAGCGGGTGCGCGAGGTGCTGGCGAGGCGCTAGGCGGTTTGCTTTTGAACGGGGTCAATTTGTATTTTCTACAGCTGACACGCGCCCTCGGTGTGGTCGATCATTTGGATTTCCTTGGCAGGTGCGCCTTTCGCTGCCAAAGCACCCGCTGACGACGGTTGGATTTCCTTGGATTTCCTTGGAATCTCTCGTCCGAATTGAGCCTTTTCAATGGGTTACAGGGAAAAATCCCTGAAAATTTTTTCCTGACGTTTTTTCCCCAAGATTTCCCTCAGATAGCGCTGACATCGAGGGCGCAGGCTGCTGAAGGACAGAATTATCCATCGAGTAAGCTTAGGACAATTTCTGATTTTATGCAATCATTTAGCGCTGCGACCGCGTCACGAACGCAGATGCCCCGTCACCGTGCGCCTCCCAACACGGGGCGAATCGCTGATGGCGACGACCAACCAATTGAAATCATCCATCTATTCCGACGTGAGTTGTGAAAAACGACAATACCACCTGCGAGTTGTGTGATCGCCATCACCCCGACCGCGCGGGTTTGGCCGTAGGAACTCCAAGGGGGTGAAGGGGACCCCTCGCGCTTGTCTCGCGAGCGCCGCAGGCAACAAGCCAAGGGGGTTTCATCTTGAAATATCCAACGGGTCTGCTTCCGCTATGCCTCGTCCTATTCGCCACATCCGGGGTCCCGGTCTCAGCAGGTCAAACGCCGCTGCCTTGGGTGGCGCGTCACGGTCTCTCGGCGGCCGACTATCAAAAGGCGTTCGACCAATTCGGCAAGGATTTCGAGCTCACGTCGGTGAGCGCCTATCTCGACAAAGGCCAGCTTCGCTACGCCGCGCTTTGGCGTCACCCCGCGAAAGCGGAGCCTTGGGCGGCGCGCCACGGTTTGTCGGCGGCGGATTTCACGAAGGCGATCGCGGATCTCGCGAAGGACGGTCTTAGCCTTGTCTATGTCGACGGCTACGAGGTCAACGGGACGCCGCTCTTCGCGGGCATATGGCGCAAGACCTCCGGGGGAACTCCTGTGGTCAAACTCGCGATGGACAGCTCACAGTACCAGGCCGAATTCGACGCCAACGGGAAAGCGGGAATGCGGCTTGAGCACGTCGCCGGCTACACGCACAACGGCGCGGCCGTCTACGCGGCGATCTGGGACAAGGCGAGCGGGCCGGACTGGGTCGCGCGTCACGGCCTCACGGGCCCCCAATACCAGCAGGCGTTCGATGACTTCGCCAAGCAGGGTTTCCGTCTCAAGGAAGTGAGCGGCTACAGCCCCGGCGGCGCCGATCACTATGCCGCAATCTGGGAAAAGGGCGGCGACGGCGCGCCTTGGATCGCACATAACGGCGATCCGCTTTCCGACTATCAGACGCAGTTTGACATCGACCGCTTCCAGGGGTGGCAGCCGCTCTATGTTCAGGCCTTCACCTCGGGCGGCACGGCGCGATTCGACACCATCTGGGAAAGCCCCTTCAGCGGCGCGGACCTAAATGCGCTGCAGACGCAGCTGCCGGAAGCGACGAAGCGCGCAGGGGTCGCGGGCTTCTCGGTCGCGATCGCCCGCAACGGCGAACTCCTTTACGCGACCGGAGTGGGCCTAGCCGACAAGGAGGCCGGAATATCGATGAACGTCAACCATCGACTGCGGGTCGGCAGCGTCAGCAAGTCGATCTCGTCGGTCGCCATCTTTCGCCTGATTGAGGCCGGAGCCACTTACGGGAACGGCAAGAAACTCACGCTCAACAGCCCGATTATGGGGCCCGACGGCATATTGCCGGACCTCAAGGCGCCGCCGCAGCTGCCGCAATTCGCGAGCGCTCAGGTGCACCACATCCTCGAGCACACGGCGGGGCTGCCGGGTCAACTCACCAACGAGGGGGTCTCCGATCCAACGAACTGCTCGGCCGGAAACCTCGTTCAGCGCATCAACTACGCAATTGCGCAGGTCAAGCCGATCCCCGCGCCTCCCGCCGCGGGCCCCTCGAACGGAGGCCCGATCCCGCGCGCGCCGGGAACCGTCTTCGACTATTCCAACATCGACTTCGGCATCGCGCAGGCGATTATCGAGCGCGTCAAGCAGACGTCCTACGGATCGGCGGTGAAACAGCTGGTCTTTGCGCCGGCGGGATTGACGGAGCCGGGGATCTTTCACATCGGCCCTTACGACCCTTCGCTGGGCGAAGCCAAGCAGTACCTCGTGAGCGGGGACTATGCCGAATATTTCGCCGCCAAAACCTGCGACAACCTTCCGCCCAACGTCGGAGCCGGCGGCTGGGACATGTCGGCGAAGGACCTGTTGCGGTATCTCACGAGCGTCGACGGGCTGCCCTCACCGCCTGACATCGTCAACGCGAACGAGCGGACAGACATGCTGCACAGCCCATCCCAGGATAACCCGTCCGACAAGGCGCTGTCCTCGGGCTATGCGCGCGGCTGGATCATCGGCGGCTGGGGCGCCTGCAACGCAAGTTGGAATGTCGCGCAAGGGCACAACGGCGGGGTCGCCGGCGGCTTCTCCAACATGTTCTTCCTAAAAGAGGGCCAGTTCAGCTTTGTGGTGATCGGCAATCAGGACCCGACAAGCGCTGGAACCTGCGTGCCGAGCGCCGACCCCGGCAAGTCCAACCCGGCGCCTGTCGCCTGCGGGGGAAAGAACCAGCCCTTCTGCGGTGACGAGGAAACGGCGCGGGTCATCGATCTGATCCGCCGCGTGAACTGGCCGAATTACAATCTGTTCTGACGGATGGCGGGCGCGCTCGAGTTCGACGCGCGCCAGCCCTCAGGCTGGGATCCGCACCGGCAATTCGCTGATCCCATGCACGAAGGCTGAGAACACCCGCTTCGGCTCGCCGACAACCTCTATGCCTGGCAGGCGATCGAGGATTTCCTCCCACAGGATCTTCAGTTGCATTTCGGCCAGGTTTTTGCCGACGCAGCGGTGAATGCCGAAGCCGAACGACAGATGCTGGCGCGGACGGGCGCGGTCGATGATGAAGCGGTCGGGCTCTTCGATCGCTTCCTCGTCGCGGTTGCCGGAGATGTACCACATGGCGACCTTGTCGCCCTTGCGGATCGATTGTCCGCCGAACTCGACGTCCTCGAGCGCGGTGCGGCGCATGTAGGCGAGCGGCGTCTGGTAGCGGATGATCTCCGGCGCCATCGAGTTCGACCAGTTCGGGCCTCTTGCGCAGCTTGGCGAATTCATCCGGGTTCTGGCTCAGGAACAGGAGGCCGCCGCTCATCGAATTGCGCGTCGTGTCGTTGCCCCCGACAATGAGCAGGATGACGTTGCCGAGATATTCGCGCGCGCTCATGTTCCGCGTGGCCTCGCCATGCGCCAGCATGGAGATGAGATCCCGGCGCGGCTCCGCATTGACGCGCTCGTTCCACAGTTTCATGAAATAGCCGAGGCACTCGGCGAATACGGCCTCTTTCTGCTCCTCGCTTTCGATGAAGCTGCCCTGATAGGGTATGGCGGTCGAGACGTCCGACCAGTAGCTGAGCTTGCGCCGGTCCTCGAACGGGAAGTCGAACAGGGTCGCCAGCATCTGGCAGGTGAGCTCGATCGAGACCTTGTCCACCCAGTCGAAGGTTTCGCCGCGCGGCAGGCCATCGAGCGTGTCGCGCACACGCGAGCGGATCAGGCCCTCGAAATTGGCGAGATTGTCGGGCGAGACGATCGGCTGCACCACCTTTCGCTGCACGTCATGTTTCGGCGGGTCCATGGCGATGAACATGGGCAGTTCGAGTCCGGCCGGCCGATCGCGCAAGGTGATGCCGCCGACCGCCGAGCTGGACGAGAACCGCCGATGGTCCACTTCGAGCGCGATGATGTCCTTGTGCCTGGTCACCGACCAAAAGGGTCCGACCGGACTTTCCTCGCAGTAATGAACAGGCGCGTCGCGCCGCAGCCGGCGGAAATAGGGCTGCCAGACATCCTGCTGATACAAAGCAGGATTGCTGACGTCGATCTCATCGAGCGGCATGGTCTCGGCGAGCGATGCGTGACCGTTCGCCTCGGGCGCCTTCATGACCGACGCGATCGTCATTGCCGATCTCCCTCCGCTGCGCGCCCGGCCTTCGCCAGGCGGGTTAAACACAAGGCCAACGGGCTAACACGGACCAAAGGGAAACGTCCAACAGAAGACGGGCCGAATGAGGGCCAGAAGTGTGGATGCCGCAGGGACGCGGGTCGTATGCCTTTGGTAGGACTTAGGCGCGACCGGCTTCTTGTTCGGAGCTTGATCCATGAGAGCGCAAGGTCGACTCCACAGGGCTAAGCAAAGGCGCGCGACCCATGGCTGGGCTGGAGAGTTTTGGATTTGGGGACAGTCCGAAGCTTATGGACGAACTGCTCGAACTCGTGCTCACGGGCAAGAAGACCGCGACCTGCTGGGCGGCGAGCGAGGGCGACAAGGGCGCCGCGATCGGCAAGCGCTGGATCGCCAAGGACGGGCAAGGGCGGCGCCGCGTGATCCTGGAGACCGTCGAGCTCACTCGGCGACAGTTTGGAGAGGTCGACGCGGCGTTCGCATATGACGAGGGCGAAGACAATCGCACGCTCGCCGACTGGCGCGCGGCCCACACGGCGTATTTCACCGGGCGGGGGGAATTTTCGCCGGACATGGAGCTTTATTGCGAACGGTTCCGGCTGGTTGAGGTCCTGGAGCAGGCGTGAGGAGGGCCAGCCCATCACCCCTCGACGAAATCCTTGCGCGCAAAACCCTGCGCATAGAGCAGCGCGGAGAGATCAGTGTGCTCGACACGCGCGCCCGCTCCCGCGGCGACCTTGGGCTTGGCGCGATAGGCGACGCCAAGGCCGGCGGCTTGCAGCATCGGTAGATCGTTGGCGCCGTCCCCGACCGCCAGCGTCTCGTCAAACGCAAGCCCCATCGCCGCGGCGATCGCCTTCAGCGCGTCGAGCTTGGCGTCCTGGCCGAGGATTGGCTCGATGACCTTGCCGGTCAGCTTGCCGCCTTCGACAACGAGCCCATTGGCGCGGTCCTCGTCGGCGCCGAGCCGCTCGCGGATCGCCGCTGTAAACTGGCGAAAGCCGCCCGAGACGATGGCGACATAAGCGCCGCTCGCGCGCATCGTCTGCACGAGCGTTCGCGCGCCGCGATTGAGCGTGATGCGGTCCTTGAGCACATCCTCGATCACGCTCTCGGGCAGGCCGGCAAGCAGCGCCACGCGCTCGCGCAAAGCGGGCGCGAAGGCCACCTCGCCCCGCATCGCCCGCTCGGTGATGGCGGCGACGCGCTCGCCGACACCGGCAAAGGCCGCAAGCTCATCGACGCATTCCTGCCCGATCAGCGTCGAATCCATATCCGCGACCAGAAGGCGTTTTCGGCGATGCGCGAGCGGCTGGACGATGACGTCGATCGGCTCGCCTGACAGCGACTCCTCGAGCGCGGCCCGCCTGGCCTTGAGGTCCCCGGTGAAAACAAGATCGGCCGCGACGCCCTGGTCGAGCCAGCGCCGGCGCTCGATCCCATTCAGGGCTTGCGCGGCCCGGTCGACTGCTGCTTCGCTGAGCGGCGCCGTCAAAGGATCGGCAATGAGCGTGGCGACGAGAACGGACGACATGACGCTTCCAGACGAGCGAGCCAACAGGTGAGGCGGGCGCTCCTCATCGCAGGCCCAACGGCGAGCGGCAAGTCGGCGGCGGCGCTCGCGCTCGCAGAGCGCTTTGGGGCCACGATCGTCAACGCCGACTCGATGCAAGTCTACGGGGATCTTCGAATCCTGACCGCGCGGCCGACGCCGGACGAGGAGCGGCGCGCGCCCCATCGCCTGTTCGGCGCGATCGAGGGCGCGGTGAATTTCTCGGCCGGCCGGTGGGCGCGCGCCGCCGGCGAGGCCCTGGCGGACATCGGCGAGGAGCCGGCGATCTTCGTTGGCGGCACGGGGCTTTATTTCCGCGCGCTGACCGAGGGCCTGTCGGACATTCCCCCTGTGCCCGAAGCCGTGCGCGCTGAGGTCCGAAGCAAGGCCGAGGGTCGCCCTACGCCCGAGCTTCACGACGACCTTGCGGCGCGCGATCCCCAGACTGCCGCGCGCCTCAACCCCAGCGACCGGCAGCGCATCTTGCGCGCGCTCGAGGTGGTCGAAGCTTCGGGGCGCCCTCTCGTCTCGTTCCTCGGCGCGCGCACGGCGCCGGCGTTAAGGGCCGGCGAATGGACGGGCCTCTATCTCGCGCCCGATCGGGCGGCGCTCGGGGAGCGCATCGACGCGCGGTTCGGCGCCATGCTTGCGCTGGGCGCGCTGGACGAAGTCGCGACGCTGATGCAGCGGCGGCTTGACCCCGCGCTGCCGGTCATGCGCGCGCACGGCGTTCCCCATCTCATCGCGCATCTCGAGGCCCGGCTCTCGCTCGAAGAGGCCGCGTCACGCTCGAAGCTCGACACCCGCCATTACGCCAAGCGGCAGTTCACCTGGGCGCGCCACCAGCTCAGCGGCTTCAAATGGGTCGCGCCGGAGGAAGCCGTGGACGAGGGCGCGAAAGCGTTCGAATGACGAGCGAGCCTATCGCCTGGCGAAGCCGCATTCCTTGGCCACGTATTTGCTTTCCCAACAGCCGCTGGCGAGGCAGGCCTGCCGGTACTCGCCGCATTTCGCAAGGCATCCAGGCGACCCGCTCTCGGTCTTGGCGCAGAAGCCCTGGCAGGTCCTGAGCCGCTCGGAGCAGCTTTTTGCATCCGCCGGCGCGGTCAGAGCGAGAACCAGCGCCACAGCGGCGCAGAACCCGGCGCCCCAAAGGGAAAACTTTCGCATTTTCTGCCTCCACTCGACTAGACACGCTCGCAAACGCTAAGCGTGTCAGCACTTATTTGCAATCCAAAGCTGGGGGTTAGCGACGGTCCGCCTTGTCCTTGCCGCGCCGGCGGAACCCCAGAAGTTCGGCAAGACTTGCTGATGACAGTTTTCACGTGCATCCAGCACGGGTTTTCCCCGATTGGACGCCGCTCCACATTCGGCAGCACCGTGAAACACCTGGAAGGCCTATGCCGCAAGTCCGAGCCAATGGAATCGACATTGAATATGAAAGCTTCGGGCGCGAGAGCGACCCGCTGATCCTGCTCATCATGGGCTTCGGGGCGCAGCTCATCTTCTGGCCGGAGGCGCTCTGCGAAGGGCTGGCCGCGAAACGGTTTCGCGTCGTGCGGTTCGACAACCGCGACGTCGGCAAGTCGACCCATCTCGCCGGCCAACCCGCTCCGGACCCTCGCGCTTTGTTTGCGGAGGTCATGTCGGGAAGGCGCCCGCATGTTCCCTATTCGCTCGATGACATGGCGAACGACGCTGTCGGGCTCATGGACGCGCTCGGCGTCAGTCATGCTCACATCGTCGGCGCCTCGATGGGGGGCATGATCGCGCAACTGATCGCGATCAACCATCCGGACCGGACGAAGAGCCTGACCTCGATCATGTCCACCACGGGACGTCGGGATCTGCCGTCGGGGAATCCGGAAACGCTGTCGGTGCTGTTCCGCCCGCCGAACAGCGCGAGCCGCGAGGATCTCATCGAAGCGAGCATTCTCGTGCAAAAGGCGCTGGCCGGCTCGGGCTTTCCGGCAAGCGAAGCGGAGCTGCGCGCGCGCGCAGCTTTTCGCACCGATTACGCCCCTTTCGACATGGACGGCGTCGCGCGTCAGTCGGCGGCCTTGATCGTCGCGGAGCCGCGCAACGAACGTCTTAAAAAGCTGCGCTGTCCCGCGCTCGTGCTGCACGGCGCCGACGATCCGGTGATCCCCGCGGCCGCCGCCAAGGACACCGCCCAGAGCATCCCCGGGGCCGAACTCGTCATCATTCCCGGCATGGGCCACGACTTCCCGTCAGCGCTCGTGCCGGTTTACCTCAAGCACATCGGCGATTTTGTCGCGAAGGTCGAGGCGGAGACGAAGGTCTAGCATCCCTTTATCTGCCCTGCCTCAAATGCCGCCCTGACCCATCAGCCTTTTTCGCCATGTGCGCCGGGATGAGCGCCGGCCCTTTGCGGCAGCACCGCAATCAAGGCGACGATGAGCCCCGCGAGGATCGCGGAAGCGAGATAGCGGCTGATCTCGAAGCCGCCATGAGTGACGGGCTTGTCGAGCAGATCGCCGAGCGTCGCTCCAAGCGGCCGGGTGAGAATGAAGGCGGCCCAGAACAGCGTGACGCGCGACGTCTGCGTGAAGGCATAGAGCCCAAGGGTGATGGCGAGCGCGCCGGCAAACAGGATTGCGCCGCCGCCATAGCCCAGATCGTTGGTGTCGGCGACCCAATCGCCAAGTGCGGTGCCGAGCGTCTGGGAAAACAGGATCGTAACCCAGTAGAACGCTTCGGCCTTCGGCGTGACGATCGTGTTGACCGAGACCGTGCCTTCCGACCATCGCCACACGGCCAGCGAGGCCGCCAGACACGCGAGCAGCAACGTAGAGCCGCCGAGATATCCGATGCCCAAGGAACGATCGACGAAGTCTGCGATCGTCGTGCCAACGGTTGTCGTCGCGACGATCGTCAGCCAGTAGAGGTAGGCGTTGAAGTTTTTCGAGCGAATCTGAACGGAGACGGCGCCCAGGAAGATCGCCAGAAAGATGAGCGTCCCGACTGCGTAGCCGAGATTCATCGACATGGTCACCGCGTCGCCGCCGGTCTCTCCGAGCGTTGTGGCGAGGATCTTGATGATCCAGAAACCGAGCGTGACTTCGGGAACCTTGCTGAACTGTGGCACGCTGCCGCTCGCCACTGAAACTTGGCGCAACGGTTCGTCTTGCGGAAAATGCACGGCTTCGCTTGCGCCGATCATGGCGGCTCCTCGATGACCAAAGCTATGTTGGATTTGGGCGACGCCGAAGCCGCCGAAGCGCCATTGGGGGAGGCCAGATAGGCGACAGCGGGGCGAACGTCGGGCGCTTTTGAGGCGGATAAGTCCCGTGGCGCTCGCTGACCTGCGAGTCGCGCAGATTAGATCTTGCCTACCCCCCAGGAGTTCACAGCGCCGCGACCATCAGGCGTTGGCGCAATGAAGACAACAAGCTGGTTGCCCTCGCAGCAGCCGAATTTCAGGACATCGCACGGCCACTCTTCTCCGCCGAGCACGCCGCAGCTCGTCGCCTTCGAAGACACGGGCCGCGAGCCAACGATGAGGATCGCGACGTCCGTCGGCATGCCGACCGCGAGTTTCATGCCCGCCTGGAAGGCGTTGAACGGCGGCTGATCGGCGCTGAACATGGGAGGATAGCCGCCGACGCAGCATCCGGAGAGCACGGCGGCAAGGAACATGGCGATCAGGGCGCGCATCGAAGATCTCGGTGTCTGGGCAGGCGGATCGAGATCTCATGACGCACGGTCGCCCTGGACCGCCGTCTCGCCGACGTCAATTCATGGAGCAAATCGGTTAGCCGCCGGTTAAGCCAGCCGCCTTCCACCACCCTCCCCGCTGCGCTAATTTGAGACCCATGACGAAAGAGCCGAAAGCGCCGAAGCTCACTCTCGCCCAGGCGCGGGAAGAGCACGCGCGGCTTCAAGCCGAGATCGCCGAGCATGACCAGCGCTATCACGGGCAAGATGCGCCGACCATTTCCGACGCCGAATACGATGCATTGCGCCGGCGTTACACCGCGCTGGAGGAGCAGTTCCCCAAACTTGTCGATGCGGACTCCGCCAATCGCAAGGTCGGCGCCGCGCCGTCGGAGAAATTCGCCAAGGTCCGCCATCGCGTGCCGATGCTGTCGCTCGGAAACATCTTCGCCGATGAGGAGGCCGAGGAGTTCTGCGGCCGCGTGCGGCGGTTTCTGGGCTTGAGCGAAAGCGCGCCGCTCGATGTCGTTGCGGAAGCGAAGATCGACGGACTGTCGTGCAGCCTGCGCTACGAGGATGGCGAACTTGTCCAGGCGGCCACGCGCGGCGACGGTTACGAAGGCGAGGACGTCACCGCGAACGTGCGCGTGGTCGAGGCGATCCCAAAGCGCCTTGAGGGCGCGCCGAAGATCTTCGAGGCGCGCGGCGAAGTCTACATGCGCCACGTCGATTTCGCGGCGCTCAACGCGCGCCAGGCCGCCGCCGGCAAGCCGATCTACGCCAATCCACGCAACTTTGCCGCGGGCTCCCTGCGTCAGCTCGATCCGCGCATGACCGCGGAGCGGCCCTTGCAGTTTTTCGCCTACGCCTGGGGAGAAGTGAGCGAGCCCTTCGCTTCGACCCAGTTCGGCGCCATCGAGGCCATGACAAGCTTCGGCCTGCCGACCAATCTTCGGTTGACCAAGCTTTGCCGCTCCGCAACCGAGATGCTCGCGCAATATCATTCCATCGAAGAGCAGCGGGCGACGCTCGGCTATGACATCGACGGCGTTGTCTACAAGGTCAACGATCTCACGCTCCAGCAGCGGCTCGGCTTCGTCTCGCGCTCACCGCGCTGGGCGGTCGCGCACAAGTTTCCAGCCGAGCAGGCGACGACGATCGTCGAGGCGATCGAGATCAACGTCGGCCGCACCGGCGCGCTCACGCCAATCGCCAAGCTCAGGCCCGTGACTGTCGGGGGCGTCGTCGTTTCCAACGCCACGCTCCACAATGAGGACGAGATTGCGCGCAAGGACGTGCGCGTCGGCGACACGGTTCTGGTGCAGCGCGCCGGCGACGTGATTCCGCAGGTGCTTGCGGTCGCGCTCGACAAAAGGCCGGGGAATTCGAAGCCCTATGTCTTCCCCGAGACCTGCCCGATCTGCGGCTCGGCGGCTTTGCGCGAGATCGACGAGAAGACTGGGGTGGCGGACGTTGTGCGCCGCTGCACCGGCACGCTCATCTGTCCGGCGCAGGCGGTCGAAGGCCTCAAGCATTTCGCATCCCGCAACGCCTTCGACATCGAGGGACTGGGCGAAAAGCTGATCGAGCTCTTTTTCACCGAGGGTTTGATCCGCACGCCAGCTGACATTTTCACGCTTCAGGCGCGCGATGGGCAAAGGAAACCGCCTTTGCGCGAATGGGAGGGGTTCGGCGAGACTTCGGCGCGCAACCTGTTCAACGCCATCGAGGCGCGCCGGACGGTTCCGCTCAACCGGTTCCTGTTCGCGCTCGGGATCCGCCATGTCGGCGAGACCAATGCGCGGCGCCTCGCGCGCCATTTCGGCGACTGGGAATCCTTGCGCGCAGGGGCCCGGGCGGAGAACGCGGCCGAGGAATTGTCCGGCGTCGGTGGAATCGGGCCGGTCGTCGCCGAGGCGATCGCGGACTTCTTCGCCGAGCCGCGCAACGAGGCGGCGCTCGACGCGCTTGTCAAAGAGGTGACGATCGAGCCGATGGAAGCGATCGCCGCCGGCCATCCGCTCGCAGGCCAGACGATCGTGTTCACGGGCTCGCTGGAAAAGATGACGCGCGACGAAGCGAAGGCCGTCGCCGAGCGGCTCGGGGCCAAGGTCTCGGGCTCGATCTCGGCCAAGACCAACCTCGTCGTCGCCGGACCCGGCGCCGGCTCGAAACTCGCCAAGGCGCGGGAACTGGGCGTCGAGACGGTCGACGAGGACGAGTGGATCCGGCGCTCGGGAGCCGGGTAGGTCTTCCGACCTGACTTACGGGTTCGAAGCGAACTCGGCCGGTCGCGTCTGGCGCGCGAGCGCGTCGAGCACCGCATTGATCATGCCACTCTCCTCGGGACCGAAGAACGCGGCGGCGACGTCGACATATTCGGTCACCGCGACCCGCGCCGGCACGTCCGGGCGGTTGCGCAATTCGTACAGCGCCGCGCGCAGAATGGCGCGCATCAGCGCTTCGACCCGCTTCAGCGGCCAGCCGTCGGCGAGGGTGTCGTCGAGCGCGCGATCAATCGGCAATTGATCCCGTTGCACCCCCGACACGACGTCGCGAAAGAACGCCAGATCCGCGGGCGTATACGAATCCCCTTCGATCTCCTGCCCGAGCCAGTGAGCCTCGAATTCAGCGAGGATGTCGTTCAGACCTTTGTCGGCGATCTCCATCTGGTAGAGCGCCTGCGAGGCCGCGAGCCGGGCCGCCGAGCGCTTGTCGGACCGTTTCATCGGTTGATAAGCCGACGAGCAAGATGGGCAAGCCCGATTGCCGCCCGCGCCGCGTCGCCACCTTTGTCGCCGCGTTCGGGATCGGCGCGCTCCTCAGCCTGCTCGATCGTCTCCGTGGTGAGAATGCCATTGCCGAGCGCAAGCCTGCGCTCGACGGACATGTCCATGAGCGCGCGCGCGGACTCGCCGGCGACGATCTCGAAATGAAAGGTCTCGCCCCGCACGACGCAGCCAAGCGCGACCGCTCCGGCATAGGCGCGGCCTGCCGCCACCGCCGCGTCGAGAGCGATCGCCATGCCGGCTGGAATCTCCAGGGCCCCGGCCACGCTGACGAGGTCGTAGGTGGCGCCGGCGGCCTCGATCGCGCGGGTCGCGCCCGCAAGCAGGTCGCCGCCGATCGCGTCATAATAGCGCGCCTCGACGATGAGGAAGCGACCGCCTTCGAAGCGAGGCAAAGGTGCGGCAGCCCGGCTCGGCTCGGCCATCGGTCAAATCTCTTAGGCTGTATCAGGGACGGCCCGTCCATAAAGGCCGCGGACGGCCGAGGCAAGGCTCACTCGACCGAGCGCCAGCGTCCGTAAGCCCAGGGCCGCGCCCATGAGGCAGTGAGCGGAGGCCGGTCGGGCGGTGGATCGTAGCCAGACCCACCCCAGGGATGGCAACGGCACACACGCGCCGCGCCCATCCAGGAGCCCGCCCAAAGGCCGTGGCGCTCGATCGCCTCGTCCATGTAGGCCGAGCAGGTCGGCAAATACCGGCACTGCCGGCCGAGGAGGCTCGAAAATGTAAGCTGGTAGAAGCGGATCAGCGCGTGCGCGGCCCGGCGCAGCGCCCACACCAACGCTCTCACGACGCCGGCGCGGTCTCGCAGACCGTCTCGCGCGCCGCGATCTGAGCCAACGCATCGGCGACCGCGTCGAACGTCAACAATGTGGAAGCGTGGCGCGCTTTGTAATCGCGGACCGGCTCGAGAACGGCGAATTCCCCCCATTTGCCCTCTGGCGGCGGACCGTTCGCCTTCAGCATCCGTGTCACGCGGTCGCGCAGCCCGTTCAGCTCCTCTGCGGTCGCGCCAATGATATGGCGAGCCATCAACGAAGAGGACGCCTGACCGAGCGCGCAAGCCTTGACGTCATGGGCGAAATCCGCGACCCGCCCATCCTGAACACAAAGGTCGATCGTCACGGTCGAACCGCACAGGCGCGAATGCGCTTTCGCGCTGGCGTCCGGATTCGCGAGCCGCCCGAGCCTCGGAATGTTGCCGGCAAGCTCGAGGATGCGCTGATTGTAGATCTCGTTGATCATCCTGACCCTCAACGTTCCCTATATAGGTCGCGAGAAAGCCGAAATCGAGGCCTTAGGGAAGGCCGGGCAAAACGCACGCGACGAGAGACGGGGATGAACGAGAACGTCAAATCGAAAGCGAGGCCCGGCGCGACAAACGACCGGGAAGAAGGCGAGGCGTTCGAGCCGAAATTCGGCGCGGATGGCCTTGCGACTTGCGTCACCGTCGACGCGTCCCGCGGCGAGGTGCTGATGGTCGCGCACATGAACGACGCGGCTTTGCGGGCGACGCTGGCGACCGGGATCGTCCACTACTGGTCGCGTTCGCGCGGCGCTCTTTGGCGCAAGGGAGACACATCCGGCCAAACCCAGACGCTGGTCGAAATGCGGGTCGATTGCGATCAGGACGCCTTTCTCGCTTTCGTCACGGTCGGCGGCGACGGCGGGGCCTGCCACACCGGCCGCCGATCCTGCTTCTACCGCCGCGTCGCGGGAGAGGGGGAAACAGCTCGGCTCGCGTTCATCGAACCTTCGGCAACGCACGCGTGATGGAAAGGCCGGCGTCTGCGCCGCGGCAAAACACATTCACGTTAATTGTCTGGCGACATCTGGGGCGCAAGCTTAAGTTTCTCGATGGAAGCTGAACATTGGGGTCATTTTCCGACAGGTTGAGCGATGTTCAGGGCGGCTTATCGCAGAATTGACACTGAGCCTGCGGCGGGCGGCGGACGTCCCCGCCGGGCCAAAGTCGGCCTGGTCCTCGGAGCGGGCGCCGCGCGCGGCTGGTCCCACATCGGCGCGCTCAGGGAGCTCGACGAGCTGGGCCTGAAACTCGATGTCATTGTCGGCTCGTCGATCGGCACCCTGGTTGGAGGCTGTTACGCGGCCGGCCGGCTCGATATGCTCGAAGCCTTCGCTCGCGCCTTGACCCGTCGCCGGGTGCTTGGCCTCCTGGACTTCTCGTTTACGGGCAGCGGACTGATTGGCGGCCAGCGGCTTCGGGCGAGGCTCGAGGCGGGGCTTGGCGAGCTTCGGATCGAGGATTTGCCGATCCAATTCGCCGCGGTCGCGACCGAGATTGGCGGCGGACACGAGATCTGGCTCCGACGCGGGCTCCTCGTCGACGCCATCCGCGCTTCTTATGCATTGCCCGGCGTCTTCGAACCGGTGAAGGTCGACGGGCGCTGGCTGTTCGACGGCGCGATCGTCAATCCCGTCCCGGTCAGCGTCGCGCGCGCGCTTGGCGCCGAGCGCGTCATCGCACTCAACATCACAAGCGATCGTGTTGGCCGCGGCGCCGTCATCCAGGATCCTTTCGGCCGGCCGGACTCCCCATCTTCAGTTGAGGAGCCGGCTCCGATTCAGGACAGCAGCGGGATGATCGCCCGATGGTGGCGCGGTTCAAACGGAGCGAGGAGCAACGGAGAGGCCTCGGCGCCAGGCCTGATGACGTCGATGGTCAGCGCATTCGATATTCTTCAGGACCGCATCATGCGCTCGAGGCTCGCCGGCGATCCGCCGGACGCCCTGGTGCAGGTCAGGGTCGGCAATGTCGGCATGTTCGAGTTCCACCGCGCCGACGAACTGATCGCGCTCGGCCGCGAGGCCATCCGCAAGGCGGCGGCCGAAATTCGGGAACATGTCGAACTCGCCCGGACAGACGCCGCCGCCGCGGGCCCTCCGGCCTAAGCCGTCGCGATATACTCACGCAGCGCCTGACGCTCGCTGTCGAGCGCGTCGACGTGACGCTTGACGACGTCGCCGATAGAGACGATGCCGATCAGGCGGCCCTCTTGCACGATGGGGACGTGGCGAAACCGGCCCGCCGTCATCGTCTGCCTGACGTGGTCGATGGTGTCCTCGCGCGTCGCGGTGATGACCTTTGGCGTCATGTAACGCGATACCGGATCATCGAGCGCGGCAGCGCCATGTTTGGCCAGGACGCGGACGACGTCGCGTTCCGAAACGATGCCCAGAACCTTGAGCGAAGCGTCCGAAACGACCACGGCTCCCACGCCTTTGTCAGCCAGAAGCTCGATGACTTCCTTGAGGGTGCGATGCGGCTGCGTGGTGAAAACGTCGCGCCCTTTTTCGTCAAGAATGCGGGCAACAATCATCGTTCTCTCCCCATATTCGGGCGGTCTTGAGTCGGGCCGCCGTAGAATTGAGGATGCGCCTTCAACATGGCGTGATCAAGTTCATTTTTGTCGAGGCGAATTAACGCAGTCCGCCATCCATCTGGTAGCATTGCTTTGTAATCATCGCGCTGTCGTCAGAAGATAGAAACAGCGCTAGGCGAGCGACATCTTCCGGGAGCAAGCTTCGGTTGATGCATTGACGCGCGCGGAAGTCAGCGATGTCCTCCTCGCTCATCCAAAGGCGGCGCTGCCGCTCGGTGACCACTAAGCCAGGCGCAATGGCGTTGACGCGGATATTGTCCGGGCCGAATTCGCGCGCGAGCGTGTTCGTCAGGCCCACGATTGCGGCCTTGGCCGCTGCGTACACCGACAATCCAGGCAACCCGATCAGCCAGGCGATAGAGGAAAAGTTGACGATCGCCCCGCCGCCAAGCTCGCGCATCGATCGGCGCGCGATCTGGGCGGCGAAGAACTGGTGCTTGAGATTGAGCGCCATCGTACGGTCCCAATCTTCTTCGCTCACTTCGTCCGCCGCCTGGCGCTGGTCGTTGGCGGCGTTGTTGATCAGCACGGCGATCGGCCCCATGCGTTGCTTGACCTCCTCCATCGCCGTTTCCAGCGCGGCGATGTCGGTGATGTCGCACTGGAGAAAGAGCGGCGGCGGATGGGAGGCGCCGATCCTGGCGACGAGGTCCTTGGAGGCTTCGACGGCAATGTCGACAAAGGCGACGTTGGCCTTCTGCTCGGCGAAAGCCTCGACCATCGCGGCGCCGATGCCCGAGCCGCCGCCGGTGATGAAGACGACCTTGTCGATGAGCGAGGGGTAGCGGGCGAGACTCATGGGAAGCGCGGCCTTATCGTTCAAGCTGAAGGGGCGAGGCTACTCTTAAGGCGCCAATTGCTGCGGAGGAACCGGGGCCGTCGCGGATGGCGCCCCTGTCCGTGCGACTGCAACCTCTAGGTGAAATCGATCTGAAGCCAACCAAAATAGACGCCCTTAAACGCCACTAAACGCTAGTAAACGTCAGTAAAAATGCCTGAGCGCTTACTAGCTTTAATGTTTTATAATCTAGATTTTTCAATTGGTTACAAGCGATCCAAACCAGAAAAACAGCTCGCCGCGCCGCTCAGGTTGTATTCGCTCCTCAAAGCCGGCTCGATCATCGACCTCCGCGGCCCAGCGCAGCGATCCTGGACTACGCGCCATCAAGAACAGCTCAACACGCTTTGCCGCTTTTCGCAAATGAAAGCACGCGGCAATGTCTCGGCCGGCTCCGACGCAGCACGAGCGGCGGACTTGTCGCCAGGCAGGACGCAGCAGGGGCGCGGTCCCATCGCCTCGATCTCAATGCGGCAATTCCTTTTCGATCTGCCTGACATTGTCCATGAAGGCTTTGGCCGCAGGGGAGTGCGTGCGACCGCGTTTGGAGATGAAGCCGTAGTTCAGGCTCAGCCAGGGCAATTCGATCGGCAGCAGCACGCAATCGCCATCGTCAATCTCGCGCTTCAATTGAAATGGCAAAGCAGCTCCAATCCCCTGACCGGCGAGAACGATCTGTTTGGCCGCCGCAAAGTTGCCAATCAGGATTCTCGGCAAGAATCGTTTCTTGGCCTCGTCAAACACACCGAAGGGCAAATCGCCCTTAGGGAGAAATGGTCGCATCCGATCCGTGATCGTAGGGCCTACCCATGGAAACTCGCAGAGTTCCTCGAGCGATACGCTGTTGCGCCCGGCCAAGGGGTGCCCGGGGGCGCAGAACACGCTCAATTGGGAGGTTCGGACCTCCTCTGTTTCCAGTTCCGGGTTTTGGGCCGGCTCAGAGAGGTCGGCGAAGCCGAGGTCGACGCGTCCGTTCAGCACCTGGTTGACGATCTTCGTCCAGTTGAAGAGCTTCAACTCGACAAAAAGCCGGGGATGCTGCGCGGACAGCATGCCGATCGCCCGCTGTCCCGAGATTTCGGCGGGATAGGGCCCTGCAGAGACGCTGAACTCGCCGATTTCCAGGCCTTTGGCCAGATCGATCTCGCGGACGAGATCAGCGAAGCCTTTGATCACCGGTTCGCCGTGATTGAGCATGAGTTCGCCAAAGACCGTAGGCGTCACGCCCTGCCGGTCGAATAACGGCACGCCGAGAACGTCTTCCAGATGTTTGAGGCTGCGGGTCAAAGCCGGCTGCGACACCCCCAGCGCCGCCGCCGCGCGGCCAAAGTGTCGATAAGTCGCGAGGGCCTTTACCAATTCGAACTGACGAACGGAGTGCATGATGCCTTTCAGTTATGGTGCGTTAACATAAATGGTATTGGACAGTGTTAACCCAATAACATAGCAGATCCGCCGGAAAATGCATCCCCCGCGCGATATTTGCCGGGGTGAACATTTGGAGGGGGTTGGGATGGGCTGGAAGACAAAGGCATTCATGACGCTGGGGCTGAGTGTTTTGCCCTTTAGTCTGCCGGCGCAGGCTCAAACTGCGGATAAACCAAACATCCTCGTCATCATGGGCGATGACGTTGGCTACTGGAACATCAGCGCCTATAACCGCGGCATGATGGGCTATCATACGCCCAACATCGACCGCATCGCCAAGGAAGGCGGGCTTTTCACCGATTATTACGCCCAGCAATCCTGCACCGCAGGACGCGCCGCCTTCATCACCGGCCAGAGCCCGATCCGCACCGGCCTCCTGAAGGTCGGTCTGCCGTCAGCCAAAGAAGGGCTCTCCGACAAGGATCCGACGCTCGCCGAACTTCTGAAGCCGCAGGGCTACATGACCGGCCAGTTCGGCAAGAACCATCTCGGCGACCGCAACGAGTTCCTCCCGACGGTGCACGGTTTCGACGAGTTCTTCGGCAACCTCTATCACTTGAACGCGGAAGAAGAGCCGGAAAACCCGGACTATCCGAAGAACCCGGAATTCAAGGCCCGCTTCGGCCCGCGCGGCGTGATGAAATGCATCGCGACCGACACGGAGACCCCAGGCGACGATCCGCGCTTTGGACCGTGGGGCAAGCAGAAATGCGAGGACACCGGGCCGCTCACGAAAAAGCGCATGGAGACGGCGGACGAGGAATTTCTCGGCGCTTCGCTCAATTTCATGGATCGGGCGCATGACGCCAAGAAGCCGTTCTTCGTCTGGTTCAATTCGACCCGGATGCATATTTTCACCCACCTCAAGCCCGAATCGCAGGGCGTGACAGGCCTCGGCACCTATCCCGATGGCATGGTCGAACATGACGGGCAGGTCGGTCAGCTTTTGAAGAAGCTCGACGACCTTGGCATCGCGAAAAACACCATCGTCATCTACACGACCGACAATGGCGCCGAAGCGTTCTCCTGGCCCGATGGCGGCACGACGCCGTTCCGAAGCGAGAAGAACTCGAACTGGGAAGGCGGCTACCGCGTGCCGGCGGTCATCCGCTGGCCCGACGTCGTGAAGCCGCAGACCGAGGTCAACGGCATCTTCTCGTCCGAAGACTGGGTTCCAACCCTGATGGCTGCGGCCGGACAGCCGGACATAACCGCGAAGCTCCTGAGCGGCTACGACGCCAACGGAAAGACCTTCAAGGTCCATCTCGACGGCTACGACCAGCATGATCTTCTCTCCGGAGGAGACGACAAGCGCCGGGAGTTCTTCTACTGGACCGACGACGGCGACCTTGCGGGGCTGCGCTATGATCAATGGAAGGTCGTCTTCCTCGAGCAGGAACATGAAGGCCTGAAGGTGTGGCAATATCCGCTCACGCCGCTGCGCGCGCCGCTGCTCTTCAACCTCCGGTCTGACCCGTTCGAGAAGGCGAACATCGAATTGGGTGAGTGGGAAAAGTGGTACGTCGAGCGCATGTTCGTGATGGCGCCCGCGCAGGCGATCGTGGCGAAGGAACTGCAGACGCTGAAGGAATTCCCTCCGCGCCAGAAGCCTGGAAGCTTTTCGGTCGGCGACGCGCTCGAGAAGCTCCAGAACGCCGGGCAGAACAGCGACAACTGACGTGGCCTCGGACGCGCAGCCCATCCGGTCCGGGCCCAAGGCCGCCAGGCCGAGCCTGACGCCGCGCGGTCGCGACGTGTCCGAGACAGTGGCGCTGCTTTGCGATCGGCATGGCGAAGCGAAGGCCGGCAAGGTTGCGGGACGCGAACAGAAACATGCCCGTCAAAAGCGGTCGCGCACGAATTTCGCCTTCTGGGCCGCGGTTGCAGCGGAGTTTGAGTTGCGGAGAGGGATCGCGCCCGGTGATGGGCAAGCAAAATCGGTAGGGTTCAACGCCGGCGGAGGCGCCAGAGCTGGGGCTATGGAGGGCAAAGAAAGTGAATAAGCAGATAGCGGAATTTGTGGGTACGTTCGCGCTCGTGTTCTTTGGCTGCGGCGCGGCGGCGATCGGGGGATTGGCGCCCGCCGGTCCGACAGCGATCAATCTGCTCGGGATCGCGAGCGCGTTCGGCTTCGCCATCGTTGCTATGGCCTACGGCATCGGGCCGATCTCGGGCTGTCACGTCAATCCGGCGGTGAGTTTCGGCGCCTTCGTCGCCGGCCGGATGAGCGCCAGCCAGATGATCGGCTACTGGATCGCCCAGGTTCTCGGCGCCATCGTCGGCGCGGCGGTGCTCTACATCATCCTTTCCGGCAAGGCTCAAGGGTGGACTGGCGGACTTGGCCAGAACGGCTGGGGCGCGGGCTACCTCGGCGAATACAATACGGTTTCCGCCTTCGTGTTCGAAGTGGTGGGGACATTCCTGTTTCTGGTGACGATCCTCGGCGTGACCCATCCGCTCGCGCCAAAAGGTTTCGGCGGCCTGGCCATCGGCCTGACGCTGGTCGTGATCCATCTCGTCGGCATCAACATCACCGGCACGTCGGTCAATCCGGCGCGCTCGATCGGCCCGGCGCTGATTGGAATGGGCTCGAACCCGGGCGCGGTCGTGCAACTCTGGCTCTTCATCATCGCGCCGCTGATCGGCGCGGGGCTGGCTGGCTTCCTCTATCGCGAAGGCGCCCTCCTGGACGCGCCGACAGAGGGCTGAAAACCTGGCCCACACGCCGCCTGAGACTGGGGGACGCGAAGCTTGAGACGGAGCTGCCGAAGCGGCGCGAGGCGGCGGCTCCCTACGATCGTGTTATCGGCCGGAGCTGGGGCTCGCCGGTGACGACGACCGCGCCTGAAAATTAGCTCAGGTCGCGGTCGAATGGGGCGGGGCCACGTAGCCTCCTGGCGCGGTTCCGCCCCATGTGATCCTGCTGTCTCGCGCAACGGCGTCGCGGTGGTCGCCATCGCGCCGTGGGCGCGCGGAGGCCGTTATCCAGGGCTGCAGCCTCGCAGGGAATTGCGCCGGCTCGAGGACTGAGGCAGCGTCGCCACGCCGCAAAGCTGAGACGCCCCCATGATGCTCGCGATTTTCGCCTTTCTCACGATCGCGTTCCTTCTGGATTTTTTGGACCGGAGGCGCTCCGCATTGATCTGCCTTGCGGCGTCGCTGGGCCTCACGCTCTGTCTGTTCGCGTGGGAAATCTATAGCCCCGACTATGGATTTCGGATGCCCTGGCTCCAGGTCGAGCTGGAACAGCGCCAACCCGTCGCGGGAGGCACTTGACCGATGACGGACATCCCAGAGTCAGCGCTGGCGGCGACGCTCGATCGGCTGATGCTCAGTCTGATGCTGCTGGCGCTGGCGGGCGTCCTCAGTGCGGCGATGGGCTTCCAATATCTCGATGGCGAGATTCCATGCCCGCTTTGCCTGCTGGAGCGCGTGGCGATGTTCGCATGTTGCTTCGGCCTGATGCGGCAGCTCAGGGATGACGGCTCGCAGCGCGGCGCGGGCGTCGCCATGATCTCCGCGGTGCTGCTGCTGGTGATTTCCGTGCGTCAGACCTTGCTGGATATCGTTCCACGCCCGGGACACGCCTACATCGGCGCCGCCGTCTTCGGCCTCCACATGGCGGTATGGTCCGTGCTCATCGCGATCGCGCTGCTGATCGGTTTCGCGGTTCGTCTGGCGGTTCTCGGCGGCCTGAATTGGCCGTCCCCGGCGCAATCCTCCACGCTCGCGCGGCTGAGCACCGGTCTTGGTGTCTACGTGGCGATGCTCTGCGCGATCAACTTCATCTCCGTGCTCGTTCAGTGCGGCTTGGGTCAATGCCACACGACGGGATATGCGTTGCTGCGCTGAGAGGTCGGCCTGGGATTTGCGACCTCTTCGCGTCGCTCTGACGCGTGTTCTTGCACATTGCGCCGGCATCGCCAGGCGCCGAACAGGATCCAGGCGATCGAGGCGCCAGGCGGCCGGCGCCGCTTCTATGCGTTCCGGAAAGTGCGGCGCTAGCGGGGCTCGGCTCGTAAGCGGCTCGGATAGGTTTGGGCTCTCAGCCTAAGCTTACGCTCGCGGCGCAACGACGACCGTCTCAAAATCGCGCCCGCGCCAGACCCCGTCTGCTTTTCGGCGCCAGGTGAAGACGAGCTTGCCGCCCGGCGCCATTCCCGACGTCGGCAGTTCCGCGACATGCAGGCCAAGGCCGGTGTCGGTCGTCGCGACATCGCTCTGGGTCTTCCAGTCGTCGCGCGTGTAGCGGACGATCAACTCCTCCAGGAGATCGAGCCGCAACGCCTGCCCGGCGAGAACGCCGGCCGTCGGGACGTCCTCGCGCCACGGGCGGCAGCGGGCGCTCCGCTTCTTGCCGAGGTAGCGGTGCATCGTGTGCGGGCGACATGTCGAACACGCGGCCGTCTTTGAGCGAGCGCAACAGCTTCACATATTCCCCATGCGCCCAGACGAGGGGCATGGCCGAGCCGGTCGGCTTGCCGGTCGCGAGCTCCCTCTCGGGAATGGGCGCCGCGTCCCACACCTGCTCGGGAATGAGGCCGCCAGGGCTTGTCTGCGCCTCGATTGTCGCGAGCAGCGCCTCCGCCTCCTTGCGGTTTCCCGCGGCAAGCGCGTAATGCGCCCGTTCGCCCGCCAGGAGCGGCCAGACGCGGCCGATCCCGACTCCATCGAAGGGCCTCCCATCCGCTTTCTCGCCGTAGCCGTCGAGGTTATAGCGGCGCCAGCCGGGCCCCTGCGGCAGCTCGACCTTGAGCAGGCGATCGATGACCGCAATCGTGTCGAGCACGCGCGGATCGTCCGGGGCCCTCAGCCCGAACCGGACAAGCGCGATCGCGTCCGTGCTGATGAGTCCGTTCGCAGGGATCGATCCGCTTCCCACCTCATGGTTGCGCACCTGGACCAGCCCATCAACGTCCGGGCCTCCCGTCGCAGGCGATTCGGGAGCGACGCGTATGTAATAGCCGCGGACCCCGGCTTCGCGCGCGAGCGCCGTATCCTCGACATAGATCCAGTCCTCGATCTGCTCGTTCCAGGCGTCGGCTGTGTCGCGCAGCAGAGCCGGCACGGCCTCGATCTCGCAGGCTTCGGCGATCTCGGCTGCGGCGAGCAGCGCCGCAATGGTCACGGCGAGCGTGAACGGCGTATAGCCGGCGTTCTCCTCCCACCGGTCTTGCTTGGTTCTCGGCCCGGTGCGCAGGACGAAGCCCGCCGCGCGCTCGACCATCGGCCAGAACTGCGGGAGATCCGGGGGCCCAAAGGCGCCCTCGCGCCGCGCCATGTCCAGAAGCAACATCGGGAACGCGCACTCGTCGAGCTGCACGCCGCTCCAGTAGGACGCGCCGTCCAGCCAATAGTTTTGCCGCCACGATCCGTCTCCCTCCTGGGTCGCCCGGAGATAACGAAGGATTCGGCGGACTTCGCTGTTCGCGCCGCATGCGAGCAGCGCCCCTCCGGTTTCGCAGAGATCGCGGGGCCAGACCAGATGATAGCCCCCCATGTCGTCGTCGCCCTTGCTGAAGCCCCACGGAATCGAAAGGCTGGCGATGAAGCCTCCGGGGAAGGTCGGGGCCTCATGGACGCGAAGGATGTTGGCGCTCACCCGGTAGATGTTCTGGCCATGAGCATGCCGCTCCATCGTGCGCAAGGGCGACTGCCACGCGCGCCATCCGGACGAATAGTCGTTCACGATCGTCTCGAACGGGCTCATGCTCGATGTCCGCGCGTGATAGGCGGCTTCCGCCGAGGTGCGGCCAAATCCGACCGCCAGAACCGAAGCGCCGTCGGCTCCCATGGCGAGCTCAGCGGACAGGGCGACATTGCCGTCAGTCGCGGTGTCGTACTGGTCGATCAGCCGCCCATGGTCGCGAAGCTGCCGCCATCCGTCGGAGGCGCCGACGAAGCCGACGGACCGGGCGAGGAACTGCGGACTCCCCAGCATGGCCAGGTGGGTCCCACCGCCAAACGCGCACAAAAGGTCGTGCCCCTTGTATTCACCAAGCAGGCCGTGGTTGTGCGCCCCTGCATTGACGAGATGCGGCGCGAGCAAGGCGAACACGCGCAGCCCCGTCTTGGCGGAATCTTCGAGGCGAATGTGCAGAACGACCGAATCGCTGCGCGGGTCCGTGAGCACGCTATTGATGATCCGGAATCGCCCGCCGCGATGGGTGCTCGTCAGGCGGAAAGCGGGAACCCCGTCTTCGACACGTTCGACGACCGTCTCGCAGTCGCGCTTGACCTCGGCGAAGAAGGTGTCCCCGTCGGTGACGATGAACCCGAGATCGCGGACGCAAGCCTGGTCAACGCGAGGATAGTAGATTTCATTGACGATGCCGTGGCTGATGGTGAACCAGACGCGGCTCCGCTCGCTAAGCGCAGTGCCGACCCCGTCCTTGGCGCTCGAAGTCCAACGCGGCGGAATTCCAGGCGACCCAGGCGCTTCGACCATGTTCTCCCCCAACCAAACGCGTCCGTCCTTGGCGCGTCGCCGCCGAGCCGTCAACGGGGCAAAGGATCAAAACGGACCCGGTTGATCGGTTTTGACTTTACAACGTCTCGATCGTCTTCGCGACGCCGTCGAGCGCTTCTCCGGATTCGTCCATGAGCGCCGCCGAGATGAGTCGCGCCATCCATTGCGCGCCGTCCTCGCGGGACGCGAGTTCGGGCGCCTTCGCCATCACGCGATCGAACTTGCTCAACCCCCGCGCATGCGTGTCGGAATAGCCCTTGACCAGGCGCCGGCAGCGCAGGATCTCGACGCCAAGATCATAGTTCCTGGGCAGGATGTCGGCGGCTTGCGCGAGCCACGCCTCCCAATGCGCCGTCTCCCGTTGGTGTCGCAGGCTCGAACGCCGCGTGGGCCTTAAAGCCGCGACGCCATAGAGCTGCAGAAACCCAAAAATCCGGCCGACCGGCACGCGGCGGCCGCGATTGACGATGCGGTCGAGCATCCGAAATAGACCAGGCTTGCCTTCGATGAAGGCGCCGAGCGGCGCGGGCATCATGCCGCAGATCTCCTCGCCGCGCGGATGCAAATACTCGGTCGCATAGACAAGCTGATCGGGCGCGGCGCCCGCCTCCTCGCGCAGGCGGGTGAAGCGAGACGGGCGCAATTTGATGTCGGCCACGCGGATGACGTCGTCATAAGCCATGGCGACAGCGAGCCGCTTCGCCGCTTCCGCCGTGAAGGCGAAATTTTTCGCCGGACCCCCATTGGCCGCGTCCAGCGCGGCAAGCTGTTGCAGCCGGTCGATATAATCGTCGCCGTACGCCACATCCTGGAAATCGACAATGCGTTTCAGCCCCGCGAAGGCCAAGAGACGCGCGCCTTCCGGAAGGTCCCTGCGCAAGCGGCCAACGAGGCGGTTGAGCTCGGGATGGCCCACATCGTCCGGCAAGTCGTCGAGGCGTTTGGCGGGGCCGGCGTTCGGCGCCTCGTTTTTCCCCTCGCGCGTGCGATCAAAGGCGTCGGCGAAAGCCGCGAGGCTCGCGTTCGCGCCGCGCGCGCCTTTGCGCACGATGTCCTCGTAAGCGGACCGCTCAAATGGAAGCGCGCCTGAACCGGCGAGCGCGCCGAGCATCGCAGCCGAGATCACCGTGCCGCGTTCGACCGCGAGCTTCTCCATGTCGAAGGCGATCGTGCGGCGGGCGGCGAAATCGAGCGCATCGACCACGATGAACGCATCGCCGACGCCATTGCCCGGCTTCTCCTTTTCCGCCACCGCATAAGCGCGGTGGGTCGAGGCGATGAGCGTCGTCTTGTCCGGCGTCACCAGTCCGCGCAGGACCGATCGGCCGGCCTCCATGAGCTCCGCCGCCATCACCACATCGACATCGCCCGGCGTCGGCATGAGCGAGAAGACGGGCGCGACGCCGTTCCGCGGCGGCAGCGTCTCGATGTAGTAGATCGTCGCGCCGGTGCGCTGCGCGACACCCGGAACGGATGTCGATTGCGCCGCCCACCCTTCATGTTCGGCGACCTCGACGATCCAGTCCGCCAGCACCCCCCCGCCCTGCCCGCCCATGGCGAGAATGGCGATGGCGAGCGGTTTGTCGAGAGAGATCGGGGTGGCCTCAGTCATCCGCGACAGCTCGCCGAAGAGCACGTTTGAGAGCCGCGCGCCTCCCCTCTCCAACCGGAGAGGGGTTGGGGGTGCGGGTTCCTCGCCGCGCCCCCTCATCCGTCGGGCTTCGCCCGCCTCCTTCTCCCCGAGGGAGAAGGAGAAAGGCCGCCGCAAATCGAACAGTCTCAGGCAAAGGCGATCCGGCGGGCTTCGCGGCGGCGCTGCAGCCAGCCGATGACGCGCTCGCGTAAGATGGCGAGGCGGCGGTCCCAGCGGCTTGGATTGAAGATGACCTCGGTGCGGTAGAACGACGGACACAGCACAGCCGCCTCCGCGACCTCGCCGCAATTGCCGCAGCCGACGCATCCATTGTCCACGGCGGCGACCGGATCGTCCTTGAGCGGGTCGTCGGTGGGCTTCAACGACAGCGACGGGCAACCCGAGAGACGGATGCAGGCGTGGTCGCCGGAGCAGATGGCCTCGTCGACGCCGAACCGCTCCTTCACCATGCGCTCTCCCGCCGCGACGCTCTTCGCAAAGAGGGGCCGCACCCGACGCTGCTTGTTCAGCATGCACTCGGACGAGGCGACGATGATCTTCGGGCCTTCGGCTTCGGTCGTGAGCGCCTCGCGCAGCGTGTCGCGCATTTTGGCGACGTCGTAGGTGCGATCGATCTGCCTGACCCAGGTCGCGCCGACGCCCTTGACCGCATCGACGATGGAATTGTTCGTTTTCCGACGCGGGTTGAGGGCGCGCGACGAGGGAATGTCCTGCCCCCCGGTCGCGGCGGAATAAAAATTATCGACGATGAGGGTGACGCCGTCCTGCTTGTTGAAGACGGCGTTGCCGATCGAGGAGGCCAGCCCATTGTGCCAGAAGCCGCCGTCGCCCATGACCGAAATGACTCGTCGGTCCGACTTCACATTGAAGGCGGACGCGGAGGCTGGCCCGAGGCCGTAGCCCATGGTTGTCGTGCCGAGGTTGAAGGGCGGCAGAATCGAGAACAAATGGCAGCCGATGTCGGCCGAGATGTGATGCGGCCCGAGCTCTTTCTCGACCATTTTCATCGCGGCGAAGATCGGGCGCTCCGGGCAGCCGATACAAAAGCCGGGCGGGCGCGGCGGCACCGTCTTGGCGAGCGCCTTGACCTTCTCGTGCGCGAGAATGGGCGCCGGATCGGGGACTGGCGGCTGGTTGCGCAGCATCTCTGGCGCATGCGCCAGAAGAAAAGCGCGCACGCCTGTGACAACGACCGGCGCGGTGTATTCGCCGCCCATCGGCAGGACGTCCTTGCCGGCAATCCTGGTCTGGATGTCGCGGCGGCGGAGCAGCGTGTTCAGAGCCTGCTCGAGATAGTCGGGCGCGCCCTCTTCGACCATCAGCACCGCGGACTTGCCGAGGCAGAACTCAGCCATCTCGTCGTCGATGATCGGATAGGCGACATTCAACACGTAGATAGGAACTGAGGATTCGCCATAGACGTCGGCGAGACCCAATTGCTGAAGCGCGCGAAGCACGCCGTTGAAGAGGCCGCCAAGAACAATGATCCCGACCGCGCCGTCCTTGGGGCCAAAGAATTCGTTGAGCTTGCGGCTCTTGATGAACTCGACCGCCGCCGGCCAGCGCTTCTCCAGCTTCTCTTTCTCCTGCATGAAGGAAGCCGGCGGAAGCACGATGCGGTTGACGTCGCGGGACGGGTTTTCCAGCGCCTGTCGCAGTGTGAAGGACGGGCTTCTTGTTGTCTTTGGCGACGAATTGCCCGTGCACATGACAGGTGCGGATGCGCACTTCGAGCATGACCGGCGAGTTCGAGGCTTCCGACAGTTCAAAGCCCTCCTCGACCATGCGCACAAGCGTCGGCAGATCGGGGCGCGGATCGAGGAGCCAGATCTGCGATTTCATCGCATAGGCGTGGCTGCGCTCCTGCATGATCGAGGAGCCCTCGCCGTAGTCTTCGCCGATGACGATCAGCGCGCCGCCGGTGACGCCGCTCGACGCGAGGTTCGAGAGCGCGTCGGCCGCGACATTGGCGCCCGCGGTCGATTTGAATGTCACGGCGCCGCGAACAGGATACATGACGGAAGCCGAGAGCGTCGCGGCGGCGGTGGCTTCCGAGGCGGACGTCTCGAAATGGACGCCGAGATCGCTCATCACGTCCTTGGCGTCGGCGAGCACGTCCATGAGATGCGAGATCGGCGCGCCCTGATAGCCGGCGACGTAGGACACGCCGGATTGAAGCAAGGCCTTGGTGATCGCGAGAATGCCCTCGCCGCGAAAGATTTCGCCGGCTCGAAGTCGCAAGTCCTGAACTTCGCGCTCGAAGGACCTTTCCGCCATCGGCTCGCTCCTTCAGGTATTTATTTGCATGAGCATATTTAGCGGCTCATGCAGTGTCAACGACAAGGCCGTGCCCACGGAAAAGGCGCGGCCTAGCCAAGGAATTGCGCAATCGCATATAAATTCCGCCTCATACAATTAGACTCCACGGCCTTGCTTCGCCAATTCCACTTTGCTAGCCTTCCGATCAAGGGTCGGCTGGAAGTGGCACGCAAAATGCGGAGCCGCGGAACATGAGACCGACGGCTCGGATGAATTGGGAGGCCATGCATGGTGGAGGTCACTCGGCGTCAAACCTTGGCGCTCGGCGCGGGCGCGTTTCTCACTGACCTGCTTGCGGCGGGCGCCGTTCGCGCCGCCGGCAAGGACACGCTCACCATCGCCTTTAACGTCAATCTGCCCTCGTTCGATCCGACCGACGGCGCCTCCGCCGTCAATCCGAGCATCCAGGCGATCTATCGCTCCATTTTCGACCAGTACATCGGTCAGGCGCCGGATCTCACGCTCAAGCCTGGGATTCTCACCGCCTGGGGCTGGAACGACGACAAGACGAAACTTTGGATGGACGTTCGCCCTGACGTCAAATGGCAGGACGGCTCGCCGCTGACGCCAGAGGATGTCGTCTGGTCGCTCGAGCGCGCCGGCGCGAAGGACAGCGCCAACCCCATTTCGTTCATCTGGTCGACCACCGGCAATTACAAGATCGACGGGAACCGGATCAACGCGGACGCCATCCGCTTCGAACCGACCATCTTCATGTGGATGGCGTTCCTGACCGGCTATGTCCTGCCCAAGGCCTATTATGAGAAGGTCGGGGCGGAGGGCTTCGAGAAAAAGCCGATCGGCTCGGGGCCCTACATGGTCGACGAATACCAGGGCAACGCCTTCCTCAGGCTGAAAGCCAATCCCCATTACTGGGGCGAGAAGCCGGCCTTCGAGACCGTGATCTTCAAGTTCGTGCCTGACGCCACGACGCGCGTGGCCGAGATCGAGTCCGGCTCTTCCGACATCACGCTCGAAGTGCCGTACGAGGAATTCGATCGCCTGAAGACGGTCAAAGGCCTCTCGGGCGTTGCGACGCCGATCTCGGACATCGGCATGATCTTCATCACCAACAAGGAGCCGATGCTCGACAAGAACGTGCGGCTCGCCGCGATCATGGCGATCGACAAGAAGGCGATCGTCGACCGGCTGTTGCACGGTTATGGCGTGCCGATCGAGACGCTCGAAACGCCCGAATATTCCGCTTTCGATCCCGCGATCAAGACGCCCTACGATCCCAAGAAGGCGATGGAGCTGCTTGCGGCTTCGGGTTACTCGCCTGAGAAACCCGTGAAGTTTACGATCCAGACGACACGCGGCCTCAAGCCGAAAGACTACGAGATGATCCAGGCGATCGTCGGCATGTGGCGCAAGGTCGGGATCGAAGCGGACATCGAGGTCTATGAGATCGCCAAGCATTTCGAGCTCAGGACCACCCACAAGCTCGCGCCGGCCGCCTTCTACAACTGGGGCAACGCGATCGGCGACCCGACGACCTCGACCGGCTTCGCCATGTTTGGCCCCTCGCCGCATTCGGCATTCAAGACCGACGACCTCGACGCCAAGATTGGCCCGCTTTGGGGCGAGAAGGACGAGAAGAAGCGCATCGACGGCTGGAAAGCGGTCGATGCCTATATCGCCGAACAGGGCTATGTCATTCCTCTCCTGCAATACGTCCAGCCGATCGTCTACAAGTCGGACCTCAAGGTTATTCCGAACAAATCCGGCGCTCTTCAGCCGACGCTGGTGTCGCCCGCGACCTGAAAGCAGATACGATCATCGCAGCCGAGGCGCAGATGCGGCGGCGCCTCGCGCTTGCGGCCGATTGGTGAGGCCATGACGAAGCGATGATCGCGCTTGCGATCCTCCGACGTCTCACGGTGGCGCTCGTGACCCTCGCGGGTGTCGCGATTGTCGTTTTCGTTCTTCTCCGGGTCGTGCCCGGCGATCCCATAGCGATGATGATCTCGCCCGGCGCAAGCCAGGCGGATGTCGCGGCGCTCAGAGCGCATTACGGCCTCGACGGCAGTCTCATGTCGCAGTTCGCCGTCTGGGTGCGCTATGCGCTGCGCGGCGACTTTGGAACCTCGATCTCGCTGCATCGCGACGTTCTCGCTCTCCTGGGCGAGCGGCTGCCGGCGACGCTCGAACTCGCGACCGCGGCGCTCGAATTCGCTGTGATCGTCGGCGGCGCAGCCGCAATCGCCGGCGCGATGGCGAGGCGGACATGGGCGGAGCCGGTCATCGATGCGGTCAACGGGCTTCTGCTCGCCATTCCCGATTTCGTATGGGCGCTCGCGCTCGTGCTCGTGTTTGGCGTCGTGTGGCCGCTTCTGCCGCTGACCGGCCGAGTCGATCCAAGCGTCAGCGCCGGCATGACGACGCCCTTCTATTTCGTCGAGAGCCTCTTACGGCTCAGGTTTGACGTCTTCTTCGATCTTCTCAAGCACCTCGCCCTGCCGACGCTGGCGCTCGGGCTTCCCCTCGCGGCGGTGATTGCGCGGGTGCTCAAAGGCGCGCTCAATGAAGCCATGGCTCAGGACTATGTGCTGCTTGCTCGGCTCAAGGGCATGTCCGAACTTCGGCTCGTGCTGCAGGAGGCGTTGCGCAACGCGATCGGCCCGACGCTGGCGTTGACGGGCGTTCAGTTCACGTTCCTGATTGGCGGGACGGTGATCATCGAGCGCATCTTCGCCTATCCGGGCATCGGCAATATGGCGATCGAGGCCGTGATCAATCGCGATCTGCCGCTGATACAGGGGCTCGTGCTGGTGTTCGCCGTCATTTTCATCCTGATCAACATCGCGGTCGATCTCCTCGTCGCGGTGTTCAATCCGAAACTGCGGCATGCCTAAGCGCGAAGCCGACCCAAGCGTGCGGCGGCCATGACGGAAGTCTCGGCGTCCTCTCTCCTTGCGACACCGGGCCCTAGCCTTGCCTCGCGCCGCCTGCGCGCCCTGCTTGCCGAGCCGAAAGTCATCATCGGCGGCGGCTTTATCCTCGCCCTGATCGTGATCGCTGTGTTCGCGCCTTGGATCGCGCCGAAGAATCCGCTCGATCAGGACCTGATGCTGGCGTCCCTGCCGCCGGCGGGACTCGCCGGCGCCGAGCCTGGTTATTATTTCGGCACCGACGACCTTGGGCGCGACGTCCTTTCGCGACTCGTCTATGGCGCACGGATCGCGCTGATCGTGGCTTTCGTCGCGGCGAGTCTCGCCGCGCTCATCGGTACAACGCTCGGGTTGCTCGCCGGCTGGTATCGCGGCTGGGTGGACGGCGTGATCTCCCGGCTCGTCGACATCTGGATGGCTTTCCCGCCGGTCTTGCTCTCGATCCTTCTCGTCGCCGTCCTCGGCGCCGGCGTCGGATCGGTCATAGCGGCGATCGCCATTATCGACTGGACGCGCTTCTGCCGGGTCGTGCGCGCCGAAACGATGGCGCAGGCTGAGGCCGACTATGTCACCGCCGCCCACGCCATCGGATTCCCGCCGTTCCATATCCTTGTGCGCGAGATTCTGCCAAACGTGGTCCCAGCGCTGCTGGCGCTGGTCAGTCTCGAAATGGGCATTGCGGTCATCGTCGAGGCGATCCTCTCGTTCGTCGGCCTGTCTGTGTCGTCGGACACGCCGACCTGGGGCGGCATGATCGCGGAGGGAAGGCAATTCATTCATCAAACCTGGTGGGTGTTCGCAGCCCCGCTTGCCGCGCTGTTCGCGACCGTGCTCGCCTTCAACCAGCTTGGCGACGGATTGCGGCGCGCGCTCGATCCGGTGCTGAGGCGATGATTGCGCCGATCCTCTCCATCCGCAATTTAAGCGCGGTGTCGGAGCTCGGCGCCGGCGAGCCGATCCTGAGGAATGTGAGCCTTGATCTCAAGGCCGGCGAAACGCTCGGCATGGTCGGCGAGAGCGGCGCTGGCAAGTCAACCATAGCCAAGGCGCTGCTCGGCGTGCTGCCGCGCACGGTCCGGATCACGTCGGGCGAAATCCTGTTCGAAGGACGAGACCTCAGGACCGCGCCGCGACGTGAGACGCGTTCGATCTTCGGCGACTTGATCGCGCTCGTGCCGCAGGATCCGATGACCGCATTGAACCCCGGCCGGCGCATCGAGGCGCAACTGACCGACGGGCTGCGGCTTCGCCGCGGCATGAACGCGCGCGAGGCGCGCAAACGCGCGCTCGAACTGCTCGCCGAAGTGCGTATCCGGGATCCTGAGCGCGTGCTGCGCGCCTATCCGCATCAACTGTCGGGCGGGATGCGCCAGCGTGTCCTGATTGCCGCGGCGTTCGCGCTCGAGCCCAAGATCATCGTCGCCGACGAGCCGACAACGGCGCTCGACGTCACGGTGCAGAAGCAGATCCTGCGGCTTATGCGCCAGATGCAGGAAGCGCACGGCACCGCGGTCATTTTCGTCACCCACGATCTCGGCGTCGTCGCCCAGATCTGCGACCGGGTCACGCTGCTCTTCGCCGGCGCAGTCGTCGAATCTGGGCCGACGGCGGACATTCTCTCCGCGCCCCGTCACGCTTACACGCGCGCTCTGATCGCGGCAGGGCCGCGATACGATCGGCCCGACGCGGGGCTTGAGCCCGTGCCCGAGGCCTTGGTCGCCGAGCTGCGGCTTGAAGTCACGGGAACGGGTGGTTAGGCCGCCGCATGGGATCGTCATTGCGAGGAGCAAAGCGACGAAGCAATCCAGGGACCATAGGGCGTCGCGCTTCATCTTCTGGATCGCCAAGCCCGCTATGCTCGGCTCGCGATGACGATGCCAACCAAACGTAGCGCACCCTAGGCGCCCATGACTCAGGATCTCTTCGTCGCAAGCGGCGTCCAAGTCGCCTACGGCGGCAAGCGCCGCCTGAGCGGCGAACGCGTGGGCGGCGTCAAAGTCCTGCATGGCGTCGACCTCAGAATCGGCCGAGGCGAAACTGTCGGCATTGTCGGCGAATCAGGCTCAGGGAAAACAACGCTCGGCCGCGCCCTCATGCGGCTCATCGACATCGACGCCGGCAGCATCGCCTTCGACGGGCAGGACATCACGCGACTGCCCGAGGCGCAGATGCGACCCTTAAGGCGGCGCATGCAGATGATTTTCCAGGATCCGATGACCTCGCTCAACCCGCGGCATACGGTCCGGCGAATCCTGGTCGAGCCGCTCCTCTTTCATCGCGTCGCGCGCGATCTTGCCGACGCCGAGCGCCGGGTGCAGGCGTTCTTCGATCGCGTCCGGCTGCCGCTCGCCTGTCTCGACCGGACACCGCACGAACTCTCCGGCGGGCAGCGCCAGCGCGTGGGCATCGCCCGCGCCGCGCTGCTCGAACCCGACTTTGTGCTGGCCGACGAGATCGTCTCCGGCCTCGACGTGTCGACGCAGGCCCAGGCGCTCAATCTTCTGAAGACGCTCACCCGCGACCTCGGTCTCGCCATGGCGTTCATCAGCCACGACCTCTCGGTGATCCGAGCCGTCTGCGACCGGGTCTACGTGATGAAATCGGGCTTGATGGTCGAAGAAGGCCGCTGCGAGGAGGTCTTCGCCGCGCCGAAGAGCCGCTACACAAGGCTCCTGATCGACGCCATCCCGCTGCCCGAAATCGATCCCGGCTGGCTCGACCGGGACGTGGCGCCGGAGATCGATTGAATGCGTATGCGTTCCAAAGCGGGAAGACTGCGCTTCACGGTTGAAGTCGACTGGAAAAGACCGTTTACTTCGATCGGGATGGGCGACGGGCGACCGAGCCACGCAGGGGCTCGAACTCATGAATTTCGGCGGAGGATTGGCGTAATGAAAACACGGATGCAGGGCCTCGTCGGCCTCGGCCTCGCGCTCATGGCGGCGTCGGGCGCGGCCGCCGCCGAAAAGCCGGTCTTCGGCCTCGTGATGTCGTTCAGCGGATGGTTCCAGCCGATCGACGCGGACACCATCGCCGGCGCCAAGCTCGCCGTCGACGACATCAACGCGAGCGGCGGGGTGCTGGGTCAGCCGATCGAGATCGTCCAGTTCGACAACAAGTCCGATCCGCCGCTCGGCGCGGACGGCGCGATCGACGTCATCAACAAGGGCGCGAAAGCCATCCTCTTTCCCTCCGACTTCGACTTTGGCGCGCCCGGAGCCTACGTCGCGCAGCAGAACAACGTGATCGCGTTCTCGGCCGCTTCCGACCCGAAGTTTGGCGTGCAGGGCGTAGGCCCGCTCGCCTATTCCGTCTCCAACGCGGCGCAGGCGCAAGGCGCGCTGATGGCGGAATGGGCGTACAAGACGAAGGGCTGGCGCACCGGCTATGTCCTTCTCGACAACACGATTTCGTACACCAAGTCGCTCTGCGGCAGCTTTGCGACGCGATGGAAGGAACTCGGCGGCGATCAGGCGCTGCTCGGCCAGGACACGTTCCTCAACAGCGATCCCTCGATCGCCGCGCAAGTCACTCGGATCACCTCGCTGCCGAAGCCGCCCGACCTGATCTTTCTCTGCTCCTACGCGCCCGGCGGCCCGAGCGCTATTCGCCAGCTCCGCTCGGCGGGCATCGGTGCGGCGATCCTCACCGGCGAGTCGATGGACGGCGACTACTGGATCGGCAGCGTGCCGAACCTCAGCAATTTCTACGTCGTGAACTACGGGTCGAAATACGGCGACGACCCCAGCGCCGACGTCAACGCCTTTTTCAAGAAATTTGAAGCCAAGTACGGCAAGAAGGCCGACGTCTCCTATGGCCTGCGCGGATACTCGGCCGTTCAGGCCTGGGCCAAGGCGGCCAACGCAGCGGGTTCGCTGGACGGCGACAAGGTGGCGGCGAAGCTCGACACGTTCGACAAGGCGCCGCTTGTGATCGGCCCGACGACGTGGACGCCGACGTTGCACATCGCCACCGACCGTCCGATGTCGATCATCGGCGTGAAGGACGGCAAGTTCACCGCCGAAGGCCGGTACTCGCTCGAGAAGGTTCCTCCGCTTTAAGTCGCTCGCGATGGCGCTTGTCACCGAAGGCGCCTCCGTCCGTTTCGGCGGCCTGGCGGCGATCGACGGGGTCTCGTTCACGCTCGAGCCCGGCGAAATTGTCGGGCTGATCGGACCGAACGGAGCGGGAAAAACGACGCTGATCAATGTCCTCTCCGGCTTCCAGAGGCCGAGTGCGGGCGCGGTCCGCCTCGAGGGGCGCCGGCTTGTCGACGCGACGCCCGATGCTTTCGCCCGAGCCGGAATCGCGCGCACCTTTCAGGCGGTTCGCCTGTTCAAGGGGCTCTCCGTCTCGGAGAACCTCGAAGTGAGCCTCGCGGCGAACGGCCTCAGCCGGAGGCGTGCGCGCGAGCGCGCAAAGGCGTTGCTCGCCGAGCTTTTTGCCGGGAGATCGCGGAGGCATGCCCGCCAGCGCCTTGACCTATGGCGAGGAGCGCAAGGTCGGCATTGCCCGGGCGCTCGCGCTCGAACCGCGCTATCTCCTGCTCGACGAGCCGGCCGCTGGCATGGCGGCGGCCGAGGTTGAAGACCTTAGGGCGGCGGTCGTCCGTGTCCGCGGCGCCTATGGCTGCGGGATCCTCGTCGTCGAACACAACATGGCGCTCATCTTTGCGCTTTGCGACCGCATACACGCGCTGGGCAGCGGAAGGACAATCGCAGTCGGCTCGCCAGCCGAAATCAGGGCCAATGCGAAAGTGCGCGAGGCCTATCTCGGCGCGCCGGAGAGCGCCTCGGCATGAGCGTGAGCGGCGAAGCGGTCCTTCGCGTCGAGGATCTGAGGATCGCCTATGATTCCGTAACCGCCGTCAAGGACGTAACCTTCGACGTCCGCGCGGGCGAGATCGTCGCCATCATCGGCCCAAACGGCGCCGGCAAAAGTTCGCTCCTTTCGGCGATCGGCGCCATCGCGCCCAGAGCGCGCGGCCGCATCGAAATCGGCGGGCGCTCGATCGACGGCGTCCCTCGCAGCGAAATCGTGAGGCTGGGCGCTGCGCTGGTTCCAGAAGGGCGGCAGATTTTCACCAGTCTCTCGGTTATCGAAAACCTGAAGCTCGGCGCGACGATCCGCCGGGACGGCGAGATCGCGTCCGATCTCGAGGCGGTTTTCGTGGAGTTTCCCGTTCTCGCCGAGCGGCGCCGGCAAATGGCCGGACTGCTTTCCGGCGGCGAGCAGCAGATGCTCGCGATCGGACGCGCGCTCATGTCACGGCCGCGTCTGCTCATGCTGGACGAGCCGTCGCTCGGCCTTGCGCCGATGGCGATCGCTCGCGTCTATGACAAGTTGACGACAATTCGATCCCGCGGCGTCGCGATTCTCGTCGCCGAGCAGAATGCGGCGCGCGCCTTTGCGGTCGCCGACCGCGTTCTCATCATGAGTCACGGCCGCTTCAGCTTGAGCGGACGCCCCGACGAGATCGGAGCGCATCGCGATTTCGACGGCGCCTATTTTGGCGTGACGATGAGCGGCGCGAGCTGGTCCGGATGAGAGAGGCGGCGCAAGTCTTCGTCGACGCCATCAGCGTCGGCGGTCTCTATGCGCTCACCGCGCTCGGAATCGGCATGATCTTCGGCGTGATGAGGCTCGTCAACTTCGCCCATGCGGACCTGATCACCTTCGCTGCTTATGCGATTGTCTTATTTTTCGCCCAATCAACGGCGCTGGCCATCGTTGCGGCCGCGCTTGCCGCCATTGTCCTCGCGCTCGTGACCGAACGGGCCGCGTTCAGGCCGCTTAGAGGCGCCAATCCGGAGACGCTGCTCGTCTCGTCGTTTGCGGTCAGCTTCTTTCTTGAAAAGACGCTGATCATGGTCGTCGGCGCGCGCCCAAAGGGGGTCGATTTCCTGCCCGGACTGGCGCGGCAAATCGACGTTGCCGGCGTCCGCCTGCAACTCCTGCACCTCGTGACGATCGCGATCAGCATTGCGCTTCTCGTTGGCACGACGTGGATCTTGCGCGCGACCCGGCTCGGGCTCGAGATGCGCGCTGCGGCGGAGAACTTTCGCATGGCCGAGGCGCTGGGCGTTCGGGCGAACCGTGTCATCGCCGCGGCCTTCGCCATGAGCGGCCTCCTGGCGGCCGCGGTCGCCTGCATGATCGTTGCGCAGACCGGCCTCGTGCAGCCTCGGATGGGCCTCCAGCTCGTCGTCATCGCGTTCGTCGGCACCGTCATCGGCGGTCTCGGCAGCCTGCCCGGAGCGGCGATCGGCGGCTTTCTCGTTGGCGTCGCCTCGATTTTGCTGCAGGCCCTGCTGCCCGAGACCCTTCGGCCGTTTCGTGAGGCGTTCGTTTTTGTCGTTGTGGCGCTTGTCCTGATTGTTCGTCCGCTCGGTCTCTTTCCGTCCCGCAGCCTGCGGCAGCGCATATGATCGGTACTATGCGGGAAAGCGCCGCGCGTCTTGCACCACTGGTCCTCCTCGTCGCCCTCGTCATCGTGGTCGCGTGCGCGGCGACCTTCGCGCCGATCATTCTGCAAAGACGGGTGACGCAGGCCCTCATCATGCTGGTTGGCGTCGTTGGCCTCTACGTTTTCGCCGGTAATTCCGGCGTTTTCTCTTTCGGCAACGTCGGATTCATGGCGATCGCCGCCTACGTGTCCGCGCTCCTGACGATGGCTCCAGGCCAGAAGTCGGTCTTTCTGCCCGATCTGCCGAAGCTTCTGGCAGAGCAACATTGGCCAGCGCCGACGGGCGCTCTTGCCGGCGGAGCGGCTGCGGCCGCGATCGGCGCGCTCGTCGGCTTTCCGCTCATGCGGCTCTCCGGCATTTCGGCGAGCATCGCCACGTTCTCGATTCTGGTCGTCGTTTATGTCGGGCTTGGCAACTGGAGCTCGATCACCGGTGGTCAGAACTCGCTCATGGGCCTGCCCAACTACGTCGGCCTTTGGACCGCGACCAGCTGGGCCGTCGGCGCCATCGCCATCGCCTTCGCCTATCAGGAATCGCGCGGTGGATTGCTGCTGCGCGCCTCGCGCGAGGATGAAGTCGCGGCGAGGGCCGCTGGCGTCGACATCGTGCGCCATCGCTGGATCGCCTTCACGCTCAGCGCTTTCTTAAGCGGCGTCTCCGGCGTGCTGCTCGCGCATTTTCTGGGCACGGTTCGGGTCGAGACCTACTATCTCGATCTGACCTTCCTCATCATCGCGATGCTGGTGATCGGCGGGGCGGGCAGCCTGACCGGCGCGGTTATCGGCGCGCTGACGATATCGCTGCTGACAGAACTGTTGCGCGAGGCCGAAGCGGGCTTTTCGCTCGGCGGAATGCATCTCGCCGCGCCCGCCGGACTGGGCGACAGCGCTCTCGCGCTTCTCATGCTCATCATCATTCTTTATCGACCGAAGGGCATTGCGGGGGGCCGCGAAATCGGCTTTCCTTCGCGCCCTGTCTCCGTGGCCGGAGGCAACGACGTCCCGCCGCCCGCCCCTTCCTCGAACCACGAACTCGAATAGCCCCATGGACGAGACGCCCCCGCCCCCAAACGTTGACACAAGCGCGCTGAGCCAGATCGCCAAAGGCGTTTTTGTCATCGGCGACAGGCGAATTCCCTTGGTGCCGAACATCGAAATCGTTCTCGGAGACGATGCGGCGCTCGTCATTGATACTGGCATGGGACCTGCGAATGGGGCGAAGGTGCTCAAGGTCGCCAAAGACCTGGCGGGGCCGCGCCCGCTCATTCTGACTCTCACTCACTTTCATCCGGAGCACGGCTTCGGCGCTCAGGCTTTCAAGGGCGCCGCCAAGATCCTTTACAACGAGGCGCAGCGGGACGAACTCAAGCGCAAGGGCGAAGCTTTTCTCGGCATGTTTCGCACCTTCGGGCCGGCAGTCGCCGCGGCGCTCGAAGGGACGGCAATCGTTGAACCGGATGAGGTGTACAGCGGACCGAGCGCCACGATCGACCTCGGCGGCCGCACCGTCGAACTGCGCGCAAGCGGGAAGGCGCATACGCTCGGCGATCAGACTGTGCATGTGCCCGATTGCGGAATGGTCTTCATGGGCGATCTGGTCGAGGAACGGATGTTCCCGATCTTTCCATGGTTTCCGCCGGATGAAACTGACATTGACGCGGTGAATTGGGCGCGCGTCTTGACCGCGCTCGACGCCGAGGCCCCGCGCATCGTGGTTCCCGGTCACGGCGCGCAGGGCGGCGCGGAGATCGTTCGGACGGTGCGTGACTACATGATCGACCTCGGTCGACGGGTGAAGGCGCGCCGTGACGGGGGAGAGGACGCCGATGCGATCGCGGCGGCGCTTGGTCCCGAGATCCGAGGCGAACATGCCGATTGGAGCCAGCCGGAATGGGTCGACTTCGCCATCCGCTATTTCGCCGCGACTGGCGTCGCGCCGACCTGACCGGAGACGACCTTGGCGCGCGCGCTGATCGCGCTTCATTATCAAAACGACATCTGTCATCCGGACGGGAAGATCCCCTTTGCGATCGACCGGACCGGGCCGATGTCGGGACGGTTCCTCGAGACGAGCCGAGAGGCGCTTGGACGCGCGCGCCAACTCGGGTTCGTCATCGTGCATGTTCACATTGCTTTCTCCCCGGACTACGCGGACCTACCCAGACATGGCCGCCTTTTCCGCAAGGTGGAGGAACTCGGCGCGGTGAAGCTCGGCTCCTGGGGCGCCGAACCCTATGCGGGCTTCGAGCCGCTTCCGGGCGAGACCTGCCTCATCCATAAGGGCAACAGCGCCTTCTTCGCGACGGGGCTTGACCCGATCCTGAAAGCGAGCGCCGTGACCGACCTCACGGTCTGTGGGCTTGCGACGCAATTTTCGGTCGAGCACACAGTGCGGGACGCGACCGACCGCGGCTTTCGCGTCACGGTCCTCAGGGATTGCTGCGCTTCGGCCAACGCGGCGGCCGCGGCGGCTGCGTTCGAAGTCATGTCAATGCTGGCGGAAGTGGCGGAATCGACGAATTGGCCCTAGAGCGTGCGGCTGACAGCGCGCGCGCCTGCCCTATGGGACCTCGTCCTCCTCGCATTTTGGCGCTACGCGACAGGTGAACCTGATGATCGGAGTGACGGAATGAACGATGCGGCTGACATCTTTGCGCTGCCGGAGACGCTGCGCGTTGTCGTCACGGCCGGCGCATCGGGCATTGGACGCGCCGTCGCCGACCTCTTGATCGCTCGTGGCGCGCAGGTCCACATCTGCGACGTCTCCGACGCGTTCCTCGCCGACTTCCGCGCCGCGCATCCCAAGGCTGGAGTGACGAAGGCGGACGTCGCTTCGGACGCCGACGTGGCCCGTCTGTTCGATGACGTCAAAGCCTCCCTTGGCGGAACTCGACGCGCTGATCAACAACGCCGGGATCGCCGGGCCAACCGGCGGCGTCGAGGAAATCAAACCCGAAGACTGGCGCCGCACGATCGACATCTGCCTGACAGGGCAATTTCTCTGCGCCCACTTCGCCGTGCCGATGCTGAAGGCCGCGGGCGGGGGCTCGATCGTCAATCTGTCCTCCGCCGCGGGGCGGTTCGGCTACGCATTCCGGACACCCTATTCGGCGGCCAAGTTTGGCGTTATCGGACTGACCCAGAGCCTCGCCAAGGAGCTGGGGCCCGCGAACATTCGCGTGAACGCCATTCTGCCCGGCATTGTCGAGGGACCACGGATGACCGGAGTGATCAAGGCGCGCGCCAAACAGACAGGCGTCAGTTACGAGGCGATGGAAAAAACCTATCTCGATCGGGTCTCGATGCGTCGAATGGTGAGTGCGGACGACGTCGCCGCGACGATCACGTATCTCTTGTCCCCGGCGGGGCGGAACGTATCCGGCCAATCGATCGGCGTGGACGCCAACGTCGAGACATTGTGACGGATCATCGCCGGCGTCGGAGGGCAATATGGTAAAAGTAGCGGTGATCGGTTCAGGCTTTGTCGGCCGCGCATGGGCGATCAGTTTCGCCCGCGCTGGCGATGGCGTCGCCCTTTGGGATCAGGACAAGGAGGCGCCCGGCAAGGCTCTGGCCTATATCGAGAAGCTTTTGCCGGAACTCGAGGCGAACGACCTTCTCAACGGCTCCTCGGCGAGCGAAGTCGCAACGCGAATCCGCCCGGCGACGACACTCGAATCGGCGCTTGAAGGAGCGGTCCACGTCCAGGAGAACACGCCGGAGAATGTCGAGGTGAAGCGCGCGGTGTTCGCGCGCCTCGATGCGGCTGCGCCGCCTGAGGCCGTGCTGGCGAGCTCGACTTCCGCGATTCTGCCCTCGGCCTTTACCGAAAACCTGAAGGGTCGCGCGCGCTGTCTTGTCGTCCATCCCATCAACCCGCCCTATCTCATTCCGGCCGCCGAAGTGGTTCCGGCGCCCTGGACGGACCCGCTGGTTGTCGAGCGCACGGCGAGGTTCCTCCGCTCCGCGGGTCATGCGCCGATCGTCATGAAGCGCGAGCTCGACGGCTTCGTCATGAACCGCCTGCAGGGCGCGCTGCTCGAAGAAGCCTTTCGGCTCGTCGAGCAGGGCTACGCGGGGGTCGAGGATGTTGACATCGGGATTCGCGAAGGCCTTGCCTTGCGCTGGTCCTTCATGGGGCCGTTCGAAACGATCGAGCTCAACGCGCCCGGCGGGGTGCGGGACTATGCCGACCGCTACCAGGGCATCTATTCCGGCATCTTTCCCTCGATGCAATGGCGCGTCGATTGGAGCGGGCCGGTCATGGACAAAGTCGAATCCGAGCGGCGCGAACGCCTGGCCGTGGACGGACTCGGAGAACGTCAGGCCTGGCGGGATCGCCGCCTGATCGCGCTTGCAGCGCACAAGCGCTGGGCGGACAAGACCATCGGCGAGTAACGAACAGCGAAGAGACGAGGAACATCAGTCATATGGCTCAGTCGAACAAGGTCATCATCACCTGCGCGGTGACGGGGGCGATCCACACGCCATCGATGTCGCCGCACCTTCCGGTCACCGCCGACCAGATCGCCACGGCCGCGATCGGCGCGGCGGAGGCTGGCGCCGCGATTGTCCATTTGCACGCGCGGGACGAGCAGACGGGCCGGCCTGATCAAACCCCGGAAGCCTTCGGGCGCTTCCTCTCGCGCATCAAGCAGTCGACGAACGCGGTCATCAATCTGACGACCGGCGGCGCGCCTTTCATGACCGTGCAGGAGCGCGTGAAGCCGGCGGAGACTTTCAAGCCGGAAGTCGCTTCCCTCAACATGGGTTCGATGAATTTCGGGCTCTTCCCGATGCTCAACCGCTTCAAGACTTTTGAACACGATTGGGAGGCGCAGGCGCTCGAGAACTCTCGTGATCTCGTGTTCCGCAACACGTTCAAGGACATCGAATTCGTGCTGCGCACGCTTGCTGATTCGGGGACGCGCTTCGAATTCGAGTGCTACGATATCGGGCATCTCTACAACCTCAATCATTTCCTCGAGCGCGGCCTCGTCAAGCCGCCGCTCTTCGTCCAGACGGTGTTTGGCATCCTCGGCGGGATCGGCCCGCATCCCGAGGACGTCATGCACATGAAGCGGACCGCCGACCGTCTGTTCGGCGCGCAATACAGATGGTCGGTGCTCGGCGCGGGCCGCAATCAGCTCGCCATCGCCGCAATGGCCGCCGCGATGGGCGGCAACGTTCGCGTCGGGCTCGAGGATTCGCTTTGGTCTGGCCCGGGCAAACTCGCGACGAGCAGCGCCGAGCAGGTTCGCGCCGCCCGTCAGATCATCGAGGGCCTTGGCCTCTCCGTCGCGAGCCCGGACGAAGCGCGCAAAATCCTCGAGCTCAAAGGCGGCGATCGCGTGGCGTTCTGATTGCTTGGGCCGCGATCAAGCGGGCGGCTGAAAGAGGCGACGCAGCTCGGCGGGGATACGCGCCGGGCGATCGTCGCGAATGGACGCGGCCAACACTTCGGCGGTGACAAGCGCCTTGTCGCCGCGCAAGACGCGCTGCTGAAATGTGATCGAGGCGCCGCGCACGGCGGCGGCGCTCGTCTCGACGACCAGAAGATCGTCCATCATCGCCGGCGCCAGATACTCGATTTTCAGCGAGCGCACGGCGAACGCGATGCCTGTGCTTTTGGCAAGCTGCAAATTCGTGAACCCGCGGCGCCGCAGCCACTCGGTGCGGCCGCGCTCCAGGAAGCGCAGGTACGAAGCGTGATAGACACGGCCCGAAAAGTCGGTGTCTTCGTAGTAGACGCGAACCCAGAGCGTGTCCGCGGGCGCATGCGGTCAAAGTGAGCTCCCGAGTTTGACGCCAACAAAAGGCGTTTTTTGCGCTGTTTCGTCAACCGCCACCGGGCAACCACACACGCGGCGCGTTGCTAGGCTTCGACCCGATGAATTTGCCCGTCCCTTGCGGCAGGCGTAAGACGGGCGACGTGTCCCCCAAATGCGCGGAGAAACCATGGCTGACAAAGCTGACATTGGCGTTATGGGATTGGCCGTCATGGGCGCAAACCTGGCGCGAAACGCCGCGCACAAGGGATTTGGCGTTGCGGTCTTCAACCGCAATCACGAGCGCACCGACGCGCTGATCGCCGAGCATGGCAAGGAAGGCCGATTTTTTCCAGCCAAAGAGCTGCCCGGGTTTATCGCCAGCATCGCGAAGCCCCGGCCGATCCTGATCATGGTCAAGGCCGGCAAGCCGGTCGACGAGGTGATCGACGAGCTTCTGCCTCATCTCGACGAAGGCGACATCATCATCGACGGCGGCAACTCGCTGTTCACCGACACCGCACGCCGCTACGAGGCTTGCGAGAAGAAAAAGATCCGCTTTGTCGGCATGGGCGTCTCCGGCGGCGAGGAAGGCGCGCTCGAAGGTCCGAGCATGATGCCCGGCGGCGATCGCGAAGCGTGGGACCGCATTGCGCCGATGCTGACCAAGATGGCCGCCCAGGTCGATGGCGTGCCCTGCTGCACTTATATCGGCCCGCAGGGCGCGGGGCACTACGTCAAGATGGTGCACAACGGCATCGAATATGCCGACATGCAGCTCATCGCCGAAGCCTACGATCTCATGAAGAGCGTCTACGGCCTCGACGCGCCGGCCATGGCGGACATCTTCCAGACCTGGAAAGAGGGCGATCTCGACAGCTATCTGATCGAGATCACCGCCGCGGTTCTTCGCAAGACAGACGCCGCCACGGGGAAGCCGCTGGTCGACGTCATCGTCGATGAAGCGGAGCAGAAAGGGACCGGCCGCTGGACGGCGCAGAACGCGCTCGAGCTTGGCGTGCCGCTGACCGGGATCACCGAGGCCGTCTTCGCCCGCGTCCTCTCCGCCAACCGCGCGATGCGCCTGGAGCTGGACAAGAAGACGCCTCACCCGAAGTCGGAGACGCGCAAGCCCGAAAAGGCCGAGATCGACGCCATCCGCGACGCGCTCTACGCCTCGAAAATCGTCGCCTACGCGCAAGGGTTTCAGCAGATGTCGGTGGCCTCGGAGCAGTTCAAGTTTGATCTGAAGCTCGGCGACATGGCGACCATCTGGCGCGGCGGATGCATCATCCGCGCCCGCTTCCTCGATCGCATCAAGGAAGCCTACGATCGCAACCCGAAGCTCGCCAATCTCCTGCTCGACGACTATTTCCGCGAGGGCGTCATCAGGACGGAGGGCGCCTGGCGACGTGTGCTGAGCCTCGCGATCGCCAACGGCGTGCCGACGCCCGCGTTCTCCTCGTCGCTGGCCTATTACGACGGGCTGAGACGCGCGCGGGGCCCAACGAACCTGCTGCAGGGCCTGCGCGACTATTTCGGCGCCCATACCTATCGCCGCCTCGACAGGGAAGGCAGTTTCCATACCCGCTGGGGTCAGGACGGGGACGAGGTCAAAGTTTAGAGCCGTCGGGAAACCCGACGCTTCACGCATCTTTGACTTCGACCAGCACTCAGGCGCTCGTTTCGTCTTGGAAGCCTCATCGGGACTTTCTACTGCCTATGGCGACCGCGCCGGCCAGTTCCTCACGTTGCTTTTGGAGATTCGCGATGAATTCGTTCAGAATTGCCCTTGCCGCGACGTTCGTCTTCGCCGTCACGCCGGCCTTCGCCCAAAACCCGCCAGTCGCATCCGCGCGCGCAACCATCCAGACGGTCAGCGCCGACGGCTCGACCTTGGCCGTGCATACCCGCGCCGGCGAGGATCAGACCATCCACCTCAACCCGAAAACCCGGTTCATTCTTGTCGTTCCCGCCGCGCTGACCGACGTGAAACCGGGATCCTTCATCGGCGTCGCCGCTCTGCCGGGCGATGGAAACGAGCTCAAGGCCATGGAAGTGCACATCTTTCCAGAGGCGATGCGCGGCACGGGCGAGGGCTACCGCCCCTTCGATCTCGGGCCGAAAAGCTCGATGACCAACGGCAACATCTCCGCCCGCGTCGACGCGACGACCGGCCCCAAGCTCACGGTGACCTACAAAGGCGGCGAGCAGACCATCGTCGTCGATCCGAAGACGCCGATCGTCGGCTTCGAGCCCGGCGCGCAGACGGATCTCAAGCCCGGCGCCGCGATTATCGCCCGCGGTCCCAAGCAGGCGGACGGCTCGATCGAGGCCGGCTTTGTCCTCGTCGGCAAGGACGGGCTTGTCCCGCCGATGTGATCAGGCCTCTGCCGAACGCGGCAAACGCTAGGAATTTGCCCGGAGGAGCCGCTCGTGCTAGGCGAAGAGCGATTCTATCTGCGGGACAATTCATTCATGAGGGCATCGTCGAATTCTGATCGAGGCCAAGCCGGATTCGAGCGCGCCTGACTCGCTGTTCACGTTCGTTCTCATCAAGCCGACGCATTACGACGACGACGGCTATCCGATCCAGTGGTTCCGCTCGGCGCTGCCGTCCAACACGCTCGCCTGCATGAACAGCCTCGCCGAGGACGCCAGCAAGCGCGAGGTTTTGGGCGCTGGCGTCAGGATCGAGGTCGACACCTACGACGAAACCAATCGCCGCGTGTTCCCGAGCCGGATCATCCGCGACCTCAAGCGCCGGGGCGGGCGGGCGCTGATCGGCATCGTGGGGGTGCAGTCGAACCAGTTTCCGCGCGCCGTGGACATCGCGCGCCAATTTCGTGCGGCCGGCTATCAGGTCTGTCTCGGCGGCTTCCACGTCTCCGGCTGCCTTGCGATGCTGCCCGAGCTTCCCTCGGAGATCGTCGAGGCGCAGGCGCTCGGCATTTCGATGTTCGCGGGCGAATCGGAGGAGCATAGGCTCGATGAAGTGCTGCTCGACGCCTGGAACGGCGAGTTAAAGCCTCTCTACAATTACATGGATCAGTTGCCCTCGCTCGTTGGCGAGCCGGCGCCGATCCTGCCGCGCAAGCATGTCGAGCGCACGTCCGGGACGTATTCGAGCATCGATCTCGGTCGCGGCTGCCCGTATCAGTGCTCCTTCTGCACCATCATCAACGTGCAAGGGCGCAAGAGCCGCTTTCGCTCGCCCGACGACCTCGAGCAGATCATCCGCGCCAATTACGCCCAGGGCATCGACCGCTTCTTCATCACCGACGACAATTTCGCCCGCAACACCGACTGGGAGATCCTGCTCGATCGGGTGATCGAGTTGAAGAAGGAAGGCATCCATGTCGGCTTCACCATCCAGGTCGACACGCTCTGCCACAAGATCAAGAACTTCATCGAGAAAGCGACGCAAGCCGGCGTCAAGCGCGTGTTCATCGGGCTTGAGAACATCAACCCCGAGAACCTCATCACCGCCAAGAAGCGCCAGAACAAGATCACCGAATATCGGGTGATGCTGCAGAAATGGCGCTCGCACGGCGCCATCACGTTCGCCGGCTACATCCTCGGCTTCCCCGCCGACACGAAAGAGTCGATCCTGCGCGACATCGAGATCATCAAGCGCGAACTGCCGCTCGACATTCTCGAATTCTTCTTCCTCACGCCGCTGCCGGGATCGGAAGACCACAAGAAGATGCTCGCCAAGGGCGTCTGGATGGACCCCGACATCAACAAATACGACCTCAACCACCGCGTTTCGCATCATCCCAAGATGAGCGACCAGGAGTGGGAAGACGCTTACAAAGCTGCATGGAACGCGTTTTACACGCTCGACCATATCGGCACGATTCTCAAGCGCGCGGCGGCGATCAAAAATGGGCGGCCGAAGCAGATCCTGAGCACCATGCTCTGGTTCAAACTGATGATCGATCATGAAGGCGTCCATCCGCTCGAAGGCGGCGCCTTCCGCCTGAAATTCCGTCGCGACCGCCGAATTGGCCTGCCGATTGAATCGCGCTTCATCTTCTATCCGCGCTACGGATGGGAGATCGTCAGCAAGGCTTGGAAATACGGCAGCTTCTTCCTGAAGACACGGAAGGTTCTGAAGGCTACGCTCGAGGCGCCCGACCGTTACACCTACAGCGATCTCGCGATCGAGCCGCCCAAGTCGGACGAGTTCGAGCAGCTGTCGCTCTATCACGCCACCAGCGGCGGCGAAGCGGCGCTCGCCCGCAAGACGCTCGGCGACACCATTCGCGATTCCGCGCCCTCCCCCGTCGCGATATCCGCGACCGCGGCGGAATGATTTGAGCCGATGACCGAAGCCGCTCAGATCAGAGCCGCGCGCGCGCTGATCGGCTGCTCTCAGGCGAAACTGGCCGAGAAGGCCGGCGTGCCGGTGGAGACCATCGAGGAGGTGGAGACAAGCGCTCCCAATCGCCTTGCCAACGAAGTCGCGGCCGAGAAAATCCGCGCTGCGCTCGAGGCGGCCGGCGTGATCTTCCTGCCCAAGGAGGGCGGCGGAGGCATCGGGGTCCGCCTGCACGACGCCCACGACGGCGAATATATCGGCTGGAACGACCTCAACGCCTCGAACGACGAGTGAGATCGCGCAAGGCTTGAGCGAGCGCGATTGCTTCGCGCTCGTTTCGCCATGAGGTTCCCGGAAGTGCAGCGGCTGGCGTCACATCAGGCGCCGAGTGACGCGCCAAGCTTGTCCATGAGCTCCCCCGTCCCGTGTTTGCGCTTGCCCGCGTCGTCGTAGCCGTCGAGGAACGCGCCCTGCTCGCAAATCTTGAGCTTGGTGCGACCCGCGCCTGCGGGCTCGATCTGGAGCGTCGCCAGGGAAACTGAAATCTTCCGCTCGTCGATACGCATCTCGTAGGTGTAGACGAGTCGCTCTCGCGGAACGACGTCGTGGTAGATCGCGTCGAACGTCGTCGTCACGCCGCCGTCGAAGCCGCCCTTGACCCGCTCCCGGCCGCCGGCCCGGACATCCATCGTGCGCTCGATCAGCCGCCAGCCTTCCGGTCCTTGGAACCAGCGGCTCTTGGCGACTTCGTCCGACAGCGCCGTGTAAACTTGCTCCGCCGTCGCATCGTAGGTCCGCTCGACGTGGAAGACGTCGTGAACCACCGACCGGCCGCCGCTCTCCTGAATGCGCGCGATTTCCGTCTCGAGCTTGTCGAGCGTCTGGCGCCAGCCTTCGGGCGCGCCCTTGAGCATCGGCTCGACCTGCGCCATGTCAGCGACCGTATAGGTCTGCACCACCTCCATCCGCGTGCCGTCATGGACGGCGATGAGCTTGACCTCAGTAACGGCGCTGAACAGCGGGCCGCCGCCGCAAGGGTCGATCACGTGGTGGTCGATCGTCAGGCGCTCCGGCGCCACGACCTCGGTGAACGTCCCCTTGGTCCAATGCTCCAACCCCTCCGGCGAGCGCATGCAGACCTCGAACCGTCCCCCGACCCGCATCTCGACCGTCGCTTCTGGAACCGAATAGCCGTTCGGGCAGAACCATCGTTTGACGTGGTCCGCCGAGCTCCAGGCCTTGAACACAGTTTCGCGCGGCGCCGGGAAGACGCGAGAAACGCGCAACGGGGCCGGCTGAACCTTGAGGCTTGTCTTACCGATCGTGTTCATCGCTCTTGTCCTTACTTTCCAGAGTTTTGAGATAGTCGCCAAGCCGGTCGAAGCGGCGCTCCCACTCGAGGCGCCGTTCCGTGATCCAGCGCTCGGCTTCGACCAGCGCGCCCGGATTGATGCTGCAGGTCCGCACGCGCCCCGACTTTTGCGAAACAACGAGGCCCGAGGTCTCCAGCACAGCCAAATGCTGCATGACCGCCGGCAGCGACATGGCGAGCGGGCGCTTGAGCTCGCTGACCGACGCGGGCCTCTCCGCCAGCCGCTCGACAATCGCCCGGCGGGTCGGATCGGCGAGAGCCTGAAACGCCAGGTCGAGCGGGGTCTGATAGTTAAGCATACACTTAACTATCATGCCGTGAAAAGGAAAGCAAGGGCTTTAGTGTCGGTCACGATTTTGCTCGCGCCGCTATGATCTGGATCACACCCGTGTGCTCGGGATCACCCATCTACGATTTCGAGATGCGCGCACCCGCCTGCGCAAAGACGGCGAGCGCGTAATTCCCGTTTACGTCGGATGGCAGGATGTCCACACACGCGAAGAAACGTCCTCTCAGGGTCGACCGGGCCCTTCGCCGCTGGCGCGTCCGGTCCCCGCAAACTGTACTGATCAAGCTGCAAGATCACACAGCCACTCTTGCGGATGCACCCACCCGCGATCGAAGGCTGATTCGTCGCTATCGCACGGATTGCCTGACGTTGCTTAAAACCATTTTAGCACATCTGCTGAATGTTATCGGGATAACCAAACGACGCCATCACGTCCAAGGCGCCGACGAGCGACGGGATGATCGACAGCGCCTATTTCGATAGTGTTACACACGAATTTGCGGGCGCGAGATCCTCCTCAGCGGTCAAGACCCCCGCAAAGGCATATATCGCCTACCGCCCCGACATTGACGGGTTGCGCGCGGTCGCCGTGTTGTCGGTCGTCGTGTATCACGCCCTGCCGCCACTGATGCGTTCCGGGTTCGTGGGCGTTGATGTCTTTTTCGTTATCTCCGGCTTTCTGATCTCGTCGATTATTTTCGGAGGTCTTGAGCATGGAACATTTAGCTTTGCCGACTTCTACATCGGCCGCGTCAAGCGCATCTTTCCCGCCTTGATATTGGTGCTCGTCAGCACCTGGGCGTTTGGCTGGTTCTTCCTGCTCACCGACGAATACAAATCGCTCGGGCGATCGATGGCGGCGGGCTCAGCGTTCATCGCCAATCTCTATTTCTGGGATGACAGTTCGTATTTCAACGGCGTCACGATCTTCAAGCCGCTCATCCATCTTTGGTCGCTCGGCATCGAAGAGCAATTTTATATCGTCTGGCCCGTCCTGGCGTGGAGCTTTTGGAAGGCGCGCGGCAGCTTCCTCGCGCTGACGCTGATGATCGCGACTGCGTCGTTCGTGGCCAACGTCTACTTTATCGACGCCGATCCAACGGGCGTTTTTTACTCGCCGTTGACCCGCGCCTGGGAATTAATGGTCGGATCGGCGATGGCTTACGTCGGCCTACATTTCCGCGACACGCTGCCGAGCCCCTCATCTTCGGTGCGCTCGTTGCTCTCGATCGCCGCGATGCTGCTGCTTGGCTACTCGCTGACCCACGCCGACGAAGGCAAATTTCCCGGTTTCTGGGCCCTCGCACCGGTAACAGGAGCGATCCTGCTGATCGCGACCGGTCCCGATGCCGTTGTGAATCGCCAAGTGCTGTCCAGTCGCCCGCTGGTGCTCATCGGCAAGATCAGCTTCCCGCTCTACCTGTGGCACTGGCCGCTGTTGTCGCTATTGCGAATCGTCAACATCGCCTCGCCGGCGCCCGTTGCGCGGCTCGAAGCGATCATTGTCGCCTTCATTCTGTCGTTGCTGACTTATGTCTCAATCGAAAAGCCGATCCGGTTGTCTCGAGGGGGAGGCGCCCTGGCAATATTGCTTGGGCTGGCGATGGTGTGCGTTTGCGCCCTCGGGTATTGCACCTACGCGTTCAATGGCTTCGACGGCCACGGCTATCGCGGCGCGGAGAAGAGCGCGCTTTCCGCCTACTATGAGAACAACGCGCCAGACTGGCGCTTCCTTGTCCAAAACGACATCATCCAGAAGTATCGTGGCGATTGCAGTTTCCAGTCTCCGCAGACCTCCGGCAAACCGTTGACGCAAATCCCGCTGCCAGCCATCGCCCCCTCCTGCTACATGCGCGACGCCAGCAAGGCCCACGTCGTGATGCTGTGGGGCGATTCGCACGCTCAAATGCTGTATTCAGGCCTTGTGAAAACTCTGCCTGCCGACTGGCAAGTGATGATCGTCGCCAGTTCGAATTGCGCTCCCGACGCGAGCGTTACTGAGGACTCCCCGACACAATATTGCCAGCGCTCGAATTGGTTTTCGTTGTCGACGATTGCCAAGGTGCATCCCGACGTCGTCGTCATAGCTCAGGTCGACAATCATAATTTCGACCGCATGCTGGCTAACGGGCGCGCAGCGCTGGCGCTCGGCGCCGGCCGAATCGTTTTCACCGGTCCGGTCCCTCAATGGGACGATACCATGCCGAAAATCGTGCTGCGCGGCCTGGACGGCTACTCCCCGGAACGCACCCGGCTCGCGCTTAACCCTTCGATCGTCCGAGACCATGCCCGAATCGCTGGAGCCTTCGCAGGCGCGGGCGGCGTTTCGCCGAACATGCAATTTGTCGACCTCTACGCACTGCTGTGCAATCCTGCCGGCTGCCTGAACTCGTGTCAACGACACGCTGGCCGGCCTGACTACTTTCGACTACGGGCATTTGACGCCGGACGCGTCCAAGTTCGTCGCAGAGCGCCTGCTTACACCTGCCGTCCTGCGGCAGCCAACAAGCTGAAACGGTCGGGGCGACAATTCATTGCAGAAAATCAAAATCGACGTTAAGCTAACGCTATGAACCCGTCTGCGCTTCCGCATTCCCCGCCTGTGGCTTTCCTTTCCGTCGCTGCGAACGCCCCAAGGGGCAGAAAAGGCCAGGAAAAATTTTTCAACGAAAATCCCGCGTAAACTATTGATAAGGCTCGTTTCGGACGAGAGAATCCAAGGAAATCCAAGGAAATCCAACACGTTTTAGCAGGGGTTTTCGCAGCGAAAAGCCGACCATCCAAGGAATTCCAAACGATCGATTGAAAGGGCGTCGAGAAGGGGCTGGCAATACGAAGCTCCCCTAGGCGAAGATCCGCGCGAAGTAGGCCTCGACCGCGGGAAGCGCCGCCGGCGTCACCCGGAGGCCGAGGTGGCCATCCGGGCGGACGACACAAAGCGACGGCTTGTCGCCGCCAAGCCGCGCATGAGCCGCGCCCGTCGCATCGATCAGCAGATCCGCAGCTGATTCGTTCGCGTTGGCCTTGCGCGCGACGACGAAGGCTTTGACATGGGCGCCGAAACGGTCCGCGACATGGCGGGCCGTTTTCACAATTTCGTCCGAACTTGGCGCTGTCCCCCTCGCCGGTCGCCGCCAACACGGTATGCCCAGTGTGGGCGATCACTTCGTGCAGGCGCACCGCGCCGCCCGGACCCGTCAGCGGGCCGGCGTCTCCAAGCCGGTATCCAATCGCCGTCATGGACTGAGACATAGGTTCAGGCCCGATGGCTCCCAGGATCGGGCTCGCATCGTAGCCGAGGCCGAGCTCCGATTCGCCGAAAGCCGCTTTGTACTGGCCCTCGGCGGTCGCCATATTCTTCGCGGCCGCATCGATCGCCGCCGGATCGCCTTGCGCGGCGTTGGCCTCCGCATCATCGCCCGAGGCGCAGACGATTTTCGCAATCGCCCGGCGCTCGGCATCGTAGGAGTCGAGCAAGGCGTCCGGAGCTTTGCCGGTCGCCACGAGAGCAAGCTTCCATCCCAGATTGAACGCGTCTTGAATCCCCCCGTTCATCCCGTGGCCTTCGATGGGGCTGCAGGCGTGGGCCGCGTCGCCGGCGAGCAATACGCGCCCTGAGCGGAACCGCGTCGCGATCCGCGAGTGGGTATGGAAGAGTTGCGGCTCGTCGGAACTCGCGACCGTCGCCCCCGGCGCCAGCATTTCCAGACAGCGCGCGATATGGATTTGGTGCGCGCTAACGGCCGGATCGGCGCGGAAGTACGCCCGCCAGACATTCCCGCCGATCGGAACCGGGATCAGGAGCGGATCGAACATGGCCGCGGCCAAGTCCGGCTCGTATGGCCAGTTGGCGAAGCGCAAGTCGGCCACGCCCCATTGTTGATCGTAATCGCGCCCAAGAAACTCGATCCCAACGGCGTCGCGGACCTTGCTGTGGAATCCATCGGCGCCGACGAGCCAGTTCGGCTCCATCGTGCGCTCGACCCCATGCTCGCGGACGCGAACCCGGAGCGTCTTGTCGTCGGCCGTGAGATCGAGAAATTCGACCCCTCGTTTGACGCCGCCGCCCAACCGCTCGAGCTCTCTGGTCAGGATCTCCTCGGTGACGCCTTCCGACAGTCCCACCATGAGGGGAAATGGCGTGTCGAGAACCTGAAATCGAAACGACGCCTTGCGCGATCCGGCGCTATAGAAGTCGGTTCCGCGAATGGCCGTACCGCGAGCCAGAAACTGCTCCGAGAGGCCGAGCGCGGCGAGAATCTCGAGGGTCCGCGTTTTGACCACCGCGGCCCGATCCCACACCATCGGCTTTGGCCGCTGATCGATCAGGACGTGCGGCACGCCGCGGCGAGCGAGTTCAATTGCAAGCACAAGGCCCGTCGGACCAGCGCCGACAATGAGAATGGGCTCCACGAACTCCCCCCATTTCGAGCCTGCGCTTGTCTCTCCAATTGAGCGCAGGCCGACAAAGACTTATTCTAAATTGCAGGCCTGCAAATGACAAACAGCTGCAAAGCTCCGTTGAAATGAGCGCTGCTCGCCTCGCCGATCACGCAGATTTGAGCCTGCCCTTCGCACGCCCCATCGCAATTCCACCGGATCTGCGAGCCCTTCCACCTCGACCACGCGAAGCGCGGCGACTATGAAATCAAGTCTTCGACGCACTCCGATGTGTGGGCGACGGTCGCGCTTGGCCGTACTGGAAAGCCTGCGAATAAAGCACCAACTGAGGATCCCTGCGCGTTGGTGCGATTGCGCCTGCCTGCAGCCTTGAGATCTGGAGCCGCATGAATGAGCAGTTCATCCGAATACACGCCGCCAAAGGTCTGGACCTGGAGCAAGCCGAGCGGCGGGCAGTTCGCGAACATCAACCGCCCGGTGGCCGGCTCCACCCACGACAAGGAACTGCCGGTCGGCCGCCATCCCCTTCAGCTCTATTCACTGGCGACTCCGAATGGCCAGAAAGTCACGATCATGCTCGAGGAACTGCTGGCGCTGGGCCACAAGGGCGCCGAGTACGACGCCTGGCTGATCAGGATCAACGAGGGCCAGCAATTTGGCAGCGACTTCGTCGCCATCAATCCGAACTCGAAGATCCCAGCTTTGATGGACCGCAGCGGTCCGAAGCCGATCCGGCTCTTCGAGTCCGGCGCGATCCTGCTTTATCTCGCGGAGAAGTTTGGGGCCTTCCTGCCGACTGAAGCCGCAGAGCGCGCCGAGTGCTTCTCGTGGCTCTTCTGGCAAATGGGCTCGGCGCCTTATCTGGGCGGCGGATTTGGCCATTTCTACGCCTATGCGCCGATCAAGATCGAATACGCTATCGATCGCTTCGCAATGGAGACGAAGCGTCTGCTCGATGTCCTCGACCGGCGCCTCGCGGAAAGCGAATATGTCGCGGGCTCGAACTACACGATTGCGGACATCGCCATTTGGCCCTGGTATGGCGGCTTGGCCAGATCCAATAGTTACGGGGCGGCCGAGTTTCTCAGCGTGAACGATTACAAAAACGTTCTGCGCTGGGCCGATGCAATCGCTGCGCGTCCGGCGGTGAAGCGAGGGCGCATCGTGAACAAGATCAACGGCGACCTTGCAAGTCAGTTGCATGAGCGCCATCAGGCCAGCGATTTTGACCTCAAGACCCAGGACAAGCTCGCGCCGCAACCGCCCGCCCCCTGACCGGGTCCCATAATCACTGCATCGCCGCTCGTCGCACTATCGGCGCCCGGAAGCACGAAAGTCTCGCTGCGCGCGCGCCGGGGCGCCACATCGCCATCCGCAATGTTGGCTGTAAGTTCGGGAGATCGTCCATTTTGATCGTCGCGACAATCGTCGCCTTCGCCCTTCTCTGGTACGCGAGCCTGCGCGCCGTTGCTGTGACCCGCGGCGGCGTCAACGTCGTTGCCAGAGCGGCCTTCCTTATCCTGACCTGCGTCGCCTGCATCGCGATCGGCTTCTTCCTGCCGATGGCGCCCGTTATCAGCGCGCTGATCGGCAGCGCGTTCTGGGCCGGATTGCTCGCGACTGCCGGGGCGCTCGCCGGCATGGGCCTGTCGGACGCGCAGCTCACACGCCTCGAGGCGCGCGAATCCGGCGCCGTCCCGCCGGCCTGATGACGCGCTTCAACGTTCACGGGCTCGGCTTCACGCTTTTCCTCGCCGTCCTCACGGCGCTGCCGGCGCTGTCGATCGACATGGTTTTGCCGGGCCTGTCGCTGATCCAGGCTGAGTTTCATGCGCCGCAGACGGAAGCGGCGGCGGCGATCGCGATCTTCATCGCCGGCTTCTCGAGCGCGCCGCTCGTGGTCGGTCCGCTCGCCGACCGGTTCGGCCGCAAGACGGTCATGACGAGCGGTCTTGCTCTCTTCACACTGTGCGCCGCGGGCGCGGCTCTCGCCCCATCGATCCATGCGCTGCTCGCGTTTCGCCTGCTCCAGGGAGCAGGAGCGGGAGCGATCGGCATTCTGCCGCGGGCGATCATCCGCGACCTGTTCGAGGGCCGCGAGGCGCGCATCCAGCTTTCCGCGGTTTCTGTCGTTTTCGGCGTGGCGCCGCTGATCGCGCCCGCCATTGGGGTCGAAATCCTGGCCTTTGGCTCCTGGCGTCTGGTTTTTGTCGCGCTGACCGGCGTGTCGGTCCTCGTCACGATCGCCGCCATCACCCTGTTCGAAGAATCTCATGCGCCGGACAACCGCCGAGACTTAAGGCCGTCGACAGTTATTGCGGGATATAGACGGGTGATGACCAATCCGGCATGCGCCGGCTTTTCGCTGCTGGGAGGCCTCGTGTTCGCGGGTCTCTTTGCCTACGTCAATGTTTCGCCGCTCCTGTTCATGCAGGGGTATGGCGTATCGAAAAGCGCCTTCGTGGCTCTGTTCGCCATCACCGCGTCCGGCGTGATCGTCGGCTCCTCGGTCAATGCGTGGCTGCTCAGCCGCCATGTCAGGGCGAAAACGGCTGCTCGACGCCGGGCTCCTCTTGAATTGCATGGCGGCGCTCACGCTCTTGGCCGTTGGCCTCGCGGGCGGAGGGTCAGCGGTCATCGTCGCGGTGCTGGTGATGGTGTTCATTTCGGCGTTCGGCCTCGTTTTTCCGAACGCGGTCCACGAAGCGATCCATCCGCTGCCGGAGATCGCCGGCCTCGCCTCAGCATTCGTCACCACGACCCAAATGTTGTTCGGAGCGCTTGGTGGCGTCGCCGCGGCCGCCCTCTACCGGGACGCCTCGCCCACAGCGCTTGGCGCGATCATGAGCGTCGCGGCGCTTAGCGCGGGCGCCGTCTACGCCTTCTGGCTGCGAAGACAGGTGGAGGGGTGAGGCGCGGCCGCCTCCATGAGTCCCGGTCGCCGAGCCTCAACCCAAAAAACTGGACGTTGAGCCGCAATTTTGCGTGCGGCAGCTCTAGAAATGTCACTTTTCGTGACTATTTAACTGCCTTCTGTCGCTGGCGCCGCTCAGGCGGCGAGCCTCTTTCCCACATTCCGAGCTGAAGATGTATAACCCACGCGCTAATCTATTGAACGTCGCCATCGCCGAGGGCGCCGCATTTACGACCTATTTCGCCGACCGGGAGCCGATCGACGGGAAGTTGACCGTCGTCGACCTAACGGACGGAACTTGCCGCTGGCCGACCGGCAACCCCCGCGATCTCAGCACGTTCCGCTATTGCGGCGGCGCTGCGCACACTGGCCCATATTGTGAGCGCCATTCGCAGCTTGCCTATCTGCCGCGCCTGCCGCGAGCCGCCTGACCCCTTGCACGGTCCCACTTTTCCGGTGGGCAATCGTCGGCTGGCCAGCTCGAAACAGGACTGAGCTTCACCTACGCTTCAAGGCCACGCCTGACCCGGCAGCGGGCGGATGAGGAAGGTCCTTTTGCGCCTTGGCGAGCGCTTCGAGTGCAGCTTTCGTCTCGAAGCTCCACGCGATGGCGTGCGCTTTCCCATCGCTCTGCCTGACGGAAATCAGGAGTTGCTCCGAAGCGGCCAGCCGCGCACCGTCCGACGCCGTCATGTCGAGCCAGAACTCTCATGCGCTTGTCGTCGTGCTCGAGCACCTGAAAGGAGACAGCGAGCGTGTCGCCTTCCCTCGCTTCTTTGAAATAGTGCAGCATCATTTGTAAGGTGAACAGGGTTTGCCCGGTCCGCTTGCGCACGGCTGCGTCGAGGCCGACCCGGTCCATCAGCGCGTCAACCGAACGGCTGAACACGATCGCATAGGCCGCATCATTCATGTGGCCGTTGTAATCGACCCAATCGCTGGCCACGATTGTTTCAAGCACCGGAAGCGCGGATCCGTGCCGCATGATGTCCTCCCGAAAAATGCTCCCCAACGGGCCGGACTCACTCCGGCTCGAGTCAATATTTTGCATCAGAGCTTGAGTTCGACAAGGCAATCGTCGCACGGCGTCGAGTTCGCGGTCGAGCCGCGGTCTTACTCGCACAGGATCAGTGGTCGTCCTTCGTGGGCCAGGGGCCTCGGAAGGCCGCTAGCTTCGTGCGCATGTTCGTCCATGAAAGACGCTCCAGTCTATGCCCGCGAGCGCCATAGATTCTGTCGCTTACGGCTCGCGATAGTCTTCAAGCCGGCCGATTGCGGGCGAGCGGGTCTTGCGCAGCGATGCGCCGACCGCCTCGACCCGCCGCAGCACGCGCAGCATGTTCTTCGACGACATTTTCTCGAGGTCGCGCTCGGAAAAGCCGCGGCGCACGAGTTCCGCGAACAGGTATGGAAAGCAACTCACGTCTTCGAGCCCAATAGGCGAGGCCCCGCCAAAATAATCGGAGCCGACGCCGACATGGTCGAGGCCGGCCGTCTCGACCAGACGCACAATGTGGTCGGCGACCTGTTCGAGGCTCGCCTTCGGCGCCGAACCGTGTTGGGTCTCGAGTTCTGGTAACTGGGCCTTGGGATCGGCGGCAACCGGCGCCTTGCCATAGGCGTCGCGCGAACGGCGCAGCCAGTCGCGCAGCGCCTGCGACACGAAGCCAGGCACGAATGTCGCCATGACCAGGCCGCCATTGGCCTTAAGACGCTTGAGAACGTCGTCGGGCGTGTTGCGCGGATGGTCGCACAGCGAAAAGGCGTTGGAATGCGACAGCGCCACCGGCGCTTCGGTCACGTCGAGCACGCGGCGCATCGCATCGTGCGAGGTGTGGGCGAGATCGATCACGATTCCGAGGCGGTTGAGTTCGCCAATAATCGCGCGGCCAAAAGCGTTAAGGCCGTTGTTGCGCGGCGCGTCGGTGGCGGAATCGACCCAATCAAGCGTTTCGTTGTGGCAAAGTGTCATCAACCGGACGCCAGCAGCGCGCCAGATACGCAAGGGACTCAGCGAATTCTCGAGCCCCACGCCGCCCTCGACCGCGACGAAGGAGGCGATCTTGCCCATCGACTTCGCTCGCGCGTAATCAGCTGCCCGCCGCGCGGGCAGGAACACATCGGGATGGGCCTCCTCGATGCGGCGAATGAGGTCGATCTGCTCCAGCGCGGTGCGTGCTGGATGGGGCGCGTTGGTGGGCTGGAACGCAGCCCAAAACTGCGCCCCCACCATGCCTTCGCGGAGGCGCGGGATGTCCGTGTCCGCGCGCTCATGAACTCGATTTAAGTCGTAGGCGACGACATCGCCTCGCGCCGCCCTGTCAACCCGGATGACCCAGGGAAGATCGTTGTGACCATCGATTAGCGGCGCGCGCCGCAGCACATCGCGCGCCACGGCGAGCGCATTGTCCGCCGTCCCGGGTCCGTCCGCCATTGGGCTGCTCCCTCGACCTCAATCCACCGGCACGGCGACAAAGCGAACCTCGCCTTCGCCGTTGGATACGAGCAACAGCGCTGGCTTTTTCGCGTCGGCCTTCGCGCCCTCGACGGCCTTGGCGATGTCGCCCGGATGTTCGACCGCCTGATGATTGACCTCTTCGATCACATCGCCCCGCCGCAATCCTCGTTCCGCTGCAGCCGAACCGGGCTCGACAGACGTCACGATCACACCCTTGACGCTCTCTTTGATCTTGAAGGTCTTGCGGGCCTCGTCGCTAAGCGCGGAAAACTCCATACCCAGCGCCTTGGTGACAGCGTCCATCTTCGGTGTGTCATCCTTTTCAGTGGCGAGCGCGACCTTTTTTTCTCCATCCTCGAGGCGCCCCAGCGTCACTGTCTTGGTCACTTCCTTGCCGCTGCGAATGACAACGACCTCGACCTGCTTGCCGACCGCCATCGAAGCCACCAGGCGCGGAAGATCGCGCAATTCCTTGACCTCCTTGCCGTCGAACTTGACGATCACGTCACCCGCCATCAAACCCGCGGGCTTTGCTGGACCCTTCTCATCCACGCCGGCGATCAGAGCGCCGCGCGCCGTTCCTAAATTCAGGCTGTCGGCGATGGTGTCGTCGACTGGCTGGATGCGCACACCAAGCCAGCCGCGCCGGGTCTCATGGAACTCGGAGAGTTGCCCAATGACCGGCACGACGGTCGCGGAGGGCGTGGCGAAACCGATGCCGATCGAGCCTCCCGAAGGTGAGAGGATTGCGGTGTTGATGCCGATCACCTCGCCCTGCAAATTGAACAGCGGGCCTCCCGAATTGCCCTTGTTGATCGAGGCGTCGGTTTGTAGGAAATCGTCGTAGGGGCCGCTGTCGATATTGCGGTTGCGGGCGGAAATAATGCCGGCCGTCACGGTTTCGCCAAGACCGAACGGATTGCCGACCGCCATGACGCCGTCGCCAACGCGCATCTTGTCGCTGTCGCCGAACTTGACGGTCTTGAGCGGCTTGTCGCTTTCCACCTTCAACACCGCCACGTCCACCTTCGGATCCTTGCCGATGACCTTGGCCTTGAGTTTGCGGCCGTCGGTAAGGATGACGAGGATATCGTTGGCGTCGCCGACCACGTGATTGTTGGTGATGACGATGCCGGTTGGATCGATGATGAATCCGGACCCCAAAGATTGCGCACGACGCGCGCGGGGCTGCGGGTTTATGCCGTGATTCTTGAAGAATTCTTCGAACATCTCGTCGAACGGCGTCCCCTTCGGCAAATCGGGAGCGACGTCCTTGTCTTCGACAGTCTGAGTGGCCGAAATGTTGACCACCGCATCGGCGACCTGGTCGACGAGGTCGGCGAGATTGGCCGGCCGCGCCTGGGCGGCCGCGGGTCCGGCCGGCGCCAAGACGAGCGGAGCGGCGAGGACGGAAAGGACCGCGAGGGCACACGCTGATTTTGCCAAGCGGCGAGGCCCGTCGAAATTCGCAACCCGTCGTGCCGCATGGGGCTTCTCCTCAAATTCATCGATCGGTCTGGCTAAACACGGCGACTTGAGCGAGGCTCGCCCTGCGCACTTCCGCGCCTTCGGCCAAGCCAGTCTGTGCTTCGATCGCCGAGGCCAGCCTGGTCGCCATTTCAGTCCGCCTTCGCGGAAGGCGCGGAATTTGCAGACGGCGCCGGGGGTGTTGCAGTCTCGGGCGCAGGGTTCGGCGTCGAGAAGTAGCGGAAGAAGTCCGACTTCGGGCTGATGAGCGCGCGCGTCCGCCCATTGGCGAAGCTATTCTCATAGGCCTGCATCGAACGGTAGAAGCTGAAAAAATCGGGGTCCGCGCCATAGGCCTCGGCGAAGATGCGGTTACGCTCGCCGTCGCCCTCCCCGCGGGTCTGCTCGGCCTTCTGCTGAGCCTCGGCGGTGATGACGGTGACCTTGCGGTCGGCCTCGGCCTTGATCTGCTGGCTCTGCTGCGACCCTTGCGCGCGGTAGGAGGCGGCGCGCTGTTGCCGTTCGGTCTGCATGCGACGGAACACCGCCTCCGAGTTCTCGGCGGGCAAATCCGCACGCTTGATGCGCACGTCGATGACATCGAGGCCGAACCGCTTGGCGCCCACGATCATCTGATCGCGGATATCGGCCATCAGCGCGTCTCGCTTGTCGCGCACGATGTCGGTGATCGACGCGCCCGATAAACTGCGCCGCAACGCGGAATTCAGCATGCCGCCGAGTTGCGCGTCGGCGCCGCGCGTGTCGCCGACGGATTGATAAAACAGCAGCGGATCAGCGATATGGTAGCGCACGAAGGCGTCGACCTCCAGGCGCTGATTGTCCGACACGAGCACTTCCTGGCGCTCGTTGTCGAGCGCGAGAATGCGCTTATCGATATAGACAACCGTGTCGACAAACGGCCACTTGAAATAGAGGCCCGGCGCGTCAATAAGGTCGCGCACGGGCTGGCCGAACCGCAAGATCAGAGCTTGTTCGGTCGGATTGACGATAAAGGTCGCCATCGAGACAAGAATGATGGCGACAACCGCGATAGCAGCGAGAACAACGCCGTTAGGGGACCTCATTTGGCGCTTGCTCCCGTCTTGGGCTGCAACGGGTCGAGCGCGATATAGGGCACAGGGGCGCTTGAGGAGTTCGAAATCGACGATCGTCTTGTCCATAGGGCCGAGCACCCGCTCCATCGTCTCGAGATACATCCGCTCTCGGGTGACGGCGGGCGCCTTCTTGTACTGCTGGTAAATCTGGTTGTATCGGGCAGTCTGGCCTTTCGCTTCCAGGATCGTCTGTTCCCGATAGGCCTGGGCCTCGGCCACAATGCGGGCAGCGCCGCCCTCAGCCTCTGGAACGACTTTGTTGGCGTAGGTCTCAGCCTCGTTGACGGCGCGTTGCTGGTCTTGCTGCGCGGCGGTTACGTCGCGATAGGCCGAAAGGACCTCGCTCGGGGCGTCGACGGACTGCAGCTGAACCTGCTTCACGAGAACGCCCGCCCGATAGGCGTTGAGCAGGTCCTGCATTCGTTTCTGCACGTCGGCCTCGACTGACGCCCTGTCGGTCGTGAGAATGCCGTCGATGGTCTTCAAGCCGACCACCTCGCGCATGATGCTTTCGGCAACTGCTTTGACCGTCTCGCGGGGGTTGAGAACGTTGAAAACATAGTCTTCGGGCTTGGCCGGGTCGATCTGCCAGTTCACCCTGAAGTGAACGTCGACGATGTTTTTGTCGCCTGTCAGCATCTGGCTTTCTTCGGGAATATCTGTGCTACCGCCAAGGCTGCGATAGCCCACCTCGGTGATCTGCTGATCCCAGACCGGCACCTTGATAACTGAACCAATCGGCCAGGGCCAATTGGTGTTCAGTCCGGCCGCCGTTTTGCCGGTGTAGCGGCCGAACACCAGATTGACGCCGACTTCGCTCGGTTGGACCGTGTAGAACGTTCCCCAAGCGAACCAGAGAAGGAGAGCGGCGAGCAGGACGAATAACACACCTCCGCCGCCTAGCGCTTTGCCGCTTGGGCCTGATCCTCCCGGAATCAGTTTGCCGAGGGCCTCCTGGATGCGGCGGATTATATCCTCAAGGTCGCCCGGCGGCTGAGAGCCCCGCGGCCCCTGGCCCCACGGCCCGCGGCCTTGCGAGCGCCAGGGCCCCCCGCCTTGATTGTTCCAGGACATCCAAACCTCTTGTCGGCCGCCGGCCGATACCGCGGCGCTTATATAGGCATCGGTGGCGAACCAGCAACGATCCCTACCCTCAGTCGTGAGCCGCTTCTCCGTCCTGCTCGACCACCCGACGCTCTCCCGTGCGAGGGGCAAGCGGGGTGATCCTGAGCGCGGCGATCCGATTGCGCTGCTTGCGCAGCACTTCAAAGCGAAAGCCATGAAAGCTGAAGGTCTGCCGCGGCTCGGGAATCGAGCGCGCCTCGTGAATCACGAGGCCAGCCACCGTTGCGGCTTCGTCGTCAGGCAAATTCCAGCCAACCGCGCGGTTGAGCTCACGGATCGTGGTGGATCCATCGACCACGACCGAGCCGTCGCGCTGTTTGCGCACGCCCAGCACCGCAACATCGTGCTCATCACGAATATCGCCGACGATCTCCTCGATGATGTCTTCGAGCGTGATCAGACCCTGCACGACGCCGTACTCGTCGACGACCAGGGCCGAATGGGTCTTTCGGCGCAAGAACTCCTGGAGTTGATCGCGCAGCGTAGTGGATTCAGGGATGAACCACGGCTCCAGTGTGAGGTCGGCAACACTGAGTTTACCGGCGTCTCCGCCAGCCGCGACATAGGCCCTGAGGAGATCCTTGGCATGCAGGACGCCAATGATATTGTCCGGTTCGCCTCGCCAGAGAGGCATCCGGGTGTAGGGGGAAGCGATCACCTCGCGCACCAGTTCCTCTGGTGGCAGATCGGCGTCGATGAGCCGCATTTTGGTCCGGTGAACCATCACGTCCGAGACTGGGATCTCGGACAATTCCAGAAGGCCGCCGAACATGTCGCGCTCGTCGCGCTCGACTTCGCCTTCGCGATGCAGGATGTCGACCGCGCCCATGAGTTCTTCGTGGCCGGTGACGCCAGGGTCGTGATGGCCGAGCGAGACGCCCCATAGGCGCAGGACGCCGCGCACGAATATCTCGACTGCGCTCACGACCGGACCGAAGACGGTCACGAAGAACGAGACCAAAGGAGCGATAAGCAGCGACACGCGATCGGGATAGGCGATGGCGATCGTCTTCGGCATCACCTCACCGAAAACCACGATTAGTGCGGTCATAATCGCAGTCGCGGCCCACACCCCTCGCTCGCCAAAGACCCCAAGCAGGACGCTCGTCGCGATCGCCGACGAGCCGATGGTGACAAGTTGCCCGCCCAGCAGCATCGCGCTGATGAGCCGGCCACGCGCCCCGATGAGATGCGTGACCAACTTCGCTCGTTGGTCCCCCGCGGTTTCGAGCGCGTGCATACGGGCGCGCGAGGCAGCCGTGAGGGCAGTCTCGGCGCAGGCGAAGAACGCGGCGGCGATGACGCTCAGGATGATGACGACAATGTCGAGAGTGTACGACATCAAGTGCTTCTAACACAGGCGGCGCATTCGGGCGTAATGCGCTTCGGAGGGAGGTTCAGCTCGAAGGAACCAGTTCGCGCATCAGGAAGTCGGACACGCTCTCTTCCCCAACATCGCGGGCGACAAAACTCTCCCCGATGCCTCTGACGAGGATGAAGGTCAATTTGCCCCGCTCGACCTTCTTGTCCTGGCGCATTGCAGCCAACAAACTTCCGGAATCCGCCTCAAAGCCGGGGATGTCGCCTATTCGGGTCGGAAGACCGACAGCCTTCAAGTGCGCCTCGACGCGCGTGGCGTCCTGCCCAGAGCACAAACCCAGGTCACGGGAGAAACGAAACGCCAAAGCCATGCCGATGGCGACCCCCTCGCCGTGCACGAGCCGATCCGGATTATAATCGGTCAGCTTCTCCAAGGCGTGGCCGAAAGTGTGTCCAAGATTGAGCAGCGCGCGCTCGCCTTGTTCTGTCTCGTCGGCGGCGACGACGCGCGCCTTCGCCGCGCAGCTGATCGCGATCGCTTCCGCCCGGGCTGGTCCGCCGGCGAACAGGTCGCTCCATTTCGATTCCAAAAACTCGAAAAAGCCTCGGTCGCCAATCAGTCCATATTTGACAACCTCGGCAAAGCCGGCGCGGAAATCGCGCTCGCTGAGAGAATTGAGACATGTGGTGTCCGCGAGCACCAGGGACGGCTGATGAAACGCTCCGACAAGGTTCTTTCCATGCCGCGAATTAATCCCGGTCTTGCCGCCGACGCTCGAATCGACCTGAGCCAGCAGGGTCGTCGGGATCTGCACCAGTCGCACGCCCCGGCGCAGTGTCGCGGCGCAGAATCCGGCAAGATCGCCGACCACCCCTCCCCCCAGCGCAATGACGATGTCTCTTCGCTCGATACGCGCCTCGATCAGCGCATCGGCGACGCGGGCGAACTCGGAATAGGACTTCGCGCCCTCCCCCGGCGGGCAGACGATCGAGGTGGAGCGCAAACCCGCCTGATCCAGGCTCGCGACAAGCCGATCGAGATAGAGAGGCGCGACCCGCGCGTCCGTCACCACGGCGCAATTGACGCTAGGGGCGATCCTGGCGATTTCGGCGCCCGCATCGTCGAGAAGACCCGGCGCGATCAAGATCGGATAGGCGCGCGCGCCCAGCGAAACGTCCACGCGACGTCTCGGTTGGGACAACGCTCGAGCGTCATTGGCGGGCTCCGCATGGAGGCGCTGGAGGACGGCCTCGACGACGGAATCATGGGCGGCGTCAAGGGACTCGATGGTGAAATCGGCAAGCGCATAGACCGGCGATCGCTCGTCGAGCAGCCGACGTAGAGTCTCCTCCGGGTTCGCCGTTTTCAACAGCGGTCGATTGGATTTCTTCCGCACTCGAGCAAGCAGAACGTCAAAGCTGGGTTTCAACCAGATCGAGACGCCGTGCCTTGCGATATTTTCGCGCGTAGTCGCATTCATGAACGCGCCGCCGCCTGTCGCCAGCACCATTGGCCCGGTTGTGAGCAAGCGCGCGATCACCTTGCGCTCGCCTTCGCGGAAATAAGCCTCGCCGAAACGCTCGAAGATCTCTGGAATCGTCAGTTGGGCGCCCGCTTCGATCTCCGCATCGGCGTCGACGAACGGCAGCCCCAGCTTTGTCGCGAGCCGCTTTCCGACCGAGGTTTTTCCGGCTCCCATCATGCCGACCAGGACGACGGAGCGCCCGGCAAGCGCCGCCGTCGCGTGACCGCCCTCGATCAATTGGCCTTGACTCATAAACCCTTAAACCTCGCCAGCAAGCGGCTCGGCCTCATACAAGACGTTGGCGGCGAATGCGAGCGAGGGCGCTTTACTTTCCGACCGCCAACCGTCTTGCGCGGCGGGCCTGTTCTTGCAACCATACCGTCACACGACAGCAGGTCCGTAGCGGTCGACGTTGCCGGCGCCAAGAACAAGGTGCGGTAGAAACTGAGAAAACTGCGTCCGAGGGAAGCTCGGGGTCTAGGGAGTCGATCGCCTCGCGACGGGAGCGCGCAATGCCTCGCCGCATGGCGGAACGCTTGAGGGAGGCCGACATGAACACAGTCAATCATGAGAACCGGGTTGCGGGTCCCCGTCTCGTGGCGATCGTTGGGCCCTTTCAGAGCGGTAAGACCAGCCTTCTTGAGGGGATATTGGCGCGCGGCGGCGCTGTAGCGCGTCAAGGTTCCGTACGTGAAGGCACCACGGTCGGCGATTCAAGTTCGGAGGCGCGCAGCCACGCGATGAGCGTCGAGCCCAACGTCGCCAGCATCGACTATCTTGGGGATCGGCTCACCTTCTTCGATTCCCCCGGTTCGATCGAATTCATTCATGACATGCGCTATGCGTTGCCCGTTTGCGACGCGGCCGTCGTCGTATGCGAGGCCGACCCACGCAAGATCCCGGCGCTCCAGGTTATCCTGCGCGAACTGGAAGACTTGGGATTGCCGCGCATCCTGTTCCTCAACAAAATCGACCAGGCGAACGGAGGATTGCGCGAAACGCTTGAGATGCTTCAACCGGCGTCGCGCACGCCGCTGCTGTTGCGCCAGATTCCGGTGTGGGAGGACGGAGTCGCCACTGGATTTGTCGATCTCGCGCTCGAGCGTGCCTTCGTCTATCGCGAGGCTGCGCCGTCCAGCGTCGTCGAGATGCCGGCGGGCGTGCTGCCTGAGGAAAAACAGGCGCGGTATCTCATGCTCGAGAAGCTCGCCGACTATGACGACGCGCTGATGGAGCAATTGATCAGCGACATCGATCCGCCGAAAGACCTCGTCTTCGACGATCTGGCCCGCGAACTGCGCGATGGCCAGGTCGTGCCGGTTCTCCTGGGATCTGCGATCGGCGGCCACGGCGTCACCCGACTCCTCAAGGCGCTGAGGCACGAGTCGCCGGGCGTCGCCCATACGCGCAAGCGGCTGGGCATCGAGGATAAGGGGCCAGCTCTGGCGCAGGTCATGCGGACGGTCCACACCGCGCATGGGGGCAAGTTGTCGCTGGCGCGGGTGCTTCGCGGCGCTTTCGCCGACGGGGGCACGGTCGTCAACTCGCGTGAGGTCGAGGAGCGCATCGGCGGATTAGCACGGCTTATGGGCGCGATGTCGTCGAAACTGACCCGCGCCGAGGAAGGCGACACCGTCGCTTTCGCGCGGCTGGAGGACCTCGCCACCGGCGATCGCATCGCTGATGGGCGAACCCCTCCCTCGCTGGGCTCGGCGGCCGGCCCTCCGCCCGCAACTCAGGGAATCGCCATCCGCGTCAAGGATAGAAAGGACGAAGTTAGGCTCGCCAGCGCGCTGGCCAAACTTTGCGAAGAGGATCGCGCGCTGTCTTACGTGCAAGATGCCGAGATGTCTGAATTGAAGCTGCTCGGTCAGGGTGAAATGCACTTGCGCGTGACTGCCGAGAGGCTCGCAGACCGGTTCGGCGTAACCATTCAATCGCACAAACCGTCCGTCGCCTATCGGGAATCCATTCGTGATGCGGTCACGGTGCGCGGACGGCACAAAAAACAGTCTGGTGGCCATGGCCAGTTCGGCGACGTTGTCGTCGAGGTCGGTCCACGCGGCCGGGGAGAAGGCTTTGCCTTTGCCGAGCGAGTGCATGGCGGATCAGTGCCGAGGCAGTATTTTTCTTCCGTTGAAGCTGGCGCGCGCGACGCAATGGCGCGCGGTCCGCTCGGATTTCCGGTGGTCGATGTCTCGGTGACCCTGATCGATGGCTCCTATCACACGGTCGACTCCTCGGACATGGCGTTTCGCGCTGCCGCGAAGCTCGCGCTGGATGAGGCCCTGGTCAAAGCGCACCCAATATTGCTCGAACCGATACTCTCGGTCACCGTTTACGTGCCGACAGACGCCTTGGCGCGCGCGAGCGCGCTGGTGAGCGCCCGGCGCGGCCAGATCCTTGGTTTCGAAGCCCGGGACGGGTGGGCAGGCTGGGAGGCGCTGCGGGCGCTGATCCCGGAAGCGGAGATCGGCGATCTCATTGTCGAATTGCGCTCGGCGACCTCGGGCGTGGGCGCGTTCGAGACCAAATTCGATCATTTGGCTGAACTGTCGGGGCGAGGGGCCGATCTGGTCGTCGCCGCTCGTCAGAAGTCGAACGCCTAAACTTTTGGCGAGCCCCAGGCGAGTTTCACGGTATACAGACCCGGCGGCCTTCGCCAAAACAAGCGGTGCGTTTGTTAAGAGGATCGGATGACCGAAGCCACCAGGGAAGCCAACCGTTTGGCGACGGTATTCGGCGGATCGGGATTCCTGGGACGCTACATCGTCCGGGCGCTGGTCCACGATGGATGGCGCGTCCGAGTGGCTGTCAGGCGACCTGATCTCGCCGCATTCCTGCAGCCGATCGGCGGCGTGGGACAGATCCAGCCGGTGCAGGCCAATCTTCGCTTTCCGGATTCAATCGCCGCCGCGCTCGAAGGCGCGAGTGCAGCCGTCAACGCAACGGGTGTGACAGCGGAGAGCGGAGCGCAAACCTTCACCGCCGTCCACGTCGAGGGCGCCCATGCGCTGGCCCGAGCGGCGGTGGCCGCGCGCATCTCATCCTATGTGCACATTTCAGGCATCGGCGCTGACCCGAGCTCCGCTTCGCCCTATATCGCAAGCAAGGGGCTCGGTGAGACGGCGACGCGGGATACCTTTCCCGACGCGGTCGTCCTGCGTCCGTCAGTCGTGTTTGGCCCGGAGGATGATTTCTTCAACCGCTTTGGCGCGCTCGCCTGCCATTTCCCGGCGCTGCCCCTGCTGGGCGGCGGCGAGAGTCGTTTGCAGCCAGTCTATGTCGGCGATGTCGCGCGGGCAGTCGCAGCGGCGCTGTCCGGTTTAGCGAAGCCCGGTACGACGTACGAACTCGGCGGTCCACGAATGATGACGCTGCGCGAGGCGGCCGAACTCACCTTGAGCACGATCAATCGCCGCCGTCTGCTTATCGGCCTTCCCCTCGCTCCGTCGCGTTGGCTCGCGTCCCTCACACAGTTCGGGTCGAAAGCGACATTCGGGCTTTTTCCAAAATTGTTGACCACCACACGCGATCAAGTCGATTTGCTTGCGTCTGACAACGTCGTGTCCGCGGCGGCGGAAGCGGAGGGACGCGTGCTGAAAGCCCTTGGGATCCTGCCGCAGGCTGCCGATGCAATCATCCCGTCCTATCTCACGCGGTTTCGGCGGACCGGCCAATACGAGGCTCTCCGTTCGGACTGAACGTGTTCGGCGCTCATTCGTCGAGGCCGGGGCGAAGGCGAACGACATGGCGTGGTGTCGAAGGCACGGTTTCCTATTGATGCGGACCCCCGTTTCAGGGCATTAAGGCGGGGCGAACGTTGGCGCATTTCGAGTTGGGGACATTCGGTGATCAAGTCTGAACTCGTTCAGCGCATGGCGGCCCGCAATCCGCATCTCTATCAGCGCGACATTGAGAACATCATCGACGCGATTCTCGGCGAGATCACAAATGCTCTTGCGCGCGGCGAGCGCGTCGAGTTGCGCGGCTTTGGCGCGTTCTCGACCAAGCAACGCCAGGCCCGCACGGGCCGTAATCCGCGCACCGGCGACAAGGTTCCGGTGACCGAGAAACTGGCGCCATTCTTCAAGACTGGCAAAGAAATGCGCGAGCGCCTCAATCGCTCCGCAGACTCGCTTTAGAATTCTGGCCGCCGTCGCTCTGACGAGTGGGTCACAGTTCGAGGAGATGAGGCTTGTATGGTTCGCTTCTTTAAATTCGCTGTCCTCGCTCTCTGCGCCGTTATCCTTCTCGGTTTTGCCTTCGCCAATCGCGACCCTGTTATCGTCTCGTTTGACCCCTTCGCCTCCAGCGACAATGCGGCGTTTTCGTTCCCCGCGCCGCTCTTTGCCGTCGTGATCGTGGCAGCCATGGTTGGCGTCGTCGCCGGCGCGGCAGCAACCTGGCTATCGCAAGGGCGCCACCGAAGGGCCTCACGCCAGAGTCGGAGGGAGGCCGAGAAATTGCGAGCACAAGCTCAAGCGCTTAAATCTGCTCATCCCGCCTTGCCGAGCGATAGGTAACCGCAGGCGCTTTGCGGTCCAGATAATCGCGACCGGCGCGCCCGCAGCGCAATTGACGACGGCGCCGCGCGGGACGGGTCCCAGTGGGAGACGCAGTGCAAGATCGGCTCCCGCTCACTCGATCGTTGGTTTCATCGCCAAGCGCTGGCGCCACGCAGGCTGGGCCCCCGGGACTAAAAGCGCGGTCGCCTCGTAGACGCCGCGAGCAATCGCTCGAGCGACGCACTCAGCACACAACATGCCGATTTCAGTCAGGTCTCGAAGGTCGGGAACCGCGCTCGCCCGCGCGGTCGCCGCTGCAAAGACAACATCGTTGTCCATCGGCGCATGGGCAGGGCGCAGCGCAAGCGCGCAACCGTCCTGGGCCATTGTCGCAACGCGCTTGAGCTGCGCTGGGCTCAGCGCGGCGTCGGTGGCGACGACCATAAGGTCAGTGCTGGACGGCGTGTCGGACTTGAGGCGAAGCGTCAAGTGATCGTCGATATGCTCGGGCCCGAAGCCAAGGCCGCCGAACTCGGCGTCGCGTTCGTAAGGCGCGGCCCAAAAATGCAGACTTTCGCCCCGCGTGGCCCGACCGACCGAATTGACGACCACAAGGGCGCCGACCTGAAAGCCGCGTGAGGTCACCGCGCTGGCGGAGCCCAGGCCGCCTTTCAGATTGTAGGTCGTCGCCCCAAATCCAGCGCCGGCGGTCCCAAGCGCAAACTCGAAAGTGGCGGTCGACGCAGCTTTGAGGCCCATATCCCAGTAAGGAGGCTTTCGGCCCCAGGACTTATCGCCGCCATTGAGAAGATCGAACAGGCTCGCGCCCGGCACAATCGGGACGCGCGCGCCGCGATGTTCAAATCCGCGACCTATCTCAGCCAGGTAGGTCATCACACCGCCTGCAGCATCGAGGCCGAAAGCCGATCCCCCGGACAGAACGAAACCATCAACGCGCTCGATGGTCATTTCCGGCTCGAGCAACGCTGTGTCGCGCAACGCCGGCGCGCCGCCGTTCATGGCGATCGACGCGACCGCGGGTTCCTCGAACAAGACCACGGTGACGCCTGAAGCAAGGCGCTCATCGTCAGCAGATCCGACGAGCACGCCGTCAACGTCAGTGATCATATTGCGGGCCGTCGACAATGCTTCACCGTCCGGTCAATTCGTGGATCGTTGAAATCCTGGATCGAACTCGTATCAGAATCGGGAGGAAGACTCGCGCCGCCTGCATCGGGTATGCTGGGTGACCAACCAAGAATAGGCTCGGACAAGGTTGATTCGCGACTCTGAGACGTTCGGAGCGAGAGGCGGCGACTGAAGTGTGGGACGAACTGGACGAGCCGCTCGGTTTTGTTGCGGGCGCCGCACCGACGCTGACCATACGGGACAAGCGCCCGATGAGAGGAACTGCGACGGTCGCCGCGATCCTTGCGGTAGCCGTCGCCTTCGTTATGCTCCAGTGGCCAGAGTTCCCTGTTAAAGGCCAGCCGTTCGCTGTGGCGAAAGTTGAAATCCTGCCTGCACCGCCGAAGCTCGTCGTCCCAGACGCGACGGCAAGCCTGGTCCAAACCCCCGCGACGTCAGCGGCCTCGGGGGAGCAGGTGGAAAGGACGAGCGGGATCAAGATTGCGCCTGGGTCCGGCGGCCCGCCGAAGCCGCTTTTCATCGATGTGGCGGAAGCGTTGCGCGCCAAGCTTCCGCCTGCCCCTGACGACCGCCCCCTAGACAAATCAAAATATGGCCCTTTACCTCACATCGCGGTCGATGGAATACGCGGCGCTCAGCCCGATCATTGAGCCCGCGAGTCAGCGAGGCTCAGCGATCGGCGTCACTTCCGTGCCAATGGCGACCATCGCGGGCTTAGCGCGATGGTCAAGCGCATTCGGTTCAAAGGGCTTTGCATTGGTCCCGGTCTCCGCGTTGATATCGGGAACGTCAGGATCCTCCGCCCGATCGGATCGGTTCCTCAATCCATGAGTGGGCGCCGGTATCGCCCGTGTGTCGGGGTGGCGCTAGTCAATCGAGCCGGCGACGCGTTCATCGGCCATCGCAAGCGCAAACGCGGCGCCGAAGTCCTGGACCCGCGCTCGTGGCAGATGCCGCAGGGGGGGATCGACGCGGGCGAACAACCGCTCGAAGCCGCGAAGCGCGAGCTTTGGGAGGAGACCAACGTCAGTTCGACCGAACTGATCGCGGAACTGCCAGAGTGGCTCAGATACGATTTGCCGGAAGACGCGCGCGGGCGGTGGAGCGGCCGGTATCGCGGGCAGACCCAGAAATGGTTTCTGTTCCGGTTTGTTGGCTCGGATAAGGAGATCGACGTTCACCAGCCCGCCGGCGGCGCCCACGATGCCGAATTTGACGATTGGCGCTGGGAGCGTCTGGAGCGTCTGCCCGAGCTCGTGGTGCCCTTCAAGCGCGAAGTCTACGAGACCGTCGCCGCCGCTTTCGGGCCGCTCGCGCGTCCGCCGAGATCGTGAACGAGGCTCCGGTTCTTACGCGCCCGCTCGAATCGATGCGACGGCCGCCGCCATCGCCTCGTCCATCTTCTTGCTCAGACGATGGTCCGAGAGATCGACGTCGCCGCCGGCTAGGTCGGCTTTAAGCGCGGCTTCGACGTCCGCGTCGCTTTTGCCGATCTGCGCGCCGACGAAGTCGGTGGCGTATTTCTCGGCGTCAGGCCCGGAGAGCCCCTTCATCTCGGCGACCCAGAGCGCGACCGCCTTGTTGCGGCGCGCGACAGCCTTGAAGCGCAGGTCCTCATCGTGAGCGAACTGCTTTTCGAATGTATTTTCGCGGTCCTGGAATGCGTCGGACATGATCGCCTCCGTCACTTGCGAAGTCTCGCGAACCACCTCGCTGGCGACACCGCGATTCCTGGCCTCTCCCGGCCAGGGGATTGCGGACGTTATGACGATTTCCGCGGCGCGGCGCAATGCGGGGTTTGCGCCATAGGGTCTTATGAGGCGTACACTGTGCCGGAGCTCGTTTCGGGCGATTCCAATAACGCGACGTCTGCCTTGATGGGCTCAATCGGCAGCCCTTCTCGCGCCTCCGCGATCAGCGCTCGGGCGGCGCCGTCGTCGTAAGGCGTCGCCGCGCCATGGCCCCATACCGGCCCCGGCCAGGCCGGGTCGCCGACAACCCGCGCGACGACGTGCAGGTGGAGCTGACGAACGATGTTGCCAAGCGCGCCCACATTGATCTTGTCCGCGCTCGTATAACTTTTCAGGAATCGCGCGGCGCGACCCGCTTCGTCCATCAATTGCGTTTGGTCCACGAGCTCTAGATCGGTCAATTCGACCAAGCCTTCCCGCCGGGGCACAAGAATGAGCCATCGCCAACGGGCGTCGTTCATCAACAAGACGCGACATAGCAGCAAGTCGCCGATGACAAACGTGTCGCGCGCGAGCCGATCGTCCAGGTGGAAGCTCACGAGGCCCACGCCCGGCCATGAGCGCCTCGCGGCAGACCCAGCCAGAGCGCAATCGTTTCTGCGACGTCGGCCAGGCTCGCACGCGGTCCGATCGGGCCTGGGCGCGCCCCGGCGCCAAAGCCCAGAATTGGAACATGCTCGCGGGTGTGATCGAAGCCTCGGAAGGTCGGATCGTTGCCGTGGTCGGCGGTGATGACGCAATAATCTGTCGTCCTCAGCGCCGCTTCGATGGCGCCAAGCCGTCGATCAAACGCTTCCAGACACGCCGCGTAACCGGGGACGTCGCGACGATGGCCCCATTCGGTGTCGAAATCGACCAGGTTGACGACAATCAGGGCGCCCTCAGGCGCCGTCCCAAGCGCCTCGATGAGGAGGTCGACATTGCCGTCGTTGCTCTTGCCCTTGCGCTCGTCCCCGCTGTCGCGATGGGCGAAGATGTCGCCAACCTTGCCAATTGAAACAATTGCGCGGCCGGCGCGAGCGGCCCGCTGCAGAATATTGCCATCCGGCGGAGGCATGGAGAAATCCTTGCGATTGCCGGTGCGCGCGAAATCCTTGGCGCTCGCACCAAGGAAAGGACGCGCGATCACGCGCCCGATATTCAGCGGGTCGCACAACCGGCGCGCGATCCGGCAAAGATCGTACAGCCGCTCGAGCCCAAATGCCTCCTCATGGGCGGCGATCTGCAGCACCGAGTTCGGCGGAGGTGTAGCAGATGGGCTTCAACGTCCGCAGGTGCTCGTCGCAGTAGTCCTCAATCACTGTCGTCCCCGAAGCATGTCGGTTGGCGAGAATTCCGGCGAGCTTTCCTTCCGCGATGAGCGCCTCGGTCAACGCCGGCGGAAAGGCCGGAATCGTCTCTGGAAAATAACCCCAGTCGAAGTCGACCGGCGTGCCGGCGAGCTCCCAATGGCCAGAAGGCGTATCCTTGCCGCGCGAAGTCTCGATTCCGTAGCCCCACTGGCCGCGCGGCTCTGAAAGCGCAAAGCCGGGCGGCGCCCGGCCGGTCGACGCCTTCATAGCGTGGCCAAGCCCAAGCGCCTCGAGCCGCGGCAATTTCATTGGCCCGCTTCTCAATCCGGCGCGATCGCCACGTCCGACGGCGCAGGCTTCGGCGATGTGACCCAGCGTATCCGCGCCCTCATCGCCATAGGCTCTAGCGTCCTCAGCGCCGCCGCAGCCGACCGAGTCGAGAACAATGAGAATGGCGCGGCTCACTGCTCGCCTCCCCAACGTGAAAGGAGTCGGGGGTGAGGCTTTGCCCATGAAACGCGCGCCGCGCCCACGGCGCGGACCCTCATCCGGCCCTTCGGGCCACCTTCTCCCGCAAAATGCGGTTCGCGGGAGATCCTCATTGGCTCACGACGGCGTCGAGTGTCGCCTCGTTGGCGAAGGCGGCGGCGAATAGGGCGCGCGTGTAATCGTTTTGCGGCGCGGTGAAGACCGTCCGCGCGTCGCCACTCTCCACCACCTTGCCGCGCCGCATGACGATGATTTCGCTCGCCAGCGCCCGCACGACCCTCAGATCGTGAGAAATGAATAGGTAGGCGAGGTTGCGGCGGCGCTGCAGGTCGCGCAACAGATCCACGATTTGCGCTTGGATCGACATGTCCAGGGCCGACGTCGGCTCGTCGAGCACCACGAAGCGCGGATCGAGCGCCATCGCGCGCGCAATCGCGATGCGCTGGCGCTGCCCGCCGGAGAACTCGTGCGGGTAGCGATCAAGCGTCGATGGATCGAGTCCGGTGTCGGCGAGCGCGCGTTCAACGACGCGGCGTCGCTCAGCGGCGTTCATCTTCGTCCCCTGCGCGATCAGCCCCTCCTCGACGATCTCGGCGACGGACATGCGTGGCGAAAGCGAACCATACGGATCCTGGAAAACAATCTGCATCTCGCGCCGAAGGGGCCGCATGGCCTTTGACGTGAGGCCGTCGATGGCGCGGCCGCAATAGACGATCGGCCCTTCCGATCGAATGAGTCTCAAGATCGCGAGCCCGAGCGTCGTCTTGCCCGAGCCGGATTCGCCGACGACGCCGACCGTCTGCCCTTCGCGGATGGCGAGCGACACCCCGTCGACCGCTTTGACGTGAGCGACGGTGCGGCGCAGGAATCCTTTCCGGATCGGAAACCAGACGCGCAGATTGTCAGTGCTCGCGACCATTGGCGCCGCGCGGTCGGCGGGCGGCGGATCGCCCTTGGGCTCCGCGGCGAGGAGCGCTTGCGTGTAGGGATGGCGGGGATTGGCGAACACGCTCTCGGTCTCGCCAGCCTCGACGATCTTTCCCTGACGCATGACGATGACATCGTCGGCGATCCGCCGCACGACGTTGAGATCATGGGTGATGAACAGCATCGCCATGCCGAGCCGCTCTTGCAGGTCTTTCAGGAGCTTGAGGATCTGCGCCTGCACGGTGACGTCGAGCGCGGTCGTCGGCTCATCCGCAATCAGGAGATCGGGACGATTGGCGAGCGCCATCGCGATCATCACCCGCTGGCGCTGCCCGCCGGAGAGCTGATGGGGATAGGCGCCGAGCCTTTGCGCTGGATCGACAATGCCGACTTCGGTCAGAAGTTCGACGATCCGTGTTTGCGTAACGGCCGCGTGGCCATGGTGAAGCGCGATGATCTCGCCGATTTGTCGCTCGATCGTATGCAGCGGATTGAGCGACGTCATCGGCTCCTGGAACACCATGGTGACGGCGTGGCCACGCATCGCCCGCAATTCGTCGTTCGACATTTTGAGCACGTCGCGGCCGCGAAAGAAGATCTCCCCGCTTGGATAGCTGGCTGCGGGCTGCGGCAAGAGACGCACGATCGCCTGCGCAGTGACGGTCTTGCCGGAACCGGACTCGCCGACCAGCGCCAGCGTGCGTCCCTTTTCAAGCCGAAAGGAGATTCGGTCGACAACCGTACGGCGCTCGCCGCTTTGCGCGAAGGCGATCGAGAGCTCGCGCACCTCAAGAAGCGGCTCGGCGGCGCTCACAAGAACGTCTTTCTCGGATCGAAAGCGTCGCGCACCGCCTCGCCGATAAAAATGAGCAGCGAAAGCATGAGCGCCGTCACGACGAAGGCGGACAGTCCGATCCAGGGCGCCGACAGATTGGATTTGCCCTGCAGCAGGAGTTCGCCGAGCGAGGGCGAGCCTGGCGGCATGCCAAGACCAAGGAAGTCGAGCGAGGTCAGCGTGCTGATGGAGGAATTGACGATGAAGGGCAGGAACGTGAGCGTCGCCACCATGGCGTTTGGCAGCACATGCTTGACGATGATCTTGGCGCTGGAGAGGCCTAGCGCGCGCGCCGCGTTGACATATTCGAAGTTGCGCGCGCGCAGGAACTCGGCCCTGACCAGGTGAACGAGACTCACCCAGGAGAACAGCAACAGGATAATCAACAGGACAGAGAAGCTCGGCGCGAGGATCGCCGACAAGATGATAAGTATGTAGAGATGCGGCAGCGACGACCAGATCTCGATCACCCGCTGCATCGTGAGATCGAGCCACCCCCCGAAATAGCCCTGCACGGCGCCAGCGAAGACGCCAATCACCGATGACACTCCAGCCAGCGTCAGGCCGAACACAATCGAGATGCGAAAGCCGTAGATCAACCGGGCAACGATGTCGTGCCCGTCCTGATCGGAGCCAAGCCAGAGGGGTTCGAGCCTGCTGCAGGGACGTCTGACGGTCGCAGCGTCTTTCAAATTTTGCTTCTCGAGCGCGGCGCGGCATTGGCCTTCCGTCAGCATCCAGGTCGGCGGCGTCGGCAACGGCGTCGGCGGATTGAGAATCGTGGTCGAGTTGGCGAAACGGATCGGCGGCCAGATCATCCAGCCATGCGCCTTGATCTCGTCGGCAATAAAGGGGTCACGGAAATCTGCGCGCGCCTGGAAGCCTCCGAATTTATCCTCGGGATAATCGACGAGGACGGGGAAGAGGATCTCGCCTTTGTAGGAAGCAATAAGCGGTCGATCGTTGGCGATGAATTCCGCGAACAACGAAGCGATGAACAGGACCAGAAAGATCCAGAACGACCAGGCGCCGCGCTTGTGGCGGCGGAAGTTGTCGAGGCGACGGCGATTCATCGGCGAAAGCCAGGGACGGCGCTCGAGGCCCGCGTGCGCTTTCGCCTGCCGCCAGAAATCCGTTTCTTCGTTAAGCGGAAAGATGTCTGTCGGCGCTTCTCCCGGTGGTGGCGCCGTCTCGGTAGGCACAGCCAAGCGGTCCGTATCGACCAAACTCACACCTCTCGCGTTTCGAAATCGATGCGAGGATCGATCCAGGTGTAGGTGAGGTCTGAGATCAGGTTCACCACGAGGCCGATGAGCGCGAAGATATACAGGTTGGCGAGGACAACCGGATAATCGCGCTGGATGAGCGAATCGTAGGAAAGGTAGCCCAGGCCGTCGAGCGAGAACACCTGCTCGATCAAGAGCGAACCAGTGAAGAAGGCGCCGATGAAGGCGCCCGGGAAGCCCGCGATGACGATCAGCATCGCGTTGCGGAACACGTGGCCATAGAGCACCCGCCGCTCGGTCAGGCCTTTCATGCGCGCGGTCTGCACGTAGGCTTTCTTGATCTCGTCGAGGAAGGAATTCTTCGTGAGCAGCGTCGAGGTCGCGAACGAGCCCAGGACGAGCGCGGTTACAGGCAGGGCGATGTGCCAGAGATAGTCGAGGATCTTTTGCGGCCAGCTCAAGTCGGCGAAATTATCCGAGGTCAGGCCGCGCAGCGGAAAGATCTGCCAGAACGAGCCGCCGCAGAACAGCACGACGAGCAAGACCGCGAACAGAAAGCTCGGAATTGCGTAACCGAAGATCACAAGCGCGGACGTCACGGTGTCGAAGCGCGAACCGTCCTTGACCGCTTTTCGGACGCCGAGCGGGATCGAAATCGCGTAGGAGAGGACGGTCATCCACAAGCCGAGCGACATCGAGACCGGCAGTTTTTCCTTGATCAACTGCAACACCGGCACGTCGCGATAGTAGCTCTTGCCGAAATTGAAGGTCGAATAATCCCGCACCAGAATCCAGAACCGCTCCAGCGCCGGCTTGTCGAAGCCGTATTGTTTTTCCAGCTCCTTGATGAATTTGGGGTCGAGACCCTGCGATCCCCTGTAGCGCGAGGTGATGTCGCCCCCGGCCTGCGCGCTCCCAGCCCCGATCTGGCCGCCGCCTCCGCCAAATTGCGCGGTCGAGCTCTGGTCCGCACCTTGCAATTGCGAGATCGCGCGCTCGACCGGGCCGCCCGGGACGAATTGCACGATCGCGAACGAGACCGCCATGATTCCTAGGATCGTCGGGATCATCAGCAAGAGCCGGCGAAGGATATAGGCGAGCATGACGCCTCAGCCGACCTGGAGGCGAAGCGGCAAGCGCCTATTAGAGCCCAATGGTTTTGGCCTTTGCTTCGTCCCACCACCACGTTCCTGGCGCACCGGTGCTGAGCCGCGGCTGCTTCTCGGGGCGGGAAAATGCGTCCCAATGCGCGACCCAGGCTGTGTCGCGATACCACATTGGAACCCAATAATGGCCGGCGCGTAAGGTCCGGTCGAGCGCTCGGGCGCCCGCGTTGAGTTCATCCCGCGATTTCGCATTTGCGATCGCATCAACGAGCGCGTCGACAACCGGATCAGACACGCCGGCGAGGTTGCGCGAGGCGTTCTGCTTCGCGGATTCCGACGTGAAGACGGTCCGAAGGTCAACGCCGGGCGTGAGCGTTCCACCCGACGCGGTGGTGACCACGTCGAAATCAAACGCGTCGGTCCGACTCTTGTATTGCGCGGGATCGACGATGCGATAGGTCGCCAGGATGCCGAGCTTGCCGAGGTTCTGGATGAACGGGAGCGTGTGCGGCTGGAGCGCGCCGTTGCTGTCGAGGAACTCGATCGTCAGCGGCTTACCATTTGGCAGCATCATCGCCGACCCGTCGCGCTTGCATCCCGCCGCGAGCAAGAGGTCGTAGGCCTGCTTAAGGAGTTTGCGGTCCGACCCTGAGCCATCGCTCTCCGGGGGGACGTAAGGGGCGTCGAAGACTGCGGGCGCGAGCTTGTCGCGGAACGGCTCAAGCAGTTTAACCTCGTCCGGACCGGGCTTTCCCTTAGCCTCCATGTCGGTGTTGGGGAAGTAAGAGATGATCCGCTTGTACGCGGAATACATGATGTTCTTGTTGGTCCACGAGAAGTCGAAACACAGACCGATCGCCTCGCGCACGCGCGGATCCTTGAATTGGTCGCGCCGCGTGTTGAGCTGCCACCCTTGCGTCTTGGACGGCGCTCCGTCGTGCAAAATCTCCTTCTTCACTCGCCCGTCGTTGACGGCAGGGAAGTCATAAGCCGTCGCCCAGAAGCGCGAGGTGTACTCCTCGTGGTAGTTGATCGCTCCGGCCTTGAACGCCTCGAAGGCGATCTGCCGCTCGCGATAATATTCAAAGCGCAGGCGGTCGAAGTTGTTCTGCCCAAGATTGACCGGGAGCTTGGCGCCCCAATAATTGGGATCCCGGGCGTATTCAATGAATCGGCCCTGCTCGAACGTCTTCACCTTGTAGGGGCCTGAACCGAGCGGCGCATCGAGCGTCGCTGCGGTAAAATCGCGCCCCTTCCACCAGGCGGCGGAAAAGACCGGCATGCCGACAACGATCAGATGCGCGTCGCGGCTGCGGCCCTGGACGAAATGCACGTGCGCGACATCGTCGCTTTCCGCAGTCGCCGAATCCACCTCCCTTAGAAGCTGGGCGTAGATCGGGTGGCCCTTTTCCTTCAGCACGTTCAGCGAAAAGGCGACATCGGCCGCCGTGACCTTCGAGCCGTCCAGGAAGCGCGCCTCGGGGCGCAGTCGGAAACGATAGTCCAGCTTGTCGGCGGAGACGCGAACGGATTGCGCGAGCAGGCCGTAAACGGAATCGGGTTCATCGCCATTGGCGGTCATCAGCGTGTCGAAGGTGGCCGACATGCCGGCCGCGCCATTGCCCTTCCAGGAATAGATATTGAGCGTATCGAAAGTGTCGAAGTTCTGGTTGCCGCTCGTTCCGGTGATCTGCAGCGACAACAGGCCGCCTGTCGGGGCGTCCGGGTTCACGTAGGCGAAATGCGGGAAGTCGGCCGGGAGCGCCAGATCGCCGAACGACGACAGGCCATGCGTTTCAATCGAACCGTCGGCGAAGGCGGCGAACGGGCGGGAAACCAGCGCCGCCAGCGCGCCGCCGGCCTGCAACGCCGCCCTGCGGGTCAATGCTATCGTCATCGAATCGTACGCCTCGTGGGTCGTTGTGGCGATGTACCGCGCCTGAATGCTCTTCGCCAGCGAGCGCGGCGAAAACGAGGCGTAGGCCTGAAAGGGGGGTTAAACTTCGTCCATAAAGGTTGCGGACGTTGAGGAACCTCGCCGCCCTTGCCTTCCGCCCCTGGTGACGGTCTTATACTTGGGCCCATGGAGACTCGCTATCCAATCCTCAATGACGCCGAGGCGGCGCCTGGGATGGTCGTGCGCCCGTTGTCGGCTTCCGATGCGGGCGCGACCACCGAACTCATTCGCAAGGCCTTTGCCGCGCAGAACCGGCGAACAACGCCTCCATCGTCGGCCGTTCTCGAAACCGGATCGTCGATCGCAGCCAAAATCGGGGGTGGGGGCGGATTCGGCGTCTTCGAGGGCGGCGCGCTCGTCACCGCTGAGCTGTGGAGCCTGAACGACGACGCCCTCCATGTTGCGCGCGTGTCGGCCGTGCCGGAGGCGCGCGGTCGCGGGATCGTCCGTTTGCTGATTGCGGCCTGTGAGGCGGAGGCGAGCCGCCGAGGCATCCGAGGGTGACCCTCAAGACGCGGCTGGAATTGCGTGAAAACGAACGCCTGTTCGAAAGCTGCGGCTTCGCCCGGCGCGAAATCGAGGCGCATCCGGGGTTCGAGACGACCATTGCGGTGATGGAAAAGGTCTTCGCGTGATGGAAGTCGTAGCCCCCGCGAGCGCCCCGGGGCGCCTCACGATCGACCTCGGCGCGCTCGCCGACAACTGGCGCGACCTTGCGCGCCGCGCGGCGCCCGGACGTTGCGCCGCCGTCGTCAAGGCCAACGCGTACGGGACGGGCGTCTCAGAAGCTGCGCCTGCGCTATGGGCCGCGGGCGCGCGCGTTTTTTTCGTCGCCCATTTCAGCGAAGGGGTCGCGGCGCGGCGCGTGTTGCCGGCGGAGGCCGCGATCTATGTGCTCAACGGCCTCGAGAGCGGGGCCGATCCGGGCGACTATGCCGAGCATCGCCTCGCGCCCGCAATCGGCGGCGAACAAGAGCTCGAGCGCTGGTCCGCATTCGCCGCCCGCCGCGGCAAGACCAGTCCATCGGCAATCCATCTCGACACCGGCATGAACCGGCTCGGCTTCGAATCCCTCGCCCGCCTGCGCTGGGCGATGGCGAGGCATGGGACAACGAGCGGCGCCGACTTACTGATGAGCCATTTCGTTTCGTCCGAGATCCCAGTCGACGCCACCAACAAGGCGCAGATCGAGCTTTTCGAGGCGGCCCGCGCGGCATTCCCGAACCTCCCCGCGTCGCTCGCCAACTCGTCGGGCATGTTCCTCCATCCGTCGCCGATCTACGATCTGGCGCGTCCGGGCTATGCGCTCTATGGCGGCAATCCGACGCCGGGCCGCCAGAACCCAATGCGCCCCGTCGTGACCCTGACAGCTGCCATCCAGCAGGTTCGCTCAATCGAAGCGGGGATGAGTTGCGGCTACAACGCCCAATGGACCGCGAAGCGACCAACCCGGCTCGCGACGCTCCTGATCGGCTACGCCGACGGCCTGCCGCGCGGCGCCGGCGCAACGGAAGCGAAGCTGGGCGCCCAGGTCGCGGTCGCCGGCCGCAAGGCGCCGCTGGTCGGACGCGTGTCGATGGACCTGACCATCGTCGACGTCACCGACCTGCCCGAGGACGCCGTTCGCGTCGGCGATCCGGTCGAGTTCTTCGGCCGGGCTAACAACCTCGACGAGTTCGCCACCCGCAGCGGCACGATCGGCTATCACCTCTTGACCAGCCTGGGACCCCGCTATCAGCGCGCGTACGTCCAGAGCCAGCCGGCGTCGCTACAACCAGATGGCGAGTTTGTCGAAAATAAAAGCAAATAAGCGAAAGAAAATGAAAGGAATTTTCGTTTCATTTTCTTTCATTTAGTTTTCGGAAACATTACTTTTCAATGGATTATGGCCAATTTAAATACAAAAAATGCTTTCCTTCTGAACTTGCGTCTCGGGTTGCACGCCAATTGCCTCAGATCGCCCCTTCCTCGCTCCACCTTGACCAGCCCGCCTCGCGGAGGAGTTTTCGATAAACTGAATCCTAGCACGAGGTTACGTTTTTTTCAAACTAACGTCGGGCTCTTAGAGCGTTAGCTGTTGATTGATGTAAGGTGGTCCGGGTCGAGGAGCGATGCGATGAGGGCTGAGGATTTTGCGGCTTGGCTATCGGCCATTTCTGGAATGAGCGAGGGCCAGCGCCGGGAGGCGATGGCGGCGCTTGAGAAGACGAGCGAGGTTGGGAGCGCGGCGGGCGCTTCTGCGAAGAAAGTCGCCATCGGCGTCTTGGTCAGCGCGTTGAACGTGCCCCCGCAAGCTTTGCAGCGAGCCCGCAAAAGGCCGTGCGAGTGGCCCCAGCCGACGATTTCGCGGCCCGCGCAATGGGGACAGCCTTAACGGCGACGCGCTCGACGCCGGTCGTTCCGAGCGCGTCCTCCTGGCGGCTGCGCTTGCCGAGATGATTGGGCAGGTTCTTGGTGGCGACGCCGTTGAAGCGGTTGAGCCACTGTTTGAGACGGCCGTGATAGGCGTTGACGTTGTTGATGTGCAGGTGCGGGCCGCGGGCGTAGGCTTTCCCGGCGACGGCACGGCCTGGAACGGAATCCCGGCTTTGCGGGCGAAAGCGGCGATCGCCTTGCCGCCGTCGCCGATGAGATGATTGCCAGGCGTGACGAGGCCGGCGAGGGCGGCCCCGACCGAAGCGCCGTCGACCTGAGGCAGGACCGCTTCGAAGGTGGCGCCGTTCCGGTCGCGGGCGACGAGGATGGGAATGTTGTCCTGGTGAAGGCCCGGCATGCCGGGCTGTTCCGCCTCGCTTGCGCGCTTTGCGCGGCAGGTCGGACCGGCGGCCCTTGAAGGATTCGAGGATGAAGGTTTCGTCCGCTTCGACGATCCCTCTCAAGCCTCGGGGCTTGTCGCTGGCCGGAGCGCGTAGAACCGATGACGCCGGCGGAACGCCGTCGTCGGATGGACGCCGCAGAGCGCCGCGGTCTTCGCCAGGCTTTTGCCCTCGATCATCGCGCGCGCGTGATCGAGCCACCTCTCCTTCTTGCGCAGATGCGGTTGGCGGCGCGCTCTCGAAGCCTGGGGCGACAAACTCGAACCGCCAACCTGGATCAAAGGCGCGATCGGCAACGGCCCATACCAGCAGCTAACGCTATAAGAGCCAATGTTCGGCCGTTCCTCCACTCATCAAGACCACTCTCACGACGCGCGTATTGTTCTTGGAGACGCGCGTATTGTTCTTGGAATTGACGCGCGATCCTGTAAGCGCGTCTGCTCCCACACGCCCGCGAGCCCTCCGCTCGCAATAGCTGGATAGATTTGCTCATGAACGACCGGCTGTTTCCCGGCCGCCCGATCCTGGCGGTGTCGGCTGCGGTGTTTAGAGACGGGCGGGCGCTCATCATCCGCCGGGCGCGCGCGCCGCTGGTTGGCCATTTCAGCCTGCCGGGCGGCGGGGTCGAAGTCGGCGAGACGCTCGCCGTCGCACTCGTCCGCGAACTCATGGAAGAGGTCGGAATCGAAGCTGAAATCCTCGCCTTTAACCGGCATGTGGAGGCGATTTTACACGAAGGAAGCCGAATACGAACGCATTTTGTCATCGCATCCTTCGTCGCGCGATGGACGAAAGGCGAGCCGCGCCTCAGCGACGAGGTCGATGCCGTCGAATGGATCGATCCCGCCGGCCCCCTGCCCTCGCCGACGACGCCGGAACTGGGCGACGTTTTGGCGCGCGCGGCGCGGATCGCCGCCGAGCACGGGTGAGGCGCGCCGTTTTGTCCGTCAGTCAGCAGGACCGAGGTCGCGAAGACAATGTCCTCGTCCTCGGGAGCCCGGTGAGATGCGGCGTCTCGAAGTACGCTCCATAGGCGGTACGGCTTGTGGGCGGGAACGATCCTTCGAGACGCGATGCATTCCATCGCTCCTCAGGATGAGGGGCCTAGACTAAAGGCTCGTCGCCGCGACTCCCCCGGGATCTGAACCCGGGGAAAACGCGGCGATCCAAGCCGCAATCAGGCGACGAGAGCCGGGTTGGCCTTCGCCCTGCGACGGGCGGCGATTCCGAGGCCCGCCAATCCTACCATCATCAGCGCCCAGGTTGACGGCTCCGGGACGCCGCCCGGGGTCGAACTGCCGAACGTCACGTCATCGAACACGATCTCGTTGGCGACGCCGGAGAACTCGATCGATTTCGCTGTACCGGCAAAGCTAACTCCAGCTGCCGAAAACGGGCAAAAGGCGGCGCTATAACCACTGCAGCCGCTGGCATTCGGAGACAGATTGAGCGTCCCCAGCAGCGTTCCCGTCCCGTCGAGGCCGCTGAATACCGAAACGCTTCCGCTGTCGCTAACGGAAGCATAGTTCAAGGAGAATCCAGTGGTGAACCCGGCGGCAATATCCATGAAGGTCGAACTGCCGCTGAGGAAGAACAGGCCGCCTTCCAGAGAATTAGGGTCTCCCAGACCTCCCTTTGACGTGTTGGAGCAGGTCACCGAAGTGCTGTTTAAGCAGATCGCCTGTGCGTTCGACGAAAAGACAATTCCGTAATTCGGACCCGTCGTTCCGTCGCTGCTCATACCCCCGTTATAGAAATCGTTGATGAAGGCGAAGCCGCTCGGATATCCCGCGTTGATGCCTTCAAAGGTCAGGTCGATGACGCCGCTCGCATTGGCGGCAGTCGCCGCGACGAGCGCCGCCACCGACACTCCAAAACCGAATAAGATTTTCATGGGCTCCCCTCTCAAAAAATTGCATGAGCTTAACGGTCATTACCGAACCGTAATGTTACGTTTGCGTCAAGACCGAGAGTAATGCAAGGGGATTTTGTCCTTAAAACGAAAAAATGCAACCCCGCTAGTGTCTGGTCGCTAGTATCCGAATATCGTCACCCACTTTTCGATAATAGGTAAAATCGGTGCGATGTGCTTCGCGTAACGGCGCCATTGCCCGACGCCATCCGCGTTTATCCCTCGCGCGAGCTGAACATCGCTCGGCGTTTGGGCGTCCACCGGCAGTCTTTCCGCGAAGCGCTCGACGGCAGGATCCCATTCCAGCTCGAGGAAAGCCAAAGTTTCCTGAACCTCCGCCTCGAACTTCCTCACCATCGTCTCGTGCCGAACCTCTCTCGCTGTCAGCGGGAGCCGGGCGCGATACGTGCGATCGAGGGTCATGACCGCGTCGTAATAGGTTGCCGCGTCCTTGAGGTCCAAAAACTCAAACATCGCCGAATTGATCTGGAATCTTCGCCGAAAGCAGCTGAACACGACGTCGCGAGGATCGCGTATGGCGAACAGGATCTTGGCATGTGGGAACAGCTTGATGATCGCCGGCAAGGCGGTGATGTGCAGCGGCAGCTTGTCTATGACCACCTTACCTGAAATATCCCCGCCCAGCGTTGCAGCGACGCGACGCCAGTAGGTCTCCCGAGCCGCATCGGCCAAAGGCGGCGCCAATTGCGCGAGGCGATCGAGCCCCTTCGCATCGGCCATGAAGCCCCGGCCGACTTCCGCAAGATGGTCGACCTCCGAGAGAGTCGCGACTCCTGGATGGGCGGCGAGCACCCGTTCGAGCAGGGTCGTGCCCGACCTCGGAAAGCCAAGCAAAAATGCGTGCCCCGAGGCAGCCCGGGCACCGACATGATCTTCGCCAGCCGAGGCGCGCCACGGATCATGGGGCGCGTGAGCGAAGTATTGCGTGAGGCGTCTGGCCTCATCCACGCGACGTTCGCTGATTTCGCGCTGGATTCTGCGGCCGTTCGCCCGGCGCAAGATCGAATTGCGCGATTGGTAATCGGCGAACGCTTCGTCTCGGAGGTCGAGGATGTCGAACGCGTCCGCGCGCAGATCGAGCACGCCGACCCTATTGTCGTCGTTCAGATCCGGACGATGGAGGAGACGGGTCATGCGCTCGCGCGTCGCTTCCGCTAAGTCCTCAATCAGGTCGGCCCGACCAAGCGCCATTTCGGCGGTCAACAAATTCGGCTGCAAGACGAGCGCCCGGTTCGCCAGGGCCCTCGCATCGTCGGTCTTCCGCCGCCGCGCAGCGATAAGCGCGAGGGCCGCGACCGCGCCCGCCTCTTTCGGCGCCCGTTCCGCGACGCGACGGAAGTAGTCGCCGGCCGACGTCAGCTCGCCGAGGCGATAGCTTGCCTCCCCGGCGGCCAAGAGCGTCGGGACGCTGTCGGGTTCAATGCCCAAAGCTTTCTCGTACGCGCCCAGAGCATCGCGCGTGCGTCCATGACGAACCATCGACGCACCGAGTCGCCGCCACACCTCAGCCTGTTCCGGCGCGATTTCGGAGGCCCGAATGAGCAGGCTCGACGCTTCCGGCGCGCGATCCTGCTCGTCCAGACTTTCCGCGGCGAGCAGCAGCACGAGCGGTTCATCCATGAAGTACCGCAGAGCCGCTTCCGCCATATGGAGCGCGCGTTTGCGATCGCCGCGCGCGACAGCAGCGACGATCGCGTCGAAGATGCGATCGGCCTCATCAGAGTCCAAAGACTGACCCTCGCGCAGATTGGTCAACGTCTTCCGCTCTATTTGGCGCCGTCGGCTCGCCGCCAGGTTAATTCCATGCCACGAATGGCAAAAATGGTAGCGCCAAGCTTGGCTTCACGCAACGCGGCCGCTCTGGACGCCTGCTTCCGCGGGCATGATGGATAAGGGCGCGCTGCGCCAACCTCGACAGGGACACGCTCAGTCCCCATCTCAGCCGCGCCTGTCCAGAAACTGGCGCGATCCCTGCCTTGGCGCTTTTGGCGCCCGTGTTCTAGAACCCGTCGGGCGGACTTTCTTCAAGCGATGTTGGTGCATGAGCGGCGTCAACGACATTCGATCGAACTCCCCACAGTTCTTCACCAGAAACGGGCATAACGTCGTGCCGTCGAGCTCGCTCGTGCCGCGCGACGACCCGACGCAGGCGTCAAAAGACGGAATGGTCGCCGCGCTCGGACATGACGTCGCCGCGGACCAGGTGCGCGTAGAAATCGAATAGCGTCTCGTTTCCCGTCGATGGCGTCGCGGCAGCGTCGTAACGGCCCTTCGCCGGGTCCCAAACGAGCATCAACTCGGAGGCGTAATAGCGGCCGATGCGAGCCAGTTCCGCTTTTTCAGCCAAACGTGGAAAGAGCCGACCGAGGCCGCCAAGCACGCTCACGATGGAATCGAGAAGCGCCAGAGGCACATGCCTGAACCGCGGTTCCCGCCCGAGCAAGGCGAACAGACGCTCGCCCTGCTGCTTCGGCGTGATGGCTTCCCCCGGGCCGCCTATAGGCAGCACGCGATTGTAACGACTTTTGTCGTCCAGGCATTCAGCGAGGAAGGAGCCGAGATCATTATCGCTGATCGGCTTGCACGCGGTCAGGGCGCCGTCGCCAAAGACTACGAAGGGCCTGCCGCGCTTTACGCGATCGACTTGCCCGGACAGCGACTTGAAAAGGGCGGTTGGCCTGACGATGGAATAGGTCAGGCCAGACGCCATGAGGACGTTCTCGAACGCCAGCTTGGCGTGTTGAAAGGCCAAACGAGGCCTCTGAACGCAGATCGCGGACAAAAGGACCATGTGCGTAGCCCCTGCTTTCCGCGATGCCGCTAGCGCATCCACATGAGCCTGATAGTCGATGGCCCAGGCGTCCTTCGGCACGCCGTTGCGCGAAGCAAGGCATGAGACCAACGCATCAAAGCGCTCGCCGCAAATGCCATCTCTGGCGAGGCAGGCTGGGTCGGTTACATCGCCGAAGCGGAGAGTGCTGCCCTGAAGCAGCATCGCGCTGTCATATGGAGCGAGCCGGCCCTCGACGCCTGCTCGATGTCGCACAAGGCACACAACGTCGTGGCCACGCCGCACCAGCGCGCGCACTGTCGCGCGACCAACTGTGCCAGTGGCGCCCAACACGAGCACGCGCTTGGCCTGGGCAGGGTGAATGGCCGCTGCCGGTGTCGCGACATCAATCATCGGCCGGCACTATCCGCCAAGGTCAAACCGCTAGGAGGCGCTGTCACGCGGGCGTGAGTCAAGGGTCGTGCCGAACCCAGCCCGTTAATTGTCTTGCTTGCTCTCCGCTAAGCGCTCGACTTTGAACGCACGGAGATCCGGCAAAAATAAATCCGCCTCTGAGAAATCGTCTTCCCCCGTGTACTGGCTGGGCGTGATAACGACCCGAAGCCCTGCTGATTTCGCGGCAAGCAAACCATTGCGCGAATCCTCGAAGGCAACGCAGTCCTTCGGCTCAACGCCCAGCCGGTCCAGCGCGATGTTATAAATGTCGGGAGCGGGTTTCTTGCGCCTCGCCTCGTCGCCCGCGGCCACGACATCGAACACACCACGAGCAGGCACGCCCCAGCACGCGACGCAGAGCGCGTCGACGTTCAGAAGGTTCGTGGTTGTCGCCACGGCGAGCTTAAACTTTTGCGTCTTGGCGAATTCGATGAGATCTCTCACGCCTGGGCGCAAGAGAATGGCTCCACTTGCAACGATTTCGCTGTAAAGTTTCGTCTTTTGGTGATGCAAAGCCGCAATTCTCTCATCGGTCATGGCCTGCACCGACCCAGATAGCTCGACAAAGGCGCGGATCCGCTCCTTTCCACCGGTGACCTGGAGGAGTTCACCATAGAGTGACGGATCCCAATGCCAATCGAGCCCAGCGGCAGCGAATGTCGCGTTGAACGCGTGTCTGTGCGCTTCCTCAGTCTCGGCAAGCGTGCCGTCAACATCGAAGATGAAGGCCGCGATTGTCATCGCCCGGCGCCGCTCCGCGCCACGTGGTCCGGGAGAGCTTCGAAATGATCGAACACATGCATCGGCTCGAACATTTCGACGGACTCCCTAAGATATCCGCAGGAGAACAGATTCGCCGCCGCGTCCGGCGCTCTGTCGATCAACGCGCCATCAAGGTCGAAAACGACAGCTTTCATATTTTCGCTCAACGAACTCGGTGGCAGAACGTTGAGCGCAGTTGTGAATGTCCGCGCCTCTCTTCGCCAGCCGACCAACGTCGGACACTGAACTCGGATTCCACCCCTCATATCGAATTGACACTTCAATCCTATGGACATTGTAACTTTACCATTGCTGTTGTGAGGTTCAGGAGTTAAACTGCGTCGGGCGACTGAAAGATGCGGCACATGCTCGCGTACGAACGGTTCGACGCCCACAAGCATCCCGAAGCGCCCAGCCTCGACGAGGAGAACATCCGTCCCCATATCAGCCGCTCCCCGTCCGAAAACTTACGCGGTCCGTGCATTGGCGCTTTTGGCGCTCGTGTTCTAGAACCCCTCGGGCGAACTTTCTTCAAGCGATTTTGGTGCATGAGCGGCGTCAACGACATTCGATCGAACTTCCTCCAGTTCTTCGCCAGGAACGGGCATAACGTCGTGCCGTCGAGTTCGCTTGTGCCGCGCAACGATCCGACGCTGATGTTTACCAACGCCGGGATGGTGCAGTTCAAGAACGTCTTCACCGGCGTCGAGAAGCGTCCCTACAAGCGGGCGACGACATCGCAGAAATGTGTGCGCGCGGGCGGCAAGCACAACGACCTCGACAATGTCGGCTATACGGCGCGCCACCATACGTTCTTCGAAATGCTGGGCAACTTTTCGTTCGGCGACTATTTCAAGGACTACGCGATCGAATTCGCATGGGGCCTGCTGACGCGCGACCTCGGGTTGCCCGCGGAAAAGCTCACCATCACCGTCTATCACGACGATGACGAAGCCTTCGACCTGTGGCGAAAGATCTCCGGGCTCCCCGAGGAGCGGATCATCCGCATCGCGACCAGCGACAATTTCTGGGCGATGGGCGACACCGGCCCCTGCGGACCGTGCTCGGAGATTTTCTACGACCACGGGGATCACATCCCGGGCGGCCCGCCCGGTTCGCTCGACGCCGACGGCGACCGCTTTATCGAAATCTGGAATCTCGTGTTCATGCAGTTCGAGGCGCTGCCGGGCGGCGAGCGGATCAATCTGCCGCGCCCGTCGGTCGACACCGGCATGGGCCTCGAGCGCATCGCCGCCGTGCTCCAGGGCGTGCACGACAATTACGACATCGATCTTTTTCGCGCGCTCATCCGCGCGAGCGTCGAACTCACCGGCGTCGATCCCGACGGGTCCCACCGCGCGTCGCACCGGGTGATCGCCGACCATCTGCGCGCTTCCGCCTTCCTGGTCGCCGACGGGGTGCTGCCCTCGAACGAGGGCCGCGGCTATGTGCTCCGTCGCATCATGCGCCGCGCCATGCGCCACGCGCAGATCCTTGGCGCGCGCGATCCCCTGATGTGGCGGCTCGTTCCGGCGCTCACGCGCGAGATGGGCCAGGCCTATCCCGAACTGATCCGCGCCGAGGCGCTCATCTCGGAGACGCTCAAGCTCGAGGAGACGCGTTTTCGCTCGGCGCTGGCGCGTGGCCTCGCCATTCTCGAGGACGAGACGCGCACGCTTGGGGACGGGGGCGTCCTCAACGGCGAGACGGCGTTCCGACTCTACGACACGTTTGGATTTCCCCTTGATCTCACGCAGGACGCCCTTCGCGCCCGCGGCCTTTCCGTCGACACCGAGGGGTTCAACGCCGCCATGGAGCGCCAGCGCGCCGACGCGCGTCGCGCCTGGTCGGGTTCCGGCGAAGCTGCGACTGAAACGATCTGGTATGGCTTGCGCGAGCGCGTCGGCGCGACCGAGTTTCTCGGCTACGAGACCGAGACCGCCGAGGGCGTGATCAGTGCGATCGTCAAGGATGGCGTCGAGATCGAAACGCTCAATGCGGGCGAGCGCGGATCGCTGATCCTCAATCAGACGCCGTTCTACGGCGAGTCCGGCGGACAGGTCGGCGACGTCGGCGAAATCACCGCGTCCGGCTTCCGCGCCGAAGTGACCGACACCCGCAAGAAGCTCGGCGAGCTCGTCGTGCACGACGTCATGATCGTCGAGGGCGCGGCGAGCCTAGGTCTGGCGGTCGAGCTTCGGGTCAATCACGACGCGCGCGCGGCGACGCGCGCCAACCATTCGGCGACCCACATCCTGCATGAAGCTTTGCGGATCGTGCTCGGCGATCACGTGGCGCAGAAGGGCTCGCTGGTTTCGCCCGAGCGGCTGCGCTTCGACATCGCCCACCCGAAGCCGATCACACGCGCCGAACTCGAAAAGGTCGAGGACATCGCCAATCACGTTGTCTTGGAAAACGCCGAGGTCACGACGCGGCTCATGGGCCTTGACGAAGCGCGCGCGTCCGGCGCCCGCGCTCTGTTCGGCGAGAAATATGGCGACGAGGTGCGCGTGGTCGCGATGGGCGAGATCGAGGACGGCCACGACCACGAGCGGACCTATTCGATCGAGCTTTGCGGCGGGACGCATGTCCATCGCACCGGCGACATCGGGCTCATCACCATCGTCGGCGAAAGCGCGGTCGCGGCGGGCGTCAGGCGCATCGAAGCCAAGACGCGCGACGAGGCGCGCAAGCGGCTCGAGGCGGATTCCCGCGCTTACGGCGATCTCACGGCTTTGCTGCGCGCGCCGGCTGGCGAGGCGGCCGAACGGCTCGAAGCGCTGATCGAAGATCGGCGCAAGCTCGAGCGCGAGCTCGCCGACGCCAAGCGCAAGCTTGCGATGGGCGGCGGGGCTACGACGGAAGCGAACGATGCGCGCGACGTCGCGGGCGTCAAGCTTTACGCCCGCGCGGTGAGCGGCGTCGAGATGAAGGATCTGAAGTCGCTCGCCGACGAAGCCAAGCAGAGCGTGGGCTCCGGCGTGGTGGCGATCGCGGCGGCGAGCGAGGACGGCAAGGCGAGCATCGTCGTCGCCGTCACGCCCGATCTGACGAGCCGCTTCAATGCGGTCGATCTGGTGCGCCTCGGCTCCGCCGCGCTCGGCGGCAAGGGCGGCGGCGGGCGCCCGGACATGGCGCAGGCCGGGGGGCCTGACGGCGCGAAGACGCACGAGGCGCTGGCGGCGGTCGAAGAGGGCGTGCGCCGCGCGGCCGGCGCATAAGCCGCTCGCGGCAGCATCCTCTTTCTGAGGCGCGCCACTAAGCGGGCCTCGAATAATGCTCCAGTTGGCGCTTCCGGTCCCGCTCCTTCTGGAGCGTCTTTCGAGACACCGCGCTTCGCACGGCCCTCAGGACGAGGCCGTTATTGCCCCTACGCCATCGCCTTCTTCAGGTTCTGGTCGACCTTGTCGAGGAAACCTTCGGTCGAGAGCCACTTCTGATCGGGGCCGACCAGAAGGGCAAGATCCTTGGTCATGGCGCCGGCCTCGACGGTGTCGATGCAGACTTTCTCGAGCGTGTCGCTGAACTTGGCGAGCGCCTCGTTGCCATCGAGCTTGGCCCGATGCGCAAGGCCGCGCGTCCAGGCGAAGATCGAGGCGATCGAGTTGGTCGAGGTCTCGCGCCCCTTCTGATGCTCGCGGTAGTGGCGGGTGACGGTGCCATGCGCGGCCTCGGCTTCGACGGTCTGGCCGTCGGGCGTCATGAGCACGCTGGTCATGAGGCCGAGCGAACCGAACCCCTGCGCGACGGTGTCGGACTGCACGTCGCCGTCGTAGTTCTTGCAGGCCCAGACGTAGCCGCCCGACCACTTGAGCGCGGCGGCGACCATGTCGTCGATCAGGCGATGCTCATAGGTGATGCCGAGCGACTGGAACCGGCTCTTGAACTCGGCGTCGTACACCTCCTGGAAAATGTCCTTGAAGCGGCCGTCGTAGACCTTCAGAATCGTATTCTTGGTCGAGAGGTAGACGGGGTACTTGCGCAAGAGCCCGTAATTCAGCGACGCGCGGGCGAAATCGCGGATCGAATCGTCGAGATTGTACATCGACAGCGAAATGCCGGCGCCCGGGAACTTGAACACTTCCTTCTCGATCACCGTCCCGTCGTCGCCCTCGAACTTGATGGTGAGGCGGCCTTTTCCGGGAACCTTGAAATCCGTCGCGCGGTACTGGTCGCCGTAAGCGTGGCGGCCGATGATGATCGGCTGGGTCCAGCTCGGGACGAGACGCGGCACGTTCTTGCAGATGATCGGCTCGCGGAAGATGACTCCCCCTAAGATGTTGCGGATGGTGCCGTTCGGGCTCCTCCACATTTCCTTGAGATGGAACTCTTTGACCCGCGCCTCGTCGGGGGTGATGGTCGCGCATTTGACGCCGACGCCGGCGGCCTTGATCGCATGCGCCGCGTCGATCGTGACCTGGTCGTTGGTCGCGTCGCGATTCTCGACCGAGAGATCGTAGTACTTGAGATCGACGTCCAGATAGGGATGGATAAGCTTGTCGCGAATCAGCTGCCAGATGATGCGCGTCATCTCGTCGCCGTCGAGTTCGATAACCGGATTCGTGACCTTGATCTTGGGCATCTTAAGAGGGACTCTCGTTGGCGGGAGACGCGCGACGTGCGGGCGACGAGCCCCTATAGCATCGGCGCCTTGGCGGGCAAAGGCATGCACGACGCGTGCCGCACGCGGGTTTGACGGCGCCTTGGGAAGGCGATCGCGCTTGCCGCGCTCGTATTTTGCCTGAGCGACGCCGGCTCGCGCCGACGCGGGCGCCGAGACCGACAACGCGGTCGCGACCTTATGCGGGATTGTCGAAGCGTCCGCCAAGGCGGAGGGGCTGCCGGCCGACTTCTTCACCAAGCTCATCTGGCGGGAGAGCTCGTTCCGGCCGAACGCGGTCAGCCCGGCGGGCGCGCAAGGGGTCGCCCAATTCATGCCGGGGACGGCGAACGAGCGCGGGCTCATCGATCCGTTCGATCCCGCGGCAGCAATCCCGGCCTCCGCGAGGTTCCTGAACGAGCTGAAACTCCGCTTCGGCAATCTGGGGCTGGCGGCGGCCGCTTATAACGGAGGGCCGACAGCGGTCGCCCACTGGCTCGCCAAGAAGGGATCGCTTCCGTTCGAAACGGAGGATTACGTGCTCGCCGTCACGGGCCACAACGCCGATGAGTGGCGGAGCGACAAGCCGCCGGCCGAGCCCGCGCCAGACAAAAGCTCGTCCTGCCTGAGCCTCGTCGCGACCCTCCGCGTGACGGCGCCCTCCTCCGTCGTCTCGGGCTGGTTTGCGCCCTGGGGCGTGCAGATCGCCGCCAGCTTCTCGAAAGGCTCGGCTTTGCGCGCCTTCGCCCGCGCCCGGCATGAATATGCAAGCGTGATCGGAGACATGCAGCCATTCGTGCTCGGCTCCGTCCTGCGCAGCCGCGGCTGGCGACCGTTCTACCGCGTCCGCCTGCCCGCTCAGACCGGCGGCGAAGCGCGAAGGCTTTGCGCGCGGATTCAGGCCGTCGGCGGCGCCTGCGCCGTCCTGAGGAGCTGAACGGCGCGGCTTAAGGTCCGCGGATCAGAGCGTCGAAACGCAGAGGCCCGTCAAAACGGAAGCGCCAACCGCAGCGCCTGCGCCGATCCAGCGCCAGCGCGGAACAGCGCCGATCGGCCGCGCAGTGCGCTCACACAGCATGAGCGCGGCTGCGGCGACCGTCATCGTGAGATGCGCGGCGCCGCCTGTCATCGGCGCGAGCATCAATGGCCAGCACGAGGCGGCGCACCAGCCGGCGGACTGGACGCCATAGCGCACGGCGGCCGTATCGGCCCGCGCGCCGCAGGCGGGAAGCGGCAGCCGCACATGGCTTCGATTGCGGGCGATCGGCTTGAAGGGCGTGCCGTGCCAGATCAGGGCTGAGGCGAGCACGAGACCAGTGGCGGCGAAAGCCGACGAGACGAGAAGCCGAAGGCCGAACGCGAGCGCCATCAAGACCGTGACGGTGAGAGCCCAAGCGCAGAGATGGCCGGCTAAAAAAAACGCGAGCGAGCGTGTGCGCCGTTCGTAGAGCGCAGATCGTCGGACGTGGCTTAAGGGGACTTGGAGCAGCGGCGCCGTCATCGCGACGGGCATGGCGACCAAGGCCGCGAACAAGACCGCGGCCCCATCCCATCCCGCCAGCGAGGAGAGCCACAAGCGCGCCGACGCAATCGGGTCGGCGCCTCCGGCCACGCAGATCGGCGGCGCGCCCGGGATTCGGTCGGCGGCCAGCAGGATCACCCAGGCCAGCCCGGCCACTGCCAGGAGAGGCCAGTCTGGCCCCTCCGTGAGGCACCGCAGCGCCGCCGCCGCGGCTCTCATTGGCCAGAACGGCGAACGAGGCTGACTTGGCCGACAGAGATGCCGCCGGCGCTCCAGTTGCCGTCGCGAGGAACAATGCGGATGTCGAGCTTTCCGCTCTGGCGCTGGGCGGGCGTCATAGCGTCGACCGCGTGGGTGACCTCGAGCACCTTGGTCATTCCAGCGCCGCCATGGGGCCCACGGGAACTCGAGGCGGCGGCGACGCCAAAAAGTGATACAGAGCCAACGTCGACATAGGGCGATTCTGGCGAGGGGCGCACCCCCACGTCAAATATGCCCGAGCCCTTGTCGGTCCGAACGTTCTCAAGCTTGAGGAACACCCGATCCGGCTCGCCCGGCGTGTCGGGGCGCATGGTTCCTTCCGTGAAGCTGTTCGCCACGGCCCGCGCCGGGGCTGGCGCAAGCGACAATGTCAGGCTGACCGGCTGGTCGCCGACCGTCACTGGACGACCGTCGGTATCGAGCCGTTCGGTGTTGGGACGCGTCGCCATTTGAGCCTCCAAGATCGGTGCAGCGGCTGCGACCTGCGGGGCGAGCGACTCAAGCCGCTGCTGCCGTCTGAATTGGCCGGGTAAGGGATCGGAGATATCGTCATAGGCATAGCCGAGTGTCTGGGTGGAAAGGACGTCCTGGGGATTGGAGGGGCGATCGTTTCCGTTCGCGTCGTAGAGCCGGAAGGCGCGATCGGTCGGACCGCCGAGCCAGTTCAAGTCCGTCGGGTTGGCGTTATTAGTCTTGTCCCTGTTGAGCCAGACCTCCCAGAGGCGGTCGATGTTGGCATGATGCACCCAGAAGATCGGATCGATCGCGGCCGTCTGCGGATTCGACATCAGCCCGAAGCCGACGGCGCCGCCCTGGCCGCCGACATCGACATGAACGAGGTTATGCGGAAAGTCCTCCACGAGACCGCCGCTCTCGCCGCTGTTCGAGAACGGCGTGCTCGGCCCTCCGACGCCAGGGGGCACTGAGTCTGCATCGTTCCCGACAAATGTGCCGAAGATGATGCTGCGATTGAGCGCGGCGTCTCTGGCCGGCACACCCTGGCCGAAGCGGGCGTCCACGAAGAGCGGATTGGGCGACCCGTCCGGCATCGTTTGATCGGTGAATTCCTTCGGGATGGCGTTCGCGCCGGAAGTCTTCGTGTCGCTGTAGTTCCAATAGGGCAACCCCCAATCGGCCGGGCCGCCGAGGGAGACGATCGCTGCGCTGACGATGTCCTCGAAGGTCCAAAGATAGGCGCGATGCCACGGCCAGAAGTACCAGGTCTGATGCTGGCACTGGTTCCAATACGTCGGATTTTGCGGATCCTCGGGAAGGGACGTTCCGTTCGACAAAAAGCCGAATTGCGCCCACGCGTCGGGATCGATACCGTGCATCGCTGCGAGGAAAAGCCAGCTGGTCTTGTCGGAGATCGGGCGCTTCTGCAACACGCCAACACCTCTCGCGTACCAAAGTAGCGGAGCGCTCCAGGGGGCGGCAGCGGAGCGGATGTCCTCTCGTGTCCGCACGATGAATTCCTCCTATGAATGATTGAAAAATTGGCTTCGACAAAATCGGGCGCGCCCTTAAAAAACGGGAACGCCGAGCCGAATTATTCTCCTGAGCCCGATCGGTGTCAAGAAGCGCGGTCGACGTGTCCAAGCGCCACATGCGCGCATTCGGAGCCGCGCCAATTGTCCCGAGAGGGCGACCTCGGCGAGCCGGCCGGCGCGTTGTTGAACACGGCGGAATCGTGCAGTGTGCGCGGCGGCCTAACCGTCGCAAGGCGTCAATAAGTCGTAAGGGAGGGATCGATGCTCGGATTGATGCAGCGCTACCCGCTGTTGATCTCCTCGCTCATCATGCACGCCGCCCGTCACCGCGGCGGAAGTGAAGTTGTCTCGAACCTTGGCGGCCAGACGCTCCATCGAACCACTTATGCCGAGGTCGAGCGGCGCAGCCGGCGACTCGCCCGCGCGTTGGGCAAGCTCGGCGTCGGCCTCGGGGATCGCGTGGCGACACTCGCCTGGAACGATTTTCGTCACCTCGAGCTCTATTATGGCGTCTCCGGCATGGGCGCAGTCTGCCACACGGTGAACCCGCGCCTGTCGGCGGAGGACATCGCGTTCATCATGACCGACGCGAAGGATTCCATTCTCTTCGCCGATCCTTCCTTTGCCACGCTGCTTACCGAGATCGCGCCGGCGGTGAGCTCCTGCGTTCGCGCTGTCGTGCTCCTGACCGACGCGGCCGGCATGAAGGATGTCGCACTCGCGCCGGGCATGCGTCTTTATTGTTATGAGAGGCTGTTGGCCGAGGCGGACGAGGACTATTCCTGGCCGGAGTTCGACGAAAACACGGCGAGCGCGCTTTGCTATACCTCGGGCACCACCGGGCGCCCGAAAGGCGTGCTCTATAGCCACCGCGCGACGATGCTGCACACGTATGCTGGCAATTCCGCCGAGGTGTTCGGCATTCGCTCGGTCGATCGCGTGCTGCCCGCCGCGTCGATGTATCACGCCTGCGCATGGGGTCTGCCCTATTGCGCAACCATGGTGGGCGCGGCGCTGATTCTGCCGGGCCGGCATCTCGACGGCGCTTCTCTCTACCGGGTGCTCGAAAGCGAGCGCGTGACGATGACCGCGGGCGTGCCGACCATATGGCTCGGACTGCTCGCGCATCTGCGCAGCTCGAACGAACGGCTCACGCATTTGAAGCGCATGCTGGTTGCGGGCTCCGCTCTGCCTCGGCTGCTGGTCGAAGAATTCACGCCGATGGGCGTCAATGTCGAACAAGGGCTGGGGCATGACCGAGACCAGCCCGATCGTCACCTACAATTCGCCGACGCCGGCAAGCAGCCGTCCTGGCCGGAGAAGATGCGATTCGCCAGCGGTTGAAGCAAGGCCGCGCCTCGTGCGGCACGGACATGAAGATCGTCGATGCCGAGGGCGGCGAATTGCCCTGGGATGGCAAGGCGTTCGGCGATTTCCTGGTGCGCGGCCACTGGGTGTGCCGCGAATATCTCAATCGCGGCGCGGAGGGCGCGGCGGATTCTGAGGGCTGGCTACGAACCGGCGATGTCTGCACCATCGACCCTGACGGCTGCGCCGAGATCGTCGATCGCTCCAAGGACGTCATCAAATCGGGCGGCGAGTGGATCAGTTCGATCGCGCTCGAAAATATCGCCGTCTCGCATCCAGCCGTCGCCGAGGCGGCGATCATCGCCGCCCGCCATCCAAAATGGCAGGAGCGGCCGTTGCTGCTCGTCGTGCCACGCGCCGGAATGCGAATCGACAAGAACGAGCTGCTCGCAATGATCGCCTGCAAGGTCGCGAAGTGGTGGCTTCCCGACGACGTGCTGATGCTCGATGAGCTGCCGCATACGGCGACCGGGAAGCTCAACAAGCTCGCTCTCCGGGCGCGCTACCAGGACTACCTCATGGAGAACGCGAAAGCACAAGCATGAGCAAGGGTTAGGCCTTCGCGCGCCCCACGCGGTCGAGCTCCGCGAATTCCTCGTCCGTGAGCTTGATCGCCGCCGCGGCGACGTTCTCCTCCAGATGCGCGACCTTGCCGGTGCCGGGGATCGGCAGCATGACCGGGCTGCGCTTCAAGAGCCAGGCGAGCGCGATCTGGCCGGGGCTCGCCTTGTGCTTATGCGCGATCGCGTCGAGCGCCGAGCCGGGCTTCGCCGACGCGCCGGCGTCGAGCGGCGCCCAGGGGATGAAGCCGATGCTGTGCTTCTCGCAATAGTCGAGCGCCGCCTCGCTGTTGCGGTCGATGAAGTTGTAGCGGTTCTGCACTGTGGCGACCGGGAAGACCTTCTGGGCCGCCTCGATCTCGGCGACGCTGACTTCCGACAGACCCGCGCAGCGGATGACCTTGTCCTTGATCAGCGTGGCGATGGCGTCGAACTGCTCCTTGGCCGGCACTTTCGAATCGATGCGATGCAATTGCCAGAGATCGATGATCTCGACGCCGAGCCGCCAGCGGCTCGTATGCGCCTGCTGGATCAGATATTCCGGCCGGCCAACGGGAATCCAGATGTTCGGTCCCGTGCGCGTGAGGCCGCCCTTGGTCGCGACATGGATCTTGCCATAGGGCGCGAGCGCTTCGTTGATCAGCTCCTCGGAAAAATTGGGGCCATAGGAATCGGCGGTGTCGATGAAATCGACGCCGAGGTCGGGCAGCCGGCGCAACGTCTTCAAGGCTTCGTCGCGATCGGGGTCGGACCCCAGATCCCCTTGCCCACGATGCGCATCGCGCCGTAGCCGAGGCGGTTGACGTCAAAAGCGCCGCCAATGCGAAAGCGGCCGGATTCAGCGGCGTTGGTCATGGGTTCTCTCCGAGAGTTTTTGTCTTAAGCGCCTTCAGGGCCAGCTGGCCAGCGGGGGCATCGAGGATAAGATCGAAGCGACGTTGCCGCCGGTCTTCAGGCCGAAGATCGTGCCGCGATCATAGAGCAAATTGAACTCGACGTAACGCCCCCGGCGCGCCAATTGCCGCTCGCGCTCGGCCTCGTTCCATGGTTTCTCGGCGTTGCGCCGGACAATGTCGCCATAGACTGCAAGGAAGCTTTCGCCGACGTCGCGCACAAAGGCGAAATCGGCGTCGAAAGCGGAATTGCCGGCGTCGCCTGCGCTGTTGAGATAATCGAAGAAGATGCCGCCGATCCCGCGCGGCTCGTTGCGATGCTTGAGATAGAAATACTCGTCGCACCAGGTCTTGTAGCGCTCGGCGTCCGCGACGCCTGGATGGCGCTCGCAACTCCCGCGCATGGCGGCGTGAAAGGCGATCGCGTCCGGATCGTCCGGCTTGCGGCGCTCATCGAGCGTCGGCGTCAGATCCGCGCCGCCGCCGAACCATGTCTTGGTCGTGCGCACGAGCCGCGTATTCATATGCACGGTCGGCACATGCGGGCTCCACGGATGGGCGATCACCGAGACGCCGGCCGCCCAGAAGCGCGGGTCTGCATCGGCGCCCGGAATTTGCGAGGCGAATTCCGGTTGAAACGCGCCGTGAACGACGGAGGAATGCACGCCCATCTTCTCGAACAGGCGCCCGCGCAGCATCGCCATGCGTCCCGCCGCCGCCAGGCGCGCCGCTCGCGTCGGTTCGCTCCCAAGGTTCGAGCACAAAAAGCCCCGGCGGACGATCCGCGCCAACGCCTGCAAACTCGCGCTCGAGCGCCTCCATCGCGGCGATGATCCGCTGCTGCAGCGTCGCGAACCAGTCGCGGACGGCGGCGAAACGCGGGTCTTCGATTGAAGCTGTTGAATCGTTCATGGGGCTTGCTGGCCGCGCACCCGGGCGACCAGGCGCTCGACATGCTCGATCAGGCGTTTCGGGCACAATGCCATGGCCGAGATTGAAAATATGGGCGCGGCCCTGAAAGTCGGTCAGCACGCGCTCGATCTGCTCGTCGAGGCGCCGTCCGCCGGCGACCAGCGCGAGGGGATCGAGATTGCCCTGAAGCGTGAGCCGTTCAGGCAGAGCGGCGATGGCGGCTTTCGGGTCAGCGGCGGTGTCGAGGCCGATCGCGTCGATGTCGGCAAGCGCCCCGAATTTGGCGATCTGGGCGCCTGCGCCGCGCGGAAAGGCGATCAGCCGCGCGTTCGGCGTCTCGGCGCGAACCTTAGCCGCGATCGCCGCAATTGGAGCCAAGCACCAGCGGTCGAATTCGGCCGGCGGCAGCACGCCTGACCAGGAATCGAAGATCTGCGCCGCATCCGCGCCGGCTGCGAACTGACGGCGAAGATATTCGGCCGAAGCGTCGACGATCCGGTCGATCAGGCGGGCGAACAGGTCCGGATGGCGATAGGCGAAGAGCCGCGCCGGGGCCTGGTCCGGCGTGCCGCGGCCGGCGATCATGTAGCTCGCCACAGTCCATGGCGCGCCGCAGAAGCCGATCAGCGCCGTTTCCTTCGGCAAGTCAGCCTTGAGGCGGTCCAGAGTTTCGAACACCGGCTGCAAGCCGGCCCCAGTCGGGCTCATCTCTCAGCTTAGCGAGAGCCATCCGCGCCGCCGATCGGATCGAGACGGGGCCCCTCGCCGCTTTCGAACGACACAGCCTGACCCAGCGCGTCGGGGATCACGAGAATGTCGGAGAACAGGATCGCCGCGTCGAAGCCGAAGCGGCGGATCGGCTGCAAGGTCGCCTCGACCGCAAGGCGCGGAGTCATAGCAAAAATCGAGAAACGTCGGTGCCTTCGTCCGAAGCTCGCGATATTCGGGCAGGTAGCGGCCGGCCTGGCGCATGAGCCAGATCGGCGGCGTTTTTTGCCGCTCGCCCGCAAGCGCCGCGAGAAAAGGCTTGGCCAAGCTTGCTTCGGGCCCCGAACGTCCGCCTATTCCGCCGCCCGCTTCATCTCCGGATAGACGCAATGGGCGTCCTCGCTCGCGTTGGCGCGGAAGAGCGGAATGACGCGCGATTCCTCGAAGGCGAGGCCGAGCGTCTTCCAGACGTCGACCAAAGCCTCGACCAGATCGGCGACCTGGGCTTCGCTATGGGCCGGGGTCGGGGTCACGCGCAGGCGCTCCGTCCCCCTGGCGACGGTCGGATAGTTGATCGGCTGAATGTAGATCGCATGCCGCTCGAGCAGGAGTTCGCTCGCCGCGCGGCATTGCCTGGCGTCGCCGACAAGCACCGGCACGATATGCGAGGGATTGTCCATCACCGGCAGGCCGGCGGCGCGCAAAGCATGCTTGACGAGCTTCGCCATGTGCTGGTGGCGCTCACGCTCGGCGGTCGAGTGTTTCAAATGCTTGACCGCGGCGGCCGCGCTCGCGGCGACGCTCGGCGGCAGGGTCGAGGTGAAGATGAACTGGGGCGCGAAGCTTCTGACCGCATCGACGATCGCCTCGCTCGCCGCGATATAGCCGCCGAGCGAACCGAAGCCCTTGGCCAGCGTGCCCTCGATGATGTCGATGCGCGCGGCGAGCCCTTCGCGCTCGCTCAAGCCTCCGCCGCGCGGGCCATAGAGGCCGACCGCATGCACCTCGTCGATATAGGTGAGCGCGCTATATTTTTCAGCCAGCGCCACGATCTCGGCGATCGGCGCGATGTCGCCGTCCATCGAATAGAGGCTCTCGAACACGATGAGCTTGGCGCGGTCGCGCGGCTCGGCGGCCAGCAGTTCCTCGAGATGAGCGACGTCATTGTGCCGCCAGACCTGCTTCTCGCAGCCGGAGCGCCTGACGCCTTCGATCATCGAATTGTGGTTGAGCGCGTCCGAGAGGATGAGGCAATCGGGCAGTATGGCGGCAATGGTCGAGATCGACGCCAGGTTGGAGATCCAGCCGGAGGTGAAGACGAGCGCCGCCGGCTTGCCATGCAGATCGGCAAGCTCGGCCTCGAGCTCGACGATCGGATTGTGGGTGCCGGAAATGTTGCGGGTTCCGCCCGCCCCTGCCCCGTGGGCGCAAACCGCCTTGACCGAGGCCTCGATGACGTCGGGATGGCCGCCCATGCTCAGATAGTCGTTCGAGCACCAGACCGTCACTTCGCGCGGACGGTCCTCCTCGCCCTCAGGGCGCCATTGCGCGATCGGGAACCGGCGCGCGTCACGCTCGAGATTGGCGAAGGTGCGGTACCGCCCTTCCGCCTTGAGACGCGCGATCGCGTCCTCGAAGCTCCGCTGGTAGTCCATCGCCTGTCCTTCCCGGCCTGGCCCATTTAGACCAGCCCCGCTTTCCTCTTCGCTAAAGGGCTCGCGAAAACTTGTCCAGTATTTCCAGCTCGCGCACTGTGACGCGGCTCACAATCCCCGCTAGAAAAGCGGCAAAATGGCGCGGCGGCGGGCTGGCTCATTGTCATTGCCCATATCATCGTCTCTCGCCGATCGGGGGCTCCCTTTGACTTCGAAATCCCAGCTTTGAACTCAACGCCGCCTGCAGCGACGACTAGCGTCGTCGTGAGTGGCGCCGCAGTTCCCGCCTGAAGCGCAAGCTTACGAACCCTTCTCGACCTTCTCTGCCAGCATCGTCGAGACCCTGGATGCAAGATCATCAATCGCAAAGGGCTTGGCCATGATCTCAATCCCCGCCGCCAGCGGCGCCCCGTCCAGCGCCGTGCTGGCGTACCCGGTCACCAGCAAGACCCGCAGTCCAGGCCGGAGCTCACGACCAGTATCGGCGAGTTGACGGCCATTGATGCCTGGCAAACCGACGTCGGTCAGCAGCAGGTCGATCGAAACGTTGGACTGAAGGATGCGCAAACCGTCGGGGCCATCCCTCGCCTCCAGTACGACGCATCCCATATCCCGCAAAACCTCGACAATCTGGGCCCGATTGACCTCCACGTCTTCAACGACCAGGACAGTCTTGCCGACTGCGGAAACCAGCTGACTGGCCGCGGTGTCCGGCGCCTTTGGCGCTGCCGCCACCGCCTGAATCTGCTTATTTGCCGGCAGATAGAGACGCACCGTTGTGCCCCGGCCGGGCTCACTCTCAAGGCGCACGACGCCACCGGATTGGCGCACGAAGCCGTAAACCTGTGAGAGGCCCAGTCCGGTGCCCGCGCCGGTAGGCTTGGTGGTGAAAAAAGGCTCGAAGACCCGGGGCAGAACGTCGGGGGACATGCCACAGCCTGTGTCGGCGACCCCAATTTCCACAAAATCTCCCGCTGTCGTCCCCTCCTGATCCGATAATTCGGCCGGCCCGAGCGCCCGCTCCGTGGTTGCGATAGAAAGCACGCCCCCTTCGGGCATGGCGTCACGGGCGTTGATCGCCAGGTTCAATATTGCGCTTTCCAGCTGGTTGGCGTCGATCAGCGCGTTGGGAACATTGGCCCCCAGCTGAAGCTCGAGCCTGACCGAAGGCCCAATCGTGCGTTCGATGAGCTCTTTCATGCCGCCCACGAGCTCGTTCGGATCGACCACCGTCGCCTGGAGCCGCTGAAGACGTGAAAACACGAGCAATCGATTCGTCAGTTTTGCGGCGCTTTCCGCCGATTGTCGAATGGCGGCGAAATAGCGTCCCGCCTCTCCGATGCGCCCCTCGCTGATGCGGCGCTCCAGAAGCGTAAGTCCGCCCGTGATCGCTTGCAACATGTTGTTGAAGTCATGCGCGACGCCGCCGGTCAGTTGGCCCACAGCCTCCATCTTTTGAGCCTGCGCCAGCTGTGCCTGACTTTGGCGTAGCGCTTCGTTTGTCTGGCGGAATTGGGCGGGGGACGGCAAGACAAGGGCCTGCGGCAAGAGCTGCCACAGGGCGAATGCAGTGAACAGAGAGACGGCGGCGGTGGCGACTTTCACCGCCCCTTCCAGGCCATAGGCCGGAAACCATAGGGTCAGCAGGTCAAGCCAATGGGTCGTGCCGCAGAGCAAAATGAAAGCAGCAAATAGCCAGATCAAGGGTCGGAAAATGAGGTCGCTTCGACGCCTCGCGACGATAATGAGAGCGACGGGTATCGAGAAGTAAGCGAGCCCGATCATGGTATCGGACACCGCAAAAGTCCAAATGAGACCCGGCTCCCATAGCAAACAGAAACCGTGCGGCGTCAAACCAGAGGGGTCGAAAAGCCAGCCCAACATAGTGCTCATTGGCCGATCCCGCGCCAACTGCGACACCGAGGCGCCAAATTTTGAAACTTAGCCACGGATCATCGCAGTTTTGTAGATTATATCGAGCACGTGCCGAGACAAGAGCGCCATTGGACCGGACGGCGAAGGCGCAAGTAACCTCGCCAAACTGTAACCTTAAGCGCAGATCTCGAACTATGGCGGCCGGCGCACCCCCCCTCAAAGACCAAAATTGGTGGGCGGAATGACCACGTCGGGAATGACCATGCCGCGCGGGCGGGTCAGCCTGAAGAGGATTACGTTCGCCACTTCGCTCGCCTCGAGCAACGTCCCGACGCTGGCTCCCTTCAGCGTCTCGGGCAGCCAGTATTGCGGCGCCGTCTCCGAGCGGCCACAGGCCCGAGCGCGCGATTGCGCTTTGACCCTAATGCGCCCGGCCGATGGTGAATTCGACCGCGTCGCGCAAAGCATGTTTCCACGGGGAAGCGGCGAACAATTCCAGCGCGTCACGGGCCATGGCGCCATAGTGCCGTGCGCGCTCGATGGTGTCTTCGAGGGCGCGATGCTTCTTCATCGTCGCCAGCGCGAATTCGAGATCGCCGTCGACGACCTCGCCTCTTTCCAACGTCCGGCGCCAGAATTCGCGCTCTTTCGTCTCCCCACGCCGGAACGACAGGACAACCGGCAGGGTGATCTTTCCCTCGCGGAAATCATCGCCGACATTCTTGCCCAGCTTCGCCGACGAGCCGCCGTAGTCGAGCGCGTCGTCGATGAGCTGAAAGGCGATGCCGAGATTGGCTCCGTAACCCTCGCAGGCGGCGATCTCGGCCTTGGAGCGCCCGGCGAGAATGGGCCCGACCTCACAGGCCGCCGCGAACAAGGCCGCGGTCTTGGCGCGGATGACGGCGAGATAGGCGTCCTCGGTCGTCTCCGTGTCCTTGGCGGCCGAGAGCTGCATCACTTCGCCCTCGGCGATCACCACGGCGGCGCCGGACAGCACTTCAAGACATTGCAGCGAGCCGACCTCGACCATCATCTTGAAGGCCTGCCCTAAGAGAAAATCTCCAACCAGGACGCTGGCCTCGTTGCCCCAAAGCACCCGCGCGGCCGCCTTGCCGCGACGCAGGTCGCTCTCGTCGACGACGTCATCGTGGAGAAGGGTCGCGGTGTGCATGAATTCGACCGCGGCGGCGAGCTTGATGTGGCCCTCCCCCGCATAGCCGCAAAGGCCGGCGGTCGCCAAAGTCAGGATCGGACGCATCCGCTTGCCGCCTGAGGCGATCAGGTGATTGGCGACCTCGGGGATCATGGTGACCTCCGATCCGGTGCGCGACACGATGGTCTGATTGACCTTGGCCATGTCGCCCGCAACGAGCGTCGTCAACGGCTCGATCAGGCGATCGGCCGATTTGTCTTCCAGTGGAACAACAATTCCCACGCAAAGCATTCCCTTGCCAGATCCCGCGCCGCGACCATAAAGACGGCCCACCCATGCGGCAAGTGAGCCCGAAATCGAGGCCCCTTTTGGTCGAAATCCTGCGCACCAACGATCTCGTTCTCATCAGCGTCATCGAATCGATCCTGAAGGCCGAGCGCGTCGCGTATTTCATCGCCGACCAGCACATGGCCGCAGTCGAGGGCTCGCTCGGCTTCCTGCCGAGGCGGATACTGATCGACGGCGAAGAGGAGGGGCGCGTCCGCCGTCTTCTCGTCGACGCGGGTCTTGGCAAAGAACTGCGCGATGCCTAATCTCCCGGCGGACCTAGGGAGCGCGGCGCCTGCGGGCGAGCTGACCGAGGACCGATGGCTCGGCGGCCGACTCATGCTGACGCAGCCGAAGCGCGGCCATCGGATCGGGACGGACGCCGCGCTGCTCGTCGCCGCGGCGGGCGAGGCTCGGCAAGGCCGGATCGTCGACGTCGGCGCGGGGGTCGGCGCGGTTGGCCTCGCGCTCGCCGAGCGCAACCCGCTCGCCTCGGTCGATCTCGTCGAGATCGATGCCGAGTTGGCGCAGCTTGCGGAAAGCAACGCGGCGCGCAACGGGATTGAGGCGCGCACGCGCGTCTTGCCGCTCGACGCGCTCAATTCCAGAGAGCGGCGCGAGGCGGGATTGACGGAATTGGCCAATTGCGTCGTCACCAACCCGCCCTTCTTCGACGCTTACGCGGTCCGCGCTTCTCCCGATGCAGGCAAAGCGCGGGCGCATGTCTTGGGCCACGCAGAGGCGAGCGCGACGCTCGCCGACTGGATTCAGGCTTGCCTTGCGATGCTCGCGCCCAATGGCCGGTTCGTGATGATCCACCGGCCCGACGCGCTCGGCGCCATCCTCGCGGGGATCGGAGGCCGGCTTGGCGGGCTCACGCTTCTGCCGGTTCATCCGGCCATCGGCGCAAGCGCGCATCGCCTCTTGGTCTCGGGCGTGAAGGGGTCAAAAGCGCCGCTGCAATTCGCGCCGGGGCTCGTCCTGCACGGGGCCGACGGCCGACTGACGGCGGAAGCGGACGCCATTCATCGCGGCGAGCGGCTCATCGACTGGAGCGCCTGACGGTTCATGGTCTCTTGGAGTTTAAGCGCGGCGTAGCGGCGCTCGTGCGCGCCTGCGACTCTGGGACGGCCGGTCGGCTTTAGCTCTTCGCCATGATGATCGCTACTCCAGCGCCACGCAGGCTTTTCAACAGAAACATGAAGTTATTTTAGATCAAAAGTCAAAGTCAATCCTCGGATTTGGGTTTTCTTGGGTGGTCGCCATTTCGCCGCGAAAACCTTCATTCCCCGCTATTGGATTTCCTTGGATTTCCTTGGATTCTCTCGTCCGAATTGAGCCTTATCAACGGGTTACACGGGATTTCCGCTGAAAATATTTTCTCGCGCCCTTGACCGCCTGGGATTCGATCCGACGCAACGACGGCGCTGAAAGGATACGCAAAACGCAGACTTGTTCATCGGGCCAGCCTAGCTTGGTTTCTGATTCTACGCAATTGATTGTCGCTCGAAGGCGCCGTCTCAGGCGCATTGGCGCTACGCAGACCGGCCTCATGTTCCGGCAAATCCAGCTCCAGCAATAGCAGCGCGCGATCCGCGCTGCTAAGCTCACCCCCTCCCAGCCATCAAAACGAGACGGCTCATGACCGACGCCTTTCTCACCCATATCCGCGCTGCGCTCGACGACATCGAGGCGGCGGGCCTCACGAAACGCGAGCGGCTCCTGACCGGGCCGCAGGGCGGGCGCATCCATGTCGCGTCCCCGCAAGGCGCACGCGATGCGATCAACCTCTGCTCCAACAATTACCTCGGCCTCGCCGACCACCCCGACGTCATCGCGGCGGCGCGCCGCGCGATGGACCAGTTCGGTTTCGGCATGGCCTCGGTGCGCTTCATCTGCGGCGCGCAGACGCTGCATCGCGAACTCGAACAGGCGATCGCCAAGCACCTGGGCAAGGACGGATGCGATCGTGTTCGCGGCCTGTTTCGACGCCAATGGCGGCGTGTTCGAGCCGCTGCTCGGCGAAGACGACGCGATCATCTCCGACAGTCTCAACCACGCCTCGATCATCGACGGCGTCCGGCTCAGCAAGGCCAAGCGCTACCGCTTCGCGAATTCCGACATGAACGAGCTCGAGGACCGCCTGAAGGAGGCGGATTCCGCAGGCGCGCGGTTCAAGCTCATCGCCAGCGACGGCGTGTTTTCGATGGACGGCTACGTCGCCAAGCTGAAAGAGATCTGCGAGCTTGCCGACCGTTACGGTGCGATGGTGCTGGTCGACGACTGCCATGCGACCGGACATCTCGGCGAGAAGGGTCGCGGCACGCCGGCGCTGACCGGCGCTGGCGACCGCGTCAACATCGTCACCGGCACTTTCGGCAAGACGCTTGGCGGGGGCATGGGCGGCTTCGTCGCCGCCGACCAGCCGATTGTCGACCTCTTGCGCCAGCGCGCGCGGCCCTATCTCTTCTCCAACTCGCTCGCGCCCCCGCTCGCCGCCGGCGCGCTCAAGGCGCTCGAGATCGCAATCGGCGCCGACGGGCGGCGCGCTCTTCTAAAAAACCACGCGCGGCGCTTTCGCGCAGGCGTCGAGAAAGCCGGATTCACGGTCGTCCCCGGCGAGACGCCGATCATCCCGGTGATGCTGGGCGAAGCGAGCCGAGCGCAAGATTTGGCGAAGGCGCTCGACGATCGTGGCGTATTCGTCGCCGGATTTTTCTTTCCCGTCGTGCCGAAGGGCCAGGCGCGCATCCGCACGCAAATGTCGGCGGCGTTGACCGAGGCCGACATCGACTTCGCGATCGGCGCTTTTGAGGAGGCGGGGAAGGAGGTTGGGGTGGTGTAGGGCGAGTGGCGGTTGGAAGTGGAGGCTCGCTCTCGGTATCGCCGTTCGCTGTCTCGCCACTGGCCATCGCGCTGGCGGGAACAAATCGTCCCTGACGTTCTGCCCATGGGATTAATGCCGCTGTGGCCCACGCGCGCAATGGTCGTCGCCTGATCGTTGCGTCTAAATTGAGCAATGAAAGGGAACTAATGAACTGCTGTCGGCTACTATTGCTCCCCCGCTGCGCGTTCACGCGCGGCTACGGCGATATCTATCAAACGATCGATTTGGCTGGGTGAATGATCCGCCATCACCTGAAGCCGCCAGCGCGAATTGCGCCGCGAGACGGCGGGGTGTTCGATCAGATTGACCAACGCGCCGCCGTTCAGCGCCGCGCGAGTCATGCGGCGCGCAATGCCGGTGTCGCCCAGCACGGTCGGCACGATGGCACTAGGGTGCCCCAGCACCACAAAGTCGCGGGCCTGCAAACCGAGACGCAGGCGCTGCACGTTGTCCATCAACCGCCTGCGCCGCTGTGCGCCTTCGGGCGAGCGAACGATGTCAAGGGCGGCCAGAGCCACTTGCGCCTGCACGGGAGATAGCGCGTTTGAGAACAACAGCGGATTTGCCGCGACATTGAGCGCCTGACGGATGCCGCGCGCATTGGAGGCGACGAAACCGCCGTTGGAGGCGAACGTCTTGGAGAACGAGCCCATCACTACGTCGATCTCCCCAAGAACGCCTTGATCGCCAAGGAAGCCAAGCCCGCCGTCGCCCAGCGCACCCAAATCGTGCGCCACATCGACAAGCAAAGTCGCATGCCAGGCGCGGCAGGTTTCCTGCAACACGCGCAAGTCAGGCACGGTCGAATCCATGCTGAACAGGGATTCGGTGATTACCAGGATGCCGGCATGCGGCTCTTTTGATCGGATCGAAGCAAGCCGCCGAGCCACGGCTTCATGCGAACAGTTCGGCGTCCGGTGAATGTTGCGGGTCGCGTTGACCGCGCCTTCCTGTAGGCAGGCATGCGCCAACGCGTCGATCACCAGGTGGTCGTTCTCACGCGCCAGGGTGCGCACGACGCCATAGCCTGCCGCCCAGCCAGTAGGAAACACCCGGACTTCGCGGTAGCCGAGCCAGGCGCCGAGACGTTCTTCCAGATGCAGCAGCGGCATCGACCCGCCCTGCAGCGCAATCGAACCCGCGCTGTGGACGCCCCAGCGCTCGATCGCCTCAATCGCAGCGGCGCAGATTGCAGGATGAGAAGACAAGGAGAGATAGTCCTGGCAGGCAAAATTCACCCCTCCAAGGCTTTCTCGCCCCCGATTCAGTGCGACACCTTCCGGGCCGACGCGCTCGACATTGGTTCGGGTGTAAGGATCAAGCCCATGCGAGAGCCGCCTGTCCCAGAAATCCAGGTGGTCCGACCAGCGAGCAAGCAGGTCAATGCCCTCGTTGCGCACGAAATCCTGCGCAACCGCATAGAGCGCAGGATCACTGGCGGCGTTGGGCTCATCATGGTCCATGGGATTTCCAGAGTTTCAATTCGGCGCGCTCCACCTCTCGCCTAAGCGAGGAGTGAGGAGCCGCGCGCGCCGGCAATAGTTAGCTCGTCCCGCGAACGCGGGTCGCCATCATGACCGCGAACCCAAAGGCGAATATCGCTTTCACTATTGTCTCTTTCAAACGATTTTCCGCACCCAAGCGGAAATTATCCGGGCCGCGGCCGTTGCGTCATGACCAAAATTGGCTATGCCGCACGCCTTAAAAGCGGGCGAGGCGCGAAAGGAGCGCGATAATCTCGCCGTGCCGGCGCACGCCGGTTTTCTCGTAGACGCTCTTCAATTGATTGCGGGCTGTGTCGATGCTGACGCCCAGGTCCCCGGCTGCCTCTTCGAGCGAGCCTCTAGCCAGGAACCTTACGGCGAGCCGCGCCTCCGCGGGCGTGAGCCTGAACGCGCTTACGAGCGCGTTCCCGTCCGCGGAGAGGGAAGCTTCCAAATCGACGAGAACAACAAACCCCACGCAGGCCGCCAAGCCGACGAGAGCCTCAGCCGGCAATCGGGAGGGATAGGCGATGATTGGACGCCCGACGCGCCGAGGCAGAACAACGGGACGGTGAAGCGCATGCCCTGTCGTCCAGATCAATACATGCAGGGCGCGATCTAGCGCCGCCGTCGCGTCGCGGTTAAAGGAGACGAGACGCTTCTTGGACACCTGCAGGTCGGGGCAAAGCAGACGCTCGGCCGAACGATTGAGTTGGAGGACTTCGCCAGACCGGTCGATCGCCGCGACGGCCGTCCGGCTCACGTCGAAAGCCGCGAGCGCGCCCTCCATGCGCGCGCGGCCAAAGGCGTTCGCCAGCGCCGTTGCTCCAGCGAGACGGCGAGACAGTTCCGCGAGACGTCCAAGCTCTTCTGGCGAAAACGGTCCTTGCACGATGGTCCGCTGAAGCATGAGGCCCCAGGCGTCTTCGCCGTCGCCCATCTTCACGCCGGCGAACCATTTCAGCCCATGGCGACCGAGAAAGTCCTGATAGTAAGGGCTTCTCGCCATGTTGTCCGACGTGGTGAAATCGAACTCTGACGATACGCCGCGACGCAGGATCGTCGGGATGGTTTGAATCCGTTCGTCACGCTGGATCCAACCCTTTCCGATATAATCCTCCACCACTTCGCCCACGGACGCGCTCATCTGAAGGTCTGAGGTGACCCTTCGCAAGGAAAGGAGCGTCGCGCCGAAGCTTCCGGTGGCGTCCGAAGCGATGTCCATCGCCTCGCCCCAGCGGGCCGGGTCCACGGCGGCGGTCGCAAACGCCTCGGTGAGCTTGTCGAACGACCCTAACGCGCCGCCCATGGCTGTCCTCGAGCCACCGCAAAATGTCGCAAAAGCGCGCGGCCACCGAGGGCGCCGCGGTATAGGTAGTTCTACCTATACATCGCCTTGCGCAAACCCCGCAATCTGACCGTGCTAGGCGCAGTGCGCTTCGGCCCCGTGGACGGCGCTGCTATCGCGACTTTCGCGGGAGGAGCTATGCTGCGTCGGCGGCCTTGCCTCGGCCACAGCGAACCGAAAGCCCATCCGCGCCCTCGTCAAAGAAAGCCGGAGCCGCGCCTGTGGCTCGCAGATGAGCCGATCCCGGAGGTCGGACCCGACGGCGTGCTGGTCAAAGTGCGCAAGACCGGGATCTGCGGCGCCGACATCAAATTTTCAACTCTCTGGCGTCGCGGCGTCCGCTCAGCCGACTGCTTCTTCCGCTCACTTCGTCAACGGGCAGCCGCTGTTGGCGGCGGTCGGATAGGCGGTGTCGCCGGGCACCGTCGCCAGGAGATTGTAAAAGTCCCAGTCGCGCTTGCTTTCCGAAGGCTTCTTGACCTGGAACAGGTAGAGGTCCGACACCATGCGGCCATTGGCCTGCACATGGCCGTTCGACGTGAACGCGTCGTCGACCGGCAGCTCCTTCAGTGTCTTCGCCACCGCATCCGCGTCCTTCGTGCCGGCGGCCTTGACCGCCTTGAGATATTGCAGGGTCGCCGAATAGGTGCCCGCCTGGATCATGTTCGGCATCCGCCCGGTGCGCTTGAAATAGCGCTCGCCAAATTCGCGCGTCCGGTCGTTGAGGTCCCAATAGAAGCTTTCGGTCAGCACCAGCCCCTGCGCCGCCTGCAATCCAAGGCCGTGGAGATCCGCTACGGTCAGCAAGAGCGCCGCGATCCGCTGGCCGCCGGCGACGATGCCGAATTCCGCCGCCTGCTTGATCGCATTCACGGTGTCCGTGCCCCCGTTGGCGAGCCCGACAATCTTCGCTTTCGAGCTTTGCGCCTGCAAGAGGAAGGACGAAAAGTCGGGGGCGTTGAGGGGATAGAGCACATGCCCCAGCACCTTGCCTCCGTCAGCTTCGATGACGGCGCTCGTGTCCTTCTCGAGCGCATGACCGAAGGCGTAGTCCACGGTGACGAAGTACCAGGTGTCGCCGCCGGTCTTCACCAGCGCGCCCCCCGTCGAGACCGCGAGCGCGTGCGTGTCAAACGCCCAGTGGAAGCCATAAGGCGTGCAGGCCGAGCCGGTGATCGCCGACGTCGCCGCGCCAACCACGATGTCGATCTTCTTCTTCTCGGCGGCGATTCCCTGCACCGCAAGCGCGACCGAGGACGTCGTAAGGTCGGTGATCATGTCGACGCCTTCGGCGTCGTACCAGCGCCGCGCGATGTTGCCGGCGAGATCGGGCTTGTTCTGGTGATCGGCGGTCACCATGTCGATTGGCTGGCCGAGCACGCTGCCGCCGAAATCCTCGATCGCCATTTTCGCCGCTTCGATCGACCCCTTGCCGCCATAATCGGCGTAAGTTCCAGATTGATCGTTGAGGATGCCGATCTTGACGCCCTGCGCTGAGGCCGGCGCGCCCACGAGCAGGCCGTAAGCGGCGAGCGCGGCGGACGCCCAGTGAATCAGCCTTGCCTTGCCTGTCATGATTTCCGCCGGGTTCGCTGGCCCGCTTACGAAAGCCACATGTGTGACCCGCCGCGGCGTTTGAATTGAGTGAACCGTGTGCCATAAAAGCGACGGTTTCGTGTTATGGTGGAAATCGGATTTACGACCGCTGGGGCGCGAGGGTCGTTGCAGCGTTCGCCACGCTTAGTCCGCAATCCAATTGGTATTTCAGAGATGGAGGGCGCAGTGTCATCCCGGCTCTCGATTGCGCTTCTCGCAGGCTTATTCGGACTGAATGCCGCGACCGCACAAACCGCGTCTTCAAACCAAGGCATACATCAGGAATGGGGTCAATTTCTTTCTGACGGCGACCGAAATTGGCAACGGTTATTTGCTTTCTGCCCGATATCTGCGCTGCCAGATACGTGCCGCAATACTCTGTCGAGAGGCGTAGCGCACTCCTATCTAACTGCGGTCAATAAAGGCGTCGTTCCCGACAATAGAGTCAACGAGGTGCGGTTGCGGATCGACTATGCGTGCAAAATCTTTGATCCGGACGGCGCTCTGCCGTTCATGGACGGAACGCATTGCCACACTCGTCACGTCAACGAGGCAGGCGTTGAGCCCGATGAGCATGAAGGCCTGAAGCGAGCGATAGCTAAGCAGCAAGCCTTGAAGGGGAATCAGGAAAACTGGCGGCCAAGACAGACGCAAGGGGACCAGGGACCTAGCTGGTGGAAATGTCAGGCCACTCCAGCGCCTTTCGGGTTCGCCGATCATCCCGGCATAGCGGGCATGGCTGGTTGCGCTCCCTGGCAATGATTCAGGACCACTCGAAACTGGCTCCGCCCTACGATACAGGGCAAGTCATCGAAATCCCGCCCTGGGCCGTCCTGGCTTGCTCCGATGCGCGGTCGCAAACCGGTAGGCGCCAGGGGTGAGGCCGACCGTTTTATGGAATTGGCGGGTGAAGGCCGCCTGGTCCGCATAACCGCATTCGAGCGCCACTTCGCTCAAGGAAGCCTCAGAGTGCCGAAGCCGATCGCAAGCCCGGTCGATGCGCAGCCGGGACAGGTACTGGCCGGCGGAAGAGCCAAAGATTGTCCTGATTCTTTGATCGAACTGGAACGGCGAGAGGCCGGCCCGCGCCGCGAGGTCGGGAATGCGCAAGGGCTTATCGAGATGCTCGCCGATATGGGCGAGCGTCGCTGAAAGCGCCGCTGAAACCGGCGCGGACCCCGAGAGGGCCGGCGCGTCACGGGAAATGCCGGTGAGCCCGCGAATGATTCCGGCGGCGTCGATCAGCGGCTCTTTCCAGGTCAGGCACCAGCCTTCGCCGCCGTCCGGATAGAGGTGGCGCTCCATCTTAGCCCGGATCGAGAGGCCTTCGGCGATGACCTTGAGATCCTGCGCCTCGAACTGCTCGCCGAGCGGCGCGGCGAAGACCTCGCTCGCCTTGTGGCCGATCAACGCGCTCTTGCTGGCGAAGCGGCAGCGATGGATGAGCGTGTCGTTGACCGCAACGTAGCGCGCCTCGTGATCCTTGATGAAGAACACGGTGTCGGCGACGCGGTCGAAGAGTTCAATGCCGGGAAACGGACGCCGAAGGATCGCGGCGAGCGACGCCGCCGGGTCGCCTTCTGTCGTTGCGCGCGCGATTGTGCGAATTTTCAACCCTGAGCCTGCGTTTTGATCAAGAACGGGGCGCCAGGACATGCGAATATCCGGACCACCAAATGTCCGACTCTAGGGAGCCGCAAGATGCCGTCGCAAGTCTTTTCCGGAACCATCCCGGCCCTCATGACGCCCTGCGGCCCCGATCGGCGGCCGGACTTCGACGCCCTCGTCAAGATGGGGAAACAACTTGTCGGCGCCGGAATGTCCGGGCTCGTCTATTGCGGTTCGATGGGCGACTGGCCCCTTCTCACCATCGAGCAGCGCATGGAGGGCGTCGAGCGTCTGACGAAAGCGGGGCTGCCGGTCATCGTCGGCACGGGCGCGCAGAACACCGAGCAGGCCGCGGCGCTCGCCGCCCACGCAAAGGCGAAAGGCGCGAAGGGACTCATGATCATTCCGCGCGTGCTTTCGCGCGGCTCCTCCGCGGCGGCGCAACGCGGCCATTTCGACCGCGTGCTGAAGGCGGCGGTTGATTTGCCCTCGGTCATCTACAACAGCCCCTATTACGGCTTTCAGACGCGAGCGGAACTCTTCTTCGACCTGCGAGACGAGTTTCCCCATCTGGTCGGATTCAAGGAATTCGGCGGCAAGGAATCGCTGAGCTACGCCGCGGAGCATATCGCCGGGCGTTCGGACGACATCGCGCTCATGGTCGGCGTCGACACCGAAGTGTTCCACGGCTTCGTCAATTGCGGCGCCTGCGGCGCCATCACCGGCATCGGCAATGTGTTCCCGCACGAAGTGCTCCGTCTGGTTGAGCTTTGCAAGCGCGCCGCGAAAGGCGACGCTCAGGCGCGGCGTCTCGCGCTCGAGCTTGAGAGCGCCTTCGAGCCTCTCGCTGTCTTCGATGAGGGCGTCGATCTCGTGCTCTACTTCAAGCGCCTGATGACCCTTGTGGGGCACGACGAATATGCGCTGCACTTGAATGATTTCGACGCTCTTAGCCGATCGCAGGAGAGCATGGCGAAGCGGCGCTTCACGACTTTCCGGGCCTGGTACGCCTCCTGGCCCGGCGCCAAGGATTAGGCGCCGTGCGTGTCATCGATTCCCATACAGAGGGTGAGCCGACCCGGGTGATCGTCGATGGCGGGCCGCCGCTCGGCGACGGCCCGCTTGCCGGACGCCGCGACCGCTTCACGGCCGAGTTCGATCATATCCGCCGCTTCGCAGTCAACGAACCGCGCGGGCATGACGCGATCGTCGGCGCGCTTCTCTGCGAACCGTATGACAAGTCATGCGCGGCGGGCGTCATCTACTTCAACAATGTCGGTACGATCGGCATGTGCGGCCACGGCACGATCGGTCTCGCCGTGACGCTCGCGCATATGGGACGGCTCAAGCCCGGACGCCACCGCTTCGAGACGCCGGTCGGCGTGGTCGGCGTGGAACTGATCGACGGCTGCACGGCGACGGTCGAGAATGTCGAGAGCTATCGTTTCGCCAAAGGGGTCGAAGTCGAGGTGGTGGGTTTGGGAACCGTGCGCGGAGACGTCGCCTGGGGCGGCAATTGGTTCTTCCTCACGCCGAACGCGCCTTGCGATCTCGAGTTCGCGAACCTGGGCGCGTTGACGACGGCGGCCACCGCGATCAGCGATGCGCTGAAGGCCCAAGGCGTAGGCGGCAAGGACGGCGCCCTGATCGACCATGTCGAGTTCTTCGGCCCCGCACAGTCGAGCGACGCAAACAGCCGCAATTTCGTCCTCTGCCCCGGCGGCGCCTATGACCGGTCGCCGTGCGGAACCGGCACCAGCGCGAAGCTCGCCTGCCTGCACGCCGACGGAAAGTTGCGACCCGGCGAAGTCTGGGTGCAGGAGAGCATCATCGGCAGCCGCTTTCGCACCAGCTTCGAACCGGGGCCGGGCGGCGGCGTTCTCCCACGCATCAGCGGACGTGCGTTCATCTGCGCCGAAAGCGAGCTCGTGGGAAACGACATGGATCCGTTCCGCTACGGAATTCACAGCAGGCCGGCGGCGTAATCGCTTTTTTCGCCTTGGCGATCTAGGCTTGACAGCCCCGCCCGCGCCGTGTCACCGCCGCCGCGCCCGGGCGCGGCCCGCTTCGCCCTATCGCGTCAATTAAGTCGCCCTATCGCGTTCATTCGGGGAAACCGGACCATGAAGACGGCCTTGGTGTTTCCCGGTCAAGGCTCCCAGGCTGTTGGCATGGGAAAAGCGCTGGCGGCCGAGTTTCGCGTGGCCCGCGAGATTTTCGACCGCGTCGACGGCGTCTTGGACCAGAACCTCTCCCATTTGATGTTCGAGGGGCCTGAGGATCAACTCACACTGACCGCGAACGCCCAGCCCGCGCTCATGGCCACAAGCATCGCCACGCTCAGGGTTTTGGAAACCGAGACAGGCTTCAACCCATATTCGGAGGCGGCGTATGTCGCCGGGCATTCGCTTGGCGAATATTCGGCGCTTTGCGCGGGCGATGCGCTCACGCTCGAAGACACCGCACGTCTCTTGCGCCTGCGCGGCACGGCAATGCAGAAGGCCGTCCGAGTGGGCGAGGGCGCGATGGCCGCCATCCTCGGCCTCGACTTCGGAGTGGTGGTGAAGATCGCGACCCAAGCGGCGAGCGACCTCTACCTCACCGGCGCGATCTGTCAGGCCGCCAACGATAACGGCGGCGGTCAGGTCGTCGTCTCAGGCACGGTGGCTGCGGTCGAGCGGGCGATCGAGCTCGCCAAGCTCGCCGGCGCGAAACGGGCAATCCTTCTGCCCGTCTCGGCGCCGTTTCATTGCGCGCTCATGCAGCCGGCCGCGGAGGCGATGCAGGAGGCGTTGAAGGACGTCACCATTCGTCCCCCCACGCCGCCGCTTGTCTCGAATGTCGAAGCCGAAGCCGTCACAGACCCGGACGCGATCCGATCCGGCCTTGTCGCTCAAGTGACCGCGACCGTTCGCTGGCGCGACAGCGTGACTTATATGAGCGCGCACGGGGTGACCCGGTTCATGGAACTGGGTCAGGGCAAGGTTTTGACCGGGCTTATCAAGCGAATCGTGGAGAGCGGCGCAACGACCATCAGCATCGGCGCGCCAGCCGACATCGCCGCCTTCCGCGCTTCGGCGCGGCCCTGAGAATCCGACGGGAGGGACGCTGATGTTCGATCTGACTGGCAGAGTTGCGCTCGTCACCGGCGCGTCGGGCGGACTGGGCCAGGCGATCGCGCGCGCCCTGCACGCGCAAGGAGCCTCGGTCGCGCTCTCCGGCACCCGGCGGGAGGCGCTCGAAACGCTCGCCGCCGAGCTCGAAACCCGGACGCATGCGGCGCCGTGCGACCTTTCCGACGCCGCGGCGGTGGAAGGGCTCATCCCGGCCGTCGAAAGGGCGCTCGGACCGATCGATATTCTCGTCAACAACGCAGGCGTCACGCGCGACAGTCTGTTCATTCGCATGAAGGACGAGGACTGGGATACCGTGCTTGCGATCAATCTGACCGCGGCCTTCCGCCTGTCGCGCGCCGCGCTGAAAGGCATGCTGAAACGGCGCTTCGGCCGAATAATAAACATAACGTCCGTTGTAGGCGTCCAGGGCAATGCGGGGCAAGGAAACTACGCCGCTGCAAAAGCAGGCATGATCGGCATGTCCAAGGCCCTCGCGACCGAGGTCGCGACGCGGGGCATCACGGTCAATTGCATCGCGCCCGGGTTCATCGATAGCCCGATGACTCGGGTTTTGGACCAGAAACAGCGCGACGCGATCCTCGCCACGATCCCAACGGGCGCCTCGGTTTCGACAAGGAGATTGGCGCCGCAGCCGTGTATTTAGCGAGTTCCGAATCGGCCTACATGACCGGGCAGACGCTGCATGTGAACGGCGGAATGGCGATGGTCTGATGGCTCGGACTCGCCCGCAAGACCACGGTGCGACGGGTTGTGCGCCCCCTCGCGTTGCCCAAAAAGATATGCTATCGACCCCCTTTGTCGCGGGGCGCGGGAGGGGCGCTTTATTCGAGCGTCGGCGTCGGCGAACCCGAGCGATCCTGTCACCGCAACGAGGCGGGGCGTGGGCGCCCGACAGATGGGCCTTGCCCACGGCGGGGTCGATCGGGGAATTGATCACAGGTCGGGCGGCAAAGCCCGATGCATAAGGGAAAAGATGAGATGACCGATGTCGCAGAGCGCGTAAAAAAGATTGTCGTAGAACATCTCGGCGTGGAGGCCGACAAAGTCGTCGACACCGCCAATTTCATCGACGATCTGGGCGCCGACTCGCTCGACACGGTTGAGTTGGTGATGGCGTTTGAAGAAGAGTTCGGCGTCGAAATTCCCGACGACCAAGCTGAAACCATTGTAACCGTCGGCGACGCGGTCAAGTATCTTGAAAAGGCGTCGGCCAAGAAATAGGTGCGCAACGCGCTGCGCTGGCCCGGCCAGCCTTCGTCAAGACACTTTTTGATTTGAGTGCGGGCCGGGCGTCGCGTCCGGCCCTTGTCGTATTCGCCGCGGCATTCCAATTGGCATCGATTGGTTGGCGCAAGATTCGCGGGCGGAAGCAGCTAGAGTGCAGGCATGGGACAATTGAGGCGCGTGGTCGTTACCGGCCTTGGGATGGTTTCTCCGATCGCATGCGGCGTCGAGGCGACCTGGCGCCGGCTCCTCGCCGGCGAGTCGGGATTGGCCCAGGTCGAGAACTTCGACGTTTCCGACCTCCCTTGCAAAGTCGCCGCGCAAGTGCCGCGCGGCAGCGAGCCGGACGCTTTCCGTCCGGATGACTGGATGGATCCGAAGGAACAGCGCCGCGTCGACGACTTCATCATCTATGGCATGAGCGCCGCGACGCAGGCGCTCCGCGACGCCAGCTGGAGCCCACAGTCCTACGACGAGGAGATCGAGACCGGAGTCCTGTTTGGCTCAGGGATCGGGGGGCTCGGCGGCATCTACGACGCATCGGTCACCCTGCACGAAAAAGGACCGCGCCGGATCTCGCCGTTCTTCATTCCCGGACGGCTCATCAACCTCCTGAGTGGACAGGTTTCGATCGCCCACAATCTCAAGGGCCCCAACCACGCGGTGGTCACGGCATGCTCGACCGGCGCGCACGCGATTGGCGACGCCGGGCGGTTGATCGCACTTGGGGACGCCAATGTGATGGTTGCTGGCGGCGCCGAATCGGCGGTGAACCGCCTCGCGCTCGCCGGCTTCTCCGCCTGTCGCGCGTTGTCGACCGGCTTCAACGACAAGCCGAAGCAGGCCTCGCGTCCGTACGACCGCGATCGTGACGGGTTCGTGATGGGCGAGGGCGCCGGATGCGTGGTGCTCGAGGAACTCGAGCACGCCAAGGCCCGCGGGGCGCGCATCTACGCCGAACTGACCGGTTACGGCCTGTCCGGCGACGCCTACCACATCACCGCGCCGTCGCCCGACGGCGACGGCGCCTTTCGCGCCATGAGCGCGGCGCTCAAGCGCGCCGAACTCTCCCCCTCGGACATTGACTACGTCAACGCGCACGGCACTTCGACCCCGATCGGCGACGAGATCGAATTGCACGCGGTCGAACGCCTGCTCGGCAATTCGGCCGCCAAGGCGACAATGTCCTCGACAAAGTCAGCGACCGGCCATCTCCTTGGCGCGGCGGGCGCGGTGGAGGCGATCTTCTCGATCCTCGCGATCCGCGACCAGATCGCGCCGCCGACGCTTAATCTTGACAACCCCTCCGTCGAGACCGCGATCGATCTTGCGCCCCATGTGGCGCGCAAGCGGCCAATCCAGGCGACGCTGTCCAATTCCTTCGGCTTTGGCGGCACCAACGCCTCGCTCGTCTTCAGCGCGCTGCACTGAGCGGGCCGACCGGGCGATTGGGTGTTTCCCTGAAGCGCCCGGTCGGCTAAGCTCGGCCCAAGCGCGCGTCCGGTGTCGCAGCCTCGCGCGGGACGTGGACTGCAGCATCAGCGGCGAAAGACGAAAAAGCGGCAAGAGACATGAGCGGAGATCCCAATTCCGGCGACGGAGACGCCCCTCGGCCGCGCGCAAGCCTGTTCGGCCGCCCAACGAAACCCGCGCTGAACGATCCGGCTCCGCCGCCGGCGAAACCGCCGCGCAAGCCGCGCCGGATGGGTTTGTCGAGCCTCAGCGGATTGCTCACTTTTGTGCTTCTCGGAGCCCTCGGGACGGTCGGCGGGCTGGTCTGGCTCATGAAAGAGGCGCGGAGCCCCGGGCCGCTCACCGAGGACAAGGTGGTCATGATCACGCGAGAGGATGACGCCGCCGGTATCGCCGATCAGCTTGAGCGCGCGGGCGTCATCGACAGCGCGACGTGGTTCAACCTGCTCACGGTGCTCGACGGCAATCGCGGCGCCCTGAAACGCGGTGAATATGCGTTCAAGGCGGGGATGAGCATGAACGACATCGAAAACGAGCTCATCGCGCACCGCGTGATTCGATACAAGATCACCATCCCCGAGGGCCTGACCAGCGAACAGATTGTCGACCGGCTCCGCGAGGATACAGTTTTGACCGGCGACGTCAGGGAGACCCCGCGCGAGGGTTCTTTGATGCCCGATACCTACTTTTTCGAGCGGGGCGACACGCGGTTGTCGATTCTCTCGCGCATGGCGAAGATTCAGGCGAAAACGGTCGAAGACGTATGGAAGACGCGCGCGCCGGATTTGCCGATCAGATCGCCCTGGGAAATGGTGACCCTCGCCTCGATCGTCGAGAAAGAAACGGGCAAGACCGAGGAGCGGCCGCGCGTCGCTGGGGTGTTCATCAATCGACTTGACAAGCACATGCGGCTCGCTTCCGACCCGACCATCGTTTACGGCCTGGCCTTGGGCAAGGGCACGCTTGGCCGCAGCATCACGAAGGCCGACCTGAATCAGCCGACGCCGTATAACACCTACCTCATTGAGGGCCTGCCGCCGGGCCCGATTTGCAACCCCGGCAAGGCGGCGCTGGAAGCCGTCGCCAAACCGGCGCGGAGCAAGGACCTCTATTTCGTCGCGGACGGAACCGGAGGGCACGCGTTCGCCGAAACATTGGATCAGCATAATAAAAATGTCGCCCGCTGGCGCCAGATCGAAAAGGACGTCAAAGACAAGCTCGCGCCGGACGTGACCGGGCCGGCAATTCGCGGTTCGATCGACGAGGTTGATCCGACTCAGTTTGGCGAACTTGTATCGCCAGGACAGGGCCAGGCTCCGGCCTCGATGATTGCCCGGCTCGGCAAGATCGGCGCAGAGAGGAACACGAAAGACGTCACGCCGCCCATCACGCCAGGCGTTAAGTCGATCAAGGAAACGAAGGCCGTCGCCGTTGGCGTCAAAGTTTTGCCGCCAGAAACTCTCGCGGGCGGGGACGGAGACTCCGGGCCTGCCTCTGCCTATGCCTCGCCGCAGTTCGGCGCGCTCGCCGCGCCGGCCCAGGGACTCGCATCGGCCTCGGTTCTCGCCCGTCTCAGCAAGATCGGCACGGACCGGAACGCCAAGGATGCGGCGCTCGCGTCCCTTTCCGCTCCGGGCGCGAAGACGATGGAGGAATCGGGCTTTGTCGTCTCCGGCGTCAACGATGCGCCGGCGGAAGGCTTGGCGTTTGGGAGCGACGACCCGCCGGCGTCGGGAGGAGGAGGGCCGATCGCTTCTGCCCCGCTCTCGCCAGCCATGCTCGCCGATGAGAAGGCGCGCGAAGCCAAATATGGAACGGGATCGGTGACGTTGGCCTCCTCCACCCTCGCCGACACCACGACCGCCGCGCCGACCCAGGTCTCGCCGGGCACCGCTTCCGGCCATCCGCGCATCTACGACGCCTCCGAAGGCACTGCGCTCGATCCGCTGCTGAACAAGACCTACGATCTCAGCTACGCCAAGGTCGTGCCGGCTGATACATTCACGAAGTGAGGCGCCGTCAGTTCCGGCCTACGGGTGTACGGAAATGCGCTCATGCACGAGCGCGAGCGCAATGGCGCAGGCGTTCGAGACATTGAGGCTTTTGATCGCGCCGGGGAGATCGAGGCGCGCCAGTCGATCGCATCGCTCGCGCGTCAGCCGTCTTAGCCCCTTGTCCTCGGCGCCGAGGACCAGGGCGAGCGGGCGTGAAATCGTTTCCTTTGCGAGCGGGTCCGACGCCTCCGAATCGAGCCCGATTCGCCAATAGCCCATGTCTCCCATCTCCGCGAGCGCCCGCGCCAGATTGGTGACGCTGCAAATCGGCACATGCTCGAGCCCGCCCGAAGCCGACTTCGCCAGCGCGCCTGCGAAGTCAGGCGAGTGGCGCTCCGTCGTGACGAGTGCGTCGACGGCAAAAGCTGCGCCGGTGCGCAGGATCGCCCCGACATTGTGCGGGTCGGTGATCTGATCGAGAACCAGCACCAGGCCGTTCGCGGGCAAGTCCGCGACATCGATCGGCGCGAGCGGCCGCGCCTCGAGCAGCAGCCCCTGATGAACCGCCTCGCGGGGCGCGCGGGCCGAAATTTCATCAGGAACTCATGATCCGGATCTCGAGCCCGCGAGCGGCGATCTCGCCGCTCAGCCGCTCGGCAGCCGCGGCCGTGGCGTAGAGGCGGATGAGCTCCCGCCGCGGGGCCTTGAGCGCCGCCCCGACGCTGTGAAAGCCATAGATCAGCGAGACCTTGGCCTCCCTTCGCTCGCCCGTACGATCGCGGGGAGTTGAACGGGCAAGCGCCTGCTTAGCTTCGACACCCTGCCCTTTCGCTTGCCCGCGGGCCGCGGGCGGCGGGTTGCGCGATCCGAAGGAAGGCGCACTTGAGCGGCGGTCGCGTTTACGGGTCATCGGCTGGAATGCTCCCGCGCATGGGTCCAAACGGCGGCGTTCACCGCCGCCACGCGCGCGAGTTCCCATCGCAAACCGCGATCTACGCCGCAAGAGCGCGCCGGGTCGGCCAGTCGGAATGCGAAAGATTGTTGACGCGATGTCATGAAAAACGGGTTCTAGCGAACGTTGAGGGGCGCGAGCGTCCGGCAAAAAACGCCCTGCGCGGCTCGCGCGAGGCGGGCGGCCGTGAACGAATCCCGTCCGTCTCCGGTCGACGGCGACCTCAACATCTCGCCCGCGCGGGTGGAATGGCGCGCCTCGCGTGTCGTCCAGAGCGCCAGCCTTGATAAAGGCTACTCCCGGCATGACGGTGGCATCTGTGAAGATCGGAGACCCGCACGCCGGACAAGTTCGCGATCCCATCTGTCACAAAAGTTTCCTGCCAAGAGCAAGGACTTGGCCGGCCATCCAATCGCCTGAATCTCGCTGTCAATTTTTAGGAAGAGGTTCACGAGGCTCTTCGGGAAGCCGCTTGACTGTCCGAATACAAAGCTGGAACCTCGGGGCTGCCACTGTATTGAGTGAAGTCGCCTGGATTGCGATTTGATCCACGAAGGCAAGCGCGACGCGATGGCTGAGTTGACATCGCGGACAAGCGCTTCAGATGCGAGGTCTCGTGCTGCAATTCAAAGCGCACGAAATTGTGTACGAATGTAAGTGGCTCGTCGTGCGTTTGTTCGAGGGAAGGTAGAGGAGGAATTCCGCTATGCCGCAAGTGAAGCGAGCCGCAAAGGGCAGGCGGTCCAATAAAGCTGTATCCGTGCTCGGAATCGCCGGGGTGTCCTGGGCGGCGTCGACCGGCGGATCGCCCGCAGATATACCGCCGACGTCTCTGGCGTCTCCCCCTCCCGGATCGATAGCCGATCTGCCATGGCAGGATGCAGCGTCGTTTCGAATCCCCTTCCTCGACGAGGAGGAAATCTCCGACGTCAGCCTGGCGACGTTCCATCTCTTCGACAAGGATGGCCTCGGAAACTCCCAGCCGGGCATACAAGTCGCTTGGCGAGGCTGCGGGGGCGGCTGCGGCTGCGGACATGGCTGCGGAGGCGGCTTTCGAGGCTGCGGCGGGGGCTTTCGAGGCTGCGCCGGCGGCTGTCGCGGCTGCGGCGTTGGCTTTCGGGGCTGCAGAGGCTGCGCCGTTGGCTTCGGCGGTTGCGGTTGCGGCGGTGGCTGCGGCGGCTGCGCATGGGGCTGGGGTTGGAGCGGCGGTTGCTGCCTGTCGTGGGGAGGCTGCGCCCTCTGCTAGCCGGAAGCGCCTTGCAATCGCGTTGACAGAGCAGATCAGTCTCGACCTGGCCAGAAATCTTGCAGCGCTTCTCAGGTAATGCGCGCGTCCAGCTTGCGAACCGCAACCGAGACGGTGGCGAACCTATCGACAACCGCTGGCGGCCGAGCTTGACGACGGAGCGCTGGCGGAGAATACGCGTTGCACTGGCGTCCGGAGCCGCGGCAAGGTGCGCACAACTGACCTCATGACAGGCGATCACGGAATCAAGTTTACGCAGGATAACGGCAAAGACGTTCCGCGGTTCGCGCCGAATTTCACCGTCTATCTGCTGCCCCCCGATGTTGTGTGCCTCTATTCCGAGGACCGGAAATTCTTGCTTCACGGCGAGCTCTATTGTGCGCTCGCCTCGGCGATCGGAAAGGGTAAACAGAGCGTTCGAGAGCTCGTTCGTGACCTCGAGAAGGATTTTCCATCCGACAGAATCCATGAGGCCCTGAAGCGGCTGGTCGAGCGTCGCTATGTCCTTACCGCATCCAGCGCTTCGAATGGCGTCGCAGGCGCCTATTGGGCGAGTCTCGGTCTGGCGCCCGAAACCGCGCAGAAAAACCTCCAGAAATGGCGTGTGCGGATCCAATCAATCGACGTGCAAGGGGAAACGGAACTCGGGGCCGCCCTGAGCGGCTTGGGCGTTCGCGTCGTCAAGCGCTCCCCCAATCTGACGGTCACGTTGGTGAACGATTATCTCGACGGGCGATTGGCCGAATTGAACCAGCAGCATTTGTCGGATGGCGCCCCGTGGGTGCTCGCCCAACCCTCCGGCATTTTCCCTCTGGTGGGGCCGGTGTTCAGACCGGGGCAGAGCGCCTGTTGGATGTGTCTTGCCGAGCGGATGAAAAGGAACCGGGAGATCAGGGCGCTTCTCGACCGCAGACAGGCCCTCTGCGTCGCCGTTTCGCCTCTGGCTCATCAGATGCTCGGTCAGAGCGCAATCGAACTTGCGGCCGTCGAGGTGGCGAAAGCGATCGCCACCGATTTTCGCACGCAATTGAGCGATCACATCGTCAGCCTCGACCTCATGGGCTCGACCATTATGAAGCATCATGTGGCGGCCCGCCCGCAATGCCCGAGCTGCGGGCGCAAGAAACTGCGCGATCCCCGCCGTGCGCCGGCGCCCCTCGAGCTAGGCGCGGGTGGCAAAGTCGTCATGACGAGCGGCGGGTATCGCAGCGTTTCGTCGTTGGCCACGGTCGCGCGTTTCCGCCGGCATGTGAGCCCGCTCACCGGCGTTGTCTCGCGTCTCGAGCGCATCCAGGCCGATTTGCCCTTGAACACGAACTACTACGCCACGCACAATTTTTCAGGGCCCTCGGAGACCGTCCACGAGCTTCGGGCGGGGCTCAGCAGCGGCAGCTTCGGCAAGGGCAGCACGGCCGAACAGGGTGAGGCGAGCGCGCTCATGGAGGCGATCGAGCGCTATTCCGGGATTTTTCAGGGCGACGAGATCCGGGCCAAGCGGCGGTTTATCGACTTCGCGTCAGATGAGGCCATTCCTCCAAACGAAGTCCTGTTGTTCAGCGACGCGCAATTGCGGCAGAGTTCGGCGACCGCGCCAAGCTCGGGGGCTGGGGAGGCGACCCCGGCGCTGTTCGATCAATCCGCAAAAATCGAATGGTCGCCGGTCTGGTCTTTGCGCGACGCGCGCTTCAAATATCTTCCGACCAGCCTCCTGTTTTTTTTCTATCGGGGCGGCGCCGCCTTCGCAGCCGATTCCAATGGCTGCGCGGCCGGCAACACGCTCGAGGAGGCGATCGTCCAGGGGTTCCTCGAGCTGGTCGAAAGGGATGCCTACGCGATCTGGTGGTACAACCGAGTGCAGCGGCCGGAATTGGACCTCGATCAGTTCGACGATTCCTATATCCGCGATCTGCAAACGCAACTCGTCCAGGCCGGCCGCCGGCTATGGGTGCTCGACATGACCAGCGATCTCGGGATTCCGACGTTCGTGGCGATCACCCACTGGATGCAAAACGGGCGGGAAAATATTGAATTCGGTTCGGGCGCGCATTTCGATGCGCGAATCGCTTTGTTGCGGGCGCTGACGGAGCTGAATCAATTTCTGTCCCTGGGTCTCATGGGCGGCGGGACGGGTGAGAAGTCGAGCCTCGACGGAACCACGCCCTTGCGCCTGCAGGACCATCCCTATTTGACCCCGAGCGGCAGCCCGATGGTCCGACCAGAGTTCGGTTCGAAGTTTGGCCATCTCGACACGCGCGAACAGGTGACGGCGTGCGTCTCCCTCGCGAAGCAAGCAGGCCTCGATTTCCTCGTCCTCGATCAGACGCGCCCCGACATCGAGGCGCCGGTCGTCCGCGTGATCGTTCCGGGCTTGCGTCATTTCTATCGACGCTTCGCGCCTGGCCGGCTTTACGATGTGCCGGTCAAGCTCGGATTGCGTGACCGTCCCTTGCAGGAAAACGAGCTCAATCCGATTCACCCCCACACCTGAAGGCGATCCCGGCTTGCCCGCTCCGGCGCCAAAGAGAGTGCGATCGGCCGCGCCGACACAAGCATCCGCCCGGCTCCGCCGGCGCATCAGGCTCGAAGCGCAGGCGAGCGGAGACATCATCGCCTGCTTCGACGGCCATTCGGTCGGCTTGGGAACGTTCAGCGCGGCCGCGGCGGATCGCGCGAAGGAACTGCGCGTAGGTCTGCCGCTCAGCTCGATTTCGTCCGCCAGGCGGAATATCGACAAAGAGATGGGTCTCCTGGCCCGGCGGTTGGCCGGGCATGGTCTATTGGAGTACCGCCTCGGGCGCTCGCGCGACGGCGAGGACCTCGTCGTCATCGAACCACAGGTTGCCGATTACTGGCCCCAGGCGCCGCAACTCGACAATGCCGAGACTCTCGTCCTGTCGCGTTTCGCGTTCATGCGACGGCGCGGCGCCGGGATGGTCGTCGAATCGCCGCGCGCCGGCGCGTTGTTCAAAATCTGCGATCCGAAGATTGCGGCGGCCATCGCCATGCTCGCTACCCCGCAGCAAATCAAAGCGCTGCGCCGGCAGGAAGGTTTTCCGGGGGTCGAGCTTCTCGCGCTTCTCCTGGATTGCCACATCCTTTTCAAGGTTGGCGCAGGGGACGAAAGTAGACTTCGACTGGCCGAGGGGGACCACAACCTCGCCCTTTGGGACTTTCACGATCTTCTATTCCACGCCCGCAGCACGAAAGGCCGGCACGGCAATCCGCTAGGGGGAATTTATCCCTATGCCGGCGTCGTTTCTCCGCTGCCCGCTGTGCGGCCGAGCTGGCCTGGAAAGAAGATCGATCTGCGCAAGTTCCCGACGGCGCATCCGGAGGCGGCCTCGCCAGTCGCAAAACTCCTGCGCGAACGCCATTCGACACGCAGCTTTGACGAGCAGCGACCGATCACGCTCGCCGAGCTTGCGCAGTTTCTTGACGGGAGCGCGCGCGTCCTGTCGAGAGCGAACGTGAAGCTCGAACTCGACGGCGATCACACAATCAGGCCGTATCCCTCGGCCGGCGCTGCTTACGAGCTCGAGCTCTACCTGGCCGTCGACCTCATGCGAAGGCCTTGCACGGGGCTTCTACCATTACGACGCCGGCGCTCACGTGCTGGCGCCGATCGGCGTGCCCGCGAATGAGCTCGACGCTCTGCTGGCGGAAGCTGAAGAGGCGATGGGCGCGCCCGCGGCGCCGCAGATCCTGATCACCATCGCCGCGCGCTTTGGCCGGATTTCTTGGAAGTACAGCTCGATCGCCTACGCGCTCATTCTGAAGGACGTCGGCGTACTCACGCAAACGCTCTACTTGATGGCGACCGACATCGGGCTCGGCGGATGTGCGATCGGGATCACGAATATCGATCTGTTCGCAAAGATGACGGGAGTCGAATTCCACGTCGAGGGACCAGTCGGTCAGTTCGCCATCGGTCGCGGCGCGAAATCGGAAGCTTCCGACTGACAATCGGGCGCGCCTGGGCAACCGGCAAATGACGATGGCGCGGCCAAAGTCGGCCGTTGCCGAGCGTATCAAGACTTCGGCGGGTCGCGCGACACGGCGCGATCGAAATAGACGAAAGCTTTGCGCACGCGCCTATCGAGCAGAGCGAATATTGCGCCTTGGGGGTCGGTGCAATGGACGATCCAGGCGCCGCCCGGCACTGCGGTCGGGCCATACAGGATTTGGCCCCCGCCAACCTCGACGCGCTTCGCCGCCGCCTGGACGTCGTCGGTGTTGAAATAGTAAAGCCAGTAGGGAAAGGGCAGCGTCGCAGGCTTGGTGAGCATGCCGCCGATCGTCTTCCCTCCGGCGGAGAACCCCTGATACGTGCCCATCATGCCGGTATGGCGCTCGGCTTTTTGCCAGCCAAATAGCTCGCCGTAGAAAGCGAACGCCTTCTCCCAGTCGGCCGAGAATAACTCATGCCAGCCTACCCGCCCCGGCGCGTCAAGCCCGGCGGACGGCGCCCGGCCGGAATTCTGCCCCTTGACCAACGCAAGCGTCGCCATTTGCGGGTCGGCGACGACCGAAAAACGGCTGATGTTGGGGAGGTTCGTCGGTGGGATATGCACCGCTCCGCCCAGTTGCCTGATCCGCTTCACGGCGGCGTCCACGTCGTCGACACCGACATATCCCATCCATTGGGGCGCCACACCCGTACTTCTCGCGCCTTCCGGCAGGGTCATCAGCCCGGCGACGGGAGAATCTTCCGTGGTAAAGAGGCTGTAGGCCAAGCCGGGCGCCGAGGAATCCCGCGTGCCCCAGCCCATGACATGGGCGTAGAAGGCCTTGGCGGTTTCCATGTCTGTCGTCATCAACTCGTACCAGACGAAACGGCCATGAGAACTGACCAAGTCGGCTTCTCCTTTCGAGGCTGCAAAGACGCGACCGCGCTCCAGGGGATCCAAGGTCGAGACGGCGGCCCGGAAACGTGGCCGACAGTCTGCGTCGACGGCGAAAGCAAAGGAAGATTGGAGCGGCCATTCCTTCCGTGGCCTCTCGGCGCACGCCATACCGGCCTGACGGCCATCTGACTTGACTCCTGTCAATAACAGACATAAAGATATGCTTATGTCTGACGAGCGACGAGCGACACCGCTGACCTTCAGGGCCCTGCTGACGGGCCTCGAAGCGGCCGGCGAAGAGACGCGGCTGCGGATCCTCTGCCTCCTGGAAGTCGCCGAACTCACCGTGAGCGAACTGGTCGCCATTCTCGGCCAGTCGCAGCCGCGCGTCTCGCGCCATCTGCGACTTCTCGTCGAGGCGGGGCTCGCCACGCGCCAGCGCGAAGGGGCCTGGGCCTTCTTCCGCCTCGCCGAACCGGGCGGGGCGCTGGCGCGTGAATGGCTGCGCCGCCTCGACCCGGCCGATCCGATCGTGAACGCCGACCGCGTCCGCCTCGACATTGCGCGCGAGGCGCGCCGCAAGCAGGCGGCGGCCTATTTCGCCACGCGCGCCGCCGATTGGGATCAGATTCGCGCGCTGCATGCGCCAGAGGAGCGGGTCGAAGCCGCGCTCCTGGGCATGATCGGCTCGAAGCCGTTCCGCAATCTGCTCGATCTTGGCACGGGCACCGGGCGCATGTTGGAGCTCCTCGCCCCACACGCGGTCCGCGCCGTCGGCGTCGACCAGAGCGCAGCGATGCTGGCGCTGGCGCGCGCTCGCATCGATCAGGCCGGCCTCAGGCACGTCTCGCTCCGCCAGGGCGACATCTACGCGCCTCCTGTCGAGCGCAACGCCTATGATCTCGTGATCGTCCACCAGGTGCTGCACTTCCTTGACGATCCGGCCCGGGCGCTGGCGGAAGCCACGCGGGCGCTGGCGCCAGGCGGGCGTCTCGTCATCGTGGATTTTGACGCCCACGACCAGGACTTCCTGCGCGACGAGTTCGCTCATCGCCGGCTCGGCTTCGCAGTCGACGAGGTCGAGGGCTATCTCGCCGAGGCGGGTCTCGCCGCAATCCGCGTGGAGCGTGTTCCTCCAGCCAAGGGCGAAGCCGGCAAGCTCACGGTCGCCCTCTGGATGGCCGAGGATCCGCGCGTCATCTCCGACGATTTCCATAAGGCAGACACGGAGTTCGCGTGATGGCGGCGAAACCCCTCCCCCTGAGCCGCGCCGGCGCGCAGGTTCATGTCTCTTTCGAGTTCTTCCCGCCGAAGACCGCGGAGATGGAAGCGAACTTATGGGAGGCGGCCACCCGGCTCGAGCCGCTGAATCCCGCCTTCGTTTCGGTCACCTACGGCGCCGGCGGCTCGACGCGGGAGCGCACCCACGCGCTCGTCGAGCGCATGGTGCGCGAGACGACAATGGAGCCGGCGGCGCATCTCACATGCGTCGGCTCTTCGTGCGGCGAGATTCGCGAGACGCTTCGCGACTATCACTCGGCCGGCGTGCGCCACATCGTAGCGTTGCGCGGCGACCCGCCGACCGGTTTCGACGCGCCTTACGAGACCGTTCCCGGCGGCTATCGATCGACCGCTGAACTCGTCGCCGACGCCGCAAAGATGGGCTTCGAAGTGTCGGTCGGGACCTATCCGGAGCGCCATCCGCAAAGCCCGACGTTGCTGCACGACATCGAAATTCTCAAGCACAAGGTCGACGCGGGAGCGACGCGCGCGATCACCCAGTTCTTTTTCGACAACACAGCCTATTTCCGCTTTCTCGACGTCGCCGCAGCCGCTGGGCTCGACGTTCCTATCGTGCCCGGAATCTTTCCGGTGCAGAATTTCAAGCAGACCGCCAATTTCGCCCGCAGAACGGGGGCGAGCGTGCCGCAATGGCTCGCCGACCGGTTCGAGGGGCTTGAGGACGACGCCGCGACGCGTCGTCTCGTCGCCGCGGCCGTGTGCGCCGAGCAGGTGCTCGATCTCATCGACCACGGCGTCAAGGAGCTGCACTTCTACACCATGAACCGCGCCGATCTCGTCTTCGCGATCTGCCATTTGGTCGGCCTGCGCGCGGGGGCGGCGCCGGTCGCGCGCGCCGAGCTGGCCCCGCCTGCGGTTGCGGAAGGCGCATTGGGATAAAGTCGACGCCGAGGGAGCGCCCTCTCGGCCAGGGTTAAAGCTGCCCTCGTTCGGAACGCGTCGCGAGGCGTCGCCCTTCTCCCCTTCCACAAGTGGTCGTGGAACCGGTCGGAACGACGCCGGCCCTATTAATTCCGAAAATCAGCAATTACTTCCGTTATTCTAAATTATCGGCTATCGTGTCGGACTTCGCGACAGCCGAGGCTCGCCATTCAACCCTTACTGAATCCTCCCTCGCCCCGCGCCCCTTGTGGCTCTTTGCGGCGGTTCCTCATCCGCTCATCCCCCCGCGCGCGTACGCCTCGGTATTTGTTGCTGGGAGACCGAGGATCGGCGTGAATAGGCGGTACGGACGGATGCAACCGTCTCCCGACCGCCGGCCTTCGCAGAAGGCCCGTCTGCGCCATTGTCTTCAATCCTCTATGGGAGTTTCGCGATCGCCGCGGCGATGAGCGCGAAAAGTGCGCAAAAAACGGTTAACTATTTGAAATCATTTGCGCGCGTCAACTTGTGTGAGGACATTTCGGCGTCCCTCCCCGCCGCCACGCACCAAGCGTTGAGAGCGCATTTTCGTTTTCTGGTTAACCAAACCTTTCAAAAGCCGCGAGCACAGAGCGCCGAAATGTTGACTCGCGTTTCCTATTTTTTCATTGTGAACAAACAAAGAACATTCTGCGGCGAGGTTCAGGCAGGGTTGTTCCGAAACAATGCAGAATCACGCAGAGGGTCGATCACCTTCGGCTTGCGACTGCAACAAGGAGCGGGCGATGTTGAAGCTTATCGAGGGGTCATATGCGTCATTCTTCCCAAAAGAGATGGACGCCATGTTTCGCAATCGAGCCGAAACGTTTTCCCACCGGCTTGGCTGGGAGGTTAAGGTGAAGGATGGTTACGAGCGTGACCATTTCGATGACGAAAACCCTCTCTATCTCGTCTCCGTCGACCCCGATACTGAAGAATACTGGGGCTCTTTGAGATTGCTGCCGACGACCGGTCGCAATATGCTGCGGGACGTTTTTCCCCAATTGCTCGATGGCGATTACATTGAGAGCGCCACGATCTGGGAGTGTTCGCGCATCTGCGCCACAGCCGCGCGCGGTCAGCCGGAACGAAACGGCGGCGGCGTCAACTACGTCCTGAGCGAGCTCATTTTGGGCATCGGCGAAGTGGCGGTCGCAGCCGGATTGACCCAGATCGCGGCTGTCTTCGACGCCCGGGTCCTTCGGGTCCTTAGGACGGCGGGCTGCAATCCCGAGATTATCGGAACGCCGCAACAGATCGATCAGGTCATGTGCTACGCGGGCCTTTTCGACACTGGCGAGGGTCCCCTCAAAGCGTTTCGCGCGGCGACCGGGATTAACCACTCGGTACTGGCGCCGGGAGCACAGGAGATTGCGTTCGCCTGATGCGGCGGCGAGATGTTCCACCCGACCGGATATTCGCTCACATAAGCTCTGCTGTGCAACCTGTAAGTAGTAAAAACGGCTAAAATTCCCGTTGCCAAGTGTTTCGGCGATGAATATTGACGATGTTCTTGTTTTGTTGTCTACCTTTATGTCGCTTGTCATTCGTTCCTTACGTCATCAAACTGGCTTTGAGGCGGGAGTCAAGTATGGGGGACGGATTGGCCAAGAAGTCAAAAAAGAGCGCAGCCGCGCTTATCGATACAAGACGGCCTGTCGGTGAATTAAATCTATCCGCTTGCGAAGCTCGCCGGTTATACGGCATTTGCGTTGAGCTGCTTGAACTGTGCAGCCATGTCTCTGGTCGAATAGATCCTCAGGCCGGCTGGATGGTCGCTCACGCTCGCGACGAAGTGATGTTGGGGATCTTCGATGTTAAGCCTTAACAAAACGCTCGACACAGCCATCAGTATTGAATCGGCAACGGCTCGACTGACCGAAACAATTCTTGGTAACGATAATCATGATCTCGCCGAGACTTTGCGAACCATTGCTTCCGATATTGGTCTCTCTCACATCTCATATGTGCGCTTGTCGCCAGACAAGAGCCCCGATATGTGCCTTTTGGTTGCAATCGTTACCTATTCACGACTTTGGCAGCATCGATACTTTGTAAAGAAATATATGGCCAATGACCCAGTGATTTCTTACGGTCGTGAATCTGACGAGCCGTTCGATTGGGCCAGTCTCCCCGTCGACGATCCAGCAACAAAGGCTTTCTTTGCCGACGCCTTGAACCATAGTGTGGGCCGAAACGGGCTGACAATTCCTCTGCGCAATCGGCAAGGCGTATGCGCCCTCGTTTCCTTCACCAGCGACCTGTCCAAGGAGGAGTGGGAGGCCTACAAAACCGCCAATACGGCGAAGCTTAAGCTCTTGTCCGTTCTTATTGATTCTGCATCTCACATCAATTTCAAATTGCCCGCCTTTCAGGTCCATTTGTCGAATCGGGAAGAGCAGTGTCTGCTTTGGGCCGCGCGCGGCAAGACCTACCAGGAGATTGCAGAGATCTTGGGTCTGGCCTTCGGCAGCGTGAAAACGCATCTGGACGCGGCGCGCCACAAGTTGCGCTGCATGAACCTGACCCATGCGGCCGCGGTCGCTTTCGCCACTGGCGTCATTCCGGCCCAGGCGCTGAAATAGGCCCCCGATCTGAATATCGGATCGATCCGGAGGATCGCAGACGCGCGTCGAAGCTGCCGTGGACGCGTCCGCGGCGCCTCATACACGCGCGATGACCGCAACCGGGCCTCCGCCGGCCGGCCCCTGGTGCTCGGCGCCGCCTGAGACATAGACTGCGCCGGTCCCCGACACACCGCCGATCAGTCCGCCGACCGCCGCGCGGGCGTGCCGGGTGGCGTTGATATCCGAATCCTCGAGCATGGTGTGACGAAGCCCGCGGATCGTCCCGTCCGGGGACGCTTCGGCCTTAGCGAGAATGTTGACGAGCCGATTTTGCGACCGCATGTCGATCGCGCTCAACCCCACGCTCTCAAGCGCCTGCATCACCGCCGGAAGATCGATCGCATCGCGCATCACCGCATGGCCGATTTTGAACGGGCTCGACGAGACGCGTGAATTGCCGATCAGAATGACGACATTGTGCATGAGCTCGATTCCGGCCGAACACGACGCGACCGATGAATAGAGCGTCCAGTCTTTCAACACCTGGCTTTCGCGGACCTCAGCGCCGATCTCGCCCAACGCCTTGGCGACGCCGATGGCGGACGCGCCGCGCGAAAAACCCATCGACGCATAGCCGCTCGCGGTGACCGTTGTCGTGCCGCGCGCGGCAGCGTCCTGGACGCGCTCGCTGGTGAGAAGCGGGCATTTGATCTGGACGAAATGCACATCGCTGGCAGCCTCGATCGAGGCGCCGCGCATCGCCGCTTCAACGGCTTTGGTGGTTTCTTCGATCTGCGCGTCGCGGCCAATCTCCTCCGGCAGAAAGTCGCGGGTATGCGCGACGCCGATGCTGAGCCGCTTCTCGCCAGGATTCGCGCCGACGAGCTCGGATGTGCGGCTACGCGTGAACACAGTTATATGCGGCGACAGCACCCCCTCCGTACCACCCGACATGACGAACGCGATGCGGGCCTCGACCGCGCGCGGCGTGAGCTTGAGATGCGAAGAAAGGGCGTTGCACAATGCGGCAACCGCATATTCGCGGGTGAAGTCATTGACCCCGCCATTGCCTTCGGTCTTTCCCAGCACCGCGACAATGGACGAAGGGTCAAGCGCGCCGGCTTCGATGAGCGCCATGAGGCCGGAAACGTCGCCGGGCCCGTTGGTCGGAATGCGGATCACGTCGAATGAATTCGCTTGCATGGCCCCTCCGGTTTGTCAGCTCGCGAGGATTACCAAGTTCCGTCCTGCGCGGCTTCTCCGGATACGCGAAGTCGAAAGTTTCCGGGGCTAAGACCTGCGGCATCGATCACATCCCCCGCCCTTGCTGTAGCAACTGACCCCGGACGGGATCATGGTCATTCCGGTCGGGCCGCCCGGCGCGCAGCACGTTCTGAAGGCGGTGAAGCGGATGTCGCCCGGCGGGCAAATGCCGGTGGCGTGCTCCGACATTTATGGCGGCGCGATCATCCCGTGTGTTCCGTTCACTGGCTCTCACCAGTCGTAGGGTCCGCGCGCCCTCAGCTTGAGCCGATCCAAATTCCCGCCGCCAGCACCAACGCGCCGCCGATCATCACTTTTGCGGCCGCGGTCAGCGGGGACGCCTCCATGTACCGCCACTGGATCCAGGCGATGGCGCTCAATTCGATGACGACGACGATGAGCGCGATGACCATCGCCGTGTAGAAATACGGGATCAGGAAGGGCAGCGTGTGGCCAATGCCCCCCGCCGCCGTCATGAGCCCGCATACGAGCCCGCGCAGCAACGGCGCGCCACGTCCCGAAAGCTTGCCGTCGTCCGACAGCGCCTCGGCGAAGCCCATCGAGATGCCGGCCCCGATCGACGCCGCGAGCCCGACGAGAAACGCGTTCCACGAATTGTGGGTCGCGAAGGCCGCAGCGAACACCGGCGCGAGCGTGGACACCGAGCCATCCATCAGGCCAACGAGCCCGGGCTGGATAATCTGCAAGACGAATCGCCGGCGCTCGCTCTCTGCTTCGGAACCCCGGGCGGACGTCGTGAGGATTTTCTCCTCGAGCCCGGCGGCGATCAGGTCATGCTTCTCTTCTTCCTCCGCGAGGTCGCCCAGGAGCTTGCGGGTCGAAGCGTCGGTGGCGCGCGTTAAGGCCTGTCGATAGAAACGGGCCGCGGCGCGCTCCATGTCGCGCGCATGCGAGCGCGCCATGTCGATGCCGAGCGGCCGCATATGCCAGACAGGTTTCGGCGGGATATAGCCGCGAATGTCCTGGCGCCGCACCAGAGGAATGTGGTTGCCGAACTTCGCTACGAAGACGTCGATGAGTCGGCGCCGGTGACCGTTCTCCTCCGCCGCCATCTCGTCGAACACTTTGGCGCTTGCTGGGTAATCGTCATGCAGACCATCGGCGAAATCGGCAAAAACGCGCGCGTCCTCCTCCTCATTGCTGATGGCGAGGGCGAGAATCTCGCGCTCGGACAGGTCGTCGAACTTACGCATGGATGGCGTCTCCAGGATTCGCGCCTGGTCGATTGGCTCTGTCGCGACGTCGCGCAACTTCGCGCCTAAACGCCGCCAGCCGTTCTAGAGTTGCGTCCTCGCCAGGGTCAAGGCGGGCCGCCCGGTTCGGGAAGCCGGCCCCTCGACAGTGGTCCAGCCGATTTAGCCAAACGCCCCGCCCTCAGTCGCTTTCACTTGGCGCCGATCCTTGCCGAATCCGGATCTCGCCCAAGTCACGCTCGAGAAAGTAATTGAGGAAGGTGCGGATGGCGGCGATTGCAGCGAGGCGCGCGACCTCGTCCCAGCTCGTGGTGATCGCGGTTTCCAAAACGTCGGCGGCGAGCTGGAACGTGAGGCCAGCGACAAGCCAACGGCCCAGGCGCAGCCAGACGTCGCGGTCGTGATGGCCGTCGGGCGAGGAAAACATCGTCCACAGGCCCTGGAAGAAGGCCTCGATCGCTCCGACTACGATGAGGACCAACGCCAGCCAGTCGATCGCGTCGACGGCGACGTTGGTCGCGAGAACGAGCCATTCTCTCACCGCGTCGCCCTCACACAGCGCGCAGGCTGAATTGATCTTCGCTCAAGCAGCGGGGCGAGTGGCAAGTCTTGAACTCGCCACTCGCTTCGTCCGCTCAGTGCATGCCGGCGGCCGTCTCGTGCATCGCCTTCAAGGCGTCGTCGAGCGTGAAGGTGTTGGGTTTCTGAATGGGTGGGAAATCCTTGAAGGTCGCCGCCCATTGCGACGCCGCCGCCTGCGCGCCGTAGATCATGAAGACGCGGCGCAGGAACCAGTCGTAATAGCTGTTCGAGGTGATATCCGCGCGCTCGTAAGGGTCGGTGCGAAGATTGAACAGTTTCGGCACCCGGAGCTTCGTGAACGGCTCCGCCCAGACCCGCAGCGTGCCGGGGGCGCGCTGCTCCATGAACACGACCTTCCAATTGTCATAGCGCAGGCCCAGAACGTCACCGTCGTCGCTCAGATACATGAAGAAGTTTCGTGGGCTCTTCTTCTCCTGACCGGTCAGATAGGGCACCAGATTATAGGCGTCGAGGTGATTCTTGTAGGTCCGGCCGATCGCCTGATAGCCTTTCTTCAGCTTCTCCGCGACGTCCGGATCGCCGGCCATGGCGAGGAAGGTCGGGAACCAGTCATGGTGCTGAATGATCTCGTTCGAGATCTGGCCCGGCTTGATCTTGCCCGGCCAGCGCACGACAAGCGGCACCCGGAACGCGCCTTCCCAGTTTGAGTTTTTCTCGTTGCGGAACGGCGTCATCCCAGCATCCGGCCACGAGTTCATGTGCGGGCCGTTGTCGGTCGAATACATGACGAAGGTGTTGTCGGCGATGCCGGCTTCGTCGAGAAAGTCGAGCGCCTGGCCGACGTTCTTGTCATGGTCGATCATCGTGTCGTGATAGGGCGACTGCCAGCGTCCCGCCTGCCCCAGGCTCTCGGCCTTGGTGTGCGTGAAGGCGTGCATGTGGGTCGTGTTGAGCCAGACGAAGAACGGCTTACCCGCGTCGTTGCATTCTTTCATGAAACGCTTGGCTTCCTTGACGAAATCCTCGTCGCAGGTCTCCATGCGCTTCCTGGTCAGCGGGCCTGTGTCCTCGATCTTCTGCTTGCCGACGCGGCCCCACCGCGGCTCAACGGTCGGATCGTCGGTCTCCGTCGCGAAGGTGTGCATGACGCCGCGGGGGCCGAACGTCTTGTGAAAGTTCGGAAACTCCTCCTCATTCGGATAGTCGTCCGCTTCCGGCTCTTCTTCGGCGTTGAGGTGGTACAGGTTGCCGTAGAACTCGTCGAAGCCGTGGTTGGTCGGCAGCATCGAGTTCAGATCGCCGAGATGGTTCTTGCCGAACTGGCCAGTCGCATAGCCCTGATTCTTGAGGGCCGCGGCGATGGTGATGATCTTCTCGTTCATGCCGACCGGAGCGCCGGGAATGCCGACCTTCGACAGGCCGGTTCGATAGACGCTCTGCCCGGTGATGAACGACGAACGGCCCGCAGTGCAGGATTGTTCGCCGTACGAATCGGTGAACATTATCCCTTCTTTGGCGATGCGGTCGATATTGGGTGTCTGATAGCCCATAAGACCATGCGAATAGCAACTTAGATTGGCGATGCCGATGTCGTCGCCCCAGATGACGAGAATGTTCGGCTTGTCGGATTTTTTCGGCGTGTCTGATCTGTTCGGGGTCTTGGGCATTGTTTCCTCTCCTTGAATCGAAGCTCAATGGGCGTTCTAATTCCGGCGCGCTGATGGCCGGAAGCGCGGAACAACCATCGCTGAAGTCGTCGCGCCCTATTCGAATGGTCCAACGTGAAACACCATGCTCATGATTGCCGCAATCCCGATCAAGAGAAGAACGAGCGCCGTAACCAGAGTGAACGACAGCGGAAAGATTGTCTCGCCATGGATGAGCCCCTCCGCTCGCATCTCCGCTCGAAGATGCCGCAGCCCCAGCATGAACTGCACGTGGTAGACGATGCCGATAACGAGCATCACGATGCCGAGCCCAACCAAAGCGAGGCCGAAGTTACGCGGCGCGGCAGCCTTGGTGATGATATCCTGATCGCGCAGCTTCTGAAACACCTGCGCGATCGTGAAGCCAAAGCCGATCAGCGACAGCGACGTGCGGATCACTGACATCAGCGTGCGGTCCGCGCTCATGCGCGTGCGCTGAAACGACATGCCTGTACGGCGTGACGCGAGCTCGGTGTTCGTATCGAACTTCAGTTCGGGGCTCGCCATCATCTCCTCCGCGGCCTAGCTCAACCAGCTGCCTGCCGGGCGACCCAATAATGGGCGATCCGCTCAAACGGGCCGCGCAGCAGCAAATAAGGGATAAACGCCAGGAGAACCGCTATAACCGCGGACTGGCCTGGGTAGAACGTGTCCAGCTCCTTCCATTGGTAGATGATGTCCATGACGACCCCAAGAATCAGGATGCGCGCGGTCGAGACGATTCCCTCCCAGAGACGCCCGCTCCGCCCTTGGGAGTCCCGAACACCGTGAATCAAGGCCCAAATATAGGGCCTGCGTCCGAGTCGCGCGTCGTGGAGCCCGTCGCGAAGCGCCGCGATGATCGCCATCGCCGGTTGCAGGATGAAGCGAAAGGTCATAGGGCCGCCGGGCCTATCAAGAACGTCGGTCCAGAGCCGGCCGAGACTTTCTTCAGTAACCCCATACCAGGCCACTCCGAGAGCGAGGAGGCCAAGCACGAGCAAGCTTGCGGCCTGCGCTTGAAGGACTTGGGTTTTTGACGGCGCATCAGTCAAAATGCGACCGCTCGGCATCGGGTCGATCCGTTTGAAGCAAAGCTAGCATCTTGCGGCCGAGATCGCGCCCAATGTTTACGGTCATTGCCGGGTATCGGTTAGTCGCAACCAGGCCGCATGTCAAAGCCGCCGATGAGCAGCGGCTTTGCTTGCCAATAGCCTGGGTGCTCAAGGAGCATAGTGGATGTCAACAACGGGTGACAACGCGGAAACGGCCGTCTATCGCCTCGAAGCGATTTGCGCGTTCTACGAGTTCGCATCCTTATCCGGCGCCCGTCAGCAGCCTCGAGCATCGTCTTGAGCGCTACCGAGACCCGCAACGCCGGCGCGCGCAATCTTTGCTGCTGTGGCCGCTGGAAAAGCCGCGTCCCGATCGATCCATCCTTGTCGCTGGCTGCGGCACGTCGCAGGCCGCGCGTCATGCGCTCATGGAGCCTGATGCGCGTATCGTCGCGATCGACGTCAGCGAAACCAGCTTGCGCCATACGCGCGATCTTCAAAAGAAGCACGACATCCGAAACTTGCAGCTCCACCGCCTGGCGATCGAGCGGATCGCGGAGCTTGGCGAGACGTTCGACCAAATTGTTTGCACGGGCGTGCTTCACCACCTAAGCGACCCGGACGCCGGTCTTCGCGCGCTGCGCGAGGTCCTTACGCGAGATGGCGCAATGCACATCATGGTCTACGCGCCTTACGGACGCGCGGGCATCACAATGATGCAGGATTATTGCAGGCTGCTTGAGATCGGCGTCGGGGACGAAGAGCTGCGCGATCTTGGGCAGACGGTTCATGCGCTGCCAGTGGACCATCCGATCGCCGCGGTCGTGAAGCGGGCAAAGGACTTTGTACAGCCCAACGCGCTAGCCGACGCGTTGCTGAACCCGCAGGATCGCACCTATTCCGTGCCGCAGATTTACGATTGGCTCGCGCTTTGCGGCCTCAGGTTTGGGCGCTGGTACGAGCAGGCGGCTTACCTTCCCCAGTGCGGGGCGATCGAGGACGCGCCCCATCGCGCTCGTCTTGCCGCGCTGGCCCCGCCCGCTCAGCACGCGGCGATCGAACTCCTGCGCGGAACGATGGACCGGCACAGTTTCATCGCCTACCGCGACGATCGCGAACGCGAAGCCCAGCCGATCACATTCGACGGAGACGGCTGGCGGCGTTTCGTCCCGGTCCGGCTCCCTTGGACGCTGATAGTCAAGGATCGCGCGCCGCGTGGCGTCGCCGCCGTGCTCATCAATCCTAGCCACGCCTATCCCGATCTCGCGCTCTTCATCAACACGGCTCAGGAGCGGCTCCTTGCGGCGATCGACGGCGAGCGCTCTGTCGCCGAGATCCTGGATCGCGCGGGTGAGATCACCGGCGAAGAGCAGGGGCGACAGTTTTTCGAGCGCCTCTGGGAGCACGACCTCATCGTGTTCGACGTCTAGCTTTCCCAGGGATCTTGGCCGTTCAGCACCGTGGGTTTGCCACGATAAAGTTGGTTATTGCAACCGACTAAGTGTAGAAAATACTTCAAACACGCTCGTCGACCGTCAATATTCGACTAAAGGAGATATTGACCGGAACGTAAGATGGCGAGATCCTCTGCCCGGTGCTAATCGAAATCTAGGGGAGGATCTATGAATTAGCTGTTACTTCCTCACGACTCTAGAAGTAAACACAATATACTCTTATACGGCGTAACTATCTTATCGAAATCGTCTTGATTTTGTCACAACGCGCATGATCTGGCGCGATGGAGGAAGCTATGTCTCGAAATAAACTTTGGGTCAGTACAGCCGCTGCTTGCCTCGTGGCAGCAATGACTGCGCCCACCCCGGCATCCGCGGTTGTAATCAATGATCTCTTCGTATTCGGCGACAGCTATTCAGATACGGGCGCGTTCGTTCCGCTCGTCAACCCCGGTGGAACCACCTGGGCTGGGTATTTGGCTAAGGATTTTGGCATCACCCTAACGACATCGAAGAATGCGGATCCCGGAACCGACGGCGTCAATTTCGCGGAAAGCGGCGCGCGCGTTGATCCGATCCCGCCGCCCACTAAACAGCCACGAAGTCTGACCCAGCAGGTTGGCGAGTTTCAAAACTATGTCGACAATGGCGAAGTGACGTTCAATCCCGACTCAACCTTGTTCTTCCTCGCCGGCGGATTGAACGACCACACGAGCGACCCCACACAAATCGACGCAGCGACGAACGCGCAAGTCGCGACGCTCTACTCACTTGGGGCTCGCATCTTCGAAATCGCGCTGCTCCCGCAGGACGTCCCGGCGTTCACCGATAGCGCCCTCAATCTCAATCCAGGGTACGAGGCGCTGGTTCCCGAACTGCAAGCCGAGTTTCCCGATGCGACCATCGAGCTTAGCAATTGGGGACCGGACTACGACGACATCCTTACAAACCCGTCGAACTATGGAATTACCAACACCACCACCCCATGCATAGGTCCGCCGGTCTGCGCGACGCCTGACACATATTTCTACTACTTCAACTCTCATCCCTCCGACGCTTCTCACCATATCGTCGGCGACGAAATCTACACGGAAGTGTTAGGCCTTTCCTCGCCGGTTCCGGAGCCCTCGACCTGGGCGATGATGCTTCTAGGCTTCGTCGGACTCGGCTTCTCCGGCTACCGTGGCGCGAAGAAGCGCGCGGCCGTCGCCTAACGCAGCAGGCTTATTGGATAAGAAAGGCCGCCTCCAAAGGGCGGCCTTTTGCTTTGAAGGACCCCCGCGCCCGCCTTCTTTTAGGTCTTCGCGCGCACCACGCAGCGAAAGCCGACATGGCTCGTGGATGTGTCGATCGGCTCGGCGTGCCGTGCGGCTGGCCGGTAGCGTTTGCAATAGTTCGGCGCGCAGAGGTGCGAGCCGCCTTTAAGCACCTTGCGCGGAATACGAATCTCAGGCTGGCAAGGGTCGTAGCTCTGCGCCTCCGGCCCGCCGCGCGGGTTTTGCGGCACACAGCACGCTTTGGGCGCATCCGCCGAATGACAAGTCGACCAGAAGTCGGTCGTCCATTCCCACACATTGCCGATCATGTCGTAGACGCCATAGCCGTTGGGGGGAAACGAGCGGACCGGCGACGTGCGCTCAAAGCCGTCCTCTTTGAGGTTCTGCTGCGGAAACGCGCCCTGCCAGGTGTTGGCCATCTGCCTGCCGTTCGGCGTGAACTCATCGCCCCAGGCATATTCCGCGCCATCGAGGCCCCCGCGCGCCGCGAATTCCCACTCGGCCTCGGTTGGCAAGTCCTTGCCGGCCCATCGTGCGTAAGCCTCGGCGTCACCATAGGCGACATGCACGACGGGATGATCATCCATTCCGCTGATCGACGAGCGCGGCCCGTACGGTCTTCGCCAGTCTGCGCCGAACTTAAATCGCCACCATTGCGACCAGTCTTTGAGATCGACCAACTCTCTTGGAGGCGAAAAGACGAGCGATCCCGCCTTCAGCATGTGCGGCAACGCGCCCGGATAATCCTCCGCCCTCGGCGTAATCTCGGCAAATGTCACATGCCTCGTCGCATTGACGAACTTGCGGAACTGGCGGTTCGTCACCGGCGCGCTGTCGATCCAAAAACCGCCGACGCTAACCCTGTGCGTTGGCGCTTCCTCGGGATAGTGGCCGTCCGAGCCCATGCGAAACTCGCCTCCGGGCACGAAGACCATGTCGGCAGGGGGATCCGTCAGAGGCGTTTCGGTGCGTTCGAAAACTTCGCTCTGTGAACTCATGTCGTCCTGCTGATCGGCCGAGGGAGACCTGATCGCATGGATAGCTTGAATTCTCAAAACCGTAATCTTGAAACACGCCCTCGCCGTTAATAAATGCCAGAGACCAGGCGCTGCCGCGTGAGGTCGCCTGAGAGGCGGCTCGGCATGGGTTTTCAGGCGCGTTTCTGTGGGGCGATTGGCGCTCCCGTAGCACCCAGTGTCGATTGAGGGTGATGAGCTTAGCAAAAGGTAGCCAAGAGCCCCGGTTTTCGAAAGACAATGGAACTCAGTCTTTATTCGCGCGTTTTAGGCTCACGATCTCAAATGAAGTCGCTGTGAGGCACTCCGATGGTAGCCGTGTTGTTGAACCATAGCCCTGCGTTTTTGACTGGCGAACTTATGCTTGGGCTGTCCCTTTGCTTGTTCGGCGTTGCCTTGGTTAACACGGCTCGGCAGAAATATACCGTTCGAGTCCCGGTCGTGGAGACACAGGACCGGGTTGCTCGTTGATCACCCGTTCGTCCAATTCCACGGGGCTCGTCCCCATTTGTTCCTAGGAATGAATGATGGAGAACCCGCTTTCCTCGGATTTTGTCCTCCGAGCTTTTTGGTTCGCTTCGTAAACGCGCTGGCTGCGATAGCGCAAGCTCGCCAAGCTGCGCGGGTGACGCATTAGTTTTGCTGCGCGGAACGCAAAGCGCGTAACGGGGTTCGCTTTCGCTTTGCTCTGAGGGCCGAAAGGCCTAGAAGGGCGCCTCGTGGATTGCTCGACACCCTTATTGATCCCCTGCTTCCGGACCACACGCCGCGCGATGCGGTCCGGCGTCGGATAGCCATGCGCCATCTGCCGATTTTTCTTGAGCTCGGCGGCAAGGCCGCAATCGTCGTCGGCGGCGGCGTGGTGGCTGCGCGACGAGCGGAACACCTGATCAAATCCGGCGCGCGGGTGACGACATTCGCGCCCGCGCTCAGCGATGATTTTCGCGAGCTGATCGATGCGCCGAACTTCCGCCACGCGCCGCGCGATCCCCAACCTGAGGATTTCGAGGATGTCGAGGTCTGCTTCGTGGCGCTTGAGGACGAGCGCTCGTCAGCGGCGGCCTGGACGGTGGCGAAGGCGGCCGGCGCATGGGTGAACGTCGCCGATCGACCGCAGTTCTGCGACTTCATCATGCCCGCGATTATCGACCGCGACCCGCTCGTCATCGCGATTTCGACCGGTGGGGCTTCGCCAATTCTGGGACGCCTGCTGAAAGCCCGCATGGAAACGGCCATTCCCGCCGCTTATGGCCGCCTTGCGGACCTCATGGGCGGATTTCGCGACGCGGTCGGCAAGGCGATCGCCTCTCCGGTCATGCGCCGGCGATTCTGGGAGACCGTGCTTGAGGGACCGATCGCCGAACGCGCGCTCTCTGGCGACGAGAGCGCCGCGGCCGCCGAACTCACTCGCGTTATTGAACGTGTAGGCGCCGAGAGGGCCGAGGCGCCGCGCGGCGAGGTCTATCTCGTCGGCGCGGGACCCGGCGACCCCGATCTTCTGACCTTCCGCGCCCTCCGGCTCATGCAAAAGGCCGATGTCGTGCTCTATGACCGGCTTACCGACGAGCACGTGATGAACCTGGTGCGCCGTGAGGCGGAGCGCATTTATGTCGGCAAGCAGCCGGAGGACCATGAATTGCCGCAGGGCGAGATCAGCGCGCTCCTCGTCAAGCTCGCCAAACAGGGCAAGCGGGTGCTGCGCCTCAAGGGCGGCGATCCGTTCGTGTTCGGCCGGGGCGGCGAGGAGATCGAAGCGCTCGCGGCGGAGGGGATTCCGTTTCAGGTCTGTCCGGGCATCACCGCAGCGATCGGCGCCTCGGCCTATTCTGGCATTCCCCTCACTCATCGCGACCACGCACAAGCCTGCGTCTTCGTGACCGGCCACGGCAAGGACGGCAACATCGATCTCGACTGGACGGCGCTCTTGCAACCGCGCCAGACGGTTGCGATCTATATGGGACTGCGCAACGTCGAGGCGCTGACGCGCGAGTTTGTCGCCCGGGGCGCGGACGCGGACTTGCCGGCGGCGATCATTGACAACGCCACCCGCCCCAATCAACGAGTGGTCGTCGGCACGCTCGGAACGCTCGCAGAGAAGGCGCGCGCGGCCGAACTGGGCGGTCCCTCGATCATTATCATCGGGACGGTTGTTACGCTGCGAGACACACTCGATTGGCGTCCAGCGGCCGAGCTGCGCCCGTCGGCCGAGAACGTACGCTTACCTGTTGCGGGCGGGAAGGACTGAGATGGTTTCGCGCGACGAGGTGATGGCCGCGCTGGCGGCGATTCCGGGTCCGGATGGACGCGCTTCCTTGCCCGATTCCGGGGCGCTCTCCGGCGTCACCATTCGCGACGGCAAGGTCTTCGTTGCGATCGCCATCGACCCCGCGCGCGCGAAGGCGATGGAGTTGATGCGGACTGAAGCCGAGACGGCGATTAGAGCCATTCCCGGCGTCGCCGGGGCCGTAGTGACGCTGACCGCCGAAGCCGCGCGCGCCGTCGGCGGCGCTTCACCCGGTCACGCGCATGACAGCAAGGCGCCGCCGGTCAGGCACGGCCGGCCAAGCGAGCCGCTGCCCGGGGTCAAGCACATCATCGCGGTGGCCTCGGGCAAGGGCGGAGTCGGCAAGTCGACTGTCGCCTGCAATCTCGCGGTCGGCCTCGCCAAGCTCGGACTTGCCGTTGGTGTTCTCGACGCCGACCTGTTCGGGCCGTCAATGCCCAAGCTGTTCGGCCTCAATTCCAAACCGAGCATAGCGCCGGACGGCAAGCGGCTCATCCCGCTCGAAAGTTTCGGCGTCAAGGTGATGTCGATCGGCTTTCTGATCGACGAGGGCGCGCCCGTGGTCTGGCGCGGCCCCATGGTGGTCTCGGCGCTAAACCAGCTGTTGCGTGAGGTGGTGTGGGGCGAACTCGAGGTGCTCGTCGTCGACATGCCGCCAGGCACCGGCGACACGCAGCTGACAATGGCTCAGAACGTGCCGCTTGCGGGAGCGGTGATCGTGTCGACGCCGCAGGATCTCGCTCTCATCGACGCCAGGCGCGGCATTGCGATGTTCAATCAGGTTAAAATCCCCCTGCTCGGCGTGGTCGAGAATATGAGCTATTTCGTCTGTCCGCACTGCGGTGGCCGGACGGATGTCTTTTCGCATGGAGGGGCGCGAAAAGAAGCCGAAAAACTCGGCGTCCCGTTCCTCGGCGAAGTGCCGCTCGACATCGCCATTCGCACCAATTCCGATGACGGGCGCCCGGTCATCGCCAGCATGCCCGGAAGCCCGCAAGCCGACGCCTTGCTCGGGATCGCGCGACGGGTCGCGGATACGCTCGCCACCGGCGCAACGGGCGCCAAGCCCGCGCCGCGCATCCGCATCCTGGAGTGAGGGGAGCCGCGATGGCTTGGCCGACTGATATTACGGCAATGGACAAAGGGCGCGTTTTGGAAGTCGTCTTCGATGACGGCGAGGTGATCCGCCTCGCCGCCGAGCGGCTACGCGTGGAGAGCCCAAGCGCTGAAGTGCAAGGCCACTCGCCGAGCCAAAAAAAGATTATCACGGGCAAGGAAAACGTCGCCATCGTTGCTATCGAGCCCGTCGGCAATTACGCGATCAAGATCGTGTTCGACGACGGACACGACACCGGCCTGTATAGCTGGGACTATCTGCGTAAGCTGAGCAGTTGACACGCGGGGTCTGCGCGGCAGCGTCGGCGCAACACTATTCAGAAGCGCGAGAGAATCGTGCCCGCAATGTCGCACTGGAAGCCCTCCAGCGCTCGCGAGATCTTGCTGATGTCCTTCGCCCTCGTTCGGTGCCGCCGAGCCGCCAGGATCGCGGCGCCGACGCGGGACGCGACAACATACGCATCCGCGCTCTCCAACGCCGCCGGGGTGTCGTAGATCACCACGCCATAGTTTCGCTGGGCATTCTGCGACAGCGTCAAAAACTCCTTGGAGCTTAGCAACTCCTGCGGGTGGGGCGCGGTTGCGCCCGCGACGAGCAAGGACAGACCTGGCACGATGTCGATCGTGACGGGCGGCAATTCGGCCTCGCCATGGGTCAAGGCCTCTACCAGGCCCTCCGTCTTCGGATCCACGCCAAACAAGGCGGCCAGCCTTGGCTTCCTCAAGTTCGTATCGACGAGGAGAGTGGGAACGGCCATTTGCGCGAATGACAACGCAAGGTTTGCGGCGAAATATGTGACCCCGACCCGGCGATGGGGACCGATTACGGCGAACGCATTCTTGCCCTGCGATAGGGGCCCGGTTGCGAGCGCGGACCTTACGGAGCGAAAGGCTTCCGCGGCGGTGCTGAACGGCTGGTAACCGACGACCAACTCGCGGGAAAAGCGGCCTTCGTCGACGCCGAAGTTCAGAACGGGATAATTGTAACGCTTCGAAAGCGCCAGAAACAAACTGTCGCGCCGCACAAGACCCAACGCGATCGCCGCCTCGCCAAACGTCAGCCCCTTGCGCCGCTGAAATCCGCGGATGGCCTCAACCTGAGCTTCGCTCAAATTGCCGGCCGCGAGGATCTGCTGCTCAATCGGATCCTTGGACGTCTGCACCGCGACGACGTTGTCCCCGTCTTTCTGGTAATTTGGTTTAATCGCCATGGAATTGAGCTCTCAATGATTCAGCTGTCGGCCCGCCGCGCAACGGGGCCCGCAAAAGACGTTATCCCCCAATTCTTTTCCGAACCGTTTCAGGTCTTTGGGGCCGACCGATGGGCGGCCAAACCCATTCGCTAATCCGTCCCGGCGTCTACGAACTCAGGCGGCCCGTGGAAGGGCGCGGCGCGATGCGCCGATTCGCCCCTTCGAGCGTCCCGAGTTGTCGATAGAGCCCAAGAACGGAGCAGGCGCCGCATATTCCAGGTCGACTGGAAAGCGAACCCGCCGGTCGGCCGCCTCGGCGAGAAGCGCCAGAATCAGCCCGAGGCCGAGGCCGGCCGCGATCCCGACCGGCATCACGACAAACGGCTTTGGAAACGACGGCGTGACGGGCGGAAACGCCTTATCGAGAACCGTCATATCCGAAAATGTCAGCTTGCTCTTCAGCTTAGCCTGTTCCGCCGCTCGCTCGCGAGCGCTGAGTTCGTCGGCGCGAAAGGCGACGTCGTGCTCCAATTGGCCAAGCCGGTCACGTTGCGCTTGAATGTCGATCAAGGCCTTCTGCGCTTGCTCTTGCTCGGCCTCGAGCGACGCGATCTGGGTTTGCACTGTGCCGATGCGCTCTTTCAGATGTTGGCGCATTCGATCGGTCGCGTCGCTCATCTGCTTGCGAACCGCCGCCATATTCGCCTGTTGGGCCAACATCTTCGGGTTGTTGGAGCCGAGGGCGCCCTTGGCGGCGGCCACTTCGGCTTCGGCGGTCGCGAGCTTCTCTTTCAAACCCGACAGAATTTGCAGATCGGGATCCGACGGGTCATTCGACAGGTCGGTCGAGCCGCTGGTCAGGCGGCTCTGAAGGGCGGTCAGTCCTGCCCTCGCGGACGACAACTCCGAGCCGATCGCCATGTATTGGGCGGTTTCCTTGTCCGGGCCGCCGGCCGTCGGCGCCACCATGTTCGCCTTGGATTGGAAGGATCTCAGCGCCGTGCGCGCCGCGTCCAGTTCCTTGCGCAATTCGTCGAGTTGCGGGGAGAACCAGCGAGCGGTTTGATCCGCCTCGGCCGCCTTCATGGCCACGGACCCGTCGATTGTCGCCGCCAGAAATGCGTTGGCGATCAGCGACGCCTGGTTTGGGTCGCCCGACTTATATTTGATTGCGAGGACATTCGTTCCCAATATGAACTTCGGATCAACATTCTTTTGCAGGCCGTCGGCCATCCATTCCTCAATGCTTTCGCGTCCGAACGAAGGCGATTTTCGGAAATTCTCCTGGACCGCCGGATTGTCGGTGAGGTTCAACCGCTTGACGACATCGACCGCCACCCGCTGGCTGGTGACGAGCGAAAGGATGTTGCCCTGGATCAATCCAATCGCGCCGAGGCCACTCGACAATTCCGAAATTGGATCGACGTTTCCGGGGTCGATGCTCGCGCTGGCGACAGCGTCGTAGCGACCGGGCACCAACAGCAAGACCCCGCCCGCCACGATTACGGTCGTGAGCAGCGCGAGCATGACGATCCACGCGCGACGCATGAGAATCACAAGAATTTGGCTTACCGACACAACCCAACTCCCGGGCTCAAGGTCAACTCGTAATCAGGGCATAGCAGCACTTAATGACTAGAATATGCGCTCGCTGACGATAATCGTATCGCCTGCCTCCACTTGGTCGTCAAGTGAAGCAGGGACTTCGTAGGTTTGCCCGTTGCCTGATTTCCGCTTGATTTTAATGCGCCAGTCCGTTCCGAGGGCCGACAATCCGCCGCCGATCGAGAGCGCTTGCTGGACCGTGATCGGGCGAAGGAGGGGATATTCCCCGGTTTTGCCCACATACCCGTAGAGATAGTAGAACGGCGCCAGATCGACGAACACCTCGTCGTTATTCGCGATTCGCAGGTTGGCGCCGGGGCCGCGCCCGGCCTGGACCTCCCTGGAATCGAACTTCTGGATCCCGCCGCCGGCGTGGCGCACCGACACTGTCCCGCCCAGGCCGGCGTCCCGCACCCCGCCTGCGCGGGACAGAAGTTGCGTGAGATTGGTTGGCCGATCGAGCGTGTAGACTCCCGGCACCCCCACCTGCCCTTGGACGCTCGCCTGGGTGCCGAAGGTGGTGATGTCGACGAGCACGTGGGGATCGGTGACGATCTGACGCGAGGCGAGTTGACGTTCGATGGCGTGCGCCAACTGATCTTCGCTCAACCCCGCCGCCCTGATCCGCCCGACATAGGGAAAGCTGATTGTCCCATCCGTTTCGACGCGGGTGGTGGTGTCCATGTCAGGTTGGTTGACGACCTTGATCTGGATCGAGTTCTTGGGGCGTGAGAATCCGACCGGCGGCGAGCGCCCAATCCGGGACGACCGCCCCGATGGCCAAGACGGCCAGCCACAGCGTCCACCGCCGCGCCATTCGCATCGTTTTCAGCATTGTTCCGCTCCCGCTTCGGACTGCTAGTACGGTCTGTAATTCAAACTTACGGTCACCACATCTTGCGGCGTTATCAGATGGTTTGCGACCCGCTCGGAATACGTAGCGCTTAACGCGGCCGACAGGAAGGGCGTCATGGAGTAGTTTAATCCGGCATTCAAGTTGTAAGTATTCTGCGAACTAAACAAAAAAGGGGAAAGGCCGGTTGCTACCGGAGACGACGTAAATGACGTGGTAGAATAGTCCACCGAACCGCCAGCGCTCACGCCGACCTTAGGCGTCAGCTGATAGGTGAAACTCAGCTGGGCATTGTAGCTCTGCTGCGCGTTGGCGACGACTGTCGTCGGAGGAGCGATTGTTCGTGACGCGGACGCGTTTAGGCCGAGCTTCGGCGTGAGAGCCCACGTCGCGCTCACCGTATAGATCGGGAGGAGGGTTTTAGGCAGTCCCAAGCTGAATCCGCTCGTGACCCCAACGAGGCCGATTTCTCCGTTCACCGAAAGGTTGGGATTGATTTCTCGCTTGTAGTTGAGAGTAAAGCTATGAAAATCGACCTCATTGGCCAAGCCTACAACACCGAGTTGCGGCGCTCGACCAGTGAAGTTCTGATCGGAAATGCTGGCCAACGCCGTGATGGTGCTATAGCCTTTTGCGTATTCAATGCCGGCGGCGATAAGCTGCGTTCGAGCGTTGTTGAGCGCGTTGACGGCGTCTGAATTCGTTGTGGTCGTTATACCGCTGTTTAACACCAACGAATATCCGTTGGCGATCCCGCATTTTCCGGTTTCATTGAGCGCGGTTGTGGTCGTGAAGTTGACGCCAGTTCCGACCTGTTCCGTGAGCTGGCCGGGCGACTTGGAGAGGCTCGCGGCAAGAGTTCCCGAGCATCGCGATGTGATGCTCCAGTCAACCCCTGCATTCACCGAGTAAACGGTTGAATCAAACTGGGTCTCATGAAGATAGTGTATCACGCCGAACGTGGAGTCGAGAAACAACTGTTGACCGGATACGTTCGCCTTTGTTTGGAAGCCAAAATTGGTATTAGACGTGAAATCGCCGAGGACCGCGCCCTTCGGAGCAAAGCCAATCGGAAAAGAGCTGATGTTCGAGTTGTAGGATTCGGTTTGGGAAGCCGTCAGCTTAAATGGCAGATCAGCCCAATTCTCGGGGACCGAAGGCAGAACAACGCCCTCGAAGACCCCGTTTGCGGCGGGGGTGACGGAGCTCGATAGCTCCTGCCCCCGGCCGCCAGTTACCGCGCCAAGCGTCAGGACCACCGCGAGCGTGAAGGCCCCGCTCCGCCTCATACCACCCCTTTGCCTCAAAACGCATGCGCACGAACAACGCTAATCTCCGTTGTCGTCCGTCACATTCGTTAACTCTTTGTAACCCTTGACTACACGAGCAATTCCACTCCGCGTCACCTCAACCTGGCGGCGCTGCGACGCTCGCTGAAGAAATGAGTTTGAACTCCTGCCACAACATCCTCGTTGACCCCGGAGACGGCGGTTTTCAGACGGCGCGACGCCACGTGTTACGACCGACGCAAACAACCATGCATACGCATATTCGCCCGTCGCGGACAAGGCGACAAAAGCCACACTTGCGGACAAAATGGGTCGAACTGCTGCTATCTCGACAGTCATGTCTAGACCGGCCAAGCAATTCGGCGCACGAGCGCACGCCGCCGTTTAGACGAGGGATCGCGGATGAAAGCGCACTACCGCGTTGTTGTCATCGGCGGCGGGGTCGTCGGGGCTTCTGTCCTTTACCACCTGACAAGATTTGGCTGGACCGATGTGGCGCTGGTCGAGCGCTCCGTCCTGACCGCCGGCTCGTCCTGGCACGCCGCCGGCGGATTTCACGCCCTTAACGCCAATCCCAATATGGCCCTCCTTCAGGCCTACACGATAGACCTCCTGAAGGAGATCGAGGCCGAATCTGGCCAGTCCATCGGCATGCATATGACCGGCGGCATTCATGTCGCTTCCGCGCCAGAGCGGTGGGAGTGGCTGCAATCGTCCTATCGCCGCTTCCAGGCGATCGGCATCGATGACGTCCGCTTGGTGACGCCGGAGGAGATCAAGGCCCGGTGTCCGATCATCAATGTCGAAGGCGTGCTCGGCGGCATGTGGGCGGACCGCGAGGGCTATGTCGACACCACAGGAACGGTTTGGGCTTATGCCGGAGCGGCCAAAAAACGCGGCGCTACTGTGATCGAGCACAATCGCGTGCTGGAATTGAAGCAGCGCGCGGACGCGTCCTGGGACCTCGTCACCGACTCGGGCGTCCTGAACGCCGAGCATGTTGTCAACGCCGCAGGCCTATGGGCGAAGCAGGTCGGGCGGATGGTCGGGCTCGACCTTCCTCTCTCACCCTTGGAGCATCACTACCTCCTGACCGAGACAATCCCCGAGATTGCTTCGCTCAAGACCGAGCTGCCCATGGTCGTGGACCTCGAGGGCTTTACCTACATGCGCCAGGATCAGAAGGGCATGCTGATCGGCATCTACGAGACCCAGCCGCAGCACTGGTCGATGGACGGCGCGCCGTGGGATTACGGAGTCGAGCTCCTGCCGGAGGCCATCGACCGTATCGCTGGCGAATTGGAGCTCGTTCACCGCCGCTATCCTGTCTTGCAGGAGGCCGGGATACGCCAATGGGTGAACGGCGCCTTCACCTTCTCCCCGGATGGCAATCCGCTCATCGGCCCGGTCGCGGGCAAGCGCGGCTATTGGCTCGCCTGCGGAGTCATGGCCGGATTTCTTCAAGGCGGCGGGGTGGGGAAATCGCTGGCGGAACTGATGATCCATGGCGAGGCGTCGACTGACGTCTACGGCCTCGACATCGCGCGCTATGGCGCCTTCGCCTCCAACCGGGAATACATCAAGCAGACGACCGGCGAGTTCTACGCCCGCCGCTTCGTCATGACCTATCCGAACGAGCAATTGCCGGCCGGCCGGCCGCTCAAAATGACGCCGGCTTACGACGCGATGACGGCCGCGGGCTGCCGCTGGGGGAATTCGTGGGGCTTGGAGATCCCGCTCTATTTCGCGCCGGCGGGATTCGAGGAAAAGCCGACGCTCAAGCGCTCGAACGCCTTCGACATTGTCGGCGCCGAATGCCACATGGTGAGGGAGGGCGTCGGCCTCATCGATATCGCGTCGTTCTCGCGTTACGAAGTGACCGGACCCGAGGCGGAAAGCTGGCTCGACTGGATGACGGTCGCCCGCCTGCCCAAGGCCGGTCGCGCACGCCTTGCGCCGATGCTCTCCGAGACTGGAAGGCTCAAGGGCGACCTCACCATCATCAACTGGGGCGACGGGAGCTTCTGGATAGAGGGCTCCTACTACCTTCGCCAATGGCATATGCGCTGGTTCGCTGACCATGCACGCGAAGGCGTGAACGTGCGCGACATTTCCGACGAAGTGATCGGCTTTGCTCTCTCCGGCCCAAAATCGCGCGAGCTGCTCGCGCGCGTCACCCATCAGGACGTATCGAACGAGGCGCTGCCGTTCATGGGCGCGGCGACCCTGGACGTTGGCCTCGTGCGTGCGAGGGTGGCGCGGCTCTCGGTAACCGGCGAACTCGGCTACGAGATCAATTGCCGCGCGCTCGAACACGCGAGCCTCCGCCGGATTCTGCTCGAGGCGGGGCGCGACCTTGGCGTGAGCGAGTACGGTTACAACGCGCTTCTGTCGCTGAGGCTCGAGAAGAGCTTCGGAATCTGGTCGGCGGAGTTCACGCAGGATCGTACGCCGCGCATGACCGCCATGGATCGCTGGATCGCCTGGGACAAAGGCGACTTTCTCGGCCGCAAGGCCGCGCTCGCGGAGAGCAAAGGGCCGCCGCCCGAGCATGAGCTCGTCACGCTTGAAATCGACGCAGACGATGCGGACGCGACCGGCTACGAGCCGGTCTGGCGATCGGGAGCGAGGGTCGGCTTCGTGACCTCCGGCGGCTATGGCCACACGATAGGCAAGAGCCTGGCGATGGCGCTGGTTTCGCCGGAAGCCGCCACAATCGGCTCCGGGCTCAGCGTGCATATCGTCGGCGTCGAGCGAAAGGCGCGCGTCATCGCGCCGTCACCCTACGATCCCATGGGCAAGGCGATGCGAGCATGAGCGGCCAAGGGCCGCAGCCAAGCTGACGATGGCCAATTCCGCAACCTGGCCCGAGGCTTCGTCGACGCCGCGGCGGCCCGCGCGATCGGCCAACGTCAAGGCGACCCGCGGCGACTGGCTCGACCTAGCGCTGACCGTGCTCGCCCTTGAGGGCGTCGACCATGTCACGGTGCTCAATTTGAGCGAACGGCTCGGCGTGTCGCGGTCAAGCTTCTATTGGTATTTCAAGAATCGCGACGAGCTGCTCGGCGCGTTGCTCGATCGTTGGGATGAGCTCAATACCCGTTCGATCGTCGCGCAGGCGGAAGCCGCGGCGACGACGGTCAACGAGGCGGTTTGCAACGTCTTTCGCTGCTGGATCAATCCGACCATCTTCAGCCCGCGACTCGACTTTGCCGTGCGCGAGTGGGCGCGCCGCTCCGCTCACGTGCGAAAGGCGCTCGACCGCGCCGATCGTGTCAGGACGGAAGCGACGAAAGCCCTCTTTGTGCGCTTCGGCTATGAAGATGAGGATGCTTTCGTGCGGGCGCGGGTGCTCTACACTATGCAGATCGGCTATTACGCGCTCGACCTCCGTGAGCCGATTGAGGCGCGCCTCAATCTCACGCCGCACTATCTCAAGGCGTTTACCGGCGTTGATCCAAGCAAAGCGGAAATCGACACGTTCCGCGCTTACGCCATGGACCACGCGCATATTCCGGATTTCGAGCCTTCGAGCGGGCAGTCATGAGCGGGCGCTATTCCGCCTTCGCTCTCGTTCGCCAGGGCTTCGCCGGCCACAAAGGTTGGCCGCAGGCATGGCGCAAAGCGAAGCCTAAGCCGGCTTACGACTTCGTCATCGTCGGCGGCGGCGGCCATGGGCTCGCGACCGCCTATTACCTCGCGAAGACTCACAAGCGCAGCCATGTCTGCTTGATCGAGAAGGGCTGGCTCGGCGGCGGCAACACCGGCCGCAACACCACCATCGTGCGGTCGAACTATTTCTATCCCGAATCGGTCGCTCTCTACGACCTCGCGCTCAGGCTCTATGAGGGGCTGTCGCGCGAGCTCAATTTCAACGTGATGCTGAGCCAGCGCGGCATCCTCAATCTTGCGCACACGCCAGCTCAGCTCGAGATGGCCGCGCGGCTCACCAACGCGATGCAGCTCAACGGCGTCGACGCCGAACTGTGGGGTCCGGAACAGGTCCGCGAAAAACTGCCGCTCATGACCCAGTCGCTCGATTCCCGCTATCTGCCGAATGGCGGCGTCTGGCAGCAGCGCGGCGGGATCGCCCGGCACGACGCGGTCGCCTGGGGCTATGCGCGCGCCGCCGACCGGCTCGGCGTCGACATCGTCGAGAATTGCGAGGCGACCGGCTTCATCATGCAGAACGGCGCGTGCGTCGGCGTCGAGACGACGTTAGGCGAAATTCGCGCTGAAGCGGTCGGCGTCGCGGTCGCCGGCCATTCGTCGCAACTCATGGCCAAAGCCGGCGTGAAGCTGCCGATCCATTCCTACACGCTGCAGGCGATGGTCAGCGAACCGGTCAAGCCGTGCCTCGACATCGTCGTTCTGCATCTCGGAACCGGCGTCTACGCCAGCCAGTCGGACAAGGGCGAGATCGTCTTCGGCGGCGGCCTCGACCGCATTCCTTCCTATGGGCAGCGCGGCTCGCCGCCGATGCAGGAACTTGTCATCGCCGGCTTGCTCGAGATGTTCCCGGCCTTCGGCCAACTGAAGCTGATGCGCCAATGGGGCGGGATCGTCGACGTCGTCCGACTCCTCGCCCATCATCGGACCAGCGCCGACGAAGGGCATTTTCTCAATTGCGGCTGGGGAACCGGTGGCTTCAAGGCGATTCCCGCCGGCGGCACGCTGCTCGCGCATCTTTTGGCGACCGGCGCGCATCACGAGATCAGCCGCCCCTTCGACCTTTCCCGCTTCGCCTCAGGGCGCCTCATCGACGAGGCTGCGGCTCGGAATCGGCATTAGGTTCAGACTGACCGAGAGAGCCATGTATATCGGCTAGAATGTTCGGTCATGAGCCCGAACCGTACGACAGTCTGGCTATCGGCGACTCATTTGCGGTCCGTTTCGAGACATTGCGCCGACACGACGATCACGTGCTATCGCCACCTCTGGGCGCGACGCTTCACGCTGGACGCATCGAACTTTCGCTCGCTCACCGGACGTGGGCACAAGTCGTTACTGGCCACCCGAGTCGAGGCTTCGAAGTCCTGCAGACATCAAGATCGCGTCGATCAGGTCGCCTGAAGGCTAAGCACATGCAAATCTTCCCCTGCCCTTTCTGCGGTCCGCGCGACGAGAGCGAATTCCACTATGTCGGCGAACCGAAGGCGCGGCCTGAACCGGCCGGCTCGGTCAGCGACGCCGAATGGGCGAGCTACCTCTGGTTCAACGCCAATCCAAAAGGCGAGACGCGCGAGATCTGGCTGCATCTGACCTGCATGGAAATGTTCGCAATGACGCGCGACACGGCGACCAACGCCGTCGTCGCGAGCGAAGCTTCGGCGAGGCCCGCGCCTTGACCAGCGCTCGCCTGCCCACCGGCGGCGCACGTCGATCGCGGACGCCCTCTCGCCTTCGCGTTCGACGGCAAGCCCTACCAAGGTTTCGCCGGCGACAGCATCGCCTCGGCTTTGCTGGCGAACGGCGTCAGCATCGTCGGCCGCAGCTTTAAATATCACCGGCCGCGCGGAATGTGGGGCGCGTGGACGGAGGAGCCGAACGCGATCGTCGACGTGACGCGCGACGGCAAGACGACGCCGAACCTGCGCGCGACCACCGAGCCGCTCGAGAACGACATCGCCGTGCGCTCGGTCAATGCGGCGCCGACCGCGGCGGCCGATCGCGCCGCGCTCATCGACAGGCTCGCGCCCATCCTGCCGGCGGGCTTTTATTACAAGACTTTCTTATGGCCGCGCTGGGAGACGTTCGAAGGCTCGATCCGCGCCATGGCCGGCCTCGGCCGCGTCGATCCGGACAATCGCCCGCCGGCCGACAATCCGCAGTTCAACGCGCGCTGCGATCTGCTCGTTGTCGGCGCCGGTTCGGCGGGTCTGGCCGCGGCGGCCGCCGGCGCTCGGGCGGGACGCGCAGTCTTTCTCGTCGACGACCATTCCGAGATCGGCGGCCAGCTTGTCCATCGCGGCGGCGCGATCGAAGGCGGCGATTGGCGCGACTGGGCGCAAGGCGTCGTGCGCGCCATCGAAGCCGCCGGCGGGCGGGTGATGACGCGCACGACCGCTTACGGCGTCTACGACGGCAATCTCATTTGCGCCTGGGAGCGCCGTGCGCCAGCGCCCGACGCGCTCTGGCGCATTCGCCCGCAACGGATCGTGATTGCGGCCGGCGCGATCGAGCGGCCGCTCATCGTTCCCGACAACGACCGGCCAGGCGTGATGTCTGCCGATGCGGCGCTCGTCTATCTCAAGCGCTTCGGCGTGTTGGTCGGCAAGCGCGTGGTCGTCGCGACGAACAACGACAGCGCGTATGCGGTGGCCGAGGCCTTGGCCGACGCGGGCGCCGCGGTCGAAATTCTCGACATGCGCGCTTCCGGACCCGCATCGGAGTTGTCGGTGACATACGGAGCCACGATCGAGAGCGTCATCGGAACCAAGAGCGTCGAAGCCGTGCGCATCGGCGGGCGAACGCAGCGACTGCGACGCTCTGCTACTCTCGGGCGGGTGGTCGCCGACGGTGCATCTTTATGCGCAAGCGCGCGGACGCCTGCGCTATGACGAAACGCGCGCCGCGCTCGTCCCCATGGGCGAGGTTGAAAACCTCGCCGTCGCCGGCGCCGCGAACGGCGCCTTCACACTCGCGGAGGCGTTGCGCGAGGGGCACGCGTCCGGCGGCGGCGAGGGCCCCGCGCCGAACGCGCCTGCGGGCCGTTACGCTATCCAAGCCTCCTGGCCCAAGGCCGACGACGAAGGGCGGCGCTGGATCGATTTCCAGAACGATGTGACGCTCAAGGACGTCGCGCTCGCCGCGCGCGAGGGCTACGTCTCGGTCGAGCACCTGAAACGCTACACCACGCTCGGCATGGCGACCGATCAGGGCAAGACCGCCAATGTCAACGCCATCGCGGCGATGGCGACGCTGACCGGCCGCACCATTGATGAAACGGGAACGACCACTTATCGCCCGCCTTTCGTACCAATCCCGATGGGCGTCATCGCCGGCCGACGGCGCGGCGCGCTCGTCAATCCGCTCAGGCGTTTGCCGCTCGAAGCCGAGCATCGCGCGGAAGGGGCGCAGATGCGCGAATATGGCGGCTGGCTGCGGCCCGCATGGTACGGGACGGACGAGCCGGAGCGCGCTATTCAGCGCGAGGCTGCGCGGGCGCGCGACGCGGTCGCACTGTTCGACGGCTCGTCGCTTGGCAAGATCGAAATCATCGGGCCGGACGCCGCCGCGCTCGCCGACTTCCATAGCTACAACCGCCTCTCGACGCTGAAAGTCGGCAGGATCCGCTATGGGTTTGCGTTGCAGGAATCCGGGCGTCGTGCTCGACGACGGCGTGACATTGCGGCTCGCGGAGGACCGCTTTCTTCGTCTCCTGCTCGTCGGGGCATACGGACGCTTTGCGCACGCGCCTCGAACTGTGGCGACAAGATCGCTTCGATGCGGCCCATGTCGCCATTCACGACACCACCGCGCAGTGGGCGACGCTGACTGTCACCGGCCCGCGCTCGCGCGATCTCATCGAAGCCGCGGGCCTTGAGATCGCGCTCGACGACCAGAGCCTGCCGCATATGGCCTTCGCGACCGGCGCATTCGACGGCGCACCGCTCCGGGTCGCGCGCGTGAGCTTCACTGGCGACCGGTCTTACGAGCTCTCCGTTCCAGCGCGCCGCGCAGCATCTTTGCGCGCGCGCCTCGCAGAGAAGCTGCCGGCTTTCGGCGGCGGCCTTATGGGGCTCGAGGCGCTGATGATCCTGCGCGCGGAGAAAGGCTTCATCGTCGTCGGCAAGGACACCGACGGGACGACAATGCCGCACGATCTTCGGCGTCACGGGTCCGCGTGAGTCGCGGGCGGACGAATATATCGGCAAGCGCTCTCTCTTCATGCCGGTCGCCACCGACCCGCGCCGCAAGCAATTGGTGGGCTTGAGCGTGGCGGCGGGAGAAGCGCCGCTGCCGACCGGCGCGCATGTCACGGCGGGCGCGGAAAACGCGCGACGATCGCAGGGCTACGTTACGTCGAGCTATTTCAGTCCGAGCCTGGCGCGCCCGATCGCGCTCGGCTTGGTGGAAGCGGGCTTGTCGCGCACGGGCGAAACGGTCGAATGTTTATCATCTCGGCGCCGAGCGGCGCGCGACCATCACGGGCCTGGTCGCGCTCGATCCAGAAGGAACGCGGCTCCATGCGTGAGATGGAATGGCCGACAGCGCGGGGCGGCGCGGGGCTTCTCACCGACGGACGCCGACTCACGGCGCGAAGGCTTGACGGGCTCGGCCAGACCTTGATCTCGGGCGATCTCGTTGCGGCCGTCGCTGGCCTCGCGCCCGGAGCGCCGATGCTTGGCCTCTACGCCCTCGCGCCAGCAGGCGCGCATGCGTTGCGCATCGGCAGAACGAGCGCGCTGCTCGTCACGCCCGCGCCTCTTGGCGTCGTGGACGGCTGGCGTGATGGCTGGTGTGCAACCAGCGTCGACGATGGCTTGGGCCGCGGTCGAGATCTCAGGCGCCGACGCTCCGCAGGCGCTCATGCAGGCGACCTCGGCCGACCTCGCCTCGGGATCGCCCTCGGCGGCTGTCCTTCTCTTTGGCCTGCCCGGCCTGCTCGCGCGGACGTCCTCCGGCTTCCGCGTCCACATCGAAGTCGCCGTGGCTCGAGACGCTGCTCACCTGGCTGGATGGGATCTGACGAACAGCGCCGCGTCAGGGACGCCTTCGTCACAGCTTGTCCTTAGGTTCGCCGAAGGCGCGTCTCGAAGGATGGCGTACGCCCCTCCGATTGCTGATTCCTTCGAGGCCGCTGCGCGGCGCCTCAGGACGAGGCCAAGGGGGGCGCGTCTAGCTTCTCCACCCAGCAATCAGCCTCAGCCATGGGCCCATATGAACGGCGCTCATGAGCAGATACATTGGCGCCATCCCGCTCATGAGCGCGCCATGTCCCGATGCGGAGCAGAGCGGATCCGCCACGCCGCCAAGGCACAGGGTCGTGAGCGCCATCGTTGCGAAGGCTGGCGCGGCCGCGAGTCCGAGCCACTCCGCCGCGACGCGGGCGACGCCCGCGCCACAGTTCACGCCATCGATCGAGATCGCGCTCATTGCTGGGGGCCGGCTTGCTTGTCCCGGAACGTCGCCTCGCCGGCGGCCGACACCTTGTCCCATTGCGGGTTGACCGTTTTTTCCGCCTCGTAATTGTCGTGCCAGTTCCACCATTTGTAGGGCGGCGTCTGGGGATAGCCTTCCGGCAAATCCTCCCAAACTTCCTGGCGGCCGAGCGGCGTCGCGTCGAGATAATCCCAGACGGTGCCCATCGCCTCGTCGCCGCGACTGTTGATGAAATAGGTGCGGTAGATCTTGGCGCCGTCGCGGAAGAAGACGTTGTGGCCGTGCCACTCGTCCACGCCGAAGTCCGCATCGAAGCTGTCGGTGATGGTGTACCAGGGCATCCGCCAGCCCATGCGCGTCTTGAGCCGCGCGATGTCCGCCTGGGGCGCACGCGACGCATAAGCCAAAGTCGTATCGCGCGCGTTCAGGTGGGTGAGGTTTGACACCTGATCCGCGCCCATCGAGCAGCCGCGGCAGGCATGGTCGGGCCAGCCGAACACGCCGGGCTCGAAGAAGGCGCGGTAGACAATCAGCTGACGGCGGCCTTCAAAAAGATCAAGCAGGCTCGCCTTGCCTTCGGGGCCGATGAACTCATAGGCCTTCTCGACCGCCATCCACGGCATCCGCCGGCGTTCGGCGGCCAGCGCGTCATGGGCGCGCATCACCGACTTCTCTTTGACGAGAAGCTGTTCGCGCGCCGCGTCCCAGTCCTGTTGCGAAACGATTGAGGGCGTGTGCATTGCTAACCTCCTGCTTGCTGAAGAGAGGGATGGAGCGGGGCCCCGTATTCGTCGTGGCGACGCCACCAAACGCCCTGCTCGTTGCGCCCCTTGGGCGCCCGGTCGAGCCACTGATAGGCGCCCCAGAGTCCGTCCAGTCCACGCGAATAGGTTGAATAGGCGTGGTGGACGACACCGTCCTCGATTGCGAAAGCGCTCATGCCCGGCCGATCGCGCATGAAGGTTCGCCCGTCGGTTCCGCACGATTCCGCGAACCGGGCGACAGGCTCGGGAACCTGCGCCGCGGTCAGCGGATGGTCGCCGCGCCGATAATTGTACTCGACGCCGCCTTCGCGCTGCTTTTCCTCGGTGATCGACACGTTGAAATCGAAGTTGAACTCATCGCCGAACGAGGAAGCCCACGGAAACCTCCATCCCATCCGCTGCTTGTAAGTCTTGAGCTTGGCAAGCGGCGCGCGCGACACGGCCCATAGCGCAACGTCGTGGTTCGCGAGATGCACCGCGAAGCCATTGAACCCGTCAGCGATCATCGAGCAGGACGGACAGCCGGCCTTGTAATCGGGCCCGAACATGAAGTGATAGACGAGAAGCTGCGAGCGCCCGCCGAAAAGGTCCTCGAGCGAGGCCTCGCCGTCTTCGGTGTCGAACCGGTAGGCCTTATCGAACTCGAACCCGCGGCATCTCCTGGCGGCGCCGCGCGACTTCATCGCTGAGCCGGGTCAGTTCTTTTTCTTGAGCGAGCAGCGCGAGGCGGGCGTTCAGCCATTCGTCGCGCGAAACGACCTCATTGTGCATTGGGCAGTCTCCTGTTTGGCGAGGGCGGCTTCGAGAGGCGCCGCCTCGATGGCCTCAATCGTGAGGAGCGCCGAAGGCGCGTCTAGAACCCTGCTCCAGCTATCGGCGCCGTCTCATCGTCGATGAGCGTCCTTCGAGACGCGCCGCCGGCGGGGCCGCTCCTCAGGTCGAGGCGGGGGCCCAAGCGTCGTTCTTCAGCCCGGGATGCGCCGGTCGTATTCGGCTCTCAGGCGACTGAACCGGTCCCAGAAAGGCTCCGGCGTCTCGCCGTTGAGGCGCACGGCCAGCATGTCGAGATGCGCGTGCCAGCCGGTGCTGACGCCTACCATCATGCCGCGGGTGGGCAGGCGGCGGTGTACGACGGTGAGCAGCACTTTCTCGCCCCTCGGCTCGAGTTCGAACGAAACGTCGCTATCTTCCTTTCCCCAGGTGAAGACGAGTTTGTGCGGCGGATCGAGGGCGACGATCCGGCTCTCCATCCGGTGCTCCTCGCCGAAGCCCTCCGGCCGCTTGCCTGGCGGGTCGGTGAGCTCGCTGTTGCGCCAGACAAATTCGAACGGCGCGCCAACCTTCATCTCCATATCGCCGGACGCCAGCCACTTGCGGCGCAGATCGCTTTCGGTGAGATAGGCCCAAACCCGCTCGATCGGTCCAGGCAACATACGTTGGATCGTGAGCGTGGCCGGCTCCGACAGCGCGCCATAGGCGTCGACTTTCGCGCGTTCGTTCATGTCTCATCTCCTTGTTTGCGGGTCGGTTCGCGGTTCGCAGATTTTTGCTTGTCTTCCTGACGGAGAAGCCGATCGAGAATATCGAGGCGCGCGGTCCAGAAGCGCTCGTAGAAGCTCAGCCACTCGTGCGCGCTCTCCAACGGTCCCGGATCGAGGCGGCAGAGATGAGCGCGTCCGCGCACCTCGCGCTGGATCAGTCCTGCGCTTTCAAGCACCTTGATGTGCTTCGAGGCCGCCGCGAGCGACATGGCGAAGGGCTGCGCCAGCTGGCCCACGGTTCGCTCGCCGGAGGTGAGTTCGAGAAGCATCCGCCGACGCGTGGAGTCGCTCAGCGCGTGGAAGATGTGGCTCAGCTCGGGCGCCTGTAATTCAACCATGTTGTTGAATGTACGTGGGTCATTTTAGAAAGTCAACCGATTGGTTGAGCAATTTCGCCGCTCCGGAGAAATTTCGGGCGCGCGTCCCCTCGTTTGGGGCAAATTCCGCGAACGGACGGGTTCAGCTTCCCTCGGCTCGAAGATTATTGCAGTACGTCGGTAGTCATAGAAAAACGCTCCTGAAATTACAAATACAATAGAGTATTAATGGCTCACAGCAAGAAACCATGCACACTCTAAGCGGAAATTTATCTAATTTATAGCGTATTAATTATCGTAACATCACGAAAAATTGTTTTTACCATAATCAATAGCCAAGCGTAAATCCGTCGTCTTGGGAATGGGAGGGGCGTTCGATGAAAAAATTCGCGACAATTGGCTTGATCGCGGCTGGTATCGCTTTTGTGGCGATGCAATCTGCGTAAGCGGCGTTTGTGCTTATCTGCCCCTCCACCACGTGTGGCGCCGCACCTGGCACCACCACGTTTTTCGCCGGCGATTTCGAAGCCGGCTTCGACGTGAACGGGTCTCTAACGACAGTCGGCTTGGGGAACTCCGCCACGACACCCGTGTCTCAGGCTGGCGCATTCGTCGACGGCGCGGCGAAGAACACTTTCTCCGGGTTATGGAGAGACCGCGGGACCTCCACACCCGTGAGCGCGACCGTGTTCTTCACGGATAGCTCGGGCGCAATCAGCGACGTGCTCAGTTACACCTTCGCACCGAGTTCTGGCCAGACCGGCTCTCTCACCGGGTTCATGATCAGCGGCATGCTATCGGCCGCGGATCTTGCCTTGGTCGGGATCACGCCAACTGCGACCGCCCCTGAAGGCCAGCTCTTCGTCTTCGACAACGCCTTCATCGAGGCACATGTCCTCGGCGCCGCAGTTCCAGAGCCGTCGACCTGGGCGATGATGATGCTCGGGTTCGCCGGACTCGGTTATGCGGGCTGGCGCCGGTGCGCGAAGAAGGCTCAGCCAGCGCTAGCGTAACGCCATGCTGTTTGCGGGCGCGGCGGCGTCATTGCCGCCGCCACTTTGGGCTGCAAGGTGATTCGCTGGGGTTCGCTGGCCGCTCGAGTTGAAGAGGCTCTGACAGTTTACGCTGTCCGCCGCGCGCGCCTTAACTCATGTCTTTCCCCCGGCAACATGGCGCCCGAAATTGGTCGGGCTGCAAACAAGACCCGGCCGGGGAGACGTCCAGATGATTCACAGATCTTTTTCGCGCGCGGCTTTCGCACTCGCCGCCTGCTCTACCGCGATACTCGGGCTCTCCGCTGCTCGCGCCGCTGACTTCTCCGCTGAATATGTGTTCGGCGACAGCCTCTCCGACAACGGTAACCTCGCCGCCGCATTCGGAGCGCCCTTTCCGAACCCGCCGAGCGCCAACAGCAGCTTCACCAACGGACCCGTCGCAGTGCAGCTCCTCGCCCAGAGCCTGGGACTCAGCGCCAACGCTTCACTCTGGCTGACGGCGCCCGCAGTTCCTGCGGGAACGAACTACGCGGTCGCCGGAGCGACGTCCGCGTTGGCCGCGATTGGCGGACCCACTGGGATCAATCTGCCGGAACAGGTCGGAGCCTACAGTCTCTACGCGTCGGACCACGCCGATCCAAACGCGCTCTATGTCGTGATGATCGGCGGAAACGACGTCCGCAACGCAGCACTGCAAGGAACCGGCGCCCCCGCGGTCACGGAAGGCGTTGAAACGGAATTGGCGGCAATCTCCACGTTATCGGACGAGGGCGCGAAGCACTTCCTGGTCGTGAATGTCCCCAATGTCGGGATCATTCCGGAATTCGCGCAGGACAATCCGACGCTGGCGGGCGAAGCGACGACGTTCAGCCAGCTCTACGACCAAGAGCTTGCAGCGGGACTGGGCGGCCTTGATCTGAGCGCGGCGGGCGCAACCCTGACGGATTTCGACCTCTACGGCTATAACGCGAACATTCTCGCCAATGCCGCGGCGCTCGGATTCACCAACACGACCGACCGCTGCTACACCAACACGCCGGGGAGTTCGGCGACGTCGGCGGCATGTGGACCGAACGCCGAGAACATCAATAGCTTCATCTACTGGGACGACATTCATCCAACCGCCCGGCTCCACGCGCTGTGGGCGCAGGGCTTTGAAGCGGCGGTTCCGGAGCCCTCTACCTGGGGGATGATGATGCTGGGCTTCGCTGGCTTGGGTTTTGCGGGCTATCGCGCGCGGGGTCGCGCGGCGGCGTGAGGCGGTCTGAGTTTGGACCAGAAAGGCCGCTTCCGGGCGGCCTTTCGTTTTGAGCCTTCCCAGGCATAACTCTAGCTCCTTATGTAGTTTTTTCGAGCCGATGGGCGGCTGCCCGCGCCAGAGCCACGAACCCCGCAACATCGACCTCCTCAGCCCGCATCGTCGGCTCAAGCTCGACGGCGGCGAGAAGCCCAGGAAGTTCGAGACCCCGCGCCGCGGCGAAGGCCTTGAGTGACTGGCGCAGCATCTTGCGCCGCTGGCCGAACGCGGCCTGGGTCAGCGCAGACAGCGTCGCGGCGTTGCATGGGCTCGGGCTCGCACGCGGAACAAGCTCGACCACGCTCGACGTGACCTTGGGCGCGGGAACGAAGGCGGCCGGGGGAATGTCGAACAGGATGCGCGCCTCAGTGCGCCATCCCGCCAGCACCGCGAGGCGTCCGTAGTCAGCGCGCTGGACTGGGGTCGCGACAATGCGCTCAGCCACCTCGCGCTGGAACATGAGCGTCAGGCGTTCGTAGAACGGCGGCCAGGGCTCGGCCTCGAGCCAGCCAGCCAGGAGCGCGGTCGCGATGTTGTAGGGCAGATTGGCGACGATGCGAATCGGCAGGGACCTAGCCTTGTCGACCAGCGTCTGTGGCGCGATGCGCAGCGCGTCGCCCTCGATGACCTCGATCCGTCCCGGCCAATGCGCGCCAATTTCGGCTAGCGCGCCGAGCGCACGGGCGTCGCGCTCGATGGCGATCACCTTCTCGGCGCCCTCCGACAGAAGCGCGCGCGTGAGACCGCCTGGACCCGGGCCGACCTCGATCACGACGACGCCTGCGAGCGGCCCCGCAGAGCGGGCGATCTTGCGGGTCAGGTTGAGATCAAAGAGGAAGTTCTGGCCCAGCGCCTTGCGGGCATTAAGCCCATGCGCCGCGACCACGTCGCTTAAGCGTGGCAGCCCGTCCGCGGCGAGGCTCATCGCGTCAGCCGGTCGGCGAGCTTGAGCGCCGCAATGAGGCTAGCGGGATTCGCAATCCCCTTTCCGGCGATGTCGAACGCGGTGCCGTGATCGGGGGACGTGCGCACGAACGGCAGGCCGAGCGTGACGTTGACGCCTTCATCGAAGGCGAGGGTCTTCGCCGGGATCAGGCCCTGGTCATGATACATGGTAAGCGCCACATCGTAGCGCGCCCGCGCCTTGGGATGGAACATCGTATCGGCGGGGAGCGGCCCGACGATGTCGATTCCTTCGCCCCGCAGCGTCTCGATCGCGGGGCCGATGATCGTGATCTCCTCTCGCCCCATCGCTCCGCCCTCGCCCGCGTGCGGATTGAGCCCGGCGACCGCCAGGCGCGGCCGCGTCATATGAAAGCGGGCGCGCATGTCCCGATCGACGATGCGTCCGGTCTTGATGATCAGCTCGGCGGTCAGTGCGCTGGCCACGTCGGCGAGCGGGATATGGATGGTCACGGGGACAACCGCCAGCGTCTCCGACCATATCATCATCACCGGAAAAGCCGGAGCGCCCCAGGCCTCGGCGAGCGCGCCGAGATATTCGGTATGACCGGGGTATTGGAATCCCGCCTGATAAAGCGTGGCTTTGGCGATCGGGTTGGTCACCACCGCGCGCGTGTGGCCTTGACGGACCGCCTCGACCGCGCGCTCGATCGATTCGATTGTCGCCGCGGCATTGGCTGCGCTGGGGCGCCCAGGCGCGTCTTCAACCGCGTTTTTCAGCGGCACGACCGGCAGGCCATTCGCGAACGTGGCATGAGCTCCGGCCAGATCGGTCTCGATGATAGGCGCGGTAAAGCCCGCTCTCTTCGCGGCGGCGGCCAGTACGACGGGCGTCGCGAAAATGAGAAAGGGGACGTCTGGCGTTCGGTCGCGCCAGGCGGCCACCGCCAGCTCCGGACCGATCCCCGCCGGGTCGCCCATCGTCATCGCCAGCGGCGCGATGTCGCCGGTCATGTCGAGACTCCAAGCCCGGGTTCGCGTCGCCGGACGGCGATCAGAGACCGACGTTCGTCTTCACATCGCCAAGCGTGCGCAGCACGAGCTGAAATCATCAGCGTCTGATTGCGCGTCGCCGGGTTCTGAATGACCGGACCGCCCGGGACTGTGGCGAAGGCCTCCGGCTGGCTGACGCTAGACGAATATCTGAGGGTGAGTGTCGTGCATTCGTCCTTGTAGCCGACGCCAAACGAATAGCCGATCGGATTGAAGACCGGGGTCGACTGTCCGAGGGTGTCGTAGTAGTGCCGCGACATGTCGACCACGAGCGATCCGTCGAGCGACCAGCAATTCTGAAAGCTGTAGGCGAGGCTCCCGGTCACACCTTCGCGCGGGAACTCGAAGCCGAGGGCCGGCTGGGCGGCGTATAGCGCGTAGTCGACAGCGCCACTCACGCCGGCGTAGTTCGCTTTGAGGATTCCGTCGAAGCGGTCAAGTTGCAGCGTCGAGCTGTCGAACTGCTGTTTGCTCATGAGCGTGATCGGGTTCGAGAACGGTTGCAGCGTCTCGCCGAAAACGAAGTTCGAGTACTTCTTGTCCAGGCCCGAACTCGAGCCCGGTGCCGGTGGGATCAAAGAGCGTATAGGAATTCTGGCCAGCGACCTGGATCAATTCGCCGCCGACAAAATTGGCGTGGCCGCCATTGGCGAAGTCGGCGGCGTATTGGAATCCGTAATTGAGGCGAGTGCCGCCTTCGACCCGATCGTAGCCAGAGAACTTGTCCCAGGCGAACAGGTTCGTGTCGTCGAAAACGAGGCTCTGCAAATCTTCGTTGGGCTGAATTCTCGGCATGACCTCGCTCGGACGGGCGATAAATTGGGCGATCGGCGTGAGGGTCTGCGTCCCCCACGACGATGTGGACGTGAACGGATAGCGGTACTCGAGGCCGGCGCCCGCCATGCCGCGGGCAAAAGCGCCCTGGTCCGAGCCGGAAAAGAAGGCGGCCTGGCTCGAATTGGCGACCGTGCTCGTGCCGAACCCGCTGGCGTAGGTGATCGATCCTGTTTCATTGAGCTCGGTCGCCTCGCCGTCAAGGCGGGCGAACACGAACGGTTTCCAGACCTCGCCGATGGGATCGATATAGCCGCGCTGCCACGACACCTGTCCCGACGCCCGCGTGTAGTTGCCGGCGATGCCGCGCAGGAGGCATTTTCCCGGGACATACGTATTGACGAAGGTATTTCCGACCAGCGTCTCGCAGACATTATAAAGGTGAAAGGCGTTGTCGAAGGTCTGCAGGCCTGTCGATTGGAACGCGGCGTTTGTCTGGTTGATGTTGGCGATGTTTGCGTCGACCGTCAGTTCGCCACCGAGGCCATTGGTGCGGTCCGCGGGAACATTGATCACCCGGTTGTAGTCGAACACCGGCGCGACCGCGGTCGGCAATGTGCGATTGTCGTCGCTCGCCGTCGTGCCTTCGAAATGGTAGGCGCTGAGGTCGAAGTAACTCTGGGCCGACTGGCCTCGCAGATAGACATTCGAGACGATGTCCTGGAAATAGTAATTGTCGAAGTTGATGCCTTGAAGCCGGTAGTCGTTAAGGAAGAATTTGTCGCTCATCCATGTGCCGTTCCAGCCGAACTGCCACATATCATTGAGAAAAAAGTTGCCCTTGCTTTGGATTGCGCCTCGCAGCCGGGTGTCTCCCGCGCCAAAGGGAAAAACAGGAAACGCCCCGGGTTGCTCTTGATCGATTCCGATCGCACGAATGTTGTACGAGCCGTTGGAGAGTCGCTGACGCCAGTCGACTTCTCCCAATAATCCCTGCTTCGAGAGGAAGGTTGGAGTCAGCGTGAGGTCGTAATTGGGGGCGAGATTGATGAAATAGGGTAAGCTCATCCCGTAGCCGAGATCCCCCCCTGAAACGAGCGACGGCGCTAAAAGGCCAGTCTGCTTGTTGACGGTCGCGTCAGGCGAGGAAAAATAGGGCATGTAAAATACCGGAAAGCCCCAAAACTGGAGCTGAGCGTCTTCGTAGTAGACCGTATGGGTCGTTTGGTTCTCGATGATCTTGGTCGCGCGCACCTGCCAGAATGGGGGCCGTTCTGGATGGTCCTTGCACGGTTCGCAGGCGGTGTAGGTCCCCTTCTGCAGCACCGTGACATCGCCGTTTGAGCGCTCGATGCGCGGAGAGGAGAAGCGCGTCTTGTCGGACGTCAGAACCTGGACGCTGTCCATGAAACCGTTGGCAAAATTATCGCTGAGGGCGAAGCGGGTTCCGTAGACGACGTTGCCATGCTCGTCCGTCATCTTGGCGTGGCCTTCAGCGTAAACGCGCTTGCTGGCGCGGTCGTAGATTACACGGTCCGCCTGAAGCACCCTGCCTTGATAGAAAAGCTGAACCGAACCCTCCGCCGTGACCGTGTTCTTGTCTTTGTCGTAGATAAGCTGATCGGCGTCGATGACCAGCTTGTCCTGCGGTTTGGCTTGCGCCGGCTGGGCCGGGGGAGGGGTTTGTGCTGACGCCGGTCCGGCGAACAATTGGGCGCACGCCACAAGCGCCGCGATCGCCAGCCACAGTGCGATTCTCGCAGCCCGCTTCCGGCCGGCATTCAACTCAAAGGGAGAGCTGACGGCAAGCCCCATCAACCATCCTCTTGTTGCAACAACACATACACGCCAAACATGCAGCCGATGATCCCGGGCGACCACCCCGCTACGGAGGCGCTGAGGAATCCCGCACCGCCAAGATCGTTGACCACTTTGGTGGCGACATAAAGCACGAACCCCGCCACGACGCCACCGGAAACCATATATTCGATCCCGCCCATTCGGAAGAATCTTAATGAAAAGCAAGCAGCCACCAGCACCATCGCCGCCAGCATCAACGGGCGCGCCAGAAGCTCCTGATATTTCAGTAGGTAAGCCGTCGGGTCCAATCCAGCGCGCGCGGTCTGTTCGGCGAGCCCAGGCAGCCGCCAAAACGACACGGTTTCAGGAGCGACAAACGCCTGGGCGACTTCCCTACGATCCAGATTCGTCGCCAAGAGGTAGGTCGAAACCCGACGCGCTTCGAAACCCGGACTGACCGCCACGACATCGTGCAGCACCCAATAACCCTCGCGTAACTCGCCCGAGGCTGCCTCCAACCGTTCAATAAAATTACCCTGGTCGTCGAAGTTGAAAATCTCGATCGCGTTGAACTGAGTGCCGCCCAGGTTCCTTCCGCCGGCGCGAATAACAGCCTGACCGTCGACGCTTTTCTGCCGAATCCACATCCCCATCGAGCCGGCCGCGGGGCCCCCGAACACTTTGCTCTCGATGTCGTCCGATCTCTCTTTCATCCACGTCGATGCCGGGTTGTAGGCGACAACCGACAGCACGCCGATGAGAACGATCACAGTGAGCGGGGGAGTCAGGAATTGCCAGACAGACAGCCCTGCCGCGCGCGCGACGACCAATTCCATCTTTCGCGACAAATTCAGGAACGCGATCATGGAGCCAAACAGAACCGCGAAGGGCAGCGCTTGCTCGGCGACCGTCGGCGTTCGCAGGAACGACAGGCCGGCCATGAGAATTCCGGTTGCACGCTGAGAATCACCCGAACGGCGCAGGAGTTCTATGAGATCGACGGCGTAAATGAGAACGAAGACCACCATGAAAGCGGCGATCACCGAGCGGGCGAAGCGGCCGGCGAGATAGAACGACAGCGTCCGGCCGATCACGCCGGCATCCTCGCGAGCGGCCGGACAAGGGCTAAAAGTGCTCGACGGAAGATCAGCGCCAGAGCCCCGAGGCAAGCCGCGACCGGAATCGCCCACACGAAGACGGAGGCGGACGATATGCCGACGGCGAGGGTCGTGGCCGCAATCCCAAGCATGCGCACGCCGGCAAACGCGAGCACCGCTCCCGCGATGGCAACCCCTCGTCCCTGACGGGTCGTCCGCGCCTCTCCAAGCGCCGCAAAAGCAATCAGACCGCCCGCAACAGCGTAGAGCGGGCTGGCCAGGCGGTCGAGCAGTTCGCTGCGAATATGGCCAAACAGGGCAGGATCGGCTTGATCCTTGGCGTCCGGCGCCATCAATTGCGCCGTCGTGCGCTCGCGCGGTCGTTTGATCGCGCTGACCGCGTGCATGAACTGCGACAGATCGATCGTGTAGTCGTCAAAGGTCACCATCGACGTGTCACCGGCTGACTGTGGCCGCAACAAGACGCCCTTGGACAGCTGAAGATAGCTCGCCCCGTTTCGATCGACCGTTTTTCCAGCCTCGGCAATGTACGTCGTGACCTTTGTCAGATCACGCAGATCCTGCATAAACACGCCGTGAAGAGCCCCGTCGGGCGTGCGCTCGCGAAAGTGGAATACGAACCCCTGTTCGAGTTGTGAGAAAGCGCCTGGACGGGCGAAGTTGGCGATGAAATCTGCGTGAATGAACGTGGTCAGATTCTCGATCGCGCCGAAACTCCAGGGCAGAACCTGGATATAGAGGACGGCGACGATCGCGAACACGGCGGCTGAAAGCACCGCCAGCGGGCGCAATAGCCGGGCAGGCGACATGCCCGAAGCAGCCATGACGACGAGTTCGCTGTCGCCATTGAGCTTGTTGAGGGTGTAAAGAATGCCCGCGAACAGCGCCACCGGCGCAAGAAAGGCGATGAGCGAGGGAAGCGCCAGCGTCGTGATCAGGAGAAACAACAGAATGGTCTGACCCTTGCTGGTGATCAGATCGATCTGCCTGCAGGGCCTGGGTGACCCACACGACTCCGGTCAGGACGACCAGGCCTGAAAGGCAGGCTGTCGTCGCCGTCCTCAGCAAATAGCGCTCGATCTGGATCATCGCGGCCGCGTCGTCCGGAAATGCGACGAGCGCGCATCAGCGCGCGCCGTCCCGGCGCAGCGCTTGCCCCATGTGCCCATTCGTTGCAAGACGGCCTGCTCCCGCTGGCGATGTTTGACCCGAACCGGCGCAAATGTGACGCCCAATCGGGGCGGCTTATTGACGAGCGCGGCAAACCCCCCGATATGTCGGCGCCGCTGCCGGCGACGTCCTGTCGGCTGGCCTTACATCGTCAAATCCGGACAAGGATACGCGTCGGTTATGAGCGGATCGGTTAAGATCGCCTTCGGATCCCTGTCCGCCGCCAAAGGCAGCGCCCTGGTGGTCTTCGTGGGGGCTGACATGAAACCTGCGCCCGCAGTGACGGCGCAGTTCGGCGATCTCGAACCCCTCATCCGCGCCGCAGCGAAGGCGTCCAACTTTCGCGCCGCCCAGCGCAGCACCCTCGACATCCTGGCCCCCGCCGGCCTCGACGCATCCCGGCTGGTGGTTGTCGGCGTCGCTCCGGGCAAGGACAACGCCCCGGTCGACTTCATGACGCTCGGCGGCTTCGTCTTTGGCAAGATAAGCGGAGCGAAGCGGGTCGAAGTCGCCTTCGAGGCGCCCTCGGGAACGTGGGACGGCCCGGCGGCCGCCGATTTTGCCCTCGGCCTTCGCCTGCGCGCCTACCGATTCGATAAATACAAGACACGCAAGAAGGACGCGGAAGAGAACGGCGTCGATGCACCCGATTTCGTCATCGGTTCGAGTCACGCTCTCGCCGCGCGGGCAGCCGCACAGGAGCGCTTCGCCGTCGCCGAAGGCGTTGAGCTGGCGCGCAATCTCGTCAACGAGCCGCCCAACGTCCTCTTTCCCCTGGAATTCGCGGCGCGCGCCAAGGCGCTGGAGAAGCTCGGCGTCATCGTGGAGACGCTTGACGAGAAAGCGATGGGCAAACTGGGGATGAACGCGCTGCTGGCGGTCGGTCGAGGGTCGGCGCGCGAGAGCCGCCTCGTCACGATGCGCTGGAACGGGTCGCGATCAAAGCGGGCAAAACCCCTTGCAGTAGTGGGAAAGGGCGTCTGTTTCGATTCCGGCGGCATCTCGATCAAGCCTTCTGCCGGCATGGAGGACATGAAGGGCGACATGGGCGGCGCGGCCTGTGTCGTCGGGCTCATGCATGCGCTTGCCGCGCGCAAGGCGAAGCTCAACGTGGTCGGCGTTATCGGCCTGGTTGAGAACATGCCCGACGGCGACGCCATCCGTCCGGGAGACATCATCACCTCGATGTCGGGGCAGACGATCGAGATCGTCAACACGGACGCCGAAGGCCGGCTCGTTCTGGCCGACGCGCTCTGGTACACGCAGGAAACCTATGCCCCGCGAGCGATCATCGACCTTGCGACGCTCACCGGCGCCATCATTGTCGCGCTCGGCGCCGAGGTGGCTGGACTCTTTTCCAATAATGACGAGCTCGCCCAGCGGCTCGCCGCCGCGGGCGACGCTTCGGGCGAGAAGGTCTGGCGCATGCCGCTCGGCGCGGCCTACGACAAGATGATCGATTTCCCGATTCGCCGACATGAAGAATACCGGGGGCCGCCATGGCGGCTCGATCACAGCGGCGCAGTTCATTCAGCGATTCGTCAAAGAGACGCCGTGGGCGCATATCGACGTTGCCGGCACGGCGATGGGTTCCGCGCCCTCCGACATCAATCAGTCCTGGGGTTCGGGCTGGGGCGTGCGTCTCCTCAATCGTCTCATCGCCGACTCTTACGAAGATTAGGTTCTCGTTTACCTATTGATTCGAGAATCAGGCGGAAGGGGTCAGATGCGGATTCGGTCCACGATCTTCGCGCTTGGCGCCGCCTGGATGGCCTCAGTTGGGCCGGCGTGGGCGATCGCAGGATGCGACGCCTTTTCAAACAGCCTGCGGTCCGAAGCCAGCGACATGCAGGTCGAGTTGGGACGGGCTGTCGTCGTATCCCGGACGCGCTCCGGCGCCGATATGTTCGACATCACCACCAAGGTGGACGTCGATGGAACCCTCTCTTGTCGCGGCGACCAGTTTCTCCGCTTCGAGGCGCGTATCGGCGAACCGGCGAACGCCCGCACGACCACGAATTTCGAACGCTTTCAGGTCGCGGCCCTGAAGGCCGCGCTGGGGTGGGACGCGGCCAAGAGCCGCAGCGTCCTGCGTGGCATGAGCACGGACGCGGGCGAATACCTCGCCGCCTCGCGCGAGCGGGGCGATGTGTATATCGCCGGCAAGACTGAAGAGCACGTGCCCGGCGGCGTGAGCCTCGGGCTGATGGCGAGCGGATCCGACCGCACCTTCGTCATCGTCGGCCCCGCGGGCCAGTGAGCGAGATCCGCTTTTACCATCTCGAACAGCGACGGGTCGACCAGGCGCTGCCGACTTTGCTCGAGCGCGCCATCGAGGAGGGCCGGCGGGTCCTCGTGCGGACTTCGTCCGACGAAATGGTCGCTGCTCTCAACGAGCGGCTGTGGACCTACGACGACGCGAGCTTTCTTCCCCATGGCGCGGCCGGCGACGGCGATCCGATGGAGCAGCCGATCTTTCTGACGAGCGAACTCGCGAACCCCAACGCCGCGACCATGCTCGTTCAGCTTTCCGGCGCTGAGGCGAGCGACGCCGACGATTCGTTCGATCTCGTCGTTCTCCTGTTCGACGGCCGCGACGAGACCGCGCTTGCCCATGCGCGGGGCGAATGGCGCCGCCTCAAGGACCTTGGCCGCGCGATCAGCTACTGGCGCGAGAGCGAAGGCGGCTGGGAGCAGGCGCGGTAAGTTTGGATTGTCTTGGGCCGACCCGTTTTGGCGGCAAATCTCCCTGTTTTTAAGCCTTGATTTCCTTGGATTTCCTTGGATTCTCTCGTCCGAAATGAGACTTATCAATGGGTTACGCGCGATTTTCGTTGAAATATTTTTCAGCGCGGTTTTTCCCCCAAAATTCGCCGCGGGGAACCGCAAACCACCTATCCTAATAGGCAAAAACGCGGGATCGTTCATGAGGGCAAGCTTGCCCTGATTTCTGATTTTCTTCAATCCATTGTCGACGCTTATAGCGATAGCTGTTGTTCAGGCTGTTTTTCGCTGCGGCTCCCACGTCCTGGCCGGACTTGACCCGGCCATCCACGCGTTCAACGCGTCGAAATGGCGAGAGCGATTTGCAAGGACAAAAAAACTTAGTTCCTCCAAGCCTTTGTTTCATCCGCCGGAACGCTCTCGGAAAGGGCGCAGCGTGGATGGCCGGGTCAAGCCCGGCCAGGACGGCCCGAGCGCAAAGATCCGACCGCGCAACCTCAATCAACAGCTATCGCGACAAGCGCCGCGAACTTTTTGCTAAAAATCGATTTGTGCTAAGCTTGGTTGATGAACAATTCTGCCTATCCACAAGTGCTCAGCCAAAGGTTCGCGGGCTTCGGACGCCAAAAAGGCGTACGAAAATATTTTCGTCGATTTTTCCGTTTAACCTATTGATAAGTCTCGATTCGGACGAGAGAATCCAAGGAAATCCAAACAAATCCAACCCTCATAAACTGGGGATTTTGCAGCAAAACCATGACAAACCAAGGATTTCCAAGTCCGCTCAACGAAACGGAGCTCGCGGGCCCCGCTGAGAGCAAGCGTCCACCCCATCCCAAGGCGCGATATTAAAATAACCTAATCTAAATGTTATCTGTTGGATCGACAGCCGCACCTTCCGACCCGGCCCAGAAGCGCGCCCGGGAGCCGACCAGTTCGCCGATCCGGTTCAGCCCGCGGGCCTCGACGGCGCGGCTCAAGCCTCGGAGGATCTCCTCGACAACGCCAGGGCCTTTAAGCGCAAGGCCGGTGTAGAGTTGCACCAGGTTCGCGCCCGCCTCGATCTTGGCGATCGCAGTCTCCGAATCCTCGACCCCGCCGCAGCCGATCAGCGGCATCGCTCCGCCGGTCAGGAGATAAGCGCGCGCCAGAAGGCGCGTCGACGGCTCGAACAGCGGGCGCCCGGATAGGCCGCCGCTCTCAGCGCAATTCCTGGAGGTGAGCGTCGCTGGCCGCGCGACCGTGGTGTTCGAGACGATGAGGCCGTCAATGCGGCGGGTGAGCGCTGTTGCGACGATGTCCTCGAGCCCGCTGGCGTCGAGATCGGGCGCGATCTTGAGCATCAGCGGGCGGCGCGGCTCGGTCTTGTCGCGGGCCTCCACCACCCGGGCGATCAGGTCGTCGAGCGCCTCGCGCCGCTGCAGATCGCGCAGCCCCGGCGTATTGGGCGACGAGATGTTGATGGTCAGATAGTCGGCGACGCCGGCGAAGGTCCTGACGCCGAGCACGTAATCCTCGACGCGGTCGGCGGCGTCCTTGTTGGCGCCGAGATTGACCCCGATGAGGCCAGGGGGGCGGCGATCGAGCCGGGCGCGGGCCCGCTCGAAGCCTTCGTTGTTGAAGCCGTATCGGTTGATGACTGCGGCGTCCTCGTGCAGGCGGAACAGCCTCGGGCGGGCGTTGCCTCCTTGAGGCTGCGGCGTCAGCGTGCCGACCTCGACGAAGCCGAAGCCGAGCCGGAGCATCGCGCCCGGAACCTCGGCGTTCTTGTCGAACCCGGCCCCGAGGCCCAGCGGATTGGGGAACTTCAGCCCGAGAACCTCGGCCGAAAGCCTGGGATCGGAAGCCGGCGCCTGAGCGGGCGGGGCGATCTTCAACCCGTTGATCGCCGCGCGATGGGCCGTCTCCGCCGGCAGGCGTCGCAGAACAGGGCCCGCGACCTTGGCCAGCCTCATGGCTGAAGGCTTCCGAACGCGTGGCGCCCGTCGGAGCCGAGCGGCAGGGGACGCGACCAGAGGACGGCGCTCATCGGGAGGCTCGCGTAAAGGTGAGGAAAGAGCGCCCCGCCCCGCGACGGCTCCCAGCGCAAATCATCGCCCAAAGCGTCCGCGTCAATGGCGGCAAGGGTCAAGTCGCCTCGGCCGGCGAACCATTTGGCCGCGGTTTCCGGCGCCTGCTCCGCAGTCGAGAAATGGATGAAGCCGTCGGCGCGATCAATCGTCGCGCCTGCAAAGACGCCGGCCGCCTGGGCTTCAGCCCATTCCTCGGTGGCCACGATCTTATAGACGACCATTCTCGACCGGGGCGCCGCAAAAGCCCGTCACGCGCCATGATCGGCGGCAACGGCTGCGCGTGGTACGACCCCTCCATCCATTCAGCGGCCCGCGGACGGACCGGACTCGCTCACTCTTGGAGCATTCGTTTCAAAAGCTCAAGCTCCTCACGCAAGGTCGTATCGGTGTGCGACAGCGCCTCAATCTTGCGCACCGCATGCAGGACCGTTGTATGGTCGCGGCCGCCGAAGCGTCGCCCGATTTCCGGCAACGAGCGCAGGGTCAGGATCTTGGCCAGGAACATCGCCACCTGGCGCGGCTTGACGACGGCTGCGGTGCGCCGCGAGGAGAGAATGTCGGCGCGCGAGACGCTGTAGTGGCTGGCGACCAGCTTCTGGATATCCTCGATCTTCACCCGTTTGAGTTCATGCGTCCGAATGAGGTCGCGGATTGCGGTTTCCGCCGTTTCCACCGTCAGCGCGGGACCCGTCGGCGTAAAGTGCGCCCGCAGCCGATTGACCGCGCCTTCCAGATCGCGGCCGTTCGAGCGAATGGCGCGCGCGACAAAGGCCAGAATGTTCGGCGAAACGTCGAAATTTGGGTCCTCCGCGCGCGCAGCGGCGACCCGCGCCTCCAAAATCTTCAGTCGCAAGGGTTCATCAAGCGCGCCCACCTCGACGCAAAGGCCGACGCCGAGGCGCGAGCGGATGCGTTCATCGAGCGATTCGAGATCGTTCGGAGGACGGTCGGCGGCGACGATCACCTCGCGTCCCGCGTCGAGCAACGCATTGAGCGCGTGGCCGAATTCGGCCTGGATGTTTTTGCCCTGCAGGAACTGCGCGTCGTCGAAGATGAGCAGGTCGATCCCCCGCAGCCGCTCCTTGAAGGCGATCGCCGTCTGCGACTGGAGGGCGGCGACGAAGCCGTACATGAATTTTTCCGCAGTCAGATAGATGACCGAACGCCCTTGTTGAGCTGCGATATGGGCGACGGCCTGCAAGAGATGGGTTTTGCCGAGGCCGACGGCGGAATGGAGATAGAGCGGACAAAAAGCCGGCGTCTTGCCCCGATCCGGATTGGCGACGCGCTGCACCGCGCTGAAGGCGAGTTCATTCGACCGCCCAACCTGGAAAGTGGCGAAGGTCAGCCGCCGATCGAGGGGGGATCCGGTCAAGGCGTCGCCGACCACGACCGCGGCGGACGTTCGGTTGGGTGAGCGGCGATCGGTCGCGGCGCGATCGACCGGGAGTTCCGCCGGCTTGACCGCAGCCTTCGCGGGCGCGGCGCAGTCGGGTGGCGCACCTCTGGTCAGTGGCGCAAGCGCCGCCGACGAGCGCACTGAAATAAGGATTTGCCCGACCGGGCCAACTTCGGCGTTGAGCGCCGACGCCACGTGTCCCGCATAATGGGTCACGATCCAGCTCTTGAGAAAGCGGGTCGGAACGGAGAGACGGGCCTGCCCCGATCCGACGGACTCTAGCGTGAGGCTCCCAAACCAGCTGTTGAAAACAGCATCGCCTACCTCGGCTCGCAAGCGATCGCAGCAGCGCCGCCATGCTTCGCCAAAAGGAGGGCCGCCGGAGCCGCCGTGGTCAAAGCGATCCGGATTGGGTTCGTCATACATATCCATAATGTGTCTCTGGCGATGGTTGGACAGCCGACGTTGCGGCGATGCCATGGGAACGGACTTGCTCGACGCTTTAGGTTTGCGTCCAAGGCAACCCGCCCGCCTTCCACCCGCTGACCCCCCCTCGCTGGCGTGAATCGCTGAGCGGGCCCTCGAACCCATCCGACACATTGAAACAGGGCGCCCACCCCGCGCTCGTCATCGCGGTTGCGGCGTGGCGCGACCGCGCGCCCGAACGGCACAAGAACAGGAGCGAGGCGCCACGCTCGACGCTTCCCGACTGGAGCAGCCCTTCAAGCCGGCCGGTAAAGTCGGCGTCGACCGCCATAGAAGGATAGCTTTGCCATTCCAAGAACAATGGCTTCTTGCCGATCGCTTGAATGTCCGGCGTCCCGACGTAAGTCCACTCGGCCTGGGTTCGGACATCGATCAGAATGGACGTTAAATCGCCGCTGAGCAGTGCATAAGCGTCGACCGCGAGAATATCTCCAGCATATCCAAGGAAGTTCTGATAAGACATTGCTTCTCCCTCCGCAGCCCACACTGCGGATTTACCTTGGGTTCAATCTATTCCTGAAAGCGGGCCAACGAAAACGTTAGCCCCAATTTCTCGCCCAGACCCGATGCGACCGCCCTTGTATCAAATTCTCGCGCTGAGCTGCTGTTCTTACTATCTACTTACGCTTACCTGCTCATAGACGCCAGACGGGGTCGCATTTTCTCTCGTTTCTTGCTGTTGTGAAGATTATGGCATGGGACAGGCGAGGACGCAACCTGACTTCTGGGACCAAGCAGCGCGCTCGGGGCGCTGAAAGTGGACGAATATTGAACAGTTTAACTAAGTTTTAATGCAAGAGCTTGATTCAAGACACAAGATCGCAGGCGGGTTGTAACTTGCGATCGTCAAATTGCTTCGCTCTAGAAATGTAGCGCCGCTCGAATCGGTGCGACCGGATTGAGCGCTGACGCGAACTCGACTTTGCTTGGGGATTAAAGGTTTGGCAATTATGAATTTTTTGTGAGCGACTGACGACAGCCTCCGGCGTCGTTAATCCGTTGCAAAATTGTTATGTGTCGTCTCGGCGCCAGATTGACGTCGCTGGCGCGCCGAAACACAGAGCATGGAGATTAACTCAGGCCCGCGCTCGGCTCTCGCCTAGCTCACGTCCCTGGCCCGAAGCGATGACACCGTAAAAGGCCGGAATCGCCAACAGATAAGCAAGGCCTGCAACTTCGATCACGGCTGCGAGGCCGAAATTGGTCGCGATGACAGGCGCGGCTGCAGCCCCAATCACCGAAAAGCAACCGTTCACACCCCATGCCCAGACGAACATGTGTTCTTTGCCGAGACGTCCGAGCGTCGTCATAGCGATCGGCATCGGGAATCCCATCAAGAAGGCGGGCGGGGCTATCAAAAAGAAGCAAATGACGAGGCGGGCCGGATAGGGGAACGCTCCGATCAAGTCGAGCACGCGGCCGAGATACAATCCGTAAAGAATCAATATGACCCCAACCGCGACAAATAGAGCCGGCATCACAGTCCGCATGTGAGGCAAGGCCCGTTCCGAGGCCAGAGCGCCGAGACCTGAGAACACCAGCATGCCGGTGATTAGCACCGAGGCCGAGATGGTCGGATTTCCCAGCGCCATGACGAAATGGGCGATGAGCCCGACCTCGACCATGATATAGCCCGCGCCGAGACAAGCGAAATAGAGCACGGTCAAGGCCTTGCCCGGCGAGCGCGAAAAGACGGCGCGCCAGCCCCAAATCAGCGGTATGGCGAGCAGCACGGTCGCCGTCAGGCAAGCCACGCCGAGCGTCGCCCAGATCAGGAGATAACCCCACTCATCCTGTAGCAGCTCGAGTCGGTCGAGGACGCGAGGCAGATCCGCGGTCTTGACGTAGGCGGCGAAATAGGGGGCATCGTTCGTCAGCGCGCGCGTATTGAACACGTAGCGATCCGCGATCTCAGGCCATTGCCCAGAGATGAGCGCATGCCAGGCGAGCCGGCCCATCACGGTCGCCGGCAGAACGCCGTCATCGGCCTTGCCGGACGGCGGCGTGTCGGCGGCGCCAGGAGCGGTATTGACGTCGTCGCCGGTGGGCGCGGCGGTCCCGGAGGATTCCACTGGCTGTGCGGCGGGCGGACCACCCGCGGCGCCGGAAAAGATCTGCTCGACGTAACCAGCAAGCATGCTGTCCGTTTGCGACGAGTCGTAGACGAAGCCTGGGGAGTAGATCTCATCGAACGACATGGCGCGCGTGTGCGCCCTCAGCTTATCGATCTCTTCCGGCGTGAAGCCGCCGTTTTTGTAGAGGACCGTCGCTGTCGACAGGTACGATGAGGCGACGAAGAAGGAACTGGCCATGTGCGAGGGGTCGACCTCGCGCGCCGCGGCTGCCATCGTGGCATAGAGCTTCAAGACTGATTTTGGCGGCTCTTCCTTGTTCCACAGAGTGACCGACAGCACGCCGCCCGGGGCGAGCGCGCGCATGTAGGTTTCCATGGCCTCCTTGGTGTAGGAGAACTTCTCCATAATGGCGAAGCCGCCAGGATTGGAGAGGCCGACCGAATCGGCGAGGCTCAGGTCAATGACGTCGAAGCGCTCGTCGGTATGAGCAAGGAAGTGGCGGCCTTCGTAATCGATGACGTGAACCTTGGACAAAATGTCGCCGGTGAACTTGCGGATCACGTCGGCATGAAACGCCTGAAGAACCGCGCGATTGCCCTCGGCGACCGTCACATCCTTGGCGCCGGAGTGCAGAGCGACCTCGGTCGAGATGCCCCCGCCGAACTGTACGATGAACGTCTTCGGGTCCGACTTGATGATGTAGGGGTAGACCATCGGCAGGTAATGGAAATACGCAGTTTCCTTGTCGGTTAGATCGCGCATGATGCCGATCGGGCCATCACCGTCGATGTAGAGGCCGAGGTAGGCGTTGGCCGGCATCGTCGGCAGATTGAAGCCGGCGTTATCCGACAGGCCGGGTGCAAAATGCAGGTACGAACTCGAGTAGGCCTCGAGGAAGCCGAACGGCGAGGCGCTCTCGTAAACCTTTTTCGCGTCCGGGAATTTACGCGCGTAAGCCACGCCTTTGTAATCGTTCGTGGCGAGCGTCTTCAGGCCGAACGTCTGCGGCAGCACAAAATGGCCAGAGAAGGCGAGCGCGGCGGAGACAAGGAATGGAATGAGACTCAACCGCCCACCGGGACCAAACGCCCAGGCGAGGCAGGCGGCAAACCACAGCGCCAGCGGCGCGGCGATCAAATTGGCGGGCGTGAACACGTACATCGCCAAAAGAAACACGAGACCGCACAGTCCGGCCCCGGCTAAGTCGGCGAAGTAGACGCGGCCGAAAATGCGATTGCTCCTGAGAAAGATGCATCCCAGGAAAAATGCGCCCGCCAGGAACGGCGTCAGTTCCGCGAGGAAAATCGCCAGCAGCTTCCACTTCTGCGTCGGGTCGGAGATCAGGAAGATCGCGTTGAAGCCAAGGTGCTGCACATAAAGGTTGGCGGCGACCGCAAGCGGCCCGAACAGAGCGAGCGAAACGGTCGCGGCTAGACGCCAATTGCGAGCGAACCAGTCCTTGGCGACGGTCATCACTGCGCTCGCTAGGCCGAACCCCAGCATCGCCAGGCTCACCACCAGCGAGCCGAAATGCGCCCAGCTTCCAACAGAGAAGACGCGCATGACGTCGATCTGCAAGGCAATAACGGAGCCGGCGGCGAGGCCCACTGCAAAATAAAGCGCAAGCCGCGAGCCTGATCCGAGCGCCAAGTCCGGCTCGGGCTGCGTGGCAAGGACGACGTTGCTCGCGTCGTTCATTGGGTCTCGGAGCGGCCGGTCAGGCGCAATACGATCAGCCTTGGCTCAAGGCGCACCCGTGACCAAAGCAATTCTTCGGGGACCGGGCGCTAGTTATTGTGTGTGCCAACGATCTGTTCACCCTCGAGCTTGGTGAACGGAACGAATGGAACAATCCGGCCGCCGTAGATGTCGGATCGCGCGACTGTCATCTGCCCGTCGGTCGCCTGGTTCTTGACGACTTTCAAAACCCGCTGAGCGCCTGGCGGCCCGACCGGAATGACCATGATTCCGCCCGGCTTCAACTGTTGCAGCAACGGCGGAGGAACATGGTCGATGCCGCAGGTGACGATGATCTTGTCGAACGGCGCCGCCTCTTCCCAGCCGTAATAGCCGTCCGCGGCCTTGCTCTTGATCGCCTCGAACTCCTTATAGCCGTCCTTGATGAGCTGGTCGTAAATCGAGCGCGTGCGGTCGGCGAGCGGCTTGATGATCTCGACGGTGTGAACCTGATCGGTCAGATGCGAGAGGTAGGCCGACTGGTAGCCGGAGCCAGTGCCAATCTCCAGCACCTTCTCCCCCTGCTTGGGATCAATGTTGGAGGTCATGCGGCCAACGATGTGCGGCCCCGAAATCGTGACGCCGTAGCCGATATCGAGGAAGGCGTGGTCATAGGCGCGGGCTAGATTCTGCTGCAGCACGAATTTCTCGCGCGGCGTCAAAAGGAAAGCGCGTTTGTTGCGATCGTTTGCTAGGTCCTCATTGCGAACCATTGCGCCGAAGCGATCGAATCGCTCGCCGAGATATTTCGGGTCTTCGCCGCGCTGCGCCACGCCCCAGGCGATGAACTTCTCGCGATTGTCCATCGGCGGCGCCATGTCGAACGTGAATGGCGTGGGCACCTCCGCCATGGCCAGCCTTGGCGCAAACGAGCCAGCAATAAGCCCGGCCGCGCCGGCGAGAAATTGACGTCTTTGCACCGATGGCCTCCTCAACCGGCTCTCGCCAGTTCGAATCTTGGGGGGCCTGATATCCTATACGGAGACAAAACGCGACACCCCTCCGCGCAATTTCGGCGCGGATTACCTGTTGTTAATTCGTACGTAAGGTCGGCGCGAGTTCCCTCACTGCGCGAGGGGATTGCGCGCCCATTCTTTGAGCGTCCGCGTATGGTGGACGGGCGCGTAACCAAGCGCCGATCCGGAATGCCTGTCGCTACGGGCGATATCGTTGAACGGAGATCCGACGATGCGGATTTCCGCCCCCTGCTTTTGCACCATGACGAACAACATCGCCGCGTTGGCCGGCGAGATGCGGACGCAGCCGTGCGACGCCGGCCTTCCGAGATTCCCGACCGCGTTCGTGCCGTGGATCGCGTATTGGCCGTAGAAGAAAATGGAGTGCGGCATCGGCGCGTTGTTGTATTTGGCCGAGTGAACCATGGCGTACATCGCTCGCGGCCGGAAGACGCCATTCGGCGTCGCATGACCGACCTTACCTGAGGAGATCGGCCACACGTAAGTGTCGCCCGATCCCGAATGGACGGTCATTGTCTGCGACGAAAGGTCGACGTTGATCTCGACATGCGCGCAGGCGTACGTCGGCGCCGCTATCAAGAATACGAGCGCGAAAAAGCGCGCGAATAGAACCCCCATTGCCCCGCCCCCGTTTCAGTTGACTGTTTGACCACCTTTAAGAATGAAACACCGCTGCGACAGCCTAGATCAATTTCCGCAGCCCGCAAATCCCCAAACTTGTAGGCGCATCCCTGGCCCCCAAATGAGTCGGGTTGATCAGGACGGCTAGCGAGCAATCGCGCAATTGTGATCCTCAAGGTCCTCGGCGTGGCCGCCGCCCTCCAACGAGAACTGGTCGGCCAGCAGGACGAAGCCGGGCTTACCATCAAAGGTCGCGCCCACCGCCGCGAGGCTATAGGCGCCCATATATGCCCGCGCGCCCTCGAGGCCGTCGGCGAGAAGCTGGAGGGGGGCGACGTCGGCGAGATCGGCGGAATCGACCCGGCGGGCGAGATAGATTCGACCGTGGAGCGGGACCGTCATCGCACGCCATCGGCTGTCGAATGCGGGAGCGTATTCGGCCAGGGCCTTCACGACCGAAATCGCCAAGCAATCGACGTGAACATGCAATTGCTCCTGGGTTCGCGCCCATTTCGAATTGATCGCCAGTCCAACGGCATCGCGTGGCAACGTCCGGTGAAGCCGCTCCTCGACCAGGGATTTGGCGCTCCAGGCGACCGCAAACACGGGCGGCGCATTGGGTGCGAGCATCTGCGGATCTTCAATGCCCGTGATGCGCCCCGTTGGAATGGCGAGCATCTGGGCGACGCCGACCAGATCCTTTAGGATCGCGACCCCCTGCTCGACGCCACCGTCGAGGTCGACGCGTTCGCACGGCTTCGGACCCAAACCCGCTTCGACGTGAGGAACACATTCGCCATGCACAATCAGCCACAGAGCGTTCGGATCTGCGCGAGCCGGAACGCTGAAGACTGGCAGCCATATCCAGAGGGCGAGGGCAAGCGTCACGCCAACCCTTTGTCGCGCCCTACGCCAAACTCGCTCCCAATCGATGCTCCTGGCCAGCAAAGGCGGGCAAGCGAATGTTAGCGATCCCATTTTTAGCGATTTCAATGCCTACCGTATAATTAGCGAGTCGCTTGCCCCGCTGGCGCCAAGCCCAGGGATGTCGGCGCCTCAAAGGCGCAGCTCACGGGTTTTTCTGAAAAACAATACATCAGACCACCTACGCTTGGCAAGAGATTGTCGATCCCTCGTACTTAACGCCGCCCTCGACGGCGCTTGCGAGCCTCGGACCAACTCGACCAAGCGAAGCCTGGCGAGCCTGCGCTCACGCCCTCAAATGTGAATCGCCCGCTTCGCCACCGCCATCGCCGCCTCCTTGACCGCTTCCGACATCGTTGGATGCGCGTGGCAGGTGCGAGCCAAATCCTCCGAGGAGCCTCCGAACTCCATAAGAACCACGATCTCGTGGATCATCTCGCCCGCCCCGAACCCCACGATGTGCCCTCCGAGTATACGATCGGTCGCGGAATCAGCCAGGATTTTGACGAAACCCTCGGTATGCCGCATCGCTCGCGCGCGCCCATTGGCGGTGAACGGGAACTTGCCGACCGCGTAGGCGACGCCTTCGGCCTTCAGCTCTTCCTCGGTCTTGCCAACCGAAGCGACCTCGGGGCTCGTATAGACAACGTTCGGAATGGCGCCGTAATTCACGTGGCCGGCCTGGCCCGCCAGCAGTTCGGCCACCGCCACGCCCTCCTCTTCCGCCTTGTGGGCGAGCATCGGTCCGCGGATCACATCGCCGATGGCATAGATTCCCGGAACGTTGGTCGCGAAGTGAGCGTCGACGACGACCTGGCCACGCTCTGTCTTGACGCCGAGCGCCTCCAAACCCAGGCCCTCCGTGAACGGGCGTCGTCCGACGGAGACGAGCACGATGTCCGCCTCGAGCGTCTTGGCCTCGCCACCCGCCGCGGGCTCGATCGTCGCCTTGACGCCGGCGCCGGTCGTCTCGACCTTCGCGAGCTTGTGGCCAAGATGAAAAGCAAAGCCCTGCTTCTCGAGCGTGCGCTGCATAAACTTGGAGATTTCGCCGTCCATCCCCGTGAGGACATGGTCGAGAAATTCCACCACCACGACTTCGGAACCCAATCGTCGCCAGACCGAGCCGAGTTCGAGGCCGATAACGCCGGCGCCGACGACGATCAGCTTCTTCGGCGGCGAGGCCAGGCTCAATGCCCCAGTCGACGACACAATCGTCTTTTCGTCGATCTGAACGCCCGGCAGTCGCGCGACATCCGAACCGGTCGAGATCACGATCGCTTTGGTTTCGAGCGTGCTTTCCTTGCCGTCGGCGCCTTTGACGATCACGCGCCCCGGCTCGGCAATCCGGCCCTCTCCGCTCGCCCAGTCGATCTTATTCTTCTTGAACAGATAGGCGACGCCGTTGACGTTGGCGGCGACGGTGACGTCCTTGTGCTTCATCATCGCGGCGAGATCGAGTTTCGGCTGAGACACGACGACACCCAACGGCCCAAGACCGTGCCCCGCCTCGTCGAACATCTCGGACGCATAAAGGAGCGCCTTGGAGGGAATGCAGCCAATGTTGAGGCAGGTGCCGCCGAGCGTCTTCATCTTCTCGACGACGGCGACCTTCATGCCGAGCTGCGCCGCGCGGATGGCGCATACATAGCCGCCCGGGCCAGAGCCGATCACTACCAGATCATAAGTCATTCCCGATCTCTTTCGCCGGGACGTCCGATGAAGGACTCGCGCGACGCCAGCTACCACCCGATCAATCGCCATAGCATCATGACGAGGCCGACGATCGAAATCACCCATAAAGCCGAGCGTACATAGATAATGCCGAAGACGTAAATCGGAAGATAGGCGATGCGCGCAAGGATCCAGATTGTGGCGCCGATGGCGCCCGCGCCTCCTGTTCGCTGCGTGGCGATCAGCGCAAGTGCAACGGCCACAAACGCGGTGAAGTTCTCAAGGTAATTTCCCAACGCCCGGCACGATCGACCGTAAAAAACGCCGCGGGCTTCGGCGGGTTTGTCACGTGAGGTCGCCAGGTAGCCGGAAGGCATCACCGCGTGACCGACGACCGCCTGAACGAGGATATGGACGAGCCACAGCACGACGCTCAGTTCGAGGCACGTCAATTCGCTCATGATCCCCCCGCTCGGCGGCTCCGCCGTTTCAAAGATCTAGCACGAGCCGCGCCGGATCCTCGAGCGCCTCCTTGATCCGGACAAGGAAGGTGACCGCCTCCCTGCCGTCGACAATGCGATGGTCGTAGCTCAAGGCCAGATACATCATCGGCCGGATCTCCACCTTGCCGCCGACCGCGATCGGCCGATCCTGAATCTTGTGCATGCCAAGGATGCCTGACTGCGGAGCGTTGAGAATCGGCGTGGACATCAGCGAGCCATAGATGCCGCCGTTGGTGATGGTGAACGTCCCGCCCTGCAATTCATCGAGCGTAAGCTGCCCGTCGCGAGCGCGCTTGCCAAGCGCGGCGATCGTCTTCTCGATCTCGGCGATCGACAGCTTTTCGGCGTCGCGCACCACCGGCACGATAAGGCCCTTCTCCGTGCCGACGGCGATGCCAATATGATAGTAATTCTTGTAGACGAGGTCCGCGCCGTCGATCTCGGCGTTGACAGCGGGAATCTCCTTCAGCGCCTGAACGCATGCTTTGACGAAGAAACCCATGAAGCCGAGCTTGGTCGAATGCTTCTTCTCAAACGCGTCTTTGTAGCGCGAGCGCAACGCTATGACTTCGCTCATGTCGACTTCGTTGAAAGTCGTGAGCATCGCCGCGGTGTTCTGCGCGTCCTTGAGGCGCCGAGCTATCGTCTGGCGCAGCTTCGTCATGCGCACGCGCTCTTCGCGAGCGCTGTCATCGGGCGTCGTCGTCCGCGCTGAGGGCGCCGGCGTCGAGACCGGAAGCGGCGTTGGCGCGGGAGTTTGCAGCGGCATAGAGACGACCGCAGGCGCAGGCGCTTGAGCAACCGCAACGGCGGCGAGCACGTCGCCTTTCAACACTTGGCCCCGCTTGCCGCTGCCGGCGATCGAGGCCAGATCGATCTTGTCCTCGGCCGCGATCTTGGCCGCGGCCGGCGCAGGCGGCATCGCAGTTTTCGCGGCGGGTGAAGAGGGTGGCGTCGCGGGCGCGGCGGCGGGCGCGAGCTTTGCCGCCGCAGCGGGAGCCCGCGCTGGCGCTGGAGCGGCCGCGCCGGCGGCGACCTGGCCGAGAAGCGCGCCGATCGCGACCGTTTGACCGGTCTCGACGACAATCTCGCTCAAGACTCCCGCACTAGGCGCATTGACCTCGAGTGTGACCTTGTCCGTTTCCAGTTCGACAAGGGGCTCGTCGGCTTGCACCGGATCGCCAGCCTTTTTGAACCATTTGCCGACAGTCGCTTCGGTGATCAATTCGCCTAGCGTCGGAACCCGGATCTCAATCGCCATTTCAATCGCGCCGTTGAGGCGCCCTTCTCTAATCCTTACGGAGACACGGAACTAATAGGCGCCAGCGGCTGACTGGGGCGCACCGCGATCCCCAGCATGCGCCAGTTTTCGTAAGCAAAGCCACGTCCAGCGGCAATAGCCGGATCAGCCTCCAACATCGCTTCGAGCGCCGCCTCGGAGGCGGCTTCGATGATGGCGACGCCATAGCCGCCACTCGGGTCGGCGACCGGCCCCATTGCGATCACAACGCCGGTCTCTACTTGGGGCGTCCAATATTCGCGGTGGGCGCGCATGAGCTGGGCTTCGTCCGACGTCATATCCGAGATGAACGTCGGCCGGGGCGGCCTCAGCTTGCAAAAGTAATGGGGCATGTCGAACTGGCTCGTTCAGGCCAGGCATTCATCGACAAACGCCTTGAGCTGCGCCAGATGTTTCGACATGAGACCGGTCGCAGTCGCGGCCGAGGCGGCGCGGCCTGCATAGCGCGCGCGCTTCGACTTGCCGCCGAGTTGGCCGAGCACCCATTCGAGATAGGGCTCTACGAAGCTCCAGGCGCCCATGTTCTTGGGCTCCTCCTGACACCAGACCACCTCCGCCGTCTTGAAACGCGAGAGTTCCTTCAGAAGCGCCTTGATCGGGAAAGGATAGAGCTGCTCCACTCTGAGCAGATAGACGTCGTTGATACCGCGCTTCTCGCGCTCTTCGTAGAGATCGTAGTAGACCCTACCCGAGCAGACGACAACGCGGCGGATCTTGTCGTCCGCGGCGAGCTTGATCTTTTCGCCCTTATGCGTCTCCGCGTGATCCCATAACAAGCGGTGGAAGCTCGTTCCCGGTCCGAAGGCTTCCAGGTTGGAAACCGCGCGCTTGTTGCGCAGCATCGACTTCGGCGTCATTGCGATGAGCGGCTTGCGGAACTCGCGTTTGAGCTGGCGCCTCAGGGCGTGGAAGAAATTTGCCGGCGTCGTGCAAACAACGACCTGCATATTGTCCTCGGCGCACAGCTGGAGATAGCGCTCCAGGCGAGCAGATGAATGCTCCGGCCCCTGGCCCTCGTAGCCATGAGGCAGCAGGCAGACCAGACCCGACATGCGGAGCCACTTCTTTTCGCCGCCTGAGATGAACTGGTCGAACACGACCTGGGCGCCGTTGGCGAAGTCGCCAAACTGCGCCTCCCATAAGACCAGCGCGTTCGGCTCAGCGAGCGAATAGCCGTACTCGAAGCCGAGCACCGCCACTTCCGACAGCATCGAGTTGATGACTTCGTAGCGCGCCTGCCCGTCGCGAATGTGGTTCAGGGGCACGTATCTCGCTTCCGTCTCCTGATCGATCAGCACCGAATGGCGCTGCGAGAACGTGCCGCGCTCGCTGTCCTGGCCGGACAGGCGAACCGGAAAGCCCTCGTCCAGAAGCGTGCCAAAGGCGAGCGCCTCGGCGGTCGACCAGTCGATCCCCTCGCCGGCCTCGATCGCCGTGCGGCGGTTTTCGAGAAAGCGAGCAATGGTTTTGTGAATGTTGAAGCCTTCAGGCGGCGCCGTGATACGCTCGCCGAGCGTCTTTAGTCGATCGAGACTGACGCCAGTCTTGCCGCGGCGATCATCGTCAGCAATCTCCCGCGACGCCTTGACGCCCGACCAGCGTCCGTCGAGCCAATCGGCCTTGTTGGCGGAATAGGATTGGGCGGCCTCGAATTCCGCCTCCAGCCGTTGTCGCCAGTCCGAGCGCATCTTGTCGACCTCGCCTTGGGTGACGACGCCTTCAGCGACGAGCTTGTCGGTGTAGATCTGCTGCGTCGTCGGGTGCGAGCGGATCAGCCGATACATGATCGGCTGCGTAAACGAGGGCTCGTCGCCTTCGTTGTGACCGAAACGCCGATAGCAAAACATGTCGATGACGACAGGTTTGTGGAACTTCTGCCGGTATTCTGTCGCCACCTTGGCGCAGAAGACGACCGCCTCTGGATCATCGCCGTTGACGTGAAAGATCGGCGCCTCGACCAGCTTGGCGACATCCGATGGATAGGGCGAGGAGCGCGAATAGCGCGGATAGGTGGTGAAGCCGATCTGGTTGTTGACGATGAAATGCAGCGAGCCGCCGGTCCTGTGGCCGCGCAGGCCCGACAGACCGAAGCATTCGGCCACCACGCCTTGTCCGGCAAAAGCGGCGTCGCCGTGGATGAGGAGCGGCAGGGCCTTCGATCGCTCAATTCCGTCGTTGAGCTGGTCCTGCTTGGCGCGCACCTTGCCGAGCACGACCGGATCGACAATCTCAAGGTGAGAGGGATTGGGGCTCAACGAGAGATGAACACTGTTGCCGTCGAATTCCCGGTCTGAAGACGCGCCAAGGTGATATTTGACATCGCCTGAACCCTCGATTTCATCGGGCGAAGCCGAACCGCCCTTGAACTCGTGGAAGATGACGCGGTGCGGCTTGCCCATCACCTGGCTCAGTACATTGAGCCGGCCACGATGGGCCATGCCGAGAGCGATCTCTTTCAAGCCGAGCTGACCGCCACGCTTGATGATCTGCTCAAGCGCCGGAATCATCGCCTCCGCGCCGTCAAGCCCGAAGCGCTTGGCGCCGGTAAATTTGACGTCGAAGAAATTTTCGAAGCCCTCTGTTTCGATCAGTTTGCCAAGGATCGCGCGCTTGCCCTCCCGCGTGAACTGGATTTCCTTGTCGGGCCCCTCGACGCGCTCCTGAATCCAGGCCTTCTCCGCCGGATCAGAAATATGGACGAATTCGAAACCGATGGTTCCGCAATAGGTCCGCCGCAGGATCGCGAGCATTTCGCGCACGGTCGCGAATTCGAGCCCGAGCACATGGTCGATGAAGATCTTGCGGTCGTAGTCGGACTCCTGGAACCCGTAGGTCGAGGGATGGAGCTCCTCGTGGTCCCTCTTCTGTTCGAGGCCCAGCGGATCGAGATTGGCGTAGAGGTGGCCGCGCATGCGATAGGCGCGGATCATCATGAGCGCGCGGACGGAATCGCGCGTCGCCCGGCGAATGTCGTCATCGCTCGGCGCCGCTGTTGGCCCCGCCTCCTCGGCCTTGGCGCGCAGCTTCTCGGCGACCGCCTTTTCCGTCGCCGGCCAATCGCCGTCGAGCGCGTTGATGAGATCCCCCTTGGGGGTCGCCGGCCAATTGGACCTGCGCCATGACGCGCCGCGCTCGGCCTTGGCTACGCTCGCCGGATCATCGCCGAGCTCAGCAAAGAATTGGCGCCAGCCGGGTTCGACCGATTGCGGGTCTTTCTCGTATTGCGCCTGCAAGGCTTCGATGTAGGCGCTGTTGGCCCCGTACAGAAACGAGGTTTGCAACAGAGCTTGATTAACGTCCTGACGAGCCACCGAGCGGACTCCCTTTACTTGCCGTGCAACAAATCGACCAATGTCTTGCCAAGCCGAGCAGGAGAGGGCGAGACGCGGACGCCGGCCGCCTGCATCGCGGCAATCTTGTCCTCGGCGCCCCCCTTGCCTCCAGCAATGATCGCGCCTGCGTGCCCCATACGCCGGCCGGAGGGCGCGGTGCGTCCGGCGATGAAGCCGACGACCGGCTTTTTGCGGCCGCGCTTGGCCTCGTCCTTCAGGAACTCGGCGGCGTCCTCTTCGGCCTGGCCGCCGATTTCCCCAATCATCACGATCGACTGGGTCTTGGGATCGCTCATAAACATGGCGAGCACATCTACAAATTCCAAGCCCTTGATCGGGTCGCCGCCAATCCCGACGGCTGTCGTCTGCCCCAGGCCTTCGCGCGTCGTTTGGAACACCGCCTCGTAGGTCAGCGTGCCCGAACGCGAGACGACCCCGACGCTGCCGGGGGTAAAGATGGTGCCCGGCATGATGCCGATCTTGCATTCGCCGGCAGTCATGACGCCTGGGCAATTCGGCCCGATTAGGGTCGACTTCGAGCCTTGCAGCGCTTTTTTGACACGCGCCATGTCAAGGACTGGAATACCTTCGGTGATGCAAACGATGAGCGGCGTCTCGGCGTCGATGGCTTCGCAGATCGCGTCGGCAGCGCCGGGCGGCGGGACGTAGATCACACTCGCGTCGGCGCCGGTTTTCTCCCGCGCTTCGGCGACTGTGTTGAAGACCGGCAGCCCTAGATGGATCGAGCCGCCCTTGCCGGGTGAGACGCCGCCAACAAGCTTGGTGCCGTAGGCCATCGCCTGCTCGGAATGGAACGTGCCGTTCTTGCCGGTAAAGCCTTGGGTGATGACTTTTGTGTCGGCGTCGACGAGGATGGACATGAGAGGCTTTCGGCCGTTGGCGGTTCAATTCGATCGAAAAGGATTTTTGCAGCGCACGCCCAGAAATGTCTCAGCGAGATTAAACATTTGGCTATGAAGAACGCCCGCGCGGGTAAAGTTGTTCATCCGGGCCCCGACGCACAACAAATATATGTGCAAGCGGGCGCAAATTCCATCGTTTTGGCGGATCCAACGCGATCTTCCTCATCACGGACCTAAAGCCGGTCGAGTTCGCGCACCGTCAACGCACTCACCGCGTCCCCGGTATTGAGCGTCGTGCTCGGCTCAAACATCAAAACCACAGGCTCCGGCGAAAGCGAGCGAGGCCGGTGTTCGACCCGCGCGGGCTTACGACAAAATCACCTTCGCCCATTTCTGAGACACCATCGCGAAAATCAATCGCGATACGGCCGCGCAGCACGAAGAAAGTCTCGTCTTCACCCTCGTGCGCGTGCCAATCGAACTCGGCGCCAAACTTCGCCACCTTGACCTGGCTGTCGTTGACATCACCGACGATGAACGGTTGAAAGGCTTCCTTAACCTTCCGGTCGACCGCCTCGAGAACGTTGATTTTAGATGGGGGCATCGGCGTGTCACCCTCGTTGCGAGATGCGCGCGTGTGTTTAAGCTCTCGCTCTCACTGCGTTAACGATCTTCTGCGCCGCATCGTCGAGGTCGTCCGCCGCAATCACATCGAGTCCAAAATCGCGAAGAATTTTCTTGCCCAAGTCGACGTTGGTGCCTTCAAGCCGCACGACCAGCGGAACCTTAAGGCCCACTTCCTTCACCGCCGCGATCACGCCCTCGGCGATGATGTCGCAGCGCATGATGCCGCCAAAAATATTGACCAGGATACCTTTCACGTTCGGATCAGCGGTGATGATCTTGAATGCGGCGGCGACCTTGTCCTTGGAGGCGCCCCCGCCGACATCGAGGAAGTTTGCCGGACTTTCCCCGTAGAGCTTGATGATGTCCATCGTGGCCATCGCGAGCCCCGCGCCATTGACCATGCAGCCGATCGAGCCCTCCAGCGTGACATAGTTGAGGTCGTGCTTGGAGGCCTCGATCTCCTTGGCGTCCTCCTCGCTCTCATCGCGCAAGGCAGCAATATCGGAGTGGCGGTAAAGCGCATTGTCGTCAAACGACACTTTGGCGTCGAGGACGCGCAATTGTCCGCTCGACAGCACGATCAGGGGGTTTATCTCCAGCATCGCCATGTCTTTCGCCACAAAGGCGGCGTAGAGCTTCGCGATGAGGCTTTCCACCTGCTTGGCGAGATCGTCCGTAAGCTCGAGCGCGCGGGCCGCCGCTCGCCCGTGATGGGGCATGATGCCAGTCGCCGGATCGACACTGAAGGTGTGGATCTTTTCCGGCGTATTGTGAGCGACATCCTCGATGTTGACCCCGCCTTCGGTCGAGAGGACGAAGGCCACTCGGCTCGTCTGCCGGTCGACCAGCGCCGAAAGATAGAGCTCCCGGTCAATCGTAGCGCCATCCTCGACGTACAGGCGATTGACCTGCTTACCGTTAGGGCCGGTTTGCACCGTCACCAGCGTCGCCCCCAGCATCTCTTTTGCGAATTTCCGGACCTCGTCGACCGAGCGGGCGAGTCGGACGCCGCCCTTGTCCCCAGCCGCGGCCTCCTTGAAGCGGCCTTTGCCGCGGCCGCCGGCATGGATCTGGCTCTTCACCACCCATAGCGGTCCCGGGAGCTTCCTGGCGCTGTCCGCCGCCTCGTCCGGCGTCAGAGCAGGAAAGCCTGCGGCGATCGGCACGCCGAACGCTTTCAGCACCGCCTTGGCCTGATATTCGTGGATGTTCATGGCGGCGAATACCTCAAAGGAAGAATGCCCGCAGGGGGCGGACGCTCGGCGCGATCAGGCTGCGAGGGCGGGGTTGATCGCCTTGCAAGCCTCCATCAGTGTGTGCACAGACGCGACCGACTTGGCGAACATGGCTTTCTCGCTCTCGTCGAAACTGATCTCGATGATGCGCTCGACGCCGTTCGCGCCGATCACCACCGGCACGCCCACGTAGGTGTCGTGGACACCATACTGCCCGCTCAGATGGGCCGCGCAGGGCAGAACTCGGCGCTGATCCTTCAGATAAGCTTCGGCCATGGAGATTGCTGAAGCGGCGGGCGCGTAGAAGGCCGAGCCGGTCTTCAAAAGATTGACAATCTCTCCGCCTCCTTTGCGCGTACGTTCGACGATGGCGTCAATTCGTTCCTGCGTTGTCCAGCCCATCTTGATAAGGTCAGGCAACGGGATGCCACCCACGGTCGAGTAGCGGGCGGACGGCACCATCTCGTCGCCGTGTCCGCCGAGGACAAAGCCGGTCACATCCTCGGGCGACACGTTGAACTCCTCCGACGAGGAAATAGCGGAAACGCGCCAAATCCAGTACGCCCGCCATCCCCACGATTTTCTTAGTCGGCAGGCCACAGGATTTCTGCAGCGCCCACACCATGGCGTCGAGGGGATTGGTGATGCAGATAACGAAAGCGTTCTTCGCGTGCTCCCGGATCCCCGCGCCGACCGCGTCCATCACCTTGAGATTGATACCGAGCAGGTCGTCGCGGCTCATGCCGGGCTTGCGGGGGACGCCGGCGGTGACGATGACGACATCAGCGCCCGCGATCGCGGAATAGTCGCTCGCGCCCGCCAGTCGCGCGTTGACGCTCTCGACCGGGGTCGCTTCGGACAAATCCAGCGCCTTGCCCTGCGGCACGCCGTCGATGATGTCAAAAAGAACGATATCGCCGAGCTCCTTCAGGGCCGCGAGGAGGGCCAACGTTCCGCCGATCTGCCCGGCTCCGATCAAAGCTATCTTCTTGCGCGCCATAGGATCTTTTCTTCCGCGTTACGACCGCCGGGCTTGTCCTCACGGCGGTCGCTTCGCCGGTGCTATCGACCTATCGATGCACGTGATCAAGCCAAACTTTTGCCCAGGGTGCCGAAAAAAGCGCGACGGCCAGCATAGTGCAAATCAAATCCATGCATTTTTTCAAGAGCATGCTTCGCAAGATTGGCTAAACCGGCCAGACGAACTCGCAGACTAAGCGAACGCGAACCGGCAACCCTTGCGATGATGCGACCGCCTGTCAAAATTTTGCCGCAACATTGACTGATATATTATGTTCTTTTCCTGGACCTAGCTCCAAATTTAGGATTTCATTGCGCCTCCGCCTTGTAGACGTACCGTCCGAACAGGCTCGCCGTCAGGTCGACCAGCAGAAGCGCGCTTTTGCCCCGCTCGTCGAGGAACGGATTGAGCTCCACGAGATCGAGCGAGGGCGAAAGACCGGATTCGTACAGTAGCTCCATGACAAGGTGGGCCTCGCGGTAGGTCGCCCCGCCGGGCACGGCGGTGCCAACGCCCGGCGCAATCTCCGGATCGAGAAAGTCGACGTCTAGGCTGACATGCAAAAGTCCGTTGCGGGCGCGAACCCGGTCGATGATGCGGCGGATCGAGACGGCGAAACCGTCTTCATCCAGCCTCCGCATGTCGACCACGTCGACGCCGCGATTCTGCAACAGCCGCCGTTCGCCGGTGTCGATCGACCGGATGCCGAATAGGTGAAGGCGCGCGGGATCGACGAATCCGTGCGGCTCGCTTCCGAACACGCCCTCGAGACCCGGTTCGCGCGACAGCATCGCGAGCGACATGCCGTGCATATTGCCGGAGGGCGAGGTCAGCGGCGTGTTGAAGTCCGAATGGGCGTCAAGCCAGAGAACGAACAGCTCGCGCCCCGCCTCGGCCGCGAAACGGGCGATTCCGCCGATCGAACCCATGGCCAGGCTGTGATCGCCGCCTAGCACGATCGGAATCCGCCCGGAGCGCGCGACCGCATGGGTTTCGCGGGCAAGCAGACGCGACCAGGCGGCGATCTCGGCGAACCGATGGGCCTTGCCTTCCGGCGCGGTCGCTTGGGGCAATGAGCGCGGAAGGGCGAGATCGCCCCGGTCCTCGACGTCGAGGCCGAGATCCCTCAGCGCCTTACCGATGCCCGCGGTGCGCAGCATCGCTGGACCCATCGCCGCGCCAGGCACGCCCGCCCCCGCCTCGATCGGCGCACCGATGATGGTGATCGCCCGTGAGCGCGGAAGGGCCGTCTCCCCTGCTCGGGCGCCTTCTGCGCTTGCCTCCCGGCTCAAGATCTCTCCCTTCACGGGCCGAAGCGGCTCTGTCCTATCGGATTCGAGCGTCGGCAAGAAATCGCTTCAACGCACCATGGCCGGCCGCTGTCGCCAGTGACCGTCATTTACGGGCACGCCTTCATGTTTTCAGCGGGTTGACCCGGTTTAGTTCCGCGCTTCCTTTCTTGGATATATATACATTATTTCTTTGTTTAATTTGCCGACGTCGAACGCTTCACGAACAGATCCGTGTTCTTTGCGCTTTTGCCGGCCCGCAAACAACTTGACAAAAGCGCCAGCGTGGACCCATGGATGCCGGCCATGACGCCCGCGTGTCCCATTACCCGGATTTGCATCATTAGCCGCTAGCTCCCTGCTGGCTGGTTCGCGTCTCCTTATTCCTTAAACCCATTGAGAAGCGATCATCCGGCTAAACCGCGCGACGCCTGTTCGCTCGCCTTCGTGAACGACGCCGACGAGAATTGCCGATGAAGTCGCCGCCCCAATCCCAAGCCGAGACGCCCGCGGAGGCCACGGAGGCGCGGCTGCGTCTCTACAACACCCTGACCCGTCGCAAGGACAATTTCGCGCCAATCGACCCAGACGCCGTGCGTCTCTATGTCTGCGGGCCCACGGTCTATGACTTCGCCCATATCGGCAACGCGCGGCCGGTCATTGTGTTCGACGTGCTGTTTCGGCTCCTGCGCCATCTCTACGGCGCCGAGCATGTCACCTATGTCCGCAACATCACTGACGTGGACGACAAGATCATTGCGCGCGCCAAGCGCGACTTTCGCGCACTCCCGCTCAATGAGGCGATCGCCAAGGTGACAGAGGCGACAGAGCGGCAATTTCACGAAGACGTGGCCGCGCTCGGCTGTCTGGCGCCGACGCAGGAGCCGCGCGCCACCCAATATATCGACGCCATGCGCATGATGATCGAGCGGCTGATCGCGCGGGGCGTCGCCTATGTCGCCGAAGATCACGTGCTGTTCTCGCCGAATGCGATGAACGCGCTGCCCGGAGCGCCCCGCTATGGGACCCTTGCGCATCGCTCGGTCGACGAGATGCTGGCTGGCGCGCGGGTCGATGTCGCGCCCTACAAGCGCGACCCAATGGACTTCGTCTTGTGGAAACCCTCGAAGCCGAACGAGCCGGGCTGGCCTAGCCCGGCCGGCATCGGCGCGCTCGGGCGCCCCGGCTGGCATATCGAGTGCTCGGCGATGTCGATGGCGACGCTGCTCGAGCCGTTCGGCGGCGGTCTTTCCTGCGACGATCCAAGCCGCAACATTTTCGACGTTCACGGCGGCGGAATCGATCTCGTCTTTCCCCATCACGAGAACGAACTCGCGCAATCCTGCTGCGCTTTCGGCTCGGAGCGCATGGCCAATGTCTGGATGCACAACGGCTTCCTGCAGGTCGAAGGCGAGAAGATGTCGAAGAGCCTCGGCAACTTCGTCACGATCCACGAACTCTTGCGCACGACCAGGTTCGGCGGCCGCGAATGGCCCGGCGAGGTTTTGCGCCTCGCGATGTTGCGCACGCATTACCGTCAGCCGATCGACTGGACGGTGAAGGCCCTCGAAGAGGCGGAGGCGACGCTCGATCGCTGGTATCAAGTGGTCGACAACCTGAAGCCGATGAATGGCGTCGCCCCCGCGGTTCTCGATGCCTTGAGCGATGACTTGAACATTTCCGGCCGCCTTGGAGGAGCTTCACAAGTTTGCACAGCAGCGGAATGGACCCGCGTTAAAGTCGAGCGCGGATTTGCTCGGATTGTTGCCGCAAACACGAACGGCTCGCAAGCAGCTGAGGGACGAAGTCAATCTGCAACGGTTGGAGAACTCGATTGGGGAGACGGGAGGCGTTGTCTTTGAGAACATTAAAAGCCTCATCAAACAACGCAGCGTCGCGCGAACCGATAAGAACTGGGTAGAATTTGACCGGTTGCGCGATCGATTTTGGAGCTTGGTATCGAAATCAAGGACAACAAGGACGGCTCGACAGACTGGGAGTTCCGGCGATGAGCGCTATCGCTCTGCGCCCTTATGTTCCGGCCGACACGAAAAGGTGCGCCGAGATCTTTCGATCGAGCATCGAGGAGCTGGCGGCCGAAGATTATAACGACGAGCAGCGTGAGGCCTGGGCGGCGCGCGCCGACGACGAACAGGCTTTCGGCGCGAAATTGGCCCAGGCATTGACCCTCCTCGCCGTGATCGACGGCGCGGTCGCCGGCTTCGCCAGCCTCAAAGGCGCAGACGAGATCGACATGCTGTTCGTCGAGCCCGAATTCGCTCGCCAGGGTGTAGGCCGAACGCTGGTCGACGCCTTGACGAGGCTCGCGCAAGCGCGGGGCGCAAAGCGCCTCACCACCGAGGCGAGCGATGTCGCGAAGCCCCTGTTCGAGCGCCAGGGCTTCACTGCGCAGAAGCGCAATCTCGTTCGCGTCGGCGACGAGTGGCTCGCCAACACCACGATGACCAAAACGCTCGGCGCCGAGTCCGCGCCCCCGACCCGACACTGAGAAGCGCATGGAAAAAGAACATCACCTCGTCCTGAGGAGCGGCGCCGCAGGCGGCGCGTCTCGAAGGACGCTCCAGAGCGGCCGAGCGGCGCCGCCACGCGAGCATGCCGGCGCAGGCTGCGCATGAGCGGCGGGACGCCGCTTGCCATTTCTACAGTGAACGCCGATGGCCAAGGAACGCCTCTATCTGTTCGACACGACGATGCGCGACGGCGCGCTGACCACCGGCGTCGACTTCTCGCTCGACGACAAGCGCCGCATCGCGGCGATGCTCGACCGGCTCGGCGTCGACTATGTCGAGGGCGGCTATCCGGGCGCGAACCCGCTCGACACGGAATTCTTCAAAAAGAAGCCCACCAGCCGCGCCCGCTTCTGCGCCTTCGGCATGACCAAGCGGCCGGGCCGCTCGGCCGCCAATGATCCCGGCCTTGCGGGTCTTCTCGCCGCCGATGCCGACGCGATCGTCTTCGTCGCCAAATCGTGGGACTATCACGTCCATGTCGCGCTGGGCTGCACGCTCGACGAGAACCTCGAGGCCATCACCGACAGCGTGAAGGCGGCGGTCGACGCAGGCCGCGAGGCGATGGTCGATTGCGAGCATTTCTTCGACGGCTACAAGGCTAATTCGAAATATGCGCTTGCCTGCGCTCGCGCCACGATCGACGCCGGTGCGCGCTGGGCGGTGCTGTGCGACACCAACGGCGGAACGTTGCCTGACGAGATCGAACGCATCGTCGGCGAGGTCGCGAACGTCATTCCTGGCGTGAGTCTCGGCATTCATGCGCACAACGACACCGGCAATGCGATCGCCAATTCGCTCGCCGCCGTCCGCGCCGGCGTGCGACAGGTTCAGGGCACGCTGAATGGCCTGGGCGAGCGCTGCGGCAACGCCAATCTTGTCAGCCTCATCCCCACATTGGCGTTGAAGCCGGAGCTGGCGGATCGTTTCGAGATTGGCGTGACGGCGGAGGCTTTGCGCGAGATCACGCATGTCTCGCGCGCCTTCGACGAACTGCTCAACCGCGCGCCGAACCGGCACGCGCCTTATGTTGGCGCGTCGGCCTTCGCCACCAAGGCCGGGATTCACGCGTCGGCCCTCGCCAAAGATCCGCGTACTTACGAGCACATTCAGCCGGACGCCGTGGGCAACCAGCGCGCCGTGCTGGTTTCGGATCAGGCCGGGCGCTCGAATCTTCTGAGCGAGCTTGCCCGGCTTGGGGTCGAGGCGAAACCCGACGATCTGCGCCTTGGGCGCTTGCTCGACGAGGTCAAGGCGCGCGAGGCTCAGGGCTACGCCTACGAAGCGGCCGACGCCTCATTCGAGCTTCTGGCGCGGAGCGTGCTCGGCGGCGTGCCGGAATATTTCGCGGTCGACAGCTTTCATGTCGGCGTCGAGCGCAAACTGGTCGCGCCCGGAATCACCTACTCAGCTTCGCAGGCGGTGGTGAAGATCCGCATTGGCGAGGAGCGGCTGATTTCCGCGGCCGAAGGCAACGGCCCGGTCAACGCGCTCGATCTCGCTTTGCGCAAGGACCTCGGCGTCTATCAAAAGTATATCGAGAACCTCGAACTGCGCGATTATCGCGTGCGCGTGTTCCAGGGCGGCACCGACGCGGTGACGCGCGTCCTGATCGAGTTCGGCGACGGAAACGGCGACACGTGGTCGACGGTCGGGGTGTCCGGCAACATCATCGACGCCTCGTTCCAGGCGCTGGTCGACGCGATCACCTACCGGCTGCTGAAGGTCGGCGTCGCGGCGCAATAGTCGCGTTGTTCGCACAATCCTGGACACCGACGCGATTAACGCTTTGGTAACCAGGATGTCCGCAAGTCGGGGGCGAAGTCAGGGCTTGGACGAGTACCGGAACAATGCGAGAGAAGCCGGCGTTTTTGAATTTGCGACACAACCAAACTGGAGGAATTTGATGCGAGTTGCTTCCTTAGCTTCGATCGCCGCCCTCACGACACTTCTCGCCGGCTCAGCGAACTCAATGCCGGCCCCCGCCCCCTACCATGGCGATTCAGTGATAATCCTGGCTGCAGGGGGATGCGGCGTCGCTTTCCATCGCAACATCTACGGCGGGTGCGTGCCTAATGGATACGGATTGGGCGGCCCGGTCGTCGTCGCTCCGGGATTGTACGGCGGTGGCTTCGGCTATCACGGCGGCTATTACCACGGCGGCGGCGCTTACTACCACGGCGGGGGCTACTATCACGGCGGAGGCTGGCACGGGGGGGCGTATCACGGCTACCACGGCGGGGCGTACCACGGGTACCACGGCGGTGTTTACCGCAGGTGATGGTTCACGGGCTCAAAACTTCAGGCTGCGACCCAAAACGCAGCCGAGGCCAAACGCTCGCGGATCCCTGTTCGATGTGTTGAACAGCCGAGACGGCGGGCCCTAATGGCGCGTTAAGAGCTGGAATTGCATTGTCTCGGCGGCGCAACGAAGCGGCGCTCCTAGAACAAATACTCGCAAATGGCGCACGGCGGCTTGCTCGTCTCTATTATCTTCATTCTCCTCCTCGGCGCCTCCGGCGTCGGGATGTATTTGCATGACCGACTAGGGGAGCAACATCGAACGAGCGAGACGAAGGATCACGTACGGCTCGTGGTCTCTATTCTTGTCACGTTCACCGCTTTGGTGCTCAGCCTTATGCTCTCCGAGGTGAAGGGCTCATTCGATACCTTTGACACGCGTCTGCGCGCATTCGCCGGCGATGTCTCAAATCTTGACATTCATTTGCGAGAATACGGTCCAGACGCCGACCCGATCAGAGGGATGATCAGGAAATACGTGGCCGCCTCCATCGCAGACAGCTGGCGCGACGAGCCTGCGCCGTCAGGTGACTTTCCGCGCTTTGACGGCCCGGCGGGCATTGAGCGACCGGAGCTCGGCGCGCTTCTCATTCAGGCTGACGCCGCCATTCACAGGCTCGACCCGCCGGACCATTTCCACCAACGACTTACAGATTCGTTGTCCACTCAGATCGACGAGACGTTGCGCGCCCGACGTCAGCTGCTCGAGACTTCGCACGATACGATCGCATGGCCCCTCATGCTCGCAATGTGTGCATGGTTGGCGGTCGTGTTCGGAGTCTTCGGCCTGCTTTCGCCGCGAAACGCGGTTGTTTATTTGTCGATCGTGATCTGCGCAATCTGTGTCACCTCCGCCGTCTTCCTGATCGATGATTTCGATTCGCCGATTGACGGACTCTTGCAGGCGCCAAGCGATTCCATGCGCGCGACTTTGGCCAGAATGGACGCGCCCTAAGCGCTAGGATCGCCGGAGGCGGGCTCCCAAAGAACGCGGCAATTTCGCTTCAACCGACCAATCACCCACGCCGTGAAGCGCGAGCACGAGAAGGCCGCCCGCGATCGCGAGGTCCTTCTCGAAATGCAGAAGCTCGTCCCGCACGCCGAAATGTGTGTGAAACATAAATGCGGTTAAGAAACAAAATATTGCGAGCGCGATGGCGCCGAGGCGGGTGAAGATCCCCAGCGCGATCGCCATTCCTGCGAAGAGCTGCAGGACAATCGTGGCGACAAACACAACGTTGGGCACGCCTAGCTTGGATGTCGCAGAAGCCGCACTGTCGAAATTCAATATCAGAAAAACGCCTTCGTGAACGAAGATGAAAGCGAGCAGCAACCGCGCGGCAAGCAGCAGCGCGTTGCGCGGCCGTCCCGCCAGTTCGGGGTAAGTTGAAGTCATCGTAGTCTCTCCGGAATGGGAGGGCGGGCGTAATCGCGCCCGCCCTAGGCTCATTAATTGGAAGCTGACTTCTTAGCTGCGATCGCCTTTTCCAGATCCCCGCGTTCCTCGCAGCCCGCCGGGCAAAGCTTCGTCAGCACCGCAAGCTGTTCCTTTGCCTTGTCCATCTGACCGGTCTCGACGTAGAGCTCGCCAAGATATTCGCGCGCAGCTTTGTGGTCCGGCTGCAAGTCGAGCGCTTTCGTGTAGTAAGAAAGCGACGTCGCGTAGTCGCCCGTCTTGCGCAGGGTGAAGCCCAAGAGGTTGTAAACGTCGGCGTTCTGATTGTCTTCGGCGAGATCGCGCAGCTCCGAGAGCGCGGCCTTGTAGTCCTGCGCTTTGATCTTGGCGCGCACCGAAGTGAGATCGATGTCGCCGCTCGTCTCCATGTTGTCAACGGCGTGCGCTGATTGGAGGATCAGCGGCTGCGCGAGAACAAGGCTTGCGATGATCGGCAGTCCGCGAAAGCTGTTTCGTTTGAACATGACATTTCTCCGTTGATGAACGCTCAGAATTGAGACGCTCAGGATTGAACGACTGGGGTGAAGGCGTAAGCGGCGCCGTCCTTCACAAACGTCCCCGCGCCGGGGAATGGAAAATGAGCGCCGCAGATCTGCATCCGGTCGGCGATGACGCGGTCGATGATCCGATGGCGGGTCGTGACCGCCAGCGGTCCGTCTTGATCGTATGCGCCCTGCCAATCCGGATGAGGCGCGAGGACTCCGGGCACGTACATCGTGTCGTTCGAAACCATGAGCTGGTCCTTGCCGGACGTGACGAGGAACACGGAATGGCCTGGCGTGTGGCCATAGGAGTCGAGAATCCGGACGCCTGGCGCGACTTCGGCGCCGCTCTCGACGAGCTTCCAGTTCTTCCATTTCGGAAAGTTTTCGGCGATGCGGCGCCCTGCGGCTTTGCGGCCTTCGGGCAGTTTGTCGACACGCCCCGGGTCGGTCCAGAACTTGTACTCGACGCTATTCGTCACAAGCTCGGCATTTGGAAACGTCAGCGCATTGGTCCCCTTCTCCATCAGGCCCCAGACATGGTCGGGGTGGAAATGCGAGATGAGTACGGTGCTGATGTCGTTGTGATCGATCCCCGCGGCCTTCATGTTGGCCGGCAGATTGGTGGCGTTCGCCTGCCACTGCCCAACGCCGGAGCCTGAGTCTACCATGATCAGCTTGTCACCGATCTTCAGGACAAGGACGGTCAGCGGGATCGGGAAGAAATCTGTAGTCAGGCCCGCCTTCGCAAGGGCGGTCTTCGTTTCCTCGACGGAAACGCCCTTGATGAAGGCGGGGTCATGGGGCTTCCGCCAGATGCCATCATAGACCGCAGTGACCTCGATCGAGCCGACTTTGTATTTGTAGTGCCCGACTGTCGGTTCGATAGGCATGGCGGCGAAGGCGGGGCCAGCAAAGGTCAGTGGCTTGCTAAGCCCCAAAGTAGCGGCCGCCGCCGCTGCCGAAGACAAAACGCTGCGGCGTGAAAAATTCAACATATCGGTTCTCCTTGAAAACCGTCGAAGCGACGTTGGGAGGAGCGCCCTCCCTGCGCATACGACCGCGCCGCCGGACGCTTTATTCCCGACCGCCCAGAATTTTCATTGGGATGGGCTCGGGAAGGCGGACGCAGTCGGGCGAAGCACAAGAAAAGTGGAGGCGCCGGGAATAAACCCGGTCTTCCTAGAGTCACTTCCCTTGACGGCGATGGATGCTCCGTCCCGAAGGACCGCAGACCTCCAGAGCCCTATCTCCACCGATCTTTCTGAGATGCTTCAATGAGCCCGTTTTGCTTTCCCGAACCCCTCCCCCGCGATGCCTATCGAGAGACAGGCGTCCTCCCACCGCACCCGCCGCAGGGGAGGGAACTCTTGACGCAGCCTTGCGCACGGACGCGCGTCGAAGAGCCGCACGAAAGGGCTGCTGCAGGCCGAGCGATCGCGACGTATTGGTGCCCAAGGCCGCTTCGCTGTCGGATTGTGACTATTCCGACGCGCTCAAATCGGCCAATATCGTTTGGAACGAGGAGACACTCGACAAGTGGATGACCGATCCGCGGGCTGTCGCGCCTGGCGCCAAGATGTTTTTTCATCTGGACAATCCGCAGGATCGCGCCGATCTGATCGTTTACCTCAAGGAGCGCGCCAAATAAGACGTGCGCCCACGGGACACGCCGCTTGAGCAGTCCGATTGCCGAGCAGCGCTTCCGTGAAATCGTGCCACCCCTGCTCGACGATGCGTACTCGCTTGCCAAATGGCTGTCGCAAAACCCGACCGACGCCGAGGACATCGTGCAAGATGCTGCGATACGCGCGCTCCAGGCTCTCTCCACCGTTTCGGTCGATCGACCGAAACCGTGGTTTCTCGCCATCGTTCGCAACGCCGCCATGACCTTCATGGCCCGCAATCGGCGCAAGACCGTGGCTTACGTCGGCGACATGGCCGACCTCGACACGTTCGATTTGCCTGAAGGTCACGACGCCGCGCCCAATCCGGAACAGGAGCTCATCGCCCTGCAAGATGGCGAGCGCTTGCGCAAGGGGATCGCGGACCTGCCTTCGCCATTTCTCGAAACCCTGGTGATGCGCGACATCAACGGCCTCTCCTATCGCGAGATCGCCGAAGCGACCGAGACGCCGGTCGGTACCGTGATGTCGCGACTCGCCCGCGCGCGCGCCATGCTCGCCAAGACATTGAGGGCTAAGGCATGACCGAGCGCGACGTCGGCGAACGTCTTCTCAGACTTAACGCTGCGCTCGACGGCGAACTCGACGCCATGGGCTCGCTCGCGTTCGAGCGCGAGATGCGCGCCGACGCCGCTCTCGCCTCCGAGTATCGGCGTCTCACCCAGTTGCGTGACGCGGTCCGTCGCCACGCGCCGCGTGAAGCGGCCCCGCAGGCGCTTGCCAAACGAATCGCGGCGCTGACGGCGCCCGCTCCGGCGACTCCGCCGCTTCAGGCAGACGCTGCCCAGGCCGCACCGGTCGTCCCGTTTCCGTGGCCACGCCGCACGTGGCTCGACAGCCGCGCGCTGGCGATGGCCGCCTCCTTCGCTGTCCTCGGCTTCGCCATCGGCGCAGGACTTATGTCGCTGCGCGCGCCTGCGGGTTCCGGCGATGTCGCCCAGCATCTGGTTTCGGATTTCGCTCGCGCCGAAATTGCCGGCCAGCCCTTCGACGTCGCCTCCTCCGACCGGCATACGGTCAAGCCCTGGCTCGCCAACCGCACGACGGTCAGCGGGACCATCGTCGATCTCGCGCCGGAAGGCTTCCCGCTGGTCGGCGGCCGCGTGACCATCGTCGACAGGGTGCCGACGCCGACCCTCGTCTATCGGCACAACGAGCACGTGGTCGCGGTGACCGAGTTGCCAGTCGACGCCAAGCTCGCCCGCGGGACCGGCGGAATCGAGACGATCGACGGCTACCACGTCGCGCGCTGGTCCGACCCGAACCTCGCCTATGTCGCCGTTTCCGACATGGACGAGAAGGCGCTCAGTGACTTCATCGAGGCGTTCCGCCGTGGCGGCAGCGCGGCGAGCGAGCCCGTTAAGCCCTGACGCGCTCGCGTCTGAGCCATCCACATCACAGGACGAGGTAATCAATCTCCAGCACCCTTCACAACAAAAGTCTCACGGCCTATGTGGTTTTCTATATTGACCGGCTTCGCGAGCCGTTTATACGCCCGCTGTGTTCGACGCTTTCGCTGACACAGAGCAGCCCTTGGCAAGGGAGGAGTGGGGTCAATGCCAACATCGGGGGGAGTCGCGAAACTCGCCTACCACGCAAATTGCTGGGGTCCGCTTGGCGGCAATGCCGTGGGGGTCACCTCGATCGCCGAACTGACCTATCGCACCTTCGGTGATATCGAGCGGGCCATCGCCGAGATCGGCTCGCTTGGCTATGTGGGCTTGGAACTCTTCGACGGCAACCTACTCGACTATGACGGGCGCGGCGGCGCGCTCCGCTCGGCCTTGTCCGCCGCAGGCGTCAAACTGTTGGCCGCCTATTCCGGGGCAAATTTCATCTTCCCCGACATTCTCGACCAGGAGCTTGCGCGCATCACGCGCGTTGCGGACGCCGCAGCGGATTTCGGCGCGGAGCATCTCGTCGTGGGCGGCGGCGCAAAGCGCTTCGATGGTCTGCGCGGCGACGACCCCAAGCGACTGGCCGGCGGCCTCGAAAAGGTTGCGGCCATCGCGACAGCGCGTGGCCTGCGCGCTCACTACCATCCTCATCTGACGACGATCGTCGAAGGGCCGTCCGAAGTGGACCAGATATTCAGTCAGACCTCGATCGACTTCTGTCCTGATACCGCGCATCTCGCAGCGGCGGGCGCCGATGTCCCGGCTATGATCCGCAAACACCGAACGCGCATTTCCTACGTGCATCTCAAGGGATGGCGTAAGCAACCTTTCGCCTTCATGCCGCTCGACGAAGGCGATCTTGACATGCACGCCATCATGCAAGCGCTGGCTGAAATCGATTTCGACGGCTGGATCACTGCGGAACTGGATTCCTGGCCCGATCCGAAGGACGGCGCGGCGAGGAGTTTCGCGTTTCTTCGCAAGGAATTGGCGAAAGCCTGAGACGCATCCCGATTTCACCCACTGACGAGGTTAGCGCTAAGACAGAGCGCCAAGGCGGAGTGGCAAGGCGCAAGTCGATCGATGGGGGAAACGATGAAGACCCACATTCTGATAGCCGGCGGCGCGAGCCTCGCGCTGTTCTGCGCGCTGCGGTGAAGGAATGAAACGCGCGACGAGCCGCGCAAGAATCTTGACTGCACGGGTTGGCCCCACCCGTACCGAACTCGCCTGCACACACTTTGATTTCCATGTGGACGCAGAGGATCCCAACGCCTTCGTGTTTTTCGAGAATTGGCGAAGCAAGGAGGATCTCGACACGCACCTGAAGACGCCGCGCCTGCGGCCGTCGTTCGACCGTCTCGACGAACGCCTTGTGAGGCCGTCGAAATCAAGTTTTACACAATGCTGAGCCGCCAAGATTTTTGAGACGACGGTGACATGAGCGACGATAGCTTCTTCAATCCACACCAGCGGGCGACCATCGAAACGGCGATGGCGCGCATCATTCCCTCCGACGACATGCCCGGCGCGCGGGAGGCGGGCGCGGTGGATTTTCTCGACCGCTATCTCTCCGGCATCGGCTACATCTACGCCAAGCCTGACGGCAGCGGTTTTGAGACGCTGGAAGGCAAGCGCGCGGAAGCCTGGCGTCAGCGCATCGCGATATTGCGCCAGACATATCAGTCGGGCATCGAGGCGCTCGACGCGCTCGCACATAAGCTGTTCGGCGCGAACTTTGTCGCGCTCGGTGAACAACAACAGGATGAGTCGCTGACGGCGCTGGAGCGCGCCGGCGCACTCGCCGCATCGGCGGGGGGAACGCCTGGCGAGCGCCCCGCGCTGCAACAGACGTTGACGGAGACCGAGCTGGAATTTTTTCCGTTGCTGGTCATGCACACACGGCAAGGTTTTTACGCCGACCCGATCTATGGCGGGAACAAGGATCGCGGGGGCTGGCGCGCCATCGGCTTTCCGGGCCCGTCCTCGCTGATGGAGGTCTACACTGGCCGCTACAGCGCGCTTCAATGGTTCGCGCCAGGCGAGGCAGAGAAGTATCTGGAGGCCAATCGTGACGCCTAAGACGAAGCCACAGCGCGCCGACATCTGCATCATCGGCGCGGGCGCTTCGGGCGCCACCGCCGCCAAGGCGCTCAGCGAAGCCGGCATGAGCGTTGTCGGTCTTGAGCGAGGACCGTGGCGCACGCGAGAAACCTTTGGCGGCGATGAACTCGCCAATATCAATCGCTACAATCTGTGGCCGGACCCGCTGCTCAATCCACGCACGACGCGCGCATCGAAGCACGACAAGTCGCGGGTAGAGCTGTTCTGCCCAGTGCCGCAGATGGTCGGCGGCGGGACGGTGCATTGGCAGGGGTGGCTGCCACGCTTCACGCCGGAGGATTTTCGACTGCGCACAATCGCCGGCGAAGTGAAAGGCGCGACCCTCGCCGACTGGCCGATCGGCTATGAAGAACTCGAGCCGTATTATTCCCGCGTCGAATGGGCGTTTGGCGTCTCCGGCCAGATGGGCGCGAACAGGTTCGAGGGACCGCGCAGCAAGAATTACCCCTGCCCGCCCCTGCCTGTTTCCCGTTACGCGGAGAAATTCAACAAGGGCTGCGCCGCGCTGGGTTGGAACTCGTTCCCAACCCCGCAGGCCGCATTGTCGCGCTCCTTCAACGGGCGCAAGCCCACTGTGGTCAGCGCCTTCGCGCAGCAACACGGCGATCCAACGGGAACGCGTTCGAGCGCGCTGAATGTGTTCATTCCCGACGCCGTGAAAACCGGCCGCTTCGACCTGCGCCCGGACTGCTATGTCCGAGAGCTCTCGCTCGACACAGCGGGCAACGTCAAGTCCGCGATCTATGTGGACCTTGACGGCGATCTGATCGAACAGGAGGCGGGCGCATTCATTCTGGCGTGCGGCGCCGTCGAAACCGCACGGCTGATGCTGTTGTCCCGCTCGGGCAGATTTCCGAATGGACTGGCCAACAGTTCCGATCTGGTCGGTCGCAATGTGACGTTCCATGAATACAGCGCCGCGGTCGGCCTTTTCGACGATCCAATTTACGCCTGGGCGGGGGGCGGATATGTCAGCGCCTCAAGTTTCCAGTTCTACAATCACGACGCGAGCCGCGGCCACATCAGCGGCGGCCATATCGCTTGCGCGGGCGTCGGCATCCCGCTGCCGATCAACTGGCGCCTGCCCGACGCGCCGGCATGGGGCGCCGCGGCCAAGCGGAACGATCGCGATAATTTTAACCATTCAATGGCCGTGGCGATGGTGCTGCACGACATGCCGCAACATGACAATCGGGTCGATCTCGACGATGAGGTAAATGACGCCTGGGGTCTGCCGGTCGCGCGGATTACGCTTACACCACATGCCAACGATCTGCGCCAAGGCCGCTTTCTCATCGACCGCGCTAGCGAGATTCTCGACGCCGCGGGATCGAAACGCGTGCAGAAGGTCTATGCCGAAAAAATCACGGGCAACTGCTCGCATCAGCACGGCACGGCCCGGATGGGTGATGATCCAGCCACATCCGTTCTCGACCGCTGGTGCCGTGCGCACGAAGTCGACAATCTCTACGCCGTCGATGGCTCGCCGTTCCCGACCGGCACCGGCGCCAACCCAACGCTGACGATTATGGCGAACGCCTGGCGGGTCGCGGAGAAGATTGTTGAACGGCGCGGCTCCGGGCGGTAGCGACACCCGTGAGTTCGGTCGATTGGACCGGGGAACCTGCCGTAAGCGTGGCGATTCTAAGCGGTTTGGAAGCTTTCGTCGCAGGCGAGACGGACATTTTGGCAGCCTCGTGACGTGGCTTTTTGTCAGGGGAACTGTCGATTTGCGCTTGAATATCCGAACGCGCGCATGCGCCCCTTGGCGCGGTTCTGGGCCTTGCGATGGCGCCGTCATGTCAGCTTGCGCGTCGGCCGCGCTAGACATGACGATGCCTTCTGACGAGGCTGGTATTGACCTTGGCGCTTTATCCGAATTGCATCGAATAGTTGGCGCGGCCTGCTGGCGGCCGAACGCCGATCGGCGCGCCAACTCGCTGAACTCTCTGAGAAGGGAGACTTTAAACTCTCAAACCGTTTCACACTCTAACGACGGTTCACCGATACCGCCAGAATGATGATCGCGCCCTTGATGACCTCCTGGATGCTGGTCGAGAGCCCCATGACCAGAAGGCCGAATCCAAGAATGCCGATGAAGATCGCGCCGACCACCGAGCCCACGATCGAACCGTAGCCGCCGAACAAACTCGTGCCGCCGATGATGACGGCGGCGATCACGTCGAGTTCGAGCCCGGCGCCCAAGCTCGGGTTGCCGGCGGTCGAGCGCGCGGCGAGCATCATGCCTGCAAGCGACGCCGTGACGCCCGAGATGATGAAGGCGGCGATCTTGGTCTGCTCCGTCCTCACCCCCGAGAACCGCGCCGCAATCGGATTGCCGCCGGTCGCGAAGATCCGGCGGCCGAATGGCATTTGATGCAGCATATAATAGCCGACCGCGGTCAGAACGATCGTCCAGCAGATCGGCGCCTGCACGCCGAGGAACGAGCCGTTCCAGAATATCGCCGAAAACGCATCGTCAAGAATTGGGACTGACCGCGTATCGGTGACAGTCAGCGCCAAACCTGAGAAAATCGACAGCATGCCGAGCGTGACCAGGAATGACGGAATTCGGACCTTGGTGACAAGAAGGCCGGAGACCGCGCCGATAACAGCGCCCATGACGAGCACAATCACAGGGGCGACAAAGGTCGGAACGTCGCGTTCGTATAGCATCGCCACGATCATGCCGGCGAAACTCGCGAGTGATCCGACAGAAAGATCGATTTCCCCGCAGACGATGACGAAGGTCATGCCGATCGCCATCACAGACACGATGGCGGTGATGCGCAGCACCGCGCTCGCCGTCGAGAGCGAAGCGAAATGGGGCGCAAAGGCGATGAAATAGAGCGTGATGAGGGCGAAGATGCCATAAGTGATGTGGTCTCTGGCAAAATTAGCGAAGCCACGCCTGCCCATAGGCCCGATGGGCGTGGTCATGCCGTTTCTTCCTCGTTGTGCAGCTTAGCTTGTCGAGCCGCGTCAGTCTGCAGAAGCGCCCGAAGCGAAGCTTCGTCGTCGATCCTTTCGAGGCTCCGCGTAATGCGCCCAGCGGCCATCACGAGGATACGGTCGGAAAGCTCCATCACCTCTTCAAGTTCCGAAGAGATCAGGAGAACCCCGACGTCTCGCGCCGCCAGCTGCTTGATGAGGTCACGCATGTCTCGCTTCGCGTTGATGTCGACGCCTGACGTCGGCTCATCAAGAATGAGCAGTTTCGGATTGGTCGCCAGCCATTTTGCGAGGACCACCTTCTGCTGGTTGCCACCCGAGAGCTCATGCGCAATTTGCGACGGGCCACGGCAAAGCAGGCTCAGCTCGCTGCGGTAGCGCGCGAAGAGTGGAGCTATCCGTCGTGACGCCATGGGTCCAAAGCCGCGCGCATAGGACAAGTTGGTGAGATTCGTCAGGGCAAAATTCTCGATTAGCGAGCGATTGGGAACCAGGCCTTCCAGTCTCCGGTCCTCCGGCACAAAGCCGATCCTAGCCGCGACCGCAGTCGAGACATTGCCGGTTTGCACGATACGGCCCCCGACTGAGACCGCGCCAACCGCATCGGGAACAAGGCCAAAAATCGCCTTGGCCAGCGTGGAGCGTCCGCTGCCGACCAGACCGGCGAGGCCCACGATCTCGCCAGCCTCAATGTCGAAGGCGATGTCCGAAAGCTTGCGGGCCGTCCGAAGCCCAGACACCGAAAGGGCGAACGGAGCGACCTTAGAGGCGGCGCTTCGCCTGACCGGGACGCTCTCGACGGGGGTCGACCTGCCTTGACGTTCCGGCGATCGTGACATCAGCGACGCGATGTGGGCGATCGAGGTCTCGCTCGGCAAAAGCGGCCCGATTAGACGCCCGTCCTTGACGATCGAAATTCGGTCGGAGAGGCGCAGCACTTCCGCCATGCGATGGCTGATATAGACAATGCCAATACCCGAGGCTTTCAGCTGGTCCACCGTCGCGAACAAAGTGTCTTCCTCGCGCGCCGTCAACGATGAGGTCGGCTCGTCCATCACGAGGAGCTTGGCGCCGCGAGAGAGCGCCTTCAGAATTTCGACCATTTGGCGCTGCGCGAAACCGAGATCGCCGACGCGCGCCGAGGCGCGCAAACCAAAGCCGTAGCGATCAATGAGCGCCTGCGCGTCGGCGATCATGCGTCGCGTGTCGATGCGCCACCCTAAGGCGCGCGGCTCGCGCAGGATGAAGAGGTTCTCGGCAACGGTGCGATTTGGCAGGACGCTCAGCTCCTGAAAGATCATCGCGATGCCCCGATCAAGCCGCTCGCGCAGCGATAGCGCCGTGACGTCCTTCCCGTCGAGGATAATACGGCCGCCATCCGCCGTGTAGACCCCGATGAGGACCTTCATCAGGGTCGATTTGCCAGCGCCGTTCTCGCCGAGCAGCGCGTGCGTTTCGCCCGCGTTGACCACGAAATTGACGTCGATCAGAACTCGGTTCTTGCCGAACGACTTCTCGATGCGCTCCATCGATGCGGCCACGCGGGGCGGGCGAGACGCAGAACTAAACAATTGCACCCCTCGGCTCTGATTTGGCCCGGCAAGCCGAGACTTGCCGGGCCTTGAACGTCAGAAGCACTTGTCGGCGCAGAGTTTGATCAGCGAGGCGGGCGGATCTTCCTTGGTGACCTGCTTGAGCGCGCTCAGCAGATTGACTTTCTCCACCCGAAGCGTCGGCACCGAGACATAGGGCGGCGCCTCTTTGCCGAGCAACGCCAGCGCCGCGACCTTGGCCTCCGCTACACCCTGGTCGTAGGGCTGTTGCGCGCCAACCGCGAGGAACTCGCCGCGCGCCACATTGACTGCGCTGTCGGCGGCGAGATCGTTGGTCGTGATGATGACGTCGCGCCCCAGCGTCTTGGCGGCAGCGACCGCCTGCTGGGCCGGCGTATCCCAAGCGACAAACAGGCCCTTGAGGTTTGGGTTGGCGGTCAGCATGCTGGTCGCCACCTCATAGGCCTTTTCCGGCGATGTGAACGTGCCGACTCCGACTACCTTGATGTCCGGATATTGCGCGAAAGCCTTGAGCGCCCCAACTTTGCGCGCCGCGACAGAATAATAATAATCGTAGACAAGGGTGAGAATGCCGACCTCGCCTTTGCCGCCGATCGCCTTCGCGAGCTCGTCAGCGGCGAAGAAGGCGTTCTTTTCGTTATCGGCCGCCACAACGGACACGTAGTCTTTGCCTGGGGCCATGCCGATCGGCACGTTGTCGAGGAAGACGAGCTTGATTCCGGCCGCCGCCGCCTTTTTATACGCTTCCGACTCCGACTTGGGATCAATCGGAATGGAGAAGATTACGTTGGGCTTTCGCGCGATCATCTGCTCGAGGTCGCTGATCTGCTGACCGACGTTGAATTTCGCGTCCGTGGCGCCAATGACATCGATCCCGTAGTCCTTCAGCGTGTTCGTGATCCCCGCGACCTGGAGATGCGGCCAGCCCGCGTCCATCGTATGCATAACGAGACCCGCGGTGAACTTGCCCGCCTTCAATTTGGCGATGTCATCGTCGGATAGTTTCAGGCCGTCCGCGGAGACTGCCGGCGCCCCATTCGGAAAGCCCGGCACGGACTGACCAGTCGGCGACAGGGGCAGAGGGTCCATCAGCTGCTTGGCCTCGGGTGGGATATTGTCCGGCCACTTGTAATCTGCCGCGGAGGCGCAGATCGGCATGGCCGCCGTCAGGGCTAAGGTCAAGGCAGTCGTCGTCAGTTTCGTCAACATAGCGCTCCTCCCATTCGCTGCGATAATGTCAGACATATCGCGCGTGCAGCGCCGCGCAATTTCGATTCACTCGCGACACAAGAAACGTCACGCGTAACTGTTGTAGAGCGTCTTCTTGTGCATGAAGCCCTCGATGCCATGCTGGCCGTCTTCGCCGCCGAGGCCGCTCTTGCGGAAGCCGGTGTGGAAGCCGTGCGGGCTCTCGCCAGACGGGCGATTGACGTAGATTTCGCCGAATTCGAGCTCGTTTACGGCGCGCATGATCTTGCGATTGTCGCGGGTAAACAGATAAGCGGAGAGGCCATAGTCGGAAGCGTTGGCATAAGCGAGCGCCTGATCGAAGTCGTCGACCGCCATCGCCGCGATCAGCGGGCCAAAGGTCTCCTGCTGCATAATGTCGAGGTCGTTCGACTTGACCGAGAAAATGGTCGGGAAGAACCAATGGCCGCGGTCGAATCCGGCGCCTTGCGCCTTGCCCTCGATGAGCGGGGTCGCCTTCTGCTCGATTGCCCTGGCCTTCATCGCCTCGAGCTTGTTCACTTCGACGGCGCTGATGCGCGGGCCAACCTGCACGTCCCCCGTAGGATCGCCTGTCTTGAGTTTTTTGACCTTGGCCAAAAACTTGTCGAGGAATTCGTCGTGGATGGTCTTGTGCAGGTACATGCGGTCGTTGCAGGTGCACACGGAGCCGCCGAAGAAGAACTTCGACGTCACGGCCGCATCGACAGCCTTGTCGATATCGGCGTCGTCCATGACGATGAAGGGCGCCTTGCCGCCAAGCTCGAGGCGGATTGGCTTGATGCGTTCCGCGCCCAGCGCGTAGATCTCGCCGCCCGCGCGTACGCTGCCCGTCATCGAGATGAGGTCGGTGCCCTTGTGAGATACGAGATGGGCGCCAAGTGTTCGGCCATCGCCAACGACGATGTTGATGACACCCTCAGGTATGCCGGCGCGCCGGCTGAGTTCGCCAAGCACCAGCGTCGTCAACGGCGTCAGCTCGTGCGGCTTGACGACGATGGTGTTGCCCGTCACCAGAGCCGGGCCGACCTTGCGGGCGAACAGGGCCGCGGGGAAGTTCCAGGCGGTGATGCCCGCGACGACACCATACGGCACACGCTGAATCCAGATCTGCTCGTCGCGGCCTTCGCCAGGCAGGATCTCGCCCTGGAGTTTTCGCGCGCTCTCGGCGGCGTAGCGTAGCAAGATGGCGGCGAAATTCGCGTCGATTCGCGATTCCGGCAGAAGCTTGCCGCCTTCGGCGGTGAGAAGATGCGCGAGCGTCTCGGTGTTTTCGTCGATCAGACTCGCAAGCTTCTGAAGCAGCGCGCCCCGCTCCATCGGCGTTCGTCGGCTCCACTCGGGCTGCGCCTTGCGGGCCGCAGCAACGGCGCGATCCGCGTCTTCGATCGTGGCGGAGGGCACCGCGGCGACGATGCTCTCATCCTTAGGATTCGCGATCTCGCGCCGATCGCGGCTGGCTGAATCGACCCAACGGCCGCCGATATAGAGCTGGCCCTCGCCGATGCCGAACTCGCGCATGGTTTGGATGGTCATTGCAGATCTCCTTTATGTGCTCGGCTCACACTCACTTGATGATGCCGATCTTCTCGCGGTCGATCGTGACGAACACCGACAGGATCAGCACCAGGCCCTTCACGATGTTCTGGAAATAGGGGTCGAGGCCGATGATGTTCATCCCGTTCGAGAGTATGGTGATGATCAGCGCGCCGAGGATTGTACCTTGGACGCTCCCGACGCCCCCGGTCAGCGGCGTGCCGCCCACGACGACGGCGGCGATTGCGTCCAGCTCAAGTCCTTCGCCAAGTTGCGCGGTTGCAGCCATGGCGCGGGCGCCCTGAAGAAGTCCGGCCATGCCGCAGAGCAGACCCGACAGCACGAAGATCAGGATCTTCGCGCGATCGACACGGATGCCGCTCAGGTGGGCGATGCGTTCGCCCCCGCCAATCGCGCGCACCTCGCGGCCAAAGACGGTCAGGTTCAAGGTGAAGGCTGCAATGCCGATCAGGACCAAGGCGACTAGGACCGAATTCGGGACGCCAGCCGTGCGGCCGGAGTAGGCGTCGAGGAAGGATTCGTTCTCGATTGAGACCGGGGCGCCGCGGGTGAAATAGAGGACGATTCCGCGATAGACGACCATCGCGCCCAGCGTGACAATGAAGGACGGGACCTTGCCCTTCGCAACGATGAATCCGTTGACCAGGCCGCACACGACGCCGATCGCGCAGGCGGGAAGGATGGCGAGAACGCCGATGCTCCCCGAGGTTTTCGCGGCGACCAGCGCGGCGATCGCCACGATGGCGCCGACGGAAAGATCGATCGAGCCGGCAATGACCACGAAGGTCATGCCCAACGCCGCGACCAGCAGGACGACGGCCTGTTGCGCAACAATCATGAGATTGTTGAATTGAAGAAAGCGCGATGAGGTCAGCGAGAAGGCGATTGCAAGCGCGACAAGCAAGAAAACCGGGAAGAAGCGGCGTGCGCCTTCGCGCCCGAAAAGACTGCGGCCGGCTTGTTGCTCGACGTCGACGTCAGGCTTTGCGGAAGTCATGCCGGCCTCCTCACGTCATGTGCCGGATGATCGCGTCCTCGGACGCCGAGGCGGGATCCTCGATCCTCGCCACGATCCGTCCGGCGCGCATGACCAGAATGCGATCGCTGAGGCCAATGAGCTCATTGAGATCCTCGCTGGCGAGAAGAATGCCGAGACCTCGATCCGCAGCCTCGCGCAACGATCGGTAGATCTCGGCTCGCGCCCCGACGTCCACGCCACGGGTCGGATTGTTGAGCAAGAGCACGCACGGATCGACCGCGAGGCATTTGCCAAGCACCACCTTCTGCAGGTTGCCGCCGCTCAGCGCGCCCGCCCGCGTCTGCGGCGCCTTGGTTTTAATGGACAGGCGCCGGATGAGCGCGGCCGAGAGCGTCTTCGCCCGTGCATTGTCAAAGAACGGCCCGTGGCGTGGCGGGCGCGCCATCACCAGATTGTCGAGCACGCTCGCGCCCACGATAAGTCCCTCGCCGGTTCTATCCCCTGGCAAATAGGCGATGCCCTTGGCCCAGGCCTCGGCGGGAATGCGCGGGCGAAACGAGGCGCCGACCAGCTTCATCTCCCCGGAACGGAGCGGCGCTACGCCGGCGGCGATCTCAAGGATGCGCTGACCGCCGGCTTCCTTGAGCCCCGCGATCCCGACGATCTCGCCGCCGCCAAGCGAGAGCGAGCTCGGCTTCAGGCGCTCGTCGGCGATGTCCTCGAAGCGCATGAGATTGTCGGACGGCGCCCGCGCCGCGTGTGGCGGGAAGAGGCCTTTCGACAGGTCACGCCCGACCATGAGACTCTGGATCTGGTCACGGCTGAGTTTGTCGGCTGAATAGTCGCCGACCTTGCGCCCATCCTTGAGGATCGTCAGCCCGTCGGCGATGGCGCCGACCTCGGCGAGGTGATGCGAGACGAAAGCGACAACAAGGCCTTGCCGTTTGAGCGCCCGCATTGCTTCGAGAACAATATCGACCTCGCGATGATTGAGGAACGCCGTCAATTCGTCGAACAACACAGCCCGCGGCGAGGCCGACAGCGCGCGTGCGACTTCGATGCATTTCCACTGTCCGAGATCGAGCGTGGAAAGTGGTCGCGAGACCGAGATCTCGGCCGAGAAGCTGTCGAGCAGATCCTGTGCGGCGCGGTTCAGTCCACCGCGCGTGAGCAGCCCATGACGGCGAAAGTGAGCGAGCCGCCCCGCAAAAATGTTCTCCGCAACCGTCAGCGACGGATTGATGGTGATCTCCTGGAAGACGAGGCCCACGCCGCGTTGCGTCGCCTCCGTCACGGATTTCGGCGCATAGGGCTGGCCATCAAGAATCATCCGACCTGAATCCGGCTGCTCGGCGCCAGCGAGTACCTTGAGGAGCGTCGACTTGCCGGCGCCATTCTCGCCGACGAAGGCGTGAACCTTGCCCGGCTCGAGCGCAACGGAAACCCCCGACAACGCACGCGTGTTGCCGAAGCTTCTCGAAAGGTCCTCAGCGACGATCTTCACCGAACGTCCGTGCGCAGATCGCGGTGAGGGGCCAAACGAACTCGGCCCCTCACCGGCGAAAGTCTACTTGGAGTATTTCAGCTCGAACGAAGCCGGCGCCGCATTGGGCGTGTAGACTCGCGAATGCGCCTTGAAATCATAAGGCGGCACGCCGCCGGGAAAGTCCGCCTCGAATTGCGCGATGCGATCCTTGGTCAGGGGCAAGAGCTTGAGCTTGACGTTGTCCTGATCCTTCGGGACGGCCTGGCCCTTGATCTGGTCGTACAGCATCACAAGCGCGAATCCGCCCTGGAGCCAATGGCCACCGATGTCGAACAGCAGGTCGCCGTTCTTCACCGCCTCCACATTCTCCGGGTTCAGGTCCATGGCGACGACGATGACGTCCTTGCCCGGTTGTTTTCCCGCGTTCTTGAGCGCGGTCATCACGCCGGTCGCCGTGCCGCCGTTGGCGGCCCAGACACCCTTGATGTCGGGATGGCCCTGGTAGAGCGATTCAAAGACGGTCTGTGACGTGTCGCGCACGAAATTGCCGTCCACTTCTCCGGCGACGACGACTTCTGGATGGGCTTTAAGCGCGTCTTCGAGGCCCTTGCGCCGATCAATGGCAACAGACGTTCCCGCGGTGCCATTGACGACGCCGATGACCTTCTTGCCGTTGGCGTCCGCGGGCAAGGCGGCGAACAACGCTTCCGCCATCTGACGCCCTGCGTCCTCATCGCTCGGACCCACGAACGCTTCATAGTTCGGGAAGCGTTCGGATTGCGGCGAGAAGTCCGGATAGCTATCGGTGAGGATGACCGGGATGTTGGCTTCCTTGGCGAGACTCAAACCCCGAGCGGCGGTCGCCCAGTAGGGCGTGAAGATGATGCCGTCGGCTGACTGGCCGACAAGATCCTCCAGCGACTTCACCATCTGGTCGGGCTTGTTGTCGGCGTTGAGTACCACCAGATTGACCCCAAGCTCTTTGGCGCCCTTCTTCATGAAGTCGATGTAGTTGTTCCAGAACTGCGCGGCGAGCGTCGGGACGACGACGCCGATGGTTGGCGTGTCCTTCGACGCCATTGCGGGGCCTCCCGCGAGCAGGAGCGGCGCTGCGAGCGCCATGAGGCCGTTGCGTATTCGTTTCGAAATCATTCGTTCCTCCTCTTGGCCGCGTTGCGCGTGGGGATGGCGCCGGCCCTTTCCTATTTCCTCGCGAGCCAAGCTGCCGCGCCCCACTAAGCCCTCGCGGTTTGTCTCGCGCGCGCCAACACGACGGCGAGATCGATCGCCTCGATAAAGCTCGACGCGCTCGCGATTCCGCGGCCCGCTATGTCGAAGGCCGTCCCATGGTCGACGGACGTCCGGATGATGGGAAGGCCGAGCGTGACGTTCACGCCGCTCAGCGCATCCCAGCGGCCGGTCTTCTTATCGACTGAGAAGCCGAGCAGCTTCACCGGGATGTGGCCCTGGTCGTGATACATCGCGACTACGGCGTCGAACTGCTCCGCTCGCAATTTCACGAACACTGTGTCGCCGGGCACCGGCCCGTGGACATCAAAGCCCTGTCCGCGCAAGCGCTGGATGGTCGGTTCGACGACATCGATGTCCTGCCGTCCAAACAGGCCGCCCTCGCCGGCATGGGGATTGAGCGCCGCGACGGCGATGCGGCGGCGCGGAACACGAAGCGCCTTAAGCGCCTCGTCTGTCAGGGCCACGACGCGGCTGATCCGTTCCGGCGTGACGCGCTTCGGCACATCTTCAATTGCGGTATGGGTGGTGACGTGGCTCACTCGCATGGCGCCGTGAACCAGCAACATCACGCTGTCGCGCGACTTGGTGAGATCCGCGAGCAGTTCCGTATGGCCGCTGTAGTGATGGCCAGCAAAATTGAGCGCTTCTTTGCTGATTGGACCCGTGCAAATGGCGCCCGCGACGCCATCGAGCGCCAAGCGTACGGCGGCAGCGATGGCGTCGTACGCGATCCGACCGCCCTCCGCCGTGGATTGACCGGGCGGGACACGAGCGCGGGCTGCGTCAATGTCGATAAAAGCGATCCGCGGCAAATCCCCGTGGATCTTTGAAATGGGAATTGAGGTCGCAGGATCGTCCAAACCAAGCTGATCGAGAGCCGCCCGATGCGCCAAGCGCCCGCCAAGAAGGAGAAGCGAAAACTCCCCGTCGGCAACACGTCCGCGCACGGCATGGGCCGCGCGCGCCATGATCTCCGGACCGATGCCAGCAGGGTCGCCGGACGTTATGGCTATCCTCGGACCTGTCACCTTCCCCCCTTCATTTTAGCGACACAGCTTAGCGCATCCTTAGGCGCAAGAAAAGTCAGAATTCGTCAAAAATTATCATTTAGTGCTATTTAAATGCATCTGAAGCGCTGCGAAACGTGACCTGGAGCTTGACAGCGAGCGCAAACTACCATTTTCTGCCATAACCGGGCGCCCAGACGCAAAAGAGAGCTGCGCCTTAAATCAGGGAGGATGTTCATGGCATCGAGAAAGACTTTTGTAGCAGCGCTGTCCGCCGCCTCTGTCCTAGCCTCTGGTTTCGCTTACGCCGCAGACACCTATAAGCCGGAGTGCTTCACCCCCGCGTCCGACAACAAGAAGTCAATCCAATATCCTGCAAAAAAGGGACCTTATAAGATCGCGCTCGTGAACGGCTATGTTGGAAACGACTGGCGAATCACGGCCATCCAGTCCGCTAAGGCTTGGGGCGCCCGGCCGGACAACGCGAAGCAGCTTGCCGACTTTAAGGTGATTTCCGTTGGCAACGATTCCGCCGCGCAAATCGCAGCGATCGACAATTACATCGCGGCCGGATACGACGCGGTGGTCATCAATGCGGTCAATCCGACCGCATTCGACGCAGTGGTGAAACGCGCGGAGCGCGCGGGCACGGTGCTGGTAACGTTCGACAACGTGCTTGATTCCGACAAGATCGTGCAGGTCAACGAAGATCAGTTCGAGCTCGGTCGAATGAAGGCGCAAGCGGTGGTCGACGGCATCAAGGCAGCCAAGGGCGACGTCACCGGCCAAGTGCTAGAAATCTCCGGCCTGCCCGGCAACAGCGTCGACCGTGACAATCACGAGGGGATGCGCTCCGTGCTCGACAAGTTCAAGGGCCTCAAGGTCGTGCAGGTCGTCGGCAATTGGGACGCAGGCACAGCCGAGAAGGGCACAGCCGACGCCATCGCAACCAACGGCAAATTCGACGGCGTGATGGTTCAGGAAGGCGCCATCGGCGCGCTCCACGCCATGCAGGCCGCCAACCACCCGATTGTCCCGATCGGCGTCGACGCCGGCAACGGCACCCGCGAGTTGGCGGCCAAAGGCAAATTTCCGGGCGTGACGGCTGCGCAAGCGCCCGCTATGTCGGCCTTGGCTCTCGAGGCCGCCGTCGTACTACTGCAGGGCAATGCATTGCCCCAGAAAGTGTTCTTGCCGATCCCGCACAAGAACAACGCCGATCTCGTCGAGGGCAAGGACTATTTCCCGGACCTGCCGCCAAACTTCTACACGACGACTGGCTATCCGCAGTGCTTCCCGATCTTTACGCCGCAGGAGCTCATGGGTCAGAACGCCTCGAATAACGGCTAAGCCCAGGACCGCGCCATGGCCTCGCTGGTCCAATTGACGGACGTATCGAAAAGCTACGGCGCGGTTCCGGCTCTGGCAGAGGTTTCTTTGACGATCGACCCTGGGATCGTTCACGCCATCCTTGGCGAAAACGGAGCCGGTAAGTCGACGTTGATGAAGCTGCTCGCGGGTGTCATCGCCCCGGACTCCGGAACCATCGCCGTCGATGGCGCGCCGCGACACTTCGCCTCGCCGCGGGGCGCAGCGGCCCTCGGCATTGTCTGCATGTTCCAGGAATTGTCGTTGATGCCGCACCTCACGGTCGGCGACAATCTCCTGCTCGGCGATGGCGGGCCTAGCCTCAGCTTCATCGGACGTGAGCCGCGCCGGGGGGCGCGTGCAGCGCTGGACAGCATTGGCGGCAATCACATTCCCTTATCAGCCACCATCGCCGACCTTCCACTCGCCGACCGGCAACTCGTCGAGATCGCCAAGGCCGTTCGCCGCAAACCGCGCCTGCTGATCCTGGACGAAGCGACCTCCGCGCTCACGGCGGAGCGGGTCAAAAAGGTTTTCGCGGTCATCCGGGGGCTGCGCGATTCAGGGTGCGCGATCCTCTTTATTTCCCATCGCATGTACGAAATCGACGCGGTCGCCGATCGCGTCTCCGTCTTCCGCAATGGCCGGCATGTGGAGACCTTCGCCGCGGGCGCGCGGAGTCGCGGCGCCATGATTGGGTTGATGATCGGCCAGCCGCTCAAAGAGCTGTTTCCAGCGCGCGTCGCGCCGCCTCCAGCATCGGTGGCGTCGCTTCTCTCGTGCCGCGGCTTGCGTTGGGAATCCTCGCTCGACGGCGTCGACCTTGACGTGCGCCCCGGCGAGATCGTTGGCCTCGGCGGGCTTGACGGCCAGGGTCAACAGCATGTGATGCATGCAGTCTTCGGAGTGCTGCGGCATGTGGGAGGCGCGATCACTCTTGATGGCCGGCCGTTCTCTGGCGTCACGCCGGGCCGCGCCAAGGCGCCGGGGGCGGACATCGCGCTCGTGCCCGAAGACCGCAAAACCGAAGGCCTGATCCTCGACATGTCCATCACGGACAATCTCCGGCTCGCCGCGCTAAGCCGGAAACGATTCGGCCTGATGCAGTCGTCCGACGGGACGGACAGTGCGATCGCTCGCCTGATCGAGCGCCTGGGGCTGAGGTTCGGCCGCCTCGACGATCCGGTCAAAACTCTGTCAGGGGGAAACCAACAGAAGACGGTGCTCACGAAATGGCTCGCGCTAAGTCCCCGTTGCATCTTGCTCATGGACCCCACACGCGGCATTGATGTTCGGACCAAGGCGCAGATCTATGTCCTCTTGCAGGAACTGGCGGCGGAGGGCCTAGCGATCGTCCTCCAGTCAACCGATTACGAAGAGCTGATCCATCTCTGCCACAGGGTCTATGTCTTTTACCGCGGCCGAGTCATCCGCGAGATGAGCGGCGCTGAGCTCACGCCGGACGCGCTCATCGCGGCCGCATTGAACGCCCATTCCGGTATCGCGGCGCAGTGATAGCGAAGACAAGCCTGGGCCTTTCCCGGACCGCCATCGCAGGCCTGCTGCTAGCGATCCTGTTCGCGGTTTTTATCGCGATCCATCCGCGCGGAATGTCGGTCTACGTGCTGACGATCTGGGCCAATCAAGGAACGCTGCTGGCGCTTGCTGCGATCGCGCAGTTCTTTGTCGTGCTCGTGCGCGGGATTGACCTGTCGGTTGGGCCGGTCATTGCACTGACCAATGTCATCGCATCCTATGTCGTCTCCGGCTCCCAGACGCAGGTCGCAGGCGGCGTCGCGCTCGTGCTCTTGGTCGGAATCGCCTGCGGGATGGCCAATGGCGCCGCGGTGGTCGTGATCGGCGTGCCGCCGATCGTCGCGACACTGGCTCTGGGCAGCATCTATTCCGGGCTTGCCTTACTCTTGCGACCAACCCCGGGCGGCGAGATCAACGATAGCCTGTCGGACGCGCTGACCTACGACGTGCATGGCGTCCCGGCCTCGCTCATCCTCATCGCACTGGCGGTGCTGCTCACCGTGGCGCCCCTGCGGCGGACGCGGTTCGGCATCAGCCTCTACGCGATCGGCTCCTCTCGCGACGCCGCGGTCATGACTGGCATTCGAGTGCCGCTGGTGACGCTTTCGGCTTACGCCCTGGCCGGACTCTTTTCCGCCTTGGCGGGTCTTTATATCAGCATGGTCACGTTGACGGGCGACCCGAATATCGGACCCCCTTACACGCTCAACTCGATCGCAGCCGTTGTGATCGGCGGTGTCGCGCTCTCAGGAGGCGTCGGCTCCCCGCTTGGCGCGATCCTCGGCGCGTTTATCCTCAAGACAATTTCGGGCTTGATGTTCTTCTCCGGCCTGCCGCCGTTGGCCCAGCCCTTCTTCGAAGGCGCGATCCTCGCCATCGCGATCGCACTCGGCGCCCTCGGCATGCTGCGTATCCGATCCCGGCTGGAGCGATACGCCTAATGGCGACTATGCTCTCCCGCGCGAATCCTCCGAAACGCGAGGCATGGACGATCGACCGGTCAGTCCTTTTGGTGATCCTGGCCTGCGTCGCTGTGGTGATTGGCGCAGGCTCGGTCTCGCCGGGGGTGCTTTCGGTCGGCTACCTGTTGCAGCAGCTCCAGATCGCCTCGATCGTGGGCGTGCTCGCGACCGGCGCGATGCTGGTGATTCTCCTTGGCCAGATCGACCTTTCCGTGCCGCTAACCATTACCAGCGCCGCCATTCTCGCAACGTCGCTCGCTGGCTCTGGCAGCGCGACGCTGGCCGCGTTGGCCATTCCAGCCGGGCTGTTTGGCGGCCTGCTGATCGGCGCCGTGAACGGGCTCGGTGTGGCGATCTTTCGCATTCCCGCGATGGTGTGGACACTCGCCGTCAACGCGATGCTGCTCGGCTTGACCGTCTTCTACACTGGCGGCTTCAAGCCGCACGGAGCACCGCCAACGCTCGCCGTGTTCCTCGCGCATGACCGCACCCTTGGAATCCCCAACGCCTTTCTCTTGTGGCTGGCGATCGGAGCGGCGACGATCTTCGTGCTGAATCGGACCGTGTTCGGAACTTATGTCTACGCGCTCGGCCAGTCGCCGCGCGCCCTGTTCCTCGCGGGGGCGCCGGTCGAGCGCGTGATCGTCGGGGTGTTCGCGCTCGCGGGCTTCATGTCGAGTCTCGGCGGCCTGCTGCTGGTCGGCTACGCCAACCAGGCCTATCAGGGCATGGGTGACAGCTATCTGATGCCGGTGATCGCCGCCGTGGTGCTCGGTGGCACGTCGATCCTCGGGGGCAGCGGCTCCTATGCCGGAACCTTCGTGGGCGCGATCTTTATTACCCTGCTGTCCTCGGTCCTTTCGCTAATGCAGGTTCAGGACGCGGTGCGGCAGATCGTGTTCGGCGCAATCATACTCGCTATGCTAGCGATCCATCGTACGAAGCGCTCATCCTGACAGAAAACGCCATGACCCCGACTCGCCGCCCTGAACTCATACCCGCACAGCGCCGGGCCTTCATGCTGGAGCACATCCGCAAGCGTGGCGCGGCCTCGATCCAGGAACTGTCGGAGGAGATCGGCATCTCGCTCTCGACGGTCCGCCGTGACCTCGAGCATCTGGAGGAGCGCGGCTATCTCGAACGCTCGCATGGTGGCGCTCTCATTCAGCGGCAGCTTCAATCAACCTTTGAGCCAGAGGCCGCGATTACGGCTGAATTCGACCGGCCAGAAAAGGAATTGATTGGGCTCGCTGCGGCCGCGACGCTTCATTCTGGCGCGAGCGTCATCTTTGACAGCAGTTCGACCGTACTGGCGGCCGCCCGCGCTGTAGTCGAGCGCGACATCGCGCTGACCGCGGTCACCAACGACCTTGGCATCGGTCAGGCTTTATCCGCCTCGAGCAGGATTCGTGTCCTCTGTCTCGGCGGCACAGTGCGGCCGGAGTCGCTGACCGTTCTGGGCGAGCCCGGCGAGAGCTTCCTCGGTAACCTTAGAGTCGATGTCGCGTTCATCGGGACGCATGCGATCAGCGGCCTGGCGTTGACAGAGACCTCGCTCGAGGCCGCGGCGATGAAGCGGGCTATGATCTCAGCGGCGCGCAGGATCGTTCTTCTCGCGGACGCTTCCAAGTTCGGCGCGGCGGCATTCTGTAAAATCTGCGAACTTACCGCGGTTCACGAGATGATAACCGACGATCGCGCTGATCCCGCTGAGATTGCACGCATGCGGGACCTCGGCCTTGAGGTGAAGGTCGTTCCCTCCAAGGGCGGGGCTGCACAAGCGGTCGCATGACGACCTTGCGCTTGATAGCCGACGACCTTACGGGAGCGCTCGACACCGCGGCTCAGTTCACCGGCCGCATCGGTCCGCTGCCCGTTCTGTTGGACTGGATGACCGGAGCGCCTGAAGGCTCCTATGCCCTGAACCTGTCCTGCCGTGACGGCGACGAGGAGACTGCCGTCGCCTGCACACGCAATAGTCTCCATTGCTATTCGGGCGCCGATCTCGCGTTCAAGAAGATCGACAGTCTGCTACGCGGGCATTGGGCGGCCGAGCTGGACGAGATCGTCCAATCCGGCATGTTCCGGCGAATTGTCCTGGCGCCTGCGGTTCCGGCCCAAGGGCGCCTGACGCGAAACGGTCTCCAGATGCTGGCCCAACGGTCCGGCAACGCCGTGCTGATCGAAAACATCACGGCGGAGCTTAAGCGTCATGGAGTGTCTTCTCGTGACGTCGACTGCGAGATAGTCTTACTCGACGCAGAAAGCGATGCCGATCTTGACGCCATCGCGAAACGCTACGCGAACGAACCCGCGACGCTCTGGTGTGGCGCGGCTGGACTGGCGAGGGCGCTCGCGCAGCAGCCGCCTCGGGCCGCGCAACCTTTGAATCAGCCGCATCTCGTGATTGTCGGCTCGCGCCATCCCGTCACACTTCGTCAAGTTGAAGTCTTCGGCGCGGCGCATCCAGACTGGTTGACGCCCATGGAGGCCGAACACCGTTTCGTCACCCGCGCCCAAACGATGCTCGAGACATTTGGCTGCTGCGTCGTCCTGCCCGCTCTTCCGCCGGGTCTGACCGAGACGGAGGCAGCGGAACGGATCGCCCGTGGCCTGGAGCAGCTCTCCGGCCGTCTTCCGCGGCTTGGCGGCCTTACGGTGGTTGGCGGCGAGACGTTTGCCGCCCTGTGCCGCGTGCTGAAAGCGACCCGACTTATTGTAGACGGCGAATTTCTCCACGGCATTCCCGCGTCTCGCATGGAGTCCGGCCTTTGGTCGGGAACCTCCTGCGCCTCCAAGTCCGGCGCTTTTGGTGAGGCGAATTGGCTCCTCAATCATCTGCGCTGAAGTCTCGAAGCGCTTCGACCGTCCGCGTTTCGCGCCTCACCGCGTCCCAACGCGTCCGGCGTCTAGTCTCTTATGTTCGCGGTCAAGGGCTCGGACGTAATCGAGCGCCCGAGCGGTGAGGTAGCCGTGGGCAGGAACAGGCTGTAGCTGCGCAGAGCCGGGAGCGGAGCGAGAGACGACGGTTGGTCAAACTCTTATCCGCGGGTTGGTTACCGCCTTCCGTGTCTACGTCTCGGGGCTATCGCGCGGTCCTAGAGCAGGCTGCTTTTGGCTAGAATCGAGGTGGGATTCCCGAATCAGTGGCGGTCTGATTCAATCTGCGGGCTGGGCGGGGGCCAGCAGGAATGCCAAAGCCTTATTCACAAGACTTGCGTGATCGGGTGATTGACGCGGTGGAGAGGGGCGAGATGAGCCGGCGCGCAGCGGCGCGGCGCTACGAGATCAGCGAATCCGTGGCGATCAAGTGGCTTGAACGCGTTGAACGGGATGGCTCGCGAGGGCCTGTTGGACACGGCCGCCACCGAGCTTCCAAGTTGATGCCGCACCGGGATTTTTGGAAGCTGCGCGGACCGAGAAGCCGGACATCACGCTTCAGGCGCTTTGCGATCGCCTTTTGTCCGAGCGCGGCGTCAAGGTTCGGCGTAGCGCTAATCTTTGCTGTCTTCGTGACAATCGATCGCAGCAAACTTCCTATCATCAAGCAACTTGAGAAGCGGCGCTGTGCGCAATCCAACCCACCACGAGTTCCGGCGCCATTGCGCGCACGATCCGCAAGGCCGCACAAGCCGCGCCATAGCCGTTGTCGATATTGACGACCGATATTCCCGGCGCGCAACTGGCTAGGGCCGCGTGAAGCGCGGTCGTCCCGCCGAGCGCTACGCCATAGCCAACGGATGTTGGCAGCGCGATCACCGGGGCCGAAACCAGACCGCCAACGACACTGACGAGGGCCGCGTCCATGCCTGCGGCGACGATGACCACAGGCGACGACCGGATGTCCTCAATCCTTTCAAGCAGGCGCCAGAGGCCCGCGACGCCGATATCCGTATGTTCGCGATAGGGTTGACCGGCGAAGGACAGAGTCCGCCCGGCCTCGCGGCCGACCGGCAGATCGGACGTCCCGGCCATGACGATCGCCACCGGCGCCATGGCGAGCCTCGAATGAGGCTCGCCGAGAACAGCGGTGCGAGAGAGGGAATCGTACTCGAGCTCAGCGCCGTGGCGAGCAAGAAGGGCTTCATACTTCGATCGATCGAGACGGGTGAGCAACATTCGACCCGTCTTCGCTTTCACCGCGTCCACGATCGCCGAGATCTGGTCGACCGTCTTGCTCTCGCAGAACAGGGCCTCGTCCAGGCCGATTCTCGCGCCGCGCTCGAAATCGACTTTGAACTCCTGCGTCATGCGCGCGAATGCACGAAGGCGCTCCCGTTGCGATAGGGTTGGAACGACAGCTCGAGCGTCGATGCAATTCCGGCGAAAATCCGATCCGCGTTCGCGCGCACCTCTGCTTCGCGCGCGCCCGTGATTGCTGCGAGGGTCTCGGGATCGAGTTCGATCACGATCCCCTTCGCTCGCACACGGCAACGAATGGTTCCGCCCGGAAAATCCCTTGCGATGCTTTGCTCGACCGCATGGATCGCTTTCAGGACCTCGGGGCGAATTGCAATGCCCGTCTCCACCCGACTCGAAAGACAGGGAGCCGCAGGCAGCTCCGACAATGCGCCCAATCCCAGATCGCGAGCGAGGGAGCGGACCGCCTTTTTATTGATGTTAGCTTCCAGATAGGGGTGGCGGACCGAGTGAAGTTTGGCGGCGTCGAGTCCGGGCCGATATTCTCCAAGATCATCGAGATTGGCGCCCGAAAGGATCTGCGCGTCGCTGTGGCGCGCGATGCAGCCGTAGAGATTGGTCTTGCAGAAGAAGCAGCGATCGACCGGATTGGCCAGATAGCTTTCGTCGGCAAATTCTCGCGCATCCACAATTCGCAGCCGCCAACCCTGGGCCAACGCGAGCCGTCTCACCCGCTCGGTCGCCTCTCCTGGAACGGCGGGCGAGACGGCATGGAAGACTTCAACCCTGTAAGGTGCCTCGCGATGAGCAAAAGTTGCGAGCGTAGCGCTGTCCACGCCCCCGCTGACCGCAACCGCCAGCGGTCCCTCTATGGCGCCTAAGACCGCGCGTAAACGCGCCTGGACGCTCACGCTCGCCTTGTCCGCTCGTGGTTCTGAAACCTCACTCTGCGTCGCCACCGCCGCCATCCCGATTCTGATCGCGCGCGTTCAGCGCAAGCCCGACCGCCACTTCCCGCAAACGCGTCCGTTTGAAACTCCCGCGATGGCTCGACACATGGGCGGCCTCCGCTTTTCCGCTTCGGATTCCGCCAGGTCTCTCGACGATTTTCACCTGTAACGTCTCGCCTGCGATTTCAATCGTCTCTACACGGCGGCGCAAAACGGCGCCCTCCGTGAGCTGGTATCGCAAGCCGATTGTCGCAGTCTCCTCGAAGCATGCGACAATCACATTTTCGAGTTCGCGCGGTGAAACAAGAACCTGGATGTGCGCAGCCATCCGGCCCTTTTTACCGACAACCGGGGTCTGGGTCACGTCGAAAACCTCAGACAGTCCGCGGATATGGTCGAGTCCGGCTGCCAGATCCTCCGGGGATTGGTCGTCGACCTCGAATGTGATGACGGCCAATTGCCGCCGATCGATAGAGCCGGCAACCGTCGAGCGCGCGGGACGCGTGGCTTCATCGAACGCCAACGCTCGCAAACAGTTGCTGACGCCCGACAGGGTGCGAGCGCCAAATCCCACGCCAGTGCTGGACATTCGGAACACATGCGTCCTTGGCCTCGCTCCCGCCTCCCGGTCAATGAGGTAAGAAGCAAGCGCCGCGCCTGTTGGCGTGACCCGCTCGCCTGGAACGCCATCGTCGAGTACTGGCAGGCCTTGCAGGAGCAAAGTGACGGCCGGTGCGGGTATGGGTAAAATCCCATGCGCGGAATTGATGCGCCCCGACCCGATCGGCAGCGGCGCTGACGTCCAACGATCCGCGCGAACCAGAGAAATCAACTGCGCCGCCGCGACGATGTCGACGATCGAATCGACCGCGCCCACTTCATGAAACGTGACCGCGTCCACCTCGACGCCGTGCACTTTTGCCTCGGCCTCGGCGAGCAGCCTGAAGATTGCGAGCGCGTGCTTCTTTACGTCGGCATCGAGGGGCGAGTTCTCGAGCGCGCCGCGAATGTCGGCCCACGCCCTGTGACCCGCTTGATGCTCGCGGGGGTGCAAATGCTGATGATGGGCGCTTTCCTCGTGGCTATGGGAGCCGTCTCCCCGGTGACCAGCCGGTTGCTGCACTCTCGAAGGGCTGAAAGCCGCGAGATCCGTTCCGACAAGAAATCGGCGTCCGAGGAAGGCATGATCACGATGCGGCGCCAGTCTGCACTCCCCCTCTTCGCCAAGTTCCAAGGACGCGATCGTCGATTGCACATGCGGCCAGTGCTCAGGGAAAGCGTCGAGGAGCGCCGCGACGAACATGTCGCCAGACAAGCCGCCGAGCGGGTCGAGGTGGATGTCCAAAAAACTCTCCCAGCTCCGCGTGCCCGGCAAATCTCAAACGTCCAACATAGCATTCAGGCCGACGCACGGGCGCGAGACATCAACGTGACTCCCGCCTGACAGCGTCGGCTGAAGGCCGCCGCGTGTTCCGCTTGAAATTGACAAGAGACATCGCATGCTCGATCAATCTGCGAAGCGATGTTCCGCGATACCCACAGCGGGAACCGTAAGGGCGCTTCGGCGCGGGCTGCGGCCGAAGTTGGAGCGGATCTTAATCGACGATAGCGAGAACGTCACGTGTCAGTCTCTGAATCGATCGGACTTCTGTATGGCCGCGGAGAACTTAATCTGCGCCTGCCCGGACACGCAAAAGTCACGCTGATCGAAAAGGGCAAGCTCAAAAAAATCGGTAATCCCGCTGCGGCTGTCCGACAGGCGTTGTCGGAACCGATCAGCTCACCGTCGCTCAATACGCTCGCCCGTGGCCGTAACAGCGCCTGCATCCTGATCTGCGACATTACCCGGCCAGTGCCCAATCATCTGTTCTTGCGGCCGATGGTCGAGACGCTGGTCGCGGCAGGCATTCCACTCAGCGGCGTCACCATTCTGGTCGCCACGGGCCTGCATCGGCCGAACCTTGGCGAGGAGCTCGCCGAACTGGTGGGCGATCCGTGGGTCATGGAGCGGGTTCGGATTGAGAACCATTATGCGCGCAACGAGGCCGACCACGTCGATCTCGGCCGCACGGCGACGCGCGATACGCCGGTCAAGCTCGACCGCCGCTTCGTCGAAGCCGATTTGCGCATCGCAACCGGCTTGGTCGAGCCACATTTCATGGCGGGATGGTCAGGCGGCCGTAAGGTCGTCGCTCCCGGCGTCGCGCATCACGAAACCATCCGGACCTTTCACTCCGCGCGCTTCATGGAAGACCCTCTCGCCGTCCAGTGCAACCTGATTGGCAACCCGCTTCACGAGGAGCAACTCGAGATCATTCGCGGCCTCGGCGACGTGTACGCTGTGAACACGGTTATCGACGACGAGCGCGCTCTCGCTTACATCAATTTCGGCGAGATCATCGCCAGTCATGCGGCGGCGGTGCAATTCGTAGACGCCGCCATTCGCGTGCCAACGCCTCGCAAATTCAAGACGGTGGTCACGTCCTCCGCGGGATACCCGCTCGACAAGACCTACTATCAAACAATCAAGGGGATGGTCACCCCGATGGATATTTTGGAGCCCGGAGGCTCCCTCATCATTGCTTCGGCGTGCTCGGAAGGGTTCGGCTCGGAAGAATTCCGCGCCGCCCAGCGCCGCCTGATCGAACTCGGGCCTGACAGGTTCCTCGCGACCTTGACCGCCAAGTCGCTGGCGGATGTCGACGAATGGCAGACCGAAATGCAGCTGAAACCGATGCGGGTCGGTCGAATCTCGCTCTATACGTCCGGCTTGTCCGATGAAGAGCGCGCTTTGACCGGAGTCGAAACGGTCGCCAACCTCGACGAGACGATCGCCCGCTCCATGGCGCTGGCTGAGGATCCGTGTGTTGCTGTGATCCCTGAGGGCCCCTACGTCGTTCCCTACCTGCAGGCGGGCTGATCGTCCGCCTCGCCTGATTGCAAGATTGCGGGTTTGTACCTCCCGCCGAAGTCGCGATCAGCTTTTCATCAGGCCCAAACGCTCCATGGCTTTGCCAATGTGCCGCCGCATGCTTTCGCGGGCGCCCTCGATGTCCTTGACTGAAATCGCCTCGTAGATGGCTGCGTGTTCTTCCTTGTTGATCCGCTCGCGCGACGCCAAATCCACACGTTCGTTCGCCTCTGCGATGCTCGCCCGCACATGCTCGGAGATAAAATTGATAAAGATCGCCACATAGACGTTGTCGCTGGCGAGCGCGATCGCTCTATGGAACTCCAAATCGGCCTCGACTGACTGCGGCGTCCCTTGACTGTCGTCGAGTCGCTTCAGCGCCGCCTTGATCGCCGTTAGGTGCTTTCGTCCTCGGCGCGCGGCCGCCAGGCTTGCGGCTTCCCCCTCGAGAATTGACCGCAACTCGAAGAGGTTGGCGAACAGGGAGCGATCGCGAAGCATCTCGGCGTCAAGCCGCAACGCCGCAATTGCATTCGTTCCCAGTACGAACACACCCGATCCCTGGCGCGGTTCGACCGTGCCCTCGAAGGTCAGTCGGGCGATTGCTTCCCTGACGACGTTGCGGCTCACGCCAAACGTCTCCGACAGTTCTCGCTCCGTGGGCAGTCGTTCTCCGGCCTTGAATCGCCCGCCAGAGATCTCGTCCGAGATCATGCGCGCGAGCTGAGAGGGGAGGTTAGGCGCGCGTCCAAGCGTCCTCATCGGCGCGCCCTGGGCAGGCGTACGTCGGACGCGGCCGGGCGTGCGCGTGGCGGTCATGACGGCGACCTTGCCGCGCCGCCAGGCGAACGTGGCCGACCCTGACGGTTGCCGAGATAGGTTTCCCGCACCAGGTCGAGACTCCGCAACTCTTCTATGGCGCCCGCGGCGACAATGCGCCCGTTCTGCATGATGTAGCCCCGATCGGCCACAGCAAGCGCCAGCGCTGCGTTCTGCTCCACAAGCAGCACCGCGGCGCCGAACCGGTTGCGCACCGACTGAATGATTGAGCGTACTTCATGCACGATGATTGGCGCGAGACCCAGCGACGGCTCATCGAGGATCAGAATTTTGGGTTTCGCCATCAATCCCCGCGCAATCGCCAGCATCTGCTGCTGTCCGCCGCTCAAGGCCGAGCCTTTCGCGTCTCGCTTCTCGGCGAGTATCGGAAAAAACGTCTCCATCGCGGCGATGTCGCTCTCGACGCCGTCGGAGTCGGTGCGCGAATATCCGCCAAGGCGAAGATTGTCGCGGACTGTAAGATCGGGAAAGATACGTCTGCCTTCGGGGACGAGAACCGCGCCGCGGCGCGCGATCCCGTCGGCATAGATCCCCGTCACGTTCTCGTCCAGGAGGCGGATCGCGCCGCTCTTGGGACGCATGAGACCGGCGATCGTCTTCAGAAGCGTGGACTTGCCGGCGCCGTTCGAGCCGATGATCGTGACGATTTCGCCTTCATCGACTTCGATCGAGACGCCGCGATTGACAACAATTGGCCCATACGCGGTCCAAACGTCTTCGACCCGGAGCAGGCTCACTCCTCGCCCCCAAGATAGACTTCGACCACCTTCGGGTCGCTTAGCACGTCGTCCACAGGGCCATCAGCAATCTTGTTGCCGAAATGCAGGACGACCAGCCGCGCGCAGAGCTCAGCCATCAAGCCAACGTGGTGATCGATGATGCAGATCCCCACGCCAAGCTCATGGGCGCGCCGAAGCAGATGGATGAGTTGAACACTTTCCCCTTCGTTCAGTCCCGCAGCCGGCTCATCGAGCAAAAGTTGCGCCGGACGCCCGCCAAGGGCGACCGCTACGCCAAGGCGACGAAGATTGCCGAACGGCATGACGCTTGCCACTTCATCGGCAAACGCCTCCAAGTCCGACGAACTCCAGAAGCTCTTCCGCTGAAGACCACTGCGGCCCAGCGCCGTCTTCCCGCCGCGAACCGTGCTCAATCGCGATCTGCACGTTCTCGCGCACCGTAAGCGCCGGAAAGGACATCGCCTGTTGGAACGTGCGCCCCAGGCCGAGGCGGCCGATCGCGTAAGCGGGCTTGCCGGCAATGTCGACGCCATTCCAATGGATGGTCCCGCTGGTAGGCCGATAGACTCCGCAGACCGTGTTGAACAAGGTCGTCTTGCCCGACCCGTTTGGGCCGATGACGCCGAGAATCTCCTCCGAGTGGATCGTCATATCGACGCCCGCAAGCGCAACCACCCCGCCGAAGGTCTTGCGCAGGCCCGTGATCTCGAGAGTGGCCATGGTCGGCTGCGCCCTCAAACCTGAGCGCTACGAGGATCGGTCGAGCCGGCGCGTGGCCCGCGAAGGGTTCGCATCACCCATTGATAGCTGCGCCCCACGGCCGCGATCACGCCGCCCGGGATCAACATCACAACGGCAATGAGGGCGAGACCGTAGGCGATCCGCGAGTCAATCGGATCGATGCGCATGACCTCGGGCAGGAACGTCACAATAATCGCTCCCGCCAGAGGCCCGAAGGCGGTCCGCGGACCGCCGAGCATCACCATAAGCGCGAAATAGAGACTGGTCGCGCCGCCGTAGAGATCCGGCGAGATGTGCCGAAAATTATACGCCTGCAGGTCTCCACCGACGCCCGCGAAAAGCCCGCTGAGCATGAAGGCGCCGACTTTGTACATGTTGGTGTTGACGCCGATCGACCTCGAGAGCTGTTCGTTTTCCCGGATCGATCGCAAGGTGCGGCCGTAGCGCGAATTGGCGACGTTCCAAGCGGCGAGCATGCTGATGAACATGAACCCGGCCACAAGCATGTAGGCGTTCGACAGTTTGTCCAGCTTGACGCCGAGCACCGTTCCGATAGGCGGCAAATCGAGCCCGCTCGCGGCCCCGGTGAATTTACCCCCGTTGATGAGAGCGATGCGCAAAAGCTCGCACATGACATAGGTGGTGATAGCGAAATGGTGGCCGCTGATGCGCAGCGAAGGCAGTCCAAACAGCCCCGCCGCGAGCGCGGCGACCAGAGCCGAAACCGGCATCGCCTCCCACATGTTCAGGCCAAAATTGCGGGACAGGATCGCTGCGGTGTAAGCGCCGAAGCCCATAAGTCCGGCGTAGCCGAGCGACATGATGCCTGCCTGCCCGAACGGGATCGCCATGCCATAGAGAACAACCGCAGTGATGCCGGTCGTGACGGCGAAAGAAAGGGCCCTGTAGCCGGGATTCAGCCAGGGAAAAGCAAACACGCCGATAACAACGGCCGCCGTCAGGATCAGCGCCGCAGGCGATGGCCACGGAGAGTTCCTACTCGGGACCCTTGGCGGACGCCTATCGCCGATGACGAGCCCTTGAGCGGTCGGCGCGTTTTTATTCAATCGCCGGCCCCATGGTGCCGCCAAACAAGCCTTGTGGCCGGAAGATCAGAATCACGATCATAAGTCCGAAGGTGTAGGCGTTCGTCCATTCAGGCGTCCCGTAGGCGCCGCTGAACCCAGTGACCAGGCCAAGGATGAGACCAGCCCCGACGACGCCTGGGACGTTGCCGAGACCGGCAATGAGCGCCACCGCGAACCCGAGCATGATCATCTCGGATCCGACAAAGGGCGTCACCGGAAATAGCGCAATCGTCAGCGCGCCGCCCAGTCCGGCAATGGCGCTCCCGTAGGTGAAAACGACGGTGATGTATCGGCGGATCGGAATGCCCATGAGCGCCGCGGTCTGGCGGTCTGCAAGGCTTGCGCGAAGCGCAAGGCCATACCGGCTGCGCGATATCGTGAGGAACGTGAACGCGACGACGACAGCGGTCACCAGCACGACCACCACCCGCATCTTGATGAATCGGATCTCGCCGATCTGCCAGACCCCGGGAAGCGGTTCGGGGATGCTTTTCGAAAACGAATTCCAGATGCGGATCACGACGTGCTGGAGCACGATGGAAAGGCCGAGCGAAGCCATGAATCCGTTGTTTGGCCGATTGAGCGTGAACTGGAACAGACCCCGCTCGAGCAGAAACCCGATAAGGCCAACGATGGCGACGGCGATGAGAACGGCCGGAATGTAGCCGAGACCGTAGCCCATGAGCACCCAGACGCCGATCGCGCCCAGCATCAGGAATTCGCCGTGCGCGAAATTGATGATGCCGGTCAATCCGAAAATCAGCGTGACGCCGATCCCCATGAGGATGATGACGCTCGCCACGGAGAGGCTGTTTACGAGCTCCTGGAGAAAGGTGACCAAAACACGTCGCTCCCCGGTCAGCGCGGCGGTTTTCGAAGCCTCGCTGGCGAATGACCCGCGGACGAAGGTTCAACAAACGAGGGTCAAACCGATCCGGTATCGTTTCGGCGGAGAGGCCAACCGACTCCCTCCGCCGAAGCTTTCCACTGTGGGCTCAGCCCAAACGCCTCGCGAGACGATCCTCAGCCGCCCGGATCGCCCGGCGGAGGGTTGGCCGGCGGCTGTTCGACCGCGCACTTGAACTTGTCCGACGTATTGGGCTCAACCAGGCAAACTTCCGTGGCGAAGGTCACCTGGTGCCTGTCGTTGAAGAAAAGCGGAACCTCCGAGACGACGCCCTGATACTTCATCTTTTCGAGTTCGGCCGCGATCTTGTCGGTGTCATCGACCGTTCCGGCAGCCTGCATCGCCTTCACGAACATGCCCACATAGTCGTAGTAGAGCAGCGAGACGGACGACTGGACCCCCTTGGGCGCACCCAGCGCGAAATATTGATCGAAATAGTCCTTCGCGGCCTTGAACGGCGGCGCTCCCCAACAGACCGGAACGCAGCTGAGCGTGATCGGAACCGCCGACTTCAGTCCCCTCTCCTGCCACACGCCCGGATCGACGCCAAACAGGAAATATGACGGCGCGACGTTGAGCTGGACCGCCTGCGGATAGGCGATCATCACGATGTCGCCATTGTACCAGATGTGCACGACATCGGGGTTGTCGGCTTTCACGCGCGTAAGCAGGGGCGTGAAATCCTTCGTGTCCGGCGGAAACTTGATGAGATCGGTCTTCTGACCTTCCGCTTTCAGCGCGAGATCGTAGTGCGATGAGAGATACTGGCCTCCGGCGTCGTCCTGGACAAAGACGGTCGAGCTCTTCGGCTTGTGGCCCAGCGCCTCGGTCAAGAGGGTGATGACACCCTTCGCCGTGCTGCCGCTGCGTTGGAACTCCTGCGGCTCCGTCTGGAACGTGTAGTGAAGATCGCCGCCAGGCTTGGTCGAGTCCGCGCTAAGGCAGCACCCCAGCGAGCTATTGCCGGTGAATTGCAGAACCTTGGCGGGATTGGTGATCTTGGTCATGGCGACCGAGAAATCATGGCTCTCGGTGCCCCAGATCGCCTTGACGCCAATGTCCTCGACAAGCTCGCGCGCATTCGCGATCGCCGTGTTCACGTCGGTGCGATCGTCGCGGTAGAAGGGTTCAAGCTTATAGGTCTTGCCGTTGACCACGAAGCCGCCGGCGTCGTTGATCTGCTTCACCGCCAGCTTGACTGCATTGTGGATGGTGTTGCCGGCCGAGACGAACGATCCCGTAAGGGCCGCGTTCACGCCGATCTTGACCGTGTTTTCTTCAGCCGCCGCCCCGCTCGCGACGAATAGCGCCGCGGCCGCGACTAGTCTCCAAGGTCCTCGCCTCATCGGGTTCGTCCTTCTCCCTTGGCTCGCCTTGAGCGGCGAGTTCAAGTCATCCTATGACCCGATAACTCTTTCTGTCAATTCATCGCTCTCCTGTAGAAAACACCGCAGGACGCGCCCCGCCTCTTATTCAACCCTGAGCCTTCACCATCGCTGGTGAACGGAGGGCTTGATGCTCGATTCGTAAATCGCTCGAATGCGCGCCATCGTGTCTGGCGGCAAGGGCGCAAGCGCGGCGCCGCCGAGATTGGCGCGCGCCTGCTCCACATTCTTGGCCCCCGGGATGACGACCGAAATCGCATCGTTCATCAGGATCCACCGCAAGGCGAACTGCGCCATTGTCGTTCCGTTCGGAACCAGCGGCCTCACCTCCTCGACCGCGCCCAGGCCTGTTTCATAGGGGACGCCCGAGAAAGTCTCCCCCACGTCGAACGCTTCGCCGTGGCGGTTGAACTGACGATGATCGCTTGCGTCAAACTTGCTGTCGGGCTTGAACTTGCCGGCCAGGAGACCGCTCGCCAACGGCACCCGCGCAATGACCGCGACCTGACGCTTCTGCGCCTCGGCCAGAAACAAGTCATCCGGTCGCTGACGAAAAATATTGTAGATGATCTGGACACTGACGACGCCACGGATATTCGAGCGCCTTCAGTCCCTCCTCGACTTTCTCGACGCTCACGCCATGAAAGCGAATCTTGCCCTCTCGCTGAAGGCGGTCCATAGCGTCGAAAGCCTCCGGTCGGTAGTAAGTTTCCGTCGGCGGGCAGTGCAACTGCACGAGATCAAGCGCGTCGACCTCCAGCGCCTTGAGGCTATCCTCGACGAATGGGGAGAGGTTCGCATAGGTGAACAATGCGGCGTCTTGGGTCGGCAACCGGCGGCCGATCTTGGTCGCGACGATCGGGATGCTCTTTCCCTGCTTCCGCCTTTCCTTGAGGATGCCCGCGATCAGACGTTCCGACGTATGATCGCCATAGACGTCGGCGGTGTCGAGGAAATCGACGCCCTCATCGAGGCTCACGCGCAGAGCGTCTAGCGAATCGGCGTCTTTGACCGGCCCCCACGACGACCCGATCGGCCAGGTGCCGAAGCCAACTTCCGAAACCATCCACCCTGTTCGTCCGAATGGCCGCTGGCGCAATGAATTGTCCTCTCGAAAGCCTGAGTTGCCGCGGCCGCCCATTTGCTCACTGTGGAAGAGTTATCATGCCACCTGATGACACGGCAACGTATGCAATGCGCGGCGCTGTCGGGATCGCCAATGTGGTGTTCGGTAAGCATGCCGCTCCCTTACCGGCTTTCCGCGCGCCCCAGTGGCCCCAGCCGCGGCGGTGCTGTGTGGAGTGCAGCCGGAATGGTTGCATCGACAGTGAGCGACGGCCAGACCTGCGAAACCCCGCTTCGTCAGCGGGCGGCCCAGGTATCGGTCGTCTTTTCTGGATCAAAGAAAGCAGGTGGCGCTGTCCAACGCGCGACATCGACGTCAGATGTCATGGGGAGCTTTTGAGGCGATTCGCCCCCATCTTTTCGGCGAGCGCAGCTTGGCGCGGGTAGAGGTGTTCAGGAATCGTGACATCGCCCCAGGCCACAGGCTAGGCTTGCGGTCTCACCAGCCGGTCCACCTCGCATCATGCCCCATCCCATCATTCTCCATCATTTCGACCGGTCGCCGTTCTCCGAGAAAATCCGTGTGGTCTTCGGCCACAAGGGGATCTCGTGGAGAAGCGTTCGCATCCCCCAGATCATGCCGAAGCCGGATTTGATGCCGCTGACCGGCGGCTACCGCCGCACGCCGGTGATGCAGATCGGCGCAGACGTGTTCTGCGACACCCAGATCATCATCCGCGAGATCGAACGGCGCTTTCCGTCACCGACCCTGTTTCCGACTGGCGCGACCGGCGTCCCCTGGGGGCTGAGCGCGTGGACCGACCGCACGTTGTTTCAGGCCGCTGTCAATCTCGTGTTCGGCACGCTTGGTCCGAAGGTCCCGCAAGCGTTTGTCGAAGATCGGAGCCAGTTGCGCGGGGCCAAGTTCGACATCGACAAGATGCGGGCGGCGATTCCGCAGATGCGCGATCAGTTGCGCGCCCAACTCGGCTGGATTGAAATGCAACTCGCCGACGGGCGGAAATGGCTCTTCGGAGAGTTCAGCCTTGCCGATGTCAGCGCCTACATGAACGTCTGGTACGTGCGGTCCAACCTCACGGCGGAGGAGGATCGGGCGGTCGCAGGAGTTCGACAGAATGTTCGCCGCCATCGGCCAAGTCGCCGCATGGGAGAATCGCGTGCGAGCCATCGGGCACGGCCAACGCGAAGAAATGTTGGCAGACGAAGCTCTCGCCATCGCGGTGAAGGCGAGCCCCGAAACGGTCGCCGAGAATGATCCCGGCGATCCGAACGGGCGCAAGGTCGGCGACAAGGTGCGCGTGGTTCCCGATGACTATGGCAGGGTCGAAGTTCCGGGAGAGATCGTCTCGCTCTCGGCGCAGCATATCGCCATACGCCGCCGCGACGAGCGGGTCGGCGAGATCGTGGTCCATTTCCCCCGCGCGGGGTTTCTCGTTCTCGATGGCTGAAGGCCTATCCGTCTTGCCGGGACGATCGGGCGCGGCTAAGGGCGCGTGATGCGCCCCTCGGCTCTCGATCCCCTGTTCGCGCCTGCCGACGCCCTGCCAGGGATCGGGCCAAAAAACGCGAAGCTCTTCAACCGGCTGCTCGGCAAGCCGGAGGGCGCGCGGGTCCTCGACGTCCTCTTCCACCTGCCGCAGGCGACCGTCGACCGCCGCGCCCGCCCCAAGATTCGCGACGCAATTCCGGGCACGATCGTCACGATCGAAGCCAAGGTGACAGAGCATCACGGGCCGCCGAACGCGCGCTCCCGGGCGCCGTTCAAGGTGCTGGTCGAAGACGACACCGGGGACGTCGAGTTGGTGTTCTTCCTCGCGAATCACGAATGGGTGCGATCGCGGCTGCCGGTCGGCGCCACGCGCTGGATTTCCGGCAAGCTCGAACTCTGGGATGGCCGCCGCCAGATGGTTCATCCGGACAAGGTGATGACAGCGGAGGAACTCGATCGCCTGCCATCGGTCGAGCCGGTCTACGGGCTGACGGATGGCCTCTATCAGCGCACGGTCGCCCGTGCCGCGGAGGGCGCGCTCAAGCGCCTGCCGCCGCTGCCGGAATGGATCAGCGAGCACAGTCTGAGCGATCTGAAATTGCCGAGCGTCGCGCAAGCGCTCGGCGCGATGCACCGCCCCGGGGCGCCCGCGGATATCGACCCCGCCGGTCCGGCGGCGACGCGGCTCGCCTATGACGAGCTGTTCGCCAACCAGCTCGCGCTCCTCCTCGTGCGGGCGCGCATGCGCGCCATTCCTGGCCGAGCGCACCGGACTGAAGGCGCGTTGGCGCGACGCCTGGAGGCCGCCCTGCCCTTTTCGCTGACGCGCTCGCAACGCCAGGCAGTCGAAGACATCCGCGCCGATCTCAGAGCAGAAAAGCGCATGCTGAGGCTGCTGCAGGGCGACGTCGGATCGGGCAAGACCGTCGTTGCGCTCCTAGTGATGGCGGAGGTCGTCGAGGCCGGCAGGCAGGCGGCGATGATGGCGCCGACCGAGATTCTCGCCCGCCAGCACTATGAACGTATGGCCCCGCTGGCGGCGAGCGTTGGCCTTCGCGTCGCGCTCATGACCGGACGCGACAAGGCGGCCGCACGGCGCGCCACGCTCGCCGCATTGGCGGAAGGAAGGATCGACATCGCTATCGGCACCCATGCTTTGTTTCAGGAAAGCGTGGCCTTCGCCGATCTCGGGCTCGCGGTGGTCGACGAGCAGCACCGGTTCGGGGTCCGCCAGCGCCTGGCGCTGGCCTCCAAAGGCGAGGCCGTCGACCTTCTCGTGATGACGGCGACGCCGATTCCGCGTTCGCTCGTGCTCGCCTATTTCGGCGACATGGACGTCTCCGCTTTGCGCGAGAAGCCGCCGGGGCGCCAGCCGATCGATACGCGCATCTTGCCGATCGAACGGCTCGACGAGGTGGTGGCTCGCCTATCGCAGGCTCTGGCCTCCGGCGCGCGCGCCTATTGGATTTGTCCGCTGGTCGACGAGAGCGAGACGCTCGACGTCGCCGCGGCCGAAGAGCGCGCTGAAGCGCTGAGCGCTATCTTTGGCGATTCCGTTGGCCTCGCGCATGGCAAGATGGCCGGACCCGAGCGGGACGCGGCGATGGAGCGCTTCGAGCGCGGGACAACGAGCATCCTGGTCGCGACCACGGTGGTCGAGGTCGGCGTCGACGTGCCCGATGCGACCATCATGATCATCGAGCACGCCGAGCGCTTCGGCCTCGCGCAATTGCACCAGTTGCGCGGGCGCGTCGGTCGCGGAACGAGACGCTCGGCCTGTCTGCTCCTCTACAAGGGGCCGCTGAGCGAAGCGGCTCGGGCGCGGCTCGAGATCTTGCGTGAGACTGAAGACGGTTTCCGCATCGCCGAGGAGGATTTGAAGCTGCGCGGCGAGGGCGACGTGCTCGGCGCGCGGCAGGCCGGCGCGCCCGGCTTTCGTTTCGCCAGGCTCGACATCCACAGCGGTCTTCTGGCGCGGGCGCGGGCGGAAGCCGAAGCCGCGCTCAAACGCGATGAGCGGCTCGCGGACGAGAAGGGTCGCGGCTTGAGATTGCTCCTCTACCTGTTCGAGCGCGACGAGGCTGCCCGGCTGATCGAGGCGGGATAAACAAAGCGCGTTATGCAGACCGGGCTTGGCGATCAAATCCCGGTGAGCGGCGCTCGGATGCCACGAATGTGAACGGCCGTGCAGACGCCGCCCACTATATCGCCACATAGAGCGGCGAGAGCGTTCGAGCCAGTCCTCCCGCTGGAACCGATCAGGCAGTGGCGCGGTTTTTGCGCCGAGGCGTTGAGATGAGTGCAAACCGCATCCGCGACATCGACTTTTGGCGCGGAGCCGTGCTGATTGCGATCCTCATCGATCACATTCCAGGCAACCCGCTCGAAAATTGGACTCCGAGAAATTTCGGCCTCTCCGACAGCGCGGAGGCGTTCGTCTTTCTGTCCGGTCTGTCGGTCGGCCTCATCTACTTGCCCAGGGCGTTTAAGTACGGCCTCGAGCCGGTCGCCGGCGGATGCCTGAAGCGCGCGCTCAAGCTCTATGGCGTGCATGTCGCCCTGACGGTGGCTGCGCTGCTGGTGTTCGGCGCGGCCTACTGGGCGAGCGGTGTGCCGGACCTGATCCAGGCGCATGGACGCGCCTTCGTGTTCGGCTCGCCGGGCAATGGGCTTTTGGGCCTCGCCCTGCTCAGCCATCAGCTCGGCTATTTCAATATCCTGCCCTTGTATATCGTGCTGATGCTGTGGGCGCCGGTCGCAGTCGGGCTTGCGCTGCGCAGCCCGCTGTTGGCGCTGATCGTTTCGATTGGTCTCTATGCGGCGGCGCGCACATTCGGCCTCAACCTCCCGAATTGGCCGGAGGCGGGCGGCTGGTTCTTCAATCCGATCGCTTGGCAGCTCGTGTTCACGCTTGGCGTTGTGGCTGCAATTTTGTGGCGTGACGGTCTGCCGCGGCCTACCCTATGGCTGGTCGTGCTGAGCGCCGTGACCGTGCTGGGCGCGGCGCTGATCGTGACCAACGAAGGCGGCCTGGCGCCTGGGCTGCGCGACACGGCGACCGCGCATCTAGACGTCGCCAAGCAGGATCTGGGTCTCGCGCGCCTCATCCACTTTGTCGCGTTGGCCTATCTGATTGCCACGGCGACCGTTTTCGGACGATTTATCGCGCCCATGGTCAGGGGCGCTTTCGGCAACGCGGTCCAAAGTCTCGGCCGCAACAGCCTGTCGGTTTTCGCCACCGGGTCATTCTTGAGCGCCTGCAGTCAGGCGGCTTTAGCGGCCGGTTCACCACATGCGTCTGCAGGAGTTGAACGGTTCGTCGGACTCGCGTACACGGTTGCGTCCATCGTTATCCTGTTCGCCGTCGCCCACTGGATCGAGTGCAGAAAAGCTCAGGCCAACACCGCGGTCGCCGCCGCACAGCCAGCGCGTTTGCGCGTCTCGGGGGCCTCGTCTGCGTTTTATTCGCCTTAGGCGCCGCGCGCGCCGAAGAGCTTTCTTGCCCGGGCGAAAATGCAGCCTTCGAGGCTAACGGGGCTCGGGTCGCCTTTCCGAAGGTAAGGGTCGGCCTGCCGAACGATATTTTGGCGATTGGCTCGTCTTCAACCGAGGGCATCGGGGCGAGTTCCCCGGCTAATACCTATCCAGCCCAACTCGAGGCTGAGCTCGAAAAGGAGACGGGCGCAGACTTTGACGTCAAGAACGCTGGCGTCGGTGGCGAACTCGCCACCAAAACACTGGAGCGGCTGAGGAGCGCACTGAAGTCCGGCTGGGCGCGGCTTATCATCTGGCAGGTGGGTACGAACGATGCGATCGTTGGCGTCGATGAGTCCGTATTTCGCTCCACCGTACGAGCCGGCATTGCCGCGGCCCATGCTGCGGGCGTGCCAATGATGCTCATGGGCCCGCAGTTCACCGTGAAGACCCCCGATCCTGTGCGCTACGAGCGCTTCGTCAAGATGGTCGATGATATCGGCGCGGCGGACCATGTGCCGGTGCTGAGCCGCTACGCCTTGATGAAGAGCTGGAGCGTCAAGAGCGCAAAGGCGCTGAGTTTGCTCTTGTCCGGCGATGGTCTGCACATGAGCGATCTAGGCTACCGATGCCTGGCGCACGCGCTCGCCGAGGCGCTCGAAGGCGCAACCCAAGCCAAGCTTTAGGCAGCGTTCAGCGCTTTCCAAGGATTTCTCCCCAATGCAGCGTCGTGTTTGGCGGCAGGGAACGGTCTCGGCCGTCGGCTTCGGCGCCATGAGCTTCGGCGGCTTTTACGGGCCCACGACCGAATCCAATTCCCTGCGGACGCTGGCGGGGGCGCTAAATCTTGGCGTCGATTTCTGGGACACCGCAAACGTCTATGGCGATGGGCTCTGCGAACAGGTGATCGGCAAGTTCCTGGCCGAAGATAAAAGCCGGCGCGCCCGGGTGACGCTCGCGACCAAGTTCGCCATTCGCCGACGCGAAGACGGCGCACGCTTCTTCGACAATAGCGCGGCCCATATCCGCGAGGCCCTCGACGGCTCGCGGAAGCGGCTCGGCGTCGACCACATCGACCTGTACTATGTCCATCGCGTCGACAAATCGATCCCAATCGAGGACACGATCGGGGAATTGGCGCGCCTCGTGAAAGCGGGCGCAATCGGCGCGATCGGGCTATCCGAGGTGGCCCCCGACACCCTCAGACGAGCGCACGAAGTGCACCCGATTGCCGCCGTCCAGTCGGAATATTCGCTGTGGACGCGCAATCCTGAACTTGGCCTTATCCAGGCCTGCGCGGAAGTGGGTGCGCTAATGGTTGCTTTCTCGCCGCTGGCGCGCGGCTATTTGACGCGGCTTGCTGCAGACCGTCGACAGCTTCGGAGAAAAAGATTTCCGCTACCCTAATCCGCGGTTTCAAGGCCTCAACTGGCGCCGCAATCGCGATCGGCTTGAGGCTTATGTGGCTCTCGCCAACTCCTGGGGATTGAGGCCAGCGACCCTGGCCATCGCCTGGACGCTCGCCAAAGGGCCGCACATCGTGCCGATTCCCGGCACCCGCGCCGCCGCCCATCTCGAGGAATGCGCTGCGGCGGCTAAGATTGATCTGACGGACGCCCAAGTTGAAGAGATCGAGCGCGTGCTGCCGCTCGGCTACGCTGCCGGCGAGCGCTATTCAGAACAACAGTGGGTGGGAATCCAGAAGTACTGAAAACCATCGACGGCCGCGCTGCGAACTCCGCCGCTATCGAAACGCCAGCGGCCCATTTTCCGAGGAAACCCCGAACAGAGCGCGAATGCCCTCGAGCAAACGACGCGTCGGCGCGCCCTCGACGAGCGCCGCGAGATAGTCCTCCGCCCATTTCCTGACGTCGTTTTCCATGAGATGCTCAAGCATTGGCGCATGACGCTGGCGGCGTTCCTCGAGCGGCATCTCCAAGGCCCGCTTTAGCGCCGCAGCCACCGCATCGGTTTCATGCGGATTGACGATCAGAGCGCTGGTTAGCTCTTTCGCCGCGCCGGCGAATTGCGACAGCACGAGCACACCGGGATCGTCCGGATTCTGAGCCGCCAGATATTCCTTCGCGACCAGATTCATGCCGTCGCGGAGCGGCGTCACCATGGCGACATCGGCGGCGCGGTAAAGCCCTGCGAGAACCGTGCGCGAATGGGAACGGTTGACATAACGAATCGGCGTCCAGGCCGGATCGCCGTACTGGCCGTTCACCTTGCCAATGAGGCCAGTCAATTCGGTTTCGATGTCGCCATATTGCTTGATGTCGGAGCGGCTCTTCGGCGTAACCTGCAGGAGGGTCACGTTGCCTCGCCACTCCGGATTGTTTTCCAGCAGGCGTTCGAACGCCTTCACGCGGTCCGGAATGCCTTTGGAATAGTCGAGCCGATCGACGCCAAGGATAAGCTTGTTCCCGCCAAGGCTCTCCCGCACGAGCGCCACCATCGCCGAGCGACCCGCGTTCCGCGCGAGGCGCGTATAGGCCTTGGTCTCGATGCTTACCGGGAACGCGCCAAGCCGGACTTTCTGCCCCTCGAATTCATAGGTGGATCGATTCTGGGTCGCGCCCTGAGAGGTCAGGTAGTGGGCAAAATTGTCACGATCATTCTCCGTCTGGAAACCGACCAGATTGTAATAAGCGAGGCCGCCGAGGATCTCTCTGTGGTGGGGCAAAGTCTGCAGAATGTCGGGCGGCGCACAAGGCGTGTGAAGAAAGAAACCGATGGTGTTGCGGTGGCCGCGCGAACGCAGTTCGCGTCCCAGCAGCATCAGATGATAATCGTGCACCCAGACGACGTCATCGTCCCGGAGCAGCGAACTCAAGCGGTCGGCGAACATGCGGTTGACGCGGATATAGCCGCTCGCATCGGCGCGGGAATATTCCTGCAGATCGACGCGGTAGTGCAGGATCGGCCACAGCACGCTGTTGGCAAGGCCGTTGTAATATTCCTGGATGTCGTTTTGCGACAGATCAATGAGCACATAGGTCATCTTGTTGATATCGACGACCTGAGGCTCTCCGTTCGGCTCTTCCGAGACTTTGCCGCTCCACCCGAACCACATTCCGTTCCGATTTTTCAGCGCAGCCTTCACCGCAACCGCCATTCCCCCCGCGAGTGGGGTCCGGGGCGATTCAGGCACCGCCACGCGGTTGGAGACGATGATCAGTCGCGCGCCCATGCTTCCTCCCAACTCGACGACAACCGCGTTGCGCTGTTGATGATGCCCGCCATGGAGTACGTCTGAGGAATATTCCCCCAGAGCTCACCCTGGTCCGGATGGATGTCCTCGGACAGAAGTCCATAGGCGTTGCGGCGCGCGAGAATCGATTCGAACAATTCGCGCGCTTCGTCCTTCCGGCCGATCTGATAGAGAGCGTCAATGTACCAGAAGTTGCAAGCCAGAAAGGCGGTCTCCGGCGCGCCGAAATCGTCCGGCGCGGTGTAGCGCATGATCCGACCATTGCGCATGAGCTCGCGCCCAATGGCGTCGCAGGTCTTGATGAAGCGGGGATCGTTCGACGACAATAGTCCGAGCTCGGCGACCAGGAGCACGCTGGCGTCGAGTTCGGGCGAGCCGAATGCGCCGGTCAACGCGCCTCGCTTTTCATCCCATCCTTCTTCGAGAATTCGCGCCCGCAGAGACCGCGCATTGGTCGCCCAGTATTTGGCGCGATCAATGATTCCGAGTTTGCGTGCGATGCCAGCAAGCCTGTCGCATGCCGCCCAGCACAGCGTCGCCGAATAGGTGTGTGGCGAGGCGCGGGTGCGATATTCCCACAAGCCTGCATCGGGCTCGAAAGCGTACTTGATGGCTCGCTCGCCAAGGCTTTCCAGGAGACGAAACAACGATTCGTCGCCCATTTTTGGCAGACGCTCGTCCACGAACATCTGCGTCGCGGCGAGAACGACGCTGCCATAGACGTCATTCTGCCGTTGGCTCGCCGCCTGATTGCCGACGCGAACCGGGCCCATGCCGAGGAAGCCCTTGAGGTCCGGCGCGCTCCACTCCTCAAGCGGCGTGAACGGCACAATCCCGTGCAACGGCTGCATCTCCTCATCGGCGGAGGTGGATGCGATGGTGGTAATGTAATTGATGTAGGATTCCATGATCTGCGTCGCGCCGAGCCGATTCAGCGCATCGACGACGAAATAAGCGTCGCGCAACCAGCAATAGCGATAGTCCCAGGTCCGCGACGACGACGGGCGCCTCCGGGATGGAGGTCGTATGCGCCGCCACAATCGCGCCCGTCTCGGCGAAGCTGCAAAGCTTGAGCGTGATCGCCGCGCGCACCACCTCCACCTGCCATTCGTAAGCGAGCGCAAGATAGCGCACCCAGCCCTGCCAGTAGTCGCGCGTGCGGTCGAGGAATTCGCGCGACGTCGTGTCGATCGCGCTGAGGAAAGGGTCGTCCTGGCCGAAAATGAGGTTGACCGGCCGGCTCAGAGGAAAGGAGATTTCGTTGACGATGTAGGACAGCGGCGCGTCGGACGTCAGGCGCAAAACCTGCGCTCCGTCCAGATAGCGGATGTGATTGGAGCCGACGACAAAATTGGTCGTCGGTTTGCCGTAACCATGGGTTGGGCGCACCCGGATCGTGACCCGAGGCAAGCCGGCGATCGGTTCGATGCGCCGAATGATTTGCGGGGGTCTGTATACGCGCTCGAAGCGCTCAAAATTCGGAGCGAAATCCGAGACGCGGACCTTGCCGCCGTTCGGCGTCGGTGAGGATCGTCTCGACGATCGCCGTGTTGCGCACGTACTGCGACTCAGTCTGGACAAGGTTCGCGAGCGAGACCTCGCAGAACCCCTTCTCCTCGTCGCCGGCCAGCAGCCGCGAGAAGACCGGATCGGAATCGAAGTGGGGATAGCACCACCACACGATCCGCGCGTTCTGGTCGACAAACGCCGCCGCGCAGCTGTTTCCGATCAAGGCCAGGTCGAGATTTTGCTTCTTGGTTTGCGTGCCCTCGGTCATGCGGCGCTTCCTCGAGCGAATTCAGCAAGCCACCCGCGCACGGCCTGCGGCGCCGAGAATGAGCCAATCGCCCCGGGGCGCGGACGACCAACCGAATAGGCGAACCCTCCGCGCGCGCTGACGAGGGCGAACCCGCTTTCATCGGTCGTATCGTCGCCGACGAAGATCGGCTTGCGCCCGCTGAAACGTCGAGGTGGAGAGAAACGTCGCGATCGCGCCCCCCTTGTCGAAACAGGGGCTCTTGATCTCAATCGCGCAATGCGCGTCCATGACGTCCACGCGCGATCGGGATCGAAGTCGACGAGCTGCTTGACGATCCTGCGCAGCGGACCTTCCGCAGACGGCGCGAGGCGGTAGTGGACTGTGAAGCTGAAGCGCTTGTCCTCGACGAACACGCCCGGGAACGGCTCAACCGCGCGTCTCAGCGCGGCCAGCAGCGACTGCGGCAAGCCGCTTACGACCGCGGGCGCGGTAGATCCATCGGGATCGAAACGGATCTCAGCGCCGTGAACGCCGCTCACTCGCAGCCGCAAAGGGGCGAAAAGCTGATCGATATCATCGATGGAGCGGCCGCTGATGAGCGCCAAGGCGCCAGAGAGCTTGCGCTCGGCGCTCGCAAGGGTCGCGACCAACCCTGCGGGCGTCACCACGTCGTCGGGGCGCGCCGCCAAATCGAGCAAGGTGCCATCGACGTCGAGAAAAAGAGCGACCGAAGCGTCGCTTAGCGCCGCGACATCACCTGCCGTCGCGCGCTCTATGCTCGGCGCGTTCAATTGGTCCACCCGCAGCTCCTGACGCCCCTTCGCCCCACCTAAGCAGGTTTTGGGGCGACAACGTGGTCGCGGCGTGGCGGCGCGTCCGGCCGCCATCGTTTTTCCCGGATCACGGAGGCAAAAACGCGCGACGGTTGCGTTGGTTCCCAGTAAGGGCAAGAAAACCGTCTCAACATGGCTGTCAAAATTGGACACGTAGACAGCACGCAACTACCGCTGATCTTTGTGGACACGGGGTCGACAGGCGGGCCGAAGTCGCGGCGTCTTCTGTAGGATTTCGCCTGAGCAGCCAAGAGCTTGTCGGTTTGTTGGTGCAAAGGCGTTATAGATCTAGCCGATGAGCGAGCCTTCGGTCACGATAATCCCTAGGGGTGGCAGTGGGTTCACGTTTGACGTGATCGTCCGTGACCTGCGCGGCGAAAGCCGGCACCGGGTCACGATCGAGGCCAACGAAGCCGAGCGCTGGGCGAAGCTCGGCGCCGAGCCTTCGCGTTGCGCCGAAGCCGTGATGCGGTTTCTCCTCGACCGCGAGCCGAAGGAATCGATCATGAGCGCGTTCGACACGGGCGTCGTTCGGCGTTACTTTCCGGAGTTCGACGAAGCGTTCCCCGGCTACCTCGCCCTCGGCGCGAACCGGGGCGCCGTGCATAGCCGTCGACCAAAAATACGGAGGCATGCTGTCATGACTGTGGCCCTCGCCCGGCCGGAGGCGACTCTGGACTCCCGCTACACTGCGCCCGACGGCTGGGTCTATATGACCGGGACGCAGGCGTTGGTGCGCCTGCCCATTCAGCAGCGCCTGCGCGACGCGGCGGCTGGCCTCAACACCGGGGGATACATTTCCGGTTATCGCGGCTCGCCGCTCGGGCGCTACGACATCGAGCTGTGGCGCGCCGCGGCGCAGCTCAAGCAACACAACATCGTCTTCCGCCCAGGCCTCAACGAGGACCTCGCCGCGACGGCGATCTGGGGCGCCCAGCAGGTCAACAACTTTCCCGGCGCGACAGTCGATGGCGTGTTTGGCATCTGGTACGGCAAGGGACCGGGAGTCGACCGATCGGCCGACGCGCTGCGCCACGCCAATTTCGCGGGCTCCTCGCCCAAGGGCGGCGCGCTTGCGCTCGCCGGCGACGACCACGGCGCGAAATCTTCGACCGCGGTCAATTTCTCCGACACGTTGTTCATCGCCGTCGGCATGCCGGTCATCTATCCGTCCAATACCCAGGAGCTGCTTGATTTCGGCCTGCACGGCATCGCCATGTCTCGGTTTTCGGGTTGCTGGGTCGGCATGAAGGTGGTGACGGATGTCGCCGAGGGCGGCGGCACGGTTTATGTCGGGCCCGACTTGCCTGAGATCGTTTTACCGCAACGTCCGAGCCACTCCGCCCCATGGCGTATGGGCGCGTACGCTCGACGCGGCAGTGGCTCAGGAGGAGCGGCTTTACCAACACAAGCTTCCTGCTGCGCTCGCCTATGCGCGCGCCAACGGCCTCAACCGCATCTCGGCGATGGCGAGGGCGCGAGGATCGGCGTGGTGGCCGCGGGGAAGGCGTGGCAGGATCTCTTACAGACGCTTGGCAATCTCGGCCTCGACGACGATGGCGCCGCGCTTGGGCTGCGCCTGCTCAAAGTCGGCATGGTGTGGCCGCTCGATCCGGTGATCGTGCGCGATTTTGCACGCGGCCTCGATCTCATTATCGTGATCGAGGAGAAGCGCCCACTGCTCGAGGATCAGATCCGCTCCATCCTTTATGGCGATTCGAGATCGCCGCGGATCGTGGGCAAATATTTCGATGGGCAGGCGTTCGACCCTTCGCCGGGCGCACTAGCCATTCCCAATTTTGGCGAGATCACTCCGGAACTCATTGCCGGAGTCCTGGCCAAGGCGATTTCCCGCCATGATCCGAATTGTGCGCTCAGCGCGCCCGAGGCGCCTAGCGCGATGCTGAGCAACCGCCCTGCGCCAACGCGCAGCCCAGGCTTCTGCGCCGGATGCCCGCACAACCGTTCAACGCCGGTGCCCGATGGCAGCCGCGCGCTCGCTGGCATCGGCTGCCATTGGATGGCGACGCTGGTCAATCCGCAGCAGACCGCCACCGCTTCGCATATGGGCGGCGAAGGCGTGATGTGGCTCGGCCAGCAGCCGTTCACCAAACAGGACCACGTGTTCGCCAATATCGGCGATGGCACCTACGCGCATTCGGGGTCGCTCGCGATCCGTCAGGCGCTCGCCGCCAACGTTCCGATCACCTACAAGATCCTCTTCAACGGCTTCGTCTCGATGACCGGGGGCCAGCCGATCGAGGGCGGCATGACGCCGGTTCAGATCCTCGAGGAGCTTGCCGCGGAGGGGGTCGAAGAAAATGACGCTCGTGGCGGACGACCTGGAGCGCTACGCGGGCGTCCCTCTGCCCCACGGCGTGAGCCTTCGTCACCGCGACACGATGGACGAGACGCAGCGCGAATTTCGCGAATTCAAGGGCGTGTCGGTCATCCTGTACGACCAGCCCTGCGCGACCGAGCGACGGCGCCTGCGCAAGCGCGGCAAGTGGGCTGATCCAGCCAAGCGCACCTTCATCAATCCGCAAGTCTGCGAAGGCTGCGGCGATTGCGGCCGCGTCTCCAATTGCATGGCGATCGAGCCCCTGGAGACGGAATTCGGGCGCAAGCGGCGCATCAACCAATCGAGCTGCAACAAGGATTTCTCCTGCGTCGAGGGATTCTGCCCAAGCTTCGTAACGGTGCATGGCGGACGCTTGCGCAAGCCCGAGGCGACAGCGCCTTTAGGCCAGTATCTGCCGCCGGTCCCCGAGCCGATCCTGCCCGAGATCCAGCGAGCGCTTCAGTCTGCTGGTGGCTGGCATTGGCGGCTCTGGCGTCGTCACCATCAGCCAGACGGTCGCCGTCGCCGCTTACCTCGACGGACTCTTCAGCTCCAATCTCGATCTGACGGGGTTAAGCCAGAAATACGGCGCGGTGACCGCGCATGTGCGCATCGCGCATGAACCCGGCGCGTTGCACGCGACCCGCATCGCCGCCGGCGAAGCCGATGCGCTGATCGGCTGCGACCTCATCGTCGCCGCGGGCGACGAATCGATCTCCAAGCTCAAGCGCGGCAAGACGGGCGCGGTCATCTCCGCCGATCTGACGCCGACTGCTGATTTCGCTCGCAATCCGAACTGGAGCGTGGACGCCGACGAACTCATCGAACGCCTGAAGAACGCGCTCGGCGACAAGGCGCTCATTGTCGACGCGCAACGTCTCTCCGCAGCGCTGATGGGCGACCCGATCGCCTCCAACATGTTCATGCTCGGCGCCGCCTGGCAGAGAGGCCTGGTTCCGATCCGCCGGGACGGCGATTGATCGCGCAATTGAGCTCAACGGCGTCGCCATCGACGCCAACAAGCAGGCGTTCGAATGGGGCCGACGCGCCGGGCATGATCCGATGAGCATCGAGACGCTGGTCGGCCTTGACGAGTCCGTCTGACGAACCGCCTTCGCTCGATGCGCTTATGCAGCGTCGTGTCGCGCATCTGACGGACTATCGCGATGCAGCCTATGCGGCGCGGTATCGCGAGCTCGTCGAGCGCGTGCGCGCGGCGGAGAGAAACGCGGGCCTGGGCGAGGCGCTGACCACAGCCGTCGCGCGCGCCTATCACAAGCTGCTGGCCGTCGAAGGACGAGTGGGAAGTGGCGCGGCTGTTTGCAGCGCCTGAGTTCCAGGAGAGCTCTGTCGCGCGAATTCGAGGGCCCGTATCAGCTCCATTTCCATCTCGGCGCCTGGCCGTTCGCCCGTGTCGATCCCGCGAGCGGGAAAATGAAAAAGGGCGAGGTCGGCCCGTGGGCGATGAAAGCCTTCCGCGTGATGGCGCGGCTGAAATTCCTGCGCGGCTCGTGGCTCGATCCGTTCCGCAACAGCGAGGAGCGCAAGCTCGAACGGCGCCTGATCGCCGAGTTCGAAGCCGACGTCGCGGATCTTACCCAGCGCCTCACCCCCACGTCCCATCCGATCGCGGTTCGTGTTGTCGGCGCCTATGAGACGATCCGGGGATATGGGCACGTGAAAGAGGCGAGCGCAGCCGAGGCTACGAAGACGCGGGCGAGCGCGCTCAGCGAGCTCAAGGCCGGCAAGGCGCCGGTCGAGAAGGCGGCCTAAGACCGTGGTGCAAGGAAAGACGATCGTCATCACCGGCGGCTTGGGCGCGTTGGGAAGCGCTGTTGCTGAAGCGGCGGCGAAGCGCGGCGCCTCCGTCGCATTGCTTGATCACGCGCCGACCGTCCCTGAGGGCTTCGCCGAGCGGCTCGGAGGCAAGACGCTCATCATCGGCGGCGTCGATCTGACGTCGCTCACAGCGGCCGAGACGGCGATGGCCTCGATCAAGACGAAGTTCGGCCGGCTCGACGCGCTCCTCAATATCGCCGGCGGGTTTCAATGGGAGACCATCGCGGACGGCAAGGTCGACGCCTGGGACCGCATGTATGCGATGAACTTGAAGACCGCGCTCAACGCCTGCAAGGCCGCGCTTCCCTATCTCGAGGAAAGCGGCGCGGGCCGCATCGTCAATGTCGGCGCGCAGTCGGCGCTGCACGCGGCTTCCGGGTTCGGTCCTTATGCGGCCAGCAAATCGGCGGTGCACCGGTTTACCGAAAGCCTGGCCGACGAATTAAAGCTCAAGGGGGTGACGGTCAACGCCGTGCTGCCGTCGATCATCGACACGCCGACAAACCGGCGCGACATGCCGAACGCGGACTTCAGCCGCTGGGTTGCCGCCCGCCGACATCGCCGCCGTCATGCTGTTCCTGGCCTCGGATGAAGCGAAGGCCGTCACCGGGGCGCTCATTCCGGTGAGCGGCCAAGTTTAGCTTTCCGCTTGAGCTTCACAGCTATGATATAGCGCCGCTGGCGGCCCCGCGCCTTGGACCGCAATCAAAAGGGGGACGGCATGAGCAAGACAGCTCTCATCACTGGAGCAACCTCGGGGATCGGCGAAGCCGCCGCTCGCGCGTTCGCGGCGGCCGGCTGGCGCGTCGTCGCGACTGGCCGCCGGGCCGAACGACTTGAAGCCCTGGTCGCCGCCATCGGCGCCGACAAAGTGCATCCCGCCGCGTTCGACGTCACCGATGAAGCGGCGCGAGACGCTGCTCTGGCTGCGCTTCCCAACGGATTTCGCGGCATCGACCTCCTGATCAACAACGCCGGGCTCGCGCTTGGCCGCAATCCTGCGCAAGCCGCCGATCTTGCACAATGGAAGACGATGATCGACACGAATGTGACCGCGCTCGCTTCGCTGACGCACAAATTGCTGCCAGGGTTGATTGCCCGACGCGGCGCGATCATCAACCTGTCGTCGGTCGCCGCGAATTATCCGTATGCGGGCGGCAACGTCTACGGGGGAACCAAGGCGTTCGTGAAAGAGTTTTCGCTCGGGCTCCGCAGCGATCTGCACGGCACTGGTGTGCGCGTGACGTCGATCGAGCCCGGCATGGTCGAAACCGAGTTCACGCTGGTGCGCACGAGCGGCGATCAGGCGGCGGCGGAGACGCTCTATCACGGCGCAAAGGCGATGACAGGTGACGACATTGCGGCGACCATGTTGTGGGTGGCCGAGCTGCCGCCGCACCTCAACATCAACCGGCTGGAGTTGATGCCCGTAAGCCAATCGTTCGCCGGGTTCCAGGTCGCGCGCGCCAGTTAGGCGCGTCTCTAAATCGAGGACAAACAATGGGCGCGTTCGTCGACGGAAAATGGCGGGAGGGCGACTTCCCGCACGATACGAGCGGGCGTTTCGTGCGTCCCGATTCGCCATTCCGCAATTGGATCACGGCGAGCGGAGAAGCGGGGCCGAGCGGCGCCGGCGGCTTCAAGGCGGAGCCCGACCGCTATCACCTCATCATCTCGCTTGCCTGCCCGTGGGCGCATCGCACCCTTATCTTCCGACGACTCAAAGGTCTCGAGAGCACGATCTCGCTCTCGGTCGTCCACTGGCTGCTCGGCGAGCGCGGCTGGACGTTCGATCCCGGCCCCGGCGTCATTCCCGATCCGATCCTCGGCGCGAGCGAGTTGCGCGAATTCTACGTCAAGGCGCGCCCCGACTACAGCGGCCGCGTCACCGTCCCGGTGCTTTGGGACAAGAAGACAAACACGATCGTCAACAACGAATCGTCGGAAATCATCCGCATGTTCAACAGCGCCTTCGACGGGGTCGGCGCGGCCGTTGGCGACTATTATCCGAGCGGCCTGCAACCCGAGATCAACGAGGTCAACGACCGCATCTATCGGACGGTCAACAATGGCGTCTACCGCGCCGGGTTCGCCACCTCGCAGGAGGCGTACGAAGAGGCCTTCCGCGAGCTCTTCGAGACGCTGGACTGGCTCGAGGCGCGACTCGGAGGCCAGCGATTCCTCATCGGCCAGCGGCTAACGGAAGCTGACTGGCGCCTGTTCACCACCTTGATCCGCTTCGACCCGGTTTATTTCGGCCACTTCAAGTGCAATCTTCGCGAGATCCGGAACTATCCGGCGCTGAGCCGCTACTTAAGTGAGCTTTACCACCTGCCCGGCGTCGCCGAAACGGTCGATTTCTTCCACATCAAGCATCACTATTACGAGAGCCACCGTCGCATCAATCCGACGGGCATTGTGCCGGTTGGGCCTGAACTGGCATTGTGACGACACCAACGGAGCGCCTTGCTCCGGCCTCCGGCCCATGGCAAGGCGAGCTGCAATGACCGACATCGCCCCAACTGAACAGCGCGCCGCGCCGCGCATTTCCTTCGTTTCGCTCGGCTGCCCGAAGGCGCTCGTCGACAGCGAGCGGATCCTCACGCGCCTGCGCGCCGAAGGCTACGAACTCGCGCGCAGCCATTCCGGCGCCGACGCGGTCATCGTCAACACCTGCGGCTTTCTCGACAGCGCCAAGGCGGAATCGCTCGCGGCAATAGGCCAGGCGATGAACGAGAACGGCAAGGTGATCGTGACCGGCTGCATGGGGGCGACGCCCGACGCGATCCGCGACGCTTTCCCCAACGTCTCGGCAGTCACCGGCCCGCAGGCGTTCGAAAGCGTTATGGAGGCGGTGCGCGCCGCAGCGCCGGCGCCCCGCGATCCGTTCGTCGACCTCATCCCCGGCGAAGGCGTGCGCCTGACGCCGCGTCACTACGCCTATCTCAAAATCTCCGAAGGCTGCGACCACCGCTGCACGTTCTGCATCATCCCAAGCTTGCGCGGGCGGCTCGCCTCCCGCTCCGCCGGCGACGTGCTGCGCGAAGCCGAGCGGCTCGTTAAAGCGGGCGTCAAGGAAGCTCATCGTCATCGCGCAGGATACGAGCGCCTACGGCCTCGACCTTAAATACGCCGAGAGCCCATGGCGCGACCGCCAGGTCGCCGCGCGCTTTTTCGACATCACGCGCGAACTGGGTTCGCTCGGGGCCTGGATCAGGCTGCAATACGTCTACCCCTATCCGCATGTCGACGAGGCGATTGCGCTGATGAATGGCGGCAATGTGCTGCCCTATATCGACGTGCCGTTCCAGCATGCTTCGCCTGCGGTTTTGAAGGCGATGCGCCGGCCGGCGTCCCAGGAAAAGACGCTTGAGCGCATCCGCGCCTGGCGCGCGATCTGCCCGGACTTGACCATCCGCTCGACTTTCATCGTCGGCTTTCCCGGCGAGACCGAGGAGGATTTTCGTTTCCTGCTCGACTGGCTGGACGAGGCCAAGCTCGACCGCGTCGGCGCGTTCCAATATGAGCCCGTCAAAGGCGCGGCGGCCAACGATCTCGGCCTCGAGCCCGTGCCGGACGACATCAAAGCCGAGCCGCCTCAAGCGTTTCATGGCTCGCGCCCAGGCGATCAGCCAGAAGAAACTTGCCGCCAAGGTCGGCAAGCGCCTCGAGGCCATCGTCGACGAGGGCGGCGCACGCGTGGCCAAGGGCCGCACCAAAGGCGACTCGCCGCAGATCGACGGCGCCGTGCATATCGCGACGCGCAGGCCCTTACGCGCCGGCGACATCGTAACGGTCAGGATCGACCGCTCCGACGCCTATGACTTATGGGGGACGGCGGCTTGACGGCAGCGAACCGCGTCCCCGTGGACTGCGCATCGCCTTGAACCGCCCAGAGCCTATATCCGCGCCTCGCGCCGCGAAGTGCAGGACGGCCTTCCCAACCCGCAGCGCCTACTCGCGTTCCTGACCCTCGCCATGGCGATCAGCATGGCCGTGCTCGACGGCACCATTGTCACCGTGGCGCTGCCGACGATGGCGCGCCAATTCGCCGTCGCGCCGGAGAACGCGATCTGGATCGTCAACGCCTTCCAGCTCGCGGTCACCGTCTCGCTACTGCCGCTGGCGGCGCTCGGCGACATGCTGGGTTACCGGCGCGTCTATTGGTGGGGGCTTGCGCTCTTCACTGTCGCTTCGCTCGCCTGCGCGCTCGCGCCGAATTTCGCCGTGCTCACCCTCGCGCGCGTGGTTCAGGGCTTGGGCGCGGCGGGAATCATGAGCGTCAACATCGCCCTCATCCGGTTCATCTATCCGCACGCGCGGCTCGGCCAGGGCGTCGGCAACATGGCGGTCGTGGTCGCCGTCTGCTCGGCTGGAAGCCCAAGCGTCGCGGCGGCGATCCTGTCGGTCGCCTCCTGGCATTGGCTGTTTCTGATCAACGTGCCGATCGGGGTGGCGGCGCTCATAATGGCGGCGCGGACGCTGCCAGCGACGCCGCGCTCCGCGGGCCGCCTCGATCTTTTGAGCGTGCTCCTCAATGCGCTCACGTTCGGCCTGGTCATCGCCGGCGTGAATCGGATCGGCCAGGGCGGATCGCCCTGGCCGGCGCTAATCCAGATCGCGGTCGGTCTCGTGATCGGCGCGGCGCTCGTCTGGCGGCAACTCAAGCTTCCCGCGCCGCTGCTGCCGGTAGATCTTCTCCGCCGGCCGGTGTTTGCGCTTTCGCTCGCGACGTCAATCGCCTCGTTTGGGGCGCAGGCCCTGGCCATCGTATCGCTACCGTTTTACTTTGAAGACCGCCTCGGCCACTCCGCGTCGACCTCCGGATTGCTGCTCACGCCCTGGCCGCTCGCGACCGCTTTGATCGCGCCGATCGCCGGACGCCTCGCCGACCGATTCATCCCAGGCCTTCTCGGCAGCATCGGCCTTCTGGTGATGGGCGCAGGACTGGTTCTCGTCGCAATGGGCATCGCCGATTCCACGCCGGTCTCGCTCGCTTGGCGCCTCGCGGTCTGCGGCCTGGGCTTCGGGTTTTTCCAGTCGCCCAACAATCGGGTGATCATCGGCAGCGCGCCGCGCGAGCGAAGCGGCGGGGCGGCCGGCCTGCAATCCTCCGGACGGCTGATCGGCCAGTCGTTCGGAACGGCGCTGGTCGCGGTCGCGCTCGGACAGGCGCCCCGGCACGCGACGGAGATTGCGCTCTGGGGCGCGGCCGCTCTCACCCTTGCCGGCGCGATCACCAGCGGCTTGCGGCGGACGAACTAAGCCGGGAACCCTTTCGCCGCCCGCAGCTACAACGCGCGCCCTCCGGCACGATTCCAGCCCCGCCCGCGATCGCCAAAGGCCTCCCAGCCCTGGTCGGTGACGGCGACCGTGTCTTCGAGCTTGACGAAGCCGCGGCGGGGATGCGCAATCGTCGTCTCGATCGAAATGACCATGCCAGATTCAAGCGGGCGGTCGGCGTCATAGGCCGGATAGGAAACGGGCCCATGGGCAGTCAACCGCGGCGCCTCGTGGCTGATGAGGCCCATTCCGTGCGCAACGAATTCAATCGAATTCGCGCGCGGCGATCGCTTCAACACTTCGCCGGCGCTGACGTAGATCTCGCCGCCATTGACGCCGTGCCGAATTGGCTTGCGCGCCGCCATCTGGATTGCGTCCACCTCGCCGAGCAGGTCTTCAAGTTCGCCGTCGGGATCGCCCTGGATCGCCATGCGGCATAGATCGCCGATGTAGCCTTTGTAATTGCCGCCGGAATCGATCGACATGATGTCGCCCGCTCCCCACACCTGGTCGGAGGGCGCGCGATTGAGGCTCGTCCCCGCCGTGATGAGGCAATATTCAAATGTCAGGCCCCGGTTCACCTCCTCGCGGCGAAGCGCTTCCACGACTTCCGCTTTCGTCGCGCCCGGCCCGTGCGAGGCGACCACCGCCAGCATGGAATCGACCACGAGCTCTGACGCCAGGCGCAGCAGATCCAATTCCTCCCGGGTCTTGCGCGCCCGCAGCCGTTCGAGCGGCAGGTGCGCTTCGACGAACGTGACCCCGGGCAGCTCGCGCGTGAGCAGTTCCGCCGCGTCGGCGGGCAGGAACGCACGCTCGACTCCAACGCGCTTTACACCCGGAGCGAGCTTTCGAAGATGATCAACAACACGCTGCGCGGAATCAAGGCTCGTTCCCGCGGTTAGCAAGGACGGAGTCCAGAACTTCCCAAGGTCCTTCTCGTAAGCTTCCATTCCGTGTCCGACATAGGTCGATTGGTCCGGGCGGCCTTTGACGTAGACCAGGAAAGGCAGATAGCGGCTGACCCCAATCGCGTCGAAATGATCGAAGAAAAAGAACCGGTAGCCGCCAAAGAGATATTGGATGTTGTGCTTGGATGAGATGACCACGGCATCTATGCCGGCCTCGTCGAGGAGCCCATCCAGTCGGGCGCGATCAAATGGCGGCGATTTGGCTTCAGCCTTCGCGAACGACCTGGCGGTGGGGCTTTCCGTCATAGTTTCCTCCCTCGCTTGTCTCGCGAGACCAAAGTTGCCGCCTCAATCTAGCCTAAGCCATTGGAACTGTCGCCATTCCCGTACGCTTGCCAAGAGCGCCGCGAATCCCCGATCATCGCGAAACCGCCGCCCCTCCAGAAAAAGGCAGATCTCCATGCTTTCGGTCGACGCCAAAGGCGTCTTTCCCATTGCGCCCACGCCTTTCCTCGCCAACGGCGCGATCGACACGGCCAGCGTCGACCGCATGATCGACCATTATGTCACGGCGGGCGCCGACGGTTGCACCATTCTCGGCATCATGGGCGAAGCGCCGAAGCTCGATCAGGACGAGGCGATCGGTTTCGCGGCCCGCTGCATTGCGCGCGCGCCAAGACTGCCGTTCATCATCGGCGTCTCCGCGCCGGGCTTCGCAGCGATGCGCGCATTGTCGCACGCCGCCATGGCGAAGGGCGCGGCTGGCGTGATGATCGCCCCGCCGCCGTCGCTGCGCACCGATGACCAGATCGTGACTTATTACGCGCAAGCCGTCGAAGCGATCGGGTCGGACATTCCGTTCGTCATTCAAGACTATCCGTTGACGCTTAGCGTGATCATGACGCCGAACGTCATCCGCCGGATCATCACCGACAATCCGTCCTGCGTCATGCTGAAGCACGAGGACTGGCCCGGTCTGGAAAAGATTTCGGCGCTGCGGCGGTTCGAGAAGGAGGGCAAGCTGCGCCGCGTTCCAATCCTCACCGGCAACGGCGGCCTGTTCCTTGATTTCGAGATGGAGCGCGGAGTCGACGGGGCGATGACCGGCTACGCCTTCCCGGAAATGCTCATCGACGTGGTGCGCCTGTCGAACGAAGGTCGGCGCGAGGAGGCGCACGACCTTTTCGACGCCCACCTGCCGCTCGTGCGCTATGAGCAGCAGCAGCTCGTTGGCCTGGCCACGCGCAAATACGTGATGATGAAGCGTGGCATTCTCGCCTCCGACGCGCAGCGAAAGCCTGGCGCCGGTCTTAGCGCGACCGCAATGGCCGAGGTCGACTATCTGCTCATGCGTCTCGCGCGCCACGACACGCGCGCCGCAGTGCGGGGCTGAAGCAGATTCAGTCTGGGTCGAACCCCGTGATCGTCGCTGGGAGACATCGGGCGTCGAAGGACGCCCGTCCTTCCGGACGGGTTATGGCGAAGCAATCCACGGGCACGTCGGGCGACCATGTTCTCTGGATCGCTTCGCATTCGCTCGTGATGACGATCGCGACGCGATCGGCGCTCTCGCTGCGCGAGAGGCGCACGAAACGGTTGACAAGGAAACTGATCCGATATAGTTTCCTTGGAAATTGATGGAGGTCGTGTGTCGCGCCACACGGAACTGAGCTCGCTCGAAACCCATCTCGGCTATTGGATTCGCTATGTGTCGAACCACGTCTCGCACGCCTTCGCTCTCAAGCTCGAAGAGCACGCCGTGACCGTCGCCGAGTGGGTCGTCCTACGCGACCTCTACGATCGCGAAAGCGCGCCGAGCGCGATCGCCGAACGACTGGGGATGACACGCGGGGCGATCTCGAAGCTCGCCGAAAGGCTGATTGACAAAGAGCTGATTGTCAGACGCACCACCGTCGGAGATCGCCGCTTCCAGTCGCTCGCGCTCACCCGCCAGGGGCGCGCGATCACGCCGAAGCTCGCGGCTTTGGCGGACGAGAACGATGCGGAGTTTTTCGCTGATCTCGACATCGAGGCGCGCGCGACGATAACGGCGGCGATGAAGGCCATCGTTCGCCGCAAGGGGCTGAGGGGCGCGCCGGTCGACTGACGGCGGAATCCGCAACGGAAACAGGGCAGGAGGAGCAACGATTATGGACACTCACGTGAGGGATGTGGTGCGCGAGATGAGCAAAGCCTCGGACGAGGAACAGATCACGTTCCCCGCAGTCGTGAAGGCCCTTATGGAGGTTGGAATCGAGCGCTACCACGCCGATCTCCTCGCTGGGCGGAAGACCTATTATCTGCCCGGCGGCGATTTCGAGGACGTGGAGGTCCACAAGGCTGGTGGCGCGGCGCGAGAGTTCTCGGCCGAAGGCGTGGAGAAGGCGGTCCGCGCCATCCAGCGGCAGGAGATCGCCTATCGCGCGTTCTGCCGCCATATCGCGGATGCGGGCTGCGTCGGCTATTTTGTCAGCCTTGCCGGGCGCCGCGCGGTCTATTATGGCCGAACGGGGGACGAGCACGTGGAATGGTTTCCCGGCGCCAAGCCATAACAGCACAGCGCAATACTTCGCGGACAGCCGCCAAAGGAGCCATCGCATGTTCGATCACATCATGCTGCGCACGCAGCAATTCGACGTCATGAGCGCCTTCTATGAGAAGGCGCTCGCTCCGCTCGGAATCAAGAAGCTCATGGCCTTCGACGGCGCGGCGGGATTTGGGCGCGATGCGCCGGGCCTGTGGATCAGCAAATCGAGCGAACCGCGATCCAGCGTGCATCTTGCATTATTGAGCCCGGACCGATCCGCCGTTCGGGCGTTTCACAATGCGGCGCTGGCGGCCGGGGCGAAAGACAATGGCGCTCCGGGACCGCGCGACTTCGCGCCGAACTATTATGCCGCCTTCGTCATCGACCCGGACGGCAACAACATCGAAGCGGCGAGTCGCGGCGGCGCCTGAGCCAAAGACCGACGCATCGTTCAGAGGCGGCCTTTGCTATTCCGCGGGTTCGGGCGCCCTCTCGAGTTCCGAATCATGGCCCAGCATCAGCGTGCTGACGACCGCCACAAGCGCGCACGCGGCAATGGTAACAAGCCCCCAGCGGAAATCGCCGGTCAGATCCTTGACCCAGCCCATGATGAAGGGGCCAAAATAGCCAGATAGATTGCCGATCGCATTGATCGCGGCGATGCCTGGCGCAACGGCCACGCCTGCGAGAAACGCGGTCGGCAGGGTCCACAGCAGCGGCAGCGCCGAGTAGACTCCAAGGGCGCCGATCGTCAGCGCCGTCATTTTTGCGAAAGGATCATCGAGAAACGCCGAAACGCCGATCCCGACGGCGGCGAGGAGCAGCGCGCCGGCCAAATGATACGTCCGCTCTCCGTGCCTGTCGGAGCGCAGTCCCCACCACACCATGCCCAAGAAGCCGACGATATAGGGAATGGCGCTGATCCATCCGGTCGCCGCGATCGAGACGCCGAAGCCCTTCACAATCGACGGCAGCCAGAAAGTGACGCCGTAGAGGCAAGCGACGTTGCCAAAGTAGACAAGAGCCAGCGCGAGGACCCGATAGTCGTAGAGGCTCGCAAAAATACTCCCAGGCGACACGTGGGCGCGTCGCGCATCCTCCGCGTCGAGACGCCCCTGGAGCCAATCGCGTTCGTTGGCCGAAAGCCATTTCGCGTCTCGGGGCCGATCCGTCAGATAAAAATAGGCGACGAAAGAGAGAACGATCGAGGGCAGCGCCTCGATGATGAAGAGCCATTGCCAGCCTGCCAGCCCCCGCGTCCCGTGAAGGCCGAGGAGCGCCGCCGAGACCGGCGAGCCGATGGCGGAAGAGAGCGGAATCGCCGCCATGAAACAGCTGACGATCCGGGCGCGGTAGGCGGCGGGAAACCAAAGGGTCAGAAAGAAGATGATGCCGGGAAAAAAACCGGCCTCGGCGAGCCCGAGGAGAAAGCGAAGCCCGTAGAACGTGTGCTCTGGGCTAAAGCCTGTCCACGCGGCGATGTTCGGGATGAAGGCCATGGCCCCCGAGATGACGCCCCAGGAAATCATGATCCGCGCGATCCAGATGCGCGCGCCGACCCGGTCCATGATGACGTTCGAGGGAACCTCGAACAGAAAATAGGCGAGGAAGAAAATCCCGGCCCCGAACCCGAAAGCGGTGTCCGAAATGCCGAGATCCGCATCCATGGTGAGCTTGGCGAAGCCGACGTTCACGCGGTCGAGATAGTTGACGAAATAACACAGCATCAGGAACGGAATGAAGCGGTACGCCACCCGTTTGAGGGTGAGGCTCTCAATATCGGCCGCCATGCTCGCTTATCTCCCTGAACGCGCGATTGCCAAATCCTGTAGCGAATTCGACCCCGCCGGTCGACGCGGCGATGGGATCATCGGGATCGTCTTGGCTGGCTGCGACGCAACGGCGTCGCTTAGGGACAGGCTTCGGCGAACAGCGTCTTCGCCCCGTCCAGGGTGGCGAGCTCAATCGGCGCGAAGCCTTGCGGACGTTCCGGCGGCGTGGAAGCGAGGGTCAGGCGGCCATGAGCGAGGGCGCAGAAGCGCTCGCGCGGAATGAGGGTGCGAACAGGCGTTGCGCCGGCGGTCTTCAACTGCAGCGGCCCGTCGCTCGCTGCGCTCATGCTTGCGTCCGACGAGGACCGATCGGGCGCCTGCGGCGAATTGAGATCGCGATCGATCGCTTCCATCTCGACCGCGCCGCCGCCGGGGCGATAGCGGAACGTGACCTCGACCGATGCGCCGCCTCCCGCGACCGTCCTCACGGCGCTCGCCTGCACGAGATCGGACCGCGGCGGATCGCCGGCGAACGCGTGGCCATTGAGGCCGTTCGCGCCGCTGGCAAGGATCGGCTCGGCGGCGTCGAGCGCCAGAGTCGCGAGATGCGAGTCCTTGAGCTCCGCCGGGCTCAGCCAGCGAATGCTGGCCGCCGACGTCTTGCGCATGAGCGTCATCACCGGCTCCCCGACGCCCATGGCGGTGAGATAAGCCTCGACCGCCGCGTCGACCCCCTGCTGCTCGTAGATCTTCCGAGTCGACTTGAGGTGCGCGAGGCCTTCGGTCTCGCTCACCACCGTGGTGGTCTGATGCACCCCGATCCGCGCCGAGGGAGCGGCAAGGCGTTCAACCCCGCCGGCGAGCACGAACACGCAGGCCGAAGCGCAGACCGCGCCGCCGGTGATCGCCGCGCCAGGGCCGTCAGGGCACTTCGGCGAGGCTTCCGGGCAGTTGGTGATCAGCGTCCTTGCGACCGCGACTGCGAGACCCTTGGCGCGAATGAGTTCGCCCATTGCGCCAGCGTCGGCGACCGAGCCGCCGGGAGAATGAATGAGAATCGGCAGCCGCCGGCCTTTGAGGTTCGCAACCGCGTCGGCGAAGGCCTTCGCCGTACCTGGATCGATCCGGCCTTCGGCCGACAGCCATTCCGGACAATTCGGCTTGCAGGCCGCCTCGGCGCTCGTCACGCGCACAAAATGCATCGGCGGCACAATGCGCGGCCGAGCCCGCGGCCTCAGGTCGGCATATGATGGCGGAGCGAGCAGGCCCGAAAGCACAAAAACCAGCGCTTGGGCGACGCGCGTGCGGCGCCGTTTGCCGATCCTCACCCCCTTACCGAGCGGCCGGTTCTCGGCCATTGGCGCGATCCGGTTTTTCGCAAACGCTCCCGCTTTACGACGCAGCCCTTCGGCCTTCCGCGTGTTCCCGGACCCGTTCGCCTTGCAAGCGTTGGTATTCGAATGCGACGACGCCCGCGCCATGCTGGCGCTCCAGGCGCCGGACGATGAAATGCCCGCGGGCCAGCGTCTGGAAATGGTCGGCGAAGGCGGCGTTGACGGCCGCGCCGCCGATCGCGCCCAGAATTGGCGCGGCCTGGGCGGCGACCTTCTCGCTCACCACAACGCCGAAGCGCGCGGCGATCTGCGAAATCAGCCGCGCCACCACCGGCGCGGGAAGGGCGGCGACTCCTTGAGCGGCGACAAAGCGCGCGCTGTCGGTGACCGACTTGGCGAGCGCGGCTCGAATCGCGAAATAGCCGCTCTCGAAGGTTGTCGTCTCTCCGCCCGCCTGGCCGCCAAGAGCGAACACCTCGATGCAGGCGAATGCGGCCTCGGGAACGCTCAGATCCTCCCCTTCCTCGCGCGCGATCTCGGCGATCGAGCGCAGAAGGATCGTGGTCGAGATCGGCAGTTCGAGCGGCAGCGCCGCGAGCCCCAGCGCGCCTCCAACGGCCCCTGACGCCGCGGCGGCGAGCTTATGAGCGCGGTTGGCGGGCTTTGCCGATGCGTCGTTCAGATCGAGCGTGCGCAAAGCGAGCTTGAGCGCGCTCCTGAGCGCGGTTTCGCTCACATGCGCGATCACCTGCCGGGCGGGCTGCGGCATCGCGCGGCTCAGCATTCCGACCGGACGGCCGACGGCGTCGGTCAGCCGCTGGGCGAAGCTCGCGCCTTCAAGGCAGGCAACCGCCTGCCTCAAGTCCTCGGTCTCCTCCGGCGTCAGCCGCGCCGGCATATACTCGATGGTCGCCATGACGCCCTCAGGCGCGGGCCTTTCCGCGCACCAGCAATGAGATATGGGGCGTCAAGGTTGAGGGCCAAGAGCCCCAGTGTCAAACGAAGGCGATAATTCCGAGACTGATGACGCCGGCCGCCCAGCAATAATAGGCGAACGGGCTCATCGCCTCGAATTCGTGCCTGCGGAAATAGCGCATGAGCAGCGTCAGGCTCAGATAGGCGAAAATGCCGGCGACGATTCCGGACAAAATCGCCATCCCCCCCAGCGTCGCGCCCTCTTTCATCAATTTGGGCGCTTCGTAGACATTGGCGGCGAGAATGATCGGCGCGCCCATCAGGAACGAGAAGCGCGCCGCCTCCGAGTGCTTGAGCCCCGCCACGATGCCGGCGACCATCGTCGCGCCAGAGCGGGAGATGCCTGGGATCAAAGCGAAACATTGAGCGACGCCGACCGCGAGCGCGCCCTTCCAGTTGAGCTGACCCAGCGAACCCGTCGAATTCCTCGCCGATCCGGTCGCCGAAATAGAGGATGAAACCATTGACGATCAGGAACACGGCGGCGATCAACGGCGCGCCGAAAGCATCGCCCAGGAGCTTGCGAAACAGGGCGCCGACGACGACCGCCGGTATGGTCGCCAGAACAACGAAGAAGAACGTCCGTCTGTTCGTCTTCGCGCTGGCGTCTGGCGCGCTGATCAAAGAGCGCAGAAAGCTCAGCCAGTCTCGCCAGAAGAAAGCGAAGAGCGCGAGCGAAGTGCCCAGATGCATGACCACCAGATAGGCGAGCCAGTCTGGCGCCTTCTCATCAACACCCCAATTCAAGAGCCGCGGCAGGATGACCGCATGGCCGAGGCTGCTGACCGGAAAAAGCTCCGTCACGCCCTGCAGCACGGCCATGATAATCGCTTGCAGCGCAGTCAAAACGGCCCCCGCCGGTCAGTGGAAATGACGCCCGGCGGGCGCGTTCGCACAATAGCGCGCCAGCGCCTGCCTGTCAGCAGGTCGCGTGGCCGCACTTGTGCACGGCGTCGACCTTATCTTTGAGCTGATCATAACCGACCGCGCCAACGACGACGTCCTGGCCGACGATGAAAGTAGGCGTGCCGTTGATCTGGAGGGCGTCGGCGAGTTGCATGACCTCGGCCAAGCCTGACTTGACCTCGGGACTCTCCATGTCCTTGGCGAGCTTGTCCATGTCGAGGCCGAGCTCGCGGGCGACCGCGAGCGCCTCCGTCTTGCCGATGGGCCCGTGAGCCCCGAGCAGCTTGGAGTGGAAAGCCCAGAACTTGTCGCCCGGCAATTGATTGCGCGCGGCGCTGGCCACCTTCGCCGCCTCGACCGAACCCGGGCCCAAAACCGGATAGTCCTTGAGAACGAGCTTGAGGTTCGGATCGTCCTTCATGAGCTTGGTGACGTCCGGCAGCGCGCCTTTGCAGAAGTGGCAATTGTAGTCGAAGAATTCGACGAGCGTCGCGCCGCCCTGCGGGTTGCCGAGGGTCGCCTGATATTTCGAGCTGAACAGAGCGCTCGACTGATTGGCGACGACTTTCTGCCGATCCGCGTCCGCCGTTTCCTTGTCATGCTTGTCGAGCGCTTCGATCGCCTCGCGCAGCACTTCAGGGTTGTTGACGAGATAGGTCTTGATGAAGGCGCCCAGTTCCTGCTTCTGCGCCGGCGTAAACTCATCGGCGCTTGCAGGCGCGGCCATGCAGGCAACCCCGACGAAGGCGGCCGCAAGGCCAAATGCAGTGACCAGCTTCATGCGATTCTCCAGACTTCGGCCTGGGCTCGAGGCCAGCGCCCTCTTCATAATCGCGCCCATAGGCGCGACAATTGCAACTTTGTTGTGGCTTCCGGGCGCCGACCCTAGCGGATTTCCGGGATCGTGTCTTCCCGCGCGATGGTGCTGAACCGGGTCACCTCGGCGTCGAATTGAAGCTCGATCGTTCCGGTCGGCCCATGGCGCTGCTTGCCGATGATCACTTCCGCTCGCCCGTGCGCGCTCTCCATCTGGGTCATCCAGGCGATGTGTTCCTCCGTGCCGGGCCGAGGCTCCTTATTCTTGAGGTAATATTCCTCCCGGTAGACGAACATCACGACGTCGGCGTCCTGTTCGATCGAACCGAACTCGCGTAGGTCCGAGAGCTGCGGGCGCTTGTCGTCGCGCTGTTCAACCTGGCGGGAGAGCTGGGAGCAGGCCAGGATCGGGATATTGAGCTCCTTGGCCAGCGCCTTGAGGCCAGTCGTGATCTCGGTCAGTTCCTGCACCCGGTTTTCAGACCGGTTTTTCGAGCCGGCGAGAAGCTGGAGATAGTCGACGACCAGGAGGTCGAGCCCCCGCTGGCGCTTGAGGCGCCGGGCGCGGGCCGTGAGCTGGGCGATTGAGACGCCGCCGGTCTGGTCGATGTAGAAGGGGATCTGCTGCATCTCGCGCACAGCATCGGCGACGTGGTGAAAATCGGCTTCGGTGATGTCGCCGCGGCGGATCTTGTAGGAGGCGACTGCGGATTGCTCGGCGATGATGCGGGTCGCGAGCTGCTCGGCCGACATTTCGAGCGAAAAGAAGCCGACAATGCCGCCATTCGTGGTCTCGACCGTTCCGTCCGGCCGCGTTCGGCTTTCGTAGCCCTTGGCTATGTTGAAGGCGATGTTCGTGGCGAGCGCCGTCTTCCCCATGCCCGGCCGGCCGGCGAGGATGACGAGATCGGACGCCTGCAACCCGCCCATATAGCGGTCGAGGTCCGTGAGGCCGGTGGCGATGCCGCTCAGTGAGCCATCGCGCTCATAAGCGCGGGCGGCCATATCGACGGCGGTTTTGAGCGCGTCCGAAAATCGCTGGAAGCCGCCATCGTATCGACCGGCCTCGGCCATCTGATAAAGGCGCCGCTCCGCTTCTTCGATCTGTTCGCGCGGGCTCGAGTCGACGGGGGCGTCATAGGCGACGTTGACGACGTCCTCGCCGATCGAAATCAGCTCACGTCGCATCGAGAGGTCGTAGACGCTGCGGCCATAGTCGTAGGCGTTGATGATGGTCGTCGCTTCACTGGCCAGGCGCGCGAGATATTGCGGCACCGTCACGCCGCCAATGTCATGCTCGCCGAGGAATGTTTTCAGTGTGACCGGCGTCGCCAGTTTGCCCGCCCGGATCAGCGACCCGGCGATCTCGAAGATGCGGCGATGGATCTCCTCGACGAAATGCTCGCTCCTGAGGAAATCGGAAACGCGGTCGAACGCGTCATTGTTGATGAGGATCGCGCCGAGCAACGCCTGCTCCGCTTCGAGATTATGCGGCGGCGTACGATAGGCGCGTTCCTGCGGCGGGGTCTGGCGCTGCGCGAATTGTTCGATGGTCGCCATGAATGCGGCGCATCCTTTCGGGTTTTCTCAGGGTGAAGCGGACGCGGCACGAACGCAAATCGGACGCTGCGTGCGGCCTACCGCGTCGCGCGCTCACTGGGCAAGCCCGAACATGGCGGCCAGTTCGCGCCAAGTGACCTCGATCTCCGAGCATCCTCAACTCGATAACCAAGGGTGGTTCAGAAGGGTGGTCGCTTTTGTCCCCGCTATCCAATGGGCGAGACGAATGCGGGAAACTCTGCTTGACTTTGACATGGCCGGCGCGTCCGGCGATGGAGGCGCCGATGCGCTGACGGAGCTATCGAGCAGACCGCTTCCGGCCGCGCTCGTTCCGATGTGGCCCGATATTTAGCTTTCAGTTCGAAGGGCCCTGATCAAAACTCAATGGGATCGTCGGCTTAAGGCGGATAAGAAACATTTCCGCACCTGATATCTGCATCGCGGAAGTCGTTAATTTCATTGGCCCCCGTTTGCTGTGCAAAAATCTTGATTTATGCACAGTCTGCGAACGGAATCTGCCTATTGCCGAGAGGTATTCCGGGGGCGAACTTTAAGATCGCGCCAAGCAGTGGGTCCGAACACGGCCCGTGGCCCCTCAACTTTTTCGTTTCAGAATAGTTGTCGGTCACGTACACAAGTGCGCGTTGAAGGGATTGCATATACAAATTTATCCACACATACGCCGTGATCAGCACTAGCCTTGCTGCCGACACCCCGCGTCCGGTTTTGCTGGTCAAGTACGCCGGGGACCAATTTGGACGCACGGCGATAGGTGGAAGCGCCTATTTCTGCGTGGATGTTGTGCCCGCCGCGTCAATAATTTTCGGTTCTACGAAACTGCATACTCTGCACACGGAAGGTAACCTGTCTGACAATGCAAAATTCACAATGCTGGTGGTCAATCGCGAATTCTTTGAACCGAAGATACCCAACTGTTTGGGAAGCCTGCATCAGGGCAGTTTGCTATAGCGTCGCCAGGATGAAATTCTCGTGATGCAAGCCCGCCGTAGTTTACATCCTCGTACAAGACCCATGTACCTGACGCTACTCTAAATGAACTAATTTCGTCGTTCCAGTCACCATTAATAGCATGGTGAAACGCACGAAGATCAGAGGCGGATTCGGACAGCGTCAGCTTCTCGCCATGGAAATTCTGATTGTCAAATAGGTCGATATCAGCCACGATTTTCTCCTCTCCAAACGCGCCATAAGTGGACCTAGAAAAGCATTCTCGTCAAACGAGTTGCTGGCGGCCCTGTCGCTTGTGTGAGAGGGTTTGCCGAGACAGCGACCGAATTAGAAACTTCAGGAAGGTCAGCGTGAGTTGACGAGCAATTCGTCGCACTCTCGTTAGCAAACCGACGGATCCGATTTCGCCCGATGACAAGTGGATGCAAGTTAAAACTCGCAGGCCCTTGACCTTGGAAAGGGGAATGAGAATAAGTTTTTTTGTGGGCTCCAACGGGGCACAAGGCACTGCCGGGCTTCTTGAGGGAGGAGAAAATGCGCGCCACGCGTATCATTTCGACGGCGCTGGTGATTTTTACAACTTTCGCTCCATCTCTCGCGCTTGCGAATTGCGATTGCTGGGGCTTGCACGGACATATTGGCTGTGTCCCCAATGATATTTGCTACGGATACCCAGGAAGTTGCCACGGAAGTTGCTCGGCCTCCGCGAGGAGCCTCAGGTGTGGTCATGGCACCACGCAGTGCGGTGGATATTGCATCGCAGAAAAGAGTATGTGCAGGAGATAAAATAATAACCCGCGAATGACCGATGTATGCCTACCTGCAAGAGGGTAGGCGGCCATTCGCATCGACACGTGATCTCTCCAAAATCCTACAAAAAGCGACCATTCCCCGCCTGTCTCGGATTCCTTGATTTCTGCATACATCGACCGTCGGCTGTGGGCCAATGGCTGCCAAGCGTGATTGGGTTTTCACGCGCGATAAGAAAAAACTACAATTTCTTGCCAAGCTTGCTTGGGCTTGGTATATTGTTTTTCAGAAGATAATATATTGGGCGGCGGTTCCCGTGCAGCGCGGGCTTCAGCTTCAAACAAGGCAGAATGACTCGTAAATCGTGCCGCAAGCCATTGAAATCGCTCAAAACGGACTCGTAAGCAGCGAGGCGTCGGCTCAATGCCTTATAGCCGGGTGCGAGCCGTTTCCCTTCACCGAGCCTGTCTACCGCGTCCTTCGAGCAACGCGAGGCAGGCGAAAAAAGTTGCACAAAAGCGCACTTAAGTCACTGATATCGCTGGGACGCGTAACTTTGTGCGCGGGCTCCAGACTTAGCCGCAGATCGCCCTCTTCGCTTCCGCGTATTCGCGCTCGAGGCGCGCGACGAGTTCCGCCACCGGCTGCACCGATTTCACCGCGCCGATTCCCTGCCCGCTGCCCCAGATGTCGCGCCACGCCTTGGCCTCCGACGAACTGCTGCTCGCGCCAGCGAAGCTCATCGCCTTCGCCTCGCGCTCGGGAAGGCCGTCCGGGTCAAGACCGGACTTGACGATCGAGGGCTTCAGAGTAATTTCCGAACACGCCGGTGAAGTAGGTCGACCCAATGATGTCGGAGGCGTCGCCGGCGACGATCGCCTGCTTGTAGTCCTCGATCGCGCGCGCCTCGGGCGTCGCGACAAAAGCCGTGCCGATATAGGCGAGATCCGCGCCCATCACCTGCGCCGCGAGCACGGCCCTCCCCGTTGCAATCGCGCCAGAAAGCAAGAGCGGCCCGTCGAACCAGGCGCGGATGTCCTGGATCAGCGCGAACGGCGAGGTCGACCCGCGTGGCCGCCGGCGCCGGCCGCGACCGCAATCAGGCCATCGGCGCCCTTCTCGATCGCCTTGTGGGCGAAGCGATTGTTGATGATGTCGTGCAGCGTCACGCCGCCATAGCCGTGCACAGCGGTGTTCACGTCCTCGCGCGCGCCGAGCGAGGTGATGACGATCGGCGCCTTCCACTTGACCGTCATCGCCATGTCCTCCTCGAGCCGGGCGTTGGACTTGTGGACGATCTGGTTGACCGCAAACGGCGCGGCGGGGCGATCCGGATGCGCCCGGTCGTGAGCGGCGAGGGCTTCGGTGATTTCATGCAGCCATTCGTCAAGCTGAGAGATGGGGCGGGCGTTCAGCGCGGGAAAAGCGCCGACGATCCCAGCCTTGCATTGGGCGATCACCAGCGCGGGATGCGAGACGATAAACAGCGGAGCGCCGACGACCGGCAGCCTGAGCCTGTCTTTCAGAATTCCCGCCAGCGCCATTGAGGTCCCCCCAAGCGGCGTGCGATCCGCCCTTATCGTTCACACATAAACCAACCGCGACGATGCGGGCAAGCGCGCGATGCCATGAGCCTATGTCGGCTCAGTCAGCCAGGCGCAAACATGCTGTCCGACGCCGCCTCGAGCCAATGTTTGCGCGAGCCACGGCAACAGCGTCCTCGCTTCGTCCATAAGCGTGTGGGGCGGATTGACCACGAGAAGTCCGGCGCGCGACAGCGGCGCCTGGCCGTGTGCGCCGATCGGCCCGTGGCCGACGTCGAGTTCGAGCCGCAGGATGTTGGGCGCCCCGAGCGCGGCGATTGAATTGAGAAAATGGGCGTCGACCCGGGTTTCGCGGATCGGGCGCCAGGCAATGTAGGTTCCCTTCGGCCATTTGCGCAAAGCGCGTTCGAGCGCCCGCTCGACGGCGCCCGCTTCATCCGGTTCCTCGAACGGTGGATCGATCAGGACGATACCGCGCCGCTCCGGAGGCGGCACATAAGCATTGAGGGCGACATAGCCATCCGTGCCCACAATGCTAAGCCGCCCATCGCGTCCGAGCGCGCCGATCAGCGCCTCACGCTCCTCCGGATTCGCTTCGCAGAGCGCGATGCGGTCCTGTGCCCGCATGAGGGTTTTCGCGATCGCCGGCGAACCGGGATAGCTGAGCGGCCGGCCCTCGGCGTTATGGGGACCGACGGCTCTAAGATAGGGACGCAGAAGCTCGGCGACCGGCGCGGGCGGGTGGCCCGTCAGAATGCGACCGATCCCCTCGCGCCATTCCGGCGAACGCTGGGCCTCCTTGCTCGCCAGATCGAAACGCCCCGCCCCGGCATGGGTGTCGATGAAACGGAAGGCCGCTTCCTTGCGGGTGAGATAGTCGAGGACCCGCGCCAGAACGGCGTGCTTCAGCACGTCGGCGAAATTGCCCGCATGAAAGGCGTGTCGGTAGTTGATCGGAACGATCCTCCCATTCCAAGGCCACCTGACCTACCTGAGCGGAGAAGGCGCGTCGATCTCGACGACCTCGCTGCGCCTGACGCCGACGGCGCTCGCCAGCAGCTTGAGGCGATCGCTCACCACTTCGCTGTCGGGAGCGCGTGCAGCTTTTGTCACCTCCAGCCGGACACAGTCTGGGTCGATGCGCAATCGCGCGCTTTCCAGCACCGCCGGCACGCCGCCGGAAAAGCGATAGGCGAGCAGGATGGCGCGGCCAAGTATCTGCGCCCGCCGGCGTTCCGATGGCGCGAGCAGCTTGATGGCGGGGCTCAGCCACGGCGCGTCGGATCGACCCACGTAGCGGGCGTGAATGGCGGCGGCCATGAACACGCGCTCCGGGTGGGTGACGCCGATAAAAGGAAACTCGAGCAGGCGGCGAAAACTCTCTTCCGCCCGGAGGTCGGCGGCGTCCCTCCAGGCGATATCGGACAAAGCGCAGACAGCGACGCGCAGCCTCTTCTCAGCCGTCGTTTCGCCCGCAAAAAGGCCTTTGGTCCACGCCGCCAACTCCGGCGCGAATTCGGGCACACGCGCGAGCGGAAGGCCGATCAGCTGCGCGCCCTCGATCAGCGGATCGAGATATTGTTCCTCCAGGCTCAGCTGCGAATAGAGAAACCCCTCGCGCAAGCCGAGCGCGGAAAACACGACCTTTTCCGGCTTCAAATATTTCAGCACACGATCCAAAGTCAGCGCCGCCGCGGGCAAAGTCCGCGCTCTGCGCTCCGCCACGCCGGGCGTCGCCGCAAGTTTTGCTGGCGACAGCCGCGCCACCGCATGCGCGAACTCGCGCGCCTCGGCGGCGCTGAGTGTATACCCATGGACAACTTTGACCGGCGCGCCGATCGTATCCATGTGCGCCTTGGCCAGCGCTCGCCAGCCCCCGCCGACTGGATAGAACACTGGCCTCGCGAGTTCGCGCGGGAGGCTCCGCCGCAGGATTTCGTCGATTTGCCGCTTCGCCGCCGAAACGCCCTCGGACAACATGGCTTCGACCGGCAGGGCTCCGAGCGGCATGCTGACCCAGCCATCCCCCACACGGTCATCGATCGCTTCCGCAATCTCGAGGCTGCCGCCGCCCATGTCGCCGACAGTTCCAACGGGGCGAAAAATCCGGAAATGACGCCGAACGTCGCGAACCGGGCCTCCTCAGCCCCACTGAGGATACGCACTTTCAGGCCCGCCTGAGCCTCGATCGCCGCGGCGAGTTCAGGCCCGTTCGAAGCACGACGCATGGCTTCCGTCGCCACGGTGTCAATTCGGCTGACCCCCATCGCCTCGGCGATGGCGCGGAAATCGCCGCACAGCCTCGATTGCGCGACGAAAATGGTCGGGGGCGATTGCGCCGGTTTCCGAAAGTCCTTCGGCGAGTCGGGCAAGGGACTTTTCATTGAAGCGAGGCATCGGCGCACGGCCCAGTCGGTCGTAGACCAGGAGCCGAATCGAGTTCGAGCCAATGTCGACGATTGCGTAGGGGCGTCGGTCGAGCTGCCGGGCGCGCACAGGGTCCAGCTCGAGCGGTCGCAGTGGCTCTTGCGATGTCTGAACCCTTCGCTTCGCCATCCGTTTTCTCCGCTTCGAGGTTATCACAGGCGAACAGCGACGACCCGCCGACGTTCCTTGTCCTCGTCCGCTCAGATGGCGACCGGGGCGCCTGTCCGGACCGAGCGCAGCGCTGCCTGGCAGAGCTTGAGCGAGCACAGATTGCTTCGCGCCGAGTTCAGCGGCTCCCGGTCGTCTTCAATCGCGCACAAGAGTTCGCCCATGGCGCCAGCGAAGCCATCGTTGAACCAAGAACCGGTGAGGAAGGGCCGAGCCACGCCGGCTTCCGTATAGAGCTCGACAGCCTGATGACCAAGGTCGGGACCCAGGCTGGAAGCGACGCCAATGGCGCCGACAACCGAAGTCGAATCCCGCGCGCCGTATCGCGTCGCCCCATCGAAAACAAGCGAGGCTTGACCGCCATCAAAGGCCACAAGCGCCTGAGCCAAAAGCGGCGGCCTCGCGGTCTGTCCGGCCGCTCGGGCGGTCGTCGCGTGAGCGAAACGGGCGCGTTCGCCAATGACGCTCGCGACAAAATCGAACCAGTGAATGCCGAAGTCCCAGAGGACGAGATCGTCCATCGCTTCGAAGGAAGTCCCCGCAATCCAGCCATGATTCCAGCGGATTTCAATATGCACGCCTGTGACTTCGCCGATCAGGCCCGCGCGGACCGCCTCGCGGATATAGGCGAGATGCGGCGCCCACCGACCGTTCTGATTGACGGCAAGCTTAAGACCACGCTTTTCTGCGAGTGCGACGAGTTCGCGGCCATCATCGAGGTTTTCGACGAAGGGCTTCTGCGACAGCACATGTTTGCCCGCTTTCAGCCCACGCCGCATGAGGTCGAGGCGGGCGTCCGGATGAGCTGTGAGATCGAGGACAGGTATATCTGAGTCGCCAAGCAGAGAATCGAAATCGTCCGTGACGCGCGCGTTCGGAAAATGGGCGTCGCGACGAGCCCGGGCGCGCCCGATGTCGCGCGAGCAGATAGCGACCACGTTCAGGCCATGACGCGCATAGGCGTCGAGATGCGCCGCGCTGATGCCGCCTACGCCAACGAGCGCGATCGGGACGCCGCGATCCCGCGGCATCGGCGGGCAATAAGGCAGGTCCGGCGCTTCGATCTCGGCCGCGACCTTGGCGACCAAAGCATAGTCGTCAGCCGACGGTCCGTCGGCCTTCCCCGCTTCCGCCGCCGTCATGGCAGCAGATCCAGTGTGCGACGCTCGCGAGCGGAAAGCGCAGCGGTGTCGACGATACGCTGAGCGGTGCGGCAAAGCGCTGGATCCAGCGGGCCCTCGAATGGCAGATCGCGCTCCTTGCAATGGAGCACGTATTCCACCGGCTTGCGGAACGGGGCCTTCAATTCGTCGACGGGAACTTCACGGATAGCCGGCTGAGAGCGTGTCTGGACCCCGACATGGGCATCGTAATCATAGCTCGAAATCGTGCCTTCCGAACCAACGACGACAAAGCCGCATTTCGGCTGCGGCTGCGTGGTCCAGGGATCCGTGAAGGTCCCCCAGCGCGTTTCAAGCTTCGACAGGCCGCGCGCGTAACGGCAAATGGTGATGGAATGCTCATCCACCTCCAGGCCCTGCGGCTGATCGACGACCGCGGTCACTTGGATCGGCGCCTCGCCGTTCATGAACCACGTGCCAAGGGTCGCTCCGTAGCCGAGATAGTCGAGTAGACTACCGCCGCCTGCCGCCTTGCTGTACCACCACGAAGCGGGCTTCTCGCGCCGCACTTGCTCGTCCGACACAACAGCCTTGTCGGCGCGGTGAAAGAGGGGGCCGCGATTGCCGTCATAGAAGTGAACCTCGGTAAGGTCGCCGATGACGCCTTCGTCGATCAGCCGCTTGGTGGTCACGTGGGACGGATACCAGCGCAAAGGCCAGTTGATCGCGAGTCGAATTCCCGACTTCTTGACCGCCGCAAGCATCCGGTCGGCATCGGCGAGCGAAGCGGCGAAGGGCTTCTCGAGCAGGATGTCAATTCCAAGCGTGGCGACCTCCTCGACCACATCCGCATGCCGCGCGGTCGCCGGACAGAGGATGGCGAGGTCCGGACGCGCCTCCCGCACGCATTGCGCGATGTCACGATAGACGCGCTCTTTTGGAATGGAGAAGTTGGCGACTGCCTCTGTCATCCTCGCCTCGTCGGCGTCCCATACACCCGCGATTTCAGCACTGGGGTGCTCGTACACCTCGCGCAAGAGGTCGCCCATGTGCGCGTGTTCGAAGCTTATGCCGGCGATCCGCCATTTGCGCATCTCAAGACCTCCCCTCGCCCGATCCCACGGGGTTCAACACATCGCGGCTACGCGCGGCCGCTTCGCTGCGCCGCTGCTCGACACGCAGCACCAGCGCCATCGCCACCGCGAGCGTCGCCGAAAGCGATCTGAATCCGGAGAAGCTCTCTTCGATCACCTCAACGTACGCCTTCGAAACGGGGACCAACGGGCTGAAGGCGCTGTCGGTCAGCGAGACGATCGGAACGCCGCGTTGTGCCGCGGATACAGCCAATTCCGGGGTGATGGAATTGTAAGGTGTGAAGCTGATCGCGAGGACCGCGTCGGAGGTCGCCGCGCAGCGCAGAAGCTCGAAGGCGGTCGAGCCGACATTGTCGAGCGCAAGGTTGCGGACGCCGAGATTGGCGAGCGCGAGCGAGACATAGCTGACCAGCGAGAAAGCGCGCTTGGAGCCAATGATGTAGATCAGGTCCGCCGCCGCCAGCGTCTCACTCATCATCTCGAATTGGGAGAGGTCGAGCCGATCGCGGACGCCGGCGAGCGCCGCCGTGCACGACCCGATGAACCCGTCGACGAGGCGCGCCGCCTCGCTGCTCGAGGCGCTCTCCCATCGGTCGCGGCTCAGCCCTCCCCCTGCGAGATGGGCCTTGAACACCTCTTGCAGATCGGAAAAGCCAGAATAGCCGAAGGCTTGTGCAAAGCGCACCAGGGTCGAGGGCTGCACGCCGGCTTCGCGGGCGACGCTGGTCACAGTGCCAAGCGCGACAGCGGTCGGACGCTGCCAAAGATGGATCGCGACCTGTCGCAGCTTCTTTGGGAGCCGGGCGGTTCCCGATGACAACACCGCGCGCAGTTCCTCGTAGCTGCCGGGTCGCGAGTAGCCGAGCGCCGCGCCGACGCCGGCGTCCGCAACCGCGTCGGCGCGATCGATGGTTCGGCGGCTATTCATCGTTCAGCCGTTGTCTGAGATAGGCTCGCGCGTCGCCGCCGATGAGACCGCGCAGGCAGGCCGCGATCCCCTCGATGAGAAGCGGTCGCGCCATGTCCACTCCAAAGATCGGAGCTATGGAGAGAACGGCCCTCGCGAGTTCGGTCCAGTTGGAATTGTTTTCGCCGATCGCGATGACGCTCTCCGCGTAAGGGTCTGACGGCGTCCAGCGCGCGCCGAAGCGCCGCGCGCCGCTTAAACCATACGCGATCCAACTGGCGACCGCGAGAATGAGCAAGCGCGCCGGCTGGCCTGCTGCGAGGCGCTCGCGCAACGGATCGACGAGCCGCTGGGCAATCTTCTGCGATCCATCCGTCCCGATCTGATGACATCGATGACGGATGGCGGTGTTGCGGATGCGCGCCATCGACTGATCAATATACGGAGCGACCTCCATTCCCGCGAGCTTCGGCAGCGTGGTCGAGGTTTCCCGCTCGAGCATCCTGCGCGTGAGCCCGGCAAGCACCGGATCGGCCGCCGCCTCATAGGTGAACTCGTGGCCGATGAGCGCGCCTTGATGCGCCAGCGTCGATTGCGCGGCGTTCAGCACACGCATCTTGATCTGCTCGTAAGGCTTCGCGTCGGCGACGAACGAGGCCCCCGCAACGTCCAACGGCGGTCGCTCACCGGCAAACTTGTCCTCGATGATCCATTGCCGGAATGGCTCGCCGACGACCGCAGCTGGGTCGTGCGCGCCGAGCGCCTCGGAGACTTTGTCGACGTCTTCCGGCGCGGTTGCCGGTACGATGCGATCGACCATCGTCGAGGGAAACGTTACGCACTCCTCGATAAAGCGCGTCAGCTCCGCTGATCGCAGCGCCGCGAACTTGAGCATCGCCGCGCCGAGCCGCGCGCCGTTGGAGGGGACGTTATCGCAGCTGATCAGCGTCAGCGGCGCCCCGCGGTCTGCCGCCGCCGATCAAGCGCAAGCGCTAGCAGGCCAAGGAGGGTGCGGGGCGGGAAGCCGCCGTCAAGGTCCGCGCGAAGGGCGGGATTGTCGAGCTCGAGCGCGCCGGTCGATGGCGTCAGGCAATAGCCTTTTTCGGTCACCGTGATCGTCGCGACAGAAATCTCTGATCCACCGAGTGCGGCGACAGCGGCGTCGGCGCTCGCCTTGTCCGCAATGTCGATCACCTGGCGTAGCGCGCCGATGATGCGGATCTCGGCGCGCGCGTCTTGCCTGAGCGTGCGGGAATAAAAGCAATCCTGTGGGGCCAGAAGCTCCGTGAGACTCGGCGCCGTAAGGTTCACACCCAGGACGCCCCATCGTCCGAAGCGAGTCTCGAGCATGTCGTCAATGAATTCGGCCTGATGGCAGCGATGAAAAGCCCCAACGCCGATATGCGCCATGCCAATCTTCAGTGTCTCGCGATCGTATTGCGGCTGGCGCACTGAGGGCGGCAGCTCCGGCAAAACGCTACGGAACAGGCGCCGCATCGCGTTGGCCTCAGTCCAGCGCGCCAAAGACGTTCTGCGTATAGTCGATCAGCGCGCCGGACATCGGCTCAGAGGCGTCGGAGAGCAGGAACAGGGAGAGCCGCGCGACGTCGTCCGGGTTAAGCAGGCGTCCGAACGGCATGCTTGCGGCGGCCTCGGCCAGCCACCCCTCGCCCTTGCCAAGCGTGACCGCCTGCATCTGACGCTCCCCGGGCAAATCGACCCAACCCAGGATGATTCCATTGACGCGGATGCGATCGAAACGATGCGCGTGCGCACTGTTCTTGGTCAGCCCGGCAAGCGCCGACTTGGACGACGCGTAGACCGCAAGCTCCGGCGCTCCGCCGCGAGCGTGCACGGAGAGGATGTTGACAATCGAGCCCGGCATTTTGCGCTCGCGCAGATGATTGACCAGCCTCTGCATGAGAAAGAATGGCGCGCGCGCATTGACCGCGAACAGCCGGTCCCAGAATTTCACGTCGGCGTCGACAAGCGATCCTCTGTCCGTAAGCGCGGCGGAATTGACCAACCCGTCGACGTGCTTAAATCGCTTGAGCGCCGCATCGAAGATCACATCCGGCGCATTGGATTGTTCGAGATCCGCCGCCACGAATAAGGCGGCCGTCCCGCTTCGCTCGACCTCAGCCGCCGCGGCCGCGCCTTTGCCCGCGTCTCGTCCTGACAGGACAAGACCTTCGGCGCCGGCGCGGGCGATGGCCTGAGCGATTGCCAGGCCCACGCCCTGGGTTGACCCGGTCACTATGACAACTCGCCCCTTCACGACGCGCCTCCCGCATAGATTTTGTCGTTGGGGCAATTCTGGATCAGAAATTCCAATTGTCAAATTATGGAAAATTCATAGTCACCTTTCTGGGCGGCCCCAAGCCAGGCACATTTGACAAATGGAATTTTTTTGCCAAAATTAATTTAACGGCATAACAATTCGCCCTCAAAGGGCAGCATCTATCGCAGAGGGAGAGCGCCATGCGAACCATGAAGGGCCCGGGCTTGTTTCTGGCCCAGTTTGCAACGGACACGCCTCCGCATAACACCCTCGCCGGAATCGCGAAATGGGCCAAGGATTACGGATACAAAGCGATTCAGATCCCAACCTGGGACAGCCGCTTTTTCGACCTTGATCGCGCCTACGACAGCGAGACCTATTGCGACGAGATCAAGGGAAAGCTCGCCGACATTGGCATCGCGGTCAGCGAATTTTCCACGCACTTTCAGGGCCAGATGGTGTCCGTTCACCCGGCCTATGATGCGATGTTCGACGGACAGTGCCCCGCCGCCGTGCGCGGCAATCCCGAGAAACGGCGCCTTTGGGCGGCCGACCAGGTGCGCAAGGCGGCCCGGGTTTCACGCCGCTTTGGCCTGACCGAGCACGTGAGCTTCACCGGCTCCCTTGCCTGGCCCTATTTCTATCCCTATCCGCAGCGTCCGGCTGAACTCGTCGAAGAATGCTTCGCCGAGCAGGGTCGTCGCTGGAAGCCAATCCTCGACCTCTATGACGAGAACGGGGTTGACCTCTGCTTTGAAATTCATCCGAGCGAGGACGTGTTCGACGGTGACACCTTCGACATGTTTCTCGACGCGGTCGGCGGCCACAAGCGGTGCAACATCAATTACGACGCCAGCCACTACATCAAGCAATGCATGGACTATCTCGGCTTCATCGACGCCTATCACGATCGCATCAAGATGTTCCATGTCAAGGACGCCGAGTTCAACCCGACTGCTAAGCAGGGCGTCTATGGCGGCTACAAAGGCTGGCTTGAGCGCGCCGGGCGCGATCGGTCGCTCGGCGACGGCCAGGTTAATTTCAAGGCGATTTTCTCCAAGCTCGCGGCTTATGACTTCGCTGGCTGGGCCGTGTACGAGTGGGAATGCTGCCTGCAGCATCCCGAGGTGGCGGCGCGCGAGGGCGCCAAGTTCATCGCCAACCACATCATCGAAGTGACGGACCGCGTGTTCGACGACTTCGCCAAGACCGGCGCTGACCGCGCGACGAATCTCAGCCTCCTCGGCATCAAAGGCTGAGCCGATGGTCCACGCAACCGCCGAGGGAAAGAAGGGCGAGCGTCTGCGCGTCGGCATGGTCGGCGGCGGGCGCAACGCCTTCATCGGCGCGGTGCATCGCATGGCCATCCGTCTCGACGATCTGATCGAGCTGAAAGCCGGCGCGCTGTCCTCGGACGCCGAAAATGCGCGCGCGTCAGGAGCGGATCTTGGGCTCGCTCCAGACCGGACCTACTCGGATTTTCGCGAGATGGCCGTTCGCGAGGCGGCGCGTCGAGACGGCATCGAGGCGGTCGTCATCGTCACTCCGAACCATCTTCACTTCCCGGTCGCAAAAACGTTTCTCGAAGCTGAAATTGACGTCATCTGCGACAAACCGCTGTCGACGACGCTCGCCGAAGCCGCGGAGCTTGTTGAACTCACGCGCACAAAGGGGCTTATTTTTGCGGTGACGCTCAACAATACTGCCTATCCGATGGTGCGTCAGGCGCGGGAGATGATCGAAGCGAGCGAGCTTGGCGACATCCGGGTCGTCCACACAGCTTACGTCCAAGACTGGTTGACCTTGCCGATCGAGGCTGACGGACACAAGCAGGCGGAATGGCGAACCGATCCGATTCGCGCGGGAGCCTCCGCGGTTCTCGCCGACATTGGAGTCCACGCTCACAGCCTTGCTTTGTTCGTGACCGGCCTCGAACTCGATGCGGTTTCGGCGGACCTCGCGACCTTCATTCCGGGCCGCCAGCTGGATGACAACGCCCATGTGCTGATGCGGTTTCAAGGCGGCGCGCGCGGCATATTGGCGGCGAGCCAGGTCGCGGTCGGCAATCTCAATAATTTGAGCATCAAGCTCTACGGTTCGCGTGCTGGACTCGAATGGGCGGGCGAAGACCCGGAAACGCTCCGCTTCACGCCTTATGGCGAGCCGTCGCGAATCTTTCGGCGCGGGGGTCCGGGAAACACGCCGCTTGCCGTCGAAGGCTCGCGCATGCCCGGCGGCCATCCCGAAGGCTATGTCGAAGGCTTCGCCAACCTCTACCGCGGCGCTGCCGAACTGATCTCGGCCCGGCGCGCCGGGCGCTCGCCCGAGAAGAGCGCGAATCTCACCCCGACGGTGCTCGACGGCGCGCGAGGCGTCGCTTTTGTCGAAGCAGCGGTCCGGTCGAGCCAAAAGGATGGGGCTTGGACATCCGCCCGCTTCATTTGAGAGCATCGGGCGAATGCGTTATACCGCCTTATGAATGTTGATTGGGAGGAAGCAAATGAAACTGACTGGAGTTCTAGGTAGCGCCTCGCTCGCCGTCTTGGCGATGGCGGGCAATGCGCACGCGGCGGACAAATACGTGGTCGGCGTCTCCAACACGCTGATCGGCAACGGCTGGCGCGAAGAGATGATCTGTTCGATCAAGGCCGAGGCGGAAGCGTCGGGCAAGGTCTCGAAGGTTGTTGTCGCCAATCGCAACGGCGGCCCGTCGGAGCAGATTGCCGACATCCGCAACCTCATCTCGGCTGGCGCGAACATCATCATCATCAACCCGTCCGATCGCGAGGCGCTGAACCCCGTCATCAAACAGGCGGCGGACAAGGGGATCGTGGTGGTTGCGGTCGACCAGGCGGTTTCGGCCCCGGAAGCCTATGTTCTGACCAACGATCAGGTCGCGTATGCCAAGCTCGGCGCCAAATGGCTGTTCGACAAACTGGGCGGCAAGGGCGCAGTGGTCGAGATGCGCGGCATTGACGGCGTTCCCGCTGACGCCGATCGTCACCAGGGCTTCACCGAAACCGCGAAAGACTACCCTGGCATCAACGTGACCTCGGTGTTCACGGGTTGGGCCCTCGACAAGACCGCGCAGGCGACGAAGAACCTGCTCGCCTCCGGCAAGCCGATCGATGGTATCTGGACGTCGGGCATCGATTCGACCGTCGTGGACGCTTACAAGACGGCGGGCAAGCCATTTGTGCCGGTGGTCGGCGCGGACAACAACGGCTTCATCGGCCAGCTCGTCGACCAGAAGGAGAAGGGGCTGTCCGGCGCCGCCGTCAGCAACCCGCCGGCCGTCGGAGCCGCGGGCTTGAGCCTGGCGCTCGACGTCCTGGCCAAGAAGGAAGAGCCCCACCTGATCAAGATCACGCCAACAGTCTGGGACACCGACAAGGGCATGAGTGAGCTGAAGGCCGCGTACAATCCAAAGCTCGACCCTTATTTCAGCGTCGCGACGGTGCCGCCCTATACCCACTATACGCCGGAGCAGCTGATCTCTTGCAAAGGCCCCTGATCTTGAGCTGAATAGCCGATCCTGACGCCGGCGGCGCGAGCCGCCGGCATTGTTTCTGACAGGGAACCCATGAACGACGCTCCGCCGCTTCTTCACATTCGCGGCGTCGCGAAGACATTCGGAGCGGTGAGGGCGCTCCGCTCGGCTGAGCTGGAAGTCCGCGCGGGCGAAGCCCATGCGCTCATGGGCGCAAACGGCGCGGGCAAGAGCACGCTCGTCAAGATCATCACCGGCGTGTTTCCGGCTGATGAGGGCGAGATGAGCCTCGCCGGACAGAAGGTTGCCTTTCGGTCCCCTGCCGAAGCGCGCCGAGCCGGCATCGTTTCGGTCTATCAGGACCCCGCCATCGTTCCCGACCTGACGGTCGCGCAGAACATGCGTCTCGCGCGCGTCTCGGCGGAGAAGGTGAAGGCTGCGATGCACGATCTCGGCGTCGATCGCATTCCTCTTGCAACCGTGGCGCGCGACGTCGACTTTGCTCTGTTGCGCCTCATCGATCTCGCTCGTGCGCTGGCGTCGGACCCGCACATTCTGATGCTGGACGAGATCACCGCGGCGTTGCCAGCAGATCTGTCCGAGCGCGTTTTCAAGGTCGTGCGGGATTTTCGCAGCCGCGGCGCCAGCGTAATCTTCATCTCGCATCGCATGGCCGAGATCGCCATGCTCTGCGACCGGGCGACCGTGTTGCGCGATGGAATCACCGTCGGCGTCACGCCGACCAAGGGCGGCGAAGAGACGATCGTCAATCTCATGCTGGGCTCGGACGTCGTCAAAGCGACGACCGAGGCGCCAATTGCACGCGCGGCCCGTCCCGAGGCGGCGCACGATGTCCCTGCGCTGGAAGTGGAGGGCCTGAGCTACGGCCATGCGTTGAGCGGCGTCTCCTTCCGGGTCAATCGTGGCGAAGTGCTTGGAGTCGCGGCCTTGGAGGGCCAGGGGCAGGAAGAACTGTTCGATTGCATCGCGGGCGTGCGGCGAGCCGACGCGGGAGAGGTGCGAGCGGAAGGGCGCGTGCTCAAGTTGCGGCATCCGGCCGACGCGATCCGCGCCGGGCTTGTTCTGGTCCCGGCCAACCGGCTCGTGTCGCTTTTGCCCCAGCGCTCCGTGCAGGAGAACGTGGCGCTGGCCGCCTTCGGTCGATTGCGCTCCTGGGGGCCCATTGCGATAGGCGAGGAGAGGCACCGCGTCGACATGGCGGTGCGGAAATTGCAGATCGACACGCGCGCGGCGGCGGAAGTCAGACGCCTCAGCGGCGGCAACATGCAGAAGGTCGTCATCGCCCGCTGGATTGCGGCCGGATTCAAGACCCTGCTCTGTTTCGACCCGACGCGCGGCATCGACATCGGCACCAAGAAGCAGATCTATGCGCTCATGCGTGAGATCGCCGACCAGGGCCTGTCCGTCCTGCTGTTCACGTCGGAACTGCCCGAGATTCGTCTTGCTTGCGATCGGGCGATCGTGCTGTTCGGCGGCCGGATCTCCGGCGAAATGCCCGCGGCGGAAGCCGACGAAGCGCGCCTCTTGCGCGCGGCGCATGGGCTAACCCGCGCAGAGGCCGCAGCGGCGCTCGCATGACTGGCGCGGCCGCTCGAAATGTCCGCGCTCCCTGGCGCACGCTAGCCCGGGTCTTACGATTTTTCGGCATGCCGCTTCTGTTCGTTGCGTCGCTCGCTGCGACCGTTGCGATTCATCCTGACTTTGGTTCGTATGAAATTCAGTCCCTGGCGCTGGGCGCGCTGCCGCTCGCGCTTGCCGCGGCCGCCCAGGCGATCGTCGTCATCAGCGGCGGCATCGACCTCTCGATCGGCTCGATGATCGCGGTGTCGAACGTACTGTCCGCCAGCCTCATGCACCACGCCGACTTTCGCCAGTCCCTGGCCCTCTCGATCGTCGTCCTGATCGCAGGCGCCGCCGCCGGATTGGTGAACGGCCTCGTTGTCGCCTTTTCCCGCATTCCCGACGTTGTCGCGACGCTCACCACCGGCTTCATCTGGGGCGGCGTGGCGTTGCTCATCCTCGAACGTCCCGGGGGAGGGGCGCCGGCGGCTTATCTGAACATCGGCGCCGGCGCTGATTTCTGGCCGTGGCTGCCGAACGCACTTGTGGTGATGGTCGTCGCTATCGCCGCGATCTGGCTGCCGATCAAGCTCAGCCGCATCGGCCTTCTGATCTATGCCGCGGGCAGCGATCCGATCGCCGCGTTTCGCAGCGGCGTCGACGTGACGCAAGCGCGCACGATCGCCTATGTCTTCAGTGGCATCGCCTGCGCGTTCGGCGGCATGGCGTTGACCATGACGACCGGCATTGGCGCTCCTCTCGCGGGCGCCTATTACACGCTGAGCAGCGTCGCCGCCATCGTCATCGGCGGCGTCAGTCTGGCGGGCGGCCGCGGCGGCATGGTCGGCCCGGTGATCGCTGCGCTGCTGTTGACGCTCGCGCCGATGGTCCTGGTGTTTCTCGGCATCGACCCGAATTACGGCCAGGTCATCCAGGGCACGCTGATTGTGCTTGTGGTGATGATCGCAGGCTTCTTCGTCTTTCTGCAGGAACGCAAATGAGCGCGGTCCTGGATTTCCTGCGCGCGCAAACGATCTATGCGCTGATCCTGTTGCTGGCTCTTTTCGTCGTCGGCGTGGAGATCGTGCGGCCGGGCACCGTGACGCCGCTTTGGGCCTCGAACACGATCCTGTTCGCGGCGCCGCTTGCGATCATGGCGGGAGGACAAACGCTGGTGATGCTGACGGGCGGCATCGACCTTTCGGTGGCCAGCGTAGCGACGGGAGCGGCTTATCTGCTCGCGACCAACGCGTCCGCCGGTTCGGCGACCGCGATCGGGTTGGCGCTTCTGGTCGGGCTCACCGTCGGCCTCATCAACGGGATCGGCGTCGCGCTCTTGCGCGTGCAGCCGCTGGTCATGACGCTCGGCACCGGCCTCATGACCGGCGGCGTGCTGATCGTCTACAGCCAGCACATGATGGCGAGCCAGCCGCACGTGCCCGATGTCATCCAGACGCTCGGCGCGGGACGTGTGTTTGGCCTCGTGCCGATCGACCTCTTCCTGTGGCTGATCATCGGCGCGCTCATACTCTTCGGACTGCAACGGACGGGCTTGGGCCGCCTTCTCTATGCGGTCGGCGACAATCGCGAGGCGTGTCATCTCGCGGGCGTCCAGAGTCTGGCGCGTCCTGTTCGTCAATTACGTGCTGTGCGCAATTCTCGCGGCGATCGCCGGGCTCGTGGTGGTCGGGGGCACGAACGCGGCGGACCTCAGTCTCGCCGACAGCTATCTCTTGCCCTCGGTCGCCTGCGTGGTCATCGGCGGCACGTCCATTTTCGGCGGGCGCGGCGGGTATGGGGGCACCATCATCGGCGCGCTGATCCTGACCGTCCTCACCGGACTGCTGACGCTCTTGGATGTCTCGGAGCCGATCAAGCAGATCCTCTACGGAGCGATCATCCTCTCGCTCGCCGCGGCCTACGCACGCCTGACAGAGTGAGTAGCGACTCGCCGTCCCCGCCAGGCAGTTGAGGCGCTGCTAGCGAGTCCGTTTCTCGCGATTCCGAGAGGTTGCGTCGCGATTAACGAGCCACTTGGTTCAGGCGAACATCGCCTCATTTATACATAATCATACAGGATTTATTCCGCTTCCGTCACCGCCTTCAGGAACATATGCCGCTCTCGCCATTCCTCCGGCCCAGCCTTGTGCGGCGAATCGAGCGCCATCACCGGACTGCCCTCGCTGCGGTGGGACGGCCAATGCGGCAGGTCCGGGCCGTTGGGATCGCCGTTCCTGACAAAATTAACCCAGTAGCTCGACGCCAGCTTCGCCAGCTCGCGATCGGCGTTTTCATGCAGCCACGGGAATGCGCGGAGATTGTCGAACACATAGAGAAGCTCGCCCGCATGAAAGGCGCCGGCGTCACGACTGTCACGCTCGCCAAACCAGCCTTCCGGCGTTAGCGGCGCACGGTCGAAGCGAAAGCGGAAAATGTCGCCGCGGCCGCTTTGCTTCTGCGCCTCGATCCAGGCCCAGGTCGGATGGATGATGACGAGGTCGCCGCCAAGCGCACGCGCCGAGGCCACGTCAGTCTCAGGCGATCCGCCCGGATAGTGCCGCAGAAGCTCGTCCGTCCGCTCGCCAAAGATCGCGCGCGCGAGATCCACGTAAGGGCGCTTCGCGTCGTCGCCCTGATGCAAAGTGAAATTGAAGCCCTCGTCCTTGTTCCAGCCGGCCATCAGCGGCACGTCGGTGTGCTCGCCCGCGGCGAAGATTTCGGCCGGCGGGCGCGGCAGGAACCATCCATCGATGATTGGACGGAAGCCAAGTCCCGGGCTCGCGGCGAGAATGGCGTCAGCAGAGAGAGCGCGCATCTCGGTGAGCGAACGCGCGCCGAGCTTGCGCATGAAGTCGAGGCCTGCCGCCTCGGCTTCCGCGAGTGTGGCGAGCGCGCGGTTCGGCGCCGCGAACATCGCTCCGCTCTCGCCGATGACGCGCGCGAAGAGGCCTTTGGCGAGCGGCGAGGCCATGAGCGCGCTCGTTGCATGCGAACCGGCGGATTCGCCCGCGATCGTGACCTTGTCAGGATCGCCGCCGAAAGCGGCGATATTGCGCTGGACCCATTGCAGCGCGGCGACGAGATCAAGAAATCCGTAGGCGCCGGAGGAATGATGCTCGGATTCGGCAGTAAGTTCCGGATGGGCGAGGAAGCCCAGCGCATTGAGCCGGTGGTTCACGGTCACGACGACAAGGCCGCGCGCCGCAAGTCGCGCCCCGTCGTAACGCGCTTCGGCGCCGGAGCCGACGACGAAGCCGCCGCCGTGAATCCAGACCATCACCGGCAGGCCCGCCTCCGTCCCCGGCGCGGCCGGCGTCCAGACGTTGAGATGAAGGCAATCCTCGGACGTCGCGGCTCCGCTGAGATCGATGTCGTCCCACACGACGCCCTGCACCGAATGCGCGCCGAACTCGTGAGTCGGCCGCACGCCTGTCCAAGACGCAGCCGCCTCAGGCGGGCGCCAGCGCAATCGCCCGATCGGCGGCGCAGCATAGGGGATGCCCTTGTAAACGCGGACGCCGCTTGCATCCGGCGCTGGAATAACGAGCGCGCCGCTCTCGATCGCAAGGTTTTTCGTCATGACGCGCGGCCCTGGCTGTAGCCGCGCTCGCTGAGCACGGCGGCGCGGTCATCGACCGCGCCTACAACGCCCGGGTTCGTCGCCTGGCGTCGCATCGGCATTTCATCGAGGCTGGCGAAGCGCGCCTTCGAGCCAAGCGCTTCTTCGATGCGCAAAGCCTCGTTCCACTTTGCCATCCGTTCGGAACGCGCGAACGAGCCAACCTTGAGCTGTCCGGCGCCCCATCCGATCGCAAGATGGACGATCGAAATGTCCTCGGTCTCTCCCGAACGCGCCGAGACGATCGTGCCGAAGCCCGCGCGGCGCCCTTCGTCTGAAGCCGCTTTCGCTTCGCTGACCGTCCCCGCCTGGTTCACTTTGACCAGAACCGCATTGACGCTTCGCCTTCGCGCCGCATCGCGCACGCGGCTTGCACTGGTGACGAGATAATCATCGCCGATCACCTGAATGCGGTCGCCGACCGCGGCGGTGAATTGCGAAAAACCTTTGTCGTCGTCCTCGGCGAATGGGTCTTCGATCGACAGGATCGGATAGCGATCGCACCAGCCGATCAGCATCTCGCCAAGCGCGTCGCGGTCGAGCTCACGCTGCTCGAGGCCCAGACGATAGCGGCCGCCTTTGCCGAATTCCGATGCAGCGATGTCGAGCGAGATCGCAACGTCCTCACCGGGAACGAGGCCGGCGCGCTCGATCGCCTGCATCAATGTCTCGAGTGCCTCTTCATTGCTCGCAAACGCGGGCCACCAGCCCCCTTCATCCGCCACACCCTGCAGGAGTGCCCCGCTCGGCCATGATTGCTCCGGCCGCGTGGTACACCTCCACCGTAACCTCGAGCGCCTGGGCGAACGTTTTCGCTCGCGGCGCCATGACCATGAAGTCCTGCACGTCCGTTCGCCGTCCAGCATGGGCGCCGCCGCCGAAGATCTGGATTTCGGGCAGCGGAATGATCGCCGGCTTGTCGCGGAGACAGTAGCGCCAGAGCGGCAGGCCGCGGCTCGCCGCCGCCGCATGAAGAACGCCCAGAGAAACCGCGGTCAGTGCGTTTCCGCCAAGCCTCGCCTTGTTCGGCGTCCCGTCGAGGGCGACGAGTTTCGCATCAATCGCGGCTTGATCGAACGGGTTGAGGCCAACGAGTGCGGGCGCGATTTCGGCTCGAATCCCGCGCAGCGCATCCTGCACGTCAAAACCGCCGAAGCGCTTTCCGCCGTCGCGCTTGTCGATCGCCTCACGCGAACCACGCGATGCGCCCGCGGGCGCAATACCGCGCCCGACCGCGCCGTCGCTCAAGCTGATTTCCGCTTCGACCGTCGGGCGGCCGCGCGAGTCCCAAATGCGCCGCGCGACAAGCGATTGGATAACGGGTTCGCTCATCAGCCGCGCCCCCTCGCCCTGGGGCGCCCCGAAGGGGCCTCGAAGGGCCTGTGCCGAGCCTGAAGAGGGAGCACTCCAGCAGAGGCGAATCGGACAATGCTCTCTGGACCATCCTTCGAGACGCGATGCCTCGCATCGCTCCTCAGGATGAGGGAGATGCCAAGCGTCGGAGACACACTCATCGCGTCAGCTCCCAAGTGTCGGCGACATCCTTCAGGCGGCCTGGCGGATCGGCGATCATGGGTATCGCGCAGCGGCGCACGGCGGCGCGCTCGCTCTCGCGAGTGAGGTACTCGACCGGCGACTTGCCATCGACTCGGGCGAGGAACAAGGCGGGCAGCAAAGCGGCGGCCCGGGCTTCAATTTCCGTTGCCCTTTCCCAATCGGCGCCAGCGAGATAGGTGGCGGCGAGGGCCGAAAAAGCGGCAAGGTAGCGCGTTCGGTCGGCGCCTTCGCGCGCGCCCTTGAGCAGAAGATGGTTGAGACAAAAGGCAAGATCGAAAGCGGGATCGCCGAACCAGGCGCATTCCGCGTCAAGGAAGACCGGCCCGCTCGGACCCTGAAGAATGTTCTTCGGGCTGATGTCGCCGTGAACCAGAGCGCGCTTCGTTGCCAGCGTCGTGTACGCGAGTTCATCGAAGCGCGCCGCAAGTTTTGGGTGCGCGCGGCCGGTCGCGCGGAGGTAGGGTTCGATGCGAATCGCCTCGAACGTCTCGTCGTTGGCGAACGCGACCGGAATAGTCGGGTCGGCGGCGCTCCGCGCATGAATGATCGCGAGATCGCGGCCGACCGCGGCGGCGAAATCCACGTCCACAGTCCCGGCCAAAAGCTGGGTCTTCCAGAGTGAATGGTTCTCGGGCGCGAGATAGTCCATCGCGAACCAGCCGGCTTTCGCATCCTCGCCGAGAACGTGGGGAGCGGCATGCGGCAGCCATCGCGCGACAGCGCGCATGTACGCCGCCTCCGCTGCGTTGCGCTGGACCGGCGCCTCCCAGACCGCAGCGACCTTGAGCCTCGGCAGCGCGCGCTTGACGCAGAATCGTCGTCCGCCCGCCTCGACAAGCGAGATGTCCGAAGACACCCCGCCGGTTAGAGGCGTAAGGCTGGCAGGTTCTCCAGCTTTCAGGAGACCCATTCGGCGCAGGGGCTCAAAGAGATCGCCGGTTTCGATGGACGCAGACTCGTGCACGCGCGCGCCCACTCCGTTGACTTTAGTAAGTGGCGCGGCCGCCCGAGAGATCGAAGACTGCGCCGGTCGTGAACGAGCACTCGCGGCTCGCCAGCCAGCAGACGATCGCCGTCGCCTCTTCGACCGTGCCAAAACGCTCCATCGGAATTTTCGAGCGCATGTAGTTGATATGCGCCTCCGACACTTGCGAGAGGATCGGCGTATCGATCGTCGCCGGCGTAATCGTGTTTACGCAAACGCCGTCCTTCGCGAGCTCCTTGCCGAGCGACTTGGTGAGGCCGATCACCGCGGCCTTTGATGCGCTGTAGGCCGAAGCGGTCGGATTGCCCTCCTTGCCGGCGATCGAGGCGATGTTGACGATGCGCCCGTAGCCTCGATGCTTCATCAGCTTCGAGACAAAGCGATTGCAGTAGAAGAGGCCATGCACGTTGATGTCGAACACGCGCTTCCATTCGTCGATCGGGTAGTCGATCACGAGGGCGTTCTTGCCTGCGACGCCTGCGGAGCAGACGAGAATGTCGATATGACCCATCTCGCCGGCGGCGGCGAGAGTCGCTTTCTCGACGGCGTTCGGATCTGTGACGTTGACCTCGTCCGCACGCGCGGAATTGGCGCCAACCTCGGCGACGGCCGCCTTCAGACGCGCGGGGTCCTGGTCCCAGATCGTGACCCGCCCGCCTTCGGCTGCGATCCGCTTTGCAACGCCGAGCCCGATGCCGGACGCCCCGCCCGTCACCACCGCCGTCATACCGTCAAACCGTTTGGCGTCCGACACTTTCAACCCTCCTTTGTTATCGTTCTCAGCCGTTCGTCAGCCCGGAAACAGCGTTTCCCCGCCGTCCACCCGCAGCACCTGGCCGGTCATATACTTGCTTCTCGGGCCTGCGAGGAAGGCGACGGCGTCAGCCATCTCCTCAGGCTCTCCATAGCGGATGAGCGACTTGATCGACGAATCCATCTTATTCGGATCGACGACGCGGGTCGCCTCGAAGCGCGCGGTTTTCGTTGCGCCCGGGCTCACCGCATTGATGCGAACGCCCTCCGTCCGGACCGACGCCGCAAGGCAGCGCGTGTAGTGGATGACAGCCGCTTTGAGGGCCGCATAGATGACGCCGTTCGTCACCCCGAATTGCGCCGCGGCCGAGCCGATGTTGATCACCGACCCGCTTCCTGCTTTCACCATCGGCGGCACGAAAGTCTGACAGACGAGGATCGTGCCATAAAGGTTGTTCTCGGTCAGCGCCCTGATGTCCTCGAGCGGAATGCCGAGCGCGTCGTTCGGGACAGGCTTGCCGCCCGAAGCGCCGATGTCGCCGCCGGCGCAATTGACCAGGATGTCGACGCGCCCGAGCTTCGCCTCGATGTCTTGCCTCATCTTTGCGACCGCCGCCTTGTCGCCGATGTTGCCGCTGACCGGCGCGACCCTTCCGCCATGCCGGCCAATCACCTTCGCGACCGCGTCGAGGTCAGCGGCCTCGCCGTATTTTGCCGGCGCGGTCCAGGTCAGATCATGGATCGCGACGTCGGCGCCGAGCTCGGCCAGACGATCCGCCATCACGCGCCCGAGCCCTCGGCCCGAGCCGGTGACGAACGCGATCTTGCCGGCGAGCTCTTTGGTCATGCCTTCAGTCTCCATATCTTATGCGCCAAGGCCAAGCGCGCGCATGTTGCTGGCGCTGCGGCGGATCATCGTCAATTCGTAATCCGCGATTGCGCCATCGTCGCCGCGCTCCCAGGGCGTGCGAAAGTCGGCGTCGTCGGGGAGGCGGTTGACTCTGGCCGCGGCGAGGCAGGCGGCGAGCGCCGGCGCTGTCTTGGGCGCGTAGAAGCGCCACCATTCGGGCCGCAGAAACTGCACGTGGCGCGCTTCGAGCGCTCCGGGCTCGAGCACCGCATTCAGCTTCCGGCCCTGCGCCGCAACAATATCCAGCATCGCGGCCATAGGGACGGCGCCGTCGCCGATGGCGCAGCGCACGAGGCGATAGCCCTCGTCGGTGAACTGCACCCGGTAGTCCTTCAGGTGCACATGCCGCACATGCGGAGCGACGCGGGCGCACGAAATCGAGCGGCGCCTCGGCGACTGGAAAGGTATTGCCGGTGTCGAGACAAATGCCGACGCCGCGGCGTGGTCTCGCAAAATTCGACGAGTTCGTCGCTGCCGAAATCCTGATGATTCTCGATCGCCAGAACTCGGCCCTCGTCGGCCGCGCGCGGACCACGGTCGGCGAGCGCGGCGCGAACCTGGGCGACAAGCTCTTTCCACTTGTCGCCAAGCGCGTGACGATCGCCGCACAAAACCGTCGTCAGGCCATGACGGATGACCTCGGCGTTGAGAATGCGAGCCGAGCGCAGCGCGCTCTCGAATGGACCCATCATCAACCCAGAGCTGACGATCGGGGTCATGCCGAGATCCCCGAGCCGATCGCGCAGCGCACGGATCTCGTCGTCGCTCATCGCCCGCAGCCAGGGGTCGTAGATCTCGAGAACCTTCGCGCCAAGCTCGGCCGCGATGGCGATGAACCCTTCGAGGCCTGCGCCCTTGGGGTTTGCGCGCGGGCCGCCCGCGCCTTGCAAGTCCGAGATGATAGGTCAGGCCGTACGGGTTGAGTCCGAAGGCGAAGGTTTGGCCGCGCGCTTGCGGCTGAAGCGGTTTCACATTTTCGTTCATCGAAGCCCCGCGTCGACAATGATCGATTGTTTGGTGACCATGCGGCTGTCGTCGGCGCCAAGGAACAACGCCATCCGCGCGATGTCCTCGCCAAGCAACGTGTGCTTGATGGATTGACGCTGGACGATCGCGTCGACGGATTCCGGCGTCTTGTACCACAGCCGCCGCTGCCGATCGGTCATGACGGCGCCAGGCTCGATCGCGTTCACGCGAATGTTATCCGAGCCAAACGCGCGCGCCAGCGCATGGGTCAGGCCGACGATCCCGGCCTTGGCCGCGGCATAAGCCGGCATCTCGGCCGCGCCGCGCCAGGCGATCGACGAGAGATTGATGATCGAGCCGTGCCCAAGCTCGCGCATCTGCGGATGAACGGCTTGGGCGGCAAAAAAGTGATGCCGCAGATTCACATTCTGCGCGTGGTCCCAATAGTCGGCGGTGACGTCGGCGACCGCGTGGCGCTCGTCGTTGGCGGCGTTGTTGACCAGGACAGCGATGGGGCCGAGCTTCGCGCGCGCTTCCGCGATCGAAGCTTGCAACGCCGCGACGTCGGTCACGTCGCAGTTCAGAAAAAGCGCCGTTCCGCCCTCGCCCTTCACCGCCGCCGCCATCGCTTCGCCCTCCGCGCGCTGCACGTCGACGAAAGCGACGCGCGCATGATTGCGGGCGAAGGCGCGCACAAGGTCGGCGCCGATGCCGGTCGCGCCGCCGCTGATGAACACAGTTGCGCCCGGCGAGGCTGGGATAGATGGCGAAGGTCAAGCGGCGACCTGCGGAATGAGCGCCTGAGTCTCGGGATCGAACAGGCACGCATGGCCCATGTCGATTCCGAGCGGCAAGTTCTCGCCGAGACGCGGCGCGCCGTCAGGGTCGAAGCGGCCGACGATCTCCTGCTCGCCGAGCTTCAAAATCGCATGGGTTTCGGCGCCCGTCGGCTCGACCACTTCGACCGGCGCGGTCACCATCGCGAGCCCCGCTTTTTGCGCCTTCAGGTTCTCGTCATAGCGAAACAGATGCTCCGGGCGCACGCCGAGCACCACCTTGGCCGTCGCGGGCTGGCGCGCGAGCGTTTGGGGAAGCGGCAGCGTCGCAGTTTCGCCCTGGCCGACCGCAATCGCGACAGCCGTACGACCCTCGAGCGTCACGAGTTCGCCGGGAATGAAATTCATCGAGGGCGAACCCATGAAGCCGGCGACGAACATGTTGGCGGGCCGGTCGTAAACGGCCTGCGGTTCGTCGAATTGCTGGATCGCGCCCTGATGCATGACCGCGATGCGCGACGCAAGCGTCATCGCCTCGATCTGATCATGGGTGACGTAGATCGTGGTCTTGCCGACCCTCAAGTGCAGCTTCTTGATCTCGGTGCGCATGTCGACGCGCAGCTTGGCGTCGAGATTGGACAAGGGCTCGTCGAACAGAAAGAGTTTTGGATCGCGCACCAAGGCGCGCCCCATCGCGACGCGCTGGCGCTGCCCGCCTGACAATTGGCCGGGCTTGCGGTTGAGGAGCGGCTCGATCTGCAGGAGCGCGGCGACGCGCGCGATCGCGGCGTTCTGATCGGCTTTCGGCACGCCCCGGCTTTCCATGCCGAAGGTCATGTTCTGGCGCGCGGTCATCGTCGGGTAAAGCGCATAGGACTGAAAGACCATGGCGATGTCGCGATCCTTCGGCGCGACCGAATTGACGATTCGTCCGTCGATGCGAATCTCGCCCTCGCTGCAAGTTTCCAGGCCTGCGATGATGGCGAGGAGCGTCGACTTGCCGCAGCCCGACGGGCCGACGAGCGCGATGAACTCGCCTGTCTGCGCCTCGAGATTGATTCCCTTGAGAACCTCGACCGAGCCGAAGCGCTTGGTGAGCCGCGAGACGGTCAGCGTCGCCATTGTCAGCTCGCTCATTTGATGGCGCCCTGGGTCAGTCCGCGAACGAAATACTTGCCGCCGAACAGGTAGATCAGGAGCGGCGGAATCGCGCCGATGATCACCGCCGCGCTCGCGACATCATAGGCGTGCGCACTCTGCTGACTCGTCGAGAGCGCAACCAGCGCGGCGGTGATCGGCTGCTGCGTTCCGCCGGTGAAGACGACGCCGAACAGGAATTCGTTCCAGATGCCGGTGAACTGCCAGATCACGGTGACGATCAGGATCGGCGGCGACAGGGGCAGGATGATCTTGAAGAAGATGCGCCAGAAGCCGGCGCCGTCGATACGCGCCGCCTTGATGAGGTCGTCGGGAATGTTGACGTAATAGTTGCGGCAGAACAGCGTCGTGAACGAGAGGCCCTGGATCACGTGAACGAGAATGAGGCCGTAGACCGAGTTCGAGAGATGCAGCGCGCCGAGGATGTAGGCCCAGGGCAGGAGCGCAACCTGGCCCGGCATGAAGACGCCGAGAACGATGCAGATGAACAAAGTCTCCGATCCCGGGAAGCGCCATTTCGAGAGGACATAGCCGTTCATCGCGCCGAGCAGCGTCGAGAAGATCGTCGCTGGGATCGTCATGTAGAGGGAATTGAAGAAATTGCGTTTGACGCCCTCGCAGGTTCCGGCGACGCAATAATGCGCCCAGGCCTGCGGCCATGCCTTCAAGGAGAAGCTGTGCGGCAGCGCGATCAATCCGTACTGCGTGATCTCCGGCAATTCACGGAACGAATTGGCGACGACGACGAACAGCGGCAGCAGATAAATGAGCGCGAAAATTCCGAGGAAGGCGTAGATCGCCACGCGCTGCAGAGAATAGCGAAGGCTCGCGCTGCGCGCCTGCGAATCGAGCGCGAGATCGAAGGTCGCGTCAACCATGAGCGGCCCCGCGGCCGGAGCGCCAGGCTGTCCACAACGCATAGGGAACCAGCACGACGGCGAGGGCCGCGAGCATCATGATTGCGGCCGCCGCGCCAATCGCGATCTGGCCGCGCTGGAACATGAGATCGTAGACGTAGTTCGCGGGGAAAGTGGTCGATATGCCCGGGCCGCCGCGGGTCAGCGCGACGACAAGATCGAAGGTCTTGATGGCGAATTGCAGCAGCACGACGATGACCGCGACAAAGATGGGCGCGATCGAAGGTATGATGACTTTCCGATAGATGCGCGCCGGGCCCGCGCCGTCGATCTGCGCCGCCTTGACGATGTCGGGATCGACGGACCTCAAGCCAGCCAGCAGGAGGGCCATCGCGAAGCCGGAAGACTGCCAGATGCCGGTCGCGATGATGGCGTAGATCGCGGTGTTGCGGTTCGTCGTCAGGCGGAACGTGAAATCGTGCCAGCCGAGACTGCGCACGAAAAACTCAATGCCGGCGTCGGGGCTATAGAGCCAGCTCCATACGGTGCCGGTGACCACGAACGAAACGGCAAGGGGATAGAGGAAAATCGTGCGCCATATCGCCTCGCCCCGCACGCGCTGATCGATCGCGATGGCGAGGGCGAGGCCGACTGCAAGTGAGAGGACAACATAGAAGACGCTGAAATAGAAAAGATTGCCGTAGGCGATCTTCCAGCGCGCATTGGACCAAAGATCGAAATAGGGTTTCAGGCCGACAAGATTGTAGGTCGGCAGCATCGCGCTGTTGGACACGGAAATATAGAGCGTCCACAGCGTGAAGCCGAACACGTAGACGAGGCTCGCAATAGCGCCGGGCGCAATCGCCATCCTCGGAGCCCAGGCTCCGAGGATCTCGCGAAAGCCTGCTTTTGCCTGAGGGGACTCGTTCGCGCTGAGAGCGTTCGCCATGGGCCAACCACACGCAACGGTCGCCGGCAGAGCGCCGGCGACTGGTGCTTGCTTACTTCTGCGCGTCGACGGCGTCCGCCATGGCGTTGGCGGCTTCTTCCGGCGTCATTTTCGGGTTGTTCACAAAGGAGGTGACGGTGTCAAGGATGGCGCCACGGTATTTCTGCAGGATGGTCATGTTATGGGCCATCGAGCGCACGAGCATGCCGTCGGCGATCGAGGCTTGCAGGTCCTTCTGCGACTGCTGCTGGCAGGCGTTGAAATCCTTCAGATCGACATCAAGACGCGCGGGGATCGAACCCTTGGCCTGGTTGAACACGGTCTGGAACTTCGGCGACATGATGAGATGGGCGAGTAGCTTCTGCCCCGCGACGTAGTCCGGGTCTGTCTGCGTAAAGAAGGCGACGGAATCCGAATTGAGGATGAAGCCCGGCTTGCCCCAGTCCGTCGGCGCCTGGGCGCATTGGTAGTCGGCCCCTTGCTTCAATCCAGCGGCGGTGAAGATGCCGACCTGCCAGTCGCCCATGATCATGAATACGGCCTGCCCCTTGGCGATCATGGCCGTCGCGCTGTCGTAATCGCGGCCGGCGATTCCCGGATCCATGTATTTCGAGACCATCAGTCGGTACTGCTCGAACGCCTTGATCATTTCAGGCGAGCGCATCGCGGCGGTGTCGCCTTCGACAAACGCCTTCTTGAACAGGCCCTGGTCCATTCCGTAGACGACCACTTCAAACGTCGTCGCGTCGGTCCAGTCCGCGCTGAAATGGGCGATACAGATGAGATGCGCCGCGACTGCCTTGTCGCAGTCGGCGTTGAATTCCGCCCAGGTCTTGGGCATGCCTTTGATGCCTGCCTGCTCCATGGCTTTGGTCGAACCCCAGAGCCAGTTGATGCGGTGGATATTCATCGGCGCCGCGACCCAGTGCCCGGTCGGTTTCATCACCGGCAGCAGCTCAGGGGCGACGACCTTGTCCCATCCCTCTTCATTCGCCATCGCGTCGAGATTGGCCATCTTGCCCGTTTCGTTCCACTCGGCGATCTCCGGGCCCTTGAGCTGCACCGCGGGGGGCGCGTTGCCGGCGACGACGTCGGCGCGCAATTTCGCCAGCGTGTTCGCGGTGTGGCCGGCGATCGAAGTCTGTTCCCATTTGCCGCCCGCTGCTGTGAACATCTCGCCGAGCTTAGCGATTGCCGCCGCGTCGGAGCCTTCGGACCATTGGCTGAGCAGGTTCGTCTTGGGCTCGGCAAGCGCGACGGTCGTCGCCGCCACACTAACAAGAAGTCCGGCAAGCGCCGCCTTGATCGTGACCATCGTTTCTCTCCCAGCTGCGAACCGACGTTTGGTCGGCTCTAGCGATTTCAGTTCAGATTTCTGCTATTTGCGCGCTCGCCGCGCGGGGTCTCGTCATGAGTAAAGCGATTGATTCGAGGCGTCAAACCTTGAACGGTTTGCATCGAACCTTGTGAGTTCGAGGCGCAGGCCTTGCGCATCAGCAGGACTGGAACGCAGATTCGAGCGCCGATTGTTCACGCGGGCGTGAAGGGGGACGTGGGGAGGTATGTGCATGTTACGAAGAGCCATGGCGTTGGCGACGCTCATGACAATCGGCGCGAGCGGGGTCTCGTTTGCCGCGCAGGCGTATCTTGGCGATTGGGCGCGCGCCGACGGCAAGACCCGGATCCATGTCGCCGCCTGCGGCGCCGCGGTCTGCGCACGCAACACGTGGGTCAAAAGCGGCTTCGGAGAGAAGGTGGGCGATCGCCTGATTCTCAAGGTCAAGCCGGCTGGCGCCGGACACTGGTCGGGCAACGCCTACGATCCGCAGCGCAAGCAAAACTACGCAATCAACGTCCGGGTCGCGCAAAGGCACATGACGACGCGAGGCTGTGTAATGGCCGGGTTCATGTGTGAAAGCATGGGCTGGAATCGGATCCATTGATCGCGCGCAGCGGAGCGCTCGGCGATCAGCGTTGCCAATTCACAAACAACAGCACGCCGGCGGCCGCAAGCGTCGCCATCGCGACGAGATAGGCGATCTGAAGTGTGATGTTCTTCCAGAACAGAATGCGCGACATGAGCGCGCATCGAACCGGCAGTTCCTCAACGTCCAGCACCGGATCGGCGATGAACCCAAAATCTTCCGGATTCGAACCGCGCCAGATCGGAAACCGCTTTCGTCCCGCGCGTGGAAAGCGCGGATAGACCGAGGCCAGCAAATTGAAGAAGATGACGATGAACGGCGCGAGCAGCACCGGCACGCTCAAATAATGGGGGTAGTGGTCGCGAAACTGAAGGACCGTCCCCATCATGATGGCGACGAAGAGAACCGCGATGTTCGCCTTGATGTCGCTCAGGCGAATGGAATCGCCGTAGCCGACGAGCAGATTGCGCAACTGATTTTCGTGATCTTTGGATACTACGGACATGGCGACACCCGCCATGGGAAGCGCGAAGCCGCGACGCTTGTCGAAGCAGCGTCCCGCAGCATTGGATGTTTGCTCATCGAGCGCGCTCGCCTAAACGGACCAGATGTAGACAAGCAAAAACATGCTCACGACGATGCTTGTCATCGCGACAAAAAAACTGATGCGAATGTAAAGGGTCTTCCACCACAAGAGTTCCGAGAGAACCGAGCAGCGCAGTTTCAGCTGCTCGAGCTCGTCCTCAGCTTCGACGACATTGGCGAAGTCGCGGACCGTGGCGTTGCGCGAGACGATGAAATGCTTGCCGCCTCGCTTGGGGTAGCGGGGAATGAGCACCGCCAAGAGGCATATGTAGACGATGAGGAACGGCAGCATCACCAGGGGGATCGGCAGATAGTGAGGAAATTTTGGATAATTGCCGAGAACCGGCCCCATCATGAAGGCGACAAACAGGATCGCGATGTTGGCCTTAAAGTCGCTTTGACGGATCGCATCGGTATAGCCGGCGATCAGGCCGCGATAAGGTTGAGCGGGATCGACGACGATCTTGTTCATCCCTCAGCCGGACAGTCCTTAAAGGCAGCCCGGCGGATGCGCTCTGCGCAATCCCAGGGCTCAAGCCCACCGAGGTCCTTCGAATCGAATTGGCGTGAACTGCGAGGCCCTGTCAAGATCGGTTGAATTCGGCCATCTTTTGGCGCGAAACCGTTTAGGAGCACCGGCGGCGCTGGCGAGCCGCAGGCTTTTTCGTAGCTAGACTTCGCGATCCAACGGCGGCAGCCGGGTCGTCCGAACTTCGCATGGCGAGAGCGGCCAGGAGCACCACGACATTCGCCCCCATCACGTAATAGGTCGAGGCTAACGGATCCCCGGTGACGCCGACCAGCCATGTGACGACATAGGTCGCCGTGCCGCCAAAGATTGTAACGCCGAGCGCATAGGTCAGAGCGAGCCCGGTCGAGCGAATTCCGGGCGGAAAGATCAACGGCATGAGCGCCACTACAACGGCGGCGCCAGACGCGTGCAGCACGCTCAGGATCGCAATCGCCAGAACGAGCGTCGTGGCGCTGGGATCGGCGACGAGAAATTTCATCACCGGAAACAAGACGATCATCAGCCCTAACCGGGATGCAATCACGATTGGGCGGACGCCCCAGCCATCGGCCAGGGCCCCGCCGACGAGCGCGCCGAGGCACCCGGCAATCCCGAGCGTCATCGTGCCGAGCATGGCGGACGACGAAGGCAAATGAAGCGTGCGGATCGCATAAGGCGTCATGGTGATAAGAAAATATTGGGTGATCGTGCCCCCGCTGATGAGCGCGAGACCGAGCAGCAACCCTCGCCAGTTGGAGCGAATGACAGCGGACAGAATCGTGGCCGCGCCGGCTGCGCGCTGTTGCGAGGGCTTTTCGAGCGTCTCCACGAGCTGGCTGCGAATATAAATGCCGACCGGAGCGATCAAAACGCCAAACGCGAAGGGGATCCGCCAGCCCCAGCTGTTCAAGCTCGATTGGGACAGCGCCAGCGCAAGCAGCAACCCAATCGAGCCGCCCAGGAGGCTGCTGAGGTTCTGGCTTGCAATCTGCCAGCTCGCAAACAGCATCCGCCGGTCAGTCGGCGCGGCCTCGAGCAGAAACATCGTCGCCGGCCCCACCTCGCCGCCGACCGCAAAGCCTTGAAAGAGGCGCGCGGCAATCAGGAGGATCGGCGCCAGAACGCCAATCGTTGCGTAACCCGGCGTGAACGCGATGATAAAGCTGCCGATGGCCACAGTCCGATCGACAGGGTCATCGCCGGCTTGCGCCCGGCGCGGTCGCCGTAAGCGCCGATGAGGGCGCCCCCAAGCGGCCGCGCGACGAAGCCGACGCCGAAAGTGGCGGCCGAGGCCAGATCGCTCACCAGCACATTGTCAGACGGAAAGAACGCCTGGCCGATCATGCCCAGGAACGTGGCGTAGACGGTGAAATCGAAAAATTCGAAACCGTTGCCGAGGACCGCCGCGAACACGCCCCGGGCTTTGAGCGCTGGCCGGGCAAACGCCGGCGCCGCATCCGCCCCTGCGGTCAAGCGTCTCTCCTCAGGTCCCGTCGCGGCAGCGTCTCAGGACCGACGGTCTCTTGTCAACGGAATGCGCGCGGGCGGCCGATGAGAAGGAGCAGCGCGAATCAGGGGTCAGAAGCCGTAGAATTCCCGCCGCAGCGCGTCCTCATAGAGGCGCTTCCGATAGTCGGCTTCCTTGTGCAGCTTGTGCTCGCGGAAATGGGCGGCCTCCCATTTGTCGAGCTCCGCGACATTGTGATTGCCGGAGGCCAGTGCCTCCTCCACGCGGACCGCCGCGACCCAATTTTCCACCGCCGCCTTATAGGCCGCCTGCAATTGGTCCAGTTCCTGCTGAAGTTCCGGTGAAATATCCGCCATGTGTTTCCCCTGCCCGCCTTCGCTTATCCTCGCTTTGTGAAGGAAACGCGACAGCGAAGCGTTCCGCGATTCAAGCGGGTATGGCGGCCAGGCAGTGTCGAAGCCTGCGTCCAGTCACCATAGCATCGTCCAAGGGAGCGCGCTGGCTTCGGGCGAGTCGGCGGAAGGCTGGCAATCCAGAAGTATCTCGCGAAGCCCGTGTCCGTCCGGGCTGCCGCGCTCGAGCAATTCGTTCATCTTGCGCAGACGCCGCACCAGCGTCTTCATGAACCCGACCGCGCGTTCAGGGTTGTCCTCGATTGCAGCGACGAAGTCTCGATAGGAGGCGGCGAGGCATTCGGTGTCGCATACCGCAGTGACGGTCGCGGATCGCGGCCCCGGGTCGATCAGGCTCATTTCGCCGAACACTTCACCGGTCTCGAGCCTGCCAACCGTCTGGGATCGGTCACCCCGGCCGACCGCGACATCGACCGACCCGCTAACGATGAAGAACGCCGTGTCGCCTTCCTCACCCTCGCGGATGATCGTCTCTCCGGCCTTGAAAGCAACCTTTTGCATGGAACCTCCACAGGCGCTTCGAGCCCGGCGACGTTGCTTATATCAGGTCTTGGCGCGGCTGCGCGCGGGATTGGCCCCTCCGGCGACCGCCGCTCGCCCCGGCCTACTCCTCGAACCGTTCGCTCATGCCGGCCGGCTTCAGCGGCGCGATCGATGCGTCCGGCATTTGCGCCGCGTCGCCCCGATCGCGGAAGCGATTGACGATCGGATAGCGCCGGTCGCGGCCGAAATTCTTCGGTCCCACCTTGACCCCCGGCGCCGACTGGCGGCGCTTGTATTCGGCGAGATAGAGCAGGCGCTCGACTTTGCGCACCGTCTCCAGGTCGTAGCCCTCGGCCACGATGTCGGCGACGCGCATCTCCTTCTCGACGAGCCCGCGTAGGATTCCGTCGAGCACCGGATAGGGCGGCAGCGAATCCTCGTCCTTCTGGTTCTCGCGCAATTCCGCGCTCGGCGGCTTCACGATGATGTTCTCGGGGATCACCTCGCCGTCAGGCCCGAGCGCGCCGAACGGCTTCCAGCGGTTGCGCAAGGCGGACAGGCGAAAGACCTCCATCTTGTAGAGGTCCTTGATCGGATTGAAGCCGCCGTTCATGTCGCCGTAGAGCGTGGCGTAGCCGACCGACATTTCCGACTTGTTGCCGGTCGTCACCACCATCGCGCCCGTCTTGTTGGAGATCGCCATGAGGATCAGGCCGCGCGCGCGGCTCTGGATGTTCTCTTCGGTGATGTCGCGCGGCTTGCCGGCGAACATCGCTTTCAGCGCCCGCTCCACCCCCTCGACCGGCTCGGCGATCGGCACGATGTCGTAGCGCAGGCCAAGCGCTTTCGCGCAGGCCGCCGCGTCGGAAAGCGATTCATTCGAGGTGAAGCGATAGGGCAGCATCACCGCATGCACACGCTCCGCGCCCAGCGCATCGACCGCCATCGCCGCGCACAGAGCCGAATCGACCCCGCCGGAGAGGCCGAGCACGACGCCCGGAAAGCGGTTGTTGTCGACATAGTCGCGCAGCCCCATGACGCAGGCGGCGTAATCCGCCTCGTCCCCCTCCTCGACCACTTCGCGCGGACCTTCCACGCAGCGCCAGCCATCGCCGCCCCGCTCCCAGACTGTGCGCGCGACCATGCTCCGGAAGGCCGGCAATTGCGCGCCTAAGGTTCGGTCGGCATTGAGGGCGAACGAGCCGCCGTCGAACGCGAGCTCGTCCTGGCCGCCGACCATGTTGAGATAGATGAGCGGCAGGCCGCTCTCGACGACGCGCGCGACCGCGATGTTCTGACGGATGGCGAGCTTGTTGCGCTCATAAGGCGAGGCGTTGGGAACGAGCAGGATTTCGCCGCCGGTTTCGAGGATGCATTCGACGGGGTCGGGACCCCAGATGTCTTCGCAGATCGGCACGCCGACGCGGACGCCGCGAAAGACGATCGGCCCCGGCGACGGTCCGGCTGCGAAGACGCGCTTCTCGTCGAACACGCCGTAATTGGGCAGGTCGACCTTGAACCGCACCGCCTCGATCCGCCCCCCATCAAGGAGCGCCGTGGCGTTATAAAGCTTGCCGTCCTCGACCCAGGGCAGGCCGACCAGGGTCGCCGGCCCGCCGTCGGCGGTGTCGCGCGCGAGCTCCTCGCAAGCCGCCCGGCAGGCCTCCTGGAAAGCGGGCTTCAGCACCAGATCCTCGGGCGGATAGCCGGAAAGGTAGAGCTCCGGCGCCAGCAGGATGTCCGCCCCGAACGCGGCGGCCTCTTTACGCGCTTTGCGCAGTCGGTCGCGATTGCCCGCGATGTCGCCGACGATCGCGGGGATCTGGGCGAGCGCAATGACGAGGCGATTGCTGACGGAATTGGGCATGAGATGGACTTAGCGCGGAGGGCGAGGCGGCGGCAAACGGAATGGGCCAATATGTCGCCCATGCCTCGTTTTTTAAAAAGCGGCCTGAGAAGTCGTAAAAGAGGATCGCGGGGGCATAGGCGCGAAGACGGAAGCGCTCTGCTCGGCTCCGGATCGCCGACGCGAAGGCCGGTGCGCCGCAATCTCTATCCGTTGCACAGCCGAGAGGGGTCGCGGTCATGCCAAGCCTAGCAAAATCAGATGCAGATTGCATTCAAAGCGGGTACGAAGCTGCGCTGGGAGAGATATTCAAGCACTTGTTCGAGAATCTTACCGGACAGCCGGACGGCCCGGGCGATCAGCGCTACGTGGCGAAATTCACCGTGGGCTACAATGCCGCCAAGCATGCAAAGGCGTTGGCGCTCGTGGTCATCGGGTCTCCCGTGCCGATGGTCGCCACCGAAGCTCCAAAGAAGCGGAGCGCCCCCAGACCAAAGCCTCGTTAGCCGACATTTCGCATCGGCTCGGGTGAGACGAACCGCACCGTCTGGTCACTGCCCTTCGCGTGTCAGGGAGGGCCTCATGCGGCGTGCCAGGGCGGTCTCCGCGTACAGGCAAGCACCGCAAGAACGAGCCATTGCCGAGGGAGGCGTTGAGTATTACTTTTTTTCTAATCGGTATTACGGGGGGCGGATTGGCGACCAATGTCACGGTGAAGGGGCAAGTCACGCTGCCAAAAGCCGTACGCGAGGCGGCGAATATTCGACCGGGCGACCGAGTGAACGTCCGCGTGCGGCCCGAAGGCGGTGTGATCATCGAGGCCGAAGCGGCTGTGAAGAGCGCCGAGGCTTATAGGAATGGGTTGAAGGACATGAGCCGCCGTCGACCGTTCCGCGGATTTTCAACCGAGGAGATCATGGCGATGACCCGGGGCGAGGATTGATCTTCGTCGACACGAACATCCTGATTGATATCGCGACCGGCAATCCCACCTGGTCAGACTGGTCGCGTCATGCCATCGCCGACGCCCACGCGCACGGCCCGTTGCTGATCAACGCCATCGTTTACGCCGAGTTTGCGATCGGCTTCGAGGCGCAGTTCGATTGTGACGCGGAGATCGAAAAGTTCGACCTGACGCTGGTGGACATGCCCAAATCCGCCGCCTTTCGCGCGGCGCAAGCTTTCAGGCTGTACCGGCGCGGCGGCGGAGTCCACGCGGGGGCTTTGCCCGACTTCTTTATCGGCGCCCACGCCAGCGTCGCGGCGGCGCCGTTGCTCACGCGCGACGCGCGGCGCTATCGCGCCTATTTTCCGGAGCTGACGCTCATTGCGCCGGAGGGGTGAGAGGCTGGCGCATCCGATGGCGCGCCGGGGGAAAGTGTGCTCGGCTTGGGATCCCCGCGCCAGCGCGCAAAAAGCGCCGCGGCTGCGGCGAGCGCCCGAGTCGTGGCCTCGGCGCAGACATCCTTCAGTCCCATCGCCCGCTTCTCGATCAGGTTCCACGAGCAGAAGGCAAGGGCGAACGAGATCAATGCCGCGCTTCCGGCCATCGCCAGGACGGTGATCTTGGGGAAGAGAAGCGCAAGCGTCTGCTGGACAGGGAACGCGTAGATATAGACGCCGTAGGAATAATCGCCCCAGGAATTGAAGCGCCTGATCGGACCGCCTGGAATGTAAGCGAGATGCAGCATGAATGGCGCGACGCACAGGAGATAGAGTGGGAAGGCGACGATCGGCCCGATCATGAGCGAGGCGGCTACGACGATGAGCGGCAGCGCGATGAAAGTGACCCGATTCATGAACAGCTTCTCGCGCCAGAAATAGAGCGAGGAGCCCATGAAGAACATGAAGATCTCGACGTTGCCGTTGCCGAGCACACCTTGCGCGCGGGCGCGCAGGATCACGACGAACATCAATGCGGCGGCGATCGGCGCGACGTAACCCAGCGTGCGCACCCGGATCTGCGGCCACCAGGCGAACGCAATCCAGCCGACCGCCAGATAAATGTACATCCGCGCTTCGATCGGCAGCGTCCACAGCGAGCCGTTGAACTCACCCTTGAGCGGCAGCGTATCGAACACGCCCGGCAGCGACCAGCGCACACCGCCGACGACGGTCGCGGTCTTGCGCACGTATTCCCATGTCGCCGGCGATTCCAAATAGTCCTTGGCCGGCAGGGTGGTCACCGCGGGCGCGAGGATGAAGACGGTGAGCGGCACCATGAGCCACATCGCCGGAAAGAGCCTGAGCGCCCGGGCCCATAGGAAATGAGTGAGGTCGCCCCGATTGAACAGGCTCGCCGTCACCAGGAAACCGCTCGTCACGAACAGCATGTCGAGCGCCATCTCGGCAAGCTCTCGCCCGACATAGTCGTAAGCAAAGTCGCGCCCGTTGATGCCGAGGACAGACCAGCTATGGGCGAGCACGACGGCGAAGGCCGCGAGCAGCCGCAGCAAGGTGAAATTGTTGTCGCGGCTGCGCGCGTATTCGGAAAGGCGCATCAAGCTCCCACACTGTGGTCCGGGCTGCGAGGCGCGGGCGTCACTCGGCCGCCCGAACTGGCCGCTCGGGCGCAGCCAGCCGTTGGACTTTAAGAAGATCGGCGACCATGAAGGCCATCTCAACTGATTGCTCGGCGTTGAGGCGCGGATCGCAAAAGGTGTGGTACCGATCGTGCAGATCCGCTTCCGAAATGACGCGCGCCCCGCCGGTGCATTCGGTCACGTTCTTGCCGGTCATCTCGAGGTGAACCCCGCCGGCATAGACGCCCTCGGCGCTGCAGGCGGCGAAAAAGTTGCGCACTTCCTGCGCGATGCGTTCGGTCGGCCTTGTCTTGTAGCCGTTCGAGGTCTTGATCGTATTGCCATGCATCGGGTCCGAAACCCACAAGAGCTTGCGGCCCTCGCGCTTGACCGCGCGCAAGAGCGGCGGCAGCGCTGCGTCGATCTTGTCCGCGCCGAACCGGCAGATGAGCGTCAGCCGGCCCGGCTCCTCGTCCGGATCGAGGATTTCGATCAGACGCAGGAGCTCGTCGGGCGCGAGCGAGGGCCCGCATTTGAGTCCGATTGGGTTCTTCACCCCCCGGCCGAATTCGACATGCGCGCCGCCGAGCTGGCGCGTGCGGTCGCCGATCCAGATCATGTGGCCTGAGGTCGCGTAATAGTCGCCGGAGGTCGAATCGAGCCGCGTCATCGCCTGCTCGTAGCCAAGCAGCAGCGCCTCGTGGGACGTGTAGAAGTCCGTCGCGCGCAATTCCGGATGCGCCTCCGGGTCGAGGCCAACGGCGCGCATGAAACCGAGCGTCTCAGTGATCCGGTCGGCCAGTTCCTCGTAGCGCTCCGACAGGGGGCTGTCCTTGACGAAGCCCAGCATCCAGCGATGGACGTTCTCGAGGTTGGCGTAGCCGCCGGTGGCGAAGGCGCGCAAAAGGTTGAGCGTCGCGGCGGACTGGCGATAGGCGTCCAACTGCCGGCGTGGGTCGGGCTCGCGCGACGCGGCCGTGAACTCGATGTCGTTGACGATGTCGCCGCGATAGGCCGGGAGCGTGACGCCGTCGATCGTCTCGCTGTCGGCCGAGCGGGGCTTTGCGAACTGGCCCGCCACCCGCCCGACCTTCACAATCGGAGACGCGGCGGCGAAGGTCATCACCACCGCCATCTGCAGGAACACCCGGAAGAAATCGCGGATGTTGTCGGCCGAATGCTCGCCGAAGCTCTCGGCGCAATCGCCGCCCTGCAGCAGGAACGAATCGCCTGCCGCCGCCTTGCCGAGCGCCTTCTTGAGCTTGCGCGCTTCGCCTGCAAAAACGAGCGGCGGATAGCCGGCGAGCTGGCGCTCCGCCTCGGCCAGCGCCGCGCGATCGGCATAGGCCGGCGCCTGCGCGACCGGTTTCGTGCGCCAGCTATCCGGGGTCCAACGTTGGTTCAGCATGATCCATGGCCATGGCGAGCGGCGGAGCGCCGCTTCGTGATGTGATGGCCCTATATACAGTCCGACGCTTAAGGCCAATATGTCGATTTTCGAGGCGGCCCCAATTCAAATTCGCCCGGTCGAGACGCGGGGCATCTCCAAGCCGCCCCGGGCAGTTCGTCCGGGTGCTGCAGCAGCCACGGCCGCAATTGACGCAACAGCATGGGTTTGCTCAAAACCCTCTCAATAACCGCACGATGGTGACACAATGCTCGGCCTGGACACTGTCGACAGCGTTGCGCACGTCATCCAGGTCGCGCTCACGCCGGTCTTCCTGCTTTCCGGAATCGCGTCGCTCCTCGGCGTCCTTGCAACACGCCTTGCCCGTGTGGCCGATCGCGTCGATGCGCTGGCCGATCAGCTGGAGACGGCGGGACCGGCCGACAGAAGCCGACTGCGGCGGAGGCTGGCTTACCTGCGGCGAAGGTCCCACGTGCTCGACGCCGCTGTGATCATGGGGGCGCTGGGCGGCGTCGCAACGTCATGTGCGGGGTTGCTGCTGTTCGTCGGAACCCTTCGAGATCAACCCGGTGTGGCCTTGTTCGTCGCGTTCGGCCTCGCGCTGGTTTTTACAATGGGCGCACTTCTCGCGTTCCTGATCGAAATGCTGCTCGCCAGCCGCGGGTTGCGCGATCAGGCGGACAGCGCAGACGAGCGGGGGCTTACAAAGTCTCCGTGACCTTCTTGAGATGGGGCGGCTGGTCGGGGTCGCGGCCGCGCCGCCGCGCCGCCTCTTCGGCGACGCGATAGAAGGCGTGAAGCGCCACGACCGGCGTCAGGAGGGGGTGGCCGCCGTCGAGCGCGATCAGGGTCGGCCAGCGTTCGTGCGGCTCGATGTCGACGAGAAGCGGCGACGCGCCGAACGCCGCGAGCCGGTCGATCGTGTCGAAGAAACCGGGGCGGGCGGCGTCCGCAGGCGCGAAGGCGAGGACGGGAAATCCCGGGCCGATGATCCCCGCCGGTCCATGCAGCACTTCGGCTGAAGAAAAGGCTTCGGCGTGGATGGCCGACGTTTCCTTGAGCTTGAGCGCCGCCTCGGCGGCGATGGCGAGCGTGGCGCCCCGTCCGACCACGAACAGGGACGACGCTTTGGCCAGCGTCCCGATCGCCTCCGTCGCGGGCGGCGCGGCCGACGATGCGTCGAGGACTGAAGGCAGGCTCTGAAGCGCTGCCAGAAGCGTGGCGTCCTCCCTCCAATGGGCGACCAGAGAGGCGCCGGCGATGAGCGCGGCGATCATCGACTTGGTCGCCGCGACCGAGCGCTCGAGGCCGGCGCAGAGGGGCAGCACCGCATTCGCCTCGCGCGCGAGCGGCGAGGCCTCGTCGTTGACGAGGGCGACCGACAAAGCGCGCTGATCCTTCGCCGCGCGCTGCATGGCGAGAATGTCGGGGCTTCGGCCCGACTGCGAGATGGCGATCGCGACCGCGCCCTCGAGCCTGAGCGGCGCATGATAGAGCGAGGCGATCGAGGGCCCGATGGAGGCGCAAGCAAGCCCGAGCTTGAGCTCGACCAGGTGCTTGAGATAGAGCGCCGCATGATCGGAGCTGCCGCGCGCGACCGTCGCGACGAAGGGCGGCTTCAGCGCCCGTAGATCCGCGGCGACTTTCGCGCTCAAGGCGGAATTGGCGGCCAATTGCCGCCGGACGATCGCGCCGGCTTCCGCGATCTCCGCGGCCATGAAGGTCTGGCTCACCTGCTCCGCTCTCAGGGATAAAGGAGCCGCTTGTCCCAGGCCGATTTGGCCCCCGAGCGCGTAAAGCGGATGCGCTCATGCAATCGGGAGGGGCGGTCGCACCAGAACTCGATCTCGACGGGGTCAAGCCGATAGCCGCGCCAATAGTCTGGCCGCGGCACGTCGCCTTGTCCGAACTGCCGCGCGTAAGCTTCCACCGCGGCTTCGAGATCGCCGCGCGCGGCGAGCGGCCGCGATTGCGCGCTCGCCCAGGCGCCGATCTGGCTCCCCCTCGGCCGGGAGGCGAAATAGGCGTCGCTTTCGGCCGCGCTGACCTCGGAGATAGGTCCGCGGAAGCGGACCTGGCGGCGCAACGACTTCCAGTGGAAAAGCGCCGCCGCCCGCGGCTGGCCCTTCAGTTCCTGCCCCTTGGCGCTCTCGATGTTGGTGTAGAAGACGATGCCGCGCTGATCCGCCCCCTTGCAAAGGACCATCCGCGCGTCGGGCAAGCCGTCGGCGTCGACGGTGGCGAGCGTCATCGCCTCCGGATCGTTGATCTCCGATCCCGCCGCTTCCTGAAGCCAGAGCTTAAACAACGCGAGCGGGTCGCCAGCCTTGGTAAAGTTGGCTGTGCTTAAGTCATTCAAAGCGCCGATGCTCCGCGGAAGAAATGGAAGGTCAATGCGAACACTATCGCGCCCCGCGACTGATGGCCAACCGGCGCCGGGCATCCTGGACTTGCGGGTTGCGGGATGAGGGGCCAAATGTGCGATTGAGACAGTGGCCTTTGCGCTTTTCATGAAGGCTGAGGCCGAGGAATGGGCTCATAGATGCGTGATCCGTATGACGTGCTTGGCGTATCCAAGACGGCGAGTGAGGCGGAAATCAAAGCCGCCTTTCGGAAGCTCGCCAAGAAATACCACCCCGACCAGAGCAAAGAGCTAAAAGCGAAAGAGCGATTCGCCGAAGTGGGCTCGGCCTACGAGATCCTTGGCGACGACAAGAAGCGCAAAGCGTTCGATCGCGGCGAAATCGACGCGGAAGGCAAGCCGCGCGCGCCGCAATTCGAGGGTTTCGGCTTTGGCGGCCAGCCGGGCGGCGGGCGGCGCCGACTTTCGCAATTTCGGCTTCGACTTCGGGGCCCGTGGATTTTCCCCCGAAAGCGGCCCGATCGATCCGGACATCCTGTCGGAATTGTTCGGGGCGGGCCGCGGTCGCGCGCGCAGTCAGGCCGCCAAGGGCAAGGATATCGGCGTCACCGTCGCGGTTCCCCTGTCGACGATCGCGCATGGCGGGTCGACCCGTGTGGTCTTGCCGACGGGGAAGACGCTGGACGTCGCGGTCCCCGCCGGCATCGAGGAAGGAAAATCCATCCGGCTGCGCGGTCAGGGCCAGCCGGGAGCAGGCGGACCGGCCGGCGACGTGATCGTGACCATTCGATACGCCGCGCATCCACTGTTCAAAGTGGAAGGGCGCGATCTCAGGCTCGACCTGCCGATCACCCTCTACGAGGCGATCCTGGGCGCGCGGGTCCGGGCGCCGACGCTCAGCGGCGAGGTCGAAGTCTCGATCGCTCCGGGCGCCAACGGCGGTCGCGTGCTGCGGTTCCGGGGCAAAGGTCTGCCCGGCGGGGCCGACCAGGCCGCCGGCGACTTGTTGGCCACGCTGCGGATCGTTCTGCCGAACGAGCCGGATTCGGAACTGACCGCGTTGATGCAGAAGATGCGCGACCAGAAGCCTTACCAGCCGCGCTCGGGCATGGCCTGAGCTTAGTCCGCCGGCACGTCGGCGAACTCGGCCGCAATCTTCAGCAAAGCCGCCCCCTCGAGGTCGCCGACCAAGGCGAGTCCCTGACCGCGCCACGTCCATATTGCCGCCGTTCCGCCGTCCGCGGCGAGGGGTCGCGGCGCTATCGTCACCGGAGCGTCAAGCGATTGCACCAGCAACCCGATCGCCTTGTCTTGCGACTTGTAGACGAGAAAGGCCGCCGGGGCGGCTGGATAAGGAGCGATCCGCGCGCCTACCAGGTTTAGAGCGGAGGGCGTCGCCGGGAGATAGACGGGGCGCCCGAGTTGCGTCGCCAGCCACGCTTGCGCTTCGCTCATGTCGCCGGTCGCGAATTCGACCGGCTGTGCCCCCGGTCGGGCGAAGGCCCGGAAGGCCGCAACGCCAGCTTCGCCAAGCCGTTCGCCAGGGACAACGGTCGCGGCCGGAGCCCAAACGAAGGCAAGACAGACGGACAAGACCGCGAGCCCCAGCCGCCAGACAAGCCACGGCCTGAGCCAGTCGCGCGCCACGATCTTCGCCGCAGGTCGCCGGGTCTCGGCGATGGCGCTCAATGTCGGGCGGGGCGGTTGCTCGCCAGAAGGTTTTGCGCCCGGCCGCGCAGACCTGCCAAAAGTCTCATTCTGGGGACGGACGATGGTGAGAGGAAAAGCTGTCGCCCCCTCGCCGTCGAAGGCCGTGCGAATCGCAACGTTCTGTCCTCGCCAGAGCGCAGCGCGCCGCGCCAGGGCTGGATCCTGGACCATGCGCTGCTCGAACGCTAGACGCTCGTCCGACTCGAGGCAGTCGTCCACATAGGCGTGCAGATCCGCGAGGCGCCCGGCGTCCATCACTTCACGACGCGCAAATGCGGAGCCGCCGCACGGGGCGCGGCGGCGGCGGCGGCATGCGGGCGGGTCAGGACCGCTATACGCTCGCGCGCCTTGGTCAGTCGCGCGATGAGGGTCGCGAGCGAGATATCAAGAGCCGAAGCGGCCTCCCGGTGCGTGAAACCGGCTAGAGCGACGATCAACAGCGGCTCTCTGAGTTCCAAAGGGAGCGCGCGGACCGCCGCGGCCATGCCGATTTCGCCCGCGCTCGTCCTGACGCGAGCGTTTTCCCCATTCTCCTCCCAGCCGAACTCCCCGTCGTCGACAGCCAGGCGACGAACATGCCGGCGATGAAGGCGAACAAACTGGCCAAAGGCGCGGACGCGCGCATCGTCGCGCGCCGCCCGGTCTTTGTCGTCTTGAACCTCCGGGCTTACCGCTTCGAGCGCAGCTTGCCTGAAGAGCCGATCGACGAGCGCGGCGGCCGACGCATGATCAGGCACGAGCCGGTCATCGCGCGACAGCGCCACCCCGAACTGGCGGAGGTCATTGAGATCGCCCGGTCGATCGCTTAACGGCGGCACGACGGTCACCGAGAGTTTGCGTGAACTCAACAAACGTTAACACTGGGTAACAATTCTAGCCCGAAGACGCGCGGGTTCCAAGCGCGTGTAAGAGCAAACGCACACATTTTGTGACGACCGAGGCGAGCCTTGTCCTTTCCATGCGTGATCAGCAAGGCTAAACCCGGCGCCAGCGCGTGCGAATGGAATCGCCGGCCAGGACGAGCGAGGCCTTGATGGAGCAAACCCTCTCAGCCAGCGTGACCACGGGCGTCATGCGGGGCATGCGCGGCGTCGTCCTAGGCGTGGCGAACAATCGTTCGATCGCCTGGGGCATCGCCAAGGCCGCGCACGCGGCGGGGGCCGAGCTGGCGTTCAGTTTCCAAGGCGACGCGCTGGAAAAGCGGGTCCGGCCGCTTGCACAGGAATTGGGCGCGCATGTGCTCGGGCATTGCGACGTCACCGACGGCGCCTCGATCGATACGGTGTTCGCGGAAGCTGGAAAGCTGTGGGGAGCGATCGACTTCGTCGTCCATTGCATCGCCTTTTCCGACAAGGATCAGCTCACAGGCCGTTACGTCGACACGACCGAGGACAATTTCACCAAATCGCTCGCCATCTCCTGCTATTCGTTCACGGCGGTCGCCCAGCGCGCCGAAAAGCTGATGCCGAAGGGCGGCTCCATGCTGACGCTGACCTATTATGGCGCAGAGAAATGGATGCCGCATTACAACGTGATGGGCGTCGCCAAGGCGGCGCTTGAGGCCAGCGTCCGCTATCTTGCCGCCGATCTCGGGGAGAAGGCCATTCGCGTCAACGCGATCTCGGCCGGCCCGATCAAGACGCTCGCCGCCTCCGGCATCGGCGATTTCCGCTACATCTTGCGGTGGAACGAGTACAACTCGCCCCTGCGTCGCACGGTGACGATCGAGGAGGTCGGCGAGAGCGCGGTCTACCTCCTGTCGCCCATGTCGCGCGGCGTCACCGGCGAAGTGCTCCATGTCGACGCCGGATACCATGTCGTCGGCATGAAGAATCCAGCCGCCCCGGATATCAGTGTGGTCAGGGATTGAGAGGCGCTACGTCCGAAGGCCAACAGCGCCCCGCCGCGCCGACCGACAGCCGGCAAAGCCGAGGCCCGCGAAGCCGACCACCATCATCGCCCAGGTCGACGGCTCGGGGACAGCGCCGCCGATGGCGAGATCGAAGCCGAAGCCGCCGGGCCCGTCAGCGATGAGCTTAGTGCCGAAGGTCAGGTCGATGCTGGGCCCAAGGTCCGCGCCCAGATCGATGACGTCATCGCGGAAGAAGCTCTCGGCGATCGCCAGGCTGCCAAAAGTTTTGTCGAAAATCTCGACGCCGTCGGCCACGATGGTAAATTCCATTGACTGGAAGCCCTGTCCAGCGGCGAAGCCGTTAACCTGATTGTCGATCAAGCCAACCAACAGGTCGCCCCGATAGGCAAAATCGAAGTTGGAGCTTGCGCTGTAAGTCTGGCTCACCCCGACAAACACATCCGCCCCCAGAATAGCGGTCCCGAAAACAGTGTCCTGCGACCCCAGCAGCGCGCTCGCGACCTTGCTCGCGCCATCGATCACCGTTGTGGCATACGCCTTGTCCGGGAGCGCCGTTGAGAAGGCATAGGCGGTTTCAAAAGCGCTGGCGAACGCTTGACCGGAGCCACCCTGCGCGATCGCATGGGTCAAGGCGTCCGGAGCGGGAGGGGCGTTTAGCGAGTTGTTGCCGGTCGTAGCGAGAGCTGAGGACAGGACGCTTACGCCGCCAAAGCTGGTCGTCGCGCTCGAAGAGGCCTGTCCCGGCGCGTTGGTCCCTTCCCCTGGGACTGCGCTTGCCTGCGCGTCCGCCTTCGCGCCGTCTACGGTCTCGGCGTTCGAAGTTGCAGAGGCGCCATTCATTGGAGCGCAGAATCCATTGCAAGGGCCACCAGTCGCCGATGCCGCGGCAGCTGCCTTTCCGCCACCCCTCGCCGCGGCGTTGGCCACCGCGTTGGTGTTGCCTGCGAAACCGAAGTCACCAGATCCCATCGCGCCGCCGGTGGCGTTTGCGGACGAAGATGCGTCGCCAGAACCGTTGGTCACGGCCGTGCTGCTGGCGCTGGCAACGCCGCCGTAGCCGAAGTTCTCGTACCCGCCTAGGCCGAAGTTTCCTCCGTTACCGCCGATAGCTGTAGCGCCCGCTTCCGCTGAGCCGGAGATGACATTTGTCGCCGCCGACGCGACCGCGGTGCCGCCTTGTTGGCCAGATCCGTTACCAGGGTCGTTTCCACCGTTGCCGCCATTTCCGCCGGTCGCGGATGCGCTATTGCCAGAGTCGGTTACTGGCTGCATGCTTCCGGCTGTAGCGGTCACGGACTCGCCGCTGGTAGCTGGTACGTCGGGATCCCCATCAACGGCGTTCGCGCCGTTAGCGCCCTGGACAAACACCGACTCTGCGCGGCCCTCCCCGGCGCCAGTCATTAGGAGAGCCAGCGACGCCGCACTGGTCATCAATGCCCGCATCAAAATTGAAGGATGAATGGATTTCATGGCCGCCTCTCCCCGCGCCGCCCGCCCACAACGCAGCCCGATAACGTCCAACTTCAGTTCGACGCTCGAAGGCAGACGGCGGCGCGTCGTTGTGTCGACCGATAGCCAGCGAAGCTGAGGCCCGCGAAACCAAGAAGCATCATCGCCCAGATCGAGGGTTCGGGGACCGCGCCGCCGAGAACGAAATCGCCCGACCCGCCAGCAGTGAAAATCGTCAGGTCAATGTTGGATCCGAAGTTTGGCCCCAGATTGATTACGCTATCATCAACGAAGCTCTCCAAGAGAAACTGGACGCCGTTGATGGTGACATCGACTTCGCCGACGCCGTCGATCAAGCCAAGAAGCAAATCCCCTTGGTAATGGAAATCGAATGTCGAGATTCCGCCACCGTCAATCAGAATGGCGGCTCCGAAAATCTCGTCGCCCGTTCCGAGCAGCGCGTCGGCGACAGCGCTCGCGCCACCGATTAGCGTCGCGGCGAAGGCCTTGTCGGGAATGGCGACGGAGATGACGGCGTCCTCGTTCTGGTCGACGAAGGTCTGAGCCGAGCCGCCCTGCGCGATCGCATTGGCCGTGATCGGAACCGATGGCACGCCATGAACCCCTGGCGCGCCATCAGCGTAAGCCGTCGACCGAACGCTCACGCCCGCAAAACTAGTCGCCGCGGTGGAGGAGCTGAAAGTGTCCCCGACTGTGGCGCCGGGACCGGCGGTCGACACCGCCTGAGCCATCGCACCGTCGACGGTCTCGGCGCTCGATATGGCTTGCGCCTCGGGAATGGAAAAACTGTACCGATTACCCTGTGTCGCGACCGCAACGGCAATCGCCGTGCCGCCCCCTGCCGCAATCGCAATGGCCGTCGCCGTGGCGTTGCCTCCTCCAAAACCGCCATCAATACTAAATTCGCCCGTACCCCCCGTGGCTTTCGCGGAAGACGATGCGTCGCCAGAACCGTTGGCCGTGGCCGTGCTGCTGGCGTTGGCGTCGCCGCCAGCTGGTGCGAATCCGACTGAATCGCCGCCGGAACCGGCCGTTGCTGAGGCTGAAACACTAGCGCTCCCATTTCCTGAATTAGCTGTTGCAGTAGCTGTTGCGGCTCCTCCACTGCCCCCGCTGGCGAAATACTGAAGGGTGTAGGGAGACCCGCCGTAGTTTCCGCCCGATCCCCCGTTCGCTAAGGCGTCCGCGCCCGCTGAGCCGGAAACGATGCTCGTCACCGCCGCCGCATTCCCGGCACCTCCTTTTCCGCCATCGCCGCCGGGTAAGAAATAGTCCGCGCCGTTTCCTCCGTCGCCACCATTTCCGCCGACAGCCGTGGCCGTATTCAGAGGGTCAGTGCTGATTGCACTGGCGGTCGCGGGCGCTCCGCCGCCGCCTGCCTCGCCCCAATCGCCCGGATTGACGCCATCCGCGCCGTTTCCGCCATAAGCGCCCCAAACAGTCACATCCTCCGCATGAATGCCGGGAGCGCCCATCAAGATGAAGGCGAGCGACGCAACGCCGGTCATCAGCGCGCGCGTCAACATTGAACGATGAATGGATTTCATAGCCGCTCCCCGCGCCGCCGCCGCTGGTTCGCGCCGCCCGAAGCTATCCAGCTTCGCTTAGAACATTACAAGAATGAAATTAGCGTGACGGTCACATCGGCGTTCTTGCGCTAATTTGCGCCGAACTTGCCTCGAAGTTGTAGGAACCCTAAAGCCTGGGGCCCCGCCTTATTTCGGCAGTGGGACCGGCTTGTCGCTGAGCGAGTGCAGATAGTCCAGGATGTCGGCCCGCTTCTTCTCGTCTTTTTCCCCGGCGAAGGCCATCTTGGTGCCCGCGGCCATCGCCTTCGGGTCGGCGATCCAGGCGTTGAGCTTATCGTAGGTCCAGTCGCCGCCGATCGCCTTGAGCGAATCGGAATAGACGAAGCCCGGGAACGATGCGACCGGACGCCCGACCACGTTCCACAGATCCGGCCCGATCTTGGCGCCGGCGCCTTCCTTGAAATTGTGGCAGGTCGCGCAGATCTTGACGTCGTTTTCGCCCTTTGCGACGTCGGCTTTGGCGAGCAGCACAGGCAGCGGCGTCTCGGGCGCCGCCTTGGGCGCCGCGGCGGTCGCGGCTGGGGCGCCGACAGGCAGCGCGAAGCCCGGAACCTTGGGCGTTCGCGGCGACAGGATGAGATTGCTGAAGGCCGTGAGCAGCATGACGAACAACACCGCCCCCAGCGCTGAAAAAGCGACCCGGTTCACATTCACGTGGTCCATGAGAAGAGGGACTTTCGTCAGCTGGAGTGAGGTTAGAGGGCCCGGCGGGACGTTTGTTTTGCTCAGTTGATTAGCCGCTTTGCGCGCGCCTTGGCAACACGTATAAGCCGTCGTTCCCCGAATTTGGCTTAATCGAAACTGATGGCCAACCCCATCGTCCTCATCCCAGCGCGCATGAACGCGACCCGCCTGCCGGGAAAGCCCCTCGCCGACATCAACGGCGCGCCGATGATCGTTCACGTCTGGCGCCGGGCGCTGGAGGCGGATATCGGGCCGGTCTGGGTGGCGACGGACGATCCGCGCGTCCTGGAAGCGGTCGCCGCGGCCGGCGGCAAGGCGATCATGACCCGTTCCGATCATGCCTCCGGGTCCGACCGCATTTTCGAGGCGTTGGGCCTGGTCGACGCCGACGGCGTTCACGATGTCGCGGTCAACGTTCAGGGCGACCTGCCGACCATCGAACCTTCGATCGTGCGCGCCTGTCTTGGCCCCCTTGAAGAGCGAGCGGTTGACATCGCGACGCTCGCGACGCCGATCACCCGCGAGCAGGAGAAGGACGATCCCAACGTCGTCAAGATTGTCGCGACCGAACTCGGTCCGACCCGGCTGAGAGCGCTCTATTTCACCCGCGCGCGCGCCCCCTGGGGGAAGGGCGCCTCTTGCATCACATCGGTCTTTACGCCTATCGCCGCGACGCGCTTCGGCGATTCGTCGGCCTGCCCCCTTCGCCGCTCGAGAGGCGCGAGAAACTCGAACAATTGCGGGCGCTGGAGGCTGGCATGCGGATCGATGTCGCGCTCGTCGACACGGCGCCGCTCGGCGTCGACGGCCCGCATGATCTGGAACGCGCGCGAGCGATGCTCGCGCCGGGGAAACACCCATGAACGACCACACATTCCATCGCCTATCAGGGCGAACCTGGGGCGAATTCGCATATCGCCTGCGCCGAGAATTTTCCTCATCTGACCCCACTGCCTCGCGCGACCTTCGAAGATGCTTTCGCAGCCGTGCAGGACGGCTCGGCCGAACTCGCCATGATTCCGATCGAGAACTCGATTGCGGGGCGGGTCGCCGACATTCATGCGCTGTTGCCGGCGTCCGGCCTTCACATCGTGGGCGAGACTTTTCTGCCGATTCACTTTCAGTTGCTCGCCGTTCCCGGCGCGCGCATCGAGGATCTGAAGGCCGTCTATAGCCACACTCATGCGCTCGGCCAGTGCCGAAACATCATCCGCCGCCACAAGCTCCAGCCGGTCGTCGCCAGCGATACGGCGGGCGCGGCGCGCGAAGTCGCGGAATGGGCGGACAAGAGCCGCGCGGCGCTCGCGCCGCGCCTGGCAGGTGAGATCTATGGCCTCGACACGCTGGCCACGGACGTCGAGGATGAGAGCCACAACACGACCCGTTTCGTCGTGCTGTCGAGGGATGAAAGCTGGACGCCGGCGGGCGGAGAGCCGATTGTGACGACCTTCATCTTTCGTGTGCGCAACGTGCCCGCCGCGCTCTACAAGGCCCTTGGCGGCTTCGCCACCAACAGCGTCAATATGACCAAGCTCGAGAGCTACATGGAGGGCGGCGAGTTCACCGCGACCCAGTTCCTCGCCGATGTCGACGGGCACCCTGAGGATCCGTCGCTGGCGCGGGCGCTGGAAGAGCTCAAGTTCTTCTCCCGCGAAGTGCGTATCCTGGGCGTGTACCCTGCGCATCCCTACCGGAGCGAGTCGCAGGCTCGGGCGAGTTAGGATGGGTCTCTACCGGTAGTTCGGGGAAGCTGCGCTTCGATTTCGTGTATGGCAGCCGCCTCGTCCTCCTCGAGCAGATAGCCGGCGGCGACCAGATCGATGGCTTTTTGGCGCGCCATCTCGATGTAATGGGCTCGCTCGCCATAGCGGCGCGTAAGCTCATCGATTGAGAAAGCCTCCCAGCCTGAGAAGTTGCCGCAGGTGTCGTTGATCGAGGCGATTTTCACCGGGGGCAGCGCGATCGGTCGAGGAAGCCCGATCGGCAGAGCGGCCTCGAGCGTCGGAATGCCGCCTAAAGGCATGCCGTTAGGCGCGCTTTTAGGCGTCCAGAGCGGCGTTCCATCAAGCTGGTTCACGCCTTCAAGTTCGGCCGAGACAGGCTCAAGCGCGAAGGGAGCGTCAAGTGGCAGCGCGCGCTTGGGCGCTCCCGTCTCGCTGATCGAGGCAAATAGGCCCAGAATGAGAGGGCGAAGATACAAAGCGTCTCTGACCTTGCTCAACAAGATCGGCGCGCCGGCGTTGCATTTCATGGTCCCAAACACGACCTCCGGAAGGGCGTTGCCGGAAGCGTGAGGGGCTGCTGTCGCGTAACGATGCATCCCAGGGGGGGCGGGCGCTCGGGCGGATATGCTGGCGCGCAGCCGATAGAAGTCGGTAAGCGAGATCACGTCGACCAGTTCCGGGTCGCTTGCAGGTCGGGACAGGAGTTGGTCGGGCGCGAGCGGCGCCAGATTGGCTCGGGCGTAGGGGAATTGCTCGTGTTCCGCCGCGAAGCCGTTGATAGCCAGCACCAATCCGTTGCCGTTGCGGGTAAACGCCCCCTGGTACACGCCGCGGCCGGTGTCAGGATCGACATTGAAACCTTCGGCGATGAAGCTGTTTACGAACCACGCGGCTTGGCTCACGCCGGCCAGGATACGATGGCGGAAGATCGGCAGAGGGGAGCCCCCGCTTCGGAATTCGCCGCCTAGCCAGCGGCCAAAATCGCGGACGACAACTTCGCCGATCCCTTGCGCGCTCTGGGGCACGCCCGCGGCGAATTCCGTTTGCCATTGGATTGCCGCAATGGAAATCCCGTGACTCAGGAGAAAGCCATCGCCGATGGCGCTCGCGACCGGATCGGCGGTCGGGCCCGTCACAGGAGCGGGACCGCTGATCGCTCCCGGGAAGATGGTCCTCCCGCGATTCGGCGCCTCAACGATAACAGTGCCCGCGTCAGATGCGGCTTCGGGCGCAACGATCTGGAAGCTGACCTGATAAGGAACGGTCGTCCGTCCGCCTGCAAGCTCTCTCAAGCCGGCAATCGGCTCTGCGGCAGAGACTTCGCCATGTATCGTGCCCTCCATATAGCGAAAGGTCAGGCCGGCGTAGCGTCCGATTGATTGCACGCGAGCAATGTCGACGCTGGTGATGGTCGAAGGATTCGCTCGAGCCGCGTCTACCGAAGTCGTGATCACCGCTACCGCCAGGAGTGCGCCTATAAGCGTTCCATAGACTCGCATCTGCGCACCTCCCAACCCCAAATTCCGGATGAATCGTTGCGGCGGGACACAGTTGAGCGAGACAAAATCGCGGCGCGAATCGTTGGCGGGATCTCGACCCTGATCAAGCTGTAGAGCGCCAACCGCCGTGATCGGCGGCGGTGAGGATTGGAACTCAAAAGTGATAGGTGAGGCCCGTCGAGAACGCGACAGGCCGGGCATTTGTTTTGATGGTGCCGGCGATCGGCCCAAGAGAGGGTGCAGTATTAACGCCCGTCGAGTTCCCAGTCGTCCCCACGAAGCCCTGCTTCGCGTCGACAAAGACGCCCCAATGCTTGTTGAGCATGTAATCGAAGCCGCCCTGGACGACGACGCCGAGCGCGGGTTGGTATGTAGAGCCGGTGCTGAAGCCGTCTCGGACCGCCAAGGCGAAAGTTGGCGCGATGCCCGCCCCCAGGTAAGGCTGGAAACGGCCGAACTGAGTGAAATGGTAGACGCCGGTTATCGGCACCGAGGCCGGGAGCAACTTGCTGAGAACAGTCCCGGACGGCGGCCCTGCCGGGGAGGATCCATTCACGGTGACCGTCGCCCACATCGGAAATCCGCTTGCGACTTCAACCGACCAGTTCGGCGTGAAGGAATAGCCCCCCTGGAGCGCCACGCCAGCGAAGTTCGAATAGCTCGCGCCCAGGCCCGGGATTTGAAGCTGAGGGCCGACCCCCACCGGCACCGTTCCAATTCCCGGAACGATCATTCCGACGGTCGATTGCTCGTAAAGGTTTGACGAGCTCCGGTCGAGAACTCCCAAAGCGCCGAGTTTCACATACCAACCGGTGAAAGCATTCGGGGCATCCGCCGTCGGCGTGGGTTGTGAGTTCGCCACGTCCGCCGCCCGCACCGCGCCAAAAGAGGACGCGAAAACTGCGCAGGTGGAGACGCAAGCTCGCAATAAGCTTGTCGGCCTTCTCGGGGCGGGCATAGCCGCGTTTCCCATCCGGATCGGCATGGGTTTTGAACTCTCACATACGACGCCGCGAACAAACGATTCGCAGGACGTCGGGAATACCCTCCAATTATGAAGGAACCGGGACCCTTAGTGAATTTTTGACTCTAAGTCGGGAAATATTGGCCTTCCCTTATGCACCTGTTCGCGACGGGCGGGTAGGTCCGCGAGCGCTGTTTAAGTTCACAGCCGCCGGAAGGGCAGGCGATTTGAGCATACCCTCCCCAAGGTGCGGACGCTATCCATGCGTCAAACCCAGGGTTATCTTCAGCGCGTGCAACGCAAGGCGTCACCAAGCTCGTGAGATTAGCCGAACCGGACTCGCCTTGGAACGCTGGCAGTCCGCGCCTGGGATTCGCGTCTCCGGGGTCCCCCGCTAGCGGACCATTCTCCCCCTGAAACGATGTGATTGGCGGAGCCGCGGTCTTTAGCTCGAAAGCGCCGCCACCCCTGGCGGTCCTGCGCTCAATGTACGGTCCGCCGCTTTTCGGAGGTCGCTGGTCTCGGGCGCGAAGCCCGTGCTTTCGTCCCCACCGGAGCGATTAGCTCTGCATGGTCAAGGACTTCGCCCCGCCCCGGGATATTCATCGCTGCAAAATGGTACCCTGCTCGCAGCATGGTCGTCCGAGATCAAACGGGCGAGGCAGGAGTTGCGTTGTAGCGCAGCCGTCGAATGGACTGCGCTACAAATGCCCCCTTAGGCGAAGGCGAGTTCTCTGGCGAGTTCTTTCGATTCCGGCGGCTCGATTCCGAGCTCCTCGCGGAATGCTGTCAGAGCCGACAGGAGGCCCTCTCCGGTGTCGAAAAGCCCTGCGTAGCTCATGGTGCCGCCTATCCGGCGCGGCCGGCCAATGAGCTGTGGATTGCAACCGACGGCTTTTAGAACTCTATAGACTCGGGCGTCGAACACAGAAACGATTTGGGTCAGGCCGGCGATCACCGCAACCTCCCCAATCCCCGCGATCAATTCGCTCAGCACGAAATTGACGCCGTTCCGGCGGCGTTGAGGCTGGCTGTCCGCCGCCACCGCACAAATCCGCGAGCTCTCCCAGATCGTCGCGCTTTCGATGAATTCCCCTTCTTCGAGGAGGCAGGGAAAAACGTCACGCAACATGTTTGGCCCGGTTGTCGGCAGCAATCGCAAAGACCCCCAATATTCATTCGTAATTGGATCTACCGATACCAGATACAACGGATTGGCATCATCGAATTCATCCCGTTCATATCCATCCGTCACAGTAACGTCCCAGCCGAGCCTTTCTGAGAAAGTGACTGCCCTATTCCGAAACATTGCGTCGATTTCCATCGGAAACAACGACGCTCGCGAACCTTCAATAAACTTCAACATCGTGGCATCTCCCTTGCTACGAGACCACGGATGTTAACCTTAATTTTTAACGGTCACAATTCCACATAGAAGTTGAGTTGACATTTTAGGAATCACTTAAAGGACGAACCCTGGAGAGCCTTCGCAGGGATAACACCGGTAGCAATTGCGACACCAACTGCATGCGTCAAGTTCGCGCAATTTAATTTATGTCGTGCCGTATCAAGATAACTCTTCACGCTGCCAAAAGAAATATTCAATATATCAGAAATATCTTGGTATGTCTTGCCTCTAGCAGCCCAAATCAGGCACTGTTCTTCCCTTTTTGACAGCTTAACTGGAGGACTACTAAGCTTGAGATTAACACTAGCTGCAGAATCTATAAGAACTGAGATCAATTGCAGTTTTACCATATTGTTTTTTTTGAATTCCTGCCATTCTGGTTTTGAATGGTTGCTGGTATAGGAGACTAAAGAGTAGACGCCCCTCCGATTGCGAACGGGGATCGACAATCCGTTGAGGCCGACTTCGTGGATCAGCGCATCGGCAAAAAATGCCTGAACCGCTGGATCGTCCCGTGCCAACTGATCCCAATCGAATGGAAGAACGGCCTTACCTCCATATGCGATAACCGGATCAATCAAGACATACTGTTTAAGAAAATACCGCGTCTGCCACTGAAACGAATAGGTTACAGTCCCGGTAAGCAGGCTGGCGTCAGAGCTTTTGTCTGGGGCAAAACGCATATACGCAATGTGGTTAACGCCGATATCGACCGCGATGGCCTTAAGAGTTTCCTCCAGATCTTGCTCGTTATAACCAAGGATCGTATCCGTAAGTCTTATCGCGGCCGATTCGATCGTGACATTTCCCATAGGCGTTAGCCATTGACGTCATGAACGCACTTCTAGGGGCTCAGCGTGAGCAAAAAGACATGCAATCGCCCGGTCAATTTCACGTTTACTTTCGCCCACGATCAATCTGATCAATGGAACCCGGGGTGCAGGGCGGCAGCCGGCCGACGGTTCGCCTTTATCGGTCTTGAACACTCGCACCGCATCGTCGACTCTGGGGCATCGCCGCCCTCCGCCCAAATTGCGCCCTGGTTCCGTCACTCATGTATCATAAGAATGGCACGGCAATCAACAAACAGGTGGAGGCGGAAGGGAGAACAAGCCCGGCCGTACCGTAAAAGGGGCGGGTTTCCTCCAGCCGCCGAGGAACTTCCAATCGCGATTAAAGCCTCGCCCCGGGGCCTGGCGTTCACGCAATGACCGCCTTTCCATGGATCGATGGCGTTGGCGGCGACGTCTTTGCCGACGGCAAACGCCTGGAGGCCGCAGCCTTCGGGCCGCCCCCGGACCAAGCGCCCACGATCGTCATGCTGCATGAGGGCCTCGGCTGCCTCGCGCTGTGGCGTGGCTTTCCGCAAAAACTTGCGGCCGCGACCGGCCACGGGGTGTTCGCCTATTCGCGGGCGGGCTATGGCCGGTCCGAGCGCATCGATCTCCCGCGTCCGCTCAATTACATGCGCCGCGAGGCGCGGCTCAGCCTGCCCGCTTTGCTCGACGCTATCGGGCTCGAGCGCGGCATCCTGCTCGGCCACAGCGACGGCGCCTCGATCGCGGCGATCTACGCCGGCGAACATGTCGATGAGCGGATCAAAGGCCTCATCCTGATGGCGCCTCATCTCTTCACTGAAGAGATGGGCCTCGCCTCGATCGCCGAGGCGCGCCATGCCTATGAGACGGGCGACCTGCGGGCGAAGCTCGCCAAATATCACGCCCATGTCGACGTCGCCTTCCGCGGCTGGAACGACGCCTGGCTCGATCCCGGCTTCAAGGCCTGGAACATCGAGGATTCCGTCAGCCGCTGGCGTGTCCCCGCGCTCGTCATCCAGGGCGCGGACGATCAATATGGAACGCTGAAGCAAATCCGCGCCATCGAGGCCCGCTCGCCCGCCGCGGTCACGAGCCTCATCCTCGAGGCCTGCCGCCACGCGCCGCAGTTCGACCAGCCGGAGGCTACGCTCGAGGCGATCGTCCAGTTCTGCGCGCGACGCCGCGCCGCGACCGCCCGGTGGCGAGTCGCCGAAACAAGCGTCAATAAACGCTAGTAAACGTCAATAAGCGCTAATAAACGCTAGTAAAATAGCTAGCGTTTACTAGCGTTTATTTTTTGGAAACGGGACTTTTCAATGGGTTACGACCGTTTGGAGTAAAAAATTCTTCCTCTCTCGTTTCTGCCGTCAGGTTGACCTCACGCTGCGGACCAAGTCCGGCCAAACCGGATCAGTTCCTGGGCTCATTCTGGATAGCACAAAAATAGGATTGCGGCAAGGAAATGTCGCTCGGATGTCACCCGAACATGGCCTTGATGCCGCCGCATTTCGGGCCGGAAAAAACGTTTTTTTCTGTCGATGCCAATACATTTCGCCCGCTGAGGCGCCGAAATCGGTCCCGAATTTGTTGAGGCGCAGCCAAAGTCCATATGCCGCCACAAATCCGGCGGCGCTTTGCCCAATCCACCTGGCCATGCCACATTGGGCCATGGCCATGACGCGGGCGGCGGCGAATGGCGGACGTGAGCCTCTTTCTCTCCTGTGTGTCGGATGAGTTCGGCGACGATCGCGACGCGTTGCGCCGCGCGCTGACGCGACCGAATGTCGAGATCAAGATCCAGGAGGATTTTCAAAACCTCGGCGGCGACACGCTCGCCATGCTGGAAACCTATATCGAAAGCTGCGACGTCGTCGTGCATTTCGCGGGCGAGATGGCCGGCTCGGCGCCAGCGTCGAGCAGCGTCGACGACCTTCTGCGGCGCCGGCCCGAGCTTGCGGCGCGGCTGGCCGAAAAGGGCATGGACCGCGAGGCGCTCGGGCGCCTGACCTATACGCAATGGGAAGCCTGGCTCGCGATCGGCTTCAACAAGGACGGCGCGAAACAGAATCTCGTTATCGTCGCGCCGGCCTTTGGCGTCAAACGCGGCGTAAAATTCGCGCCCGACGAGGCTTCGCGCGCGTCCCAGGCCGACCATCTCGCACGGCTCAAGGCGATCGACTTTTATCCGGCGAAACCGTTCGCCAGCGCTGACAATCTTGTCGCGCGCGTTTTCGGGTCCGTTGTTCTGGACGCCCTCAAGAAGGCGGGATCGGTCACGAAGCCCCGCAATCTTCCCTTCGCGTCGCTCGGCGGCCTGTTCGCCGGCCGCGACGAGGACCTTGCCGACCTGCATACAGCGCTGCTGGGCGCCAAGGGCGCTCCGGTCGCGCTTACCGGTCTCGGGGGGATCGGCAAGACGCGGCTCGCGATCGAATATGCGTGGTCTCGCGAGGCGGTCTATTCGGCGCTTCTGTTCGTCAGCGCGAGCGACGGCGCCGCGCTCAACGCGGGTTTGGCGGGGCTGACGGCCTTCGAGATTCTCGACCTGCCAGAGAAAGAGGCGCGCGACGACGCGACCAAGATCACCGCCGTCCTGCGCTGGCTCGAGTCCAACTCCGACTTGGCTGATGATCCTCGACAACGTCGACGACCGCGCCGCCGTTGCTGAGGTGGCGAAACTCATGCCGCGCCTCAAAGGCGGCCATGTCGTCGTCACCGCGCGGGCGTCGAATTTTCCCGCCGGTGTGCGAAAGCTCGAAGTTTCCACGCTCGACGAGAACGCGGCCGCGCAATTCCTGCTCGACCGCACGGACGCCGACCGAAGCAAGAGCAAGGACGACGCGGCGCTGGCGCAGGACGCTGGCGCGGGAGCTCGGCGGCCTCGCGCTGGGGTTGGAGCAGGCGGGCGCGCATATCGCGACCGATCGCATCGGCTTTGCTCGCTATCTGAAGCTTTGGAGCGAGAGCCGGGAGAAAGCGCTCGCTTGGGCGGATGCGACGGTGACGGGTTCCGATCGGACGCTGGCCACGACCTGGGCGACATCGGTCGCGCGGCTCTCGCCGGAGAGCCGGCGGCTGCTCGACCGGCTCGCCTTCCTCGCCCCCGACCCGGTTCCGGATTCGCTCCTCGACGTCGCCGTCCCCGGCGAGGCGCCGGACAATGACGCCTATGAAGCGCGCGCGCGGCCTCTACGCCTATTCGCTCATTTCGCGCCGTGACCGCGGAGGACGGCGGCGCGCCGGGCTTCGTCGTGCATCGCCTCGTGCAGGATTTCGCCCGCCGCGCGATGAGCGAGCGAGCGCCGCGCGCAGGCTTTGCGCGAGGCGCTGGAATGGGTGAACGCGGCCTTCGTCGGCGATCCCGACGACGTGCGGAGCTGGCCGATCCTCGATCCGCTCGCGCCGCACGCGCTCGCGGTCGCGCGCCGCGCCGGACGAAGCGGGGATTGCGGAGCCGACGGCGCGGCTGTTCAACGAACTCGGCGCTACTGCTTCGACGCCAAGGCGGACTACACCGAGGCCGAGCCGCTCATGCGCCGCGCGCTGGCGATCGACGAAGAGAGCTACGGCCCGGATCATCCCAAGTGTGGCGATCCGTCTCAACAATCTCGCGCGTCTGCTTAAGGCCACGAACCGCCTCGCCGAGGCCGAGCCGCTCGATGCGCCGCGCGCTCGCGATCGACGAGAAGAGCCTACGGCGCCGGATCATCCCAATGTGGCGACTGCGCCTCAACAATCTCGCGGCGCTGCTTCAGGACACGAACCGCCTCGCCGAGGCCGAACCGCTGATGCGCCGCGCGCTCGCGATCGACGAGAAGAGCTTCGGGCCCGATCATCCCAATGTGGCGACCGACCTCAACAATCTCGCGCAGCTGCTTCAGGCCACGAACCGCCTCGCCGAGGCCGAGCCGCTGATGCGCCGCGCGCTCGCGATCGACGAGAAGAGCTACGGGCCGGATCATCCCAAGGTGGCGATCGAGCCTCAACAATCTCGCGGCGCTGCTTCAGGCCACGAACCGCCTCGCCGAGGCCGAGCCGCTGATGCGCCGCGCGCTGGCGATCGACGAGACGAGCTACGGCCCGGATCATCCCAACGTGGCGATCGGCCTCAACAATCTCGCGCAGCTGCTTCAGACCACGAACCGCCTCGCCGAGGCCGAGCCGCTGATGCGCCGCGCGCTCGCGATCGACGAGAAGAGCTACGGCCCGGATCATCCCAATGTGGCGATCCGCCTCAACAATCTCGCGCAGCTGCTTCAAGCCACGAACCGCCTCGCCGAGGCCGAGCCGCTGATCGCCGCGCGCTCGCGATCGACGAGACAAGCTACGGCCTCGGATCATCCCGACGTGGCGAGCAGACCTCAACAATCTCGGCGCAGCTGCTTCAAGACCACGAACCGCCTTCGCCGAGGCCGAGCCGCATGATGCGCCGCGCGCTGGCGATTTTCGAGACGAGCCTCGGGCCGGACCATCCCAACACGGTGACCGTGCGCGACAACCTCGCCGCGCTGGAGGCCGCTCTTGGCAAAGCCGGCGGGTGAGCGCGGACGGGATCGGCCATCACATCGCCTTGACTGTCATGCCCGCGAAAGCGGGCATCCAGTCTTTGCAGCGGCTCTGGATTCCCGCTTCGCGCGGGAATGACAAGGGACCCTCATCCGGCGCCGTAGCGCCCCCTCTCCCTCGGGGAGAGGGTCGGGGTGAGGGCGGCGCTACCGTCTGCCGGTGCGAACCCTCATCCGGCGCTTCGCGCCACCTTCTCCCCGAGGGAGAAGGGTAAACTTACGAGCGGGCGGCGCTGGTCAGCGTAGGGTCGGGTTTGTAAAGCGCGGGGAAGAGGCGCTTGAGGTTCGCGACCTTGGGCAGGTCGTTATAGACGATGTAGGGGTAGGCTGGGTTCTTGGCCAGAAAGTCCTGGTGGTAGTCCTCGGCGCGATAGAAGGTCTTGCCCGGCTCGATCGTGGTGACGACCGGCGCGCCGAACACATGCGCGGAATTGAGCTCAGCGATATAGGCCTTCGCCACCTTCGCCTGTTCGTCGTTCATGCGGGAAAATCGCCGAGCGATATTGCGTGCCTGAATCCGGACCCTGGCGATTGAGCTCGGTCGGATCATGCGCGACCGAGAAATAGACCTGCAGGATGCGCCCGTAGGTGATCTTGCGCGGATCGTAGGTGATCTGCACCAATTCGGCGTGGCCCGTGTTGCCCTCCGAGGTCATGTCGTAATGGGCGGTTTTCTTGTCGCCGCCGGCATAGCCGGAGACGGCGTTGGTGACGCCGGCGACATGCTGGAAGACGCCTTGCACGCCCCAGAAACATCCCCCCGCAATCACGGCGGTTTCGGACGTCTTGCCAGCCGCCTGCTCGTCGACGGCCGGCGCCGGCACAGTGCGCGCCTCTTCGGCCGTCGATCGGGTGACGAAGAAAGCGGCCGTGGAGAGGAGCCCGATCAGAACGAGCGCCGGAAAAGAAGAGCCTCTTTTGAAGGACGAGATCATGGCCCTACTCCATAACCTGCCAAATCATCGAAACGTCCTCCGCATAACTCGCCACTATGGCGTTGACGCGACACTGCGCCTCATCTCACGCACTCGTGTCATCACACTTGCGAGAGCCTCGCTCTTCTTATGACTACGCTCGCGAAGGCGCTCTGTACCAGGACGAATGTCTTAACTAAAGATTAAACCTGCGGTCACCTTAAGCGGTCGCCGGCTTGAAAGTGAGGGCGACGCCGTTCATGCAATAGCGCAGGCCGGTCGGCTTGGGTCCGTCGTCGAAGACGTGGCCCAGATGGCCCTCGCATCGATGGCAGCTCACGGCCGTGCGGGTCATGCCCCACGATTTGTCCGTGTGCTCGTCGACCGCCTTGTCCAGCGGGGCCCAGAAGCTCGGCCAGCCGGTGCCGCTGTCGAACTTGGTCGTGGAGGAAAAGGCATCCAAACCACAGCCGGCGCAGGCGAAAACGCCCTTTCGCTCCTCATGCAGGAGCGGGCTGCTGAAGGGCCGCTCGGTCCCTTCCTTGCGCAGGACCGCATATTGCTCGGGCGTCAGACTCGAGCGCCAGTCGGCGTCCGTGCGGACGAGATGGGCTTCCTGGGCGCGCGCGCCCGAATTCGCCAGGAGATTTGCGCTCGCGATTGCGGCCAGGCCGCTCAGAGCCGTTCGACGCGTCAACATGCCTCAACCTCATCGCTCTGCGGGCCTGCCGGAATTCTTCCGCGCTCGGAGCGAATATACGTCCGGGAAAGGGATCGGTTACAGGGCGGGTTCAAAATTCTTTGAGCCCAAGGCCCGCCGCCCTTTGCCTCGCGGCTCGCCCGAGTTGACCGAAGGCGGCCTGCCGCTCAATCATAATCCGACCCGCTCCAATCAACAAACCCGAGCGCTCGATCATCACCGGCGTTGGTCCCGCTCGCCAAAGAGGAAACACCCCATGGCCGCCATCAATTCGGTCGTCGACCTTTCGGTCGAAGGCGACGTCGCGTTCGTCACGATCAATTCCCAGCCCGTGAACGCGCTGTCGCAAGCGGTCCGAGAGGGCCTCAAGGGCGGCGTCGAAGCGGCGGAAGCCGACGGCGCGGTCAGGGCGATCGTCATCATCTGCGACGGGCGGACGTTCATTGCCGGCGCCGACATTTCCGAGTTCGGCAAGCCCCCTGCCCCGCCCAGCCTGCACCAGGCGCTCGACGCCATGGAAAACGCGTCGAAGCCGGTCATCGCGGCGATCCATGGCACGGCGCTCGGGGGCGGGTTCGAAGTCGCGCTCACGGCGCATTACCGCATCGCCGTCCCCTCGGCGAAGTGCGGCCTGCCGGAGATCAAGCTCGGCATCATCCCCGGCGCCGGCGGCACGCAGCGCCTGCCCCGCCTCATCGGGCCTGAGAAGGCGCTGGACATCATCTTGTCCGGAACGCCGTTCGGTGCGCGCGAAGCCAAGGAATGGGGTGTCGTCGACGAACTCGCCGAGGAGGGGAAGCTGCGCGAGTCTGGGCTTCGTTACGCCAAGCGCCTCATTGCCGAAAAGGCGCCCTTGAAGAAAGCGCGCGACCGATCGGACAAGATCGAGCCGGCGCGCGGCCATCCGGAGATCTTCGAGGCGGCTCGCAAGGCCAATGCGCGAAAATACCGCGGCTTCGAGGCCTGGACGAGGGCGATCGAGTCGGTCGAGAACGCGGTCAATCTGCCGTTCGACGAGGGCATGGCCAGGGAGCGCGCGATTTTCAGCGAGTTGGTCGTCACAAATCAGTCCAGGGCGCAGCGCTACGTGTTCTTCGCCGAACGACAGGCGGCAAAGGTCGCCGACATCCCTGCCGACACGCCATTGCGAAAGATCGCCAAGGTCGGCGTGATCGGCGCCGGCACCATGGGCGGCGGCATTTCGATGAATTTCCTGAGCGCCGGCATTCCCGTCACCATCGTCGAGACCTCGAAGGAGGCGCTCGACCGCGGCGTCTCGGTCATGCGACGGAACTACGAGAACACGGCCAAGAAGGGCCGTATGACGATGGCAGAGGTCGAGGAGCGGATGGGCAGGCTCTCTCCGACGCTCGACTTCAATGCGCTGGCCGACGCCGACCTCGTCATCGAGGCGGTGTTTGAGGACATGGACCTCAAGAAAAACATTTTCGAGCGGCTCGACAGGATCGCCAAGCCCGGCGCGATTTTGGCCTCCAACACGTCCTACCTCGACGTCGACGCAATCGGGGCGATGACCAAGCGGCCCGAGGACGTGCTCGGCACGCATTTCTTCTCGCCCGCCAACGTGATGCGCCTGCTCGAGATCGTGCGCGGCGAGAAGACGTCAAAATCCGTGCTCGCGACGATCACGCAGCTTGCGCCAAAGGTTGGCAAGGTTCCCGTCGTCGTCGGCGTCGCGCATGGTTTCGTCGGCAACCGCATGCTGGCGCAGCGCCAGCGCGAGGCGCAGAAGCTCATCTTAGAAGGCGCGACGCCTTCGGACGTGGACCGGGTGCTGGTCGACTTCGGTCTGCCGATGGGGCCTTTCGCGATGAGCGATCTCGCCGGCCTCGACATCGGCTGGTCAGCCGCCACGTCCAAGCGCGCGTCGATCCGCGACATCCTGTGCGAGGAGGGCCGGCGCGGACAGAAGACCGGCGCGGGTTTCTACGACTACGATGAAGCGCGCAACGCCAAACCCTCATCGAAGGTCGAGGGGATCATCCGCGACTTCGCCAAATCGAAGGGCATCGAGCAGCGCAAGATCGGCGACGCCGAAATCCTCGAGCGACTCATCTATCCGATGATCAACGAAGGCGCGAAGATCCTCGAAGAGGGCAAAGCGCAGCGCGCCTCCGACATCGACATCGTGTGGATCAACGGCTACGGCTGGCCGGTTTATCGCGGCGGCCCGATGTTCTACGCCGATACGATCGGATTGAAGACGGTGCTCGCCAAGCTCAAAGAGTTTCAGGGCAAGTTCGGCGACGATTTCAAGCCGGCGGCGCTGTTGGAGAAGCTGGCGGCGGAGGGCGGGACATTTACGAAGCCGTGATGCAAGCACCCTCATCCGGCCGGCTTCGCCAGCCACCTTCTCCCCGAGGGAGAAGGGAGGCCATTGGCGCCATTGGCGCATCTCTTTTACCGAGGAAGGCGCCGTTCAGCACCCCTTCTCCTTCGGGGAGAAGGTGGCCCGAAGGGCCGGATGAGGGCTGCGCCGCCGATGGGTAAGCGATGAAGACCGACGCGGGCGTCTCGACGAACCAGCGCTCCCGCGCTCGAACGATGCGCGGCGCCCCGACCGACAGCGAACTCCGCCTCTGGCGTCTCCTCCGCGATCGTCGCCTAAGCGGTTTCAAGTTTCGCCGGCAGGTCCCGGTCGGACCGTACATTGTCGACTTTCTTTGTGTTGGCGCTAAGCTGATTGTCGAAGCCGACGGTTTCCAACACGCCGAGAGCCCTCGTGACAGACGCCTATCTGGAGAGCCAAGGCTGGAAGGTGCTTCGGTTTTGGAACAATGAAGTGTTGCGCAATCGCGAGGGCGTGCTTGAGACAATTCTCGCGCATGCAAACAGACCCTCATCCGGCCCTTCGGGCCACCTTCTCCCCGAGGGAGAAGGGGTGCTAAACGTCGCCTTTCCTCGGGGAGAAAAGGTGCGCCAAACGGCGCCGCCGGCTCCCCTTCTCCCTCGGGGAGAAGGTGGCCCGAAGGGCCGGATGAGGGCTACGCCAGGTGAATTCTAAACAAGTGGACGTTCGATAAACCGGAGATCCATCATGCGTGAAGCCGTCATCGTCTCGACCGCGCGCACCCCGATCGGCAAAGCCTATCGCGGCGCGTTCAACGACACCCAGGCCCAGACGCTGGGCGGCCATGCGATCGCGAACGCGCTTCAGCGCGCATCCGTCGATCCCGGCGAAATCGACGACGTGGTGATGGGCGCGGCGATCCAGCAGGGCGCACAAGGCGGCAACGTCGCGCGACAGGCGCTGCTGCGCGCCGGCCTTCCGACCAGCGTCGCCGGCATGTCGCTCGACCGGCAATGCGCCTCTGGACTCATGGCGATCGCGACCGCGGCAAAGGAGATCATCGACGACGGCATGAGCGTCACCATCGGCGGCGGGCTTGAATCCATTTCGCTGGTCCAGAACGACAAGATGAACCGCTATCGCGCTCAAGACCCCTGGCTCGTCGAGCACCGTGACGACCTTTACATGAGCATGCTCGAGACGGCGGAGATCGTCGCCGAGCGCTACCAGGTCACGCGCGCGCGACAGGACGAATACGCGCTGCAGTCGCAGCAAAGAACCGCCGCCGGGCAAGCGGCCGGCCGGTTCGAGGCCGAGATCGCGCCCTTGAGCACCGTGATGAAGGTCGCCGACAAAGCGACCGGCGCCGTCTCGGACAAGCCGATCACCCTGAGCCAAGACGAAGGGCCGCGCGCCGACACGACCCTGGCTGGCCTTTCGGCGCTGAAGCCGGTGTTTGCCGACGGGCAGCGGGTCAAGGCGGGCTCATTCATCACCGCCGGCAACGCCTCGCAACTCTCCGACGGCGCCAGCGCCTGCGTGCTGATGGACGCCAAGCTCGCCAGTCAGCGCAACCTCACGCCGCTCGGAATTTATCGCGGCATCGCGGTCGCCGGCTGCGATCCGGACGAGATGGGCATTGGTCCCGTGTTCGCGGTGCCGAAGCTGCTCAAGGCGCATGGCCTCAAGGTCGACGATATCGACCTCTGGGAGCTCAACGAAGCGTTCGCGGTCCAGGTCATCTATTGTCGCGATCGGCTTGGCATCGACAACGACAAGCTCAACGTCGACGGCGGCGCGATCTCGGTCGGCCACCCTTATGGCATGAGCGGCGCGCGCATGACCGGGCACGCGCTGATCGAAGGGAAGCGGCGCGGCGCGCGCTATGTCGTCGTGACAATGTGCGTCGGCGGCGGCATGGGCGCGGCCGGACTGTTCGAAGTCGCCTGAACTTAAAAGAGCTTCGCCGTGCCCGAATCGACCCCCATGGCGCCGCTCGCGGCCTTCCGCGGGCAGAAGCCGCCGGCGCCGGACTGGTTCGAACGCGTCGTGGCGATCGAGCCCGAGCGGACGTTCGCGGCGATCGATGGCGCGCAGGTGGAGATCCTCGCCTGGGGCGCGCGCGGCAAGCCAGGCCTCATCTTCCTGCACGGGGGCGCCGCTCACGCCGACTGGTGGAGCTTCATCGCCCCGTTCTTCGCCGGCGACCGGCGCGTTGTCGCGCCGTCGTTCAGCGGCATGGGGCGGTCGGATTGGCGCGAGGCCTACGATTTCCGCCAGTTCGTCCGCGAGGCGCGGGAGGCGGGGCGCGAGGCCGGCGCGTTCGACGCCGGGCCCCCGGTTGTCGTCGGGCACTCGTTTGGCGGGCGCATCGCGACTGGGCTTGCGCATGATTTCGGCGACGAGCTCGCCGCGGTGGTGATGGTCGATCCGCCGTTTTTCGCACCGCAGAACCAGCGCAATCCTTCGCCGCCCCGGCCGAATTCGCGCGAGCACAGCGTGCGGACTTCACTCGAGGCCGTCATCGCCCGCTTCCGCCTCGCCCCGCCGCAGGCTTGCACCAACCTCTTCATTCTCGACTTCATCGCGCGCCGCTCCGTGCGCAAGGCGGTCGACGCCGAGGGCAACGTGGGCTGGTCGTTGAGCTTCGACCCACATTTCTGGGAGAAATTCGGGCGGCTCGATCCGATCGCGCTCGCCAAGGGCGCGCGCTCCCCGCTCGCGATCCTTCGCGGCGCGAAGTCCCAGCTCTTTCAGGCCGAGGACGCCGCCTATCTTCGGGGCCTCATCGCTCCCGGCTCGCCTTACGTCGAGATCCCCGAGGCCGAGCATCACGTGATGATCGACCAGCCGCTGGCCTTTGTGGCGGCGCTGCGCGCGCTCTTGGCGGCCTGGCCGGCGGCGAAGGCGGCGTAAAGCCCGTTCGTTCGGCGCCTACGGGTCAGGATGGCGCCGGCGCCTGCCGTCCCGCCAGTCTCCGCCTGGGTATTACTCCCCATTGTCGTCCGGACTGTGATGCGCCTCACTTCGTGAGGCGCGGTCGGCGCGATATTGTGAATTCGCTTGTAGCGACGAAAGGGGGAACGCGATGGACATCTCGCCGCCGGTTGACGGCCTCCAGGGCCTTGCGCCCCTCGAGCCGCGTCCCATTGCCGGGCTCATGCCGAACGCAGCGCACCAGGCGGTCCACGGCTTCATGACCGGCGCTCCTTACGAACTCGCAATCGTCGAGTTCGACGACCAAGGGCGGTGCTATGACCGGGGACAGATGGACGGCGTTGCAAAAAAGCTCGACGCCCTGGCGCCAGATCCTGGCCAGTTGGGGCAGGACGTGATTCTGGTCGTGTTTGTGCACGGATGGCAGCACGACGCCCGCACGGACGACGAGAACCTCTCCGCGTTTCGTGTGCTTTTGAGCGAAACGGTCGCGTATGAGAGAGCGCACGCCACGGCCAGCGTCGCGCCCCGTCCCGTCCTTGGGGTTTTTGTCGGCTGGCGGGGCTTATCGGCGTTTGGCCTGGGCGACGTCATCGCGGACGCCACCTTCTGGGAGCGGCAGGCGGCCGGACTGCGGGTGGCGGTCGGATCAGTTCGCGAGTTGTTCGGGAGGTTGCGCCATTATCGCAACCGCCAGAAGAAGAACCTCGGAAACCCGCTCCTGGTGATCGTGGGCCACAGCTTCGGCGGCATGATCGTCTTTTCCGCCCTCGCCCAGTCTCTGATCCAAGCCGCTTCCGCGCCGGTCGGCGGCGTGACGCCGGAATTCGCCGACCTGGTGCTCCTGGTGAATCCGGCAATCGAGGGCGCCCGCTACATTCCGATTTTTGATCTGGTCACGAGCCCCGCCTTCGCGAACCGCACCACAAAGCAGCTTCCGGTCTTCATTTGCGCGCAGGCGGAGAACGACCAGCCGGTGGGCACGGTGTTTCCTCTCGGCAGCATTGGCCACGCGGTCACCGAAGCAACGATCGGGGAATTGGAGAAGTGGTGCGTCACCCACGCGCTCGGCTTCGTGCCGGGCTTCCGCACCCACGCCTTGGCTGGCCCCACAGGCAACGAACCCTTCGTGCTGACGCCTCCCGACACCGCGCAATCCAATCCTTTCTGGGTGGTCGGAGCGGCGAAGGAAGTGATCGATGGACACGGCGGCATCTGGCAGACGCCGTTCCTTCAGTTCATCGCGAGCCTCGTCTTCCAGCACGTGCAGGCGTCGAAGCAAGGACCCGAGGGCGACTTAGAGTCCGTGCAGCCAACTGGACCCCGCGTACCGGCCGGTAATCTTGCCGAGTTCGCGAAGTCCATCGGGCCGATCAAAATGCCCAAGCGTTAGGGCAAGCCTGGAAATTCACTCCAGCCGGCCCAACACGCGTACGAAGCCGACGCCGTCCGGATTCCAGGCCGCGCCCCCCGCAGCCTGGCCCGCTGCCAGAACGGTTAGGGATGACGCTCGTTGAACGCGGCGCGACCACCCGCGGTTTTAGCGTCGGTCTCGCACATATAAGCACCAATCCTTGTGTCTCCATAATAATCATTGTCAGCAAAATGATAAATGCGCGACCACGTGTTGAGCCAAACAATAGTATCCGACGGGCAATGAGCGCGGGCGTGTGCCTCGAACATGAAGCCTCCTCGAATAACAGGAGCATGGATAGAGAGGCTGAAACCAAGGACAAGGCCAATAGCTGCAAGCGCTAGAGTCATTGTCGGTCGCATAACGGACAACCTGCGAGGCCTTAGCGCTCAAGATGGTTGGTGATTGCTTGAGCTGATCGTCACCACAGCATGGCAGCGGATGATTAAAATCCCACCACGGAAGGCTCCCGATTACTCCAGCCGCACCGTCACTGCGTCCGACGCGCCCTTGGCGTCGGTCACCGACACGCGGGCGAAGCCGGCGCCGTCCGGGTTCCAGGCCGATTGGCGCCTGATTTCGGCTTCGCCCACGGGCGCGCCGTTGACGAACCAGGTGAAGGGCGGGGCGCCGCCGAGCGCCTTCAGAGCGAGCGGATGATCGGGCATGCCCTCCTTGAGGCCGAGGTCGATGCGGGCGCCATCGGGCGGAAACGCGATCTTGAGCGACGCCGCCTCCGGCGCGGACGATGTCTTGGGCGCGTCCTGACGCAGGCGACGCAACGGCGGCGGGAGATCGGCGGTGATGGTCGCTGTCAACACGCCCTTGGGCGCCGGGATCGACTCGATGCTCCTGCCCAGCCGCTCGAAAGCGTCGAACAGGATCGGCGCCGCCGCCTCGCGGCCGACGAGGCCGGGCGTCGGGCCGTTGTCGGGACGTCCGACCCAGACCGCGATCGTGGTACGCCGGTCGAAGCCGATCGCCAGCGCATCGCGAAAGCCGTAGGACGTGCCGGTCTTGAAGGCGATCCGACCTTTGAGCGCGTTGGCGGGCGGGGGCGCGCCGCGCAGGATGTCCTCGACATAATAAGCCGCGACCGGATCGGTCACGCGGCGTTCGCCGATGACAGGCGGCTGACCGTCGAGCCGCTCGATCAGCGGCGGCGCCTCGCCGCCCCGCGCCAAGCCGGCGTAGAGCCGCGCAAGATCGGTCAGCGAAATCCCAAGGCCGCCGAGGCCGATGGCGAGCCCGATCGGCGTATCCCTTGGCAGCGCGATCTCGGCGCCCGCGCTGTGCAGCCGGGCGAGGAAAGTCGCCGGGCCGACGTCGGAAAGGAGCTCAACCGCAGGAAGGTTGAGCGACATCTGCAGCGCCTTGCGCGCCGTCACCGCGCCCTCGTAGCCGAGGTTGAAATTTTCCGGCGCGTAAGCCCCGTAGCGCATCGGCCGGTCGAACAGCCGCGTCTCCGGATGCGCAAGACCCTGTTCGAAAGCGAGCGCATAGATGAAGGGTTTCAGCGCCGAGCCCGGCGAGCGCGGCGCGCGCGACATGTCGATCGCGCCGTCACGCGAGGCGTCATTGGCGTCGGCCGCGCCGACGCGGGCGCGGATTTCGCCGCTTGCATTGTCGATAACGACGATCGCGGTCGATAGCTTCGGCCCGAGCCGCGCGACGCTCTCTTTGGCGAGCGCCTCGAGCTTCGCCTGCAGGCGCGCGTCGATCGAAAGCTTGATGATTTTCGCTCGGCTTGTCAGCGGCGACCGCTTCTTCCGCCGCGTGAGCAGCGAACGTCGGAAACGCCATCCGCACTTCCGGAACCAGATCGAGCTTCGCCGCTGCGGCGTCGGCGGTGCTGATAAGCCCATGCGCGGCGACCCGGTCGAGCACGCGGTCCCGCGCGGCGCGCGCCCTAGCTGCCGAATGATCCGGCCGCCGTGCTTCGGGCGACTGCGGCAGCGCGACCAGAAGCGCCGCCTCGGCCAGGGTGAGCTTCAGCGGCTCCTTGCCGAAATAGGCGAGCGAGGCCGCCCGCACGCCTTCGAGATTGCCGCCGAAAGGCGCCAGCGTGAGATAACGATCGAGCGTTCCAGGCTTGCCGACCTCGCGCTCAATCTCGAGCGCCCGCGCAATCTGCCGAAGCTTGGCGCCGATTGTGCGCTCGGGCCGTGGCTCGATGAGCCGCGCGACCTGCATGGGCAGGGTCGAGCCGCCCGAAACGACGTGGCCGCGCACAAGCCATTGCGCGCCGGCGCGAACGAGCGCGCGAAGGTCGACGCCATCGTGCTCATAAAACCGCCCGTCCTCGTAGGCGACAAGCATGGCGACATAGCGTGGATCGACGTCATGCGTGGTCGCCGGCAGCCGCCAGCGCCCATCGGGCAAAGTGAAGGGCCGGAGCATACGGCCGTCACGATCGACGACGATGGTCGAGTCCTCGCGCGAGGCGGCGAGATCGAGCGGGCGGAGGCTCGCGGTGTAGCACGTCCAGGCGATGGACGCGCCGACACCCGCCGCCGCTATGAGCGCAACGGCTGCGACTAAGATGAAGATGAGGCGGCGTGGAGGGCGCGTCACGGCGCGCCCTCATTTCGCGAGACCCTCATCCGTCGCGCCTTCGGCGCGCCACCTTCTCCCCGAGGAAGAAGGGCGGCCTGCACTGCCATTCGCCCAAGCCCTATTTCCCATGTAGTAAAATGGGCGTTCAGCGCCCTTTCTCCCTTGGGGAGAAGGTGGCCCGAAGGGCCGGATGAGGGCCCGCGCCTCACTTCGCCTTGACCTCCAGATCGCCGAAGGCGGTGCGGCCGTAGCGGTCGGGATCGTACATGTCTTCGGCCGTCGCGGGAGGATAGATGTAGCGGCCGGGCGCTACGGCGCGCACGATATAGGCCATGGTGATGAAGGCCGACTGGCCCTCGGCGCGATCGAACGCCGCGACGAAACGATCGTCGCGATATTCGGTATGTGTGGGTGTGACGTCCTTGCTGAGCCAGGAGAAGGCTTCGACCGAGCCGCCGTCGACCAAAGCCGGATTGTCGATCTCGAGACCCGCTGGCAGCCGGTCGACGACGAGCAGACGCGCGGTGCGCGCTTGCGCCTCGGTCACTTTGAGCGACACCACAACGCGCTCGTTCTGGACCATGCTTTGCAGCGCGTCGAGTTTCGTCCCGTCGAGCTTGTAGAAGGATCGTTCGATCGCATAGCCCTTGGCGACGGCCGGATCCGGCTCGATCGGCGCGCCGGAAACCGAGACGACGAGCTGCGCCGGATTCTGTCCGGCATTGGCGATCACGATGGATTGCCCGGCGAGAGCAGGCCCGCTCCAGCGGCGGTAGAGCGCGCCCTTGACCGGCTCGCCGTCGACGCGGAACTGCGCGAGGCTTGCGTGCTCCGCAAGCCCCTCCGCGGCGAGCGTCATCCAGTTCATTTCCTGCGTGCTCAGAAACGAGCGCTCGGCCCTCGCCTGCTCGAGGACAGCGCCCGCGCGCGCGATTCCCTCGCCCTCGATATTGCCAAGCTTGGCCTCGGCTACGAGCGCGAGCACGGCGGCGGCGTCGCGGAGCCGTGAGCCATAATCGGGTCGCGAGCCGCCGTCGCGCTCGGCCTCAAGGCCTTTAAGCGCCGCGCCGAAGGCCGCACCGGCGCGCGCCTGGTCACCAAGCATCGCGAGCGCGGCCGCAAGCTGAGCCTTGGCGAGCGGGGTCGTGAAGGCATCGAGCTTGGCGTCGGTGAGATAGCGCAAATCGCCAATGACGGGCCGCCCGTTGCGGGCAAGAACGTAGAGCGCGTAGGCCACCGCCGCGGAATTGTCCTTGTTCGGCTCCGGCGTGTTGACGACCTCGTTGCGCAGCCGATCGAGCGCCTGGTCGAACGCTTGTTGCGATACAGAGAAATTGCGCTCGCGAGCGCGGGTGAGGAAGTCGGTGACGAAGGCGTCGAGCCAGGCGTCATTGTCATTGCTGTCGGCGCTCCACATGCCGAAAGCGCCGCTCGCGCTCTGCCGGCTGAGCTCGCGCTCGATCGCCTGGTTGATCCGGCCGTCGAGATCGGGATCGACGCCGAGGTGCTCGATCGAGGCGAGACGGTTCACGTAGAGCAGCGGCATGGCGACGCTGACCGTCTGCTCCGAGCAGCCATAAGGGTAGCGTTGCAGCGCCGCGAGCAAAGCCGGCGCGTCGAGCGCGCCAAAAGGCGAAGCGGAGATCGCGATCGAACCGGTGCCGGGGATGAAATCGGCGAGCAGATCGCCCGAGATGGTCTGGCTTGCCCCGCCCGGCAGGGGCGTCACCGTGCGCCGGTAGGAGTCGGGCGCTCCGGAGGCTATGCCAAGCCGGAAGTGCTGGGTGAGATCCGTCTTCGGCCCGGTCAGCCTGAGGTCAAGCTCGGCGACGCCAATGCCAGCCGCAGCAATCGGCATCGCCAAAGATTTGCGTTGATGCAGGTCGAGACGCACGGTCTTTGTCATCGCCTCCGCGTCGGCGGTCAGCGGCCCGTGGATGTCGAGATCGAGCTTGTACTCGCCAGCATCACCCTCGACATTGTCGATGTCGACATGCATTTCCGAGCGGTCGCCGACATTGAGGAAACGCGGCAGAGTCGCGGCGACGACGACGGAGTCGCGCACCGTCACGTCGGCCTGCGCGGACCCGACCTTGTCCTTCGACCAGGCGACGGCGGTCAGCCGCACCGAGCCGTTGAACGCCGGCAGATCGAACGAGACGGACGCGTTCCCCTGGTCGTCCACCTTGACGACGCCCGAGAACAAAGCGAGCGGCTCCTGCGTCGGCAGATTGCCTTCAACGCCGCCGCTCGAAGTCGCCGCCGGTGTGGATGGCGCCCGCCTCGCCCTGCATGCCGTCGATCAGCATGCCCCAGAGATCGCGAATCTCGACCGGAAGCTTGCGCTGCCCAAAGAAATAAGCGCTCGGGTCAGGCGTCTTGAAGCCGGTCAGATTGAGAATGCCGACATCGACCGCCGAGACGGTCACGCGCGCCTCCTCGCCCGCCGCGAGGCCCGCGAGATGGATGGGCAGCGTCATCGATTGGCGCGGCCGCGTCAGCGTCGGCGCGTCGAGCTTGACGTCGAGCGCGTGCGAGCCGGGATCGATGGCGAACCAGGCCAGCCCAAGCGCACGGCCAGGCATGCGCTTTGCTCCGACGTCGAGCGGGCGATGAGTCAGCGCGACGGCGTAAGCGCCGGGGCCCCAATCGGCCCCGACCGCAAACGGCACGACGTTGTCGCCGGATACAAGATCGACATCGATGAAACGCTCGATCTTGTCGCCGACCAGCGCGACCGTCGCCTTGCCCGCGAAGGCGGAGGCGATGCGCAATTTCGCCTCTTCGCCAGCCGTGTAGTTCGTCTTGTCGAGGGTCACGACCACATTGTCGGGCGTGTCGGCGCCGGCCGTTCCGGACCAGCCGACGTCGAAGGCGACGCTCGTCTGCTCGCCGTCCAGCGTCTTGATGTCCAAACGATGCGCGCCCCAGCCGACGCGGCCGGAAAACTTGGCGGGCGCGTCGGCGCCGATGTCGATCATACCGCTAGCGATGCGCTTCGACGACTTGACGGACTCGTAGCTCCAGTGGCCATCGGCGTTGAACCACTGATAGTCGTTCGTGACCTGATAGAGCGACCAGGCCGCGCCTTTGCGCGCGATGCGCGCGCCGTCCGGCGCAACCGCGATCGCCTCGAACGTCGCGATGTCGCCCGCGCTCAACGAGGCGTCGAAGTCTTTCTTGATCCCGATCGTCACGCCCTTTGACCGCACCGGCAGCACGAGCGTGCGCTCGACCGTCCGTCCGCCCGGCTCGCCGACATCGACGATCAGTTTGGCTTGCAGCGGACGCGTGCTCGCGCCCTCGGGCAATTCGACCGAGAGATCCGCGTGTCCCTTGTCGTCGGTCTGAACGTGATCAGAAAACTGGTTCTCGATCGTGGTGAAATCATCGTCGGCGAGGCCGGCGACATAGCCTGGAAAACCGGCGAGTTCCGCGCCTTCGACCACCTGCAGCCGAATGGCGCCGGTGACGTCGAGCCCGCTTGCCGGCGCGCCGTAGAGAAACCGCGCGTCGAGCGAGAATTCGACGGGCTCGCCGGGAGCGATGACAGGCTTCGCCGGATGGAGCGTGAAATCGAGCCGCTCGGGAATGTAGTCCTGGAGCATGAACTCGACCCGGCCGATGCTGTCGCCCTTGGGATCGGCGTAAGCCTCGATCGACCATTTGCCCGCCGCCGAACCCGGCAGCAGCGGTATCGCATAAGCGCGGCCGCCGAGGCCCTGGTCGGGCAGCGTCGCGCGCCTGTACTCGACGCCGTCCGGCCGCTTGACGACGAGCGTTAAAGGCAAGCCGGATTTCGCCACGCCCTTGGCGTCGCGGAGAAGTGCGGCGGCGAACACGGTCTCGCCCGAGCGGTAGACGCCGCGCTCGGTGTAGAGGAATGCGTCGAGCCCAGCAGGCGGATCGCGCCCCGTGACGCCGCGATCGCTGAGGTCGAAAGCGCTCTGAGCGAGGCTGAGAAAGCCGTAGTCGCCGGCCAGCGTGGCGACGAGAAGCCCCGGCGCCGAGCCGCCCTTGCCACGCGAGAGGCCGGGATCGAAATCGACCCGGCCGTCGGCGCCGGTCGTCTTTGTCGCGAGCACTTCGTTGTTGCGGGCAACGAGCCTGAATTCGACGCCGGCGAGCGGCCCGGCGGAGCCAAGCGATTGCACGAGCGCATGCACACCGTCGTCGCCGGAGATCGCAGTCAGCCCGAGGTCGGAAACCACCATCCATTGCGCCGCGAGCTGCACGCTCTCTTCGGCCTCCGCATCGGCGGGGTTCGCCGCGCCTTTCCACGGCCGCGCGGTGACGACATAGATTCCCGGCTCGAGCTTGCCGACCGCCTCAAGCACCGGAAAATCAGTCACGACGTTCTGGTTGAGCGCGGAGGCGACGTCCATCGTCCCGCTCCAGACCTTCGCGCCGTCCTGCGAGGCGATCTCCTGCGCGCGCGACGAATCGATGGGTTTCAGGAAATCGTCGCGGTTGACGGTCGCGAGCAGATTGCGGTCGCCGACGCGATAGACGTCGATCGAGACCTTGGCGGTGTTGACGGTGACGAGCGGCGCCCCCTTCTGACCCTGGCGCGGCAGTACATACGCCCGACCGGCGAAATGCGCCTGCGGCGAGCGGTCGCGCACGTAGATCTCGTAGTCGGCGGACTTGAGCAGCGATTCGCCGACAGCCGAAGGCAGGCCCTGACGCAGCACGATCGCGTAGCGTTCGCCGTGCTTGAGGCCCTCGACGCAGATCTGCTGGTCCTCGTTCGAGATCGCCGTCTCCGACGATCCGGATACCGCGACATAGGGCGAAAAATCGGTCCGGCGCGCGAGAGCTTCGGAGAAGTTGAAGCAGACGCGCGGCAACGCGGATTCGTTGTCGACCTTGTAGTCCAGGATGCGGAAGCCGTGCTCGGCGCGCATCGCTTCGTAGGTCCTGCGCACGTCGACCGAGTCATGGCGCTCAAGCGAGGCCTTCAAGGCGTCGAGCGCCGGGCGCCATTGCTCGTGGCGCGCGAGCAGATCGGCGAGCGCGGCGAGCGCCGCGGCCTGCGAGTCCGGCGTCGTCGAATGCTGATAGGCGGCATAAGCCGCAGCCGCGCCGCGGGTGACGAGATCGTAGCGGTCGTTCGCCTTCGCATCTTCCGCCGCGGCCGCAATCCCAGCATAGGCAAGCCAATTGGCCGGGTCCTTGGGCGCTGCGGTGATCGCCGCGCCGGCCAGCTTCTCGGCGGTGGCGAAGTCGCCGCCGGAGACCGCCCTGGCGGCTTCGGTCAGCAATTGCTGCGGAGTCTTGCCTTTGACCTGGGCGCCAATGGCCGCCGTCGCGACGCGCAAGGTTTCGGCCAGACGCACGGCGTCGCTCGCCATATCCTCGCGCGCGAAGGGTTTGGTTTCGGCAGCGCTCGCCGCGCCCGCCAGCAAGAGCAAGAGAACGGCGAGCGAGCGCAGGGCGTGAAGCATGGGAACCTTCGAATAACTTGCAAGCGTCTCGACGAGAATTTAGCACAGGTAAAGCGTCCTTTACTAAGACAGACTTGAGGATAGTCCGACGGTTCGGAGAGATCATGAAGCGAGCGCCCGCCAGTCTGGTCTTCGCCCTTGCCTTGGGGTTCTTTTCTCCGCTCGCCTCAGCCCAGGCGCAGACACCGCCGGCTGCGCCTTCCGACGAGTCTGCGCTGGCGGCGCAGAAAGCTGCGTTCCTGGCTCTGCCTGAAGCAACGCGCAAGTCTGTGCAGGAGGCGCTCGTCTGGCTTGGACTTTACGTCGGCGTCAACGACGGCGACTTCGGCAAGCACACCCGCGACGCGATTCTTGCCTTTCAGGCGAGCCTCAAAGCGCCCCTCGATGGGACGCTGTTCGCGCCCGAGCTCAAGGCCTTGCTCGCCGCCGCTCAAAAAGCCCGCGAGGCGGCCGGATTCCAGCTCGTGAGCGACCCCAAGACCGGCGCCAAGATCGGCGCGCCGCTGAAACTTCTGAGCGCGCTTCCGGGCGCAAGACTCGACTTCGCCGCGAACGCCGACGCTGATCTCGGCGCGCTCTTCGCGCGTCTGTCCGCGGCCACACCAACCCGCAAGATCGCCTATAAGGCGATCAAGCCGGACGCCTTCTTTGTCGTCTCGGGGCAGGACGGACCGGTCAAGTTCTACACCCGCTTCGACAAGAACCCGAACGCGACCCCGCCAATCCGCGGCTTCACCTTCGCCTATCCTGCGTCGCAAAGCGCCAATCTCGATCGCATTGCGATCGCCATCGCCAATTCGTTCGAGCCTTTCCCGGAATCCGCCGGGGCGCCGGCGGCAAATGCCGCAGCGCCCTCCGCCTCGGGTCCGGCGCCGGCCCCGCCGGTTCCCCAGCCTGCCGCCACCGCCCTTGTCGTTGCGCCCGGCAAGGCGTTGACCGCGCTCAAAGCAAACGACTGCCCGCATCCGACTGTCGCCGGCAAGCCGGTGCGGATCGAGCGCGCCGACGCCGCAACGGGCCTCACGATACTCGCCGGAGATTTCGCCTCGAACGGCGGAGCGCCTCAGCTCGGCTCGCCAGCGCAGGATCTGGTCGTTCTTGGATTTTCGGGGCCGCGCGTTGCGGCAAGCCCGGCCTCGTTTACCGGCGGCGACACGCGGCCGGTCGTGACCGCTGCGGTGGACAAGGGCGCCAGCGGCGGACCCGTGTTCGATCGTAGCGGAGCGCTGGTCGGCCTCGTCGCGCCGATCGCCGGCGAGCCCAGGCGTGTCGGCAGCGTCGCGCTCGCCTCCCCACACCCGTTGATCGCGTCGGACGCGCTTCGCGCCTTTCTCGGCGCGAGCGAACCCACCTCGGAGCGAGCCGCCTCGCTCAGCGCGGGCGACATCGCCGCCCGTGAGAGAAAGGCCCTGGTCGCGGTCTTCTGTCAGCAATAGCGCGCTTAGTGCGGGATGATCCCGGGGAAAACGTACTGCTGCAGCGCGACCAGCACGCCAAGGATCAGCGTCAGGATGACGCTGTGCCAGAACGTGCGTGCGAACACGATCCCCTCGTGACCACGCAGATCCGTGACCGACACGCCCGTCGCGATATTCTGCGGCGAAATCATCTTGCCCATCACGCCGCCGGACGAATTGGTGGCGGCGAACAGCACCGGATTGAGATCAAGCTGCTTCGCCGCCACCACCTGAAGGTTGCCGAACAGCGCGTTGCCCGACGTGTCGCTTCCCGACAGCGCGACCGCCACCCAGCCAAGGAAGGGCGAGAGGATGACGAACAACTTGCCGACGGAGGCCACGCCAAGCCCGAGCGTGTAGGCCATGCCGGAATAGTTCATGAGGTAGGCGAGGCCGATAATGAGACAAACCGTCAGGATCGCGATCCATGCCTGTTTGATCGTCCTCACGACACACTCGAAGAACTTCCCGACGCTCATTTTGACCACGATCGCCGTGATGATCGCTGAGAGCAGGATCGCCGTTCCCGTCGCGAGAGGCTGGAAGCCCCAGACGGCTGCGTAGGGCTTATCGTTGTAGAGCGTGATCGAGACCGCCTTGTCGAGTCCGGGCCAATGGATCGCCTGTGCGCCGATCTTGAAGATCTCGAGCGTCGTCCACAAGATGACGATCACAGTCACGATGATCCAGGGGAGCCAGCCTTGCCACGGGCTCATGTCGGAGCGCGCGTGGAGGACGTTCGCCCCGCCCTTCACCGCGAATTCCGGATCAGGCGCCGGGTTCCACACCTGCAGGAACAGGAGCGTCACGATCAGCGACCCGAGCGACGCCAGCACATCCGTCAGCGCATAATTGATGAAGTTCGACGAGACGAATTGGCTGAGCGCGAACGAGCCGCCAGCGACCAGGAGCACCGGCCACAGCGCCGTGATCGAACGCTTCCCGCCATAGAGCCCCATCACGTAGAAGGGGAGCAGGAGCGCGATGAACGGCAGCTGACGGCCGATCATGGCGCCGAGCGTTCCGGCAGGCAGGCCCGTGACCGCGCCAAGCGTCGTCACCGGAACGCCGAGCGCGCCGAAAGCGACCGGCGCGGTGTTGAAGATCAATGTGAACACGAGCGCTTCAAGCGCCGGGAAGCCCACCAGAATAAGAAGCGACGAGGTGATCGCGACTGGCGTGCCAAAGCCGGCGATGCCTTCGAGCAGCGCGCCGAAACAAAAGCCGATCACGACCAGCACAACCCGGCGATCGTTGGGAAGATGGTTGAGCACCCACGCGCGAAAGGCGTCGAAGCGTTTGGACTCGACTGCAATATTATACAGCAGAAGCGCGTTGACGACGATCCACATGACTGGCCACAGCGCGAAGACGGCGCCCGCAGCGACGGAATTAATGGCGAGGGAAGCAGGAAAGTCCCACACGGCGATCGCGATGATGAGGCCGACGATCGAGGCCCGCCAATGACGCTTGCCACGCCGGGCGGCGCATGACCCCGAGCAGCACGAGAACGGCCGCGACGGGAAGCGCCGCTACGATAAACGAAAGCGGCAGGCTCCCGGCCACCGGAGTCAGCAATTGCTTGAACATTCTCTTGTCCCTCCCAGCCCGTCTTCGGACGAGCCCCCGATCGTTCCCCAGCGTACGAACTCAGGCCTCAGCTGTTTTTCTTAAGGCGCCGTGGCGGCAAATCAAAGCTTTTGCCCGATCCGCGCCGCGGCGGCCTGGCGGTTCGCTAACCGTCCACGTCCCATTTTTCGGCGCTGGCGCCAGCGAGTTCGCGCACCCGCTGCTCATCGGCGCCGAACGTGCGCGCGTCGCCCTCGTAGACGATCCGGCCATCGTCCAGCACGTAGGCGCGATCGGCGATCTCCACCGCCGCACGCACGTTCTGCTCGACCAGCAAAACCGAGAGGCCTTCCTTTCGCGCTGCAACGACAATTCGGAACACGTCCTCGACAATCAGGGCGCGAAGCCCTGCGAAGGCTCGTCGAGCATGAGCAGCTTGGGGTTCAGGACCAGGGCGCGGGCGATCGACAGCATCTCCTGCTCGCCGCCAGAAAGCTGGGCGCCCTTGTTGCCGCGGCGCTCGGCGAGGCGCGGAAACGCCTCGTAGACACGGGCGACCGTCCATGGACCCGGGCGCTCGACGGGGACCAGCAGGTTCTCGTCGACCGTCAGGTTGGCGAAGATGCGTCGCCCTTCCGGCACATAGCCGACGCCGGATCCGGCGATCCGGTAAGGGGGAAATCCGGTCACGTCCGCGCCGAACACCGAGACCTTGCCAGTGCGGGGGCGGGTGAGGCCGATGAGAGAGCGCAGCGTCGTCGTCTTGCCCGCCCCGTTGCGGCCGAGCAGCGCGACGATCTCACCCTCGCGCACCTCGAGGGTCACGCCGTGCAGGATGTGGCTCTTGCCGTAAAAAGTGTGCAGATCGTCGGCTTGCAGTGCGATCATGCCGCGGCCTTGCCGAGATAGGCGGCCTGGACCTTTTCGCTGTCGGCGATCTCCTGCGGCGCGCCTTCCGCCAGCACCCGCCCCTCGGCGAGCACCATGATGCGATCGGCGAGGTTGAACACGACGCGCATGTCGTGCTCGATCAGCATGATCGTCAGCCCTTCCTGCCGATGCAGCCGCCGGATGAGCCGCGCGATGTCGTAGGTCTCCTGATCGCCCATGCCCGCCGTCGGCTCGTCGAGCATGAGCAGGCGGGGGCGCAAGGCGAGCGACATCATGATCTCCGCCGCCCGCTGGTCGCCATGCGACAGCGCGCCGGCGCGCATGTCGGACTTGTCGGCCAGTCCGCCCAGGCTCAGAAGTTCGGCGACGCGCGCCGCCACAGTCGCCCGCGCCTCGCGCGCCAAGCCAGGGTCGAAGGCGGTAGCCGGACGCGACCTCGACCGCGACGCGGATGTTGTCGGCGACCGAGAGCTCGGGAAAGACCTCAGTGATCTGGAAGGTGCGGGACATGCCGCGCCGCACCCGCTCGTCCGGACCGAGCGGCGCGATATCGTGGCCCTCGAACCGGATCGAGCCGGCGGTCGGCGCGAACAGGCCGCTGACCAGATTGAAGAACGTCGTCTTGCCAGCGCCGTTCGGACCGATGATCGCCCGCAGTTCACCGGGTTCAATGGCCAAAGACACGTTGTCGATGGCGACCAGGCTGCCAAAGCGCTTCGATGCGCCCTCGACCTGAAGCAGGGTCACGCCTTCGCTCCCGTGCGCAGCATGCCCAGAACCCCGCGCGGAAAGAAACGCACCACCAGCACGAACACGAGGCCGATCACCGACATCCAGTTTTGGGTCTGGCTCGAGACGTAATCCTGCAGCGCGACAAAAATCGCCGCGCCGATCAGCGGCCCCCAGAACGAGCGCATGCCGCCCAAAACCGCCATGATGACTAGATTGCCCGAGAGGTCGACGCGAAGCGCCCGAGGATCGATGAAGTTGTTGAGCAACGCATAAAGCCCCCCCGCCGCACTGACGAAGAAGCACGAAATCACGAACGACAGCCAGACGTGGAACTCGATCGGCACGCCGAGAAATCGCGCGCGCCGTTCGTTCTCGCGAATGGCGATGAGAGAGCGCCCGAATGGCGAGTTGAGAAGCACGGCCATCGCAGCGACGCAGACGGCAAAGATTGCGAGCACGAAATAGTAGAAGGCCCTGTCGTTCTGGACGATGTCGAGCTCAGCGAAACCAAAATTGATCGGCAGGCGCCGCCAGCCCGTGAGCCCGTCATCGCCGCCCGTCACTGCGTTCCAGCGGAAGGCGATGAAGTAGAAGACCTGGCCGAAGGCGATCGTCACCATGGCGAAATAGACGCCGCGCAGCTTGATGATGAGCGCGCCAATGATCATCGCCGCAATCGTCGCGACAATCACGCCGAGCACGATGGCCGGGATCGATCCGACGCCCCAATATTTGATCGCCATCGCCGTCCCGTAGGCCCCGAGCCCGAAATAAGCGGCATGGCCGAACGAGAGCACGCCGGTGAAGCCAAGCAGGAAATTGAGCGACATCGCGGCCAGCCCCATGACCACGATGCGGGTGGCGAGTTCGGTGTAGCCGCCGATCGCGTTCATCCAGAATGGCGCGAACAGGAGCATGAGACAGATCGCGACATCGAGGCCGCGTGCGCGGACGGCGTTCAATGGAGCCTTCCCTCTTCGCCCAGGAGGCCGCGCGGCCTGACGAGCAGCACGAGCGCCATCATCACGTAGATCACGGCCTCGGTCGCGGAGGGGAAATAGACCGCGGCGAGCCCCGAGGCGACGCCGATCATCAGGCCGCCAATCAATGTGCCAAGCAGACTGCCGAGGCCGCCGACGATAATCGCGACGAAGCTCGGCATGATGAGGTTCGCGCCGATGGTCGGCGAGAGCCCGAGCAGGCCGGCCGCGAGCACCCCCGCGAGGCCCGCCATATAGATGCCGATGCCGAAGTTGAGGCTGCGCAGCACCCTGACATTCACGCCGAGCGTCGAGACCGTATCGAGGTCGCGCGTTCCGGCGCGAATGCGCATGCCGAGCCGCGTGTATTTAAGTATGGCGAACAGGCCGCCAACCGCCACCGCAACGATGATCATCATGAAAACGCGATAGCCGGTGAGGAAGAAGTACTCGCTCGAGAGCGAAGTCATCAGCCAGCCCGGGACCTGAAACGGCACGCTTTGCGCCCCCCAGATGAGGCGCGTTACATCCTCGAAGATGTAAGCAAGCCCAAACGTGAGGAGGAGGCTGTAGAGGGGGTCCTTACCGTAAAGCGGGCGGATCAACAGCCACTCGATGACGAGGCCAAGGACCGCGGTCAGCGGCGGCGCTACGATCAGCGCGCCCCAAAAGCCAATGTAGGGAATTAGCGTGTAGGCGAGATAAGCGCCAAGCGCCAAAAATCCACCGTGAGCGAAGTTGATGACGCCGCTGAGGTTGAGAATCAGCGACAGTCCAAGCGCCATCAGCGCATAAAATGCGCCGACGATCAGGCCGTTGAAGACGTTGAAAAGGACGACCTGGCTCATGCGGCGATATTCGCCGTTCGCGAAATGGACGGCTGACCGCCCTCCGCTCTTGGGGGGGCGCTCAAGTCGGCCATTTCATCTTGCACCCGCTCTCCTCGAGGGTCCCCGCGACCTTCGCGCCGTCGACCACCTTGGTGACCTTGAAGAAGTCGTCCGGCGCCGAACCCTTAGCTTGCGCCTCGCCAACGAACAGGGAAGCGAGCAGCTGATTCTGGCCGGCGCGGTAGAAGGCCGGGTTCGGCCCAAGCGCGACTTCAGGCGGCAGATGAAAGTCCTGCAGGGCCTTCGCCATATCGAGCGCCTTGAGCGAATTCGCCTTCGCCGCGGCGAGCGCGCAGGTCCAGACCGAGACATAGCCGAACCAGGTGCGTGCGGTCGGCACCCGGCCAGTGCGTTTCTTGGTCGCCTCGACGAATTCGGCGACATGGGGCACGCCGGGCTGGTTCCAATACCATTCCATCACCCAGACGCCGATGCGAGCCTCAGGCGCCAGGCCTTCGAGCGGCTCCATCTCCTGCTGGGCGCCGGCGAGATGGACCTTGTTTTGCAGTCCGAACTGCACCGCCTGCTTGAGGGCGTTCAGCATGTCGTCGCCTCCGAGCAGGAAAAGGACGACGTCCGGGTTCGCGCCTTGCGCTTTGATTAAATAGGAGGAGAAATCGACCGTGCCGACGGGCGTCAGGTCGCCGCCCACGCGCTCGCCGCCGAGCGGAACGGAAGCTTTTATCATTCCGGCCTCCAGCGTGTGGCCAAAGGCGTAGTCCGCGGTGATGTAATAGAATTTTTTCCCGTATTGCTCGATCAGCGCGGCGGCGACGGCGTTCGCCTCCATCTGCGTGGTGTTGCAGACGCGAAAGACGTTCCAGTTGCAGCTCGAGCCGGTGACCGCGTCGGTATGGCCGCCGGGCACGATGTGGAGAATGCTCTTTTCGTTCGACACTTGAGCCATGGCGAGCGAAAGCGCAGAGTTCACGTTGCCGAGCAGAAAATCGACCTTGTCGCCGTCGATCAGCTTGCGCGCCTTGAGCACCGCAACCCCAGCGTCAGCGCTGGTCGAAATCTTCGATGACGAGTTCGACCGGACGGCCGAGGATGCCGTCCCTGGCGTTGATTTCGTCGACCGCCATCTGGCAGCCGGTGAGCTCGTTCTTGCCGAGCGCGGCGTAAGGGCCGGTCAACGGATTGTCGAGCCCGATTTTGATGGCCTGCGCGGCCCGCGCCGGGAGGACGAACGGCCCAGCGATCTGCGCGCCCGCGAGCGCCAACCCGGACTTGACAAGTCTGCGACGGCTTATCGCTCGCGGATTGGTGTTGGACATTTTTTCCTCCCCGACTCCAACCGCCAGCCTCGCCCGTCCTCACGCTTCAGCCGATGCATGGTCCCGCGCCGGCCTTGGAGACGCTCAGGTCGGCCACGTCATCTTGCAGCCGCTGTCCTCGACCGAACTCGCAACCGCAGCGCCGCTGACCACCTCGGTCACATGGAAGAGATCCTCGGGCGCCGAACCGCTCGCCTGCGCGTTGCCGACAAAGAGAGAGGCGAGCAGTTGGTTCTGTCCCGCGCGATAGAAGGCCGGGTTCGGCCCGAGCGCGACTTCCGGCGGCAGGTGGAAATCTTGCAAAGCTTTCGCCATATCGACCGCCTTGAGCGAATTCGCCTTGGCCGCGCCGAGCGCACAGGTCCAGACCGACACATAGCCGAACCAGGTGCGGGCGGTCGGCACGTGGCCGGTGCGCTTCTTGGTCGCCTCGACGAACTCGGCGACATGGGGCACCCCTGGTTGGTTCCAGTACCATTCCAACACCCACGTGCCGATCCGGGCCTCGGGCGACAGGCCCATCAGCGGCTCGAGCTCCTGCTGGGCGCCCGCGAGATGCACTTTGTTTTGCAAGCCGAACTGAACCGCCTGCTTCATGGCGTTCAGCATGTCGTCGCCCTGGACGAGGAAGATGATGACGTCCGGGTTCGCGGCCTGAGCCTTGATGAGATAGGACGAGAAATCGACTGAGCCCAGCGGCGCAAGATCGCCGCCGACCCTCTCCCCTCCGAGCGCGCCCGCAGCCTTGACCATGCCCGATTCGAGCGTATGGCCGAACGCGTAATCGGGGGTGATGTAATAAAACTTCTTGCCATATTGCTTGATCAGCGAGGCGCACACCGCGGCCGCCTCCATCTGCGTCGTGTTGCAGACGCGGAAGACATTCCAGTGGCAGCTCGCGCCGGTGATCGCGTCAGTGTGGCCGCCGGGCACAATCTGCAAGACGCCCTTTTCGTTCGAGACCTGCGCCATGGCGAGCGAAAGCGCGGAGTTCACGTTGCCAAGCAGGAAATCGACCTTGTCGCTGTCGATCAGTTTGCGCGCCTTCTGCACCGCCGTGCCCGCATCGCCGGTCGACGAATCCTCGACGATAAGCTCGGCGGGACGGCCGAGGATGCCGCCCTTGGCGTTGATCTCGTCCAACGCCATCTGGCAACCGACAAGTTCGTTTTTCCCGTTTGCGGCATAGGAGCCGGTCAGCGGATTGTCCAAACCGATCTTGACCGAGTCGGCGGCGCGGGCGCGAATGACGAACGGACTGGCGAATTGCGCGGCGGCAAGAAGCGCCCCCGATTTGACCAGTCTGCGGCGGTCGACGCCGGCGCGCCAATTGGACTTGGGCAAGCTTCTCTCCCTTGTTCGGACGATTTTGCACGGGCGCGGCGTTTGGCGCGCCGGCCGAGGTATCCGCAGTTCGTTGATCGCGCGGCACCTTGTCCGTGCGCGGTTGGTCGGTCAAGCCCGTCGGTCTTGACCCGGCCCCACGTGCGCCGCCTGCTAAAGGCGATGCGCGGTTCGAACGAGAGGTGTCGCAGTTCGATCCTCGGCCTCGTGAAGGGCGAACCGGAGAGGCTGCCCCGATTGCCTTAAGCAACGCTCCTTTGGGACGCCCGGTAACCCCCAAAGCCCAACGCTGAAAAACCGAGCAGCACCATGACCCATGTTGAGGGTTCGGGAACGGGAGTGAGCGTAGGAAAACTCGCGGTCCAGAAGCCGGCGGTCGGGAAACCAGCGTAAGGACCTCCATTATTGAGCGCGTTGAACTGATCCGCGACGTTGCCCAGGACCGGATTGTCGACAGTAATCGACAAGAAAGTGGTCGCCGCATTGATGTCGGTTCCAGCGAAGGCAATGACCGCTAGTCCCTGGTTGTCGTCGTGAAAAACAAAAGCCCCGGAAGTGGGATCGACAAAGGCGGCGAAGTCGAACCCGATGCTGCTCGTCGCGGCGCTGTCGAACGTCAGACCCGGATAGGTCAGCTCGACATTTGAGATGTCCGACTGAGGAATGACTCCGGCGAGGACATCGCTCAACGGGGCTTCGAACGTCGCGGACGATGGCGCGGAGACGTGCGTGCCAAAGCCTTCACTCGTCGTCGTCCAAGTGTACGTAACCATGGGAACCGCGCGCGCCGGGACCGCAAAGAAAGCGCCCAATATCGCCGGCGCAGCGAAAAATACGCTTCTCGTTGCAAACATCATAATTCCTCCCGGAATCGTTCCCGATTGCAAATGCGTCAACGCATCGGGTTAAGCGCCGCCGCATTCGATCACGTCTTAGGAACGTTGACAATCGCCATCACGAAGCGCTCGGCGGCACGCCGCTCTCATGGTCCAGGCCGCGTTGCCCAGCGTCACCAGCAAATGGCGACCTATGGGAATCAGCCGCCGAAGATCACTTTACGGAAGCGGATGCTGGCGACAGTGAAATAGACGACGCCGATCGCGAGCATCGCAGCGAGCGGACGCCAGACGAGGGTGATGTCGGCGCCGCGGAACAGGACCGCCTGAGCGAATTGCACGAAATGTGGCGTCGGGCTGATCGTTTGGATTAGGTATTGCAGCCAGACCGGCATGCTCTCCATCGGCGTGCTGCTGCCCGAGAGCAGTTGCGTAACGATCAGCACAGGCATGGCGAGGAGGCCAAACTGGCCCATGGTCGTCGCGAGCGTGCCGAGGAGGATGCCGAGCGCCGCGACGACGAGCGCGTAGATCGCCGCCCCGAGCAAGAATACCAGCAAAGACCCGTTGATTGGCGAACCGATCCACCAGTGCACCACGAACTGAAGGGACAGCATCGCCGCGACCAGAATGACGAGGCCGTTCGCGATCATCTTGGCGAGCATGATCTCCGAGGGCACGACCGGCATGACCAAGAGGTGCTCGACGGTGCCCTGCTCGCGCTCACGGATCAGCGCCGCGCCGGTGAGGATGACGGTCAGCATCGTGATCTGGTTGATAACCTGGGTCATCGCCGAGAACCACGCGGTCTTGAGATTTGGGTTGAAGGCCGCGCGCAACACGAGATTGATCGGGACGCCCGTCGAGCCTTCCCGGCCGCCGATGAACCGCTGGATCTCGGTTGCGATCGCGGTGTTGAGATAGCCGGCGCCATTGCCGGCCTGCGCCACCGCCGTGGCGTCGACATTGATCTGGATGCCCGTCTTGCGCTGGGCGCGGACATCGGCCTCGAAATTGGGCGGGATTTCGACGACGAACAGGAGTTTGCCCTGGTCCATCATCGGATCGATGTCGGCGGCGGTGATCTGCACCGGCGGTTGAAAGGTCGGCCGCGTCAGAGCCTCCGCGATCTGGCGCGACAGGTCTGATCCGTCTTCATCGACGATGCCGACCGAGAGATTGGTCGCTTCCGTCACCGCGCCCGTGGCGACCGTGTTGACCGAGATGGAGAACGAGTAAACGACAAGCAACAGCATGACCGGGTCCGCCCGGATGCTTCTCAGCTCCTTGATGACCAGATGGAAGATGTTGACCACATGGTCGACGAACGTCAGGGGCTTCGCTTCGGCGAGATGGGGGGCTTTGGATGAGAGAGCCTCGGACATTTCAGGCCTCCTGCTTGCGAAGCAAGGCCAGCGAGAGCGCCAAGAAGACGAGCGCGATCAGCGCGATCGCGCCGATGTCCCGCCAGAGGTCGACGATGCCGAGCGCCTTGGCGAATACGCCGACCGAAACCTGCTGGTACCAGGACGAGGGAAACGACAGGCCGATGATCTTCGCGCCACCCGAAAGCGAGGAGACCGGCGCGAGCATTCCGGAGAAATTGACCGCCGGCACGATCGAGAGAATCGCCGTTGCGAAGACGGCGGCGACTTGGGTCCGGGTAAAGGACGAGATCAGCACGCCGAAACCGACGGTCGCAATCACGTAGACGATCGTGCCCAGAAGCAGGACGAGGAACGGCCCCTTCGGCGGCACGTGGAATATGAAAATCGCGATCAGCAGGAGGGCGAAAAAGGCGATCATCGCGACGGCGATATAGGGAAGTTGCTTGCCGATCAGATACTCGAGCCGGGTGATCGGCGTGGAGCGGAAATTGGCGATCGAGCCGGTCTCCTTCTCGCGCACGACCGCGATCGCCGACATGATCGCCGGGATCAGGCATAAGAGCAGCATGAAAATGCTGGGCACCATGGCGTTCACGCTGAGAAACGCCTGATTGTAGCGAAAGCGCGTCTGAATATCGTCGTCCCGCCAGGCGTTGGCGCTGCCCGGACGATGAAGCGACCGCTGCAGCTCCTCGCCTTGCGTTCGGATGACCCGCGTCACGTAGTTCTTCGCGGTTTCGCCACGAAACGTCATCGCGCCGTCGACCGTCGCATCGACCTCCGGCGTCCGGCCGTTGAGAAGGTCGCGGCCGAAACCGGGCGGCACTTCGACGACGATCTGGGTGTTGCCAGTTCTCAGCCGTCTCGCGGCCTCATCAGCCGATGTGATCGGCGGCTGGACCGAGAAATAGCGCGATCCGTCGAAACCCTGAAGCAGCTCGCGACTCTCGGGCGTATCGTCCTGGTCGAATGACGCCGTCGCCAGGTTCTCGATGTCGAAGGAGATGCCATAGCCGAAGGCGAACATGAGAATGATGGGGCCAAGAAGCGCGAAGGCCAGGCGGATCGGATCGCGCAGCAGTTCGACCGTCTCACGGCGCGCGTAGGCCCAGAGCCGGCCAATTTTGAAGCGCTTCGGCCGCTCGATCGCCTCGACGGCGGCGGCTGGCGCCGGCGCCTCGGCCTTTTTCGACATGTCGATGCCCGCCGCTTCCGCGAGATAGCCGACAAAGCAATCCTCGAGCGACGCGCTGCCGCGCTCTTTGACCAGCTCCTGCGGCGCGCCGACAGCAAGCACCTTGCCCGCATGCATGAGCGAGATGCGGTCGCAGCGGTCCGCCTCGTTCATGAAATGGGTAGTCACGAAGATCGTGACCCCATCGTCGCGCGAGAGATCGATCAACGTCCGCCAGAACGCATCGCGCGCGATCGGGTCGACACCCGACGTCGGCTCGTCGAGAATGAGAATGGAGGGTTCGTGCAGCACCGCGACCGCAAGCTGGAGCCGCTGCTTCATGCCGAGCGGCAGGCTGTCGGGCCGCGCGTTGACGACGGATTTCAGATCGTAGCGCTCGAGCAGCTCCTCGATACGGCCTGCGACCTTCTCGGGCGGAAGGTGATAGAGCTGGGCGTGGAGTTCCAGATTCTGCGCAACCGTTAATTCGCCGTAGAGCGAAAAGGCCTGCGTCATGTAGCCGACATTGCGCCGGGCCTGCATATCGTTCGAGCCCATCGGCTCGCCAAACAGCTTGCACGTGCCGCTCGTCGCGGGCAGGAAGCCGACCAGCATTTTCATCGTCGTCGACTTGCCACAGCCGTTCGAGCCGAGAAAGCCGAAGATTTCACCGCGCGCGATCTTGAAACTGACGTGATCAACCGCGACGAAATCGCCGAACCGTCGCGTGAGCCCTTCGGCTTCAATCGCCGGCGTCTCATCCGGAGAGGCCACGCGCGGACGCACGACCACTTTCTTATGCACGGCGCGCTTGGCCTCGGGCATCATCGCGATGAAGGCCTCATCGAGATTGGGCTCACCCGTCTTCGCGAGCAGCTCCTTCAGCGTCCCAGTGGCGATGATCTTGCCGTCGTCCATCGCCATCAGCCAGTCGAAGCGCTCGGCCTCGTCCATATAGGCGGTGGCGACCATCACGCTCATCTGCGGGCGGCGGGCGCGGATTGCGTTGATGAGATCCCAGAACTGGCCGCGTGAAAGTGGATCGACGCCGGTGGTCGGCTCATCGAGAATGAGGAGGTCGGGATCGTTGATGAGCGCGCAGCAGAGGCTCAGCTTCTGCTTCATGCCGCCGGACAGCTTGCCCGCGGGACGCGCCTCGAATTTCTCCAGGCTCGTCGCCGTGAGAAGTTCAGTGATCTTGGAGCGGCGCTCGGTCGCCGACAATCCGAACAACCGGCCGAAGAAATCGATGTTCTCGAAGACGGAGAGCGTCGGGTAGAGATTGCGGCCGAGGCCCTGAGGCATATAGGCGATGCGGCCGCGGATCTCGCGCAGGGTTTCCTGGTTGGCGATGCTCTTGTCGAAGACGACGACTTCGCCCTGCTGAATCTTCTTCACGCCCGCGATGAGCCCGAGCAGGGTCGATTTGCCGACGCCATCCGGCCCGATCACGCCGACCATGATGCGCGAGGGAATGTCGATGCTGACATCCGCCAGCGAAACTGTCGCGCCGTAACGGTGCGAGACGTTCTTGACCCGCGCGATCGGCTCGCCGGTCATTTTGCAACGGGCGTCTTGGTTTCCGCCGCGTTGTTATCGGGAGTTCTTGGCTCCGGGCGCAGAATCCGCCGCCGAAGCTGCTGGCGGTTTGGGCAGCTTCACCTGAAGCTCGGCCGGCCACTCCAAATCGGCTTTGGTGCGGACGAAGCCCAAGCCCCGGACGCCCGTCTTCACGCGTGTGTAGAACCGCTGAAGAACTTCCGCATCGATCTTGAGCTTGACGCGAAACATCAGCTTGGCGCGTTCGTCGGTGGTCTCCACCGTCTTAGGGGTGAATTGCGCGTCGGCGGCGACAAAGCTGACCTTTGCCGGAATAACATAGTCGGGCACCGGATCGAGGATGATGCGGGCCTCGTCGCCGACCGCCAGCCTCCCCGCGTCAGCCGCTGGCAGGAAGACCGTCATATAGACGTCGGTCAGATCGAGGATGGTGACGATCGGGGCGCCGGCCGCTACGACCTCGCCCGCCCGCGCAAGCTGGTACTGCACCCGTCCGATCCGCGGCGAAACGAGCGTCAGATCGTCGATGATCGACTGGACGCGATCGACCTCGGCTTCCGAGTTCGCAATCTGCGACAGCGCCTGATCGCGCTGCGAGGTGAAGTTTTTCACCGAAGCGACCGCGGAATCGAAGTTGCGCTTGCGCTGCTCGAACACCTGCTTGGTGATGAAGCCCGTCTTCATAAGCTCCTGGCCGCGCTCAAAGTCGGATTTGGCAAACTCGAGCGCGCTCTCCCTGGAAGTGATTTCCGCCTCCGCCGACGCAAGCGCATTGTTCGCCTTCTGCACGTCGGCCTGGGCGGCGCGCAACTGCGCCTCGTATTCCGGCGAGGTCAGTTTCGCGATAGTTTGCCCTTGGGTGACGCTCGAGCCTTCCTCCACTGTCACTTCGGCGAGGCGCCCGGCGTATTTCGAAGAGACGTCCACCTGGGTCGCTTCAAGGCGTCCGTTCGCCTTGACGATGCCGTCAGGCAGCGTCTGGCCCCGGAGGCGAGCGATCAGATTTCGGATTGGGCCTTGTGCATGCGCCGAGGGAACCCACGAGACGCCGCCCCGTGGCGCCTCGCTGACGGAGAGCGCGCACGCCCCGACGCCCAACAGAAGGGCCGATGTAGCCATGCGCCGACGAAAGCTCATCTTGGGTCTCCTCCGCACGTCGTCCGCACCTGGCCTAATCATTTGCGGGACCCGAAGTCTTATAGCGGAGCGTTGCTCCACTCGAAACTCGACCCAACGGCGAACCTAGCGCCGTCGGGCCACCCTGTCTTGGCTCAAGCCCTCTGTTTTTAATACGCACACACGTGCATGATGTAAACATAAGCGGGAGGGAAGGATGGCTGCGGCAAAACGTGTGAACAAGGCCAAGAAGGCCGAGAGCGACAAGGCCTCCAAAGGCCAGGACGAGCTCAGCGGCAAGGAATACGAGCGCGAACTCGCGCGGCTGCACGGGGAGCTGGTCAAGCTGCAGCTTTGGGTCGTCGCCAAGGGCCTGAAGGTCGTGATCGTGTTCGAAGGCCGCGACGGCGCCGGCAAGGGCGGGGTCATCAAGGCGATCACCGAGCGGGTCAGCCCCCGCGTCTATCGCGTCGTCGCGTTGCCCGCGCCGACCGAGCGCGAGAAGTCGCAGATGTATATTCAGCGCTACATGCGGCATCTGCCTGCGGCAGGCGAGATCGTGATCTTCGACCGCAGCTGGTACAACCGCGCCGGCGTCGAGCGGGTGATGGAATTCTGCTCGCTTGAGCAAGTGAAGCGCTTTCTCGAGCTCACGCCGCCGGTGGAGAAAGCGATTATCGAGTCGGGGATCATTCTCATCAAATATTGGCTGGAAGTGAGCGAGGAGGAGCAGACCCGCCGGCTCGAAGCGAGGATCGACGATCCGCGCAAAGTCTGGAAGCTGTCGCCGATGGACCTCAAGTCCTACAGCCGCTGGTATGATTATTCGCGGGCGCGAGACGACATGTTCAAGGCGACCGACACGGCCTGGGCGCCGTGGCATGTCGTGCGCTCGGACGACAAACGGCGCGCGCGCCTGAACGTCATTTCCCACTTTTTGAAGCAGGTCCCGTACGAGAAGCTGCCGCGCGATAAGCCGACTTTGCCGAAGAGGCAGAAGGCGCAAGGATACGTCGAGCCCGACTATCCGTACAAGTTGGTTCCTGAACTCGAGTGGCCAGCGAGCTAGCCGCGCCTCCGCGAGCCTATATCAGAACACCGGCTCCCCGAGCGCGATCTCGGCGAGCGGCGACAACAGGATGATTTCGGAGCGCGCATTCTTCGCGCCGAGGATCAGCACTTCGGACTTAAAGCCGGCGATGTTGCGCGGCGGCATGTTGACCACGCAGACGACCAGGCGCCCGACCAGGTCAGCCTCCGAATAGCTGGTGATCTGCGCGCTCGACCATTTCTTGCCGAGCGGGCCGAAGTCGACCTCGACCTTGTAAGAAGGATTGCGCGCGCGCTCGAACGGTTTGACCGTAAGAATGCGGCCAATGCGCATGTCGACTTTGGCGAAGTCGTCGTAGACGATCGGCGCCTTGTCCATCAGGCCTTCAGCGCTTCCTGATGCGCTTTGACGAAGGCCGCCAAGCTCTCAAAGCGAAAATCGTAGTGCGGGGTCTTGGCCAGAGCCATGGTCGCGCCGGAGCCCTCCTGGCCATGGCGGCGATGAATCCAGCATGAGGCGAGCCCCTGCTCGTTCGCGGGGCCATGGTCGTGAAACAAGCTCTCCGCGGTGTGCAGGATTTGATTCTTTTCGATCCCGATCGTCTTCAGCTTGGCGAGCATGTACTCGAAGTTTCGGCTGGAGGGCTTGTAGGAGCCGCAGTCCTCGGCGGTGTAGACGGCGTCCAGATCGACTCCGAGCTTTTCGTTGCTGAAGGAGAAGCTCTCGTTGTCGACATTGGAAAGGATCGCGAGCTGGTAGTGCCGCTTCAGGTATTGAAGCGACGCGGCTGTATCGGCGAACGCGGGCCAGTTCCGGACTGACCGGCCGTAAGTCGCGCAATCGCTCCAGCTCGTGGCGACACCCCATTCCTCGGCCAGGCGGCGATAAACGGTCGCGAGCACGTCGCGATAGAGCTTGGCCGGCGTCTGGACTTGCTGCGAGGATTCGTGGCGCGCGTGCGCTTCTAGAATTTCGTCGCGCGTGAGCTTCCGTGACGCTTTGCTCGTCAGGGGCTTGAGCGCCTCGACCATGCCCGTTTCCCAGTCGATCAGCGTGCCGTAGCAATCGAAGGTCAGAGCTTTGAAGTCGGTAAGCTTCGGCATCGACCGTGCGCTCGAAGCTGATGAAGTTGAGGATGTCATTTGGATGGTGGTGGAGCCAGACGGAATTGAACCGACGACCTCTTCAATGCCATTGAAGCGCTCTCCCAACTGAGCTATGGCCCCGTTTTTCCAAAAATGTTCGGCTCCGATTGGGACGGAGCCGCCTTCACTTCCGAGGGCGGCGGTATACCCTCATATTCGCGGCGTCCACAAGGGCCGCGGGCCAAAAAAGGCGCGGCCCCTCAGCGCCAGGCCCAGAATCTCGCGCGCCGCTCAGGTTTCCTCGTCGGGAGCGATATCGCCATCGATGAGGTTGGTGACGTCGTCGTCCTCCTCCTCCTCCTCTTCAAGGAAGGGATCGTCCGCGGCGTCCTCCTCGGCGTCGTCCTCGACGTCGATGTCGTCGACCACCGGCTCGGCGGCGGCCTTCTCCTCGCCCGCCTCGACCTCGTCGAGCGACACGACCTCGACGCCCGCGGGGGTCGCAACCTCGGCCTCTTCTTCCTCTTCAGCCTTGGCGGCTGGCCGCGCCCGCGCCGCGGCCGCGACGACGAACACCGTCCCGCATTTCGGGCAGATGATCGGGTCTTTGTTGAGATCAAAGAACTTCGCGCCGCAGTTCTGGCACTGATGTTTGTTTCCGAGTTCCGGCTTGGCCAAGGCGATCTATTCCCGGTGAGTGGAGGATAAAATTGGGCGGGGGTTCGGTTAGTCGCCGCCCCCGGCCCTGTCAATGCGCCATATGGGACGCTTGTCGACAGTTTCCAGCGGCGGTGATACGAGCGCGCTCCGCCGCATGGCGCGTTCCTGCGCCCCGGTCAAGGAAGGCCGCAAGTGTCCGCCCACTCGTCGCATCAATCCATGGCCTCGCCGCTCAGCGCCAAGCGGGCGCGACCGCTGAAGGGGCGGTTGCGGCCGCCGGGCGACAAATCGATCTCGCATCGCGCGTTCCTGCTTGGCCTCCTTGCCTGCGGCGAGACCAAAGTCGAGGGGCTGCTCGAGGGCGACGATGTGCTCAGGACCGGCAAGGCCTGTCAGGCTCTGGGCGCCGTCACCGAGCGTCTGGGCGCAGGCGCATGGCGAATTCGCGGGCCCGGCCTCGGGGCGATCCTGGCCCCCCGCGAGACGCTCGATTTCGGCAACGCCGGCACAGGCTGCCGCCTCATGATGGGGGTCGTCGGCGGCCACGGAATCACCGCGACCTTCGATGGCGACGCCTCGCTGCGCAAGCGGCCGATGCGGCGCATCCTCGATCCCCTCAGGCTCATGGGCGCGCAGGTTCTCTCAGAGGCCGAAGGCGGGCGCTGCCCGGTCGTGCTCAAGGGCGTCCGCGATCCCGCGCCGATCGAATATCGCACGCCTGTCGCCTCGGCCCAGATCAAATCGGCCGTCCTGTTTGCCGGACTCAACGCGCCGGGCGCGACGACCGTGATCGAGGCCGAGGCCTCGCGCGACCACACCGAGAAGATGCTGGCCTATTTCGGGGCGGAGGTCGCGGTCGCGCCCGAAGGCGAAGGACGGCGGATCACGCTGGTCGGCCGGCCGGAATTGCGGCCAACCACGGTGGTGGTTCCGGGCGACCCGTCGTCGGCCGCGTTCCCCCTCGTCGCCGCCCTGATCGTTCCGGGTTCGGACATCATCATCGAGGGGATGATGATGAACCCGCTCAGGACCGGGCTCCTCCAGACGCTCAGGGAGATGGGCGCCCATATCGAGACGCTCGACAAGCGCGTCGAGGGCGGCGAGGAGGTCGCGGACTTGAGGGTGCGCGCGGGCACGCTCAAAGGCGTCGACGTTCCCGCCGCGCGCGCCCCTTCGATGATCGACGAATATCCGATTCTGGCGGTCGCGGCCGCATTCGCTTCCGGCTCGACGCGGATGCGCGGTTTGCATGAGCTCCGAGTCAAGGAGAGCGATCGCCTCGCCGCGGTCGCCGCCGGGCTCAAGGCCGCCGGCGTCGACTGCGCCATCGAGGGCGACGATCTGATCGTCGAGGGCGGTCGGCCGCGCGGCGGAGGCATGGTCGCGACCCATATGGATCATCGGATCGCGATGAGCTTTCTCGTCATGGGGCTCGCGACGCTCGAGCCGATGGCGGTCGACGACGTCGCGATGATCGCGACACTTTCCCGGCGTTCCGCCCGACGATGGAGCGGCTCGGCGCGCAATTTCGCTGAGGGGCGGATCGCGGCGGTTTCGAGCGGCGACGACTTTTGCGCCGATCGCGCGGTTTCAATGGGTTGAGCGCCAAAACCAGTGACGTCGCGCGGCGCTGTTCGTCGCGATCGATGACTGCCCGCCGGATGGGCGGCCACAATAACAAAATATTTATGTTTTATTCTCCTCGCCCGCCTAGAGCCGTCAAGTAAAATGAGCGCGGCGTAAGGCGTTCAAATCGACCCCCGGCTCCTGACAGGCGATTTTCTCGTCAGCGCGGAACAGACCTGTCCAAGGACTGCGGTCGAGGTGAACCAGACATTGCGGCTCATTGAGGCTGCTTTGCCGGCGGCTCGCGCCTTCAATCCTCGTCCACGAATGCGCGGAGAGCTTTGGCCGAGGAGATGGTCATGCCGCGATAGCCGGGTTCGACCAGCCGGCGCGCCTTGAGCCTTTGCAGCATCGTACCAACGGAATTGCGCGATAGATTCGCCGCACCGGCCAGTTCGTCTTGTCTGATCGGGACCTCGACCGACTGCTCATCGCCGGGACTGGGAAATCGGCGGCCTCCAAGCCTGAGTAGCACCGCAGCGCAGCGTCTTTCGCTGTCGCGAATCAGGAGGTCGGCGGCGACGTTTTGCGCGACGTCGCCGTAGATGATCGACAGCCGCGTGAGTTCCCGCCACCATTCAGGTCGTTGGGCAAGCAGCGTTCTCACCGCGGCCTGAGGGACACGCCCCAGCCAGAGCGCGGTTTTGGCGGCGGCGGCGAGCCGCCGCGGCCCCCCGGGGACAACAATGGGTACGTAGCCGAACCAGAATACCGGATGGGCGAAATGCACGATCGGCGTGTCCGCGCGGCCAAGAATTGGTCGTATCTCAACGACGCCACGCGCCAGTCCGACCAACTCGCCGACCTCTTCACCGCCCTCCTGGATCGGTGCGCCGGCCTCAAGCCTCTGCCAGTTGAGCCGCGAAAGAATCGCCCACTGGAATTCGGCGGGCGTTCCGCTGAGCCACCCACGATCCCTTAAGAGCGCCAATCCCTCTTCGCGATCCAAACCGAACCCTCTCGCCGAAAGAATCTCAACGCGAGAGCGTCAATTACCCAAATTTGTGCATCAGGAAAACTGAACACGTGTTAGCGCCGCCGTCGGCAGCGCTCGGAATGAGCGCTAGGGGGAAAGCAATCTGATGGAAGTCACGCGAAAACATGTCGCCTCGGTGAGCGCGCTAGCGCTTGGCATGGCGATTTCACTCTCTCCGCTGATGATGACGACCGCCGGCGCGCAGGAAAAGCGGCCCAACGTCGTCATGCTGATGACCGACGACACGGGCTGGAACGACTTCGGCGCTTATGGCGGGGGAGCCAACCTCGGTCACCCGACTCCGAACATCGATCGCATAGCCCAGGAGGGGGCCGTCTTCACAAGCTGGTACGGTCAGGCGAGTTGCACCGCCGGCCGCGCCTCGTTCATGACCGGGCGCATTCCCATCCGCTCCGCGCTCTCAGTGGTGGTTGTGCCAGGGGACGAGAACGGCCTGACGAAGTCGACGCCGACAATCGCCGAGTTCTTCCAGAAGAACGGTTACGGCACCTATTTCTCGGGCAAATGGCATTTGGGCGATCAGCCCAAGTTCTATCCGATCGAGCACGGCTTCGATGAGATGAAGGAATTCGCCGCTTATTATCCCGGCGTTTACACGTACGACGACACGAGTTGGTTCGCCCACCCGTGGTTCCCGAAGTTCAACGCCGCCTATTGGGGCGAGTATCAAAAGATCGTCAATCTGTACGAGTGGGAAGGCAAAGCCGGCCAGCCCGCCGCCAAAGTCGCCCGCATCGACTATGACTATCTGCACGAGTTCGATGTTCGGCAGGCTGACTCAGCCGTCGACTACATCAAGCAGCACGCCAAGGACGCGAAGCCATTCTTCATGGATGTGAATTTCATGAAGATGCACAATCCGAACATCCCGGCCAAGGCGTTCATTGGAAAATCGCATCTCGGCAATTATTCCGATTCGATGCTGGAACTGGATGCCAACATCGGCAAGGTCATCGACGAAATTCGCGCCGAGGCTCCCAACACCATCGTTATCATCACCGCCGACAATGGCGCCTGGCAGGACGCCTATCCGGACGCAGGCACCGTTCCGTTCCGGGGTGAGAAAGGTTCACCGTTCGAGGGCGGGTTCCGAGTGCCCGGCATCATGTGGGCGCCCGGCAAAATTCCGGCAGGCGCGCGTTACGGCGAGATGATGTCGCATATCGACCTTTGGTCGACGCTGGCGACGATGGTCGGCCTCACGCCTCCGCCCCACGGCGCGTGGACGGACAACGACGGCAAGCCGATCTATTTCGATAGCATCGACAACAGCGCCTACATCACGGGCAAGGCGAAGCACTCGGCGCGGAATTCATGGATTTATGTCGATGGCGAAAGCTTCGCAGGCGCTCGCTACGACATCGGCGACGACCCCGAAAATCCCGACATCCACATCGCCTGGAAGTATCTGTACACCTCCAAGGACACCTGGCTCGGCGCCAAGCAGGATCTTGGTTGCTGCGGCTCGACCTACAATCTCACCATGGACCCGTTCGAGAAATACGACATGACGTTCAACGGGGCGGTGAGCACCCGCTTGCCGACCACTTCCCCCGGACGCTACGCCGGCTACGACAACGGCTGGGTTCTCTCGTTGATCGGCATTCCGATCGGCGAGTTTGACAAATCCATCGTTGATTTCCCGAACATGAAGCGCTTCCCCGGTGGAGCATCGAACGATACGAGCCCCAATCTTCAGGACCCGGCTAACCCTCTTCCGCTGATGGACATCCACAAACTCGTGCGGACGATCGGCGCCGGCGACTAGGGATCGATTGGTTGCTTGTAACATGTGGGCCGTCTCTCATGAGGCGGCCCACTTTTTGGATATACACTTCGTTTAGGAGCTAGGTGGGCGCCGCCCGCTCACGGCGAATGACCGATCTTTGCGCGAAGCATCCTTAAGTGAAACGACCCGTTCGCCGGCTTCGGGTCGATTCCGGTCTGTCCGTCGGCGGTCGGGCCGACTCAAAAGCATCAGATTTGCCTCGTTAGCCCACCTCGACCCACCGCCCCTCATGGGCGGAGCGCGCGATCGCGTGAACGGTTCGTTCGATCCTGAGGCCGGCGTCGAAATCGATGGTCAGCGCGGGTCGGCCGAGGATGCGGTTCAGGAGTTCGTGGGCTTCGATGGTCTTGAGGTCATTGAAGCCCAGCTGATGGCCGGGCGCGGCGATGAAGCGTTCGTAAGGCGGGTGCGCCGGGCCCATCAGAACCTGCTTGAACCCCTGCGCTTCTTCCGGCCCCTCCGTCGACAAAGAGTCCGACCTCGTTGAAGCGCTCTTGGTCGAAGACGATCGCGCCTCGCGCGCCAAAGAGCTGCAATTGCAGGCGGCCCTTGCGTCCCCACGCGGCGCGGCTGACCTGGATCGTTCCCGACGCGCCGTCGGCCATTCGGAGCAATGAGGCGGCGATGTCGAACGTTTCGACCTCTCGCCGTCCGCCCCCGTCCGGACGGTTCGGGTAAGGCTTGCTCATCTCGCCGAAAACTTCACGTGGCGCGCCCAACAGCGTCGCGATCAGGCTCAAAGGGTGGACGGCGAAATCGTCCAGGGCGCCATAGCCGGAACTCGCCTGGCTGCGCCAGGAAAAGGGCGCTTCGGAATCGGCCATGAAGTCCTCGTCCATTTCGAGGCGAAAATGGGTGAGCAGGCCGATCGCGTCGCTCTTGATCAGCTTGTCGACGAAGCGGATGGCGGGGCTCTGGATGTAATTATAGCCAAGGATGGCGACGCGGCCCGAGGCGCGCGCGGCCGCGGCCATGCGCTCGGAATCTTCGAGCGACGGGGCCATCGGCTTTTCGCACCACACATGCTTGCCCGCTTCGAGCGCCGCGATCGCCATCGGCGCATGCAGGGCGTTGGGGGTGGTGATCGAAACGACTTCCACGCCCGGGTCCGCGATCAGCGCGCGCCAGTCGTCGGTCGAGGATTCGAAGCCGAACTCGTCGGCTTTCCGGCGCGCGAGCCCCTCTTCGACCTCGCACAGCATGACGCGCCGGACGATCGGCGTGTCGTCGAACACCGCGTGGACGCCCGTCCAGGCCAGCGCATGGCACTTGCCCATGTAGCCCGTGCCGATGAGTCCGACGCCAATTGTGCGCATGGTTCGCCCCGATCCTGGCGCCACGACCTCGCGCCGCTCGCCAATACAAATATTTCATACGCGACACAGATTGGAATATCTGTTCTATTCGTGCCGGTGTCGGCAGGATAACGCAGGCGTCGCGGGGCGCGAAAGACAGCGATGAGCCACGACGCAACAATCGGACCGCCTGAGAGCTTCGACGCCTTTCAGCGCCGGCTGATCGAGATTGAGCCGCGCCTGCCCAAGCGCCTCCGGCAAGCCGCCGCTTATGCGCTCGAGCACCCGGACGAATTTGCGCTGAGCACCGCGTCCGCCCTTGCGCGCAACGCCGACGTGCAGGCCTCGACCCTTGTGCGGTTCGCCCAGACGCTTGGCTTCGCTGGCTTTTCCGAGCTGCAGACGCTCTTTCGCTCGCGCCTGCGCAACCGCTGGCCCGATTATTCCGAACGCCTCCGGGCGCTGCAGGAAGGCGCCCGCGACAGCGGCGACCCGACCAATCTTCTATTCGGATTTGCCAATTCGGCGGCCGACTCGATTGCGCGACTGCGCGAGGTCGTGCAGGGCCCTGAGCTTGACCAGGCTGTCAGCCTTCTGGCTCAAGCGCGGACGATCCATTGCCTCGGGCAGAGACGATCGTTCTGCGTCGCCCACTATCTCACCTATGCGCTGTCCCAGCTCAACGTCCCGGCCTCCCTCATCGACAATGTGGGCGGGCTCGGGCCGGAAGAGCTCGCACGGGCGCTGCCTGGCGACGCGCTGATCGCAGTCAGCTTCTCACCCTATGCGCCCTTTACCGTCGACCTCGCCAAACGGGCGCGGCGCGCCGGCGTCCCGATCGTCGTCGTCACCGACAGCGCGCTTTCGCCGCTCGCCGGCCTCGCCGATGTCCGGTTTGAGGTTGTCGAAAGCGACTTCGGCTCGTTCCGTTCGCTGTCCGCGACCTTCTGCCTGGCGATGACGCTCGCCGTCGCCGTGGGCGAGAAGCGGGCGAAAACGGCGGCGTAACGGAGGGTTACTCGGCAAGCGCCGGCCGAGGGGCGAAGACGACCTTGGGCACCAGAAACAAGGTCGCCGCGACCAGGAGCGAGACCCCGAACATCGAGACGAACGTGAGATGAAGCGACTGTTCGAGCGCGGCGCGAAGCCCAGGTTCGCCGAGCGCTTCAGAACCTTGCTCAAGAAGCTGTCGAAGCTGCTCGGACGTCGCGCCTGCGTGGCCTGAGCGAAGAAGCCCGAAATTGAGCACCGCGCCGAAGACCGTCGCGCCAAACGTGCTGCCGAGACTGCGGGCGAAGAGATAGGACGCGGTCACGCTGCCGCGCTCCGACCAATCGACGATTTCCTGGATCAGGATGATCGAGGCGCTGCTGGAAAGGCCCATGCCAAGTCCGATGACCAGCGATCCAACGCCGGCCACGATGGGCGAACTTTCGCCGTTGAGCACCAGAAAAACCACCGCGCCCAACGGAATGAGGACGCCGCCCACGCGCAGCATGGCGCGCACGCCGAAGCGCCTGAGGCCGACGCGCACGCCGACTGTCGCCCCGATGGGCCATCCAAGCACCATCGCGGAAAGGGCGAAACCGCCGATCAGCGCGGACTGCTGCATCACCCCCTGCACGAACATCGGCAGAAACGTGGTGAGGCCAATCATCACCATGCCGGCCAGGAGCGAAGCCCCATTGGCGGCCGCGATCGGCCGGCGACCCCAAAGCTCAAGCGAAATCATCGGCTCCGGAGATCGGCGCTCCTGCACGACAAACAGCACGACCGCAACCAATGCGACGAGTGTGGTGAGCCCAATTTCGAGCTCGCCCGAGGTCGAAAGCGCGGTGAGATCGGCCATAATGGCGGCGATGGCGACGGTGAAAATGCCGGCGCTCAGGTGATCGATCCGGCCCCTGCCGCGGGCGGTTTTTTCATGCAAAAACGCCCAGAACCCAGCCGCGGCGAGCGCGCCGATCGGCAGGTTCATCCAGAAGATCCAGGCCCAGGAAAAATACTGGATGATGAGGCCGCCGGCGAGCGGCCCAAGGATCGCCGACAAGGCCCAGACGCTCGCCAGCCAGCCCTAAATCTTTCCGCGCTCATGCGGCGAATAGAGGTCGCCGACGATGGTCATGGCGGTCGGCTGAACCGCCCCGGCGCCGATGCCCTGAACCAGCCGGAAGACGATCAGCGACGGCATCGACCATGCAAATCCGCATAAAATCGAGCCAAAGAGGAAGGCGGCGATCCCGACCAGCATCACTGTCTTGCGGCCGACAAGATCGGAGAGCTTGCCGAACACCACAGTGGTGGCGGTCTGCGTCAGAAGGAACGCCGCGAACACCCAGCTGTAGAGCGGCAAGCCGCCCAGCTGGCCGACGATCTGCGGCATGGCGGTGGAGACGATCGTCGCTTCGATCGCGATCATGAAATTCGCCGCCATAACGGCGGCGAGCACAAGCGTTCGGTGAGTTGGGGAGGGATTCATCTCTGATTCTTGGGAGGTCGCCCGTCACGATACCGGAGAAACCGCCCTTTCGCCAAATCGCGTTCGCGTGATGAGAGCGTTTAAGATCGTTTGAACCGCTGCGGAACCCCGCTTGGCCGCGCAGACGCTTCCGACCGCGCCCACACGGAAACTCGCCTTCCGCCCCTCCCCGAATCCTTGCACTTGCGCTATCCTTGTCGACATCAAGGAGCAACTCATGCAGACCCGCCGCCTCGGCCGCACCGATCTCAACGTCGCCCCGCTCGTGCTCGGCGGCAATGTGTTCGGCTGGACCGCCGACAAGAAAACGTCGTTCGACGTGCTCGACCGGTTCGCCGCGGCGGGCCTCAACGCCATCGACACCGCCGACGCCTATTCGGCCTGGGCGCCCGGCAATTCAGGCGGCGAATCCGAGACGATCATCGGCGAGTGGATGAAGGCGCGGGGCAATCGCAATCGCGTCATCGTGATCACCAAAGTTGGCTCCCCAATGGGCAAGGGCAAGGAAGGCCTCAAGCCCGCTTACGTCGCGGAGGCGGTCGAGGCGTCGCTGAAGCGGCTCCAGACTGAGGCGATCGACCTTTATCTTTCGCACTGGCCGGATATGGCGACGCCCGTCGACGAGACTCTAGGGGCCTATCAGCGCCTGATCGAACAGGGCAAGATCCGCTGGTGCGGCGCCTCGAACTTAAGCGCGAAATTGCTCGAGGCTGCGCTGGCGGCGTCCAAGGCGAAGGGACTGCCGCGCTACGAGGTTCTCCAGCCGGAATACAATCTGGCCGACCGCCACGAATTCGAAAATGGCCTGGCCGACCTCTGCCAGCGCGAGCAGATCGGCGTCATCACCTATTTCAGCCTCGCCAAGGGGTTCCTCACCGGCAAGTACCGCACCGAGGCCGATCTCTCCAAGAGTGCGCGCGGCGAAGGGGTCAAGAGCTATCTCAACCCGCGCGGATTTCGCATCCTCGAAGCGCTCGAAGCGGTGGCGGCCAGCCACAAAGCAAAACCTGCGGAGGTCGCGCTCGCCTGGGCGATGGCAAGGCCCGGCGTCACCGCGCCGATCGCCAGCGCCACCTCGGTCGAACAGACCGAGAGCCTTGCGCGCGCAACCGAGCTTACGCTGACGGGCGCCGACATGGACGCGCTCAACACAGCGAGCGCGGCCTAGCGGGCGCCGCAGGCTCCCAACCCGTCTCCTGGAGCGAGGTGTTTTGGATCGAGGCCGGAGCCGCAGCGCGCGGGGCCGAATTTGGCGCTTGTCGCGATAGCTGTCGATTGAGGTTGCGCGGTCGGATCTTTGCGCTCGGGCCGTCCTGGCCGGGCTTGACCCGGCCAGGACGTTGGAGCCGCAGCGAAAAACAGTCTGAACAACAGCTATCGCAATAAGCGCCCCGAGTTTATTGCGTATAATCAGAATTCATGCTAGACTTGCTTGATGAACAATTCTGCCCATCCGCAAGGTCTCAGCCAAAACTTTCGCGGACTCCGGACGCCAAAAAGGCGTACGAAAATATTTTCGTCGATTATTCCGCGTAACCCATTGATAAGTATAGATTCTGACGAGAGAATCCAAGGAAATCCAAGGAAATCCAACACGTTTTGACGGGGGTTTTCCAACCGAAATAGCGACCGGACAAGAGAATCCAAAAGGACCGCTTTATTAACGATAAGTATTTGTGATTCTCGTTCTTCCGCCGGTCAAGCCAAAGATCGGGGTAGTCAGCCCGCGCTTGTCGGTTCCCCGCGCCTCTCTTGCTCGCGCAATTCGCGGCGCAGGATCTTGCCGACATTGGTCTTCGGCAGCGTGTCGCGGAACTCGATTTGGCGGGGCGTCTTGTAGCCGGTCAGATGCTGGCGACAGTAGGCGATGAGAGCAGCCTCGGTCAGCGCGGGGTCCTTGCGCACAACCACGAGCTTGACCGCCTCGCCGGTCCGGAGGTCTGGCACGCCGACCGCGCCGGCCTCGAGAACGCCCGGATGACCCATCGCCACGTCCTCGATCTCGTTCGGATAGACGTTGAAGCCGGAGACATTGATCATGTCCTTCTTGCGATCGACGATGTACACGAAACCGCGCTCGTCGACTCGCGCGATGTCGCCCGTGCGCAGGAAGCCGTCGGCGGTCATCACCTTTTCGGTCTCGTCAGGCTTATTCCAATAGCCCGCCATGACCTGCGGGCCCTTGATGCAAAGCTCGCCGGTTTCGCCGAGTTGAAGGTCGCGCCCTTCGTCGTCGCGGATGACGATCTCGGTCGACGGCATCGGCAGGCCGATCGCGCCGTTGAATTGATCGATGTTGAGCGGATTGGCGATCGCCGCCGGCGAGGTCTCAGTCAGTCCGTAAGCTTCGATCAGCGGCTTCCCCGTCAGCGACTGCCAGCGCTCGGCGACCGCCCGCTGCACCGCCATGCCGCCGCCGATCGTAAGATGCAGGTTTGAGAAATCGAGCTTGGCGAAGTCGTCGTTGTTCAGGAGCGCGTTGAACAGCGTGTTGACGCCGGGAAGAGCGGTGAACCGCGTTCCTCGCAACGCCTTGACCAGCGCCGGAATGTCGCGCGGATTGGCGATCATGAGATTGGAGGCGCCGATCATCAGCGGCACGAAGCCGTTCACCTGCAACGCAAACACGTGATAGAGCGGCAACGCGGCGACGAACAGTTCGCCATCCGATTTGATTGCGGGCGCAAGCCACGCATAAATCTGACGCAGATTGGCGACCATGTTGCGATGGGTCAGCATCGCACCCTTGGGCACTCCGGTGGTCCCGCCCGTGTACTGAAGAAAGGCGATATCGTCCGGCTTGATGGGCGTCTCCGTGAAAGGACTCTGCGATCCCAACGCGAGTACACGATTGAAACGCACGGCCTGCGGCAATCGAAAAGCAGGCACAGCGCGTCGGACGTGGCGCACGACCGAATTGACCATGAGGCCTTTCGCGCCGCCCAATTGGTCGCCAGCGCCGGTGACGACAATTGTCTCGAGCGCCCGGCCCTCGATCGCCTTTTCGAGCGTGCTGGCGAAATTCTCAAGAACGACAACCGCGTCGGCGCCGGAGTCGACGAGCTGATGCTTAAGCTCACGCGGCGAATACAACGGGTTGCAATTGACGACCACGTAGCCCGCGCGCAGCGCCCCGAAGGCGGCGATCGGATATTGCAGCACGTTCGGCATCATCAGCGCGACACGCGCGCCGCGAGGCAGGCGCGCAACAGTCTGCAGGTAGCTCGCGAAGGCGCGCGACTTCAGGTCCAGTTCGCCGTAGGACATCGCCTTGCCCATGCTGATGAAGGCGATCCGGTTGCGAAACTTTTCGACGCTGGTCTTGATGAAATCGCCGAGCGAGCCCTGCGTACCCGAGTCAATCTCGGCCGGCACGCCCTCGGGATAGGACTTCAGCCATATCCGTTCCATGAAGCCCCCGTCGCAACCGCGCCTGCGTCGCCTGACGCGTCACGCGAATACCGCGCGGTACATGCAGTTGTCGACGACATGCGCCTGTCGCGGCCTGGAGGCGCGCGCCGCCACTCGGCGAACGCGCAGCAGGGCGCTCGGATCACAGGCCCAAAACACTCGCCGGACGGGTCAGCAGGGCTTTCTGCGGGTCGCCGACCATGAATTCCCTGGTCGCAGGATCCACCGCGTTCAGCAGGTCGTGAATGAATTTGTCCTGAACCTTAAAGCTGAGTTCTGGTGGGATGCCGATCGTCGACACCCTGAAAAGCGCGCCATCGGGAACCCATCCCCTCAGGCCATAGCCGAGCTTGAGCGCCTGGCGAGCCCAATTGCTGCTTGAATTGTCGTAGCCGATCCGCATCCAGTAGGTGATGGGCTCAATCCGGTCCTCGCGCTGGGCGACAAGCCTGGTCGCCTTGAGCGGCGGCTGTCCTGAGGGCGAATAATCGAGCTTCAACGGGCTCGTGTGCGAGACGCGGAAGCCTTGCGCTGTGTAACAGACCTCTGGATGATGAAGCTGCAAGCGATCGCTCTGGCTCTCGCCATAAGCGATCATCAGCATCACCACGTGCCCTTCTGAGTCGACAAAACCGCGCGACACTTCCTGATTGTAGATCGTGGCTTCGAGCAAATCCGGGGGCGGCGGCGTGACAACGTTGAGCCCTTCGACCGGCTTCCAATCCCCAAACTTGGTCGGCAGATGTTGGTCGATATTGAACACATCGTGGGTGCGCGCCATCAAGTTGTGCGGGGTCATCACAACCGCGAGCAGCATTGCCCCCAGCATCGCCATGCAGGCCAGAAGGATATTGGTCGAACGAGACATCGTTGGCTCCAAGCCCGCGAACCCCCGCGCGCATATGTCAATATAGTCGCTCGCCCCGCGCCGCGCAACGCTGTCGGGCCTTCAGGTTCCCGCTTGTAGCCCATCGAAACGCGGGTGTCCCGTGAATTTACCGTAATGGGCGCGAGCGATCGGCTTAGCTTCCCCATAGGAAGCCAGGCCACCGACGAGGCTTGCCGGGCGGGCGGATTTGAGGTCGAAGAGGGGTCGTCGCAAGTCAGGGCTTCCGGCCCTAAGGCGAACACGCAAGATCATAGCGGATGAGGCCATACCCCATGACCAGCGGAGACATTCTCGAGCGCCTAGGTTTGACAGCGGCGGCGCTGTCTGGCGGCTCGCTGTCGGTCCGCTCGCCGATCGACGGGGCCGAAATCGCACGGATCCGGGAGACGCCCGAAGCCGACATGCCGGGGATCATTGAGCGCGCGCACAGCGCCTTCCTCGCCTGGCGCGAGGTTCCCGCGCCTCGGCGAGGCGAACTGGTCCGGCTTCTGGCTGACGAATTGCGCGCCTCGAAGGAGGCGTTGGGCGCGCTGGTGACGCTGGAGGTCGGCAAGATCGTCTCCGAGGGCTTGGGCGAAGTTCAGGAGATGATCGACATCTGCGACTTCGCCGTCGGCCTCTCGCGCCAATTGTACGGTCTCGCCATCGCCTCAGAGCGTCCGGGCCATCGCATGACCGAGACCTGGCATCCGATGGGGCCGTGCGCGATCATCTCCGCCTTCAATTTCCCGGTCGCGGTGTGGTCCTGGAACGCGGCGCTGGCGCTCGTCTGCGGCGATCCGGTGATCTGGAAGCCGTCCGAGAAAACGCCGCTCTCCGCGCTGGCGACGATGAAGATCTTCGAACGCGCCATCGACCGGTTCGGACCTGACGCGCCCGAAGGCCTCGCCCAGCTCGTCATTGGCGGTCCAGCCCTCGGCGAGGCGCTCACCGCCTCGAAGCGCGTGCCAATCGTCTCCGCCACCGGCTCGACACGCATGGGCTCGATCGTGGGGCCCAAGGTCGCAGCCCGGTTCGGCCGCCCGATCCTCGAGCTCGGCGGCAACAATGCGATGATCGTCGCGCCCTCGGCCGATCTCGATATGGCGGTACGGGCGATCGTGTTCTCCGCCGTCGGCACGGCGGGACAACGCTGCACTTCGCTGCGCCGGGTCATCGCCCATCGTTCGATACGGCCCGATCTGACCCACAGACTGGTCAAGGCCTATGCCGGCTTGCCGATCGGTGATCCGCGCTCGGAGGGGACGCTGGTCGGCCCGCTGATCGACCATGCCGCCCGCGATAAAATGCAGGCGGCGCTCGATCGCGCTCAAGACGAGGGCGGCAAGGTTCATGGCGGAGGAGCCGTCGCCAAGGGCGTTCCGAACGGCGGCGCTTACGTTGCGCCGGCGATCGTCGAAATGCCGGACCAGTCGGGCGTGGTGCGCGAGGAAACCTTCGCGCCGATCCTCTACGCGCTCGGCTACGACACTCTGGACGAAGCGATCGCGATTCAGAACGACGTTCCGCAAGGCCTGTCGTCGTCAATCTTCACCCTCAACCTGCGCGAAGCGGAGACGTTTCTGTCAGCAACCGGGTCCGATTGCGGCATCGCCAATGTCAATATCGGCCCGTCTGGCGCTGAGATCGGCGGGGCTTTCGGCGGCGAGAAGGAGACGGGCGGCGGCCGCGAGAGCGGCTCCGACGCCTGGAAGGCGTACATGCGCCGGCAGACCAGCACAGTGAACTATTCGGCCAAGCTGCCGCTTGCGCAGGGGGTGAGGTTTGACGTCTAGCGCGGCTGCAGAGCGCTCATGGCCGATGTGATCGTGATCGGCGGCGGCCATAATGGCCTCGTCGCTGCAGCCTATCTCGCCATGACCGGCCTCAAGGTCACGGTGCTCGAGCGCCGGGCGCAAGTCGGCGGCGCGGCGGCGACCGAGGAGTTTCACCCCGGCTTTCGCAATTCGGTCGCCGCCTACACCGTCTCGCTTCTGAATCCGACGATCATCCGCGACCTCGAGCTTCACCGCCACGGGCTCCGCGTCGTCGAGCGCCCGTTGTCGAATTTCCTGCCCCTCCCCGATGGGCGCTACCTGAAGGTCGGCCCGGGGCGCACGAAGGCCGAGGTCGCCAAGTTCTCCGCCCGCGACGCCGACCGACTCGACGCCTACGAGGCGCGGCTTGAACGCTTGGCAGATGTCCTGCGTGCGCTCGCGCTCAACACGCCGCCCAATCTGGCGACGGGGCTGGGGCTTGGCGCCAATCTTGGCGCCCTCGTCGAAGCCGCCAAAATCGGAAACCGCCTGCGTTCTCTCGACCTCGAAGGACAGCGCGATCTCCTCGAGCTTTTCACGCGCTCGGCCGGGGACGTGCTCGACCAATGGTTCGAGAGCGATCCGATCAAGGCGATCCTCGGCTTCGACGGAATCGTCGGCGCCTACGATAGTCCCTATGCCGCGGGCACGGGCTATGTGCTGCTGCATCATTGCTGGGGCGAGGTGAACGGCAAGAAGGGCGCCTGGGGCCATGCGATCGGCGGCATGGGCGCAATTGCGCATGCGATCGCGCGCGCCGGCGCCGAGCGCGGCGTCGAGATCCGGACGAACTCAGGCGTGAGCGAGATCCTGATCGAGAAAGGCCGCGCCGTCGGCGTTGTCACGGACATGGGTGAGAAGCTCGCGGCGCGCGCCGTGGTGTCCAACCTGCATCCGAAGCTGACCTTCGAGCGGCTTCTCGATCCGGCCGCCCTGCCCGGCGACTTCCGCGCCCGCATCGCCTCTTATCGCAGCGGCTCGGGCTCTTTCCGCATGAACTTGGCTTTGAGCGAACTGCCAAGCTTCACTGCGCTTCCAGGGCGCGACGCGGCTGAGCATCACGGGAGCGGAACCGTTATCGCACCCAGTCTCGCCTATATGGAACGCGCTTTCTTCGACGCGCGGCTCAACGGCTGGTCGGCTGAGCCTGTCGTCGAAATGCTAATTCCCTCGACGCTCGACGATTTGCTCGCGCCCCCGGACCGTCATGTCGCGTCGCTGTTCTGCCAGCATGTCGCGCCGACATTGCCCGACGGGCGCTCATGGGACGAAGCGCGTGAGGCGGTCGCCGATCTCATGATTGACACGGTCGAATATTACGCGCCGGGTTTCAAGGCGTCCGTCATCGCCCGCCAGATCCTCTCGCCCCTCGACCTCGAACGCGAATTCGGCCTTGTCGGCGGCGATATTTTTCATGGGAAGCTCAGTCTCGACCAGCTTTACTCGGCAAGGCCCGTGCTCGGCCACGCCGACTACCGCTCGCCCATTGCAGGCCTCTACATGTGCGGCGCCTCGACCCACCCCGGCGGCGGCGTCACCGGCGCGCCCGGCCATAACGCTGCGCGCGAGATGATCCGCGACTTCCGCGCCGCGCGGTGGGGTCGCGCCTAGGGTCCCTTGAGAAGCGTCGCGGGACGGCGCCGCACAGGGTGCGCCCTTCCGTTCGGCCGTATATGAGATAGAGCGGCGTCGACGGGCGATCGCGAACCCCGGCTTCTCAATTGTTAGGCTTTCCCAATGGATGAACTCCACAATCCGTTCAAGCACGCGCTGAAGTCCGGCAAATTGCAGCTCGGCCTGTGGCACAGCTTGTCGAGCCATCTCGTGGCCGAAATCCTCGCGGGCGCCGGGTTCGACTGGATTCTGCTCGACATGGAGCATGCGCCGAACGAACTGCCGATGGTGTTCTCTCAACTTCAGGCCCTGAAGGGCGGAACGGCGCATCCCGTTGTCCGCGTGCCCTGGAACGACCCGGTCATCGTCAAACGGGTGATGGACGCCGGCGCGCAATCGTTGCTCATTCCCTACGTCGAGACGGAAGAGGAAGCCCGCCGTGCGGTCATGTCTGTCCGCTATCCACCGGAGGGTTTTCGAGGCTTCGCGGGCCAGGCGCGGGCGTCGCGCTTTGGCCGGATCAAGGGCTATCACGCCTCGGCCAACGCCGAGATCTGTCTTCTCTTGCAGGTGGAGACGAAGCTCGGCCTCGATAACCTTGAGGCGATCGCGAGCGTCGAAGGCGTCGACGGCGTATTTGTCGGTCCGGGCGACCTTTCCGCCGCGCTTGGCTATCTTGGTCAGCAGAACAATCCCGACGTCGTCAAGATCATCGACGACATGATTGCGCGCATCAAGAAAGCCGGCTGCGCGCCTGGAATTCTTGACCGGCGACGCGGAACTGGCCCAGCACTACATCGACCAGGGCTGCCTGTTCGCCGCTGTAGGCACCGACCTCGGACTGCTGACGCGGAGCGTCGATCATCTCGCAGCGAAATTCCGGAGCCAGAATCCCGGACGCTGACCAAACGCCAACGGCCGAGCGCCTGATCGGAAGGAGATTGAATGCATACCGCGAGCGCCGCAATGCTCGAGGCGCTGCAGGAAGCGGGCGTCTCTTACATCTTCGCCAATTTCGGCAGCGATCATCCGGCTCTCATCGAGGCTATCGCCGAGGCGCGATCCCTGGGCCGATCCATCCCCGCAGTGGTCACCTGCCCGCATGAAATGGTCGCGATGACCTGCGCCCATGGTTACGCGCAATTGACCGGGCGCGCGCAGGCCGTCGTGGTTCACGTCGATTGCGGCACGCAATCGTTGGGAGGAGCGGTTCACAATGCCGCGAAGGCGCGCATTCCGGTGTTTGTGTTTGCGGGCCTCTCGCCTTCCACCCAGGAGGGTGAGGCGACCGGCAGCCGCAACGAATTCATCCAATGGATTCAGGACGTGCCCGATCAGCGCGGCATCGTCCGCCAGTATATGAAATACGACAACGAGCTTCGCAACGCGGGCAACGTGAAGCAGATCGTGCACCGATCGCTGCAGCTCGCCCACAGCGATCCCAAGGGGCCGGTTTACCTTGTCGGCGCCCGCGAAGTGATGGAAGCGGAAACGAAGAACGTTGCGATTGACGTCGACGAATGGCCGGCGATCGCGCCGATTCCGCTGGCCGAGGCCGCGGTGGCGAGCCTCGTCGACGCCATGCAAAAGGCCGCAAAGCCGCTCATCGTCACCTCTTATATCGGGCGCAATCCCGCGGCTGTCACCGAGCTCGTTCGTTTCTGCGGCCGTCTTGGCGTGGGCGTGCTGGAGTCGGTTCCGAGTTACATGAACTTTCCACACAGCGATCCGCTGTACCAGGGCAATCACTGGAACCATCCGTTCCAGAACCGCGCGCTGGCCGAAGCCGATTTCATTCTGGTCGTCGATAGCGACGTGCCGTGGATTCCCACTGTCAGCAAGCCCAGCGATGGCTCCGCGATCGCCATCATCGACGTCGATCCGGTGAAGCAATCGACGCCGCTATGGTCCATCAAGGCTAGGCAATGTTATCGGGCCGATGCGGCGACCGCGTTTGCGCAGCTAAACGCTCACCTCGATCGCATCGACATCGACGAGGAAGCAGCCGAGCGCCGCCGCCATCACTACGGCGAGCGCCATCGAGAGCGGAGGGTGCAGCTCGACCGCCGTGAAGCGCCGCGCGAAGACGTGATTACGCCGGAATATTTGACCGCCTGCGTGCGTCGTCAGGTGGGACTCGAGGCGATCATACTCAATGAAGGCATCACCAATTATCCGGCGATCTGCGATCATATGGCGCGCGAACGTCCGGGGACGATGTTCGCGAGTGGCGGCGGCTCGCTCGGCTGGACCGGCGGCGCCGCGATCGGCATGAAATTGGCCGCGCCCAGCAACACGTTCGTGGCCCTGACCGGCGACGGCTCCTACATGTTTTCCGCGCCGTCCGCCGTGCACTGGATGGCGCGCCGCTACCGCACGCCGTTTTTGCAAGTTATCTACAACAATCGCGGCTGGAACGCGCCCAAGTTCTCCGCGCTTGCCGTTCATCCCGACGGCTTCGCCAGCCGCGCCAAGGATCTGGATTTGAGCTTCGATCCACCGCCGGACTATTCCGCTATCGCTGCCGCGGCGGGAGGCGCCTATGCGCGGATCGTCAAGCGTCCGCAAGACGTCGAGGCGGCGGTCGCCGAGGGTCTGAGAGTCGTGCTCGAGGAGCAGCGCTGTGCGGTGCTCGACATGTGGCTGTCCCATGTATGAGTAATCCGCGTGTCCGGTCCTGCGCCGAACTGGCCTTCATGGCAGCCGCCTGATACGTTTCGGGTTAGGCCTTCAAAGTCGGCGCCGTGGTTTCGTGGCGGCCCCATCGAGGGGCCGCACAGCGGAGAGCGTGATGCGCGCACTTATTCTTTTCTGTCTCGCCCTGCTGGCGATGGGGTCTTCGGGTTACGCTCAGGATCAATTAAAGGGCGTGTACAATCCGCCCGGCTGGGCGCCTCCTGCCGCCAAGTCCGGCAAGCCGGCTACGTCCGCCCTGGATTTCGGAGCTATCGGCAACGGTCCGCGTATCACGATCGCCGGCGGGGCCGTTGAGGGCAATACGCTCCCGAGCGGAGTCACCCCCGCCCCCATGTCCGACCGGCCCGGCTATGGGACGGCGATCGTCAACGGCCATCGCTCCATTATCGATCTCAGCAACAATCGCATCGTCCAGGTCATGGACTAGACGCGTTCCTTCGCCGAGGCGCCCGCGTCTCCGACGACTGGAGGCTGACCGGCCGCGAGGTTCATTCGTCTTTCCGGCGCGTATTCGTTCCGCGAGCCCCTTTGGACGACGCCGAGCAGGCGAAAATCCGAGCATCATTAATTTTCTGTCAACTTCGCTCAGCGATGATTGACCATCCGTAAGCGCCGCTGCGCCGGCGCAGGAACACACTTGAGCTTGGCCGCCTCGAAGGATGTCGCAATGAGGACCATCTCTCGCCGAGAGCTTCTGACCATCGCCGCGACCGGCGCCGTCGCCATCGCAACCCCGGCGAGAGCCGAGGCGCTAGAGCAGTTTTCTCCAGACGAGGTCGTCAACGACGGCCAGCGTTTCTTTGGCACCCTCTCGCGTGGGCTCGCTGATGGCGTTCAGGAAGCAGGCCGCCGCTGGGGCCTGCCCAATGCTTACATTCTTGGCCAGGAGGCTTCCGGCGCCTTCGTCGGGGGCTTAAGATTCGGCGAAGGTAAAATGTATACGCGCAACGCCGGGCCACCAGCCGATCTTCTGGCAAGGGCCGTCGATCGGCTTCGACGCCGGCGCCGACGGCGACCGGACAATGATGCTGGTCTACAATCTGCCGGACACCGGAGCGATTTTTGATCGCTTCGGGGGATTGGACGGGTCGGCCTATTTTATCGGAGGTCTGGGCTTCACCGCGGTCGGCGCCAAGGGCGTCGTTGTGGTTCCGATCCGCACTGGACTTGGATGGCGCTTGGGGGTCAATCTCAACTATCTCAAGTTCACGCAGCGAGCGACCTGGAATCCTTTCTGAAGGCGGCGCGATCTCCGATAGGAATGGTCGGCTGCAGCCTCCTCGTCTGCGCTCGAAGGTGCGCTTAGGTCGATCGCAGGAGGAGCGCCATGATCATCGATTGCCACGGGCATTACACCACCGCGCCCAAGGCGCTTGAGGCGTGGCGCAACCGGCAGATCGCCGGAATCAAGGACCCCGCCCAAGCGCCCAAGGTCGCGGAACTCCAGATCAGCGACGACGAACTCCGCGAGTCCATCGAATCGAACCAGCTGCGCCTAATGCGGGAGCGTGGCTGCGACCTCACGATCTTCAGCCCCCGCGCCAGCTTCATGGCCCATCACATCGGGGATTTCGCCGTGAGTTCGACCTGGGCCTCGATCTGCAACGAGCTCTGCTTCCGCGTCTCCAAGCTGTTTCCGGACCATTTCATCGGCGCGGCGATGCTGCCGCAAAGCCCCGGAATCGACCCGAAAACCTGCATTCCCGAGCTCGAGAGATGCGTCCGCGACTACGGCTTCGTCGCCATCAACCTCAATCCCGATCCGTCGGGGGGCCACTGGACGAGCCCGCCGCTGACCGATCGGCACTGGTATCCGATCTATGAGAAGATGGTCGAGTGGGACATCCCGGCAATGGTGCATGTCTCGACGAGCTGCAATCCCGCTTTCCACACCACCGGCGCCCATTACATCAACGCCGACACGACCGCGGTGATGCAGTTCATCCAGAGGGACCTGTTCAAGGATTTCCCCACGCTGCGCTTTGTCGTTCCGCACGGCGGCGGCGCCGCGCCCTACCATTGGGGCCGCTATCGCGGGCTCGCGCAGGAACTGAAAAAGCCGCTTCTCACTGAGCAATTGCTCAAGAATGTCTTCTTCGACACCTGCGTTTATCATCAGCCGGGCGTCGATCTTCTGACCAAGGTTATTCCGGTCCACAATATCCTGTTCGCCAGCGAAATGATCGGCGCGGTCAGGGGCGTCGACCCTGAGACCGGCCATTACTACGACGATACCAAGCGCTACATCGAGGCGACCGCGAACCTCAGCGCCGAAGAGCGCCACAAGGTCTTCGAAGGCAACGCCCGGCGGGTCTACCCGCGGCTCGACAAGGCGCTGAAGGCCCAGGGCCGATAGTTTTCGCCCGCGGCCGGGCCCTCAATACAACCAGACCGCGAATTCCGCGCAAACTAAACGCCAATAAAAGCGCTTAAACGCTAGTAAACGTTAGTAAAAATGCTGGCATTTACTAGCGTTTATTTTTCCGAAATCGAGACTATTCAATGGGTTATGAGCGTTTGGAGTAAAAAATTTCGGCCGTCTTTTTGAATTCGCCCTGCAGGTTGCATCCAGACCCGTCACTTCGCTCCATTCTCTCCTGCTCGCTCGTCCGTCCGCTCGCCGTCAAACGGATTCTGTCAAATGAAATTTATAGCATAATATTCTGCTATACACAATCAGTCGCCTTCGCCCCGATTGATGAGCTGTCTGACCAAACCGCGCGGCGATTCGCGCACGCCGTCGTTCCAGTTCGCGGCGCGCCCGCAACCCTTGCAACTCGGCAAAGTCCACGCCCGCCGCAGACGCGCTCCTGCGAAGTTCCGTAACGCGGGCCGGTCGGCGCCCGCGCGCAGGGACGTCAGTGCAGCTTCACCGTCGGCCGGGGGCGGGCGCCGGGCGCGACGAATCCGAGTAGTGTGCGTACGCGTCCGTGCAATGCGGCCTCGTGCATCTTGTAGAGACTGCGGTACATGAGGCGCGCGAAATAGCCCTCGATGAACACGCCCCGCCCGATGAGCGAACCCATCAGGCTCCCGACCGTGCTGTAGTGGCCGAGCGAGACGAGCGAGCCAAAGTCGCGGTAGACGAATTCCTTGAGCGGTCGCCCGGCGAGGATGTTGTCAATCTGTGCGACCATGAAATCGGCCATCTGATGGGCGGACTGGGCGCGCGGCGGGATCGGTTGCGGATGGCCTGGCCGCGGGCACGACGCGCAATCGCCGATCGCGAAGACATGATCGTCGCGCGTCGTCTGCAGGGTCGGGCGCACGATCAACTGGTTGATCCGATTGGTTTCGAGGCCGTCGATGCCGGCAAGAAACGCGGGCGCCTTCACGCCGGCCGCCCAGACCACGAGATCGCTGGCGAGGAATTCGCCGCTCGCGAGCACGACCCCGTCCTTGCGCACCTCGGACACGCGCGCGCCGACCCGCACATCGACGCCGATCTTTTCGAGCAGTTCCCTCGTCGCCTCGGAAATGCGGGCGGAGAGCGCCGGGAGGATGCGGTCGGCGGCCTCGATCAGCACGATCTTGAGGTCGCGCTCGGGGTCGATCCTGTCCATGCCATAGGCGATGACGTCACGCGCCGTCTGGTGCAGTTCGCCTGCAAGCTCGGCGCCCGTCGCACCCGCGCCAATGATGGCGACGTGCAATTGCCCCGGCGTGATCGGCGCCGTCTGGTTCTGGGCTCTGAGGCAGGCGTTGACGAGCCGCCGGTTGAAGCGGCTCGCCTGTTCGGGGGTCTCGAGCGGAATCGCGAATTCCGCCGCGCCCGGCGTGCCAAAATCGTTCGTGATGCTGCCGACCGCGACGATCAGCGTATCGTAGGGGAGGTTCGAAGGCGGGTAGATCTCGCGCCCCTCCTCGTCATCCAGGCCCGCGAGCCCAATCGTGCGCTCGGCGCGGTTCAGCCCGACCATTTCGCCATGCCGGAAGCGGAAATGATGCCAGTGGGCCTGGGCGAGGTAGTTGAGTTCGTGCTGCGAACGCCTGAGGCTGCCCGCGGCGATGGCGTGCAGGAGCGGCTTCCACACATGGGTGCGGCTCGCGTCGACGAGGGTAACGTCCGCGCGGCCCGCCTTGCCGAGCGTGTCGCCAAGCTTGGTCGCGAGTTCGAGCCCGCCCGCGCCCCCGCCGACGATCACGATGCGATGCGGACTTGAACCCGTCATGAACCGCTCCAACCTCCAGGGCGCCTGCCGCCTCCGGCCGCGCCACGATCGATCCGCGGCGCGGGGACTGTACGCGGCATGTGGCCGAGCGGATCAACGGATTGCGGCGATGGCTGGCTAAACGCTCTTTCAAGCCCCGATATTCACAGCATATCGCTCGAGGATCAATGAGGCCCGCGCTTTGGCCGATTTGTCGTCCCTGGCCTTCCCCCGAATCCCGGCTGGCGCGGGCTCCCGGCGCGAGCGCATGTTACTCGGTTAAACTCCGACATTTTCAGGGATGACGAATGTCGGAAATCGATCTGCGGCTTTCCGGTCGCGACCCGCAATGTCCGCCTGACGTCCGACGCTGCACCTTGCCGCCAACTCGGACCTTATCGCTTCCGGCCCAAAGCGCGCCCCGAATCCAAGTCGGAGCGGCTGGGTTTGAACCCCTGAACTGGCGCCCACCGGATTGCGCCGTTAGGCCTTAAGACTCCGGCCGCGTGGACCGGCGCAAGCGGCGCCAAACCGCGCGCGGAGGGCCCAACACGAGTGAATTTTCGCCGTCCTGCGCCGCGGTTTCGCGCGATTTCTAAATGTCCTGACCGCTGGCGTTGCGCCTCACTCGGCATCAGGACTATGAAGTCCACGGATCGATCCGTGTCTCTATGCAGCGCAGCGCGGGGGGAGGAGAGGCGATGAGCGAACTTGGCGTGGTCAGGCGCAAGATCAAGCGTGCGGATCGCTCCGCGGTCGAAGCGCTCGGGCGCTACGGCGTCGCGACCGTGCATGAGGCGATGGGCCGCGTCGGTCTGATGAAGCCCACCATGCGTCCGATCTATCCGGGCGCGCTCGTCTCAGGCGCGGCGGTGACGGTTCTCCTGCACCCGGGCGACAACTGGATGATGCATGTCGCAGCCGGTGAGATCGAGCCGGGCGACATCGTCGTCGCGGCGATCACCGCGGAGTGCACCGACGGCTATTTCGGCGATCTTCTGGCCACGAGCTTCATGGCGCGGGGCGCCAGGGCGCTCATCATCGACGCCGGCGTGCGCGACGTGAAGACGCTGACCGAGATGGGCTTTCCCGTCTGGAGCAAATGCATCAGCGCCAAGGGCACGGTGAAGGCGACGCTGGGCTCGGTCAACATTCCGGTGGTCTGCGCGGGCGCCGCGGTGAACCCGGGCGACGCCATCGTCGCCGACGATGACGGGGTGGTGGTCGTGCCGGCCGAATGGGCGGGCAAGACCGCCGAGGCCGCGGCGGCGCGCGAGGCCAACGAGGGCGACAAGCGCGCGAAGCTCGCCGCGGGCGTGCTCGGTCTCGACATGTACAAGATGCGCGAGCCGCTCGAAAAGGCGGGACTCAAATATGTCGACTGAAGGCGCTTTGAAAGACGGCGGCAAGCCGGTCACGGGGCCGTTCGAGAAGACGAAGGGCTGGCTCGACTGGTGCGAGGGGCCGAGTCGCCCAGGCTTTGCGCTTCCACGCGGCGCCGTCGACGCGCATTGCCATGTGTTCGGACCGGGGGCCCAGTTCCCCTACGCGCCCGAACGCAAATACACCCCCTGCGACGCCAGCAAGGCGCAATTGTTCGCGTTGCGCGATCGCCTCGGATTCGACCGCAACGTCATCGTGCAGGCGACCTGTCATGGCGCCGACAACAGCGCGATGGTCGACGCTCTGCTTTCGAGCGACGGCCGGGCGCGTGGAATCGCGACCGTGAGGCGGGACGTGACCGACGCCGAACTGAAGCGCCTGCACGAGGCTGGCGTGCGCGGCGTGCGCTTCAATTTCATCAAGCGGCTGGTCGACTTCACGCCGATGGACGAACTCAAGGCGATCACCGAGCGCATCATCGAGCGCGACTGGCATATCGTCGTCTATTTCGAGGCGGCGGACCTGCCCGAGCTTGCGGATTTCTTCTCCGAGCTGCCGACAACGATCGTTGTCGACCACATGGGCCGGCCGGACGTGACGAAGCCGGTCGAGGGTCCGGAATTCAAGCGCTTCCTCAAGTTCATGGACGATTACGAGAACGTCTGGTGCAAGGTCAGCTGCCCCGAGCGCCTGTCGGTCTCCGGTCCGCCGGCGCTGAACGGGGAAAAGAACGCCTACCGCGACGTCGTCCCGTTCGCGCGCAAGGTGGTCGAGGAATTTCCGGACCGCGTGCTTGTGGGGCACCGACTGGCCCCATCCCAACCTCAAGGACCACATGCCCGACGATGGGCTTCTGGTCGACTTCATTCCCCATATCGCTCCCGCAGCCGACCTGCAGGACCTGCTCTTGGTCGACAATCCGACGCGGCTCTATTGGGCCGAGGAGAGGAAAAACTGAATCATGGCCCTCGACAAAGCATTCACCGAGATTCCCGGAACGACCGTCTTCGACGCCGAGCAGTCGCGCAAGGGCTACTGGCTCAACCAGTTCTGCATGTCCTTGATGAAGGCCGACAACCGCGCCCGCTTCAAGGCTGACGAGCGAGCCTATCTCGACGAATGGAAGATGAGCGAGGAGCAGAAGCAGGCCGTCCTTGCTCGCGACTTGAACCGCTGCATCGAACTCGGCGGCAACATCTATTTCCTGGCCAAGATCGGCGCAACCGACGGCAGGAGTTTTCAGCAGATGGCGGGCTCCATGACCGGCATGACCGAGCAGGACTACCGCGACATGATGATCAAGGGCGGCCGGGCAATCGAGGGCAACCGCAGAATCGGCGAGCACGGCGACGCTCAGCGCCCGCGGAAGGACGTGTGACCCATGGCCCGCATCACAGCCTCCCTCTACACGTCGCACATTCCCGCCGTCGGCGCCGCCTTCGACCTCGGCAGGACCAAGGAGGATTACTGGAAGCCGGTCTTCGCCGGATACGATTTCGACAAGCAATGGATGAAGACGCACAAGCCCGACGTGATCGTCGCCGTCTACAACGATCACGCGACCGCTTTTAGTCTTGCGATGATCCCGACCTTCGCGATCATGACCGGGCCGGAATTCAATCCCGCGGACGAAGGCTACGGCGCGCGCCCGGTGCCCACGGTAATCGGCGACCCGGAGCTGGCCTCGCATATCGCCTCGGAAGTGATCCAGCAGGATTTCGATCTGACCATGGTCAATGAGATCGACGTCGACCATGGTCTGACCGTGCCGCTCTCCTGCGTCTTCGGCGAGGTCAAGGCATGGCCGTGCAGGATCATCCCCTTCGCGGTCAACGTCGTGCAGCACCCCGTGCCCTCAGGGGCGCGATGCCTGGCGCTCGGCCGCGCGATCGGGCGGGCGATCATGAGCTATCCCGATGACATCAACGTTCACATCTGGGGCACCGGCGGCATGAGCCATCAGCTTCAGGGCCCGCGCGCGGGGCTCATCAACAGGGCGTGGGACAACGCGTTCCTCGACCGGCTGATCGACGATCCGACGGGCCTGTCGAAGACGCCCAACATCGAATACGTCCGCGAAGCAGGATCGGAAGGCATCGAGCTCGTGATGTGGCTGATCGCGCGCGGGGCCATGGCGGATGTGGTCGGGGGCGGGCCAAAGCCGAAAGTCGCGCACCGGTTCTATCACGTTCCGGCGTCCAACACGGCTGTCGGTCACCTCATTCTGGAGAACGCAGCCTGAGACGCTTCGTTCGGTCAACCCGGACGCCGTCATTGCGAGCGATAGGACGTCGAGAGACGCCCGTCCTTCCGGACGGGCTATGGCGAAGCAATCCACGGAACGCAGGCGCCTGTAGGCCCCTGGATTGCTTCGTCGCCGCGCTCCTCGCAATGACGGTCTACGTTGATCTCTCTCGTTTGGAGGCCGCATGACCAAGACACTCAAAGTCGCTCTCGCCGGCGCCGGCGCCTTCGGCCTCAAGCATCTCGACGCGATCAGCAAGATCGACGGAGTCGAGGCGGTCTCGCTCATCGGCCGCGAACTCGACAAGACCAGGGAAGCGGCGGCGAAATACGGCGTCGGCCACGTCACCACAGATCTTGCTGACAGCCTCAAGGTTCCGGGGCTCGATGCGGTCATCCTGGCGACGCCGACGCAGATGCACGCCGCGCAGGCGCTTCAGTGCCTCGAGGCCGGCAAGCATGTGCAGATCGAAATTCCGCTCGCCGACAGCTTGAAGCGACGCCGAGGCGGTCGCTGCGGAGCAGAAGAAGACGGGGCTCGTCGCCATGGTCGGCCACACCCGCCGCTTCAACCCGAGCCATCAGTTCGTGCGCCAGCGCATTCTTAAAGGTGACTTCCGCATCCAGCAGATGGACGTGCAGACCTATTTCTTCCGCCGCACCAACATGAATGCGCTGGGGCAGCCGCGCTCATGGACCGATCATCTGCTCTGGCATCACGCCGCGCACACCGTCGATCTTTTCGCCTATCAGTGCCGCTCGCCGATCGTGAAGGCCAACGCGCTGCAGGGACCGATCCACCCGACGCTCGGCATCGCCATGGACATGAGCATCCAACTGAAAGCCGAGAACGGCGCGATCTGCACGTTGTCGCTCTCGTTCAACAACGAGGGGCCGCTCGGCACGTTCTTCCGCTACATCGGCGACACCGCGACCTACATCGCCCGCTACGACGATCTCTTCACCGGCAAGGACGAGAAGATCGACGTGAGCAAAGTCGACGTCAGCATGAACGGCATCGAATTGCAGGACCGCGAGTTCTTCGCCGCCATCCGCGAAGGCCGCGAACCCAACGCCAGCGTCCACCAGGTCCTGCCCTGCTACCGGGTGCTGGACACGCTGGAGCGGCAGCTTGCGGCGAGCTGACGCGTCCGGGCGTCGGAGCCGCGCTGTAGACGCGATCGCCGATCGCGTGAGCTGCGGTCAACGACCGCAGTTACAAAGGAGCGCCTACCTCAGTTCGGCGGTGAACTTCTGGATCTTCTTGCACGCCTTCTCGAGCTGCTCGAGCGACGTCGCATAGGAGACGCGGAAGTTCGGGCCCTGGCCGAAGGCGGTTCCGTGCACGACGGCGACGCCTTCCGCGTCCAGAAGCTCGGTGACGAAGTCCTCGTCGGTCTCGATCACCTTGCCTGACGGCGCTTTCTTGCCGATCGCGCCGGCGCAGGACGGATAGACGTAGAACGCGCCTTCCGGCTTCGGGCACTGCAGATGCTTCGCCTGGCCGAGCATCGACACGACAAGATCGCGCCGCTCCTCGAACGCCTTGCGGCGCACGGGCATGAAGTCCTGCGGCCCGTTGAGGGCCTCGACCGACGCCCATTGCGCGATCGTGCAGGCGCCCGAGGTCTGCTGCCCCTGCACCATATCCATGGCCTTGATGAGCTCGGTCGGCCCCGCGGCGTAGCCGATGCGCCAGCCGGTCATGGCGTAGGACTTGGAGACGCCGTTCATGGTGAGCGTGCGCGCCTTCAGGCCCGGCTCGATCTGCGCCGGGCGTCGTGAACTTGAAGTCGCCATAGACCAGATGCTCGTACATGTCGTCGGTCAGCACCCACACATGCGGATGGCGCATCAGCACGTCGGTGAGCTCTTTCAGCTCGCTCTCCGTGTAGGCCGCGCCCGACGGGTTCGAGGGCGAGTTGAGGATCGAGCCACTTGGTGCGCGGCGTGATCGCGCGCTCGAGATCCGCCGCCTGCAGCTTGAACCCGTTCTCGATCGTGGTCGGCACGACGACCGGCGTGCCGCGGTTGATCGCGACCATTTCCGGATAGCTCACCCAATAGGGCGCGGGGATGATGACCTCGTCGCCCTCGTTCATGGTGACGAGGAAGGCGTTGTAGAGGATCTGTTTTCCCCCGGTCGCGACGATCGTGTCGGTCGCCTTGTAGTCGAGGCCGTTCTCGCGGCTGAACTTGGCCGCGATCGCCTCGCGCAACGGCGGAATGCCGAGCACGGGCGGATACTTGGTCTCGCCGCGCTCGATCGCCTTGATCGCCGCCTGCTTGATGTTGTCGGGCGTGTCGAAATCGGGCTCGCCGACCGAAAGCGAGATCACTTCCCGTCCTTTGGCTTTGAGGTCGCGCGCCTTCTGCGTCATCGCGATGGTCGCGGATGGCTTAACGCGAGAGAGGACGTCGGCGAGGAAGGCCACGGACTGGCGCCTTTCGGTTGGGGTGAGAAATTGAGCGGCGCAGCTATAGTGAGGCGAGCGGCCTGCGGCAACCCCGCCGGACCAGGGCGGCGGACGGAGGCGCGCGCGAAGAGCGGCGGCGGCCGGACGCGCCCACGCGCACAAAGTTACGCGACGCCAATGATTGCAATGGACTTGAGTGCGCTTTTGTGCAACTTTTTTGCTCCCAACCCTCCCTAAGGCCTCGTTCTGAGGAGCGCCGAAGGCGCGTCTCGAAGAACGCTCCAGCGCGCACGACCGGCGCCTGCCTTCTGGATCACCCTTCGACACGCTCGCTTCGCGAGCGGCTCAGGATGAGGTGAGTGGATAGGTCCGGTATCCCAAACCCTCACCTGGGCCGTTACGCAATTTCGGGCCCGGACCAAGGCGAAAAACGGCCAAAACCAAAGGTTCATTTCGCGACGCGAAACCAATCGTTTCGCATGGCGCCACGTAAGTCATTGAAATCTTACGGGCGCCGAATCAGTCATTTCGCGGGATTGTTTGTTTTCAGAGACTTATCGCCGATTTCGTTTCGCCGTTTTCGCTGCATTGTTTGTTTTCAATGGCTTAGCTCCATTTTTCGTTTCGCCGCTTCGCGGCGCGTGCGTCCGCCTCGACGCCGAAAGCGTAGTCGCGCCTCGCCCACGAGAAGTGCGAGCTGGGCTAGCCAAAATTTCTGAAAAACAATAACAAGCTCGGCCAGCTTGGCAAGAGATTGTCGCAGTAGCTGGTCGAATAGCTCGCGGCACTGAGGGCGCAGCGATCGTCGCTATTGACGTTGGCGCTGACAGGTGTTTGCGTTCAATTGGGGATTGAGTAAATTGTCACCGTAATCCGCGTAGTCTGTAAAATCAGATTGGGGGCACGTAGAAGAAATCGACTAATGGCTCATGGAGGATTGAACCCGACGCTGCGCAGTTTTAGCCCGCAGACCGGTCTCTAAAGGGATTATCCTAATGCAGGTCATGACCAGCAAGGAAGCGTATGCGGCAATGTTTCATTTCCTTGAGCAGATACATCTTCGCACGCACTCCGACGAGCTTGGGGAGCCTTCTTGGGGCCATGTCTATCCTTGATGATGGTTCGCCAGCAGATCCCGCAATGACCGCCGACTGGCAGAAAGCGATGGAATACGCGGTAAAAGGTGATGATCCCGCTTTGTTAGATCTGGATTAGCTGGGATTTCTGCAAAACAGTACGCAGGTGGTCCGCTTGGCAAGAAATGTCCGATTTCTTGACACGCGCCTGATCTCTATCATAATACTGTGGAATACCGGCTGACAGCTGCTCGCCTTTATTAGGTCCACTGGACCTTGAGGATTTGGATAGGGATTAAGAAACGTGTCACCGCAATCCATCGTAATCAATGAAACACTCAATAAATAATGTAGACGACAGAGAGACTCACGCGAGCCGTGAGGGCCGCATCATGGATTACCCGATGCTCGCCGCCATGGTGAGCGCGCTCGGCTTAATGGGAGGTGCTTACTGTGACGCTACAGCAAAGCGCTCTTCTAAAGCACCTAATATTAACGCTAAATCAGAAGCGATCCTACAAATTGAAGTAGAAGTGACGTTCGCTATGCTAGGTGATCTCGATGCAAAGATTTGCGTGGCGGCGTTACCAACTCTCTTCATTGGGGTGGGGTTTGGTATTCTAACAACTGGCGTACTGTATTATAAGGTCGGTCGATTTGTGTGACTGCCGGAATTAGGTTTACGATTTACACTATTTCCTATGGTCTCGCTCGATGCCCGCCGACCGGTGCATTGAACCGCTTGACGCCGGAAGAAGCGGAACAGCAAGAGGCAACTCGGGGGTCACGGTGCACTTTACTCAACCCCCAACAATGCTGGTCAAGCGCTCGACTTCGGTCCGCTCAGCGCCGCGAGGCTCCTGGATCACGGCCAGAAAGGCCGGCCCGTATTTTTCCAGCTTGACCGCGCCGACGCCATGAACGCCGGCCAGTTCGTCGAGGCTGCTGGGCCGCCGCTTCGCGATTTCGATCAGCGTCCGATCGGGGAAAATGACATAGGCCGGCTGCTTCTGCGCCGTCGCGATCGCGCCGCGCAGGGCCTTGAGCGCGGCGAGAAGATCCGCGTCCGCGTCGCCCGCCGCGACGGCCTCGGCGACGCGGCGCCGGCGCGCTTTCGGGTTCACCACATCCTCGCGCAAGGCGAACGGGGCCTCGCCGCGCAGCACCCGCCTGCCCTCTTCCGTGAGCGTCAGCCGGTCGCGGTCGTCGCCGTCGCGCCCGATCAGGCCGCCCGATTGCAATTGCCTGAGCACGCCGCGCCACTCGGCGGGCGCGCGATCCTTGCCGACGCCGAAGGTTTTCAGCGCCTCGTGGCCGTGCCGCAGAACCGTTTCGGTGGCCTTGCCGGACAGGATATTCGCGAGATGGCCGAAAAAGAACCGGCCCGAGGTGCGCAAAATCGCCGACATCGCCTTTTGCGCCTCGACCCGCCCGTCGATCAGCCGAACCCCGCCCTGGCAGACGTCGCAATGCCCGCATGGGGCCGGATTCCTCGCCGAACATGGCGAGAAGCGTCTGGCGGCGGCAGCGGGCCGTTTCGCAAAGCGCCACGAGGTCGTCGAGCTTGGCCGTCTCGACGCGCTTGCGCTCCTCGGGCGCGCCGTTGTCGAGAATCTGGCGCCGCCTGAGCTCGATGTCGCCCGCGCTATAGAGCGTGAACGTGTCGGCGGGCAGGCCGTCGCGGCCGGCGCGGCCGATCTCCTGATAATAGGCTTCGATCGACGAGGGCATGTCGGCGTGAAAGACGAAGCGGACGTCGGGCTTGTCGATCCCCATGCCGAAGGCGACGGTCGCGCAGACGATGCAATCGTCCTCGCGCTGAAAGGCGTCCTGATTGCGGGCGCGAACCTCATGATCGAGCCCGGCGTGATAGGGGAGCGCGCGCCGGCCGGCGCGCGTGAATTCGGCCGCGAGCTCCTCCGTCCGGCGCCGCGACGCGCAATAGACGATGCCCGCTTCGCCCCGGTGCGCGTCGAGCCTGTCGAGGAGCTGGCGGGTGGCGTCCGCTTTCGGCCGCATGGCCAGAAACAGGTTCGGGCGATCGAACGAGCGCACGAAAATCCGGGGACGGCGGACGAACAGCTTCTCGGCGATTTCCGCCCGCGTCGGCTCGTCCGCGGTCGCGGTCACCGCGATCATCTGGACGCCAGGAAGCGCTTCCGCGACCTCGCGCAGGCGCAGATATTCGGGGCGGAAATCGTGGCCCCATTGCGAGACGCAATGCGCTTCGTCGATGGCGAGAAGATCGACCTTGGCCTTCCTCAAGGCGGCGATCGTGTCGTCGCGCATGAGCCGTTCGGGCGCGACATAGAGAAGCCGGAGCGATCGCTCGTCGAGGCCGCGCGCGACCCTCCGGCGTTCGTCGGGATCGGAAGACGGAATTGAGGCTCGCCGCCTCGACGCCGGCCTCGCGCAATTGGGCGACCTGGTCGCGCATCAGCGCGATCAGCGGCGAAACCACAAGCGTGAGGCCGCCGCGGACGATCGCCGGAAGCTGGAAGAGAAGCGACTTGCCGCTGCCCGTCGGCATGACCGCGAGCACGTCCTCGCCCGCGAGCGTGGCGGCGAGGACGTCCTCCTGTCCGGGACGAAAGTCCGAGAAGCCGAAGACGGTCGACAGCGCCGACCGCGCCTTCGCCATGAGCGGGGAATTGGGCGCCATCAGCCGGACCCGCCGCGGCCGCGGACAAGCGCGGCGCCGAGCGCTGTCCGGCATTGGGGCCGCCTCGCCGACCGCGCCTCGGAGCGCCCCGACGAGATAGAGCGAGCCGGTGACGAGGAGCCAGGCGTTGGCTTGGCGCGCCAGTTCGAGCCCGCGCTTCAGCGCTCGCTTTCGCGTCCGGCTCGACCTCGCTGACGAGCCCAAGCGACTCCGCGAGCGCCTTGAGCTCGACCGGCGAGCGGCCCCGGCTCGATCCCGGCACATCGGTGAACACGACGGTCGAGGCGCGCCCGGCGAGTTCGGCCACGAAGCCCTCGGCGTCCTTGTCGGCGGCGAGCGCCACGATCGCGACGCACGGACCGGAAAGATCGGGCGTCAAGCGCGAGATCGCGCAAGACGGCGCCGATGTTGAACGGCACATGCGCCCCGTCCATGACGACGGGCAGGCGTCTCGGCCCGATTTCGACGTCGAAGCGCTCCATGCGCCCGGGGAGACGCGCGGCCAGCGCGCGTGTCGGCGTCGAGCAGCGCCGCGCCGACCGGCTCCCCGGAGCGCCCGCTCACGCCCTTGCGGCGAAGCTCGCCGAGGACGGCGGCGGCGAGCGCGAAATTGACCTGTTCGATCGGGGCCGAGGCGTCGAGGCGCGTGCGCTTCACACGCGAGCCGAGTTCGTCGGCTCGCGTCTGCACGACGCGTCCGGCTTCGTCATCGGCGTCGAGCGTGGTGACGAGCACGGCGCCCGGCTTGAGGATCCCGACCTTTTCCCCGGCGATCGCCGCGCGCGTATGGCCCAAGATTTCCGTGTGCTCGAGCGCGATGTTGGTGACGACGGCGATTTCGCCGTCGACGATGTTGGTCGAATCGAGCCGTCCGCCCAAGCCCGACTTCGATCACCGCCCACTCGCGTTGCGTTTCGGCGAAAGATGAGAAAGGCGGCGGCGGTGAGAAGGTCGAACCAGGTCGCGTTGGCCGCGGCCGTGCCGGCCTTGCGTGCGGCCTCATAGGCGTCGAGCGCCTCGATTCAAGGCTCGCGCGAGCGTCGGCTCGTCGACATCGTGTCCCTGAACGCTCACCCGCTCGGTGATGCGCTCAACATGGGGGGACGCGTAGCGGCCGACGCGAAGGCCGGCATGCGCCAGCGCCGCCTCGATCAAGGCCGAGACCGACCCCTTGCCCTTGGTGCCCGCGACATGGATCGAGCGGAAGGACTTTTGCGGGTCGCCGAGGCGCGCGGCGAGATCCTGCATCGGCTCGAGGCCGACGCGCATCGTGTTGCGCGGCCGGCGCTCCCAGTCGGTGAGCGCGTCGAGCCGGGCCAGCGCTTGCGTGAGGTCGCGATTCTCGGCCATCGCGCGGTGATACCCGAATCCGGCGCTTTCCTGAAAGCGGGGTTCTGGGCGCGAGGCGCATTGCAAGACGCCGGCAAGCAACCGGCGACGACGAACGCCAAGCGTGACATGAAATCCACGGGAGCGGGGAAAACGAGGGAGAGCCGTATTTCCGTTTTCAATCGGAACAGCCTTGTCTTAAGGGTTCGGCGGGGCAAGCTCGGAATCGTCAGCACTGGCGACGGGCGCGGGCTGGGGCAATCGGTGGAAAATTTCGCGGCGCGGACAGGCGCCACAGCCTTCGGGCGTGGCAGGTCGTTGAAACGGCCCTTTTCCGTCTTGGCGCTCGTGTTTCTCGCGCTTCTCCCTCGTCGCCTGCGCCTCGCGGCCGGAGACCGGCTTTCTCAGCGCCGTGGCCTACAGCCCTCCCGGCGCCGTCGACCATACCTTGCTTGTCGCGACGACCCGGGAACGCGACGACCGGCCGGGCACGCTTTTCAACGGCGACAGGGCGGCAGCCACGAGCTACGCCGAGATCACCGTCTCGGTCCCGCCGAACCACAAGACGGGCGAAATCGAATGGGCGTCGACGCCGCCCGGCGATCCGAATGTCGATTACGTCGTGCGCGACGAAAAATATCTCGACGGCGACAAGGCGTTCGTTCAGGCGCTGAACGCGCAACTCGCGCTGCGGCCGCCGGGAAGCCGCAAGGTCCTCCTGTTCATTCACGGCTTCAATACGATGTTCGCCGAGGGAGTCTACCGGCTGGCGCAGCTCGCCCACGATTCGAAAGCTCCGGGCGTCCCGGTGCTGTTCACCTGGGCGTCGCGCGGAAAGCCCACGGCTTATGTCTACGACCTCAACAGCGCGACCGCGGCCCGCGACAGCCTCGAGCATACGCTTCGTCTGCTGCTCGCCAGCAATGCGGAAGAAGTCAACGTGCTCGCCCATTCGATGGGCAATTGGGTCACCGTCGAAGCGTTCCGGCAGATCAAGATTTCGGGCGACTTCAGCGGCAGGAACAAGATCGGCAACGTCTATCTCGCTGCGCCCGATATCGACATCGACGTGTTCAAATCGCAGATGCGCCGCTTCGGCAAGCCGCGCAAGCCGTTCTACATCATCCTCTCCACGGACGATCGCGCTTTGTTTCTGTCCAGAACCATCGCAGGCGGCGTGACGCGGGTCGGCGACAATCCCGATGTCGACGAGCTTGCCAAGCTGGGCGCGACGGTCATCGACCTTTCGGACCTGAAGGCGACCGATTCCACGAACCACGACAAATTCGCTCAGCTCGCCACCGTCGGGCCCGAGCTGCGCGGCGTTCTCGCCCGGGGAATCCCGAGAGATCACCAGGCGAGCGACGTGGGCCAAACCGCCGTGAGCGGGGTCGGCTCGATTGTCTCCTTGCCCCTCACGATCCTCGGCGCGCCGATCAAGATCATCGCCGGCCAGTAGAGGGGCGAGTTCAGCGGGCGAATACAGAACCGTGATCGCGCGGAGCGAAGCGAGCGGGATTCAGGAGTCGTGGGCGCGCCCGATGTTCCCCCCAATCACTTCGCATACGCTCGCAATCAAGACTCGATTCCCTCGAGGCGCGGCGACCGCTAGACCGGGTCCGCGGGAGCGGCGCGCCTGCGCCTTCGCCCCCCTTCTCCGCTCGGCTCCTTGCGCGCGGGAAGCGCGATGCGCTCGGCCAGATTGGGGAAGGCGTCCTCCTTGTTGGGAAACGCCATCGCGGCGACAAAATGGCGCTGGAAGTCAGGCTCGATCGCGGTCTCGATCTTGTCGATGCGCCTGACGACGCCCTCGATCTCCGCCCGCGCCGCGAGGTTGAGAAGCGCAATCCGCGCGCCCGTCCCAGCCGCATTGCCGGCGCTCGCGACCTTCGAGAGTTCGCAGTCGGGAATGAGGCCGAGCGCCATCGCATAAAGAGGATCAATGTGGCTGCCGAAGGCGCCGGCGAGCGTCACGCGCTCAGGGACGGCGCCGGCGCGCTCCATCAAGAGCTTCGCCCCGGCATAGAGCGCGGCCTTGGCGAGCTGGATCGCCCGCACGTCGGTCTGATAGATGAGAAGCCGTGGGCGCCGCCCTCGTGCAGCACATAGGCGAAGGTGCGGCCGACCGCTTCGATCCGCGGGGTTCGGCCCGCGAGTTCGCCGTCGATCACGCCGTCTTCCGAGACGATGCCGGCCAGAAACATCTCGGCGATCACCTCGATGATCCCCGAACCGCAAACGCCTGTGACCGGTGTCTGCGACGTCGCCTCGGCGAAGCCCGGCTCGTCCGACCACAGATCGCAGCCGATCACCTTGAACCTGGGTTCGAGCGTCACGCGGTCGATCCGCACGCGCTCGATTGCGCCCGGCGCCGCGCGCTGGCCGCAGGAGATCTGCGCGCCCTCGAACGCGGGGCCGGTCGGGGATGAGCAGGCGAACAGCCGCTCGCGATTGCCGAACACGATCTCGGCGTTGGTGCCAACGTCGACGAGAAGCGTCAGTTCATCCTTGAGATGCGGGCCCTCGGCAAGCACGACCCCAGCCGTGTCGGCGCCGACATGGCCTGCAATGCAAGGCAGCGCATAGACGAACGCGCCGGGCGCGACGTCGAGGCCAAGTTCTCGAGCCCGCGCTTCGTAAGCCGCGTCGATGGTGAGCGCAAACGGCGCCCCGCCGAGTTCGGTCGGGTCGAGGCCAAACACGAGATGATGCATGACCGGGTTGCCGACCAGCGCGACTTCCAGGATTTCATCACGCGCGACCCCTGCCTCCTGCGCCGCTTCGCCGATCAGCGCGTCCATCGCCTCGCGCACCACCCGCGTCAGCTCCTTGTCGCCGCCTGGATTCATCATCACGTAGGAGACGCGGCTCATCAGGTCTTCGCCGAAGCGGATCTGCGGGTTCATCGCCCCGACCGAGGCGACGACTTCGCCGCTCGTGAGATCGGTCAGGTGGGCGGCGATGGTGGTCGAGCCGACATCCATCGCGACGCCCAAGGCGCGCTCGGCGAAGCCTGGCATGACGGCGACGATGTCGCGGCCTTTGCGCAGCGCGACGGTGACCTTCCAGTGCCCTGCGCGCAACGCCTTCTGCAAGCCGGCCAGCGTCGCAAGATCGGCATGCGTTTCACCCACCCTCCATTGTTCGTGCAAAGCCTGCTGCAAGCGACGAAGATCGCTGGCAGGCTCGTGCATGTCCGGCTCGGCGACCTCGACATAATAGAGGCGGACGACCGGATCGATCTCGATTGGATGCGTCTCCGCGCGCTTGCGAACGACTTGCCGATGAACCTGACTCTCGGGCGGGACGTCAATGACCAGATCCCCGCAAATCCGGGCCTGGCAACCGAGCCTCCGACCGCGCGGAAGAGGCCCTCGCTTCGAAGCATAGCGGGCCTCGACCTCTCCCCATGCCGTCACGTGATCGGCGCTGGAACGGATGGCGTGCTTGGCGAAATCGCCCTCCGCGACGTCGATCTGACAGCGCCCGCAAATGCCCCGGCCGCCGCAGACCGAATCGAGATCGACGCCGAGCGCGCGCGCGGCTTCCAGGAGGCTTAAGCCTTCCGCGAATTCGCCCCGCTTGCCGGAGGGTGTGAAAACGACGCGATGGGTCATCCTGTCATGCCGGCGAAAGCGGGCAACCAGAGGAAACCGCGACGTCTTGTCCGGAGAACCCTCGACCCCCTGGACCCACACTTTCGTGAGGGTGACACAGGCGCGATGCGCGGCCGGCGCTTAACTTGCGCATCACGCCGGGTTCTCGCGCCCGTCGTGCTTGGCCAAAATCGCCAGGCGATGCGTATCGTATTCTTTTTCCAGTCGCTCGGCCGCGGCCGAAGCTTCCGCTTCCAGGTCGTCGCCGCAAGGCACAGCCTCGCCTCGCCGCCACTCGGCGAGATAAGCGTCGTCGCTCTTGGCGCCGGCATGCATCGCCGCAGCATCGATCGCGCGGATGAACCGCTCCGACAATTGGCGCTTGGCCGCGGAACGGCCAGCTTTCACGATGACCTGACTTGGAATGTCGCGCCAGTAAAGCACGGTCAGGCTGGCCACGACGCGTCCTTCTTTTGCGTCGCGTCCTCGAGAAAAGAGCGGATTCCGTCGAGGCCCGTGAAGCGGCGCTCATAGGCAAGGCCAAGCCTCTCGGCCGCCGCCTTGGCCTTCATGTCCAGATCGGGATCTTCGAACTGCGCCAGATGGACCACTTTGCGGTAATTGCCGAAATAATCATCTCGCAACTCGGGAAACCGATCGAGGCCGAGGCCTCGAATGACGAGTGCGTCAAAATGGCGGACCAGAAAATCGGTCAGGTAGAACGTGCCCGGCTCTTCCTCGGCAAGGGTCGCGAAGGCTTCCTCCCCGGCATAGAACGCGTAGCAATGCGCGCCCTCGATGCGTATCACCCCCTCCTCCGCCAGCACGCGATCAAGCTCGCCGCCGGTTCCGCAATCACCATAGAGGCAGAGGATCTCGTCATAGGCTCCGCGATTGGCGCGGATCTTGGCGCGCATCGCATCCGGGATCTGCTTGGGATGGTTGTGCAGTTGCGCCGGCAGGCAGGCGACGTCGATGGCGTCGAGATTGAGCGCAAGCACTTCGCGCGCCAGGGCGCCGCAGGCGATCACGAGAATGCGACGCGGCCCGCGGGAAGACGCACGGTGCATTGTCTCGGAATCGACGGCCGCCCTCGCCCCTTCTCCGTCGGGGAGGTGGCGCGATAGGGCGTTCGAATGAACGCCCGTCTCTTGACGGGCTATGGCGCCGGATGAGGGAACACGCCGCAGGCCTAGGCCCTCACCCCGAGCCCCTATCTCCGAGGGGGAAGGGAGTCGTGCGCGCGACCCTTCCCGGGTCACACCCCCACTCCCGCCTGCTCTTTCGCCTCCAGGGTCCCCTGTCGGCGGGCCAGCAGCGCCCTCGCGGTTTCGACCGTGACCGCCGCGTCGCGGCAATAGGCGTCGGCGCCGATCGCCTCGGCGAAGGATTCGTTGAGCGGCGCGCCGCCGACCAGCACGATGTGGTCGTTGCGGATGCCCTTCTCCTTCAACGTATCGATGATGACTTTCATGTAGGGCATCGTCGTCGTCAAAAGCGCCGACATGCCGACGATTTCCGGCTGATGCTTCTCGATCGCCTCGAGATATTTGTCGACCCCGTTGTTGACCCCGAGGTCGAACACTTCGAAGCCAGCGCCCTCCATCATCATGCATACGAGATTCTTGCCGATGTCGTGGATGTCGCCCTTGACGGTGCCGATCACCATCTTGCCCATTTTCGGCGCGCCGGTCGCCGCGAGCAGGGGGCGCAGAATCGCCATGCCGGCCTTCATCGCATTGGCCGACATCAGCACTTCCGGCACGAACAGAATGCCGTCGCGGAAGTCGATGCCGACGATGCGCATGCCCTCGACCAAAGCCTCGGTCAGAACCTTGTAAGGCGCCCAGCCACGGTCGAGCAAAATCCGCACGCCCTCCTCGACCTCTTCTTTGAGCCCGTCGTAGAGGTCATCGTGCATCTGCGGGACGAGTTCGTCGTCCGCGAGGGCTTTAAGGTCGAGTTCGTCTTCCGCCATCGCGTTGTTCCCGCCAAACGTCTTTTCGCACGCGGTTCAACGCGCCCGTCAACGCTCTTAGCTGCTTTAGAGTTAAAGGAAAGCGCGTGGGGCGCAGTCCGTTGAAGCGTTTGCATTATCTCGCGTAGCCGCTTTGCCTCCAAACACAATAATCGCGGCCAGACGTTCAATTTTACGGCCCGGGCCGGTCGGGCAACGGGGCGCGCCGGAATGAGAATGCGGCGGCGGGAGCGACTTCCATTGAAGATGACAGGCCGGCTCGCTATGGAAATCAGACACAGCGCCGCCTCGTCTGCCGAAAGCCTGTCATCGATGAACTGCAAAATAACGGGAAAAGGGAGTGTTTCATGTCTCACCATCTCGATACCCCTCTTGCAGCCCAGAACGGCCAACTCTTTATCGATGACCTATACGTGTTCTCCGCTGCCGACAGCACCGTGTTCATCATGGACGTCAACTCGAATATTACCGGCGTCCACGTAAAGCCGGGGTTTCATCATGAGGCGCGGTATGAGTTCAAAGTCCATTTCGACGGAGCCGATTTCGAAACCCTGACCTACCGTATTTCCTTTGATGAAGCAGGCCCGGACGGACGCCAAGCGATTAAGCTGCACGCTCTCATCGGAAAGGACGCGCGCGAGGATTCAGCGACTGGCGATCTGGTGGTGCAAGGCCGGACGGGCGAGGCGGCCAGCGCGGGCGGGGCGCGGCTGTGGGCTGGACGTATCGCGGATTCATTCTACGTCGATCTATCCCTTCTGGCGAAAGTCAACGGGGCGGTAAAAGACGGGACCGCGGTCGACCTTTCGGGTTGGCGCCCGGAGAACGCCAAGAACAACTTCAGCGGCACGACGGTCGAATTGATCGTGCTCGAAGTCTCCCACCGGCATCCTCAACTCAAGCCGGGCGCTCGGATTGGCGTCTGGTGCGCCACGAAGCTCGCCACGGACGCGGGCGGCTGGCGGCAGATCAATCGCGGCGGGTATCCGATGATGTGGCCGATCTTCTGGCCGGACGACGTTCACTTCACCAATCCCGTCGACACGAGGCATCCGTCCGAAGACTTCGCTGCGGAAGGCGCGCATATCGCTGAACATATCGCCGCCGTTGTCGCAGCGAGCGGAACTTCAGCCGACCCGAAGGGGTACGGCCAGACGGTCGCCCGTGAGTTGTTCCCCGACGTCCTGCCTTATGTGGTCGGGACGCCCGCTACATTTGGCTTCGCCGTCCGCAATGGCCGGACGCAGGCGGACAACGCGCCCGAAGTCATGATGTCTCTGGTCGCGGGCGAGGCAATCCCCTCCGGGCTCAAGGCGTCGGTCGCCAAGAACCAACGCGCCGACAAGTTCCCATACGTCGTGCCGGCGTGACCCAAGGCACGGTTATTCATGGGTCTATTAACACCGCCCTCCTGATCTAGGGGGCGCATGGAGGGGCCGTTGTAGCGATCGTGGGGGCTGGGCCTCAGTCCTTGACGTCCGTATCCGGGCGGTCGTCGCCCTTTTCCTGTTCCTCATGCCAGCGTCCGGAGCTGTCCTCGTATTCGATTGCGCCGCTTTGGCCTGGGACACGCTGCTCCTGCGCCACCCGCTCCGCCGCGGCGTGGGCCTCTTTACGGCTGGGAAAGGTCTCCGAAAAGACGTCGCCCACCTTATAGGCCCAGCCGCCGTCGTGCTCGACCACTACGTAGGTCACATGGCTCATGATCACCTCTCTTTGCCTCGCCTGGTGCGCGGCGGCAACTTGGACAGGAGGCTCCATCTGGAGGTTTCACCGCCGTCTTGCAATAGCGCGGTCACCGTGCGGAACAGCGATCGTGGACCTCGTGGGCAGCCCCCTTATCGGCCTCGTCTCGATCGAGAGGCCGTTGCGTTAGTTGCGCGCAATCTTAACCTTGTGCTGCGCGACCGGGATCATTCCGCGCACCGTCTTGACCCGGTCAGGGTCGATCCGGGCTGAAACGACGCCAACCCCGTCCGAGGCTTTCGCGACCACATGGCCCCAGGGGTCGGCGACCAGGGAATGACCGTAGGTGTGGCGCTGCTCGTTGCCGACCGTGAACGAGCCGGTCTGGGCGCTGGCGCACACATAAGTTTGCGTTTCGATGGCGCGGGCGCGCAGGAGCACCTCCCAATGATCCTTGCCGGTCTGCATCGTGAAGGCGGCCGGCATCGCAATCATCTGGGCGCCCTTTTCCATGAGCGCCTGGAAGAGGTCGGGAAATCGCAGGTCGTAGCAGATCGAACAGCCGACCGTGACGCCCTCGCAATCGTAAGTGACCACCTGGTCGCCCGCCTTCACCGTCGCGCTCTCCTTGTAGGCGGTTCCGTCGGGCGTCGACACGTCGAACAAATGGATCTTGCGGTAGCGGGCGATCTCCTCGCCCTCGCGATTAAAGACGACGGTCGTGTTGTGATAGCGGTCCTCGCCGTCGATCGCCTCCATGATCGACCCGGCGTGGACGAAGATGCGGTGCTTGATCGCCTGGCCGCGGGCCATTTCGTAGGCCGGGCCGCCCGGCAGGCGCTCGGCGGCGGCAAGCTTCTCGGCCCGCGCGCCGCCCGCCCAGTCGAACTGTTCCGGCAGCAGCACCCAGTCCGGCGCCTCTTCCGCGACCGCCCGGTCGATCAGCGCCTCGGCCGCGGCGATGTTCGCGGCCTTGTCGTTGATCGAATTCATCTGGATGAGCGAGACTTTCATGGCGCTCAATCTGAGCGGCGCGCCCTCGCCCGTCAATGCCAAGGAACGCAGCGAAGAGACGCAGGTTTGGCGTTTGTCGCCGAATTGCTATGGTTCCCTCGGAAACCGAAGTAGCGCAGGGAGCCATGATCGCAGCAAACGAGCTTTTTTCCGTGAAGGGCCGCACGGCGCTGGTCACTGGCGGGGCGACTGGCCTTGGCCGGATCTGCGCCGAGGCGCTGCTCAGCGCCGGCGCGCGCGTGCTCATCGCCTCGCGCAAAGCGGAAGCTTGCGAGGCGGTGGCGCGGGAGCTTTCACCACTGGGCCAATGCGAGGGTTTTGGGGGCACGGTCGCCAACGAAGCCGGCGTCGCTGCTCTGGCCGCCGAGACCCGCAAGCGCACCGACACGCTGCATATTCTGGTCAACAACGCCGGGGCGAACTGGGGCGGACCGTTCGAAACCTTCCCCTGGAAGGCGTGGGACCGCGTGCTCAGCGTCAACGTCACTGGGCTTTTCACGCTGACGCGCGACTTGGCCCCAATGCTGATCGCTTCGGCGACGCGCGACTGGCCTTCGACCGTGATCAACATGGGTTCGGTCATGGGCACCGTGACGCAGTCGGAAACCGCATGGGCCTATTCCGCCTCGAAGGCCGCGGTGCATCACCTGACCCGCATCCTGGCGGCGGAACTCGCCGAGAAGCAGGTGACCGTGAACGCGTTCGCGCTAGGCCCGTTTCCAACCAACATGACCAAGTTCGCTCTTCGAGACGAGGCGGGACAGGCGCGCAGCGCCAAGTCCGTACCGATGGGCCGGGTTGGGCGGCCGGAAGACATCGCTGGACCGCTTCTCTTCTTGGCAGGGCGCGGCGGCGCCTACACGACGGGAGCGATTCTGCCTGTGGACGGCGGGGTCGGCGTCACGGCGCCGCCCGCGATGTTTGGAGAACTCGGATGAGCGATTGGGCGGACATCAAGCGGGTTCCCGCGGCCGAACTCGCCGGCATGGTCGGGCGCGATTTCGTCTCCCGTTGGCTCACGGTCGATCAGGCGCGGATCGACGCCTTCGCCAAGATCACGGAGGACGAGCAGTTCATCCACGTCGATCCGAAGCGCGCGGCCGAGACCGCGTTCGGCGGGACGGTCGCCCATGGCTTCCTCACCCTCTCGCTGCTGTCGGCCATGGCCTATAGCGCGCTCCCGAGAATCGAGGGAGCCGCCCATGGCGTGAACTACGGTTTTGACCGCGTTCGCTTTGTCCGACCTGTCCCTTCGGGAAGTCGGGTGCGTGGGCATTTTACGCTGCGCGCGGTCACGCCGCGCTCGGCGCGCGAATGGCAATTGAGCTACGACGTGAGCGTCGAGGTCGAAGGAACGCAGAAGCCGGCGCTGGCGGCGACGTGGCTGACGATGCAGGTGATGGCCACGATCTGAAGCCGACGTGCTCGGGCCGCAAGCCGTTGAAATGCCTCGAAACGGACTCGCTAATGGGAACACGACCTCGGGCTCCCGGCGCCTCCATCCTCAGCCGCCAAATCGCACAACTTGTCCCAACGACGACGCCGTCAGTTCGCCCTCCCACATCACCCGGCGGCCCCGCACCATTGTTCCGACCGGCCAGCCCGTCACGGTCTTTCCGTCATAGGGCGTCCATTGCGAGCGCGACGCGATCCAGGAATCGCGGATTGTCGCCCGGCGCTTCATGTCGACGATGGTGAAGTCGGCGTCGTATCCGGCCGCGATGCGCCCTTTGCCGACGATCCCGAACAGCCGCTGCGGCCCGGCGCTGGTCAGGTCGACAAAGCGCTGCAGGCTGAGCCGCCCGGCGTTGACGTGGTCGAGCATGATCGGGACGAGCGTCTGCACGCCGGTCATGCCCGACGGGCTCTCGGGATAGGGCTTGGCCTTCTCTTCGAGCGTGTGAGGCGCGTGATCGGAGCCAAGCACGTCGACCACGCCCTGATCGAGTCCGCGCCAGATCGCGTCGCGATGGCCGGCGCCGCGGACCGGCGGGTTCATCTGGATTTTCGTACCCAGGAGCGCGTAGTCCTCGGCGCTGAGCGTCAGATGATGCGGCGTCGCCTCGCAGCTTGCGACATCCTTGGCGCCGGCCAGAAACGCCATTTCCTCGCGCGTCGTGATATGCAGGACATGGACTTGCGCGCGCGCCTCTCGCGCGAGTCGGATGAGCCGCTCGGTCGAACGCAAAGCCGCGATCTCATCGCGCCAGAGCGGATGCGACGAGGGGGCGCCCGCGACCCGCAGGGGCTTGCGCTCATTCAGGCGCGCCTCGTCCTCGCTGTGGAACGCCGCGCGGCGGCGGGTCCGCTTGAGAATCGCCAGCACGCCCTCGTCGTCGGCGACCAGGAGGCGCCCGGTCGAGGAGCCCATGAACACCTTGATCCCCGCAGCGCCCGGCAGCCGTTCGAGATCGGGAATGTCGGCGACATTGTCGTGCGTGCCCCCGACCCAGAAAGCGAAGTCGCAATGCATGCGGTCCTTCGCTCGCGCGAGCTTGTCGGCGAGCGCGTCTGCGCTTGTCGTCAGCGGATCGGTATTGGGCATTTCAAACACCGCCGTTACGCCGCCGAGCACGGCCGCGCGCGATCCCGTCTCCAGGTCCTCTTTATGAACGAGCCCTGGTTCGCGAAAATGCACCTGAGAATCGATGATTCCCGGAAGAATGTGAAGGCCGCTGCAGTCGATCCGTTCGCCCGCTGCGGCTCGGCTCAAATCGCCGATCGCGACGATTCGCCCGTCGCGAACACCAATGTCGCGCAAGCCGATCCCGTCGTGATTGACCACGGTCCCGTTGATCAGCACGCAGTCGAAGCTCGGCGGCATCCTAGTTCTTTCTTGCAGTGGCGCAAAACGGGCCTATTTGACAGGGACCGCCCTTGCAAGCGCGTCCGGAGGCGTTTTCCCCCATGCACAAAAAAGCCGCCATGCTCGAGGATCGCGGCGTCCTTTTGGTGAGCGGCGAGGACTGCGACCAGCTTTCTGCAAGGCCTGCTGACCAACGACGTCGAGCGGCTGGCCCCGGGTGAAGCGCGCTACGCGGCGCTGCTGACGCCGCAAGGCAAGATCCTGTTCGACATGATCGTGGTGCGCGGGTCGGGCGGAGAAGAGCCCTCCTATCTCATCGACTGCACGGCGGCGCAGGCAGCCGATCTGGCCAAGCGGCTTGGTTTTTACAAGCTGCGCGCCAAGGTCGCGATCGCCAACCAAAGCGCAGAGCGCGCCGTCGTAGCCTTCTGGGGGAGCGAGCCTGCCTCCGCCGAAGGCCTTGTTTACCCCGATCCGCGCGATCCGCGCCTTGGCTGGCGCGCCATCCTGCCGCGCGCGGCCGCCGTCCCTGTCGGATCAGAGCACCTGGGAGAATACGAGGGGCTTCGCATCGCCGCCGGGGCGCCCAAGGGCGGCCTCGATTTCGCCTATGCGGATGCCTTCCCGCACGACGCCAATTTCGATCTGCTCCATGGGGTCGATTTCGACAAAGGCTGCTATGTCGGCCAGGAGGTCGTGTCCCGCATGAAGCACCGCGGAACCGCCCGCAAGCGCGTCGCGCGCGTCAAACTGGCCGGTCCTGCGCCGGCGCCTGGCACGCCTGTCATGGACGGCGAACTGTCTGTCGGCGCGCTCGGCTCCTCCTCGGGGCGCGAGGCTCTGGCTATGCTGCGCATCGATCGGGTCGAGGAGGCGAGCGCGTCGGGGCGACCGCTTAGCGCGGGCGGGGTCACGCTCACGCTTGCCGAGTGAGCGTTCCCGCGTCCGAAGTCTAGGCAGCTTCGGCTTTTGGCGTCCGCCGCATCGCAAAAGCGCCCAGCGATACGAACCCGACCGCAATCAGGCCCCACGTCGCTGGTTCGGGCACAGCAGAGAAGGTTAGCGGATTGCCGCCATCCGTGATCGAAAGCGCGAAGGTCGGCGCTCCGCCGAAAGTGGCGAGATACTGGAAATAGACTCCCGAAGGATCAAATCCTTCAGCGGGGGACGGGAGACTCCAACTCGTGGCATCGCGGAAGGCGAGCGAAAAATTGAAGACGCTGCCGTCGCACGCCTGGGATACGCTGCCGTCGCAGGTGACTCTGACGCTCCCATCCGCCTCCAGAACGGCGGGCAGAAGCAAACTCGGCGTGCCCGGAAGCAGCAGCGAGACGGTCACAAGATAGGCGGTGGCCCCGGTCGTGGCCTGGTCGAATACCGGGCTGGCCGGATCGCGGAGATCGGCCGTCGCCGCCGGGAAGCCGGGAGGATCAGGCTGAGGATTGAATCCCACCAGAACGCCCGGATTGGTGACCCCTCCAGACGTGTGGAACTCGAAACCAGCCGAGCCGTCCGGGAACGTATAGGCGGGCAAGAGCGTCGCCGCGTCGGCGATGGTCGGCGCCACAATTGAGGCTATCGCTAAAAAACGAACAAACAAGGCGTTCATGAAAACTCCCCGTTCCATCTCCGGCATAATTACCGGGCTCGTTACGCTATGGGCCGCCGGGGGCTTTCGCAAGGGCAAGCTTTGCGCCGGGGCCCTAGCTCTCCTGCCTTTTGTTTGCTTGACCCCTTCCAAGCCTGTCTTTAGGAACTCTCGTGGCTAAGGGCTGGCAAACGGCTCAATTTTGCTAAGCGCCTCCAGCGCGGCACCGCTGCGCTGATCTCACCGGGAGGAACGGAATGAAAAAATTTCTGCTATCTGCTGCTATGGTCGGCGCGATGCTGGCCCTCGCGGGGTCGGCGCAAGCCGCCGACAAGAAGACGCTCGTGTTCGTCGTGAACGGCGCGTCGGACTTCTGGAAGGCCGCCGAGGCCGGCGTCAAGAAGGCGCAGGGCGAACTGCCGAATTACAAGCTCGACTTCAAATATCCCGAACAGTCGTCTGCGGCGATCCAGACCCGCCTGATGGATGACTTGGTCGCGGCCGGCGTCTCAGGCATCATGGTCAGTGCGGTCGATCCGAAGACCATGGGCGACGCGCTGGACCGGATCGGCAAGCAGGTCGCCTTGTTCACCACCGACAGCGACGCACCCAAGAGCAGCCGCGTCGCCTATATCGGCTCGAGCAACGTCGACGCCGGCAAGCAGGCCGGCGAGATCGCGCTGAAGGCCATGCCGAATGGCGGCAAGTGCATGGGCTTCGTCGGTCTGCCCGGCGCTGACAACGCGCGCGAGCGCATCGAGGGCTTCAAGGACACGATCAAGGGCTCGAAGATCGAGCTCGTCGACGTTCGCGCCGACGACATCGACCGGACCCGTTCGAAGCGCAACGTCGAGGATACGCTGACCGCGCACCCCGAGATCAACTGCATGGTCGGCTACTATTCCTACAACACGCCGGACATCTACTCAGCGCTGAAAGAGGCCGGCAAGCTCGGCCAGATCACAATCGTCGGCTTCGACGAGGATCCGATCACGCTCGGCGGCGTCAAGGAAGGGACAATCGCCTCAACCGTCGTCCAGCAGCCCTATGAGTGGGGCTATCAGGGCATGAAGGACATGGCCAAGTATCTCGACGGGGACAAGTCCTTCATTCCGAAGGACGGCCTGATCATCATCCCCACCAAGATCATCAGCAAGGATAACGTCGACGCCTTCTGGGCGGAGCTGAAAGAGCGCCAGGGCAAGAAATAAGCGGAGAAGCAGACGCGAACGCCGCGTTCGCTAACTTCCCTTTTGGGGCGCCGCGCTTTTGTGCGGCGCCCTGTTTTTCTTAAGGACCGAATTTGGCCGATCCCCTCCTCCGGCTGATTGACATCACCAAGAGCTACCCCGGCGTCCGCGCCCTTTCCCGCGTCAGCCTGATGGTGAACCGAGGCGAGGTTCTCGCGCTGATCGGCGAGAACGGAGCTGGCAAGTCGACGCTGATGAAGATTCTTGGCGGGGTGGTCAAACCCGATCAGGGAACAATCGAGATCGAGGGCGCCCCTCACGGCTCGCTCACCGTCTCCGAGTCGCTGAGTTCAGGAATCGCCTTCGTCCACCAGGAACTGAACCTGTTCGACAATCTCGACGTCGGCGCGAATGTGCTGATCGGGCGGGAGCCGCTGTCGGCGGGACCCCTGAAGCTCGTTGACCGCAAGACGACGAAAAGGATCGTGGCGCCGTTACTGAAGCGACTGGACGTGGATTTCGTGGTCGAAGATCTGGTTTCCGACCTCTCCCTTGCCCAACGTCAGCTTTTGGAGATCGCCAAAGCTCTTTCGCTCAACGCGCGCCTTGTCATTATGGATGAGCCGACCTCCAGCCTGACGTCCACCGAAACCGAGCGGCTGATGAGGGTCATCGGCGAGCTCAAGGCCGATGGCGTATCGATCATCTTTATCACCCATCGACTGAACGAGGTCGAAGCCTGCGCCGATCGCGTGGTCGTCCTCCGTGACGGGTCGGTTGTCGGCGAACTGGCTCGCGACCAGATCCATCGCGACGCCATGATCCGCCTGATGATCGGGCGAGACCTGAAATCGCTCTACATTCCGCCCAAATCGCCGCCCGGCGCGAACGTGCTGGAGGTCGCGGGCTTACGAACCCTTTCGCATCCCGGGCACGCCACGAGCCTCTCGTTGAGAGCGGGCGAGATCCTCGGGATGGCTGGATTGATCGGGGCCGGGCGAACCGAACTCGCGCGCGCTCTATTCGGCATAGATCCCGTGCTGGGAGGCGAGATACGGCTGAACGGCGCGCCCGTCGCCATTCGTTCGGCCAAAGACGCCATTGCCCTTGGAATTTACCTAGCGCCGGAGGATCGCAAGCGCAGCGGGCTCGTCCTTGAAGAGTCGGTGAGTGAAAACATCTCGCTGCCTGATCTTTTGTCGTTCGCCAGATATTTCCTCGTTAATACCGCGTCCGAGCGCAAGAACTCGGAGCGGCAGCGCCAATCCCTCAACATCAAGACAGCCGATATCGAGACGCGGGTCGGCACACTCTCGGGAGGCAACCAGCAGAAGGTGGTCCTCGCCAAATGGCTGTCGATGAAGCCCAAGGTCATGATCTTCGACGAGCCGACGCGTGGCATTGACGTCGGGTCAAAATCCGAAATCTATACACTGATGCGGGAGCTCGCCGATTCCGGGGTGGCGATCTTGATGATTTCTTCCGACATGGAGGAAGTGATCGGGGTCAGCGACCGCATCGTGGTGATGCAAGAAGGCGCGATCAGCGGAACGCTGAACCGCGACCAGTTCAGCGAGGAGAACGTGATGCGGCTCGCCGTCGCTCGCGGAGCGGAGCAGAGTGCGGCGTGATGCTGAAGAAAGATCTCGGACTTTTCCTGCTCATCCTCATCGTCGGCGCGGTGGTCGCGTTTCTCAACCCGCGCTTCATCTCGCCGATCAATCTGGAGAATACCGCCAATCTCGTCGGGCTATTCGGACTGTTCTCAATCGGCGAAGGCTTTGTCATCATAACAGGCGGCATCGACCTTTCGATCGGTTCACAGTTCGCCCTGTTTGGCGTCGTCTTCGTCGACTTGCTTGTGAACTATCACCTGCCGTGGATCCTCGCCGTTCTGATCATCATCGGTTTCGGTGTGATTCTTGGCTGGGTGCATGGGTTTCTCATCACGAGAATGAACCTGCAACCCTTCGTCGTGACGCTTTGCGGCCTCTTGATCTATCGCGGCGTCGCGCGCTGGTACACTGACGACGGGACAGCCGGATTTGAGTTCGGCCAGAGCTTTCCGGCGCTCGAATGGATCACTACCGGACGCACCTACGGCATCCCGCACACCTTCGTCATTTTCCTTATCGTTGCGTTAATCATGGGGGTGCTGCTGCATCGCTCGGTGTTTGGGCGGTACCTGTTCGCCATCGGCAAGAATGAAGAGGCCGCGCGTTTCTCGGGCATCGCGACCAAAAAGATTATCGTCGCCGCCTATGTCATCTGCGGCGCGCTCGCCGGCATCTCGTCCATTTTCCTCACAATGTACACGCGCTCGATCTCGCCAGCCTCGCACGGCAATTTTTTTGAGCTTTACGGAATTGCGGCTGCGGTTCTCGGCGGTTGTTCGCTGCGCGGCGGCGAGGGCTCGATCCTGGGCATCGTGCTCGGCGCCATTCTGCTTCAGGTTCTGCAGAACCTGGTCAATCTGCTCGGCATTCCAAGCTCTCTCAATTTCGCCGTCATGGGGACGGTTATCCTGATTGGCGTTCTAGCCGACCAGCAACTGGTCCGGCTGAGGCAGGGCCGCGCCGACCGGGCGAAGGACACTCTACGCGCGACAGCGCCTCTCGCGAGGTAACAGGGGTCGGGTCGGGCGAGGAATGCGCGGGCGCGATTGAGACTAAGAGACGCGCTCAAAGTGTCCGTCAAGCTCCGGATAAGACGAATGTCGTATGCGGGCGCTGAAGCGGGTAGACTCGCGGCCGCGGCGGCTTGTCCGCAGCCTGGTTTGATCAGAGGGGAGCCCGTGATCCTAGAAGGCGCATCCATCTTCGCGCTAGTCGTCGCCGCCTTCGTGGTCATCACCGCTCTCATGGGCGTGCGCCAGGTGCCTCAGGGCTTTAATTACACGGTCGAGCGCTTCGGCCGCTACTACAAAACCTTGACCCCGGGTCTGGGGCTCATCGTTCCCTACATCAATTCCATCGGCCGCAAGCTCAACGTCATGGAGCAGGTCATGGACGTCCCGAGCCAGGAAATCATTACCAGAGACAATGCAACCGTGACGGTGGACGGGGTCGCCTTCTATCAGGTGCTCGACGCGCGCCGGGCAGCCTATGAGATCTCCGATCTTCAGTCGGCGCTGCGCAACATCGTGATGACCAATGTGCGCACGGTCATGGGTTCGATGGACCTGGACCAGCTGCTCTCGCATCGCGACGAGATCAACGCGCGCCTTTTGACGGTGATCGACGCCGCCTCGGAGCCTTGGGGCATCAAAGTCACGCGCGTTGAGATCAAGGACATCGTACCCCCGAAGAACCTCGTGGAGGCGATGGGCCGGCAAATGAAGGCCGAGCGTGAGAAGCGCGCCGTGATCCTCGAGGCCGAAGGCATGCGGCAGTCCGACATCACCCGCGCCGAGGGGCGCAAGGCGGCGCTCGTGCTCGAAGCCGAAGGCCGCCGCGACGCGGCGTTCCGCGCCGCCGAGGCGGTCGAGCGTACGGCGCAAGCCGGGGCGATGGCGACGCGCGTCATCAGTGAGGCGACCGCCAGCGGCGACGTGGTCGCTGTGAACTTCCTGATCGCGGAGAAATACATCGCCGCGCTCCACGCCTTCGCGCAATCGCCCAATCAGAAGCTCGTGATCGTGCCGATGGAACTGAGCTCGCTTGCCGGCACGCTTGGCGGATTGAGCCAGATCGCCGCAAGCGCCATGGGCGCGGAAACCGTCGCTGCGCCGCGGCCCCCTGCCCCGCCGCGTCCCTCGGGGCCTGTGCCGAACGCGGGCGCGACGAGCACGCCGACCATTTCCCCTTGGCAAGGGTCCGAGAACGCGCCGCCGACTGGCGCTTCTTCTTAGAGAGGGAAACGCTCGGAGCACGATGGACGCCCTTCTGCAACCGGCCCATCTTGGCGCGCTGGCGTGGCTCGTCGCCGGGCTCGTTCTCAGCGCGATCGAGACGCTTGCCCCCGGCGCGTTCTTCATCTGGTTCGGCGCCGCGGCGGCGATTGTCGGAGCTGTCGACTACGTCCTGCCGATGGGCTTCGTCGCGCAGCTCATCCTGTTCGCGGTTCTGGTGGCGGCGCTGGTTCTTATCGGGCGACGGATCTACGGGTCGTTCGACAAAGGGCCGGGGCCGCTGCCCCAAAGCCGCGCGCATGCGATGGTCGGCGCAGACTTCTTCTTGGACGAAGCGATCACGCGAGGCTATGGGCGCATCCGTGTCGGCGACAGTTCGTGGCGCGTCGCGGGACCGGATTGCCCCGCGGGCGCCCTGGTGAAGGTGGTCGCGGTGGAGCAGGGGTCGCTCCTGCGCGTCGAGCGGGTAGACTAACCCCACGCTGGGCTAGGACCCGCGGTCAACGATAGACCAGCACCGGGATGGTTGAGTGCGTCAGCACCTTTACCGTTTCGCTGCCGAGCAGCAAGGCCGAGAGCCCCCGCCGCCCATGCGAGGCCATGACGATGAGATCGCAGCCAAGCGCGAGTGCGGCGTCGATGATGGCGCGATAGGGCTGATCGTGAACCTCACGGATCGTCTCGCACGTCACACCTGCCGCCTGCGCGGCCATCTTCACCTGTTCCACCGCCTTCTCCGACAGGATCCGCGACTGCTCCTCGTAATCGCCCTCGTCGACGGGAATGAGAACGGCGTCCATGGCCGCAGGCCGGTAGGGCTCGGCGATGGTCAGTCCTGTCACCTTCGCACCGGATTCCTTGGCAAGCTGCACGCCATAAAGAATCGCCTTTCGCGACAGGTCGGACCCGTCGGTTGGAATCAGAATGTGCTTGAACATGGATCCTCCTCGAACTACCGGCCGCCTCCCCATCCGCTCGCGCCGACCGAGCGCAGAACGACCAGAAGGACGATCGCCCCGATCGCCGCTTCGATGACCATCCCGGTGAGGCCGCTCCAGAGGTGGATGTTGAAGCGGGGCATAAGCCAGTCGCCGATCAGCGCCCCGACGATTCCGATCGCAGCGTCGCCGACAAGTCCGAAACCATTGCCGCGCAGCACCTTGCCGATCAGCCAACCGGCGAGCGCGCCGACAGCCAGGATGACGAGCATGCGCTCATTCGAAAGATGCAACGCAATTCCCTCCGCGGAACATGAGGTCATACACGTCAGTTAACAGTTTGCTCAAGCCGCGGAGCGAGGGATTGCCACAGAGTTGCGGCGCTGGCGTCCGGGGGCTAAATACGGCCCCACGGGGCTGCCACAATCCGGGTTTTCGATTTCGCCCCTAACCTCCCAAGGAGCCATCTCATGGCCTTCACGCTGCCCGAACTCCCCTATGCGCACGACGCGCTGAAACCCTACATGTCGGCAGAAACCCTCGAATTTCATCACGACAAACATCACCTCGCCTATGTCAACAACGGCAATGCCGCGCTCAAAGGCACTGAATGGGAAGGCAAGCCGCTCGAGGAAATCGTGAAAGGCTCGTTCGGCAAGAACCCCGCCGTGTTCAACAACGCCGGTCAGCATTATAACCACATCCATTTCTGGAAATGGATGAAGCCAAACGCGGGCAACAAGATCCCAGGCGAGATCGAAAAAGCGCTCAAGGATTCGTTCGGCTCGATCGAGAAAGCCAAGGAGGACTTCATCCAGGGCGGCGTGACGCAATTCGGCTCCGGCTGGTCGTGGCTCGCGGTCAAGGACGGCAAGGTTCAGGTAATGAAAACGCCGAACGGCGAAAATCCGCTTGTCCACGGCGCAAAGCCGATCCTGGGCGTCGACGTGTGGGAGCACTCCTACTACATCGATTATCGCAATCGCCGGCCCGACTACCTCAAGGCGTGGGTCGATAATCTCATCAATTGGGAATATGTCGCCGAAATGTACGGCCAGAAGTAAGTTTAGTCGACGCCTCCGGCCAGGCCGGGGGCGTCCCGGCCTCAGTCCGTCAGGTTCAGCGTCTTTTGCGCGCAGACATCGACCTCGGACGCGTCCATCGACTGACCGTCGCTGAAGGTTCCGTGGAGGTCGACCCTGCAGTTGAAGGGATGCGGGAGCTGAGCCGGCGCGTGATTGCCGGACTTCAACGCCCCGAGCACTTTCTTCCAGCCGACCGAGCCGCTTTCAGTCGCCTGGAGCTGGACGAGGTCGGCCTTGCGCGCGTTCGTCACCACCACGGTGACCGTGGACGCGCTCTCGGATGCCTTTGGCCTGAGCTTCGTAGGCGCGCTCTGCGCGACCACCGGCGCGGCGATCAAGTCACCGCATAACGCTGCTGAGAGCGCCAAGGCCAAGCTCCATCTCGTCATGATTTTCTCCGCCGGTGGTGCGCGAACTTGCGCTTGCGACGATGGCGCGACAGTGGCGAAGAAACGCCCAGACCTTTGCCGCTCTCGCCGCGCCCCTAAACGTTACATATTACGCGGGGCGACCGAGTCCTGCGGCTCAGGTTCGACTGAGCGGCGCTCCGCGGCGGCGCGCAACATCGGCAGCACGTCCTCTATTTTTTCGGCCACAAGATAGCGCGCCTCGAAGCCTTCGCGAATGAAGCCTTCGATGCGCATGTGTGCGAGCAGCGCGAGCAGCGGGCGCCAGAAGCCCCCGATGTCGGCGATGAGGATCGGCTTCGCGTGACGATTGAGCTGCGCCCAGGTCAGCTGCTCGACCAATTCTTCCACCGTGCCGACCCCGCCAGGCAAGGCGACGAAAGCGTCAGCGCGATCGAACATCGCCTGTTTGCGCTCGTGCATGTCCTCGACGACCAGCATCTCCTGGACGTCAGTCAGAGGATGTTCCTTGCGGATAAGGAAGCTCGGGATAATCCCAGTCACATAACCCCCTCCCGCCAATGTCGAGCGCGCAAGACGCCCCATGAGCCCTTCGCCGCCGCCACCGTAGACAAGGCCGATCCCGCCGGCCGCGAGCCTCCGTCCGAGCTCTTCCGCGGCCTCGCCGAACCGCGCGTCGGCGCCGTCGCTTGACCCGCAATAGACGCAGACGTTTCGAATCGCGTTCATGGGTTCGATTTGCCGCGCGCGGCTCAGCGCCGTCAAGCCGCGCTTAGCCGGCTTCAAGTCCGATCTCACGCAGGATCTCGCTTTGGTGCTCGCCGAGGTTCGGCGATCGGCGGTCAAGCGAAAGCGGGTTGTCGCTCATCAGGACGGGGCTGCGAAGGCCGGGCGTCCCCTGCGGCTCGATACGCATGCCGCGCGCTTTGAATTGCGGATCTTCGAACAAGTCTGCGATTGTGTTGATCGGCCCGGCGGGCACGACCGCCTTTTCCAGCGCCGCCAGAAGGTCGTCACGCTTCCAGAGGCGGGTTTTCTCGACGAGCGCGCGCTCCATTTCGTCGCGGTTCGTCACCCTCCCGGGATTGGTCGCAAAGCGCGGGTCGCGCGCCATTGCTTCCAGGCCCAGGGCCCCGCACAGCCGCGCGAACTGTCCATCGTTGCCGACCGCCACGATCAGCCATCCGTCCGCCACCGGAAGCGTCTGGTAGGGCGCAAGGTTCACATGGGCGTTGCCCATCCGCTTCGGCGACCGGCCGGACGCCAGATAGTTCATCGCCTGATTGGCGAGCATCGTGGTCATCGAGTCGAACAGCGCAAGGTCGATGTGCTGGCCCTTGCCGCTGCGCTCGCGCGTGATCAAAGCCGCTTCGATCGCGATCACGCCATAAAGCCCGGTAAAGAGATCGCTGATCGCGACGCCCGCCTTCTGCGGCGACCCGTCCGGCTCGCCGGTGATGCTCATGATTCCCGACATGCCCTGAATCAGGAAATCGTAGCCGGCGCGCTTTGCGTAAGGGCCCGTCTGTCCGAAGCCGGTCACGGAGCAATAGATGAGCCGCGGGTTGAGCGCCTTCAGGCTCTCGTAGTCGAACCCGAACTTCTGCAAGCCGCCGACCTTGAAATTCTCGATGAGAACATCGGATCGCGCCGCGAGCCGGCGAACGATTTCACGCCCCCGCTCGGTCGTGAAATCGGCTACGATCGAGCGTTTGCCACGGTTGCACGAATGGAAATAGGCGGCCGAAAGCTCGCCTTCGGTCTCGATGAACGGCGGCCCCCAGGCGCGCGTCTCGTCGCCCTCAGGACTCTCGACCTTGATCACGTCGGCGCCAAGGTCAGCAAGCGTCTGTCCGGTCGTCGGACCGGCCAACACGCGCGCAAGCTCAAGCACGCGGACGCCGGCAAGCGCGCTCGTACTCAAAAGAACGCCTGCAGGCCGGTTTGCGCGCGGCCCAGGATCAGCGCGTGGACATCGTGCGTGCCCTCGTAGGTGTTGACCGTCTCGAGGTTGGCGAGGTGGCGCATGACCTTGTACTCGATCTGGATCCCGTTGCCGCCGTGCATGTCGCGCGCGGTCCGCGCGATGTCGAGCGCATCGCCGCAATTCGAACGTTTGACGAGCGAGATCATCTCGGGCGCCGCGCTGCCCTCGTCCATGAGCCGCCCGACGCGAAGCGACGCCTGAAGCCCGAGCGCGATGCGCGTCTGCATGTCGGCGAGCTTCTTCTGGAAGAGCTGGGTCTGAGCGAGCGGCCGGCCGAACTGCTTGCGGTCAAGGCCGTATTGTCGGGCGCCGCGCCAGCAATCCTCCGCCGCCCCCATCGCGCCCCAGGATATGCCGTAGCGCGCGCGGTTCAGGCAGCCGAACGGCCCCTTCAAGCCGGCGACGTTCGGCAGAAGCGCGCTCTCCGGCGCTTCAACATTGTCGAGCACGATCTCGCCGGTGACCGAGGCGCGTAAACTCAGCTTGCCCTCGATCTTCGGCGCGGAGAGGCCCTTCATGCCCTTTTCGAGGATGAAGCCGCGAATCTTGTCGCCGTGCGCGCGCGATTTCGCCCAGACCACGAAGACGTCGGCGATCGGGGCGTTGCTGATCCAGGTCTTGGCGCCCGTGAGCCGGTAGCCGCCGTCGATCTTCTCGGCCCGCGTGACCATGCCGCCCGGATCGGAGCCAGCGTTCGGCTCGGTGAGGCCAAAGCAGCCGATGAGTTCGCCCCGCGCGAGGCCCGGCAGGTATTTTTGGTGCTGGTCGGAATCGCCATAGGCATGGATCGGATACATCACGAGCGAGCTCTGCACGCTCATCATCGAACGGAAGCCGGAATCGACGCGCTCGACCTCGCGCGCAACGAGGCCGTAGGAGACATAGCCTGCGCCGGCGCAGCCGAACTCCTCCGGAAGCGTCACCCCAAGCAGGCCCGATTTGCCCATGAGCCTGAACAGCTCCGGGTCGGTCTTTTCCTCGAGATAGGCTTTCTGGACGCGGGGCGCGAGCTCCTTTGCGGCGAAATCGCGCGCCGTGTCGCGGATCATCCGCTCGTCTTCGGTGAGCTGGCCCTCGAGCAGGAGCGGATCGTCCCACTGGAAGGGACCGAGATCAGGTCCGTGAAAGGAACTCATCGCAACATCCTCGGGGCCCTTGCGCCCATCGACCGATCTATATTGGGCAACGCACAAGGCGTCGAGGGATGAGCCCAAGGCGAACCTCGGCGCGCCCGGCGCAATTCGTGCGCGTGTACGGCTCGCCGACCCGAGGGGCTCGTGCATGTCCCAGCCCGTCATCGCCGAGGATCATAAAGAAATTTCTATTTTTTCACTCAGGAATTCCATGAACCGCCTGAGACGGGCGGCGAAGCTGCAACATGGGCTCCATTTCTGTCCGTTCGAACCAAATCCTAGTGGCGATGAGCCTCGACGCGCTGGAAGCGCCACGATATTTAATGCGTGGACTTTCGGCGAGCGCCTACAAGTCGCAGAGGGAGGAACCATGACCATCAGACCTCTGAGAAATACGTTCTTTGCCTGCTTGATCCTCGGCTCCGTCACCGTCGGGGCGAAGGCCGCGGAATGCGACGGCGCGATCACCGCGGATGAGGCTTTGAAAGCCGAGGATGCGCGATACGCCGCGCAGACGAACGAGCGATTTCGATGCTCTTGAGCGCCTGTACGGCGACGATCTCATCTATGTTCACTCGTCGGCCGTCACCGACAGCAAGGCGAGCTACATCCAACGCCAGCGTTCCGGCTTGCACTATAACGTGATGAAACCAAGCGACGTCAAAGTCCGTGTCTTCGGTTGCCTCGCGATCATCACCGGCAGGGGCGATTACGAAGTCACGCAGAATGGGCAGGACAGCAGTCCGCACTTGTTGTTCACCAGCATCTGGGCGAAGCGCGGTCCAAATGTGCAGTTTGTTTCTTGGGAATCCACCCCCATTCCCAAGCCTTAAACGGGTGTGATCCAGCTCGTATCGGAGCCGTCGCCGTAACAAAGCCTGCATGGTCGTCGTATGTCGATCCATCCATCATGGCTGGCTTCAGGCGCCGATATCGCCGCGTCGTCTGGTTGGCGCGATCGGCGTTTGCGAATTGCCGCTTTCGAGGCTGTCGATCATAGCCGCCGACGAGTCGCTTCTCAGACGCAAGAGGAGGTACCGCATGTCTCAACCCGAACACTATGACGTTCTGATCCTCGGCAGCGGAGGCGGGGGTAAGCTCACGGCCTGGCATAATGGGCGATCGGGCCGCCGGGTCGCGGTTGTCGAGCGCAAATGGGTCGGCGGCTCCTGCCCCAACATCGCCTGCCTGCCGAGCAAGAACGAGATTCACAGCGCCGAGGCGGCGCATTTCGCGCGCACCGGCGCCGAGTTCGGCGTGATGACCGGGCCGGTCAAGGTCGACATGGCGAAGGTTGTTCAGCGCAAGCGGGCCATGGTCGAAAGGCTCGTCGCCGCGCATTTGAAGAACTACAAGGAAAGCGGCGCCGAATTGGTCATGGGGAGCGGGCGCTTTGTCGCGCCGAAAACGCTCGAAGTGAGCCTGAACGACGGCGGGACGCGCACGCTGACAGGCGCCCAGGTCTTCATCAATGTGGGAACGCACGCGGCCATTCCGAACGTTCCAGGCCTCGACGGCCGCCAGGCCGATGACCCACATCGAGGCGCTCGAGCTCGACATCTTGCCGGCGCATCTGATCGTGATCGGCGGCGGCTACGCCGGCCTCGAACTGGCGCAGGCCTATCGCCGCTTCGGAGCCGAAGTGACGGTCGTTGAAGCCTCGCCTCAGCTGATGACCCGGGAGGACGCCGACGCCTCGCATGAAATCCGCCGACTCCTGGCCGAAGAGGGCATTGCAAATCCACGTTCCCGCCGAGCTCCTCAAGGTGAGCGGCCTCTCGGGAGACAAGGTCAGCATCGCGCTTCGTACGAGCGACGGCGAACAGACCGATCGAGGGCAGCCACATCCTGGTCGCGGCGGGTCGCATCCCGAACACAGCCGGCATCGGACTCGACATCGCCGGCGTCGAGCTCACCGATCGCGGTTTCGTCAAGGTCAACGAGCGGCTGGAAACGAGCGCGTCGGACGTCTGGGCTCTGGGCGAATGCGCCGGAAGCCCGATGTTCACCCACATATCCGAAGACGACTTTCGCATCGTTCGCGACAATCTGGCCGGCGGAAAGCGGAGCACGGGCGACCGGTTCATTCCCTATTGCATGTTCACCGATCCCCCGCTCGCGCATGTTGGATTGAGCGAACGCGAAGCCGAGCGTCAGGGCGTCAAGACGCGGGTCGCCAAGCTGCCGATGAGTGCGGTGCTGCGGGCGCAGGCAACCGGACAAACGGAAGGCTTCATGAAGGCTCTCGTCGGCGAGGCGGACGACCGCATTCTCGGCTTCACCATGATCGGCGCCGAGGCCGGAGAAGTGTTGGCCGTCGTCCAGACGGCAATGATGGCGGGCCTGCCCTACACGCGGCTCCGGGACGCCGACTACACGCATCCGACCTTTTCCGAGGGATTGAACTTCCTGTTCTCGAATGTTCCGCCTCGATCCAGCGAATGACCGTGAACCCGACCGCCAGACGGCTTTGGCAGCGTCAAACTTATCCCGTGCCTGATCGAAGATCGCCCACTATCATCTGAGGCCATGCAAAACGACGCGCTCTCCCACGGCCTCTGGGAATTGACCGCTCCGCCCGCCGCCGCCGACCTCGCCGCTCCAGGGCGAGGTTCGGGCCGATGTGGCGATTATCGGGTGCGGCTATACCGGGCTCTCGACGGCGCTGCATTGCGCGGAGGCGGGGGCCAGGGTTGTCGCCTTGGAGGCGATCGAGATCGGTTTCGGCGGCGCCGGGCGCAACGTCGGCCTGGTCAACGCTGGCATGTGGCTTGCGCCCGACGATGTCGCGACAAGGCTTGGGCCCGATTATGGCGAGCGGCTGCTCGAATTGCTCGGCGGCGGGCCGTCAGAGGTCGAGGCGCTCGTCATTAGGCACAGCATCGCGTGCGAATTCGTGCGCAACGGCACGCTGCATTGCGCGATCGGGCAATCGGGCCTCGCCAAGATCGAGGAGCGCTGCGCGCAATGGGGCCGGCGCGGCGCGGCGGTGAAGCTTCTCAGCCGCGAGGCGACGGCGCGGCGGATCGGCGTCGACATCTATGCTGGCTCATTGCTCGACCTGCGCGCCGGCACCATCCAGCCGCTCGCCTATGCGCGGGGTCTTGCGCGCGCGGCGCTCGCGGCAGGCGCAGGCGTCCATACGCGGAGCCCGGTGCGTTCGGCGGAGCAGACGGGCAAGGTCTGGCGCCTCGCGACCGATGGCGGAACTGTCAGCGCAGACTGGATCGTCGTCGCCACGGACGCTTACGCGGAGGGCGCTCCCTGGCCGCAAGGCAGGCGGGAGCAGATCCGCGTGCCCTATTTCAATTTCGCCACACGCCCCTTGAGCGCCGAGCTCAGGGCCTCGATCCTGCCGGGCCGCGAGGGCTGCTGGGACACGCGGATGATCATGAATTCGTTCCGGTACGATCAGGCCGGACGGCTTCTCTTCGGCAGCATCGGCGCGCTGCGCCTCGCTGGTCTCGAGGTCCACCGCGCCTGGGCGAAGCGCGCGCTCAAGAAGACGTTTCCACAGGTTGGCGAGGTCGAGTTCGAGGCGCAATGGTATGGAATGATGGGCATGACCGGAAACGCGCTGCCGCGCTTCCATCGCCTCGCCCCCAACGTCGTGAGCTTCTGCGGTTACAATGGCCGGGGCATCGGCACCGGCACGGTGTTCGGACGCTTGCTCGCGGAGCATGTTCTCGGAAAGTTGAACGAGAAGGACCTGCCGCTGCCGGTCACCGATCCGGACGCGCCCGCGCTGCCAGCCGTGAGAGAGGCGTATTACGAAGCCGGAGCCCAAATCGCCCATGCCGTGGGCGCGCGGCTGTAAGCCTGTTTTAGCCTCACGCGCACTGGAGATATCAACCGGCGGCGCCGCCCTATTCCGAGCCCGCGAACGCCCACGGACGACAGACGATTGTCTTGATTTTAACATCTTGTCTGGCTATCGGGGCGGCCATCGATGCTCGACCGACGACTCGACATCGCGTCTGGCGCGCGACGAGGAAGCCTTCCGCATTGATAGCGGACTGGCGACATCCGGCCCGCTCACTTCAACTTGATCTACGGGACTGCATCGATGGCTATGGGAACCGTCAAATGGTTCAACGCAACGAAGGGCTTTGGTTTCATCCAGCCTGATGACGGCGGCAAGGACGTGTTTGTCCATATCAGCGCCGTTGAGCGCGCGGGGCTCAACGAGCTCAACGAAGGGCAGAAGGTCGCCTTTGAGATTGTCGCTGACAAGCGCACCGGTCGCTCGTCAGCCGGCAACCTGAAGGTCGCCTGATTTTCTCATCCAATCTGGCGTGCCAAGAAACTCGGCCCCGGCGACAAGTCCGGGGCTTTTTGTTTATGGTGGCCTCCTTAAAGGGAGGCTGCGATGGCGGGGCAAGCAAAAGAGACGTTTCTGGGCCTCGACATCGGCACCTCCTCGGTAAAGGCGCTGCTTGTCGATTTCGACCAGCGCGTGCTCGCCGAAGCTTCGGTCCCGCTCAGCGTTTCGCGCCCTCATCCGTTGTGGAGCGAGCAGAACCCTGACCATTGGGTCGAGGGAGTCGAGGCGGCCGTCGCCGCCATCCGCCGCAAGGCTCCGACTGACTTCGCGAAATTGTCGGGGGTCGGTCTCTCGGGCCATATGCATGGCGCGACCCTGCTAGACGCCCAGGACAAACCGCTCAGAGCCGCGATTCTGTGGAACGACGGCCGCTCGTTCGCCGAATGCGCCGAACTCAAGCGGCGCGTCCCCGATCTTGAGCAGCGCACCGGCAATCTCGCCATGCCCGGATTTACCGCGCCAAAAATGCTGTGGGTCGCCGCGCACGAGCCCGAGATCGCCAAGGCGACGAAGCGCGTGTTGTTGCCCAAAGACTATGTGCGCCTGCGGCTCTCGGGCGAGGCGGTGTCCGAAATGTCCGACGCCTCGGGCACGCTCTGGCTCGATGTCGGACGAAGGCGCTGGGACGAAACGCTGCTCGCGGCGACCGGCCTGACCGAGAAGGCCATGCCGCGTCTGGTCGAGGGTTCGGAAATTTCCGCCCATCTCGCGCCGGACATCGCCGCCGCCTGGGGGCTCGAGGGGCGCAAGATTCCGATTGCAGGCGGGGGCGGCGACAACGCCGCCTCCGCGATCGGCGTCGGCGCCACGGCGCCCGGGGCGGGCTTCGTTTCGCTCGGCACGTCGGGCGTCATCTTTTCTGTCACCGACCGCTTCGTCAGCCTCCCCGAGCGGACGCTGCACGCGTTTTGCCATGCGTTGCCGAATCGCTGGCACGGCATGGCGGTGATGCTTTCGGCGGCTTCGTCGCTCGCCTGGGTCGCCGACCTCCTGGGCGGCGAAAATGACATCGGCAAAATGATCGCGGGGGCGGACACGTTCTCGCGCGCGCCCGGCGCTGTCGCTTCCGCGCCGATCTTCCTGCCCTACCTCAGCGGCGAGCGCACGCCCCACAACGACGCCGAGGCGACCGGAATGTTCGCAGGTCTTCGCGCCGGGCACGGCGCGGACGCCCTGGTCTTCGCGGTCATGGAGGGCGTCGCCTTCTCGTTCGCCGACGGGGTCGATGTTCTGGACGCGGCCGGCGCGCGGCCGGTTCGCCCGCTGCTTGTGGGCGGGGGCGCACGGTCGGAATTCTGGGCGCAGATGATCGCCGACGTCACCGGTCTGACGATCGATCTCGCTTCCGGGGCGGAAGCGGGCGCGGCGCTGGGGGCGGCGCGTCTCGGCATGCTTGCCGCAGGCGCTGGAAGCATCGAGGCGGTCTGCCCGCGCCCGCCGATCCAACGCGAGTTCGTCCCCGACCCCGCGCGCGCCGCCGGTTACGCCCCGCGGCTTAAGCGCTATCGCGCGCTCTACCATGCGGAAAAAACCACGCGGCTCTAGGCGACGCGCCACTTGGCGACGAGGTCGCCGATCGCGGTCACCAGGATCTGCACGCCGATGCACATGAGCAGGAACGCCATCAGCCGCACGATGACCTGCCGCGCCGTCGGCCCCATCAACCCGGTGAGGCGATCGGAGAAGCGATAGCCGATCCAGATGAGCGCCGCATTGGCGACCGCCGCGACGCTCGCGCCAAGGAAAAAGGCGACGAAGCCGACGCTGTGCGACGGCCGTTCGGCGCCAATGGTGGTCGCTACAGCGATCGTGCCGGGCCCGGTGGTGAACGGCAACGTGAGCGGGAAAAACGCGAGCTGCATCGGATCGTCGTCGCTATTTGGCGTCGCTTCGCGCTCGTGGCGCTTCTGGTCCGGATGCGAATCGCTCGTGGTCAGGAGCTGGAAACCGCTGAGCGCGATCACCGTCCCGCCGCCGATGCGCAAGGCGTCGATCGAGACGCCGAAGAAGGACAGGATGTAGGTCCCGGTCCACAACGCCCCGAACATGATCAGGAGCGAATAAAACCCGACCCGGGCCGCGATCTTCTCCCGATCCAAGGAGCTGAAGTCCTTGGTGAAGCCATAGAAGATGAGCGCGCCGCCGATCGGGTTGATGATCGAGAACAGAGAGGAGAAAGCGAGCAGAAATGCGGAATTCGCCGTCGTGGCGAAGCTCCCCCAGTCCGCCGCGCCCAAGATTTTCTCCATGCTCGCCCCCAACTTGACGAGGAATGCGTGAACAGCCCGCTTTGTTTTCGCTTGTCAGTTCTAACCTTTTGAGAAGCCTCCTGCGCTAGCCTTCTTGCGTCAACCGCAAACGCAGGCAGATCCGTGGCCGGTCCACTCGCTCTCTGGGCGGCGTTGCAGAGCGCGGTCCTGGAGACTTTCAGCGTCTCATCAGCCTATGGCGGCCCTGCGCTCCTCGGCGCCCTGACGTTCTCCGCGCTCTACTACGCGGGCCGCCGCCGGGCGCGGGGCCGGCGCGTCAACGCGAGGGGCTACCTCCGCTCGATCTTCCCGAGGCGCATTCTCCTTCATCCGTCGTCGCTGATCGACGTGCGCCTTTGGGCGCTGAACGCAATCGTGTTCGCCTCCGCCTACGGCATGCTGGGCTTCGGCCTGTTCTTCTGGCGCGATGCGATTGTCGCCTGGCTGACGCGCGGGTTCGGACCGCACGCGCCCCTCCTCTGGCCAGCCTGGATCGTTCTCACGCTCGCGACCGTGCTGCAGATTCTGGCCTACGAACTCGCCTACTGGTCCGCCCACTACGCCTTTCACAAGATCCCGGCGCTCTGGGAGTTCCACAAAGTCCACCATTCCGCCGAGGTGATGACGACCTTGACCGAGTTGCGCCAGCATCCGGTCGAGATCATCGCGTTCATGAACTGGATCGGGCTCACGACCGGAATCGTGTTCGGCGTCATGACCTACGCCTTCGGTCCCGGCGTGCGTCCGTTCACCCTCCTGAACGGCAACATCCTCACCATGGTGTTTCTCCTGACGTATGGGCATCTCAGGCACAGCCACATGTGGATCGCGTTCACCGGGATCGCCGGCCGGATCCTGCAGAGTCCGGCCCACCACCAGCTCCATCACTCTGCCAATCCGGCTCATTTCGACAAGAACCTCGGCTTTGCGCTGGCCCTCTGGGACTGGGCGTTCGGCACGCTCGCACTTCCCGCCAGGACGCGCGAACCGATCGTGTTTGGAATCGGCGATGAGGGCGCGCCGTTCCGGTCCACGCTTTCCGCCCTCACCGCGCCTTGCGCGCGCGCCGCCGGCCATGTGCTGGGAGGCATCCAAAGGATCGCAGGCGAGCGCGCCGGGACGCGCTCCGCCCAAACGCCGCGCTGACGGCCGGTTCCCCACGGCGCCGAATCCTCCTATTCTCCTGTCGACCCCATCGATGAGGAGATATTTCCGTGCCGGGCGAAAAGTCCGCGCGCCGGCGCGGCGTGCTGCTGGTCCTGGTCGCCACGCTGTTGTGGAGCTTGGCCGGCCTGTTCGCCCGCCTTCTCGTCCATCTCGACGTCTGGACGGTGATGGGCTGGCGGGCGCTCCTCGGCGCGGCTTCGATCGCCGCGGTCGGCCTGTTCGAATGGCGAGCCGGGCGTCTCGACAACCCCATGGGCTTCGGCGCGCTGTCGCCGGTCGTGGCGCTGCTCGCGATGATCGCGATCTCCGCCTACACCGCCTCGGTGATGACGACGACCATCGCCGACGTCATGGTGATCTACGCAACGATGCCCTTTGTCGCGGCGGCGATGGGCTTCCTCGTCAATGGCGAGCGCGTCTCGGCCCGCACCCTCGTCGCCTCGAGCCTGGCGCTCGTCGGCATCATCGTCATGGTCGCGAGCGGGCTCGGTTCCGGGCGTCTCCTGGGCCAGGCGCTGTCGATGCTGATGACGCTCGCCTTCGCCGGCATGATCGTTTTGCAGCGCCGACAGCCGGGCGCTTCGGTGATCGTCGTCAATTGCCTGGGCGCCATCGGTTCCGGCATCTTCGGCCTCGCCAATTCGCCGCTCGAGGCCATCAGCCTCACTGATTTCGCGATCCTGTTCGCCTTCGGCCTGACGACGATCGGCCTCGCCTTCGTCCTCTTCATGGAGGGGGCCAAGTTCATTCCGTCCGCGGAAGCGGGCCTCATCAGTCTTCTGGATGTTGTGCTCGGGCCGCTTCTGGGTGTTTATCGCCTTCGGCGAGAACCCGGGCCTGGCGACGATCATCGGCGGCGCGATCGTGCTCGGCGCCGCGGTATGGCGGATGGCGCCGGAGCTGAGGCAGGAACGGGTTTCGTAAAGCTATTTGGGAGGAATCATGGACGGCGAGCGTTTTGCCCTGGTGACGGGCGCGGGTTCGGGGGTTGGGAAAGCATCGGCGCTGGCTTTGGCCCGCACCGGCTGGCATGTGGCCCTGACCGGCCGGAGGAGCGAGCTCCTCGAGGAGACGGCTCGCGAGGTTAAGGCGCTCGGGCGCCGCGCGGCTGCCAATAGCCGCCGACGTCGCCGACCCGGAGGCGGTCAAGGCCTTGTTCGCCGAAATCGAGCGCGAGTTCGGCCGCCTCGACCTCCTGTTCAACAACGCCGGGCGGGGCGCGCCGGCCGTTCCGATTGACGAACTGCCCTACGAGACTTGGAAGGCGGTGGTCGACGTCAACCTCAATGGCATGTTCCTCTGCGCCCAGGCCGCGTTTGGCCTCATGAAGCGCCAGAAGCCGCAGGGCGGGCGGATCATCAACAACGGCTCGATCTCGGCGCATACGCCGAGGCCCATGGCCATCTCGTACAATGCGACCAAGCACGCCGTCACTGGGCTGACCAAGTCGATCGCCCTCGACGGGCGCCCCCACGACATCGCCTGCGGCCAGATCGACATCGGCAATGCGCTGACCGAGATGGCCCGTCGCATGACCTCGGGCGTCATGCAGGCCGATGGGCATATGGCGGTCGAGCCGACCATGGACCCGAACGAGGTCGGCGCGGCCGTGGCGAGCATGGCCAACCTGCCGCTCTCGACCAATGTGCTCACCATGACCATCATGGCGACCAAGATGCCCTTCGTCGGCCGGGGCTAGCGCAACCTGGAGGCGAGTTACCGTCCCAATAAACGTCAATAAAAGCCACTAAACGCTAGTAAACGTTAGTAAAAAGGCTGACGTTTACTAGCGTTTATTTTTTCGAATCGGGACTTTTCAATGGGTTACGAGCGATTGGAGTAAAAAAAATCTGGCCATTCTCTCAACTCGCTTCACAGATTGTGCAAGCGGGATTTTAACTCTCGTACGCGGTCGTTTTTCCTCTTCATCTCTCGCCTCGCCGAGACCCCGTCGCGTCAACGGGCCGATATTTCCGATATCCAGACACGATATCACGATATTCTATTCAAGCAAAGCAAATGCAGCGGAAACCGCGATGGACCCGACGCGCCTTGGATTCGGCCGGGGCGCCGGCGGACGTCTGCGGCGCTACGCGCCTGCGGGCTCGACTAAAGGCCTAGCCTCCACAGAGCGGTCCAGCGGGATCGCGGGCTGCGCCTTCGGCGTGAGCTCGGCCAGGCGGCCCTCGAGCCAGGCCGGCAGGAACGCTTCGAGCCAGGCGGCGACGCGGCCGTCATGCTGGAACCAGCCGCCGAGATGTTCGGGTCGGCTCAGCGCCCCAGGCCAAGTCAAGCGCTCGGCGCCGCGATGCGTCCACCGGCACATCATGTGATAGGTCACCTCCGGGTGGAACTGGAGGCCGACCGCGTGTCGGCCGTATCGATAGGCCTGGTTGGGGAAGTTTGCCCCGCCCAGTGCGAGGGGCTCGGCGCTTTCAGGCAGATCGAAGCCGTCGGAATGCCATTGGTAGACGGTGCGCGGGAAGGGGGCGAGGCACAGCCGGTCGCCGGCGAGGGTGGGCTCGATCGGGTAGTAGCCGATCTCACTGCGCTTGTCGTCGTAGCTGAACACCCGAGCGCCAAGCGCGCGCGCCAGCATCTGCGCCCCGAGGCAAAGGCCGAGCAGCGGCTTGTTTTCGGCGAGCGGGGTTTCGAGCCACTCGATCTCGGCCCTGACCCAGTCGAGCGTATCATTGGCTCCCATCGGGCCGCCGAACACCACGACGCCGTCATGCGCGGCGAGCGTTGGGGGCAACGGTTCGCCGACGCTCGGCCGCCGAATGTCGAGCCTGACTCCCATGGCCCTGAGCGCAAGACCAACACGGCCAGGAGTCGAATGCTCCTGGTGGAGGACGATCAACACGACCGGGCGCCGGGCGCGACTCACCGGGGGCATAATCACAAACTCCGTCACGACGTCCGTTCGCCCTCACTTTAAATCACGATCGTATGAAAGCAAATTCTGCGCCGCAAGCTTAGCGAAAGCTGAACCGCAAGTCAGGCCTATGGTGACGCAAGGTCGAATACATCCGCATTAATGCGCCAAATTCACCCAAAAATATCGAAACCACACGCCTTTTTGAGGTCTTCGCCTCGAGTCCAGTCTCTGGACGCGGGCGCAATGTCGCCACGCGAGCCTCGCCGGTCAGGCCCGGCTCGAGGACTGGGCCGGCGAGGGCGCGCGCGCCGCGCCGGTCGGCGCGAGCGGTTCCAGCAATTGGCCGATCATGCTCTCCGGCACGGGGGTCGAGGTTCCGTAATCCTTCGGCCAGGCCTTGGGGAGGTAGAAGGTGCCGAACAGCCGGTCGATGAAAGGCAACATCGATGAATAATTATGGTCCTTGTGGTCCTCGAGCGTGTGGTGCCAGTGGTGGAAGGCGGGGCTGGCGATGATCTCCTCCAACGGACCCAGCCGCCAGCGCACGTTGGCGTGGATGAAGAAGCTCCACAGCGAGCCGATGAGCAACACCAGCATTGGCACCAGCGACGGGTTCGGACCGACCGGCGAAGCGAGTCCGGTGGCGTAGAGCAGCGTCAGCCCGCACAATCGGGTGAAGATGACGTCGACGGGATGGCCCCGCGTGTTGACCAGAAAATTCACGTGCTCAGCGCTGTGATGAACGGCGTGAAATCGCCAAAGGAAGCCGATTTCATGGCTCCAGCGATGACCCCAGTAAAAGCCGATTTCGCCCACGATCATGGCTGCAACCATGCGCGCCCATAACGGGAGAGCGGCCGCGGCTCCGGTCACGGACGCGGGCAGAACCGAGTGAATGAGCCAGGCGATCAGGAGCGCGGGGGGGCCGAGCAGAAGCGCGGTAAAGAGGCCGTTGAAGAAATACCAGCCGAGATTGGTTCGCCAGCCCTTCGCGAACAGGCCGCCGGGACGAATGGCGAACATATGTTCGAGTGGCGCGAAAACGATCGTCACCAACGCCAGCAGCACGCAGACCCGCAGCGCAACCGTCGCGAACCCCATGAGATGCTGATGCGATGTCAGAAACTCAGTCATGAATGCGCGTCATCCCGAGGCCGCAGCCGTGACAAGCTCGTATCACAAAGCCGGGGCGTAATCCAATTCCGCCCCGGCTGAAGAAGTTCCGATCGCGACTCTCGTTATGCGACGGCGAGAACCGTCCGGCGCCGGCGATAGGCGGCATAGCCGAGACCGCCGAACCCGACGAGCATCATCGCCCAGGTCGACGGCTCGGGGACGGCGGTCAGCGACACGCCATCCAGAAGGGCGAACGGCGGCAGGTTGGCGGCAGGCGTCCCGACCGCCAGGAAGGACAGCAACTCGGACGAAGCATTCGCGGTGAAGGTGAAATTCTCGAGCATCCAACCCGAGAACGAACCCGGGTTGGCGCCCGTGGCGGTGTTCAGGTAAGGCGTCGTGGCAAACGGGTCGCCGCCGAGGCTGCCGGTCAGCTGGATTGACGTGTATCCAGTGCGGTTGGAAAGCTCGCCGCCGGCCCAGTAGAAGCTCAGTTCATACGTTTGGCCCACGGTCAGGCCCCCGATGGTCTGGTCGAGCGGCCCGTTGGCGGCCGGATCTCCGTCCAGGCCCATGAAGTTGCCGCCGTTGGGGCTCAAGCTGTTGAAGTTGCTGTTAAGGTGCTGAGGCTCGCTGGCCGTGTAGCGCGTATCCGCGTCGATACTGCTGGCAGCCGCCACATTGCCAAAGAACAGAACGTTGTAGGTGCTCGAGCCGGTCGAAGACCATCCGGTCAGATCGCCATTGTAGTTCCAGTTGGAATCGATCTCCGCCCCGCTCGCATTCGCTGGATTGAGGGTCGGTGGCAATGTCGTTGTCTCGAAGCTGCCGTTTTGGACCAGATTCGCCGCCTGCGCGCCCGTGCTGAGCAGTGGCGCCAAAGCGAGCGACCCTAGGGCCGCGCTCGCCAGTAAAGCTTTTCTCATAGTTAACACCTCTTGAACTTCCGCACTCCACGTCTACGGGCTGTTAATAAGCATGTCAATCAACATTTTTTAGGTGGCGATCTATCCGAGGGGCGCCCGAGGGCCCATCCCGTTTCAGTCTGCCTTTGAAGCGCCGGTTTGCCCCGCGTCAGTGCGAAGCTTGCCCGGTGCGATCGGGGCAGCCGGTGATTAACCAAACGTTAGTCGATCCTTCGATAACCATTTGACGCCGTAGGGTCAGCGCGCATGAAGTGTGAGCGCGCTCACTGCGCATTTGAGCTGCGTGCGCCACAATTTAGCCTTGACATCGTCGCCGGTCAGGCGCTTTTGGCCGGCGCAACGTCGAAGGGGAACGGCGGGTTTGGGGACCATGCAATATCTGCTGATGCTGCTTGTTGCCGTGACCATGGCATGTGGGGTGGCGGCCACGGTTACGATTGAGCTTGCGCCCGCTTACGCGGACGCCGGCGCGACGGGCTATTAGGCGCGGGCGAACCCTCTCCTGTGGGAGAGGGCTCAGGTGAAGGGTCTCGCGAGGCGCGCCTTTACTTTCGAACCGGTGGGACGGCTTTATGCCGGCGCCTGCCCTTTCACGATCTCGTCCAACTCGGCCAGCGCTTCGCCCGGCAGCTCGAGGCTCGCGGCGGTCAGGTTTTCGCGCAGGTGTCCGAGCGACGAAGTGCCCGGAATGAGCAGGATGTTGGGCGCGCGCTTAAGAAGCCAGGCGAGCGCCACCTGCATCGGCGTCGCGCTCAGCCGCGTGGCGACCTCGTTCAGCCCCGTCGACTGCAACGGCGTGAACCCGCCGAGCGGGAAGAAAGGCACATAGGCGATTCCGGCTCGGGCAAGCTCGTCGACCAGGGCGTCATCCTCGCGATGCGCCACATTATACATGTTCTGCACGCAGACGATGTCGCAGATGCGCCGGCCTTCCTCGATTTGCCTTGAGGTGACGTTGCTCAGCCCGATGTGACGCACGAGGCCCTGGCGCTGAAGATCGGCGAGGACCGTGAGCGGCGCCTCGACCGGCCCTTCGGCGGGTCCGTGGCCATCGCCCATGATGCGTAAATTGACGACCTCCAGCACGTCGAGCTTGAGATTGCGCAGGTTATCCTGGACGGCGCTCCTGAGGTCGTCCGGGCTCATGGCCGGGTTCCACGACGCGTCGTCGCCCCGCCGGGCGCCGATCTTGGTGACGATGACAAGGTCGTCGGGATAGGGATGCAGGGCCTCGCGGATGAGCTTGTTGGTCACATGAGGACCGTAATAGTCGCTGGTGTCGATGTGATTGACGCCGCTCGCGACCGCTTCGCGCAGCACCGCGATCGCGGTGTCGTGGTCCTTCGGCGGCCCGAACACGCCCGGCCCGGCGAGCTGCATGGCGCCGTAGCCAAGACGCTTCACAATCCGGTCGCCGAGCGGAAACGCTCCCGCGGCGCTGATGTCGTTCATAAGCTCATCTCCTTTTGGACCGGTCACGAATATAGGCAGGTATGGCGAAAGCGATAATGCGGATTGTGCATAACGGTAAGTGACGATCGCAGGCCTGATGACATAGAGGACGAGCCTTCGTAGCAAGGTGGCGACTCGTGAAAGCGCCGAGAAACCGGTTGCTTTCCGTGGAAATCGGATTTACTGAATAAAAACTGCAAGCTGGGGTTTGCGTGATGCAGTGGGCGCGGAATTGAGCCGATCCAATCGCGCGGCCGCGCCCGCGGGCTGGGCGCGTAAGTCAACACGCGATGGGCCGGCGCAAGAGGCAGGCGGCGCGCGGCGGTTTGGGGCCATGTTTGCGACGGCGATTGGCTTCGCTGGCGCGTCGTTCGGCTGTTCCCCTGTCGCTTTCGCCCAGGCGCCCCCTGCCGCTCTACCACAGTCAGCGCCCGCGGCGCTCTCGCAGTCGGCGCCTGCTGCGCTCCCACAGCAGTCGGCCCCCGTTTCGACCCCCGCACCCATCGCCTCTCCGCCTGCCGTGTCCATCAATTCTCCGCCTGCCGTGCCCATGAATGATGCGGACAAGCGCATCGCCGCGGACCTCCTGTTCAAGCGCCTCCTGCTCAAGCCCGACGATCTCGCCGCCGGGTTCCAATACGCCCAGCTCGAAACCGAACTCGGCGACTACGAGGCGGCGATCGGCGCACTCGAGCGCATTCTCTATTACAACCCAAATCTTCCGCGGGTGAAGCTCCAGCTCGGCGTGCTTTATTTCCATCTGCGTTCCTATGAGATGGCGCGCAATTATTTCGACGCGGTGCTCAACGCGTCGGACGCGCCCCCCGACATTCGCAACGAAGTGCAGACCTATATCGCCGCGATCGATAAGGCGGTCGCGATCAATCAGCTCTCGGTCTATGGGCAGTTTGGCCTTGCTTATCAGACCAACGCCAACGCCGGTCCCAACAGCCCGAACGTTCTGGCGCTTGGCCAGAACGCGCTCTTGTCGCCGCAGTTTCAGAAGACCCCGGACTGGAACGCGTTCGGATTGGTCACCGTGCATGATTTCTACGATTTCAACGATCAGCGCGGCGACGGATGGGACTCCGATCTGATCGCCTATTACTCGCAGCAGTTCAAAGTCACGCGGCTTGACTTGGGCCTGGCCGAATTGCGCACCGGGCCGCGGATCGGGATCGGCGACTATGGCGGCATCACCGTCCATCCCTACGGGATCGGAAACGAGCTGTCGCTCGCCGGCGTGAATTATCTCAACACGCTCGGCGCCGGCGTCTCTATGAACTGGCCGGTCAACGAGACGCTGACGATCACGCCAGGCGTCGAGTTTCGCCAGCGCTACTTCTACAATTCCGAGAATTATCCAACCGCCGCGGGCCAGAGCGGCGGGCAATGGATCGGCTATGTCTTCGGCTCCGGGCTGATTTCCGCTCCCTGGGGCCTATCGTGGCAGGGCCGCCTGTCCTACACCGACTCGAGCGCAAGCTACGGGCCGTACGCCTTCCATGATTTCTCGATCGACGCCGGGCTGCCCTATTCTTTCGCGGCGCCCGCATTCGCGCATACGGCCTCGCAGTGGACGTTCACGCCCGCGGCCGGCTTTTCCTACACCCCTTACGCGATACCGGACCCGATCGTCTCGCCCTTCACCACCCGCATGGATAAGCAATGGCGGGTGTCGGGGACCCTGGATACGACCTTCTCCCACAACATCGGCTTCACGCTGCAGGTCCAATTTCTGCGCACCTATTCGACCATTTCGAACTACGACCTTTCTGATTTCATCGTCGCGGCAGGACCCACCTTCCACTTTTGACCTTTAGGACATTTGTCATGCGCCGGACACGATCGCTTCCGCTGCTGTTCGCCGCGCTCGGCGCGGTGCTCACGACCGGCGCCCGCGCCGATACGATCGGCACGGCCGGCGCCGTCAACACGACCTCCTCGGGCACGCTGCCCGGCGCCCCCAGTCGCGTGATCGAGATCGGCGCCCAGGTGGTCGCGAACGAGAAGATCCAGACCACCGCGACCGGCAGCGTCCAGGTGCTGTTCATCGACAAGACGACCCTCAACGTCGGCCCAAACTCGACGGTGGTGATTGATCGCTTCGTCTACAATCCCGCGACCACGAAGGGGGAGCTCGCCCTTTCGTTGGGCAAGGGGGTGATGCGCGTCGTCGGGGGCGTCGCGACGCATTCCGAAGGGGCGACGATCCGAACGCCGGTCGCGGCGATTGGCTTGCGTGGCGGCATCGCCATCATCTCGCACAGCGCAGCCACCGGCACGCACGCGATTCTCGGCTTTGGCCGCATGTCGGTCACGTCCCTCTGCGGCGGCGGGTCAGGTTGCCATCCGACCACGACCGACGTCTCGCGACCTGGCTACGGCGTGACCATTACCGGGTTCACAAGGCCTCCCTCGTCCCCCGGCCGCGCCAGCAGCCAGCAACTCGCGGCGGCGAACGGACAGCTGACGAGCCACGGCGGCCAAACCGGGGGAGCGAGCCAGCAGCCGACAGACAGCCAGGCGCGATCTTACAACGTCGGCACATCCACCTCGCCTGGCGCGACGATCGTTCAGACCTCCTCTCAGGGTCGCGCCAATGCGCTGGCGGCCATGAACGCCATGGGACAGACTGTCCAGCAAGGGGCGCAGAACAGCGCCTCGACCGGGACCGCGACGCGGGTCGCGCTTCAGACAGCGATTCAGGCGCCGATGAAGCCGGTGAAGCCGGTCGTTCCTGTTGGGCCGACTCCCGCCTCGACTTACGCGATGGTCACCCACGGGGGCGTACCCTATCTTACCGGCGCCTTCGCCGGAACCGGCGGCTTCAAAGTCTCGCCGATCCTCGGCTATCAAAGCGGGGGCTCCAACCCGGACGGCACGCCGGCGACGACCTCAAGACAGTTCCAAGCCGGCCTTAGCGTGACAGGACAGGCAGCGAACCAGAACGCGACGCTCTTCGTCATGACATCGGCGATCAGCAACGCGCCCAACATCGGTTTTACCCAGGCCGGCGGGTTCACCGGAGTGACGATGCGCAATCAGGCCGGATGGTACGGGCTGGCAGGCGGCGCGGTGTCGTCGGCGACGCCGACGTCGGCCCCCAACACTGTGCCGACCATGAATGGGGCTCCGATCGCTGGCTACACTCTGAACAATGCGAAGACGAACCTGCTCACAGGAAGCGTCGCCAACAGTCAGTCGTCGAATTTTGTCCAGACCGGGACCTCGAACTACACATTCAATCCGGTGACGACGGGAACGCCGACGACCCTGGCGAACAACCATCCGAACCTGTCCCTGAATGGATACGTCGGCGGGGTGATGGTGACCGGGACGGGCGGGTTGAATGGCGCGCCCCCGGCTTTCACGAGGCCCTATGTCATAACCAACTTTAACGACCAGCCTGGCGACGTCAGCATCCTCCTGCCAGGCAATTCGAGCGAGATGCTCGCCACCTTCAATGTCGGGAGCAGAAACACGCCGTCAGGGGCCATGACGAACTCCGTCTATGTCTTCGGAAGCCTGAACGGGAACACGAACGGGCTGAACGGGGCGCGCGGCGCGTACGTCAATCCGTCGAACTTCGCGGCGCGGGACGCGGCCGTGTACGCCAACGGGGCCAACATTCCTGTCTCGTTGCGCACCGACGGCACATCCCCGCTGACGACCGTCGGCTTCGCCAACCAGCAGCTGGTGACGGCCACGAGCGTCGGGGCGAATACCCCCGCATTCCTGTCCTCGATTTCTTCGACTACAGTCAAACCCTGCGCGTGCGACTCCACCCAGTGGGGTTTCTGGAGCGCCTCCAACGGCGCAAACAAGCCTAACGGTCAACTGGCGTTCGAAGACCAGGGCGTTCTCCTGTTGTGGGTCGGCGGCGTTGCGACAACGGCCGGGGCTCTGTCTCAGGCGACCGGCACCGCCACTTACAGCGGCCACGCGATCGCCAACATCGCCAATGGGAACGCGGGTCTTACCTATCTCTCCGCCGGCACTTTTTCAGCCGCGGTCAACTTCGGTCAGCAGAACGGCGCGATTACGATTGGCGGCCTAGACGGAACGAACTACGCCGGCATGGCGAACTGGGTCAAGGGAACGACATCGTTCGCGACGCCCGTCGGCTCGCCCTTGGCAGGTACGGGGGGGCGCACCGCAGCTTTGGCCGGCTCGTTCTTCCAAGGCGGCCCGACCAATATCACCCCGGCCTATGGCGAGATGGGCGGCTCGCTCATCCTGAACGGGAGCGGCTACCTCGGAAGCGGGATTTTCGCCGCGCGGAGGTGAGGGCGGCGGGGACGGCGCGCCGGAAGCCGCGCGATTGTTCGACGTCGTCGGGGCGGGCCGAATTTGGCTGCCGTTGACCCTGACTGCGCTTACTGGCCGCGCACGAGCCGCAACGATTGCGCTGCATGCCGGGACTGGCGCGCCGTCTAGTCAGGCGCGGCAGTCAGCGGCTCAAGCGGGGCGGCGATTTCCCCATGGGCGAGATCGGTGGAGAAAAGGGCGAGACCCTTCGGCTCGTTTCCGTTCGGGTGAACGAGCACGATCGAGCCGCGCCCGGGCTTCTGCCCCAGCGCCAGCCAGGCGTCGGCGCCAAGCGTAACCAGGTGATATTGGCTGACCGCCTGCATCAAGGGATCGCTGGAAATGAGGCCGGGAAAGCGGAAGAACAGCGACGGCGTCTCGCCGTTGGCGATGAGAAGCCGCTCGGTGTCGAGGATTTCCTCCTGCGGATCGACGCCCTTCGTGAGCAGGAAGTTCGCATCGTCAGGCAGCTTGCGGCGATAGGGGTGGTGATAGGTGTGATCGGTCCACAGGATGTCGAGCGCGCCGGAATTGCGCTGATCGACCAGCCAGCGGAAATCTTCGAAGTGATGGATCAGCCAGAGGCCTGAGATCGACAGCGCAACCGGAACGTGCGGGCCTTCGGCCTCAAGCTGGGTGAAAAACGCGCGCGAGAGCGGCTTCTGGCTCGGGCACAAGTCGCCGGTGACGAAATCGCCTTGGCCACCGCCGTGCGTGAGCCCCGCATTCTGAAGAAAGCCGCGATGGACGAGGCCCGGCGCCTGGGCCGACTCGCGGATCGCGCGGCCCATGCGGGTCGCAGCGAGCGCATCCTCGCTCTCGTCGTGGCAGGTCCAGCACGCCGCGCGCTCGAGCCGCGTGGTCAGCGCATCGGGATCGGCGAGGAGCGCGATCTTTTGACCTGCCACAGTCATCCCACGGATCGCGACCGCCTTGCGTCCATCGGCGGCGACGCAGGCCTTCAGCACGGGCTGATAGTCCCCGACGGCCGCCATGCTCTGGAGTCGCGTCGCGGGCGCTGGCGTGAAGGCGCAGTCGGACGCTTGCGCTACGCTGGCGAAACCAGCGCAGGCGAGCGTGATCATGAGAAGGCGCGACAAGGCGGGCAAAGAGAGGTTTCTCGGATTGAAGGCGTCCTTCTAACCAAGAGCGGCGGACACGGCTAGGGCCTGCTGCATTTGGGTAGAAGCGACGCAGTTAGCGCACCCGCCCCTCTGTGGGAAAGGAGGCGCAGCGAAGCGATCCCCGAGTGAACTCAACAGCCGCGGGCGCCCGCGCGTGGTTCACCCCCGCCGCGGCCCGCGCGTCGACCGGGGACGGTCGGGCGCGCCGGCCGCCGCCAGGAGCTTGCGAAATTCGTCGCGCTTCTCGTGGATCGAAGCGATGACGAGGCCCATGGGCACGCCGATGTCGACCAGCACCGCCTCGGAGAGTTGCAGGCTCGCCTCGATCGTCTCGGGCACCGCATCGGTCACGCCGAGCCCGTAAAGCGCACGCGCGTGGTCGGCGTCGCGGGCGCGCGCGACCAGCGTTACGTCCGGCCTGAGGCGCCGCGTCGTCTCCACGACCGCCTCGTTGGCCACAGTCGAATCCATGGTGACGACGACGGCGCGTGCGGTCTCTAGCCCGCAGCGGCGCAGATATTCGGGCCGCGCAGCGTCGCCGTAATAGACCGGCTTGCCGTCGGAGCGGGCCTGGGACGTGACGTCCGCGTTCGCGTCAACTGCGATGAACGGGATCGCGTGCCGGTCGAGCATGTCGCCGATCAGCGCGCCGACGCGGCCGTAGCCGACGATGATGACGCGCGACGCCTCGCTGTCCGGCGGTATCTCGGGCGCCTTCGCATCGGCCGCCCCTCGCGGGGCCGAGCCAATGCGCGCGCCGAGCTTCGCCAGGCCCGGGATCACCAGCATCGATATCGCGACCGCGCTGATGAGCGTCGTCGCCAGCGTGCGATCGATGAGCCCTCCCGCCAGCGCGGCGCCGATCATCACGAAGCCGAACTCGCCGCCGGGCCCAAGCAGGAGGGACGTCTCGGCGGCCGCGCGTGCCGGGAGACGAAACAGCCGCCCGAGGCCGAACAGCGTCAAAGCCTTCGCGGCCGCCAGCGCCGCGGCGAGACCAAGAACGAGGCCGGGCCGCGCGACGATGAACGCCGGATTGATCGCGGCGCCGACTGAGACGAAATAGAGCCCGAGCAGGAGGCCCCGGAAGGGTTCGATCGTGACTTCGATCTCGCGGCGATATTCAGTCTCGGCCAGCAGCAGTCCGGCGACGAAGGCGCCGAGCGCCATGGACAAATGGCTGGCCGCCGCGGCCAGCCCGTCGCCAAGCACGACCAGGAGGCAGGCCGCCATGAAGAATTCGGGGCTCTTGGTTTCCGCGACAAAGTGAAAGAAGGGCCGCAACGCCAGCCGACCGAAGACCACCAGCGCAGTCAGAACAAGCGCCGCCGGAACGAGCGTGGTGAGAAGTTCCCACGCGAGACCGCTGTCGCCTGCCGCCGACAACGCGCCGGTCATGACGAGCAGGGGCGCGACCGCGATATCCTGAAACAGGAGCACGGCCAGGCTGGCGCGCCCGGCGCCGGAATGAAGCCGCTTGCTCTCGACCAGCATCGGAATGACGATTGCGGTCGACGACATCGACAGCGCCGCTCCGATCGCGAGCGCCGAAGGCGGGCTCAGGCCAAGGCGCCAGGCGGCGGCAGCCAGGATCAGGGTCGTCACGACGACCTGCGTGAGCCCAAGCCCGAACACCAGATGGCGCATGCGCCTGAGGCGTTCGAACGACAGCTCGAGCCCCATGGTGAACATGAGCGCAACGACGCCGAAGGCGGCGATGCGGTCGATCGCCTCGACGTTGATGGCAAGCGCGCTCAGCCACGGCGCCCTTTGCGCGATCGCGCCGAGGCCGTAAGGTCCAAGCGCGACGCCGGCAAGCAGGTAACCCAGGACCGGGCTGATGCGCAGCCGGAAGAACAGCGGCGCCACCACGCCCGCCGTCACCAGGAACAGCAGCGTCTCCTTGTAGACCGAAAGGTCGACCGGTTCGTTCACTTGGCGCCTCCCCGGACGCGCGCTCGTGAGAAGCCGAGCCTATTCGATTCGAAGGCGCAGGGTACCGTCGCCGCGCACCTCCTGGCATGATAAGTGCGGATTGTTTTCTTTCTGGGGAGCGCCATGACGCTTTACGCTCACGAACGCGAAACGGCCAAAATCATGGCGATCGCGCCGGTCATTCCGGTGCTCACGGTCGCGAGCGTCGAGGATGGGCTCGCCCAGGCCAAGGCGCTGGTGGCTGGTGGCCTCTATGCGATCGAAGTGACGTTGCGCACGCCATCGGCGCTCGAGGCGATCAAAGCCATCGCCAAAAACGTGCCAAAGGCCGTCGTGGGAGCAGGCACCATTGTTTCCGCCGACCAGATCAATCAGGCGGTCGCGGCCGGGGCCAAGTTTTTGGTCAGTCCGGGCGCTCCGGCGGCCCTCGCCAACGCCGCGGCGCAATCGCCGGTTCCGTTCCTGCCGGGGTGTGCGACGGCCTCGGAGGCGATGGCGCTCAGGGACCTTGGCTTTCGGGCGCTGAAACTCTTTCCGGCCGAAGCGGTCGGCGGCGCCAAGCTGCTCGCCTCGCTTGCGGCCCCCCTGCCTGATCTGCGCTTCTGCCCGACCGGCGGCATCGATCTCGGGAAGGCGCCGGAATATCTGCGGCTGCCCAACGTGCCCTGCGTCGGGGGATCGTGGATGCTGCAGAAGGCGGCTCTCGCGGCGGGGGACTATGTCGCCGTCGAAGCTCTGTCGCGCGACGCGGCTGAGCTTAAGCGCGCGGCCGCGTAGGTATACCCGAACTGCGCGGCTTCAGGCGGCTGCGGCTGCGGGCTCGCCGGCCTTGGCCTCGGCGCGCTTCTTGGTGATTTCCCGCTTGAGCTTGACCGCGTCCTGCGAAAGCTCCGACTCGTGGGCCTTGACGAGGAAATCGTCGAGGCCGCCGCGATGCTCGACCGAACGCAAGGCGGCCGCGGTGATGCGCAGGCGCACGGAGCGCTCGAGCATATCCGAGGTGAGCGTGACCTGGACGAGGTTGGGCAAGAAGCGCGTGCGCGTCTTGCGGTTGGAATGGCTGACCTTATTGCCGGATTGAACGGCGATTCCGGTCAGCTCGCAGCGGCGTGCCATCGAACTACGATCCTTCAAACGAATGCTTCAGCGCGATCCCGGCAAATATGAAAGCGGGCCGCTCCAATCAAGAAGCGCCCCGCCTGCCGCTCGGCCTGGCTAAAAGATGATGGGTCTATAGGGGAGCGGGTTTTCGGCGTCAAGCTTGCCGCGCTCGACACGCGTTCTCGTGACCTTTGTCTAGCCGGTGTCTGTGGCTGCCAGCCGACGGGGGCTCGCTGTGGAGAAACGAAAAATCGAGATTCTATAGCCTCAGCTATGATGGCCATGATGAGAAAGTTCGGTCGCCCCATCGTCGAGCAGCCCCCCGGGAGACGCGAACCAAGTCGCTGGCCCCTTCGACCACAACTCGAAACGCGAGTAGGCTCAGCGACATATTTTTTCCATTTGAATCGGCTGCACGGCGTTCGCCGTCCGGTTGCAATGGGCGCGGCGTCGGAGCGCCGGTGAGCCTATTTGGGGGCCATGCGGAGCGCGCCATCGATGCGGATCGTCTCGCCGTTGATGTAGCCGTTCTCTATGATGTGAATTGCGAGCGCCGCGTATTCGACCGGCTGCCCGAGGCGTGCGGGGAACGGCACCGAGGCGCCGAGCGAATCCTGCGCCGGCTGCGGCAGGCCGGTCATCATCGGCGTCATGAACACGCCGGGCGCGATCGCGTTGACCCGGACGCCGAACTGCGCGAGCTCGCGCGCGATCGGCAGCGTCATCGCCACCACCCCGCCCTTGGAGGCGGAATAGGCGGCCTGACCGATCTGGCCGTCGTAGGCCGCGATCGAGGCCGTGGAGACGATGATTCCGCGCTCGCCCTCGATCGGTTCGAGCTTGGCCATCTCCGCCGCCGCGAGGCGGATCATGTTGAAGGTTCCGATGAGGTTGACCCGGATCACTTTCTCGAAGTCGGCCAGTGGATGGGGCCCATCACGGCCGGCGACCCGCTTGGCGACGCCGACGCCAGCACAATTGACGAGCACTCGCGCGGCCCCGTGCGCCGCGGCGCCTTTGGCGAGCGCCGCGCCGGCCGAGGCTTCGTCCGCGACGTCGCCTGCGACCGCGAGGCCGCCAATCGCCTTCGCCGCCTCTTCCGCTGCCGCTGGATTGAGGTCGAACACCGTGACCTTCGCGCCTTTGGCCGCCAGCGCCTCAGCCGTCGCGCGCCCAAGTCCCGAGCCGCCGCCCGTCACAATCGCCGCAACTCCGGTGAGTTTCATTGCGCTTTCCTCCTCGGCCCGAGCGGGCTCGCGCCGGCCATATCAACCGGTGACGCTTCGCGCCAGAGGCGTAGGATTGCGGGGCTCGCTAAGTCAGTCGAGCTTGATGAAAAGCCTGCCGCCCTCGACCTTCACCGGGTAGGTCGCAAGGTTGATGCAGGCCGGCGCGCCCTTCGCTTCGCCGGTCGTGAAGTCAAACCGACCATTGTGCATCGGGCATTCGATGATCGTGTCCTGGACGAAGCCATCGGCGAGCTCGACCGCCTCATGCGTACACAAGCCGTCGGTGGCGAAATAGCGGTCGTCGGCCGTGCGGTAGAGCGCGTATTGCCTGCCTTCGTGCTCGAACGGCGCGACGTCCTCGGACAGCACTCTGATCGGCGGGACCGGTGTCGATCCAGCTCTCGCTCAATGGAGCCGCTCCCGTTCAAGCTTTGCGACTTTGGCGGCAGTCACTTCGGGCTGCGCGTTCGGCGGCAACTGGCGCCGCACGAAATAAGTCGGATCCTTCAACTGGCGGAGGACCGTCGGGATGATCTCGCGATAGGCGGCGATCGAGCTTGGATAGGGCGTCGGACAATCCGCCTTGATCGCTGCGTGCAGCTTGGGCAGCGCATGATAGGGCACGGTCGGAAAGATGTGGTGCTCTACATGGTAGTTCATGTTCCAATAGAGGAACCGGAAGATCGGGTTCATGTAAACCGTGCGCGAATTCAGCCGATGGTCGAGCACGTCCTCGGCAAGGCCCAAGTGCTGGGTCGCGCCGAAATAGATCGTAAGAAACCCGCCATAGAGCGAGGGCAAGCCGATATACATCGCCGGCAGGATCGAGCGTGTCGCGAAACAGGCGATGAGGACCGCTGCATAAATGGCGAGGTAAATGCGAGCGACGAAATACACGTTCGCCCGCTCGGCTTCAGGCACGAAGGTCGCCTCTTCCTCGGTCAGCCGGCCGCGAGCGTGCAGAAAAAGCTTCTGAAAGAAGACGAACGTGCTTTTGATCGCGAAGATATTGAGCAGAAGGGACACAACGTCCGGCGGACGCGGCGATGGGATCTCGGGGTCGCGCCCGACGATGATCGTATCCGTGTGGTGACGGGTGTGGCTCCAGCGCCAGATCGTCGGCTCGCGCATGATCATGAAGCACGCGACTTGATAGACCGCGTCGTTCATCCATTGCGTCTTGAACGCGGTGCGATGGCCGCACTCGTGCCAGCGGCTATCTGTCGAGGAGCCGTAGAGCACGCCGTAAATGAGAAAGAACGGGACCGCGGCCCAGGTGCCCCAAAAATGATAGCCGAGGCCTCCGGAGACGACGAACGCCGCGATCCAGATCAGCGTGTCCTGGATCGCCGGGCCGTCCTCTCGGCGCATCAGCTCCTTAAGCTCTGCCCGCTTGATCGGCGGCGTGTACCATTTCGCCGACGCGAGCCCGGCCGCGACAGCCTTATCGGCCTCCGCGCCAATGAGGCTGTAATCGCGAGTGCTGGTCGTGATGGACATTCGTCTCCGCCTCCCAAAGCGGCTGCTCACAAGCCGACCCTATCGGTAACTCAACTTCGGCTCAACGCCGCTTTGGTTGTCATTGTTCTCCCCCTTGAAGAGTGGAGGGTCGCCGGAACAGAAGTCTTCGCGCCATTCGCCTGACTGCCGAGCCCGCCAGGACCGACCTTGCCGCGTCGTCCGACAATATGTCGGGCACGAAGGATCGCCAGGTCCCGCGGCATGAACTTGCCCTTGCGCGAGCTTTCTCTGCGATTTCGCGCCCCGCGGCCCGATCAGATATCGCCGCCGCATTTTGGGCGCGTCATTGCGAAGACTTTCTCGACCATTGCATAATCCTGATAGCCGCAGCGGGCGAGGGGCCTCGCGCGGGCGGTGTCGAAACGGCCGGCGACAAGGAAGCGCTCGTCGATATGGAAGGCGACCACTTCGCCAAGCGTGAGCACCGCTCCGCTCAGCTGTCCGCTCAACGTCCGGATTTCGATCACCTCGACCACCTTGCATTCCAAGGCGGCGGGGCTTTCGGCGACCCGCGGCGCGGCGACCAGGCGGCACTCGGCCATGGTCAGTCCGGCGCGCGCGAATTCGTTGTCCCCTCGGGCGAACGGGGCGGAGGTTTCATTCATCGGGCCTTGCAGGTCATGGGTCGCGAGATTGGCGACGAACTCGCCGCTCTCCCTGGCGAAGGAAGCCGAGTCCTTCCAACCCTCGCTGGAGAAACCGACGATTGGCGGGGCGCCCGAAAAGCCGTTGAAAAAACTGTACGGCGCGAGATTGATGCGCCCGTCCAGCGCACGCGTCGAGATCCAACCGATCGGGCGCGGCGCGACGATCGCCTTGAAGGGATCGTGCGGCAGCTTTGTCCGGTCGCGCTCCGCCGTCGCGTAGAACATGGCCTGAAGATTTACTCCGGAAAGTTGGTCACGATCTCTTCGAGCGCAGGCCGCGGACGATCCTCGATCGCGACCGTCGTCCGGCCAACGTGTAGGAAGCCGGCGACACGCTCGTGTTCGGCAAGGCCGATCGCTGCGCGAAAGCGAGCGTCGTAGGCCATCCATTCGGTGAGCCAGGTCGCCGAGAAGCCGAGGGCGCGGGCGGCGACAATCATGTTCATGCAGACTGCGCCCGCGGACAAAACCTGCTCCCATTCCGGAATCTTCGTGTGTGGCGCTGCGCGGGAGATGACCGCAACAACCAGCGGCGCCCGTGTGAAGCGGCGCAATTCCTCGGCTCGCGCGCCTTCCTCTAGATCGGGCTTGTCGCCAAGGCGGATCTCGAGCGCGAGCTCGCTGGCGCTATCGCGCGCACGGCCTGCGAAAACCAGAAACCGCCAGGGCGCGAGCTTGCCATGATCCGGTACGCGCGAGGCGACAGTCAGGATTGTGGAGAGTTCGTCCGCGCTCGGAGCCGGGCCAGCCATCATCGGAGGCGGGACGGACCGGCGACGCTTGAGAATCTCGATCGTGTCGTTCATGGTCGTTCCTCTTAAACGAAGCCTGCGCTTTGGCCAAAGTTCGGGCGGCGTGAACCGCCTTCGATCCGCCTCAATATGTGGTCACGAGCCGCTTCCGCGACGAAGCAACGGCGATTGACGCGAGGCGGGTTGACAGCGACTTGGCGAATTCTGGCGGCTCTGGTCGCGCTGATGGCGCTCCTCGCGCCTGCCGGCGCTCAAACGCCGACACCTGCCGGCGCTCAAGCGCCGGCGAGCGATTCGGCCCAGGCGACCCTCAGTCTTTCCGCGGTCCTTAGCGGCGGCGCGCCGCTCACCGGCGGGTTGCGCTGGCGGGTGTTCGGAGCGCGGGCCGATCCCGACGGCTCGCATCCCTTGATTGTCGAATCCGGTCTGGCCCAGCCGACCCTGACCATACCGGCCGGCGACTATGTTGTTCATGTCGCTTTCGGACTCGCGAGCGCGGCCAAACGTTTGACGCTCAGCGCCGGGGTCCGCTCCGAACGGTTGGCTCTTTCGGCGGGCGCGCTTCGGATCGAAGGCACGCTGGCCGACGCGCCGATCGACGCATCGAAGCTGTCCTTGGCCATCTACGTGCCGCAAAACCGCAATCCGATGGGCAAGCTCGTCTACGCCAAAGCCAAGGCAGGCGATCTCATCGGACTGCCGGAGGGTTCCTATCATATCGTTTCGACCTATCTCGACACCGTCGGCGCGCACTCGGGAGTGAGCGCGCCAGCGAATTCCGGCAAATCGGCGACCGCCGTCGCGCCGACGGCGATCCCGTCCAATTCGATGGTCAACGCGGATATCAAAGTCACTTCCGGCAAACGCATCGACGTTACGATCAAGCATCGCTGTGCGACGCTGACGCTCAAGCTCGTCAATAAGCCCGCAGGCGAAGCGCTTGCCAACACCACCTTCACCGTGCTCACGCCGGGTGGCGACGTTATTCGCGAGCTGGTCGGCGCCTTTCCTTCGCTCGTCCTCGCTGAAGGCGAGTACGTCGTCATCGCGCGCCACGAATCCAAGGTCTTCCAATCGACCTTCCAGGTTCAGACAGGGATGGACCGCGACGTCGAAGTTGTTGCAGAAGAGAACCGCAAGCAGGGGCCGTGAGCGGATGCAGACTTTCTTTGTGCAAATCAAATGCGCCCTCGGCCGGACGTACGAGGTTGCGAGCGCGCTTGCGGAAGCGGAAATCGCCTCTGAGATCTATTCGATCGCGGGGGACTATGACATTCTCGCCAAATTCTATGTGGAATCCGCTGTCGATATCGGCCACTTCGTCGGCCACAAGGTCCAGGTCATCCCAGGAATCGCTGACACCCGCACCATAATCACGTTCAAGGCCTTCTAGGCTGAAGCGCCGGGCGCCCGATTTCGCCGCGCCGCGGCTTTCCGAGGATCCCCCATTGTCCAGCAGCAAGTGGCCGGTTTTCAAGATGCGCCTACGTCTCGCTTCCGCTCTCCTCGTTCTCGCCTCCGCCGCCAACGCCACGGAAGCCGGGGCGTTTCTGTTCGACGCGCTCCACGGCAAGACCCCTTACCACGCCTCGTGGCAGAAACTGATGAAGCTCGTTCAGCCGACGCCCGACTGGCTGGTTCAGTTCAACAAGAATTTCGACGGCGTCGCGGGCCAGATGACAACAGTCACGATCGACGGCAAAAGCTATCAAATCTCCTTCGTCTGCAAGCCCACCGACTGCGGGGAACACAAGTTCGTGGTGCTGTTCGACGCCGCCGGCGAACACGCCTATGGCGCCCTGGGCGGCAAGGACAACGAGCCCGCCTTCTTCGGTTCGCCAACGCAGGCCGAGCAAGAGGCGATGGTGAAGGCCGTCAAGGGCTGAGGCGTTCGCAACACATTTCCTCAGGAAGCCGGGCTCCGAACAGCCGTCAGTTCAGCTCCAGGGTGAATGGCTCTCCCTCGGAGCATTCCTGGCCCCGGCCAATCTCGGCGATCGCTTCGTTCATCCGTCCGCCACGTTCGAGCGCATCGTCGGCGAGCGCCACGAGACGGGCGTTGGGCGAAGCCGTTGGAGAGGCTGCGCGCAGCGCGCGGGCGATGGCGAACTCATCACGCTCAGGCGCCAGCGCGCATGCCGCGATGTAGGCGGCGGCGGTCGAACGGCTGACGCCGGCGAAACAATGAATCAGCATCGGCGACTTGCGGTCCCAGGCGCGGACAAAGGCCAAGAACTCGTCGAGATGGGCCGCCTCCGGAAGCACGTGACCCTCCATTGGCTCGACGATGTCGGAAACGGCCAGGTAAAGATGCCCCTCCGCCCCAATCGCTGTTGGCCGCTCGACCGCCGTGCCGGGGCTCAGCAGAGTGACAAGCGAGCGTGCGCCCGTCTTGTCGACGGTTTCGGCGATCAAGGCGAGTGAACAGACGTGAAGTCGCGGCATGGGGGGTTCTCTCTGGCCGCCTTATAGAGCGCCGCTCGCCTCGGCGTCGAGTTCGCCGAAGCGGACAAGAAACTCGGCTTCCACATCGGCCGGTCGCCGCGGCTCGAGGAAGGCGGCGAAGTCGCGGATCGGTAGGCCGGGGTCGCCAAACAGCTTTCGCGCTTCCGCGATCGAAAAGCCAGCAAGCGCAGTCGCCTCGAGATAGGCCGAGGCGCGGTCAGCGACCTTGATGCGGCGCTCGAGATCCTCCGAGGGTTCGGCGGTCAGGCCGAAACGGATCAGAACAGCGCGCTTGAGGCGCGCCTCGACCAGCTTGTAATCGCCGCCAACCGCCGCCTTGAACGGCGAGATCATGTCGCCGATCACATATTCGGGCGCGTCATGCAGCAGGGCCGCCAGCCGCGCCTGGGGCGAAGCGATCTCACGGGCCGCGAACAGGGCTTCGACCAGGAGCGAATGTTGGGCGACGGAGAAGATCTCGGGCCCCTTCGTCTGGCCGTTCCAGCGCGCCACACGCGCAAGCCCATGGGCAATGTCGCCAATCTCGACGTCGAGCGGCGACGGGTCGATAAGATCAAGCCGCCGTCCCGATAGCATCCGCTGCCAGGCGCGGTGAGGCGCGCTCTCGCTCACGGATCGAGCTTGCGCGCCAACGCGCGGCAGGCCTCGTGACGGCAGCAATCGACGAGGTGATCGTTGACCATGCCGGTCGCCTGCATGAAGGCGTAGACGATCGTCGGCCCGACGAAATTGCCGCCGCGCGTGCGCAGGTCTTTGGCGATGGCGCGCGAGACGTCGGTCTCGGCCGGCACATCCTTGAAGCTATGGGGCGCATTGTCGATCGGGCGCCCGTCGACAAAGCCCCACAAGTGACGGGCGAAGCCCCCTTTATCCGAGAAGTCGAGCACGATCCGGGCGAGCGCCACCGTCGCCTCGATCTTGGCCCGGTTGCGGACGATGCCGGCGTCCTGCATCAGCGCCTCCTTTTTCTTGTCGCTCCAGCGCACAATCTTGTTCGCCTCGAAGCCGTCGAACGCTTTGCGGAAGGCCGGGCGCTTGCGCAGGATGGTGATCCAGGAGAGGCCGGCCTGGAAGCCGTCGAGCACCAGCTTCTCGAACATCGCCCGATCATCGTATTCGGGCACGCCCCATTCCTCGTCATGATAAGCGACGTAGAGCGGGTCGGCTCCCGGCCACGGACAGCGCGTCAATCCATCGGCGCCCTTGACCGCCGTCATGACCCGCGGCGGCTTTTCCTTTTCGAGCAGCTGCGGCTTTTCTTTTTTGGCCATTTGGACCTTCGCTCCTCAACCACGGGCCAAAGCCAATTGACCGGCCCGGAATCCGGCTCATAGACTTCACCCTCCGCTCGCCAACCTCAAGGGCATAAAGCCATGACCTTTCGCGCCATTCGAGCCGACAAGACCGACGCTGGACAGGTCGTCAAGTTCGTCGACATGGACGAGTCCGAGCTCATGGAGGGCGACGTGACGATCCGGGTCACACATTCGACCGTCAACTACAAGGACGGGCTGACGCTCAGCGGCAAATCGCCGGTTATCCGGCGGTTTCCGATGGTGCTTGGCGTGGATCTGGCCGGCATCGTCGAGAGTTCGCGCCGCTCCGACTTTGCCTCTGGCGACGAGGTTGTCCTGACTGGCCACGGGCTCAGCGAGACCCATTTCGGCGGCTATTCCGAAAGGGCGCGGGTGAACGGCGACTGGCTGGTCAAGCTGCCCGTTGGCCTCACCCGGGCCGAAGCGATGGCGATCGGGACGGCCGGCTTCACCGCCATGCTGGCTCTGATGGCGATCGAGCGCCACGACCTCACGCCGGCCTCTGGGCCGGCGCTGGTGACCGGAGCGGCCGGCGGCGTCGGTTCGATGGCGATTGCGCTCTTCGCCGACAAGGGCTGGCGGGTCATCGCCTCCACCGGCCGTGCGAACGAGGCGCCATATCTCAAGACGCTCGGCGCCGACGAGATCGTCGACCGCGCGACATTGAGCGCGCCCGGCAAGCCGCTCGGCAAGGAGCAATGGGCGGCGGCGGTCGACAGCGTGGGATCGACGACCCTCGCCAACGTGCTCGCGCAGATCCGCTACGGCGGCGCCGTCGCCGCCTGCGGGCTTGCCCAGGGCATGGACCTGCCCGCGAGCGTCGCGCCCTTCATCCTGCGCGGCGTCTCGCTCCTCGGGATTGACAGCGTCCATTGCCCGAAAGAGCGCCGGCTCGAGGCCTGGCGGCGCCTGGCGCTCGATCTCGATCGCGACAAGCTCGCGGCGATGACCGAGACCATCCCCCTGGCGGAGGTGTTCGGCGCCGGGGCCAAGATCCTCAAGGGCGAGACCAGGGGACGGCTGGTGGTGACGATCCCCTAGAGCCGGTCCCGAATGCAACCTGACGCGCGAGCGCGATTCCAATAAACGCCAGTAAACGTCAGTAAACGCGCATAAACGCTAGTAAATTTGCTGGCGTTTACTAGCGTTTATTTTTTCGAAACGGGGCTTTTCAATGGGTTACGGCCGATTGGAGTAAAAAAATTTCTGCAGATTGTCAGGCGCCCGTTCCGGTTGCAAACAGCCGCGCCGCGACGCGTTCTCGCCTCGGTGTCGGGATCGGAGGTCGAGCTGGTCATCCCGCGATGCTAGTCGCCGTTTCCGCTTTAAGCAAGGAAATGTCAATGACTTCGGAATTCTGCCAGCTCCGTCCGATACCTGGCGGCGTTTGTCGCTTGACGCGACGCCGTTTTCCCTGAGACACATTGTGTTTACGGAACGTCACCGGTTGGCGTAGGAAACGCTGGGCGTGGGCGATGATGCTGATCGGCTTCACCAGGGTCGCCTATCTCGGGTGGCGGGCGAAGCTCGCTGAGCGACCAAGCGCCGTTTGAACGTAAAATACTGTCCGCCCGCACGCGGCGTGACGACGGGCGTTCATGACGCCATCTCGAAATCCGGTTATGCATGCGATTTTAGCGGTTTTAACAGGCGCCCGCTTCCGGGCGCGTAACGGAGGGAGTTCCTATGCGTGCACTGGCTTTGGCGGCTATGACCGCCGCCTTGGCGGCGACGCCAATTTCAGCCTCGGCCGACGTTCTTCAAGAGAACTTTTCCATGGTCGTCGGAAATGACGAACCGATAAGCGCCCGAAGCACCCAATTTTCGGCTTTTGATCACCTTCGTGGGACATTGGATTCCGTGTCCGTGTCGCTGACCGGGACGACAAACTGGAATGCGCTCGGGATAGGCGCGAAGCTCGTCTTCAGCCTGGGAAGCAACTTCGATGACGACCAAGTCTTCATTGCGTCAAGCCCCGGCGTACAGAAGATAACAGTGCTATTGGCCGCAACCGCTTCGCAAAGCATTCTTTTTTCCTTTCTTGACATCGGCAAGCAAAACCTCAGCGTTGTCATGGATGTGACCGATCCTGGCGGTGTCATCGATCCGTTTACAATGGTCGGAACAATAAGTTATGATTATACACCGGCCGTGAGTCATATCGGCGGCGGCCCCAGCGCTGTTCCTGAGCCCTCCACCTGGGCGATGATGCTGATCGGCTTTGTGGGCCTTTGCTACGGGGCTTTCCGGCGAAACGGCCGCGCAGTCGCCTAAAAGCGTTCCTGGCAGCCCGCTGCGAAGCGGGGGAACCCCTTGGCTACGGCTGCATCGAGCGATGGATATGGAAAGTCGGCGGCCGTCGGAGACCCCCGGCGAGAGCGTAGACCCTGCGCGCAGGGATCTCTACCGGTCAGACGCCGGCGACCGCGGCCTCTTTCGCTCTGCGATAACCGGCATAGCCAATCCCGGCGAAGCCAAGCAGCATCATCGCTTAAGGTGGAAGGTTCGGGGACAGGGGTGGGCGCGGCGGGCTGCCTCCGCCAGGCGTTAGCCTCTTGCGCCGTCAGCGCCATCAGTCATCGGTGCTGAATTTTTGGACAAGAATGTTCAACCGGTCCCGTGCCCCCATAGGAGGGATACGCTCAGATTGCGCGAGGACGACCATTCCGTGCAACGCGCTCCACAGCACTTCGGCCAGAAAGACTGGCTCGTGCCGACCGGGCCCAAGTGCGGCGACCAACGCGTCGAAGGCCACACGGAGGGCTGGCGGCGTCTCCTCGCTGGCGAATTTGATCTTGGTCGGCAAGACGAACATCGCCTCGTAGACAACCGGCCGCGAACGGGCAAAATCGAGATAGGCGGCGCAGACGTTGCGCAAAACGTCCGGCGCGCCGGCATCGCTCGCCGTTTCCCTTTTCAACCGCGTCGCTAGGTCCTCGAACCCTCTCGTGGCCACAGCGGCCATGATGTCCGCCTTGCCCTTGAAGTGGCTGTAGAGAACCGGCTGGCTATAGCTGATGAGTTCGGCGAGACGCCGAGTGGTGACGGCGTCCCAGCCCTCGGCTTCGGCCAATTCGCGCGCTGCAGCCAAAATAAGCTCATAGCGCTCCGCACGCTGGCGCTCTTTGCGTTCCACTATCGACATCTTAAGATTTTATCGACGAAATATTTTATGTCAATGCTAGAATTTTCTTGACTTACAATTCTAGCACCGCTAGATTGGCTGCAGGCGACAGTGAGTCCTAAAGTGATCTCAGCCCCCCTAATGGTCCAAATCGGATATGGGCTCTCCGGCCTGATCGCGGCGGCAATTCTGTTCCTCGGCGCACACTTTTGGTTGGCGCCCGCCACCGCATCGGCCGGGTTCGGCATCGCCGATTCCCCGCCGCCTTCGACCGGATTTACCGCGTGGCTGTCTGTGAAAGGCACGCGCGATTTCGCTGCGGGCCTGTTTGTCATCCTGCTCATGGTCAATGGGTCGCCGCGCTTGCTCGGCGAATTCATGCTCGTGGCGAGCCTCATCGCCTTTGGCGATATGGCGACCGTCCTTCGCTCGGGCGGAAGCAAAGCCCTCGCCTTCGGCATGCACGGCCTTACGGGGCTGGTCATTGCTGCAACCGGCGCATGCCTGATCGTCGGCGCCAGGTAGAAACCGATCGAACGCCTCAAAACTGGGAAGGACGAAAAATGACGACCTCAACGCACACGGATCCGGTCAAACTCGGCTATCTCTTCGCCGAGATCATGTCCGGCCATGATGTATCGCGCTTCGACGAGATCAAGTCGCCCAAATATGTCAATCACAACGCCTTCGCCGAACCGGGCCTGGAGGGATCAAAGAAGGTCCTCGGGGCCATCATCGCGGGCGTGCCCGACCTCAAGGTGACGGCGGAAGACGTCTTCGTCTCGGCGGATGGCTCCCGCGTGGTCGGCCGCTATCGTTACGAGGGCACGCACACAGGGAAGCTCCTCGGCTACTCCGGCACCGGCAAACCCTTCGTTATGCGTTCGATCGACATCTGGCGGGTCGAGGACGGGCGCTTCGTCGAGCATTGGGATGAGCTCAACACTCTCGACGTCTTCATTCAGATGGGCGCGGTGCCGCCGCCTCGCCAACCGTCGTAGCCGCGAACCCCGGCGGCCCTTCCCGGTAGCTCAAGGGTTGAGCGATGGGGAGCGCCAACGGGCGTCGCCCGGATGCGCTTTGGAACCAATTGCGGCTGCTGGTCGAGGTCAGACGGTCGACCAGAGGCGGGTTCGGTCAGACGCTCGCGACCGTCGGCTTCGCCTTGCGATAGCCGGAGAGGCCGAGCCCCGCCAAACCAAGCAGCAGCATCGCCCATGTGGACGGTTCGGGAATCGCGCCGCTGGTCTGAACGAATGTGAATGAAGCGCCGACATCATCCGTGGTGGGGTCGGGCGTCGTGGACGCATCGAAGTCTTCCGGGCTCATGCCGAAGTCTTGCGGGCTCGCCTGGAAAGAGGGAAGACCACCCGACGACGAAACAAACAGCCCCCCGAACGGCCTGCCGTCGTCGTACACACGGCCGTTGGCGCTCCCGCCATCCGCGAGGGCGATGAGGAAGCTGCGGCTCGAGGACGTGTATGAGAATGAGATGAAGGTCGAGTCGTCGACCACCCCGTTGTCATCGTCAAAAAAATCGACAAGGGTCAGGACGCCGGTCGCCGTTCCGACGCAGCCGGAGTCGCAGGTTCCGGTGAAGGCGAAGACCGTGTCGGCGCGGGCAGGCGCCGCGCTAAGCAGTCCGGCCGAAACAATGAGGGCGGCCGCGGCGCTCAATCCGTGTGAATTGTTCATCGAAAATCCCCTAAAGCCCGCGTCGACGTGCCACCGACGTTCAGACTTTGAGCTGCGATCCGGCGCCCGTCAATTGTGCACTCTGCATCCTGCGTTCGAGACCCGGCACGTTTTTCGGGGATCGTAGCCGATGCTTCCGCTTGCCATCTTGCGTCACCAGGCGAGATGCCGGCTTTTCTTTTCGCCCCTTCGCGCCTATCCGGTTCGCCATGCCTTAAAGCAAGATTCACCGGAGATCCGACCATCCCCCAGAAGCCGAAAAAGCGAAGGACGAGGCCGGTTGTCCGCATCCAATATGGCGCGCTGCCCTATCGGTTCACGCCGATGGCGGCGCTTGAGATCCTTATCGTCACGACGCGACAATCGCGGCGATGGATCGTGCCGAAGGGCTGGCCGATCAAGCGGCTGACGCCCTCGAAGTCGGCTGCGCGCGAGGCCTTCGAGGAGGCCGGCGTGCGGGGAAAGATCGGCGCTCGCGCAATCGGCAGTTTCACCTATAAGAAGACCACAGGTCAGACCGCCGACGACCCGAACTACGAGGTCAAGATCTTTCCTCTGCTGGTGCGAAGGCAAAGCGCGACCTGGCCGGAACACGGGCAGCGGGTGGTTCAGTGGGTCGATCCGGAAAAGGCGATTTCGCTCATCCGGGAGATGGAGCTGAAGGCGATCGTCGCAAAGTTCGCCAAGCGTGCGTCCGTCGCGGCGAACAAACTCATCTCCTGACGCGCGCTTAATCCGTGATCAAATTGCCGTCGCCCACCAGAACGGAAGTCACGCCGGGGATCTCGCTCAGACGCTCGGCAAGGCGGGCGACCGATTTCGCGCCGCGAACCTCCACCCGAAGTGTCACGATGCCCTTGGACGGAATCCAATCGCCGCTAACGGCCTCTTCGGGACTCGAAAGATCCTGCCCGAGCCGGCGCGCGGCGCCCACCTCCAGGGCGGGATCCCGCTCGACCTGCACGCGGCTGACCGCAAACTCGCTACTGGTGCAACACGCCAGGACCTCACGCAGGACGCCGCGGCCGTCCTGATAGGAAATCTGCAGCGACGAGGGAGCCCATCGGGATTTGGGCAGCCGCCGCTCGATCGAGGGAAACACGAAGACCACGACGAAATGGCCAAAGGTCACCGCGATGGCCAGGATCGGAAGGCCCGCCCCGCAGGCCATGCCAACCGCGGCGGTCAGCCAGACCGTCGCCGCCGTCGTCAGACCGCGAACGATATCCTTGCGAACGAAAATGAGGCCGCCGCCGATAAAGCCGATGCCCGAAACGATCTGCGCCGCGATACGCGAGGGATCGAGCACGACCCGGCCAGATTCGAGGACGTTGGTGAAGCCATATTTCGACACCAGCATCACCAAAGCCGACGAGAAGCCGACCAGCGTATAGGTGCGCAGGCCGGCGCTCTTCTGGCGAATTTCACGCTCGAGGCCGATCGACGCGCTCAGAACGAACGCAAGGGCGAGTTCAGCGAGCTGCAGCGAGCTCTGTCCTGTCGGCTCGCCGAGGAGATAGCGAAGGTCCGTCACGCGCTCAGGTCGGCGATCCGGCAGCGCACCGGCGCGCTTTCATCGAAATAGACGACCGCGCAGATGCGGTGATACCCGTCCGCGACGATGAGAGGAAGTCCGCTTGCCAGATCGCCGCGCACCAGAAGAACGGACGCAAGCGCTTTGCCCTTCTGAATTCGCTTCAGGTCTTCGTCCACATGCGGATCGTCACGCGGCAGGAGGGGGAGCTGAGCCGCCCGCAGCATATCTTTCGCTGCATGCTCGACGACCTTGGAGCCGCGAAGGCTCTTGACGAGCGCATTGGCTTTCCTGTCGGCGCACAGAAGGGAAAGATAGGCGAGGGCGGCGTCGAAATCCGCGTCTTCCTCCTTCTCGCTCCACTTCAGTTTTGACTTGCTCACCTTGCCTGCTTCTCTTGTCGCGCTTCCCCCAAGCGATGCAGTCTAGTCCTTCCAGCGCGATGGCGACACTTGCATATTTCTCGGCTGCGGCGAGTTCGCGTCGAATAGGGCTGGACGTTCCGCCCCGAGTTGGCGGGCCGCCCGGCGGGCGGAGGACTCAGCGCCCGCCCGCGCCGATCCGGCTCTCCAGCGCATCGTAGAGCGCGTTGCGGGCGGCGAAGGTTTGTTCGAGCGCCGCGACGCTGACCCGCTCGGCGCCCTGGGTGAGCAGCCAGCCGGCGAGTTCCGCCACTTTGCCGCGCGCGCAATGCAGCGCGACGAACCCGTGCGGATCGACGTCCTCGCCGCTCGCCGAGACCGCGCCGAAGCGCTCGGCCGCCGTCTCGACCACGACACCCGCCGGGCTCGGCAGCCGCGCCCGGACCTCGCGCGATTTCAGCGCTTCCTCGCTCGCCGCGATGCGAGCCAGGATGTCACGCGCGGCTTGTCTCGCGTTAGCGCCCCAGGGCGCGGTGAGGGAGGCGATCAGCATCGCCTGCGAGCGCAGCATCGTTCCATCGTCGAGGGTTTTCAGCGCATTGGCTTCGAGCGTCGCGCCGGTGGTGGTGATGTCGACGATGAGTTCCGCCGCGCCGGAAGCCGGCGCGCCTTCGGTCGCGCCAAGGCTCTCGACAATGCGATAGTCGGCGATTCCATGCTCGGCGAAATAGCGGCGGGTGAGATTGACGTACTTGGTCGCCACCCGCATGCGCTCGCCGCGCTTGGCGCGATAGGCCGAAGCGACGTCGTCGAGATCGGCCATCGTGCGCACGTCGATCCAGGCCTTGGGCGCCGCGACCACGACATTGGCGTGGCCGAAGCCGAGCGGACTCAGGAGCTCGAGCCGCGACTCGACGTCGGCCACTTTCTCGCGCACCAGATCCTCGCCGGCGACACCGAAATGCGCGGCTCCGGCGGCAAGCTGGCCGACGATCTCGGCCGATGAGACATAGGCGACCTCGACCCCCGGCAGCCCGGCGATCGCGCCGCGATAGTCGCGCGCGCCCCGCCCCTGCACGAGTTCGAGCCCGGCGCGAGCGAAGAACGCGGCAGCCGCCTCCTGCAATCGGCCCTTGGAAGGAACGGCGAGAACGAACGGTCCTTCGGCGCCATTGCCGGGATGGGCGCCCATCAGCGCTTCTCCCCGTTCATAAGGCGGTCGAGGGTGATCGCCGCGCCGACGGCGGGAATGTCCTCATTGGCGCCGAGGCGCCTCGCGAGCCCGTCGTAACGTCCCCCCGCAAGCGCTGTCCTCGCGCCCGAGACATTGGGATCGTGAGCCTCGAACACGAAGCCGGTGTAATAGTCGAAATCGCGGACGAAGGCGGCGCTGAACCGCGTCGCCTCGATCGCCACCCCGCGGGCGGCGATGAAACCATTGCGCCGCTCGAACGCATCGAGCGCGGCGCCCAGGTCAAGGCCGGCGGAATGCGACAGGCGCCGAAGCTCGCCCGCCGCATGGTCGGGATCGCCGGAAATGGCCAGAAAAGCGTCGAGCACCGTCCGCTTCTCCGCTTCGATCGGCTGACCCGAGCGGAGCGACGCCTGTTCCAGAAAGCGGTCGGCAATCTCGCCGGCGCTGCGTCCGCCGACCGCGTCGATGCCGGCGATCGCGAGCAGATCCTCGACGAGGGCCTTGGCGCCGGCGTGGTCGGCGCTCTCCAGCGCAGCCAGCACGCCCGGCTGGGCGAGCGCGCTCTGGCTCGGGCGGCTGAAAATGGCTTCCAGGCTCCGCCCGCGGGCGACGCCGCGCCTCAGGCGCCGTCGCCACGGCTCGGGAACTTCCAAGGAATCCAGCATGGCGTCGAACAGGCCGGCGTCGCCGAGCCGGGCAACCAGCGCGCCGCCCCCGGCCGCCGTCGCCGCCTCCATGGCGAGCGAGAACACCTCGGCGTCGGCCGCTTCGGCGTCCCGACGCCCGAAGCTCTCGAGCCCGGTCTGCGTCTGCTCGCCGGCCTGGCCCGCGCGCGCCCGGAAAACCGGGCCGAGATAGGAATATTCCGCGATTTTTCCGGCCTTGTCGGAGCTGAGATACGCGCGACAGACGGGGATCGTATATTCCGGCCTGAGGCACAGCTCCTCGCCCGCCGCGTCGGCGGTGAGGAACAGGCGGCGGCGGACCTCCTCGCCGGACATATCGAGAAAGATCGCCGCCGGGTGCAGGATCGGCGGCTCCGTGCGCCCGAACCCGGCAGCAAGCAGACAATCGAGCGCGCGTTCGCCGGCGCCGCCCAGGGTGTGCCCGGCGGGGTCGCCGGTTCGCGGAGCGGAGTTGGCGAAATCGCCGCTTCGCGGCGTTTGGCTCGCGGAATCGACGAGAATTGTTTGGGTCACCGGATGCCCCTCATGGGTCTTCGGTCCCTTTAACAAAGCTGGCCACAATGCGCAGCCCCTAACCTCGCCCCAAGGTGAACGCTCCGTCAGCGGTCCGGTTGCCGCCGCAGGGCCGCCATGGTCGGATGACAAAGGGAGCGCTGCCGAATCATGCCGGGAACCGTTTAGCCTGTAATGAAGCCCCTATCCGCATTGCGCCTGTTGCGCTGGATCGTTCTTGCCCTCATCCTCACGGGGCTCGGGCGCGCCGGCGCGCAGGAGGCCCAACGGCTCGACCTCGATCAGACGCGGGCGACGCTGACCGCGACTGCAAGCGCGCTTCGGGACAACAAGACCCTCGACGACACCGGCTTGCAGGCCTTGCGCACCCAAAGCGACGCGCTTGCCCTCGCGTTGCAGGGGGCGATCGCCAGACTGACGCCTCGCCTCGCCGACTTGGCGAAGCGCCTCGACGAGCTTACGCCGAAATCCGGTCAACCGGCGCCCACGACGGACGTCGCCGCCAAGGACCTCGAGAACGAGAAGCAGAGGCACGACAGGCTCGACGCAAACTTGCGCGCCGCGCGGGCCATGTTGCTGGAGGCCAACGACCTCAGCACGCGCATCAGTACGGCGCGGCGTCAGTTGTTTGCGGAACGAACGTTCGCTCGCTCGTCCAGCGTTCTCAATCCGCAGCTTTGGGCCGCCGTCGGGCACGAGCTCCCGGTCGACGCCGGAGTGGTCCGCAATCTCCTCGACAACTGGGTCGGCGCCATTGGCGAGCGGCCGCTGCTGGCCAAGATCGGCATGGCCGCGATCGTCATCGTGCTGGCGCTCGCAGCGGCTCCGCTTGGCTGGATTGCTCGTCGATTTGTCTATCGGGATCTCGGCGAGAGAACGCCAAACCGATTGCGCCGCGCGCTTGCCGCGGCCTGGACATTCGCGATCTTCGCCGTTCTGCCGATCGCCGGCCTCGGGGTGCTGGCCGGCGCGCTCGATTCCTTCGACCTCACCGATCCGAGCATGCAGGGGGTCATCGACGCCGTGTTCGAGGCGGCGCGCGTGCTTATCGCCATCAATGCGCTTGGCCGCGGCATGCTCGCGCCGGGCGCCCGGCCTGGAGGCTCGTTCCGCTCAGCGATGGGTCGGCCAGAATCCTCTATCGCCTCGCGATGACGTTTGCCGCGATCTGGGCCGTCGAGCGGCTGGTCGAGCCTGCGGCCGACGCCGCCGCCTCGCTCAATATCGCGGTCGCCACGCGAGGCGTCGGCGCGGTTGCCGCCGCGATCGCGATCGCCACCGCGATGCGCCAACTCGGGGCGCAGCAGGCGGGTGCGCAAGGCTCGCCGCAAAGCGAGGCCTGGGCCCCCCTGAGAACGCTCGGCTGGGCGGCGGCGTTGATCATTTTCCTGGCCGCCGTGACCGGCTACGTCGCCTTCGCCACGTTCCTCGTCAATCAGGCGATCTACCTCAGCGTCGTCGGCGCCGCCCTCACCATCGCCGACATCATCGCCCAGGACGGAACCGAAGCCGTCTTCAAGCCGGACGGCCCGATTGGATCGCGGCTCTCGGCCATGGCGGGTCTGCGCCGCAATGCGCTCGCGCAGATCTCCGTCATCCTGCAGGGCGTCGCCCGTGTGGCCGTCGTGATGCTCGCCTTAGGGGCGGTCCTGAAGCCATGGGGCGTGCAGTCGCAGGACATGTTCGGCGCGCTGCGCTCGGCCTATTTCGGCTTCTCGTTCGGCGGCGTCACCCTGTCTCTGTCGTCGTTGATCGGCGCGGGGATCGTCTTCGCCCTCGTCCTGTTCTTCACCCGGCTCGTCCAGAATTGGCTCGGCTCCCGGCTCTTGCCGCAGACGCGCCTCGACTTTGGCGTGCGCAATTCAGTTCAGACGATTTGTGGTTACATCGGCGTCATTGTCGCGGCGATGCTCGCCGGCGCGCAGATCGGCCTCGACGTGCAGAAACTCGCCCTCATCGCCGGCGGGTTGTCGGTCGGTATCGGTTTCGGCCTGCAGACAATCGCCAACAATTTCGTCTCCGGCCTCATCCTCCTGTGGGAGCGCACCATCCGCGTCGGCGACCTGGTGGTCGTGGGATCCGATCAGGGGTTCGTTCGCGCGATCAAGGCGCGTGCGACCGAGATCGAGACCTTCGACCGTGGCAGTTTGATCGTTCCGAACTCCAATTTCGTCAGCGGCGTGGTGAAGAACTGGGTCCATAACGATCGCGTCGGACGGATCATCATCTCGGTCAACGTCACTTACGAAAGCGACGTCGATCAGGTGCGCGATCTCATGATCGCCGCCGCCAAGGCGCAAGAGCAGGTGCTGGCCATTCCCGGGCCATCGGTGCTGTTCGCCGAGTTCGGCGACTGGGCGATGAAGTTCAATCTGATCTGCTTCGTCGAAGACATCGAGCAGGCCGAGCGGACGCGAAGCGAGATCAATTTCGAGGTTTTGCGCCGCATGCGCGAGGCGGGCCTGCGCATCGCCTATCCCGCGCCCCCGCCGGCGGACGTGCCCTCGAGATTCGCGCCGGAGCCAAAGCCGGCGCCGCCCGTTCAGGTGCTGCGGAAGTAGGCTGGCCAATGGACCGACGCCTTTAGCGCGCCCGCCACCACAAGAGGGGAGGATGCTCAACGGAGCGATCCTCGCGTAAACAAAAGCCTCTAGGCGCCGCCGCCGACCCGTCCCGCCTCCCAGCCGATGATCGCCTGCTTGCGCGCGAGGCCCCAATGGTAGCCAGTGAGCGCGCCCGAGCGCCCCAGCACGCGATGACACGGCACGACGAACGAAATCGGGTTCTTGCCCACTGCGGCGCCGACGGCGCGCGCGGCCGTTGGCTTGCCAATTCTGCAGGCGATGTCCGAATAGGTGGTCGCACGGCCCATCGGCACGCTGAGCAGCATCTCCCAGACCCGAAGCTCGAAATCCGTGCCGATCAGGACAACGCGCAAAGGCGCGTCGGCGCGCCAGAGCGCGGGATCGAAGGCGCGGCTTGCATAAGGGGCCGTCGCCCGCTCGTCCGCTATGAGCCGAGCGCGGGGCCAGCGCCGCGCCATGTCGGCGAGCGCGGCTTCGCGGTTTCCCTCGTCGACGAAGCCGAGACCCGCCATGCCCCTCGGCGCCGCAACCAAGATCGCCTCGCCGAAGGGCGAAGCATGGAACCCGTAAGCGAGCGTCAAATCGTCGCGACGATAATCGCCAGGAGTCAGCGCCTCGTGGGCGACGAACAGGTCATGCAGCCGGCTCGGGCCGGACAGGCCGACGTCATAGGCCGCGTCGAGCACGCTCGCCGAGGAGCGGAGGAGTTCGCGCGCTCGCTCGATGGTGCAAGCCTGCAGAAACGCTTTCGGCGTCAAGCCCGCCCAGCGCTTGAAAACATGCTGGAAGTGCGAAGCCGAAAGGCCGACATGGCTTGCAATCGCCTCGACCGACGGCTGATCGCGATAGCGCTTGGAGATGAACTCGATCGCGCGCTTGACGATGTCGTAATCCGCGCCGGCGGGTAGAGCGTCGGGAATGTCGAGCATGCGCGTCCGTTAATTCCTTTCGCGGCCAAGATCGCCAGAGCCAAGGACGATGATTTACCCGCTCTGGAGACCAGCGCCCACCCGAAAACGACGGTGGCGCAGTTGACCCATGTGGCTTATTCCACACTTAACAAGCCGTGCTCACGCAACTGAATACCCCTTGGGCCTTCAGCGAGATCAGCTCCGCTGTCAAAAGCGAACGGAGATTTGCAATCGAAGTATATTGGATGCATTTTTGGCCTCGCACATCGAACGGAAGCGGAACGCCGTTCTTGGCAATTAAAACTGTTGGCTTTCCTCGCCCGCCCGAGCAAATCCAATTGCGGGGAACACGTTCGGGTTGGCGTCATCAAGTAGCGCCAACACACCGTTCGCCCTCTTGAGCCTCGATACAACCTCGGTGACTATGTCGCCCACATAGGCCTGCTTGTCGACGCGCTCGCAGACAATCTGAGCTTTTTGGCAAGACTTCTGATCGCTATCTCCCACAGTCACTGTGCTCGGGGGCGAATGGCATCGCGACGAAAAGCTTTGTTTTCCGTTCGCTCTCAGCTCCGAAGGACGAAAGATTGGCATGCAGCTCTGTCGGGAGCCTAAAGGATTGTTTCCCCTGAATTTTAGCTCGACTGTCTTTCAACTGCGGCAAAAAAGCTTCGGATTCCGATAGCATCCTTTCGAGCCGCTGAGCCCGTCTGGAATTCAGCTCGACAATTTCGATGCGCTCCAGATCTGCTGGAAAAACCCCGCTCTCAATTCCATCCCAGAATCCTCCCACAAGCGAGAGGAAGGCCTCTCGCTCATCCAAGCCATAACCGGGGCCGTGATAGTTGTGCAAAGGACATTGGTACGCCCTGAACCGTGAGCCGCGAGTTCCAGCACACGCCGTCCGAATGTGCGTATGTGGCTGTAACGAAAATCTTCTAGAGGTCCGACTCCCACATAAAGGACTTTGCGCGCGGCAATCTTTCCCCCAGTCAAGAAAACGGCCTCCCCCTCCGGCACACTGCCACTAAAATCCAAACGCTTCGAGACGGCATAATCGCACCGTAGAAGCCGTTTGCGTACTTCAAAACTAGGAGGTCGCAAGGTCTTTCCATGACGTCAGCAGTCACGACAACGAGCTCAACCATACTCGCCCCCCGTGCTATTCCATTCGAGTTTTTACCGGTACGCTGGCTGTTCAAGTTGTCCGTTTGAGGCCGAACGTCATCGGTTCTCTTTCTTCTGCTAAACCGTCACCGGCGCGGCCCTCATTCCGGCCAGGCCAAACACCCGGCGATAGCGCTCGACCTCCTCCGGAGGGCCCATGACCTTATTGGGGTTGTCGGAGAGTTTGACGGCGGCGCGCCCGTCCGCCTCGACGACCTTGCAGACAAACGAGATCGCCTTGAGCTGCCCGTCCACGCCGGCCGGGGCGCAGCCGACAAAATCGTTGGTCAGATTGGTGCCCCAGCCAATCGACACATTGACCTGGCCCCGGAGCGCGCGCACCGCCTCTTCGATCGAATCGATGTCCATCGCGTCGGACAGCACGACGAGCTTCTCCCTCGGATCGCGGCCGCGTTCCTTCCACCAGTCGATGAGCTCCCGCGCCGCCGCGATCGGCGACTTGGAATCGGGCCGAGCGCCCTTCCAGTCCGCCACCCAATCGGGCGCATTTTTGAGGAACGACGTCGTGCCGAAGCAATCGGGCAGGACGACCAGCAGATTGCCTCCGTACATCTTCGCCCAGTCCTTCAGCACTTGATAGGGCGCCTCGAACAACGCGTCGTCGTCCTCCGCGAGCGCCGCATAGACCATCGGCAATTCGTGGGCGTTGGTGCCGATCGCTTCGAGCCCGGTGTCCATCGCGTGTTTGACATTCGAAGTGCCGATGAAACTGGCGCCAAGCCCCTCCTGCATCGCCTCGACGCACCAGCGGTGCCAGAGAAAGCTGTGCCGCCGGCGGGTGCCGAAATCCGACACTCTGACAGGCCCTCCCTCACGCTCGAGAATGCGCAGCCGCTCGACTTTCGACCACAGCTTGGCCTTGGCGCGGGCGTAGAGCACGTCGAGATCGAAGCGGCTCATGCGGCGCATCGCGGCGCGGGCCCTCAGTTCGCTGATGATGGCGAGGGCGGGAATCTCCCACATCGTCGTACCCGTCCACGGGCCGGCGAAGCGGAGCTCATATTGCCCGTCGCGCTTTGTCAGTTCGTATTCGGGCAATTGGAACGTCGCCAGCCACTCCATGAATTCAGGCTCGAAAATGTGGCGCGTGCCGTAAAACGTGTTGCCCGCAAGCCAGATCAGCTCGTTCTTGGCGAATCTGAGGGTGCGCGCATGATCGAGCTGGTCGATCAGCTCGCGCTCGTCCACGATGTCCGCGAGCCTGACCGAGGTCGTCCGGTTGATGAGCTGGAAAGCAACCTCGCGCTTCGGATGCAGTTTCCAGATCATCTGGAGCATCAGAAGCTTGTAGAAATCGGTGTCGAGCAGCGTCCGCACCGCGGGATCGATGCGAAACGTGTGATTATAGACGCGGGTTGCGATATCCGTGGCCATTATGCGAGTTTAAGGAGGCGAAGGCTGAGCGACAAGAGCGCGGCGCCCTCTTGGGCCAAGGATCGATGAACAGATGAATATGACGGGGGCCTCCCTCAGGCCCGAAATCTCAGCCTCGCGTCGGACTGTTCGTCACCTGCCTCGTCGACATCATCCGGCCGAGCGTCGGATTCGCGGCGGTCAAATTGCTCGAGGACGCCGGCTGCAAGGTGGTCGTGCCGAGTCAGACCTGCTGCGGTCAGCCGGCCTACAATGCGGGCGACCGCGCAAGCGCGAAAACGCTCGCGCGCCAGGCGATCGACGCGTTCGAGGACTGCGACTACGTCGTCGCGCCGAGCGGCTCGTGCGGGGGCATGCTGATCAAGCATTATCCCGAACTGTTCGCGGGCGAGCCGGATCTCGCGCAGCGGCGCCGAGCTTTTCGCCGAAAAGACGCACGAACTGATCAGCTTCCTGGTCGACGTCATGGGCGTCAAGAAGGTCGCGGCGCGCTATGACGGAACCGTCGCCTATCACGATTCCTGCGCAGGCCTGCGCGAGCTCGGCGTCAAGACGCAGCCGCGGCGGCTTCTGGCCGGAGTCGAGGGCCTGAAGCTGGTCGAACTGACCGATGCGGAGGTCTGTTGCGGCTTTGGCGGCCTGTTCGCGACCAAATACGGCGAACTCTCGAACGCGATCGTCGGGCGCAAAGCCGACGACATCCGCAGCGTCGAACCCGATACGGTGCTCGCGGGCGATCTCGGGTGTCTCATGAACATGGCCGGCAAGCTTCAGCGCGACGGATCGCCGATCAAGGCGCGTCACGTCGCGGAAATTCTGGCCGGCATGGCGGACGGGCCGGCGATCGGCGAAGGCAAGCCGGAGGCCGCCCGATGAGCGTGGTCGCGACCTCGACCCAATTCAAGGAGAACGCGCACGAGGCGCTGACCAACGACCGCTTGCAAAAAGCGATGTCGTTTTCGCGCAATTTCGTCGATCGGCGGGCGGCGGCGGCGGCCCGATTGCCCGAGTTCGAGGCGCTGCGCGACAGCGCCCGGGCGATCAAGGATCACACGCTCGCCCACCTCGACCTTTATCTCGAAGCCTACGAGGCCAAGGTCCGCGCGAGCGGCGGCCACGTCCACTACGCGCAGGACGCCGAGGAAGCGCGCAAGATCATCATCGACCTCTGCAAGTCGATGGGCGCGAAAAGCGCCACCAAGGGCAAGTCGATGATCGCCGAGGAGATCGGGCTCAACAACGCGCTCGAGGCGGCAGGCATCGAGCCGATCGAAACCGACCTTGGCGAGTACATCATCCAGTTGCGTGGCGAATCGCCCTCCCACATCATCGCGCCGGCGATCCATCTGACCGCGAAGGACGTCGAGCAGGAATTCCGCAAGGCGCACGGCGATCTCCTGCCCGAGCGCTCTCTCGCCGAACCCGAACAATTGCTGGCCGAGGCGCGCGGCGTGCTGCGCGCCAAGTTCCTGTCCGCCGACGTCGGGATCACGGGCGCGAACTTCCTCGTCGCCGAGACCGGAACCTCGATCATCGTCACCAACGAAGGCAACGGCGACCTGACGCAAACCATGCCCGAGGCGCACATCGTCATCGCCTCGCTCGAAAAAATCGTGCCGACGCTCGAGGACGCAGCCCAGCTCCTGCGCGTGCTGGCGCGCTCGGCGACCGGACAGGACGCCTCGGTCTACACGACGCTGTCGACCGGGCCGCGCCGTCCGGGCGATCCGGACGGTCCGAGGGCCTATCATGTCGTGATTCTCGACAATGGCCGCTCAACGATGCTGGGCGGCGAGTTCGAGGCCATGCTGCGTTGCATCCGCTGCGGCGCCTGCATGAACCATTGCCCGGTCTATCAGGCGGTCGGCGGCCATGCTTACGGCTGGGTCTATCCGGGACCGATGGGGGCGGTGCTGACGCCCTCGCTCATCGGCGTCGCCGAGGGCGGCCAATTGCCCAACGCCTCGACCTTCTGCGGCCGCTGCGAAGAGGTGTGCCCGGTCCGCATCCCGTTGCCCGGCATGATGCGACACTGGCGCGAGCGTGAGTTCGAGCGCCGCCTGTCGCCCGCGCCAATGCGCTATGGCTTGGGGTTCTGGGCGTTCTTCGCCAGCCGCCCGGCGCTCTATCGAATGGCGACGGGCCTCGCCGCGCGCGTCCTGCATCTCGCCGGCCGAAACAAGGGCCGCTTCGCTTCCCTGCCCTTCGCCGGCGGCTGGACGCGCTATCGCGATCTTGCCGGCGCCGCAGGGCGCGACGTTCCAGAGCCAGTGGCGATCGCGGAGCGGAGCGGTTCGATGAGTTCCCGCGCGGCGGTCTTCGCCAGCATTCGGCGCTCGCTCGGCGTCACCGGCGACGAAGCGACGCGCCGGTTCGAGGTCGAAACGCGCCTCAAGCAGGCGCCGCCGGGCGTCGTGCCGAAGCGCGGTCAGGGCGACGTCTCGACCCGGCTCGCGACTTTCAAGGCCGAGGCGGAGCGTGCGCAGGCGAGCGTGACCGAGGTGCGGGAATGGGCGGACGCGCCGGCGGGAAATCGCCCGCTATTTACGCGAAAGCAATTGCCCGGCGACTTTGCGCATGGGCGACGATCCGCGTGTGACGGACATGCCGTGGAGCGAGACAACGCTCGAAATCCTGCGCGGCCCCTCCGACGGCCACGATCTCAACGCCGTCTCGGCCGCCTTTGCCGGGATCGCCGAAACCGGGACGCTCGCGCTCGTCTCCGGCCCGGACAATCCGACGACGCTGAATTTCCTGCCCGACAATCACATCGTCGTCTTGCCGCGCGAGGCGATCGAAGCCGATTACGAGAGCGTGTTCGCCAAGGTGCGAAGTGTCTATGGCAAAGGCGAAGCGCCGCGCACGCTCAATTTCATCACCGGCCCCTCGCGCTCGGCCGATATCGAGCAGACCCTGCTCCTCGGCGCGCATGGGCCCCGTCGACTGCATATTGTCGTGGTCGGCTAAGCCGCGCGCTCGGACGAAGACTGATCCCAATTTAACGGCATGTTAATTGCTCTGGGCGTCTTACCGCAACGCGAAGATTTTTATTCGCAATTGCAGCAAACGCCATAGTGCTGTCATGGTTCGCGCTTAACTCTAGCGTCACTGGCCTCTTTTGGACTTGGGGGTAACATGTCCATCAGTTCAGGTAATCCGCGACGGATTGCGGTCGCGGCAAGCTACGGTGCTCTCGCAATCGGGTTGCCTTACGGGGCGGCTAATTATGCGTCTTCTGAATCGTCTGCGTGGGCGCTCATGGCGCTCTGTGTATGCGGCCTTGGGGTCGCCGGCTTCCGGCGGTCTCGCAGCAATCGGCTCTCACCCGGCATCGAGTGAAGCCAAAAACGCATTCCTGCCCTCCCAAAGGCCGCCCTTCGGGGCGGCCTTTGCTTTTGTGACGCAAGCGTCGTAATGGCCGAAAAGTCAGCGCCAATGCCGCGATCTTGCTCGCGGCGATAAATTGGTAACCTTAATGTGCATAGTGAATCGGTTCGGGGCGCGCATGATGCGCGTCTCTCTTGTGTCGGGTCCTGTCGCATGACGCTGCGGGTTTTGTTTGCAGGCGCGCTCGCCGCGCTGCCTCTCCTTGTGACGGGCGCGCTGGCGCAGACCCCAGCGACTCCCGCCTGCCACCGCGACCTCCCCGGCGCCCGCCGCAAGCCCGTCCGTCGCCATACCCTCCCCGGCGCCGCCCGTACCGATCCCGGCAAGTCCATCGGCGCAGGCGCCGGCGAATCAGCCCCCCGCGACGGCCGCTTCAGCGCCGCCCCCCACTCCGGCGAATCCGCCGGCGCCAACTCAAGGGCTTGTAAGCCCGTTCATGCCCCAGGCATCGCCATCGCCGACGGCAGGGACCGATTCGGCGCCGAGCGCTTCCCCGTCGACGGCTGCGCCCGTCCCCGCACAGGCGGCGGCGGCGCCCAAGCCGAAGAAAGTCGTAGCCCCTGCGCCCCCGCGCGAGACCGCGCTCAGCGACGATCCTCGCCCAACCCTTCAGCCCGACACCTTCTTCGCCACCGCCAAAGCGTCCGAGCGTTATTCCGCGATCGTCGATGCCGGCGGCTGGCCGACAGACATCGCGGCGATCGGCCCTGGAACGAAAGGCCCGGCGGTAGCGAAACTGCGCAAGCGCCTGGCGATCGAAGGCGACCTCACCGGGGGAGAAGCAAGCGGCCTTGCCTGGGACAACGGATTGACGGCAGGGGTGAAGCGCTTCCAGGCGCGCATGGGGCTTCGCCAGACGGGCGTCGTCTCCGGCGCGACGCTGAAGGCCATTAACATTCCGGCGAGGGTCCGCTTCAATCAGCTCGCCTCGAGCGCCAATCGCATTGCCGGGCTCAATTTTTCCTTCGATGATCGGTACGTGGTCGTCAACATCCCCTCGACTTCGGTCGAGGCGGTGGAGAACGGCCGCATCGCCCATCGCTACGTCGCGATCGTCGGCGGCCCGGAGCATCCTTCGCCGGAAATCTCGGCCCATATCCAGGCTGTCAATCTCAATCCGACCTGGACGGTCCCGACATCGATCATCAAGAAGGAAATCATTCCCCGGATGCAGCGTGATCCGGGCTATCTCAGGCGCGCCAAGATCCGGATTCTCGATAATTCGGGCAAGGAGATCAATCCGAAATCGATCGACTGGAGCAGCGAACGGGCGACCAATTATACGCTGCGGCAAGATTCGGGGACGAGCAATTCGCTGGGCTCGATCCGCATCAACATGCCCAACAAGCTCGCCGTCTATATGCACGACACGCCCTCGAAAGGGCTGTTCGGCGCGGACTACCGGTTCCTCAGCCACGGCTGTGTCCGGGTGCAGGGCGTCTACGATTACGCGGCCTGGCTGTTGGAAGGAACGCCCGGCAGCTGGGACAAAACAGCCATGCAAGCCAAGATCAAGGAAGGCGCGCCTTACAGCATCAACCTCACCAAGGCCGTGCCGGTGATCTGGGTCTATCTGACCGGCTGGTCGAACGGCGAGGGGCCGGCCAATTTCCGCGACGACGTCTACAATGTCGACACCGTCGGCGAAGCGCAGGTCAGCGCGCAGGCTGCGCCGGTGCGATAGGCGCCTGTTAGCGGCGCTCGGGCGGAACGGCCATGACCTCGCGAACGAATTCAGCGATATCCTCGCGGCTGTAAGACAGCGCCACGCGCCTGGTCGAGGCTGGTCGGTTGGCCAGCGACAGCCCAGGCCGCCATTCCCGCGCGGGCCGGATCGGACGCGGAACGAAGCCGCCGCCGCAATTGGGGCAGACATTGCTGAGATGCCGCTCGACGCAATCGGCGCAGAAGGTGCACTCATAAGTGCAGATGCGCGCCTCGGTCGCGGCGGGCGGCAGGTCCTTGTCGCAATATTCGCAATTCGGCCGAAGTTCGAGCGCCATCTCTCCGGTCCCAAAGACCTCAAGGCTTAAAGCGTGGACCGGCCTTTCGCGGAACGCAACCAGTCGCTGCCCGGCATGTCCCGCGCTCCCCGGCCGCTGCAAAATCGCGTCGATCCGTTCGGCGAATTGCACGCCGTCGCCGCACGCGGCGGCATGATGGGCAACCGCGGCGGGCGGCTGCATCGCGACGATCAGACGCTGAGCGGCAGCCGCTGGAAGAACACGCACTGGCTCATCTGCGTCTGCGAATTCAAAGGCCGGCGCCGCGACGTCTGGGGCCGATATTACACGGAGCTGTTTTTCCTCGACGAACCGACGGCGCTCGCCGCCGGCCACCGCCCGTGCTTCGAGTGCCGGAGGCAAGCCGCGAAAGCCTTCATCGCCGCTTTCCCGGGCGCTCCGAGCCACGTGGAGGCGATGGACGAAACGCTCCATCGCGAACGGGTCGAGGACCGGCGCAAACCGGTCTGGCGGACGCGGCTCGGCGACCTGCCCGACGGGGCGATGATCGCGCGTGCCGGAAAAGCCTACGCCGTACGCTCGGGCGCCCTTTTGCCGTGGAGCTTTGCGGGCTATGGCGCGCCGGAGCCACTCAAGCCCGACACAATCGCCGATGTTTTGAGCCCGCCCTCGACCGTCGCCGCGCTCAAGGGCGGGTATCGGCCCCTCTGGCCGGAGGCGATAACTCGCGTTGACCGCTCCTTGTCGGTGGCTTAACCTGCCCGCTCCCCAGAAAAAATGGTTTCCCGAAGGATAGATCGATGACGCGCGCACTGCTCGTCGCTCTGGCGGTCCTGGCGGCCTCTGCGCCGGCCGCGATCGCAAGCGAACTGACCGGAATATGGACGCGGGACGATGGATCCGCCAAGCTTCGCTTCTCGGCTTGCGGAGGCGGTACGATGTGCGGCTTTCTGGTCTGGAAGAAGGAATCGGGCGGCCCCGCCAAGATCGGCCAAAAGCTGTTTTCCGATATGAAGCCGAGCGGCGAAGACTCCTGGGCCGGCGCGGCGTTCAATCCTGAGGATGGCAAGCGCTACACGGCGAAGCTTACCCTCTCCGGCGATCATCTGGTTACGGCCGGTTGCGTGCTCGGCGGCCTCATCTGCAAGTCGTTCGACTGGACCCGGACCCGCGCCCGGGCCCCGTGAGGCGGCTTCAGAATTCGCTGGACCGAAGCGGCCCAAGCGGACAGACGTCCGGCCGTTCCTCGCGCCTCGCTCCGATGTCAAATTCGCTTTTCGAGCGTTTGCGCGAGCGCAACCGCCCGCTCCTCCGGGATGCGGCCAATGACGAGACGGCTTCGTCCGCCGCGCGCCCACCAGGCCAGCGAAAGGTCACCGCGACGCTCTGAGCGGGTCGGCGCATCGGGCGCCTGGTCGGCGAGGATGCAAAGCAGGACGGGTTCGCCCGACGGATCGACATAGGCAATGACGCCGAGCGGCGCGCCTTCATAGGAAAGCATAAACGCGGTCGTGAACCTGAGGCCGGGCAGCGTCAGATTTTCGGGCGTCAGATTGGCGCCCACTTTGGCGCCGACGGCGCTCAGCTCCGTCGCCTGCATTGCGGCGTCAGGTTTGAACGGGGCGAACGTCTCGTCGGTGTAGAGATGGGTGTATTCGGCGATCGCCGTGCGCCAATCGTCGCGCCCATCGAACAGGCCAAAGGTTGACGCCGCCCAAATGGCCGCGCCCGCCGCGAGCGCCCCGATGACGAAGGCCGCCGCCAGGTTCCGGAAGGCGAAGCGCCTGGGCTGTACCCGAGCCGCCCCATCTTCGGGTGGAAGCGCGGCGCGAAGACGGGCGAGCGGAGCGTCTCCGAGCAACACGTCGAAGGAGGCGGCGAGCGGTGCGGTGGTCAGCCGCAATTCCTCATACCGCTGGCGCAAGCCCTCGTCCGACGCCAGACGCGCCAGGAGGGCGGTTTTGCTGCTGGCGTCGAGTTCGTTGTCGATCAGCGCGACAAGTTGGGCGTCGTCATCGAACATGGATTGCTCGTCCCGCCCTCCTATTTCAGTTTCGCCAGCGCCGAACGCCCCGCGGCAAGTCTGCTCATGATCGTGCCGATCGGGACGCCAAGCGCCGCCGCCGCCTCGGCGTAACTGTAACCCTCCCCGTACACCAGGAGGACGGTCTCGCGCTGCGCCTCCGGGAGGCGGTCAATGGCTCTTAACACCGCAGACGCGGTAATATTCATCTCGATTTCATGCGCGCCGTCGGTCGTCAACGCTTCTTCGGCGTCAACGAAGCCGCCGCCTTCGCGAATCCGTCGTGATCGTATTTCGTTGAGCCAGATCGAGCGAAGGATGGCGAACAGCCAGCGGTCGACCCGCGTTCCCGGGACAAATTGATCGGCCCGCTCGATCGCCCGCAAACACGTCGCCTGCACGAGATCGTCAGCCACGTCCCGCGCCTTCGACAACACGAGCGCAAATCGCCAGAGGCGTGCGAGCGAAGGCTCGAGCCCGGCGCGCACTTCCCTTCGGCTTGCTTCGCTCATGGCCTCGCTGGAGTTCACGCGCGGCTCTCTTAGGGCATGATCGCCGCACGTGCGAGGCGGGCGACAAGCAATTTTTTGTCAGTCCGCCTGCCGCCGCGGAAACTAAGACTCTTCGCGGCCGTGCAGGAACGCCTCGAAAGCGCTGAGCGTCGTAGCGGAGACATAATGCTCGATGCCCTCAGCGTCGGCCTCCGCCGCTTCGCGTGGCGTCCCAACGGCAATGAGGAGGTCGACGACCAGCCGATGGCGCTCGCGCGCGCTTTTCGCCATCGCCGCGCCGGTCTCGGTCAGAAAGATCCCGCGGTAGGGCTTGGCGCGGGCCAGACCCTCGCGCTTGAGGCGAGCGATCGTCTTGCTTGCGGTGGGATGAGCGACGCCCATGCGCCGCGCGATGTCGGTCGTGCGCGCTTCGCCATTGACGGCGATCAGGTCCGCGATCAGTTCGGTGTAGTCCTCGAGCAGCGAGGCTGAACGGGCCGAGCGCGCCTTCAGGAACCGGTCGGCTTGCGCGGGCTCGGCCGCGAGTCCCGCACTTGGGGACGGCGGGTCTTTGCCGCGCTTCTTGGTCGCCAAATCGCCCTCGCTTGGCCCGCCGCACGTCGTGTCGCCCGTGGTTTCATAGTGCAGCCTTGGCTGCAAAATGCAACCCGCTTCTGCATCCCGGCGCTCCATCCAGCCTTTGCGCTTATTTTTAGCCTCTTGACTATGACGTAGCTAAGGGTACATTATTGAGGGTAGGCAAGAAATACCGGAGACGAAGCTGTGAGCGACGCGGTCGCACGCGTAGGACTGGCAGCCGCGCCCATTGGGATGACGGACCGAACTGTCGCGGGCATCCGCCAGGTGTTGGGCGGCGGGTGGCGTTGGCGCAGCCCCCTTCTGTTCGCGGGGCCGGCGGTGGTCGCCTCGATCGCCTATATGGACCCGGGCAATTTCGCCACTAACATCCAGGCCGGGGCGAAATACGGTTACGCGCTGCTCTGGGTGGTGCTCACGGCCAGCCTCGCGGCGATGCTGTTCCAGTCGCTGTCGGCGAAGCTCGGGATCGTCACCGGGCGCAATCTAGCCGAACTGTGCCGCGAGCATTTTCCGACGCCGGTGGTGTGGGGCCTATGGATCGTGAGCGAGATCGCGGCGATGGCGACCGACCTCGCCGAATTCCTGGGCGGCGCGATCGGTCTCTCGCTTCTGCTGCATATCCCGCTTCTCGCCGGCATGGGGATCACCGCCGTCCTCACCTACGGCCTTCTGATGTTCCAAGGCCGCGGATTCCGTCCGACCGAACTCATCATCGGCACGCTCGTCGCCGCGATCGCGCTTTGCTATCTCGTCGAGATGGTCATCGCCCCGGTCGATTGGGCCGCGGTCGGGCTGGGCAGCGTGATTCCAAGTCTGCCCGACGCTGGTGCGGTGACGATCGCGGTCGGCATCGTCGGCGCGACCATCATGCCGCATGCGATCTTTCTGCATTCCGGGCTCACCCAGAACCGGGCGCCCGCGGGCAACGACCGCGAGCGGCGGCTGGTGCTGCGGTTCTCGAACATCGAGGTCCTCGTCGCCCTCGGGGTCGCGGGGCTCGTCAATATGGCGATGGTCATCATGGCCTCGAGCGCGTTTCACGCCGGCCACAGCGACGTCGCCGAGATCGAGACCGCCTATAAGACGCTGACGCCGCTGCTCGGCCCCGCCGCAGCGGGCGCCTTTCTGACGGCGCTTCTGGCCTCGGGGCTGGCGAGTTCGACGGTCGGCACCATGGCTGGCCAGATGATCATGCAGGGCTTCCTGCGCGTCCGGGTTCCCGTCATCGTTCGCCGCCTCGTGACGATGATTCCGGCATTCGTCGTCGTCTGGCTCGGGGTCAATTCGACCAGCGCGCTCATCGCGAGCCAGGTGGTGCTGAGCATCGCCCTGCCCGCTCCGGTCATCGCCCTGCTCATCTTCACGAGCCGTAAGGACATTATGGGCGCCTTCGCCAACAGTCGCCTGACCAATGTCGTCGCGTGCCTCGCGGCGCTGGTCATCCTGGCTTTGAACGCCGTTCTCTTGCTTCAGTCGTTCGGCCTCAGCTTACCCGGTCTGCCGAGCGGCTGAGTTCGCCGCCAGCTCCGCGCGCAACGCCTGATTCTCTGCCTCCAGCGCTTCGAGCCGCGCGCGAAATGGCGCAAGCGCAGGCTCGAGCTCAGCCTCGCTGAAACGTGGAACGATGTGCTGCGGGCAATTCCAGTCGAACGCGGTGAGGTGGATGATGAGGGCGCGCTCGACCTTCGCCTTATAGTCAGGCAGCGTCAGCTTCGCGGCCAGCTCTGGATCGGCGGCGAGATCTCTCGCCTCCACATGCGCGTAAAGCTTGAGGCGTCGCCGATGGGGATAGTCCATCAGGATCAGCGCCGCGCGGTCATCGGTCGCGAGATTGCCCGTGCTGATGTACTGCCGATTGCCGCGAAAGTCGGGGATAGCCAGCGTCTTCTCGTCAAGAATGCGAATGAAGCCGGCTGGCCCGCCACGATGTTGCACATAAGGCCAGCCAGTTTCGGAGACGGTGGCCATGTAGAGGCTGTCGCGCGCGGCGATGAACGCCGCCTCCGCTTCCGTGAAGCGATCAAAGGCGCGGTCGCCATGAAAATTCGCCCAATATTCGCCGCTGCCGTTGGCCTCCTGCGTCGCGCGAACGCCGGGCGTCGAGGCGATGTCGAGAAATCCATAGGACATGATGAACTCTGCCTGGTCGGGCCCGTTTCGGCCCAAGCCCACAAATAGTTGGTTTCAGTAAATCTAATAATCTGGCATCATTGAAAGTCACTCTCTCATAAATTGGAATATGGACCGCCTCGAAGCCATGTCCCTCCTGGTCGCAGTCGCGGAGGCGGGCAGCCTCTCGGCCGCCGGCCGCAAGCTCGGCGTGCCATTGCCCACCCTCAGCCGTAAGATCTCGGAACTCGAAGCGCATCTCAATACGCGGCTCCTGACCCGATCGACCCGGAAACTCGCCCTCACCGATTCGGGCGCGGCCTATGTCGCCGCGGCCCGGCGCATCCTCGAAGAGGTGAGCGAGGCCGAGCGCGCCGCGTCAGGCGAGCACGCCGCGCCGCGAGGCGACCTCGTCATCACCGCGCCCGTGGTCTTTGGCCGGCTGCACGTGCTGCCCGTCATCGCTGAGTTTCTGGCTCAATGGCCTGAGATCAATGTCCGGCTTGTGCTCGCCGACCGCAATCTCGACCTCATCGACGATCACGTCGACATTGCCGTACGTATCGGCGCGCTTGCGGATAGCGCATTGGTTGGGACGCGGGTCGGCGCGGTGCGCAGTGTGGTTTGCGGCAGTCCCGCCTATTTCGCCGCCCACGGCGTGCCAGAGAGGCCGGAAGACCTTTCGGCGCTCGCCGCGGTGACTTTTGATCCGTTCTCACCATCGCAGCATTGGGTCTTTCGCGATCCAAAGTCGAAGCGCGAACTGCGTGTGGCCATGCGCTCGCGCCTTACCGTCAACACCGCGGAAGCGGCGATCGACGGCGCGGCCGCCGGCCTTGGCGTCACGCGCGTCCTCTCCTATCAGGTCGCCCAAGCGGTTTTGGACGATCGAATTCAGATTGTCCTTAGCCAGTATGAGCCAGCGCCCGTGCCGGTCAGTCTCATCCACGGCCCTCAGGGATTGACGCCGCTCAAAGTGCGAATGCTTTTGGATTTCGCCGCGCCGCGGTTGAGGGCGAGGCTTGGGTAGGGTGAGTGAGGCGTCACTATTCGACCCGGGCCGCCCTCACGCCAACCCTCTCCTCGAGGAAGAGGGGCGCGGCGGCGCCGACGTTCCCTTCTCCCACAGGGAGAAGGTGGCGCATAGCGCCGGATGAGGGCCTGTAGCGATTCAGCTTACTGAAAAGGGTTCGTCATCCGAACTCTCGAACCCTCGAAATCGGCGACGTTGCGGGTGACGAGAGTAAGGTTGTTGACGAGCGCTATGGCGGCGATTTGCTTATCGATCGCGCGGGCGGGGTCGGAAACTCGCAGACGGCCCCAGACGTGCGCCGCGTCCGCATTAAAAGCGAGAATGCGTTCGCTGAAGGATTCCACGATGCTCGCCATCCACGCCTCGAGAAGCCGCGCTTGTTCAGCGTCGCCGCGGCGGCGGATGAGTTCGACGCCACGGCACAGCTCGCCGACGGAGATAGCGGAAAGAAACACCGGCTCGCTTGAGGCGGCGACAGTTTCGAAGAACGCGACGACGCCATGGTTCGCCTTGGCGCGCTTTCGCGCCTCGCAGATTACGTTGGTGTCAATCAAATACATGCGGGGAGAGTTCTATAGCCTCGACCCGCTTGAAATCCTCGTCGACGCCCACGTCAGGCATTGACGCCAGAACCTCAACAAAGCTGCGCCGGGGAGGACGCGCGAGGGCCGCCGTTAAGATCGCGCGATGTTCGGCTTCCGCGCTCCGGCCATGCGCCCCGGCGCGTTCCTTCAGCGCCCGGACCAGCTCGTCATCAACTCCCCGCACTAGCAGATCGGGCATATTTGTCGCTCCAAGCTGATGATATCAATGATATCACAACGGAGAGCCAGCCACTAGAACGGCTTTATGAGGGCGGCCGGAAGGCCAGACGTTCGCCCTACTGCGCCGCTTGGATGTTCGGGAAGGCGATCTCGATCAGCGTGCCTTGCTCCCGGCGGCTCTTGATCGAAAACTCAGCCTTGTTAGCTTCGACCAGCGCCTTCGTCAGCGGCAGGCCAAGGCCGGCCCCGCCTTTGGCCCCCTTGCCGACCTGGCTGAACGGCGTGAGCGCGAGACCCACCTCATTCTCGTTCATGCCAACGCCGGTGTCGCGCACGCGGATCACCGCCTGGCCGGCGCCGTCGACTGCGGTCGAGACGATCACCTGCCCACCCGGCTCGTTGAATTTCACCGCATTGGACATCAGGTTCAGCATGATCTGCTTGAGCGAGCGCTCGTCGACCATCACGCGGGGCAGCCGGTCGTGAAGCGAGACGCGCATGATCACCCGCTCGCGCGCGGCCTGCGGCTGCATCAGCGACACGCACTCGCGAATGACGCTGTTGGCGTCGACGGAGGCGAAAGCAAGTTCAAGCTTGCCCGCTTCGATCTTGCTGAGATCGAGCAGGTCGTCGGCAAGGCTCATCACATGACTGCCGGACGCGTGGATGTCCTTGATGTAGTCCTTGTAACGATCGTTGCCGATCGGCCCGAAACGCTCCTCCAGCATCACTTCGGAAAAGCCCAGAATGGCGTGCAGAGGCGTACGGATCTCGTGGCTCACCTGGGCCAGAAAATCGGTCTTGGCGGCGCTGGCCGCCTCGGCGGCCTCGCGCGCGGCGATCAGGCGCCGTTCCGAGTCGCGCTCGCGGCTGAGATCGCGCACGAGAGCGCAAAACTGGGGCGCCTCGCTGGGACCGATCCGCGCCAGTGTCAGCGCCAATGGAATCGACGCTCCGCTGCGATCACGCCCGACGACCTGCAGCGCGCGCGTGAGCGCCTCGGCTTCGCCGCTGCGGCTTAAAGCTTCGAGTCTTGCCGTGGTCTCGGGATGGCTCTGGGGCGCGAGCAGCATCAACACGCTCTCGCCGGCGATCTCGTTTTGATGGTAGCCGAACAGACGCTCGGCCGGCTCATTGAGCGACAGGATGCGGCCGGCCAGATCGAGCGTAACGGCGCCGTCGCTCGCGCGATCGAGCATGGCCTGAAGGTCGCTGCTCGCCAAACCGCCGGGAGTCGCCGCTTCGTTCTCGGCGACGCGCATTCTCGCGCGGAGCTCCGCTTCCAGCGAGCGGCGAAGCGCGATCAGCGTCGCCGGCGCGCCATCCCAGCTGATCACCTGCGCGTGGCCGTCGACAGACAGGATCTCACCGTCCGCCCTCACGATCGCGACCGCGCCGACGTCTTCGGCCGCCAAGCCTTTCGGGTCGCGGTCGCGGAACATTTTGGAGAGGGCGTTCGCCGACTGAAATTCTGCGAAATCACGATAGCCGATGAGCTCAAGCAACGTCCGATTGGCGTACAGGGCCTGCCCGTCGCGGGCGACGAGGGCGCCGACCGGGAGACGGTCCAGAACCGCGCCGGCGTTGCGGCGAACTTCATCGTCGGCGGCGCCGACAGCCGCCACAGCATCGCCGTGCCGGTCCGTCGGCTGGTCGGCCTTGATGTCGCTACGAACTTCCCCTCGATTGTCCGGACCTGCCCTTTCATCCAAAAACTCATCGCGCGAAGCCGGGGCGCGGCCGACGAGCGCGCGCGCGATCTCCCGGAAGGCGTCGCGCTCGCTGCGGCTGAGTTCCACGCTCTCGGCGGGAAAGCTTGGCGCGATTTCCCGGGCCAGCGAATCGAGCGCGCCCGGTCGGATCGGAACGATGTTGGACGTTGCGGCGGCCGAAGGGTGGCGCAGGACGTAAATCGCGGCGGTGCGCTCAGGCGGCGACGGCTGAGGATCGCTCGCGGCGGCGCGCTCGGTCAGATCCGGCGGCGCGGTTTCTGCTGCGGGGGCGCCGGGGTCGCTCGCCTCGGTGGGAGCCGGAGCAGACTCAGGTTCTTGCACCTCAAGTGAAGCGTTGGGCGGCCCGGCGTCAGGAGCATTGGCTGCTGGAAGCTCAAGATTCGGCGCGACTGCCTCTCCGGCGTTTTCGAACGCCTCGGCGCGGGCGGCGCCAATTCCATCCGCATCGCGGAAAGGCGGAGGCGCGTCAGGGCCATCCGACCGGGCAAACTCCGGACTCGATTCGACCGGACTCGCGGCGCTTTCGGGCGCCCGGGGCTCGGGTCCGAACGCCTCGGGCGGCCCGGATCGATCATCTCCGGCGGTCTCTGTCAGCGTCTTGCCCTCCGGCATAGCGACGGCGTCGATCTCCACGCCCAACACGCCGAAGCCGCGATAGCCCAAAAATTCGCGCTGACGGCCGAACATCGGCGCGGCGGACAGCACGATCAGCCGCCGCCGATCAAGCCCCGGCAAAGGCCACTCGAGCGTGACGCGGGAAAACGTTTCCCGCTCGCCGACCACGCGAGCAAGTTCGTCGCCGCCGTCCATTCCAACGCGACGGAAGAAAGCCTCGAGCGATTCTCCGCGGTCGGGCGAATGGGTCCCCACCGCGGCGGCGAGCACAGGATGGGCCGTGCCAAAGCGGCCCTCCTCGTCGAGAGTCCAGAGGAAGCGCGCGTTCGGCGACAGGGTGCTGGCCACATGGGGCGCCGGCTCGTCGACCAAACCCGGCGCCGAAATATCTACCGGCGGAGCTTCGCGGTCTTTTGCCGACGCAGGCGGCTCATCGCTCCCGGCGCCCAGAGCCGGAGCCGTGAGCAAAAGCCAGTTCGCGCCTCCGGGGCCGACCATGCGGGCGCAGTGCAAGTTGATGCTGGCCAGCCGCCGGTCGACCAAAAGGCGCATCTGCTCGAGACGCGGCGCCTCTTCAAAGGCGAGAGTCGCCGCCAGGCGCCGCAAGCGGCGCGCCGACGGCCCATCGCCCTGCACCAGCCGCGCTTCGAGCGCCTCGCGGTCCTTGGCGCCGAACAGGGCCAGCATGGCCGGGCTTGCGCTAACGAGCAAGCCTGGGGGGGATAGGATCGCGAGCCGCGCCTTGGCTCTCAGCCAGTCCTTTGGCGCATCAAGCCGGTCGAAGACCGCAGCCGCTTGTTCGCGCGACTGGGGCGTGAGGTCGGCGGCGGATGAGGGCGGCGAGTGGGTCAAAATCGGCGCTCGTGAATGGACATCGGATCGGCGCAGTCAAGTACCGACGATTCGGGCTTTATCGTTAGCGAAAGCTTAACGCGGTCGTTGAATTTTCGCCACGGCGCCGGCGGCGTTCATTGATTTCACGGTTAAAATCTCTGGCGCTGCGAAATTTATGTTGCACTGCAGCAAAAACTCGTCTATAGCCGTCTCAAACAGCGGCCGCGATTCGTGGCGGCCGGCGAGAGGAAATACATGGCCAATTCGCCCTTTGAGGTTCCAAACGAAATGCGCGATTTCGCCGAGCGCAGCGTCGAGCAGGCGCGCAAGGCGTTTGAGGGATTTCTCACGGTCGCCCAGCGCGCAAGCGGCGTCGCCGGCGAAGCGACCGCGACGTCACAGGGCGGCGTGAAATCCGTCGGCGCTCATGTGCTGTCCTATACCGAGCGCAACGTGAACGCGGCGTTCGACCTTGCCCAAAAGCTGGTCAAGGCGAAGGACCCGCAAGAGGCTCTGGCGCTTCAGAGCGAGTATTTGAAAACGCAACTCGCGGTGTTGCAGGAGCAGGCCAAGGAGTTCGGCTCCGTCCTGCAAAAGAGCATCACGCCTGGTTCAAGCTGAGCATCAGCGCCGTTCCGCCCATTTCATCAACGAACAATCTTCAACGCCAACATCGAGGTTAGTTTCCATGGCCAACGCACCCAAGAGAAGCGCTGTCCCCCCGAAGGTTTCTGCCCCGGCTCCCATCGAGGCCGCCGTTTCGACGCTGAATGCTGTTTTGCCCAGCGAAGTCAAATCAGCTGCTGCGCCAGCCGCGGAGATTCAACAGAGCCTCCGCAGCGCGCTCGAAAAGGGCGTCGTCGAGTCGCGTGCGGCATTCGCCAAAGCCAAGGCCGCAGCGGATGAAACCGCCAGCGCCTTCGAGGTGAGCTTCACGGCCGCCAAGGACGGGGCGCTCGCCATCAACACCAAGGCTTTCGAAGCGCTGCGCGTCAATGCGGACGCCAACTTCGATTTCTTGAAGGCCATCTTCGCGGTGAAGTCGCTCCCCGATCTCATCACATTGCAGACCGAGTTTGCTCGCAAGCAGGTCGAGACGATAACCGGCCAGAGCAAGGACTTCGGGGCGCTCGCTCAAAAGACGATGGCGGACGCCGTCGGCCCGATCAAGGAGCAAGTGGCGCGGTCGTTCAAACTCGCGGTCTGATCTCGGATTTGTTTTTGCGGCGCGTTCCCCTCCCGCGCGCCGCCAATAGACGCCGTCCGCAATCGCGGGCGGCGTTCTTTCGTTCAGCGCCATGAGGCGATCGACCGCTTCAACGCAAACCTTGCGCCGCTTAAGCTTTGTCACTAGTTATCCCGCCGAGCCGGTCGGGCCGCCATAGCTCAGTTGGTTAGAGCGCTAGATTGTGGATCTAGAGGTCCCCTGTTCAAGCCAGGGTGGCGGTACCAGCATAAGATCGAAGCCTCGTAGCCCTTATCCGAACATCCGCTCGCGTATTGGCGCCCGGCGTGATCCGGATCCGGCAATGCCGTCTATCCGCTAGCGATGCAGAAAGTCCTTCCCCCTGCGGATGTCGTCGAGCCGATCCTGGACAATTTTCGCGACGATTTCCCCGGAATAATGCTCCTCAATGTACTGCGTGCCGCGCGCGGCACGCCTCTGACGTTCCTCGCGATTCGCGAAAACGGCCCGCATTTGCTCAATCGCGACTCTGAGGTCCGGTTCGGCCCAACTTTGCCCTTCGCCCATCGGGTATTCTCCCGGCATCAATTTGCGCAGCGAGAACGGGACCGGAAAGCCGGTATCCGCGGTCAAAAAGTCTCGGTTTCCCGAATAGTCCGTCGCGATGACCGGTTTTCCCAGAGCGAGGGCCTCGGCCATTCCCAGCCCAAAACCCTCCGATCGGTGCAGCGAAATGTAGCAGTCGCAATTATCGATCAGAGACAGCATCTCGTCCCTGCTAAGAGACTGGTCCCAGATTGCAATCCGCGGATCAAGCGTTGATAGGTTCTCAAGCTGCTGCGACGCCGTCGCATCCAGCTCCTTGGGCCCTGTCGACTTGATCAGAAGACTGACCTCTGTTTCTTGATTCATAAACGCGTACTGAAACGCCTGCACAACCCCCAAAGGATTCTTCCGTGTGCTCGCTGAATAATAGTCAAACGAGAATAGGAACGTGAACCTGCGGTCATCAAGCCCGAAGTGCCGCCGCCCGTAACGCCTCTTCCGATCGACGTTTATGCAGACTGGCACCACCGTGATCGTTCGATCGAAAATCCGACGAAAGGCATCCGCCACAAACGAATTCGGCACCCACAACTCATCGATCGGCTCCAGGAGCGCGCCCCAGGCCAGCGGAGCTTCCGCAAGCTCCCAGTATGTGCGCAGGATATTGTATCTCGCCCCCGTCAGCTGCTTTCGCAGTTCAGAATAATAATAGGGAAGCTTATTGACTTGCATGTAAGCAACATTGATGTCGTACACGCCGTCACGATCGTATCGATCGTCGAGGAACGGGCCAATGAGGCGGCTTTCAGCATCCTTGCTGAACGGATAAATAGCAAACGGCATTCCGGCGGAATCGAGCGCCGTCAGCATGTTGCGAAAAGACTCCCCCAGCCCAAGCGCAGCTTCCGCATAGCCGACGAACAGGACTGAGTCTTTTCTGCTCAGCAAGCCAAACTTCTTCCTTAGCGAAACCCACGCCGCAATCCGCTTTTCCTCCAATCTGCGCCAGCGCTTCTCATAGCTCCTCTGCAATCTCGTGAAACGGCGTCCCGAGCGGCCAATCATCAGAGACACTTCCAGATTTGCGCCATCCGTTTGGGGCTGCGGGTGAGTTGCTGCAGAATATCTCAGAATTGTTCATCTCACTCCCTGCAGTCGGAGGAGATTCTATCGTCGGGCGGGCGCGCAAGCGGACGGTCGCGCGCCGAACTTGTCAAGGCGCCGGCCCGTCGGACGAGCCTGCGCCATCCAAGACTTCCTGACAATTGACTACCATCCAGGGGGCGTCTAGCTACGCGGCGGCGCAGGCTAACCAGGTTTAGGAAGCTCTCGCCGATTGAACCGGGTCCGATCCCACGGCCGCTGCCGCGCCCTGGCAAAAGGTCATGAGGGTGATAAAGGACCAATTGTTAACTCTTATATTGGAATAGCCGACAAGAAGAAGGATTGACCGACTGCGTATTGCGATTGCTGACCCAGCCTTGGTTGATAATACTGGCCACTGTCTAAACTATGCGCTATCGCTGGCGAATGCATTCCGGTCCCGCCAGCATTTCGTTCGCTTGTTTGGGGGCCTGAACTCGACCGATATCCTGAAGCGGAATTTCGGCGTCGAACCCGCCTTTTCCTTAGGATATTACCATTCCGAATCGACCGGCATAAGTTCAATTTATCCTGAAAGTCCGCCGCCTTGGCTCAAGGCAAGCTATTCACTGATCCGGGGCTGTATCCCGCGTCGGACATGGCGACGTCGATTGCGGTCCAATCTCAATATGGAGATTCTGCTTAGGCGGACAGCCCGCGATTTTCGTTTGCTAAATTCAATGATGCAGTTCACGCGCAATGATCTGTTGCTGTTGAACACGATGATCGCAACCAGCGCATTGGGCTTCCTGCGTTGGCTGCGCGAGTTGCCGCCTGACCGGCGACCCATCGCAATCCTTATTCTGCATTACGTGGCGCAACGCGAGGCCTCCGATTCTTCGTCCGCCATAGGTCGCTGGGAAAGGTTTTTTGCCGAAACGCGCGCAGCGGGATTGGAGAGGCAGATTCTGATCGCTACGGATACGAGCGAGCTTGCCAACGACTTCGCCGCCATTGGCCAGCGGACTGTGGCGATACTTCCGATTCCGCACACTGACTTCGCGACCAGGACGCCTCCAATCAAGCAGGCTGGACAGCCTCTCACCCTCGTCTACGCCGGCATCGGCACTCAGACAAAGGGGTTCGGTCTGCTTCCAAAAATCGTCAAAGGGTTGACGGACTTGATCGAACGCGACCAGATAGCCGTTCGGATTCAGGTGAATATCGTGGAGTCGTCGGCAGTCGTCCGGAGCGCCGTTGCTGAACTGCGAACGTTCAACATTGACCTGATTGAGGGGCCCTTAGAATCCGAGGCGTATTATGCCCTCCTGGCGAGCGCTGATCTTCTCCTCCAACCTCATGATCCCGCCTACTATCGGATGCAAAGCTCGGGCGTCTTCACCGAAGGTCGCGCCGCCGGCCTGATCACGATCGTGCCGGCAGGGACGACGATGGCCGAGGAAATCTCGCGCACCGGAGGCGGCATTGCCGTCGACGACTGGGCCGCGGACGCTTACGTCCGCGCTGTCCGCCATTGCGTCGCCAATTTCGATCAGCTCGCGACAGAAGCTCGCGCAACGGCGCGGAGCTGGAAGAAATTGCATTCGGCGGAGGGAGTGACACTCGCGCTCAATTCCATTCTGCCGCCGACCCACCAGCTATGATCCCGCCAAGGCTCCAAGCATTTACAAGCAAGAGCGCTTCCTATAGGGCTCCCGCCTTCATTGACAAAGCGGGCCTCGATGATCTGCCGCGTATGCGATTCGACGGATTTGGAGAATGTTATCGACCTTGGTGAACAGCCCTGGTGCAATAATTTCCTGAAGAAAGAAGATATTGGCAAGGAGCCGTATTATCCCCTGCGGGTGCTCTATTGCCACCGCTGCTGCGCCTCCCAGCTCGACTTCACCGTCAAGAAGGAGGTCATGTTCGGTGACCATACTTATCTGTCTGGAGTGACGCGATCTCTGTCGGACCATTTCGCCAACGTCGCGCGCGAAGTTGACGAACGCTTCTTCAAGGGCCGATCGGAGAAATCGGTCCTCGACATAGGTTCCAACGACGGTACGCAACTCAAGCACTTCCAGGCGCTTGGGTATGACGTCCTCGGGGTCGAAATCCTCCAAAACCACATCGCAAATCGCCAGCGCCGCTGGCGTGCCGACGCTAAACACTTTCTTCAACCTGGAGACAATGCAGACAATCGGCCGTCGATTTGATGTCTGCAACGCTGCCGGCGTTTTCTTTCATCTCGAGGAGCTGCATTCCGTCTGCGAGGCCATCAAGTGGGGTCTGAAACCGGATGGCGTTTTCGTCGTGCAGTTTCTCTATATGAAAAGCATCATGGAGAATCTGGCGTTCGATCAGATTTATCATGAGCATCTGCTCTACTATACGCTTCAAACTATTGAGACGTTGCTCCGCGCCCACGGGCTCGCCATGTTCGATGCGCGTCTCGACCCGATCCACGGGGGCTCAATTATCGGCTTCATCTCTCACGCGGGCGCTCGCCCGGTCTCCTACACAACTCGAGACCATGCGCGCTCAGGAGCAGGCGTCGGGCTGCAATGGGATCGAGGCCTATCGGGATTTCGACCGGCGGATCAAGCGGATGAAGGAGGAGAACCTTGCTTATCTCGATGCGGCTCGCCGCACGGGCAAGCGCGTCTTCGGTTTCGGCGCGCCGGTCAAGGGAAACACGATGTTGAATTATTTTGGCGTCGGGCCGGAAAACATAGAGTGTCTTGTCGAAAAGAACCCGCTGCGCCGCGGCCTCTATTCGCCCGGCATGCATATCCCAATCGTTATGGAGGACGAACTGACCGAGCCGCCCGACATCTATTACGTCCTCGCCTGGAATTTCAAGAATGAGATTGTCGCCAACAACAAGGCGCTGATCGAACGCGGCGTCGAATTCTACTTTCCGGTCGATCCGAAAGTGAATGGATGAGGGTTCTCGTCACCGGCAGTTCCGGCTTTCTCGGCACGGCTCTGTGCGCCTGGCTGGAGCGCCAGCATTGCGCGATCGAGCGCCTCAATTCGCGCAATGCGGACTTGCGCGACGCCGGCAGTCTCTCGGCGTTCGCAGGAGAAAAGTACGACATCATTTTTCATCTGGCCGCCTGGACCCAGGCTGGGGATTTTTGTCTTCGTTTCCCCGGCGAACAATGGATCATCAATCAGCAAATCAACACCAACGTGCTCGCCTTCTGGGCACGGCGCCAGCCGCAAGCCAAGCTCGTCTTCATGGGTACAAGTTGCGCTTATGCGCCGGGGTCGGATTTGCGCGAGAGCGAATATATGCTCGGCGAGCCGATCGACAGCCTCTACACCTACGCCATGACGAAGCGGATGCTGTACCAGGGCGCGCGCGCCCTTAATCAGCAGTACGGGCTACGGTATCTGTGCGCGGTGCCGTCGACGCTCTACGGGCCGGGTTATCACACCGACGGTCGCCAGATGCATTTCATTTTTGACCTTATCCGCAAGATCATCCGGGGCAAGGAATTGGGCGAGACAGTCGTGCTCTGGGGCGACGGGTATCAGAAGCGGGAACTTGTGGCGGTGGACGATTTCGTCCGTGTTCTTTGGGATCTCACCGAAAAGCGCCAAGATGACATTTTCAACATCGGCGCCGGCGAAGAATACTCGATCCGCATCTTTGCCGACAAGATATGCGCTATCGTCGGCTATTCAAGCGACAAGATTGAATACGATACAAACCGCTATGTCGGTGCGACGTCAAAATGTCTGAACGTCGAAAAAATCAAAGATGTCCTTCCCAACTATCGTTTGACGCCGCTCGACGAAGGATTAAGCAAGACAATTGAATGGTTTTATAACACAGGGGCTTACAAGATAGTTTCAGGTGACGCACGAATAGGTGGCGAGTGACGGCGAGGATGCGGGTCCTTCTAGTCGCGAGCGACCTTTACAAGACCAGCGGCGGTGGACAGACCGTCTATAAAAAGCTTATCGAATCCGCGCCGGAGATCGATTTTTTCTATTTCAGGGAAAACGAGACCGAGGAGGCGCATCGCCCGCCGAACGCCACAGCGCTGCGGTTGCGGCCAGTTGGCGAACTTCCGCTACGCTTGCCACCTCCGTCCATCGGCTACGTCACCCAAGCCTTCCGCGAAGCGGATCGGGTCGCGAGTTCGGTCGCCGGGCAGAGTTTCGACATCGTCGATATCCCCGACTTCATGACTTGTGGGGGGGCCCTGAAAGTGGCCCTCGCGAATCGCGGCGTGAAGATCGGCCGGCTTGTTCTCGCCATGCACGGCAACATATCCGAAAGCATCGCGATGAACTGGACCGGGGAGGGGGCCGACTCGATCTTCGAGCAGCGCTTCCTCGAGCGCGCGCAATTTAGCGCGGCCGACGCCATTTACGCGATTTCGCCACGCTATATGCGCGAGTGGCAAGCGATTGTGCAAAGAGACATTCACTATATCGATCCTGCGCACTTCGCGTCTGCCCAGGCGACGATCGACGCCTGGAGGCCTCCGCAACCTTCCCGGCCGTCGCTTTATTGTGTTGGACGTTCCGAGCGCCGGAAGGGTAACGATCTCTTTGTCGAGCTTGTGCGTTGGCTGGACCCCTCGACTTTCGACATAGCCGCCCATATCGGAGATCAGGATGTCAGTTCCCCTCGGAGCTCGGCGCAACGGTTGGCCGATATCGCCGAAGCAAGGGGAATCAAGGTCGAATATCGACCGACCCTGGATCGTGAAGGGCTTCTAAAGCTTTTCGCCGCCTCATCGATCCTCGTTCTTCCGGTGCGCTACAACTCGCTCAACCTGATCGCGCTCGACGCGCTTTTTTCCGGCTGTCCGGTTGCCGTGTCGTCGAAAGCCGGCGTCTGCGACTACCTCGATCAATTCCATCCCAATCTCCCCTACATCAAGATTGATTTGGATAATCTCTACGCGAGCGTTCCGCGCATCCGCGATCTCGTCGAGAATTATGAAAGCCATCGGCGCCTGCTTCACGAGCGCCTGATCCAGTATCCTCCGCTACCCATCTCCCGTCCCGACATCGGCGCGGTTTACGAAGCGATACTGGCGGGACCTGCTTGTGGTCAGACCATGCAGCTCGGCTTGCCTCTGGTCGAATATGAATCTCCGCCTAAACCGGCTCGAGCCGTGGACTTCAAGGGCGTGCCGCGACGGAGTGTCTTGCGTAAAATCTATAAAGCGCGGCCACGAATTTTGCAGCCATCGCGCAAACTGATCAAGGCGGTGGCCCGACTTGTCGTGGGAAAGATTTCTTCTTCAAAATCACAATACTTCGGCGATCCGAGATATTTCGACACGGCAGTCAATTCGCTGCAAATTCACCGGCGGCTCGAACAGGTTTCGAACCAAAGGGAATTGAACCAGGACGCGCTGAAAGAGCGGCTGCTGGCGAATTACCGGAATGCGACGAGTCCGCTGTTTCGCTGCAACTTCTGGCTCGACATCGCGCGCATCGAGCGTCTTCGCGGCAACGATCTCATCGCCGTCGCCTATGAGCTTCGGGTGTTACGACTCCTGGGGGACGATCGGATGGGGTTGTTGCCGCGCGTGAGCGATACGATGAGGCAGCACGGATTCAAGCAGGAGGCCGACGCCGCGCAGGCCATGTTCGGCGACCCGGTCCGCGCGGACGAACGTGTTTATGCGTTTCTGCAGGCGGCGTTCGAGCGCCTCAAAAAAAATGAGGAGAAACCGTTTCAGATTCTCGACGATCGGCGAAGCGGGAGTCCCAGAGTGGCCGTCATTGTGTCGCTCTACAAGGCAGCGGACAAACTGAGCAATTTTCTCACCGCGATTGCTCAACAGACCTTAGTCCGACAAGGCAAAGTCGAGTTCATCCTGGTGGACAGCGGTTCACCCACGAAGGAGCGGGAAGCGCTCGAGGGTTTTCTCCGCGACAATCCGCTGAGCGTCGTCTACGCGCGCTCGCATGCGCGGGAGACCATTCAGGCCGCTTGGAATCGAGGCATCGGCCTCGCCCGCGCGCCCTACCTCGTGTTTCTCGGCGCGGACGAGAGTCTTTATCCGGAAACGCTCGAGGTTCTGGCGCAAGAACTGGACGAGAACCCCGGCGTGGATTGGGTCATGAGCAATTCCCTTGTCACGGCGGTTGACGACGCGGGGCTCTACGAGAAGGACGTCATGCCGTACGACCGAACCGGCGCCGGCAAGGACCATGTCTACCTCGAGACCTGCTATCTCTCATGGGTCGGCGGCATGTACCGCAAAAGCATTCATGACCGGTTCGGCTATTATGACGAAACGTTCGGCGCGGCCGGCGATACGGAATTTAAGAACCGTATTCTACCTTACATAAGCACGAAGTTTATCGACCGCGGTCTCGGGCTCTTCCTCAATTATCCCGAGGGCCAGACCACACTGAGTCCTCGGGCCGAGATCGAGGACCTCCGGGCTTGGTATATGCACCGCACGCCGGGCGGCGTTCGCTACGCGTTTGAAAATCGACCTGTCGAGGATGCGGAGGCGATGCTGCGCCTGACGCTCGGCTACCGCAAGTCCTTTTGCAAGCATTTCAGCTCTGACATTGAATACGGACACTATTTGGCGCGGTATATCAAAGCGCAAAAGCCGGATTCGGCGGTGGCCGGGGCGGTCGACGCGGGACTTGCCGACATGCTGCAAAGCTTGCGTGAGTTCGAATTCTCCTGGCGCGTGCCGGGCAGTTGGGAGAACTTCGCTCTCATGTTCCGCGCGAGAAGGGCTGCGATGCGCCATCAAAAAGCGCACAGTCTCGCGCTCGGGGCATCAGCGAGGCCTTGCTATGATCTCTTGAACGACAATCGCTACGAGCAGCATTCGTGGCTCTGGCGATCGAAGTAAAGAAAGCTTGCCATTATGTCGCGAGTTTCGAACCACCCGCGGCGGATAGTTTGTACCGACCAGCGGCGACCAAAGTGCGTCGAGGTTAGCTCGCCAATCCCGGCGTCGGCGACGTATTAACGCAGATATCCTGGTTGAGGCCGAAGCAAGCCTAGCGATCACGCGCGGAGACGTGCTAGCTCAAGTTGCTAACAGCCGTCCCATCGTCGGCCCCATCGGGAACCGGCCCGGAGGGCTGTGCCGTAGAATCGGCCGTTGACGGCAAGCAGCTTCTGATCTGCCGCCACATTTTGGGCCTTCTCGAGGCGGCGGCGATCTCCGCGTACATCTTCGGCCTAGGGTAGCGCTTGGGGGCGAGTGAGGCAATGCACCGATGAAAGAGCAAATCCGCACTCTAACTTCGTTACGGTTCTTCGCGGCCCTTGCAGTAATGTTATTTCACGTCCCGTTCGTCCTGCCGGCTGCAACAAAGGAAATGATCTTATCAAAGGGGAGCTTAGGCGTTGGTTTCTTTTTCGTATTATCGGGATTTATTTTGACACACGCGCATTATGACGAGCACGTTCAGCCTTTAGAGTTCTATAAAAAGAGAATTGCTCGTGTTTATCCTATTCATTTGCTAACCTTGATTATTTGGTGCTATCTATTTTATTACTCCTGGGGCAATAACCCGGAGGATAAATTTAATAGCTTTATTCCTAACGTAATTTTGATGCATAGTTTATTTGCGGGGCCTCTTTTCACGCTCGGCTACAACGCGGTAAGCTGGAGCCTTTCAGTCGAGGTTTTTTTCTACTTGATATTCCCTCTTCTCAGACAAGGTCGCGTAATAACAGGCACTCTTATTCTACTCATAACAGCCGAGGTGGGAATTGGACGTTGGTGGCCAGATCCGAATCAAATTATTCCTGATTTTTACTACTTCAATCCATTAGCACGGTTACCGGAATTCGTTACAGGAATGGGCGCATATTACCTATACAACCGCATGCCAAGTCTACGTTTTCCAAATTGCATGGAAATATCGTCATTGATTGTGGTTATTATTGCGTGCTCATTTAATTGGCCTTCTAAATTCTACTTTACTGGCCTAGGTGTGTTGTTTTCTGTCCTAATTGTAATTTTTGCGAAGCAGGAAGGCATTATATCTGGATTTTTGAGTAGGAAAATATTTGTTGTGCTCGGAGAATCTTCATATAGTCTTTATATGATCCATCATATGTACCTAAGGTGGCTTAACAATAGTATAGGAGGAAAAATATCTGGTGAAATACTGCTAGTTGTTGGCTTACTAACTACTATTTTACTCTCAGTACTATTATACTATGCATTCGAAAAGCCTGCAAGGAGATTTATTATTAGGAATTTAGCTGCTTCTGTAAAAGCGGAGTTACCCTCAACTATGATCTAAATTGTCTTCGAGAGCGCCCGCTACCGCAAAAAGGGGCTCTTCGATGCCGCGGCAGCTGGGCGACGGGGGTTTCCGAACACTCAGCGCTCTAATCCCTGTGCGAGAGTAAGAGTTGGATCGACCGGGCGAAATTAATTTGTTAACTGACAAGAAGCGAGGATCCGCTTGGGCTTCGCGGAAGATCGTCCACGCAAGCTTGCGAAGGAGTTAATGGATGAAAGCGGCTGATCGTCCCGCTGTTGATCGTCCCGATGTCTACCAGCGACTTATTGAGTCGCGCCGTGCATTTCCAGCTTGCCAAATCACCCAGCCATTATTGATAAACTCGGTTCCGAAATGTGGTACAATACTGCTTAGGAACATCGTCTGGATGTTTTGGCCAGAGACCGACTGGTGGCTGCCGTTTGTTGACGGAGGAGATCTCCCCGAGGTCTATCTTCGTTCGCAGCAGGCGCCGACCGTGTTTGTCGGTCATATCGATTATTCGCCGGTCGCGTTGTGGCATACGCGGCTCTGCAAGAAACTCATCGTTGTTCGACACCCCGAGCAATATGCGCTGTCATTCGCGCGGTTCCTTTTGACTAAAGAATTTCAGGCAATATCGCCGATAGCTCGACTAGTCGCATCGCACCAGTTGTCACTGCGTGAGATCGTCCGTCTGGTTTTGCTCGGGACACACTACCAGGGCGAAACCATCCCCGGCATCCGAGATCAGTTCACGAATAAGGCGTTGGCATGGATCGATGCGGATGCCCGTCTGATCCGATATGAGGAGTTGTTCCGGGCTGCCTCAGCGCCTCGGGCAATGCGGAGTAAGCGCTATTTCAAGGCGTTGTTTGCGTTCCTGGGTGTGGATCTTCCGTCTGATTGGGTTGCGCGGGTAGAAGCAGGCGCCAACCGGTCCGCCAGTACAACGAGTCCGGAGAACCTGCATTTCACTGTCGAGATGGAAAACGGAGGTTCAGAATTGGGACCACATGAAGTGCGGCTGCTACAAGTCTTGGCGCCGGGGCTCACGCAAGCGCTTGGCTACAAAGCGCGGTGGCGGTAAGACGGAACCCGTAGGCTGACCTCCGCGTTGTTTGCACCGCATTGGGCCCGCAAACAGTGACTCGCGCGACGAACTTCACCTCCGCTCCGATATTCCCCGCCGAGGGCGAATGACTCAGTTCAGGAGTGACGTCGGCCAATGGTAAAGTGGTGTAATTCATTTTTTCACTGTTCCGAAAAGACTTCCAGGTCTTCGCGCTCGCTCGCGTCACCGCTGCCAAACAAAATCGAGCGCGTGACGACGAAACCCGATATCACGAAGAACAGCTCCACACCGCTATAAAATGGCGTGTAAAGCGGCAAAGTCGACCTCGATCCAAGTGTAGTCAACAGGGCAATCGCGACCCCGCGCAAAGCTTGAGTGTCTAGAAGCTTGGCCTTCATCAGACGTTCTCTCACAGAACTGATCCCTTTTCGGCGCTCCGAGGCGGATTAGGCGAAAAATCAGGAAATGAGTTCAACCGAGCTCAACACAGCGAAAATATGGGTTTGAAAGCGATCGATTACTGTAAGCTTGCTTAGCCGGCGCTAGCCAGCAGGACATGCCCCATACGCTCGAACTGATAGCCCAACGGTTTCAGGATCGCCATGCAAGCCTCGTCCGTCATGTCCAGACGGCCAGGGTGATTATGAATGTCGATGGAAAGAAATGGCTTATGACGCCTTAGAGTCTCTTGGCCGCCTTTCAGGACCTTGTCCTCGAAGCCTTCAACGTCAATTTTCGCAACGATCGTCGTTGCCTCACCGAGTTGCAATTGCTCCGCAAGCGAGTCGAGCGTCCGTACCTCGACCTCGTAGCCGACAGCGCCGGGGTACAATTTCTCGGTGGACAATTGCAGGCGCGATCCTTCGGGCAGATACGGCGTCAGCCCTGAGGGATCTTCCGGAAGCTCCATGAAGGACAAGTGGCCAGCCGCGTCCGACAGCGCGAAAGGCAAGACGGTTACGCTCCGTGCGCCGTTTCGGGTCAGTGTTTTGTCGAGATAGTCGCAAGCCCGCCGCGACGGTTCAAACGAGACGATCCGTAGCCCTTCAGGAAAACTCAGAGCGTAGGGAACAGTCATGGTTCCCGCGGCCGCGCCAATGTCCAGGAACACAGTATTGTCGCCGAATTTGGACTTCATCCATTCCCAATGCGCCGTTTCGACGAGCAGGCTCATTTGTCGATCCGCGCTTGCAGTCAAGCAATCGCGCATGATCATGAGCGTATAGCGAGGCAGCAGCAGCGAAACGCCATTCAGGCGGACCAGGAACCAGGAATCGATCGAACTGGCTGCGATCGCATCGAGGCGGCCCTGCACGATCGCACGCCATCCGAGTTCCTGCGCGAGGGGCGAAGCTTCCTCGGCCCTCATGGCGCGCCAGTCAGGCATGTCGGGCTTCAGGAAACTGAAAGTGCCGAGGAAATCGCGCAGACCTTGGGCGAGCGTTTTAGCTTCTGGCGACTCACGCCGGCCAAAACTCAGCGCGTCGAGCAGCCTCTTTTTCTCAACGCGCGCACCTCTGGCCGAAGACTTGTCGTCCCGCATTTTTCGCTGCCCCTATGGCTGCCCACGACCGCTGTCGGGCGCGCGATTGATAGCCAACGCGATTAACAACCTTGGCGAGGACAGACCCCCGGAAAAACTCACTTCCCACCGGCGACGCCGCGACCGTCGCCCTCAAGCTTTATACGGCTGCACAAGGATAACATTTTTTGTTCTTTATCAATTCGTCATTCGATGATTCCACGAGCAAACCCATCGAAAGCCGGCAACCGAAATATATCGACGCCGTCCCATTGCAACGTATCGTCACGGCCCACATTGAAACGAAGGTACGGGGCAATCTTGCCAGGCCAATCCAGATGAACCACCCAGTCGCGATAGCTGTCGGCCATAAACGCAGTATAAGTGTGATACCTGAAAACAACTTCGCCATCGACCTCGACGCCGGCAAAAATCTCGTTGTCTCGACCTCGCGCGCGGAACTTGGCCCGACACAAGTACCTGCCCGAAGAAACGTCCAGCGGGGTCTTCAAGGTGCGGCTTCCGTTTTCCGAACGTTGAAACATGTCCGCCGTGAGAGTGGCTACCGGTATCGGAGAGGCGTCGCTGAAATACGGACTGTCCCCCGTCTTTTCTTGGGGAACAAAGAGAATATTGGCAACTCCACCTTGTCGTTCGAAATCCCCCTGGGCCCGTATTTGCCTGTAGCTAGCCAGATCGACCGCGCGATAGCCGGCCTCGGTAAGGAGCGCGTGGCATCGCATGTCTTCGGGCGATTGCTCGAGCACGAGGACCGGCCGTACTTCGGCGAGCAGCCTTTTCATGCCCTGCAGGGCGTCAAATTCTGCGCCCTCGATATCCATTTTGATGAAACTCGGACGAAAATCTCCCGCTGAAGCAAGGTCATCGAGGGCAATCGTTCGGACCGTCATACCCCCGCCGGAGCCCTCCTGGACATGGTCGTTCAGATGATCCCCGGGAGCCATGTTCACCAGTTCTCCGCTTCGACGCCAAACCGCCTTGTGAAACAGGGTCACATTGTGGCAGCCAGCGTTCACTAGATTATAGTGTGTCTTGTCGACGATTCGTGGGCTCGCCTCGAACGCGAGCACGATCCCACGAGGGCCGACGAGGCGCGACATCATCAAGGCCAAACCGCCGGCATTCGAGCCGACGTCGAAAACGACATCACCCGGCCGGCAGTAGTCACGGATCGCCAGGGCGACGGTAGGTTCCCAAAAGCTGGGCTTCCACCAGTCCGTCAACGGGAACGTCTGGGATTCATTCGCCGACGCCAATACAGGGGGAATGAAATTCTTGTCGTCGCCTTGAGCTCGCAATTCACCCATTTGAGCGCGCAGAACAGCGAGATCGCTCGAGAGGCCCTCGTTGCCCAAAATACGCCTCAAGTGCGCCATGATCTTCCGCCTCATAAATCAACGAACCTCTCGTCAGCCTGCGGCCTCATGACTCTCACGCCGCTCGAGGCGGGTCGTGCAGCATCCACACTTCGATCCTCGGCGCAGTTGCCTGTCCTTAGCACTGGCCAGACACGGCTACCAGAACGACGAAAAGGGGGATCTCTCGAAGGAAAAAGCTCGCGCAAAAGGGGGACGCGCTTCGTAACGCCGAGCCCGAATCGCTCGCATGCGAATCGATGAGCCGCTTTTCGTTTACCGGCGGACGCCTCTTCCGCGACCGACAATCGGGGCTGGGCCAGGGAGCGTCAATTTTCAGAACGGACCGGCCTGGCGCTTTTGGCGATATCGTCCAGCAATCCGGGTTTCCGGTTCGTCTGCGATTTTCTGCTTCGCGTTTCGAGGTACTCCCCAACGGAGCGGGGGGTTTCGACCTCGTACCCAAGCAATCTTCGCAACGCCGGGTCGTCGGTAAATTCTTCGCCCAAAAAGGCCGGCAAATCAATCTGCTGCCGCAGGATCGGGGCCGTATAGACGTGATTGACGGCCCGGCGATCCAACGCCGTTCGATTGATGGAACCGGTATGATAAGTCATGCAGTCGAGGACAATATAGGCTCCGCGCGGGGCCGTGATTTGCACCGCCGCGTTTTCGATAAAATGAGGCGACGGAAAGGCTTCCTGCTTGTGGCTGGCGGGAAGCGCGAGCGTGGCCCCGTTGTCGTGGGTGAATGCATCGACGCAGAAGAGCGCGTTGATCGCCAGCGGCCGTGAAAACACCACGTGCTGGTAGGGCAGATCGCGGTGCCAGGCCCCCTGATTGTAGACTTTGGCGCCGGCCGGATTGATCACGCCGTTCTGCTGCTGCAGCACGTGATATTCCCCGATCAGATGCGACGCGATTTCGAGAATACGGCTGTTCAGCGCGAGCTTCAGCAGGCGCCGATCGCGGGCGAAGGCGACCCGGACTGTGTTGTGTTCGTCGATGGCGAACAGCGCGTCGCGTCCTCCTGCCGCATGTTCCGAGGCCTCGCGGGCGGTCTCGAAAGCCTCCGCGAAAGCGTCAACTTCGGACGCCTCATAGCCTCCATCGACGACAGCGTAGCCAACCGTGCGAATCGCTTCTACGGCCCTCTCCACCGCGGTTTCTGCGCGAATGCGATGATGAACGCCGTAGCTCCCCTGGATGTTGAACGACATGAGCGTTCCTTCAAAATCGGATCGAGGCGGGCAATACCACCGGATGACCGCCGTCAGCGCGGATGCGGGCGGCGACCGCCTCCTGCGCGGCGGGGTGCACGGCGACGAGGGTCAGCCAGCCGCCTGAATGAACAGCCGATCCATAGCCGACAACGGGACCGAGTCGCCAGGCCTCGGCAGGATCGTCAACGACCAAGCGCTCCACGCGCTCCCATGCGCGCGGCGCATAGCCTCTCAGAAGAGCCGCCATCTGCGCCGCGCCGAACGCCTGAACTGGTCGTGAGACATCGGCGAGGTCCGCGCTCCATGCTCCATCGAGTCCGCGCCAGGCGTCGAGATAAGATCCAAAATCGCCCGAAGACCCAATGGCGATCCGGCCCGGCGCCGCCGCGCTCTTCTCGAAAACGAAAAGCTGGAAGCCAAACGACGCTCCGCCGAGGAGACGCCACGTCACGATATCCAGGCCTGCTCGCTCGGCAAAACGGGCCATCGCGGCCGGGGTGATCGTCCACAGGTGATCGAAGAAGAGCAACTCGATGTTGGCGGGGCAGGCCGCCGGACAGACGACCACGATGCGGCCGTCGGTTCGCAGCCGGTCCCCGAGGTCGCGCAAGAATGCGGTGGGATCGGCGGAGTGCTCGATCGTGTTCACCGAGGCGATGGCGTCAAACGCTTCCCATTCAGCTCCCGCCGTCGCGAGCGTGCCGCGCACCATGGTCAGCCGGCCGTCCAGGTCGACGACCGGCGATGGCAATGCAGGGTCGACTCCCGAAAATTGGGTTTCGCAGCTCAGACCCGACAACGCGCGCAACATCGTTCCCGAACCGCAGCCGACATCGAGAAAGCGTCGACAATTGTCCATTCCGCCGATCGCTTCCGCTACGATTGCGGCATAGGCCCGCCCACGCGCCTCATCCGCCAACCCCGCGCGCGTGGGAAGTGAATAGTCGGTCGCGTAGATCTTCTGGACTTCGGTGTCCGTCAATCGGATCCGATGGCGCACCAGGCCACACTCACGGCAGCAGATCTTGTCCAGCGACCGCTGCACAAGCCGGCCGTCGCTCACGACGGAACGATCTGTGACAGGAATGGGCAGCCCGACCGCGTCGGGAGCGCCGCACGCGGGACACGGTCCGGCGGCCTCCACCGACGCGACGCCGCCTCGGCCGCCGGCGGCATGCGCGATTTGGAATCCGGAGCCGGCCGCCATCATCGTTCCGGCTCGAAAATGCCGATCAGCTTGTAGGCAAGGCCAAGCTTTCGAAGCCAGGCGGCGCTCAAGGCGGCGTCATGATCCATTTCGCCGTGACTGGCCTGATTCGGACGTAGTCTCGCTAGCGCCGCTTGTCGCGCGTGCGCCGAGAACTGGGCGATTCGATCGACCTCGCTGACAACCGTTTCGACCAAAACAGCGCGGTAACCCGCGCGCGCCATCAGATCGGGCAGGCTGCGTGGCGTGAAATAGCTCCAGTGCCCTGGGCAGACCACGGAGCTGCCGGCGCCTTCCAACTGAACCAGCAGGCTATCCCAATTGGGAACCTGGACAAACAGCCGTCCTCCAGGGGCGAGATGGTCCCGGACGATCCGCAAAAAACCATGAGGATTGGCGAAATGTTCGAGTACGTCGAGCATTGCGACCGCATCGAAACTGTGGCGGCCGTCCGGGAGATCCTGCGGAAAATAGCCCTCGACGACCTGCCTGGCGCGTCCCCGCGCGACCGCGGCAGCGGCTGAACCTGGCTCGATCCCGAGGGCATCCCACCCCCTGATCGCCGCTTCGGCCAGAAAAACCCCGGTTCCGCAGCCGATTTCGCACATCGTGCCGGTGCGCGTCATCGTCTCTCCGAGACGATCGAGATAGTAGCGCGCCCGCGCTGTCTCGAGTTCGAGATACGGACCCGAGCACCGCAACTGCATCGCTTCGATATCGAGATCCGAAGCGCGATACCGCGCGGCGTCGGCTGCTTCGTCCATAACCTGCCTCGAATAGGTCAGGTCGCAATCCGGACATGAGACCAGGCCGATGCCATGCGCCCTTAGCAACGTCTGCGTCGGGGCGGCGGCGCCACAGTTCGGACAATGGCGGTCGCGATATGCGCCTTTCACACCGCCAGCCTCAGGGGTGGCAAGTTGAGCGACAGCCTTCGCTTCAGCGGCGCGAAATCGGGCGTATCCTTCGGCCAAGCGCTGGCGCATGCCCGGGATCAGAGCTGCATCGAAGGCGTCGCGCGGATCATTCAAAACCGTCATCTGGCGCTTCTTGCATCGGCGAGGGATCGCAACGCGGTCAGACCACGCCCCATTGGCGAACGCTTCCAACGCACCGCCCGTACTGCTCTGGCGATTTCCGCGTCAATCTCATTCGCAAACGAGCTCGCATCGCTCATCCTCGAAGCCAATTCGCGGGCGCGTTGGCAGGCCGCGGAATAGGCGGACGGATCTTGCAAAAGCCGCACTGTCGCTTGCGAGAAGGCGTTCCAGTCGCGCATGACCAACGCCCCGTCACGCTGCAAATCGATGGCCGGCATTTCCTCGCTGTGGAGGGTCACGACCGGCTTTCCCTTCGCGATCATCTCTCGGCAAGATTCGCCGCCCGTGACCGGCCACGTGTCGAGCAGTACATCGAGAAAATGGCCCCAGACGTGGCCGGGTACGAAGCGCGCTTCGATATGCATCCGTGCGCCAACGGGGCTCCTGGCGATGAAGTCCTCGATTGCGGCTTTGTCGCCCGTTCCCCCAATAACAAACGCCGCATCTAGGCAGTGGATCAGAACTTGTTCAACAGCCTTCAGATAAGGTTCCGTGACCTTGGCCAGGCGACTGTAACTGCCGATCAGACGCAAACCCTGAGGCAAGTTCGCCAGCTCGGCCGCGATCTCCTCCTTGTTGACCGACGAAGTGAGCGCGGCAAGATCCCATGGCGGATTGAACTTGAGCATTTTCGCCCTGCCCCAGCCAGCAATCTTGCTGTCGAAGCCGAAGCTATTGAAGACGGCGTCGAGGTTCTGGGTCGGCCACGCCGGCATTCCCGCCTGCAGAAAGATCTGCACCGGGGCGAGACGGCGTGAGAACAGGGCCGTCGGGACGGCGTTGTTCATGTCGGAAATCACCACTGTCGGCTGATCGCGGACCGCTTGAGCCTCGACGGCAAAAATCGTCTGCTCCGGAGTCTCCCCGCCCAGCTCATGAAAGACACCCCCCTCCCTCTTTATGAAATTGCGGAACGCAGGGTCGGAGAAGCGCCAGCCGTAGACGTAGAGCTCATGGCCGGCGGCGCGCAATGCCGGAGCGACTTCGCGCAAGCCGACACTCATTGGACTGTTGCTTTCGGCGTACATCGCCAACCAGGCGACGCGATGGGGTCCGGATCGAGTCAGCGGTGGCAGATCCCGCAGAGGCGCCGTTCTTGTGAAGCACAACGACGCAGCACGCATCGGGCCGAGCAGTTCTCGGCTCTGCCGGGTGCTTGATTGCTCAAAACACCAGGTGATGAAAAACAAAAAATCGAGCAACTCGCAAATGAGGTCGATATCTGGAGATTGTGCATCCGTACAGCGGCTGATTGCCGTGATCAGGGGTTCGCGAAGGGCCCAGCCGCGAGGATCCCATTTCCAGTAATAATAGGAGAAGCCGTGCCTCAGCGCAGCCCGATAGGTCTCGAGACTGATCTCATCCGCGGGCTCGGCGCGCAGCAAGGCGACCAGGCTGCCGGCAAAGACCTCATGATTCTCTGCTGCCAATTCGCCACCCAGACTTGTAAGCGTTGAAATCGCGTCGTCGCTTATTATGGACACCCTATCCTCGTCTCTGGCGGCCGGGCGCAATCGACCCTATGGCGGATTCTCCTGGGCTGACTTCGTATCTCACTCCGGTGGCGGCTTACGCCTCCCAAGGCTCCGGCGCTTCTCGCGTGCTCGATTGCCCCAAGCGCCAGAGCATGAAACGACACCATTTGCATTCATGCGTCCGAGCAACGATTCAAAGACCGCCGAGCTCCCATTCCGTCTGTAAGCGCCGTTGAGGATCCCATTGCCAAACCAGAATTCGAACAAGATCCCGTTTGGGCGTCCTGTGATTGTCGGAAACGAACTCGAGTATATCACTCAGGCAATTCGGGGAGGCACGATCGCTGGGGGCGGCCCTTTCATGAAGCGATGCGAATCCTGGCTGCAGCAGAATCTGTCGGCCCGCCGCGCCCTCCTAACACATTCGTGCACTGGCGCGCTCGAGATGGCCGCCATGCTCTCGGACGTCGGACCAGGCGACGAGATCATCATGCCTTCCTTCACCTTCTCGGCCACGGCGACGGCCTTCGTGCTGCGCGGCGCAACGCCTGTCTTCGTCGATATCAGACCGGACACGCTGAACATCGACGAAACGCTGATTGAAGCCGCCATCACATCGCACAGCAGAGCCATTGTGCCAGTCCATTACGCCGGTCTTAGCTGCGAAATGGATACGATCCTGGCTATCGCCCAAGCTCACCGACTGCTCGTGATCGAAGACGCAGCGCAGGCGCATCTCTCATTCTATAAGGGGCGCGCGCTCGGGACGATCGGCGATCTCGGCTGCCTTTCCTTCCACGAGACCAAGAATATTATTTCCGGCGAAGGCGGCGCGCTGATTCTGAACAAGGCCCGCTTCATCGAGCGCGCTGAGATCATTCGAGAAAAAGGTACGGATCGCAGCCGGTTCTTCAGGGGTGAAGTGGACAAATACACTTGGCAGGATATCGGCTCTTCCTATTCTCCCGGAGAGATTGTTTGCGCGTTCCTCTATGCACAGCTGGAACATGCTGAAAGCATCTGCGCCCGCCGCCGGTCGCTCTACGACCTCTATCGGCAGCAGCTAAAACCTCTTGCTGCGCAAGGCGACATCGTGATTCCTTCCGTTGGCGGAGAGGCGGCCAATGGTCATATTTTTTGGCTGCTGCTGCCCGACGAGCCAACCCGCGCATCGCTGATCGGCCACCTGGCGGCCGAAAACATCAACGCAGTGTTCCATTACGTTCCGCTTCATTCGGCTCCTGCGGGACGTCGCTTCGGTCGCGTGTCGGGCGATTTGACGGTGACGGATTCGGTTAGCAGCCGTTTGCTGCGGCTACCTCTCTACCTCAACCTCAGCGACGACGACGTCATGCGCATCACCGCGGCGATCGGCGCTTTCTTCGGCCGCTCGCCATGACCACCGTCTCCCGCCGCGTCGCGATCGTTCAATCCTGCTACATTCCTTGGCGCGGCTATTTCGCCATGATCGAGCAATGCCAGGCTTTCGTTTTCCTCGACAGCGTGCAATTCACACGGCGGGATTGGCGCACGCGTAACGCCATAAAGACGCCCACAGGGCGGCTGTGGCTGTCGGTTCCCGTGAAACAGAAGGGGAATTTTCGCGCATCGATCGATGCGATCGAAGTTGCCGATCCGGATTGGAATCAACGGCATCTTCGTAATATCGAGGGAGCGTATCGTCGCGCGAGCGCCTATGACGCCGTCTTTCCCGCTTTGGCCGAAATGTTTCGCGCCGTCGAGGCGGTCTCTTCGCTATCCGCCTTGAACCAGTCTCTCACACGGGCGATCTGTAGTCTCCTGGAAATCAAGACCCCTCTCCTGCGGGATATCGACCTCCTACCGCGCGCTAGGCTAGAAGCGATGGACCCCACAGAACGATTGGTTAATTTGACGAAAGCCGCCGAAGGCGACGAATATCTTTCTGGCCCCTCGGCCCGCGACTATCTCGATGAACGCGCTTTTCGGGACGCCGATCTTCGTGTCGGTTGGATGGATTATTCCGCCTGCATGATTCCCTACCCGCAACTCTGGAACGGGTTCGAGCCCGCCGTTTCTATCGTTGATCCCCTGCTGAATCTGGGCTGCGCTGCGACCAGCGCAATGATCGCGGACCGGGGCAATGCCGCCGGATGAGCATGATGCGGCCATGAAGCAGAAACGCGCCGCGGCGATTTTACCGGCCGTTTCTGCTTATTACGAAGCGGCCCTGCACAAGTTCGGACCCACGGCACGCGGCGTCGACTGGAAAGATGAAGCCACCCACCGCATACGCCATTTCCAGTTCTTGCAACTCGTCGCCCATGATCCTGACGCCTCCGTTCTCGATCTCGGCTGTGGCTACGGCGACTTTCTCACCGTTTTGCGCGAAGCCGGCCATCGCGGATTGTATATCGGCTGCGATGTCGCGCCCGGCATGATCGAGGCTGCGAAAGCGTTGCACGGCGCCGGTCCGGATCGGCATTGGCATCTGGGCGCGACGCCGCCGGAGACTTGCGACTACGCCATCGCCAGCGGAATTCTCAATGTCCGCCGCGGCGCGGATCCCGAGGAGTGGGCAGTCTACGTGACAGACACGATCGACTTGCTGGCGAGGAAGAGCCGCCTCGGCTTCGGGGCCAATATGCTCACGCTATCGTCTGACCCGGAGAGGCGACAGCCGGATTTGTTTTATGCCGATCCTGTCGCCCTGCTAGCCCACTGCCTAATGCGCTATGGGCGGCAGGTTGCATTGTTGCAAGATTACGGATTGTGGGAATTCACACTGCTGGTGCGTCACTCTTCCCAGACGGCCAAGCCGAAACCGGTCGCGCCGTAAGAACGGCCATTGTAGAGCAACCAGCGCCGTCCCAAGGCGTCAAACACTGAAGGATAAGTCATCGCCCCACCCTCCCAGCCCTCTTGCTCAGGCTCGAGCACCCCGCCCGTCCGTCTGCTCCAGGTGATGAGATCAGTCGAGGTCGCGTAGCCCAGGCGGTAATCGCCGTGATCGCGACGCGCAAACCACATCTCGGAAAACTGCGGGCCGACGCGAACCGTTGGACGGACGACCGCGATTTCGTCTCCCTCTGGCCCGAGCGCGATCGTCGACGAGCGTCGCCACGCGATGCCGTCCTCACTCCGCGCCGCTCGAATGGCGTGGGACATGTCCGCCTTCTCAGCGCCCCAGCTAAGATGCGTGCCGTACCAGACCCGCCAATCCTTTTCTCCCAGCCGGACCACCCATGGATAGGACAGGCTGAAATGATCCACCGGATCGCGGTCCATGACCGGGCCGACGGCAAAGCGTTCGAACCTGCCTGTCGCCAACGAGCCGATGGCGAGGCCAATCGCGTTGCGCCAGGGCACCGAGCCGCCGACATTCCAGCCCATGTAGTAGAGGCGGTCTCCCGCCGGATGGGGAACGATCGATCCGACTCCCAGGCCCGCGTCGTCGAACGCGCCCAGCGTGCCCGGCGTGAGGATCGGATCGCCACCCTTGTCCTCGAGGCGCGGAATCTCCCCCAGTCGCAGAACAAGTGAGCCAATCGCGGACCGGTTCGCCTGATCGCGTCCGGAATAGAAGATTCGGACCAGATCACCGCCCAAAGGCGCAGCCACCGGCAAGGCGGCGTGGCTCGCGAGCGCGGGATGGTCGGACACAGGGGCCAGGACCGAGCCGGCTCGCCGCCAGGCCATGGCGTCAGATCCGCTTGAGTCTGTAGCTGGGAACTTTGGAGATCTCGGTCGCCGCCGGCGAGATTACAGAGCTATCGGGAATATCCTGAAGGACGATGGCGCCGGCGCCAAGAATGCAGTCGGCGCCGATGCTGACGTGATCGCGTATCGTCACATTGACGCCGATAAAGCTTCGCGGTCCGATTTTCACGCCGCCAGAAACAACCACATGCGAAGCAATAAATACATCCTCAGCTATCTCGCTGTGGTGCCCTATATGGTTGCCCGACCAAAGATACACATTTGATCCAATCTTGGCGAAAGGTTGGATGGTATTGTTCTCCAGTATGAATTGATTTGGTTTTGCTGCGAAATCGCCAAAATACGTCGCCCGCGAACTTAGATAGCTAGCCAGTTTATATCCTTTCGCCTCAGCCTCATCGACCTTGGCGCGGCGGATTTTGTTCAGACCCGTATAGCTGACAGCGACGAACACATCGAAGCCGGACGGAGGATAGGCGGCCTCGATCTCATCCCAAGCCACGACCGGCCGGCCAAGCCAGTGATCGCCCGTCTTGTAAGCCGCGTCCACGGTGAAGGCTGCGACCTTGGCGCCCGCATCCATGCGAAAATAGAAATCGGCCAGCTCGGCAATCGGCCCGGTTCCGAAGATCACGATATCCTTCAAATCATGTCCCCGAGCCGGAATGCACTCGCGACTGGCTTCATCGGCTTTGGATGGACCGTCAATGCGAGAGCGAGCGCGGCATTTGCAGGACCGACCACGCCGGCCCGGTAATCGCTCGACATAGGCAGCGTGGCTGATTGAGGCCGTCCGCGATCCCCGCCGCGCGCCATCGGACAGTATCGTCCACCGATCGGGTCTTGCAACTTAAATCATCATTGAGCGGCCGGATCAGACCTTGCGGACTTCGCACGTGGGGATTGAGCTCTGCTTTCCTACCGACTACAGACCGTCCTGTGATTTTTCGCGCCCTGTCGAGGACCCGACCGCCGTCGCAAACAAGGTCGGCGGTCATCGTTATGCACGACCTGATCCGGTTCTCGGGTCTGCGGCGCCGGACCGTGCTCCTGCTTCCCAGGCGATCATGACACGGATCTCGCAGCGAACCCTCGCGCGATAGACGGCTTCCCTTAACAATGCTACGCGCCAACTGACTGCGGAAGTATAAGCCTATGACGACTCCACAATCCATATTGGTGACCGGCGGCGCCGGCTATCTCGGCTCGATCCTGGTGCCCGAACTCTTGGCGGCAGGGCACCGGGTCACCGTGCTCGACAACTTCATGTGGCGGCAAAACAGCCTCGGTCATGTCTGCGCCAACGCCAATTTCGACGTGGTCGACGGCGATGCGCGTAATGTCGCAACGCTCAAGCCGCTCGTCGCCAAGGCCGATTATGTATTTCCGCTCGCTGGGCTCGTCGGCGCGCCGCTCTGCGACAAGGACCCGATTGGGGCGACCTCCACCAATCGCGACGCCGTCGGCGCCCTGGCAGGTCTCATGTCGCGCGAGCAGCGCATCATCATTCCGATCACCAACAGTGGCTACGGGGTGGGCGATCAAGGCAGTTTCTGCGACGAGGATTCGCCGTTGCGCCCCATTTCGCTCTATGGGCGCGACAAGGTGGCGGCGGAAAAGATCGCGCTCGAGCGAGGCAACGCGATCAGCCTGCGTCTGGCTACGGTCTTCGGCATGGCGCCGCGCATGCGCATCGACCTTCTGGTGAACGACTTTGTCTATCGCGCCATCAACGATCGTGTTGTCGTGCTCTTCGAGGCGCATTTCAAGCGCAATTACATTCACATTCGCGATGTCGCGCGCGCCTTCATACACGCCATGACGACGTTTGACGCCATGAACGGTCGGCCCTTCAATGTCGGCCTCTCGGACGCCAACTTGTCAAAGGCGGAGTTGTGCGAGCGCATCAAGGCGCACCTGCCAAGCTTCCAGTATTTCGAAGCGCCAGTTGGCGAAGATCCCGACAAGCGCGACTACATTGTGTCCAATTCGCGGATCGAGGCGACTGGCTACGCACCCGCGTTTGGGCTCGACGACGGCATCCGCGAGCTGATCAAAGGCTATCGCATGATCCGCAACCGCGTTTACGGGAACGTTTAGCGCCGGTCCGTCGAATTCTATCCCGGCTCCGCGAGAAGTGGCAGCAATGCCGCCTCTGCGATCGACTGTCCAAAACGGACCTCGAAGTCGGCCCCCGCGAGCGCTGCCGACCTTAGCCGCTCGGTCTCGCCATACCCAGTCATCACCAGCAGAGCGCCGCCGAGTTCGGGCGCGTTTGGCGGCCTCGATATCGATAGCCTTGTCGCCGACAAGCCACGATTTCTGCAGGTCCAGAGCCAAATCGGCGGCCGCGCGCAAAATCATGCCGGGATTCGGCTTGCGCGCCGGATGGTTGGGATGAAGGAAAGCTCCCTCGCCGGCCGGGTGGTGCGGGCATGCGTAAACAGCGTCGAGCCGCGCCCCGAGCGCGCCCAGGCGCGACGAGATTGCGGCCTGTACCGCTGCGAACTCGGCCCAGCCGTAGTAACCGCGGCCGACGCCGGCTTGGTTGGTCACGAGCACGACAGGAATGTTGCGCCGGTTCGCTGCCGCGATAACCTGGGGGGCGCCCGCGACAATCGCGATATCGTCTACCTGGCTGAGGTAACCGGTCTCCTCGACGATCACGCCGTCCCGATCGAGGAACAGGGCGGCCCCGCCACGTGGAGCGCCAATCCGGACATCGCACCAAACTCCTTCCGAATCTATTGGGCGCGTTTCAGCTGCGGTGGCGGTCGTATCACACCGGGTCACAGTCCATCCGGTTGATAGAGCACGATCTTGCTGCCGTCGTTATCGAACCCGACGGTGACATGAATGAGGTTCTGCAAGCGCTCGCGCACCTGTTCGCGTTTTTCGGGATCCACCAGAAACAGCATGAAGCCGCCGCCGCCTGCTCCCAAAAGCTTGCCCCCGATTGCGCCGGCCTCGCGACCAGCTTCGTAAATCTCATCGATTTGCGCGTTCGATACTTTCTCTGAAAGCTCCCGCTTGAGCCGCCAGGAATCGTGCAACAACTCGCCCAATTCCCGCACCGGCGTTTTGGGATCGCGCAGCATGTCGATGGCGCTGTCCACCATGCTGCGGATCGTGCGCAACTGGCTCTTGCGGTTGCCTATGTTCTTGATCTGGTCCTCGGCGAAATCTGAGGCGAACCGGGAGAAGCCGGTAAAGAACAGCATGATCGAACGCGTGATCTCCTCTCGGCGCTGCGGCGAAACCATGACGGGCGCAACGGCGAAGGAGCCATCGCTGTGGAATTCGATGCGGTTGAAACCTCCATAGGCCGCCCACAGCTGGTCCTGCGAGCCGACGTTTTCCTTGAGCACATCTTGCTCCATGCGGATGGCCTCCGTCGCCAGTTCGCGCTTGGAGATCATCTTGCTGTCGAGGGCGTAAAGCGCGTGGAGAAGCCCGACAGTGAACGAACTGCTCGACCCCAGTCCGGAGCGCGCTGGGAGATCGGCGTCATTGTGGATTTCCAGGGCTTCCTTGACGTCCATATCGGCGAGAATCCCTCGGACCGCCGGGTGTTTGATTTCGGAGATTTGCTTGACGAGTTCGATCTGCGAATAGACGATGCGGTACTTGTGCGGAAAAAATGGCGGCAGCCGCCGCATGCTGATGTAGGAGTATTTGTCGATGGCGGCGCCGACCACCGCGCCGCCATGCTCGCGGAACCACGACGGATAGTCGGTTCCGCCGCCGAAGAGCGAAATTCGGAATGGCGTACGACTGATGATCATGCGCCTGAATCTCCTCGTTCGCGCCAATCGATGGCGCTGAAAATGCGGCCGGCGCGCGCGTACGATTCTGGCGTGCCGATATCTATGAACCGGAAATGTCCAGTGAAGGCGGCGAGCGAGCCCGAAGGCAATTGCTCGAAAACGTCGCGTTCAAGCGAGGTCGATTCGCTCGATGCGATATCGTCGAGCAGGGATGCAGAAAGGAGATATACGCCGGCGTTGACGAAAGCGCTTCCGGAGAACGTCGGGTCTTTCTCGATAAAGTCGCGAATTCGGCCCGCTTCATCGACCTCGACGCGGCCATAGCGACCGGCGTTCTCGACCTCCGCGCAAAGAATGCTTCCGGCCGTTTTCGCGGCGCGATGGTGGTCAAGAAATTTGCAAAGATTGGCGTCGACGAAGCTATCCCCATTCACGATCAGCACTGGATCGCTGTGGACCGCGTTCCGTGCAAAACGGACGGCGCCCGCCGTGCCAAGCGGCCGTGGCTCGATTGTGGTCGTTATTTCGATTTCATTGGCGGGATGGGAACGCAAATGCTCGACGACAGCCGACGCTTGGTGTCCGAGGCCAAACACAACCCGCCGTGCGCCGAAGCGCGCCAGCCAGTCGAGCAGATAAGACAGGTACGGCCGACCGTCGATCGGCGCCAGCAGTTTGGGCAGGCCGCCGAGGACCGGCCGGATACGCGTTCCTAGTCCCCCGGCGAGGACGAAGATGTCGACCGAGTCCAGGCAACGCCCGCTCATCGGAACAACGTTCACGCAACCCCCGGCGGCGCGGAAACCATTCGGGCCGGCCGCGCTGGATAATCGGGGCTGTGGCGATCGATCCGATGGCGCTCGCTGAGATCGACGAGCAGAAGGTCGAAATCAGAAACCATCGCACTGCCCCAACGTTTGGACGAAGCCCCGCGTTATTCGACGGTGGTGAAAGTTGCAACGACAATGTGTTCGCGCGCGCGCTCAAGGCTGTCGCTGTTCAAAGCGCCGCACGGGGGTCGCCCGCGGGACTGCGGCGAGCGGGCGAGGTGGTTTCGGCGCGCGACCGCTCGAGACGGCGCGCAGGAACTTTGTTTCCATCCGGAGCCTCGACAAAGTCGCGCCCTGGCCGCCGCTGCAAACCGGCGCAAAGCGCGGTCCGATGGAGGACAAAAGATACAAGAGCGTCAAAGGAACTCTTGCCTCGCTTTTAAATCGCTCTACGCGCCTGCCGGCCTTGACTTTCGTCCGGCATTAACATTCGCGTGGTGCAGCATCGATTCGCCGGTCAGTTTGATTGACTTGCCTTCTGACGCTGATATCCGGTAGTCCTCAATTGTTTTTATATCCAGGAATTGAAGCATGGGCATTATCGAATACTTGGAATTGTCAGAGCGTACACTTGCCGCCGCTCGTCATCATCCTGGCGTTCTTCAAACGGAGAAAGCCATCGAAGTCATTGCGAATGCGCTTTCCGCGAACAAACCGCTTCTCCTTTGTGGCAATGGGGGGTCGGCGTCGGATGCGATGCATATCACCGGCGAACTGGTGGGACGGTTCCTGAAAGAGCGGCGCGCGCTCAACTGCATCTGCCTTGCCGCCAACCCTTCCGTGCTCACCGCGTGGTCAAACGATTATTCCTATGACACGGTATTTTCTCGTCAGGTGGAAGCCTACGGCGCGGTGGGCGGGGTATTGCTGGGGATCAGCACTTCGGGCAATTCAAGGAATGTCATAGAGGCGTTCAAGTGTGCGCGCGGAATGGGAGTCGCGAGCATCGCACTTACGGGCGAGGGCGGCGGCGAGCTTGCCAGCCTGAGTGATGTATTGATCGACGTGCCGTCGCGCTCAACTCCACTCATCCAGCAGGTTCACATCTGCCTTTATCACTATATCTGCGAGAAGGTTGAAGAGCGGCTGTCGGCAAGTTTCTAACGCCGCGACAGTCTGCGTTGCACCCCGCAGTCTTCACTGAGTTTGAAAGCGTAGACCACGAACCGTCACATGGATGTGACCGCCGGAGGGATGCGGTTCATCGGTTCCAACATCGCGCCGCACTCGACGCTGGCGCGGCGTCGCGATGGCCGTCGAAACCAATGAGCGGTTCTTTTCGACTCCTTGGGCTCAGCTCAGCCCGATTGCATGCCAGCTTGGCCCGGGATTGAGGCTGAGCGTCCCGCCGCCGAGCCGGGTGGTCCCGTCCATCTCCCAGATCGCGCTTTGGCCGCTGGTGTTCTGGAACAGGATGTCGGCGCCGCCATCGGTCCCGATCGCATGCCAGCTCGGCCCGGGATTGAGGCTCACCACCCCCCCGTCCAGCCGGGTGGTCCCGTCCATCTCCCAGACCGCGACCTGGCCCGTGCTCGCGTTTTGGAACAGGATGTCGGAAAGGCCATTGCCGTAGAAATCGCCGGTTCCGACCGCTTTCCAAGCCGGACCCGGATTGAGGCTCACCACCCCGCCGCCCAGCCGGGTGTTGCCGTCCATCTCCCAGATCGCGACCTGACCCGTACCCTTGTTTTGGAGAAGGATGTCGGAATCCCCATTGCCGTAGAAGTCGCCGGTTCCAACCGCTTTCCACGTCGGCCCGGGATTGAGACTTACCGTCCCGCCGCCGGTGCGTGTGGTCCCATTCATCTCCCAGACCGCGACCTGGCCGGTGCCGGCGTTCTGCCACAGGATGTCGGAAAGACCGTCATGGTCGAAGTCGCCGGTTCCGATCGCCTTCCAACTCGGCCCCGGATTGAGGCTCACCACGCCGCCGTCGGTGCGGGTGGTCCCATTCATTTCCCAGATCGCGGCTTGGCCCGAGCTGTTCTGCCACAGGATGTCCGCGGTGTCGCCGGCGAAGAACGCGCCCGTCCCGACCGCGCGCCAAGTCGGCCCGGGATCGAGACTCACCAACCCGCCGCCAGTCCGGGCGTTCCCGGTCACATCCCAGACCGCCGCCTGGCCGCTCGTGTTCTGCCACAGTATATTGAAGATCGGAGGCGGGCTGGTCGGATTGGGGGGAGCGGCGCTCACCGACACATGGCTGGTCACGGGAGCGGACGCGTTGACGCCGTCGTTGACGGACCAAAGGATCGTGCGGCTCGAAGTCGTGGCGTTGGCGGAGGCGTAGGTTATCGAGTTGAGTTCGGTCTGATAGGCGGCGAGGCCTGCCGCGCCGGACAAAGTCAGCACCCCGGTGGCGGCGTTGTACTGGCTGGCGATGCCGGTCTGGGGCGAGCCGACGCTCAGCATATCGCCATGAAAGAAGCCGGCGCTGATGCTGACCATGGCCGCGGAGAGGTTGACCGCCGCCGCATCGGTCAGGGCTAATCCGGCGTCGAGCGCGACAGGCGCCGCTCCGGCGACGGTGCTGACGGTGGCGCCCGCGATCACCACCGGAGGGAGGCGGCTGACCGATACGTGGCTGGTCACTGGAGCGGACGCGTTGACGCCGTCGTTGACGGACCAGGTGATCGTTCGGCTCGAAGTCGTGGCGTTGGCGGAGGCGTAGGCGATGGAGTCGAGCTCGATCTTGTAGGCGGCAAGGCTCGCCGAGCCGGATAAAGTCAGGACGCCCGTGGTGGCGTTGTACTGGCTCACGATGCCGGACTGGGACGACCCTACGCTCAGCGCGTCGCCCAGAACGAAGCCGGTGCTGATGCTGACCGTGGCCGTGGAAAGGCTGACGGCCGACGCATCGGCGACGGAAAGCCCGACGTCGAGCGTGACAGGCGCGGCTCCGGTTACATAGTTGACGCTGGCCCCGGCCGCCACCACCGGTCCCACCATTGCGATCGCGGTCAGATCATTGGGAGACAATCCCGTCGACTGCGCGCCAGAGACGGGGCCTATTTCTGCTGTCCCGGCAGCGGAGCCGTTCGTCTGCCACAATTGCTGGTTGCCGCTGGAATCATACCCGCTGAACAGCGCGACGCCGCCGTAGACGGTGAACTCGGACGGGTCCAGTCCGATCCCGGTCGTCGACGCTCCGGCTATGCCGGTCAACTCGTGCGTGCCGGCTACCGTTCCGTCTGTTGTCCACAGCGCGGCTTGACCCGAGTGATCAAGGCCGCGGAACAGAACCTCGCCATTGTAGGCCGTGAGATCGCTGGGAGCGAGCCCCGAGGCGTTGGCGCCGGTTATGCCGGTCAGCTCATGGGTGCCGCCGGCAGTCCCGTCCGACACCCACAAGCCCATAGCGCCGCTGGCGTCGAGCGCGCTGAACAGGACTTCGCCGTTGTAGACCGTGATATTCGTCGGATTTAGTCCGGCCGGATCCGCAACGCCGCCCCCCGCGACAAGTTCGTGCGTGCCGCCGACAGTCCCATCGGTCACCCACAAGCCGGAAAGGCCGCTCGCGTCGACGCCGTTGAACAGCACCTCATTATTGAAGAGCGTCATGTCGCTGGGATCGAGTCCGGTCGACGACGCTGAGGCGACGCCTGTCAGCTCCGTTGTTCCTCCGGCTGTGCCGTTGGTCACCCACAGGCCAAGATGGCCTGCCGTGTCCGTGCCGGTGAACAGGGCTTGATGGTTGAAGACCGTCAGGTCGGTCGGCGCTATTCCCGCCGCCGCCACCCCTGTGATGCCGGCGAGCTCCAAGGTGCCGTTCGCCGTCCCGTCTGTCGTCCACAATCCAGTCTGGCCGCTCGCATTGATGCCGCTGAAAAGCGCCTCGTTGCCGAAGACCGTCAGGTCGCTGGGCGCGATCCCCGCCGGACTCGCGCCCGAGATCGCGCTCAGCTCCGCGGTGCCGACCGCGGTCCCGTCTGTGGTCCACAACCCGGAATGGCCGCTTAGATCCACCCCCTCGAACAAAACCCGGCCGCCAAGGACCGTTATTCCGCTGGGAGAGAGCCCTTGAGGGCCGGTTCCGGCCGGCGCCAGTTCGAAGGTCCCGCTTCCCGTTCCGTTCGTCTCCCAGAGACCACTGTTATTGAGTGCGTCCTGGCCTTCGAAAAGAACAATATTTGGGAGCACGGGCGCACCTTGAATGTAACCTTGGTCGTTCTCGATCGCGCGCCTCGGGCGTCGGGAACCTTGCGCGCGCGATCGCCGCACAACCTAAGCGTGTTGATGAAAGGACCGCTTAACCGCGCACGGCGGCGAAGTGTTTTGCAGGAATCTTATGTTTAACGACTAACAGATGCCTGCCGGAGAGCGACCAACTGGATGCTTTGTGTCGGGCGGTGAGGCTGTAAGCGCCGGAGTCCGCCAAGAACCGTCAGGATCGCCCCCGGCCACCGAAAAATGGAATATCTGCTCGGTGAGACCGGGAGTTCCGTGACTCTGGTCAGCAAATGAATGGAAGCGCTTGCGGGTTAGTCGTTTGAGATGACCGGGGGTCCGCCGGCCTAAGGACGACGAGTCGCAGGGCGGGTGTGACCGCCGGCGGGCGGGCGGGCGCGTACGGCTCATCGGTCCAACATCGACGCCTGGCGCGGCGTCTCGCGATGAAAGTTTAAACCAAGAGCGGCTCTTTCGGCTTTCTGGGCTCAGCTCAGCCCGATTGTATGCCAGGCCGTCCCTGGATTGGGGGTAATGGCCGCGCCGCCGAGCCGGGTGGTCCCGTCCATCTGCCAGATCGCGCTTTGGCCGCTGGTGTTCTGGAACAGGATCTCCGAACCGCCCGCGCCGGTCCCGATCGCGTGCCAGCTCGTCCCGGGATTGAGGCTCACCACCCCGCCGGCCAGCCGGGTGGTCCCGTCCATCTCCCAGACCGCGACCTGGCCCGTGCTCGCGTTCTGGAACAGGATGTCGGAAAGGCCGTTGCCGTAGAAATCGCCCGATCCGATCGCATGCCAGGCCGGCCCCGGGTTCAAGCTCACCACCCCGCCGCCCAGCCGGGTGTTGCCGTCCATATCCCAGATCGCGACCTGGCCGGTGCCCGGGTTCTGCCACAGGATGCCGGCGTGGCCATCATGGTAGAAATCCCCCGTCCCGACCGCTTTCCAACTCGTCCCGGGATTGAGGCTCACCACCCCGCCGCCCAGCCGGGTGGTCCCGTCCATGTTCCAGACCGCGGCCTGGCCGGTGCTCGTGTTCTGCCACAGGATGTCGGACAGGTGATCGCCGTTGAAATCGCCGGTTCCGATCGCCTTCCAAGTCGGGCCGGGATCGAGGCTCACCACCCCGCCGCTGAGGCGAGTGTTCCCGTCCATCTCCCAGACTGCCGCCTGGCCGGTGCTCCTATTCTGCCACAGAAGGTCCGCAGTGTCGCCGGCGAAGAACGTGCCCGTCCCGACCGCGCGCCAAGTTGGCCCGGGATTGAGACTCACCAACCCGCCGCCGATCCAGGTCGTCCCGTCCATGGCCCAGACCGAGGCCTGACCATTGTCGTTCTGCCACACGAGGTTGGGTATGATTGGCACCACCGTCGGAGTCGTCGCATAGCCGCTGCCGGTGATCTCGAACGCGGTGCCTTTGTTGCTCGCGCCGCCGGCCTGGGTCGTCCCGAAAAGGTTACCGTTCGCGTCAGCGACCACGTTCGCGCCGAGCGAGCCGGTCGCTTTCCCGTTGAAATCGGAAACAATGACCGGGGTGCTATCGTAGCCGGTCGATGTCCTGACGATCTCATACACCACGCCTCCGGAATTCTGGGCGCTTGGGTCGGTGGTTCCAAAAAGGTCGCCGTTGGCGTCCACGATCAGGATTTTCGGACGGTTAAGAGATAGCTGTCCGTCCGCAGGGACGAAGCTCGCCAGGGTGGTCGGGGTGCCGGCGTAACCGGTGGCGGTCTTTTCGATCTCAAACACCGTGCCGTCGTCGTTCGCCCCGCCCGAGATCGTTGTCCCGAAGATGTTCCCTTTTGAGTCTATGGTTAAACTGCCAATCTGCGTGCCCACCGGGAAGGGGACGAGGTCGACCGGGGTGGCATAGCTGGCGCCTGACTTCTTGACCTCGAATACGGAGTTGGTGGTGGTGCCGAAAAGGTCGCCCGCCGCGTCTTCGACCAGATTGCCCGAGCCAGAGGGAACAATGCCAGAGCTGAAGCTGGTGAGGACGATTGGCGTGCTAGTGCCGGCCTTCACTTCGAACACCGTGCCGGACCCATGGGCGCCGCCCGATAACGTCGTTCCAAACAGATTGCCGCTGGCGTCGACAAGCAGCACCCCTCCCGGGTTGGAGGCGCCGGTGGTGGGGGTGAAAGTCGCCACCGTGCTCGCGGCGCCGCCCGCAGCGGCGAATTTGACGACCGTGCCCAGGTGATTAGTCGTGCCGCCCGAGAACATCAGGCCAAACAGATCGCCATTCGCATCAGCGCTCAGGTTCGGCACGCCCACGAGCGTGTTTAAGCCGGTCGGTATGTCAGCCAAAAAAGTCGGGGTGGTGGCGAAGACACCCCCGTTGTTAACGATTTCGTACGTGGTCCCGCTGCTGTTTGCCCCCCCGACGACGGTTGCGCCGCGAAGATTGCCGTTCGAATCAATAAACAGCTGGCCATCGGGCTCAGTCCCGTCGGTGGCCGAGATCGGGGTGGTCGGGAATGAGGCAATGGTGGTCGTAACAGCGGCCATGGGTGTTTCCCTCGAGGGATTTTTCACTGAAAGGTTTAGGCTTATCTACAGCTCTAAACCCCGAAACGCAACCAACCGAAGGTTGCATTCCCATCTTCTTGCATTCTGGCGTTGTATATTGAAGGGGTAAGCTCGCGTTCGACGCGTACGGTGGACCTCACGCCTATGCACCAGGAACTCGGGCGCAACTGTATGATCACTATGGCTAATTGAGGGCCAGCCTCGCGTGCGCCGCGCGCGACTGGGGTGAAGCCCCATCAGGCGCCGAGGCCCTCAGGTGTGATTAGGTCGACTCGAACGCCCGCGGAGCCGGCCCCGGCCTAGGACCGATCGTACCGTCGCTCTCCTCACTGGGCCACGCGCCCCGCGTCAAAACGGGCTTCGACTTCCTGGACGACCGCGCGGAGGATGGTGTTGATCTCGAAATCCTTGGGCGTGTAGACCGCCGCGACGCCGGCCGCCTTCAGTCGCGCCACGTCCGCGGGCGGAACGATGCCGCCGACAATCAGCGGCACGTGTTCGAGGCCGGCCGCGCGTAAAAGCTTCAGCACCTCTTCGGTGAGCGCGATATGCGACCCCGACAGGATCGACAGGCCGACGCAATGGACGCCTGACCTGGCCGCCTCGACGATTTCGGCAGGGGTGAGCCGGATGCCGTCGTAGACGACATCCATGCCCGCATCCGTGGCTCGCGCCGCGATCTGCTCGGCGCCATTGGAATGGCCGTCGAGGCCCGGCTTGCCGACGAGGAACCGGAGGCGGCGGCCGAGCTTGAGCGAAACACGTTCAACTTCGCTGCGCAGAGGGTCGAGGTCGCCGCTCTCCTGCCGCGCGCGCGGCGAGACGCCGGTCGGCGCGCGAAAGATTCCGAACTCCGCCCGCAGCGCGTCGCCCCATTCGCCCGTAGTAACCCCGGCTTTGGCCGCCTCGATCGAGGCGGGCATGATGTTGGCGCCGCTCGCCGCCGCCCGGCGGAGCGCTCCGAGCGCCTCGCCCACGCGATCCTCGTCGCGCTGCGCTCGCCACGCCACGAGGGCGGCCACTTGCTCGGCCTCGGCGACGGCCGACGGGACGTGGATCGAGTTCTCGCCCGTGGCGAACGGCGAAGGCTCGGAATTGGTGAAGGCGTTTACGCCGACAACGATCTGCTCGGCGCGCTCGATCGCCTCGAGTCTGCGCGTGTTGGATTCGACAAGTTTCGCCTTGAGCGCGCCCGTCTCAACCGCCTTGACGGCGCCTCCCATCGCGTCGATCGCGGCGATTTCCGCCAGGGCCTCGCTCTTCAGCCTGGCGACCAGCGCATCGAGCTCCTTGCTGCCGTCGAAAATGTCGCCAAACTCAAGCAGGTCGGTTTCATAGGCCATGATCTGCTGCAGGCGGAGCGACCATTGCTGGTCAAACGGCCGCGGCAGGCCGAGCGCCTCGTTCCAGGCCGGCAGTTGCACAGCCCGCGCGCGAGCGTTCTTCGACAGGACCACCGACAGCATCTCAATGAGGATGCGGTAGACGTTGTTCTCGGGCTGCTGCTCGGTCAGTCCAAGCGAATTGACCTGGACGCCGTAGCGAAAGCGGCGCTTGGCGGGATCCTTGACGCCAAAGCGATCGCGCGTGATCTCGTCCCACAATTCGACGAACGCGCGCATTTTCGCAAGCTCGGTCACGAACCGCATGCCGGCGTTGACGAAGAACGAAATCCGGCCGACGACGCCAGCGAATTCCGCTTCATCGACCTCGCCCGATTTGCGGACCCTTTCGAGCACGGCGATCGCCGTGGCGAGCGCGTAGGACAGCTCCTGGACCGGCGTCGCCCCGGCTTCCTGAAGGTGGTAGGAGCACACGTTCATCGGGTTCCATTTCGGCGTCTCCCGGGCGCCGAACACGATCATGTCCTTGGTCAGCCTGAGCGAGGCGTCGGGCGGGAAGACGTAGGATCCGCGCGCCAGATATTCCTTGATGATGTCGTTCTGGGTCGTGCCCTGGAGCCGGGCGCGGGGAACACCCTGCTCGTCGGCGATCGCGATATAGAGAGCCATCAGCCATGGCGCGGTGGCGTTGATGGTCATCGACGTGTTCATGGACGCAAGCGGGATCCCCTCGAACAGGGCTCGCATGTCGCCGATGTGAGAGATCGCGACGCCCACCTTGCCCACCTCGCCGCGTGCGAGCACGTGGTCGCTGTCAAATCCGGTCTGGGTCGGCAGGTCGAAGGCGATCGACAGCCCTGTCTGCCCCTTGGCCAGATTCTGGCGATAGAGCGTGTTCGACTCGTGCGCCGTCGAATGGCCGGCATAGGTGCGAAAGATCCAGGGCTCGTCGCGGCGCGCCGCCATCGTTCGTCCGTTCGCCTGCGCCATGGTTCGCTCGCTTTAGGACGCTCGCCGCCGGCTCGCGTCTCGCGCGCTCACCCCATCATTGTGCAGAGCACAATTACAGAAAATGGCATGCGGCGCCACCGCTTCGCTCGAAACCGCGAGGCCGCGAACGGATCGAGATTCGCCCTGGGGAATAAGTCTTGCGTTCGGTTCGCGCCGAAGAAAGGCTAAAGCTGGACGGGTTCAGCGTTTGGCGACCGCGCTTACCATCACGACCGTGGTCAACAATCCGCCGGCGATTGCGACTGTCGTCAGATAAGGGTCATAGGCGACATAGGGTTGGAGCCACCAATTGCGGGCGCAGAGGCCGGCGTAAGCGCCAAGCATCGCGTAAAACCCGTTCCAGTATGGACCCATTCCGTGACGGCCGACGATGTAATCGATCGCGAAGCCCGCGGAAAAGAACGCTATGACCCCCCCGAGCAGCAGCGCGACAAGATCGAAATCGCCTAGATCCTGAACAAATTGCAACAACGGCCAGTTTGACATGCCGCAGGTCCTCGTCCCGCCTCGACCGCAGCCGATCCCGCTTCCTTACGCTTGATTTCCTGCTGCGGCGTAAATTCCATTGCAAACAAGCGAAACCGTTGACCAAAGTCGGATTGATTTTCGCGGCCTCAAGGCGCAATGGTTAATTGTGCGCCGCAATATGAGAGGCGTCGGCGCACTGCAGGACGCTGAGGGAGCCATGAACACTCACCCCATGGGCGCCGACACGCGCGCCGGGGCGCTGAAAAAGGATCTTTACGAAATCGGCGAGATTCCGCCGGTGGGTCACGTGCCGGCGTCGATGTATGCGTGGGTCGTGCGCAAGGAACGGCACGGACCGCCGGAGCAATCCATGCAGGTCGAGGTCGTGCCGACATGGACCCTCGACAGCCACGACGTGCTGGTTCTGGTGATGGCGGCCGGGGTGAATTACAACGGCGTCTGGGCGGCCCTCGGCGAGCCCGTCTCCACCCTCGACGTCCACAAGAACCCTTATCACATCGCTGGCTCCGACGCGTCCGGGATCGTCTGGGCGATCGGCTCCAAGGTCAAAAGGTGGAAGGTCGGCGACGAGGTCGTCGTCCATTGCAACCAGGACGACGGCGACGACGAGGAATGCAACGGCGGCGACCCGATGTTCTCCGCCTCGCAGCGCATCTGGGGCTACGAGACGCCCGACGGCTCGTTCGCCCAGTTCTGCCGCGTGCAGGACCGGCAGCTGATGGCCCGTCCAAAGCACCTGACCTGGGAGGAGGCCGCCTCCTACACGCTGACGCTCGCCACCGCCTATCGCATGCTGTTCGGCCACGAACCGCACCGGCTGAAGCCGAGCGACAACGTGCTCGTCTGGGGCGCCTCGGGGGGACTGGGCGTGTTCGGGATCCAGCTTTGCGCCGCCGCGGGCGCAAATGCGATCGGCGTCATCTCGGATGAGACAAAGCGCGAGTTTGTGATGTCGCTCGGCGCCAAGGGCGTCATCAACCGCAAGGACTTTAACTGCTGGGGCCAGCTGCCGAAGGTCAATTCGCCCGAGTACAATGCTTACATGGCGGAAGCGCGCAAGTTCGGCAAGGCGATCTGGAACATCACCGAGAAGAGGGACGTCGACACGGTGTTCGAGCATCCGGGCGAGCAGACCTTCCCGGTCTCCTGCTTCGTGGTGAAACGCGGCGGCATGGTGGTGTTCTGCGCCGGCACGACAGGCTTCAACATCACCTTCGACGCCCGCTTTGTCTGGATGCGGCAGAAGCGCATCCAGGGTTCGCATTTCGCCAACCTCAAGCAGGCCTCGGCGGCCAATAAATTTGTGCTCGACCGGCGCATCGATCCTTGCATGTCGGAAGTGTTTCCCTGGACGGAGATTCCGGCCGCCCACACCAAGATGTGGAAGAACGAGCACAAGCCCGGCAACATGGCGGTGCTGGTCAGCGCGCCGACCACCGGATTGCGGACGTTCGAGGACGTGCTCGAAGCGGCGCGACGATAAGGGGAGCCATCAACGGGAATGGGATTTGCCTTGCGTCGCGCCAGCCGGTAAAGCGGCTTTTCCCTGACGTCCCGCGGCCTGCGCGGGAGACCACGCCGCGGCGGTTGAGCGAACGAGAGCAGTTGAACGCATGGCCGCGATGCCGGACAGGGACCAAAGAAAGCGGGAGGCGGCCGAACGGGCGCTTCAACTGGTCACTTCGGGGATGAAGCTCGGGCTCGGCAGTGGCTCCACCGCGCGCCACTTCGTCGATCTGGTGGGCGGACGAGTCAAAGCGGGCCTCAATATCCGTTGTGTCGCGACCTCCGAGGCCACCGATGCGCAGGCGAAGGCGCTCGGCATTCCGCTCGGAACACTGGACGACATTCCGGAACTCGATCTGACGGTCGACGGGGCGGACGAAGTCGATCCCAAGCTCAATCTGATCAAGGGCGGCGGCGGCGCGCTCTTGCGCGAGAAGATCGTCGCCTCCGCGTCGAAGCGCATGGTCGTCATCGCCGATTCAACCAAGCTTGTCCAACGGCTCGGCGCGTTTCCCTTGCCGATCGAGGTCGTCCCATTCGGGCTCGCGGCGACAAAGCGACATCTCGAGCGCGCCTTCGCGAAGCTGGGGCTTGCCGGGCCCATGCGCCTGCGGGGCGAATCCTCGCCATTCATCACCGACGGCGGGCACTATATTCTCGACTGTTCGCTTGGCGCCATCGCTGATCCCGAAGCGTTGAGCGCGCTCTTGTCCCCGATTCCCGGCGTCGTCGAACACGGGCTTTTCGTCGGCCTTGCGCGCGCGGCGATCATCGCCGGCGACAAGGGCGTTGAAGTGCTTGGCGACGCAAACTGAAAAAAGAAGCCGCACCCCCAGGAGTCATCTGATGCCCGCTCGCGCCCGAATCGCCCAAGGCGGTGTCGCTCTCTTGATGTTCGCCGCCTTGAGCGTATCAGCGCGGGCGGCCGGGACAGCGCCGCCCGCGACCGCCGCGCCCCCTGCCGCGCCGGCCGCCGCCGCGCCCACTGAGCCCTCTCCTGCGGCCATCGCCGGCGCCGACACGATCCTCGGCGCCATCGGTCTCAAACAGTCGATCGCGTTGGTCGTTCCGGGCATGATGTCGGAGCTCGAAACAAACGTCACCAGGACCCGGCCGGAGATCAGGGATTCGCTGCGAGCGACGTTGAAAACCATTCAGCCCGAATTCGATCTGACCGCGAAGCAGACCTACGCCCAGGCCGAGAGCCTGCTCGCCTCGCAAATGTCGGAGCAGGAGATCACCCAGGTCGCGACCTTCTTTGATAGTCCCGCAGGCAAGAAATATATCGCGGTCACGCCGGTCTTTGTTCGAAACCTATCGGACATCACGGCCGCCTGGCGCGAAAAGCTGTCGACGGGCATTCTCGAGCGCGCGCGCTCCGAGATGAAGAAGAAGGGCGTCGATTTCTAGGCCAAGCGCGTTTCATCCGGGCCGGGGGGCATAAAGGCGTTAAGGATGGCGTTCGACGTCGATTTTTTCGTGATCGGCGCAGGCTCGGGCGGCGTGCGCTCGGCGCGCATCGCCTCCAGTCATGGCGCGAGAACCCTGGTCGCGGAAGAAGGCCGTATCGGCGGCGCGTGCGTCATCCGCGGCTGCGTGCCGAAGAAGCTCTATGTTCACGCCAGCCGTTTTGCCGATGACTTCCGCGACGCGGCCGGGTTTGGCTGGACCGTTGGCGAGCCGACGTTCGACTGGCCGACCCTCGTCAAGGCCAAGGAGAAGGAGATCAGCCGGCTCTCCGACGCCTATCGCGAGAATCTGGCGCGGTCGGGCGCAAAACTGGTCGAACAGCGGGCGACCGTCGTCGACCCGCACCGGGTGCGCCTCGCCGACGGGCGTGAGATCTCGGCTCGCCATATCCTCATCGCCAGTGGTTCGCGTCCCGTGACGCCAACCGGGATCGAGGGAATTGAGCATGCCATCACCTCGAACGAGATCTTCGATCTCCCCGTCTTTCCCCGCCGGCTCCTCGTCATCGGGGGCGGCTATATCGCGGTCGAGTTCGCTTCGCTGTTCCAGCGCCTTGGCTCGCAAGTCACGATGGTCATGCGCGGGCCGAACCTCTTGCGCGGCTTCGACGAGGACATGCGCAAGGGCATGCGCGACGCGATGGCGAACGACGGGATTGTCCATCGGTTTGGCTGCCTGCCGACCTCGATCGAAAAAACCCCCGACGGCGCTTTGCGCGTGATGCTGTCCGACGGCTCCATGATCGAGGCCGACCAGGCGCTGATCGCGACCGGCCGCAACCCCGACACCAAAAACCTTGGTCTCGAAGCGGCCGGAGTTCAGCTCAGCGCCGAGCATGGGGCGGTCAAGGTCAACGAGTTTTTGACCAGCAATGTGCCGTCGATTCACGCCATCGGCGACGCCACCCATCGGGTCGACCTTACGCCGGTCGCCATTCGCGAGGGGCATACGCTGGCCGACCGGCTGTTCGGCCCGGGCGCCGCGCCCCTCCGCTATGACACGATCGGGAGCACGGTGTTCGGCACGCCCGAACTGGGCGCTGTCGGATTGACGGAAAGCGAGGCCCTCGAGCGATTCCCGAAGGTCCACGTCTACAAGACCAATTTCCGGCCGCTGAAGGCGACGGTGTCCGGCAGCTCCGAGCGCACGATCATGAAGCTCATCGCCGAGGGCTCGGGGGAGCGCATCGTCGGGGCGCATATTCTGGGAAGCGAAGCGGCCGAGATGATCCAGCTTGTCGCCGTCGCCATGACCATGGGCGCGACCAAGGCCGACTTCGACGCGACCATCGCCGTCCATCCGACGGCGGCCGAGGAACTGGTGACAATGCGCTCGGCCCATGCCCGATTTGAAGACGGCATGGAGATCCCGTGAGCCGGCCACCGCGAAGTTATGCGAAAGAATGATCTCAGGCGCTTGGCTGTAGTTTCGCGCAACTTTTTGCGGCGCGCCGTTTGAGGCGTTTTACCCCTACCCTCGCAACCCGGCAGCCGGCGCGGCGCCTGACCCGCTCGCGCTCCACAAAACGGCTTGACTCACCCTGGCGGCGCCCGTCGACGGCCGGAGCCGTCTCGTCGGGCTCACCGAAGAAGGCCATCGCAAACATGCTGAAGCTGCTCCTCTTTGGCTCGAAGCGCAGCGGCGCTTTCGACAAATGAATGGAGCGGAAAACGTGGCGACCGTGCGACAGAGACTTCGCGAACATGAGGTTTGGCGACGCCCCTGCGAAATCGGCCGGCTCCGACAAAGCTTAGGAGCGATCCGTCATCGTCACCCCCCAGCCGGTCGGGAGAAAACGGACTCGACGATTTGGGCGCGGCCTGACCTGCCGACGATCGCAACGCCGTCGCCTTCGTTGACCGCGAGCGTGGCGGGGGGCTGGAGCAGGGTTTCTCCATTCCGCCGGTCCAGCGCGACCACGAGAAACGCGCCCGCGGCGAGGGCCTCGAGCTCTCCGACAGTCGCGCCCACGCTCCGGCTGCCTTTTTCCGCCGCGACCACCTCGATCTCGAGTCCAAGACGGCGCAGATCGCGGCCGAGCCGATCGAGATCGCCGGCCTGAATCCCGGACAAAAGCTTGGCGACGTTTTGATACAACAGGAGCTCGGCCATCCGTTCCGCGCCGATCCGCGTGGGCAAGCACGACGCGGTCGGCGCCGGCCTGAATGAGCTTGCTCTCCGTGGAGGCCGCTTCGCCGCGCGCGATGATCGTCAGACCGCGGTTCAGGCTGCGCGCGCTGAGCGTAATGAAGACGTTGGCCGCGTCATCCGGCAGGACTGTCGCCAGCGCCCTCGCCCGCGAAACCCCGGCGCGGCGAAGAACGTCCTCGTCCGTGGCGTCGCCCTGCAAGCTCAAGAAACCCAAATCGCGCGCGGCGGTCATGCGGCCGTCGCCGCGCTCGACGATCACGAAGTCGGCCTTTCCCGCCTGAAGCTCGCGCGCCAGCATCTGGCCGATGCGGCCGTAGCCGCAAATGATGACGTGATCGGTGAGGTGCTCGATTTCCTTTTGCATGCGGCGGGACCCAAAAAACTGTTGGAGCTGGCTGGCGGTGATGAGCTGAATGAGCGTGCCGGTCAGGAAGATCATGCCCGTGCAGCCGGTGACGATCAGCGCGATGGTGACGGCGCGCAATTCCGGGGTGTCGATCGGCCTCACTTCGTCGTAGCCGACCGTGTAGACAGTCAGCACGACCATGTAGAGCGCGTCGCTGAAGTCCCATCCGTTATGAATATAGGCCGCGGTCGCGCAGGCCGAGACCACGAGCATGAAAGCAAGGCCGGCAGCCAGATTGCGAAGCGGGGAGGATAGGAACTGAAACATCGTTCAGCGATCAACGCGGATCGACACTGACCGACATCGAATTCAAAGCCGCGCGCATGAAGACCTGCCCCCACCGGCAGGGCAGCAAGTTCGGCGCCGCCCGCAGCGATTGCGCCGGCTATGACGACCCGCATTGACCCCCATGCGGGCATTGACCAGGAAAAGCGGCCCGTCCCGCGGGTCTCAGTTCAAATCTTGGCCGCGCTTGACGCGCCTCATTCTCCGCCGATGCCCATGCTAGGCTTAACCGAAAGCACGGAAGAGCGGAATGTCGTTCAACATTGAAATCACGCCTCGAAACGATCCCTCGGGGGCGACCGCTTACGCAGTCGTCGTCACCATCGACGACCACGAGACGGTCCTAAGCTTCGAGTCGAAGGAGGCCGCCGAGAGCTTCGCTGAGACCGAACGCGCAAGGCTCACGGCGGACGCGCAAAAAGCGCCCCCGCGGGGGTGAACGCGGCGTCGGGCCCTACGGGATCGCGGCGGACACAATCGGCGCCTCCGGCGACATCTGCCTCGGTTGCGCCTTGAATGGCGGATAAGCCTCGGGCCCATGGACCAAAAGATGACCGCCGTGGAACGTGCATTTCAGCTGGCGAGATCGGGTAGCGTCGCGGGGCTCGCGGAGATCACGACGTCGCTCAATCGCGAGGGCTATTACGCGAACCAGATCGAAGGGCCGGTTCTCAAGCGACAACTGGCCAATCTCATCAAGGCTGCCCGCAAGTCGAGCGACGCTTCCGGTCCGACCTAAGCGGAAAGGGGAGGAACACTAGGCTCTCAGCCTGAAGCTGAGAACCTAGCCGGCGTTGTCGATATCGACGACGAACGCGAAGACGTGTTCGATTTCAGAAGAACGCGACAACGCGGTTCTCAAACCATGGAAGCGACAGCATGCAATGCTATTTCATGCGCGGGGGGCGTATCGAGGCCATCGAAGAGCTTGCTGGTCTTTCCGACGAACTGGCCATTGCGAAGGCGCACGCGCTGTTTTCCGAGCGGAAACACAAATTCGAGGGGTTCGAGTTGTGGAATCGCACGCGTGTGATTATCCGGCATCCCGGGGCGGCCGTGTCAAATAACGTCGCTACCTGGCCGCTTCATAGGGGCGTGCCGCGAGCGCTCTCGTCGGTTCGCGCGCCTGATGGGCCTCGCAAGACGCCGCTCAAGGCATAAAACGGGGCTTCCGCGGGGCTGATCCGACGGTCCGCCGCTCATCTTGAATCGGCAGGCTCTCTTATTCCTTTGAGCCTGGCCAAATCGAATCGAGCTTGCGGACGAATTTATCCGCATCGTTCTGGGCTTCGCGCTTTGTCGCAAAGGAATAGAACGATTTGTCTCGAACCCTCTGGTTTTCGTAAATATTCCAGCGGAAGCGATTAGGATTGCCGATGTCTTTTACGACGTCTGTTGAAAATACGGCGCTGTCTGTCATCAGCGTATTATACTCCAATATCGTCAGTTTTGCCAGGAGATATTTTCCGGTGCCCATCAAACTGGCTCACTAACCCGTTCAACTCACTAAAAATAACAAATGCACTCGCTGCAAACACTATTGCGGCCGCAAGTGAACGACCGGAAATGCCACGGGAAAACAGGGTAGAAATGCCTGGCCAATCCCACTCGAAAGCGGCCGATCATCACGAGAGCGCAGAGCCCGGGCTTTCATTCCTTGTCGCCGCCGGGCTCTCATCTCTCAAAGAAAACTTTGCGGATCGACGTCGATCGCAACGCGGACCCCGCCGCGCGGTTCAGGCGCGGCGGCCAGCATGGCGCGCAGGAAACCCTGCAGATCGGCCGCGCGCGGCGCCTTGGCGGCAAGGCGGAAGCGATGGCGCTTGCGCACGACCGCGATCGGCGCCTCGGCCGGGCCGAGCAGGATGATTTCGTTGTCTCCGGGCTGTCCGCCAAGCGGCGCGACGCGCCAGTTCTTGGCTCCAGGCAGACCATGGGCGGCTCGCGCCAGCATCCGCGCGTGCGCTTCCGCCGCGCCGCGGTCCTCGGCCGAGACGACGATCGCCGCAAGGCGCCCGAACGGCGGCAGGCCGCCGAGGCGCCGCTGCTCGGTCTCTTCTCGGTAGAACCGCTCGGCGTCGCCGGACATGAGCGCCGCGATGACCGGATGCTCCGGCTGCCATGTCTGCAAAAGCGCGTGGCCCGGCTTGTCGCTGCGTCCCGCGCGTCCGGTCGCCTGACGCAGAAGCTGGAACGTTCGCTCGGCCGCGCGCGGATCGGCGTTGGCGAGGCCGACGTCGGCGTCGACGACGCAGACGAAAGTGAGCAGCGGAAAGTTGTGCCCCTTGGCGACGAGCTGCGTGCCGATGATGAGGTCGTAGGCGCCGCGCGCCGCGGCGTCGAACTGACCGCGCAAGCGTCTCGATCCCGCCCGGCGTATCCGATGACAGGACGAGCGTGCGGATGTCGGGAAAGAGCGCTTCCGCCTCCTCGGCCAGGCGCTCGACGCCCGGCCCGCAGGCGGTGAGCGTGTCGGCCTCGTGGCATTGGGGGCAAAGATGCGGGCGGCTCTCGACATGGCCGCAATGATGGCAAACGAGGGAGGCGCGGAAACGGTGCTCGACCAGCCAGGCCGAGCAATTGGGGCATTCGAAGCGATGGCCGCAAGCTCGGCATAGCGTGAGCGGCGCATAGCCGCGCCGGTTCAGGAACAGCATCGCCTGCTCGCCCCTGGCCCGCGCCTCTTCGATCGCAGGCGATCGCGCGCGGCGACAGCCATCGGCCGCGCGGCGGGCCTTCGCGCTTGAGATCGACCAGGGCGATGTCGGGCAGCCGCGCCGGGCCGAAGCGCGCGGGAAGCCGGAGCCAGCGGTAGCGTCCGCTCTCGGCGTTGAACCGGGTCTCGATCGCCGGCGTCGCCGAGGCCAGCACGATCGGCGCCTTCTCGAACCGCGCGCGCACGACCGCCATGTCGCGCGCGTTGTAGATGACGCCCTCCTCCTGCTTGTAGGCGCCCTCGTGCTCCTCATCGACGACGATGAGGCCGAGGTCGGCGAACGGCAGAAAGAGGGCCGAGCGCGCGCCGACAATCACGGGCGCCTCGCCGCTCGCCGCCGCCGTCCAGACGCGTTCGCGCTGACGCTCGGTCAGGCCGGAATGCCATTCGGCCGGCCTGGCGCCGAAGCGCGCGGCGAAGCGATCGAGAAATTGCGCGGTCAGCGCAATCTCCGGCAGGAGCACGAGCGCCTGGCGCTTTTGTCGCAACGCTTCGGCGACCGCCTCGAAATAGACTTCGGTCTTGCCCGATCCCGTCACGCCCTCGAGCAGGGTGGTCGAGAACGCGCGGTCGGCGACGAGGCGGATGAGCTCGTCGGCCGCGGCGCGCTGGTCGGCATTGAGGCGGGTCGGACGGAAGTCCGGGTCGAGCGGCGACGCGCCGCTCTCCGGCGGAAGCGCGACCGCCTCAAGCGCGCCGTCGGCGACAAGGCCGTCGATGACGCCGGTCGAGCACGCAGCGCGCGCGGCGAGCGCGGCTTTTGGAGTTGGCGCGACGCCCTCCGGCAACGCCGCGAGGACCCGCGCCCGCGCCTCGGTCATGCGCGTGGGCGCCTTGCCGGTCGCGACGAGGCCGAATTTCGGCGCCGGCGGCTCGGCGATTTCGCCGGCGCGGATCGCCATGCGCAAGAGCATGCCGCGCGGCGCCAAGGTCCAGCGCGCCGTCCAGTCGATGAAGTCGCGCAACGCCGGACGAAGCGGCGGCCAGTCGAGGACCTCGGCGATCGGTTTGAGATTGTCGCCGCCGGCGGCGCGCGCGGACCAGACGACGCCGGTCGCGATGCGGGCGCCGAGCGGCATGCGCACGAAGGCGCCGGGTTCGAGCTTGAGGCCGGGCGGCGCGCGATAGCTGTAAGCCGTGTCGACGGCGACCGGCGCAAGCACGTCGACGACGTCCGAAGATGCGCCGCCGAGATCGGGCGCCGATCGTTCGTTCGTCATGGCGCCCAAACAAAAAAGCCGGCGGGATTGCCGCCGGCCTTGCTTGCTCGCGAAACGAGATTCGTGTCCAGCTCTATTCCTTGGCGGCCGCTTTGGCGGCGGCCGCCTTCGCGCCGGGGGTCTCGACCCGCTCGGCGATGCGGGCCGACTTGCCGCGGCGATCGCGCAGATAATAGAGTTTCGCGCGCCGAACCTTGCCGCGCCGCACGACTTTGACCGAATCGATCATCGGCGAATAGACGGGAAAGACGCGCTCGACGCCCTCGCCGTAGGAGATCTTGCGCACCGTGAAGCTCTCGTTGAGGCCGTGGCCGCTGCGCGCGATGCACACGCCCTCATAGGCCTGAACGCGCGTGCGCTCGCCTTCCGCGACCTTCACATTGACGATGACCGTGTCGCCGGGCTGAAACACCGGCATTTTCGCGCCGGGCAATTGGGCCGCATGCTCGGCCTCGATCGTTTGAATGACGTTCACTGGTAAAACTCCTGCCGTGACGCCGGGACTTAAGCCCCAGGCGAAGCGCTTCGGCGCGCTGTTTTGAGTTGAGGCGCGGCTCTTATCGCAAAGGGTGAGCGAAGTCGAGGGCTTCGATGTGGCCGACATCGCGGCGGCCTAGTGGCGCCAAGGCAGACTCGAAGCTCCAACTCGCGCGGCAACCTTTAAGAGCGAGCCAGGTTTGGGAGGAGCGCCAAAGCATTTTCGCGGCCGATCGCCTGCAGATCGGCGGAAGACAGGCCGAGTTGCTCAAAACCGTCAGCCGTTACGCCGAGCGGCACATAGGGATTATCGCTACCGAACAGGATTTGGGTCGTCGGAACAAGAGCAGTTAGCGCCGCGATGGCGGGAGCAAAAGCGGTCCCGGCAATATCATAATATAGCCGCTTCAGTTCATCTTCGATCGCGTGAGGCCCTTTTTGGGTAAAGCTCTTGGGACCATATTGCTGCATGCGGCCGGCCACCATAGGCATGGTTCCGCCGGCGTGGGTGAAGATAAATCGGACGTCCTTGAAGCGCGAGAACGAGCCGGTGAACAGGAGGTTGGCGATCGCCCTCGTCGTATCCTGAGGCACTTCCGCGATCAACGGGGTGACGGCCGGAAGCAGCGTTTGGCAACAGCCCGGGACGGTCGGATGCACGAACACGACGCATTTGCGTCGGTTCAGCTCTTCGAAGACAGGCGAATAGGCCGGATCACCGAGCCATTTGTCGCCATAGCTCGTTAGCAGGGCAATTCCGTCAGCCTTGAGCACATCGAGCGCATATTCGATCTCGCGCAGGCTGCCATCAGAATCCGGCAGCGGGATTACGGCGAATTGACCGAAGCGGCGCGGATTGCTCTTCGCGAGTTCCGAAGCGTATTCGTTGCATCGTCGGGCGGTGCTGCGCGCGGCCTCGGCATCGCCAAACCAGACGCCCGGCATCGACAGCGACAGGACGGCGGTGGCGACACCGTGTTCATCCATCGCGTCGAGGGCCTTCCTCGGCTCCCAATCAGTCCATGCGGGATTGATTTGTTTTCTCGGACCAGCGAGACGCTCCCGGTTTTCCGCGAGGTAAAACGGCGGCACGATGTGATGATGAACGTCGATGAGAGCTAGCCGTGGCGCCGCGGCAGGCTGCGCAAGTGCGGGCATGGCGTGGGTGAGGAGTTGCGCGGAAACTCCGGCCGCAATCATCCCGGAGAGAACGTTGCGCCTGTCGACGCCGGCCGAGACAGCCGGTATCGTGTTGCAGCATGAGCAAGTGTTGAAAAAGCGCTTCGCCTGAGGACCGCTCATGGCTACCTCCGCTTGCTCGTCCGCTTACGGTACAAAACTTACCGCGTGAAGCAAAGCCCGCGCATTGAGGGCATGCCGCCTCAGAACCATAGTTTCCTTCCCCACCCAACCAGAACGTCACCATAATTTTTCTTCACCACCCCCTTGCGCGCCCGACAATAAGATATATCTTTGTCTGCGACATATCGTGATATGTCTTATAGCAACAGGAGACTAAACAATGTTCCATCGTCATTTTGACGATCATGTTCACCACAGCCACGGCGGCCCCGGCCATCATGGCTTCGGACGCGGGCCGTTCCGCGGCTGGCGTTCGCGCGGCGGCAATTCCGGCGGCCGGGAAGGCCGCATGTTCGACGGCGGCGAGCTCAAACTCGTGATTCTCGCGCTCATCGCCGAGAAGCCCCGCTATGGCTACGAAATCATCAAGGAGCTCGGCGAGCGGGTCGGGGGCGACTATTCGCCAAGCCCCGGCGTCGTCTATCCGACGCTGACCATGCTCGAAGAGATGGGCTACGCCCAGGCGAGCCAGGACCCGCAGGGGCGCAAGCTCTACGGGCTGACGCCCGAGGGCGAGAAAGTCCTCGCCGACAACAAAGCCCAGATCGACGCCATCTTCGCCCGCTTCGGCGGTAGCGACTCGCGCTTCGCGGATGTGATCTCGGTCAAGCGGGCCATGCTCAACCTGCGTTCCGCGCTTCAATTGCGCCTGCGCGGCCGCGACGCCAGCCCCGAGCAGATCCAGGCGATCGTCGACGCGCTCGACGCCGCGGCCAAGACGGTCGAGCGCGCCTGACGGGGCTCGGGCCGGTCGAAGCATAGGGAAAACTACGGATTGCGGGAGCCGGCGGGGCTGCCTATCTCGGGAGCTTGAGCCCGCAATCCATGACTGATTCCGATGGCGTCGCTTACGCCGATCCCGAGCGGCGGCTGAGAAGGCTCCTTCGCCGCCTGCCGAACCGGATGCAGGCGATCACCCGGTGGCTGAGGAAGCCCGCCTCCCGCTGGGCGCGCCTTCCGGCCGGGATTGCGCTGATCCTAGGCGGATGCCTTGCCATCCTGCCGGTTTTCGGCCTCTGGATGATTCCGCTCGGCCTCATGCTTCTGGCCGACGACATCCCGCCCCTGCGCCGCCTCCGCGATCGCGTCCTCGATTGGCTCGAGCGGCGCCGGCCGAACTGGTTTGCGGCGGCGGGGCGCGCGGGATCAGACTAACGCGGCTCCGTTTGCGGCATCCGCTTCAGGCCGGCCAAGCCATCTTGCAGCCGCTCTCCTCGAGCGTGCCTGCAACGTCGGAGGCCCGAATGACGCTCGTCACTTTGAAAAGATCCTCCGGCCCGGCGCCGCCCGGCTGGGCGTTGCCGACAAAGAGGCTGGCCATGAGCTGGTTCTGGCCCGCACGATAAACGGCCGGGTTCGGTCCAAGCGCGATCTCCGGGGGAAGCTCAAATCCTTGCTGGGCTTTCGCCATATCGAGCGCTTTCAACGACTTGGCCTTGGCGGCGGCGAGCGCGCCAGTCCAGACCGAGACATAGCCGAACCAGGTGCGGGCGGTTGGCACGTGGCCGGTGCGCTTCTTGGCGGCTTCGACGAACGCCGCGACATGGGGCACGCCGGGTTGGCTCCAGTACCATTCCATCACCCACGTGCCGAGGCGCGCTTCAGGGGGAAGACCTCCCAAGGGCTCCATTTCCTGAAGCGCTCCGGCCAGATGAAACCTTTTGTCCAGGCCAAACTGAACCGCCTGTTTCAAAGCGTTCGTCATGTCATCGCCCGGGAGAAGAAAGACGATGACGTCGGGATTTGCCGCCTGCGCCTTGATGAGGTAGGACGAGAAATCGACGCTGCCGAGTGGAATCAGATCCCCGCCCGCGCGCTCCGCGCCCAATGGAGCGGAAGCCTTGACCATTCCGGCTTCGAAATCCATTGGCATGGGCTGACGCCGCCTTGGCGGCAGGACGGCGTGCCGGGGATGAGGCTCGGCTCATCGATGCCGTTTACGACCCGAACGCGAAAAGGCTTGCCCACCTCAGTCGCAAGGCCAAAGGTCCCGTTTGGCTGCCGGATGCCATAGACCGACGCGGTTCCGCGGCGTCGGACGGCATCATTTTGCTCACGCCAAAAGCCCTTGCGGCGATTGACTTCACGCCCTTTCTAACCCATTTCTAGAGTCCGCAGGGCTTATGGCTCTGGTCGGGGGGATAACGCGTGCGTCCATTCGGGGCTGCGCGATCTCAAACGCTAACAACAGGAGAGTGGCTATTCGTCGACCTATGAAGGCAACCGCGGCGCCGGAGAAGGGCGGGCCGCGCACCAATCGCGACATTCGCGCCGTTCAAGTCCAGCTTATTGACGCCGAAGGGACAAATCGCGGCGTCATCAATCTTTCAGACGCCCAGCAGCTCGCCGACGAGGCCTCGCTCGATCTGGTCGAAATCGTCCCCAACGCCACCCCGCCGGTCTGCAAAATCCTCGACTTCGGGAAGTATCGCTTTCTCGAGCAGAAGAAGTCCGCCGAGGCGCGCAAGCGCCAGAAAGTGGTCGAGGTCAAGGAGATCAAGCTGAGGCCGGGGATCGACGACCACGACTATGAAGTGAAGATGCGCTCGGTGCGCCGGTTCTTCGACGAGGGCGACAAGGTCAAGGTGACGCTGCGTTTTCGCGGCCGCGAAATGGCGCACCAGGACATTGGCTACAAGCTCCTGCAGCGCGTCAAGGTCGAGACGGGGCCGATCGCCAAGGTCGAGTCTGAACCGCTGATGGAAGGCCGCCAGATGACCATGGTGCTCGCGCCGAAATAGCCCGCGTCACGTCCTTTTGAAGGTTTTCGACGCGAAAAACCCGTCTCCGAATTGACAATGAGGGGCTGGAGCGCTCATAATTGGCGAATACCTGACATAAGGCCGCCGCTTTTGGCGGCCTGAATTTTTTGGGCCGGCGCCGGATCGGGACGCGAGGCTCGGGGACAGAGCCTTGACGACTGCGCAGACTTACGCTGATGCCTCCACGACGAGCAGTCGGGGGGTGGAGACGGCGACGGTCGGCGTCCTGATCGCGCTTAGCGCCTCGCATATGCTCAACGACGTGATGCAGTCGCTGGCGCCGGCTCTCTATCCGGTCTTCCATGAGCGGTTTGCGCTGAGCTTCTTCCAGATCGGCCTCATCACTTTCGTCTTCCAGCTCACCGCCTCCTTCCTTCAGCCGCTGATCGGGATGAGGCTGGACAAGCGGCCGATGAATTTCATCCTTCCTGCAGGCATGGCGTTCACGCTTGTGGGCCTCGTGCTGCTGGCGTTCGCCAATTCCTATTTGCTGATCCTGCTCTCGGTGGCGGTGGTCGGCATTGGCAGCGCCGTCTTCCACCCCGAGGCGTCCCGCGTCGCCCGCGCGGCGTCAGGCGGCCGTCATGGCTTCGCGCAGAGCCTGTTTCAGGTCGGCGGCAACTTTGGACAATCGTTGGGCCCGCTGCTGGCGGCTTTCATCGTGGTGCCGTTCGGGCAGCATTCGGTGCTGATCTTCACGGCGCTGGCCCTGGCCGCGGTGGTCATTCTGACCGGCGTCAGCCGTTGGTACGCCGCCGTTCGCGCCCGGCCTCGCAAGGCGGTCGCGGCGACGGGGCCGGCCCATCCGTCGCGAGTCGTGCGGCGCACGCTTTTCGTGCTGATCGTGATGCTGTTCTCGAAGGTGCTCTACCTCTCGAGTCTCAACAGCTATTACACTTTCTATCTGATCCAGACCTTCGGCGTGTCGATTCAGGCCTCGCAGGTGCTGCTGTTCGTGTTCCTCGCCTCCGTCGCCGCAGGCACGTTCCTCGGCGGGCCGCTGGTCGATCGGTTCGGCGCGAAGTTCGTGATCTGGGGCTCGATCCTTGGCGTTCTGCCGTTCACCCTGCTCTTGCCCCATCTCGGGCTCGTGGGCACGGTGATCAATTCGATTGCGATTGGCCTCATCATCTCGTCGGCCTTCTCGGCGATGATCGTCTATGCGCAGGAATTGACCCCCGGCAATGTCGGCGCGGTGGCGGGACTGTTCTTCGGCCTGAGCTTCGGCCTCGGCGGCGTTGGCGCGGCGCTGCTCGGCATGCTGGCCGACAAGACGAGCCTCACCTTCGTCTACCACGTCTGCGCCTTCCTGCCGGCGGTCGGCCTGTTGGGCGGCTTCCTGCCCTCCGCGCCGGGCAAGGCGGTCGTCGCGAAGACGGCTTGAGAAGCGCCAATCGAGCCCGCTCCCAGAGAACCGTGAGCGCGAATCATAGGCTTATAGCGTCAAGACTTGGCGGCGCGCTCACGCCCGTGAACGCCATGCTGCAGCCATATTCGCGTCGCCTTATGAGAATGAACGTTCATTCTCATGGGTCTGGCATGTCGGTGATATCCGTTTCGGCAGGACGTCCGGCAGACGCCGAGCGACGCCAGCGCATCCTCGAAGCCGCCGAGCACGCTTTCGTCCGCCACGGCTTCCACGCGACGACCATGCAGCACGTCGCCGATGAAGTCGGCACGAGCGCCGGCAATCTCTACCGCTATTTCCCATCCAAGGACGCCATCGTCGAGGGCCTTTGCGAACTCGATCACGCCGAGCTTGCCGGAGCTTTCGCCGAGCTCATGGCCAACAATCGTCACATCATGGAAGCCGTCTGTTACGGCTTGCGCAGGCACGTGCTGGCGAAGTCGCCGGAAAAGGCGCGGCTGCTCGTCGAAATCTGGGCCGAGGCCGGGCGCAACCCGCGGGTCGCCGCGATGACCAGGGCGATCGACGCCGAAGTGCTCGCACGCCTGGAAGGGCTCCTCGATGCGGCGAAGGCCGGCGGCGTCGCGTCGCCCGAGCTCAACTCCCGTTTCGGCGCGCGGTTCTTTCTCACCTTTGTCGCCGGTCTCTTCAAGCGAATCGCGCTCGAAGCCGATTTCGATCCCGAAGCCGAGACGCCGATGGCGATCGGCGTGCTCAAGGCCCTGTTCGCCGGGGCGCTGCGCCCCGAGCCAGGAGCGGAGATCCGCTGATGCGACGGGCCCTGATCATCGTCGTCACCGCTGCGGCGGCCGCTCTCGGCGGCGTCTGGGCGGCAAGCGCGGTCGCGCCATGCGCCCTGCCCCGCGCGCTGACCGACAAAATTGCCCCCGGCAAAGCCGCCGCCTGCCCCGGCGTCGGCTGTAGCCGCAACTGAAACTCCACGCGCGGTCGAGCCCCCCGCGGTCACCATCGTTCCCGCGACAAAACGCGAATTCGTCGACCGGCTGTTCGTCTCGGGCACCCTGGTGGCCCGCGAGGAAGCGCAGGTCGCGGCCCGCATCGATGGGCTCGCGATCGTCGAACTGCACGCCGAGGACGGCGACCGGGTAAAGGAAGGACAGGTGCTCGCGCGCCTCGATCGCACCCAACTCGATGCGCTGATGGCGCAGAACGACGCGGCGACGAAGCGCGCCGATGCGGCGATCGATCAGGCGCGAAGTCTGATCGCGCAGTCTCAGGCGCAAGTGCAGTTTTCGAACGCGGATTTCGAACGCGCGCACAAGCTCGAGGCGGGCGTCATGGCCGCTTCCACCATCGAGCAGCGCGAGATGGCGATGAAGACGGCGCAGGCTCAATTATCCGCGGCCCAGAACGCGCTCAGCGTCTCCGAGGCTGACCGCAAGAGCCGCGACGCGGAGCGGCAGGAACTTCAGGTGCGCATCGGCCGGACGGAGGTGAAGGCGCCCGTCGCGGGAATCGTCAGCCGCCGGTCCGCCAAGCTCGGCGCCTCCGCCTCGACTTCGGGCGAGCCGCTGTTCCGCATCATCAGGACGGAGCGATCGATCTCGAGGCCGACGTGCCCGAGCAGACGCTCGCCCGCCTCGCGGTCGGCATGCCGGCGCAACTGAAGCTGCCGGGCGTCGAACGGCCGGTCTCTGGCCGCGTCCGCCTCGTCAACCAGGAGGTCGACAAAGCGAGCCGCACCGGCAAAGTCCGGATCGCGCTCGAGGACGTTTCGCGCGCCCATATCGGCGCCTTCGCTTCGGGCCAGGTCGAGCTCGCCCGTCGCGACGGGGTTGGCGTTCCGGCGACCGCATTGGAGCGCGACGGCGACGAGGCGCGCCTCGATGTCGTGCGCGACGGCAAGGTCGAGGTTCGGCAGGTGAAGGCGGGCGTCATCGACGGCGCCTGGGTGGAAATCCAGGCGGGCGTCACTGAGGGCGAAAGCGTGATCGCGCGCGCCGCCGCGTTCCTGCGCGCGGGCGACCGGGTGCGTCCTACCGCCGAAACGACCGCAGCCAACGGTTAACGGGCACGCCGATGCGCCTCAACGTCTCCGCCTGGTCGATCCGCAAGCCCATCCCCGCGATCGTCGGCTTCGCGGTCTTGATGATTCTCGGCCTCATCAGCTTTCGGTCGATGCCGATCACGCGGTTCCCGAACATCGACATTCCGATCGTTCAGGTGCTGATCACCCAGTCGGGCGCCGCGCCCTCGGAGCTCGAGTCGCAGGTGACGAAGAAGGTCGAGGACGCGGTCGCCAGCGTCAACGGCGTCTGGCACGTCGTCTCGACCGTCACCGACGGGTCGTCGTCGACAATCGTGCAGTTCACCGTCGGTTCGGTCGACGTCGACCGCGCGCTCAACGACGTGAAGGATCAGATCGCCAAGATCCGCACCGATCTGCCGCGCACCATCGACGAGCCGATCATCAGCCGCATCGATATCGAAGGCCTGCCGATCGTCACTTACGCGGCCTCGGCGCCAGGGCTCTCGGTCGAGCAATTGTCGTGGCTCATCGACGACACGGTCGCGCGCGACCTGCAGAGCATCCATGGCGTCGGCGAGGTCAAGCGCTTCGGCGGCGTCGATCGCGAGATCCGCGTCGCGCTCGATCCGGAGAAGCTGCTCGCTCTCGGCGTCACCGCGGCGACCGTCAACGAGCAGGTGCGGGCCGACAATGTCGATCTCGGCGGCGGCCGCGGCGAGCTTGCCGGCCAGGAGCAGGCGATCCGCACGCTCGCCGGCGCGCGAAAGCTCGAAGATCTGGCCGCGTTGCCGATCGCTCTGCCAGGCGGGCGCAGGATCCGCCTCGACGAGCTTGCGACCGTCACCGACGGCGCAGCCGAACCGCGCACCTTCACCCGCCTGTTCGACGAGCCGATCGTCGCCTTCGGCGTGACCCGCGCCAAAGGCGCGAGCGACGTGACCGTCGACGCCCTGATCGAGAAGCGGCTGGAGAAATCGCCGCCGCGCATCCGGAGGTGAAATTCACCAAGGTCGACACTCAGGTCGACAGCGAGGTCGGCAACTATCATTCGACCATGGAGACGCTGATCGAGGGCGCGGCTCTCGCCATCGTCGTCGTGTTCATCTTCCTGCGCGACATGCGCGCCACGCTCGTCACCGCGATTGCGCTGCCGCTTTCGGTCATCCCAACCTTCTGGGCGATGGAGGCGATCGGCTTCTCGCTCAACCTCGTGAGCCTCCTCGCGATTACGCTCGTCACCGGCATTCTGGTCGACGACGCGATTGTCGAGATCGAGAACATCGTCCGCCACATGCGCATGGGCAAGTCGGCCTATCGCGCTTCGCTGGAGGCGGCCGACGAGATCGGACTCGCGGTGATCGCCATCTCGCTCTCCATCGCGGCGATCTTCTCGCCGGTGAGCTTCATGGGCGGCATCGCCGGGCAATATTTCCGTCAGTTCGGGCTGACGGTGGCGATCGCGGTCATGTTCTCGCTGCTCGTCGCGCGTTTCGTCACGCCGGTGATGGCGGCCTATTTCCTGCGCGCGCCGCACGAGCATACGGAACGGGACGGCCCGGTCATGCGCTTCTACACGCGGCTCGTGCGCGCTTCGGTGCGCCACCGCTGGATAACCCTGTTCGCGGGCGCTCTGATTTTCGCCGCTTCGCTGTGGTCGACGCAATTGCTGCCGTCCGGATTCATTCCCCCGACGACTACGGCCGCGCGTTGCTGGCGATCGAGCTGCCGCCGGGATCGCGGCTCGATGACACCGATCGCGTCACTCGCGCGATCTCGGAGAAATTGCGCGCCATGCCCGAGGTTCGCTCGGCGCTCATCTTCGGCGGCAAACTTCTGGGCGGCGCGGACGACGAGCCGCGCAAGGCGACGATCATCATCAATCTCGTCCACAAGTCGAAGCGCGAAGCGTCGCAGCAGGACATGCAGCTGAGGATTGGCGCGCTTCTCGCCGATCAGCCGGACATTCGCTTCTGGTTCCTCAAGGACAACGGCCAGCGCGACCTGCAGCTCATCATCGCGGGTCCCGACATGAATGTCATCAATGACACCGCCAATCAGATCGCGAGCGAGATGCGCTCGATCCCAATCATCGAAAATCCGATCTCGACCGCGGAGCTCGAGCGGCCGGAATTGCGTATCGTGCCGAAGCCTCAGGTCGCGGCCGATCTCGGGGTCTCGACGGAGGCTTTGTCCGATACGATCCGGGTCGCTACGCTTGGCGACATCGACGCCAATCTCGCCAAGTTCAACGCCGGCGATCGCCTGATTCCGATCCGGGTCGAACTTGAGCAATCGGCCCGCGCGCGCCCCGGCCTCCTGCAGGATCTGCGCGTGCCCACGAGCAGCGGCGCAACGACGCCGTTATCCGCGGTCGCGGACTTCTCGATCGCCCACGGACCGACCGCGATCAACCGCTACGATCGAACGCGGCGCGTGACGATCGAGGGCGATCTGCGCGGCGACGCCGCGCTCGGCGCAGCGGTTGCAGCGATCCACGCCTTGCCCACGGCCAAGACTCTGCCCGCCGGCGTCGAAATCCGCGAGACCGGCGACGTCGAGATCATGAGCGAAGTGTTCGCCTCTTTCGCCGCCGCGATGGGCGCGGGCCTCATGATGGTCTACGTGCTGCTTGTGCTGTTGTTCGGCAGCTTCCTGCAGCCGATCACCATCCTGATTTCGCTGCCGCTCTCGATCGGCGGCGCGATCATTGCGCTCCTCATCACGCACAAGGCGATGTCCATGCCGGTGGTGATCGGCATTCTGATGCTGATGGGCATCGTCACCAAGAACGCCATCATGCTGGTCGACTTCGCGGTCGAGGAGATCGGACGCGGGACGCCGCGCACGCAGGCTTTGGTGGAAGCGGGCCGCAAGCGCGCGCGTCCGATCGTGATGACGACGATCGCGATGGCCGCCGGCATGTTTCCATCAGCTTTGGGATTGGGCGAGGGCGGCGGCTTCCGCTCGCCGATGGCGATCGCCGTGATCGGCGGCCTCATCATGTCGACGATGCTGTCGCTCGTTTTCGTGCCCGCGGTGTTCACGGTGCTCGACGATCTCGGCAGCTTTACCTGGCGCTTGCTGAGCCGCTTCGTCGGCGATACGGAAGAAACGCAGGCGGAGGAGCCGCATGCACCCTCTCGCCCCGGACATCCGCCCGCCACGATCAGGCCGCGGCCTGCGTCCGAGGTTTCCGTCGCGGCGGAGTAAGAGCGCGCAGCACAACCTGCTGCGTGTGTGACCGCGGTCACTGCCGGCGCGGTTCCGCTACGTTAATCAATCATTATTCTCGGAAGCAAATTTAGCAGCGCGGCGCAATCGCCGCGAGGCGATCAGACTTTAGAATCGGCGGCGGGCAGGTCATTGCGGCCCACCGAAGGGGGTTCGGAGCCCGCCGCCGCGCGTCTGAAAGCGCTCGCGCCCACGAGCGCTTTGAATGCGTTGATGGTCGGGTCGATGACGAGGCCCATCACGCCATGGGGATCATGCTTGTGCCCTGAAACGCCGAAGGCAAGGCCCGGCGGCTCGACGGAGGGCATGCGCAAGCTGCCCGCAAGCCAGTCCCATAGCGCCAGGCTTGCGCCCATGTTGCAATTGAAATGCGCGGGGTTGGCCGAGTGGTGGAGCTGGTGGTGCGCGGGGCTCATGAATATTCGCCCCCAAAGGCCGGTGAACGGAATCCAGATCTCGCTGTGCTGGAGCTGCGCGGTCAGGTAGATGTACAGCAGCATCAGCACGTTCTGATCGAACAGGGTGAAGGACACCGCCTTTCGCCCAAGCGCGTATTGAGCCGCGCCGCCAATCACCCCTATGAACAGCGCGAGATTGTTGGCCAGAATCAGCGAATCAAGCGGGTGAACGCGAAAGTTCACCAACGGCGTCAGCACTTCGGCGGAATGGTGCGCCTTGTGCAGCTCCCATAGCGCCGGAATGCGGTGCTTGAGCGTGTGGTCGACGAAGAAGCCGAGTTCATAAGCAAGAAACAGCGCGACCGTGCGCATGGCGTTGAGCGTCCAATCGGGGGCGCGCCATTGCGGCGGGGGGCCAAGGCAGCGCGTCAGAAGCGCGGCGACGCCGTCGCTGATCCATGAGGTCGATACGACGGCCCAGCCGAGGATCGCGCCCAAAGTCGTGAGCCCGATGACGCAATAGGCGAGGTCGGCGAAAGTCGACCGATGCAGGAGCACGCGGCGAGAGAAAATCGCGCGCGCCAGCGCCCTGAGCGCGACCGGTCGATCCCGACGCTTCCGCCGCCAGCCAAGCCAGGCGAAGGCGATGAGGATCGTGGCGCTGAGCGAATAGACCGAGCAGATCGACGACGGCGAAAGCAGGGTCGCAACGACCGGCTTAAGCGGTGAGAGAAGCGTCAGGGCGAACGTCATCGATTGTCTGTGCGCAGGACCGCGGCCCGGGTCGGCGCGAAGCCGTTCCCGGGATTGTTAGGCGGCAAGACTTAAAAAATTGATCGCTTCGATCTGTAGATTGAGGTGGAGAGCAAAGGCGGTCGTGATCCGAGCCCGCGAGGGCGCTTCTGGGTAGGCAATTTGGTGCACTGCAGCTGTGATCCACATCACGGCACGGATTTTGCGGCGTTCTATGTTGCAGCGCACCAAAACTCGGCGGCTGCACAGAGAGCCGGCAGCAGATTCAGAGGCTAACCGGCCGCAACCACCAAAAATCGGGGGCCAACATGTATTCTCTTGTTGTTCTTATCTGTTCCACCGCCCTGTCTCACGCGGATTGTCAGTCAAAAACCGCTGTTGACGTGATTCGGGGCCCGACAGTCGACAATCCAATGATGTGCGGATTTAATGCGCAAGCGATGATTGCCCGCACAGATCTTGTGCAAACTGACGGTACGGAATACGTCAAGGTCGTGTGCACCCGGGCAAAGAACGCCGATGAATGGGTGGCCGAAATCGGAGCGCGCAAGGCGGCGATTCAGTAGGCGGCGGCTCGAAGCCGCTACGAGGTCCAAGACGGGCTGCATGCGCTACGACGGGCTTTCCTTCTCGACCGGCGGGGATCGCGAGGGGAAGACTTCGTTGATGACGCCGACTTGGGCCGGATCGAGCGCGATCTTGCCAGTAAAGCCGTCGCGCCGCGCGGCGAGCGCCTCGGCGCGCAGGCCCTCCAGGTCGCGGATGTTGAGGAAGGCCGTGTCGATCGCGGCCACCCGCGCCGACGTTGCGGCGAGCAGCGTCAAATCGCGGGCCAGGCGATAGGGGCCGAGCGTGGCGCCAAGGCGGTCGCGGTCCGTCTCTGCGCCGATATCGGCGCGCAAGGCCTCCGAACTCCAGGCGACGGCTATGAGCCGCGCGCTCGAGCCGCGATAACTTCCCATGTGGAACAAAGACTGCGCCGTGTCGGCCACGGCGATGATGCTCGTGGCGCCGTCAGAGAGGCCGAGCTCGGCCTCGCGCACTGCGAGCTTGGCGGAAAGCTGTTGGACGCTTGGAGCCCCAAGGCTTCCGGGCAGAAGGATGGCGTCGGGCGCGCCGGGCATCACCGCGTCCAGATCGGCGTCGGTCTCGCCCGAATCGAGGGCATTTGCCCTCACGATGAGCGCCGGCCCGCCTAGCCGAATTCGCGTACCTTCAGAAACTGCGCCGCGGCCGCCCGCGCCGCTGCCCTTTCGGCCGGCGCGGCCTGAGCGAGATCGACAAGGATTGCGTCCGCGCCGCTGTCCAGCGCCTCGGCGAGCTTTTGCTCGTCCGCCCGCGCAATGAGAAGCGAGCGCATGGGGCCGCTCAGGCTGTCAGCATCTCAGGCTCGCGGCGGCGCATGAAAGCGGTGCGCCGACACTCGGCGACAAGCGTGCCGTCCTGCTTAAACGCGCGGTGCCGGAACTCGACCAGCCCCGCCTCGGGGCGCGACCTGGAGGGGCGCGTGGCGATCACCTCCGTCTCGACCCGGATGGTGTCGCCTTCGAACAACGGGGCCGGAAAAGCGACGTCCGTCATGCCGAGATTGGCGATGGTCGTGCCGACCGTGGTGTCGTTGACCGAGATGCCGATCATCAGCCCGAGCGTGAACAGGGAGTTCATGATCGGCCGGCCCCATTCGGTTTCGGTCGCGCAAAAATGCGCGTCGATATGCAACGGCTGCGGGTTCAGCGTCATGTTGGAGAACAGCATGTTGTCCATTTGGGTGACGGTGCGGGTCAGCCCATGGCGAAACATCTGGCCGATCGAGAACGCCTCGAAATAGAGGCCGCCACGGGGATGGCGAAGAGTTCCAGTCTCCATGGATGCTCCGTTCACAACCTTAAGTTGATTTTAACCCTCATCGCACAATCTATGCGTTAGCGTCTGCCGCCATGACCGGCGAGGGGGGCCGAACATGCACGCCAACCGTCTATTGACCGAGTTCCTGCCGGCGCCGTCTTGCGCCAAGTCAGACATAGTGCGTCGATTTCTCGCCTGGGTGCAATCCGCTGACACGGGTGCAAGGGCGCAAGGGGCGAGCGCGCTCGCCCGCGCCTATCTTTATTCCGATCTGCCCCCCGCCATGCGCGCCGAAGCGGCGCTCGCGATGACCGTTCTGATCGATGACCCCTCGATCCTGGTTCGCCAGGCGCTGGCGGAGGCCTTGTGCAGAGCCCGCGAAGCGCCTCGCACGTTAATCCTCATGCTGGCGACAGGCGACTCGGAAATCGCCGCCGCCGTGCTTCAGCACTCGCCCGTCCTGACCGAAGCCGACCTCATCGATTGCGCTCGCGAAGGGAGACGCCGCCGCTCAGATGGCGATTGCGCGCCGTCCAAACCTGCCGCCTCGCGCGAAAGCCGCTTTGGCCGAGACCGGACACTTCGATGCGGTTCGTACGCTCATCGAGAATCTCGCGATCAATTGCCCAGCAGACGTGCTTGGACGCATCTTTGACCGCTTCGGCGACGATCCGTCCTTGCGCGAAACGCTGCTCGAGCGCCCGGCGCTGCCGGCAGCCCTGCGGGCGCGCATTGCGGTGGCGGCAGCCAAGGATCTAGGCGTCGAGGCGTCGCAGTGGATGGCGCCAGAGCGGGCGGAGCGCGTCGCCCGCGACGCGCGCGACGAGGCGATCTGCACGATCGCCTCGTCCTGCCGTCCCGGCGAGCGGGCGGAGCTCACGCGCGCGCTGCGCGTCGCCGGCGCGCTGACGCCGGCCCTGCTCCTGCAGATCGCTGCTTGGCGGGGAGCGGACTTTATTCGCCCACGCTCTGGCGGAATTGTCGGGCCTGCCTCTGCCGCGCGTCGCCGCCTTTATGCTCGAACCGCGGGGCGAGGGATTCGCCGCGCTCGGCCGCCGGGCGGGCGTCAGGAGCGGGGTCCTGTCCGCCTTTCGCGCCGCGCTCGCCGCGCTCAAAACATATGCCGGCGAGCGAACCGACGGGCTCAAACTTTCGCTCGTGAAGACGGTGATTGACGAATGCGAGCAGCTCGACGATCCGGCCCTCACCAAGGTCGGCGCCCTGCTCTGGCGCTTCGCCGCTGAAGCGGCGAAGGCGGAGGCGGCGCGCTTCGCCATCGAGGTCGGCGGCTTCGGCCCCGACCGGTCGGCTGCCGCCGGTCCTGGAATTTTCGCCCGTCAACGACGATTCCGGTCACGCGCCGAAGCTGACCGCGGACTTTGGCTGGACGCCGACAGACGCAGGGATGCTGGAGCTTGCCGCGCCGTCGGCGAATTCGGGCGAGGATAAAGCCCCGCGCGTCGAATTGCCGCCCGAGCTTGTCGCCCGGCTCGACGACGCAGCCTAAAGCTCAGGCGCTTCGCGCCGTCGAGTTGGCGCCTTCCGCCATCTCCTGGCGCGCCTGCGCAATCGCCTGCCGCAGCACGGAAGGCTCCTGGGCGCCGGGAACCCCGACGCGGCCGCCGAAGATGAAGAACGGCACCCCGCTCACCCCCATCGCCTGAGCCTGTTCGATTTCCTGGCGCACAAGGTCGATGTCGGCGTCGTCAGCGAGCCGCTTTTCGATCTCGCCGGCGTCAAGGCCGCATTCGCCCGCGATCGCGGCCAACACGCTGCGATCGCCGATGTCGCGTCCCTCGACAAAATAGGCCTTGAACAGTCGATCGGCGACTTTGGCCTGGACGCCGGCCGCCGCCGCCCAGCGGATGAGGCGGTGGGCGTCGAGAGTGTTGGGCGAGCGCGTGATCTTGTCGAAGGCGAAGGGAACGCCAACCGCAGCGCCAAGGCGGGTCAAGTTCTCGTGCGCAGCCTCGAGCCTGCCGCTCTTGCCGAATTTTTTCTCCATGTACTCGGTGCGGTCGAGGCCGCCTTCGGGGATCGTCGGGTCGAGCTGATAGGGCCGCCACCGCACGACGACCGGCCCCACATCTTCCGAGAGCGCTTCTTCGAGACGTTTCTCGCCCACGTAGCACCAGGGGCACACGACATCGCTGACGATATCGATGGTGAGAACTTGATCCGCTTCGCTCATGGGGCCCATGCTCCGGTTTGCGTAGTTTATTTGGTCTCGCTACAGCGCAAGCGCAAGCGAAGGGATTCCGCTGACTTTGGTTGCTGGAGCAGACCTGTCGCGTCGTCTTTCATCACCTCGTAGGGAGCGGCCTCGATTCTCCTTTTCTTGCGGCGCCTCGCTGGTCAGCCGTCGCCCCCGATTGCCCTACGCAACGCGTCAATCTTCGCCCTTAGTTCGTCTTGCCTCGCCTGTCGCTCCCCGGACTGATCGGGCTTCGACTCTGCGGTGAAAGGCCGATTTGGCGGTGCGCCCGTGCGCTGCGGCTGAAATTCAGCGGCCTTAAGAAAATTGCGACGCCAGCGTGGGGGACCAAACTCTGAATTTCTTACTGCAACTATACAGAGATTTAATCACTTGTAACAACTTTTGATTGCATCCAATCAAATTTGTGATAAATTTGATTCAAGATGACCCAGACCTCAGACGCTCTCGGCCGCGTCGATATCGGCGCGACCCGCCGCAATGGCGCCCTGTCCGCGATCGCGCTTGCCATCGCGGTTACGGCCGCGATCGCTTCATCGGTGACGGACGCCAACGCAGGCGCGCGCGAGGTCAGCGCTTTCTCCTATGGCTTCGCCAATTCGCTTTTGCCCAACAAAGGTCTTGAGCCTTCCCACAAACTGTCGCCATCAGGCCGCGATTGGGCGCTCCAATGCTCCGTCGGTTGCGGTCCGGCTTTCGGAACATTCATGACGTCGCGAAGCGAAATGCTGACCTCGAACAATGCGGACGTCGCCACAAGGACGACCGCGGACTCGGCTGGCCATGCGGTGGGCGTGGGCGGCACGGTCGTCGTCGAGCGCCTTGAACCCGACGCCTCGGGCTCGCTGATGAATTGGGTTGTCGTATCCGAGCGCACGATCGACGAGAACGGCTCCCATTCGTGGTCCCTGTTGTCCGGCGCGCCATCGGACACACCCTGGCTGCCGACTAGCCTCTACCGGTTCGAGGGCTCTTCGTTGTCGGCGGACCTTCTTGCGGACACGGCGCCCACGCCCGAAGCGTCGACCTGGGCGATGATGCTCATCGGCTTCGCCGGGCTCGGCCTGGCCGGGTATCGAAGCTCCACAACCCCCTGTCGCCCGATCCAAGCTTTGAGGAGGGTCACTTCGCAATGATCAGCAATCTGCGGCGCCAAAGTTCAGCTTGGACTGCGCCGATCCAGGCGTCGATCCGCCGCTCGAGCAGCACCCCAGGAATTCGGGACGCCACACCGGAATTCGCTGGCGCAGGCGGCGTCGAACATACCCTCCAGCTCGCGACGCTGGAGGCCGAAGTGCTGAGGTTGCGAGAAATCCTCGCCGAGGTCACGGCGAGCCGCGCCGCGTTGCGGAAGGAGATGGACGATCTCCGCCGCGACCGCGACCATTGGCGGAAGCTCGCGGAACCGGCCAAACCAAAACTCGAAGGGACCGGACAGAAAACCTGGTTTTGCGGGCGGGTCTCGGCAGGCGCTTGAGTTTCTGGTTCCACTGGCGTTTGGGTGGGCGACAAATTGGCCCTTGTGGCGCCAGGGGTGGGCGCCGGTCGTATTCGGTTTTTCCATCATGGCCGGGCTCGACCTGGCTCGACCCGGCCATGCACGAGAACAGCCTCTTACTAAGCCTCTGAGTTGACGGAGGTCTGAGCAGCCGAGAGACTCGTTGCGGGCCGGGTGGATGGCCGGCGCAAGGCCGGCCAGCATAGCTTACCGACACTGAAACCATGACACTGAGCCAACGCCATAAGCGCCGACAAGTTGGCGCTTATAGCGATAGCTGTTGTTCAGGCTGTTTTTCGCTGTGGCTCCAGACGTCCTGGCCGGGCTTGACCCGGCCATCCACGCGTTCAACACGTCGAAATGGCGAGAGCATTTGCAAGGACAAAAAGCTTAGTTGCTCCAATTTTTTGTTGGCGATTATCCCGTACTTGACATAAGACCGAGTTCATGCCATTATCCTCACCATTAGAGGAGTTTTGGCATGTCCCGCCCGAAAGCAGTCCATCAGATGACAGCGCCCCAATTCGATGCGCTGTTTAAGACTGAGGACGATTGCATTGCGTATTTGATAGTCCGGCGTTGGCCGCAGGGCGTCGCCTGTCCTCGCTGCGGTAACGCCAAAGTCTACCCGCTTGCCTCTGGCCACCATTGGCAATGCACTGTGTGCGCGCCGGGCGGATCCACAGGCTATCGCTTCTCGCACTTGACCGGCACAATCTTTGAGAACACGAATAAGCCGTTGAAAGATTGGTACCGAGTAGCGCACCTGATGCTGGTCAGCAAGAAGGGCATGAGCGCCCTCCAAATCTTCCGCTACATGGGCTTTGGGAGCTACAAGACTGCTTGGCTCATGTGCCACAAGATCAGAACTGTGATGGTCGCGGACGTTAAGAAGCTTGGCGGGATTGTCGAGGTTGACGAAACCTACGTCGGTGGCAGCGACAAAAACCGGCATTGGGACAAGAAAAGCGGCCAACGGGGGCGCGGTGACACTGGCAAGACTGCCATTGTCGGAGCAGTCAAGCGTAAAGGCAACGTCGTTGCTCGCGTTGTCGAAAATACAAACCGTGAGACGCTTGAGGCTTTCGTCCGTGAAACTGTATCGAACCGCGTAAGCCTTCTCTGCACCGACGCTTATCCAGGCTACGTGCGGTTAAAGCACCGCTTTCCGCATCAATCCGTCGATCATACAATTGGCCAGCATGTCGTTGGCGCAGTACACACGAACACGATTGAGGGCTTCTGGTCGATCCTGAAGCGCGGCGTCGTCGGTACTTACCATAAGGTTTCCAAGAAATATTTGCATCTGTACGTCGCTGAAATCCCAGTTGAGGTATAACAACCGTGACAACGCTGATATTTTCAACTCCGTCTTTCACGGCTTCTGACTCCACGTCTCGGTGCCGTTGACGATGCTATATATATATATGGCAATCCCCGTTTCTTTAGTTGATCATTTACCCATTTTTCTGGGAGCGATTTAGGTTGAGGCCCAGTAAATTCAGCGGAATATTGATGTTGCAACTGCAGCTGCAGTTGATGCAACTGCCATTGTGACTGCATGACTCTGCCCATCTCAGTGTCAAGAAAACCTGGGGGAAAACTAGGCGCTCCGCCGCCGCCCCCGCCGAGCGGACCGCCACCGTTGCCGCCTGGAGTAATACCCCCGCCCCCTCCGCCGCCCCCAGCGTCAATTGAGCCGTCGGGAGCTACTCGAATGCCGCCCCCGCCGCCGCCGCCCCCACCAAAGAATTGAGCGTCCCCGCCCGACCCGGATTTTATTGTCCCATCAGATTTTTTCTCTGCACCTCCGCCGCCGTTTGGATCGCCCCGTGACTCTCCTCCTAAGAGGCGGGCTGTCTCGCCTTTATTTTGTATCGCTTCAATAACTTTTCCTGTGAAGTCTACGGCGGAAATGGGTGGAGAATAGTTTCTCCATTCGTAGACCCCTATTCCTCCGAGAATCAGAACCGAAAGGACCACAACAATTAGTTTATGCCACCACTTCAAACGCCATAGATGGTCAAACGTAAACGTCGCCAACATGATAAGGCAGAACGCGATACCGAGATAAGTTAAAGCCGCGCCCACGGTTATAACTCCCGCACTGGCGAGAGAGGCGACAACCGCACCAAAAACGAGGGCGATGACAACGCCCATAGCGGTATCGGCCAAGTATCTGACGCATTTCTGGCCCGTCGTTTCTGCGATTGGAGTTACAGTCTGCATGCGCGCGGATTCAAACCCATTCAATTGCACTCCTTGACATCGCTTGAGTGCGATGTCAAGTTCGGGATAATCGCCTTTTTGTTTCTCGCCCGCCGGAGCGCTCTCGGAAAGGGCGGAGCGTGGATGGCCGGGTCAAGCCCGGCCAAAACGGCCCGAGTGCAAAGATCCGACCCCGCAACCTCAATCAACAGCTACCGCCATAAGCGCCGACAAGTTATTGCAGAAAATCAGAATTCAAGCTAAGCTTGCTCGATGAACAATCCTACCGTTCAAATGTGTTACGACCGGAGACTGTCTCTGCTCCAGACGGCTCAAGCGGGGGAAAACCGACAGGAAAATTTTTTTGCGGTTTTTCCCGTGTAACCCATTGAAAAGGCTCGTTTCGCACGAGAGAATCCAAGGAAATCCAAACAAATCCAAGGCTCAAAAGCGAGAGCTTTCGCGCCAAAACGGGGACGGCCCAAGACAATCCAAATGAAACGGCCGGACCAAGGCCTCGGGCTCGATGGGGCCAAGGAACCGCAGGGAGACCTCAAGGCTCCTTGCGCCACCAGCTCGCAAGATCGACGCCGAACAGGGGCGTCTTGTCCGGACGCCCGAGTTTGGCGGAATAAGCAATCCACTGCTCAGGCGAGTAATACAAAGGCACGATGTAGAATCCGGAGATGAGCAGCCGGTCCAGCGCCCGCACTGCGGCGACGAAGTCGTCGTTGGTGTCAGCCGCCAGAATCGCGGCGATCATGGCGTCCACCGCGGGCGAGGCGACCCCGGAGATGTTGTAGGCGCCCTGCGCTTTGGCGGCCGCCGAGCTCCAGCGGCCCCGCTGCTCGTTGCCGGGCGAGGGCGACGCGACCCAGGAGCCGATCATCATGTCGAAGTCGAAGCTCGTGCGCCGGCGCTGGAACTGCACTTCATCCACCAGGCGGACATTCGCCGCGACCCCGATGCGGGCGAGATTGCGTGCGTAAGCGAGTGCGAGGCGCTCCTCGTCGCGGTTCCTCACCAGGATCTCGAAGGCGAGCGGCGCGCCGTGCGCATCCACGAGCCGCCCGTCGCGAAGCGAATAGCCCGCGGCGGCAAGCTCCTCGAGCGCGGTCTTGGCGATCGCGCGGTCGCGGCCGGAGGCGTCGGAGACCGGGGCGCGCCACTCGCCTTTCATCACGTCGTCCCTGACCGCGCCAGGATAAGGCGCAAGCAGCGCCCGCTCGCGGTTGGACGCTGGCCGGCCGATCGACGAGAGCTCGCTGTCGTCGAAGAACCCTTCCGACCGTTTGTAGGCGCCATCGTAGAGATTGGCGTTGATCCACTCGAAGTCGAACATCGACGCCAGCGCCTGGCGCACCCGGATGTCGGCGAAAACCGGCCGGCGGGTGTTGAAGGCGAAGCCGGACACGCCCTTCGGCAGACCGCTCGCAATGGCCGCCTTGATGACGCGCCCGTCCCTGGCGGCGGGAAAATCATATTGGTTCCGCCATCGGTTCGGGTCGTCCTCGACCCGATAATCGATGAGGCCGGCCTTGAACGCTTCGAACATCGCCGACGCGTCGCGGTAATAGTCGATCCGAATCCGGTCGAAATTGTAGAGGCCGCGCGAGATCGGCCGGTCCTTCGCCCAATAATTCGGGTCGCGCTCGAGCACGAGGCCCTGCCCCGGCTTCACCTCCGCGACGCGATAGGGCCCCGACCCGACCGGGATCTGCAGAGTCTGGTCCTCGAAATGCTCGGCGTCGACATGGGTCCGCGACAGGACTGGCATGATGGCGAGCGTCAGCGGCAATTCGCGGTCGTTGGCGCCGGCAAGGTCATAACGCACGGTGTAAGCATCAGGGGCGTCGATGCTTTTGACCAGGGAAAAGGCGGCGCGCTGCTGCGGTCGCCCCTTGGCCTTGAGCAGGTTGAAAGTGAACACGACGTCGGCGGAGGTGATCGGCGTTCCGTCCGAGAATTGGGCCGCCGGATCGAGATGGAAGACGACTTTGTCACGCGCCGGATTGGTCTCGATGCTCTTGGCGATGAGGCCGTAGAGAGTGAACGGCTCGTCCGCCGAGCGCGTCATCAGCGACTGATAGACATTGCCGATGAGCCCCTGCGCCGTCGACAACGCCCTGACGTTGTAAGGATTCAGGCTGTCGAAGGCGCCAAGATAGGCGAGATTGAGCGCGCCGCCTTTGGGCGCCTGCGGGTTCACGTAAGGCAAGTGGTCGAAGTCGGGCGCCAAGGCCGGCTCGCCGTGCATTGCAATCGCGCCCGCCGGCTGATCGACGGTCTCGGCGATCGCGGGCAGGCACGCGAGCGCCATCGCAAGCCCGGCGCTGAGGAAAGAGCGAATTGTCCAGCCGATCATCGCCGCTCTTCTATCATCGGGGGTCGGCGGATTCCCAATAGAGGGCGTGCCTTTGATCGAAGTTGCGCTGTTGGCCCGCTTCTGCCGGCGGCGGGGTGGCTGAAAGGACGAAATTGCTATTGGAATATCGCGCCGAATATGGAAAGAGGGGCGCCAATCTGCATCGCATTCGCCGCGCTTCGTCATGAAATCGCCCTGAGGCTTGCCCACGCCAATTGCGGCCCAATGGGCAGGACGAAGCGCAGGACGCTTCCGTTTAACAGTTCGAAAGGACGATTGATGAGTTTTCAAGTCATGCGCGTGGGGGCCACGGCTCTCGTCATGAGCGTCGCCCTCAGCGGCGTGGCGCTTGCGCAGACCCAGCCGGGCCAGCCCGCGGCGCCAGGCGCGCCGGGAGCGCCAACACAGGGGGCGCCAGGCCAACCGGCGCCGCCGTCCAAGGTCGATCTGGTTTCGCCGGAGCCGCAATGGGCCAAATTCTGCGCGAAACAGCCTGCCAACGGGAGGGAAGCGTGCGCCACGATGCGCGACTTCTCGACCTCGGCGGATCAGCCGCCAATGATCAGCATCAACCTGTTCGATGTGGCCGGCGAAGAAAGGCGCAAGCTGCGCTTCCTGATGCTGCCAATCGGCATGCTGTTGAAGCCTGGCTTCCGTGTCATCATCGATAAGAACGAGCCGCTCGAGGGCAAGTACGACATGTGCTTCCAGAACGCCTGCTCGGCGGAACTCGACATTGGCGCAAAAACTGTCGAAATGTTGAAAAAGGGCCAGAACATGGCCGTCGTCATGCGCGTGCCCGGGGGCGATTCATCCGGGCGAGAGCTGACGTTCAACATTCCGCTGAAAGACCTGGGTCCGGCGTTCGACGGTAAGCCGACCGATCCAAAGGTGCTCGAACAACAGCGCCAGGCGCTGCAGCAGCAGTTGCAGCACAAGGCTGAAGAACAGCGCAAAGCGCTTGAGCAGCAACAAGGCGCCGCCCCAACGGCGCCCGCTCCTGTCGCACCCGCTGCTCCAGCTCCCGCCGCTCCGGCCCCGGCGAAGTAACGCGGCCGCTCAGGGTCTCTCGCGATCGCGAGAGACCCTGGCGCGCGAGCGCGGCTCAGGCTTCTTGGGCGCTTGCGCCCAGGAGTAAGCGCTGCGGGTCAACTCAGGCGCGAGCGGCCGCGGGCCCAATATCTCCCGTCCTCGGTCCGATCGAAGGCTTCGCTAATCTGCGGATGGCGAACTGGCTCTCCCGACTCGTCTGACATCAGGTTCTGCTCAGAAACGTAAGCGACGTACTGGCTGTCCTCGTTCTCGGCATAGAGGTGATAGAATGGCTGCTCCTTGGCAGGACGCACCTCGCTGGGGATCGAACGCCACCATTCTTCAGTGTTTGAAAAGACCGGGTCGACATCGAAGATCACGCCACGGAATGGGTAGAACCGGTGTTTGACAACCTGTCCGATGCCGAATTTCGCGTTCCGACTTTCCATAGCCTCCAACTTCCCTGCCCTGGAGGACCCGTTATAGCGCATTGCGACAAAACAGGAACCATTTGTCGATCCGAGAATTGGGATTTCCCCGTGATCCCCTTGCTGCGGCTGCGGCGCTGCAAAAGCAAAACCCGGGCCACTGGGCGGCGCACCACCCCAAAGTCGGTCAAAACTGGTAGAGCGACGCGTAGTGGGGATCTCTCGCCGCCACCTGCCGGGCGAGATCGACCATGACGCGCGCCTGTTTCCAGGTCGCATCGTCCTGCATCTTGCCGTCGATCATCGCCGCGCCCGACCCATCAGGCATCGCCGCCAAAATCTTCCGCGCGAAGCCGACTTCCGCCGGGTCGGGCGAAAACACCCCCTTGGCGATTGTGATCTGGCTCGGATGAAGCGTCCACGCGCCCGCGCAGCCGAGAAGGAAGGCGTTGCGGAATTGCGCCTCACAGCCCGCGGGGTCCGAGAAATCGCCGAAGGGTCCGTAGAACGGCTTGAGGCCATTCGCCGCGCAAGCGTCGACCATGCGCGCGATCGTGTAGTGCCACGGATCCTGAGGAAAGCTGCCGCGCTCGGCGTTGGCCTCGGCGTCGGCAAGCACCCGGTAGTCGGGGTGGCCGCCGCCGACGCGGGTCGTCTTCATAGCGCGTGACGCCGCGAGGTCGGCCGGGCCCAGGCTCATGCCCTGCATGCGGGGCGACGCGGCGGCGATCGCCTCGACATTGTTGACGCCCTGGGCGGTCTCCAGAATGGCATGCACCAGAATGGGGCGCTTGAGACCGTTGCGCGCCTCGAGCAGCGCCAGATACTGGTCGACGAAATGGATGTCCCAGTCGCCTTCGATCTTGGGCACCATCACCACGTCGAGCTTATCGCCGATCTCACCCACGAGCCGGGTCATATCGTCGATGAACCAAGGCGAATTCAGCGCGTTGACGCGCGCCCAAAGTCCGGTCGAGCCGAAATTGATCGCCTTCGCCATCGCGATCAAGCCTTCCCGGGCCGCCTCCTTCGCGTCGATCGGAATCGCATCCTCGAGATTGCCGAGGATGACGTCGACCTGGCTGACAAGTTCGGGCGCCTTGGCGCGTACCTTTTCATTGTGCGGCGGGATGAAATGAATCATACGCTCGAGCCGCGAGGGAAGCTCGAGCAGCGGGCGAGGGGCCCCGATCGCCAGCGGATCAAAATACCGACGGGGGGCTTTCATGAGGGCGGTCTGTCCAGGAACTGGCTAACAGTGGCATAGGGTGATTTCGTCGTGGCCGCAATTCGCCGGACGAGAGCCTCCTTAGGCCGCGAAGGTCGCTTCAGTCGATCGGCCGGGAGATTTCGCCGCCTCGCAGTCCCCTGCACTGACGGCTCATAAACGTTACTGCCCGAATATCAAAGCCGGCGCCAGCGTCATGGCTCGCAACAAACTGTTGCCCGAGCGCCGCAGCGTTGGCAGACCCTTGAGGAGATCTTTTGGGGCTGCTTCAAGCTATTCGGATCCGAAAACTCTCCGAAATCCAGGCGATTCTCAGGCCCAAAGGGTATCGAAAGAGAGGTCCGCGATTTGCGGCGGCGAGCATGCAACGAACGCCTCGCCCGAGCTCGATGCGGCCGACACGCCTAAAAAGCTGCAGCACCGCTGACAGAAACTTTGGCATTCGGGCAAATCGCCCAAGATCCGTTAGTAGTACATAAACCCGCCCGTTGTTTGATGTCTCCAGTTTTCACTCGAGGCGCGGTCTTAACCCAGACTCGCGTGCTCGACAAAAGGTGGGGTAGTCCCCGTGTCGATACTCGGTTTTGATCGCCTGTTGCGCAACCGCCGCGGCAATGTCGCGATGATGTATGCGCTCGTCGCGCCGATCCTCGTGTTCGGTGGTGGAGCCGCCGTCGACTATGGCCGGGCGGCGCAGATTCACACCAAACTGAACGCCGCAGCCGACGCCGCCGCGCTCGCCGCGTTAACGCCGGCTATGCTTCAGCAAAGCTCGAGCGTCGCCCAGGCCGCCGCCATATCCATGTTTAACGGTCTGACCGAGGGCATCCCGGGCCTCACCGCCCACGCAACGCAGGTGACCGTCACCGTAACGGTCGGAGCCACCGCGCTCATCCGCAACGTTGCAGTCACCTATTCGTCCTCGGTCAACACCATCTTCGCTCAAGTGCTCGGCAAGAGCGCATTGCCCGTTTCGGGCTTCTCGGAGGCGAGCGCGCAGGCGCCGCCCAATATCGACTTCTACGTCCTGCTCGACAATTCCCCATCGATGGCGCTGCCGTCGACGCAGGCCGGCATTACAAAAATGCAAAGCCTGACGACCCAGGAAGAGAGCCCCGGCGGGTGCGCCTTCGCCTGCCATCACGCGTCCACCAACACAAACTCAGATACGAAGGGCAACCCTTGTGTTGACGGAACCACGCCGACTTTGAGCGCGCCCCCACCGTCCACAGCGAAGGGCAACTCGTATTGCACGACCGCGCATGGCGGGCAGATCGACAACTACAAACTTGCGCGAAACAACAACATCACCCTGCGGCTGGACGAACTGAACAGTGGCATTTCCACTCTACTCCAGACCGCGTCGACGACCGCGAGCTCAACGGTGTTCGCAACCCCGCCGAAATACCGGTTCTCGATCTACTCCATGGACAGCCCGTGGCAGATTGGCCTCACCCCGCTTGTGCCGTTGACCTCCAACTACACCGCCGGCTGGACGACTGCCTCGGCGAGCTTCGGCGTGATGCAGATGTATTCGAACAACAACGATTGCGCCAATTCGGCATGCACTTCGAGCACGACTTCGCCAGGCGGCGACGTCGCCACCAACTATGACGATTTGCTCGGCAAGCTCAGCCAGACGAGCTACGTGCCAAATCCAGGAAACGGCACCAACCAGCCCAGCGACACGCCGCAGGAGGTGCTGTTCATAGTCACCGACGGTGTCGAAGACGAACTGAGCGGCAGCCGCCTTGAACAGCCGATCAACGATCTCGGCAACGCACCGTATGGCAATTCGTCCGGAACCAACTGGTGCACGAAGATCAAGAACCGCGGAATCAAGATCGCGATCCTTTATACCGATTATCTCGCCGTTCCGGCCGATAGTTGGTATACGAGTTATATCGCGCCGATCCAATCGAACATCGGCCCGGCGCTGCAGGCCTGCGCCAGCCCGGGCCTCTTCTACGATGCTGCGATCGGCTCGGACCTCGGCGCAGCGCTGAACGCCCTGTTCGCCGCAGTGACGCAGTCGGGTCACCTGACCCAATAGGCCCGCCGAGCCCAAAAGCCGTCAAATCCGAGCAGGGGAGCTTGGATTTGACGGCTCGGAGCGAACCGGCAAGGTCTCGTATCCCGCCCGCGCACAAGTTTAGCCGGGCGAATGATTTCAGAAGCTTAGCTGCGGCAGAGCGATCGGCACGATTCCGGCGGCCAGGCGAGCGGCGGCACGCGGCCAAAATCGATAGGCGACCTAGAGGCGGGCGCAGTTCTCAGGCGCGGCCGCCGCTTCGCCAAGGCCCGACCGACAGCGCGACGAACTGCTGACGCTCTCGTCTCGTATGGCTCGCAATCTGTTCAACGCTGTAGCCCGACAACGAGCAGGTTGAAAAATGTCTCTCGGCGCTGGATCAACACTTCGCGACGTTTTTTGCCCGAGGCGCGCTTGCGCGCCCGTTCGCAAGACTCGGTTGAGAGGATAGATGCTCGCAGGCGGAGCGGTCGCGCAGGCACGACCGAAGACAAGAACACCGCCTTTGGTGCCATCCTAGTCATTCTATTTCTCGTGGTTCCCACATCATGAGAGGGCGGGCGACGGCGCCAACGCAGTTCGCATCATCTTGCTTTGACAAGCTGCATCGGCTCCTGTGATTCCGCTCCGGATCGGTGGGAGAGCTTATGCCGACTTTGCGGGTGAACCGCTATGACATGACGTTCGCCGAGCGGGGGGGCGCACCCTTGCTTTCGGTTCACGGCACGCTTTGCGACTATCGCCATTGGACGGGTCAGATGGAGCCGTTCGGCGCGGATGAGCGCACAATCGCCGTCAGCCTCCGGCATTGCTGGCCTGAAAAATGGGACGGCGAAGCCGATGACTTCACCGTGCAGCAACACATGAGCGATGTCGCGAGCTTCATTGCCGCGCTGCACTGGACCGGTCCATTTGCTCGATCACTCCCGGGCTGGCATATCGCTTTCCGGGCGGCCCCAGAATTTCCCCGATCTCATCCGCTCAATCATGCTCGTTGAGCCGGGAGGCGTGCTGGCGGCGGATCTCGAGAAGGTCTTGGACCGTCTCCGCCGGCGATCTCGCTCGGCCCGCTCTACGCAAAGGGGGCCGAACGAATTCGGCGGAGCGAGATCGAGGGTCTTCAGCTCACAATTGACGTGATCGGAGGACCTGGCGGTTGGGACAGGACGCCAGAATTCGGACGGCGGATGCTTCGCGACAACGCCGCCGCCTTGCTTGGCCAGATCAAGGAACAACGCGCCCATTCGCGCGCCCCGACGCCGAGGCAGAGCGCCGACACTGCCCGTTGCCGGCGAACGGTCTCCAGCGTCCTTCCACCACATCCCTGACGGGCTCGGGAGCGCGCTGAGGGACTGGCGGCGGGTCGTTATTAACAACGCGTCGCACGCCTCCAATGTCGACAACCCGAAGGCGTTCGAACGTGAGGTTCTGGCGTTTCTTGAAGGGCGGTGAACGGCTCGGTCGCGCACCCAGTTCCAACGCGGCTGCCCAGATAGAGCGCTCGCCTCTCCTTCACTGCACCGTGATCGGGCTCGCGACGCGTGGGATCATGATGATTGAATCGTGCAAGTTGAACGTTCCGACTGAGAAATAGATTCCGGTCGCCTGAAACGGATAACTCACCTCGCCGAGAACGACATAATTGAGGTTGGTCGTGTCGCAATTGCTGTTGGAGCCCGGGGCGGAAAAGGCCGCAGAGATGGACGGATCGACCGACATCTGTGTACCCTTCGCGCGCGGTGTTCCATTGGCGTTGGCCCAGCTGCCGCAGACCGTGCCGGTCGCGGTCCCGTTTCCATTGACCATGACCTGCACTTGCGACACCACAACCGAGGCGGTGCTTCCATTGTAGGGATAGAGAACCAGGTTCGGATAGGAGAGGATCTGGTTGAGCTCCGCGGCCGTAATGGTGGAGGTGTTGACGTTGTTGGCTTGGGCAAAAATGTTGGCGACTGTAGTCGCGGCCAGCGTCACCTTCCGCTGCACGCTGTAGGCTTGGCCGCCAAAGACGACGAGGCTCATCAGCATGAGCGCGATTGGCAGGATCAGCGCCAGCTCAATAGCCGCCAGGCCTTTATCGTCGGCCGCAAAGCCGCCCGAACGGCGGAGAAGGCGCAAGGTGCGGATTGTCTTCTTCATCACAGGGGCTCGATTCGGAACACCTGGGTCGAGCTCATCAACATTTTGCCACTGCCCATGTTTGAAAAGTTGAGGCCGAGCGGGCCGCCGTAGACCGGCCACGGATACATGACCACGAGCAGCATGTCGGTGCCGGCAGCCCCGGCGTTGGCGCCGACAGCGACGGTCGGCGAGCCGACAAGGTTTCCATGTGAGTCGAATGTCGGTAGGAGAGTGCTGATGTTTGTTGTTCCCGCAGGCATAGGCTCGAGTTCGACGATCACCTGCCCGCAGTTGAAGAGCGCCGTCAGCTGATTGCAGATTTCGGTTTTGAACTGCGCGGCTGTCAGCGACGAGGTCTGATTGGTGAGAACCACCCTGGCCGCCGCTTCCGCCCCGGATTCAAAGAACGCCTTGGCAAGAAAGATCGTCCCCGCCTGCAGAGTGGCGAGCACGACGCCGATGAAAATGGGAAAGACCAGAGCGAATTCGACCGCTGGCGAGCCCGCTTCGTCTCTGCCGAGCTTTCGCGCCGCGCGGCTCATGCCGGCGAAAAATGCGCCCACTGGATTCATCCTCGCCACAGCCCCTCCTTGATGGGGGAAATCCTGCGCGCAAAGGCCTTACTTCAGTCTTATCCCCGATTTGTAATTTTGATGAATATGCGAGCCAATCGCGCGCGGAATCGGAAGGAATCCGGTCTTCCGATATTAACGTTTCTCTGGCGCTAAAATAATGGCCGAAAGCGCGCGCTTCGCGAAAGCCTCGATCCTGGTTCTCCAAGCCGAGCGTCTGGACGTCGGGAGATGAAGGGGCGGCCTCATACGCAATCAAGGTTCCTCGATTGTCTGCTGCATGACTTGACCGGGCGCGAAGAGACCTCCCCGGCCAGCGATATTGCTCAGCATATACAACGTAAAATCATTGCAGCCCAGGTGAAGCCTTAGTACTTTCGCATGGCTTGAGCCGTCGCGTTAGGGAGGCGCGGGATGATGATTCCTCACGAGCCTTGGCTCGTGGCTCTTTCCGTCGCAATCGGCGTTCAGGGCAGTTTCGTCGGCCTGTCGCTTGCGCGCGGAATTGACTCTGCCGAGGGTTTCAGCAGAAGACTCGCCCTCGCTGGATCTGCGATTACGCTCGCGACTGGCGTATGGTCGATGCACTTCGTCGCCATGCTCGCTGCAAATTTCCCCAGCGCCGTCGACTATCTCGTGCTGCCGACGCTGATCTCCTTTCTTATTTGCGTCATTGTGGTCGGGCTCGGCGTCTATGCCGCGCACACGCCAGGACCGCCGGCGTTTCGGATCGGAACAGGCGCCTTGGCGATGGGTCTTGGCGTCAGCCTCATGCATTATGTCGGCATGTCGGCGGTGCATCTCGCCGGGCCCACGTCCTACGTTCCTTCCTATATCGTCGCCTCCATTGGGGTGTCGATCGCGGCCAGCGCCTTTGCTTTGTGGACGATCGACCGCCGGCCCACTCGCCCGCGGTTGTTCCTCGGCGCAATCGCGCTCGGCCTGGCGATTTCCGGAATGCACTATACGGCGATGGCGGGAATGCGCTTAGACCCGCTGTGCTACGACGTTTCGCGTTTCATCGGCGCGGAGTCGGCGCTATCGCGCAACACGCTTGCGCTGCTCGCTACAGTTGTTGCGTTCGGCGTGTCCGGCGCCTTTCTTCTCTCGCTCGTGCCGGATGCGAGCGGGCCCCGAGGGCTCGAGGCCCCGCCGAAGGCCGGACCGGCTGCGACGGGCGCTCCTACGGCGGCGCGCGATCTGGCGTCGACCCCGTTCCAAGAGGCGCGCGCCGCAGAGCCGCCGCCCGCAGCATCGCCTATCGGTAATAGGGCAGCCTCGATCCGGGTCGAGAAGGATGGGCGGCCGCGAGAAATCGCCGTCGGCGATATTTACGCCGTCCGCGCCAACGCCCATTACACTTATGTCCACGACGGCGAGAAGGAATATTTCTGCACGCTTTCGATCAGCGCGCTCGAACGCGCCTCGATCCAGGTGCGTTCTTAAGGGTTCACCGGAGTTATATCGTCTCAGTCAATCGCATCGCGCGGGTCAAACGATCAGGCGAAGCCGGCATAGCGGAGCTCGGGCTGCCTGTACGGTGCACTATCCCGATCGCGCGCGCCCACTACCGTCAGGTCAAGCTTAGGATCGGCGCCCTTGCCGGCTAATGCTGCCGCAAGACCACGAAATACGTCATAGGTCCTGACGCATTTCGTGCGCGGGAACCGCTCTCGGCGCCTTTTCCCGCGTGCCCGTTCATCCACCGTTGATCGGGAGGCCGATCTGGCCGATTCTATCGCGCTCTAAGCACGAGAAATCGCGTTCGCAGCGGAGAAACCACGTTCGCGCCATTCGCCTTGGGAGGCCGTCTTGATCCCCGGATCCTTCGAATATCATCGGCCGGCCAATCTCTCGGAAGCGGTCGCGCTCCTGGGCCAGCTCGGTTCCGATGCTCGCGTCATCGCCGGCGGCCACAGTCTCATCCCGATGATGAAACTGCGCCTCGCCATGCCGAGTCATCTGATCGACCTTGCCAGCGTTCCGGAGCTAAAGGGGACGCGCCTTGAGGGAGGCGAGATCGTCATCGGCGCGATGATGACGCAGCACGAGATCATTGGCAGCGAGTTGCTGGCGCGGCATGCCCCCATCCTGCGTGAAACGGCCGAAGTGATCGCCGATCCGCAGGTGCGTTACGTCGGCACGATCGGCGGCAATGTCGCCAATGGCGATCCCGGAAACGACATGCCGGCGCTGATGATGACGCTCGGCGCGACTTACGTGCTGCGAGGCGCGAGCGGCGAGCGGCGCGTCGCCGCGCGCGACTATTACCTTTCACCTTATGAAACGGCGCGCCGAGCCCAGCGAGGTGCTTGCCGCCATTCGCATTCCCCTGCCTCCCACGGGTCACGGCTGGGCCTACGAGAAGCTCAAGCGCAAGGTCGGCGACTACGCGACCGCCGCCGCGGCGGTGATCTTGACCGTCTCGGACGGCGCGATCGCAGCCTGCGCGATCGGCCTCACCAATGTCGCCCCTACAGCGTTGTTCGCCGCCGATGCGGCGGCCTCGGTTATGGGCACAGCGCTCGACAAGCCGACCCTTGCACGAGCAACCGCCGCGGCGACGGCGATCGCGGCGCCCGCAGCCGACGGACGCGGCTCGGCCGAATATCGCGGCAAGATGGCCGGCGTCATGACCGCGCGGGCGCTGACCCGCGCCTTCGCCCGCGCCAAATCGTGAAGGACCCCACCATGTCTCTCACCAACATCAGCATGACGGTCAACGGCAAATCGATGTCGGCCGCCGTCGAACCGCGCACCCTCTTGATCCACTATCTGCGCGAGAACATCGGGCTCGCGGGAGCTCATATCGGCTGCGACACCTCCCATTGCGGCGCCTGCACGGTCGATGTCGACGGGCGCTCGGTGAAGTCCTGCACGATGTTCGCGGTCCAGGCCGCCGGCGCAAACGTCCTTACCATCGAGGGCATGGCGAGCGCCGACGGCGCGCTCAGCGCCCTGCAGGAAGGCTTCCGGGAGATGCACGGGCTTCAGTGCGGCTATTGCACGCCGGGTATGATCATCCGCGCCCATCGATTGCTGCAGGAGAACCCGGACCCGTCCGAGAGCGAAATCCGCATCGGCATTTCTGGCAACCTTTGCCGCTGCACCGGATACCAGAACATCGTGCGCGCCATCCAATACGCCGCCGCCAAGATGGCCGGTCTCGAATTCAAGGAAGCCGCGGAATGAACGACGCTCCCTCACCCACTTCGCTCGAGCGCGCCGAAAAACTGCAGGGCATGGGCTGCAAGCGCAAGCGCGTCGAGGACGTACGTTTCACCCAAGGGCGCGGCAATTACGTCGACGACATCAAGCTGCCTGGCATGTTGCACGGCGACTTCCATCGTTCAAGCCACGCCCACGCGCGCATCGTCAAGATCGATACTTCCAAAGCGAAAGCCGTGCCCGGCGTCGTCGCCGTTCTCACCGCCGAGGACCTAAAAGGCGTCAACCTCGCCTGGATGCCCACGCTCGCGGGCGACGTCCAAATGGTTCTCGCCGACGGCAAGGTTCTGTTCCAGAATCAGGAGATCGCCTTCGTCGTTGCGGCCGACCGCTACATCGCCGCCGACGCAGCCGACCTGGTCGAGGTCGAATATGAAGCGCTTCCGGTCGTCATCAACCCGTTCAAGGCGATGACTCCGGACGCCCCAATCCTGCGCGAGGACATCAAGGACAAAAAAGACGGCGCGCACGGGCCACGCAACCATCCCAACCACATCTTCAACTGGCAGGTGGGCGACAGGGAGATGACGGACGCCGCCTTCGCGAAGGCCGAAGTGAGCACCAAGGACCTGTTGAGCTATCAGCGCGTCCACCCCTGCCCGCTCGAAACTTGCCAATGCATCTGCAGCTTCAACAAGATTACCGGCGACCTCACGATCTACGGCACGTTCCAGGCGCCCCATGTCATCCGCACGGTCGTCGCGCTGATCTCGAGCATTCCCGAGCACAAGATCCACGTCAACGCGCCTGATATCGGCGGCGGCTTCGGCAACAAGGTTGGCGCCTATCCGGGCTACATCTGCGCCGCAGTCGCCTCGATCGTGACTGGAGTTCCGGTGAAATGGGTCGAGGATCGGATCGAAAACCTCTCCACGACCTCGTTCGCGCGCGACTACCACATGACGACCGAGATCGCGGCGACGCGCGCTGGCCGGGTGACGGGCTTGCGCGTGCATATCCTCGCCGACCACGGCGCCTTCGACGCCTGCGCCGATCCATCGAAATGGCCAGCAGGCTTCGCCAACATCGTCACCGGCTCCTACGACTTCCCGGTCGCGCATCTTTCAGTCGACGGCGTCTACACCAACAAGGCGCCTGGCGGCGTCGCTTATCGCTGCTCGTTCCGCGTCACCGAAGTCGCTTACGCGATCGAACGTGCGATGGATATCATGGCGCAAAAGCTGGGGCTCGATCCGGTCGACTTCCGCATGAGGAATTTCATCAAACGCGAGCAGTTTCCCTACAATTCGGCGCTCGGTTGGGAATACGATTCGGGCGACTATCACACCGCCATGCAGAAGGCGCTCGACGCCACCGATTATCGCAAGCTGCGGGTGGAGCAGAAGGCCAAACAAGAGGCGTTCAAGCGCGGAGAGACGCGCGAGCTCATGGGGATTGGCGTCGCCTTTTTCACCGAGATCGTCGGCGCAGGCCCCTCAAAGAATTGCGACATTCTGGGCATTGCGATGTTCAATTCCTGCGAGATCCGGATCCATCCGACCGGCAAGGGAATCGCGCGCATGGGTACCAAGAGCCAGGGCCAGGGTCACGAAACCACCTGGGCTCAGATCATCGCGACCGAGATCGGCATTCCCGCCGACAACATCGCAGTCGAGGAAGGCAATACCGACACCGCGCCTTATGGCCTTGGCACTTACGGCTCGCGCTCAACCCCGGTCGCTGGCGCCGCGATCGCCATGGCCGCGCGCAAGATCAAAGCCAAGGCGCAGATGATCGCCGCCTACATGCTCGAAGTGCACGAAGGGGATCTCGAGTGGGACGTCGACCGGTTTGCCGTCAAGGGCAATCCGGAGGCGTTCAGGACGATGAGCCAGATCGCCTGGGCCGCCTACAACAAGATCCCGCCCGGCATGGAACCGGGCCTCGAGGCGGTCAGCTATTACGACCCGCCGAACATGACCTATCCGTTCGGCGCCTACATTTGCATAATGGACATCGACGTCGACACCGGCGTCCATAAAGTGAGGCGCTTTTATGCGCTCGACGATTGCGGCACGCGCATCAACCCGATGATCATCGAGGGCCAGGTGCACGGCGGCTGCACCGAGGGTTATGCGATCGCGATGGGTCAGGAAATTCTCTACGACGAGGACGGCAACGTCAAAGGCGCCTCGTTCATGGACTATTTCCTGCCGACCGCAGTCGAGACGCCGCACTGGGAGACCGACTACACGGTCACGCCGTCGCCGCATCACCCGATCGGCGCCAAGGGCGTTGGCGAAAGCCCGAACGTCGGCAGCGTGCCCTGCTTCGCAAACGCGGTGAACGACGCATTCAAGTTTGCGGGCTCGACGCACATCGCCATGCCCCATGACGCTTACCGCATCTGGCAGGCGGCGGAAGATCTGGGCCTGCACGCGTGATTGAGGGAGTTGCCTGCATTCCCTTCTCCCTCCTGGAGGAGGTTCACGCGCCGAAGGTGCGGCCGGATGAGGGTCTTTGACGTGGCGCGTGACCCTGCGGCGGACACCCTCACCCCAGACCTCTCTCCCGAGGGGAGAGGGGAGGTGAGGGCAGGGGGTTTGCGCATGGCTAGCGCACAGATTCCTCGCGAAGAGATCTCGGCGCGTCTTGCGGAGGTCGGCTACGTCGGCGACCGCGACCTCGCGACCGCGCTGTGGATGATGGACACCCTCAAGCGCCCGCTTCTGATCGAGGGCGAGGCGGGCGTCGGCAAGACCGAAGTCGCAAAGGCGCTTGCCGCGCTGCACGGCTGCGAATTGATCCGCATGCAGTGCTACGAGGGACTGGACGCGAGCTCCGCGCTTTATGAATGGAACTATCAGCGCCAGTTACTGGCGATAAAGGCGCGTGAGGGCGGAAGCGCCAGCGCCTCCGAGATCGAGGCCCAGATCTTTTCCGAAGACTATCTGCTCGAGCGGCCGCTGCTCAAAGCCATCCGGCGAAAGACGTCGCCAGTGCTACTGGTCGACGAAGTCGACCGCGCCGACGAGGAATTCGAAGCCTTCCTGCTTGAGTTGTTGTCGGACTTCCAGGTAACGATCCCCGAATTCGGTACGATCGCGGCGCTTTCGATCCCGCGCGTCGTTCTAACCTCCAACGCCACCCGCGAGCTCTCGGACGCGCTGCGGCGCCGCTGCCTCTACCACTATCTTGATTTTCCCGACGTCGATCGCGAGGCGGCGATCCTGCTCAACCGCCAGCCCAACCTCGACGCCAACTTCGCCTTCCAGATCGCGCGCATGGTTGGAATGTTGCGCAAGGAAGACCTGAAGAAGGTCCCGGGCGTCGCCGAAACCCTCGACTGGGCGGCCACCCTCGCCGGCCTCGAGGTCCGGGACCTGCATCACGACCCGGAGATCATCCACGCAACGCTGATCGCGGTCCTGAAGACCCGCGAAGATCGCGCCTCAATCAGCCCCGAGACGACGAGCCGGCTCGTCGGCCAAATCGCATGAAGAAGAGCGCCGCGTGATGGGGGCGCAGGGCTTCGCTGTCGAAACATCGGGACCAGGTCCGGCGATGCGCAAGCGCCTGGCCGGCTTCGTCGCCACATTGCGCGACGCGGGTTTCATCGTTGGCCAAGCCGAAGCGCAGGACGCAGCGCGGCTGATGTCGAGCCCGATTGCTGAGCGCCCCGATCACCTGCGCGCCGCGATGCGAACTCTGTTCACTTCGCGCAGAACGGAGCTTGCGCAGTTCGACGCATTGTTCGATGCATTTTGGCGCGGAAGGGGCGTGAAGAGCGCCTTGAAGATCAGCGCCGAGGCGCTCGCCGCGCGCTCACCCCGGCGTTTCCAGCATGGTCCGGGCGCAAACGAGCTGGGACACGAACCCGCGCAAATCGGCGAGGGCGCTCCTCCAGAAGGCGCTCCGGTTCACGGCGGCGGGCGGCATGGCGGGGCGTCGGCGCAAGAGGCGATATCCAAAAAGGACATCGCGGCATTCGTAGGGGACAGGGAGCGCGCTCAGGCCGCGGATCTCGCCGAACGCTTCGCGCGCGTGATGCGGACACGGCTCACCCGTCGCGAGCGCGCGCGCCGGCGTGGCCGGCGGCTCGACTTGCGCGCGACCATCAGGCTGAGCGTCGTCCATGGCGGCGAACCGCTCGATCTCAAGTTCCGACGTCGCAAGATCAAGCCGCTCAGACTCGTCGCCTTACTGGACGCGTCCGGCTCGATGGAATCCTATGTCGCGTTCTTCACCCGCTTTCTGCACGCTGTCACGCAGGTTTTTCGCGAATCCGAGGCGTTCCTCTTTCATACGCGGCTTGCGCACGTTTCCTCCGCTCTCCGGGAGCGCGATCCGGCGAAGGCTCTCGACCGGCTCGCTTTGATGGCGGCTGGCGTGGGGGGCGGCACAAAGATCGGCGAGTGTCTGGCGGCCTTCAATCGCATTCATACGCGGCGCGTCATCCACTCCCGCACCTGCGTAGTGATTTTGTCGGACGGCTACGACACCGGGCCACCGGAACTGCTTGCGGCGGCGATGCGCGACTTGAGGCGGCGCTGCAGGCGCATCGTTTGGCTGAACCCCCTGACCGGCCGCGCTGGGTTCGAGCCCAGCGCGCGAGGCATGCAGGCGGCCCTGCCCTACCTCGATCTGTTTGCGCCTGCGCATAGTCTCGAGAGCCTCGCGGCGCTCGAGCCTTATCTCGCGAGGATCTAATGGGCGTGCTCGAGCAAGCCGCTCTACGTCAGACCAAAGGGCAAACGTTCGCGATCGCGACCGTTGTCCGCACGGCCTCCGTGACCGCCGCGAAAGCGGGAGCGAAGGCCTTGATCGGGCCGGACGGTTCGATCGAGGAAGGGTGGATCGGCGGGGGATGCGCACGCGCCGCTGTCGTCAAGGCGGCACGCCAATGCATGGCGGACGGCCATTCGCGACTGGTCTCGATCGCGCCGAAAGATGCGCTCGCAGAACTTGGCGCAGCGCCTGGCGAGGAGCGCGGCGGCGTGTTCTACGCGAAGAATTCCTGCCCGAGCCAGGGAACGATGGATGTCTTCGTGGAGCCTGTTCTGCCGAGTCCGCGTCTCCTGATCCTCGGCGCTTCGCCGGTCGCCGTGGCGCTCGCGAAGTTGGCTCCGTCGATGGGCTTCGCCATAACGGTCGCCGCGGCGCCCGAGGAACACCAGCGGTTCGACGCCGGCGTTTCGCGCGTTTTGGGTTTGTCGCCGCCGGAGGAAGTCGGCGACGGCGCCTATCTCGTGATCTCGACCCAAGGCGCAGGCGACCGCGTCGCGCTGAAAAGCGCAGCCGCCATGAACGCACGGTACCGCGCCTTCGTCGGCTCGCGCCGCAAAGCCGAGACGCTCAAGAGCGAACTCGCCAAGGAGGGGGTCTCCGAAGAAGCGATGGCCGCGATCAAGGCGCCGGCCGGGCTCGATATCTCCGCGATCTCGGCGGATGAGATCGCACTTTCGATCCTCGCGGAAATGGTCGCCATGCGCCGCAGACCCGAGCGCCCGTCGATCGAAGATGCAATCGATTGACGCGCGGCGCTTGGTTAGGGATTTGGCTTCTGCTTCTGCGCCTGCGGCAACGGCTTGACCGGCGAGCCGGAGCCGATCTTTTGCAAATTGCCAACGATAACGCGTTCGCCCTCGCTCAGACCCTTGGTCACACTGACAAGCTCGCCGTCCATCGGTCCAAGCGTAACGAGCCGCTGCTCCGCCTTGTCCCCCGCGCCGACGACATAGACGAATTTGCCCATCTGGTTCGAGCCGAGCGCCGCCTGCGGGGCCATGAACGCGTCAGGCTCATCCCTGATGTGAAGCCGCACCCGCACGTACTGGCCGGGCAATAGGACGAAGTCGGGATTGGCGATGGTGACCCGCGCGGCGATCGTGCCTGTCGCCTTGTCGACGGTGTTATCGAGGAAGGTCAGCTCGCCCTTGCGGATCGTATCGCTCCCAGCGAGCGAAATTTCAGCGTCGACTTTGCCTGCGGCTCGCGCCCTCACGATCTGGACCAGATCCGATTCACTCGGATTGAAGGCGACGTAGATGGGATCGAGCTCAATGAGCGTATTGAGCGCCCCGCTCGCCGGACCCACGAGCGCGCCCTTTGCCGCCTGGTTGCGCCCAAGCCTGCCCGCGAAAGGCGCACGGATTTCGGTATATCCGAGGTTGAGCTTGGCAGCGTCGATCGCCGCATGGTCGAGAACCAGTTGCGCTTCAACCTGATGCATCGAGCTCGCCCGCTGATCGTAGGCGTCCTTGGTGACGAAGCCGCTTTTGACCAGTTCCTCGCCGCGACCGAAACTGGCTTTCGCATATTCGAGCGACGCCTGGTCGCGTTGCGCCTGCGCATTCGCCTGATCGAGCGCAGCCTCAAGGTCGCGCTGATCGATCTGATACAGGAGATCACCGCTCTTGACATCGGCGCCGTCGGCGGCCGGTTGAGCGTCAATGTAACCCGACACTCGCGCCTGCAAGGCGATGCTGCGTATCGATTCGATCCGGCCCGGATAGTCGAGATAAATTGGCAGCGTCTTTTTGATCACCGACACGACCGGGACCGGCATCGCCATCATTGCGGACGCAGGCGCCGATTCCGTGGCGCCGTCCGCGTGGTCGCCGGCAATGCGGGAACCTGCGGAGGCGACAACGCCGAGGGTCACGAGGGCCGCGAGAGAGATCTTGAAAGCGCGCATGGAAAAGCTCCTGGGCGTTATTCGGCGGCCTCGGCGTGAGGCGCAAGATGAGCGCCGCCGTGCGGCGCCGCAGCTTTCGCCGCCCCGCGTCCCTCGCGAGCACGTTCGATAAGGGCGTAGAAGACGGGCACGAAGATCAGCGTCAGCAAGGTCGCCGCGACCATGCCGCCGAAGACGGCCGTGCCGAGCGACTGCCGGCTCGCCGCTCCCGCGCCGCTGGCGAACATCAGCGGCAGCACGCCGAAGATGAAGGCGAAGGCGGTCATCAGGATTGGGCGCAGGCGCAGCCGTCCCGCCTCCATTGCCGCCTCGATTACGGGCAAGCCTTCCTCGCGGCGCCGTTTGGCGAATTCGACGATCAGAATGGCGTTCTTCGCCGCAAGGCCGATCAGCATGACGAAGCCGATCTGCGAATAGACATCGACCTGCATTCCGCGGACATAGATCGCGCCAAGCGCCCCGACTAGCGCGAGGGGCGCGGAAGACAGCACCATGAAGGGCATCGACCAGCTCTCGTATTGCGCGGCGAGGATCATGAACACGAAGAAGATCGCGAGCGCGAGCACGATCGTAGCGAGCGAGCCGGCGCTCAGCTCCTGAAAGGTCACACCTGTCCATTCGTAGCCGAAATCGCGGGGCAACGCTTCGGCCGCCGCGCGTTGCATCGCGACCACCGCCTGGCTCGAGCTGAAGCCCGGCGCCGGCGCGCCGTTGATCAGCGCCGAAGCGTAGTTGTTATAGTGCGGCACGGTCTCCGGCCCAATGATCGGCTTGAGCGTGCCGAGCACGTTCAACGGAATCATGCCCCCCGTGTTGTTGCGGACGTAGAGCTTGCTGAGGTCGGATGGAGAGGCGCGCGATTTGGTGTCGGCCTGCATCGTGACGCGGAACGTGTGGCCGAACAGGTTGAAGTCGTTCACATAGAGGGAGCCCAGATAGATTTGCAGCGTGTTGAAGACGTCCGGCAGGCTGAGGCCAAGCAGCTTCGCCTTCGTCCGGTCGAGGTCGTAGAAGAGCTGCGGCGTCGACGCGGAAAACGAAGTGAACAAAGATTGCGGGTTGAGTTCCGGCTGCTTGCGCGCGGCGGCGATCAGGGCCTGGGTGGCTTCGCTCAGCTGCGCGCCGCCGCGCCCTGCCAGATCCTCGACCTGGAATTCAAAGCCGCCGGTCGTGCCAAGTCCGTTCACCGAAGGCGGATCGAAGCTCAACGCAAAAGCTTCCGGAATCGCGAGCAGCTTCGGGCGCACAGAGGCGACAAGAGCCGAAGCGTTCTCCTCGGGCCCGCGCTGATCCCATGGCTTCAGAACTGCAAACTCGATCGCCGAATTCGACTGAGCTGCGTTGGTCAGGAAGTTAAGACCGCTGATAAAACCGGCGATCTGGACGCCCGGGGTCGCCTGCAGAATGTCGCGCGCTTTCTGCGCCACGGCGTCGGTGCGCTCGAGCGACGCTCCGTCCGGCAATTGCACGATGACGAAGAAATAGCCCTGATCCTCGACCGGAAGAAAGGTGGTCGGGATCATCCGCGACAACATGTAAGCGCCGCCGACAAATAGAAAAAAGACGGCGACCAGCGCCCAACCGAAGCGAATGAACTGCCGCACACAGCGCGCATAGAAATTCGCAAGCCAGTCGAAGCCGGCGTTGAACCAGCGGAACAGAATGAACTGGCCCTTCGGGCCGTGGCGCAGGAACGCCGCGCTGAGCGCCGGGCTTAAGGTCAGCGAGTTGAAGGCCGAGATCCCGACAGAGATGGCGACCGTCAACGCGAACTGATTATAGAGGCGCCCGGCGACGCCCGGGATGAAGGCGACAGGGACAAACACCGCCATCAACACAGCCGTTGTGGCAATGATCGGCCCGGTCACTTCAGACATGGCCTTTTTCGCGGCCTCAAGCGGCGGCAGACCAGCCTCGAGCTGCCGTTCGACGTTCTCGACGACCACGATGGCGTCGTCGACGACAAGGCCTATCGCCAGCACCATGCCAAGCAGGCTCAGCATGTTGAGCGAGAAGCCGAAGATCTGCATCACTGCAAGGGTCGCGATGAGCGACACGGGAATGGCGATCGTCGGGATGATCGTCGCGCGCCAGCTCTGCAGGAAGACAAAGACGACCATCACGACGAGGATGAGCGCCTCGGTCAGAGTGATCACGACGTCGTGCATCGCGGCGGACACGAAACGCGTCGTGTCGTAGTGCATTGCGTAGGCAATGCCCGGCGGGAAGCGCTTCGACAACTCCTCCATCTTCGTCTTGACCTGCTTCTGCAAGTCAAGAGCGTTCGAGCCCGGCATCTGGAAGATCGCCATCACGACGGTCGGATCCTTGCCGAAGAAGGCCGACGATGAGTATTGCAACGCGCCGAGCTCAACTCTCGCGACGTCCCGCAGACGCACCACGGCGCCGCTCACCGGGTCGGCGCGGACGATGATGTTGGAGAATTCCTGGGGATCGCTGAGCCGGCCCTGGGCGTTGACCTGCAATTCAAAGGACGTCCCGGGAGGGGCGGGCGACTGACCAATCTTGCCCGCGGCGACTTGAACGTTCTGCTCGGCAATCGCATTCTGAACATCGACGGCGGTGACGCCGAGATTGGCGAGCTTGTCCGGATCGAGCCAGACGCGCATCGAATAGCGCCGCTCGCCAAACATCTGGACGTCGCCCACGCCAGGAAGCCGCTTCAACTGGTCGACGATCTGGAGATAGGCGTAGTTGGACAGCGTTATGGAGTCGACCGAACGATCCGGCGACGTGAGATTGACGATGAGAACGAAGTTCGGATTCTGCTTCTTGATCGTCACGCCGCCCTGATTGACGATCGCGGGGAGAGAAGACGCCGCCTGCGAGACCCGGTTCTGCACATCGACCGCGGCGATGTTGAGCGGATACCCGACTTTGAACGTGATGGTGATCGTCGAGGAGCCGTCATTCGAGCTCGCCGAGGACATGTAGGTCATGCCCTCGACGCCGTTGATTTGCTGCTCGAGCGGAGTCGTCACCGTGTCCGCAACGACCTGCGCGCTCGCGCCGGGGTAGTTGGCGGCGACGACAACCTGCGGGGGCGTAATCTCCGGAAACTGCGAGACCGGCAGCAGGAAAAAGCAAACCGCGCCGGCGAGCACGAGGATCGCGGCGATCGCCGAAGCGAAGATTGGACGTTGGATGAAAAAGCCGACCACGGGAGCGCCTCGGCTTTACCGGAAGAGGGTCAGCCGCAGAGCGATGCTCCGCATTCGCCGCCCGTGGGGCGCGTCGAAGGCCGCGTCAGGACAAGCGGTCCGCGAAACCAGCCGCGTCGGCCAAGATCCTGCCCCACTTGTACCTTGGCCGCGCTACGCGAATCGGCAAGTCGGCGGGCGGTTCCGTCCAGCAGGGTCCTCAGCGCCTGAAGCTCCACGCGGTCGGCGAGCATGACCTTCTGAATGAGCGAATCCGCCAGAAGATCGTCTATTGTCTCGGCTCTTCCATACGCCATGGCGTATATCCTTTCGACTAGGCCCGGCTGTTACCGCACGGCAGTTTGACTCTGCAAGCGGGCGGTGGTACCGGTCGGTATCGCTATCTGATACCGATCGGTAACGGGTTCGTCAAGCACCATGAACAAAGAAAAATCCACTTCAGATCCTGAGGTACAAATTTCCAGGATCGGGAAGTCCCGCGACCGCATTTTCGACTGCGCGCAAGATCTGTTTCACCGGAAAGGCATTCGAGGTGTAGGCGTCGAAGCGATCGCCGAGGCCGCAGGCACCAGCAAGATGGCGCTTTATCGCCACTTCAATTCGAAGGACGAGCTTATCCTCGAATATCTGAACTACAAAGGTCGAAAGTCGGACGAAATCTGGGCGGAAATTGAGGCCCAGAATCCCGGGGATCCAAGTGGTCAGCTGTACGGCTTCATGGACAAGGCCGCAATTTTTATCGCCGGGGACGAACGCGGCTGCGATCTCGCGAACGCCGCCATCGAATTAACGGAGCAGGGCCATCCCGGTCTTCGCGTGATCGAGGAGTTCAAGATGCGTCAGCGTGAGCGCCTGACGAACTCTATGCAGGGCCGCCGGCGCCTCGCAGCCCGACCTCCTTGCCGACACGCTCTTTCTCCTGATCGAGGGCGCACGCGTGAGCCGCCGCAGCGTCGGAACAAATGGCCCCAGCGCCAATCTCATGCGCACCAGCCGGGGCGTCATCGCCTCATTCGGCGTTCCGCTTCCCGAGGTTTGCGAGTCAATTCTGGAGCGCGAAACGAGCGACCGATGAGCACCGGGCGGAACGCCGCTCTCTCGTCGATAGGAGCGCCTGAGCGCCGATCGCGATAAACTTTAGGCGTGCTGCGCCGTTGTCGCGTCCTCCGAGTCCTTTGACGTCTGATCCCAGTACGGTCTCGATTTGCGCATCGCCTTTGAGAACCCGCAATTCGCTTCCGATGCGCTCGTCGAGGCTTTGATCGCTGGTGGTGAAATCTGACGTTTAAGTTCCCCAGTTTGCTGCGCGGTCGACGAAATAGCGGAACGTCCGCTTTGAGCCCCGAACCCAACGGTAGAAATCGACCCAAAGCTGGCATTTTTCTGGCGTTCTGACCCATGGCGGAGGCGCCACAAGGATCAGTCCGGTTAGGATTGCGGCTGTTGCGAAGATATTCAGTTTCGACCGGCTGCCCGCGCAGCGACTTTGGAAAGCCGAACAACGCCTTCCCGCAACTCTTCCTCGGTATGCATTTCGTATTTCAGGCCGGACCCCGATTTCACCAGGAACGCTGCGAAACCGTCAGCGCCACCGAACGCCGACAGATCCGCTCCGCCTTCAGCCGCCTCATGGCCCCGGCGCGCGAGCAAGGCGCGATAGCCGGAACTGAGCCGCTGCGCCTGGCTCGGGCTAATCTCCGCCTGGAGCTCCATCATCTCGGCGCCGTGCGGGTTGTTCCTCAATATCCGAAAGAACATGAGTTCTTTCGCCAGCATGGTCTCTGCAAGGTTCTTCGAGAGAAGAGCCGCATCGTCCCACGCGGCTTCCGCGGCCTTGAGCGCCTCATCGACCAGGGCGGCGGCCAGCGCTTCGAAAACCGCGCGTTTCTCTGAAAAACGCAGGTACAGGGTCGCCCGCGCGATCCCAGCTTCGCGGGCAATGTCGGCCATGCTCGTGCGCTGGAAACCGTTTCGCCCAAACAGGGTCGACGCCGCGACCAGGATCCGTTGCAATCCCAGATCAGACACACTAGACATAATATGTCCTTTGTGTCTATTTGCGTCTTCGGGAAGGGAAGATTTCATGGCTGACTTTGATCGCGTGCTGGTGACCGGTGGGTCCGGATATATCGCAAGTTTCTGCATCGCCCAGCTTCTTCGTGAGGGCGCCTCCGTTGTGACGACGGTTCGCAGCCGCACGCGGGAAGCGGACGTGCGTCAGGTGATCGCGAAGCTCGTGAAGGCTGACGATCGGCTGGAGGTGCGGGTCGCCGACCTGAGCAACGACGACGGCTGGCGGGAAGCCTGCGCCGGTTGCTCGGGTGTCCTGCACGTGGCGTCGCCGGTCCCGTCGGAGAGCCCCAATGACGATGCCGAACTGGTGCGGCCCGCCCGTGACGGCGCGCTTCGGGTGCTGCAAGCGGCCCGGGACGCCGGTGCGCGCCGGGTAGTGATGACGTCCTCGTCCGCCGCCGTCTGCTACGGCCACGGCGGACGATCGAAGCCTTATACCGAGGCCGACTGGTCCGACCCGAAGGACAGGACAGACAGCTCCGCCTATGAGCGGTCGAAGATGATCGCGGAGCGCGCCGCCTGGGACTGGCATGCGCGCGAAGGCGGCGGGTTGGAGCTCGTCACGATCTGCCCCGGGGCCGTGATCGGGCCGGTGCTGGGACGAGACTTCTCCGCCTCGTTGGAGATCGTGCGCTCGCTGCTGCGCACCTCGATGCCCGGGCTGCCGCGTTTCGGCTGGCCCTTGGTTGATGTGCGCGACATCGCAGACCTGCACATCAAGGCCCTGCGGTCGCCGAACGCGGCAGGCCAGCGCTTCATCGGCGCGGGGGACTTCTACTGGTTGCAGGACGTCGGCCGCGCCCTGCGCGAGCAGACGCCCGAGCTGGCCGGCCGGGTGCCCACCCGTCGTCTGCCGGGCTGGCTTGTTCGGCTGTCCGCCCTGCGCAATCCCGCCGTTCGCGCGCGGATGTATGAACTGAACAAGCTGCGTCCCGTCTCGGCGGAAAAGGCGAGGCGCGTGCTCGGCTGGGCTCCGCGATCCAACGACGACGCCATCGCCGACACGGCGCGAAGCCTTAGCGCCGAAGGTCTGCTCTGAGCCGCCGTACGTCGCTACTCATCAACTCGCCGCGATCCTTCCCTCCTTAGCCCCTGAAATCAAAGGACGTCCCATGACCAGCACCATCCTCATCACCGGCGCATCGAGCGGCATCGGCCGCGCCACGGCTCGGCTCTTCCAGGTCAAAGGCTGGAACGTGATCGCCACGATGCGCGACCCGGACAAGGAAACCGAGTTCACTGCCCTCGAACGCACTCTTGTGACTCGCCTGGATGTGCAGGACATCGGCTCGATCTCGTCAGCGGTGGACGCCGGAATCAGCCGCTTCGGTCGTATCGACGCTCTTCTCAACAACGCGGGCTACGGCGCCTACGGCCCGCTGGAAGCGACCCCGCTCGAGAAGATTCGCCGCCAGTTCGACACCAACGTTATCGGCCTCATGGCGACGACGCAGGCGGTGCTGCCCTACTTCCGCAAGCAGGGCGCCGGCGTGATCTTGAATGTCTCGTCAATCGGCGGTCGGATGACTTTCCCGCTCGGCACGCTCTATAATGGCAGCAAGTTCGCCGTGGAGGGCCTTTCCGAAGCCCTGCACTATGAACTCGCCCCGCTCGGCGTTCGCGTGAAGATCATCGAGCCCGGTCGGGTCAAGACCGATTTCGGCGGACGATCCTTCGACTTCAGCAATGACGCCAGCCTGACCGAGTATCAGCCGCTCGTGCAGGCGTTCGTCCGCGCGCTCGGCCCAAGCTCGGGGGAGGGATCGTCCCCCGAGGCGGTCGCAGAGGTCGTCTTCACCGCGGCTACCGATGGCGCGGATCAACTTCGATACGAGGCGACGCCGGACGCGGTGCAGTTGCTTGCCCGGCGCCGCGCCGTCGACGACGCGACCTTCTTCGCTGGCATGAGGGCGCGGTTCGGTCTCGCCGCCTCGTAACCCTGCTTAACCGAAACGGCTGCTTTCCACCCTTCCACGACCATGGCGAGGTCCGCTTCCTGCCAGAAGCGCGGCCCGCTACATCGCCTTCTGGCCGCGCCAGCGGCGGGTATCAAGTGTCAGATCCTTTCCACCAGGTGGTCCGCCATTCGCAAGACCGGCCACGGCACGAGAGCTTAGATCAGCGATGTCGCGCGTAATCGACCGTAAGGACCGTTCAATTCTGCGGCGTTCGATCGCGCCATCGAACGCATGGTGACGTGAGGAACCTTAAACCGGCGATCCAGGGTGATCGCGTTGTCGTATGACCATTCGTGAATGCCCATCCTCTGGCTCACGAGATTGGTCAAAGGATCGGGCCGCTCGCGCGGCAGGAGCGCGGCAATGTCGTGCTTGTGATCGGCGGCGACGCGCTTCAGCCGGCAAATTGCGACCGGCTGTTCCTCGAGCCGTCGCCTGCGGCAGGCAGGCTCGCACGGACGATCGCATGCGCGTCCCAGAATTCCGGGGAACACATTCGATTTCCAATTGATCATGTACGCCGCGTTATAGCGGCCATTCGCCCGAAAGCCGATCGCCCGAAGACCATGGATCGTCGAGCATATACAGAGTGACGCCGGTAAACCAAGCCCCGCGGAAACAGGCTGACAATGGCTCGCTGACCGCCGATCGTGGTTGGCCGGGCGATGCGGCAGACGAACTCCGACCCGCACGATGGACCGGGCGGACAGACGTCGCCGTCTGCCCGCCCTCGCTCCAAACCGCGGTGCGCGCGCGTCACTGCTCGTGCAAACCCCGAACGCCGGCGGCCTCATCCTGCGCGTCAACGGCGAGAGCGGCGTCCGCTGTCTGCGCAAACGGCGGGCAGGGAAGCGGAGGATGAGCGGAATCAGGCGCCGAGATAGGCTGCCTTCACCTGCGGATTGTCGAGCAGATCCCTAGATGTTCCGGTCAACGCCAAGCGCCCCTGCTCGATCACATAGGACCTGTCCGACAATTCCAAGGCGGCGAAGGCGTTCTGCTCGACCATGATGACCGTGACGCCCGCGGCCTGGATGCCTTTGATCACCTCGAAGACGCGATCGATGATGTTCGGCGCGAGGCCCAGCGAGGGCTCGTCAAACATAACGAGCTTTGGGCGGGACATGAGCGCTCGCGCAATCGCCAACATCTGTTGCTCGCCTCCTGACAGCGTGCCGGCCGTTTGCGTTCGGCGGTCGTAGAGGATCGGAAAGCGGTCGAAGAAATTGGTCATGTCGGCTGCGACGTCGCGCGAATCGCGGCGCAGATGGCAGCCCATCTGCAAGTTCTCGATCACCGTCATGTGGGGGAAGACGCGCCGACCCTCGGGACAATGGGCGATGCCAAGCTGCAGAATACGACGGGAAGAGGCGGTCGTGATGTCCTCCCCTTCGAAGATGAGCCGGCCACCGGCCGGCGTTACAAGCCCCGAGATCGCTTTCAGCGTCGTGGTCTTGCCCGCGCCGTTGGCTCCGATCAGAGTGACGAGTTCGCCTTTGTGAACTTCGAGCGAAAGGTCGCTGACCGCGGTTACCTTGCCGTAGCGGCAGGTCAGCCCTTCAACCGTCAACACGAGAGCGCCTTTCGCCTAGATAAGCACGGATGACATCCGGATGGCGTTGGATTTCGGCGGGCGCGCCGTCGGCGATGATGCGGCCCTGATTGAGACACAGGACGCGGTCCGAAATACGCATCACCATCTTCATGTCATGCTCTACGAGAAGAACCGTGATGCCGCGGGCGCTGATGCGCGTAAGCGTCTCCATGAAGCCCGCCGTCTCAACCGCGTTCATGCCCGCCACCGGCTCGTCCAGGAGAAGCAGCCTCGGTTCGGCAGCCAGCGCTATCGCGACTTCGAGCAATCGCAACTCGCCATAGGCTAGGGAGGAAGCAAGCTCGTGCTTGCGCGATTCAATTCCAACGAAATTCAGCACCTCGCTGGCTTTCCCGACCAGGCGCCTTTCCTCGCGCGCGACCGAGGGCAGGCCGAGAATGATGGCGAGCGGATGTTCACGCGATTGTAAATGCAGGCCGATGAGAATGTTGTCGAGCACCGACTGCCCGGAGAAGACGCTGGTTTTCTGGAAGGTGCGCACGACGCCGAGCGCCGCGATGCGGCTTGGCTTGAGGCCGTTGAGGCGCGCGCCGCGATAGACGATGTTGCCCGCGGCGGCTGGCAGATAGCCGGTGATGGCGTTGAAAGCTGAAGTCTTGCCGGCGCCGTTCGGACCAATCAGGGAGAGCGTCTCGCCCTCCCGAACATCGAAGGTCATGCTCTCTACGGCGGTCACGCCGCCGAAGCGGATCGACAATTGATCGACCGAGAGCGCCACGGTCGGAATTCCGTTCATCTCGTGGACTGTCCCGCGCGGGCGCCCGAAGGGTTGCCGTCGCTCCACCAGCGCGCAACCGCCGGGACGATCCCGCTTGGCAGAATCGAGACAATCACGATCATCAGCACGCCGTAGGCGACCCATTGCAACTCGGGCCGGATCTGCAACGAGCGCAGCGCCTCCGGTAGGAGCCCGAAAATCAAGCCGCCGACGACTGGACCCGCAAGCGTTCCCTTGCCCCCGACGACCACCATGATCACCATCGTCACGGTATAAATGAACAGGAATATGTTCGGGTCGATAATCTGGATGTATTGCGCGTAGAGCGCGCCCGCCATTCCCGCAATAGCCGCGGAGACCACGGCCGACAGCACAAGATACCGCGTCACCTCGATCCCGACCGAGGTGGCCAAAGGCTCGTTCTCCCGCAGCGCGATCATTGCGCGCCCGGCTCGCGAATGGACAATCCGAGCAATGACGACATATGCGACGATCGCCGCCGCAAAGACGAGATAGTAATTGGGAACTTTGCCGATGAAGGAAAATTCAAATAGGCCAGGAAACGACAGGGTCAGCGGCGGGATATTGTTTAGCGCCATCGGCCCCTGAGTCAGCTCGTCCCAGTTCAACGCGACGAGCCGCACGACTTCTGCGAAGCTGATGGTCACTATCACGAAATAGGCCCCCCGCACCTTGAAGGAGATCTGGCCGATCGCCCAGCCGCAGAAGCCAGAGATCGCAATCGCCCAAAGCATCGCGAGCCAGACGGGTTGGGGGTTCAGCGTCACCAGCCAGTCGGGCGCGACATGGACTGCGAAGCCAAGCGACACCAGCGAAGACACGTAGGCGCCGATGCCGAAGAAAGCGACGTGACCGAGGCTGAGTTGGCCAGTGTAGCCAAGCAGCAGGTTCAGGCTCATCGCGGCGATCGTGAAAATGCCCGTAATGATCAGCACGTGCAAGACATACAGGTTGCTGACCCACAGCGGGATCGAGACGAGGAAGGCCAGAAACGCGGCCGCAGCGAGGCGCCTCACCCGATCCGTTCCTTGCGGCTGAACAATCCGGTCGGGCGCACGATCAGGACAAGGATGATGAGGAGGAAGCCCATGGCGTCGCGGTAGCCGGAAGACACGTAACCGGCGCCCATCTCTTCGATGAAGGCAAGCAGAAAACCACCGATCGTGGCGCCGGCGATGCTTCCCAGTCCGCCGAGAATGACCACGGCGAACGCTTTAAGCGCGGCGAGGTCGCCCATTCCTGGAGTGACGACGAAGATGGGGCCCAGAAGCGCTCCGGCGGCGGCGGCGAGTCCTGAGCCGAGCGCGAAAGTCGACAGGTAGACCCTGTCAATGTCGACACCCATCAGCTTGGCGGCGTCGCTGTCCTGAAAGGTCGCGCGCATGGCGCGGCCAAGTCGGGTGCGGTCGACGAGCGCATAAGTTCCCGCGATCAGCGCCAGGGCGACCACGAAGACGAACAGCCGGCTCCACGCGACTGAAAGCCCTCCGAGCACGAGCGGGTCGGAAGGGAACGGAGTCTTGATCGATTTGGCGACGCCGGACCAAGCAAGCTGCTCAAGGTTCTGCATGGCGATCCACGCGCCGATCATTACGAGCATCGTCGTGTCGATGTCGGCGCCGCGCAACTTGCGCAGCAGGACAAACTCGATCACGGCGCCAAGCGCAACCCCGAGCGCCATCGCCAGCGTCAAGGACAGAAAGAAATTGAGATGCAATAGCATCACGAAAGCGAACATCATGTAGGCGCCGAAGCTGTAGAGTTCGCCATGGGTGAAATTAACCACCCGCATGATGCCGAAGATCAACGTCAAGCCGATGCCAAGCAGTGCGTAAATGCCGCCCAGCATGAGGGCGTTTACACAATGTTGGAAGAATTCGTCCACGCCGGCGTCACTCGGAACTTCAACTTGATCGGTGCCCATTTTTTGCAGGCGCGCAGGCCTTCCGCCTGTTTCGCGCGAGGCTTCGTCTGGCCTCGCGGCGCCCGCGCTTAACGGTTGAGCAGCCCCTATGGGTTTGTGACCTTGCCGCCATCGATCTTCACCAGATAGACCCCGGGCACGCTCTGGCCGCTCTCCTTGCCCGCGGGCCCCTGCTTGATAAAGGCAATGTCGCCGTTGACGCCCTTCACATGAACGCCCCATAGCGCCTTGGCGATCAACTCCGCGTCCGTCTTGCCGCCGGCGTCCTTGATCGCCGCTGCAATGGTGTTGACGCCGTCCCATCCACGGAACCCTTCGGTCAGGCCTCCAACGTCGTATTTGGCCGCTTTCCAGGCTTCCATGAATGCTTTAGCGGCTTCGGGATTCTTCACCGCGTCCGGAAACCAGGGCGTGAAGAAGACCAGGTGGTAGGAGCCGTTGGCGGCGTCACCAGCCTGCTCGATGAGTTGGTCAGGCGAGACGGAACCGCCGGTCGTGATAATGCGTGCGGTCACTTGCTGATCCTTGGCCTGCTTGAGGATCAAGGTCAGTTGCTTGACGTCGGTGGTGACGAAGATCGTATCGCCGCCGGAGGCCTTGATCTTAGCGAGTTGCGCCGACAGGTCGGTCGCGTCTTCGCCCATCGTCTCGGAAGCGCCGATCTCCACCCCGTTCGCCTTCAGCATCTTTGTGAACTCCGTCATGGAGCCCTTGCCGAAATCATCGTTGGTCGCGAGGAAGTCGGCTTTCTTGATGCCCATGGTCTTGATCAGCGGGGCGAAAGCCTTGGCCTCCATCTCCGAAGTGGGACTGATGCGGAAGATGAAAGGGTTGCCCGAAGTGGTGATCTTGCCCGATGAGGACGTCTCGACCACCATCGGCACCTTATATTCTTGAAGCTTTGGCATCACAGCGAGCGTGAGCGACGACCCCCATGCGCCCAGCATGACCGGAACTTTATCCTGGACGATCAACCGCTCAGCCGTGGCAGCCGCCTCTGTCGGGTTCGACTTGTTGTCCTCTACGACGAGCTCGATCTGCTTGCCATCCACCCCGCCCGCCTTGTTGATCGCCTCAGCGGCGAGCTTGGCGCCCTGCGCTACATAATTGCCGTCGGCGGCGAAGGCGCCGGTGAGAGGCTGCGTGACGCCGATCTTGACGGCGTCCTCAACCGAAGCGGCGCCCACCAACACGATGGCGCCGGCCCCGTAGAGCAGCGCCTTAAGAAAAATCCGATGCATCGATCCTCTCCCTTCCTTTTTATTCTCGCCTGACGGGTCGCTACGCGCTCTCCTGCGTCGTCGCTCGAACTCGGCCCAAGGAGCGAGGGGCGGCCAGAACCTCCAGCGTTCGCGCAAGTCACACTATCTTGCTATCCTTAGTACCACTATCATCCAAATTTTTCGACCGATCAATAGCAAATGGCTTCGGCTCAGCAGCCACTCCTGCCGAGCGGTCCGATCGATTTTTGAAGACATTCTCTTCTCTCGCCGCCTTGCCCAACCGCGTCCTGCGCAGGGCGAATGAAGGCGCCGCTACGAGTCTGCGGGGTCTGGCGCGGCGAGAGGCCCGGCTTCGGGTAGGGCGGCCGCGGAGGCAGCGCGCGCCTTTGCCCCGGCGACTTGATGCGGCGGGCTGTGTTTAAGCAGGTCGCTGCGCAAAACAAAGCAATTCTTGAGGTAGTGGATGTCCGCGACGTAGATCGCAACGTCCTTGTCGTCAACGACCGTGAGCTGGCAGTCGGCGGTCGGCTCGCCAAGTCCGATCTCAAGTAGGTCGGCGGTTTCGGGATCAGCGACGCCGATCGTGAATCGTTGATAGGCGTGGGTGATAACCACGTCCTCCATCTCGACGATTTTCGGCAGCGCGGCTGACCGCGTGAAGCGCTTACTGTCCCGCAAGAACAGCCTCTGATCGAGGTGCAGGTTGACGACCGAAAAAGGCCTACCGCTATTGAACTGGACGCTTCTAAGGAAGGTGTAGGCGTTCGCCGGATTTCCCTCGCCGGGGACGAGGGCCGGCGGTTCAGCGTCGCGCTGAATGAAGACGCGCTTCAGCACGTTATTTCGGATCGACTCGACCAAAGAATGGAAATCCGTCGCAAGATCGAGCCAACGATTGTTCACCGCTCTGCCCGAAACGAAAGTGCCCCTGCCTTGCTGCGCCTGCAGGAGGCCCTCAGCGCGCAGGAGTTCGATCGCTTGACGGACCGTCACCCGCGCCAGGCTGAATTCCTCTTCCAGCTCTTCGAGAGTCGATATCTGCTGGCCTTCAGCCCAATAGCCGGAATTGATGCGCTGGCGCATCACCGACGCGACCTGAAGATAAAGCGGCACACGGCTGCGATCGTATATTGCGGAAAATTTGCCCATCGGTGCTTCTCCATACGACAGGCGGGGCGAGCGTTCCAGTTGCTGATGCGTCTCGGCAGGCCGTGCGCGACATAACCGTCTCAGCCGCGGCCGAAGATCTTTCTGATGAAGTCCTTCACCCTCCTGAGCAGCACGGTGGTGATCAGCGAACCTGCGTTGAGTTCTCGCGCCAAAGGGGGCGCAGCGGCGCCGTCCCCGGCGGAAAGGCGCGCCTCAAGGTTTTTCGCGAAGGCCGCCGTCAAGCGGGCTGCAATATCCTGGACCAATCCCGAGCGGCCGAATTGCGCCAGCATCCCGGTCAGGGTGTAGCCAACATCGACGTCCACGCAGGCGCGCGCGCCACCCTCGCCCGGCTTCACGGAATACGCCACGACGCCGCGCGCCGCCGAGTTGCTGCGCGCGTCACGACCTGAACCTACGATCGCGCCGCGATGGGCCGCCTCATCGCGCGTGATCCGTGCAACGCCGCTGAATTCAGCCGAGATCGGGCCAACTTTGACCTTCAGCTTGCCGTTGACAACGCCGTCCTTCTCGCCACCATCGAGCGACGCGCCGGGCAGACATTCCGCAACACCTTCGAGGCGGCCGAAGAAAGCCCACACCTTATCGACCGGATGAGCGATCACGAAGCTCTGTCGAAACTCGACTTGTGGCTTCCAATCGGTTTCGACCCCCGCGGCTGATCCCGCTGCGATGACACGTGGGACAGCCCGAACGCCTGTGGGAGCAAGGGTCGATACGGCGCCCGCACGCATTTCGCCGGCGCGCCCGGATCCGGCCGGCCCCAATTGCTCACGGCCGCCTCCGGGGACGGCTTCGATCCCGCGCGCCCGCCGGTCGAAGAGGACACTCTGCACCGCGCGCACGATGCCGACATAACCTGTGCATCGGCAAAGATTGCCACTCATGGCGACGCGGATGTCGTGCTCGCTTGACGCGTCCAGGCGCAACACAATGTCGCGCGCCGAAACAATCATGCCGGGCGTGCAATAGCCGCATTGCAAGGCATGATGAACCGTGAAAGCCGCCCTCAGCTCGCGCGCAATTTCGTCCTCGTCGAGCCCTTCGATGGTGGTGACTTTGGCGTTTTCGCAAGCGACCGCGAAGGTGATGCAAGAGCGTATCGGCACGTCGTCGACGAGGAGGGTGCAGGCGCCGCATACGCCGTGCTCGCAGCCGATGTGGGTGCCGGTCAGGTTGTGCGTCTCACGCAACAGGTCCGCGAGATGCGTGCGCGGCTCGACCTCGGCGCTCAGTACGCTGCCGTTGACCGTTAGGCTGAGCTTGGTCATCAGGCCGCGGCCCGCTCCAAGGCGCGCCGCAGGGCGACGACATGCGTCTGGCGTTCCAGCCGATCATTCATTCCGGCTGAGCTCGCCAACTCGTCAGCCGCCTGGGCATCGAAGTGTTCGGGAGCGCCGTCGGCGATGAGGCGGCGGGCGTCGGCGATGACGATTGGGCGCGTCTCCGTCGCGCCGATGACCGCGCGGCAAACGCCGCGCTCCGGGTCGACGACGAAAGCTCCGATCGCATGAGCGAATTCGCCTGTCTTGCGGCAGATCTTATGATAGCCCCAGCGGGCCGCGCGGCCGAGTCGCGGCACCTTCACCGAAATGAGCAGTTCACCCGCTCGGAGATCCACCTCGAGCGCGCCCAGCATGTAGTCCTCAACCGGGATTGTTCGGACGCCCTCGGGACCGCGCAACGTGACCGACGCGCCGAGCGCCGCGAGAATCGAAATCCAGTCCGCCGAGGGGTCGGCGTGGGTCAGGCTGCCGCCGATCGTGCCTCGGTTCCGCACGGCGCGATAGGCGATCCCATGGGCGACACTCGGCAGCGCGCCCCCGGTTACATCCGGCACGCGCCGGTCTTCGATGTCGGAGTGCGTGATGCAGGCGCCGATGACGATTCCGTCCGTCTGCTCTTTCACTTGCCGGAGTTCGTCGACGCCCGTGATATCGAGGAGAAGATCGGGCTGGACGAGGCGCATGTTGAGCATGGGCCCGAGAGATTGACTGCCAGCTATGACTTTGACGGAACGGCCGCTCTCAGTGAGCAGCGAGAGAGACGCCTCTAAATCTTTTGGGCGGGCGTAACCGAAATTGACTGGCTTCACCGCTCCAGTTCCTCGAATTCGACCGGCGCTTTCACACGCTTTGCAGCCGCAATGGCCTCGAGCACACGACGCGGCGTCGTCGGCGAGTGGAAGACTTCGGCTCCTAGCGGCGCCAAGGCGTCGTTGATGGCGTTGCCGATCGCCCCCGGTGGGGCGATGGCGCCGCCCTCGCCAAGCCCTTTCACGCCAAATTCGGTATAGGGCGCAAGCGTCTCCATATGGCGCACACGAGGCGCGGGAACCTCGGTTGGACCCGGCAGAAGATAGTCGGCGAAGGTCGACGCGAGGGGCTGGCCCGAAGAATCAAAGTTCATTTCTTCGTAAAGCGCGGTGCCGATGCCTTGAGCGAACCCGCCGTAAATCTGCCCGTCCACCACCATCGGATTGATGAGCTTGCCGCCATCCTCAACTATGACGTAGTCGAGGATCTCAATGTCGCCGGTCTCGGGGTCGACCGCGACAATCGCGATATGGGCGGCGTAACTGAAAGTGCCCGAGTCGCGTCCCGGCTTATAGCCAATCGTCGCCTCGAGACCGCGCGGGTCGACCGAAGCCGGGAGATCCTGCGGGCGCCGATACCACGTGTGAGCAATTTCCGCGAGCGTGACGCTGCCGGACGGACCGTGGACCGCGCCATCGCGCAGCACCACGGAGTCGGTGTCCGTCTGCAGGAGATGCGCGCCGATCGCCTTTGCAAAACGCGCCACTTCTCGCGACGCGGTCGCGACCGCTCCACCCGCCATCACCGCACTGCGCGAACCCCAGGCGCCGGTCGAGTAAGGCGTGTATTCCGTATCGCCGTGGACAAGTTTGATCTTGGCGACCTCGATTCCGAGAATCTCATTCGCCACCTGGGCAAGGGTCGTCTCCATGCTTTGCCCATGCGAGTGGACGCCGACCCTTAACTCCAACCCTCCATCGGGCGTAATGCGCGCAGTCGCCTGCTCATGCCCCGGCACCATTGGAATGCCCCAGCCGGCGTAGACCGACGTGCCATGCGCGCCCTGCTCGCAATAGACCGCAATGCCGACGCCGATGAGGCGCCCATCCGGCTCGCCGCGTTTCTGGCGCTCACGAACACTCTTGAGATCGACCCCATCCAGAGCGCGGCGCAGAGCTTCGGGATAGTCGCCGCTGTCGAAATGCTTTTTCGTGATGTTGTCGAACGGCATCTGCTCGGGCCGGACGAGGTTCTTCATCCGCACCTCGAACGGCTCGAGGCCCGCCTCCCGCGCGACGAGGTCGAGCATGAGTTCAAGCGCGTAGCAAACTCCGGTCCGCGCGACGCCCCGATAGGGAAGGATCGGGCATTTGTTGGTCGCGACCGACCAGGTGCGGCAGCGATAGGATTGGAAATCATAAGGGCCGGGCAGGATGCTCGCGACCTGAGCCGCCTCAAGGCAGGCTGAGAAGGGATAAGAGGAATAAGCGCCCGAATCGACCGTCGCCTCACAGTCAATTCCGCGCAGCGTGCCGTCTCGGTCCGCGTAGGCGGTGATGCTGTAATGATGCTCCCGGCAATTGGCGCCGGCTGTCAGGTGCTCGCGCCGGTCCTCGAGCCAACGCAGCGGATGGCCGCACCGCATCGCCAGCCAGCCGAGGCAGACGTCCTCCGGCAAGAGGATGCCTTTATAACCGAAGCCGCCGCCGACATCCGGCGAGACGACGCGCACCTGAGTTTGCAGCAGCCCCAAACATTCGGCGAGGCCCGTGCGCACGATATGCGGCATCTGGCTGCCCGTATACAAAACGAGCTGGTCCATGCGGCTGTCCCAAGTGGCGACCGTGCCGCGCCCCTCGATCGGAGCCATGCATTGGCGGGCGGTGGAAATCTCGCGCGTGATCTTGATCGGGGCGTCGAACGCGGCTTCGATATTGATGTCGACGAATGTCTCCAGGAACGTGTTGTCGCCCCAGTGCTCGTGCAGGAGAGGCGCGGTCGGAAGCCGCGCCATCAGCATGTCGTGCACAGCCGGGAGTTCCTCCAAATCGACCACGACGCTCGCAGCGATATCCTCAGCCTCGGCCCGCGTTCGGCCAACGCACATCGCAATGAGCTCGCCGACCTGCCGCACCTTCTGGCTTGCGAGGACCGGTTGCTCGGACGCCTTGAAACCCGGCAGGCCGGACACCGCGGCAATCGGCTTCACGCCGACAAGGTCCGCGGCGGCGAACGCTTTGCCGCGATGCTCGTCGGGAATGTGGACGGCGCGCAGCCTTGCGTGGGCAAGAGGGGAGCGAACGAAGGCGACGTCTTTCATGCCCGCGAGGCGGATATCGCCGACAAACTGGCCGCGCCCGCGCAGGAAGCGGTCGTCCTCCTTGCGCTTTACCGAGGCGCCTACGCCCTGATCGCCCATCTCCTAACCTTCCTCAGTCGCGACCTCGGCAAGTCGTACGGCCCGCCTCCCGATCCGGCGAGAGGCATCGTTCAATCAGCGACGGCGAGCGTCTCACGCGCGTCGGCGGATCGGCTCGGCGTTGCACCAGTCGAAAATTGCGAGCGCCATCACCTTGATCGATGTGAGGTAGTCGTCAATTGAGACATACTCATCGTCTGCGTGCATAACAGCCGTCGAGCCGGGCCCGAAAATGACCGTCGGCGTATCGCCGTACAGATTGAGGAAGCGCGTATCCGCCGCACCCTGTCGGCCGCTGATCACGGGAGCTTTGCCTGTGATCTCGGCGTAGGCGCGCGACACTGTATCAACGATCGGATGATCGCGCGGGATCTCCGAAGCCTGAGCATCATAGCCGACGAATCGGACCTTCGGCGGATGATCCTTCATCCAGGGATCGGTGGCGGCGGCGCGGGCCACCTGATCGACGAGGCTTTGTTTCACGCCTTCGTGGTCCTCGCCCGGAACCGTGCCGATGCTTCCCTTGAGCAGACAGTTAGCCGGGAAGGCGCTTGGATAGCCGCCCGCCTGAAAGCTGCCGACGATGCAAGGTAGCGAATCGATTGCGCTTGGATAGAGCGGGTGAGTCACGGTCGCAACTCGTTTGGCCTCGAGATCAGCGACCGCCTTGGCGATCTTATTACCGAGATCGATGCCGCTGATGCCCTCGTAGCGTTTCTGGATGCCGGCCGGCTTGCCTTGAATCTCGATCTCGAACCAGATGCGACCAATGCAGGCGGGCTGCACGGCGAGGTCGCTGGTCTCGCCTGATATGCCGGCGTCGGCTTTGTAGCCTCGAATCACGGTGTCGAGCGTGCCGTGGCCGCTCACTTCCTCGTCAATGACGACGTTGATCATGACGTCGCCTTTAGGGGTCAGTCCGAGTTCCTTGAGATATTGGACAGCGAGGATGTGACTGGCGACGCCGCTTTTCATGTCGCAGGAGCCGCGCCCATATATGCGTCCGTTCTTGATGCGCGCCGACCACGGATCGTCGCTCCAGCCCTCCCCGGCGCCCACTGGAATGACGTCGGTGTGACCATTGAGCAGAAGCGACCGGCCGCCACCCGTGCCCTTCAATATTCCGACGATGTTGGGTCGCCCCTCATAGCCACGCTGGACCGGCCGATAGCCGGGGTGCTTCTTGAGCGCTTCCCAGTCGGTCTCCCACATATCGACCTTGAGGCCAATCTCGCTCATGGTCTTCGAGACGAACCTCTGTATCGCCGCCTCATCCCCCGTGACGCTCGGAATGGCGATCATCTTCCGCAAAAAGTCGATCGCCTGATCGCGGCTCGCGTCGACCTTGTCGAGGATTTTCTGATGGCTGAGATCGGTCATTTCGCCGCCTTTCTTGCTGCTCGCCCCCATGTCGATCAGAGCGATTTCAATCGCGGGATGATCTCGCGTGCAATCGTTTCGACCTGATCCGCGCGGTATTTGTAGGGAACGAAGATGATCTTCTGCACGCCAACGTCGAGTTGCTCCTTCAGTTGCGCCACGCAATCGTCGACTGTGCCCATGATGGCGCTCTCGCGCGAGCAGTCGCTATGTGCGGGAAAGTCCCACTCCTTGTTCAGCCAGTCCATCATGTCTTCGCGCACGGCCTCCTTGGACGCCCCGACCATGATCGGAAGTTGCGCGGCGTTGAGGAGCGAGTCCGGGTCCTTTCCAGCCTCTTTGGCAAAACCACGAATCTTGTCCCACGATTTCTTGAAGTCTGCCGGGCGGTAGAAATACGTCAGCCAGCCGTCCCCAGCCGTCGCTGCGCGCTGCAGCACCTTGTCAACATAACCCCCGATCAAGATCGGCATGCGCGGCTTCTGGTATGGCTTCGGATACATCACCGCGGCGGAGATGTTGTGGTTCATATATTTCCCGTCGACTTTCGGCTCCGTCCACAGGCGCTTCAAGATTTCGAGATTGTCGTCCATGAGCTTGCCGCGCTTGTCGAACGGAATGCCGACAGCGTCGAACTCGCGCTTATACCAGCCCGAGGCCATGCCCATGATGAGGCGCCCTTCGGAGAGATGATCGATGCTGGAGAGCTGCTTGGCGAGCGTCACCGGATTGCGCAGAGGCAGGACTAGGACGCCGGTGCCGACCTTCAAGCGGCTCGTGCGTGCAGCGATCCCCGTCAGCGCGGTCAGCGAATCGATGATCGGAAAATTTGGCTCAACGCCAAGCAAGATGTGGTCCCATACCCAGACCGAGTCGTAGCCGAGCTCCTCTACGCGGACGCCGTATTCGACAAGCTCTTTCGCGCTAGGCATTTCCGGGTATGCGGTGAAATTGCGCGCGGCGACGCCAAACGTCTTGGCGAGACTCTTCATCGGTATTCCTCCGGAGCGGATTCTTCAGGCCGTGAACAGACGGTCGGGATCGATCTCCCTCAGCGTTTCAAGCTCGCGGCCGGTCGGAGGCTCAGTCATCGAAAGCCCTTCATCGAAGAGGAGTTCGAAGCCCGTGTTGTCTTGAACCTGAGCCCGGTCGACGCCGGGATTGAGGGCGAGCACTTTCATGCGTCGTGTTTCGTCGTCGAAACCGAAAACGGCAAGTTCTGTAATCACCCGGAACATGCCGCCGGCAGGCAGTCCGCTCTCCGCGCGGGTCTTACCACCGCGGATGAAGCCGGGGCTTGTGATGAAGTCGACCTTCTCCACAAAGCGCCTCTTCTCATGCTTCATCGCAACGATCATGTTGGTGAGGCTGGCGATATCATTCCCGCCTCCCGTTCCCGGCAGGCGCGTCTTTGGCGCGGCGGGCGTTCCGATAAATGAGGAGTTTAGATTCCCGTATTGGTCGATCTGCGCGCCGCCCATGAACCCCACGTCGACATAACCGCGTTGCAGCAGCAGCAGCACGTCGGCGCTGCCGAGCACCATGTTGGCGCGCTTGGTGCATCGCTGGTCATTAGTGGACGGCGGAAGCTTTCCAGGCTCGACGAACGCGCCGATGACGCCGCCCTCGAAAAGGATGGTGAGGCCGGGACAGTGCAATCTCTGAGCCAGTGTCGCCGCGAGCAGCGGGACGCCGACGCCCGCGAACACGACCTGTCCGTCCTTGAGCTGCCGCGCGCTCAAGATCGCCAGCATTTCCGCCGACGTATGGCGCTGGCTTTCAGTCATTGTAGATGCTGCGTCCCTTGTTGGCGGCCTCGAGCAGGCTATCCAGGCCAATCAGCGACAGAAAGTCTGTCCACGTCTTCGGCTCGTACACGTGGCGCTCAAGATAATCGCGCATGCCTTCGATCGGCTCGGCGTTCACCTTCGCCACATAGGCCTCCAAGTGGCGCATCATCGGTTCGTAGACGCCAAAGCATTCGTGCGGAGCCGCCCCGAAGGGAACCTCAACCACCGCATCAACGCAGAAAAAGGGAATCTTGGTTTGATCCGGCGCCCGTCTGATCTGATCGTTGGAAATGATCCGCTCGGTGGTCAGGATCACCCGATTCGCCGCCATCGCGAGATCGATGTCCATGAACTGCAGGCCGTCAATCTGCGCGTTGCCGAAGGGATCGCAACGCTGCACGTGAATGAGCGCGACGTCCGGGTTGAGCGCAGGGACAAGCAGCAGTTTATCGCCAGTAAAAGGGCAGTCGAACTCCTTAGCCTCTGGCCGTTGCCTAAGCACATCCGAGCCCAGCATCGAGCGGATCGGCAGGAACGGCACCCCCATGGCGCCCGCGCGAAAGCGCATGCCCATCGCCATGTGGCTCCATTCCTGGAAGCGCTTGCCGCCCTTTTCGACATGGTGGCGCATGACCTTGGAGAGGCCCCAAAGAATGCCTTGTGCGAACCAGCTGGTGACGACTTCGTCGGCCATATCGGAGCCGAACAAGAGATCGCCGTCGGTCGAAGCGATGCTGCGCGAGCAGGAGAGATGCTTGCGCCGCTGGCGCATCAATTCCCAGATCATCGCCATGGGCGTGCGCGACATGGTCGAGCCGCCGACGCCAACAGACATTCCGTCTTGCACCAGGGTCGCCGCGTCGTGCAACGACATGACTTTCTCGCGCAGGCTGCGATCGCGTCGGGCGAGATTCTCACGCAACCTCGCGTACGATCGCACTTCGGAACCCGTCACTCCGTCCTCCTCGAGTGGCTGCCGCGCCAGATCAGTTGACCCCGGCCTCACCGTTGAACTCTGTGATGAGGCGGTCCAATTCGCGCGTTGAGCCGGCGACCTTGCGCCAGAAGTCCTGGCCTTTGCGACGGTCGAAATCCTCGACCGGTATCCCTTGCTGCTCGACCCAGGTGTAGTAACCCAGATTGAAAATCCGGCGCCGCTCGGATGAACCAAGGAAAAGCACGTTCTCAGTCGATGCTTCCGTAAGGCAAAGGTCGATGACGTTAGCCGCCTCTTTCGCGCCAAACCCGCCAGGGAAAAACCTTTGTCGCGCGCTGCCGGCTTCGGTGCGATACAGGTGCGCGCTGTCGGTGGCGACCGTTACGATCGCGTCGTCGCGACCGTAGCCCTTGGACCGCGCGAGCTTGATCGAAGCGAGGATATTGGCCCAGCTCGAGATACCGATCTCACCGAAGATCATCGCGAGCGACGAATTCGATGTCTTTTCGCGCGGCGATATGGGCGGCGCCTTCGGGCGAGTTGAAGGCGAGGTTGAGACGATCGGTGTCTTGGTCCGAAACGGCGATCACGGCGTCGGTGTTCATCACATTGTGGATGAGCGGGATGTGCTTGTCGCCGATGCCCTGGATGTTGTGCGCGCCGTAGCCGTTCTCGAGCATTGTCGGACATTCGAGAGCCTCGACGGCGGCGATCGCCGAACCATGGCGCTCCTTGAGATAATCGCCAGCCGCAATCGTTCCTGCGGATCCGGTGGCTGACACGAAGGCGGCGAGCCTCATTTTTTTGTGGCCCGACGAAAGGTGTTCGAAGACAGCGCTGCACGCTTCGCCCGTGCAGACATAGTGAGCCATGTAGTTCGAGAACGCCGAGAACTGGTTCAAGATGACATTGTCCGCCGATGCGGATAACTCTTTGCACTTGTCATAGATTTCCTTGACATTGCTTTCGGTCCCGACGGTGCGCACGATATGGGAGGGGTCACGCACCCAGCGTTCGAGCCACTCGAAGCGCTCCTGGCTCATGCCCTCAGGCAGAACGGCGACGCCGTCGCAGCCAAGGATGCGAGAGACCGCGACGCCGCCGCGGCAATAATTTCCGGTCGATGGCCAGACCGCGTGGTGGCGAGCCGGATCGAAGCCGCCCGTCACGAGTTTAACGACGAGGCCCGCATAGGCCGGGAGCACTTTGTGCGCGCCGATCATCGGGAAGCGGGATCCGATCATCACCACGATCGGAGCGTCGACGCCGGTTAGGGCCTTCGGGAGCACGATATGGTCCGGAACAGGGACCGTGCGGCGCCGATCAGGCGCATTGCGCCAGTGGATGCGCCAAAGATTGTCCGGATGGGGCGCGTCGGGGTCAACGCCCGGAAGGCGGGCGGCGATATGTTGGGGAATTGGCGCGCGCGAAGAGAGTTGCGCAAACGTCGGCAGCACGATCTTTTGCGACCGCGCACGTTCAATCGCAGAGCGGCGGATTGCTTCGTCGACGACCGTCGGCGCGTCGGCGCTCTTGATGTGAGCGGCTTCGTTCATTCGGCTAGTCGCCCGTCCTTTTCAGCTCGGCTGTTCGGGAATGAACCTATCATACTAATCTTAGGATGATCAACGTCGCCACACGCTTCGCCATTCGTTGACCCTCAGCGGGCAGCTGCGGCTGACCATCTTGCCGTGGCGCTAGCAGATCGGCGGCCGAGGTTTGTCGTGCTCGAGCCGGCGAGAGCCGCGCGCATTGAGGGGAGATCCCGCGTTGGGGCGTCCGGTCAAGATTGAAATAAGGCGAACCGACCTTCATGGCGATGCTCGAATGCTACGAGCCTTCTCTGTTCGCCTGGCGGGTGCGATCGCGCGTCGCATACGGCTTCCTGACCCCGAGGAAGACGACGCCGTCGCGATCTAAGGCGAATGGCTGGTGGGGGAGGTAGGACTCGAACCTACGAAGGCATAGCCAGCGGATTTACAGTCCGCCCCCTTTGCCACTCGGGACACTCCCCCATGTCCGCAAGATCAAGTCTCGCGGACGAAAACGCCCCGGGCTGGCCGAGGCGGGTTGCGGCAAGGCTTATGTTGCCTCGTGGCTCGGCCTGTCAACTGGAAATATGACGTTGATCGGACGGCGCGACGGCGGCGCCTCCAGGCTACCGAGAGCCGCAGTCAGGGTCCGCGCACGCGACCGAAAGGGCTCTTTTCGGCGGGGGACTCGGCACCGATCGCCGGCTTGGGACGCTTCGCAGCCTATCGGAGCCCCAGTGCGCGCCGAACAGCCAAACTCCGAACTGCGACGGGCTGGCCGATCAGTACGGCGTCCCGTCCTTGTGCTCCATTCGCCGCTGGTCGTCGACCGTCACCACGGCAAGATCGTCGTCGGGGTAGTCCACCGCATCGCCCGCGGTCCGGTCGCCGATTTCGAGGTAGACGACGTCCGCGGCGGTTTCGTTGACAAGGCAATGACCATCGCCGTTTCCCGCCTTGAAGCCGGCGCACATGCCGGGTTGAAGAGGCGTGCGGCCGGCGTCGGTGACCAGGGTCGGGCGCCCTTCCAGGATATAGACGAACTCGTCCTGCTTCGTGTGCGCATGGCGCAGAGCAGAGGCGCCGCCGGGGCGAGGCGCGTGATGTTGACGCCGAAATTCATAAGCCCGAACAGGTCGCCGAGCGGCCGCTTATCGCGTCTGGCCATGCGAGAGGCGAACGGCTCGGGATAGTTGGTGCGAAACGGGCGGCGCGGCGCCTCGGCGGCGAGGATTGCCACTGGGCGCTTGGTGTTTTCGGACATGGGGCTAGCCTCTGCGCGGTAGATAGCCGGTCCGCACCGTTATGTCATCGCGTCCGCCCTAGCGGATCGCGCCCTCGATCGCTACATGAAGCGCCTGGACAGGAGGGCGTCATGGAAGGCTTCCTTATTCGCGCGGCCGTGGTCGCAATCGGCCTTTGGCTTGCGTCAAAGATGGGCCTGGTTGCGTTCAATTCGACCGGCACGCTGATCGCCGCCGCGCTCCTGCTCGGCGTCGTCAACGCCTTCGTACGCCCGGTCATCATCATCCTTACACTGCCGATCACGCTTTTGACGCTCGGGCTGTTCCTGCTCGTCATCAACGCGCTGATGATCATGCTCGTCTCCTGGTTTCTCCCGGGCTTCCTGGTCGCCGGGTTCTGGTCGGCGGTCTTCGCCGCGATCGTTGTGAGCCTGACGAGTTGGGTCATGTCGGGCTGGATCGGCCCACGTGGCCGGGTCGAAGTCATGACGGTTCAGCAGCCAGGCGGGCGCGGACGCTGGTGAGCGGCATTAGGAACACCCTGCTAGCCAAGCCTCGAAGGTCGTCACGCCAAAGCAGCGTCGAGCCGCATCTCGGGGCTCCCGTTCTTGACCATGCGCGCGGTCTCAAACACGGGTGCCGTTGCGTCACGCGCCGCGAGCGCGACGGCGCCGGCGATTGGCCTCGGGCGTGTCAAGAAACACGGCCGCCCCTGGCGCGCGAGACAGCAGGCCTGACAACAGACGATCGGCGGTTTCCTCATCATCGGCGAACAACGGTCCGATTTTGAAACCTTCGCGGCACGCCCTCAGAACGCCGTAACCCTTTAACCTTCGCCCGTCGACGACGCCAAGCGCGACAGCTTGCGGCTGCCCGATCCAGCGCTTGAGGAATTCTGTGCGCTGGGCGGGGAAAGCGGTCTCGTCGTAGCGCAGGATTTCCTCGATCGGGACGGCTGCGAGCTCGGTCAGGCCGGGAGGCGCCGTGCCTCCGCCCCTGCCCTTCTGGCGGATGTTACGGAACGCGAGCCGGAAACCCGACTTGCGGTAGTTGTCCTGTTGGGCGACGACGCCGTCGAGACCGATCACGCGGTCGCCCAAACGGTCCAAGGCAGCCCGCCACAGTTCAAGTCCGAAGCCTTGTCCGCGATGGCCCGCCTTGACGATGTAGAGGCCCAGGAATCCAAACGCCGAGCCGTGGCGAACGGCGGAGATGCAGCCAATGGGAGCCCCATCGAGTTCGGCGAGAAAAAACCCCTCAGGATCCGCGGCGTAGAAACAATTCGCGTCATGAAGGCCGGGATTCCAGCCCTCAGCCGCAGCCCATTCGAGCGCGAGCGCGAGATCAGTTTCGGTCATCCTGCGCAGAACGAGACGCTTGTGCATGGCCTCCCTCAGCTCAGTTTCGCCGCCGCCACGTCTCCGTCCGTTACGTAATGATTGACGCGGGCGACCAGGGTTTCCCCGGCGCGACGCAACATCACATCGCCAATGGCGCCGCGCTCCTTGAGCTCGGCAACGATGAAATCGCGCTCGGCGTTGACATCGTTGTCGGTCGCATGGGTGAACTGGAAGGTGAACTTGGTGAAGGAGAGCCCCGTGTCCCGCGTTCCCGCCCCGACCCAGAGCGCGGGCGCCCCGATCGGCGGACGATCGGCGTTCAGCCAGAACTCGGGCGTGTTCAACGGCTCGTCGTCCCGCTCAAGGCTCAGCCCCCAGAAGCGGACGTGATGGCGCTTGCGCGGGCTCATGTCGATCGCCTTTTGGAAGCCGACGTCCTGCGCGCGCCCGAACAGAAAGAGGGTGCTGAACGGCGCGGCGGGATAGGACCGGTTGAGCACGAAGGCGACCACCATCCGCCACGAGCTGGCCAGATTGAGGGGCTGAGCTTCTATCCAGCCCGCCGCGAGAAAGGCGGCGCGAAGTTGGCTGAACTCACCCACGAGGACGAGATTGACCGGGTCTCCGGGAAAGCCGTCGCCGGTGAGGGTAAAGCTCGGCACGCTCTTGCGCTGGAGGATCTTGAGGCTCATGCGCACGATGCGCGGCAGAAGCACGTAAGCCGCGAGAGCGTAGACCAGGCTCAGCGCCAAGATTGCCGGCAGCCTGCGGTCGGTGAAGCGGAAAACGAAGACAATCAGCCAGATGCTGAAGACGCCTAGCGCGAACACGGCCACCCGCCGACAGATGAGCGTGAGAAGTCTCAACCTCCAACCCCAACCCCAAAGGCCGCCATTCTTACAATTCGTCCTGGCGATTCGCGGCGACGAGCGAATCTGCCCGGGTCCGCCGGGCGCGGCAAGAGCAGAACCGAGGCGGGAATGTCAGCGCGACAAGTCCTCCGCCAGGCGCTGGAGGAATTCGAGGCAGGCGACGAGCTGCGCCTCGTCCACGAATTCGTCAGGCTTGTGCGCCACGTCGATCGACCCGGGCCCACAGACGACGGTCGGCAGGCCGGCGCCCTGAAAGTGGCCGGCCTCAGTAGCGAAGGAGACGGCAATTGCGTTGTTGGAGCGGGTGAGCCTCAGCGCCAGCGTTTCGGCCACGGACCCCGCGTCGGCGCCAAGCGGGGGTACATCGACCTCGATCTTCGTCACGATCGAGGGGCCGGACACGAAGCGCGTCAGCCTCGGCAAGGCGACGTCGTCGACGAACGTCTGAACCTTCGCCAGCGCCGAGGCGGTCGTTGCGCCCGGCAGGCCGCGAAACTCCCAATTGAACACGCATTCGCGCGCCAGGATGTTGCGCGCCGTCCCGCCGCGGATCATGCCGACGTGGAGAGTCGAGTAGGGCGGGGTGAAGCGTGGGTCGAGCGGGCCCTCCTCGTATTCACGCGCGAGGCGGCCGATCTCGCTCACCACGTCGGCGGCCGCCGCGACGGCGTTCGCGCCAAGCGCCGGCAGGGCGGAATGGGCTTCATGCCCGGTCACGACCGTGCGAAAAGTCGCCACGCTCTTGTGCGCGTCGGCGACTTTCATCATCGTCGGCTCGCCGACGATGACGGCGGCCGGAAGCGGCTCGTCCTTGCCGAACCGGGCGATGATGTCGCGCGAGCCGAGGCAGGTGGTCTCCTCGTCGTAACTCAGGACGATGTGGATCGGGCGCCTGAGGCCCGCGTCGCGGAACACCGGCGCCATCGCCAGCACGCAGGCGTCGAAGCCTTTCATGTCGCAGGCGCCGCGGCCGTGAAGGCGCCCGGAGGCCTCGCGCAACGTGAACGGCGGGCTCGACCACGCCTGCCCCTCGACCGGCACGACATCGGTGTGGCCCGAGAGCACCACGCCGCCATCGACGCGAGGACCGATGGTGGCAAGGATCGCCGCCTTATCGCCGGCCGCATTCGGCGCGCGGCGCGCTTCGAGCTTGTGTTCCCGCAGGTAGCCCTCGACAAAGTCGATAAGGGGCAGATTGGAAGTGTCGCTAACGCTCTCGAAGGCGATCAGGCGTGTCAGCAGCGCCTTGGCTTCAGCGAGACGGCCCCCGCTCGTCATCCGGCCGCTCCGACAAAAGCGCGAGGCGCGTCGCCCACAACCACGGAGGCGGTGGACGGCGCGATCTGCGCCGCTAGAATGAGAATTGCATGTATGAAGCCGTGACACATCAGGTCAAAGTCACCGTCCAGCCGACCTTCGATCCGGAACGCTCCGATCCGGACGAACGGCGCTATTTCTGGCGCTATGCAGTGGAGATCGTCAATCTCGGCGACAAATCGGTGACCCTGATCGAGCGACACTGGCGAATCACTGACGCGGCCGGTCGCCACCAGGAGGTGCGCGGACCGGGCGTCGTCGGCGAGCAGCCGACGATCGAGCCGGGCAAGTCGTTTCGCTACACCTCGGGCTGCCCGCTGACCACGCCGAGCGGCCTCATGGTCGGCGAATACCGGATGGTCGATCCAGAGGGACGGAGCTTTGAGGTGTCCATCCCGGCATTCTCCCTCGACTATCCGGACGCGAAGCGGGTTCTCAATTAGGGCTGAGCGCGGGAGCGGCATGAGGGGTTTGATTGCGATCCTCGGAGCGTTGGCCGCTTTCCCGGCATGCGCTCACGACCAATGGACAAACGGCGCGCCGATCCCTGATTGGGTGAAGGCTTCGTGCTGCGGTCCGGCGGATGCGCATCATCTTACGTCCGACCAGGTTCACCGGTACGGCGACTACTATCGCGTAGATGGGTATCGTCGTCCGATCCCCATCGCGCTCGCGCTCCCGAGCCAAGACGGTGATTATTGGATTTTCTATCGGGATAAAGATGGAGCGCCGGGCGCAAACGGCGCGGGCAGCGATGGTCAATCGGGCGTCTATTGCTTCTTCGTACCGATGGCGTTTTGAGCCACGCGCCGTCACCGTCCGCGGACAACGCCTCCGGCTCTTGAAGAAGCGAACATTGCGGCAAGCAGCGCCACTCCCGCCAGCATGACGATGGCCGAGCGCAGATCAGAAGCGGAAGCGACAGCGCCGATGACGACCGGCCCGATCAGCAGCCCCGCGTAGCCGGAGGTCGCGGCCGAAGCGATCCCGACCGCGGACGACGACCCGGTGCGCCCAGCGACGCTGAAGATGACCGGCACAACGTTGGCAAGGCCCGCGCCGACCAGCCCGAAGCCGATGACGCCGCCGGCGAGCCCAGGCGAAGCGGCGCTGATCGCGAGCCCCGCCCCAGCGATAAGGGTGCCGAGGCCAACCGTCACGCGCGGTCCCGCGGTGGCGACGATCCGATCGCCGACGATCCTGCCGGTGATCATCAACAGCGAAAAGGCGGCGTAGGCGGCGACCGCAAAGCCGGGCGCCACACCCGAGCGCGCGAGATAGGTTCCGCTCCAGTCGCCGACCGCGCCTTCGGTCGACATCGATACGAACGCGAGCCCGGCAAGCGGCAACAGGCGCCGGCTGGGCGCCGCAAACGAGGCGCCGCGGAAACCGCTGCCCTCGCCCGCCAGAACGGGAGCCGAGACGGCGACGACCAGCGACGCGAGCAAAGCGGGCCCCAAGAGCCCCCAAAGCGTTCCGAATTCCCCGAGCCAGCCGCCCAACACCGCGCCCGCCGCGCCGCCGAGGCTGAATCCGGCGTGAAAGGAGGACATGATCGGCCTCCTCCAGCGGCCTTCGATGTCGCTCGCATTGGCGTTCATCGCGATGTCCATCGCCCCATGCGTCGCCCCCGCGACGAATGTCGCCGCGCACAACGTCTCCAGCGACCCGGCGAAACCAACGGCGGCAAGAGCGACCGCGAATCCGAATCCGCCGATGACCGACGCCGGTCCGCTCCGCAAACGGTGGGCGAAAAGACCCATGAGCGGCATCGCGATGATCGCGCCGGCCGCAAAAGCAAGAAGCGCCAAGCTCAGCGTTGCGTCGGAAAGCGCGAGGTCCGCCTTGACCCGAGGGATTGCGGCGGCCCAGGAGCCGACACCGGCGCCATTCGCCACGAAGGCGCCAAGCGTCGCCAGACGCCGCGCCCAGGGCGGCGCCACAATCCTGTCAGGGGCAAGCTCGAGAGGTGCGTCGGTCATTTGGGTTTGTCCGGCATGCATGAAAGAAGGGCGGAAACGGCTGGCGTGACCGCCGACGGCTAATCGGCTTCTGCGGGCTGCGCGCGGAGAACGGTCATTCCGCCGCGGGCGAGAGCGCTTGCGACCGGCTCGGGCGCGTCCGCTTCGAGGATCACGCGGTCAGAGACTCTCGGCCGGGCCGAGGGCGAAAGGCGCGCGGGTCTCGAGTTTTTCGTTCAGGATTGCTGCTGCGACGCGGCTGGAGTTGCGCAGCAGCGCGCGTTTGATCTCGGCATCCTCTGGATCAAATGCGGCGAGTTCCGCCACGGGGTCGAGGGCGCAAACGCCGAGGAACGCAAGTTCCGGTCGCAACGCCTCGATGTCGGCCAGAGTCCGGCCGCCAAGCGCCGCGCCAACCTCACGGCTCACGCGGCCTCCGATCAGCCAAACCGTGACCTGAGGCTTTGCCAACACAGCTGCGGCGATCGCCAGATCATGCGTCGCGACCGTCAGCCGAAGATCGTCGGGAAGAGCCTTCACCGCGGCGAGGTTTGTCGAGCCCGCGTCGACGAAGAGCAACGAGTCGGGGGCGACAAGGGCGGCTAATGCCTGGCCCAGAGCCGCCTTGCGATCGATCGCCTCGCCGGCGCGGATTTGAGCCGGGCTCGACGCCGGCGAGATCGGCAGCGCGCCGCCATAGACACGGCGGCAGAGGCCGCGGCCCGCGAGATCGCGAAGATCGCGGCGGATCGTATCCTCCGAGGTCGAGAAGATCTCGGCCAGCGAAGCTGCGAGGACCCGTCCGTCGCGGCCGAGGCGCTCAAGAATCTGTTGCTGTCTTTCGGCGGCGAGAATCGACATAAACACGGATGATTAGGAGGGACAATCATGCACGAACGTGTACAATCAGTCAACATCCGCGTTGACATCAGCGTCTTCCCTTCTGACGCAGGCCGGAGGCTCGTTCCCGTGGCTGTTGGACGGCGACGGTCTTGGCGATTGGCTATGGCGGTAAGTGTGAGGAGTTAGTGTTCTGTTTTCCGGCAGGCCGGGCTCGACTTGGACAAGGCCGGCCATGAAGGCTTCACTGACATTCAACCCGGGACCCACAGCTATAGCACTATAAGAGGTCTGCATTTTCTTGGCAAAAACAGAAGATCGTGTTATATGTTCTGTCCGTCGGCTTTGATGGCGGCGCCAGGCAAAAAAATGGAGAATGTCGTTTGAGCAAGCCGCGCGCTTAAGACATCACGCAGGCGAGAAAGGGGAATTTTTTTAGGGGCTGGCCTAGATAGGGAGGAAAGGCTATCTAGATCAGATGGTTACGGTTCGACGTCGGAGCCGGTTGCCGACAAGACTTCAGGAAGAGCTTGTCAAGTACTTTGTCGGCGGGACGACGGCGCGGTCTGCGGCTCTTTTGACTGGCGTCAACCGGCACACGGCGACCTTATTCTTCCGCAAACTGCGGGAAGTAATCGCTCAGCGCTTGGATGAGGAGGCGCCCGAGCTGCTTGGCGGCGAGGTGGAGATCGATGAGAGTTATTTCGGCGGCCGGCGCAAGGGCAAACGGGGGCGTGGCGCTGGCGGCAAGGTTCCCGTCTTCGGCCTGCTCAAGCGGGGCGGCAAGGTCATACGGTGATCATCCCAAATGTTGGATCGAAAACGCTCTTCCCGATTATCCAGGCGCGCATCAAGCCCGACGCGGTGGTCTATAGCGACAGTTTCCAGGCCTACGACGTGCTTGACGTGTCCGAGTTCCGCCACATGCGCATCAACCACCGTGAGCTTTTCGCCGACAGGGGAAATCACATCAACGGCATCGAGAACTTCTGGAACCAGGCCAAACGCCATCTGCGCCGTTACAATGGCATCCCAAAAGCGCAGTTCTATCTCTACCTCAAGGAATGCGAATGGCGCTTCAACTACCGCCCAGCAGACCGCTTACTCGCAACCTTGAATGCCTGGCTCAACGAATTTCACTCTGGCCCTATCTAGGCCAGCCCCTTTTTTTATTCCAAACGGCCGTAACCCATTGAAAAGTCCCGATCCCAAAAAATAAACGCTAGTAAACGCCAGCATTTTTACTAGCGTTTAGGCGCGTTTAATGTCGTTTAGGCGCGTTTATTGGCGCCGAAAGCCGGCGCTTAAAACGCCAAGGACGGCCTTACGGCCACCCTTGGTCGTGTGTCAGACGCGGACGCCAGCTTAATACGAATAATACATATCGAACTCGACCGGGTGAGGCGCCATCTCGAAGCGCATCACGTCGGTCATCTTCAGCTCGATATAGCTGTCGATGAAGTCGTCGTTGAACACGTCGCCCGCTTTCAGGAAGGCGCGGTCCTTGTCGAGATTGGAGAGCGCCTCGCGCAACGATCCGCAGACGGTCGGTATCTTTTTGAGCTCCTTCGGCGGCAGGTCGTAGAGGTCCTTGTCCATCGCCGGGCCGGGATCGATCTTGTTGGTGATGCCGTCGAGGCCCGCCATCAGCATCGCCGAGAAGGCGAGATATGGGTTCGCCATCGGGTCCGGGAAACGGACCTCGACGCGCTTGGCCTTCGGGTTGGCCGTCCACGGAATACGGCACGATGCGGAGCGGTTGCGAGCCGAATAGGCGAGCAGAACCGGCGCCTCATAGCCCGGGACCAGGCGCTTGTAGCTGTTGGTCGAGGGATTGGTGAAGCCGTTGAGCGCCTTCGCGTGCTTAATGATGCCGCCGATATAGTAGAGGCACTCCTGGCTGAGGTCGGCGTATTTGTTGCCGGCCATGATCGGCTTGCCGCCCTTCCAGATCGACTGGTGGACGTGCATGCCCGAGCCGTTGTCGCCGAAGATCGGCTTGGGCATGAAGGTCGCCGTCTTGCCATAGCTCTGTGCGACCATGTGGATGCAGTATTTATAGACCTGCATGTGATCGGCCATGGTGGTCAGCGGGCCGAACTTGAGACCGAGTTCGTGCTGAGCGGACGCGACCTCGTGATGGTGCTTCTCGACCACGGCGCCCATCTGGGCCATCGCCGCGAGCATTTCGCCGCGCATGTCCTGCGCCGAGTCCTGCGGCGGCACTGGGAAATAACCACCCTTGGTGCGCACGCGGTGGCCAAGATTGCCGCCTTCATAAGTCGTATCGGAATTGGTCGGCAGTTCGATCGAGTTGATGTGGAAACCGGAATTGTAAGGATCCGCCGAGAAGCGAACGTCGTCGAACACGAAGAACTCGGCCTCGGGGCCGACGAAGATCGTATCGCCGATGCCGGTCGACTTGAGATAGGCCTCGGCCTTCTTTGCGATTCCGCGCGGATCGCGGTTGTACGGCTGGCCGCTGGCGGGATCCAAAATGTCGCAGTTGATCACCATCGTCGAGGCGGCGAAGAACGGGTCCATGCACGCCGAGCCCGGATCGGGCATAAGCGTCATGTCGGACTCGTTGATCGCTCTCCAGCCGGCGATCGACGACCCGTCGAACATCAGGCCCTCGGCGAACGCGTCCTCGTCGATCAGCGTCTGATCGAAGGTCACGTGCTGCCACTTGCCGCGCGGATCGGTGAAGCGCAGATCGACATACTTGACGTCATTGTCCTTGATCGCCTTCAGGACATCCTTGGCGGTCTTCATCATTTGCCCTTCCTTGATGATTAACTTCTGCTTCGCCCGCCTGCGATGGCTGGGCGGCCCTCGTCAGCCTGAAACGCCTTTAGACCGCATCTGCGCCGGTCTCCCCGGTGCGGATGCGAATGGCTTCCTCGATCTGCGATACAAATATCTTGCCATCCCCGATCCGGCCCGTTTGCGCCGCATTACGGATCGCCTCGATCGCCGGACGAAGATTTTCGTCCGAAACGACGACTTCGATCTTCACTTTAGGAAGGAAGTCCACGACATACTCTGCCCCCCGATATAGCTCGGTATGTCCCTTTTGCCGGCCGAAACCTTTCGCCTCGAGGACTGTGATTCCCTGGATTCCCGCCTCCTGCAGCGCCTCCTTCACCTCGTCGAGTTTGAACGGCTTGATGATTGCCTCGATCTTCTTCATTTCGGCCAAACTCCTCATCCCCGCGGGGTCGGCCGCGCCGATCCAACGCCCCTTTTTGGCGGCGCGGCGGGGTGAGCGCAGCCGGAGGGTCAATAGCATCGGCTAAGGGATCGCGCCACCGGACGCCTGTTAGGGCGTCAGGATCGAGCCGGCGTCCGTTGCGGCGCCGTTCAAATAGGCGCCTTGGCAAATAATCGGGCAGCCGATCAGACGGTCGGTCCCCATTCGCCCGAGCCGAAAATCCGCCACGACGTAAGCCCCGCCTTCGCCACGACGGTCCGGCCTGACTTGGCCATCGCGACCAGATGGGCGAACACCATCGGATGGCGCCAGGACATCGGTTTCTCCGGCGAGCAGACGGCGCGATATTCGTCGCTGTCCGCGTCCTCCATCAGGATTGTGCCGACGAGGTCCGGGCGCAGCTGGCGCGATAGATCGCGCCGTGTCAGCCATTCGCACTCGAAGTCACGACAAACTTCCGGCCGGTCGGTATAGATCGCGCAGCCGCCGCCGGAGAGGCAATTGACGCACTTCGGTCCCGGGGGCTTCTTGAAATAGTCGATCTCCAGCGCCGAGCAGCACATCGTGCAGGCTCCGCAGGATTTTCCGAACGCCGCAGTCATTCGTTCCTCACGCCGCCGATTGATTCGGTCGTCACGGCGGCCCGCAACACCCTATCATTATTTGAGCTCTTGAGAGACAGGAGCTTTCCCAAGGTCTGTGCTTGTCGGCGCCATGGCTGATCGGAAGGCCCTCAGCCGACCGCGGGAACCTATGGCGGCGCCCCGCGTTGTTTTGGCAGATCTCAAAGGAGGCTGACATGGACAAAGAACATATCAAAGGCGCCGCGGACAAGGCCAAGGGCGCCATGAAGGACGCCGCCGGCAAGCTGATGGACGATAAGGAATTGCAGGCCGAAGGCAAGATGGACAAGGCGAAGGGCAACGCCCGGGAAACGCTCGGCGATGTGAAAGACGCCGTCCGGCACGCCAACGACAAGTAGTCAAACGTCTACCAACCCAATAAAGGGCGGCCTCGGGCCGCCCTTTTTGCGTCGCCCTGATCATTCCTCGCTGCCCCTTCCTTTGGGTGAGGCCATTGGCGCGCATTACGCAGCCTCAAACCGAGCCTCGGGCGCGCCGTAAACGGCTGTGATAGCCGCCGCCTTCTAATCAGCTTAAGTTGCCAACCGCCCAGAAGACTAGGCGGTCGACGGATGTCGCCGACCGCCAATCATCCCAGCGGGAGCCCTGCTCAATGAAAGCCCTCGTCAAGGAGAAGCCCGAACCCGGCCTGTGGCTCGAGGAGCAGCCGATCCCCGCGATCGGGCCCGATGACGTGCTCGTCAAAGTGCACAAGACCGGCATCTGCGGCACCGACATCCATATCTTCAACTGGGACGAGTGGGCGCGGAAGACGATCCCGACGCCGATGACGGTCGGCCACGAATATTCGGGCGTGATCGCCGAACTCGGCGCCAACGTGCGCCGCCTCAAGGTCGGCCAGCGCGTGTCGGGCGAGGGCCACGTGATCGGCATGAAGAGCCGGGCGGCGCGCGGCGGGCGTTACCATCTCGACCCGGAGACCCGCGGCATCGGCGTCAACATCCCCGGCGCCTTTGCCGAATATGTACGGGTGCCGGCGTTCAACATCGTACCCCTGCCCGACGACGTCGACGACGAACTCGGCGCGATTCTCGATCCGCTCGGCAACGCGGTCCACACCGCGCTTGCCTTCGATCTTGTCGGCGAGGACGTGCTCATCACCGGGGCGGGGCCGATCGGCATCATGGCCGGCGCGGTCGCGCGCCACATCGGGGCGAGGCATGTCGTGATCACCGACATCAACCCGAAGCGCCTCGCGCTTGCTGAAGAGGTCGCCGACGTCGTCGCGGTCGATGTTTCGAAGACAGACCTCAAGGAGACGATGAGCCGGCTCAAGATGAAAGAGGGCTTCGATGTCGTGCTCGAGATGAGCGGCGCGCCGGCTGCGTTCGATCAGCTGTTCGACGCCATCCTCACCGGCGGCCGCGTCGCCCTGCTCGGCCTGCCGGCGAAGCCGGCCCTAGTCGACTGGAACAAGGTCATCTTCAAGCAACTCACCATCAAGGGGATCTATGGGCGCGAGATGTTTGAGACCTGGCACAAGATGATCGCGATGCTGGAAAGCGGGCTCGACGTGCGCAAGGTCATCACCCATCGGCTGCCGGCGGAGCAATTCCTCGAAGGCTTCGAGATCATGCGGAGAGGCGAGAGCGGCAAGATCGTCCTGGACTGGAGCGGCGCTGTGCATTATAGAGCCCTCTCCCCTGCCAGCGCACGCTGCTTCCGTGAGGATGAGCGACGGCCAGGCGAACGGAGTGCGCGCCGGGCCATAAGGTCATGCGAAGCTCGAATCCCGTCGCGGAAGCAAACGGTTCGAGCCGTAGCCAGGCCAAAGGCGCGGCGCTCGTCGCACGATCTCCGGCCCGCTCGAGGCTCGCCTGAATGGTAGCCTGGGTGTCCGGCGGCATATATTGCCACATGACCGAATGGTAGAGAACAGTCGCCGCCCCCGCCACGGGCTCGCCTAGTTTCGTTCTGACCCAGTCAGCGGCCTCGGCCTGATCGACTCTTGGGCCGTGGGCGCGTGCGAGGTCGATGGCGCTTTCCAGGCGGGACAGGCGCTCGCGCTGATCGGCCCAGATGTAGGCTCTGAGCCGGAGGCGCTGGGCGGGGTCTTCGAGATCGACGGGCGCGATGTCGCAAGCATGACGCTCGATCACCCGGAGTGGGGCGTCAACCGGCGGCGACGGGCCTTCCCAACTCGGCGCGAGGCTGACCGGGCTCTGCGGGTCGCCCCAGCCGACCACGCCAAGACGATAGTGGTAGCGATCCCAGATGGTGTTGAGGCCTGCGCTGGCGCCGATTTCGAGACACCGGAGCGGCAGGCCAGTCTCCTTGGCGATCTGCAGAAAACCTCCGACCAGCACGCCCGACCGGCCAACCTCGTTAGTCTGTGGGGGCGAAGCAAGAAAAGCACGAATGGCGGCTTGATGCGCTCGGACAACGTCAAGAACGACGGGCCGCAATGGCTCGACTGGCGCCGCGCTCGTCGGATAGCACGGGACAAGCGCAGGCGCCGACCCGGTCAAAACGAGCGCATGCAGCGCTCCCGCCATCCTGAGCGCCAAGGCGTCCGCGACCGGATCGCCGGGCCAACCGAGCGCCAGTTCCGCGCTGGCGCCGCCGGCTGCGATGTCGTCTCGCAGAATCGTAAGCAGCCGCGCCGTGAAGGGCGAGGCGAGCTTTTCACACCACCCGATCTGTTTGTCGAATGCGTCGAGAACCTTTTGCCGATCTTGATCGTGATCTGGAACACTCATGAGCGAACCCACTTCAGCTTGGAAGCAGCGGCGTAACCCTCATCGCGTCCCCAATCCTTCCACAAACGTCTCGAATTCGGCGTCGGCGATCGGCACAAGATGCTTGTCCTGCGGGAAGGCGCCGTTCTCGACATCAGCCCGGAACTCCTGGAACGCGGCGATGCGCTCCTGCTGCAAACGGTCGTACTCAGCGCGAAAGTTGCGATAGACCTTCGCGTGCCGCGGCTGATGGCCGCGCGAATAGCCCAACACGTCCTCCGCGAACAAATATTGCGCATCGCAACCTGAGCCCGCGCCCATCGACATGAGAACGAGCGACGTGCGCTTCGAAATCTCGCTCGCCACGCGGGCCGGCACGACCTCGATCTCGGCCGCGACCGCCCCCGCAGCTTCGAGCTGCTTGACGTGATGGTACACATGTGTCGCTTCGGCGGCGCTCTTGCCCACCGCCTTGAACCCGCCGCTCCATGTCGCTCGCGCCGGGATAAGGCCGACGTGGCCCACGACGGGAATGCCTTCGGCCGCGAGCTTGGCGATCGTGTCGAGGCTGCCGGCGCAGTAGAAGGCGTCGCCGCCGATCATCAGGTTCTTGTGCGCGGCGCGCAGATAATCCTCATAGGTGCAATGCTGGCCGTAGATGAGCCCGACCTGCACGAAACAGTCGCCCGCCGCCTCACGCATCGAGGGGGACCAAAGATGTTCAACGATCGATAGAATGTCGATGCCGGCGGCGGACGCCGCAGCCGCTTCTTCCGGCGTTTCGACGAACAGCATCGTCAACTGCCGCTTGCCCTTGAGCTTGCGCAAATCGTGGACCGTCAGCCGAGCGTGTTTCGTGAGAGCCATGCCATCCCTCGATTTTTATCCTCCGATAAAGCAAGGGCGCCGCGAAGCCAAACGCTGCGCATAGCGCCGAGCGGCCGTCGCGCGGCCAATGACGCTTGAAGTCGTGTTAGCGGACGCATACGCGCTCGCGTTGACCTCGCCGCCCCTGGCGGCGACAAATCGGCATGATCCGCGGTTTTTTCATCCTTCTCGCCTTTCAGCTCGTCGGCGAGGTCGCGGCGCGCGGGCTTGGATTGCCGGCGCCCGGCCCGGTGATCGGACTTGCGCTGCTGGTCGTTGCGCTAAGCCTTCACCAGCGCTGGAGGCCGCTCGACGAGGCGGCGCTGGCGGAAAGTGACCTCGGCAGGGCTGCAAGGGGGCTGCTCGCGGCGTTACCGCTTCTGTTCGTGCCCGCGGGCGTCGGCGTCGTGCAGTACATGGGCCTGTTGCGCGAGCAAGGATTGGCGCTCGCCGTGGCGCTGGTCGTCTCGACTGTTGCGACGCTACTCGCGACGGTCGGCGTCTTCCTGCTCGTCAAGCGCCTCACCGGCGCAAAGGGCGAGGCATGAATCCGTTCCGCCTCTGGGTCTATCTGCAGACAGCGCCGCTCTTCTGGCTGACCGCGACGCTTGCGGCCTTCCTGGTCGCCGACGGGCTGGCGAAGGCGGCGGGCCGGCGCCCGATCGTCAACCAGGTTTTGATCGCCATCGCCCTGCTTGGAGGATTGCTCAAGCTCACCGGGACGGACTATCAGACTTATTTCAATGGCGCGCAGTTCGTGCATTTCCTGCTCGGGCCGGCGACGGTCGCCCTTGGTGTGCCGATCTATACGAACTTCGCGCTCGTCAGGCGCAACGTCTGGCCGCTTGCGGCGGCGCTGCTCATCGGCGCGACTGTGGCGATCGCGTCCGCGGTGCTGGTCGCGAAAGCGTTCGGCGCGCCGCGCGCGGTCCTGATCGCGCTCGCGCCGAAGTCGATCACGGCCGGCGTCGCGATGGCGGTGACCGAGGCGCTCGGGGGCGCGCCGCCCCTGACCGCCGTTCTGGTCATCGCTACCGGCATCCTCGGCGCGGTCATCGTCACCCCGCTCATGGACGCGCTCGGCGTGACCGACTACGCCGCGCGCGGCTTCGCGGTCGGGCTCGCGTCGCATGGCATCGGCACCGCGCGCGCCTTCGCGGTCGATCCGGTCGCCGGCGTGTTCGCCGGTCTTGCGATGGGCCTCAACGCCGTCGTGACGCCAGCGGTGATCCCGGTGCTCCTGCCCTGGCTGATCGGGTAGAAAGGGACGCGGACTCGCTTCACCGCCTCGGATAGCGCTTGCTCAACAGCGCGAACAAGGCCCGCGCCGCCTGGATCTCACCGCCCGCCGGTCCATGGGCGCGCGGCTTCGGGTTCCAGGCGTAGACATCGAAATGCGCCCAGGATCTTCGCTTTCTCAACGAATCGCCGAAGAAAGAGCGCGGCGGTGATCGAGCCCGCCATGCCGGCGCCTGAGCCCGAATTGCTAATGTCGGCGACGGAACCCTCGATCATCGCCTCGTATGGACGCCAGAGCGGCATGCGCCACAGTGGATCGCGCACGCGCGCGGAATGGCGGGCGATCGAGCCCGCGAGCGCATCATCGTCGGTGTAAAAAGGCGGCAGGTCGGGACCGAGCGCAACCCGCGCGGCGCCGGTCAAGGTAGCAAAGTCGAACATCAGCTCCGGCGCGTCGTCATCGGCAAGCGCAAGCGCGTCGGCGAGGATCATCCGCCCTTCCGCGTCGGTGTTGCCGACTTCGACCGAGATCCCCTTGCGGCTGACGATCACGTCGCCGGGTCGCATCGCCGGGGCGGAGATCGCATTCTCGACGATCGGGATCAGCGTCCTCAGGCGAAGATCAAGACCCGCCTCCATGATCATCCGCGCCAGCGTCAGCGCCGTCGCCGCCCCGCCCATATCCTTTTTCATCAGCTCCATGCCGGACGCAGGCTTGATGTCGAGGCCGCCGGTGTCAAAGGTGACCCCTTTGCCGATCAACGACACTCTTGGCGCATCCTCGCGTCCCCAGGAAAAGTCGACGAGCCGAGGCGCCTCCGCACCCGCGCGCCCGACAGCATGGATGAGGGGAAAATTGGCGCCGATGAGTTCGTCGCCACGCACCATGGTGACGCTGGCGTCGAAATGCTCGGCGAGCTTGACCGCCTCTTGTTCAAGCGCGTTCGGGCCAAGGACATTGGCAGGCGCGTTGACGAGATTGCGCCCGTACGCGATCGATTCCGCGATCCGCTGAATCTTGATCGCGTCGACCCCTTCGGGCGCGACGAGCTGGGGGGTTGGCGCCTTGCTGGCCTTGAAGCGATCATACCGATAGAGGGCGAGCAGGAAGCCGAGCGCGGCGAGATCGGCGTCTTGAAGCGTGTTGGCGCACCGGTACACGCCTTCAGGCAGCGACGTTGCGAGCTTGCCCGGGCCGAACGGATCGCGCGTGGGCGCGTTCGCTTCGTCAATTCCGAACAGGACGCCCGCGAGAGCGCCAGCCCCGCCTGGGAGAAGCTGCATTCTTCCGGCTTTCGGCTGGAAGCCGCAGCGATCAGCGAAGGCCGCGGCTGCGGCGCCGATCGAGGACTTGACTGAAGGCCAGTTGTCCGCGCTGACGAACCATATCGGCGTTGCATCGGGTGTTGGCGAAGCAAATGCAAGCAAGGGCTCAGGCCTCCATCGGACGGACAATGTCGGCGGCGGCTTAGCCTGATTTCCCGGCTCGGAAAAGGCGGCGGCTCTTCCGCCGGAGAGCGAGGCTTGACTTGCCTGCGCCCTTGCGGTGGTTAGGGCCGCGCACTCAAATCAGGCGCCGCCTACGCGTTTTCCCAAGCGGCGTTGAGGAGGATTGATTGTCCGAGCCAAGCGTGAATCCGAAGGTCCGCCTGCTTGGGGAGGTCGGGACGAGCGACAAGGCGCCTCTCTCGCTTGCTCCGCGGGCCGCCGCGCAATCGGCCGCGCCGCCCGTTTCGATCGCCCCGCCTCCGCCAACCGCGCCCAGCCGGGCCGAGCCGATCTTCCGCAGCGATTCGGCCGACGGAGCGGACCTCCTGAACGCCGGCCAAATCGTGCAGCCGTTGGCGCATCTTTGCGTGACGCCTCAAGTCCAGACGCCGTTTCTGGCGGCGATCTTGGGGCCGTCCGGCGCCGGCAAGACCTTCGCGTTGAGGCGTCTCACGCAAATGATTGAACAACTCAGTGCTTCGGGGACGGCCGGCGGGCAAGCGCTTCGTCGCGTGGTCTTGGCCCGGGTGGACGCTTCGACCGGCGTCGAAGCGCCGGTGGCCGATCGCCAGCGCGGCCTATGCCGCGCTCGACCGCGCGCAGGGCAGCGTCGACTATTCGGGCCTGTTGGATGACCTGCGCCATGCGGGCGGCGATCCGCACCGGGCGGCGAGCGCGGCTTCAGATCGTCATGACGATCTCGTCAGGAAGCTTGAGGCCGAGCGCGCGCAGCGCGACGAGGTCGAGGCCAAACGCGCACGTCTCGCGGACGCACTCGCCTTCGACACGCCCGGTTCGCGTCTTGACGTCTTCGCCCGCGCTCAGAGAGGAACGATCGAAGCGCGATTGCGCCGTTTCGGACTGGCTGGGGCAGACGCAGACTCGAGCTACCGCAATCTGGCGCGCGACGTCTCGACCCTCGGCGCTGGCGGTCAGGCGGGCGTCTTCATTCGATCGATATGGGCCTACGGCAGCCAGGCGCGGCTCATCCTCTGGGGAATCATCGCCTTCGTGCTGGCGTTCGTCTTTCGGTTTCTGCACAGCCAGACGGCGATTGCGCAGATAGAACTGGGAAGCGACTCGCTCAGACCCGCTGGCGATTGGGTGGCGACGCATGGCGCATGGTTCGATCGAGCGGCGCAGATTCTGTTCATCCTCGGAGCGCTGGCCATCGCGCTCAATCTATGGCGCGCGCTTGGGTTCTCGAACCTTCTGTTGCGCGGTGGGCGATTGCTCACCAGCGAGGTTCGCGACCGCCGCAACGACCTCGACTCACGCGCCGCCCGCCTCAATCAGCGCGTGGCGGCGCTGACGGCGGAATCCGACGCCGCCGCCAAGCGCGCCGAAGCCGCGAGCCAACGCGCCGGCGGCGTCAGCCTCCATGCGGACCCCCGGGCCCGAATTTCTGGAATCGGGCCATGCCCCGTCGGGCGCGGCGCGCGAATTCCTCGCCGCGCTTGGCGCCAGAGTCGGACAACCGGCCGCTGCGGGACCGACGCTCGATCGGCTCATCGTGGTCGTGGACAATCTCGACGCGCTGTCGCCGGCCGCGGCCGTCAGCTGGATCGACGCCGCCCAGGGCGTGATCGGACCGGGCTGCATCGCGCTCCTGGCTTTCGATCCCGGCCGGCTTGCGAGCGCGCTCGGCGGCAGGCCCGAGGCGCGCCGACGTCTGGGCAAATGGCTGCAAGTCGCGGTCAACCTGCCGGCCCGCAAGGATGCCGACGGCGAGGTCGTGGTCGCACGCCTTCTGTCGGCGGGCGCGCAGCCGGCGCCCGCGCCGGATGCGGCCATTGCGACGGCGCTCATGGAGCCGCTGTCAGCGTCGGAAACGACGCTGCTCGCGGCGCTCGCGCCCCTCGCTGCGCATTCGCCGCGCGACGCCAAGCGCTTCCTCAACGCCTATCGTCTTGCGCGCTGTTCGAACTCGCCACGGCCGTGACGGCGCTCATGCAGGCTGTGGCCTTCGCCGATGACGACGCGCAGGCGGCGATGCTCGAGCGGCTCGCGGATGGCTCCGGCGAGCTGACGGAGATCAAAGGACCGCCCGCGTTGGTCGAAGCCATCAAGGCCGCGCGCGTCGCCAACAACGGTCCGATATCGATCGACGAGGCTCGCGCCGCGGCGGAAACCGCCCTCCGCTACGCCCTGCCGCTCTGAGCGGCGGCAGCGTGATCACTCCGCGGCGCCCGCTATCGGCGCGGCGCCGCGGCGCAGGTAGTACCGGCGCCACAACCCGGAGAGCCACTTCGCGAAATCGTCCAGATAGATGAAAACCACGGGGGTCGTGTACAGCGTCAGCACCTGACTGACGATAAGTCCGCCGACGATCGTGATCCCGAGCGGGTGGCGCAGCTCCGAGCCTTCGCCGGTTCCGAACGCCAGCGGCAGCGCGCCGAACAGCGCGGCGAAGGTCGTCATCATGATCGGGCGAAAGCGGAGCAGACAAGCCTCTTCGATCGCCTCGCGCGTGCTGCGCCCCTGCCGCTCCGCTTCGAGCGCAAAATCGACCATCATGATGGCGTTCTTCTTCACGATGCCGATCAGCAACAAAACGCCGATCGCGGCGATGACCGTGAACTCGGTGTCGGACGCCCACAACGCCAGCGCCGCGCCGACGCTGGCGGAGAACAGCGTCGAGAGGATGGTGAGGGGATGGATCAGGCTCTCGTAGAGAATCGCCCAACACGATGTAGATCGTCACGAGCGCGGCGCCGAACAGGAGCGGCATGCTCGATTGCGATTGCTGGAAGGTCGCCGCGGTGCCGGCGAATGAGCCACGGACTGTCGAAGGCATGCCGATGCGCTCGATCGTCTTATCGATCTCCGTCTTGGCTTCGCTGAGCGATCGGCCCGGCGCCAGATTGAACGAAATCGTCGTCGCCGCGAACTGCCCCTGATGATTGACGCTCAGCGGCGTGTGGCCGGGCTCGAATTTGGCGAATGCCGAGAGCGGCACCATGGTCTCGAGCGAGGTTGTGACTGCGGCGCCGGTCGAAGCGGTCGAATGGCCGCTGGCCGCGATCGAGTTCGTCGCGAGGTTTCGGGCTGAATCGGCAGCGATCGTCGACGCCGTGCTTGCTGGCCCGGTCGAGGATGTATAGTCGCCCGCTGCAATCCCCGTCTGTTGCACCCCGGTCGGATTGGCGCCGGACGTCGATACGTAGATCTGGTCGAGCGTCCGCGGATCCTGCCAGTAGCGCGGCGCGATCTCCATGACGACGTGATACTGATTGAGCGCATTGTAGATGGTCGAGACCTGACGCTGCCCGAAGGCGTCATAGAGGGTGTTGTCGATCGCGCTTATGGTCAGACCAAGTCGCATCGCGGTGTCGCGATCGATCGTGAGGTTGGTCTGGAGGCCGCCAAGCTGCTGGTCGGAATTGACGTCTTTGACGACGTCGTTCCCCATCAGCGCCTGAGTGAGTTTGGGCGCCCAGGCGTAGAGCTCATGCGGGTCGTCCGAAAGCAGTGTGTATTGATAGGCTGCATTGCTCTGCCGCCCGCCCGTTCTCAGGTCCGAGACGGCGAACATGAACAGCCGCGCGCCTGCGACCTGCGCCAGCTTCCCGCGCAGCCGCGCCACGACCTGGTCGGCTGTCACCTTCCGTTCGGTATAGGGTTTCAGCGAGACATAGATGAAGCCAGTGTTCGTTCCCCGCCCGCCCGTGAAGCCCACGATGCTCGCGACCGCGGGGTCGTCCTGCACGATGGTTTGCAATTGGGTGAACTTGGTCTTCATCGCCTGGAAGGAGATGCTCTGATCCCCTTGGATCGAGCCGATGATGAGCCCAGTGTCCTGAACCGGAAACAGGCCATAGCTCATGTGATAGCGGAACATGTAGTAGTTCAGCCCGATCGTGGCGAACAGCGATAAGGCGACGGCTCCTGGATGGCGAAGCGCGACGCGCAACGTCGATCGATAGAAGGCGAGCATCGCCGTCGAAGACGCGCTCCGTCGCCCGATAGAGGCGCCCGTGTTTGGGCTGCCCGCTCGGCAGGATCAGCGCGCACATCATTGGCGTCGTCGTCAGCGAGACGACCATGGAGATCAGCACCGCGACGGTGAGCGTGAGCGAGAATTCGGTAAAGAGGCGCCCGACGATGCCGCCGAAGAACAACAGCGGCGCAAACACCGCGATCAGCGAGAGCGTGATCGAAACGACGGTGAAGCCGACTTCGGCCGCGCCTCGGATAGCGGCCTCGACTCGCGGCATGCCTTCCTCGAGATAACGCGAGATGTTCTCGAGCACGACGATGGCGTCGTCGACGACGAATCCGGTCGAGATCGTCAGCGCCATCAAGCGACAGGTTGTTGAGGCTGAACCCAAGCAGATACATCACGCCGAACGAGCCAATGATCGACGTCGGCACCGCGACGCTCGGAATCGCCGCCGCCCGAACGCTGCGCAAGAAGGCGAAGACAACGAGGATCACCAGAAAGACCGCGATGACCAACGTCGTCTCGGTGTCCGTCAGCGATTGCCTGATGGTCTTCGACCGATCGACAGCGACTGTGAGATCGACGTCACCCGGCAGCGAAGCGATCAAGCGAGGCAACTCGGCCCGAACGTTGTCGACCGCCTGGATGATGTTGGCGCCCGGCTGGCGCGACAGAACGACCGCGACCCCCGGCTTGCCATTGACAAGGCCGGCGTTGCGAAGGTCTTCGACGGAATCGAGGACTTCGGCGACGTCCGCGAGCCTGACCGGCGCGCCGTTGCGGTAGGCGATCACCAGATCGCGATATTGCGCCGCCTTCGACGCCTGGTCGTTGGCGTAAATCTGATAGTGGTAGTCGTCGTCCTCGATCGCGCCCTTCGGGCTATTGGCGTTGGCGGAGGCGAGCGCCGCGCGGATGTCCTCAAGCCCAATGCCGTAGTGGAAGATCGCGCCGGGGTTGACTTCGACGCGCACCGCCGGCAGCGCCGCGCCGGAGATATCAACCTCGCCGATGCCCGGAAGCTGCGACAGCCGCTGCTGCAGAATGTTCGAGGCGAGATCATAGAGTTGCCCCGCAGTGTGTGTCGTCGACGACATGGCGATGACCATGATCGGCGCGTCAGCGGGATTGACTTTATGGTAGGTCGGATTCTGTCGCAGGCTGGTCGGCAGATCGACCCGCGCCGCGACGATGGCGGCCTGGACGTCTCGCGCCGCGCCATCGATGTTGCGATCAAGCCCGAACTGAAGGGTGATACGGGTCGAGCCCAGCGTGCTCTGCGACGTCATCTCGTTGACGTCGGCGATCTGGCCCAGGTGCCGCTCGAGCGGCGCCGCGACCGAGGTCGCCATCGTGTCGGGGCTCGCGCCCGGCATATTCGCCTGAACCGAGATGACCGGGAAGTCGACCTGTGGCAGTGGCGAGACCGGCAATTGCGAATAGCCGAGCAGTCCGCCAAACACGATTCCGATCGTGAGCAGAATCGTCGCGACGGGCCGGCGAATGAAGAGCTCGGAAAACCGGTTGTTCACGGCGTTTCTGTCGCCAGCGTGGGGGCGGCGGTATGGGTGGAGCCCATGCCGAGACGCGCGCCGATTCGCTCGAAGAAGAGATAGATGACCGGGGTCGTGTAGAGGGTCAGCACCTGGCTGAAGGCGAGGCCGCCGACAATCGCCAAGCCCAGCGGACGGCGAAGCTCCGAGCCGACGCCCGTTCCCAGCATCAACGGCAACGCGCCGAAGATCGCCGCGACCGTCGTCATCAGGATCGGCCGCAGGCGCAAGAGACAGGCCTGATAGATCGCTTCGCGCGCCGGCAGTCCCTGATCGCGCTGCGCGTCGAGCGCGAAGTCGATCATCATGATCGCGTTCTTTTTGACGATGCCGATCAAGAGCACGATGCCGATCACGCCGATGATGTCGAGCCCGGCCCCCGCGGCATTGAGCGTCAACAGCGCGCCGATGCCTGCGGACGGAAGCGTGGTCAGGATCGTGATCGGGTGGATGAAGCTCTCATAGAGGACGCCAAGCACGATATACATGGCCGCAATCGCGGCGGCGAGCAGGAAGATCTCGTTCGACAGCGCCGACTGAAAGGCCTGCGCCGCGCCCTGGAAGCTGACGCCAAAGCTCGGCGGCAGGTCGATCTCCTGCAGCGCCCTGCCGATCGCGTCGACCCCTTCGCCCAGGGACGCGCCCGGCGCGAGGTTGAACGAGATCGTCGTCACCGGAAACTGCTTCAGGTGCGAAATCTGCAAGGGCGAGGTTTTGACATTGAAATTGGCCACCGATCCGAGCGGCGTCTGGCCGGTGGTCGAGGCGGCCGACGGCAGGTAGATCGAATCGAGTGATTTCACCGAGCGCGCCATGGAGGGCTCGACGTCGAGAATGACGCGGTACTGGTTGCTCTGGGTGAAGATGGTCGAGATGATGCGCTGGCCGTAGGCGTCGTAGAGCGCGTTGTCGACGATGGCCGGCGTGATGCCGAAGCGCGCGGCGTTGGCGCGGTCGAGATCGACGATCACCGAGCGGCCGTCCGGCTGCAGGTCACTGGCCACATCGACGATCGATGGAATCTGGCTCAGGCGCTGCAGCACCTTCGGCGTCCAGGCCTGAAGCAACGCCAGATCCTGGTTCTCGAGTGTGAACTGATATTGGGTCGCGCTCACTGCCGTGTCGATCGAGAGGTCCTGCACCGGCTGCATGAAGAGCGCGATCCCTGGAACATTCGCAGTCTCCTTTTGAATCCGCCGAATGATGTCGCTCGCCGTCGCCGTGCGCTTCGCATGGGGTTTAAGGTTGATAAGGAAGCGGCCCGAATTGAGCGTGACGTTCGAGCCGTCCACACCGATGAACGAGGACAGGCTTTCGACGTCGGGATCGGTCAGGATCACTTTGGCGAGCGCCTGTTGATGATCGGCCATCTGGTCGAACGAGATCGCCTCAGCGGCCTGCGTCACGCCCTGGATGACGCCGGTGTCCTGAATGGGAAAGAAGCCCTTCGGGATCGTCATATAGAGGTAGCCGGTGAGCAGGAACGTGCCGAGCGCGACCAGAAGCATGAAGCCTTGATGATCGAGCGCGACCCGCAGCGTCGCGGCATAGAAGCGGGTCAGAGCCTGGAAGAAGCGTCCCCCGCTTGCCTCGCCGCCACGCCTATGCCCATGCCCCTGCGGGCGCAGGAGCTTGGCGCACAGCATCGGCACCAGGGTGAGCGAGACGACGGCGGAAATCACGATTGCCGAGGCCAGCGTGATCGCGAATTCGTGGAACAACCGCCCGACCACGTCGCCCATGAACAGCAGCGGGATCAACACCGCAAGCAACGACACCGTGAGCGAGATGATGGTGAAGCCGATCTGCGCCGAACCCTTCATCGCCGCATCGTAAGGACTGTCGCCTTCCTCGAGAAACCGCGCGATATTCTCGATCACCACGATCGCGTCGTCGACGACGAAGCCGGTCGCGACGGTGAGCGCCATCAGCGACAGATTATCGAGGCTGAAACCGGCCTGATACATGATCGCGAGCGCCCCGATCAGCGACAGCGGCACCGAGAGGCTCGGGATGATGGTCGCCGGGATATTGCGCAGGAACAGGAAGATGACCAGCACGACGAGACCGACCGCGAGCGCCAGCTCGAACTCCACGTCCTCAACGGAGGCGCGGATGGTGGTCGTGCGATCGGTCAGCGGCGTGACGCTGATCGAGGCGGGCAGCGTGGCGCTGAGCGTGGGCAAGAGCTTCTTGATGCTGTCGACGACCTGGATGACATTGGCGCCGGGCTGCCGCTGAATGTTGACGATCAGCGCCGGCGTCGTGTTCATCCAGGCGCGGAGGCGCGCATTCTCGGGCCCGATCTCGACCTTCGCGACATCGGACAGCCGGACGGGCGCGCCGTTGCGGTAGGCGATGACCGATTTCGCATAATCGTTCGGGTCGCGGATCTGATCGTTGGCGTTGATCGCCGAGGATTGCGCGGGACCGTCGAAATTCCCCTTGGGCGTGTTGACGTTCAGGTTTGCGATCGTCGTGCGCAGATCATCGAGATTGATGCCCAGAGAAGAGAGCGCGAGCGGATTGACGTGGATGCGGACAGAAGGCCGTTGTCCCCCCGAAATCGAAACCAGTCCGACGCCGGGAAGTTGCGACAATTTCGGCACAAGGCGTGTTTCAATGATGTCTTCGACGTCGGTCAGCTTCATCGATTCCGAAGAAACGCCCAGCGTCAGAATTGGCGCGTCGGCCGGATTGACCTTGGCGTAGATCGGCGGCGCCGGCAGGTCGGCGGGCAAAAGATTGCCCGCGGCGTTGATCGCCTGCTGCACCTCCTGCTCGGCAATGTCGAGGCCGATGTCCAGGCCGAACCGCAAGGTGATGATCGAGGCGCCGGCGGAACTCGCCGACATCATCTGGCTGAACTCGCCATCTGGCCGAATTGCCGCTCGAGCGGCGCTGTCACAGCCGACGTCATCACCTCCGGGCTCGCCCCTGGATAGAAGGTCTGCACCTGGATCGTCGGATAATCGACTTCGGGCAGAGCGGAGAGCGGCAGGAAGCGAAACGCCATGATTCCGACCAGCAAAATCGCGATCATCAGAAGACTGGTCGCGACCGGCCGATCGATAAAGAGGCGGGACGGGTTCACCGCTCCGTCCTAGGCGCCCACAAGCTCATTGCGCTGAACCCTGCGCCGGGGCGCTGGATGAAGCGGCCCCCGGTGCAGTCGAGGGGACAGGCGCCGGGGCGGTCGGCGAAGCGGCGCGCCGGCGCGGCTTCCTGAGTGGACGCGCCAGCCGCAGGCGCGGGATTGGCCGCGGAAGCCGGCGTCTCGGAATTGTCCGTTGCACCCGACGGGTCGTGGCGGCGCCTATGATGCTGCCCCGCGCCGTTCGTGGATCCCGCTGCGGAACCCGCTGCAGCCCCGGCCTGGCCGCCTGCAGCAGGAGGGTCTGCGATTTTGACCTTCGCGCCGTCGCGCAGCCGGTCGACGCCGTCGATCACCACCTTGTCGCCCGCGGTGAGACCCGAGGTGATCACGGTGTGCTTGCCGTCGGCCGGCCCGACGGCGATGTCGCGCTTGGCGACCGTCGAAATCGTCCTTGAGCAGATAGACGAAATCGCCCGACGCGCCGAGCTGGATCGCCGCATTGGGCGCAAGCGTTACGCCCTTCATCGTGTCGACCAGAAGGCGGACGTTGACGAACTGGTTCGGGAACAGGACCCCCTTGGGATTGTCGAAGGTCGACCGCATCCTGATGGTGCCGGTGGTCACGTCGATCTGGCTGTCGAAGGTCGTTAGCGTGCCGGTCGCCAGCGCATGAACATTGTCTCGGTCGAGCACCGTAACGGGAAGCTTGGCCCCGGAATCGAGCCGCGCCGAGATGCGCTGCAAATTGCTCTCAGGCGTCGTGAACACGACGCTGATCGGATCGATCTGGGTGATGACGACAATGCCGCTGGAGTCGGAGGGTTGCAGGTAGTTGCCCGGATCGACGAGCCTCAAGCCAACCCTGCCGGTGACCGGCGATACGATATGGGTGTAGGCGACGTTGAGCTCGGCCGTCTTGACCATCGCCTGGTCGGCGGCGATCGCCGCTTTGTCCTGGGCGACCAGCGCAATCTGGTCGGAAACCTGCTGCATGGCGATCGAGTCCTGCTTGGCGAGCTGCTGAAAACGGGCGAGGTCGCTCTGCGCCTGGCCTAGCAGCGCTTGATCTTTCGCCAATTGCCCCTGCGCCTGGGCCAGCGCGGCCTCATAGGGGCGCGGATCGATCTGCGCGATGAAGTCGCCCTGCTTGACCGTCTGGCCTTCTGTGAAGCCGACGTTCTGCAACGTTCCGGCGATCTGGGTGCGGATGGTCACGGTTTCGAACGGCGTCACCGTTCCCAAAGCGTCGATGGTGATGGGCATATCGCCGGTTGTGACCGGCGCCACGCGCACGGTTTGGGGCGGCTGCGCCGGTCGGCCGGAGGTCTCCTCCCGGTTCGTGGCGGGAGCCGCGTTCTCATGCTTCTTCCACGCATAGACCGCCGCCGCGGCGAGGGCCGCAACGACGATGATCCATAACAGCCAGTTCCGTCGGCGCCGCGGCGCCGTGACCACGGTCGTCGGCTCCTCAGGCGCCGGCGCCGCGCGCTGCGTGACTTCGTCCGGTCTAAGGGCCTCGTTCATCGCTAACGCTCACATTCTGCGTCACGCTTGCTGCGTCACGCTTGGCACGGACGAACTCATGGGTTCAAATCAACCTCGCGTGCGCCGCCCCAGCTTGACCCCAATCGGTCTAATCGGGTGGGTGTTGCATTCTGGTTATCATTGCGTCATAAGCGCGGCCGGCGGCGCTGCCGCCTTTTAGGACGCGGGTGTAGCTCAGGGGTAGAGCACAACCTTGCCAAGGTTGGGGTCGAGGGTTCGAATCCCTTCGCCCGCTCCAAAATCGCTTATAGCGCCAGCCGTGTGAGCGAATAAGTCAACGCCCATTGCCTATCTCTTTCGGATCGTTTGCACGCTCCGTTTTGTGGTGAAGTCGGAAACCGCGGGATGGGCGAAGGGCATTCGTTCGAGGCGTTGCTGCGACGACTTGCCTGCCTCTTCGCTGGCGGCGTCCTCTCCTTACGAGACGGCGGCCAATCGAAGGATTGGCGCAAACCATTGTCGGTTGCAGCAGTTCGCCCTGAGTCCGAGAGTCCCGATGCGGTAATTTGAAGGTCGCAGGTCTTGTTGGGCTAAGCGTTGCTTTACGGGAAAGGTCCGCATACGACGCGGTTTTCTCTTTCTCAAAATTTTTTGTGAGTACTTGTGCCTTTTGGCGTGCGTTTGAACCAATTTCCGAAACACACGCGGTTCGAGCCCACGCGCGTTGGTCTCAGCGATATCAAAAGAGTGCGGAGATTGTCGGCATTGGGCCGCAATTTGGGCGCCGCATGCGCCCGGAAGAAGACTAGGTCTTGTTCGCCTTCGACCCGACACCGTTCTTGCGCACACCGCCCCCAGGGCGAATCTGGCCAAGTCCGATCTGTTTCGCCAACGCGGAACGACGCGCCGCATAATTAGGCGCAACCATCGGATAGTCGGATGGCAGGTTCCATTTCTCGCGATACTGCTCCGGCGTCATGCCGAGCCCGCTCAGGTGACGCCGTAGAGATTTAAATCGTTTGCCATCGTCCAGACAGATAAGGAAGTCTGGGGTTATCGACCTGCGGATAGGCACCGCGGGTGTTTTCGCCTCGACCTGAAGCGGCAAACTTTCCGGCTCAGCTGCAAGTCTTATCACTGCAGCGTGAACGGCGAGAATGAGAGACGGCAGCTCGCCCTTTGGCAAAGGATTATTGGAAACGAACGTTGCTACAATCTCCGCGGCCAGTTCGACCGGACTTGACGCGCTCATGCTTAGAATCCCCCGTGAAATCCACTTCACTCTCGCACACCCCGTCCGGAAAGTCTTGATTTTGCGTGCCGTGACGGCCCCATGAAGCGCGTTGCTGCTAAGTGTGTTGTTCCAACCAGCCTCAGCCGGCGGCATCGGTCTTTGCCGGCGCCTTCGGCTTCGCGCCCTTCATTGTCTTGCCGAGGTCGCGCAACGAGCCGTTCTGCGCGATCATCTGGCGGATCGCCTCGACATTGGCGCGCGCGGCGTCGGGAGAAAGGTCGGTCCGGCCGACGGTCTCGGCGTCGCTGAATTTGCCTTCGAGCGCCAGCACCAGAGCGAGGTCGCCGCGCATGCGAGCGTCTGCTTTGGGACTGGCGACGGCCTGCCTCAGAGCGTTCTCAGCCGCGGGCAATTGCTTGGCCAGCGCCAGCGAGAGACCCATGTTGGCGAGCACGCTGGGTTCCCCCGGCGCGATCTTCAGCGCCTCGTGGTAGAATTGCATCGCCCCGTCATGATCGCCAAGCCGGTCGGAGACCGTCCCCTGCACCGACATGACGTCCCACCGCGGATCATCGGGCGTATAGGCGCGGCTCAGCACATCCTTGGCTTGCGTGAGCTGGCCGGCGTCAGCGAGCGCCTTGCCATATTCGCCCAGCACGTCGAAATCCTTTGGCGTCTTGATGGCTGCGGTCTGGATAACGGCGACGGCCTCGTTGTATCGGGTCAGCGCCCGCAAGGCGCGCGCATATTCGATCGAAGCGGTCTTCTCGCCCGGGTTGCGATCATAGCGCTTGCCTAATTCATCCGCGTAAGCCCTGAACTTGGCGTCGTCCGTGGGCGGCGTCGCTGACGCCGGAATCGACCCGGTGACGTCGCCAAAGTCGTGGCAGCCGGCGAGAGGCGCGGCGAAAGCCGCGAGTGCGGCTGCGACCAGGACGCGCAAGAGGGCGGGACGGGAAGACAAGCGCGGCATTGGAGCCCCGGGGGCGGACGGAACGGCGTTTTACGAGGGTCCATCCCGAACCTTGCTCGAGGCTCCCCACACGAGAGGTTGGCGCCGAAGTGCGGAAAGTGCGCTCGGATTGGGCTTCGCCGGCTATGGGCCATCCGAAGAACCGCGACAGCCTCGAGCTCGCGTCCCGTCGGCAAACATGCGACGCGCGCCCGGAGCGGCGTGGTTTCCTCAACTCCTAAGCGACCCCTCCAGTCCGGGCGGCGGGGGTCTATTGAGGAAGACCCTCTATGGCGAAAGAGCGGAACTTCGCATACTTCTCGCCGACCTTGCGCGCTTGCTTGAACTGATCCGAGGCGCGCCATGCCTGCGCCGCATCGAGGCTATCGAACGCATTGATGGCGACGCGCGTACCTGGCGAAGGCCCTTCATAGACAACAATATTCTGCCCGGCGGCTACGAGGCGGCCGCCAGACGCCTTGATCGAGGCTTGGGCGAGAGGGAGATATTCCTTTTGATAAGCATCCACGTCGGTGATGCCGATTTCTGTCACGACATAGGCGGGCGGCCCGCCCGCGGCGCGCAAGCCCTGAACCGCGACGGCGCCGATCGCAAACCCTGCCGCCAAAGCAACAACCGTATGAGAACGAGTTTTCATCGCTTTTCTCCGGATTGGAGCCAACGCCACATCCTATTCCGAGAACATCCTGGATGACACTGGCAAATGCGTCCGGCCGAACCGCGCCCTCGTGCGTTGTTGGCGGCAAGGTCACGCCGGTTCGATGGAGGAGAGTGCACATGCCGAAGTTCATCACGATCGGGTACGGCGACCGCGCTGGCTACGACGCAACGCCCCAAGCGATTCGCGACGCTGCCCACGCCCACGAAGCTCAGATGAAAAAACGCGGAGCCCTGATGGGCGTCGCGGGCGCGCCGGTGCAGGTTCGAAACGCCTTGGCGGCTGGCGTGCGGATGGAGAACTTCGCCTTCATGTCGTCCGCCCTGCCGGTCGCCGGTTTCGCGGTGATCGAGGCCGCCGATCTCGCCGAGGCGATCGAGATCGTTTCGAAAACGCCATGCGCCGTTGCACATGGGGTCGTGGAAGTCTGGCCCTTGGAGCAAGCCGGCTAGGAGCGCCGAGCCGGCGCGGCCACTTCGATTTTGATCCTCACGTTTTTTGCGCGTTCACGACCCGAATCGGCTTGCCGTCCAAAAAGGCCTCAGCGTTCTCTACGCTCTGCGGATAAAACTGGCGCCACGTCTCGTCGACCCCATAGCCGAGATGGGGCGTTAGCACAGTGTGGTCCGACGTCCGCAACGCATGGTCCTTCGGCAGCGGTTCTCTGTCGTAAACGTCGAGCGCCGCGATGATCTTGCCGGCCTGAACGGCGGCGACGAGAGCGGCTTCGTCGATCAGCGGGCCCCGCGACGTGTTGATCAGGATCGCGCCCTGTTTCATGCGGGAGATGTCTTCGGCGCCGACGAGGCCACGCGTGTGTGGCGAGAGCACCATGTGCACGGAGATCACGTCGGCATCGCGCATGAGATCCGATTTGCCGACGAGGACGGCGCCGGCCTCCTCGGCCCTGGCCACGGTCAGGTTCGGACTCCAGGCGATGACCTTCATATCGAGCGCGAGCGCAGAACGGGCGAGACGCGCCCCGAGGCGGCCAAGACCGACGATCCCGAGGGTTTTGCCGGCGAGGCCCATGCCGACGGGCACGCCGGATTGGAAAGCGCCGGCGCGCATAATCTTGTCGGCGGCGGGAATTGCGCGGGCGGCGGCGATCATCAAGCCCAGCGCGAGCTCAGCGGTCGCGTAGAGGGCCTGGCTGCGCGGCGTGTTGCAAACCGTCACGCCTTGACGGGTGCAGGCCTCGACATCGACCGTCGGATTTGAAGGCCCCGTGATGCCGATCATGCGCAGCTTGGTGAGACGGCTGATAAGGCTTTCAGGAAAAGCCGTTCGCTCGCGCATTGTGAGGATGATGTCGAAATTCGCCAGCGCCAGAGCCGCGTCATTCTCGGAACTGAAAGCGTCAGCAAAAAACACAAGCTCCGCGCGTGCAGCAAGCTTCGACCAGTCGGCGCTGCTTCGCGCCACCCCTTGCCAATCATCGAGGATCGCAATTTTTAGCATTTTTTCTCCGGGGCATTTGTATTCTGCCGCGTCAAGATCGCCAGCGTAGCGAATGAAGCGGCCGCGTCTTGTCCGTGACTCCCGAGCTGCTACGAGGGCCTACTGACAGCGCGACGCCGAAGGCAGGACAATGAGCATATCCTTTGTTCACTCCAAAGGCGCGGATGCGCCAATCACAATCCCGGCAATCGGGCTTGATCTCATGGTCCGCGTGGCGCCTGCGGCGAGCGGCGGCGCGTTCTCGATCATCGAAACCATCAACGCGCCCGGGAAAGGCCCGCCGCGACACAAGCATCCAGAGGCGGAGATCTTTCGCGTTCTCGAAGGCCGATACCTCTACGAAATGGACGGTCGCCGCTTCTATGCGGAGACGGGCGACGTCGTCAGCATTCCCGGCGGCGCGGGCCATGGGTTCGTGAATGTCACGGACAAGCCGGCGCGCCAGTATATTCTCATCGTCCCAGCGCTCGACCCTGTCGCTTTCTTCACCGAGCTTGCCGACGTGATGCGAAACGGCGTGCCGGACGAGGCCGCGCTCAACCGTTTCGGCGTGAAGTGGCGGGTCGAATTTCTCGGGCCGCCGCTGACCTTAAACGATCAGCCGACGACGTGAACTGCCGCGCGCTCAAGCGCTCATCCGGCTCAGCACGTCCGAGATCGATGACAGGTCCGAGCCGGGCGCCGTGGCGGCCACGTATCCGTCGGGCCGGATGAGCCATGCGCCCTTCGCGTCAGGCGGCGGTCCCAGCGCTGCATTCAGGAGCTTGGGAAACGAAGACATGACGCCCGTGACGGCAGGCGATGGCAGGGCCAACACAGTGAAACGCGGCTCGCTGCCTGCGCCGAAGGGCGGCCGGCCAGCTATTGGCGCCATGCGCTGGCCGGGCGCCGGGTGAAACGAGCCGTGTCCCCGCCCGTTCATCGGGCTTTCCGGATAGCCGACTGAGACCTGCGACATATTGTCAACGACGGCGCGCTGCACCGGCGCCAAACCGAGCGCGATCCGACCGACGATGTCGCGAAGCTCCTCCGCGAACAGATTGTGCAGAGTGCCGATAGCGGTCAAGCGCGATGTGTTCTTCAACACCTCGTCGCCCACCCCGCTTCGCTCTGGGCTATAGGTGTCGAGCAGCGCTTCGCCGCACATTCCATGGATCGCCAAGGCCAACTTCCAGGCGAGGTTGAAGGCGTCCTGCATCCCCGTGTTCATCCCCTCGCCGCCTGCGGGGCTGTGCACATGCGCTGCGTCGCCTAAGAGGAAAGCCCGCCCTGCTCGATAGCTTGCTACTTTGCGCGCATTGATTCGAAAGCCCGATAGCCAGATCGGATCGAACAGCTTCACGCCCTTCGGGCCCCGCTGCTCGACGATCGCCGCGACCTCTTCAAGCGTTGGATCGCGAGGGTGGTCGCCGCCGCTCGGCGGGATGTTGGCGATGATGCGGTAGCGTCCCGGCGCGATCGGAAAGATCGGGAGCACGCCCTCGCGCGCCCAATAGACGGCGACCTCGGTATCGGGAAATGGGTACCCCTTCATGTGGGTGTCCGCCAAGATCCAGTCGCTAGGCATGGTCTCGCCAGTGAACGAGGCGCCCAGCGTGTGGCGCACGATGCTATGCGCGCCGTCGCATCCGGCGAGCCAGTCCGCGCGAGCCGCCTCTTCGTGGCCGTCAGCGCGTCGCAGCGTTGCCTCGGCGCCATCTGGTCCGATCTTGAGCGCGATCGCTTCAGTGCTGCGCTCGACCGAAACGCCCAGGCGCTGAAGCTTTTCTTCGAGCAGGCGCTCAGTGTCCGACTGGGGCAGCATCAGCGCGTAATTGTAGGGGCTCGGCACGGACGCCATTTTTACGTGGCCGACCACGTGGTCTTCGGGCGCAACAATGTTGACGCCGTCGACCTTGAATCCCGCTTCGACGAAGGGCTGCGACCCTCGATCCCCGCGGTCGAGCAGCTCGAGCGTGCGGCTCCAGAGCACGAGCGCTTTCGATTTGTCCGTGCGCTGTGCTGCTTTGTCGACGATGCGGACCGGAACTCGGTAGCGGGTGAGTTCGCAAGCGAGCGTCAGCCCCACCGGTCCTGCGCCGACGATCAGTACGGAGGCGTTCATTGGCATTCTCCCGATCTCGCCAAGGGTGCTCAGCGTTTCATTCGTAGCTGCTCAACAGGCGATTTTGGCCGGCGGCGCCTCGCTAGGCGCCGATCCGCCGACGCGCCTCAACGCGGTCGAGGATAGGGTGGAGCGCGGCCCATGAAGGAAAAGCAAGGCGGGCGGTTTCATGATCGCAAAGCGGGCTGCATCACGTTCGGGAACCCGCCAGCCCGCAAGAGCCGCGCCCGCGGGGCTTGAGATTGCCTTCAAGGTCGAGCCTGGCCGATCGACGACGACAATCGGGACAAGGTCGGCGATCAAGCGCCAGTGGCGCCAGAGATGGAACTGGCGAAGGTTGTCGGCGCCCATGATCCAGACGAAATGGACGCCGGGCGCGCGGCGCTTGAGCCAGCGGAGCGTGGCAAAAGTAAAGCGCGAGCCGATCTGCGCCTCGACGTCGGTGACCACGACGCGCGGCCCGACGTCGAGCCTGCGCGCGGCCTCGATGCGGGCGTTGAGCGCCGCCAATCCCGTCGGGGACTTTAAGGGATTGCCAGGCGTCACCAGCCACCACACGCGATCGAGCGCGAGCCGGCGCAGCGCAAGCCGCGTGATCAAGGCATGCCCCTCGTGCGGCGGATTGAAGGAACCGCCGAGGAGGCCAATGCGCATTCCCGGCGCGGACGGCGGCAGCCGCGGGATGGGTGTCACGACGCCGCCTGCGCGGCCAACAGCTCAGCTTGGCGCTCGGTGGTCAGGCCGTCGATGATCTCATCGAGACCCTCCCCTTCCATGATCCGCTCGAGCGAGTAGAGGGTCATGTTGATGCGATGATCAGTCACCCGCCCTTGCGGGAAATTGTATGTGCGGATGCGCTGCGACCGGTCGCCAGAACCGACCTGCGAACGCCGCTCCTGCGCTCGCTCGGCGTCCAACTGCTGGTTTTTGGCGTCGAGGATGCGCGAGCGTAGAAGCGCCATCGCCTTGGCGCGGTTGCGATGCTGCGAACGCTCCTCCTGCATCGCGACCACGACTCCCGTGGGAAGGTGGGTGATGCGGATTGCCAATTCTGTTTTGTTGACATGCTGGCCGCCGGCGCCGCTCGAGCGCATGGTGTCGATCTTGAGATCGGCCTCGTTGATCTCGAAGTCCAATTCCTGTGCGATCGGCAGCACGGCGACGGTCGCGGCCGAAGTGTGGATGCGTCCCTGTGTCTCGGTCGCCGGCACGCGTTGGACCCGATGGACGCCGCTCTCGAACTTGAACCTGGCGAAAACGCCGCGGCCAGAAATTTCGGCCACGATCTCCTTGAACCCGCCTGCTGTTCCCTCGCTGGTCGACAGAACTTCGACCTTCCAGCGCTTGCGCTCCGCGTATTTGACGTACATGCGGAACAGGTCGCCGGCGAAGAGCGCGGCTTCGTCTCCGCCCGTGCCCGCCCGGACCTCGAGGATTGCGCTGCCCTCGTCGGCTGCGTCCTTCGGCAGGAGGGCGATCTGAATCGCTTTGGACATTGCGTCCGCTTCCAGTTCGGCCGCAGCAAGCTCAGCATTTGCCAGAGCCCGCATGTCGGGGTCGAGATTCGGCTCTCGCAGCATCGCCGCGAGGTCGGCCCGCTCCTTTTCTTTGGACTGAAAGGCCTCGATCGCCGCGACCACCGGGTCAAGCTCGTTGAGTTCGCGCGACAGCGCGGAATATTGCGCGCCGGAAGCGCCCTCGGCGAGGCGCGCGGAGATTTCCTGATGGCGACGGAGGATGAGATCGAGGTTGTCGTTGGCCATGTGTGAGCTCAAGGTGCGGAAGCGGCGGGATCGAGGGCGCTCGCGTCGCTAGAGGCGCACCTGAAGGCGTTCCGCAAGCTGCTCAAGCGGCTTCCGCAACGATGCGTCCTCGCGCCCTTTGACAAGCATCGCTTCGACCTCGCGCCCAGCCTTGCCGATATCGAGCGACAGGGTCATGGCCTTTATGGGCCCAATCGAAGTCGCGGACATCGACAATTCGCGGTAGCCGATCGCCATCAGCGCCATCGCTTCGAGGGTCTGTCCGCCCATCTCACCGCACAGGGTCACTGGCGTTCCGTGTCGCTCGCCCGCCTGCACGATCGAGCGCAAGGCCCGCAAGAAGCCCACGCTCAACGGATCGAAGCGATTGGCGACCCGGCGGTTGTCGCGGTCGACCGCGTAGAGATATTGCATGAGATCGTTCGAGCCGACCGAGAGAAAGTCCGCGGCGGAGGCGATCTCGTCGAGCTGCCATAAGAGCGATGGCACCTCGACCATCACCCCGAGACTGGCCGTCCGCGGCAATTCATGACCGCGGCTTCGGCTCCAGTTGAGCTCATGATCGAACATCGAGCGCGCAACTCTGTATTCGTCGACCGTCGACACCATCGGGGCCATGATCCTGAGATCGCGCCCGGCGGCAGCGCGGATCAAGGCGCGAAATTGCATCCGAAGCAGGGCCGGGCGGTCGAGCCCGATGCGTAGCGCCCGCCATCCGAGCGCCGGGTTTTGCTCATCCACGCCCTTCATGTAGGGCAGGAGCTTGTCGCCGCCGATGTCGAGGGTGCGGAAGGTGACCAGCCGCCCTCCAGCGGCGTCGAGGATGGCGCGATAAAGCTGCTGTTGTGCGCCTGGCCGGGGAAACCGCGCGGCGAGCATGAACTGCAATTCGGTGCGGAAGAGGCCGATCGACTGCGCCCCGGTTTCCGCCAGATGCGGCATGTCGACGAGCAGCCCGGCGTTCATATGCAGGCCGATCGACACCCCGTCGACAGTGGCTGTCGGCGTCTCGCGCAGCGCGCGATATTGCGCTTGGCGCCGGGCGCGCATGCGCGCCTTTTCGGCGTAAGCGCCCTCGATGTCCGGCGGAGGGCGGAGATGGATCTCGCCTGCGTCGCCATCGACGATGATCGCATCGCCATGCTCGACGATTTCAGAGATATTGGCGATATCGCTCACGGCGGGAACGCCGAGCGCGCGGGCGACGATGGCGATGTGGCTCGAGGCGCCCGCCTCCTCCAGCACCAGACCGCGCAGCCGGACGCGGTCGTAGTCGAGCAAGGCCGCAGGGCTCATCGAGCGGGCGACAAGGATGGCGTTTTCCGGCAATTCCTCCGGCAGCAGAACCAGGCTCTGGCCAGCAAGCTGATGCAAGAGGCGATTGGCGATGTCGGTCAGGTCGTGAAGCCGATCGCGCAGATAAGGATCAGTCTGGCGCTGCAGCTTGGCGCGGGCGTCGTTATGGACGCGCTCCACCGCGGCCTCAGCGGTCAGGCCAGAACTCACCGCCTCACGCAGCCGGCGCAGCCAACCGCGATCATGCGCGATCATTCGGAAAGCCTCGAGCACGTCGCGGTGCTCGCCCCCGACCCCGTCGTCGTTACGGTCGATCAGATCGTCGACCGAGGCGCGCATGGCGCTGATCGCCGTCTCGAGCCGAACGAGCTCCAACTCGACGTCGTCGGCGACAATCGTGGACACGGTCACGCGCGGTTGGTGCATCACGACATGGCCGAGCCCGAGCCCATCGGCGATGCCGACGCCTTTGAGCGACATTTGCCGGCGGACGGCGATTGGGCGCCCTGGGCCGATATCCCCTGTAGTTCTCCCGACGCGATCATCTCGGCGAGCAGCATCGCGGTCGTCTGCAGCGCCTCGAGCTCTTCCTCCGAATAGGCGCGCCGCGCGCGGTTTTGCACGACCAACACCCCGATCGTAGCGCCGCCGCGCAACACCGGAACGCCGAGGAACGACTGATAGATTTCTTCGCCCGTCTCCGGTCTGTAGGAAAAGGCCGGGTGATGCTGCGCGTCCGACAGCGCCAGCGGTTCGGCGCTGGAGACAATGAGGCCGACAAGCCCCTCCCCTGGCCGCATCGTGGTCAGGTGGACCGCCTCGCGGTTGAGCCCCTCGGTGGCGAATAGCTCCATCGCCCCATCGGCTCGCACGACGTAAAGCGAGCACACCTCAGCCACCATGTTGGAGGCAATGAGGACGACAATCCGGTCCAGGCGCGCCTGGGCGACGACGGGCTCCGCCATCACCTCGCGGAGCCGCCGCAACAACAGACGCGGTCCGCCCGGCGCGCGCATCAACAACGTCCTGTTCGTCGCCGGCCGATGGGTCGGTCGATTGAGTTATGCAATGATCACGCCGGAGGAAAGCCGCTCCCCGGAATGCGTTTCCTACCCGTTTCCTCAATTAGCTTTGGGCGGTATAGAAACGAAATGCGGGCGCGGCAAGGCCGGACTGGCGGCCTCTCTTGCGGAGCCGGATCAGGGCGCGCGGAGGAGCGCAGAAGTCCTCGCAGCGCCTGTCGCGCGCGCCGCTAAAACCTCGTCCAGCCAATCCGGCCGCATCTCGGGCACCGATGACAGAAGCAATTCGGTATAGGGGTGATAAGGCGGCGAGAACACCGTGGCCGTGTCGCCGCTCGCCACGATCTGGCCCTTCAGCATCACCACAACCTTGTTGGCGATTCGTTTCACCGTTCCGAGATCATGGGTAATGAATAGATAGGCGACCCCCAGATCGTCCTGCAGCTTCTTCAGCAAACGGAGGATCTCTTCGCCCACCAGCTGATCGAGCGCGGAAGTCACCTCGTCGCAGATGATCAGATCAGGTTCAGCCGCGAGAGCGCGGGCGATCGACACGCGCTGCTTCTGGCCGCCTGACAATTCGCTGGTCTTGCGAGTGATGAAGGATTCCGGCAGATCCATCTGGCTCAACAGTTCCGCCACGCGCGCGCGCACTTCCCGCCGCGATCGATTGAAATAGAACGCCACGGGCCTGCCGATCGTCTCGAGCAAGGTGTGCTGTGGATTGAGCGCGACGTCGGGCATCTGGTAGATCATTTGCACCCGACGCAGTTGGTCCTTGGTGCGGTCCTTGAGTCGCGGCGAGAGGCTCGTCCCGTTGAAGCGCACATCGCCGGCGACCCGCGGCAACAGACCCGTGACCACGCGCGCCAAAGTCGATTTGCCCGAGCCGGACTCGCCGACCACGGCCACCGTGTCCCCATTGCGCACTTCGAGGCTGACGTCATCGATGACTTTGGGCTTGCCGGGATAGTCGGCGCTTACGTGATCGATGGCGAGGATCGGAACCGGGGCCGCGACGGCGGCGTCGACGAAAGGGCGGCCCGCGACGCGTTCGCTCACCAGACGACGCGTATATTCCTCCTTCGGCTGTTGCAGGATTTGCTTTGAATCGCCGAATTCGACCATTTTGCCGCGTCTCAGCACCATGATGCGATCGGCGATTTGGGCGACGACAGCGAGATCGTGGGTGATGTAGAGCGCCGCTGTGCCATGCTCGCGGATGAGCTTTCGGAAAGCCGCGAGGCATTCGACCTGTGTCGTCACGTCGAGCGCGGTGGTCGGCTCATCGAAGATGAGAATGTCGGGCTTGGCGACCATCGCCATCGCCGCCATCACGCGCTGAAGCTGTCCGCCGGAAACCTGATGCGGATAGCGCGACCCGATCGTCTCCGGGCTCGGTAGATCGAGCTGCTTGAACAAGCTGACCGCCTCCGCCCGCGCTTCCGCCGGCGACAATACGCTATGCCGCACCGCGGCTTCGCAGACCTGTTCCATCAGCGTATGGGCTGGGTTGAATGACGCCGCCGCACTCTGGGCGATGTAAGCGATCCTGGGGCCACGCAGCTCACGCCGCTGATCCGGGCTGATAGCGCGAATGTCCGTATCGCCGAAAATGATGTTGCCGCCGACGATATGGCAGTCGCGACGGGTATAGCCCATCGAGGCGAGGCCGATGGTCGACTTGCCGGCGCCGGACTCGCCGATGAGCCCGATCACCTCGCCCCGCCTGAGCTCAAGCGAAACGTCATCGACCAGAACCGGCCCGTCGCCGGCATCCGTTCGCACCGCAACGCGCATGCCGCGGATATCGAGCACGATAGGATTATCCGCTGTCAGGGAAGCGTCCCGAGCCTGTTCGCTCATGCGCCTTCTCCCTGGCCTCTGGAATGAATCGACAGCATCCAATCGACGACGAAATTGACGCCGATGGTCAGGATCGCGATCGCGGCCGCCGGATAGAGCGGCGCCGCGGAACCGAAATTGATCATGTCGCGGTAGTCTCTCACCATGCTGCCCCAATCGGCGTCGGGAGGCTGAACGCCGAGCCCGAGAAAGCTTAGCGCCGCGATGAAGAGAAAGGTAAAACAAAAGCGCAGACCGAACTCAGCCGTCAGTGGCGGGATCGCATTGGGCAGAACCTCCCGCGTGACGATCCACCACCATCCCTCGCCGCGCAGGCGCGCTGCCTCCACGAATTCCAGGCTGACGATATTCACGGCCACCGATCTCGCCAGCCGAAACACCTTAGTCGAATCGAGGATGGCGATCGTGACGATGAGGACGGGCAGCGCCGTGCCGAGCACCGAGAGGATGACGAAGGCGAAGATGAGCGTCGGCATGGACAACAAAAGGTCGACGAAGCGAGAAAGCGCCTGATCGATCCATCCGCCCGCTACCGCGGCCGCGAAGCCGGTGATAACGCCGAGGACGAATGAAAGGGCGGTGATGATCAGCGCAAGACCGATCGACATACGCGCGCCATAGATCAGACGGCTCACGATATCGCGCCCAAGATTATCGAGTCCGAGCCAGTGCTGCGCGTCGGGATCCGCCCACGCGTCCCCGAGCGGCGTCGCCTGGTCGAAGGGCGCAATGAGCGGCGCCAGCAAAGCGACGAGCAGATTGGTGACGACAATGACGATGCCGATCTGCGCGGTGACGCTCACTTTATAGCCGCGGATGCGCATAAAGTCCTTCTTTGTCGCGCTTAACAGACCTTGATCAGCGCGGCTGGCGAAGCCGGGGATTGGACAGAATGGCGAGGATGTCGGCGATCATGTTGAGGAGGATGAAAGTCGCAGCGAAGATAAGCCCGCAGGCCTGGACGACAGGCACGTCATGCTTGGACACTTCGTCCACCATCAATTGGCCGAGACCAGGATAGACGAACACGGTCTCGACCACGACGACGCCGACGATAAGGTAAGCCAGGTTCAAGGCGACGACCGAAATGATCGGGGCCAGCGCGTTCGGCAGCGCGTGTCGAACGACGATGCGCGATTTCCTCAGACCCTTGAGAATCGCCATCTCGATATAAGGGCTCGCCATGACCGAGAGCACCGAGGCGCGCGTCATCCGCATCATGTGGGCGACAATCACGAGGACGAGCGTCAGCATGGGCAGGAAGGTGTCGTAAAGCCGCTCGAGGAACGGCGTGTCGGACGAGACGCTCGCGAGCGAAGGGAACCAGCCGAGCTCGACCGCGACATATTTGATGAGGAGATAGGCGAGGAAATATTCCGGCACCGAGATCGTCATCAGCGTCACGACGTTCACGAGCCGATCGAAGACGCCGCCCTGCCAGATCGCGGCCAGCAGTCCAAGCCCAATCGCCAACGGGACAGCGACGATGGCTGCATAGGCCGCCAGGAACATCGTGTTGGCGAAGCGCGGCGCAATCTCCTCCAGGACGTCGCGCCCGTTAGCGAGCGACTTGCCGAAATCGCCGTGCAGCGCGCCAAACAGCCATTGGAAGAAACGAATATAGGCGGGCTGATCGAGCCCGAGATCGAGACGCATTTTGGCGAGCGTCTCGGGCGTGGCGGTGTTCTGCAGAATGGCTGAGGCCAGGTCGCCCGGCAGGATTTCGGTCCCGACGAAGATCAGCACCGACGCGGCGAATAGGGTGAGGATTCCGAGGCCGAAGCGGTTGAGGACGAGCTTCAGCATGTGCGTCCCTTCTCAACCGCGATCCGGATTACGACCGCAAGGGCATCGCGCGGGAAATTACGCTGTCCCCCGCGCTCTTCCGCATCGCGCCGTCGATCACGACTTCAGCCAGGCGTCCTCCATGATCCAGCCGTTGTTCATGTCATAGCCGCCATGGGGGGTGTGGCCGCCGACCTTCTGGTTATGCGCGTCGAGCCAGTCGCGAAACACGGGAATGAGCGCGCCGCCGCGCTCGTTGAGAATGGCTTGCATCTCCCAGATATAGGGCTTGCGCTTGTCCTCGTTGGTCTCCGCCTTCGCGTCCGCAAGCAGCTTCTCGAATTGGGGGTCGTTCCAGTGCGTCTCGTTCCACGGGGCGCTGGCCTGGAAGGCGACGGCGAGCATCTGCGTCGCTGCCGGCCGCCCACCCCAGTAGCTGCTGACGAAGGGCGCTTTGAGCCAAACGTTGTCGAAGTAGCCGTCGGCCGGCTCCTTCTTCACATCGACTTTAATTCCCGCTTTCGAGGCGCTTGCCTGCAGTAGCGTCGCCTGATCGACCGCGCCGTTGAAGGCGGCGTCCGAGGCCTGCAGGATGATCTTTGGGTCCGCAACGCCCGCCTTCTTGAAATGGAAGGTCGCTTTTTCGGGATCGTATTTTCGCTGCGGCAGGTCCTTATTGAAGTAGGGGTCGGTCGGCGGAATCGGATGATCGTTGCCGGCTGTGCCGTAGCCGCTGAATAAAGCCTTGAGCATCTGTTCGCGATCGGCTGCGAGCATCACCGCCATGCGGATGTCAGGATTGTCGAAGGGCGGCTTGTCCACTTCCATCGCCAGAACCGAGAACCAGCCGCCTGGCGCGCGGACCACCTCGATCTTCGGGGTCTTGGACAGGAGAGCGACCGCCTTGTGATCGACCCGGTTGATCGCGTCGATCTGGCCCGAGATCAGCGCGTTGAGACGCGCGGAGCCGTCGTTGATGACCGTCACGTCCACGCCGTCGAGAAGGCCTTTGCCTTCTTTCCAATAGGGCCGCGCTTTCTTGAGCCGGATGCGGACGCCGGGGTCGAACCGATCAAGCACGAAAGGACCTGTCCCGACCGGCTTCGCCCAATCCGTAAAACCGTCTGGAACCATCATGAGATGGTAGTCAGTAAGACCATACGGAAAATCGGCGTCGGCGGCGGAAAGCGAGATCTGGATCTGGTGATCATCCAGCTTCTTGATGTCGGTGACGCCCTTCACCGAAGTGGCGCCGCCAGATTTCGTGTCGCCTCGGTGAAGGTTGAGCGAGTAGATCGCGTCGTCAGCGGTAAACTCCTTCCCGTTAGAAAAAGTCACGCCCTTGCGCAGCTTGAAGATCCAATCCTTTGCGCCGTTGGCTGGTTCCCAGCTCTCGGCCAGTTCCGGATGCGGTCTCCCGTCCTGGTCCCATTTTGCAAGGCAGTTCCAGATGCCGTGATTGCAGTCGATCATCACGGAATCGGTGGTCGTGCGGAAATCGAGGCTGTCCGTGGTGCTGCCGCCGGCGAGGCCAAGTTTCAGGACTCCGCCACTTTTCGGCGCATCGGCGGCAATCGCGTCGGCGCTCGTGAGGATGGTCGAAATCGCGACGCTGGAGGCCCCGAGCGCGGCGGCGCGGCCCATGAATTCGCGGCGCGAAATGGCCCGCTCGATCAGGCGCGCGTTCCAATAATCCAGTTCGCTCATCGGCTTGGATCCTCTCTAAACTGCGCCTTTCCCCAAATCTCGCCCGGCAGTTACTCCTTTGCGTTCTTTCGACGACTTGGCGTCAGAAATCCGGTTCTGTCAATCGCACCGCGGTTGGCCGAGAATTGCCCACATGCGGCCGCGGCGAGGCGTGCAGGCGACAGTTCCCCAAAACGACGGGGCGCACGCTTTTACGGCGATTCCTGCTTGTCGCTGCACAATCTGAAACAATCCGAACCCTGCCAATCTTGCGCGGTACGATCCCCAAAACGGACGTCTTCGCTTGCGTTGACTTGTGTCGGAGCCAAGATTAGGGGTTCGCCCTCGAATTGCTTGGGCAATCGCCTTTTTTGACAGGAGTTCTGGGGCGTATGAAGATCCTCGTGCCCGTCAAACGGGTGGTCGACTACAACATCAAGATCCGGATCAGGTCAGACGGCTCTGGAGTTGAACTCGCCAACGTCAAAATGTCGATGAATCCGTTCGACGAGATCGCCGTCGAGGAGGCGCTGCGGCAGAAAGAAGCCGGCAAGGCGACAGAAGTGGTCATTGTCTCCATCGGCCCGCAGCAGGCCAGCGAAACCATTCGCACCGCGCTTGCCATGGGCGCCGACCGCGGAATCCTGATCAAGAGCGAGGCGCTCGTCGAGCCGCTAACGGTCGCCAAACTGCTCAAGGGTGTCGTCGCCGCCGAACAACCTGGCCTTGTCATCATGGGGAAGCAGGCGATCGACGACGATTCGAACCAGACCGGACAGATGCTTGCGGCGCTCACCGGCTTGGGTCAGGGCACGTTCGCCTCCAAGGTCGTCATCGGCGACGGCTCGGTCGAAGTCACGCGCGAAGTCGACGGCGGCATGCAGACCGTTTCGCTGAAGCTGCCGGCGATCGTCACCACCGATTTGCGCCTGAACGAGCCGCGCTACGCTTCGCTCCCAAACATTATGAAGGCGAAGAAGAAGCCAATTGAGGAGAAGACGCCGGCCGACTATGGGATCGACGTTTCGCCCCGGCTCAAGGTGCTGAAGACCATTGAGCCCCCTGCTCGCAAGTCCGGCGTCAAAGTGAAATCGGTGGCGGAGCTGGTCGCCAAGCTGCACGACGAAGCCGGGGTGATCTGACAATGGCGACTCTTCTTCTGGCGGAAGTCGCGGGCGGCAAATTGAACGATGCGACCGCGCGCGCGCTGACCGCAGCGCTCGAGCTCAAGGCCCCCGTCGATGTTCTTGTCGCAGGCTCCAATATCGGTGGAGCCGCGGAGGCGGCCGCCAAACTTCAAGGCGTGGCGAAAGTGATGGTCGCCGACGATCCGCGTTACGAGCACGGGCTTGCGGAGCCGCTGGCGGCGCTCATCGTCAGCCTCGCGCCCGGCTATGACGCCATCGTCGCGCCCTCGACCGCGAGCGCCAAGAATGTTGCCCCACGCGTTGCGGCGCTCATCGACGTGATGCAGATTTCCGACATCATCAAGGTTATTGGTCCGAAGACCTTCGATCGGCCAATCTATGCCGGCAACGCGATCCAGACCGTCGAGTCGACCGATTCGAAGATCGTCGTGACCGTGCGCACCGCGTCTTTCGCCGCGACCGGCGAGGGCGGCTCGGCGCCGATCGAGGCCGTCGCGCCCGCCGGCGATCCGGCTGTGTCGTCCTTCGTCGGCGAGGCGCTCGCCAAGTCCGACCGACCGGAACTGGCCTCGGCCAAGATCATCATCTCCGGCGGCCGGGCGATGCAGAAGGCGGAAAATTTCAAGACCTATATCGAGCCGGTCGCAGACAAGCTCGGCGCAGCGATGGGCGCTTCCCGCGCCGCGGTCGACGCGGGCTACGCGCCCAACGACTGGCAAGTCGGCCAGACCGGCAAGGTTGTGGCGCCGGATCTCTATATTGCGGTCGGCATCTCGGGCGCGATCCAGCATCTGGCGGGCATGAAGGATTCGAAGGTCATCGTCGCGATCAACAAGGATGAGGAGGCGCCGATCTTTCAGGTCGCCGACTACGGCCTGGTCGCCGATCTCTATACGGCGTTGCCCGAACTCGCAGCGGAGCTCGCGAAGATCGGGCGTTGAGCTCGGGCTCATGCTAAAATCCCAGCGTTCGACTGGACGCTCGTGTCTGCTCGTCTATGATCGCGATGCGGCGCAGGCTGTTCGCTGGAAAGAAAAATGACATTCAACATCGAAACGGTCGGCGTCATCGGCGCCGGCCAGATGGGCGCCGGCATCGCCGAGGTCGCCGCTCAGGCGGGAATGACCGTCTCGCTCACCGACGTCGCCGAGGAGCGGATCAACGCGGCTCTCGCGACCATCAACGGTCACCTCTCCCGCCAAGTCGCAAAGGGCCAGATCGACGAAGCGGAGCGTAAGGCGATCCTCGATCGCATTCTCGTGGCTCCGACCTTCGACAAGCTTGGCGACTGCGATCTCATCGTCGAGGCTGCCTCCGAGAATGAGGAGGTCAAGCGCAAGATTTTCATCGCCTTGCGCTCTTTTCTCAAGCCGGACGCGATCGTCGCGTCGAACACATCCTCGATCTCAATCACGCGGCTCGCCTCGGTGACCTCCAATCCCGAGCGGTTCATCGGCATCCATTTCATGAACCCGGTGCCGCGCATGCAGCTGGTCGAATTGATCCGCGGCATCGCCACCAAGGATGAGACGTTCGACGCCGCCAAGGCCTTCGTCGTTCGGCTCGGCAAGACGGCGACGATGTCCGAGGATTTTCCCGCGTTCATCGTTAACCGCATCCTGCTGCCAATGATCAACGAGGCGGTTTATACGCTCTACGAGGGCGTTGGCTCGGTCGACGCGATCGACACCGCCATGCGGCTTGGCGCCAATCACCCGATGGGGCCGCTGCAACTCGCCGACTTCATCGGCCTCGACACCTGTCTCGCCGTCATGCAGGTGCTGCACGAGGGGCTCGCGGATTCCAAATACCGCCCCTGCCCGCTGCTGGTGAAATATGTCGAAGCCGGGTGGCTCGGCAGGAAGACCCAGCGCGGCTTCTACGACTACCGCGGCGAAACCCCGGTGCCGACGCGCTGACAAGAGGGAGCCTCGACAACGATTGTCGCGCTCGGAAAGGCTTCTCGCGCTTCTTCAGGCGCTGCGGCGGCGGCGGCGGCCGGTCAGCGGGCGGGTCCTTGCCGGCGAACTCGGCGTCTCCTTAAGAACGCTCTATCGCGACATCGCCAGCTTGCAGGGGCAGGGGGCGGAAATCGAGGGTGAGGCGGGCTTGGGGTATGTCCTCAAGCCAGGGTTCTGGCTTCCGCCCCTCATGTTCAGCGGTGAGGAGATCGAGGCGCTCGTTCTTGGCGCGCGCTGGGTCGGAGCGAGGACCGACGAAAATCTTGCGCTCGCGGCGCGTGACGCGATCGCCAAGATCACCGCGGTGCTCCCGCCGGCTCTGCGTGACGACGTCGAGTCTTCGACGCTCTTGGTTCCAGGCAAAATGTCGGGCGGCGCTGCGCCGGATCTCGCCCCGATCCGCGCCGCAATCCGCGCCGAGCGCAAGCTCGCGCTTGCCTATCGTGACGCACGCGGGGGGAGCACGGAACGCACCATCTGGCCGTTCGGCATCGGATATTTCGACGAGGCGCGCGTCGTCATGGCCTGGTGCGAACTCAGGCAAGGGTTCCGCCATTTTCGCGCCGACCGCATAGTCTCGTGCCAGACGCTCGAAGCGCGCTCTCCGCTGGGCCGCCGACGTTTGCTGAGGGATTGGCGCACCAGCGAAGGCGTCGGGCCACCCGAATAAATGGGAATTCGCCGGACTCCTCTGCCGCCCCGGCATCCTCGGGTCGGCGGCTCGATTTCCGCGAGGCGCACAATGTTGCGCGACGCAATGATTTCAGGATCTTAAGCGCGCTTTGATGCAGCCTTGTAGCTGGAAGCCCGAGCTTCGATGCGGGAAGCGCGCTTCCATCACCCACCGAATCGCAAATCACGCTGCTGACAGAATCTGACGTGCCGGCGCGCGAGGGTCGCGCTCACCTCAAGAAAAGGAGCGATTCCCGATGGGCCTGCCGCATTTCGTCCTCATCTATGTCGACGAGCCTCAGGAGAGCGCTGATTTCTACGCGCGCTTGCTTGACCGCCAGCCGCTGGATTCCTCGCGGAACTTCGTCATGTTTGCACTCGCGCCCGATCTGAGGCTTGGGCTCTGGGCGCGCCGCGACGTCCAGCCCACGCCGCTCGGGGCGGGCGACACCGGCGAACTGGCGATGGCGGTTGGGAGCAACGAGGACGTTGAAGCGCTCTGCGCCGATCAGAAGCGCAAAGGCGTCACGATTTTGCAGGAACCCGTGACCATGGACTTCGGCCGGACCTTCCTTGCCGCAGACCCAGACGGACATCGCCTTCGGGTGTTCTGCCCGGCGCCTTGATGAGTTCAGCCTAAATCGACGCGAAGACGATCGCGGCCTCCACGCCTTAGATCGCTCCGCGGCGACGCCATTCCGTTGTGCTCGGCTATTTCGCCTAAGATTTGAGTCGCTATGCCGGAGTGAAGGAAGCGTATTCTGCGGCGCGAGAATTCCTAACGACCACCAGGCCCAATTGCTCCTCCGAGCCCAACTGCTTCCAGTTCCCTCGTGAGCGAGACAGACTCGGTTGCTCGAGTTCGCCCAGTCTTACTCTCGGGGGCAAAAGCGAAGCCTGCATTTTGATATGATGTCGCCGCCAACTAGCGAGGTGCTTCCAAAGTAAGTCTTTGAACTCATCGAGGCAGGAGTACGAACTAAATAGATATCGTTTTTCGTTTTCGATTCTATTCTTAAAATGGATAACGGCTTTCAGTTGATCGCCAGGGTCGGATAACCTTGCAGGTTCAATTTGTTTAAAGAGTAGCGCTATGTCTTTAATTTTCCCTTGTTCATGAAGTTGCTCAGCAAGATGAAATTCCTCGGAAGTTCCTGAGGTGAAACCGCCTCCAGGTGAGGACCCCCATCGGTCATGTAGAACAAATACCGCGTAGTCACATTGACGAAGGTCTTCGTTGATGTGGGACTGCGGCCGTCCAATGCCGCCCACTGTCTCCTCCCAACTCACCGGCTCGAACTCTACGTCCCCATCCGGCCCATGAACCTGGGAGAACCAGTTCAACCTCCCACGGAAGCTCTTTCGCTCTTCCTCGAGGCCTTGCGGAGAACCGATGAAAATACGGTACTTTGTAATCGACCTGGGCATATCAAGCCCCAAAAGGCGGATGCAACGTAATCGTCCTGACGTTAGCCTCCCGCGGAGTCAATCACAACTCCAAATTCGCGGAGTTTGCAAACTCGACCCGCGGTAATCGATTCGTTTCTTGCTTGGAGAGATTCCCCTGGCGACACGCATGCACTAGCCATATTCGAGCAGGCTTAGAACCGCGCATAGGCGTCGAGTGCTTTGAGGGATGGGCTCGCCTGACGGTCAGGGTCGGAAACGCCCGTCGCCCACGGTGTGACTCCAAGCCCGCTTGGCGCAACTCGCTCCGCATTGCCTCTCGTTCTAGAGGCTCACCGCGCTGGCGCTTCCGAACAAATAGATCGGAATGTGCTGGGCTGCCTCGCTGTCTTTCGAAATCAAGATGCCGGCTCCAGCCTGATACCGTTGAGCGCCGACATAGTGATCGTCGAGGAGCGAAAAACCTTCTTCCTCGAAACGATATCCGTACCGTCGCGCGTCGTCGACGAATTGCTGAGAGAGGAGAATGTCCCCTGGTTTGGCCAGGGGTTCGATTCGCGCGGCGACGACAACAATGTCGGAGATTTCCGGGTGCTGTGCGCCTTCAAGAGCAGGATTGAGTTTCCAGAACCCGCTATGCGCGCCGATTCTGATCTGCAAATTGTATCCGGAGGCCAGGAGCTGGGCGCTGAGCCCTCGCGCCGCGCGCAACAACCTGCCCGGGCTTCTATCTGCTAAAACCAGATGGTCGCCGGCGGACGTGTTCGCGTAGTCCAAATCGCGCGTGAACTGTCGGAACAGATCGCGCCAGTATTTGTCGAAGGTCTGCGACCTTCCGGCGATCTGAACGACGTTTTCCCGGTAGCCGCGAATATCACCAACAACGACGAACCGGATGCTTTCCTCGGGCCGCCATTCGAGTTCGTCGCCCACGACGTTGTGCTTGTTCAGCTCCTTGAGAAACCCGACGTTTCGGCGCGTGATGAAATCGCTGAGCGAGGGGTGGATCAGATAAGTCTCGGCATGCGGCAAGACATGGATCTTGCCGAAGGCGATGTCCCCGACCGGGGCGAACTTCTGCACGAGCCGGGCCGGATCGTCCCGGCTCTGCTGGACGATTCCGACCAGCCCTAAGGCATAGAGAGCGCAGAAGGGATGTCGCGCCGCCTCGGTTTCGATCTCGTATTGTCTCGCGGCGACGTCCGCGTAGGCCTGGGAGGCCTCGACGACCTCGTCGTACGTCAGCACGTTGGATTTGATGATCTGGGGGAAGATCTCCGGGTACAATCCGCTGAAGAAGGGCGCGACCTCGTTGAAGAGCGTTTCCACCCTCTCCGCGGCTGCGGAATTGATCGCGTTGCGAATTTCCTGCTGACTTCGTCTCTTGACGCCGATCAGGCTGATCTCCTTGCCGATGACGATCGCGTCGCGCGGCCTCAGCGAGCAGTGGCGAGTCCAATAGTCTATCGCTCGCTCTTGCCGTGCTGTTCCCGCATTTGAAACATATTCATTCTTCGGTCCGAGAAAACGCAGCAGCGGATCCTCACTGCTCCTGTCGACCAGATCGCTCTTTGAGGCGATCGCGATGTTGTTTTCGATGATTTGCTTGATGTCCTCGATTCTGTAGCGCAGCTCTCTTCGGAACGACCTCAGGTTGGAGAATTGCGGCTCGTTCTGCGCGGCGTGCTGATAGGCCTCCTTTCGGATCGAGACGAAGATCCGCACATGGGGATTGATTCCGTGCAGGCGTCTCAGGGCCAGCCAGGCGCCGATCTGGCCGGCGTGCCAGATACGGACGAACCGCTCGTGCACCTCGTTGCGGCGGAGGTAAGAAAAATTGATGTAGTGGATGAGATACTCGTCGATGTTGTCGACGAATATTCCCGCCTGCTTGTGAATTGTCGCGAAGATGCGCGTGATCTGTTGCGCCGCGCGCATGATCAGAAAGATCTCGCTACGCTGAGCCGCCAGGCAATCATGCAGGATGTCAAATGGCCTGGTGATGTGCGGGTGAGCCAGGATGTTCAGCAAGGTCTGCGGTAAATCCTTCGATTCCAGCAATTCTTCAAGCTGCTGGTGAACGTCGCGATCGTCCTGGAACCCCTTGATCAGGCATATCGAAAAAGCAATGTTCCACAGCGTCTCCCAGTTGTCGCTGCTCTCCAGGACGTTGATGATTTCATTGGGCAGGATCGGGGGCTTGTTGCTCGGGCGATCGACAATCGGCGAGAACGGAAAGCAGCGATAGTCATTTTCCTGCAATGAAATGCGCTTGAGCTTGAGAACCAGCGTCTTCCCGAATCCCTTCGGCGCCACGAGGGCGTGAGAAGACAAGTTGAGGTTGGATAGGAACTCTTCGACCTCCGTTGTTCGAAGCAAGACCGAGCCTTGCGAACTGCTCAGGTCTCTGAGTTCGGTCAGCTGTTGCGCGTCTTCAACCCATGCCGGCATTCCGGCCTCCACAAACTATTTTGACCGCCGGCGGGTTCGCCGCGGGTACGATTCGATAAATAGCGAGAACAAACCACGACCCGGGCGAATTGGGCCGCGCCTAACGCTCCGTCAAGTCCGGGCGTCTCTCTCGCGTGATCCGCTCGGCCTCCGCGCGTCGCCAGGTCGCGATCTTGGCGTGGTCGCCCGAGAGCAGCACCTCGGGAATTGCGCGTCCCTCCCATTCGCGCGGGCGGGTATAGTGCGGATATTCCAGCAGCCCGCGCTCGAAGCTCTCCTCTGCCCCCGACGCCTCCTTGCCCATCACGCCGGGGATCAGGCGCACGCAGGCGTCGACAATGGCGAGCGCGGCGATTTCGCCGCCCGACAGCACATAATCGCCGATCGACACTTCGACGAGACCGCGCGCTTCGATGACGCGCTCATCGACGCCCTCGAAGCGCGGGCAGAGAATGACGAGGCCTGGCCCCGCCGCCCATTCTCGAGCGCGAGCCTGGCGGAAGGGCTCGCCGCGCGGGCTCATGATCAGGCGCGGCCTCGCATCATCCGGCGCGAGCGCCGCGTCCAGGCTCGCGGCGACGACGTCCGCCCGCATCACCATTCCCGGGCCGCCGCTCGCGGGCGTATCGTCAACCGCCCGATGGCGACCGAGCCCATGCTCGCGGATGTCGAGCGCGTTCAGCGACCACAAGCCGCGCGCCAGCGCATCGCCGGCCAGCGACTGGCCGAGCGGGCCGGGGAACATGGCGGGAAAGAGGGTTAGGACAGTGCAGGCGAACATCGGGCGAGGCTTACGCGCTCACCCGGTTGCTGTCACCGATCGATCTTCGGAGTTAAACCTGCTGGATCGAGTTGAAATCGAAATTCGCGCCCGGCGGGTTCTGGCCGACCCGAACCGTCTTGTCGTCGGGGAAATGATAGGGCGGCACGGGCAGATTGTAAGGCGCAGGCACGCCCTGAAAGACGCGGCCAGCCAGATCGTATTTCGAGCCATGGCACGGGCAGAAGAAGCCGCCCGGCCAATCGGGCGCTGGATCCGTCTTGCTGGGATCCGGATCGAACAGCGGAATACAGCCAAGGTGCGTGCAGACGCCGACCAGGACGAGAATCTCGGGCTTAACGGATCGGCTCCAGTTGGCTGCGTAAGCGGGCTGCTGGTTCTGCGCCGAGTCCGGGTCGCGCAACTGAGAAAGCAGCTTTGGATTTTTCAGTTCATCAAGCGCCGGCTGAGCCCGTTTGACGACGAACACCGGTCGCGACGCCCACAATGTCACCACCCGCTGCCCCGGCTGGAGCGCGCCGATGTCGATGTCGACCGGGCCGGCCGCGGCGATGGTGGCGGCGTCCGGGTTCATCTGGTCGATGAACGGCCACAGCGTCGCCGCCACGCCGACCGCCGCCAGCGATCCAGTCGCCAGAAACAAGAAGTCCCGCTTCGTTACCGAGTGGCCCCCGTGGCCTGTTGAAGCCGTCTCGGAACTCATCGTCATACAGCGCGTCTCCAAACGAACAAGCGGGTCTGGGATCCCCAACCACGGCGCCGGAAGAACTCAACGGCGCGAGCGCCCTTTGTGTATCCGCCCCCTTCGCCCTTAGCAACACCCCGTTGGCCGCGAACTCTAGTCGTCCTCGACTTCGCGCGGCGGTTCGACAACAATCCGCCCGGCGTCGAAATCGATGCGTGGCGCGACGCTTTTGGTGAACGGAAGAAGCAGGGTTTCCGCCCCGTCGGCCGGCGCGATCTCGAGAACGTCGCCTGCGCCATGGTTCAGGAGCGCTATGACCCGGCCGATCGGCGCCCCTGCTGCGTCAACGGCTTCCAGTCCCACCAGGTCGTCGTAGTAGAACTCGTCCTCGTTAGGCGGCGGCAATTGGTCGCGGCGAGCGAAGATTTCCACGTTCTTCAACGCCTCGGCCGCTTCACGGGTCGAAACGCCAGCGATTCGGGCCGCCAGCATATCGTCCTTGAGCGGCCGCAGGGATTCGAACGCAAACGCCTGCGTCCGCCCCCTGTTGGTCAGAGGCCCGTATGCCCCAATGGCGCGCGGTTCGGCAGTCATCGACTTGACGCGAATTTCCCCGCGCACCCCCTGCGGCGCGCCGAAGACGCCCATCAGAATGAGCCGGTCAGGCGCGCGCAAGTCGTGTTAGCGCGTTCAGGCCGCGGGAGCCGCCGCGGCCTTTTCGGCTGCGGCCGCCGCAGCGGCGGTGCGCTCCTGCGCCTTCTTCTTCGGCAGCGCCTTCTGCGGGTTGTTGTGCGCTTCGCGCTTCGCGAGGCCGAGGCCGTCGAGCAGACGCAGCACGCGGTCGGTCGGCTGCGCGCCCTTGGCGAGCCACGCCTTGGCCTTCTCCTGGTCGAGCACGACGCGGGTGGCGTCGTCTTTGGCCTTCAAGGGATCGAAGGTGCCGATCCTTTCGACAAAGCGGCCGTCGCGCGGCATGCGCGCGTCGGCGACCACGATGCGATAGAAGGGGCGCTTCTTCGTGCCGCCGCGGGAGAGGCGAATTTTCACTGACATTAGTGTTTTCCTTTCAGATCAGATGGTTGTTGAAGTCATTTCTTCTTGCCGAACGGGTTGAAGCCGCCGCCCAGGCCCGGCAGCTTCGCGCCGCCGCCGAGACCGGGGAATTGCGCGGGTAAGTTGAAGGCGCCGGGCGGCGGGGCGGCCGGAATGCCGGGCGGCCCCGAAGGCGCCCCGGGAAGGCCCGCGCCGCCCAATTGCTTCTGCATCGCTTCGATCTGCTCGGGCGAGGGCATCGGCATGCCGCCGCCGAGGCCCATCATCTGGCCGAGTTTGCCCATCATGCCGCGCTTGGCGCCTGGCCCGCCCATCGCCTTCATCATGTCGGCCATCTGGCGATGCTGCTTGAGCAGCCGGTTGACATATTCGACCGTGACGCCCGAGCCCGCCGCGATGCGCTTCTTGCGCGAGGCTTTGAGCATGTCGGGGTTGCGGCGCTCCTGCGGCGTCATCGACGAGATGATGGCGCGCTGGCGCTTGACGAACCTGTCGTCGAGATTGGCGGAATTGAGCTGGTCCTTCATCTTGGCGACTCCTGGCAGCATGCCCATGATGCCACCCATGCCGCCAAGCTTTTCGATCTGGCTCAATTGCTCGGAGAGGTCGTTCAGGTCGAAGACGCCCTTGCGCATCTTCTCGGCCATCTTGGCCGCCTGCGCCATGTCGATATTCTGCGCCGCTTTCTCGACCAGGCTGACAATGTCGCCCATGCCGAGGATGCGGTCGGCGAGACGCGCGGGATGGAAATCCTCGATCGCATCCATTTTCTCGCCGATTCCGAGCAGCTTGATCGGCTTGCCGGTGACCGCGCGCATCGACAGCGCGGCGCCGCCGCGGCCGTCGCCGTCCATGCGGGTCAGCACGATGCCGGTTAACCCCACCTGCTCGTTGAAATTCTTCGCCAGATTGACGGCGTCCTGGCCGGTCAGCGCGTCGGCCACCAACAGGATTTCATGGGGACGAGCGGCGTCGCGGATCTCCGCCATCTCCTGCATCAGCGGTTCGTCGATATGGGTGCGCCCGGCGGTGTCGAGGATCACGACATCGTAGCCTTGGAGTCGCGCGGCGTTCTCGGCGCGCTTGGCGATGGCGACCGGATCCTCGCCGAAAACGATCGGCAGGGTCGCGACGCCGACCTGCTGGCCGAGCACCGCGAGCTGTTCCTGCGCCGCGGGCCGCTTCACGTCGAGCGAGGCCATCAGCACCCTGTGCTTGTCCCGCTCGGTCAGGCGTTTGGCGATCTTGGCCGCGGTTGTCGTCTTGCCCGCGCCCTGCAGGCCGACCAGCATGATCGCCACCGGGGCAGGCGCGTTGAGGTCGATTGCCTGCGATTCCGTGCCAAGCGTCTCGACCAGCGAGTCGTGGACGATCTTGACCACCATCTGACCGGGCTTGACCGACTTGATGACGGCCGCGCCGACCGCCTTGGTGCGGGTCCGGTCGACGAACGACCGCACGACGTCGAGCGCGACATCCGCCTCGAGCAACGCACGACGCACCTCGCGCATGGCGGCGTTGACGTCTTCCTCGGAGAGGGCGCCGCGGCCGGTGAGTTTATCCAGAATGCCGGAGAGCTTTTCGGACAGGCTCTCGAACATGGGTCACGCTCCTTTGGTCAGGCGGCGAAGGCGATGAGCGGATAGATAGGACGGAACGCCCGTCACCCCAATCCGCCTATTCGAAGTCGCGTTCCAGCCAACGCCAATCTCGCCCGGGGGCGCAACGCGCTGCCGGACGGGGACCGCTGGCCTCAAGGGACAGTCGGCTGATCGACGAGGCCAAAACCTGACGAAGGCGCGGGTCGTAAGCGCGCAAGCCTGAGATGTCAAATACGAAGGCCCATAGCCATCGGATGACCACGGCTGACTATCGGCGCCCCAGCGTCGCCGGACGCTAAAGATGCTGCGTGAGTGGAAGAAATCCCCGCGCGCTGAGGGTTAAAGGAAACCTTTGTGAGGTTGGAACTGATGGCGCCCATCATCCGTTTTTCCTTGTGTCAATCCAATCTAGGGAGGCGAGGATGCGCTATTTGGTCAAAATAATCTCCGCGGCGCTGGTTTCGTTGGGCCTGTCCGCCTCCGCCTTCGCCGCCGAGGCCGATACCGAAAAAGGACAAACTCCCGCTGCGCCTTCCCACGCGGGCGCAGACACTCAGCCCAACAAGGGTCCAACGCCTGTGATGACCAAGGGCGCAAAAACCATGAGCAACGGCGCCAAGGAGGCGGTCAAGAAGGGCGCTCCTGAAAACGCTGACAAATAGCGAGCAGCGGCCGGAATGAAAGTGGCGTCTGCAAGCGCCATGGCCGGGCTTGTTCGCCTTGCCTTAGCCATCCACGTGTTTGCCAAGCTGGACTCCACGCGAGAGCACTCGCTCACGGCTAACCCTACAACAGCGAAGTTGCCGCCCTAGCCCTTCCCTTTCGGCCGCATCGATCCAGGAGCGCCTCGCTCCACGCCCGAGTGGCGCGCGGCGTATCCGGATAGCAATCAAAATCCGGCGATCCCGCCCTGACATCTTGTAGACAGTCCGCGCGGCCGCCTTGGAGCGTCATATCGGAGTGAATAGTTCGCGCTCCGGCGATACTTGAATAACGTTGCAGTCGCTCTCGATGTATTTATATGAATACATCGTAATATCAATTGCTCGTTCCTCAATTGTCACTTAGGATCGTTTTCAAAGAGCTCGAATTCATAATCTTCCATACCGATAGGGAGGAAACATGCCCGACTTGAATATTAATGGCCGGCAGTATTCTGTCGACGCGCCTCAAGATACTCCACTTCTCTGGGTCATCCGCGAGGAATTGCAGATGACTGGAACAAAGTTCGGCTGTGGCGCGGGATTGTGCGGCGCATGCACCGTGCATCTGAACGGCGAGGCTGTCCGTTCCTGTCAGACGTCGGTCGCCGACGCGGTCGGTAAAAAAATCACGACGATCGAGGGGCTCAGCGAGCACAGCGATCACCCGTTACAGAAAGCGTGGATCGCCGAGCAGGTGCCGCAATGCGGCTATTGCCAGTCGGGCCAGATCATGCAGGCGGCCTCGCTCCTGGCGGCGAATGCCTCGCCAACTCGCGATCAGATCGTCGACCACATGAACGGCAACCTTTGCCGGTGCATGACATATCCGCGAATTGTGAAGGCGATCGAGCGCGCCGCCGCAGACGTGCGGGCCTCGAACGAAGCCGTGAGTGGTGGGAGGAAGGCATGACCAGGCACATCAAGATGAGCGCGAGCTCCCCCGACCTTTCCCGACGCTCGTTCCTGATCACGGCAGGCGCATCCGGTCTGGTCTTCGGCTTCAGCTCGCTTTCCGGCGTCGTCGCCGGCAGCGGCGGATGCGGCGCCCCTGGAGCCCAGCATCTGGTACGCGATCGCGCCGAACGGCGTCGTAACCGTCAATGTCGCCAAGGCGGACATGGGGCAGCATGTCGCAAGCACCATGGCGCAGATCGTCGCCGACGAACTTGGCGCATCGTGGGGCGACATGCGGGTCAACCTCGTCGGCAACGATCCCAAGTACAATGACCCGGTGCTGGGGGCGAATCTCACCGGCGGCAGCTGGTCGACGATGATGAATTTCGACCTGATGAGTCGCGTCGGGGCGGCTGGGCGGATCGCGCTCAGCGAAGCGGGCGCAGGCATGCTCGGCGTTGCGGCGTCGGACGTGGTCGTCAACGATTCCCGGGTCTTCTCGAAGGCCTCGGGCAAGTCAGTGAGTTTCGCGGACATCGTCAAGTCGGGCAAGGCGACCAAAACGTTCTCGCCCGATGAGCTCAAGGCGATCGTGCTGAAGACGCCCGATCAATACACGGCGATTGGCCGCGACCTGCCGCAGCTGGACATCCCGTCCAAGGTCAATGGCAGCGCGAAATACGGCATCGACACCTTCCTGCCTGGAATGGTTTACGGCCGCGTTGTCACGCCGCCCGTGCGCTACGGCGCAAAGGTGACCAGCGTTGATGATTCAGAGGCGAAGAAGATCCCTGGGTTCATTCAGGCCGTCGTCATCGAGGATCCGACGACCACGGTAACCGGGTGGGTCGTCGCTGTCGCCAAGACCTATCCGGAAGCGATGAAGGCCGCGGACGCATTGAAGGTCTCTTACGACAAGGGCCCTAACGCCGAGGTGTCCAGCGAGTCGATCCTGGCGGAAGCCAAACGCTTGCAGAGCCAGCCGGGCGGCGAAATCTACTTCACCAATGGCGACGCGCCGCAAGCCATATCGAAGGCCGCGAAGGTGCTGGACGCCGAATACACGACCAACATCAACATCCATTGTCCGCTGGAGCCGATGAACGCCGTGGCGGAGTTCAAGGATGGCAAGCTCCACCTCCATGCCGGGAACCAGTTCCTGACCCGATCGACGGCGATCGCCGCCGGCGCGGTCGGAATGAAGCCGGAAGACGTGGTGATCCACCAATACTGGATCGGCGGCGGCTTCGGGCGCAAGCTCGACTCCGATATGTTCATCCCGCCGGCTGTCGCCGCGAAAGCGGTCGGCAAGCCGGTCAAGGTCATCTATTCCCGTCAGCACGACATGCTGATGGATTTCACCCGTCCGCTGGTCTACCAGAAAATCTCGGCCGGGCTGGACGAGAACGGCAAGATCGTCGGCATGAACCACGATCTCGTCAGCGCATGGCCGACCAAGCGCTGGGGCATTCCGGCCTTCCTTGAAAATTCGGCGGATGGCAAGAAGCAGGTGCTCGACGGCTTCGCCGTCCATGGCGCCGACTTCTTCTATACGGTGCCGAACCACACGGTGCGCACGGTGCTGAACGAAGTGGCGCAGAGCGCCACGCCGTCGGGGCAGTTGCGGTCCGTGGCGCCCGGTTGGACGTTCTGGGCGGTCGAGAGCATGATCGATGAACTCGCTCATGCCGCAGGTCGCGATCCGGCGGAATTCCGGCTGGCGATGCTGGACGGGGCCGGAGACAACCACGGAGCAAAGCGCCTCGCCAACACGTTGCGCGCGGCGATGGGCCTGGCCGGCTACGGGACGAAAGTGCTGCCGAAGGGAGAGGCTCTCGGCGTCGCCTGTGTGAGTTCACAGGAGCGCAACGCCGCGTCATGGACGGCTTGCGTGGCGCAAGTGGCGGTCGGGGACGACGGCACGGTCAAGGTCAAGAAACTGACGGTGGCTACTGACGTCGGCACCGCCGTCAACCCCGACGGTGTTCGCGCCCAGGTCATGGGCGGCGCGCAATGGGGTCTGTCGTTGGCCATGCTGGAAAAGGCGACCATGAAGGACGGCGCCCTGCAGCAGGACAACTTTGACAGCTATACCCCGGCCCGCATGGCAGACATGCCGGAGATCGAAGTCGCGGTGATTGCTAATGGCGAACCGGCGCGCGGCACCGGCGAGCCGACTGTGACAGTCGTTGCCCCGGCAATCGGAAACGCGATCTTCAACGCGGTCGGCGCTCGTGTCCGTGGCCTGCCGATCACTTCGGATGCCGTCAAGGAGGCCATGAAGAAGGCGACCTGAAACAAGCTTGCGGACGCGTTCCTCCCTGTTCATGTAGGGGATCGCGTTCCTAGCGAGGAGCGAATGTGAAGAGGCGGGTCAGGACCTGGTCCCGGCCCGCACGCAGACTAACTTTGATAAGGCGCCCCGCGGCAGAGGTCGGAGCTAGCGCCGTCGCCAACGCCGGTCGTCGATCGGCCGGAATTTGAGCGCGGCCGCTATCCCGAGCGCAATGAAAACGAGCAGCACGATCCCCTGGACGATCGCGAACGGGGGTTCGGACCCATTCGGCGCGAGCGCGTGAAGGACCGGGACCTTCAGGAATCCCTGCGCGACAAGCACGAACACGTTGAGATAAAGCGCCGCAACCGCGCAAGCGACAAAGATCCGACGCCACACTCCGGCGAGACGAAAGCCGTAATAGGCGGCGACGGCGCCAATAAGCAGAATGAGCGAAAGCACGCCCACCGCGCGCGGCGGGTCGAACCCGAAAGGCGGCAGCGGGAAACCGGTCAGGCTCGTCAGGATCGTTGTGAGAAGAAAGACCGCGATCGCCGTCCTGAAATTCTGGCCGAGCAAAAGGCCATACAACATCACAAAGCCGGAAAGGATGCCGACCAGGCTTATCGCCACGTGGAATTGAAGCATTACAGGCTTCCCCCAGCCTTGGCCGTAAGGCGAATCGAACGGTCGTCGCCAGTGTGAGCTCTGGCGGCAACTTCTTCCTTTTGCCGCCTCGCTACAATATCTATATGACCCGCCGGACCTAAATGAGCAGCGGGCTCGTCCCGCGGTACCGCAATTTTGGACTTCGCACTGTCCGATCGTGACAGTCTTTCGAAGCCAAGCGCGTGAGAAAGCCGAGGCGCCATGGACCAGGCGGTCGCCGCACCCACCCACACTGGCCACAACCGGGCCCGCAATCCTGGGGCGCCGCTGGCGGCGGAGTGGTTTGAGGGCGTGGGGGTCAACGCGAGCGCGGTCGAGCGTCGCGCGGCGAGCCTGACCACTCGCCGGTCGGTGAAGAAGGACTATCAGGCGGCGTGGCTCGTGAAGGCCATGACCTGCATCGACCTCACGACGCTGTCGGGCGACGACACGCCGGGCCGTGTGCGCCGGCTCTGCGCCAAGGCGCGCCATCCGTTGGGGGAAGAGGTTCTCGCCGCGCTGGATCTCGCGGACATGGGCCTGACAGTGGCCGCGGTCTGCGTCTATCCGACCATGGTCGGACCCGCAGTCAGGGCGCTCGAGGGCTCGGGGATTCCGGTCGCCTCCGTCGCGACCGGCTTTCCGGCCGGGCTCACGCCGTTGAAGCAGCGGCTGGACGAGATCCGCTATGCGGTCGGCGAGGGCGCGCGCGAGATCGACATCGTCATCACCCGCGCCCATGTGCTTGGTCGCGACTGGAGCGCGCTCTACGACGAGGTCGCGGCGATGCGGGAAGCCTGCGGGCACGCGCATCTAAAGACGATCCTCGGCACCGGAGACCTGAAGACATTGCGCAACGTCTATGCGGCCAGCATGGTGGCGATGCAGGCGGGCGCCGACTTCATCAAGACCTCCACCGGCAAGGAGGACGTCAACGCCACGCTGCCGGTGAGCCTCGTGATGCTGCGGGCTTTGCGCGACTATCGCGAGCGCTCGGGGGTCGACATCGGGTTCAAGCCGGCGGGGGGCCTGCGCACAGCCAAGGATGCGCTGGCCTGGCTCATCCTCATGAAGGAGGAACTGGGCGTGCAATGGATGCAGCCCGATCTCTTCCGCATCGGCGCGAGCGGCCTTCTGACCGACATCGAGCGTCAGCTCGACCACTATGCGACCGGGCGCTATTCGGCCGCCCATCGCCACGCAATGGCGTGAGGCAAATTCCATGGGCGTGATCAAGGATATCCTGCGCACGATGGATTACGGTCCGTCTCCTGAAAGCAGCGAGCATGTCGGGGTTTGGCTCGAAGAGCACAAAAGTGGCTTCGGCCATTTCATCAACGGCGCCTTCACCAAGCCCAGCGCTTTGTTCGATGTCTTCAATCCCGCGACCGGCGAGCGCATCGCGCGGGTGTCGCAGGGCTCTGCAAAAGACATCGACGCAGCGGTTGCGGCGGCGCGCAAGGCGCAAACCAAATGGGCGGCGCTTTCAGGCTTCGAGCGGTCGAAGCATATCTATGCGCTGGCGCGCCATGTGCAGAAGCGGGAGCGCTTTCTTTCCGTCCTGGAGACGATCGACAACGGCAAGCCGATCCGCGAATCGCGCGACATCGACATTCCCCTGGTCGCCCGCCATTTCTATCATCACGCCGGCTGGGCCTCGCTGATCGAGAGCGAGTTCCCGGACACAAAGCCGGTCGGCGTCTGCGGGCAGATCATTCCGTGGAATTTTCCCCTCCTGATGCTGGCCTGGAAGATCGCGCCTGCGCTCGCCGCCGGCAACACGGTGGTCTTGAAACCGGCGGAGTTCACGCCCCTGACCGCGCTCGCCTTCGCCGCCATCTGCGTCGAGACGGGGCTGCCCCCTGGCGTCGTCAACATCGTCACCGGTGACGGGGCGACGGGGGCCGCATTGGTGGCGCATGCGGGCGTCGACAAGATCGCCTTCACCGGCTCGACCGAAGTCGGCCGGGCGATTCGCAAGGCGACGGCCGGCACGGGCAAGAAGCTGTCGCTCGAGCTCGGCGGCAAGTCGCCGTTCATCGTGTTCGAGGATGCGGACCTCGACAGCGCCGTCGAGGGCGTGGTCGACGCGATCTGGTTCAATCAGGGGCAGGTGTGCTGCGCGGGCTCGCGGCTTCTGGTGGCGGAAGGCGCCGCCGACGCCCTCTACGCCAAGCTGCGCGCCCGCATGGCGAACTTCGAACTCGGCGACCCGCTCGACAAGTCGACCGATGTCGGCGCGATCGTGGCGCCGGTTCAGCTCGAGCGGATCCACCGGCTCATGCGTGAGGGCGAGGCGGAAGGGCTCGAGGTCTTTCGCGCCAACAATTCGCTGCCCGATCGCGGCTGCTTCTACCCGCCGACTCTGGTCACCGGCGTCGATCCGGCCTCGGTGCTGGCGCGGGAAGAAATCTTCGGCCCGGTGCTGGTCGCCACCACCTTTCGCACGCCCGATGAAGCCGTCGCCCTCGCCAACAACACCCGCTACGGCCTCGCGGCCTCGGTCTGGACGGAGAACGTCAATCGCGCCTTCGAGGTCGCTGCGCGCATCAAGGCTGGCGTCGTGTGGATCAATTCGACCAATATGTTCGACGCGGCGTCCGGCTTTGGCGGCTATCGCGAGAGCGGCTTCGGCCGCGAGGGCGGCCGCGAAGGGATGTCCGAGTACCGGATCGCCGACGAACCCAGGCCCAAGCCCAGCACGTCCCGTTCGCAGCGCCTCAACGCCTCGCCTGGTGTAAGTCCGGCTCGAAACAAGGACGATGCGCCCGACCGCACCGCCAAGCTCTATATCGGCGGCAAGCAGGCGCGGCCCAATTCCGGCTACAGCTATGCCGTACTCGATTCCAGCGGCCGCGAGGTCGGACTGGCCGGGCTCGGCAACCGCAAGGACATCCGCAACGCCGTCGAAGCCGCCGCGAAGGCTTCCTCCTGGGGCGCGGCGACGGCGCACAATCGCGCGCAAGTGCTCTATTACATGGCCGAGAATCTTGCCGCCCGGGCGGACGAGTTCACCCGGCGCCTCAGCGCCATGACCGGGGCTTCAACGCGCGCGGCGAAGGCCGAAGTCGACGCCTCGGTCCGCCGCGCGTTCGTCTATGCCGGCTATGCCGACAAGTTCGACGGCGACGTGCACGCGACGCGCGCACGCTTCGTCACGCTGGCGATGAACGAGCCATGGGGCGTGATGGGCATCGTCTGCCCGAACGAGGCGCCGCTCATCGCCTTTGTCTCGCTGGTCATGCCGGCGATCGCCATGGGCAATTGCGTCATCGCCGTTCCATCGTCCAGCCATCCCTTGAGCGCGACCGACTTCTATTCGGTGCTCGATACGTCGGATGTTCCCGCCGGCGTCGTCAACATCGTCACCGGAGAGGCGAACGCCCTCGCCAGGACGCTCGCCGAACACGACGGCGTCGATGCGCTCTGGTATGTCGGCGACACGGACGGCGCGGCGCAGGTCGAGGCGCTTTCCGCCGGCAATCTCAAAGCGACCTGGACCTCGCCCGCATCGATCGACTGGACCAAGGCGCAAGGCCGCGCGTTCCTGCGCCGCGCAACCCAGGTCAAAAACATCTGGACCCCTTACGGCGAGTGACGCCTACCAGACTTTCGTCACCGTGTAGCCATCGGCGCGGAACCGCTCGACAAGCCCTGTCTTGCCAGCAAGATGCAGCGCGCCAACCGCGATGAACGCGCCGCCGGAGGCCAGCAGCGGCGCCGTCCTTTCGGCCATGATCGCGTTACGGTTCTGAAGCAAAGCACGCATGAATTCGTCCTGCGCCGCGCGCTCGGCCTCGCTCAATCCGCCAACAGCGTCAGCAATCGGCACGATTTCGGCTGGACGGCTTTCCCGATAGAGCGTGAGCGTCGTTGCGTACAGATCATCGTTGAGGGCCGGGTCTCGGGCCGCGAGCGTCAACAGCGTCGCGGCGACTTGGGGGCGTAGACTGGCGATGGCGGCGAGCTGTTCCTCCGTCGTTTCAAGTCCAATGACCTTCACCTCCAAGTCTCTCGCCGTTTCTGCGAGAAACTGATCGACCTCCGGCAGGTTGAGAGCTTCGCGCTCCGCTTCGCACTTGGGAAGCCCGGTCAGGATAGCCAAGAACCAGAGCTTCAAGTGGTGCGCGAATGCGGCGGGGTAGCCTAGCCGTGTGATGAATTTCCCGATTTTCTCACGGTCCTCGGGTGCGATGGCGCCCTCGAATGTGTCATGGTCGCGATCGAGCGCGCTTGCCAGCGTAGCCGCGGTGATGTTGGCTTTTTCGATGGCGTCGATCGGCCCGCCGAGCTCGGTCGCCACGACCTTGGCGCCATTGATCGATTGCGCGGCGCGCCGGGCGATTTCGAGCGCCAACTCGTCGGTGGAGTGAATGGTGCCGAAGAGAGTGGAGGGCGCGAGGCCGGCCTTTTCGATGCGCCACAGCAATCCGTCGCCATTGATGAGATCGTCGGCTCGCGCCGCCTCGGCGGCGGCGAGGCCGCCGACTTTGGTGAGATCGGAGCCTTGGCAGGGCTTGGGCGGCTCCGCGTGCGCGGGGGAAAGTGTGAGAGCGCCGACAAAGACTATGCAGGCGCTCAGCGCCGATCGCCGCATGACATTCACAGCTTTCTCAGCGCCACTTCTTCGATCCGATGGCTTGCGCCCTTGGTAAGGAGCAAGTCGGCGCGTGGCCGCGTCGGCAGGATGTTCTCGTGCAGATTGACGAGATTGATGCGTCGCCAGATCGAACGCGCCGTTGCTTCGGCTTCCGCATCGTTGAGATCGGCGTATTGGCGGAAATAACTGCGCGGATCTCGGAAGGCCGTCGTTCGCAAGCTCATGAAGCGCTCGATGTACCAATGCTCCAGCAACGCGGTTTCGGCGTCCAGAAAGATCGAGAAATCGAAAAAGTCGGAGACAAATGGAATCTCTTTGCCGTCACGGGGAAGTCGGTTCGGCAGCAGGACATTGATGCCCTCGAAGATGAGAATGTCTGGTCGATCAACGACGATCAATTCGTCTTTCACGATGTCGTAGGTGATATGTGAATAGACCGGCGCCGCGACATTGTGTTGTCCAGCCTTCACCCCAGACAGAAAGCGCAGCACTGCCGTTCCATCATAGCTCTCGGGAAACCCTTTGCGGTCCATAATGCCCAGTCGGATCAGCTCCGCATTCGGACGCAGGAAGCCGTCGGTGGTCACAAGCTGCACCTGCGGTGTGTTCGGCCAGCGGGTCAGCAAGGCTTGCAACACCCGCGCCGTTGTCGATTTTCCGGCCGCAACTGATCCGGCGATCCCGATTATGTAGGGGACCTTTCCGTCGGTCGCGCCGAGAAAGCGCTGCGTCGCCTTGAACAATCCTTGCGTGGCTGCAACGTAGAGCGCGAGCAGTCGCGATAGTGGCAGATAGATGGCGACGACCTCGTCGAGCGAGATCGGATCGTGTGTCGACTGCAGCTTGCGCAGATCATCGATTGTCAGCGTCAGCTGGGTGTCGGCGCGCAGCTGCGCCCATTCGTCGCGGGTGAAGCGGCGAAAGGGGGATTCCAGCGATTGGAGACCAACGCTATTCATCAGAAGTCTCTCACTCGGCCGATCGGCCCACGCGCCGACTGAACTTTCGCTCTCACTCTGTTCGGGACGCTTTTTCCTGGTGCCCGCTTTGTTTTGACCTTTTGCCCAATTCGTCCATCACCGACGACAACTCAACTCCCCGCACGCGGAGCACGACGAGCAAGTGATAGAGAACGTCGGCCGCCTCGGCGCGAACGGCGTTCTCGTCTAACGCCGCGGCGGCGATTGCGAATTCGATCGCTTCTTCGCCGAATTTGCGGGCGCAATGGGCTGCCCCCTTGTCGATGAGGCTGCGGGTATAGGAGGTCTCCGCGCTCCTCCCGGCGCGCTGGTCGATCGTGTGAGCAAGTTCATCCAGCGTGAACATCGCGCCTGCACTGTCCTTTCCGCCCATCGCGCCTTTATCTCCTGCCACGCTTGACGCCGCAACAGGAGGTCCGCGCCTTTTCACCGCGCCGCGCGCTTCTTGACTTGTCTCTGCCCGGGGCCATAAAGCATGCCGATCTTGAGGCGGGGCGATTAGCTCAGCGGTAGAGCACTCCCTTCACACGGGAGGGGTCGCAGGTTCGATCCCTGCATCGCCCACCACCCAGTCAGGGCAAACCGCCCGGTTTCCCCGGCGACAAAAACCACCGCAATTCCAGTAGGTTAGCGCGGGTATCCCAGTCTGCGAGCCAAATTCCGGCCTTTCTACCGCGCTCTGCGCCTAAATTCGCCGGCCAGTCTCTGCCCGCAAAATTCGGTTTCCCAAGCTGGACGATGGAGCGCTTGGACTGAAACAGCGACCGCGCCATTATAGCGTTAGCAAGCTGTTGAAGAGAAGTGGATCAGCCGAGTTCGGCTCGAACCTGAATCGGCTCTCGCAGTCCTACTGCGCGCCATTGCTCGGTCCAGAGCATCGGCAGATCAGTCAGGCGCTTGACGCTGAACCCGCGCGGGAGGCGACCCTCCAGGGCGGCTTCCGCCAGGACCGGGGAGATGAACGCAAGCGACACCGTCATCCGAATCGAGCGCTCGCTCTTGTGTTCACGCGTGGCGAGCGACTCGATGGTCTGGGCAGGGTCGATAAGAAGTTCGTCGAGCCAGCGGCGAGCATCGCGCAGCGACCTGACGAAACCGTCTCGGGCCTTTGTTCGCATGGCTCGTAGGGGTCGCTGCGCTTCGTCAACGCCCTGGATGATCTCGCGGCGACGGCGGGAGGACGCTCGGGTCCAGGGCAGCGTCAAGACCCGATCCTGCCCTTCGACGACGATCGACTCGTTTAAAACAATCTCGATCCGCGTGGCGCTGACCTTGGCGCGGTCGATCGCGTTTCGCACATCGTTTTCGCTCGTTAGGAACCTTCGCATGCACCCAGATTCATGCCGCGTGATCGCGTAGTCGCCACGTCCATCACCGTGGTCGATATGACAGTCGTCGATCGCGTTCGGCCGCGCCGCGAGATGAGCCCCGACTGCGTTGGCAATCAAGTTCTCGATCTCTGGCGCCGGAATGCGGACGACCGATCCGGCCTCTTGCCTGCGTCCCGACAGCGCCGCACGCGACACATAGTAGCGCCAGCGGCGTCCGCCCTTGGACGCATGGCTCGCGCCCATCCTGTTTCCGCGATCGTCATAGAGCTTGCCTACAAGAAAGGAATGATCGTCGGGCCGAGACGATCGCCGCGGTTGGGTTTGGCTCTTGAGTTGTTGCTGGACCCGGTCCCAGGTCTCAACGCGACAATGGCCGGATGAAGGCCGTCGTGGATCTGTCCTTTGTGGCGCAGCCGTCCGACATAGATCGGGTTCGATAGGATCCAGTAGAGGTGGCCTCGCGAGATCAATGCGCCGCCGGTCTTCTTGCCGCTCCTGCTCATTCGGGAGGGGGAGCGAACGTTCTCGGTGTCGAGAGCAGCCTTGAGGCGCACCACGCTGCCGAGTTCGAGATAGCGGCGATAGAGGGTGCGGACGAACTCAGCCTCGCTTTCAACGACGTGGAGCGCGCGGTTTTCGACCCAGTAGCCGAGCGGGACCGCTCCGCCCATCCAGATGCCCTTCCGTTTCGAGGCGGCGACCTTGTCGCGGATTCGCTCGCCGGTGATTTCACGCTCGAACTGGGCAAACGACAGCAGCATGTTGAGGGTCAGCCGCCCCATGCTGGTGGTGGTGTTGAAGGCTTGGGTCACCGAGATAAACGAGACGCCATGCGCGTCGAACAATTCGACCAGTTTTGCGAAGTCGGCAAGCGAACGCGTGAGCCGGTCGACTTTGTAGACGACGATGACGTCGATCCTGCGGGCCCGGACATCGTCCAACAGCTTCTGGAGCGCCGGCCGCTCCATCGAACCCCCGGAAAAGCCTCCGTCGTCATATCGCTCTCGAACAAGCTTCCATCCTTCATGGGCTTGGCTCTTGATATAAGCCTCGGAAGCCTCTCGCTGGTTGTCGAGCGAGTTGAAGTCCTGCTCAAGACCAGAGTCGGTTGAGACGCGCGTGTAGACGGCGCAGCGAAGGGCGATTTTGCGCTCGCCCTGCTTCATCGTCGGACCTTCTGCACGGTTTGAGCCTGTCGCGGGTGCGATACGCCAGTGCCGAGCGCCGCGTTCGGTGTTGGCGCGGCGATTTCTTTTCTTCTCGAGGCGCCGTTCCTGACGCCTCTCAGCCCGAAGAAGCGGTGTCCGTTCCAATTTGTGCCGGTGATCGCCTTGGCCACCTGCGAGAGACTGCGGTAGACGCCGCCATTCCAAGCGTATCCCTCGTCAAGGACCATGACACGCTCGATACGGCCGTTCCATTCGCGGATGACGAGAGCTCCCGACTTGAGCCCGACGCCCTCGCGCGTTGTCGCTCCGCGGGTCGCAAAGGGAGAAGCTTGTCCGGACTCGAGGGCTTCGCCCTTCATCTCGCGCAGGCGGCGCAAGAGCGCCCGATCGAGATCTCCCAATGCCGCGGCCTGGATGCGATAGGCGAGCACGCGCACGAGGAGCCATCCCGGAAGATGGGCGGGAGGGATCCCGCCTAGATGGTTTCGCCACTGAAGGCGAAGCTGGTCGGCGTTGAGGCCGGAAAGACTCGCGACCGCGGCCTTGAGCCTCTCGCGTTCCGACGACGATGGGGCTGGAGGAACTGAAGCCTCTCCAGCGGCCCTCGCTTGTTGGTGCTTCGCCATCTCACGCCGCCTGGTGGCACCGTGGGCTTGCGCCACGTTCAGGCCGCTCCGGCCGCGCTTTGCCAGTCGCCTCCGCCCCGGTTTGCGGAATGGCGCTATCGCCGCCCATCTCCAACGGTTCGATCCGATAGACCGATCCTCGCGCCTTGTTGGCCCGATCGATCACGACGGCGTAGCCGCGCTTGCGTAAGCCCGTAAGCGCGGCCCGCGCGGTATGCGGCAGCCAGCCGGTGTTCGCGACAAGCTCCGCAAGGGTCACGCCATCGCTACCCTGCAGCAGTTCGATGACCTCCGCGATCTTGGTTCCGCGACGCGGAGACTTTGGGGTCGTGGCGACGCTGCTGTTTGGCATGTCGATGGCTGCCGCCAGGTCTGAATTGGATTCAGGCTTCGGATCGACGGTGACCATCAAATGATCTGTGGGCCGTTCCTCCTCTCCCTCGGAGGGCGGAGTCTCGTCAACCGCAATCGCCATTACGCCTGCTGCGGTCAGCTTGAGCGCATAAGTGCGCCGTTTCTCCTCGTCGCGCCGCCAAATCGGCGCTCCCGCCTTCGCCCTGATCTCCTTCACCATCCCAGCTTCGAGAAGCTTGACGATCGCCTTTTGGGCATGGGCGCGCTTCGGACCTGTCAGCGGAACCAGGCAATGATCGTCGCGCTGCGATGCAGCGCTCAGCAGCTCAAGTTGCGTGTCTTTGAATTCGATGGACATGTTCGGCCCTTCGCGTTTCGAGTGCCGGCCAATCCCGGCCCCTCACTGACGCGAGCCCCGGATCGTACGATTGTCGGGGCGAAGGGTTCTTCCGTAGCGCCTCAGCGCATGCGGACGTCCAGACACATGCTCCCTTTCCGACCGAAAGCCAGTCCTTTCTTCGAGCGCGAGCGCTAGGATTGAAGCGAGCGAGATTCGAGCATCGGACAACCCGTCGCCGTGATCAATTCCTATAGCGTTATGCCGCAATCGCGCTGAAGCAATTCGAAGACCCGCGCCAGTTTCGTGCCCTCTCGGGGACTCGGAAGGTCGGGCGGCATCTGCTGTCGGAATCTCGGCATTGGTCTGCCGGATGATCTCCAAATTGGACGCGGCGACCCTTCTCGATCTCAGCCGTTCGCGCGCCCGTCCAGTCGCTCATCATGCGCTTGGTAGTCACCGATTCAGGTATTGTTTTACAAGATGTTGGAGCTCACCTTGTGCCATCGTCATCGCGTCGTTAGTCGGCGGAGAATCATCATGGCACGCGTCGTCCCCGGAATTGGGCCGAGTGACGAAACCAAGCGAGATGCTGTAGCTAGGTTCAATCAACTTGCCGAAATCGACGGGGGCGTGGATGCGGCGAGCTTGCGCGACAAGGCCGTTATGGCTCTAGGTGGCTCGCTTCATCTCGCTTCACTGTCGAAGGACGGACAACCCTAATCGACCGGTCCTAAAGGCGAAAGCGCCATGCTGACGTGAACGCAGGATCAAAGATATCGCTTGGCGACGACCTCAATCACGATAAGCCCAAACAAGCCGCCAGTCACCCAGAAGTAGCCCGGTTGGCCGCCAGTCCGAGGACACCTTAGGGAGCTGAATATTCCAGACAAACTGCGCACGGTCATAAGCTTTCAAACTCGGTTGCTCATCTGCTTTGCTCCAACGCCGCCCGAGACTGCATTTGCGGAGGGAGCAGCGCGAGGCATGAGGACCTAACCACCGCGGGCTCCAGGGGACCCATCGACCTCGACACGAGTTAATGGAGGAACCTCATCGGAAGGAATAGCAAATGAATTTCGAGGATTTCACGGCGGATACCGACAGCACGGTCGTCCTTAAGGCTTCTGAGCCGGAATTGCAGGGCACCATGAAGTTCATAATCAGCACCCAAATCTTAGCGGACCGTCTGGGGGTTAGTAATCCGGTCCATTTCGAGGAGAGCGTCGAGAGTTGCGAGGCGCAGCGCGAGAAAATCGTTGCCGCCTGCCAACAGGCCTTCAGGCGAGAACCGTCTCATCGAGTGACGCTCACGGATGCAGACTTTGAGGAGGCATCGCCGCCGCAGCCGCCCTCAGATGTTGAAGGCACCTGATAGGCGCTAGCCTTAAGGCCTAAAGGATTTCAACCTCACGCCGGGCCGCTTGCCATTCGTAAACTCAATACCCGTCCCTTCAAGGGCGGCGACGATCTTGTCGGCTGTGTCCCGCCTCCCGCCGAGCTCGCCATCTACCGCCTCAAGCCGTCTCACCGGAGATGCGCGACCTTTACGATCGTCGTCACCCCGTCCATCACAACAATCTCGTGGCTCCAGTCGAATTGATAAGCCTCGCCCGGCGCTAACGTCAGCGGCACAAAGGCACCCGCCGTCGCGTTTGCATTCGGTCTTTGCCCAGCTTCGCGCATAACGGCGGACCGCGTCATACCCGCCGCCGTATCCGAGCGCCCGCAACTCCTCGAAAATCCGGATCAAGGTCAGTCGCTCTCGCGCCGGCGCTTCGACGTTTGCCGCCAACAGTCGATCGAGTTGCTCTTTCCACCTTCCAAGTTTCGCGCGCGGCTGCGTCGCGGCAGGTAATGGAAGCGAGGATCCCGTTCTTCTCCAGCCTTACAGAAGATTGCGACTTCGAGCTCACCGTTGAGGAGATCGTCGTCTATCTTGGCCGCGGGAGCGTCACCAATCTCAAGATCCTTGAGAGATTCGGTGCTCCCGCGATGCAATCACGTCGCTGTCCCGGGTTTCTCTCAACCCGGTTGTGTCGTCTGGCGATCAAAGGTTGAAGGCGATGGCTCGGATTAGTGGTCAAACGGACATAGCCTACCCACTTGTCGCGGGTCCCTCGATCATCTCGCGAATTTTGCTGGCGAGCGCGTCCATCGTGAATGGCTTGATAACGATCTCCATTCCGGGCTCAAGGAATGCGTTTCCTGCGGCGTCTTCAGCGTACCCCGTTACGAACAGGACCTTCAGACCTGGGCGGGTGATGCGCGCGGCGTCCGCAAGCTGGCGGCCGTTCAGGCCAGGCAGGCCGATATCGCTCACCAGAAGATCGACGCGCTGCGACGATTGCAGAATTCGTAGCGCAGCTGCGCTATCAGCCGTTTCGAGCGCGTTGTAACCAAGATCGTTGAGGGTCTCGACGACGAGGAAGCGGACGACGGCTTCGTCCTCTACGATCAACACAACCTCGTTGGCCTCGGCGCGATTGTCTCCAGAAGACTCCTGCACCGGCAGCCCGACGTCGTCGCCCTTGTAACGCGGCAGGCAAATCTCGATCGAAGTCCCTTTTCCAGGCTCGCTGTCGATCAGGACGGAACCGTCGGACTGCCTGACGAATCCATAGATCATCGACAGGCCGAGCCCGGTGCCCTTTCCGATTGGCTTGGTGGTGTAGAATGGATCGAAAGCGCGGGCTTTTACGCTCGGCGACATTCCGACGCCGGTGTCGCTAACCCGCAGGCAGACATATTCGCCTGGGCTCACATCACGCTGGCGCGCCTGGCGAGCATCGAACACTTGGTTCGCCGTGTCTATCGTCACGGCACCGCCGTTTGGCATGGCGTCCCGCGCATTGATCGCGAGATTCAGGAGCGCATTTTCGAGTTGATTCCCATCGCACCTGACCATCCAGAGGCCCTCGCCTGCAGCAACGCGCAAATCGACATTCTCACCGAGCGAGCGGCGCAGTAACTCCTCGACAGTCCCGATCAGCTCGTTGGGGTTCAAAGGACGAGGATCGACGGGCTGGCGACGAGAGAACGCCAACAAACGGTGCGTCAAAGTCGCGGCGCGGTTGGCAAACTCCAGGGCTCCGTTCAGAAACCGGTCAAGGTCACCAATCCGCCCTTCGGCAATCCGTCGTCTTGACGATATCGAGAGCGCCGAGAATCCCCTGAAGGAGATTATTGAAGTCGTGAGCGATGCCGCCGGTTAGCTGCCCCAAGGCTTCCATCTTCTGGCTTTGGCGCAGCGCTTCCTCGGCTTGCATCAATTGGCCAGTACGCTCAGACACCCGCTGTTCAAGGGTCGCGTTGACGTCGGCTAGCGTCTGCGCTGCGATCTTTTGGTCTTCAATATCGGTGTTGCTGCCGACCCAGCGCAATATGACGCCGTAGGCTCCGCGCGTGGGGAACGCACGAGCGAGATGCCAACGATACGCGCCGTTCGCGCTTCGGATCCGAAATTGCGCTTCATATGGTGCGCCATCGTTGAGCGCCGCTTGCCAAAGCTCGGCGGCGACCGACCTATCGTCGGGATGAAGAAGGGTGCTCCACCCATCGCCGTCCAGCGTTCCGGATTTCACGCCGCTATATTCGTAAACGCGCTCGTTGAACCAATCGAGCTGACCATCCGGGCGCGCCGTCCAGACGTGGTTAGGCATCGCCTGCGCGAGCGTGCGGAACTGAGCCTCGCTGGCGCGGAGGATTTCCTGCGCCACGCGTCTTTCGTTCACGTCGCGAAGAATGGCGGTGATGAGCACGCGCGACTGGCTTTCCCAGCGCGAGAGCGACACTTCGAGATAACTCGCCGAGCCATCCTTGCGTCGCGCCATCACCTCGACTGGCTGGCGTACGGCATCACCATCCAGGACTGCGCGTCGCGTCGCGTTCCACGCCGCGCGATCCTCGAAGAGGAGTGCCGCCGGCTGGCCGATCAGTTCTTTCGCCAGATAGCCGAACTGGCGATCCGCCGCCGGATTGGCAAACTGAATAATGTCCTCATCGTCCAGGGTGAGGATGACGTCAGGCGCACTGTCCACAACGGCGTCGTAGCGCGCATTTTGCCGCTCGCGCAGGAGACGTTCGCGTTTGACCGCGACGGACACGTCGAAGACCTGGATGAGACAATAGCGGTTCGGCGGGTCGTCGACCGCGCGCACCGTCGCGTCGTGAATCATGTCCTGACCCGACCGGCTTTTCAGCGGCAGAAGCTTCGGGTGCAGGGACTGGGTCAGAAGACGCGACGTTCCCGATTCCAGCGAAGCCGTTACGGCGAATGAAACGTGATTGACGCTGCCTTCCGGGAACAGATCCTCGAAGTAAGCGCCAATCGCGGCCTCGCGTAAAATGGTCGAAGCGGACGCCAGCCACGCGTTCCACGCGACAACCCGGCGATTGCAGTCGAGAACCGCGACGCCCAGGTCAACCGCGTCAAATAGCGTCCACGCCAGACCTTTCTGGGTCGCGTCAAGCATTCGAGGGTAGCGGGGCTTCACCTGCTGTTCTTGCGATGAATTCGTCCATCAAAACCTTCAAGGCCTCAAGCGAGGGCAGGTCCATCAACAGGGCGATGTAGCCTTGGATATCGCGCTCTCGGAGGGAAAAATTGATGTAAACGAACAATACGAAATCGCCGGCCTTCGGCGGCGGCGGGAGGCTGAACAGCGCCGTGCTGTCGCCGCGCAGGATCTCCGGCAGGGATATCATCAAAGTCCGCTGCAGCAGGTTCGCGATGGTGGCCAGGCAGCCATTCAAAATGATGTTGCCGGTCTCGGCGAGCGCTTCATGCTCGAGTTCGAGAATGTCTTCGAGTGGCAGGTTTCCGCTCGTGACCGCGCGAACCAGTTCGAGACTGCGTGTTTCCGGAAAGATCAGAAGCGCGCGACCATGAATGTCCCCGTCAAACACCTGGTGCACCGCGACGAGTCTGTTGGGTTCATTCTTTCCCAGGGTTTCTATCGCCCGCGCGCGCGGGATCAGGTCCACCCTCGGCACGGACAGCAGCACTTGCTCGCCGGTCATTTCCCGCAGGCTGAGCGCCGCCTTGCTAACGCCGAGGTTGACGAGCTCGGTCAGCGCGTCGAGCTCAAGTTCGTTCAGCGTAGACGGCAATTCTGCGTTCATGTCGCGCCAGATCGAATCTGCCGCACGGCTCCAGCAAGAAAATCCCTGAGCGCCGGTTCGGTAAGCGGTTTGGAAAGAAAGGTGGCGCCGACTGCGTTGGCTCGATCGATGATCTCCTGTTGGTGGTTGGCGGAAATTACCGCAACGGGCATCGTGGGGCGTATCCGGCGAACCTCCGCCGCGATCTCCAGCCCGTCTCTCCCCGGCATGTTGAAGTCCACCACGACCAGGTCTGGTTTTTGCTCTTCCAACGCAGCCAGCGCCTCGTCGGCGTTGGCGGCCTCGACGCGGGTCCAGTCAGGATAAAGCCCGCTCAGCACCTTCGCGACCGCCATGCGCGCCAGTTTGCTATCGTCGACCACGAGAATTTTAAAGACCATGAAACCTCAACCAAAGGACGAAAGCGTGAATCTAAGACGCGCTTAAGATTGCAGCGTAAACACCTCCCTGACGTCGAGAACGAGGAGCACCTGACCATCGCCGAGCATGGTCGTCCCCGCGATCGCCGGAATTCCGGACAGGAAACCATCTGCAGGCTTTAGCATAACGTCCATACGCGCGCCGAGCCTGTCAACTTCGAGACCCCCCAGCACGCCGCCGCTCGACGCCACAACGACGGTCGCGTCGGAGCTCGATTCCGCCTTCGCCCAGCCAAGGGTCGCGGCAAGTCCGATGAGGGGAACAGTCCGATTACGCAGCACCAACGCGTGGGCTTGACCGACAGATCGGATCTCGTCTCGGCGCACGCGGACGGTTTCGATGACGGCGTCCAACGGGATACCGAACCATTGGCCACCCGCCTCAACCGTCATCACCCGCGTCATCATCACGCTGAATGGGAGCACGAAGCGCACAAGGCTGCCGGCGCCGGCGCGTGTCTCGATCCCGACGCGCCCCCCCAGGCGTTCGATGCACTCGCGCACGGCATCCATGCCGACGCCCCGCCCGGAAAGGTCGGTGACGTCGGCCGCCGTGGAGAAGCCCGGCAAGAAGATGAGGTCGATCGCGGCTTCCTCGCTCATGCCGGCGATCGTGTCAGCGGTCGCCAGACCACGTTCAACCGCCGCCCTGCGGATCCGATCGGGGTCGATGCCACGACCGTCGTCCTCAACCTCTACGACAACATGGTCGCCCTCGCGGCGCGCGCGCAGGCAGATCGTGGCGATCGCGGATTTCCCTGCCGCCGCGCGCGCGGCGCTCGGCTCAACGCCGTGATCCATCGCGTTGCGCACGACGTGCAGCAATGGCTCGAACAGCATCTCGACGATCGCCTTGTCGGCTTGGGTCTCTTCGCCCTCGATGCCCAGTCGGACTGGCTTCGCCAGCGATTCTGACATTTCGCGCACGAGTCGCGAGAACCGTTGGAACACGCGCCGCAGCGGGAGGATCCGCAATTCCAACACAGCTTTTTGTAAGCCATCGATCAGGCGGTCGAGCTTGCCGTACTCGTTCGCGAGTGAAGCGGAGAACGCGTTGTCACCTTCCCGCGCCAGCATTGCGATGTGGCCAATGGCGTTCTTCGCAACGGTCAGTTCTCCCGTAAGGTCCACAAGCGCATCCACCCGCTCGGCGTCGACGCGCAGTGAGCGGGACAAGGGATCGGTGCGAATGCCGACTGGCTCGATCGGATTGGGGGCGAGCGCTCCCTTCAGGCTGACCATCGCCGCGTCAATCGCGCGCGCGAGACGGGTCGGTTCGAGACCAGCGAGGCTCTCCGCAACGGCTTCGGCAATCCGTTCAGAGGCGCCGGGGCGCCCCAGATGGCGAAAGACATTGGCGGCCACGCGCCCAGCCGACGCGATCCGACCCTCCAGTCCCTCGCCGCGGACCGCCAGCAACGCGATCTGCCCATGCAGAATGTCGAGCGCGACATCGGAGGGTTGCGCCTCCGCCGGGACAAGGGAGGCTTCTGTCTCCGCCGCCTCGCCCGTCGGGCGCTCGATTGCCTCTTCGCCAGCCACGAAGCGGGCCGCGAGCCGATCCGCCGCGGCGTCGGCCTCATTCGGAAGTTCGCCGCTCTCCTCTATGGAATCGAGCCACTGAACGACCTGGTCGAGGCAGGCGAGGCAATCGCCGATGAGGCCGGCGGTAACTGGGCGATCGCCCTGGCGGACCATCGACAAGACATCCTCGGCGGCATGCATCGCACGCCCCATAGCCGCGAAATCGACGATCCCGGCGCCCCCTTTGAGCGTGTGAAACGCACGAAAAGACCCATCCAGGCTCGCGCGGTCTCCGGGATCGCGCTCCAACGCGAGAAGGTCGCCCGTGACCTGCTCGATCAGTTCGCGCGCCTCCACCACAAACTGTTCGAGGAACTCGTTCATTGGGAAACGCCGCAGAACATCGCCATGGTGCGGGCAAGATCCGCGCGGCCAATCGGCTTAGCCGAGTAGAAATTGGCGCCGGCCACGCGCGCCGCTTCGATGTCGGCGGCCTTCGACTCGGTGCTGGTGACGAGCGTCGGAATTGAGGACAGTGGCAAAGCCTGCCGCCTCAACGCGCTCAGGAAAGTGACGCCGTCCATCAGGGGCATATTGATGTCGACGATCACTGCGTCCGGCTGGCTGACGAGCAGCCTTTCAAGCCCTTCGAGGCCATTTAGCGCCTCCTCAACCTCGAAACCCGCCTCTTCCAGGATTTGTCGATAATAGAGCCTGACGAGATTCGCATCGTCCACGACCAGGATACGCATCTTGCGGTCAGCCATGCGGCGCCTCCGGCGGCTTACGGTAAACGATGGCGTCTTCGAACCGGCACACTTCGAACAAAGAGGAGATGCGACTCATCGATTCCGCATGGCCGAGGCAGATATATCCTCCGGGCGCCAGGCTCTCATAGAGATTCTCGGCCGCCACGCGGCGCGAGGTGTCGTCAAAATAGATGAGCAGGTTTCGGCAGAAAATGACGTCGAACAGACCGTGCGGCCGTGTTTCGTCGCGTTCGACGATATTGGTCGTCGTGAACCGCACCGACTGACGCAGTTCGTCGATGATGTGCCAATGCTCGGGTCCGGCGGGCGTAAAATATTTGCCGGTCAGCGCCGAGCTCAAACGCATCAGTGCGCGCTTGCCGAAAACGCCGGTCCGCGCGGCTTCCAGGACATTGGTGTCGATATCCGAGCCGATGATCTCGATGTCGTGAGCGTCCACCTCGGCCCAATTCTCCAAGAGCCACATTGCAATCGAATAGGGCTCCTCGCCCGTCGAACACGGGAGAGACCAGATCCGCATCGTCTCGCCTCGCGGTTTCACGCGAAGACGCTCCTGAAGCAAATTGGACGTCAGACAGGCAAACTGGTGGTCCTCCCGATAGAAATAGGTTTCGTTGACCGTGGACGCGTTGATCAACTGCTCCAGTTCGCCTTGAACATTCGCGCGCAGTCGCGCGAAATAGCTGGCGAAGGAGGACGACCCAGTCGCAATCATCCGGTCCTCGACGCGACGTTCCACGAAATAGCGTCGAGCCTCAGTGAAGGCCATTCCAGTATGACGGTAGAGATAATCGCACAGCCGGCGATATTCCTCGGCGTCAAGCAGGGTGGAACTCAACCACGAGGCGCCGGGGACACGCCGCGCAAACGGTCAGCGACGACCTTGATGGCGAAACTGAGGAACGGATCGTCCGGAAAACGCCCGGCGCAACGCGAGAGCGACGGCCCCGCGCTTGCGTCTCCGATCTCGCCCAGGGCTTCCACCGCGGCTGCACAAACATTGGCCTGTGGCTCAGCTTCGATAAGCGCGCACAACCAGCGCTGTCCCTCGTTGCCCCCAGCGTCGCGCACGAGATCGCATGCGAGCAGCCGCACATCCGGATCGGAGTCTTCCAGCAACCCCGGCAAGAACGGCTGAGCCGCCTCCGGCATGGCGCGCAGAGCGTCCATAGCGCCCGTGCGGGTGTTGGCGTCATCGAGCCGCAGGTAGGGCAGAACGACATTTGCGCTTTCTGAGGTCCCAATTCTGGCTAGCGCAGTAAAGATCGCCTCGCGCACGCGGGCCTCGCGCTCATGGGCCAGCGCCTCGCCCAGCGAGGAAACTGCGGCGGGATCGCACGCTGTGCGCGCCGCGGCCCAACGCTCGTCAGCTAAAGCACTCGCCAAAGACGGAAACGCCCGATGCGGTGCTTTCGCGGCCGCCCTATCAGACTCTTTGCGGATTAGGGGCATGGAGGGGCGTCAGCTTTCTTAATTGCCCAGCGATATTCGGCAGCGGCAGCACCCACATCGCTCCTCCTGCCTCGACGAGCTTCCCAGGCATGCCCCATACAACAGCCGTTTCCTCCGCCTCAGCGATCGTTCGGCCTCCAAACGCACGAAGTCTCGCCATTGATCCAGCGCCATCGTCGCCCATGCCGGTCATCAGAATTCCTACGAGGAGATGAGCGGGAACATGTGCGATGGCGCTCTCCACCAACCGGTCGGCGCTCGGATGCCAGGGGCGCCTGGAATCCGCACGCACTGAAGATACGAGCAGGTCGTCGGCGATCTTCGAAATAATGACGTCCGCGTCGCCGCGTCCGATATACGCGTGGCCGGGCTCGAGCGGCGTGGGCCGCGTGACCTCGCTGACGCCGATCGCGCAGAGACCATCGAGGCGCCGCGCGAGCGCGCCAGTAAAGCTCGCCGGCATATGTTGCGCGATGACGATGGGCCAAGGAAACGTCGACGGCAACACGCCGAGCAGCGCCTCCAGCGCAGAGGGTCCCCCTGTTGAGGTCCCGACCAAGACGATACCCGCGCCTGACTCCCGCTCGGGGGCCGGGGTGCCGGCGCCCAGACGCGAACGCGCGGAGACGCCTCCGCCAAAGCGATGCTGGACGCGTTCGCGCAGACGAAGACTTGCCTTGATCTTGGCGCCTGCGGCCGCTCGCACCTTGGCGACGAACAGCGGTCCGAACACTTCCATGTGCAGGGAAAGCGCGCCTTCTGGCTTCGGTACGAAATCCACCGCGCCCAGACGCAACGCCTCGAGCGTCTCGTCCGCGCCGTCGCGCGTCGACGACGAAACCATTAGCACAGGGCGAGGGTGTTCGATCATGATCCGGTCGAGGCAGGTGAGACCGTCCATGCCTGGCATATGAATGTCGAGCGTGACGACGTCGGGATTGACGATCGCAAGCTGCTCCAGACCCTCTGTGCCATTGCGCGCGAAACGCACCTCGAACTCGGCGACGTCGGCGAGCACGCGGCCCAACAGCTTGCGCATGAGGGCCGAATCGTCGACCACCAGGACCTTGATCACGAAGGCGCCTGCGGGCTGCCTTCGAATTTGTCGAGCAGGCTGCGCTCAGCTCGCGTCAGAAGCTCGGCGGGATCGAGAATGAGAAGGATTCGCGCCGCAGCCTCGATAGTTACCACGCCATTGACTAGCCGCGCGATATCCTCGGTGAGATCCGGCGCGTCCTTGATGGCGTCGGCAGTCGTACGCAGCACTTCGGACACGCTGTCGACGATCAAGCCCGCCCGGTGGCGTCCCGTCTGAACCACCACGAGTCGACGGCACTCGCCCTCTTCGAGTCGGGGCATGTCGAACCGCTGCCGCTGATCGATCACGGGGAGAACAGCGCCGCGCAGGTTGATCACTCCCTCCACGAACTTGGGCGCCTTGGGGACCCGTGTAACCCGATCCGGTGCGCGCGCCACTTCCACCACCGCTTCCACCGGCAACGCGAACTCGTCGTCGCCGAGGCGAAAGATCAAAAACTTCCGCTCCTCGCTCGCCTCGTCGATCTGCGGTTTCAATCGCGAGGCATCGCGGGCTTCGCCGAGCCGTTTCATGACGTCTCCCCGAAAGAGCTGCTCTGGCTCGAGGACCGAGACCAGCCGCCGGCCTTCTTCGCCACGATAGATCGACTTGATGCGGGCCTCGCCACCTGAACGGGCCTGAATCAGAGGCGGAACGGGATCGATCAACGCCGGGTCGGCCGCGATCACGGCGCGAGCGCGATCGGCGATGAGACCGACTAGCTCGCCGCCGACGGCCGCGACGATGACCTTTTCGCGGACTTGCGAAATGGGAGCGACCGCGAAGCCTAGCAGTTCGCGCAAGGAAACCAGCGGAAGCAATTGGTCGCGAAACGCCATCATGCCCGCGACCGTCTTGTCGACGCGGGGCGCGGCCGTAATGGCGCCGGGCAGCGCGATAATCTCCTGAACGAGACCCAGATCGAGAGCAAATTCCTGGCCCGCGACGTCGAACGTGACGAACGCCTCGCGCACCTCCGCCACCACGTCTGGCGCACGCATCGTAATGACGCTCCGTGCCACGTTTGAGCGCCCCGGGCGGACGCGTCGGGCGAACGTCTCCGCAAGAATCGCCGGGACGTCCAGGATTTTCGCCGAGCCCTGACCGTCGCCCAGCGGAAAGGCGCCACTCAATTTCTCGCCTTGTTCGACGCTGACTTGCGCCGATCGCGTGTCAATCCGCTCGGCCTCAATTGTAACGAGCGCATCGATCGCATCGACTACGATCGCAACGGGGGCGGCGCCGTCGAGAACGATCGCGCGCGCGGCAGCGTCCGCCTCGCTTTCAAGGTCGAGCAAAGCCCTCAGGCTGACGACCGGAAGAACGGCGCCGCGCAGGTTGGCGACACCGATGAGCGCTCTGGGCGATTGCGGCACGCGCGCCGTCACCGGAAGCCGTATGACTTCGGCCACGGTTTCGGCCGGCAGCGCGTACACGCGCTCCGAAATGCGGAAGACAAGAAAGCGACGCTTCACGGAGCCAGACGTCTCCGCGATCACGGCGCTCGTCATGCCCGCGGTTTCAAGGCGTCTGCGAGAGAGGCGATCTCCTCGATCGCCGCTGCCAGATCGTCGGCGCCCTGCGCCTGTTCGGTCGATGCGGCCGCAGCTTGGCGAGAGGCGCCGCGCGCCTCCTCGGCGGCTGCCGCGATCTGGCGCGCGCCCTCTGACGCTTCAGCGACGCTCGCCAGAATGATTTCCGCGCCTTCCAGGATCGCCTGATTGGCGCTGCTCAGCGCACTCATGTCGTCATCGACCTTGTCGAGTGCCGCAAACACGACGCGATTTCCCTGGATCTCGGCTTCGGCATTCCCAGCGACCTGTTCGAGATCGCGCTTGAGCGTTGCGATCTGATCGAGAATTCCAAGCACCGTGTCCTTCGCACGCTCGACATTCTGCGACGCATCCCGCGCCAAGCTCCTGATGTCGTTCGACACGACGGCGAAGCCGCGTCCAGCGTCGCCAGCGCGCGCAGCCTCGACCGAACCGCTGACCGCGAGCATGCTCGTCTGCACCGCCATCAAGGCGATGGCGTCGACGATCTTCTCAATCCGGCGCCCCACCGTTTCCGAACGCACGATCGTGGCCATGCTTGTTCGCGTATCTGCGAGCGCCGCGTCGACACCGTCGACCAACCGGCCAACGACAGCGCGGCTCTCCTTGAGAGCGGCCTCCATTTGCGAGACGCGCTCCCTGTAATCGTGAGTCGTCTTCTGCGCGAGCTTGCCGCTATTCTCGATCTGGACGAGCGCCGCCGAAGTCTCGTGGGTGGCGGACGCCTGTTGTTGCGAACCGCGCTCGATTTGTTGAACGGCCGCCATAATCTGCGTTGCGGCGGCGGTCAGTTCCTGGATCGTCGCCGAAAGCTCTTCGGCGGTCGTGCCGATCTGCTCAGGGACCGATGCCGGCGCCGTTCCTCCGCGAAGTTTGTCGGCGAGCGCCGCCAGCGCGCGCGCGGCTGTCTGGCCCTGGTCGAGCGCTTTGACCTGCTGCTGAACCGCCGATTGCGCTTCGCCCGTGCCGGCCGATTGCTGCTCGGCCGCACTCGCGACCTGCTCCGCGCCTTTCTGCGCTTCGGACGCCGCCCTCTCAGCTTCGAGGGCCGCGTTCAGCATTGCCTCGTTTCTCTTTGCAATTCGTCGCATGTCCTCCCGGCGATTGTCGAGGGCCTCGACGACCGCGGCTGCAGCCTTCGCTTCCGTCGCGGACGCGTCAGCTGCTTTCTTCACCGCGCCGACGACGCCGCGGACATCGATCTGAATTTCACCCGCGAGCCTTCTGACCTCCTGCGAGCTCTTGTCGGAGGTCTCGGCCAGCGCCCGAACCTCGTCGGCGACAACGGCAAAGCCTCGACCGTGATCGCCGGCGCGCGCCGCCTCGATTGCGGCGTTCAAAGCCAGGAGACTAGTCTGGTCAGAGATGCGGCTGACCGTTTGTGTGATCTCGCCGATGTTTGCCGCGCGACGCTCTAATTCCGCGATGATCTCCACCGTGGCGCCCTGCCGCTGCGCGTTGCGCTCGGTCGCCCGAGCTGAAGCTGTGATGCGCTCGGCCGCGTCGCCGAGCATAATTTGCACGGTCTCCGTGCGCCGCCGCAGGGCTTCTGTTTCGCCGCGCGCTGCGCGAAGGCCGTCGAATATCCGTTTGATCGCTGCGAGTTGCTCCTGCGACGCGCCCGCGGCCTCCTCGGCACCCGAGGCAATCTGCTCCATCGATTTGCGTAATTGCTCGGCCGCCGCCGAAGCCTGCGTCAGTCCGCTCGCGAATTGCTCGGTTGCGGCAGCAACTCGTTCGAAGAGGACTGCGGCCGACGAGGTGCCGACTTTTTCGTCCGGAGGGGAAAGCTTGGTACGAGGCGTTGATTTCGACACAGTGAGTACGGAAGGAGTTTCAAGAGAAGACCGGGTCGCGATCTTCGAACTTTTAACAAGTGCCATGGGTTATCCAAGTCTAACTACACCTGAGACAAGGAACGGCGATCAGCGGTCGGATAGGGAGCAGTTCCTCGAATTCGCACCGTAGGTGCTTTTTGGGCGGAGACCAAGGGGGCGACGCGCCCTTCAAACAGTGGAGCAACCTTTGATTAGTCGGGGTCGGGATTGTCACGTGAACTTAGCTTCGGCCGAACGAGAGTCGAAGGGCTTGGCCCTTGTTTCAGGCGGCAGTCGCCGCCCGCCAATTCTGAAACGCTTCGCCTCTGAGAGCGCGGTGAGGTATTGCGGGAAATGAGATGGCGTTGGAGGTTGAACGAGTTCTGGACTGCGGCATGAACGGACACGAACCGCTGTGCTGATCCGGGCGATTTGAACCGCTGCATCTTCCGCTCGCGGCGACGAACCGGCAGGTGCGAATTCTCGGCCCGATTGTTTCTCCGCACGCCCTAGGTCGGCGACCGTTGGCGTGACAAGACCCTCAAGAAATAAGGCTTCGCACCCGACGTGCTGATGACCGACAAGCTTCGCTCTTACGGCGCGGCAAGGTCCGCGATCGGATTGTCGGCGCGCCACGAGCAGGGATTGCGCAAGAACAATCGGGCTGAGAATTCGCACCAGCCGACACGACGGCGTGAGCGCAAGATGCAGCGTTTCAAATCGCCCGGATCAGCCCAACGCTTCTTGTCTGTTCACGCCGTCGTCCACAGCACGTTCAACGTCCAACGTCGTCTCACTTCCCGCCGCTCACTTCGCGTCCTAAGAGACGAAGCGTTCCAGACCTGGCGAGCCGCCACCGCGGCCTGAGGTGGGCGCCGCCTTCCAAACCCGGCGCCGCGCCGATCCAAGTTGGTGTGACAGCGCCGCTAGGAGAATTTGCGCCTGTTGATGGCGTCGCGGATGCGTTCGGCGCTGGGGCCCGTCGGCCGTCGGTTGGGAGCCGCGCTGGCCAGGTGCTCGACCCGGGTGAAGAGGCCTCTCATCACGTCGCCCGTCCGTGTGTCGCCCCCCGCGAAGAAGGTGGCGGTGTCGGAGGCGGCCAAGGCCTTGAGGAGGATAAGCGTCGCCGGCGCCGCGACTGAGCCGACGAGCGCGTGCTCGACCAGCGCATTAAGATCATTGAACGCATTAGCGTCGGATCCGAGATCGTAGAGCAACATGACGAGCCACACGCCGGTGAGCGCGAGGAGGCCGTTCAAAACCAGTCCAAGGCCCAGGTCTCCGAGTGCAAGCTGGAACACCAGGCCAACCACCGCCGCCTCGAACAGGATGCAGCCAAGGACGGCGGCGGTTTCGGTTGAGCCGATCGGGCGGTCGATAACCTTCTGGACGAGTCCGGTCACCTGGAACGGCAGGAGATGGAGTGGCGTGTTGTCGAAGCTCGGCCTGAGACCGTCAAGCCCGGAAGGACTGCGCGCGGCCGCGTCCAACATCCCGACGCCGACCTTCAGCCCAAGCGCGATAAGGACAAGCGCAGCAAGACCAAAAATGAACGTCCTCAAGCTCTTTGCTCCGATTCCGGCTGGTGCATCCGGCCGATGAGAAACGCCTGGCGGTCAGCCGATATTCCACTAAAATAGCGTAAAATTGTAAAGAAGAGACTAAGAATACTCGTGGTGGGGGATGAGCCTCTTATCCGTTCTCCATGGCCGAAGCGCTCAGAGAGCGGGAAATATAAGTGGTGGAAGCCGCGTCGGCTGACGAGGCTTGGCGTATCGAAGCGGGTGGATTGGTAGACTTGGTTTTCACGGTTCATCGGATGCCGGGGTCCATGATGAGCGCTCAACGAAGTGGGCCATCGATGCAGCTCGTGACGAGTTCGTGCGCAGTGGAAAAGAGTTGGCTACGCGCCAAGCCAACGGCGCCGTCCTCGATCGTTAGTGAAGTTGCCCCGCTTTGATGGACGGGTTGGGGCTTAGGCGGGCTTGGTTAGGTATGATGTCCATTCGTATTCGATGGGCGACAGATAGCCCAGGGCCGAGTGGCGGCGCGAGGGATTGTAGAAACCTTCGATGAACTGAAAGACAGCCGTCCGCGCCTCGCTATGAGATCGGAAGCCACGCCGATCGGTCAGCTCGCATTCGAGGGTGGCGAAGAAACTCTCGCACATCGCATTGTCGTGGGCGTCGCCGACCGAGCCGCTTGACCAATGGTTGCCCTGGAATCGATTGTTCCGGTAGCGACCGACGTGTACTTGCGAACCGCGATCCGAATGATGGACGACGTTGTCAAGCTTTCGGGCTGCGATCGCCATGTCGAGAGCGTCGAGTACGACGCCGGTCTTCAGATCGGCCGAGAAGGCCCATCCGACGATCCGGCGCGACCAGGCGTCGAGAACGACCGCGAGGTAGAGAAAGCCGGCCAACGTCGGCAGGAAGGTGATGTCGGCCGCCCACAACGCGTTCGGCCGCTCGGCCATGAAGTTGCGGCGGACGAGATCGCTGGCGGGATGATGGTCCCTCGCCTGCCGCGTCGTGACCGGTGCGCTTCTGCGCCGGCTGACGCCCTATCCCCGCCCCTCGCATCAATCGAGCTATCCGCTTCCGCCCAACCGAGAGGCTATCAGCCTTCAGCTTGGGCCATGAACACGCGGCGCGCCATAGGTTCCATGCGACCCGGCGTGGATCGTGCGGATGCGACGCGTAAGATCGGCGTCGACGCTCGCCCGAGCCGAAGCTGGTCGGCTCCGCCAGGCGTAATAGCCCGAGGTCGAAACCTTCAGGACCCGGGCCATTGTGCGAATGAGATACACGGCCTGGTGCGCGCTCATGAACCGGTAAACCCGTTCGGGCTCGCCTTGCTCTCCCGCGCGAACCAGGCTGCCGCCTTTGCCAGGATGTCACGCTCCTGACGCAGGCGATGGTTCTCACGTCGAAGGCGCCCCAGTTCATCCCGCTCAGCGCTTGTTGGTCCGTCAACGCGCTTGCCGGCGTCCCGCTCGGCTTGCCTCACCCAAGTGGAAATCGACTGTGCGCTCGGCTCGAACTCACGCGCCAGCTCTTCGGGCGTGCGTCCAGATCGCACCAGATCGACCATCTGTCGCCGGAACTCCGGCGGATAAGCGGTTCGCTAACGCGGCATCAGACACCTCCAAAGTCAACTTCAAGGGTGTCCACAAAACTGGGTCAACTCCAGTTTCGACGATCTGCAACTCGACGACTTTTTCCTCCAGGAGGCGCAGGGTCCATCTGGCGCAGCCGCCGGAGCCGGCCCGCAAGCCAGAGCGATCAGCTTGGCTTCCGCGGCGCCGTCGAAAATCCGGCGCGGGCCGATTTGGGATTGTACTTGCGCGTCAGGACGGCTTCACAGCCTTCCTCCAAAAGTTGCCGTCGCGTCCGCTCGATCGTCGGGATGCTGGTGTCCAGCGCCTCGGCGATCCGGCTGTCGCTCCATCCCTCGCCGGCCTCCGACACGTTCGCCTTCAACAGAATGCGGGCCTTCGTCAGCAAATGCCCGGCGCGCTTGCCCCTGCGGATAAATGCCTCAAGCTGGGCGCGTTCCTCCTAGCTCAGCCTGACAACGCCTTCTTGACGGCAACCTCTTTGCTGGCCACGAATCATCTCCATCGCGCCATCGCGACGGCAGGGATTCAGACAATCCCATCAAACGCAATGACGTGAGCCACTAGTGGGAGTTCATGCTGTCAGGGGCGTCGCCCTGCCGCAAGTCGATCGGCCTCGCGTCGGAGGAAGATAAGCTCATTTATGAGGGGACCCCTATCCGACTCCGGAGCGAAGTAGGCGGCGATCAGGCGCTCGGCCTGGACGCGGAGGGCGGCGTGGACGCGATGGCGGCTCGCTCGCGGGCCGTCAGATGGTTCAAGGTTTCCCTTGGTCGGTTCTTGGCTGGCTAGTTCCTGGCACAGGCATTGTAGACCGAGCTTTCACGCCGGTCACCGTCACGCCATCCGACGGGCGGCAGAGGTTGACTAGGACTTGTCCAAAATACGCACCCGATGGATCGTAAGCGGCGCGACGAACCCAGCAGTTTTTAGGAATGATCAGGGGGGGAATGTCTGCCCCTACGGGACCGGGGACATAGACGCCGGTTAAGCCGTTGCTGATGCTGGCGGCATTTCCCGCGCCATAGCCATAGCCGTTGAAATAGCCATTTCCATTGCTATAGCTATAGCCGTTCAAATAGCCACTGCCGTTGAAATAGCCATAGCCGTTGAAATAGCCGTTGCCAGACCCATCGTCATAGCCATTGAAATAGCCATAACCCGGGTTGTAGAAACCGAAGCCGCAACCGAAACCGAAACCGCAAAGACCACCAAGGGAACCGAGGAGGCGACGGTGGGGGTGGAAAGCGGGGAAGCCGCCACCGGGAAGGCCGCCAAAGCGGCGTTCTGCGCAAGCGGGAGCGGCGAGCAGGATCATCAGCAACGCGAGAAGAGAGCGTAACATTTCATTCTACCTGGCCACCGTCCAGTCGGCCTCGGAAGAAACTCTAGGCCCACCTGTAATGATCCGTATAGCCATCGTTCAGGACGGCTTCTCCCGCTATTTGCGCACGTTATTTCAGGTTATCGCGCGCCATATGCGGCCAGCCTGACGCTGGATAGACTAGGGCCTGTTGGGATTCAGAGCTCTGGGAAAATTCGAGGCGGCCACGGAGCCATCGGCGCACCCGAACAATCTTAGGCCCCGGCGCAAGCTGGGCTTCTCTGTCATTGCGCTTTGCGCATCAGATCGTTCACTTCGCCGAGCAGCTCATTCGCTCGATAAGGCTTGCCGACGAAGCGGCCATCATCGGGAATTTCCGCCTCAGCGGGCTTTATCTGACCGGAAGTGATGACCAAGAGGATGCTGGGCCAACGAGCGTGAACCTGTCGCGCAAGGTCCATCCCGTCGCATGAGCCGGGCATTTGAATATCGGTGAAAAGCAACCGCACGTCGTCGCGGGTTTCGAGCAGTTTCAGCGCGGCGTCGGCGTTCTCGGCTTCGACGACCCCAAAACCCTGTTCTTCAAGCAGGCCGGCAGCGTACAGGCGCAGAAGCTCGTCGTCTTCAACTACGAGGATTGTCGGCTTCGCTCCCATGAAATCGCTAACCCATTAACGCGCCTCAATGTTCCCTGTGTCGAGAAATGGTTGGGGTCGCCCGTGGCGTTCTTCCATGAACTCAACCCCGGCCTGCCGGCCACCCACTCGGCCCATCATGGTCGACGACGAGCGTTTAGCCAGACTTCGCCGGCTAGAGCGTCCCAAAGTTGCTTGGCCGAAGGGGGTCGAGCCGGGGGTCCCAGCCGGCCTAAAGATTAAGCGGGCGCGGTCCCACACTTCTAAGCCATCGATGGGGCCCTTGCGCTTTGAAGACGTCTCTGCTCGCACGAGTGCGGCTCTGTCCGGTAGACTGCGGGGTAGCATATCGACGCTTGCAATCTGGCCACCGCGCAAGAAAGAGCACCGCATGATTGTATCTCCCATTTCTACGAAGGGAGTTCGCGGTTTTCCTTGAAATGGAAAGAGCGTTTGCTCTCAGTCATCGTCTTCTGACGATACAAGACTATCGGTTACAGAAGGAACCTCTAATCAATATCAATTCTTTCGCCCCGACGTTTCGCGCTGGATAAACCAGGTATCAGCCGTAGATGCTACGTCCGTCAAAGCGGGGCTATCAAAATAATACTCTAATTCTGGGCAACGCTCTACTATCGCTCTCGCGCGCTCGCGAAGTTTGTCTCGTGTTCGTTCAAGGAACGGAGCGCCGACCTCCACATGGAGATCCTGGTTCAGAGCTAGGGCTTCAGCCCCGTCGCGTAGCTCCGGATGCATCTCTAGAACCTGCTCGATTATCTCATGAAGGCGCGCGTTTTTTTGTCGCAGATCTTTCCAAGTCATGGCGCGCTTCCTGTGCACCCTCTTGCACCTGATAACGTCGAAGGGCGGCATGTTGATCCAACCGAGACCGTGGCTGAGTCCGCCTCCAGCCAAAGCCGACAAGCGGGCGCAGAAATAGAGCGAAAGGCCGGTCGACGGAAGTCGGCCGGGCCTAGTCAGAAACCGCTCGGCTTTGGGACCTGCTGCTTCCGCGGCGCGGCGCATATGCAATCGCAAGGCCACCGGAAGGCAGCCGGTCGGAGCGTGATCACCGTCACAGCGTAGCCACGAGAGGCCGCGGACAGGGCTGCGTTGAGGTTGGATCGCGCGTTCGGAGGACGCCATGGATCTGTCCACCAAGCTGAAGATCACCGCCGTGCTGATGGCGCTGCTGATGGCGGTCCTCTGGGCCGTACCGGTCCTCGCGTCATATGGGCAAATTGCATGCCAGCTTTTTGTGAACGGAGCGCGGACGAAAGGGCGATAAAGCGAGCCCGCGCGGGGCCGTGAAACCTCTACCGGTTGCTTGCGTTAGTTCTGTGGCCGCTACGGGTCCTCGGGCGAAAGCCAAGCCCGATCGCCTACCAGGCGAGGGGCGGGCCTGTGGCGGTCGCTGGGAGGACGCGTATGCCTTGATGATGCAATGCCGCTTATCGAGGCGCTCCTGGAGGTGTTTGACGCAGGCGGCCTTTACCTGCTGGGTCTTCTTGCGTTGAGGCGTTCGCCTAGAGTGGAGTTCCATGATATCGGGTGTCGTCAAGCGCGCAGCCTCGCCGGCCGTCAAGGCCGGTCCTTCGCGCAAAGGCGTCCCTCGTCCGGCGGGCCCTGTCACACCAACTTGGATCGGCGCGGCGCGGGGTGTGAAAGGCCCCCTGAACTTCAGGCCGCGGTGGCGGCTCGCAACGTCCGGAAAGCTTCTTCTCTCAGGACGCGAAGCGTGCGGCGGGATGTGAGATGGCGCTGGACGTTGAAAGTGTTTTGGACGACGGCGTGAATGGACAAGAAGCGCTGAGCTGATCCGGGCGATTTGAAACGCTGCATCTTGCGCTCGCGCCGTCGCGTCGGCTGATGCGAATTCTCGGCCCGATTGTTATTGCGCAATCCCTGCTCATGGCGCGCCGACAATCCGATCTCGGACCCGCGCCGTAAGAGCGAAGCTTGTCGGTCACCAAAACATCGGGTGCGAAGCCTTGCTTCCTGAGCGCTTGCGCATCAGCTTCACGGCTGCAGCCTTGTCGCGCCGTCGTTGCACAAGCAGGTCGAGAACCTCGCTTTCGTCGTCAACCGCGCGCCATAGCCAGAACTGCCGGCCCGCAATCATCACGGCCATCTCGTCGAGATGCCATCGCGACGTTGGCCGAGGGCGTCGACGGCGAAGTTCTCGAGCGAACAATGGGCCGAATTCAAGACCCATCGTCTCACCGTTTCGTAGGAGACATCCAGATCGCGCTCCGCGAGCAGATCTTCGACGTCGCGATAGCTGAGCGTGAAACGTATATAGAGCCAGACGGCGTGCCGGATGATCGCCGGCGTGTGTGACTTGGTCGCCGCGTCCATGCGACAGTGGGAAAGCGGCGTCGCGGCTGCCGACGGTCCCGAGCTCGGCCGAAAGGTCAACGAGCCGATGGGCGACGAGGTGGACCACCTCGCCCTCTCGCTGAATACGTCCGCGCACAGCGATAATGCTGGCGCCCATCACGATGCGGCGGAATTTCTCGAACACTTGCGGCCAGACCACCAGGTTGGCGATCCCGGTCTCGTCCTCCAGGGTGATAAACATCACGCCTTTGGCGCTGCTGGGGCGTTGACGGACGAGGCCCGCCGCCTCGAAGGGGCAACTCGAAGCGGCAATGTTTCTTGTCCTGCTTCCAGTCCGACATATGTACGGCCTCAGCGTAAGTCAGGGGAGCAACCTCGCTATGTCCACAGAACCTCTCAGAGGATTAGATGTGATCTCTGTTCGCGAGCTTGCTGAGATGCGCAGCGCAGGGAAGGAGCATACGGTTCTCGATGTCCGGGAGGCGAGGGAGCTTGATGTTTGCCGACTGGAAGGCGCTCTGCATATTCCGATGGCGGAGATTCCAGCGCAGACCGATAGCCTCCCGACAGATCAATTGTTGGTGGTCATTTGTCATCATGGCGCTCGCAGTCAGATGGTCGTCGACTTTCTTCGAAGCGCCGGTTTTGACAACGCAGTCAACCTCGACGGCGGCATCGATGCCTGGGCTTGCGATGTCGACCCATCAATGCCGCGCTATCGATAGCGTGCGGCCAAAAGGATTTGCAACGCATGCCGTTGACTGACTCAATGGAAAAGCCGCCGGCACCCGAACGCACGGCCGGCCCGATCGCTGTCTTCTTCAACAGCTATGCGCGCCTTCCGGAGCATTTTTTCGCGCGACGTTCTCCGACGCCGGTCGCAAAGCCTCGCCTGATCAAGTTTAACGAATCGCTCGCGGCAGAACTTGGCGTCGATACACGAGGACTCGAGCCGGACGACTTGGCGGCCGTATTTGCCGGCAACGTCAACCCGTTGGGCGCCGAGCCGATCGCGATGGCTTATGCCGGGGATCAATTCGGCAATTTCGTTCCTCGGCTCGGGGACGGCCGCGCAATCCTGCTTGGCGAGGTCGTGGACCGCAACGGCGAGCGGCGGGATGTCCAATTGAAGGGCGCGGGCCGAACGCCGTTCTCCCGGCGCGGCGATGGGCGCGCTGCATTGGGGCCTGTGCGCGCCCGTCGCGCCTGGTCGCTGATGCGGGTTACGGCTCGGCCGAGATAATTGGGTGGTTGGTGGACGAGCGTGGAATCGAGCCGCACGTGAAACTGATGGACAAGTCCGAGCGCACGGACGGCGACCCTTTCGCGCAGCGACTTCGCCTTTGATCCAAAGGCAACCGCTATGCCTGCCCTGGCGGCAAAGAGCTGAGGAAATATCATCGCTCGTTCTCGAAACCACGCGACGGAGTGACCAAAGACGACACGATGATCTACTTCGCGCGCCAGCACGACTGCCAGGCTTGCGCGCTTAAACCCAAGTGCTGCCCGAACGTTCCTGCACGCAAGATCGCACGCTCCATTCACGAAGCCGCTCGCGACAGGGCCCGTGCGATCGCAAAGACCGAGGCTGCGCTGTCTCACGCCGGGAGCGAAAGAAGGTCGAGATGCTGTTCGCTCATCTGAAGCGCATCCTCAGGCTCGACCGATTGCGCCTGCGCGGGCCGAGCGGAGCCAAAGATGAGTTCCTATTGGCGGCCACCGCCCAAAACCTGAGGAAACTGGCCAAGCTTATCCCGCTCCCGACGCCGATCTTCGCCACATGAGGCGAAGAGCTCAAGATCGGCCGACCTGATCGTCGTCGCAACCGCTATCCGCTCTCGTCGAGCGAGGAGTTCTTCAACACAATTTGCGCTAAGCGGACGTACCGAAGCGGGCCTTGGGCGTCTCAGTTGGGCGGAGAGCGGTCCTAAAAGGATCGCCTCGGGATGGACCGGAGTCCGCGCCGTGGCCGCCATTCCATCGGGAGCGTGGAATACGCTTCACCGCCCGTGGCGGTCGTTCCACCGATGGGCCTCAGTTCCCCACAACGGACGTTGCCCTTGCCGGCCGCTCGGGCGGCTGCGGGTAGAAAATGGCCGTTCTGTTTGACGCCTTGAACGAGTGGATGCGCCGCGAGCGGATCTGGCTCGCCGCCTAACGCGTCGCAAAGCCGTCGGCGGACCATTCTTCGCTGCCTACACCATGGTGCACGAAGAACAGGCCATCTGGATCGTACTTCGCCTTGACCTCGCGCAGGCGCGGATAGTTCGTTCCCCAGAACGCGTCCTGCCAGGTCGGGTTGAAATAGTTGCTCTCCGAGACGTAGGACCCTGCGTCCGGCGCTATCCGCCGCAACTCGGCCGCCGCCAGATCGATCAGGTGCGCGTCCCTTCGCGCCGCCGTCACATCGAGCGCCGTCCGCGGCAGGCCGGGATAGCGCGGACCTTCGCCATCCGCGATGACGGCCAGCGCAAATGCCTCGGTCACGGTCGGATTCGTGGCCGTATCTCTCGCGGACGCGATGACATCGTCGGGCGCGCCGGCCAGTCCCTTGCTGAACTGCAGGTCGACTTTCTTGTAGCGGCTCGCTGCGAACAGCGTTTCTGAAAGGCGCTGCCGCTCCCCTTCCTGGAGTAAGGACGCGGGCAGCCAGAGCGACTCGAAGCCATGCAGGAACGCGCCGACCTGATCCTGGTCGCCGCGCCACCACCCGTGATAGTCGGGCACGCCGGCGCGCCGATCCGGGATGAGTGAGGGGTTGCCCGAGAAATCCCAATAATGCCGCGCCAGAAACGCGCCCGCCCAGTGGCTGCCGCTGATTAAAAAATCCTGCGGCGATGCTTTTGCCCAGTCGAAGAAACCCTGCCAAATCGAGCCGACTTGCGGGTTGTCGAGGCCCTGGCACAGCATGGACAGTTCGAGCGTATTGTTGGGACCGAGACTGATCTGCTCGGCCCAATGCGGGTTGAAGAGATTTTCGACGTAGAAATGGAAGAAATGCGCGATCAGACGCTGGAAGGCGGCGTCCGATTGCGCCTTGATCGTCCCCAAAGCGGCGCCGAAGAACGCGCGGCAGGTCATGCGTGCGCAGCGTGAGTTGGGTGACCACGCCCCAGCTTCCGCCGCCGCCCCCCTTGAGCGCCCAGAACAGGTCCGGATTCGTATAGGCGTTCGCGACGCGTACCGCGCCGTCCGCGGTTACGATCTCGGCCTCCAGCAACCCCGCGGCGGCAGTCCCGAAACCTTTCGAAAAGCTGTCGAAGCCGCCGCTTTGAACCAGTCCCGCGACGCCGACGTCCGCGCAGCCGCCGCCTTGCACATAGCGGCCCGCCTCGCTGGTGACGGCATGGTAGAGGTCGATCCACACGGTGCCCGCCCCGGCGGTGACGGCCGGCGAGGGCGCCGCTTTGCCTTCGCCGCCTCGGGGCGTGAAGGCGTCGTGCAAGCGTCACCTCGTTCATCGCGCGCGTCCAGATCAGCAGCGAGTCGGGAGCGTTCGAAGTGCCTTGATAGCTGTGGCCGGCGCCTTTCACGACCAGGCGAAGACTGATTGTCGCGCGCGAAATTCACCGCCGCCGCGACGTCGCCGCTCGATCGGGCCTTAACCGCATAGGCGCTGGGCGCCGGCGTCCATGCATCGAGCCAGCCGGAAACCTGCGTGCCGCCGGGTTGGTCGCCGAGGTAGAACGGATTGCGGATGTTCGCGAGCGCGTCGACGCAAGAGGCGCTTTTGGGATCGGTTGCGCAGGCGGCGAACGGGGCTTCAACCGCGATCAGATTGCCGCCTACCGCCTCGTTGAGCTTGGCCCAGCTTTCGGCGTTCGGCCATGCTGCGTCGCCAGGCCGCACGCGGCGCGAACCCGGAAGCCGTCGCGGCGTTGGCCGCGAGCCGCGACAGGAGATTGGGTTGAACGGCGATGACGGCTGCCATTCCTTTCAGCATGTTTCGTCTGTGCATATGTCACCTTACGGTTCAGGGCGTCGTCGATTATTGTTCGACGACATGAGGCCGAGCGTGTCCGCCGTCCGCCGAACGCGACAATTCTTCCAGACGCGCGCCTCCGCCGGAAGGGCGCGGTGACGATGCGCGCCGGATTGGTGATTTCCGGCAGTGGCTTGGGCTGAGCGGCGAACCCTCGGGGACGAGCGGCATCGCGCGACGCACGCTTCTCTACTGTTACGCAGTTGCCGTCGTAATGGTCGGTGCGGTCGCCACCATTGATGGCATCACCATAAGTCATGAGCAGCCGCAATATGGTCTCGCTGCAATGATCATCTGGGAGGGATCGAGCTGGCTCACCTTCATCCTGTTCCTGTGGATCGCCTGGATCGCCTACCGCATCGCGCCGCCCGCGGCGCGGCCGCGATGGAAGCTCTTGGTCCATATTCCAGCGGCGCTGCTGTTCTCGCTCGCTCATGTCGCGGGCTTCGTGGGCTTGCGCAAATTTGTTTATTGGCTGGGCGACGCACAGTACGACTTCGGCGCGTTCTTTCCGAATTTCCGTTACGAGTTCGCCAAGGACGCATTCGGTTATGTGTCGTTCATTGCCGCCTTCGCTCTGGTCGAGCATCTGCTGCGGCGACAATCGCGGATCGACGCGCCGGGACGGACGCTCACCTTCGACATCCGCGACGGCGCCAGACTCACCCGCGTGCGGCTGGATCAGATCCTCGCCGTCGCCTCGGCGGGAAACTATGTCGAGTTCATACTCGACGATGGGCGTAAGCTCTTGATGCGCTCGCCCCTCTCGGCGTTGGAAAACGAGCTCGGGACGCACGGCTTCGTCCGCACGCATCGCTCCTGGTTGGTAAACCCTGGACGAATGACGGCGCTCAAACCGGAAGGATCAGGCGATTACAGGGTGGAATTGGGAAGCATCATCGCGCCGCTCTCGCGCCGATTCCCGGAGACGCTGGCGAAATTGCGCAACAGCTAACACCGCGTCTCTGAACAGTCATGCCGCGCGAGAACGCCCGCTATTTGCGCATTCCTTCCGTTGACGGACCAAACCTAGAGGTCCGTTTCGGGTCGATACTGCGCGTTCGCCACGCGGTCCGCGCCAGCCGGAGCACCCGACGTAGAGCGATGCCTTCGGTTCCGCCGCCGCCTTCAAACCTGTTGCTTCCATCTTAAGCCGGGCGGCGTGCATCTTCGCAGCGCGCAGGGCGTTGCTCTCGCGCTGCTTTTGTCGCCGAAGCTGCCGTCGCTCGCGTCGCTGTTCGGGCGTAAGTTCTGGCGCTGGGGTTGTTTTAGAGGCGGCCGGCATAAATCCTGTTCCTCTGTGGTAACTCATAAAAGACCGCTGAGGGTCCAGAATTGTCTTAGAATTCACACTTTGGGTTCGCGTTCGAACCCCGGACAAAACGCCCTTTCAAAAGTGTTGCGCGGCGGAGCCCGGAAGGAGGTTTGTTGATTTCCACTGAGTTTTCATGCGCGTCGCGCACCTTGATGCATGAAACGGGTATAGGTCTGCCGACCGGCACAGAGGTCGCTCCATTTCTTGGTGATCGATCCCGGCACTGAGTTTGATCGGACGGCCCAGGCGTACTTTGGATTGTCGCCACGGCGGAGCTGCTTTGGCTGCCCCGCCCGGAGCCCGTAGGAGAGAGTACCGTTTTCTGGGCCGTCGCGCTGGTCACCCCGTTGAGGAGGAGCGCGATGGAGACGTTACATCGGCGATGCGCGGGACTGGACGTGCATCAGAAGGAAATCGTGGCTTGCCGGAGACTCATTTCTGGCCAGAAGGCCAGATCGGAGCTTGCTCGGTTTCCAACCACGACGCGAGGGCTTGTGGATTTGTCGACTTGGCTCTCCGACGCCAAAGTCACGCACGTGGCGATGGAGGCGACCGGTGTCTATTGGAAGCCGGTCTGGCAGGTACTCTGCCATGACTTCAATCTGATCCTGGCCAACGCCTCGCACATTCGGAACGTACCGGGGCGCAAGAGCGACGCCAATGACGCGACCTGGATCGCCGATCTTCTCGCCCATGGGCTGATCCGAGCTTCATTCGTGCCCCCGCAACCGATCCAGGATGTGCGGGACTTGACCCGCACGCGGCGCGAGTTGACGCGCGAGATCGTTCGTCACACCCAACGCATTCAAGCGACGCTGGAGGAAGCCAACATCAAGGTGACCTCGGTCATTTCGGATATCCTCGGCCTCAGTGGCCGGCGGATTTTGAAAGCGATCGTGGGGGGCGAAGGAGATCCAACTGTATTGGCCGGATTGCGTCATCCTCGGCTTGCCTGTCCGCATGAGGAACTCATCGCCGCGTTGGACGGACGCCTGCGCGACCATCATCGCTTTCTCATCGGACAACACCTGAAGACGATCGAGCAGATCGAAGCCACCATTGCCGAATTCGACGCCAGGCTGGAGGTCGCACTCGCGCCTTTTCGCGATGTCATCGAGCGACTGAAAGGAATTCCGGGCGTCAGTGACAACGTCGCCCAAACACTGATTGCCGAGGTGGGAGCCGATATGAGCGCCTTCCCGACCGGCGATCATCTGGTTTCCTGGGCGGGCATGTGTCCGCGCCTTGACGAGAGCGCTGGCCGAAAGCGCTCGAAGCGTCTGCGTAAAGGCGCGCCCTGGCTTAAGCCTGTCTTGGTGCAAGCGGCATTGTCGGCGACAAAGGTGAAGAACGCCAGCATGCGAGCCCGATATCTCAGTCTCAAACCTCGCCTCGGGCATAAGAAGGCGATCATCGCGGTCGCAGCAGCCATGCTGCGCGCCGTCTATCACATGCTCAACGACGGAACGTTCTACCAGGATCTTGGTCCCGGTTACCGTCGCCCCAGGAATCCGCAGCGCGCCGCCAACAACCTTGCAAAACGAATCCGAGCGCTTGGGTTTGTCGTCGAATTAAAAGTGGCCGCCTGATCCCATGTTTCAGGAGAGAGCTGGCCCGGGCGTGGAGTGGGCCCCTGGGGGCGGACAGAGATCAGGCCGCTGATTTGACCGTCTGCCGGGCGTGGTGGTCCTCGAACTGTTTGGGGCTCAGATAGCCGAGGGCTGAGTGGAGCCGGCGGCTGTTATAGACTTGGTCGATGAAGCGCGGAAGGTTTTGGGTGACGTCGGCGAAGGTCTCGTAGGCCATGGGGTAGACAGCTTCGACCTTCAGCGTCTTCATGAAGCTCTCCGCTTTGGCGTTGTCGTATGGGTTGCCGCGCCGGCCCATCGAGCCGACGAGGCCATGCCGGTCGAGGGCCAGCCGATAGGCTTGCGCGGCATATTGGGCGGATTCAAACGATCGTCGCAACGGGGACATTGGTTTTATGCCAACCAACGGTCAAGTGCTTCGGCCGGCGTCATCCAGCCGAGAGTTTTCCGTGGTCGGGCATTGAGGGTTGCGGCGATAGCGGCGAGAGTCTCGGCGCTGTGCACGCTCAGGTCCGTGCCCTTCGGGAAGTATTGGCGCAGCAATCCATTGGTGTTCTCGTTGGCGCCGCGCTGCCAGGGGCTCTGAGGATCGCAGAAGTAGACTTGGATGCCTGTGTCAATTTTGAGCGCCGCGTGTTGGGCCATCTCGGCGCCTTGGTCCCAGGTCAGCGAACGCCGAAGTTCCTGAGGCAGGGTTACGATGGCGCGCGCGATCGCGTCGCGAACAGCCTCGGCGCCATGTCCCGCGAGAGCTGGTCCATTCTTGGCTCGCGGAACGTCGCCATGGCCGTCCAGTCGCGGCAGATGCAAAAGCATCGTGAAGCGCGTCGTGCGCTCGACGAGCGTGCCTATTGCCGAACTGCCGAGCCCAAGAATGAGATCGCCCTCCCAGTGCCCCGGAATCGCTCGGTCATCGGCCTCGGCCGGACGCTGGCTGATCATGATCTCGGACGACACGAAGCCTTTGCCGCGCTGGCCCACGCGGGCTCGCGGCGTTCGCAGCGTCCGTCCGGTGCGCAGGCACGCCGTCAGTTCTCGCCGCAGTGCGCCTCGGCCTTGGATGAAGAGCGCTTGGTAAATGGCTTCGTGGCTGATCCGCATGTCCTTGTCATTCGGGAAGTCTGCCGCCAAACGCCGGGAGATCTGCTCAGGACTCCAGGCCTTGCTCCATCGACGAGCCTTTCGTTGGCCGTGACGGCGTCCCCTCCAAAGCACCGAAGGGCCGACAACGACAGCGCCGTCAGGAGCCGCGACCGTTCCAGCCAGCCTCTCCTCGACATAGACGCGTAAGGCCGAGTTCAGCGCAAGCTTGGCGGCTTTCGGGCGCCGTCGCGATCGTTCGGCGTGCCATTGGGCTGTCGATGCACGATATTCCAGACCGCCGCTGCGCGTCGCCGCATTCCGTCTCAGCTCACGGGAGATGGTGGAGGCCGAGCGACCAATACGCCGACCAATCTCTCGCCCCGAAAGGCCCCGCACACGAAGAAGCGCAATCTCTTCACGCTCCGCAAAGCTGAGATACCGTTCGGACGGAGGCTTGGCCGAAGATCGGAACATCGCTGGTGGCATGCCGCCTGCCTCTCGAAACAATCTGGTTCCGACAGGCTGCGACATGCCAGCGGCCAGCGCAGCTTCCTCGCTGGTCATCCCCTGCGCAATCCCCAGCCAAAATCGCTGGAGTTCAGATCGCTTCGCTGCTGGCGGCCGTCCTGGTGATGGCAACGGCGCCCGTCCGGAACGGTGGGATCGGCGCTTTCGAAGGGTCATCGCAACCTCCTACATTCAGGTGTTGCGACGATCGTTTGAATCCGCCTTGCGACCCGCGGTCCGAGTGATGAAGGCAGCCGGCCGGCGGCCTGCGGTCCTCGATTGCGGCGTTCAAAGCGGCGAGCGTCAGCCGGACATCGACGGATCGGCTGATGGCGTAGCCGACAACGCGACGCGACCAGGCGTCGAGAATCACGGCGACATAAACGAAGCCCATGGCGACAGCGACGTAAGTGATGTCGGCGACCCAGAGCTGATTGGCGCCGTTGACGACCCTGTCCTTCGCCAGATTGCGGAAGATCGGATGGTCGTGATCGCTGCTCGTCGTCGCCACATATCGCCGACGCATGCGTGGCTGGAGATCGTGTTCGCGCATGAGGCGCTTGACCTTCTTGTGATTGACCACGAGGCCTTGCTGGCGAAGGTGGGCCTGCATGCGTCGCCAACCGTAGCGTTCGAACTCGTCGCGGATCGCGCTCATCGCCTCGACGATGGCTGTGTCATCGGGCGCCCCGTAGGCGCGTTATAGTAGGCCGAGCGTGAGATCCCCATCAGCCGGCATCCTTCGGCGACGGAGACTGTTTCGGGCCGGCAATTGCGGATGTAGGCCCGCTTCTCGCTGGCGGTGCGTTTCGCAGACCCCCCTTTAGAAACTCCAATTCCAGCGCTTGCTTGCCGACCAGCCGTTCGAGGGCCGCGATCCGCGCTTCATATTGCTGAAGGAGGTCGGCCGCGGCAGCGTCCTCGTCGAAGGCGCCCGCTTGGTACCGTTCGACCCAGACACGGATCAAATTGCGCGAGAGATCGTGGCGCTTCTCCAAACCGTGGAGCGTTTCGCCAGCCAGAAACTCCTGCGCGATCTGACGCTTAAATTCGATGCTGTGCGAGCGATACCTGACCATGAGCTTTCGTCCTTCGAAAGCCCAGCCTGCCGGTCAAATGTTAAGTCCGCCCATGTCCGCCCCCAGGGGCCCACTCCGCCCGGGTCAGTTCTCGACGGAAATCGACAACTGGCCCACAGACTTAAGAATCACCTATGAAAGCGCAACTCGAATGCCTTTCATAGGAGCAATCATTGACCAGCGTTCTAGAGAAACTAAAAGCCCTAGATGCGCAGCGTGCCCAGCTTTTAGACGACGCAAAGAAAGAGGCGCTTGCTAACGCCGAAAAGGCGTTGGCCGAGCTTAACGAGCTTGGCTTTCACTACAGCCTCACTGAGGGCGCAACATCTACCTCGGCAGCACGAGCGCCGCGTAAAGCCACCTCCAAAGTTCAAGCTCCGCAGCGCCAAGCGAGAGATGTGCCCTGCCCAGTATGCCATTTCAAAACGACACCGCATCACGACGGACGCATGCATCGCTCGCAGAAAACAAAGAAGGCATTCAATGTCGAGGAACTGATGGAAAAGGGTCTGACGAAAGTTGGGTAGTCTGATCCGCCGTGCCGCGCAACACCCATCCAAAAGTCTACTATTTGACGTTAACCGACTGCGTAAGTGGATCGCAGCCGCTTATCTTGCCATAGCTGGCGTTTGATGTTTCACACGTTCCACCATCATAATTATGTAAAGCGGCAGCACAGTGCTCGAAATCGCCGCCTTCAACAAGTAATGTGCCCTTTGAAGAGTAGGAAAGCTTTCCTGCACCATCTTTCGCAAAATCAACAAAGTGCCCATTGGTGCTGACAATGTTGGCTTGGGACTCTGCGATTCGAATCGGAAATAGACCCTCTTTAGGAGCCTTCTGCACGTGTTTTTTCCCGTTTGGCTCTTCGACCGTGAAGGTTGCGCCATTGACGAAACCCTTGTCGTCGGTATTCAGATCAACAAAAAGGATGAAGCCCTTCGGCAAGATGTTGGGTTTATCGAGGGTTAAGCCGTACGCATTGGCATAATCCTGCTGCCAATCGTGATCTATATTGTCAGGCGTGCCCCCGGCATATTGAATATGGGGTGTAATCTGCTTTCCAGTTACAGCAAAAATATACTGAATGAGCGCTTTGGGCGCGTCTTTGGAAAATGCATTGAATTGAATATAAATCCCATCCGTAGTGGTCAGCTTCTGGGTTACTTGTGACGCGCTACAGTTGCTGACCTCATCGTCATGTTCAGCTTTCAACTCTTTTGTGACTTCAAACCGAAGATGAAGGTCTTTAATAGCGTCACATTTATTGTAGAGAATGTAATTCAACTGGCCGATGGTCTCGCTAGTAGGATATCTGATAGGATCCACCCCGGAACAGCTATTAGTGACCGGAGGGCCTTCCGACGGGCCAGGACCTCCTTCGATCGGATTAGAGGTACTTTAATTCCTTATGAGCGTGTGTTGCGGTGTCTGCGCATAGACCGCTTGAGTAATCAGGCTAAGCATCGCTATAGGGGCAGCAATCGATATCACCCTGCGAACGACCAAATGGCTTTGTCTGCGCATGGCATGTCTCCTGGTACGAGACGTCTTTCCCCGTTAGAGCCAATTGCACGAAATGCGATAAGGCGCTGTGATCCAAGTCACAGTATCTGCAATTTTTGATTATAATCCTATGCGCACCGTCACCCTCTCTCCACCATCGCATTGCCCAGCGGCTCAAACATCACCGTAACGGCTCCGGCTTCCACAACTCGGGCACATCAGCCTGGATTCCAGCCGTGACAACGGAAAATTCGGCCCGCGCGTGGCTACCAGCGTGTCTAGGTCAAGCTGCTTGCGGTAGACGCACTTGCGCATGGACCTGGTGCTCTCGCGATAGCCGTCAAATTCCGAGTCTTTCAACAATATCGACGTATTGCTGTCGTTCTGATCGAGCCCACGAACTTCGCAAGTGAGCAATTAAGCGGGCCTGTATGCGCCTGATTTCTGCACTGCGTAATCCATCGAATTAATTAGGGTCGATTTGCGGTGCGAAAAGCTTTAAGCCGCACTAAATCAGGCCGAAGCGTTGTTTGCTGTCCGCGCGGCGGGCAAATAACGATAGAGCGCGGCGAGCGACACTCATAAATTCCGCGACCTCATCAACTGTAATGTCGTGGGCGCTTAGAGCCTGGGCAGGGTTACCCGGTGGGGCGCGGGTGGAGCAAGATGCGCCCGGCGGAGCTGGTCCGGGTTGCGCAGCCGGGCCGCAGGGAGCGGAGCGCCAGAAACCAGGACCTTATTAGAGATAACTGCGTTCATGGGGTCACACAGTTCCTATTGAGTTCCAGCTATGCCGCGTGTCGTAAAGCGTTTGGCCTCTCAGGACGTCAAAGCCGGTCGCTCCCGGCGCGATGCTTCTCTCCCGCAATTCGTTCCGTTCCAACTTTCTCAGCCGGTCGAGAAGCCGCCGTTTGGCCCGCAATGGGTGCATGAGATCAAACTTGATGGCTATCGAATGGCCGCGCGCCTCGACAATGGCCGCGTGCAACTTCTGACCCGGACCGGCCTAGATTGGACCGCTAAGTATCCAAGCGCCGTCGCCGCGCTCGCGAACCTCAAAGTGAAGACCGCCTACATCGACGGTGAACTCTGCGGCGTCGATGATGCTGGGTTGCCTAGCTTCGCCCAAACCCAGGCTGCCACCGACGGGGAGCGTGCCGTGCACCTTGTCTATTACGCTTTCGATCTCTTGCACATTGGCGGATGGGACGTCTCGGCCTTGTCGTTGGTTGAGCGCAAAGCGCTGCTCGAGCCCGTGGTGACGAACAAGCCGGGCCTTCAGTTCAACGGCCACGATACAGGCGATGGCGAACTCATCCTGAAGCACGCCGGCAAGCTCGGCTTCGAAGGCGTCGTTTCCAAGACGATCGATGCGCCCTATGCGCCCGGAAACCGTGGGCTGTGGCGCAAAGCCAAAGCGCTAAACCGTCAAGAGTTCGTTGTCGTCGGCTGGTCTGACCCAGAGGGCTCAAGGCCGCATTTGGGCGCACTGCTGCTGGGCTACTACACCGACGAGGGCAAACTCACCTACGCGGGCCGGGTGGGCACAGGGATGCCTGATAAGGTGCTCGCCGATCTGCGGCGTCGGCTTGATCCGCTCGCTCGCAAGACGTCGCCTTTGATTGTACCTCCGCCTCGCAAGACGCGCTTCGGATCGCCGCTCGTTTTGTCGCAGGTGCATTGGGTCGACCCGACGCTTGTCGCCGAGATCACCTATCTGACGTGGACGGCGGACAACCTCCTACGGCACACTGTTTATGTTGGGCTGCGGGAGGATAAGCGGGCGGACGAAGTGCGGCGAGAAGTTGCACGGGCTTAGGGCGGAAGTGGAAGGCTCAACCAGCGACGGTCGGCAGTCGACGTAACCCGGACATTACGTTCGCGGCCGTGAACGTCGTGGTTGGGCCTCAAGCGGTCGCTACCGGCGCCCAGGCGGAACGCCGCCCTTCTGGCAATTGGCGCTGACCCCTGACCGTTCGGTGAAGTGACCGAATTGGATCGCCTCCCTGAGTTCTGGTCGCTCCTAACCGGCCTCATGTCAGATCACCGTGGCGAGAAAGGCGCGTTTTGGCGCGCCATTTCGTTCGTTATTTTGTTGGCTCCGGACGTGTCCTTTACCGTCGCCCAATTTTTGTCCGCGCGGCTTATATTTTCGGCTTCATTCTTGCGCCACTCGTTCGTCCAGTATTTCGTATGATTCACATACAGTTTGCCGTTGACGATGGTGAAAGCCTCAGGATCGACCGTGTCTTTATGGCCGTTCTCGTATGAGACGCCCATGGCGCAATGCCCATCATATTGCGCCGCATATTTTTCTGGATTCGCGAGGAAGAGATCGAGATCCTGCTTTGTTGGCGAATTGCCAGCGCGCGTCATGCCAGACGGTCTGATAGTCGAGACTGCCAGGAACTGCTTTTCCGACAGTAAAATAAGCGACGGTGTCATAGCCGCCAATCGCCAATCGCGGCATTCCGTCCATGCTTGGCGCCGTATCGGCAAAAGCAGGGTAGGCAAAGAGTGTCAGTGTCAATGCAGTAAGTATCTTGGTCGACGCGCGCATTTTTTAGCTCCTTGAGATCGATAGCATGCATGCCGACGCTGTCATTCTCGCCGGATGCGCGCATCACCCGAACGGGTGAAATGGTCCTTTGTCGCGGGTGCCGGTCTCGTTGTCGAGCCTTTCTCCCCGCCGGCCGAAGTGCTAACTTCTCTGCCACGTGGAGCAGCCGCTATGCCTCTCACGGAAAAAACCGAGCGCGCTCTCGAGGCTTGCCATGATGCAATCCTCGCTCCGCAAAGATGGCCTACCGCCTTGCAATCGCTGGGCAAATCGTTAGGCGCGGCGAGTTGCATGTTTTTCGAGCACGACCGCGAAAACTCGCCCGTGCCGGCGCCGATGTCGGAGGGACATGTGGCGTTTGCCGATCGCTTGACGCGCAACTGGGCTCATGCCCCCGATCCGCACGTCGGACCGTACCTTCAAAAGTGCAATTCGTTCCAAAGAGCGGGTTGGGCGTCCGTCCTCGAGCACGATCTCTCGACCGAGGACGAGCGCCGCAAAATTCCTTTCTATCCGGAAACAGCGCGACCGGAGAACCGGGAGTGGATGGCGGGGTCCTTTTTCTCAGTCGAAGGCCGCAATTGGTGCTTGCCGGTCTTCCGCGGAGGCGAACCGTTCACCCGCGAAGACGCGAAACGCCTTGCCACGGTCGGACCTCACCTGGGCAAAATCGTCAGTCTGGCCCGAAGGTTTGCCGCGTTCGATTTGACCTCGAAACTCTCGGCGCTTGAGCGAGTCAGTTCCGCCGCCATCGTTATCGACGCAACGGGCCGCGCAAGGCAAGTGAACGCACCTGCGCAAGATCTACTCGGCGACGACTTCAACCTCATCCAGGGTCGTCCGGCGGCCCGCGATCCCGCCAACAATCGCCGGCTGCAGCATCTGGTTTCATCTGCTCTGCACGCGGCGCCAGGCGGGCCTCAGTCCTATGCACCGATCGTCGTCGATCGGAATGAAGCGCCTTGGCTTCTGGTTGAGGCGATGCCCGTCACGGCGTTCGGCAGCGATTTGTTCAGCTCCGGTCGCGTGATCCTTTTGTTGACCGATCTGAGGTCGCCGCTGCAGCCGGAAACAACACCATTTTGCACCGCATTCGGCCTGACGGTCGCGGAGGCGAAATTGGCCGCGAAACTGGCCTCGGGCGTAGGGATCGATGGGGCGGCGTTTTCGCTGGGGGTGAGCCGAGAGACTGCCCGAAGCCAGTTGAAAGCAGTCTTTGCCAAAACGAACACCCACCGCCAAGCTGAGCTGGCCGGGCTCCTCGCTCGTTTTCGCCCTTCCCATTCTCAATCTTAAATCGACTGCAACGACCTTCCGCTTCGGGTGCTCGGTGTGATTGACGGCGACTTCAGCGTCATCATCAACGGCGCCCAATATGGCGCTACGCGAGCGAAGCGGCGAGGCGATATCGCGGCGCAGCTCGTCGGACGGGTTCCAGGCGTCGAGCTTCGACCGAGCGCGCCCGGCGGCGAACTGATGCACCTAAGGGGATATTGCGTCGATCACCGTCTCCTGCGAACCGGCTCGGGTAATTTCTCGCGGTCGGGCGAGGCGCGCCAGGACAACGATCTTGTTGCGCTGAGAGGCGCATCTGTCTGCGCGGGGTTTGAAGCCAAGTTCGAGCGGGCTTGGGGTAGCGGTTCGGTGTGGTCGGACGTGAAAGCCAGGGCCGCCAATGCCATTATCGAATATGCGCAGGAACGGCGTTGGCGTCGTGATCGCGACGTGTGAACCTTGCGGGCACAACGCCGACGTAAATGTGGACGCTCTGGCCCCAACAACCTTCGTCCCAGAGATAGGCGGCCGGGTTCGATGCAGTGCGGCGGGAAGAGAATCGATACAAGACCCGCGTGGCTTACGGCGCGATGAGCGGGTCGTCACCCTACTCCACTCGCCTGAAATACCTCGGCTCGTAGCGCCAGTTGGGCTCGCCCTCAAATGCCAGCCACCAAACGCCGCCTGATTGAAAGACGCGAACTCACAACCCCCCGCTTCTGGCCTCCGCCAATACGGATAACTCGGTCGCCGAACTTGAAATCAGGTTTCGCTGTCATGACCGCCTCCTCGGAAACGACTAACGTCGAGTTTTCGACAAGGTTCCTGAACGCGGGGTTATTGGTTAGCGGAAATGAAAAAGGAACACTGCCCTCGCAAGCCCGGCACGTGCGCTTGTGGGGAGCACACCCTTGCCCTCGAACCCAGCCTCATTAAAGGTGTGGACGTGGACCAGAACGCGCATGGAAGGACCGCCTATGATAACCGACACCGAGCGCGGCGCTGCGGCGCAGAGATCGCAAGGAAATCCTCGCTGCCATAGTGACTGTGCTTAGTACCGGCGCTCCATATGCCCGGTCAAGCCATCCGAAAGGCCGCGCATGCAGGCAATTAGTTGTGGACGGCAGCTAGTCGGGCGAAGCGCAAAGCTTGTTGTGAAGATGACAGCTTGAACTATGCTGCGGAGAATAAGCGTGGTCGAAACGGCCGGAATTTATAAAACCAGAAGTAGAGCATATTGCGGGAGAAATAATAGGACCGCAAGGGTGAGGTCTCGAAGAGCGGAAAGGAAAGAGGTCCAAAAATCCCAATTCTCTCTGTAACTCCGGCAATTCGGCCCACATCCCGATGGAGGAGCGCACTGTTGACAATATAGCCTGTCAGACCCAGTCGTCGCGCCCGGTAGCCATATTCAAGTTCAGACAAATCAGCGAAATAGTCTGGCGTCGGCGGCCCGATCTTCGCGACCGCCGCCATTCGCAAGAGCGAACCGGACCAACAGTAAAAGCAATCGCTCCGGCAGTAGTCCTCATCTGCTTTGAGCGGCACATACTTTAAATCCGACTCGGTTAATAACATCGCGGGGTGTACGCTCGCGCCGCTGGCGACCCGACAACCCACGAAGTAGACCTCCTGGCGCTGAGAGGGCGGCAGACGCTCGAAAAAGCTAAGCAAATTCTCAAGCGCGTCGGGTTCGGGAACGCTGTCGGGGTCGAGGACCCAGGTCCAGTCGAACTCTTGCTTCAGGGCATGGGCAAAACCAGCGCCTATGGCCCCGGACACGCCCAGATTGGCTGAGTTGCGAACGACGGTGACATCTTCCGCGAAGGGCCTGTTGAGTGTCTTATCCGTCGACGCATTGTCTACGACAATGACAGCGTCCGGCCGCCGGGTTGTCTCCGGAGTGCCTCAAGAACTTGATCGATGAACCCGGCATCATTAAAGGTATGGACGTACGCCAGAACTCGCATCGGTCGACCTCAGGGAATATCGGAAGGGCGGCTACCAAGCCGGTCGTCGTAGAGCTGCCTGAAACACCAACAATTGAGCCATGGTACAGACGATTAGGCTCGGCTGACCGGGCGGAATTGATAAAACCAAAAACAAAGCAAAATTACATTAAAAGCAGTAGGTTCTGATGGTAGATATTACAAAGAGTAGAGACTCAGATGCCGAATTGGCGACGGTCACGCAAAACTGTAAAGGCTCTCTATTATGTAACTACCTTCTACCTATCACGAAAATTTGAACAAGTCAATTGACCTCAGCGATGAAGTTTGGCGAAAATGGCGACGCGGCCGGAACTCAGAATCTCCGGCGACGCCAAATGTCGAAATAACGGTCTAGCCCGGCCCTTGGTATAATTGGCACAAGGATCTTGTTCTTGAGGAGCCATCATCTTGAACCCGCGGAACACCGTTTTCCGTAGCCAACCTCCCGAGTCTGGGGGCACCTCCCACTGAGTAGATCCCCGTCGTGAGTTCAGCACCGGCGTTTCTAGTTATCCGTCTCCAAAAGCGTCCCGCTCGCCCGCTCGCGAGCCCGCCGCTGCTCGAGGTCCTTGAGCGTCTCGCCGGTCTCGATGAGAACCGCGGCCTCGCCG
>CAVQVS010000007.1:0-269744 GCA_963717215.1 uncultured Alphaproteobacteria bacterium
GCAAAATTGCCATGGGCCGTAGCCACAGCAAGAGCCGAAGAAGGCGATCATTGGAACATGGACAAGATAGACGCCGAAGCTCAGTTCTCCGGTCGTTCGTAAAACTCGCGTTTGCATGATTCGAGACAGCGGAGAGTTGGTAGGGTGGAGTAGGCCGTAGATGACGCCGCCGACGACCACCGGCGCGATGGGAAAGACCGCGTCGTAGTAGGACTGCCACGCTCCCGGCCGCGCCAATTCGGTCATCGAAGGGTCGCCGCGGAACAACGTGAAATAGACGAACGGGTAAGCGGAGAGAAAGAGGAGCGGCGCAACCCATCCTATCCACGCGCCGCAGCGCGGGAATCGGATCTGACCGCCCGTTAGCAGCGCATACAGCAGGACGCCGCCGACGAACGAGTTGGCGTAGTGGTGAAACCCAAGCGTCATCCATTGGTGCGCAGAACCGCCATTGTGGCGCGCAACCGCGATCGCAATGCACCAGGCGAGATAAACGGAACCGAGGATCGCCGCGCCGAGGCTCGATCGCGTGGCCGCCGCCGCCAGCGCCAGCACAACGGGCAGATAGAGATAGAACGTGAGCTCGACCGGGATGGTCCATAAAACACTTGGCGCCTTGCCGAGCGTCAACGACTCCCTCAACCCGTCCCAATAACTGACCGGCGAAGGGAAGAAGGATAGTCCATTCCAGTGTGTGAAGGCGATGACAGCGAATAGCAGTGGAAATATGCGAAAGACTCTGTTGATCGCATAGGTCATCAGCGAGAGATGTGGCCGAGTTTTCCAATTCGGATCTGACGCCAGCGAATGGCAGAGCAGGAACGACGACAGAAAGAAGAACACCATCAACCCGCACTGCGCTGAATATTTGAAGACGGGAGCGGCGGGCAGGAAGCCGATATATTGATAATGAGCCAGCAATACCGTGAGGGCCGCGAAACCGCGCAGAGATGTGAACCGTTTCTCGATGCGGGATCGCCAGTCCGGATCGATTGGCTTCGTGGCGTCTGGCATCGATGACAATTCCAAGTCGCGGAGCAAGAAGGTCCTGCCGCGTCAATCGCTGCGCCGGACGTGCAGGCACGCTTCGGGGATAGGCTCGCTTCCAGACCTATAGAAAGCGTGAAAGCCGACGATTTGATTCTCGGGAAAAGCGCTTTTCCTGCGAGCGCTCGCGGCGTGCAAACCGAGTTCACGCCGGGAATTCGTTTCGGGAATTTACGTTCCGCCCGCCCGACCGGTCGCGAACGGCATCGAGGCTGAGGCGCGCGCAAAACCCGCGGCGGGCTTAGCTTCCGCGATAGGTCGAATAGCTCCACGGCGAAACGAGAAGGGGCACGTGGTAGTGCGCCTGGGGGTCGCCGACGCCGAAGCGGATCGGGATCACGTCGAGGAATGGGGGGTCGGCCAAGTCCGCGCTTCGGCGGCGAAAATAGTCCCCGGCGTGGAAGATGAGCTCGAACTGGCCGGCGCGCGCCTGTTCGGCGCTCATCAGCGGCTTGTCGGTGCGGCCGTCGGAATTGGTCACCACATCGGCGATGAGCTTGCGGTCTGATCCGCCCGCCAACTCGTAAAGCTCCACGCGGACGCCGTCCGCCGGCTGACCGCGGCTTACGTCGAGGACATGGGTCGTAAGGCCGGCCAAATTCTGCTCCCTCAGCGCTTCAAACGCTCGGCTACCGGAGCGCGTCATCGCTATTCTATCGCGACGGACGAACGTCGGCCAATGCCCTCTCTTCCATGCAGGATTGACATGGCAGGAGCGTCATCCGGCGCAATTGCCAATTGCACGGACGCATGAGAAGACTGAAGCTGCGCGCTTACGACTTTTGTATAAGTGACAGGGAGGTCGGCCCGATGGACGACAGGGTCAAGGACCAATCCGACGAAACCGGCGAATGGCTCGACGCGCTCGATTCCGTCGAGGCCTTCGAGGGAATCGCCAAGGTCGACGACATTCTGGATGCGGTTGTCACCTCCGCTCGTCGGAAAGGCGCGAAGCTGCCGTTTGCCGCCAACACGGCTTACGTCAACACCATTTTGCCCGAGAACGAGCCCCCCCACCCAGGCGACCGCGAGCTCGAGCAGCACATCCGGCGCTACGTCCGCTGGAACGCCGCGGCGATGGTCGTCAAGGCGAACAAGGAATCCTCCGAGCTTGGCGGACACATCGCCAGCTTCCAGTCGGCGGCGACGCTCTATGACACCGGGTTCATGCATTTTTGGCATGCCTGCGACGAAGCGCACGGCGGCGACCTGATCTATTTTCAGGGCCATAGCTCGCCCGGCATTTATGCCCGCGCGTATCTCGAGGGTCGTCTCAGCGACGACCAGCTCGTGAACTTCCGCCAGGAGGTCGGCGGCAAGGGTCTGGCGTCCTATCCCCATCCCTGGCTCATGCCCGACTTCTGGCAGTTTCCGACCGTCTCGATGGGGCTCGGCCCCTTGATGGCGATCTATCAGGCCCGGTTTCTGCGCTATCTCCATGGGCGGGGGCTTGCCGACACCTCGCCTCGCAAGGTCTGGGTGTTCTGCGGCGACGGCGAGATGGACGAGCCGGAATCGCTCGGCGCGATTTCGCTTGCCGGCCGCGAGAAGCTCGACAACCTCATCTTCGTCATCAATTGCAATCTCCAGCGGCTCGACGGGCCGGTGCGCGGCAACGGCAAGATCGTGCAGGAGCTGGAGGCAGACTTCCGTGGCGCGGGCTGGAACGTCATCAAGTGCCTGTGGGGTTCCGGCTGGGACGCGCTGCTCGCCAAGGACCACGAGGGCAAGCTGCGCCAGCTCATGTTCGAATGCGTCGACGGCGAATATCAGGACTTCAAGTCGAAAGACGGCGCCTATATCCGCAAGAATTTCTTCGGCCGCTATCCCGAGACAGCGGCGATGGTCGAGGACTGGACCGACGCCGAGATCTGGGCGCTGACGCGAGGCGGGCACGACCCGGTCAAGGTCTATGCCGCGTACAAGGCGGCGGTCGACCACAAGGGCCAGCCGACCGTCATTCTCGCCAAAACCGTCAAAGGCTACGGCATGGGCTCGGCCGGCGAAGGGCAGATGATCGCGCATCAGGCCAAGAAGCTTGGTCACGAGGCGCTCAAATCCTTCCGCGACCGGTTCAAAATCCCGATTTCCGACACCGATCTCGACGCCATTCCCTTCCTGCGCTTCCCCGAGGGCAGCAGGGAAATGACGTACCTGCGCGAGCGCCGCGCGGCGCTTGGCGGCTATCTGCCCTCGCGCCGGCGCAAGAGCGAATCGCTGATCGTCCCGCCGCTTTCCAGCTTCGATGCGCTCCTGAAAGCAACTGCTGAGGGCCGCGAAATCTCGACCACAATGGCCTTCGTGCGGATTTTGACCGCGCTTCTGCGCGACAAGAATCTGGGCTCCCACGTGGTTCCGATCGTCCCCGACGAAAGCCGCACCTTTGGCATGGAAGGCCTGTTCCGGCAGGTCGGCATTTTCAGCCAGGTCGGCCAGCTCTATCGGCCCCAGGACGCAGATCAGCTCATGTATTACCGCGAGGATCCGAAAGGCCAGATCCTTCAGGAGGGCATCAACGAGCCGGGCGCGATGGCCTCGTTCATCGCTGCGGGCACGTCCTATTCGACCTCAAACGTACCGATGATCCCCTTCTACATCTACTATTCGATGTTCGGATTCCAGCGCGTCGGCGATCTCGCCTGGGCGGCGGGCGACATGCGGACCCGCGGGTTCCTGATCGGAGGCACCTCCGGCCGCACGACCCTCAATGGCGAAGGTCTGCAGCACGAGGACGGTCACAGCCACATTCTGGCGTCCACCATCCCCAATTGCGTAACCTACGATCCGACTTACGCCTATGAAGTCGCGGTGATCGTCCACGCCGGCTTAAACCGCATGCTCGTCGACCAGGACGATGTCTTTTATTACCTCACGACCCTGAACGAGAATTACCCTCATCCTGCCATGCCGGAAGGCGCCGAGGAGGGCATCCTCAAGGGCGCCTACAAGCTGCGTGAGGTCAAAGCCGATCAGCCGGGCCTCCACGTGCGCCTCCTGGGCGCGGGCGCGATCCTGCGCGAGGTCGAAGCGGCGGCCGAGATGCTCGCCAGCGAACACGGCGTGAGCAGCGAGATCTGGAGCGTCACCAGCTTCACCGAGCTGCGCCGCGAGGGCCTCGATGTCGAGCGCTGGAATCTGCTTCATCCGGAAGCCGACGCGAAGGTCCCATTCATCACACAGGCTCTGTCGAGCGGGAAGGGGCCGGTCATCGCGTCGACGGACTACATAAAGGCGCTTCCCGACGGAATTCGGCCCTACGTTCCCGCGCGCTATAAGACGCTGGGGACGGATGGCTTCGGACGCTCCGACTATCGCCGTCGCCTGCGCTCGTTCTTTGAGGTGGACCGCTATCACGTCGCGGTCGCCAGTTTGAAGGCGCTGGCGGAGGAACAATTGCTGCCGACCCGCCGCGTCGCCGAGGCGATCGCCAAATACGGCATCGATCCGGACGGGCCGAACCCGGCGCGAAGCTGAAGTCGATCCTTAAACTAACTGTCCGCTGAGGAGAGAGCGCCGGTGGCGAAAGTCGACGTGAAGGTTCCCGACATCGGCGACTTCAGTGACGTGCCGGTCATCGAGGTGCTGGTCAAGCCAGGCGACGTCGTCAAGGCGGAGCAGTCGCTGATCTCGCTCGAATCCGACAAGGCGACGATGGACGTGCCGTCGCCGGTGGCGGGCACGGTCGCGGAGGTTGTGGCCAAGGTCGGCGACAAAGTGTCGATGGGAACGCTCATCGCGCGCGTCGAATCCGCGGAGGGCGGAAACGCGGAAGCGGCTCCCGCCAAGTCGGCGGCGCCCGCGCCGGAGAAGTCCGCTGCCGCATCCGCAAAGGCGCCCGCTGCGCCGACCCCGAAGGCCGCTTCGCCGGCGCCTGCGAAGGCCGCGACCATCGACATCACAATCCCTGACATCGGCGACTTCAAGGACGTGCCGGTCATCGAAATTCTGGTGAAGGCCGGCGACACGGTCGAGGCGGAGCAGCCGATCGTGACGCTCGAATCCGATAAGGCGAGCATGGACGTGCCGTCACCTGCGGCCGGCAAGATCACCGAGATTGTCGTCAAGGTCGGCGACAAGGTGTCGATGGGCTCGGTGGTGGGGAAGCTTGAGTCCAGCGGACAAGCGGCGCAGGCTTCGTCGGATCAGGACGACGAGGCGGATGCAAAGGAAGAAGAGGACGCCGCCGAAGCACCCGATACTTCGCCCGTTGGGCCGAGCGATTTGCCGCCGCGGCCGCCAAAGGCTGGGGCGGGCCCGGCGCTCCCCGATTTCTCGGGCGTTTTCGCTGGACCCGCGGTTCGGCGGCTGGCGCGCGAGCTTGGCCTCGATCTCAATCAGTTGAAGGGGACGGGCGAGAAAGGCCGCATCACCCGCGAGGACGTGAAGACCGCGCTCGCCAGGGGGACGGCGGCGCCAGCAGCCAGCGGCGGCGGCGCGCTGCCCTCGGTGCCGCAGGTCGACTTCGCCAAGTTCGGTCCCATCGAGACCGTCCCGCTCTCGCGCATCAAGAAGATCTCGGGCCCGCGGCTGCATGCCTCGTGGGTCAACATTCCTCACGTCACCCATACAGACGAAGCGGACATCACCGATCTCGACGCCTTCCGAAAGGCGCTCGACGACGACGCGAAGAAAGATAAATCAAAGCCTTACCGCGTCTCGTTGCTGCCGCTTCTCATGCGAGCGGCGGTGTCGACGCTGAAGGCCTTCCCGAACTTCAACGCCGCTCTCAGTCCTGCCGGCGACTCTTTGATTTTGCGACGCTATTGGCACATCGGCGTCGCCGTGGATACGCCCGATGGCCTCGTCGTCGCGGTAATCAAGGACGTCGACCAGAAGGGCGTCGTCGACCTTTCCCGCGAGCTCGGCGCCCTCTCGGAGAAAGCCCGCGCCGGCAAGCTTGCGCCGGCGGAAATGCAGGGGGCGACCTTCACCATCTCTTCGCTGGGCGGCATCGGCGGAACCGCCTTCACGCCGATCGTCAATGCGCCCGAAGTCGCGATTCTTGGTGTCGTCCGGTCGAAAATGGCTCCGGTTTGGGATGGAACGGCGTTCCAGCCTCGTCTGATGCTGCCGCTATGCCTATCTTACGACCACAGGGTGATCGACGGCGCGGGGGCCGCTCGCTTCATGCGCCATCTCGCGGGCCTCTTGGAGGACATGCGGCGCATTATCTTATGACCGCGGCCCGATAGAGAGATGAGGCATGGCGAAAGAAATCCGGCTTCCCGACATCGGCGACTTCAAGGATGTGCCGATCATCGAAATCCTCGTCGCGCCCGGGCAGAGCGTCCGCAAGGACGAGACGCTCCTGACGCTTGAAAGCGACAAGGCCAGCATGGATGTGCCGGCCCCCGAGGATGGAGTGATCGGCGAGATCCGCGTCAAGGTCGGCGACAAGGTCACCCAGGGTGACGTGCTGGCGACCTATTCGGGCGCCGAAGGGACGAAGCCGGCGGCTGAGTCGCCGACGCCGAAAGCCGCGCCGACCGCCGGCGCTCGAGGCGGCGGCGTCGAAATTCAAGAGGCTGCTCCGAAGGCCGCCGCGCCCGCAGGCCCACCGCCGAAGCCGGCGCCTGACCCGGGGGGCCAAGCGGATTTCGAGGCCGATATCCTGGTTTTGGGGGCAGGTCCCGGCGGCTACACCGCCGCCTTCCGCGCTGCCGATCTGGGGCAGAACGTCGTTCTGGTCGACGCGCGCCCGACGCTCGGCGGCGTGTGCCTCAACGTGGGCTGCATCCCGTCCAAGGCTCTCTTGCATGTCGCCAAGGTCATCGATGACGCGAAGGCCATGGGTTCGCACGGGGTGAGCTTCGGTGCGCCGACCTTCGACCCTGCGGCCATCCGCGGCTGGAAGGACGGCGTGGTCAAGAAGCTGACGGGCGGCCTCACCGGACTTGCGAAGCAGCGTAAGGTCAGGACGGTGACCGGGGAGGGCAAGTTCACTTCGGCCAACACGCTGAGGGTCGAGACGGCGGAAGGCGCGCGGGTCGTGCGATTCAACAAGGCGATCATCGCAGCCGGCTCAGAGCCAGCCGCCCCGGGATTCGTTCCCGCCGACCCGCGCATCTGGGATTCGACCGGAGCGCTTGAGATCAATTTCATCCCCAAACGCATGCTGGTGCTCGGCGGGGGGATCATCGGGCTCGAAATGGCGACCGTCTACGAGGCGCTGGGTGCCGGCATCACGGTGATCGAGATGATGGACCAGTTGATGCCGGGGGCCGATCCCGACATCGTCGCTCCGCTCGCCAAGCGCATCGGCAAGCTCTACGACACGATTCTCCTGAAGACGAAGGTGACCGCCATCAAGGCGGAGCCGGACGGGCTTAAAGTGACTTATGAAGGCCCGGACGGCGCAAACACCCAGACCTTCGATGCGATTCTGGTCTCGGTCGGGCGGCGTCCGAACGGCGGGCGCATCGGCGCGGCGGCTGCGGGCGTCGCCGTCGACGAGCGCGGCTATATCGCCGTCGACCGGCAGATGCGTACCAATGTGCCGCATATCTTTGCCATCGGCGACATCGTCGGCCAGCCTATGCTGGCGCACAAAGCGACGCATGAGGCCAAGGTCGCGGCGGAAGTCGCGAGCGGACACAAATCCTCGTTTGACGTCAAGGCGATACCGTCGGTTGCTTACACCGATCCGGAAGTCGCTTGGGCAGGCGTCACCGAGACCGAAGCCAAGGCGAAGGGGATCAAATACGGCAAGGCCGTCTTCCCGTGGGCGGCAAGCGGGCGCTCGCTCTCGCTTGGCCGCGACGAAGGCCTGACCAAGACCCTGTGGGACGAAGAGACGCAGCGTCTCATCGGCTGCGGCATCGTCGGGCCGAACGCCGGCGACCTCATCTCCGAGGCGGCGCTGGCGATCGAGATGGGCGCCGAAGCCGAAGACATCGGCCTGACGGTCCATCCGCACCCGACGCTCTCGGAGACCTTCGCCATGTCGGCCGAAGCCTTCGCCGGCACGCTGACCGATCTTTATATCCCGAAGAAGAAGTAGGGCTTGCCACCCCTTCGCCGCGGGGGGAAGGTGGCCCGAAGGGCCGGGAAGCGCGCAGGCAACCCTTCGGACGCCGGCGGCCGCCGGCTCCAAACAACAATCGCCGACCAAACCCTCATCCGTCGGGCTTCGCCCGACACCTTCTCCCCGAGGGAGAAGGGGGGGCGGGATGGAACACCGCCAATCGGAGCGCCTGCGCATGAGGGTCTTCTTCTTCGGCCTCGGTTATTGCGCCCGGCGGCTCATCGAGCGCGAGCGCTGGATCGAGGCGAGTGGAACGGCGCGGACCACCGAGGCCGTCAACGCGTTGCGTCGCGGGGGGATCGAAGCCTATCAGTTCGACGGCGCCGCCGCCGAACCCGGGCTGGAGGCGGCGCTCGCGATGGCAGAAACGATCATCGTCTCCATCCCGCCGCGCGAGGGGGCCAGCGCGGCGCTCGATCGCTTTGGGGCCGCCATCGCCGCGGCCTCGGCGCTGCGGCGCATCGTCTATTATTCGACGATCGGCGTTTATGGCGACCATTCCGGCGGCTGGGTCGACGAGACAAGCGCGACGCGGACCCGCACCGCGCGCGGACTGGCGCGGCTGGAGGATGAGGCCCGATGGACGGCCGCCGCCCGGGCACACGGCGCCGAGGCCGACATCCTGCGCCTCGCCGGCATCTACGGGCCGGGGCGCAATGCGCTGGTCAACCTACGCCGCGGCGAGGCGCGGCGGATCGTCAAGCCAGGCCAGGTCTTCAACCGCGCGCATGTCGATGATATCGCTGAGATTTGTAGCCTCGTCCTCATGCGCGGCCTTAAGGGCCAGGTCTGGAACGTCGCCGATGACGAACCGGCGCCGCCGCAGGACGTTATCGCCTACGCGGCCGCCCTGCTTGGCGTCGAGCCGCCGCCCGAGGAGCCGTTCGATGGAGCCACCCTCTCACCGATGGCGCGGGAGTTTTATGCCGACAACAAGCGGGTCTCGATCGCCAAGGCCAAAGGGCTTCTGGGCTTTCAGCCGGCCTATCCGACTTATCGCGAGGGGCTCAAGGCGCTTGCCAGCGCCGGCGAGGGGATGGAAGGATATTGCTGACCCCGCTTGTTCCGCGGCGACGAAGCTTCTCGCAACGAGCCGGCGCGATAGAGAAAGCGCCGACAATCCCTTGCCGGGCGGGGCGCGGACCGGTATATTGTTTTTCAGAACGAGCGGCCGGGACCTGTTGATGTGGAGAAGGGAGCGACTCGCGAACGCTGCGAAACGAAATTGGCTCCAAGCCTTTGATATGTCAGGAAACCGCGAAATGGCTGATTCGCCACTCCCAAGGATATCAGAGGTTTAAGCCCCCCGATGCGAAACGATTCGTTTCGCAGCGCGAAATGACCGCCGCCGAAGCCCCACGCGAACGGGAGTTGTTCGAGAGTCGGGGCGGAAGCGCGGATGGGGAATTGGTGGAGAGGCTCGCCGGAAGGAAATGGCGCCGCAAGCTATTGAAACGGCTCAAAATGAGGAAGCAAATGACGCCCACGCTCGAGGTCGGCGAAAACGATCAGGCCAGCGGCGCGCCGTCTAATGCGACCACCAAAATGAGGAAGCCTCGTCACTTGATTTTAGCCCTGTCTCAGCGATAGCGTGCAGTCCAAATGATGTTCCTAACCCCCCTTGACCCCTGCATCGGTTGAGTGGGGCCCGCCCATAAGCCGTGTTCCAAACACTCACGCCTATCGTAAAAGACTCCCTGCCTTCGGATGAGTGAGGATTGGTTATATGCCAGCTAATTTACGCCCTCGCGCGCTGGCCCTATTTTCACTTGTTGCCTCGCTTGGCTTTTTGATAGCTGCCTACGCGCCAGCCCGGGCTGAGCAAGTCTGCCCGCGCGGTCAGTCCCGGTTTTGCGGCGACTTTACCTGCGAAATCTTGGTGTGCGCCGCGTGGCGTATGGACCGCCTGGATCATTGGCCTTGGTCGGAGGAGTTTCCGAAGGTTTTTCCCCCCAGGCCTCCCTTGCTCGGGCCGACCATTACAGGCTCCGGGCACGTATAGGGACGCCACCATGTTCGCTTGTGTTAACAGTTCGTTGCCGTATCCGGGCTGTCGATGGAAATCGGGACCGCCCCTCGATCAGCGCTATGACTTCGAACCCGGGATAGGGCAGGGGGCGGGGAGGTCTGCGACGCCGCGTCTGCGGCCCTGCCGCGGCCTGACCTCGACGCCCCAGAGCTACATAAGACGCAAAACAACCTTGTGGCCGCGTTCACGAATGCGGCTGGAGGAGACAGCGGCTGGGGTCATGCGGCAATTGGTGTTTTTCGAAATAAATACATGGGTGCGAAACTCGAGGGACCCAGCGGCGACACGATGGGTGGCCAGGTCGCAAACTTGGGGCGATTCGTGTCTTCCCAATTGGGTGTCGGAACCTGCAAGCGGCACCTGTACAATAAGGGAGAAAGCACCTGGGGTGTGGGGATGGTCTATGCCGGCCTTTGTCATCTTGAGGGCCAACCAGCCGGTAACGATGCAATGTGCCTTGTTCCCAAGCATCAGACCGCGGAGTTGGACTATTCCAACACCGCTGTGAATTCCAATATCGCCAAGATCATCATCGCGCGCGGCGATTACACCCAGACTTTCGAACTCGATCCGGTCAGCTGTCGCATAAGCGGCTACCCGCAGGAGTGTAACTTCAACCATCCCGCAGACGGCGACATCAACCTGAACTAAGGCTGCGTCCACAAAAAAATGTGTGGATTGCCGCCATCGGCGCCAGCGCGGATGAACGGCCGGCCCCGGAACGTCGCCAACGACGAACCGGCCCCTGCGCAGGACGTCATCGCCTATGCGGCGGCGCTGCTCGGGGTCGGGGCCCCGCCGGAGGAGCCGTTCGACGAGGCGCGGCTCTCACCGATGGCGCGCGAGTTCTACGCCGACAACAAGCGCGTTTCGATCGGGAAGGCCAAAGCCGAGCTGGGGTTTGCGCCCGCCTATCCAACCTATCGCGAGGGGCTCAAGGCCCTGGCCGAAGCGGCCGAAGGACGGGCGCGCTCCTGACGCCCGCCGCGACGGATCGGTGGCCGGCGATCCGTCTGAATACGGTCCGCGGCCATACCGCAACCTGGGGGGGTGTACGGCGCCACTTGGATGGGCGGCGGTGTCCTCAGCGTCAACCCAGGGACAACTTTGGCGCACGATCGGCGTTTGAGGCCAAGCAGTCATTTATTTCAAACGTGAGTTTACGGCAGTAACTATCGGCAAGGCATCGCAATTGTCTTCCGCGAATGGCCAAGCGCCGCGACTTGGCCGCTCTCAAGCTGCCGCAGTCTCTGCCTGTCAATGTGCGTCGGTGTTTGGTCCGCCCAGATGCGGAACGAGGGCGCCCGGCAGATGGATCAAATAGCCGAAGGCGTGCGACACGCCGTCGGTCATCCGCTGCTGGACACTCGCTTTCGGCGCCGGGGCCGCGACCGTCGGACTGACAGCATCTTGCGCGGGGTGCGGCGGGCTCTCGGCTTCTTTCGGCGGCGCGAGCTTAGTCGGCGGCGGCTCAGGGTGAATGTGTGTTGCTGAGGCTTTCGCACTCTTAGCAGGCCTTTGCGGTGAGATCTTCCCAGGCGGTTTCTTCTTTAAATCGCTCTTCGGCTTCGATGGCTCCGCCGATTCGCTCGAAACGGATGCTGTCTGGGTTGCGTTCGGCTTCGGCGTCTGAGCCCGAGGCGGCGCGGGTTCAGGTGAAGCCCGGGTGGGCTGCGCTGTCGCAACTGACTCCTTATCCTGCTTGACCATTTGCGGGGCGGCCGTCGGAGCCGCCGGCCTTGGCGCCTCAGCCAGAGGAGGTGCTGAATCACTGGCGACAGGAGTGGACGGCGCGGTCGCGAGCGATCCCTTGTCCGGCTCGACCATTTGTGGGGCGGCCGTTGAGACCGCAGGCTTTGGCGCCGGCGCGGAATCGGTCGAGGCGGGAGTGGACGGCGCGGTCGCGAGCGACGCCTTGTCCGGCTTGGCCATTTGCGACGCGACCGTCGGGGCCGCCGGCTTCGGCGTTCCAGCCATTGGAGGCGCCGATCCGGTTGAGGCGGGGCTAGCTGGCGCTGGCGCAATTGGCGCCCCGTCCGGCCCAATCCTGTGCGTGGTCACGAGTGTGGCGGGTTCAGTCAGCGGCAGCGGCGCGAATGACGGGGGTGCCGTTTCCAAGCCGGAAGCGGCAAGATTTGGCGCATCGACTGCCGCTTTCCCCCCCGCAGGAAGCGAGCCGGCCTGCAGAGGCGCGCCCTGCTGGATGTCCTGCATCGGCGCTCGGGGAGGTGATTCAGAAGTCTGTCGTCTGGCCAGGCCTTCCGCGGCTGAGACGGAGGGCTCGCGGTCCGGCAGGTTTGAAGGCTTGCTTATCAAAGCAAAGCTCACGCCTACCGCGGCTGCGGCAGCCAGCCCGAGGCCACCTCCGATCAGTTTCCAGCTTTGGGAACTGGGCCTGATCGACTTTTGAAGGGCCGTCCGCGTTTCGACCAGGCGGTTGGCCTTGGCCTCAACAGGACGGTCGCGTTCCCCGTCGATTTGCGATCGCCCGATCTTGCGGCCAGGAGATTCGGATTTGGGCGCCGTCGACGCGGAGGGTGGCGAAGCGTGAGCCGCAGGAGTCGACGATTCCAGCGCCCGCTTCAACTCTACGAGCATGTCTTCGGCGTTCACTTGCCGTTTTGGGCCGCCTTGCATGGTTGAGGTCCTCGTCCCTGATTTCTCTCACCCCCGAGAGATGTCTTGCTCCTGGCCGTCCCATCACGCCGATGGTTAAAATTCTCGCACGGACAACTCATATCAGCGCGCCGTACACGCGAATTGGGGCAGCAATCTGCTTGGCGCTGGGTTCGGCGCGTTATAACCCGACGCGAGCCGGCGTACGCGATGTCGCCTTTTATGCAGTGAGTGCCAGTTCGAACAAAAGGCGATCGTCAACGAGCCACGCGCGCTCGCCGTGCTGTCGCGTGCTGCCGCCCGTGAGAAGTTCGTCGAAAAAGCTGGCAAAGCGAAATTTATCTTATACTTTCGGCTGATCGAAACTCGGCGGCTTAAGCGTATGAGACGAGAGCACAGGAAGAGAGATAGAGGCAAGGGTGGCGGTTTCGGCCGCAACTTAGCGGGTCGGACGTCATTTGAACCCGTATCCTGCGGCTTGGAAGTAGTTTGCGCGTTCTTCTGGGGTGAACAGATGGCAGATTTGGCCGATGGCGTTCCAGAGTTCGACGATGGTGCACATGGCCAGGGCGCGCAGGTGCGCCTTGAGTTTGGCGAAGGCCATTTCGATCGGATTGAGGTCGGGGCTTGCGGCAGAAACAGGAGCCAGGCACCCCGTTCGTGGATGGCTTGTTCGGCGGCGGGGCTTTTGTGGGCGGGCAGGCTGTCGCGGATGAGAATGTCGCCTTTTTCAAGGGTCGGGGCGAGTTGGGTGCGCACGTAGGGGCCGAAGTTCGTCCCAATCCATTGGCGCGCCGACAACCCGCGGCGCGGTCACGTCGCCGCCGCGCAGTCGGGCGACGAAAGTCTGGGTCTTCCAATGTCCAAAGGTGGCCTTGGAGAGAAGGCGCTTGCCCCTGTCGCAGCGTCCGCGCGCACGGGTCATCTTTGTGTTGGTTCCTGTTTCGTCGATGAAGATCAGCCTATGGGGCTCGGGGCTGTCGTTCGGCCTTCCACGCCTCGCGCGCCTGGCGCACGTCGGGCCGGTCGCATTCGCTCGCCTGAAGGCTTTTTTTAAAGCTCAGGCCGTTGCGGATCAGCCAGCGCGACAGCGAGGCAGGGTCGGCTCTCACTCCGCTGGCCAGGCATGCTGATGTCGTCCTTTCCGCCACACGGCGCAAAGATGAAGCCGCGGTGCGGATCGAGCTTACTGTGTCGCCAGCCGCCGAGCGCCTTGGGCGCAACCCCGCCGCGCTCGCGAAAAGCCGTGATCAAATTGATGACAAACGAGGGCGACACCCCGAAATGCGCCGCCGCAGCACGCCGCGAATGCCCAGCTTCGACGTCACTCACCACACGCTCGCGAAGATCAAGCGAATAGGGCTTCGACGTCGCAAGTCACCTCCAACCGGAAGGCAATCACATTCTCATCCCCGCAGGAATCCCCCACAATTCAATCTGACCGTCCGATGCTCTAGGACGTGAGTTCGGCGAGAGTTTTTCCGCTATAACCCTTTGAAAAGTCGCAATTCCGAAAGGAAATAGAAAGAAAAGAAAGGAAATGAAAGCAATTTTGCTTTCACTTGTTTTCATTTTCTTGCGGGGCGCTCGCCCGGGAGTTGTATCCCGAGCCAGATCCTGGCCGCCTGTCGTCCGGGAGCCCGAGAGGGCGCGGCTGAGCTATTCCTCAAGTTCGCTGTCCCAGTAGAGATAATCCATCCAACTCTCGTGCAAATAGTTGGGTGGGAACAGGCGCCCGTTCTGGTGCAGGTCGTGGACGGTGGGCTGGTAGGGCTTCGTCGCCGGCCACATGCGCGCCTTGGCCGGCAGCATGTCGGCCTTCCTGAGGTTGCACTCCGAGCAGGCGGCGACCACGTTCTCCCACGTCGTGATCCCGCCCTTCGAGCGCGGAACGACATGATCGAACGTCAGGTCATCGCGCTCACCGCAATACTGGCAGGTGAAGCGGTCGCGCAAGAACACGTTGAACCGGGTGAAGGCGGGGAAGCGGGTCGGCTTGACGTAACTCTTGAGCGACACCACCGAGGGCAGCCGCATCTCGAAGCTCGGGCTGCGCACAAGCGTGTCGTACTCGGAGATGATGTTGACCCGGTCGAGGAAGACCGCCTTGATCGCGTCCTGCCAACACCAGATCGACAGCGGATAATAGCTGAGCGGACGGTAGTCCGCGTTCAAGACGAGGGCCGGACAATTCCCCGGTGACACTGAGCGAACATGAACCGTCAAACCGACGCTCCGTCCTCCGCACGTTGACGCTGGGCCGGTCTCCGAATCCGCCCGCGCTCTTACTCTACAGCTTGCGTGACGCCCTTGTGAAGGGCTCGAAATCCAGCGCTTTCACGCGGTTTCTCCTCGTCCCGCGCGATGCGGCGCCCAAATCAATCGGCGGCCTTCTCCTCGATCGCCTCGATGTCGGCGTCCGAAAGCCCGAAATGATGGCCTATCTCATGGACGAGAACGTGGGTCACGACCTCGTCGATCGTATCCTCGCCCTCGCACCAGAAGTCGAGCAGCGGCCGGCGATAGAGCCAGATCATGTTGGGCAACGCGCCCGTCTCGCCGACCGCGCCGCCTTGAGCGAGCCCGCGGCCGCGGAAGAGACCCAAGAGGTCAAACTCGCTCTCGGAGCCCATCTCGCTCAGCGTCTCGTCGTCGGGGAAATCCACCACCTGAATGACCAGGCCGTCGCTAAGACGCCGGAATGAATCCGGCAGCCGTTCGAATGCGGACCGGGCGAGCGCGTCGATGTCTTCGGACGTTGGAGCGCGTAACAAGGAGAGGGCGCTCGACGTTTCGGCGGTCACTGCGCGGCCCGAGGTCTCGGCGCGAGGGAGCCTTCGAACGATTTGATACGCGTTGCTTCCAGTCCGTCGACCAGCCGGCGCATCCGGGTGGCGAGGGCTAAGCGAATCTTTTCGGCGCCGGCCGGAAACTCGGTTAGAACACGCCGGAACGTCTCGCGCGGAATCCGCATCACGACCGCGTCCTCGGCCGCACGCGCGCTGACGCGGCGGGTGGTCGGCGCGTAGAGCGCACCCTCGCCGATGAGGGCGCCCGCGTCGACGCGGCGCTCGGCTTTCGGCTCTGCGCCATCCTCGAGCAGCGTGATCACGCCCGAATGGACGAAGTACCCCAAATCGGCAGTTTCTCCGGCGAAGAACAAGGCTTCTCCCGCCCTAACTCGGCGTTTCTCACACGAAAAGGCGATCAATTGCACCGCTTCGCGCGGAAGGAGGTCGAAGGGGCGCGTCCGCCCGAGCCGTGCGACTTCGTCGTCGAGCGTCACTCCGCGCGCGCCCCGGCTGCCGCGCTCGCCACAAGCTTGTAGCCGCCGCCTTCGGTGACAAGAAGTTGCGCTTCGGCAGGATTGTTCTCGATCTTCTGACGCAAACGATAGATATGCGTCTCGAGCGTGTGCGTGGTCACGTTGGCGTTGTAGCCCCAGACATGCTTGAGCAAAGTCTCGCGGGCCACGGGTTGCTGTTCGGCGCGATGGAGATAGCGTAGGATCGCCGCTTCTTTTTCGGTCAGCCGCAGTTTGACACCCTGCGGGTCGACCAGATTCTTCGAAGTTGGCCGGAAGGTGTAAGGGCCGACCTGGAACTCGGCATCCTCGCTGGCTTCATATTGCCTAAGCTGCGAGCGAATCCGGGCCAAGAGCACGACGAACCGGAACGGCTTGCCGACGTAATCGTTGGCGCCGGAATCGAGGCCGGACACCGCGTCTGCATCCGTATCGTGGGCTGTTAGCATGATGATCGGCCGACGATATCCGTCTCGCCGCATCTGTTTGACCGCCTCGCGGCCGTCAAGATCAGGCAGGCCGACGTCCATGATTATGAGGTCGGGGGTGGTCGTCGCGACCGTCTCAAGCGCGCCCCCCGCCGTCTCGACGGCGTGGACCTGAAACTCGGGATGCAAAGCCAATTGTTCGACCAGCGCTTGACGCAGGTCGTTGTCATCATCCACGATCAGCAGCTGCCGCGTTTGGCTCATGTCAATGACTTTACTCGCTGGAGAGCACGCCGGCTACCGCAGGATTACGGCGAGCATGCGGCTGACGCTTACGCGTAGATCGGTTGCCGGCGCGCCTCGTCCTCGGATTTCGGGCGCCCGCCCTCATCAGGGCTCAAGCGTCAGCTCTTGCGCGCCAGCCTTTTCAAGCTCGTCTTCCGAGCCCGCCAACGTGATCGATTTGACGTCGTTCCACAGAGGCGTGAGGTCGCCGTAGTGGCGCGAAAAGATGTGGCCCGATTCGCCGGTTGCGATCATGAAGCGGGACTTGTCAGGGTCCGCCAGATCGTAAAGTCCGCGAAAACCGCCCCCGTGCGTTCGGGCGAATGGCAGATCCGGGACGACCTCGGACCCGCCGCCCCGATCGAGCGTGTAATAGCCGCCGCTCGAGGAAACGCTAAGGTCGCTCAATCGGTCAAGGAGCGGGACATGGCTGTAGACCTGGTGCTGCAACACGGCTTTGTGCTCGGCGCCCCAGCGCCACCGGCTCATGTCGGCGCCGTCGCGCCTAACGAGCAGGGCGAGGGCGTCGTCGAGCGCGCGCCCTAGCGCCCCACGGCAATCTGGATCGGGAGCGGCCGGAACGTCGCACCAGGAGGGATGGTCACGCATGAGCGACACCAAAGTCGTCACAGCGAACGGGCCCTTCTCCACCATGGAAAGCCCAGTTTTGTCGTCAAGCAGGATCTTGTGGAGCGATCTGAGGAATGCGGTGTAGATCAACGGCTCGGCGCGGTCCTTATCCATAACCGCGTCCCACCTCAGAAGCATCGCCTGTGCTGTCCGCGCCCGCTCGTCCGACGGCGCAATCGTCGCGATGAACCGCTGCAAATCCCTCACATCCAGGGACAGGTGGTCAGCCTGCATCGCGGCCGAGGTCTCCAAGCTGTGCTTGTCGATCGCGTCGAAGAATTGCTGGATACGGCGGGCGCGGAAATTCTCCTCCCAGTCCCGCCCGAAGCTGGGCTTGTGATCGTCGGGGAAATTGGCGTTGTTGGCGTTAAAGGCGAACCCGGTTTCCGGATTGTGCAGCTGCGGCCATTGATCGAACGGGATCACGCCAGTCCAGTCGAAGGCGCCCGACGAGCCGTCGACGGGAGTGGAGCCGTCGCCGGACTTTCGCAAGGGGACCAAACCCGGGTTCAGGAAGCCGATATCGCCGCCAACGTCGGCAAAAACCAAATTCTGGGTCGGAGTCTGATAGAGCCGGAGTGCGTCGAGAAATTGGTCCCAGTTGCGCGCGGAATTGACCCGCATGAGGGCTTCACCGGTCGTGTCCTGAGCGCCAAGCCCGGTGAAGGCAAGGGCGACCACCTTGTCCGGCCCGGCAAAATTCGCCAGATCGGTGTTGACATCGGAGAGGACCGGGCCGTGGCGAGTCGCGCGGACCGTGAGGTGGACGTCGACGCCGCCTTTCACATGAATGGTCTCTTCCCGACTCTCGAACGGCTTGGGTCCGTCGGGGCTGAGATATTTCGACGGATCGGTCGGATCGACTGTCTCGACGAAGAGGTCTTCAACGTTCGAATCCGCGGTCGTCAGCCCCCAGGCGATGAAATCGTTCTGGCCGAGCACAAAGACGGGGCGCCGGGCAGAGTGGCGCCTTTGACTGATCCTTCCGGCGTGACAACTCGGGCCAAATACCACAGGATCGGGGCGCTCAGGTCGAGATGCGGGTCGTTGGCGAGAATCGGCTTTCCGCTCAGGGTCCGCGACCCCGCGACGACCCACTCGTTCGATGCGCCCTTGCCCATTCCAGTCAAGGCGCCCAGTTCATCGTCGATACTATCGTTGCTCGCATGGGTGTCGCCGATCGCTGGCAGAGTCGTGATTGGACCGCCAGGCCGCGCGCCAGGAAAGAGCCAATTTGCCCGTTCCCCCCCGAGTTTGGCGGCAAGACGGGCGCGCAGGAGCTTAAGCTTGAAATTCTGCGACAGCTGGTAGGCCTCGATCTTCCCGATCACCAGCGAATCGGCCGGTTTCCAGGGCTCGGGTCGATCGCCCGCAAGGAGGAACTCAGGCGGGAGCGCGTGGCTTGCTAGAAAGGCATTGACCCCTTCGGCATAGGCCTCGAGCCGCTTACGCGCCCAGGGTGAAAGCGAAGAAAGGCTCGTCTCGGCCTCGCGGTAGAAGCCCACGGTGCGGATGAACTTGTCGACGGGCAGAAGATCGGCGCCGCGGATTTCGGCCATGCGCCCTTGGCCGACCCGACGCATGATGTCCATCTGGAACATCCGTTCGCTCGCGTGCAGATAGCCGAGCGAACGGGCCGCGTCGTCCATCGAGTTGGCAAAAATATGTGGCACGCCATGGGCGTCGCGCCACGCATGGGCTTCGGATGAAAGACCCGGCAGCCTTTCGTCGCCCGAATAGGCCGGCATGGCGCGATAAAACAGATAGACGCCGGCGAGCGTCGCGAGGACGACAAACGAGAAAGCCAAGCTCGCCGCCCATTTGATCAAACGTCGGGTTTTCACAGCTCGAGGCCGGTTCCGAAAAGTGGCGACAGCTACAATTCTAATCTTATCATGACCGGCGCGTGGTCGGACGGGCGTTCCCAGCCGCGGGCGTCCCGCAGAACGCGCATCTCTTTTACGGTATCACCGAGGGCCGGGCTGACCCACATATGGTCCAACCGCCGTCCTTTGTTGGCCTTCTGCCAATCGGGCGAGCGATAGCTCCACCACGTGTAGAGCTTCTCGTTGTCGGGCACGAATTTGCGCAGCGCGTCGACCCAGGGCCCCGCGGCCTGGGCTTGGCTCAGTTTGTCGACCTCTATGGGCGTGTGACTCACAACATTGAGGAGCGACTTGTGGCTCCAGACGTCGTGCTCAAGCGGGGCGATGTTGAGATCGCCGACCAGGATTGCTTTTTGCGCCGCCGGCTTCTCGTCTCTGGCCCAATCGACCATTTCCTCCACGAAGGCGAGCTTGTGGGCGAACTTGACGTTGATTTCGGGGTCAGGCTCGTCGCCGCCCGCCGGGACATAAAAATTGTGAAGTTCGAGCCCCTCGGCCTGGCCGCCCAACACGACATGCAGATGGCGCGCGTCTCCCTTGGCGCAAAAATCCCGCTTGGAGAAGGTCGCAAGCGGCAGGCGCGAAACGATGGCTACTCCGTGGTAACCCTTCTGGCCGTTGATCGCGATATGAGGATACCCTGCGTCACGGAACGCCCCAAAGGGGAAATTGCCGTCGGGGCATTTCGTCTCCTGCAGACACAGAACGTCCGGCTGATGCTCGAGGAGATATCGGACCACGAGACCGATGCGCAGGCGCACCGAATTGATGTTCCACGTTGCGACGGTAAACGTCATCAAAGGCTCCGGGGGAGGCAGTCAACTGCTTGCCCGCTCGGAGCGGCGAGGGCAAGCATCATCGGGTCATTGCCCACAGGCCGCTGTCACCGCCTGTGATTGCCGAGCTGATTGGCCGGCAGGTTCTCGTCGATGTGGAACAGAGCGGGGTCCGGGTTGGTCTTCAGATCCATATTGAACAGGGTGACGACCGTCTGGAAGCCCTGGGCGTCGATGACGGTCCATTGCTTCAGCGCGAACGTCGAAGCGTCGAAGACGAGAGAAAGATGCGCCGTGCCCCCGAGCGCGGCCCGATCCTCAAGCTCGATCGTCACCGTCTTGCCCTCTTGCGAGACATTTATGAGATGCGTGTCGCGGGCCAGGTCGATGTGGTCGGAAAGCAGAAACTTGAGCGGCGTCTGGCCGATGAAATATTCATCCTGCGTGTTGAGCTTCTTGTCGACGATGGCGACGCTGCGCCCATCGGCTATGATCTCGAAGCGCGGCGGATCGGTATATTCAAACCTCATATGACCGGGGCGGGCTACGGTCAGCTGCCCCTCCGAACGCCGTCCGTTCGGTCCGATCTGGACGAAATCGGCGCTCATGACGCGGGCCGCGTCGAGCCAGGCGTTGGCGCGCTGAACCGCTTCATCCGCCGGAATCGGCGCGGGCGCGCCCTTCGAGGATTTGGCGGCCTTTTGCGCCGCCGCCGCTGGCGCGGTCAGATCGAGCGGCGCCTGCTGCGCCCAGGCGGCTGCCGCGGCCATTGCGGAGACCAGCAGAAACGCGGGCCGTCGGAAGCGTCTCGCCACGAAATCAAGTCCTTTCGACTGTCGGTTGAGGCGCCAAATCGGCGGTTGAAGCGCCCGGATATTGGGGGAGCGCCCGCTTTCCGCAAGCACTGCGCTCTTTCTATGGCGGGCGGGCGACCTTTGCTGGGCTATCGGACATCGCCGAGCGCCGCGTCGAGCGCAGCCCCGAGACGCTCGACGATCGCGTCGACTTGGCTCCTCTCGATGATGAAAGGAGGGGCCATGAGAACATGATCGCCCCGAACGCCGTCGACCGTCCCACCCATCGGATAGACCATCAGGCCCCGATCCATCGCCTCGCGCTTGACGCGCGCATGCAGTTTCGCCGCGGAATCGAACGGCCGTTTGCTGGCGCGGTCGCTGACCAGCTCGAGCGCCCAAAAGAGGCCGCGCCCGCGAATGTCGCCCACAAACGGGTGCTGGCCGAAGCGTTCCTTGAGACGTCGCTCAAGCTTTCCGCCCATCTCGACAACGTTGGCGAGCAGCCCATCCCGGCGGATCACATCCTGCACCGCCAGCGCCGCTGCCGCGGCCATCGCGTGGCCCATGTAGGTGTGGCCGTGCTGAAAGGCGCCCGAGCCATTCGCGAACGCCTCATAAATTCGTTCGGTCAGCATGACCGCGCCGACCGGCTGGTAGCCGCCGCCGAGGCCCTTGGCCACGGCCATGAGATCGGGGGCCATTCCCTCTTGTTCGCAAGCGTGCAGCGTGCCGGTGCGCCCCATGCCGCACATCACCTCGTCGAGGATGAGCAACACGCCGTAACGATCGCAGATCGCCCGGATGCGCTTGAAATAATCGCCGACCGGCGGAACGGCTCCGGCTGTTGCGCCGACGACGGTTTCGGCCACGAAAGCGATGACGTGGTTGGGCCCGATCTCAATGAGTTTATCCTCCAGCGCCTGCGCCGCCCTCGCCGCATAATCCGCGTCGCTCTCGCCTTCCCGCTGCATCCGGTAGGCGTAGCAGGGGTCGATGTGATGGGTCTCGATCAGCAGGGGCTCGAACTGAGCGCGCCGCCCGGCGTTGCCGCCGACGGCGAGCGCGCCCAGCGTGTTGCCGTGATAGCTCTGGCGGCGCGCAATGACGTGACGCCGCCCCGGCTGGCCGGTTTCGACGAAATACTGGCGCGCCATCTTGAGCGCGGCCTCGATCGCCTCCGAACCGCCGCTGACCAGGTAGACATAACTCATGCCCGGCGGGGCGTCCTCGATCAGCCGGTCCGCGAGAAGCTCGGCCACCTCTGTGGTGAAGAAGGATGTGTGCGCGTAGGCGAGCGCCTCGAGCTGGTGACGCATCGCGGCCAGCACATCCGGGTGCCCGTGGCCGAGGCACGAGACCGCCGCACCCCCCGACGCGTCGAGGTAGCGCCGGCCTTCGGCGTCAACGATCTCGACGCCCGAACCGGAAACCGCGACCGGCATCACAGCGTTTGGGGAGCGGTGCAGAATATGCGTCATGACCGACAACAATGGCGGGTTGTGTGAAGGACGGGTTCGGCCCAGTCTACGCGCTTAAGACTATGGGCGGAAAGGCGGAAGTCGGTGGCTGAAGGGCGAGGGCGGGTCGCGTTGACGGTCGCGCCTAACGGCGGGCGCAAGACCAAGGCTGACCACCCCGAACTGCCCCTGACGGCTGATGAACTCGCGCGCACCGCCGCCGAATGCCTAGAGCGCGGGGCCTCGATGATCCACCTGCATGTGCGCGATCCGGAGGGCCGGCATTGCCTCGACCCCGACGCCTATCGCGCGACGATGGCGCACATCTGTAAGGCCGTCGGGGATCGGCTGGTGCTGCAGATCACCAGCGAGTCGCTAGGGGCTTACTCCCCCGCCGAGCAGAGAGCCGCCGTGCTCGAGACGAACCCCGAAGCCGTATCGCTGGCGCTTGGCGAACTCGCGCGCGAAGCGACGGACGAGAAGGACTTTTGCTTATTCCTTAGCAGGCTCAAGCAGATGCGCGTCTGGCCTCAGATCATCCTGTACACGCCGGCCGAAGCCGAGCGCCTCGGCGCGATGGTGAAGCAGGGGCTGATCCCGTTCGACAGGCTCTCGGTTCTCTACGTGCTCGGGCGGTTCTCGCTCACCCGTACGGCTTTGCCGCGCGACTTGCTGCCGTTCCTCGCGCCGGATATGCCGCGGTTCGCGTCATGGAGCGTCTGTGCGTTCGGCCGCCGGGAAACGGCTTGCGTCACCGCCGCGGCGCTGCTCGGCGGCCAAGCCCGAGTCGGGTTCGAGAACAATCTGAGCCTACCCAGCGGCGCCCGCGCCGCCTCAAACGCGGACCTGGTGGGCGCCGCTGCGCGTGCGTTCGACGCGCTCGGACTTCAGACCCAAACCGCGGACGAGCTCAGGGAGGAGATCACGGCGGCGATGGGTGGATGAATGCGTCGGGGTCGCGATCAGCGTTGCGAATCTTGCATGAAGCGGATTCGTCTAAACGCCAATAAACGCGCTTAAACGCTAGTAAGCGCTAGTAAAATAGCTGGCGTTTACTAGCGTTTATTTTTCCGAATCGGGACTTTTCAATGGGTTATGGCCGATTGGAATAAAAAAAATTCATCCTCTCAACGGACTTCGATCAGAAATGCACCGAACGCATGGCTCTCCGCCCCAAGATAACGGCGACAGGTCTTTTCTAATTGCAAAATACATATAGCACAAATTCGCATTTTCGTAAATAGCCATCTTCGAAATTCGAGCAATGGGCAAGCGCAGCCCCTTAGGTCCCACCAACGTCTCCGAGGGCGCGCCAGGGAGAGCACGGCTCAGGAAATGCGGTTCCCCCGAGCCTAAATCACCGCCGTCGCAGTCGATCTCCTGGCGCGGCGAGCTGTGAACAACCCAACGCCAATGAATCCGACGATCAACAATGCCCAGGACGATGGCTCGGGAACGGGCGATGATTCATTAGGGTTTGCGCCGCCGCCCTTCAAAAAGGTGGCGCCGTTGATCTCCGTGTCGGGCGAGAGGGAGCTGCCGCCATAGCCGATGAGGCTGCCCACTCCGAAAGCAAGATACAACTGGTCTGCGCCGGCCGACGCGGCGCGAACAATATATTCCGTGAGTTGTGGACCCTGATTGGTGATGGTTTTGAACTCAAAACCGTTTGCGGAAGCGTCGATCGCCCTAGCGCTTCCGTTCGTTATGTCGATCGTCACGGTGCCGGACAGGGTCGAACCGTTATCGAACTCGCCGAACAGATTGAAGACCTCGGTTACGTCCGCCCGAGCTGAGCTGGGCGCGGCCAAGGCCGCCACAAGCACCAGAACGCCACCGAACGCGGCGCCCGCCGCCAAGCGCGAAATTCCAAGCATAGCCGTCCCCCGAAGCGAGCCATGCGTATGACGCAAGCCCGCGGCGATTGTCCAGTTCTCGCGTGAGGAAACTTTGCCTGAGACGCGGGCGCATCTTGCGCCGCTCGGCGATGCGAACGCCGCCGGTGGACGGGAGATTTTGCGCGGCGCCGGCGTGCTCGGTCTAGCCGGCCCGGGCGAAACGTCAGGCAGCGGCTTGTCGGGATTTAGATCTTTAACCTGTGAGTATTAGTAATATCAATGACTTCTCCGTCCTCTTTCACAAATCGCCCAAGGTTCGCATTGGGAAGGATGTCGAGCACGGCTTCCGATGGGCGGCAGAGTTTGACGCCCTTGGGCGTCACAACGATCGGCCGGTTGATCAGAATTGGGTGCGCGATCATGAAATCGAGCAATTGGTCGTCCGACCATTTCGGATCGCCAAGGCCCAACTCGGCGTAAGGGGTTCCTTTCTCGCGCAGGAGCGCGCGCACGTGGATTCCCATGGCCGTGATGAGTTCCTTGAGCCGCTCCTGACTTGGCGGGTTTTTAAGATATTCGATGACGACCGGCTCTTCGCCGCTTTGCCGAATCATCGCCAGCACGTTGCGGGACGTTCCGCAGTTCGGGTTGTGATAGATCGTGACCGTCATAGCTGCGCCTCCGGGTTTATGGCCTCGTCCGTTTCGTCCGATTGAGCGAGAAGCCATCCCGCCAGGCCCAGGCCGCAGATCGCGCCGATGAGCTGAGCCACGATGAACGCCGGGGCGTCAGTGGGCCTGATGCCGGAAAAGGTGTTGGTCAAGGAGCGCGCGATCACGACGGCCGGATTGGCGAAAGAGGTCGAGGCGGTGAACCAATAGGCTGCCGTGATATAAAGCCCGACGAGCCAGGGCACGGACGGCCGGGCGAAACGAACGCCAGCGAGAATGGTGACGACAAGGCCGAACGTCGCCACCCATTCGGCGAACCATTGCGCGCCGCCCGTCCGCGCTTTCAGCGACGTTTCAAGCATGGGCAGCCCAAACATGAGATGCGCCACAAAGGTCCCGGCAACCCCGCCAAAGATCTGCGCGAGCATGTAGAGGCTCGCTTCCTGCGGCTTGAGATCGCGCTTGAGAGCAAAGACGAGGGTGACGGCCGGATTGAAATGCGCGCCGGAGATCGGTCCCAGAATTGTGATCAGCACGACGAGAATCGCGCCCGTTGGCAGCGTGTTGCCCAGAAGCGCGAGCCCCGTATCCTTCGTCAGCGTTTCGGCCATGATGCCCGACCCCACGACGGTCGCGACCAGAAACCCGGTTCCAAGCGCTTCAGCCGCGAGCCGCCGGGTGAGCATCGCGCTCACGAAGTCGCGTGCGGCGTCGCGCCGTCAAGACGCCCGATGTCCCGAAGCTTCGCACCCAGCGCCATCCTGTCGAGGCTCCGGATCGGGAGGCTGATGAAAACCGATATGCGGTTCTTGAGATATTTGAACGCGGTGACAAAGGCGCGCTCCTTCTCGATATCGCTTCCTTCGACAGCGGCGGGGTCTTCGACGCCCCAGTGCGCCGTCATGGGCTGTCCCGGCCACACCGGGCAAGTCTCGCCAGCCGCGCTGTCGCAGACCGTGAACACGAAATCCATAACTGGCGCGTCGGGCGCCGCGAACTCTTCCCATCCTTTCGACCGATGGCCGCCAGTTGGATAGCCATAGGCGCCCAGCACCTTCAGCGCGAAGGGATTGACCTGTCCCTTAGGATGGCTGCCTGCTGAGAACGCGTTGAAGCGACCCATCCCGTCTTTGCGTAAAATTGCTTCCGCTAGCACCGACCGCGCGCTGTTGCCGGTGCAAAGGAACAGGACGTTGAAGGGATGATCGCTCACCGGCTGCTTCCTAGTCGCAGCAGGTCGGAGCACAGCGGCTTCCGGCTTTCGTATTCGAGGCCACGCCCGGCTTCTTCGCCCGGATAAATGCGCTCATAAACTTGTCGCCAACCTCAGCCGCGATTGCGTCAACATCCACGCTCTGGCTGGTCAGGAATTCGCGCGCGTCCTCCACGTTGTAGACGCGCGTGGGCTCGATCCCGATCGCCTCGAAACCGGCGGCTCCGAGCCGCGTACGGTATTCATCTTCGTCGAGCGCGCCCGCGATGCAGCCGACCCAGAGCAGCATGTTCCGACGGACTGCTTCGGGAACCGCGCCGCGCGTCACAACGTCGGACACGGCAAAGCGACCCCCCGGCTTCAAGACGCGGAAGGCTTCACGCAGCACTTTATCCTTGTCTGCGGAAAGATTGATAACGCAGTTTGAAATGATCACATCCACCGAGCTATCCGGCAGCGGGATCGCCTCAATATCACCCTTCAAAAACTCGACGTTCTCCGCTCCCGCCTTGTTCTGGTTCTCGCGGGCGAGCGCCAGCATGTCGTCCGTCATGTCGAGCCCGTAGGCCTTGCCCGAGGGCCCGACGCGCCGCCCAGAGAGCAAAACGTCAATGCCGCCGCCCGAGCCGAGATCAAGAACCGTCTCGCCCTCCTTGAGTTCGGCGAGCGCAGTTGGATTGCCGCAGCCGAGAGACGCCAGCACGGCATTTTCAGGCAGGCCGCTTTTCTCTGCGTCGGCATAAAGGTTGGAGGTTATCGGGTCCCATTCCTTCGCTCCGCAGCACGAAGAGCCGGTCAGCACGTTTTGCGCCGCCTCGGCGTAGCGCTCGCGCACGACTTCGCGGATATCGGTCTCGGACATGGGCGATCTCCTCACGGACAGGCGCAGGTGATGGCTTCGGGCTTGATCGCCTTGTTGCGGGTGCAGCACTCGGCGAACAGAAACCCGACGATTTCCTGAAGCGTCGCGGTGTCGGCGGTGTAGCGAAGGAACGTGCTTTCGCGACGGACGGCGACCAGGCCCTCGTTCTTTAGCTTGTCGAGGTGATGCGAGAGCGTTGACGGTGGAACGCCGAGTTCGGAACCGATCTCGCCGACGACGAGACCTTCCGGGTGAGCAGAAAGCAGAAGGCGGACGATACGCAGCCGCGCCTCTGACCCGAGCGCGGCGAGCATGTCGGCGTAGCGGGTGGTCAACTCGGTATCGGTGGTCGAAAGCGTTTCTTTCATTCCATATTTCCATAATTATGGAAATATGGAATGTCAACTGATCCGGGAGGGAGGGCTTTCCTTTCCACTCCACTCAAGGCGACATGACCTCCGCGGCGAATGGCTTTGCGGCGGTGAGGGACTCGCGCGCTTCTGCTACTCCCTGAGCAGTTCGTTGATTCCTGTCTTCGCCCGCGTCTGGGCGTCGACCGTCTTCACGATCACGGCGCAATAGAGCGAGGGGCCGGGCGAGCCGTCGGGCAAGTTCTTGCCGGGGAGGGAGCCTGGCACGACCACCGAATAGGGCGGGACGTGCCCGATGTGCACGGCGCCGGTCGCGCGGTCGATGACCTTGGTGGAAGCGGAAATGAAAACGCCCATCGACAGCACCGAGCCCTGGCCGACGATGACGCCTTCCACCACCTCCGAGCGCGCGCCAATGAAGCAATCATCCTCGATGATGGTCGGGTTAGCCTGTAGCGGCTCCAGCACCCCGCCGATGCCGACGCCGCCGGAGAGATGCACGTTCTTGCCGATCTGCGCGCACGAGCCGACGGTCACCCAGGTGTCGACCATGGTCTTTTCGTCGACATAGGCCCCGAGATTGACGAAGCTCGGCATCAAGACGACGTCGCGCGCGATGAAGGCCGAACGCCGCACGATAGCGCCCGGGACAGCGCGAAAGCCCGCGTCCTTGAATTGGTTCTCGCCCCAGCCTTCCATTTTCGAGGGCACCTTGTCCCACCAGGTCGCCTGGCCGGGACCGCCGTCGATGAGCGCATTGTCGTTAAGGCGGAAACTGAGCAGCACCGCCTTCTTGAGCCACTGGTTGACCTTCCACGAATTCGGACCGGTCGCGCCGGGCAGCTTCTCCGCCACCCGCACCTTGCCGCGGTCGAGCAGATCGAGCGCCTCGTCCACCGCGTCGCGCGCGTCGCCCTCCGTCGCCGAGGTGATCTTGGCGCGATCCTCGAAAGCCTCTTCGATCTGCGTCTGAAGGCGGACGTCGGTCATTTGCCATCCTGAAATTGAAAGTGCGCCTGAATTTGAAGCGCGGGACGTTTCGTCGCCCGGTCGAGGCTTGTCAACGTGGGAAGACCAAGTATGTTCGAAGCCAACTCGCTATATTCGCTGGAAAGGGTAAGCGCGTCCTGGCGGACATTTGCCCTTGTCCGGTGCTTGAAACCAAGGCAAACCATGGCAATCTCAGCTCTGTCCTCATTGGCGAGGGTTAGATCATGGTAAACGTGACGGTCGTCGCCGGACTCCTGCTTGCCGCGGCTGCAGGCGGCGCGGCCTACGGGCAAGACAACAAACTTGTGGCGCCGGAGCTCAGCAAGCCCGCGGCGGGCCACCTTCTGGATCAGAACTATCTGGCGCCGACCGGCGCGACGGTTCCCCAACCAGGCGTTCCTCAAGGGTCGGGACCGACCGCGCTCGATCGCAAGATTCAGGAAGAAAACAACAAGATCGACAATAGCATCTGCAAAGGGTGCTGACCGCCGTCCTCAAGCCGCGCGAGGCCGGCGAGCGCCTACTCGACAATGACCTTAGTCGTCACCGAATTGGCGATGAAGCAGATTTCGTGCGCCTCGTGATGCAGGCGGTCGAGCGCCTCCTTCGAAGGCGCTCCGCTCGCCCATTCGATTTTCGGGCGAAGCTTCACCTGGGTCACCGCCAGTCGGCCCGGCGCGATTTCGGCGGTCGTTCCTTCGGCATGGTCTTCGTAAGTCCTGGCGGTGAAGCCGGCCATCCGAGCCACATGCAGGAAGGAAAGCATGTGGCAGCTCGAGAGCGAGGCCACCAGCATTTCCTCGGGATCGATGGCGGCCTCGACCGCCCATTTGCCGACCACATGCGGCGAGGCTGACGCCGGCACCTCCGTCCCGCCGTCGAAGCTTACTGTATGGGCGCGGCTGAAGCGGCCCTTGAGGAACTCTTCGCCACTCTCCTTCGCCGCCCATTTGATGTCTGCAACGTGGGTCGCCATTTGTCCTCATCGTCTCGGAGCTGCGTCGCCATCTTAGCTGCGCTGCGTTCGTCTGCGCACCATTTCCCGTGCGCCTTCAGGTATTGAATCGCAATAACGTTCTATGTAAGGTCCGCCGCGACACGACGACGGCGAGGAACGCCGGGTCGTAGGGAGGAAGCTATGACTGACAAGAAACTGGTATCGGAAGATCGCCGCAAGCTGATGAAGGCTGCGGTCGCAGGCGCTGGGGCGGCAGCTTTGTTCGGCGGATTGGGCGTGAGCCCGTTCATGTCAGCAGCGTTGGCTGAAGCCGCCGGCCGGTCGGAGAAGCCGCTCAAGGCCGCGTTCTCCAACGCCGGATTGCAGGCGACCTGGTGCGCGCAGGGCAAGGAGGCCGCCGAATATTGGGGCAAGCTGTTCAACGTCGATGTGACCTGGTTTGACGGTCAGCTCGATGCGGTCAAGCAGCGCGCGGCGATCGACAACATGGCCTCGCAGAAGTGGGACTTCGTCGCCATCCAGGCGTTCGGCATCGGCACCCTGACGGCGCCAGTCAACAAGATGATCGACGCCGGGATTCCGGTCATCGACATGGATACGCTGATCGCGCCGCTCGACACCATCAAAGTCCTGAGCTTGCTCGCGCCTGACAACGTATTCATGGGCGCGTCGGTGACTCAAGCGCTCGTCGACGCCATCAACGGCGAAGGCAATATCATTATGACTCAGGGCGCGCTCGGCCACACCGGCGCGCAAGGCCGCGCGAAGGGCTTCCACTCCGTCGTCTCTAAATACCCGAAGCTCAAAGTCCTCGACGAGCAGCCGGCAGACTGGGACGTGACCAAGGTCGCGCGAATCTGGGAGACGCTTCTCACGAAGTACCCGAAGATCGACGCCGCCTACTTCCACAACGACGACATGGCGCTCGCCGCATACAAGGTGATGCAGGCGAAGGGGCGCACCGATATCAAGATCGGCGGTTGCGACGCCATGCCGCCGGCGATCAAGGCTGTCCAGGCCGGTGAGATGCTTGCGACCGTCCGCAACCCGTCCTGCCGCATCCATGGCGGATCGATCGTCGCGGGCGTCCAGGCCGTGCTTCAGGGCGCCAAGGCCGGCATACCGAAGAACATCGTTACCGACGGCCCGGTTGTCACCAAGGCCAACGCCGACGGCATGCTGTGGATGCAGGAGCAGTTCCTGATCTAAGCCTGCCGAAGCCCGATGGCGCTGCTCGAACTGACTGACATTTCGAAGTCGTTTGGCGGCGTCCAGGCGCTTCGGAACGTCGACTTCACGCTGAACGCCGGCGAGATCCATGGTCTCGCCGGCGAGAACGGCGCCGGCAAAAGCACGATGATGAAAATCATCGCCGGCGTTCACACGGCCGATTCCGGAACCATGCGCGTCGACGGGAAGGAAGTTCATTTCCGCTCGACCCGCGACGCCTTGGCGGCGAGCATCGGCATGGTGCATCAGGAGCTCAGCGTCGCGCCGGAATTGACGGTGGCCGAGAATGTCTTTTTCGGCAGTCAGCCCGTGAACGGAATGGGCGTTGTCGCGTGGCGGCGGATGGCGGAGCGCGCGGCGGAAGAGCTGAAGAACTTGGGGCTCGACATCAATCCGCGCGCGCGACTCGGCGATTTCCCGATCGGCGTGCAGCAGCTCGTCGAGCTCTCGCGCGTCTTGTTCTCGGGCGCGCGCATCATCATTCTCGATGAGCCGACCTCGGCTCTGTCGCCCCCTGAGATCGAACGGCTGTTCGGCGTTCTTGCGAGGCTTCGGGACGAAGGCCGCAGCCTGGTCTTCATCTCGCATTTCCTCGATGACATTCTCAAGATTTCGAACGGGATCACGATCTTCCGCAACGGGCGCAAGGTCGAGACGGCCGCGGTCACGCCTGCGATCGACAAGGCATGGATCATCGAGCGCATGATCGGAACGGGTCGCGAGGAGCTCGAGGAAAGTTACCTCGGCGCGATCAAGCTCGACAGCCGCCCGGAGGCGCCGGTCGTGCTGCAGGCGAAGGATCTGACCTACGCGCCTGCCTATCGCGATCTGACATTCGAGGCGCGCGCCGGCGAAGTGCTGGGCGTTTATGGCTTCATGGGCTGCGGGCAGCTCGAACTGGCGCGAACCTTGTTCGGCAAGTATCGTCCCCAGAGCGGATCGCTCGCGATCGGTGGCGAGGAGAGGGCGCTGAAGAGCACGACCGCCGCCAAGAAGGCAGGCGTCGCCTATGTGGCCGAAAGCCGCCGCGCGATGCTGTTCAGCGACGAGCCGGTTTACAAGAATGTCTCGATCGCGGTTCTCGAGCGCCTGTCGAAATGGCTGTTGAGGCCCGACCGCGAGCGCGAGATCGCCAACGAGCAGGTCAAGAATCTCGATATTCGCCCTCCCAAAATCGAGTTGCGCCTGGGCGGCCTCTCAGGCGGCAACCAGCAGAAGGTTGCGCTCGCCAAATGGCTGACCCACCCGCCGCGCATTCTCCTCCTGGCCGAACCGACGCGAGGGATGGACGTGGGCGCCAAGGAGGACGTCGTGCGCATAGTGCGGCATTTGCGCGATTCCGGCATCGCAATCATTGTCTTTTCGACCGAGCCTGAAACCGTGCTCTCCCTTGCCGACCGGGTGCTGGTGATGCGCAAGGGCGAGATCGCCCATGAATTCGCTAGCGAAGCGATCAGCAAGGATCGGCTGCTCGCCGCCGCCTGACGATAGGAATCAGTCTAAGCATGAATATTCAGAGCGCCGAGGTCGGATCCCCACGCGCCTTCAGTCTGGGCGATTTTTTGCGCGATCAATTGCGCAACATCGCGCCCTTCATCACGCTGATCGTGCTCGTCGGGTTCTTCAGCATCGCGAGCCCGAGTTTCGCCACGCTCGGCAATCTGGTGAATATCCTCCAGCAGGTGTCCATCACGGCGATCATGGCCGTCGGCCTCACCTTCGTGATCCTCACCGCGGAGATCGACCTCTCGGTCGGCGCGATCGCCAACGCAACCGCGATCGTGCTCACCTTCTTCACGCTGCAGCCGGATTACGTGAACATCGCCAATCTGCCGATGCCCGGCGCGATCGCGATCATTTTCGCCTTCTTGGCGTGCGGTGCGCTTGGCCTTTTGACCGCGTTCGGCGTGACCAAAATCGGCATCCCGTCCTTCATCATGACGCTCGCGATGATGCAGATCGGCGCCGGCATATCGGCGGTTCTGGTGCGCGGCCAGATTGCCTATTCGGTGCCGCCTCTCATTCTGACGCTAGGATCCAAGACCATTTTCGGCGTGCCGTGGATCATCGTCGTTGCGGCGCTCCTCCTGCTCGTCGCCCATCTCGTGCTGACCTACACGCGCTTCGGCCGCTACGTTTACATGGTCGGCGGCAATCGCGAGGCGGCGGAATATTCGGGCGTCAACGTGCGCTTCATCGTCGGCGCGGTGATGGTGATCTCGGCCGTCTGCTCGGGCTTCGCCGGCATGGTCGGCGTCGCCTATTTCGGCAGCGCCCAGCAGAACGAGTTCGACACCTTCCTGCTCGACGCGATCGCCGCAGTGGTGGTCGGCGGCACGAGCCTGTTCGGCGGACGCGGCGGGATCGGCAACACGATCGTCGGCCTGTTCGTGCTCGGCGTCCTTAACAACGGCCTTGATTATGTGAAGATCGACAGCTTCCTCAAGATCCTCATCCGCGGCCTGATCCTGCTCATCGCGCTGATCATCAACGTCTATGCCGAACGGCTGCGCACGGCGCGGAGCGGCGCGCGGGCGGGCTGAACGTTGGCGCGCTGAGCGCGCTTCGTTCGGATGGCGTCACCTTAGCCCGTCCTTTCGGACGGGCTACTCGGCGATCCAGGAGCCGCAGGGCGCCCTGCGTTTCTCTGAATTGGGTGGCTTCGTCCACATATGACGAAGGGGCCTCGCAAGTTGGAAAGATGGATTACTTCGGCGTCTCTGGCGCCATCATGTGATCGCCCTCTTTCATCATATGCTTTTTCATGTGGGGCTTCTTCATGTGACCCATATGGTCCCCCGACATGTGGTCCGCCGCCATAGCGTCCGGTTTGGGAGCGTCTTCGGCCCGCGCGACATTGGCGAAGGCGACGCCACCCAGCGCGAGGCATGCGGCAGCGGGAATAAGAAACTTGAGTTTGGACGTCATGGTGCGTGCTCTCCTGGATCGAGGACGCGGGTCCGGGATTGGGCGCGCCCATAGAATTGCGGCGCGATCGCCGCAAATGACATGACCTTGGCTTGAAACAACGAGCCGGCGGATCACTGCGTTGCCGCCGCGAGGATCGGGCCGGCGCCTGTCGCCTGGACGAGGATTGCCGAGCGAAGGCCAGAATTGTTGGCGGGCAGGCTAAAGTTCTCGGACCGTCCGTTCCATCCGCCCAATCGAACCATTTCGCGGACGATGTTCCGGTGCGGCAAAGTCTTGCCGATGTTTTCGCCGCGCCGCACCGACACCTCGAGCGTGCGCGGATCATAGCGGACCAGCAAGACGTCGGCGGCTTGCACGGGCCCTCGCGCGGCTCCGATTTCGGCAGATCCGCCGGAGATCGTCACCGTAGGGCCAGTCGCGCCGCGATCCGCCCGGCTGATCAGACCCTCAATCTCACCAGGATTCGCGCCGACGCCGGCGACGCGGCCGTTCACCACGACCTGCGGCGTATAGACGTCCTGTTCGCGCATCGCACGCGCATATTGCCACTGCCGTTCCGTGAACTGCGGTTTGGCGAAGGTGTCCTTCCAGCCTAACCGATCCCAATAGGTCACCGCGAAGCTGAGCGCGAGAATGTCGGCGCGCTGGCTCAATGCGTTCACATTGGCGTTGGCCGGCGGGCAGGACGAGCAGCCCTGGCTCTGAAACAATTCGACGACCGCTGGGTGACTGGGGTCGGCCGCCTGAGCGCTCGCGGCGCCGATGACGATCGACGAGCCGATGAGCCAAGCGACGAGGATCTTTGGCGGCCGTTTCATGAAACCGGGCGATCGGGATTGTGAACGCATGTTTCAGTCTCATCTCGGCGAACGGTCCGCCGGTTCTCAATGGATGCTATCGTTAAGGCCAATTCGGGGGAATAAGGCGCTTGTTACAAACCGATGAGAGCATTCTTGATCGGGGCGTCGCCTGACGAGGAATGCGCGACGATGGACGAGGAGCGGACAGACCAAGGGCCTACAATGACGGAAGTTGGCAATCCGAGGATCTGGATCAGCGCTTTGCTGTTCGTTGCGACGGGTGTGTCGGCGGCGGGAAGCGGCGGCCGGATTCTCACGATTTCGGACGTGGTCGCCATTCGCATCATCGATCATCCGGAGTTGGACACGACCACTCGGGTTGAACCTGACGGCACGATCAACTTTCCGTACGTCGGCCGCATCCAAGCTGCGGGTCGGACTGAAGACGATCTGGGAAGCGCCGTGGGCAGGCGGCTAATTGAATTGAAAATCCTTGCCGGGCCTTGAGTTAGCCGGGGCAGGGCCGTGACCGAGGGCGCTAGATACCGCTCGTCATCGGGCAAAGCGTTATTACCACCTTACGCCAGCATTGAAATTCGGGCTCTGAGCCCCATCTGTACATTTGTCCAGCGCATGAGCCGGATGAACATGAACACAAATAAGAAAAAACTAGAGAACCGAAATGCTTTGCTCACAGAACTCCCATCGCGCCGGGGACGCGCATTCCTCGCCGCTGATCGTCAACAATCTCTGCGCCCAGTTGGCGCCCCTTAATCGCTACGGTCCGCCTAACCTTGGCGCCGCGGCGGTCGATGGCCTGATCGTTCTCATCGGCTTTTCCCGCAAGGCGGTCGGCGCCCTCACGCGCTCCGATTCATCGCACGAACTGGCGGCGTAAGGCTCCCGTGCTGGCGTTTAGCGCACCAGCACGTTCTTGAACTGCCAAGGATCGCTCTGGTCGATATCCTCAGGGAAGAGGCCAGGCCGACCCGCAAGCGGCGTCCAGTCTGTGTAGACGCCGACGACCGGGCCCAGATAGGGCGTCTGCACCTCGAGGCAGCGATGGAAGTCGAGTTCGTCCGCCTCGACGATGCCGGCCTTGGGGTTCTCGAGCGCCCATACCATGCCCGCCAGCACTGCCGACGTGACCTGCAAACCGGTCGCGTTCTGGTAGGGAGCGAGCGCGCGCGTCTCCTCGACCGAGAGCTGCGAGCCGAACCAATAGGCGTTGCGGGCGTGGCCATAGAGAAGCACGCCGAGTTCGTCGATGCCGTCAAGAATCTCGGCTTCGCCGAGAAGATGGTGTGCGTTCTGGATCTCTCCGGCGCGTCCGAACAGTTCGTGCAGGCTCAGCACCGCGTCGTCGCAGGGATGGTAGGCGTAGTGACACGTCGGCCGATAGACCGGCTCGCCCTTGTCGTTGCGCACGGTGTAATAGTCGGCGATCGAGATCGCCTCGTTGTGGGTGACGAGGAAGCCGTACTGGCCCCGCGCGGTCGGGGTCCATGAGCGAACGCGCGTGTTGGCGCCCGCCTGGTTGATGTAGATCGCCGCGCCGCAGCCGGACTTGTGAGTGCCCGCATTGTCCGGCGCCCATTTCTCGTGGCTACCCCAGCCGAGTTCGGCGGGCTGCATGCCTTCCGACAAGAAGCCTTCGATCGACCAGGTGTTGACGAACACGTTGCGCGGCTTCGGGCTCTTGGCGCGCTGCGTGTCGCGTTCCGCAATATGCACGCCCTTGACGCCGAGGCGCTGCGCGAGGCGCGCCCACTCGTCCTTGCTCTTCGGTTCCGGAGTCTTATCGCCGAGATCCTTGGCGAGATTGACGAGCCCCTGCTTGACGAACCAGGACACCATGCCGGGATTCGCGCCGCAGCACGAGACAGCGGTCGAGCCGCCGGGATTCTTGCGCCGTTCCGCGAGCACCGTCTCGCGAAGCGCGTAGTTCGTGCGCGCGTCGTTGCCGAGCGACTTGTCGTAATAAAAGCCGGGCCACGGCTCGACGACGGTGTCGATATAGAGCGCCCCGATCTCGCGGCAATGGCGCATGAGATCGAGCGACGACGTGTCGACCGAGAGGTTGACGCAGAAGCCCTGGCCGGAGCCCGCGGTCAGGTATTTGGTCAGCACTTCGCGATAATTGTCGCGCGTCAGGCCCTCATGCACGAAGCGGATTCCGTGCTCATCCAGAAGCTTCCGGTCGGAATCGTTCGGATCGATGACGACGAAGCGGTCCGGGTCGAATTCGAAATGGCGCTCGATCAAGGGCAGCGTGCCCTTGCCGATCGATCCGAAGCCGATCATCACGATCGGGCCGGTAATGCGCCCGTGCCGCGGCCAATGGGTCATGGGCGTCAGAACTCCTTCAAGGACAAGCCGGGCGTCTTCGAAGGGGGTTAAAGCCATGGCCTTCGGGGCACGTCAATAGCGCGAGCGGCAGGGTTTCTGTCGCAAAACTGTCGCATGAACGAGTGAGGCATGCCCTCGCGCTCAGGTATGGGCGACACCATGGTCCAATAGATTCCCCTCGTTCCCTGTGCCACTTTTTAAAGGGTCGATGTGGTCGCCAACTCCTTCGTCCGCGCGCCAGTCTTTTAGCCGCCGCGAACGAGCACCGGCGAACATGTTTCGAGATGGGACGCGAAACACCATGAAGAGAACTCAATCCTTGCTGATGATCGTGCTTGCAGCGGCTCCCGCCGCGCTCGGCGGCTTGGCGCTCGCCGCGCAGGACAGATACACCTTGCAAGTGCCGGGCGGTCTCGCCTTCTCTGAGTTCCGGGGATACGAAGATTGGCAGACGGTCGCCGTCAGTCACAATGGCGACAGGCTCGCAATCATCCTCGGCAATCCCGCGCTGATCGAGGCGTACAAGGCGGGCATCCCCGGCAACGGCAAGCCTTTCCCCGATGGCGCAAGGTTCGCGAAGATCCACTGGACGGCAAAAGTAGCTGAGGATCAGCCGGGTCCGCCGACAGTTCCGGGCGCCTTGCATGACGTGGACTTCATGGTGAAGGACAGCAAGAAGTTCGCGGACAGTGGCGGATGGGGATACGCCCAGTTCGAATATAACCCCGCGTCCCAAACGTTCAGGCCCGGCGACACGAATGACTCGCCGCCGCAGGAGCACGACGCCAAATGCGGGTTCGCCTGCCACACGATCGTGGCGGACAAGGATTACGTTTTCACCGCCTATCCGAAGCGGTGAGGCGTAAGCGCGCCCTCGGGACGAGGCCCGATCCCTCCCAGCCTCCGACTCGTCCTGAGGGCCCGCGACGCCCGGTGCTCGAAGGACGCGCCAAAAGCGAACTGCGCCCGCGACCAATTCTTGACCAAAGGTCGTGTGCTCTTTGACAACGCGGCTGACCCCTTGGTGACTTTCGCCACAAACGGAAGGTCAGGGGGACAAGTTAGGTCCTCACGGCAATTCTTTTGCCGAATTTCCCTACCTCGGGCCGCCATACGACTTGCGCTGATCCACGATGGCGTTTGGGAGCCTTGCGCTCCGCCCGTCGAGGCCGAGTAGCCGGTCGAGCGAGATCGCGCCGGGGCCGAACTTTAGGATCGCGAGCGCCATCGCCGCCCAGTATAGATGGAAGTTCGCCCAGCCGTCCGGGTAGGTGAGCTGGATGATTGCGGTCATGCACAAAAGGCCGAGCGCCGCCCAGCGGGTGAGAAGGCCGACCGCGAGCAGGATCGGCAGCACGATTTCGCCCGTGCTCGCCATGGCCGCGACGAGGTCCGGCATCGGAAACGGGATTTCGGCGCCAAAGATGTGAAGCTTGTACTCCTGTGCGAACAGGATCTTTGTTCCGAACGACAGCGTGAACCAGCCGTCCCAGCGGGTGAGCCCCGAAGCAAAGAAGGGTCGGGCCAGCGCGAGCCGCAGGATGAGCAGCGGGAGCGATGCCGGAACGAGCCCAAAGACCGCGCCCGTCAAGCGAGCGATCGGGTTCAACGGGGCGAGGACGGGAGTGTGCGTGGCGTCTGCGATCATGGCGCTTGCCCGGGGATAACTGACGCGACGGCGCCGGAGTCGACAAGTCCGACCAGATGGGTCCCGAAGTCGAACGCCGGGTCATCGAGAGCCGTGAAGGCCTCGATCAATGTCGCGCCTTCCCGCATTTTCAGGGCGAAATCATAGCCGCCCGGCGGCAGGACGCGCACGCGGACATCGCAATCGGGTCGCGTGACGAGCGCATCTTCGCCGCGCCGCTCCGTGAGCGCCGTAGAATGGTCTGGGTTCTGAGCCGAGGCCCAGAGGGACGCGGCTGGCGTCGCGAAGCGCAGAAGCCGGGCCGCCGGATGAAAGACGATCCTCGTTTCGGGCAGACAATCGGGACTGAGCGCGGCGAGTTCGCCGACGGTCGTCACGGTTGCGTCTTCGGAATGATAGGCCTCGACCCAGACATTCTCGAGCCGCGCGACGTCCACAAGCATAGCGACGGAATGATAAGTGTGGGCCGAACCGTCGTCGTCATCGCGAGCGTAAGCGAAGCGATCCAACGATGAAGGGCTGAGGGGGCGGCTCTGGATCGCGACGTCGCTTCGCTCCTCGCGATGACGATTCCATTCAAACGTTAGCGCGGTCTCTTCGGCCAGATAATCCGCCAAGAACTCAGGAAACGCCTCGCCATAAGCGATCATCACCGGTGAGCGCGGCTTGTTGGCGCGCACGAACGCCCGCGCCATGGCGCGGAACAGGTCATCGCCCGCGATCCGGCGCGAGACGGGATAGCGCGCCTCGAGCGCGCCGATCAGTCCGACCGCGACATTGTTGCGATAGACCGCAAATCGGCGGGCGTCCGGCGCGCCCATGCGGCCACGGGTCATCGCGGGCGGCGGCGCGGAAGGCTCGCCAAGCGCCGCCGCGAAAGCGCCGACTGTCGTCTCAAACGGCATCGGCGGGCTCTAAGGTCTTCTTCGTACGATCGAAAATCACGCGCTCCGCCCGGCGTGCTTCGCTAAGAAGCGTCGACCACGCGGGCACATCGTTATCCCATTCGATCAGTGTCGGCGTCGCCCCGAGCCGGCGGATCGTCGAGGCGTAGAGCGACCACACGGCGTCGCGAACCGGCGAATTGTGGGCGTCGATGAGCAGCGGCAGGCCCGCTTCGTCCGTGTCGTCGGCAGAGCCCGCGAGATGGATTTCGCCAACCGCCGCAAGCGGAAAGTCGGCAAGATAAAGCTCGGGATCGAAGCCGTGATTGACCGCGCTCACGAACACGTTGTTGACGTCGAGCAGAAGGCCGCAGCCGGTCCGTCGCGCGATCTCACGCAGGAAATCGGTCTCCGCCCACGTGCTTTCAGCGAACACGAGATAGGTCGAGGGGTTTTCGAGCAGAAGGGTCCGACCGAGCGCGCTCTGCACTTCGTCGATATGCTCGGACACCCGGGCCACGGTTTCATCTGTATAGGGCAGGGGCAGGAGGTCGTTGAGGAACGCGCCCTCATGGGTCGACCACGCGAGGTGCTCGGAAACGAGCGTAGGCTCGAACCGCTTGGCGACTTCGGCGAGCCTTTGAAGATGGGCGCGATCGAGCTTTCCGGGCGAGCCGATCGAGAGGCCAACCCCGTGCAGCGATAGGGGATAGCGTTCCCGGATGGCGTCGAGCCGGCGATGTGGCGCGCCGCCCCCGCCCATATAGTTTTCCGCGTGAACTTCGAAAAACCCAAGTTCGGGGCGGGTCTCGGCGATCGCCTCGAAATGCTCGGGCTTGAACCCCACGCCCACGCTTCCAGCGCCAAGCGCCCTCGAAGAACGACGATCCGCGACGATCATGGGTTTCACCAAGCCTCGTTTCCCGATGGGAGGGCATTGGCGACTTCGCTCGCGCGCTGGGGCATGTTACATCGGCGTCAATTCGTGCTTCGACACAAAATATTTCCCCAAATCTGTAACGGCAGACGAAACGAAACGAAGCCCGTATGAAAGCCCAGCCCATCAAGGGTTTTTTGGACGATCCTTGGTCGCAGATGATGACCGCCTCGATCGCCGGCGACGAAGGCGCATACAGGCGCCTCCTCGAGGACATCGGTCGCTCGGTGCGAGCGATGGCGCGCGGCGCTTTTGCGCGCGCTGGGGTCGGGGACGCGGATGTAGAGGATGCCGTGCAAGAGACCCTGTTGGCGATCCACCTCAAGCGCCACACCTGGGATCCCGAGCAGCCGCTCGCGCCATGGGTGTATGCGATCGCGCGCCACAAGGTTGTCGACGCGCTGCGCCGTCGCGGCCGACGCAAGGTCGAGCCGCTTGAGAATTTCGAAGAATTCCTCGCCGCTCCGGAGGCCGAGGATCCGCACGCGCTGAGCGATGCGCGGAAGCTCCTGGAGACACTGGCGCCGCGCCAGCGCGACATCGTGACCTCGATCTCGCTGGACGGCCAATCGATCGCCGCTACGGCGAAGCGCCTGTCTATGAGCGAGGTCGCCGTGCGGGTGGCGCTCCATCGGGCGCTGAAGGCCCTCGGCGCGGCCTGGCGGAGGTCGGTCGAATGAAAACCTCCGAACTCATCGCTGCGCTCTCCGCCGATCCAATTCCGGAACCGATTCGGCTCGACCGGCGGGTCGCGCTGGCGCTCGCCATCGGCTTTCTCGGAAGCGTGGTGATTTACGCGCTGCTGATGGGGCCGAGACCGGATATCGCCGACGCCGCGCGGACAATACGCTTCAATATTAAGTTCGTTGACGCCTTTGCGTTCGCCCTACCGACGCTGTTGCTGACCCTCAGGCTGGCTCGCCCCGATGCCAAGCCGTGGACAATAGTGCTCTGGCTGCTGGCGCCGCTCATTCTCCTGGCGGCGGGCGTGGTCGTTGAACTCGTCGTTGTGCCATCGAACGAGTGGATGTCCCGCCTCGTCGGACATCATTCGATGTTCTGTATGCGGATGATTCCATTGCTGGCCGCTCCCATCCTCGCCGCGCTGATCGTCGCCCTTTGCGCGGGCGCGCCGCGCCACCCAGGCTTGACCGGCGCGCTTGCCGGTGCAGGCTCAGCGGGGCTCGCGGCCCTGCTGTACGCCTCGCACTGCCCCGACAATTCGCCGCTGTTCGTGGCGACCTGGTATCCGCTCGCGACACTCATCTGCACGGGCGTCGGCGCGCTGGCCGGTCGGCGCTTTCTCGCTTGGTGAAGCTGGGCGCGGCCTTGCGGAGGTCGGTCGAGTGAAGACCTCAGAACTCATCGCTGCGCTCTCCGCCGATCCGACTCCGGAGCCGATCCGGCTCGGCCGGCGCGTCGCTGTTGCGCTCGTTGTCGGCCTTGCGTTGAGCGTCGCGCTCTACGGATTGTTCCTCGGGCCGAGGCCAGACGTAGCCGCCGCCTCCGAAACGATGCACTTTTGGCTGAAGTTCGTGGAATCGTTTGCGTTCGCCCTGCCGTCGCTCCTGTTGACTCTGCGACTCGTCCGCCCCGACGCCAAGCCGTGGGCGCTCGCCCTCTGGCTCCTTGCGCCCTCCATACTGCTCGCCGCCGGAGTGATCGTGGAATTGCTGGTCGTTCCGCAAAGCGACTGGATGTCTCGGCTCATCGGCACAACCGCGATTCACTGCACGATCACAATTCCGATGCTCGCCGCGCCCGTGCTCGCGGGGCTCATTGTCGCGTTGCGCCCTGGCGCGCCGCTCCATCCAGCCCTGACCGGCGCCCTGGCGGGGGCGACCGCGGCAGGGGTCGGGGCCCTGGTTTATGCGTCGTCCTGCCCTGGCGATTCGCCTTTGTTCGTGGCGACCTGGTATTCGCTCGCCACGCTCATCTGCATGGGGCTAGGCGCGCTGGCTGGCCGTCGCTTTCTCACCTGGTGACGGATTCCCGCGACGTTACTTCTTGATCAACGGATCGAGGATCGCTTTCAGCTGGTCGATGCTGAGCTCTCCGCCATAGACCTTGCCGTCGATGACGAAGGTTGGCGTTCCAGACATCTTGATCTCATCGGTCGCCCGCTTTTCCACCGCCAGCATGGCGTCGGCCTTCGCTTGATCCTTGAGGCACGCCATCGCCTGATCGTGGGTGAGGCCGGCCGGCCGCATGGCGGCAATCAACGGCTCCAGCGGCTTGTCGACGAACGCCCACTTGTCCTGCTGGCTGAACAGAAGCTCGACCGCGGCGAACGCCTTGTCGTCGCCGACGCAGCGGGCCAGCAAGAATGCCGCAACGTCGAGCGAGTTGCGCGAAAATTCACGGAAGATGAATCGCACCTTGCCAGAGTCGATGTAGTCCTTTTTCAGCTCGGGAAAGATCTCGCGGCTGAAGGTGGCGCAATGTGGGCAGGTCAGCGAGCCATATTCAACGACGGGCACGCCTGATGGGTCGCCCACCGTCAGTTCGGGCAGCGTGCCGGGCTTGAGGACAGTCGCCATGTCCACCGTTCGATCGGCCTCGGGCGCCGCGCCTGCGGCGGAAGCCATGTTCGCGGCGAGGGCCGCAGTGGAGAAGACGGCGGCGAAGGCAAGCCGGCGAAGCGAGGCGAGGGCCAAAGAAAGCTCCTGAAGTGAGGCGATGGTCGAACAGCGGACAAATGCGCACAAAGGCCAGCGAGCGGCAAGTGCGAGGTCCACGACGCGCGAGGCAAGCGACCTCACGCCGAGCGCGGCGGCTCACAAGCGCGTATCGGCCTGCCCGGCAACCTTGGCTCCACTCAGCCTGGCATGTTAGGCCACCGCGCGAAAAGGTCGACGGGTCGAACGACGAGGGCGCGAATGGAATACCGGCAGCTTGGCAATTCGGGCCTGAAAGTCTCGGTGCTGACGATGGGCACGATGACATTCGGCGGCAAGGGAAACGCGGCCAAAGTCGGCAATCTGCAGCTGGACGAGGCGCGCAAGCTGATCGACATCGTCGCTGACGCTGGCGTCAATCTCATCGACACGGCGAATGTCTATTCGGGTGGAGTCTCTGAGGAGCTGATCGGCGAAGCCATGGGCTCGAAGCGCAAGCCCGGCATGCTGATCGCGACCAAAGCCCGCTTTCCGATGGGGGAGGGGCCAAACGATCGCGGGCTGTCACGCTGGCACTTGATCCGCGAATGCGAAGCGAGTTTGAAGCGGCTGCGCACGGACGTCATCGATCTCTATCAGGTGCATCAGTGGGACGGATTGACGCCGCTCGAGGAGACGATGGAGGCGCTGGATAGTCTCGTGCGCTCGGGCAAGGTGCGCTACATCGGCTGTTCGAATTGGTCCGGCTGGCACATGATGAAGGCAATGGAGGTCGCGCGCCGCGATGGCCGCATCCCCTTCGTGTCGGAGCAGATCCACTACACGCTGCAGGCGCGCGAAGCCGAATACGAACTCCTCCCCATCGCTCTCGATCAGAAGCTCGCTGTGTTAGTTTGGAGCCCGATCGCGGGAGGCCTTTTGTCCGGCAAGCATCGCCGCAACAAGTCGGCGCCCGAAGGAACGCGTCAGGCCGCCGGCTGGAAGGAGCCGCCGGTGCGCGACGAAAACGCGCTGTGGGATGTCGTCGACGAACTGGTGGCGATCGCGGAGACCCATCGCGTCTCGGGGGCGCAGGTCGCGCTGGCGTGGCTGCTCGGTCGGCCGGCGGTGACGTCGGTAATCATCGGCGGCCGCACCGAAGAGCAGTTCCGTGACAATCTCGCTTGCGTCAATGTGAAGCTCTCGGACGAGGAGCGCGCCCGCCTCGACAAGGTGAGTCAGCCCCCGCTCATCTACCCCTACTGGCACCAGTCCTGGACCGCGAAGGACCGACTCGGACACGCCGACCTCGCGCTGCACGCCCCCTTCATGAAGGGGTGAGCGCCGCGCGGACGCCCGACCCGCTCTGGCTGGTCCGCCCGTCTCCACAAGTGTTAGACAGGCCGGAACCAGAACGAGGATCGAATATGTTTCGGGAGAGCAGGGCGGCCCTGAGGGCCTCGGCCTTTTTGTGCCTGGCGAGCGTCCTGGTTGTCGGTCCCATTGAGTGGGCCACAGCGGACGAGAAACCGGTGGCGCCGCCCAGCGTCTCCATCCTGCCCTTCCCGGACCCTGTTTTCAAGGGCAAGATCGGGCGGACGACCGCGAACTCGAAGCCCGATTTTCCCCAGCCGATTGAGCCGCCCGCCGGCGCGCCCAATATCCTGCTGATCCTCACCGACGACGTGGGCTTCGGCGCCTCGAGCGCCTTCGGCGGCCCAATTCCAACACCGACCCTGGAAGCGCTCGCTGCGAAGGGCGTCAAATACAACGAGTTCAACACGACCGCGCTTTGCTCGCCGACGCGCGCTGCGCTCTTGACCGGGCGCGATCAGCACAAAGCCCACCAAGGCATCATCATGGAGCGAAGCCTCGGCTATCCGGGTTACAATTCCTTGATGCCGAAGAGCGCGGGAACGATCGCGGAAATCCTGCGCGGCAACGGCTACAGCACGGCATGGTTCGGCAAGAATCATAACGTGCCGGGCTGGCAGAGCAGCGCGGCCGGCCCGTTCGACCTTTGGCCGACAGGCCTCGGCTTTGACTATTTCTATGGCTTCATCGGCGGCGACACCGACCAGTGGGACCCGACTTTGTTCGAGAACACGACGCCGATCGAGCCCAAGGAGAGGCTGACCGGCGCGGCGAAGGCGGCCTACAATCTGGATTCCGATCTGGCGGATCAGGCGATCCACTGGATTCAAGAGCAGCATTCGCTGGCCCCGAACAAGCCTTTCTTCGCCTATTACGCGCCCGGCGCCACGCACGCCCCCCATCATGTGCCCAAGGAATGGATCGCCAAATTCAAGGGCCAGTTCGATCAGGGATGGGACAAGCTGCGCGAAGAAACCTTCGCCCGCCAGAAGGCTCTCGGAATCGTCCCGCAGGACGCGATCCTGACGCCGCGCCCGGCCAATCTGCCCGCGTGGGATGCGCTCGACGCGAAGCACAGGGACCTGTTCGCGCATATGGCGGAGGTCTACGCCGCCTTTCTCGCTTATGACGATCACAACGTCGGCCGGGTGATCGACGCGGTCGCGCAGGAAGGACTCGCCGACAATACGCTGGTCATCTTCATCGAGGGCGACAACGGCGGCAGCGCCGAGGGCACATTGCAGGGGACGGCGAACGAGGTCGCGACGATCGGCAACCGCTCGCCCGAAACCTTCGACTATCTCTATTCGATCAAGGACGAACTCGGCGGCCCGCTCTATTACAACCACATGCCCGTGCCCTGGTCCTGGGCTTTCAACACGCCGTTCCAATGGACGAAGCGCTACGCGAGCCACTTCGGCGGCACTCGCAACGGCATGGTGATGAGTTGGCCGAAGCGGATCAAGAGTGACAGCGCACTCCGCCAGCAATTCCACTACGTGACCGACATCATGCCGACGATCCTGGACGCGGCTGGAATCCCGGCGCCGGATTCGATCAACGGCGTGCAGCAATTGCCCATCGACGGAACCTCGATGGCCTACACATGGGACGATGCGAAAGCGCCGTCGCAGCGCACGACCCAATTGTTCGAGATGTTCGGCAATCGCGGCATCTATCACGACGGCTGGATGGCCTCGACCACCCCGCTCGTTTTCGCCTGGGAGCCGGAGCCCAAGGGAATTACCCCCGAGAGCTTCAACTGGGAGCTTTACGATCTGACGAAAGATTTCTCGCAAGGGAATGACCTCGCCAAGGCCGAGCCGGCGAAGCTCAAAGCAATGGAAGAGCTGTGGTGGGCGGAGGCTGGACGCAACAACGCCTTGCCTTTGAACTTCAGCCCGCAGGCGACGGTCGAAGCCGTCTTCCAGCGACCGAGCCTGACGCGGGGACGCAAGCACTTCGTCTACCGGCAGGGCACGGTGCGCATTCCGGAGGGCACGGCGCCGACCGTCAAGAACACATCCTACACGATCACCGCGAAGCTCAACGTCCCAGGCGAGGGCGCCGATGGCGTCATCGTGACCCAGGGCGGCCGGTTCGCCGGCTGGGGCCTTGTCGTGCTCGATGGCAAGCCGGTCTGGGCCTACAAGAACACCCAGCAGCCGAACGACGGCATCCGCATGTCCGGGGCTGAGAAGCTGGCGCCCGGCGACCACACCATTACGCTGAGTTTCACTTACGACGGCAAGACAGGCGAAGTCGGTAAGGGCGGCGAATATGTGATGAAGGTTGACGGCGCCGAGGTCGCGCGGACGCGGATCAACCGCACGGTGCCCTACATCTACTCGGTCGACGAGACGCTCGATGTCGGCGAGGATCGCGGCACGCCGATCCTGGAAGATTACGCCGACCGGATGCCGTTCGCCTACACTGGCGCAATCGCCGAGGTCGATGTTGATCTCGGATCTGCGAATGTCGACGCGGATATAGGCGAGCCAGACCCGTAAACGGGTCGGCCCTTCAGATTCGGGTCGTGTGGCCGGCCGCCTTGCGTGGCGGCTCTCGCGATGGCAATCAGTGCCTAACAAATCTTGCGGTGAGGGAACAGCAGCATGGCGCTCAAGGAATACAAGCCCGGAACGACATTCCCCGGCCGCATGGGCCGCACGATCGGCGAATCCGAGCCGGCATGGCCGGCGCCGCACCGTGCGAAAGAGGGCGCGTCGAACGTCCTCTTTATCGTCATCGACGACACCGGTTTCGGCCAGCTCGGCTGCTACGGTTCGCCGATCGCCACGCCGAACATCGACAAGCTCGCCAAGAACGGTCTCCTGTTCAACAACATGCACACGACCGCGCTCTGCTCGCCGTCGCGCTCCTGCATTCTGACCGGTCGCAATCATCACTCGAACGCCATGTCCTGCATCACCGAAGGGTCGACCGGCTTTCCCGGCGGCAATGGCGCGATCCCGTTCGAGAACGGCTTTCTGTCCGAGACGCTGCTGCAGCAGGGTTACGCCACCTACGCCATCGGCAAATGGCACCTGACGCCATCCGAGCAGATCAGCGCCGCGGGCCCCTACGACCGCTGGCCGCTGGGGCGCGGGTTCGAGCGCTATTACGGCTTTCTCGGCGGCGACACGCACCAATATTATCCCGACCTCGTCTACGACAATCATCAGGTCGAGCCGCCGAAGACGCCTGAGGAAGGCTATCACCTCACCGCCGACCTCGCCGACAAGGCGATCGGCTTCATCGCCGACCTGAAGCAGGTCGCTCCCGACAAGCCGTTCTTCCTCTATTTCGCGCCGGGCGCGAACCATGCGCCCCACCATGTTCCGAAGGAATGGGCGGACAAATACAAGGGCAAGTTCGACGAGGGCTGGGACGCCTATCGCGAAACAACATTCGCGCGGCAGAAAGAGCTGGGCATCATGCCCAAGGACGCCGTGCTTTCGCGCCACGACCCGGACGTGCAGGAATGGGCCAAGCTGCCGGCGGACGAACGCAAACTCTACGCGCGCATGATGGAGGTGTTCGCGGGCTTCTGCGAGCACATGGATCACCACGTCGGACGGCTGATCGATTTTCTCGAACAGATGGGCGAGCTCGACAATACGCTGATCATGTTCATCTCCGACAACGGCGCCAGTTCCGAAGGCGGACCGAACGGGTCGGTCAACGAGAACAAGTTTTTCAACAATGTGCCAGACGATCTTAAGCAGAATCTCGCGGCGATCGAAGACCTCGGCGGCCCGAAATATTTCAATCACTACGCCTGGGGATGAACTCACGCCGGCAACACGCCTTTCAAGCGCTGGAAACGCGAGACCTATCGCGGCGGCACGGCCGACCCGTTCATCGTTCACTGGCCGAAGGGGCTCAAGACCACGGGCAAGGTCTGTCCGCAATTCGCGCACGCCATCGACATGGTCCCGACCGTGCTCGAGGCGCTCGCGATCGAGGCGCCGACACATATTCGGGGCGTCACGCAATCGCCGATCGAAGGCGTCAGCTTCGCCCACGTCTTGCAGGACGTGAAGGCGGAAAGCCGGCACAAGACGCAATATTTCGAGATGTTCGCACACCGGTCGATCTATCACGACGGTTGGCGCGCGGTGTGCCCGGTTCCCGGGACATCGTTCAAGGAGAGCGGAACCTTCTTCGGAGCGCTGACGCTGACCGAGGACATGCTGCGGGAGCTCGACGCCAAGAACTGGGAGCTTTACGACCTCTCCAAGGACCCGACCGAGACGACCGATCTCGCGGCGTCAAACCGGCCGAAGCTCATCGAGATGATCGCGCTCTGGTACACGGAAGCCGGCAAGTACAACGTCTTCCCGCTCGACAGCCGCGGCACGATGCGGTTTGCCGACGAGCGCCCTGAACTGACCAAGGCCCGCAAGACCTACGTCTACTATCCGGGCACGCAGATGATCCCGGAGAATGTCGCGGCGAAGCTCCTGAACAAGTCGCACAGTCTCACCGCGGACGTCGAGATCCCCAAGGGCGGCGCGGAGGGCGTCCTGATCTGCCACGGTGGCAACGTCGGCGGCTATACGCTGTTCATTAAGGACAAGAAGCTCCACTATGTCCACAATTATGTCGGCGCGGAGGAGTTCCACGTCGTGTCGAATGCGGATGCGCCCGAGGGCAAGGTTTCACTCGCCTACGAGTTCGAGAAGACCGGCGAGCCGGACTTCAAGACCGGCAAAGGGGCAGCAGGCAAGGCGCAGCTCTATATCAACAAGAAACTCGTCGGCGAGACGGCGCTGCCCTATACCGTCCCGCTCGCGCTCGGCATCGGCAGCGGCGTCTTCGTCGGCCGCAATTCCGGCTCGCCGGTAAGCCAACTGTATGGCCCGCCGTTCGAATTCACCGGCACAATCCATCAGGTAACAGTGGACGTTTCGGGCAAGCTCATCGAGGACAGCGAGGAGCAGAAGCACGCGGTCGCGAAGATGGCCATGGCGCGGCAGTAGACACACCGACATGACCGATAAGCGAGCACGTCCCTTCTCCACTCGGGACAAGGTGGGGGCGCAGCCGCGAGACGAGGGAGTTCTGTCCCGCCGCTGGCTCGCTAGGCTACCGGCTCGCCGCAATGTGGTTGCGCAGGACCGGATAGATTTGCGTGTCCCAGCGCCTGCCGTTGAAGACGCCGTAATGGCCGACGCCCGCCTGCAGATGATGGGTCTTCATATAAGGCCTTAGGCCAGAACATAGGTCCTGGGCGGCGAGTGTCTGGCCGGCCGCGCAGATGTCGTCCTTCTCGCCCTCGACCGTCAGAAGAAATGTTTTCTTGATCGCGCTGAGATCGATCGGCACGCCCTTGTTCTCCATTTTGCCCAGCGGCAGCAGATAACGCTGAAAAACCTGATCGATCGTTTCGAGATAGAAGTCCGCGCTCATGTCCATGATCGCGAAATATTCCTTGTAGAAGTCGCTGATCGCGTCCGCTTTCTCCATGTCGCCGGCGACGCGATGGTGGAAGAGGTCGATGAAGGACTTTGAGTGTCGCTCGGCGTTCATGCTCATGAAGGCGCAAAGCTGAAGAAATCCAGGATAGACGCGCCGGCCGCGACCCTCGAACTTGGCCGGCACGGTTCCGATCATCTTGGAGCGGAACCATTCCATCGGCTTTTCCTGGGCGAGCTCGTTGACCTTAGTCGGCGCTACGCGCGCGTCGATCGGCCCGGCCATCAAAGTGAGGCTCGCCGGCTGAAGTCCGTTGCGGTCGCGCGCCATGACCGCGGTCGCCGCGAGCGCAGACACAGTCGGCTGGCACACTGCGACAATGTGGCAGTCCTCGCCGATGAAGCGCACGAAATCGATGATATGCTGGGTGTAATCCTCCAGCGAGAACTGGCCGTCCTCGAGCTTGACGTTACGCGGATTGATCCAGTCGGTGATGAACACCTGGTGATCGCGCAGGAGCGTGCGGATCGTGCCGCGCAAAAGCGTGGCGAAGTGCCCTGACATGGGCGCGATCAGAAGGATCTTGGGGTCGTCCTCGCCGCCGGCTTTCTGGAAGTGAAGCAGCTGGCAGAACGGCGTCCACAGGACTCCGCGCTCTTCGACCGGAATGGGCGCGCCATCGATTTCAACGCTGTCGAGCGCATAGTCAGGGCGCGCGTGGGTGAAGCCGGCGAGCGCAACGAGCTCGTAATAGGCGCTCATTCGGATCCAGGGCGACGCGGTCGGCTCCGTCGCCCAGGCGGAGAGGATCGCGTTGGCGTTCTGCGCCAGCAGACGCATGCGATCGCCGACATCGGCCATGCCCTGGTATGCGTCGTACATCATTGAAGGCGCCTAACCTTTTCCGTTGAAGGAGCAAACCGTATGCCACCTCCGGCTGGCACGCCCTTTGCTCGATCGCGGGTGAACGGATGCGGGCCACTCAATGTCGCAAACAACCTTGACCATCAGCAGCAGGAACTATTCGTCCTGGTCGCTTCGGGGCTGGCTGATGGCCAAATTCGCCAAGATCGATTTCGAGGAAATCGTCGTCGCGCCCGACGACGCCGACGCTCGCGCCGAGATCTTGCTGCTCTCGCCCTCAATTCTCGTCCCCTGCCTCACCTATAATGGGATCCGCGTGTGGGATACGCTTGCAATCGGCGAATTCCTGAACGAAATTGCGCCAAAAGCCGGACTTTTGCCTAAAGATCAGGCAGTTCGCGCCCATTGCCGCTCCGTTTGCGGCGAGATGCATTCCGGGTTTGTCGCGCTCAGGCAAGCGCTGCCGATGAACATCAAGGCGCAATTTCCGAGCTTCAAGATCTGGTCGAAGGCGCGCGCGGACATCGACCGGATCGTCATCATCTGGAGCGAGTGCCTCCAGGCCTATGGCGGCCCGTTCCTGTTCGGCAAGATCACCATGGCCGACGCGATGTACGCGCCGGTGGTGAGCAGGTTTCGCACGTATGGGATCAAGCTCGATGGGGAACTGAAAAGCTACGCTGACCGCATCTGGGATCTGCCTGCGATGGCGGAGTGGCGCGGCGCTGCGATGGCCGAGCACGAGGAGATCGAGGAGCTCGAGGCCGAGTTTTAACACCGGCGCGCCGACCGGCGCACCGTCGCGTCAATCGCGAGAAGGCGCGCTGGTCAGTCCTTGCCTTCGTACTTGAAGGACACCTTGAGCCTGGTGCGATAGGCTTCGACCTTGCCCTTTTCGATCACAAGGTCCTGTTCGACGACCTCGGCGACGCGCAGGTCCCTAAGGCTCTTCGATGCGCGTGCGACGGCGGCGGCGGCCGCCTTCTCCCAGGACTCTGTGCTGGTGCCCACCAGTTCGACCACTTTGTAAACGCTCTCGGCCATCGAATCCTCCCATGTCGCCCCTGTTGAGCCTGGCGGCTCAATGCAGTGAGCTTGCGACCTGAATGAGCGCGGGGTCAAGCTGGGCAAGGTTCGATGAGCGCGTGATTCCCGCGCAAGCCGGAATTCAGGTCCCCCGCAGGCCCGCCGGACGGCCGCTTTCGCTCCCATGAAAGGGGCTTTCGCCATTGACTTCCTGTTCGTGGAGCAGCGTCGTAGTGAGCCGACGCAACGACAGACAATTCCTCGAAGCCTTTGGCCACGTTGGCCACACTGTCTGGATCTGAGAGATCGACGGATCTCGCCCGCGCGCTGGCGCGCCGGTTTGTCGATGGGCTTGAGCACGATCATGACTGGCGAACTCAGGAATGCGACCTTGACGACCGATCGCGCCTCCCCAGAAGGACCCCTCGATCGCGCGGCGAAATCGAGGCGAGCTCGGGCTCGAAACGCAGAGCTTCTGGCCGCGGCTCTCGCGATGATCGCAGGGTTCGTCGACGCTTATGGCATGATCACTTACGGCGTCTACCTGTCGTTCATGAGCGGCAACACCACCCAGACGGGCTATCAGACCGCGGAGGGCGCGTTTGGGCCCGCTTCGCTCTCGGCGCTGGCGATTCTGTTCTTCGTTATAGGATCGTTCGCCGGGACCCTCATGGTCGAATTCTCGGGACGCTACGCGCGACCGGTCTTGTATGGTGCGGTCGCGGCGGCTCTGACGGCGATTGTCGGCCTGACCCAATTCGGCATGCTGCCGGAAGCCTTCGCTATTGCGTCGATAAGCGTCGCGATGGGCGTGATGAACAGCGCTCTCTCCCGCGTTGGCGCGCAAGCGGTCAGCCTGACTTTCGTCACCGGCAGCCTGAGCCGCGTCGGATCGAACCTCGCGCTTGCCCTGAGGCGCGCGCCTCTTCGAGACGCACAGGGACCGTGGGACACCCCTTTGCGCCGCGCTCTGATGCTCGCTCGACTCTGGCTCGGCTTCCTGGTCGGCGCGCTGCTCTCGGGCGCGGTCACGCCGCGTTATGGCGCGCTCGGCCTATCGGCGCCGGTGGTTATCCTCGCCGTTTTGGCCGCGTTCGATCGTCCGGACCGGGCGGCGGGCTGAGGGATCGCGCTTCGGTGGCGCAGGCGATGCCTCGTGCGGCGCCACGATCTAAATCGCGTGACCGAGGCGAGCTTGGCACGAATTTGCCGGGCCGTCTCCGGGGACGGCGGCCCCGACCGGGCGGGTAGGGCGGGCGTGAATGTCGATGCTGCGTCAGATGGCTGAGCCGAATCTCGCCGGCGACCGGCAGCCCATCGGACGGGACGACGCTCGTGGGAAAGGGTCTAACACGGGAGGTAATCGGACGGACAAGACAAAACCGGTGTTCAGCACCAACGCCAGCCGCGAGACCGCGAGCGCCGAACGTCCGTCGCCGTCGTGGCCCCTGTCCTGACCGTCAGGGCCGCGAGTGAGTCGAGGAATAAGCGCGACCGAGTTCCCGCCTAAAGCGGGCGACCTCGTCTCGACGGATTTCGATCCCCCTCTGGGTCGCAAGCAAGCCGCGGCTTAAGACGGGCGTCGATCCCGTCAGATCGATTTCACTTCGCCTCCGTCCATGCGCAGGGTTGACCCCGTCATCCAGCGCGCGCCGGGCGAGACGAGGAAAGCCATCAGCTCCGCGATCTCCTCCGGCTCGCCGTAGCGGGCGATGCCCGCTTCCTTGGGGAAGTTCGACGTCGCCTCTTCGACCGTCATCTTATGCAGCGGCGCCCAATGCTCGAGATAGGACCGGCGTCGACCCGTCATCACCGGGCCTGGAAGCACGCTGTTGACCTGCACGCCGTCAGCGACGCCACGATCTGAAAACGCCTTGGCCAGCGCGACAATGGCGGCGTTGATCGTTCACACCGCGGCGTAAGGCGCCTTTGGAAAGAGGGCCGAGTTGCCGGACATGAGGACGACTGCGCCTTTAGCAGTCTTCAACGCGGGCCATGACGCGATGGTCAGACGGCGCGCGCCGTGGAGCTTGAGCGCCAGGCCCGCCTCCCATTGTGCGTCGGTCATTTCGAACAGGTCGATCTGCGGGACGGCGCCCGCGATATTGAGAAGCGCGTCAATTCGGTCGAACGCCGTCAGGGCCTGGTCGACCACGCTCTTGGCGGCCTCGGGCTGGGAGAGATCGCTGTCGATGACAAGCGCTTTTGCGCCTGCGGCTTTAACCTTCTCGGCAGTGCTCTCCAGATTGGCGCGATCCCGCGCGACGAGGACGAGCGCCGAGAAATCGCGCGCAAGGCGAATGGCCATCGAGCGACCGATGCCTTGGCTCGCGCCTGTGACGATTGCGACTGACTTCTCCATGCGGACGCCTCCTTCGAAACGGGCTTCAGCGGGGGATGAACTCGCGGATCGCCGCCGCGATCTCTGCGGCGTGTGTTTCCAGCGCGAAATGTCCGGTGTCGAAGAGGCGGACGGTCGCGTTCGGGATGTCGCGTTTGAACGCCTCGGCGCCGGGCGGCAGGAAGAAGGGATCGTTTTTGCCCCATACCGCCAGCAAGGGCGGCTTGTGGGTGCGGAAATATTGCTGGAAGGTCGGATAGAGCGCGACGTTGCTCTTGTAGTCCCCGAACAGGTCGAGCTGTACGTCCGCGACGCCGGGACGTGAGGTGTAGAAATTGTCGAGGGTGTAGCCGTCCGGCGACACGCGCGTCGCATCGGGCACGCCATGCGTATATTGCCAAACGGTCGTCTCCGGCTTGAGGAAGGCGCGAAGCGCTTCGCGATTGGCCGCGGATCGATCTTGCCAATAGGCCCGGATCGGAGTCCAACCGTCGCTTAACCCCTCCTCATAGGCGTTGCCGTTCTGGGAGATGATTGCGGTAATGCGATCCGGATGCTTGACTGCGAGGCGGAACCCGGTCGGCGCGCCATAGTCGAACACGTAAACGGCGTAGCGGTCGAAGCCGATGGTCTCGGTAAAGCGGTCGATCGTCGCCGCGATTTGGTCGAACGTGTTCGCTTTGTCAGGCATATCGGAGTTGCCGAAGCCCGGCAGATCCGGAGCGACGATATGGAAGCGGTCGGCGAGCAGCGGGATCAGGTCGCGGAACATATGGCCGGCGGTGGGGAAGCCGTGCAGCAGCAACAGCTTCGGGGTGCCCGAAGCGCCGGCTTCGCGGTAGAACACATTGCGATCGTCGACCTTGGCGATCCGATAGTGAATGGCGGTCATGATGCTTGTCCTTTCGCTCGAAAATTGGCGGGGCCTCAGCCCTTAGCGGTTTCGCCGATCGCCTCGCGGATGATGTCGACGACGGTCGAGGGCGCGGTCACGAGAGGCGTGTGATCGACAGGATGTGAACGAATTCGAGCCTTCATCCGCTCCGCCATGAACCGCTGATTGCCCTCGACAATCATGCGGTCCTGCTCGGCGACCAGGAACCAGGACGGCCGGTCCTTCCATAGGGGCCGTCCGACCTTGACGGTGATGCAGGCGGGCGAGATCGGCCGCTGAACCGCCGCCAGCACCGCCAGCGCTTCCTTGGAGGCATTTTGCGCGAAGGCGGCTGCGAAGGCTGCCTCGGGCAGATAGATCAACCCATGCGCGTCCGGGGCGAGCTTGGGGGCCTGCGGATGGGGCGTGCCCCGGCTGAACACGTCGGCCACTGTCTCGCCTTCGTCAGGGGCGAGCGCGGCCACATAGACGAGCGCCTTCACCTTGTCGCTGCGGATGGCCCCGATGACCCCGCCGGCATAAGCGTGGCCCGCCAGCACGATCGGCCCCTCCACCCGCTCGAGCGTCCGGTCGAGCGCCGCGACGTCGTCGTGGAATGATGTCAGCGGCAGGGGCGCAGCCACCGCCTTGACCCCGCTCGCCGCGAGCATCGCAACGACCTTCGCCCAGCTCGATCCGTCGGCCCATGCGCCATGGGCGAGCACCACCATCGCATCGTTCGCCATCATCCTGCTCCTGGTGTTGCGGCCTTCCCTGGCGCCCCGTCAGCCCAACGCCCGATCTCGTCCAGCGAGTGCTCTTGGAGCCAGAGAGAGCGGCGCGCTCTCCTCGTGAGCGAACTCAGCCTTGGCCTATTAGTAACCTGTTTGATGGCTAAATTGAGGTTACTCTAGATGACATAACTTGTCAACAACACCCAGGCAGGTTAGGCTGAATCGTGTCGCCTCGACCGCCCGCAAATTTCATTGCCGACTCGCCTGGTCTCGATTTCCTGAACTCCATCGCAACGCCGGTCGATGCGCCGGTTGACTGGCTCGATAGCGGCGACGGTCTCGTCGCGTGGCTGGCTCAGGCTAACCTTGTTCCTGCGGGCGCGCTCAAGGCTTTGGCCGAACAGGCGACGTCTGGGGAACTGGACAAAGTCGCCGACCAAGCGCGGGCCTTGCGCGAGTGGTTCAGGGGCTTCGTGAGGAAGCACATGGGCCGGCCGCTCACGCCAAAGGCGATGCGTGAACTCGGGCCCCTGAACGCGCTTCTTGAGCGTGATGAAAGGTTCAGCCGCATAGCTGTGCGTCCCGACGGCGACGTCGATCGCCTGGAACTGCAAATGATGCGGCTCTGGCGGTCGCCCGAATCTCTATTGCTGCCGATCGGCGAGGCGTTGGCGCGGTGCGTTTGCGAGGAGGACTTCGCCACCATCCGGGCGTGCGAGGGTCACCTCTGCACTCTGATCTTCGCCGACCGTACCCGCAGGCAAGGCAGACGATGGTGCAGCATGGCTTCATGCGGCAATCGCGCCAAACAAGCTGCGCATCGCCATCGGCTCAAGGTCGAGCGCTGACGAGAGGCAAAGCGCCTCGGCCCTCGCTCATTCTCACACGCCGAGCGCCTCGCGTTCGCCGATCGCTTTGCTCTCCGGGGTCAGCCCGCGGGAACGCGCGCCGATCCGCCAGCGCTCGCCCTCGCGATCGAGCCGAACCAGATGATAGGCGGCCCGATAGCGCGGATGACTCGCGGCCGCCGCGGCTGAAGGGGCGCTGAGGACCGGAACCGCGCCGCTCACCGTGCGCGCGGCGCGAGACGGAAGCGAACGGACAGCCTGCCGGTGGATGTGCCCATGCAGGATCGCCTCGGCGCCAAAGTCGCGGATGACGCGTTCGAATGCAACCGCGTCCGAGAGCCCGCGTAAGGGGGGCGTAACTCCGGCCAAAGGGGGGTGATGGATGAGCACGACTCGCGCCAGCCCCTTCGCGCCGGTCTGGCGCAGGAGTTCGGCGAAGGCCTCGAGCTGTTTTTTGCCGAGCCTGCCCGTCGCCATCAACGGAGCCGTCGGCACGGCGGAGCTCAAGCCGATGATCGCGATCTCGCCGCGGACGCGCAGGTACGGGTAAGTCGCCTTGCTCGCCGGGGCGTCGTCGCTGGTGGCCCATTGCGCGAACGTGGTCCCGAGCAATGGCATGGACGCGCGCACATAAGCGTCGTGATTCCCGGGCACGAAGCTGACGTCGTACGGCCCGCCCAATGTCTCCATCCACAGCGCGGCGCGCTGGAACTCGATCGGCATGCCGATATTGACCAAGTCCCCGGTCACCGCGACGTGATCGGGACGCTGGGCGCGCAGATCCTCGACGAGGCGCTTGAGCAGGCCCATGTCGTTCAGCCGTTCGCGCCCGCGCTTCCAATTGATGAAGCCCATGACGCGCTTGAGCCGCAAATCTGAAAAGCCAGGCATAGGCGCCGGGCTCAAATGCGGATCGGTGATATGCGCGATGACGAAGCTCATGCCAGGCGCCCTCCTCGGCGAACCGCCAAGGCGAGGAGGCCTCGAGCCATTGACCGGACGGAAATAAGATTGCTTGAACGGAAAGACAATCTTGGATGGGCTCGGAAGGATCCGCAATATGGCCGCGTCGATCGGAGAAAGGCTGAGGCTCCGCGTCCTCCACCTGGGCTTCCTCGTCACGCGCCCGATGTCGCTCGGCGTTCGCGGGATTGTGATCAGCGCCGACGACGAAGTCATGCTGGTGAGACACGGCTACGTCTCCGGCTGGCATTTTCCAGGCGGGGGCGTGGAGGTCGGAGAGACCTGCGTCGAGTCCGTGACCCGCGAACTCGAGGAGGAAGCGTGCATCGCGCTGGAAGGGCCGCCCGCTCTGCATGGGCTTTTCTTCAACACCCAAACGTCGAAGCGCGACCACGTCGCCGCCTACGTGGTTCGAAACTTCAGGGTCCTGGGCGAGCGCACGCCGAACTGGGAAATCCGCGAAGCCCGTTTTTTCCCGCGTCTGGCGCTTCCCGAGGGAACGACGAGAGCGACGCGAGCGAGGCTGACTGAGATCTTCGATTCCGCGCCAATTTCGGACCGCTGGTGACCGACGCGGGCCCATAATTTAACCCTATTGCTTTGATTCCGCCCCACAATTCGAGTCGGGAAGACAATCCGTTAACGGGTAGGTAAGGACGGTTGCTCTTGATAGCCGGGTGGACTTTTGGCGCCCACGCGCTTAAGAGTTGGGTCGAATGCGGGGAGATCGATGAACTCCATCATCCGGCGCGGGACCGCCGTTTTACTGACCGTTGCAGCGTGCGCCTTGATCGCCGGCTGCGACGATTCCTATCTCGATCAAAGCTCGGCGCGCTCTCAGCAGCCGATTTCCAGCGCGACGCTCGCCAAGATGGAGGCGCTCGACACCACGCCGTCCTCTCCGACGCTCATCCGGACCTATAAGAAGGAGGCTGAGCTCGAAATCTGGAAAATGAAGTCGAACGGCGAATATGCGCTGCTCAAGGCCTATCCGATGTGCCGATGGTCGGGACAGCTCGGCCCGAAGAAGCGCGAAGGGGACATGCAGGTGCCGGAAGGCTTCTACACGATTGCGCCGGGGCAGATGAACCCCAATTCCCATTATTATCTGGCGTTCAACGTCGGTTACCCCAACGCCTACGACCGGGCCTATGGGCGCACCGGCGGCAACGTGATGGTGCATGGCGTCTGTTCGTCCGCCGGCTGCTTCTCGATGACCGACGACCAGGTCGCCGACATTTACGCGATCGCCCGCGACTCGTTCGCAGGCGGCCAACGCGAGATCCAGCTCCAGTCCTATCCGTTTCACATGACGCCCGAGAACATGGCCAAGTTCCGGCTCGATCCCAACATCGATTTCTGGAAAAACCTTAAAGACGGCTCCGACCATTTCGAGGTCACGAAGAATGAGCCGTCCGTCCTGGTCTGCGGCAAGCATTATGTCTTCGACGCAACCACGAAAGACGAAGTTAGGGGCAACGAACCGTGCCCCGCTCTCAAGCGCGATGAGTCGGTCGAAGCGCTGGTCGCGGAAAAGGAAAACAAAGACGAGACAAAGGTGGCCGAGCTGGCCGCGTCTGGCGTCAAGCCGATCCATCTGGTTTATGCTGACGGCGGCCAGAACCCCGTTTTCATCGGCTATAAGGACGTAAGCGACCCGGACGCTTTGGTGAGCGGGCCGCAAGAGATCGTCCTCAACGACCGGGCGAAGCCAGTGTCCGCGGTGGTGAAGGTCGCTGCGGCCGACGAGAAGAAGCGTGTCGCCAGCGTTGCGGCGGCGCCGGCCGAGGCTCCTGCGGCGGAGCCGGCTCAGACGACCGTGGCCGCCGCCTCGACGCCGACTCAGCAAGCCGGGATGCTCGGCGGGGTGGCTGGAGGCGCCAAGAACGTTCAAAAGTGGCTGCACCTTGGTGGTCAGGACGCGCCTCCGCCGATCGCGGCGACCGATCCGGATCAACGGGTTCCGGCTTCGCCTCTCCCCCCGCAGCGCGACAATGTGCATTTGGCGTCGTTGCACACGCTGCCGACCCCGCCGACGCGACGAAATTCTGCCGAAGCTCCGGCTGACGCGTCCGATTCCGAGCCGTCCACCGTGTCGCCGCAGTAAGAATGATTCGCTAACCCGCGAGAGACGCTCGCCTCTCATTCCCAATCCGAGCCGAAAGGTGGGAAAGCAGGCGCGCCGCTTCCTCCGCGTCCGGCAGCGCTCGAGTCGGCGCCACGACGGGCGCGCCGTTCCGCGGCCACACGTAAATGAGACCGCCTGCGTCTTCCGCTTGTTCGCAATCGGCGTAGCTCAGGTTCAATGTGCGCCCGTCCATGTCGAACAAGAGCGCGTCATCGCCGAACGTGGCTGTTACGGCGCTTGCCGATCGAAGGTGCCCGATTGCGGCCTGACCGGCGCTACGCGCGCTGCGAATCCGCCAATGACTGGCCAGTCGCTGGATCATGAAGGCGGCAGCCGCCAGGATAATCGTCGCCTCGCCGGCGCGCCGGCTGATGAGACCCGTCAGCGCCAGCACGGTCGCGAAAGCCATGATCAGCGCGAAGGCCGTCAGAGGCGCCACGTGGCTGGTGAGCAATCCGCCTTTGAGCGCCGCGCGCAGTCCAGCGCGGGCGGCGGCGGCTTCGGCTTCGGCCGGCGCAAGCTTAAAAACGTAGGGTCCGAACGAACCGGGCGCCCGATCCGCCGTCACGGCTCGCCCGGGGCCTTGGCGACCAAGGCGAGAGCATGCAGCCCATCGGCGAATTCCGCCGTCAGGAGGTCATAGACGAGACGGTGCCGATCGACTCGGCTACGGCGCTCGAACTTGGCGGACACCACTCGGACGCGATAATGCGTGCCGCCGCCTTCGTGCGCGCCCGCATGTCCCGCGTGAAGATGAGACTCGTCGACGACGTCGAGAAGACTGGGATCGAGCGCCGTCAAACGCGCGACAATTCTCTCTTGCATGATCACGGTTGAGCACTCCCGTTAAGCAGATCGAGACCCTACATATCTTACGCTGGGCAGGGGGCTGAATATCCCGATCAGCACACGATTTGCTGCCTTTTGCTGGCGTCGGGCGTTTCGGGCTTGCCCCATAGCGTCGGCGGTCATAAAGGTCATGGCATGGATTTGAACTCTCGTCTGTTCGACCGCATCCGGGTCAAGAAGGCCGAGCGTGCGCCGGAGAAGGCGCCGACGACGCCTTGTTCTTTTCCCGGCTGTGTGGCCGAGGGGGTGTTCCGTGCGCCCAAGGGCCGCGAGCGCGAGGGCGAGTATTTCAGCTTCTGCCGCGATCATGTGCGGGAATACAACGCTTCTTATGACTATTTTCGCGGCATGGACGACGCCTCCATGGCGAGGTACCGCCAAGCCGACGCGGTCGGCCACCGTCCAACCTGGAAGATGGGCGCGCGGGCGGCGGCGGCCGGCCAGCCTGTCGACGAATCGGTTTTTGCCGAGGCCCGCGCCGCGCGCCGGCGCGGAGCGAAAGGCAAGCCGCCGCAGACCGAGCCGCCGCCGCGCTACAACGCTCTCGCGATCAAGGCCTTGTTGACGCTCGAACTTGGCGGCGACGCAACTCCAGCGAAGATCAAATCGAGATACAAGGAATTGGTCAAACGCCATCATCCGGACGCGAACGGGGGCGATCGTTCGTCGGAAGAAAGATTGCGTGAGATCATCCAGGCCTACAATTTCCTGCGTGCCAATAAGCTCGTCTGATTGCCAAGTTGGCGCTCGTGGAACGGCGCGCCGTTCCGGCGGTTAAGATATTGCTGTCAGCGTCTGCTTTTTGCGCGCGCCCGGAATTCGAGTATGAGAAAGGCGCTCTCTTCTGGCTGCGGAAGAGCGTGGAGGAGCTATGAATTCGGTACAAGCCATGGTGGGATCCCAACCGACTCCCGGTCTGCCTGACACGCGCGTATCGGTGCGAAAGGCGTTCGGCATCGATTCCGATATGGAGGTCGCGGGCTATTCGGGGAGCGACGAACATGTTCCCGATCTCGATCCGGACTATCTGTTCGACCGGGACACGACGCTTGCGATCCTGGCCGGCTTCGCCTTCAACCGCCGAGTGATGATTACGGGTTATCACGGCACGGGCAAGTCTACCCACGTCGAGCAGATCGCCGCGCGCCTGAACTGGCCTTGCGTGCGCATCAACCTCGACAGCCACGTCTCCCGCATCGATCTCGTCGGCAAGGACGCGATCGTTCTCAAGGACGGCAAGCAGGTTACGGAGTTTCGCGACGGAATGCTGCCCTGGGCGATCCAGAACAATATCGCGTTGTGCTTCGATGAGTATGACGCGGGCCGTCCCGACGTGATGTTCGTTATCCAGCGGGTGCTGGAAATTTCGGGCCGCCTGACCTTGCTCGATCAGCGCCGCGTCATTCGGCCGCACCCGGGGTTCCGTCTGTTCGCGACCGCCAATACGGTCGGCCTCGGCGACACATCCGGTCTCTATCATGGCACGCAGCAGATCAATCAGGGCCAGATGGATCGCTGGTCGATTGTTGCTACGCTCAACTATCTGCCGCACGACAAGGAAGTCGACATCGTACTCGCCAAGTCGCCTGCGCACCGGGCCCGCAAGGACGGTCGTGACACTGTCAACAAGATGGTTCGTGTCGCCGATCTGACGCGCAACGCCTTCATCAATGGCGATCTGTCGACGGTGATGAGCCCGCGCACGGTCATCACCTGGGCGGAGAATGCGGAAATTTTCAAGGACGTCGGTTTCGCCTTCCGCCTCACCTTCCTCAACAAGTGCGACGAGCTTGAGCGGACCTTGGTCGCCGAGTTCTACCAGCGCTGCTTTGGCCAGGACCTGCCGGAGAGCGCGCTTAACATCGCTTTGAGTTGAGGGGCGCAATGAGAGGACGGCGATGTAAAGCGGCCCGTCGCAAAGAAGGCTGATCTTTATTCTGGGCGCGCCGTAAGGCCGAGCTTCTGCGCGCCGGCCGGCGCTCGGAAATCGACACCGCAGCGATAGCGGAGGAGATTGATGACATTGGCGAGGGCAATAAGGGAGATTGGAGGGCGCCTGCCGCGTCCTCATGCTCCATCTGCTCAAATGGGATCATCCGCCCTCCATGCGAAGCCGCTCTTGGACCCGGACATCCGGGAGCGACGAACACGCGCCGAGCGGCAGCTACGAAAAAATCAAGGACTAATATCCAGGTCGACGAGGCGCCAGAGGCCGCCTATGAAGACACGCGGCTTCAAGCCGCAAAAGTGACCGGCTTGCCCTTATGCGTCTTTCCCGCGCTACGTCCTTTCGACCACGCCGAGATCATGCAGAGTTCGATCGTCTGGCCCGGCGGCGCGGCCTGAGCATCGACCGCGCCGGCTGAGCCTTGACCGTGGGGGCGGCGACCGATGAGCGATTTCCCGTCCCCGACCAGACCCATGCGCGTCCTCGCCATCTCCGGAAGCCTGCGCCGGGCGTCGACCAACACGGCAGCGTTGGAGGCGCTGGCGCGGCTCGCGCCCGAGGGCGTCAAGCTGCTCCTGTACCGTGACCTCGCCACGCTGCCGCCATTCAACCCCGACGATGACATCGAGGATAAACCGAAGCCCGAACCGGTCGAAACGCTTCGCGCGCTCGTCGATGCGAGCGATGCGCTCGTCATCGCCGCCCCGGAATACGCCCACGGACTTCCAGGCGCGCTGAAGAATGCGCTCGACTGGTTGGTGGCGAGCGAGACCTTCGCCGGTAAGCCAACAGCGCTCCTCAACACATCGCCGCGCGCGTTTCATGCGCAGGCGTCCTTGCGCGAGATCCTGTCGACGATGGCCGCGCGCCTCATCCCTGAAGCGTTCGTGTCCATTTCGCTGACGGGAAAGGCGGTGACGCCGGACGACATTCTCGCCGACGCGGTTTATACCCGGCGCCTAAGGGAGTCGATTGAGGCTCTCATCGCCGCAACAAGAGCTGGGTAGGCGCCGGCGGCAAGAGCTCTAATTTCCACCGGGAGGCTGACATGGGCGCGCTTGACGGCAAAATCGCAATCGTAACCGGGGGTACGAGCGGCATCGGCGAAGGCATCGCCAAGGCTTTTGTCTCTGAGGGGGCGAAAGTCGTGATCGTGGGGCGGCGCGAGGAGGAGGGCCGCGCACTCGAGAAGCGGCTCGGTGTTCGTTTCGTCCGCGCGGACGTGGCCAACGAGGCCGACGTCAAGGCGATGGTCGATCGAACCCTCGAATGGTTCGGTCGTCTCGATTGCCTCGTGAACAATGCGGGAATTCCGTCGCCGATGATCAGCATCACGGAGGTCGACGTCGCGACCATCGATCAGATCCTGGCCGTCAACGTCAAAGGTGTTTTTCTTGGCATCAAGCATGCCGCGCCGGCCATGCTTGCGCAGCAGTCCGGCAGCATCGTGAATATCAGCAGCATGGCCGGGCATCGCGGCGGTGTTTCCGGCCACATCTATAGCGCGTCGAAGGGGGCGGTCAGTGCGTTGACGCGGTCGGCCGCAGCCGAATTGGGTGAGAAAGGTGTCCGCGTGAACAGCATTTCGCCCGGCGCGATTGTGACCGGCATTTTTGGGAAAAACGCCGGCTTGGAGAGTTCCAAGGCAGACCAAGTGGCTGGGGTGGTTAAAGAAGCCTTCGCCAAAATTCAGCCGATTCCGCGGGCCGGAATGCCTGAGGATATTGGGCAAGCCGCAGTGTTTCTTGCGAGTGACGGCTCCGGGTTCATCAACGGCCAGGATATCGTGATTGACGGCGGCCATACGGCCGTGACCCGCGGGTGGTCGTTTTCGGTGGCGGCGCGCGGTGAAATGTCGAAGCGCCTCAAGGAGGCGACTGCCGCGCTTTAGACTTTTCGCGGGCGAGAGCTGGCGGGAAAGCCAGGTTGCGCTTCGCCCTCTCTTCCGCCACATGAGGCGGCATGGCCCATGACTTCGTCCTCATCGTCGACTTCGGCTCGCAAGTCACGCAGTTGATCGCCCGGCGTGTGCGCGAGGCGGGAGTTTATTGCGAAATCCATCCGTTCTCGAGAGCCTCCGAAGCCTTCACGCGGCTGAAGCCTAAAGCGGTGATCCTGTCCGGCGGCCCCGCGTCGGTTCCCGAGGCGGGGAGCCCGCGGGCGCCTGCGGAAGTGTTCGCAAGCGGCGTTCCGATTCTCGCCATCTGCTACGGCCAGCAGACGTTGTGCGAGCAACTCGGCGGCAAGGTGGAGGGAGGCCACGCCGCCGAATTCGGCCGGGCGGATGTCGAGATCCTCGAAGCCTGCGCTTTGTTCGGCGGCGTGTGGGAAACAGGCTGCCGCTATCCGGTGTGGATGAGCCATGGCGATCGCGTCACGCGCCTGCCTGAAGGCTTCCGGGTCTATGCCGTGTCGGAGAACGCGCCTTACGCGGTCGCTGCCGATGAAAAGCGCCGCTACTACACGACGATGTTTCATCCCGAGGTGGTTCACACGCCGGACGGCGCTAAGCTTCTCGCCAATTTCCTGTTCAAGGTCGCCGGCCTCAAGGGCGACTGGACGATGGCCGCTTTTCGCGACGAGGAGATCGCCCGCATTCGCACGCAGGTCGGCAAGTCGCGCGTCATCTGCGGCCTGTCGGGCGGCGTCGATTCGGCGGTCGCCGCCGTGCTCATCCACGAGGCGATCGGCGACCAGCTCACCTGCGTGTTCGTCGACCACGGCCTCATGCGCCAGGGCGAAGCGGACGAAGTGGTGGGTCTGTTTCGCGGCCATTTCAACATTCCGCTCGTTCACATCGACGCGGCCGAAGAGTTCATCGAGGCGCTCGAGGGCGTCGACGATCCGGAGTTCAAGCGCAAGACGATCGGCCGGCTGTTCATCGACACGTTCGAAGCGGAGGCGCGCCGCATCGCGAGCGACGGCAATGGCCCCGTCGACTTTCTGGCGCAGGGCACGCTCTATCCTGACGTGATCGAAAGCGTGTCGTTTTCCGGCGGCCCCTCGGTCACCATCAAGAGCCATCACAATGTCGGCGGCTTGCCCGAGCGCATGCGCATGAAGCTCGTCGAGCCCTTGCGCGAATTGTTCAAGGACGAGGTGCGCGTTCTCGGCCGCGAGCTCGGGCTGCCGGATACGTTCGTCGGCCGTCATCCCTTCCCAGGCCCAGGCCTCGCCGTCCGCTGCCCAGGCGCCATCACCCGCGAGAAGCTCGACATTCTCCGCAAGGCCGACGCCATCTTTCTCGACGAGATCCGCAAGGCGGGCCTCTACGACAAGATCTGGCAGGCGTTCGCCGTCTTGCTGCCTGTGCGCACAGTCGGCGTGATGGGCGACGGGCGCACTTACGATTCCGTCTGCGCGTTGCGCGCGGTGACCTCCGTCGACGGCATGACCGCCGACTTCTTTCCCTTCGACATGACCTTCCTCGGCCGCGCCGCGACGCGCATCATCAACGAGGTCAAAGGCGTCAATCGCGTCGTCTACGACGTGACAAGCAAGCCGCCGGGCACCATCGAGTGGGAGTGAGTCATGACGAAAGTGCGCGTTGCAGGCTTTTCGATCTCGCTTGACGGATTCGGAGCAGGGCCTGAGCAAAGTCTTGAAAATCCGCTCGGCAAGCGCGGGCGGGAACTGCACGCGTGGATGTTCGGCACGCGTATGTTCCGAACAATGATCGGTAAGGACGGCGGCTCGGACGGCGTGGATCAGGCCTATGCCCATCGTTCAATGGAAGGGTTCGGCGCGTTCATCCTCGGCCGCAATATGTTCGGGCCGGCTGGCGACAATTGGGGCGGGCCCGACTGGAAGGGGTGGTGGGGCGACAATCCGCCCTATCACGCGCCGACCTTCATACTGACGCACCATCCGCGCGATCCGATCGAGATGGAGGGCGGCACCACCTTCATCTTCGTGACCGACGGTATCGAGTCGGCGCTCGAGAAGGCGAGGCTCGCCGCCAAGGGCCGTGACGTGAAGATTGGCGGCGGCGCCGAGACGGTGCGTCAATATCTTCGCGCTCGCCTGATCGACGAGCTGCATATCGCTTTGTCCCCGGTCGTGCTCGGGCAGGGCGAAGCGATCTTCGCCGGGATCGACCTGCCGGCGCTCGGCTACCGCGTCACCGAACATCAGGCCACCGAGCACGCTACGCACATTGTGCTCAGCCGATAGAGTCCACCGAAAGGCCGCACAATCGAGTGGGCGTGAGGCGAAACTAAAATTGCGGCTTATGCTTGCGAGCGCCAAGCAATCATCGCACCGCGCCGCGCGGCAAACCGAAGGGCCGACATGCCTGAAACGCCCCCGCCAAAACCGGAGGACTATATCGTGGTGGATGGCTCGGATGGGCCGCGGCGGGATTTTCGGATCAGCGTCGGCTTGCGCGAGGGCTGGGACGCCGAGGGCCGCGTCTTTGATGTGTCCGAAGCGGTGCGTACCGCGCGGGCCTGGATGAGGCGGCGGGTCGAAGCGGGCGAGCCCGCGCTTTCGGGCATGTTCACGCGCGCCGAGGTGACCTACGCCTGGCCGCGAGAGGACGGCACGGTCGGGTCGGACCGTGAACCGGTCGCCCTGTTCACGGGCGAGGCGGTGCACGCCTATCTCGGCCACCTGCCGGACGCCGCAATCGAGGCGATGCTCAACGAACTGGCCGCCGAACTCGGCGCCGCGCTGGGGCAGGAGCGCATCTATGTCGCCTTCGCCGACCGGACCTGGATACTGGACGCCGGCGAGCACGTCCGCGGGGCGTGAGACGAGCGGCCCCGTCGCCATAGTTTTACCGAGCGCCTCAAAGCTCGTTAGGGCAGCGGGAGGGCATCTCAAGGGTCTAAGCGATTAACCCGTATTCACACGGGCGAGGGAACGGCTTGGAGGAAATATATGTCGATAGCGAATGAAGAACCGGCTTGCCCGAGGCCTTGCCGAGCCTTCGTCGATGAAGCCGGCCTCGCTGTCCTCCTCGGTATCGGCGCGTCCAGCGCCGGAACGTCCGCTCGCTCACCCCGAGCGCCGGCGCCGCCTCCTCCCGATTGAGATCCGACGAATCAAAGCGGTTCAGACCGTTCAAAAACACCGCCATGCGCACGCCTGAAGGGACTCGTCCGGCGCCTCCAGATTCTCCCGAAAGGCCCGGATCTGACGGACGGGATCGCGCGCTACCTAAACCGGGCATATCGTCTGCTACCGAAAGTATCGCGGGGCGTCGATCCCCTATACAATTTGGGCGGATTTCAAGGTGGTATCGAACTCGCGCGCCTGTCCTTCGTTTGCTGTCTCGATTGCGGGCTGACGATCCGCAATCGAACGCCGCAGCCCTCCGAAAGAACAGGCCGCCAAACCCCTGGGCGGTCTGTCCCTGCGGCAATCCGGAACGAATTGCTCAGCCGAGCGCCGGCGCGAGGCGATCCCGCCGCGAGCGCTTGAATCCAGCAAGCCCAAGGCCGGCGAAGCCTATGCCGAGCATCGCCCACGTTGACGGCTCGGGGACGGCAGCGAACTCGAAGTCGCTCGAGCCAGTCGTGAACACGACGCTGCCGTAGATCTGTGGCGTCATGAAAGACACGAGGAAACCGGGGTCCTGCGTATTGTCGACGTTGCTGAAGTTCGAATAGAGGTCCGAGGCGAGCACCTGGCCGATGAGCGTGCCAGTCCCGTTGGCGCCTGTGTAGAACGATACGGTGTTGGTCGCCGCCGGATTGTTGTCGTTGGGCGAGCCCCACACGATCGTCAAAGCGGTGCCTGACCCGTTCATGGTCACTTGGCCGCCTTCAATGTTCCACCAGGGGTGGGTCGTGTCGCTCGCGCCATAGGGACTCCAGCCAGGATTGGAGAATTCTGGCGGATTCGGAGGCATGACGTTGACTTGGCCGATCTGGATCTGAGCCGTACCGGTTCCGAAGCCGGGCTGTGCATAGTTAGGGCCTGCCGGGTTCACGCGGCCGTATTCGTTGACCGTTATGCCGTCGATGGTCGCCGTCGCTGCGGATGCTGCCGAGGCGGCCAGGATTGTCGCCGCCGCGCCTATAACGCCTAGAAAAATTTTGTTCATCGCCTGTGGTCCAATCCTTACCGCTACGCCGCGATGGACGGTTATCATATGTGGGATAATTGAGTCCAACTTACATCAAATTGACGGTTAATCAGGCGGCCCGCTCCGCACGCCGCATCCGGGTATCGGTCTGCCGCGTCAATCTTGCGGTTTGAGCTTAAGGGGCGTGCCCCAGTTTCGAAACTTTATCGTCGCTTGAACGCTGACTGTCGCTTGGCGCCTCTGACGCCGATCGGCCGGTCCAACGCGCGAAAGCATGGTTGAAGGAGGTCGGCCCCTCATAGCCGAGCAGCCAGGCAATTTGCGGGAGCGAAACACTGGGCTCCTTGATGTATTGGAGGGCCAAGCTGTGCCGCAATCGATCGACGACCTTTTCGTAGCTCGTGTTCTTCTCACCCAGCTTTAGCGCGAGCGTTCGCTCGGTCAGCCCCAGCGCCTTGGCGACCCTCTATCTGTTGGCTTTGCCGTGCGGCAGCAATTTCTGCAGCTCGTTTTCGACTGAAGATCGGAGCGTCCCGTAAGCCGTGTTGCGCGCCTGCGCCGCCTCTTCGCAAATGGGTCGAAACGCCTCCAACAGGTGTTGATCTTTGGTGACCAAAGGAATGGCGGGCGTCTCATTCGAAAAGCTGAACTGATCAGCTGAGCCGCTGAACTTGACGGGGCAGCCAAAGAAGTGTTCGAACCTCCGTTGAATCCGGCTCGCGCGCCAGGGTGAAGCCGACTTGCATCGGCCGAAAGTCGCGTCCGGCCATCTCCCGCAAACCCTTGATCAGAGAAGCGACTATAAACTCGGTGTTTTGCCAGGCGAAATGCCGAGGAACGCCGACGAACTTAATCTCAATTCTCATTCCCTCCCGAGATCGAATGAGCTTCGGACACACCGCTTCGTTGACAATGCGGCACTAGCGCGCGGCGAGCGCCAGCGCGTCGGCGACGTCTTCGGCCGCGGAGGCGGAGGCGACATAGAACAGCAACCCTGCTTCGCGAGGGTTGACCTTCTGGGCGAGGTGCAACCCAAATTCGCTATCCTTCAGAGTCTCCGCCGCGTACTCGAGAAGCTTGCCTTGCGCCAAAGCCCCGATGCGATGCTGAGGGTCGTCAATGTCGCTCTCCAAAATGCCGGCGCGGTTCAACAGCGATGCGATCGGGACGTCGCGCTTGCGAAGGATGGCAATGGCCTGCCGCGCAGCGAACCCTGTCGCGCTTGGCAAAACCATCCCGCTTGTTGAAGGGCCAATGACAAAGGCGAGCGAAACGGGACATGCCCCCACGAGCCGTCATTGGTCATCGATTTGCTAAGCTGCGGGAGCGTCAGGCGTCAAACCGCGTGGTCACCGTCCGCCCGCAACGTCGAGCAGCGCGCCGGTCACATAGGACGCTGCGTCGCTGATCAACCAGACGGCCGCCTCCGCGATTTCCTCGGCCGTGCCTGGACGCCCCATAGGGGCCGTGACGCCGAGGGCAAAAGCGCGGTCCGGGTCGCCGCCGCTGGCGTGGATATCGGTGTCGATGAGCCCCGGGCGGATGGCGTTGACCCTGACACATTCCGGGCCAAGTTCCTTGGCTAGCCCTAATGTCAACGTGTCGATCGCGCCCTTCGACCCGGCATAGTCGACATAGAGGTTAGGCGAGCCGAGGCGCGCCGCAGCCGATGACATCATGACAATCGAACCACCCGCGCCTCCAAAGGACTTTGACATTCGCCGCGTGGCCTCGCGGGCAGTGAGGTAGGCGCCGAGCACATTGACGTCGAAGACGCGCCGCATCCGCTCGACGCTCATCTCCGCAAGCTTTGCTGTCGGCGCAACGATGCCGGCATTGGCGATGACAGCGCTGAGCGGACCCAACGTCTTGGTTGCTGCGTCGAACATGCCGAGCACATCCGTTTCGGAGGCGATGTCGCCTTCGAGCGCGACGGCGCGGCCGCCGCTTTTGGCGATCGCCTCGACGACGGCGTCGGCCGCTCTCGCATCCTCGCGATAATTGACGCCGACAGCCCAACCATTTCGGCCGGCGAGCAGTGCGCAGGCGCGGCCGATGCCGCGCGAGGCGCCGGTGACGAGGAGAACTTTGGCGGGCATGCGAAACTCCGGAAGCGGCGAGCGGGAACCGAGCGTGGGTCAGCTTAACGCCGCCTCGATGTCCTTTGCGAGCTTCTCTGGCCTGTCGCTTGGCGCATAGCGGCGCAAGACTCGAAGCTGCCTGTCGACCAGGAACTTGGTGAAATTCCACTTGATCGCCTGCGTGCCCAAGACGCCGGGCGCGTCCTGTTTGAGCGTTTGAAACAACCGATGGGCGTTCGCGCCGTTGACCTCGACTTTTGCGAACATCGGGAACGTCACGTCGTACTTGCCGGTGCAAAACTTCCGGATTGCAGCCTCGTCGCCCGGCTCCTGATGGCCGAACTGGTCGCACGGAAATCCGAGCACAGCGAAGCCGCGCTCACGAAAGCGCCGGTGCAGCGCTTCGAGGCCCGTGTATTGCGGTGTGAAGCCGCACTGACTCGCAACATTCACGATCAGCAGCGCTTGGCCCGCAAAGTCGCCGAGCGTGTGCGCTTGGCCGTCGATCGTCTTTATTGCGATGTGGGGGGAAAGGGACAGGGGAAGCTCATCGGCCATGCAGGTTTCTTATGAGCCTTAGCCCGCCAGGCTAGCAAGCTCAACAAAACGCGAGGGCCCAGAGCGATTGCCGACTTTGCGATCGAGGAGGATAATATCAGAGGTCTAGGTGGATTGCCGGTCAGTGGTTTGGCCTACGAATTTGTGCCCGACCCCACCTTTCTTTGAGGGATTTTCGTCATGGCTGCAGCGTTGAAGCGCCGCGCAGAGCGATACCAGCAAGGCAGAGACTTGCGAGCGCGCGTCCCGCGCGAAGCGCATGCGGAACTCCATGGTCCCCTGGATCGGGACGCGGTCGCCATTCTGGCGGAATCCGACGCCGAGCGGGTCGCCGATCTTCTGCCTCTACGTTACAAGCTTATGACGGCGGATCCGTTCGCGTTTCTTCGCGGCGCCGCGGCGGTGATGGCGACCGATCTCGCGCATCAGCCCCTCGCCGGAGTCGCAGTTCAAGCCTGCGGCGACTGTCATCTGATGAACTTCGGCGCCTTCAATTCACCGGAAGACAACATCCTCTTCGACATCAACGATTTCGACGAGACGCTGCCCGGCGTCGATTTCACCGTCGACGTCAAGCGCCTGGCGGCCAGTGTCGCCGTCGCGGCTAAAGCCGCCGCCATGTCGGACAAGCAGGCGCGCAGCCTCGCTGCGAGCACCGTGAGTGATTATCGCGAACACATGTTTGCTCTTAGGGAGCTTTCTCCGCGCGAAATCTGGCACAGCAAGATCGATCTCGAACATGAGCTTACGCAGATCGAGAGTCCGCACCTTCGTCGCAGTCTTTCGACGCTGATCCGAAACGCTCAGGCCCGCGGTCTCGACAAGGACGACAACTTTCCCCACCTCGTCACCGCCGGCGAACCCAGGATCGCCGACAAGCCGCCGAAGATCTTCCACATCAGTCCGAAGACGCTGGGAGGCCGCAAGATCGACTTTGATCGCGGCTTTGCGCTCTACCGCGAAACGCTCACACCCGACCGGACCGTGCTGCTCGACCGCTACAGACTGACAGATGTCGCTTTCAAAGCCGTTGGCGTCGGATCCGTCGGCACGATCTGCGTTGTCGGGCTTTTCCTCAGCGGCGACGGCGAGCCGCTCTTCCTGCAAGTTAAGCAGGCGCAACGGTCCGTACTCGAGCGGCTGTCGAAAAAGCTTGCCTACCAGGGCCCGCAAGGCAGGCGCGTGGTCGAGGGGCAGCGGATGATGCAGGCGGCGACCGACATTCTTCTCGGCTGGACGGCGGACGAGCCCTTGGGCGTCGAATTCTATGTTCGCATCCTGAAGAACCGCCGGCTCGGCGCCGTCAGCGAGCTGGCCGAGCAGGCGGCGTTGTCGGAATACACCCGGTTGTGCGGCCGGACGCTCGCGCGCTCGCACGCCCGCACCGGCGACCCGGCGCTCATCGCGGGCTACATGGGAAGGAGCGGGGCGTTCGACGACGCGCTCGCCTCATTCGCGATGGCCTATGCCGAACAGACTGTGAAGGATCACGCGGCCCTGGTGAGGGCCAAAGGCGGCGCCAAGGCGGAAGCTTCGCCAAAGGCCGCGAAGGCGGCGCAGAAGGCCGTGCGAGCGCGGAGACACTCCCGCAGCGTTGCCTGACGGAGACGAACGGCGTGTTTGTTCTCGCGGAATATAACTGATATAATCTGTTGTTTAGAGGCGTGGGGCAAGTTGGCTTATTTGGGTTTTCTTGGCTTGTTGTTATTTCGCTGCGAAAACCCTCGTCTACGAGGGTTGGATTTATTTGGATTTCCTTGGATTCTCTCGTCCGAATTGAGACTTTTCAATGGGTTGCAAGGGAATTTCGCCGAAATAAATTTTTCGCTCCTTTTCCCGCTGCGGTCACGGGACGGGGGGCAAGGGATCTTGGCGTCGAGAAAGGGCAAAAGTTGGTCATGGGGCAAGCTTAACTTGGTTTCGGATTTTCCGTAATCAGATTGCCGGAGAGCTTTGCAGAAGTTGGCGGATTTGATTCTCTGGGTTGGGCCAAGGAGGATGATTCGCCGATGACGCGCCGTGACCTGTCGCAGCCTTCGTTCGTTGACGCGATGGTGAGCGGTTATGGGAAGGTTGGAGGCTTTCTGGACCGGATCGAGAAGGCGTTCGACTGGTCTTCGTTCGAGGCTCTGCTTTCGTCTATCCATGGCTCAGCGACCGGCGCGCCAGGCTATCCGCCTTTGACGATGTTCAAGATTCTGCTGCTGCAGCAATGGCACGCGCTCTCTGATCCCGCCGCCGAGGAGGCGGTGCGCGACGGGCTGTCGTTCCGCCGTTTTTGCGGGCTGCCGCTGGAGGTGGAGACGCCGGACCACGCCTCGATCTGGCGGTTCCGCCAGACGATCGACAAGCTTGGCCTGTCGATGAAGCTCTTGGCGGAGGTCAACCGCCAGCTCGACGCGCTCGGCCTTATCGTCAAAAAAGGCACGCTGGTCGATGCGACCATCATCGCTGGCGCAGTCAGGCGGCCTTACGAGGGCGGCGGCGTCAATCCGCGCGATCCCGCGGCGCGTTTCACGCGCAAGCGCGACAAGACCTATTTTGGCTACAAGGCGCATCTGGCGGTGGACGAGGAGAGCGGCTTGGTGCGTCAGGCTGAGATGACTTCGGCCAATGTGCACAACTTCCGCCTGGGCGAAGCACTGATCCAGGGCGACGAGCAGGGCTATTTCGCCGACCGGGCCTATGACAGCCAGGCTTTGCGCGAGACGCTCGAACGGCGCGGCCTGGTCGATGGGATCGCCTGGAAGGTTAAGCACGCCCGCTATCCGCTCGAGCCCTGGCAAAAGCTCCACAACGCATGGGCGACCAGCATCCGCTCAGCTGTCGAGCGCGCCTTCGCCACCATGAAGCGCTGGTACGGAATGAGCCGCGTCCGCTACTTCGGGCTCGCGCGCAACGCCTGCCATCTGCAACTCGTCGCGGCGGCAATGAACATGAAGCGGGCGCTCGTGCTGATGCGAGCGGCCTAGGCGCAGGGGCTCAAGCCCCTTCCGCCCGATCAAGGCGGGCCCGACAACCACCTCAAGAGACCACAAAAATCGCCCCTACCCCCGCGGACTCAGCCAAACCCGGCCCCCTCAAAGCGAAATCGCTCGTTCTGCAAAGCTCTCTGCCGGCTCTTATAGCGATAGGCGTTGGCGCTACTAAGGGGTCATGGCCGGGCTTGTCGGCTATCCACGAGAACACTATTCAATCAGGATAAGCATCTGATAAGAGACATGATTTGTTGGTATAGAGAGATTATCGCGGCCGAAACCTCGTGGATGGTCGGCAGAAGGCCGGCCATGAAGATCCGAGGCCGATTGGCGAACGCGATAAGCACCCAATTACCGGCCGAACGGTCCGCTTTCGGCTCCGAGGCCCGGCGCCCTCCGGCTCGCTGCGGTTGCCAATGCCGACGCGGCGAGAAGGCGCGCTTCTCATTCCCCGGCGATCGCAGCGAGCTTGGCGACGGTGTTCATGTTGCGCGCGGTCCCGTCGTCAGCAGCAGGTATGCGCAACTTGGAGCGGCCAATTCCGTCGGGATAATGGACGTAGATCTCGCGTGCGCCCAGCCGAAGCTCCTCGTTCGTCTGGCCCTTGATATCCTTCAACGCGTCCGGCGCCGGCGCGAGGTCGAGGAAGATCGCGACCGTCTGGCTGGCTGCGCGGTCGGGGAAGGGGTTGTCAGCGACCACCTTGGACATCTCGGCGCCCGTCCGCACGATCACCCCGACCGGCTTTCCCGCATGCGCACCGAGTTCCGCCTGAAGCACAGCCTTGGCCTCAGCCTCCGGGCTGTCCCGCTCGGCTACGACATTCCCGCTGGCGATGTAGGTGCGCACGTTCCGGAATCCGACCTTCTCGCAGAGTCGCTTGAGGTCGTTCATGGGCAACTTCCCCGTGCCCCCGACATTGATTGCGCGCAGGAGCGCGACGAAGACGGGCATGGCTTGGGGTCCCTTACGGCGCGGGCCGGCGGCCGGCGTCGTGCCTCGCCGTCGATGGTTTGAAAAGATCGGTGGGAAGGGGGAAGCGCAGCTCTAACGTACCTCTCCAATCGCTTCGCGCCCAACCCGAGACTTTGTGCTGTCTCAACTTAAATGTCAGGCAAGAAGCGTTGCGCGATCGATTATTTTCATTCACTTTCCATTGCGTAAGAGATGGGAGGTGACGATGAAAAAGCTTGCGATTAAACTACTAGGAGTTGCTATTGTTTCCGCCACCCTGTCATCGGCGATTTCGCCAGCGTTCGCGTTAGGCGGTTGCGGCCCAAATCGCCATCGCAATGGATGGGGCGAATGCGTCTGGGGCGGCCAGAACCAAGACTGGTGCCTAAGAAGGACCGGTCATCCGGCCACGCGCATGCCCAATGGGACATTGCGTTGTATCCGGTAAGAGGCCCGCCTTTGCTACGGCGCGCGACCCCCTTTGATCTCGACGCCGAATTGATTCCTGCGTGAATTCGATCGTTCTTGAAGTCGAGTTCACGCCAGTCCACAGGCCTTAGAGCCGCCACCTGAACTTCTACCCTGGGTTTCTGATAGCGGGCATTGAGGTCCGGATCTATCGCCGATCATAAGCGCGCGTGAGGCCTCGCCTCGCGGCCGCCGCCGGCTCAGAACGGGATGTCGTCGTCGATCTCGCTCGCGCCGCCCCCGCCGCCGGAAAGCGCCGGGCGGCGCTCGCTCGTCGCGGCGCGGTTGGAGCCGGAGCTCCGGGGAGCGCCTTCCTCGGGGAAGCTCTCGCGATCGCCGCCGCCGCGCGAATCGAGCAACTGCAATTCGCCGCGGAAGCGCTGCAGCACGACCTCGGTCGTGTAGCGGTCGGCGCCGCTTTGGTCCTGCCACTTGCGGGTCTGCAGCTGGCCCTCGAGGTAAACCTTCGTGCCCTTCTTGCAGTATTGCTCGGCAACCTTGCCGAGATTCTCGTTGAAGATCACGACATTGTGCCATTCGGTGCGCTCCTTGCGCTCGCCCGAGGTCTTGTCGCGCCAGGTCTCCGAGGTGGCGACCGAGAAGTTCACGACTTGATCGCCGGAATTGAGCCGCCGGACCTCCGGGATCCTTGCCGAGATTGCCGACCAGAATGACTTTGTTGACGCTGCCCGCCATGATCCTCTCCTCGCCGCCGCCCATTGAAGGGCGCGCGATCCGCACACTACCGCTTTAACCGAATGCGGCGGACGCATGGGCGCCCGAATTTCCGCCAGCTCTCGCTTATCCACACCTCGCCGCATCGAACGCTTGGGAACCGGCGGCCTCACGACTACATTAATCCAAGACCTCGGGTCCCGGCGCTGAAAGATGCGCCTTTGCCCTTGTTCTTCTTTTGTTCTAGCATTGGCGCGACGCCCGCGCAAGCGCGATTCGCGCGCACGCGTGCGTCACCGTTAAGGAAGGCCGCCTCCAGGAACCGCCATGGCCGGACCCAAATCACAAGCGCGCCCGGTTCGGGCGTCGAAGACGCGCTGAAGCGCCGTCGAAGCTCTGTTCGACGGCCGGGCCATCGTCGTCCGCGGCGCGCGCGAGCACAACCTCAAGAACGTCGATCTCACCATTCCCGCGCGACAAGCTGGTCGTGTTCACCGGCCTTTCGGGCTCGGGCAAGTCCTCGCTCGCCTTCGACACCATCTATGCCGAGGGGCAGCGCCGCTATGTCGAGTCGCTCTCGGCCTATGCGCGCCAGTTCCTCGAAATGATGCAGAAGCCGGACGTCGACCAGATCGACGGCCTGTCGCCGGCGATCGCGATCGAGCAGAAGACGACCTCGAAGAACCCGCGCTCGACCGTCGGCACGGTGACCGAGATCCACGACTACATGCGCCTGCTCTGGGCGCGGGTCGGCATTCCCTATTCGCCCGCCACCGGCCTGCCGATCGAGAGCCAGACGGTGAGCCAGATGGTCGACCGCGTGCTGGCTTTGCCGGAGCGCACGCGCCTCTATCTGCTGGCGCCGGTCGTGCGCGGCCGGAAGGGCGAATACCGCAAGGAAATCGCCGACTATATGAAGCGCGGCTTCCAGCGGCTGAAGATCGACGGCCAGTTCTACGAGATCGCCGACGCGCCGGCGCTCGACAAGAAGTTCAAGCACGACATCGAGGTCGTGGTCGACCGCATCGTCGTCAGGCCCGACATGGCGGCGCGCCTCGCGGAGAGCTTCGAGACGGCGCTCGAACTTGCCGACGGCCTGGCCTTCGCCGAATTCGCGGACACGGCTGAGGGGGAGAGCGAGCCGCGGCGCATACTGTTCTCGTCCAAGTTCGCCTGTCCCGTCTCAGGCTTCACCATCCCCGAGATCGAGCCCAGGCTGTTTTCGTTCAACAATCCGTTCGGCGCCTGCCCGGTCTGCGGGGGCCTGGGCTCGGAACTGAGGGTCGATGACTCGCTGGTCGTCCCCAATCCGAAGCTCACCTTGCGCCAGGGCGCGATCGCCCCCTGGGCCAAGTCGAGCTCGCCCTATTATCTGCAGACGCTCGAAGCGCTCGCGCGGCGCTACAAGTTCCGGCTCGACAAGCCGTGGAGCGACATTGCCGGAGGAAGCGCGACGCGTGATCCTGCACGGCTCGGGCGCGGACGAAATCCGCTTCGCTTATGACGATGGCCTGCGCGCTTATGAAGTGAACAAGCCGTTCGAGGGCGTGGTCGCCAATCTCGAGCGCCGCTACAAGGAGACCGAAAGCGAGTGGTCGCGCGAGGAGATCCAGCGCTACATGACCGCGACGCCCTGCGAGGCCTGCCACGGCTTCCGCCTCAAGCCCGAGGCGCTGGCGGTCAAGATCGACGGCCAGCACATCGGCGAGGTGAGCCTGCTCTCGGTCAGCGCGGCGATCGAATGGGCCAAGGGCCTGCCGGCCAAGCTCGACGCCAAGCGCAACGAGATCGCGCAACGAATCCTGAAGGAGATCGTCGACCGGCTCACCTTCCTGCGCGACGTCGGGCTCGATTATCTCACGCTTGCGCGTTCATCCGGCACGCTGTCGGGCGGCGAGAGCCAGCGCATCCGGCTCGCTTCGCAGATCGGCTCGGGCCTCACCGGCGTGCTCTATGTGCTCGACGAGCCGTCGATCGGCCTCCACCAGCGCGACAACGCGCGCCTCCTCGATACGCTGAGGCGCCTGCGCGGCCTCGGCAATACGGTGATCGTCGTCGAGCACGACGAGGATGCGATCTGGGCCGCCGATTACGTCGTCGACGTCGGCCCGGGCGCGGGCGTGCACGGGGGCGAGATCGTCGCCGAGGGAACGCCGGCCGAGATCGCCGCCAATCCCAATTCGCTGACCGGCCATTATCTCTCGGGCGAGCGGACGGTCGCGATCCCGGCCAGGCGCCGCGCTCGCGATCCGGCCCGCGAGCTCGCGATCGTCGGCGCGCGCGGCAACAACCTGAAGAACGTCACGGCGACCATTCCGCTCGGCCTCTTCACCTGCGTCACCGGCGTCTCGGGCGGCGGCAAATCGACCCTGGTCATCGACACGCTCTACAAGGCCGCGGCGCGCAGCCTGAACGGCGCGAACGAGCCGCCGGCGCCCCACGATCGCATCGAGGGCTTAAGCGAGATCGACAAGGTGATCGACATCGACCAGTCGCCGATCGGCCGCACGCCGCGCTCGAACCCGGCGACCTATACGGGCGCCTTCACGCCGATCCGCGACTGGTTCGCAGGGCTCCCGGAGGCGAAGGCGCGCGGCTACCTGCCGGGGCGCTTCTCCTTCAACGTCAAGGGCGGGCGGTGCGAGGCCTGCCAGGGCGACGGCGTGATCAAGATCGAGATGCACTTCCTGCCCGACGTCTACGTCACCTGCGACGTCTGCAAGGGCAAGCGCTACGACCGCGAGACGCTCGAGGTGCGCTACAGGGACAAGTCGATCGCCGACGTGCTCGACATGACGGTCGAGGAGGCGGCGGAACTGTTCAAGGCGGTGCCGTCGATCCGCGACAAGATGGAGACGCTGAAGCGGGTGGGCCTGGCTACGTCAAGGTCGGCCAGCAGGCGACGACGCTGTCCGGGGGCGAGGCGCAGCGGGTGAAGCTCGCCAAGGAGCTGTCGCGCCGCTCGACCGGGCGCACGCTCTACATCCTCGACGAGCCGACGACGGGCCTCCACTTCCACGACGTCGCGCAACTGCTCGACGTGCTGCACGAACTCGTCGACCAGGGCAACACGATGATCGTCATCGAGCACAATCTGGAAGTGGTGAAGACCGCCGACTGGGTCATCGACATGGGGCCGGAGGGCGGCGACGGCGGCGGCGAGGTGGTCGCCGAGGGCACGCCCGAGCAGATCGCCCGCAATCCGAAGAGCTACACGGGGCAGTATCTGAAGCCGGTGCTGGCGCGGAAGGCGAAGGGCGGGCGCAGGGCGGCGGAGTAGGGCCGGGCGACAATCTTGCGCGGTTACTCGATTCCCGGCGAAAGCCGACCCCTACGGCCACGCTTGAATCTGGCCAGTCCGAGCCCGGCAAGGCAAAGGATCATCATCGCCCAGGTCGGCAGCTCCGGAACGGGCTCCGCGCTGCTCACGCTCGAAGCGGAAGCAAGCGCGGGAGCGGCGCTGTCTGAATCCGGCGGCGGCGGCAGATCGCCTAAATCCTGAATGGGATGAGTAGAGTTTGAGACGGTTTGGATGACCACGCCTGCGGGCTCAGCCTGAGCCCCGCCTGCTTCCGCCACGCCGAGCGCCAGAGACAAACCGATCGTGCAAACGATGACTTTTGCTGACAACAATTGGCCTGAACCCCCGTCTCAGCCTCGATGAAAACCCGCCAATCGGCAGGCGGTCTGAAGTTTCGCGTCGTCAAAACGGATAATTTGAATGATCACACTCAATCACAATGTATCAATCTCGTCAAGTAATTTAAAAGATGTTAACCTTTCTCTTGCCGGTCGCTTGGCCATTGCGTTTGCAGGCGCCCTTTCACAGTCCTTCGCCGAACTTGATTTGTGACGGCGCTGATCATCGGCCTAAGGCTTGTCGCGGCGGCGGCGAATTCGGACAAGGACTTTCAGATGTGTGGAATTGTCGGGATTCTCGGGACCGGGCCGGTCGCCGGCTCGATTGTCGACGCGCTGAAGCGGCTCGAATATCGCGGCTACGATTCCGCTGGCGTGGCGACCCTCGAGAACGGCAAGCTCGAGCGGCGGCGCGCCGAGGGCAAGCTCAAGAACCTCGAGGCGAAGCTCGTCGCGGCGCCGCTCGGCGGGGCGATCGGGATCGGCCACACGCGGTGGGCGACGCATGGCAAGCCGACGGAAACCAACGCCCATCCGCACGCCTCGCCGAGGCTTGCGGTCGTCCATAACGGCATCATCGAGAATTTTCGCGCGCTGCGGCAGGAACTCGCCGCCAAAGGCTATACGTTTGCGACCGAGACCGATTCTGAGATTGCCGCCTTCGTCGTCGAGGACGAACTCGAAAAAGGCAAGCGTCCCGAGGCGGCGGTTCACGCAGCGCTGAGCCGGCTGCGCGGGGCGTTCGCGCTCGTCTATCTGTTCGAGGGCGAGGAGGATCTCCTGATCGGCGCCCGCCAGGGCGCGCCGCTCGCGGTCGGCTATGGCGACGGTGAGATGTATCTGGGTTCGGACGCGCTCGCGCTTAGCCCCTTCACCGACCGCATCGCCTATCTTGAGGAAGGCGACTGGGTCGTTCTGAGCCGGGAGGGCGCGGACATTCGCGAGGCGCGAGGCAAGCCGGTCAAACGCCGCATCCAGCGAAGCCCGGCCGGCAGCCTGCTGGCGGAAAAGGGCAATTACCGGCACTTCATGGCCAAGGAGATCCACGAGCAGCCGGAGGTGGTCGGCCATACCCTCGCCCGCTACATCGACATGGCGGCGCTCAAGTTGAAACCCTTCGCCTGGCCCGTGGACCCGGCGCGGCTCACGCGTGTGACGATCATCGGTTGCGGCACCGCCTATATTGCCGGGCTCATCGCAAAATATTGGATCGAGCGCTGGGCGCGGCTCCCGGTCGAGATCGATGTCGCCTCCGAGTACCGCTATCGCGAGGCGCCCGTCGACAACGGGGGCTTGACCATCGTCGTCTCGCAATCTGGCGAGACGGCGGACACGCTGGCGTCCCTGCGCTACGTGAAAGAGAGGGGGGCGAAGACGATTGGCGTCGTCAACGTGCCAGGCTCCAGCATCGCGCGGCTGACCGACGCGGCGGCTCCCACGCTCGCGGGCCCCGAGATCGGCGTTGCCTCGACCAAGGCTTTCACCTGCCAGCTCGCGGCGCTGGCGGCGCTGGCGATCGGGCTCGGCAAAGCGCGCGGGTTCCTCGACGACGCGGCGGAGGCGGCGCTGGTCGGGGAACTCGTCGCCACTCCCGGTCTTCTCGCCGAGGCGCTCAGGCTTGAGCCCACGGCCGAGAAGCTGGCGCACGTGGTTGCTCGCGCTCGCGACGTGCTCTATCTCGGCCGCGGCACGGCCTATCCACTGGCGCTGGAAGGCGCTCTGAAACTCAAGGAATTGAGCTACATCCACGCCGAAGGTTATGCGGCGGGGGAGCTCAAGCATGGGCCGATCGCGCTCATCGACGAAGCGATGCCCGTGATCGTCATCGCGCCCCGTGACCCGGTGTTTGAAAAGACGGTGTCCAACATGCAGGAGGTCGCCGCGCGCGGCGGGCGCCTCATTCTGATTGGCGACAGCCACGCCGCGGAAGAGGCCGGGATCGCGATCGAGCACGTCCTGCCGATGCCCGACATGGCCGTCAATTTCGCCCCGATCGTCTATGCCGCGCCGATCCAGATGCTCGCCTATTACACCGCGGTCATCATGGGGAAGGACGCCGACCAGCCGCGCAACCTGGCGAAGTCCGTGACGGTGGAGTAGGGCGGCGCTCGCCACGCATAAACGCGCCTAACCGCCCCTCAAATGGGCCTAAAGGCCCCTAAAATAGGGGCGTTTATGTCTTCTTCGCGATCGCTCGTGTCCATCGTATCCACGCTCAGCCGAACAGCCGTTGGAACGCACGCGCGACAATGGATTCCGGCGCTAGACCGGCCGGATCGTTCCAGTCCGCAACAATTCTTCTACGCTTGTGAGCGCCCGGTAAAGGAGTTTGCTCCCGGCCGAGAGGAGGTCATGAGCGCTGAAAGGCTTACTCAGGGACATGCTGTGTAGAACCTGGCGGGAATCGATATCGCGTCCCCCTGAAGCGTAAATAACGGGCACTCGAGGATGTAGAGTCCGTACGGCGTCCGCCACCTCCCAGCCGGATATCGAATCCGCCAGCTTTATGTCGGTGACCAAAAGATCGATGCTCTGACCTTCCCGGAGCAATTCAAGCGCCTCAGCCCCCGTCGCCGCTTCGAGGACCTGCCAACCCTCTTGCCGGAACTGGGTGGCGATGTCCTCCCGCACGAACCAGTCGTCTTCAACCACCAAAGCAATTCGGCCTTCTACGGGAATTTTCATGAAGACGGTCCCTGCTGCCAACGCCTTTGCAGAACGCGCCCTGACAATCATTGTTCCGCGCCAACCAGCGCGCATAGGCGGGGCTTTACGAAACCTCTGCCAGCCTGCCGAACGACCCGAATCGGTCCGTCGCGGCTCGCCGCACCAGGTCCGACAGTGGCCGAAGGCGCACTCGTCAGAAAAAGCCGCGCCCTCTGCGCGGCTCTCATATAATTCATATCGGTGCTTTTTAGGTAAGTTTGGCGGAGCGGCGCTGGCGGAACCCTGCGAAACCGATTCCAGCGAAGCCGAGAAGCAACATCATACATGTGGAAGGTTCAGGAGCGCCAGCAGCAACGACCGAACCTTCAGAAAGCACTTCCAATCCCACTTGGCCGGAGTTGGCGAATTCCAAGCCGATCACAAAACTCGTTGTGCTCAGTTCCTCGATTTCGAAGTCCGAGAGCCCGCAACCTGGCGAAATCGGTGACGGTGGAGTAGGGTCCCGCGCAAATGAAAGTGCATAAGCGCGTTTGAAATCTAGGCCTGCTCCGGTCGCCGCGGACGTTGCCCGAATTCTGACAATGCCCGGCTCCGCGCTGGAGCGCCGTCTTTACGAAACCCATTCCAGCCTGCCGAACGAATCCTCGACAAGGCTCATGTGGTGGAACATGGCCGCATGCGCGGCCGCGGGATCGCAGGCGAGGATCGCCTTCACCACGGCCGAATGTTCGGCGTGCGAGCGCGACATGCGTCCGTCAGTGCGGAACTGCGCGCGGCGGAAGGGCGCGAGTCGGCGACGAAGGCCGGAGGCGAAGCTCGCGAGAGTTTCGTTATGAGCGCCGGCATAGATCCGGGTGTGAAAGTCGACATTCGCCGCGGCGTAGGATTCGCGGTCGTCCTTGAGCGCGATCGCCGCCATCGCGTCGTGGCGGTTCTGCAGGCGGCGGCGTTCGATCGGCGTCATGCTCATCGCCGCGAGTCGCGCGCAGGTCGCCTCCATCTCCGCCATCGCGCCGAACAATTGCTCGAGTTGCGCGGACGTCGCGGTCGCGACGCGAGCGCCGCGGCGGGGCTTGACCTCGATCAGACCGGTGGAGGCAAGCAGCCGGATCGCCTCGCGCACCGGCGTGCGCGACACGCCGAACCGGTCGGCGAGCGCACTCTCGTCAAGACGGAAGCCGGGCGCGAATTCGCCCGACAGGACGGAATCGGCAATCGATTCCGCCAGCCGGTCGGCCTGGGTCACGCTTTCATATCCGATGTCGCTCAAAGGCCTTTCCCATGAGAATCCGCACAATTCTTACGCAGCGTTAGCACACAATTTCTGCATGCCGAACCACAATATGGGCATACAGTTTTTCCTGTTTGCATACATACTCTGGGTCATGCGTGCAATTGATCAGACCTCCTCTGAACCCGCCGCAAAACTGGCGAAAGGCCCCGTAAGGATCGAGGCCGAGCCCTATGAATTCGTGCTCCTTCCGGAGCATTGCGCGCTCGTTATCATTGACATGCAGCGCGATTTTCTCGAGCCCGGCGGGTTTGGGGAGATGCTCGGAAACGACGTCTCGCAGCTGCGCCGGACGATCGAGCCGAACAAGCGGCTGCTCGCTGCGTGGCGCGGCCAGGGCCTGCCGGTCTTCCACACCCGCGAGGGACACCGGCCCGATCTGTTCGATCTGCCGCCGGCCAAGAAGATCCGGGGCCGCTCGAAGACCACGATCGGCGACAAGGGGCCGATGGGGCGCATCCTGGTGCGCGGCGAGGCGGGGCACGACATCATTCCAGAGCTTTATCCCGAGCCCGGCGAGCCGGTGGTCGACAAGCCCGGCAAGGGCGCTTTCTACGCTACCGATCTTCAGGAGATGCTGAAACATCGCGACGTGAAGCAGCTCGTCGTCACCGGCGTGACGACGGAGGTCTGCGTCAACACGACGGTCAGGGAGGCCAACGACCGCGGCTACGACTGCCTCGTGCTCGAAGACTGCTGCGGCTCCTATTACCCGGAGTTCCACGCCATGGGCCTCAAGATGATCAAGGCGCAGGGGGGCATCTTCGGCTGGGTGTCGAGTTCGGACAGCGTGATCAAAGGTTTGGCTGGCTGGAAGGGCGCTGAGTAAAGCGAGGCGCAGGCGAGTAGGAGAGCGGCGATGGCAACGACGGCGGTGGCGACAGGGCGCGAGCGCTATTGGGTTCCGGGCGACTGGAACGCCTTCTTCGGGTTCGGGACCAACATCCTGGTCAACGTGCTGGTTCTGACCGGGCTTCTCCGCTTCGTTCTCAAGATGCCCGATTCGCTGGTGTTCGGCAGAATCCTTCCCGCCCTCGGGCTGATGCTCTTCCTCAGCACGGTGTACTACGCCTGGCTCGCCTATCGCCTGGCGCAGAAGACCGGCCGCACCGATGTTTGCGCGCTGCCATCGGGCACCAGCGTGCCGCACATGTTCGTCGTCACCTTCGTCGTGATGCTGCCGATCCTGCTCAGGACCAACGATCCGGTTCAGGCGTGGGAGGCGGGGCTCACCTGGGTGTTCGTCCAGAGCTTTGTCTTGATGGCGGGCGGCTTCATCGCCCCGATCATTCGCAAGATCACCCCGCGCGCGGCGCTGCTCGGCTCGCTCGCCGGCATTTCCATCACCTTCATTTCGATGCGGCCCGGCCTTCTGGTGTTCGAGACGCCGCTCATCGGCATGGTCTGCTTCGCCATTATCCTGGCGAACTGGTTCGGCGGCGTGCGCTACTTCCGCGACGTCCCGGGCGGCCTGGTCGCTATTGCCGCTGGCACGATCATCGCCTGGGGATCGGACCTGTTCGGTTTTGGCTACGGCGGCTTGAGCGTCAGCAGCGTTGGCGACGCCTTTTCGCACTTCGGCTTCTCGATCCCTGTACCCGCCATCGGGCACGTCTTTGCAGGCTTCAAGTTCATCGGGATCATCCTGGTCACCGCCATCCCCTTCGGCATCTATGACCTCGTCGAGGCGATGGACAACGTGGAGAGCGCCGCTGCGGCCGGCAACTCTTTTCCGACCACCCAGGTGCTGACGGCCGACGGCGTGATCAGCCTGATCGGCTGCCTGCTCGGCAATCCGTTCATCAACGCCGTCTACATCGGCCATCCCGGCTGGAAGGCGATGGGCGGGCGGATCGGTTATTCCGCCGCGACCGGCGTGATGGTGCTGGTCCTGACCTGGCTCGGCATCGTGGCCTTGGTTTCGAGCCTGATCCCGGTGGTCGCGATCCTGCCGATCCTGCTCTACATCGGCATGCTGATCGGCTCGCAGGCCTTCCAGGAATCGCCGCGAAGCCATGCGCCGGCGATCATCCTGGCGATGATTCCGCAGATCGCCGCCTGGGGCAAAACCATGATCGACGGCGCACTCGGCGCCGCGGGCACCAACGCGGCCACGGTCGGCTTCGACAAGCTCGGCAACACCGGCATCCTCTACAAGGGCCTGCAGACGCTGGGCGGCGGCGCGACGCTCGCCGGCATCATCCTGGGCGCCGTCACTGTGTTCATCATCGAGCGTCAGCTCGAGAAGGCTGCGGCCTTCGCGCTCGCCGGCTCGGTGCTGACGTTCTTCGGCTTGATCCACGCCGAGGACCTTGGCATCGGCCAGTCGCCGGTGGTCGCGCTGAGCTATCTCGGCATCGCCGTGATGCTCTACGGCTTCGCCAAATTCGCCCAGGTGGCGCCCGCAGAGCCGAGCGAGATGGAGCATGATCACCTGAGCGTCCAGGCGGCTCCGGCGGAATAGGTCTTTACCCGCCGGCGGGTTCGCGTCCGCCGGCGAAACCAAGGCCGCGCCGGCCACGAGACTGGCATCTCAGGAGCGGTGGGTTTCGAGGGACATGCCGCAAAGCGGCCGCATGGAGATCCACCTTTGTTCTCCGGAAAATTACCAAACCGTAATTTGTACACAAATAATTGTGTATTTGTTCCGAAATTTACACCTTGTTTGGTTGTGTCGAGGCGGTGAGGAACGCGTGCGCGGACTTGCGCGCGGACGGCTTTTAGCGGTTCGAGGCTCGGAGGACGCGGGACGAAAGCGGGTCGGCCGCGCCGGCGCGGAAAAATATGCGCCCATCGAGCTTCGCCACGCCGTCCCAGCCGCCGAGCGCGAGCGCCCGATCAATCTCGCGCCGGAAGAGTTCGAGCGCCCAGAACACGCCGTCCTCGCCGGCGCAGGCGACGCCCCAAAGGTGCGGGCGGCCGATCATGACCGCGCGGGCGCCGAGCGCCAGCGCCTTGACGACATCGATTCCGCGCCGAAAGCCGCCGTCCACGAGCACCGGCGCCCGGCCGCCCACCGCCTCGACCACACCGGCAAGGGCGCGGATCGAAGCGACCGCGCCGTCGAGCTGGCGCCCGCCATGATTGGAGACGATGATTCCGTCGGCGCCGCAGCTGATCGCCTCGCGCGCTTCGCCCGGATGCAAGACGCCTTTGAGGAGGAGCGGCCCGCGCCATTGCCCGCGCAGCCGTTCGACGTCGCTCCAGCCGACATCCGGGTCCAGTTGCTCGACCATCAAGGGGCCGAAGGCGCCGATCGAGGTCCGCTTGCCGTAATTGACGAAGGTGGGGGAGGGCGTTTCCCGCATCCGCAGGAGCCATGCCGGATGGCTCAGAAAGTCGACGAAGCTGCGCGGACCCCAGCGCAACGGGAAAGTCATGCTGTTGCGCGCATCGCGGTCGCGTCCGGCCATCACCTGATTGTCGACGGTAAGGATCAGGGCATTGTATCCGGCCGCCGCGGCGCGGGCGGCGAATTCGGCGGTCAGCCCGCGATCTTTGTACAGAAAAACCTGCATCCATTTCGGTCCCGTCGTCGCGGCGCCGATCTCTTCGATGGTCGCGGTCGAGGCGTGGCTCGTGCAGTAGATCGTTCCGAACCGCGCCGCCGCACGCGCCGTGGCGAGTTCAGCATGCGGCCACAACAGGCCCGCCAATCCGGTCGGACCGATGATGACCGGCGAAGGAAGCGTCTCGCCGAACAGGTCGACCGATTGATCGCGCGTTCCCGCGCCTGCGAGCAGGGTCGGGACAAGCTCGATTGCGGCCAGCGCCGCCTCGTTGGCGCGCATGGTGATCTCGTCGCCGGCGGCGCCGTCCACCATGTCGAACAGCATGCGCGGCAGGGCCTTGCGCGCGAGCGCGCGTAGGGCCGCGATGCTGTAGCCTTTGCGCTCGAGCGAGGCCTTATCCATCAGCAGTGGAGCCGATCGCTTATAACGGCGTCAATGGCGCGCCATCGATCGTGATGCTCGTTCCGGTTATGGTGACAGCTCCCGAATTGATCGAGACGGTCGGGCCGATGAGTGTGATCGTCGCGCCTTTCCCGTTGCTGATCATGACGCCCATGTCATTGATGACGACAATCGCTCCGCCCGCCGCGCTGAGAACGACGCCGCCACCGGCCGGCGAGGGCGATGCGTCGCTCAGCACCAGCGCGTTCTGGCCGGTCGTCTGCAGGACGATATTCTGGCCGGGAGGGACCGGCGCCGGCGTTAACGCCGCCACGAGGCACGTCCGCGACCGATCCCCAGAACCCGCCGGTCCAGATTGGAAAGTCCGGATCGCCCTGCTCGAATTCGACCCATACCTGCGATCCGATCGGCGGGACGATGAAGCAGCCCGCCTGGATCCCCGCTGCGGGAATGCAGGGCAGCGCCCAGCTCGAAGGCGTCTCGCCGAACGCATCTGGAACCTGCGCCTGGACGCGCCCGATCTGCAATGGATCGAGGTTGTCGATCACGAGGCCGCGATATTTGCCGAAGAACCGCTTCTTCGTTTCGGAGTTGGCGAGAGGCGTGGGGCTCATAGGCTCACCTTGCAATACCATCGGATGCCGCGGTGTGGTCCATCAGGCGCCGAGCCGATAGGCCTTGATCGCATTGTCGTGGAAGAGCTTGCGTTTGTCGGCGGCCGAAAAGCCAGCCGTCGCCCAGTCGAGCGTCGATAGCCATTGCAGATAGCTGCCGGCGAGCTCGGACACCGGCCAGTCGCCGCCATAGAGAATGCGATCCGGGCCGAAACACGCGATCACGTGATCGATGTAGGGTTTCAGCTGATCGCGGGTCCAGGCTTTATGGTCGGCCTCTGTCGTGACGCCGGAGAGCTTGCACATGACATTCGGCAGCGCCGCGATCTCGCGAATGTGCGTCCGCCAGGGATCGATGAGGCCGGCCTTGATCCCGGGCTTGCCGATGTGATCGAGAATGAAGGACACCTCCGGGCATTGCCGCATCATCGCGAGTGTGTTCGCCGCCTGGGGATGAAAGATGCAGGCGTCGAACGCCAGATTGTATTTCGGCAGGAGCCTGAGCGCTTCGAGGAAGCCGGGCTTGAGCATGAACTCTGGGTCGGGGTGGCCCTGGATCAGGCGGCGCACGCCGCGCGTCGTCTTAAGCTTCGCCACGCGCGCGATTTCCGGCTCGATCGCTGGCCCGCGCTCGAGCGGCAGGCAGACGACGGCGCCGAGCACGCGGAGGTCATGCGCGGCGAGCCCGTCAACCCATTCCGCTTCGTCGAGATATTGCGGCATATCGACGTCGACTTCGACGAAGACCAGGCCCTCGATCTCGTAGGGCTTCGCTCGATTCGCGAGATCGTTCACCGTCCAGTCGCGTTTGAGCGCGGGGGCGTCCTTTGCCCAGGAATAGGCGAACCGCTGTTGGTCGAGAAGATGGATGTGGGAATCGATGATGGGAAAATCGATCACGCGAAATGTCTCCTCCCGTCGACCGCTTCTTGCGCGCGTTACCCTCTGCCCATGCGTTTGAGCGAGGGAACCTCGACCGGCAGCTCTTTCAATCCCCCACGCACGCGCTCCAGCGTCGCCGCCTCCATTGCTTTGACGCGCTCGAGATTTTTGAGCGTCTCGTCGATGCGCGCGCGCGGGACGACAACCACGCCGTCACGATCGCCGACGACCACGTCGCCCGAAGCGACTGCCACGCCGCCGCAGACGATCGGCAGGCCGACCGAGCCGGGTCCGCGCCTTTGCGGCGAATTGGGAGTGACGCCCATGGCGAACGTCGGGAGGCCAACGGTTTCGAGGTCGTCGAGGTCGCGGACGAGGCCGTCGGTGACGAAGGCGGCGGCGCCGCGGTTGCGCGCGACATAGAGCAAGAGATCGCCGGTCACGGCGGCGGCGACATAGCCGTTGGTCGCGACCATGAACACGTCGCCCGGCTTGGATTCGGCAAGCGCCGCCAAAAACGCCAGATTATCGAGCGGGCCGCAGTCGCAGGTGAGCGCGACGCCGACGAACGAAACGCCCACGAGCCGCTTGATCCGCCAGTCGAGGGCGCCTGTCCCATTCATCGCGTCCACGATGAAGCTCGTTGGCGCGCGAAAGCGCTCGATCAGTTCGGCCGATGGTCGTTCAATCGATGGGGCGAAAACAATCGACGGCGGTTCCTCGATCATGGGCGGCCTTATGGATTGGTGTGAGGTGGTCGGTTGGGCGCCTTGCGGCGACCGATAGAAATGCACGTCTTGCCTGGCCGGGCAACCACCAGGCAAGTTCAGACCGCTCACGCGCTTTGGTATTTGACACCCGCGCGTGGCTCGTCAACATTGGCGCCCGGGAAAAAAGAAGGATTTCCGGGGGCCGTGGAGCCTCGGGATCTGGTCAACTGAGTTCATCGCCTTCGCGTCGGATTCACATGCGAACGGAGATCGGCAATGACGCAATTCGACAAGGTCGCTTTGACCCGTCGCGACGCCCTTAAAGTGGGATTGGCCGGCGCCGCCGCTTCGGGCGCCATGTTCGGCGCCACACGCTCCGCCTTCGCCGATGACGCGCTGGCGGAGATTAAGAAGCGCGGCGTCCTCTCGACCGCGACCGAAATGCAGTTCCCGCCGTTCGATATCTCCGACAACGGAACCTACAAGGGCTTGAACCGCGATCTCATCGACGCGGTTGGCAAGCAGATGGGGCTCAAAGTTTCCTATCTCGACCTTCCATGGACCAGCATTTTGCCTGGGCTTGAAGCGAAGAAATTCGATCTCTGCATCGCGCCCGTGACCATCACCAAGGAGCGCATGAAGCATTACGCCTTCACCGTGCCGATCGCGGATGCAACCGCGGCGCTGATGAAGCGCGCGGACGACAAGAGCCTCATGAAGCCTGAAGACATCGCCGGACGAACGGTCGGCGGTCAGAAGGGCACCTCGCAGCTCGCGCAGCTCAAAGCGTTTGCGGCCAAGCTGCCGAAGCCGGTCGAGGTCAAGGAATATGTCGACAACAACCAGTCCTACGCCGACCTCGCGGCGGGGCGCATCGACGCCTCGGTCAATTCGCTGCCGAACCTCGCTTACGTCGTCCAGCAGCGCGCCGACACGTTCGCGATGGTGGCGCCGCCGTTCGGCCAGCCGACTTATTTCTCCTGGGTTGGCCGGCTGGACGACACGACGCTGATCGACGCCCTCAACGCTGCGATCCTCGCGGTCGAGGCCGACGGGACGATGGCGAAGATCCAGAAGACCTGGTTCGGACAGACGATGGACCTGCCAAAGACGGTGCCCGAGCCCTCCATCTGAACAACTTGAAGACGGGAGAGCTGTCGTCGCTCTCGTAGAGCGTATTCGCTTCGGCCGAATGGCGCCGTCATCGCGAGGAGCCCGGAGGGCGACGTGGCGATCCAGAGTCACCGCCGCATCCTTCGCCCCCTGGATCGCCGCGTCGCCATAATCGTCCGGAGGGAGGGGCGTCTCTCAGCGCCTGTGTGGCTCCTCGCGATGACAGGTTCAGTCAATGCGCGGCACGCTTTGGCGTCGGCTGATGAAACCTGAGGTCATCCTCCATTCGTTTGGCTATCTCACGCAGGCGGCGGCGACGACGGTCGCCGTGTCCTTCGCCGGCATCGCATTCGGGTTCGTCATCGGCGCGCTCGTCTGCGTCGCGCGCGTTTCGCCGCGCCCCTGGCTCAGGCGTCTCGGGGCAGCGTATGTCAGCGTGTTCCGCGGCGTTCCGCTGCTCGTCCAACTCCTCTTCGTCTACTATTTCCTCGCCGAATACGGGCTCGACGTACCGGCGATCGTGGCGGCGGTTGGCGCGCTCGCGCTCTCGTCGGCCGCCTATCAGGCGGAAATCCTGCGTGGCGCGCTCAACGCCGTGCCGCGCGGGCAGGGCGAGGCGGCGACCGCGCTCGGCTTCTCCGGCCTGGATATCTGGCGACGCGTTCTTCTGCCGCAGGCGCTCAGGATCTCGACCCCGCCGCTCATCAACGAGTTCATCCTTTTGATCAAGGCCTCGTCGCTCGTTTCGGTGGTCGGCATCGCCGAACTGACGCGCGTCAGCATGAACATCGCGACCCAGACCTATCGGCCGCTCGAGGCCTATGTGGGGGGAGGCTTGTTCTATCTGGCGATCAACCTTTGCCTGGCGGGTCTGGGGGCAGTCGCGGAGCGGCGGCTGGCGGGGGCAGGGGCGCGATGAGCCTCGCCATGCTCTGGCATTATGCGCCTTCGCTTCTGAGCGGCTTTGCCGTCACCATCCTGTGCTGGGCCGCGGGCAGCGCGCTCGGGCTCGTCCTCGGGTTCGCGCTTGCACTTCTTCGCCGGCTGCGAATTGCGCCGCTCAACGGCGCCATCCGAGTGTTCATCGAGCTCTTTCGCGGCACGCCGTTCCTGGTGCAGCTCTTTCTCCTCTACGCCGGCGGTCCTTCGATCGGGCTCAGACTCAGCGCGACAACCGCTGGCATCCTGGGCCTCGGCCTCTACGCCTCGGCCTATTTCGCCGAGATCTTTCGCGCCGGCTTCGCCGCCGTGCCGGCTGGCCAGATCGAGGCGGCCGCCAGCGTCGGTATGACGCCCTCCGACACGATGATGCGGGTCATGCTGCCGGGAGCGCTCATCGCCGCCGTCCCTGCGATCGTCAATATGCTGATCATCCTCACCAAGGAGACGGTGGTGCTGTCGATCATCACCGTGCCCGAGCTCATGTATCAAGTGCAGACCATGGCGGCTGAGACGTTCACCGCGTTTGACGCGATTTTCGCCATGGCGATCTTCTACTGGCTTCTGGTCGAAGCGGTGTCGCGCCTTGGCTCCCGGGTGGAAACGCGGGTGACCGCGTTTCTCGCGCATGAGGCGCGCGCATGAACGCGCCGATGATCGAGCTCGCCAAGGTCAGCAAGAGCTTCGGCGCGCATCAGGTTTTGCGCGAGGTCGACCTCGCGGTTCAGCGCTCGGAGGTCGTGTGCCTGATCGGTCCCAGCGGTTCGGGCAAGAGCACGCTGCTCCGATGCGTGAATTTTTTGGAGCCCTACGATTCCGGCGCTCTGCGCATAGACGGACGGCTGATCGGCTATGAGGACGCGCCGGACGGAACGCGCCGGCCGATGGCGCCGCGCGCCTTGCGCGAGATGCGGCGCGAGATCGGCATGGTGTTCCAGCATTTCAACCTTTGGCCGCATATGACGGCGCTCAGCAATGTCGCCGAACCGCTGCGGCGTGTTCGCAGGCTTGCAAGCCGCGAAGCCGCCGACCGCGCAATGGCGATGCTGACCCGTGTGGGGCTCGCCGCCAAGGCTGACGCCTATCCTTCGCGCCTCTCAGGCGGCCAGCAGCAGCGCGTCGCCATTGCGCGTGCGCTGGCGATGCAGCCCCGCCTCATGCTGTTCGACGAGCCAACCTCGGCGCTCGATCCCGAACTGGTCGGCGAAGTCCTGGAGGTGATGAAGAGCCTCGCGGCCGAGGGCATGACCATGCTGATCGTCACCCACGAGATGGGCTTCGCCGCCCATGTCGCCAGCCGCATCGCCTTCATCGACGAGGGCCGCATCATCGACGATGGTGCGCCGCGCCGCGTGTTCCACGAAAGCTCGGAGCCACGCGTGCGACAGTTTCTGCAAACCTATCACGACCGCAACAGTTTTTGAGCCGCGCGCCGCCGCCGATGGCGGCGCGGTCGCGCGTCCGGTCGGCCTTCAGTTCTGCTGCGCCCTTTCGTTGAGGCCGCGGAAAGCCGCGCTGGTGCCAGACCGGATAGGCCGGCTCGACGTCGCTCGCCGCGTCGAGCTTCGCCACCTGTTCGGGCGTCAGTTTCCAGCCGACGGCGCCGATGTTTTCCAGCAACTGCGTCTTCGTTACGCGCGCCGATGATGACGTTGGCGACGGTCGGGCGGCGCAGGAGCCAGTTGAGCGCGATCTGCGGAATCGTCTTGCCGGTCTCCTTGGCGATTTCATCGAGCGCGTCGACGATGTCGAACAGGCGCTTCTCGTCGTAGCGCGGCCCGGTTTCCGGAATGGTATGGGCTCGGGTGCCGGGCTGCGCCGGCTGCCCGCGCCGGATTTTACCCGTCAGCTTGCCCCAGCCGAGCGGGCTCCAGACGACCGCGCCGACGCCCTGGTCGCGCCCGAGCTGCATCAGCTCCCATTCATAGTCGCGATTGAGCAGCGAATAATAGGCCTGGTGCGCGACGTAGCGGGGATAGCCGTAACGGTCCGAAGCCGCGAGCGACTTCATGAGATGCCAGCCGGAGAAATTCGAGCAGCCTATGTAACGGACCTTGCCCGCGCGAACGAGCTCATCGAGCGTAGAGAGCGTCTCCTCGACCGGAGTGTTGTAATCCTGCCCATGCAGCTGGAAGAGGTCGATCGTGGCGACGCCAAGCCGCTTGAGCGAACCCTCGACCGACGCCAAAAGATGCTGGCGCGAGGAGCCATAGTCGTTCGGGCCGTCGCCCATCGGGAAAGTCGCCTTGGTGGAGATAAGCAGGCGGTCGCGCTTGCCTTTGATCGCCTCGCCCAGGATCTGTTCGGCAAGCCCGGCCGAATAAACGTCGGCGGTGTCGAACATGCTCACGCCGTGATCGAGACAGACGTCGATCAGTCGAGACGCGCCAGCCGAGTCGGTCGATCCCCAGGCCTTGAAGAAGTCGTTGCCGCCCCCGAACGTGCCTGTGCCGAAGCTCAGCGCCGGCACGCGAAGGCCGGAATGGCCGAGACGATTGGTATCCATGCGTTATCCCCTATCTTGCAGCGAGACGGCTGGGCCGCATCGGAGCGACACGTGCGACGCAGACGCGTCGGCGCCCGGCAAGCGCAGTCATCCCATGCGGTTGAATCGCCCATCGCGTTGGTGAATTTGCGCTTGAGGCGCGCGAGAGCATCCCTATCACGTTCGTCTCAAATTTGAACACCGTATGGTCGGGACGGTCGCGCGCCGCGTGATCTACGCATTAATGTCGTGGGGACCTCGCGGAACATATCGTGCCCTTTCAGCGTTGCGGCCAAAGCGAGGGGCGCGACCATGCTCGATGCCGAGATCCGCATTTCCGTCGACGTCGCCATGGAGGCGCCGCCCGGTCTGCGCTACGTGTGCGATGTCGGACCCGCGATCACGCGCCGGCGAGCGGGCAAGGGCTTTGTCTATCTCGATGCGAAGGGGAGGCGGGTCGCAAACGCCGATACTCTAAAACGCATCCGTTCGCTTGTCATTCCGCCGGCGTGGAGAGACGTCTGGATCTGCCCGTCCATGAACGGTCACATTCAGGCGACCGGTCGCGACGCCAAGGGGCGGAAGCAGTACAAATATCACGCCGAATATCGCGAGGCGCGCGAGCAATCGAAATATGAGCACTTGTTCGCGTTCGCCGCGGCGCTGCCCACGATCCGGGCGACGGCGGCCGAACACATGAGCTTGCGCGGCCTTCCACGCGAAAAGGTTCTGGCGACCGTGGTGCATCTTCTTGAGAGGACGCTGATCCGCGTCGGCAACGATGAATATGCACGAAGCAATCAGAGCTATGGCCTCACCACGCTCAAAAGCGACCACGTCGCGGTCGAGGGCTCCGAGGTTCGGTTCCAGTTCATCGGCAAGAGCGGCAAGGAATGGTCGCTCGCAATGCGCGATCGGCGCGTGGCGCGGATCGTCCGGGCCTGTCAGGAACTGCCTGGACAGGACCTGCTGCAATATTTCAACGAAGACAAGGAATTGCGCGCGGTCTCGTCGGGCGACGTCAACGCCTATCTCAGGGAGATTACGGGCTGCGACATCACCGCCAAGGATTTTCGCACCTGGGCCGGGACGATGCTGATGGCGCGACACCTTTCGCTCTCCGACCCGTTCGCGAGCGCAACGCAAGCCAAGCGCGTGATGAGCGCCGCGGTCAAAAAAGTCGCCGCCGCTTTGGGAAACACGGCGGCCGTCTGCCGCAAGTCCTACATCCATCCCGCGCTTGCGGACGCTTATCTGAGCGGCGCGTTTGCGCTCAAAGCCACGGAGGCGAGCGGCGCATCCAGCGCGGCTAGGCTTCACCCTGAGGAAATAGCCGTTCTCGCCCTTCTCAAAAGCGCGTGAGGGGCGCCACTTCCCTTCTTCCCTTCGGGAGAAGGTGGCGGGCAAAGCCCGACGGATCAGGGTCTCGCGGCCTTTACTAGGCGCTCGCAGGTGATAGGCTCTCGGCCAAGCCGAAAGAGGGCGCGCGATGGCGAGCTTCGACTCAAAGACAGTCTCTCACATCCATCAGGAGCTCCATTCGCATCTGCCGTCCGAGCCGGCCTTGCGCACGCGAGCGCTTGAGAGCCTTCTTGCCGAGAAGAATCTCATCGACCCCGAAGCGGTCGACGCCTGGATCGAAATGTATCGTGACGAGATCGGCCCCAAGCGTGGCGCGGCGGTGGTCGCCCGCGCCTGGCGCGATCCGGCGTTCAAGGCGCGGCTCCTGGCCGACGGGACCGCGGCGATCGACGAACTGGGGTTTGCCGGCCATGCGACCGGCCATCTGCAAGCGGTCGAGAACACGGCGGACGTGCATAATATCGTCGTCTGCACGCTCTGTTCCTGCTATCCGTTCTCGATCCTTGGCCTGTCGCCTTCCTGGTACAAGTCGAACGAATATCGCGCCCGCGTCGTGCGCGATCCGCGCGGCGTCTTGGAGGAGTTCGGTGTCAAGCTCGATGAGAGAACGCAGGTGCGCGTCTGGGACTCGACCTCGGAGCGGCGCTATCTCGTCGTGCCGGAGCAGCCGCAAGGCGTTGAGGACTGGGACGAGGCTGCGCTCGCCAATCTCGTTACGCGCAATTCGATGATTGGCGCGGAGCGCGATCTTTCGCCCACGCGGGCGACAGCCTGATGGACGGCGTTCACGATCTCGGCGGGCGCGAGGGTTTTGGCCCCATCGTCGATAAAGCCGACGATAAGCCCTTTCACGCCGACTGGGAGATGCGCGCCTTCGGCATGAAGCAGGCGTCGGCCGCAGCCAAGAGCTGGACAATCGACTGGTTCCGACATTCCCGTGAACTCACCGACCCCGTCGATTATCTGACGCGGCCCTATTTCGATCAATGGCTCACCACGCTCGCCGCGCAGATGATCGATGAAGGGTATCTCACGCTCGACGAGATCAAGGCGGGCGCCGCGACGTTTGCGCCGGAGCCGAGCGTTCCGCCGCAATCGGCGGACGCGGCGCGCGCCTATGTCAAGAGGGCGCGAAGCTTCGCGGTCGGCGTCAACACGCCCCCGTGCTTCGCGCTTGGCGCGGCCGTGCGGTGCCGGCTCGACGGCGGCTCAGGTCATACGCGCCTGCCCGGATATGTGCGAGGCAGGGCAGGGGTGATCCACGGCCATCACGGCGGCCATGTTTTCGCCGACGCGTCGGCGCATGGCGAGGAGCGAGGCGAGCATCTCTACACGGTGAGCTTCGCTTCGGCCGACCTTTGGCCGGAGGCGAAAGGGAGCGCCGACCGCGTGTTCGTCGACCTGTGGGAGAGCTATCTTGAATCGGCCTGAGTTCAGCTTTCTCAAAGCCAAGGATGGCGAGCCGGTCTTTGGCGAGCCGTGGCACGCGCAAACGCTCGCTCTTGCCGACCTTCTCGTGAAGAGCGGCGCGATCTCGTCCGCGCGTTGGGCCGAGGCGCTCGGGGCGGAGATCAAGGCGCACAACGCCGAGCCCGATGACCGCGAAACATACTATCGCGCCGTCCTTGCCGCGCTTGAGCGGCTCCTTGCGGAAAACGGCAGCGTGACGTCCGCCGAACTCCACGAGCGCGAGCACCAATGGGAGCGCGCCTACCTGCGCACGCCGCATGGAAAGCCGGTCGAACTCGCGGCAGGTTTGAAGCCAGACTAGCGCGCTTCACGGGGGCGAAGTCGCCCAGCGTCTACTGCTTCTCCCGATGGACGCGCGGCTCCTCTCTCCCATAGCCCGTCTAGAGACGGGCGTCCCTCCGAACGCCCTATGAGGAGAGGGATCGGGGGTGACGGTCGCGCGCGAGGGCGCCAATCCGATCACGATCCACTCTATCCGCCGATCAAACGCCAGCCCTCGACGTCGCGCTCGAGCACGGTCGCGCGCAGCCCGAACGGCTCCGGCGTGACGCCGCGGATCCAGAGTTCCATGCGCTCGATCTCAACCTCGACGAAAATCGCATTCGCGCGATCCGCTTCGCTCGGAAAGTAGACGTTATACGCCGGCTTCCAACGGGCGCGCGTCTCGGCCGCGTCCTCGTGCAACTCGGCCTTGCCAATCAAGGAGACAAAGGCGAGGTCGGGGTCGTGCTGAAAGAGGATCGTGACCTCGCTCGCGCGCCGCATGTCGGCCGCCTTGTGAGATTGACCATCGGTAAGGAACCGGACCTTCCACGCGTCGTCGCCGGGATCGTTCAACACCCGCCCCATTGGCCGCACGCGGGGAATTCCGCTTTCGCTCGCAGTCGCGAGCCAGCAATAGCGCGCGCTGCGCATCGTCTCGGCCGCGCCATCCAAAAGGGGAGTGACGTCGATAGCGTCGGGCTTGGTCTGCGTTTCCAGCATTGGAGCACCCTCCGTTTTTTTGCGCCCCGCCACCTCGATATGTATCATATGTTGACCCACTCGTCTAGACCGAATAGTCTACAAATATGGGGCGCCCGCAATTCGACCAAGCCGGCTTTCTTGCCGCCGCGCGCGCGCTCATCGCCGAGCGCGGGCCTCTGTCTGTCACCGTCGATTCTGTTGCCGAGCGCCTGAAGGCGCCCAAGGGTTCCTTCTACTATCGCTTCGCCTCGCGCGACGCGCTGCTCGGCGAAGTGTGGCTCGAGACCGTGCTCGCCTATCAGGAAGGCTTCGTCGCCGCGATCGAGGCGGACGATGGCCTTCGCGCTGCGCTTCACACCCCGGTCTGGGCGCGCCGACATTTGGATGACGCGCGGCTGCTCATGCTCTATAGCCGTCACGATTTCGTTCAGGGCGACTGGCCGGCCACGCTCGGGCGCGGCGTCGCCGATCAGGCCGAGCGCTTCGCGGCCTGCTTGCGGACGTTTGCCCGCAGCGCCTTCGGCGGCGCCGGTCGCGCCGAGATGCGCCGCGCGACATTCGTCCTGGCTGAAGTCCCGATCGCCGCGGTCAAGCCGCACCTACAGTGTCGCGAGCGACCGCCTAAGCTGGTCGACGAGTTGATAACGAAGACTTATCGGGCAATCGTTGGCGCAGGCGCGGTCCGGCAGACCGGCGCTCGCTGGCCTAGCGATCGTCCAGGCTCGGCAGGTCGAGGCCCTTCTCCTTCGCGCAGGCGATAGCCGTCTCATAGCCTGCGTCCGCGTGGCGCATGACGCCGCTTGCCGGATCATTCCATAAGACCCGCTCGATGCGCCGCGCCGCTTCTGGTGTGCCGTCGGCGACGATGACCATGCCGGCGTGCTGCGAGAAGCCCATGCCAACGCCGCCGCCGTGATGGATCGACACCCAGGTCGCGCCCGAGGCGCAATTCAAGAGCGCATTTAGAAGCGGCCAGTCGGAGATGGCGTCGGAGCCATCCTGCATCGCCTCGGTTTCGCGGTTGGGCGAGGCGACCGAGCCGGAATCGAGATGATCGCGGCCGATGACGATCGGCGCCTTGAGTTCGCCTGACGCCACCATTTCGTTGAAGGCGAGGCCGAGCCGATGCCGGTCGCCGAGGCCAACCCAGCAGATCCGCGCCGGCAGGCCCTGAAACTTGATCCGCGCCCGCGCCATGTCGAGCCAAACGTGCAGAGCCGGGCTGTCCGGCATCAGTTCCTTCACCTTGGCGTCCGTTCGAAAAATGTCTTCGGGATCGCCGGACAGCGCCGCCCAGCGGAACGGCCCAACGCCACGGCAGAAGAGCGGCCGGATATAGGCCGGCACGAAGCCGGGGAAATCGAACGCGTCCTTGACGCCTTCCTCTAAGGCCATCTGCCGAATGTTGTTGCCGTAGTCGACGGTTGGCACGCCGGCGTGCGCATAGGCCAGCATCGCTCGCACATGTTCGCCCATCGATGCTTTGGCCGCGCGCTCGACCCCCTTGGGATCGCTCGCGCGCCGCTCCTCCCATTGCTGCAGGCTCCAACCCTTGGGCAGATAGCCGTTGATAGGATCGTGCGCGGAAGTCTGGTCGGTGACGATGTCCGGCCTGACGCCGCGGCGCAAAAGTTCGGGCAGCACTTCGCCCGCATTGCCGAGCAGCGCAACCGAGACGGCCTTCCGTTCCTTCGTCGACCTTTCGATGATCGCGAGCGCGTCGTCGAGGTCCTTGGCCTGCACGTCGATATAGCCGGTGCGCAATCGGAACTCGATACTCGACGGGCGGCACTCGATCGCGAGCAGCGAAGCGCCCGCCATCGACGCGGCGAGGGGCTGCGCGCCGCCCATGCCGCCGAGGCCGGCGGTGAGAATCCACCGTCCCCGAAGGTCGCCGCCATAGTGCTGGCGCCCCATCTCGACGAAGGTCTCGTAGGTGCCCTGCACGATGCCCTGCGAGCCGATATAGATCCATGAGCCCGCGGTCATCTGGCCGTACATCATGAGTCCCTTGCGATCGAGCTCGTTGAAGCAATCCCAGGTCGCCCAGTGCGGCACGAGATTGGAGTTGGCGATGAGCACGCGGGGCGCATCGCCATGGGTGCGGAACACGCCGACCGGCTTGCCCGATTGGACGAGCAAGGTCTGATCGCCCTCAAGGCGCCGCAGGGTCTCGACGATGCGGTCGAACGCCGGCCAGTCGCGCGCCGCCCGCCCGATGCCGCCATAGACGACGAGCTCGCCGGGTCGTTCGGCGACGTCGGGATCGAGATTGTTCATGAGCATGCGCATCGGCGCTTCGGTCAGCCAGCTCTTGGCGCTGAGCTCGGTTCCGCGAGGCGCGCGGATGACGCGCATATTGTCGAGGCGAGCGGGCGTGGTCATGGGCTGGACCTTTCAAGCGACACGAGAAACCGTCATTGCGAGGAGCTCAGCGACGAAGCTATCGAGAGACCGAAGGGCGCCCGACGACCCCTGGATTGCTTCGTCATAGCCCGTCCGGAAGGACGGGGTCTTTCGACGACCTTTGGCTCGCAGCGGCGATCGGAGATGAGAACATCTGGATCATGGGCTCACGTGCTCGAGGATCGCCTCGAGGACGCGCTTGATCGTCGCGCGAGTCGGCGCTGCGAGCTTTTCGTCGATCGGCGTTGGCCAGCTCTCTGGCGCGGGCTGCTCCGGCTCGTGCATGTAGGCGCGGCAGGCGAGTTCGAGCTGTACAGCCTCGACGCCTTCTCTTGGGCGCCCATAGGCGCGCGTGATCCAGCCGCCCTTGAAGCGCCCGTCGACGATGGACGTTTGCCTGCTCGCGGCCAGCACAGCGCCGAGCGTCTCGCGCAGTCGCGGGTCGCAGCTCGCGCCGGAATTTGTCCCGAGATTGAACACGGGCAGTTCGCCGTCGAACAGCCGCGGAATGATTGACCGAATGGAATGGGCGTCGAACAGCGCGACGCGCGGGTGCTTCTGGCGCAGGCGCGCGATCTCTTCGCTGAGCGCCGCGTGGTAAGGATCGAAGTCGAGACGTCGCCGGTCTGCAATGTCGGCTGCCTCTGGCGCCAAGCCCGCGCGATAGAGCGGCTCGCCGTCGAACGTGGTCGTTGGGACGAGTTCTGTCGTGGCCTGACCGGGATAGAGCGAGGCGCCGCTCGGATCGCGATTGACGTCGATGATCGAGCGCGAAAGCCTCGTGCGCACCACAGTCGCGCCGAGCGGCGCGACAAAATCGTAAAGCCTATCAAGCTGCCAATCGGCGTCTTTGCGCGCGAGCCACGGACTGACGAAAGCCGGCTCGAATGTCATGAGATCGGTCCCCGCGTGGGGAATGCTGATGATGAGCGGCGCGTCGCGACGCTCGACGATGAGCCAGTCGGGCCGCTCGCTGGTCATCGCGCCGGATTCTCAAGTCCGGGCAATTCCGCAGCGCCGACCGCATCAATGACGGCCCTGCGACTCACGAGGCTGGTCGCAGCGATGATGTCGGGATGAAAGTAGCGGTCGTCGTCCAGGCGCGGAACCTCGCGACGCAGGAGGGTCCGTACGGTCTCCAGCGGCGCGCTCGAAGCAAGGGGACTGTGAAAATCGCAGGCCTGGGCAGCTGCGAGCAGTTCTATACCGATGATTGACATTGCGTTGTCCGCCATCGACGCGAGCCGTCTCGCGCCATGCGCGGCCATCGAGACGTGATCCTCCTGGTTGGCCGACGTCGGGATTGAATTGACGCTGGCTGGATAGGCGCGCGTCTTGTTCTCGGCGGCCAGGGCCGCTGCGGTCACCTGTGCGATCATGAACCCGGAATTGAGCCCGGGCTTCGGGGTCAGAAACGCGGGCAGGCCGGAAAGCGCCGGATCGACCAGAAGCGCGATCCTGCGTTCGGCCAGCGAGCCGATTTCGCAAATCGCGAGCGCGATCATATCGGCGGCGAAGGCGACCGGTTCGGCGTGGAAATTGCCGCCTGACAACGCTTCGTCAGTGTCGGCGAAGATGAGCGGATTGTCGGAGACCCCGTTGGCTTCGATGAGGAGGGTCGTGGCGGCCTGACGCAGGAGGTCGAGGCAAGCGCCCATCACCTGGGGCTGGCAGCGCAGGCAGTACGGGTCTTGGATTCGTTCATCGGCGGTGAGATGGGACGCGCGAATGGCGCTGCCGGCGAGTAGCCCGCGCAAGGCCGCGGCGACCTCGATCTGTCCTGAATGGCGCCTGAGCGCGTGGATGCGTGCGTCGAAGGGTGTATCCGATCCGCGGGCGCCGTCGGTCGACAACGCCCCGGTCGCCACCGCGGAAGCGAACAGCGTCTCGGCCTTGAACAAGCCGACGAGGGCATTGGCGGTCGAGAATTGCGTGCCGTTGAGCAGCGCGAGCCCCTCCTTGGGGTGAGGCGTGATGGGCTCCAGGCCGACTTCGGCGAGGGCGGCCGCGGCGGGCGCGACGCGATCGCCTACGCGAGCCTCGCCAACGCCGATCATGGCCGCCGCCATATGGGCAAGCGGGGCCAGATCGCCTGACGCTCCCACCGACCCTTGCGAGGGGACCACGGGTGTGACGCCACGCGCAAGCATAGCCTCGATGAGGGCGATCGTTTGCGGTTGAACGCCCGATGCGCCCTGCGCGAGGCTGCCGAGCTTCAGCGCCATCATGAGCTGCGTTGTCGGCACGGAAGCCATTTCGCCCACGCCCGCAGCATGCGACAGAACAATATTGCGTTGAAGCTCGGCAAGGTCTGCTGGTTTGATGCGCACGCCCGCCAATTTGCCGAAGCCGGTATTGATTCCGTAGACCGGTTCGCCGCGGGCGAGAATGCGTTCCACGGACGCCGCGCTCGCGGCTACGGCGGCGCGGCTCGAGGGATCAACGGCCAGCGGCTCGCCGCGCCAGATCGCCCGCCAGTCGGCAAGCGACGCCTCGCCGGGACGGATGATGACGGTCATAGGCCCCTCCAGACGCGCGCATGCAGCGGATTGAAGCCGAGCCGATAGACAAGCTCGGCCGGCCGCTCGATGTCCCAGATCGCGAGATCAGCCCACTTGCCAACTTCGAGGGTTCCCGTCTCGCGCGCAAGGCCGAGCGCGCGGGCCGCGTTGGAGGTGGCGCCCGCGAGGCATTCATCGACGGTGAGCCCGAACAAAGTCGCCGCCATGTTGAGGGCGAGGAGGAGCGAGGTCATCGGCGAAGTGCCGGGATTGGAGTCGGTGGCGAGAGCGATCGGCACGCGATGCTGGCGCATGAGGGCGACCGCCGGCGCCTGTCGTTCCCGCAGCATATAGTAGGCGCCGGGCAGCAGCACCGCGACGACGCCAGCCTTCGCCATCGCGGCAATACCCTTCTCGTCGGCATATTCGAGATGATCGGCTGACAGGGCGCCAAACTCGGCGGCAAGCGCCGCGCCGCCTGAGTTCGACAATTGGTCCGCATGCAGCTTGACCGGAAGCCCTGCGTGTATCGCGGCCTCAAACACGCGCGCGATTTCTTCACGCGTGAAAGCGATCCGCTCGCAAAACCCGTCGACGGCGTCGATCAAGCCTTCGTTCGCCAAAGCCGGTAGCATCGTCTCTGCGACGTAAGCGATATAGGCGCCACGTTTGTCGGCAAACTCGGACGGCAGCGCGTGTGCGCCAAGAAATGTCGCTCTGATCGTGACGTTGCGCTGCTCGGCGAGTCGGCGCGCGGCGCGGAGCGATTTGCGCTCGGCCTCAAGGCCGAGCCCGTAGCCGGATTTGACTTCCACCGTGCCAACGCCCTCGGCGATAAGAGCGTCCAAACGTTTGAGCGCCGATCGGAGAAGTTCGTCTTCGCTCGCGGCGCGGGTCGCGCGCACGGTGGAAAGTATACCGCCGCCTTGGCGGGCGATCTCTTCATACGCGGCGCCGGCGAGCCTGAGTTCGAATTCGTGCGCCCGGTCGCCCCCGTAAACGAGGTGGGTATGGCAATCGATCAGCGCAGGCGTGATCCAGCGGCCTTCGCAGTCGATCACGCGGGCGCCGTTGCGCCATGCCGACGGAAGCTCGGCCTGCGGGCCCACGAAAGCGATGCGTCCGGCGCGCGCGGCGATTGCGCCGGAATCGAGGATTCCCAATCCCGTCCGCGTCGGCGCGAGCGTCGCCAGACGGGCGTTGAGCCAAATCGTATCGAGAGGGTTGGGAGCGTTTGTTTGAACCATGGCGCTCAACGGCTTCCCGCCGCAGACCATTTCATGCTTAGACCGAATCGCCCGAAAGGCAAGGCGGCGGCTTCAGCCGCCGACCGAGACAAGCGAGGCGACCGGTGCCTGTCCTTTACGCCGCAAGAGCGCTGACGCCCGAGGGCTGGAAGTCGGACGTCCGCGTGACGATCGACAAGGGTGCGATCACCGTCGTCGAGATCGGCGCCGCGGCCGAAGAGAATGACGAGCGCCATGCGATCATGGCGCCCGCGCCCGCGAATCTGCACAGCCACGCCTTCCAGCGCGCGATGGCCGGACTCGCTGAGGTCAGGGGCCAGGGCGATGACACGTTCTGGACGTGGCGCGAGACCATGTATCGCTTCGCGCTTATGATGTCGCCGGATGATGTCGAGGCGGTCGCGGCGCAGCTCTATGTCGAGATGCTGGAAGCTGGATTCGCCGCCGTCGCCGAGTTCCACTACCTCCATAACGCGCCCGATGGTTCGCCTTATGCCGAGCCGGCGGAGATGGCCGGCCGCATTCTGTCCGCGGCTCGGCGCGTCGGCGTGGGCATGACGCTGCTCCCAGTGTTCTATGCCCATTCGACCTTTGGCGGAGCGCCGCCCAGACCGGAGCAGAGGCGGTTCATCAACGATCTCACTTCGTTCGCGCGCCTCGTCGAGGATTGCCGTGAGATGATCAAGGTGGATGAGGGCGAGACGATCGGTATCGCGCCGCATAGCCTCCGCGCCGTGACGCCGGGCGAGTTGTCCGAGCTTCTGTCTCTCGCCGGTGATGGTCCCATTCACATTCACGCGGCCGAACAAATCAAGGAAGTGGAGGATTGTGTCGCCTCGTTGGGAGCGCGTCCTGTGCGCTGGCTGCTCGACCACGCCGGCGTCGACGCAAAGTGGTGCCTCGTCCACGCGACTCACATGGATGAGGAAGAGACACGCGATCTCGCCCGCTCGGGCGCGGTCGCCGGGCTTTGCCCAATCACGGAAGCCAACCTCGGCGATGGAATCTTCAATGCAACGGATTATGTCCGCGCCGGGGGACGCTACGGCGTGGGCACCGACTCCAACGTCTTGATTGGCGTCGCTGCGGAGTTGCGCCAGCTCGAATACGCCCAGAGATTGCGGGAGCGGGCGCGCAACGTTTACGCTTCAACAGGCGCGTCGTCCGGCCGGACGATGCTGGAGGCAATCTGGTCAGGCGGCGCGCAAGCCATGACGCGAAAGTCAGGCAGGCTCGCGCGCGGCGCGGCGGCCGACATCCTTACCTTTCGCGCAGACCATCCGACGCTAGCCGGCAAGGTCGACGATCAGGTGCTGGACGCGTGGATATTCTCGGCCGGCAATTCCCTTGTCGATTGCGTCTGGAGCGGCGGACTGAGAGTCGTTGTCGGCGGCCGGCACGTGTTCAGGGACGAGATCGCTGACCAATTCGAAAAAACGATGCGGGAACTGAGCTAGCCTCACGAACGCCGCTCTACCTGCGTCCGCCAAGCTCATCAATATGCACCAGCAGGTCGGCGGGGTCTTCGTAGACCCGGAAGGCCGTGGCTTGTTGCAGTTCAGTTGCGCCGTAACCGCCGCATAAGAGCCCGACTCCGAGCGCGCGACAGCGCGCCGCCGCCAGCATGTCCCATATGCTGTCCCCGACCACGACGGCTGTCTCGATCGGTGCGTTCAACCGGGCGGCGGCGGCCAGGAACAGGTCGGGATCGGGCTTGGCGTATTTGACCTGATCGCGTGTCACGACCGGGGTTACAGCCGGATCGACGCCGAGCGCGGCGAGGTTGACCGCCGCGGTCTCCATGCGCCCGCTCGTGGCGATCGCCCACGGAAGGCCGGCGTTGGTCAGCCAGCCCAGCAGTTCGCGCGCGCCCGGCAGAGGTCGAATCGAGGCCGACATCCGGCGATAGGCCTCGGCATGCAGATGGCGCAGGCGCTCGAGCCGGTCATTGCTGAGGTCCATGCCGGTTTCGCGTTTGAGTTGGTCGGTGAACAGGCCGCCGCTCATGCCGATCTTGCGATGGATGCGCCAGACGGAAATGTCGACGCCTTCGGCGTCGAGGGCTTCCTTCCAGGCCAGCACGTGCTGGTAGACGCTGTCCACCAACGTCCCGTCGAGGTCGAACAGAAACACGGGCTCGATGCGCATGGGGTCTGGCTCCTCGAGCGGGCGCCGCCGTTCGCGGCGATGGAAGCAGAGAGGGGCAATGCGCCAGTCCGCGCGCCGATTGTCAATCGCAATTCGGTCAGGCGCCCCGCCGGCGGCCTCCAATGTGGGTTATTTTATTGAAGCGGATAAATATTCGGTTAAGTATAGACTGGTCACCAGTAAAGGTTAAACTTAAGAGCTCCTTTGTGAGGTCAGCAATTCATGCCATAAGTTGTTGACCGCTCTTAAAAGGAGCAAATTGATGTACGGTTTTGATCAAATCGGTTCGACCCTCGGCGACTTCCTCGACGCCGTGATTCACCCTTCGGTCGCTAACCTTCCTGCGGGGTTCCTCGTCCTCGTCTTCGCGGTTCTGATGATCGCCGCGATGCCAGAGGGCGCGCGGGAGAAAATGCGTTTGGCCAGCCTGGCGGCGGTCGGACTGATCGTCAGTTTGACCCTAACCTGGCCGGTGATGTCGGCGATCCTGCGCTAACGACGGCGGCGGCCGCCTCCGGGCGGCCGCTGTTTATTTTCGAGCGAGCAGGCGCACCTGTGCACGCCTTTCGCTCAATAGCGTTGGCGAACCCGCGGCGCGGCCGCAGGGCCGACGCAACGAACGCCCAGTCGCCGAAGAATGGCGTCGCTTTTCGGCGAGGGATCCGGCGTCCCGGTCAAATTGGATCTGAGCGGAGCCATATCCCCACACGCCGAATAGGGAAGGTCAAACTCAGAAACTTGCGACACTTGCTGAGCGGCGACGGAGCCGACAGAGCAGATGAGGGAGATCGCCGCCCAGGTGAAGCGCATGAAGGTGAAGCGCATGGGGTATGATTCCTTAATCGTCCGCGCCGTGTTGCTCGCGAGAACGCTCTGGCTCAACTTGGCTCGCAAACGCGCTGGATAAGTCCTGTTTTAAGCGAGCGGGCTGGATCGAGCCTGACGTGGCGCGCGAGCCGAACAGGAACGAGAGCGCGGACTCGCACGGCGCCTCCATTTTGAGCGCAAGGAGCGCGTCCGCGCGCGTTCGGCCAAGATTGACTGCCGCGACCGGTTTTCCAAGGCTCGCGGCGCGTTCAACGAAGCGGAAGCCCGAATAGACCATGAGCGACGAGCCGACGATCAGCATCGCGTCGGCTTCGTCCAAATGGCGGAAGGCCGTGTCGACCCGGTCGCGCGGAACGTTCTCGCCGAAGAACACGACGTCGGGCTTGAGCATTCCGCCGCAGCGGCGGCAGGGCGGAATGACGAAGGACGAAAACTCCGCGCCTTCGAGGTCCGCGTCGCCATCGGGTGCTTCCGTTGCGTCGAGATGAAACCAGTCCGGGTTCAGCCGACCGAGGTCGTCCTGCAATGCGTCGCGTGGCGATCTCGCCTCGCAATCCATGCAACGCACGCGATCGATGCGCCCGTGAAGGTCGATCACCCGCTCGCTGCCGGCCGCCTGGTGCAGTCGGTCCACGTTTTGCGTCAGAAGCAGCTCGGTTCGGCCCCTCGCCTCGAGCGCGGCCAGAGCGCGATGCGCGTCGTTGGGCTTAGCCTCACGCATGAGCCGCCAGCCGATGAGGCTGCGCGCCCAATAGCGCCGGCGCGTCTTCTCCTCGCTCATGAAGGCCTGATAGGTCACCGGCTGCGCGCGCTTCCACTGGCCGTCGGCGTCGCGATAGTCCGGGATCCCCGAAGGCGTGCTGCAGCCGGCGCCGGTCAGGACGAAGAGGCGCTGATGCCGCTCCACGAAGTCTTGCAGAGTGGAATATTGGTTCATCCGCTGACGTTCGGCGACCATCGCGTTGGACCTCGTGCGGCGGGGAATTGAAGACACGTTTCATATAGGGAGCCCTCGCGACGACCGGCGCGAGCGCGACCCGAAGACGGAAATCTGTCCAAGTAAGCGCCAGTAAACGCTCTTAAACGCTAGTAAACGTTAGTAAAAATGCTGACGTTTACTAGCGTTTATTTTTTCGAATCGGGACTTTTCAATGGGTTACGAGCCGATTGGAGTAAAAAAAATCTGTCTCCCCCGGGGACATTTATGCTCACAAGCTGTCAAGTCGAATCGATCCGTCATCCGCTGGGGCAAGACGCAACGCTGCGCACGGCTGCGATCCCGACGGAGTGAAATTTATAGCACAGATTTCTGATTTTGCCAACATAAAGGGCGGTCTCTTGGCGGCTGTTGGCTGGATGAGTTCGAATTGGAGGCCTCACGTCTTGCGGGCTTGACCCGGCTCCACGCGTTCAACGCCCGTCCGAAATGGCGAGCGATTTGCAAGGACACAATGCGCATGGTGCTTCCAGAGCCGGTTTCACCCGCCGGAACGCATATCGGAAAGGTCGCGTGGATGGCCGGGTCAAACTTGGCCAGGCCGGCCCGAGCGCAAAGATCCGAATCGCGCAACCTTAATCAACAGCTATCGCTACAAGCGCCACCTTGGCGATGAAACCAGGGACCGTTCCGCGGTGGCGTCCGGATCGGCTCGATCTCGTCCTGAATTAGAGGCCGGAGAAACCGGGGGTGTGTTGGCCAAGCGCGACACCGTACATCTTCCGCGTACCTCAAAAGCTCCGGTCAAAAGGCATCAAATTCGACCTCGGATCGGCCAATCCAGCCGCATTTTGAGCCATTCGTCACCGGCTGCGGGCTCAAGCCCGCGCGTCAGGTTACAGGCGGCAAGACCTCCGAGAGCGCAGACGTCAGATCGTCCACGATATCCTGGGTGTGCTCGAGACCCACGGAGAGCCGCAAGAGGCCCGGCTCGACGCCTAGGGCGGCAAGTTGGTCGGGCGATTGATGGGAGAAGATCATCGAGGCCGGGTGGATGATCAAAGTCTCCGTGCCGCCGAGGCTGGCCGCCGAAGTGCAGAGCCGCACATTCCTCAGGACGTTCTGAGCCTGTTTGAAACGCTCTTCAGCGGTCGGGCCAGCGACCTCGAAGGCGATCATGCCGCCAAAGCCGCCCGGCATTTGCCGGCGTGCAAGGTCGTGCTGCGGATGCGAGGCGAGGCCCGGATAGTGAACTTTGGCGACGCCGCTCGCCGTCGCGAGCGCTTCGGCCACCAGGAGCCCGGTTTGATTGTGCTGGCGCATCCTGAGCGCATAGGTCTTGAGCCCGCGCCCGAGCAGCCACGCCTCCATCGGATGCAGCACCGGACCGTGCACCCGCGCATATTCCCAAACCGGCTCGATGAGCCTGCGCGCGCCTACGACGACGCCCGCCGTCACATCGCTATGGCCGTTGAGGTACTTGGTGGCCGAGTGCACGACGAGATCGACGCCGAGCGTTAGCGGAAGCTGGTTGAAGCTCGAAGCGAACGTATTGTCGGTCACGACAAGCGCGCCCTGAGCATGGGCCAGCGCCGAAACGGCCGTGAGGTCGGTCAGCGCCATCGTCGGGTTGGTGGGCGTTTCCGTGTAGACAAGGCGTGTCTTCGGGCCGATGGCCTGGGCAAACGCCCCAACGTCCGTCTGTGTGACCTGCGTGACAGCCACGCCCTGTCGCGGCAGCCAATCCGCAAAAAGAGAGAGCGCTGCGGTGTAGTGCGCGGTTTGCGCCACCACGTGATCGCCGGCGCGCACGTGACTCAGGATTGAAGCCGCAATCGCCGCCATGCCGGAGCCGACCGCGACCGCGCCCTCGGCCCCTTCCAGTTCCGCGACAAGCGCTTCGACATGCGCAACATTGGGCGAGCCGTAACGCGTGTAGAAGCGCTGCGGATGCCAGCTGGCGGCGATCTCGGCCCCCAGTTCCGGCGTCGGAAGAACGTAGGTCGAGCTTTGATAAATCGGGGAGGCGACAGGTTGGCCGCCTGTCGCCGCGATGACGCGCGGATGCTGCAGACTCGTGTCGATCGCACGCCGGTCTTGGGTCATCATCGCTCCCTCCACTTTCTCCACAGCGAAGATTATGCGAACGTCTGAGCTCATTTTCTGCGAAATTGAGCTCGAAGGCGGCATAGAGTGGAGAAATTCCGCGATCTCGACCAGTTTGACGAGAAAATTCTGCGCGCTCTTCAGCGCGATGCGCGGGCGACCAGCTTCGAGCTCGCCGAGGTCGTCGGCCTATCGCCTTCGAGCTGTCAGCGCCGGCAGCGCGAACTGGAACAGCGTGGAATCATTCGGGGCTACCGCGCCGATATCGACCCGGCGGTCCTCGGTCAGTCCTTCACGGTCTTTGCCGCCGTGCAGTTGGAGCGTCACGTGCGCAGCGAGGTTCAGGCGTTCCAGAAAGCCGTCACGCAGATTCCCGGGGTGCTCGAAGTGCATCACATCGCAGGGGCCTTCGACTATCTCCTGCGGATCGCGGTCGCGGATCTCGCGAGCTACGAGACTTTTCACGCCGATCGCCTGACGGCGCTGCCGGGAGTGGCGCACATCACTTCCTATGTCGTGATGTCCACGCTGCGGTGATTGTCCGGAGCGCGACGATCCTAAGCTCGCCAACTCAGCGCGTACGACACGGCCACCTCGATTTGCTGAGCAAAAACCTCGCCGTCCCCCTCTTCGGGAACGCCAAGAACCGCGCGCTGATAGGCGTCGCCGAGCGCCAGCGCCACGACCTCGCCCGCGACCTGCCTCGATTGATCGGCGGGGGCTCCACCCGTTTCGAGCAATTCCGCTATTCGTCGCCGAATAACGCGCATGCCCGACCGATCGAAGACGCGAGCAAGTTCCGGAAAACGCCAGCCGTCCGCCACGATCAAACGATAGAGCGCGAGCCCGTCCGGCTCGATCAGCGCCGAGACGAAGGCGCCGAGCTCGTCCGCAAGCCTCATCGGGATGGGCTTGTCCGCGTCGGCCGCGGGCGCGCTCTCGAGGCCCTCGCGCATGGATTCGCTCGTCGCGGTGACCAGCCCCTCGAACAAAGCTTCCTTGCTGGGGAAGTGCCGGTAGAGGGTCATTTTGGCGATGCCCCCTTCAGCCGCGACCCGGTCGAGCGTCGTCCCGCCTAGCCCGTCTCTTAGCATGATCGGCCGGGCGGCCCGCAGGATTGCGGCGCGCGTGTCCGCCATGCGCAACCGGCGCGGATCGTCCGCTCGCCACTTTCTCGAAGTCGGAGCTTGCATGCGATACGTTTCCGTCTTATATCAATCAGGCGATACAATTATGTATCGCATTATAGCTCCGGAGGTCCGTCATGCGCAATTCCGACTCTCTCCGCCATGTGGTCGTCACCGACATCCTGCAACGCGGAGCAGCGCGATGAACGCCGCCCTCGTCGTCACCATCATCACGGCTCTGGCTTTCGCCGCCGCGGGGCTCGTCAACCTCTTCAATGTTGGCGATTCGGAAGCCAACTTCCAACGCTGGGGCTACCCCAGAGGCTGGCGCTTCCTGACCGCGGGTCTGGAACTTGGGGGCGCAGCGGCGCTGTTGTTTCCGTCCACACGCACCATCGCGCTTGCTGGACTGGCGCTCGTAATCCTCGCCGCGCTCGCGACGCTTCTGAGAGCCCGCGAGGGCGCCGCGCATGTCGCGCCAGCGATCGTCTTCTTCGGCCTGATCCTGGCGAATGCGGCTCTTTCAATGACCGGGATCTAGTTGAACCCGTAGAGCGCCGCGGGGTTGTCGACGAGGATGCGGTTGCGGACATTTTCGTCCGGCGCCCAGTCGGCCAGGAGGTCGAACAGGATCGCGTCGTCGGGCTTGGAATCGGCCTTTTCGGTCGGATGGGGCCAATCGCTGCCCCAGACCATTCGCTCCGGCGCCGCCTTCACATAAGCCCTGGCGACCTTGCTGACATCGGCGTAGCTCGGCGGCCCGACCTTCGTCTCCATGTAGGCGCCGGAGAGCTTCACCCAGGTCCGTCCGTGATCGAGCATTTTCACCACCAGCGCGAAAGCCGGATGATCGATTCCGGCCGGCTCTGGAATGTGCGCCATATGGTCGAACACGATCGGGCTCGGCAGCCGCTGGAAGAGGGCCGCGTTCTCGACGATGGCGTCAGCCAGCATATGGATCTGGACGTGCCAGCCGAGATCGTTGACGCGCTTCGACAAGGGCTCGACCATCTCGACCGTCGTCGCGCCGGACTGGACGAGATTGAAGCGGATGCCGCGAATGCCGAGGCCGTGCAGGCGCTTCAGTTCGGCGTCGGTGACGCTCGTGTCGACCACCGCCACGCCATGTGCGCTTGGGCCCAGCCTGGCCATCGCGTCGAGCGTGCAGGCATTGTCGGTCCCGTAGGTCGAGGGCGTGACGACGACGTTGCGGGTCACGCCGAGCCGCTTCTGAAGCAGGCGGTAGTCGTCGACGGTCGCGTTGCCCGGACGCAGCTTGGCGGTCGGGGCGACGGGAAAACGGCTGTCGTAAATGTGCATGTGGCAGTCGCACGCGTTCGGCGGCGCCTTGAGTTTTGGCGATTCGGTTCCCGCCGACCAGGGCGCGCTCTGGGCGTGTCCTGCCGTTGGCTCGAATCCGCCCGCCAGCAGGGCGCTCGCTCCGATGGCTTTGAGAAAGCCTCGGCGGTCTATGGCGCCGCTCATGTCTATCCTCCCAACATTCGGCGGAGACCCGCTCGCCGGCGATCAGAATACGTCAGTCGTGGGCGGCTTCAAAATCACCAACGCGGGACGCGCTGGTTGAGGCCACGATCCCCGCAATGTCCGCGCGCAGGACCGGCAAGAGCTCCGTTTCGAACCTGGGATTGCGCATGAGCCAGGCATTGTTGCGCCACGAGGGATGGGGCATGGGCATGAGACGCGGATGGTCGCTCGCGCGATAGATGTCGCGCCAGCGAGCGACGGTTTCGCTCAAAGATCTGCCGATGCGCTTGGGGCCAAGATGCCATGTCTGCGCGTACTGGCCGACGAGCAGAATGAGCTCCAGATTGGGGAGAGCCGCAAACATGCGCATGCGCCACAGCTCGGCGCATTCCCGGCGCGGAGGCAGGTCGCCGCCCTTCGAGTCGAGGCCGGGGAAGCAGAAACCCATCGCCGCCACGGCGACGACCCTGGAATCATAGAAAACGTCCTCGCCAATGCCGAGCCAATTGCGCAAGCGCACGCCCGACGGATCGGTATAGGGGCGCCCTGACGCATGGACGCGGACCCCCGGCGCCTGGCCGGCGATGCAAATGCGCGCGCAGGCAGAGATCTGGAAGACGGGCCGCGGCTCGTGCGCGAGGGGAGGGCCATAGCGCGGGGCGTCGCGACAGATCCGGCAGGCGCGGATCTCTTCGGCGAGCGTCGCGAGTGAGGGGCAATCGGCATCCATGCGGGCCGGATATCCGAGCTGCGGGGGCGGATCAAATTCATCGCCGTCATTGCCGGGCTTGACCCAGGGACAAGCCCGGCCATGACGACAGATCACGCCGCTCGCGTGCGCGCCTCCTGCTCCAGGCTGGCTTCAGCCTCGAGGCTCGCGAGATCGCGGAAGACCGAGGCGACCGCGAGGGTGCGCCCCGCGCGCCGCATGCGCACGAGACCGTCCTTGCCGGCGATGTCGCCTTCGACGGCGAGATCGTCCCATTTTTCGGCATGGCCGACATAAGCGATCGTGACGTCGTAATGCTGGCTCCAGAAGTACGGGACAGCATCGAACGGCTCACGCGCCTCCAAGCATGTTCCGGGCGGCCGTCTGTCCCTGTCGCTCCGCCACGACCCAATGCTCGACGCGAATGGCTTCGCCCGTGAGGCGATCCGGCCAGCGGGCGATGTCGCCGGCGGCGAAAATTCCCGGCGCGCTCGTCTCGAGAAACGAGTCGACCGCAAGTCCGCGATCGATCTTGAGGCCAGCCGCTTCTGCAAGGCCGAGGCGCGGACGCACGCCGAGCCCTGCGACAACGAAATCAGCCTCGAGCGAACTTCCGCCTTTCAGCGTGATCCGCTTGCCGTCCATGCCACTCGCCGTCTCACCCCAATGGAAGACGACGCCATGGTCCTCGTGGATCGATTGAACAAGCCGGCTGAAGTCTGGCCCCAGAATCTTTTCCATCGGCCGCTCTTCCGGCGCGACGACATGGACCTCGATGTTGCGCGCACGCAGCGAGGCCGCGACTTCGAGCCCGATGAAGCTCGCGCCGAGGACGATGACCCGCTTGGCTGTCTTGGCGCGTTCGATGATCGCCCGGCTGTCCTTCAGGGTGCGGAGCACGAGCACGTCGGACGGCTTGGCGCCGGGGAGGGAAGGGACCACGGGCTCGGCGCCGGTCGCGAGAAGCAGGCGATCATAAGGTATCGTGCCGCCGTTCGGGAGCGTGACTTCACGCGCGCGGGCGTCGATGGCGGCGACGGTCGCATTCAGGCGCAGGTCAATGGAATTGTCGGAATAGAACTTGGCGTCGCGCAGCGGCAGCCAGTCTTCGGGCGCGCTGCCGGCGAGATAGTCCTTGGACAGATTGGGACGATCGACTGGCGGCGCGTCATCGCTGCTCAGCATGACGATGCCGCCTTCGTATTTCTGCCGGCGAAGCATCTCGGCTGCGGCGAATCCTGCCGGCGCCGCCGCCGACGATCACGATTTTGTTCGGCTCATCCCGCTTTTCGCGAGGCTTCTTCTCAGGTTGCGCGTTCTTCTCGCGCACGAAGATTTTGCCCTCGCGCTCCTCGACACGCCACGTGCTGATCGGGCTGAAGGCTGGCGCGCGCACCGCTTCGCCCGTGCGGAGATCGAAGCAGGCGTGATGCCAGGGACATCGCACGGCGTCATCGACAATGAGCCCCTCGGCCAGCGGACCGCCATAGTGGGGGCATAGCGCGCCGACGGCGAAGACCTCAGCGCCGCGGCGCACCAGCAGCACGGCCTCGTCTCCGACATGGCCGGCGAGCTTGGCGCCGTCTGGCAATTCGGAGGCTGCCACTCCCAACGCCAGATCGGGGCCGGTCGGTTGCGTGTGCTCATCAGTCATTTCGTCCTCCCAAACCGGTCTTCGCGGCCGTCGTTCACGACACTGTGATCTAACCTTAACATCAATCGGCAAGCTTAAGCTCGAACCCGGCGATACAGACAAACGAGCGGAGGCTTGACCTTGATCCCGGCCCGCGAGCCATGTCATGCTGGTTTCATTCCTGCAAAGCAGTTTGCGGGTGGTGAGTCGGGGTTGGTTTGGGGATATCGGACGAGCCGATGTGACGCTCGGCTCGGGCTGGACCTCGACGAGGAGTCACGCGGGCGGCGCGCTATGATCCTCAGGGGCGGGGTTCAGAAAATTTTCAGGCTGGCGCCGTTGGCTGCGGCGCTGCTTCTCGGCGGCTGTGACTTGGGAGTGCTCGATCCCAAGGGTCCGATCGGGGAAGCCAACAAGACTATCCTGATCAATTCCGTGGCGATCATGCTGGCGATCGTCATTCCGACTATCCTCGCCACCCTCGCGGCCGCCTGGTGGTACCGATCCTCCAACGCCAGGGCCACGTATCTGCCGGACTTCGAATATTCCGGCGCGCTTGAGTTGATCGTTTGGGCGATTCCGCTCCTGACCATCATGCTTCTGGGCGGCGTAGCGTGGATCGGGTCGCATGATCTCGATCCGGCCGTGCCGATCGAGTCGAAGGAAGACCCGCTCAACATCCAGGTCGTGTCGCTCGACTGGAAGTGGCTGTTCATCTATCCCGACCAGCATGTCGCCAGCGTCAATCGCCTGGTCATTCCCGCGGGCACGCCGATCCATTTCACGCTGACCTCGGGCAGCGTGATGACCGCGTTCTTCGTGCCCCAGCTCGGCAGCATGATCTACACCATGAACAAGATGGGGACGCAGCTCCACTTGCTGGCTGACGATCCCGGCACGTTTCGCGGCCTCGCCACCCAGCTGAGCGGCGACGGATTCGCGGACATGCATTTCGAGGTCGTCGCTAAAACGGCGCCGGAATTTTACGACTGGCTTGGCCAGACGCGCGCCGCGGGCGATGACCTCACGCGGGAGCGGTATATCGAGCTCTCGAAGCAAAGCGTTTTGCCGGCGCCGATCACGTTCAAGGGGGTCGCCGACGATCTGTTCGACAAGATTCTCGATCAGACGTTGCCCCCGGGTCCCGGGCCCATAGCCGAGACCAATCCGGGCGCCGGCGTGCGGAAGGGGAACTAGAATGTTCGGCAAGCTGAGCTGGGGCGCGATTCCCTTCGACCAGCCGATTCCCTTGTTCGCGGGCGCCTTCGTTGTCGCCGTGATGATTGGCGTGGTCGCCTACGTCACCATCAAGGGTTGGGTCCCCTATCTTTGGGAGGAATGGATCACCAGCGTCGACCATAAGCGGATCGGCATCATGTATGTGACGCTGGCCGCCGTGATGCTGCTGCGCGGCTTCATCGACGCGATCATGATGCGCTCGCAGCAGGCGCTTGCCTTCCAGTCCCAGGGTTATCTGCCGCCGGAACACTACAACCAGATCTTCTCCGCGCACGGCACGATCATGATCTTCTTTGTCGCCATGCCATTCGTGATCGGGCTTATGAATTTTGTCATGCCGTTGCAGCTCGGTGTTCGCGACGTCGCGTTTCCGACGCTCAATTCGGTGAGTTTCTGGCTGACCGCGACCGGCGCGCTTCTGATCAACATCTCTCTGGTGGTCGGCGAGTTCGCGCGCACCGGCTGGCTGCCGTTTCCGCCGCTTTCGGAACTCGCCTATTCGCCCGGCGTCGGCGTCGACTATTACTTGTGGGGCGTCCAGATTTCCGGTGTGGGAACGCTGATGACCGGGGTGAATTTCGTCACCACGATTTTGAAAATTCATGCCCCGGGCATGACCTATATGCGCATGCCGGTCTTCACCTGGACCGCGCTTGCCTCCAATCTGCTGATCGTCGCCGCCTTCCCGGTCCTCACCGCCACGCTCGCGATGCTGACGCTCGACCGCTACCTCGGCTTCCACTTCTTCACCAACGAGGGTGGCGGCAACATGATGATGTTCATGAACCTCATCTGGGTGTGGGGCCACCCCGAGGTCTACATCCTGATCCTGCCGGCGTTCGGCGTGTTCTCCGAAGTCGTCGCCACCTTTTCTCGTAAACCCCTGTTCGGCTACCGGTCGATGGTGCTCGCGACGCTCGCGATCTGCGTCGTCTCCTTCATGGTGTGGCTGCATCACTTCTTCACCATGGGCGCCGGCGCCAACGTCAATGCGATCTTTGGCATCGCTTCGATGGTGATCGCGGTCCCGACGGGCGTGAAGATCTACAATTGGCTGTTCACCATGTACGGCGGCCGGATCGTCTACGCGACGCCGATGCTGTGGTCGATCGGTTTCATGGTGACCTTCGTCATCGGCGGCCTGACTGGCGTCTTGCTGGCGGTTCCGCCCGCGGATTTCATGGTCCACAACAGCCTGTTCCTGGTCGCCCATTTCCATAACGTGATCATCGGCGGCGTGCTGTTCGGGATGTTTGCCGGCTACACCTACTGGTTCCCGAAAGCGTTCGGCTTCCGCCTTTATGAGGGCCTCGGCAAGGCTGCGTTCTGGTGCTGGTTTATCGGGTTCTACCTGGCGTTCGTGCCCCTCTATGTCGTGGGCCTCATGGGCATGACCCGGCGAATGCAGCATTACGATGTGCCGGAATGGCATCCCTGGCTCCTGGTCGCGGCCTTGGGCGCGGCCGTCATTCTCGCCGGCATCTGCTGTCAGGTCGCCCAGCTCGTTCTCAGCATCCGCGATCGCGAGCAATTGCGCGATGTGACCGGCGACCCCTGGAGGGGGCGCACGCTCGAATGGTCGACGTCGTCGCCGCCGCCGGTGTTCAATTTTGCCGTTCTGCCTCAGGTCGAGAGCATCGACGACTATTGGCGCACACAGCGCCTGGCCGAGCGCGGAGAGGGGTCCAAGATCGAGCCTGACTATCAGCCGATCGAAATGCCGCGAAACAGTCCGACGGGCTTCATCTGCGCGTTCTTCGCGACGTTCGCAGGCTTCGGCATGATCTGGCAGATCTGGTGGCTGGTCATCGTCGCAATGGTCGGCGCTTTCGCGACCTTTGTCGTGTTCGCCTGGCGCGATCGGACCGAATATGAAATTCCTGCCGACGAGGTCGCCCGCATCGATCGCGCAAACAGGCGCGCGCGGGGCGAGGCGATCGCGACCGCGGAGGCCCTGTCATGACGGCCTTTCAGGCCGGCGCGGACTACGGCGACGGCCGACGCGAGGAGAGCCGTGGCCATGGCCATGGCCACGCTGGAGCGGCTTTCGATCACACGGATCCAGCTTCGAAGCGCATCATCGTCGGCTACGGCTTCTGGATCTTTCTGCTCAGCGACATCATCATGTTCTCGGCGTTCTTCGCCACCTATGCGGTGCTCTCGGGCGAGACCGCGGGCGGCCCGAGCGGCAAGGATCTTTTCGACCTGCACAATGTCGCGATCGAGACCGCCTGCCTCTTGCTTTCCAGCTTCACCTGCGGCCTCGCCGCGATCGGCGCGCGGGCGCATAACGGCCTCATGTACTATGGCGGCATGGCGGCGACTTGCGTGCTGGGCCTGGGCTTCCTCGCGATCGAGATTCACGAGTTCGTCGGCCTGATCGCGCAAGGCGCCGGACCGACGCGCAGCGCGTTCCTCTCCGCCTTCTTCACGCTCGTCGGATGCCACGGCGTTCACGTCACGCTCGGCGTCTTGTGGCTTCTAACGATGATTGCGCAAGTGTTCGCCAAGGGCTATCGCGCCGATATTCTCCGTCGCGTGCTCTGCTTTGCGCTCTTCTGGCACACGCTCGACATCATCTGGGTCGCGATCTTTACCGTTGTCTATCTTTTCGGAGCAGGCGCATGAGCTCGATGGACGACTATGAACCGCTGCATGGTTCCGACCACGCTCCCGGCGACGAACCCGTAGGACGCCACGAGATCGCCGAAGGCGTCGTTGGCTATCTTATAGGACTTGGCCTGGCGGTCCTGCTCACGGCGGTGTCCTTTTTTATCGCCGGAACGTCCCTGGTCTGGCATCCCAGTATTCCGATTGCGCTGGTGGTGCTCGCGATCGCTCAGATCGGCGTGCACCTGGTGTTCTTCCTGCACATCACCACCGGGCCCGACAACGTCAACAACATCTTGGCGCTGGCGTTCGGCGTCCTGATCGTCTTTCTTCTGATCGTCGGCTCGCTCTGGATCATGTACAACCTGAACCAGAACATGGGGCCAATGCAGATGCCGATGGGTTAGCGCGGCGGTCGGGACCGGCGTCGTCGACCCTGCTGGAATCGTCGTTGCGAGGAGCGCAGAGCGCAGCGACGAAGGCGCCTGACGATCCCGGGATCGCCGCGTCGCCATGGCCCGTCCGGAAGGACGGGCGTCTCTCGACGCTCTGTCGCTCCTCCCGATGACGTTCGACTAAAATCCGCTTGCTCTAGGAAAGCGCTGCGAAGGGCGCGGCTTCGCTGATCTGCTTGACCCTGAGCGTCCAGACCCGCACCGGGCTCGCCCGGCCGCGCAAGCTATGTTCGCCTCGATCTTCCAATCGGCCGATACGCTCCGCCGCGACCTCGGGAGACAAAGCTTGGATCGCCTGAACGATAGGGTCTCCGACAACCAACGGCGTTTTTAACGAGCGCGTCAGCACCTGTAGCCGCGCCGCGGTGTTGACCGTGTCCCCGATCACGGTGAACGACATGCCGTGTTCGCTGCCGACATCGCCAAGCACGACCGGTCCGTAGTTGAGGCCGATGCCGATATCGAGCCGGCCTTCGCCCTTCTCCTCGCGTTCGTGATTCCAGCGTTCGAGCGTCTCGAGCATCATCTCGGCGCAATTCAACGCGCGCGCCGCGTCATCGGGGCTCGCCTTTGTGGCGCCGAACACGGCGAGGATCCCGTCGCCCATATATTGGTCAACCGTCCCGCCGGCGGCGAAGATCTGCGCCGTCATTCGGGTATGAAACTCGCGCAACATCGCCAGCACATCTTCCGGAGCCATAAGCTCCGCCATTTGCGTGAACGCGACAATGTCGGCAAACAGCACGGCGACCGTTTCCCGGCGACCAGCCCCGAGCGGTTCGTCCTGGGCGGCCAGCAATTCGACAATGTTCGGCGAAAAATAGCGTGAAAGATTGTTCCGTGCGCGTTCGGCAACCATGCGCTGCCGGTCCATTTCTCGCAGCTTTGCGACATTGGCCAGCGCCTTGCGGACCGTAATCTCGAGATCGCCGAGATCCACCGGCTTGGTGACGAAATCGAAGGCGCCGCGATTCATTGCGGTTCTCAGATTTGTCATGTCGCCATAAGCAGAGACAATGATCGCCTGCACTTCCAGCTGCCTCTCGCGAAGTTCGTGGAGCAACGTCAACCCATCCATCACCGGCATGTTGATGTCGAGCAGCATGAGCTCGATGTCGGGTTCGGCTGTCAGCGTCGCAAGCGCCTCCTCGCCATGGTGAGCGAAACGGAACTCGAACTCCTGATCGCGAATTTGGCGGCGGAAACGCTGGGTGATCAAGAGCTCAAAATCCGGCTCGTCATCCACAGCGAGTATCTTGGCCGAAGCAACCAACGGGCTCACCTTAGCGCAACGGTCCGTGCAACTCGCGCAGACAACTCTTCAGGAAATCAAAGTCGACCGGCTTGGTGACAAAATCAGCCGCGCCGCTCTCGGCGGCGCGCCGGCGCCGTTCATCGTCGCCGTAGGCGGTCAGCATCATCACCGGGAGCTCAGGTCGCCTCTTCTTGATCTCACGCAGGAGCGCCAGACCATCCATTCCGGGCATATTAATGTCTGACAGGATCACGATCGGCTGCGGTTCGATTTCGATGGCAAGACGGTCCAGCGCTTCTGAGGCGGAAAGGGCAAAATGCAGGACATAGACGCCCCCTCGCGTCTCGCGACGAAATTGCTGCCGAAACAGGATCGCGACATCGGGTTCGTCATCGACAATCAAGATGCTAACGGTCATGACCTCGCAACTCATGTGGAAGGACGGGAGCGCCCCTTTCGCGCCGAGGCCGCGGGGCAGACACACCACGAATTCGGTGAAGTCTCCGACCTTGCTCGAAACCTCGATTGTCCCACCATGCTGTTTGGTGACGATTTCATAGCTGATCGACAGTCCGAGGCCGGTGCCCTCGCCACTTGGCTTCGTGGTGAAAAACGGTTGGAAGAGCTTGTTCCTGATCTCGGCGGGAATGCCGCTTCCGTTGTCGCGCACCCGCACTTCAACGGCTTGGCCAAGATCGCGTGAGGTCACGGTCAAGGTCGGTCTGAACTCCGCGTCGCTTGTCTCTCGCCGGCGCTTGTTCGCGGCGTAGAAGGCATTGCCGAAGAGATTGAGGAACACGCGCGTCATGTCTTGCGGAACAAGCGCGATCGGCGCGATATCCTTGCTGTAGGCCCGTTCTATCGTCATGTTGAAGTTTTGATCCTGAGCGCGGGCGCCGTGATAGGCGAGATTGAGCGACTCGTCGACCAGAGCGTTGAGATCGACCCTTTCCAGACTGCCGCCGCCGCTGCGGGAATGGGCCAGCATGCTCTTGACGATGTTGTCGGCGCGCTTGCCATGCTCGACAATCCGGTGGAGGTTGCCGACCAGCATCTCGCTCGCCTCGTCGACATCGCGGCGCCGTCGCTCGTCGAGCGACGCCAAAGCCGGCCCGGCGGCCTCGTTCAGTTCGTCCAGGAGACCGACGGAAAGGCTCGCGAAATTGTTGACGAAATTAAGAGGGTTCTTGATTTCGTGCGCGATTCCCGCCGTCAATTGGCCGAGCGAGGCCATTTTCTCAGCCTGAATAAGATTGGCCTGAGCGGCCTTCAGATCGTGCAAGGCCGCTTCGGCCGTGTCGCGCGCGGCCCGCGTCTCCATCTCCGCTTGTTGTCGTTCGCGTTCGAGGCCGTCTCGCTCGATCAGGCTGTCGCGCAACATGCCGAGCGTTTTCGTCATAGCAGCGACCTCCGGCACGCCCGAGGGCGGGATCGCAACGTTCAGGTCCCCATGCGTGATTGAGGCCATGCTCCGATCGAGCTGTTTCAGGGGAGCGGTGATCGAGCGGACGGTCAAGGCGGTGAAGCCCAATGCAAGAGCCAGCGCTCCAATTCCCGCCGCGATCGCGAGCTTGGCCGCAAATTCGGCGTGACGCATGGATGCATCGCGCCGCGCCAGGGCCTGTTGCTCGACCCTTCCGACGATCTTGTCGAGGTGGTCGTCAATAGCCATGACCCGACTCTTGGCCTGCGACAGGAGGGCATTGCCGGTTGCGCTGTCGTCGCTCGAATAGGCGACCCCCGCCTGCCGCGCGAGATCGGTCATGGTGTAAACTTCGCTCTCGATCGCCTGTACGACCGTGGGATCGACTTCGGAAATCGCCTTCAGATCGGAGTTCAGTCCCGACTCGGCGAGGTCCGCCTTTTGCTGAGACGCTGCAAGCTGCGTGACGGCGGAGTTGATCGCCCAATATTTCAAATCGCCAAAATGCTTGCTGGCCGAATTTGCGTTTCTGACGGTTGAGACCAGCTTGACTTCCTCGTTGAGGCTTTGCGAGTTGCGAACGAGTTCCCGGATCAGCAGCGCGGAAGAACCGGCGAGGATCGCCAGCAGCAGGACGGACAGAAAGATCAGCCTCGAACGAATTGAGAAATTCGGCATCAATCGAATTCACAAAGGCTGCCGGCGGCGCGCGGAAGCGCCTGCCCAATCACGCCAACTGCGGAGCCTGTCAATCCCCACCCCGTCGTCGAAGCCGGCTCGATGTCACGGGCGCGTCCGGGGTTCGGCGCCGGCGAACATCATCGTGAGTTGGCTGGGGAGCAAAAGGGTGTCACAGTGGGTTATACTTACGTTACCGGACGCGCAGCTCAATCCCCACTATTTGTCGGGATACATCTGATGCGAGCCAAATGGAGGAAAAGATGAAAGCCTTGAACTCGTCGGCGCGCTCTCATCCCTTTTGTTGTCTTTCTGGGCTTTGTGAACGCCGGGGCGGCCCTCGCCGACGCCATATCCTTCAAGGTCCCGCTGACCGGCGCGCAATGTGTCCCGCCAGTCGACACGCAAGGCTCGGGGACCGCCGCGCTGACTTACGACCCGGCGACACGAGTCGTCACCTGGAACATCTCTTACTCCGGGCTCTCAAGCGCATCGACGATGGCTCACTTCCATGGGCCCGCGGCGGAAGGCAAGAACGCGCCACCTGTGATCTGGCTCAGCACGCAGGGCAGCCCGCCGGCGAACCCGATGACCGGGACCGCCACGCTCACCCCCGACCAGGCGAAGCAGTTCTCAGCCGGGGAGTGGTATGTCAACGTTCACAGCCAGTCGCATCCGGCAGGGGAGATCCGCGGTCAGGTCGTTCCTCCTAAGAGCTAAGGGCTCACAGGAGGTTCACCAGTAAGGCTGTGACCCCCACACAGCCGAGCAACAGCAGAACGGCCAGCGCCGGGCTGCCGGACCGGGGCGCAGCTATTGTTGCGGGCAGGAGCTTTGTTCCGGTGACCATCGGGGCCAGCAGGTTCTGCCCCTTGATCAGTGCGAACCCCGCGATCGCCAGGACATGCAGCACAATGGCCGCCAGCAGCGCGTCCCAAACGACCGCGTGAGAGGATTCGATCGCGTTGGCGAGCCAGGCGGGCGCCATCTCGGTCATCGGCCCTTCATCGGCGATGTCGTTGGCGACGTAGAGTCCGGTCAGCGTCTCAACGAGAAGCAGGGCGAGCAGGATGAGCACCATCCAGCCGCCAGCGGGGTTGTGCCCGACCTGGAGGTCGGGCTCTCGCCGAAGCGAGTCTTTCAGATGCTGGAGGACCATTCGGGGAGACGAAAGAAAGTGGGAAAAGCGTGCTGTCTCAGCCCCAAAGACGCCCCACGACAGCCTGAACAACAAGAGCGTGAGCGCCGCGTCGCCGACCCATCCGTGCCAGACCATCCAGTTCAGTCGCCAAGTCGCATAGGCAGCCGCGACAAGCGCCACGATGAGCCAGTGGAAGAGACGGATAAAAATGTCCCATACGAGAACGATGCGCGGCGCAGTTCCCAAAGCCTGACCCGTGTCGGCAGATTCGCCTGGAAGATTATTGCAAGATCGTCGGGGCGCCTATGCTGGCCCCGACTTAGGCTATTCTAGGACAATGCGCTTCCGCTCGGTTTGCGTGAGGATGAAGGCCGTTGCTCGATACGGGAGCTGACGACGGGATTCGATGACAAGGACAGGATCCAGCCGACAGTCGTTGTTCGAGAGCGCCTTGGCGGAGCTCCGCGCTGGCAGGATCGATGGCGCAGCGGCTGCGTGCGATCGGATCTTGGATGCGAGTCCGCAAGATCCGGCAGCGCATCAACTGGCGGCGACGATCGCGCTTCGGCGCGGGCGCCTTGGAGACGCCGCGCGCTGGGCCAAATCGAGCCTGAGTTTGCGCCCCGATCATGTGCCGACTTTGCTCGTCGCCGCGCGCGTGGCGCGCGCCGGGGGCAATCTTGCGGAGGCGCGAATCTGGTCGGAGACCGCCGCCCGTCTGGCCACCGATCGGCCGGAGGCCGCCTTCCTGGGCTGCGTGACGCTCATCGAGTCGGGCGAGGAGAAAGCGCGGTCCGTCCTTGAAGACCTGCTTACGCGTTTTCCAAATTATGCCGATGGCTGGCGTGAGATCGGCGAAGCGCTCCGCAAAGCGGGCAAGCCGCAAATTGCCGTGCTCGCCTTCGCGCGCGCGGCCGAATCTGTCGGTGGACCCTACGGACCGCGCGCGATTGGGTGCGGCTTTGCAGGCGCTCAACCGCCCGCATGAGGCCATCGTCGCTTTCCGCAGAGCCCTTGAGGCTGCGCCCGATCTCGTCGAAGCGAGAGCGGCGCTCGGAGCGTGCTTGCGACAGACGGGTGAACCGCAGCTGGCCCGCGCTGAACTCGAACACGCTGTAAAGCTTCGTCCGAGCGACGGCCGCGCCTGGTTCGCGCTCGGATTGGTCTGCGAGGACCTGCGTGACACGTCAGGCGCGATCGAGGCTTATCGGCGCAGCATCGAGGCGCAGCCGGATGTTCCTGAAGCCCACGTCAATCTGGGACTCAATCTGCAAAACGCAGGCGATCTCGACGCCGCGATGGATTGCTATCGACAGGCGATGCGTCTCCGGCCCGATACGTTCGGTCGCATCGCACAAGCGCTGACGTCAGCCAAGAAAGGCCGCCTCTGGCTCAACTCAGCGCAACTGCGCCGCGTGCTTGGGGCTTGAACGCTCGCGCCGCACGCGAAAGCGCCGTCGATACGCGCCGGGATGGGAGAGAAGAACGTTCGCGGTCGACTGATAGCGCTCCGCTTCTTCTGCGGAGAATGGCTGGAATTGAAGTTCGAGCGCCTCGCGCAAAATCGGAAAGCATTGTGCGATCGGGGTTCCACGCGGGAGGACGCCTTCGAAATTCGCATCGGTCCAAACGGCGGGAAACAAGATGCCGACGTCGCTGAAGCGATCGCTGTCCACGATTCCGGTCAGCAGGCGGAACGGCAGATCCGCCCGGTTCACGGGATGCGTTGCGAAGAGCGAATGGCCCGGCTCGAGCTCGATCGTCCAGAAGCTGTTGAACTTCACGATCGCAACGTCGGAATCGTAAAACGGCGTCCCCGCGACTTGCGCGGGAACATGAAAGCTGACCGGGGCGCGGGGATGGTTTTCGACGGTTAGTGCGGGATGGTCCCAATCCCAGGACAGAACGCCGTCGCGAACAGTGACGTCGCAGGGCAGGGGAATGATGAAGCCATGTGACATCGCGTCAACGAAAGGGGGGCATTGCTTAACAGTCCGCACGTCCTGTCCATGAAGATCCGAAAAGGCGGTCCGCGGCATCGCGCGCAACCAATCCGGCAAGGCTGCGCGCGCAGGGACGGGGCGCAGCAGTTCAGGCTCGATCGCAGGATCGCAACGAAACACGATCCGCATGATTTCTAGATCTCCGGCCGCAGAACGGTGCGGGCGACCGCGTCGCGCCAGCCACGATAGCGGGATTCGCGTTCGCTTGCCGCCATCGAAGGCGTGAAGCTCGCCTGCCGCCGCCACGACTTCGCGAACTCATCGGGTTCGGGGTAGAGACCCGCCTGCCAGCCTGCGAGATAGCCAGCGCCCAAAGCGGTCGTCTCCAAAATCTCGGGGCGGTCGACCTGCGCGTTCAAAGTGTCAGCGAGGAATTGCATCGTCCAGTCGCTCGCGCTCATTCCGCCGTCGATCCGGATGACCGAAGCAAATTCGCTGCCCCATAGACCCTGGGAATCGGCGCGCATCGCGTCGATGAGATCGCGGGTCTGATAGCCGACGCTTTCGAGCGCCGCGCGCACGATCTCCTTGCGCGTCGCGCCGCGCGTCAATCCGAAGATCGCCGCGCGAGCCTCGCTGTCCCAATGGGGAGCGCCGAGGCCGGTGAAGGCCGGCACCAGATAGACCTGCTGGCGCGGGTCGGCGCTCGCCGCCAATTCGCCTGCTTCCGGGGCGCTGGCGAGAATGCCGAGGCCGTCGCGCAACCATTGCACCGTCGCGCCCGCCGAGAAGATCGAGCCCTCGAGCGCATAGGTGCGCTTGCCCTTGAACTGGTAGCCAATGGTCGTCAGCAATTTGTGCGTCGACTCGACAGCCTTGTCGCCGGTGTTGACGAGCGCGAAACATCCCGTCCCATAAGTCGACTTCACCATGCCCGGACGAAAGCACGCCTGCCCAATCAGCGCCGCCTGCTGGTCTCCGGCGATCCCGCGGATGGGGATCGCGACGCCGAGATGTTCGGCCGCCGCCTCGCCAAATTCGGCGGCGCAGTCCTTAACCTCGGGCAGCATCGAGCGGGGGATGCGAAAGAGCGCGAGCAGGTCGTCGTCCCAGGCGCCCGAATGGATGTTGAACAGCAGCGTCCTCGAGGCGTTGGTGGCGTCGGTGACGTGAACCTTGCCGTTAGTCAGGCGCCAGACGAGAAAGCTGTCGACGGTGCCGAAGGCCAGGTCGCCGCGTTCCGCTTCAGCGCGCGCGCCGGGAACATTGTCGAGAATCCAGGCGATCTTCGTCGCCGAAAAATAGGGGTCGAGCAGCAAGCCTGAGCGCTGCGACACGAGCGGCTCGCATCCGCGCTCCTTGAGTTCGGCGCAAAGGGGCGCGGTGCGTCGATCTTGCCAGACGATCGCATTGTGGATTGGGCGGCCGGTCGTGCGGCTCCAGACCAGTGTCGTTTCGCGCTGGTTGGTGATCCCGAGTCCGGCAAGCGCGCTCGGCTCGACGCCTGCCCTGGAGAGGGCCTGCCGCGCGGTTGAGAGCGTCGTCCGCCACAGCGATTCCGGGTCGTGCTCGACCCAGCCCGGCTGAGGGAAGATCTGCGGGAACTCCTCCTGCGCCATGGCGACGAGCGCGGCGTCCGGCCCGAAAACGATCGAGCGCGTCGAGGTCGTGCCCTGGTCGACGACGAGAACATGCCCGGTCATGGGGGCGATCCCTGCCCAAAATGGAAAAAGGGTCGGGCTGCTCAGCCCGACCCGATTGACGATCTAAGACAATCAGCCTTTTTTCTTCGGAGGCTGGGCTGTCTGGGTCCAAGTCTTGAGCAGTTCATCATAGTCGACGGTTTCGCCGGGCGGCTTTTCATTGGCGAGCTTGCGCTGAGGCGCCAGCGTGCCGTCCTTCTCGGCCTTCGCGTACCAGTATTCCGGATCCTTTTCCTCGTTCATTTTCGGCCCGAGCTTGCCTTGTGCGCCGGACTTCTCGAGCCGAGTCATGATCGCATCCTGATCGCGCGCCAAGCCATCCATCGCCTGCTGCGGCGTCGCCTCGCCGGAGATCGCTTTGGAGACATTCTGCCACCAGACCTGCGCCAGCTTGCCGTATTCGGGCACGTTGACTCCGGTCGGCGTCCAGAGTTTGCGGGCTGGGCTGCGGTAGAATTCGACAAGGCCGCCGGCCTTCGGAGCGACCGCTGTCATGGCGTCGCTCCAGATGTCGCTGTCGCGGATCAGGTGTAGCGAGGTCACGGACTTTTTCAGCGTGACGGTCTTCGACACGCAGAACTGGGCGTAGAGCCAGCCGGCTTTGACGCGTTCCAAGGGCGCATACTTGAGCATCGTCCAGCAACCAACGTCCTGGTAGCCGAGCTTCATGCCTTCTTTCCAGTAGGCCCCATGGGGGCTTGGAGCCATACGCCACTTCGGCGTGCCGTCGGCATTCATGACCGGAAGACCAGGCTCCGAAAGGGCGTGAGTGAACGCGCTGTACCAGAAGATCTGCTGCGCGATGTGTCCTTGGCCGGGCACCGCGCCGGCCTCCAGAAAGTCCATGCCGGACGCTTCCGGAGGGGCATACTTTTTGAGCCATTCGACGAATTTCGTCGTCGCATAGACCGCCGCCGGACCATTGGCGTCGCCGCCGCGGGTGATCGAGGAGCCGACAGGGATGCCGTTCTCCGCCCGGATGCCCCATTCGTCCACCGGCTTGCCGTTGGGCAGGCCGCGATCGCCGTTGCCAGCCATCGAGAGCCAAGCGTCTGTGAAGCGCCAGCCGAGCGAGGGGTCCTTCTTGCCATAGTCCATATGGCCGTAGACTTTTTGCCCGTCGATTTCCTTGACGGTGTTGGTGAAGAAATCGGCGATATCTTCATACGCCGACCAATTGACCGGGACGCCGAGGTCATAGCCGAACTTGGCCTTGAACGCCGCCTTGAGCTCGGGCTTCTGGAACCAGTCGTAGCGGAACCAGTACAGATTGGCGAATTGCTGATCGGGCAGCTGGTAGAGCTTCCCATCTGTGAATGTCCCGAATGACAGACCAATAAAGTCGTCGAGGTCGAGACCGGGATTGGTGACGTCCTTGCCGTCGTTGGCCATGAAATCGGTGAGCGATCCGCCGACGATGTCGTTGTAGCGAGGATGCGTGCCGATAAAGTCGGAATCGTTCATCCAGAAGTCGTAAATCGGCTTTCCGGAAGCAATTTCGACTTCGATCTTGTCGACCAGTTTCCCTTCATCGAGCAGTTCGTGGTTGACCTTTATCCCCGTGATCTCGGCGAAGGCCTTGGTCAAGGTCTTCAATTCATAGTCGTGTATGCTCAGAATCTCCGATACGGTGCTGAGGTTCATCCCTTTGAAGGGCGCGGACGCTTTGATGAACCATTCCATTTCGGCCATCTGCTCGTCTTTGCTTAACGTCGAGGGCTGAAACTCGCTATCGATCCATTTCTTGGCGGCATCGACCTGCTGGGCATAACTGGGGGTGGCCGAGATGATCGCGGCACCACCCACGGTCGCCGCTGAGGCGGCGACCGCCGCGGCTCCCTTCAATACGTCACGACGTTTTACGTCCATGGCTTCCTCCCTTGATTCCGTCGCGCACCACGCGCCACGGGCGATACGGCTTTAAGCGAAACGAAACATCGCGATGCCGTAAACCACCGAGGCTGCGAGCGGGTACCACAAGGCGCCCCCGCCAAGCCGCAGCCAGAAAACGAAAATGAAAGCCGACCCGATCAGGGTGACGAAGAACCGGTCGCCTCGCGTGGTCGGAAACCGCAGGACGCCGACCCGGGGCGTTTCCGGCCGATAGATCGCGAGCACCGTGAGAATGATGAGCGCCAGCGCCACGAGGCCGAAGAACAGCGCCGTTTGCCAGGTCCATGCCATCCAGGCGAGCATTGCGGCGCTCCTCTAAACGCGGCCAAGGGCAAAGCCCTTGGCGATGTGATTGCGTACGAACCAGATCACAACGGCGCCGGGAATCATTGTCAGAACGCCGGCGGCGGAGAGCAGCGACCAGTCCATGCCGGCTACCGAATAGGCGCGGGACATCACGGCCGCGAACGGCAGGGCGTTAGCCGACGTCAAAGTCGTGGCGAGCAACTCCTCGACCCACGAGAACATGAAGCAGAAGAAGGCCGTGACGCCGACGCCATTGGCGATCAGGGGCAAAAAGATGAAAATGAAGAATCTCGGAAAGGAATAACCGTCGATCGCCGCGGTTTCGTCAATTTCGCGCGGAACGCCGCCGATAAACCCCTCAAGGATCCACACGGCCAAAGGAATATTGAAGAGGCAATGCGCGAGCGCCACGGCCCAGACCGTGTCAAACAGGCCAATCGCGTAGTAGAGCTGGAAGAACGGCATTGCGAAAACGGCGGCCGGCGCCATCAGATTGGTCAGGAGCCAAAAGAACAAGTGCTTGTCGCCAACGAACGCGTAGCGATTGAACGCATAGGCAGCCGGCAGGGCGACGGTCACCGAAATTACTGTATTGATCGCCACATACGTGAGGGAAACGCCGAAGGCGTGGACCCAGGTCGGATCATTGAAAATGTCGATATATTTCTGCAGTGTCGGGTGTCGCGGCCACAGCGCCAGCCCCGAGATGATCTCGGAATTGGTCCGCAAGCTCATATTGATGAGCCAGTAGACCGGCAGCATCAGCACGAGCAGATAGACGGAGAGAACAATTTTCGGAGCGAGTCCCTGACGCGTCACGCGTCCCTCCTTCGCTCGATCTAAATCATGATCGTGTAGAAGACCCAGCAGACGGTGAGGGTGATAAGATAGTACACGAGCGACATGGCTGCGGCGTTTCCGAGGTCGACTTGACCGAGTGCGATCTTCACCAGATCGATCGATAGGAAGGTCGTTGCGCTGCCGGGGCCGCCTCCGGTCACGACGACCGGCTCCGTGTAGATCATGAACGTCTGCATGAAGCGCAGCAGCACTGCGATGACGAGAACCTTCTGCAGCTTGGGCAATTCGATGTTGAGGAAAATCGCCCAGCGGCTCGCGCCGTCAATCTGGGCCGCCTGGTAGAATGCCTCGGGGATTGCGCGCAGACCCGCGTAGCTCAACAGAATGACAAGCGGCGTCCAATGCCACACGTCGATGACGACGATTGTGACCCAGGCGGAAATCGAGTCCTGCGTCACATTGTAATGCAGGCCAAGTCCTGTCAGCGCCGCCCCGAAAAGCCCAATGTCGGCGCGAGTGAAGATCTGCCACATCGTGCCGATCACGTTCCACGGAATGAGCATAGGCAGCGCAACCACGACCAGGGTCAGCCCGACGAGCCAGCCGTTCCTTGGAATGCAGAGAGCGAGCGCGATGCCGAGCGGGACCTCGATCAGGAGGCAGACGAGCGAGAAGGCGAGGGTGCGAAACAAAGCGTCGTTGAAGCGCGCGCCGATTTCGGTGCTCGGGTTGAGGAGATCGCGAAACCAGCCGTCGCCGTTCCAGAAGAAATTGTTCGCCCCCATCGTGTCCTGAACCGAATAGTTCACGACGGTCATGACCGGAATGATCGACGAGAACAGCACGAAGGCGAGGACGGGCAGAACGAAAAGCCACGCGCGATTGTTGATCGGCTTGCCGTTCATGCCGCCGCTCCCGCGACACGAATGTCGTCCACGTAAACGTGCGTATGCTCCGGATCGAACACAACCTTTGCCTGATCGCCGATTGAAGACATCTCGGGCGGTATCGTGGCGACAATCTGCTGTCCGCCCAGAGTGACATAGGCAAGGCGCTTGCGGCCGAGATCGGCGACGCGGCGCACCTGTACGAGCGCGCCGGCCGTGCTCGACAATTCGGTGTAGTCTGGCCGTACCCCGATCTGTACGCGCTGGCCTTTTGGCGGGTCCGGATAGACTGCGCTCAGTTGAAGCTCCACTCCGTCGACGAGGGCGCGCGAGCCTGAGATTTTCGCTGGCATGAGGTTCATGCCGGGCGAGCCAATGAAATAGCCGACGAATGTGTGCTCCGGCCGCTCGAACAGGTCGTCCGGCGTCCCGATCTGCACGGCCTTGCCGTCGTTCATCACCACGACTTTATCGGCAAAGGTCAGCGCCTCGATCTGGTCGTGCGTCACATAGATCATCAAAAGATCGAGCGCCCGATGAACCGCCTTCAGCTTCGACCTCAGCTCCCACTTGAGCGCAGGATCGATCACCGTCAGCGGCTCGTCGAACAGGACGGCCGACACATCCGAGCGAACCAAGGCCGCGACCGAGCGAGATCTTCTGCTTGGCGTCAGCGGTTAGCCCGCGGGCGCGCCTGTTCAGGACGCCGGTCAGATCGAGCATTGCCGCGATCTCGGCGACGCGCCGTTCGATCGCAGCGTGCGGGAGCCTTCGGTTCTTCAGCGGGAAGGCAAGATTTTCCGCAACGGTCATCGTGTCGTAGATGACGGGAAACTGAAACACTTGCGCGATGTTTCGTTCCTTGGTCGGCAGATGCGTTACGTCCTTGTCGTCAAATAGGAGGCGCCCTTCAGAGGGAATGACGAGACCGGAGATGATGTTGAGCAGCGTCGTCTTGCCACACCCAGATGGGCCCAGCAGCGCGTATGCCATGCCTTGCTCCCAGACGTGGTGGAGAGGCTTGAGTGCGTAATCCTGCTCGCTCTGCGGCTTGCCGCCGTAGGCGTGGGCAATTCCGTCAAGTGTGATGCGCGCCATCGCTTCCGCCTCAAGCCGTTTGTGCGATGAACGGCGTCGTCGCGAGACCGCCGGAGCTGTCGAAGACAAAGACGCGGTTCGGGTCGACGCGCGCTTCGACCTGCGCCCCCGGCTGCCACTCGTGCACCCCGGGCGCGAGGCAGACCCAAACGCCCACGCCGACATCGACGTGAACGAAGCTTTCCGACCCGCTGAGCTCGGTCACCTTCACCTCGCCAGGAAAACTGAAGCCTTGCGACTTTCCGTCGCCGACGGCCACCGCGTCGGCCCGAAAGCCGAGCCGGTAAACGCCATCCGGCAATCTCGTCAGAGCACCGACGAGAGGGAGATTGCGACCGCTTTCCAACGTCCCCAGAGCGCCGCGCTTTTCGATGACGAGCTCATTCAACGGGGGATCGGAAAAGACTCGCGCGGCTTCGATGTTTTCAGGTCTTCGATAGACACGGGCGGTCGGTCCGACCTGGGAGACTCTGCCCTCATGTAAAGTAATGGTGGCGCCGCCGAGCAACAGGGCTTCCGTCGGCTCCGTCGTCGCGTAGACGAGGACAGCGCCGGTCTCTGCGAATATGCGAGGCAATTCCTCGCGCAATTCCTCGCGCAGCTTATAGTCGAGATTGGCTAACGGCTCGTCGAGCAGAACCAGTTTGGCGCGCTTGACGAGGGCGCGAGCAATGGCCGTGCGTTGCTGCTGGCCACCAGACAGTTGCGTCGGCAAACGCGGCAGGAGATTGTCAAGCCGCAGCAAACGCGCCGCTTCCATCACGCGAGCCTCGATCTCGGCGCGGCCAACGCCAGCGACGCGAAGCGGCGATGCGATGTTCTCGTAGACCGTGAGCGAGGGATAATTGACGAATTGCTGATAGACCATCGCAACGGAGCGGCGACGAACCGCAACATTCGTTACGTCCACGGCGCCTTCGATCAGCCGACCCGTCGTCGGCCGGTCCAGTCCGGCCATAAGACGCATGAGCGTGGTCTTCCCAGACAAAGTCGGGCCCAGCAAAACGCTCATCGAGCCCTGATCGAGCGTCAGCGAAACGTCATCGATGACGGTTTCCTGCCCGACCGAGAGCGAAATATTTTCCAGAACGAACGTCACCCGACGCTTGCCCCCCTTTGATCAGCTTTCTGCGGCTGAGCCTGCAACGATCCAAGATAGGCGTGGAGATCTTGGACCTCAGCCTCGGACATTCGCAATCCCAGCTTGGAGCGCCGCCAAACGACGTCGGCAGCGCTCATCGCCCATTCGTTGTTGGCCAGATAGAGGACCTCGGCTTCGGTCAGGTCGGCCCCGAAAGTCCGACCGAGATCCGATTGCGTCCTCGCCCCTCCTAATAGCCTTTCCGCCCGAGTGCCATAGGCGCGGACGAGACGGCGCACCGTATCCCGCGCGAGAAAAGGATAACGCGCTGCCGTTTGACTCACCAGCGTTTCGAAACCGTTGGTCGGAAAATCGCCGCCAGGCAACGCCTCTTGACCGGTCCATCCGGCGGACCTGCGCGCAGGGGGCAAGCGACGCGACAACACCGCCAGCGCCGCCTCGGCCAGTCGCCGATAGGTGGTGATCTTACCGCCGAAAATGCTGAGAAGCGGAGGCGCCCCCTCGGATAGGTCGAGTTTGAGAACGTAGTCGCGCGTTGCTTCCTGAGCTTCGGAGGCGCCATCATCATAGAGAGGACGAACGCCGGAATAGGACCACACCACCTGGTCGGGGGTGACAGGAGCCCGGAAGTAGCTGCTCGCAGCATCGCAAAGATATGCGATTTCCTGTGGAGACACGTGCACCGCATCGAGATCGCCGGTGTAGTCGAGGTCGGTGGTGCCGATCAGGGTGTAGTCTCGTTCGAACGGGATGACGAAAAACACCCGCCGGTCCTTGTTTTGGAGAATGTAGCAGCGGTCGTGTTGAAACAAACGCCGGACGACGATGTGGCTCCCTTTGACGAGCCTGACGGCGGCAGGAGGCGGAATCTGGAGCGTCGACTCTAGAACTTCGTTGACCCAGGGGCCGCCCGCGTTGACCAACGCGCGCGCTCGAATCCTGCTCACGCGGCCGATCTGTTCGTCCCGCACGATCAGCGTCCAGAGGCCGCCTTCTCGGGTTCCGCTCAGGCAGCGGGTGCGGGGCGCGATCACGGCGCCCTTGTCGGCCGCGTCGCGCGCGTTCAGGACCACAAGCCGCGCGTCTTCGGCCCAGCAATCCGAATATTCGAATCCGAGTTTATACTGCGGCTTGAGCGGTTCGCCCGCCGGGTCATCGGCCAGTCTCAGGCTTCGGGTCGGCGGCAAAAGCCGGCGACCACCCAGATGGTCGTAGAGAAAGAGGCCCAGTCGAAGCAGCCAGGCGGGTCTGAGATCCGTGCGGTGAGGCAGAACGAACCGAAGCGGCCATACGATATGGGGTGCGATTCGCCACAGAACTTCCCGCTCGATCAGCGCTTCGCGAACCAAACGAAACTCGAAATGCTCTAAATAGCGCAGGCCCCCGTGGATCAGCTTGCTCGAGGCGCTGGACGTCGAGGAGGCGAGATCGTTCTTCTCGCACAGATAGACCGACCAGCCGCGCCCCGCGGCGTCCCTGGCGATTCCGCAGCCGTTCACGCCGCCGCCGATGATGGCGATGTCGAAGGTCGGCAAAGGCGGCGCCGAGGACTCCAAACTTCCTCCCCAAGCCGAAAGCGCAAAGCCAAAAGCGCGCTTTTCAGTCTCAGCGAGGGTATAACGAGCATATCGCGCAGAGCAAGCGAAAAAACGAACAATCAAAACGAATGTTCGTAAACCCCTCGCCTAACTCTCTTCGCCGTCCGATTCGACCGGGCCACCGACCTCGATGACCTTCACTTCGCATCGCTGACAAAGCTCGATCATCGCGGGCGAAGGCAGGCGGTCAGTGACGAAGACGTCGATCTCCGAAAGATGCGCGATCCGAACCGGCGCAGACCGCGAGAACTTACTGCTGTCGGAGACCAGAATGATTTTCCGGGCATGCTCGACAATGGCGCGCGATATCTCGACCTCGCGAATGTCGAAGTCCAGGAGCGTGCCGGTCTGGTCAATCGCCGAGGTGCCGATGACCGCGAAATCAACACGAAACTGCTCGATCTGGTCGACGGTGACCGCCCCGACAATGCCGCCGTCGCTCTGCCGCACCGTTCCGCCGGTGAGGAAGATTTCGACGGCGCTGCTTCGGTGCAACTCGCTTGCGACATGGAGGTTGTTGGTGATGACCAGAAGACCGGAATGTCTCGAAAGCGCTTTCGCGACCTCTTCCGTCGTTGTGCCGATATTGATGAACAGCGAGGAATTGTCCGGAATGAGCCGCGCCGCCGCTTCTCCAATCAATCGCTTTTGATCGTGGGCGACGAGTTGCCGGGCGTCATAGGCGAGGTTTTCGACGCCTGACGCGACAATCGCGCCTCCGTGAACGCGAACCACACGGCCTTCTTCACTAAGCTCGTTGAGGTCACGCCGTATCGTTTGCAAGGCGACGTTGAACTGGGCGGCAAGATCCTCGACGGCGACGCGCCCGGAGTGGCGCAGAAGCGCGATGATTTCGGACTGTCTCTTGGTTGCTCGCGACGCCGGAGCTGACATGCGATGCACTCTCGCGGGTTCAAACGCTGAGATTGAATGCGATGGAGATGCGCAGCGCATTGCCCCGGTAGGGCCGGACTTGATGAAAGAGCCACGAGGGGAACAGGAACAGGAGGCCCGGCCGCGGCCTGATGGTTTCCGCAGCGCCGACCGACTGGCCATCTTCCCCCATGAACTTCAGGCTTGGCGCATACATTCCGGGGCCGGCCCCGCGAGGATCAAGCATTTCGAACTCGCCGCCCAGACTCGTATCCGTGGCGCAGCCGCCGTCGGCGACATAATAGGTCCCGGACCAGAACGCGCCGGGATGATAGTGGCAGATATTCCCGTCGCCCGGCCCGTTGACATTGGCCCACGCCATCACGCTCCATTTCGGTTGGACCGATTTGCCGTTTCGATCGGCGGTCAAGCGATTGGCCATCTCTTTGGCCAGGTCGAGAATGAAGGCGACCTGAGGGCCCCCCCAGGCGGCGATCTCGCGGTCCGAGTGCCAGCCCCCCGCGTTGGAAGCCTGAACCGATTGCGCCGTCTCGCGCTTCTTCAGGATGATGGCGCTGAGTTCCACATTGCGTTCCTCGGCGCCGGGAACCTCCAGCGCCGCAACCGGCGTCGCGAACAAGCCTCGGACGGCGATATTCATCCGGGTGGTCATTGCATATCCCTAACGGCGTCCGGTGTCGTCCCAGGCGCTAATCGGCGCCAATCCCAAACACCAGCATACGCTCGGCTGCATGTATATGCACAGGGGAGCCGTAGAAGTGGCCAGTAAGCCGTGAAGGTCCTGAGGCGTACAGAGCCTCTCGCCGCTCGTCTAGGTCGCCACGGACTCCGGTTGCCTTTCGAGGAGATGCGATAGGAAGGCCAGTCCCCGCTCGACCTGAGTGCGTGTAATCGGCCCCCCGAGTCCGACACGCACGGCTTCGGGCGGCGCGCCATTCGCTGCGAAGGCGTCGCTTGGCACAACGCCAAGACCGCTCGTCCGCGCCTGGCTCACGAAAACCGAGCGGGTCCAGCCGTTGCGCATCGGCAGCCAGATGTTGAAGCTCAATGGATCGGAAAGATAGGCGCCCGGCTCCAGCGCCTTCGCGGCGATGCGCTCCCGCGCGATGCTCTCTGATCGGATAAATCTGAGGATTGTGTCGGCGGTGCCGTCGTTGATCCATCGCGTTGCGACCGCCGCGCAGATCGGCGACGCCATCACGCAGAGCGCGCGCATCGCGCTGTTGAACGACCAGGCGGCTGGCGCGTCTGGCGCGACGACGTAAGCCAAACGCAGGCCAGCGCCGATACACTTGGCGAGGCCTGCAATGTGCCAGCAGATGTCAGGCGCGATGGCCGCGAGGGGCGGGGGGCCGTGCGTCGGAATGAACCCATAAGCGTCGTCCTCGACGATCGGGATCTGGAGCCGGCGTGCGAGCGAGCAGATCGCGGTGCGTCGGCGCTCGGGGATCGTGATCGTCATTGGATTCTGTAAAGTGGGGTTGAGATAGATCGCTTTCGGCACATGCCTGCGCGCGGCCTCCTCGAGCGCCTCGGGCATCACCCCGTCGCCGTCCATGTCGACCCCGATCAACTGCAACCCGAGCTGGGCGCAGATCGAGCGCACCCCGGGATAGGTGATCGCCTCACAGAGAACAGTGTCTCCCGCTCGCGCCAGCAAGCTGAAGACGCCAACCATCGCGCCGTGCGCTCCGGGCGCGAGGAATATGCGCTCTTGCGAAGGGACGAGCGCGCGCCGTCCGAGCCAGCTTGCAGCCGCGTCCCGGTCCATTGGCGATCCGCCGAAGCCCTGGTAGCGAAGCAACGAATCGAGATCCGCGGCGACGCTTGCAAAGCCCTCCCTCATCCGCGCAAGCAATTCCGGATCTTCCGGCTCGGGGGGCATGTTCATCGCGAAATCGGCGCGCGAACGCTGCGGGCCGGAATCGCCTCGAACGGAAGCGTGCCGCCGAACGAAAGTGCCGCGCCCGACCACGGATTCAACGAGACCACGCTTTCCGGCCTCGACATAACCGCGCGCGACGGTGGTGAAGTCCAACGCCAGGCGTCCGGCCAGGTCCCGCTGCGGCGGCAGGCGATCGCCAGGCGCCAGACGGCCCGCGGCGACGTCGGCCGCAATCGCATCGGCGATGGCGAGGTATTTTGGGCCCTCGCGACCCTGCAGCACCGGCGCCCAGGACTTCATGATGGGACCGCCGGGCTCTGGCGACGGAAATTGACTGCAGATTGTTGGACGGCGGGCGCCTCACCGCGCGGCGCCGGAAAGCTCCAGAAATTGGCCTCCCTCTCAGCCTTTGATCGGATCGAAACGCTATTGACTGTAAACTTGACCCCACTCACCGGCTTTTGACCTCAGCATTGACCGCAAACATGATGGCACGACCATTGCACAACGTCCAGCAACGCCGGCGCAGGGACCGGCTCGCAAGCGAAAGGCCAAACCACGATGCCAGCGGTCACCCATCCGGCCCACAAGAAAGGCGACTCCTTCGTCGACTATGAGGAAAAGGTTTTCGAGGACGTCAAGGCGCAGCCCGGCGAGAAAGCCCTCGTGACGTTCCATACAGTCGCCTTTGAAGGCTCCATTGGCCTCGTCAACCTGCTGCAGGCGACCCGCCTTCTCCGCAAGGGCTTCGAGACCTCCATCCTGCTCTACGGACCCGGCGTCACTCTCGGCGTACAGCGCGGCTTTCCGAAAATCGGCGATGAAGCCTTCCCGGGCGCTCAGAACTTCAACAACCAGATCACGAAGTTCATCGCCGAGGGTGGCAAGGTCTACGCCTGCCGCTTCGCGCTGCAGGCGCTTTACGGTCACGGCGAACCTTCGCTGATCGAGGGCATCCGCCCGATCAACCCGCTCGACGTGCTCGACCTTGTGCTCCTGCATCGCCGCGACAACGCCTTCATCCTCGACACCTGGACGCTCTGACGCATTCTGAGGCGGGCCGGGCTCGGCCCGCCAAACCCGCAATCCAAACGAGATCGCGATGGCAAGAAAGCAAAAGGTGCGCGCCGCGGCGGTGCAGATCGCTCCCGATCTAACGTCCGGGGCGGCGACGCTCGATCGGGTGATCGCGTCGATTGAGGAAGCTGCGGGGAAGGGGGCCGAGTTCATCGTTTTCCCCGAGACATTCGTTCCCTGGTATCCTTACTTCTCATTTGTCACGCCGCCCGTCCAAAGCGGCTCCGAGCATATCCGCCTCTATGAGCACGCCATCGCGGCGCCCGGTCCGGAGACCGATCGGGTCGCGGCGGCGGCGCGCAGGCATGGCGCAGTCGTCGTGCTCGGAATCAACGAGCGCGACCACGGAACGCTTTACAACACCCAGCTCGTTTTCGACGCCGACGGCGCGCTGAAGCTGAAACGGCGCAAGATCACCCCGACCTTCCATGAGCGGATGATCTGGGGTCAGGGCGACGGCTCGGGGCTCACGGTCGTCGACACCGCCGTTGGCCGCGTTGGCGCGCTTGCGTGCTGGGAGCACTACAATCCCCTCGCTCGCTACGCCCTGATGGCCCAGCACGAGGAGATCCACGCGGCGCAATTTCCGGGTTCGCTCGTCGGCCCGATCTTCGCCGAGCAGATCGAAGTGACGATCCGCCATCATGCGCTCGAGAGCGGCTGCTTCGTCGTCAATTCCACAGGGTGGCTCACCGAAGCGCAGATCGCCTCGATCACGCCGAACGAAGCGCTTCAGCGGGGCCTGCGCGGGGGATGCATGACCGCGATCGTCTCTCCTGAGGGTCGTCATCTCGTCCCGCCCCTGACCGAAGGCGAGGGCATTGTCGTCGCCGACCTCGATCTTTCCCTCATCGTCAAGCGCAAGCGGATGATGGATTCCGTCGGCCATTACGCGCGCCCCGAACTCATCAGCGTCCAGCTCGATCAGCGTCCGGCCCGTCCTTTGCATCTATCGCCCGAGCCTGCGCTTATCCCCGAAGGAGATGGCCATGAGCCTTCCGACCGAACAACTGATCAACGAGTTGCAGAGCTTTGGCGTTCGGCTGGCTGACCCGAAAGCCGGGGTCGAGAGCCGCCGCGGCGGCGCCGGCCCATCGGATCACAAAGCGCTGACGATCGACGGCGTGACGGTCATGGCGCCGGTGCATACCGCGCCGGCCTTCGACAGCCCGTACGTGGTCGATAAACCCGACGCCTTCGGCTCAAGCCGGATTCTGCGCGACGGTCAGGCGGTCGCTGAAGTCCGCTTCCCCCAGCGCCCGCGCTTCTACAATCTGAAAACAGAGGACGGCGTCCCGTATTCCCACATCGCGACGCTGCACGGCCGCGACGTCCTCGCGACCACAGTTTTGCAGACCTGCATCCGCTATCAGAGCCGCACGAAGACCTGCCAGTTCTGCGCCATCGGGCAGTCGCTGGCGGCGGGCAGGACCGTCGAACGCAAGACGCCGGCTCAACTTGCGGAAGTCGCTCGCGTGGCGGTCGAACTCGATGGCGTCAAGCATATGGTGATGACCACCGGCACGCCGCCTGGCCGTGATCGCGGCGCGTCAATCTTGTGCGAAAGCGCAATAGCGGTGAAAGCCGCCGTCGATCTTCCGATCCAGGCGCAATGCGAGCCGCCTGACGACGACATCTGGTTCGAACGTCTCGCTCGCGCGGGCGTCGATAGTCTCGGCATGCATCTTGAAGTCGTCACGGCCGAACTCCGGCGCAAACTCATGCTGGGCAAGTCCGAGGTTACGGTCGAGCGTTACTTCAAAGCCTTCGCCGCGGCGGTCCCCGTCTTCGGGCGGGGCCAAGTCTCGACCTACATCCTTGCGGGCCTGGGCGACTCGGCGGAATCGATCATCGGAGATCTGCGAGAGGCTCGTGGCGCTGGGCGTCTACCCGTTCGTCGTTCCCTTCGTGCCGATCTCGGGCACGCCGCTCGAAAGCCATGCGGCACCCACACCCGAATTCATGCACGCGATCCTGAAGCCGCTCGCGGCCATGCTCGCCGCAAGCGGGCTCAGAGCGTCGGACATCAAGGCGGGATGCGGGAAGTGCGGCGCCTGCTCGGCGCTCTCGACCTACGAGCGGAGGCTCGCGTCGTGATCTTCGAGCCGTTCGAACAGTTCAGCGTGAGCGAGTTCCGCGTCAAATTCGCCGCCTCGCGCTGGGAGCGCGAAAGCGCCTATGCGCTGAGGCGACAGGTTTTCTGCGGCGAGCAGGGATTGTTTGGGGAAGACGATCGCGACGCGGTCGACGATTACGCGGTCACGCTCGTGGCATTGTCCATGCTCGGAGTTGCGGCCGACCAGGTCGTCGGCACGGTCCGCATTCACGAGGATGAACCCGGCCTGTGGCGCGGCTCGCGGCTTGCCGTCGCCCGCGAGTACAGGCGCATCGGCGCGATTGGCGCGACCCTGATCCGGCTCGCTGTCTCCTCGGCGCATGCGATGGGCTGTCGAACATTCCTTGCGCATGTTCAGGCGCAGAACGCGCCTCTCTTCCAGCAAATGAATTGGGAGACGATGGCGGAGGTCGAATTGCACGGCCGGCCGCATGTGAGGATGCGCGCCGACCTCGACTTCTACCCGCCGTGCCACACGCCGGAGATTGGTTACGTCGCGTTGAGGAAAGCGGCCTGACATGGACGCGGCGGCTCTCGAGGCGCTTACCGGGCGGTTGAAGGCCAGTCCGGCGCTCGCCGCCAAGGCCGACATCGGCATCGTCGCGGCGCGGCTCGGGCTCGCGCAGGGAGCGATCCCGGTCGGCGACGACTGCGCGGCAATCCCCGACGGCGAAGGGCACCTTCTCTTCGCCGCCGAAGGTTTCATCAGCGCGTTCGTCGACGCCGATCCTTGGTTCGCCGGCTGGTGCGGCGTGATGGTCAACCTCAGCGACGTCGCGGCGATGGGCGGCCGCCCCATCGCTGTCGTCGACACCATCTGGGCGGAGGGCGAGGCGGGCGCCAGCGCTGTTCTGGACGGCTTGCGCGCCGCAGCCGCAGCCTATTGCGTGCCGATCGTCGGCGGCCACACCAACCTGCACAATCGTGAGACCCATTTGGCGGTCGCCGTTCTTGGGCGGGCGGGGGCGCGGCTTCTGACCAGCTTCGACGCCAGGCCGGGCGACGCGCTGATCATGGTCGTCGACAGGCGCGGCGCTTACCGCGAGCCGTTCGACAATTTTCAAGCGGCGCTCGAGGCGCCGCCCGAGCGCCTGCGCGCCGATCTCGCGCTCTTGCCGGAGCTCGCCGAAAAAGGGCTCGCGCGCGCCGCCAAGGACATCAGCCAGGGCGGAATCCCTGGCACGGCGGTGATGCTCGCCGAAAGCTCCGGCGTCTCGATCGCGCTGGACCTTGACGCCATCGAGCCGCCGGCGGGTGTGGCTCTCGAGCGGTGGCTCAAAACCTTTCCGAGCTTCGGCTTTCTTCTGTCCGTCGCTCCCCGACACGTCGAGGCCGTGCTTTCGATGTTTCGTGCGCGTGACCTCCATGTTGCGTCGGTTGGCGTGGTCAAACCGGGAAGCCAGGTCACATTGCATTCCGAGGGCCGGAGCGCTCTCCTTCGCGATCTCGGCGCGGAACGGCTGATGGGGTTCGCCGCGGGAGCGCAAGCCGCATGAGCCGCCCGCTTCGCGTCGCCATGCTGACGCATTCCACTCTTCCCCGTGGCGGTGTCGTGCATGCGATGAGCCTCGGCGAGGCACTCGAAGACCTTGGCATTGAGACTGTGCTGCACGCGCCTGACGCCACTGGGTGCGGCTTTTTTCGAGGGCCCCGTTGCGCCGCCATTGCTTTCCCCGTCGAACACGCGCCGCGCGAGACTGCCGACATGGTCGAACAGCGCATCGACGATTACGTCCGCTGGTTTCGGCGCCCGGAGAACCGTGGCTTCGATCTCTATCACGCGCAAGATGGGATCGGAGCCAACGCGCTTGCGACGCTCAAGGAGGAGGGCTTGATCCCCGCCTTCGTCCGCACCGTGCATCACGTCGACGATTTCGCCGACCCGCGCCTCGTCCAGCGGCAGACGCGATCGATCCTCGCCGCGGACGCCTTGATGGTCGTGAGCGCGCTCTGGCGCCAGAACCTCGTCGAGCGCTTCGGCCGCGAAGCCGACGTCGGCGGCAACGGCGTGGACGCTTGCCGATATTCCCCTCATGGGGACGGGTCCGATGCGGAGCTCAGGCAACGTCTGGGTCTGGGAGCGGGCCCCGTGTTTCTCTCGATCGGCGGCGTCGAGGCGCGCAAGAACACCACCCGCATTCTTCAGGCCTTCGCCGAAATTCATCGCGCCCACCCTGACGCGCGCCTCGTGATTGCGGGGGGCGCGAGTCTGCTCGATCATCATGCCTACCAGGCTGCTTTCGGACGTGAACTGACAGAACTCGGGGAAGGAGCATCGGCCGTTTCGCTGCTCGGCCCTGTCGCCGACGCCGACATGCCCGCGCTCTACCGCGTGGCCTCAGCGCTTGTCTTCCCTTCGGTCAAGGAAGGTTTTGGGCTGTGCGTGCTGGAGGCGATGGCGAGCGGAAGGCCAGTCGTCGTCTCGCGGATCGCCCCTTTTGTCGACTATCTCGATCGGTCCGACGCGCTCTGGTGCGATCCGGCCGATGTGTCGTCGATCGCTGGAGCGATGCGCCAATCGCTGCGGGGAGACGTTGCGAACTCCCTTCGCGCGCGCGGCCCGGTCGTCGCCGCGCGGTTCGGTTGGAGGGATGTCGCCGAGCGCCATTTGCCGGTCTATCGCCGTTTGCGGGAACTGGTCCATGCCTGAGATGCGCTTCGTCATCCGCTGGCCCGACGGCAAGCGGGAGAGCTGCTACTCCCCGTCGCTCGTCATCAGGGATTTTCTTCACGAGGGCGAGAGCTATCCCGTCCCGGACTTCGTGCAACGCAGCCGGGAGGCGCTGCAAAACGCCTCGGAGCGGGTCAAGGCGAAGTACGGCCACGCGTGTTCGCTCGCGCTCGGCCAACTCGCCCGCATCGAAGCGACAGCTACACAATTCGAGGGGCAGGAGTACGCGCGCGTCGCCTGCGAAACCTTTCTCGACGGAGGCGCCAGATGAGCACGGAACAAAAGATCGAGCGCCGTTACGGCGCTATCGTCGTCGGCGGCGGCCAGGCCGGACTGTCGGCGAGCTATTGGCTCTCGCGCGCCGGGGTCGATCACGTTGTGTTCGAGAAGAAGTCGGTCATGCACAAATGGCGCGAGGAGCGCTGGGACACGTTCTGCCTCGTGACTCCGAACTGGCAATGCCAACTGCCTGGGCATCCTTACGACGGACCCGATCCCCACGGCTTTATGGTGAAGACGGAAATCCTGACCTATCTCGATGCGTTCGCCCGCAAGACAAACGCGCCGGTGAAGGAAGGCGTCGAGGTTATCGCGGTCGAAAGGGAGAAAGACCTTTTCCTCGTGACGACCAGCGCCGGACGCTTTTTGGCCGACGCTGTGTTTCTGGCGACGAGCCTTTATGGCGATCCCTACCGGCCGCGATGCGCCGAGCGGGTCCCGGATGTCGTCGCCCAGGTTCATTCGACAGAATATCGCAACGCCGCCGCGTTGCCGCCGGGCGACGTCATCGTTGTCGGGGCGGGCCAGTCCGGGGCGCAGATCGCCGAAGACCTGCATCTCGACGGCCGCACGGTGCACCTCGTCACCGGCAATGCGCCAAGATGCGCGCGCTTCTATCGAGGCCGCGACGTTGTCGACTGGCTGACCGATATCGGTCAGTACGAGATCACGGTCGCGGACGAGGGGATGGGCCGCAAGCGGCAGGACACCAATCATTATTTGACCGGACGCGACGGTGGACGCGACATCGATCTGCGAGCCTTCGCGCTGCAGGGCATGTCGCTCTATGGGCGCCTGAACGACGTTCGCGATGGCCGGATGGTTTTCGAGCCGAACCTTAAAGCCAATCTCGACGAAGCGGACCGGGTCTACAACGGCATCAACGCGCTGATCGATCGGCACATTGCGGCCAAGGGAATCGACGCGCCTCCGAGCTCCGTCTATCAGCCGGTCTGGACGCCCAGCGAAGAACCCGAGACCCTCGACCTCGCCGGCGTTGGCGCCATCGTTTGGGCGACCGGCTTCACGCCCGATTGGTCCTACGTCCAGCTACCGATCTTCGACGGCTCGGGCTACCCCGTAAATCGGCGAGGGGTGACGAGCGTGCCTGGCGCGTTCGTGCTGGGGCTTCCGTGGCTCTGGACCTGGGGGTCCGGACGTTTCCTAAGCGTAGGCCGCGACGCCGGGTCCGTGGTCAGCCATTGGCTTCAGGCGGCGGGAATGGGGGCTGCGGCTTAGTCTATCGGCATCCGGTCGCTGACCTTCCGAGAGTCGTCGCGAAGGCATGACGAGCGATTTTTGGAGGCAAGATGGGTTCCTGCGGTCGGATCGACAGCGAACACGTCGGGCCAGAAGATCGCTGCTCGGAACGTTGGCGGGGTCGCTTCTTCGACGATTGCGCCTTTGTTCATGAGCGCAAGCCCATCCCCACAGGGCGACGCGCGTCGAAGTCGCGACGCCCTGCCGGGCGACCGCTCGTGTTGCACGCGTCGATATTTTAGCCACATGAGCCTACAATGACCGGGTGAGCGCAAAGCTCAGGGTGAACAACAGGGAATACTCGCAATTTCTAAACATCGAGCCCAACCCGGGGATGACTATCAACGGCGGGATTACGATCAAGTTCGCGGAACGGTGAGACAATCGGTTGCGGACGCCGCAAAGGAGAACACGAATGTACATTGCAATGAATCGCTTCAAAGTCATCAAGGGCCACGAGGAGGAGTTCGAGCGCCGTTGGCTCGGCCGGGACACTTATCTCGATCAGTTGCCCGGCTTCGTCGAGTTTCATCTGTTGCGCGGTCCCGATCGCGATGACCACACGCTCTATTCATCCCATACAGTGTGGGCGAACAAGGAGGCGTTCGAGAACTGGACGCGATCCGAGCAGTTTCGCGCCTCTCACCGCAACGCGGGCGACAACAAACCGCTGCATCTTGGTCATCCGGAATTCGAGGGCTTCGAGGCGATCCAGACCCTGAAGAATAAGCACCTGCAGGACGCGGCAGCCTGAGCCTCGCAATCAGCATCGCCCGCTCTCGACCTCGAGGCGATGCGGGCCGGCGCTTACCGCCACAATCACGCCGGCCCTAGCCGGAAGTCCTTGCCCTCGGGCAGAGTCTGTCCGCCGTCAACGATGATCGTCGTGCCGGTGATATAGGCCGCCTCGTCCGAGGCGAGGAAGAGCGTCGCTTGCGCCACATCGCGCGGCGTGCCGAGGCGACCGAGCGGAATGGACTCGACCATGCCGCGGATGAAGGCTTCGCTGCGCTGCTTCTCAATGCTCTCGGTCAGGATGTTGCCCGGCTCCACGCCATTGACCGTGATGTTGTAGCCGGAGAATTCCAGCGCCGCCGATTTGATGAAGCCGTTGATGCCGGCCTTGGAGGCGGAATAGTGACCGTGGCCGGGGCTGGTGACGCGCGGACCGGTGATCGACGAGGTGAACACCATCCGCCCGTAACGTTTCGCCTTCATGTGCGGCAACGCGGCGCGGGCGATCAGGAACACGCCCCGAAGGTTGACGCCGAGGACCCTGTCCCATTCCTCGGGCGAAATGTCCTCGATCAGCGACCAAGGGAAAATGCCGGCGTTCTGAACCACGATGTGAAGATCGCCATAGGCGGCAAGCGCGGCTGCGACCGCGCCCTCGGCGTCCGCGGGTTTGGAGATATCGGTGACGACGAACTTTCCCTTCAGGCGCGCCGCTGTTGCGGCGCCGGCTTCGGCTTCCGTGTCGGCGATGACCACCTGCGCGCCTTCTTCGCAAAAGCGCTCTGCAATTCCAGCGCCGATGCCGCGCGCGGCGCCGACGATCAACGCGACCTTGCCCTTGAGACGTCCACTCGTGCCCCCCATTGGGTTCATCTCCTCGTAAATGGCATGCCGCTCTGGCGCCCGCGACGTTCGCACGGAATCCTCATTGCGGGGGGCGCGGCGACGAAGCAATCCATCCATCGCGGGTATGGGCAAAGCGCGGCGGATGGATTGCTTCGCTTTGCTCACAATGACGACGTTCGGGCCGTCCGGTCACGGCGCGCTCTAAAGAATGGCCGCGGGCAACGGAGGTTTGCCGAGTAATCATATCGGAAGCCTTTTCGGCGATCATGATCGTCGGCGCATTGGTGTTGCTCGATGTCACGAACGGCATCACCGAAGCATCGACCACGCGAATGCCAAGAAGTCCGCGCAGCTTGAGATCGGGCGTCACGACGGCGTCGGCGTCCGAACCCATCGCGCATGTGCCTGCGGGATGATGGTCCGTCTTGCAGGTGCGATAGGCATATTCGGCGAGTTCATCGTCGGTGCGGACAGCGTCGCCCGGCATTCGCTCCGCCATGACGAACGGTTTCAGTGCGGGCTGACGCAGGATTTCTCTCGCCAATCTCAAGCCCTTGATCGCGCACTCGCGGTCATAAGGATCGGCCCAGTAGTTCGGATCGATGAGCGGCTCCGCTTTTGGGTCGGCGCTCGCGATCCGCACGGTCCCGCGCGAGCGGGGACGCAGGAAGGCAGAGTTCAAAGTCACGCCCGGATTTTTCATCGTGGCCACACCGGCCTCGATGCCCGAACCGAGGCCGAGGTGAAACTGGATGTCGGGCGACCGCGCCTGCTTGTCCGCGTACCAGAAGCCGCCGGTCTCGAAGAGCGTCGAGGTCACGGGACCGGTCTTGAAGGCGAGATACTGGAGACCCGCCCAGGCGGTGCGGTGGGGCTGCGCGATGCGATCGTAGGTGTGCTCCCCCGTGCATTCGGAGATTGCGTATAGATCCAGGTGATCCTGCATGTTCGAGCCCACGCCCGGCAAGTCATGCACGACGTTCACTCCGGCCGCCTTCAAGGTGTCCGCAGGCCCGATCCCGGAGAGTTGGAGAACGCGCGGCGAGCCGATGGCACCGCAGCTGAGGATGACCTCCCGGTCGGCGTTCAGGGTCTCGGTCCCAGTCCCCGAGACGACCGTCACCCCGACCGCGCGGCCGTTCTGGACTTCGATCTTCAGAGTCTGGGCGTTGAGGCGAACCGTGAGGTTTTTTCTGCCTCCGATCGGCTTCACGAATGCGCTGGATGCTGAGGAGCGCTCGGCGTTGCGGGTCGAAAGCTGGTAATGGCCGATCCCGTCTTGGACGGCGCCGTTGAAATCGTCGTTGAAGGGAATGCCGAGTTCCTGCGCCGCCCGTAAGAAAGCATAGCTGATCGGCGGCGGGTTGATCGGATAGGACACGCCAAGCGGTCCGCCATAGCTGTGATAGGCGTTGTGGAGCTTCTGGTTGTCCTCGCTTCGCTTGAAGTAGGGAAGGACCTCGCGATAGCTCCAGCCGGTTGCGCCGGCTTCGCTCGCCCAGGCGTCGTAGTCCTTGGCGTTGCCGCGCGTGTAGAGTTGCGCGTTGATCGACGAGCCGCCCCCGATCACCTTGGCCTGGGTGTACCAGATGACACGGCCGTTGAGATGCGTCTGCGGAACCGTGCTCCAGCCCCAGCTGGCGACCCCTTTGGTCATTTTTGCAAAGCCCGCCGGCATTTTGAACAGCGGGTTCCAGTCCGAGCCGCCCGCCTCGAGGAGAAGAACGTTGATCGACGGATCGGCGCTCAAACGGTTGGCCAGGACGCAACCCGCTGAACCGCCGCCAACAATGATGTAGTCATACGCCATCGTCGAATCCCTAAGCCGTTCGGATGTCTGTCTTGGCGATGTGGTCGGCGACTCGGAGCGCCTGGGCCGCGATCGTCAACGACGGATTGACGGCCGCCGACGTTGGCAGAAACGAGGCGTCGACCACGAAGAGGTTCGGGTGGTCCCAGGCGCGGCAATAAGGGTCGAGCGGCGAGGTCGCGGGGTTTGACCCAATGCGCACGGTGCCGCACTGGTGGGAGGGCGTTCGCCGGTCGAACGGCTTCGACAAGACGATCGGATAGCCCGCGGCGCGCAATCGCTCCTTGAACGCTCTCACAAGTCCCTCATGAGCGCTCCAGTTGCTGCGCCGCCAGTCGAGCCGGATCTGTCCGCCCTCAACTGTCACGCGGCTTTCCGGGCTCGGCAGGTCCTCGCTCATCGCGTACCAGTCGACTGAGCGGCGGCTCAAGAGATTGAGAGCCCACTCGGGCGCTCGCGGAATGCCCGCCTTCAGGATTGGCGCGGTAACCCGACCAAGAAGCTGAATGTTGCCGAGCGGGGGTCCGCCGCGCCCGTCATCCAAATAGAAATCGTTGACGCCAAGCGTCTTCTGGTAGACGGAGTCGTTGACCGTACGAGGGTCGATGGCCAGCACCGCCGAGCAATTGTGATTCATGAAATGCCGGCCGACCGCGCCGGAGCGATTGGCCGCGCCGTTTTCGCCGGAGTTTAGAAGCAGCACGGCAGAGTTCACCGCCCCTGCAGCAAGGATAACGATTCCGGCCGATATCGTTTTGCGTTCTCCGGCAATTGAAGCTCTCAACGCCGGTGATCCGTTTGCCGTCTGCGAGCGATAAGCAGCCGCTCGACACGAGCATTTTCGCGCAGCTCGACATTGCGATGGGCAAGAGCTCTGTCGAGCCCGCAGGTCTCCGCATCCATCTTGCCGGTCCCCGTGTCCGGGAAGGCGTCCCACGGCGTTTTCGCGCGCTTGAGCCATTTGTCGATGTCGACACCCAGCGGTAGAGGGAAAGGGCGCAGCCCGACGTGCTTCAGTCGCTCACGGACTTTAGCGATCGCGGGTTCGTCGGGCACAGGATCAAAAGGGTAGGGCGTTGAATGCGTGGGCTCAGTGGGATCGAACCCGATCGCGCCACGGACATTGTAAAGGGTCTCGGCGAGGCAGTACCAGGGCTCGAGTTCCTCGTACGAAAATGGCCATCCCGGCGTTGCGCCGTCGCGATAGACGACAGGCTCGAAGTCCCGCGCCCGGTAGCGAAACAGCACGGCGCCGTACAGCTTGGAGTTGCCCCCGACGTAGTAGTAGTTGCCCGGATTGAAGGGCTCTCCAGCGCCGTCGAGCCAGGTTTCGTCCGGTCGGAAGACACCACGCTGAAAGATGGCGCGCGCGTCGCGCGCGTCAGCGCAGTCGCGAAGACGCAGCCCTCGCTCGAGGATGAGGATCCGCGCGCCGGTCGGCGCAAGCCCGGCGGCCACCGTCGCTCCGCCCATGCCCGACCCGACAATCAGGATGTCGACGGTTTCCGAGTTGGCCATGGCCGCGCTATTTCAGATCCGGCGCGACGTCTGCGGATCGAACAGCACCGCCTTGTCGAGGTTGAAGGCGAAAGTGTGGTTCTCGCCGATGCGCAGCTCAGTGTCAGCACGCATTCGCGCAGTGAGCTCTTTGCCAGCGGCGCGGGTGACCACAAACGTATCCGCGCCGGCCGGCTCGACGATCTCCACCCGGGCGTCGAAGGTGACGACCGACTTTGCGCCCCGATCGATGCTTTCCTTGTCGTTGACCGCCTCCGGCCGGATGCCAAAAATGACCTTTGCCCCATCGGGCAGTTGGCTCTCATCAGCATTTGCCGGGATTGGAAGAACAATCGGCGAATGGTCGTGGCGTTCGAGAACAATTCGGCGCGCGCCGTTCACCCCCTTGACCGTGCCTTCAAGGAGATTCATGGCCGGCGAACCCATAAAATCGGCGACAAAGAGATTGGATGGCGAATTGTAAATCTCGGCGGGCGTCCCGACCTGCTGCAACTCGCCATCCTTCAGGACGGCGATCTTGGTCGCGAGCGTCATCGCCTCAATCTGATCGTGAGTGACATAGACGATCGTTGTTCCAGTTTGCTGATGGAGCCGCTTGATCTCGATACGCATGTCGACGCGGAGCTTTGCGTCGAGGTTCGACAGCGGCTCGTCGAACAGAAACACCTGCGGCTGACGCACGAGGGCTCGGCCCATGGCGACGCGTTGACGCTGACCGCCCGAAAGCTGGCTCGGCCGCCGGCTCAGCAGGTGCTCGATCTGCAACGTCTTGGCGACGGCCGCGACCGCCTTCTCGCGCTCGGGCTTGGGCACGCCGCGCATTTCCATCCCGAACGCGATGTTTTCGCCAACCGACATGTTCGGATAGAGCGCGTAGGACTGGAACACCATCGCGATGTCGCGCTTCGACGGGTGCAGGTCGTTGACGACCTGGCCGCCGATCAGGATCTCGCCGGAGCTTATCGACTCAAGGCCCGCGATCGTATTGAGCAGCGTCGACTTGCCGCAGCCGGAAGGCCCGACCAGCACGAGAAAGCCCCCTTCCTCGAGGGCAATGTCGATACCCTTGAGGATTTCCAGGTTGCCGAACCGCTTGCGCAGCGCACGGATTTCGAGAGTGGCCATGGGGCTTATCCTTTCACTGCGCCGGCCATCAGGCCGCGCACGAAATAGCGTCCGGCGAGGATGTAGACGACGAGAGTGGGAGCCGCGGCGATGATCGCAGCCGCCATATTGACGTTGTATTCAATCACGCCGGTCGACGTGTTCACGATGTTGTAGAGCGCGACCGTCATTGGGCTCGAGTCGCCCGCGGCGAAGGTCGAGCCGAACAGAAAGTCATTCCAGATGTTGGTGAACTGATAGATGACCGTCACAATGAAGATGGGCGCAGAGTTCGGCAGCAAGATCCTTCGAAAGATCTGGAAGAAGCTTGCGCCGTCGATCTGCGCCGCCTTGATGAGCTCGGTCGGAAACGTCTCGTAGTAATTGCGGAAAAAGAGCGTCGTGAAGCCGAGACCGTAGACCACGTGCACGAGGACGAGGTTGACGGTGGGATTGCCGAATCCCCACGAATAGCCGGTCGCGTCGATGAGCGCCTGCCCGATGGCGCCGAGCTTGCCGAGGATCATCGCCATCGGGATGAGCACCGACTGAAACGGAATGAAGCAAGCGAACAGCATCATGCCGAATACGAGCTTGTGACCCGGGAAACGCCATTTGGTCAGCACATAACCGTTGAGCGCGCCGAGGAGGCTCGAAATGAAGACGGCAGGCACGACCATCTTCACCGAATTCCAGACGTAGCCCTTGATCCCGTCGCACGTCAGGCCGACGCAAGATGTGCCCCAGGCTTTCTTCCACGGCTCGAAGGTGAGATCGTGCGGGAAGTAGAACATATTCCCGCCTGTGACCTCGGCGAGCGGCTTCAGCGACGTCATCACCATGACGACGAGCGGCAGGAGGTAGACGATCGCAAACAGGATGAGCGCGCCATAGATCACGACGCGGGTGGTCATGGAATGGCGCGCCGGTTCGCGGGACGGTGCGGCGGCCGTCATCGGTTCTTCTCCCTCAGCTCGGAATAGAGGTAGGGGACCATGATCGCGGCGATGGTCATGAGCATGATCACCGCGCTCGCCGAACCGACCGCCATCTGATTGCGGGTGAAGGTGTAGGAATACATGAACGTCGAGGGCAGTTCGGCCGCGCCGCCCGGGTTCTTGCCGGTGACGGAGAGGACGAGATCATAGGATTTGATCGCCATGTGGGTGAGGATGATCAAAGCCGACATGAAGACAGGCCGCATGATCGGAATAATGATGCGCCGATAGGTCGCGTAGGCGGACGCGCCGTCGATCTGTGCGGCCTTGAGGATCTCGCCGTCGATGCCCCGCAACGCCGCGAGAAACATCGCCATGACAAAGCCTGACGTCTGCCAGATGCCGGCGATCGCGACGCAATAGATCATCATGCGCGGGTTGACGACCCAATCGAAGTGGAAGCTCGTCCAGCCGAGATCGTGGACAGCCTTCTCAAGACCGATGCGGGGATCGAGAAAAAGCTTCCAGGCCGTGCCGGTGACGATGAAGGAGAGTGCGAGCGGATAGAGATAGATTGGTCTCAGGATGCCTTCGCCGCGGATCTTCTGGTCGAGCAGAATCGCGAGTGTCAATCCGAGCACGAGGCAGAAGATGACGTAGAGCCCGCCGAACAGGACCATGTTGACGAGGGCTGTGTACCAGTTCGATGGCGGATCAACCTCGAACGTCCAGTTCCAAAGCTTGATGTAGTTACCCCAGCCGATGAAATTGAAATTGGCGAAGGCTTTGGAGTTCGTGAAGGAGATCAGAACCGTCCAGAGGTTGAAGCCGTAAACGAAGATGAGCACCAGCGCGAAGGACGGCGCGAGGACCAGCCTCGGAATCCAGTCGCGAAGATAGTCCCCGAGACCGGGCCGTTTCCCCTGGACCGCGTAAGCGACGACGGGGTCGATCGCCGTAGTCATGCCCATCTCCTCCCGCGAACGTTTTCCTTACCGGCGGCGCCGACCTTCTCCCGCGCTGGCAGGAGAAGGCCGCGCGGGATTATTTTGCGCCGTTGATCGCCATGACGAGCTGTTTCACGGCCTCGTCGGAGGTCTTGATTTCGCCGTGCAGAAATTTTGTCACGACGTCATAATAGGCCGTCGCGATCGCGGGCGGCTGGGCGTAGTTCTGGGCCATGGAGCCTAGGAACGTACCTTTGGCGTTGGCCGCCTTGATGTCGGCGATGGCTTTCTTGCCGCAGGCGTCGAACTTGGCGTCCGAGACGTCCATGCGCGCCGGGGCCGATCCCTTGATGACGTTGAAGTCGATCTGAACCTCGGGGTTCATCGTCGTGTCGGCGAGCGCCGTCTGTGCCGCCTGTCTGTCGGCCGAGACCTGGAAGAAAGCGAACATATCGGTGTTATAGAGGACCGAACCGTCCGTGCCCGGGAAGCGGTAGCAGAGGTAGTCCTTGCCAGCTTCCTTGTTGGCGTTCTTGAACTCGCCCTTCGCCCAGTCGCCCATCACTTGCAGGAGCGCGTCGCCCTTGATGACCATCGCGGTCGCGAGATTCCAGTCGCGCCCGGCGTAGTTGGGATCGAGATAGTCACGCAGCTTCGCGAGATTATCGAAGGACTTCTTCATCGTGTCCGACTTGAGCGCGCTTTCGTCGAGATCGATGAAGGCCTTCTTGTAGAAGTCGACGCCGCCGGTCGAGGCGACGACCGAGTCGAACATCGTCGCCTCCTGCCAGGGCTGGCCTCCGAGCGCCATCGGGATGACGCCTGCCTTCTTGGCCTTGTCGAGGAGCGCGATCAGTTCGTCGAAAGTCTTGGGCTCCGTACCGCCGATCTTTTCCATCAGAGCCTTGTTGACCCAGATCCAGTTCACGGAATGGATGTTGACCGGAACGGCGCCCCACTTGCCGTCGACGGTGGTGAATTTCTGCAGGGCGGTCGGAATGACCTTGGCCCAGTCGCCTTTAGTCGCGAGTGGCGTGATGTCGGCGAGCTTGCCCGCATCCGCGTAATCGAGCGCGTAATAGCCAAGAATCTGAGAGGCGGTGGGGGGATTGCCTGCGGCGACCATGGCTTTCAAAGTGGTCATCGCGGCGCCTCCGCCTCCACCCGCAACGGGCACGTCCTTCCAGCCGTATCCTTGCTTGGCGAGCGCCTGCTTGATCACGTTCAACGCGGCGGCCTCGCCGCCCGACGTCCACCAATGCAGCATCTGCACTTCCTTGTTGTCCGCGGCATGCGCGCCGCCGGAGAGGCCGATCGCCGATGCGACGGCGACCCCGCTCATCAAGATTGCCTTCAAACTCATTTTTTTGCCTTCCTACACGTTGCTCCCGCCGGAAGCGGTCCGGCGCCGGATCCAGAAACCGTTGCTCAGTTCCCGATTGTCAATGTCCTTCGCCTCCGCAATGTTCATCGGCCGGAGAAGGCTGGCGGGCGCTTGGCCCGGAACGCGGCGACGCCCTCGGTGAGATCCTCGGTGAATGCGGTGAGCGCCCCGGCCAGGCCTTCGATCGGCGCGTCGCGATCCTCGCCTTCGGCGGCGTTGATCATCGCCTTGACCATTTGCACGGCGAGCGGCCCGCGCTTGGCGATATCGGCCGCGAGCGCCTCTGCGCGCGAAACGCCCTCGCCCTTTGCCGCCACCTCGTCAACGAGGCCGAGAGCCAAGCCCTCCACAGCCGTGAACATGGCGCCGGTCAGCGCCATGCGGCGCACGACCGACGGGCCGAAGCGGCGCGTGAGCCTCTGTGTGCCCGACCAGCCCGGCGCCATGCCGAGCCCCGATTCCGGGAGGCCGAGCTTGATCCCGGTCTCCGCGATGCGAATGTCAGCGACCGCCGCGAGTTCGAGGCCGCCGCCGAAGGCGTGGCCCGTGATCGCCGCAATGAGAGGTACGCGCAGCCGAGCAAGCGCTTCAAAGGCGCGATGGCCTGCGCGCGTCCAGTCGCGCCACATTTCGAGGGGAGGCAGGCCGCCCCAGGCGCCGATGTCGCCGCCGGCGCAGAAGGCCTTGCCCTCGCCCGAGAGGATTGCCACCCGCGCTTCGGATGAGGCGTCAATGGCGCGCGCCGCGTCGGCGAGGGCGTCGATCATGGCCCGATCAAGCGCATTGAGCTTGTCGGCGCGTTTCAGCGTAAGCCGCGCGAGCGGTCCCTCGAAGCCGAGTTCGACAAATGCGCTCACAGGGCCATCTCCTTCGCCGGGCGGAGCTCGAGCTCAATCGGCGGGGCGTGAAACAGGACGGGGTCCATTTTGCGGATGCTTTCAGCGACCCGCAGCGGAAACTCGGCCTGGGCGAGGACGTCGCGCTCGAGATCCATTCCCGGCGCGAGTTCTGTGACGGTGACGCCGTCCTTCTCGAGCCGCAGCACGCAGCGTTCGGTGACGTAGACGATTTCCTGCCCCTGCTCGATCGCGCGTGGGCCGGAGAACGAGATCTGCTCGACGGCTTCGACGAGCTTCTTGACCTTGCCCTCCTTTGCAATCCGGACCGCGCCGTCATGGACTTCGAGCTTCGCCCCTGCGGTGAAATAGCCGGAAAACACGATTGTCTTCGCGCGCGCGGTGATGTCAACGAAACCGCCGGCTCCCGCGGTGACATGCGGACGCACGCCGAGCTTCGAGACATTGACCGATCCGCCGCGATCGATCTGCAAGAACGAAAGCAGCGACATGTCGAAGCCCGCGCCCTGGAAGTAGGTGAACTGGTGCGGCGACTGGACGATCGCCTCGGCGTTGGAGGCGCAGCCAAACTGAAAGTCGAGGAGGGGCACGCCGCCGACAGCGCCTTGCTCGATCACCCAGGTCACCGCGCCGTGTCGGCCTTCCTCGATGAGGATACGTGGCACGTTGGCCGAGATGCCGAAGCCGATATTGACCGCATCCCCATCGCGCAGCTCCTGCGCGACACGTCGGGCGATGACTTTTGCGATATCGAATTTCGGCGTCTCGAATGAGGACAGCGGCCGAAACACCTCTCCCGAGATCGCGGGCTCGTAGGCGGTGTGCGTCGTCTGCAACTGCTCCGGCGCGACCACGATGTAGTCGACCAGAATGCCGGGAACGACGACGTCGTGGGGCTTCAGCGTTCCGGCCGCCGCGAGCCTTTTGACCTGCGCAATCACGACGCCCCCGTTATTGCGTACGGCGAGCGCCTGGTCGAGCGGGCCGAGAATGCCGCCCTCGTGCTCGTAGGAAAGGTTGCCGCGCTCGTCGGCGGTTGTCGCCCGGATGATGGCGACTTGCGGAATGATGCTCGGAAAGAAGAGCCATTCCTCCCCAGCGAAATCGACGCGCTTGACGATCGGATCGGCCGCCGCCTTGGCGTTCATGGCGCAGCCCTCATGGACGGGATCGACGAACGTACCCATCCCGACCTTCGTCAACACACCCGGTCGCTTGGCCGCGGCTTCGCGATGGATGTCGAACATGATGCCGGACGGCACGTTGTAGGCCGGAATCGCATCGCTCGTGATCATCTTCCAGATCTCGGGCGGCTCGGCCGAAGAGGGGCCAGACGGATAGGAGCCGGCGAGAACGCGCGCCAGGCATCCGGGTTTGGCGAGGTGATCGATCCCCTTCACGCCCCACATGTCGCCGGCGGCGATCGGATGCAGGGTTGTGATGTTGCGCGGATGGCCCTCGGCGTCGAAGCGCGCGCCGATCGCGGCCAGCGTCGCCTCGGGACATCCGAGCCCGGACGATGACGAGACAGTGACAATCGCGCCGTCGGGAATGAGACGGGCGGCGTCGGCTGCGGACACGACCTTTGGCCTGGCCATAGCTGTCCTCAGACCGTTAGATCGATAGGCGTCTCGGCGCCCGTGCGCGCCGCGGCGGCTGCGGAGAGAGCGACGCTCAAGGACTTGATTCCGTCCTCGCCAGTCGCTGAGGGAGCGCCACGTCCTTGAACGGCGTCCTGAAACAGGCGGATCGAACGTGCGTACAGCTTCTCATGATCGAGTTTGAGCTGCTCCTCGCCAGCAGCGGTCCGCAAGAGCACATCCCCTTTCGGCGCCTGGGTCATGCAGTCGCTGCCGATCAGCGATCCCGCCTCGCCATGCACCTCAAAGCCGGTGGTCGCATATCGGGTGGTGAAGCCGTCGTGGAACTGGGCCAGCACGCCGCTCGAGAAGCGGATGACGCCCATGGCGCCGTCCTCCAGTCCCTCGCGCCCCATGCCGCCGTCCGACGTCATGGCCACAACCGATTTCGGCTCGTCGTCGAGGACGAATCGAAGCGTGTCCGCGTCGTGGACGGTGATGTCGAGAATCACTCCGCCGCCCGCGTCCGGCCGCTCGAGCCGCCAGCCCTGCAGATGCGCGGGCAGATAGACGGAGTGGAACACCCGCGCGAACAGCGGCTTGCCGATCCGCCCCTGCTTGATCGCCTCGCGCATCGCGCGATGCGTCGCCGCATTGCGGAGGTGATGATTGGTCCCCATCACGATTCCGCGCTTGCGGCACTCCGCGACCATGGCGCGTGCGTCCTGGAGCGTCAACGCGAGCGGCTTCTCGCACATGACATGCTTTCCAGCCGCTGCGGCGGCGAAAACCTGATCCCGGTGCAGCTCATTGGTCGTGGAAATGTAGACGGCGTCCACGTCTTTGGATTCGACCAGCTCCTTCAAGCTCGTCGTCGCATGAGCGATTCCGTGCTTCTTTGCGTAAGCGGCCGCCCGGTCCCCATTCGTGCTCATGACGGCGACCGCTTCGCCGCCATTGGCGCGAAACGCGCCGATCATGTGCTCGGCGGCGATCGTGCTTGCGCCGATCAATCCCCAACGAAGTTTCGCCATCAATTCTCTCGCTCGTGAGGGGCAGCGGGCCGGCAGGATTTGCGAAGCGCCAATGTCGTCGGGCAGATCACGGCTTCTGGCTCGAAGTCGCCGCTGGCAAGATGGCGCATCAGGAGTTGGGCCGCGCGCGAACCGAGATCGCGAGGATTGACCGCGACGCTGCTCAAGGCTGGACGTGTGTGCCTGACTTCTTCGATGTCATCGAAGCCGATGACGTCGAAATCGCCTCCGACCGAAACGCCCGCCTCCATGAGCGCGCGGGTGAGTCCGATCGCGACAACATCGTTGAAGCAAAGCGCGGCGGTCGCAGGGTCGGGGAGGTTGAGAAGTTGCGGAACCGCCGCGCCGCCGCCCGAATAGTTGGCCGTCGTTTCGATGACGAGCGACGGGTCAAGCGAAATTCCGGCGTCCTCGAGGGCGAGGCGGTAGCCCGCAAGCCTCTCGTCCCGGACCAGCATCGACGATATTCCGCCGACAAAGGCGACGCGCCTATGTCCGACGGCGATGAGATGGGCGGTTGCTTTTCGCGCGCCTTCCTTGTTCTCCGGCGCGACGAAGGAGGCTCTCAGACCCGGGAGGCGGCGCATGACCTGGACGACGGGTAAGCCTGCAAGAAGGGGTTTCAGTTCGCTCGCCGACGTCCCCGTCGCGGGCGCGAGCACAAGTCCCGCGGCCCCATGCTCGCGCATCGAGCGGATCACCTGATGCTGGCGAACCGCGCTTTCCGCGGTGTTGGCGAGGAGGGGGATATAGGCGCCGCCCTGGCACGCCTGTTCGATGCCGATAGCGAGTTCGACATAGAAGGGGTTCGACAAGTCATTGATGACCATGCCGATGACGCCGGACCTCGCGCCCCGCAAAGTCGCAGCTCCGCGATGATAAATGTAGCCGAGCTCCGTCATTGCGTCGGAGACGCGCTCGCGGGTCGTCTCCGCGACGAGCGAGCTTCCGCCGAGAACGAGCGAAACGGTCGACTTGGAAACGCCGGCCCGGCGGGCGACATCGACGATCGTCGCGCGCCCCTCGATCACCTCCATCTCCATGCCCGTCTCGTTGTTCATTCCACCGGTGTTTTGGCACGTTCCAGTCTTTGTCGGTCTCACGACTTCAGGCTTAGCCCAGTAAACCGACCTTGTTGCCCCTGAGTTTGGAACGTGCTAAAAATTCGATAGCCGTTCTCTGCCGCCCCGTCAATCCCATTCCAGGACCAGACTTGAGCGCGACGATCCCCCAGAACATCCTCGACGCGCTTACCGACATCGAGATGCCGCGCATCTCGACAGAGAGGCCGGCGAAAGGCACAATCGTCGCCCACGGCTTCGCAATTCCGGTCCATCGAAGCGAAGCTCTCGTGCTAGGCAGCGGCGCCGCTGGATTGCGGGCGGCAGTCGAGATGAAGCGTCGCGACCTCGATGTCATCGTCGCAACCCAGAGCGCCTTTGGCGGCACGTCCGCCTGCTCCGGTTCTGACAAGCAGACTCTCCACACCGCAAACGGCGCAGGACAGGGCGACAACTATCGCGCCATGGCTGACGCGCTCGGCGCGGGGGGCGCGATGAACGAGGACATGGCCTACATCGAAGCGGTGGGGTCGTCGCGCGCGCTATCGTCGCTGCAGTTCATGGGACTGCCGATCCCGCAGGATAGCCTGGGGGGCGTGCTGCGCTATCAGACCGACCATGACGAGGTGGGCCGCGCGACGAGCTGCGGCCCTCGCACGTCGCGGCTCATGGTGCAGGTTCTGACGAAAGAAGCCATCCGGCTGAATGTGCCGATCTTCAACCATACGACCAGCGTCCGCCTGCTGATCGAGCCAGGCGAGCAGCCGCGTTGCGTCGGAATGGTCGCGATGTCGCCCAGGCGCCGCGCCGACGACAATCCTTTGGGCCTTGTCGTGTTCTCAAGCGATATCGTCGTCATCGCGACCGGAGGGCCTGGAGAGCTTTACCGCGACAGCGTCTATCCGAGGCATTGCTTTGGTTCGCTCGGGCTCGCGATGGAAGCGGGGCTCGAAGCGGTCAACCTCACCGAGAGCCAGTTCGGAATCAGCACGTCGCGCGACAAATTTCCGTGGAACCTCTCGGGCACCTATGTCCAGGCGATGCCCTACATTTTTTCTCGCGACGCGCGCGGGAACGAACGCAATTTCCTCGCGGACTTTTATCGAACAACGCAGGAGCTGGCGTCGAACGTCTTTCGCAAGGGCTACCAGTGGCCGTTTCACGCCACGCGGATGCTCGACTTCGGCTCGAGCCTCGTCGATCTCGCCATCGTCAAAGAGACGCAGGCGGGCCGAAAAGTCTTCATGGACTTCAACCGCAATCCGCTTCCCGTTCCGGACGACGTTGACTTTGACCTCGACCGGCTCGACCCGGACGTGCGAGCTTATCTTAAGAACGCAGGCGCGCTCCTGGAAAAGCCGCTCGATCGGCTTCGCAAGATGAACCCTCTCTCGATCGAACTCTACAAGCGCTACAAATTTGACATCACGCGCGATCCGCTCGAATTCGCCGTCAACAATCAACACATGAACGGCGGCCTCGCCGTTGACGCTTGGGGTGCGACCAGCCTCGACGGGTGCTACGCCGTTGGCGAAGCGGCTGGAACGCATGGCGTGACCCGGCCGGGCGGGGCGGCGCTCAACGCCGGCCAGGTCCTCGGCACGCGTTGCGCCGAACACGCGGCGGCCCGCCGCAATAAGCTTCTCCCGAGCGCACCACCGATCGGTCTGATCGACGAGGCGGTCCGGCGCGTGCTGGACGTCCTCCAAGCCGACAGTCCGCTGACTGTCCAGTCGATCCGCGAAGATGTGCAGAATCGCATGAGCGATCACGCCGGCGTCCTTTGCAACGCGGCCAGCGTGAACGCGGCGCTGGGCGCCTCTCGGGCGCTGAACCACACCATCCGCCAGCAAGGGATCGCATGTTCCGGAGCGCCGGAAGCCGTGAAGGCGCTACAGTGGCGGCAGACGGCGCTTCTATCGGAAGCGGTGCTGACGGCGCTTGCGTTCTACATCGAGCGTGGCGGCGGAAGCCGTGGGGCGAGAACGATTTGTGCGCCCGCAGGCGATCGCGTGCCCAAGGCCCGGGTTGGCGTGCTTGAAGACGTGCGTTTCGTGTCCGAGCGCGAAGAGGACCGCACAGAGCAGATTCATGTTCGGTTCGACGCTGGGGCGTTCGTCTGCGAGGCGCGCCCGATCCGGCGCTTAAACCGCGACGACAAGCCCTTCTTTGAACGCGACTGGCCCGATTTTCTGACCGGCGCCATTCTTGATGCGCGTACGTAAGACTGTTCGGTCGCGCGGACGCTATCCTGGGGTCACCTAAAACCGCAACTCCCGCTCGGAAACTGCAGCCACGCCGTGTCGATGATCCCGTTGCTTCGTAGCCGGACTCGGATCATTATTGCATCGTGATTGGGAGGATCCCTTGCGCGTTGGCGTACACAAGCTGCCAATGAACAGCCCGAACGACGTTTCCGCTTTGGAACGTCTCATTGACAAGGGCGAGGTCAATCCCGCCGAGATCGTGGCGCTGATCGGGAAGACGGAAGGGAACGGGGGCGCGAACGACTTCACTCGCGGCTTTGCGACGCTCTCGTATTCGATCGCCCTCGCCAAACGCCTTAGCGTCTCTCCGGAAGAGGTTGCGAAGCGCGTGGCCTTTGTGTGGTCCGGCGGCACGGAAGGGGTGCTCAGTCCTCATGCGACGCTATTCACGCGGGCTCCTTCAGAGAAGGCGCATGGAAAGAGGCTTGCCTTTGGCGTGGCGGTCACGCGTGATTTCCCGCCGGAGGAAGTCGGCACCTTGGCGGAGGTCCGGGAAGTCGCCGCCGCGGTGAAGCGCGCGCAGGTGGAAGCCGGCATTTCTGACGCCAGGGATGTCCACTACGTTCAAGTGAAAGGCCCGCTTCTCACGCCCGCCGCGATCGCGGATGCGGATCAACGCGGAGCTAAGGTTGTCACCCGCGATCCCAATGGCTCAAAGGCGTTCGCTCGGGGCGCGACTGCTCTTGGTGTTGCGCTCGGGCTCGGCGAAGTCTCAGAATCCGATTTGAGCGACGTGGTCATCGCGCAGAGAATGGACCTCTTCTCCTCCGTCGCAAATACGTCCGCTGGCGGTGAACTTAGAAACTGCGAAATCCTCCTGTTCGGCAATTCGGAGATGGCCGGCGGAGATTTGCGGATCGGCCATGCCATTCTTTCCGACGTCGTCGACGCCGACGCTGTGCACGCTGCGGCGCGCGACGCCGTTGGAGACCCCAAGGCAGAGATTGAGCCTACGCGCATTGTCGCAATTTTCGCCAAGGCCGAGGCTCCGCCCAGTGGCATGTTGCGCGGACGCCGCACCACGATGCTGTCGGACGCGGACATCAATTACGAGCGCCATGCGCGCGCCGCGCTGGGCGCTGTCATTGCGTCCGTCACCGGCGACGCCGCGATCTTCGTGTCCGGCGGCACCGAACACCAGTGCAAGCCGGGGAGGCGCCGATCGCTGCGATCGTGCGCGTCTGAGCATAGGAAATGGCGCAGCTATTGCATAAGGCTATCTCGCAAAATCACCGGCCCTTCGAGGGCTGGACGTCCGAGCAATAGGAGAGGTTCATTCCATGAAGAGTTCACCCACGCCGCGCCGAACCGCCTTTCTCGCCGGCGTGTCATTGGCCGTCGCTATGGGTTGCGCGCCGACCGCTCACGCGGAAGATAAAGCCGCAATCTTACTGCCAGGAAGCGCCAACGATCAGAGCTGGAACGCGCTCGGTTATTCGATCCTGAAGAGCCTTGAGCCGCATGGCTTCAAGACGGCCTTCTCGGAGAACGTATCCGACGCGGACGAAGCCGAAGCTTTGCGCGATTATGCGAACCAGGGCTACGAGATCGTCATGGGCCATTCCGGGCGTTTCGTCTCGGCGATGGAGCAGGTCGCCCCCGAGTTCGCCAAGACACAATTCATCGCGGTCAGCGGCAACGAGGGCAAGGCGCCGAATGTGATGTCGATCGACTGGAACAACGCGCAGTTTGGTTGTCAGCTCGGTCACCTCGCAGCTCGCATGAGCAAGACCGGCAAGGTGGGAGGCGTCTACGGATTGCAAGGCGTTCCGAACATCACCGCTCAAGCCGGCGGGTTCCGCATCTGTGCGGAGAAGGCCGGCGCAAAAGTCAGCATCATCTATATCAAGGACATGGAGGACGCGGCGGAGGCGAAGGAAGCCGCCTTCTCGTTGATTGCGGGAGGCGCCGACGTCATCACCGGCAAGCTGAACGCGGCGGAAGCCGGCATCGTGCAGGCCGCCAAGGAGAAGAATGTTTACGCGACCGGACGCGGGCCGGACCAGACCAAGATCGCACCCGAAGCGGTGCTGACGAACATCGTTGAGGACTGGCCGGCGATGTTTGGCAGCACCGCCGATCAGGTGAAGTCTGGTAAGCTCTTCGGAACCTTTGTCCAATATGGCTACGACACGGCGCCTGTAACTGGCGCCACGCTTGAATACGAGCCCGGGAAGCCGTTCAACCCGAACGTGCCCGTCGCGGTGGTCAAGGAGCTTGACGACATGGCGGCGCAGTTCAAGAGCGGGGCCTTGAAGATCGCGCCGACCGAGCACGACGCGCGCAGCGGCGGCTAACGCTCGGCTTTTGAGATCGCGCGCTGCCCGCACAGCAAGGTCGAGCCTTTGTCGCGCTGGACTTGAACCTCATGGGCGAGCTTCTCGAAATGCGCGGAATCGCGCGCAGCTTTGGCGCGGTGCGTGCGGTGGACGGCGTCGATCTTGATCTCAAGGGCGGCGAAATCCTCGGTCTTTTGGGCGAGAACGGCTCGGGCAAGAGCACGCTTATGAAGGTGCTGTTCGGCCTGATCGCGCCGGACGCCGGTTCGATCGTCCTCAATGGCAAGCCGCTCGTCAGACACAGGCCAGCAGATGCAATGGCCCGCGGCGTCGCGATGATCCATCAGCATTTCATGCTGGTGGACGCCATGACGGTGGTTGAGAACGTCATGCTCGGCTGGCCCGAGGCGGGCCGTATTCTGCGCCGAAGCGAGATGACGAAGCGGGTCCGAGAGGAGAGCCTACGCTATGGACTCGGCCTCGATCCGGACGCGCTGGTTGCGGACCTGCCGCTTGGACGCCGGCAGCGGGTCGAGATCCTCAAGGCTGTGCTTCGCGACGCGCAATTGCTGATTCTCGACGAGCCGACTTCCAATCTCGCGCCGAGCGAGGTTTCCGAGCTTCTGTCGATCCTCCGGCGGCTCCGAACCGAAGGGAAGGGCATCGTCTTCATCACTCATAAGCTGCCGGAAGTCCTCGATGTCTGCGATCGCGTCGTCGTTCTGCGGCTAGGCCGCGTGTCCGGAAGCGCGTCGCGTCGGCGACGTCACGAGGGGCGAACTCGCGACGATGATGGTGGGTCGCGACGTCACGACCCCGCATGCGCCGCGCGCGGCAGGGCAGGGCGCCGTACGGCTTTCTGTCGATCGCCTCGCCGGGCGGGGTGTGGGTCCGCTGTCGCTCGATATAAGAGCGGGCGAGGTCCTCGGCGTCGCGGGCGTCGACGGCAATGGTCAGCTGGAGCTCGTGGAGACCCTTGCGGGCTTGAGGCCCGCAACTGCCGGGTCGATCCGGCTCGACGGCCGCGAGCTGGCGCGCGCGTCCGTCGCCAAGACGCGTGGGCGCAGGCCTCGCCTACATGCCGGCGGACCGGGGTCAAACGGCGCTGGTGAAGTCGATGTCGGTCGCCGAGAACCTGATGCTCCGCGACAGCGCTCGACCTCCTTTCGCGTCAGGCGCCTTTCTTTCGCCCGCGGGTCGGGGCCAGAAGGCGAACGCGCTCATGCGCGCCTATGACATCCGTGCGCCCTCGACCGAAACGAAGACTGCACGCCTCTCCGGCGGCAACCAGCAAAAAATCGTCGTCGCGCGGGAGTTCGACAGGAAGCCGGCGGCGCTCATCGCCCATCAGCCCGCCTGGGGTCTCGATCCCGGCGCGACCCGCTTCGTGATTGAACGGACGCTCGCCCTTCGGAGCGCCGGCGCGGCGATCCTGTACGTCTCGTCCGAACTGGAGGAGGTGCTCGATGTCTCCGACCGCGTTGCTGTGATGGCGGACGGCAGGTTCGTGGGGATCATGCCGCGCGACGAAATCGATCTCGCGCAGATCGGCCTTTGGATGTCGGGCCGCGCGGCATGACGGAGGCCGCGCCTCCAAACTTGCCGGCCGCCTCGCCGCGCCCTGCGTTGCTCCGATTTGTCGCAGCCGAAGGGATCGGCCTGCGCATCGTCGTGGCGGTCGCCCTTTCGCTTATCTGCGCGGCGGCGCTGGTCGCCCTTTCTGGGCACAATCCGCTCTCCGCCTTCGCCGCCATCGCGATGGGCGCGGCCGGGTCCCCGCATCAACTCGGCGTCGCGCTCAATCGGGCCACGCCCTATTTATTGGCGGGGTCGGGCGTGGCCTTCTGCTTCCGCGCCGGAATCATCAACATCGGCGCCGAAGGCCAGATCGCGCTCGGCGGGCTCGGCGCCGCCGCGGTCGCGCTTCACTGGCCTCAGTCCGCGTCCTGGCTCCTCGCGCCCGCTTCACTGGTTGGAGCGGCCGCGCTCGGCGCCTTGTGGTCAGCGATTGCAACCGCCATCCATCTCGGGCGCCGCGTGCACGAGGTGCTCGTCACGCTCCTCCTGAATTTCGTCGGCGTGCTGCTCGTCCAGCAGGCGCTGGCGGGGCCGCTCGGCCAGGCCGGCGCCGGTTTTCTGCAATCGCCGATCTTCCCTCCGGGCGCGCGGCTCTGGAAGCTGCCGGGCCTCGACGCGCATATCGGGTTCCTGATCGCGCTCGTCGCTGCAGCGGCGCTGTCCGTGACGCTGTGGCTTACGCCCCTCGGCTTCGCCATCCGCGTCGCCGGGCGATCCCGCCGCGCCGCGGCTTACGCGGGATTTTCGATTGAACGCCTCACCTGGGCGGTCATGCTCTTGTCCGGCGCGCTGGCCGGTCTCGCCGGCGGGGTCGAGGTTCTCGGCATCCATCATCGGCTCATCGAAGGCTTCTCGCTCGGCTTCGGCTTCAAGGCCGTAACGGTTGCGCTGCTCGGCGCTGTTGAGCCGCTGGCAGTTGCGCCGGCCGCGTTATTCGTCGGTCTGCTCGAGGCCGGCTCGCTCTCCATGCAGCGGCAGATCGGCGTGCCATCCGCCCTTGTCGTGGTGATCGAGGGCCTCACCATGCTGTTCATCCTCGCCGCGACAGTGAGGCGAGCGTGATCGAGTTCCTCGAAGCCGCCATTCGCATCGCGACGCCGCTTATGTTTGCCGCATTGGGCGGCATTCTCTCGGAGCGCGCGGGCGTGTTTGCCGTCGGGCTCGAAGGCATGATGCTCATGGGCGCCTTTGGCGGCGTGATCGGCGTCTGGGCGACTGGCGCCGCGCTCGTCGGCGTCGCGCTTGCGATTGTGTGCGGGGCGGCGGTCGGGCTCGCCGTGGCGATCGTCACCGTCGCCTATCGAGCGGACAACATGGTCACGGGTCTGACCGCGAATATTCTTGCGGCCGGGCTGACCAGCTACCTCATGCGCGTGCTCTCCGGCGGCGGCCGTCCCATCGCCATTCATCTGACGCCGCTTCCAGCCCTGGCCGATTCCGGGGCTTGCCGATATCCCGGTCATCGGGCCGCTTTTGTTTGCGCTGCCGCCGCTGACCTATCTCGCAATCGTCGGCTGTGTCGCCCTCGCATTGTTTCTTGGACGCACGCAAGCCGGCTTGACGCTGCGCGCGACTGGCGAAAGCCCGGAGACCGTTCTGGCCTCGGGAGGAGAGCCGTTCCGAGTGCGCATGGCTTCGGTCGTGGCCTGCGGCGCTGTCGCGGGCGTTGGCGGCGCAGTGCTCTCCTTGCAACAGGTCGGAACCTTCACCGACGGCATGACCGGGGGGCGCGGCTATCTCGCGCTCGCCTCGTTGATCGTCGCGCGCTGGAACCCTTACGGCGCGGCGATCGCCTGCCTCGCTTTCGGCGCAGCGGAGGCCTTCGAGCTGCGTATGCAAAGCTTTGGCTTGCCGGTCAGCTCCTATATCGTGCAAATGGCGCCCTATCTGATCGCGCTCCTCGTGCTCGCGGCGCTTGGGCGCGCGTCCCGGATGCCGGCTGCGATCGGACAGCCGCTTCCGCGGGACCTATGAGGTAAGACGTGGCGGAAACGCTTGAGGGCCTGGCGGCCGAACTGCAGAGCGGCCAAGCGTCATCCGTAGGACTTATCGAGCGCGCGTTTCAGCGCATCGAGGCATTCGATTCCCGTTTGAACAGTTTCGTCGCGCTTGATCGCGCCGGCGCGCTCGCCGCCGCGGAGGAAAGCGATGCGCGGCGGTCGCGCGGGCAGGCTCGCTCCCGGCTCGACGGAATTCCGATCTCGGTCAAAGACAATCTCCACGTCGCCGGGTTCCCGACAACCTGGGGAAGTCGCGCGCTCCAACACTTTCGGCCCGCGCAGGACGAACTGCCGGTCGCCAAGCTCAGGCGTGCAGGAATGATCGTCGTCGGCAAGACAAACGCGCCGGAGTTTACGCTCGAGGGCTACACGCGCAATGAGCTGTTCGGCGTCACGCGCAACCCATGGAACACCGACCTCACGCCCGGAGGCTCGAGCGGCGGCGCGGCGGCGAGCGTCGCTGCCGGCTTCGTTCCAGCCGCGATCGGCACCGACGGCGGCGGCTCGATCCGGCGCCCCGCCTGTCACACCGGCCTTGTCGGCTACAAGCCATCGATCGGCCGATGGCCCCGCGCCGACGGACTTCCGGCAATTCTTACCGACTTCGAAACCATCGGATCGCTCGTGAGGACAGTCGAGGACACGCTGATGCTCGACGCGGTGCTGCGAGGTCCCGATCTTCGGGATTGGCGCTCATCCTATGCGCCTGCGCCGAACTGGCCAAGGAAGGCGGCGCGTATCCTCTATGTCCCGCGCTTCGGCGCGGCGCCTGTCGACCCTGAAGTCGCGTCCCAAGTCGAGGCGTTCGCGCAGGATTTGTCGTCGATGGGAAATGAAGTGCGCGAAGGCGAGGTTTTCTTCGATCTCGAGATCGCGGCGCGTATCTGGCATGTTATCTCGCGCGCGGGCGTGGCGTGGCTCATGGCTGAAAATCCGGCCTATGAGAAACTTGCCGGCGCCTCCGCGCGCGCGATGGCGGAGGATGGGAGGAGAGTGTCGGGCGCAGACTATCTGGGCGCGCTGGAGGCCGTGTCCGCGCTTCGCCGACATGTCGCCGAGCTGTTTCGAGGGCGTCGATTTGGTTCTGACGCCGACGGCCGCGGCGTTGCCATGGCCGGCCGGGACGCCCTATCCGGATCGTATCGATGGCAAGCCGGCCGGTCCGCGCGACCATGCGATTTTCACCGGCTGGGTGAATCTCGCAGGTGTCCCCGCACTCAGCATTCCGATCGGAATATCGCAATCCGGATTGCCGATCGGCGCCCATCTCGTCGCCGCGTTTGGCGCGGACGAACAGCTTCTCGCCTTCGCCCGCGACGTCTCGGACGCCGTTCCTCCTCAACCCCTTCCGCAATTCGAGGCGGTAACATGAATACCCGCTCCCCCGGCCGCCACTTCTTGCAAATTCCCGGGCCCACAGACGTGCCTGGCCGTGTCCTGCGCGCGATCTCGGAGCCGACGATCGATCATCGCGGCCCCGACTTCGCCGGGCTCGGACGTTCCGTCCTGACCGGCCTCAAGCGCGTCTTCCAGACGAACGATCCCGTGGTGATCTTTCCGGCATCCGGCACGGGCGCGTGGGAAGCCGCGCTCGTCAACACGCTGTCGCCAGGCGACGCTGTCCTGATGACGCGCACCGGCTGGTTCGCATCGCTCTGGAGCGAAATGGCGAAGCGCCTCGGACTCGAGCCGATTCTTCTCGAGACCGACTGGCGACGCGGCGCCGACCCTGCCGCCATCGAGGCCGCGCTGAAAGCCGACAAAGGCGGGCGGATCCGCGCCGTCTGCGTTGTTCACAATGAGACCTCGACCGGCTGCGTCAGCCCTGTCGCCGCTGTCCGCAGAGCAATCGACGCGGCGGGACATCCCGCGCTCCTGCTCGTCGACACAATCTCGTCGCTGGCTTCGATCGACTACCGGCACGACGAGTGGGGCGTCGACGTCACCGTCGCCGGGAGCCAGAAGGGGCTGATGCTCCCGCCCGGATTGTCCTTCAACGCCGTCAGCGCGCGCGCGCTGGAGGCATCCAGGACGGCGAAGCTGCTCCGCGCCTATTGGGACTGGCGGCCGATGCTCGAGGCCAATTCCGGATTTTATTTCCCCTACACGCCCGCCACGAATCTCCTGCGCGGCTTGCAGGAGGCGCTCGCGATGCTCGACGAAGAGGGCTTGCCGAATGTTTTCGCGCGGCACGACCGTCACGGCGCCGCAACCCGAGCCGCGGTGCAGGCTTGGGGGCAGGCGGGCGCGGTCGAGCTGCAGTGCCTTGAGCCGGCGGATTATTCATCTTCACTCACCGCTGTTCGCCTTGCTGAGGGCCATAGCGCCGATGCTTTGCGCGCGCTGATCTTGCGGCGGTTCAACATGAGCCTCGGCAACGGTCTCGGGATTCTCAAGGACCGCGTTTTTCGCATCGGCCATCTCGGCGACATCAACGACCTCACGCTGCTCGGCGCCATCTCCGGCGTGGAGATGGGACTGAAACTTGCCGGCGTGCCGATCGGAGCCGGCGGCGTCGATGCAGCGATGGCGGTATTGGCGGCGGGGGAAGCGGAGGGCGGCTTGGGGCGCGGCTAGCCCGCAGGCGGTCTGCGCTGCGCCGGCGTAAAATCGAGAAACAATGTCTTGCCATCCGAAGCATAATGTTCTATGTTTGTTCTCCCGAGCGAGCGATCCCAAATCCTGTGCAGGAGTAGCTTGTAAAGGTGCAATTTTTGTTTTCGGTCTCGGAGAAGAGAAGCTAGTGAGGCCGCGCAACTCTTGAAGGTGAACGTCGGGACGGCGCTCAGCGCCACGGCCCCAGGAGGGAAGCGAAGCTTCACGTCTCGAAGGATCGTCCAGTTTACGGCTTCTGAAGCTCCCCATCGACGGGCTCGGGGCAGGCTCCTCGAGGCCGCTTCGTGGCGCCTGAGGACCAGGGGGGTGGGCATTGCAGCCGCTCACGAAAGCGCACTTAATGCGCTGAAATCATTGAGTCGCGTAACATTGTGCGCGGGTGGCAAGCGGTTCAGTCAAGCGCCCTTGAACCCGATCTGCTGTGCCGCATCAGCAAGCGCCTGGCAGCCGAGGACGATATCGGCTTCGCTCGTATCCTCCGACCAGTGATGGCTCACGCCCTTGATGCTGGGCACGAACAACATGCCCGCCGGAAGCTTACGCGCCAGGATTTGCGCATCGTGCCCGGCGCCGCTTGGCATCGAGAGGAATCCGCCCGGCGCAAGCTCTTGCGCGGCGTGGCGCAATGCGTCTTGAAACGCCCGCGACATGAGCACGGGGCTCACTGTCCAAACGGTCTCCATCATAGCGGCGCACGGGCCCGCCGCATTGGCTTCGGCGACGAGGGCGACGAGCAAGTCCTCAAAGCGCTCCAACTGCACGGCCTCGAGATCGCGCACCTGGAACATCATCTCGGCGCGTCCCGGAACGATGCTCGGCTGGCCAGGCTCGACCTGGATCGCGCCTGTCGTCCAGACGCTGCGGGGTCCGGAGATTTGCGGAAAGCGCTCCGCAATCTTCGCGGCGAGTTTGACGAGCGCGACGCCCGCGTCCTTGCGCCTGACCATGCGCGTCGTGCCCGCGTGGTTGGCTTCTCCGGCGAAGACGATGCGATATTGGCGGATGCCGACAATTCCGGTGACAATTCCAAGACGCAATCCGGCTTCGTCGAGAATGTCGCCCTGCTCGATATGCGCTTCGAGATAGCCGAGGTAATCGGAGGCCACGATCGTCTCGCGCTTGCGCCCCGCAAGACCTGCGGTCGCCAAAGCCTCGCGCAAAGGCGTTCCATTGTTGTGGTCGCGCGCCTTGTCGATCTCCTCGTCCGTGACGTCGCCAATGAAGGAGCGACTTCCGAGAAAAGAGCCAAAATGCCCTTCCTCGTCCGCCCAGGAGGCGACGTCGATCGGAGTGCCCGCCGTGCGAGCGTCTTCGCGGAATGCCCGCGCGACTTCGAGCCCATACATGACGCCGAGCGCCCCATCGAGCCAGCCCGCATGGTTCTGGGACTCGGTGTGCGAACCGATCAGGAGCCTAGGTCCGCTCACGCGCGAACGACCGAGCACGTTGCCGATTCCATCGATCGACGCTTCAAGCCCGGCCTCCGCGAAATGTCCGGCGAGCCAGCGGCGCGCCTCGATGTCCTGGGGTGAAAAAGTCGGTCGATGGACGCCGCTCTTGTAAGCGCCGAACTTGGCTAACCGGCGGAGGTCGGCGAGCAATCTGGCGCCGTTGATGTGTGACATGGGTTCAGGTGGGGTTGACGGCTAGGATGAGCTTGCCCGCGACCTGCCGTGAAGCGAGCCGATCTAGCATGGCGCGCGCTTCGCCAAAGGGGAACGTCTCTTCAAGCGGCACTTTCAGACTCCCGTCCAGGATTCCGCTCACGACCACGTCGATCGATTGGCGCCAGAGTTGGGAAGAGAAGTCGACGTGGCCGAGGTGGAACCGGGTGAAGGTGAGGGACTTCGCCACCAGCCTCTCCCAGAGATTTGGAAACGGCCGACCTTCCGCCTCACCGAAGCTCACGACATGACCAAGCTTGCGAATGGTCGAGAAACTGCGGTCAAGGATACTCGCGCCGGTCGAGTTCAAGCACCTTGTCAACGCCCTTGCCTCCAGTGAATCGCATGACCGCCTCGACGAAATCTTCGTCTTCGCGGTTGATGGCCCTGGCCGCGCCATGGGCAAGCGCACGCGCGTCCTTGCCCCTCGTCCCCACGGTCCCGATGACGGTCGCGCCAGCGCGTACGGCAAGCTGGGTCGCGAACAGCCCTACGCCGCCGCCGATGGCGTGGATGAGAATGACGTCGCCGGGCTTGGTCACGCTGACGTTGTGGAGCAGATGCCAAGCGGTCAGACCCTGGATGGGAAAGGCGGCCGCGATGTCCAGCCCCATGACCGCAGGAATTGGGATCAGACGTTCAACCCGGGCGACGCACTGATCGGCGAAGCCGCCGGCCTCCTCCAGGAACGCGGCGACGCGGTCGCCAACCTTCGCTCCGGTGACGCCCGGTCCGAGCGCTGCGATCCGTCCTGAGACCTCGAGCCCGCCGATGATCGGGTAGCCTTTCGGATGCGGGTAGGTTCCGCTGACGATCATCGTGTCGGCGAAATTGCAGCCGCAATAGGCGACGTCGATCAGCACCTCTCCCGGGCCAGGAATCGGTTGCGGCGCTTCCCCCACCCTGAGATTGTCGTCCACGCCCGGAGCGTCGACGATGATCGCGCGCACCGAATCTCGTCCTTCGCTATTTGGCCGCAGCCGCGCTCGCCCGGAGCGAGTCCGTTGCCGCCACGTCCAAGGCGCTGCCTCGGATGACGACGCCATAATCCGCCTCCGCCTCGTCTGCGGAAATATAGCCGTCGAGCGTGTCGCTCAGCACGGCCTCAGGGTCCCTCTCAAGCGGATCGCCGTACCCGCCGCCGTTCGGTCCTACCGCGATGAGCCGGTCGCCTGAGCCCGCTCCCCGATAGGGGACCTTGGAGGGCAGGGCCTTTTCATCCCCCGCGGCGAGGCGCAGCGACAGGGAGGCTGTCGAGCCGTCCGCTCCGCCATCGAACCCCCAAGGGCGATATTTGTGTCCCTCGCCCTCGACCGAGAATGCGCCGTCAGACAGGAAGGCGAATTCGCGGACTGAGCCGATGCCGCCGCGCCATTTGCCTTTTGCGGGCGCCTCGTCGCGCAGCTCGTAGCGGCTGACGCGAAGCGGCAGATGCAACTCGATGTCCTCGATCGGGTTGTTTCGCGTATTGGCGTAAAGGGTGTCGACCGCGTCCATGCCGTCCATGCCCTCTCTGCCGCCGTAGCTCCCTTCGAGAATTTCCATCTGGACCCAGTGGCGACCTTCGTGAAGCCCCGTGAACGCGACGCAACGCAGATTGCCGATACCGGCGCTCACCTGTCCCGGCACGCATTGCGCAAGCGCCTTCATGACCGTGTCGGCAAGCGCGTTGCCGGGACAGAAACGCGCGATGACTGGCGCCGGGAAGTTCGGGTTCGCAAGGGTTCCCTTCGGCGCGATAATGTGAATCGGACGCGTCAGTCCCATGTTCTGCGGCACGGCGCCATAAGTCGCGCTGTCGAGAAGAATGGAGCGAAGCGTCAGCCAGATTGCGCAATCGACCGTGCCTTCGAGCGGCATGTTGATCGGCCGGTCATCGACCTGCGGGGCCGTGCCCGTGAGGTCGACGGTCATGTCGTCGCCGCGCACTTTTAGCGTCACCTTGATCTTGAGATCGCGGCGCTTCGCCTCCTCGTCGTCCAGAAAACCGTCGATCGTCGTTTCGGCCCCGTAGTCGCCGTCCGGCAGCGCGCGGATCGCCTCACGCATCAGGCGCTCGGAATAATCCATGAGGTCCTGGTAGGCGAGCATAACGGTTGCGAGCCCATACTGACGCACGAGCGCAAGATAGCGCTCCGCGCCGATTTCCGCCGCCCTGATCTGCGCCTCCATGTCGCCGACGACGAGGTCGGACGCTCGTATGTTATCGCGCAGGAGCTGCCAGACCGCCCGGTTCGAGCGCCCGTCCTCGATGATCTTGATGGCCTTGAACTGCAGGCCTTCCGCGTAGGTATCCACAGCGCTAACGATGCCCGCACTGCCCGGAGTCGAGGCGCCGATGTCCAAATGATGGGCAGTGGTGACCGAGAAGCCGATCAGTTCCTCGTCAAGAAACACCGGCACGCAAAAGGCGACGTCCGGCCCGTGCGAAGCGCCCCCGTAAGGGTCGTTGTGCATGATCACGTCGCCGGGGACGATTGTCTCGCCACGTTTCGCAAGTTCCTTTCGGATCCCGCGGATATAGCCGGGGATGGGACCGGACTGGAGTGGGGTGCTCATCTTGCACTCGCAGAGCTGGCCTCCTTCCGGGTCAGTCAGCGCGGCGCCGAAATCCTCGGACTCCCGGATAATGCTCGAATAGGCCATGCGCATGAGTTTGTGACCCATCTCGATGGCGATGTTTTCGAGCGCGCCGTGGATAACCGCCGCCGTCACCGGATTGACGCGCGTTGCGGGATGGGAGTTCTGGGCGACCGCTGAATGAACCGTCATTGCAGTCCTCTAAGCGTGATGATGATATTGCCCATCCAGTCGACACAGGCGATCGCGCCGGGTGGGACGAGCGTCGTGCTGTCGGTTTGCAGGATGACAGCGGGACCGGGAAAGGTCTCCTCCACCGGGAGTTCGCTGCGGCGATAAAAGGGCGTCTCGAAGCTCTCAAGCTTGCCGCCAACCCGAAACAGGCATGGGCTTACGCGCGCCTTTGCCTTGTCGAGCGAACCGCCTTTCGGCGCGTTCATCGCGCGCAGTTTCGGAACGCGGCCAATTCCGATCACCCGGATGTTCACGATCTCGATCGGGCTCGCCTCAAAAGCGCGCCCGTACTCGGCCGCATGAGCAGCGTGAAAACCCGACCAGGCTTGCGGGAGAGTGTCCTCATTGATCTCACCGTCGGGCAGAGGAACGCGCAGCTCATAGCCTTGCCCGACGTAACGAAGGTCGCCTGCGCGAGAGAAGGTCACCTCGGAAAGCGGAATGTGGTCCGCCTCGAACCGCGTCGCGAGGCCAGTCTGCATTTCGGCAAGACTCTTGTTGAGCTTCTTGAGATCGACTGCGCCGCTGACCTGAAATTCCGTCTGAACGGAATCGTATTTGAAGTCGGTCGTGAGAAGCCCCATGGCGGAGGTGATGCCGGGGTAGGGGGGCACGATCACTTCGGGAATGTCGAGGATGGCGGCGACCTCGGCGCCTTGCAGCGGGCCGCCGCCGCCGAAGGCCACAAGGGAGAAACCACGCGGGTCGATACCCTTCTGGATCGTACGGGAGCGGATTGCGTTCGCCATATTGGCGTTGATCACGCTGAGAATGCCCTCTGCCGCCTCGCTGAGCCCGAGGCCGAGCTTGGCCGCGAGCGCGCTCACGGCGCGGCGCGCCGCTTCCGCATCGAGCTTCATGCCGCCGCCAAGGAAGTCTTCCGCGTCGAGCCGACCGAGAACCAGATTGGCGTCGGTGACAGTCGGTTCTTCGCCGCCCATTCCATACGCCGCGGGTCCGGGAACGGCGCCCGCGCTGCGGGGCCCAACCCGAAACGCTCCGCCGCGGTCCACGTAAGCGATCGAACCGCCTCCCGCGCCTATGGTGTGGATGTCGATCATGGGAGTCAGCAGCGGGAAGCCGGCGATGGACGTTGAGCGCGCATCGGTTTCCGCGAGTCTTCCGTCGACGATGATTCCGATATCGGCGCTGGTGCCGCCGATGTCGAAGGTGATCAGCTTGCGTCGCTCCGCCAGTCCGCCGATCCATGCGCCCGCGAGCACGCCGGCCGCCAACCCCGAGAGCAGCGTCAGCGTCGGCTTCTCCGACACCATGCCCGCAGTCGCGACACCTCCGTTCGACGCCATGATCCTGAGATCGGCTTTAAGCCCTGCGCTCTTCAGCGAACGGTCCAGGTGCGTGATGTACATCCGAACCTTCGGCCCGATAAAGGCGGCCAAGGCCGCGGTTGTAAATCGCTCAAACTCCCGGAACTGTGGGGATACGAACGAGGAGGTGGTTACAAACGCATCGGGAACAATCTCGGAAACGATCGCCTTGGCGCGGTCCTCATGCGCAGGATTAAGATAGGAGAAAAGAAAGCAGATCGCGACCGATTCCACGCCCGCGTCGCGAAGGGCGCGGGCCGCTTCGCGCACGCGCTCTTCATCCAGCGGCTCGAGTTCATGGCCCTGCGGCGGCGCGAGACGTCCAGGAACCACCATGCGGTTGCGACGCTTGATCAGCGGACGAGCTTGCCAGGGCAATTCTTGCCGGATCGAATAATGCTCGACCCGCTGATGACGTCCGATGTGCAGAACATCGCGGAAGCCCTCGTTGGTGATCATGCCGGCTTTGGCGCCCTTGTCCTCAAGGACGGCGTTGGTCGCGGTCGTCGTCGCATGGAAGACGAGGTCGATCTCGTCGGCCCTGCGCTGAGCCAGCGCGAGAAGGCTCTCGATGCCTTTCATGACCCCGTTCGAGGGATCTCCCGGCGTCGTCGGAACTTTGTGAATCGCCATGGCGCCGCTGTCGAGGTCGGAGAATATGAGGTCGGTAAATGTGCCCCCGACATCGACGCCAATGACCTTCATGGATTGCGAACTCCGAATGCAAAAGACGTCATGCTGGCAACCCACAAGACAACACTATTGTATGCGTTCTTAGCGCGACACGATCCGCGAGCGGATCAAAAGTCACGATCTCGACAATCTGTCCTATGCCAATTTCGCCTTGCAGAAGACTGCCGCTGCAGAAAACCCGCCCCTGCAAGAGGCTTGCCGTCTCCAGCGGAGCGATGCAACTTGTCAAAGCGAAGGCTTCTGATCAGGCGGGATGCCGCGCACTCCCGGCATGACGTTTGCTTTGTTCAAGCGGTCGTGCGGCTTCTCGATTGCGATCGTCGGCGACAAGAGGATTCTGCAAGGGGACTTAAATGACGGACCGTTCATCCCTCTGGCGCGCCTTCGCCTTAAGCTTGCCAATCTGTGGAATGGCCGCAGCCTCTGCGTATGCGGATGATTTGTCGTATTTCAAGAAGCAAATCGAGCCGTTCACGAAGAAGCCTGAGTTTGTCGCGCCAGGCCCCGCCTTCGACGCTCAGGCCTGCATGAAGGGCAAGTCGATCCTCAGCATTCCCGTTTCGAGCGCTAACCCCTTCACCGCCAATATCGAGAAGGCCATGGCGGCCGCGGCAAAAAAAGTAGGCTTCAAGTTCACGACCTGGGAGAATCAAGGCCAAAGTTCGCAATGGGTGCAGGGGATGGACACCGCGGTGAACCAGAAGGTCGATCTCATCGATCTTCTGGCCGGCACGGACCCGCGCGTGTTGGTCCCGCAAGTCAACGCCGCCCGGGCGGCGAAGATTCCCGTCGTAGCCTCGCACTACAATGGCGTTGAGCAGACCGCCGAGGTGAAGAAATACGCGGACGGCGATGTGCCGATCGACTACGCCAAAGCTGGTGGGCTCTTAGCCGACTGGGCGGTGGTGCAGACGAAAGGGCACATGAACGCGCTCGAGTTGATTGCCACCGGCCCTCTGTCAACTGACTCTATGATGGCGGGTATCGACGCCGAATTGAAGCATTGCGACGACTGCAAGACCAAGGTGATGAACTTCAACGTGACCGACTGGGGCACGAGGATCACCCCTGGCGTTCAGGCGGCTCTGCTTGCCGATCCGACGATCAACTACATCATCGTGATCTATGACAGCATGAGCCAGTTCGTGGCGCCGGCGGTGACGATCACGGGATCACAGGCTCGCGTGGGCGTCGACGCGTTCAATGGCACCCCGTTCGTGCTCGGCCTTGTCCAGCAGGGCGGCGTGCAAATGGATGTCGGCGAAAATCTCGACTGGATTGGTCATGCGATCATCGATGCGGAAATGCGCCGCATCTGCGGTCTTCCTCTCGTCGCCGATCCGAAAATCCCGTTTTATATCTTCACCAAGGACAATGCGAAGGACGCTGGGACGCCGCCCCAGCTCTCTCAAGGTTATGGCGACGCCTATGTGAAGGGTTACGCAGACCTGTGGAAGCTTCAATAGGCGTGGCCTCCGCGCCCGTCGCCGCGCTTCGGCTTTGGGACCTGAGCAAGACTTTCGGGGGCCAGAAGGCCCTCGATAACGCGTCGCTTGAAATCGCGCCCGGCGAGGTGCATGGCTTGCTGGGCCAGAACGGTTGCGGGAAGTCGACGCTCATCAAGATTCTCGCGGGCTTTCACGCGCCGGACCCAGGAAGCCGCCTCGAGATCGGCGGCGCAGAGGTTGCGCTGCCGCTCGCGCCAGGCGAATTCCGCAAGCACCGCATGAGCTTCGTGCACCAGCACCTCGGGCTGATCCCTAGCCTGACAGCGCTCGAGAACCTCTTGCTCGGGCGCCTTGCAGAGAGCGAGGCCTGGGCGATCAACTGGAGTGCGGAGCGGCGCGCCGCGCGGGCGCTGTTTGCCAGCTACGATATTGATATCGATCCTGATGCGCGCGTCGCCGACATCCCGCCGGTCGAGCGCGCACTGCTCGCGATTGTCCGCGCAGTGACCGAGATGAACGAGGCGGGCGGCGCAGGAGCAGGCCTTCTGGTTCTGGACGAGCCAACCCCTTTTCTGCCCAAGCGGGACATCGACCGGCTCTTTCAGCTCGTGCGCGCGGTCGTAGCCAAAGGCGCCAGCGTCATCTTCGTTTCTCATGACGTGGACGAGGTGATGGAGATCACCGATCGCGCGACTGTGCTGCGAGATGGCAAGGTCGCGGCGTCGATAGAAACGAAAACCGCTACCAAGTCCGACTTCATTGAGGCGATTGTCGGCCGAAAGCTCGCCGCCATGACGCCTCCGGCGCCCCCTGCAGTGCGTGGTCCGAGCCATGCCCTCGTGCACAATTTGTCCGGGGGAACGATCGAGGGGTTCTCGCTCGATCTGGCGGCTGGAGAAGTCGTCGGCGTCACCGGCTTGATCGGGTCGGGATATGACGAAATCCCCTATCTTATTTACGGCGCAAGGGCAGCTCGCGGAGGCACTCTCGACATTGGCGGGCGCGGCGTGGAGCTTAGCAAGATCACGCCCCGCGACGCGATTCGCCATGGGGTCGTGCTGGTGCCCGCCGATCGGGCCAACGCCGGCGTCATCGGCACGCTTTCCGTAGCTGACAACGTCACCATGCCGACCCTTGCCTCGAGGTTCCGATCGTGGATGCTGCGCCGGCGCGCGATAAACACAGAAGCGGGCGAAATGGGTCGGCGTTTTGACGTTCGCCCGGCGGACCCGACCATGGCGGTCGCTTCCCTCAGCGGCGGCAATCAACAAAAGGTCGTGCTCGCCAAATGGTTTCAGATGGCGCCGAAGCTGATCCTTTTAGACGAGCCGACGCAGGGCGTGGACATTGGCGCCCGACAAACAGTTTTCCTGCATATCGCGAGCGCAGCGTCAGCCGGCGCTGCGGTCGTCTGCGCAAGTTCGGATTATGAGCAACTCGCCGCGATCTGCAGCCGCGTGCTGATCTTCGCGGCTGGCCGGGTCATCGCGATCCTTGAGGGCGCTGAGATCAACAAGGAGGCCATCGCGGAGCGCAGCCTCGCCGGAAGCTTTGCGTGACAACCGCAGCATTCGCTCGACAAGGGCGCGAGCTATGACCGACACCGCACCCACTCACAAGGTCGCCTCTGGGGAAAGTGAGACGCATACGCCGTTCGTCTACAGGATCGAGCAATTCGGCCTGATCATCGTGTGGCTTCTGCTTATCGCGGTGTTCGGCTATTTGCGGCCTGACACCTTCCTGACGTGGCCCAATCTCTCGACGATCCTCGGCTCTCAGGCAGTTCTCGTCGTGGTCACGCTTGGGCTCATCATTCCGCTCACAGCCAACGACTTTGACCTCTCGATCGCGTTCGTCATGACGATGGCGTCAATGCTGGTTGCGGTCCTCAACGTCAATTACGGGATTGGCATCGGCTGGGCCGTGATCGCCGCGCTTGCGCTTGGGCTTGCCGTCGGCCTCATCAACGGCCTCCTGATCACCGTTTTCCGTATTCACTCGCTGATTGTCACGCTTGGCACGGGCACGTTCCTGCATGGCGCAACGCTATGGCTCAGCGACTCCATGACGATCAGCGGAATTTCGCCCTCTCTCATGAATGCGGTCATCGTGGATCGGCTGTTCGGGGTCCCGCTTGAGTTTTACTACGCGATCGTCCTGGCAGCTCTTGTCTGGTACCTGCTCGAATATACCGCCGTTGGCCGGCGCATTCTTTTCGTCGGTCGTGGGCGCGAAGTCGCGCGCCTCAGCGGCATCAACACCGATCGCATTCGCGTGGCTTGCCTTGCCGCTTCAGGCTTCTTCGGCGCTTTGGCTGGCGTCCTATACGCAGGCACCCAGGGCGCGGCGGACCCTGTATCGGGTGTCAGTTATCAGCTGCCAGCCCTCGCCGCCGCCTTTCTAGGCTCGACATGCATCATGCCTGGCCGCTTCAATCCGTGGGGCGCAACGGTCGCCGTCTATTTCCTGGTCACTGGGATTACTGGTCTCGTTTTTTTGGGTTTCAGCTCGTTCATCCAGGAGATGTTCTACGGCGGCGCTCTCGTCATTGCCGTCACCTTGTCTCAACTCGTGCGTGGCCGTCAGGAACAGCAGTTCTGACCGGCCATCGCCTACCCGGAGCCAAACATTGATCCATCGCTCGCTCGAACGCGACTTCATTGGCTACGGCGCGAAACCGCCCGATCCGCGCTGGCCGGGCGGGGCGCGCCTCGCTTTGAATTTCGTGATGAATTACGAGGAGGGGTCAGAATACAGCATGATGGACAACGACGGCGTCAGCGACGCCGCCCTGTCCGAAACCGCGAGCACGAGCGTACCGCGTGGCGAGCGCGATCTCGCCGCCGAAAGCATGTTCGAATATGGCAGCCGGGTTGGGTTCTGGCGCCTGCACAGGGCCTTTCAAGATCGCGAATTGCCGATGACGGTCTATGCCTGCGCGCTTGCGCTTGAGCGCAATCCGCCTGCGGCGCAGGCGATCAAAGAGGCAGGTTACGACATTTGTTGCCACGGCTGGCGGTGGATCGAGCACTTCAAGCTGGACGAAGCGACGGAACGCGAGCACATCCGAAAGGCGGTCGAGAGCCTGAAGCGAACGGTCGGGCAGCGCCCGCTTGGCTGGTATTGCCGCTATGGGCCGAGCGTCAACACGCGACGCCTTGTGATGGAGGAGGGCGGCTTTCTTTACGATAGCGATAGCTACGCTGACGAACTCCCTTATTATGTGATGGCCGAGGGTCGCCCTCAACTCGTCGTGCCGTACACACTCACGAACAACGACGTGAAATTTGCCGCGACGAACTTGGGGACTGGCGAGGAGTTCTTCACCATCCTGCGAGAGGCTTTTGACTTCCTGTACGAAGAAGGGCGTGAGGCGCCAAAAATGATGAATGTTGGGATGCATATGCGGCTCCTGGGCCATCCGAGCCGAGCCTCCGGCCTTGCGCGCTTCCTCGACTATGTGAAGACGAAGCCGGATGTTTGGATCTGCCGGCGCTTGGAGATCGCCAAGCACTGGCTCGCGCAGCATCCGTGTGAGGTTGCCTGATGAAGCGCTTGAAGATCGAACCGATCGACGCAGAGGCGTTTGCGCCTTTTGGACAACTCCTGCCGCCCGCGCCGCCTGGGCGAGGTCGCCAGGAACTGATTGAAGAATTGCAGAACGACCGCGTCAGCGCACGACCCCGCTTGTCGATCGCGACGACCGAGCCGAAAACCCTGCCTCTCACTGCGCTCCAGATGGAGCGGCACGTGCATTCCTCACAGGCTTTTGCGCCGCTCGACTGCGCGAGCTATCTGGTGATGGTTGCACCGCACGGTGCCGGCGGAATGCCGGACTTTGAAAAGATCCGAGCCTTTCGCGTGCCCGGAGACACGGGCGTCAACTACAAAGCCGACACTTGGCATCACCCTCTGAGCCCCCTCGAACGCGTGGGGCGATTCGCCATTCTCACGTTTGTCGATGGAACGGCGGGCGACGAACAATTCGTCGATCTGCCGCAGCCGGTTCTGATCGAGGCCTGACTGATCGTCCGCATTGTCGTCGAGTCGTGTGGCGGATCGCGCCGAGTGCGTTGTGACGTCAAGCGGGGCGAACCCGGCGCGGGGCTTGCCGTGCAACGCTTCGGATTAGAGAAGTTCGCGGGAAGTGCCGACCGTGCCAGATAACAAGCCGCGGCCGGCATGGCGCTTTTGTCCGGCGCTGAACCGGTTTAGGCTGCGCCCATGCTCTTTCGGACCGAGCCTTCCGGCGTTCTCGCCATCAGTCAGCCGACCCATGCCTGGATTTCTGGCCAGATTCTGCGCGCATGGCACGAGGCGCTTAGCGAGCCGTTGCTGCTCGCCGGGGAGCAGCACGATATCGGCTGGCTGGACTGGGAGACGGCGCCGACTTTCAATCCTGAGACCGGCCGCCCGCATCTCTTCCGCGAGATTGGCGCCGCGGTGCATTCGCCGATGTGGCGACAGGGCGTCGAGCGGGCGCTCGGCGCCTGGGGCGCGCATGTCGCGTTGCTCGTTTCACGCCACGGTGGAGTGATCTACCGCCGCTACACCGATCGCCACCGCATAAGCGAGGCGGACGCCGCGGCGGCGCAGATGTATCTTGAGGCACAGTCGCCGCTCGAGGCCGCGTGGGCCAAGACGCTCGGCCTGGACGCCGCCGTGCTGCAAAAACAGACTGCACTTGTGGCGTTGGGCGACACCCTATCGCTGGCCCTCTGCGGAGAGTTGAAGACGCCGTTCGAAGTCGAGGCGCCGAGCGCGCGCGGCGCGACTGAAACCTTGCGCCTCGTTGAACGACCTGGCCATCCTTTTGATTTCGTTCTTTCCCCGTGGCCGTTCAGAAAGGATGTGCTGGATGTGGCAGGCGAAGCGCGTCCGTTGCCGGCGACAGGACGTTTCGACAATGAGGCGGGGATGCGGATGTGGCTCAAGTCGCCAGAGCGTACGGTGTTTCGCGCGCGCCTGATGAGCGAATCCGCGATTTAGTTGAAGGGCCGGTGTTGATCACTACGGGTCGCGCGAACACTTCGGCCGATCGTACTTAAGCGCTGTTCGCTCAGCGGTGACACCGTGGTGACAAGGCGATCAGAACTCAGATCGACGGCCGTGCAAGCCCTTGCCGCTTCCTGACAAATCGGGCAGGTTTCTTGCTTGGAGCGGATGCAATGGTTTCGCTCTGAGCAGCGAAGCCGCAACGGGGCAGGGGCCTCCGATCGAAAAGAGGAGTGTGACATGCGACTGTCAATGACGCGTCTCGGCCTTATCGGCATCGCCGCCGCCGCCTTCGTTGGCGCTGAGGCGGCCAATGCGCAGACAGTCGCGCTTGTCACGATCAACCAGCAGGCGCTCTTTTTCAACCAGATCAACGACGGCGCGAAGCAGGCGGCGGATAAGGCGGGCGCGAAGCTCGTCATCTTCAACGCCAACAATGTCGCGGCGGCGCAGAACAGCGCGATTGAGGATTATATCGCTCAGAAAGTCGACGGCATCGTGCTTGTCGCCATTGATGTGAATGGGGTGAAGCCCGCGGTCACCGCGGCGAAGAACGCCGGCATTCCCGTTGTCGCCATCGACGCCCGTATCCCCGACGGCGACAATGCGGCCTTCATTGGCGTTGATAACAAGGGGGCAGGCGAGGAGATCGGCAAATACTTCGCCGAATACGCGAAGACCAAGATGGGCGGCTCCGCCAAGGTCGGCATCGTCGGCGCGCTTAATTCCTTCATTCAGAACCAGCGCCTGGACGGCTTCAAGGCGGGAGCAGCCGCGTCGGGCGTCAAGTTTCTCGACACGGTGGATGGCCAGAACATCCAGGACGTTGCATTGACCGCCGCTGAAAACCTGATGACCGCCAACCCGGACATGAATGCGATCTACGCCACGGGTGAGCCTCAGCTTGTTGGCGCGATTTCGGCCGTCACGAGCCAGCAGCGAACCGATAAGGTCAAGGTCTTCGGCTGGGATCTCACCGCTCAGGCGATCAAGGGCATAGACGAAGGCTGGATCGTCGCCGTCGTTCAGCAGGATCCCTTTCAGGAGGGCGTCGCCGGCGTCGAAACCGTGCTCAAGATTAAGAAGGGCGAGAAGGTCAACTCGAGCATCGATATCCCCATCACCATTGTGACCAGGGAAAACGTCGACAAGTTCCGCAGCCTGTTCAAATAGGCGAGGATAGCCCAGAGCGCGACGCTTGGCGTCCCGTCCTTTCTCCCTCTGTGCATGAAAGCTTAAGCCAGGCGGATGTTGAGCGCCGACGCGCCGATCCGGGTCCAGATGGAGGACATCAGCAAGTCCTTCGGCGCCATCAAGTCCCTTGATCGCGTCAACCTCGTGCTGCGCGCTGGCGAGGTCCTTGGTCTGGTCGGCGACAACGGCGCAGGAAAGTCGACCCTCAGCAAGATCCTCTCCGGCGCCGTCGTTCCCGATACCGGCCGCCTTCTCCTCGACGGCCGCGAAGTCCGTTTCGCGTCGCCCGCCGACGCGCGCCGTCAGCGGGTCGAGATGGTCTATCAGGACCTGTCGCTCTGCGACACGGTCGATGTCGCGGGTAACCTTCTGCTCGGCCGAGAACCGCTCAAGCGCATGCTTGGCGTGCCGGTCATGGACAAGCGCAAGATGCATTCGGAGGCTGCGCAAATGCTGGCGCATCTTGGCATCCGAATGCCAAACACGCGGCTCAAGGTGGAGAATCTTTCCGGCGGCCAGCGCCAGAGCATTGCGATTGGGCGCGCCGTGTCGTTCGACCCCTTGGTCCTCATTATGGACGAGCCGACGGCGGCGCTCGCGGTCGCGGAGGTGGACGCCGTGCTCGAGCTCATTCGGCGCGTCAGCGCCCAAGGCGTCAGCGTCATTCTCATTACCCACCGGCTGCAGGATCTGTTCGTGGTCTGCGACCGGATCATGGTTCTCTACGAGGGGCGCAACGCAGCCGAGCGGCTTATTGCCGAAACCAATATCGAGGAAATCGTCAACCTCATCGTGGGCAGAAAATTCCGGTCCGTCTCAGCAGGAACGCGGCCCGAAAGCGGGGCGCTCTCTTGACCGCGGCGGCAGCCTCCAATGCGACACGCAATCGCGCCAGGATGATCATCCACGACAACGGGGGCGTTGTCAGCATCGCGGTTTTCTTCGTCGTGATGGCGGTCATTTTCTCGCTCATCACGGACACATTTCTCACCCAGACCAATCTCCTCAACATCCTGCGACAGACCGCGCCCCTCATGATCGTGGCGGTTGCGATGACCTTTGTGATCACGACTGCCGGGATCGATCTGTCCGTCGGCTCGATTCTGGCGCTCGTGAACGCGCTGGCGGCGATCTCGCTGCAAGCGGGCCTCGCCTGGCCGCTGGTGATCGTGCTGATGCTGGGCGTGGGAATCTTGATCGGCCTCTTCCAGGGTTTTTTCATCGCCTACGAAGGCATCCCGGCCTTCATCGTCACGCTCGCCGGCCTCAGCTCCATCCGAGGCACGGCGCTGCTCTTGACGAAAGGCTATTCGATCCCGATCGACCCTCAGAGCCCGTTTAACGCGATCGGCCGCGGCTGGGTGTTCGGCCTGCCCATGCCGGCGATCATCGCCGTCGTCGTGCTGGCTGTGGGCTTCATGGTCTTCAATGAAACTACCTTCGGCCGCTATGTGACCGGCATCGGCGCGAACGCAGAAGCGGTCCGCCGGGCGGGCGTCAACACCAGGAAGATCACGCTCGCTGTCTACGCGCTCAGCGGATTCGCCGCGGCGATCGCGGGAATCATTATCGCGGGGCGCCTGGGAAGCGGATCCTCAAACGCCGGCGGAGGCTTCGAACTCGAGGTCATCGCCGCGGTCGTGCTGGGCGGGACAAGTCTATTCGGCGGCCGCGGCACGATGCTCGGCACGATGTTGGGGGCATTGACCGTCGCCGTCATCGGCAACGGCCTCATTCTCTATCATATGTCACCGTTCATAACGCCGATCGTCGAGGGGTTCATCATTCTCATCGCGGTTTGGCTGAATTTCCGTCTGTTCCGCACGGGGCGACGGACGAACTGAGAAAGACAGGGGCGAAGATGGCCAAACCCACGATCGGCGTGCATTCAGGACTTGTGCGAACCGTGCTCGGCCCCATTCCCGTCGAGGCGATCGGCGTCACTCTCATGCACGAGCATATCCTGCTCGACGCCTCGAGCTGGTGGAAGCGTCCGTGCTGCGGGTCGGAGATCGCCATCGCCGAAAGGCCGCTCGACATCTCGATGATCGGCGACCTGCGGATGAACCCGTTTCTCAATCGCGACAATTGCGGGTTGCTCGACGTCGGGGCGGCAATCGAGGAGCTCAGTCATTTCGTCGAATATGGCGGTAAAACGATTGTCGATCCAACCAACCTCGGCATTGGACGGGACCCGTCCGCGTTGCAGAGGATCAGCCGCAGAAGCGGACTGAACATCGTGATGGGCGCAGGCTTCTACCTCGAGCCGTCGCATCCTCCCTACGTGAGGGACATGAGCGTCGAGACGATCGCCGAGGCGATCGCTCGCGACTGCGGGCTCTCGGAGGATGAGCCCGAGGTCTGCGCTGGCATCATAGGGGAGATCGGGATCAGCAAGGACTTCACGCCGGCGGAGGAAAAGGTGTTGAGGGGCGCCGCGCGCGCCTCGAAGCTCAGCGGCGCTCCGCTCTCGGTTCATCTTCCGGGCTGGGAACGCCACGCTCACCGCGTGCTCGACGTCGTTGAGAGCGAAGGCGCGGACCCGCGGCACGTCGTGCTCTGCCATATGAACCCGAGCTTGCACGATCTGCAATATCAAAGGAGCGTGGCCGATAGAGGCGCATTCATCGAATACGATATGATTGGAATGGATTATTTTTACGCCGACCAGCAGGCCCAGTCGCCGTGCGACGAGGAAAACGCGATCGCGATCTGTCGGCTGGTCGACGATGGTTATCTTGGCTCGATCCTCATGTCGCAGGACGTGTTTCTAAAAATGATGCTCTTGCGGTACGGCGGGTTCGGCTACGGCTATATCCTCAAGCATTTCGTGCCGCGCCTGAAGCGCCATGGCATGGACCAGCGCATGATCGACGCCATCCTGATCGAGAACCCGCGACGGGTTTTCTCCGCTGAGCATCGCGCGCGCTGACGCGAGCGAAACGAGCCAAAATGATCCATGTGATCGGCAACGCCGCGATCGATAGCGTGATCCGAGTGGACGAACTTCCACGGCCCGGCGAAACGATTGTCGCTCTCGGAGCCTCTGAGGATCTTGGCGGGAAGGGCGCCAATCAGGCGGTCGCCGCGGCGCGCTGTGGCGCGCCCGGTTCGCCTTGTCGCCCCGATTGGGGATGACGCGCTTGGCGAGCGCACTCGATGGAATCTCGCTCGTGAAGGCGTGGAGATCGATGGGGTGATGACCTCGTCCTACGGAACGGACCGCTGTGTCGTTGCGGTCGATCGTCATGGCGAGAATACGATTCTGAGCCTCATCGATGCAGCGCGGAATTTCGATCCCATCGCGGAGACGCGCCTTGAATCCTGGATAAGGCCGGCCGACTTGGTCGTCATGCAGGGCAATCTGCGGCCCGGAGTTACCCGCGACTGTCTCGCGCTGGCTCGGTCGAAAGGCGCGACAACCGTTCTCAACGCATCGCCCACCTACGCGGCAGGGGACTACGATTGGACTCTGGTTGATCTCCTTGTGGTCAACCGCGGCGAGGCCATTGAGCTTGCTGGTGGTGGAGCGGAGGAGGCCGCACGCGAGCTGTGCAAGAAAGGCGCGGGCGCTGTTGTTCTGACCCTCGGCGCCGATGGCGCTGCTTTTGTCACGGCCGACGATACATTTCACGTCGCGGCGCCTCAGGTTGTCGCCGTCGATTCCGTGGGGGCCGGCGATGTGTGCTGCGGGGTCCTGGTCGCCGCGAAGGCGCTCGGGCGCAGCTGGAAAGAAGCGCTCGGCGCCGCAGCCGAAGCGGCCTCGCTTTCGGTCACGCGAAAGGGCGTGCTTACGTCCTTTCCGTCTCGGGAGGAAATGGCGGCTATTCTTGAACGCGCCGCGCCCGGGCGCTGCAAGGGGAATGAGCCATGACGGAAGTCGGCCACGCCGTCGCACGAGCGCGGGAGAACACACTCAAGACCATATTTGGCAGGCCGAACCGCGTGCTGATCGGCGTCGTTCATCTTCTCCCGTTGCCCGCGTCTCCCGACTATTCAGGCGGTGGGGTCGAGGGGATCTATGCGCGGGCGCTTAGCGATGCGAAAGCCTACGCCGACGCCGGCTTTCACGGCCTCATCGTCGAGAATCACGGCGACATTCCTTTCTCGAAACCTGAGGACATCGGCCCGGAAACGGCGGCGCATATGGCGATCGCGACCGACCGCGTCCGGGCCGCGACTGGGCTGCCGGTCGGCATCAACGTGCTGGCCAACGCCGCGCTCCACGCACTGGCGATCGCAAGCGCGGCGGGAGCCCGCTTCGTCCGCGTTAACCAGTGGGCCAACGCCTATGTTGCCAATGAAGGCTTGATCGAGGGAGCAGCCGCGAAAGCGATGCGCTATCGGAGCGCGCTTCAGGCGCAAAGTGTCAAGATTTTCGCCGACGCGCACGTGAAGCACGGCGCGCACGCCATCGTGCAAGATCGGCCGATTTCAGAGCTCGTGCGCGATGTGGAGTTCTTCAACGCCGACGTTGTGATCTTCACCGGCCAGCGCACCGGCCACGTCGCCGATCTCGATTACCTGCGAAAAATCCGCGCTGCGGCTTCGGTTCCGACGCTTGTCGGCAGCGGCGTTGACGCTGGCAACCTCAATGACATTCTCGCCATTGTCGACGGCGTCATTGTCGCAAGCTCGTTGAAGGTTGACGGCCTCTGGTGGAATCCGGTTGATCGCGAACGGGCGAAGCAATTCGTCGCGCGCGCCGGCAAGGCGTCATGAGCGACGCGTCCTCGTTCTCCGAGCGCATGCGCGCCCGGGCGGATCGAACGTGGAGGGCAATTCTGCGTCACCGCTTCTTTCGCGAAGTTGCGACGGACGCCATCACTGATCGGGTCTTCGCCCGATATCTCAGGATCGAATATGGCTTCGTCGACACCGCGGCGAGGGCACTCGGCTATGCCGTCGCCAAGGCGCCTTCGTTTCAGGAACGGCGGCGGCTGGGACTGGGTCTTCACGGGCTCGTCACCGATCAGGAGCAGGTCTTTGTCGACGCCTTTGAGCGGATGGGCGCTCCCGCCAATGAACGGACAGGTCTTAGCCCGCAGGGGCCTGCTCTTCCGCTGCACGCGCTCTTCCTCAAGGTGGCCGAGACGGAGGGATACGAAGAGATCCTCGCCTGCATCTTGGCGGCGGAGTGGATGTATCTGCTGTGGTGTTCGACGGCCAACCGATCGCCGTCTTCACGGGGCTACATTCGCGAATGGGTGGCGCTTCACGCCGGCGGTTCGTTCGCCGAGCATGTCGCGTGGGTCCGCTCGGAAATCGACGCGCGAGGACCAACCCTCACTCAAGCCGGGCAAGCACGCTTGAGCGCGTTGTTCGAAGAGGCGCTGGAAGCGGAAATCGCCTTCCATGACGCGGCCTATGCCGGGTGATGCGGCATTGCTTGTTCGAGATCGCCGGCGTCGCCCCGCGCGGTTGGCCTTACTGCTCGATTGAGAAAAATCGACAATTTCTTGCCGGGCCGGCTTGGATCGAGTAAAATTTTTCAGAAAGGTAGAGAAAATCTGGCTGGCTTCCAAGAAGGGGACTGCGCAGACATGGGATCGCGAGTGGCGATGCAACGCAAAGTGGCGCGCTTCAGCCAAGGAGCGGCGTCCGCTTTGAAATTGCCAAAAACCAACTTCGCGGCGGTGCTCGAGGGTCGCGGTTCGTTGCTCAAAAAAGGTTGCATAAAAGCGCACTTAAGCAATTGAAATCATTGAGACGCGTAACTTTGTGCGCAGGCGCGTCTGGAGCCGGTCAGCGCCTCGGAGAACGATCGGAGGGATAAAAGTTGAGTGAGGCGCCCCCCGTTCATTCGTCCGGCGGGGCCGGATCGCTCGCTCGTCTGTCAACGTGCGCGGTTCTCCGCGAGCCAGTGGACAAGATTTGTCCAGAGCGCGCCGTAGCCCTTCCACGCCAAGAAGGGCGGAGGGCCCCAGTGGGGACCGCAATCGGAAGCGAAGATTGCGCTTCGCCCTCGTCCGACGTTGCGCACGGCGATGAAGGGATCATTGCCGACGCGCGCGAGCACATCCGTGTCCGGCCGGGCTGTGGAGCGATTGTAGCCCAGGAATTGTGGCCAGTCGGTGAGGCCCTTGAGGACGGGATGATCGGGCTTGACGAGCGTCGGTGTGACGCCCTGAGGGCATTCAACGCGGTCGTCATGAGCGAACAATTCGATCGGCAGCGCGTCCTCGACGGGGGAGCCTTTGTAATTGCCTTTGGCCTGGATTCCCTGAAAAGTGAGATAGCCGCCGACCATCAAGAGGCCGCCGCCGTCGTTCACGAAGTCACGAATGAGTTGGAGTCGATTGGGCCAGCTCTCGGATCGGATCGCCACCCGGTCGGGAAGCAAGAGCGAGTTCGCCCCGATATCGCTCAGGATCACGACGTCGAACGCGTCGATGTCCTTCGGCGAAAATGGAAACGCGTCCATCGCAATATGGCTCGGTTGGTAAGTCAGTTCGACGCCGTCGGCCCGAAGCGCGGCGATCATTTCCGTGCCTCCCTCGTGGTAGGAGGACATGTCGAAGGAATCGAAACCCTTGGTGTGGACGCTATGCGTCATCCAGGATTCGCCAGCGAAAAGAACCCGTACTGGATTTGCCATTAGTTTCGATCCCTGAAGAGGCGCCAGGTTGCTTACTTAGCGCAAGTCTCTGCGTTGCTCATGTGAGAAATCGCGCTGGCTACTTAGCCATGATCGTTGCGAGAAGCTTGGTCAGGTATGTCTTGAACGCCTCGGGGTGCTCGGACATGGGAAAGTGGCCCATGCCTTCCATTCGCGTGTAGGTCGCGCCCTTGATGGCGTCCGCGAGTGCGCGCGAGCGCTCGGGCGTCGCTGACCAGTCGTAATCGCCGCTGATCACATGCACCTGAGTCTTCGATGTGTCGATTTTCGATGCCGTGTGGGTGAGGTCGTGCTCGCCGAGGTAATAGTCGAGGTCGCCGCGGAACACCTGCGGGCCGCCCTGGCTATAGACCCAGGCCGTTTCGCGACGGAACTGTTCCGGGCTGTGCGGCGACATTTGGCCCAGCATAAGTCCGGCCTTCGTCTCGTTAGAGGCGCGCGGATGCGACAAATATTCAAGGAAAGGCTCCGGATCATGCGTCGCGAGGCCCCCTTCGACCGCGATCACGGCGCGAAACAATCCAGGCCTTGCGAGCGCGAGGTCGGGCGCGAGATGGCCGCCCATCGAGCAGCCGACATAGATCCCCTGCTCGATCCCGAGAGCCTCCGTCATCGCCTCGATGAAGTCGATGGCGAAGCTTTGCGACAGCGAGTAACGCTCCCGCCACCAAGGCTTGCTGAGCGGGGGCAGCGACTTGCCGTGATAGGGCAGATCGTGGGCGATGAAACGGAACTGCGACGTCAGTTTCTCCTCCTCGAGGATATGGCGCCATTGACGACCGTCGCTGCCGGCCGTGTGCTGCATCAGGACCGGCGTTCCTTTGCCGGCCTCCTCGAAATAGACGCGATATTCGACGCCTTGCACCGTGAGATGGACATACCGTCCGGTGATCGGACTGAACTTGATCGCCACGGCGCTCACTCCTTCTCGACAGCCGCAAGCGACCGCAGGATCTCTCCGGAGCGACGGATCGCGTAATAGTAGGGCCAGAGATAATCGGGGTCGCCGCCGAGGCGAAAACCATGATGGGCGCTAGCGGGATAGAACTCGTGATACCAGGGCTCAGGCAGCGGCTTAAGGAACTGCGCCCAGTCGTCGGCGGGCGCCGTGATCACGACGTCGCCCAGGCCCGATTTCGCCGGCGCCTGTGAGTCGACCGCGTTAACCTCGCCGTCCTTGATCTTGATCAAATAGACGTCGTCGCCGATGTCGAATCGAAGGCTCCCGCTCCAATAGCGCGCCAACACCCGGAACTCCGCATCGTCGCGCAACGCCGACTTGAGCTTGTCGCGCGGCACTGTCACTTTCACAGATCGGTTCCTCTCGGTCATTCGCCGCACTCACCTGCATTGCGTACACGGTTGAAATCAAGGACGTTGCGCTCGCGGACCGAAAATCACGTCCATGAACTTCCTTCAGCGTCGACGTCGCCTTCGCCCGAGAGAGGCAGCGCCAGCCAAGGCGTGCCGACCATCGCTGGGCAAGCGTGTGCGACGTTCGGGGCGAGATCCACTCAGCCGTCTGCTCAGGCCTTCACGGCGCCTGCGGTCAAGCCGGCGACGATATAGCGCTGAGCCAGAAGGAAGATCAGGATCGCGGGCAGAATCGTCAGAGTGATAAACGCGAGCACGAGCTGCCACGACGTTGTGTACTGACCCTGATAGGCCATAAGCCCAAGCGTCCACGGATAGCGCGATTCACTGTTGAGCACGACGAGCGGCAGCAAATAGCCGTTCCAGCTTCCGACGAAGGAAATGATCGCGACCGTCGAAAGGACTGGCCCTGACAGCGGGAGGGTGATGAAGAAGAAATAGCGAAAGTAGCCGCAGCCATCCATCATCGCAGCGTCCAGGAGCTCGAGCGGAAGCTGCTTGAACGCGACGCGCAAGAGAAGGATGCTCATCGCGAGCGAGAACGCGACTTGCGGCAGCACGATCCCCCAATAGGAGTCGAGCAGGCCAAGATCGCGGATCTTGATGAACAGGGGCAGGATCGCCGTCGCCACGGGGAATAACAGTCCCAGCATCATGTAGCTCAGAAGGAAGCGATCGCCGAAGAAACGCAGGTGCGCGAAGGTGAAGGCGGCCATCGACGAGACCGTAAGCGTGAGAAAGACGGTGAGCGCCGCGATCAAGAGAGAATTGCCGAGCACTTGCCAGTAGCGCAGGCTCGTCAGGATGTCCCAGTAATTGCTCCAGATCCAGACGCGCGGCAGCGCGAAGGGATGTGTCTGCAGTTCGCCGAGCGCCTTGAAGCCGTTGAGCGCCGTGAGGCCGATCGGCAGCAGCACTGCGACGGCCAAGACGACGAGCGCAGCGAAGGCGACGATCGCGGGCAGGCCGCGCATCCGGCGCCCGGAGGGGCGATGATCGTGAACGGCGTCAGTCATCGCGCATGAACAAGGTCCGATAGCCGAAAGCGAACGTGACGCAGATGACGAAAAGCACGACGCCAACCGCTGAACCGAAGCCGACCCGCATCCGCGTGATTCCGAAATAATAGAGGAAGGACACCATTGTATGCGTGGTGTCGAACGGCCCCCCGCCAGTCAGCGGCACGATGATGTCGAAAAGCTGGAGCGCGCCGACCACCGAGAAGAAGACCGACAGCCGGATCATCGGGCCAAGCAAGGGCAGGGTGATGTGCCAGAACCTCTGGTAAGGCTTGGCGCCGTCCATCTCCGCCGCGTCCAGCATCTCCCTGTCGATGCCCTGGAGGCCAGCGATGTAAAGCATCATATGGAAGCCGAAATACTTCCAGAGGATTACGATCAGCACAGCGCTAAAGGCCCAGTCTGTGCTCCCGAGCAGGTAAAACGGCTGAAGCCCGAGGAGGCTCGTGACGATGGCGGGAAGGCCGATCTGCCCGTCAAGCATGAAGCGCCAGATGAGGCCCGCTGCCACGTCCGCGAGGATGTAGGGCAGGAAGAAGACCATTCGGAACCAGACCGCGCCCGTCATGCGCCCGGCGATCAGCAGCGCGACGCCGAGTGCGAGCGGCAACTGCACCAGAAGCGAGGCAATGATGATCAGGCCGTTATTGATCAGCGCCCGGGTGAAGGCCGTATTGCTGGCCACATAGACGTAGTTCTTGAGGCCGATAAACTTTTCAGGGCGGCCAAAGCCATTCCAGTTGAAGAAGCTGTACCAGCCCGCCTCGACCATCGGCAGCGCGACGAAGACGGTGAAGAGCAGCAGCGCCGGCGGAAGGAAGACAAGCAGAGTCGCCCAGCCGTTCATGGACATGCGCCTGTGGGTCTGGACATAGACCGCAGGCGCATGTCCGAAGGCTATCTCAGGAGACGCGCCGACTCGATCCGCCGGGGCGGAGGCGAGCGCGACGCGGTCCATCGCCATCCGCGGGTTACTGCTGGTCCCAGGCGTCCTGGATGGCTGCGGCTGCGGCTTCCGGCGTCGTCTGCCCAGCCGCCACTGCGACGGAGACATCGTTGATGACCCGGCCGACCGACGGCCCCAGATCCTGATCGAAGAAGTTCTGGTGATAGGTCGTGGCGGCAAGCTCCGCAGCCACCTGTTTGACCAGCGGGTCCTTCACCCACGCGTCGCTGCCCTTGTAGGCAGGAATGTAGGCGCCTTTCTCGGCGGCCTCCTTGGCGTATTTCTCCTGGCTGAAGAAATTAAGGAAATCGACCGCCTCCTTGGGCGCGGTCTTGGTGACGAGGAAGCCGTTGACGCCGCCCAGCGTGTCGGTCGCCTTGCCCTTGCCGCCCGCTACGATCGGGAAGGAAAAGATGCCGATGTCTTCCTCCGGCTGACCTTTCCCGCTCGCCGAGGACGGCGCCTGCATCCCGATGAACCATTCGCCCATCAGTTCGATCGCGGCTTTGCCGTCGCCGAAGATGCCCGTTGATTCTGCGTGCTTGGTGGTGAGGTAGCCCGGCTGGAAGGGCTCGAGCGCCGCAAGCTCGCGCAGCCGCTTGCCGGCTTCGACAAACGTTGCGCTCTTGAACCCGCCGTCCTTGCCAGCCTTCGCGTCGGCCAGAGCATGCTCGCCGCCGATCCGCATCACAAGATAGGAATAGTAGAAGTGCATCGGCCATTTCTCGCCGGCCCCGACCGAGATCGGCGTAATTCCAGCGGCCTTGAGCGTCTTCACCGCGGCCAGCAGGTCGTCCCAGCTCTTGATGTTCTCGGCCTTCACGCCCGCCTTCTCGAACAGCTTCTTGTTGTAGAAGAAGGACACGACGCCCTGATCGAAGGGCACGCCGACCGCCTTGCCGTCGACTTTGATCGCGTCAACCGCGGTCGACGCCATATTGGCCTCGACTCCGGCGACCTCCGCGCTCACGTCCTTGAGAAAGCCAGCTTTGGCTTGCGCGTCCATCACGCCGCCGCCCCAAGTGTAGAACAGGCTCGGTCGCGACTCGTCAGCCTGCAGCATGGTCGGCAGCTTGGCCTTGAACGCCTCGTTCTCGAGATATTTGACCTCGACCTTCACGCCCGGATGCGCCGCCTCGTAGTCCTTGGCGATCTGCTCCCACAGCGCCTGCGTGGTCTTGTCCTCACTGACGTGAAGCATCGTAACGGTCGTATCGGCGAAGGCCGGGGTGCTGAGGGCGGCGGAGCAGATGGCCGCGAACGCGAGATGACGAAGGCTCATCGAGATCTCCTCCCTGGAGAAACCCGCAATTAAGCAAATTTTCGCTTTTGTGCGGGATGCGGATTTAATCTGTCATCTCTCTTGCAGACCTGTCAAGTGTCCGCCAGAGCCAGATCCTAGTCTTTGGCGATCCGATCCCACAGCGCTCGAGCGACCGCGCTTTCTTGGACATCTACGATTGAAACATTCGTATCCGCGAGGACTGGGGTGGCCAACCCTGCGATAAACATCGCAGTCAGAGCCGTTGAAGCGCTGCGCATATGTCCCTCCCTCTTGCCTTCGCCGGAGAATGATTTTATCCGTGTTGCGGATTAATTCTCCATTGGGTGGGCGACGCTGTCAAGCAGAACGTGGCTTTCCCAGCGAGGCGTTGGCGCGTTCGTCTCGGCGAAGCCGATGGATGCTCTCCACGCGACGATTAGAGGTGTGCGAAACCGCGTCCGATGAAGACCGCCGACCCAGAACTCATGCGCGCGATAAACCGCTTCCACGTGATGGACGCGATTCGCCGCCACGGGCCGGTGTCCCGCGTCCAGATCTGCCAGGTCACCGAGCTCAGCGCCACCACGGTTTCCGCTATCACCGCTGCTCTTCTCGACGATCGGCTGATCACTTCGCTGCAGGTTGGGGCCGTGCGTGACGCGGGTCGCGGCCGCCCGCGCGTCATGCTGCAGCTCAATCCGGATGCGGCCTATGTGGTCGGCGTGCGCCTTGCGCCCGACCAGATTACGGTCGCCGTCACCAATTTCTGCGCCGATGTCCTCCACTCCCTCTCGCTGCCGATCCGCATCGACCGGCAGACGGCGGCCGTCATCGCCGACCTCGTCGAGGACGGCGTGCGGCGCTGTATCGAGGACGCTGACTTGGAAATATCCGAGGTTCTCGGCGTCTGCGTCGGGCTGCCGGGGGTCGTCGAGCGCTCGGCTGGCGTCTGCCGACAAAGCCCGATCTTCGGCGACCGCGACGTACCCTTTGGCGCCGAGCTGACGCAGCGACTTGGCGTCCCCGTGTCGATCGACAGCGACGCCAACCTCGTGGCGCTCGCAGAGCACTGGTTCGGTCAGGCTCGCGACCTCAACGATTTTCTCGTTGTCAGCGTCGAGCGCAGTCTGGGGCTCGCGATCCTGCACAATGGCGAACTCTTTCGCGGCGCAAACGGTCTCTCGCCCGACCTTGGCGACCTGATGGTCCGCGGGCCGGGGAACGGTGGGGGCCGCCTCGGCGACATGGCGTCCGAAATCTCAGTGCTTGGCGAGAGCGACGCCGCGCTTCCCCCTGGGCGCGGCATGGCCCTTCTGCTGCGGCGAGCGGATGATGGCGACACGGCGTGCCTGGCTGCGCTTGCCGCCGCAGGTGAGGCGCTTGGCTGCGCCGTCGCCAATCTCATCACCCTGTTCGCGCCGCCAAAAGTCATCATCACCGGTCGCGCAATGGCGGGCAGCGAGCATTTCATCCGCCCTTTGCGCGAGACGGTCGCGGCCCTCCTTCCGCCGAGCCTCGCCGACGTCTCGGATCTCGTCGTGCGCGAATGGGACGACAGCATCTGGGCGCGCGGGGCGGCGGCGATGACTTTGCGCGAACTCTATGGCGCGCCGTGGGGCACGACCGGCCCCGCGCCGCTTCGCGCGTCGATTGAATGAGGGGACGAGGCATGAACCGGGTCAAAGTCGCGGTGATCGGTTGCGGCAATATCAGCGCTGCCTATCTGAAGGCCGCCAAGGCGTTTCCGATCCTCGATATTGTCGCGCTTTCCGACCTGAATCTCGTCGCCGCCGAGGCGCGCGCAGATGAATTCGGCATTCCGGCGCAGCCGGTCGAATCTGTACTGGCCGATTCTGCGATCGAGGTCATCCTCAACCTCACGGTGCCCAAGGCGCATGTCGAGGTGGGCCTCAAGGCAATCGCCGCCGGTAAGCATGTCCATTCAGAGAAGCCCCTTGGCGTCACGCTCGCCGAGGCTCGGCAGCTCGTCGACGCGGCCGCCGCAAAGAGCCTGCGGCTCGGATCAGCGCCTGACACCTTTCTCGGCGGTTCGCATCAGACGGCGCGGCAATGTGTCGATGACGGGCTTATCGGCCGGCCCGTCGGCGGGACGGCTTTCTTCATGTGTCCCGGCCACGAGCGGTGGCATCCCAACCCCGGTTTCTATTACCTCGCCGGCGGGGGACCGATGCTTGACATGGGTCCTTACTACATCACCGACCTCGTCAACCTGCTTGGCCCCGTCGCCAGCGTCTCGGGGGTCGCGACGCGCACGCGCGACGAACGCGTTGTGACGAGCAAACCGCTGGAAGGAACACGCGTTCCCGTCGAGGTCGCGACGCACGTGACAGGCTCACTCCTGTTCGCGAGCGGCGCCGTGGTCTCGATGACCATGAGCTTCGACGTCGCGAGGCACCGGCACGCGCCGATCGAACTTTACGGCGAGAAGGGCTCGCTGATCGTGCCCGATCCCAACTACTTTGGCGGCAAGGTTGAAGTTGCCACGGCTTCCGAAGACTGGCGCGAAATTCCGGTCGGGCACGCCTATGCCGACGGCAATTATCGCATTCTCGGCCTCGCCGACATGGCGCAGGCGATCCGCCAAGGCCGTCCGCACCGCGCGAGCGGCGCGCTCGCCTTCCATGCGCTCGAAGTCATGGAGGCCTTTCAGAAATCCTCTGACCTGGGCGCGTCAATAACCATCGCATCGCGCCCCGGACGTCCTGAGCCGATGCGGGCAGGGCTTAAGACCGGCGAACTTGATTGAAGAGCAAGAGGCAGTCGATGACCGGCCGGAATGAGGCGGCTTAGGCCGCGCCAACTGCTCTCGTTTGAGAGGGCGAAGGAGGAAGAATAGATGCGTGAAGCGTTGATTGTCTGGGGCGGCTGGAGCGGCCATGAGCCGGAACATTGCGCCCAAGTCCTCGCCAAAATTCTCGAAAGCCAGAGCTTCAAAGTCTATGTCGAGAACACCACCGAGGCCTTCGCCGACCCCGGCATCGTTGATATGAGCCTCATCGTGCCAATCGTCACAATGTCGAAAATCGAGAAGGAGGAAGTCGAAAACCTGACTGCCGCCGTGCGCGGCGGGGTTGGGCTGGCCGGTTATCACGGCGGCATGTGCGACGCCTTTCGCGAGAGCGTCGACTACCAGTTCATGTGCGGGGGACAGTGGGTTCAGCATCCCGGCAATGTCATCGACTACACGGTCGAAGTCTCCAAGCCGGACGATCCGATCATGGCCGGGATCTCGGCCAGCTTCCCTTACCGATCGGAGCAATATTACATGCATGTCGACCCCTCGAATGAGGTGCTCGCGACTACGACTTTCTCTGGCGAATACGCGCCTTGGATCAAAGGCGTTACCATGCCCGTGGTGTGGAAGCGGAAACACGGAGAAGGTCGCGTTTTCTACTCATCGCTCGGCCATGTGTCGGCTGAGTTCAACGTCCCTGAAATGCGGACCATCATCGAGCGAGGGATGCTGTGGGCGGCACGATAATCCGCGCTTCGATGCGGCGCATCCCGACCGCCGGTTGTGGAGGCAAAAATAAGCCTAATTCTTGACTGATCGGCAAGTCTGACGTATTGTTTTTCAGAAACACGAGGCGAACTCGGCTTGCATTCGCATTGTCGCCGACACAATGGCCGCGTCGGATGGCGACCCAAAGCGGCTCGCTAATCGCGACGTAAACGATTGAAATCGCTCAAAATGGACTCGTTAATGGCGATCTTGTCCACGCGCAGCTTTTAGGCCGCTCGTTATGCTCGAGTGGCCGCTGGAACCGCACGGATTGATTGAAAGGGTCAAGGTGTAGTTCAACGCCAGCCGAGCGCCGGGGCGACGTGGGTCAGAATCGCCTCAATGACATGCGCATTATAAGCGACGCCAAGCTGGTTCGGGACCGTCAGGAGTAGGGTGTCGGCCTCCGCGATGGCCTCGTCCTTTCTAAGTTGCTCGACAAGATCGTCTGGCTCCGAGGCGTAGCTGCGGCCGAAAATAGCGCGCGTCTTCTCGTCGATAAAGCCGACCTGATCCTGCTCCTCGCCTCTGCGGCCGAAGTAGGCGCGATCGCGACCGTCCACCAGCGCGAAGATGCTGCGGCTGACGGACACGCGAGGCTCGCGCGCGTGTCCGGCCTCCTTCCAGGCGGCGCGGAAGGCTCGGATTTGCGCGGCCTGCTGAACGTGGAACGGCTCTCCGGTCTCATCGTCCTTGAGCGTCGAGCTTTGCAGGTTCACGCCGAGCTTGGCGGCCCAGACGGCCGTGGCGTTGGAGCCGGCGCCCCACCAGATCCGATCGCGCAGGCCTTCGGAATGGGGCTCGACGCGCAATAGGCCCGGCGGATTAGAGAACATCGGCCTTGGGTTGGGCTGGGCAAAGCCCTCACCGCGAAGCAAGTCTAGAAACACCTCCCCATGCCGCCGGCCCATGTCGGCGTCACTCTCGCCTTGAGCCGGCCGGTAACCGAAATAGCGCCAACCATCGATGACCTGCTCGGGCGAGCCTCGGCTGATTCCAAGCTGCAGACGCCCACCCGCGATCAGGTCGGCGGCCGCTGCGTCCTCGACCATGTAGAAGGGGTTCTCGTAACGCATGTCGATGACCGCCGTGCCGATCTCGATGCGGGTGGTCTTGGCGCCCACCGCCGCCAGCAGGGGGAAGGGCGAAGCGAGCTGGCGGGCGAAATGGTGAACGCGGAAATAGGCCCCGTCCGCGCCCAGCGCCTCCGCCGCGACAGCCAGATCGATGGATTGCAGCAGCGTGTCGGCTGCCGAGCGAGTCTGCGATTGCGGCGAGTTCGTCCAATGCCCGAACGACAGAAAACCGATCTTCTTCATAAGAATCCAGCCTAACGATATTGGAATTCATCGGGCAAGCGATCGCTGCCGAGGATCAAGCAGCCACCTTAAGCGCAACAATTCGGCGGCGCGTCGCCCGGCCCTAGCCTGGAAAAGGCCGTGGCGGAGTTGGGACGGCGTCGCTCCGATGCGCGTTGTGAAGGAACTTGACGGCCTGATCAATAAGTTGAAGCGCCGTATTCTTCCGTCGGTCGATGGAGATCTCTCACCGCGCTAAGCGACGTCGAACATCAGTGGCCGGCCATGTGCCGCCCGATCGTCGTGCGGTCGGCGGTGGCTGCGTCGGTGACATAGGTGACCTTGCCGCCCGACATGACCGCGATTCGGTCGGAGAGCTCCAGGATCTCGTCGAGGTCCTCCGAGACCAGGAGAACGGCGGCGCCGCGGTTACGCTGCTCCATGATCTGCGCCCGAATATCGGCGACCGAGGCGAAGTCGAGGCCGAAGCAGGGGTTGGCGACGATGAGGACATCCACGTCGCCCGACAGCTCGCGCGCGAGTATGGCGCGCTGCACATTCCCGCCCGAGAGATCGCGAATTGGAGTCTCGGTCGACGGCGTTTTCACATTGTACCGGCCGATGAGGTCCCGGGCGGTCGCCCGCATCGGTTCGCGCGACAGCCAGAAGCCGAGGCGCGTCATCGGCGCTTTGTCGAATTGGCGAAACGCCATGTTCTCGGCCACCGACATCGTGGGGACAGTGGCGTTCTTCAACGGCTCTTCGGGCAGGCCGAAGACCTTGAAGCGGTCGAAATGGTCGCGTCTTGGCTCGAAGTCCTGGTCGCGAATGAGGACCTGGCCAAGCTTGATGGGACGCTGGCCGGAGAGCGCCTCGACAAGCTCGCTTTGGCCGTTGCCGGACACGCCGGCGATGCCAACAATCTCGCCGGCCTGAATCTTGAGATCGAGACCGGCGACGGCTTCCCGGCCCTCGTCGTTTTCCGCGAAGAGGCCGGCGATCTCGAGCGTCACACCGCTCTTAGGAGAAGTCGTGCGCGCCGCGGATGGGCGCACGACGGCGTCCCCGATCATCATCGCCGCCATCTCTCGCGTGGACACTGCGCCGACCTTGCCGCCGCCGACCCTCGCGCCGCGCCTGAGAACCGTGAAGTCGTCGCAGAACGCCTCGACCTCGCGAAACTTGTGGCTGATCATCATGACGGTGATCGTATTCGCGTGCGCCATATCACGCAGCAGGCCGAGGATTTCGTCCGCTTCGCCGGGGGTCAACACCGAGGTCGGTTCGTCCAAGATCAGGAATCGCTGATCGAGATAGAGCAGCTTCAGGATTTCGAGCTTCTGCTTCTCGCCAGCCGCCATTGCGGAGACCGGCTTGTCGAGCGGCACGCGAAACGGCATCCGGTCGAGGAAAGCTTCAAGCCCCTTCATCTCCTTGCGCCATTCGATGACCGCTGGTGCGTCGGCCCGACTGACAACGAGATTTTCTGCAGCGGTCAGGGCGGGAACCAGCGTGAAATGTTGGTATACCATGCCAACGCCGTGCGCCTGCGCGTCGCGAGGGTTGCGGACGGCGACCTCTTCCCCGTTTAGCAGGAGCTGCCCTCGATCGGCCGAATAAAAACCCATGATGCATTTGACGAGCGTCGACTTGCCCGCGCCGTTCTCGCCGAGCAGCGCATGGAATGAACCCGCGGGGACCTTGATCGAGACATCTTGTAATGCTTTGAGCGCGCCGAACGACTTCGACATGCCGATCGTCTCGAGCGACGGGGCGCGGGCGGGATGATCAGGCTCCGTCATGGCAGCGCCTCGATGAAGGCCTTCGAAGTGGCGACGGCCCCGAACACGCCGCCCTGCATCTTGACCATCTTGAGCGCCGCGAGATGATTGCCGTAGTCCGTGGCGGCACAGCAATCCTCGATTAGCAGGCACTCAAAGCCCCGGTCGTTCGCCTCGCGCATCGTCGTGTGCACGCAGACGTCCGTCGTGATGCCCGTGAGGACGAGATTGTCGATGCCGCGCGTGCGCATCATGAGCTCGAGATCGGTGGCGCAGAACGAGCCCTTGCCCGGCTTGTCGATGATCGGCTCTCCGGCCAACGGCTTCAATTCGTCGATGATATCCCAGCCCGGCTCGCCACGCACGAGGATGCGGCCGCAAGGACCTGCATCCCCGATGCCGGCGCCTATTCGCTGTGAGCGCCAGCGCTTGTTTTCGGGAAGATCGGCGAGATCGGGGCGATGGCCCTCGCGGGTGTGGAAGATCTGGTAGCCCTTCGGCCGCGCCGCCGCGAGTAGCGCCTTGATTGGCCCAATCGGCGCCTGCGTGAGCGAAAGGTCGTAGCCCATCGAGTCGACATAGCCGCCTTTGCCGCAGAAATCGGTCTGCATGTCGATGACGATGATGGCGGTGTTGTCTGGCCGCCAATCGCCATTATAGGGCCACGGATAGGGATCGGCTTCGAAAGTCGGCATTCGTCTACTCTGCGGCTTGCGAAAGCTTGTCGCCGTAGCGACGGGACGGTTTCGGGAAGCCGAAGCCGGTTCCATCCTTATGGACGACCTCATCCTCCCAGGGCAGGCGATAGCGGCCGGCCACAAGATCGTGCATGAAGGTGTAGGGACAATCGCCGGCGCCGCCCGCGACCGCCGTGAGGCCACGATGGCCGAGCTGATAGACGTTGTTCTCGACCGCCCAATGCTTGCGCGCCTCGCGGATGAGGTCCGGCCGCAGCTCGGCTGTGATAATCTCGTCCGGCCGCCCCGTGGTGCCCTCGGCGAGGATCGAGCCGTCGAAATTGACGATCATCCCTTCGCCCATGGAGTCGAAGTCGCCGTCCGAGCCGCACATGCAGACATTGGCGGTCGCCATCAGGTTTTGGAAGCTGTTGGCCTGGTTGGTGAAGCGCCAGGCGGCGCGGATCGGCGCCGTGTAACCCGCCGTGCGGATCATGATCTCGGCGCCCTTATAGGCGCATTCGCGCGCCATCTCCGGGAACATGCCGTCGTGGCAGATGATAAGCGCGAGCTTCGCGCCCTTCGGGCCGTCGCAGACCGGGATGCCGATATCGCCGGGCTCCCAGGGCTCGACCGGCGTCCAGGGATGCATCTTGCGGTAGTAGAGCTGGAGCGTTCCCGTGTCGTCGATGATCACGCCCGAATTGTAAGGGTTTCCATACGGGTTGAACTCCATGATGGAGAAGCAGCCCCAGATGCGGTTGTCGCGACAGGCTTGCTTGAACGCGGCGATCTCCGGCCCTTCCAGCGAGCACATGATCTCCGGATTCATGTCCATCGATAGGCCATGCAGCGCGTATTCTGGGAAGACGACGAGATCCATCGTCGCCATGTTGCGGCGTGCTTTGCCGACCGTCGCCACGATCCTTTTCGTCTGCGCGGCAAGATCGGCCGGCGTGACGACGACAGGCAATTGCAATTGGACGACGCCGACAACGACGCCGCTTGGGGACTTGTTGAGACCGCCGAGGCCGTTCATCGCTGCTCCTATCGCGCAAGGACCGCGCGCTGACTATTTCGCCATCGACAATTCGCCGGGCATGTCGCGGGCCGAATGCTTGGCGCTCGAGGTTGCGATCATGATGACGAGCGTGAGGATGTAGGGGGCGGCGTTGAAGAAGTAATAGCCCTGGGTGATCCCGATCGACTGCAGCGAAGGCCCCAGCGCCCCCGCAGCGCCGAACAGGAGCGCGGCGGCGATGCAGCGCAGTGGATCCCAGCGTGCGAAGATGACGAGAGCCACGGCCATCAGGCCCTGGCCCGAGGAGAGGCCCTGGTTCCACGAACCCGGATAGGAGAGCGAGAGGAAGGCGCCGCCGACGCCCGCGAGAAACCCGCCCATTGTCGTCGTCAGTAGCCGCACCAGGTTGACGGAGATGCCCATGGCGCGCGCGGCCGCCGCGCTGTCGCCCACCGTCCGCACGACCAAGCCCCAGCGCGTGTTGCGGAAGGACCAGGCAATGATCGCGGCGAGGACAATGCCGATGAAGAAGAGCGGATTGACCTGCAAAGCGCTCTTCAGGCTCGCGCTGTCGCTCCAGAAACCCAGAGGGATCGAGCCCAGCCGCGGCGCCGTGGGCTGGATGTAGGGCTTACCGAAGAAGAAGGCGACGCCCACGCCGAACAGCATCATGGCGATGCCGACGGCGACGTCGTTGACCCGCGGAAGACCGCAGATCGAACCATGCATCGCGCCAAGCGCCGAGCCCGCCACACCGGCGGCCAGGACGCCGATCCATGGATTGCCGCTATGATAGGATGCGGCGTAGGCCACCATGGCGCCAAGCACCAGCGTCCCCTCGAGCCCGAGGTTCACCCGCCCCGATTTCTCAGTAAGGCACTCGCCGAGAGCAACAAACATGAATGGTGTCGAGACGCGGATCGCGCCCCCCAGCATGGCGATCAGAACTGTTAGGATGTCGCCGCTCATGTTCGGTCGCTTCCGGCGCGCGGCTTGAAGATCGAGAACCGACCGTAGAGCGTCTCGGAGGTCAGCAGCACAACGAAGATCAAGCCTTCGAGAACCTGAACCGTCGCGTCCGGCAAGCCCATCCTCCGCTGGATGAGGCCACCGGCGGCGACAATACCGCCAAACATGATCGCCACGGGCGGGATGACGAGCGGGTTATGACGCGCCAGGAACGAAACGAGGATGCCGGTGAAGCCATAGCCGGCGGCGAGCGAAGCGTTGGCGCGGCCCTGGATCGCCGCCACTTCGAAGAACCCGGCGAGCCCGGCGCAGGCGCCGGCGATCGCCGAGCAAGCGACAATGAGGCGCCCGACCGGCAACCCTTGTGCGAGCGCGGCGCGGAAATTGCCGCCGGTGACGCGGGCCGCGAAGCCAAACGTCGTCCGCTCGAGGAGGAAATAGAGTACGATGCAGAGGAGGATACCGACGGCGAAGCCCCAATGGACGTCGGTGCCCGGAATCTTGCCAACCATATAGGCGTCGCCGAGCGGCTTGGTTGATGGCTTGTTGGGATTCGAGATGTCGCGCAGGACGCCTTCGACGAAGAAGTTCATGATCGCGATGCCGATGTAGGTCAGCAGCAGCGACGAGATTGTCTCATTGACGCCGCGCGCATAACGCAGGAAGCCGGCGAGCCCGACCCAGAAAGCGCCGACGATCATGGCGAACACGACCATAATCGGGAGGGTGACGATGGGAGGCACAACGCCTATCATCGGGATCGCGACGGCCGCGGCTATGAAGCCGCCAAGCACGAGCGCGCCCTCGCCCCCGATCATGATGAGACCGATGCGAGCGGGGATCGCCACCGCGAGCGCCGTCAGAATAAGCGGGGCCGAGCGCTGGAGCGTGTTCTGGAAGGAGAACGCCGTGCCGAAGCCGCCTCGCCAGACATAAGAGACGAAATCGACCGGCGATTTGCCGATCGCGAGGAGAAAGAGGGCGAAAAGCGCGGCTGCGATCGCAAGCGCAAGCAGCGGGATGGCGACATATTCTGAATTGGCGCGCAGCTTTAGCGCAAGATCTGATCCGGCCTTCCGCGGCCCGACTCCGATCAGGTCGCGGCTGGCGCCGGTCGCCAGAGGCGCATTCGACATGAGGCTGTCCGCCTTGCCGCGATCGTTAAGTTGTCGAGCCCACGACCCCCTCCAGCAGATAATCCATCTTGTCGAGGAACGGATCCAGATTGTCGTAGGTCTTATCGATCACGACCTTGCCCGTCTTGTTGTCCTTGAGCGGTCCGACATAGATCGGCTTCTTCGCCTTCAGCCCTTCGATTGCAGCCAGCGCGGCGGTCTTGGCCGGATCGGTCGCGCCGGCGCCGAACGGCGTGTTCTGCACGAAATCGACGTCATAGCCACCGGAGGTGAAGTTCGGCAGCGTCTTGCCTTCGGCGAGATCAGAGGCGTAGCCCTTATAGATCGTCGCCCACTTGTACTCGGCGCCGGTAATGAAACCCTTTGGCGCGAGGGGCGCCTGGCTCGCATTGTGCCCGCAGGTCTTGACGCCGCGCTTCTCTCCTGTCTCGATGACCACTTTCGGTCCGTCAACATGGCAGGTGATGACGTCGCAGCCAGCGTCGACGAGCGCGTTGGCTGCTTCCGCCTCGCGAACGGGCAGCGACCAGTCGCCGGTGAAGATGACTTGCACGGTCGCGTTCGGATTGACCGAACGCGCGCCCAACAGGACGGAATTGATATTGCTCAACACGATCCCGATCGGCTTGGCCGCCACGAAGCCGATCTTGTTAGACTTCGTCGAAAGACCGGCGGCGACGCCGTTCACGTAATGCGCCTGATTGAGGTAACCGAAATAGGAGCCGGCGTTTTTCGGATCCTTGTCCTTGTTCCATAGGGGCGCCGCGTGGCGGAACTCGACGTCAGGATATTTTTTAGCAAGATCGATGACAAAGGGGCTGTAGTAGCCGAAAGAGGTCGCCAGGATGAGCCCGGCGCCGTCGAGGTTGATCATCGATTCCATCGACTTTGAGACGGCGTCGGTCTCCGGCACGTTCTCTTCCTCGACCACTTTCACGCCTGGCACTTCCGCGAGCGACTTGATCGCCACCGCATGCGCCTGGTTCCAGCCGAAGTCGTCGCGTGCGCCGACGTAGACCACACCGACGGTCAGGTCCTTGGCGGCAAGCGCCCGGCTGGCCGAGCCCAAACTCAGCGAGGCGCCCGCTAGGCCGAACACAGTCGTCGTCAGGAGCGAACGTCTTGAAATCGTAAGTGCGGTCATCGTGATCCTCGGGCGGGCAGCGCTGCGCAGGCGAGGCCTGCGGCTACTCAAAGTTAACGGCAGCAAAGAACGTGCCGACCCCGAAAGCTCACGAGAGTGCAGCGTGGTTTAGCCTCATTCTTTGGCGCCCCGCCCGATTGTTAATCGTGGCGCGCCTCATTTAATCGGTCGGACCAGTGGGAGCCCCGCACGGCGAGCGCTCGGAAGGCTTCGCTGGTCTACAGACGATTAGTCCAGACAGACGGACAGTAGCGCCGAAGCCGGGTCCGTCAGTCCCTCAATGACGTCAAAGTGATGTTTGCCGCTTTCCGGCGTCCATGGGCAGGACCAGGCTTCCGACAGAAGTCGAGCTTGCCAAAGAAAAGCGGGCCGTTCCTGCGCGCCGACCCAGACCTGCGCCTCGACGCCCGGACGCAGCGCGAGCCGGGCAGGGCTCTCCTCAGCAATTTCCGCCGTATCGAGGCACAGGTTGTCGTTCATGGCGGTGTGAGAAATTGGCTCCAGATCTGAAAGCGGCGAAATCGGTACGACCCGCTTGACGGGCGCCGACAGGGTCACATCGGCGCAACCCATTCGGGCGCTCAGATGACCGCCGGCGGAATGGCCGGTGACGACGACCGGACCCGCGACGAAACCCGCGGCGACGTGGACAGCGCGCACGATCTCCTGGGTCATCGCGCTGATCCGGGCCTCGGGCGCGAGCGTGTAGGATGGCATGGCGCAGGCCCAACCGCGCGCCATGGCGCCTGCGGCCAGATGCGACCACAGATCGCGATCGAACCTCAGCCAATAGCCGCCATGGACGAACACCAGAAGACCCAGCGGCGCGACCTCGGGCAGAAAGAGATCGAGAGCGTTGCGCGGTTTGGGACCGTAGGGAATCGCGGTCCGTGCTCGTTGACCGAGCGCGGCGCGAAAAGCCGCAGCCTCTTGCGCCCAACGAGGCGGAAATGTTTCGGCGCCCGGAATGAAGGGGCCGTTTGCGTAGGCGCGGTCGTGGTCCACTTGGGTGTCCCGTCTTGGAGGCGATCAGTTTGCTATGCTGAGAGGTTGTCCGCGATCCTTTTCAACCGATCTCGTAAAGCCGCTATCTCCGCGGAAGAGAGGCCGGTCAAGGCCTGATCGGTTTCCGCCATGGTCAGCGGCAGGATGCGCGCGAACATTCTCCGACCTTTGGGAGTGAGCGAGATCACCAGGCTCCGGCGGTCGCTCTCCCGTTCTTGACGGGCGATAAGCCGCGCCTCTTCCATCAGTCCAAGCGTGCGCGTGAGGGTGGTGCGGTCCACGGACGTCAGATCAGCAAGCCGGCCCATCGTCGCGCCGGAATGCTCCTGCAGCACGGCGAGCACGCGCCAGCGGGGGTAGTCGAGGTCGAAGCGACGCAGTTGCGCATTGATCGCCCGCGTCCGTCGAGCGAGGATCTGGCTGAAATAGAAGAAGAGATGATCCTCAAGCTTGAAAGCGTGTGTCGCCCCTGCTTTGCGCGCGCGCTCCGGCATCGTCCTCCGCAGAACCCGGTCGGCCCAATTAGGTTGACTTGCACATATTATGCTCCACTATGAGGCGATAGCAATCGGCGGAAGACCGGAATGTGAGTTTGCGGGCGCCGACACCGCTCGCAAATCAATAAACACAAGGAGGGACACAACTATGCCATTGGCTCCTGGGATCACTAGGGCTTGCGACGGGCTCGACAACATAGCCTGGAACATTCTCGGCCAGACCTATGTCCCCAAGGCGGTGTCCGATAGCTCCTTCGCCTGGCACGCGACCCTTCCACCGGATACGTTCGTGCCCCCTCATATCCATCCGACACAGGATGAGTTCATCTATATGTTCGAGGGCCAGTTCGAGCTGATGCTCGATGGCCGCACGGTCTTCGCCAATCCCGGCGATCTCGTGCGCATGCCTATGGGGCTGCCGCACGCGATCTACAACAAGTCGGGGCGGATGGTGAAATGCCTGTTCTGGGTCGCGCCGACCCGTCGGCTCTATGACCTGTTCTGGGGTATCCACAACCTGCCCGAGCAAACGCCGGCCGAAGTCGTCGCGCTGTCCGCCAAGCACGAAGTCGACTTCCTTCCGCCTCCCGACGAGGCGAAGTGAGCTTGCGCCGAAAGTAAGGGCAGACCTGTGAAAGTGCTCATTGCGGGTGCGGGCCTCGGCGGACTGACGCTCGCGCTCATGCTTCATCGGCGGGGCGTCGAAAGCGTCATTTTCGAACAAGCCGCGGAGATCCGTGAGGTCGGCGTCGGCATCAACATTCTCCCGCACGCCATCAAGGAGCTCGCTGCGGTCGATCTCTTGCCGAAGCTCGACGCCATCGGCATCCGCACAAGGGAACTTCACTACCTGAGCCGGCTTGGCCAGAAAGTGTGGTCCGAACCGCGCGGCGTAGACGCCGGTTTCGACTATCCGCAGTTCTCGATCCATCGCGGCCGTTTGCAGAAGCTGATCCACGACGAAGTGATCGCGAAACTTGGTTCGGGCGCGGTGCGCACCGGCATGAGACTGCAAGGCTTCATGCAGGACGAGAGCGGCGTCGTTGCGCACTTCACGGACGCGAAGTCCGGGGTAAGCAGCGAGACTGTGCGCGCGGACGTCCTTGTTGGCGCGGACGGCATCCACTCCGTCGTCCGTCGCCATTTCCAACCCAAGCAGGGCCGCCCGAAATGGCAGGGGCTCATGCTGTGGCGAGGCGCCGCGGAATGGCCGAAGTTCTTGACCGGAAGCTCGATGGTTATCGCTGGCGGAATGAGCGCGAAGATCGCGCTCTATCCGATTGCGCCAGGGTCGACGCCCGACACGCGCCTTACCAACTGGGCGATCGTTTCGCGCATCGCCGACGGAGAGCTCACACCCGCGCCAATCGATTCCTGGTCGCGAATGGGACGCATGGACGAGGTGATCCCTTACGCCAGGCGCTTCAACGTGCCGGGCGTCGACGTCGAGGCCCTGGTGCGCTCGACTTCGGTCTGCTGGGAATATCCCATGTGCGACCGCGACCCCCTGCCGCATTGGAGCTATAGCCGCGTCACGCTCCTCGGCGACGCCGCTCATCCGATGTACCCGGTCGGCTCGAACGGCGCGGCGCAGGCGATCCTCGACGGGCGTTCTCTCGCCGACTGGCTTCGGAAGGCCGATCACCCGATGCAGGCTTTGCATGAATACGAACGCGACCGCTTGCCGAAGACCGCAGAGATCGTGCGCCTCAACCGGAAAGGCGGACCCGAGCGGGTGATCGACGAAGTCGAGAAACTCGCCCCGGCGGGCTTCGAGTCGGTCGAGCGCGTGCTCAGCCACGGCGAGCGCGAGGCGATCGTGAAGGGATACGCCAGCACAGCCGGCTTCACGCAGAGTCAGGTCAACAAGTGAAGGCGCCGCGTGGCGCGAGCGCTGAAAACGATTGCCGATCAAGATAGCGACCGGAGCTGGAAGCGCTGGATCTTGCCCGTCTGCGTTTTTGGCAAGGCATCCACGAACCGGACCGTGCGCGGATATTTGTAGGGCGCAATGGTCGCCTTGACGTGGTTTTGCAGCCGCTCAGCAGTCGCATCGTCCCCGAGAACGTCAGGCTCTAATACGACGAAAGCGGCGACGATCTGGCCTCGCTCCTCGTCGGCAAGCCCAATCACCGCGCATTCGCTGACGCATTCGTGCGTGAGCAGCGCCGCTTCCACCTCGGGGCCGGCGATGTTGTAGCCGGATGAGATGATCATGTCGTCGTTGCGGGCGGCGAAATGGAAATATCCATCCTCATCCTGACTGAACGCGTCGCCGGTGACGTTCCAGCCGTTTTGCACGTATTCCTGCTGACGGGCGTCCGCGAGATAGCGGCAGCCGGTCGGGCCCCGCACGGCGAGCCGCCCGACCGTTCCGCGCGGAACGACGTCGAAGTGCTTGTCGACGATCTTGGCTTCGTAGCCGGGAACGGGCTTTCCGGTCACGCCCGGTCTTCGATCGTCGAGACGACAGCCGATAAACACATGCAGCATTTCCGTCGAGCCTATGCCGTCGAGGATCGGCACGCCGGTGCGCTTCGTCCAGGCGTCGTAAATGGGAGCGGGAAGCGTCTCGCCTGCGGACACAGCGAGCCGAAGCGAGGAGAGGTCCGCTCCTTCGTCTAACGCCGCGAGCATCGCGCGATAAGCGGTCGGGGCGGTGAAGCAGACTGTCGCCTTGTAGGCTTCGATGATCTTGACGAGGTTCGGCGGCGTCGCGCTTTCGATCAGCACGGCGGAGGCCCCGAAGCGCAGCGGGAAAACGGCAAGTCCGCCCAGCCCGAATGTGAAGGCGATCGGAGGGGAACCGACGAATACATCGTCGGGCTGAACCCTCAGCACTTTTTTCGCATAGACGTCGGCAATGATGAGAATGTCACGATGAAAGTGCATCGTCGCCTTGGGCGAACCGGTCGTTCCCGAGGTGAATCCGAGCAACGCGACGTCGTCTCGCCCGGTACGCACGGCGGCCAAGGTCACCGGCTTGTTGAGGGCGAGGCGGTCAAGCTCGGCGTCGTGGTTGGCGGTGCCGTCGAAGCCGACGACGCCTTTAAGAAAGCTGCTCGTCTTGGCGCAGGCGACCAGTTCATCGAGGATCCGGGTGTCACACAGCGCAAGGCCGATCTCGGCCTTGTCGACGATCTTCGTCAGCTCTCCGGCCCGCAGCATCGGCATGGTGTTGACCACGACCGCGCCCGCTTTCGTCGCGGCGAGCCAGCAGGCGATCATCGCGGGATTGTTGGCCGAGCGGATGAGCACGCGATTGCCTGGCTTGACGCCATAGTCCTCGATCAGCGCCCGGGCGAGACGGTTGCTCCAGTCGGCAAGCTCCTTGTACGTGCGGCGCCGGCCATGGCCGACGAGGGCGGTATGGTCGCCAAAGCCGCGCTCGACCATGCGATCGGTGAGCTCGACCGCGGCGTTCAGGTGTTCCGGATAGTCGAGCCCGTCGAGCCGGAAGTCCGGCCATTGGTCGGGTGGAGGCAGATTGTCGCGCGCAAACGGATCAGTGTGCGCGGTGGGACCGAGCATGGGTTCGTTTCTCCATCGGACGCCGCCTCAGAAGACCTTGCCCTCCGACCCTGTCAATCCGCGAGTTTATGCCCGTTGGGCGCGACGCGGGTTCAATGCATCCAATATGCGGATTTCACATAGGTCGATGCAAATTAAAACAGCATAAACGACAATAAAAGAGCGTAAACGCTAGTAAACGCCAGTAAAACAGCTGGCGTTTACTAGCGTTTATTTTTTCGAATCGAGACTTTTCAATGGGTTACAAGCGATTTAAATAAAAAAACCATCCTCGCTTTTTGGGGCTTGCCGCGGAATGCATTAAACGCATACCTCGATTGGCTCGTTTGCCATTGCACGCGATTTAGGTCCAAATTCCCCCACAAGGAAAAATATAGCACGGATTGCATTATTTGAAAAGAATTGGTTCGATTTCTGTGAGTTCGATGGAGCCTGATCCGGTCAACGCACTCGGGCAGCGGGAACAGGGTCACGAAGCGCTCCGTGAGCGCTAGGTTTTTTGGGAAAGTCAACGGGTGCGGACGGCGGCGCTGAAGACCAATCCAAACCACGTTGCGCAGTGCCGGTGCAGCGCCGTCGAAATTGGCGCCTGGAGCGAGCCCATTCTCGTCGCCGCCTGCTATTGCGACGATTGTCAGGCCGCATCCGAACGGCTCGCCGCCAACGGGGCGTCTGCTGCCTCCGCCGACGGCGGCACGGAATTCATGGTCTTCCGCCGCGATCGCATCGCCTGCAAGCGCGGGGCGGAACGTCTCGAGGCGATGAGGCTGACCGCCGCCACGAAGACCCGGCGCATGATTGCGGGCTGCTGCGCGACGCCCATGTACGTGGGCTTCGACGACAAGCGACCCTGGGTGTCGGCGTTCCGCGCCAGTTTCGGCGCCGACGCCCCTCCGGTGCAAATGCGCATCTGCACCCGGTTCAGACGGGCGGAAGACAAGGCTAAAGACGACCTGCCCGAGCACAAGGGCTATCCGGCCGCGATGATCCTGCGCGTTCTCGCCGTCTGGCCGCGCCTGCTGTTCAGCGGCCTGTCGGCGCTTTGCCGTAATTCGGGCGCCTTTGGGGATCGCGAGAGGGCTAATACAGCTGTATTTTGCCCGGAATACAGTCGCCGGCGCTGCGCCTTGAGACGGAATCGGCGCCGGGGCGCTTTCACTCCAGCGCGAGCGGAAATCTAGGGTCGAAACTCAATCGCGCCCTTGCGCCGGCGCCGTTCGAAGACGGCGCGATGAACAGCCTCTTTGCGCGAATACCGGTCATCCGCGAAGGCGTGCAGGAACCGATCCCAACAGACCTTCCAGCAACGGCGCTAAATCGCCTTTTGTTCGCGGAAAATAGCGACTATGAGCAAGTTATTGTGCTATTTGAGGCTGGGCACAATGACCGAATCCCGAAAACTCGCGGCGTTCTAGCGGCAGGGTCACTTGCCTCGACATCTCTGTAAGGCAAATAATTCTAGCAATTGTACGCAACAAATGCTGTGTTTAACTTGATGCCCGGGGAATTCGACGCGCCTGAAGTGATTGATTGACGCGACAACTCAAGCGATTATAATAACCATGCATAGAATGTCTAATTTAAGGGAGGCCGTCATGAGTTTGCGCGCAACGCTTACTGTTTCGACATCGCTTTTGGTCACTATACTCGGAAGCCTGAACATCGCCCGGGCTGACCCTATTTTCGACCCCACTGCCGCAGGCCTGATCCTCAGCAATACGATCCCCGACCTGGACCTTTTTCTTCTCTCTCAGTTTGTTGGATTCTTGCCAGGCCAAACGCTGAGCTACGGGGCAACCGTCTCCCCAACCGGGTTTAGCGAGCAAGTGACAGGCGCGTATGGAGCCTCAAATCTCGCTGTCGCGTATACAGCCACGGTAGACCAAACCAGCCCCGGCACGATTGTCGCGTTGCAGAGTACAGGCACCTATGGCAGCTCTCCTGAAACAGGCGGATATAGCCAGACATTCCAATATTCGGACAATACGGGAACGACGTTTCAATTGGAAATAAACGGGTTTTTCAACGTCGGTGTAAATACGGCGGACGTGGGTTTGACCATCCTCGGAGACAATAATTCCGGCGCGTATTCACTTACGAATTCGTCCGGCACAATTACCACCAATGGTGTGGCTCACGTTATTCCTCTCGGATCAAATTTTATTACTCTTGACGGCGTGCAATTTCCATTTTTTCCCGGAGTGGAAGCGACTAGCTGCGTGGCCGGATACAACTCCGTAGGTGGTCAACATCCGTTGTGCCCTATGGTACCCAATACTGCGACAATACAGTTCGACCTTTCCGTAGACGGATCTTTGTCAACAGTCCCTGAGCCGTCGACGTGGGCGATGCTGGTTCTCGGCTTTGTGGGCCTCGGCTTCGCCGGCTATCGCGCCTCGCGCAAGAGCGCCGCTATCGCCGCTTGAGCACGATCTCATCCAGAGAAAGGCCGCGGCCTTTCTCTGGATGGCTGCGCGGGCGCAGGACGGCCGCGCCCTGGCGGCGATCTCAAGGGGGGACTATGGGGCTTCAGATCATCGGCTCCGGCTTTGGCCGGACCGGAACAATGTCGACGAAAAGGGCGCTGGAACAGCTCGGCTTCGGCAGCTGCCACCACATGATCGAGGTCATTGAAAACCCCGTGCAACCCGCGCATTGGAAATCGATCGCGGCGCGTGAAAAGGTCGTTTGGGCCGAGGTCTTCGACGGCTACAATTCGCAAGTCGACTGGCCCGGCGCGGCCGGCTCGCGGACCTGACAGGCGACGTGCTATTCGCCCGCCTCGCATGTGAGGCGATTGATCACCCCGGCGACCCCGTGGGTCATCAGGGCGTCCGCTTCGGCGCGGGCTTTCTCATATTCGCGCATGACCCGACCGATCAGAATTACCCATCCGCGGGAGACGTTCACTTGCACGCGGTCGCGCGGAACGGCGAGATCCCAGTGCAGCGCCGTCATGACGGCGAGCCTGATCCGCTCGTCCTGCCGCCCCACCCAGTTGTGGTTATCGTCGGCGCCGAACTCAAATTGCGAAGAAAGAAGGACTGCATCAGGAGCCGGAACGTGGCTGGTGCTTGCCCGTTCGTAAGCCTCTTCCCCAGACATCGATTCCAATTGGGCCTCCTCTATCGCTCCTGCCTCGGAGCAATCGCCGTTGCACAAAACGCGGAAACGGCCGCCGGGTTCCCACGAAATGACATTCGGATTAAGCAGGGCGGTTTTTGAAAGAGCGTTTAGGATGGGGCGAAACCGAAGGAACCCGGAAGTGGTTCCCGGAGTTGGTGGCGCATCGGCATAAGCGGTCCATGAACGCCGCGAGGGGGCACTGAATGGAAATCAGCGAAGGCAAGCCTTATCCGCTCGGCGCGACGGCGGATGAGAAGGGCGCGAATTTTGCTGTCTTTTCAGCCAATGCGACCAAGGTCGAGGTCTGCTTCTTCGACACCGACGGGCAGCGCGAGACGGGCCGCTTCGAGCTTCCGGAGCGAACCGACGAGGTGTTCCACGGCCACGTGACGGAGGTCGGGCCGGCGACGCTTTACGGCTTTCGCGTGCACGGCCCTTATGAGCCGGAAGCTGGCCATCGCTTCAACCCCAACAAGCTGCTGCTCGACCCTTACGCGCGAGCCCACTCGGGAAAGCTGACATGGGACCCCGCGGTGTTCGGGTACACGATCGGCGCGAAGGGAGACGACCTGAGCTTCGACAAGCGCGACAGCGCGCCCTTCGTGCCGAAGTCCGTCATCGTCGATCCAAACTTCGATTGGCATGGCGAGTATCGGCGCCGAAACGTCCCCTGGGAAGCCACCATCGTCTACGAGACGCATGTCAAGGGCTTCACCAAGCTGCACCCCGAGGTCGACGAGAAGCTGCGAGGCTTCTACGCGGGGCTCGGCTCGAAGCCGGTCGTGGACTACATCAAGTCGCTCGGCGTCACGACCGTCGAGCTGATGCCGATCCACACCTTCATCGACGACGATTACCTGCTCGAGAAGAGGCCTCAAGAACTATTGGGGCTATAACTCGATCGGCTTCTTCGCGCCTGACCCTCGTTATGCGTCGGATGTGCCCAACTCGCTGCGCGAATTCAAGGAGATGATCGCACGGCTGCATGACGGCGGGCTCGAGGTGATCCTTGACGTCGTCTACAACCATACCGCGGAGGGAAACGAACGCGGCGCGACGCTTTCGTTCAAGGGCATCGACAACAAGTCCTATTACCGACTGATGCCGGATCAGCCGCGATTTTACATCAACGACACCGGCACCGGGAACACGGTCAACCTCAGCCATCCGCGTGTCATCCAGATGGTGACCGACAGTTTGCGCTATTGGGTGACCGAGACGCGGGTCGACGGCTTTCGCTTCGATCTGGGGACGATCCTCGCGCGGGAGCCCGATGGCTTCAACACCGAGAGCGGATTCTTGAAGGTCGTGGGCCAGGATCCGGTGCTCGCCGAGGTCAAAATGATTGCGGAGCCTTGGGATTGCGGGCCGGGCGGATATCAGGTCGGCGGCTTTCCACCTGGATGGGCGGAATGGAACGACCGGTTTCGCGATGACGTGCGCGACTTCTGGCGCGGCCACGGCGACGCGAAGGCGCTCGCGCCTCGGCTTTGCGCTTCGCCGGACAAGTTCAATTTTCGCGGGCGCAAACCCTGGGCGAGCGTCAATTTCATCGCCGCTCACGACGGCTTCACGCTCAACGATCTCGTTTCCTACAACGACAAGCACAACGAGGCGAACGGCGAGGACAATCGCGACGGCAGCTCGGACAACCGCTCATGGAACTGCGGCGCGGAAGGGCCCACTGACGACAAGGAGATTCAAACGTTGCGGTGGCGTCAGCTCCGCAACCTTCTCGCCACGCTGATCCTGTCTCAAGGGACGCCAATGGTCTGCGCCGGCGACGAGTTCGGCCGGACGCAGAAGGGCAACAACAACGCCTATTGCCAGGACAACGAGATCAGCTGGGTCAATTGGGAAATGGATGAGGAGCGTCTGTCGCTCGTCGCTTTCTTCCGTCGCCTGACGTCGGCCTTTCACCTCTATCCCGTCTTGCGCCGCTCGCGGTTCCTGACTGGTGAAATGGATCCGGACCTCGAGGTGAAAGACGTGACCTGGATCGACGCCAACGGGTCGGAGATGACGGACGAAGCCTGGGACAATGGGTTGCGGTGCTTCGGCATGCTTTTGGACGGCCGCGGGCAGGCGACCGGCATCAAGAAGCGAGGGTCTGACGTGACGCTGCTGATTGTCTTCAACGCCCATCACGAGACCGTCGAGTTCACCATGCCGCATTGCTATGAGGCGCAGGGCTGGAAACGGCTCTTTGACACGACGGACCCCAAACTCGAGGCGAGCCAGCTCGAAATCGGCGCTGTGTATGACGTGACCGCGCGCTCCATGCTTCTGTTCGAGCGCGTGCCGGAGAAGACGGATGCCCAGTCGGCGAAGTGAGGCGGCCTGTCCGCTCTAGCCGCGCTCGGCCAGCGCGGCCGGCGCGGTCTACAGACTACCTTGCCAGCAGCACGGCAAACGGCAGCGGGTTCAGCCACTCATGGAGCGGCGCATCAACCGTCGCATCCCGGCCGCGACACAGGTCGAACCACTTCGCTTGCGGCAATTGAGCCCGAGCGTTCCACGTGGGCTCCGCTTCCCGATGCGCAGGGTAGCGCGCCATCACGATTGCGAGCTTCCGGTCCCCTGAAGTCCGCATATATCCGAAGGCCCAATCGGAGCGCTCGCCCTCGATGACGAGCGGTTGATAATCGCCCCTGGCGAAGAGCTCCGGCTCCTCACGCCGAAGCGCAAGAAGCAGTGCGGTTGTCGCGAGCTTCGCCCGGCCATCCTGCCATTCGTCCATCAGCGTCTGAAAGAGCGCCGGGCGCTTGTCTTCTGCTTTGAGACGATCTGCCAGGTCCGCGATCGCCGCCTGACGAACCGCGAAGTCGACCGGGCGTCGATTGTCAGGATCGACGAGATTGAAGTCCCAAAGCTCGCCGCCCTGATAGATGTCGGGCACGCCGGGCGCCGTGAGCTTGCCAACGGTCTGAATGAGGCTGTTCTCGATCCCGAGACGCGCCACCCGCTGCGCGAGAGGCAGGAAATTGGAAAGGAAGGTGTCGGACTTCAGCGCTTCCTTAGCGAAGGTCTGCGTCGCCTGCTCATAGTCAGCGTCGGGGGCGGCCCAGCTCGAGCGGCGTTTCCCCTCGCGCAGCGATTTCTCGATCGCCGTCTGAATGCGCACGCCAAACGCCTCTCGTTGCTCGTCGTTCGGGGCGTCCAGCATCTCGATCGGCCAGGAGCCGACGAACATCTGGTAGAGCATGTAGACGTCGTCGCGATCGGGCGCTGCGGTGCGCTCGACGTCACCGCGTCGCGCTCGCAAGATGCGGGTCCAGGTCTCGACCTGCCGACGCCATTCCTCCGGCATTTCGGAGAGAACGGCGAGCCTCGCCCGATTGTCTTCGCCGCGCTTGGTGTCGTGCGTCGCGGTCGCCAGCATGGCGTGCGGCCAGTTCTGGGCGCGCGCCGCGTTGGCCTTGTGGAAGAGGGCAGGGGAGAGGCCAAAGCGCTCCGGCGCGCCGCCGACTTCGTTGAGCGCGACGAAGCGATTGTATCGATAGAAGGCGGTGTCCTCGACGCCTTTGGCCATCACAGGACCAGAGAACTGCTGCACTTTCATGGCGAAGCGCAGCGCCGCCGTGTGGCTGAGCTCCTGGGTGGGCGGTTGTTCCGTTTCCGCCATCAACGTGTTCTGCAGGAAATCGAAGGCGGAGGGATGAACGTCCGGGTCGGAGCGCCGGGCGCGCGTCATTGCCCAAGCGATGTCCCGGCGGTCAGAGTCGGCCGGCATCCCGGCAAAGTCGAGATAGGTGCGGTAGACCGGAAAGTTCGCGACGACCTGCTTGATCCCACGCTGAAGGAGCGCGCGCGTCAGATCCGCGGTCATCGGACTTTCGCCGGCCAGTTGCGCGGCGCGGCGACCGAGCGCGTTGAGCTCGCTCGCCATTTCGTTTTCCATGATCCGGAGCTTGCCGTCTCGCGCGCTCGCCGCGAAATCCTGATCTTCTCCGGCGAGATCGAAATAGGCCCGCGTGAAGGCAGGCTCGCTGCCGGGGTCCACCAGCACGCCAAGGGCGAGGTTGGTGTAGTCGTAGCCGGTCGTGCCCTCGACGGGCCAGTCGGCCCGCAACGCCTCGTGGGGCGCAAGGATCTTTTCGACGACAAGATAAAACGGTCGCTTCGCGCCGGCCCGCAGCGCTTCAAGATACGCCTTGGGATCGAAAAGCCCGTCGATGTGATCGATCCTGAGGCCATCGATCTCGCCGCCTTCGAGCATGCGGAAGATGCGGGCATGGACATGGTCGAAGACCGGACGCGCCTCGATGCGCAAGCCGGCAAGATCGTTGATGTTGAAGAAGCGCCGATAGTTGATTTCGTCCTCAGCCACGCGAAAAAAGGCGACGCGCCAGAACTGGTCGCGGATGAGACGATCAAGTTCGCGCCAGTTGCTGTTGAACTCATCCACCCGAGCGTCGATCGCAGCGTGGGCGCCCTCATCTTTGTTGGCAAGAGCGACGAGCTCGCCCTTCAGCGCGCGCGCCCGCTCCGCCACCTGCGGGCGCCATTGGGGAAGATCGAGAAAAAGATCGGCCATCCGGTCCAGCGCCGGGTGCTGACGCCCCAGGATAAGCGGGAAGGTCTGCGGATGGATTGGCAGCTTGTGAGAGTCGTAGGCCCAGACGGCGAAACTTCCATCCTCTTCGAAACGGAGTTTCAGTTTCCCCGATCGCAGCTCTTCGCCATATTGCGCGCCAAGCACAGGCGCGAGCAGCTTGCCGTCCTGCGCCGACCAGTCGATGTCGAACCAGCCGGCATATTGGGAATAGGGGCCCCACTCCAGAACATCGAGCCATAGCGGATTGTCGGCACCCCAGACGCCGACGTGATTGGGCACAATGTCGAGGATACGCCCGAGCCCGTGATCGCGGAAGGCGTCGATCATTGCGGAAAAATCGTTTTCCGTGCCCAGTTCTGGGTTCAACTGATTGTGGTCCGTGACGTCATAGCCGTGCATGCTGCCTGGTCGCGCCTTGAAGATTGGCGAAAGGTAGACATGGCTGACGCCGAGTTGCGCGAGGTAAGGCGCGACCGCCGCCGCGTCATTGAAACCGAAGCCGGCATGCAGCTGCAGACGATAGGTGGCGCGAGGGGCGTTCATTCAGGGTCAAATCCCCAGCGCACGGCCCAGGGTGCGAGGGAAGCGCCGGCTTCGCCGCAAAGCCAAAATTGACGAACGTCGCTGTTGGGGAACGCGACGGCGCTGGACGAGAGATTGGCGTCGAGGACGAGCCGCCGCTCGCCGGCTCGCCAAATGACGCGCAAAGCCTGCTCACCCACCACAATCGCTTCGCCTCCCTTGCAAATGGATGGCAGCAAAGGCTGGACGAACTCGCGTCGGATCTTCAAGAGATCGCGATACGTGGCGAGATGCGCGGCGTCGATCCGGCTCCAATCGAGCTTGGAGGCGAGGAAAGTGGACTCTGCGCAAGGATCGGGAATCTTCGCCACCCGTTCCGGATCCGCAAACTCCGGAAAACGCGAGAATTCTTCGCGCCGTCCTTTCCTCACGGCCTCCGCCAGCTCTCCACTGAAGTCGCAGAAAAAGAGGAACGGCGACGTCGCGCCCCATTCCTCACCCATGAACAGCATCGGGATCTGCGGGGCAAGCAGGTAGACGCTTGCAAGCGCCCGGACGACCTCCCCGGAAGTCAGCACGTTCAGCCGCTCGCCGAAGGCGCGATTGCCGATCTGGTCGTGATTCTGGATGAAAGACACGAAGGCGTCCGGCGGCAGTTGGGCGCTCGGGCCCCCGCGGGGCGCGTTCCGATACGGCATCATTTGGCCTTGATAGGCGAACCCTTCGGCAAGGGATTTTCCTAACAGCTCCGTTGAGCCATAGGCGGCGTAATAGCCGCTATTCTCATGGGTACCGGCGACGTGCAGCACGTGATGGATGTCGTCGTTCCATTGCGCAGTGTAGAGATCGGCCTTGTCGCCATTCCGTGTCAGACGGCTCGGAACATTGTCCTCGTTTTCGAGGATGAGATGGATGGGCCGAGAGAACCGCGCGCGAACGCGGGCGGCGAGTTCGTCGATGAGATCGGGGCGTGAATTGTCCTTGATGGAGTGAACGGCGTCGAAGCGGAGCCCGTCCAGACGAAACTCCTCAAGCCAATATTCAGCGTTCTCAATGAAGAAGTCGCGCACCGGACGCGAGTTGGGTCCATCAAGGTGGATTGCGTCGCCCCAGGGCGTTTTGTGGCGGCTGGTGAAGAAATCGGGCGCGTAGAGCGAGAGGAAATTCCCTTCAGGCCCGAAGTGATTGTAAACGACGTCCAGCAGCACCGCGATGCCGCGCTCGTGCGCCGCCTCGACGAAGGCTTTGAAATCCTCCGGGCGGCCGTAGCTCGCGTCCGGGGCGTAAGGAAAAACGCCGTCATAGCCCCAGTTCCAGCGGCCCTTGAAGTCGCTCACCGGCATGATCTCGACGCCCGTCACGCCAAGGTCAGCGAGATGGTCCAACCTATGAGTGGCCCCCGCGAACGTGCCCTCAGGGGAAAAAGCGCCAAGGTGCAGTTCGTAAAGAACGATGTCGCGCCATTCGCGGCCTGTCCAGGATTCCCGCCAGCGATAGGCTCCTGGGTCGACGGTCTCGCTTGGGGCGCCGACGTCGTCAGGTTGAAAGCGAGATGCTGGATCAGGGACACGCTGGCCATTGTCGAGGGCGAACATGTAGCGCGCGCCAGCGCCCAGGCTCTTCACGAAGATTTCGAAGAACCCATCCCCCTTAGGCGTCATCGCGATGGGATCGCGGCCGTCGATCACCAGCCCGATCCGCGCTTCTTTCGGCGCCCATAGACGGAAACGTATCCCGCCTTCTTCGAAAGACGGCCCGTGCGTCCATTTCAACACGCCGTCTTTCATTCCCGACAGCTAGCCCCGGTTTCAAACCCCAGACGTAAACGGATTCCGGCGGCAGCGGTTCCATCGTCTTTCCCAGCGGCGACTGCGCGTGCCTGTCGACGCCTGAGAAGCTCAAAGACGGTGGATGATTTTGCCCGCGCCAGGCGCCCGCGCGGGGCCGGGATGGTTTTGCGGACCGAGTTCGCCTCGCCGTAGCTTGTCGCTTGGATTTTTGTTCCAGACTTGGGAACAAAATCCTGACCGGCGGGTTTTCCGACGCCCGCAACGTAAATTTGGATTGGTAATCTGCGACCAGCAGAGCTCACTGCTCAGGATTCACAATCTCCCCGACGCTCGTCGCGGCCTATGCTTCACCAAAGAAGCGCCATGGCTTGCAATTGGCGCGGTTGCCTGTGCACACATTCTCAGCGCCATTTGAACTTCTCACGACAGGAGCCTCGACATGTCCATCTCGGACGCCATCGCGCCGCACATTCCGTTTTTGCGTCGATTTGCGCGCGCGTTGTGCGGAACGCAGGCGGCTGGCGACGCCTATGTCGCGGCCACGCTCGAGGAGATTTTGGCCGATCCTCGTTGTTTCGACTCCAACCTCGAACCTAAAGTCGCTCTTTATAAATTGTTCTTGCGCAGCTGGCGCAGCGTCCCCCTTAACGCCCATGTCGACTCCCCTTCTTTCGTCGATGAAAGTGGAGCGAGCCGAAATCTTGCCGCTATCTCCCTCGAGCCACGGATGGCGTTCCTTTTGAGCGCTGTCGAGTCGTTCCACCCCCACGAAATCGCGCAAATCATTGATTGTTCGGAGGAAAAGGCGGCTGATCTCATCGACCGCGCCGGGCGCGAGATCTCCGAACAAATTCGCACGGAGGTTTTGATAATCGAGGACGAGCCGCTCATCGCGCTCGACATTCAGACGCTTGTCGAGCAGTTAGGCCACGACGTCACGACGATCGCCCGAACTCATACCGAGGCTGTGCGCGCGGCGCTGAAGAGCCGGCCCGGGCTCATTCTGGCCGACATCCAGCTTGCCGATGGCAGCTCGGGGCTCGACGCGGTCAACGAAATTTTGGGAACTCAGGAGGTCCCGGTCATCTTCATAACCGCCTTTCCGGAGCGCTTTCTCACCGGCCAGGCGCCCGAGCCGGCATTCCTGATCACCAAGCCGTTCAGCGCGGATTCGGTCAAAGCAGTCATTAGCCAAGCCCTATTCTTCGATCGGAAGTCGCAAAAAACCGTGGCGAAAGCGACGGCTGGCTGACCGCAGCGAAGGTCGCGAGGGCCTTGCCGGCGCACGGGGCCGGGCGGTCGATGTGTGCCGCCAAATAATGTTTTGCCCGCGTGGAACCTGGGTCATCGCCGGACGTTCGCGTGAAGGGGGGTAAGCGCGCGAGGAAAAGCTGTGCCGTATTACGAATTCTGCCTGATCGGCGGGGATGGGTCGCGGCTATCGCGTGAGCGGCATTTGGCGGCGGACCTCGAAACCGTCTGGGGTCGAGTTTTCCGTATGGCAGAGCTCGAAAGCAAGCGAGGAAAACAGATCCATGTCTTGGATGACCAAGGGAGGATCGTTATCGGCATTGGGGCAATCGCCGCTGCGCTTTCCGCTCAACGGGCCCGCGCGATGCGGGGTTGCTTCGACGACGCACGAGGGCAGAGCCGACGCATGTTGTGATCGTGATGACGAGAGCCGGGGGGCTCCACAGGCGGCGAGAACGTGGGACGCTAGCACTCTGGGGAGGCCTGCCGAGAGGGGAGGCGTTTACCCTCCGGAAGGATTTGGCTGACAGGACCAACGCTATGGCCAAGTCCCGCTCTTTGAGCTGGCGGTTGGGCGTGTGGACGCTTGTCATCGTTTTGCCCCTCGTCGTCCTGTCGGTGATCATGGTTGCGTGGGTTACGCATGACGAACGCGAAGCGGCCCGAAAGGAGTTAATCGGCGACGCCTACGCTTTCGCTGACACGGTGGGGCGTGAAGTCAACGCGTATTTCCTTTTGTCCTCGGCGCTGTCTCATTCGAAACTGCTTCAGCGCGGCGATTTGACGGGCTTCGCGGATCAAGCCCGGGATACGCTCACTGAAGCGCCTGGGGTGAAGTTGATCGTCTCGACTCCGGACGGCGCGCCTGTGTTCAGCCTTCCTGCGGAGCCATCGGATTCGCCGTTGCTGCACAATCGTGCGGTGCTCGTTCGACGTGCGTTCGAATCCGGCTCCGCCTTTCTTTCGGACGTCAATGCCGACCCTGCTCTGCCCGAGGCGGTCGCTTCAATCGAAACGCCGGTATTTGTTGACGGCGCGCCGGCATATGAAATCGCGATGCTTCTTCCCTTGAAGAGATTTCGCGACCTCATCCGACGGCAAAACTTCCCATCAGATTGGCTGTCCGGAATCGTCGATCGCCACGGCGCCTTCGTCGCGCGGATCCCGGTCGGATCCAGCCGTCCAGGGATGCTGGCGAGCGCGGAGTTTCGCGATGCGACGCGACAACTGCCTGAATCCACGGTGACTCACACTTCAATTGGCGGACAAAAAGTGGTTTCAGCCTACGCGCCGGTGGAGGGGGGGTGGACCGTTGGGGTTGCGGCTAACGCACGAGGGCTCGGAATTGGCCTTGGCGCGTTACTCCTCACGTCGCTCATGGCTTTGCTTGCTATCCTTGGCAGTCTGCTCTTGTCCTTTTTGAATGGCCGTGGGCTCACACGATTGGTGCGAGACTTGGAATCGAAGACGAAGAACGTGCTAACCGGCGCGCCAATAGCCACGGAGCCGACGGGCGTTCGCGAATTCGACAGCCTCTCCGACGCCTTGGCTAGGACCTCGAAGCTGTTGGCGTTGCGAACTGAGCAACAGCACCAGACCGAGCAGGAACTGCGAACCCGCGAAGAGCACTTCCACCTTCTGGCGGACAGTTTGCCTCAACTGGTGTGGACGGCGGGCCGCGATGGCCGCATTGAATACACCAATGCGCGTCGTGAGCGATACGGAGCGACTGAAGAGACAGATTGGGAAGGGATCATCCATCCTGACGATCGGAGGGCGACCGCGGAAGCATGGCTTCGCGCGAGGGTGGGGGCGGTCCCCTACGAAATGGAGCACCGCCTGTTTGCCGTCGGCAAAGGATACGCCTGGCATCTCAGCCGCGCCTCGCCGCTCCTCGACGCACAAGGCGCCGTCGTGAGGTGGTACGGCACGACCACCGACATCGACGATCAGAAGCATCGCGAGGCGAATATCCGGGACCTGATGGCCGAGGTCAATCATCGTTCACGCAATCTGCTCGCCGTCGCGCAAGCGATAGCGCGTTCTGGCGTGGCGAATGCGAAAACGGTCCAGGAGTTTCAGGAGAGATTTTCGGAACGGTTGCTCGGACTGGCCGCGAGCCAGGATTTGCTGACCGATCGGAATTGGCGCGGCGTGCCGCTCGAGTACCTGGTGCGGGCGCAAACCGCCCGTTGTCAGGAAAAGAACCTGGTCAGCGGAGGGCCACAGGTCCTACTCAATCCAAATGCAACTCAGACAATTGGTCTTGCCTTGGGCGAGCTGTGCGACAATGCTCTCAAGCACGGGGCCTTCTCGAAAGCTGGCGGCGAAGTCTCTCTCCTCTGGCGGATCAACGAAAGCGAGGCGGAGCCGATGCTTGAGATGATCTGGCATGAGCGCGGCCAGCCTCTCGTCAAACAGGCGACAACCTTCGGGTTCGGCAAAGTGGTTATCGAGCGTCTCACCGCCGCAGGCCTCAACGCCTCTTCGGTATTGAGTTTCGAACCAGACGGCGTGATATGGCGCCTGATCGCCCCGCTGAAGGAGGTCGTGAAAGCCGGAGCTACCGATCCGCACGATTCGGAGCCGTCGGCCGAGGTCGCATCGGACCGAGCGGGAGCCGATTGATTCCGCGTGGTCCCTAAGCCTTTAGATCGGGGGATTCGTAAGTGCCGGACAAGAGTTCGGGAAGACCGGGAAAATCGACGAAAAAGGCGGCCCCGCGCAGCGCATCACCGCTCCTCCCAGAGGACGCGAAGGCGGATCAATATATCGCCGAGCAGTTGAAAGCGATGTATGACGCTGTGGTCGTCGAGCCGATCCCGGATCGGCTTCTGCAACTGCTGGACCGCCTCGACGACGATCCCGAACCATGAGGTCTAGGGCGCGAGCGGCGCGGTAACGACGAACTCGACGCCGGGATGCTGCGCGACGACTTCCAGTGATGCGTTCAATTGTTCGGTAAGCGCCCGCACCATGCGGGCCCCGAGCCCCTTTCCCTTGCCGAATTGGAAGTCTTCCGGAAGCCCGTCGCCTTCGTCGCGAACGGCGATAGCAAAGCTGTCGACGCGGGTGGTGGCGACATTGACCCAAACCTTGCCCGCCCCTCGGCCTTGATAGGCGTGCTTTGCGGCGTTCGACACGAGCTCGTTGACGATCAGCGCGGATGATATCGCGCGATCCGTAGAAATGATGATGCCTGGCTGTGCTTGAACGTCAATTTCGCATTGGCCGAAGCTGGCGCTAAGATCTTTGCAAATGGCTTCGATATACCGCCCAACGTCGAAACGCTCGACATCCGCCGATTGATACAATTGCTCGTGCACGCGGGCGATCGCGCCCACGCGGAGCGTTGCGTCTTCAAGGTGCTGCGCGAATTCCGGATGGCTATCCTCCCGCGCCTGAAGGCGCAGCATGCCGACAACCAGGGAAAGGCTATTCTTGACCCGATGGTTCATCTCCTTCAGTAGAAATTGCTGACGCTCGAGCGCCGCTTTCAGGCTTCGCTCGTGCCGCTCGCGCTCGATCGCCATTCCCAGGATATTTGCGGCGCCCTGGAGGAACGCGAGATCGTGCTCCACGAACTCCTCCTCCGATCGGCTGTCGACCTCCAGCACGCCGAATGGCTGGCCATCGCCTTGCAGGATGACGTTCATGGCCCGGTGAATGCCATGTTCGAGCAGAAGCTCGGGCGTTCTGAACCGCTCCTCGTTTTCGAGATGATTGGAGATGACCGGCCTGCCGGTTTTCAGCGCGAATCCTGCCGGTGAAGCGAGATCCGCGCCGATGGTGGCGACGCCGACAACGCCGGGGCCCCAGCCAACGCCGGCCCGAACCAGAAGGCGATTTTCAGTCGGAACGTATTCGAGCACCTTACAAAATTCAGTGCGAAGGCCTTCCGCCGTCAGGCGCGCCGTTTCGTCGAGAAGCTGATCGAAGCCCGGTCCCTGCAGTGCGCCAACGCCGAGCTCGGCAAGGATTTCCTGCTGACGCACCCGATGATGAAGGGCGTGCAGAAGGGGATCGGCAGCCTCGGCTGGGGATTTGGGTTCGACCATGGGCGGCGGCCTATCGGAAGGCGGCATCGGATCGGCTATACGGCAAGCTGCGTCTCCTGGAGGCTTTGGTCTCGCGCCAATCTAGGTCGCCATCCGCTCCCGCGCCAGTCCGTCGGCCATTGATTCTGGAACAGAATGTCTGGGCGCTTCGTTCGTGCATTCGATGAAGGAGGACGCAATGGACTGGAATCGGGTGGAAGGAAATTGGAAGCAAATGAAGGGCGCCGTGAAGCAGCAGTGGGGAAAACTGACCGACGACGACCTCACCCAAATCAATGGCAGCCAGGAAAAGCTCGAAGGGATCATCCAGGAGCGATATGGAATCGCCAAGGACGAGACCCGCAAGCAGCTTGACGCCTGGTATCAGAACCAGACCTGGCAATAAGCGCCGCGACAGCCGTCCGGCGAGATAGCCGTCTGGCTTTTCGGGCCCTAAGCCTGAAGCCGTGATCGATCGACGGAAAGGCGGATCGCGAGTCCCTCAGGCCGCCAGTCGCGGGCGATTTCGCCGCCCAGTTGGTCGGAAACCGCGATCCGCGACAGCACGTCGCCAAACCCCAGCTCGCCGATCGGCGCGACGACCGGGGGACCGCCTTGTTCTGTCCAATTGACAACGATCAAGTCGCCCTCCTCGGCAAAGACGACTTTCACCGAACCCGTGTCGGTGGAGAGCGCGCCGTACTTGGCTGCATTGGTGGCGAATTCGTGCAGGAGCAGAGCGAGGCTGGTGATCGCGGGACCGGAAACGGCGGTGTCGGTTCCAAAGATCGCGATGCGCGGGTGCTCGGGTTCGTCAAACGGAGCAACAATCGTGCGGATGAGTGATTGGAGTGTCGTTGGCTGATGCTCGGCATCGCCAAAGCCGGCCGAGAAGGTGAGGGCATGGGCCCGCGCCAGCGCTGAAAGCCGCGAGCGTGTCAATTCGGCGAGTTCGCGCGGAGATTTCGCCGTCCGCGCGCTCAAGCTTACGATGCTGCCCGAAAGAGCGAAAAAATTCTTCACCCGGTGACTCATTTCCCTCAGCAGCAAGTGTTGCCGTTCCCGCGCTTTCTTAACCTCGCTTATGTCGCGAGCGATCTTTGACGCGCCGACAATTTTACTGCGCGCATCCCGGATCGGCGAGATGGTCAGCGAAATGTCGACGAGGCGCCCATCCTTTCGCTGGCGTACAGTTTCGAAGTGCTCGATTCGCTCGCCGCGGTAAATCTTGTCGAGGATCGAGGGCTCTTCATCCTGACGATCGAGCGGGATGATGATCGTCACCGGCCTGCCGATGGCCTCTTCGGCGGTAAAGCCGAAGAGCCGCTCGGCGCCGCGGTTCCAGCTGAGGATCAGGCCGTCGAGATTCTTCGACAGGATTGCGTCGTCGGAGGACTCGATAATCGCTCTATAGTGGTGGGCAGCAAGGTCGGGGCCGCGCACGCGTTCACGCACAGCCTGGGCGGGCCCTGCTGTCTTGATTGGCTGATCCGCGCGCTTCTTACCGGGCGGCTGATCGGCACGTTTCAAATCCATTGTCCTCAGGACGCCACGGCCCGAGGCCCGCATACCACCGATCGCCGGCAAGCGGAAACAGGCTGGAGTTCGGCCGCCGAGAAGGCGGCGTCTTGGGCGGGTGCCTGCCCGAACGCGACCGCAAACCTTCGGCTATTCCGCCGCCTTGGGTGTTTCGCGACGGGAACCCCGCAACTCGCTCGCCGGCTCGCCAGGAGGTTCGCCTTCGATCCGCTTCCGTCGCTCAGGTTCCAACTCCTCCCGCTGCTCAGGTTCTGCGACGAGGAGACTTTCAGCGGTGGACCAATGGCGCTCATGCTCACCGTCGGGGCGTCCCTCGTCGAGCCACAGGAAATAGGCCACCTCACGAATGCGATCGTTGCGATCAGTCGTTGCGGGCTCCTGTTCCACTCCGCTCCTTGTGCTGCTTTCCGTTTGTTTATCGGTGGCCTTTTGGCCAGTGCCTACTGAAGACATGAAGACCTCCCTTGAAAGGTGCGTCACAAGGTCAACGCGACTTGATCGAGCGGGTTCCAACAGGACCCGCTAAATAAGGCGTTAGGTTAGAGTAGTCCCACGATGCGCCGCTCTGAGGCCTTAGATCCCTTGCTCAGGCTTTGGCCGGCCGACAGTGATGACAAACGGACGTCCGGCGATCGCGCCGCCCAGCGATGGCGTCATCCGAAACGGCAGGCATGCCTCGACTGCGCGCTCGGCGTCGTCGACGAAGGTTTGCCGCGCCGCCTTGTCGCCCTCGAGATGGGAGAAGGTGATGCGTGGCTTGCCAAAGATCGAGCCGTCGCGTTTCATCATCAGCATGATCGTCAGCCGGGAGCCGTCCGGGCCGGGCGTCTTCCCCGCCATGCACGCGCCCAATTGGCGTTGAAGGTCGACGAGTGTGTTGGCGGGCGCGGCGCTTTGAGCGAGCGCGACGGGAAAGGCGCCGATCGACGCCGCAAGCAATCCGGCCATCGCCCGGGCGCCGGTGATTGCGTTCCGCTTCGCCATGAGCGCCATGTTCGGACCGAAGCGCCCAAAGATCAATGCACGGGCTTTGAACCCAGCGTATGGTGTTTGAGACAAGACGAGCGGGAGGATGCGTGGCGGATCAACTCGCCGAACGCCGGCGCGCTTATGCGACTGAGATCACCCGCCGCGCCGGCGTCACCGACCCGAGAATCGAAGCGGCCTTCGCCGCCGTTCCGCGCGAAGAGTTCGCCGGGCCGCCGCCATGGCAAATCGGCTCTGGCGGGGTGTCTGGCCTTGCCTCGTCCGACGACCCGGAGCGGGTCTATGAGGATGTCCTCGTCGCCATCGACGCCGAGCGCGGCGTTAACAACGGCCAGCCCTCGCTGCACGCGCAGTCGCTCGACGCGTTTCGAACTCAAGGAGGGCGAGACGGTCCTGCACATCGGCGCTGGCGCTGGCTATTACACCGCGATCCTTGCCGAGCTCGTCGGCGCCCAGGGCAGGGTGATCGCCTACGAGATTGCGACGGACATCGCCGTGCGCGCCGCGGCCAATCTCGCCCGCTACCCTAGGGTTGAGGTCCGCGCGCGTTCCGGCGTCGAGGATCTGCCGGCGGCCGACGCCATCTATGTCAGCGCCGCCGCCTCGCACCCGGCTCGCGGCTGGCTCGAGGCGCTGAAAGCCGGCGGCAGGCTGGTCTTTCCCCTCCAGGCGGCGCGCTCGAGCGGGGCGATGCTGATCGTGAGGCGGCCCGAACGCGGCGAAGCGTGGCCGGCCCGGTTGCTGACCCAAGTGGTGTTCATCCCCTGCGAAGGCGCGCAGGATTTCGAGATGGGCCGAAGGCTCGACCAGGCGTTCCGCCGCGGCGGCCAGGCGGGTGTGCGCTCGCTGCGCTTCGGGAGCGAGGCCAGCGAGACGGACTGGGTCCGCGGCGACGGCTGGGCGCTGTCGACCGAACCGGCGGAGTAGGGCCACGGCCCGCGGGACCCGGCTGGACCGGAGACAGCGGCCATGACATCGCGACGACATGCGGGCCGTTTTCAGCGAGGCGTTGACCGCGGCTACGGAAGATGCTCCGACGTGTGGGATGTGCGGCGCACGGAGGATGGCTCTGATACACATCTTGCTCGCCGGTTCCGTCAGGAAAATCTCGTGGAGCAGCGCTTTACATTCGATCAAGTGGCGAGCGTCTACAGCCACGCGCGTCCGGCCTATCCCGATGCACTCGTCGATGACGTGGTCGCCTATGCCGACCTGAAACCAAACGACCGGATTTTTGAAGTCGGCTGTGGCGCGGGTCAGGCGACGAAGAGCTTTGCTGAGCGAGGCTTTCCGATCCTCGCGACTGACCCGGGACCGGAAATGCTTCGCAGCGCGCGCGAAAGCTTGGCTGATTTCGACAACGTTGAGTTCCTGGCGACCACTTTCGAGGCGTGGCCCATAGAACGAGCAGCGTTTCGGCTGGTCATTGCCGCGCAGTCCTGGCACTGGGTGTCTCCGGACGCGCGGTTTTGGAAAGCTGCGGAAGCGCTTTCGCGTGACGGTTCTCTCGCGGTCTTTGGACACGTTCCGGTGGGGTTGCCGGCTTCGTTGCGCAATCGGTTCAAGGAAATCTATCTGCGCCAGATAGGCGAATGGGGTCCGCCGCCCGAGGCCTGGTACCTGCCCAATGGTCCCTTCAAAGAATGGTTTTCCGCGTCAGGCTTGTTCGAGCCAGTCGAGCACAGACGCTATGCCTGGAAGTGGCGGCACACGGCGTCAAGCTATGTGGATTTCTTACGGACGAAGTCGGACCACCAGATGATGGAGCCAGCGACACGCGAAGCGCTGCTAGCCGATATTGTTCGGGCGATCGATAGTCATGGGAGGCAGTTCGACGTGGACTACGAAACCCATCTCTACATCGCCCGCCGTGTTGATCGCGCTTGAGCAGCGTCAGGCGGCGCGCTCAGGCGCGGCTGCGCTTGCGCAGTAAACCCTCAAGCGCCGCCGCCAGCGCGACCTGGACCGAAGAATTCGATGAGCGGTCGAACATTGATCCCGCCTGGTATGCGGTCGATATAGGTTTCCAGCTTTTTGCCAATTTCGTCGGAGAGCATTGTCGCTCCCGTCGCGACTTGCGATTGCGCGACGTCCACAAACTCCCGCCGTTTTGCCTCGGCCCGCTCGCGAAACACTCTCGTCGCGGACTGAACGATGGAGTCCGACGTGTCGCGTAACGGCTCGGCCACGACGGCGAGATGATCGCGTCTGCCGCGATTTCGGACCGCGGCCATCGTCCATAGTGCGAGGCCCAGGCCGATAATGGCAGTAGGGACGGGATGGCGCTTGCTCGCATAGTCAAATGCGCCGCCCCACGACACGTCGGCTATGCCGACGCGTGAAGCAGCCTCCGAGGCGAGGTTCGAAGGCGTAAACTCGGATCGCAGCGCGTCCACCCGCGCCCCGATTTGCGCTCGCAGACGATTGGCTTCCGCCTCGTACTCGCTCGATGTCGCCAGGTTCTTGGCCACCCTAGAAACCTCCAAGCAAGGACGAGATTTGCGAGATGCTCTTGGCCGGGACAAGGCGCGACGGCTTCAGGGCGCTGACGCCTGAACGCAGCAGGATCAAGCTAATTATGATAGCGACGATGGCGACAATCAGAAATGCGAGGTCCATCGGCAGCCCGAAGCGCATCAGAGCGAGGCTGGCCGCAACTAAGACTAGCCCGAGGGAGACGCACAGAAGCACGCCTCCCACAACCACCGCCATCAAGCTCGCTGGGATTGCACGGGTGCGTTCGCCGATCTCCGCGCGGAAGAGCGACAGCTCCGCCCGCACCAGCTCCCGAACCTGATCGAGAAGGTCACGCAGTTCGAGAGCCGGTCGCATGGGTCAGCTCATCTTGCCGATCAGCAGTCCAATAAGGCCCGCGACGGCCACGGCGCCCCAAGGATTTCGCTTGATTCTCAACTCCACGTCGCCCTCGAGCGCCGTGAATTTGTCCTGCGCATTGGCGGCGGACTGGGAGAGGGTGTCGCTGGCCGAACCCACCGCGCTAACCACCTGATCTCGCCCTGACGACATCTGATTTTGTGCGAGCTCGGACACCTGCTGCGTGAGCTTGCCGATTTGATCGCGCAAGCCGGAGAAATCCAGGGAGGAGATGGCGTCCACGCCGCTGTTGACTGCGTCTTTGGCGCTTCCTACCGCCGAACGGGCTTTGCCGGCCGCGTCGTCGTAATAGCCTTGCGCCGTCGTCGACCGATCATTGGTCGCCTGACCCAAGATCTTTTCGCCCTGGCCGACCGCTGAACGGACCGTTCCTTCAAAATTATCTTTGTTCACTTGCGTCTCCTCGATCTGAGATGTGAACACACATAACCCTTCAACCCGTAGATGGTTCCTCTGTGTCGGGCAAATGATTCCCCGCCGACGCGCAAGGCTTAGTCGAATCGCGCGTGTCAAAGAAAATCCGGTACTCGCCCTATTTGAGCGAAGAAAAGATTGAAACTTTCCAGAATTGGCGCGGAACAAACAAAGCAAAAAGCCATTGTCAGCCCGAGCGAGCGGCAATATTAACTTAGCAGTCAGGGAAATTCTATGTTTTTACATCGCAAGGAGCTGATCCAGCCCGTCAACGTCGGCACGCCCGACGCCCGATTTGGCACTTACCTATTGGAACAGTTTGGCGGCGCCACCGGCGAACTGACGGCCGCGCTGCAATATTGGGTTCAGTCGTTCCATGTCGAGAACGCGGGCATTCGCGACATGCTCCAGGACATCGCCATCGAGGAATTCAGTCATCTCGAAATGGTCGGCAAGCTGATCGCGCAGCATACGCGTGATCTCGATCAGACCTCCGTACATGACGCCCCGCTGTTCAAGCTCAAGGGCGGCGGCCCGCACTTCCTCGACAGCCAGGGCAGCTGTTGGACAGCCGCTTACATCCAGGAGGGCGGCAACGTTGTTCGCGATCTGCGAGCGAACATCTCGGCCGAGGCCGGGGCACGCCAGACCTATGAGTCGCTAATCAAGGCCTGCGACGACGAGGGCACCAAGAAGACGTTGCACCATCTGCTGACACGCGAGATCACCCACGCCAACATGTTCATGAAGGCGCTGGACGCCATGGGCAAGTTGGATGATCCGTTCTTCGGCAACATCCCGCCGGACGAGACGGTGAAGCTCGTGTTCAATCTCTCCCAGGACGAAGATGTGCGCGGTCCTTGGAACGACGAGCCCGATTTCGAATACATCGCCGATCCGCAGCCGGAAGGCGGCCTGCCTGCGCCCCCGATCAATGCCGACGATGAAGGCCACGAGCTGCGATCAGGAAAGCCGAAGAAGAGGCGAAATGGGGCTACGATCCCTGCGGCCTAGCTGACGGTCGCAAAGCTTCGGGCCGTCGCGTCTGTCCGACGACGACTTCGTTTGCCAGCGCTCGAAGCTGAAACTGGTCTTCCATCCCGCGTGATGACGTTAACGCACGGAACCATATGTCGCCTCGCGCGTCCTTAGCCATCACAAGGAGATCCCTATGCCTGAGAAAACACTGAACGACCTCTTTCTGGCGCACCTGAAGGACATTTACTACGCCGAGAAGAAGATCTATCGGACGCTTCCCAAGATGGTGAAGGCGGCGAAAGAGCCGGAACTCAAGAAGGCTTTCACGACACATCGCGAGGAGACGCAGGGCCAGATCGAACGTCTCGAGCAGGTGTTCGAGATGATCGGCAAACGGCCCCAGGCCAAGCCCTGCGATGCGATCAATGGCATCGTCGCGGAAGGCGAGGAGACGATCGAGGAGTTCGGCGAAAGCCCGGCGATCGACACCGGTCTCGTGGCCTCCGGCCAGGCGGTCGAACATTATGAGATGGCGCGCTACGGCGCACTCGCCGGGTGGGCGACCCAGCTCGGAATGAAGGATGCCGCCGTGCTTCTGAACCAAACCCTGCAAGAGGAAATGAACGCGGAAAAGCTGCTGACGCAAATCGCGAAGAGCAAAGCCGACAAGGCGGCCACCACTAAGATGGCGGCGTAGCAGCCAGGGGGTAGATGGCGCGGGCGAGCGGCTCGCGCCACCCCTCGGCGATAGAGATCGGCGCGGTCATAATAGGGCGTTCTTCACCTCGCTGCTTTGCGAGGTGGAAACGCTCTTTTCGCTTGCCGTCATGACCGCAAGCACGCAATGGCTAAACCGTAAAGCTCACGCCGCAGCCGCAGGATGCGACCGCATTCGGGTTCTTGACCCTGAACGACTGGCCCATCAGGTCGTCGACGAAATCGAGTTCGGCGCCTTTCAGCATTTCAAGCGACACCGGATCTACCAGCAGGGTCGCGCCATCGCGGGTTACCGCCACGTCGTCCTGGGCGCGGCTCCGTTCGACGTCGAACGCATATTGGAAGCCTGAGCAGCCGCCGCCCTTGACCGAGATTCGCAATGCCGCGCCGGCCTCGCCCTTCAGAATCTTATTCAATCGCCGCGCGGCGCTGGCGCTGATCGTAACCCCCTCAAGCGTCGGTGAGACGGCTTCGTTCATGATGCTGGCCTTTAATCGCTTGCGCCGTGGACCCGGCGCCATCAAGAATCCCTGTACCCAAAGATATGGACGCCGAGCGAAGAGCGCAATGTCAAGGCGATCGATGGTGGACAAACCCAGTTTGACGGCTCGCGCGCCTTACGCCGCCGACCCCGCTCGGGCGCCGCGACTTGTCGGCGAGCCGCCGTCGCCAACGCGGACGGAATTCCAGCGGGATCGCGACCGCATCGTCCATTCGACCGCGTTCCGCCGTCTCGCCCACAAGACCCAGGTTTTCGTCCATCATGAGAGCGACCACTTCCGCACCCGCCTCACCCACACGATCGAGGTGGCGCAGATCGCGCGCGCGCTCGCCCGCGCCTTGAGGCTTGACGACGATTTGGCGGAGGCGGTCGCGCTTGGCCACGATCTCGGCCATACGCCCTTCGGCCATACCGGCGAGGACGCACTCGACGCCTGCATGGCCGAATATGGCGGCTTCGACCATAACAGCCACGCCTTGCGCATCGTGACCGAACTCGAGCGCCATTACGCCGAGTTCGACGGGCTCAACCTGAGCCAGCCGACGCTCGCGGGGCTAATCAAGCATAACGGACCACTGCTCGAAGCCTCGGGCGCCCCGACGGAGCGCTACCAGGCGCGCGGCGTTCCGGCTGCGGTCCTGCGCTACGATGCAAGGCAAAGCCTGGACCTCAGCCTTCATGCGAGCCTCGAAGCGCAAGCGGCTGCGATCGCTGATGATATCGCCTATAATGCGCATGACATCGACGATGGCCTCCGGGCTGGTCTGTTTGCCCTCTACGAGCTTCGCGCCGCCGTTCCGTACGTCGATGGCCTGATGGCAGAGATCGACGAGCTTCATCCGGGCCTCGAGGCCCCCCGGGCAATCCATGAGCTGACCCGTCGCCTCATTACCCGGTTCATAGAGGATGCGATCGGCGAGACCGGCCGGCGGATCGACGAAACGGGGGTCGAGAGTCCGGACGCGGTCGCCGCCGGCGGGCGAACTCTCGTTGGGCACTCGACGGTTATCGGGGCGGCCGATCGCGACATCAAGGCCTTTCTCATGACCCGCATGTACCGGCACCCGGGCGTCAAAAAGGTCCGCGAGCAGGCGGACGCGATCGTACGGCACCTGTTCGAGGCCTTCGTGAGCGATCCCTCCGCCATGCCGCCCGAATGGGCCGCCAAGGCCGACGGGGAAATACGCGCGCGCGCCGTCGCCGACTACATCGCCGGCATGACGGACCGGTTCGCGATCACCGAGCACGCGCGGCTTTTTGACGGCGCTTCCGACTTGCGATAGAGGCGCGCGCTCGCAACTCGCACTGCGTTTGTGACGTCTCGCCCAAGTCAGGATCCATGAATATTTTCGCCGACTTCCAGTCGCGCATCGCGGGCCTGCTCGAAAAGCGGATTGCGGCCGGCGAATTGCCGGACGACCTCGATCTTGGCCGCTTCGTCGTCGAGCCGCCGCGCGAGGCGGCTCATGGCGACCTCTCCACCAACGCGGCGATGGTCTATGCGCGGGAAGCAAAGCAAGCAGGCTCGAATCCGCGCGCCCTGGCGGAACGGCTTGTCGCTGATCTCAAGCTTGAACCGGACGTGCAGAGCGCGGAGGCCGCCGGCCCCGGCTTCATCAATATCGTCCTTGAGCCCGAGGTTTACGAGAAAGTCCTAAAAGCGGTTCTCACTCACGGCCAGCGCTACGGCGCGGGGGCGGCGAGCGTGGGGGGACCGGTCAACGTCGAATTTGTGAGCGCCAATCCGACCGGCCCGATGCATGTTGGCCATGCGCGCGGCGCCGTGTTCGGGGACGCCCTTTCGAGCCTCTTGATCTTCTCCGGCCGCCAAGCGACGCGGGAATATTACATCAACGACGCCGGTGGCCAGGTCGACGTGTTGGCGCGCTCGGCCTTCCTGCGTTATCGCGAGGCCTTGGGCGAGGACATCGGCCCGATCCCCGAGGGCCTCTATCCCGGCGACTATCTGAAGCCCGTCGCCCAGTATCTCGCGCGCGAATTTGGCGCGGGCCTTGTGAGCAAGCCCGAAGCGCAGTGGCTGCCGATCGTGCGCAAGCGCGCCATTGACGCCATGATGACGATGATTCGCGAGGATCTCGCGGCGCTCGCCATCACGCACGACGTGTTCGCCTCCGAGCGCGCGCTGACCGGCGCCGATGGCGGCGAGGACCGGGTGCGCGAGACGATCGACTGGCTCCGGGCGAAGGGGCTCGTCTACCAGGGCCGTTTGGAGCGGCCGAAAGGCGCGCCCGCGGAGGATTGGGAGGATCGCGAGCAGACCCTGTTCCGCTCGACCGGTTTCGGCGACGACGTCGACCGGCCGCTCATCAAGTCCGATGGCGGATACACCTATTTCGCCAGCGACATCGCCTACCACAAGACGAAGATCGACCGGGGTTTCCGGACCTTGGTCGACGTGTGGGGCGCCGATCACGGCGGCTATGTCAAACGCATGCAGGCCGCGGTCACCGCGTTGTCGGACGGCAAGGCCAAACTCGAGGTGCGCCTTTGCCAGCTCGTGCGCCTCATGCGCGCCGGCGAACCTGTCAAAATGTCGAAACGTTCCGGGGATTTCGTGACGTTGCGTGAGGTGGTGGATGAGGTTGGCGCGGACGCCGTCCGGTTCATCATGCTGATGCGCAAGAACGACGCCACGCTCGATTTCGACATGGCGAAGGTGATCGAGCAAAGCCAGGACAACCCGGTCTTTTACGTCCAGTACGCCCACGCGCGCGCACGTAGCGTCATGAGGCAGGGCAAACTGGTCTTTGCGGACTTCGATCTTGATCAAAAGGCGCTCGTTCACGCCGACTTCTCGCTTTTGGCTGACGAGGGGGAGCGGGAGCTGATGCGAACCTTCGGGCAGTATCCTCGCGCTGTTCGGCAGGCCGCCGAGGCGCACGAGCCTCATCGGATCGCCTTTTTCGCCCATGATTTGGCGACGCGCTTTCACGCGCATTGGAATAGGGGGAAAGACGCGCCACGTTTGCGGTTTGTTAACGAGAAAGAACGAAATTTATCGTATGCGAGATTGGCTTTGGTCGCGGCCGTGAGCCTTGTTTTGGCCTCTGCATTGTCAATTTTGGGCGTTAGCGCGCCTGAGGAGATGCGGTAGCGGATTTGTTGGCTTGGGCGGCGCTTGACGTTCCGCCTTAGTGATGACCCGCGACGAGTGAGGGTGAGATGAGTATTTCCGGGTCCCGTGCAACGGACGAGATCAACCTCGACGAATTCGAGCGGCGATTGCGCGCCGCGGGCGCTCAGCAGTCGCAGACCGAAGACCCGCTCGCGGAGCTGTCGCGTTTGGTCGAATTCTCGCACCTGGGGAGCGCCAACGGCGAGACGCCGGCGCGCCGCCCGGCCGAGGCCGCGGTCGTGCGCACGGCGCCTTTGACCTCGATTGAACCCTCGACGCTCCGGCCGACGCTCGATGATGAAGTGGAGGAACTCGCGCCTGGCGCGTCCGAGGCCGACCGCGAGGCGCGCCGGGATTACGAGTTCGACCCCCATCATTCCGACGCCGCTTCCGCCGCGGGTGAGGAACGCCGGCCCACGCGCTGGAAGCTCGCCGTATCGGCGCTGGCGCTCGCCGGCGTCGCCATGATCGGCGGTGTTTTCGCGCTGAGGCATGGGGGGGCGGGCTTCAGCAAAGACGCCCCGTTCATCGCGGCGGCGCAGGGACCGACGAAGGTTGCGCCGCCCAGCGACCAGACGGTCACGACGTCCAGCGACGCTGGCGCCACTCTGCTTCATGACACCGGGAAGTCGACCCCGGTCAAAGTCGTCAATTCCGAGGAGCAGCCCGTCGACTTGAACGCACAAGCCGCGGCCAACAATCCTGCGCCTGCGCCTGCGGCTCAAGGTGGCACGACGGACCCGGCGCTCACGGCGATCATCAATACCCCGCTTGTCGCTCCGCAGCCCGCTCCGCCGCCGAAGGGTATGACGTCGGAATTCCCCGACCCGAAACCCGTGCGTACGATCTCGCTCAGGCCCGATGGGACGCCGATTGGCGTGACCAGCCCGCCTGATCAGCCGGCAAGCATCGCCAACCTCACGCCCGCGCCGGCGCAGCAGGCAAGCAACCCGGCCGTCGCGCCGAGCGCTCCTCAGCCAGCCAGTCCGGTGCCGAGGACGACAAGCGACGCGGCCGGCGCCGCGCAGCCGTCGACGCCCAAGATCGAATTGCCGACCAAGCTTTCACCGCCCAAGTCGGCCGCGCGCGTCGCGGTCGGCAAGACAGACACGACGGCGCCTGACGGGACGGCGCAGATTCCCCCTGGCGAAGCACAAAACAGCGCTCCGGCAAAACCTGAAAAGGCGAAGAAGCCGAAGCCCGGACAGGTCGTCGATGCGACCGAGACGACTGGCGCGATCGCGACGCCTGTCGACGCCACCGCCGCGACCACGTCTGGCGGATGGTCGGTTCAGCTGGCCGCGCCCAAATCTGAGGCGGAAGCAAAAAGCACGGCGGCAAAGTTGACCGCCAAGTACGGCGCCGAACTCAATGGCTCGGCGATTGGCGTGCACAAGGCTGAGGTCAACGGCGACACCATTTACCGGTTGCGCGTGAGCGGCCTGACGAAGGCTGACGCCGCGGCGATGTGCGCTCGCCTCAAAGGCGAAGGCGGGCAGTGCTTCATCGCCAAATAGGTGAAGCGCCTGCGAACCGGCATCGTCATTGCGAGCGAAGCGAAGCAATCCAGGGGAACGTAGAGCGCCCCACGGCTCCTGGATCGCCGCGTCGCTTCCCTCCTGGCGATAACGATCTGGGCCGGATGGATTATGTTCCAGACTAGCGGAGCCACCAATGCCCAAGGCCTTCATCAGCGGCTGCGCGGGCCTCGCGCTCAATGACGAGGAGCGGGCCTTCCTGCGTCGGGAAGACCCTTGGGGGCTGATCCTCTTCAAACGCAACATCGCCGATCGCGAGCAGGTGCGCGCGCTGACGCATTCGTTCCGGGACAGCGTCGGCCGCGCCGACGCGCCTGTATTGATCGATCAGGAGGGCGGACGCGTTCAGCGCATGGCGCCGCCTCACTGGCGCTCGTACCCGGCTGCGGCCACGATCGAAGCGGGCCTCGAGCCGATCCAAGGCCGAGGCCGTGGCGCGTCTGGTTGCTCGCCTCATCGCGCATGATCTCATCGAAGTTGGAATCACCATCGACTGTGCGCCTGTGCTCGATGTCGCGGGCGAGGGCATGCACAACGCCATCGGCTCGCGGGCTTTCTCATCCCGCCCCGAACGCGTCGCGGCGATGGGCCGAGCGGTCGCCGAGGGGCTGCTCGAGGGCGGGGTCGCGCCCGTCATCAAGCACATGCCGGGACACGGCCGCGCGCGGGTGGACAGCCATCACGAATTGCCTGTCGTCGACGCCACACGCAGCGACCTCAAACATGATTTTGCGCCGTTTGCGGCGCTCAAAGACCTGCCGATGGCGATGAGCGCCCACCTCCTCTACACGGCGATCGATCCCAAGCGGCCGGCGACAGCGTCGCCGATCGTGGTTGCGGAAATCATGCGCGGCGAGATCGGGTTCGACGGACTTATCCTGAGCGATGACCTGTCGATGAAGGCGCTCACCGGCTCGTTCGAAGAGCGCGCCGCAGCCGTGATCGAGGCCGGCCTCGACATCGTCCTGCACTGCAACGGCGACATGGAGGAGGGCCGCGCCGTGGCCTCGGCCACGCCGATGCTTTCCGGCGCCTCGCTACGGCGCGCCAATGCCGCCGTAGCCACGATAAAGGCGCCGCAGCCGTTCGATATCGAGCGCGGCGAGCGCGAGCTTGCGGCCCTTAACGCCGAACTGGGCGTCGCGTAGAGCCAGACCCCTCGACGATGGAGGCGGCGCGTGATCTCGCGGTCCTGAACAGACCACCCGAACGCTGACGGCTTGATCGCCGGGGGCGGTCCGGGCATGACAAGGCTCGGCTGTATCGCGAGAGAAAGACGACATGCTCGATAAGACAAGCGGACAAGGGCCGTCACTCTTCGACCCCATTCAACTCGGAGCGGTCACCGCCCCGAACCGCATCGTGATGGCGCCGCTTACCCGCGGGCGGGCCTCGATGGATCATGTGCCGACGGCGATGATGGTCGACTATTACAGGCTGCGCGCCGGCGCGGGCCTCATCATTACGGAAGCGACCGGCATCAGCGCACAGGGGCTTGGCTGGCCGTGTGCCCCGGGGATCTGGAGCGCGGAGCAAATCGACGGCTGGAAATCCGTCACAGCCGCGGTTCACGCGTCGGGCGGGCGCATTTTTTCGCAGCTTTGGCATATGGGCCGGCTTGTGCATCCGAGCCTGCCAGGCCGGGGTCAACCGCTGTCGTCGTCGGCGACGACCATGTCTGGTCTCGCCCGAACGTACGAAGGCAAACAGCCGCACGTCCAGGCCAAGGCGATGACTCACGACGATATTCGGAGCGCGATAGCCGACTATGTCACGGCGGCTCGGAACGCGATGAAGGCGGGTTTCGACGGCGTCGAGATCCACGGCGCCAACGGCTATCTGATCGACCAGTTCCTGCGCGACAACGCCAATTTCCGAACCGACGAATATGGCGGCTCGGTTGAGAACCGCATCCGCTTTCTGATCGAGGTTGCGACGGCCGTCACCGATGCTGTCGGCCCAGCTCGCGTCGCCGTCCGGCTTTCGCCCAACGAGGAGCGGCAGGGCGTGAACGACTCTCATCCCGAGCCCTTGTTTGAAGCCGCCGCGACCGCGCTCTCCAATCTTGGCCTTGCCTTCCTCGAGGTCCGCGAGCCCGATTTCGACGGCACAAACGGCAAGGCGGTGCGGCCTCCTGTCGCGCCGCTGATGCGAGCCGCCTTCAAGGGGCCTTTCGTCCTGAACTCGGACTATGATTATGCGAAGGGTCAGGCGGCGCTCGACGCCGGAAAAGCCGATGCGATCTCGTTCGGTCGCCCGTTCATCTCGAACCCGGATCTCCCAAAGCGCTTCGCGACCGGGCTCGCGCTCACGCCCGACGACAAGGAGACCTGGTACGAGGGCGGCGCGGCAGGCTATCTGACCTATGCGCTTGCGGAGACTTAAGCGTCGGCGCGTGGTTCGCGCCTGACAAGCGTCCATTGCGCGAATCATCGTTCCGCATCAGCGTGTCGGCGATGCGTGAAAGTCAGCTGACCTTCCTGGAGTTTTTCGCTGGCGGCGGCATGGCGCGAGCCGGGCTCGGCAAGTCCTGGCGCTGCCTGTTCGCCAATGACTTCGATGCGATGAAGGTTGGGGCCTACATCCGAAATTACGGCGACGCGGACATCAGACGTGAGGATGTCGCCAAGCTGACGGTGGACGATCTCCCGTCTGAACGAAGCGACCTCGCATGGGCGTCCTTTCCCTGCCAGGACCTTTCGCTCGCTGGGGAATCCAAGGGTCTCGGCCAGGAACGTGACGAGGCCCTGACCAGATCAGGGAGTTTCTGGCCATTCTGGAAGCTTATGCGCGGGCTCGCAGAGGCAGGACGCGCGCCGCGCACGATCGTTCTGGAGAACGTGTACGGTTGCCTCACATCCCGCGCGGGAAAGGATTTCGCCGCCATCGGGTCGACGCTTTCGAGTTCAGACTATCGGTTCGGCGCCATCGTCATCAACGCGTCTCGTTTTGTCCCCCAGTCACGCCCGCGGGTGTTTTTCATCGCGATCGACAGGAACGAAATGATCCCAACTGAGCTCGTATCGAACGGCCCGGATCGTGAATGGCATCCTAAGTCGCTTAACGACGCGTTCGAGGGCCTGCCGCCAGCGGCCAAAAAACGTTGGATCTGGTGGACGCCGCCGCCGCCGCCGGCGCGCCACGCCCGCTTCGCCGACCTTATCGAGGACGAGCCGACAGGCGTTGCCTGGCATTCACCTGGCGAGACGGACTATCTTCTCGGTCTCATGTCGCCCGTCAACCGAGCGAAGGTTGCCTCGGCCAAGTTGTCGGCAAAACGGATGGTCGGAAGTGTTTATCGTCGCACGCGACTGGATGCGGATGGCCTGAAGCGCCAGCGGGCCGAGGTTCGGTTCGACGATCTCGCAGGATGCTTGCGCACCCCCGCGGGCGGATCGTCTCGTCAGTCCATTCTCGTCGTCGATGGCGAATGCGTTCGGTCGCGTCTTCTTTCGCCGCGAGAGGCCGCAAAGCTGATGGGCCTCGACGACGGCTACAGTCTGCCCGCGCGCTACAACGAGGCCTATCATGTTTGCGGGGATGGTGTCTGCGCGCCCGTCGTTCGCTACATTGCGGAGACGATCCTCGAGCCGATCCTCGCGGCAGATCCCATGAAAGTCCTAGCGGCGGCGGAGTGACGCAATGGCGGCTCCGCCTTGCGGATCTGCAGCGTTCTGAGTGACGCGAATGCGGCCTGCCGCCTTTGATAGATAGAGCCGCCAGGACGATGTCGCATCCGTCCTTCTCGCAGATGGCGATCGCGTCAGGGGCCGTTCGCCGCAAGGAGAACCTCGAATTTATCTGAGGCTCAGTCTCGTTTGGAGCAGCTCGCGTCGACGACCAGAACGCGGGCTGTCATTCGGTGGACCCGGGTCCGAGAAAGTGATCGATGGTCTCAAAGAATTTAGCGACGGATATCGGCTTGGAGAGATAGGCCTCGCAGCCGCCCTGCCGGATTTTCTCCTCGTCCCCCTTCATGGCGAAGGCTGTCACGGCGACGACCGGTATCGCCTTGAGCTCCTCGTCATCCTTCAACCATTGCGTGACTTCGAGGCCGGAAACCTCAGGCAGCTGAATGTCCATAAGAATGAGATCCGGCCGGTGCTTGCGCGCCAGATCGACCGCTTCGATGCCGCTGCGTGTCTGCACGATTCGATGCCCGCGGGTCTCGACGAGATCGTTGAACAGCTTCATGTTGAGCTCGTTGTCCTCAACAATCAGCACGGTCTTGGCCATCGGGTGTTCCATGGGGGTGAATTCGGCCGGCGCGCCGGATAGGATTAGGCCCAAGACATTGACGAAAGGCGAATCGGACTATGCGCGATTCCTTGAAAAAGATGCAATCTGCAAGCGCCGATTCCCCCCAATCTCTGGCCGTGAGCGCGCTCACCTTCATCGCCGCGGATCCCGACCGGCTCAGCCGGTTCCTCGGCCTGACCGGATTGGGCCCCGATAACCTCCGCATAGCGGCGGCGGACCCGGCGTTCCTAGGCTCGGTGCTCGACTACGTGGTCGCCGACGAAAAGCTGCTCGTTGAGTTCGCCGCAGACGCCGGTCTGAAGCCGGAGGCCGTCGCGCGGGCGCATGGGTCTCTGCGCGGGCCCTATGAGACGGAGACCTGATGGACTTAGCCCGGCTGCGCCTCTGCCGCGACTGTCTGAGGAAGGATCCTCAGGGCTCGGCCCGGTGCGCCCACTGTGGCTCGCCGCGTACGATCAGCCTCGACGAGGCGACCGGCCTGACCATCGCCCATGTCGACTGCGACGCTTTCTACGCCGCGGTCGAAAAGCGCGACGATCCAAGCTTTAACGACAAGCCGTTGATCGTCGGCGGCTCCGGTCCGCGCGGCGTCGTTGCGACCTGCTGCTACATTGCCCGAACCTTCGGCGTTCGCTCGGCCATGCCGATGTCGCGCGCCCGCACGCTTTGCCCGAACGCCGTCGTGCTGCCGCCCGACATGGCGAAATATGCGCGGGTCGGGCGCGAGATTCGAACGCTGATGATGGCGCTCACGCCGCTTGTCGAGCCGCTGTCGATCGACGAGGCCTTTCTCGACCTCAGCGGCTGCGAGCCATCGAACGGAGCGGGCGCCGCGGAAACGCTCATTCGCTTCGCCCGCAGCGTCGAGGCCGAAATCGGCGTCACCGTCTCGGTGGGCTTAAGCTATTGCAAATTTCTGGCGAAGATCGCCTCCGATCTCAACAAGCCGCGCGGCTTTGCATGTCTTACGCGGGAAGAGGCGAAAGGCTGGCTTGCAACCCAAAGCGTCGAGCGCCTGTGGGGCATTGGCAGGGTAGGGCGGGAGCGGCTCGAGCGCTCGGGCTTTCGCATGATCGGCGACCTGCAGCGGATCGACGAGCGGGAGGCGCTCTTGCGCCTTGGCGAGGATGGGCTGCGTCTCTGGCGCCTCGCGCAGGGCCGCGACGACCGCGCGGTCCATGCCGAGCGTGAGACGAAAAGCGTTTCCTCCGAGACCACGTTCGATCGCGACATCAGCGATAAGGCGGAGCTGACGCGCATCTTGCTTGCGCAATGCGACCGGGTCGCCACCCGCCTGCGCCGAGAGGCGCTGGCGACCCGCGGGATTACGCTCAAGCTGCGCTTGGCGGATTTCACTCTCCGAACCCGCAGCCGAAGCGGATTCAGAGCCACGCAGCTTGCGCCGCGGCTGTTTGCGGCTGCGCGCCCGCTTCTGGACGCCCAGCCCGACGGCTTCGCCTATCGCCTGCTCGGGATCGCGGCAACGGAGCTTCAGCCTGCCGAAGGCGCAGACGAGGACGACATGTTCGCGCGCGACAGCGGCCGCGAGAAAACGCGAGAGGCGGCGATCGCTGCGTTGCGGGACCGGTTCGGCCCCACCTCGGTGCAGCGGGGCCTCACCTTCCGGCCCGGTCCGCCGACCAAGTGAGCGTGCCCTGAATGGCGGACCGTTTCGACCTACTTGAGACGCTCCTGTTGCAAGGCCCCACGGCCGAACTGAGCAGAAAGAGCTGAGCGGGACCAGGGAGACTTGGAAACGAGCAGCGCCCTGGTTCTGAGCGGGCTTGTGCTAGGCTCGCCAAGAGGTTGGGTGTGTAATGGCCGAAAACCGGAGACTCGCTGCGATCCTTGCCGCCGACGTTGTCGGCTACTCGCGCCTGATGGGCGAGGACGAAGCGGGCACGGCACTGAGCGTTCGTGAGCATCGCGAGGCGGCGCGCCCGATTGTGGCGGGATTCGGCGGCCGGATCGTCAAGACAATGGGCGACGGACTGCTGCTCGAGTTTCCGTCCGTCGTCGCGGCGGTCGAATGCGCGATTGCAATTCAGAAGGTCATGGTCGAGCGCAACGCCGAGACGCCCGAGGCGACGCGCATCGTCTATCGGATTGGCGTCAATCTCGGCGACGTCCTGATCGAGGGTGACGATATTCTGGGCGACGGGGTGAACATCGCGGCGCGCCTCGAAGGCCTTTGCGAGCCAGGCGGCGTCATGATTTCAGGAGCCGCTTACGAACACACGCGCGGCAGAATCGAGGCGGAATTTGTCGATCTCGGCGAGAAGTCGCTGAAGAACATCGCACGGCCGGTGCGGGTTTATGAGCTCGCAATCGGCGCGTCGAACGGCGCGCCCGCCCAGACGAAACCCACGCCCGCTCCAGCGCCGGAAAAATCCGCCGCGCAGCGCCTGTCGATCGTCGTCCTGCCATTCGCCAACATGGGCGGCGACCCTGGCCACGAGCATTTCGTCGACGGGGTCACGGAAAGCCTGACCACCGACCTCTCGCGGATACGTGGCTCGTTCGTGATCGGGCGCAACACAGCCTTCACCTATAAAGGCAAGCCCGTCGATCTGAAGCAGATCGGCCGCGAGTTGAACGTCCGCTATGTCCTCGAGGGCAGCGTCCAGCGCGGCGGAAATCGGATGCGGGTCAACGTGCAGTTGATCGACGCCGAATCCGGCAGTCATCTTTGGGCCGAGCGCTTCGACAAGCCGCTCGCTGATCTCTTCGACATGCAGGACGAAATCGTCGCGCGACTGGCTGCGGCGCTCAACGTCCAACTCATCGCCGCGGAGGCCCGACGCGCGGAAAAGGCTTTGAACTCAAACTCGATGGACCTCCATTTTAAAGGAATGGCGTGGTTCAATAGGGGTTTGACCCTGGACAACTTGGCGCAGGCGCGCATCTGTTTCGATCGAGCCATCACCGCCGATCGCGACAACGTCGACGCCCTTATCGGATCGGCGCGGACCCACGTGAACGAAGGCGCACTTGGAGGAGCCAATCTGGGGGCGGCCCTTCTGGCCGCTGAAACGCAATCGGTGAGAGCCCTGTCCCTGGTCCCGGATGATGCACGCGGTCACATGACGCTGGGGGTTGTGTATATCTATACCAGACGCGCCGCGCAGGGCATCGCCGAATGTGAACATGCGTTGGCGCTGGATCGAAACCTCGCCCAAGCCCACGCTAATATCGGCCTAGGCAAAAACTTGATTGGTCGACCAGAAGAAACAGAATGTCATATCGTCGAGGCCCTGCGCCTCAGTCCGCGAGACACAATGGCGTCCGCCTGGATGTTTCTCGCGGGCAACGCAAAAAACCAACTCGGCCTTTGGGAGCAAGCGGTCGCGTGGTGTCAACGCGCGATCGAGGCCGACCGAAATTTCGCAAATCCTTATATTGGCTTGGGCGCCGCGCTCGCGCGGCTCGGCTGGCTAGACGAGGCGCGTTCCGCGGTCAAAGCCGGTCTCGCGCTCAGGCCGTCCTTCAGCATTGCCGCCGCGCTGGCCTTCGCGGAGGCGCTTAGCGACAACCCGACCTATAGGGCGGGGCTGGAGCCACTCAGGGAGAGCATGCGAATGGCGGGGGTCCCCGAACAGTGATCGCGACCGACGCCTCACTGTGCTCGCCTATTTGCAGGCAGTGGCGGGCAGGATCTCAAGCTTGCGAAGGTTTGCGCGCAAGGCGAACGCGCCGTAGTCGAGCTTGAGGCTGCCCGAGACGCCGTTCTCATAAAGGTCGAACGAAAGCGTATATTCGGGCGGAGCGTCGCCCGAGGCCTCGTTGAAGTAGGAGATCACGACCGGCCAGCGACGAATTCCGCTCAGTGCCGAAGCAGTTTGGGTGTCTTCATCGGGCTTCGTCGCTTCCTTTCCGATCACCGACATGGTCGAAAAGATTTTCGCTCCCGTATCGGAGCCGTCATAGACGCGCGCCTGCATGGCGCCGCCGCCATGCTTGGCGGCCTCGATCAGGCGCTCGATATGCTGCGTGGGAAACAGGACCTCGCGGCCGAAGTCCAGCGTCTGCGCGTTCGGTTTGGTCAGCATGACGCGCATGTCGTCATTGTCGCCGCGGGTGGCCGTGCCGACGACGGGCGGCGTGTCCTGAACGCCCTTGGAATCGATCTGGAAATGCATCGACTTCCCGTTCCCCTCCTCAAACGACATGGCGTTCACCTGCATGGAGATCGGATCGCCCTCGCTGCGCTCCATTTCCGTCATCTGACGAAAATTGGAGGTGTATCCCTCACAGGGCGAGCCGTGAAATTCGTAGGCGATGAGGCCTGTGGCCGAGATCGGCGTTTGAGCGGAAGACAGGCTCGAGCTTGAGGAATCGGCTAGCGAGATGTCATAGGCCGCGCGATGCGAGGAGAGCGGCAAGACCGGCGACGCTTCGGCAAGCGCGGCGGAAGACGCGCAGAGGACCGTGGCGAAATAGAAGGCGAATCGCGAGACCATTGTCTCTCCGCGGGATGACGACAAATCTTTAAGAGCCCGCGCATTGTCCGCGCTTTTGGGGCGCCGTCAATGCCCGCGAGCGGGAAGCGCTCGTGTCCGACGCTCAGTCTTCTTCCGGGGCGACGGGCGCCCAGGCTTGCTCAAGCGGCGAGTCTTCGAGCGGCTCTTCGTCCGCCCGGAGCGCCGATGCGTCATCCGGTTGGGGAACGTCATAGCCGGCCGGCAATTTTCCTTCGAACAACCCGGCGCCTTTGAGTTCATCGAGGCCAGGCAGATCCGCGATCGCGTTGAGTCCGAACTCGACCAGAAAGTCGGTCGTCGTGCCGTAGGTGATGGGCCGACCCGGCGCCTTTCGGCGTCCCCGCATGCGCACCCAGCGCGATTCCATGAGCACGTCGAGCGCGCCCTTCGACACCGCTACGCCACGGATTTGTTCGATATCAGCGCGGGTGACGGGCTGGTGGTAGGCGACGATCGCGAGCGTTTCGAGCGCGGCGCGTGAGAGTTTTCGCTTCTCGTCACGGTCGCGCGCCAGCGCCCAGGCAAGATCATCGGCGGTGCGGAATACCCATCGGTGCGCAACCTGGGTGAGATTGACGCCATGTCCCTCGTAGAGACGGCGCAATTCCTCCATCACCGCGCCGACGTCGGCGCCGTCCGAGAGGCGCTGTGCGATGGCCAATTCCTCGAGCGGCTCCGCGGCGGCGAAAACCAGGGCCTCGGCGATCCGCACGTCCTCCGGCGAGACGCCGGGCGTCGCGGAAGGAAACAATTGCGCGACATTATTCGCGCCGGTCAAACGGCCCATCGGGCGCCTTTCTTGAATTGCGATTGATCAGACGGGATCCCATCCTTCCGGCCAAAGGAGCCGGCGAAGGTCGGTGAATCGCGCATTCCGCCGTCGCCGACGCGCGCGCAGCCGCGGGATTGAGCGAAAGTCATGCTGCGCGTTCTTCGCCTGGACCGATCTCGGTGGGGCGCAGCCAGATCGGAGCGAAGGCCCTCTCCTGGCGCATTTCGATCTTGCCCTCGCGCGCGAGTTCGAGCGACGCCGCGAACGTGGACGCGCGAGCACTCCGCCGCATGTCGGAAGCAACGCCTGCTCCAATGAGAAAATTATCGAAAGCCGTCCAGTCGGCCTGCCCGCCAATAAGCCGAGTGAGGGCCTGGCGCGCGTCGGCAAGCGACCAGACCTCGCGGGTCTTGAAGCGTACGCGCGCCAGCGCGTGGCGCTGGGACTGCCGCGCATAGGCGGCCAACAGGTCGTAGAGGTTACCCTGGTAGGTGATACGCCCAGACGTCTCGACGACTTCCGGTTTCCCTCTGGTGAAGAAATCACGTCCCAGACGAGGTCGACCCATTAGATGCTCACCGGCCTCGCGGATCGCGGCAAGCGCGCGCAGCCGTTGCGCGAGACCCTCGGCCAACGCGGGAGCGTCCAGTTCAGCTGGTTCCACCTGAGCAGGGAGGAGCAAGCGAGACTTGAGGAACGCGAGCCACGCCGCCATGACCAGATAGTCGGCGGCGAGTTCGAGGCGCAACTTGCGGGCCGCTTCGATGAACAGCAAATATTGCTCGGCCAGCGCGAGGATGGAAATGCGCGCCAAATCCACCCGCTGCCGCCGGGCGAGTTCCAGCAGGAGGTCGAGCGGTCCTTCAAAACCATCGAGGTCGACGGTGAACGCGGCCTCGCCCGTCGCCTGTGCGAGGTCAAAATCGGCGCTGAACCCATCCACTGCCAACGAATCACCTCCGTGACGCATGGTGGGGCGCCGGGAGAGGTCAGGCAAGGGCGGCCCGAGGCCTCTTCGACAGGCGGCGCTGGTCCGCGCGCCTTAAATATATGCTCTCCTGTCAACCTTAGTATTTCGTGTATATCGTTACGTAAATGAAAACTTTAACTTACGTTACGTCATGATTAACTGTATTCATTTAGGTAAATGCGACGAGGTTGAATTGAATCGGCGTATTATCGTTGTATATCCACTTCGCAGGCGTATTATTCGGTTGTCCGTCAGCACGATGTTGGCGGCGAGCCCAGCGGCCCGGTCCGCCGCAACCCCGGAGCCGTAGGGCCGGCCGGCCAGAACGCGGTATGGAGCGCCTCCACATCCGCGTTCGGCCGGCCACCTTCTCTCTTTTTGCCGCCGCTCAATACCGGCGCAACAGGCTCACCATTTTCCCCTGGACACGGACCCGGTCCGGCCCGAAGATTCGGGTTTCGTAGGCTGGATTGGCAGCCTCGAGCGCAATCGACGCGCCCCGCTTGCGCAAACGCTTGAGCGTCGCTTCCTCCTCGTCGATCAGTGCGACGACAATCTCGCCCGTCTCTGCCGTGTCCTGTTTGCGAATGATGACGGTGTCGTTCTCGAGAATGCCGGCCTCGATCATCGAATCGCCGCGCACCTCAAGGGCGAAGTGCTCCCCGCTTCCGAGGAATTCCGGCGGCATCGCCAGGGTTTGAAGCCGCGTCTGGATAGCCGAGATCGGCGTGCCAGCGGCGATCCGGCCCATCATTGGCACCATGACGGCAGGGTGATCGTCGGCGTCGCGCGCTTGCGCAAGGGGCCGTACGCGACCCAGATTGCCTGGGATGACGCTGGGCGAGAACCTCTGCACCCTTGGCGCTGCAACGGTCGCCGACTCTGGCAGCCGCAGGACTTCGATGGCCCGGGCTCGATTGGCGAGCCTGCGAATGAAGCCGCGCTCCTCGAGCGCCATGATGAGCCGATGAATTCCCGATTTCGAGCGCAGCTCCAGCGCTTCTTTCATTTCGTCGAACGACGGGGGCACCCCCGCCTCTTGCAGGCGCTCGTGAATGAAACGCAACAGCTCGCTCTGCTTTTTCGTGAGCATTTCGGTCTCCAAACTACCGCCCTATTCGCCGGTGAAGTACAATCCGGCGAATCACGATTTTGGCTAAAACAAATCGCGAACAAACCCTAGTCGTTCACGGCTTGTTCGGCAAGCGGAATTTGAGAATCTGTGCCCGTGATTAGAAGCTGCGCCAAAGAGGGCCGCCCTGTTTGCCGGATAAAAGCATCCCCGACTTGCCGGCAGGCGCTCCCGCCGCCGGGCGATCCCGGTCGACCAGCGTCGCGCCCAAACCGCGTCGATCGTTCGTTCTTCCGATCGTCATGGCATCGGCTCTGCGGTTCTTGCCGTGGCCGTGGTCGGATTTATCGTAACGCTCACATCGCGCCCGGCCCCGACGTCGAAAACCGCTGCGGTGGCCTTGGCGGTCTTGGAGGCCGCGCTGTCGAAAGCTTCCGTCAGGCGCTCAATCGCTGATCGGTTCGGGTTCGGCCGACGCGTTGGCCATTCCGGGGCCGTGCTGCGTTGCGGCCAACGCGGCGATCCCTATCGCGGCCAGGAGCAAGATCGCAAAGGCGAGGCGTAAGCTGGAGAGCGTCGCGATCGCGCCGAAGAGCGGCGGCCCGACGAGGAGCGACGGATAGGCCATCGTCGCCGCCCTCGCGACGCCGAGCGAGGGTGAGCTTGCCGCGGCGGCGCTCGCGCTGAAGGCGGCCGGCACCATGTTGGCGACGCCGAGGCCGACGAGTGCAAAGCCGACGATGGCGGTGGGCTCGGAGACCGGCCCGGTCGCAAGCCCGATGCCCACGAACAACAGGACCGCGCCATAGAGAATGACGCGCGTCCGGTCGACGGCGCGCACGATGCCGTCGCCGAGGAGGCGCCCCGCGATCATCATGAGGGCATAGTCGGAGAACCCGATGGCGGCTGCGTCGCCTGGCGCCCCTACCTCCGAACTCATGTAGAGCGCGCTCCAGTCGGTGACCGATCCCTCGACCAGAACCGCCAGGAATGCGATGAGGCTCATCGACATGAGCTTGCGCTCCGGCAGCGCGAGAGACGCGGGTCGCCGAGCGGGTGTCGCCGACCCCGATCGTAAAACTGGCCGCGAGCATGATGGCGAAGGCGATCCCCGCCTCAACCTCGAGTTTGAGCGCCGGGCCGGCGCCGTGGACGATGAGGAGGCCGCCAAGGGCCGAGCCGATCAGGCCACCGGCGCTCCATGCCGCGTGGACGGAGGACATGATGGCGCGTCCCCACTGCGTCTCGACCACGCTCGCGTGGGCGTTCGTCGGCACATCCACGACGATGTTCACGAAGCCGAACAGAAACGCACACGCTGCAAGAAAGCCGAGCCCTGGCGAAAGGAGATGGGTGTGGGGCGGGGCCGCGAGCTAAGCGCCATCAAGGGACCGGAGATTCGCAGGGTTCGCCCGGTGCCGCCTATATTTGACGGCAGAACGCCCGCCGCCGGCATGGCGGACAAGCCGCCCACGGCGGCGGCGAACAGCACGATGAGAGGCGCGCGTCCGTAAGACCGAAGAGCGCCTTGATCTCAGGGATCGCGACAGCCCACGCGCCGATGCAAAGGCCGTTGGCGAAGAAGATCGCAGTGACCCCGCCGCGGGCGGGCACAAGTCCGTTCGCCCGGGCGGGGTCCATCGTTGAGGAAAGACTCACCCGGCGGAGCTTAAAGCATTGCGCCTCGGGTCAGCCAACCAGGGCTTTCGACGCATGCAAGGCCTATCGTAGCATGAGGCGGCGTCGGCTAGTGTTAGTCGCGTTCCACCGCTTGTTCTACGCGGGCGGAGACGACCCCGTATCGCCGCCCGTGGCGATCTCGCGCAATCGCCACGGGTGGTCCGACCAGTCCCTAAGCCACAGGCATGGGCGGCGCGTACTCGCCGGGCCGGAATGGTCCCTCGGGCCCCAATTCCAGTCTTGCCACGAGTCCGAGCAGATCACCACGTTGCTGGTTGCCCCAGCGCCCGCGGTACCTGAGCCACGCCGGGTCCTTGAAGGTTGGAGGCGCCCCAAGCCGTGCCGGAGAAAAGTCCGAGCCGTTCCACAAGTAGATCTCGACCGTCCCCTGGCGCTGGTCGAATTGGTAGGCGTTGTCCTTGCAATAGTCGTGCGTGCCCTGCGGCCGGTCGTAGACGCCGGCTTTCGCGTAAGCCTCGTGATCGCCGTTGTCGAGGTGCACCAGCACCTGGCGGCCAGAGAACTCGGTGTTTCCGTCGTCGGGCTTGAAGTTGTCCTGGTCGCCCTGGTGATCATACATCACGCCGGCGACCACTTCGTTTTGCGGGTTCGCGAAGTCGACCCCGTCGAGCTTGACCTTCACATGCTCCCAATCGGAGACGTGGTTGCCCCAGCTGGTCCCAGCGACGGTCTTGCCCTGGTTGTAGTTGAAGAGCCACCAGTAGACGATATCGAGCCGCTTCTGCGCGCCCTCGACCACGACCGCATAAGTCGTGACTTGGGCCGGATTTGTCGGCCTGGCGCTCGCGAACCAGTCCTGCGTGTCCGAAGGCTGATTGAGATCTGCGCGCGTGCGCAGCAACGCCATCGCGTTGGTGTTCGCCGCGCCCAACTCGAGCGCCTGTTTGGCGAGAGCGTTGCGGTCCATCGGCCCGTCATAGAACGTCGATAGCCCCTGGCCGGAACTGTCGCTGGCCTTCTGCAGGATCATGTGAGGCAGGAAAGCGTCGATGGTCGACGGCCAATAAACCTCATCCACGTTCAACACATAAATCGGCGCGTATTTGCGCACCGACGCGTCGATAAGCGTGGCTTTGTCGGACGGCGGCTTAACTCCAGTGATCGGACCGGAAACCGATCCGTCCCCATCGTCGGCGTTGAATTTCGCCTCGAAGGTGGCGTCGCCAAACACTGAAATGGCGAGTGATGCGCTGCCGTCGTAAGCACAATATCCAAGGACGCCTCCCGACTGCACCCGCACCACGCGATTGTGGCTTGTCTTCATTCCGTGCGTGTCTCCGGCAGCGTCGGTAACCCGGATTGCGGCCTTGCCGTCGATTGTGACGACGCCGTTCGCGTACCCGCATGCCCATGGCGAATAATTACGAAGGTCGATCGTTAGCGGCGCGACGTCTGTGACGCGGAACGCGATTGCATTGATGAAATTGTCTGGATTCACCCACGCGCGGAATCCGACGAACTAGGCGCCCATGACCGGAGCCGTAACGAGATCATCGATGCCCGCGGGCCCCGCTGTGAACATCGCTCTGGTGCTGGTCGTGAATTCGAGTCGCCGCAAGCTTCCATGACCGTAGCCGCTACTCGAAAAGGACAGCGACTGCAGGGTCTCGCCTTCGGCAAAGGTGTAGATAAGTCGGAGTATAGTTGACGTCGTCGATTCCTCCGGCGCTTTGGGTTGCGCCGTCGCGCAGCTCCATGCGGATGCCGCGCACCTTGTCGCCGTCCCAGCGCACCGAGATGACCCGCGCGTCTGACGTATAGGATGTCAAGTCGGCCTGACTTCGAGCGGCTGCGGTATTTCCGACGGAGCGCGTTGTGAACCATGGCCTCTGGACCGCGGCTTGGGCGGCGGCCGGACGATGAAGGAGAGCGCGTTGATGAAATTGTCGGAATTGACCCAAGCGTGAAATCCGACCAGCTCCGCGCCTTCGACCGCAAGCGAGGCCTCATGATCGAAGCCGCCGGCTCCGGCGTTGAACGTGTTCTTCTCCGACGTCTCGAACTCGACCTGACGCAAGCTCCCGTGCCCGTATCCGGAGTCTCTGAGCCGCGCGCTGACGAGCGTTTCGCCTGCGACGAAACGATATTGGGTCAGTGTGTATTTGCCGTCGTCATAACCGCCGGCCTGTTTGAACGAGCCATCGTTGAGCTCCATTCGTATGCCGCGCACGTTGTCGCCATCCCATCGGACGCCGACAAAGGTCACGACCGCCTTGTCTGAGCTGAGCGAAACCTGAGAATTGGCGGCCGCTTGTTGCCGACTGATGCGGTCTCTTGTGGGGCCGAGAAAAGACTTTGTGTGTCAACTGCGAGCATAGCGACGACCTTCCTCTTTCACCGCCGCGGGCGCCCGCGGTGCTGTCTCAAATGGATTTTCGGTGACGCCCAAGCAGGCGAATTATGCGGAGCCGCAATTGGATGAGGGCTTAAGCCCGCCAGTACGAATTAGCGGATATTCGAGATGCAGTTTCTGACGACACCCGGAAAGACGCAGGCCCGAATAGGCGCCGACGTTCGAAGCGCCCGCGCCATCGCAGCGCCGACAAAATCAGCGAGATGGTTACTTCCGCAGTCGAGAGGGCGGCTACGGTGATCTCGCCGGCAAATGGCGCCACCTCGAGCGGGCGCGCCTGCGGAGCGTGTCGGGGGAGCGGGGTCTTGGCGAGGGCGTCGCGCTTTGACCGCCGAAAAGGTCGTAGGTCCGCCCGAGAAATTCACTCGACGGCATTCCGCCGTCGCTCTTGGCTGACCCGGCTCCCGTAGGCGGGAAAGCGGTGATCTGTTGTTGGAGCGTCTTGAGATCGGCGGCGCCCGCTTCCGCCGCGGCCGTAGCCTCCGGCGAGGGCGGAACGGACACTGACAGTTCGCTCGGCGACGTCGCCGATTGCGAACCGTCATTTTGGAGTGCGGGCGAAGCCGCAGCTGCCGGCTGCTGCTGAGCCGCTTGCGTCGTTGGCGGATTGGCGGGCTGCGCGGGCGGAGTCGCCATTGTCGTCGCTGATTTGGCTGCTTTCGAAGGCGCGGTCTGAGGCGTCGCGTCGGTCAGCCTCTGGAACGAAGCTGGCCGGACGTCGGCCTGACCCACATTCAAAGGCGCGGGATTCAAACTTGAGATCGGCGGCGCTTTGTAAGGCTCGATCTGCACCGTCGCCGTCATGCCGGCAACGAGGTTGATCCCCTCCGGAACCTCATCGATGTGAATGCGGACCGGCACCCGCTGGGCGAGGCGAACGAAGGTGAAGATCGGATTGACCGAGGCGAGCCCCGAAGCGTCCGGCGTCGCATTCGGGACGTCAACACCGCGCGCGAGCCCCTGAACTCTGCCGCGAAGCAGAGGGGTGTATCCCATCAGCTTGATCGTCGCCGCGTCGCCTTCATGGATGCGGCTCAGCGCCGTTTCCTCGAAATAGGCGTCGATCCAGTACGAAGTCAGAATTGACGAGCGAAAGCTGTAGGCTGCCCACGTTGGCATAATTCCCAAGCTGGGCGGAAAGATTGGTGACATAGCCGTTGACGGGCGAGCGGACCTGCGTGCGCTTGAAATTGATGCGGGCCTGCTCGAGGTTCGCGAGCGAGGTTTGATACGTGGCCTCGGCGGTGGTCGCCTGGCTGATGTAGGTCTGCCGCTCCTCCATGGTGACCGAGAGATCATTGAGCTTCTCGCGCCGGATCATTTCGGCGCGCGCATTGTCGGCGACCGCTTGGGCTTGCTCGACCGACGCCTGCGCCTGTCGGACGGCGATGGAATAGTTCCTCGGGTCGATCAGCATCAGAAGATCGCCCTTGTGGACGAACTGGTTGTCGGCGACCGGCAAACTGACGATCTCGCCCGCCACCTGCGGGGCGATCTTCACGACATAGGCGCGCACCGCGCCGTCGCGCGTCCAAGGCGTCCCCATATAATATTGCCACGCTCCCCAGCCGAGCAGCGCCGCGAGCGCGACGGCGACGAGGGTCGCCAATACAGGCAGGGCGTGCACGGACGCGAGAGCCGAGCGGCGCCTGACCGCGGGCGCGGCGCCCATGACGTTGGCTTTCAGTTCAACCTGGGACATCAGCGCCCCCAGCGCGCCATGACAAGGACGATCGACGAGACAATCATAACATAGAGCGCGAGTTCAAACAGCGCCGGATGCCAGATCCGCTCGGTCAGGCCGATGCGGTCGCCTGCTCGCCTCAAGAGGAGATAGATCAGCCATGCGAGGATGAGGACCACCGCGATTGGCGCCACGTAAAGTCCGAACAGGTTGATTTCGTTGAATCTCATCGCAGCGGCTGGTCAAAATAAGGGGCGAATTCGGAGAGCTGGCCCGAAATCACCATGATGCTGGATCTGAGGCTCAACACAACCCGGGATCTCGCACGGGGAAGGGCGGCGACCCGCCGGTCAATGTCGTCAAGACGCGCGATCGCTTCGCCGCTGCGTCCTTCAGCGAGCGGCGCAAGGACCGCATCGACCATCGCGTTCGGGACGAAGCGCGGCGCGACGTGGCGAAGCCGCACGACCTCCTTGCCGACCGCGACGATTGCGGCGAGCTCAGAGCGCTCTTGCGCTTCGGCCTTGTCGGGCATCGCAAGCAACCGGGTGACGCCCCTGTTCTCCCAATCGCCTGGTCTCCCTGGCGACGCCCGTCTCATCAGTCGTCGGAAATCCCTGAGCATCAAGGAGAGCAGCCTCTGAGTGCGGATCGCCGGCGACAGCGGGGGGATGATGAGCATGGCGACGACGCCAAAGGCGATGCCGGCAAGAATGGCGATCGCGCCGTTCCAGAATCCCGACCCATCATAAGTCATGTCGTTCGTGATGTTGAGCATCGGCAGGAAGTTGACGGCCGCAGCAAAGGTCAACATCGGCTTCCAGCCCCGAGCATTCAGAAATCCCATGGGCACGAGCACAAGTCCAAGCGTCAGACAAAGCGTGGGAAAGGTAACCACCTTCGGCAGGATCGCGAACACCACAATTGCGGACAGGACTGCGCTTAGAACGCTTCCCTGGAGGAACAGGACAGCGGCGGAAGCAGCCGCATCTCCCGACGGGGGCAAGAGGATGACGATGACGGCGCAGAAGGTGATCGCCGCCACGCCATTCGGCCAGGCGCTGACGATCCAGAACAGGGAGATCGTCCCGACGGCGAACAGGACACGGACTGCGTTGACAAAGGCCGGCATCCAGTCGGCGACGCGCAAGCGAGCCCTTCTCTTCACGCGGATAATGTCGCGGGGGTCGATCACGCCCGTCAAGCCATTGAAGGCGCGGGCCATGCCAAGCATGGCCGTGGCGGCGTTATCCGCCAGCAGTCTCTGTATCGGCGTCCCGGCCTCGAAATGGGTCAGTGACCGCACCGCCGAGCAGCATGCCCCTCGCAACGCCGCGGGTTCCTCGGTCGACTCAATCGCGTTGGGCGACAGTCGTGCTCGGGGCAGGAGGTCGTGAACGGCGTTGGCTTCCTGCTGGGTCGACGCATCGCTGTGCCGCGCCAAAGCAAACGCCACTTTGCGCCAGGCGGAGATCGTTTCCATCAAGCCGGATACGGCCCGTTGCAGGCCCGCCGAACGATAGCGGAGGTCTGAAGCCTCGCCGATGGCCGCGTCGATCATTGGATCGAGCGCGATGACGCGCCGCAGAAGATCGCGACGAAGCGCGCGAAACTGGCTGAGGCCCGAACTTGCGTTCGCAAAAGACTCCGTAAACCCATCCAGGATCGCGCCCGACAGATCCGCGAATTCCGTCGCGAGCTTCCGTCGCGAATGACCGAGATCGGTGAGCGCGAGCACGACTCCCGCGGAGACGATGCCGATGCAGATCTCGAGCGCGCGGTCGATGGCGAAGATGAAGACAATTCCGTTCGTGCTTCCAACCGGTCCGAGTACGTCGATCGCGATGATCGCCGCGGTGTAACCGGCAAGCGCAGCCGCGTAAGCGGCGAAATTGCGCAAGAGCGTCGCGACGAAGCCGGAGGCTGCGCACCAGAACGTCAGTCCGACGAGGAAGGCAACCCGATCCTGCCGGCAAAGGGCGGCGAGAACGACGATGGCGACGGCGCCGATCACGGTTCCGATCAATCGGAACATCGATTTGCGCAGCGAGGCTCCAAGCACTGGCTGACAGACCAGCGCGGCCGTCGTCGCAGCCCAGGAGGGCTCGCTCAGCTCAAGCGCGAAGGCGACCCAAAGGGCGAGGCAAACAGAAGCCCACATCCTCAAGCCGAACAAAAGCGCGGGCGTTACGGCGCGCAACCGTTCCGCGATCTGCGCGCCGCGTGGCCTGCCGACAATGGAACTCGTCGCGGTCATGATCCGCGATCATATCACGGCGAGGAGGCCGCCATCGACATAGATGATCTGGCCGTTCACGTAATCCGACGCCGACGAGGCGAGGAAGACGGTGACGCCAATCAGGTCCTCCGGTTTGCCCCACCGTCCGGAGGGCGTGCGGCCTTTGACCCAGGCGTCGAATTTGGGGTCGTCGAGCAGCGCCCGGTTCATTTCAGTCGCGATATAGCCGGGGCCGATCGCGTTGGCCTGGATGTCGTGCTGCGCCCATTCCGCAGCCATCGAGCGGGTCAGCATCCTGATGCCGCCCTTGGCCGCGACATAAGGCGCGATCGTCGCGCGCGCGACCTCGCTCGCGAGGGAGGCAATGTTGATGATCTTGCCCCCGCGCCCGCGCGCGATCATCCGCTTCGCGGCCTCGCGGCCGACCTGGAACGCGCCGGTGAGATGGATTTCGACCACGCGGCGCCATTCGTCGGTTTTGAGATCCACCATCGGCTTGCGAAACTGAATGCCGGCGTTGTTGACGAGGATGTCGATTGCGACGCCGGCCGCGTCGAAATGCTCGAACGCCGCGATCACTGCCCCTTCGTCGGCGACATCGAAGGGGCGCGTTTCGATGCTTTTCCCGTCGTCCGCAAACGACTTGGCTGCGGCCGCGAGCTTCTGCTCGTCGCGGCCATTGAGGATGAGGCTCGCGCCAGCCGCCGCGAGGCCCCGCGCCATCGCAAGTCCGAGCCCCTCGGAGGATCCGGTGACCAGCGCGGTCTTGCCGCTCAGATCGAACAGACCAGGCAGATTCATGCGTCCCCCCTGCGGCCCTGGTTCACGCGGCCAGGTCGATCCGGACCGGCGTATGATCGGAGGCCTTGTCGCGTCCGCGCATCTCCTTGTCGATCATGACCGATTGCAGCTTGTCGGCGGCTTGCGGAGACAGGAGCAGATGGTCGATACGGATGCCGTTGTTCTTCTGCCAGGCGCCTGCCTGGTAGTCCCAGAATGTGTAGAGGCCGGCGGCGTCGGTCGTCGCGCGGAGCGCGTCGACCATGCCAAGCGAAATCAGCTCACGAAATTTGAACCGGGTCTGGGGCAAATAGAGAGCGTCGTTGATCCAGTCCTCGGGGCGGGTCGCGTCGCGCGCGTCCGGGATGACATTGAAGTCGCCGGCCAGCACCAGCGGCTCCTCGTATTCGAGGAGCTGGCGCGTGTGGACGATGAGCCGCTCCAGGAAGGCAAGCTTATAAGGGTATTTCTCTGTGCCGACAGGATTGCCGTTGGGCAGGTAGACGCACGCGACGCGCACCACGCCGTCTCCAGCCGGGACGACCGCTTCGATATAGCGCGACTGCGAGTCGTTCTCGTCGCCCGGCAGCCCGCGCGCAACCTCGAACGGCCGTTTGGAAAGAATGGCGACGCCGTTGAACGTCTTCTGCCCATGCGTCTCGATATTGTAGCCAAGCTCCTCGATCTCCATCCGCGGAAACTGCTCGTCTAGGCACTTGATCTCCTGGAGGCAAAGAACATCGGGCTGCACCTCCTTCAGGTAGGCGAGAAGGTGCGGCAGCCTTTGGCGGACCGAGTTGACGTTCCAGGTAGCGATGCGCAAGCGCGGGGGCTCCTTAAGCTTACCGACCAAGGTCGTCGTTGCGAGCGAAGTGAAGCAATCCAGGCGTTGTAGGGCGCCTTGCAGCCGCTGGGTTGCTTCGTCGCTTTGCTCCTCGCAATGACGCTTCCATCCGACCGGCCCGCCCTAATCGTCGATCGCCTGATACGCCAGCGCGCGCAGATCGAGCTCCGGCAGGTCGAAGCTCATCATCGACTGGGTCATGAACATGCCGACGACCTCTTCCTTCGGATCGACCCAGTAGTGGGTCTTGGCCGCCCCGGACCAGCCGAACTCGCCGACCGAGCCGGGCGCGCTCGATTGGGCGACATCGATGAGCACCCGCGAGCCGAGGCCGAAGCCATAGCCGGGCATGGGCAGGCCGCCGATCTCGAGGGGTAGGAGGGCCGCCGGCACATAATTCGCGTGCATGAGCTCGAGCGTCTTGCGCCCGATGACGTGCTCGCCATCGAGCTTGCCGCCGTTCGCCAGCATCTGGGCGAAGCGGAAATAATCGCCGATGGTGCTGAACAGGCCATGGCCGCCGCGCACGAACACGTCCGGCGAATCGACCGGGTAAGACTTCGACACATCGAGGCGGTCGTTGACGCCCGCCATCCAGGCGGCGAATTCGCTGCCCATGGTCACGCCCGCGTCGAGCACGTCCGGACGGCCGTACATCGCCGCCACGCGCCTCCGCTTCTCCAAGGGCACGCCAAACGCCGTATCGGTCATCCCCAACGGCTCGAACAGACGTTCGCTTAGGAAAACGCCGAGCGGCCGGCCGGAGACGACCTCGATGATTCGGGCGGCGACGTCGATGCCGACACTGTAGCGCCAGCGCGTTCCGGGCTGGAACGCGAGCGGATATTGCGCCAGATCGTCGATGACGGCTTCCAGCGAATGATCCGATCCCAAGAGCTTGGCGGCGTCTGCGTACATTTTGCCGACGCCCGCTTCCTCGACGAAATGGTAGGAGAGGCCGCTCATGTGGGTCATCAGGTCGCGGATCAGGATCGGCCGGACCGGCGCGACCAGGTTTCCGTCGGCCTCCAGAACCTTCACGGCGCCGAAGGCTGGGATGTATTTCGCCACCGGTTCGATCAGCCTGAAGCGTCCCTCCTCGAGCAAGGTCATGAGCGCCGTGCAGATGATCGGCTTCGTCATCGAGTAGAGGCGGAAGATCGTATCGGCGGTCATCGGCGACCCCGCTTCCTTGTCGCGCCAGCCGAACGCCCCCGCGTGGACGACTTTGCCGCGGCGGGCGATGAGCGTGTTGATCCCCGCAAAAACGCCGCGATCGACATAGGCCTGCATCGCCGGACCGACGCGCTCGAGGCGCTGGGCGCTCATTCCGGCGGCTTTTGACGGTTCGACTACGGTGTTCATGCTTCCTCCGTTTGCGGGGAGCGCCATTCCGCCCCCTACGAGATCGCCTTCAAATGCGTCGGGCCACGGCCGCCATCCCGCCGATTTGGAGTTGCCCGGGGCTCTCTAAGACGGTACCTGCTTTAGACGACGAAATGACGAGGGCGTAAACCTCTCATGAGGGCTTGATGGCCAAGCGCAAGTTCACGATCGTTTTGATCAAGCCGTCGCATTACGACGATGACGGCTATGTCATCCAGTGGCGCCGCTCGACAATCCCCTCCAACAGCCTGGCCAGCGTTTATGGTCTGTTGCTCGAATGCGCCGAGGCCCGCGTTCTTGGCCCCGATGTCGAAATCGGGTTCGAGATCTACGACGAGTGCAACACCATCATCGATTTTCCCTCGGTTTCCCGGCGCATTCTCGCCGACGGGGGAATGGTTGCGCTGGTTGGGGTGCAATCGAATCAGTTTCCGCGCGCGCTCGATATTGGCCGACAGTTTCGCAAGCAGGGCGTGACGGTCGCCGTCGGCGGCTTCCACGTCTCGGGCTGCATCGCCATGCTGCCCGAACTGCCGCCGGACCTGAAAGAGGCTCAGTCGCTCGGCATGATCCTCTACGCGGGCGAGGGTGAAAACCGGCTGGCCGAGTTTCTCAAGGACGTCGATTCGGGGAAGCCCAAGCCTGTCTACAATTACCTGAACGACATGCCGGACATGGCCGCCGCGGCGATCCCCGTGCTGCCGCGCCCCGTCGTGACACAGTCGCCGGCCACTACACGAGCTTCGACGCCGGACGCGGCTGCCCGTTCCAGTGCAGCTTCTGCACCATCATCAATGTCCAGGGGCGCAAGTCGCGCTATCGCACGCCTGACGATGTCGAGGCGATCGTGCGCGCCAATGCCGAGCAGGGCGTCACGCGCTTTTTCGTCACCGACGACAATTTCGCCCGCAACCGCAACTGGGAGCCGATCCTCGACCGGCTGATCGAACTCAGGGAGAACCAGGGTTTCCGGATCCGGCTTCTGCTTCAGGTCGATACGCTCTGCCACAGGATTCCCGGGCTTCATCGAGAAGGCGGCGCGGGCCGGCTGCAACGCGGTCTTCATCGGGCTTGAGAACATCAATCCTGCGTCTCTGATGGGCGCCAAGAAGCGCCAGAACAAGATCTGGGAATATCGCGAGATGCTGCTCGCCTGGAAGCGCGCGCACGTCATGACCTGGGCTGGCTACATCCTCGGCTTTCCCACCGACACGCCGGAATCGATCGCCCGCGACATCGACACCATCAAGCGCGAATTGCCGATCGACATTCTCGAGTTCTTCTTCCTAACGCCGCTGCCCGGCTCCGAGGACCACAAGACCCTCCATCTCAAGGGCGCGTGGATGGAAGGCGACATGAACAATTACGATCTCGAACATGTCTGCGCCAACCATGCAATCATGTCGGCCGATACGTGGCGCGGCGTCTACCGCGACGCCTGGAAGCGCTATTACTCGGACGATCATGTCGAGACCGTGCTGCGGCGCGCGGTCGCGAGCGGCATCAGCCCGCGCAAGATCACGGATGCGATGACGGTGTTCTCAGGCTCGTCGCGGATCGAGCGCGTGCATCCGCTGCAATTCGGCTACGTGCGGCGCAAGATCAGGACGCAGCGCCGCCACGGACTCCCGATCGTCAACCCGCTGATCTTCTATCCGTGGCGCGCGTGGGATTTTCTGTCGGTCGCCGGAAAGTGGGCGGCGCTCGCGTTGCGCTACCGGGCGATCCTGCGCCGCGTGCAGGCCGACAAGGACGGCGCTTCTTACATGGACGAGGCGCTGAAGCCCGCGACCGAGGTCGACCACGACCACGACTTCGTCGCCGGCTACGCCGACAAGATTCCCGACACCCACGGCGCGCCAAAGCGGGAGCACGCCACCGCGGCGGAGTGACGGAAAGCCCAGTTTGGTTTTCCTTGGCCGGTCACTGTTTCCCTACGAAAACCCCGGATTTTGAACGTTGGATTTCCTTGGATTTCCTTGGATTTTCTCGTCCGAAACGAGACTTATCAATGGGTTACACGGGATTTTCGATAGAAAATTTTTCTCGGCGCTTCCTGGCTGTTCGACACGCCAAATCTGCGCGCGACGCCACGGGGAAGGCATGATTGCTCATGGGGCGAGCTTAAGCGGCTTTCTGTTTTTCTGCAAGGAATTGTCGCCAGAGCCCGATCTCTCCCCAAATCCTCAGCCAGGGATCGTTGCAGCCTCACCGCACAATTGACAAGCGCACTTCGTCGGCGGCCTTGATTATGCGCGTTTCCGCAAGACCGGGACTGCCCGACGGGATGGTGAAATAGGCATAGTCAGGCATGACGGCTTCTAGCTCTCGCGAATAGGAGGCGTAGTCTTCAGAGTGGGGTTTAATGAAGCCAAGTTGTGGCGTGTCCGTCTCGCTCGCCAGACGCTTCAGCACCAGGGGGGCGCTGACTGGAGTGAATTGAACGCCGCTCGGATTGGATAGCGTTGTTATCAACCCGCGAGCAGATCTGCCTCCCTCCGGCCGGGAAATCATGATCAGTCGGATCGCGCCGCCCTCGACTGTCAACAAGCTCATATATGGCTTCCCGTCCGGAATATACACACGTCCTCGTTGTGTGTACCCGACGTCGACACGGCCGTGTTCTTCAAAAATCAGGCATGATTCCGAGGCTTCCCAGTGCAATGTCACGACATAGGCGGCGATATCACTGCGCACGGAAAACGCTGGCCTGAGACATAGGTATCTGCCTTCCAACGCCTTCACGTTTTCGCGCCGATAACCTCCCAGGTTTTGTGCCGCATCTGAGCAAGGTGGCAGTTCGACTTTGCCAAACGGGCCGGGGGCGCGATCTGAGCCGGAGGGATGCGGGGTGCTGACGACAAACTCCGCGACATCCTTCCGGACCCGCTCGGATTGCCGGAACGCGGCGAGGACCATGGCGCCGATCGCTGCGCCGATCAGGCCGGTGCTGACGATGATAAGCGGCTTGGCGTGGTCTGGACGCTCATAAATTTGCGCTAGCACAGAGTGAGACAGCAGCGAGGCGAGGACGGCGCCCCCCGCCATACAGGCGCAACCATTCGCGATCGCCGCAACGACCGAGACCTGCCACAGGCTCCATTTCAGAGATCCGAGATAGGAACAGAGAAGGCCCAGGGAGATCGTGCAGGTGAAAGGCACGATGATCGCGGGCCACCGCTCGCTGAACTGCGTGATTGCGGCCTGCACACCCGAACTGTCGCCCTGAATGACGGCGGGCAGCAAGGGTATTGCGAGACGCGTAACGAGCGACAGCCCCGCCACGATAAGTCCAGCAAGGATCAATTCGGCAAAAGGCGGAAAGGCTGGGCCGTCATTTTCTCGCCGCTCGATAAAGCGTTGGGCGACCACGACCGCGCCCATGACGGCGAACCCGATGGTGATCGAAAAGGTGATTGCGATCATCAGGATTTTGCCGCTGTCGACGGCCTTGGCTCCCGTCATAGTCATGACCAAAACGCTCATCAGGATGACCGCGACGATCGTCATTGCCCATTTATCGAGCCCGAAACTGGGCATCGGGTGGGATCGGTCAAACCCCATGTTCGATAGCCTCTGGCGTCGGCCCAGCGCGGTCCTATCGCAGTAGAGGACGTACCTCGCGATCAGGGCGCAAACCAGATTGAACTCATCGGCGATGGCCCGGCTGAGCGCATCCTTGGCCATCTTGGTCGGCGCCTCCGAGGTGAAATAGGCAAGTCCAGCTTGAATCAATTCTTCAAAGCGTTCCTCGGCCCGAGCGGCCACGGACTCGCTGAGTTGCATGATCGCGGCATAAGCCGATCGCGCGTGAGGGCCAGCCGGGAACGCCAGTTAAGTCCCGCTGTTCTTCGGAGCGATGAACAGGTTGTACAATCCGACGGTTCTGGTGAATCGCGCTTCGAGCGTAAAGTCCCCAGCGAATTTGACGGCTTTGGCGCCGACATTCTCGGAGATAAACTTCGTGACTTGATCTCGAAGCTGCTCACTCCGGGGCATGAAGGCGGTTTGCGCGAGTTCGACCGCAATGCGGTCAGCTTCGCGGGGTATCGCCGCCAGGCTTGTGCAGAACGCTCGAGCCCCTTCGTCAATTCGATTGACCGCCGGAAATTGTGAGGCGACAACAATAAAAAGCACGGCAAAAAAGGCCGCTTTGTATTGATCGACGCCTGCACTGCCCAGCTTGAACTGGATCCCGGGCAAGTAGCTGAGACCTATACTTCCCTGGCTGATTGCAATCGTGAGCAGCAGCCAAAGCGCCACGATCAAAGCGTAATAAAAGATCACACCAAAGAAGAACAACGCGAATGTTGTACCCGACCTGTTGCTCGGGGGTGAATTAAATCGGACCCATGCGACGACGAGCAGTAGCGACGACAAGAGTATCCACTCGCTGTATTCGCCTACCTGCGTAATGAATTGCGTCGCGTCTTGCGAAAAATGAAAATTAAGCATCGCGGACCTCCACGGTAGCGGAAATCAGCCAATATCCCCGGATGAGCCTCTCAATGACACGTCTAAGGATCTGTCCCACCCTTCAACCCCAAAAGGGTTCGCTAACTCATTTTTCGACGCTAGGCTGTGATTGGGATCACACATTGATGTCAACGGGGCGCCTTAGTCGAGGACAAGCAATTGCGAAGCTGTCTTCTTCGCTCCTTTCGTTCTCTCGGCCCTGTTAGTCCTTCCTCCGGCCGCTCAGCGCCGTCATGACCGCCTGTCCCTCCGCCCATAGCCGGCGCGTCAGCGCCTCGGCGCCCCCGTCGCGGGCGAGCGCCGCGGCCTCGCCGGCCCAGAGCGGGGAAAAGTCGGCGCTGCCGAGTTTTTCGGCCGCAGCGCGCAGCGGAGCCGCGGCGCCCGCCGCCAGGGGGAACTGGGGCGCGTCCGCGCACATCGGCCCGACCTCGGCCACGAACCGATTGACGAGGCCACGGGCGGGCCGGCCGGTGAACACGTTCGTAAGTCGCGTTGCGTCGTCTCTGGCGCTTGCGAGCGCGGCGCGATGCATCGGCGAAATCGTCGCCTCCGGCGTGCGAAGATAAGCGGTGCCGATCTGGACCGCGTCGGCGCCGAGCGCGAAGGCCGCCGCAATTCCGCGGCCGTCGCTGATCCCTCCAGCCGCCACGACCGGCAAGCGCACGGCGTCGCGCACTTGCGGCAGGAGCGCAATCAGCCCCGGTTGCGCGTCGATGTCGTCGGACAGAAACATACCGCGATGCCCGCCTGCCTCGCGGCCCTGGGCAACGATCGCGTCTGCGCCATGGTCTTCGAGCCAGCGCCCCTCGGCGACGGTGGTGGCGGACGAAAGGATCAGCGCCCCGGTCGCTTTCACGCGTGAAAGCAGCTCAGCGGAGGGCAAGCCGAAGTGAAAGCTCACAACCGCTGGCCGCATCTCTTCGATCACCGCGCATAAGCACGCGTCGAAGGGCGCACGGACCGGGCCTGCAGGAATGGTGGAGGGATCGATGCCGGCCTCGGCATAGTAGGGCGCGAGCCGCTCGCGCCAGCGCGCCTCGATCGCCGGATCAGGCGCGGGCTCGGCGTGGCAAAAGAAGTTCACGTTAAAAGGCGCGCTCGTCGCCTCCCTGATCTTCGCGATCTGTTCGCGCAGGCGGTCGGGCGTGAGCATCGCCGCCGGCAATGAGCCAAGCCCGCCTGCCCGACAGACGGCGATTGCCAGTTCGGGACCCTGCGCGTTCGCCATCGGCGCCTGGATGAGGGGAATTTTCGAGGGGAGGAAGGTCATGAAAACTCGTTCCTGTCGGCAACGCAGACAGGACGAGATTAAGGCGGCAAGGCCGAAAAATCACGCCCCAATGATAACTCGGAGGTCAAAGACCCGCAGAGGCGCTGATCCATTGCCGTGCGGGTCGCGCCTTAAGATGTGAGTAGGCCTGTTAACCCAGCGTCATCTCGCAGCGGAACATGCGCGCCCAGCTGCCGTTGGACCCGACAATGATCTTCTCGTCAGTATGACGTCAGCCGCGATGGGAAAGACGATGCTTCATTCGACAAACGACAATCATCCGTTGCGCGGCGTCACGATGCTGCTGGTCGAAGACGATTTGCTTCTCGCGATGGCCGTCGAGGACATGCTCATCGGTCTGGGCGCCGTGGTCGTCGATGTCTGTCATACGCTCGATGAGGCGATGACGCGCGCTGACGCTGGCGATTTCGAGGTGGCGGTTCTTGATTTCAGTCTCGGCTCGCATTCGGTGACGCCGCTTGCGCGTGATCTGGCGCGCCGAAACGTGCCTTTCATTCTTCACACAGGAATGCCGCGCAGCGAACCGAGCTTGATGGAATGGAGAGACTTTCCAATCGTCGAGAAGCCGGCCTCTCCCAAAACGTTGGCCTCAGCGATAAGAGGCGCGATGGATCTCAAACCTGCGCGGAAGCGAGGGCGGCGCTAGCCCGCGCGCCGGACCTTGCGCTCGGCGGGAGGGTGAGGTGCGATGTCCAGCTCCAAAAGCTCGACCAGCTTGGCGCGAGCCCGACTGAGGCGGCTCTTGATTGTGCCGATACCAACCTGGCACACCACCGCCGCCTCCTCATAAGAGAGGCCGCTCGCCCCGATCAGCGTCAAAACTTCGCGCTGCTCGGCAGGCAGCTTCGTCAAAGCATTACGAAAATCTTCGAGGTCCAGATGGCTTTCCTGGTCGCCAGGAACGGTGAGACGGCGCGCGTACAGGCCATCGCTGTCCTGGACCTCGCGGGAGCGTTTTCGGTAGTTCGAATAGTAGATGTTGCGGAGGATGGTGAACAGCCAGGCCCTCAGGCTCGTGCCGGGCTGGAACTTCTCTGAATTGCTCCAGGCCCGCAGGAGGGATTCCTGAACGAGGTCGTCGGCGAGCGAAACCGAGCCGGACAGAGAAATCGCGAAGGCGCGCAAATTTCTCGTTTCCGACAGCAGCTCATCCTTGAAGCTAGTCGACGGCATCGCTTTTCCCCTGTGCCTTCGCTTCGCTCTTGTTATCCTCGAGACGCGACAGCAATTGCAGGAACTTGTCAGGCAGGGGCGGCTAAATCAGGTCCGCATAATGCGCTTCGAGCGCGCGCCCGATCGCTTTGACGGCCTCGGTGCCGGCCTCGGCCGGCACATCGGGCGCAGGGCCCGGTTTTTCAAATTTACTCACGCGCGCAGCATTCATAATCAGCAATCCCCAGCGCCTACAAACCGACACCCCGCCATTTTGTTCCCTGAATGGCGCCAAACTTGGTTAATTTTCTACCCCACCAACCGAGGCCCGCGCCGCCATACATTACGGCGCCCCGCGCCGGGTGACCTCCACGACGGCGGAAACAAAGAAGGCAAGCAAGGCCAGCACGAACAGGATCTTTGCGGCGGCGAACGCCGTGCCTGCCAGGACGCCGGAGCCGAGCGCGCCTGCGATCAAAGCCACGACGACAAGAAAAGCTATCGCCCAGCCAAGCATCAAGTCCCCTTCGCGCCGCGCGGGTTACCGGCCGGCAACGCGTTGCCGGCGCCGATGTTCCAATGAGACGGGCATGCCCTCGGCGGAGAACGTGACCGCCCCGGAGCTCCGCCATT
>CAVQVS010000008.1:0-431668 GCA_963717215.1 uncultured Alphaproteobacteria bacterium
CGCCCAGCCCGGCCGCGCGCGCGCGGACTGAAGCGCTTCAACACGAGGTCCTTGCCGACCCAGGCCTGGGCGACGACCAGATCGTCGACGTCGAGATCATGGTTGTTCTCGGCGTTGGCGATCGCGGATTCGAGCGTCTTCTTGACCTCGACCGAAATCCTCTTGTTGGAGAATTCGAGATCGGCGAGCGCGGTCGCGACCTTCTTGCCCCGGATGAGCTGGGCGACAAGGTTGAGCTTCTGCGGGCTGACGCGCAGCATGCGCGTCGTCGCCTTGGCTTCGTTCTCCGCCTGACGGCGCGGGTTGGATGGTTTGGACATCGGTGATTAGGCCCTCTTGGCCTTCTTGTCGGCGGAATGGCCGTGAAAAGTGCGGGTCGGCGCGAATTCGCCGAACTTGTGCCCGATCATCTCTTCCGACACGAGCACCGGAATGTGCTTGTGGCCGTTGTAGACGCCGAACGTAAGACCCACGAACTGCGGCAGAATCGTCGAGCGGCGGCTCCAGATCTTGATGATGTCGGAGCGGCCCGACGTGCGCGCGACATCCGCCTTCTTGAGCATATAACCGTCGACGAACGGACCCTTCCAGATCGATCGCGTCATGGCTCAGCCTCTCTTCTTGCGCACATGGCGCGATGCGACGATGAACTTGTCCGTCGCCTTGTTCGAACGGGTCTTCTTGCCCTTGGTCGGCTTGCCCCACGGGCTCACCGGATGCCGGCCGCCCGAAGATTTGCCTTCGCCGCCGCCGTGCGGATGGTCGACCGGGTTCATGACGACGCCGCGATTGTGCGGACGACGTCCGAGCCAGCGACTGCGCCCGGCCTTGCCGATCGAGGTGTTCATGTGGTCGGGGTTCGACACCGCGCCGACCGAGGCGAAGCACTGGCCATGAATGAGCCGCTGCTCGCCGGAGCTGAGGCGCAGCGAAACGTAGCCCTGATCGCGGCTGACGATCTGCGCGTACGCGCCGGCGGAGCGGGCGATCGCGCCGCCCTTGCCGATCTTCATCTCGACATTGTGGACGATCGTGCCCACGGGAATGTTGGCGAGCGGCATCGCGTTGCCGGGCTTCACGTCGACCTGGAGGCCGGCGATCACTTCGTCGCCAGACAGAGAGACGCTGCGGCGCGATGATGTAGGCCTGCTCGCCGTCCGGATATTTGATCAGCGCGATGAAGCTCGTGCGGTTGGGATCATATTCCAGCCGCTCGACCTTGCCCACGACATCGAGCTTACGCCGCTTGAAGTCGACGATGCGATAGGTCTGCTTGTGACCGCCGCCGCGGAAGCGCACGGTGGTCCGGCCAGCTGTTGTTGCGTCCACCCTTCTCGGACTTGCCGACAGTCAGCGTCTTCACCGGCTTGCCCTTGTAGAGCTCGCTGCGGTCGACGATGACGAGCTGTCGAAGGCTCGGCGTCGTCGGCTTAAATGTCTTGAGCGCCATGACTAATCGCTCCTCACAGACCGGTGGTCATGTCGATGCGATGGCCGTCGGCAAGCGTGACGATCGCTTTCTTCATGTCCTGCTGGCGTCCGCGAACGCCTCGAAACGCCTTGTTCTTGCCTTTGCGCAGCAGCGTATTGACCGCCGTCACCTTGACGTCGAACAATTTCTCGATCGCCGCCTTGATCTGCGGCTTGGTCGCGTTGCGCGCGACCTTGAACACGAACTGGTTGTTCTCGGAGGCGATCGTCGCCTTCTCCGTAATCACCGGAGCGACGATCGCGTCGTAGTGGCGCACGTCCTTGATCATTTGAACCGCGCCTCCAGCGCCTCAACCGCGGCCCTGGTCAGGACCAGCTTCTCGCGCCGCATGATGTCGTAGACATTGACGCCCTGAATCGGCAGCACGTCGATCTCCGGCAGGTTGCGCGCGGCGTCGGCGAACTTCGCCTGCGGCTCCGCGCCATCGATGATGAGCGCATTCTTCAGCGCCGCCTTTTCGAAGGACGCGCGCAGCGTCTTCGTCTTGCCCTCTTCGAGGTGCGCGCTTTCCCACACGCACGAGACCGCCGGCGCGAACCTTGGCCGAGAGCGCGTGCCTGAGCGCCAGCGCCCGCACCTTCTTCGGCAAGTCATGCGCGTGGCTGCGCACGCACCGGACCCATGGCGCGTCCGCCGCCGCGGAACTGCGGCACGCGCGCCGAGCCGTGACGGGCGCCGCCGGTGCCCTTCTGCTTGTACATCTTCTTGCCGGTGCGATGGATATCGGCGCGCCCCAGCGTCTTGTGCGTCCCGGCCTGGCGCTTGGCGAGCTGCCAGCGCACCATGCGCGCGATCAGATCCGCGCGCGGCTCAAGCCCGAATACGGCGTCGCTGAGCTCCAGCGAGCCGGCGGCCGAGCCGTCGATCGACGTCATGTCGAATTTCATGGCGTCACTCTCCCTTCGCCGCTTCGGCCGATGGGGCGCCGGCGCCCGCTTCGGCGTGAACGCGGAACTTGCCGGGCAGCGGCGCATCCTTCGGCAACGGCTTCTTCATCGCGTCGCGCACCGCGATCCAACCGCCGGCGTGCCCCGGCACCGCGCCCTTCGACCAGAATGAGGCCGCGGTCCGGATCCGTGCGGACGACGCGAAGGTTCTGCGTCGTCACCTGATCAGTTCCCATATGGCCGGCCATCTTCTTGTTCTTCCAGGTCTTGCCCGGATCCTGACGGCCGCCGGTCGACCCGATGCGAACGATGCGAGACCGACACGCCGTGCGTGGCGCGCAAGCCGCGAAAGTTCCAGCGCTTCATCGGCGCCGGCGAAACCCTTGCCGATCGTCACGCCAGTGACATCGACATATTGTCCAACGGTGAAGTGGTCGGCGGTGATCTCCGCCCCGACCGGGATCATCTTGTCCTCTTCGACGCGGAACTCGGCGAGCCGCATCTTCGGCTCGACATGGGCGACCGCGAAGCGGCCGCGCTCGGCCTTCGACACGTTCTTCACCTTGGCCTTGCCGACGCCGAGTTGAAGCGCGGTATAGCCATTCTTTTCCTGGGTGCGATGGGCGACCACCTGGCAGCTCTCGACCTGGAGAACGGTGACCGGCACGTGGTCCCCTGCGTCGGTGAAGACGCGGGACATGCCCAGCTTCTTTGCGATGATGCCTGAACGCATTGGCGTTTGTCCTTCGTGAGCGTCTTTGAAGAGATTCAAAGACGCTCGCCAAATCCCCTTACAGCTTGATTTCGACGTCGACGCCGGCGGCGAGATCGAGCTTCATCAGCGCATCGACCGTCTGCGGCGTCGGGTCGACGATGTCGAGCACCCGCTTGTGCGTGCGAATTTCGAACTGCTCGCGCGACTTCTTGTCGACGTGCGGCGATCGGTTGACAGTGAACTTCTCGATCCGGGTCGGCAGGGGAATCGGCCCGCGAACCCGAGCGCCGGTGCGCTTGGCCGTGGACACGATCTCCTTCGTCGAAGCGTCGAGCACGCGGTGATCGAACGCCTTCAGACGGATGCGGATGTTTTGCGTGTTCATGTGTCAAATCCCTGTCGGCCGGGCGGCGGAGCGTAAACTCCGCCTGACCCTTGGCCGCAACGCCTCACTCGGTGATCGAAACGACGACGCCCGAGCCGACCGTGCGGCCGCCCTCACGGATGGCGAAGCGAAGCTTCTCCTCCATCGCGATCGGAACGATGAGCGAGACGTCGATCGTCACATTGTCGCCCGGCATCACCATTTCGGTGCCCTGCGGCAACTCGACGATGCCGGTCACGTCGGTCGTGCGGAAATAGAACTGCGGCCGGTAGTTGGTGAAGAACGGCGTGTGCCGCCCGCCCTCTTCCTTGGTGAGGATGTAGGCCTCAGCCTTGAACTTGGTGTGCGGCTTGACCGTGCCGGGCTTGCACAAAACTTGGCCGCGCTCGACTTCTTCGCGCTTCGTGCCACGCAGGAGGCAGCCAACGTTGTCGCCCGCCTCGCCCTGATCGAGCAGCTTGCGGAACATCTCGACGCCGGTGACGGTCGTCTTGAGGGTCGGGCTTGAGGCCGACGATCTCGACTTCCTCGCCGACCTTGATGATGCCGCGCTCGATGCGGCCGGTGACGACGGTGCCGCGACCCGAGATCGAGAACACGTCTTCGACCGGCATCAGGAACGGCTGGTCCTTCGGACGCTCCGGCTGCGGGATGTAGGCGTCGACCGCCTCCATCAGCTTGAGGATCGAAGTCGTGCCCCTGCTCAGGCGACTTGTTCTCAAGCGCCATCAGGGCCGAGCCCTTGATGATCGGAATGTCGTCGCCGGGGAACTCGTAGCGCGACAGAAGCTCGCGCACCTCGAGCTCGACGAGCTCGAGCAGCTCCGGATCGTCGACCATGTCGACCTTGTTGAGATAGACGACGAGCGCCGGCACGCCAACCTGGCGAGCGAGCAGGATGTGCTCGCGAGTCTGCGGCATCGGGCCGTCGGCCGCCGAGACGACGAGGATCGCGCCGTCCATCTGGGCGGCGCCGGTGATCATGTTCTTCACATAGTCGGCGTGGCCAGGGCAGTCGACATGCGCGTAGTGGCGCTTCTTGGTCTCGTACTCGACATGCGCCGTCGAGATCGTGATGCCACGAGCCTTCTCTTCCGGCGCCTTGTCGATCTGGTCGTAGGCGGTAAAGGTCGCGCCGCCCGTCTCCGCGAGAACCTTGGTGATCGCAGCCGTCAGCGACGTCTTGCCATGGTCGACGTGGCCGATCGTCCCAATGTTGCAATGGGGCTTGTTACGCGCAAACTTTTCCTTGGCCATAGCCGGACTCCTTATCGTGGCCTTATATTCTCAAGAAGCGGAACGCCGCCTCATTTGAACTTCTCGATGATCTCGGACGCGATGCTCGCTGGGCACCTGCTCGTAATGGTCGAATTGCATGGTGAAGTTGGCTCGGCCCTGCGTGCCGGAGCGCAACTGGTTGACGTAGCCGAACATGTTGGAGAGCGGCACCATCGCATTGATGACGACCGCATTGGCCCGCATGTCCTGCCCCTGCACCTGACCGCGACGGGACAGAAGATCGCCCATGACGAAGCCGGTGTGCTCCTCGGGGGTGACGACCTCGACCTTCATGATCGGCTCGAGCAGAACCGAACCGCCCTTCTGCAGGCCCTCGCGGAACGCCGCGCGGGAAGCGATTTCGAAGGCGAGCGCCGACGAGTCGACGTCGTGATAGGCGCCGTCGATCAGCGTCGCCTTGACATCGACGACGGGGAAGCCGGCGAGCACGCCCGACCCCATGACGCTGTTGATGCCTTTTTCGACGCCGGGAATGTATTCCTTCGGCACCGCGCCGCCGATGATCTTGGATTCGAACGAAGACCCCGCGCCCGGCTCCGCCGGCTCGAACACCAGAACGACCTTGGCGAACTGACCCGTGCCGCCCGTCTGCTTCTTGTGCGTGTAGTTGATCTCGGTCTTCTTCGTCAGCCTCTCGCGATAGGCGACCTGCGGCGCGCCGATGCTCGCATCGACCTTGTAGGTGCGCTTCAGGATGTCGACTTTGATGTCGAGGTGAAGCTCGCCCATTCCCTTCAGAATGGTCTGGCCGGATTCCTGATCGGTCGATACGCGGAAGGACGGGTCCTCGGCGGCAAGCTTCGCCAGCGCCACGCCGAGCTTCTCCTGGTCGGCCTTCGACTTTGGCTCGATCGCGATCTCGATGACCGGCTCCGGGAATTCCATCTTCTCGAGGATGACCGGCTTCTGCATGTCGCAAAGCGTGTCGCCTGTACGGGTGTCCTTGAGCCCAGCGAGCGCGACGATGTCGCCAGCGAAAGCCTCTTTGATGTCCTCGCGGTTGTTGGCGTGCATGAGCAGCATGCGGCCGACACGCTCGCGCTTGTCCTTGGTCGAATTGAGAACCGTCGTGCCCGACTCGATCTTGCCCGAATAGACGCGGCAGAAGGTGATCGTGCCGACGAAGGGATCGTCCATGATCTTGAAGCCGAGCATCGAGAAGGGCTCGTTGTCGTTCGGCATGCGGAGGATTTCCGTGCCCGTATCGACATCGATGCCCTTGATGCCGCCGCGATCGACCGGCGAAGGCAGATAGTCGACGACGGCGTCGAGCAGCGGCTGTACGCCCTTGTTCTTGAAGGCCGAACCGCAGAGGACCGGCACAAACGAAATCTGCTTGACCGCCTTGCGGATGCAGCGTTTCAGCGCGTCAATGCTGGGCTCCTGCCCGTCGAGATAGGCGCTCATGACATCGTCGTCCATCTCGACCGCAGCTTCGATCATGATGTGACGATACTCGTCCGCCTTCGCCTTGAGGTCGGCCGGAATCTCTTCGTCGTGATATTTGGCGCCGAGACCTTCGTCCTCCCAGACGACCGCCTTCATGCGCAGAAGGTCGATGACGCCCTTGAAGTTCGACTCGGAGCCGATCGGCAGCTGGATACAGATCGGACGGCCGCCGACCTTGGTGTTGATCTCTTCGACGCAACGGAAAAAGTCGGCGCCGATCTTGTCCATCTTGTTGACGAACACGATGCGCGGCACGTTGTATTTGTCGGCCTGACGCCAGACGGTTTCCGTCTGCGGCTCAACGCCCTGATTGCCGTCGAGCACGCATACCGCGCCGTCGAGCACGCGCAAGCGAACGCTCGACCTCGATGGTGAAGTCGACGTGGCCGGGCGTGTCGATGATGTTGAGGCGCTTGTCCTGCCAGATGGTGGTCGTCGCGGCCGACGTGATGGTGATGCCGCGCTCCTGCTCCTGCTCCATCCAGTCCATGGTCGCAGCGCCATCGTGCACTTCGCCGATCTTATGCGACTTGCCGGAATAATAGAGGATGCGCTCAGTGGTCGTCGTCTTCCCGGCATCAATGTGAGCCATGATGCCGAAATTACGATAGTCCTCGATTGCGTGGCTGCGCGCCATGATCCTGATCCCGATTCCCTGGCCGACCGCCGCTTACCAGCGGTAGTGGGCGAAGGCGCGGTTGGCTTCCGCCATCCGGTGCGTGTCCTCGCGCTTTTTGACTGCGGCGCCGCGATTGTTCGAGGCGTCGAGCAGTTCTGCCGACAAACGATCGACCATGGTCTTGTCGTTGCGGTCGCGCGCCGCGGTGATGATCCAGCGGATCGCCAGCGCCTGCCGGCGATCGGTGCGCACTTCGACCGGGACCTGATAGGTCGCGCCGCCGACGCGGCGCGAGCGAACTTCGACCGAAGGCGCGACGTTCTCCAGCGCCTGCTTGAAGACGGCGAGCGGGTCGGTCTTCGCCTTGGCCTCGACGCCATCCAGCGCGCCGTAGACGATCGCCTCGGCGACCGACTTCTTGCCCTCGTACATGATCGTATTCATGAACTTCGCGACCACCATGTCGCCGTATTTGGCGTCCGGGATGATCTCGCGTTTCTCAGCGCTGTGTCGGCGTGACATCGCCTAACTCTCTCTTCGTCTTGGCCGACGGACTCGGCCGTGAAATTCTTCGCGGATCCCGGTATCTCGCGATCCCGAGGATGACGCTTGCGCTTCGCGTCACTTCGGACGCTTGGCGCCGTATTTCGAACGGCGCTGCTTGCGGTCCTTGACCCCCTGGGTGTCGAGCACGCCGCGCAGGATGTGGTAGCGCACGCCGGGCAGATCCTTGACGCGGCCGCCGCGGATCATGACCACCGAATGTTCCTGCAGGTTATGGCCTTCGCCAGGAATATAGCCGATGACCTCGAAGCCGTTGGTCAGCCGCACCTTGGCGACCTTGCGGAGCGCCGAATTCGGCTTCTTCGGCGTCGTCGTATAGACGCGCGTGCACACGCCGCGCTTCTGCGGGCTCGCCTGAAGATGGCGGGCCTTCTCGCGGTAGGTCTTCGGTTGCCGCGGCTTGCGGATCAATTGACTAATCGTCGGCATGTCGGCCCTAAGCTTCAGTTCCCAAGACGTCCGGCGTTAGACCGAACAGAAAATCAGTTCCAACCGATCGACTTTCGTGCGAAGCCGGCAAGGCAACGCACGAAACCAACAGCGCCCTTAAAACCCGCATGGGGCTTTGGGCGCCGCCAAAAGCAGAGGATCACGGCGCAAGAACCGCGATCGTGCGAAACAGAACCGGCCCCTCAGGGCCGGCATGGCTCGTCTTCGGTAGGATCGTCAGCGTTTAGAGCCGTTGGGTGTTCAACGTGTCGTCGAACACAGGCGAAGCTCTACGGCCTGTCGAAAGTGCGCAGAACATATTCAAGCGGTTCCTGCGCGTCAACCCCTTTTCAACGTCATAATCGGCAGCGACCCGGAAAATTTGTCGCTATTCGCCCTGCGCGGGCGGCCCGCATTCGTGCCGAGCAGCGCCGCCAAAACGCCCCAGACAACCATAGATGAGTCGGGATTGGACGCTAGCCGGAAGAGCAATCAATCCCCAGCCGGAGCTTATGAAGACCTATGAAAGCGACACGAAGGGAAATCCTGGCTCTTGCGGCGATCGGGCGCGCTCGGCGCGTGGCCAGCGAGCGCCGAGACAGCAAGCCAACCCGACGAAGCCTCCGGCCGGGTCGTATCAAGCGGCCTTCGACCAGGTCTGGGAGCTGGTGCGCGACCGCTTCTACGATCCCCGCCTCAATGGCCTCGACTGGCAGGAGCAGCGCGTCCGCTTCCGCCCTGATGCCGCAGCCGCGCGCTCGCGGGAAGACGCGGCAGTGGCTATCAACGCAATGCTGGCTAAGCTCGGCGCCTCCCACACCCGCTATTACACGCCAGAGGACCCGGCCTATTACCAGCTCGCGGATATTTTCGTCTTCGCGCTCGAGCATCGCGGCCTTGAACGAGTCTTTCCCAAGGGCGAGGTCACCTATCCCGGGATTGGCGTGTTCACCGAGGCCGACAATCAGGGGCGCATCTTCATAACCGGGGTCGATCGAGGGCGCGCCCGCGCATGCGGCCGGCGTTCTGTTCGGCGACGAAATCCTGTCGGCGGACGCTCGCCCGTTTCTGCCGGTCGGCTCCTTCCGCGGCAAAGTTGGATCGACCGTCTCGCTTGAGATCCGTCGCGCCTCGGGCGCTTCGCCGATCACGATCCCCGTATCGCCGGCCGATCTTCGCCCGAACGAGATGTTCCTGCGCGGCTTGAAGGAGAGCGCGCGTCTCATCGTCACGGGCAAGTCCAAGATTGGCTACGTGCATGTCTGGTCCTATGCGAGCCGCAGGATGCAGTCCGCGCTCGAGGACCTGATGTCCGACGGCCCGCTCAAGAACGCAGACGCGCTGGTCTGGGACCTGCGCGGCGGATGGGGCGGCGCGCAGCCGGAATATCTCGACCTGTTCAATCCACGCGCCCCCACGATGAAGATCACCGGTCGCAATGGCGAGACTGGGTTCGTCGACGTCAAATGGCGCAAGCCCGTCGCCGCCCTGGTCAACCAAGGCACCCGCAGCGGCAAGGAGGTGCTCGCCTACGGGTTCAAGGAATATCGGCTCGGTGAGCTCATCGGCCATCGCACCGAAGGCGCCGTGCTGGCGGCGACCGCGTTCCTGATCGGAAACGACGGCCTGCTCTTGCTCGCGGTCGAGGACGTGCTGGTGGACGGCCAGCGACTCGAAGGGGTCGGCGTCACACCGACCATCGAAGTCCCATTCGACTCGCGCTACGCGGCGGGCGGCGACCCACAGCTCGATCGCGCTGTCCAGGTGCTCGCGCGCGCTTAGATTCGCGCCTCCCGCAGCGATGACGCGAGCCGGATCGAGAAAAGGTGCGCCCGGCTTAAGAGCGCTCGCTGGCCAAAAGCCCGAGAAATCAGATAGGGGCAGCACGGGGAATCGGATTGCCGCGGAGCAGACATGACGACGACTAGCGAGCCTCAGCAACCTCGCCCGGCGTCCGACAATCTGATCCTGGCTGTCGTCGCAGCCTACGCCGCAGCCTTTGTCGTGTTCGGCTTCCTTGTTCAGCCGGCGGCCGACGTTCTGCGGGGCTTAGGCGCGATCCTGACGACCCGCGACGCCTTGCTCACAGATTATTTCGGCGTCGGCGGAATTGGCGGGGGATGTGTCAGTACGGGGCTGCTGACCCTCGCGGCGGCGCTTGTCTACTGGCGCACGGGCGCAAAGATGACGGGCGCGTCCGTCGCGGCTCTCTTTCTCGTGCTGGGCTTCGGCCTGTTCGGCAAAAACCTTCTCAATGTCTGGCCGATCGTGGCGGGCGTCGCGCTCTATGCTCGATTCCGCGGCGAGCTTTTCCGTACGCATATCAACACGGCGTTCTTCGGGGGCGCCCTTGCGCCGCTTTTTTCCGAGATCCTGTTTTCCACCGACCTCACGCCGATGGTCAGCATGCCCCTCGCTCTCGTGACTGGGCTCGCGGTCGGCTTCATTCTCCCGCCCGCGGCCGCGCACCTCTTCCGGGCGCATATGGGCTTCAGCCTCTACAATATGGGGTTCACGGCGGGCATCGTCGGCACGATCGTCGTCGCAATGTACAAGGCGTTCGGTTACGTGCCCGACCCTGTCTTCATCTGGACAAACGGGGCGAACAGACTCCTCGGCGTATTTCTCGGCTTCTACTTCGCATCGATGGTCGTTGCGGGCTGGGTCTTCGACCGGAGCGCGCTCGAACGTCTGCCGGTGATTCTGAGAACTTCGGGCCGGTCTCCGACAGACTTCATTGCGCTTGCCGGCTTTGGCGCGACGCTTGCCAATTTGGGGCTCGCAGGCGCGCTCGGCGTCGCCTACGTCCTGGTGACGGGCGGTGATCTCAATGGCCCGTCGATTGGAGCGATCCTGACAATCGTCGGCTTCGCGGCTTTCGGAAAGCACCCTCGCAACACCGCGCCCATCATGATCGGCGTTTTCATTGGAGCCTTTGCGCGCTCAGCCAGTCCAGCTGACCCATCTTTAACGCTCGCGGCGCTGTTTGGAACGAGCCTCGCGCCCATCGCCGGCCGCTTCGGCTTCGGGTGGGGAATTGTCGCGGGCTTCATCCATTCGGCGGCCGCGCTGACCGTCGGGCCGCTGCACGCCGGCCTCAATCTCTATAATAACGGGTTCGCCGCCGGCATCGTCGCCGCGTTTCTCGTGCCCGTCATCGTGGCGCTGAGAGCGGGCTTCGGCTACCGCGACGATCTCGACGCCGAGGCCGCTCAAAAGGCTTGACGCGCCTCAGTCCGGCTTTGAACCGTCCGCGGCGCGTTCGCCGGGAAACAAGAACATCCAGGAGACAAGGACGAACGGCGCTGTCAGCGCCGGCAGCGCAAAGGGACGCAAGGCGACGTTGAGCGCCGCCTGCGCAACGACCGTGAAGACCACGCCAAGCGCTGCGTACAAGGTCGCCTTGAGGCTCGGCTTGCGGAACGTCACGCCAAGCGCGACCGCCGTGAGCACGGGGCTGAAGCCAAGCAAGCCTTGCGTTACGAGATCGCTTTCCGCGCCGAAGGCGTGCGCCACGGCGACCGCGAGCATCGCGCCGCCGAGCGCGAACAGCGCTGCAGGGACCGAGCTCACGGCGAGACCCGCAAGAAAGAGAAGCGCGGACACGAGGCTCGCTTTGAGAAACACCTGCGAGATCGAAAGCAGCGTCCCCGCGAGATAGGCTCCAAGCCCCACCGAGACCGGCGCCGCCGGCTCGAAGGGCGCGACGACCCCGGCGGCCGGCAGCGCGGCGCCAGAGAGGCCGGCGAACCCATAAGTCGCGAGCAGCATGATCCAGGTGACCCCAACAAACGGGGCCGTGAGGGCAGGCGCCCCAAATGGCTTGAGCGCGTTCGCCGTCCCTAGCATCGCCACGGTCGAGACCGCCGCGCCCAGCGCGACGTAGACCCAAAGCGCCACGCCCTGTGCGAGGAAGGTTGCGAGCGCCAGTCCGACAAGCACGCCATTGTATCCGTAAAGTCCGGCTATCAGCGCTGTCTTGTCAGCCTTGAGCCAGACTGCGGTCAGCGTCGAAGCGACGACGCCCAGAACGCCAGCGAGCAGGACATGCGGAACGCCTGCCACGACCGAGCCCCACGCGATCGCGGCAAGAAACAGGACGCCGGTCAGAGGATTGTCCTGAAACATGACCTGGGCAAAACCCCGCAGGCCGATATCGACGAATTGCGCCGCCGATGATTGCGAGCAGAGCGATTGCCATTTTTCGAGCAGCGATTGCACGCGCTGTCACCCCCCGAGCTGCGGCGCCCTCTTTCCGCTTGCTCTGCCGTCCAGACTAGGGCGGAGTCAGAGGGGTCGACAAGGGCCCCAGCGCCATAGCGTCGCTAGCAAAAAAAGAGCGGCCCGCAGGCCGCTCTAATTTCGTCGTAGAACGCGTTCGCTTCACTCGGCCGGGGCGCGCGCCTTGCTGCGCGACGCCGGAGCAGGCGGCTCCGGCGTCGGGGCCGCCAGCGGCAGGGCAGGCACCGTGGCAGCCGCCTCGGCCTTCTGCGCCAGGATCAGCGTGTCGCGCATCGCTGCGATCGATCGCAGCTTCGCAACCGCCGCGCCCGTCCCTGCCGGAATGAGCCGGCCGACGATCACGTTCTCCTTGAGCCCTTCGAGCGTATCGACTTTGCCGTTGACCGCGGCCTCGGTCAAAACGCGCGTCGTCTCCTGGAAGGACGCCGCCGAGATGAACGAACGGGTCTGCAGGCTCGCCTTGGTGATGCCGAGCAGCACCGGCGTTCCGACCGCGGGCTTCTTGCCCTCGGCGGTCACCGCTTCGTTCGCCGCTTCGAGATCGGACGCATCGACTTGCTCGCCGAGCAGGAAGTCGGTTTCGCCCGCATCGACGATGTCAACCTTCTGCAGCATCTGGCGCACGATCACCTCGATGTGCTTGTCATTGATGAGCACGCCCTGCAACCGGTAGACTTCCTGAATCTCGTTGACGAGATAGGCGGCCAGTTCCTCGACGCCCTTGATGGCGAGAATGTCGTGCGGGGCAGGATTGCCGTCGACGATATACTCGCCCTTCTCGATCACGTCGCCGTCCTGAAGGTGAATGTGCTTCGACTTCGGGATCAGGTACTCGACGGCCTCGACGCCCTCCTCACTCGGCTCGATGGTCACGCGCTGCTTGTTCTTGAAGTCCTTCCCGAACCGTATCACGCCAGAGATTTCGGCGATGATCGCGTGGTCCTTTGGCCGACGCGCCTCGAACAATTCCGCCACGCGCGGCAGACCGCCCGTGATGTCGCGGGTTTTCGCGCTGTTGATGGAGATACGCGCAATAACGTCGCCCGCCCGCACCGTCGCGCCCGGCTCGAACGAGAGGATCGATTCGGGCGAGAGCGCGTAGCGCGCATCGCCGCCGCGCGGCAACTTGGCGATCTTGCCGTCTTTGCCCTTGATCACCATCGCGGGCTTCAGGCCTGCGGTGCGAGGCGTCGAGCGCCAATCGGTGACGATGCGCTTGGCGATGCCGGTCGCCTCGTCGACCTGCTCCGACATCGACACGCCCTCGACCAGGTCCTCAAACCCGATCTCGCCGTCGATTTCGGTCAGGATCGGGCGGGTGAAGGGATCCCATTCGGCGATCCTTTGGCCCCGCTTGATCTTGTCGCCCTCGTCGACCTTGAGCCGCGCGCCATATTGGACGCGGTGCACGGCTCGCTCGGCGCCGCTTCGGTCGGTGATGACAACCGCGACGTTACGCGCCATCGCCATCAAGTCGCCGTTTGCGTTGCGCGCGAGGTTGCGGTTGCGGATCTTCACCTCGCCGTCGAAGTTCGACTCGATGAACGACTGATCCGCGAGCTGAGCCGCGCCGCCGATGTGGAAGGTGCGCATCGTCAGCTGAGTGCCCGGCTCGCCGATCGACTGGGCCGCAATAACGCCGACCGCCTCCCCCATGTTGACCGGGGTGCCGCGCGCGAGATCGCGGCCATAACACGCGCCGCACACCCCGTTCTTCGCCTCGCAGGTCAAGACTGAGCGGATCTTCACCTCCTGGATTCCGGCGGCATTGATCGGCGGCCATGTCCTCTTCGACAAACATGGCGCCGGCTTCGATGATCACCTTGCCGTCGGCGTCACGCAGCGTGTCCGCCGAGGTGCGGCCGAGGATGCGCGAGCCGAGCGACGCCACGATCGTGCCGGCGTCGACGATCGCACGCATGCTGATGCCGTTCGTCGAACCGCAATCGGGTATGGTGATGATCGAGTCCTGCGCGACGTCCACCAGACGACGGGTGAGATAGCCGGAGTTCGCGGTCTTCAAGGCAGTGTCCGCCAGGCCCTTGCGGGCGCCGTGGGTCGAATTGAAGTACTCGAGAACCGACAGGCCCTCCTTGAAGTTCGAGATGATCGGGCTCTCGATGATTTCGCCCGAGGGCTTGGCCATCAGACCGCGCATGGCGGCGAGCTGGCGCATCTGCGTCGGCGAACCGCGCGCGCCAGAATGCGACATCATGTAGATCGAGTTGATCGGCCTGTCGCGACCGTGCTCGTCCTTGCGCACGGCCGAGATGCCAGCCATCATTTCTTCGGCCAGCCGGTCTGAGCATTTCGCCCAGGCGTCGACCACCTTGTTATACTTCTCGCCCTGAGTGATGAGACCGTCGTTGTATTGCTGCTCGTACTCTTTCGCTAAGGCCGACGTTTCCGAGATGAACCGCGGCTTCGAGTTCCGGCACCACCATGTCGTCCTTGCCGAACGAAATGCCCGCCTTGAACGCCTCGCGGAAGCCGAGCGTCATGATCCGATCGCAGAAAATCACCGTCTCCTTCTGACCGCAGTTGCGGTAGACGACGTCGATCATGTTGGAGATTTCCTTCTTCGTCATCAGCTTGTTGACGACGTCGAAAGGGATCTTGACGTTCTCGGGCAGGAGCTGGCCAAGGAACAGGCGACCGGGCGTCGTGTCGAAGATCTTCGACACCCGCTCGCCTTTTTCGTTGTAGGTCCAGGCGCGGCCCTTGACCTTCGTGTGCAGCGTCACCGTCCCGGCGGCGAGCGCGTGCTCGATCTCGCCGATGTCGCTGTAGATGCCGCGGATCGGACGCTTGGTCTTCGGGTCTTCTTCGTACTGGCCGACGTCTCCGTCACGCATCAGCGAGACGTAGTAGAGACCGAGCACGATGTCCTGACTCGGCACGATGATCGGCTGGCCGTTGGCGGGATGCAGGATGTTGTTGGTCGACATCATCAACACCCGCGCCTCGAGCTGGGCTTCCAGCGACAGGGGCACGTGCACGGCCATCTGATCGCCGTCGAAGTCGGCGTTGAAAGCCGAGCAGACGAGCGGATGCAGCTGGATCGCCTTGCCTTCGATCAACACCGGCTCGAACGCCTGGATGCCCAGGCGATGCAGCGTCGGCGCGCGATTGAGCATGACCGGATGCTCGCGGATCACCTCATCGAGGATGTCCCAAACTTCGGGCTTCTCTTTTTCGACCAGCTTCTTCGCCTGCTTGACCGTCGCGGACAGACCTTTGGCGTCGAGGCGCGAATAGATGAACGGCTTGAACAGTTCGAGCGCCATCTTCTTCGGCAAGCCGCATTGATGAAGCTTGAGCTCGGGTCCGACCACGATCACGGAACGGCCGGAATAATCGACACGCTTGCCGAGCAGGTTCTGGCGGAACCGGCCCTGCTTGCCCTTCAGCATATCGGCGAGCGACTTCAGCGGCCGCTTGTTGGCGCCGGTGATGACGCGCCCACGCCGGCCGTTATCGAACAGCGCGTCGACAAACTCCTGCAACATGCGCTTTTCATTGCGAATGATGATGTCGGGCGCGCGCAATTCCATCAGCCGCTTCAGGCGATTGTTGCGGTTGATGACGCGACGGTAGAGGTCGTTGAGGTCGGACGTGGCGAAGCGCCCGCCGTCGAGCGGCACCAGCGGCCGCAGGTCCGGCGGAATGACCGGCACCTCGGTCAGGATCATCCACTCCGGCTTGTTGCCCGAGTGCATGAAGGCCTCAATGATCTTCAACCGCTTGGCGAGGCGCTTGGGCTTGAGCTCGCTCTTCGATTGCGCGATCTCGATCTTAAGGTCCTCAGCGATCTTCTGCAGGTTCATGCCCTTCAGAATCTCGCGGATGGCCTCCGCGCCAATCATCGCGGTGAAGCTGTCCTGGCCGTACTCGTCGACCGCGCGGAGAAAATCGTCCTCGTTCAGAAGCTGGCGATCCTTGAGAGGCGTCAAACCGGGATCGAGCACGATGTAGGATTCGAAATAGAGGATGCGCTCGAGGTCCTTCAGCGTCATGTCGAGCAGCAGCCCGATGCGCGACGGCAGCGACTTCAAGAACCAGATGTGCGCGACGGGCGCTGCGAGCGAGATGTGGCCCATGCGCTCGCGCCGCACGCGCGAAAGAGTCACCTCGACGCCGCACTTCTCGCAGATGACGCCCTTGTACTTCATCCGCTTATATTTGCCGCACAAGCACTCGTAGTCCTTGATCGGACCAAAGATGCGCGCGCAGAACAGACCATCACGCTCGGGCTTGAACGTGCGGTAGTTGATCGTCTCGGGCTTCTTGATTTCGCCGAACGACCACGACAGAATCTTTTCAGGGCTCGCAATCGCGATCTGAATCTGATCGAACGCCTGTGGGGCGGCGACTGGGGCGAACGGGTTTGTGATTTCCTGGTTCATTCTGGTCTCCCGCGAGCTCGGCGCTTTGAAACGTCGGAACCCGCATTCATGGAAACAAAAGCGCGAAGCCGCCCGCGACCGAAAATCGCTCGAGGTCGGCTATGGTGAAGCGCGTTACTCGGCCGCCTCCGCCGGTGGCAGCGGCAGCTCCTCCGGCGCTCGCTTGATCGACGCAAGCTCGACGTTCAGTCCGAGCGACCGCATCTCTTTCACAAGCACGTTGAAGCTCTCCGGAATGCCCGATTCGAACGTGTCGTCGCCGCGCACGATCGCTTCGTACACCTTGGTGCGGCCGGCGACGTCGTCCGACTTGACCGTCAGCATCTCCTGCAGCGTGTAGGCGGCGCCGTAAGCTTCCAGCGCCCAGACTTCCATTTCGCCGAAGCGCTGGCCGCCGAACTGCGCCTTGCCGCCCAGCGGCTGCTGGGTGACCAGGCTGTAGGGGCCGATCGAGCGGGCGTGGATCTTGTCGTCGACCAGATGGTGGAGCTTCAGCATGTAGATGTAGCCCACCGTCACCTTGCGGTCGAAGGCGTCGCCCGTGCGCCCATCGAAAAGCGTCACCTGTCCGGATGAATCGAGGCCTGCCTTGTCGAGCATCTCGACGATATCCTTCTCGCGGGCGCCGTCGAACACTGGCGTCGCGATCGGCACCCCACGGCGGAGATTCTCGCCCAGTTCAGCGAGGCCTTTGTCGTCGAGCGCCTTGATCGTTTCGTTCTCGCCGTAGATATCGTTCAGCTTGCCGCGTAGCGGCTTCACGTCGTTTGAGCGCAGGTAGGCATCCACAGCCTCGCCCACTTGTCGGCCAAGACCAGCGCAGGCCCAACCGAGATGGGTTTCGAGGATTTGACCGACATTCATGCGGCTCGGCACGCCGAGCGGATTGAGCACGATGTCGACCGGTTGACCATCGGCCAGAAACGGCATGTCTTCCTGCGGCACGATGCGCGACACGACGCCCTTGTTGCCATGACGTCCCGCCATCTTGTCGCCCGGCTGGATCTTGCGCTTCACCGCGATGAAGACCTTGGCCATTTTCATCACGCCAGGAGGCAACTCGTCGCCGCGTTGCAGCTTCTCGACCTTGTCGAGGAAGCGGCTTTCCAGCGACTTCTTCGACTCGTCGTACTGCTTGCGCATCGCCTCGATCTCCGACATCGTCTGATCGGATTCGAGCGCGAAGCTCCACCATTGCGATCGCGGCTGCTCCTCGAGCAGCGTCTTCGTCAACACCTGATCCTTCTTGAAGCCCTTAGGCCCAGACAGGGCCCGCTTGCCCTCGAGCGTCTCGGCCAGACGTGCATAGACGTTGCGATCCAAGATCGCCTGCTCGTCATCGCGGTCCTTGGCGAGGCGTTCGATTTCCTCACGCTCGATCGCTTGCGCGCGCTCGTCCTTATCCACTCCGTGGCGATTGAAGACGCGCACCTCGACGATCGTGCCCTGCACGCCCGGAGGAACGCGCAGCGACGTGTCGCGCACGTCGGAGGCCTTTTCGCCGAAGATGGCGCGAAGAAGTTTTTCTTCAGGCGTCATCGGGCTTTCGCCCTTGGGCGTGATCTTGCCGACGAGGATGTCGCCGGCCACGACCTCGGCGCCAATGTAGACGATGCCCGCTTCGTCGAGGTTCTTCAGCGCCTCCTCCGATACGTTCGGAATGTCGCGCGTGATCTCCTCAGGACCGAGCTTGGTGTCGCGGGCCATCGCCTCGAACTCCTCGATGTGGATCGAGGTGAAGACGTCGTCCTTAACGATGCGCTCGGAGAGAAGGATCGAATCCTCGAAGTTGTAGCCGTTCCACGGCATGAAGGCGACGAGGACGTTGCGGCCGAGCGCCAGATCCCCGAGATCCGTGGACGGACCATCAGCGATGATGTCGCCCTTCTCGACCCGGTCTCCCACCCTGACCAGCGGCTTCTGGTTGATGCATGTCGACTGGTTCGAGCGTTGGAACTTCATCAGCCGATAGATGTCGACGCCTGGCTTGGCGGCGTCCGCCTCCTCGGTCGCGCGCACGACGATACGGGTGGCGTCGATCTGGTCGATGATTCCAGCCCGGCGCGCCGCTATCGCTGCGCCCGAATCGCGCGCCACAATCGCTTCCATGCCGGTGCCGACCAAAGGCGCGTCCGAGCGCACCAGCGGCACCGCTTGGCGCTGCATGTTCGAGCCCATCAGCGCGCGGTTGGCGTCGTCGTTCTCGAGGAACGGGATCAGCGCCGCCGCCACCGAGACCAGCTGCTTGGGCGACACGTCCATGTAATCGACGCGGTCGCCGGGCAAGAATACCACGTCGCCGGCATGACGGCAGACAATGAGGTCGCCCACCAGATGGCCGTTGGCGTCGATCGGGGTGTCGGCCTGCGCGACCGAGTATTTCTGCTCCTCCATCGCCGAGAGGTAACTGACCTCCTCAGTCACCTTGCCTTCACGGATCTTGCGGTAGGGCGATTCGATGAAGCCGTATTTGTTCACGCGCGCGAAGGTCGCGAGCGAGTTGATGAGCCCAATGTTCGGGCCTTCCGGCGTCTCGATCGGGCAGATGCGGCCATAGTGCGTCGGATGCACGTCGCGCACCTCGAACCCAGCCCGCTCGCGCGTAAGACCGCCCGGCCCCAGCGCCGAGAGCCGGCGCTTGTGGGTGATCTCCGAGAGCGGATTGGTCTGATCCATGAACTGCGACAAGTTGCGACGAGCCAAAGAACTCGCGCACCGCCGCCGCCGCCGGCTTCGCGTTGATGAGGTCCTGCGGCATGATCGTGTCGATCTCGACTGACGACATGCGCTCCTTGATCGCACGCTCCATGCGAAGGAGACCAATGCGATATTGGTTCTCCATCAATTCGCCGACCGAGCGCACGCGGCGGTTGCCGAGATGGTCGATGTCGTCGATCTCGCCACGGCCGTCGCGCAGGTTCACCAGCGCCTTGACCACGGCCAGGATGTCGTCCTTGCGCAAGGTGCGCTGGGTGTCGGGTGCGTCGAGGTCGAGGCGCATGTTCATTTTGACCCGGCCTACCGCCGAAAGGTCGTAGCGCTCGGAGTCGAAGAACAGCGACTGGAACATCGCCTCGGCGCTGTCGATCGTCGGCGGCTCGCCGGGGCGCATGACGCGATAGATGTCGAACAAGGCGTCCTCACGCGAGGAGTTCTTGTCGACCTTGAGCGTATTGCGGATATAGGCGCCAATGTTGATGTGGTCGATGTCGAGCACCGGCAGCTCGCTGAAGCCGGTCTCCAGCAGTAGTGCGAGCGACTTCTCGGTGATCTCTTCGCCAGCCTCGGCGTAGATCTCGCCGGTCGCTGGGTTGTAGAGGTCCTCGGCGATATACTGGCCATAGAGATCGGCATCGCTTGCACGCAGCGCCTTGAGGCCCTTCTCAGCCAATTGCCGCGCGGCGCGCACGGTCAATTTCCGGCCGGACTCGATGGCGACCTTGCCGGTGTCGGCGTCAACCAGGTCGACGGAGGCCTTGACGCCCCTCATGCGCTCGGCGTCGAAAGGCACCCGCCAGCCGCCGTCCTTGAGATGCGTGTAGACGACCTTCTTATAGAAGGTCGACAGAATCTCCTCGCCATCGAGGCCGAGCGCATAAAGCAGCGAGGTCACCGGGATCTTGCGGCGCCGGTCGATACGCGCATACACGACATCCTTGGCGTCGAACTCGATGTCGAGCCACGAGCCGCGATACGGGATGATGCGGGCGGCAAACAGAAGCTTGCCCGAGGAATGGCTCTTGCCCTTGTCGTGATCGAAGAACACGCCCGGGCTGCGATGCATCTGCGAAACGATGACGCGCTCGGTGCCGTTGACGATGAAGGTGCCGTTCGTGGTCATGAGCGGCATGTCGCCCATGTACACATCCTGCTCCTTGATGTCCTTGACCGACTTGGCCTGGGTCTCCGGATCGACGTCGAACACGATGAGGCGCAGCGTCACCTTGAGCGGCGCGGAAAAGGTCATGCCGCGCTGGCGGCACTCGTCGACATCGTATTTCGGCGATTCATACTCATACTTGACGAATTCAAGATGGGCGGTGTCGGCGAAGTCCTTGATCGGAAATACCGACTTGAACACCGCCTGCAGGCCCTCGTTTGGACGCCCGCCCTTCGGCGGGTCCATCAACAAAAACTGATCGTAGGAGGCCTTCTGGACCTCGATCAGGTTCGGCATTTCGCCGACTTCCTTGACGTGCCCGAAAACCTTGCGAACGCGCTTGCGGCCCGTGAATGTCTGCGCCATGTCGCTCCTTTAAAGCTCGCTTGCCGCCGTTGGCGGTCGTCGCACGCCGATGCGCGCGCCGGATCTCCGGCTGGTCTTCTCAGGGCGTCGCCGACGCCCCCTTTTTTTCAAACCTTCCCAGGCAGCGGCCCCAAAATCTCTTTGGCCGCTGTGGACAACGTTCGCTACACGAGCGTTTTGAAAACGCCGGAACGGCCCCTGACCAATGGCCGGGACCGTCCCAATTTGATTAACCGAGCCCCGCGATGCGGGGCGCGTCATTACTTGACCTCGACCTTGGCTCCAGCCTTTTCCAACGCCGCCTTGATCTTCTCGGCCTCTTCCTTAGTCACGCCTTCCTTGATGGGCTTCGGCGCAGCTTCGACCAGGTCCTTCGCTTCCTTCAGGCCGAGCGCGGTGATGGCGCGCACTTCCTTGATCACTTCGATCTTCTTGTCGCCTATCGAAGCGAGGATAACGCTGAACTCGGTCTGCTCTTCGACCGGAGCGGCGGCTGCGCCACTAGCAGGAGCGGCGGCGACCGCCACTGCAGCGGCGGCCGAGACGCCCCACTTGCCTTCAAGCAACTTGGCGAGTTCCGCAGCCTCCAGGACCGTGAGGCTCGAGAGTTCGTCGACGATTTTTTCGAGATTGGCCATTGATGGACCTCCTGTATGTAGTGCGGTTCGGTTGATTGTGAAGAGCTTGACTTCAGGCTGCGTCTTTGGCGGCATAGGCCCCGACCACGCGGGCGAGCTTGGCGGCTGGCGCGGTGGCGAGCTGAGCGAGCTTGGTCGCCGGCGCCACAAGAAGCCCCAGCAGTTTCGCACGCAGCTCATCGAGGGACGGCAAGGTCGCGAGCGCCCTGACTCCATCGACGTCGAGGACCGTCTTGCCCATGGCGCCGCCCAGGAGCACGAATTTCTCGTTATCCTTTGCGAAAGCAACGGCGGCCTTGGCAGCCGCGACCGGATCGATCGAATGAGCGATCAGGGTCGGCCCCTTGAGCAGGGAACCGATCGAAGCGACGTCCGTGTCTTTGACAGCAATCTGAGCGAGGCTGTTCTTGGCGACCTGAACTTCCGCGCCCGCCTGCCGCATCTGCTTACGCAGGCGCTGCATCTGGGCGACCGTCAGGCCGGAATAATGCGCCACGACCACCACCGACGTTTTCGCAAAAACGTCGTGGAGAGCCGCGACGGCTTCCTTCTTTTCCGTTCTATCCACGGTGCTCATCTCCGGTCGGCGGGACTTGATTCCTCAAACCCGCCTGTTGCACACGCCGCGCCGCTGAATTCGGTTACCCGAATTCAACGCCGCAGCCACTTGCGCCTGTCCCCGGAGGCGGGCGAAACGCCCGGCGCCGGACAGATGGTTCGAACCGCCTTCACCGTCCGGGAAGCGCCGGACGGATGCAGAAACTCGGTCTTCCCCGTCTATGCAGGCTCCCTGCCCGGCATGGGCTTGGGAATTAAGCGTTCCCCAAGGGGTTACGCACCGGCAGTCTCGGACAGGACAAAGCCGGAACAGACGCAAAGGTTCACCCTTCCGTCCTCCGGCCTTTCCGCCGCCCCCGCTCCGATCAGCCGTCACCGGTTTCATCTTTGCAGGGCGGTAGCCCATGTTTGATTCGGAGTCGCCGCGCTGTCGACCCCAAACGAGGCCCATAGCGCTTTCGCTCGCCCTTGCCAAGGGGGTAAAGAAAGTTTTTGCCGCGCGACGCTGCTGATCAACAGCGTTCACTTATCCCCGCCGACGCGGAGATAATCATTATCTCTTGCGCCAGCGTCTCTTCACTCCGCGGTTTAGCGGGCGATCGGAGAGGCGACCTCCTTTCGACCCCGGCGCGCGACCGCGATCCCGAGACCGCCGAAGCCAATCAGCATCATCGCCCAGGTCGAAAGCTCAGGAACCGCCCCGGCGGCGGTGGAGAACATGCCGCCCGTGTGGGTGTCGTAGAACTGCTCGACAAACACCCCTGAGTTCGGGTCCGTGCCGCTTATCCGATCGTCGAAAAGGAGGTCGAAGCTATAGCTCTGCCCTGCAAGCAGCTGTCCACCAGGTATTGTCACGCTGGTAGCGTCGGTCGGCAAGGCGGAAGTGCTAAATACTGTCATGTTGTCCGAAGTGTTGACGATCGAAAAATAGATTCCGTTCGCACCCGGCGTCGCATTGGGACTAACCATCATGGAGTTGAAGTCCAAGGTGATCTGAGCGGCCGCATTCAGACCCTGAAGAGCGCTAAACGAGGCGGCTGTGAGCTGCGGGGTGTTGGAATAAGCGTCGCCAACATAGTTAAGCGAGACCGTGGTCGGACCCATTGTGCCGCCAGTCAGGTCGAATTCGTAGCCGCCGGTCGGATAGGCTGTCTGCAGGTTCGAGAAAGTACCGTTGGAGTCTCCGAACTCCAATGCGACGTCAGCCGGAACGTCAGTGAGTGTCTGGGGCGATGCCGGACCTCCATAACTCAAGGTCCCCCGCTGAAGTCGCTTTGATTTGTGATGAACGCACGGGCGGAGAAGAAGCCGCCGGTCGACGTCACCGTATTCGGACCAGTCTGCACGAAAGTCGGATTAATGCCGACGTCGGCTTCCGTGACCTGCGCGCAGGCGAGCCCCACGCTCGCCATCAGCCCGACCGCGGCCAAGCCGATCGCGTGTACAAACTGCTTTCGTTGCATGGTTCCCCCTAATGCGGGCCAACCTCCTGTCGCTATCGGGCCCACAACTCCGAACGGCGACGGCAATAAAGATTATCATCTTACCTTTGGACAATTGAGTCAACTTTGCCCAAAGCCCTAACGAAAAAGGGATCGCGATCGGCTGGCTCAACAAGGATGGCGCCGGGATTAAACAGCCCGGAGCCGATCAAGGGAGGGACCGTCGATGGCGTTCGGTCGCCGCAGCTTCGTGCGCGCGTTTCTGTTCGGGACCGCCGGCGCCGCTCTGACTCTGAGTTCGATAACGCTAGAAGCCATGACGCTTGACGCCCGCGCTCCCTCGACGACTGGATCATGAAAGCCCAGGCGATGGTCGTCCGTCCGCTCCCGTGTCGCCGTCCTCGCCGCCGGGTCTGGCGCGGCTGGTGGAATCAGGACCGTCGCTCTGCGGTTGGCGCTGGGTTTGATTTAACCAATTCGTCGTAACGGTTTGTCCTCGTTCCGAGCCGTGAACCCACTCGTCGTTGTGTCGGCGTGCGTCGAAACTTGGCGGCCTCCATACCGCTGATATCAGCGGCGGCTTCGCATCGCCCGCGGCGGCGCTCCCACACTTTTGTAATGCTTTCGTTCTAAACGGAGCTTTGACAGCCATATGCCGAGGGTGTTATTCGCGTAGTGGATTGAACTGCCAATCGGGCTCGGAGACTTCAGGCTCTCGCGAAGTCTACGCTGGCGCAATCCCAAACAATCGCCAATTTCAACTGGTTCAAGCTTATGGGTTAGATTGGAGGAAATCGCTGAGGGAATGGTCTGTTTCTGGTCTAGTCTCCCGACCGTGAAGAGGTTAGATTGACGCATGAGCAGTAAAGTCATCGTTCATATTAGTGCTGACTTTCCAGACTCGATGGCGGCGACAAAGACCAGTTCGGTAGCCAATCTCATCAAGGCCACCGACGGGTATCGTCATGTTGTGTATTCCCTCAATCGCGTCAGTCTCGTATCAGGCATAGTTGCTGTTGATTTCGGACCCGACCGCAAGGCTATCGCCTACGGGGCGCCCCCCAAAGGAATTTTCCACGCTACTTACCTGGACCGCGTATCGGACTGGATCCTGAAGGATATTCAGAGCCGCGGCATTCCGGTCGACGCCCTGCATCTGCACAAATTCTCCGTTGAGGGTTTGGTCGGCCAGAAAATCGCCCGACGTCTCAAACGTCCATACATCGTCAACCTCTGGGGCGATACGGATCTTAAAGTCATAAAGTATCGTCCGGACTTGAGGGCTTCTTGGAAGTCAATTCTCGACCAGGCGGCTCTCATCATCCCTCATACACCCTGGGTCGAAGAACGCTTTGACGAGTTGTTTGGACTCGATCATTCAAAATTGATGATCCTGCCGGCAATCACTCAAAACGAACAGTTCACGCCGTCACGGATCATTACGGAACCTCGGTTTGTGACGCTCTTCAACCTCGACGTCTACAAGCGAAAAAACCTCGCCGCGCTTGTCGCCGTGATCGATCGCATGGCGCAGCGAATTCCGAACATCTCGCTCGACGTTTACGGCAAGGGTTCGCCCAAGACGATGTTCGAGGTTTCTCAAATCGTTGAGAAATCGAAGGCCAAAAACGTCAGGCTAAAGGGACCCCTGCCAGGCGATGGATTCACGACGATCCTCGGCGATTACGTCGGGTTCTTGATGCCGACCCGCCGGGAGACTTTCGGCATGGTCTTTATCGAGGCTCTGTTCTCCGGCTTGCCCTTGCTCCACACCAAGAAATGGGGCATCGACGGATTTTTCGCCAACGATGAAATCGGCTACGCGTGCGATCCGACGAGCCTCGACGACATCGAGGCCGGCGTGGACCGGCTGCTGCGCGAACAGGAGCGGTACAAACGATCCATCGCCTCGCTTCACGAGCGCGGCGGGTTGGACCGCTTCAAGCGAAAGACAATCGCCGAGACCTATCGTGCCGGTCTGGAGCGCGTGTTAGGCCGGAGCGAGCAGCCCGCTCGGGCTTTGTCTGAGACCGCGGCTGTTCCATGACTGCAAACGAGATCTCAATGTTTCGTTGAGAAACGCGTCTCAAGTCATCATTCGAACAAACGAGAACATCGTACAGGTATCTGAAGACGCCGCGTTTGCGAGGGGACTTATCCTGGCTTTTTTTCCGGATCGACTTTACGAAGACATGGGCGGCTACCTGGACGCCTACTTTGACCTTTTTCGCACCGCTGCGGCGGCAGTCGCGCGCGAGCGCATGCAGGTCGCAGCGGACGCGATCATCGACGTTGTCGCCCGCGACGGCGCAATCTTCTCCTGTGGCAATGGCGGGTCCGCGGCGATTGCCAATCACTTGGCTTGCGACTGCCTCAAGGGAGTCAGAACGAACACGACCATAAAGCCGAGAGTTTCGAGTCTGTCCGCGACCGTCGAATTGATCACCGCGATCGCCAACGACATCGGCTACGACGACATTTTCAGCTACCAGCTCGCGTCTCTCGCGAGACCCGGCGACGTGCTGATAACGATCAGTTCGTCCGGAGAGTCCCGCAACATCGTGAACGCGATCAACTGGGCCAAGGACAATGGCCTGCGAACGATTGCCATGACAGGGTTCAAGGGCGGCGCTTCGGCAGAAATCGCGGACATCAATCTTCATGTGGACGCGCACAATTATGGAGTCGTCGAAGACATCCACCAGTCGATGATGCATGTGCTCGCCCAGTACGTTCGACACAGGCATCTTGCCGACCCCAAATTGCTGGGTCAGAAGAAGTTCTGACAGCTGGTCGCTAAACCCGCCGGTTCGAGGCGGCGCGTTGGTTTTGATTGCGCCACGTTCAGTGGGCGGATTGTGCGGCGATGACGATTTTGGTGACCGGCGGGGCAGGCTTTATCGCCAACACGCTGGTGGATTCCATCCTTTCGCGCGGCGACTCCGTGATCTGCCTCGACAATCTCTCCCGCGGAACCACCTCCAACGTCGCGCGCTTCACTGAGAGACACAGCTTTAGGTTTTCGATTGTCGATCTTGCCGATCTCGAGGCCTTCCGGGCCTGCCTCGATTCGCACCAGGACCTCGGCCCGATCTCCGAGGTGTGGCACCTCGCCGCCAATTCCGACATTCCAGCGGGGATCGCGGATCCGGGCGTCGATTTGCGCGATACGTTCATGACGACCTTTAACGTCCTCCGGGTCATGGAGGAGCGGAAGATTGGCGAATTGCTCTTCGCATCGAGTTCAGCGATCTACGGCGATCTCGGCGCCGAGGAATTGACCGAGAGCACCGGTCCCCTCTTTCCGATTTCGAACTATGGGGCCATGAAACTTGCTTCAGAAGCGATCGTCACCGCGGCGGTGGAGAAATTCCTTGGCCGAGCTCTGCTGTTTCGCTTTCCTAACGTCGTCGGATTGCCCGCGACTCACGGCGTGATCCTCGACTTCGTCCGCCGCCTGCGTTCGGATCCCGACCATCTCGACGTGCTCGGCGACGGCTCGCAGCAGAAATCCTATTTGCACGTGAGCGAACTCGTCGAGGCCATGGTGTTCATTCAGGGTCGCGTCACCAAGAAGCTTGACGTCTTCAATATCGGCCCGACCGACGCCGGGATCTCCGTCCGCGACATTGCGCGCGAAACCGTCGCAGTCGTGGCTCCCGGCGCACAGCTGAAGTTTGGGACGGACAACAAGGGATGGGTCGGCGACGTGCCCCGCTTCACCTATTCGACAGCCAAGCTCGCCGCACTCGGATGGACGTCGAAGCTCAGTTCGCTCGAGGCCGTCCGACGCGCGATCGCCGAGATCAACGGTCAGGAAAACCCGCCATGAAGCAGGCGGTCATTCTCGCTGGGGGAAAAGGAACACGGCTCGCCTCAGTGCTCAAAGGCCTGCCCAAGCCGCTCGTCGACGTGTGCGGCAAGCCGTTGCTTTTGCACCAGCTCGAACTTCTGTGCGCCCATGGTTTCACCGACGCGATCGTGATGGTGAATCACCGGGCCGATGCGATTCGCGAATGGCTGGTCGGCCTCGACCTGCCGATCTCCGTTCGCTTGATCGACGACGGCGAACCGCGCGGAACGGCGGGCGCGGTCTTGGCCGCTCTCGACGAGCTCGAGCCCGAATTTCTGGTCATGTACGGCGACACGATGCTTGCCGTCGATCTGACGCGGTTCTGGGCCTGGCATCGCGCGGTTCCCGGCGCCGACGTTTCCCTCTTTCTTCACCCAAACGATCACCCGCATGATTCGGACCTCGTCGAAGTCGACGAATCCGGACGCATTGTCGCCTTCCACGCCTATCCCCACCCGGCGGGCGCGTGGTTGCCCAACCTCGTCAATGCGGCGCTCTACGTCGTGCGTCGCGAGAGCCTGCGCGCGTGGGTCGATGTCGCTGGCCCGCTCGATTTCGGCAAAGATCTTTTTCCGCGCATGCTGGCGGCGGGAGCGACGCTGCGTGGTTACGCTTCGCCCGAATACATCAAGGACGCGGGCACGCCGGAACGGCTGGAACGCGTTCGCAACGCGCTGACGTCAGGCGCAATCCGCCGCGCCTCGCTCAACGAACCGCAGCGAGCGGTCTTCCTCGATCGCGACGGCACGCTCAATGTCGAACACGGACTCATTCGTCGGGCAGAAGATCTCGAGGTGTTTCCCTTTGCCGGATCCGCCATCAGACGGCTGAACGAAGCGGAATGGCGAACGGTGCTCGTCAGCAATCAGCCGATCATCGCGCGCGGCGAGGTTACCGAGGCGCAGTTGCGCCGCATCCATGCGCGGCTGGAAACGGAGATCGGCCGCGATCACGCCTATCTCGACCGAATCTACGTTTGCCCCCATCACCCCGATCGCGGATTCCCGGGCGAACGCACAGAGCTCAAGATCCGATGCGATTGCCGCAAACCGGAACCTGGGCTGATCCTCCAGGCCCAAAACGATCTCAATATCGATCTGGCTCGCAGTTGGTACGTCGGCAACTCGACGCCGGATCTGGGGGCGGCGGAAAAGGCCGGGGTTTCCTCCATTCTGGTTGAGACGGGGCACGGGGGCCTCGACCGTCGCTATCCTTACGAAGCGCGATTCACTGTCGCGAACGTTTCTGAGGCGGTGACCTTCATCCTTGAGGTCTATCCGAAGATCGCCGAGCGCCTTGCGCCTCAACTTGCCACAATGGGGTCAAGCGACGATTGGTTCGTTGGCGGCCTGCCGAGCGCCGGCAAGTCGACAGTCGCAGCGACGCTTGAGCGCGAATTGCGGCTGCAAGGACGGCGCACGCGGATCATTCATACGGATCGCTGGATTCAGGACGAAAGCGAACGGCATGCGCTCGACGTCCTTCGACATGGCTGGTCTCAAGGCGACCGTCGCGAAGGCCGCGGAGCGAGCGAACGGTCTATCCGTCACCACTTGTGCTTCCGGTCGGTCGCGGAGGGCCAATTGGAGATTAAACTGGCGTCCGGACGAACTGGTGATCTGGGAAGGCGTATTCGCCGCGGAACTCGCAGCGTCTCTCGGCCGGACCGCTCACACAATCGACGTCGTCTCGAGCGAAGCCGCCCGACATGAGCGCTTCATGCATCTATGCGAACGACGAGGGATCCCCGCAGGCGCGCGCGAAAAGTCTCTTCGTCCGCGCACCTGCGGAACAGGCTCCGGAAACGTCGACGAGATCGTCCGTGCAGATCAATCTCGATGCCTGTCAAATTCAGTCGATCCTCCCGAAAGGAGCGACGCCATGATCATCAGTCGCACGCCATTGCGAATGAGCTTCGTCGGAGGCGGAAGCGACCTGCCCTCCTATTATCGGGAACATGGCGGCGCGGTCGTCAGCACGGCGATCGACAAATATGTCTATGTCACCATGAACCGCAAATTCGATAGCGGAATCCGTGTGGCGTATTCGCGGGTCGAAGAGGTGAACTCGGTTTCCGAGATCGAGCACCAGCTCGTGCGCGCCGCGCTGAATATGGCCGGGGTTCCCGGAGGCGTCGAAATCACGACCGTTGCGGATATCCCGTCGCGAGGAACCGGTCTTGGTTCATCGAGCAGTTTCACGGTCGCTCTCCTGCACGCGCTCTACGCTTTCATCGGCCGCCATTCCACGCGTCAGGAGTTGGCCGATCAGGCCTGCCACATCGAAATCGACGTCTGCGGCGAACCAATCGGTAAGCAGGATCAATATGCGGCCGCGTACGGCGGTTTCAATCTCTACGAATTCAATCCGAATGACACGGTGACCGTGTCTCCTGTCATCTGCAAGCCGGAAACCATTGCTGCAATCCGCAGGCAGATGCTCGTCCTCTATACCGGGATAACGAGAGGCGCCTCGACAATCCTCAAGCACCAGTCAGCGGAGTTGGCGACCAATGTCGATAAGATATCCGCCATGAAGCGGATGGTCTCGCTTTGCTATCAGCTCCTGAACGAAATCCGGAACGACAATCTGGATTCGTTCGGCCAGGTTCTGCACGAGGCCTGGATGCTCAAGCGCGATATGGCGGCTGGGGTTTCCACCTCCGACATCGACGAGTGGTATGACACGGCGCGAAAGCATGGCGCCATCGGCGGCAAGATTCTGGGAGCCGGCGCCGGCGGGTTCCTCGCCCTTTTCGCTCCCGAGGATCGGCATCCGGCGATACGCCATGCGTTGCCGAAATTGCGCGCCATTCCGGTCGACTTCGAGCGAACGGGAAGTCAGATCATCTTTTATCAGCCGACCTCAAGCCATTAGCCAGCCGGCGGGCCTCAAATCTCTTGGCGCCACGCTCTCGACGGCAAGCCGAGCGGCCCGTGCCACCGTCCATGGGGCGCTCATCGAGACTGCGCTTGATCAAAAGAGCGGTCTTCGCGAAACGCTGACGGTGTTCCGAAACCCATTGTCCGTCGGGGGATGTATGAAAACCAAAGCCGCCGTCTGCCGCGCTTTCGGCGCGCCGCTGACGATCGAAACGGTCGAGCTCGCCGAGCCGGGGCCGGGCGAGGTCATGATCCGGACCGCCGCCTGCGCAATTTGCCACAGCGACATTTTCTACGTCGACGGCGCCTGGGGCGGCGAGTTGCCGGCGGTCTACGGCCACGAGGCGGCGGGCGTGGTCGAGGCGGTTGGCCCGGGCGTGACGCGCCTCAAAGTCGGCGACCATGTGGTGGCAACGCTCATCCGCAATTGCGGCTTCTGCCCGGCCTGCACCGAGGGCGCGCCGGTCTTCTGCGAGGAAGCATTCCCACTCGACCGCGACACTCCTTTGCACGACGGCGCCGGCAAGCCATCGTGCACGGCCTGCGCACCGGCGCCTTCGCCGAGCACATGGTCGTCGACCAGTCACAGGCGATCGCGATTCCGAAGGACATGGCCCTCGATAGCGCGGCGCTCATCGCCTGCGGCGTGCTGACCGGCATGGGCGCGGTCTCAATACGGCCGGCGTCAAAGCAGGCTCGAGCGTCGTCGTCATCGGCTGCGGCGGCGTCGGCCTCAATTCTATCCAGGGCGCGCGGATCTCCGGCGCCTCCCCGATCATCGCCGTCGACGTCGAGCCGGCTAAGCTCGCCGCCGCGCGCGAATTCGGCGCGACAGAGACAATCAACGCCAGAAGCGAGGATGTCGCTGAGCGCGTGACGGTGCTGACGCGAGGACGCAAAGCGGACTGGGTGTTCGTCACCGTCGGCGTCAAGGGCGCGGCGGAACAGGGCGTTTCGTTGATGAAGCGCAACGGCGCGACTGTGCTGGTCGGCATGCCGCCGTCGGGGGTTACGGCGACGATCGACCCCGGCTGGCTCGCCGCCGACGGCCAGAGGATTCTCGGCTCGAAGATGGGCTCGGCGCGGCCAGCGATCGACGTGCCAAAAATCGTCCAGCTTTATCGCGAGGGTCGCCTCAAGCTCGACCAATTGATCAGCGGCCGCTATCGGCTCGAGTCCATCAACAAGGCGCTGGCTTCCTCGCGCTCCGGCGCGGCGGTGCGCAACGTCATCGTGTTTTGAGCGACTCTCAGGAAATTCGCGGCGCCGACTCAGACCGTTGAACGATGATCAGAAGGATAAGCGTGAGCACAGGGAAGGCGAGGTCGCCGAAAAAGGGGACGCCGGCGTTGCCGGGCGCAAAGTTGCCGGCGGCAATCATCTGTCCCACGTGACCAACCGCGTCTCCCAGCAGGAAGATCGCGTTGATGATCACGACCGCCGCCTTGAACTCGAGGCTGCGCCAGAAGCTTATGCAGGCGGCTCGCGCCCATCGCGAGATCCGCCATGCCGACCTCGAACTGGAACGGGCTCGGCTCCCAGCCAATGTCCGCCGCGGCGATTTCAGGGAAGAACAGATGAAAGACCGCCGCCCAGAGGCCGGTGACGCCAATGGGCAGGAGCAGGATCCATGCGAGCAACCGATCGGCGATCGGCGCTCCCGATCGACTTAGCCACGCACATGCAAGCGCCGCGACGAACAGAAACACCGGCAGGTTGCGCAGGACGAAGGCGATCGTTTCGGCCATCATGGGCTCCAGACGCGCATGGGCGGAGGCTTGGCGAGGGGGCTTGCAAGCGTTAGCACAGTGGAGCAGGAGGCGCGAACGCTTAACCTCCGGTTCTCGCCCTCCTCCCGAATCGTCCGGACGCTTATGAAAATCGCCGAACTCAAAACCTTCGTCGTCGGCAATCCGCCGCCCGCCTTCGGCGGCCGCTACTTCATTTTCCTCAAGCTCAAGACCGCCTGCGGGATCGAGGGCGTGGGCGAAGTCTATGCCGCGAGCTTCGCGCCAAAGGCGATCGTGGCGATGATCGAGGACGTGTTCGAGCGTCATGTCGAGGGCGCCGATCCGTTCCGCATCGAGGCGCTTTGGCGCAATGTCTATGGCCGCGGCTATTCGGGCCGGCCCGACATCTCGCTGATGGGCGTCCTCTCCGGCATCGAGATGGCGCTGTGGGACATCATCGGCAAGGCGGTCGGCAAGCCCGTCTATGCCTTGCTCGGCGGCAAGGTGCACGAGCGGCTGCGCAGCTACACCTATCTCTATCCCGACGAGCCCGGCTCGCACGCCCATTCCGACAGTCCGGTTTACTCCAATCCGAAGGCCGCGGCCGAACGCGCGCTCAAATATATGGCGCAAGGCTTCACCGCGGTGAAGTTCGATTCCGCCGGACCCTACTCGACCTTCGATCCTCGCCAGCCGAGCCTCGAGCGGCTCGAGCTTTGCGAGGCCTTCATGAGGACGTTGCGGGAAGCAGTCGGCACCAAATGCGATCTCCTGTTCGGGACGCACGGTCAGTTCACGGTCTCCGGCGCGCTGCGTCTGGCGCGGCGGATCGAGGCTTACGAGCCCTTATGGTTCGAGGAGCCGACGCCGCCCGAGGCGCCGGAGGAGATGGCCAAGGTCGCCGCGCAATGTCGCGTGCCGATCGCAACCGGCGAGCGCCTTACGACCAAGTATGAATTCGCGCGCGTGCTCGAAACCGGCGCCGCGTCGATCCTGCAGATGAATCTGGGCCGGGTCGGCGGCATTCTGGAAGCCAAGAAGATCGCCGGGATGGCGGAAGCGCATTATGCGCAGATCGCGCCGCATCTCTACTGCGGGCCGGTCGTCGGCGCAGCCAACGTTCAGCTCGCGACCTGCAGCCCGAACTTTCTCATCCTCGAGAGCATCGAGCGTTGGGACGGCTTCCATGCTCAGATCCTCAAGACGCCGATCCGCTGGGAGGATGGCTTTGTCATCCCGCCGGAAGAGCCGGGGCTGGGCGTCGAGCTGAACGAGGAGGTGGCGCTGGCTCATCCCTGGACGGGAACCGATCTCCATCTCATGCCAAGATCATCGCCGGCGCTGCCGCCGGATTGACGTTTTTTCCGATCACGCCTCGCCACTTACGCGGCGGCCAAAGGATTCAAATGGTTGAACGCGAGACTGACACCGTCCCAAGCTCATCGAAGCTGAGCAGCGCTCAAGCCTGGACCAACCGGGTGGTGGGGGCTGTCGGCGACGTCATTTTGGCGTCCGGCGTCGTAGGCACGGTCATCAGCTTTTACCTTCAGGGCCGCAGCTGGGAATACCAAACGCGATCCGCCAAGATCGAAAAGGATTCCGGGGCCGTCTTGTCCGTGCTCGAAGGCGTGGACAAGCTGCTCGACGAGAAATGGCTGCCCACTTACGAACTGAACGACGCCATCAAAACCAAGCTCGAGGGCGAGAAGCTGGATGCGGCGGTCAAGCGCTTTTACGCGGCCAACAAAGATTGGGAAATTCGGCACAACATCCTCGTGTCGAATTTAAGAATCGCGGTCAATTCCCAGTTCGGCATCGAGGACCGGAATCTGAATGTGGGTGCGATCGACTGCCGGACTTACACATTGAAAGGACTGCAACCGAACGGGTCCGATCCGCTGCCGGTCGGCGCCCTCTTGGAAATCGCCTACAATTGCCACAACGCCATCAAGGGGAAGATCGACGAGCAGCTCCGGGCGAGGGAACAGAACAATGCGGTTTGGCCAGCATCGGTTGCGGAACCGGATCCGGGCGGCGTGGCGCTCAGTCACATCTGGTGGGTCGACAAGGTCTTGCAATGCATGATGGTCGAGCGGGCGCTCGAACTTCGTCAACAGTCTCCGCAAGTGCCGATCCTGCCGGTCACGGCGCCTGAGGATTCGCGCGCCTATACGACGAACGAGCGTGAGCGGGCGCGCGAAGAGGAATGCGTAGGGCCTTACAAAAGCGACCCCGCCCTCGGGCTGGCGTCGCTCAAACCAGGTTGACGCCCCGCGCCGGCTAGCCGTTTCACCTTGGTGCCAGCTTTACGCCGGTTACACGGCGCGCTTAGACCTAGCCGCCATTTTACCCGCAGGCTCTAATGTTTTCAGTCGGTTGCGACCCCATTTAGTTGCATACTCAAAAATCGGCGCTTTTGGCGCGGGCGCAAATAACATGTTCTACGCGACATTCGTCTAGCGTCTTCAAGTATCCTCGCCCTCGGCGAAGCTCTCGTTCCGCCTGCTTGAGAAAGCCTTCGCCCGACCTGGCGGCGGTGTCTGCCGGCTGCTGAGCGCTTCTTCTTCGACAAGTCGCTCGCCGCTTAGCGAGTCGCTCGCCGCTCGGAAGGAGCATCCTGCGCCAGGCATTTGCTTCGGCCGGAAACCACTCAGAGGCGGGCTCGCCGCCCGTGCCAGCGCACCTTTCGCACAAGCCCCTTCGGTAGCGCGCTTTTGGGTCTCGCACGCTCACTTTCGAGTCTGGTGTGCCGCTCGCGTCGCAGCGCGACTTGCAGGGGAGGATGGTGAGTAGGCGGCTATGGCGGCGTGCCGAAATCCTCGAACCCGTCGAGGAGGCGTCGAGCGTCGTCAGCGACGGGGATCGGCAGGACGGCGCCGCTGCTTTTCCTTATCGTGCATGCTCTCGGCTGTGCCTGGAGCAGATTGCAATTCCGTCGGATCGGGCGATGTAGGGCGCACTCGCTACCGCGCCAGCCGCGCTCCAAAGGGCGCGGCTAAGAACGCCCGTCTTACCGCGGGCCACCGAGCGCGGCTTCGAGGGCCAGGTGGAAGCCCTATCCGAACCGAAACGCCGAGATCATCTTGCCGCCGATCTTTTCGTTGAAGTCGCGCGTTCCCTTGCTGTCGCCAGCGGCGCCGGCCACCACCATCAGCGGCAGGAGATGCTCCTCGCGCGGATGGCACGCGCGCGCCGAGGGCGCCTTGTCCCATTGCGTGAGCCGCGCCTCGCGCTCCGGCCCCGGCGCTTTCGCGGTCTCGTCGAGCCAGGCGTCAAAGGCGGCGGACGCCGTCGTGTCGCCGTCGCGAAAATGCCGGAGGTCGTGGAAGCTCATGCCGCTGCCAACGATGGCGACGCCCTGATCGCGCAAGGGCGCGAGCGCCTTGCCGAGCTTGATGTGGAACGCAGGATCGAGGTCCTTGCGCAGGGACAGCATGACGACCGGGATCTCGGCCTTCGGATCGAGGATGAGGAACGGCACGAACACGCCGTGATCGAAGCCGCGCTCGCCATCGGTCGCGACGGGCAGCCCCGCCGCCTCGATGAGGCGCTTCACTTCGGCCGCCAGTTCCGGATCGCCGGGCGCGGGATAGCTCAGCTTATACGTGTGCGGAGGAAAGCCATTATAGTCGTAGAGCATGCCCGGCTTCGGGTTGACGCTGACGGTCGGCTTGTCCGCCTCCCAATGCGCGGTGATGACCAGGAACGCCTTCGGCCGCTCGGGCAGCGAGTTGAGGACGCCGGCCAGGTAATCGCGCAGATTGTCCCAGGCATGCGGGCCAAAGGGCGGCGGAAACTCGATCCAGAAGCAGGGCCCGCCACCATGCGGCACGAAGATCACGGGTTGGCGGATGGCGTCCATGGGAACCTCGGGGTCTCGCTTGGCTCCCACGGACTTAAGTCACGCAGCGTGGCGGCGCAACGATGCGTCCCAGCGTCTCGCGCATGATCGATCCGGTCGGCATAGTGAAAAGAGTTATTCGGCGCCGCTAACCAAATTCTCCTCCGCAAGTCGCAGCAGGACGGAACTGTAGACAACAAGGGCAAAGCGATGTAGAAAGGGAGACAAAGTATAATATTGGTAGAAGGTCCAGTGAGCTGAGCCTTAACATCAAGGATCCGGAGGCGCATCGCCTCGCGCAGCAGATCGCACGAGCCACTGGCGAAACGATGACACGCGTCGTCACCGAAGCCTTACGGGAGCGACTGGCAGGCCTCGAACGGCGAAGCAAACGGGCGACTGTCGAAGAACTCTTAGCGATCGCCCACCGCGCCGCCTCGCAGGTTAAACGTCCCTATGTCGACCATGCGGAGCTTTTGTACGACGAGCACGGCCTGCCGAGATGATCCTCGACACATCCGCCCTTGTCGCTGTGCTTTACGGGGAACCGGAAGCGCGAGATTTCGTTGAACGCATCCGCGCCGCCGAGGTCTGCCGAATCAGTGTGGCGAACCATGTCGAACTCTCAATGGTTGTCGAGAGTCAGCTCGGTCCTGACGGCACGCGCCAGGCCGACGCCTTCCTCCGCCGCGCGGGCGTCGTTGTTGAGGCCGTAACCATCGAGCAGGGCGACCTGGCTCGGCAGGCTTTTCTCGACTTCGGCAAGGGCCGGCACAAGGCTGCCCTAGACTTTGGCGACTGTTTTGCCTACGCGCTTAGCCGAGCGACGGGCGAAGCGCTCCTGTTCAAGGGCGGCGATTTCGCCCTGACCGACATTCGCCGCGCGTGAGGGTCCCTTCGGAAAGAAGGCTCACGCCGCGTCGTGAAAGATCACGCCGAGCGTGAAGCGCTCGCCGCTTCTGATCCGGCTCACGCCATGGCGCAGATTGACGCGATAAGTTCCCCGCGTCCCCTGCACGGGCCGCTCGCGCACGGCGAAGATCACGCCGTCGCCCTGGGTCAGCGGCGCGACCTCCGCGCGCGACTGCATACGCGGCCGCTGCTCGGTCAGCACGAACTCGCCGCCGGCGAAGTCATGGCCAGGCTCGGAGAGCAGGATCGTCACCTGCAGTGGAAAGAGATGCTCGCCATAGACGTCCTGGTGCAGGCAATTGTAGTCGCCAGGGCCGTAGCGCAGCAGGAGCGGCGTCGGGCGCTTCTGACCCGCCTCATGACAGCGCGCGAGGAAGGCGTCATGTTCCGCGGGATAGCGGACCGAAATGCCCATCGCCTCGTTCCAACTGTCCGCGATCGGCGCCAGATGCGGATAGAAACCGCGGCGAAGCGCGACGATCGGGTCGGGCAACGGATTGGCGAAATATTTGTACTCGCCGCGGCCAAAGCCGTGGCTCCCCATCACGATGCGCGAGCGGAAGCGCGCGTCGTCGGAATAGAGCGCCGCAAGCTCGCGACACATTTCGGGTGAGATGAGCTGCGGCACGACCGCGCACCCATAGGCGTCGACTTCGCGCTCGATTCTCGGCCAGTCGAGCGTGGCAAGGCCCTCATCCGGCCAGCTACGTCGGCCCCCTTCTCCCCGGGGGAGAAGGGGAGCGGAGGCGCCGCTCGTCCCCTCTCCCCGGGGAGAGGGGTGGGGGTGAGGGCTCGACGCGCAGGGCTGAGGTCCTGCTCTAACAGAGGCGTCGGGGCTCGGACCTTCATCACGCCGCCTCGCGGTCGATGAGTTTGCGCTTGCGCTCGACGCCCCAGCGATAGCCGGAGAGATCGCCGTCCGATCGCACCACCCGATGGCATGGGATCGCAATCGCAAGTGGGTTCGCGCCGCAGGCCTGCGCGACGGCGCGCACGGCCTTTGGCTGGCCGATCGCGCGGGCAATCTTCGCGTAGCTCGCCGTCTTGCCGGGCGGGATGGCTTGCAACGCCGCCCACACCTTTTGCTGGAACGCGGTGCCGCGGATATCGAGCGGAAGATCGAGGCGCTGACCGGGCGCCTCGACGAGACCGACGACCTCAGCGACCATACGCTCGAATTCCGCGTCGCCGCCCTTGAGCTCCGCGCGCGGGAAGCGGTCCTGCAGGTCGCGCACGAGGGCGTCGGGATCGTCGCCGAGCGTGATGGCGCAGACGCCCTTGTCGGTGGCCGCGACCAGCACCGCGCCGAGCGAGGCCTCGCCGACCGCGAAGCGGATAATCGCCCCTGCGCCGCCGCGGCGGACCGCGCCCGGAGTCATCCCCAATCGCGCCGTCGTGTTCTCGTAGAAGCGGCTCGAGGAATTGAAGCCCGCATCATAGATCGCTTCCGTAACCGTTTCCGCCGTGCGCAGCTTGTCGGCAGCGCGGCGCGCGCGCATCTCGGCGGCATAGGCTTTCGGGGTCACGCCCGTGAGAGCCTTGAACACGCGATGGAAGTGATAGGGGCTCAGGCCAACGCCCGATGCGAGCTCGGAAAGCTTCGGCGCCTCCTCCGCGGTTTCGATCCGTTCGCAGGCTTGGCTGACCGCCTGAACTTGCGGATCGGGGCGCGCCAAGCTGGTCGGGCCGGCAGCGTTTGCAGGCTCGGTAGCCCGCTGTCTCGGCTTGAGCGCTGGTTTCGAAGAACGTGACGTTCTCGCGTTTGGCGGGCCGCGAGGCGCAGCTCGGATGGCAATAAATTCCAGTCGTGCGCACCGCAAACAGGAACTTGCCGTCGAAGGCGGCATCGCGGCGCTTGACCGCCTGCCATCGCTCTTCGTCGCGAGCCGGCGCGCAGGACGTGTCGAGCTCACGCGTTTCGGTCATGGGTTTCAACATAAGGACGGCTCCGAGGTTTGTCTGCTTGCCCGTCTATGCCAATCGGTAAGCGCCCGAACTCCGCTCCTTGCGGTGCAATTTTAAACCCCGCCCCCTGCGACGCTTGCGCATGGAAAGCGCGGCCGAACTCGAGGATCGTATCCGCCATCACCTGAACCGGCGCGCTCGGCCGGCCGAGCGCGGGAACCACGACGAACTCGGTCTCGCCGAGCGGCGGAAGCCCGGCCTCGGGGCCGACGGCGACCGTCCCTTCCGACCTGAGACGCGCCGATTGTGCGCCAACGCCAAGGCCGCCGAGAACGGCGCCGACCAGGCCGGACAGCGAGCCGCAGGTGCAGGCGATGCGCCAGGACACATTCGCTTTCTCGAGCGCCGCGAGAACCGCCTCGCGGGTGATGCTGCGCGGGGGAAAGAGAACGAGCGGCAGCGGCCGCTCAGGATCGTGCCGCCAGTCCGGCGCGGCGATCCAGACCATCTGTTCGCGCCACACCATATGGCCGCGCCCGTCGCCCGCCCGCCGCTTGGCGAAAATCAGATCGAGCGCGCCCTCGTCCATATGTCCATAGAGATCGGCGGCGAGCCCGACCGTCATCTCGATGTCGACTTGAGGATGTCTCGATGCGAACGCGCGCAGGACCTGCGGCAGCAGGCTCGAGAGCGCGAAATCCTCCGACGCGCCGAAGCGGACCCGTCCCCTGAGCTCGGCATTGGAGAAATAGCGCTCGGCGCGCGAATAGGCGGCGAGAATCTCGCCGGCGAGCACGGTCAGGGCCTGCCCGTCGACGGTCAGGGCGACCTTGTGGGTGTCGCGATCGAACAGGCGCCGGCAAATCTCCGCTTCGAGCCGGCGCACCTGCTGGCTCACCGTCGACTGGCGAATCCCCCGCCGCCGGGCGGCTTCCGAGAACGAGCCGGCCTCCGCCACCGCCAGGAAGGTCATGAGCAGGTCGGGATCGTAGGTCTCGGTCATCACGGATCATGATAACTGAAACCGCGGAGAATGTCATTCCGAATGAGCGAGCGTTGCGGCATATAGTCGCCATGCGCCAGACCCTCTCCCGCTTCGCCCCCGACACGTTCACCCTGCTCCTGGTTGCGACCGTCGCGCTGGCGAGCTTCGCCCCGCCGACGGCTGCGCTCGAGACGCCGGTCAAGATCGCGACCGATGTCGCGATCGCCTTCATGTTCTTCCTCTATGGCGCGCGGCTCGCGACGGCGAATGTGATCGCGGGCGTCGCGCATTGGCGCCTGCATGCGCTCGTGCTCGCCTCGACCTTCGTCCTGTTCCCGCTCGTCGGGCTCGCCCTCTTTCATGCTCTGCCGCAATGGCTCGTGCCCGGCCCGCTCGCCCTGGGCATGCTCTACCTCTGTCTCCTGCCCTCGACGATCCAGTCCTCGCTCGCCTTCACCTCAATCGCCGGCGGCAACGTTCCCGCGGCCATGTGCTCGGCGACGCTGTCGAGCCTGATCGGCGCGGTGGCGACGCCGTTGCTGGTCGCGATGTTCGCCTCCGCGAGAGGCGGCGCGCCGACCGCCGACGCGATCCGCGAAATCGCGCTTCTTCTCGTCGCGCCCCTCGTTGCGGGCCAGTTGTTGCGACCCTGGATCGGCGGCTTCGTCCTGCGCCAGAAGGCGATCCTGTCCGCGACCGATCGCGGCTCGATCCTGCTCGTGGTCTATGGCGCCTTCGGCCACGCGGTCAGCGCCGGTCTATGGCATGCGCTGCCGATCAGCGGCTTCGCAATCATGATCGTCATCGAGGCTCTTGTTCTGGCGTTCATGCTCTGCGCCACCTATGCCGCCGCGAAGGCTTTCGGCTTCAATCGCGAGGACACGATCGCTATCGTCTTCTGCGGATCGAAGAAAAGCCTTGCCGCCGGAGTGCCCATGGCGGGCGTGCTGTTCCCCGGCCCGCAGCTCGGCATGATCCTCCTGCCGACCATGCTCTTCCACCAGATGCAGCTCATGGTTTGCGCCGTGCTGGCGCGGCGCTGGGCGCAGGAAGGGAAGCCCGAGACTCAAGCGCCGCGCGCAGTCGCGCCGCCTCTTGGCGCGGTGGCGGCGGCAAGGTGAAGGGGCGTCGCGCGTGCAGCGGCTGGCCGATCGCCGACAAATGGCGTCCGCGCTTCCTGCTCGCGCTCCTGCATCGCCCCGGCCACATCAGGCCTGGCGCAGCCAATTTTCCCGGAGGAGGCCCTTGATGCGCCCGAACTCCAATTCATTGTCCGTGATGATGATGCAGTCGACAGCCACCGCATGAGCGGCGATAAGCAGGTTATTGGCGCCAATGGTTGGCCCGCTCGCTCGAGCCGAACGCGGATCACGCCATAGACTTCGTCGGCAGGCGCCTCGAAAGGAAGGACGTCAAGCGCGCCCAAAACGGCCTCTAGCGAGCCGTCAGTCGCTGCGACCCTTTCTTCGCAGCGCCATATCGCAATTCCGCCGCGACGATGACGCTCGTGCACACCTCAGCCTCGCCCACCTTGCCGATATGCTGGGCGATGCGGCCTTGCGGGCGCCCAACGAGATCCGAGACAATGTTGGCGCCAAGCAGATACCGCAAAGACGTTTATTTGATCATGAGGTTGAATCAGATCCTGAAAGAGGTCTACCCGCGCGAATATCCCCGCCTCGACCTCATGCCCGAGTTCGTGTGGCGCATCTCGGACAAAGTGAAGCCGGTTTTCTGGAATTAGCGACGAAAGTCCGCATTAATTCGTCTGTATTGCGATCTGGAGGCGCCTTCCAACTGCACTCGGATGGTTTGAGCGATGGTTTGGGCGGAGTCGTTGCTCGGCGGTTCGCAAACCGACGGGCCGAGGCGACCCTTCCCGTAGGGCCAGCGGTCTTCATCCTGAAAAGACCACGTAACGGAGGAGGAGATCATGCCCGAACCAAGCGTCGCCATTCGCATCGAACAGGCGATCCATAGCTATATCGAGGCCTGCAATAACGGCGACGCCGAGAGCATCGCAGCGTGTTTCGGTTCCAACGCCGTCCACTATTTTCCGACGGTCGCAAAGTGGTCAGGAGCCTCCGCGATTGGGGCCAATTTCTCGAAACGCGTGCACGCGTTAGGTCATTTCTGGACGGTCGATAAAGTTCTCGTCGATCCGGATCGATACGCTGGAGTGCTGGAATGGACACAGTTCGACAGGGAGGGCCGGATTCTTCGCGGAATAGACTGGTTTGTGTTCGAGGCGGGCTCATTTCAAATTCAGGAAATTCGGGCTTACGGCGCTGCGCCAATCCAACGCGACCTGATGCGCCAGGAGTTGCAGGATTTCGACTATGCGGCAAGGGGCTATCCGATCGCGCGCCCGGCCTGACGTGTCGATTTGCGCGGGCTCAATGAGCCATTCGTCGCCAGGCGGCCCAGGAAGGCGGGCTGGAGCCAAACGCCTCAAGCGACAGAGAGCTTTGCAGAAGTTGGCGGATTTGATTCTCTGGGTTGGGCCAAGGAGGATGATTCGCCGATGACGCGCCGTGACCTGTCGCAGCCTTCGTTCGTTGACGCGATGGTGAGCGGTTATGGGAAGGTTGGAGGCTTTCTGGACCGGATCGAGAAGGCGTTCGACTGGTCCTTCGTTCGAGGCTCTGCTTTCGTCTATCCATGGCTCAGCGACCGGCGCGCCAGGCTATCCGCCTTTGACGATGTTCAAGATTCTGCTGCTGCAGCAATGGCACGCGCTCTCTGATCCCGCCGCCGAGGAGGCGGTGCGCGACGGGCTGTCGTTCCGCCGTTTTTGCGGGCTGCCGCTGGAGGTGGAGACGCCGGACCACGCCTCGATCTGGCGGTTCCGCCAGACGATCGACAAGCTTGGCCTGTCGATGAAGCTCTTGGCGGAGGTCAACCGCCAGCTCGACGCGCTCGGCCTTATCGTCAAAAAAGGCACGCTGGTCGATGCGACCATCATCGCTGGCGCAGTCAGGCGGCCTTACGAGGGCGGCGGCGTCAATCCGCGCGATCCCGCGGCGCGTTTCACGCGCAAGCGCGACAAGACCTATTTTGGCTACAAGGCGCATCTGGCGGTGGACGAGGAGAGCGGCTTGGTGCGTCAGGCTGAGATGACTTCGGCCAATGTGCACGACTTCCGCCTGGGCGAAGCACTGATCCAGGGCGACGAGCAGGGCTATTTCGCCGACCGGGCCTATGACAGCCAGGCTTTGCGCGAGACGCTCGAACGGCGCGGCCTGGTCGATGGGATCGCCTGGAAGGTTAAGCACGCCCGCTATCCGCTCGAGCCCTGGCAAAAGCTCCACAACGCATGGGCGACCAGCATCCGCTCAGCTGTCGAGCGCGCCTTCGCCACCATGAAGCGCTGGTACGGAATGAGCCGCGTCCGCTACTTCGGGCTCGCGCGCAACGCCTGCCATCTGCAACTCGTCGCGGCGGCAATGAACATGAAGCGGGCGCTCGTGCTGATGCGAGCGGCCTAGGCGCAGGGGCTCAAGCCCCTTCCGCCCGATCAAGGCGGGCCCGACAACCACCTCAAGAGACCACAAAAATCGCCCCTACCCCCGCGGACTCAGCCAAACCCGGCCCCCTCAAAGCGAAATCGCTCGTTCTGCAAAGCTCTCCGACATTCCATTTACGAAAAACAGAATCCGTGCTAGCTTTCACAAGTCGCCGGAACCGGCCCTGCCTGTGAAGCCGCCCGACCGCGCGTAGAAAAACAGAGTGGAGAAATTTTTTTAGCTGAATCGCCTGTAACCCATTGAAAAGTCCCGATTCGAAAAAATAAACGCTAGTAAACGTCAGCACTTTTACTAGCGTTTATGCTCGTTTACTGGCGTTTATTGGCGCTTAAGGACGTTCGCGTTGGGCGGGTCGCTCGTCACGCCGTGCGGCGCATCGCCCCGCCAGCCGCGTCGGCGATCGACTTCGCGCCGAACAGGATGAAGATCACCCCCACGAGCCGCGTCACCGCGACGCCATGGGTGAGGAAGAACCGCCGCACCGCCGGCAGGCCGGCGGCGAAGATCAGGGTCACGTCGGCGAGCAGGAAGCCGGCGAAGGCCGCGATGAACAGCTGGGGCGCGTCGGCCATCTTCAGCGCCCCGATATAGGGGGCGACGATGGCCGAAAACATCGCGAGCGCCACCGGATAGGACTTCGGGTTGGTGAGGCCGAAGGCCATGCCGGTCGCGAGCGGCCTTTTGGCGCCGATCGTGCGCGGCGGCGCGTCTTTCTTGGCCGTGACCGCGCGGGCGCCGAGATAGAGGAGATAAAGCCCGCAAACGAAGCCGAGCAGCTCGAATAAAGTGGGCCCGATGCGGTTCGCCCCGATGATCGCCGCGACCGCAAGCGCGCCCCATGTCACGTCGCCGACCAGATGACCACAAATGAACCAGGCGCCCGCCGCGCGACCGCGTGAGGCCGCGAGCGTGAACAGAGCGAGGAACGCCGGCCCTGGCGTCACGACATAGAGATAGGCCGCGGCCAGTGAGGCGAGGAGGACTTTGGGATCGGTCATTTTGCCTTGTCCTCGATCAGCCTTCTCAGTGCATACAGGGCCTCGAGCGCGTCGCGCGGGCTCATCGCGTCGGGATCGAGCGCCGTGAGCGCCGTTCGCAACTCGTCAGGCGCGGGCGCCGGAGGCGGCTCGCGCGGCTCGTAGGAAAAGAGCGGCAGCGCGTCGAGCGAGCTGCTCGAACGCGTCGCCTCGAGGCTGGCGAGCACCTGGCGCGCACGCTTGAGGACGGAGGACGGCAGGCCTGCAAGCTTCGCGACCTGGATGCCGTAAGAGCGGTCGGCTGCGCCGTGGACGACCTCGTGCAGGAACGCCAGCGTCCCCTTGAACTCGGTGACACGCATGGTGAGGTTGACGAGCCGCGGCAGCGTCTCCGACAGGGCTGTTAGCTCGTGAAAATGAGTCGCGAACAAAGCCCGTGAGCGATTGACGGCGCTCAGATGCTCGACGCAGGCGTAGGCGATCGAGAGTCCGTCGAAGGTCGCCGTGCCGCGGCCGATCTCGTCGAGGATCACGAGCGAGCGCGCGGTCGCCTGGTTGAGAATGGCGGCGGTCTCGACCATTTCGACCATGAAGGTCGAACGTCCCCGCGCGAGGTCGTCCGCCGCGCCGACGCGGGAGAACAGCCGGTCGACGATCCCGATATGCGCGCGCGCCGCCGGCACATAGGCGCCCATTTGCGCGATTAGCGCGATGAGCGCGTTCTGCCTGAGATAGGTCGATTTGCCCGCCATGTTGGGGCCGGTGACGATGGCGATGCGCCCGCCTTCGCCTTCTTCTCCCGTGAGATCGCAATCATTGGCGACGAAGGGTTCGCCGGCTTCTTTCAGCGCCGCCTCGACCACCGGATGGCGGCCGCCCTCGATCCTGAAGCTCAGCGAGGCGTCGACCAAGGGCCGTGTCCAGTTGCGCTTGACCGCAAGTTCAGCGAGCGCGGCGGCGACGTCGATCTCGGCCAGCGCCGCGCCGAAACCGCGCAGGCGCTCGCCCTCCGCGACGCAGGCCTGCCGCAAGCGCTCGAAGGCCTCAAGCTCAAGCCCGAGCGCCCGGTCGGCCGCAGAGGCGATGCGCGACGCGAGATCAGCGAGGGCGCTGGTCGAGAAGCGCATCGCACCGGCCATCGTCTGGCGATGGATGAAGATGGCGTTATGGGGAGGTTTGAGCAGCGTCTCACCAGCGGCCTGAGGCGTCTCGATGAAATAGCCAAGAAAGTTGTTGTGTTTGATCCTAAGCTGCCTGACGCCGGCCTGGTCGGCGTATGACGCCTGCAGTCCAGCGATCACGCGGCGGCTTTCGTCGCGCAGGCTCCGCGCCTCGTCGAGCGCCGCCTCAACGCCCGGACGGACGAACCCTCCGTCGCGCTTGAGAGGCGGCAAATCATCGGCGAGCGTGGCTTCGAGATCACGCGAAAGTTCGGCGCAATCGGCGCGCAAGCGGGCGTAGGCGCTAAGCAGTTCCGGCGGCAATTCCTGAGCCGCCTCGAGAATGCTGGCTAGCGTGACCGCCGCGGAGAGGCCGTCGCGGACCGCGGCGAGATCGCGCGGACCTCCGCGGTCAAGGCTGAGACGGGACAGAGCGCGCAGAAAGTCGGGCGCATGCGTCAGCGCCCGGCGCAGGGCGTCACGCATCGGCGCCTCCTCGACCAGGAAATCAAGCGAGTCGAGCCGCCGGTTGACCGCCTCTGGATCAGTCAGCGGACTCGCCAGCCTCTCGGCAAGCAGTCGCGCGCCTGCGGGCGTCACGGTCAGATCGATCGTCGCCAGCACAGACCCCTCGCGTGCGCCGCTCAGTGTCCGTGTAAGCTCGAGGTTGGCGCGGGTCGCTGGATCGATTTCGAGGCTCGCAGCCCGCGCGCGCCGGGTCGGTGGCGAAAGCGCGGGCCGAGCCTCGAACTGAGTGCGCTTGACGTAAGCCAGCGCCAGCGCGGCGGCGGCGATCTCGGCGCGGGTGAAAGCGCCGAAGCCGTCGAGGGTTTCGACGCCATAGAACTCGCAGACCCGGCGCTCCGCGGCTGCGCCGTCGCCGCCGTCGCGCGCGAGCGGCGTCACGGGAACGCGCATCTCACGGACAATCTGGGAAAACAGCGGCTCGTCATACACGGCTTGCGAGGCCACGACTTCGCTCGGCTCAAGGCGCGCGAGTTCCGCCGCGAGGCCCGCTTCGTCCGTTTCGCTGAGGGCGACCGCGCCCGTCGACAGGTCAAGCGCGGCGAGGCCGAAACCCTGTTTTCCCTCGCTCGAACGCAACTTCTGAACGGCCACCAGAAGACGCGCCCGGCCAGGCTCTAGAAGACGTTCCTCGGTGATCGTGCCGGGCGTGACCAGCCGTACGACGTCGCGCTTGACGACCGACTTCGGTCCCCGCTTTTTCGCCGCAGCCGGGTTTTCGGTCTGCTCACAGACGGCGACTCGATGGCCGAGAGCGATCAGGCGATTGAGGTAGTCGTCGGCGCGCTCGACCGGCACGCCGCACATACGGATGTCCTCGCCCTCGTGCTTGCCGCGCTTCGTGAGAACGATGCCGAGCGCTCGGCTGGCGATCTCCGCGTCGTCAAAGAACAGCTCGTAGAAGTCGCCCATCCGGTAGAACAGCAGGCAACCCGGATTGACGGCCTTGATTTCGAGATACTGCGCCATCATCGGCGTGAGGCGCGCGGCGGTCTCGGGATTGGGGCTGTCGGTGGAGGCGTCCATCGCCTCAACCTAGCAAATCAGCCGCGGACGCACAGGACCGGGCGGAAAATATCCACGGGCGCCATGATCAAGCCGCCGTCGCCGGCGCCAGTGCGCCGCGGCGCGCCTTCATCGCCTTGGCGGCCATCGTATAGCCTCCGCCCGCGCCATCAACGAAATGGACGTGGCCGCGCTCGGTGATCGAGGGGACGAAACAGGTCAGCTGCGCCGCCTCCTGTCGAAACACGCCCCAGTTCGCATAGTCCTCAGCCGCGGCAAGTCGCGCTTCGAGCTTGTCGGCGAACTCCCGCGTGCAGTCGAGAGTCATCCGCAGCCCATCGTCGAATTTCCGGAAGTCGGCGTTCGCTGCGACGTCGCTGGCGTAGAGCGCGGCGTCGAAGCCGCCGGCTTTCAGCTTGAACATATGAAACGTGACGCCAAGCAGGTAGCTTGCCGTGGCGCTCAGGCGGGCGCGCGCTCGCGAGACACCCGAGGCTGCGTTCACCGAGGCTTCGAGCGCAATCGCCTTCGCGGGGTCGGCGACGCCGAGGCTGGCGAGCGTGATCGGACGGCCGCTCGAAGGCGCGGCGACGGCCAGCCCGACGATCTCGTTGACGAGGGCGGCAAATCGCTGATCGTCGCCGTGCGGGGCAACAATCAGCGACAAGATGACGCCCTGTTTCGCCACCGCGACGCCCCACCGACAGGAGAGACCGGAAAGATCAGGCTTCACCCCGTGCGACGGCGGGAGTGCATAACGGCCGCGCTTGGCCTCGTCCTCGAACCAGGCGAGGCCGCCGCCGGCGAACATGGCGTAGACGCAATGCGACGTCGCTCCGTAACGGGCGACCCTGACATCCCGTCCGGCCGCTCGAATCTCGCGGGCCGAAACCGTCGCGACACGCAACTCGAGGCCAAATTCCTCGCGGGCGAAGTTGGCCATCGCGGCGAGCGCGGCGGCTGCGGCGGGCGTGTCCGACCGGGAGACTGCGAAGCTCGCCCCATCGCCGCCGAACACGAAGGGAAACGGCCGCCGGTCGATCGCATTGGCGACTGCGGCGATCACGCCCGCGCCGACCATATTCACGGCCTTATAGCGTCCATCCGCGACAGCCTTGGTCGAGCCGACCACGTCCGCAAAACCGACGACCCAATCGTCCGGCAGCGGCCGGTAGTTCTCGGACCTCACCGCATCAGCGAAATCGTCGAAAACCGCGGTGGTCTCGTAGAAGTCGTCGGCCATGTCCGCTCAACCTGCGCGCGAGAAGCATGAGACTAACCTGAATACGGGACGGACGCTTCAGAGTTTCGAACGCAGCCCGGTCTGGATCAGCGGCCCGACTCCCACGCTGAGCGGGACATCCCGACCGCGCTCGATCGCCTCGCGCACAAAAGCCTTGGCCGCCGCCACGGCCTCCGGCAGCTTGGCGCCCAGAACGACATTGGCGGCGATGGCGCTCGAGAGCGTGCAGCCTGTGCCATGCACGTTTCTGGAGGCGACCTTCGGCGCGGAGAAACGATGAACCGCATTGTCTGTCAGCAAAAGATCGATGGCCTCGCCGCCATCGAGGTGACCGCCCTTCATCAAAACCGCGCGCGGGCCAAGCTTCAATAGCGCCGCGCCCTGGCGTGACATGTCGGTTTCGCTTTGCGCGACCGGCTCGCCGAGCAGCGCCGCTGCCTCGGCAAGATTGGGAGTCAGACAATCGACCAGCGGAAGCAGCGCGTGGCGGACCGCCTCGACAAAGTTTCCGCCGCTGAGCGCGTCGCCGGACGAGGCGACCATGACGGGATCATAGATGAGGAAGGTCCTCATCCGGCGCCCTAGCCCGTCGCGAGACGGGCGTTCTTGCGAACTCCCTGTTGGGCCACCTTCTCCCCCAGGGAGAAGGTGGACGTCACCTCTCCTAAGAGAAGAGGGGAGCTTCTCCGCCACCAGGTTGGCAATTTCCTCGCTGCCGAGCATGCCGATCTTGATCGCCGCGATCGCGAAATCGTCGAGAACCGCCGCGATCTGCGCGCCGACGATTTCAGGCGGTGGATAGTGGATCGCCCGCACGCCGCGCGTATTCTGAGCGGTGAGCGCGGTGACCACGCTTGCCGCGTACACGCCGAAGGCAGCAAATGTCTTCAGATCGGCCTGGATTCCGGCGCCGCCGCCCGAATCGGAGCCGGCGATGGTCAGAGCGATCGGCAGCCTTTGCGTCACGCCGGCCGCGTCGCCGCTATCCATTCTCGCGCGCGCGCCTCCGGATCGGCGCTGAGCGTGATGTCAGTGACGACGGAGACACTATCGGCGCCGGCGGCAAGACACAGTTTCCCCCGGTCGACATTGAGCCCGCCAATTGCAACCAGCGGAATCGCGCCGATGCGGCGCTTCCACACGCCAATCGTCTCGAGCCCCTGCGGCGGGAAAGCCATCGCCTTGAGGATCGTAGGATAGATCGGCCCAAGCGCGATATAATCGGGAACGAAAGACATAGCTCTCACGAGCTCGGCATCGTCATGGGTGCTGATTCCGAGCCTGATCCCCGCCTTGCGCACGGCAATGATGTCTGCCTCGTCAAGATCGCCCTGGCCGAGATGAACCCAGTCAGCGCCTGCGTCGATGGCGATTTCCCAGTGGTCATTGATCACGAGCTCGGCGCCTGAACGGCGGCAGATGGTCATCGCATGGTGCGTCTCGCTGCGGAGATGGTCCTCGGTCGCGTCTTTAATTCGCAACTGGATGAATCTCGCGCCGACCCCAACAAGCCGCCCAACCCAGGCCGCGCTGTCGACGATCGGGTAAAAGCGATCGAGCCCGCTCACGAGAGCACGGCCCGTCCGACGACGGGCGTGGAGGGCGCGGCCATGTCGCGCGCCTCCATGGGGCCCGCCATGAAGGCGCCGCGGCCGGCCTCGATCGCCTGGCCGAAAGCGCGCGCCATGGCGACCGGATCGCCCGCCTTCGCCACCGCGGTATTGAGCAGCACGCCGTCGTAGCCAAGCTCCATCGCCGCCGCCGCCTGCGACGGCAGGCCGAGGCCCGCATCGACGATCAGTGGAACCTCGGGGAAATGCGCGCGCAAAGCCCTTAGGCCAAACACATTGTTGAGCCCCTTACCGGAGCCGATCGGCGCGCCCCACGGCATGAGCACCTTGCATCCAGCCTCGATCAGTCGCTCGGCGACCACGAGATCTTCGGTCGTATAGGGGAAGACCTCAAAGCCATCGCCGGACAGAATGCGCGCCGCTTCGACCAGGCCGAATACGTCGGGCTGCAGCGTATCCGCTTCGCCGATTACTTCGAGCTTGACCCAGAGCGTGCCGAAGACCTCGCGCGCCATCTGAGCGGTCGTCACCGCCTCCTTCACGCTGTAACAGCCGGCGGTGTTCGGCAAGACGCGGGCGCCAATGTCGCGGATCAGCCGCCAGAAGTCCTGCCCCTCCTTGAGGCGGGCCGACTCGCGCCGCAGCGACACGGTAAGGATTTCGGCGCCGCTCGCGCGTGCGGCTTCCGTGAGGATTGCGGGCGAGGGATATTGCGACGTGCCCAGCATGAGCCGCGAACGGAACTTGACGCCGTAGAGGGTGAAATCAGGGCTGTACGTCATGGGTCTCACCCGCCCTGCCGCGGCGCGACGATCTCGATCCGGTCACCGTCCTTCACCGGCGTCGAGGCACGAGCACGGGCCGGGACGAACTCGCCGTTGAGCGCGGTCGCTACCTTGGACTCGGCGAGGTCAAGGGATTGGAGGGCTTCCGCAAGCGTCACGGCTGCAACATCCTGCGGTTCGCCGTTGACTACGAGCCTCATACGAGCGCTCCTGACCGCTCGAACGCGCGCGCCGCGGCGCGCTCGGCGAAGGCGGGCGCGAGCAGAAAGCCGTGGCGATAAAAGCCGTTGACGAAAATACGACTCCCCCGCTCCTCGATGCGCGGCTCGTTATCGGGATAAGCGGGCCGGACATCGGCGCTCATCTCGAGAATCTCAGCCTCGCCGAACGCCGGGTGAAGCGCGTAGGCCGCGCTCAGAAGCTCGATCGCCGAGCGCACGCTGACCGCGCCCTTCTCGGCGCTCTCGATCATCGTCGCGCCGATCATGAATTCATTGTTCGCCCGCGGAACGATGTAGAGGGGAATGCGAGGGTGCAGAAAGCGCACCGCGCGAGTAAACGCCACCTCGCGCGAGCGGATGCGCATCATTTCGCCGCGCACGCCGCGCAGTTCGGGAAGCGCCTTGCGAGCCGCCCAACCGCGGCAGTCAATGACACGGTCCGCGTCGCCGAACGTGTCGCCGTCCGCGCCAAATCGGATCTCACCGCCCATTGCCCGCAAGCGCTCGGTCAGGGCCGACAATGCGACACGAGGGTCCAGATGGCCTTCATGCGCGAAGAATAGCCCTCTGCGAAAACGTCCCGCAAGATCGGGCTCGAGCCTAGCGATGCGCGCTTCGTCCACTGGCGCATGCGACTTCGTCCGTGCTGCGAAGCGATCGATTTCGCTTGCGTCGCGCGGCGGCGCGACGACCAGCGTACCCTTGCGCGTTACGCCGGGCACGCGCGCGTCCCACCAGTCGATCGCGCTTTGGCCTAGCTCAACAACGCTTTGCGGCGCACTCTCGCCCTCGCAGAACGGCGCGAGCATCCCGCCCGCGAGCCACGACGCGTTGCCGCCGATCTCGCGCGAACGCTCGACGAGCGTGATCTGCGCGCCACGCTCGGCGAGAGCGAGCGCAGTCGTCAGGCCGACGACGCCCGCGCCAACGACGGTCGCGCGCATCACCTCATTCCGTGGCATCGACGTAGAGCGCCCCGCCCTTGTCCAGGAACTCACGCGACTTCTCCGCCATGCCGGCCATCGCCTCGGCTTCCTTGCGAAGATCCTGGGTGATCTGCATCGAGCAGAATTTCGGCCCGCACATCGAGCAGAAATGAGCGACTTTGTGACCGTCCTTCGGCAAGGTCTCGTCGTGGAACTTTCGCGCCGTGTCGGGATCGAGCGACAGGTTGAACTGATCCTCCCAGCGGAAGTCAAAGCGCGCTTGGCTCACGGCGTCATCCCGGATCTGCGCGGCCGGATGGCCTTTGGCGAGATCGGCCGCATGCGCGGCGATACGATAGGTGATGACGCCCGTCTTGACGTCCTCACGGTCGGGCAGCCCGAGATGCTCCTTCGGCGTCACGTAGCAGAGCATGGCTGTGCCGAACCAGCCGATCATCGCAGCGCCGATCCCGGAGGTGATGTGATCGTAGCCCGGCGCAATGTCCGTGGTCAGCGGCCCCAGCGTGTAGAAGGGCGCCTCGCCACATTCGCGAAGCTGCTTCTCCATGTTGACCTTGATCTTGTGCATCGGCACGTGGCCGGGACCTTCGATCATCACCTGGCAGCCCTTGTCCCAGGCGACCTTGGTCAGTTCGCCGAGCGTCTCCAGTTCGGCGAATTGCGCGCGGTCGTTGGCGTCGGCGATCGAGCCCGGCCGCAAACCGTCGCCGAGCGAGAACGACACGTCATACTTGCGCATGATGTCGCAGATCTCGTCGAATTTCTCATATAGGAAGCTCTCGCGATGGCCCGCCAGGCACCAGCGCGCCATGATCGAGCCGCCGCGCGAGACGATGCCGGTCACCCGCTTCGCGGTCAGCGGCACATAGGCCAGCCGCACGCCGGCGTGGATGGTGAAATAATCGACGCCCTGCTCGGCCTGCTCGATCAGCGTGTCCTTGAACACCTCCCAGTCGAGCTTCAGGGGATCGCCGCCAACCTTCTCCAGCGCCTGGTAGATCGGCACCGTTCCGATCGGCACCGGCGCGTTGCGGAGAATCCAGGATCGGATGTTGTGAATGTTGCGACCGGTCGAAAGGTCCATGACCGTATCGGCGCCCCAGCGGATCGACCACGCCATTTTCTCGACTTCCTCGGCGACGCCCGAGCTCACCGCAGAATTGCCGATGTTCGCGTTGACCTTGACCAGGAAATTGCGGCCGATCGCCATCGGCTCGAGTTCGAGGTGATTGATGTTGGCGGGGATGATCGCGCGCCCTCGGGCAACTTCCTCGCGCACGAATTCCGGCGTGATGAATTCGGGAATGGCGGCGCCGAAGCTCTCGCCGTCGCCACGGCGCTCAGCAGCGCCTTCCACCGCGGCCTCGCGCGCGAGATTCTCGCGATGAGCGACATAGATCATCTCTTCCGTGATGATCCCCGCGCGGGCGAACTCGAACTGGGTGACGAGCTGGCCGGTCTTGCCCGCGCGCAGCGTCCGCTCGGCGGGGCACAGCGGCGCGAGGCGATCCGCCGAAACGTTCCCATTATCCTCTGGCCTGATCGGGCGTGGCTGCGTTACCGCGAAGTTACGCGCTTCGATCCACGCCTCGCGGACGGGCTTGAGCCCGCTGGCTAGATCGATCGCGATGTGGCTCTCGGTATAGGGCCCCGACGGATCGTAGACCCGGACTGGCGCCTCGTTTGGATCGGAGAGCGCAATCTCGCGAAACGGAACGCGGATGTCGGCGCGGTCGCTAGGAGAAGCATAGACTTTGCGCGAGCCCGTAATGGGCCCGGTGGTCACAGTCTGCGGCGCGGCGAATTTGGGAATCTCGTTCATGGCCGTCTCCTCGCGTACAAATCCGACGGGAGAACGGGCGGACCAATGGAAAAGACGGCCGCTACGTCCCTTCGCCGGCATGACCCGGATCAGGTTCAAAGGGTTCGGCTTCGCGCCGTCTCAGCCCCGCTTTGGGACGCCCCTCGAGCAAAATGAATGTGGTCCTCACGCCTCGGTCTGTCAACTCGCAAAGAAGGGAGGCTGGTTAGCGGCGTTCGCCGTTTCTCTGTCGTGTCGAGTTCTGCGCCGCCCTACCCGTTCGAAGGCATGGCCGGGCGCCCGCTTGCGCGCTTACGCGAGGCGAAGCGCGCCGCAAGATGGGCGAGACCGGGAACGCGTCTTGTCACCACCGCAGAGCGCATACGCCATTGGCGGAGCACCGCCGCGGCGGCCTGTTTGTAGGGGGCGACGATTTGGTCGGCGTAGTGATGAAACGCCATCACTTTCTCATAGGCTCGCACGAACCACGGCATGGTCATCAGCTTGTGCTTCGTCAGATCGAAGATCGCCGGGATGAGCGCGATCGCCAGAAACTTCAGCACGATCCAGGCGATCGCGCCGGATAGGACATAGCCCATCGCAATTGCGACGGTCGCCACCACAAGGAGCGGCTCGACGATCAAAAACGGCACCAGGAAAATGAGCAGAACCAGCGGCGCCGGCAGCCGGTCGACCAGCCTCGCAAATGACTGCTTAAAACGCGCCCAAGGTATGAATGCGGCGGCCCAACGCCCGACCGCGATAAGGGCGTCCCATACCCACGCGACAGCCAAAAACATCATCGCGAGCGCGAGCAGAGCTGTTCGTCTCACCCTAAAGCGCTTCATCCCGATAAGAATCCCTTGAATCCGCGCAATAACTCAACTTCACGAGCACGTGAGGATGCCGATCAAACGCGGCGAGCGCAAGGCGTTGTGGCCGCAATATGGCCATTAATCCGCTGTTAAGGCTGCCGTCTCGTTGCGAGGCAATGATCTTTGCGCGGCAAGGAGTCGGTAAGCTTATCGAAACCTTGCGTTAACTCGTGGGGCGGCTAGTGCGCAAGTGGGTGGGGTCGTCGGGAGTGGCAGGGATGTTCGCGTACATGACCCGAAGCTCGATCGCGGCGGGGCTCGCGCTCGCCCTGGCCCTGAGCGCCTGCGCGCACAGAGACGCTGACAACCTCGCAGCCGGCGCTGCTGGCGCTGGCTATGGCGCGTCCGGCCCCGGCAGCGTGCAGGAGTTTAACCAGACAGTTGGCGACCGCGTCTTCTTCACCACCGATGAGACCGAGCTCTCGCCGACCGCACAGGCAACGCTCGACAAGCAGGCGGCGTGGCTCAATCAGTACAACAAGTACAGCTTCACCATCGAGGGCCACGCCGACGAGCGGGGCACGCGCGAATACAATTTCGCCCTTGGCTCCCGACGCGCCCAATCAGTGCACGATTATCTCGTCGCCAAAGGAATCTCAGGTTCCCGCATGAGGACAATCAGCTATGGCAAGGAACGGCCCGTCGCGGTCTGTGACGACATTTCGTGCTGGTCGCAAAACCGTCGCGCCGTCACCGTGCTCAATGGAGCGGCTGGCAGTTGAGATCCTCAGATAAGCGGTTTCGCGCCTCGACTTAAAATCGACAGACGCCGAGTGTATGGGCAAGGTGAGACGAAGACAATCAGGACACTTCCCCGTGACGCCGTCATTTCGACCTAGCCTCTTCGCTGCATTCGTCGCTTGCGTCATACTCGCGGCGCCGGCTCAGGCGCAGTTCGATATCTTCCATCGCCAGGCCCCACCGCCCGCTGACATTCCGGATGGCATGCCGGGTGATCCTGATAATGGCGCTGGGCTTGTGGTGCGCATCAATCGGCTCGAGGAAGAACTCCGTCAGGCCAACGGGCGGATCGAGGAATTGCAGAACGCCCAGCATCGGCTCGAGGCGCTGGTGCAGAAGTTCCGTCAGGATGTCGAATTCCGGCTCGGCGATCGCTCCGGCGGCGCGCCGCCGCAGGACGCGGACGTCGCCGAAGCGCCCCTGGCTTCTGACCAGCCCGCCATCGCGCCAAGACCGAGACGGTCGGACGCGTTCGACCCCAACGCCGATCCGACCGCGCCAGGGGCGCCGCGGCCGTTGGGAACGACCCCGCCGAGCGCGCCGCTCGTCCGCGAGTCTCCGCCGCCCGTGGCGCACGAACAGCCTGCCCCGGGCGCTCCCCTCGAGCTCGGAAAGGGGCCGCCGTCTGCTCCACAGCCCAGCGGACCCATGGTCGTCGGCTCCGGGGTTGCAATGCTCGATCAGCCGCGCGAGCAGTACAATGCCGCGCTTCAGGCTTTTCAGGCCGGGCAATATCCCGAGGCGGAGACCGGATTCAAGGCGTTTCTCGCCGCCAATCCGGCGCATCGCCTGAGTCCGGATGCGATCTACTACATCGGCGAAACTTATCTTCAGCGCTCGCGCCCACGCGAGGCGGCTGAGCAATTTCTCAAGGTCACGACCGACTATTCCAAATCCTCGCGAGCCCCCGAAAGCATGGTCCGGCTCGGGCAGACGCTCGCAGCGCTTGGCAATTCCGAGCAGGCCTGCGCGACACTCGGCGAATTCGGCAAGCGTTACCCGACGGCGTCCTCCTCCGTGAAGAAGCTCGCCGAGCATGAGAGCGCCAAGGATCATTGTTGAGCGCGCGGCGCTCGCACGCTGTCTCGTCGGCTGACATCGACGCACTGTTCGCCCCGTTTGTTCGCGCCAAGGCGCTCCTGGTCGCCGTCTCCGGCGGCCCGGATTCGACCGCACTCCTCTTGATGGCGGCTGAATGGGCGAAGCGGCGGGGCAAGACCCGGATTGAAGCGGCGACGGTCGATCACGGGCTTCGACCGCAAAGCGCTGACGAGGCCAAGTCCGTCGCTGCCCTTTGCGCTCGGCTCGGCGTCGCCCATCGCATTCTTCACTGGAAGGGCGTGAAGCCAACAAGCCGCTTACAGGAGCGCGCGCGCGACGCCCGCTACCGCTTGCTCATCGATCACGCAAAAGCAATCGGCGCCGAAGCGCTCATGACCGCTCATCACGCCGACGATCAGGCGGAGACCGTGCTCTTTCGTCTGTTGCGTGGATCGGGCCTTGCGGGGCTGCGCGGCATAGACCTCACGACCGCGCGCGACGGCATGACGATCGCCCGGCCGCTCATGGGGCTCAAGAAGCGCGATCTGATCGCCTTCGCCAAGACGCGCGGGACGCCGTTCATCGACGACCCTTCCAACATCGATCCACGCTTTGCGCGCACGCGCCTGCGCGCCCTTCTTGCGCGACTCGACGAGGAAGGCCTCAACGCCGAGGCGCTCGACCGCCTTGCGCGCCGCGCGCGCGAGACCGAGGAGGCGCTGGCGCATCTGACAACGGAAGTCGAGGCGCAGGTCGGCTCGGAAGGCGCGATTGACGCGCGTGCGCTCTTCGCCACGCCGATCGCGATCGCGCACCGGATCCTGGCGCGGCGCATCGCCGAGGCGGGGGGGCGCGATGCAACCCGCATCGGCCTCGAGAAGATCGAAACGCTCGCGATGGGCCTGCGCGACGCTCTCAAGGAGCGGCGCGCCTATGGCGGCAACGTTGGCGGCGCAATCGTGCGGCTCACCGCGAAAGGGCGGCTGAGTTTTGCGCCCGAACCGTCAAGAAAGAGCGGGAAGCGATAGGCGCGCCTATCGCGGCCCTCGAAGCGAGGGCCGCTTCTCGCTCCCAGTCATCGAATGATATTGTGGCGAGCCCCACACTTGAGCTGGGGACCTACGGATGATGATTCCACTTAGATGTACTGACGCGGGCGCGGCGTGACCTGGACGATGATTTCCTATGCCGCAGTGCATAAGAGCGGCGGCGTCATCCGTTGCTCGACAAGGCCGCTGCTGCGACCAGGTCTGAGGCCTTTATCTCGGCGGCGGTCGACATGACGATTCGAGTATCGGAGCGCGAGGATGGCCAATCTACCGAAGCGGGCGCAGGTTGTCATCGTGGGCGGAGGAATCGTCGGCTGTAGTGTCGCCTATCACCTGACGCTACGCGGCTGCAAGGACGTCCTGCTTTTCGAACGGAAGCAACTCACATGCGGAACGACGTGGCACGCCGCGGGCCTGGTTGGCCAGCTTCGCGCGACCCGCAATCTGACGAGGCTCGCTCAATACACGACCGAGCTCTACACAACGCTTGAGAAGGAAACAGGCCAAGCGACGGGCTTTCGACAGATCGGTTCGCTCGCCGTCGCCACAACCGACGGCCGCATGGAAGAACTGAAGCGCGGCGCCTCCATGGCGCGTTCATTCGGCCTGCAAGTCGATGTTGTCAGCCCGGAACGCGCTCTCGCGCTCTGGCCGTTCCTCAACACGAGCGATCTCTTGGGCGCGGTGCATCTGCCTAAAGACGGCCAGACCAATCCGATCGACACAACACAGGCGCTGGCGAAGGGCGCACGGAGCCGCGGAGCGCGGATTGTCGAGGACGCCAAGGTTAACGAGATCATCGTCGAAAACGGCAAGGCCATCGGTGTTCGAGGGGCCTTCGGCGAGATTCAGGCCGACATTATTGTCAACTGCGCTGGCATGTGGGCGCATGAACTTGGCGCGAAAGCTGGGGCCGCCGTGCCTTTGCACGCGGCGGAACACTTCTACATTGTCACAGAAGTGATCCCGGAGCTTCCACGCCATCTGCCGGTGCTGCGCGACGCAGACCGATGCGCTTATTTCAAAGAGGACGCGGGCAAACTTCTTGTCGGATGGTTCGAGCCCGTCGCCAAGCCATGGGGAATGAGCGGCATCCCCGAAAGCTTCTCATTCGACCAACTGCCGGAAGATCTCGAGCACATCGAGCCTCTGCTGGAGGCAGCAATCCACCGCGTTCCGGCTCTTGGCAAGGCTGGGATCCAACTCTTCTTCAACGGCCCTGAAAGCTTCACGCCCGACGACCGCTACCTGCTCGGGGAGACGCCGGAAGTTCGCAACCTGTTTGTGGCGGCTGGATTCAACTCGATCGGCATACAGTCAGCCGGAGGCGCCGGGAAGGTTCTGTCGGATTGGATCGTCGATGGGCATCCGCCCATAGATCTGTGGGATGTCGACATCCGCCGCATGATGCCGTTCCAGAGAAATCGCACCTATCTGCACGATCGCACGACCGAGACCTTGGGCCTGCTCTACGCCATGCATTGGCCTTTTCGGCAGCCGGAATCGGCGCGTGGGGCGCGGCGTTCCGTGCTGCATGATCGGCTCAAGGCGGCAGGCGCCTGCTTTGGCGAGACCGCAGGCTGGGAACGTCCAAACTGGTACGCGCCCGATGGCGAGACGCCGCAATACCGATATAGCTATAGGCGGCAGAATTGGTTTCCGTTTTCCGCCGACGAACATCGCGCGGTCCGCGAAACGGTCGGCTTGTTCGACCAATCGTCCTTCGCCAAATTCGTCGTTGAGGGTCCCGACACCGAGAAAGCTCTCAACCGGATCTGCGCAAATAATGTCGCCGTTCCCATCGGCAGGATCGTCTACACTCAATGGCTCAATGAACGTGGCGGCATAGAGGCTGACGTGACCGTCACAAGGGAGGCCGGAGATCGTTATCTCGTCGTCACGTCGGCCACATCCCAGACACGCGATCTGGCCTGGCTCAAACGTAACATTCCGCAGGACGCGCGAGTGGGCGTTCATGATGTCACGTCCGGCCAGGCGGTCCTCGGCGTGATGGGGCCGCGCGCCCGCGACCTGCTGCAACCTCTTACGGACGCCGACCTGTCGAACGAGGCCTTCCCGTTCGCCACATCACGGCTCATCGATCTCGGCTACGCGCGCGTGAGGGCCAGCCGCATCACCTACGTTGGCGAACTTGGTTGGGAGCTCTATATCCCCAGCGAATTCGCTCAAGGCGTCTATGATGTGATCAGCGAGGCCGGCGGTTCGCTCGGTCTCAAGCTCGCTGGCTACCACGCTATGAACTCCCTTCGCATCGAGAAGGGCTATCGGCATTGGGGCCACGACATTGCGGACGAGGATTCGCCGCTCGAAGCAGGCCTCGGTTTTGCGGTCGCTCTGGATAAGCCAGGAGGCTTCATTGGACGCGAGGCTTTGCTCCGTCAGAAGGAGCGAGGACTGACCCGTCGGCTCGTCCAATTCGTCATGGAGGATGTTGAGCCGCTGCTTTATCACAGTGAGCCGATCCTTCGCGATGGCGAGATCGTCGGACGCATTACCTCGGGCATGTTCGGCCATACGGTCGGCCGCGCGATTGGTCTCGGCTATGTGGAAAACCGCGGCGAGGCGGTGACGCCGGACTTCGTCAGCGGCAGTCAGTTCGAGATCGAGGTGGCGGGCGCGAGGTGGCGCGCCAAGGGTTTCCTCAAGCCGGTGTACGACCCCGATGGCCTTCGGGTGAAGGATGTTCAGGGGCGAACGCCGGCCCGCATCGCGTAAGGCGCGAACTCGGAACTCGCTCGCGCGGGCGGCCATCTGTCTCGGCAGTCGGGGCCCGCCGCGGAAGTGCGCACAAAATTACGCGAATCAATCATATCAATATCTTAGGTGCGGTTTTGTGCAACTTTTTTCGCTTCGAAACTCACTCGCTCCTGAAGGTCTGGACACGCCCGCCGGAAAAGCTTCGGACGGATGCGAGCGGCGGCTTGAGTTTCAAGGAGCGATCATCTGATAATTAGCCCACATTTCCGAATTTGTCAAAGTAAATTCTTATTTTCCTGTTATAGAGAATTTATACCCATCCAAGCCGAGGTTCGTCAGGGGCCGGTCCGGTCCTCTGTGCAGCATGCAATCGGATTACACATGGCCGAAGACGTCGAAGCTGAAAGAAATAGGCTGCCGCGCAGCCTTTACGCCGAAACGGCGCGCGACGCGGTCGCAACCCCTCTGCTTCGCGGCGACAAGCGTGCGGGCGTTGTTGTGGTCGGCGGCGGGTTTACGGGGTTGTCGACCGCCTTGCACCTTGCCCAGCGCGGCGTCGATGTGACGGTGTTGGAGGCTCGCGAGCCGGGGTGGGGCGCGTCGGGCCGCAATGGAGGCCAGGTTAACTCGGGCCTCAAGCATGAACCCGAGGAGATAGAGCGTCGTTTCGGCCGCGATTTGGGACGGCGAATGGTCTTGCTCTCTGGCGGCGCGCCGGACCGCGTGTTTTCGCTCATTCGAGAGCTTCAGATCAGGTGTGAGGCCAATCAAGGCGGCACGATTCGCGCAGCCTTCTCGAAACGCTCGGCCAAGTTCCTGCGCCGAGCGACAACAGGGTGGAAGGATCGCGGGGCGCCGGTTGAGCTGCTGGAGGGCGAAGCGATCGCGCGCGCGACGGGCGCGGAGCGTTACATCTGCGGCGCGCTCGACCGCCGGGGCGGTTCGGTCAATCCGCTCGGCTATGCGCGCGGGTTAGCCGATGCCGCCATTCAGGCCGGGGCCACCATTCATGGCGGCGCGCCCGCGATCAGCGTGGAGAAGCGAGGCGATTCATGGGCCGTTGTGACGCCGAAAGGGACCGTGACGGCTGACTGGCTGGTGCTCGCTACGAACGGCTATACGGACGGGCTTTGGCCAAGCCTCAAGCAAACAATCGTCCCGGTCTATAGCGGCATCGTGGCGACCGAGCCGCTCCCGTCGGATGTCGCGAAGCGGATCTTGCCCATGGGAACCGTGCTCTATGAGCACGAGGACATTACCGTCTACTACCGGCTCGACGCCGCGGGCAGGCTTCTGATGGGGGGACGCAGCCAGTTACGGGCGCTCGAAAGCCCCAACGACTTTCAGGATCTGATCGCCTACACAAAGCGGCTTTGGCCTTTCATCGGTAATCCCAGGTGGGCGCATGGCTGGAACGGTCAGTTGGCGCTGACCTTGGACCACTATCCTCATCTCTATGAACCGGCGCGCAACGTGATCGCCTGTCTGGGATATAATGGCCGCGGCGTGGCGATGGCGACCACAATGGGGTCTGAGATCGCCCGCCGCATCGCCGGGACGCCCGCAAAGGAGCTGGACATGCCGGTAAGGTCGGAGCTGGAGCCCATTCGGCTCCACCGGTTTTGGCCGATCGGCGTCGCGGCGCGGGTGGCCTATGGGCGCTTTGTCCGCGCTATCGGAGCGTAGGCCTTCCGAACGATCAAGGCGATCGACGCAAACCGATCGTCGCGGCGTCAGGCTCCCTCCGGCAGCCACCATTCCGCGCCGCGCGGCGTGGTCACGTATTCCGGCCAGCGGTAATGGATCGGCGCTTGGAAATCCTTCGGCAGGAGCGGCGCGACCCATGTCGTTCCGCCGACGCCTCCGCCCGTGCGCTCGCGGAACTCGCTCTGCGCGGCCGCGAGGGCCTGCGGATCGGTCATGAGATCGATGAGGCTGCAGGCGATGACGCGAGCGGCGGCCTCCACCGTTGGGTCGATCGTCGCCGGGAAACCTCCAAGGGCGTTCCACACCCAGGCTGGATATTGGTAGCCCGGCCGCGGCGGCGCGAGCATCGCGCGCCCAACATAAACGTGCGCGGTCGGACAGTGCCAAGTGTACTCGGTGTAGTCGTCCGACGTGTAATTCTTTTGCCAGGGCGGCAGGACGGCGCGCAGTCGGCCCTCATCCTCTTCCGGCGTCGTCAGCGCCGTCATCGCAGGATGGATTGGATCATCCATCGGCTCGAGGCCCAGGTTCTTCTGTACCTTGCGGCCAAACCGCCTGGCCTCCTCTCCCCAGCGAGGCGTTCCGCCAAGCGCGAGATTGCCGTAGGCAAGCGCCGCCAGCGCATGGTTGGGTAGGCCCGGACGGGTCTTGGTCACCCATTCCTTGCGCACGATGCAATGGGTGATTCGCGCGACATTGTCGGCGTTGTTGTCGAGGACGGCGTAGATGCGCTGTTGCATTTCCAGGGTCGGGCAGCGGCTCGAATATTGAATCTGGCTGAAATTGGGAGCGAGATTGTCGGCCGTGGCCTGACCGGCGGCGAGAATCGCCTCGTTGATGGTCCAAGTGCCGGTATGCGGCAGCATGGCCTCCTTGGTCATCTTGCTCGTCATATACATAAGGCAGACCGCGTCGATCGCTCCGGGGGCTCGCGCCATCGTATGCGCCGAAGCGCCCTCTCCGGCGCCCATGCCGGACCATTGCTCCGGGTGAGGACACTCGAAGCTGTACATCCGGCTCCAATAGCTGCCGCAATGGGTGTCCCAGATCACCGTGTTGGCGTGCGCGGTGCTGAATGCCGGGTGAAAGGCGATGGTTGCGTCGAGATCGTCGTAATAGCCGTGGGCGGCATGCACGGGCTTTGAGCCGCACACCTTTTCCGCCGGCTCGCCGAAGAAGACGAGCTTGCCGGGCAGGCCGTGCTTCTCCATCGCCGCTTTGGCGGCGAGGAGGCCGCCAAGCGCGCCGAGCCCCAGCGCCGAATGCGGGTCAGTGTGGCCGGCCGCATATTTGTGAACACCGTCGCGCGGCTTCTCGAAGGGCACAGGATCCTGGCTGTTGCCGGGAACAGCATCGTATTCCGCATAAGTGGCGACAACCGGCTTGCCTCTGCCGTATGTGGCGCGGAAGGCGGTGGGCATGGTCGCCGTGGCCTCTTCCACCTCGAAGCCCTGCTCGCGCAACAGTTTCACATACCAGGCGGCGGATCGATATTCGCGCCATGCCGGCTCGTGGAAGTTCCACACCTCCTTGTGGCGCTCGGAAAGCCAAGCCGCGTGCGCGTTGAGCCAATCCAATGCGGTCTCTTTGGCAGGCGTCAGCGCGGCCGCACCCCAATCGCGGGTCGCCGCCGAAGGATCATTCGGCATGAAGAAGCTCCAAGGAATCTTGGACGGGAAGACGCCGGCGGTCTGCGCCGCCGGCGCCGGCCGCCTGAGATCAGCCGACGATGAAGGCGCTCCAGCGCTTCACGATGTCGTCGATATTGTTCATCCACCACACGGTGTCAAAATTGATGAGCTTGCTCTTGATGTCAGGCGCGGTCGGCAGGATCTTGAGCCGCTCCGGCGAGAGATAGCCTGCCGACTTGTTGTTGACGAAGCCGTAGGGAATCAACGAGGAAAGCCGGGCCTGCGGCGCCGCCATGGTGATGAAGGCCGTCAATTTCTGCGCGTTCTCGGCATTCTGGGCGCCGTGGATGACGGCCCAGCAGTCGTTGCGCAGCAATTGGTCCTGCCAGACGATCTCCACCGGGGCCTTGTTCGCCTGGATCGCCGCGATGCGGCCATTCCACGCGGTCGCCATCACCACCTCGTCGTCGTTCAGGAGCTGCGCAGGTAGGGCGCCGGCGTCCCACCATTTGCTGACATTGGGCTTGATCTTTGCGAGGCTTGCGAAGGCTTTGTCGAGATCGATCGGATAGACCTTGTCGGCTGGCACGCCTGTCGCCATCGTCGCGACTTCGAGGTCGGCGTTCGATCCGCTCGCGCCCGACTGCAGGGATCGGGGGCCAGGGAAATTGGTTGTGTCCCAGAGGTCCTTGTTGTCCCTCGGCGCCTTTCCTTTGAACGCGTCCGTGCGATAGGCAAAGATTTGCGCATACGGCAGCATGTTGATGTAGAGTTTTTGGCGGAAGGTCGGGTCGATATTGTCGACGTCGAACAGCGAGTAGTCGATCGGTTCAAAATATTCGCCCCCCTTTTGGAGGTTGAGAACGTCGGCGCCGTCGAGTTCGGTCACGTCGTACTCGATGTTCTTGCTGTCGACCATCGCCTTGACCTTGGCCGGGTCAGGGCCTTCCGCCTCGATGACCTTGATGCCCGACAATTCCTCGAAGGGCTTGAAATAGGCCTTGCGCTGCGCGTCCTGCAGAGCTCCGCCATAGGAGCATATGCGCACCACGCCGCTGCCCTTGAGCTTGTCGGGAATCGAGTCGATCTTGGGCAGTTCGACATCCGCCGCCAGCGCCGAGACCGGAAAGGCGAAGGGTTGCGTCAGCGTCGCCGCGGCCGCCGCCGTCAAGCCGTAGCGCGCGGCGTTGACGATGAATTGGCGCCGCGAATAGTCTGCGACATGCAGGGGCTGCCCCGCCATGGCTTGAAGCGCCTGTTTGATTTTCTCGTCCATTCTATCCTCCCATTTCACGCTGCTGAAGCTATCGGCCAACTGAGGCGGTGCGAAGACGCTCGGACCGGCGGCGCAAGAGTTCCGCACCGACCATCAGGCTGGTCGTGATCGTGATCAATAGCGTCGAGACCGAAGCCAGTGTCGGATCGATATCGAATCGGATCTGCTCCCACATCCGCCGTGGCAGGGTGACAGCCGTCGTGCCGGACAGAAACAGAGAGACGAGCAACTCGTCGAAGGAGGTGATGAAGGCGAACACCGCCCCGGCGAAGATGCCAGGTCGGATCAACGGCAAGGTGACTTGTCTGAACGTCGCCCAGGGGCTCGCGCCCAGACTGAGCGCCGCATATTCGAGACGGCGGTCGACGCCATAGAGCGTTGAGGACACATTGATCACCACGAAGGGCACGGCGAGCGCGGTATGACCGAAAACGAGAGCCAGCGGCCGGCCCACCAGGCCGTAGCTTGCGTATGCGAAATAGAGGCCGATCGCGACGATGATGCCCGGCGCAATCACCGGCGAGAGGATCAAAGCGTTCACAAGCTTCTTGCCTGCAAACTTGCCGCGCACGAGGCCAATGGCCGCCGGCGTTCCGAGGAGCGTCGAGAGCGCGGTGACAGCAAGACCAACCCAGATGCTGAGCCACGCGGAATCCGTCCAGGCGGAGCGGCTGAAGAAATTCGCGTACCATTGCAGGCTGAAGCCGGGCGGCGGGAACGTCATATATTTGCCCGCGGAGAAGGACAGCGGGATCACGATCAGGATGGGGAATAGGAGATAAGCGAAGACCAGGATCACAAGGCCGTAAAATGCGATGCGTCGTACGGTACCCATCAGCGTTGACCCTGGAAGATTTTCTCGATCCCCATGACGCGGGTGAAGCCCGCGAAGATGACGAGCACAACCGCCAGAAGCACAACCGCCATGGCGGCGGCCTGGGGCCAGTCGAGAATGTTCACCTGATTGGCGATCAGCATCGAGATCATCAAATCGCTGGGGCCTCCGACCAAAGCGGGCGTGATGTAGAAGCCGATCGCCAGCGTGAAGACGAGAATGCAGCCGGCCGAAATGCCCGGCAGGGAGAGCGGCAGAAGCACTTGGCGGAACACGGCGAGAGGCCGGGCTCCGAGGCCTTCCGCCGCGCGAATGAGCCGCCAGTCCAAGCTCTTCAATGTTGAATAAATCGGCAGCACCATGAAGGGCAGAAGGACGTGGACCATGGCCACGCAGACCGCCAGACGCGTGTTGAGAAGGGGCAGCGGCTGGTCGATCAGCCCCGTTGCGACTAAAAAACTGTTTATGATGCCGCGACGGCCAAGCAGCACCATCCAAGCATAGGTCCGGACGAGGATGCTGGTCCAAAACGGAATCAAGACGAGGATGATCAAAAGGTTGGCGGTCGACTGCTTGCAGCGGGCCAGGAACAACGCCACCGGATAGGCGAGCAGGAGGCAGGCGATCGTGACGATGAAGCTGATCGTTCCCGTGATCTGCATGACCCGCCAAAAAACAGGGTCCCGCAGGAGCTTACTGAAGACCTCGAGCGTCCACCCTTTCTCGTACATGCTTCGGCTCAGCATGAGGAGGACGGGATAGGCATAGAAGACGAGCAGATAGAGAACGAGCGGCGCGGCGAGAAGGGCGCCAGGCGATGGTCGGATCGCAGAGGCGCCGAGGGAGAACACGCTCGGGGAGGATCCGCGGTTAAGCATCGCCCCTGCCGCTCGGCCCCACACAATGCGAAGGCCCTAGCCAAAGTCTATCTGCAATTCGGCGGCGGCGTCAAAAGTCTTTCGGCGCATGGTCGAGCGGCTGGCTCGACAATCGGCTCGCAGCCTCATACTCATAAACGCGCGCACAAACCACGGCGAAAGCAAGCACTCGAACGCCAACCAACGTCGGTTCGCATCGCGGATGACGGTCATGCCTTCTGATCAGCTTCAGTCCGGATCGCCGCGGCAAGCCGGCGCGCCGGTTTCGCTCCGCCATATCGTCAAGACCTTCGATCAATATCGCGCCATCGACGATCTGAGCCTCGACATCGAGCCCGGCGAATTCATCACTTTCCTTGGTCCCTCCGGCTCCGGCAAGTCCACCACGCTGATGATGATCGCCGGCTTCGAGCGGCCGACGTCGGGCGACATTCTGATCGGCGGCTCGGTGGTGACGCACACACCGGCCTATCGGCGCAACATCGGCATGGTGTTCCAGAACTATGCGCTGTTTCCCCATCTGACGGTCGCGGAGAATATTGGCTTTGCGCTCAAGCAACGGGGCCTCGCCAAGCCCGAGATCCGCGAGCATGTCCGGCGCATGCTCGATCTCGTCCAGCTTTCCGGCTACGAGACCCGCTTTCCCCAGCAGCTCTCCGGCGGCCAGCAGCAGCGCGTCGCCATCGCGCGCGCCATCGTCTTCAATCCGCCCGTGCTGCTCATGGACGAGCCCTTAAGCGCGCTCGACAAGCAGTTGCGCGAGGATCTGCAACTGGAGATCAAGCGGTTGCACGGCCGGTTGGGCATCACCTTCATCTACGTCACGCATGACCAGAAGGAGGCGCTGGTAATGTCGGACCGGGTGGCGGTGATGAACGAAGGCCGGATCGCGCAGATCGGTTCGCCCAAGGCGCTCTACGACACGCCGTCCAATCGGTTTGTCGCTTCCTTCGTTGGCGAAGCCAATCTCCTTGAGGCGACGATCGTCGGCAAGGAGACGGACGGGCTAATCATTCTCAAGATCGGCGAGGTTGAGCTCAAAGCTCCGGCGTCGAGTTTGGGCGCCACGGACGACTGCCTGTGCATGATCAGACCAGAGAAGATCACTGTGGGGGCGTCTCCTGCAACCGATGGACGGCCCGTCAATTCGATGAAGGCGACGGTGCGGGAAACCGTCTTCATGGGTGAGATGATCCGCTATGTGGTGGAGATCCCCGCCGGCCTGCGCGTGACCGCCAAGCAGCAACACCGCGCCGAAACGCCGATCCTCGCGCCTCATGATGTCGCGACCATCGAATGGGCGATCGCTGACACGAGGTTGGTGTGAGGAGTGAGCGGTCGCGTTTCCGCGGAAACTTGTGCGCAGCGCCAGAACGCCTCGCTACCGCCGGGGGAAGGCGGAGCCCGCGATCTCTTCCGCGTTTCGTCCCGCCCAATCGAGTTGGCGGATTTGCGACAGGCCCCGCACCTGCGCTTCCTCCAACGCCGCGCTCGCCGCCTCGTAGTCGATGGTCAGCACCTTCTGGTCGCGGACGATCTGCTCGCCGTCGACAAAGGCATGGGCCACCGCCCGGTCGGACGCCGAATAGAAAAGCGATCGAAGCGGATCGTGACAGGGCCTCATCGCGGGATGGGCGCAATCCACGATCACGACGTCCGCCTTGCAACCGACCGCGAGCCGCCCGATATCGTCCCGCCCGAGCGCGCGCGCGCCGCCGATGGTCGCCGCGTTGAATATGTCCGTCACGCTGACGCTGCGCGGAACTCTCCGAAACGACACGCCCGAGGTAGGAAGCAAGCCGCATTTCATCGAGCATGTTGTGCGGGTAGACGTCTGTGCCGATCCCCATATTGACGCCGCGCCGCACGTAGCGGCCGAAGTCGCGCAATGCGATGCCGCGCCGCGCGAATACGGTCGGGCAATGCGCGACCGTCGAACCGCTTCTCGCCAGCGCTCCAAGATCATCGGTCTCGGGCCAGTGCGTCCAAGGGTGGTGATCAAGAAAGATGCCGTGACCGATGATCGTGCGCGGCGAGAGCACGCCAAGCGAGTCCAGCCATTCGATCGGCGTCTTGCCGTGCCGGCGGACGATTTCATGAAACTCCGCCAGCGATTGCGCAGCATGCGTCTGATAGGGCAAGCCGCGCCTGTTCGCTTCACTGAAGGCGTCGCGAAGGAGACCCTCGGTGCAGGTGTCGACTTGTGCTGGGCAAATCATGCCCGTGAGGCGTCCTCCGGGATACTTCTCAGCCTTGTCGATCTCTCGCAGCGCCGCCTCGAAAGCCTGATAGCCGCGCCTTTCGTCGAGATCGTATTCCACGACATAGCCGTTGCGCGTGAACCAGCGGCCAGAACGAAACATGGGCGCGACGCTGACCCGCAACCCGGAGCTCGCGAGAATGTCGAGCCAGCCGTCTGTCGGCAGCGAGAGATCGCAGAGAGTGGTGACGCCCGACAAGAGAACTTCGGAAAGGGCGACGCCATATGACGCCTTCACGCCCTCCTCGTCCGGATTCAGTATCGGCAGATACTCATAGAGCGAGGTGTTGTAGAGTTTGAGGCTACCGACCTCATCCCACATGCCCTTGTTCATCGGCTCGCTGAACGGATGAGAATGAATGTCGATCAAGCCGGGCATCACGAGAAAGTTCGCGCCGTCCATGACGCGGTCACTCTCGCCGGAATAAGTCTCGCCGATGAAGGCGATGCGGTCGTTCGCCATCACGACGTCGACGCAGGACCGGTAGACATGCGACTGGGCTGCGTCATCCCACACGACGGCGAAGCGGCAGTTTCTGATGATCGTTGTCGTCACCCGATGATCCTTGTGCTCCCCCCGGCTGCTCAAAGCGCCGAGCCGTCGAGGCGGGTCATCCGCCGCTCAAGGCCGGGAGGCCAGATACCTCTCGATGGCGTCGAGCATTTGTGCTCGCCGCATCGGTGCGTTGTGACCGCCGAAGACCTGCGCGACCGGGAGCTCGGCGAGCCGCTTCATCGTCGCCCGATAGACCTCCACGTCCGACCCCGGCAGATTGTCAACGATGACGCCGTCATAGATAGCGTCTCCCGAAAAGAGCGAGCCGCTCGAACGCTCCCAGAGCGCTATGCTTCCGGGCGAATGCCCGGGCAGATGAAGCACCTCGAACTCCCGATCACCCGTCTCGACGATGTCGTTTTCCGACACGAGCCGGGTCGGCTTGACGGCCGCGCGGCGGTACGCGTCAAGATCGTAGCCGGCGAAGGGAACGGCTTCGAGCATGAAGGCGGAAGGCTCGAAGCCGGACTTACGAAGCTCGGCGAGTTCCTCCGGGCTGCGTTTCGGAAAGCGGAGGCCTTGCCGGCCGGGCCGCGCGAGGTCATCGGCCTCGGCGGGATGCACTAGGATCTCACAATCGGCGAACTCCGAATGGGAGCCGACGTGATCGACGTGCGCGTGCGTCGCGAACACAAGTCTCGGCCGCGTAGACAGGCGATCGAGGACCGGCCGCAGCGCCGCCACGCCCATGCCGCTGTCGACCAGAATATCGCGGTTCCCGCCAAGGATGAGGAAACAGTTCGCTCGGACCCACCTGTGGCAGCCAGGCTCGGTAATCCGGAAGAGGTCCGGCGAGAGTTGCGTCACCGCGAACCAGGGGTCCTGAACCGGCAGGCCCGCGCTTGCCGCTTTATCCGTATCTCTGGCGCTTTGGATCATTGCGCAACCTTACGCGGCCCGAAAGTGCGAGGCCAGACGGCGCGGCGCGCAAGTTCGCGAGAAGCGGGGACCACCCGAAATTCTTACCTTCGCGGATCGCAGCTAGCGCGAGACGATATCCAGCATCGGTCCGGCGCTGGATGTGGATCTCAACAGAGAAGCGTGCGGGGTCTGCCAGCTGAGGCGCCACTGCCCCTGTGTCCCCCAGACGGGCATGTCGTACCGCTCTGCGAGCTTCGGCAACACGTTGCTCCGACCGGAACATCCGGGCCGCGTCTGGCCCTCAAAGCGGAGGGAAGTGCGAATCAAAGCGTTGTCATGAAACAGGAACGTTGCGAATCGGAGTCATGGCGCCCCGCGGAATGACGGAACCCCGCGTCACGATTTCGTAGGCATGAGGCGCCTTGGTAGAACGTTCAAAACTCTGGGATCTGGGAAATCAAAAGCCAGAAATATCTCACGTCATCAGTTGTATATTCATAGGCGCGCGGGAGTTGAGAAGGGGATGATCCGCAAGTTCGTTGACCTGGGCTGCCGTCATTCCGAATTTGAAGCGTCCAAGTCCATTTCCGAACACCAGGGCCGTTTCCTTTGCCGTGCGGCGGCTCTCGCGGCTAGCTCCTGTTGATCCTGCCGCGCCGAGTTGGATGTTGCCGTGCCGGATAAGGTCGATCATGAACCTCGTGCTCATCTGGTTCGGATAGATTTTGAGGACCTCACTCGCAAGCTGCCCAGCTTCGTCATAGATCGGTCCCGCCATCTCTTGACCGGACCGGCCTAGTTCATCCCCGAGATGTTCGAGGTGCGCCGCGAGTGCGACGGTGAGCCTCAGGAAGGGTTCACCCTTCGACTTCGTGTCCGCAAGAGCTTGGCGATCAAAACTCACGGCCTCCTGCAGCGCCTGAAGCGCCAAATCGCCTTTCCCCTGATGCGCCAACTCCCATGCGGTCAGATCGTCCAAATTCGCACGCTCATCGATCGCCCCGGGTACGCTTTCAAGAAGGGTTCGCGCTTCATTGATATCTTGACCCGCGTTGAGAAAGTCACCGTGGGCGATTTCCACGGCGCCAATTTTTCGGTGCAATCGATCCAATTGTGTGTCGCGGTTGGCTTTGAAAGTGGCCAGCGCCTGCCTGTATTCGTCGGTGGCGTCGATTATCTCGGCATCGAGATCGGCTGTAATTTCTTCAATTTGTGATCTTAGAAGCGTGAGCTGCGGGGAAGTCGCGCGGATTCCTGTCAATTTCTTGCTCGCGTCGTTGAGCAGCTGTTTCGCTTTGTCGTAGTCCCAAGTGTCGCGCGTGTAAGCCGCCAACTGCGTCAGCATCGCTGCATGCGTCTGTTCGTCGACGTCGAACGCATGTTTCGGATCATCGTACGCAATCTTGGCACGGTTGAGGACCAACTGCATCTCCTCGGGGAGAAAGCTTGCAAGCTCCTGATGGATATTCAGCAACGATTTGGTGCTTTTGGCCGCTGCCGCGGGTATGTCCGTTTGCCCCCGCGCTTTCTCCGCCGCAGCTTCAGCGGCGGCCTTGTGGTCGTTAGCCTCTTCATTCTTCTGGTCAGCAAGGAGCTTTTGCGCCTTTGCTTCATTCGTAGCCGCATCAGCAGCGTTTTTCTGCTCAATCGCGTCGGCAGCTTTCTGGTCGGCAAGCGTCTTGTTCCGTCAGGCCGTAGTACCCTAGAGCGTCCGCCATGATCGCAAACAGGACCGCAACGACCGCCCCGGCGCCGGTGCGAAAGGCGATCTTGCGCGCGTCGGCGAGCTTTCGCGCCTGCTCTTCTTCGCGCTCGCGCGGCCGCTGGTCGGCCTGGTCGCGCGCGGCCTCCTCGCGGGCGCGGCAGGTCGGTCATATCAAGTTTGGCGGCGATATCGGCGCGGCCGTCGAGCGCGAGCGCTTCCGCAAGGCGTCGGCCTTGATGCGCAAGCCATGAGTCGCCGCGCGCCTTTGCCTCCCAGTCGCGCGCCGCTCGCTTGACGCCCTCCAGAGTCGCCAGAAGGCCGAAATCCTCGGTCAGCCAGCCATCGAGGAGGCCCCATTGTCGTAGCAGCGCTTCATGGGTTGGCTCGATCGTCGATTCCCGGGTCTCGTCTCCGGTTTCCGAATCGCGTGACACCCGCCAACCGATAGCAGCCGCTCCTCGACGAGGAGGTCGATCAACGGCGCCGCCTCAGGGGGAATGTCGGCGCGGCGAGCGATATTGCGTCGGGGCGTCTTGGTGTCTGGGTCGACGCCGGCGAGCCAGGGAATCAGCCCGCGCCGCAGTAGGGCGAGACGCGCCTCGCGGTCCCGCGGAATGCACGGATCGGCGTCCGCCCGTACGAGGGCCCGCTCGACGGCCGCCTCGATCGCCCCTTTGACCCCACCGAACTTCTCGTAGTCGACGAGCCTCAGTGCGCCGGTCTGGCGATAGTCGAGATAAAGCTGCTCGAGTGTGAAGGCGAGCAAAGGCAGCGCATCGCCAGCACCCGCCTCGATGTCGATGAGGAGGCGCTGAGTCAGCGCCGGTTCGATCGCCAGCTTGCCACCCGCCTCCTCGACCCTTCGCGTCGGCCCTTCGATCACGTCGTTATGGGCGCCCCGCGGCATCGGCAGCAGCGAGAACGCGACCTGCCGCAGACCTTCGAGCGCTTGGGCGCTTTGGAGCGCATCGTAGGAATCGGAGCGGATGGTGAAGATGACGATGACCGTCGGATCGTCGTCCGCCGCGAGCCGCGCGAGCAAAGCCAAGAGTGACTCGCTCTCCTCCCGCTCCTCGGCGCGGAGCAATTCCTCCGCCTGGTCGATCGCAACCACGAAAGCCGGCGCTCGTTCGGACTCGTCGCCAGGGTTTCGGCGCGCCGACGCCGCCTGAACAAGCTCGGCCAGCAGTGGCCGCAAAGGGTCAGCTCCGGCCTGCACAGCCGTACGCAACTCCGCCCGCGAACGCGCCGGCAGGATGGCGGCGAGTGGGTTGACGGGGCCGGTCTCGCCCGTCACCGCCGCGCGTCCCGGGCGAAGAACCGGCAACGGAATGAACTGCGCGGAGTCGCGGTTGAGTCTCAGCAAGAGACCTGCGCGCAGAAACGAACGCTTGCCCCCTCCGGACGCGCCAAGGATCGCCATCAACCGTGGCGGCGCTCCCACTCGAAGTCCCCGCAGCCGGTCGATAGCGTTGACAATCGGCGCGTCGCGGCCAAAGAAAATCGTAGCTTCGTCAGCCTCTTGCGATTTCAAGCCGCGATAGGGGGCGCGATCCGGTTCCCTCTCCGGCGGCCAGGGAAAAACCTCGCGTCGAGCCCTGCCTTCTCCAGCCCACGCTTCAGCCGCATGAGCCCGGACTGGGAATAGCCGATGTGCCGCTCCTCATTGGAGCCTGGCGGCTGGGCGGGAAACAGGCGAAGATCCTGGCCGTGAACGGGGTCGACGATCTGCCAGACGCCGGTCAGTTCTTGCGGGAGCGATCCGATGGTCCTGGTTGGATCCGTCAGCGCCCCGAACAGCTTCTTGTTGAGCCCGCGCGAGCGCATATTCCTTTGTGCACCAGCCAGAGCCGAGCCAGTTCGTCGACACGAGGAAGATGACCGCTTCGCAGCGGCTCGCGGCATCGTGCAGCGCCCGCTCCCAGCGTTGCCCCGCCGCAATTCCCCGCTCCGGATCGAGATCAAGGAAAACGTCCTGCCAACCTCCGGAGGCGAGTCAGTCGCGCAGCGCGATCGCCTCAAAATTGTCGTTGCTCGAATGGCTCAGAAATATCCGCGACATTCGATAGAGCCTCAATCGGATCTGGACCTCAGCCAAAGGCAAGGGATATCATCAATTAAGAACGCGGTGTGATGCTGCTCACGGTTCGTAACGAGTGTCGATACGGTCCGCCGCCGATCCTGGCGAGGGGCTTGGCGCGGTCGGCGTGATTGACGCGAAGACGTTCTTGATCCGAAAACGAGCGCCGTCGAGGGCTCGGGCCGGACGTCATCAGGACGGCTTCAGCAAAAATCCGCTATCGTCTCAAATCGCTCGGACCGCCTCGGCGCTCCGGCCTAATGTACGGCGGCGAACATAACGGATTCGGACGTCGCTTCTTCGGGCGCAAGCTCTTCGACGATGCGGCCCTGTCTCGAGACCAAGATGCGATCCGACAGGCTGAGGATTTCGGGCAGATACGAGGATATGACGACCACCGCGAGACCTTCGTCGGCAAGGCTGCCGATCATGTTGTGGATCTCGGCGATTGCGCCGACATCGACTCCGCGCGTCGGCTCGTCGAAAATGATCAGCTTGGGCGCCTGGACCAGCGCTTTCGCAATCACCACCTTCTGCTGATTGCCGCCTGAAAGTTCGATCACGCGAGCGTCGCTGTTCAAGGTCTTGATGTTGAGCTTGTTCGTCCACTCGGCGGCCAGCGCCTTCATCTCGCTCATGCTGGCGACGGACCCGTGCGACTTGGGGCTTGAGATGTGTCCCATATAAACGTTTTCAGCGACCGACATGGTCTCGAAAAAACCATCGCCCTTCCGGTCTTCGGTGACATAGACCACGCCGTCGACGACTGCATCGCGCGGCGTACGGTAGCGCACGGATTTTCCATTGAGACGCACGTCGCCGCCATGAAAGAGGTCGCGCTTGACAACGCCCGCGATGATTCTGGCGGTCTCCGTGCGACCCGAGCCGACAAGCCCGAACACGCCGGTGACTTGTCCGGCGAAAATCGAAAACGACGTGTTCCGCACCACGTTCTGCATAGACAGGTTTTGTACGCTGAGGACCTTTTCTCCCGGCGGTCGCACCCTTGAGCTGCCGCCTGGGCGACCATAAAGTTCATCGCTCAGCGACCGGCCGACCATGTGGCGGATGAGCGTTTCGCGCGAGAAGGTTTTCGCGTCCGCCGTGACGATGTGGGCGCCATCCCTGAGGACGGTGATGCGATCGGAGATATCGAGCGCCTCCTCCAGCGCATGGCTGATGAAGATGATCGAAACCTGCTCCTTGCGCAGTCGATCGATGAGCGTGAAGAGATGATGCTTCTCCTCAGGCGTCAGGGTTGCGGTCGGTTCATCGAAGATGATGACTTTAGCGTTGAGACGCACTGCCCGCGCGATCTCGACCATTTGGCGCTTCGCGGTGCCGAGCGACTGGACGGTCGCCGTTGGGTCGACGGGAAAGTTGAGGGATTGAAGAAACTGCTGCGCCTCGATATAGGTGCCCCTCAGGCGATTGTAGAATTTCTCGTCGCCCAGATAGAGATTTTGCGCGACTGTCAGGGTGGGGACAAGACTGGTTTCCTGATAGACCATCGCGATCCCGTACCGTCGCGCAAGCGCGGGACCAGCGATCTCAATACGATCCCCGCCGAGGCGAATTTCGCCCGCCGAGGGCGCGACCACGCCAGACAGAATCTTGACCAGCGTCGACTTGCCGGCCCCGTTCTCTCCAACGATCGCGTGGACCTCGCCGCGGCGAAGTTGGAAATCGATGTCTTTCAGCGCAGCGACGCCACGGTATTCCTTGGCAACCTTTCTCATTTCCAAAAGCGGCGTTTCGGAAAGCGGCGGTTGCGCAAGCGGCGGCTCGGTCATGAAGCCAGTCCTTCGTAAGCCAGCGAAGCGACAATCCCATCGCCTTTGGCGGCAAAGAAAAGCCGCTTGTCCGCGACGAGACAGCTCGTGACGCCGTGCCGCCGCCCATTTGCGCGGCTGTGGAGACTGGCGACCGGACGAAATGCGGAATCGAGGCGCGCGACCAATCCGTAGGAGCGGGTAGGCGACCATGGCTTCAGCACGCCAAGCTGTTTGACGCCGCCCTGCTGCGTTGGCTCGAGCGGCGTTGCGCCCGAGCGAAGACAGGGCGCGACCCAGTGGTCGGCGTCGATCTCGCGGATCATGCGGTCTCGGTAGCCGTCTTCGCTGAGGACGAATTCGACAAGCTGGCTACGCGGCGCGAACAGCGCGAGCCAGATGCTGTTGTCGTCCGCCCGCGACAGGCGGCTCGGATAGGCGGGAAGGTTTTCAAGCACCGGCTCCCGGCGACCGGCCGCGCCCGGAAAAATTCGCGTCAGCGCTGACCGCCAGCTCTCCGAGACCACGATCGAGCCGGCGTCTTCGAGGAGGCCGTAAGGGTAGGCGAGGTGGCCGGCAAGGCATGTGGCGGCGCCCTCGCGGTCGATGCGCCACACGGAGCCGGACGCGTTCTTCTCCATGAGGTCGCGCTTCCACGCCGCAGGCCCATTGGTCGCCGAGCCGTTGGCGACAAGCAAGGCGCCGTCCTGAGCCGGTGCAAGCGCTGTGATGCAGGCGATCGCGCGGTTTTTGGCGATTGTCGCACCGCCGCGCTCGCCGCCGACGAAGACGATCCGGCCGTCCATCAAGCCGACCGCCGCACCGCCGTCGGCCAAGCCGGTCAGCGCGCTGATGGCCATGTCGAAGGCCGCGATCGCCGCGCCGCCCGGGCTTGTCGATGCGCAACAGCGAACGGTCCGAGGAGACGATCACGCCTTGCGACGTGACGGCGAGGCAATCGGGCGACGGCGCCTCGAGAATTACTGGCGCGAGATCCAGAAGATCGTTGGGGCGGAACGCGCCGTCCATCGGCGGAATGGTGATCGACGCTTCGCCGCGTCCAAACCAGCGGTCGACCGCCTTCCTGAGCGGGTTCATCGCATTCCCCGATCGGACGCGCCCCAATAGGACTCAGGGCCAGTCCAGTCCGGATCGGCGTCGGCCAATTTGATTCGTCCGATCCGGTTATTGGTGACGCCGCCGAGATAGAGATAGCCGCGATGCTCGCGCATCGAGGTGATCGCCGGATGGTTCTCGCCGGTCTTATCCCAAAGTGTCTCCATGACGCGGCCGTTCTCGTCGAGATGGACGACGCAGCCGACATTGATGTTGGGGAACAGCCACTCGTCGCCGGCTACGCGCCGCGCCATGCGGCGCCGGAAGGCGGGCATGGTCATCGCCATGTCGTAAGAGGGCGTCCGCGTGCCGGCGAGCCCCAGCCAATAGGTTCCGCGCGACCCGCGATTGATGTTGTCGGGATAGCCGGGAAGGTCGGCGATGACGACCTCGGTCGTTCCCTCTTTTGGGCCTTCCAGCCAGTAGCGGCTGATCCGGCAACCCCAGGTTTCCGCGAACAGAAACGACTTGTTGTCGTGCGCCATGCAGACGCCATTGGCGAACAGAAGATTGCGAAGAATCGTCCGGGTGACGCCGGTTGTCGGGATCGTATCGGATAATCCGGCCGTTTCCGCGGCCCTCCAGGGCGTCGACCACCCATTCCTCGAACCCGTAACGAATCGTGGCCTCGCTGAAATAGATTTTGCCGTCGGGCGCGATGTCGAGATCGTCGGCAAGGCGCATGCGGGAATCATCGATGATCGAGAGCCGCGAGCGGTTGGTCTCCGCGGTTATTTTTTGGACCTTGCGAAGACTTGTCGACGCGATAGAGCCCCATGCCGCCGATGCACACGACGAGGCTGCTATCCTTGTCGAAGGCCATGCCGAGCGGCCGGCCGCCGACATGCGCATAGACTTCGCGCTTAACGTAGTCGGGAGCGAGGAAGCGAACGATGTCTCCCTGCCGCACGCTGCAATAAAGGTTCGCGTCCTCATCGAGAATGACGTCCTCGGGACCGTCAACCTCGCCCAGTCCGATGACCTCGACATCGCGCAGGCGGTCGTTCATCGCATAGGGCGAAGACGGGTCGGACACAAAGAGCGGAGCAGCCGGAAGCGCGAGATAGCCCGGAGAAACGTAGACCTTGGCGCGGAGACTGTGTCGCCACCTCGTCCAGCGCACATCGATGGCGATCGCGATGAGCAGGACGGCCCCGACGACCATCGACGACGCCCCGTTCTGCAACCCGAGCCGGACCAGCCCGTTCACGAGCAGGGAGACGATGATCGTCCCCATCAGGGCCTTGCCAATCGAACCGCGGCCGCCGCCAACGCTGTTGCCGCCGATCAGCGCCGCGGTGACCGCCGTGAGCTCGAGACCAATGCCGGTGTCCGGACCGGCGCCGGACAGCCGCGACGCATACAGGATCCCAGCGAGCGCCGAGAGGATTCCGGAGACGACATAGGTGAGGCACACGGTGCGCGGCACGGAAATGCCGGCATTGTACGCGGCGCGACGGGATCCGCCGACCGCCATGATGCGCCAGCCGACGCCGAGCCGGGTCAGCACGAAATGCGCGACAATCGCAATGACAATCAGAAGCACGAAACTGAAGGGGACGCCCAGGATCGACCCGGCGCCGACGAAGTCCCAGAGCGAGGATTCGAAGTCGCCCGTCGCGATCCGGACGGAATAGACCGAGAGCAGGAGGTCAACGACCGCGCGAACGAGCGTCAGCGTGACGAGCGTGGTCAAAAACGCCCGCAATCTGAGAAAGCCAATGAGGAAGCCGTTGACCAGGCCGACCAGCGCGCCGACGCCGATTGTCGCCGCGATCGCCGCCTCGACCGGCCATTTCGCAACATTGACCAACGCCAACGCGGTCACATTGGCGAGCGCGAAGTTCGAGCCGACGCTCAGATCGATTCCGCCAGCGAGCATGACGATCGTCATGCCGATCACGATCAGCCCGAATTCGCCGATCTGCCGCGAGACGTCGGAGATGTTTCCGACCGTGGTGAAGTTTGGAATCGTCGTTGCAAGAAAAATCGTCAGCGCGATGAGCAGAGTGACGGGAATGACATTGTCCATCCACCTCCTGCCGAGCACCTCGCCGACCACATGATCGGGGACATATCGATAGCGTAACCTTGCGGCCCACTCGCCGATCGTCATCTGATTCTTCCGGGGGCGAAAAAAAGCGCGCCGAGCCGTTTTGCGGCTCAGCGCCTTAAGCAGTCCAGCCAGTTCTTATTTCTTGAGGTCTTTGGAGCTCCAGCAGAGGCCGGGCCGCAAGGTATCCTTGGAAATGACGAGTTGCGGGCTGTAGACGACCGCTTTCAGCTTCCCTGGCTGCTGCCCGGATTCCAGCACGGTCACGATCATGTCGTTGAGATCGCGTCCCTGATCCATGACCTGATAGGCGATCTCCTTCTCGAACACGCCTTTCTCGACATTGTCGCAGGCCATCTGCTCGCCGCCGCCGGAAGTGACGAGCACGATCGGTTTGCCCGATTGCTTGATGGCTGCCGCCGCGCCCAAGTCCATGACATCCCAGAATCCCACCACACCGCAAAGATCGGGGTTCTGTTGAATGACGGTCGATATCACAGACTGAGCTTTGGTCGCATCCCATTCCCCGGCCTGATTGGCCACAACCTTGATTTCGGGGTGTTTGCTGAAGACGTTGTCGGCGCCTTTCATCATTCCGCTATCCGACCCGGAGGTCGGCTGGCCCTGCAGGATGGCGACCTTGCCGCTCGTGCCGGCGCCGCATTTGTCGACGACGGCTTGCGCCTCCGCCTCGCCGATCCCGATCCAGTCGGCGCCAACATAGACGTCGGAATTGTAGTTCGACCTCATGTTGATCTGAACGACGTGGATGCCGGCTTCTTCTGCGCGTTTCAGGAGCTTGGCGTAGGACTGAACGTCGGGATTGTGAACGACAATGACGTCCGGCTTCTCCGCGATGAGCGCGGTTATGGCCTCGGCGCCACGATCCGCGCTGAATTGGGGGTCGCGAATCTCGAACTTCATGCCGAGACGGTCGGCTTGTTTTTTCATGACCGACGCCCACCCCTCAGTGAGGTCGATCCCCATCGTGACCGGAACGAAGGCGATCGTTTTGCCCGCGAACGTCTTGAAGTAATCGGCGCGCCGCGGATCGTCGATTCCCTGGGCGACGGCGTGAGCCGTAACGGCCACGGAGAGCACGAACCCGAGGGCCGCCGCGATCTGTCTCTTTCGCATAATTCATTCTCCCTTTTGAGTTGACGGCGTCTTAGGAGCCGCCTTGTTGCACGGTCTGCTCATCGCGCGGGCTGACCACGCTTTCGGGACGATCGGAATGAGCAGGATCCAACCCGATTCTCGTCCTGAATTTCACTTCTTGTCGACGGCGCAAACGAAATTCGCGGCAGCGCCGGAATCTCCGTCGCCTTTGTACCAGGCGCGTTGCGGATAGGGGCAGAGGGGCCGCTGCATCTCGATCCCCTTTGACGCATCGCCCCCAACGAATTTCGTCGCGATGACTTGAGCCGGCGCCAACGCCGTCCTCGACCCAATGTGAGAGCGCGGTGAACATATCGTGCTCGGGGTCTAAGCTTGGGGGCTGCGCTCCGCCGAAAGCTGCAGAGTCGAACCGGTTCGGACCTGTGCCGAAACCGCAGTGGCCCATGCCAGGAACCATAAAGAGACGAGCGAATTCTTTCGTTTTCTCCTCGCCGCCGAACTTGGTCCAAAGATCTCTATAGAAGTTGATGGTCTGCCCTATCGGTACGATCGGATCCGCCCAACCCTGGAAGAGGATCAGTTTCCCGCCGCGATCGCGGAACCTCGTGACGTCGCCTGTCACCGCCCCGTTAAGCACCGGTCCGAGGACGGCGTCGACCTTGACCATGTCCCGTTCCACGTCGAACGTGCGCCAATCCCAGCTGGGGCCGAACACCCACTTGAAGAGGCCATCAAATCCCGGCTCGCCCGGGGCGTTGCCGGGCGCCTCGAGGAAACCCCAATTGAAGATGCCCGACTCGCTCCCTGGCAACTCGCCATAGAAGAGCGGCTTGCCGTTCTTGTCGGCCGGCCCAAGATAAATCGCTTTCGCGGTCTCGACCTGCTCGGGGGTCAGGCAATCGTCGGCCGCGGCGCCTTTGCAGGTTAAATCCGCGGGGTCGAAGTCGCAGGCCAACGGGTCGCCGATGAACGGATCTGATTTGAGGCCGTTGCCTTTGGCGCCACAGGCGGCAATGGCCGACTTGCTGAGCAACGCGAGATTGGCGTCGGACAGCTTATGTCCGGGCTTCAGGTTCGCGGCTTGATAACTCGTCACGGCAACCGCGTGGCCCCATGTCCTGTTGACGACGGGGGCGCCAGCCAGAATGCCGTCGAAGTCCTCAGGGAAATACTCCGCTTCTATGAGTCCCTGCTGACCGCCGGTCGAGCAGCCGGTGTAGTAGGAGCGCTTGGCGTCCGCGCCATAGAACGCCTTCGCGATCTCTTTGCCGGCAACGGCCGCCTCATGGGTCCCGAGCAATCCCCAGTCTTTCCACTTAGCCGGATGACCGACGAGGGCGTCGCCGTTGAGTGGGGTCGCCGGCGCGGTTCCGAGATCTGTCTCCGCAGTGGCGTATCCGCGCTTTATCGCGGCTTCCATCGCGCCGTAGTTGTAGGCGAGCACGCCCGCGTAGCCACCGTTGCCGTTGACGTGGAAGACGCCCTTCCACTGGTCGTTCGGCAGCCATAGCTCGACGCGAACGTCTGTGTCGGGCGCGTCTTTCACCGAGGCGACGACGCGGCAAAACGCCGGCATGTCCTTGCGCGTCACTTTATCAGCGGTTGTGAGTTCGCCGGCCGGAATCGCCTCTGCGCTGATGATCCTCGTGTCGGCGATTTTCGTCGATCGTAGCCCATCGCAGTCGACTGCAAGAGCGGGCGACGACAATACAAACGCTGACAGCCCTACCGCTCCCGCGATGTCTGCCCCTCGCATATTTCAACCTCCCATTCGAACTAGCCGCGCTCTAGATGTCGCCTTGTTGCGCGGTCTGCTCGTCGCGCGGGTTGACGATGCTGTCGATGACGATCGCTGCGAGAAGAATGAGACCGCGGATTACGTTCTGCAGCGTATACTGGATGTTCATGATGGTCATGCCATTCAGCAGGATGCCGATGAGCAGCGTGCCGACAATCACATTTCGGATGCCGCCACGGCCTCCCGAAAGCCCGACGCCACCGAGAACCACGACCAAGATGATGTCGTAGATCATCGAGGAATTGACGACTGCGGTGTTCATGCTGGCCACGGCGGTCGCAGTGATCAGACCGGCCAGGTAGGCGACCGTCGCCGAAACTGCGTATTGCAGAACGATGATCGGACGCACCGGAGCACCCGAGATCCGCGCCGCAGCGAAATTGTCGCCGATCGCGTAGATGAACCGCCCCTGCTTTGTATAGCGAAGGAAGGCGAAACCGAGGAGCGCGACCAAAGCAAAAGACAGAATCGGCGCCGGAACGCCGAAGATGAAGCCGCCGCCAATCCACGCAATGCTGGATGCGCCGGGGGGCATGTAGACCACATAGAGCGGGACGAGAAAGAAACGCGCGAGGCCATAAGCAAACGCGGCCATGCCCAAAGTCGCGAACAGAGCGGGAATCTCGAGGTAGGCGATGAGCAGGCCGTTCGCCACACCGGCGACCAGGGCGAACACATATCCCATCGCCAGGGCCAGCGGGATCGACGCTCCGGTATTCGCCAGGTGAAACATCCATGCGGCCGACATCGCATAGATGGTGACGATCGTGAGATCGATGCCGCGCCCGATCAAGACGACCGCCATGCCGACGCCGAGAATGCCTAAGGTGGAGACGCTGCGCAAGAGCGTCAGAAGATTGCCTGAGGTTAGAAAGCCGCTAAGAGTGAACGAGAAAGCGCAAAACAAGGCCACCGCAATCAAGAGCACGATTTTCTCTTGAGTGAGATTCACGCCTTGCGATCCTCCAAGAATTTCGTGACCGAGCGCCGCTCTCGAGTGCAAGAGCGCGGGCGCGGCCGTTACGTCGTTGTCATATTTTGTCAGAGCGGTGGCAAGTTCGCTTGCGCGACAGCGCATAGGCTTTGCATAGGAGCGCAAGAGGCACAGGCGAAATACAACCGACCGACGCCTCGGTCATGCCGCGGCACTGTCGCTTGGGGCCTTGCTTTTCGCGCGCTTGGAAAGATACTGGGTGCCCGCGTAGAACGGCATTTGGGAGGAAGCCATGGAGGTCGTATTCGATACCAAACCCTTGGCCGCCGCCAAACGCCGCCAGGCTTGGCGCGACGCGATCTGCGAAATCTACCTACAAGTCGATTGCGCGGCCGAACAAGACAGCGAGTATGCCGGATTTGTTCGCGAGGCCCGGTTTGGCGATGTGACCCTTACGGATACGCTGCTCTCACCCCAATCGATACGGCGCCAAAGCCGCCACCTCGCACGCGCAGACAAGGATTGTTATTACGTCGGGATAGAACAAATGGGTAACCTGACAATTTGCCAATCCGGCTCCTCGTTCCTTCTGCGTCCGGGGATGGGCACCGTCTACTATGCAAACGCGCCTTACGAGTTGCATTGCAACGGCATGTCGCGCCAATTTTGGATCGAGTTGCCACGCCGACCCTTTGACAGCCGCTTCAATTCCGGGCGTCCGCCACTTTTCGCCAATCTCGATCTCAGCCGCGGCCTAGGGCGCATCGCTGTCGAGTTCTGCACCGTCCTTGCGGCCGAGGGGACGAATGTCGATCCTCAATCTAAGGTGAAACTTGGCGAGGAGTTCATGGACATCCTCGCCCTGGCGTTAACTGGAGAATCCGGCCGCCAGCCGGTTCACGAGACAAGCGTCCAAAAGGCGCGGCTGCGGTCGGTGAAGGCTTACATCGACGCACATTTGAGCGAACCCGACCTGTCATTGACCGATATTGCGTGGAACAACGGAATTTCACTGCGCTATTTGCACTATCTTTTTCGTCAGACGGAGATGTCGGCCTCCGAATGGGTGAGGTTCCGAAGACTGCAACGATCCTACGATCTGCTCTCCTCTTCCCTGTATTTGGAGCAATCGATCACGGAAATCGCCTATTCGATGGGATTCAACAGTTCATCCCATTTCAGCAATCTCTTTCGTGCGCAGTTCGGCGTGCGCCCGTCGGACGTCAGGGGAATGTCTGCTTAGAGATCGGCAACGAGCCGCAAGACGATAACACCAAATCATAGCGACTGACCGATGTGGGCCCATTTTCGCATTCCGATTGATGTGATCCGTTGGGGCTGGGCGATGAGCCTTCGCCATGCGACGCAGGCCGCGTCTACGATGGCGTCGTAGTTCTCGACGCCGGTGTTTGAGAGCCAGTTCTGACGGAGATACTGCCAGATGTCCGCGACCGGGTTCAGTTCGGGGGCGGGTGAGGGCAGGAAGATCGGGGTGATGTTTCTGGGCGGTCGAGCTTGCCCGTCGTATGCCATCCGGCGCGATCGAGCAGCAGGACGGCGTGTGCGCCTTCAGTTACATTGCGTGAGATCTCGTCGAGGTGAAGCTGCATCATCATGTCGGTGTCTGCATAGGGCAAAGCGAGAGCCGCTCCGACACCGCGAGCAGGACAGATCGCGCCGAACAGATAAGCGTTGTCGTATCGCTGGTCGGCGGGCTGTGTGGGCCGCGTTCCGCGCCGGGCCTACTGGCGCACGAGGCCGTTCTTCTGGCCGATCCGGGCCTCGTCCTGAAACCAGATCTCGACCGGCGTCGTCTCGGGGATGCCATCGAGATAAGCCTTCAACGCGCGGGCGAAGTTTTTTTCAACGCCTCGACGATCCGCTCATCCTGCGCCGGATGGGGCGGTCTTGCGCTGATGTGGGAGAAGCCGATCTTCTTCAGAAGCGTCCCGACATAGCGCGCGTGGAAATCGACGCCGAACCGCTCGGCGATGACCCGCTTGAGATCGACACGCCGCCAGCGCACGACGCCGTCTTTCTCGCGCTCCGGGCCAGCCTCGACGATCTGCGCAAGCTCGACCACCTGCTCAGCCGAAAGCCGGGGCTTCGGGCCTTCCGTCCAGTTATCGAGAAGCCCCTCCGGACCGGAGGCGTTGAAGCGGTGAACCCAGTCGCGAAGCGTCTGACGCTCCATCCCGCCGATCCTCGCGGCCACCCCTCGGTCCATTCCGTCTCGAACCCCGGCCAAGGACGAAGCCGTCGGCTCTGGTGACGTCCTTCGACCGGCAGGCGAGCCCACGCAACGCCGCCGCCAAATAATCCTCTCGTAATCTGACTGAAGGCATGGCGCTGGAGGATGAGAACGCCAAGCTTAAGCGGATGCTGGCGGACGTCATGCTGGACAACGTTGCGCGGAAGGATCTCCTGGGAAAAAAATGGTGACGCCCGCCGCGCATCGGGAGGCTGCGGGATATCTGCAGTCGACCTACGAGATGGCCCATCGGCGGGTGCCGGGTGATCCGCACCGACCGAACCAGCGTGCGTAATCACGCCAGGCGGTCGGATGACGGAGCGTTGCGCGAACGCCTGAAGGCCTTGGCCCAGGAGCGACGGCGCTTCGGCTATCGGCGGCTGCATGTGCTGCTGCGCCGCGAGGGCCATGCGGTCAACAGGAAGCGCGTCCAGCGGATCTACCGCGAGGAGCGGCTGACCGTGCGGCGCCGCGGCGGGCGCAAGCGGGCGATCGGCACCGAAGGCCGATCGAGACGCCTCTGGCGGCCAACAAGCGCTGGAGTCTAGACTTCGTCTCCGACCCGATGACGGACGGGCGGCGCTTCCGTATCCTGACCGTGATCGACAACTGCACGCGCGAATGCCTGGCCCTGGTGGCCGACACATCGCTGTCGGGACGCAGGGTCGCTCGCGAACTCGATGTCATCATCCGCCAACGCGGGCGCCCGGGCGCCATCGTCAGCGACAACGGCACCCAATACACCTTCCAATGCCATCCTCGGCTGGGCCGACGACACTGGCGTGGACTGGCCCTACATCGCGCCCGGCAAGCCTCAGCAAAACGGCTATAACGAGAGCTTCAACGGCCGGCTGCGGGACGAGCTGCTAAACGAGACACTCTTCCGATCTCTGCCCCACGCCCGCGCCGTGCTCGAGGCCTGGCGACGCGACGCCAACGAAGAGAGGCCGCATTCGAAACTCGGCTGGATGACGCCCAGGGACTACGCCGGCTCCATCGAGGAGAGACCGGCCGGCACGCTGCGCACCCTGATGGCTTCGCGCGCCGGCCTCTTGCAACACCAACTAATGAAGCCTCAAATCAACCCAGGACCCTCGTTATCGCTGGATGACAAACGGGGGTCACTTCACTGGGGAACTCGAAGCGGTCGCGGAACTGCTGGGTTCGCAGTCCGGCATCGGCAAGATCCTGGAGGTGCTTGCAGGAGCCACGGATCCGGAAGAAATTCTCGCGAACCTCCTTGTGTTGGGAACGGCCGCTATCCTTGCAGACGCTCTCGCTGCGGCGCTTATCGCGCGATTCGCCGCATGGAATTTTGCCGCCCGCTGAGGAGCAGAGCGAGATGCCGACCGACCGCAATCGTCGCATGTCACCGGTGGACCCTTGCTGCGCTGACCCCGAACCGTTCGCCCGCCTGCCGATCGCCCAGGTCTTACACCACCGCAGCAATGCCCGGTCAATTCAAACCAATCGGTTTACGCTCTAAAGACGCCTCATAGCGCGACAAATCGATTGATCCCCACGTCGTGCGACTTCAGCCGCTCATTGGCGGCAAGCAAATGCGGAATCGCCCGCTGGTTGACTTCGGCAACGTTAGCGAAGTCACGGCGGAATGTCGGCATCAGCGAAGCGAGCTCACCTCTAAGCGCCTCTTCATCGATCGTGACCATACGGCGTTCGAACATTACGATTTCTCCGTCAACGATCGTTGTCTCGACGCCGCGACCTGACTCACTGAAAACAAGCTGCCGGGCGACGCTGTTCAGCGGCTGCCATGCAACATCTTTCAAGTCTATGACAACGAGGTCGGCTTTCATTCCAGCGCGAACTGCTCCGATGTCTTCTTCAAGATCCATGGCTCGCGCTCCGCCCAAGGTCGCTGCCTTGATCGCGTCTGCCGACCGCACGCCGGTCGGGTTCGGGTCGGTAACCGCGGCGAGAAGGCAAAACATTTTCATCGCTTGAAACATGTTCTGACAGTCGCCGCAGCTGCAATTGTCGCAGCCAAGGGCCACTCTAACCCCGGCCTGCATCGCCGCGTGCATCGGCGCTACGCCGCTCTTAAGTTTCAGATTGCTGATCGGATTGTGGGCGATCCCGGCGCGATGGTCGTCCATGATTTCGATCTCATCTCGCGTTAGCCAAACGCCGTGTGCGATTGTCGTGCGCGGCGTTAGCAGCCCAATGTCGGCCAGATAACGGATCATGGAGCCGCCATGCTCACCATAGATGGCACGCGCTTTCGCCGTCTGAGCCTTGGTTTCATACACATGAGTGAAGATCGGCAGCCCGTAGCGCCGCGCAAGGTCGCTGATGCCTTCGAGTAGCGCACGCGATGAACGCTGAGGCCCGGAGGGGCTTAGGCCCCAAGTGATGTTCGGTGGCAAAGGCGTCAGCCGTTTGATCTGGCGCTCAACGAACGCGATCTCCTCGCGGGAGTCCTTCGAGGCGCCGCGAATAATCGCCAGGGCGGCTTCGGGCACGTCTGGCGGTAGAAACGGCGCAATGTCGAGAGCCGCCACGTCGCGCACCGCGATCGAGAAGACGACACGGATACCGATTTCCGCATAGGCGCTGAGGATGACGTCCAGCGTCTCCTCGTCTTGCGGCACGAGTGAGTTCATATCCTGGAGAGTTGTGATGCCGTTCGTATGCATTCGAGCGCGCCCAAGAGGGTGCGAATACGGAGCTCCGCCCTGCTTCGCGGCCCAAAATAGGCTGGTTGCGAGTGCAACGCCCAGACATCGAATGGCATGTCCTCCAGGAGGCCCTTGGCCAGCACGTCATAGGAATGATAGTGCGAGTTAACAAACCCGGGAACGACGAGCTTGCCGCGCGCTTCAATCACCCGCGATTCATCCGAAATCGCGGCGCGCCTCACGACTTCCTGCTTGAGCTCGATGTCCTCGTCTGGCGCGGTCACGGAGACGATTCGCGAGCCTCTGATAAGGATGTCGCGCACCGGGGGATCGTCGATGTCTCCATCGTGATCATAAACACGGCTGCCGCGTAGGAGAATCTCGCGGGCTGACTTTGACCCGATGAATGGACCTTCAGCCAACTTAGACCCGCGAGTTTTGCCGATAATACGGAGCGTGAGCAGCGCCGTCGTAATAGCCTTCGTAAAATGACCGGACGTGCGGGAGCACCGCCTTTGAAAGCTGGCGCCGTTCGATCTCGTCGGGGCTTAGCGAGCGCTTCAGCAAATCCGACAATTGCTGTAGCGCTGCGTCACGGTCAACCTTCGTGAAGCTGCCGTCCTGATAGACGATCTCACCGCTCACGATCACCGTCTTTACGCCCTCCGTCTTTGCTCGCTGAATGACCGCGTCCAGGACCGGCATTTCGGCATCGAGATAAGGGTAGCTGATCTGCTTCCAGTCGATTAGCACCATGTCCGCCGCCTTGCCAACCTCAAGCGCGCCCAAATGCGCGCCAAATGGCGTCGTCTTCGCGCCGCCGGTAGTCGCCATGCGAAAGACCTGAGCCATTGTCGGAACGCGATCGTCCATGCCCGGCTCGCGATGGGCGCGCAACACCATGCGCATCTCCTGCAACATGTCACGATCATCGTTGATGCCGGCTTCGTCAAGACCGATCGCTGTATTGATGCCCTTAGCCTCGAAGCGGTTAAGCGGCGCGACCCCGCTGCGCAGGCGAAAGTTCGAACTGCAATTGTGACAGATATTGGTTCCTGAATCGGCCAGCTTGTCGAGGTCCTGCTCCGAGAGCCAAACCCCATGCCCGAGCGTCATCTTCGGACCGAGCAGCCCGAAGCGCTCGATATAGTCGACCGCAGTGCCTCCGCCGCGACGTCGCGCGTATTCCTTTTGATAAGCTGTCTCGACGAGGTGCATGTGGAATGGCACGCGATGCTTTTCAGAGCACTCCGCCAGCATGGTCAGCGCCTCGTCCGAACACCAATGCAGGTTCGCCGGCGCAAGCTGAATCTTCACGCGCTCTTTGGCGTGATGCTTCGCATAGAGATGCTCGAACAGCTCGATGGCGTCCTTGCCCGACAGTTGAAAGCGATCAAAATGCTTTGCGAGCATTGGACGCACTTCGGCGGGGACGCGGTTGAGAAACTGCTCATTCGTCTCGTAAACGAGATGGTTCTGATCGCGCAGCGCAAAGCAATAGGAGACGCGCATGCCAATGTCTTCGTAGGCACGGATAACCAATTCCGAGCGCTCCTCGACCTCCGCGAGCTTGCCTGGCATCCAACCGTGGATGTGCTGCACCGTGGTGATGCCGGACGCGATCATCTCGAACGCGGAATAGAGCGTGTCGAGGTAGAGATCGAGGTCGCGGGTCACCAAGCGCGTCGCGAACCACAGTTCGAGCGGCATGTCGGGCGAGCCGAGCTGAACCGGCGTCAGGCCGACGTGGTGGTGGCCGTTGACGAAGCCTGGCAGCAGCGCCTGCTCACCTGTGCCAATGACCGGGACATCGGGGTTGGCGCGGGTCAACTCCGCAAAGGAGCCGATAGCGACAATGGTCCCGTCGCGCTGAAGCACCGCGCCGTCGTCGATCTGCTCACAGCGATGGCGATCGAGCGCCCGTGTGATGACGTGCTTGCCGCGAATGATCGAAGACGACACAGACTGCCCCCCGCTTTTCCCAGATGAAATGTCAAACCCATGCCGCTTTCCGCCAGCAGCGCGGTCAACGCCTAAATTCTCGAGTTTTGCCGGTAGTAGGGTTCGTGCGCTCCGGAATCGAGGTACCCGTCGTAGAACGAGGTGACATGCGGCAGGACGGCCTTGGACAGGCGTTTGCGATTCTCCTCGTCATCGGTGAGCGGCCGTTTCAGCAAATCGGAGAATTCGCGCAACGCGTTGTCGCGATCGACCCGGGTGAACTTGCCGTCCTGATAGACGATCTCGCCGCCAACCATGACCGTCCGCACCCCGCGAGTCTTGGCGCGATGGATAATGGCGGCGAGCGTCGGCGTCTCGGGATCGAGGTAAGGCTCGCTGATCTGTTTCCAGTCGATGAGCACCATGTCCGCCGCCTTGCCGACTTCGAGAGAGCCGATCGTCTCGCCATAAGGGGTGGTTTTGGCGCCCCCGCTTGTCGCCATGCGGAAGACCTGGGCCATCGTCGGAACTCTGTCGTCCATGCCCGGCTCGCGATGCGTGCACAGGACCATCCGCATTTCCTGCAGCATATCCTGATCTTCATTGATGCCCATGTCGTCCGTGCCAATCGCGGTGTTGATCCCACGCGCCTCGATACGGTTGAGGGCCAGGACGCCGCTGCGCAGCCGCATGTTGGAGCTGCAATTGTGGCAGACGCTCGTGCCGGTGCTGGCGAGCTTGTCGAGATCGCCTTCCGAGAGCCAAACGGCGTGCCCGAGAGTCATATGGGGCCCGAGCAGGCCGAAGCGCTCGATATAGTCGACGGACGTCCCGCCGCCGCGCCGCCGCGCATATTCCTTTTGATAGGGAGTCTCGACGAGATGCATGTGAATCGGGAGGCCGTGCTTCTCGGCGCTGTCGGCGAGCATGGTCAGACCCTCGTCGGTGCACCATTGCAGGTTCGAGGGAGCAATCTGGATTTTGACCCGGTCCTTGCCTTTGTGCTTGGCGTAGAGGTGCTCAAACAGCGCGACCGTGTCGGACGCCGGCATCCTAAATCCGGCGAAATATTGGGCGAGCATCGGGCGGAGATAAGCGGGAACGCGATCGACGAACTGATCGTTCGCCTCGTAAACGAGGTGGTTTTGCTCACGCAGCGCGTAGCAATAGGAGACGCGCATGCCGATGTCTTCGTAGGCGCGGATGATCGCCTCGGATTCCTGCTCGATCTCGCGGGGTCCGCCCGGCAGCCAGCCATGCAGATGCTGCGCGGTCGTTGTGCCTGAGGCCAGCATCTCGAAGGCCGCGTAAAGGGTGTCGTGGTACGGGATGCGGTCCCGCAAGGCGATGCAGGTCGCAAAGCACTTTTCGAGCGTCTCATCGGGCGCGCCGAGCTGGAGCGGCGATAGGCCGACATGGTGATGGGCGTTGACGAAGCCCGGTAGCAGCGCCTGTCCGCCATCGCCCACAATGGGTGCGCCCGGATTGGCTCGGCGCAGATCGGCAAAAGTCCCGACTGCGACGATGATCCCGTCGCGCTGGAGCACCGCACCGTCGTCGATCTGTTCCCATCGATGGCGGTCAAGAGCGCGCGTGATGACATGCTTGCCACGCACGAGCGAAACTTGTGATGCTTTTCCGTTCATTTCAACCGACGGGCAGGGCTTCTTGCTCGGCGAACGCCCGATCGACTTCGTCCTGCAACAGCGCGGTCAGCCGCACTCGCAGGTCCAATGACGCGGGCGATGTCAGATCGCGGGGTCGCAGCGCATCGACAGGCACGATCGCCTTGATGCGGCCGGGGCGCGCGGTGAACACGACAATTCGATCGGCGAGCGCGATGGCTTCGTCCATATGGTGCGTGACGAAAAGAACTGAGGCCTTGCTGGCTTCCCAGACGTCAAGCAGGAACCCTTGCATCTTGACACGGGTCTGAACGTCGAGCGCGGCGAAAGGCTCATCCATCAGCAGCACTTCCGGTTGCATCGCGAGCGCGCGCGCGACGGCGATGCGCTGCCGCATGCCACCGGACAATTCGTGGGGGTGTCGTTCGATCGCGTCCGCCAAGCCGACGCGCGCCAGAACGCGGCGGGCCGTTTCCTTTCTTTCCTCGACAGGCGCGCCGCGTATGGACAGTCCGAAGCTCACGTTCTGCCAGACGTTCAACCAGGGAAAGAGCGACGTCTCCTGAAAAATCAAGCTGCGCTCTGGACCGGGAGCGACGACCAACTCGCCGTTCGCCATGATCCTTCCGGAGGTCGGCTGTTCGAGCCCGGCAACGAGATAAAGGAGCGTGCTCTTGCCGCAACCCGAGGGACCGAGCAGCACGATGAACTCGCCTGGGTCGATGTCCAGAGTGACATCTGAGAGCGCTTCATGCGCGCGCCCAGTTCCGGGGTTCCAAACCTTTCCGACGCCGGCGCAACGGACCCCACGGGGACCGACGCTGCGGCTTTGAAGCCGCTCACCCACTCACCCCCCCTGCCCCTTCGGAAGCCAGAACAACACTCGCCTTTGCAGAAGGCGCAGCGCGAAGTCGAACGTGAAGCCCAGCAGGCCGATGATGACGATGGTGAAGAACACAAGACCGGGGTTGAACGTGTTGCGCGCCATCGAGATGATTTGTCCGAGACCGTAGCCGACCCCAGTCGCCTCCGCGACGAGCACCACCATCCAGGCGCCGAAGAGGTTGAGCCGCAAGACAACCAGGAGACCAGGCAAAACGGCCGGAAGAATAACGCGAGCATAGATCTGCCGCTTGCTCGCGCCCATCGTGCGGGCAACGTTGATATAGTTTCGGTTGACGGAATCAATTTGGGTGATGGTGGCGAGCGTCATCGTGAAGAAAAGCGCGATGAACACCATGAAGATCGCGGGCCCATTGCCGATTCCGAACAGGAAGATCGCAACCGGCAACCACGCAACGGGAGAGACCGGCGCGAGCAGCGTGACCATCGGCAAGATGAGCTTCTCCGCGATCGCGTAGTAACGGATCAGCACGCCCATGCAGAGGCTGGCTATCGCCGCAATGGCGAGGCCGGCAAGGACTCGGGCCGTCGAAGACGCCATCGTGATGAGCACGGCTTCGGTCGGCGTTGGTCCCGAATTTGGATCGACGCCAATCTCCCACCGTTTTGCGGTGTTAAAGTTCTTCGCCTGCCCAGCGAAATCGCCAAGAAAATGGCGATCGGGCTCGCCGTCGTCGTGGCGAGTCACCACTTCGGCGAGAAAGGCGCGGGCCAATGATTGGCGCCTTCGCACGCTGGCTCGCTGTCGCATCTATGGCGCTCGCCGCGATCTTCCTCCTCGCGCCGCTTGTGATCATCGCGCTTTCGAGCCTGTCGCCGACCCCAGTGTTTGAGCTCCCGGTCGGCGGCGCGTCGCTACGCTGGTATGCGGCGATCGGCTCGCTCGAGGGCTTCTGGCCAGCTCTGTGGCTTTCAGTCGAGATCGCGCTCCTCTCGACCGCGATCTCGCTCGCGATCGGCACTGTGGCAGGGATTGCGATCGTGCGCCGCATTGTTCCAGGCGCCGGCGTTCTCGCCGCCGCCGCGACCTCGCCATTAATGATGCCCGGTCTCGTGCTGGGCATCGCGCTTTTGCAATATTTCCGTAGCCTCGGCCTGACCCAGACCTGGACCTCGCTTCTGCTCGCCCATCTCGTCGTGACCCTGCCCTTCGTCGCGCGCACGATGATCGCGGGCCTCAGCCGCTTCGACTTCACACTGATCGACGCCGCCCGCATGCTGGGCTGCGGATTTGCATCCTCGATCTGGCGCGTGATGGTCCCGGCTCTCGCGCCCGCCTACCTGACCGCGGCGCTATTCGCCTTCCTCGCCTCGATGGACAATTATCCGGTCTCGATCTTCCTCACTGACGCGCGCGCGAAGACGCTTCCGATCAAGATGCTGCAATATATCGAGGAAAGCCCAGATCCTTCGATCGCGGCGCTTTCGGCGCTGATCCTCATCGCCACGCTATTGCTGCTCTTCATCGCGGACCGCGCTATTGGCCTGCACCGTCTTGCCGGGCTCGAGGCTTAGCGATGGCTTTTAGTTCGGGAAGAGACTTTCTCGGCTACGGCCGCAATCTGCCGCAAGCGCGCTGGCCGGGCGACGCAAAGATCGCCGTATCCTTCGTCGTCAATTTCGAGGAGGGGGGAGAATTTGCGATCAGCGATGGCGATCCGACGAACGAGGCGATCTATGAGGTCGAGCGTCGTCTCGACGGCGTGCCCGATCTTTGCCTCGACAGCCATTTCGAATACGGCGCGCGCGCCGGATGGTGGAGGATCATGGACGCCTTCGACGCGCATGACGTGAAGGCGACCGTCAGCGCCTGCGGCCGGGCCGTCGAGCGCACGCCCGAATTGGCGTGCGACGCCGTTGCGCGCGGTCACGAGGTCTCCGCCCATGGATGGCGATGGGAAAGCCACGCCGGCATGTGTGAGATCGAAGAGCGAGATCGCATTTCTCGCACCGTAGCGGCGATCGCAAAGGCGGCGGGCCGCCGGCCTGTTGGGTGGCATACGCGCTCGGCGGCCTCGCTGAATACGCGCCGGCTCCTAATGGAAGAAGGCGGTTTTCTCTATGACAGCGACGCCTATAACGATGACCTTCCTTATGTCGTCGGTGAGCCAGATCGGCCGCATGTCGTGCTGCCCTATTCCTTCGACACGAACGACATGCAATTTCATAATACCAATCGCTTCGCCCGCGCGGCCGACTTTTCCGGATATGTTCTGGACGCGTTTGATAGGTGGCATCACGAGGGCGCCCATGCGCCCAAAATGATGTCGATCGGTTTGCATCTGCGGATCATCGGCCGGCCAGGTCGTATCGGAGCGCTCGACCAGATTCTCGCCGCGATGCGGGCCAAGGACGGGGTCTGGATCGCGCGCCGCGAGGACATCGCACGCCATTGGTTGAAGCGTTCGGCCCAGGTCGGATGAGCGCTCGCCTGCGGATCCTGATCGTCAATCCGAACACGAGCGCGTCGGTCACGCACTGGCTGGTCGAAGAGGCGAAACGCGTTGCGGGCGTGAACGTAGAGGTTAAGGCCGTCAACGCGCCATCCGGCCTCTCCGCGATCCAGACGCCCGATGAGCTTCTGCAGGCGGCACAAGTCGTCGTCGCCGCGATCGAAGGGCACGCCGACGCGGACGCGGCGATCATTGGCGCATTTGGCGATCCGGGTCTCACGGAGGCCCGAGCGCGACTGGCGATTCCGGTGGTCGGGCTGGGCGAAGCCGGCCTCCGGGCGGCAGCAGACGGGCGCCGTTTCTCGATCGTCACGCTCGGGGCGTCGATGCGGACGCCGCTTGTTCAGCGCATTCAACAGCTCGGGCTGGAAAATCGGTTGACGGAGATTCGCATTCTGTCGACGTCGATACCTGACATGATCGCGAACCGCGAAGCGTATTGCGATGCCCTCGCGGACGCGGTCCGGGCCTGCGCGGGTGACGCCGTCCTCCTAGGCGGCGCACCCCTCGCTGGACTCGCAGCGAAGATGACCGAGAAGACCGGCGCGATCGTGCTCGACGGCGTCGAGGCCAGCGTTACCGCTGCCCTGAAAATCGCACCCTGGCGGGTCGCGCACAATTGACGTCCGCGGCGTCAGCATGGTCCAGAAAATCGCGGCTTGTATTTCAAACGAAATGCTTAAACCAGCAGGAATTCGTGGTTTCGCAGTTCCTATTCCAATCGAGGTTTTCTACAAACCAACCAACAAAACTGACCGTCTCCCGGCTTGGCCGTGACCGTCATAATGTCAATTCAATCAATGGTAGCGGGACCCAGACTTGAACTGGGGACCTACGGATTATGATTCCGCCGCTCTAACCAGCTGAGCTATCCCGCCGAACCTCGACGCCCGAGAAGTCCGGCGTCGGCGAGCCGCCCCTATAAGGACGGGCGGACGAGCCTGTCAAGGCGCGTTCAGCCGTGATTCGGTGTCTCGGGGAAGACGCGCGTCACGTGGCCCATCTTGCGGCCCGGTCGAATCTCGAGCTTGCCATAAAGATGCAGAGCGAGATCCGGCTGGGCGAGGATGTCGCGCCAGTCCTCGGCGTCCTCACCGATCAGATTGTGCATTTCGATCCGGCCGCGACGCGTCGTCGCGCCGAGCGGCCAGCCGGCAATGGCGCGGACATGCTGCTCGAACTGCGAGGTCTTCGCGCCCTCGAGAGTCCAATGGCCGGAATTGTGGACACGCGGCGCGATCTCGTTGACCACGAGCGCTTCACCGCCGTGGTGGTCACGGGTGACGAACATCTCGACCGCCAGCACGCCGACATAGTCGAGCGCTCCAATCACGGAGGCGGCGATGCGCTTGGCCTCCGCCGCCGTCTCTGCGCTGACGCGAGCGGGCGCACGGGTGCGCGCGAGGATATGGCGCTCGTGCTCGTTCTCGCAGAGGTCGTAAGTCACGATCTCGCCTTCCAGGCTGCGCGCCGAGATCACTGATATTTCGCGATCGAAAGCGACAAAGCCTTCGAGGATCGTCGGCGCCGAGCCCAGCGTGCGGTGAACCGCGGCGACGTTGGACCCTTCGCGGATCAACGACTGGCCCTTCCCGTCATAGCCTAGCCGCCGGGTCTTGAGGATCGAGGGGCGGCCGAGCTCAGCGACCGCGCGCACGAGCGCGCCCGCATCCTCGACGCTGACAAAGGGCGCGACCTTGTGGCCCAGATCGCGCAGGAACGTCTTTTCCGTCAGTCGGTCCTGAGTGAGCGCCAGAGCACGGGCGCCCGGCCGGACCGGCACGCGCTCAGCGAGGAACTCGAGCGTCGACGTCGGCACATTCTCCCATTCGAAGGTGACGACGTCGACTTCTTGAGCGAAACGCGCAAGCGCAGTCTCGTCCTCGAAGGCGGCGATGGTCCGCGCTGCCGCCGCGTCATAGGCCGGCGCCGCGTCTTCGGGCGAGAAAATGTGCGTGCGCAACCCGACCTTGAGCGCTGCGATGGCGAGCATGCGTCCGAGCTGGCCGGCGCCGAGAATGCCGATTGTCGCGCCGGGACTGAGGATCATTGGCCGCCGATCTCGGATTTTTGGACGTCATCGCGAGGACGCTCGGCGACCTCGGCGGTGCGTTGCGCCCGCCAAGCTTCAAGTCGAGCCCCAAGCACCTCATCGCTCAGCGCCAAGACGGCGCAGGCGAGCAGCGCGGCGTTGACGGCGCCCGCCTCCCCGATGGCGAGCGTCCCAACCGGCACGCCCGCCGGCATCTGGACGATCGACAGGAGGCTGTCCTGACCTGACAGCGCCTTCGAGGGGACCGGCACGCCGAATACGGGAAGCGTGGTCATGGCGGCGGTCATGCCTGGGAGGTGCGCCGCGCCGCCCGCGCCGGCGATGACGACCTTGAAGCCTGCGGCCTTCGCGCCCTTGGCGAAGGCGACCAGCCGGTCGGGAGTGCGATGGGCGGAGACGATCCGGGCGTCATAGCCGACGCCAAGCGCTTGAAGCGTCTCGGCGGCGCGGCGCATGACGGCCCAATCGGACTGGCTGCCCATGATGATGGCGACAGGCTTCGGCGCCTCGCTCACAGGCGCCCGCCCCGGCCCGAGTTCGACGCAATTCATGGAGTTGCGCTTAAAGGAAGGCGGTATGGGGCGCAAGTTGACTGGAATGACCTTTGCGCCGTCCCCGTCGCGCGCTAGTCGTTTCTGGCGTGCTTCCGGTTTGGCGCGCCCAGGCGGAGGCGGGCTTTGACGACGGGATCGGTGACCGCCCCGCCAGACGCGGGCGAGCCTGCGGCCGGCGCGAGAGTTCCCCCGACCTTGCGTGACCCTGGCGCGATCCCCTTCTGGATCGCCGTTGTTCTGACGGGGCTATGCGCGGGCCTTGGCGCAGCCCTTCTGACGATCGTGTTCGACTGGGCTCAGGAGCTCGCCTGGAGCGCCGCCGACCCCTCGGCGCTCATCGAGGCGGCATGGCGCGCCAGTCCCGAGCGCCACATCGGCCTCCTGTTTGCCGCCGGGCTCGCGACGAGCGTCAGCCAATGGCTGTTGACCCGCCTCACGAGCGGCAACAGCATCGACGTCACGGCGGCAATCTGGTTCCAGGCCGGCCGAATGCCGCCCTGGCGAACGCTCGGCACCGCCGTGCTGTCGATCGTGATTGTCGCCATGGGCGTGCCGCTTGGCCGTGAAGGCGCCCCAAAGCAGTTCGGGGTGGTGTTCGGCAACCTGTTTTGCAGCCTTCAGAAGCTGTCGGATGAACAACGTCGTCTGGTGGTCGCGATCGGCGCCGGCGCGGGCATGGCCGCGGTCTATAGCGTGCCCCTCGGCGGCGCCCTGTTTGCGCTTGAAGTGCTGCGTGGGGCGTTGTCGCTGCGGCTGGTCGTTCCAGCGCTTGCCGCGGCATTGATCGCGACGACGACGGCCAGCTTTATCGTGCCGAACGCGCCGCTCTATACCGTTCCGCTCTACGCGATCTCGCCCGACGCGTATCTCTGGGCGGTGATTGCCTCGCCGTTGATCGGCTTGTGGTCGGTCGTCTTCGTCCGCGCGATCGCCTGGGCCTATAGGGTTCGGCCCTCAGGCTGGCGCCGATTCATCGCCCCGCCGCTCGTCCTCGCCGTCATTGGACTTCTGTCCATTGTTTTTCCTGAGCTTCTCGGCAACGGGCAGAACGTCGCCCAGTTTCTGTTCCTGCATCCGCTCGAGCCGGTCGCCCTGGCGGCGCTGGTGCTGGTTCGGCCGCTGGCGACAGTCGCCTCGGTCGCAAGCGGCACGCCCGGGGGCCTGTTCACGCCCTCCCTCGCCGCCGGCGCGCTCGCAGGCGCCGCGTTGGGACATCTGTGGCTCTGGGTTCATCCTGGAGGCGAGGTCGGCCTTTATGCGCTTCTGGGCGCTGGCGCGATGCTGGCGGCGTCCACGCAGGGACCGATCTCATCGCTCGTGCTGATGATGGAATTGACTGGCCAAGCCCGCGCCTTCGCCCTGCCGATGATCACCGCGATCGTCGTCGCCACCGTGACCGCGCGCCTGATCGAATGGCGCTCGGTCTACGAAGCCCGGCTGACCGACGCGGAAGTGGCCGAGCGTTTGCTGGCCCGCGAACCAAGAGGCGGCTGAGCGTCGATCAGCCACTCACTTTCATCTATGCAGAGCTAACGCGTTGCGCGCACTTGAGAAAACGGGCCTCGCGCAGATCATGAAAAGCCGCGGCGCGGCTTGCGCTGTGCCGAAGCCCGACGATCACGACTTCGATTGAAATGATGGAATAGACACTGGGTCCTAGGACCTTTGGGCCAATTGACCTCGGGCGCGCCCCGATTTCTACAAGTCCCACGGTGCAGATTTTAAAACTGCACGGGTGGTCAAGGTTGCGGCGCTCAAGGGCATATGCCCAAAACGAATGGGGACGAATCATGCGAACGAAACTCATCATCACGACGGCCGTGCTGCTCGGTCTGGCTGCGCCTGCTCATGCTCAGCTCTTCACCCCCGGCGGGGCGTTCAGCTTCAACATACAAAATTCACCGGGTACGTCGAACAACGCTGTGACCTTCACTCCCGGCACGCAATTGATCGATGGCGGCGATGTCGCGCTGACCCTCACGATTGTGAATGCGGCCAACTTCGCCACGACCGGCGCGCAATGGGTGGTCCTGCAGACTCAGACTGTCGGCGGCCTCGCGCTGTCGCAGCCGAACGAGGATTGGTCGTTCAGCGCGGTTGGCCTTCCGGCCGCCATCCCAATCAACTTCATTGCCGACTACAGCCAGTGGACGGACACCAGTGGAGCAAATATCCCGCAGACCAACCATATCTTCAACCAACCGCTGATTAGCAATCCGGTCCCGGGCATGACCGGAACCGGCGAGGGCACCTCCGGCTTCGCTGCGGCCATTCCTGCTGGCCCAGCGTTTCCGCTCGGCGGGTTTTCTGACCCTTTCTCCATCGTCACCAACGCGCTCGGCACCGTCAACGTGGGCGGCGAGATCGAAGCTTTGGAGTTCGCACCCCAAAGCCCGCCCAGCGCGGTCCCGGAGCCTGGCACTTGGGTCATGATGCTTGCGGGCTTCGCTGGGATCGGCCTTCTCGGCTATCGCAAGACCGTCAAAGCCCGCCTCGCAGCTTGAGGCTAGATACAAGACACGAAAAGGCCGCTTCCGGCGGCTTTTTTTGGCCTACGCATACCGGCAAAGCGCGGACGCGCGCATCACGCGATTATGTCGGGCGTGAGCTGATCTTCGAGCCGCGCCACCTTGTCGCGCAAGAGGAGCTTTCGCTTCTTCAGCCGCTGCATTTGCAGCTGGTCGACCTGGCCAGCGTTTCGCAGGGCATCGATCGCCGCGTCGAGGTCGCGGTGCTCCTCGCGCAGGCGCTCGACTTGGGCGACCAACGCCGCATGGTCCTCCGGGGTGAGCCCCTTCTCATCCATCCTGCGCCACTCTACGCCAGCCGTTCCAGGGCCTCAACGCCGTCTCACGCTCCCGGTCACGGGCGCGAGTGCGCACTTTCCGCGCTGGCCTGCTCACCGCCTAATTTAGCTATTTTGTATCTGATATTCAGTTGCAAACGCGTGAGGGGGGGTTCGACCATCCCCCAAAATGTAGGGCCAATTCACAATTCGTCACGATTTTCCCGCTTGCGCTAACCGCAGGATATGTCACAATTTCGTCGTTAAAAACATGAGGGAGCTGTCCCATGTCGATTGATTCGCATCTCAGCGAACTGGTGCGTCGTCACCAGAGCATTGAAGAAGCGATCCTGGCCGAAACCAACCATCCAGCGGCAGACGACGTCAAGGTTCACGAACTCAAGCGGAAGAAACTTCAGCTCAAGGACGAGATCGAGCGGCTTAGGCAGCAAACGGAAACTGCGCCCGCGCACTAAGGCAGCGACGGAAACGATTACCGTCAGCGCGGCGCGGCCAGAGCGTCGCGCCACTCCTCGATAACCGAACCGTCGCTCTCCCTTCGCGAATGTTGTGCTGCGAAGGATGAGAATTCCTCCCGAGACGTCAGTCGCGCCAGCGCCCAGACGGCTGCTCCGCGGACGAGGGAGCTTTCATCGTCCAATCGCTCGGCTGCAATGGCGGCGAGCGTGCGATTGTTGGAGTTCCCAATTGCGATCATTACATTGCGGACGAAGCGCGCCCTGCCCATGCGCTTGATCGGTCCACCGGCGAAAAGGGACCGGAACGACGCGTCGTTCAGGCGGGCGAGTTCGGCCAACGACGGCGCATTGAGGTCAGCGCGCGCCGCAAGTTTCGCCTCCCGTCCAACGCTCGCGAACTTGTTCCACGGGCAGACGGCGAGGCAATCGTCGCACCCGTAGATGCGACTGCCGATCGCGAGTCGAAACTCCCGCGGAATTGGGCCTTCATGTTCGATCGTGAGGTAGGAAATGCAGCGCCGCGCGTCGAGTTGATAAGGCGCCGGAAATGCGCCTGTCGGACACACGTCGAGGCAGGCCCGACATTGTCCGCAATGGTCCGATTCCGGCGGGTCGGGCGGCAGCTCGAGGTTGGTGAGGATCGCGCCCAAGAACAACCAGGAACCGAAATCGCGCGACACGAGGTTGGTGTGCTTGCCTTGCCAGCCGATCCCCGCGCGCGCGGCCAGCGGCTTCTCGAGCAGCGGCGCGGTGTCGACGAAGACCTTGACGTCCGCCTTGTCCGGCCGCGCCGCAGCGACCAGGAAGGCGGCAAGCTCTTTGAGCTTGCCCTTGAGAACATCGTGATAGTCGCGATGGCGCGCGTATACGGAAATGGTCCCGGTCTCTGGGCGAGAGAGCGCAGCCAGCGGGTCCGTCTCGGGCCCGTAATTGAGGCCGAGCATAATGACGCTCATGGCGTCGCGCATCAGCTTGCGGAGATCGGCCCGCCGCTCGAAGGTCTCGGCCATCCAGGTCATGTCGCCATGGGCGCGCTCGGCGAGCCAGCTGGCCAGACGTTCACTCGCCTCCGTCGGCGGCTCGGCGGATGTGACCCGGCAGGCGTCGAAGCCGAGTGCGCGCGCCTTCTGGCCTAAGCGCGTTAGAAGTCGAGATCGGCGTAAGCGAGGCTCGGATTCATTCCGGGCAGCCGCTCGGTCAGAAGCGGCCGGAACGATGGACGCGACTTCATTCGCGCGTACCAGGTCTTGGCGGTCTCGCTCTCGTCCCACGGCGCTTCGCCCAAATAGTCAATGCACGACAGGTGCGCGGCCGCCGCGAGGTCGGCATAGGACATCCGGTCGCCGGCCAGCCAGTTGCGGCCTCCGATAAGGTGGCCGATGTAGCGCAGATGATAGCGCAGATTGGAGCGCGCCGCGCGCACGGCCTCCATGTCCGGACCACCGCCCCCTTGCGCCCTGCTCATAAAGCGCTTGTAGACTTTCTCTTGCACAAGCCATTGACTTGATTCGTTAAAAAGCTTGACGTTAAACCAGTGCATGAGCCGGCGCGTTTCCCCGCGGGCGAGCGGATCCTGGGGCATTAGCCGGCGATCGCGCAGAGCCAGGCCTCGGGTCTCATCAAGATATTCGGCGATCACCCCCGCTCCCGAGAGGCCCGGCGTTTCTTCGTCGAGCATCACCGGCGTCGCGCCCTCGGGGGCCATCAACAGGAACTCGCGGCGCCGGTCCCACGTCTTTTCTTCAACCAGACGAGGCTCGATCCCCATCTCGCCGAGCACGAGGCGGACGAAGCGCGAATGGGGGCAAAATGGGTGATGATAAAGTGTGATCATTAGGGCGGGGTTCGAGCAGCAAGACACGGGAGCGGCGGGAGCGCCGGTCGGCTTTCATCGTCGACGCCATCAGATGCGGGGCTGCGGGTTAACCGATGGTTAACCGGGGCTCGCCTGTCACCCTCCGCAAGGAGGCCGCGGCCGGCCTTCGGTTTTGCGGCTTGACGGTGGCGGTCAGGCTCGTCAGCCAAGACGCGCGTACCACCGGCTCTTTGAAAAGGCCCAATTCAAAAAAATGAAATGAAAGCTTTTCCTTTCATTTCATTTATTTGCGTTGACTCGCTTCTAGTTGAACGGGCTCTGACACGGTCGTTCTAGCCGAGGATCTCGGCCGACTGCATACGCCGGATCTCGGCGGCGTTCATCCGCGCCCAGGCCTCGCCCAGCGAATTGTTGGCGTCTATCGCCCGACAGGCGTCCTCGATCACGAAGGTCTCGAAGCCCTCGCGGCGCGCGTCCAGCGCCGAATGGGCGATGCAAAAGTCGGTCGCAAGGCCGCAGGCGAAAACGCGTTTTGCCCCGCGCGCCTTGAGCAGCGCGGCAAGTCCGGTCGTCGTCTTGCCATCGGCCTCGACGAAGGCGGAATAGGAGTTGACCGCCGATTTCATGCCCTTGCGCAGGATGAGGAAGGCGCGATCGACCACCAGGTCCGGGTGCAGCGCTGCCCCAGGCGTACCCTGCACGCAATGCTCGGGCCAGAGGGTCTGGTCGCCGTAATGAAGGCGTTTCGTATCGAAGGGCTTGGCGCCCTCATGACTCGCCGCGAACGAGGCGTGGGTGCGGGGATGCCAGTCTTGCGTCACGACGACATTCTCGAAGCGGTTCGCCAGGCGATTGACGAGCGGGACGATCTCATCGCCTGCATCGACCGCCAGCGCCCCGCCAGGCATGAAATCGGCCTGCAGGTCGATCACAAGAAGTACGTCCCGGTCATCGATCGAGATCGCCGAGGGCATCGGGATCAACTCCTCTTTCAACCACGGGCGCGCCCGCATCGTTCGCGTGCTCATAGTCCAGAACCACGATCAGCGCGAACGTCGAGGCGAAGGACTCCGCTCTCCGTCCGCCCGCGGAATTGTCAGGTCGGAACTTTACAACGCGAACCGAATCATGCCTGACGTTCCGCGTTCGGCTTCGCCGACGGCATGAGGGATTTCGCCGATTCCCGCAATCACTACGCCATTATCGTCCCACGGGTCGCTCTCGCGAACGCCACGAGCGCTCCGACTTGACGCCGTACCGGCCCCAGCGCATCTGCATCCCTCCAATGCCAACACTCATTCTGCCTTTTCCAGCGATCAATCCTGTCCTCCTGCAATGGGGCCCGCTCGCTATCCGCTGGTACGCGCTCGCCTATATCGCCGGCCTTGTCCTCGGTTGGCTGGTCATTCGCCGGATCGTCTCCGACGACCGGTACTGGAATGGTGCGAAGCGTCCAAGCGCCGACACCATCGACGATCTTCTGGTCTATTGCGCTTTCGGCGTCATCATCGGCGGCCGGATCGGCATCGTTCTGTTTTACAATCCACAATATTACTTTTCCCATCCGAGCGAGATCTTCAAAATCTGGGAAGGCGGCATGTCCTTTCACGGCGGGCTAATCGGCGCTCTGATCGGCGTCCTTTTGTTCTGCCGCCGCTACAAAGCACCGGCGTTGACTGTGCTCGACCTGTGCTCGATGGTCGCGCCGATTGGCATCTTCCTTGGCCGAATCGCCAACTTCATTCGCCCTGAACTCTGGGGCCGCCCGACTGACGTCCCCTGGGCCGTTGTTTTCCCAGGAACGGACGGGCTACCGCGCCATCCGAGCCAGATTTACGAAGCCCTGCTCGAGGGGCTTCTGGCGTTCGTCATCCTTCAGACGCTGGCGCACAAGGGCGCTCTACGCCGTCCAGGCGTCCTCACCGGCGTGTTCGCGATCGTCTACAGCGCGGCGCGCATTTTCAGCGAATTCTTTCGCGAGCCCGATCCGCAGCTCGGATACTTCCGGTGGGGATTGACGATGGGCATGGTCCTTTCGCTTCCGCTCCTCATCGCGGGCGTGGGAATACTCACGTGGAGCTTTCGGCGGGGAATCTCGCCATGACTCAACTTCTCGATGAAATCCGAGCAATGATCGCCGAGCGCGGACCGATCTCAGTCGAGCAATATATGCAATTGGCGCTCGCCCACCCTGATCTCGGCTATTACATGAACCGTGATCCATTCGGCGCAACGGGAGATTTCACCACCGCGCCGGAAATATCCCAGATGTTCGGCGAGCTGATTGGGCTTTGGGCGGCTGAAGTGTGGTCGAGCATGGGCTCGCCCGATCCGGTACGCTTGATCGAACTCGGCCCCGGACGAGGCACCCTCATGAGCGATGCGCTCCGCGCAGCACGCATTGTTCCTGCCTTTCGCAACGCGCTCGACGTCCGACTCGTCGAGACGAGCCCGGCTCTAGCGACGATGCAACACGAACTGCTTGTCGATTCGGGTGTTGCAGTCTCTTGGGTACAGACGCTCAAGGAAATTCCGGACGGGCCCGCGATCGTGATCGGCAATGAGTTTCTCGACGCCCTGCCGGTGCGCCAGTTCGTGCGCGTGAACGGCCAGTGGCGTGAACGGACCGTGCGTGTGAGCGGTGATGGCGCACTTGTGTTCAGCGTCGCCGACAAGGCTGAATTTTATATCAGAGCGAATGCTGCAAACGGCGAAATCCTTGAGGTGAACCCTTCGGCGCATCGGGTGATGTTTGAACTCGGCGCTCGCGTCGCGAAGCAGGGCGGCGCGGCGTTGCTGATTGACTATGGCCATGTGGTCACCCGATTTGGCGACACCCTGCAGGCTCTGCGCGCTCACCGCTATATCGACCCGCTCATCGCGCCCGGCGAGTGCGACCTGACCGCACATGTCGATTTCGCGGCTATGGCCCGTAGCGCGAGTGCGGCCGGCGCAGCCGTCTACGGGCCGATCGACCAAGGCGATTTCCTTCGCGGCATCGGCATCGATCTGAGGACAAAAGCGCTTGCCGAGCGCGCGACTCTTGACCACGCGGAGGAATTCGAGCGGGCGCGGGCGCGTCTGGTGGGGAAGGGTCAGGGCGAAATGGGCGCTCTCTTCAAGACACTCGCGATTGCCGACCGCAGACTGCGCCCGCCCCCTGGGTTCCAATCGGTAAGCGCCAAACCCGCATGAGCGCCGCTCAATTCCTAACCGCGGAATCGCTTCGCATTCCTGGTGTCGTACATGGTTTTTTCACCCGACTAGGCGGGGTCTCGCAAGGTGTCTATGCGTCGCTAAACGGCGGCATCGGCTCGCGAGACGCGCCGGAGGCGGTAACCGAGAACCGCGCCCGAATCGGGGCTGCGCTCGGCGCAGCGCCGGAGCGTCTCGCCGTGCCGTTCCAGATTCACTCGCCCAACGCACTCGCCATAGCGGAGCTGTGGACGGAGAGCGCGCGCCCCCGATGCGATGCGCTTGTGACGGCGACCCCCGGCCTGGCGCTTGGCGTGACCGGCGCCGACTGCGGCATGATCCTCTTCGCCGACCAGCGCGCGCGCGTCATCGGAGCCGCGCATGCGGGCTGGAAAGGGGCCTTGACTGGGGTGGTCGAAGCGACCGTGACGGCGATGGAGCGGCTCGGCGCCAAGCGCCGCGACATCGTCGCAGGGCTCGGACCTTGCATTGGCCGTAGATCCTACGAGGTTGGCCCAGAGTTCGTCACCGCCTTCGAAGACGCGGGCGACGACACCGCGCGCTACTTCGCCCCAAGCCAAAGGGCAGGTCATTCGATGTTCGACCTCAACGCTTATATCGCCGAACGCGCCGAGCGTGCCGGGCTCGGAGGCTTCGAGGACCTCCGCCTCGACACCTACGCCGACGAGCGCCGCTTCTTCAGCTATCGGCGAGCCACCCATCGCAAGGAGCTGGACTATGGCCGGCTCGTGTCGGTCATCGTCATGAATTGAACCGCCGGACGCGAATTCCGGCTGCTTGACAGGCTGTCTGGGCGCAACCAATTGAGGCACGTCCCGTTTTCAACCGCTGGCGCCCGTTCGAAAGCGCGCCCTGAAGGGATTCCATATGTGCGCTGAGATCTTGGCGAACCGGCTCACGCACGCCGGCGTCCACTGCGGTTTGGCGATCGAGGCGCAGGCGTGAGCGATCGGCGACCGCGCTACGCCGACAGCGCCGCCTTTCGACATGCGATGGGCGCGCTCTCCTCGGGGGTCGCGATCATCGCCTGCGGCGAGGACGAGGCGCGCGCCGGCTGCACGGCCACTTCGCTTGCGTCCTTGTCGCTGGCCCCGCCGACGCTTCTCGTGTGCCTCGCGCGCTCGTCCACGACACTCGCCCGATTGCGCGAGGCGCGCGCATTCTCGATCAGCCTGCTTGCCGCGCGCCATCAGGCGCTCGCCCACCGCTTCAGCGGACACAGCGGCGTGCAGGGACCCCGCCGGTTCGACTCAGCGCAATGGACCACACTCTCGACCGGCGCCCCGATCCTTTCCGATGCGATTGCTGCCTTCGATTGTCTGGTCGAGGAGGTCATCGAGCGCCATTCCCATGCGATTGTCCTCGGCGCCGTCGCCAGCCTCAAGGAAGGCGTCGACGAACCGGTTCTCGCGCGCCGCCGTGGAGAATACGCAACTTTCGTTTGAAGCACGCTATCCCGCTTGGTCGTGGGACCGCTCTCAGCCGAGCAGCGAAGTCCACCCGCGCCAAATAAAAACGCTTAAACGCCAATAAGCGCTAGTACGCTAGTAAATTGGCTAGCGTTTACTAGCGCTTATTTTTTCGAAATGAGCCTTTTCAATACGTTACGAGCGATTTGCTAAAAAATTCTTCTGCCCTATGTCACACTGTATCTCAAAAATCACAATCACACCTTGCTGGTCTTGTCGACGACCGCCTCGCCAACCAGCGGCCAGGATCGGCCTGGCCGATCCCAAGCCAATCTAAAGCTCATAGCATAGATTTTGGTTTTTTGCAATCGAATGCCTGGTTTTATAACCATGGGTCTTGGTCAGGGGAAGGCAGGCCTGTGGCGACTTAAAAGTCTCATGGCCGACTCCTTAAACGCGTGAGATTGCGGAGGCTCGAGTGCCGCTGAGCGTCATCCCTCAGCGATCACGTGAAAGAACGAGCCCGTGACCAAGCCTCTTCGCGAGCCTGACGACGCTTCCGGCGTCCCGTAGACATCACGAACAAACGCAAAAGGGTCGTCGCCGCCGCTCGTAACGATGGTCGCATAGTGAAACTCGTGGCCGCGCAGGACCAACCCCGCGGTCCCAAGCGCGCATTTCGACGCTATGCGGGCCTCGCGATAGCCCAGCGTCATCCGACGCTTTTCAAAACTGGTTTCGACACCGAGCAGGCCCACCATCGGATGGGCGACGCCCGAAGCGTCGATGAGGCGTTGGCCCAGCGCCATATAGCCCCCGCATTCGCCATGTACGGGACGCGTCTCGGCAAAATGACGTAGGCCAGCGCGAAAGCGCGCCGCCGCGGCCAAAGGTCCGGCATGCAATTCCGGATAGCCGCCGGGCAGCCAACACAGGTCGCAATGCGAAGGCGGCGGCTCGTCGGCCAACGGTGAGAAGGGGACGATCTCAGCCCCAACCGCCCGCCAGCCTTGCACGAGATGCGGATATGTGAACGTGAACGCGGCGTCGCACGCGAGCGCAATACGCTGTCCCGGCGGCCGAACGGCGATGGGCGCCCGAGCGGGCAAGGAACAATCGAGGGCGCCGGCCAATGCGAGAACACGGCCGCAATCGACATGCGTCTCGATGAAATCAGCAATCGCCTCGAGCCGCGCTTCAAGCGCTTCCGTCTCGCCCGCCTGCACCAGGCCCAGATGGCGCTGCGGCAGTGCGATTGTATCGTTGCGGGGTAGCGCCCCCACCACGGACACGCCCATCGCCTCGATCGCCTCGACCACGAGCCGGCGATGGCGGTCGCTCCCGACTCGATTGACGATCACGCCGACAACCTTGAGGCGCTCGCCATAGACCGCGCAGCCCTTGACGATTGCGGCCGCCGACTGCGCCTGACCCGTGACGTCGATGACCAGCAGGACCGGCATGCCAAGCGCCGCCGCCACGTCGGCCGAGGCGCCCGTGCGCCCACTTTCAGTCGGAACGCCGTCGAAGAGACCCATCGAGGCTTCGCACAAAGCGAGCGCGCTTTGTCCCGCCGCCCGAGCGGCGAGCGCGGCCAGAAGTGTGGGCGCCATGGCCCAGGAATCGAGATTGACGCATTCCCGCCCCGACGCTGCGGCATGAAAGGCCGGGTCGATATAGTCGGGGCCGGATTTAAGGCCGACCACGTCGATGTCTCGGCGCTTGAACGCACGCAGAAGACCAAGCGTCGCCGTCGTCTTTCCGCTACCGGAGCGAGGAGCGGCGATCATGAGCCCCCGGGTCATGGCGCCGAGCCTGGAGCTGGATGCGCTTGATCGCGCTGGCCTTCATCCAGCGCCCATCGGCCGCCATGAAGGATGAGCGTGCTTCTCCCGGGGGGAGAAGGTATGGACGGCGACGCAGCGCCCCGTCTCCCCACGAGGCGTTCCAAAGAACGTCCTGCTCTCGACGGGCTCTGCAGAGAGGGCAGGGGTGAGGGAGAACCGCAATTCGACCTGGTGTCTAAGCGCTCTAGGCAAATCCAACCACGCGCGCTACGCCAAACCGCATGTCCGAGACGGAAAGCGGGACGCCCCTCAAGCGGGGCTGGACGACGGGCGCTTGCGCCGCCGGCGCCGCGCGCGCCGCCTTCGAAGGGCTGCTGACCGGCCAATTTCCCGATCCGGTTGTGGTCGCCTTGCCAAAGGGTCTTCGGCCGGAATTTGCCCTCGCCACCCACGAGCTCGGCGACGATTGCGCCCGCGCCGGAATCGTCAAGGACGCGGGCGACGATCCTGACGTCACCCATGGCGCGCTGATCGTCGCCACCGTCCGCCGCGCGCGCCCAGGCGCAGCCTTGAGTTTCAAGGCTGGCGAAGGTGTCGGCACGGTCACCCGCCCCGGCTTGCCGCTGCCGGTCGGCGAGCCTGCGATCAATCCCGCGCCGCGCGAGATGATCCGCGCCAATCTCGAAGAAGTCGCCACGAAGCTCGGCGCGGGCGTTGACGCGATCGTCGAAATCTCCGTGCCCGGCGGCGAGAAGATCGCAGAGCGCACCGCCAATGGGCGGCTTGGCATTCTTGGCGGCTTGTCGATCCTCGGTACGACCGGAATTGTCATCCCCTATTCGTGCTCGGCCTGGATCCACTCGATCCACCGTGGCGTGGATGTCGCGCGCGCGAGCGGCTGCGCTCACATCGGCGCCGCGACCGGCGAAACCTCCGAGACCGCGATCCGGGGGCTGTACGGCCTGCCCGATCACGCGCTGATCGAGATGGGCGACTTTGTCGGCGGCCTCCTGAAATATCTGCGCGAGCATCCCGTCCCGCGCCTCACCATCGCCGGCGGCCCAGCGAAGATGGCCAAACTCGCCGAGGGCAAGCTCGATTTGCATTCGAAGCGCGGCGCGGTCGACCTCGCGGCGCTCAGCGGCCGCATTGCGCTTGGCGGCGGCGCGCCCGCTTTGGTCGAACGGATTCGGAACGCGAACAGCGGCCTGCACGCATTCGAGCTTGCCGAGGCCGCAGGCTTCGATTTGCCCGCGCTCGTCACGGACGGCGCGTGGATAACAGCCGCACGCGTCCTCTCCGGCCAGTCGGGCGACCTTGAAACCGTCATCGTCGGCCGGGACGGGCGCGTGCTGGTGAGCAGCGGGTTCAGAAAAATCTAGCGCCGAGCCGGGGAGACCGCCCTCATCCGACGAGCTTCGCCCTCCACTTTCTCCCGGAGAGAGAAGGGGAGCCGCAACTCTTCGCGCGAAGGGAGAGGGCGTACCTTCTCCCTGCGGGACAAGGTGGCGCGAAGCGACGGATGAGGGTGAGCCCATCACTCGCCCTGCTTCGGCGCATAGCCGGCGCGAAACCGCCGCACATAATCGGCGTTGTAAAGCTCGCTCTCGCGAAAATCCTCGGAGCCGAGCGCCGGACCGACGAGGATAAGCGCGGTGCGCTCGATCGGGGTCTCGCGCAGGGCGCCGACGATTTCGCCGAGCGTCGCCCGCACGGTCCGCTCGTCCGGCCATGAAGCGCGCGCCACGACCGCCGCCGGACAATCAGGCCCATAGAACGGCGTGAGCTCGGCGACGACATCGTCGAGCGAATGAATCGAGAGATGGATCGCGAGCATCGCGCCGGTCGCGGCGAAATTGGCGAGCGTCTCACGCTCGGGCATCGGCGAGGCGCGGCCTGACGTACGCGTGAGCACGAGCGATTGCGCGAGGCCCGGCAAAGTCAATTCGTATTCGAGCGCTGCTGCAGCGGCGGCGAAAGCGGGCACGCCGGGCGTGACCGTGTACGGGATCCCTGCCCGCTTGAGGCGCCGCAACTGCTCGCCCATTGCGCTCCAGATCGAAAGGTCACCCGAATGGAGCCGCGCGACGTCCTCGGCCCTCGCAGTCGCCTCCACACAGAGCGCGATGATCGCGTCGAGACCGAGCGGCGCCGTGTCGACGATTCGGGCGTCGGGGGGACAATGGTCGAGCAACGCGCGCGGGACGAGCGATCCCGCATAGAGGCACACGGGTGAGCGCGCGATGAGATCGCGTCCGCGTATTGTGATGAGATCGGGCGCGCCCGGCCCGGCGCCGATGAAGTGCACGGTCATGGCCGCTCCGGAGATAGAGCGATTGCGCAAGTCGCGCCGTCGGCGGCGAGCCGCGGCCCAAGCAACCGTCCGCCCTCGCCCGCCCCAGCAAGCGCCGCGGCCTCGGCAATGTTCGGCGCGCCGAAGCGCACTTGTGCGGGCGTGGAAGGCGTCAAGATGCGCTCAGCTTGCGCATTGAGCGCCGCCAGCGGCAGGGCTATGAGCGCAACACCGATTATGCGCGCGGCATCGATGAGCCCAAGCTCATCGGCCTTGGCGGCAAGCGTGAACATCCGCCGCTCGCCCTCGGGGGCCCCGGTTTGTTCAAGCGCACGGCGCGCGAGCGCCGCGATCGCCTCGCCTGCAACGCCGGCCCGACAGCCGACGCCGATGGCGACGATTCAACTCGAGGCTTGTCGGCTCATGGCTTGACGAACCGCCACTGCACGATCGGCATCGCCGCGCGCCAGCCGGAATAGCGCCCGACCGGCTCGGCATGCGCGATCGCGATCTGCATAAGCCCTCCGCCCCAGCGCGCGCACCAGTCGACGCACGCGGCCTGCGTCTCCAGCGTCACCGCATTAACGACCAGTCGTCCGCCCGCCACGAGCGCGCCCACAGCGCGCTCCACCATACCGGGCGCGCCGGCGCCGCCGCCGATGAAGATCGCGTCTGGCTTTGGCAAGTCAGCGAAAACCTGCGGCGCCTCGCCGGTGACGACGGACAGGCCGGGAACGCCGAAGCTCAACGCGTTGCGAGCAATACGCTCCGCACGGTCGTGGCGGAGCTCGATCGCGACCGCGCTGTTGACCGGATCAGCAAGCATCCATTCGATGGCGACTGAGCCTGAGCCTGAGCCCACATCCCACAGCAGCTCTCCGCGTCGGGGCGCGAGAGAGGACAGAGTGATCGCGCGGATTTCGCGCTTGGTGATCTGCCCGTCATGCTCGAACCAATTGTCGGGCAACCCCGCCGCACGCGGCAGGATGCGAGCACCGTGTTCTGCGATTACCTCGAGCGCGATCGTATTCAAGGCGGCGACGTTGTCTAGCGCAAAGTCCAGCGCTTCCGTCGTGCGAATGCTTTCGCTCGAGCCGCCCATCGCCTCGCAGATGGTGAGCTTCGATCGTCCCAGGCCGCGCGCGGCCAAAAGCGCCGCGAGCTTGGCCGGCGTGGTGTTGTCCCAAGACAGCGCGATGATGCGCGCGCCAGAGGAAAGATGAGGAATGATGGCTTCGAGCGGGCGCCCGTGAAGTGTGAGTAACGCGCAATCCTGCTGGCTCCAGCCGAGCCGCGACGCCGCGAGCGCAAAGGCCGATGGCGCCGGGACCGAGATCATTTCGTCCGCCGGAAAGCGGCGCATCAACATGGCGCCGACGCCGAAGAAGAACGGATCGCCGCTGGCGAGCACGCATACGGAGCGCCCACTGCGCGTTTCGATGACGTCGAGCGCATTCTCAATCGGGGACGGCCAGGCCATCGTCTCGGCCTTCGACGGTCCTGCCAGAGCGAGATGGCGCTTGCCGCCGATAATGAAGACAGCTTGCGCGATGAGCCGTCGCGCGGCAGGAGTGAGGCCGTCGACCCCATCCTCGCCGATTCCAATAACGGTGAGCCAGTGTTCCTTGCTCATGGAGCCGCCCACTGAAGCCGCTTCGTCTGCTCATTCTCGGCGGGACGTCGGAGGCCAGCGCCCTCGTGCGGCGGATCGCGGATGAGTCCGATCTTGCGGCAATCCTGTCGCTCGCGGGGGCGACGGCCAAACCTGCTCCAGCGCCAATCACGCGACGAATCGGCGGCTTTGGCGGCGCTGAAGGCTTGGCGGCGTTTCTCGCCCGCGAGCAGGTCGATGCCGTTGTCGACGCGACCCATCCGTTCGCTTCGCGCATCTCGGCCAACGCAATCGCCGCCTGCGGCGCGACCCGTACCCCGCTCGTCGTCTTCAGCCGGCCGCCTTGGGCGCGCGAACTGGGCGACCGCTGGGTCGAGGTCGCGACAATCGAGGAGGCCGTTGATGCTCTCGGGTCCGCCCCCAAAACTGTCTTCCTTGCGCAGGGTCGTTTGCAGCTCGCCACCTTCGCGCGAGCCCCGCAACATCGCTACATCGTGCGGGCGATCGACCGGCCTGCGGGGATCGACGCCCTGCCCGGCCACAAGCTGATCCTTGCGCGCGGTCCGTTCTTTCTCGCTGACGAACTTGCCCTCATGAAACGCGAGCGGATCGAAGTCCTGGTGACCAAGAACAGCGGCGGGCGCGCGACCTACGCCAAACTCGACGCCGCGCGCGCGCTTGAAATTGAGGTCGTCATCGTGCGCCGGCCACCGGCGCCGGAAGCCGAAACGCATCACGACCTCGACGCGATCCTGGCCTGGATCGCCGCTCATCGACGAGCCCCGTAGGCGCGTGGCGTCAGCATCCATGGCCGCGCGCCGTCGCGCAGAATGAAGCGCGTCTCGCTCGAACCGATGACGACCAGCGTCGCCATGTCGGCGAGACTCGCGTCCGCTTCGCCAAGCGTCGTGAGAGTCAGTTTCTCATCGGCTCGTCCCACCGCACGCGCGAAAGCAACCGGCGTCGTTGTCGACTTCACGGTTCGCAGCAGGTCGAACGCTTGCGTGACGCGGGTTGGCCTCGCCTTTGAGGCGGGATTGTAAAGCGCGATGACGAAATCGCCCCCCGCGGCCGCGCGCAGGCGGCGCTCAACGATCGCCCAGGGCTTCAGGTTATCGGAGAGCGAGATGGCGCAGAAGTCATGACCAAGTGGGGCGCCGAGCCGCGCCGCTGCCGCCTGCATCGCTGTGACGCCGGGCGCCACGGCAATATCGAGCTTCAGCCATTTCGGGCTTTCTTCCGAAGCCTCGAACACCGCCGCTGCCATCGCGAACACGCCCGGATCGCCGCCGGAAACAACGGCGACCGCACCGCCCTCGGCCGCGATACTCAAAGCGAACCGGGCGCGGTCCATTTCTACCCGATTGTCGCTCATGTGGGCGCGCTGGTCCGTTCGCAGTGCGAGCCGCTCCACATACGGACCGTAGCCGACAACATCGGTCGCTGCCTTGATCGCCGCGCTCGCTTCTGGCGTCATCCATTCGGCCGGGCCGGGGCCAAGCCCGACAACCATGACGCGTCCACTCACGGCCGGCGGCCCCTCCCCGGCGCGAGTATGAGCGAGAAATAGGGCGCGGAATCGTCCTGCTTTTGACATAGCGGCGTCACGACCTCGCCCGCCATTGTCGCGCGCTCGACATAGATGGCGCGCTCCGCCATGTCCGTCGCGATCAGCGCCTCCTTGGCGCGCGCGAAGTTGCGGCCGACCTTCATGATCACCGCGGCGTCGGCGACCGTAAGCCGGCGCTTAAGTTCCTCCAGCGGCAGCGTCGCCGGCAATATGACGAGCGCGTCATCTCCCCAAGTCATCGGCGCGGCCGCGGCGCCCCAAGCCCCACAAATGCTCGACACACCCGGCACAATACTCACATCGAAATTGTCGCGCAGCCGAACGAACAGGTGCATGAACGAGCCGTAGAGCATCGGATCGCCCTCACTCAAAAGCGCGACGTCCCGGCCAGCTTCCAGATGCGTCGCAATCGCGACTGTAGATTCCTTGTAGAAACGCGCTAGCGCCTCGCGATAAGGCGGATCGTCGAAATGCGTTTCGTCGGTCATCGGATAATAAAGCGGCAACTCGAGATGCGAGGATTTGAGCCAACAGTCGACGATCGCGCGCGCGTTGCCGCGACGCCCGGCTTTGGCGAAGAAGGCTACGACGGGCGACGCCGCGATTATTTTGGTGGCTTTGACCGTGAGCAGGTCGGGATCGCCGGGACCGATCCCGACGCCATAGAGACGGCCGAGCGGCGTCATTCGACGTCGCTCGCCAGCGCGTTGACAGCCGCGGCCGCCATCGCGCTGCCCCCTTTGCGCCCGCGCACGACGATGGCGGGCAGGCCGCTCCCGATCAACGCCTCTTTCGATTCCGCTGCACCGACGAAGCCGACCGGCATGCCGATGATCACGGCAGGACGCGGGGCGCCTGCGGCAACGATCTCGAGCAGACGAAAGAGAGCGGTCGGCGCATTGCCGATCGCGACGACGGAGCCCCCGAGTCGAGGCAACCAGAGCTCGATTGCCGCCGCAGTGCGGGTCGTGCAGAGCTTAGCCGCGAGTTCAGGTGTGGAAGGATCGCTGAGCGTGGAGATCACGTCGTTGTTCGCCGGCAAGCGCGCGCGTGTGACCCCTTCGGCCACCATGCGCGCATCGCAAAAGATGGGCGCTCCGGCGCGAAGAGCCTCGCCCGCCGCTTCCACGGCGCTCGGTGAAAAGACGAGGTCGGCAGCCGTATCCACCATGCCGCAGGCGTGTATGACTCGCACTGCGACCCGTTCTTCGATTAGCGCAAAGCGCGCAAGATCAGCCTCGCTGCGAATGATAGCGAACGACCGGCGATAGATCGCGGCGGCGTCCTTTTCGTATGCGTAGCTCGGCTTCACGAATGCCTCTCGGCCGCGAGCACCTCCGCCTCCTGATTGGCGAGGAATTGCATGACCTCGACCTCCGACAGGCCGCGTCTCGCTGGCGGATCGCCGGCCCTGCCGCCAAGAACGAGGTCGTAGCCCGTCGCGGTAGCGGTGAAAGCCGCCGCTGTTGCAGCTGGCCTGGCGCATCCTTTCGCGCAGCCGCTGACGTGGAGGATGACGCCGTCTCCCTTGGGCAAGATGGCCGCCCAGCGCGTCACGTCGTGGCGCACGCTTCGTTGGCCGTGCGCACAGGCCGGGGCGCCCGGGCAAGCGGCGATGCGAAGACGCAGGTCATCCGTATCCGTGATAAATCCAAGCTCGGTCATTGAATCGACCAGCAACTCTGCGCCGCGCCGGTCGAGGCCGGCAATCAGGAATGCCCGCCACGGCGTCAGCCTGAGGCCACTCGCGCCAAGCGTTCGTGCGCGTTCGATCAGCGCTCGAAATCGAACCGTGTCGATTTCGCCGAAAGGCGCCGCAGCGCCGACGACGACCGCCGCACCGAATTCGCGCACGCCGAGGATGTCACGCAATACAACGCATCGTTGCGAACGGGCCATCGGCCTTGTCTCACAATGCGCCTCTGCAAACACGGCGGTAGCGCCTGTCCGCTCGACCAGCGTGCGCATCCGCCGCGGCGCGACTTCCTCTGCTCCAACAAGGGCGAGGAACGCGACGCCGAGCCGCGCTGCGACATCGCCTACCTCAACCGGCGCGCATCGCGCGGCCAGCGCATCGTCGCCAGCGAGAAACACGGCGAGCGTCCCATTACGGGACGCTTCAAAGCGAATATCCGCCTCGACGTCCCCAAGCGGCAGGCGGCCAAGCGCGTCAAAGACAAAGCCGAACTTGGCCGGCAAGCGCCGCAGAGCCTCGTCCTCCGCGAGCCGCTTTTCCAGGGCGGCAACGCTTGGTCCGAAGTCGAACAGAGCTTCCGGATCGAGGTCGTCCAGCGGACTTGCAACGATATTGCGCAAGCGCTCGACTCCGGGGTCCGCGTCGATGAGCCTTGCGTCCTCAAGACGCACGCGCAGGTTTGGAAGCGTGCTCTCGCTTAAGCCCCGCAAATGGAGATTAGCGCGCGCTGAAAGGCCGATGATTCCGTTGCCGCATTGAAGCGCGGCGTCCGCCAGCGCAGCGGCCTGATCGAGCGACAAGCGCCCTCTCGGGGCACGCACCCGTACAAGCAACCCGTCGCCGGTTTCCATCGGCTTGAGCGCGCCCGGACACCAGCCCTTCCGATAGGGAGCCGCCGGGCGTGGGTTTCGGGCGCGCAACGCAATTGTGCTCATGCCGCCCCCTGCAACACCAAAGCAAGAATGCGCGCGCTTGAATTGCGCCGCGAGAGCCAGAATCCACGCTTCACCGCGTCCTCGAACACGCCCGCCATGTGACACGCCGCCTGGCGGTTGGCGTTGACCAGAAACGCTCGCACGGAATCCTCGCCGAGCGTGGCGTCGAACATGAGATCGAACTGCGCGCTGCTAACCGCATCGGTCAGCGCGGCGAAACAATAGAGATTGTCCAGCGACTGGGCGATTTCCGCCGCGCCGCGATGGCCGTGGCGCATCTGGCCCTGAAGCCAGCGCGGATTGGCGGCGCGTCCCCGGAGAGAGCGCGCGATCTCCTGGCCCAATGTGCGGATCTTGGGCGGGCCGGGGATGGTCGAGTCCAGATGATAGAGCGCCGGATTCGCTCCCGTTTCCGCCGCAGCCGCGGCGAAACCGCCTTCGTGCTCGGCGAATGCGTCCGCGTCGAGCGCGTCCTGCGCCGGCAAGTCCTGTGCGTGCACAAAAGCCTCGGCGCCGGCGACCCTCGTTCGAAACTCGGCCGCCGCCTCGCGCCCTTCGCCCTCGCCATCATAAGCGTGACTGGTCGCGGCAAGATAGGTCTCCGCCAGCTCTGACCGGTGCGCCCACTCGCCCCGGGCGATACGCGCGCCGAGCCCGACGCCATAGGCGCCTGGCGCCGCGCCAAATATTCGCGCCAAACTCTCACCGGGAAGACCGGCGAGCGGATTGTCCTCGGCGCTCTCGTCAAGCCCAGCGACGGCACGGACCGCAGCGGTAAACAGCGCGATCTGGCTTGGAAATACGTCTCGAAACAAGCCGGAAATGCGTAAAGTCACATCGACCCGCGGCCGGCCCAGCATGGCAAGCGACAACACCTCGAATCCGCTCACGCGAGTCGACGCCGCATCCCAGGTCGGCCGACAGCCGATGAGTGCGAACGCTTGCCCGAGATCGTCGCCGCCGGTCCGCATAGTCGCCGAGCCCCATAGGTCGAGGACGATGCGCTTCGGCCATTCGCCATGGTCTTGCGCGTAGCGCTTGACGATCTCCTCGGCAGCGCGGCGTCCGATCTCCCAGGCATTGCGGGTCGGCGCGGAACGCGGATCGATCGCGTAAAGATTGCGGCCGGTCGGCAAAACATCGAGGCGCCCACGCGCCGGAGCGCCAGCCGCCCCTGGTGGTACAAATTGTCCGCCAAGCGCGCGTAGCAGCCCAAGCGACTCGGCGGTGCCAGAGGCGGCCACGCGCTCGCCGAGCGTGTCGCGCTCCACCGCGTCGAGCTCCAGTCCCATCGCGAAGCCGACGGCACTGTCAGGCGAGCGTCCGAACACGTGCAGGCCATCCCCGATGCGCATTTCCTTCATGTCGCAGAGCCAAGCGTCGAGGGCGACAAACGCCTCCTCTCGCGGCTTGTCATCAGCGGCGCATTCCTCGAGGAGCCCGCTCTCGCGGCCCTGTTCGAGAATGAGCGCTGCAATGGCGCGCGCCCGGCGCGGATCGAGCGCCTGCGCCTCAGCGAATTCATCGAACAAAGCCTCAAGCTCACGCGCTTGCCCATGCGACCCAGCGGCGATCATCGGCGGCGTGAGATGACCGATCGTGACCGCGCTAATGCGGCGCTTGGCTTGCGCGGCTTCACCAGGATTGTTGACGATGAACGGATAGATCACCGGAGTCGGTCCGAGGAGAACTTCCGGCGCGCAACCTTCGCTGAGCGCGACCGCCTTGCCAGGAAGCCATTCGAGGGTGCCGTGCGCGCCGAGCTGAATGATCGCGTCGACGTTCTCCTTGCGGGCTAGCCAGATATAGAACGCGACGTAGCCGTGGCGCGGTGGCAGACTCAGATTGTGATAGTCACCCTTGCGCGACAACGCATCACCGCGATCGGGCTGAACGGTGACGATGAGCTTACCAAGCCGTACAAAGCGGAACTGAAAGGCTCCTGCGAGCGCGTCGCGATCAACGGCAGGATCCCCCCAGGCGGCGAACAACGTTTGCCGGAAGTCTGACGGGATTGAAGCCAGCGCTGCGTCGTATTCGGTCAATGTCAGGGCGGCCTCAAGTGGTCCTTCGGCGAGAGCTGCGATGAGGGACGAGGCGTTTTGACCACTCGTTACATCATAGCCCGCCGCGCGTAGAGTCTCGCAAATCGCGATGGCGCTCGCCGGTGTATCGAGACCCACGGCATAACCGGTGCGTCCGCCCCGCGCCGGATAATCCGGCAGCACGCAAGCGAGTCGTTTGTCCGAAGAAGCTTTGCGTCGAAGGCTAGCCCAGCAGAGAGCAAGCTCGGCGGTGAACTCGACACGATCGGCGAGCGGCTGGTGCGCGACCGTGGCAAATTCCGTTGTGACGCTCTGCGCGCCCGTTGATTTGAACGATATGGCGCGCGAAAGAATCCGCCCGTCGATCTCCGGCAACGCGACATGCATCGCGAGATCGGAAGGCCCAAGCCCGCGCTGAGACGCGCGCCAGGCATCGACACTCGTGCCCGCGAGGACGACCTGCAGCACTGGCGCGTCGAGTGCGTCGAGCGGTGGTCCCTCTTCTGCATCCATACGCGCGGAAAAGGCGGTCGCGTTGAGAACGACGTCGAAGGACCGCGCGGCGAGGAACGCGCGTAAAGGCTTGAGGGCCGCGTCATCCTTAAGGCTGGTCACGAAGACGCTCGTGACCCCTAACCCTTTGTCTCGAAGCGCCCGGGCCAGCGCCTCGATGGGGGCAAGATCGTTAGCGAGATAGATGGAGCGATAGAAAACGATAAGGGCGCGCGCCGCATCCGGTCCCGGCTCCAAACACCCAGCGTCGAAGCGGCCAAAGGCGCTGACTGGGACAGGCGGCGGAGCGGAAGTCGTGGCGCCGATCTCGAAGGCGAGAAAGGCGAGACACGCCACCATATTGTCGGGGCCGCCCTCGTCAAAATAGCGCCAGATCTGCAGGACCGCTTCGGGATCGAGTGTCGAGGTCTCGTCCAGGCGGGCGTCGCGGCGCCGATCTCCCGGCAACAGCGCCAACTTGACCCGACTTCGACGCGCTAACGCACTGAGTTCGTCGACACCGTAGCGCCAATAGTCCGCGCCGCCGAGCGCGCGCACGACTACGAGCTTGGCCCGCGCGCACACCTTATGGAGATAGAGGTCGACCGAGAACGGATGGCGCAACGCCCCGAGAGAAGCGATCCTCAAGCTAGGCTTTGGCTCGGGAAAGGCTTCATAGGCGCGCGCTAGCGAATTGAGGTCGCTGTCAGAGAAAGACAGGAACACGATGTCCGCTGGCGTCTGACCAAGATCCAGCGCTTCGACTGTCTCGTCGAGCGTCCTGATTTCGATCCGGGGGACATGCATCGCGGGACGAGCCTATCAGGCCCCGAGCGCTGAGGCGACGGCCTCGCGATCCACGCCACGCTCGGCGATCACGACAAGACGGCTCAGCCGCGGCTCTCCCACATTCCAGGGCCGGTCGAAGTCGCGACGGAAGCGCTGTCCCACGCCTTGCACCAGCATCCGCAAGGGCTTGCCGGCCACTTCGATAAAGCCCTTGACGCGCAAGATGTCGTGCGCGCGCGTCGCCGTGACCAGTCGGTCGATGAGTGTGTTGGGATCTTCGACTGCAGGAATTGTGACGACGAACGTGTCGAAATCATCGTGATCGTGCTCGCCTTCGGCGTCATGATGTGAAGGGCGCGCGGCGAGATCGTCCTCCGCTGCGGCGCTGATGCCGAGCAAGACGTCGGCGCCGATGGCGCCCCCGCGCGCGGGCGCAATCTTGACCGCGTGCGGAACCGCTTGAGCGACTTGCGCCTTGAGGGCTTCGAGTTGGTCCATGTCGATGAGATCGGCTTTGTTGAGCACGATGAGATCGGCGCTCATAAGCTGGTCCTCGTAGACCTCCTCGAGAGGGTTTTCATGGTCGAGGGACGAGTCGGCCAAACGCTGTTCGGCGACGCGCGCCGGATCGTCCGCGAAACGACCCTCTGCGACAGCAGCGGCGTCGACCACTGCGACGACGCCGTCGACCGTGAGCCTCGTCCGCAGGTCCGGCCAGTCAAACGCCTTGATGAGCGGCTTGGGCAAGGCGAGGCCTGAGGTTTCGACGATGATATGATCCGGCTTCGGGTCGCGAGCGAGCAGCGCCGTGATCGCGGGCACGAAATCATCGGCCACCGTGCAGCAGATGCAGCCATTAGCAAGCTCGATGATCGCGTCTTCCGGACAGGCCGCGTCCGCACAGCTCTTGATGAGATCGCCGTCGACGCCGACGTCGCCAAATTCGTTGATGATGAGCGCGAGCCGCCGTCCCCCGGCATGGGCCATGAGATGGCGGATCAGCGTCGTCTTGCCGGCGCCGAGAAAGCCGGTGACGATGGTGACGGGCGTCTTGGCGAGCATGGGAGTCGATCCTTAAGCGGGCGCCATTCCAGCGGACGCAAGCGGGGGCGTCCGAGAAACGACGCCTTTGCGAAAGCAGAGAGGCCGCTCCCGCCAGGGAACGATCCCGTCCGGCGAAGCCGCGTAGCGGTGGGAGCCAAAGACGATGTCATCGAGGTGCACGTCGCGGTCAAGATCACCGACGACGTAGGTCCACTTGCCAGGCGCAGCGAGCGCCACAGTGCACGGCCGCCTGCAAACGGAGAGGCATTCGACGGCCTTGAGGGCAACGCCGGGCTCAGACCGAAGACGCTCGCCAAGCGCTTCGAACAGACCGGTGCCTAAAGGACCTTGCTCAGACTTGCAGGTGACACAGACGAGTAGCGTCGCGACGGCCGAAGGGCCGCTATGGGCGTTCATGAGGTGTCAATCCCGGTGGCTTGACAATGGGCTCGGCGTCAAACGCGTGGTCGGTCGGTTGCTCATCTGCGCTCCCTGGCCGCCCCTCCGGCGACCTTGCGGAATCCATCGTCGTACGGCAGGTCTCCTGGCTCACGGCGTATCGCCGACGCCGCCTTCCCAGACTTGCAAAAGCCCAGTGGCGAGAAAAGCGTCGGCACACCACTCACAGTCGCGGGGGCGGCCACGGATCGGCGAAAAGCCTACCGCGTTCCCTTTTCACCCTCGGGCGTAATCGAGGGACCGTAGACGGCGCATGTTCCAGCTTCGGAGGGGGTTGTCAAATAGCACGCAGACCGCAAACGCGATCCGGAAGCGCCGCTGGTCGCATCGCCATGAGGCGGTTTATGCTCCGCCTGATCTAGGTTCAGGCGCATCGGCGCTTGGCGTTCCCGGAACATGTCCACATGAGCTCCCCTGAAGTCGATCGGCACCACAAGGCAAAAATGGCCAAGCGCAAGGCCATCCAAGACGCCGAGGTCGCCGCGAAGCCAATACTCGAGAAAAGTCTCCTGATCGTCCACACCGGTCCCGGCAAAGGCAAGTCGACAGCCGCATTCGGACTCGCGCTGCGGGCGCTTGGCCGTGGCCGTCGCGTTGGCGTGGTGCAATTCATCAAGGGCGCGTGGTCGACAGGCGAACGCACAGCCATCGAACGTTTCGGCCCCCAGGTCGAGTGGCGCACGATGGGCGAGGGCTTCACCTGGGAGACGCAGGACCGGGCGCGCGATGTTGCGGCAGCGGGCGCCGCGTGGGCGGAAGCCAAGCGCATGATAACCGATCCTACGATCGGTCTCCTTGTGCTCGACGAACTCAACATCGCGCTGCGCTACGATTATCTGCCGCTCGCCGAAGTCGTCGCGGCGCTCGCTGAACGACGCCCGAACCTGCATGTCGTCGTGACCGGCCGCAACGCCAAGCCTGAAATGATCGACGCCGCCGATTGCGTCACCGAATTCGCACTCGTCAAGCATCACTTCGCAGCCGGCGTGCGCGCGCAGGAAGCGATCGAGTTTTGACCGTACGCGCCTTCATGTTCCAAGGGACGGGCTCGGATGTGGGCAAGTCGCTCCTCGTCGCGGGGCTTTGCCGCGCCTTCACGAAGCGCGGACTTCGCGTGCGCCCGTTCAAGCCCCAGAACATGTCGAACAACGCTGCTGTGACGCACGATGGCGGCGAGATCGGCCGCGCCCAGGCGCTGCAAGCGCGCGCCTGTGGCGTTTCGCCAAGCGTGCATATGAACCCGGTACTCCTGAAACCGCAGAGCGAAGTCGGCGCGCAGGTCGTCGTCCAGGGCAAGGTGATCGGCAACGCGCCGGCGCGCGAGTATCACGCGCTCAAGCCCAAACTGATGAGCGCCGTGCTCGACAGCTTCGCGCGGATAAAAGCCGACGCGGACCTCGTGCTGGTCGAAGGCGCGGGCAGCGCAGCCGAGATCAACCTACGCGAGGGCGACATCGCCAATATGGGCTTCGCCCGCGCCGCGAATTGCCCGGTCGCATTGATCGGCGACATCGATCGCGGCGGCATATTTGCTCAGATTCTCGGGGTCAAGGCCGCGCTTGCGCCCGAGGATGCCGCGACCATCGTTGGCTTCATCGTGAACAAGTTCCGTGGCGACGCGAACCTGTTCCTAAGCGGCATGATGGCGCTCGAAGCGCACACGCAATGGCGGGCCTTCGGCCTGCTGCCCTTCTTCACCGAAGCAGCGCGGCTGCCAGCAGAAGACGCGGTCGGGCTCGGCGACAAGAAGCCGCGCGCAGACGGCGCCGTGACCATCGCTGTGCCTATGTTGGCGCGCATCGCCAATTTTGACGATTTCGACCCGTTGCGCATGGAGCCTACCGTCCGGCTCATTCTCGTGCGCCCCGGCGAGCCGTTGCCGATCGCCGACCTTGTCATCCTGCCTGGGAGCAAGGCGACTATCGCTGATCTCAAATTCTTCCGCGAACAGGGTTGGGACATCGACCTCGTCGCCCATGCTCGGCGCGGCGGACGAATTCTCGGAGTTTGCGGCGGTTATCAGATGCTGGGCAAGAGCGTGTCAGACCCGCGGGGCATGGAGGGGCCGCCCTGCGAGGTTGAGGGCCTTAAGCTGCTCGACATCGCCACGGTGCTGACGGGCGAGAAGACGCTGAGCCAAGTCGAAGGCGCGTGCCTCCCGAACGGCGCGCCGTTCAGCGGTTATGAAATGCACATCGGCGAGACTAGTGGTCCGGATTGCTCACGGCCGCTACTTCGCTTCGCCGATGGCCAGCTCGACGGCGCAGTGTCGCCGAGCGGCCAAATCGCCGGCGCCTATGTGCATGGCCTGTTCGCCGATGATTGCCAGCGGGCGGCATGGCTCACGGCGCTCGGAACGACGGCCGGAATCAGCTATGAACCCACAATCGAGCGCACGCTCGACGCACTCGCCGACCATTGCGAAGCGCATCTCGATTGCGACGCGCTGCTTGCTGCGGCGCGGTAAGAGGTCTGTGGCCGCGACGTTGATCACGTCGGACGCGGTTCAAAGAGCGTTTGGAAGAACGCCGGTCTATCGACGGCTAGGGACCGCGTCTACAAGTCGCCTACGTCCCGTCGCTCGGCTCCTCCGAGTGATGCTTATGCCTCGCGTGTTTGGTCGGATCCTCAGTTACCGCTTGCTTAGGTCCCGGGGCCGCCCCGCTCCCGCACTTCGTTTCCAGGACGTTTGTTTCCTTAGTCCCGCGCAGGATCACGTTATGCACCGTCTCGGTCCCGACGAGCAGCGGTCCCGTGCTCGTCCACGATCCGTCCTGATTGCGCTTCCACTCTGCACAGCTAAGTGCAAGCGGCTTGCCATGGACCTGAACGGTGTCCGGCTTCGGTTCTTCTTGCGCTATCGCGACGGTATGCATCGCGATAGCGATCAACAATAGCGCTGTGAGTCGAAACATTGGGGTTGCCTCAGCCCAAGGGAATCAACGTCCGCATCGAAGCACCGGGAGACGGTGAAGTCGACCCCTAAGGCGCGTTCCGAACCCCTTCGCTCTCTGCGGTCTTGACCAGCGAATCCGCATCGTCCGGCAACAGGAAACGTTGCGCCAAAAGAGCGCGCGCGGCCTTCTTGAACGCGGAAACATAAGCGTCATTCGTCGGGTAGCGCTCCTCAATCGATAGCCGGGGATCGCCCGCCGCGATGCGCTCGGCCTTTGTGGCGGCGAAGGGGATGAAGCTCCCCTGCAAATTGCACATCCCGTTCTCGAAGCGGTCCTCGCGACCGAGATTCCACCCTGTGTAGGTGCCGATAGGCGTCTGCAAGAAGACCGAACGAATGCCGGCCAAGTCGTTGCCATCGGCGTCGACCTGCATCTCCAGGACGCCGTAGCTTCCCGATCCGACTTGCGGCGGCTCGCGAGTGATCACGCCGCTAGAATCTTCGGGACGGTAAAGCGGGCCGAAATCGAGAACGTGCAGAGTGTCGTAGATTCTGAGGGGCGAAACGGCGGGTCGGTCGACCTCGCCGTAAAAGTTTGCGGGAATCTCTGGCAAGCGAACCCGATCCGGAGGGACAAGCGTGCCGTCGGCGATGCTCGGTTTGGCGCTCGACGGCGGCTCGACGCCATCGCGCACCCAGGCAGCGAAGGCGCTCAGCAGAGCGCGCATCGTCCAGATTTGCGGGTTCGGGTTGGGCTGCTGCTGGCAGTTGCCGAACGGCGCGTGGGCGGCGAGCGGCAGGGCGGCCGGCGAATGCTGCGTGCTCGCCATGATGTAGGTGTGGACGTTCGGCGGATCGGCGACGTCGGCGCGGCCGAGCGGGTCTGTCAGACCTAGCGACTGGCGCCCTTCCCACATCTCAAGCGCAGTCGCGACATGAAACAGTTTTGGACAGGTGTCAGTCGCATCGCAGCGGTCAAACAGGCCTTCCGTTCGTTGCGTCAACGGGTCGGTCTGACGAGCATAGGTGAAGGGAAAATCGTACGCCGGATAAAAATGGTCGCTCTGCTCGCCCCAGGCCCGCACCGGCTGGCCGAAGCGAACGTTGAGCGGCATAAGCCCGCCGCCGATGTGCGGGAAGGCGCCGTCGAAAACGCGCCGTCCCTCTTCGTCGCGATTGAAGCCGAGCGCAATCAGGCTGCGGACCATCCGCCCGCTCTGAGAGCTGCCCTCGATGATGGTGAGATTGTCCGGCCGATAGACTGGATTGGCAGTTCCCGAGTCGTCCTTGTCGGAATTGCGCAGGAAGGCGCCAAGATCGCGGGCGGCGGCAAATCCAAGGCGGCCGACGGTCGGATCCTTGGCGCGGTAGATCAATTCGTAGAGGTGTCCCGGTTTGAAGCCTTCGCGATAGCAGACATGCTTTTCGTCCGGCGTCAAAGTCCCGTCCTGGTCGCATGTTCCGAAGCTCCAAGCCGAGTTTGGAATGGCCTCGCGCGGATCCTGCTCGCGCGCCCGGACGGTCAGAGTGGGAACAAAGTCGTCCGCGAATGACGCGGAATTGTCGACGTTCGCCGTCGGATAGCTGTCGTAACTGTCAATCGGATAGTTTTGAATCTGCTGACTGAGGCTGATCGGAACGCTCGTCGCGGGAACGGGCGTGATGATTTCAGAACGCACAATTCCCGTGATCGGGGAGCCTTCGTGGTCGTGCGCGACGATTGGCGGCATGCCGATGCGGCTCATGCCCCGACGCACGTCCATTTCCCATCCGAACCACACCATCGTGTAGCCCTGTCGCATGAGCCAGCCGTCGCCTGGGGACGACAGCTCATTCCGGTCCGCGACGCCGCCCATGACGCCGGCGTTGAAGGAGCCCGGAGCGAGCTTGTTGCCGCGATTGTTGACTTCGAAGAACAAGATTCGATTGCCGCGCGCCATATCGGCGGGCTTCAGGAGCTCAACATTGGTCACATATTCGACCATGCCGCGCGCATTGCGCGGCGCGAGATTGATGTCCTGAACGCCAGAGTTGGCGGGATCGGCGGGATCAAGCTCCCCAGTGACCCGGCCGGTCAGATGCTCATAAGCGCCCGTCTCGCCAAACGACTGACCGCTGAAGGCGGCCTCGGTCTTGGTGATTTCGAGATGCGTGATTCGGGCCTCAGCCTCGGCCGTCATGGAGGCGACGGCAGCCAGGCCGATCGCAAGGCGTCCGAACCAACCCATTACAATCCTCTCCAGCTGCGGTCCCCAGGGGAGGATAGCCAACGGCTCCAGGCGCGTCACTTCGTTGACTAATATCTTACAATATTATTGCGTGTATAAAGTTTAAGCATTTGAATTAGCTCCGCTAATCCATATTAAGCGACCTGAGAAAGCGCCGGCCTAGGCCCGCGATGGTCCAGCGAACCTCCGCCAGAAGGCGTCACGAGGGCCTCGCGCCCGAGACTCGCAAATCGCGCAGGAAAAGTTTGAAATCGCTCGAAATGGACTCGGAAATGGCACCATAGTCATCCCCATCGGGAGCCCCAAACAGCCGCCGCCGCCAAGGCTAACGTCGCTGCCTGGATTGCGCAGGCCCGCTTATAGAGCCGCAGCGCCTGCCGGATGTCGGCGGCGTCGGCCTCACACCGGCCGCTTCCCATCAACGCGTCGTCGACCAGGGTCTCTCCATAGACGCGCGGCCCGGCAAGCGTGAGGCCGAGCGCGCCGGCCATAGCCGCTTCGGGCCAGCCGGCGTTGGGCGAACGATGGCGCCGAGCGTCGCGCCGAACAGCCTGCTCCGCGTCGCGCGCCGAAGCTCCCGGCGTCAGGGCGGCGGCCAGAATAAACCACAGCGCAGCGAGACGCGACGCCGGCAGATTGACGAGGTCGTCGACACGCGCCCCCGCCCAACCGAAAGCAAGGTAGCGGTCGTTCTTATGTCCAATCATGCTGTCAGCGGTGTTGATCGCCTTATAGAGCGCGCCGCCAACGAGACCGCCGAGCGCGGTCCACAGGATCGGGGCGACGACGCCGTCGGAGAAATTCTCCGCCAGGCTCTCGATCGCCGCGCGTGCGACGCCCGCCTCGTCCAGCACATCCGGGTTGCGACCGACGATCTTGGCGACCGCGACGCGCCCTTCATCGAGACTCGCGTCGAGTCCTTCCGCCACCGCGCTCACGTGGATCGTGAGGCTGCGCTGCGCCGGCAGGCTCGCGGCGAGAAGGGCAAGCGCGGCAAAACCGAGCGGCCCGACGGCGACGCAGAGGCGGGTCGCCGCCCAGGCGACAAGCGCGACGGGCGCGAGATAAAGGCAAATCGCGACGACGCCGGCCACCCGGCGCGCGGCGAAGCTGGCGTCGCCGCGATTGAGTTCCGCATCCAGCCAAGCAAGCCAGCGACCCATCCAAGTGACGGGATGGCCGATCGCGCGATAGAGAGGCGCCGGATAGCCGATCAGCGCCTCGATGATCAGGGCGGCGAGCGCGAGCGGCAGCGGGAGCGAGAACGGCATGACCGTGAGGATAGAGTGGATAGCGGACAAGCGGGCGTTCACCTATCACGGCGGCGCACTCGAAGTCGCTCGCCGGGTTGCGCCCAACGCGCCCGAACCCTGGATCGACCTCTCGACGGGCATCAATCCACACGCCTATCTCCTCCCCGATCTTGAGCTCGAAGCGTGGTCGCGGTTGCCGGAAACGGGCGCGCTTGCGCGGCTCGAGGCCGCCGCCGCGCAGCGTTACCGCGCGGACCCTGCCTGCACCGTCGCGGGACCTGGTTCGCAGGCGCTCATCCAGGCGCTTTCTCACATTGTGCCGCATGGGGCCGTCCGCGCGTTGGGGCCGACCTACAGCGGTTTTGCATCCGCTTTTGCGGCGGCTGGCGCTCGCACGGTTGAGGCGCGGCGGCTCGAAGAGATGCAGAGCGCCGACGTCGCCATCGTGGTCAATCCCAACAATCCGGATGGGCGAATCACGCCGCGCGCCGCCCTCCTCGATCTTCATGCGCGCCTCGCACGACGTCGAGGCGTGCTGATCGTCGACGAGGCCTTCGCCGATTTCGGCGCCGAGAGCGAAAGCCTTGCGCCGTCCTTGCCAGCGACCAGGGTGGTGGTCTTGCGCTCGTTCGGGAAAGCCTACGGACTGGCCGGGCTGCGGCTCGGTTTTGCCCTCGCCTCGCCAGACCTCGCCGCGTCCTTGCGGGCAGCCCTCGGACCGTGGCCCATCAGCGGGCCAGCGATTGCGATCGGAGTCCGCGCGCTCGCTGATTTCGGACTGGTTCGAGGCGACGCGTGCGCGCCTGAACAAGGAAGCAGCGCGGCTCGACGCTCTCCTGCGCAGCGCCGGCTGGCGAATCATCGGCGGCACGCAGCTCTATCGACTGGCCGCTCATTCCGACGCACGAGCTGCCTTTGAGCAGCTCGTGCGAGAAGGAATCCTCACTCGCCCGTTCGCAAAAGCCGCGGACTGGCTACGATTTGGGATTCCGGGCGACGAGAGCGCATGGGAGAGACTCGCTACGGCGCTGGAGGGTAAGCGGAACGCTCCTTGAGCGTCTGCTTGCCTTCCCCAACGCGGCGCATAAAAGGCGCGCATGGCCCACCGCGCGCCGCGAGTCTTCACGATTCCCTCCGGGGCGCCGTTTCTGCCGACATTGAGCCGTGCGCTTCTGGAGGGGGCGCTTATCGATGGCTTCCCCGGCGCGGGCGGACCGATGGCGCTGGCGGATGCGACGATCTACGTGCCGACGCAGCGCGCGGGTCAGGCGCTGGCCAAGACGCTGCTTGCGGCAATCGGCGGGCGAAGCCTGCTGTTGCCGCGCATCGCTCCTTTGGGCGCCTTCGAGCCCGACGAGACGGCAACGATCTTCGACCCGGAGGGAGAGGAACTCCCCCGTGCGGCTGTGCCTCCTGCGGTCGGCGCGCTGACGCGCCGCCATGCGCTTGCCACGCTCACCCGAGCCTGGGGGAAGGCGCTTCACGGCGCAATTCGGCAGGCGGCGCCCGATGGGCAACTCATCTTCGATCCTGCCGAGCCGGCATTGGTCGCGGCCACACCTGCGCAGGCTTATGCTCTCGCCGGCGATTTGGGCGCGCTGATCGACGACATGATCATTGAGGGCGCGCCGTGGACGAGGCTCGAAACGCTGGCGCCTGATCTTTACGATCCCTATTGGCGCATCACCCTCGATTTCCTCAAAATCGCCTTCGCCCGTTGGCCGGACTGGCTGGCCGAGCGCGGCCTCATCGACCGGGCGAAGCGGGCCGCGCTCCTGATCGAGGACGAGATCAAGGCGCTCGAGGGATCGCGGCGCGGTCCGACCATCATCGCGGGCTCCACGGGAGCCAATCGGGCGACCGCCCGCCTCATCGCGGCGATCGCCCGCGCGCCACGGGGCGCCGTCGTGCTGCCTGGCCTCGATCTCAATCTCGACGACCGAACGTGGGCGATGATCGGCGCCAGCGAGGATGCCTCGCTCGGACTTGCGGGGCACCCACAGGCGCTGCTGCATCGGCTGATTGGCGCGATCGGGGTCAGGCGCGAGGATGTCACGGCTCTTGGCGCGCCCCCGCCTGCGCTTGAGGCGCGCTCTGCTTTCCTGAGCGAGGCGCTCCGCCCCGCCGAGTCGACCGATCTCTGGCGCGAACGGGGCTGGACGTTGTCGCCGCTTGCTCTTGCCGCCTCACTCCAGGGCGTCACAATCATGGTCGCCGACAACGAGACAGAAGAAGGTTTGGCGCTGGCGATTGCGATGCGCGAGACGCTGGAGACGCCCGGCAAGACCGCGGCCCTGGTCACGCCCGATCCTTCGATCGCGCGACGGGTGGCAGCCGAGCTTGCCCGCTGGGGGGTGGAGGTCGAAGACTCGGCCGGACGGACATTGGCTCAAACCCCGGCCGGAGTGCTGGCGAGGCTCATCCTTGAAGCCTCGATCGAGTTCTCGCCGCGCTCGTTTCTCGCTGTTCTTGCGCATCCGGCCGCCCGTTTTGGCCGCTCGCTTAAACAGACTGAAGCGGCGGCGCGTGCATTGGAGCTTGCGGTCTTTCGCGCGATCCCGCTCGCGTCGCTCGACGATCTCGAACGGGCGTTCACTGCGGGGCGCGCGGCGGCCGATGACCGGCATGCGCATCCCACGATTCGCCGCGTCGGCGAGGCCGATCGTAGAGCGGCGGAATCGCTCGCGCGCGATGTCGCAAGCACGCTCGCCCCCTTGCGCGCCCTCGGACCCAACGCATCTTTGCGCGACTGTCTCACTCAGCATCAGATCGCGATCAAAGCCACGACTGAAGGACCGCACAGCTCGACTGGGGACGGGCCAGGATTCGAGCAGCTGACGCAGCTCATGGACGAGTGGAGCGAGGCGGCGGCCGGGACCTTCCCCACCGCGCTCAATGAATACGCGGCCTTGTTCGGCGACGCGCTGGCTGCGGCGCGCGCTCCGCTGGCAAGCGGCGGACACCCACGCCTCACAATCCTTGGCCTTCTCGAAACGCGTCTCTTGAGCTTCGATCGCGTGCTTCTGGCTGGCCTCGACGAAACGGTCTGGCCGCCCGCGGTCGAGACCGACGCCCTTCTCAACCGACCGATGCGCGCGGCCCTCGGCCTATCCGCGCCCGAGCGGCGCATAGGACAGACGGCGCATGATTTCGTAGGCGCGCTCGGCGCGCGCGAGGCAATTCTGAGCCGGGCGAAGAAGCGCGGCGGCCAGCCGACGGTCGCCTCTCGCTTTCTGCAGCGCATGGCGGCGGCGGCTGGACCCGTGGCGATGGAGGAGCCGGAAGAGCGCGGTGAGCTTTATCTCAGGTTCGCGCGCGCACTCGACCGGCCGACCGATTTCCAGCCCCAGCGAAGACCCGCGCCGCGCCCTGCCGTTGAACTCCGCCCGAAAGCCCTGAGCGTAACCCGAATCGAGACTTTGCGTCGCGATCCTTATGCAATCTACGCCGAATATATTCTCCGATTGAAGGCGCTCGAGACTGTCGAACGCGAGATCGGGCCGCGCGAAACGGGAATAGCCTGGCACGCAGCGCTGCAGCAGTTTGTCGAGGCCTATCCGTCCGGCGCTCTCCCGCCAGAGGCGCGTGATCGTCTCCTTTCCATGGCTCGAACATGCTTCGCGCTGCAGAGCGCCGATCCGTCCTTCGCGCTCCGTTGGCCTAACATCGAAAAAGGCCTCGACTTCTTCCTGGCCTTCGAGCGCGACACGCGGGACTCGATCGAGCAAGCCTGGGTCGAGCGGCAAGGGGGGCTTGTCCTGCCGCTTGCAAACGGGACGCCGTTCAAGCTCAGCGCGCGGGCGGATCGGATCGATTTCCTGCGATCGGGCGGCGCGCGGATCATCGATTACAAGAGCGGAGCAGCGCCAAGGGGCAAGGACGTCAAAGCGGGTTTTTCGCCGCAACTGACACTGGAAGCGGCTATGCTGCGGCAGGGCGGCTTCGAGGGACTCTCGCCGCTGGAAACCGAGCAGGCGATTTACCTGAAGCTTGGAGGCGCGGCGGGCGGCGAGGAAAAGCACGCTGGCGGAAAGAACGAGAACATCGGCCATCTAGCCGAGCAGCATTTTGCTTGGCTTACGATGCTGCTCGACGCCTTCGCCTGCAAGGACACCCCCTACCTGTCGCGCCCCTTCCCAAAATTCGCGCCCCGTTTCTCGGACTACGACCACCTCGCGCGGGTCAAGGAATGGTCGGCGACCGGGGGCGAGAGCGATGCGGGGGATGCGCAATGAGCCGCGCTCTCGCCATTCCCGAACCTTTACGGCAGCGGCAGGCTCTAGCCTCAAATCCAAAGACGTCGGCCTGGGTCTCCGCCAACGCCGGCAGCGGCAAGACCCATGTCCTCACGCAGCGGGTCCTACGCCTGCTGCTGGACGGAACGCCGCCTGCTCAGATCCTGTGCCTCGCTTACACCAAAGCGGCGGCTGCAAACATGGCGGATCGCGTGTTCAGCAAGCTCGCGCTCTGGACGAGCCTCAGCGACGGCGCCCTCGCGAAAGCGATCGTCGAGAGCGGCGCGGACGCGCCGGGTCCACGCGACCTCATCTTCGCGCGACAATTGTTCGCGCGCACGATCGAGAGCCCTGGCGGCCTCAAGATTCAGACGCTGCACGCCTTCGCCGAACGCCTGCTGCGCCTCTTCCCCTTCGAGGCGAATGTCCCCGCGCACTTCAACGTTCTCGACGAAAGCGAATCGAAGCGGTTCTTGCTCGAGGCGCGCGACGCGGCGCTCGCGGAGCTCGGCGCCTCGACCGAGAGCGCGCGCGCGCTCGACCTGGTGGCGCGCGAATCAGGCCCGACCCTATTCGACGCGCTTCTGACGGAGGCGCTCAGCCGCGCCGAGATCTTCGGCGCCCACGACGATGCCCTGAGCTACGCCAACGCGCTTCGCGCTCCCCTCGGTCTTGCGTCCAATGTGACAACAGCGAGCGTCGAGGCCGAAATGCTTGGCGGCGACGTCGACCGCATTCAACGCGAGCGATGGGCAGGGACGCTCGAAGGCGGCAAGAAACAAGACCAAAAAATTGCGGAGAACCTTCGCGCGACGAATGAATACGACACGCGCCAAGTGCGTGTCCAGGCGCTGCTCAGAGCAATGTTCAAGGAAGGCGAAGGCGATCCTCATGGCGGCGAGGAAGGCCAAATAACGACCAAAGCTCTGCGCGAAAAGTTTCCGACGCTCGAGGAAGACCTGCGTCGTGAGCAGGATCGCCTGCTCCCCTTGCGCCAGCTGAGGCGTGCGGCGCTAACGCTAGAGCGCAGCGCCGCCTTGTTCGTCGTCGCTCGGTCGATCCTAGGGACCTTCGCGCGGATGAAGGCCGAACGTGGCGCACTCGATTTCAACGATCAGATCGCGCGCGCGCTGACGCTGGTGACGCGTTCGAGCGCTGCGTGGGTGCTGCACAAGCTCGATTATGGGCTCGATCACCTGCTGCTCGATGAAGCGCAGGACGCGTCTCAACCCCAATGGGGCATTCTTACGACCCTGAGCGCCGAGTTCTTCGCCGGCGCCGGCGCCCGACCCAAGAACCGGACCGTCTTCGCGGTCGGCGACGAGAAGCAGTCGATCTTCGCCTTCCAAGGCGCCGCGCCAGAAATGTTCGCGGAAATGAAGCGCACATTCGCAAAGGGGCATGTCGACGCCAAGCGCCCGTTTGCTGACGTGCCGCTCACCTTCTCGTTCCGGTCGTCTCAGACAATTCTCGACGCTGTCGACATGACGTTTCGGACCGAGCTGGCTTGGCGCGGCGTCGCCGCCACGGGGGAGGCGCCCCCAAAACACGATGCAATTCGCGGTCATTTGAAAGGCGTGGTCGAGCTCTGGCCGCCAATCGCCCCGAGCCCCGTGCCCGATCCGGAAGACTGGCGCGTGCTCGAGCAGCCGGCAGAGGACGACCCTCCAGTGCTCCTCGCCAAGCGCATCGCTGAGGTGATCAGAGGCTGGCTGAAGCAGACCTCGCGCGAAAGGGTGGTCGATCCCGCGTCCGGCGAAATCAGGCGCATTCGCGAAAGCGATGTCATGATCCTGGTTCGCAGCCGCAACGTCTTTTTCGAGGCGATGATCCGGGCGCTCAAGGGTGCTGACGTAAATACCGCCGGCGCTGACCGGCTCAAGCTTAAAGACCATATCGCCGTGATGGATCTCATCGCCGTCGGCCGCGCGGCTCTGTTGCCCGATGATGATCTGACGCTGGCCTGCGCGCTCAAGTCGCCGCTCATCGGTTTTGACGACGACGCACTCATGAAACTTGCGGCGCGACGGAGCGGTACGCTGGCCGAGGCGCTCGCAGCCTCGGACGAAGGCGTCGCCGTCGAAGCCGCGCGCCGGCTCGAACGGTGGCGCGCGCGGGCAAAGACGCTTTCACCTTTTTCTTTTTATGCGCTCCTCCTTGGGCAGGACGGCGGCCGACGAGCGCTGATCGGCCGGCTCGGGCCCGAAGCCACCGATCCGATCGACGAATTCTTGACCCTGGCCCTGGCGCATGAGCAGCGCGAGGCGCCGTCGCTTCACAATTTTCTCGCCCAAGTCGAAACCATCGATGTCGAGATCAAGCGCGACATGGAGCTCGAGACGGAGGGTGTACGTGTATTGACGGTCCATGCAAGCAAGGGACTCGAGGCGCCGATCGTCTTTCTGCCCGATTCGTGCGGGGGTCCAGATTCGCGTCATGAACCCAAGCTCATGCGGCTTTCGTCATTGCGACCGGGAGATCCTCCGGTCCTGGCCTGGGCGAGGAAGTCGATCGAGGACGCCGACGCGGTCGCCGCAGCGCGGACCGAGGCGCGAGAGGCTCAGGCGGGCGAACATCGACGTTTGCTCTACGTCGCAATGACCCGTGCGGCTCAGCGCCTGATCGTCGCCGGCCATGAAAGCTCTAAACGCCGACCGCCCGATTGCTGGTACGATCTCGTTCATACGGGCCTTGTCGATGCACTCGTCGAAGCGCCGGCGCCGTTTCGTGGCGACGGAACAATCCTGCGGTTCGGAGAAGGCCTTCAGGCTGAAGGTTTGGGACAAACGGCGGCGGCCCGCGTTCTCGGCTCGCTCCCCGACTGGGCCCTCGCGAGCGCCGCGCCCGAGGCGGCGGCTGCTGCGCTCAACCCTTCGCGCGCCGGCGGCGTCGGCGGGGGCGGCGGGGGCGACCGAGTACGGGCCTTGGAGGGGCGTGTTGCGCATGCTCTGCTCGAAATGCTACCCTATCTCCCGGCTGCGCGACGCCCGGCTGCGGCGGTCACCTACCTCAAAACTTGGGGTGAGGCGCTTGCGGAATCAGCTCGCATCGCGCTCGCTTCAAAGGTCCTGGCAGCGATCGACGCGCCTGAGCTGAGACTTATTTTCAGCTCCGCCTCCCGTAGCGAAGTCGCCTTGGCGGGACTGCTTCCCCGGCCGGGCCGTCCTGACCTCCCCTATAGCGGCCGTCTCGATCGGCTTGTCGCAACCGACCAGGGTGTATTGATCGTCGACTTCAAACTTGGCAAAAAGCCCGAACGTCCGGCTGCGCCCCACGTCGCTCAACTTGCGCTCTACCGCGCCGCTTTGCAGCCGCTCTACGTTGGCGCGAAGATCCGCGCGGCCCTCGTCTACCTGGACGGGCCCACGCTCACAGAGATCAGCCGCGATGCGCTCGATGCCGCTATCAACGTCGTGATAGAAACAACGTAAACGCGCCACGACGAGCGCGTGAATCTCAGCATTTGATTGCCATTCCGCTGGGGAACAACGTGCTGATTGCCTTGATGAGGTCTCATTTGCTGGCCAAGGGTTGCGAGTGATGACGAGCGGAACGCGTCAGGGCGGGCGCCCGACATTTTGCTGTTTTGGTTTGGGGAAGCTTAGGCGAGGGCCGCGGCGCGGTTCCGTCTGCGCGGCTGTCGGCTTGAGCCTCGCTATGCTGCTCGCGGGCGGAGACGTGGCCGCCCAGGCTCAGAAAATTCCCTATGGCATGGTGCCTTACGGTCGTCCGGTCTTCAAAAATGGCAAACGGATATTGTGGCACGGGGTCTGGCGGGGCGGCTCACTTGGCAGATATGCACGTCAGTCCGCTGCGCCAGCCGTCGCCAAGCCCATGCTAGCGCTTGCGCCGGAGGCGGCCCAACCGGTGGTTGCGAAGGAGTTTACGATCATTGCGGACCCCGGCGACCTCAGAGCAACCCGGATGGCCAAGGATTTCGCGACCGTGATGAGCGCCGATGGCGCGCCGGGGCGCACCATCGTTGGACCCACCTCGCCCAACGGCCTGGGAAAGGTCCTCAAGAGCGACGTGGCGGACTTCGCGATCGTTTCCTTCGATAGCCTTCTATCAAGCGCTAAGAGCGACCCGGAATGGATGAAGCGCGCGCCCTATGTCGTCCGCCTCGCGCCCGAGGCCATGGCGGTGATCGCGCCTCGTGAAGTGAAATCGATCGGCGACCTGCAGGGAAAAACGGTAAGTTTCGGGGACCTGGACAGCGCGACCTCGACCAATGGTAGAATGCTGTTTTCTCGTCTAGGGGTGACCGCGACTCAAACGAACCAGCCATTGCCGGAGGCGCTCGACAGGCTATCGGCCGGCAAGATCGACGCGGTGATCGTCCTCGGCGCGGAAGACTCGCCCGCCCTGAGCGATTTCGGCAGCGATGGCCGCTTCCACATTGTACCGATCCCGTGGTCGCCAGCTCTCGAACTCGTCTATGCTCCGGCTCACGTCACCGCAGCCGACCGACCCTATCTCGTCAACCCGACCGTTCCGGTCGAAACGATCGGCGAACCGATGGCGCTTGTCGCGCTCGACGCGGCCCCGGGATCGCCGCGCGCGGACGGACTTGGGCGAATTGCCCGACTCTTCTTTGACAATTATGATGGATTCCTTGGCGGTGAGCGCGATTCGCACTGGCGCGACGTCAATCTGGCGGCTGACGCCTCGTGGCCGACGGGACCGTGGCCCCGACTTGGCGCTGCGCAAAGCTGGCTGGACGCGAAGAAGCCTTCGGCCGACGGATCTTTGGATACATTTCGCGCCTCGGCCAAATCGGCCGCGGCCTCGGCCAGCTGGCCCAGCGCGGCGGATTCGGATCGCCTTTATGACAGCCTGACGCGCTGGCGCGGGCTGATGCAGTAGGAGGACGAACGCTGGCTATTTCCTGGAAAGCCTTGTCGAGCGTCCTCGCCGCCGTGATCGCCGGCATGCTGGTGCTTGCGGCCTGGCCTCGGCTCGAGCCGTCGGCCATGCACGTCAAGGCTGCGGTCGAGCAGCCCATTTTCGTTACGCCCCTTGCCGCCGTAGCCAAGCGGACGGCGCCGCCCGCAATGCTCGCTCAGCCGATCGACAAGGTGGCTATGAACAAGCTCGCGACCGCGCTCCGCGAGCAGCCCACGGACCAGCAATCTGTCGGAAGCCTGACCGACAAGCTGGCGATACCGATCGACGAAGGCCGCAAACTGTTCGCGGAAGGCCTCGTAGCTTTCTCCAAGGGCGATATCGCAACCGCGCGCGCCTTCTTTGTCAGCGCCGCTTCCGCCGGCGACGCCCGCGCGCTTGTCGGCCTCGGGGACACGTTCGATCCGGCAACTCTTACTCGTCTCGGCGTACTCGGGCTGAAAGGCGATGCGGCCAAGGCGCGTGATTATTATTCGCGCGCGGTCAACGCCGGCGCGCCAGGGGCTCGCGAGCGGGTCGCGTCTCTTGCTTCGAAGTAGCGAGCCGGTAAACGCGCAATTACGGCGCTCGACCGCGGCGTTTCTTGCGGTCGGCCGTGATTCCTTCGCGTTTGTCAGCGGGGGAGGGCAATTCGATGCGGCCGAAGGAGGGGCGGGAGAGTGGACAGAACGATCTGTTCCGGGCGCGGCTCTACCAGATCGTCGATGTCGGACACCCGCTTTGTAACCCGTCATCGGCCACGCCAAGGCCGAGCACCGCACGAGCCGCAACTTCCTCAAGGCCCGCATGGCGACGCCGCCAACGCCATCCTCGCCGCCGCCGGCTACAACTTCCGAAGGCTGCTGGCCTGGCTGGCGATGATTTGGCGCGTCCTCACCACCGCCATCCTCGCCGAGACCCCGCAGTTCGCAATCATCAACCCGTCTAACCCCGCCTGCCGTCCCAACCGTCCGAGCGCGTTCTTCACGGACAACTAGCGTCTGATTGGCGCCTCGGAGAATCAAGTCATTGGGCTCCCGACTGGATCAAAAACTGGAGTCCACTGGACGGAACTCGATCCGTTTAGCTCCGGTCGCCAGCATTATGAGCCGGTCGAAGCCGAGGGCGGCGCCACTTGCGTCCGGCATATTGGCCAGGGCTGCGAGCAAATCCTCGTCGATTGGGTTAGAAGTGCCGAAAATGCGCTGTTGCTTCTTCATATTTGAGATGAACCGTTGCTGTTGTTCAACAGGATCGCGTAGTTCGTGGAAAGCATTTGCCAATTCGACGCCGCAGCAATAGAGTTCGAAGCGCTCGGCAACACGGGGTTCATCGGCGCTTATCTGAGCGAGCGCTGCCTCGACTACTGGATAGGCGTATAGGACGGTAGGGCGCCCCATACCTAGATTGGGTTCGACGCGTTCAGTGAGGACTCGACTGAAGATGTCCGACCAGTCATCATCATGTGCTACCCGAATACCACGCTCCGCGGCTTGTTTGGCGAACACTTCGGTATCGGCATGACCGCTCGTCGAGAGGCTGTCGTAAAGGTCTATGCCGGTATAGCGCCGAAAGGCATCTCGCACCGTTATTCGTTCTGGCGGGTCGAATGGACTTGCCTCCCGACCACGGTACGCAAACACCGTCGCTCCCGCGATATGAGCGGCGAGTGCGATAACAGCAGCACAGTCCTCCATAACGCGCTCTAACGAGGCGTCTACCCGGTACCATTCCAGCAAGGCAAACTCGGGCGCGTGCAGGGGCGTTTGCTCGCGGTTACGAAAAACATCAGTCAAGGAAAAAATTTGCCGCTCTCCCGCCGTCAATAGCTTCTTCATCGCAAATTCTGGTGACGTATGCAGATAGGCGTCGTGGTATGACCCGTCAGGCAAAACGAGGGCGGTTTTGAACCCGTGCAAGTGCGTCTCATTTCCCGGCGAAGCCTGGAGGGCGGCGGGTTGCACTTCGACGAAACGTCTGGCACAGAACCAGCGCCGCACGGAAGTCAAAATCCGCGTTCGGGTGAGCAACCAGTTGCGCCTTTCGGCGTATTGCGCTTGGCTCCAAAAAGGTTGGATTACGGAGGTGATCAAGGGTCACCGCGGCGCGAGACGACCCAAGGCTCAGGTCGATCCAGTTCGATCTTTGGCCACGATATTGGAATCATTCCGATCATATTCGTCAATCCTACCACTCAACAAACACCCACAATCTCGAGGGCGAATCGTACCCTCTCTCTACGAGGATAAAACGTGAGAGTTATTGCGAGCTCAATTCGTAAAGGCAATATTATCGAACGAGACGACGGTCAGCTATGTGTTGTTCTTTCTGCGGAAAGCTTTCACCCAGGCAAAGGAACTCCCACAACGCAAATCGACATGCGCCGCCTATCCGATGGGGTCAAGGTTACAGATCGATACAAGACAACGGAGCAGGTCGAGCGCGCGTTTGTCGAGGACCAAAACTTTGACTTTCTTTACGTTGACGCCGATGGTTATCATTTTATGAATGCTGGCACTTACGACCAAATTCAAGTTTCTGCGGATGTGATTGGAGATCAAGCCCAATGGCTCCAAGAGGGTATGAAGGTCATTTTATCAGTATTCAACTCAACTCCGGTAGCTATTCAACTGCCACCTCGCATTACGTTGGAAGTCACGGAAACTGAACCAGCGATGAAAGGACAGACGGCCTCGTCTTCTTATAAACCCGCGAGACTTGCCAATGGTGCTCGAGTAATGGTTCCACCTCATATTGCAGTCGGGGTTCGGATTGTGATTCAGACTGAGAATGGAAGCTACATCGAACGGGCGAAGGACTAATATGAGGGGAAGTGAAATACTACTGGATCGAAGCTGACATTTGAGTCCGGATAGGATTCCCGCGGCGGATTGGACGTGCGAGTCTGGTCGATGCGGGCTGGAGGATCGCTCTCCGTTTCGTCCGCCGACGCCGGTCGGCTCAGATCCGTCGTTCAAGATCGCAACGCCCCGCAGAAGCAGGTTTGGCGGGCCGAAATCGTGCTGTTGACCGCCGAGGGCGTCGGCACGAGCGCGATCATGAGACGAACCGGAAAGTCCAAGACCTGTGTTTGGCGCTGGCAGGAGCGCTTTACCGAGGAGGGCTTCGATGGGCTGCCCCGCGACAAGACGCGTCCCTCGCGCATGAAGCCGCTGGGGGCCGAGACGGCCGAGCATGTCGTCGCGCTGACGCTCACGGAACCGCCCGGGGAAACGACCCATTGGACCAGCGTCCTGATGGCGAAGGCGGCGGGGCTCAGCGTGAGTTCGGTCCAGCGAATCTGGCGCGCCCATGGTCTGCAACCGCACCGCATGCGCCAGTTCAAGCTGTCCAACGACCCGCGCTTCGTCGCCAAATTGCGCGACGTCGTCGGGCTCTATGTCGATCCGCCCGCACACGCCATCGTGCTGTCGGTCGATGATCGAACGCAACCCGGACTGCCGTTAAAGAAGGGCCGCGCCGGAACCATGACGCACGACTATGAGCGCCACGGCACGACGACGCTGTTCGCCGCGATGAACGTCCTCGACGGCACGGTGATCGGCCGCAACATGCAGCGCCATCGCCATCAGGAGTTTATTCGCTTCCTCAATGTCATCGAGAAGCAGGTTTCCGCGGGCAAGACGATCCACGCCATCGTCGACAACGACGCCGCCCACAAGCATCCCAATGTTCGGCGATGGCTCGAACGTCATCCGCGATGCCACTTCACCCCAACATCGGCTTCCTGGCTCAACGCTGTCGAGGGCTTCTTCGCAACCCTGACAAAGCGCAGGCTCAAGCGCGGCGTCTTCCGATCCGTCACAGACCTGCAAGCCGCGATCAACCGCTTCCTCGACGAGCACAATCAGCAATCGCAGCCCTTCACCTGGACTGCCGACCCAGACAAAATCATCGCCGCCGTCAGGCGAGGGCACCAAAGTGTTAGATTCGATCCTACTAGGTCTGAATTTTTAAAGGGGGAGTCGTGATTCAATTCGCGAAATTCAGATGGTACTCCTGATTGGCAACTTTCTTCGAGACACCCGGCAAAATTTGCTATTTAATCCCACAGGTTCTCGCGCGCAGCTCGATTGCCGTTCTTTAACTGGCAACACCTCTCGAAACATTGGATATGACAATAAACACATCTAAATTGTGTAATATGCAGGGATCGGTAAAGCGTGCAGATGCGCTTTGGTTTTACAATCGGGCCTTTTTGTCCGACAAAGATCAGGCCGACATTTGCACGCGTGAACTTCCACTGGAGCTGGCTTTTCTTGCGGCCGAGGACATCTCGCCAGAATTGATGAATGAAGGTTTCTGCGCTACGCGCAGAGCGACCATTTGGTCGCTTGAGCGGCTATTAAGCGAAGGTAGAATAATTGAGGAAGTCTATTACCGCGCATTAGCAAATCATCTAGGCTGTGAGTATTACAATGGCGATCGGCCGCTTGCCGATTCTTTTGACGCGGTAAAAGGGTTACGTTGCGGCGTGGGGCCGCTTGAGCCGCGTAGCGCGAGGCCTCGAATAGTCGTCGCGCCCCAAGCACAGCTCGTCCCGCGGCTGATTGAAGCGACGCGTTCGGGCAAAATTCATTCAGGCTCGTTTGCACTGGCTTCTCCCCAGCGCTTTGCAAGTCTAATACGTGCGTATCGCGGTTCAGAACTTTTAAGTGTCGCTCTCGATCGTCTTCCCGCAAGCCTCACTGCAAAGAAAGGGATGACTGGTTTTCAGATTGCCGCGGCATGTGTAGCTGCGATACTAGCATTGTTACTCGGCCTCTCAGATTTTGAGGTTTTGGAGGCCCTTTCGTCAGCAGTACTTTGGCTCATCTTTTCGGCCTCGGTCACGCTTCGATCGATGGCCGCGGTCGCAAACGGACCAGGGATTTCCTCCTTGCAGGTTGCTGACGATAAGCTTCCCAACTACACGATAGTGATTGCGCTTTATCGCGAGACGAGTGTCGTCGAAGATTTGGTCAAAGCAATTGACGCGCTAGATTATCCAAAAAGCAAACTTGACATCAAATTGGTGGTTGAGCAGCAGGACACCGAAACGTTCAGTCGGATCATTGAGCTACGGTTGCCTGGCCGTTATGAGGTCGTCGTGGCCCCAGTGGGGAAGCCCCAAACAAAGCCGCGAGCGCTCAACATCGCCTTGTCAAACGCGCGAGGCGAGCTAATTGTCGTTTACGACGCTGAAGACATCCCAGCGCCGGATCAATTGCGCTCCGCCGCATCACGTTTTGCCGCCGACAAAGATCTGGATTGTCTCCAAGCTCGACTCGCCATTCGGAATCACGGCGAATCGTGGTTGTCCAAGCTCTTTGCGATTGAGTACGCAATATTGTTTGATATTATCAACCCGGGCTTATGCGCTCTAGATTTACCGATCCCCCTCGGCGGCACCTCGAACCACTTTCGTGTTCGGTCTCTGGTCGCAGTAGGAGCGTGGGACGAGTGGAACGTCACTGAGGATGCGGACCTTGGAGTTCGTCTCTCGCGCTTTGGCTACCAGGTGAAGGTGCTCGATTCGGACACGTGGGAGGAAGCTCCCTTCGAGGCTGGAAATTGGTTTCGGCAACGCGTGCGATGGCAAAAGGGCTGGATGCAGACGTTGATCGTTCATTCGAGGCACCCGATCTTTCTTTGGCGCGACCTTGGACCTCGACGAGCGGTCGCGGCGACGACATTAATTGTCGGGGCCATCTTCGGATGCATGTTTTGGCCGGCTTTCGCGATCGGAACGATTTGGCGCGCGTTGACCGTCGGGCAGGGCGCGCTCACGCCATGGCGCGAGATGACTGACGTCTTCACTTACATCCTCGCTCTGTCCGGTGTCTGGACAATCCTCCTGCCCGCATTCGCCGCCGCCAGATTCCGGTGCCTGAAGGTAACTGGAAGCACGCTGGTGCTTCTCCCCATTTACTATCTTTTGGTTAGCGCGGCGACTTGGGCCGCGGTGCTTGATCTCGTCTTACGGCCGCATTATTGGGCGAAGACCGCTCATGGAAGAAGTCGACAGGGAGCGGAGTTCAGTCGTTAGCCGAGCGTAGCCTCCGATGTAATTTAGCTCGCGAGCATGTACGACTTGTGTGAATCTCAGCGGCAGTAAACGTTCGCTCTCAAGGCTGAGCTCAAGCAGGAAAAATATGTCATCGGCCCCCTTGCGCGAAGCCGCCGCCTCTTCAAAGGCGTGGCCTTTTGAAGAAGCGCGAAAATTAGTCGAACGCGTCAAGCGCTTCGAACGCAAAGAGGTCATCTTCGAGACTGGCTACGGACCCTCGGGTCTGCCGCACTTGGGCACGTTCGGCGAGGTCGCTCGTACAAGCATCGTCAGACATGCCTTTCGCGTCCTAACGGGAGACAGCATTAAGACAAAGCTGATCGCTTTTTCCGACGATATGGACGGGTTGCGCAAAGTGCCGGACAACGTCCCCAACCGGGACTCCCTGTTATTTCATCTCGGCAAGCCGCTGACGCAAGTTCCCGATCCCTTCGGCGAATACGAAAGCTTCGCGGCACATAACAACGCTCGGCTGCGCGCTTTTCTTGACCAGTTTGGATTCGAATACGAATTCATGTCTTCGACCGAGGCGTACAAATCCGGGCGGTTCGACAATGCCTTGCTGAGGACGCTCAGCTACTTTGACGAGGTGCAGGCTATCATGCTGCCTTCCCTGCGCGAGGAGCGGGCGGCGACGTATTCGCCTTTCCTGCCAATTCATCCCCGGACAGGCGTGGTCATGCAGGCGCCGGTACATGCTCATGACCTTGGCACCGGCACGATTCGATGGCGCGACCCGACGACCGGTGAGGAATTCGAAACGCCTGTGACCGGCGGACATTGCAAGTTGCAGTGGAAGCCGGATTGGGCGATGCGTTGGCACGCGCTCAGCGTGGACTACGAAATGGCGGGAAAAGATTTGATCGATTCCGTCAAGCTGTCGTCTCGTATCGCGCGAGTTCTTGGGTCGGAGCCGCCGGCCGGATTTAACTACGAGCTTTTCCTCGACGAGAATGGCCAGAAGATTTCGAAAACGAAGGGCAACGGCCTAACAATCGAACAATGGTTGGCCTACGCCAGTCCGCAGAGCCTTGCGTCATTCATGTTCCAGAGGCCGACCGCGGCGAAGCGACTCTATTTCGACGTGATTCCGCGTACGGTTGACGACTATCTTGGATTTCTTGAGGCCTACCCGCACCAGACATGGAAGGAGCGGCTGGGCAATCCGGTGTGGCATATTCATAACGGAGCACCCCCGGAGCCCGAAGTCCTGACCCAGGACGGATCTGGCCACGCCACGATTTCCTTCGCTATGCTGCTCAATCTTGCGGCGGTTTCCAACGATGAAAACCCATCAGTTCTTTGGGGGTTCCTTCGTAGGTACTGTCCCTCGGCCTCGCCTCAAACCCATCCCAGTCTTGATAGCTTGGTTCGCTATGCGGTCGCCTATTTTCGCGATTTTGTGGCACCGAAGAAACGCTATCGCGGGGCCGACGACGTCGAGCGAGGCGTGCTTGAGCAACTTTCATTGAAACTAACGCAATTACCCGCAGACGTCAGCGCTGAAGAAATCCAGCACGTGCTTTACGATATCGCCCGGCCGATTCCGCGATATCAGGATCACTTGGCAAAGGGGGCGACGGCAGCGCGGCCTGGAGTATCAACAGAATTTTTCAATATGATCTACGCCGTCCTTCTCGGCGAAAGTCACGGGCCGCGCTTGGGATCGTTCATCGCAATCTATGGGTTAGATGAGACGCGAAAGCTGATCGACAAAGCGCTGGCTGCCGAACTTGTCCGTGAAAGCCGACGTATGACGGTCTTCATCGAGACCGAGTTTCGAGCATACGCGCGAGCGCTCGCATGTCCGCCCAGGCAAATCTCTTATGTGCTGGCTGCCGTAGCAGGAAAGCCGGGTGGAGCATGGCGAGCGCCTGAATATCTCGGCCGATTTGACGTCGATACGGGAACCACGAGCCCCGGGCACGCATAATCCCGCTGTGCACGCCCAAAAGCGCGCGAGTTGCGGATCCCCCGAGGCAAACCAAGTATTCGGGGTCGGCGAGGTCAATCTGACGCTCGATGAAAGGCAGACAGATCTGCGTCTCTTGAAGGGTAGGGGTCCGGTTGCCTGGAGGCCGCCATGGTACGACATTCGCGAGGTAGACCTTCTGTCGATCCAGTCCAATCGCGCCTATCATGCGATCCAGCAATTGCCCCGCTCTTCCAACGAATGGGCGGCCGATTCGATCTTCACTCTCTCCCGGAGCCTCGCCAATTAACATGATCCGTGAGCCAGGGAGGCCGTCCGCGAACACAAGTTGGGTGGCAGTGCGCTTGAGCGAGCAGCCGTCGAATTCTGCCATTTTGGACCGCAATATCACCAAGTCAACTGCCGCTTGCGCAACTGCTCGCGCAGAAATTTCGGCGGCGAGGGGCGTTTTTTTCGAATCGTCGTCGTGAAACGCGCGAGACGTCGTCTGCGGCAAAGAGCGCAGAGATTGGTGTGCCGATTCTGACGCGTTCGGCGCGAAACACTCACTTCCCGCGCCAGTGAGACTGCCTGCGAAACGATCATGTGGGGTGTCGTCAAGTGCATCGGTGACGCCGGCCCGCATCCACGAACGAAGCGAGCCGATCGCGTGAAGCTGTCCTCGTTTATGCTCGATTTTCGAAGCCATTTGGTTTGGACCCGATCCAGCGCTTGCGCGGCGCTAAGACAACCTATCATAGTGGGACCCTAAGCAGCGCCGCGCGTCGAGTTGTAAGCGCGCGAGGCCGCTTCCTGGGCAAGGTTATCTAGCGACCAGGACCTGATGGCGAGCGGTATCATGAGCGAACAGTCGACATTGCCTCGGCGAGAATCGATGCGTTACGACGTCGTGATTGTCGGTGCGGGTCCTGCGGGCTTGGCTGCAGCCATTCGCCTCAAATCGCTGAACGCTGACATCTCCGTTGTCGTCGTGGAAAAAGGCTCGACGATCGGGGCGCATATCCTCTCAGGAGCTGTGATCGATCCGATTGGGCTTGATCAGCTCACGCCCGATTGGCGGTCGGATCCCGATTGCCCGCTCAAGACCCAGGTGGCGACGGATCAATTCTATTATCTTACCGAGACGAGAGGGGTGCGATTGCCCAATTGGGCGATGCCGAGACTGATGAGCAATCACGGCAATTTCATTGGCTCGTTGGGCGGAATTGTCCGCTGGCTCGGTGCGCGCGCCGAGGCGCTTGGGGTTGAGATCTACCCGGGATTTGCGGCGACCGAGCTCTTGTACGGCGACAAGCGGGAGGTGGTCGGCATCGCGACGGGCGACATGGGCGTTGGCCGCGACGGTCATCCGAAGACGGGATTCACACGAGGGATGGAGCTTTTCGGCAAATATATCTTCCTCGCGGAGGGCGCGCGAGGATCGCTGTCGAAGCGGGCGATCGCTCGTTACGGTCTCGATTCCGTAAGCGGGCAGCAGAAGTACGGAATCGGTCTCAAAGAGTTGTGGCAAGTCTCCGACAATGCGTTTTCGTCCGGCCTCGTTCAGCATACTTTCGGTTGGCCGCTGTCCAAAGGCGCGAGCGGCGGCTCATTTCTGTATCATTACGGCGACCGGTTGGTTTCGGTCGGATTTGTGGTCCATCTCAACTACGAAAATCCGACGCTCTCCCCGTTCGACGAATTTCAGCGCTTCAAGACCCATCCTTTGGTGCGCGATACCTTTGTCGGGGGCAAACGGATCGCCTACGGCGCGCGCGTCATCGCCTCCGGTGGTTGGCAATCCGCGCCGAAATTGGTCTTTCCCGGAGGGGCCCTCATCGGCTGCTCGGCAGGCTTTGTGAATTTTGCCCGCATTAAGGGCTCCCATAACGCGATCCTGTCGGGAATCTTGGCCGCCGAGAAGGCATGCCAAGCCCTGGCGGAGGGTCGGACGAACGATGAGTTGAACGACTACGAGAGATCCTGGCGAGATTCGGCAATCGGCCGCGATCTTTACAACGTTCGCAACGTCAAACCTCTTTGGTCGCGATTGGGACTGGTCGTGGGCGTCGGTCTTGGCGGACTCGATATGTGGACGAACGAATTGTTTAAGTCCTCGATTTTTGGCACGCTCAAGCACGCCAAGCCTGACAGCGACACACTCAGACCGCTCTCCGAAGTAACTCCCATCGTTTACCCGAAGCCCGATTCCGTATTAACTTTTGACAAACCATCTTCCGTCTATCTTTCCAATACCAACCACGAAGAGGATCAGCCCATTCATCTTCGGCTGCATGATCCTGACATCCCAATCCGTGACAATCTGCCCCGGTTTGGGGAACCATCGCGCCTCTACTGCCCAGCTGGCGTCTACGAAGTCGTTTATGCGAACGCGGCAGGGCAGCCAGAGCCGCGCTTTGTCATCAACGCGCAGAACTGCGTCCACTGCAAAACTTGCGATATCAAGGATCCGGCCAAAAACATAGAGTGGGTCCCGCCCGAGGGCGGCGGTGGGCCGAATTATCCGGATATGTAGCGTTGGCGCAAAATTGCCGTTTTCGACTGTCAGCGAAGGCTCGGAAAAAATCCTCTTTGAGCTCGTCGGAGAGACCAGCGTGGGTTCCTTGCTGGAGCTCCAGTCGTTTGCTAAGCGACAACTGCGGGAAAGCGTAAGACATGCAGAGCCGATCCAAATATTTGAAGCTGCGGGCCGCCTTTTTCTTCGCTAGCGCTTTGTCACTATCGAGCGGCGCTATGGCCGCAGCTGTCCAGACCGAAACTGCGGCCGAAAAGTTCGAGATTGGGGATAGTCAACCGGGAAACTATCTTTCGGCTCTTATCGCGAGCGCTGACCGGGACACGCCTGCCGCCGAGATCTACTACCGGGAAGCTCTCCGAGTAGACCCTCGAAATCCCGATCTCCTTGAGCGCGCCTTCGCCGCTGCTCTCTCCAACGGGGATGAAGTGGGCGCTAGCTCCCTCGGCGAGCGGCTCCTTGGGCGCGACCCTAATAACAACCTTGCCCGTCTCGCAATGGCAGTTCGCGACATCGAGCAAGGACAATTCGCGTCCGCGCGAGCCCACTTGGCCGGCGCTGACGCAACGCGCGTGCGTGACGTGACCGCGGCGATTCTTACCGCTTGGTGTTACGCCGGACAGTCTGACCTCCGTCGCGCGCTCGACGCGCTCGACCGCATTCGGGACCCATCGGTGTTCGCTTTCCGCGATTATCATGCGGGCCTGATTGCTGGTCTTCTGGGAAACGCTGCGGAGGCCCAGCGACGCCTGAAGTCGGCGTATGACGATGATAAAAACAGCTTACGGTTCGCTGACGCTTACGCCCGACTCCTGTCAGAGCAGGGAGATTTGGCTGGAGCAACAAAAGTCTATGAGGATTTCTCAACCATCATTCCTCACCATCCGCTCATCCAGCGAGCGCTTGCTGACCTCAAAACAAACCAAGCTCTCGATCCGGTCGTGCACAACGCAAAGGAGGGGGCGGCGGAAGCGCTCTATGGCCTAGGAAGCGCGGGGAGCCGCCAAGGAGACGAGTTGCCTGCGCTCGTCTATCTCCGGTTATCGCTCTATCTTCGTCCCTCAAGCGATTTGACCGCAGTAACCTTAGCGAGTCTCTTTGAGCAGTTGAAGCAAAGTGACCAGGCCATCGCAGCCTACGGATTGGTTCCATCCTCATCGCCGCTGAAGATGGGGGCCGATATTCAAATTGCTCTCGAACTTGACGCCATGGGAAAAACTGACGAGGCGATGCGCCGCCTCACCGACATCGTGGCGGAGCGACCGCATGACGTCGAAGGCTTGAGCGCATTAGCCGAGTTGCAGCGATCAGCAAAAAAATACGCGGAGGCAGCGGCGACTTATGACCGGGCGATTGCGGCCGTTGGAATTCCACAACGAGATAATTGGACGTTGTTTTATTTTAGAGGAATTTGCTATGAGCGCTCAAAGCAGTGGCCCAAGGCTGAAGCAGATTTCAAGAAAGCTCTGGAGCTCTACCCTGATCAGCCGCTTGTCCTTAACTATCTTGGGTATTCTTGGGTAGACCAAGGGCTCAATTTGGAAGAGGCCTTCAAAATGCTGCGCAAAGCCGTAGAACTCCGACCAAGTGATGGTTATATCGTCGATAGTCTTGGGTGGGCCCACTATAAGCTCGGCCAGTATGGGGAAGCGGCCGACACCCTAGAAAAGGCGATTAATTTGAAGCCTACCGACCCGATTCTGAATGATCATTTGGGAGACGCCTATTGGCGAGTTAACCGCCGGATTGAGGCCCACTTTCAATGGAATCATGCCCGTGACATGGGTCCGGACTCTGCAGATCTGCCGGCGATTTTAAAAAAGATTGAGGTAGGACTTCCTGATCTAACCACCCAGGCTCCGGCGCCAAAGACTTCTTTGCAAAAAGAGGGTGGTGGTTGAGTCGCGGCGCAAGCCTCAATGCGGTGGCTGCGCGCGCCAGCAAAGCTAAATCTGACGCTGCGCGTCGTTGGACGACGCGCGGACGGGTATCACGAGCTTGAGAGCCTCGTTGCCTTTGCTGGGCTATGCGACTGGCTTGGGTTTGATCCCGGCGACGATTTGATGCTTGAGGTCTTCGGTCCTCGGGCTGGGGAGGCTGGGCCTGTCCATGAGAATCTTGTGGTGCGCGCCGCGCGATCACTCGCAACGCAAATACCCGGGTTGAGACTTGGTAGGTTTCGACTGATCAAGCGGTTACCGGCAGCGGCCGGACTTGGCGGAGGTTCGGCGGATGCGGCGGCCGCTTTAAGGTTGCTGGCGACAGACGCAGGAGTGCCGCATGATGATCCGCGAGTCCTGGTTTCGGCTCAAGCGACCGGGGCTGACGTTGTTGCTTGTCTTTCTCCACAAGCCAGAATGATCAGGGGTATCGGGCACGAGCTCGGGCCTGCAATTCGATTGCCGGACGCCTTTGTGGTTTTGGTCAATCCGCGGGTTGAGGTGCCGACGCCGAAGGTTTTCGCCGCCCTTGACCTTCCGTCCGAATTGCACAGGGAACCCATCCCTCGACGGCTCCCCATCAAGGGATTTGGCTCAGACGCCGTTTTGGATTTTCGCGCCTTGGGCCATAACGACCTTGAAGCTGCAGCGATCCGTGTTGCGCCGCGGATCGAAACTGTCCTTAAGCGATTGTCCAAAATTGCTGTAGCCGAGGCGTTCGGAATGTCAGGTTCAGGTGCAACTTGCTTTGCCTTGTTTAGTGATCGGCGAAGCGCGGCTGCCACGCGGAGGTCTCTCGCGGCGGACCATCCAGATTGGTGGATCAAGGCGACTAAACTTCGCTAATTGAAGCGATCCGAGCGGGCTGAATGCCAGATACGAAGGAGAACCGCTTCGCCCTGGCGATCCTTGCAGGATTCGCAATCGCGCGTCTCTTATTTGCTTTTGCTATCGGCCTCGGCATTGATGAAAGCTATACGGTTGCGATCTCGCGGCGCTTGTCCCTCTCCTATTTCGACCATCCCCCATTACATCTTTGGATCGCGCATTTGGCGGCTCTCGCCCTAGGCGAAAACATGGCTGTGCGCGTCGTTTTCGTTTGCCTTTTCTTCGCAACGGGGTGGATCTATTATCAATTTGTCAGCAGGCTATTCGGTCCTCGGCCAGCGCTAATAGCGCTTTTTGCACTGAACGTTACTCCGTTCTTTTTCGCCTCCGCAGGGGGATGGATCGTTCCCGATGGCCCGCTACTTTTTGGGTTGACGGTGGCGGCATGGGCTGCGAGCCGACTATTTTTCCCTCAGCCGTTAGAGAAGGTTTCGGCTTGGCAATTTTGGCCGCTCGTCGGCCTTGGCCTTGGGTTGGCCGGACTCTCCAAGTACAGCGCTATCCTGACCGCAAGCGGATTGGTGACGTTCTTGGTGCTCGCACCGAAGGAGCGGCATTGGCTTAAGCATCCTGCGCTGTACGTCTCCGCAATTTGTGCCTGCGCGATGATAGCGCCCGTCGTCATATGGAACGCGCAGCATGATTGGGCGTCGTTCGAGTTTCAAGGCGCGCGGGGCGTCCCAAACGGCGTATTGCGCCCGGCGCAATCACTCACAATGGTCCTCGGCGAAGTTGCTTTTTTGTCGCCTTGGATATTTGTGCCCCTAGTCGCAGGTATCGTGAGCGCGTTCCGTCACTGGCGAGACGAAAGGCGCCTGTTTCTGCTTTGCCTCAGCCTCCCTGCGATCGTTCTTTTCAGCCTGACGCCGCTTTGGGGCGGGCGCGGACAGCCCCATTGGGCGATGCCCGGGTGGTTTTTTGCGTTTCCATTGATGGGCGTGTGGGTCGACGAAGTCGGCAACTCCGCTCGCACGCTTCGCCGCGCAGCTTTTCTTTCGTCGGGTCTACTTGCCGCGACCGCCGGAGTCGCGGTTGTCCAAGTCACGACTGGCTGGCCGTTGGCGATCTTGAGCGCACGGTTAAATCTTGTCGATCCGACGCTCGAGGCCTTCGAATGGCGCGATCTGACGAAGGCGCCAATCTTCGATGAGCCGCCTCGCTTCGTCATCTCAACGAAATGGTCAGACGCAGGAAAAATTGCGCTCGCATTTGGGCCTCGGATTCCTGTTTTTGTGCTTTCTAACGATCCGCGCGGCTGGGCTTTTCTGGATGAAAGCGGCAGTTTCGTTGGGCAAAACGGGGTCATCATTACGCCCGCGGCGGAAGCCGAATCGACGATCGCCCTTGCTCGCCCATTGTTCGCTAGCCTGGGACGCCCTGAGCTTTACGCGCTGGGCAGGCATGGCCGTCCCGAGATCAAGTTCGCGCTCATTCCCGCCGCCGGCTTGACGCGCAGACTGCCCATGCCTTATGCGGGCGCAGCCGGTAGGTAACGCTCATTAACGCCAAGGAAATAGTGCGGCGTGGAATGGCTAGTGATGCGATGCCCGAGCGGGCAATTCCCACACTTTCGATCATCGTCCCGACCTACAAAGAATCGAAGAACGTTCCAATTCTTTTCGAACGTATCACGGCGGCTCTCCGCAGCGTGCCATGGGAGATGATTGTCGTCGACGACGACTTCCCCGACGGAACCTCAAATGTCGCGTTTGGGCTCGCGGCGACAGACAGTCGTCTTCGCTGCTTGAGGCGCGTCAACCGTTCAGGTCTGGCTGGCGCTGTAATTGAGGGATGGATGTCGTCCAGCGCGGACTTCGTCGCGGTCATCGACGGCGATCTTCAACATGACGAATCCGTCCTTCTAGCGATGTACCAAGCTCTCGCCAAGGGCTCCGGCGATCTGGTGATTGGAACCCGGCTCAGAGCCGCGAGCGAGGGAACTCTTTCCCCGGCGCGACAGCGGCTGAGCGATCTCGGAGCGTGGTTCTTCAGGAGAATTGCGGGAGCGACTGTCAGCGATCCGATGAGTGGTTTCTTCATGATCCGGCGAGAGATCGTTTCTCGTTTGGCTCCACGACTGTCGCCCGATGGTTTCAAAATCCTGGTCGATGTGATTCTTTCGGCGGGCGGCGGTCTGAATATTCTCGAAGTTCCCTACGCGTTCCGTAAGCGTCGCGCCGGCGAGTCCAAACTGACGCCGCTGGTTGCCATCGACTTTCTTGGCGTGGTCGTTCACCACGCGACCGCCGGCACCCTTCCGACGCGCTTCGTTTTGTTCGCCATGATTGGAGCCGTCGGTTTGGTCGTTCATGTCGTTGCGCTCTCAGCCGTTCTCCACTGGTCGAATATGTTGACTTTCGACTCGGGACAACTCGTCGCGACGGTCGTTGCGATGGCGAGCAACTTCGTGCTGAACAACGAAATTACCTATCGCTCGTATCGATACTGTGGCCTTGGCATGATCACTGGCTTTGCGGGTTTTGCGCTCGGATGCAGCGTCGGGGCGATCGCGAATATAGACGTCGCCTCTTGGCTCTATTTGGACAATCAGACGTGGTGGGTCGCCGGACTCGCCGGCGCGTTGCTGAGCGTCGTTTGGAACTACGCGGTCAGCACCAATCTCATCTGGCGGCCGGGTCGCCGCCGATAAACTGGCATGCACCGGTGGGGGGCACCGCTTGGAGTTGACCCGGTTTTGTGGACACCCTTGAAGTTGACTTTGGAGGTGTCTGATGCCGCGTTAGCGAACCGCTTATCCGCCGGAGTTCCGGCGACAGATGGTCGATCTGGTGCGATCTGGACGCACGCCCGAAGAGCTGGCGCGTGAGTTCGAGCCGAGCGCACAGTCGATTTCCACTTGGGTGAGGCAAGCCGAGCGGGACGCCGGCAAGCGCGTTGACGGACTAACAAGCGCTGAGCGGGATGAACTGGTTGTCCGTGAAGAACGCGCTCGGACGGTGGGGACGGCAGGCGGCGTGAAGTGACCCCCGTTTGTCATCCAGCGATAACGAGGGTCCTGGGTTGATTTGAGGCTTCATTAGTTGGTGTTGCAAGAGGCCGGCGCGCGAAGCCATCAGGGTGCGCAGCGTGCCGGCCGGTCTCTCCTCGATGGAGCCGGCGTAGTCCCTGGGCGTCATCCAGCCGAGTTTCGAATGCGGCCTCTCTTCGTTGGCGTCGCGTCGCCAGGCCTCGAGCACGGCGCGGGCGTGGGGCAGAGATCGGAAGAGTGTCTCGTTTAGCAGCTCGTCCCGCAGCCGGCCGTTGAAGCTCTCGTTATAGCCGTTTTGCTGAGGCTTGCCGGGCGCGATGTAGGGCCAGTCCACGCCAGTGTCGTCGGCCCAGCCGAGGATGGCATTGGAAGGTGTATTGGGTGCCGTTGTCGCTGACGATGGCGCCCGGGCGCCCGCGTTGGCGGATGATGACATCGAGTTCGCGAGCGACCCTGCGTCCCGACAGCGATGTGTCGGCCACCAGGGCCAGGCATTCGCGCGTGCAGTTGTCGATCACGGTCAGGATACGGAAGCGCCGCCCGTCCGTCATCGGGTCGGAGACGAAGTCTAGACTCCAGCGCTTGTTGGCCGCCAGAGGCGTCTCGATCGGCCTTCGGTGCCGATCGCCCGCTTGCGCCCGCCGCGGCGCCGCACGGTCAGCCGCTCCTCGCGGTAGATCCGCTGGACGCGCTTCCTGTTGACCGCATGGCCCTCGCGGCGCAGCAGCACATGCAGCCGCCGATAGCCGAAGCGCCGTCGCTCCTGGGCCAAGGCCTTCAGGCGTTCGCGCAACGCTCCGTCATCCGACCGCCTGGCGTGATTACGCACGCTGGTTCGGTCGGTGCGGATCACCCGGCACCCGCCGCTGGCTCATCTCGTAGGTCGACTGCAGATATCCCGCAGCCTCCCGATGCGCGGCGGGCGTCACCATTTTTTTCCCAGGAGATCCTTCCGCGCAACGTTGTCCAGCATGACGTCCGCCAGCATCCGCTTAAGCTTGGCGTTCTCATCCTCCAGCGCCTTCAACCGCCGAGCTTCAGACACGTCCAGCCCGCCGAACTTGGCTTTCCACTTGTAGAATGTCGGCGAACTCAGCCCGTGCTTGCGGCACAGGTCCATCACCGGGACACCCAACTCCTGCTCCCCCAAAATCCCAACGATCTGCTCTTCCGTGAACCTTCATCGCTTCATCCGTCCGTCCCTCTCCTGGGGCGGACTCTAATTATTCCTGGCAGAGTTTCAGGGAGTCACGTCAGCAGTACTCTCGATACAAGTTTGGCCGCCCTGCCCGACCCTGCAAGCAAGACGCACGCCTGTTCCCTCGATGATCTATTTACCAATGACGCTGGCGCGTGCACGTTGCCACCAGCCGCTACGGCGTGGGCGGGAAGGCTCAGCCGCTAATGGACCCGCAGCGTCGGCCGGTACCGTAGCATCGGCCGGCTCCGCACCGGCACCGCGGGTTACCTGTTCTTCAGTCTTGTGCTCGGCTGCCTTAGGAACCGGGGATGGGGATAGCACGATTGTCGTCGCTTCGTGAGAATCGGGATCACCGGATCTCAGGGTGGCAGAATAATCTGCTTCCGACGCGGCGAATTCTTGCTCAATCACCATCGGAGAAGCCGAATCTAATCCTGGCGCGGACGTCTCAACCGCTACCTCTCCATCAACCCCCTTGAACCGATTTCGCCCGCCGCGCGAACCTCTGGATCGACGTTGACGCTCTGCTCTGCCCCCTAGACCTCTTCGCTCGAAGGAATCAAGATCCCCACCCGACGCCACGAGATCACCCCCTATTTCGGCGACTACTGCCAAGCCTTCGTCCGTCGGCTGCGGAGCTTCTTGCGAGGTGTTATCTCCGAGTGACCGCTCTCCACGGCGGCGACGGCGACGGCGACGACGACGACCGACCTCGCCTTCTTCCAACGGTGCGCCACCCCCGTGATCGCTCAGAAGCGCCACCTCTTCATTCTCGTCGCCGCGGGCTTCGGATCTCTCATCTTCCTCCGCGCCGACTGACACAGTCTCTTCGATGATCGGCGCGATCTCAGCCACCGACTTCACTGATTCTCCTGCGCTCTTAACGCCGGTCGCTGCCTCGCCTCGCTCTAACACGCAGTAGTTAGCGCCAGTCAGGGCGTTGTCCGCTTCGACGACAATCGACACGCCAAACCGGCGTTCGAGATCCCATAAATTGATGCGCTTCTGGTTGAGTATGTAGAGGGCCACAGGCGCGCGCGTTTGCACAGTCAGATCGTGGGTCGAGCTCCTAATGAGGGCATCCTCGAGCACACGCAACACATGCAGAGCGATTGAGGCGGTCGAACGCACTACGCCAGAGCCTTGGCAGTGCGGACAGGTTACGGTCGAGCCTTCGAGAACGCCAGTCCGAATGCGCTGACGCGACATTTCAAGCAGGCCGAAATGCGAAATGCGGCCGACCTGAATGCGGGCGCGGTCATTTTTCAGCGCGTCCTTGATCCGCCTCTCGACAGCACGGTTGTTGCGTGACTCCTCCATGTCTATAAAGTCGACCACGATGAGCCCGGCGAGGTCGCGTAGACGGAGCTGACGGGCTATTTCATCGGCGGCCTCAAGATTGGTGCGCACCGCAGTGTCTTCGATATTGTGTTCCCGCGTGGATCGACCCGAGTTGACGTCGATCGCGACAAGGGCCTCCGTCTGGTTGAAAACGATGTAGCCGCCCGACTTCAGCGTTACTTGGTTGGAGAACATCGCATCGAGCTGTGGTTCAACTCCAGCATTGGCGAAAATCGGCGCGGCGTCGCGATACAGCTGCACGCTGTTGATGTGGCTCGGCATTAGCAAGCGCATAAATTCCTTGGCCTCGCGATATCCGGCTTCGCCCGCAACTGTGATCTCTTCGACCTCCTTGCTGTAAAGATCGCGGATCGCCCGCTTTATGAGCGAACCCTCTTCGTAGACGAGCGTCGGCGCGCTAGATGCGAGAGTCGTCTCTCGTACCGTTTCCCACATCCGCAACAAGTATTCGAAGTCGCGCTTAACCTCAGCTTTGGTGCGGGAAGCGCCCGCCGTGCGGAGAATAACACCCATTCCTTCCGGAACATCGAGCTCTTCTGCGATTGCCTTCAGCCGGCCGCGGTCCTGGGCATTGGTAATTTTGCGCGAGATGCCGCCGCCGCGGGCGGTATTAGGCATCAAAACAGAGTAGCGCCCAGCCAACGAAAGGTAAGTAGTCAGCGCTGCGCCCTTGTTGCCACGTTCTTCTTTGACAACTTGCACAAGTAAAACCTGCCTGCGCTTAATAACTTCCTGAATTTTGTATTGACGCCGCAAACGCTGGGAACGTCGCGGAATCTCCTCCAACGCGTCACCGCCAATCTGCTCGACCGGCTCGCCTTCCTCCTCTGTTCGGTGCTTGTCAAGCGCCACCCACTCTTCAGAACCACCGCCGAGCGTCGTCACCTCATGGGCGTCGTCTGCAGCCGATCGCTCCTCACGTTCAGTGTCCCGCCTGAGTTCAGCGGCCGCAATATGCTTGTCGCCCGGTGTGGAGATCGACACGTTTTCGTCGAATCCCACAGCCCGCGCAGGATCGAAAGGCTGAGTTTCTGCGGCTTCCGGGGGCAGATCCGCGGCCAGTTCCTCAACCGGCTCTCCAGTCTCTGAGACAATCGAGTTCAACTCTCGCGAAGCTGGGACCGGCAAAGACTCATAGACCACTGCCTCGGTATCGGCGGATTCCTCCTGAAGATTCGTGAAAGGCTCCCTGCCAAATCTTCCGCGCCAGATTCCTCCATTGGCATCGGTTCCGAAAGGGCCTCGCCCTCCTCGGCCCGAGTTTCAACTCCCCGCCGCCGCGGGTACCGATGGCGTCTGCCACGTCTCTCGCCGCCGGCCTCTTCCTCCTCCTCCCGCTGAGATTGGGCTTCCTCTTCAAGCAGCGCCTGACGGTCAGCGACCGGGATTTGATAGTAGTCCGGGTGAATTTCTGAGAAAGCGAGAAAGCCGTGGCGGTTTCCGCCATAGTCGACGAAAGCGGCTTGAAGCGATGGCTCTACGCGGGTGACCTTCGCGAGATAGATATTACCCCGCAGAGGCCTCTTGCTTGCTGACTCAAAGTCAAAGTCCTCGACGCGATTTCCTCGTAGGACGACCACCCTGGTTTCCTCCGGGTGGGAAGCGTCGATGATCATTTTGTTGGCCATGATAAACTCTCTCGCCGCGCGCGAAAATGCACGGCGAGCGGCACCTGCGCCACCCAACCGCGCCACGTGGGGCGTCTATGCTGGAGAAGAAAAAAACACGAGAACGGGAGCGCAGCGGCGCAAGAGCGAACTGTCGAGGCGTCATCGCGTCAGGGCAAAATTTCCGCGCCGCCCGAGTGGCGACCCCGCGCAGAAGATTCTCCATCGGGACATTGTCAACCTGAAACAAAGCGTGACTGGGCACGCCGCGCCCTCCAAGAAGCGCCAGTTGGCGCCGATGTCACAACCTCGGTTCGAAGCCGGCCGCGCCCACGATCCCTGCCGCACTCGCGGCTTCCGCGAAGCAATCGTCCGCTCGTCTCGGCCCAGCGTCCATCTCAAACTGCGAGCCAAGCGGCTGCACGAACTGGGCCCGAATTCGCAACGCATTATACGTAGGTGCCTCAGGGTGCATTGGCAAGTTCTTTTCCCGCCTGTGAGTTGTTGGCCAGGCCAAGCGAAGCGCACTTCTTGGGTTGGACGGTCGGAGTACCTATAGCTACGTTAACTCGTCATAAAGGGTTTCGTCCCCCTCTTTCTTCGCCGCCTTCGACGGGAGTACCGTGCGCAGGTAGTCGACAATTCGACAATTGCGCCACAGCGACAACGGTAGCAGTATCGGTCCTACACCAGGCTTGGTGCCTAGGGGAAGCGAAATGGTGCGAAGCGGACGGCTAGCGGCCTTTACCGTCTTCACGCTCATGGGGGTGCCGCATCATACCGGATTGGCTGGGGAGTCTGGCGCTCCTGTTGCGGTCGGCGCGCGCCTTTCGCAAGATGAAAATGGGGCGAAACTGGTCTTCGATCTATCGCGACAGGTGGAGGCGAGCGCCTCGGCTTTGGCCTCGCCGGACCGCATTGTCATCGACCTGCCCGGAGTGAGTTTTCAAGTCGGCTCATCAGCTAGCCGAGTGGGCGCACTGCCCAATGCCTTACTTGTGCGGGGTTTTCGCTTCGGGCCGCTGACGCCCGGCAAGTCCCGAGTGGTTATCGACCTTGAGCGCGCCGCATGTCCTGCCATGGTTTACTCCAGACCCATCGTCGAAGGCGAACCTGCGGCACGGCTCACGGTCGTACTGAAGGCTTGCGATCCATCTGCCTTCACAGCGCTGGTGCGCTCGTCTGCCATTTCAACCACAAGACCACTCCCTGCCGCCACGCCTTCCCAGCCGGTGATCGTCCTCGACCCAGGTCACGGTGGCCTCGATAGCGGGGCCCGGGGTCTCCGCGGCCTTCAGGAGAAGAACCTCGTCTTTGACTTCTGCGCTGAACTGAAACGACAACTCGACAAGACTAAACGCTACTCCATTGTAATGACGCGCTACGGGGATCAGTATATCGATCTCGACGATCGAGTCTCGATCGCTCGCAAGGCGAACGCATCTCTGTTCATCTCCGTTCACGCTGACACGCTGAGCGAGGATGCGAACGTAAGCGGTTCGACGATCTACACCGCGGCTGACCGTGCTTCCGATGCGGAGGCGGCTCGCATAGTGGCTCGAGAAAATTCCGACGGAAAAAATTCTAGCGCCGCTAGACAGGCGCGGAGCCCAGACGTGGCGGACATTCTTTTCGATCTCAAGCGTCGTGAAACTCGCACTTACGCGCACATATTTTCGCGAGGCCTTGTTGAGAGTCTGAAGGCGATCACGAAGCTCAATCACAATCCCGAACGCTCTGCAGGCTTCGTCGTCCTAAAGGCGCCCGAGTTTCCCTCCGTACTTGTGGAACTCGGCTACTTATCGAACGCCCAGGACGTCAAATCTCTATCCTCGCTGGAATGGCAAACCCGGATGGCAGCTGCCACGGTCAGGGAAATCGACGCGTTCTTCGCCGGCCCCGGAAAGCCGGACAACGGTCCACCAGCCGAGAGCGGCGTCGCCTCGTCGGCTATTCAAGACGCCCCGCCCTTGGCCCATTAAGGCGTGTGCCTAAGGGACGCTCCGAGTAATTGCGTGCGAGTTTCTTGCCCCCAGAGGCGTCCATCATAGATTCGCCTTACTCGAGCATGACAGGGTGGATGGCGGATTTGGATTCGATCTAAATCCGGCCGCGTCTGGAAGTTGGCAAAACGTCTCGTAGATCCGCGCCTTAAAAACGCTGGAGTTCAGGTTCTTCTCGGCGCCGTGCGCGCTGGCCGGCGGCCGCAATGGAAGGCTTCAATCGACAGATGCGCGGGATTGCTCGGATTTTCGGCTTCATATTCGCGACGGGCACGCTAGTGTTCGTGGCGGCGGCGGCCATCTTCGCCGGCGTCGTATGGAAGTACGAGCAAGACCTCCCCGATTACACTGTACTGAAGAATTACGAGCCGCCGGTTATGACGCGCGTGCACGCGGCGGACGGAAGCCTGCTTGCCGAATACTCGCGCGAGCGACGGCTTTACCTGCCCGCAAACGAAATTCCTGACTTGGTCAAGCATGCGTTCATCTCGGCAGAGGACAAAAATTTCTACAGTCATTGGGGCGTCGATCCTGAGGGAATTGTTCGTGCTGGTATGGTTTACATGCAGGGGTCACGTCATATTCAGGGCGCTTCGACGATCACACAGCAGGTGGCCAAGAATTTTTTGTTGAATTCGGATCGAACATTCGATCGTAAGATCCGTGAGATCTTGCTCAGCCTGCGAATAGAGTCCGCCTATTCGAAGGAGAAAATTCTCGAACTCTACTTAAACGAGATCTATCTTGGCCTTTCCAATTATGGTGTCGCCGCTGCCGCGCTTAATTATTTCAATAAATCTGTCCACGAACTGAGCATCGCCGAAGTCGCCTATCTCGCGGCGTTGCCAAAGGAACCGAGTTCACTCAACCCGTTTCGTGATCATGATCGTGCTGTGGAGCGGCGGAACTACGTTATCGGCCGCATGGAGGAAGACCACTATATCACTGCAAAGCAAGCGAGCGACGCACGGGCTGAGCCGTTGGTGGTCAACCCGCGCGTGCTGACCCCAAATTCAATCGCAGCGGGATTCTTCGCCGAGGAAGTCAGGCGTGAACTACAGGAGAGGTACGGGGAGCAGAAGCTTTACGAGGGCGGCCTTTCAGTCCGCACCACCCTCGATCCAAAGGTTCAGCTGATGGCGCGTAAGGCTCTTGTTGACGGTCTCGTCCGCTATGACGAGGCGTACGGATGGCACGGGACGCTCAAGACGATCGACATCGGCCAGGATTGGGGCGTCCCACTGGCCGATATTCCTTCTTATAGCGACATCAAGCCATGGGTCCTCGCGGTGGCGCTTGATGTCAGCAATGCGGCAGTGCGAATTGGTCTCCAGCCTGAGCGAGATAAATCGGGCGCGGTCGTCGCTAATCGTCAGACAGGCGCGGTCACTGTCGAAGGCGCGCGCTGGACCGGCCGTGGAATAAAGGGCGTGGTTAGGCCGGGGGACGTCTTCTACGTCGAGCCGATCCCAGGCCGCGAAGGTGAATATCGCCTGCGTCAGATCCCCGAGGTATCGGGTGCCTGTGTCGCCATGGATCCATTCACTGGCCGCGTCTTGGCCATGGTCGGCGGATTTTCGTTTGACGAATCGGAGTTCAATCGAGCGACCCAAGCACAGCGTCAGCCAGGCTCGTCATTCAAGCCTTTTGTCTACGCCGCAGCGCTCGACAACGGCTACACGCCATCCTCGACTCTTTTGGACGCGCCGATTACGATCGACGACGGCAGCGGCCAGCTATGGACGCCAGCGAACTTCGAAGGAACGTCAGGCGGACAACACACGTTGCGATTCGGTATCGAGCATTCGATCAACCTGATGACGATCAGGTTGGCGCGAGACGTCGGCATGCCGTTGATCGTCGAATACGCCAAGCGCTTCGGCATCTACGACAACCTGCCGCCGTTTCTCTCCATGTCAATTGGCGCGGGAGAGACCACTGTGCTGCGCATGATCACCGCCTACTCCATGTTTGCGAACGGCGGGAAACGAGTTAAAGCGACGCTAATCGATCGAATCCAGGACCGGTGGGGCAATACGATCTATAAACATGACGAACGGATCTGCGAGGGCTGCGACGCCCAGGCATGGAACAATCAGCCTGAGCCGCATTTGGTAGACAAACGCGAGCAGGTGATCGATCCGCTGACCTCCTATCAGGTGACATCAATTCTTGAGGGCGTCATTCAACGCGGCACCGGCATTGCGATCAAGGAAGTCGGTAAACATCTCGCGGGCAAAACGGGGACGACGAACGACGCGAAGGATCTTTGGTTCGTAGGGTATTCTCCAAACCTCGCGTTCGGCGTGTTCATGGGATACGACAAGCCGCGTTCTCTCGGTGGCAGCGCGCAGGCCGCTCTCTATACCGCGCCTATTTTTCGTGACTTTATGAAAATGGCGCTCAAGGACACGCCCGACACGCCGTTCCGCATTCCGCCCGGGATCAAGCTTATCTCTGTCGATGTTCATTCCGGTATGCGATCGACCGGTTCGGGTTCGATTATGGAGGCGTTCAAGCCTGGTACCGGGCCGCCAGATTCTTATGGGGGAGGGAGCGGTTGGAGCGAATCTGCTCAGACATCGTCCCGAAGCGAGCGAGCGATTGGTGCCGGGACAGGCGGGCTCTATTAAGGGCTTGGAACTGTACACGACGGTCCAGGTGTCCGTGCCTTGGATCATATGGGGTTGGGGCCATGCGCGCTGAAGCCGAACAGTTTGTGAAATCGATCAAGCAGTCCGTGGGACTGCTGAGGAGGCATCTTTGACGTCGACGCTGCGGAGCGTCGTCTCGGCGAACTCAATGCGAAATCTGAAGACCCAAGCCTGTGGACCGATCCCTACGTCGCCGAAAAGGTGATGCGGGAGCGCACGGTGCTGGAAGACCGTCTGGGTTCGCTGGCGAAGATCGAGCGCGACCTCGAGGACGCAGCGACCTTGGTCGAACTCGGGGAAGCCGAAGGCGATGAGGCGAGCGAAGCAGAGGGGATCACCGCCTTAAGGGGTTTGAAGGCGGAGTGTGAACGGCGCCAACTCGAAGCGCTACTCTCCGGCGAAGCGGACGCGAATGACACATATCTCGAAGTGCATTCAGGGGCGGGCGGCACAGAGAGCTGCGACTGGGCAAGAATGCTTCTTCGCATGTATATGCGCTGGGCGGAACGACAAAAGTTCGAGGTCGAGGTGATTGAGGAGACGGATGGGGATGAGGCCGGCATCAAGTCCGCGACCATTGTTGTTAAGGGACACAATTCGCATGGTTGGCTAAAGACCGAGTCCGGCGTCCATCGCTTGGTGCGCATATCCCCGTTCGATTCGAACGCGCGTCGTCACACAAGCTTCGCCTCGGTTTGGGTTTATCCAGTAGTCGATGACCGGATAAAGATCGAGGTCAACGAGAGCGACTGCCGAATTGACACTTACCGGGCTTCCGGCGCAGGCGGACAGCATGTTAACAAGACCGAGTCCGCTGTTCGCATCACTCATCTTCCAACTGGTATTGTCGTCGCCTGCCAGTCAGAACGCTCGCAGCACAAGAATCGGGCAACCGCATGGAATATGCTGCGCGCCCAACTCTATGAGCGGGAGCTTGAGGCGCGCGAAGAAAAGGCCAACGCGGACGCCGCGTCCAAGACGGACATCGGTTGGGGCCACCAGATACGCTCCTACGTGCTCCAGCCCTATCAGATGGTGAAAGACCTTCGCACCGGGCACGTCTCTGGCGCGCCCGCCGGCGTGCTTGACGGGGATCTTGGCCCGTTCTTGGAGGCTTCCCTGGCTCAGCGTCTCTCCGGCCGGACCGTGGCTGTTGAAGACGTCGAATAAGATCGAGAACCCGAACCTGCACCTCCGAATTGGAGCCGACAGGGAATTAACCCTCCAAGCGTTGGTCAACCACACGGAGTCTGCTTAGGCCATGTGGACGAATTTTTGGAGAGATGACGTTTTTGGGATTCCTGAGCTGAATTGGACATGTTTCATACGACTCCGACAGGAATCAGGGACCTAGGTGCATGTCGACGAGAATGGACGAGAACGATTGGGTTCATACGCTTGCGGTGTTCCGCGCCTGCCTGCCCCGTCGCGGCCGGAAAGCCGAGGACGACGGCCAATTTCTCGAGGCGCTTCATTTCTTCACCGGTGAGAACGTTCGCTGGCGCGCGCTGCCAGAGCGCCATTGGAACAGCGTGGGGAAGCGCTTCGGTCGCCTGAGCAAAGGCTGGCGTCTTTGAGGCCGGCCTCGACAAGCTCGCGTCCATGAGCGCCACGACGCATCTCCCTCAGATAACCGACCCCAGGTGGTGGGCGCGCATGTGTCGGCGGCTGGAGCAAAGGGGGGCAAGAAGGGCAAGCGCTCGGGCGGTCGCGTGGCGGCTTCACCGCGAAATCCACGCAAGATCGGACGCCTCCGGCGACATCATCGCCTTCGATCTGACCGGCGGCGAAGCCTTCGACGGGTGCCACTTCGAAACCCTGCTCGACATCGGGCCCGACATTCAGCCCCGCGCCGTCATCTCTCGACAAAGGCGACGCCAGCAAGGCCGATCGGGACGAGAGCGCGCAGCATCGCTCTGGTCATCCTCCATAGGCCAACGAAAAGAACAAACCGGCCTTCGTCGCGCGCAGGCTCTATAAGGCCCGCACCCGCATCGAGCAGGGCATCGGACGGCTTAAGTGTCAATCGGCGTCGAACTTTGCCCCTCGACTGGAGTGGACCCCTGAGACTGGACAGGGCTCAGGCAACTGATTTGACGGTTGGCGGGTTGCGATCTCGCACTGTTGCGGGCTGAGATAGCCCAGAGCGGAGTGGAGACGACGGGCGTCTTAGACCTCGTCGATAAATCGCGGAAGGTCGTTGGCGACGTCGGCGAAGGTTTCGTATGCTATCGGGTCGATGGCTTCGACCTTGAGCGTCTGCATGAAGCTCTCCCCTTGGGGTATCGTAAGGATTGCCGCGCTGGCCCATCGAGCCGATCAGGCTGTAACGAAGCAAGGCTTCCCGATAGCCCTGCGCAGCGTATTGCGAACCGCGGTCTGTGTGATGGACGCAACTTGGCGGCGGCTCTCGCCGCTCGATCGGGGCGTTAAGCGCGGCAAGCGTCAGGCGAACGTCGATCGAGCGGCTGATGCATAGGCGACTCCCCGTCGCGACCAAGCGTCGAGGATCACCGCAACATACACAAAGCCATCGATGATGGCGACGTACGTTATGTCTGCAACCCAGAGCTGGTTCGGCCAATCGGTCGCCAACTCTCTGGTTCGCCGCGAACGCATTTCCAGCCATTGAATTCGAACTCGTGCAGATTGCCGCGATCGCCTCGACGATCGCCGTATCGTCATGCACGGCGGGCGGTAGGTCATAGAAGGTCAGCGTGCGATCCCCATCAGCCGGCATCCTTCTGCGATGCTGAGGCCCGGGGGCCGACAATGACGGACGTATTCACGCTTTTCGACCGGGGTCCGCTTCTCACAGCCTCCTTTATAGACTCGAGCTCAAGTCTCTAGGGCTTGCTTGCCAACGAGCCGTTCGAGTGAAGTTGCCCCGCTTTGATGGACGGGTTGGGGCTTAGGCGGGCTTGGTTAGGTATGATGTCCATTCGTATTCGATGGGCGACAGATAGCCCAGGGCCGAGTGGCGGCGCGAGGGATTGTAGAAACCTTCGATGAACTGAAAGACAGCCGTCCGCGCCTCGCTGTGAGATCGGAAGCGACGCCGATCGATCAGCTCCGCATTCGAGGGTGGCGAAGAAACTCTCGCACATCGCATTGTTGTCGTAGGCGTCGCCGACCGAGCCTGTCGACGGACGAACGCCGGCTTCCCTGCAGCGATTGCCGAAAGCGACCGAGGTGTATTGCGACCGCGATCCGAATGATGGACGACGTTGTCAGGCTTTCGGGCTGCGATCGCCATGTCGAGAGCGTCGAGTACGACGCCGGTCTTCAGATCGACCGAGAAGGCCCATCCGACGATCCGGCGCGACCAGGCGTCGAGAACGACCGCGAGGTAGAGAAAGCCGGCCAACGTCGGCAGGAAGGTGATGTCGGCCGCCCACAACGCGTTCGGCCGCTCGGCCATGAAGTTGCGGCGGACGAGATCGCTGGCGGGATGATGGTCCCTCGCCTGCCGCGTCGTGACCGGTGCGCTTCTGCGCCGGCTGACGCCCTATCCCCGCCCCTCGCATCAATCGAGCTATCCGCTTCCGCCCAACCGAGAGGCTATCAGCCTTCAGCTTGGGCCATGAACACGCGGCGCGCCATAGGTTCCATGCGACCCGGCGTGGATCGTGCGGATGCGACGCGTAAGATCGGCGTCGACGCTCGCCCGAGCCGAAGCTGGTCGGCTCCGCCAGGCGTAATAGCCCGAGGTCGAAACCTTCAGGACCCGGGCCATTGTGCGAATGAGATACACGGCCTGGTGCGCGCTCATGAACCGGTAAACCCGTTCGGGCTCGCCTTGCTCTCCCGCGCGAACCAGGCTGCCGCCTTTGCTTTGCAAGCCCCCTCAGGCTCTCTTGACTATGTTGTATCGCTCGACGGACCACCTCTGTCGTTGTGGCGCTCCCGTGTAGAATCTGTCCCATAGCGCATCCTTCGAATCACTCGATAAGAATGCGCCATCAAAGTCCGGGACGAAACATCTAGACGTCGTGTTCGCGGGGAGAGCCGATGGGCCGCCCTTTCGTGCAGTTAAAGAACGAGGGTTGCTCGGGCTGACCGAGCCGAGCCTCATGCACGGAGGGGGACCATGGGAAAGGATAGCGGAGTTTTCGTGGCTTTCGATATCGCCGAGCAGAAGCACGCGATTGCGATCGCGGAGGGTGGCCGAACCGGGGAGGTCCGGTTTATGGGCGATGTCGAGAACAATCCTGCGCCGATCGAACGGACGATCAAAAGACCGGCTAACCGATACGAGCGGCCGCATGTCTGCTTCGAAGCCGGGCCTACGGGATACGGGCTCTATCGCCAGGTGCAGGCGCTCGGACATGATTGCATGGTGGTTGCTCGGGCGCTGATCCCGAAACGAGCGGGCGAGCGGATCAAGACGAAAGGCGCAGGTGCGTCTGTGCGCTCGTTATCGCCGCCTCAGCGCCACGGGCAAAAAGCCGCCCGTCGTCGTGGCGGCGATCGCCGGCGAAATGGCCGCTTTCCTGTGGGCCATCGGACGGGAAGTCGCGCCCCGGTAAACACGATGCTCTCCCGCTGCAGACCCGGGAGCGGAGCACGAAAGGTGGGGGAACTCCCGTCGCTAGTTATGTGGCCGAGCTTTGTGCCCGACGCCCGTCCTCTAGAGCCTTCTTCATTTGGCTTTACGCGTATCCTGCGTTGCTCACGTAGGCGGCGCATTGTTCGGGCGGGTATTGAGCGAGGATGGCTGCGCTTGCGTTGGCGACAGCGTCGTAGGTTCGGGCTTCGCCCTTTCGCAGCAAAGTCTTGAACTTGGCGAAGACCTGCTCGATCGGATTGAGGTCGGGCGAGTATTTCGGCAGGAACAGGAGGCGCGCCCCGACGGCTCGGATGGCCTGTCGCACCGCCTTTCCCTTGTGGGAGCCGAGATTGTCGAGGATGACGACGTCGCCCGGCTTGAGGGTTGGCGTGAGGAACTGTTCGACATAGGCGGGGAAGCGTTCGCCGTTGATGGGTCCGTCGAACAGGCAGGGCGCATCGATCCGGTCATTGCGCAGAGCGGCGAGGAATGTCGCGGTCTTCCAGCGGCCATGCGGAACCTTGTCCACGAGCCGCTGTCCCTTCGGCGCCCAGCCTCGAAGGCGGGTCATGTTCGTCTTCGTCCAGGTCTCGTCGATGAAAACCAGGCGCTTGGGATCGATGAGCCCCTGATAGGCTCGCCAGCGCGCACGATGGCGTCTTATGTCCGGGCGATCCTGCTCTTGCGCGACGAGGGTCTTTTTTTAAACGTCATGCCGATCCGCCGAAAGAAGCGGCTCATCATCGAAGTGTCGGCCTTGACGCCGCGCTCGGACAAAAGGCGATCGCAAAGCGCCTGAAGCGTGATGTCCGGCTTCTCGGTCCGCGCAGCTTCCAAAAATCCCGGTGCGGCATCAACTTGGAAGCTCGGTGGCGGCCGTGTCCAACAGGCCCTCGCGAGCCATCCCGTTCAACGCGTTCAAGCCACTTGATCGCCACGGATTCGCTGATCTCGTAGCGCCGCGCCGCTGCGCGCCGGCTCATCTCGCCCCTCTCCACCGCGTCAATCACCCGATCACGCAAGTCTTGTGAATAAGGCTTTGGCATTCCTGCTGGCCCCGCCCAGCCCGCAGGTTGAATCAGACCGCCACTGATTCGGGAATCCCACCTCAATTCTAGCCAAAAGCAGCCTGCTCTAGGACCGCGCGATAGCCCCGAGACGTAGACACGGAAGGCGGTAACCAACCCGCGGATAAGAGTTTGACCAACCGTCGTCTCTCGCTCCGCTCCCGGCTCTGCGCAGCTACAGCCTGTTCCTGCCCACGGCTACCTCACCGCTCGGGCGCTCGATTACGTCCGAGCCCTTGACCGCGAACATAAGAGACTAGACGCCGGACGAATGGCGCGCCCGCACTGTTTGGCGACGACTGCGGCGGAGTGCGATAGACTAATCGCTGCGAGCGAATCGATTGATTTCGGTCGCGCCGCCCCCATATCGTGAGGCCCAGAGTTCTCAAGGCAGTCTGTATTGACCCCGTTCTTCCCCGGCGTTTTGAACGGGCGCGGTCCTCCTTGCCGCCTCAGCGCACGGCCTATAGATAACTCTCGCCTTTTCCCCAGTGTCTTCGTTTCGAAGGTCCCGAATGTCGACCATCGACGTCAAGCCGACCAGCAACCGCAAGTCAGCCGGCAAGGCAGAGACGCCGAATGAGCCGTTCAAGATGGCGCTCGCCTCCTGCACCCGCGCTCTGGCCCGTCAACCCGGGCTCGAAGTCGTGTTCTCGGCGGATAAACCCTCGCTCGTCACCACGCCGGAGGGTGCCAAAGCGCGATTGCCCGAGCCGCCGCGCAAACCAACTCTGCGCGAGGCCGCGGTCGTCCGCGGCCTCGCCGATTTATTCGCCCTGCGGCTCGCTTGTCATAATGACGCGCTTCACCGACGCCTCGCGCCGCATAGTCCGTCGGCGCGCGCGCTGTTTGACGCGGTCGAGCAGGCGCGGGTTGAAGCGATCGGCTCGCGCCGCATGCAGGGAGTGGCGTCGAACATCACCGCTATGCTCGACGACCGCTACCACCGAAGCCCGTTCGCGGAGGCGCGGACTCGCGAGGAAGCGCCATTGGAGGAAGCGGTCGCGATGCTCGCGCGCGAGCGCATGACGGGACTCGAGCCCCCGAGCGGCGCCGCGCGTCTCATTGAGCTCTGGCGCCCTTTTGTCGAAGAGAAGGCCGGCGCTGAGCTTGATCAACTCGGCGACGCTCTGCTCGATCAACGCGCCTTTGCGAGGCTGGTGCGCAAAGTCTTATCGTCCTTGGGGCTCGCAAACGAGGCCGACGCGGGCGGCGAGGAGTCCGACGAGGAGAGGGAAGACAACGTGCCGCCCGAGCAGCCTAATGAAACCGAGGGCGAGGACGAAGACCAGTCAAAGCCAGACTTAGTGCAGCGCGAAGCGGCCGATAAGGCGACCGACGATGCCGACGATGGCGCAATCGACACGATAGATGCGCCGTCGTCGGAACTCGAGGATGAAGGAGAAGCAGGCGACGCTGATGAGGCGGCGGAGACGCGCCCCCCGCAGCCTCATGCCCCTGAGCGTCGCGGTCCCGACTACAAGGCTTATACCACCCGCTTCGACGAAATTATCGGCGCGGAGGAATTGTGTGACGCGGATGAATTGCAGCGCTTGCGTGACTACCTCGACAAGCAATTGCAGAACCTCCACTCGGTCGTCGCTCGACTGGCCAACCGGCTGCAACGTCGGCTGATGGCACAGCAGAGCCGTTCGTGGGAGTTCGATCTCGAAGAGGGCGTTCTCGACACAGCGCGGTTGCCGCGTGTGATCATCGATTCGCAACAGCCTCTGTCCTTTAAGCACGAAAAGGACATGGCGTTCCGCGACACCACTGTGACACTGCTCATCGACAATTCCGGCTCGATGCGCGGTCGGCCCATCACGGTCGCGGCGACTTGCGCCGACATTCTCGCCCGCACGCTCGAGCGCTGCGGCGTCAAGGTCGAGATTTTGGGCTTCACGACTCGCGCCTGGAAGGGTGGACAGTCGCGCGAGTCTTGGCTCCAGGCGGCGAAGCCTGCCAATCCGGGTCGGCTCAACGACTTGCGCCACCTCATCTACAAATCGGCTGACGCGCCGTGGCGACGCGTGCGCAAGAATCTCGGGCTGATGATGCGTGAGGGGTTGCTTAAAGAGAACATTGACGGCGAGGCACTCGACTGGGCGCACCAACGTCTTCTGGGTCGTCCCGAGCAGCGTAAAATCTTGATGATGATTTCTGACGGCGCGCCCGTCGACGATTCGACGCTTTCCGTGAATCCCGGCAACTATCTGGAGCGTCACTTGCGTTACGTAATCGAGGAGATTGAGACTCGCTCACCGGTCGAGCTCATCGCCATCGGCATCGGTCATGATGTGACGCGGTATTATCGGCGCGCCGTGACGATTGTCGACGCCGAGGAACTCGGCGGCGCCATGACGGAAAAATTGGCTGAGCTTTTCGATGAGAACGCTACGAAAGCCGAACCGGCCAAGCCGGTCCGGTCGCCGAAGCGAGGTCGGAAGGTGGCCTGACAGGCGGTCGCAGCGAAGCTTTGGATTGGGCCGCTTACGTATTGGCCGTAAACACTACAAGCGCCCGGCCTTTGACTTCTCCTCAAGCCAATTTGTTCACTGTGCCCACCGTGGAAGGGGCCCTCTTGGGTTGGACGGTTGGAGCAGCGAGAATGACCATCGAGTCGGGCTCTCGAAGGATGGAAGCCCATGGCCAGGCACCGCAGCACAGCATCGAATTCAAGCGCCAAGTCGCTCAGAAATTTGTGGCCGGCGAGACCCTGCGTGGGCTCGCCGCGCCACGACATCTGTCGAAACCTGATCCGGGTCTGGCTTCAGAAGTACGAGGCCGGCGTCTTTGACGAAGACGCGGCCGCGGCGGATCTTCTTCAGCAATATGAAGCCCGGATCGCGGCGCTGGAACGGCTCGTCGGCGAGCAAGCCCCGGGGCTGTGAGAAGCGCACCCGAGCCAAAAAACGTGAATACGTCCGTCATTGTCGGCCCCCCGGGCCTCAGCATCGCAGAAGGATGTCGGCTGATGGGAATCGCACGCTCGACCTTCTACGACCTACCGCCCGCCGTGCATGACGATACGGCGATCGTCGAGGCGATCGCGGCAATCTGCACGAGTTCGAATTCTATGGCTGGAGACACATCATCTTCGGATCGCCGAATACGCTGGGCCATTCGCCGAAGGCGCGGTGGGTCGTGGCGACGATCGGAGGTGCGCTCGTAAGTCGGCTGACGAGATGGAACAGCAATTGCCGCCCGGCCTGGGCGAACGGCAGATAGCCGAGTTCATCGAGGATGACGACGTTCGAGGCGAGTGAGACAGTCAGCGACGCATCCCTGTCGTCGGGCTCGACTTTCAGCCTCGAGCTGACTGACTAGATCAACGGTGGTGAAGAACCGCCCGCGCGAACCAGCGCGGATGCAACTGCGCGCGATGACGATGGCCAGATGCGTCTTGCCTGTGCCGGTTCCTCCGACGAGGACCACGTTGCGCTGCTGGGCGATGAAGCCGCCGCCGGCCAGATCGCGCACGAGAGCCTCATTGATCGGCGTTTCCTTGAAGGCGAAGTCGTCAACGTCCTTAGCCAGCGGCAGTTTGGCGACGGTGAGCTGATTTCGATGAGCGGGCTTGCTTCTCTGAGATCTCGGCCTTCAGGAGATCGCCGACGAAGCGCTGAGGCATGCTGGCGTTTGAGCGCAGTGGCCAATGTCTCGTCGTGGGCGCTCCTCATCCCGTAGAGCTTGAGGCCGCCCATCATGTCGAGGAGTTCGCTCGTCCCATGGGTTCGGAGTTCCTGAGTTGATCGTAGCGGGGAGCAGTCGGCAATCGGTGCGTGGCGGAGTCGCAAAGCGTCGGGCGTCAGGATTATCACCGCCGACCCCGGATCGCGTTGGCGCGCGAGGACGTCGGCCGAATGGATGCCCTCGGACAGCGCCTTAAGGCAGGCAGCTTCCACCGCGGGCAACCCGTCGCTCAGCATGGCGGCGAGGATCTTGACCATCTGACGGTCGCCGTCGTTGGAACCGGCCAGCTGCGCCGCACCCGCTCCAGCGCGGTCGGCAACACCCAGTCCTTGAACGGCGCGCCGTTGCGCAGAGCGCGGGGCTTGCGCGTCAGAATCGGCACGTAACGCCACGATCGTATATACCGTTTGCGCCGCGCCCATAGCGGCGCGGATGTTCCGCCACGATGCCCCGTCCCGACGGATCAGGACGCGCTCGGCGTAGGCGTGAATGTCGACGGGGCGGCCGGCCGCACTGGCGCTCACAGAGTATATTTGTTGTTGTCGAACCGAACGAGGCAGGTCTTCGACACCAAGGTCGGAATCGAGTGGAACCCGTTGAAGCGGCCGCGATAGGAAATGAGCTTGGCCGCTCCTCCTCGAACATTTCCCAGAACCTCGGGTCGGGCCACTCGGGATGGCAGTGCGCCCTGGTCCAGGCGATGCATTTGTCCATGAGCCAGGCATCAGTTCGTCGTAAGAGTTGAACCTCAGCCGCGGCGTGAACGAGCGCTCGCGCACGAGCCCGACTTGGTTCTCAACCTCGCCCTTCTCCCAACCGGACGCCGGCGTACAAGCGACCGGCTCGACGAGATGTTACGAGCACATCTGCAGAAAGCGGCGATTGTATTGGCGCTCCTTTCGCGGCCGATCTTGTCGACCGCGGTCTTCATATTATGGGATGGACGTCTCCCGCTATCCTGCCAGCAGTGTATGGCACAAAGGAGGGAAACATGTCGCTTAAACTACTCGCCATCGATCTTGGGAAGCGCTCGTTTCGCAGGCGCGCCAATCACTACCTTCGGCGCCAGATGATTCATGGCGCTCGCGCCGTCATGATTTGTTTGGCCAAACACGATGATCGCCGGTCGCAGTGGCTGAAAGGGCTAGCGGCGAGGCGAGGCTTAAATCGGGCGATCGTCGCGCTCGCCAATAAGACTGCGAGGATTGCCTGGGCAGTGCTAACGCGTAAGGAGGACTATTTGGCCGCCGCCTGATCGCAACGCATCAGCGCTGAAGCGGAGGCCGTCTCGGATGCGAGGTGATAACTGATGGTTCGTCGGCAAGGACCGCAACTTCTGAGCCCGATCTACGAAAAGGCCTTCGAGGCCGATCATGTTATGAGGCCAGAAGCAAGCGGACTCCCATCAAGGCCAGGGGCGCGAACTGTCCCGCAACAGGCCGGATAAATTCGTGCATTCCAGCCGCCGACATCAACAGATCGCCTTGCGCGGGAGACGTCCATAGATTGTCATAGACACCGCGCCCAAAGGCGCCTTTGAAGAAGGCGAACGCCTGTTCGTGGGCGTCAAACAACATCTCCCGGGTCTCGCGCGGATAGACTCGCACCAACATCATGGGGCTGTGTCAGAGGCGGAGCCGTGCGACCTTTACGGTCGTCGTCACCCCGTCTATCATAACGATCTCGTGGCTCCAGTCGAATTGATAAACCTCGGCCGGCGCGAACGTCAGCGGCACAAGGGCATCCGCCGTCGCGCTTTCGTCTTCGCCCAGCTTCGCGCATAACGGCGGATGGCTTCATAGCCGCCGCCGTATCCGAGTGCCCGCAACTCCTCGAAATCCGGATCAAGGTCAGTCGCTCTCGCGTCGGCGCTTCAACGCCAACAGCTGATCGAGTTGCTCCTTCCATCTTCCGAGCTTCGGGCGCGGCTGCACCTGACGGTAATAAAAAGCGACGTCTCGTGAGATCGCAGAACCTTACGAACCAAGTTGCGAGACAGCCTCAGCTTGCGTTCGATCTCCTTGATCGACTTGCCGTAAATGAAGTGCTCACGCCGTATCCGACCGATCGTCTCCACAACCACCATCCCCCACCGCTCGCTTCATGCCAAAGCAGGCAGACGAGCAAATCGAAAATTGGGGGGTTGACCTGCCACAGAGATTTTCCTCCAAGGGGATTAGAGTCCAGCCTTGAACTGAGGACGGACAGATAAAGCGAGCACGGTTCAGGAAGATCGGATCATCGGGGTGCTGAAGGAGCAAGGGATGACCTGACCTCCTGAAAGTAGAGTCCGGCCACAGGAAGGGACGGACGGATGAAGCGATCAAGGTTCACGGAAGAGCAGATCATTGGGATCCTGCGTGAGCAGGAAGCGGGCTTGGCGGTGACGGAGTTGTGCCGCAAGCACGGCGTCAGCTCGCCGACCTTCTACAAGTGGAGGCCAAGTATAGCGACCTGGACGGGTCGGAGGCGCGCTGGCTGAAGGCGCTGGCCCAGGAGCGGCGGCGGTTCGGCTATCGGCGGCTGCATGTGCTGCTGCGGCGCGAGGGCCATGCGGTCAACAAAAAGCGCGTTCAGCGTCTGTATCGCGAGGAGCGGCTGATGGTTCGCCAGCGCGGCGGGCGCAAGCGGGCCATGGGAACGCGGCGGCCGATAGAGACACCCGCGGTCGCCAACCAGCGCTGGGGTCTCGACTTCGTCGCCGACCAGTTCACCGACGGGCGCCGGTTTCGGATCTTGGAGGTGTACGACGATGCACCCGCGAGTGTCTGGCGCGGCAAGCCGGCGACGATCGTCAGCGACAACGGCACGGAACTGACGTCCAACGCCATCCTGGAATGGGCCGACCAGCACAAGGTCGGCTGGACATTACATCGCTCCCGGCAAGCCCCAGCAGAACAGCTTCAGCGAGCGCGAGCTGCGCGAAGAACTGCTGAACGAGACCCTGTTCAGCTCTCTCTGGCAGACGCCCGCGCCGAGCTGGAAGCCTGGCGGCGGGACTTTAACGAAGGGCGGCCCCACTCGAGCCTCGCCTACCTCACGCCAGCGGCATACGCCCGAGCCCTCTGCGGAGGCAGGCCGACGCGCTGCGAACCCCGACCACTCCGCGCGCCGGCCCCTTGCCCGCGGCGATCATGAAGGTTCAGATCAACTCCGGACCCTCGTTATGGCTGGATAAGAAATGGGGGTCAGGTCAGGGACCGGCGCGAAGAGTGCGGATCTCGCACGCAGGCCTGGGATTTCGAAGGCGATGCTCTACAACTGGAAGGCCAAGTACGGCGGCATGGACGTCTCTGAGGCCAAGCGGCTGAAGCAGGCCACGCTATACCGACTGCCGCGATAATCACATCTGTGATGATTCGCGTGTGGTATTGCGGGTCTATCGCGAACAATCATCTAGGATGGAGATTGACACCGACCCCCTTATTTACGAACTGTAATGTATATGCGCTCCTGTAGTCTGTGTGCTTGTCGACGATACCGATCGCAACCATCTTGTCGAAGAAATCTTGCCACCGCGTGTCCGTCATTGCGCCAATCCCGAGCGTGAGCGTATCGCCAGAATCAATCACGCCGTGTTTTTTCAACTCTCCGATCGAAAAGGCGATCTGATCGTCAGTGATGTCGGGGTTCTGTGCTTTGATCATCGCATTGGTCTTGGCGTTATCGCCGTAGAGATAATCGTACCAGCCGATTGCTGAGGCGTCGACAAAACGCTGCACCAAATCAGGCTTCTTCTCGATGAGATCGCGGCGAGTCTCAATCAGGGTCGAGTAGGTCGAGTAGCCGTAGTCCGAGAGCAAGAAGATGTTGGGCCTGAAGCCACCCTGTTTTTCGATTTCATACGGCTCGGAAGTGACATAGCCCTGCTGGACAGCCATCTTGTTGTGTATGAATGGAGCCGAGTTGAAATTATACGGCCTCACCGCCTCGTCTTTGAATCCATAGACAAGTCTCAGCCAAGCGTAGAATGTATTGATCGAGCCGGCACCGAGATAAACGGAATTAGATTTTGGCAGATCTTCCCATTTGTCTAGACCGACGCCTGGGTGCGACATCAGGATCTGCGGCGACTTCTGAAAGTCGGCGGCGACTGCCACGAGAGGCAGTTTGCTCTCTGCGCTCATGAAATCGCCGATCAGGTCGCCACCCATGAAGAAATCAATCCTGCCGAACAGCAACATCAACGCCCCATTCGTCTGCGGGCCGCCGGGTATAATAGTGACGTCCAGTCCGTATTTGGCGTAGGTGCCATCGGCCGCAGCCTGAAAGAAGCCGCCCGCCTCTGGATCGGCGAGCCAGTTGGTTGCGAATCTCACCTTGTCGAGCGCAAGGGACGGTTCGGCCAAGCCAACACACCCCATTGCTGCAAGCATCGCCAACTGCATTCGACACTTCCAGCCCATGGCTCCTCCCCAGCTGACGAGGCAGAGATCAAAGGCGGCCCGAAATGGGCTCACTTTCAACCATGCGGTTGCCTGCCATCCCACGAGCCGCATCGCCACCGTGGGGAAATATAATAGGACGTTAGATCGTATACAAACGCGGCATCTTCGCCCCCGCAAATAAGACGCCTGGACCCGCTACGAGGGAAATTCGAGCGGATAGGTCGCGCCAATGACAGAGAGATCTTTGGAGAAGCGGGATGGATCTGATTCTCGGGATTTATTCGAGAAAGGGTGATTCGCTGATGTCGCCCCGTGTTTCGTTCGTCGACGCGATGATCAGGCACAGCGGCCCTGGTCGACGCGACCCTCATCGCAGGCTCCGTGAGGCGTGCTTATGAAGGCTTCGGGTCAATCCGAGCGACCCCGAGGCGCGTTTCGTGGGCATGCGCGACAAGACAATGCGATGTGCGAGATTTTCTTCGCCACCCTCGAATGTGAGCTGATCGATCGGCGTCGCTTCCGATCTCACAGCGAGGCGCGGACGGCTGTCTTTCAGTTCATCGAAGGTTTCTACAATCCCTCGCGCCGCCACTCGGCCCTGGGCTATCTGTCGCCCATCGAATACGAATGGACATCATACCTAACCAAGCCCGCCTAAGCCCCAACCGTCCATCAAAGCGGGGCAACTTCACGCCCTAACCGCGAACACCTGTCGAGGCCCCACAGCTAGGTCGTGGTGACGATTTAACCATTTGAGCCAGATTGCGATAGGGGCGAGTTTGACGAAGCCCATGAAGTTTTCGAGGAGCTTGTCGTATCGCGTTGCGACGCGGGGGAACTGTTTGAGCTTGTTGAAGAAGCGCTCGATGATGTTGCGCTCCTTGTGGAGTTCGGCGTCGTAAGGGCGTTTGAAGGCACGGTTTCGTTTGGGCGGGATGACGGGTTGGCTGCCGGCTTGCGTTATCTTGTCGCACAAGTGATCAGCATCGTAGCCCTTGTCGGCGATGGTGGCTTGTGCGGCGAAGCCCTCGACCAGATGGTGGGCGAAGGCGATGTCGTTGCGTTGCCCTGGCGAACCGATCAGGCGCACCGGATTGCCCAGCGCGTCGCCAGCGGCGTGGATTTTCGTGCTTAAGCCGCCACGGGAGCGACCAAGGCCCTGGGCATCCGCCCCCCTTTTTGCCGGCGCGCGCCGGCTGCGTGCTGATGGGCTCGCACGATGGTCGTGTCGATCATCAGCCATTCCAGATCGGCCTCGCGCGCCAGCGCAGCAAGGACCGCGTCCAGCACCCCCATCTCGATCCAGCGATAGTAGCGCCGCTTCACCGCCGCATGCTTGCCGAACTGCTTTGGAAGGTCGCGCCAGCGCCCGCCCGAACGCGCCATCCACAACAGGGCGTTCAGGAATCGGCGATTGTCGGCGCGCGGCCCCCGCTTGCCTTTGCGGCCCCCCGGAACAAACTCCTTAAGCCGCTCCCACTGGTCGTCCCGCAGCGCATCGACGTCCCGAATCATCAGGCTGACCTCCAAAATCAGCCTTGAATCACGAAAAACCCCAGCCGAAAATCCTCATTCCTTAAATCGTCACCACGCCCCAGAGCATTTTCCGCTCATGTTGCATCGTATCGTGCGGCGGCGAGATAGTTGGCGCATTCTTGTGGGGTAAAGCGGCGAAGGGCGTCGGCGATGGCTTGCCAGAGGTCTGGAATTGTTCGCGCCGCAGCGGCGCGCAGAGGGCCTGGAGCTTAGCGAAGGCCATTTCGATGGGATTGAAGTCGGGGCTGTAGGGCGCAGGCTCGCGCCAGCGGCCTCGATCGCCTGTCTGACGCCATGGACCTTGTGGGCGGCCAGATTGTCCATGATCACGATGTCGCCGGGGCGCAACTCGGGAACGAGCGCCTGCTCGACATAGGCGAGAAAGGCCTCGCCGTTCATCGGACCGTCGAGGACCATTGGCGCAGCGAGGCAGTCGTAACGCAGCCCAGCCGTGAAGGTGGCGGTTTTCCAATGTGAGGCACGGGAGCGCGGCATCGCTCGCCCTTGGGCGCACGACCGTAAAGGCGCGCCATTTTGGTGTTGGCGGCGGTCTCGTCGATGAAGACGATGCGCGCTGGATCGAGATCGAGTTGCCCTTCGAACCACGCCTCGCGTGGCCCGCGTTCACCGTGCTGCGGCGCTGTTCGGCGGCATGCGCCGTCTTTTTTTGCGCGTGATCTTGCGACGCTTGAAGAACCGCTAAAGCGTGTCGATGGCGACGGTGACGCGGCGCTCCTTCAACTGCTCCCGCAGTTCCGAAAGCGTAACATCGCTCTTGGCGGCCACGGCCGAAAGGATCAGTTCGGCATGCGCCTCGATCCGGTGCGAATGGCGGTCGCCGCCCTGGAGCTTGGGCTTGATATCGGCCCTCGCGCCGTTCCTGAGCCCGCCACCGATCGCGCTCGAGGCGCTAAAGCCAAACCGCTGAGCCGCCGCTCGACACGACAATCCGCCCTCAATCGCTCCAACCACACGCCAGCGAAGGTCAACCAATAAGGATCTGGCCATGCACGCCAGCCTCCTTGCCAGCATGCAGCGTGAATCAGAACCAGGCCAATTCGGGAATCCCCAACCGATTCAATCGGACGAGAAAATGCTCTGGGGCGTGGTGACGATTTAAGGAATGAGGATTTTCGGCTGGGGTTTTTCGTGATTCAAGGCTGATTTTGGAGGTCAGCCTGATGATTCGGGACGTCGATGCGCTGCGGGACGACCAGTGGGAGCGGCTTAAGGAGTTTGTTCCGGGGGGCCGCAAAGGCAAGCGGGGGCCGCGCGCCGACAATCGCCGATTCCTGAACGCCCTGTTGTGGATGGCGCGTTCGGGCGGGCGCTGGCGCGACCTTCCAAAGCAGTTCGGCAAGCATGCGGCGGTGAAGCGGCGCTACTATCGCTGGATCGAGATGGGGGTGCTGGACGCGGTCCTTGCTGCGCTGGCGCGCGAGGCCGATCTGGAATGGCTGATGATCGACACGACCATCGTGCGAGCCCATCAGCACGCAGCCGGCGCGCGCCGGCAAAAAGGGGGGCGGATGCCCAGGGCCTTGGTCGCTCCCGTGGCGGCTTAAGCACGAAAATCCACGCCGCTGGCGACGCGCTGGGCAATCCGGTGCGCCTGATCGGTTCGCCAGGGCAACGCAACGACATCGCCTTCGCCCACCATCTGGTCGAGGGCTTCGCCGCACAAGCCACCATCGCCGACAAGGGCTACGATGCTGATCACTTGTGCGACAAGATAACGCAAGCCGGCAGCCAACCCGTCATCCCGCCCAAACGAAACCGTGCCTTCAAACGCCCTTACGACGCCGAACTCCACAAGGAGCGCAACATCATCGAGCGCTTCTTCAACAAGCTCAAACAGTTCCCCCGCGTCGCAACGCGATACGACAAGCTCCTCGAAAACTTCATGGGCTTCGTCAAACTCGCCCCTATCGCAATCTGGCTCAAATGGTTAAATCGTCACCACGACCTAGCCGATCGAAACGCTCCCCAGGCGGATGCGGTCGGTCCACTCCCGTAAGCTCAGGCTTTCGGTTGGGCCGGAGGGCGGATGCTTCTACTCGCCACGAGTGCCCTGCTAGCGCCGTCCAACCCGTCTGATGCGGGGCGGCAAGGCCCTCGCCGGCTGCGCCGTGGAAGTACTCACAAGTGAAATGAATCTGGCCATCTCGGATGGTTGCTTTTTTGCCCGATCGGGTCGACAGCTCGACCGTCAAATCATCGCTCAAGAATTCTTGATGCAAGGGGCGCAACGGTACGCCAAGTCCGCGACGACAGCACCACGCAACGGTCGTAGGCTCAATCTGGTCGGCGGTCTATTTACCGACTGGCTTTTCGAGGTGACCGCCGAACTGGAAGCGCATCGCGGAGAGGAGCTTATTCTGGTAGTCCGCTTCGCCGCGTGAAAAAAACCTTTCGTAGAGGGCCGTGCTCAGCACCGGCACCGGCACCCCCTCGTCGATGGCCGCCTTGATCGTCCACCGGCCTTCTCCAGAATCGGAGACGCGCCCGGAGAACTTCGCCAACTCTGAGTCCTCAGCCAGCGCTGTCGCCGTCAGGTCCAGAAGCCAAGAAGCGATCACGCTTCCGCGCCGCCAGACCTCTGCAACGTCCGGTAGATTGATGTCATATTTATAGTGGTCCGGATTCCGAAGTGGCGTCGTCTCCGCGTCAATTGCGTGTGTCTTCATGCCGACATTCGCGGCGCGCAGGATGTCTAACCCTTCCGCATACGCCGCCATGATGCCGTATTCGATGCCGTTGTGAACCATCTTGACGAAATGTCCGGCGCCGTTGGGCCCGCAATGGAGATAGCCGAGTTCGGCCGATGAGGTCTCGCCTTTGCGTCCTTGCGTTCGCGAAATTGTGCCTGAGCCTGGCGCGAGCGTTTTGAAGATCGGATCGAGACGCTTCACCTCGTGGTCGGGGCCACCGATCATCATGCAATAGCCGCGCTCGAGCCCCCACACGCCGCCGCTGGTGCCGACGTCGACATAGTTGACGCCTTTCGACATGAGTTCGTGGGCACGGCGGATATCGTCGACATAGTAAGAATTGCCACCGTCAATGATCGTATCCCCAGCCTCCAGCGCCGGCAATAGATCGGCGATCGTCGGGTCGACGACGGCGGCCGGGACCATGAGCCAAACCGCGCGAGGTTTCTCCAGCTTCTTGACTAAGTCGGAAAGCGAGGAGCTTCCTAGCGCCTTCTCGTCGACCAATTCCTCAACGGCCTTGGGAGACATATCGAAGACCACACATTCATGGCCGTTTGTCAGTAGCCTCCGGACCATGTTGGCGCCCATCCGACCCAGTCCGACCATTCCCAGTTGCATACGCCGCTCCCTTTGGAAGTGTGAGTAATCTAATCGTGTCAGGACCGTTTCGGCTTTAATCTTGCATGCAACGTTGTGGCAACCCGAGGGGCCGTTTGAGCCACCGGCGATCCAAATCTCGGGCCGTCCGCCCACATGAGAAATCCGCCTCTGAAAGCATTCGCGTTGTCTCCCAGCCTGCACCCCGGGGGCAGGTCGGTAAGGATTTTGGAGTTGCCGCCGCCGAGAACGACATCATCGGGCTCGAGAGCGGCGACAAGTCGACCAACCACATCAAAGACGTGCTTCCGCCACCTCTTTTTTCCCAACCTATCAAGCCCACGCGCCCCAACATAATCCTCATAAGTAGCCTTCTTGTAAGGCAGATGACCAAGCTCCATCGGCTCGACAATTCCATCCAAAATCAATGTCGAGCCGAGACCCGTTCCCAGACCAAGGAACAACATTTTGCCATTGTTGTAACTGCCTACCGCCTGCATTGCCGCATCATTAAGGACCTTGGTTGGCCGCCCAAATTCGGTCTTAAAGTCGAACCCCACCCACCCCGGGCCCAGATTCTTTGGATCGGCCACCGGCCGATAATGCAGAACCGGGCCGGGATAGCCGATCGACACAACGTCGTAATTCCACCCGTCAACGAGCTGTAGGACTCCTGAAACCATCTGCTCGGCCGTCATTTTTGGCCCAGAAGCGAACTCCCGCTTGTCGCTCTGTCCGGTTGCAAGAATCTTGACATGGGTACCGCCCACATCGACCACCAATACGTCCATAAAGTACCCCGTCGTACCGGCGCCTATCGTTGCAAGCGCCGCACTCGAACGGAACATGCCTCAGCTCAACGCGTCGCGCTAGCCCCGCTGGGCACAGGGCCGGTGCGCCGAGCGGCCATACGATTACATAAATTTGGTCGAGTTGCCGGAGCTGAAATAAGCGCGAATCGCAACTACTTTCGAGGCGGATTTCGGCGGTGACTTGATACGTTGTTGGTCGGAGTGAGAGGATTCGAACCTCCGACCCCATCGTCCCGAACAAAGCGCGCCGCCGCGTCATCCTCAAATCATTGCTGATTTCCGTTGCGATTGAGCCCAATGTTCGACGTTTGTTTGCGTGATCCGGTTCCCATCCGGTTCCCCGTGAACCCACATTAGTATTCCCGACCGTTTCCCGCCAACAGCGCTAGCGCGGCTGAGCCAATGCGCCGTCCACCGTAGTAGGCCATCAGCCCTCTAGGCCGTGGGTAGAACTGCCCATTGCGGTGGGAGCGCCTGCTAGCCAGTGTTGGCGGGTGGAAGCTCATAACCAAGGCTTCTGGGGGCGCCGATGAAAATGGTTCCGACGAAGGTCCTTCTGTCGCTCGCCATTGTGGTAAATTCGGCGCTGTCCGCGACGGCGGCAAATCAAGGAACACTGCCCAATGGGGCGATCCCACTCACCGCGGCGGAAGCTCAGGCATTCTTCGTCGGTCATTCTGTGAAGTACGACAGTCCCGACGGGGTCGCCAGGTACACTTGGACCGCCGACGGCAAGGCCCTCGGCACCTGGGAGGGAAAAAACGGCGACCAGCTTCCGGGAGACGGAACCTGGACCTCTTCAGGCAACGAATTTTGCTATACCGTGGATTTCTACAGCGCGAATAACGGTAAGTCGGTAAATCATAGAGCCGTGTGCATGCAACTGTCGAAGGCGGGAAAGGCGATTTGGCTCAAAAACACGTTAGATCAACCTCAATATCAGGGTGATATCTATCCAAGCGTGGGGGCGCACCTGGTCAAGGGAGATCAAGTCTCGGCGCGGTATGCCAAGTTTAAGTCAAAGCTGCCCCCCAGTTAATCTTCCGGCGGGTCTGCACCTTTTGTTGGGTGTGCTACCGGGTCTCGCGATACTGAGGCTCGTCCGGCTGGCGACCCGCACCGGCGAATTGCACCGTTGACCGTTGATGGCCGTTGCGTCGACTTCGTTGGCCGGCCTATGCATTCATCCATGCATTGATCCCGCATATGTATGAGTTTCAGAATCGCCCAACTGCAGGAAGTTCGGACTGCCCCGGCTGCGCACGGAGGCCACCGGCGCTCGGAAGGACCCCGTGACGCCCTCCTCTAGACGGTCACGGCTGGCAAGGTAGGCTCGGATGGTTGGGGTGGCCTTGGGGCGGAAGGGCCGTCAGCGGCCGCCGCAGCGCGTCTGAGTGGCTATCGCTCAGAGAGGGAATGCGGCTTGTGATGGGTGGGGATGGGCCGAAGGGTGGCATCGAGCATTCGCTTTTGCCATTTGCTCGGCTCGATGCGCCGCTATCGTTTGAACATGCGAAGAGGGTATGACCGGCGGAGGTCTATTTCACCTTCACTACATCGTCGGGCTTCCAGCTCTGATCGTAGAACTCAACTCCGGTGCCATACAAGCGCAGGGCGACCAGGAAGTCGCGATCATCAACGGTCTGTATCCAATTTGAAGCTGCCACATCCGAGGGCTTCTGCGGCCCGAAATAGATGTCGATCGATCCATTGGCGTTTATGGCGACCTTGTTGAAGCCGTTGATTGACGGCATCAACTGCGGCGTCTCAGTCATCGTGCCGTCGGTGATATTGTAGGCGGTTGTGGCCCAGAACAGCGCCGCAGGCGGGTTCGGCGGCAGATGCAGCTTGTAGGTCTCCGATCCGTGCATGAAATCGCCATCCGCGTCGCGGAAAGTGAACGGATATTTCGAGCCGGCGTCGATCGTCCGCATGACCATCGCCGGGGCCGAGGAATAAGCGACCTGGAAGTAGGTCGAGCGCTGGATGAAATCGAGATAGCTGTCCTGAAGCCACTCCGAGGTCGCGCCTGCCCAGGCGTTCTGCCATTGGCGATCCGTGTAGTAGAGATTGCGTTCGTCGGGACGGCCAAGCTGGCGGGTCGCCAGGATCATCTTCGGCGCCGTCTCGACCGCTTTCTTGAGCAATTCCTGTTGCTTTTCGGTCGGCGCGAACGGCTGGCCTTTGACGATGCCGATCGCAGCGAGCGTGCCGCGCAGCATTGGCTCGATCGCGGAGTCCGGCTCGTAATCGACGAAGGCTTTCAGCTTCGTCCAATAGGAAGCGTCGGTCGGGTACATCATGTTGAGACGCTTGCCGCTGCCGTCGGGGAAGATCATCGGCTTGACGTCCTTCTCCATCGTCCACAGCGGATAGACACGCGTTCGTTCGGCGAGCGCGACGGCGGGCGCGGGGTCCGGCCCGTTCTCGCCCTTCTTCATGATCGTGCGGAAGAAGAGGAACACGTAGTTAGTCTTCGAACTCGAAGGCGAAATAGCCCTTCGGAACCTCGCCTTTGTAGCCGGGCGGCAGAAGGAGATAGAGCCCGCCCCGCGCCCGGTCCGGCCCGATCGCCCCGACGTCGGTGATGGTGTTCTGAAAGAAGTCGGTGAACATGCCGATCACGTTCGGGGGCGCCGCGACCACGAGCGGCCCCGTTTCTTTGAGGTCGAGATAACTCATCGAATAGATAACGTCCGCATTGGGCGTCGGCACCCAGGTGCGGCTGTCCATGCGCTCCTTCCAGATCGGCAGGACGCTGTAGCCTGCGCCGAACGCGGCCTCGGAGCCATCGCGCATGCCGATGACGTTCAGGGTCGGCAGCATGGTAATGTAGGCTTGAATGGCCTGCTGGTAGAAAAGGTCGTCCACAAGCGACTCGGCTTCGGCCTGCGGCAGCCAGTTGCCGCTATTGATCTGCTTGACGAGCGGGGAGACGGCCTGTTCGTCAGCGTGCGCGGGCGCGGCGGACATCGTCGCGAGAATAATGCAAACAGCGAAGCCGCCGGACCAAGACTTTCTCATTGTTTCCTCCTGTGGAGCGAGCCGTCAGAACTGAAAGTTCATGCCGGCGTAGATCTGCCAGTGCGGGACCTGCTCGCCGTAATGATAAACCGTGTATTGCGGCTCGACGAAGAAGTTCGCGGTGACCTTGCCGATCTGCATCACTTTGCCGGCGCCGAGGCCGACCGGGATATAGCCGAGGTTATTCTGGAAATCGAAGTTCCAGACGCCGCTCGATCGAAGATAGAAGCCTTGCGGCAGGTTGTAGAAAACGATCGGCTGCGCGGTGAGCAGACTCGTCGGCTCGCGGTTGAAATCGTCGGCGAACGAATGCTGATAGGTCACCAGCGAGCCAATAAGACCCCAAGATTGCACGGAAACAGCGGCGCCAGCCGCACCCGCCTGCCAGCGGCCAGCGCCGGAGAAGCGATCTGTCGCCGTCGGCGCCACGAACAACGGCCCAACTGCCAGGAGGACCGGTTTGGTCGGTAGCACGATCAAATCGAAGACGGTGAGGTCGCCGAGTCCGTCCGCATATCGATCGGGCGCGGGGTTCACCGAATAAGGCAACGTGAAGCGAACGAGCTGCTGCACCCCGCCGACATTCAGCGGCACAAGACCGCGCAGCAGGAGACTGTTGGCGTCCGAATTTAGCGGTCCATAAAACGAAGGGATGTAATAATCCTGCAGATTGATCGTGGTCTTGGCGGTAAGGGGATTGTTGGCTGAATTGGTCGTGTCGTCGGCGCGCGCAGCCGAAATCGAGACGGAAGCGAGCAACGCCGCGAGGATCGCTCTCATGATCTTGATCTCCCTTGCTTCGCGGTTTCGCTCAGGCGCGCTTCTCGATCTTCGGCGGTTGCCAGGAGCCGTCGAGAATAGGCGCGTCGCCCCAATAGGCGCGAATGTAGAGTGAGAAGGTCCCGTCGGGCGCGGGAAGCCAGTTCGCTTCGTAATCCGAACCGGGATTCTGCCCTCCGGCGTAGAGCGTCAGCGATCCATCGCTGTTGCGCTTGAGCGTGGTGTTCTTCGTGCCAAGCGAATACCGGTTCAGCGAATTGGGGTGGAAGAGGTGCTTGTCGTTATAGAGGGTGAGCGACCAGAAGCCCTTGACCGGCGGCGTCTGGCCTTCGGCAAAAGTGACTGCATAGCTGCTCGCGCCCTGAAGCTGATCGCCCTTCTCATCAACGTCGGTGTAAAAATATTGCGTCTCGTTCGGGCGGTTGTCGAACATGTTCGACCGCGCGGTGCCGAGGCGGTCGAAATAGTCGACGCCGAACTCGGCGTTGTGGGTCGAGCGGTTCCAGTTGTTTCCGGCGAGCCGACCGTTGTGGCGCCACGCAAAGAAGGGCTGCACGAGCTCGTGCTCCGCCGCGACGGCCGTCTCGGTCAGCAGTTTGGCGATCGCGGGATCGGCGTGCGCAGCGTTCATGAGCTGGCGGAAATTGGCGTAGATCGCCTCCTCCCCCGGCAGCGGGGCCACGTCGTCGAGCACGCCCGGGAACACGTCGAAGAATTTTTCCGGAACGACCCATTTCGTCTCCCCTCCGCCCTCCCCGGACGGCGGCGCGGGAAAGTGCGGCAGGGCGGCGTAGTCCATCGTCTTCATCTGTCCGTCGAACTCGGAAAGCGGATAGGCGACAACCTTGTCGACCAGCGGACGGACCGCGGCGCGGTCCTCCGCGGTGTCGTTGAGAAAGATGCGCGGGATGGCGTTGGCGAGCTCGGTCGGGCTGCGGACGACCTCGGTGATACTGGCTGGGACCTGCCCCCGCCAGTTTGGCCCAGCGAGCAGGTAGTAGCCCGGCCGCGTGTCATAGGGCTTGCCGAGATGGCCGAACTGGTCCGAACGGTTGTCGTAGAAGGCGTAGACCCAGAAGCGGTCGCCGAAATCGGGGACCTGGATCACCACCGGCTCGGCGTCGAGGCCGAAGAAGCCGAGTCCGTAGACCACGTCCTGGTTCGGACAGGTGACGAACGTCTCCGCCGGGGAGACGTAATCGACCAGCATGGCGATGCGACCCCGCGGCGCGACCGGCACGATGCCGCCGAGCAGACCCGGTTCGGGCGCCTCGCTGAACAAGGCGCGGCGATTGACCATGTTGACGAGAGGCCAGCCCCAAAGATACGCGAATTGCGCCATCGCGCGCACGTAGCCCTCGGGCATGATGACGCCACTTGCGGGTTTAGTGACCTGGGCGAAAGTGGTCGGCGCCGAGGGATTGATCTGACCGGTATTTGGCGCGGCGATCTTCTGCTGCGCCTGAGCGCTTCGCACCGGACCAGCCGATACGGCCAGCAAGCCCGCCGCCGCTCCGACCATTGCATCGCGCCGTGTGGCTTTCTCAACCATGGTTTAGTCCTTCCTAATAGCGGGTCGCGACCCGTGCGCCGCGCTCGAGGTCGCACACAAATGCGAGGTCCGCGGGAGGGCGAGGGTCGACTGCGCAGCTAAAGGCGATCCTCCTGGGAGACATTTGGTAGGTCAGCGTTCCCTCAAAAGTTCGGTTTTGAGTTTTTTGCCCCAATGACGAGGCAGGGTCTATGCAGATTGGGCCAAAAAGCGCTCTGAACAGGCAAACGCCGTCTCAGGCGACCGTGCCGAGCGTCCGAAGCCTCGTCTCCGACGGCAACTCTCCGAAGGCCACGCTGTATCGCCCCGCCAGTCTCCCAAGTTCGCCAACGCCCCATCGGTTCGCAATGATGGCGACTGAGTGGGCGGCCTCTTCCTTGCTCGCGAGGTCGCGTCGGATGCGATGGAGGCGTAGCCGAAGCACATAGGATTGAGGTGAACAGCCCAGCACATCGGCGAAAGCGCGGGACAGGGTGCGGCGGGACGTCCGGGTTGCGCTGGCGATCGTATCCACGGAGATCGGCTGATGGAGATGGGCGGCTACATAGTCGCGCGCCCGCGCCACAATCCGCTCGTGGCCACGAAATCGGCGACAATCCAGCGGATGCGACCGGCGGACGGCCGAGATGGTCGACGGCGGCACGAATGACCGCGTCGAGAATGACGGCGGGTTCAGCGGCGTCTCTCGTAGTGTGCAGTGTCAAGAAAAGCTGTCGCAGCCGCTGCAAGACTGGCTCTGCTTGAGATCGGGGATGGATACCCGAACTGCGCAGGGCTTGTTCCTCGATGACAAGGCCGAGGCGTTCGCCTTCCGTTATCAGCCTTTCTTCCGAAAGCGTCATGGCGAGGTATAGCGAGCCCGGCCCGTAGAGCGCATCGTGCTCGTCGCCGCCGCGAAAGATGCCGACGCCTCCCGTCTCCACGTCCCGAAGCCAGTGTCGGCTTCCCCCGCCGAGCCGCAGGCCAAAACCAATCGTCAGGCCACGCTCGGACAAGGGTCCACGAAGGCCCACCCGACTTTCCAAAAGGCCAGAACTCAGGACAATGTCGGTGCCGCTCGCCAAGAAAAGCAGACTGCCAGTAATCGGCGTCCGGGAGAGCTGTATCGCTTCGAGGCCGGCGTGGAGCACGGCGTTTCGCAAATCGTCGATCAATTCGATGGCCGCCCGTTGCCAGCCGCCCGCTTTCAAAGGCTGTACTAATTGCACAAATCCTGGCCCTTGCGGGATTCTCACAGCCTTGGCGCGATCACGAACGCGACCTTTTCAGGTGCTCGCGTTCAAATGTCTCTCCGTCGATCAATTCGCCCTCCGACCCCTCATCCCTGGTAGTCCACGGACTGGATTTACACGCAAGGATACTCAGTTCCAAAAAGTGACTTGCCTTGCTGACCGTTCGGGCGAAGGACGTCTAGTCCGCTCGTTTGTCGCGATCGGCTTAGACACGCTTCTGGCGATCACTTTCGATCCTGAAGGGCACCCCCTTGCGGGGCGAGCCGTTTTCGAAGGCTCAAGACGCGCATTTGGCGCTCGATCGACGACCGGTTTACGTTTGGGCGTTGACGGGTAGTCCTCGAAATTTTTTGGCCACAAGGCAACATGCTGCGCCGGACGCGGATTAAGCGCGGCCTTAACGGCGGACAGGACGTCGGACCAACTTCGGGGCGAGAACGACCTCCGAAAACCGATGACTTAACGTAGCGATGACTTGATCCGGTTCCAAATTCCACCGGACGGTCCCACTGCGGCCCACAAGTGGGCAGATGCCCACTCCGTCTGCCCACTTGGATTGTGGTTGACACCAGGAGGGCTCCCCGCTTGACTGCGGCAAAGGGCGGAACGCGGAATTGGGCAATGAATCTCGAAGCTCGCCAGCATCATCCAGCGAGCGCGACGAACGCGCAGATCCTTGGTGAGATCCGAGATTTTTGCCGCGAAACGCGAACAGCGGAATCGACATTCGGACGCCGCGTCGTCAACGACGGAAAACTGGTTTCGAGGCTTCGCGACGGTGCGAGGATCACCACGGACACGCTCGACAAAGTCAGATCCTACCTGGCGGTTAGCAGACCGGCGCCGTCGACGCCACAGGAGCCGCCCGCGGCCGCCGGCCATATCGGCGCAACGAGTCGTGAGCCGCAATCGGATGTGGCCCCTCCGGGGTTCCGGTTCTTCGACAATAGGCAGAAGTATCTCCTGTTCGTCTCGACTTGCAGCGAGAAGACCGAGATCGCCAATCGTGTCTCGCTCGAACTCGCCAACATCCATCCTGCTCCCCCGGCCATCCGCATGTTCGACGCTGGCGTCGGCGACGGCACGGTCCTGTCGCGCGTCATGCGTGCAATGCACGCCCGTTTTCCAACGATGCCGCTTTACGTCGTCGCCAAAGAGATCAGCTACGAGGACGTGCGCCTCACGCTCGAGAAAATGGCGGATCGGCTGTTTGAGCATCCGGCGACCGTCCTTGTCCTGACCAATCTTTATTATGCAGAGGCCCCATGGCTGACGCCGCGATCCGCCTCGGCGGCGCAAAGCCTGATTTGGAAGGACGTCGCGCTCTCCGGCAACACTTCGCACGGCTTCGCCGAGCAGATCGCCAATCTCGAGGGGTTTTTGGCGGAGAACTGGCGGGCCGGGGTCAAATCCTCGGGCAACCCCGTCTACCAAAGGCCCATCATCCTGACGCTCAGGCGCGAGGATCACACCTTCCTCCTCGATCCGATTTTGCCGCGCCCAGGGCGAGTCACGGCGGACTATGATCTGGTCATCGCCTCCCAACCGTACCGCGCCAGGGCAAGCCTCGAATTCAAGGCTTCGAAGGTCGTTGCGCCTCTTGTCCAGTCGTTGCGGCCAGGCGGCCGGCTGATCGGCGTCCACTCGCACGGAGACGACCCGGGCCTTGAGATCATCCAAGACGTATGGCCGGGAGAGAATCCCTTCACCGCCGATCGGCACGCCATCCTGCGACAGGTCAAGCATGAACTTGGCGCGGCCGCGCGCCATTACAATTTCAACGCGTCGTCCGACGCCCGGTCGATTTTCAAATATCACATGCACACGCTGCCGGACGAGGTCAGCGGCCCGATCGGCACATCAACGCTGTTCGCAGCCTGGAACGCCGCCATCTATGTCGCGCAGGTCGAAGACCAGCGGCTTGGCGCCGCGGTGCGCGACGGACGCTATCTCGAAGCCACCGACCGGGCGCTGAAAAAGCACGGAGGCCTGTGGTTCAACGACGAAACCTTCGTGATTTCGCGCCGACGCACTTAGCCCGCCGCAGAGCCTGGAGGCCTGCATGACCGAAACGAAATATGCCTCGCCCGGCAATCTTAAGGCTCTGCTATCGACCGCTTCGGTCGAGGTCTCGTCGCGCGGCCACCAGCTGGCGGAACTGCGCGATCATTTCAGCCCTGGCATCGACGTGACGATCACGTTCCTGCCAGGCGATGACTATCGCCATAACGTCGAAACGGCGGCCGCGTTGCGCCGATTGGGATTCAATCCGGTCCCGCATATCGCGGCGCGAGAGGTGCGGTCTCGCGACGCCCTCGATGATTTTTTGGCGCGGGCGCGCGGCGAGGCCGAGACGAACCGCGTTCTGGTGATCGCTGGGGACACCTTGCGTGCGTTGGGCCCATTCAAATCCAGTGCGGACATCTGCTTGAGCGGCGCGATCGAGGGGCACGGAATCCGCGCGGTCAGTTTCGCGGGACATCCGGAGGGCCATCCGCAGCTCGACGCCGAAAAGGCGATGATGGCGCTCGCGGCCAAGCGTGATTGGGGACGAAGGGTGGGGCTTCGCGTCGACCTCGTTTCCCAATTCTGCTTCGAGAGCGGCCCCATTCTCGCTTGGCTCAAGGAACTCGAGGCACACGGTCTCGACCTTCCCATCCATATCGGTCTCGCCGGTCCGGCCTCACCGGCGACGCTCGCCAAGTTTGCTTTGCGCTGCGGCGTCGGCGCCTCGCTGAGGTCGCTGCGCGACCATATCGGCCGCTTCGGCCGCCTCTTGATGGACGACGGGCCCGACGACGTCCTGCGTGGTCTCATAGCCTCGCCTTTGATCGTGAAAACACCAATCGCTGGACTTCACTTCTTCCCATTCGGCGGTCTCAGAAAGGCGAGCCAATGGCTGCATGACTTCGACAGCCGGGAATGCTCTCGGCAGGTCGCTCACACCGTTTGATCAGCTTGAATGGGTGTTGTCCCTATCCGCCGGAGCGCCCTGGGTCTATAGATTGGCGGCTGCCGGTAGGACCTTCCGGAAGCCGCCGAAAAAACTATCCAACCCCAATTTAGGGGTGGAAGAACAGGGAGAAACGCAATGCCAATCCCCACTGAACCGGTTGGATCGCTGCCCCGACCGATGAAACTGCAGAAGGCGTTTGCCGACTACGACGCCGGCAAGATCAAGCACGAGGAGTTGGAGCGGGAGCAGGACGCTGCCTGCCTCGATTCGATCAAGCGCTCGGAGGCGACGGGCGAGCCCATCGTGTCCGACGGTGAACAGCGCATGTCGAGCTTCGCGACCTATCCGCTTACCGACACGCTGGCCGGGACTGGGCTCGCCGATAATCTCGCCGGGGACGGGCAGTATTTTGCGATCTTCACTGACGGGCACCACCGGCAACTGCCGCGCCTGACCGGCGGCCCGTTCAAATACAAGACCTTCGCGTCTCAGTATGTCGAGAAGGCGATGAAGATGGCGACGAAGCCGCTGAAACAGGCGGTCATCGCACCCTCGATGCTCGCCCTCCTTTATCCGCTCGACAGCGAGGTGAAGGGTTACACGCGCGAACAGTTCCTCTCCGATCTGGTCGAACAGTGCGAGAAAGATATCCGCGGCGCTTTCAAGGCCGGCGCCAAACGGGTCTCGATCGACTTCACCGAGGGGCGCCTCGCCTGCCGAAACGACCCGAACAACCCATGGACCGGCCGCAAGATGCTTGGACAGTTCATCGACCTCAACAATCGGGTGCTTAATCGCTTCACCGCGGAGGAGCGCAAGAACATTGGCATCCATACCTGCCCTGGCGGCGACTGCGACGCCACCCATAGCGCCGACGTCGACTATGCTGAGCTCTTGCCCAGCATGTTCAAAATGAACGCCGGTTATTTCCTGATGCAATTGTCGAGCGAAAAGGACAAGGAACACGTCTACAAGCTGTGTGGGCAGCATAGCCGCGCCGACGCCAAGGGCGTGGGGCAGGTCTGCTTCATCGGCGTGATCAACCCGCAAAATCCGCGCGTCGAGTCCCCCGAGGAAGTGCGCGACGCGTTGATGGAAGCTTCGAAACACATCCCGAAAGAACGCCTGGGGTCAACCGACGATTGCGGGTTCTCGCCGTTCAGTATCGACGTCAAGCCGAAGCATGGCTCTCCCGACGTAGCGCGCGACATCGCGTTCCAGAAGATCACTTCGAGGGTCAAGGGGACTGCGATGGCGTCCGAGAAGCTGGGCGTGGCGTAGGCGCGCGCCCCGAAGAGGTGGCGGCGGTCCCTCCTCGCCGCCACCTCTTCGGTTCGACGACGCAGCTACGGAGAGGCGGTCAGCCATGAGAACTCGCCTGGGGCTATAGGTCGACGCGCCCAAACGTTTTCCGCGTACCGATCTCTACGTGAGGGGGGCACGCCCTGTTGATCGTTGGGTCCGCCCCAGAAGGTTGGAGAAAGGCAAGCGCCAGCTGTCAGGATCGAGGCTAAAACAGCGCGGCGATCAGGTGCGGCGGTCATGAGCGCGCGCCTCCTCGATCTTCTGAATGCCGGCAATGATCCTGCCGACATTATCCTCGATATCGGTGACCATCCATAGTAACCCGCTCACTATGTCGGAGAACTCGCGATCGTTGGATGTGGCGCTCGCGAAGATGATCTTCACGAGGTCGAGGACCCGGGTTAGTTCGCTTTCGACATCGCCGATGTTTTTGATTTCCTGGCATGCGGCCGTCACGCAGCCTCCTCTTCCACCGGGGGGATGCGATCGTCCTCGGCGACGGTGAATATCGGTGAGCGCAGGAGCGTCGAAAGATATTCGTAGCTCGTCTCCGGCTCGCTGTCCTTGTCCCATTCGATGAGATATTCGATGATGGCCCGCGCGCCTGCGAGCGTCGCCGGTGGCGTTTTGAGCAATTCATTCTTGGCGTCGTCAATCTTACTACCGCGCGCCTTGATTTCGAGCGTGAACGCTTCTTTCGATAGGGCACCCTCGAGATTTTCGTGAGCGTCGGCAATGCGCGCCCATGCTTTCCGATGAGCCTCAATCACGTCAAAGATCGGATCGGGAGCCGGCACCGGAATCGAGCCGATTGGACCGCCGGCGCCAAGATCGCGGAATAGTGAAGCGAGCACCGCCTCGGACGGCCAGTCGCCACTTTCCGCGGCTAGCTTTTCAAGATCAGTGGATTCAGCCCACAGGTAGACACGCGCCTTGAGGCGCATGGTCGAGATGTCCGTTCCTGCCACCGCGACGATCTTTTGCGCGACCGCTTTCACAGCATCGGTCGCCGCAGCGGCTTCGTCATCTGTGCCGCCGCCATGGTAAAATGCTTGGTACGCTTGCAAGGCGGCTTCGAACTGCGCCGCGAGAGCGCCGACGCTCGCATCGGGATAAGTGGCTGTTTCAGGCAAAGTTCGGGCGTTTGCCCGCACGGCAGCGTTGGGCATCGGGATCTCCGGTAGATTTCACTTGCACACGACATCTCGCCGTGCGATATTTTTAATATCAATCGGAGTGTCGGGTGTCAATATTAAAAATATCAATTCGCCAAATTAAAGCGGCCCGCTCACTGCTCGATTGGTCGCAGGAACGCCTCGCGGAAGCTTCCGGAGTTTCGATTCCGACGGTGAGGCGGCTTGAAGCGGCGGATGGGGAACTTGGCGGGAGAGAAAATACAGCCGGGAAAATCGTCGCCACCCTCGAATCGGCCGGCGTCGAGTTCACCAATGGTGATCAGCCGGGGGTAAGGATGAGGAAGAAATCCGAGTCATAAACAAATTCGCGCTTCAACGCGGCACCGGGTGGTCACACTACGAGTTAGAGGCCCGTGAAAACACCACGGCGCAACCCGAAGACTACTCACGAATGGCGGACAACCCTTATTCTAGCCGGCGTGATCGCTGTGTTATGCGTGGCAATCGCTATCGAGGCGGCGATGCGCTATTTTTAACCCGCGGCCGAACGGGCGCGGTTGCTCCACAAAGAGCGCCTGGTTCCTCCTGCCTAACTCCCCGAGCCTCGCAGCGCGTTCGCGCTCCTCAAAAACGCCCCCATCCGGAATCATCGCGCGGTATCGAGCCGATCGGGATCGAGGCGTTGTTCCGCGCTAGCTCCTCGAACCGCGCGCGACGCTCGTGCTCGAGCCGCCGTCGGTGGAATGCCTCCAAGTCTACCGGAGCCGAGATTGCCTGCGGCGATGGCGCTGACGGCGCTGCCTCAAGCAATTGCTGCGCCTTTGCCAGGTCCGGCACGTTAGCGGCATCCCGCCGGTCACCACGAACGCTGGCGTCGACCGCGCTTAAGAAACCCGCCTCTAGTCCTCCCAGCTCGCCGCCGCGGGGCATGTCACGGACGATATGCAGCAAAGCGGGCAAGTCGCCGCGCCCGGCGATCCATTCGCGCGCCATCGCCTCGCCTTCGCGAAAGTCGGCGGCGAAATCGGCTCGGGGTTCGCGCTCTAGTTCGTCGGGCATGGGATTCTCCTCGGGGGCCACGCTCGCGAGGCTTCCGCGCCGCGCGCCTCGACCGCACGCTGAATCTCTTCGATCTGTTCTTCGCTAACGCCTCTCGCCGGCGGAGACGCCTCTGCCGGCCTTCCTGGCGCAACCAGCGGCGCGGAGAACAATGTCGGCTGCTCGAGCGCCCCATGCGCCTTGGCGGCCCGCTCTCGCCATTCCCAACCCGTTAGCTGGCCTGCGCCTTCGCCCCAAGCCAGCGCCCGCGCTCCAACGACGATATCGAGCGCCTCGTTGGGCTGGTGAGGCTTCTTGCGCCATTCGCGCCGTTCGCCGGTCTTGATCAGCGCGCCGCGGCGCTTGTTCGCAGCGCCGGCCTCATACTCGCGCGGATCGATCAACACCTCAGCCGTCAACTGGCGGAGCTCGTCCTCGCCCACCCAGTCAGGCAAATGGAGCGTTCCCGGCCGCCATGCCCCGCCCGGCTCAGGACCAGCGACCAGGCTCCGCAGCCCTTCGTAGACGCTCAACTTGATGTCGAAACCGCCGATAAGCGCCAAATTGATGCGACGGCCAGCGATCGGCCGGCCGTTATGACCGCGCAGATCCGCGCGGCCCTTCTTAAGCGGAGCCGCGCTCGGGCGATTGTCGCCCTTGGTTGCGAGCAGCGCATGGCGGACGCTAATGCGGTCATATAAGACTTGAGAAAATGACCCGGTGTCGCAGCCCCAGTGCATGACGTCGAGCTCGCCACCGCCGGCGGTTGGCCATCTGCGCGATGTCAGAGCGTCGATTGCCGCCCATGCCTGATCTTCGGTGTAGTCATGAGCGATGACGCCGCGGTCGACTAGCCACCCCTGAAACCCTTCGCCCCAGGCCCATAAGCCCCACTCGAAGCGATTCCCTTGAACGTCAATAAATCCGGTGCACACCGAGGCCGGCCATGGGACCACGCCACGTTTCCACGGCTTGCGCGCGCCGAGAAGTTTTTCCCAATCCGGCGTGTCGTTCTTGGGCTCGAAAGGCTCGCCCAAATCTTGCTGCGTGAAGACCTTCAGCATTGCAGGGTCCGCGCGGGCGCCCTGGCCGCGCTCCCAGATGTCGGTCCACGACTCCATCGGGCTATAGGCGCTCCAGATGCTGTAGCCTGGCTCGCGTCCCGCGACGCGGCCGGTGCACGGCTGGACCGCATAGGCATCGATCCCGGTCGCCGGAATGACCGTAGGAACCGGCTCGACGTCATCGGCAACCCATGTCGGGACCCAGCGTCCGTTGGTGACCATGGGCCCGCGATGCGGCTCCTCGAGCACGCCGCCACATCCCTCGCAGACGAAGGCAGCGCGATTGGCCGTCGCGGCCGATGGGGCCAGCATCTTGTCGTACTTCAGCAGGCCATAATCGCCGCAATGCGGGCAAGGAATATAGAACCGGCGTCGATCGGAAGCGTCATAAAGATCGCTGATCTCGCATTCGCCAGCCATGCCGGGCGTTGACAGGGCCAATTCTTTAGCGAGATCGCCAAACGCTTTCTGTCGCGCCCGAGCCTGGCTCGAGGGAGACCCTCGACCGTCGACGTCGCGCAGATAGCCGCTGACCTCATCGAGGATGAGCCAGCGGATCGAGACCATCTGCAGGCCTTTGCTCGAGCTCGCCGAGGTGATCTGATTGAACCCGCCCGAGAACCTCTTGAATGCGGTCGTGGAGGCCGCTTCGTCGCGGGAATTTTCCGGTCGAACTCGATGCCGAATCCGTGGCGATGTGTCGATCATCGTCTGCAGCTTGACACGGTTATATTTCACCGCCTCCGCTCCGGTCGGCAACACGGTCAACACCGGCGCCGGCGCTCGATCGACGATGAATGCAAACCAGCAGACTCCGAGCTCGGACTTACCCGTTTGCGCGGATGCCTTCACCGTGACCCGCCGCGAGGGGTGGTTCGGATGCAGGCAGTCCATCGGCTCCCTCAAGTAGGGAACGCGATCCGTTCGCCACGGTCCTGGAAACGGACTCCCCGACTCCGCCGCGACGACGCGATACCGGTCGGCAAATTCCGATACGGTCAGCTCGACTTCTGGCTTGGCCAGTCGCGCCAGTTCGTCGAAGAGGGTCCGGCGTCCATCGGCGACGCCCGGCAGATCGGCCGTGAACATAGGGACGTCAAGCATCGTCCGGCTCGGCGAGGACGAGAGCGCAAGCGAACGCCTCGAGACCCTTTTTCTCGAACGCCTTGAGATGCGGCCGAACAAGCCGCGGTTCGAGATTGAATTCGTGGGCGAGTGCGGCTGCGGAATCGTTGAGCGAAAGCGCGAAGGCATTGCGCAGCGCGCTCACCGCCTCCGCAGCCGCTGCTTGCACGTCTCGCGTCGGCGTCAGCGCTCCGATGCGCTCAGCGATCTCAAGTTCGCGCATTTGCCGCTGGGCACGAATGTTTAACGTCGCTTCGTTCGCTCTACCCTTGGAGGTCGACACAGGGGCCGGCGCTGAAGACTGAATAGACGCCGCGCGGTTGATGTTTTCGCTGCGATGCTGAATCAGCGCTTCAAAATCGATGGTCGTCTCGCGGCCGTCCTTTTGGGGATCGAGGGCATCAGCGTATTTCGTGACATAGCGCGAAAGCGCCGATTGCCCGACGAGGTCGCCGCGCTCCGCCAAAAGCTCACGAGCCTGCTTCAGGCTGACTCTGGTCTCGCTCACGCCGACGGCGTGTGGGCCGCGTTGACGGCGGCCTCAAACTCATTGCAGCTCCGAATTATTTTCCCCAGCGGCCCGGCAGCAGCGAGCGCCGCCGGTGTCGGCCCCGTCGTGCGCGCGAGTTCCTCCTCCGCCTTCGAGGCCGCGCCTGCCAATAGCGCCACTGCGAGCCGCACGTCGCTGATCGCGGTCCTGGCGTCGACAGGACCGGGGCCAAAGTCAATTCGGATGGATCGCATCGGAACCTCTCAGTTTGGAAAGGTGGGCCGGATCGTCAAAAAAACCAAAGGAACGATCCGGCCCGGAGCGGCGCGGCGCTGTCCGGACGCGCGCCGCCTCTCGCCTGCGGCTGAAAGGAGGCCGACCGCAGGACCAGGTGCAAATTAGCGAGCATGGCGCGTGGGCGACGTGAGACCAGCTTGCTCGTTGAGTCCGCGAGATATCTCGCCCCAATCGACCGTGCGATTGCTCGAATTGCCGAGGCTCGCAGCCGGCGACGCAACGCGCCCAAACGAAAGGCCAATCGGTTCAGCGCGAGCGGGCACCGTCTGATTCAGATGCGCGACGATGCCGCCCCACATCGCGTCTACCGCGCCATCCCTCGAGGTCATCCGCGTGACGGCGGCCTTGCGAAACGGCTCACGATCGACGTCGGCGAATTCGACCTCGAGTTCGGCCGAGGTTAGAGGCACGAGGCCAGCCCGCTTTCTGCTTGCGTTGATGCTGCTTGCATGGATTGCCGCGACAGAGGCGGCGCGTGTGGGGTTTGGCATGGTGCTGGGTTCCTCAATGAAGGGTGGCGATGTTTGCGCTTTCGAGCAAATTCGATTTAATCGCCGCGGCTCGCGCGGCCGCATCGGATTCCGCGCGGGCGAGGACCTTTGCCGCTTGAGCGCCGGTCGCGGGGCGTAGGACGAGATCAATCGCGATATCCGGGAACGTCGCGGCGCCGGGCGCCTGAAGGATCGCTTCGATGCGAATTCTTTCCGCGGCCATGCCGGAGGCGTAGGCAGATTGGACGATCCCGGCGAGCGCGGCTTTGTCGGGCTCGCTCTCGAAGGATGGTTGGCCCGCGTCGAGCGGCGCCGGTTGCGGGCGGCGCCCAAGCCATGCGGCAAGGCGACCCAAAAGGTTGCGCGGCTTGGGGCGAGATCGGGCGGACATAGCCACTACTCGGCAGCCATCCGCGGCGTCGCGAGCGGCGGCAGGACGATAAACCTCGGCAATCCATCCGGATAATGCCGGCGGATTTCTGCGCACACCCGGCCGAATTCATTGAGCAAGGCGCCTTGCGCGCGGTCGATCGCGATCGCGACCTCATCTTCGGAGCATGAGCTTTTCTCTGCGAGGAGCCGGAGCGGGGCCACGATTTTCTCGTCCGCCTCGAACTCGGAGTTTTGCCACTCAATCCGTGCGAAATCGCCATGCCGGGGCGGCCAGCCAGGGACGCGCGTGGACTCCATGACACTTTGTCCGAGCACACGCGGGACGGTGAAATCTCGTTCGTACGCGACATGCGACCCTACCGGGCGGGGAGTGCGGGAGCAGGCGGCCTTTCCTAGTTGCGAGACCAGGAAATCGCTTCGGAACAGTGCCGGGATGCGGGCGAACAGTGCCTCTTTTTCTGCCTCTTGTCGCGCCTGTTCCTGCTCGCGGCGCACCTCCGCTGGATCACGCGCCGCCTCTCTCGCCTCAATCTCGCGCGCGCGGACGTCGAGAGCAGCAGCGAGAGCCGTCGCGACCTTGCGCGTCAGCATGCGGCTCGCGCTCTCATCGTCGAGCGAAACGAGCGCCTTGAGCACGTACTCAATCGACGGGCCCCCTGGCGATGCCATCGCCGCCAGAATTTGGGCCTCGCGCTGCGGTGCGGACTCGCTCTCGATATCGATTCCTCGCACAACTCCTCGCGCCTGTTCGGCGGCGTTCCGAGGCTGAGCTACCGACGCTGTGGGATTCAAGAGGACCGCGCGCGCGTGCTCAAGCGCTGCGATAGGATCGTTCGTCATGTTTGAGAAACTCCGAAATTTGCGGCCGAGGCCACGCGCGCAGCACTTGTGATCGCCTTCATCGCCAGTTTTTCGCTTGTGAATTCGACCGACTTGCCGCTTGCTAGGCGAGCCGCAAAACCTCCGGCGCGCGGCGTGATCGCGCCAAGCAGCGTCGGGCCGTCATAGATGCTGGATTCGACCGCTCCCGGCACTCTGCGCCGCAAGGTCTTGCCGGCAATGGCGGTCACTTGAATTTCTCTGAGGGCGAGACGCCGAGCGAATCGAGGGGCGCAACTATCGCCCGCCCTCGGCCGCCAGGACACGCGCGCGCCCATAGTCGCGAGGTCGACATGACTGGCAACGGCGCATGGTCATATCTGAGCATGAAACCAACAGCGTCCGCATCGGGCTCGACGTCAGCAATCGCCAACAGCAGCTCGGCGCCAAAGGCGGAGACCAGCGCCGGCCCTTGGCCCAAGTCCGCCCAACTATCTTCGGCAAGCCTCACGGCTCTGGTGGCGACATCCATCTCACATCTCGCCATGGAAGCGCCGGCCAACGGTGTTTGTCAGGCGCCGTTCGATCGCTCGAAGGCTGAAACGGGTTTCATCCCCAACACGCACGGCCGGCAGATCACCGCTGGCCACAAGTCGCTGAAGCTTGCCCTCCGACATGCCGAACAGCACGCCGAGTTCGCGGAGCGTCAGTAGGCGTTCATCAACGATTTTAGCGCTCTGCAGCTCAGGCGGCGCGGCGTCGATAATTCTTGCGATGTCTGCCAAGATCATTGGCCCGTTCCGGTCTGATTGCTTTCCGGGCCAACGGGTAGCGCATGCCGAGGAGGCAAGCACTCTTCGGGCTACCCCCGGCAAAATTTATGTTTCAGTTTAGTTTTTTCAGCGCCGCTTCGATGTTCTCATCGCGCTGTTTCAGGGCAATCTTCGTCTCGATCGCTTTGATGCTTGTCATATGGCGCAGCGAGGAGAGACATCGTTGGGCCTGATTGCGATCGTGCGAGAGTTCGCCCCCGGTTCTAGCAATCGGTTGCTTGAGCACGCGTTCGGCCGTTGACAGCGCATCCCTCTCCGCGGCATCTGCTGCTTTCCGCTCATTTTCTGTTTGCCGCGCCAGAGCGGCGCGGTTGTGCCGCTCCTTTGCGCACGGGCGGTCCAGAGCCGCGTCGCAAATTCCGGGAACATCGCCCAAAACGTCACTGAATGCTCTTTTGGCAGACTTCTTACCGGACGCCATCTCGGGAACGGCATGGAGCAGACGATCGTAGGCGCCGCCGGGATGGCTCGAAATGCGTTCGAAGCTTTCCGGCCCGAGCGTGTCGCGGATCGCATTCATGAGCGCTTCGGACAGGCGTGAATTCGCCGACCCGACGAGCGGCGACACTCCACCCTTTTCAGGCCATGCCGCCACAAATGCATGCCTCCTCGCGTCCGCGTGCTCGGCGACGACGCGCGCTTTCTCCAGCAGATGCCGCCGAATTAGATCGACATTTGCCGCCGGGGTGGTGGGCGGACCGAGGACCCGCCAAAATGCCGGGTTCAACTCAAACTTTTCTTCCGGTCGAGAGAGAGCCCATAGCGGGGTCGCGTCGAACAAGCGCTCCATGGCCGGATCGCTCAGGTCGCCCCAGGCGCCGCATAACCGTTCTTGCGCTGCGGCGAGCGTCGTCAGCCGAGGGTCGCCGCCGGCGTACGCCGCCTCAAGCGCAAACGATGCGATGACACCCGCCAATTCCTGCTCAACTCCGGCAAGCTGAAGCATCCGCAAGCGGCTGAGGCCACCGGGAGGGTCGTCGAACCGCTCCGCTCGCGCGAAGCGGTCGCCTAGGTCAAGGCCGGAAAACAGTAGCGCGATGTTGCCTTTTCCCACTCCGCGCAGAGCGCGAGCGCTGGTGCGGCACGCCATGGCGAGCGCCCGGAGCTGCCCGGCGACATCCTTCGGGCGCGGCTTGCGCCCGAAGCGAATCAGGACTTCGCCTATTCCAGGCGGCCGAAAAGATCTGACGTGAGAGGGCATACGCGCGCTCTGCGTCACCGAGTGGGACGGGCTCTCCGGCCGCGATGGCTGAAAGCTTCTCGTTCTCACTTGGGTCCGGTTCTAAACTGAGCGCCTGCAGGGCGCGAATCGCAGCTTCCAACACGAATCACCATACCACCGTCGCTCTCCGTTATCCACAAAAACCGTGAGGTAGCCCGAAGAGTGCGCGGCGCGTGGCGCGTCTCCATTGTCAACGCGACAAAACGCGAGGTCAAAATGGTTACACCGAACGAGATAGCCGCCGATGGCTATCTCCCCGCCCGAGGCGTCTGGGAACGGTACGGCGTTACGAGCACAAGCCTCTATCGCTGGCTTGCGGACGAGAAGAGCGACTTCCCGCATCCGGTCTACATCGGCCGATTCCGGTATTGGAAAATCGCCGACCTTCTCGCACGGGAGGCAAGCCGTCCAAGCGTTGGCGCTCCCGCCGGCGCAGCGAGACAACGCGCTTTGAGCGCCCAATGAGCGCCCGTGTCTCCGAGTCAATGTACCCCAAAGCCGGGCCCAATCGAGCCGGCCGTCGGACGCGCTGGATGCTGCGCGGCGCCCCGGAAAGCAATGCCGACAAGGCCGAACGCGGCTACGGCTCTGGTCGGCGCCTCACCCCCGCAGAAGTGGCGGCGGTTGCCGCCGAAATGGGCCTCCAAGTCGCCCCGCCCAAGACACTCAACGTTGGGGGCGGGCGTTGAATGCTCACCCCGCCATTCCGCCATTGGTCTCCTCGGAGGAGGAGTTCGAGCGCGAGACCGCCGGCTCGCCGCGATTTTTGATCACGCGCTTCGGCACAATCAAGCCCGACATCACCGCGCAATATCTCGTCAAAGGGCTGTTGCAGAGCAGCGGTCTCGCTGTCATCTGGGGAGCCCCGAAATGCGGAAAGTCGTTTTGGACATTCGACCTCTTGATGCATGTGGCGCTCGATCGGCCTTATCGCGGCCGCCGTGTCACGGCCGGGGTCGTCGTCTACTGCGCCCTCGAGGGTGTGCAAGGATTTAAGAACCGGATCGAAGCCTTCCGGCGGGCGAGGATGACGGAGGCCGATGATGGCAATCCGCCCTTCTACCTCATGGCAACGCCGCTAAGCCTGGTCCGAGACCAAAAGGCTTTCATTGCGGAGATCGGGCAGCAACTTGGCGGGCGGAAGCCGGTAGCGGTCTGTATCGACACGCTAAACCGGAGCCTCGACGGGTCCGAAAGCTCGGACGAGGATATGACAGCTTATGTTCGCGCCGCCGATGCGATCCGTGATGCCTTCGGCTGCCTTGTCGTTATCGTCCACCACTGTGGGCACAACGGCGATCGTCCCCGCGGCCATTCCTCACTCATGGGCGCGCTCGACGTTCAAATCGCGGTCCGCAAAGACGCCACCGACAACATCGTAGCCGAGCTCGAACTGTCCAAGGATGGCGAAACCGGACTCCAATTCGTTTCCCGTCTGAAGATCGTCGAGATCGGCTCCGACCAGGATGGCGACCCGATCACAAGCTGCGTCATTGAGGCCCTCGACGCTACGGCCGCAGCCCCCAAGGCCTCCGCAAAAGGGCGGATGTCAGATGTCGAGATGACAAAGCGCGCCATCGTGGATGCCTATGGCCGCCTCGCGGGGGGCGTCGAAGCTTCGCCAGGCTTCGACAATGCCGTCGTCCGAAAGGTCCCCGTCGACATGCTACGGGACGAAATCAAGTCGCGCGGGTTTCTTGATACGAACGATGACGACAAACTGACATCGACGGCTCGGTCCAATTTCCGGCGAGCGAAAGCCGACCTCATTGCCTCAAAACGCTTCATCGAGGTCGAGAAGCAATTTTGGAGGCTCGTCGAGAGCCCGTCGGAGAGCCAGCGGGAACGGGCGCCGTTTTGACCCGAGCATCAGCCATCGGTAGAAGGAAAGGCGTCGCAGGGACAGTCGCGCGTTGCGTTGCACGTGCACCCTTTAGAAAAGGGGTGCAACGCAACGCAGAAACGCGGCTACGTTGCATGTCCGTTGCATGCAACGCGGGTTGCAACGTGATTGCAACCCAGGTGCAACGCGAACTGCCCGCTTCCTCTTCGATGGCAAAACCAAGATCAAGCGCGCCATCGACCGTCGCTGCCCTTCCCTCGCTGGCCCCCTTCCTTCCTTCGGTTGGCCGTTCTTTCCCCTCGCCGGTAGTTCTTGGCCATTGGCAGAGAGAATCACCCCTGGCCTAAAACGAAGCCACGTCGTGACCCTGGCCAGCAGTAGAAGCGCCATTGCTCGCCGACCCGCGTTCGCGCCGAGAGGGCCCAGGCCATGAGCCTCGCCGCCGAACTCGACGCGCCTCTCCGCCTGGCGGACGCCGCAGCCCTTGCCTTTCCTCTTGGCGGGATGACGGCGGCCGGCTTGCGCAAGGAGGCGGCGAAGGGCCGGCTTGCAATCTTCCGGATCGCGAATAAGGATTTTACAACGCTGGGCGCCATTAAGGAGATGATGGGAAAATGCCAACTCCCGCAAAAGGCGCAAGACTGTGGCTCAAGCGAGCCTATGGATCGCGGAAGAGCGCCTGGTACATCAAGGACGGCGACCGGCGAGTCGCCCTGGGCCGCGGCACGCATGAGCGTGAGGCGGCTGAAAGAGACCTCGCCGACTATCTCGCTGCCAAATACCGGCCGGAGCGCGGCGGCGCTCGCGATCCTCAGACCGTCGCGATCGCCGACGTCGTGAACATTTACGCGACAGACGTGGGCCCGTCGGTGAAAAGCCCGAAGGAGCTGGCCCAGCGACTCGATGCTATTCTCGACTTCTTCGGCGAACAGCGACTCGCCGAGGTCACCGCTCACGCATGTAGAGCCTATACTGCGTCTCGGGGCTCGGATTCGATGGCGCGCCGGGAACTCGAGGATCTGCGCGCCGCCATCAACCATGCGCATGCGGAAGGCGTCATCTCGGCCCCGGTGCGCGTGACCTTGCCGACCCGCAGCTCGCCGCGTGAACGCTGGTTAACGCGCTCTGAGGCCGCTCGCCTGCTATGGGCCGCCTGGCGCTATCGTGAGGTCCAGAAGGGGAAGCCGACCGATCGGCGCTCGCGCCAGCACGTCGCGAGATTTATTCTCGTTGGCCTCTATACCGGGACACGCTCGGCTGCCATCTGCGCGGCCTCGTTTCAGCCCGCGATCGGCCGCGGTCATGTCGACCTGGAGCGCGGGGTCTTTTACCGGAGGCCGGCGGGCATTAGCGAGACGAAGAAACGCCAGCCGGCGGCGATGCTTCCGCCAAGGCTGCTCGCGCACATGCGCCGATGGACCGACAAGGGGATCGCCACGCGCGCCGTCGTCGAGTTTGAAGGCCGGCCTGTCAAAAGCGTACGCAAGGCCTTCGCGCGCGCCGCCAAGGCAGCCGGCCTCGAGGGCGTCTCGCCGCACGTCCTGCGCCACACGGCGGCAAGCTGGGCAATGCAGGGCGGCGCCAATGTCTACGCGGCGGCCGACTTCCTGGGGATGACGGTCGAGACGCTACAGCGCGTCTATGGTCACCTCCGGCCGGATCATCACGCCGGCGTCGTCAAGGCGATGACGGGCAAGAGGTGATCCGGTTCTCCAATCGGTTCCCCGGATTGAGCGTGCATCAGCTATATCATTGAAATAATTGGTCGGAGTGAGAGGATTCGAACCTCCGACCCCATCGTCCCGAACGATGTGCGCTACCAGGCTGCGCTACACTCCGACACCGTGGCCCGTTCGGGGCCAGCAACGGGGCTTATAGGGGTGTAGACCATGCGGCGCAAGCGTTGCCTTGCTCGGGGCTGCAGTCCAAAAATCGCTAGTGCCTACCCAGGAGCACTCCATAACAAGCTCGGATCTCAAGACCCGCTTGAGGACGCTAAGCGGTCTAAGCCGGATGCTCTGCAATTCTGGTTGTCCTCCATCGTCGCGTTATTCCGCTCTATTCTCCGGCGTGAACACGTTCGAGCTTCACCACCAAGGGCTGGGTAACAATCCTACTCGTCGCGTATTATGATCTGCTCCTCGTCATATACGCATCGCGTCGTTCGCACATGTGGCGTTCTTCGGCGTGCGCGAAGACACGGTTCGGCTGTGGCGGAGCGACTTCAGGAGCGTTGGCGTCGAGGCGCTGAAGGCCACCGTGGCGCCGGGCCCGGCGCCAGTGAAGAGCGAGGCGGCTTTGCGTGTGGCGCTGCCCCTGCTGGGGGACCCTGTCGCTGAGCGGCGCAACTGGACGATCCCCCGACTGCGCGCTGAGATCGAAACCCGTGCGGGCGTGCGCATCAGCCGCTCCCAATTATCCAAGGCCCTGCGCAAAAGTTCCGCTGGCGGCGGCCGCGGCACACGCTGAAGGGACGACAGGTCGCCGCCGAGGTCGAACGGGTCGGCCTGCGCCAACAGCAGCCCGGGGCCGGCGGCATTATTCAGCTCTATGGTGACAAGAGCGAGGCGCTGACGCATCCCGGTCTCGCCCGCGTTGGGCCAAGGCAGGGGCGGATCTGCGTGTTCCCGCACCGGACAGGCGAAGAAGGTCGCGATGCTGGGTTCGTTCGACCACATCAGGCGTCGGCTCATCGTGCATGCCAGCCCGACAAAGCGCGGCAGCGACTTCGTCGCCCATCTCGGACAACTGGACCAGTTCCAAGCCCGGCCAGTCCACCAACCCGGTAGTTCTGGTTCCGGACAATGATCCCATCCACACCAGCAAACTTTCGCTCGCAGCGCTTGCCCCCCGTGCTCACTGGCTCACCGTCAAGTGGCTGCCCAAATATGCACCGGAGCTAAACGACATCGAAGGCGTCTGGCGCGACCTCAAGGCGCATCATCTCTCCCATCAGTCCTTCGCCGACGCCGGTGCACTCAATACCTCGATCTTACGATCTCAGCTTCGCCGTTCTCACGGCCGCCTTCTCGTTTGTCACTAATGGCGACGAACTCGCCCCTCGGCCGTCTCGAAGGTCACCGCGAGACCCCCTTTTCACTCCGAAGTTCTATTCTACCATACCGTCTTCCATATCACGCTTCCAAGAGTCGCTGAACCTCCCGGGTTTGGAGCGCCTTCCACCTTGTGCGACAGGTCGATTGTGGTAGATTCCGATAGTCTGCCCCCGGGGTTTGAATGGCGAAGATTCTCATTGTCGATGACGAACCGTTGATTACCGCGATGCTGGAGGATTGGCTATTAGAATTGGGCCACGACGTGGTTGGCCCGGCGCACAATCTGGCTAAGGCCCTGGAATTGGCCAAGAGCGAAATCGACGCGGCGATAGTCGATGTGTCGCTCGGCAAGGACAATGCATATCCGCTCGTCGAGGCCTTGATGGCACGCGGCCTACCGTTGGCGCTAGCGACGGGCCATGGGCAAGACGGCATAGATCCGAGATATCGCGCACAGTCGACTCTGAGGAAACCATTCGATTTTGCCGCGTTCCAGAGCGCCATCAATGGCATTGTAGCCCGAAGCAGCGCGAGCACGTGAAGGTCTGAGTCGCAAAGGATTGCCATATCGGGCAGAGTTCTCGCACTGACAGCTCGTTGAGTGGTACGGCGAGTGCCGTAGAGAATCTCTCGCAACTCATTGGCAACATCGGCTCAGTACCGCGATGATGTCGAGCGCATTGGCGGCAACATTGCGCTCGTACACGTAATCTAAGGCCTTTGTCGAGCCCGCGCAACGATTGAATATGACGCAAGGCGAATCACGTCGATAAACGTAGCGTCCTTGCGCTACAACACTACTTTCAACGAGCGCTCAAGTCCCGCCTTATCGATGGAAGCTGCCCAACGAATGATATAGGAGGCGCCAAATCCGATCGCCATGCTGACAGTATCCACGGCAGTGCGCTAATGAGCCCCGAGAGGAAATCATCTATTGACTCCAAAATGCGCAGCCATGTGTCGAAGAGCCGGTGCCTGAGGGCCACGGATCGGACGCGTCCAGGATATTCTGGCTTACGCCGGTGATCTACGCCCCTTTAGCAGGCGTTGAAGAAGGTGTCGTTTCACTTTGAGTACAGCTTTGTCGCCCGTTGTCGTAGGCGAACTCGATCTCGATCGTGCCGTCGTCGAGGAATGCGGCGGCGCCTTCGCCCTCGACCTGGTCACCTTCGTCGGATCCTGCTCAGCTGAAGCCGATCGAGTCGTGGGCGTTTTCGACTTCGCGGCCGGCCTCCAGGGCGCCGAAGGCGATTTCGCTGCCCTGCGCGGTGATCGTGAGCGTCGCCGGTCTGCTCAGATCGAGGCAAGCGCGATCCCAAATGTCGGCTTCGAAGATGCGCCACCGGCCGATCAGTCGGCAGTTCACCGGGGCCTTCACGCCCTGTCCTCCAAGAGTTTTGGCAGGCGCGCCAGATTGTAGGCGGCGGCTGCGAAGGTGACGGTCCGTCCACGCGCTCCGGCCACGGAACTTGGTTCGCTCATGGCCCGCGACCGTCTTGATCCAGCCGGAGGCTTCCTTGATCCGCTTGCGAATGCGTTGGCTGACCCCATACCCGGATGCTGCGTCGCGCGGCCGTCGATCGCCGACGAGCGGCTGCTCGTGTTCTGCGCCACGTGGGGGGTCGCGTTCATCGAGCGCTCGGCGAGGCGGTCTTTGACGAGGTCGCGTCTGGCCAGGACGAGCGCCTGCAGGCGCTCCCGCTTGGGTTCGCGAGCGTTCCAAAGCGGGAGTGCGGCGTATCGGTCCTGGCCGTATCGGGCGAGCGCGGCTGCGTCGATCGCGTCGGATTTGCCGAGCGTGTCAAACGAGCGGATGAAGGCCTTGACCTTGGGGGCGTCGGCTCGGCATGCCGGGACGCCGGCGACGACGAGGGCGGCCAACAGATCGCGCTCATAGCCTCCAGTCGCCTCGCAGACGACGAAGCAGGTTGGTCCAAACGAGGCGGCGATGTCGGACAGGGCCGGCGGCGCGTTGGCGATCGTTTGGGTGCGGCCCTTGGCGGCGTCGTGGATGACGATTGCAGTTTTGCAACGTCGCATCCGATGAAGCGCGAGGGCGTGGCGGGGTGAGACATTTGCGGCTATCCTCTCATGAGCTTGGGATTGTTTGCGGGCGTGCATCGGGTGATGGCGGCCCATTCAACTCATCAAGGGTTCAAGGGAAGCGGGAAGACGGCCCAGATGACGGCCGGCTTTCCAAGCCCCATCGCGAGACGGCAAATCTCCCCCGCGCCGATTCAGGCGGCCGCCCGAATTGGCGCATCCCATCCCTCCTACTCGAACCTCAAGAGATAATCGCGAGACTAAACAGCTAATGGGCCCGGCTTCACGACTTTGCGGGTAGCTTGGCGTCTGACGCCACTCTCATCCTCGATCTGTTCCGTGACGCGGAGGGTAATGCGGCCTTCGCTCATTAACTGCCGCAGCAGCCCGTTACCGGTGGCTCGTGGCCGTTGGCGCGCTGAGCGAGCGTGGCCGCCGCGGGGATAGAGAAAATTTTGTGGCTGAAAGGCTGCTTTCATAGAAGCGAGCGCGCTCGATTCTCGCATCGAAGTCGATGCAGTCCTTGGCTAGAAAGGGTGGTACTGGAACATCCAGGTCTCAGTTAGAGTTTCGGCGCCGGACTTCAGAAACGCACGCAACTCGACCGGATCGGTCCCGTCGACGACAAGGTCGAACTGCGCTCGCCAGTGGCCCGCGACGCCGTCAGGAACGGCCTCGATAAGTTCGTAAGGACCTAACGTTCCGCGCGAAGCTGAAACGACGAGTTCGGGTTTAGCGCCAAATGGGAGGTCGCGTAGAGGGCCCCCGAGGAACTCGACCATGAACTTCCTAACACCCTTTGGGCGTGGTAGGCCAGGTTGGCCGCCGCGTCCAAGACGAGTAGCCCACACCGGCGCAAGCTTGCTTGGATAAGGCTCATCGGCGAGCCAGTGCAGACGATAGTTGAGAGTGAGCTCGGCGCCGGCGGGCACCGGATTGGCCGGCACCCACATAGCAACCACGTTGTCGTGGATCTCATCGTCTGTCGGAATTTCACATAGCTGAATCGATCCCCTGCCCCAGCCCTCACCGCTCGGCCCTGGCAACGGTTCAACCCAGAGGCTTGGACGCCGATCATAAAAGACGCCGTCAAGATAGTGATCGAATACCCGGTCGCGCTGGAGGAGCCCGAAACCGCGCGGGTTGTCGTCCGCAAAAGCTGAGACCGTGATGCGTGGCGGATTATTTAGCGGTCGCCACAATCGCTCACCGCTGCCGGACCACATCGCCAGACCATCTGAATCATGGACCTCTGGGCGCCAGTCGATCGCGGTTTCTTTTTTGGTCTCGGAATACCAGTACATAGAAGTGAGTGGGGCGATACCAAAGCGCGAGACTTGGGCGCGAGTAAACAGCGTCGTTTGAAGGTCCATCACCACACCTTTGGCGCGGGTCATCAAGAAACGAAACGCGCCAACGATCGAAGGACCTTCCATCAAAGCGTAGAGCATGATCGTGTCGCCGACGCCGGGTTCGATATAAAATTCCGTGAAATCGGGAAACTCTTCCGGCCGATCGGCAACCGCAACGTCGATCGCGACGCCGCGAGACGACAGTCCGTACTGTGCGAGTTCGCCAATCGAGCGAAAGTAGGCCGCGCCGAGAAAGGCGACCCAGTCGTTCTTGCGCCAATCCAGCTTGCCATCGCGCGGTTCCTGAATTCGCAACCCCGCGAATCCAGCTCCCTTTGGCAGTTCGCGCCCCGGCGAGTCGGCCGGCATGTCGAAATAGGATTGGTCGTAAACGATTTGCCGCGATGTTCCCTCGCTGATGACATGCATCTTCACCGCTTTCTGGAAGAACAGGCCGAGGTGGAAGAATGTCACCGGAAATTGACCCGGGCCATCTGCGAATAGCGCGAAGTCATCACGGTATCGGATTTTTCCCCATTCCTCGTAATTGATCTTCTGCAGAACATCGGGCGCAGGTCGAGACGGAGGTATGTAGGGTCCGTGCGCGCGATCACGCGCCTGAGACTTGAAAAGCTCATAGGTGAACGGGACGGGGGAACCGAATTGCAATTCGTCGGACTGCGCGCCCAATGCTTCCGCAATCGGACTCATCGCCGCGGCGGACGCCGCAGCGGCGCCCTTCAGCAATGTACGGCGATCTATACTCTCGGACATCAGGACCTCCCGGATCGAGCGCTCTGCCTACGTGATTCTCTTGACCCGAGAATTTACCGCTTTCTCACAGACGTACGAAAGTGAGGTACACGGAGCCCCTGCCCTCAATTCTCGCCTTGGCCTCATAGCGTGTCGGGCGCCATTGTGGCCAGGGTTGACGCCAATCATCGGATCGACTCGCGGCCCAGCGGAAGTGGGGCGAAGCGAGAAAGCGCGTCAGCGTCCAGCCGGCATAGTCGTCGATGTCCGTGGCGAAGCGAAACTCGGCGCCGCTCCGCATCGCGCGCGCCAAAGCCTCGATCATGCCAACCGCGAGCGCGCGACGCTTATTATGGCGTCGCTTTTGCCAGGGATCAGGGTACAGCATGAAAACGCGCGAAAAGAACGCGTCCGGCGCCGCCTCAATAAGGGTTTGGGCGTCACCGCGCCTCAGGCGCACGTTCGAGAGTTGCTCGCGCCTTATCCCGGCAAGCGTCGCGACGACGCCGTTGAGAAACGGCTCACAGCCGACGATCCCAACCTGCGGGTTGGCTTTGGCTTGTTCAATGAGATGCTCGCCTGCGCCGAACCCGATCTCCAACCACATTTCGCGCGCCCGCGCGGCGAATTCATGGCCCGTGCTCAGCGCCTCTGGGACAATCGAAACCAAGGGCAGCGTTTCAGCGAGCAGACGTTCCTGGGCGGCGCGAAGCGCCTTGCCGGAGCTGCGTCCATAGAGCCTGCGAACTGGCGCTGGCTGGTCCGCCATTCGCAATCATCGGCCTCGCAAGGCGCCCCGGGGTCAGGCCAGGGCGCGCAGCGTATCCGCGAGATCAGTCTTTTCCCACGAAAAGCCGCCGTCCGCCTCTGGCGCACGGCCAAAATGACCAAAAGCCGACGTTCGGGCGAAGATCGGACGGTTTAATTTCAGGTGCTCGCGAATTCCGCGAGGGGTCAAGTTCATGACGTCCATCAGCGCCGTCTCCAGCTTCGCCTCATCGATGCGCCCAGTCTCGTGCAGGTTGGCGTAGATCGACAGCGGACGCGCCACCCCAATCGCGTAAGAAAGCTGGATGGTGCAACGATCGGCCAAGCCTGCTGCGACCACGTTCTTGGCCAGATAGCGCGCGGCGTAAGCCGCCGACCGGTCCACCTTCGTCGGATCCTTGCCGGAAAACGCGCCGCCGCCGTGCGGCGCCGCGCCACCGTAAGTATCAACAATGATCTTACGGCCGGTCAAGCCGCAGTCGCCGTCAGGGCCGCCAATAAAGAATTTCCCGGTCGGATTGACGTGCCAAACTGTCTTGGGCGTGATCCAGCCCTCGGGCAACGCAGCCTTGACATAGGGGCGCACAAGATCGGCGACTTCCTCGGACGTGAGCGATTCGACCAGATGCTGATGCGAGACCACAATTTGGGTCGCCTCGACCGGTTTGCCATTTTGATAGCGAACGGTTACTTGGCTCTTGGCATCGGGACCCAAGGTCTTTTCGGCGCCCGCGTGGCGTGCATTAGAGATCCGCTTTAGAATCTCATGCGCGTAATAAAGGGGCGCCGGCATCAGTTCCGGCGTTTCACGGCAGGCATAGCCGAACATGATGCCCTGATCGCCCGCGCCTTCATCCTTATTGCCGCCTGCGTCTACGCCTTGTGCGATGTCTGCGGACTGCGCATGCAGCAGCACCTCGACCTTTGCGTTGCGCCAGTGAAACCCGTCCTGTTCGTAGCCGATCTCCTTGATCGCATTGCGAACCGTTGTCTCCATCTCATCGCTAGAAATGTTGGGTCCGCGAACTTCGCCGGCAATGATGACTCGGTTGGTCGTGGCTAAAGTTTCGCAGGCGACGCGAATTTGATAAGGATCGAGACCGCTCTTTGCCCCGTTACGGAAGAATAGATCGACAATCTCGTCAGAGATCCGGTCGCAAACCTTGTCAGGATGTCCCTCAGACACGGATTCACTGGTGAACTCGTAATTTTGACGAGCCATATAAAAGATCTCCTGCTGGCGCGTGCCGAAATTCGCGGTCGCGGGCAGCCCACGATCGCGCGCCGCCGCTTCTGGCAGTGACCGTTCGGTCCGTCAAGCCGTTTTGATCGGTTTGTTCGATTTATCGAACGGAAGAGTCGTCGCCGCTCTCTTCCTGGGGCGACGCCAACGCAATGACAAGATCTACAATTCGACGCCGGACTTTCTGGTCGCGCACTCGCAAAAACGCGCGATTGAGTTGAAGGCCTTCAGTCGAGGCGAGGAAGTCGACGACGTAGGATTGCGAGGAATCTTCGGCAAAACCCGGCTCCGCTGAATCGGCCGGCGCGCCTTCGAAGAAATAGCCTGGCGAAACTTCCAGCACGCGGGCGGTATGCTGAAGACGACTGGCGCTGATGCGGTTTGACCCTTTTTCGTATTTTTGGATCTGCTGGAACGTTACGCCGAGAAGTTCGCCCAGCCTGCTCTGGCTCATCCCGAGCATCGTCCGCCGCATTCGTAACCGCGCGCCAACATAGACGTCGACGATATTGGATACTTTGGACATCATTTGCAGCTCGTGCCCCATAGCTGTACCGGCGCTTGCGCGAGGAATCACTGACCTTAGGGAAGAGATAGCCGACACTCGGATAGCGCGCAAGGGCACAATTTTACAATCGGCGGTCTTCGTTTACACTCGGCGCCTTCCCGCAAGCGCGGCCGCCAGAAAGGCCAGTCCGATCAGCATTGCCCCGATCGATCCGAGGCGCGATTGCAACGTGGGCGCGAGCGCGTGCGGAAGTTCGGCGTCCAGAACGCCCTCGGCGCCGAGCGGAGCAACCGCGATCTCGCGGCCAAATCCGTCGAGCACAGCCGAAATTCCGGAATTGGCGTCGCGCACCAGCGGCACACCGAGTTCGATCGCACGCAACCGCGCCTGCGCAAAATGCTGGTAGGGGCCTGGCGTAAGACCGAACCAAGCGTCGTCCGTCACATTGAGGAGCCAAGTCGGGCGTTCCGTCCCGGATAGGAGGTCGCCGAGCTCGATCGGAAAAATCGCCTCGTAGCAGACGAGGGGCATGGCGTCCGGCAAGCCCGGAACACGGAGAATACGGCGACCCGAGCCCGGTTCGAACCCGCCGGGAATGTCGACCAACTGAGTGATATGCGCACGCTCCAATAAGCTCGCGAACGGCACATATTCTCCGAATGGAACGAGATGCTGCTTGTCGTAGCGCTGCGCCAACAATCCGCCTCGGCTGATTACCTCGATTGAATTGAAGTAGCGGGGCGGCCTTCCGTCCTCACGCCGCGCGGCGCCAGTGATCAGCGTCGCGCCGGATCCAAGAAAATCAACGATCTCTGAGAGGGCCTGCGGGTCGCGGGAGACAATGAACGGAAAGGCCGACTCCGGCCAGATCAAATGGGTGACGTCTCGGACTCCAGATCGGTCCGGCGAGGTCGCGCGCTCCGACAAATCGAAATAGCGACGCAGGATGGCCTGTTTGTTCTCCGGGCCAAACGAGGCGTCGTCCTGGGCGATGTTGGGTTGGATGAGACGAAGTTTCACGCCAGGCACGGTCTCACTGGGGGGCGCCATGAGCCGCAACGCGCCGAAGGCGGCCATGACGACCAGCGCAAGAGCCGAGACAGCTGTCGGCATCAGATTGAGCCGGCTTTCGCTCACCCGCCACAACGTCGCGGGCGCGGCGAAGATCGCAATTGTCAGGAAGGTGAGCCCGTGCAGGCCGACAAGGGAAGCGGTCTGGGCGAGCGCGAGATTGACGCCGAGCGCCATTCCGAGGTCGTTCCAGGGAAAACCGGTGAACAGAAGGCCACGCGCCCATTCGGCGACCCCGAGTCCGAACGCTAGGGCAAAGATGCGCAAAGGTCCCGGCGACCACAAGAGGCGGGCAAGCGCAAATCCTGCGGCCGGAAAGACAGCGAGCGCCGCAGGCAACGCCACGACCGCAAAGGGGAGCGCCCAAGCGAATTTGTCGGCGTCGACCAGAAGAGCCGAGCCGACCCACCACAGGCCCGCTAGAAAATAGCCGAAACCCATCCACCAGCCGGCGCCGAATGCTGATCTGAGGGACGCGACAAGTGACCGTTCGGGTCTGCGGTCCTGAGCGCCGTCAATCAACCAGACGGCGATGGTCAAGGGTACGGCGATGAAAGGGGACAGCGAAAGGGGCGGCAAGGCCAACGCCCCTGCCGCCCCGGAGATGAAGGCGATAGCGCGTCTGCGCCAGCCCCAGGACAGGATGACCCCCTCGATGAGCGAGGCTCGACCGTTGGCGCGCGGTACAATGGCCAAGTGGGCAACGCTCAAGGAATCGCTCTTCCTCATCGGTCAAATCGCCATCGCCGACCATAGCGCGAACGCTGACCGCCTTCGACTCGGGCTCCCGAGTCGCTAAGTAACCTCGACTCGCGCGCGACTCTAAGGCACGAGTCTTGAGCGTGGGCGCCCAAAACCAGCCAACTGAGCGTTCGGCGAGTTCGCCCGGCCCGGCGCCAGACGCATAAGCGCCAATAAACGCGCTTAAACGCTAGTAAACACTAGTAAAAATGCTGACGTTTACTAGCGTTTATTTTTTCGGAATCAATCCTTTCAATGGGTTACGGCCGTTTGGAGTAAAAAAAATCCTAGCCCCCGCCCCAGCCTCCCCAATGGGTCGCCTCAGGCGTGTTCGCCTCTTGCATGACGTCGGATGCGCCCATGGCCTCCGCCTCCTGCCCTTCGGCCTCGCCCGGCTCATCGGCGGGAATCTGGCCGGTCTTCTGCAAGTGCGCCTTCACCGCCGCTTCGAAGGCCGGATCGCATGTTCGGCCCCGCTGTCGACGGCCCGTTGCTGCAACTCCTGCGAGACGATCTGCCGGATGCGTGAGGGGCTCACGCGCTCTTCGGCCGCGATCTCGTCATAGGTGTAGCCCTCGCGCAGGCTCGCGAAGATGCGCCTCCGCCGGAACATCGAGCCATGCGCGCCCAACCGCCGGCGCCGAACCGGCGCCTTCTCTTCAACCATGCAAATCTCTCCTAACGCGGCGATTAAATAAAAACGCATCAAATAACATATGTTCTGAATTCGTAAATCAAATGTCGCCGAGTTCCCTTTCTTCATATAACTCAATTACATCAGTGGGTTACACTGACCACCCCGCTAAGTGCCGAACCAGCGACTTATTGTCAATTTAGGAGCGCCCGAGCACTTATCGATTCACGCCCGACACGACCTTTGACCCGCCTCCATCCAAGGAGCCTCGCGGCCGCGCCGCGAAGAGCACTAGCAAAAAATAGATCGGCGCGCCGATCCCGGCCATGACCAGAAACCAGTTCGACCGGCCGAACAGCGCAAGCAGGATCACAAGGTAGATGAAATCGCGGCGCGAGGCGGAATCGAGGAGGCGCGTGAGTGGGCGCTCGGGCGCATCGGACACGGAGGTGAACAAAGTGTCGCCCCCGTCCTTCGAGCGCATCAGACGCCAATAGACGAAGCCGGCCGAGCCCAGCGTCCCAAGCACGGCTGCAGCGCCAAGCGCCAGCGGCCAAGGGGAACCGGCGGACAAGCTCCAACCGACGCCCATGCAGGCGAAAATGACCGTGTGCACGACATTGTCGCCCCAAAAATCGAGCACGCCTCCCCAGCGCGATTGCTGGAATTTGAGCCTTGCCAGTTCGCCGTCGCACCCGTCCAGGATCGAATGCGCCAGGAACAGGAGCGCCCCGACGGTTTGCATCAAGGGGCGCGAGGACAGGAAAAACGGCCCGCCGCAGATCCCGACCGCGATGGAAATCAGGCTCATCTGGTTGGGCGTGATCCCGGTGCCCGCGAGACGGCGGGAAATCATGAGCGAGATCGGCCGCTCGACGTGGCGGGCCATGAACCCGTCGGTGTCCTTGACCAGCGACTTGAGAAGCCGCCGTTCCGCGACACGGACGTCGGCCGACGTCTCGATGATCATGGGATCGACCTCAGCCGAAATCGGAGCTCGAGGGCCGAACCGGCGAGCGAGTCGGACCTCCACCTCAACCAGTACCCGCGCGCCGCCGTCCTCGTCGAGTTCCGCCGCCACGTCCTGCGCGAAACCGGGCGCGAGCATAACGATCCGGTTCGGGAGGGTTCCCCAGCGAGCCGGCTGGATCCGCGTCGAGGCCAGCCGCTCGAGCCAGTCGGCTTCCGCGAGAATGGCGGCGGGCGCGAGGATCAGCGACGTCGGTGGGACGCTGGAGAGCGACGCGGCGAGGCTACGCCAGTCGGCGACGGAGACGATTCCGGAAGCGATGGGCCCATCGCTTCCAACGAGAAAGACCTGGGCGTAGCCGGCGCGATGCGCCGCCGACACCGCACGTTGGATGAGGCTGAGCCCCAGGATGATTGGGTCACCCCGCCCGGGCGCGGCGCCGGCATTCGCTAGCGAGGCCCCGGAAGCGGCAAGAAGAACGAGAACCGGCGCTTCGGACATGGGCTTTGGACGTCCCTCGGGCGACGCCCGGCACTCCACCTCGGCGACGATTGCTGATAGACGATTTCGCGCGGCGATCGTAGTCCCGCGCAGTCTTTGGCGCGAAGCCCGCGCGGACGGGGGACCCCAGCCATTTCAGCCTCGCTTATCGTCGCCGCGTTTCTTGGCTTCCTGCTCGTCGTCTTTCTTATTATTCATAGCGGCGCCGCCGAGGTGGCCGCCGCCATGCTGGCGCTCGGCTGGTGGCTCGCGCCGATCACGCTTTATCATCTCCTGCCTCTCTATTTTGACGCGGCCTCGTGGCGGGAGCTGTTTCCGGCTGCGAACCGCCCCGGCCGCCTCAGCTTCCTCTGGATGCGCTGGATCCGCGAATCCGTCAGCACATTGTTGCCGGTCGCGGGCGTCGGCGGCGACGTCGTGGGCGCAAGGCTCGCGCACCAGCGCGGCGTTTCGGGCGCGCAAACCACCGCGAGCATGGTCGTCGATGTTACGGTCGGCTCGGCAACTCAGCTTGTCTTCGTCCTCGTCGGAGTGGGGCTGCTCACCGCGGGTAAGACCCACGACGCGGCGGCCACAGCATGGGGGCTGACGATCGGCGTCGCCATATTCGCGACGGCGATCGGAATCTTCGTCCGGCTCCAACACAACAGCATGTTTGCAATATTGATCGGATGGGCGAACCGGCTGGCGCCCAAGAGCTGGATGTCGAACTTCACCGGTCGCGCAGAGGCGATCGACGAGGCGATCGTCGCGACCTATCGCCGCCGTTTACCCTTATCCTATTCCAGCCTGCTTCGGCTCACCGGATGGGCGATCGGCACGGGCGAAGTCTGGATGGCCACACGCGTTCTCGGACACCCGCTAAGCCTGATCGATTCGTTTACCCTCGAGAGCCTCAGCAGTGGCGTTCGCGGCGCGGCGTTCATGGTGCCAGGCGCGCTAGGCGCCCAAGAGAGCGGCATGGTCTTGTTCGGAGCGCTGCTCGGACTGCCCGGGGACCTGTCGCTCGCGGTTTCGCTGACTAAACGCGTTCGCGAACTGGCGCTGGGCCTGCCCGGCCTTGCGGCCTGGCAATGGGTGGAAGGACGCCGACTTTTCGACCGAAGGACAGATCAGGCCAACTTGACGTCGTAGTTTCGCCTATTGCGGCGACGGGATTTCGTAACCCGGCGACCCCGCGGCGGCCGGCGACCTGACAACCAGGCCCGGCGTGGCAGGTGATTGAATCTCCGGCGGCAGGCCCTGCGCCTCACGCAATTGCGCCCGGCGCGTCTGATAATAGCTCGAGCGCAGGAAGCTGTAGAAATCGACGGACGAACTCTCGGCCTGTTTCCACTGGCCGAGATGGGCGACGGCGCCCAGGGCGCCAGTCGCGACCGACCACGGCCATCCAAAGAAAATTCCGCCGGCAACCCAGCCAACGGGATCACCGACGGAATCCACGATGCCGCCGATCGAATCGCGTTGCGTCGAGGGACCGAAATAGGGGCTCACCGTATAGGAGCCCGCCGGGACGCCCCAGACGAACATGGTCTGTCCAAAATCGCCTGTCTGCTGCGGCAAATTCCCATAGGCGGCGGCGACGTCAAACAAACCGCCGAGCCCGAAGGTCGTGTTGATGATGGTGCGGGCGACCGTGATGCCGGCGGCGTTCAGGCGGCCCTGGAGGATGTCATTGCCGAGGATGCGCGGCTCTTTCAGGTTGGCGTCCAAGTCCTGCAATCGGTCCCGGATCGCCCCTGGCACGGCCTTGACGCCGGTCGCGACCGGATCGAGCACCACCTGGTTTACGTGAAGCACGCCACGATTGAACTGCTCGTTGGGATCGTTGATGGGCAACGACGCGTCGTGGGGCACGCCCGCGCAGCCGCTGACAAGCGCCGTGAGGCTCGCCGCGCCAAGCCATTTGGTCCAGCATTCAACGCCACGCATACGTTGGCGATTCCTTTTGAAATTCCCCGCAACACGTAGGCTTTCCGCGACAGCTCCCGCAGGACTTGACCGGACAGTCCACATGGTTCTGAGAAAAGATTCGACCCAGCCCCGCCTTAAGCTAGCAGAGCTCCGCGGCGCCGACTATCACCCTTTTGCCACAGTACGGCCATTTGTACTTTGGTATCGTTAATCACTCGTCATCATGGGATTTCCTCTGCGTCGCCAAAAGAGCGGGCTGGAACAGCACTGCGGCCGAGAGGGTCGTCACCAGGGACAAAGCCATCAATTTCCCCATGCTCGACGTGCCGGGATGATGCGAAAACCACAGGCTGCCGAAGGCGGTGGCGGTGGTACAGGCGCTGAAGAAGACAGCGCGCGTCAGGCTCGACTGCAGGAAATTGTGCTCGCCCGCCCGCCACGCCATGACGTAGTAGATTTTGAACGCGACGCCGACGCCCAGCAAGAGCGGCAAGGCGATGATGTTGGCGAAATTCAGCTTTAGCCCGATCGCCACACAAATTTCCAGCGTGAAGAGAATGGCGACCAGCAACGGCACGAGCGTCAGCGCGACGTCCTGCCAGCGCCGCAGCGCCACGAACAGAATCAGGGCGATCGACAGGAGCGACCAGACGGCAGCCTGAAGAAACGCTTTGACGACCGTGGCCGCCGCCTCAACGATGAACACCGGCGCGCCGCTCGCCTCCGGCGCGACCCTGCGCACCGCATCGACGAAGCGGTGCAGTACGGCGTTGTCGTTGCCGTCCCCGCTTGGCCTTGCCTCGATTCGGACCTCGCCGTCGGGCGCGATCCAGTCCCGTTTGAGCGCAGGCGGAAGCGTGTCGAGGGTGACGTGCTCGGCCGAGAGGAGATCGCGAACCTGGCGCAGGGTCGTCATGAGCGGCCTAACCAGCACGCGCTCCAACTCGTCGCGGGTCGCGGGCGGCGTCTTCGCCAAGGCGGTCAATGCGCTCGCGAGGCGGCGCGCCTGGGCGGCGGCCGGGGTGTTGAGATCGCCGGTCGTCGTCGTGAGGTCGGCCGCCGTCTTGTTGATCGCCTCCAAAGTCTCCGCGGGAGTCGGCGCGGGGTCGACGGGATCGGGATTGAGCGTATTCGCGAAAAAGAAGTTGGCGTCGTCGATGATGGCGAGCTTCTCGTCCTGATCCTTCGGCACGAAGCTTTCCAGCGTACGCACTTTGGCGACCTCCGGCAGGGGCTTGAGCCTTTCCACCATGGCTGAGGCGGCGGCGAGATTGGGCTCCAGAATATCGATGGTGGTTGGGCTCGTATCCGGATCACGCATCAGATCGAGGAGGGTCGCAACCAACTCGACCTGCTTTGAGCGCAGGTTGAGGGGGTTGAAATCGAAGCTCAGGCCTCTGAGAAGCGGCAGGCCGAGAACGACGGCGGCGAGCGTGAGGCCCACCACCCAGTTGCGCTGACGATCAAGAAAATGATCGAGCGGCGCAAGCCAGGCCCAGCCGACCGGCGCGGCCTCGCCGGTCGGCTTAAGAACGGCGAGCAGCGCCGGAAGCAGGGTGAGCGTGGTCAGGAACGCGATGATCATGCCGGTTCCGGCGATCAGCCCAAGCTCGGACAGACCGACATAGGCGGTCGGCAGGAACGAGTAGAAGGCGGCTGCGATCGAAGCCGCCGCAAGCAGAAGCGGGCGCGCGACGCCGAGCCCGGTCGTTTCGAGAGCGTCGAGGAGATGCCGGTCCGCGAACCGTTCGGCGCGGTATCGGACGCTGAACTGGATGCCGAAATCGACGCCAAGGCCGATGAACAGCACGGCGAACGCGACCGAGATGAGGTTCAGGGCGCCAACCATCGCCAAGCCAGCAGCGGCGGTGAAACTCAAGCCGACCGCGAGATTGATGAGGACGGCAAGAATGATCCGGGTTTGCTTGAGAGCGAGCCACAGAATCAGGAGAACGACGACGATGGTCACGATTCCATTGAGCGCCGCGCCGTCGGCGATCGTGGAAAATTCCTCATCCGACAAGGGCACCGAGCCGGTGAGGCGAACCGTCACGCCCCTCTCCGGCGTGAGGCCCAGTCTGGCGATCGCCGCCCGGACGGCCTTGGTCGCATCGCCTCCGGGCTCCAGATCGCCATAATTGAGGACGGCCTGGATGTTGACGAACCGCCGGAGATCCGAGGGCTCCGGCGCCCGGCCCGAAATCAGCCGGCGCCAGGAGAAGGCCGGATGCTGGCCCTGCTCGACCTTCTCCAGGGCCTCAGCGATCGCGCCGACCGCCGGCTTGATGTCTTCGAGCGTCGTCTTTTTGAGCCGAACGCCTTCGAGCGATTGGGAGATCGCGCCGAGAATGCCGCGCAGCGTTGGATCGAGGGCGAGCGTTCCGAGAAAAGGCTCCGCCTTGATCAATTCGTCCATATTGCGCCGCAGGTCGTCGACGCCGAGGAACAAGACCCCCTCGCGGGCGAAGAATTCGCCGCCGTCCGGGCGAGTGACGCTGCGGAAAAGTTGCGTTTGGGGGGCCAGCGTCCTGGCCAGCGTGCTCGCCGCTTCGTCGGCCCCTTCTGGCGTCGTTCCGTCGACGACCGCGACGATCAGGTCGGTCCGCTGCGGGAACAACGCATTGAGCTTGATCTCCTGCTTGCGCCAGGGGAGCGAACTCGACAGAAGCTTGCCGCTGTCGGTGTTGATGGCGATGTGGCGCGCGACGTAGCCGCCGGCGAGAAGCGCGGCGATGAGAAAGGCGGCAATGACGAGCCACGCATGGCGGGTCGAGAGACGCACGACCCGCGCGATCGCGGCGATAAGGCTGGCGCTGTCGTTCTTGATCATTGAGACCGGGGTGGAGGCCATGGTTCGCGCCGGGTGTCAATCCGGGCGACGAGAGCGCTGATTCTCGGGACTTGGGCATCCCCGCGATTTGACGGAAAAGCAGAGCTTGGTGATTTCGGGCTGCCGCCCTGGCCGGATTCCGGCCGTTCCGCGCAACGCCTACACTTTGCCCATCCGAGCCTCCGGATTCGGACGCCGGGACGCTTCCTAATCCCACCCAAGGACAACGAAGAATGCCGACCGACAATGTCGTCAGAATGATTCACAGTAAAACGCCGGATTCGGCGGCGATGCTGGCCAACGTCAAACGAGCCATGGCGATCACCGCCAGACTCAACCGTTTGACGTTCGACGATGCGGACGAAATTCGGGCCCTGTTCGGCGAGCTCATCGGCAAAAAGGTGGACGACAGCTTCTTGCTGATCCCTCCATTTTATACCGCCGGTGGGGACGAGATCCGTATCGGGCGTAACGTCTTCGTCAATCAGAACTGTACTTTCTACGACCTTGGCGGCCTCGACATTGCGGACGATGTGATGATCGGGCCGAGTGTCAGCATCATCACAACGGGTCATCCCCTCGAGCCTGCGCAGCGACGCGCGGCCACCGTTGGAAAGCCCATCGTGATCGAGAAAGGCGTGTGGATCGCAACAGGCGCCATTGTCATTGGCGGCGTCACTATCGGTGAGCATTCCGTCGTTGCGGCCGGTTCGGTCGTCACCAAGAACGTTCCCGCGAATGCCCTTGTCGGTGGAAATCCGGCGCGGGTCATTCGCTCGATTGGAGAGTAAGGTGGCTTCCGAAGATCAAAACTGCGACTTCAAAACTGACCGCTACCTAAAGCTCGGCCTCGCACGTGTTCGTTTACAGCCCCATCGCGGAGCGCCGTCTCACGTTTTTCCGAAGGTTTCGTCGAAGGCGTAGCCGGTTCCGCGGACGGTGCGGATGGGGTCGCGCTCGCGGCCCCGCGACAGCGCCTTGCGCAGGCGCCCGACATGGACGTCGACGGTGCGTTCGTCGATCTCCGCCGCCTGGCCCCACACCCCGTCAAGCAGTTGCGCGCGCGAGAACACCCGGCCAGGCTTCTCGAGGAGATATTCGAGCAGCCGGAACTCGGTCGGGCCGAGGTGGATGTCGCGCACGCCGCGCCGCACGCGGCGCGTCTCCCGGTCGAGATCGAGATCGCCGGCATAGAGACGCTCCGCGATCCGCTCGGGCCGGCTGCGGCGCAGAAGCGCGCGCACGCGCGCCATCAGTTCGGGCACCGAAAAGGGCTTCACAACATAATCGTCGGCGCCAACCGACAGGCCCCGCACCCGTTCAGCCTCTTCCCCTCGCGCGGTGACCATGATTACCGGCAGCGTGCGTGTCGATTCCCGCGCCCGAAGCCTGCGGCAGATTTCCAGACCCGAGACGCCAGGCAGCATCCAGTCGAGGATCACCAAGTCGGGCGCATTCTCCGCCAGCCGCAACTCGGCCTCGTCGCCGCGCTCGACGTTCTCGACCACATAGCCTTCCGCCTCGAGGTTGTAGCCGAGCAGCAACGACAGGTCCGCTTCATCCTCGACGATCAGGATGCGCGGCGCGGACGCAGCCCCGGGACGCACCATCTCCTTGCGCGCCTGATTCATTTGATCGCCCCTTGCGCGCCGGCCTCGACATCCGTCCCCTGCCGCCCGTGCGGCCGCCCGGTCGGCAGCGTCGAACCCGTCACCAGATAGACCACGGTCTCGGCGATGTTGGTCGCGTGATCGCCGATCCGCTCGATGTTCTTCGAGCAGAACAGGAGATGCGCGCAGAAAGTGATGTTGCGCGGATCCTCCATCATATGCGTGAGCAGATCGCGGAACACCGAGTCTTCGAGCGCGTCGAGATCGACGTCGCGCGCCCACACATCGAGCGCCCGCTCGACGTCGCGCTGGGCGTAGGCGTCGAGCACGTCCTTCATCAGTTCGGTCGCGAACTCATTCATGTGCTTGATGCCGATGATCGCGCGCGGGACCCGGGATTCGACGCCGATCTTGACCGAACGCTTGGCGATGTTCTTGGCCAGATCCCCGACCCGCTCGAGATCGCCCGCGACCCGAATGGCGCCGATGATCTCGCGCAAGTCATTCGCCACCGGCTGGCGGCGCGCGATCGTCAGCGTCGCCTGCTCCTCGATCTCGCGCTGAAGCAGGTCGAGGCGGGGATCGGTCTCCACCACCTGTTGCGCAAGCGCGGCGTCGCCGGAAGACAGCGCGTCGACCGCGTCGATCACCATCTTCTCGGCCAGGCCCCCCATCTCGGCGATCCGCCGCTCGAGCAGGTCGAGGTCCTTGTCGTAGGCTCTGACAGTATGCTGATCCGCCACGAGCTAATCCTCCCTCAGCCGAAGCGGCCAGTGACGTAATCCTGCGTGCGCTTGTCGCGCGGCGAGGTGAAGACCGTGGTCGTCTCATCGAACTCGACCATCTCCCCCAGATACATGAAAGCGGTGTAGCGCGAGACGCGCGCGGCCTGCTGCATGTTGTGGGTGACGATCGCGATCGTGTAGTCGCCGGACAATTCGTCGATCAATTCCTCGATCTTGGCGGTCGAGATCGGATCGAGCGCCGAAGCCGGCTCGTCGAACAGGATCACTTCCGGGCTGATCGCCACGGTGCGCGCGATGCACAGGCGCTGCTGCTGCCCGCCCGACAGGCTCAAGCCGCTCGCGTTCAGCTTGTCCTTCACTTCGTTCCATAGCGCCGCGCGGCTCAGCGCCGTTTCGACCCGCGCATCCATCTCCGACTTCGGCAGCTTCTCATAAAGCCGAATGCCGAAGGCGATGTTGTCATAGATCGTCATCGGAAACGGCGTCGGCTTCTGAAACACCATGCCAACGCGCGAACGCAAAAGATTGAGGTCGAGGTCGGGCGAGAGGATGTTCTCCCCATCGAGCAGCACCTCGCCCTCGGCGCGCTGGCCCGGATAAAGGTCGTACATCCGGTTCAGCACCCGCAGAAGCGTCGACTTGCCGCACCCCGACGGGCCGATGAACGCCGTCACCTCGCCGCTGTACAGGTTGAAAGAAACATCCTTGAGCGCGCGCGTCTGCCCATAATAGAAACTGAGATTGCGCACTTGAACCTTCCCCGTCTCCCCCGGCGGAGCCTGGATCGGAGTCTGAGGCCTGCACGTGACTGCTCATGCTCGTAGCCCCGCCCACCCTACTTCTGTCGAACCGACGCCGAGAGTACCCGCGCAACTATGCTCAACGCCAAAACCGCAAAGGTCAGGAGAAGCGCGCCTGTCCATGCGAGCTTCTGTTGTTCGGCGTAAGGGCTGCGGGCGAATTCGTAAATGATCAGCGGCAGCGCCGACATGGGTCCACGAGGATCGGCGGTGAACAGAGAATTGCCGAGCGCGGTGAAGATCAGCGGCGCCGTCTCGCCGGTCATGCGCGCGATTGCGAGCAGCACCCCGGTGATCAAGCCGGACATGACCGCCCGGTAGGCGACGTGGCGGATGACGAGCGAACGCGGCATGCCGAGAGCCGACGCCGCCTCGCGCAGCGTGTTGGGAACGAGGTTGAGCATGTCTTCGGTCGTGCGGACCATGATCGGCGCGCCAAGCACGGCGAGCGCGACAGCGCCCGCTAGAGCGGAGAAATGTCCGACCGGCACGACCAGCAACTCGTAGACGAAGAGGCCGACGATAATCGAGGGCGCGCTCAGCAAGATGTCATTGATGAAGCGCACGGCCGAAGCGAGCTTGGAGCTCGCGCCATATTCAGCGAGATACGTGCCCGCAAGAATGCCGATTGGGGCGCCGATGGCCAAGCCCATTCCGGTCATGATCAAGCTGCCCACGATGGCGTTCAGCAAGCCGCCAACGACTCCTGGAGGGGCGGTGTTCTTGGTGAAAACGTCGAGCGACAAGCCGCCAAGGCCGTTCCACAGCAGCGTCCCCAGAATGATCGCCAACATGGTCAGGCCCAAGGCCGTCGCCGCATAAGCGAAGATTGTCCAGATGCTGTTGCGCGCCCTGCGCCTGGAATAGGAAGCCGCAGTCATTGTTCTACGCCTTCAAAGCCATGCGGGCCAGCATAAAGCGTGCGGCCGCGAGAACCAGGAACGTGATGACGAACAATATGAAGCCGAGCGCCAGCAGCGATGAGGTGAACAGCCCCGGATCGGCGTCGGCGAACTGATTGGCGATCATCGCCGAGATCGTCGTGCCCTGCGCGAGAATGGAGGATTGAATCTTGGTGGCGTTGCCGATGACGAAGGTCACCGCCATCGTCTCGCCGAGCGCGCGGCCGAGCGCCAGCATCACGCCGCCAATCACGCCAACGCGCGTGAAGGGAATGACGATGTTGCCGACGACCTCGAAGGTGGTCGCTCCAATGCCATAGGCGGCCTCCTTTAGAACGGGTGGAACCGTGTCGAAGACGTCCCGCGACACTGCGGTGATAAAGGGCAAGATCATCAACGCGAGCACGAGCCCCGCAGTCAGCACGCCATAGCCGAAGGGGGGGCCTTGAAAGAGAAAGCCGATGCCAGGGACATTGCCGAGCGTACTGATGAGGAACGGCTGGATATAGCTCTGCATCACCGGCCGGAAATAATAGACGCCCCAGATACCGTAGATGATGGAGGGGATTCCCGCGAGAAGCTCGATAGCGATGCCGATCGGCCGTCGCAGGGGCAGCCAGCAGAGCTCCGTCAGAAAAACCGCAATGCCAAGTCCGACCGGAACGGCGATCAGCATCGCAATCACCGATGTGACGAGCGTGCCATAGATCGCGGTCGCCGCCCCGAATTGTTCTTTCGGCGGGCTCCAGGCGTCAGAGAACAGGAAGCCGACGCCGAATTCGCGGAACGCCGGCCAAGCCCCGATGAACAAGGAAACCACAACGCCAAGGAGGAGCACCAGAACCAGAACAGCCGAGGCTAGCGTCAGCAGGCGAAAGCTATTGTCGCCAAATTTGAGCCGCCCCAGAGCGCGGGAGCGGTCGATCGGCGAACTGTGCACGGCGCTGGGGCTTTGCATTGCGGTGGCGGTCATTGCGGGTGTTCAGCCTTGCTCTGAGAAGCTTGGGGCCGGGGAGCGCGCCGTCGCCAACGCCTCCCTGCCGCCGGGCGACTGACGTTCATTGCTTGATGTCGGCGGCCCACATCTTCTCGACCAGCGCCACGACGCTGTCAGGCATCGGGATATAGTCGAGATCCTGAGCCATCTTATCGCCCTTCTCGTAAGCCCACTTGAAGAAGTCGAGCGCGTCCTTCGCGGCGGCCTTATTCGGCGGATCCTTGGGCAAGAGAATGAACGTGGCGGCGGTCATCGGCCACGACTTGTCGCCCGGCTGATTGGCCAGGATGAGGTAGAAGCCGGGCGCGTGATCCCAGTCAGCGTTTGCAGCTGCCGCCTGGAAGGCGGCCATGGTAGGCTCCACCACCTTGCCGGCCTTGTTGGCCATGCTGGCGAAAGTCAGTTTGTTCTGCTCGGCGTAGGCGAATTCGACATAGCCGATCGCGCCCTTCGTGGTGGCCACGTTGTTGGCAACGCCGTCATTGCCCTTGGCGCCGATGCCGCCTGGCCAGTCAACCGTCGTCGCGACCCCGACCTTCGATTTCCAATCCGGCGAGACTTCGCCGAGATAGTAGGTGAAGTTGAAGGTGGTGCCCGAGCCATCGGCGCGATGGATCGGCACAATCGGCAGATTGGGCAGATCCAGCTTCGGATTGAGCTTCTTGAGCGCCGGATCGTTCCAGTTGGTGATCGTGCCGAGATAGATCTGCGCCAGGGTCGGACCGTCGATGACAATGTCGCCCGCCTTCACGCCTGGGAGATTGACGACGGCGACGATGCCGCCCATTACCATCGGCCATTGCGCGAGCCCAGCTTTTTCAAGCTCCTTTGGCTCCAATGGCGCATCGGTTGCGCCGAAGGTCACGGTTCTCGCCTTGATTTGCTTGATGCCCGCGCCCGATCCAATTGACTGATAGTTCAGCCCGTTCCCGGTATCCTTCTTATAGGAATCCGCCCATTTGGCGTAGATCGGAAAGGGAAAGGTCGCTCCGGCTCCAGAAATATCGGCCGCTTGGGCCATTGTGCCTGTTGCGACGCCCGCGGCGAACGCAACAACACGAATGAAATTGGTGAGTCTCATTGAACGCCTCTCAAGCGCTAGCATTGATCAAGTCCGGCGGCGACGATGGCGCGCGCCGAGCTCTTTCTAGGCTCGCTCGATATGGCTATTGCGACAGCGAGACGACAGTTTTACGACAGTGCGGTTTTCGCTATAGCCCACCGTGTGGCGCGGGGCTTGCGGCCGCGAACACTGAACCGTAGATTAGGTTCTGGTGGCTGCTACGCAGACGGCGGCACGGCGTCAGCCTTCGAGCACGAGGTGGCCTGTGCGCGAACCGGGAATTAACGCCTTTTGGCGCTTTCCAGCTCGATAATTGGCCTCTCGCCCGCCCTGTCTTTTGGCGGCCTCGCTACGCCCTTGTTATAGTCGTCGACTTCTCTCGCGTACGGTTGCCCGTCATCTCGGCTGTGGTTGTGCGGCAGACTGGGCTGAGGTTCGCCGCCGGGTGGGGGGTTCGCTTGGGCATCTTAGGTCTCCTTTTCCAGCGATCCGCCCCCGAACGAGTTTGATCGAGGTCTCGGTTCGCGGAATTACGCTCGCCGCCTGCGTCCGAACAACTCGCGCAATTTCTCCTTCGCCTTTTCGAGAGACCGCCTTCGCTCAGTGGGAAGGTTTCGGCCGGCTCGGTTCATGTAGAAGGTCAACATCGACATCGCTGACCGGAACGCGCTCGATTTCCGCCGGTCGCTCGCCTCAGCCGAGCGCTTGAGGGACTTGGCGATCTGTTCGGCGCTTTTCTTTTCGAACACCTTCGGTTCGAGATCGAGCGCATCCGAATGCGCGGTCACATCCGCCGACCATCGGTTTTTCTGCTGGTGTTTTGGCACGGGCCCGCTCCTTTCTCGCGGCGCTGATCGTCCATAACTCAAATTGCGCGGGGGAGTTCCACGACCCAGTCAGAGCGGCGCCAAATCAACCTTCAGGCTCGGGAGACTCGCCGGCCGACCGCATTCTCAGCCGCTCATCCGATTCCTCCGCTTCTCAACCCGCTCAAGTGGCGCGCAACTCCGCCAGAAGCGGTCGCGGGGTCACGCCGCCAGTTCGTGGACTATGGCCTCCGGGCACACCGCCTTGGCGAGTTCAGCCAAATGCTGATGGTGGGTGAAGTAGATAACCTGGCCGACGCGTCCCATGTCGGCGAACAGGCGCAGCGCCTCCTCGGCGCGAAAATGATCGAACGTCTCCATGATGTCGTCGGCGACGAAGGGCGCCGGCGCCCGGGTCTTGGCGAGTTCGTGATAGCCGGCGACACGCAGCGCGAGGTAGAGCTGGAACCTGGCGCCTTTGGACAATTGCGCCGCCTCTTTCGAGCCGCCGTCGGCGCCGAGCGCGATCAGCGTCTCCGATTGCCCATTCGGCGCGGTCGTCAGCGCGCGATACGCGCCCCTGCTGATAAGACGGAAGGCCTCCGACGCACGATCCATCATCGCGCCACGGTGCCGGTCGCGAAAGAGCCGCAGCGCCTCCTCGGCCGCGGCGATACCGGCGCGCAAGGTCAGATAGCGCCGCGCTCCGTCATTGACCGCCTCGAGAATCGTGCGCCGCTTCTCCTCGAGCCGCGCGACCGCGTCGTCGCCGCCCACGGCCTCGAGCCGCTTGGCCGCCTCACGATGAGCGCTGTGCGTTTCGGCATGCGTCTGGTCGTCATGCGGCGCCCGCGCCTTGAGCGCCGCAAGCTCGCTCGTGAGCGCCGCCGCGTCTGCTCGCTCAAGGAGCAGGTGCGCCGCCTCGAGCGAGTCGGCGATGTTGGCGACGATGATGGCGCCCTTCTCGCGCGCGATTTCCGCTCTAAGCGCATCGCGGCGCTTGCAATCGTCGAGTTTGACTTCGACCTCGGCCAGCGTCTCGACGGCGAAGAACGCGGTCATGCCTGAAGCTCGGCGCGCGCTAACCTCGATCTCTTCCACGATCGGCTTGAGCGGCCCCCGCGCCTCTTTGAGGGCGTCGGCCTTCTCCGCCCGGCGGCGGGCGTTCTCGCCCGCGCGCGCGACGCGCTCCTCGATCGCGTCCGCGCGCTGGCGGACGTTGCCGGGAACGTCGTTGAGATGAAGCGCCGCCGCCACGGCGCTAACTTCGTCGGCGAACACGAGCTTGTCGCGCTCCATTTTGGCGATACGGTCTTCGAGTTCGGCGCATGCGCCTAGCATCATGCGCAATTCGTCCAGCGCCTTCAGCGATTGCTTGACCGCGCCGAGCGCGGGCTCGCCCTCGGTCTCGCCAAGCCAAGTCCCGGCGCACGTCTTTCGCCAGGCTCGAAGCCAATCGGCGTCTGCTTCCTTTGCGATTCCGAGTTTGGCCTCGGCGCGGCTAAGTTCGGCGCGGCGCTCCTCCGCCTTCTGCCGCAACGCGGCGAATTGAGCCTCGGCGCTCAGCGCCGTTTCCGCCGCTTCGATCAGCGCATCGAGGGGGCTGTTCTGGTCGGCCACAACGCCCGTGGCCCGCAATGCCGCGCTCAGGCGTTCGCGCGTGCGCTCGCCCTCGTCGTGCGCGCGGCGCTCCGCATCCTCCTGGCGCTGTAGCGCCTCGACAAGCGTCAGCGCCTCGTTGCGCTTGGCTCGCCATGCATCGATGAAGCCAAGCGCATCCCGCCCTCGCGGCGCCGCGATGGGCGCAATCGCCGCGATCTCAAGCTCGAGTGCGGCAGCAGCCTTATCTGCCGCTTCGAGATCGGCTCTGGCGTGCTCGCGCTCCACTTCAAGGCCCGCCAGTTTGATCACGCGCTCGCGCACAGCGGCGAGTTCTCGCGCGCCGGCCAGGCGTGCCCCGCCCACTACGTCGTCGCGCCGCATCGCGGCCTCGAACGCATCGGCGCTCGTCTGGCCGAGGGTCGCGCGATGCGCCGCCCACGCCGCATCGCGGGCTGAACGGATCTCCGCCGCAGCCTCGTCGCCGATGAGCTTCGTCCCGTGCGCTGCGGCCCCGACTTCGACCTTCAGCCGTTCGGCTTCGCGCGTCTTGGCCGCCAAGAGGTCGAAAGCCTGACGGCGAAGCGCTTCGGACTGCGCCGCGCGGCGGCGCAGTCCCGCTGTCTGCGCTTCATCGGCGACGATGACCCGAGCCAGCGCTTCCGTATTGCCGCGCCAGGGCGCGAGCGCCGCGAAGGCCTCTTCGAGTTTCCGCGTCGTTGTGACGATATCGTCGCGGGCGGCGCGCAGCCGGCCGGTGGAATCGTCGCGCCGCGCCTCGATGAGACGCGCCTTCAATGAAGCCATGGCGGCGGTCTCGCGGTCGTCAATGCGCTGTGGCAGCTCCTGCAACGCGTGGCTAAGCGCGCCTCGCGCCGCCTCCGCCGCTTCGTCCGCGGCCTCAAACTTCGACAGGACGCCGGAGCGCGCGGCGATCAGATCCTCAAGCGCGCCCACGACCGGCGCCGAAAGTGGAAGCTTGCGCGGATCGGCCTCACCCTCGCGACCGAGGCGGCGCAAGATGTCCGCGACCGCGTCGCGCTTGGCGGCCAGTTCGCCTTGGCGCACTGGAATGTCCGCGGCGCTGTCGTAGCGGCTGCGCAACTCGCGCCACGCCTCGACGCGACTTGCAATATTGAGCGCGGGCGCATCCAGATCTGTCCGCTCCAGCTGGTCCTCAAGCGTTCGGATCGCGCGCTCCATATCCTCCTTTTGGACCGCGAGCCTGATCGCCTCCACCTGCAAGCGCTGAACCTCTTCGCGCCAACCGTCCGGCGGCGTTGGCAAGCCTTCGAGCGGCGCGCATTGGCTTTCCGCCTCGCGCAACGCCGCGAGATGAGAAAGGGCGCCGAGTTGACGCTGGATCTCGTCTTCGCGCGCCCGCCGCTCGCTCAAGCTCTTCGCCGCGAGGCTGTAAGCCTCCCGCGCCAGATCGCGCTGGCGGACGAGCTCGGCATAGGCGGGGGCGAGCGTATCGGCCTCATCGCGCTCCTGCTTCAGCGCCTCGAGTTCACGCTTCAATTCGGCGAGCTCGGTCGTCGAGGCGCGGGGCCGGTAGAACTCATCCGCCTTCTTGCGCAGCGATTCGAGCCTGTCGCTGATGTCTGCAAGGCCGGCGCTGGCCGAGAACAGCAATTGCCCGAGGTCGCCGCGGCTCGCAAGGATCGCCTCGCCGCCCCTCTCCAGGCTCTCGTCGTCGAGCGAGAACATCATATGGAACGCTTCGCGATCGGCGCCGGCGAGCGCCGCCGTCAGCAGGTTCTCGTCAAGAGGCCGGTCGTCGGCGTCGACGAGACTGTTCCTGTCGCGCTTGAGCCGTGCAACCTCGTAAGGACGGCCGCCAAGTTCGAGCCGCGCGCCGATCCGCATCGCGTTGTAGGCATGCCAGTTCGGGACGCCGGCGCGACCCCGTCCGACGCCATAGGCCGAGTGCTTCTCAATGCCGAACAGGAGATCGAGGATCGCCGCCGCGGCAGTCGACTTGCCGGCTTCGTTGAGGCCGTAGACGATGTGGAAGTCCGATCCGCCAACCGGCGCAGGCCCGAAGTCGAATCGACGGTCACTGAATTTGCCATAGCGCGTGAGATCGAGACGCGCTATCCTCACGCGGCAATGTCTTTGTCGCCGGCGCGCAGATGCGCGAGCACGTTCTCGGCGCCTTCGCGCGCCACGGCGCGCAGCATATTGGCGAACTCCCCAGGGTCGCGCCCGAGCAGGCCATCGCGGGAGCCGTTCGGCAGGTTGCGGCTCAACTCCTCAGCCATTTCGCGCAGGGCGTCCTGAAACCCCTTTGACTGGGCGACCTCGGTTTCCATCAGCGCACGGAGCTCGGCGACAGGATCGCTCGACGGCGCGCGCTCATTGGCCCGTGGCGCCGCGCAGTCGAGCTCGATCTTGTCGATCCAGGTCTTGCCGATCGCGGCGCCAAACGTGCGTGATTCTTCCGCCAGGATGTCGGCGTCCGAGCGCAGCCTCCAGGCGAGCGGCGTCCCCCCTGTGAGCTTGAGCCTCGCCACCAGATGCTCGCTTGACGCCGCGGCGCGCCCGGCGAGAAGCCCCTTGTCGATTCGCTTGAGCACATCCTTCCAATCGTCAGCGCCGGCGAGGTCGATACGAAGGCGCTCAAACTGCGCAACGCTCGTCGACCGCTCTTCGAGCTTGATCTTACGGTCATCGCCGATCGTCACCAGCGTCGCTGACTTCGGGCCGGCCTCGTTGATGTCGCGCCCCTGGGGATTTCCCGGCATCACGACCGCCGCCCTGCCCTGCTCCTCGAACCGCTGATGAACATGGCCGAGCGCCCAATAGTCGAAGCCTGCGCCATGGAGATCCGCAAGCCGGCAGGGCGCGTAGAGACCGTGGGCGGGCGAGCCATCGACACTCGTGTGCAGCATCCCGATATTGACGCTTCCGGAAACCGGCGGATGGAACTTCGGCAACAGGCTTTCGGGCGCGTGCTTCTGGGCAAAACTGACGCCATGTATCGCCGCCTCGAGCCCACCGCTGGTGAGCGACACGGCTTCCGCGCGCCCGGCGAAAACCTTGACCGAATCGGGGAGAGTGAGTTCTCGGGTGATGCGGGATTCGGCGTCATGGTTGCCGCGGATGATGAAAGTCTTGACGCCCGCCTCGTGGAGCCGCCGCAGCTGATCGACAAGAAAGCGCGCCGTCTTCATCGAGGTTTGCTCGCCGTCGTAAAGGTCGCCAGCGATCAACAGCGCGTCGACCTGTTCCGAAAGGCATAAATCGATCACCGCGACGAAGGCTTTTCGCGTCGCTCCGCCAATCAGCTCGGCGAGTTCCGAATCCCGTAGCGCCAGCGTCGCTAGCGGCGAATCGAGATGGATGTCGGCGGTGTGAACGAATCGGATGGCCATAGCCTTATCGGAGCTAGACTCCGAAGAGGGCAAAGTCACGCGGACCGCCTCGATCGCAGTGGATAAGGCGCCCTTGTCGCTGCGGGCGCGTTCGGGCATAGACGCGCGACTGAGCAAGCAGGCGCGGCCTGCGTCACTGGAGTAGGATTGGCTTGTCAGACGGCCAGCGGAGCGGCGTGGCGCGCGACCTAATCGAAAACGAAAGACTGGTTCGCCTCAGTCGATCGCTGCATGCAGCCTGGCGCGACACCGTCCGCACGCCGTGGCGGAATTTGCGGCGCCGGCTGCGCGATGCGTTGCCAGTGTCCAGCGCGGGAGCGCCAGTCGCTGTCGACGAAGCGACAGATCTGACGGTCGTCCCTTATGAAGGAGGCTTGCCGCGCCCGCTATCGCGGTGCGAGGTCGTCCCGGCTGCAGAATACCGAACCCGCCTGCATCCGCTCAGCGTCAATTCGACGAATACCGAACGCGTCCATTACGTCGACCACATCGTTCATGCGCCAGCGATGACGCTCGAGCACCTTGTCGATCAATACTGGTTTCCGGCCTTCGGCCTTTTGATTTCGCCTGAGGGTTCCGTCTGGCGCCATTCGTTTCTTGGCTCCTTTCAGGAGGGGTACTTGACGTCGATCAAGGCGATCGTCCAGCGACGGCTGCCGGACGGAACGCCTGAGCGACGGCTCCATCTCGAGCGACTCACGCGCGCGCCCCGCATCGCCGGCGAACATTTGCTGATCGCCGGGTCGGACAAGCACAATTACGGCCATTATTTGCAAGATATTGTGCCACTGATCGATCTCGGCGCGAGATTGGGCGCGCCAATGCTGACTTGGACGCTGCGACCTTGGCAGCGGGCTCTGATCGCCCGACTCGAGGTTCCGGAGGGTCTCATCCGAGAGATTCGGCCAAGGCCAGTCTTTCTCGAACATGCGATCACCTCGAACAGGTTCACAGGCCTAACCACCCAGAACGCCCACCCCCAAAACCGCGAGGCGTTCGCGCGTATCCTGACCAACGTGCGAAAGCGGGCGCCGGCGATGAGCACGCCGCCGCGCGTGCTCATTTGTCGCAGCCCCTCAAACAGCCGAAATGTCACCAATCGGACGGCGATGATCGAGGCGCTCAAAGCCCTCGATTTCGTCGCGATCCAGCCGGACAAGCTCGGGTTCGACGAACAGACGCTTCTATTCGCTCAGGCGGAGGTCATCGTGTGCGAGTTCGGCGCCGCTTTAACGAACGCCTATTTCTGCCCGCGGCGTACAAAGATTGTCGAGATCATCGCCGAGGGCCAGCACGATCCGTGGTCGTCGCATTTGTGCGCCATGCTGGAGCTTGAACACGTGGTCCTGTTCCAGCGCCAGTCTGACGAGGTCCTGGCCAGCATGCCCCGGCATGTGAAGGACTCGATCTTCGCCTACGAGGTCGACATTCCGAAGCTGATCGAGACGGTCAAGGCATTGATTTGAAGCAGAGGAATCGAGCGCAGTTTCGACGTCGGGTGCGCGCGAATGTGGCTCTCCGGAACAAAGGGCCGGCCTCGATGCATTGAAATGCGGACTGCGGAGGATGGCTCGCCCATGCAAGTGAAATATCGCTCGTTTACGCCAGCTCTCAATCCGCGGCGCACGAAGCTCGAAGTTCCCGGCTGGGGCGGCGAGCGCCAGCCCCGAAAAGACGGGTCAATGGAGCAGGCGTGGCATTGCCTCCCGTTTTCGGAAGGCGCTCGTTACGGAATCGAGTTGTGCTACCCCTATGAGAGCGAGCTGCGCGTGAGCACCATCGCAGGCAAGCTTGCGCTTGAGGGGGAATTCGGGGCGCCTTCCGAAGGGCAAGGCGGCGAATGGCCGCCATTCCGTTCGTTCGGCGATCTCTACTACACCTACCAGCTGTCGCTTGACCTCAAGGTCGAGGAGGGGTGGGCGGTTCGCTTCGAGCCCCACCCGCGGTTCTATACCGACCCGACGGATACCACTCCGATCGCGGTCCCGGCGCTCATCCGCCGGTGGTGGCCGATGGTCTTTTTCCTGGTGTTCAAATCGCCGCCTGAGGGCAGGACCCATATTTTCCGGCCCGGCGAACCGTTCGCACAGATCCTCATCGTGCCCGAAGAGGCGACGTTCGAACTCGTTCCCATGTCCGACGAGGAGGCTGCTGAGCGCGAGCTGCAGTCGCGCCGCATTTTTCAGAGCCGGAGCACGCTATCCGCCGAGACGGAATGGACGTCAGCGACGAACACGGTTTTCGACGGCACGTACCGGCATATTCTCGGCGCCGCGAGCGAAAAGGCCAAGCGGCAGCGCTGATCGAGGCTACCTCGCAAAAGCACCAGCCCAAGTCGGTTATACACTTCATCGACCGCTACGGCCCTCGCCAGGTAACAGCCCGAGCTGCTTCTTTATCGCGGCGACCGAAGAACGGCGGCGGTTCGCAAGACAAATTATTGCTGTTAATCAGAAAACAGACTAAACTCCCGGTATGAGCAAGCTCGCTTCCCATGCCAAGACCCCAGCTTCTCGTCGTGACGATGCCGACTCCAGCGAAAAAAGAGGTGCGAAAAATTTTTCCCGATATATCTCCCGTAACCCATTGAAAAGTCTCGATTCGGACGAGAGAATCCAAGGAAATCCAAACTAATCCAATAGCTAAAAAGCTGGCTTTCGTAGCGAAATGGCGACACGCCAAGAAAAACCAAACTGACCAGCGGGGCAGGTTCGCTGTCGAGGAAACAGCAAACCTTCTCCGTCAAATAAAAAACCGTCTCAGCTCGCCAATCGCCTAGTAGTAATGATGATGGTGATGGTAGTGGTGATGATAATAGTGGTGGTGATGATGGTGATGATGGTAGTGGTAATGATGATGATGGTGATGGTAATATTGAGCCATCACGATCGGCTTTTCTTCAGACACACCATCATTGCTGCGCTCGTCCTCGGCGCGCAGAACCTTCTTGGCATTCGGGATCGGCTCCAGTAACTCGGCGAATGAGCGAGCCGGCTGCAACACGCTCACCGAATCGACGGGTGGCGCAGCAGACGCCGGCGGGCCGCTGAGCAGAGCAAGCGCCGACGCGCCGCCCAGTAGCCCCATGATAGTCTTGTCCACGACGTATCCTTCCCAGCTTGAGAAACCGCCCACACTCAACGAAGATGAGGTGCAAAGAGTTCCAACTTGCGGCGCGATAAGTTGCGACCGCGGCGGGCTTACTCGCGCGCGACGCGGGCCGACACGGGCGGCAGCGCCAGCTTCTCGTCGGCGAAGCGCTGACGATAGACGCCCAGGTTCTCGCTGACCCGCTCGACATAGTCGCGCGTCTCGTCGAACGGAATGCGCTCGATCCAGTCGACGAGATCGACCGCTCCATCACGCGGATCCCCGTGCGCCGTGATCCATTGCGCAACCCGGCCTGGACCAGCGTTGTATGCGGCGAAGGCGAGTTCGCGCGAGCCGCGTTGGTCTTCGATCAGTTGGCCCAGGAGAGCGGCGCCGAGCTGGGTGTTGAACGCGGGATCGACGATCAGTCGGGCGTAGTCGAAATCGACGCCAGCGCGTCGTGCCGTCACGACCGCGGTCGACGGCAGCATCTGCATGAGACCCTTGCGCGCCAGCCCCCGACGACGCATGCCAGATGAACTCACTTTCCTGCCGGGCGACCGCGTAGACGGTGGCCAGGTCTGCGGAGCGAGGCAGCGGAAGGAAAGCTGGCATGCCCACGGCCGGAAACGCCATTGCCTCGAGTGGGTGGCCGCGCATGACAGCGATTTTGGCGAACTGAACTTGGGTCCCCGTGTCGGCCCGCTGCTCTACGACATCGGCCATGGCGGCGAGCTGCGACTCGTCGCGCCATTGCCGAGCAGCGTCGAAGGCGAGCCCCGCCGCGAGATCGTCAAGCCCGTCGGCGTAGAGCGCTTGCACCGCGCGGACCGCCTCGTCGCGCCGATCGCCCTCGGCCGCAGTGGCCGGCGCGCGGAAAGCAAGATGGGTCTCCCCGATACGCTGCGCGGCGAGCTGGCCGTAATAGGCGATCGGCACGCTGGCCGCTCGCGCGTAAAAATTCTTGGCTCCCTCTGGAATCGCCCATAGCCTCGGCGGCTCGGCCCTGCCAATAGGCGGCCCGGGCGACGGACAAAGGATTCTCGGCGGCCTCGGCCGCGACCGCGAACCCCTTCCCGGCCAAAGGCGCGTCGTCGAGGTAGCGCAGGGCGATCCAGCCGGCGTGGAAGGCGGCGTCGACCTGAGTCTCGGACGTATCGGGCCGGACGGTCTGGTCGCAGACTTCAAACGCAAGTTGCGGCTCGTCGAGGTCGAGCAGCGTGCGGGCGACCATCTTCCGCTCGCTCCACCATCGATCCCGATTGACGAGCGCGGCGCGATCATGCGGCGCGAGGCTCAGCAGGACCGCCGCCTCGTAGACCCGTCCGGCACGGCGGGCGTACTGGATCCTGGAGAACAGGAGACCGGGATCGTTGCGCAACGCCGGCAGAACCGCCTTGATTAGCGCGGCGCTCATGGGCGCGCGAGCCGCCGCGATGCGGGCTTGAGCGAGCGCTGAGATGTCGGGACCCGCAAGCGCCGCAGCACGGGCGCCGCCGCTCAAGTAGCCCGTGTAGAGGAGACGGTCCGCCCGATAAGCGTGGTCGGCCTTTGTGAGCGAAGAGCCGAATTCCCGCAGGATGACGCTCTCCGCCATGCCGTCGAAGTTGCCGTCTCGCCACAAAGCGCGGACGATTTGGGACGCCTCCTCGGCGCGGCCCATTGCCTGCGCCGCGCGTGCCGCGGCGATCTTGCCCGCGCTCGATTCCGGCGGCCCCCCGGCGAAAAATGCGGCGACCTCCGCCGGCGCCTCCTGATGCGCGGCGAGGTCGGCTTCCTGCCGTTCTCGAATCCAGCCGCGGCTAGGCCAGCCCGGATGAGCCTCCAAGAAAGCGGAGAGCGACCCGAAGGACGGATGCGCGTCGGCGCGCAAAGACGCCCATTCGAGCGCCGACCGCTCGACCGGGTTAGTCGCAGAGGCGGCGAGCGCCGAAAGGCCGGCGACATCGCCCTTCCCGTAGAGGATCACGGCCTCGGAAACTGCCGGAGGCGGCAGGGCTGGGTCAGCCGCAGGGACAGACTGCGCTGGGCCCGGAACCAGCGCGGACGGCGCCGAAACCACAGGCGCAGCCGGCGCGAGCGCTGAGGGGGGGCCCAGCGCGGGCGCCGCGCCCTCAGGGTTGGCATAGGCGAATTGGACCGTGACGTCCTTGTCGCTTAGGGCAGCCTCGGCCGAGGGCGCCGGTGGGCTGGCGGGTTCCGCGCCAGCGGTGGAAGTCGATTTGAGGCCGACCGCGGGCCTCGGCGCGCGCGCTGAGAGATCTGCGTGAGCGAACCGGGCCAGGTCCGCTTCGCTCAGCGAGGGCTTCGCAGGCGGCGGATGCCCATGAAGCGTCCAGGCAACCAAGCACACGGCGCCAAGGAAAACGGCGCCGGCAACGGCTGGAAGCGGGCCGAATCGCAAGATTTTCATGGGTCCAGTCCCGTTAAGGCAGGATGGACCGGTCTTGGTGAACAATATGTAAACCGAAGCGCCGGACACTGAACCCCTTTCGCCAACGTCCCGTCGGGGCTATGTGTCCGCCGGCGCGCAGACCACGGAGACTGAGCGGGCGCGAGGCGAGCCGAGCGGGAGCCATGCAAAAGCGAGCAAAGTTTCACGGATCGATGACCGCGCTGGTCACTCCGTTCAGGGACGGCAAGATCGATGAGCCGGCCTATCGCGCCCTGATAGACTGGCAGATTACGTCGGGCGTCGCATGGCCTCGTGCCGGTCGGGACAACCGGAGAGAGCCCGACGCTCACTCACGAGGAGCACCGCAGCGCCGTCGATATCTGCGTCGACGAAGCGCGCGGCCGGGTTCCGGTCATCGCCGGGGCAGGCTCCAACAACACCAGCGAAGCGGTCGAGCTTGCGCGCCACGCCGAGCAAAGCGGCGCGGACGCCGTTCTGGTCGTCACGCCCTATTACAACAAGCCGACGCAGGAAGGCCTCTACCAGCACTTCAAGGCCGTCAACGACGCGATCGGCATTCCGATCCTCATCTACAACATTCCCCCGCGAAGCGTCGTCGACATGTGGGTCGACACGATGAAGCGGCTGTCCGAACTGCCCAACATCGTCGGCGTCAAGGACGCGACCGGCGACGTCGGGCGCGTATCGCGCCAGCGACAAGCGATGGGCGGTGACTTTATCCAACTTTCAGGCGAAGACATGACCGCTCTGGCGGCGATGGCTGCCGGGGGGCATGGGTGCATTTCGGTTAGCGCGAATGTCGCGCCTGGGCTCTGCGCGGAACTGATGGAAGCGGTTTTCAAGGATGACTGGGGCCACGCGCTCAAGATTCAGGACCGCCTGACGCCACTCCACGCGGCGATCTTTGCCGAGCCGGGGGTCAACGGGGCAAAATACGCGCTCAGCGTTCTCGGCCGGATTCAGCCCGAGACCCGCTTGCCGCTCGTTCCGGTGGGGCCGACGACCGAGGCGCTGATCCGCCGCGCCATGGTCCATGCAGGCCTCTTGAATGCTTAAGAGCTGACATGGCGGCCGAAAAGGAAAAGCCGAACTTCAAGGTCGTCGCCGACAACCGGCGCGCACGCTACGACTACGAGATCGGCGAGACGTTCGAAGCCGGCTTGATGCTGACCGGAACTGAGGTCAAATCGCTGAGGACCGGCAAGGCGACCGTCGCCGAGAGCTACGCCGCCGTGGACCGCAGCGGCGAAATCATCCTCTACAACGCCAACATTCCCGAATACCTGCAGGCGAACCGGTTCAACCATGAGCCGAAGCGCCCGCGCAAACTGCTCCTGCACGCCAAGGAGATCGTCAAACTGGCGAAGGGCGTCGAGCGCGAAGGCATGACCATCGTTCCGCTGCGCATCTACTTCAACGCCAAGGGCCGAGCGAAGATCGCCATCGCCCTCGGGCGCGGCAAGAAACTGCACGACAAGCGCGAGACCGAGAAAGTGCGCGACTGGAACCGCGACAAGTCGAGGTTGATGCGGGATCGCGGATAGGCGCGAAAAGCCTCGCCAGACTCGGTCGCCTCTAGCCGCCTCCGGGATGATCTGTGATCTCTGTCACAGCCCCTCGGCCAAATCCGTGCTTTGGATCATAGGTAGAATTTCCGTATTGGCCGAACGTCCGAGCCGGCCTACAGGCGCGGCGATTGATCTTGACCGGAAGCAAACTCAAGGGTTTAGTCGGATAATGGGCACTGGAAAGCGCGGCCTTTTCAGGGAGATGGGCGAGCTTCGATGAGCGACGACGTCGTCATCTTCATGTCCTATGCTCACGATGACGACCTCATCCTGTCGCCGGATCCGGACGAACCTGGCTTCGTCAGTTCCTCGATCAGCAGCTACGGCTGAAGCTGCGCGACCTCGGCGCGCGACAGGCGAATGTCTGGCGCGATCGCCGGCGGATCGGCCAGGCCGATCAGTTCGCCGACATCATCGACGACGGGCTCAATCGGGCCGAGCTTCTTGTCGTCGTGATGTCGCCGAACTGGATGCAGCGCCCGTATTGCCGCAAGGAGTTCGAAGCCTTCCTCAGCTTGCGCAAAGCCGCCGGCGTCACCAATCCTGCGACCCGGATGCTTGTCGTGGGCAAGGGCTATGTCGATCGCAGCGCCCGCCCGCCGGAACTGCAGGGGCAGGAAGGGTTTCTGTTCTACTCGCGCGACGACGAGAACGACGTCAGCGCGATCACGCCTTTCTTCAATCGCGGCAAATGCAACGACCGGTTCTACACGGAACTCGACGATCTCGCGGGCGGATTGCAAAAGCGCGTGATGCAGATCCTGAGCGGCGCGCCGGCGCCTCTGACAATTCCGCAGACCGCGCCGATCGTCACGCCGAACGGCCGCACTGTCTTTCTCGCCAAGCCAGCAAGCGACATGAAGGCGGCTTACGTCCGACTTGTCACGGAGCTTCAGGGCAAGGGCTTCACCGTCGCGCCAGATCCTTCGGCCGACATGCCGAGCGACAAGAGCGCCGAAGCCTTCGTCAACGATGCGCTGTCGAAGGCCGAGGTGTTCGTTCATCTCGTCGGCGACAGCGGAGGATTTGCGCCCGAGGGTCTCGACAAGATCGTGAAGATGCAATTGGGCTTCGCCCGCGCCAAATCTGCGCAGACGGAAGGCCCGTCGGGCCAAAGACTCAATCGCCGCATTGTCTGGGCGCCAAAAATTCTTGACCAGGGCGGGGCGGCTCCCGGGGGTCCGGGCGTCGAGCGCGATCCCATGAAGGCGCTGGAGCGATTCGATCAGCAGATCGCGACCGACAAGATCGACGGCGACATTTTAAGCAAGTTCGTCGAATACCTGTTCCAGTATCTGACGGAGACGGCGCCGAAGCCGGTCGTGACGGCGGCGGCTGGCAACAAGCTCGACCTCTATCTTTCATACCATTCGGCAGATGAGGACTACGCGGGGGCGGTCGCGCAGGCTTTGCTCGAAAGCTCTGTGAAGCCGCGCATCCCGGTGGCGGACTCCGACGCGGACGCGCGCCGCTACAACAGCGACCTGCTCGCCAAATGCGACGCGGTGACGCTTTGCTGGGGCAACGCCTCCGAGGTTTGGGTGCGTTCGGAAGCCGACAGGCTGTCCGACTGGCAGACGCTCGGCCGCAAGGGGCAGTTCGCCTTTCGAGGCCTCATCGCGGGGCCGCCGCCCGCGTCGCACAAAAAGAAGAACACCCTCTCGCTCATCTTCCAGGACGGCGAGTTCGACAAGGTGATCGACCTCGTCGAGGCGGGGCCGCCGACGGCGCAATTGCTGGCGGATCTCGACCTCGGCGCCAAGCCCCAAGCCATGAGTGCGGTCGAAATTAAGCGACGCTGCGGCGCAGGGCAAGCCGCCTGGTGAAACGGCGCTTGCAACCGCCGCCGCGCCGGCTCCGCCGGACGACGGGACGCGGCTTTCCAAAGAGCGACCGTTTCCCGGTCTGCGTCCTTTCTTCTTCGCCGACCGCGAATTCTTCTTCGGGCGCGAGCGTCAGGCCTTTGCGCTCTATCGGCTCGTGGAGAATGGCCGTTTCATCGCCGTGATCGGCGGTTCCGGCAGCGGCAAGTCGTCGCTGGTGCTCGCGGGACTTCAGGGCCTGCTCGCCGATGAGACCGCGGACACGGGCGGGCCGACCTGGGCGTTTCTCGACATGCGGCCCGGCGGCGCTCCGATCACGACGGCTCGCAGGCGCCCTGTCGAAATTGTCTGCGAAAGACAGTCCGGACGAGGCAGCGCGACGGCGCGACCGCATCGAGTGGACGCTGCGACAGTCGAGCTTCAGCTTCGAGAGCGCGCTCGCCGAAGCGGGGCGGCTTGGGCGGCCGATCGCTGATTCTGGTTGTCGATCAGTTCGAGGAATTGTTCCGCTTCGGCCTCGCCGGCCTCGGCTATCGCCGCGGCGGGGTCGAGGAAGCGCGCCGGCGAGACGAGGCGACCCAGTTCGTGCAGATCCTGCTCGACGCCGACCGCCGCCGTATCCAGAACGTGCGCGTGCTCATCACCATGCGCTCGGACTTCATCGGCGACTGCGCCTATTTCCATGGCCTGTCGGAGGCGGTGAGCGCGACGCAATACCTGGTGCCGAATCTGACCCGCAGCCAGCTCGAGGAGGCGATCCGCAAGCCGATCGAAAAAGCGGGCGGGACAATCGAGCCGGAACTGGTCGAACGATTGCTCAACGATTGCGGCGACGAGCTCGATCAGCTTCCGGTGCTGCAGCATTGCCTGATGCGGCTGTGGGACCGGGCGGGGACCGAGATCCCCGCTGGGCGCGCCCGCCAGCTGACGCGGCTGACCTATGACGCGATCGGGCGTATGACCGACGCGCTGTCGCGTCACGCCGACGAGATTTTCGACCAATGCGCCGGCGAGGAGTTGGCGATCGAGCAGGCGTTCCGGGCGCTGTCGGAAGTCGACCGGGAAGGCCGAGCCATTCGCCGCGCGCTTCGGTTCGACAAATTGCTGGCCGAAACCGGTGTGAGCGAATCCGACTTGCGCGCCGGGCTCGATCGGTTCCGCGCCCCGAATTGTTCGTTCCTATTGCCCTCGCTCTCCGTTTCACCAACGCTCGTCGGCAGACGAACGGATCGACATCGGGCACGAGGCGTTGCTTCGCCGCTGGAAGAAGATCGCGGGCAAGACCGAAGCGATTGACCCGAAAACCGGCCGCCCGCCCCCGGGCTGGCTCGCCGAGGAGCAGATCGACGGTCAGCGCTATCATACACTTGTGTCGCTGCTGGATGGGGCCGCCGGCGGCGAACGGGCGACCCTGGACGATCCGGAGCGCACGAAGGACTGGTGGACACATCTGCCGCGGACCGCAGCATGGGCGGATCGCTACGGCGGCAAATTTGAGCAGGTCAGGAAACTGATCGATGACGCCATCGAGGCCAAGAGACGATCAAGACGGAATCGGCGACTGGTCGCGGTGCTCAGTGTTGTCGGCGTCCTTATTGCGGGCGCTTGGATCTGGGTGGCGCACGAAAGAGCGCAACGGCGGCTACTCGCCCAAGAGAGGTTGCGCCAGGAAGACATCGACAAGAGCGCAATGACGTCAGCGAAGACGCTGCTCGAGGATGTTCTCGAAGCTTACAATGAGCAGAGCCTCGATATCGCCGGGGCGGAGAGCCTTGCGACCATATCGGGACAGTTCCTCGATGACACTCGCGCAGCGAGGAAGACCTCAGCGGCTGATCTCATATGGGCTCAGGCGCTCAACGTCGATGCGGACCTCAAAGCGACTCTGGAAATCAGCCTTCAGAAGCCCTGGCTCTGGCGCGGAAGGCAAAAGAAGACGCATTGTCGCTCACGCAGTCCGATCCGAATGCGCGCAGAACCGCTGCAAGCCCTGTACGATGCCTCCGTCCGCGTCGGCAACGGGCTCGCCGCTTTTGGAAAGGCGCGCTCCCAGGACGCTCTTCAGCGAGTACGGCGAGGCGGTTGAGGTCGCGACGAAAATCGTCTCTTTGAACGGCGATCAAACAGGCGACATCGACGTCATCGACGCGCATATGAAAATCGGCGACGTGTACAAGGACAGCGACCCCAAGCAACATCGTCAGGCGCTGGCGGAATATCAATCCGGCCTTGCGACTTGCGAGGCCTCGCTCGCTAAGCACCCCGACGATTTCGACCTTTTGCGCAACAAGGGTAAGGCGTTTTACCGCATCGCCGAGCTATCGCGGGCGGAAGACGCGTTCGAAGACGCGAGAACCTTCTATCGCAAAGCGTCCGACGTTCAGGACGCTCTCATTGCGCGCAATGCACAGGAAGCGCTTGCCGCGCAGAAAGCCGCCGATCTGAGCTTGAAATCAAATCTGGCAGCAACCGACACGCACTGGGGAATGCTGGAGAGGAAGGCAGGCGACTTGGACCTGGCGCTGACCAAGTTTCAGCAAGGCGCCGCGCTGAACGAGGAGCTTATCAAAGCCGAGCCCGGCAATCCTCAGTGGGCGTATTTCGTCGCGCCGGCCTATCTCAATATCGCGGAGATCTTCGATCAGCTCGACCGGCCGAAAGACGCGCTGGGCTATTACCAGAAGTTCCACGAGACGAAACGAACGCTCGCCTTCCGGGGGCTTGGACCGGCGAAAGCGCAGAAGGAATATGCCGAGTCGGCCAAGCTGCTCGGAGATCATTCCAAGGGGCTAGCCCAGATCGACGCTTATCGCGGCGCGGTTCGAACGTGGAGCCGACTTGCTGATGACCCGAAGGTCGCCAACGCGGTAGCCGGGCAGTTCGACGATATGCTTGGCCTTGCGAGCTTCTTTAAATCCAAGAAGGATTGGCCCGATGCGCAGACCGCCTATCATCTGGCGCAGAAGATCGCCACGCTGAACTTCGTCAAGAATCCTTCGGAAACGTCTTGGCGCGCCAAAGCCGAGGCTGCAGAGAGAGCGTCGGTCGAGATGGAACAGGCAGCCGAGACGGCGCCTGACGCGGCCCATTGATCGCCACCAAGGCCTTTTGCACTTGTCGTGCAAGTCGCTGGGTCGCGTCTGTAAAGGCTCGCTACCCGGCCACCCCGGAGAGGACGGTGGGGTCTTGCACCGTCAAACCGCCGCCCTCAGCGCCTGATCCAGATCGGCGAGAATGTCATCGATATGCTCGATGCCGATCGACAGCCGGACATAATCGTCCGTCACGCCGGTCGCTTGCTGCTCGGCCGGCGTGAGCTGGGAGTGGGTGGTGGTCGCCGGATGGATGGCGAGCGAGCGCGCATCGCCGATATTGGCGACGTGATAGAGGAGTTTCAGCGCGTCAATGAATTTGCGCCCTGCGTCCTTGCCGCCCTTGATCTCGAACCCGACGAGGCCACCCAAGCCGCCCTTGAGATATTTTTCGGCTCGCCGCTTCGCTTCGCCTTTTTGAACCGAGGGATGTATCACGCTCGTGACCACCGCTTGCTTGGCGAGCCAAGCCGCAACGGCGGACGCATTGGCCGAGTGGCGCTCGATGCGTAACGGCAGCGTTTCCACGCCCTGAAGCGTGAGGAAGGCGTTGAACGGCGACATGGCTGAGCCAAGGTCGCGCAAGAGCGTCGTGCGGGCCTTGAGGACATAGGCGATCGGCCCGAGCGGCTTGGCCGCTTCGGCCCAAACGGCTCCATGGTAGCTGGGATCGGGCGTGTTGAGCGCCGGCTGGCGCTCCTTATGCTCGTCCCACGGGAAATTGCCGCCATCGACGATGAGACCGCCGATCGAAGTGCCGTGACCGCCGAGATATTTAGTTGAAGAATAGACGACGATCGCAGCGCCGTGCTCGAACGGCCTGGTCAGGATCGGCGCTGCGGTGTTGTCCATGATCAAGGGAACGCCAAGCGGACGGCCGATCGCCGCCACTTCCGCGATTGGGAAAGCGATGAGCTTCGGATTGGGCAGCGTTTCGGCGTAATAGGCGCGCGTGCGCGCGTCGGTCGCCTTGCGGAAATTTTCAGGATCAGCCGGATCGACGAAGCGCACCTCGATCCCCTGATCCTTCATCGTGTTGGCGAACAGGTTCCAGGTGCCACCATAGAGGTCGGTCGAGGAGACGATGTTGTCGCCAACCCGCGCAAGGTTCTGAATCGAAAAGGCCGAGGCCGCCTGACCGCTGGCGAGCGCCAGGGCCGCTGCGCCACCCTCAAGCGCCGCGACGCGCTTCTCGAGCACGTCGTTCGTCGGGTTCATAATGCGGGTGTAGATGTTGCCGAGCTCTTTGAGCGCGAACAGGTTGGCGGCATGCTCGGCGCTCTGAAACTGGTAAGAAGTTGTCTGGTAGATCGGCACGGCGACGGCGCCCGTCACCGGGTCGGCGCGCCAACCAGCGTGAAGCGCCAGAGTTTCGACTTTGTGAGACATGGTTTGCTCCTTGCTGTTGCCGGTTGGGCCGCCAGTCTACGAGGCTCGACGCGCTGACGAGAGTGGCTCTATAATTACTACATTATCAGGTTGATTATCTTTTAGGCTATGTGAATTCGGTGGAATGAAGCCATAGCCAGTCCCTGACCGCTCCGCAAGGCGACACAGGTCGTCAACCTGCGGGTGGCGCCATCATCTTGATGATGGCCCGCCTGTCGCGTCGAAATTCATCTCAACTTCTGTATTGTCGGAGCACGAATCGCAGGCCACAACATCCTGGCTGGAGGCGAGGGGAAGGCCAAATGAGCGTGCGCCATGAACCTGAGGAGCGTCTGCGCAAATTTCATCTGCCGCACGCCCATCTCCAGTCGGCCTTCGGAAACGACTGGTTCGGGCGAAAGGCGGAGGACTTTGCCCGCTTCTTTGGCACGCCGACGTTCCTAATCGCGCAGACCTTAATCGTCGCGCTGTGGATCTGGGTTAACGCAGCCGGCTGGACCCAGTTCGACGTCTATCCCTTCATTCTGCTCAATCTCGCATTCTCGACCCAGGCGGCCTATGCCGCCCCGTTGATTTTGCTGGCGCAGACCCGTCAGGCGGACCGCGACAAAATGACGAGCCTCGCCGACGCGCAGCATCGTGAAGAGCTCCACCAGATCAGCGAGCAGCGCCAGGCGCAAATGCGCGAGCAAGCCGGCATGATGGTCGAAATGCTGCAGCAGAACACCGCGCTTACCGAACGGGTGGAAACCCTGCTCAAGCAGAACACCGAACTTACGGAAACGATCAGGACCCTCGTCGAAAGGATCGACGCCGTGACCACCGAGGTCCACACATGCGTCGCGCCGTCCGGGCGTAGCTGAAAGCCCTCTAGCCTCGCCCAAACCGGCTACTTGTCGATGAACTCGATCGTCTGTTCGAGGGCCGCAGGCGAAACCTTGAACAGTCCGGTATACGGCAGGCCGAGTTCGAGGATGAGAAGGATCGCAAACGCGATCGACAGCGCGCCGAAAGTAAGGGCCGCGGTAACCAGGGCGTTGCTCGGGGCGTACAAGCCCATGGCAAAAAAGAGCGCCGCTGTCCAAAAGACCAGGATCGCGATCAGAACCCAAGACACCGGCCCGCTCGCGATCTGGAGGGAAATCAAGAGCCGCGATTGTTCGACCATGCTGGCGTATTGGTTGGCGGTCGCGAGCGCCGCCTTTTGCGCGTCAGTTTTTGGTTGAAGCGTCGCGAGAAAGTCGCTGACGGCTTGCGCATTCGCGAGGGGCGGGCCGACCGTCAGCGATGCCGGGTCAATGGTCCCGCCGCCCCAGATCGCCCCATAGGCTTTTTCGATTCCCGCTTTGAGTTGGTCGCGCATCGGTTTGGTTTCGGGCCCAAATTGTCCGAGCGCCTGATCGAGCCTCAGGATCTGGGCGGAGAAATTCTCGAGATTGGTCCGCTGAGCCGAAAAATACCCCCAGCTGACGCCAATGAGAGTTCCAAGGACCAGCGCGAGAAGAAGGCTGACCAACCCGGAAACCTGGCCGACCACGGCTTTGGTGTCGCCCGTTTTGTGCTCTTCAACGAGCCGCGTTTGCAGCGCGAGGCCGGCATAGCCGGCGACCATGAACAAGACGAAAATAAGTACGCAGATAAGAAGAATGCTCATCAACTAAACCCGCCAGCCCTAGTTACGCCCCACCGGGGCCCTAACTGACCCGTTGCGGAATATCAAGCGAGGTCGAGGACGCCTGGCGGGCCGCAAACGCGGACCTTCGTAGCGGCGGTACGTGGGAATGACACTTGCAGGACAAAACATGCGTCTTCCATTCACTGTCTGAATACGCTATTATATCAATCTCCGCCTCTCTCATCGAAGCTTGTCTCTGGCGCAGCGACGGATCAACGTTGAACAACCTCGAAAAATCGTGGCTTAAGAGGCCGGCGCGCTATCATGGTGTCCATGTTCGCCATGCCGTCCGCTCACCAAAGCTCGTGAGCCCCTCGACAGTCGGAAGTGAGCCATGACAACGGTACGCAGCCAGGGTCACTTCGAATCGCTCGACGGCCTTCGCGGAGCGGCCGCGCTCGCAGTTGTAATCCATCACTCGTTGAATGCTTATCTTCATACCGAAACTCAGAATTGGTGGCTTTTCACGCCGATACTCCGTGCATTGGCGGCCCGGCTCGGTCATCCGTCTGTCCTTTTATTCTTTGTGCTTAGCGGATTTGTATTATATGTAAGCTTTTTGCGGGGTCACGACAACTCGTATGGTTCGTTTTTATCCCGCCGTGTATTTCGGCTCTACCCGGCGATGATCCTCGCCGTCGCAGGGGCCGCACTGCTGCATTGGCTGCAGTCCCCTCGGAACTGTTCTCAAATCGACCCCTGGATAGCGTTGTGCTGGTGCCACGACCTCACCGTCGGCGAGACGTTCCGAATCATGTCGCTTTTGGGATTGCGCGCCGAAGATAACCTTCTTAACCCCGTTCTTTGGAGTTTGTTCATCGAGTTGCGTTTCTCGATCATCTTCATGCTGCTCGCGGCGCTCTGCGGAAGGAGCTGGGTAGTCATATTTGGAGTTGGCGCTGCTGCTTACTTTGGTGGCGCCCATTTGCTGGCGTCGCTTGGTTACCGTGAACCTTTCCTAACAGGCGATTTGCTCGCCAGCACTGCCGGCGTGACTCTGTATTACCTTCCAAGCTTCATACTCGGCATGCTGGTCGCGGATATTCTCCACAAGCGTGTGGGATCTAACTTTTGGCCGCGTTCGAACTGGATCAAAACTAGTATTTTGGTGATATTGTTCGCACTTGAGATGGCCTCTGACTCGGACATCTTGCGGGAGTTTCTGTTTGCCGCAATTATTTTCTTTATTTGCCTCGGTGGCTGGTTTGACACCCTGCTCCGCCGTCGACCTTTTCTCTTCCTAGGGCGCGCCTCCTATAGCCTCTATCTGATTCACTTACCGATCTTGTTTGCGATGACGTATTGGCTCCAACCTACAATCGGGATAACGGGGGCAGTGCTGATCGCCCCCGTATTGTCGCTGATCATCGCTCGCGCAATGTATTCTCTGATTGAGGTTCCGGGCATCAGCGCCGGCCGAAGGTTTGCAGCCCTGTTCGCGCGGCGAGCGAGCGGGTCCGACTTTGCTCTCCGCGAATTGGAAGCCGGCGCTCCCAGCAACGGAAGCCCATCTCCGCGTCCCGGCCATGCGCTTATTATCAAACGATAGGGCCCAAAGATTTGTCGCAGGACCGGCCCGAGATAAAGACAAGCCCGGAGACTTGGCCAGCGACCGAGTTCGTCTCACCTGTACTTTCCGGCTGGGAGCGCCTGCTCCGCCTGGCTGATATCGAGAATCCACCGCTCGACCCCGCGGGGGCGACTCACCGTCGACAAAAGCTGGATCTTCGTTCCAGTTGCATAAAAGAGATGTTAGGCGCCTGAAAGCATTGAACCGAGCGCAAAAGTGCACAGCCGCTTGTCTGACCTTACCGCGGCCAGCACTCGCCTATGACGCCTGGACTCAAGCGCCATGCCGACATTGCCAACAATTCATGCTGAGCGCTGCGCGTCGCCCTTCTAATGCCCCGGTCGGTCTGCTAGTGCGCTTTCTCTCTTTTTACCGTCCGCTCAAGGTCCTCCCCCCATGCGCATGTTGAGCCTCGCGCTCTTCGCAGTCCTCGCCCTCGTCATTGGCGCCTACGAAGAAAATGGGATGACCCTCCTGATCGGTGTCGCATCGGGACTGGCCGCCGTCGCCGCCCTGCCGCGCTGGCAACTATCGACCTTCCTCACCCTCCTCTGCGACCTGTTCGCGATCGAAACGGTGGTGTTCGGCTTATGCGACCTGGCCGCGCTCTTGGGCTATTGGCCGAAGAGCCTCGAAGAATATCAACTCCCCACCTATCTGCCCTTGGCGACAGCGCTTTTCATTCTCGCCATTTTCGCCGTCTCGCATTTTCGGCTGGTGCGTAAAATGATGACGATCGCCGATCCGTTCTTCGCTGCGCGGACCCCGATTTCGATCCGGCCCTTGCCTGCTGCGCCTATCATTCTGCGGCAGGATCTCTACGCCCGCATCAACGTCTATTTCCTGATCCTGATCAATCAATTCCAGGTCGCGTTGGCGCTGCGTTTCAACTTCTTCCAGCGGGATTTCGGCAACGCCATTCAGGTCGCCGACGAAGCCCACCGGGTCGCGTTCTGGTACCAGCTCATGGTCGTTTTCGTGCCGCTGGCGACGATCGCTATCGTTGCCGGCATCGTCGAGTTCTTCGTCGCCTCGAATTTCGTGCTGCAATGGCGCCGATGGATGACGGCCTCTTTCACCGCGCGCTGGCTGACGCATTCGATGCACTATAAGATCGCGCTCTCCAACGCCGCGGACCATCCGACAGACGACGCCTCGGAGGAGTTCGCAGGCCAACGCATCTCGGCCGACAACCCAGATCAACGTATCTCTCAGGACATCGGCGGCTTCATCAACGGCACTGGCACCGGCATTAATTCCGGCAACGCCGGCATTTACAACTACACCATCCTGGCGATCTCTTCGGCGACCAATCTGGTGTCGTTCTCGATCATTCTGTGGGGAATTTCCAATTCCCTCAATGCGCCGATTTTCGGCATGCGAATTCCGGGCTTCCTGTTTTGGGTCGCGGTCCTTTACGCTTGCCTAGCAACAGGCGTCACCCAGCTCATCGGCCGGAGCCTGTCCAGGCTTTACTTCCGTCAGCAGTCGGTTGAGGCGAACTTCCGCTTCGATCTCGCGCGCATTCGCGAGTACAGCGAACAGATCGCCCTTCTCAAGGGCGAAGGTCGCGAGATCGACCGCGCCAGCAGCGTGTTTGGCGATGTGGTGCGAACGATCCGCCGGATCATTCATGTGCGCACATGGCTCACCGCCTTTACCCAGTTCTACAGCCAGATATCCGTCATCATTCCCTATGTGATTGTCGCGCCGTTCTACTTCGCGAAAATCGTCGACTTCGGCCGCTTCAATCAGTCGGCCGACGCGTTCGGCAACGTCAACGGCGCGATGAACTTCTTTGTCGACCGTTATGTCGGTCTCGCCGATTTTCGCGCCGCGGTCGAGCGACTGACCTCGTTCGAGGACGCCATCGCCCGGACACGCGCGGACGAGAAAAAGACGCCGCGCTTGATGGCGGCCTCGTCGGAGGCGCCCACCCTTGCGCTGAACAATGTCGAGCTCGCGTTGCCGGACGGCCGAAAACTGGCCCGTGTCGCCGACTTGGTGTTGGTCCCGCAGGAACCCACGATGCTTGTGGGACCCTCTGGGGCCGGCAAGTCGACGCTCTTTCGCGCCATCGCGGGTTTGTGGCCGTACGGCTCAGGCGAGATCCATCAGCCGGCCTACGCCAAGCTCATGCTCTTGCCGCAGCGGCCCTATATTCCGATCGGACCTTTGCGTGAGGCCCTCGCTTATCCGGCGGCAAGCGCCCATTTTTCCGACGAGAAACTGCGCGAGGCACTGGTCAAGGTCGGCCTGCCGGCGCTCGCCGACCGTCTGGACGAGAACGAGAATTGGCAAATGCGCCTGTCCGGCGGCGAGCAGCAGCGTCTAGCGGTTGCGCGCGCGCTATTGGCTGAGCCGGACTGGCTGTTCCTGGATGAGTCGACCGCCTCGCTCGACGAGAAGAGCGAGGCCAATCTCTACCGCGCGATCGTCGAAACGCTACCGCGCGCGACGCTCGTCTCGATTGGCCACCAGGCGACGATCAACCAATTTCACAAGCGGCGAATCACATTCGAAACCCAGGACGGGGGCCCAGCTACGGTCAGCGCCGAACCAGAGCCGGCGACGTAATCGCGGGCTGGCGCGTACGGACGCGCAGGCTTGTTCATGGCATCTATCGCACGCTCCATCCCGGGCTTCTAATCCCAGGGAAAAGCGCGAAGGAGCCAAACCGGCTCCATCCCGAGGCAAAGCGCTAACAGCTCAGAGCGAGCGGGCGAGTCGCAGCGCGCCGCGCGGTCCCTTGATGACCAGATCGCCGTTGACCAAGTCCCACGTCGGGCTGCCGACCAGCGCGGACAGGAAGCCCAGTTCGACCTGCATAACGTCCTTGGGGCACTGCTTTTTGGTTAGCGCATAGGGACCGACGGCAAGATGCTGGTCCTTGACCGGATAGAGCGTCGCCGACCACGAATTGCAGCCGGTAAAGCCGGAACCCCGCAGCGTCCCGTCAATTTTCAGGCTGATGTCCATTCCCGGGGGCACCGGCTTGCCATTGAGTTCCTTGAGCGACCAGGTCTGGTCGAGCGGAAAGTTCTTCTGCTGCGGCGGCAGCGGCTTTGGCGTGTCGTCTTCTCCTTCGCTTTGCGGACCCTTGTGCCCGGCAGCGTAAGCCGTGGCGGCTAAACAAAGGGCCGCGGTGAAGGCGGCAATAATCGAGATTGATTTCCTCATATGGTTGGACCTCGATATCCGGAGGCGACGGCCCCCCTTTGAAAAATTCCCTGGCGCTCGGCGGCGCGCCCGGAAAGGGCTCCTCTGACCCCAGAGCTAGCATTTTTTGTGGCGAAAGCCACAGCCGCCCTTGAAATTGCGTTGTCGAACCAAAAATTACTGAGCGTGAGGTCAAAGGCTTCACAGCGGCGGCGCAGCCAATGTCTGGGGCGCCAGCCGTCATATCGCTCACCAGAGGATGTGATCCATGTCAAATTACGACCTTTCACCGTTTTACCGTTCCACCGTCGGGTTCGATCGTCTCTTTTCGATGCTCGACAGGGTCGCTGGCGGCGAGCAGAACGCGCCCACCTACCCGCCCTACAACATCGAGCGCACCGGCGAAGACGCTTACCGGATCACGCTCGCGGTGGCCGGGTTCGCCGAGAGTGAGCTGTCGGTTGAGACCCGCGAGAACACGCTGACAGTACGCGGGACCAAGGAAAGCGCCCAGCAGGACGAGAAGCGCGACTTGCTCTATCAGGGCATTGCCGCTCGGGCCTTCGAGCGCCGCTTCCAACTTGCCGACCATGTTGTCGTGACGGGCGCCGCGAGCGAGAACGGTCTGCTGCATATCGACCTCGTTCGCGAGGTCCCCGAGGCCCAGAAGCCGCGGACGATCGCGATCAACAAGGGCGCCAAGACCATCGAAGCCGTTAAGGCCCCATCCGCCAAGGCTGCTTAAACCAGAGCAGACTTAGGCACAGGTAAATGCGGCGTCCCGGTTGGGGCGCCCTTTTTCGTCTATTGGAACAAGGCCGGGGGAACGAAGCCTACCTTCGCTTTGTCATCCGCCTCGGTGGACGAGCCTTGAGTTGTAGACGCGGAGGCGGGGGGGCCTTCGCCGATCTCGATCGAATGGGAGTCGATCCGCTTCTGCTCGGAATCATTGTTTTCACTCGGCCGGGCCGCCATCGAGCCTGATCCGTCCACTTTCGCCGTTTCACGCGGTGCGGGAGGCGGCAAAGGCGGGTTGATGATCGGCTTGCGTTCCGTCGGGGCGGACTTCAGCCTGGCCTTAATCCCGCCCCGCGTTTCTCCGACGCCGTAGGGGCTGACGGCCGCGGGAATATGGACGTTCGCTGGACCGCCGTAAGTCGATTTGGCCATCGCGGCCGCTGCGGGCGGGCCGGCGAAGCCGGGTCCCAGCGGTGATCCGACGCCACTGGATTGAGGCTCGCCAAACTCTGCGTCGCGAGCCTCGGGCGCGGGTGCCCAATTTCGGGCGGGGTAGTGAAGTGCTCGAGGATTTGACCGTTCCTGGCGTCGATGATGAGACGCTGATGACGCGCGGGACCGGCGCTGACGTCCGCAAGATAAACTCCCGGCCGGCGCATAAGCGGCGCCATCAACACGTATCCTTGAGCCTCGAGACCTCGTTCGATGTCGCCGGGGAACGGCGCTTCCCACGGCGGCATCCATTGGGCGACCGCGGCAGGAGCGAAGGCCACGGCGATTGGCGCGACGAGCAAGAGGGTCGCCAAGCAACGGCCGAGCGCTCCATTCAATTTGATCGTCATGGGATCGTTCCAGGGTATCACGGAAGGCGATCCTGAGACGCCGAATGCGGCGCGGTTACGGCGTCGCCACGGCCGAGTCCGTAACCTCAGCGCAAATGCTGATGAGCCGATCAATTTCTCTTGATTCGGTTTCGAACGAGGCCACCAACCTCACCAATGCTTCGCCCTTTCGAGGGACGCGCTCCGGCGCGAGCGATCGGGTGCTCCAATCGTGGAACACTGCCCCTGCGGCGCGCCAGCGCTCGACCATTGCTTTTGGCGCAACGACAAAGACTTCGTTGGCCTCCGTTGGCCATGCGAGGCGCACGCCCGGCGTCCCCGCGAGGCCGCGAGCGAGCCGACGCGCCGAGCCGTTTGCTTGTTCGGCCAGCCGCAACCAGAGTCCGTCCGCGAGGTAAGCCTCCATTTGCGCGCCGAGAAAGCGTCCCTTGGACAGCGTCTGACCGCCCCGCTTGCGCTGAAAGGCGAAATTCGCCGCGCCGGCGGAATCGAAAAACACGACGGCTTCGCAAGCAAGCGCGCCATTCTTCGTCGCGCCAAGCGTCAGAATGTCGACCCCGGCGCGCCAGGTCATGTCGGCCGGCGTCGCCTCGGCGGAAATGAGCGCGTTGGCGAAGCGCGCGCCGTCCATATGCACGCTGATCCCGTTGCGGTGAGCGATCGAGCTGAGCTCCGAAACCTCGCTCACGTCGTAGATCGTGCCAGCCTCAGTCGCCTGAGATAGCGACAGCGCGCCGGGCTGCGCCGATTTCACGAGCCCCCGTGGAAACCTCTCTAAGGTCTCCCGAAGGCCTTCGGGAGTGATCTTGCCGCCTTCTCCTGCGATCCCAACCAATTTCGCCCCTGCGGTGAACAGCTCCGGCGCGCCGCATTCGTCGTCGTGGATATGCGCTTCCTCGTGACAGAAAATGGCATCCCATGGGTCAACCAGAGCGGAAAGCGCCAAGGCGTTCGCCGCCGTGCCCGTCGCTACCAGAAAAGCGACGACTTTGGTCTCAAATACCTCGCTCAGAAGCAATTGCGCTCTCGTGGTATAGTCATCGGCGCCGTAGGCCGGCGCGTTGACCCGCGATGACGCCACGATCGCATCCAGAATCTGCGGCGCCACGCCGGCGCCGTTGTCACTGGCGAATTTCATGCTCGCTCCGCTTGATTTGAGCAGACAATCTGCGTCAGATTTCGCCGCCCTGGCAATTCGCTCTCACGCCGGGGTGAAGCGGCGAAAAATTTTGTCAAGCCGCTTGTGCCGGCGTTCCATTTCTGTCATGGTCGGAAAATAGGACAGTTGTGCTGACCATTTTTTGTGCGGCGAGGCTGGGGCTTCGGCGCCAGCAGAAGAGCAGGGCTCAAGCGTTGTCGGATCGAACGACAAAGACGGATCGAAAAAAATCCGACGCGTGACGCTCTTGAGCTGCGCGTTAGCAGCCGCCTTTGTCCACCTTGAGCCTGAAAATTTGCAATAACGGTCGCACCCAGGTGCGCGACCGCCCGGGAGCGGAAAGATGAACGCCACAACTCGAGCGACGTTCGATGAGTTGCGCGACGGGTTCGCGAAGGCCAACCCAGGCCGGGACCCGCTGACGCCACCGGCGCAGGGGCTGTACGACCCGTCCAAAGAGCATGACTCGTGCGGCGTTGGCTTCGTCGCCGACATGAAGAACCGCAAGTCGCACGACATCCTCGAAAAAGGCCTTCAGATTCTCGTCAACCTCGACCACCGCGGCGCGGTGGGCGCGGATTCGTCGCTCGGCGACGGCTGCGGCGTGCTGACCCAAATCCCGCACGCGTTCTTCGCGCCGGAATGCGCGAAGCTCGGCTTCGAGCTGCCGGCGCAAGGCGACTATGCGATCGGTCAGTTCTTCATGCCGCGGCGAAGCGAGGCCCGCAAGCAGGTGCAAGCGATCGTCGAGGAGGTTGTGGCGGCCGAGGGCCTGACCCTCCTTGGCTGGCGCGATGTGCCGGTCGACAATTCGGCGCTTGGCGAACGTGTCAAGGTCGTCGAGCCTGTGATGCAGCAGATTTTCGTCGGACGTCCAACCGGGCTCGATAGCGAAGACGATTTTGAGCGGCGCCTCTATGTTGTGCGCAAGGTCGTCTCCAATCGCGTGGTTGCGATCGGGACGCCGGAGATCCTCGAATATTACCCGGTCTCGATGTCCGCACGAACCATCGTCTACAAGGGCATGGTGCTGGTGCGCCAGCTTGCGCCTTACTACCGCGACCTATTGGACCCGCGTTATGAAACCGCCCTGGCGCTGGTCCATCAACGCTTCGCGACCAACACGTTTCCATCCTGGCGTCTTGCGCACCCTTATCGAACAGTCGCGCACAATGGCGAAATCAACACGTTGCGGGGCAACGTCAATTGGATGGCGGCGCGTCAGGCGAGCGTCAACTCGGAGCTATTCGGCGCCGACATATCGAAGCTGTGGCCCATTTCTTACGAGGGCCAGTCGGACACCGCCTGCTTCGACAACGCGCTCGAGTTCCTCGTTCAGGGTGGCTATTCGCTCAGCCACGCGATGATGACGCTCATTCCGGAGGCCTGGGCCGGAAATCCGCTGATGGACGAGGAGCGACGCGCTTTCTACGAATATCACGCCGCGCTGATGGAGCCGTGGGACGGTCCTGCGGCGATGGCGTTCACGGACGGACGCCAGATCGGCGCGACGCTCGATCGCAACGGGCTCAGGCCCGCGCGCTATTTCGTTACCGATGACGACCTTGTCGTTCTAGCGTCGGAAATGGGCGTGCTGCCAGTGCCGGAAGAAAGCATCGTCGCCAAGTGGCGCCTGCAGCCCGGAAAGATGCTGCTCGTGGACCTTGAGCAGCACCGCATCGTCTCGGATGCGGAAATCAAGCAGACGCTGTCGCGCGCTCAACCGTATAGCGCTTGGCTTCGCGAAGGCCAGATCGTTCTCGAAGACCTCAACCCTGTCGAGCCGCGCACGTTGCGTACGGACGTGCCGCTGCTCGATCGCCAGCAGGCTTTCGGTTACACCCAGGAAGATCTGACGATCCTGCTCGCCCCGATGGCGACGACCGGCCAGGAAGCCGTCGGCTCAATGGGCACGGACACGCCGATCTCGGCGCTGTCTTCGAAGTCGAAGCTGCTTTACACGTACTTCAAGCAGAACTTCGCTCAGGTGACCAATCCGCCGATCGATCCGATCCGTGAAGAGCTGGTCATGAGCCTCGTCTCCTTCATCGGGCCGCGACCCAATTTGTTCGACCTTGACGGCGCGGCGAGACGCAAGCGCCTCGAAGTGCGCCAGCCAATCCTGACCAATGAGGACCTGGAGAAGATCCGCAGCATTGGTCATCTGGAAGATTCGTTCGACACCAGGACCCTCGACATCACCTATCCGGTGAAAAAGGGGGGGGCCGGGATGAGCGACGCGCTCAGCCGCCTTTGCGAGCGTGCGGAATCCGCGGTTCATGGCAGGTATAACATCATCATACTTTCCGATCGCATGGTGGGTCCGGATCGGATCCCGATTCCGGCCCTTCTGGCGACCGCGGCCGTTCATCATCATCTCATTCGCAAGGGCCTTCGAACCTCCGTCGGCCTCGTCGTCGAAACGGGTGAGGCGCGAGAGATCCACCACTTCGCATGTCTCGCGAGCTACGGCGCCGAAGCGATCAATCCTTATCTCGCGTTCGAGACTTTGACGGTGATGGCGAAGGATTTGCCGGAGCCGATCAGCGGCTATGAAGCGGTCAAGCGCTTCATCAAATCGGTCGACAAGGGCCTTCTCAAGGTCATGTCGAAAATGGGCATCTCTACCTACCAGTCTTACTGCGGCGCGCAGATCGTCGACGCCGTGGGCCTCTCACGCGCGTTCATCGACGAATTCTTCTTCGGCACCGCGACCTCGATTGAGGGCGCGGGCTTGGCCGAGATCGCGCAGGAAACCCAGCGCCGGCACGCGGATGCGTTTGGCCTCTCTCCGGTCCTGAGAACTGCGCTCGAAGTCGGCGGCGAATACGCTTATCGGGTGCGCGGAGAAACCCACAGCTGGACGCCAGAGACAGTCTCCCTTCTGCAGCACGCCGTTCGCGGCAACGCCCGCGACCGCTACGACGCCTTTGCCAAGGCGCTCAACGAGCAGAACGCACAATTGCTGACAATTCGCGGCCTCTTCCGAATTAAGAGTGCAGAGGAGGACACGCGAACGTCTGTACCAATCGACGAGGTTGAACCGGCGGTTTCGATCGTCAAGCGCTTCTCGACCGGAGCGATGTCATATGGATCGATTTCGCGCGAGGCGCACACCACGCTCGCCATCGCAATGAATTGGATTGGCGGCAAATCAAACACCGGCGAGGGCGGTGAGGAGTCCGATCGCTACAAGCGGATGGCCAACGGCGATTCGATGCGCAGCGCCATCAAGCAGGTCGCCTCCGGTCGCTTCGGCGTGACGGCGGAATACCTCGTCAACTCGGACATGATGCAGATCAAGATGGCGCAAGGCGCAAAGCCTGGCGAAGGCGGACAATTGCCCGGTCATAAGGTCGACGCCGTGATCGCCAAGGTGCGCCACTCTACCCAGGGCGTGGGCCTCATCTCGCCGCCCCCGCACCACGACATCTATTCGATCGAAGACTTGAAGCAGCTCGTCTACGACCTGAAGAACGTCAATCCAGAGGCGCTTGTTTCGGTAAAACTGGTGTCGGAGGTCGGAGTCGGCACGGTCGCAGCAGGCGTTGCGAAGTGCAAGGCAGACCACGTCACGATCTCCGGTTTCGAAGGCGGGACCGGGGCCTCTCCGCTGACCTCGATCAAACATGCCGGAAGTCCATGGGAGATCGGTCTCGCGGAGACGCACCAGACGCTGGTGATGAACGGCCTCAGATCCCGCATCGCCGTACAAGTCGACGGCGGTGTGCGCACCGGCCGCGACGTCGTAGTCGGGGCGCTTCTGGGCGCAGACGAGTTCGGTTTCGCCACTGCGCCGCTGATCGCCGCCGGCTGCATCATGATGCGCAAATGCCATCTGAACACGTGCCCGGTCGGGGTCGCGACGCAGGACCCGGTGCTGCGCAAGCGTTTTGTCGGCAAGCCGGAGCATGTCATCAACTATTTCTTCTTCGTGGCCGAAGAGGTGCGCGCGCTGATGGCCGAGCTTGGCTACCGCACGTTCGATGAGATGGTCGGCCAGCGACAAATGCTGGATCAGAAGAAACTCAATGAGCACGCCAAGTCGCAGGGGCTGGACTTTTCGAACCTGTTCTTCAAGCCGACACCCTGGCCGGAAGACACCATTCACCATAGCGTCGCTCAGGATCACGGGCTCGAAACCGTCCTCGACCGCCGCCTCATAGCCAATACGACAGAGGCCGTCGAACGCGGCAAGCACGTGCGCCTCGACCTTTCCATTCGCAACTCCGATCGGTCGACCGGAGCCATGTTGTCGGGCGTCATAGCGAGGCGATACGGGAACGCCGGCCTGCGTGATGAAGCGATCCACGTCAAATTCAAGGGCACCGCGGGACAAAGCTTCGGCGCCTTCCTCACTAAGGGCGTGACGCTCGAGCTTGAGGGACAGGCGAACGACTATGTCGGCAAGGGATTGTCGGGCGGCCGCATTGTTGTCTATCCGCCTCAGGAGGCGAGAAAGCTGACGCCGGAGGCCTCGATCATCGTAGGCAACACCGTTCTTTATGGTGCGACCGCCGGGGAATGTTATTTCCGCGGCGTAGCGGGCGAGCGCTTCGGGGTGCGCAATTCCGGCGCGATCGCAGTCGTCGAGGGCACCGGCGATCATGGCTGCGAATACATGACCGGCGGGGTCATCGTGGTCATCGGCGAGACGGGGCGCAACTTCGCTGCGGGCATGTCGGGCGGCATCGCCTACGTCCTCGACGAGGGTGGCACGTTCGCCGAGCGATGTAACTTGGCGATGGTCGAGCTCAATCCGGTCGCTGCCGAGGAGGAGGTCATGCAGCGCCATATGCATTCCGGCGGCGATCTGGAGCACCACGGCAGAGTCGACGTGATGAGCGACATGAGCCGATTCGACGCCGAGCGCCTGCATCAGTTGATCGTCAATCACGCGCGCCACACCGGTTCAACTCGCGCACGGGGCATTCTTGAGGACTGGGATGCTTATCTGCCGAAATTTCGCAAGGTGATGCCGGTCGAGTATCGCCGCGCGCTGGCTGAACTCGCAGCGCAAAGCGGTCCGCAGATGCTTGTCGCTGGGGAGTGAACCATCCCGGCGGTGACCTTCGCCGATCGTCATGGTGCTAGCCGCGCGTAATTGCGGCCGACCGTCTGTCGGAACAGCCACCCAAGATCGACGCGGCAAAGTTCTTGCAAGATAAAGTTGGCGCGGTATTGAAGCGGACCGGGGGCTCCGCGCGCGATATCGGGAGCGACGACACGGCTCTAGGGTACCAAGATGGGCAAGGTCACGGGGTTTTTAGAGATCGATCGCGCGGACCGGCGTTATGCGCCGGCCTCCGACCGAATCCGCCACTATCGCGAGTTTATGCTGCCGTTGAGTGAGGAGGCTACGCGCAATCAGGCGTCGCGCTGCATGAATTGCGGCATCCCCTATTGTCACATCGGCTGTCCGGTCAACAACCAGATCCCTGACTGGAACGACCTTGCATACCGGGGCGACTGGGCCGAAGCCGCGCGCAATCTGCTCTCGACCAACAACTTCCCGGAAGTCACCGGGCGTGTATGTCCGGCGCCGTGCGAAGCGTCCTGTACTCTGAACATCCAGGACTCGCCGGTCACGATCAAGACCATCGAATGCGCGATTATCGACCGCGCATATTCTGAAGGCTGGATCAAACCGGAGCCTGCGGCTCATAAAACGGACAAGAAGATCGCGATTGTGGGTTCCGGTCCCGCGGGTCTCGCTTGCGCCCAGCAGCTCGCGCGTGCTGGCCATGACGTTCATGTCTACGAGAAGAACGGCAAAGCCGGCGGTCTCTTGCGCTACGGGATTCCCGATTTCAAGCTTGAGAAGCGGCACATCGACCGCCGGGTCAAGCAGATGGAGGCCGAAGGCGTCACGTTCCACTATGACGCTCACATCGGCGTGACGGTTATGGGGCAAAGCCTTGTCGAAGAATACGACGCGATTGCGCTCGCGGGCGGATCCGAAGTCGTCTCGCGACCTGCCCGTTCCGGGCCGCGACCTCGACGGCGTTCATTTCGCCATGGAGTTTCTGCCGCAACAGAACCGTCGCGTCTCAAACGAGCCTATCGGGACGAACGCCTCCATCGTCGCGGCCGGCAAGCGGGTCGTGGTCATCGGCGGCGGCGACACTGGCTCGGACTGTATCGGAACCTCGATCCGTCAGGGCGCTCTCAAGGTGACCCAGCTCGAGATCATGCCTATGCCGCCGAAGCAAGAGGACAAGATGCTGACCTGGCCGAATTGGCCCTTGAAGCTTCGCACCTCCTCCAGCCACGAAGAGGGCGCCGAGCGCGATTTCGCAGTGAATACCGTCGCCTTCGAGGGCGATAGCGGCGTGGTCACCGGTCTTCAGTGCGTGCGAATCGATGAGAAGATGAAGCCGATCGCTGGTACAGAGTTCACTTTGCCCGCTGACCTCGTTCTCCTCGCGATGGGCTTCGTGTCGCCAGTCAAGGACGGCCTTCTTGCCGAACTAGGCGTGTCGCTGGATCCACGGGGTAACGTGCTCGCGGACACGAAGAAATACGTCGCCTCAAAATCCAAGGTTTTTGCTTGCGGCGACATGCGCCGCGGCCAGTCGCTCGTGGTGTGGGCCATCCGGGAAGGCCGACAATGCGCAGCGGCGATCGACGAGGCCCTAATGGGCTCGACGGTCTTGCCGAGGTAGCGGTAGAATAGGATGCGTTGGTTCAAGGTATAGCGGTCATAGCGCCGCATCCCCGAGAACATCGAAGTGTGGCGACCGAGCGATAAGCGTCAAAGGCGCAGATCTTGATCGCCGATTGCCAATGACCCTCTATCGGCGCCTCATGCCGGAATGCGCTCCTCGTTTGGCGAGGGCTCTCGCAGCACGTATCCGCGGCCCCAGACTGTCTCAATGTAGTTTCGCCCGCTCGACGCCGTCGCCAGTTTCTTGCGCAATTTGCAAATGAAAACGTCAATGATTTTGAGTTCCGGCTCATCCATGCCGCCGTAGAGGTGGTTGAGAAACATCTCCTTGGTCAGCGTCGTGCCCTTGCGCAACGAGAGCAGTTCCAGCATCTGATACTCTTTGCCAGTCAGATGCACCCGCGCTCCGTCGACTTCCACCGTCTTCTGATCGAGGTTGACCGTGAGGTCGCCGGTAATAATGACCGACTGCGCGTGTCCTTTCGAACGGCGCACGATCGCGTGGATCCGGGCGACCAGTTCGTCCTTGTGGAACGGCTTGGTCAGATAGTCATCGGCGCCATGGCCAAGTCCTTTGACCTTGTCCTCGATGCCGGCCATCCCGGAGAGGATCAGAATAGGCGTCTTTATCTTTGTGACCCTGAGCGAGCGCAGCACCTCGTAGCCAGACATGTCGGGCAGGTTGAGATCGAGCAAAATGATGTCGTAATCGTAAAGCTTGCCGAGATCGATGCCTTCTTCGCCGAGGTCCGTGACGTAAACATTGAAGTTCTCCGACTTCAACATCAATTCAATGCTTTGCGCGGTCGCCGTATCGTCTTCGATCAAAAGTACCCGCATGTTAGGCTCCCCGCCTCGCCCGTCGCTTCATGACCGCGGTTATGTACGTCGCGCTCGTGCCCGAACTTCGCTGGTGCGATCTTGGGCCGATTCGAATTGAACACTGACTGTCATTGGTTAACAAACCGTGATTCATTTGCGCAAGCCCCTTGACCCTATGCCGCGTGATATTAGTAACAATTTGATAAGAAAGAGTATTTGGCAGGAGTAAAAATTAACGTATCACATCAACAAACGCATCTAACAGATTCTTTGGACTCACGCTTCGCCGACGGGGCTGAAAGGCTACGCCCCGCGGGGGAATACCGGGGGAGGATTGTGTGGTCCTTCCACCACGCGCCTCGACTCGATTGTTAATGAACCGCGTAAATGAATCGCTAACGTCCTCAATCGCAGGCGTCCTTCGCCGCTCGTCCGAGCCGAATATCGGGTTTGCAGCCGAGCCGACTGACCCCGCCGTCCTGTGACGTAAGAAAGCAGAAACCTTCGTCATGCATCGTCCCACCCGTCTCGTAGTCGTGACCAGGGGACCGTGACGTCCTCGCACGTTTGAGTTGCTAAGGAGTCTGCCGGAATGAAGTCGCGGGACACGCTTATCCGTCTGAAGCGCTTTCAACTTGAGGAGAAGCGCCGCCGGGTCGGGCAGATCGAGATGATGCTGGCCGAGTTCACCCGCATGATCGGCGACCTCGATCGTGAAATCGCCAATGAAGAGAAGCGCGCCGGCATCGCCGACCCCACCCACTTCGCCTATCCGACCTACGCGCGGGCAACATCGGTTAGGCGCGACAACCTCAAGAGTTCGATCGCCGAGCTTCTGGGTCAGATCGAGGACGCGAAGGCCGCGCAGGAAGAAGCCGAGAGCGAACTCCTCAAATTCGAGACGCTAGAGGTGCGAGACAAAACCAACGATCGCTTGGCCGAGGCCGTAGCGCGCGCCTAACGCGGCCGCGTTCATCAGGGGCCTTTGCGCTTCTACCCTTCTTGCTGGGCTAGCCCTTAGCGCCCTTGAGACTTTTCGCGTAGTTTGCACCCTCCCATATGCGTTGCGGCTCGAAGGCCGATGATCTAAGTCTGTCGCGGCAGCAGCGATCTGCTGTCGCTGCGCGGAGCACGCTCCGAGTGAAAGCTTGCTGTACCTCAGATCTAGGGTGTCGGGGGAAGTTTGATGCTGATCGGAGTTCCTGCCGAAACCGACCCCGCTGAAATGCGTGTTGCCGCCACCCCGGAGACGGTCAGGAAATTCGCAGGCCTCGGGGCGGATGTCTCGGTCGAGCATGGAGCGGGCGCGAAAGCCGGATTTCCAGACGCCGAATACCAATCAGCAGGCGCCCGGCTCGTCTCGGCCGAGGAAGCGCTCGGCGCCGATCTGGTATTGAAGGTTCGCCGGCCGAAGGGCGACGAAACTCCCCGCCTCAAGTCTGATGCGGTCGTGATCGCGACGATGGACCCCTACGAACACCGCGAGGCGATCGAGGCAATAGCAAAGGCCGGAGTCGCGGCCTTCGCCATGGAGCTTCTCCCGCGCATCACCCGCGCCCAGTCGATGGACGTGCTGTCGAGCCAAGCAAACCTCGCTGGCTATCGCGCGGTGATCGACGCCGCGGCCGAATACGGTCGGGCCTTCCCGATGATGATGACTCCCGCCGGCACCGTTCCGGCCGCGAAGCTGTTCGTCATGGGCGTCGGCGTCGCCGGCCTGCAGGCGATCGCCACCGGCCGGCGCCTCGGCGCCGTGGTCACGGCGACCGACGTACGACCGGCGACCAAAGAGCAGGTCGAGTCCCTGGGGGCGAAGTTCGTCGCGGTCGAAGACGAGGAATTCAAGCAGGCCGAAACCGCGGGCGGCTACGCCAAGGAAATGTCGGATGCCTACAAGGCGAAGCAGGCCGATCTCATCGCCACGCATATCGCCAAACAGGACATCGTCATCACTACCGCGCTGATTCCCGGCCGCCCAGCGCCGCGTCTCGTCACCGCTGACATGGTCAAGTCCATGCGCCCTGGCTCGGTTATCGTTGATCTTGCCGTCGAGCGCGGGGGAAATTGCGAGCTCGCGCGGGACGGCGAGATGGTGTCCAGCGACAACGGCGTCAAGATCGTCGGTTATTCCAACGTCACCCGGATCCCGTCCTCGGCTTCGGCGCTCTACGCGCGCAACCTTTACGCCTTCGCCGAAACGTTGATCGACAAGGCGAACAAGTCGCTCGCCGTCAACTGGGACGACGAACTGGTGAAGGCGACATGCCTGACCCGCAGCGGCGCGATTGTTCACCCGAATTTCATGCCGAAATAGACGCTTGCGCGCTGTCAGCGCCGGAGAGCCCAATGGACAACATTGACGCCGCGATCGAAAAACTCCGAGCCGCCGCCGACGCCGCGCGGCAGGCCGCTCAGGCGGCGCAGACCTATAGCGACCAGCTTGCAGCGGCTGGCCACGCCGCCTCTGGCGGGGCGATCGATCCGTTCGTGTTCAGGCTGGCGATCTTCGCGCTCGCGGTCTTCGTCGGCTATTATGTCGTCTGGTCGGTGACGCCAGCGCTGCATACGCCGCTGATGTCCGAGACCAACGCCATTTCGTCGGTCATCGTTGTTGGGGCCCTCCTGTCGGTCGGGGTCGCGGCTGTCGACAGCGGATCGGGATTTGCACGGCTGGTCGGCTTTATCGCGCTTATCCTCGCGTCGATAAACATCTTCGGCGGCTTTCTGGTCACCGAGCGCATGCTGGCGATGTACAAGAAGAAGGGCTGACGCCGGTGAACGCCAATTTCGCGGCCCTGCTCTATCTCGTTTCCGGCATTCTGTTCATTCTGGCGCTGCGCGGCCTCTCTTCGCCGGCGACCTCGCGCCAAGGCAACCGCTTTGGCATGATCGGCATGGGCGTCGCGGTCTTGACGACGCTGGCGGTTCGTCCGCCGTCAAGCGCCTTCTCCTGGCTACTTATCATTCTTGGCGTCGCCATAGGCGGCGGCATCGGGGCATGGCGCGCGCGCACCGTGCAGATGACGGCGATGCCCCAATTGGTAGCGATGTTCCATTCGTTGGTGGGCTTGGCCGCGGTGCTGGTGGCCGCCGGAGCGTTTTATGCGCCCGAGGCCTTCGGCATCGAGGACGGCGGCGCCATCCACCCCGGGAGCATCATCGAGATGTCGCTCGGGCTCGCGATCGGCGCCGTGACATTTACGGGCTCGATCATCGCCTTCCTGAAGCTTGACGGACGGATGTCCGGGGCGCCGATCCTTTTGCCACAACGCCATCTTATCAATGGCGGCCTCGGCGTGGCGCTCGTGCTTTTGATCGCTCTGTTCTACGCCACACAGGGGGCCGCGTTCTTCTGGCTCATCGCGCTCGTCTCGTTCGCGCTCGGCCTTCTGCTTATTGTTCCGATCGGCGGGGCCGACATGCCCGTCGTCATCTCGATGCTCAATTCTTATTCCGGTTGGGCGGCCGCGGGCATCGGGTTCACCCTCGGCAATCTGGCGCTCATCATCACCGGCGCGCTGGTCGGCTCGTCAGGCGCGATCCTCTCCTACATCATGTGCAAGGGCATGAACCGGTCTTTCATATCCGTCATCCTCGGCGGATGGGGCGGTGAAGTCGCCAGCGCGGCGGGCGCAACGGAGACCCGTCCAGTCAAGCAGGGCTCGGCCGAAGACGCCGCCTTCATGATGAAAAACGCATCCAAAGTGATCGTCGTGCCAGGATACGGAATGGCGGTCGCGCAGGCGCAGCATTCGCTGCGTGAAATGGGGGACATGCTCAAGAAGAGCGGCGTCGAGGTCAAATATGCGATCCATCCCGTCGCCGGCCGAATGCCAGGTCACATGAACGTGCTGCTGGCCGAAGCCAATGTTCCCTACGACGAAGTGTTCGAACTAGAGGATATCAACAGCGAGTTTCCGCAGGCTGACGTCGCTTACGTCATCGGCGCCAACGACGTTACCAACCCGGCCGCCAAAACCGACCCGAAGTCGCCGATTTACGGCATGCCGATTCTCGACGTGGACAAAGCGAAGACGGTCTTGTTCGTCAAGCGAGGCATGGGGTCGGGCTACGCCGGCGTCGAGAACGAGCTGTTTTTTCGCGACAACACGCTGATGTTGTTTGGCGATGCGAAAAAGATGACCGACGCGATCGTGAAGGCGCTGGGCCACTAGGCGCAGCGCCGGAGCGCGGCCGCCCGTGCTGATCGCCCTTGCGGCATGCGTCACGCTTTACCTTCTGTTGTTTGTCGGCCTTTTCTTCGGCCAAAGAAAAATCCTGTTTCGTTGCGACGCCGCTGAGGTCGATCCGGCGACCCTTGGGCTCGACGCCCAGACTCTTCGGCTGAAAACGGAAGATGGGGAAAGTCTGGTGGCGTGGAGCTTTCCCCCCGCGCCAGAACGTCCTCTGATCCTCTATTTTCATGGCAACGCCGGTGGACTCGACCTTCGGGCGGAACGCTTTCGCGCCATGGCGAAGGCGGGGATCGGGTTGCTGGCGATCGAATATCGAGGTTACGCCAGCTCAACCGGCTCTCCCAGCGAGCAAGGGCTCAAGCTCGATGGCGAAGCAGCTTATGCGGCGGCGATCGCGAGCGGCGTCGCGCCCGAGCATATCGTCGCTCTCGGAGAATCGCTTGGGTCCGGTGTTGCTGTGGCGCTTGCCGCTCGCCACAAGGTTGGCGCGCTTGTGCTCAACTCGCCCTATTCCTCGATCGCCGATGTCGCGGCGGCGACCTACTGGTTCGTCCCGGTTCGCGCATTGCTTCGCGATCCGTTCCGTAACGACTTGCTGATCGGCTCCGTCACGGCGCCGACGCTGATCGTACACGGGACCAAGGATCTTGTTACGCCCATCCGCTTTGGCGAGAAATTGTTTGCACTCGCCCATCAGCCGAAAGAGTTCTGGCGCGTCGAGGGCGCCCCCCATCTGGCGATGGGCGAGCGGCTCGGTGACGTCCTGAACTGGATCACCCGAACGGTTGGATGACAGACCGGGCCGATGCGTCGCCGGCCACTTCCGAAGGGAAGAACTCAGGCGGCGACGGCGACCGGTTCGGCGACGAACTCGATCTCCACGGGAACAGGCGGGCGAAGAATGTCCAAGACCGGGCAATGCGCGTCAACAACCTCTTTGAGCTTCGCCAACTCCTGTTTGCTCGCCGAGCTTTCCAACGTCACGGTTCCCCGCACTCTGGCGAAACCGGCACGCACCCGTTCACCGACGGCAAAAAATCCCCGCAGGTCGAGAACGCCCTCATGCTTGACCGAGACGCTATCGAGCGGAACGCCAAGCGGCGTTGCGTAAGCGCGGCACGTGATCTCCTGGCATGTCGCCAATCCCGCGAGGATCAGCTCCACCGGGTTCAGACCAGCATCAGAGCCGCCGAGCGTCCGCGGCTCGTCCACCGCCAGAGAGAACTGCTGGGTCCTCGCCTCGCTCCGAAGATTCCCAACCTGGCGAGAGTCCACCGAAAAGGCCGCTTTTGCATTGGCGGCGGCCGCTCTCAGACCGGCCCGCGTCGCCACAATCATTTCTCTGAGCGCCATCCCGGTCTCCCGAAGTTCGAGGGCGCGCCCGCCGGATTTGCGCCTGCTCGCTGACTCCGGTAAGCACCGCGCCCTAATCAGGACCGGACAATCATGGCCGCCGCCGCGCGACCGCTGGGAGCCGCAGCTGCAAGCGGCTCGTTCAAGCGCGAGCTCGGCGCGACGCTTGCGCTCGGCTGGCCGATCATCCTCGCCAACGTCGCAATCTACGCGATGACCGCGACCGACTTTGTCATGCTCGGCCGGCTGTCGCCGCGCGCGCTCGCCGCCGGCGCGCTCGGCTTCAACCTGTTTCAGCCCCCGATGGTGCTCGGCATCGGCATCGTGGCGGCGTTGTCGCCGATCGCCGCGGCAAAAATTGGAGCTGGCGAGACCGGGGAGTCGCTCAGGCGCGCCACGCACCAGTCCCTCTTGTCAGCGGTCGCCCTCTCCCTCCTCACTTGGGTCTACCTATGGCGGACGGAGCCGATTTTGCTGGCCATCGGCGAACCGGCCGACCTCGCGCGCGACGCCGGGACCTACATGCGCGGCTATCAATGGAGCCTGCTGCCAAACCTTATGTTCATCACCGGCCGCTGCATCTTTTCCGCACTTGAGCGACCACGCCCGACGCTGATCGCCGGTCTGGTCGCAGTGGTTTTCAACGCCCTCGCCAACTACGCCCTCGTGTTTGGCAAGCTCGGCATGCCGGCGTTCGGAATCATCGGCTCCGGCATTGCGACCACACTGTCGCAGAGCTTGATGTGCCTGATCCTGTTCGGGGCGTCATTCGTGGAGCCGCGACTGCGGCGGCTTCGACCGTTCGCCCTTCCCTGGCGCCCTGCTCGGTGCGAGCTGTTCGCGCTATGGCGCCTTGGCCTGCCTATGGGCGCCATGATTCTCGCAGAAGTCGGCGTCTTCTCCGCCGCTACGATGGCGATGGGCCTGATCGGCCGCACCGCGCTCGAATCCCATACCGCCGCCTTGCAGATCGTATCGATCGGCTTCATGGTTCCGCTCGGCTTGGGTCAGGCGGCGATGGTTCGGGTCGGCCTTGCCTATGGCGCACGCAACGCCCTCGCGGTTGCGCACGCGGGCTGGTGCGCCTTCGGCCTCACGCTCGTCTATGCAGCCTCGTCAGCGACCGCGATGATCGTCGCGCCACGCCTCTTGATCGCGCCCTTCATAGACGTCGACCCGCCCGAGAATGCAGGCGCCGTGGCGATCGCCGTCGCGCTGCTCAAGATCGCGGCGGTCTTCCAGATCTTCGATGCGAGCCAGTGTGTTCTCGCCAACATGCTGCGTGGGCTGCACGATTCGAAATGGCCTTTCGTCATCGCGGTTCTCGGCTATTGGGCGATCGGCGCGCCGATCGGCCTTGCGCTGGGCTTCTTGACTCCGCTCGGCGGGGTCGGTGTCTGGATCGGGCTTGCGACCGGACTCGCCGTCGTCGCCGTCCTCTTGTTGTGGCGTTGGGTCGGCAAGGAGCGCCGGGATTTTGCGGTTTGACCGTAGAGTCCTACGAACGACCACAATGTCGCCCCGAAACTGAACCGGATCATCGCGGGCGCATGAGACCGAGAAGGAGATTGCCTCCATGACCCAGCAATCTGAACCCCTCATCCTCGACGTCGATACCGGTATCGACGATGCGTTCGCTCTCCTCTACGCCTGCGCGCATGAGAGGGCGCAAATCCTCGGCGTCTCCACGGTCGTCGGCAACGTTTCGCTCGCAGCCGCGACGCGCAACACGCGAGCGGTCCTCGCGCTTGCCGGACGAGCGGATATTCCGGTCTGGCCGGGCGCGGCGACCGCGATTTCCAACGCGGTGAAGGACGCGAGTGAAATTCACGGCGCAACCGGCCTTGGCCATGCAGTTTTGCCGGAGCCGGAGGGGTCGTCAGACGCGCTGCACGCCGCGGATTCGATCATCGCCGCGGCGCGCTTGCACTCCCGACGCCTCATCCTGTGCGCGGTGGGGCCGTTGACGAATATCGCGCTCGCCGTCATGCGCGAGCCCGAACTGCCGCGCCTCGTCAAGCGGTTCGTCATCATGGGCGGCGCTTATTCAGATTCGGGAAATGTCACGCCGGCCGCCGAATTCAACATCTGGCACGATGCTGAAGCGGCGCGGATCGTCTTTCGCGCCTTCGGCGGCGCAGGCGCAGCGCCGGTGATTGCGATCGGCCTCGACGTCACCCGCAAGACGATCATCGACGAGAGCGACGTCGCGGCTATCGCCTCGCGCATCGCCGGCAAGCCTCACGGAGCCAAGCTCACCCGGTTCCTCGAAGATGCATCGCGCTTCTATTTCGAGCGCATGGAAAAAACGTTGGGCAAGCAAATCTTCACCATGCACGACCCGCTGGCGGTTGCGGTCGCGCTCGATCCGACGCTGGTCGAAACGCGCCTTGCGGCCGTCGACGTCGAAACCACGGGGCGCTTGACGACCGGCGCAACGATTGTCGACTGGCGCGGCCAGTGGGGCCGCCTCGCCAATACCGAAGTCGCCATCGCCGTCGACGCTGAGCGCTTCCGAAGGTTGTTCTTCGACGCCATTGCGCGCCTGGCTGAGGGCGCGGCCGGCAGCTAGGAGCGCGTCGCCTCTCGCAGCGTTGTCTGCGAGGGATGCCAACCGCCAAGCAGAACATCGCTAACGGCTGGGATGTCTTTGCAAGCTTGGCGCTTGTGTTTTCGCTTATAGTCGTTCTATCTTTGTTCTAGCTCTACTTTTTGCACACAAAGGAGCGGCGCCTCCTTGATCCGGCTTGAGCCGCGTTTCGCCGAACTGGCGGCGACAACGAATTTCTCTTTCCTTCGCGGAGCCTCGCATCCTGAGGAAATGGTGGCGCGCGCCGCCGAACTCGGCCTCGCCGGGATCGGTATCGCCGATCGCAACTCGCTCGCCGGCGTCGTGCGCGCGCACACATTCGCGCGCGATAATGTTGAGGCGACGGCGGGAATGCGCGTTGTTCCCGGCGCGCGTCTCGTCTTCATCGACAGCAGCCCTGACGTCCTCGCTTATCCAGAGGATCGCGCAGCCTATGGCCGGCTTTGCCGGATTCTGACTGAGGGCAACTCGCGTGCGCCCAAAGGCGAATGCTGGCTTATCCTCAAGGACCTTCTGGACGACGGCGAAGGCCTTCAGATCGTTGCGCTGCCCCCAAAAGGCGATGGCGAGAACGCTTCTCTCTCGCAGAACGACAAGGAGAAGCTCGGCTACAAGGAGATGGATGAGGACGCTGCTTTAGCCCTCCTCAGCCAAGCCTTCGGCAAACGACTGTGGATTGGCGCGAGCCTGATTTATGGCGGGGACATGCGTGGCGGGCTGGCGCGGCGCTCGGCGCTCGCGCGCTCTGTCGGCGCACCATTGATGGCGACCAACGACGTCATGATGCATATTCCCGAGCGGCGCGCGCTTGCCGATGTCCTCACCTGCATCCGCGAAAAAACCACGCTCGAGGCGGCCGGGCGTCTCACGCAAGCCAATGCCGAGCGCCATCTCAAACCCCCACGCGAAATGGCGCGGCTGTTCGCCGAGGCGCCTGAGGCCATCACCGAGACCATCCGCTTCCTCGACGGTCTCGCCTTCAGCCTTGACGAACTCAGGCATTGCTATCCGGAAGAGCTGCGCGAAGGCTATGCAACGCCCCAAGAGGCGCTCGAAGCTTTCGCTCAGGCAGGCGCAGAAGTGCGCTATCCGGACGGTGTTCCGGAACGGACACGTGAAGCGCTCAAGCACGAGCTCGCACTGATCGCCTCGCTCGATTACGCGCCCTACTTCCTCACCGTGCACGACATCGTGCGCTTCGCGCGCTCGAAGGATATCCTCTGTCAGGGCCGCGGCTCGGCGGCCAATTCCGCGGTCTGCTATTGCCTTCGGATCACCGAGGTCAATCCGGCGAACTTCGATCTTCTGTTCGAGCGCTTCATCTCGCCCGAGCGCAACGAGCCCCCCGACATCGACGTCGACTTCGAGCACGAGCGGCGCGAAGAAGTGATCCAATATATCTACGAGCGCTATGGGCGCGAACGCGCCGGTCTTGCCGCCGCAGTGATCACCTATCGCACGCGCTCGGCGATCCGCGAGACAGCCAAGGTCTTTAGCCTCTCGGACGACGTCATCGCTGCTCTCAACGGGACCGCCTGGGGCCAGGAGACAGCTCCGATCGGCGAGGATCGCGTGCGCGCGATCGGCCTCAATCCCACCGATCCGACACTCAAGCTCGCACTTGAGATGGCGAAGGCGCTGATCGGTTTTCCGCGTCATTTGACCCAGCACAGCGGCGGCTTTGTCATCACCCGCGACCGGCTCGACGAAGTCGCGCCGGTGATGAACACGGCGATGGATAAGCGCACGATGGTCGAGTGGGACAAGGACGATCTCGACGCGCTCGGCCTTCTCAAGGTCGACGTGCTTGCGCTTGGCATGCTGACAGCGCTGAGCAAGGGTTTTACGCTTCTCAACAAGCACTACCGCGAACCTCTGACGCTCGCGACCATTCCGCCTGAGGAGGCGTGCGTCTATGCGATGATCCAGCGCGCCGATACGATCGGCGTGTTCCAGATCGAAAGCCGCGCGCAGATGTCGATGCTGCCGCGGCTCAAGCCAGCCAATTATTACGACCTTGTGATCGAAGTCGCGATCGTGCGCCCTGGCCCGATCCAGGGCGACATGGTGCATCCCTATTTGCGCCGCCGGCAGGGTGTCGAGGACATCGCCTATCCCTCGAAGGAGCTTGAGGCGGTTTTGAGCAAGACGCTCGGCGTGCCACTGTTCCAGGAGCAGGCGATGAAGATCGCCATCGTCGCCGCTGGCTTCACGCCCTCGGAAGCCGATCAATTGCGCCGCGCAATGGCGACGTTTCGTCGATCTGGAACGATCCAGAATTTTCAGGAGAAAATGGTCGAAGGGATGGCGGCCAAGGGCTATGACCGCGAGTTCGCCGAGCGCTGCTTTCACCAGATCGAGGGCTTTGGCGAATATGGCTTTCCCGAGAGCCATGCCGCGAGCTTCGCGCTGCTGGTCTACGCTTCCTGCTGGATGAAATGCCGCTACCCCGATGTCTTCGTCGCAGCGATGCTGAACGCCCAGCCGCTTGGCTTTTACGCGCCCGCCCAGCTCGTGCGCGATGCGCGCGAGCACGGGGTCGAAGTGTGCGAAGTCGACGTGAACCTGTCCGATTGGGATTGCACGCTGGAGCCTTTACCCCCCTCCCCCTCGGGGAGAGGGGTTGGGGATGAGGGTGGACTCTCATCCGGCGCTTCGCGCCACCTTCTCCTAAAGGGAAAAGGAATCCACCCTCGTCACGCCGAGATGGCGCCTGACATTCGCACGACCCATGCAGTGCGCCTGGGTTTCAGACAGATCATCGGCGTCAAAGAAAAAGACATGCTCGAACTCACGGAGCGGCGCGGCGAGGCTTATGATTCGGTGCGCGACTTATGGCTGCGCAGCGGGTTGAGTTCGACCGTGCTGGAGCGCCTTGCCGACGCCGACGCTTTTCGCTCACTCGGCCTCGATCGACGCCAGGCGTTATGGGCGGTGCGCGCCCTCGACAGGGTTGGCGACCAGGACGATCTGCCGCTGTTCGCCAGTCGGCCGGGACGCGACACGGAGCCGGACGCGCGACTGCCGCCGATGCCGCTTGGCGCGCATGTGGTCGAGGATTATCGGCGCTTGTCCTTGTCGCTCAAGGCTCACCCCGCCTCGTTCCTGCGCGCCCGCCTTTCCACGCGCGGAATCCTGCGCTCGGAAGCGCTGCTGTCGGTCAAGAACGGCGAGCGTGTCACGGTGGCTGGGCTCGTGCTGGTGCGCCAACGGCCAGGCACCGCCGCCGGCGTCATCTTCATGACGCTGGAGGACGAGACAGGCGTCGCCAATATCATTGTCTGGCCAAAGATCTTCGAACGCCTGCGCGCGATCGTGCTCGGCGCGCGCTTTGTCGCGGTGACCGGCAAGCTGCAGAGCGAGCAAGGGGTCATCCATGTCGTCGCCGAACGCATGAACGACTTGACGCCCATGCTCGGGCTTCTGTCGGAGGCCGGCCAGACGATCAGCACGCTCGCGCACGCCGACGAGGTTCGCCGGCCGCAAATGACAATGGCGCAAAAGCGTCAGAGCAATCGCTTCGCCGGGCCGCCAAGTCTTGACGATCCGCGCGCCAAGCCGCCAAATCCGCCGATCGAGACAGTGGACATCGCCGAAGCCATGCCGGCGGGAAGGAATTTCCGTTGATCGCCTGGAACGACGCTGTTGCACCTTGCTCTTCAGAGCTTGTGATAGAGGCCGCTCTAACCCATGAATACGACCATAGGAATTTCGGACCTCCTTCTTCGTCAGGCTCACAAGCTTGCCGCCCGCGAGGGCTTCGCCGCGTCATGACCGAGACAAAGCCGGGCGCACCGTTCAAGCTGCGCCGCGCCAGCTTCAAGGGCAAGGGATTGCAAGCCGGCGCGCGCGGCGCTTTACGGAGCATGCTGCGCGATTTGGCCCGCGAAGGCCGCGGGGCTTGATACTTAAACCTTGAGAACTCCACGGCGGCGTATGCGGGGCTAGCCTTCCTATCGTTCCTTTGGGGCTCCTCCTTCCTCCTGATCAAGATCGCCTCGCGCGCCTTCGATCCCTTCAATTTCGCCCTCGCGCGCGTCGGTGTCGCGGCAGCGGCGATGCTGGTGACGAGCGGACTTTCCGGCAAGATCTGGCCTGATCGCGACCTGGACTGTGGGCCAGACTTCTTGCGCTCGCGCTGATCGGGCAGCTGATTCCCTTCCTGCTGCTCGGCAAGGCGGCGACCCTGACCACGAGCGCGGAAAATGGCGCTGATGATGGGCGCCCAGCCCATCTTCGTCTTTCTGTTCGGCCGCTTTTTGGGATCGCGAGACCGCTGGACGTGGCTTGCCGCCCTTGGTCTCGCGCTCGGCTTCGTTGGGGTCGCCGTCGCGTTCTGGTCGCCGGGTGCGAACAGCGGGGCTCATTCCGTCCTGGGCCGGGCCTTCGCTTTAGCCGCAGGCGTCTTCTATGGGACAGGCGCAATCCTCTCCGGGTCGGCCACGCGCGAGATTGGCGCTCTCCGAGCGGTCACCGCCTCAATGACGATTTCGACGCTCGTGCTCCCGTTGACCGGATAGGCCTTGGGGAAGTCGCTGCCGCTTGCCGTGGCGCTCCATTTTACCTTGGCGCCGGCGCTCGCAATGGTCGCACTCGGCGTCGTCAATACGGCGCTCGCCTATTACGTCTATTTCCGGCTCGTCGACGAGGAGGGCGCGACCTTCGCCAGCCTCAACAACTATATCGCGCCTCTGATCGGCGTCATTGGCGGAGCGGCCGCCCTAGCGACCCGTTGCATCCTCCGCCTGTGCTGGGCTGGCGCTGGTGTTGGGCGGCGTGGCTCTCATCGGCGCATCCCTGCGGCCAGCGCAAACACATTTGACCCGCGTGGCTGCGAGCAGCACTCGCTCGAATTGATGGAGGTCGAGGCCTTGGCGCCACCCTCATCTATCGGATGATTCTCGCAGACCGCTCGAAGGGTAGGCAATCCAATATAGAACGATTTGCTTATATTTAGATATGTACATATTGCCGCACATCGGCATCAAGTCCGAAGCGAAAGCTGAGACGCGGACAGAAATGTAACCCGAATCACGGAAAAGCTGGAGTCGCAGTCAAGACCGCAGAGCCGCCGCGAACGGCTCGCGCGTGGGAGCCTCGGCCAAGATTCTAGCCCTCACCTCTGAGCGCGTCGGCGAGTCGAACCGTCGCGGAGCCAGGCTCAAGCGGCTTAGGCTGGCTTTCATGCGGTGCCCAGGCTGCGAGCCACACGAGGTCGAAAGTCGCGCGCAGGCGCCCGTCGGGGTCGGCGAATCGCTCGGCGTAGACCGCGGCGGCGCGCAGGAGGACTTCGCGATGCAGCGGTCTGCGGCTGCGCGCCTGCAGCGCGTTCGTGGCCCCCATGGCGCGAAGGTCGGCGCAAAGCGCGAAGACATCCCGGTAGCGGACGACTGCGCGATCGAGATCGACGACCGGCAGCGCCAGCCCCGCGCGCTGCGCCAGACCCCCGAGAGCGCGCACGTCGACAAAGGGCGCGACGCGCGGCGACGCGCCGCCAAGAATCTCGCTCTCCGCGATCGTCAGACTTTGTCGAAGCTCTGTCAGCGAGTCGCCCCCGATCAACGCCGCGATCAGGAGACCATCGCCTTTCAGCGCGCGCCGCATCTGGATCAGGGCGCCCGGCAGATCGTTGACCGTCTGCAGAGCGAGCAGCGAAATGGCGAGATCAAGGCGGCCGTCCGCCGCCGGAAGGCGCTCGAGGTCGCCGACGGCCGGTAGAAAATCGCCGGTCCCCAGGCTCGCCTTGGTCGGGGCGAGACGGGTGACGCAATCCACCTGCCCCGCAGCCGCAAGCGCGGCCGCGCCATGCGGGGCGGGCGAGCCGAAGTCGGCGGCGAGGGCGAACCGCCGCTTGACCAGCGACAACCGATCGCGAAGGTCTTCCGCAGCCCTCACAAGCAGGAAATCCGCTTGGGCTTGTCCGCCGGCGCGCAGCCAGACGCGATCGAGGCGCCGATTGATCAAACCTCGATCGAATATCTGCGGCGGCGCCGGATCCGACATGGGCGCTCCTTATGCGCCAGACTGCCCCTCGCGCAAAGCTCCGGTTCGCGCTAGCTTGGCGCCCATGGATGCCTCTTCGGCGCTGGACGCGGACGAAGGCCACGGCTTGCCTTGGGCGCGTCGCGCTGGCGCGCTCGCCTTCAGCCTGGCCCACGCCGCGCTCGATGCGCTTTATCCGCCGACGTGTCTTGCCTGCCGCGCCGCCACGGACAGGCACGGGGCGCTATGCCCGCGCTGCTGGAGCACGATGCGCTTCATCGAGCGGCCCTTTTGCGAGCGCCTAGGCACGCCGTTCGAGCAGGATCTCGGGCAAGGGCTCATCTCGCCGCAGGCGATGGCCGATCCGCCAGCGTTCAGCCGGGCCCGGGCGGTGGCGAGGTTCGAGGATGGGCCGGCCCGCACGCTTGTGCATCGGCTTAAATATTCAGACCGCGCGGAGCTTTCCCGGCCCATCGCGGGTTGGATGGCTCGAGCGGGAGTCGACATTCTGGCCGACGCTGACCTCCTCGCGCCGGTGCCGCTGCACGCTTTGCGACTGTGGCGACGGCAGTTCAACCAGGCCGCGGCATTGGCGACAGAAATTTCCCGCCAGACGGGGAGGCCATGCAATCCGGCCGCGCTGCGACGCATCAAGGCGACGCGCAGCCAAGTGGGGTTGAGCCGAACGCAAAGGGCCGAAAATGTCCAAGGCGCTTTCCAAATCGCCGACAGCGTGATGGTGCGGGACCTCAATGTCGTGCTCGTCGATGACGTTTTAACCTCGGGCGCGACCGCCAACGCCGCTTCCAGAGCGCTCTTGAGGGCGGGCGCGAAGCGGGTGGATGTGCTCGTCTTCGCAAGGGTTGTTACAGCCGCGTGACTGCACATATAGTAAGAGGAAATGCGCCGGATTGGCGCGTCAAGGATTTCTCAAGCGTGCCTGCTGTCGTCATCTACACGAAGTCCACTTGCCCCTTTTGCCACATGGCCAAGGCGCTGTTGCGCGATAAGGCGGCTCCGTTTGAGGAAATCGGCGTTGACGGGGACCGCGCAGCGCAGGCGGCAATGGCCGCGAAAGCCAACGGGCGTTGGACGGTGCCGCAGATTTTCATCGGCGAAACACACGTCGGCGGCTGCGATGATTTGCACGCGCTCGAGGCGACGGGCGAACTCGATGCGCTTCTGGCAGGCTGAACGATGATCAAATATGCGCTCGGGTGCGCCGAAGGACATGCATTCGAGAGCTGGTTTCCAGACAGCGGCGCCTATGACAAGCAACGCAAGCGTGGTTTTGTCGCCTGTCCCGAATGCGGCTCCACCCGGGTCGACAAAGCCATAATGGCTCCAGCGATTGTGGGCGGCGAGCGTTCGGCTGCTATCGCAGTCCCTGAAATCGTCGCCGATGATCGACGCCGCCAGACGCGCGAGTTCTTTGTCCGCATGCGCCGCGAAATCGAGGCCAACACCGACGACGTCGGCACGAAGTTCCCACAGGTGGCGCGAGCCATCCATCTCGGCGACGAACCGGAGCGTGCGATACGTGGGCGTGCGAGCCTAGCGGAGGCCAAGTCTTTGCTCGAGGACGGCGTCGGCGTGCTGCCGCTGCCCATGCTGGAAGACGAGCTCAACTAGTCGAGGCGGCGCTGGCCAGCAGCTTCCCTGCCGCTCGTCCATCCGTTACTTTTCCGAGAGCCGGAATTCCTGCGCCTCGATAATCGTCGTGCCGATCATTGTCCGCACCGAGACCCGGAAGGGGATCAGTATGTGGTCGCTGACGATGGGCGCCAGCCAGACTTCGAGGTCCTTGTTCTCGGCCATAAACTTGGTCGCCGGCCGGTCGCGGCTATGGCCGGAGATTGGAACATAGCGGGCCGCGCAGACCGCCACCGGGCCGTCATAACCCTTCGCCGACACTGTGCGCTCACCCACGTAAGTGAGGTTGACGTCGAACCGCGTATAGCCGTCAAAGATCGGCACGGTGCGATTGCAGGCGGCCGGCGACAATATCGGTCCCGAGGCTGGCGCCGGCAGGATGACCGCGCCAACAGGATCGACGACGCCGCGCTTGTCGCCGGGTCCAAGGGGAACTCGGTCCGGCTTGTCCTGGAACGGCGGCGAGATATCGATTCCGGTGACGGCGTTGCCGGCGAGCGCCATGCGAATCGTGCGCGTCATGTTCGAGCTTGAGGCGATGGTGGCGAAAGTCGCTGGCGACACATGTCCCTGGACAATCGCGCCCTTGCCTGCAGAGGCCCCGTGCGCATTGGTGAAGAGCTTGGCGAGGCCCGTTAATTTGGCGTCGCCGGCGATCGTGTAGGTTGTCGGGGTGAGATCGGCGTTAAGGTTGACCGAGCCGATCGGAAGGCCAACCAAGGACACGCGATACGTCGCGTGCAGCACGTCGGCGCGGGCCCCCACCGTCCAGACGAGCACAGCCGTCATCCCGACGGCTGCCAGCCGCAAACGGGCTTGAGGCGGTCGCAGCGCCATCGTTTCGAATCTCCAGCTTCGGTGTTTGCAGCGCATTGAACGGCGATTGCGCTTAAATTCTGGCGCAGACGCGCCAACTCACTGGCAAGCCCGGTCACCAAAAAAGTCATCCGGGGCCGCTGTCAAGGCCTTGCGGCGACCCCGCGCACCGACTTAACATCCCGCCCATGGTCGAGACGGTCATATCCATCCGCGCTGCGCGGCTCGGCGACGAGGGCGAAATCGCGACCGTGCATGACGCGGCGTGGCGCGAGGCCTATCGGGGCGTTATTCCGGGCCGGGAACTCGAGCGGATGATCGCGCGCAGGGGCCCGGAGTGGTGGCGGCTCGCGATCGCGCGCCGAACGCCGTTGCTGGTGCTCGAATTCGGCGATTCCGTCGTCGGCTATATCAGCTATGGACGTAACCGGGTTCCGGCGCTCGGCTATGGCGGCGAAATCTTCGAACTCTACCTAGCGCCTGAGTGCCAGGGTTGCGGCTTCGGGCGGCGTATGTTCGAAGCCGCGCGCGAGGATTTGGCGGGCCATGGATTATCGAATCTTGTCGTCTGGGCGCTCGCGGACAACGACCGGGCAGTCGGGTTTTACCGCCGGCTGGGCGGGAGGGTCCTGCGTCGCGCGCGCGAGACCTTCGGCGGTCAGCAACGCGATCGGATCGCGATCGGCTTCGGCTGAATGGCCTTCCTCCTGTGAGACGGAATTAACGCGCCGCCAATTGGGAGGACAAGCGTGAATCTAAATGCTTTATCGATTGGCAAGAATCCTCCCCACGATGTTAACGTCGTTATCGAGGTGCCGATTGGAGGCGAGCCGATCAAATATGAAATGGACAAAGAGAGCGGCGCTCTTCAGGTCGACCGATTTCTGTATACCTCGATGCGTTATCCAGGAAATTATGGTTTCATTCCCCATACGCTCTCAGGCGATGGCGATCCCTGCGACGTGATCGTCGCCAACACCCGCGCCATTGTTCCCGGCGCGGTCATGAGTTGCAAGATCGTCGGCGTCCTGCTCATGGAAGACGAAGCGGGCGGCGACGAGAAGCTGCTCGCCGTGCCGTCGGCAAAGCTCACCAAGCGCTATGCGCACGTAAATAACTATTCGGACTTGCCCCCGATCACGATCGAGCAGATCGAGCATTTCTTCGCACACTACAAGGATCTCGAGCCCAACAAGTGGGTCAAGATCGTTCGCTGGGGTAACGCAGACGAGGGGCGCGCTCTCGTGATCGAGGGCATCGAGCGCGCGAAGAAAGCAAAGGACGCGGAAATAGCCAAGAGCTGAACGGCTCGCACAAAGTGAATAGAACCGGCCCCAAAGCTGACCTTCGAATAAACGTCCAAGGAGGAAACGATACGCGCACTGCTCTTGGGATTGGGCCAGACGTTTGTCATCATCGCCGCCGGCATTGATCTCTCGGTCGGCTGGGTGATGAGCCTCGCCTCGGTGCTTGCTGCATTGGCGCTCCGGTCGGCGTTTCGTGTCGGCGTCCCGCTGTTCCCCTCGGTCCTCATCGGCCTCGTCGCCGCCCTCGCCGGCGCGGCGGCGGTCGGCCTTGTCAACGGCGTCATCATTGCAAAACTGAAGGTGCCGGCATTTATCGTTACGCTCGGCACCTCGTTCATCGTGCGCGGAAGTGGGGGGCTCGTTCAGACCCTCGACGACAAACATACGCGCGAGCGATCGCAGCAGACGCTCGACGCCCTGCACATCCGGATTCCTGCTGTAACCGAGCCGATCGAGAAGCTGTCGGGAGGCCAGCGTCAAGCAGTGGCGATCGCGCGCGCGGTCTATTGGGACGCACGACTCATGATCATCGACGAACCGACCAACAATCTCGGCGTCCCTGAGCAGCACAAAGTGCTCGAACTCATCCGCATGCTTAAAGGCCGGGGGGTGCCTGCGATCATCACCCACGTGATGCCGGACGCACTTGCGGTCACCGACCGCATTATCGTCATGCATCGCGGTCGAAAGGTCACCGAGAAAATCACCGCCCGCACCAATGCTGAGGAACTGATGCAATACATGGTTGGCGCGCGGGAGGATGTGGCGGCCTAGAAGAATTGAACTCGGTAGACGGGCGATCGACCGGGGCGGGGCCAGTCTGGGGGCCGCCGATGTAGAGATCGGTTCAAGTTGGAGAGGCTCTAAAACTCGTTCAAGGCGCCGATAGGCGGCGGCGCATCCGGAATAGATGGGGAACGATCTCGATCTTAGGTTGAATTCGGTATCGCGCCGCCTGACGAATGTCGCAACGAGGACGCCCTGACGTTTCGGCCGCTGCTTGGTTTCGGCTTCGGGAGGGGACAGCTGATGGCCAATTCATGCGACGCTATTGTCATCGGCGCTGGGCCCGCCGGCCTCGCCACGGCCGCGGCGCTTCGGGCGCGGGGCCTCAACGTCGCAATCCTTGAAAAGTCCGACGCCGTCGGCGCGGTCTGGCGGCGTCACTATGACCGACTGCATCTGCACACCGACCGCGCTCATTCCGGCTTGCCGGGTCTGCCGATGCCGAAGGCTTACGGTCGCTATCCCTCGCGCGCGCAGGTGGTCGAATATCTTGAACATTACACCGCAAAGTTCGATCTGAAGCCGGTCTTCAACGCACCCGTTCACGCCGTACGGCGCGAAGGGCGAGGTTGGCGCGCGGAGGCGGGCGAGAATTCGCGAATCGCGCCCATCGTCATCGTCGCAACCGGCTGGGCCGACTACCCTCACGCGCCGACCTGGCCGGGTATGCAGACATTCGGCGGCCCCATCCTCCATTCGAGCCGCTATCGCAATCCCGCGCCCTTCACGGATAAGTGCGTGCTGGTCGTCGGCTTCGGCAATTCGGGCGGGGAGATCGCGCTGGATCTTGCCGAGGCGCGCGTGGATGTTACGCTATCGGTACGCAGCCCAGTCAACATCCTGCCGCGCGATCTGCTGGGCGTGCCGATCCTCGTATTGGCCATTGCCCAACAGCGCCTGCCGGCGCGCCTCGTGGACGCGGTCAACGCGCCTGTGCTTCGCCTCGCCGTCGGTTCGATCGAAGACCTCGGGCTGACCCGCGCCGCCAAGGGAGCGCGCCAAATGATCGAGGAGGACGGCCGCGTGCCGCTTCTCGATGTAGGGACGGTCGCTCAGATCCGCGCCGGGCGGGTCAAGGTCCGGGGCGAGATCGCGAGCTTCGGGCCAACCACAGTCACATTCACACGATCTTCGCAGGAGGCCTTCGACGCGGTCATTCTGGCGACCGGCTTCCGGCCGGACCTGCGTGCGCTGTTGCCTGACGCTCGGAGCGTTCTGAGTGATTCCGGGAAACCGCTTGTTAGCGGCCGGAGGACCGCCGAGCCAGGCCTCTTCTTTTGCGGGGCAATCCCATCCCCGACTGGTCAGTTGCGCGAAATCGGAATTGAAGTCCTCCGCATCGCCGACGCGGTGACGAGACCTCGCACTGCATGACGCAAAGCCCGTGTTGACCGCGGCTCGGGGACGTGACGAAACTCGGAGCCGTCACTTCTTCATTTTGAGCGCGCCGCCGTCGAACGTCGTCACCATAGCTTGCATCAACCCATCCTTGGTGATGTAGGCGTCCGAACCGCGATACGGCTCGGCAAGGAAGTCGGCGCTCGCGACCCACTGCGTCGCAAATGTGTCGCCTATCGTGGTGCTGTGCTCCACCTTGAAAATGATCCCCTTCAAACCCCCGTCCTTCGAATCCTTGCAGAACCCGGCGAACATCTCGCCGATTGCTTTGCGCCCTGCGACGACCGCGCCGCCGGGCAGATTGATTTGCCCGTCGTCCGGATATTGGGCGACGATGCGGCTCCAGTCGCAATGATTGAGCGCGTCCATATGCTCGTCCAGCACGGCCTGAGCCGTGGCTTGGCGCTTGATTTCCGGCAACGCCGACTGCGCGATCGCAATCACAGGCGCAGCAAGCGCAAGACCGATCCCCGCAAGCAGAATGAACCGATGCCTCATGTCGTCCTCCCAAGATATTTTTAGCGCGCGATCACAGGCGCGATTGACCGCGTCAAAGACGCCATGACCCGGCGAAACGCCCCAACCCGCGCATCGGCGAGCGTAGTCCTGCCCAGATGCGCGCGCAAGTTCGCCTTGCTCTGGTTAACCTCCGACCAGTTCCTCGACCCAAACCGGAACCGTCTCGCTCGCAGGGCCCAAGCGCCGCTCATCGAACAGGTCCGCATTGTCGGCGGCCTCAAGGTTGATCTCGCAAGTCCGCAAGCCATAGGCGTGCGCCTCGGCGACGAAGCCGGCGGCGGGATAAACGGCGCCTGAAGTACCGATGGCGACGAACAGGTCGGCCTTCCGTAGCGCCTGGTCGATCAGGTCCAGTGCGAGCGGCAACTCGCCGAACCAGACCACATGGGGACGCAAAGCACCGGCGGCGCCGCAGTTCAGGCAAGCGTCCGAAACGGTCAGGTCATCGAGCCACGGGCGGACCACCTGGCAGCGGCCGCACCGGGCTTTCAAGAGTTCGCCATGCATGTGGATGACCGACGCTGAGCCCGCGCGCTCGTGCAGATCGTCGATGTTCTGCGTCACAAATGTCAGGCTGTCGCCGCGCTCAGCGAGCGCGCCCTCGAGCCGGGCTAACGCAAAATGCGCCGCGTTGGGCTTGGCGTTCAGGAGGTTGCGGCGTCGCAGATCGTAGAACGCGAGCACTGCTTCAGGATCGCGGGCAAAAGCTTCGGGCGTCGCGAGCTTCATCGGGTCGAACTTCGCCCAGATTCCCTCGCCCTTCTTGTCACGAAATGTGCCCAGTCCGCTTTCGGCTGACACTCCTGCGCCGGTGAGAACGAAGATGTTCCGCGGCATCGCCGTAGCGTCCTACCGCCCGTGCAACGCGAGCGCGATCTGCACGATTGCTGCGATCAGTTCGAGCACGATCAGGATCACGACCGCCGCCTCGAGCCGCGTCGCGCGGTCGGCGTCGATGATGTCGGTCAGCGCCTGCGCGGTGTCGCCGATCACTTCGAGCTTGCGCTTGAGCACATCGGCCCGCTCGTGCAGCTCGTATTCATCCGTGAGGCGGGCGTAGAGGCGCTCAAGCTCGGGGTGGTCCCATAGGACATCGGGCTTCTCCTCGACCGCGACGCGGCCCGAGACGCGGTGTTGCGCGAGCAACGCCTGGCCGATGAGCCTCAGCATCGCGCGTCGGCGGAACGGGGGCCTGCCGGTCGCCGCGAGCTTGGCCGCAAACGGCTCGATTACGTCGAACACTGCGTTGACCTCGCGCTCGTCGCGCGCCAGCGCCACCGTCTTGGCCAGCGCATCGGCGATCACCAGAAAGCGCGGCGGCGACAGGTTCTTGATCTGGATCGGCCCGCTCGAGGACTTCTGCTCGTCGCCGTCGGGCGCGATTTCGAGCACCGCCGTTTCATCGTCGCCAAGCGCCCTGAACCCGCTGACCCGCGATCGCAGTTTCGCCAGCAGGTCCTCTTCCTCGAGCGGGGTCAAGCCAACCATCACGGCGACGCCGAAGCGAAACAAAGCCGCCATGCCTCGTTCGCCGACGCGGAAGGCGAGCGGCAGCGAGGAGATCATGTCCGGCCGCTCGAGCCCGGCGGTGTCGATGCGCTCGCCGACGATAAGGGCGCGCGCAGTCAGGCGCGTCGGAGCCGTCACAGGCAAGACGTCGGTCATCGAAGCAGTTTAGGGCGGGGCGCGCGCCACCGCCAGCCACCCGAGCGGCCACCAGGGCACCGGGATGCGGGCGCTGTCCGACCGCCCTCTTTCCCGATAAATTGCCGAGCGCGACATCACCAAGTTGGGGAGAACGAGGATGGACAAAAGCAGCGACGCCCGATGGCGCCTCGACGGCGTCCGGGTCGTCCGTTCGAGCGAACTCGATATCAACACGGCCCAGACGCCTGGTATGAATCGCGCGGCGGCCATCACCCACGCTCGCGCGGGGGCGGAGAAGCTGTGGGCGGGAACGGTTGTCATTCATCCCAAGGCCAAGACCGGCGCCCACCATCATGGGCCGGTGGAGAGCGTCATCTATGTTGTCAGCGGACGCGCCCGCATGCGCTGGGGCGACCGGCTCGAATTCGTGGCCGAAGCCGGCCCGGGCGATTTCATCTACGTGCCGCCCTTCGTCCCCCACCAGGAGATAAACGCCAGCGATGAGACGCCGTTGTCCTGCGTGCTGGTGCGCAGCGGCCAGGAACCGGTCGTGGTCAATCTCGACTTGCCTGGCGTCGAACCCAATCCGGAAACGGTCGAGTGGGTCGACGACCTGCATCCGCCGCGCAACTCTTAGCCGCGCTGGGAGACGCGACCACCGAGGCGCGCTACCGGCGCAGAACCGGATGCGCCTCGCGACGCTGCCAGCCGTTGCGCTCGAGTTCCGGGATCAGATGTTGCTCACGTGGAAAGCCAACGCAGAGATAAGCGATGAACGTCCAGGCGCGTGGAACGTCGAGCGCCTGGGCGATCGCGCCTGGATCGAGAATGGACACCCAGCCAACGCCCAGGCCATGGGCGCGCGCGGCGAGCCAGAATGTGTTCAGGGCGCAGACCGTCGAATAGCGGCGCGTTTCCGGCATGGTCCGAGCGCCAAGGCCATGGCCCTGCTCGCTCACCTCGTCGCAAAACACCGCAAGGTGGATCGGCGCCTCGTTGAGGCCGGCAAGCTTGAGCCTGGCGTAAAGCGCCGCCCGCTCACCAGCGTAGGCGCCGAGCGCGTCCCGGTTGGCCGCCTCGAAATTCGTCCGAATGGAAGCGCGGCGCGCCTTATCGTCAACGCGCACGAAGCGAGTCGGCTGGCAATTGCCGACCGAAGGCGCAAGCGCGGCGAGGTCGAAGAGCTCGGCCAGCATCGCCTCATCCGGCGCATCCGGGCGGAAATGGCGGACGTCGCGCCGCCAGGCTAGAAGCTGGGCGAAGGCTGCTTGGAACACCGCGTCAAACTGGGGCGCTTCGTGGAGGACATCGGCCAATTCCGCCATCGCCGCTCCTCTGTCCCCGAACGTTCGGTCCCGGCTCCTATGGCATAACGCGCGGGCCGCAGTCCGCAAAGAGAATATCGCGCTCTTTGTGCTTCGCCCGCTTTATCAAGGACGCGCAGCGGAGACGGCGAGGTCATCGCATGGGTAGTTTTGCCGATTGCGCTATGCGTTCGAGACTGGAAAGGTTCGTTCCGTCCGGGTGGCAAGCCGTACGACCAGCGGCTTCAAGGGGGTCGCCGAACCCGTGGCGAATTGGCGTGCGCGGCAAAAATCTCCCTGCCGCGCACGCTTTTTCCCGTCTGCTCGACCCCAGCGTTCGCCGCGTTCGGGTCAATGGTCCCGCGGAATGAAGCCAGGCACACCGGTCTCCACTACAGGGTTGCGCCGGACATTCGTCGTTATGCCATGGCGAATCTCCCGCATGGCGTCTTCAGGCAGGCTCGAAATGTCAAAGTTTTCTGTGATACGGGAAGCCGTGCGAGAGGTGACCAGAAACGCAGTGCCGCGCTGTACGGCCCAGGCAAGCGCAACTTGAGCAGGCGTCTTGTGGACGCGCTGTGCGATGGCTGTGATTACGGGGTCGTCCAAAACTTTCGGATCCATGCCATGTCCCAGCGGCGCGCCGGCTTGCACGACAATCCCATTTTCCCGACAAAATTCGAGCAAGTCCCATTGAGGGAAGTAGCGGATGGCACTCGACTTGCGCGACTGCAGGCTTGATCCGCGCGGCGGCGACGATCTCGCGCAGCTGATCCAAAGTGACATCTGACAAGCCGATCGACTTGCATTGGCCCTCGTCCACGAGGCGCTCGAGCGCTCGCCAGGTCTCGACCAACGTCACTCCGGAATCATAGATGACCTGATCGTGCTCGTCCCTCGGGTCCTGCTCGTCGCCGGGCCGAAAGGCGAAGGGGGTGTGGATAAGATAGCAATCGACCGTATCGATTTGCAGCCGGTGGCGGCTGGCGTCAAAGGCGGGCTTGACCCGCTCAGGACGATGATTGGTGTTCCACAGCTTGGTGGTGACGAAGACGTCCTCCCGCCGAACCGCCCCGCTCTTGAAAACTTCCTGCATCGCCTCGCCAACGGCTCCTTCATTGCGGTAGCGCTCCGCGCAATCGAAATGTCGGAATCCAACTTCCAGGGCTGTCTTTGTCGCCTGTTTGGTCGCGACAGAATCCGCGATCAGCGTGCCAAACCCGACCGCAGGCATGACGCCCGATCCATTGTTGAGTGGGATCTTTGTGTAGCGAAGTAAATCGGCGGTGCTCATGCGCATGCTCCTTTGTCAGAGGCTGGTGGCCGCATCAGCGACGGAGGGTTCGAGGCAGCGCCTGAGTATCCGGCCTGGCCCGGCGTACGGCAATGTTCTGTCGCGCCGCCCAGCACCCGATTCTTTCATCGACTGCGGTTGCACTGGATCGCGACATCGTTCCGCTGCCGTCGCGCCGCATTCTCGCTGGAACGCGGGTGCTCTATCCTGAATCCAAAATTTGGGTAATTCTGTCGACTTATCAGTCTGTTGTAGCAAGGACAAAACAAATTATTTCCGTAAAGTAGAATATGAAGTATACTTTCCGTTTTCGCCGCATTCGCGGCGCCGGAGAACCCCATGACTGACGATCCCGCTCCTTCGATGCTCACGCGCGATCTTCGAGCCCAACGCCGCGCGCGGCGTGCGACCAAGAGCGCCCGGCGGAACCGCGTTTTTAGCTTGATGGTGTCTGGCTACAATTACAGCCAAATCGCAGAGAAGGTGCGGATCAGCGTTGGGACGGTCCGCCGAGAAATCAACCGGACGCTCGCGGAACGACGGGTCAACGCGTCCGGGCGCTTCGCTCGCATCGAAATTGCGCCGCTGATCAAAGCCCTGCGGCTTGTCGAGGCTGCCGCTGAGCTTGGCGAAGTCAAGGCAATCGTAGCCTATTTGCGAGTTGTCGCAGCGCTCGAGCGCTATCATGAGCTGGCGGCAGGGAACTCCTCGTCGCGCCAATCGACCAAGGCCGCGCCGCACGCCTTGCCTGCACCGCCCAAGGCACTGACCTTCGTTATCTCGCCCGTTGACGATGAACCGGCGATTGTCGATGAGGCAGGAGGCGACGCGCTGGACACGCAAGGCTGACAGGTGGAGCGGTCGGTCACGAGCGCGCCGCGATTCGAGCTGCAAGAAAGCGCACTTAATCTGCTGAAATGATTGGTGCGCGTAACATTGTGCGTGGGAGGTTCTAAAGCGCCCGCACTCGTGCTTTCGTCGCTTTCTCAACAGTAAGCCGATTGCGGAGGGGCAGGCCGAAGGCCTCGGATTCGATCTCGAACACGTCGCCCTTCTGCGTCTTCACGCCGTCGCTGAATGACAACGTAGCGGTGCCGAAGAAATGGACGTGAACGTCGCCCGGGCGCCGAAATAAGCCATACTTGAAATGATGCGCCTCGAGATTCGCGATCGAATGCGCCATGTTCTGTTCGCCGGACAGAAACGGCTTTTCCCAGATGACTTCCTTAGCCCGGCGTATGCGCGAGATGCCATTGATATCCGCGGGCAGATCGCCAACCAGTAGCTCCGGGCCGACGCTTGCAGGCCTGAGCTTCGAATGCGCGAGCAAAAGATAGTTCTGCCGCTCGGTGATGTGATCGGAGAACTCGTTGCCCAGCGCAAACCCCACACGAACGGGCAAGCCGGTGTCATCGATAAGGTAGATCCCAACGATCTCCGGCTCTTCACCGCCGTCGAGTGCGAAAGCCGGGCTGGGCAGATCCCCCTCTGGAGCGACAAGGGATAAACCATTGCCCTTGTAAAACCACTCCGGCTGCGCGCCGGTTTCGCTCTTCGCCGGCTTGCCGCCCTCAACGCCCATTTTAAACATGCGCATCGAGTCGGTGAGCTTGGACGGATCGGCGAGATCCTTGTGCATCTTGTCCCGTCCCTCCGCCGAGCCCAGATGCGTCAGCCCCGTTCCGGTCACGATCATGTGCGCGGGATCCTTGTGGTCGACCGGCGCGAGCACACGCCGCTCTTTCAAGGCTCGAGCGAGCTCGACCGGCTTGCCAACTCCTCGATCGGCAATGAGCTTGCGAAGCGACACTCCCTCGGCGATCGCCTGGCGCGCAAGGTCGACCGTCGTGCGCGCGCCTTTGATCAACCGGCTTTCACCCCGCGCCGTGACCGCAAGCGCTCGCTTCCCGTTCTCGTCGATGAATTGCGCCAGTCTCACGCTTTTGCCCCTTCCTCAGCGCCGGCATTCAGGCGCGTTTCAATCAGTTCGAAGATACGTGGATCGGTGAAATTGCTGGCCGCGAATTTCGCGCCCGCATCGATCAGCGTTCGCGAATCCAGTGTCGTCATCATGCCCACGACAGCGAGGCCTGCGGCAGCGGCGGCGCGAACGCCCGACAGCGAGTCCTCAAAGGCGACCGAGTGCGCCGCCGAGGCGGCCGTGCGCTCGAGCGCTGTCAGATAAGGCAATGGATCGGGCTTGGAACGCTCGAGCTCCGAGCCGATCACCAGGATCGGCAAACGTTGCCCAATCCCCAACGCCGCGAGAACCTTCTCCGCATTGGCGCGGGGCGCGTTGGTGACGACCGCGCGCTTAAGTCCGCGACGGTCGGCAAAATCGAGCAACGCAAGAGCGCCCAGGATGGGCTCGAGCGCGCCCAAATTATCTCGGTAGTCCGCTTCCTTGGCGTCCAGGGTAGCGGCCTGCTCGACCGGCGATAAATGCGCGAGATAGCGACTGGCAATCATTTCGTTGGACGCGCCCATGATCTTCGCGGCGTACTCGGAATGATCGAGCTCAATCCCGTGCGGCGCAAACACGCGCTGGAACGCGACAAGATGCTCGGGGTCGCTGTCAACCAGCGTTCCATCGAGATCGAACAGCAGCGCAGTTTTCATCTGGCGAGGGGCCTCCCGCGCATCCGCTTTGGCGCTCCCAATATCCTCCCAGCGTCGATCCGCAAGGGAGTCGACCCCCTCACATTGTCGCTCCAATCTGCCAGGGAGCGAATTCCGCATCGCCATATCCCAGGAGTTCGGACTTGGTCCGCTCGCCTGAAGCAACTGCGAGAACCTTGTTGAAAATCTCCTGTCCCTTGTCCGCGATCGAAACACCGTCGACGACGTCGCCGCAATTGATGTCCATGTCCTCGATCATCCTGCGGTATGTGTCATTGTTGGTGGCGAGCTTGACCGACGGCGTCGGCTTGCAGCCGTAAGCCGAGCCGCGGCCGGTCGTGAAGCAGAGGACGTTTGCGCCGCCGGCGACCTGGCCGGTTGCCGATACGGGATCGTAGCCCGGCGTATCCATGAACACGAAGCCCTTGGCCGTGACCGGCTGGGCGTATTCATAGACTTCGTTGAGCGCGGTCGTGCCGCCCTTCGCGGCTGCGCCCAGCGACTTCTCGAGAATGGTTGTCAAGCCTCCTGCCTTGTTTCCAGGTGAAGGATTGTTGTTCATCTCTCCGCCGTTGCGCGCGCAATAATCCTCCCACCAACGGATACGCTCGACGAGCTTGTGACCGATTTCCGGCGTCGCGGCGCGGCGGGTCAGCAAATGCTCAGCTCCGTAAATCTCCGGCGTCTCCGAAAGAATTGCAGTGCCGCCATTGCGCACCAGGATGTCGACCGCAGCGCCCAGCGCGGGGTTGGCAGTGATGCCTGAATAGCCGTCTGAACCACCGCATTGAAGGGCGAGCATCAGTTCGCTCGCCGGCGCCGGCTTTCGCTCAACGCTTGTTAAGAGCCGGCAGCATGGTGCGGATGTGATCGACGCCGGCGGCAACGGTCTTGCGCGTGCCCCCAGTCGCCTGAATCGTCAGGCTGTGGAACGAGTCGCTTTCGACGATCCCGTACTCCTCCTTCATGCGGCCGATCTGAAACACCTCGCAACCAAGGCCCACCATCAGGGTCGCGCCAATGTTGGGGTTTCCGGCGTAACCCCATTGCGTGCGCATGAGCGCGTCGAATCCCTCGCCCTTAGCGGCGATGCCACATCCCGTGCCGTGGACGAGCGCGATGATTCCATCGACATTCGGATAGTCGGCGAGCATGTCCGAGCGCTCGACCTCCTTCGCGATCAGTCGCGCGACCGTCGCGGAGCAATTCACCGAAGTCAGCACCGCGAGATAGTTGCGTGTCCCAACCTTGCCGTTTGCCCGCCGATAGCCCTGAAAGCTCGGCTGCTCCTCAACGGGGAGGATGTTCTCGAGGCGCGTATCCTCGCCAAAATGATAGTCGCGCGCGAAGTCTTTGACCGCGCAATTGTGCTCGTGCACCCATTCGCCAGGCGCGATCGGGCGGGAGGCGAAACCAATGATCTGGCCGAACTTGCGGATCGGCGCGCCTTCTTCGACTGAGACCACCGTCATCTTGTGGCCCTTCGGAACGCGCTGGCGAGCGGCGACGCCGCGACGGTTCAGATCCAGCTGAAATGTCATCAATCGCGATGATCACGTTGTCCGAAGGGTCGAGGCGCAGGGCGCGTGGCGTGGTCATGATTGCCGTCTTTTGGTTAGGTGGGTTGCCCTTATGGGGAGAAAAGTTCCGGCTTTCGCTTGGCGAGATCCTCGAGCCGGGTGGCCGTGATCCCGAGGTGGCGCGTCATAGCGTCGCGCGCGGCGGTTGGATCTTCCGCTTCAATCGCCGCGGCGATCGCGGAATGCTCGTTCAGGCTCGCGCGAAGCTGCTCCGACGACAACATAGTCAGTCTACGGGTCCTTTCCAGATGGACGCGTAGAGAGTGTAGGACATCGGCGGAGCGTGCCATTCCCAAGCTTGCGGTCAATATCTGGTGAAACGTCACGTCGAGTCCGTAAAACGTCGCTCGATCCTTCTCGGCGACCGCCGCGACTTGCTGCCTGAGGTTGGCGGCAAGCGCATCCTTGTCGGCGCGGCTCATCCGGCGCGCGGCCTCGGCCGCGATCTCCCCCTCAAGCGCGCTGCGGATGAACAACCGCTCGCGCGCGTCATTGAGCGAGATCCGCGCGACAAACGATCCGTGTTGCGGTGCAACGTCGACCAGACGATCATAGGCTAGGCGGCTGACGGCGGCGGAAACGGGAAAGCGGGAGACGCGCAGTTTTTCGCACAATCCCGTTTTGTCGATCAAGCTCCCCGGCTCGAGTGCGCCGGAGAGAATCGCTTCCTTCAATTCGCCGTACACGGCGTCCGCCTTCGAATAGGCGCCTTTTGTCAAATCCTGCCCGCCGCTCAAAGCGAAGCGAGACGCTTCGCCTCCTCCCGCTAACATGTTAGAGGCTAGAGATGCGGCGCGGCCCCGTCAATCTCCAAACGCCGCGCAAGAGGACGCCAATGCCGATACTCGACTTGCGCGAGGAGACCACGCTGCCCGCGGATGGCTATGCCGGCGCTCTGGCTGCTCGCGTTTGGAGTTCCGAGGCGAACGGCCCTTCGGTCGTCGCGATCCGGGAGAAGGGCGTTTTCGATGTCAGCGCCGCGTTTCCGACCATGCGCGATCTTTGCGAAGCGCCCTCGCCTGTGCGGGCGCTGCGGGCGGCGGAAGGTCCGCGCCTCGGCGCGCTCAGCGACATTCTCGCCCATACGCCGCGCGACAGCGGAGGATCGAACACCACGCGTTTTCTCGCGCCCATCGATCTGCAGGCGATCAAGGCGGCCGGCGTCACCTTCGCGGAATCGCTGCTCGAACGCGTGATCGAAGAGCGCGCGCGCGGCAGTCGGGAAGGCGCGGCGAAGGCGCGGGAGGAGATCGTGAGCGTTCTGGGCGATGATCTGAGCACCCTCAAGCCGGGCTCGCCCGCGGCGATGCGGCTCAAGGATGCACTGGTGAAGGCCGGCGCCTGGTCGCAATATCTGGAAGTCGGCATTGGCCCCGACGCTGAGGTGTTCACCAAAAGCCAGCCGATGTCAGCCGTCGGAATCGGCGACGACGCAGGGTTCCACAAGGCCTCCCTCTGGAACAATCCCGAACCCGAGGTCGCACTCGCGGTCGCCTCCAGTGGGACGATTGTCGGCGCGACGCTCGCAAACGACGTCAATCTGCGCGACTTCGAGGGACGCTCGGGGCTCCTGCTCGGCAAGGCGAAAGACCAGAACGCGAGTTGCGCGATCGGTCCCTTCCTGCGCTTCTTCGATGAGACGTTCACGCTTGACGACGTGCGGAAGGCGACAATCTCACTCGTGGTCGAAGGCGAGGACGGCTTTCGTCTCGAGGGTGGCTCGTCGATGGCCAAGATCAGCCGCGACCCGAGCGACATCGTGGCGCAAACGATCGGGGCGAGCCACGCTTATCCAGACGGACTCGTGCTTCTGCTCGGCACGATGTTCGCTCCCGTGGCCGACCGAGGCGCTCCCGGCATGGGTTTCACGCACAAGACAGGCGATATCGTCACGATCAGCACGGAGAAGCTCGGACGGCTCGTCAATCGCATGCGGCCATGCGAAGAGTGTGAACGATGGACATTCGGCGTTGGGGCGTTGATGCGCAATCTTGCCCGGCGGGGCTTGATTTAGGCGCCCACACACCAGAAATTTGGCCGTTAACTTAGGGACCGAGCATGGGCGCGCATCAGAACTTTATCGCTGGGGAATGGGTCGACGGCTCGAGTGTCACTCGCGACATCAACCCGTCGAACACAAACGATCTCGTCGGCGAATACGCCCAAGCCGACGCCGCACAGACGAACGCCGCGATCGAAGCTGCGCGTGCCGCTTTCCCGGCGTGGTCGCGGACCACGCCTCAGGAACGGCATGACATTCTGCTGCGCGCCTCGATCGAAATTCTAGCCCGGCGCGAGGAGCTCGGGCGCCTTCTTTCGCGCGAAGAAGGCAAGACCCTTGCGGAAGGCATTGGCGAGGCGACCCGGGCCGGACAGATCTTCGACTTCTTCGCTGGCGAAGTTTTGCGGATTCCGGGAGAGAAATTCGCGAGCGTAAGGCCGAATATCGATATCGAGATCACGCGCGACCCGCTTGGGGTCGTCGGCATTATCGCGCCTTGGAACTTTCCGCTCGCGATCCCTTCGTGGAAGATTGCTCCGGCGCTCGCCTACGGCAACACTGTGGTGTTCAAGCCCGCGGATCTTGTTCCCGGTTGCGCTCACGCGCTGTCTGAAATTATCGTCCGCGCTGGCGTTCCCAAGGGCGTGTTCAATCTCCTCGTCGGCCGCGGCTCCGTGGTCGGCCAGGCCATCCTCGAGCACAATAAAGTCGACGCGGTCACTTTCACGGGCTCTGTTGCGACGGGCGCCAAGGTCGCGGCCGCATGCGCGAAGGCCATGCGCCGATTCCAGCTCGAAATGGGCGGCAAGAATCCGCTCGTCGTGCTTGCCGACGCCGACCTTAAGAATGCGGTCGAATGCGCGGTCAACGGCGCCTATTTTTCGACTGGCCAGCGATGCACGGCTTCGTCGCGCATCATCGTGGAGGAGCCAATTTACCGGCGCTTCGCCGATGCGCTCACGGAGCGGATGCGCGGGCTCGTCGTCGACGACGCGCTGAAACCCGGAACACACATCGGGCCTGTCGTCGACGCATCTCAGTTCGAGCAGGATCTGTCCTACGTCGAGATCGGCCAGGGCGAAGGCGCGAAGCTGGCGCTCGGCGGCGAACGGCTCAATCGGGCCACGCCCGGCTTCTATATGGCCCCTGCCCTTTTCCTTGACGCCGACAACACGATGCGCATTTCGCGCGAAGAGATCTTCGGCCCAGTCTCGGCAATGATCCCGGCGCACGATTATGAACATGCCTTGGCGATCGCCAACGATACCGAATTCGGCCTTTGCGCAGGCATCTGCACCACGAGCCTGAAGCACGCCACTCACTTCAAGCGCAACATCGAAGTGGGCATGGCGATGGTCAACCTGCCGACGGCGGGCGTCGACTATCATGCGCCCTTCGGCGGCCGTAAGGCTTCGAACCTCGGTCCACGCGAACAGGGGCGCTATGCGGCCGAGTTCTATACAACTGTGAAGACCTCCTACACGCAGCCGTGAACGGGCAAGCGGCGACTCGCTGGGACGATAACGACGATGATCATGATCTCCGGCGAGGCGCTGATCGATCTCATCCCCGATCCGGTCAAGGCCAACGCCTATGACGCTGTACTGGGCGGCTCGCCTTACAACGTCGCGATTGGGCTGGCTCGGCTTGGCGCCCCGACCGCCTTCATCTCGCGTCTTTCTGCGGACGGGAACGGCGAAGCGCTCGCCGGCGCCCTCGCCGCGAATCGGCGTCGATCTGAGCTTCGTCGCGCGCGACATGCGCCCGACGCCGCTCGCCTTCGTCATGCGCGGCACCGCCAAGACGGGCTCGCGCTATTCCTTCTATCTCGACGGAACGGCTTACGATGGCCCGTGGCCGTTTCCCGCCGAATGGCCAAGCGCGGCGCGACACCTGCACGTCGGATCCTTCGCCGCCGTGGAGCGCCACGGACAAAGCGTTGTCGATGCGATGCTGCTCGCGTCCGCGCACGCCACCGTGAGCTTCGATCCCAACATCCGCCCGTTTGTCACCCCGGACCGCGGAGCAATCGGACCGCTCGTGGAACGTCACGTTTCGCATGCTCGCGTCGTCAAGGCGAGCGAGGAGGATCTCGAATGGCTCTACCCCGGCCGCGGACTTGAGGACAGCCTCGCCGCGTGGGCGAAGGCCGGTCCGCGATTTTGTGTCGCGACGATGGGAGAGCGTGGCGCTCTGGCAATGCTCGGGCAAGGACCGCATCGAGGTTCCCGCGCCACAGGTCGAGGTCGTGGACACCGTCGGCGCGGGGGACAGCTTCATGTCGGCGCTTCTATCGGCGATGGATCGCGACCACGCGCTCGGAGCTGAGGCGCCCACGCCATCTCGAAGCGAACTCGAAAGGTGGCTTGCGCTTTGCCGCGGCCGCCTCTGCAATCACCTGCACGCGCAAGGGCTCAGACCCGCCGACGCGCAAGGAAGTCGAAGCGGCGCTTGGAACATGATTGGAAATCCGTCGTCGCGCACACTAAGTCAGGGAATGAAGACAACGAGCGTTGCGGGAGCGGACCGACCGGTCTAAATTCGCGATCGAACACGTAGTGGGAATCAACCTTATGGCGTCGAGCGACGCTCTGCCTGGCCCGCGCCGTCCGCGGCCGTTGTCGCCGCATCTCAGCATCTATCGCCCGACCATGACGATGGCGATGTCGATCGCCCATCGGATCAGCGGCGTGCGCCCTCTACTGTTGGCGTCCTCTGCTGGCCTGGTTTCTCATCGCCGCCTCGGCCGACGCCTCGAGCCTTCGCCGTCTTCTCTGATTTCATCGGATCCTTCATCGGGCGCGTCGTCCTGTTCGTCTTCACCTGGGCGCTCTTCCATCACCTCGTCGGCGGCATTCGTCATATCATCTGGGACGCTGGCTATGGCCTCGACGCGCCCTTGCGCGACCAGATGGCGTGGGCGACCCTGATCGGAGGCTTCGCATTGACGATCCTCGTGTGGATCATAGGCCTGGCGGTTCGGTAGGGGAGCAACGCGATTGGCCGATCATCCAAGCGATCTCCGCACCCCTCTCAGCAGGGTCCGATTTCTTGGCTCGGCGCGCACGGGCACAACCGAGGCGTGGCTCATTCACGTGACCTCGATCGCGCTCGTGCCGCTGACGCTTGGCTTCGTCTGGCTGATGCTCGATCTCTTGCGCAAGGACTACAACGGCGTGCGAGCGGAGCTCACGCATCCGATCCCGGCGATCCTGCTGCTGGCTTTCGTTTTCGCCGGCATTGTCCATATGGAGCTCGGCATGCGCTCCGTCATCGTCGACTATATCGGCGGTCAGTCGCGCGCCTGGGCGCTGGCCGCCAACACCTGTTTTGCCGCGCTTCTGGCGCTCGCCTGCCTCTACGCGACACTGCGAGTCGCCTTTACCTGAGCAAACCTCAAGAAGACGGACATCCATGGCGACCAATGGCTCTTCCGCGCAGAGCGCGCCGGCGCTCGGAGGCAAGGCCTATCCGATCACCGACCACACGTTCGATGTCGTCGTGGTCGGCGCGGGCGGCTCCGGCCTGCGCGCGAGCGTCGGCTGCGCCCAGGCCGGCTTGCGCACGGCATGCATCTCGAAAGTGTTTCCCACGCGTTCGCACACCGTCGCGGCGCAGGGCGGAATTTCCGCTTCGCTCGGCAACATGGGGCCGGACGACTGGCGCTGGCACATGTACGACACCGTCAAGGGCGCGGACTGGCTCGGCGACCAGGACGCCATCGAATATCTGTGCCGTCACGCGCCGGCCGCCGTCTACGAACTCGACCATTGGGGCGTGCCGTTCTCGCGCACCGAAGAAGGCAAGATCTACCAGCGCCCGTTCGGCGGCATGACGACCGACTATGGCAAGGGCATCGCGCAGCGCACCTGCGCCGCCGCCGACCGCACCGGCCACGCCATCCTGCACACGCTCTACGGTCAGGCGCTGAGGGCGAAGTGCCAGTTCTTCATCGAATATTTCGCGATCGATCTCATCCGGGACGCTGAGGGCGCGGTGCGCGGCGTCGTCTGCCTCAAGCTGGACGACGGAACGATCCATCGGTTCCGCGCTCAGACCACGGTGCTGGCCACCGGCGGCTATGGCCGCGCTTATTTCTCGGCCACTTCGGCTCACACCTGCACCGGCGACGGCAACGCGATGGCGCTGCGCGCCGGCCTGCCGCTGCAGGATATGGAGTTCGTGCAGTTCCATCCGACCGGCATCTATGGCGCGGGCTGCCTCATCACCGAGGGCGCGCGCGGCGAAGGCGGCTATCTCGTCAATTCGGCGGGCGAGCGCTTCATGGAGCGCTATGCGCCCTCCGCGAAGGACCTCGCCTCGCGCGACGTCGTCAGCCGCTCGATGACGATGGAGATCCGCGAGGGCCGCGGCGTCGGCAAGAACAAGGATCACATCTTCCTGCACCTCGATCATCTCGATCCCAAGGTGCTGCATGAACGGCTGCCCGGCATTTCCGAGAGCGCCCGGATCTTCGCCGGCGTCGATCTGACCAAGGAGCCGATCCCCGTCCTGCCGACCGTCCACTACAATATGGGCGGCATCCCGACCAACTATCACGGCGAGGTTCTGACCAAGGTCAACGGCGATCCCGACGCGATCGTGCCGGGCCTGATGGCGCTGGGCGAAGCGGCCTGCGTGTCGGTGCATGGCGCGAACAGGCTCGGCTCCAACTCGCTGATCGACCTCGTCGTCTTCGGCCGCGCCGCGGGCCTGCGCGCCGCCGAGATGCTGAAGCCCGGCGACAAGCAGCCCGAGCTCGCCAAGGACAGCGCGGACTTCGCGCTCTCCCGCCTCGACCGGTTCCGCAACGCCAAGGGCAAGACTCCGACCGCGGCGCTGCGCCTCGACATGCAGCGCGTCATGCAGGACAATTGCGCCGTCTTCCGCACCGGCGAAGTGCTCGAGGAAGGCAAGGAAAAGATTCACGCCGCCTGGCGCGCCGGCGCCGACGTCTCCGTGACCGATCGCTCGCTGATCTGGAACTCCGATCTCATCGAGACGCTCGAATACGACAATCTGATCGTTCAGGCGGTGGTGACGATGGAGGGCGCGCTCAACCGCCTCGAAAGCCGCGGCGCGCATGCGCGCGAGGATTACCCCAAGCGCGACGACGTCAACTGGATGAAGCATACGCTGGCCTGGATCGACCCCGACAAACAGACGGTCACGATCGACTACCGGCCGGTGCACACCTATACGATGAGCAACGACATCGGCTACATCGAGCCGAAGGCGCGGGTGTATTAAGGCTTCGCTTGCGGGCCGGGAGATCTTTCGGGAATTGGATAAGCCGCTATGGTTCAGCTGACGCTCCCCGAAAACTCGCGCGTCAAGCCCGGCAAGACCTGGCCGAAGCCCGCCAATGCGAAGCGTACGACGGAGTTCCGCATCTATCGCTGGAACCCGGATGACGGCGCCAATCCGCGCATCGACACCTATTTCGTCGACCGCGACGATTGCGGCCCGATGGTTCTCGACGCGCTCATCTGGATCAAATCCAAGATCAATTCGACGCTGACATTCCGCCGCTCCTGTCGCGAAGGCGTGTGCGGCTCGTGCGCGATGAACATCGGCGGGAGCGCAACACGCTCGCCTGCACGCGCGGCATCGACGAGGTTCCGGCGCCAGTGACGATCTATCCGCTGCCGCACCAGGAAGTGATCAAGGATCTCGTGCCCGACCTCTCGGTCTTCTTCGCCCAGCACGCTTCGATCGAGCCTTGGCTAAAGACCGTTAGCCCGCCGCCTGAGAAGGAATGGCTGCAATCGCCGGAAGATCGATCGAAGCTCGACGGTCTCTACGAGTGCATCCTCTGCGCCTGCTGCTCGACCTCCTGTCCGAGCTATTGGTGGAACGGCGACCGCTATCTCGGCCCGGCCGTCCTGCTGCAAGCCTATCGCTGGCTCATCGACTCTCGCGACGAGGCCCAGGGCGAGCGGCTCGACAACCTCGAGGATCCGTTCCGCCTCTATCGCTGCCACACCATCATGAACTGCGCCCAGACCTGCCCCAAAGGCCTCAACCCGGCCAAGGCGATCGTCCGCATCAAGGAGATGATGGTCGAGCGGCGATTGTGAAACGACAACCGGCGCGCGGAATCGTCCTGAGCAAAAACTAAACGGACGATGCCCTGATCAATCGGAACCTGGGCGCATTTACACCGTTGACAGGACGCTGCCCGAAGCCGCTGGCTGGAATCGGTTGAAGGCGCATGCAACTATCAAGGCCTAGCGTGACGACAATTGTCGCTGCATGTTTGTCCGTCGAATGAGCTCCGCTGTTCGACGATTGGCGGAAACGACACAAAGGAGGCCGGAATGGCAAAGCGCTGAGGCGAAAGAGACCCACGTCCGATCAAGCAAGGATGCGCACGTACGCGAGCGCCTCGGCACGCCGACCGACCTCAAGTCGGAGGCGACGCGGGACATCTCGGCCGCGCTCGCGGGATTGCTGGCCGACGTCTTCGCTCTCTACATGAAGACCAAGAATTTCCACTGGCACATGAGCGGCCCGCATTTCCGCGACTATCATCTGCTTTTGGATGAGCACGGCGACCAGATTTTCGCCATGACCGACCCGATGGCCGAGCGAGCGCGCAAGATCGGCGGCACAACCTTGCGCTCGATCGGCGACATTTCCCGTCGTCAGCGCCTTCTCGACAATGACGCTGAATATGTCGATCCGAAGGACATGCTCGCGGAACTGCGTGACGACAACAAGAGCCTGACGGCGAGCATGCGCGCGGTTCACAATGTGTGCGACGAGTATGGCGACGTCGCAACTGCAAGCCTGCTCGAAGTCTGGATCGACGAGACCGAGCGGCGGACGTGGTTCCTGTTTGAGGCCACTCGCGGCGGTCCAGGCCAGAACGACTGAACACGGCGCAAAGTCGCGGGCGCGTTATCCGGTAAGGCCTATCCGGACGCCGCCGGTCACGCTTGACCGCTGGGCGGCGTCGATCATTTGGGCGCATAGGATCGCCTGATCGAGATTGCCTTTCGCGCGCCGCGTCGCCGCGGCCACAAAATCCGCGGCCACTCCGCCGAACCAATCGGGATGGTGCGAACCCTCCGATAAGGACGGCGGACAGGTCCAGCGTTGCTCCTGCGCGTTCGACTTCAACGCTACCACATCGCCAACGACGCGGATTTCGTCCCTGATCGCCGTCGATCTCGATCGTGTTCGATGCGTTCGTCGGCCGCCCAGGTCAAAAAAATGTTGCTCGACGCCGACGGCCGTATCGAGGTCAACGCTCGCCGTGTCCTCGAGCGGATGCTCGTGGAAGCGGCGCGTTTCAAGCCGCGCGGCGACCCGCATGGGAACGCCGGCCCAGCGCATGACGCAATAGATCGCGTGCCAGCCGTGATCGAACAGGATGCCGCCGCCCGCCATCGCTGGATCGACGCGCCAGTTTGTGATCCCGTCCGCGCTGACAGCGATCGCCGGTTGCGTTCTCAGCGTCCGCCAACGAACCGATCGCACCGCGCCGATCGCGCCCTCGTCAATCAGACTCGAGATCTTGCGGCAGATCGGCGCTTCGAGCCAGTTGTGCACCGTGTGCAGGACACGCCCAGCGCGCGAACGGCCGCCGCGCCAAGCGCTCTTGCGTCCTCGACCCGCGTGACCAACGGCTTTTCGCTCAGCACATGGAGGCCCGCATCGAGCGCGCGTTCGATCAGCGCTGCATGGCTGCCCGGCGGCGCGCAGATGTCAACGAAATCGAGCTTTTCGCTGCGCCAGCAGATCATCGACGGTTTCATGCCATCGGCCATCGGGACAGGCGGCGAGAAAGGCCTCGCGACGCGACTCCGCGGCGTCCGTCGCAGCGACAATCCGCACGTCGTCGCGCGCGCGCCATCCTGGCAAGTGGCCGTTGGCCGCGACATTGCCGAAGCCGATGAACGCGCCTTTGAGCACGGTGTCGCTCAGTCGAGCCCGAACCGATGCGCGATGGCGGCGAAAGACTGATCGAGAATATCGACCCCGCGCAGCGCTTCCTCCTCGGTGAGGACGAGAGGCGGATTGATGCGAATGACATTGGAATAGGACATGGTGATAAGGCCGCGCTCCAGCGCCTCATGGAAGAGCGCACGCGTGATCGTCTTGTCCAACGGGACTTTGGTCTTGCGGTCGGCCACCAGCTCGACGCCGATGAGAAGACCGCGCCCGCGGACATCGCCGATGAAGCGGTATTTCTCCTGCAAGAGCTTGAGCGCTTCGAGCATTTTGGCGCCGACGCGCGCCGAATTCTCGACGAGCTCGTCCTCAAGGATCGCCTCGACCGCGCCAAGCCCCGCCGCGGCGGCGAGCGGATTGCCGCCGTAGCTCGACGAACTGCCGCTTGGCTCGCCGAAGGGCGTCGCCGACATGCGCTCAAGGGACGAAGCGACAGCGCTCAAGGGAAAGCCGCCGCCGATGCCCTTGCCGATCGTCATGATGTCGGGCTTCAGCCCAAAGTGGTCGGAGGCCCACATCTTGCCGGTGCGGCCGAAGCCGACCAGAATTTCGTCGGCGATGAGCAGCGCGCCGGTCTCTGTCGCGATCTCGCGCACCGCGTGGATGAAGTCGTCGGGCGGAATCACGTTGCCGGCCGTGCCCTGCATCGGCTCGATGATGATCGCCGCGAGCTCGCCCTGCGTGTCGTTCTTGATGACGTTGCGCAGATGCTCGGCGCAGGCCAAGCCGCACGACGGATGTTGCAGGTTGAACGGGCAGCGGTAGCAATTCGCGTAGGGCGAATGATGCATGCCCGGCGGAAATGGCCCCTGATGGTTGCGATAGCCGCCGCCAAGCATGCCGATGACGCCCTGGCTCTTGCCGTGGAAGCCGCCCCAGAAGCCGATGAACTCGAACTTCTTGGTCACCGACTTGGCGAGCCGGAACGCCGCCTCGACCGCCTCGGCGCCGCCGGAAAACAATTGCAGATGCGTGAGTCCCTCCGGCAAGAGCGAGGCGACGAGATTGAGGAAGTGCGCCCGCGTCTCGGTCGTGAAGCTGCCGAAGGTCGATCGTTCGATTTGCTCTTTGAGGCGCTTCACATAGTGCGGGTGGCTGTGTCCCACGCTGCCAACCGCGATGCCCGCGATGAAATCGAGATATTCGTTGCCGTCCACGTCGGTGATGGTGCAGCCCTCGGCGTGGTCGACGACGATCTGCGAGAAGAGCGCGATCGATTGCAGGCCGGGCGCCATCGCCTTGGCCTCATGATCGAAGATCGCTTTGGATTTCGGGCCGGGCACGGCGCGGCGTTTGAACGCGCTGTTCGGGGATGGGACTTCGTTCAACAGATCAATTCCTTGCTGAAGCGACCAAGCGCGGGCGCCGCTGGAAGCGCTCGGTCAGGCAATCGGCGATCGCCTCCGCGGCGCGATCGCGATAGAGCGCGTAGCTCGGCCACGCGTTGAGGTCGATGATCATCGGCTCGCCATTGGCTTTGATGACCGCGTCGCCGCCGAAGACCTCAAGTCCGAGCGCCGCGGCCGCGTCGTGTCCCGCCTTGCTCAGGCGGGCCGCGTCGAACGAATGACCCATCATTCCTTTGTCGCGATGATAGAACCATTGGAACCAATTGCGCGTCGTTTGACCGCGCGCTATTCCGCACGCCGTAGAATTTGACCAGGTCGCCCGGCACATGCTCCTGCGCGATGACGAACGGAATGCCGCGCTCGGCAAAGCGGCTCAGCGCGTCGCGCCAGCCGACCTCTGACGCCGCATAGAGGACGTCGTCAGTTTGGGTCGCGTGAAAATCGTAGCGCTTGACCCAGGCGCAGTCGGCCGGCCGCGGCCTGTTCGCGTCGGTGGCGACAACCCAACTGACGGGCGCCGCCACCCGATTGCGCGCGAACAGCTCAACCATGCGATGGCGATACGTGTTGCGAATGGCGGCCGTCGTGTTCACGACAATAGCGCCCGCCTTCTCCATCGCCGCCAGGCGGTCCAGGACCGTCCCGCGCTCGCACATGACGAACAGGTTCGATGCGGGCGCTTCGATCACCGCGTCTGCGGTGATCAATTCGACCTTGAATCCCCGCTCCGTCAAAGCCTCGCCGACGCGCCGCATGATCGCGGCGTCATCATCGATGCGCCCGGGCGAGTGGCTCGGCTCGCGCAGCACGCCAAAGCAGGTGGGTCCTGTGTTCATGCGCCGGCGTTCTCGCGCCAGCGAAGTCCGGCTTGCTCGGCGGCCTCGACGTCGTGCGCCCGATCGATGTCAAACACGAGAGGCAGAACGACGCCGTAGACGGGTCGGCCCTCGTCGACCAGCCATTTGAGATAGTCGCGCAGACGGTCGAAACGCGCTGTCGGCTCCGCGCCTCGATCCGCGGGAAGCCAGTAAAGGCCCGCGGTGACATGACTGCCCCGGTCGCCGCCCAGCCGAAGGATGCGCCCCTCCTCGTTCAGGGTCGCCCAGAGCGGATTATCGTCGTCCACGTGGTCAGTCAGACCGAGCACGACCGCGTCATTGGGCAAGCTCGCGGCCGAGCTTATAAAATGCTGAAAGGCGTCCGCCGGCATGATCGCATCGACGGTGGTGATGAGCGCCTGGAGCGCCGGCAAGTCGGGCGGCGACAATCTCAAAGCTCGCGTAGGATGACGGCGTCGTGCGCACGATGATGTCGAGATCCAAGTCGCGATCGTGCTCGCTCAGCCAATGCCGACAATCATCGCTGCCTTCGTTGATGATGATGGACGCTCGACGAATGCCGGCCGCGCGAAACCGATCAAGGGCGTGGCCAATCAGGGGGCGTCCGTCGACCGGCGTCATTGGTTTGCTGACGCGGTATCCGTCGGCGCGCAGGCGGGTCCCGTGGCCAGCGGCAATGACTCCCCCACGCAGGAGCAAGAGATTCTTGCGCGCCGGTCATGTCAGAATGTCGAGGAGGTCCGGCAACTCGGTCACGGAGGCGAGAACGGACCGGTTTCCAGCGCCATCGCGTTCATTAGCCTGGACGTCTTCTGGCGCGATCCAGATGAAGCGCATGCCGGAACGCCGCGCGCCCTCGTAATCGCGCCGCAAGGAATCGCCGACCATCACGGTCGTCTCCGGCGCTAGCCTGCAACTCCGTGAGCGCGGCCTGAAAAATCGCCGGATCGGGCTTTTCGGCGCCGACGCGCTGACTGTCCGCCATGGCTCCGAACAGAGGAGCAAGACCCGAGCTTTCGCACGCGCCTTCGAGATTGCCATAAAAGTTCGACACCACGCCGAGCCGATAGCGCTGGCTCAGCGTCTCCAGGACTGGGCGATTTCGGGCGAAGGCGAAGGACATTTCGGAGAGGAAGCGCGAAGCCACTCGCTGCCCGCGAGCGCTATCAATCTTACGCTGGCCCGTTCCGCCGCCGCGGCGCGCCAATTCGGCCTCGAGATTGGTCGTCAACGCTGTCGACCGTTTCCTCAAGACCCGTCGTCGGCGCGAGCGCGCCAACAAGCGCGTCATCGGCCGCATAGAAGGCCGGCGCGAAATCGTCGGCTGAAAGGTCTAGTCCCTCGCTCCGATAGAGCGCGTGGAAGCGCTCCTTCCACGCCACCCCGTCGGAATCGAGCGTGCCGCCAAAATCGAACAGCACCGTTTCGATCGCTTGCACTTACGAGCGGCCGCGGGCCGCAACTTTTGCGCTCTTCGGCGCCGCTCCCGGGAGATCGAAAGGCTCGCCGTCGATGAAGGCGTTGCAGGCGTCATACGCGACGCTGTCACGGAACTGGCGCGGAGGGGTTTTCATGAAATAGGCCGACGGCGCTTCGAGCGGCCCGCCGATCCCGCGGTCCAATCCCAGCTTCGCGCAACGCAGAGCGTCAATGACAACGCCGGCGCTGTTCGAGGAATCCTGCACCGACAGCCTGAGTTCGATCTCGAGCGGCGCGTCGCCGAAGCCGCGGCCCTCCAGGCGGATGAAGGCGATCTTGTTGTCATGCTGCCAGGGAATGTAGTCGGAGGGGCCGATGTGGATATCCGCGTCATCGAGCCGCTCGTCGAGCTGCGACTGGACGGATTCGGTCTTGGAAAGCTTCTTCGACTTGAGCCGCTTGCGCTCCAGCATGTTGAGAAAGTCGGTGTTGCCCGCGGTGTTGAGCTGGTAGGTCCGGTCGAGCGCGACGCCCCGGTCGGCGAACAGCCGCGCCAGCGAGCGATGGACGATGGTCGCGCCGACCTGGCTCTTGATGTCGTCGCCGACGATGGGCAGGCCGGCGTCCTGGAACTTTTTCGCCCATTCAGGATCGGAGGCGAGGAAGACGGGCACGCAATTCACCATCGCGACGCCCGCCGCCAGGCAGGCTTCCGCATAGTGCTTCACGGCCTTTTCGGAGCCGACCGGCAGGTAGCACAACAGCACTTCCGCGCCAGACTTGCGCAAAGCCTCAGCGATATTGGTCGGCTCGAGATCCGCCGGACGAAAGGCGACGTCATCGTCGTAGTCCGCCATATGCGGCGCCACGCCGTCGAGCTCGGGACCCATCTGGACGACAACGTTCGATACCGGCAGCGAACTCTGGAAGACACGCGTGTTGTTCGGCTTGGCGAAGATCGCCTCCTCGAGCGGCCGGCCGACCTTGCGCTTGTCGACGTCGAATGCCGAGACGAACTCGACATCGCTCGCCCGGTAGCCGCCGATGACCTGGTGCATCACGCCATCGAGCGCCGCGTTGCGGCGGCTCCGGTAGTACTCCACGCCCTGCACCAGCGCGCTGGCGCAATTGCCGACGCCGGCGATGGCGACCTTGATCTTCTTTTGCATTCGGTCTGAGATCCCCACAATGTCGCGCTGAATGAAATCAGCGCAATCCGCCCGTTGTCCACAGGCGTGACGAAAACGTAAAGTATATATGACCGGATTGCGACAGCAAAGCCGGATTTTCATGCATGCGCGCGGGTAATTTAGGTCGTCCCCGCTCGCCAAAGCGAGGCGAGCGGGGCGATTCACATGCCGAAAGCAGGGCGCTCGGCTATTGCCGCGTTTGAGGTTGCGATAGCGGGCCATCGCCCAAAGCGGAAAAAACTTGGAATAGCCATGGTAGCGTAAATAGAACACGCGGGGGAAACCCGTCGCGGTGTGGAACGGCTCGTTCCACAAGCCGTCATCGCCTTGCGTCGAGGCGAGATAGGCAATTCCGCGGGCGACGGCAGGGTGATCCGCTTCTCCTGCCGCCATGAGCCCAAGCACCGCCCAGGCGGTCTGCGAAGCGGTGCTGGGCGAGGGTTCGTATCCTTTGTAGTCGAGCCGGTAGCTGCCGCCGCTTTCCCCCCAGCCGCCATCGGGATTCTGGATCCGCTCAAGCCACGTGACCGCGCGCCGTATCGGCTCGGATTGCGCATCCTGGCCGGCAATCGCCAGCGCGCATAGCGACGACCAGGTTCCATAAATATAGTTCATGCCCCAGCGGCCGAACCAGCTTCCGTCCTTCTCCTGATCGGCCAGGAGCGCGTCGATCCCGCGCGCCAAAACCGGGCTCGTTTCGCGCGTCTCGCCGAGCTGAGCAAGCATGGAAACGCAACGCGCGGTGACGTCGGCGGTCGGCGGATCGAGCAGCGCGCCATGATCCGCGAACGGGATGTGGTTGAGATACGAGTGCGTGTTATCGGCGTCGAAAGCCGCCCATGCGCCGTTCCTGCTCTGCAGTCCCTCGATCCATTCGCGCGCCCGTGCGATGGCCGGTGAATGGGCGCCGGGAGCCTTGGTCAGGCCGCCGCGATCCGCACGGTCCATCGCCATCGCCACGACGGCGGTGTCGTCAGTGTCGGGATAATGCGGATTGGCGTATTGGAACGCCCAACCACCCGGCCGAACGTTCGGACGCTGAACGGCCCAGTCGCCTTTGACGTCAAGAATTTGGAGCGGCGCGAGCCAATCGAGCGCCGCGCGCACCGGCTCCCCGCTAGCTTCACCCCCCGCTTCAAGCAGCGCGTGCGCAGTGAGCGCGGTGTCCCACACCGGCGACAAACACGGCTGGCAATAGGCCTCATTCTTGCCGACAACGAGCAGTTTCTCGATCGACCGGCGGGCCGTGACAAGATGAGGATGATCAGGCGGATAGTGCAGCGCGTCGTACATCAGCACGGCGTTCGCCATTGCGGGATAGATCGCGCCCAGACCATCCTCGCCATTGAGACGTTCGATCACGAAGGCTTCGGCGGCGGCGATGGCGCGACGACGTAAGGAGGCTGGAAAATAGGGCTCGACGCGCTTGAGCAGCCAATCGATCGCGCCGAAGATTTTTACGCCTAGCCATGCCTGATGCGCGCCCTTCGGCCACTCGCGCACAGTTTCGGGCGGGGCGACGAACAGTTCCGAAATCGTGACGCCGCGCGGATTGGCAGGGCGCGGCTTCAGCGCCTGCAGCACCAGAAGCGGGACCATCACAGTCCGCGCCCAATAGGACACTTTGTCGAGATGGAAGGGAAACCAGCGCGGCAGAAGCATGATCTCGACCGGCATGGTCGGCACGCCCCGCCAGGGAATGACCTCGTAGAGCGCAAGCAGGAATCGGGTGAAGACATTGCTCTTCGCGGCGCCGCCATTCGACAGAATTGCATCACGCGCGCGGCGCATGTCCGGCGCCTCAGGATCGTCGCCGATCATCTTAAGCGCAAAGTACGCCTTGACGCTGGCGCTCATGTCGAACGGGCCCGCATGAACGAGCGGCCAGCCACCGTGATCGCCCTGAACGCGCCGAAGATAGACAGCGATCAGACGCTCAAGTTCGAGATCGGGCTTTTCGCCGCGGAAATGGCGAAGCAGCACGTATTCGGCGGGAATCGTCGCGTCAGCCTCGAGTTCGAAACACCAATGGCCGTCCTCGTGCTGACGCGCCAGCAACGCTTTCGCCGCAGTCGAGATGTAACGCTCCAGCGCCTCGAGCGAGGGCGGCTCTTGAGAATGATCGAGAGCAATATTCATTGCGAAAGACTCAGTATGCGACGGCTTGGCGCATTCGCGCCAGAGCCAATAGCGATGGAAGCCGCCTTATAGCCCGAACGCACCGCGCCTTCGATCGTGGCCGGCAGACCGGTCTGAACCCAATCCCCCGCCAGGACAACATTTGCCCAGCGCGTGCGCGAGTCCGGCCGTTTGGCGTTCTGTGCTGGCGTCGCCGCGAAAGTCGCCCGCTTCTCCTTGACGATCTGCCAAGGCGGCAAATCCGCCGACAATCCGGTCAGCGCAGCCGCCTCGCGCCAGATCTCGGCCGCGAGTTCATCGCGCGGACGGTCGATGAGCCGGCCGGCGTTGCTGATCGTGACCGAGAGCCGATCCGGAAAAGCAAAAAGCCATTCCATCTCGGCGTTGACGACGCCTAGAATCGAGGGTTGCCCGCGAGGCGGCGCGATCTGGAAATGAACGTTGAGAATGGCGCGAAATTCGTCTGGGGTCGTCAGGTCCGGCAGGAGGTCCTTCGCGATCCATGGCGGCACGCCGAGGATCAGGGAATCGTCCGCGCCGAGTTCCTGCTGCGTTCGGTCAAAGTCGAGCGAAACGGCGCGCTCGCCCTCAAAGCGGACGGCCTTGAGGCGTTCGCCGAACCGAACGGGAGACCCTCGCGCGGCGAGAAAGGCAAGCGCCGGATCGATGAAGCTGCTAGCGAGGCCGTGGGCGGCGAAGAGCGGGTGGCAGGCCCTACCCCCAGCCGCGAGGGTCTCGCGCAACAGAGACGCGGTCAGCGTAGCGGAGCTTTCTGGAGGATCGGTGTTGAGCGCAGAGGTTAACAGCGGGCGCCAGAGCCGCTCGTAGAGCGGGCCCTCGCAGCGCATCGCCTGACCGACGGTCGCGCTCGCCCCCTTCACGAACACTCCGAGGGGGGCGAGATATTCGCCCAGCGCCGTGCCGGGCACACGTTTCTTTCGATCGAACAGCCACCATGGGATCCGGCCCTCACTGAGATCAAGGCGCCAGCGCTCACCGCTCTCGAGGTCTGCAAAATCGAACACAGCGGCCCCCGGATCGTGCAGGGTCTCGCGCGCTCCGATCCGGCCGAGATAGTCCAGCGCCTCGCGATTGCCTGACAGCAGCAGATGATTGCCGTTATCGATCACGACGCCGAGCGTCGGATCGAGATAAGACCGGCAGCGACCGCCAGCGAACGCCGCAGCCTCATGCACGATGACGTGACGCTCGGCATCGAGAAGGCGTACGGCGGCGCTCAAGCCGGCGATGCCCGCGCCGAAAATATGGACCACGCCGCCGTTCACAGGATGCCATATCGCAAAAGCGCGCCGAGCAGGCGCAGCCGGCTCGCCTTGACGCGGCGCCGCGGCGGCGCGAAGCCCTCTTTCTGCATTCTGTCAAGGATCGAGCCATAAGCGGCCGCCATCAATCGCGGCGCCTTCACCGCCGCTCGCGGAGCTTCCGCCATGAATGATTGGGCCTTCTCGAAATGCTCATGAGCGCGCGCGGCAACTTCCATGCAGGCACCGGCAAGCTTCGGATCGGCGGCGGCCGTCAGAGGCTCGTCGGTCGTCACCCCTGCGGCCGTTAGCGCCTCGCCCGGCAGATAGAGCCGGCCGATGCTCGCGTCCTCATCGATATCGCGCAGGATGTTGGTGAGCTGCAGCGCGCGGCCAAGATGATGGGCAAGTGCGACGCCGCGTTCGTCGGTCAGGCCAAAAATACAGACCGAGAGCCGACCGACGGCGGACGCCACACGATCGCAATAGAGGTCCAGCGTCGCCCAGTCCGGACCGCGAATGTCCTGCTCCGCATCCATCGCCATGCCGTCGATCACGGCGTCGAAGTCCTCCTGCTTCAAATGAAAGCTGCGCGTCTCCTCGGCGAGGACGGCAAGATGTGGCGGAGCCTGCCCAGCGAACATCGCGGCAATGTCAGCGCGCCACTGGTCCAACTTGGCAAGGCGCTCAGCCGGTGTCGCAGGCCCGCGGTCGTCGGCAATGTCGTCGACCTCGCGACAGAAGCCATAGAGCGCAAACATCGCCTCGCGTTGCTTCTTCGGCAAAATGCGCAAGGCGGAATAGAAGGAGCTGTGCGCTACAGGCGCCGCCTGCGAAGTCATGCGGCCGCTTTCGCCCGCCCGCGTCCCGCGCGCATCATCGCTGAGCCAAGAAATCGCGCAGCCCCAAGCCCGCCGACCATCATCAAGCCGACCTTGCTGAGATGCACACGCTCGCTCAATGGGTCGCGGCCTTCAAGATTGCGCGCGAGACGTCTTGCGAGCGCATGGATCGCGGAGATTTCTGCGCCAAGCCGCACGTCTTGGATTTGCGGGATGAGCGGCGCTCCACGCGCCACGAGTTCGCTCGTGCGGGCGGCAAGTTCCGCAAGCGCGCCACGCAGGGCTGGCTCCGCCTTCGGCCCATCCAGCATCTCCACCGAAGCGCCATGCGCGGCAAGCGTGTTCAGCGGCAGGTAAACGCGGTCGAGGCTTTTATAGTCGTCCGCACAGTCCTGTAAATGATTGATGATCTGCAGCGCCGAGCACACAGCGTCGGAGGCAGGCCACAGGGAAGGATCTTCTTCGTGCACGTCGAGCACGAACCGGCCGACTGGCGCCGCAGACAGAGCGCAATAATCCATGAGTTCCGTCCAGTTGGCGTAGCGGTTCTTCCTCGCATCCAGCCGAAAAGCTTTCAGCAAATCCAAGGCATGCTTCGGACTCAAGCCGGTCCTGGCAAGCTCAAGCCGCAAAGGTTCGGCTTCGTCGGCCGGCGCCCCGCGCCCCGTGAGCGCATCGTCGAGATCGTCGAGAAGCTCGAGCTTCGTTTCTGGCGACAGAGCCGGGTGATCGGCGACATCATCGGCCGCGCGCACGAACCGGTAGAAGGCCATAATCGGACGCCGTCGCTGCTCGCTGAGCAACCACGAAGCGACGGGAAAATTCTCGTCCCTGTGGCCCTTGCCTGAGAGAGCCTCTTTTACCGTCGTCATGCGCGCCCTGTCTCTCGCGCCGGCGCTTGGAATCGTCCTTTCCAGTAGCCACCGCGCCCCCGCCAATATTGTAGCGCCGAATCGAAAGTGAAGGCGACATAGGCTACTGCGATTGCGGGCAAGGCGAAGCCGCCAGTCAAAGGGCGCCCATAGAGCCGCAGCACCGGCGCAAGCGCAATCGCCATCATCGCCCAGGTGACCGCGCCGGCCGCTTGCGCCGCGCCGCGTGCGAAGATCGCGATCAGCGGCGGCGCCACATAGACGAGCGCCATGCCTCCAATCGCGCCCGCAAGCCGCAGGGGCGAGTAGCGCAATTCAGCGAAAGCCGAGCGCGACACCATCCGGCGGAATTCGGCGAAGGTGGAATACGCGCGCAAACTGTCGACGCTTTCGGTCAAGCCCAGCCAGATTGGCCCCTGCCCTTTCATGAGCGCGCCGAGAGCACAATCGTCGATGAGCGCGTTGCGCACGGCCTCGAGACCGCCGGCGGCATGAAGAGCTGCCCGTCGCACAAGCATGCAGCCGCCAGCGGCCGCGGCAGTCTTCCGCCTCGGATCGTTCACCCAGGCAAAGGGGTAGAGCATCTGAAAGAAGAAGACGAAAGCGGGCGCGAGCCAGCGCTCTGCCGCGCTCTCGCAGCGCAGCCTTACCATCAATGACGTCAGCACACTGTTTTTAGCGCTCGCGATCGCGACCAGACGCGTGAGCACGTGCGGGGCATAAGCGATGTCGGCGTCGGTGAAGAGGACAAATTCGGGCGCCTGCGCGCTCGCCTCGACTTCGGCCAAGCCCTGACGCATCGCTGACAGTTTGCCCGTCCACCCGGGCGGCGGGCCATTTCCTCTAACGATTTTTAGCCGGTCGGCCGCGTGTGTTTCGCTCGCTGCGTTCGACGCAACGGCCGCCGTGCCGTCCGTACTCTGATCGTCGACAACCATCACCGAAAGCCGCCCAGGATAGTCCTGCCGAAGGAGCGAGCCGACGCTGCGCGCAATCATGTCGGCTTCATCGCGAGCGGGAATGATTGCGACGATGTTGGGCCAGACGCCCGCCTCGTTCCGAATCTTGTTCGCTGCAGCAGCGATCTCGTCCCGCTCGCCGCACAGCCAGAACCATCCCCTGCCGAACAGAAGATAGGCCCAGATGGCCAACGGGACGACGGAGATGGCGACAAGAATCATTTCAGATGGCCGTGGGCGCGAAACCAGACGATCGCGTCGGCGAGGCCTTCGACATAGGGCCTCGAAACATAGCCGAGTTCGCGGCGCGCCTTGGAATCGTCGAAGAACATATGGTGGCTCGCCATCCGCAGGCCATCCATCGTAATGAAGGGTTCGACGCCACGAAGCGTCGCCAGGAACTCGGCTCCGTAGGCGATTGGATAGAGCATTTTCCGCGGCAGCTTGAGCTTGGGCGGCCTGCGTCCGACGAGGCGAGCGATGTCCGCAAGCATATCGGCGAGGAAGACATTATCGCCGCCAAGAATATAACGCTCTCCGATTCTTCCGCGTTCAAGCGCGGCGATGTGTCCGGCAGCGACGTCATCGACATGCGCGAGATTGAGTCCGGTGTCGACAAAAGCCGGCATGCGTCCCAATGCGGCCTCCACGATGATGCGTCCCGTCGGCGTCGGCCGAACGTCGCGCGGGCCAATCGGGGTCGACGGGTTGACGATCACCGCCGGCAATCCATCGCGCTCAATCATCGCCTCGACCAGACGCTCGGCGGCCACCTTGCTGCGCTTGTAGGCGCCAATGCCCTCGCCGTCCGCGAGCGGATTGTCCTCTGTGGAGGGGGCGCCGTCGGCGAGCTTCAACGTGGCTACGCTGCTCGTGTAGACGATGCGCTCGACGCCGGCGCTGAGCGCCTCCTCCATGATCAGGCGCGTGCCCTCGACATTGCTGCGGCGGATCTCTTCGGGGTCTCGCGCCCAGAGTCGATAATCGGCGGCCGCATGGAAAAGGCAGCGGGCGCCTTTGAGCGCCGCCGCCAACGAGGCGCGATCGCGGAGGTCGCCCTCGCAAACGACGTCCGCCGCGTTGAGATTTGTCCGCGGGCTCGACGAACGCGCCAGAACGCGGACGCCGTGGCCGCTGGCTCTCAGCGCAGACGCGATCGCCGAACCGAGAAAGCCGCTTGCACCCGTAACAAGAGTGGTGGAAGGGAGCGCCGAGTGGAATGCGCCCCGTGTCGTCCCAGCCTCGTCCGCGCGGCCCCCCGATCCCAAGTCCCGCGAAACCATGCTGTGTCCGCTTTCCCGATCCATACGTTACCAAACTGCCAGCAAGGTCTCAGGGCTCGCGATCACACTCATGATGAACTGTCGTTTAGGCCAAACGGCCCGAGCTCTCGCACGAAATTTCTATAATCCTCACGGACAATCATCCACATTCTTGTTCACGCGTGGCAAGCCAATGTCCTTTCAGCCTATCGGGGTCAAGCGCGTTAGGGTTCTATTGAGACGGTCAGGCCGGGTCGGCCAATGACCCGGAACGCTCCGATTGTCGCCACCGACAATTTGAGCGAGGCAGCGCCGCCAACGGCCGACATTTTATTGCAAATGTCAGAACTCTTTGTTATGATTTCTTAAAGACGATCACTCGAGGGAATTCGCTGGCCCGATTTGCTCGCATGGCCTCCGCCGCGAGGTCCTTGTCTCACCGGCGGCCGACCGCGCCGAGGCTCTGAAACGGGGAGAGCGCCAGCGGGCAAGCGGCTCCTTATTGGCGCCACAACCTGTTGAAAAGGCTGGATTCGGACTCGCTAACTGCGATCCTCTACCGGGCACGAGACTGGCCGAAAGTCACTTGGTAAGCTCGACCACGCAGCTCCGCAGGCCGCCTGAATCGGCGCTCTGGCCGACATGGATCTCGAACCGACCAGGCTCAAGCACCGGCGCAAAGTTCGGACCTACGAACGACAGATCCTTGACCGGAAGCCGCCAGGTTACCTCCGTCCGCCCTCCTGCGGCGAGGAACGCCTTCTGCACGCCCTTGAGCTCCAACACGGGCCTCGCGATGCTTGCCACGGGGTCGCGTGCGAACAGAAACACGGTCGCCTCACCGGCGAGCGCGCTCTCATTGTGAACCGCAAGCGACACCTCGATCGTATCGCCCGCCCTAACTCGGGTCGGCTTGCAGGCAAGATCGCTTAGCGCAAAGCGGCTGTAGGAGAGGCCGTGGCCAAAGGGAAACTGCGGCGTCGGCGGCAGGTCGAGATAGGTGCTGGAATAGTGCACCCCGGGCGCGTAGGGGCGGCCGGAAGGAAGCTCATTGTAGAAGATCGGGACCTGCCCAACATCGCAAGGCCAGCTCACAGGCAATCGGCCGGTCGGGTTGAATGTCCCCGTCAAAACTTCAGCGACCGCGTTTCCGGCCTCATGCCCAAGAAACCACGTCGCGAGCACCGCGTCGGCGCGCTCGAACAGCCATGGCGCGGTCAGCGGCCGACCTGACGAGAGCGTCACGACAACAGGCCTGCCGAGGGCAAGTATGGCTTGGGCAAGCGCGCACTGGCGGCCGGGCAAGCCGATGTCGACTCGGCTCGCCGCCTCCCCGCTCATCGCCGCGCTCTCGCCAAGGCAGAGCACGATAGCCTCGGCGCTCGCGCAAAGATCGATTGCGGCCGCCATCCCGTCGACCTTTTGTCCATCGATGTCGACGCCCGCGGCATGATCGATCTGGCATTGCGGCAGCGCCGCCCTGAGGCCCGCCAGGATTGACACGGCGTCCTCGGGCTTCCCCGCCGAAGCCCAGGAGCCCAGCATCTCGCCCGGCGCGTCAGCCAGAGGGCCGATGATTGCGAGGCGTTTGATCCGAGGGGAAAGAGGCAAAATCCCGGTGCGGTTAGACAGGAGCACAATCGCCTTCCGCGCTGCGTCCCGCGCCAGCTCGCGCCGCTCCGCTGCTCGGCGCCCATCCGGCGGGACGGATCCGCGGCGATAGGGATCATCGAAGAGGCCGAGGCGCTCCTTCAGCTTGAGCACCCGCCGCACGCTGGCGTCGATCGTGGCCATTGTTACGAGGCCACGTTCCAGCGCGCCCGGCAAGCACTCGATGTAGGCGCCGCTCGTCATGTCGATGTCGACCCCGGCGTTGAGCGCAAGCGCGGCGGCTTCGACAAGATCCGCGGCAACGCCATGATTGAGGAGTTCCGCGACGGCGTTGTAGTCGCTGATCAAGACGCCCTCGAAGCCGACGATTTCTCTGAGCCAGCCTTGCAGCAGGCCGGCGTTGGCGGTCATTGGCGCGCCAGAGACATCGATGAACGCCGGCATGATCGCCGCAGTCCTCGCAGCGACCGCAGCAGCAAACGGCGGCAGGTAAATCTCGTGCAATGTCCTCTCGGACACTTCCGCTGAGGCATATTCGCGACCGGCCATAACCGCGCCATAGGCGCAGAGATGCTTGGCCGTCGCCGCAACGCTATCCTGGGCGGCAAGATCGGGTCCTTGGAAGCCTCGCGTCTTGGCCGTCGCCATCTGGCACGCGATCCATGTGTCTTCACCGGGGCTTTCGATAATACGGCCCCAACGTGGGTCGCGCGCGACGTCAAGCATCGGCGCAAAAGTCAGAGCGACCCCGTCCTCGGCGGCCTCTTCGGCGGCGACGCGCGCCGTCTTCTCCCACAGATCAGGCGCGAACTGACACGCTTCCGCCAACGACGCGGGAAAGATCGTGTGATGGCCATGGATCACATCGAGGCCCATGAGAAGCGGAACGCCGAGACGGGAGTCCTCGATAGCGAGGCGTTGGAAAGCGCTCGTTTCGTCCGCGCCCCAAAGGTTGAGCAAGTTACCGATCCGCCCGGTTCGGATCCCCTCCTGCAGGTCCAGGAGCTCGCCGGGACCGGTGACCACGCGAGACGCAGCGACCATATTGAGCTGCCCGATCTTTTCCTCGAGCGTCATCTTTTGGAGCAATGCGTCGATGCGTCCCATGCGCCTGCCTTATTTAGAGCGGTCGACCGATGGTCTCGACCACAACTGTCTTCGGAGCGATGCTGGCTTTCGCCAACGTGCTCTACGATAAAGCTTCAATCTAGGCTCCCGGGGCCCGCAAGACGGCGGCGCCAGATCGTGCGAGAATAGGCGCCGGGAGGGGAATTCGATGGCGGATCAATCCACGGAACCATCAAAGGGCGCCGACAACACGGATAGCGCCTCGCTTAAAAGTCTGCTCTCCGACGTCATTTGGATGGCTTCGGCGTTTTGGGCTTCGCGCCAGCGCAACACGCTGCTCGCGCTGGCCGGCGGGTTAATCGTAGTTGTCGGCGCCACAGCGTACATGCAAATCAGGCTCAATTCCTGGAACCGCCCATTCTACAATGCCCTGACCAACAAGGACATGCCTGGCTTCCTCGCCCAGCTGTGGGTCTTTGGCGAAATTGCGGGCATATTGCTCGTCCTTAATGTAGCGCAGATGTGGCTCAATCAGAGCTCCAAGGTCGTGTTGCGCCAAGGTCTGGTGAACGATCTCCTGGACCAGTGGCTGAAGCCTAAGCGCGCGTTCCGCCTTTCGAATTCCGGCCCTCTCGGCGCCAACCCCGACCAGCGCCTCCAAGCCGACGCTCAGCATCTGACCGATCTCTCCACCGACCTGGGCGTCGGCCTTCTGCAGTCGAGCCTGCTTCTGCTGACCTTCGTTGGCGTCCTTTGGGGGCTCTCGAGAGGCCAGTTTCTTCCGATCGCTGGTCATGATTTCGCGCCACCTGGCTATCTCGTCTGGTGCGCGCTGGTCTACGCTGGGGTTGCTTCCTACGTGAGCTGGCGCGTCGGTCGCCCGCTGATCAACCTCAATGCGGAGCACTATGCGAAAGAGGCCGATTTTCGTTTTGCGCTTGTACGGATAAACGAACACATCGACGGCATTACCCTCTACGGCGGCGAAGCCGACGAGAGAGGCCGTCTCAATGGCGTGTTTGGCGACGTGCTGGACATCTCACGACGGATCGTTACCGCCGTGACGCGCTTGACCTGGGTCACCGCCGGCTACGGCTGGTTTACGATCATCGCGCCGATTCTGGTCGCGGCCCCGGCCTATTTCCGAAGCAACATAAGCTTCGGGGAGCTCATGGTGATCGTCGGCGCGTTCAACCAGGTGCAAACGGCCCTTCGATGGTTCGTCGACAACTTCTCCAACCTTGCGGACTGGCGGGCGACGCTGTTGCGCGTGGCCCGGTTCCGGAAAGCGATCCTAGGCATGGATGACCTCGGCCAGGCAGCGAGCCGCATCAACTTCGCTGAGGCGGACGAGCCGTCGATAAAGATCGACGATCTTCGGATCGCCTCACCGGCAGGTTGCGTCACCCTGAGCGAACCCCATTCGGACATCGACGCCAAGGAACGTGTCCTGATCGCCGGCGAAAATGGTGAAGAAAAAGCCCTGCTGTTTCGCGCCATCGGCGGGCTCTGGCCGTGGGGGAGCGGCCGGATCACGCACCCGGCGCGGAACACGATCATGTTCATGCCGGTGCGAGCCTATATCCCCCCCGGCTCGCTTCGCGAGATCGTCGCTTACCCGCACCCCACCGATTCCTTCGACCATCCTGCCGTTGTTAACGCGCTTGTCGGGGTCGGCCTTGAGCACCTCGAGCCCCACCTCGACAAGGTGGATCGATGGGATCGGGAATTGACCGACGACGAGAAGCAATGCCTCGCCTTCGCCCGTGTCTTCCTGCAAAGGCCCGGCTGGGTGGTTGTGAACGACGCGCTCGACGCTCTCGACCCAACCTCGCGCGAACGCATCAGGACGCTATTCTCGAACGAACTGGCAGAAATCGGCATGATCAATATCGGGCATGACCAGCCTGAGACCGGCTTCTATCTCCGCAAACTGCATCTGGTTATGGATTCGAGCGGCCAGAAGTTCGAACCGGAACGTGAACACCCGATGGCTGAACCGCCGAAATCCAGCGCTGAATCTCTTCCCGCCGAATAGACAGGACGTCGATGCCACATTCCGCCAAAACCAAGCCCCATCACAGGGAGGTCAAGCGCCCGGAGAAACTCTCCGACGAGGGCTTGCTTGACCTTGTCCAGCGCCAGACGTTCTCGTTCTTTTGGGACGGCGCACAGCCGGCGAGCGGGCTTGCGCGCGACCGCACGGGGCGGCTGTCGGATCCCGCAGATGACGTCGTCGCGACTGGGGGTTCCGGCTTTGGCGTGATGGCTATGATCGTAGCCTGCGAGCGCGGGTGGGTGACGCGTGCCGACGTGCTAGCTCGCCTGTCGAAAGCGCTGGACTGCCTCGAGAGGGCGACCTGCTATCACGGCCTCTACCCTCATTTCATGCACGGCGACACAGGCGCCACGAAGCCGTTCAGCCGGAAGGACGACGGCGCCGATCTGGTCGAGAGTGCGTTCTTGTTTCAGGGACTCCTGTGCGCCCGCGCCTATTTCGATCGCGATACGCCGGAGGAGAAGCGCATTCGCGATCGCATAACCTATCTCTGGAATGAAGCCGAGTGGGATTGGTACACTCAGGGCACTCGAACCGCCCTCACGTGGCACTGGAGCCATACAAATGGCTTCGCGCTGAACCATCCTGTCCGTGGCTGGAACGAGTGCCTCATCGCCTATATACTGGCCGCTTCCGCGCCACGCTATGCGATGCCCGCGGAAGCCTACCATGAGGGCTGGGTTCAGAGCCGCCAGTTCATCAATGGACGCAGTTTCGAGGGCGTCGAGCTCCCTCTCGGGCCCGACGCGGGCGGGCCGCTTTTCTTCACTCATTATTCCTTCTGCAGCATCGATCCGCGCGGCCTCAGCGACGCCTACGCGGACTACTGGAAGCAGAACGTCGCTCACACGCGCATTAACTATGCCTATTGCGTCCGCAACCCGCTTGGATTCAAGGGGTACGGACCGAACTGCTGGGGTCTCACGGCCGGTGATTCGGTCAAGGGCTACGATGCGCATTCGCCTCGCAACGACAAGAGCGTCATCACGCCTAGCGCGGCCTTGGCAAGCTTCCCCTACTCACCGACGGAGGCGATGGCGGCGCTTCGACACTTCTATGACAATCTCGGCGACAAGATTTGGGGACGGTACGGCTTCATCGATGGTTTCAGCGAGCAATATGACTGGTACGCCGACAGTTACCTCGCGATCAGCCAGGGGCCGATCGTCGTCATGATCGAGAATTACCGAACGGGCCTCATCTGGAAGCTGTTCATGGGCATTCCCGAGATCCGCGAGGGGATGACGAAATTGGGCTTCAAGAGCCCGCATTTCTCTGCGATAGCGTGATTGCACTCGACGACTGGACAGATAAAGAAGCGCACTTCGCCGTGGGCGCAATGCTGCGCGCCGTCTCAGCGACGAACCTCGTCAAGGAACGTCCCGGCTTTGGTCAGCGCGTTGTCCCGCGGCCAGGATCGGTACTGGCCTCCCCTATTCCTGCCGCTTACGATCCCGACCCTGACTATTTCTTTCACTGGTTCCGGGATTCGGCGATCATCATCGACGCCCTGCGCGTAGCGCAAGCCGAGGGATTTGAGAAGCAAACCGCCGTCCACCGCTTCCAAGAGTTTGTCGACTTCAATCGATCCCTGCGGGGACTGGACGGGCGGGAGCTTATTCGCAACGCGCGTTTGAAGAAGGAGGTTCAGCCCTCCTTTCTGCAATACATACGACCCGATGACGAGCTGGAGGCTGTGTTCGGCGGAACGGTGCTGGGTGAAGCCCGCGTCAATCCAGATGGAACCCTCGATTTCACCCGATGGGCGCGGCCTCAGAACGATGGACCGGCGCTGCAAGTCCTGACGCTCACGCGGTGGCGTGACGCACGCATGGACCTGGGCGACGCACTCCAGGCCGCCATGCTGGATCTTGTGATCGGCGATCTCGACTTCATCCGGGCCCACGCAAGCGAACATTCGTTCGATATCTGGGAGGAAGAGAGCGGATATCATTATTATACACAGCTCGTGCAGACCGAGGCGCTGGCTCGCGGCGCGGAGTGGCTCGAAGAAAAAGGGGACGCCATACGGGCGCGCGCCTGCCGTTCCCTTGTGGGCGAACTCACGCCACGCCTCGACGCCTATTGGCGCGCTGACGACGGCCACTACCGTTCACGGTCAGGCGTCGTCGGAGGCGTTCCGGGAAAGGCCCTGGACATTGCGGTGATTCTTGGCGTGCTTCACGCTGGACGCACAATGGGTGCGCATAGCGTGCTCGACCCGAAGGCCCAGGCCACACTGACCGCACTCGAAGACCTGTTCGGCACTCAATATCCGGTCAACCAGGCACGCCCAGCTGACCAGGGACCCGCGATAGGGCGCTACGCAACGGACACCTACTACGGCGGCAACCCCTGGTATCTTGCTACGCTCGCCGCCGCCGAGTTCTATTTCAAACTCGCGATCGCGCTGCGATCAGGCTCCGAGATGCCGATGACGAGCGACAACGCGCCCTTTCGTGAGCGCTTAGGCGGGGAAACTCCCGCGCAGGCGGCGTTCAAGCGCGGCGTTACTTTCATGCGAACTGTACAGGCGCACACGCCGCCGAGCGGGGATCTCTCGGAACAGTTCGATCGCACAACGGGCGCGCAAACTTCGGCCAAACATCTCGCTTGGAGCTACGCCGCCTTCATCACCGCCGCCGCGAGCCGCCGCCAGGCCGCCCAGGCCATTCGAGGGTGAGATCCCTACGCAACTGTCTCAAGCCCGGCGTCACGATTCGCTTCCCGAATTGGCGTCTAAGTCCAAAGGCGTGGCGAATGAGCATGTTGGCGTAGAGGCCGGGCCCGCTTGAATAGACGCGCCAGCCGCCATCGACAGCGATCGAGTTTGCTCCGACCCGCGCCCATTCGTTGCTCGCCTGATACCGATCCTGGAAGGCCGCGTCACTAGAGCTGAAATAAGCATTCCGCTGCCTCAGGGACGCATGCGGGAGCTCGTCCGTCACCGTGATTGGGTTTGCGACCAACAGCGCCTCCCACAGCGCCTCAAACTCGCCTATGTCGCTCATCGCCTCGCCGTAACGCAGGTGCGAATGCGTATACATGAGACCGATTTCGCGGCCGAAGAAGGCCGCCGATTCCGCCCGCTGGAAAAACGTTTCGGGCCCACCGTGATAGACGATCGGCCTGTCCATAAGCCGCGCGCCGTCGGAAAATAGGAGGTGCTTACGGATCAGGCCCAAGTGCTTCCGCGCCTGGGCTTGCGTGAACAGGCCGCCGATCATGCTCTGCGTCATCGGCAAGAGAGAATAGGCAAGGCCCGTTTTCTTGTCGCTCGGATGCAACAGGAGCTCGGGCTCGCCGCCTTGCGGCCTGAACACGCCATAGCCGGCGATGATTCCGTCGCGAATGAGATGCGCGTTGAAGTCCTTGCGCATGCCGGCGGCGAGCGCGTCGAGCGCCTTGGCGCGCTTGGGCTCCCGTTTGGCGAGACGAAGGATCTCGGCGTAGCGGCGTAGCTGCTCGTAAAGGAGCGCCACCGTCCAGGCGCTCGTCATCCAATCGCTTGTCGTCGGATCGACCGGTCGAAGGAAGTCGTTCCAGTCGCCGTGGCCATAACGAACAAGGTTCGTGCCGGGAATGAAGCGCGCGCGCACCGTCTCGATCAGCTTGTCGATGTGAGCCGTCACCGGGTCGAGGTGCGGCGTCTTCTCGAAATTGTCCTCGCGGCGCCACGCGATCGGCTCGTCGAGGAAAACAAAATCGCCCGTGGCCTCGATATAGTCGCAGAGCGCCTTGAGCGGCCAGACGATGATGTCACCGTGCGACTCTCTGTCCTGCACCACGGAATACGGTTCGAGCATGAACCATTGCGGCCAATCGCCGCTCTCTTCGTATTGCTGAGCGAAGAGAATGCGCAAAATGTCTTTGACCGATTGATCATGTTCGAGCGTCAGCAGGAGCTCGATTGAGCCTTGGCAGACGTCACGCGTGCCCCAGGCGCCGCCGGTATATTGTTCGAGACCATGCGGGGCGGTCAGATGTATCATCCCGTCATGCACAAGCCACGGAAGGACCGTGTCGGCGGCTAGCGCGTCCGCGGAGTCCTTGGCGCTCCGTACCCGGACCCCACGGGTGAGGTTGCGCCAGAAGCGATCGCCAGGCTTGAGCATCGCCGCTTCGTCGACGGCCCTGGCGTATTTTGACGTCAGCGCGTCGGCTAGCTTGGTATCGGTCATGGAGCCCACGACCGCAAACACGAATTCGTTCGTCGGCTTCGTACGGATCGCGACGTATCCGCCGCTGCGGCGCTTACCGTCGAGGTATAGAAGTTCATCGCCGCCGATGGCTTCGACCCGCCCCGGCGTACTCGTCACCAGGCGATAGACACCCTCGGGATATTGCTGGCCCCAGCGATCATTCAGATCCGGCCGGAAAGTGATGCGTTTTCGTTTCGAGTCGATCTCGATGCGGCCGGCAGGTCCAAACTCCTGCTCTCCGAGAACAAGGTGGCCGAAAACGAGAAAGCGACATCGTGGCCCTTCAACCGTAACGCGCCATTGCATGGCGGGTTCTTCGCCGCAAACGGTCGCAGAGATCGTGACGGTTCGCTGACCAAGTTGGTAGACCCAGCGGCAGTCGTTGAGGCCCATTTCAAAAACGGAAGGGACGGTCAGCAGGCGCCACCCGTCCTTCGTCTCTATCAACATCCGCAATCCGCTCGCGCGGGTGATGTTGTAAGGATCGCGGGAGACGGAAAAGAGCTTGTGGAATGACGTATTGCCGATGGTCAGTTGCGCGCCGAACACGCCATGCATCCACGCGGTCGCGCACAGAATCGTCTCGTCAGGCAACATCTCCTGACCGCTCCGAATAAGCGAGCCATGGCGCCGGGCCACGATGTGCTCCTTGTCGCGCAGGACGACGTGACGGTTGTGCGTTCTTCCCGGAACAAAAAGGGACAAAAGATGGTCGCCAGCCTTTTCGACATGCGTGCGCCGGCGATATCGCGCTCGGACCGCTTTATCCTCGAGCGTCTCAGCGACGGCGGAGCGGGCGTCATGAAGCAAACTTCGCGTTGGGGCCGTTAGGCCGACGTCACGCTCCGCCCAGTCCTTGCTGGCGCCCTCGACGGCCTCAATCTGGCTCAGATCGGCGTCGCTCGAAGCCGCAGGGTGGTCCGGCTGAAAGAAGCCAAAGAACGTCCAGGACGCCTCTCCGCCAGCCTCAAGGGTTACAGCCGTTGATTGCAGAGCCGCGCACGCTGTCTCGTACTGAAGGCGTTCCGACGGCAAGTTGGTCCCGAAGGGAAGGTCGAGTTGATCACCGTCACGATAGGCCGGCCCCATCAGTTGCCGAAAGTCGGTGGCGAAGCCTTGGGCGCCTTCCACGCAGCCGTGGGCCACCCAGGGATGCGCTCCGCCCTGCGACAGGTTTTGCCTGGCCATCAGAATATGATTCAAACGTTGATGGGTCGCAATATGATGGTCAAGATACTGACTGGCGTAGGCCTCGTTGTTCATCAGGAAGCCCTGATCGCCGAGCCCAAGATCTTGGATCAGAACAGCATCGCATGGGAGTTGCGCGTCGCGGCGATTGACAATCTCGACCCGCCAGAACCACGCGTTTAATCGCGGATGCAGCCATAGGGTGACGCGATGGCCGACGCCGCCCTGTTCTCCCTCCCAGACATATCGATCATCTGAGGAGCCCACACGAAGGAGAGTCTCTGGACCCATCACGGACAGAATCGTCGGCTGAGGTCCGCCCATACGCAGATAAAGGCGCGCCATGCCATTGCCGATCGGCAACGCGAGCGTTTGATTGACGACAATCCGACGATTGGCTTCAGTGTGCTCGATGGCGAAGATCGCGCCGGTTGGTAGGACGCTGACCGAAAGCCCAGACCCGTTGGCGATCCGCGACAGGGCGAGATCGTCTCGGTGCGGCGTCGTCAGGATCTCAATCGATGAATCCAACATTAACCCTCCCGCTGCCCGCGATCCTTCTACCATCGGCTTGGCGGCCGAGTCTGGAAAAGGCGCGTCAGTTCACCCCGATTGTTCCCGCGACTTCGATCCTAACCGGCCGCAATCTCGATGTGGAGATCGTTCGCCGGCGCAAAAAGCCCGTGTTTCATCCGGACAACGACGCCCCGCGAGGGATGAACGCCTGCGGGAATTACGCTATTGAATATCGACAGGTCTGGATCAAAAATCGGCGCTACTGGTCGGGTGAGGCGATGGAAACAAAATTTCCAAGCTATTGGATGTGGTCGGAAGCCTTCGAGGCGCTGGCCCGCGCGGAGCGCATGCACCGGCAATTCATTCAGCCGTCTGGCTCCCGTTCCCCGGTCGCCTGGGAGCCGCCAGTCGACATTTTGGAGACTGAGCGCGCAGTGCTGGTGCTGGTCGCGCTGCCGGGCGTCGACTTCGAGCAGGTCGAGGCGGTCATCAGCCATGGCGAGTTGCTGATCTCTGGATCTCGAACCTATCCGGAGGAAATGCGGACCGCCATCATCCATCGACTCGAGCTGCCGCAAGGCCGATTTGAACGCCGCATCCATCTGCCGGCCGGACTGTACAGCGCCATCCACCGGTCGCATTCCAACGGCCACATGCTCATAACGCTGGAAAAATCGGGAGCCGCCAATGGCTGAGGCCGAAATAAGCTCCGAGGGCGCTCTCGGCGCGGCGCCTTCGCCCCCGTTGCCGCCCGACGCCCTGATCATCGTGCCGGTGCGCGGCCTGGTGCTATTTCCAGCGACTGTACTGCCGATCACGCTCGGCCGTCCGCGTTCGGTGCTTGCGGCGCAGGCGGCGGTGCGGGAGCAAAAGCCGGTCGGCATCGTGATGCAGCGCAACGCTGAGATGGCCGATCCCCTGCCGGTCGACCTGCATCGGATGGGAACGGTCGCCAATGTCGTTCGTTACATAACGGCGCCGGACGGGTCGAACCATCTCATCTGCCAGGGAGAGCAGCGCTTCCGGGTTATCGACTACCTCAACGGGTGGCCGTTTTTCGTCGCGAGGACAGAGAGGATCCCCGAGCCCGCCCCGACGTCCAACGAAATCGAGGCCCGTTTCGTCCATCTCAAGGGTCAGGCGATCGAGGCGATCCAACTCCTGCCGCAAGCGCCCAACGAATTGCTGGCGACCATCCAGGGCGTCGATTCGCCGGGCGCGCTCGCCGATCTGGTGGCGACTTTCATGGACGCGACGCCCGACGAGAAGCAGGAGATCCTCGAGACGGTGGACATCGGCGCCCGGATGGAGCGGGTGTCCCGACTGCTCGCGCATCGGATCGAGGTCCTGCGGCTCTCGCAGGAGATCGGGCGGGAGACCAAGGCCTCGCTCGACTCCCGCAATCGCGAGGTCCTGCTGCGCGAGCAGATGGCCGCCATCCAGCGCCAGCTTGGCGAAGCGGACGAGGGAAAGTCGGCCGAGATCGCTGAACTTGAGAAGGCGATCGCCAACGCGCACATGCCCAAGGAAGTCGAGGACCAGGCGCGCAAAGAATTGCGCCGGCTACAGCGCATGCCGGAGGCGGCGGGCGAATACGGCATGGTGCGGACCTATCTCGATTGGCTGGTGGACCTGCCGTGGGCGCTGCCCGAGGAGGCGCCGATCGACATCGCCGCTGCGCGACGCGTCCTCGATGAGGATCATTTCGGGCTTGAGAAGATCAAGCGCCGGATCATCGAATATCTCGCCGTTCGCAAACTGTCGCCGGACGGCAAGGCGCCGATCCTTTGCTTTGTCGGACCTCCCGGCGTTGGCAAGACATCGCTCGGTCAGTCGATCGCGCGCGCCATGAGCCGCAAGTTCGTCCGTGTCAGCCTCGGCGGCGTGCATGACGAAGCGGAGATCCGCGGCCATCGGCGAACCTATATCGGCGCCCTGCCCGGCAACATCATCCAGGCGATCCGCAAGGCTGGGACCCGCGACTGTGTGATGATGCTGGACGAGATCGACAAGCTCGGGTCCGGCATACAGGGCGACCCGGCTTCCGCGATGCTGGAGGTGCTGGACCCTGAGCAGAACAGCACCTTCCGCGACAATTACCTCGCCGTGCCGTTCGACCTCAGCCGGGTCGTGTTCATCGCCACGGCGAATATGCTCGACACTGTTCCAGGGCCCCTTCGCGACCGCATGGAGATCATCAGTCTTTCCGGCTACACGGCGAGCGAGAAATTCCAGATCGCGCGCCGCTATCTTGTTCGACGCCAATTGAAGGCGAATGGCCTCAAGTCGGAACAGGTCGAGATCGCCGATGACGCGCTTAAGGGAATCATCGAGCGCTACACGCGGGAGGCGGGCGTTCGCAGCCTCGAGCGCGAGATCGGCAGGGTGCTTCGCCACTCCGCCATGCGGGTCGCCGAGGGCGAGACCGGCTCGATCACGATCACGGACGGCGATCTCTTGAGCATCCTGGGGCCCCCGATCTTTGAGGACGAGGTCGCCATGCGCACCAGCGTCCCCGGCGTGGCGACGGGGCTCGCCTGGACGCCGGTTGGGGGCGACATTCTGTTCATCGAGGCGACTGCGACTCCAGGCGGCGGACGACTGATCCTCACCGGGCAACTCGGCGAAGTGATGAAGGAAAGCGCGCAGGCCGCGCTCAGCATCGTCAAGAATCGCGCGGCCTCTTACGGAATCGACCCGACGCGGTTCGAGAAGACCGACATTCACATCCACGTGCCGGCGGGCGCGACGCCAAAAGACGGCCCGAGCGCCGGGGTGGCGATGTTCATGGCGCTCGTCTCGCTCATGACCGATCGCACCATTCGCAGCGATACCGCGATGACCGGGGAGATCAGCCTGAGGGGCCTCGTGCTTCCGGTCGGCGGCATCAAGGAGAAAATCGTCGCCGCGCACAGAGCCGGACTGAGGCACATCATGTTGCCTGCACGCAACCGGAAGGACTTCGACGACATTCCTGAGGAGGTGCGCCAGCAATTGACATTCACCTGGCTTGAACGCGTGGACGAAGCGGTTTCCGCTGCGCTCGAGCCGGCGAAGACCAAAGGGGAGTCGCCCATGAACAGCGAGGCCATGTCGCCCTCTTGAGAAGGTTTCGCGCGGTCGCGCCTTACGGTCGAAGGACCCGTCGCCCTCGTGTACCGGCACTTTTACCGGAGCGCCCCAATAGTTTTAGTGCTTTAGGACCCCGTTTATCGTCACTGCGAGACCATTCGTCAGGGCGGCGCGCCCGCCCGCCGCCTCGACGCGGCGACATCCGCGGCCGAAACGGCGCCTGGGTAAGCATTGCCGAAATGGGTGCGGACATAAGTGACGACGTCGGCGACCTGCGCGTCCGCCATCATGTCGCCGACGGGCGGCATGCCTTTAAGGCCCCGAAGCACCACTCCGAGCACGAAGTCGGTGGAAGCGAGGTCCCTGTCGTCCGCGAGCGGCGGATAGGCGCCGGCGCCGACCGCGCCTTTCGCGTCCGGCTGATGGCAGGCGGCGCAGACATGACTGTACAGGTCCGCCCCGCCCTGTTCGGAAAATTCCCACCCGCGGCTCATGCCGGCGTTCTTCGCCGGCGCTTCCTCGGCCAGCGCCGGCAGGCGCATCGCCGCCGAAACGGCGAGCCCAATCGCCCAAAGCGGAACGCGCCTCACGACCCGATAACCCGCTTGTGCAAGCGCTCGATCGCGTCCAAGGCCGAGAGGATCGCGCCCTCCTGCCAGGCCGGAATGTAAGAGGCGTGCTCGCCCGCGAGCACGATCCGTCCGTCGATCGCGCAAAGATCGTCGTAATGCGCTCTTCGCGCTTCGTCCGACCAGTCGCCCGCGCAGCCCAGCGTGAACGGAACCCGGCTCCAGGCGACCGAGACGCCGTTCTCGAACTCCGTCAGATATTGCGGATGGATTTGCGCGCCAAATGCAACCGCGCGCTTCACTCGCTCGGCCGGCGGCAACGCCGTGAACTCGTAGGAGTTCGGTCCGTCGAACGTGTATCCACCGAGCAGCACGCCCTTGCCACCCGCGTTGAAATTCGTGCTGGGATAAGAAATCTGCCGGATCGGCAAATCGGTGTAACTGATCCCGCCGAAGATGTGCTCGTCCTCCTCCCAGAATCGGCGCGTGAACTGCAAGCCAAACTTCACCGCGGAAGCATACGGAACAGCATCGATCGCCGCCTTCATAGGCGCGGATACGTTGATCGGGATTTGGCTCAGAATGCTGAGCGGAAGCGTGCACACGCACCAGTCAGCTCTAACTTCCCGGACTGTCCCGCCGGCCGTCAGGTCCTCGAAGTTGACGGCGACCCCGCTGTCGTTCTGCCGGATGGCGACGACTTTGGCGCCATATCGAATGCGATCCGGGATCTGCCGCGCGAAAGCCTCGCCGATCCGGCCCATGCCGCCGACCGGCTGGAACATAGTGGTCTGAAAATCGTAGAGCAGGAAACTCTGCAAACCCCGCCACAGGCGCGAAGTCAGAATATCGTGCAGCCCGATCGGCTCGCCCGCGATCGGCTCCGCGCCGAGACCGCCGCCGGAATGCTTCGCATAGCCGCGATGAGACGCTGAATCCTCGCCCATCCGATAGCGGAAGTCCTTGTCGAGCGCGCCCAGCGACCGCAGCGCTTCGAGCAGGATTGCCTGATCGTCAGTCGACACCGCGTCGTCAAGCGCTCCCTTTCGCGTCGCCTTGGCCAGGAGCTCGGCGACACCGCCGTCGAAATCGGCTTTGATATCGCGAATGCGCTGCGGCTTGCCGTCGAACGCGTTGGCGGAATGCAGATAGGCGTTATGGTTGAGCTGGATGAACGGCTCGAGTGACACCCCAAAACGGCGGCAATAGTCCAGGATCGCGTGATGGTGATACGGAATGCGCCATGGCCCGGGATTGAGATAGAGGCCGGCGTCGAACTCGCACCTTTGCGTCGCGCCGCCAAGCTCCGTGTAGACGTCGCCGCCCCGGAGGCTCCAGTTCCGCCCGCCCGGGCGTGCGTTGTACTCGAGCACGCTCACTTTGTAGCCGGCGCGCTCGAGCTCGATCGCCGTCGTCATTCCGGCGAGCCCGGCGCCTAGAACGATAACCGAGGCGCCTTTGGGATCGCCGTCGAGCTTGATCGGACCGCGGTAACGCGATTCCTCCGCATGACCAAGGCGAGTCATCGCCTGGTAGGCGGCCGCTCCGCCGACGCTCGCGCCGATGATCTCAATCAATCTTCGCCGGCTGAGGGCCGGCGGCGCCTCATTCATCGTTCAGTCCATTTTTTCATCGGAGGGAAGATTGTCGCACCGTCGACTGGATCGAGCAAAGCGGCAAATGCCTGGCCCTATGACTGTCCCTCAAACTCGCCCAGAACTTCAGCGAGCGAGCGAGCGTTGGCAAGCACGAGATCCGCCGCCGCGGCGATATCGTCGATCGACGCGTGCGGCAGGCCGCCACGTGGAACGGCGTCGCTGATCAGCGCGACAATGTTCGCGTCTTCGGGATGAAGCGGCGGCTTGCCGTTTGCGGCTCGAAAGACCTCGATCTTCGGCAAGGGATCGCGCTTGAAGCCCTCGACCAGCACAAGGTCGACGGCCTCGAGCAACCGCAAGAGTTCGGCCAACGATGGCTCTGGCGCTCCGCGCAATTCCCGCATCAGAGCGACCCGATTGGCGGAAGCGACGAGCACCTCTTCAGCCCCGGCGGCGCGATGCTCGTAGGAATCCTTGCCCGGCTGATCGAGGTCGAAATTGTGGTGGGCGTGTTTGATCGTCGAAACCCTGAACCCGCGGCGGTTCAGTTCCGGAATAAGCCGAACGATGAGCGTGGTCTTGCCAGCTCCGCTCCATCCGGCGAAGCCGATTACGCGCATGACCGGTCCTCGTATTCCATGCCCCGATCGCTATGTAGTCGTCTTCCTCCCGATCGCGAGGGGACAGCGGAATTGAGCCAAGGATTTGCGCTGACAATGCGGGCGGAGACGCGGGGTTATTCCCCGGGCGCGACCGGCCGCGACTGGTCCAGCTGACGGGCACGGACTGGTAGAAATGGCCTAATCGTCGCCGCCATCGCCTCCAAGGCGCGATCGACCGCCGCCAGAATGCTGGACTTGCGGCTCAAGATCGGCTGCTCGACCAAATTCCAGGAGAGCCAGGCGCACGTGAAGGTCGGGGGCAGCGTGATCAGCGTCAGCCGCCACCACGTCCCCGCGCCAGGACAGAGATGCATGACGGTCTGCTCGATCGGAAAATGGAGCAGATAGACCCCATACGAGAGGTCCCCGAACGGGATCCTTGGCGGATTCCTGAGGCCGAGCCACACGGTCAGATAGGCGACCGGGAAGGCCGCGAGATAGGAGGCGCTGGGGATTTCCAGCAGGACCGCGGAGGCAACGGCGGCGCCCATGGCAAGACGAGGCGAGCAGGGGATCGCGTCTCGATAAAAGTGGAGGCTCACCGCCGCGAGGAAACAAAGAATCAGCACCCGCCCCGGCACGTGATCGAATGGACTGACCGGAGACAGAAGCAAGGCATGGGCGGTCGCGGCAAGCGCGGCGAGGACGATGATCTGCGCCAACGCGCGGCGATCGCGCAAAAGGTTCAAGAGCGCAAGAACGGCCAGAGCAACGTAACATTGAAACTCGAATGGAATGGTCCAGAGCTGGGAGGCGATGAAACGAGGATCGGGGTTGTGCTCGAACACGCCGGGCAGCGTGATGTGCACGACCGCCACGATATTGAGGAAGAACCCTCTGAACTCCGGGCTGGTGAAATATTGCCGCAACGGCAGGGTGGTGAAGACCGGACCGAGGACGAGGGCCGACAGGATGACCACGACAGCGAGGGCCGGGACAATGCGTACCACCCGGAGCGCCAGGAAGTGATGCAGCCGAGATCGCTCGAGGCTGGCGGAAACCAGGAACCCTGATACCGCAAAGAACATCGGCAGAATCGCCGCCGGGAGGAAGCGAAACGGCCCGCTCCATAGCGCCCGGTCGAGCGGCGTGGAGCCAGTCGAGAGGATGATGCTGTGCCAGATCAATACGGCGGTGGCGAGCCCGATGCGCAGATAGTCGAATCCCGCCGTCTCGGGGCCGGCGGTCCGCATTTCATCGAGAATCGTATGTTGCGTCGCCAAGGGGACCTCGATCGGCGGCGGCGTTTCGCCTCCGGCTGCACCAACCGCCATAGAGCAATGTCCGACAATTGCGTTACCGACGGCTTAGCCGCCTGGAGAAGAAGGTCGTCCGACGGCCCCCGCGAGCCGTCGGTCCACCTTCCGGAGCGTCACCCGCCGACATGGCAAGCTGCGGTTCTGAGGACTAGGATCGCGCGGCGCCTTCCGCCGTCGCCCGCGCGGGTGGGACGGGCCTCTGGGAGCTTGACATGACCGACGCCGCCGACGTTTTCGCCGCGTTCCGCTCCGAGGTCTTGCCACAATCGCCCCTCAGAAGCGCGATCACCGCCGCCTACCGGGCGCCCGAGCCTGACTGCGTGCCACCGCTGCTTAAGCTGGCGACGGCGAACACAGACGAAGCGAACCGCATCCGGATGCTCGCCGGCGACCTGGTGGCCAAGCTCAGGGCGAAAACGCGATCGAGCGGCGTCGAGGGTTTGATTCACGAATATTCGCTCTCGAGCCAGGAGGGTGTCGCGCTGATGTGCCTCGCTGAAGCGCTGTTGCGCATTCCGGACGCCGCGACGCGCGATGCGCTGATCCGCGACAAGCTCTCGCCTGGCGATTGGCGCGCGCATGTCGGTCAGAGCCCGTCGCTGTTCGTCAACGCGGCCACCTGGGGCCTCGTGCTGACGGGCCGTCTGGTGACGACAACCAGCGAGCAGGGCTTGTCGGCGGCCCTGACCCGCCTCATCGCCCGCAGCGGCGAGCCGATCATCCGCGCCGGCGTCGATGTCGCCATGCGCCTTATGGGCGAGCAGTTCGTCACCGGCCGCACCATCGAAGAGGCGCTGTCGAATAGCCGCGACCGCGAGGCCGGCGGCTTCACCTTTTCCTACGACATGCTGGGAGAGGCGGCGACCACCGCGGAGGATGCGGCGCGCTATCTCGATGAATACGAACGCGCCGTACACGCCATCGGCCGCGCCTCGCGTGGCCGCGGCATCTATGAAGGGGCGGGCATTTCGATCAAGCTTTCGGCGCTCCACCCGCGCTACCAACGCATCAAGCGGGCGCGGGTGATGAGGGAGCTGCTGCCGTGCGCGAAAGCGCTCGCGACGCTCGCCAAATCCTATGACATCGGGTTCAATATCGACGCCGAGGAAGCGGACCGACTCGATTTGTCGCTCGACATCCTCGAGGCGCTGTCCCTCGACAAGGATCTCGGAGGCTGGAACGGCCTCGGCTTCGTCATTCAGGCCTATGGCAAGCGTTGTTCGGCGGTTGTCGACTGGCTGATCGATCTCGCCCGCCGCTCTGGTCGTCGGCTGATGATCCGGCTGGTCAAAGGCGCCTATTGGGATTCAGAGATCAAGCGCGCCCAGGTCGAAGGCCTCGACGGCTTTCCGGTATTCACCCGCAAGCTCTACACCGATGTGAGCTTTCTCGCCTGCGCGCGCAAATTGCTCGCGGCGCCGGACGCGGTCTACCCGCAATTCGCCACCCACAACGCGCAGACGCTCGCGTCGGTTCTCGTCTTCGCCGGGCCCGATTTCTACCGCGGCCAGTACGAATTCCAGTGCCTGCACGGGATGGGCGAGCCGCTCTACGAGGAGGTCGTGGGGCGCGACAAGCTCAATCGCCCGTGCCGGGTCTATGCGCCGGTCGGCTCGCACGAGACCCTGCTCGCCTATCTCGTTCGCCGGCTGCTTGAGAACGGCGCCAACACCTCGTTTGTGAACCGCATCGCGGACACGAGCGTGTCCATAGATGACCTGGTCGCGGATCCGGCCGAGGCCGCGCGCTCAATCCAGCCAATCGGGGCGCCGCACGACAAGATTGCGGCGCCACGCAACCTTTATGCGCCCGATCGCGTCAACTCGCGCGGGCTCGATCTCTCCGACGAGACCCGCCTCGCCAAGCTCGGCAGCGGACTGAACGCGAGCGGTGAGACGGCTTGGCGCGCCTTTCCGCCAGGCGCTGCGGAAGACGAACCGGGCGAGCCGGTGTTGAACCCCGCCGAGCGAAGCGACATTGTTGGCTTCGCCCGCCATGCGCGCGCCGACGAGATCGCCGCCGCGCTCGACATCGGCGACCGCGCAGCTCCCGCTTTCGCCGCGATCCCGCCCTCTGAGCGCTCCATCTTCTTGCGCCGCGCCGCCGACCTTCTTGAAGCGCGAAACGACCTGCTCGTTGGCCTAATCGTGCGCGAGGCCGGCAAGTCTTACGCCAATGCGGTCGCGGAAGTCCGCGAGGCTGCCGACTTCCTGCGCTACTACGCCCATGAGGCCTCGCGCACGTTGCTTCCCGGCTCGCCTGCCGCGCTGGGCCTCGTCGTTTGCATCAGTCCCTGGAACTTTCCGCTGGCGATCTTCACCGGCCAGGTCGCCGCCGCGCTCGCGGCGGGCAATCCGGTCATCGCCAAACCCGCCGAAGAGACGCCACTCATTGCTGCCGAAGCCGTACGGTTGCTGCATGAAGCGGGGGTCCCGTCTGAGGCCTTGCAGCTTGTTCCGGGAGCTGGCGAGGTCGGCGCGGCGCTGGTCGCCGATCCACACGTACAAGGCGTCGTCTTCACCGGCTCGACGCCGGTCGCTCGACTGATCGAAAAAAAGCTCGCCGGCCGCCTCACGCGCCGCGGCGCGCCCATAGGCCTGATCGCCGAAACCGGCGGCCTCAATGCGATGGTCGTCGATTCCTCCGCGCTCGCGGAGCAGGTCGTCGTCGACGTCTTGTCGTCCGCGTTCGATTCCGCCGGCCAGCGCTGCTCGGCTTTGCGCATCCTCTGCCTGCAGAGCGATGTCGCCGACCGCATGCTCACGATGCTGAAGGGCGCGATGGCTGAGCTCGAGGTTGGCGATACGCGCAAGCTTGCGGTCGACGTCGGCCCGGTCATCACGGCGGAGGCGCGCGACGCGATTGTGGCTCACATCGAAACAATGCGCGGCCGCGGCCACAAAGTGACCCAGACGCCGCTCGGCGAGGACGCCGGGCGGGGCACGTTCGTACCGCCTACGCTGATCGAAGTGAGCAAGGTCGCCGATGTCGAGCGCGAAATATTCGGGCCGGTGCTGCACGTGCTCAGCTACAAACGCGAGGTGCTCGACAAACTGATCGACGACATCAACGCCGCCGGCTACGGCCTCACGTTCGGCCTCCACACCCGGATTGACGAGACGATTGCGCGCGTCGTTGAACGCATCGAGGTGGGCAACATCTACATCAACCGCAATGTCATCGGCGCAACGGTCGGCGTGCAGCCGTTCGGCGGCTCGAGACTGTCGGGCACAGGGCCCAAGGCTGGCGGCCCGCTCTATCTTTCACGGCTTGTCGCTGACCCCGCGCCGGGCGCGCTGGACGGCGTCGAAGGCGGCGACGCTGGGATTGCCGGCATCCGCGCCTTCATCGACTGGCTCTCCGCACATCGCCGCGCGGCGGAAGCGGAGCGGTGCGTGGGAATGATGGCGCGTTCACCCCTCGGCGCACGTGTCGAACTCAAGGGCCCGGTCGGCGAGCGCAATGTCTACACACTTCGCCGGCGCGGCCGCATTGCGGCTGTGGCCGGAAGCGAAAGCGGCCTTCTCATCCAGATCGGCGCGATCCTCGCGACCGGGAACGACGCCGTGGTCAGCGCTACGCTCGCCGAGCGCGTGCTTTTGGGATTGCCGGCGGAGCTCAAGCATCGGATCTCCCGCACCGAGGACCCATTGGGCGCGCCGGCCCTCTCCTTCGCCCTCCTCGAAGGTGACGAGGCGGCCACCTCGGACGCCTTGCGCAAGCTTGCGAGCCGCGCCGGGCCAATCGTGCGACCGCAGGCGCTCTCCAGCGTGCGCGTGGCCGCCGGCGAGGATTATAACCTCGCCGATCTCGTCGAAGAATGCGCGACCGCCACGAACACGGCTGCCGCCGGCGGCAATGCGAGCCTGATGACAATCGGCTAGGATGCGAAGCAGAACCGGAGGCGCTGAAATGTTGGATGATCTGACGGACTCGCAGATCTCGCTGCTCTGCGACATTGAAGAGCATGATCCAGCCAACTCGTCCAGCGACGCGAGACGCGATCTGGAGCGGCTTATAGCCGCAGGCTATGTGCAACCGACTGCGGACCATCCAGGCTCGGCCTTTGAGCTCACGGCCAAGGCCATCGCGTTTCTCGGCGAGCGCGGGGCCGGGCTGAACGAGGCGTAGCGGCGGATAGAGGTCCCAATCAGGGGCGCTCCTCGTCAAGCGCGCCGACGCCCGTTACCTTTACGCTAAACGGCCTACGATTTGGAGACGAAGCAAGATGCGGGCGATCGGATATCGTAAAGCAAGCCCTGAACTCGATCATCTCGAGGCATTCGATATTCCACGGCAAAAGCCGGAGGGTCGCGACCTTCTCGTCGAGGTGCGCGCGGTTTCGGTCAATCCCGTCGACTACAAAGTGGCGAGCGGCGGGGGCCCAGGGAGCGCGGTCGGAGAGACGGACGCAATCAAGGTCGTCGGCTACGACGCCGCCGGGGTCGTCGTGGAAACAGGGCAAGAAGCGAGCTTCTTCAAGCCCGGGGACGAGGTGTTCTACGCCGGCAGCGTCGGCCGCCAGGGCGCGAACATGGAGCTTCATCTGGTCGACGAGCGCATCGTTGGGCGCAAGCCGCGCGGGCTCGATTTCGCTGCTGCTGCCGCTTTGCCCTTGACCGCGATCACGGCCTGGGAGGCGATGTTCGATCGGCTCGACGTCGTGAAACCCGTTCCCGGCGCGGCGCATGCGATCCTGATCCTTGGCGGCGCCGGCGGCGTGGGTTCGATCGCCGTCCAATTGGCGCGGCAATTGACCGATCTTACGATCGTGGCGACCGCCTCGAGGCCTGAGACGGTTCAATGGGCGAAGGACATGGGCGCGCATCATGTCGTCGACCACAGGAAGCCGCTTGCGCCACAGATCGCCGCCCTCGGCCTGGGCGCTCCCGGTTTCATCTTCGCCACTTCGCCGATTGGCGGCGCCATCGCCGACATCGCCGAATTGATCGCGCCGCAGGGACGCATCGCTCTCATCAATGGCGAAGCGGCCGATCTTTTCGTCTTCAGGCCGAAGAGCGTGTCCATTCACTTTGAGCTGATGTTCACGCGGCCGTTGCTTCAAACTGCCGACATCGAGGCCCAGCACAGGCTCCTGAACGAAGTCGCCGATCTCGTCGATTCCGGGCGCGTTCGCTCCACTATGCGGGAGAACTATGGGCGCATCGACCCCGCCAATCTTATGCGGGCGATGATCTTCCTTAAGTCAGGACGGGCCATCGGCAAGGTGGTGCTGACGGGGTTCTAGTCCAGTTGCAAGTCCTCACGCCGCCTCGAGCGCAAGCCCATGCGCGGCCTTGGCGATGCGCAGCCGTCCGTCGCGCACAAGGATATTCACATGCGCGAGCGCCTCGCTGAAGGCGAACGTGAGCTGGTGCGGATCGTCGATTTTGCGTCCGAAAATGACCGGCACGAGTTCAGCGACCGTCTGCGGCCCCTGTTTGCAGGCCTCGACAACTGCCATGCAGCGCGCCTCATGGTGAGCGATGAGTTCGTCGGCGCGCGCGTGCAGGCCTACGAACGGCAACCGGTGCCCTGGCAGGACGAGCACGTCATCCGGCAGCGCGCGCTTTAGCCTTTCGAGTGAGCGCAGATAAGCGCCGAGCGGATCGCCTTGCGGATCCATCGCTTCGACGCTGACGTTGGGCGAGATCTTAGCCAGCACCTGATCGCCGATAAGGACGAAATTGTCGGCCCTTGAATAGAGCATCACCTGCTCGGGCGAATGGCCCGCGCCGGTTATCACTTCGAACTCACGATCCCCGATCTTGATCCGCTCTTCGGCGATGAGACGCAAAAACGTTTTCGGAGGCGGGGACACCATTCTCAAATACTGCAGCCCGTTGCCGAGCAGAAGCTCGGTGCTCTCCTCGGTCAGCCCATGCGAGCGGTAGAAACTGCGATAAGGCTCCGATCTGAGCCCCTGGGGATCGAGGCGAATGTTGAGCGCGATCAGATATTCCGCTTCGCTCATCGCAAGCTGCAAGCCGAAGCGCTCGCAGAGCCACCCAGCGAGGCCCACATGATCGGGGTGAAAGTGGGTGGCGATCACGCGCGTCAGTCTGCGGCCGCAAAGCGGCCCGTCGAGCAGCGCGTCCCAGGCGGCGCGGGATTGTGCGTCGTCAATTCCCGCATCGACGACCGCCAGGCCGTCACCGTCTTCGATGAGATAGATGTTGACATGATCGAGCCGAAACGGAAGGGGAAAGCGCGCCCACAAAACGCCAGGGCGAACCTCGATCGTCTCGCCGGGTTTGGGCGGATCGGGGTTGGGAAAGACAAGCGTCTCGGGCATCGCGCTATTCAGCATCGTTAAGCTTTCGTTCCTTCTCGGCCGATGCCGGAGCGCCCCTCATTCGAGCGGCAAGAAACGCGGCGCCATCGCCGCCTCCAATGCCCCGTCAGCGCTCATTCTTATAGACGCCGCGAGATTTCATGTGCGGGTGAGCGGCGGCCTCGACGAGGCTCAGCACTGGGGCGAAGCAAGCATCGCAGCCCTCGAGCAGTGCGCACCAATGAGCGCGCGGTTGGCTCAGGAACAAGGCGCGCAACCGCGCTTTCAGCGCCGGCCAAGCGGCGCGGTCGTATTGCGCCTGCGAGGCGACGTCCGCAAGGCCGAGCTTATCGAGCAGCACGGTGTAGAATTGCGGCTCGAGCGCGCCAACGGTAACGTACTGTCCGATCGGCGCAGGCGTAGACGTCATAGAAAGGCGAGTCGTGGAACGGGCTCGGGCTCGGCCCGTCGAGCATTCCGACGGCGCGGGCGGCAAGCGCGATGCCGCCAAGGCTCGCAGCGATATCGGCGATCGAACAATCGATCACGCAACCCGTGCCGCTGCGTCCCGCGGCAAACACGGCGGCGACCACGCCGAAGGCGAGGCCGAGGGCCCCGCCTCCGTCGCCGAGAACTGTCGGCGGGGCCATGGGGACCTGTCCTTCACGAGCGCCGAGAGACAAGATTCCGCTGAGCGCAAGATAGTTGAGGTCGTGCCCCGCGACCTGCGCGAGCGGACCCTCCTGCCCCCACCCGGTCATGCGGCCGTAGACCAATCGCGGATTACGCTTGGCGCATTCCGCCGGACCGAGCCCAAGACGCTCCATAACGCCTGGCCGATTGCCCTCGATCAGCGCGTCGGCCGTCTCTATCAGCGCCAGCGCTTCCGCGACCGCTTCAGGACGCTTGAGATTGAGTGAGACTACCCGTTTTCCTCTCCGCAGAGGCCCCTCGGAGAGCGGTTTATCCGGATCGCCGAGCTTGGCCTTATCCGGACGAACAACTGCGACCACATCGGCGCCGAGATCGGCGAGCATGCGGCCGGCGAGCGGACCTGGACCGATCCCCTCGAACTCGATCACCTTCAGACCTGCAAGCGGATGCATCGTGAGCGGCCCCGTTACGACTGTACACTGTCACGCGATTGAGAAGAGCGCTGTCCCGCGCTCTCAAACACGCTCAGGGAACAGCGCCTTTAGCCCCCCTGGCGACGCCTCGGCCACACCGCGCTCGGTAATGAGCCCGGTCACCAGCCTGGCCGGAGTGACGTCGAAGGCCGGATTGGCGGCGCGCCCGCCGTCCGGCGCGATCCTAACGCGAATGATCGATCCGTCATCGCTCCGGCCTTGAATGAAGTTGACCTCGTCAGCGCTGCGCTCCTCGATCGGGATCTCCTTGACGCCGTCGTGCACCGTCCAGTCGATGGTCGGCGACGGCAGCGCGACGTAGAACGGCACCGAGTTGTCGCGGGCAGCGAGCGCTTTCAGATAGGTGCCGATCTTATTGCAGACGTCGCCATCGGCGGTCGTGCGATCGGTGCCGACGATCACCATGTCGACGAGGCCATGCTGCATCAGATGACCGCCGGCATTGTCGACGATGAGCGTATGGGGAGCGCCATGATGAGCAAGCTCCCACGCGGTCAGCGAGGCGCCCTGATTGCGCGGACGCGTCTCGTCGACATAGACGTGAACGTTCACGCCTTCCTCCATCGCCATGTAGATGGGCGCCGTCGCGGTGCCGTAATCGACCGTAGCCAGCCAACCGGCGTTGCAATGCGTGAGAATGTTGACCGGTTCACCAGGCTTTTTTTCCGCAGCCACGCGGCGAAGAAGCTTGAGTCCATGGGCGCCGATCGCGCGGTTGATCTCGACATCTTCGTCGGCGATTCGCTTGGCTTCGGCGTAGGCCGCGGCGGCCCGCGCCTGCGGGGCGAGCGGAGCAAGAAGCTTGCGAACCCCGTCCAGAGCCCAGCGCAGATTGATCGCGGTCGGCCGCGTGGCGGCAAGTTTGTCATGCGCGGCGTCGAGCGCGGCGTCGCCTGGATCCTCGCGCATGGCGAGCGCGAGTCCGTAGGCCGCCGTCGCGCCGATCAGCGGCGCTCCGCGCACCCACATGTCACGGATCGCCGTCGCCGCCTCGGCGACGCTGCCCAGCGTCGCGACCTTGAACTCGTGCGGAAGCCAACGTTGGTCGATGACATCTACGCTTGAACCATCTTCGTTGAGCCAGATCGTGCGGTACGGCCGTCCATCAACCTTCACGAAAGCGTACTCCTTCTTCCCGCGTCGATCACCCGCTGAGGGCCACTGTGTCGATATCACAGTCCGCCAACACACGGAATCCGGAGAGCGCTGCGCTTGACGTCACGAACGAAGCGGGCATTGTCGCGCCCGTGAAAGCCGCCGCTCGTACTCCAGCCCAAGCGCCGGGAGCCTAAATCCGTATGACACTGCGCTTCACTCTTGAGGCGGCGACCGACCTTGCCGCGCGCGCGATCCGCGCCGCTGGCGCCAGCGACGAGGCGGCGCTGGCGCTGGCGCGCGCCACCATCTCCGCCAATGCGCACGGCAAAGGCTCGAGCGGGTTTTCCCATCTCATGGATTATCTCGCCGCCCTGCGAGCGGGACGGATCGTCGGCGACGCCGAGCCAATTGTGACTTCGTCCGCCCCCGCAGCAATCCATTGCGATGCAAGAGGCGGCATCGCGCAAGCGGGCTTCGACCGAGCCTTCGACTCGCTCTGCGAACGGGCGCAGACCTTCGGGATCGCGCTGTTCGCGCAGAACGGGAGCTTCACCACGGGCGAACTCGGCTATTATCCGCGTCGTCTCGCTGAGCGAGGCCTTGTCGCGTTCGCTGCGACCAGCGGACCCGCGCTGATGACGGTCGCCGGCGCAAAATCGCCTGTCTATTGCACCAACCCGATCGCCTTCGCCGCGCCGCTCGACGAAGGGCCGCCGCTCTTGATCGATCAGGCGTCCAGCGCCACCGCCTTTGTCCAGCTCAGACACTATGCGGAACGAGGCGAGGCCCTGCCCGCAGGTTGGGCGATCGACGGCGATGGTGAAGCGACCACCGATCCTCACGCGGCGCTTCGTGGCGCGCTCCTCGCGTTCGGCGGCGCGCGCGGCGCCAACATCGCGCTCATGGTCGAGGTCATGGCCGCGGGGCTGGCAGGCGCGAACTGGGCGCTCGACGCGCCCTCGTTCACCTCAGGCGATCGCTCGCCCGGCGCTGGCCTCCTTGTCATCGCGATCACCCCGGCCCTGCTCGCGCCGGACTTTCCACAGCGCTTGAGGCTGCAGCTCGACCGGCTCGCCAATCTTGGCGTTCATATTCCCGGACGACGCGCGGCCGCAACCGAAATCGAATTGACCGAGGCGCTCGTTACCGAGATCGAACGCGCCGGGGCGCCTTGAAACCGCTTCCTTCAAGCGGCTAGAGAGCCGGCTACTGCGCTGTCATGGAGCGAGACAATGAGGAAGCGACTAAGTCGCAGGCGCCTGCTCAAGATCTCCGCGGCGCTCCCGTTCATCAGCACGCTCGCGCGCGGCGCCTCGGCTGCGGGCCGCCCGCAGGCCCGCGTCCGGCTCGGCGATCCCGAATGGCCGTCGGAAGCAAGCTGGGATCAGCTTAATCGTGACGTCGAAGGACGCTTGCTCAAGGTGCGCTCGCCGCTCGCCGACTGCGTCGGCGGGTCGCCTGATGCGGCTTGTGAGCAAGTGTTCAAAGAGCTCAAGAACCCTTACTACCTCGGCGACGAGGTCGGCCTAACCCAGTCACTCGGCTGGGTCGGCGCGTGGACATCGGAGCCAAGCGTCTACGCCGTCGCCGCCAAGACGACGCAGGATGTCGTCGCCGCCGTCAATTTCGCCCGATCCAACAATCTGCGGCTCGTAGTGAAGGGCGGCGGCCACAGCTATCAAGGGACATCCAACGCCGCCAACTCGCTTCTCATCTGGACGCGCCACATGAACGCGATCACCATGCACGACGCCTTCGTCGGCGCCGGCTGCACAGGAAGCACGGAACCGCAACCGGCCGTGTCGATCGAGCCAGGGGCCTATTGGCGACAGGCTTATGACGCAGTGACCACTAAAGGAGGACGTTACGTTCAGGGCGGCGGCTGCATGACCGTCGGCGTCGCCGGCCTCGTTCTGGGCGGCGGCTTCGGAAGCTGGTCGAAGGCTTTTGGCCTCGCTGGGGCGAGCCTCATTGAGGCAGAGGTCGTGACCGCCGACGGCGAGGTCAGAATCGCCAATGCCTGCTCGAATCCGGATCTGTTCTGGGCCCTGAAAGGCGGCGGCGGCGGCTTCGGAGTCGTCACGCGCGCCACTTTGCGCACGCACCCGCTTCCCGAATTTTTGGGCGGCGTGTTCGCGACTGTAAAGGCGTCGTCCGACGAGGCGTACCGACGCCTCATCTCGAAGGTCATGGAGTTCTACGCACAGGCGCTCTTCAATCCGCATTGGGGCGAGCAGCTCAGCTTCGGCCCGGGCGGCGTTCTGTCAATCTCCATGGTGCTCCAAGGCCTCGACCAGCAACAGGCCGAAGCGACGTGGCGTCCGTTCTTCGACTGGGTCGCAGCGTCGGGGCAGGATTTCAGCATTGTATCGGCGCCGAGAATCCTCAGCGAGCCCGCGCGCCGGTTCTGGGACCCCGCCTTTCTCAAGCAAGCTCCAGGTCTTGTCGTTTCGGACGATCGACCAGGCGCACCGGCCGACAATATCTATTGGGCCGGCGACGCTGGCCAAGTGGGTGCGGTCTGGCGCGCCTACCAATCCGCGTGGCTGCCGCAGTCTCTGCTTGCAGACAATCAGCGCGAACGCCTTGTCGACGCGCTCTTTGCTGCCGCGAAGCATTGGAGCGTCTCGCTGCATGTCAACAAGGGACTCGCTGGCGCGACCGCGGACTCGATCGCCACGGCTCGGGATACGGCGATGAACCCGGCGGTGGTCGATGCGTTCGCGCTCGCGATCAGCGGCGCCGGAGGACCACCCGCCTATCCGGACGTTCCAGGGCACGAGCCGGACGCGGCTGCCGCGCGAAGCGGGGCTGGGGCGGTGAACGCGGCGATGAATGAGATCCGCAGAGTTGCGCCGCGCGCCGGTTCTTATGTTTGGGAAACCGATTACTTCCAGCCGCATTGGCAGGAGGCGTTCTGGGGCGACAACTACGATCGGCTTCTCGCGGTCAAGGGGAAATACGATCCGGATGGCCTCTTCTTCCTCCATCATGGCGTCGGCAGCGAGGACTGGAGCGCCGACGGATTCACGCGCCTGAACTGACGACAGGCGCCTTCGTGCGGCGGCCGTTTTGAGGGGAGGAACAAAGGTGAGCGACAAGCGTCCGCGCATCGGAGTCATCGGCTCGACCAACATGGATCTCACCACCACGGTCGAGCGCATGCCGGTCTGGGGCGAAACCGTCCTTGCGTCGCATTTCGAGACGAGTTTCGGTGGCAAGGGCGCGAATCAGGCGGTCGCCGCGGCGAAGCTTGGGGCCGAAGTCGTCATGGTGACGAATATCGGCGACGATACGCTGGGCGATAGCGCGCTGAAGAATTTCGAGAGCTTCGGGATCAACACGCGGCACGTCCGCCGCATTCCGAACCAGTCGACCGGAACCGCCACAATTCTGGTCGATAAGAAGTCGGGCGACAATTCGATCCTGATCGTCGCTGGCGCCAACGGCGACCTGAGCTCCGCCGACGTCGAAGCCGCAAGCGAAGCCCTCAAGGCATGCGATCTCATCCTGCTGCAGCTCGAGATCCAGCTTGAAACGGCCTATGCGGCGATTCGCTTCGCTCGCAGCAACGGCGTCAGAACCGTGCTGAACCCTGCCCCTGCCCGCCGCAACCTCGACATGGACGTCGTCACGCAGGCGAGCTTTCTCGTTCCCAACGAATCCGAGCTCGCGATCCTGACCGACATGGCCGTGGAGTCGGAAGACGAGATCGCAGCCGCCGCGCAGAACCTGGTGAAGCAGGGCGTCGCAACGGTCATCGTGACGCTTGGCGCACGCGGCTCGCTGCTGGCGACGCGGGCGGGCTCGCGACGCATCGCCCCGGTCAAGGTTCAGGCCGTCGATACGACCGGCGCCGGCGACGCCTTCATCGGCAGCTTCGCCCACTATCTCGCCGGCGGCCTTCCGCTTGATGCGGCGCTCGTCGAAGCGACGCGTTATTCCGCCTTCTCAGTCACCCGCCATGGCGCGCAGAAATCATATCCGACGGAGGCCGAGTTCGCTGCATTCCGCGCCAGATCCGGGTGAGGGATCGCGCGCCAACGGATCCTCGCCTTGCGCAAGTTGAGGACGCCCCTTCAGCCGCCGACCAACGATTTTTCACCCGCCTCGTAGATGCCGTCGAAGATTTTCTTGGCATCGGCGTCGGAAGCGCCCTTCGCGTCGTATGTGCCCACCCATTTCAGGGAGGATCCCTTTGGATCGGGCGAAACGCTGATCGTCGAATGATAATTGGCGGCGGGCAGGCCGGAGAGGATCGTATAGGTGTAAGCGTGATTGGCGTTATCGAAGTTCTCAAGCCTTTCAACGACCGTGCCGCCACCCTTGACCGAGAGGGTGCGCTCTTTGCCGTCGGCGCTCAAAACGCATTTCTCGATCGCCGGATGCCAGTTTGCGATGCCGCAGAAATCCCCGATCTTCTTCCACAGGGCGTCGGGCGGCATCGAGGACGTCATCGTCACGCTCGAACTCGAGCGCGAAGGCTGGTCCGATGGAGATCAGAAACGCCGCAGCGGCTACGGAAATCTTGGCGATGCGCATATTGGGCCCCCTCCTTGAGTACATTCTCGGCGATCTGTGCGTCGCGATGAGCCAAACCCTAGCTGTTTTGGGGCGTTCGGCAATCCTTTTGTTGCGTGACCCGCCCTCCCTTGCCCGCGCCTCGCCGGCGCTTTACGGATGCGGCGACAACCAAACCGGGAGTTCGCAATTGACCGATGGCGTCATGGACAAGGTCCGGCTGGGCCGCACCGATCTCATGGTCACGTCCATCTGCTTCGGCACCTCGGGCCTCGGCGACATGCCGGACACCTATGGCTACGGCGTCGACGAAGCGCGGGCGAGAGCGACGCTCCACGCCATTTTCGATGGGCCCTCCAACTTCATCGACACCTCGCGCAACTACGGGCTCGGCCGCAGTGAAGAGCGGCTCGGCGCCGCCATTCGCGAGCGTGGCGGCCTCCCTGACGGATTCGTCATTTCGACCAAGCTCGATCGCGATTTCGAGACGAGCGTGTTCGACGCCTCGCGCGCGCGCCGCTCGCTCGAGCAAAGCCTGAAAACGCTGGGAATCGAGCAAGTCGATCTCCTGCACCTGCACGATCCCGAGCATGCGAGCTCCTTCGATGAGGCGACCGGCAAGGACGGCGCGCTCGGCGAACTGTTCCGCATCAAGGAGGAGGGGCTGGCGAAAGCCGTGGGTCTCGCGGCCGGCCCGGCCTCGATGATGATGCCGCTCTTGCGCGACTGGGATTTTGACGCCCTCATCACCCACAACCGCTTCACGCTCGCAAATCGCAGCGCCAACGCCATGCTTGATCTTGCGGCCTCGCGCGGGATCGCCGTTCTCAACGCCGCGCCTTACGCCAGCGGCGTGCTCGCCAAGGGCTCGACCGTCTACCCGCGCTATGCGTACCAGGAAGCCTCCGAGGAAATGCTCGATCCGATCCGCAAGATCGAAGCGATCTGCACGCTCCACGGCGTGCCGCCGGGCGCGGCGGCGCTGCAATTCTCGATGCGCGATCCCCGCGTCGCCTCGACGATCTGCGGGGTGACCAAGCCCGAGCGGGTCAAGCAGACGGTCAACTGGGCGCGCTTCCCCATTCCCGACGAAGCATGGGCCGAATTGATGGCGCTGAGTTACGCGACCGAAGATCCCGAGGCGACGCGGGACTACAAGCTGGGATAATTGCTCATGTTCGAAACCACCGTCGCCGGCAGTTTACCCAAGCCCCTCTGGCTCGCCGAGCCGGAGAAACTCTGGCCCGCCTGGAAGCTCGAGGGCGACGCACTCGCTGTGGCTAAGATCGACGCCACCATTCTCGCTGTGAAGCGCCAGGAGGACGCCGGCATCGACATCGTGAGCGACGGCGAACAGGCGCGCATCCATTTCGTGCACGGCTTTCTCGCCAATCTCGACGGCATCGATTTCGCGCGCCGGCAGACGATCGGCATCCGCGCCGACCGCTACAAGGCCGAGGTCCCGACCGTGACCGGCCCGATCCGCCGCAAGGGGCCGGTGCACAGGCTCGAGGCCAGCGCCGCGCGCGCCCACACCAAGCGCAAGCTGAAATTCACTCTGCCCGGCCCGATGACCATCGCCGACACGATCGCTGACGAACATTATCGCGATCGCCCCGCCCTCGCCCACGCCTTCGCCGCGGCGCTCAACGAGGAAGCGCGCGAACTCGAAAAGCTCGGAATCGACGTGGTGCAATTCGACGAGCCCGCCTTCAACGTCTACATGCGCGACGTCAAGGAATGGGGCGTCGCTGCGCTCGAGCGCGCCGCGCAGGGCCTTCGATGCAGGACCGCCGTCCACATCTGCTACGGCTACGGCATCAAGGCGAACAATGACTGGAAAGCGACGCTCGGCGAGCACTGGCGCCAATATGAAGAAACCTTCCCCGCGCTCGCGGCGAGCCGGATCGACCAGGTCTCGCTCGAGTGCCGCAATTCGCACGTGCCGATGGAGCTGATCGGCCTGCTCAAGGGCAAGGACGTGATGATCGGCTGCATCGACGTTGCGTCCAACGTCGTCGAGACGCCGCAGGAAGTGGCCGACACCATCCGAGCCGCGCTCGACTATGTCCAGCCGGAACGGCTCTACCCCTGCACCAATTGCGGCATGGCGCCGATGTCATCGGAGATCGCCTACGCCAAGCTCGCGTCCCTCGCGGCGGGGGCGGAGCTTGCGCGCAAGGCTGTGTAGGCGGCCCTTCCAAGCCATGCCCCCATCCGGCAAATCCGCGCATCAAAACAAGAGTCGTTATTCAACGCTTGAAGATCGTCGGCGCGTCAACCGGCGAGAAGTCGGTTGTGCTCAGGACATCCTGAACGACAACGCTTAGGTCGCTCTCTATGGGTAACCAGGGGAGCGGAAAGCGCTCCCAGCGCTACATCTTCTCGAACTCGTAGAAGGCTTCGGCCGCATCGTAACACGGCAACCCCTTCCTCGGCGCGAACCTTTCTAACAGGGACTCGCCGCTCTCTGCAGCGACGTTTTCAAGCGATTTGATACAACGTTCGGACGAGTTCGTTTGTGGAATGGGCCGTGCGGCATCGCTCAGCTGAATCACGGGGCATTTCGGATGACCTCAGGATTGACAAACGAACCATATAGTCAACTATTCGAACAAGCCGACCAAAGACTAGAAAAAATGGGAGGAACAAGCCGATGTCATTCGAGCTTCGTTCGTGGGCCTCCGGACGGATTGGGCGCATTGTGGTGGGCCTGCTCCCCTTACCGACGTTTGGCGCGAGCCCATCCCCGCGACCGATCGTCAAGCCGGCTTGCGCCGACGTCATGAAACTCGATCTGAGCGACCTCAAAGAGGCGCCGACCAAGCTCGAAACCGCCACTGTCGTCACTGAGGGCGTGCCGGCGCCGTATTGTCTCGTGTCCGGCTATGCGGCGCGGAGCGTTGCTTTCCAGGTCCGCTTGCTGACGGAGATCTGGTCGCAGCGGATGGGGATATGGCTGCGGCGGGTATTGCAGCGGCCTGCTCTCGCTATCCGTAAGCGCCCCTTCCGCCTCGACGCGGCGTCAGCGATGAGGTGCTGTGGGCCGGTTCCGTGCGCTACAGACTGGTGAGCGGATGAGGTGCGAAGAGGATGGGCGCGCGTCCTCAGGCGCCGCTAACTTTATCGGCGAAGACGCGAGCGCGGCGCGCTCTCGAGCCGCGCATAAAGGGAGTTGTCGATGCTCAGATGGTCGATCGCCTCGGTATGCATGGGCGGCGCGCTCGAGGACAAATTCGCCTCCGCGGCGAAGGCGGGCTTTCGCGCGGTCGAGATCTTTGAAAACGATCTGACCTTCTTTCGCGGCAAGCCACGCGACGCGCGGTTGCTCGCGGCCGATCTCGGGCTTGCCATCATCGCCCTCCAGCCGCTGCGTGACTTCGAGGCGATGCCCGGGCCCACGAGGGCTAGGAACTTCGAGCGGGCCGCCAGGAAGCTTGACCTCATGGACGAACTCGGTACGCGCCTGCTGTGCGTGTGCTCCAATGTGTCTCCCGATGCGGTCGACAGCACCTCGCGTGCGGCCGAGGACCTTGCGGAACTCGCGGAACTCGCCCGTCAGCGCGGTATGCGGATTGGCTACGAGGCGCTTGCCTGGGGCCGCTGGGTTAAGGACTGGACCGCCGCCTGGGAGATCGTCCGCGCTGCCGACCGCGACAATCTCGAAATCGTACTCGACAGCTTTCATATCTGCGTCCGAGACAATCCGATTGAACCGATCGCCTCTCTGCCGGCTGAGAAGATCGCCCTTGTGCAGGTGGCCGACGCGCCGGCGCTCGTTATGGACCCGTTGTCGCTGAGCCGGCACTATCGCTGCTATCCTGGCCAAGGCGACTTCCCGATCGTGGACTATCTCGACGCGGTCACCCGCTCCGGCTATCGCGGCCCGCTCTCGCTCGAAATCTTCAACGACCAGTTCCGCGGTGCGTCCGCTGCTGCGATCGCGATCGACGGCATGCGTTCGCTGCGCGCCGTGGGCGAGAAGCTCGCGGCGAGTCGCGCCGCCCGTGGCTTGGCGCCGCTCGCCGACCTGCCGCCATTGCCGCCATCGCCCGCCGTGGAAAGGGCCGAATTCATCGAGTTCGCGGCGGGTGACGCGGCCGCTGGCGAATTGACCGCGCTTATCGAGGGGCTCGGCTTCCGCTGCGTGGGCCGACATCGCTCGAAGGACGTCGATCTTTTTTCGCAGGGCGCGATCAACCTCATCGTCAACCGGGAGCGAGAGGGCTTCGCCCATTCGTTTTCGCTCCTGCACGGCCCCGCGGTGTGCGCGATCGCACTCAAGGTCGATTCGGTCGATAAGGCGCTGGAGCGGGCAAGTGCGCTCGAGTGTCAGAGCTACCTCGGCAAGATCGGAGTTGGAGAAGCGACCGTCCCCGCCGTCGCCGGGGTTGAGGGCAGTCTCATTTACTTCGTCGGCTCAAGCGACCTGGCGTGGCGTGGCGATTTCGTCCCTGTAGCGCTGCTCGGCTCAGAGGGGCGTTTGCGCGAGATCGATCATCTGTCCAACGTTGTGCGGCGCGGCGAATTTCTGAGCTGGTCGCTGTTCTATGACGCTGTGCTCGGTCTCGAGCCGCAACCACAGGTCGAGATCGCCGACCCGCACGGCGCGTTTTTCAGCCGGCTGCTGCGGAGTCCGAATGGAGAATTGCGCCTCGCGCTCAACGTCGGTGAGGGCGGCGCAACTGGCGTCTCCCGGTTCCTCGACGCTTTCGGCGGCGGCGGCTTCCAGCAGATCGCGCTTTCGACGGATGACATCTTCGCCGCCGCGGAAGCGGCGAAGGCCAGCGGCGTCGCCTTCCTGCCGATACCGGACAATTACTACGACGATCTCTCTACCCGATTCGAGATCCCCGCCGATCAACTCGCCCGCATGCGCGCGCTCGGCATACTTTATGACCGCGTCAAGGACGGAGAGTTCTTTCACATCTACACGCGCACTTTCCAGAACCGCTTTTTCTTCGAGATTGTAGAGCGCCACAACTACGACCTGTTCGGCGCCGCCAACACGCCCGTCCGCCTCGCAGCGCAGGCTGGGCTGGCTGACGCGGACAAACGCGCGGAGATCGAGTTCGAATGAACATTGAGCCTTACGCGTCGGTGCTTCCGAGCCCATTAATGAGGACTGGACGGAGATGCTGAACGGGGACACGAGGCTTATCGCTCATCTCGGCTATCCCACGACGACGTTCAAGTCGCCGATGATCTACAACCCGTGGTTTGCGAAGCACGGGATAAACGCCGCCGTCGTGCCGCTGGGCGTTCGTGCCGAAAACTTCGGCGACGCGTTTCCGGAAATCTGCCAGTTTTCGAACTTTCATGGCGCGTTGATCACCATGCCACATAAGGTCTCTGTAATCGCTTTCCTCGACAACGTGTCTACTGCGGTCAAGATCGCGGGCTCCTGCAACGCTGTTCGTCGAGATCGCGAGGGCCGTCTCATCGGCGACATGTTCGACGGTGAAGGTTTCGTCCGTGGCGCGGCGCGCCGCGGCCGCTCGCTGGAGGGCAACAAGGTTCTTGTCGTCGGGTCCGGCGGAGTTGGCTCGGCGATCGCGGCCTCGTCGGCGGCCGCAGGCGCGGCCGAGATCGCCCTTTACGACCTGAGCCAAGCCGCGATGGAGGCGCTCGCGGACCGGCTAGGGCAAAATTATCCCAAACTCAAGGTTACGACTGGATCGAACGACCCGAATGGGTTCGACGTCGTCATCAACGCGACGCCGCTCGGCATGAAGCCCGGTGATCCGATGCCCGTCGACGTTTCGCGACTTTCGCCCTCGACCTATGTCGGCGAAGTGGTGATGAAGCAGGAGATGACCGCCTTTCTCGCCGCGGCGCGGGCGAATGGCTGTGAGATCCAGATTGGAATCGACATGCTGTTCGAGCAGATTCCCGCCTACCTCGAGTTCTTCGGCTTCCCCTCAACGACCCCTTCGGAGCTAAGAGAGGTCGCCGAGATCGACTATTAGAAAGGGCGATAACTAAAAACAGGGAGGAACTGATGACCGCAGCGATCGCGCACGAGCCACGCGGGCGGCGCCAGACCAAGATTGCAGCCGCCAGCGGCTGGATTGGATCGGCGCTCGAATATTATGACTTCTTCGTCTATGCGACCGCCGCTTCGCTTGTGTTTCCGCAAATCTTTTTCCCGTCCACAAATCCCACGGTCGCGATCGTAGCCTCTCTGGCGACCTACGGAGTCGGATATGTCGCGAGACCGATCGGGGCGTGCGTGCTCGGCCATTGGGGCGATACTCACGGCCGCAAGAACGTACTCCTTCTCTGCCTTGTCCTCATGGGCCTCTCGACGATGGCGGTTGGTTTGATTCCGACCTATCAGCGCGTCGGGATCTGGGCGCCGATCCTGCTCGTAGTCCTTCGCCTGATTCAGGGGTTCGCGGTCGCGGGTGAGATCTCCGGGGCGAGTTCGATGATTCTCGAACACTCGCCGTTCGGGCGGCGCGGCTATTTCGCGAGCTTCACCCTGCAAGGCGTCCAAGCGGGGCAGATCATGGCGGCGGCGGTTTTTCTCCCTCTGAGCTACGGGCTCTCGAATGATGCGTTCATCGCGTGGGGCTGGCGCGTCCCGTTCCTGCTCAGTGTGCTGGTGCTGGTCGCTGGCTACATCATTCGGCGCGAGGTCGACGAGACGCCCGCGTTCACCGAAGAGCGGGGGCACGGCGATGTGCCGAAGGCGCCGGTCCTCGACGCGCTGACCAACCATTGGCCGGACATGCTGCGCATCGTGTGCATGGCGCTGATGAACGTCATTCCGGTGGTCGCCACGATCTTCGGAGCCGCCTACGCGGTGCAGCCAGCCTATGGCGTCGGCATGGACAAAACCGTCTATCTCTGGATCCCGGTCATCGGCAACATTGTCGCCGTCGTTGTGATCCCGTTCGTGGGCGACCTCTCCGACCGGATTGGCCGGCGGACGCCGATCATTGTCGGCTCGATTGCAGCGGGCCTCATGACCTTTGTCTATCTTTATGCGATCAGCATCAAAAACGTGCCACTCGCGTTCGTCCTCTCGATTCTGATGTGGGGTGTCGTCTACCAAGGATATAACGCGGTTTATCCGAGCTTCTATCCCGAGCTCTTTCCGACCCGGGCCCGGGTCTCCGGCATGGCCATTTCCCAGAACATTGGCACGATGCTGACGGCCTTGTTGCCGGCGGTCTTCGCCGCAGCCGCGCCTCCAGGCTCCGCCAACGTGCCAATGACGGTGGGCGCCTTGGCCTTCGGCGTCACGGTGATCGCCGCCGTAGCGTGCTGGAGCGCGCGCGAAACCTATCGCGTCCATCTCAACGACCTTGGCGAGCCGGGCGCGCCGCCGGTCGAAAGAGCCGAGTACGACCGGTTGCGCCAGCAAAGCATTGCTTCGCTCACGTGACAGGGCCTGTAGAGCTAGGAAAGAGAAACCAAACTGTATGCCGCGTTCGCGCTTTGGTTAGGGCCGAACGTGAGCGCGTGCGTTTCATGGTCGATTGCAGGCCGCCTAAAGTGCGCAACGTCCGGTGTACGCCGATAGCAGCCCTCCGCTATCCGTGCGGGTTCAACTCGGATGCATTGATCGACACCTTGCGCATCGCGAACGCGATCGGCAACGCAGCCGCGCAAAGCAGCGCCATGAACCAGAACGCTCGCGGGCCGAATGCCCCGTAGAGCGGACCGGACACCAGGGTCATCACGGCGGTCATCGTGCCGACAGCGAGGCCGCCATAGATTCCCTGAGCTGTCGCTGCCAGGGCCGGCGGGACAACCACAGACAGCATCTGCATGCAGGCCAGATGCAATAGGGCGAATGTCAGACCATGCAGCGGCTCCACGAGCACCATCGCCGGGAGCCAAGCGGTGACAGCGGTGACGCTCCAGCGGACCACGCCTGCGCTGGCCGCCAGCGCAGCGGCGCCGGCCGGCCCAAGCCGCTTGAGCAGCATTGGACCCGCCACCACGAAAACGACAACCTCCGCCAGGACCCCCTCGGACCACAATAGCCCCGCGGCGCCCGGTCCAATGCCTCCATCCTCCCAGCGCAACACTTCAAAGCCATCGTGCAGCGCGTGGCTGCTCATAACCAAGGCCGCCAGCGCCATCAGAGGCAAGAAGCCAGGCGCCGCAAGCAAGGCGCGGACGTTGGCCTGCCGTGGCGCGGAGGGCCGATCCAGCGCATTTCGGGGTAGCCAGAGCGCCGTTACAGCGGCGAGCGCAAGCAGCGTCCCGTTCATCCAGACGATAGCGCCGAAGCTCGTCGCGGCGACGACCTGACCCGCGCTCACGGAGCCCACGATAAACGCGGCCGACGCCCCGCCGCGCACCCACCCGTATTGAAACCGGCCTGGCGCGGCAGCGAGGGTCATCGCGTCGGCAATCGGCACAATGGGCGCCAGAGCCGAAGCGTGCGCGACACTGACAATGAGGTAGATCGCAAACCCAGCCGGAAGACCGTAGCCGAACGCGATCGCAGCAGCCATGGCGAGCAACACGGCAAGGGTCTGCTTGTGCGCGCCAAGCCGATCTGCGAGGCGCGAAACAACCGGGCCGGTGATCAGTCGGATAGCGGTTCCCGCCGCCAGCACCGCGCCGATCTCAGAGGGGCCAAGCCCGCGCGCATGAAGGAGCGCAGGCAGAAATGGGGACGCGACCCCGAAAGCCGCGAACATCGTGCCGTAGAGAAGCAGAAAGCGATCGAACGACCCAAGCTTTGTTCGGGTTTCGGCTAACGACCATCGTGACGGAAGGCTCATGCTTTCCTGACATCCTTGCCCACCCGCTCGGGTAACGCTTGGCGAGCGGATGTGGCCGGCGACACCAGACATCATGGCGTCGATAAGCTTTCTACGATCGCTGGTCAGCACCGCTCGACGGGCGCCTGTTTGTTCGCCGAGCCTCGGGGACGCTCGGGGCCACGCACTTTTTTCGCCACACCCCGTTAGATAATAATCATTTGATATTTAACCGAAATCGAGCCGCCAGAAAAAGCTCCGGGCGTTGGTGGCAAGCGTTTATCCGAGCGACTTCGTCGAGCGAGGAATGATCACCCGTCGAAATAATGATCGATTGGTGCCGCAAGAGGGATTTCGAACCCCCGACCCCATCATTACGAATGATGTGCTCTACCAGCTGAGCTATTGCGGCCCCGTCGAATGACGCCAGGCTGGCGCCGGGTGCGAACGGCGCCGCTGTCTATGCCAGTTTTCACCATCTTGGCAATACGCGCCACGGCGACGGGCGCGCGGGCCAGCTAGGAACGCGCCTCGATGTCGCCTAGAAAGCCGCGCGGCCTCTGACGGCCGCGGAAAACAGAACCGAAGGAGCGGCCCCCATGGCGGGACGATTGGCGGGTAAGGTGGCGTTGTTGACGGCGGCGGCGGCGGGCATCGGGCGCGGGACGGCCGAAGCCTTCGCGCGCGAGGGCGCACGCGTCATCGCGACGGACATCGACGTCGCCGGCCTTGCAGGCCTCGACGCCGACAAGCGCAAGCTCGACGTCCGCTCGAGCGAAGCGGTCGAAGCGCTCGCGCGCGAGGTCGGACCCATTGACGTCCTCTTTAATTGCGCCGGCTTCGTTCACCACGGAACAGTCCTCACCACGTCCGACGCCGACTGGGACTTTTCGTTCGACCTCAACGTCAAGTCGATGCACCGCACGATCCGCGCCTTTCTGCCCGGCATGCTGGAGAAGGGCGGGGGGTCGATCGTCAACATCGCCTCCGGAGCCTCCTCGGTGCGTGGCATCCCCAACCGCTACGTCTATGGCGCCTCGAAGGCCGCGGTGATCGGCCTCACCAAGTCGGTTGCGGCCGACTTCATCCGCAAAGGCGTTCGCTGCAACGCCATCTGCCCCGGCACGATCGAGAGCCCCTCGCTCGACGGCCGGATCGACACGCTGAGCAAGACAAGCGGCCAATCGCTCGACGCGGTCCGTCAGGCATTCATCGACCGCCAGCCGATGGGACGGCTCGGCAAGCCGGAGGAGATCGCCGCGATGGCCGTCTATCTCGCCTCCGACGAGAGCGCCTTCGCCACGGGCCAAGCCTTCATTGTCGACGGCGGGTTTGCAATGTAGGGTTGTCTTCGGCGTCCCAATAAAAGCTAGTAAACGCCAATAAACGCGCTTAAACGCTAGTAAAAGTGCTGGCGTTTACGAGCGTTTATTTTTCCTAATCGGGCCTTTTCAATGGGTTAAGGGCGTTTGGAATAAAAAATATTCCCCTTCTCCGGATTGCCAGTTGTGTACAACCTACCGCTCAGCCAGCAGGAGCCCCCGACGCCGCCAAGTTTCCTCCGGGCCGATTGCGATTGTCGTACCATGAATTCTGAATTGCTGCAAGATATTGTACTCTTTCGAGAATGGCGTCAAGACCCTACCCTCGCCGCTTACCGAAGAACGCCGACCATGCAGCCCTCATTCGTTAAGCGACCTGGCGCCGCTGACGAACGGGCTGCCCCGAAGGTAAAACCGTAAGACCCGGTCGGCGTCCCGCGAAATGCCGATCCTGACGCTCTCTCCGATTTTCCCTTTGGCGATCTCGCCTGGGTCGTGGCTATCGCGCGCGAGCCACAACGGGCCTTCCCGGCACAGATCGACGCCATCGAGCGAACGATCGATCCTGAGCGCCTGGGCGAGCCGTCCTGGGCCTCGCGTCAGGTCGCGCAAGCGTTCGGTCCCACGATTGCTTTCCATGATCGCGATCCCTTCGAGCGGCTCGAGCGCCCGGATCAGGACCCCGGCGCCGACCCCCTTCGCCTCGCTCGACACATTCAGCATCCAGGAAAGACCGTAGGCGAGATAGACATAGGCGTGTCCAGGCTCGAGAAAGAGCGCGCGATTGCGCGGCGTCATGCCCCTATAGGCGTGCCCGGCGGCGTCGCCGACGACATAGGCCTCGGTCTCGACGATGCGGCCGATTGCCGCGCCTTCCGGCAATTCCCGCACCAACAGCTTGCCGACGAGAAAGCGGGCGAGCGAAGTGGTCTCGACCGGCAAATCCAAGCGTGCGATCGGCGTGTGGGCTGTCTTGGCGGCGCCGGCTTTCAAGCCATAAGCTCAACCAGATGCGCGCGCGACGGCCCCGGCTCGAACGGATCGGCGAAATATTGCGTCTCGCGCGCGACCTTGCCGTCGCGAAACTCCATGATGCTCACCGTATAGGACGGCCGCCCGTCATAAGTCAGAACGAATTCGGTGACCCAGAGGTCGCCCGCGCCGACGATCCGCCTGACCGCGAAGCGCTTTTTGTTCGGCTGCACCGTGCGCGACGCCTGAATGTTGCGCCGCCCGCGGATGCGCTCGCCCGACTGCGGATATTCGAGCACCGCGTCCTCCCGGTAGATCTGGTGCTCCGCCTCGAAGTCGTCGGCGTCGGAAGCCGCCCAGTGGCGATCCAGAGCTGCGCGGATGTCTGGGTCCTCCATGGCAGAGCCTCCTTGGATAATCGCCTCGATGCGAGCCATCGTAGCACGCGGTGGCCTGGGGAGGCCGTCGCCGCTGCGCCGTTTTCCCGTTGGCGATGTGCGCTGGATCCTGCTCGGCGCGCCGACGTTCCGTGATATCCATCGATATAGCGCGCAATCGTCTGGGCTTGCCGTAGTTATCAAATTCGATCCTGCCCCGTGCGGCGATCCAACGCACGCTCGTATCGGCCGAAATTGGCCGTCACCTTCGAGCGCCCTGCGGATCGCGTGAGTTAGGGCAAATCCAGACGGACCGACCGGCGCGTTGCCGAGAGGGCTTCGGCTACACGGGCTCACCGCCCCATGCAGGCGTCCGCGAGCCGCTTGAGCTCGGCCCGGCGCTCAGGCGTGATCGTCGCCAGCCGGTCGGCGTCGCCGGAATGGTCGACCGCGTCGGCGACGCATCGGCAGCCGGTCTCGCACTCGGCCTCGGCACGCCGCTGGGCGACGCAGGCGCGTTCGCATGAGGCGAGGAAGGCGCTCCTGTCCGCCGCCTTCGGCGCCAGCGGCCCCCAGGCGGTCAGCGCCGCGAGGAGACCGATCAGGATCGGCTGATGAAGGAGATAGATCGGCAGGCTGTGCCGCCCGGCGAAGCCGATCCCACCGCGCCGGCGCGGACTTCGCGCGCCAGCGGTCTGGCCGCTTCAGCCAGTCCATGACGGCAGGCAGACGCGCGAGCCCGAGGCCGAGAAAGACGACGCCCGCCCAAGGCAGGAGCGGGCGCCAGTCGAGCGTATTCGGCAGCGCCTCGCCGAGTCCGATCCACAGGAGCCAGGGCGGGTCGAAGAACGTCGAGCGGATGAAGAACGGCGCCGCGATTGCCCCAAGGCCGATCGCGAAGCTCACCCAGGCTGGCGCGGTCACGAACGGTCCGGCGAGGAGGCTCGCGACCGCGATGCAGTGAAGAATGCCGAAGGTGATGGGCTCGCTGGGCGCGAAGGCGAAGCTGCCCGCGGTCACCAGCGCCGCCGCGCCGGCGACAATCGCAAGACGGCGCCAGAAGGGCCGAACGTTCAGCCCGTTGCGATGGGCAAGCGCCAGCGACACGCCAACCAGGAGGAGGAACGCGCTCGCCACAACGTGCGACAACAGCCGCATCTGCGGCGTGAACGGCAGCATTGGCGGGGCGAGCCGGAAATCGGCCAGGTCCCAGCTCAGGTGGTAGATCGCCATGCCCACGAGCGCCAACCCGCGCGCGCAATCGACGGCGTCGATGCGGCCCGGAGCGTGCCGAGGAGGGAGGGTGTCGCCCGCCGGGCCTTCATCCGGCCCTTCGTGCCACCTTCCCCCTGAGGCGGAAGGGGTCGTGCGCGCCGTTAAGCCCCCCTCGGGGAAAGGGGTTGGGGGTGAGGGCTCGCCAGCGGTCACGACGCCGCGGCTTCGAACAGGGCCTCGTCAAGAAGGAATGCGCCCTCGTAGTCGACCGGGCCCGTCATCAGCACGTGGTCGTCCAAGTCGCGCCACTCGATGATGAGGTCGCCGCCCGGCAGGCGCACCGTTCCCTTGCGGTCCATAAGCTCGAGCCGCGCCGCGGCGACCAAGGTCGCGCAAGCGGCCGAGCCACAGGCGAGCGTCAATCCGACCCCGCGCTCCCACACCCGCGCTCTCACGTCGTCGCGCGCAAGCACCTCGGCGAACGTGACATTGGCCTTCTCCGGAAACATCGGGTCGACCTCGATCCTCGGGCCGAGGTCCCCTGCGTCGATGCTTTTCAGGTTCGGGACGAAAAACACTGCATGCGGGTTGCCCATGTTGACCACGGAAGCGGGCCCGAGCCCGACAGGAGCTTCGCCGTTCGGCCACAGGCTCACCCGCCGCGTATCGGGCACAGCATGCCGAAGCGGGATGACGCTCCATTCGAGGCGTGGCGGCCCCATGTCGACCCGATAGGACCAAGGCCCGAGCCGCTCGCATGCAATCACGCCAGCTTCGGTCTCGATCTTGACCGCGGCGGCGCCGAGTTTGCGGCACAGCCGATCCGCCACGCAGCGCGTGCCGTTGCCGCATGCGCCGGCAAGCGTCCCATCATTGTTATAGATCAGCACGTCGGCCGCGGTTCCCGTAGTCGTCGGATCGCGAAGCACCATCATCTGATCGTAGCTGAGGCCCGGCGCACGATGGATGGCGCGCGCATCCTCCGCGGTCACGCTCCCGGATAAACCCCGCAGGTCGAGCACGAGGATGGCGTTGCCGGCCCCGTTCATACGCGCAATCGTGCGGCCGGCGAGTGGATGGCGGGTGGACAAGCCCTACCCTCCCTTGGGAGTTCGGGCGCCCCTGCCCCGCGCAGGCGGGCGGACCGGTCGATCGCACGCGCGCCAAGCTGGGTCACGGCGTCGCGCAACCCGTCATCGACGATCGGCGAGGCGGCGGCGCGCGCCGCGTCTTTCGCCGCGTCAGAGGGGGCTGGCGCGGGCCGGCGCTTCGCCTTGAGCGGCGGCAGAGGGCCTTGCCGGAAGGCGATCTTGTCGACGCATCGCCAGCCGAGATGCGCATTCGCGCGAGCCACGATAATCGAGGCGCTGTGCTGCGCCTCGAGCGCGAAGGCGCTTTCCACCCTCAGCACCAGGGTCGCGCCGGCGACCGGCGCATCCGGATCGCGTTTGGCGGCCCGGGGCGGCCATTGCAGCTCGATCGGTCGGGCATGACGGGCGAGGGTCTCGCCGACAATGGCCGGCCAATCGGCAATCAGGCTGGTTTCGCCCAAACCGCGCGCGGCCATCGCCTCGGCGACGAGCCCGGGGGTGAATTCAGCCAACGACTTGGCGCCGCCGCGCGCGCGCTTCATCATCGCTTCGGCGCAGACGGTAAGAAAGCGGGGCATGAGGTCGATGGCATGAGCCCCAATGTAAGCGCGCTGGCGTCCGAGGCAAAGCGAAAGGCGATCGTCGCCCGCACGCTCGCCTGGTGGGACCGGTCCCGCCGGTCGCTCGCGTGGCGTGCGGAACCGGGGGAGATCCCGGACCCCTACCGGGTCTGGCTCTCGGAGATCCTGCTGCAACAGACGACCGCCCAGGCGGCGGCGCCTTATTATCAGGCCTTCACCGCCAGATGGCCCACGGTCGAGGACCTGGCTCTTGCCCCAATCGAAGACGTCATGAGCGCGTTCGCCGGCCTCGGCTATTATTCACGGGCGCGGAATCTGCACGCCTGCGCCAAGGAAGTCGCCCGACGAGGCGGCGCCTTTCCGAGCGAAGAGACCGAATTAAGGGCGCTTCCGGGAGTTGGCGCATATACCGCGGCTGCAATCGCAGCGATCGCCTTCGGCCGCCAGACCGCGCCGGTCGACGGCAATATCGCGCGCATTCTGGCGCGGCTCCTGGCCTTGGAGAAGCCGATCGCTCGCGCCCGAGCCGAACTCGCAGCGGCGGCGCGCGCGCTGGCTCCAAGCCGCAGGGCGGGTGATTTCGCTCAAGCTTTGATGGACATCGGCGCGACCCTCTGCCGCCCGCGCAAGCCTGCATGCGGCCTCTGCCCGCTCGCGGAAGATTGCGCGGCGTTCCAAGCCGGGGTCCCGGAGCTCTACCCCCGCCGCGCCGAGGCGAAGGCCAGACCGCAACGGCAGGGCGCCGTGTTCTTCGCTCGGCGCTCCGACGGCGCGTTCCTCGCGCGCCGCCGCCCGCCCCGTGGTCTTCTGCGCTTCGACCATTGAGTTGCCGGGCACGCCATGGACGAGCAGCAAACCGGATGACGCGCTTGCCGGCGCCGCTCCCGTCGATGCGCGTTGGCGGCTGCTGCCGGGAGACGTCGAACAGGTTTTCACCCACTTCGCGCTGAAGCTCATCGTCTACGCAACGGAGTTCGAGGGTCGCGCCCCGGCGGGCTGTTTCTGGGTCAAACCCGATGCGATCGGCGCAGCGGGTTTCTCGAGCATGATGCGGAAGGCGGTCAAGCATGCCTTGACGCAAGCGTGACGGGCGCAAATCGATTGTTATGGAAAGGTCAAGGCGTCACCGCTAATCTCCGCGGGTGTTCGGCGCTGACGGAGCTTATTTTGACGCGTAAAACCAGGGTTTATCCATGGCGCCCCTGATCGCGCCGGCGGCTTTCCGCCTGCCGTCCGACGAGACGCTGCGTGCTCGCTTTGGCCACATCACGACCTGGGTCTTCGACCTCGACAACACCCTTTACCCTGCGGATAGTGGCATCTGGCCAAGAATCGACGAACGGATCACCCTGTTTCTAGTCGAGCTTTTCGGCATAGATGGGCAGTCGGCTCGCGCCCTGCACAAGCACTATTATGCGCGCCACGGGACCACTTTGGCTGGGCTGGCGCAGGAACACGTGGATCTAACCGAGCGCTTTCTCGACTTTGTTCACGATATCGATCGCTCCAGCCTCAAACCGGACCCCATTCTCGCCCATGAGATCGGGAGGCTGCCGGGGCGTAAGCTCATCTTCACCAACGGGTCACGAAGCCACGCGATCTTGACGGCGAAGCAACTCGGCCTCGAGGGTCTTTTCGAGGATGCCTTCGACATCGTCGCCGCCGGCCTCATTCCGAAGCCCGCCGAAGGCGCCTACGACCTCTTTTTCAAGCGATATGAGGTTGACCCGCTATCCGCCGCAATGTTTGAGGACGTGGCCAGGAACCTTGCGGTTCCTAGGGCAAAAGGCATGACAACGACCTTGGTGACAACCAAGGCCGGACGCTTGGATCATCGTGAGGCGCATGATCAGTCGACGACGGACGCGCCGGACGTCGCGGATTTTGTGACGGACGATCTCTCTGAATTCCTCGCACGGCTGAACGTCCAACTGAGCATCTGACCGAACTCGAGCGAGAAGCAGGGGAACGACCAAGTCGCTCGTTGTCACTCCGCATTAAAAGCCGCGATCCTCACATCAACGCCAATGTGGCGAAGCTGCGAACCAGATCATGATAGAGATAGTTGCCGCTGACGAGCGTCCACCGGCGTCGGACAAATCCCTGAGACTGCAGCCTCGTAAATCTCCGAATGATTTTCAGTTTGTCAGGCGGCATCTTTCCGGTCATCGCGTCGGCAAGAGCGTTGGCTTGCTCAATCCGTCTTCCAAGCCCACGACGCACGGAAGTGGTGTCCAATCCCAGCTTTAAATACGGAACAAGGCCAACCTCCTTCGGGATGGAGAAATTTTCGCCGTGAACCCGATAGAGCGCGGTCACCGTGGGATCGCAGATGACTTTGCCCATCGCCGCCGCAATGAGCTGCGCCCACCAGTCGTGACTGATGGCCTTGTCTGCGACCGGATTCGCCAAATCAAGAAGCGCCCGATTTATCCCGGAGGCCATGCCTTGAATCGGCACGCATATCAGACTTTGGCTTAGCTTGCCCATCATGCTTGGTCTAAGACGTTTCCATTTCCAGTAACTGGGACTAATCAGCTCAAGTTCTTTATTGACGACCGCGATGTCGGTCGCAAAGTAAGATAGGCGTCGACTTGCTATACTTTGCTTCGGCCTTCCTTCAGAGATCGCACCGTGAGTTCGACTTTCTCCGGCTTCCAGATGTCGTCCTGATCCGCAAAAAGCACATAATCGGCTTTGTGTTTCTCGCATGAGAATAGCAAAATTTTTCGTGGCGGAGCGCGTTGGCTCGCCCGCGATGACGCTGAGGCGACCGTCGAACTTCGGCTTGTAGTTCTCAAGAATGTCGCGGGAGCCGTCGATCGAGCCGTCGTCGCGCACGAGCACGTTGAAGTCGCTGGTCGTCTGGCTCAACAAGGAGTCGAGCATCGCAGGAAGATAATTCTGGCCATTGCAAACAGCCAGAATGACATCACAGGTACTCATCGCGCGCGGATCCTCCATGCAGCCGCTTCTGGATAGACCCCTCTGGCCGCCCAACCTGAATTGTCTGCGCGAAACCAGCCGTGCAAGCCGACCAAAAATGTGGCGCCACTGTTTGCAAACAACGCTCCGAAGATTTAGCAAGGCCGATGTCCAGGCTGGTCGCCGACCCAAATCGGTAGCGTGTGCCGAGAACTGAGGCAAGGCAGGGCCGGAGGAGCAAGCGCATATTCAACGCCCCGCTTCTCGCGCGGTTGACGCGACCGCGACGTTAATGTTTTCAGTTTGTTCCGGTCTGCGCGATGGCTTGAAGCGTTGATCGTTTTCGATAGCGGTGCGATCCCGTGCGGAAAGGAATTCGGTTGACAGGGACGGGAACGCCGAGACAAATCGCCGGATAGGCCGCAATACTTTGTTGTTACAAATGATCAATCCTGCGCCGGCGTCGAACGCGCTGAAAAGTTCGATATCGTCGCCAGCCGATGAACCAGTCGCGGTTCGCGCGGATGGGCATTTAGGCCGTGTATCGGGCAATGTGGCGACGATCGCAGCCTCATGGGCGTTCGGGAGTCGATGGAAATGACAACTCGCATCCGGAACCGCTTCGCCCTATCCCAAATCGCTTCGGTCGCGATGGCGGAGACGAGACTCGCCGGCCGAGCCATTCCTAACGTCGCTTCGTTATCTTGCGCCCATTGTCGCATGGACGGTCGCGTCAATCGCTTTAGGCGTCGTTCTCGGCTTTTCCGCGGTTATTCTTCCGCCGATGGGCGCCTTTGGAATAGTCGCAGTCGCAGGACTGGTGCTGCTTTGGGTGATGCCCGATCTGCCTCTCGTATCGCCAGGGCTCATTCGGAAGGCGTTCTTCTTTATGGTGATCGCCGATCTTGTCATTCCATTTTATTATACAGTCCAGATCTCCGGTCTGCCTTGGATTTCTGCCCGCCGCGTCGCCACATTTGCCCTCATCGCGCCATTTCTTGTTGCGGTCGCCGCATCATCTGAGGTTCGACGACAGATCGCGGAGCGGGTTCGCGCCTCTTTGTTGATTTTCATCTGCGCGGCGGGCTTTCTTGCCATGGCGGCGCTTTCAGTTCTCACGTCAATAAGCCCGTCGGAATCGACCTCAGCCTTAGTGGACGCAGTTCTGTCGTGGTACGTGCCGTTCTTTGCAATGATCTATATAGCTAAGGATAAAAATGACGTCATATTTCTATTGAAGATCATCTGCTTCTGCGCGATATTCAACACCGGAGCCGGGGTCGTTGAGTTTTTCCTCAAGCATCGATTTTTCATCGATATTTTTCCAAAAAGCATGTTGGCGTCGATGATCGAGAGCAATCCGACGCTGGCAAATCTTCTACCAAACCCTGGAGACTTTAGAAACGGCCTATTCAGAGCGTCGTCGACCTTTGTCACGCCGCTTTCTTTCGGGGAATTTGAAATCATCGTCATACCGATCGGTCTATTTTTCCTTCTGCACCGAGAGACGCTTTTTGAGAGACTCCTCGGGGCGGCCGTCGCCTTCGGCGGGATCATTGGAATTTTCTGCTCGGGGTCGCGAGGCGGGTTCGTGGGCGTCTTCGCATCCGTGGCCGTTTTTGTCACTTTCTACTCAATTCGCAAAGCGGTGAGCAGTAAAGGAAGTCTGGTCCCAGCAATTGCTGGTCTTCTCGGCATTATCGGCTTCGGCTGTGTCATTGGAGCGATCGAGGCCTCCCACAGCTTTCACGATATGGTGCTGGGCGGCGCCGCCCAGGCGAGCAGCACGGATGCGCGATACCTGCAGTGGGCTGCGGGGTCGCCATTCATCAAGTCAAATCCGATCACCGGCCACGGTTTGGGGCTGGGAGGCATCATTATCGGGCTCGGCCAGATCGACAGCTACATCCTGTCGCTCGTCGTTGAGACGGGGATCCCCGGACTTGTGTTTTTTCTTGGGTTGCTCGTGCTTCCGGTCTGGTATGGCCTACGGAATTATCTCTCCGACACGTCGGAATGTGGCGCGTTGGCCGGCGCATTGGCTTGTAGCTTTATCGGATTCGGCATGAACAGACTCGTTCTGTCGCAGAAGGAAAATCACATGCTGATTTTCTCTCTGCTCGCGATCGTGATCGTTCTTAACTACGAGTTTGCTCGGAAACGAGCTTCAAAGCCCCCAGGCGATAAATCGATGCGGAACACATATCCCGCCGCGGGGCGTGTTTCATCCGGCCAGCGGGCGCGACAAACGAGCCGTGCGGCCGTCAATTAACGCCCGCACCTCGAATCCGCGACACCCTTCGAGACTTTCTCCCTTGGAAATAGCAGCACGGCGGGAACGCGCGCGGCGTCAGGCCGGAGGGTGCTTTTCGGCGGCGGGATCGGGGGAAGTGTCCGTTCGCGAAGACATGAACACGATGAGGCGATCGGGCGCGCCTCGCAGCACCGCGCGAATAGGCATGGCCTCCTCCGGGCCAGGAGCTAGCGCCGCCGCAAAAGTGGCGAGCTTCGCCTCGCCCTGAATCTCAAGCGCGATCGCTCTCGCGCGCAAGATGACGCGTCCGGTGAGCGTAAGGCGCGGCTCAGGCGCATCGGGCGCAACGATCGGAGCGACGAGCTGCCGAGCCGCCGGATCCATCGCTTCGGCGAGGCCATCAGCTCCAGGAAACCAAGAAGCGGTGTGGCCATCGTCGCCCATTCCAAGCACCACGACATCGGCGGGCAGCGGCAGATTGGCAATACGCGCGCTTGCTGCGGCGAGTTCCTGGTCCGCGGGCAACCGAACATCGGCAAGCGGCGTAAAGCTCGCTGCTTTGGCGCGATTGCGCAAGAGCCTCTCGCGCACCAGTCGAGCATTGGAGCGCGGGCTGTCGTCAGCCACACGCCGCTCATCGGCAAGCGTGATCGCAACCCGCGTCCAGTCGAGGTCCACGTTCGACAGCCGATCGAAGAACCGCGCCGGTGACTTGCCCCCAGAAACGATGAGCAGCGCAACCCCCCGTGCGGCGATCGCTCCACGCAAGTGCTCGGCCGTCCAGTCTGCTAAGCCAATAGCAATCTCTTCGCCATTGGCGAATTCTCGGCGTTGGAAAGCGGTCTCAATCATCGTATTCCTCGTTCCAGGTGCGTCCGTCTCGTTCGATTAAAGCCACCGACGCGTTTGGCCCCCATGTGCCTGCGGCGTATGGCCGCGGGGACTCCCCGGACTGCGCCCAGGCGTCGCGAATAGGATCAATAAACTTCCAGGCCGCCTCGACTTCGTCCCGTCGCATGAAGAGAGCCGCGTTGCCGCGAAGCGCATCCATGAGCAAGCGTTCATACGCGTCGGCAGGAGCGACTCCAAAGGCTTCGGCGAAGCTCATGTCCAGCGGCACATGCTGGAGGCGCATGTCGCCGGGACCGGGCTCCTTAACCATCATCCACAGCTTGATCCCTTCGTCCGGCTGTACCCGCATCACCAGGCGATTGGCGGGTATGCCGTCGGGATGCATCGCGAATATGACGTGCGGCAGGCGGCGGAATCCCACCACGATTTCCGAGAAGCGCTGCGGCAGCCTTTTCCCGGTGCGCAGATAGAAGGGAACTCCCGCCCATCGCCAATTGGCGATGCCAAGTTTGAGAGCCACGAAGGTTTCCGTCTCGCTCTTGTCCTTGCCGATGTCCTGCAGGTACCCTGGAACGGGGCCACCATCGGCAAAGCCAGCGCGATATTGGCCGCGCACGGTGAGTGTCGACACGTTCGTTTCATCGATCGGCACCAGCGCCTTCAACACTTTCAGCTTTTCATCGCGAAGCGAGTCGGCTTCGAGCGAATTCGGCGGCTCCATCGCAACAAGGCAAAGAAGCTGCGTCATGTGGTTCTGGACCATGTCGCGTATGGCGCCGGATTCTTCGTAGTATCCGCCGCGGCCCTCAACACCGAGCGTCTCCGCGACGGTAATCTGTACGTGATCAATATGCGCGTTATTCCACACCGGCTCCAGCAAGATGTTGGCGAAACGCAGCGCCATAAGGTTCTGTACAGATTCCTTGCCCAGATAATGATCGATGCGAAAGATGTTTCGCTCGAGGAAGACCGAACCGATCACATCGTTAATGGCCGCAGCGCTCACGCCGTCTCTGCCGATTGGCTTCTCGACGATGATGCGTGAACTGGGCGTCGCAAGGCCTTCCGCGCCGAGACGCTTCGCCAGCGGACCGAACAAGTCAGGACGCGTCGCGAGATAATAAGCGCGGATGCGTTCGTCGGGGCCAAGCAACGCCTTAAGGTCCGACCACCCACCGTCGGCCGAAGCGTCGACTGCGACGTAGTCGAGTCTGGACAGGAATCGCTCCGTCGCCGCGCCCGATGGGCTGTCGATGACATTAAACTTTATCAACGTGTCTTTGACCGAGGCGCGGAAAGCCTCGCGATCGAGGGGACGGCGCGATGCTCCGATAATCCGGGTCGGCTCGGAGAACTGATTGCTGCACTCGCGCCGAAAGAGCGCCGGGTAGAGCTTGCGATAAGCCAGATCGCCAGTGCCGCCAAAAACGACCAGATCGAATGGCTCAACCTTCACAATGCGTGCGGCCATAACGCCTCTATTGTTTGTCGGTGGTGGTGATCGATGCCGTTGGGACGAAGACACCGGGTATTGCTCCGCCGAAGAAATACCAACCAAAGCGCCGTGAGCCAAGCGGACGGCCACGCACCTGTCCTTGCGTTGTCAGCTCGCCTGCCTCATCGCGTCCTTGAATAAAACTTCGCGATCGCGAGCGAAGTGCTTAATCAGTGGCAATGCCGCGCCTCCGATCGAAACCGCGTCCGCGCCGATCGAACCCGAGACAATGTCGACGTCACTCAAGCCCCGCCGATCGAGGCCGGTGAAGATCTGCGCGGTGCGGGCGGTGAGGCGCTCGCGCACGGTCGCCGGAAACGCTCCGTCGATCACGATCGCCTCAAAGTCGATGACGGAGATCGCAGCGACCATCGCGTAGGCGAGAGCCGAGGCGGTTTCTTCAATCCAGCCGTCGAGATGCGCCCCGAATTCGCGCCAGGATTCGGACGTCGCACCAATCGACGAAGCGTCAATTCCAGCCGCTTCCAATCGGCGCTCCAATTGATAAATCGAAGCGCATGCGATCAGCTGGGTAGCGGCGCCGACGTCGTTCTTCGCGATGATCGGCATGGATCCGAGCGCGGCCGCGTTACCCGTGCGTCCCGAACGCAGCGCGCCGTCGAGCACCAACCCGCCGCCGAGAAACTCGCCGACGAAGATGTAAAGGAAATCGCGGTAGCGCCAGCAGCGGCCGAAAAAGAACTCGGCCGCACAAGCGGCCGTCGCATCATTGCACAGCGTCGTCGGATAAGCGCTGGCCGCCGCAATTTCACCTTCTGTGTCGAAGTCTCGCCAGGCGTTCATTGCACCCTGCGGCGCGCCGATCTCTGTTTCCCAACTCCACAACTCGAACGGAGTTGCGACGCCAAGGCCAACGATCCGTGATTTCTGTGAGGCGCTGAGCGAACCGGCGAGCAACGGCGCCGAATCTCGGACAAAGGCCAGGACTAAGTTCGGTGTCGGAAACGCGTAGAGGCGGGAAGCGCGTTTGCAAATGGCGCCGCGAAAATCGACGAGCACCAAATCACAGCTGCGTCGCCCTATTTTAAGTCCGAGCGAATAAGCGCCTTCCGGATCAATCGACATAGGGATCGTGGGCTGCCCAACTCGGCCGCGGAGTGGGGCCTCCCGCTTCAGTAATCCCTCCGCCTGCAGTCGGTTCATGATTGCGGACGTCGATTGAACCGACAGCCCCGTAAACCGCGCGACTTCAATCTTGGACAAGGGACCGAAGCGGCGCACGAGCGAAAGCAAAAGGCGCTCATTGTAAAGACGCACGCCCGCCTGATTGGCGCCGCCGGCGTTCCACGGGGAGAGGCCGACGACCATCGAGGCTAACGCCACGCCGCCATCGAGCCCGCTGGGCGTATCCGCGCCCAAACCGCCCCGCGCCTCCTTCATCTTCCGCCCGGGCATTGCATTGTTGCAACCAGCCTCCCCACCGCATGATTGTTCTGAACAGTGCGCCTGTCAATGATAATTCAAGTGGATGTAGTTATCCTTGACTCTCTGCCAAAAGTCTGCCCTATGGACTGACGACGGCGCGAGGCGGTCGCGGGGAGGCAAAGACTTTACGTCCAGCCACCCGGACCGTGATAATCGACGTCGCTGTATCGAATCATCGGGAGGAAACCTGTGTCCAAGATGTCTGGATTGTTCACGTCCATCGCTGTTGCGGCGCTGTCTGTCGCCATTATGGGCGGCCCGGCGAATGCTGGCGATATTGTCGGGCTCGTCACGAAAACCAACACGAATCCCTTCTTTGTCAAAATGAAAGAAGGCTTTGAGGCCAAGGCCAAAGAGGTGGGTCTCACGCCCCAGGCCTATGCCGGCAAGTTCGACGGCGATAACGATGGCGAAGTCAGAGCGATCGAGCAACTGATCGCGGCCGGCGCCAAGGGCATTCTGCTCGTGCCGAGCGATTCGACCGCAATCGTGCCGACGGTGAAGAAGGCGCGCGACGCGGGCATTCTCGTGATCACGCTCGACACGCCGCTCGACCCGGCCGACGCCGCCGACGCGCTGTTCGCCACCGACAATTACAAGGCCGGCCAGCTCATCGGCCAATGGGCCAAGGGCACACTCGGCGATAAGGCCTCCAGCGCCAAGATCGCCACCCTCGACCTCACGCCCAACGAGCCCACGGTCGACTACCTGCGCCATAACGGCTTCCTCGATGGGTTCGGCATCGCGGTGAAGGACAAGAAGCACTACGCAACGAGCGACAGTCCACAAATCGTTGGATCAGACGTGACCAAAGGCTCGACGGAAGGCGGCCGCCAGGCGATGGAGAACATCCTTCAGAAGGCCGACCACATCGATCTCGTTTACGCGATCAACGAGCCAGCCGCCTATGGCGGTTATGCGGCCCTTAAGGCCGCTGGCAAGGAGAAGAACGTGCTGTTCGTCGGCGTCGATGGCGGGTGCCAGGGCGTGAAGTGGGTCAAGGAAGGCATCCTCGGCGCCACTTCCCAGCAATATCCGCTTCTCATGGCGGCGGACGGCGTTCAGGCGGTGGCGGACTACATCAAGACCGGCAAGAAGCCGACGAGCATCGACACCGGCGAGAAGCTCGTTACCGACAAGCCGGTTCCCGGTGTTCCTTCGATCACCTCCGATGAGGCGCTGAAGATCTGCTGGGGTTGATTTCCCCCAGCGTTCGGAGCTTAATCGTCTGAAATAAAAAAGGATCCGCCGGGTTGTTGCCCAAGGCGGATCCATAAAAACAAGGCGACCAGAAACGAGTGAGGAAGCGATGAGCGAAGCGACTGGCCGTCCCGCGCCCCAAGAGTTCGAGAGGGTCCTCACCGGCGCGGCGGCGAACGTCGCGTCCTTCGATGAGGCGCGTCTTACACTTCTCCAGCGGACCCAGCGTTTCCTCCACGCCTATCCGACTGTTGTGCCCTTTGTCGTGCTCTTGCTCGGCGTGGTGTTGGGGGTCCTCGTCAATCCTTCGCGGTTCACCGCGGCTAGCAATTTCTCGACCATCCTCACGCAAGTTATGGTCATCGGCATCGTGGGCGTCGGTCAGACCCTCGTAATCCTGACGGCGGGCATCGATCTCTCGGTCGGCGTCATCATGGTCATTTCGTCGGTGGTGATGGGACGCTTGGCCGTTTACAGCGGCGTCCCGACTTTTATCGCCTTTCCGATCGGCCTCCTGGTCGGCGCCGCCTTCGGTTATCTCAACGGAGTTTTGGTGACGCGGCTCAAGATGCCGCCATTCATCGTCACGCTTGGCACGCTCAGCATTATCGGTGCGCTCAATACTTACTATTCGCAGAGCGAAACCATTGGCATGCAGGACATCGAGGAGAAGGCCTGGTTCCTGCAAATCATGGGCAATCAGATCATAATTGGCGGCGCCCGGATCATGTGGGGCACGTTTCTGATGCTCGCGGTCGCAGCGGTCGTCTGGTATATCCTCAATCGCACCGCCTACGGCCGCCACATCTACGCTACCGGCGACGACCGGGAGGCGGCGCGGCTTGCGGGCATCAATACGGATCGTATTCTGCTCAGCGTTTACGTGCTCGCGGGCCTTATCGCCGCAATCGCCGGCTGGGCGTTGATCGGCCGCGTCGGCGCCATCAGTCCGACGGCTGGCGAGAACGCCAACCTCGACAGCATCACCGCGGTGGTGATCGGCGGCACGTCGCTGTTCGGCGGCAGAGGGTCGATCATCGGCACCCTGGTCGGCGCGCTGATCGTCGGCGTCTTCCGCTCCGCCGTTTCCCTCGCCGGGCTGGACGTGCTTTGGCAGGAGTTCGCCATCGGCGTCCTGATCATCTTCGCAGTCGCTCTCGACCAGTGGATCCGGAGGGTTTCGCAATGAGCGTCGAACCGGCTCTCACGGCTCGTAGCCTTGTGAAGCGTTACGGACGCGTCACCGCGCTCGACCACGCCGACTTCGACCTTTATCCGGGCGAGATCCTGGCGGTCATCGGGGACAACGGCGCCGGCAAGTCGACGCTGATCAAGGCCCTCTGCGGCGCGGTCATTCCCGACTCGGCGAGATTCGGCTTGGCGGCGAAGTCGTTCACTTCACATCGCCGATCGCGGCGCGCGAAGCGGGCATCGAGACGGTGTATCAGACGCTGGCTCTCTCGCCGGCTTTGTCGATCGCCGACAACATGTTCCTCGGCCGCGAGCCGCGCGCGCCCGGCGTCATGGGACAATGGTTTCGAGCGACGGATCGCGCCGGCATGGCGAAATTCGCGCGAGAGAAACTCAACGATCTCGGCCTGATGACGATCCAGAACATCCATCAACCCGTCGAAACCCTGTCGGGCGGCCAGCGCCAGGGCGTGGCGGTTGCGCGCGCAGCGGCCTTCGCCAAGCGTGTGGTCATCATGGACGAGCCGACAGCCGCGCTCGGGGTCAAGGAATCGCGCCGCGTGCTCGAACTCATTCTCGATGTGAAGAAGCGCGGGCTGCCGATCATTCTCATTTCGCACAACATGCCCCACGTGTTCGAAGTCGCCGACCGTATTCACATCCACCGCCTGGGCCGCCGTTTGACGGTCGTGGACCCGAAACAGGTAACGATGTCGGACGCGGTCGCGATGATGACCGGCGCCATGGCTCCGCCCGTTGAAGCACAGGCTGCCTGACGCGAGGTTCCGCGTGCGCGCTTGCGCGGCGCTGGTCACGAAACCGCGATTTGCGTAAACGGCCCGCACGCGGTTGAATAGGGGTGCGCCGCCGACGCGGCGTTTTCCAAAAGGAATTGACGTTTCATGCGCTATCGACCGCTTGGCCGTACGGGCCAATATGTCTCGGAAATCTGTCTCGGCGCGATGACCTTTCACGGAGGGGGCAGTTTCTGGCGCGCCATCGGCACGCTCGATCAGGCCGCCTCCACCAAGCTCGTCGCCCGCGCGCTCGAAGCGGGGGTCAATTTCATCGACACCGCCAACGTCTATTCCGAAGGCCAGTCCGAGGTTCAGGTCGGCCAGGCGCTGAAGGATCTTGGCGTCAAGCGCGAGGACGTCATCATCGCCACCAAGGTTCGCGGCCGCATGGGGACGGGTCCGAATTCCGTGGGCCTCTCGCGCGGCCACATCATGGATCAGATCGCCGGCAGCCTGAAACGGCTCGGACTCGATCATGTGGATCTCTATCAGATCCACGGCTTCGACCCCGTAACGCCGCTCGAGGAGACCTTGCGCGCGCTCGACGATTGCGTGAGCCGCGGCCTCGTCAACACGATCGGCTGCTCGAATCTCGCCGCCTGGCAGATCATGAAGGCGCTCGGCATTTCCGACAAAAGCGGGTTCGCGCGCTTCGAGACGGTCCAGGCCTATTACTCGATCGCGGGACGCGAACTCGAGCGCGAGATCGTGCCGGTGGTCGAGGATCAGGGCCTGGGCGTCATGGTGTGGAGCCCGCTCGCCGGTGGATTTCTCTCGGGCAAATACACACGCGACAAACGCGGCGACAACGACTCGCGCCGCACGGTGTTCGATTTCCCGCCGGTCGACAAGGAGCGCGCCTACGACATCATCGACGTCATGGCGCCGATCGCCAAGGCTCACGGCTCCTCGGTGGCGCGCGTCGCGCTTGCGTGGCTCCTGCAGCGTAAAGGGGTGATGAGCGTCATCATCGGCGCCAAGTCCATCGAGCAGCTCGACGACAATCTCGCCGCGGCCGAACTTGAGCTCACGCCCGACGAGATCACGACACTCGACGCGGCGAGCGCGCTCAAGCCCGAATATCCGGGCTGGATGCTGGCGCGTCAGGCCGATGGCCGCGTGCCGGCGCCGAAGGCGAAAGCTTAAGATTTCCGACGCCCCGCGGGCGGCAAGGTCAAAGGGAGGGAAGACATTGCGCAAGGTGAAATGGGGGGTGATCGGCGTCGCCAAGATCGCGACGGAAAAGGTCATCCCGGCGATGCAGCGGGGCAAGGTCTCCGAAATCGCCGCGATCGCCTCGCGCGATTCCAGCAAAGCGCGGACGGCCGCGGAAAAGCTCGGCATTCCGCGCTCGTACGGATCCTACGAGGAGCTGCTCGCCGACCCCGAGATCGAAGCGATCTACAATCCGCTGCCCAATGAGGGGCATGTTCCCTGGACGCTCAAGGCGCTTGCGGCGGGCAAGCACGTTTTGTGCGAGAAGCCGATCGCGCTTGATGTCGAAGAAGCGCGGCAGCTTATCGACGCGCGCAACCGCTCGGGCAAACTGGTCGCCGAAGCCTTCATGGTGCGGTTCCATCCCCAATGGCGCCGCGCGCGCGAGCTTTCGCGGGACGGAACGATCGGGGAAACCCGCGCGATCCAGACCTTCTTCTCCTACCGGCTGCTCGACCCCGACAACGTGCGCAATCGGCCTCCGGGCGGCGGCGGGCTTTACGACATCGGCTGCTACGCCATCCTCACCGCCCGCACCATTTTCGGCGCCGAGCCGACCCGGGTCGTCGCCACGATCGACTGGGACCCGAAGTTCAAGACCGACCGGCTGGCAAGCGCTCTGCTCGAGTTCCCAGGCGGGCGCCAGCTGACCTTCACCGTCGGCACGCAATTGTCGGCGCACCAGCGGGTGACGATCGTGGGCGACTCCGGGCGGATCGAGGTCATGATCCCCTTCAATGCGCCGATCGACCAGCCGACCGAAATCGCCATCGACACCGGCGCCGATCTGATCGGCGGCGGCCGGCGGGTGGAGAAATTCCCCATCTGCGACCAGTACACGCTGCAGGGCGACGCCTTCTCGACCGCGATTGTGGACGAGGCGAAGCTCGAGTTCCCGATCGAGGACGCGGTCGCCAACATGCGCGTCATCGACGCCCTGTTCCGCTCCGCCAAGAGCGGGTCCTGGGAGAAGCCGTGAGGGCGCGTAGCGGCGCCGGATCCGGCGCTTTTCGCCCCGGCATAAACCGCCCGTGGCCCCTTGAGGGAAAGCGGGCGGGTCTAAGAGCCAATTCAGCTGAATTTCCCCGCTACTCTAACTCTGAATTTTCCGCTTTCCGAGTTCAGCCCGCACCCTCGGCGCGACCACCGTGCCCAGAAGCTCGATCGAGCGCAGGATGGCGTCTTGCGGCTGGGCGCCGACCGACATCTGCATGAGGGTGCGATCGTGGCGAAAGGCCTCGTGCTGAGCGAGGATTTTCGCGATCGCCTCGTCCGGCGTGCCGACCATCAAGTGCCCGCGTTGGCCCCGGCCCTGATCGAACTGCGCTCGCGACAAGGGCGGCCAGCCGCGCTCGCGGCCGATGCGGCTCATCACCTCTGCGTACGGACGGAAGAACGCGTCGACCGCGGCTTCGCTCGTGTCGGCGAGGAAGCCATGGCCATTGATGCCGACCAGGAGCTTGTCGGGCGCGACGCCTGCGCGGCGGCCCGCCTCGCGATAGAGCTCGGCCAGTGGCGCAAAGCGCGCCGGCTCGCCGCCGATGATCGCAATCGCCAGCGGCAGGCCGAGCGCGCCGGCGCGCGCGACCGACTGCGGCGTGCCGCCGGAGGCGATCCAGACCGGCAGCGGCTTCTGCAGCGCGCGCGGGTACACGCCCTGGCCCTTGAGCGGCGCGCGATGACGGCCCTTCCACGTGACCTCAGGCTCGGCGCGAATCTGAAGCAGGAGATCGAGCTTTTCCGCGAACAGCGCGTCGTAATCGTTGAGGTCATAGCCGAACAGCGGGAAGGACTCGATGAACGAGCCGCGTCCCGCCATGATCTCGGCGCGGCCGCCCGAGATGAGATCGAGGGTGGCGAATTGTTGATAGACCCGCACCGGATCGTCCGAGGACAGCACCGTGACGGCGCTCGTCAGGCGGATGCGCTTGGTGCGCGCCGCGGCCGCCGCCAGCGCGACGGCGGGAGCTGACACGGCGTAGTCTGGCCGATGATGCTCGCCGAGCCCGAACACATCGAGGCCGACGCGATCGGCAAGCTCGATCTGCTCGATGACGTCAGCGAAGGCCTTATCGACATCGACCGGCTCGCCGGTCGCGGGATCGCGCCGGGTCTCGACGAAGGTGTAAGCGCCAAACTGCATTGATAGCCCCGACTACGCGTGCTTCGCACGGCGCGAGTCGTGATGTTAGCATGGGGCAAAACCATGAGGGATATCGTGAGCAACCCGCCGATCAGCCGATTTCCAACGCCCGAGCTTCATGATCTTCCTGACGACATCCGCGAGCGGATCGCCACGGTGCAGGAAAAGTCGGGGTTCGTTCCCAACGTCTTCCTTGCGCTCGCGCGCAGGCCGGACGAGTTCCGCGCCTTCTTCGCCTATCATGACGCGCTGATGGAGAAGCCCGGGACCTTGAGCAAGGCCGAGCGCGAGATGGTCGTGGTCGCGACTTCGGCCGTCAACGCTTGCACCTATTGCGTCGTCGCGCACGGAGCGATCCTGCGCATCCGCGCCAAGAATCCGCTGATCGCCGATCAGGTCGCCGTCAATTATCGCAAGGCTGATCTTGCGCCACGGCACAAAGCGATGCTCGAGTTCGCCGTCAAGGTGGCCGAACGCTCGCACGCGATCGGGGACGCGGACTACGAAGAGCTGAAGAGCCACGGCTTCACGGATGACGACGCCTGGGACATCGCCGCCATCGCCGCCATGTTCGCCATGTCCAACCGGCTCGCCAACGCGTTCTCGATCCGAGCCAACGACGAATTCTATGCGATGGGGCGCGAGAGCAAGAGTTGAGCGGGCGCGCCTTCACCTCTCCCGCGCCTTCCGGCCCGGACGTTCGCAATGAATTCTATGTGATTGGACACGTGAGCGCGGCTGAGACAGGAACGGCCAAGGGCCAGGGCGAGTTTTAAGCGCAGGTTATCATCACGAAGGTGGGATGAATGCGACTCGGATTTCTCGGTCTCATGTGCCTTGTCGGCGCGGCGCCGGCCTTTGCTGACGACGCGCTCCGCACCGGGGCCGCGGCGTTTGGCGACTGGCGCACGGACGCGCCCGGCGCGCGCCGCCTGATCACGCCCACCGATCTGCCGCCGCCGTTCGCGACACACTCGACAGCGAACATGTCGCAGCATGCGGCGCGGACCCAGGCCGACGTTCCAAAGGCGCCGCCGGGCTTCACGGTCGAGACCTTCGCCACCGGGCTCAATATGCCGCGCGTCATCCGCATCGCGCCGAACGGCGACATCTTCGTCGCGGAAACCGGAGCAGGAAGCGTGCGCGTCTTCCATCCGGGAGCCAGCTCCGGACCGACCAAAGGCGAGATCTTCGCCGCCGGCTTGCAGCGGCCATACGGGATCGCCTTCTACCCGTCGGGACCGGATCCGAAGTTTGTCTATGTCGCCTCGCCGGACTCCGTTGTGCGCTTTCCCTACCGCAGCGGAGACATGAAGGCCTCAGGCGCCGCCGAGAAGATCGCAAGCTTGCCGAGCGGCGGCGGACACTGGACCCGCGACCTTGCATTCTCGCCTGACGACAAGACGCTGTACGTGTCGGTAGGCTCCGGCAGCAATGTCGACGAGGGGGCGCCGCGCGCGGACCAGACGAGCATCGCCGAGGCGCCGATCGGCGCCTCGTTCGGCGAAGAGGCGCGTCGCGCCGACGTGCTCGCCTTCGATCCCGACGGCAAACATGAGCGCGTCTACGCGACCGGCATTCGCAATTGTTCAGGCCTCGCGATTCAGCCCGGATCGGGCGCGCTCTGGTGCGCCGTCAATGAACGCGACGGACTCGGCGACGACCTGCCGCCCGACTACGCGACGCATGTGACGCAGGGCGCCTTCTATGGCTGGCCCTGGTACTATCTCGGCGATCATCAGGACCCGCGCCACAAGGACGAGCGGGCCGACCTCGCGAACCATGTTACGACGCCCGACATTCTCATTCAGGCTCATTCCGCGCCGCTCGCCATCGCCTTTTATGGCGCGGATCAGTTTCCCTCCGACTATAAGGGCGACGCCTTCGTCACGCTGCACGGCTCGTGGAACCGGGCCAAGCGCACCGGCTACAAAGTCGTGCGCCTCGTGATGAAGGACGGCAAGCCGACCGGCGAGTACGAGGACTTCCTTGTCGGCTTCGTCGGCGACGACAGAAACGTCTGGGGCCGCCCGGTCGGCGTTGCGGTGGCGTCTGACGGCTCGCTGCTCGTCAGCGATGACGGCAGCGGCTCGATCTGGCGGGTGTCGTACAAGGGGAAGTGAGGGCTTAGCCTCAGCGCGAAAGCGCCTTCTCGATGCTCAACCCGATCGACAGCAGGCGGTCGTCATCGCCTCCGGGCGCAAGGAACTGGACGCCTGTTGGCAAGCCCGCCGCATCCGTTCCGGAGGGCAGCGCCAGCCCGCACATCCGCAACAGATTGCCGAGAAACGTGTAGTGGATGGCGCGCAGGTTGGTGACGCGAAACAATTCGTCGTCGCTTTCGAGCGGACCAATAGAAGGGGCGGTCATGGGGGTCGCCGGCAGCACCAGCACCGCGCCCTTCAACGCGTCGGTCAGCGCTGCAATGAGCTCCTCGCGGCCGCGCTGCAGGTTGAGCGCGTCACGCTCCGGGACGCGTCCGCCCAGGGCTCGCTTGACCACGCGGCGATCCATGCGTTGCGCGTCGGCAGAATCAAAGATCGCGCGGTGTTCGGCATAGGCCTCGATCGCGACGAACGAGCCATATTGCGCGGAGAGCGCGCGCATCGCGCCGATCTGGGGGATTGGCCGCGACGTGACTTTGGCGCCTGCCGCGGCGAGCCGCTTCAAGGCAGCCTCGAGATTGGCCGCGACTGCGGGCTCCGCGTCGTCGATGGCCGTCTCGTCGGGCACGACGAATTCGACGCCGGTAAGGTCGATCGGGCGCACGGGCGTGGTCGACTGGCCGCGCAGCGCCATGTCGATAAGCACGCAATCCTCGACCGTGTGCGCCAGCGGGCCGATCGTGTCGAGCGTGCGTGACAGCGGAAACACGCCCTGCTTGTCGATCCGTCCTTCGCTGGTCTTGAATCCGACGATGCCGCAGAAGCTGGCCGGCGCCCGAATCGAGCCGCCGGTGTCGCTGCCAATGGCGCAAGGCGCAAGACCGCCGGCGACCGCGACCGCCGCACCTGACGACGACCCGCCGGCGATGCGAGGCGTCACGGGATCGCGAGGGTTTCGCGGCGTGCCGAAATGCGGATTGAGTCCCAATGCCGAGAAGGCGAATTCAGAGAGATTGGTTTTCCCCAGGGCCGTCATTCCCGCCGCGTCGAGATTCTCCACGATCGGCGCGTCACGCTCTTTCGGCGCCGAATTCGGCATAGAGCGCCGAACCCGCGGTGGTGCGCTCGCCCGCCATGTCGACAAGGTCTTTCCAGGCGATGGGAACGCCATCGAGCGGGCCCGCCGCGCGTCCCTCCCGATGACGCGCGCGGCTCGCCGACGCTTCCTCGATAGCGCGCTTGCGCGTGACGAGAATGAAGGATGGATTGTCACGATCGCGCTCGATGCGATCCAGAAAAAATTCCGCAACCTCGACTGGATCGAGGCCGCCTTTGGCGATGCGGCGCCCGATTTCTGCAGCGGACCGCTGTTCCAAATTGTCGATCATGTTGGCGAACGGCCTCCGTTCAGGCGAGCCTACCGCGATCGTTCGTCCCGGCCAAACAGCAAAGCGGGCATCGGCCCCGACAATGGGGCCGATGCCCGAGACAAGAAAAGCTGAAAGACGATGTCTCACGACCGACCCGGCGCTCCCGTTAGCGCCGGGCGCGTAGGGAGCCGTAGCTCAGTTGGTTGTCATCGTGTTCAGATCGATGGCGCCGCCCATCGCCTCGTAACCGGCCGCATTCGGATGAAGGTGATCCCCCTTATCGTATTTGGGCAACGAATAGCCGGGCTTCTGCGGATCGACGATGATCTTGTCAAAGTCGATGACTCCGTCGAAGGCGCCGCTACGAATGAAGTCGTTCAGCGCCACGCGGATCTTCTCTTTCTCGGGCGTGTAATAGCCTTCAAACGGAGTGCCCGCGAACGAATCGCCGAACGGCGTGAGCGTCGCGCCAATGATGCGGAGGCCATGGGCGTGAGCGCGCGCGATCAGTTGCTTGTACCCTTCGATGATCGCCCCGGCGGTCGGCTCCGGATCGTGCGCGGCCAAGCCGCTGCCGGGCCAACCAAGATCGTTGATGCCCATCATCAGGATGACCGTGTCGGCTTTCGGCTGACTGAGGACATCGGTGTCGAAGCGCGCGAGCGCATTGGTTCCCATCCGGTCGGACAGAACCTTTGCGCCCGATATGCCCTCGTTCAGGACTGCGACGGGCGGACCGCCGACCTTCGCGAGCCGTTCGGCCAGACGGTCGGGCCACCGGTCGTTGCCATCGACTGTTGAGCCGTCGCCGTCGGTGATCGAATCGCCGAACGCGACGACCGCGCGTGCGCCAGCCGGCGCGTCCACCAGGATCTCACTTAACACAACGCGCTGCGTCATTTTGGAATCGGCCTTGAAGTCGACATCTGCGACTTGGTTTCCGGCGCCGACGTAAGCGGTCTGGTGTCCATCCCAATGGATGGTGGTCAAAGGCGTCACTTCGGGGAGATAAAGACTGACCGAAACGAGGGCGAGCGGATCAACGCTCATATCGACCGGATCGCTGATCGCGGGCGCGCCCGGGGGAATGACGATGGTGGGATTTCCGCCGAACGTCAGCGCGTGAGCCGACCCTTCCTTGATCTTGCCGGCTTCCCCTGCCAACGCGATTTCCGCCGCACCAATGGTCAGCGGCGTCTTGCCATATTCATTCGACAGCACGATGCGCACACGGCTGCCGCCGATGCTGAGCCGCGCCGTCTGGCGGATGGTCTGTTTCCACAGATTGGCGGGCATCCCGAGGGGCACGGGAAAATCTCCTCCCCATGCGGGCTGAGGACTTGACGTCCAGGAGCCGATCCAATTGCCGGCATCGGCTGCCCACGAGGCAGGAGAGAACCCAACAACGGCGGCGAGCGCGAGGGCAAAACATCCCTTGCGCCGATTGACCTTTGCGATGGTGGACGCACAGCTCGACACCACACCATTATTCATGTCTTCCTCCCCAAAATATTTTTTGAGCGACTAGCAAACACGCGTTTGCAGAATGTCAGCGCAGCCAAGTCTTTGGCGAGGCGCGTTTGAGAGTCAAGACAGCCGATTTGGCCGAGGGCGCGAAATCGCGGAGGTCACGACTCTCACAACACAAGCCGCTCCTGATGATCACGTTGTGATAGACTGGGGCCAGGCTCCCGGCGAGGAGATGATCTTGCGAACCTTAGGCGTGTTCTCACTTGCGACCATCATGGCGTCGGCCGCGCCGGCGTTCGCCGCCGATCCGTTTCCCGTCAGCGGCGCGGCGAAGCTCGCGGCCTATTCCGTCTGTCGCTCTGCGGTGATCGTCGACATGGGGCCCGTGGGCTCGAATTCGTCCGCCGAATGCACCGGCATCGTGAAGACACTCGACGGATCGAAAGTTTTGGACAACCTCGCTATCCGCTGCATCGAGGAAGCGAAGGCCCGTCGCGAGGGCTACGCCTTCAGCGGTACGTGCATTCACACCGACGGCGACGGCGACAAGATTTTCATGACCTACGAGGGCCCGGAGAGCGGCACGATCGAGTGGATCGGGGGAACCGGCAAATACCAGGACATCCTTGGCAAGGGAACGTGGTCGGTCGTCGACGCGCCTGGCAACAATGCGCAGCTTTTCGCGTTCACGTTCAACTACGAGGTGAACTGGACGTCGAAAACGAAGTGAGTCGCCCCTTCTTCCACTGGCTGAAGGCGGCGCCGAGACGCCCTCATCCCCGGCCCTTCTCCCCGGGGAGAAGGGGGGCGGACCCTTCTCCTAGCCAAGAACAGTGAGGAGACCGAACGATGTCGATCACCCCGAAACCGCCGCAGATCATCCCCTATCTCATCTACCGCGACGTTGGCGCCGCGCTTGATTTTCTATGCGTCGCCTTCGGCTTCAAGGAGGAGATGCGGATGGGGACGCCGAGCGGCGGCATGCATGGGGAAGCCTCGTTTCAAGGCCAGCTCGTGATGATGGGCCAAGGCGGCAGCGAGCACGGCCTGACAACGCCGAAGGCGGCCGGCGGAGCGACGATGGGCGTGTTCATCTACCTCGACGACGTCGACAAGCACTACGAAGTCGCCAAGGCCGCGGGCGCGGAGATCGTCCACCCGCCGAAGAACGTGGACTACGGTCGGACGTATTGGGCGAACGACCCCGAAGGGCATCCCTGGTTCTTCACAAGCCCCCCAAAGGCGCCGTGAATCGCGGCGGCGCGAGGATCGCGTTCACCCTCGCGGCGCTGACGCTTGCCGTGCCTGCAGCGGTGGCCGGCCAGCCTGCCGCGCTCTGCGCCGCGGCAAAAAGGCCGGTCCAGGCCGATACGCTTCTGGGCGCGGCCGTCGCGGCCACGTTCGGCAAGGCGACGTTTGGCGCGGCCGGCGAAGACTGCGTTTATCCGCTCAAAATTCTGCACTACCGGACCGCCGACGTCCTCATCGCCCAGGCCGGCGAGCCCGGCCAGGCGTGCCACGGATGCGCAGCGCCGCTCTCGGCCTATGTGCTGCGGCGGCTCGGTGACGGCCTCAAGCCTGTTCGCGTTTTTCACCGATTTGCGAAGCTCGGCACATTCGGCGCCGTTGACGACATTTCCCCGGTCGAGATCGGCGGCGACGATGGGATGGCGATCACGAGTGGAGGGATGTTCCAGGGCTACAGTTCTGCGGGCGTCGACTTCTTCACCTTTCACGCGGGCCAGCTCATCAGCCTCAAGGGTGGGCCAATCACCCTCGCCGAAGATAACTCCGGCGCGATCCTCGATCCGGGCAAGACGGTCGAGGTGAATGCGAAATGGTTCCTCGATCCTGCAGACGACACGGCCATCGTCGTCGACTACGAGATCAAGGCTCACGGCGCGAAACGCCTTGAGCGCGTCGTATGGCGCGTGCAAGGGACCTCGCTCGTCCTCTCCCACGGCCACGTTCCGCCAGAGGTTTCGCCATCCGCCGGCGGCGGCTAACGGATTGCCCTTCCGCGCACCGGCGAGGGGACTATTCCTTCCCCCACCCTCCTCCGGTTGGCGTGACAATCTCGACCGCCTCGCCTGCGTCAACCCGGGTTTCGGCGCAGCCCGGCAGGGTTTCGATCCGGCCGTCATTCCGGCGAACCGAGTTGCGGCCTAACTCCCCGGGCTCGCCGCCCATCGCGCCTGGATTGGCGACGTCGCGAAAACCGCTGAGGATCGCCGCCTGCATCGGCCGTAGGAAACGGACGCGCCTCAACGTGCCGTCGCCCGCGCGCCGCTCGCCCTTGCCGCCGGAGCCGCGGCGGATGTGGAAGTCCTCGAGCACCACCGGAAAGCGGCTCTCCAGCACTTCAGGATCGGTCAGGCGCGAATTGGTCATGTGCGTGTGCACCGCCGCCGCGCCGTCGAAGCCGGGCCCCGCCGGCGCGCCTGAGCATATGGTTTCGTAGTACTGATAGGTGTCGTCGCCGAAGGTGAAATTGTTCATCGTCCCCTGCGACGAGCCGAGCGCGCCGAGTGCGGCGAACAACGTGTTGGTCACGATCTGTGACACCTCGACATTGCCCGCGACGACAGCAGCCGGATATTTGGGCGAGAGCATCGAGCCTTCCGGCACGATGATGCGGATGGGCCTGAGGCAGCCGGCGTTCATCGGAATGTCGTCGTCGACCATGACCCGGAAGACGTAGAGGATCGCGGCGCGCGTCACCGGTTCGGGCGCGTTGAAATTCGACGCTTGCTGGGGCGAAGTGCCGGTGAAATCGACCGTCGCTTCGCGCCTCTCTTTGTCGATGCTGATCCTGACCTTGATGATTGCGCCCTGGTCGGAGATGCTTTCAGCCTCGCCGTCGGCAAGCTTGTCGATCACGCGGCGCACGCTTTCGTCCGCATTGTCCTGCACGTGGCCCATATAGGCCTCGACCACCTCGAGCGAAAACATCTCGACCATGCGCCTGAGTTCCCGCACGCCCTTCTCGCAGGCCGCGATCTGCGCCTTGAGGTCGTTCACGTTCTGCAGCGGATTGCGCGCCGGATAAGGCCCGCTCTTGAGCAGCGCATACAGTTCGCGTTCGCGGAAGCGGCCGCGATCGACGAGCAGAAAGTTGTCGATATAAACCCCCTCCTCGTGGATCGAGGTCGCGAGCGGCGACATCGATCCAGGCGCCGTTCCGCCGATGTCGGCGTGATGGCCGCGCGAGGCGGTCCAGAACAGAAGCGTCTCTCCGCGTTCGTCGAAGACCGGCGTGCAGACGGTGATGTCTGGCAGATGCGTGCCGCCGTTGTATGGGGCGTTGAGCGCAAACACGTCGCCCGGGCGGATGCGCCCTGCGTTGTCGCGGATGATCAACTCGACCGAGCGATCCATCGAGCCCAGATGGACCGGCATGTGCGGCGCATTGGCGATGAGGCGCCCCTCGCGATCGAACACGGCGCAGGAGAAGTCGAGCCGTTCCTTGATGTTGACCGAATAGGCGGTGTTCTGCAGCGTCACCCCCATCTGCTCGGCGATCGACATGAAGAGATGATTGAAGATCTCGAGCATCACCGGGTCGGCCTTGGCGCCGATCGCCTCGCGCCGGACCATGGGCTCGACGCGTGTCATCATCACGTGGTTTTTTGCCGTGACCTCGGCGCGCCAGCCCTGTTCGACGACGATTGTCTGATGCGGCTCGACGACGAGCGCCGGACCATCGACGACCGCGCCGACACCAAGCGCCTCCCGCAGAAACACATTCGCCTTGCGCCAGGCCCCATGCGAAAAGTAGCGCGTCGCGCGGGCGGGAACGGGCGGCGCAGTCGCGGATGTCGGGAGCCTCCCCTCGGCCAGCCGCGCGGCGCCGCCCACCGCCTCGACCGACACCGCCTCGATGACCAGCGCCTTGTTCCGATCAATGAAGCCGAAGCGGCCCCTATGGGCGCGTTCGAACGCGCGCAGCATTGCAGCCGGCGTCGAGAGCGGAACCTCGATCGTCGTATCGGAGCCCGAATAGCGCAGCTGCGCGCGGCGATGGACCTTGATCGACTCCCGCGCGACCCCCTGCCCTTCCACCTCGGCGGCCGCCGCGCGCGCGAGGCGATCCACGATTGCCGAGATCGGAACGAGCGCTTCGATGCGAAGCGGCTCGTCGACTCCCTGCGCCCGCTGCGCGGCGATGTCGGCCAGTCCCATGCCATAGGCCGAAAGCAGCGACGAAAATGGATGGATGAGGACGGTTGAAATCGCCAGGGCGTCGGCAACATCGCAGGCGTGCTGCCCGCCCGCGCCGCCGAAGCAATTGAGCGCATAGCGCGTGACGTCGTAGCCTCGCGCGACGGAAATCGTCTTGATCGCCTCGGCCATCTTCGCAACCGCAATGGCGAGAAAGCCGTCCGCGACCGCCTCGGGCTCCCGCCCGTCGCCGATGTCGCGGGCAAGCGCCGCAAAGCGCTCGCGCACGATTGCGTCGTCGAGCGGCTCGTCGCCGCCACGGCCAAACACTTTCGGGAAGAGATCGGGGATCAACTTGCCCGTCATCAAATTGGCGTCGGTGACCGTGAGGGGACCGCCGCGTCGATAGGCTGCCGGTCCCGGGTCGGCGCCGGCGGAAGCGGGACCGACGCGAAAGCGCGCGCCGTCGAAGGCGAGGATCGAGCCGCCTCCCGCCGCGACGGTATGGATTTTCATCATCGGCGCGCGCATGCGCACGCCCGCGACTTCAGTCTCGAACGCGCGCTCGAATTCGCCGTCAAAATGGGCGACGTCGGTCGAGGTGCCGCCCATGTCGAAGCCGATGATGCGCTTGAACCCGGCGCTGATCCCGGTGCGCGCCATCGCCACGACGCCCGCGGCGGGGCCTGACAGGATCGCGTCCTTGCCGGCGAACAAGCCTGCCGAAGTCAGGCCGCCCGACGACATCATGAACATCACGCGCGCGCCGGTGCGCTCAAGGTCGAGGTCGCGCGACACCTGGCCGACATAGCGGGCAAGAATCGGTGAGAGATAAGCGTCAACCACGGCCGTATCGCCGCGCGAAACGAGCTTGATCAGCGCGGAGGCGACGTGGCTTTCGGTGACCTGGGCAAAGCCGAGCTCGCGCGCGATCTCGGCCACCACGCGCTCGTGCGCCGGATAGCGATAGGCGTGCATGAACACGATGGCGACCGCGTCGTAGCCTTGCGCGCGCGCGTCGGCGAGCGCGGCGCGCACGCGGTCAGGATCGGGCGCCGTCTCGACCGCGCCGTCGGCGCGCACCCGCTCGTCGATTTCGACGACGCCGGAATAAAGCTGCTCGGGCTTTATGATGTTCTTCGCGAAGATGCGCGGGCGCGCCTGGTAGCCGATCTCGAGCGCATCGCGAAAGCCACGCGTGGTCACGAGCAGCGTTCGCTCGCCGCGCCGCTCGAGCAGGGCGTTGGTGGCGACGGTCGTTCCCATCTTGACGGCGCGAATTGCGCCCGTTGGAATCGGCTCGGCCGAAGCGAGGCCCAGGAGTCGGCGGATCGCCTCAACCGCCGCGTCCGTGTAAGCCGGACTCTCGGACAGAAGCTTGATCGGATGCAGCCGTCCGCGCGGGTCGCGGCCGATCACGTCGGTGAACGTGCCGCCGCGATCGATCCAGAAGTCCCACGCCCCCGCTGGCTTTTCTCGGGACGAGCCGCGCTTCGCGTTCACGTTTGGTTGATCTCCGGTTGGGGTTCTCTCTTCGCCGCGAGCCCGCTAATGGTCCTATCGTTCTGGCAAATCAAACGAGAAACGAGGGGCTTCGACATGGAGACCGTGAAGTTTGGCAAAACCGGCATGCAGGTGTCGAAGCTCTGCCTGGGCTGCATGACTTATGGCTCGACGAAATGGCGCGAATGGGTGCTCGACGAGGAAGCGTCGCGTCCGTTCATCCGCGAGGCGCTGGAGAAAGGCATCAATTTCTTCGACACCGCGGACGTTTATTCGCAAGGGGCGAGCGAGGAGATCCTCGGCCGCGCGCTCAAGGAATACGCAAACCGGACAGACGTCGTGATTGCGACCAAAGTGCACGGCGTGATGGGGCCAGGTCCCAACGCCAAGGGCCTGTCGCGCAAGCATATCATGGAGGCGATCGACGCTTCGCTGAAGCGTCTCGGCGCCGACTACGTCGATCTCTACCAGATCCACCGCTTCGATCCGCTGACGCCGATGGAGGAGACGCTGGAAGCGCTGAACGATGTCGTGCGCGCCGGCAAGGCGCTCTATATCGGCGCTTCCTCGATGTACGCGTGGCAGTTCGCCCGCATGCTCGACATCGCGCGCGCGAAGGGTCACGCCCAGTTCGTCTCGATGCAGAACTATTACAACCTCGTCTATCGCGAGGAAGAGCGCGAGATGATGCCGCTCTGCGCGAACGACGGCGTCGCCGTCATACCCTGGTCGCCGATGGCGCGCGGCTATCTCGCGGGTTCCGGGGTCGGCGCCAACGCTTCGACCACGCGCGGCCGCACCGATCCATTCATCGCGACCCTGGGCCTGGGGTCGCGGCAGGACGAGGCGATCCGCAAGCGGGTCGTCGAGACAGCGGAAAAGCTGAACACCAAGCCTGCGGTGGTCGCCCTTGCATGGGTGCTGTCGAAACCGTTCGTCACCTCGCCGATCATCGGCGCCTCGAAGCCCCATCACCTCGCCGACGCCGTCGCGGCGACCGAGCTCAAGCTCGACGCGCGCACCATCGCCAAGCTCGAGGAGCCCTACACGAGCAAAGCGGTCGCCGGTCACGGCTAGCGGACGGCGAGGCTCCTGCTTATGTACGGGGTTGCATGACTTGAAGCCTTTAAGGAGGCCTGTGATGACTCAAGCTGGAACCAAGGATCATCCGATCACAATCGACCCGATCCACGAACGGGTGCGCGTCATCTGGCATGGGCGCACGATCGGCGACAGCAAAAGCGCGCTGGAACTGCGGGAGGCGAATTACCCGCCGGTCGTGTACGTTCCTCGCGCCGACATGGATATGAGCACGCTCGAACGCACCGCCCGCGTCACCACTTGCCCCTACAAGGGCGAGGCGAATTACTTCTCGATCACCGATGGCAAAGCGCGCGACGACAACGCGGTGTGGACTTACGAACTGCCGAAAACGGACGTTGGCGAGATCGGGTCGCACCTCGCATTTTATCCCGACAAAGTCGAGATCACGCGCGGCGGATGACCTTATCCGGCACCGGTTGAAGCAGCGCATTACAGTCGCGGCTCTAATCCGCGCTGCTTCAGTCGCCAGACAAGCATGTCGAAGCGATCTTGCCCGAAGAAGGGCTCGCCTTCGTACACCATGGTGGGAACTCCCCAATGTCCCGCTGCCCGCAGAGCGCGGTCGTTCTCGGCAAGGCGTGCTTCATATCGATCCGGGTCAGCAACGATTGCGGTCTCGAGTTCGGAAAGATCCAGCCCTGCACGCGCAGTCGCCTCTGCGAGATGCGTATCTCGATCCCAGCCGGAAACGGCGCCGTCCCAAAGGAGCGACGAGACCTCTCGACTGAACTCGAGCCCTCGCCCTCGGTCGTTGGCCGCTATCCCGAGGCGCGCGAGGCGACGAGCGTGGGGCTGCTCCTTCGCAATCGCCAACGTCTTCGGGTCCTGTTCGATCGGGTCGGGGACCGGCCGTCTGAACTTCAAGCCGTGAAACGCGGCGGCGCGGGCGCTGTCCTTCATGAAATAGGGTCGCGCAAGGGGGTCCATTCTGGCGAAGTACGACGGATTCCGAATGGCGGCCGGGTGGACGATCCTCAAGTCGACCGACACCCGAAACTTGTCTCGAAGTTCGATGATGCGCGGGAGAACGATATAGGAATAGGGGCTGCGAAATGACCAGTAGAGGTCAACAATCAAATCCATCACCACCTCCCATGTAATTCGAAAAGCGTACGCAGCGAAGCCCTGTGCATAGCGTTAACTTTATTCTACAATCACCCCGACTCGGCTGGGATGGGATAAAACAATGTTGTTTGATGGCGGCTTCACGTTCGGCAATTTCGTCGCCGACGCCTTTACGATCTTCATGTTCATACTCTGGTTCTGGCTGCTCATCGTGGTGTCGGGCGATCTCTTCCGCCGCCATGACGTCTCCGGCTTCGCCAAAGTGCTCTGGGTCATCGCGTTCGTCCTGTTCTCCTATCTCGGCGTCTTCGCCTATCTCCTTACGCAAGGACGGGGCATGGCGGAGCGCAACAAGGCGCAAGCCAGCGAGGCGCGGGAGGAATTGCGGCACATCGTCGGTTTCAGCGCCGCAGACGAGATCGTGAAGCTCGACAAGTTGAAGATGGCGGGCTCGATCACCGAGCAGGAATACGGCCGACTGAGAGCCAAGCTGGTCCAGTAGGGCCGCGACGGCGAACGCGCGTTCGGCGCTGAAGCGATCATCAAGACGGCTCGCGAGGAGCCGAACGTCAGGGAGGGCGGACAATGTGCGTCAATTGCGAAAATGATGGAATCGTCCGGCGGGATCTGATCAAGTTCGGCGCGGCCGCAGCGGTCGCGCTTGTCACGGCAAGCGCGTCGCCTGCGGCGCGCTCGGCGGAAGGCGCGCCGACTGCGCTTTCGCCTGCGGAAGCGCTCGCTCAGCTCAAGGCAGGCAATGAGCGCTTTGTGAGCCATCCCGAGCTTTGCACCATGGATCTTGCTCAGAGCCGCAGCGACGTCGCCGGTCATCAGGCGCCGTGGGCGACGATCGTCGCCTGCGCTGACAGCCGCGTGGCGCCAGAGCTTGTTTTCGGCGGCCACGGGGTCGGCGAGTTATTCGTGTCCCGCGACGCCGGCAATCTCATCAACGTCGAAACGCTCGGCACGATCGAATATGGCGCAGCCGTTCTCGGCTCTCCGCTCGTCGTCATCCTCGCTCATACCGCCTGCGGCGCCGTGAAAGCCGCATGCGACGTTGTCACCAAGAACGCAACTTATCCCGGCGTCATCGGCCGCATGATCGGCCCCATTGTCCCGGCGGCGCTTGCTGTGCGGAATGACCCCGGCGACTTCGCCGACAATACGGCGAAGGAGAGCGCCAAGCGGACCGCGGCGAACTTGCCCACCGTGAGCAAGATCGTCGCCGATGCGGTCGCGGCGGGAAGGGTGAAGATCGTGGCGGCGATCTATGACCTGCAAACCGGCGTTGTGACTTTTCTCGACTAGCGGGTCGGCGGCGGAGCGACCGGTCGTGAATATACGAGCGATTCGGATCATTCCGCCGGTACGATAGCGACGCGACGGCGGCTGAGTGACGCTCCCCGCAGCCCGGTGATGTTCCGCCGCAAGATGGTCGTCGTGGAGGTTCACGCGCCTCGGCAATAGGCTTTGGCCGCCCACTCCCTCGCACTCAATTGCGGAGCGCTGTTTCATGACCACGAAGGGCAAGACCGCTCTCGTGACCGGCTCGACCGATGGCGTCGGCCGCCATGTCGCCGAGCGCCTGGCCACGCAGGGCTGGCGCGTCATCGTTCATGGCCGCGACCGGACCCGCGGTGAGGCGGTGGTCGAGCGCATCACGCGCCAAGGCGGCAAGTCGCGCTTCCTGGCCGCTGACCTCGCCTCGCTCGCCGGGGTCCGCGCTCTCGCCCACGCGGTGCAGCGCGATGGCGACGGTCTCGACGCGCTTGTCAACAACGCCGGGATCGGCACGAGCGGGTCAAAACGCGAACTCAGCGCCGACGGCCTCGAACTGCGCTTCGCGGTCAATTATCTCGCGGGCTTCCTCTTGACGCGCCTCATGCTGCCCATGCTCGCGAGCCGCAAATCCGCGCGTATAGTTAACGTTTCGTCGGCGGGCCAGCAGGCGATCGACTTCTCCGACGTGATGCTCACGCGCGGCTACAGCGGCGTGCGGGCCTATTGCCAGAGCAAGCTGGCGCAGATCCTGTTCACCTTCGATCTCGCGAGCGAGCTTGCCGGCCAAAACATCGCGGTCAATTGTCTGCACCCAGCGACCTACATGGATACGACGATGGTCCGTTTGAGCGGCGTCAAGCCGATCAGCACCGTGCAGCAAGGCGGCGCGGCGATCCTGCAGCTCATCGATAATCCCGCATTTTCAGGCAGAAGCGGGCTTTATTTCAGCGCCATGGAGGAATCGCGCGCCGACCCCCAGGCCTACGACGAAGACGCCCGCCGACGCCTGCGCGCGCTGAGCTTCGATCTCGTCGGCCTCCCCGATCCGCTGGCGGTTCGGACAAGCTAGGACGACGCGACCTTCGCCGGTTTTGTTCGCATGCGACAGACGCGCGGCTGGCACGCCGCCGCGGCATTCATCGAGCGTTCAGCGCTCCCCATATTTGTTGGCGCGCCGGCAATGTTGGCCAGACTAGCGCAGGGGTTCTCCCTGCACTAATCTACTGACTGGCCACGAACGTCAGGACGATACCCATGGCTGGCCGCCTCTCTGGGAGCCAACGAAATGGATATGATTGCGGCCGTGGCCGCGAAGAAGCTTGGCAAATTTCTCGCCAAAGACTTCCGCGAGATTTTTGGCTCGAGTCAAAACGACGAAGCCGAGCGCCTGGGCGCGCTGGCCCGGACGACGATCGAATGCATCGCCAGGAGCGACGCGCTCTACCACACGTACGAACACACCATGCTCGTATCGATGGTTGGCCGCGACATCCTGCGAGGACGGACGCTCGCGCACACGGTCCAGCCTGAGGATTACGTCCACCTCATCGTCGCCTGCCTCTTGCACGACATCGGCTTCGTCCGCGGCGTCCTGAGCGGCGACACCAAGACCGAGTTCGTCATCGACAAGAACGGGCGAACGGTGACGCTGCCGCGCGGAGCGTCGGACGCGTCGCTTGCCGCCTATCACGTCGACCGGTCGAAGCTGTTCGTCTACGAGCGCCTCGGGAAGTCGACGACGATCGACCCCGGCCGCGTCGCCGCGGCGATCGAACTGACCCGATTTCCCCCGACCCCGACCTCGGACGTCGATCATCCGGGGCTGGAGCCGCGGCTGGTTCAAGCCGCCGACCTGATCGGGCAGCTTGGCGATCCCTTGTATCCCGCGGAAGGCCAATGCTTTGTTCTACGAGTTCGAGGAACTCGGCAGCAACCGGCAGTACGGCTATTCTTCTCCCGCCGACCTGGTCGAGAAGTTTCCCGGATTTTACTGGAACACCGTCTCGGGGCATCTCGAGGAGGGGATGAAATATCTGAGCCTGACCGCCTCAGGGCGCCAGTGGATCGCCAACCTGCACAATCATATTTTCAACGCCGAGCACTTCAATTGGCAGATGGGCCCGCAGATCTGATGAGCCCCGGCGCGTCATCGGTTTGTTTGAAATGACCCGGGCCATCGTCATCTCCGAGTACGGCGGCCCGGATGTCCTCAGGCTGCAAGACGTCGTGGTCAAAGAACCGGGCGCTGGGGAACTCTTGCTGCGGCAGACCGCTGTCGGGATCAATTTCCACGATTGCTACGTGCGCTCAGGGCTTTACAAGACGCTGAGCTTGCCCGGCATACCGGGCATCGAGGGCGTAGGCGTGATCCTGCGGGCCGGCGCGGGCGTAGAGGGGCTGCGCCCGGGCCAACGCGTCGGCTATGTCACGCCGGAATACGGCGGCTACGCCGAAAGCCGAATTCTGGCGGCTGCCCGCGCAATTCCGCTACCAGACGACCTTGACGATGCCGCCGCGGCGTCGATCCTGCTCAAGGGACTGACCGTGTGCATGCTGGTTCGCAAGGTTCATGCGATCAAAAAAGGCGAGGCCGTGCTGGTGCACGCCGCGGCGGGGGGCGTCGGCCAATTGCTCTGCGCGTGGGCGAAACACCTGGGCGCGACCGTGATCGGGACCGTCGGGAGCCCAGAGAAAGTCGAGATCGCGCGCCGCTCGGGCGCAGATCATGTCATTCTCTATCGCGAGCGCGACGTTGCCGCCGAGGTCAACGCCATCACGAAGGGCGAAGGCGTCGCCGCCGCCTATGACGCGGTCGGGCGCGATACCTTCTCGGGGTCCCTGGCCAGTCTTGGCTACTTCGGCAAGCTCGTGAGTTACGGGCAGGCGTCAGGCCCGGTCGAGCCGTTTCCCCTCTCCCTTCTCGCGGCAAGATCGAACGAAGTCGGGCGACCCATCCTGTTTCATTGTCTTCGCAACAGAAGAGACCTGGAAGCCATGGCCGCGGAGATGTTTGCCGCCGTCGCTGCGGGCGTGATCAAGCCGCACGTTTTCAAAACGCTGCCCCTTGCCGAGGCCGCCGAGGCGCACCGTCTCCTGGAAGGGAGAAGCACGACGGGCTCGATCGTCCTCACCCCCAACACGTAGAAAGCACGGCGCGTTTATCGCTCCGATGAAGGCCGTCGATCGTGCGCGTCCTCGAGCGCCGCCGCGAGCGCACGTCGGAGGGAATGCATCTGGTCCAGGAGATGTAGGACAACGCCAAGCCCCTCGTGGTTCACGCCCATATTGTCCTTGAGGTCGCGGATCAGGTTGGCGCGCGCCAGATCCATGTCGGTGAAGGCGAGCTCGTCGGCGTCACGAGCGGGGAACAGCCACTCCTCTTCGATCCAGACCGTGAGCGTTCGCCGATCGAGCCGCGCGCGCTGCAAAAATTCCCGCTCGGTGATCATCGCTCACATCTCCTTGCGCGGATCGTAAGTCCCCGACGGCTTCCAGTCGGTCAGGAACGCCTCGAGCTCGGGCTCGGCCTCGGTCGGCATCATCACTTTGAGCTTGACCCGCTCGTCGCCCGCGCGGCCGCGCGTCTTCACACCCTTGCCGCGGAGGCGCAGCATATCGCCGGTGTTCGATCGCTTCGGGATCTTGAGCATGACGCTTCCCGTGGTCGTCGGCGTTCTCACTTCCGCCCCCAAGGCCGCCTCCTTCACGGAGATCGGCAGATCGAGCAGGATGTCGTCGCCTTCGCGGGTGAAATAGCGGTGCGGCTTGACCACGATCTGCACCAGCGCGTCGCCGGGCGGGCCCTCCCCCGGGCTCGGCGCGCCCTTGCCCCGCAGCCGCAAGGTCTGCCCGTCCTCGACGCCTGCGGGAATCGTCACATCCAGCGTCCCGCCTTGCGGCAGGGTGATCGTATTGGTCGCGCCGTTGACGGCGTCGAGGAAATCGATCGGCAGTTCGTAATGCCGGTCGGCGCCCGGTCGGCGCCGCGCCTGCTCGGCGCTGCGGCGCAAGAGCTCCGCGAACAGATCGTCGCCCTGCGCAAAGTCCCCGTAAGCCGATTGGCCCTCGTAAGGATGGCCGCCCTCGGCGGCGTAATCGCGATAATAGCGGGCGTTGGGAGGGGCCTTTTCCGCCCCCGAGGCGTCGATCTCGCCGGCGTCGAACCGGCGCCGCTTCTCGGGATCGGAAAGCAGGTCGTTGGCTGCCGCGACCTCCTTGAACCGCTCCTCGGACTGCTTGTCGCCCGGATTGAGATCCGGGTGCAGCTTCTTGGCGAGCTTTCGGTAGGCCGCGCAAATCTCCTCGGCCGTGGCGGTTCTGGCGATTCCGAGGGTTTCGTAAGGGTCTTTCATACGCGCTATCCGTCGCGGGCGAGGCCGGTCAGCTTTAGCAGAAGTATTGGCGCTGTCTCCAGAGGCCCGAGCGGCGCCGCTGGCGAGATAGGTCAAATGACGAAGATGGGCGAAGGCGGCGCAGCTCTTCATGTGCGCATCAAATCGCTCGGCTATCGTGCGCCGGCTTTGGCAGTAATTCGCGGCCGGCTGCAAGTCGATTGCGAAATCGCGCGATCGTGTTCCAGAAATTGCAAAGCAATGATTGACCTTGTGGCCTAAACAGAGCAAAAACGCGGCAGATGATTGACCTTAGGGCAATCCATCGCCGCAACGTTCGCGGGACTTTGCGGTCAGGGCGGAGGGGAAATTCATGTCAGGTACGATTCTTAATCTCATTATCCAGCTCATTGGTGGCGCGATCGGCGGCAACGCGGCGGGCGCGGCGGCGAAGAACGTCAGCCTGGGAACAGCCGGCAACACCATCGCTGGCGCTCTGGGCGGCGCCGCTGGCGGATCGCTCCTGACCTCGCTCATTCCGATGTTGCAGGGGACCGCGGGCGGCATGGACCTCGGCGCCCTCGCTGGCCAACTGGTCGGCGGCGGCGTTTCCGGGGCGATCGTCTCGGCGATCGTCGGCATGGTCATGAACAGCATGAAGAGCGCCTGAGCGCTTTCATCGCGCGAAACATTGCTGTCCACTTCGGTTATTTATGGTTAAGCTTGCGGGGCGCCCGAGACGGCGCCCTTTTTCAACCAACCAGAGCGCCGCTGGCGTCAGGAGCATGAGTTATGGGACTGATCAGTTTCGTCAAAAGCGCCGGAGAGAAGCTGTTCGGCGCCAGTGAAGCGAAGGCGGCGACGGCCGACGACCTGCACAAGGAGCTGCAGAAGCACGGCCTCGACACCTCGGGCGTGAAGATCGCGGTCGACGGCGACAAGGTGCACGTGACCGGCAGCGCGCCGAACACGGAGCAAGCCGAGAAGATCGCCATCGCGCTCGGCAACACCGTCGGCGTGCAGACGGTGCAGAACGACATCAAGCCGACGACGCCAGCGCCGGAATCGAAGTTCTATACGGTCAAAAGCGGCGACACGCTCTGGGCGATTTCCGAGCGAGAGTACGGCAAGGGCAAGGGGGACAAGTACGACACCATCTTCCAGGCCAACCGCCCGATGCTGACCCATCCCGACAAGATCTATCCCGGCCAGGTCCTGCGCATCCCGCCGCTGGCGTGACCTAGCGCGGCGGCCTTTCGGCCAGAAGCGCCCGCATCCGCTAAAATCTGGCGTCCGGCCACAAAATGGCGCGCTCCGAAACCGCTCAAAAGGTCCGCGCGCTCTCGGGGGTCGAGACGAGTTTCGCGGCTTCCCGATTGGCGGCGCTAAGGGCGCCGCTCATCGCCTCGCCGCGGGCAAGCCGCGCAGCAAGCGTCCCGACGAACGTATCTCCGGCCCCGTGAGTGCTCGCGACCGTCACCTTGAGACTCGGCAAAGTCACCCGCTGACCATTTTCCCCGCAGAAGGCGACGCCGTCGCCACCCGCCGTGACGACGGCTGCTTTGAATCTCGAGGCAAGCGCGGCGGCGGCTTGAGCCGCGGTTTCGAGCGAGGACACGCGGCCTCCGCCGAGCATTTCCGCTTCGATCGCGTTGACCACGAGCACGTCGATGAGATGAGGGAGGCTGGTTGCAAAGGCGCGCGCCGGCGCGGCGTTGATGATGATCGTCAGTCCGCGCTCGCGGGCCCGGCGAGCTACGGCCTCGTTGACGAGCTCCGGAATCTCGTTCTGAAGCACGAGAACCTTGCCATGCGAGAGCAACGCGTCGCTTGCTTGCTCGGGGGCGATCGCGAGATTGGCGCCGGACACGATGACGGCGCCGTAATCGCCCCCATCGTCGAAGATCGCGACACTCATTCCAGACCCGAGGCCATCGAAAACCGCAACCCCTCGGCGATCCACTTTCGCTCGATCGAGACCCGCGAGCAGGGCCTCCCCGAAACCATCCTTTCCAACCGCGCCGACCATGGCGGTCGATACGCCTTGGCGCCGCGCCGCGACCGCCTGGTTGCCTCCCTTGCCGCCGAATTTGGGCGCCCAGCTCCGGCCGGTCACGGTCTCTCCCTTGCGCGGCCGATCCGGCGCATCGACCACGATGTCGTAGTGCAGGCTCCCGACGACGATGACAGCGGCCGCCTCAGCGCCCTGCGCCTCGCCCGCGGGCGTCATGTGAAGGGCTTCCGCGACAAGGGGGTCAATCCCCGTACATCGCCCTGCGGACGATCGCCTGGGCTGCCACCGCATCCTGCCGGGCCATGACGCCCGAAAGCGAATTGTCTCCGTCGAGCTTATCGATGATCCGCAGCATCGACTTCACCGTCGCGATGTTCGTCTCGCATTCCTTCACCGGATCGAGGCCAGTGAGATCCGGAAACGTGTCAAAATAGATTGCGCCCGTGAAGCCGTCGCTTCTTGCCTGACGGAGAAGCTCGATCGTCTGGATCGGGTGAACCGCGCCGACCATGAGTCCGTCGTCGCGCTTGGAATAGCCATCGTTGAGATGGAGGCCGAGAAGCCTGCTGTGGCGCGCGATCAGCGCCGCTGCGAAAGCGGGCTGCTCATCCGCATAAAGCACATGCGCGAAGTCCAGAGTGACCCCGAGGTTGGGCGCTCCCGTTTCTTTCAAAGCCAGCAAAGTCGTGGCGCAATCAGGCAGGAGGCTGAAGGAGCGCGGCTCGTTCGGCTTATACTCAAGGCTGATGAGGCAACCGGGATCGTGCTCGGCGACTTCGCGGATGCCGTCGACCTCGTCGCGCCACAGCCGGGAGTAATCGGCCTGAAATGCGTAGTCGAACCCATCCTGTCCGAGCCACAGAGTCATCAGGTTGCAGCCCGCTTCGCGGGCCGCGTCGATTCCCCGCTTCGTCAGATCGATCGCTTCGCGCCGCACCACCGGATCGGGATTGGTGAAAGCGCCAATCTTGAAGGCCGGGTTGGAATAGTAGCGCATCGCCAGGCCGTTGACGGCGAGGCCGAGATTGCGAATCGCGTCACCAGTGGCGCGCGGGTCGGGACCGAGGTGGTCGGGATAGTTGAGGTCGACATCGCTCAGACCCGCGACGCTCGACGCCCGCTTCGCCAGTTCGAGAGGCGTAAGTTTCCCATGTCCCGCCGGCCAGAACGCCTCCGGTTTCGAGGCGAAAGAATTCAGGCGGGTGGCGAACCGATGCGCTTCGTTCACAACGTCACCTCGTAAAGCCTGCGCAAGGCGCGCTTAATCTCGCCCCGGATAAGCTACCTCACTTCGCGTCCAGGCCGTAGAGCGTGTGCAGCGTGCGCACGGCGAGTTCGGTGTACGCGTCGTCGATCAGCATCGAGAACTTGATTTCCGACGTGGTGATGGCGCGGATGTTGATGCCCTTCTCGGCCAGCGCCCGGAAGGCGCGCGCGGCGACGCCGGAATGGGAGCGCATGCCGACGCCGATCGCCGAGATCTTCACCACGTCCTGCGCCCCCTGCAGCTTGACATAGCCGATCTTTTCCCGCCGCTCCTTGAGGAGGCTCATCGCGCGCTCATACTCGGCCGCTGGCACGGTGAAGGTGATGTCGGTGGTCGTCGTATCGTCGGAGACGACCTGGATGATCATGTCGACGTTGATGTTGGCGTCGGCCAGCGGCACGAAGATCGCCGCGGCCACCCCGGGCTTGTCGGCGACGTCCCGCAAAGTGATCTGCGCTTCGTCGCGCGAGAAGGCGATGCCGGTGACGACCTCCTGCTCCATGATATCCTCCTCGTCGCAGATGAGCGTGCCAAGCTGGGGGCGCGCCGGATCGTCGAAGGACGAGCGCACGGTAAGCTTGACCTTATTCACCATCGCCAGTTCGACCGAGCGCACCTGCAAAACCTTCGCGCCCAGCGAAGACATTTCCAGCATTTCCTCGAACGCCACTCTGGCGAGCCGGCGCGCTTTCGGCACGACGCGCGGGTCGGACGTGTAGACGCCGTCGACGTCGGTGTAGATATCGCAACGGTCGGCCGAGATCGCGGCCGCAAGCGCAACCGCGGACGTGTCCGACCCGCCGCGCCCCAGCGTCGTCACCCGGTTGGTGGCCTTGTGAACGCCCTGGAAACCGGCGACGACGGCGATCTCGCCCGCCGCAAACCCCTCGCCGAGCTGCGTCCCGTCGATGCCCGCGATGCGCGCCGAGCCATGCACGTCGTCGGTGGCGAGCGGAATTTGCCACCCCGCCCACGAGCGCGCCTTGAGGCCCATGTCCTTGAGCACCAGCGCCAGCAGTCCCGCCGTCACGAGTTCGCCCGAGGCGACGACGAAATCATATTCGGGGTTGTCAAAGTGGGAGCCCGCCTCCTTGCACCAGGCGACCAGCTCGTTGGTCTTTCCCGCCATCGCCGAGACGACGACGGCGACCTCGGCGCCGCCATCGATCTCCCGTTTCACATGCGCGGCGACGTTGCGGATGCGTGGAATGTCGGCGACCGACGTGCCGCCGAATTTCATCACCAGACGCGACATGGATCCTTGAAGCCTTGGGGGAAACACGCGCAGGCTCGCGCTATGCGTGGGAGCGGCCTATAAAGGCGCGCGTCCGGCCGGTCAAATGCGGGCGCGCTCCAGCGCGAGGCGCGAGAAAGGGTCGCGATGTCAGTCAGGCCGTCGCCGAGCATCGTGTCATCGGAAGTCGCGCGCTTCGAGGCGCTGGGCGACAAATGGTGGGACCCCGAAGGCCCGATGGCGCCGCTCCATCGCATCAATCCGATCCGGATCGGCTGGGCGCGCGACTTGATCGTGCGGCGTTTCAAGCTTGAGACGGGGGTCGGCGCGCCGCTCGCCGGGATCGACCTCCTCGACGTCGGCTGCGGCGCCGGGCTGTTCGCCGAGCCCCTGGCGCGGCTCGGCGCCAATGTGGTCGGCGTCGATCCGGCGCCCGCCGCGATTCAAACCGCCCGCCATCACGCCGACGAGACGGGTGCGAGGCTCGCCTATCGCACGGGCACGGTCGAGGAGCTGGCGGCGGAGCCTCGGCTTTTCGATGTCGTGAGCGCCATGGAGGTGATCGAGCACGCGGCCGATCCGAAGCGCTTCGTCGCCACCGCCACCTCGCTGGTCAAGCCCGGCGGCCTTCTGCTCATGTCGACCCTCAACCGTACTTTGAGGAGCTTTGCGCTTGCCATCGTCGGCGCCGAATATGTGCTGCGCTGGCTCGAACCCGGAACGCACGCCTGGGAGCAATTCGTGACGCCGCTCGAGCTCACCGGCTTCGCCCGCGCCGCAGGCTTGAGGCGCCAAAGCCTGCGCGGCATGGTCTACGATCCGCTCCGGCGCGACTGGCGCCTCTCGTCCGACACGGCCGTGAACTATTTGTTCGCCGCGACGAAGCGCGGAGGTTTAGAATTCGAAGCTCAATCGCCTTTACGGGCGCGGCCGCTTCGGCGGATAGCGTGAGGTTTAGGCGGAAACTCAATTACCTTTTTGGAGCGCACGCTTCGGGTGGGACGCGGATAGGGTCACGATCGGCAGCAATGTCTGGTGTCGACGTGAAGCGGACATTGCCGACCGCAGCCGTCGACGTCGCATTTGGGCCGATAGTTGGCCTTAGGGGGCTTAGGGGGCCGACGCGGGAATGACCGGAGCCGCGCGAACGCCCCATTATTTCGAACACGAAATAGTCCAGATCTCGGCCCAGCTCTTGGGATGGACGGCACCGGCGATGAAGCGCGTTTCAGTCTGAGAGCGGAAACGCCTTCACCGCGCGCCCTCTTTGGCGCGCTCCGCGTCGCACACGGCCAGATGCATCGGCTTGGGCAAGGCGTCCGCCTTGTCGGACGGGACGCAAAGCGGGGCGCCCGCCTTGATCATCGACGCCACGAGATGGTCCCTCTCACGGGCGCGCCGGTAAACCGCTCCGTAGCCCAGGCTCTCGACAGTGACCCCGGGAAATCGGCGATTGAATTCCGCCAGGGTCGCCGCCGCCGATCCATCGCCGAGTTCGGCCGCGCTCGCGAGTTGATAGCCCATCAACCCAGGGTCCGGCGGAATCCACGCCTCCGTGCGGCGCACCATATCGATGGCCTCAAGGTAACGGCCCATGAAGTAGTAGGATGCGACACAGTGGATGGCGTACCAGACCACTGGCATGGCGTTGAGGCGAAAAGCACGGTCGCAGAGTTCCGCGCCGCGTTCGGGCCGGCCGAGCCAGGGCATTGACAGCGCGGCCTTCATCATGACGTCGGCTGAGCTGGGGTTCAGCCTCAAGTCCTGTTCGATCTCGGCCTCGCTCAGAGCGAAATCGCCGAACAACGCAAGTTTCGCCGCAAGCTCGACATGCGCCTCGGCGTCGAGCGGATCGATCTCGATCGCCTTGCGGACGTAGCGCTCGGCTTCCGCGAGCGCAGCGCCTTGGTCAGCGCCTGCAACAATGGCGTAGAGCCATGTAGCCCAGCCTCGCTGAACATAGGCGAGGGTGAGCCGCGGGTCCTTCGCGATCGCGACGTCGAAATAGGCGCTTGGACTCGGCAAAGCCATCCGCTGTTCCCTCGAGGTAATCCGCGTACCCGAGCGCGAACAGATCGTATGCGGTGCGCGTCTCGGGCGCCTTCGCCTTCGCCGCGCCGATCGCCTTCATGGCGAAGAAGTTGCGGCTGCCGAGTGTCGAGGCGACGCCGTCGGCGACGTCCGCCTGCAAGGCCAGGAGATCACCCGCTGCCGGGCCCTGCCAGCGGTTCGACCAGACACTGGCGGCCGTCTCGCCGTCGGTGACCTGAGCGCTCACCTGAATGAGTTCGCCCTCGCGCTGCACCGCGCCGGTGAGCACATACTGGACCTTCAGATCCTTAGCGACCTTGCGCGCATCGAGGTCGGGCCGGCTCATGGACGCGGTCACCGACTCGCCGATCGCGTCGACATCGCGACAGCGCGAGAAGTCGGTTGCGATGTCGGTTGTCCCGCCTTTGGCGAGCCGCCCGGACAGCGCGTCGCCGCTCACGTTCACGAAGGGGATTGCAGCGAGGCTCGGTTTGCTGGAAGCCGTCGCGGTTGGAGCGCGGACATTCCAGAGCCAACCGCCCGTGACGGCGAGCGCGATGAGGGCCGCCATGCCGACCGCCCACAGTCGCCAGTCCCCGCTGAGCCAGCCGCGCCATCTGGTCGCCAAAATCCGGCCACCCTCGGCATGGGGAGGCTCGAGGGCAGGCGCCGGCCGCTCGTCGAAGGTTTGGGGCACGCCGTTGGGGGCGACGAAACGGTAGCCATGTCCGGGAACGGTCGCTATGGCCTCAGCGCCTAGTAGCTTGCGCAGTGTGGCGATCTGGACTTGCAGATTGCCTTCTTCGACCGTGACGTTCGACCAGACGATGTCCAGAAGCTGGTCCTTGGAAACCACCCGGTCGCGCCTGTCAATCAGCGCCATGAGCAGGTCGAACGCGCGCGCGCCTATCTTCGTCGGCTCGCCATCGATCACAAGCCGGCGTCGCGCCGGTTCAACAACAATCCTGCCGAAACTCTGTTGGAAGGGCTCGTCCATGCGCGCCTCCTCCTTGCGGGCCATTCGCTTGCCCGGCTCGTCAATTCTACCGCAACACAGGGCCGCGCAAAAGCCGCCAAACGTGTCGCAGCGGCGGATTTCAGATCTTTTAAGGCTTGTTTTAAGCCGTTTTAAGGACAATTCCGCTGGTCTGGTGGACCTTGCCCCTTCGGAGACGCGCCTCGCGCCTCGACGCTTTAAGGGCCGCCCTGCGCGCCGCCTTGGAGCGAAACGGAGGATCAACCCATGAAAACTCTCGTCTCAGCGCTCGCGCTTCTCATCGGTTCGAACGTCATGGCAGTCGCCGCCGACCAGACGCTCAAGTTCAAATTGGTGGCGTTCTACGTCGATCAAAAGGACGGCGAAGTTCATATGGTCGGAGCGACCGTGTCCCCGGACGGAAGGATCGGGACCAAGGACTTCTCCGTCAAGAAGGATCAAAACGGCAAGGGCGTCGGACGCAGCATCTATTATTTCCCCGACGGCTCCATCGTGACGACGAATTCGTTCGTGGACACGGCAACACAAACGGGCGGCCATGTTGTCGGCAAAATTCAGATCGTTTCGGGAACAGGCGCTTATCAGGGCGCGACAGGCGGAGGTCCATTTGAGGGGGATTGGGGCGACAAGAGCCCTCTCAAGGGCGCCGCACTTTTCAACATTGAATTGGACGTGACGACGCCGGGGACGTAAGGCGCGGCCGAGCCGCGGCGGCCGCCGGTTGTAAATCGCGCACCGTGTTGGCTTCCACAAGAAAGGGCGCAACCAACCGTCGCGCCCCCTTCGGGGGGCCTTCCCCAGCGGGAACGCATCCGAAAATGTGCACACACATAGCGGCTTCTGGAACGACCGCGCATTGGCGCAACGTACGCCTTTAGCCAAAGACGGCTTTCCTGCGCTTCGCCCCCGTTCGCAGGGCCGATCTTGAAGGGCAGACTGCGGGTCGATCTGATCCGTTTTCCTGGCCCTCGGCGAATGGCCGCTATTTGCGCGAACCGGACCTTGGCGAGGACAAGCTGTTGGTCTATTTAGTTCAAACCAATGAGGCGGCTCGGGTGACGGGACGACAATTGGTTGCAGAAAATCAGAACTAAGTTAAGCTTGCTCGATGAACACTTCTGCGCTTCCGCATAGCCTCGCCGGCGGCCTTCCGTTCCGCCCCTGCGGAACCGCCAAGGGGCAAAAGGGCCAGGAAAAATTTTTCAACGAAAATCCCGCGTAACCCATTGATAAGTCTCGTTTCGAACGAGAGAATCCAAGGAAATCCAAGGAAATCCAACCCCCGAAATCGGGGGTTTTCCAACCGAAACTGCGACGGGCCAAGGAAATCCAAACTGGCCCGCTCCCTGCCGGGAGAGACGCTGAGCCTGCTCGATCGCTAGGCTGGGCGCGCCGGGCGCCGACCCACTTCCCCCGGGGCATTCCTTCTGCAGCCGGTCCATCGCCTGGGCGAAGCCGCTGAGCGTGTCGATGGACTGGTGGCCTCTGAGGGATCCGCGCGCTCTCCTTCACCGCGTTCTGACCCAGAGCCGGAAGGCGGCAGATAGCCCCGCTCAGAGTGGGGCGAACCGCTCCGAACGAGGCCAGGCCCCCCTTCCAGAGAGAGCAGTGCGGCTTACGGCGTGAACATCTCCCGCGTCCATAGGTAGAACTACGCAGGCGGACCGCCACCGGAAGTCCTCTGCGTGGGGCAACCCCGGCTATCGAGCGGGGCCGCTCCAGCCAGGCGCCCGAAGCGCTGGCGTCACTTCCCCGGGCATTCTTTCTGCAGCCGGTCCATCGCCTGGGCGAAGCCGCTCAGCGTATACGTGTCGATGGACTGGTGGCCTCTGAGCGAGGCCGCCTTGACCACCAGTTTAGCGCCCTTGCGCATGACGGCGATCAGCGCGCTTTCCTTCGCCGCGTTCTTGACCCAGAGGTTCCCACCCTTCGGAAGCATCTCGAACGACGCCTGGTCGACCAGGGCGATCGGGGCCGGGGCGGCGGACGCCTTCGATCTGGCGTCCGACTTCGAAGGCTTCTCACCCGGCTTGGCTTCGGTCTTGGCTTCGGCCGTGTCTCCCCCCGAGACGTCGAAACCCATGATGAAGGACACTTCGTTGCGCACCCCTTCGGCCGGACGGTCGGAGATAAACGCATAGCCCGGATCACGGGTCAGACTCGCGGGCTCGCGCGATTTGGGCTGGGCGAGCGTATAGCAGATGCGTCCCTTGCCGACTTCCCCGACAAACACGTTCCAGTCGCCAAAAGTCGCAACCAGCGATGGCTTGGACGCCTCCTCCTTCACCCCCGATTTGGACGCGGGCTTGGCCGCCTTGGTGGCGGCGGCAGCGGGCGGAAAAAGGGCGCTCGCGACGCAAACCGCCGCGGCGACGACCCCAAGGGCGCGAAGGGAGGAGAGGACAAGACGCGTCATCACAAACAATCCTTTGAACCGGGCCGGGCCTCATGGCCAGACCCGGGCGGGGGCTTCCCTGCCGTCCGATCCGGGCAAAATTCCGGCCTTCCGCCTTGCCGGCCGGCGCAAGGGCTGCAATCCTGCATTTGGTTACTGAAAAATGAGTAAATTAGGAGCCCGGTGATGAAAGCCTTGATCTGCCCGTCGCTTGGCCCGGCCGAAAACTTGCTGGTGACGGAGGTCGAGGCGCCGAGGCCCGGCGACGGCGAGGCCCTGGTCGCAATCGCCTATGCGGGGCTGAATTTCTTCGACACGCTGATCATCGAGGGCAAGTACCAGGTGAAGCCCACGCCGCCGTTCTCGCCAGCGGGCGAGTTCTCGGGCCGTGTCGTCGCGCTCGGACCGGGAGCGCAGGGATTTGAGGTCGGCGACCGCGTCATGGGCGCTTGCGCTTATGGGGCCGCCGCGGAGCAGATCGCGATCCCGACGAACCGGCTGGTGAAAATCCCCGACGATCTCGCCCTCGACAAGGCGGCGGGCCTTTCGGTCACTTACGGCACATCCATGCACGCGCTCAAACAGCGAGCCGAGATGAAGGCCGGCGAGACCCTTTTCGTGCTCGGCGCCTCGGGCGGCGTCGGACTCGCGGCGGTGGAAATTGGCAAGGCGATGGGCGCCCGCGTGATCGCGGGGGCGTCGTCCGAGGAAAAGCTCGCCTTCGCCCGCCGCTATGGCGCGGCGGAGACGATCAACACCGCAGGCGATGACATGCGCGCCCGCCTCAAGGCGCTCGCGCCCAAGGGGGTCGACGTCGTCTACGATCCGGTCGGGGGCCCTCTGACCGAACTGGCCTTGCGTTCGCTCGCCTGGAAAGGGCGGCTTCTGGTGATTGGCTTCGCGTCAGGCGAAATCCCCCGCCCGCCCCTCAATATCCCGCTCTTGAAGGGCTGCGACATCAGGGGCGTCTATTGGGGCGAGTTCACTGTCCGGGAACCTGAGGTCAATCGGCAGAACCTGGCCCAAATCATGGATTGGGCAAAGTCCGGCGATGCTTAAGCGTTCACGTTCACGCCACATATCCGCTGGAAGACTACCGAAAGGCGTTCGACGCCATCGCCAAGCGCCAGGTGCTGGGCAAAACCCTGCTCCAGCTGGCCGCAGCTGCGGACTGAAGACCGGTTGAAATGCGTGTTGCGGCGCACGACATAATCGCAGGGATGAAGCGCCGAGGACGAATCGGCGAGGACGATTGTGAACGAAGCCAAGTCATCCCCATTGGAGCTCCGGCGGCTCTGGCCGGCGGATAAAGAAGCCTTCCGCCAACATCTTCTCAGCCTCGACGCGCGCAGCCGGCATTTGCGCTTCGGCGGCGGCATGTCGGACGATTTCCTCGCGCGCTACGCCGAAAACTGCTTCGGCAAGGGCGACCTCATCTACGGCGCGTTCATCGACGGCGTGCTGGTGGGAGCGGCCGAATTGCGCTCCAATCAGGCGATCTGGAGCGAGCAGGCGCCGTTCGGACGCCATATCCATGCCGAGGCGGCGTTCTCCGTCGATGACGGGTATCGGCGCCGCGGCATTGGCGAGAAGCTGTTCAAGCGCATCCTGCGCGCCGCCACCAATCACGGCGTGGAGACAATCGAGATCGTCTGCCTGCCCGAAAATGTCGGCATGCAGAACCTGGCGAGGAAGTTCAGCGCGCATTTCACTTTTGAGGAAAACTGGCTGACCGGCCGCCTCACGGCGCGCCCGCCGACCGCATTTTCCCTGATCCGGGAAGCCTCGGGCGACGCGCTCGACTTTGGCGCGGCCCTATTTGACGCCCATTGGCGGGCCGTGGCGGACGCACGGGAAAAGAGCGCGTAACACGTCGACCAGCAAGCGGGATCCGTTCTCGTTCGATCGCGGCTCGTACAACCCCCGCCTAGAATGCCTATATCTAATCAGATATAACGGTGATCGTCGTCCCGCCGCGCGGACGTGGCGGGTGGAACGACCGGGAGGATCGGATGGGGCAAATCGCGGGCCCCGCCCACGCGGATCATGTTCTCAAGGTGATTGCGAGCAACGACGCCGCAAGTTCGGCGCTCGCTGCCTCCTGGCGTCGGTCCGGCGCGCTGCACGCGCTCGATCCTGCAAGCCACGCCCCCTCACAGCGGCTGCCGGCGGACGAGATCGCCCAATCGCGCGAACGGATGGGGTCGTTGCTCTTCGCTGCGCAAGGAAGCATCGATCGCCTCTTTCTCGCAGTAGGGGGCGTCGGCTGTTCGGTCGTGCTGGCTGACCCGCGCGGGATCATCGTCGACCGGCGCGGCGCGCCTTGCGACGATACGCTGTTCGAAAGCTCCGGCCTTTGGACTGGCGGCGTCTGGAGCGAGCAATACGAAGGCACCAACGGCATCGGCACCTGCATCGTCGACCAGCGCGCGGTAACCATCGATCGCGACCAACATTTCTTCACCCGCAACTCGGGCCTGTTTTGTACGACCGCGCCGATTTTTGACGAACACGGAGATCTGGCCGCGGCGCTTGATGTGTCGTCCGCCCGGGGCGACCTGACCGAAGGCTTCGCGCGCCTGATTTCGAGCGCAGTAGCCGATGCGGCCCGGTTCATCGAGGCGGGGAACTTCCGCCTCGCCTTTCCCAAGGCGCGCATCCTGCTCGCGCCAACCGGCGAGCGGTACGGATCATCGCTGCTCGCGGTCGACCGGGACGACCTCGTTATTGGCGCGACGCGGGCGGCGCGGCTCGGGCTCGGCGTCAACTCGGCCACGCTCAGGCGCCCCACCCCAACCGCAGACCTGATGGGGCGGCCGGAAACCGAAAGCGACGACATTGGCGCGGCCGAGCGCGCCGTCCTCCAGCGCGCCCTCGCGCGCTCGAGCGGCAACGTGTCCAGGGCGGCGAAGGACCTCAATATGTCGCGGGCGACCTTCCACCGGAAGATGAAGGAGGTCGGCCTGCGCGGCTGACGAATCCGCTTAGCAAGTGTCGCAAATCTGAGACAGTCCCCGGCTCTCGTTGGCGGGGAGACCTTCTCAGCGGGAAGCGCGTGCGCGAAACCTCGCAGCCAACGCCGCTCAGCAGGCGGCGCCACTTTAAGGGAAGAAGCGCATGACCAAAGTTGATCTCAACATCGCCCTCAAATCCCCATTCGCCAAGCGTTACGAGAACTATATCGGCGGCGAGTGGCGGGCGCCCAACGGGGGCAAATATTTCGACAACATCTCGCCGATCACCGGCCAGCCGGTCTGCGAGATCGCCCGCTCCGACGCGTCGGACATCGAGGCCGCTCTCGACGCCGCTCACGCCGCGAAAGACGCCTGGGGCCGCACCGCGGTCGCCGAACGGGCCCAGATGCTCAACAAGATCGCCGACCGCATCGAAGCGAACCTGGAGAAAATTGCGCTCGCCGAGACATGGGACAACGGCAAGCCGATCCGCGAGACGATGGCCGCCGACATCCCGCTCGCCGTCGACCATTTCCGTTATTTCGCCGGCGCGATTCGCGCCCAGGAAGGTTCGATCAGCGAGGTCGATAACGACACCGTCGCCTATCATTTCCACGAGCCGCTTGGCGTCGTGGGCCAGATCATTCCGTGGAACTTCCCGATCCTGATGGCCGTCTGGAAGATGGCGCCAGCGCTCGCCGCGGGAAACTGCATCGTTCTCAAGCCCGCCGAACAGACACCGGCTTCGATCATGGTTTTGCTCGAAATCATCGGCGATCTCCTGCCCAACGGCGTCCTCAACGTCGTCAACGGCTTCGGCCTCGAAGCGGGCAAGCCGCTCGCCTCCTCGAACCGCATCGCCAAGATCGCCTTCACCGGCGAAACGACGACCGGCCGGCTTATCATGCAATATGCGTCGCAGAACCTCATTCCCGTGACGCTCGAGCTCGGCGGCAAGTCGCCCAACATCTTCTTCGATGACGTCGGCGCCAAGGACGACGATTTCTTCGACAAAGCGATCGAAGGCTTTGTCATGTTCGCGCTCAATCAGGGCGAGGTCTGCACCTGCCCGAGCCGCGCGCTGATCCAGGAGTCGCTCTACGATCGTTTCATGGAACGCGCTTTGAAGCGCGTCGACGCCATCGTGCAGGGCAGCCCGCTCGATCCGGCCACGATGATCGGCGCGCAGGCTTCCTCCGAGCAGATGGAGAAGATCCTCTCCTACATCGACATCGGCAAGAAGGAAGGCGCGGAGGTCCTGATCGGCGGCGAGCGCAACATGCTCGAAGGCCAATATGCGGGCGGCTATTACATCAAGCCGACCGTGTTCAAGGGCCACAACAAGATGCGGGTCTTCCAGGAGGAGATCTTCGGCCCGGTCGTCTCGGTGACCACGTTCAAGACCGACGAGGAAGCGCTCTCGATCGCCAACGACACGCTCTACGGTCTCGGCGCCGGCGTGTGGAGCCGCGACGCCAATCGCTGCTACCGCTTCGGCCGCGCGATCCAGGCCGGGCGCGTGTGGACCAATTGCTACCACGCCTATCCCGCGCATGCGGCGTTCGGCGGCTACAAGCAATCGGGCGTCGGCCGCGAAAACCACAAGATGATGCTCGATCACTATCAGCAGACCAAGAACATGCTGGTCAGCTACAGCGCCAAGAAGCTCGGCTTCTTCTGATCGGGCTCCCCTCTCCTACGGGAGAGGGGTCGGGGGTGAGGGTTCGCGCGAAGCGCGCGCCGTGTGGCGCGGTCCCTCATCCGGCCGACTACCGTCGGCCACCTTCTCCCGGAGGGAGAAGGGTTCGCGGCGCCGGGCTAATCCCTGCGCCGCTCGCTGCAAGGAGAAACTGACATGGGAACTGTGTCCGCAACGCCCGCGGCGCTCGACCTGATCGATGAAATCGTCGCCGACCATGGCCCCGTTATGTTCCATCAGTCCGGCGGCTGCTGCGACGGCTCCTCGCCAATGTGCTACGCTCAGGGCGACTTTCTGATCGGCGACTATGATGTGAAGATGGGCGAGATCGGCGGCGCGCCGTTCTACATCAGCGGCTCCCAATACGAAGCCTGGAAACACACCGACATCGTGATCGACGTCATACCCGGGCGCGGCGGCATGTTCTCGCTCGACAACGGCCGCGAGAAGCGCTTCCTCGTCCGCTCCGAGATGTGCGAGATCCCGGCGCCCGCCGCCAAGAAGGCCTCAGCCGAAGCCGTCTAGTGGCCTGAGAAGGTGACCAGGCTGCGCACCGGAACGTTGAGGGCTCCGAGCTTGGCGGCCCCGCCGAGGTCCGGCAGGTCGATAACGAAACAAGCGGCGATCACCTCGGCGCCCATCTGACGCAGCAGCTTGACTGCTCCCTCCGCCGTTCCCCCGGTGGCGATCAGATCGTCGACCAGGATCACCCGTTCGCCTTTCGTGACCGCGTCCTCGTGCATCTCCATGTGGTCGAGCCCGTATTCAAGCGAATAGGGAATGGAGACAGTGGCATGCGGGAGTTTGCCCTTCTTCCGAATAGGGATAAATCCCGCCGACAATTGATGCGCCACCGCGCCGCCCAGAATGAACCCGCGCGCCTCGATGCCCGCAACCTTGTCGATTTTCGTTCCCGCCCAAGGCTGGACGAGCTCGTCGACCGCGCGGCGAAAGGCCCTCGCATCGCCGAGCAGGGTCGTGATGTCACGAAACAGGATGCCTTTTTTCGGGTAGTCCGGGATCGTACGGATGGTCTCGGCGAGAAGCATGGGGCTCTAAGCTCGATTCGGAAGGTTCAGGCCGCAATCCATAGCGCATTCGCGATCGAAAGCCACCGACCGGCCCCGCCGGAGGCCTCTTCAACCCCTACGCCACGGCGACTTGTGCGGCGTCAAGCATCTTCGTCGCGGCAGTCTGGATCTGGGCGACCCGCGTCGCCCAGCCCTGTTCGAACTCCGGCATATTGAGGCTTTGGTAGAACGCCAGCCTCGCCTGAGCAAAACGCCCGATCAAGTCTCCAACATTGAACTGCCGGACAGCCGCGAGCGTTATCGGGCCGACCGAACCGTCCTGCGTCACTCCAACGAGCCTTTGCAGCGTCTTTACCGATTCGGCCGGACCGGAATTTACGCCGAAGTCGAACACCTCGAGGTCAAGACCGGCGGGCAGCGCGCCGCACTGCATCCTGTTCCAGTACGCGGTCCTATAGATCTCCCTGGCCACAGCCGGGGTGAGCTTCCTGACATCCTCCGCGGTCAGGTTTGGGTCGCCTTCATAGGCTCTTAAAGTCGCGAGCGTGATGCCGTAATTGGTCGGCCCCCCTGGGTCAGCCGGGTTGTCGGCATAGCCGCCCTCCGCCTTGAAGATGAATGGCATACAGGCGTCAAATCGTGTTGAATCTTGCTGATAGGCTGGCTTGGCCGGGGCGTACGCTTGCACAGGCGCCGGCGTTTGAATCCCTGCCCGCGGCATTGGAGCGATCTTGTCTTGCAGCGCTTTCAGGTTTGCGTCGGACCGCTCAGCCTGCGCCTGTTGTAATGTAAGGTTGGTGTCATCTTTTTTTTGCGATCCGGCGGATGATCCGAGCCAGAAATTAACGACTGTCGCGAAGGCCGCCGTCAAAGCGCCGACGACGATGTTGATAATCTGAACAACAAAATCATTCTTCCCCGGGCTGGGCCCCCACCAGTACAGCCAAACAAGGACAAACAAGAAGATGAAGAAGCCTGAGATCACGAGGTAGGAGATCGTCGGCGCCGTCCGAGCGATCGTTGTGTTCGTCGTGGCCAGCGCCTGGAGCGCGCTGCGCGCTCGCTCCGTATTGTTGACCGTGTCGTGTCGTTGCTGGTCGGCCTCCGCGTTCTGCGTCTTCGCGGCTTCGATGGCAAGTTCAGCCAGCTTCTGTCGAAGGGTAGCTTGCGCGGTAGGGCTCGCAGCGAGCGTCGTCTGCGCCTCACCCGCATCGGTCGTTCCGACTGCATCCGCGACAGCCTTGCCGACCTGGTCGGCGAGCTGACCAGTCTTGTCACCCGCGATCAGCTTGATGATGTCCGGCACGACGCCCGCGGCGATGCCAATCAACGGATTCATTTCCCCCTCCCTTGGATCGTTGGATCAATCGCCACGATCTCCGCGCGCCGCCGCGCCCGCCAGACTTGCCCTCCTGGCTTTCGATCTCGGAGGGGATAAGGTTTAGGCCCTGACGATGTCAGCGTTGTAGCTGTTGTTTCTGAAAACGAAAAGCAGCCCTATGCTCATTCGACCCCGCAATTCAGCGGGATCTTCTTGGCACACGTAGGCCGCGCAGCGGCAACTGGCCAGAGACTAAGCTCCACTACCAACGATCGGCCAGATCGCCGCGCCTTGAAGTCGCGGGTGTCTTCCGGACCGATCATGGACTTCGTTGCCGAATAACGGCAGGCTGCGTCCGAATCACAGAAGAGCGCTCATTGCTGGAGGGGATGTTCGATGTCCGAAGCCACCGATTCCGCAGTTGAGGCAAAGGAAAAAAGTCGGGCGGTTGCGCTTGTCATCGCGATTCTGGCGCTCCTGCTGGCTCTAGCCGAAGCGGGATCAAAAAACGCTCAGCACCTCTCGACGGAGAAAAATATCGAATCCTCGGACCTCTTCAATTTCTACCAGGCGAAACGGATTCGCTCGACAGTCGTGGAGACGGCCGCGTCTTCTCTGGAAGCGCAAAGAAGCGCGGTGACGGATCCGAAAGCGCAAGAAGCGTTCGAGAAACAGATCGCTGATTTCAAAGCGACCGTCGCGCGCTACGAAAAGGACCCGAAGAAACCGGAAGACAGCATGGATGCGATCCAGGATCGCGCCAAGGAAGCCTCGGAAGCGCGGGAATTGGCCAATCGCCGGCTCGGCCATTATGAGCTGGGAAGCGGTTTGACCCAGATCGCGATTGTCTTGGCGTCGGCCGCGATCATCACCGAGATCACCGCGCTGGTGTGGCTTAGCGTCGGATTGGGGGCGATCGGCGCCGCGCTCCTCGCCTTTGGCTTTTTCGCCCCAACGGTGTTGAACTTTATCAGCTAACGGGGCGCGACCGAAGGGCTGCCGGCGTCTCGACTGCTTGAGATTTCATCGGCTTGCCGATATCGCCTCGGCAGCTCCGACGTCATAGGACAAGGTATGACCGACCTCTCCGTCTTTCCCATCACAAAGCGTTGGCCCGCCCAACATCCGGATCGGTTGCAGCTCTATTCCCTGCCGACGCCGAATGGGGTGAAGGTCTCGATCATGCTGGAGGAGATCGGTCTGCCGTACGAGGCGCATCTCGTCGATTTCGGCAAGGGCGACCAGCGCTCGCCCGAGTACCTGTCGCTCAACCCTTACGGCAAAATTCCCGCCATTGTCGATCCCGCCGGCCCGGGCGGCAACCCGCTGCCCCTGTTCGAATCGGGGGCGATCCTTCTCTACCTCGCGGAGAAGACAGGAAAGCTCCTGCCCGCCGATCCCGCGGCGCGTTATGAGACGCTCGAATGGCTGTTCTTCCAGATCGGGGCGATGGGTCCAATGTTCGGCCAGGTCGGTTTTTTCCACAAATTCGCTGGACGCGAGATCGAGGACAAGCGCCCGCTTCACCGCTATCGTGACGAGGCAAAGCGCATTCTCGCCGTTGTCGAGGCGCGACTTTCGGAGCGAGCGTGGATCATGGGCGACGACTACACGATCGCCGACATTTCGATGCTTGGCTGGGTGCGCAATCTCATCGGCTTTTACGACGCAGGCGAATTGGTCGGGTTCGCTGAGCTGAAGCATGTCTCGGCCTGGCTCGAGCGCGGGCTTGCGCGGCCCGCCGTTCAGCGCGGGCTCACCATTCCGCCGCGAGGGTGAGCCGCCTAAGACCGGCCCGAGCGGCGCTTCGCCTGATTGGCCGCCGAGCGAGCTCCGTCGGACAAGCGACCTGTCTTCACGGCAGCGAGTGCACGATCACCGGCCCGGAAGTCGCGCTCGCGCGCCCAATGACCAACGGCCCGAGATTGTCCTCGATGAAGGCGAGCGCTCGCTGGTTGGACTCCTGGGCTTCCGCGACGGTGTTGAAGACGCTGATCGCAGTCACCGTGTCGTCCGGCGCGTAGACCACGTAATAGCCCATGAAGCCGGAGACGTCGCTGATGAGAGAGATGGCCTCCTTGATCTTCTCGGCGAGCGCATCGGCCGAGCCCGGCTTCGCCTTGAACTGACGGATGGCGGCGTACATGGCGTCTCCCTCCTGTGGGCGGTCGTTTGCGGCCCGTTAAAGCGGATCTTAGAGCGCGCTAAGACAAAGCGAAACCTTTACCCGGCGTGCGCCAGCTGGCGTCGCCCGAGCGCCGCCGATGGGACCTACTCCAACAAGCCTTGAATCCGCTTGTCGTTAAAGATCACAATCTTGCGCCGCATCCTGGGATTTGGGTGGAAGAGCACGCCAGGCGTTGAGCGAGACCCCCCTTCAACACGGTGTTCGAGGCGCCTCCCTAAAGCGCGACTCACGCGTTCGAAACCAGCGCGCTTGGCAAAGCCGCGCGGAGGCGCGAGGGCGGCGCAGGAAGAAGCTTCTTCACCGCAGCCGAGGCGGCGATCTGCCCGCGGTTGACGAAGGCTTCGTGATTGCGCTCGATTTCGTCGAGATCGTAGAGATAGTTGACCATGATGCCGAAGGACTCGGAGAGTCCTTTGGGTGATAGGTCCCCCTCCCAGTCGATGCGCTCGAGCCGCGCCCCATTGCCGAGATGAAAGCGGGCGACCGGGTCCGGGACCCGCCCGTCGGGCCGGCGCGCTTTCAGGAAATAATGGGCGGCGAGTGGCTCGAGCATCGCGCGCAGGCGCGGCGCAACGCCGGGCGCCGTCGGCCAATTGTCCTCGGCCGCCAACTGGAGCGCAGCGCTCTTCATGGACGCGATCACCGGATCTTCGGTCGTCTCGAGCCAGGTGCGAAATCCAGGAACCGGCGACAAAGTAACGAAGGCTTCGATCGCCGGCAGCTCGCGGCGGATCTCCTCGACCACCTGCTTGATGAGGAAATTGCCGAAGTTGACGCCCGCGAGACCCTGCTGGCAATTCGAGATCGAATAGAACGCAGCCACACGCGCCTTGTCCGGCGCAACATGGGCGCGCTTCTCCGCCAGCAGCGGCGCAATCGCCGCCGGTGGGGTGAGCGTCAGCGCGACTTCGACGAAGATCAGCGGCTCGTCGACCAGCCTCGGGTGGAAGAACGCGTAGCACCGCCGGTCCGCCGGATCGATGCGCCGCCGGAGTTCCTCCCACTCGCCGATCTCGTGCACCGCCTCGTAGCGGATGATCTTTTCGAGAAGCGCAGCCGGCGACGACCAGTCAATGCGACGCAAGACCAGAAAGCCGCGATTAAACCATGAACCAAACAGATGCAGAAAATCGCGATCGACGATGACCAACGACGGGTTCTGCTTCATGAGCTCGAGCAAATCCGCACGCATCTCGACCAGCGCCGCGGTGCCCCCCGGCGCACGATTGATCCGCCGGAACAACTCGTGGCGGCGCGGCTCAGAGGCATAGTGGATGTCGCTCGCCGCCGCTTCGTCGCCATCCGACTCGAACTTGGCCACCGCGTCCCGCATCCGATCGCGATCGGGACCGAAATCCTCACCGAGTGCGCTGAAAAACGCCGCATGATCGCTCGGATCGAGTGCGCGATACCGTCCAATGACTTCAGCGGCGAGCGCAATCCCCGACGCTTCGCCCCTGCCCTCGACCAAGGCGCGGCAGTCGTCGATCACTTGATCGACGCGGCTTTCGGCATCCTTTGGCCAAGGCTTGATCTTGAGCATGGAGCGGCCACGCTCGGCGACCGAGGTCAGGAGATCGTAGAAGAAGGCGTTGCTCATGATTTTCCGTCGGCCTTAAGCGCCGGCCAGCGATCACACGAGACGTAGTGTCGCGTGGTGTTGGAAGCAAATCAATTCCGTGTTCGCGATTCAGACGCGGCGCATCGCGAATGGTCATTTCCTGTTCGGCTCAACCAACGCGGTGGCGTCAATGAGGCGCACGAGGAGGTGGACAGTCTCGATTTCCCTGTCGTCGAGCGGTTTCCCACGCCCGCCTCCGACTCCGCCCCGCGTCTGCGTGCGTTCCTGCTCGCGCGCAACTCCAGGCTCTCGCAGCTGATGCAAATGCTCAGAACGGCGGCGGGCCGATCCAGCGAGCCCAAAGGTCGCTGAGTCGCGTGATCCAGGCCCAGTAGACACCGACCCCGAGCAGAAGCGCGAGCGTGATCGACCCGAGAAGCATCAGAAACAAGCTCAAAGCGTCGCCGAGCCGCCTCATGATCCCGCGCCTGGGTCGCGCTCTCGGCTGTTCCGCGAGGGGCAGAGACTCGCTCGCGGCAGGAGGCGGAAAGTGCAAGGCGCGCGGGCGCGGCCTCGCGATCGGCCAGGTCGCGGGCCCGTTTGCTTCCGCAGCTTGCGGACGCGGCCCCTCGGCCACGCGCGAATCGACGGTCACCGCGCGCTCGCGCTCGACCAGGCGACGCGCGACATAATCGGCGGCAGCCGCGACGATCGTGTCGAGCGATTGGCTTTCGGCCATCAGCACACGGCCATTGCGCGTGTCCTGGAAAAATCGATAGGTGCGCTTGTCGTGCGCCATGTCGACAAACGCGATCATGTCGACGAAGAGGCGCGGATGCTCGCTCTGTGTCAGCGCCAGATCAAACAGATCCACCCCTTGAGGCGCCTGGTCGACAACCGGCTCCAACGCGCTCTCAAGCGCCTTGAGGCGGATAATCTCCAGCTCGCGCACCTCCGCAATCGCGTCAGCGCGCTCGGCGTTCTCGACCCGAGCCTGCCGAATCGAAGCGGCGAGGTCCGGCTCGGCCGGGACGTTTTGAGGCTTGTCGTCCATCGACTCGTCTTTGTCCGCGCTCTCGGAGATGAGGGTAGCGCGAATCTGCCGGACCGCAAGCTGTCTGCGACACCAGGAGATTTCGACGAATTGACGCCATTGATCAGGGAACGGAGATTGCCGATAACCTCGCCGGCCGATTGCGGCCCCGACGAAGGTGATGAGCGATGAACGCCGCGGATCTACTCGATTTTTGCCCCGAGGTCGCCGAGGCGCGCTCAGCCAGGAAACCGGTCGTCGCGCTCGAATCGACGATTATCACGCACGGCATGCCGTATCCGCGCAATGTCGAAACCGCGCTTGCCGTCGAGCACGCGGCGCGCGAGATGGGCGCCGTTCCGGCGACGATCGCGGTCATCGAAGGCCGCTTCAGAATCGGTCTCGATGAGCAGGAGATCGACCGGCTCGGTCAACTCAGCGGCGGCGTTGTGAAAGCCTCGCGGCGGGATCTGGGCCTTGTCGCGGCGCGCAAGGGTTCGGCCGGCACGACGGTCGCGGCGACGATGTTCATCGCGGAGCTTGCGGGCATCGAAATCTTCGCCACTGGCGGAATCGGCGGGGTGCATCGCGGCGCCGAGGAGACATTCGACATCTCCGCCGACCTCGTCGAGCTGTCGCGCACCCGCGTCGCCGTCGTTTGCGCCGGCGCGAAATCAATCCTCGACATCGGCAAGACGCTCGAGTTCCTGGAAACGCAGGGAGTCGCCGTTGTCGGCTATCGCACCGACGAGTTCCCGGCCTTCTACGCCCGGTCCTCCGGCTTCAAGCTCGAACATCGCTGCGATGGGCTGCACGATCTCGCCCGCATGATTCGACTTCAGCGCGAGATCGGCCCCGGCGGCCTTCTCATCGCCAATCCAATTCCTCACGATCACGCGCTCGAAGAGGCCGCGATCGAAGCCCGAATCGCCGAAGCCGTCGCGGAGGCCAAGACCCAAGGCGTGGGCAAGAAAGAGGCGACGCCGTTTCTGCTCAAGCGCGTGGTCGAGCTGACCGGCGGGCAAAGCCTCGAAGCGAATATCGCGCTCATCAGGAACAACGCCATGCTCGCCGCGCAGACGGCGGTGGAGCTCATGAAATTATGAACGCCCGGACCTAATCCACGGCGGGGACCGAGTGATGCTCGTGCGCGATCACCCACTGCCCGTCGACTTTCCTCAGACCTATGGTCAGGCGAAAGTTGAGCGGCTCGGGTTTGCCGTCGGCCCCCGGTTCCTCGCAGCCCATGGTCGCAAAGGCGAAGGCGACATCCGCGCCAGCCGTCACGCCCATCTCTTGAATCTCAAAGCGCGCCGGACCGCTTGACCAGGAAAAAAACAGGTCCCAGGTTTTTCTGTACGCGTCGAGCCCTACGCTTTTGAACGGCGGGGGAACATCGAACATCACGAAATCGGGCGCATGGCTTCGGAGGATTCCAGCGTAGTCTCTCCGGCGGACCGCGTCCGCCCACGCTTCGATCAAGTCGCGCACCGCGGCTTCGTCGTTCGAGACGTTTTGCTTGTCCGCCATTGTCTGCTCCCGTTAAGATTGATTGTGGGCAAATGACTTGGACTGGAGACGGCGCGATGAAACATTGGCGCCTGGCTCTCATCTTTGCAGTTTCCATACCCTTATCGTCGGAGGCCGCGCCCATGCAGAAAGAAGCGGGGATCGTCAAAATCCAAAGCCATCATTCGGTGGACGAGACGGTCGACAAACTCAAGACGATTTTGAATTCCAAAGCGGTCACCTTGTTTGCGCTCATTGATCACAGCGGCGAAGCGGAAAAGGCGGGGCTGAAGATGCCTCCGACTAAGCTCCTGATCTTCGGCAATCCGAAGGCCGGCACGCCGCTGATGCTGGCGGCGCCGAGCGCCGCGATCGACCTGCCGCTGAAGATCCTCGTTGCGGAGGATGGGCAAGGCAAGGTGTGGATCTCCTACAACAGCGCGGAGTTCCTGAGAGAGCGACATGGGTTTCCGGAAAACCTCGTGCCGAATATCGCGGTCGTTCAGGCGCTGGCGGGGGCGGCGGGAGAGTAGATCGGCAAATCGTTTGCCTGTGAGCTTGTCCGTTCTCGTCATCGGCGACGTGATGACGGACTTCATCGTCCGCCCTGAAGGTCCGCTTGCCCGCGGCTCGGACCGGCGCGCCTCGATCACGGTTCAGCCCGGCGGCTCCGCGGCCAATCAGGCGGCGTGGCTCTCCTCGTTTGGCGTCATCGTCGACTTCGTCGGGCGCGTCGGCGCCGCCGACCTCGAACGTGAGACGGCGCGCTTCAAGGCGGTCGGCGTCACGCCGCATCTCCACGGCGATCCTATCCATGAGACCGGGCGGCTGATTGCGCTCATCGACCCCGATGGCGAACGCAGTTTCCTCACCGATCGCGCCGCCAACGAAGCGCTCGAAGCCCGCGACATCCCCGACGCCCTGATCGAGGGCGCGGCTCTTATCCACCTCTCCGGTTATTCGTTCTTCGCCCCTTCGCCGCGCGCGGCCGTCCTCGACGTCATGCGGCGCGCCGGAGACAAGCCGATCAGCGTCGATCCGGCCTCGACGGAATTCCTGCGCGAGGTCGGCGCCGATAATTTCCTCGCCTGGACGCGAGGGGCTTCAATTCTGTTCCCCAACGAAGAGGAAGCCGCGATTCTCGCCGGCTCGACCGATCCCGAGACCCAATGCGCACGGCTTGCGACCCATTACCCGCTGGTCGTCATCAAGCGCGGCCCGGCCGGCGCCGAGGCGGCTGCGGGCGTGGAGCGCTGGCGTGTCAACGCGCCGAAAATCGAAGCGATCGACACCACCGGCGCGGGCGACGCCTTCGTCGCCGCCTTTCTCTCGGCGCGGCTGTCGGGCGCGGACATCCCTCGCGCACTCGAGCGCGCCGCCGCAGCCGGCTCCGCCGCTTCAGCAATCATCGGCGGGAGGCCGAAAGAGGCAAGCGTTCATCCCGGCTGATAGCTACGATCACTTCTTTCGATAGACTTGCGGCTTCTACGCTCTATACCTATCTTCGCCCGAACACGGTTTCCGATTAGCGAATTCGCCAAAGTTCTTCAGCCGCAGAACTGGAAGTGCGGCAGTAATTCGGAAACCAAGATCGACCAGTTCGACCAGGAGGGCTCAATGTCCATTCGTCCCGTCAAGCGCGTCAGCCAGTCCGTTCCAACCATGGAGGGGGCCGGCGTCAAGCTGCGCCGCGCTTTCGGCTTCGGCGACACGTCCGATTTCGACCCGTTCCTCATGATGGATGATTTCCGCGGCGATCGGCCGGAGGATTATCTCGCCGGGTTTCCCTGGCATCCCCATCGCGGCATCGAGACCATCACCTATGTGCTTGCAGGCGAAGTCGATCACGGCGACAGCCTCGGCAATCGCGGCAAGCTCGGCTCAGGCGACGTCCAATGGATGACCGCCGGCAGCGGCATCCTGCACCAGGAAATGCCCACCGGCGACGCCAAAGGCCGCATGCATGGCTTCCAGCTATGGGCGAATTTGCCCGCGCATCTCAAGATGACCAAGCCGCGCTACCAGGATGTTCCCGCAACTGCGATCCCCGAGGTGATCGACGACGATGGCACGCGTGTGCGCGTGATCTGCGGCGAGTTCTGGGGCAAGTCCGGTCCGGTCGATGGCGTCGCGGCCGAGCCGCGCTATCTCGATGTGACTGTGCCCGCGGGCAAGATGAAGCGACTCAAGGTCGAGGATTTCCGCCAGGCCTTCGCCTATATTTTCGAGGGCTCGGCCATGTTCGCCGACTCGTCCGAACCCTTCGGGGTGCTGCGCGAAGCTGAGGTCGACGGCGAAGAAGTCCTGGTGCGCGACAAGGTTGGCAACCGCTCGCTGGTCGTCTTCGGCGCAGGCGATGAGGTTGTCGTCCAGGCGGGCGACGAGGGCGTGCGCTTCCTCCTCGTCTCCGGCCGGCCCTTGCGCGAGCCGATCGCCTGGCACGGGCCGATCGTCATGAACACGCAGGCTGAGATCCGTCAGGCGCTGAGCGATTTGCGCAGCGGCGCGTTCATCAAGAACTAACCAGGTCGGTTTGACGTCTTAGGAGCGCTGCGCGCTTTTAAAAGTGGCTGGAGGCTGATGCGTCGGCCTCCGGCTGCACTTTGCTCCCGGCTAGTACGTAGATCGCCTCTATCATCGCCCCTGTTACATTATTTATCACATCCGGGGCGGTAGAAGTGCGCGTGACATCCGTTGGATCAACACCATCTTGGACACAAACTGGAAGAACGAGCAGTTCCATGCAGACATCTCTGGCAAGCATTGCAAGCCAGCACATATATTTTTCTGTAATAGATATTTCGCTCATACGCTTAATATCCATGGAAGACTTCTCACGCATGATAGGACCAACGCGTTCGATAAAATCCCCCAGATTTCCTTCTACTGCTGCGAACCAAGAACGAATCTTATCGTCTTGGTAGGATGTCTTGTACGCAGAGTGAGCAAAGTCGTTTCTTATTTTTCTGAAAATATCTAATTTTAATTTTGTTGATTTTTCCAACCATCGTAGCTGGTACGCTAGCGCTATCTTGCCAGAAAAAGTTGATAACGGGCCAAGTCCGGTAAATATATTACTATATTCTGATCTCTTTATATCTCTTCTCAATTGATAACTTATAAGCTGATCGATTTTGCTCTCAAGGTATGAGGCAAAGACTAATACCTGGGCGGTCTCGAACTCCTTCGCTATTCTGCTCATTATCTCTGGAAGCTCGCTTATACTAAATTTCGTTTTTTCTATGGTTTCCTGAGCGCGCTGGACTTGAAATTTATACATCGCTTTAGCGGCTGCCTCGATAGCCTTTTCCGGAATATTGTTCATTCGAAATCCTCCATCCGCCTCAGCATCAACCTAGCTGTTCCCTCGTGGGAGCGGGACGCCGCTCGGCTCGGAACCCGGCCTTAATCTCCGCGTTTTATGACCGTGACAGCGGGGGCGTGCGCCCGGCGGAGCAAACATGGACAATTCAACGATCAAGACGCAATGCTGCATCGCCGGCGGCGGACCTTCCGGCATGATGCTCGGATTTCTGCTGGCGCGCGCCGGCGTTCATGTCGTGGTGCTGGAGAAGCACGCCGATTTCTTCCGCGATTTCCGCGGCGACACGGTTCATCCCTCGACGCTCGAGTTGATGTTCGAACTTGGCTTGATCGACGAGTTCTTGAAGCTTCCACATCAGAAGGTCGAAACGCTGTCCGCGCAGATTGGGGCCGAGCACGTCGAATTGGTGGATTTTCGCCATTTGCCGACCCACTGCAAATTCATCGCGCTGATGCCACAATGGAGCTTCCTCAACTTCCTCGCCGGGCGCGGAAAGCGTTACCCGACGTTCGACCTGCGCATGAAGGCCGAGGCGACGGATTTGATCGAGGAGAACGGGCGCGTCGCCGGCTTGATCGCGGAAACACCGGATGGATTGCTCACGATCCGCGCCGATCTCGTCGTTGGCTGCGACGGACGCCATTCGACTGTGCGCGAGAAATCAGGCTTCAAGAGCGACGACTATGGCGCGCCGATGGATGTCCTATGGTTTCGCCTGTCGCGCAAGTCCAGCGACACCCCGGACACGTTTGGCCACATCGAAGCTGGCAAGATGATGATCTTGCTGGACCGTGGCGACTATTGGCAATGTGCCTATATCATCCCGAAAGGCGGGATTGAACGGATGAAGTCTGACGGCCTGGACGCATTTCGGAAACAAGTCTTGGAGATGTCGCCGTTTCTGTCCGACAGAGTTGGCGAACTGAAGGGCTGGGACGACGTCAAACTGCTCAGCGTCACCGTCGATCGGCTGCGGAAATGGTGGCGGCCCGGGCTGATCTGCATCGGCGATGCGGCCCACGCGATGTCGCCGATTGGCGGCGTTGGCGTCAATATGGCGGTCCAGGACGCGGTCGCCGCAGCCAACCAGCTCGCCGGTCCGCTCCGCATGGGCAAGCTTACCGACGCGGATCTTCGGGCAATCGAGGAGCGGCGCACGCTGCCGATGCGGTTCACGCAGCGCATGCAGCTCACCATCCAGCAGAGGATCATAAGCCGGGTTCTTACCTCCAATGAGCGGCCGAAGCCGCCGCTGGTCCTGAAGCTGTTCGGCGTCTTTCCGATCCTGCGCCGCATTCCGGCGCGGCTGATCGGAATCGGCATTCGCCCCGAGCACGTACAGACCCCCGAAGCAGCAGCGCCCGTGTTGGAAACGGGCCGCATGGCCGCCCGGCAGCGCGAGAGCGCCTCGGCGTAAACGCCACGCGTGTCGCGCGGCATTCGCTCAAGTGAGTAAGCATCGGCGATCTTTGCCCGCGACCGTCGACGGCGGGTCGGTGGCGCGCTTCTGGATCGCCTAAGCGTTTGACGCCACTTTGCGGCGCGCGGCGCTTCGCAATCCCAGGAAGCCCAGTCCCGCGAAGCCGATAAGCATCTTGGCCCATGTGGAGGGTTCCGGGACTACGGTTCCGATCACAAGCGTGAAGTTCTGGTTCACCCGGTCCCCCACGATTCTTAGCAGCCGGGCGTCGCGCCGAGGCTGCTGAAAGTCTGGCTCAAGTAGGTCGCAGTGTCCGACAGGGGACTGTCGGAGATGTAACCTTGTGGCACAGCGAGAGCGCCGAAGATGCCGACAGGGTCTCCGGCGGCGTTACTGGCTTGGGTTAGGCCCTGCTCCCGAAATTCGCTGGCCCGGCGACGCCGCCGCTCTAAAGGTCGATTGGCCCAGCCGGTTCCTATCCCGATGGCGAGGCTAAAACCCGACAATATAAACTCGTGGGGGATTTCATGGCGAGCAGGTCGACCGCGGGAGTCCACGCCGCTCATCGCTCGAGCGCCTCAGCATAAACATCGAGCGTGTCACGCGTCATCCGCTCAAGCGAGTAGGCGTCGGCGATCTTCGCCCGCGAGCGGCGTCGTATGGCTTCGCGCGCCGAAGCGCCGAGCGACAGCGCGGCATGGATCGCCTCGGCGAGGGCCCCCGGGTCGCGAGGCGGGACCAGCCAGCCGGTGCGCGCCTCGGCGTCCGCGTACGGCGGCGCAGCGACGATCTCGCGGGCGGACCCAACGTCGGAGATGATGGTAAGCGCCCCGATCGCGGCCGCCTCGATCGAAGTGCGCGTTACGCCATCGACTTCGATGGCGGGAAAAACCACGACCGCGGCACCGATGAACGCAGCTGGCGGATCAGCCCCGGCGCCGACGCGGATCAGCATGGACGGGACGCCGCACCTGATTGCGAGCGCGTCGAGTTCGCGCGCGAATGCCGGCTTGGCCGCTTCGCCCGCCAGCACGAAACGAACGTCATCGAGGCCCTGGCCCTTGATGAGGGCGGCTGCTTCGATGAGCGTCTGCTGGCCCCGGCCTGGCGCGAGTTCGAGCCGGCACCAGAACGACCCGCTCATGCGCCGCGACGCCCCAGCTCAAGCGGACATCCGACACCCGGCGCCCGCTCACCCGTTCCGGCTGAAGCTGGGAGAGATCCATTCCCGTTCGCACGATCCTGAGGCGCTTGGGCGGCGTGGGGAAGAGCGCTTCCGCACGCTCGGCGGCAAATTCGGACGACGCGATGACAGTATCGCCCTCGGCGACGGCGGTCTCGAAGCTCGAGCGCGGGCGGGTGCGGACGCCGTCGACCGGAAGCGAGGTGACCAACGGACGCTTCGCCTTGCGGCAGGCCTTGACCGCCGTCCAGGCGGCCCAACGGGAGCGCACGTGGACGAGGTCGACCCGCTCCGAAGCAATTATGTGCTGCAGACGTCGCATGTTGAGCGCCATCGTGAACGGGTTCTTGGTCGCCGCCGGAAAGCGGACGAACAGGCCGCCGATCGCCTGCAGCTCGCCGGCGAGGCCGCCGGAATCGCTCGCCACCAGCGCGCGCGCGCCGGTCTCCGCGAGCGCCGCGGTCACGGCGAGCGTCGCGCGTTCGTCGCCCCCCGCAGCGAGCGGCGGGACGACTTGGAGGATCGTACGACCAGCGAGCGGCGCGCTGGCCCCGCGCCGGAAAGGAGAGAGAGGGTCCACGCTCACGGCGGGCGCCGCCTCGAACACGAGAGCTTGGCCGGCGAATGGTTGACACGCAGCGGATGCTCCGCCAAGTCCGCTTCGCTCCGCGCGCCCGTGCCGACGCTCAACCAGGCGCGGTCCGCAAGCGGGGTCATCAAAAGCGAGCCTAGTGTGTCGGACGGACAGCCGCAGGTCTTCATCGTCGGAGACGCCCCGAATCAACGGCGTATCGCCTTTCGCCGTCGTGCCCCAGTGCGCGGCGGAGGTCCAGGCCTTGTTTGGCTCAGCGGTTATCGCTCCGACATGGATTCGACCAAGGCGACCGCGCTTGACGCGGAGGCCGAGCGTCGCGGCCTAGGCCTGCTCAGGTTCGACTATTCGGGCCATGGGCGATCCGACGGACGACTCGAGGATGGGACCATCTCTCGTTGGCTCGAAGAGACGCTGGCGCTCATTCGGGCGCACACCGAGGGCCCGCAGATTATGGTCGGTTCGTCCATGGGCGGATATCTCTCGCTGCTCGCCGTCCGCGCGCTGAGCAAGGCAGGGGAAGCCGAGCGGGTGAAAGGCCTCATTCTCATCGCGCCTGCGGTCGACTTCACCGAAGCGCTCATCTGGACCAAGGCGCCGGACGAGGCGCGGCGCGCGATCATGGATGAAGGCGTGTGGCGGCGGCCTTCCGCCTATTCGAGCGAACCCGACTGCTTCACGCGCGACCTCATCGAGGACGGGCGCAAACACCTTCTTCTTGGCGGCATGATCCGTACGGGGGCGCCGACCGCGGTGCTGCAAGGCATGCGGGATGAAGACGTGCCGTTTTCGCATGCGCTCGCGCTGATGCAGCGTTTCGGCGGCGACCCGGCGACGCTAACGCTGGTCAAGGATGGCGATCACCGACTGTCGCGTCCGCAGGATTTGCAACTGATGTTCGACGCGCTGGACAGGATGGCGTGACCCTGAAAGTGATCACTCCCACGTCGCGCCGAAGCGATGCAGGCTCGCGCCGTGAACCTTGAGCCAGATTTCGGCACGGTCGGTTCCGGGGTGCAGGCGGCGCGCAAGCTTCCAGAATAGCGCCGAATGATTCATGTGAACGATATGCGCCACCTCGTGCGCGGCGAGGTAATCGAGCACAAAGGGCGGCGCGAGAATCAGGCGCCAGGAGAAATTGAGGCCCCCGGTCGACGAGCACGAGCCCCAGCGGCTGACCGTGTCGCGCAGCACGATGCGGCGCGGCTTGACGCCGATCTGCTTCGAATGCCTGGCCACCGCAGCCTCGAGATCCTTGCGCGCCTCACGCTTGAGGAAATCGGTGACGCGACGCGCCACATGCGGCCGCTCGCCGGAAACACAAATGAGCGGTCCGCGCTCGCTCGACTCAAGCCAGACCCCGCCGCGCTCGCCGGGCCGGTGCACGATGCGATGATCGGCGCCGCGCAACGGCATGATTGCGCGCGGCTCGAATGCGACCGGGGCGGGCAGACGCGCGAGCCGCGTACCGATCCACGCGGCGTGACGTTCGGCGAATTCGCGCGCCGCTTTGAGGGATGTGCGCGTCGGCATCGTCAGGAGCACATCGCGCGTCGGGGTGCGAACCCTCAACGTGAAACGTCGCGACGTCGCGACGCGTTTCAGCGCGACGCGATAAGTCTCGCCGTCATGCGCGATATCGAAATGCGCCGCCTGCTCCGGCGCGTGGCGTTGGAAAAGACGCAGCATCCCGCCGAATCCCCAGCCCGAACATCTTGAAGCGAGAGCCGACGGCCCTTGCAGCCGACCATCTCCTGCCACGGACGCGAATCTAGTCCAGCCCTGCCCCGAGTCGCCAGAGGTTTGTTGAGGAAAATGCGTAGCTTCAGCCCAATTGCACGCTAGGGGTTGCAGCCGGCTTCAACTGGAGCGGGAGTCCGGCGGCGACAAAGATCACGACGTCGCAAGCGGCCCCGATTTCCCGGTTCGCCCGTCCCTGCCAATCGCGAAACTCGCGGCCGAGTTTGTGATCCGGCACAATGCCCATGCCCACCTCGTTGGATACGAGGATGGCCGGACCAGCGAGCCTGCCCATGGCGTCGGCGAGGGCCGCGAGCGCAGGGCCCGGATCGCGGCCGGCCAGCATTAGATTGCTGAGCCAGAGGGTCAGGCAATCGACAAGCACCACCCTGCCCGCTTGCGCATGCGTCAAAAGGGCCGTGGCGATTTCGAGCGGCTCCTCGAGCGTCGTCCAGCCCTGGCCCCGGTCGGCCCTGTGGCGGGCGATCCGCGCCGCCATTTCCTCGTCTCCCGCCGCCGCGGTCGCGAGATAGAGCCGCTCCCGACTTTGGGCTTCTGCAAGCCCCTGCGCATAGGCGCTTTTTCCTGAACGCGCGCCGCCAAGCACGAGCAGGCTGCGGGCGATCTTGAGGCTCATTCGCGCACGCCATCGCGACTCCGGGCCGCCCCCATCTGCGCCGCCAGCCCGGCCGGGGCCGTTCCCCGGGCCGAGTCCGTTCCGCGTTCGGGCAAGCCCTTCGGCTTCACGCCAGGCAGGCACACCAGAAAACGTTCCGTGGGCATCCACCAGACCTCGTCGGGGCGATATTTCTCCACCTCGTTCCAGTCGAAACCGCAAACCAGGTGGCTCATCCAAACCACGCGGCTCGCGTGTTGCAAAACTATTGGCGGAAAAAAGGCGCCGGTGAAGGAATCGCCGAGGATGAGAATGGTCGGGCCAGTCTTTTCCGAGGTTTCCGTGAAGGCTCCGACCGGATTGAAAGATTCGGGGGCATTCTTTGCGTATGGAAGCGTCAGAGGCTCGGCATATTCTGACACCGCGTCGCCGACCCCCAGCATTCGCGCCAGATCGCCCCCCTTGCGCAGAGTCAGTGGCCCCAGCGCGGAGGCCGGTTCGATTCGCCAATCCGGGTGAGCGTCCGCCTCCGCGATGGCGTCATAGGCGGCGAGCGCGCCCCGGAATGTCCAATGCGTATCGTGCATATAGAACACCGGGCCTTGGGTCCCCGCGTTCTTGACTGCCGGCCGCAGATCCACCGCTGTCACACCTTTGGCGGCGAGGTTAGCCAAAAGCATGTCGTACTCGGTCCGCTTGCCCGGATTTTGCGCCCAGAGAGGCAGATCGTCCTGGAAGATCGTGGACCCATTGGGCGGCATCGCGACCAGGAAGCGGATCCCCCGCGCCCGAAGCTCGTCGTTCATGCGGACGAGCATATCGGTCGCCTCGGCCACCCTCTCGTCCCGGACAAGAAGACCGGCGCTTTGACGCACCGTCTCCTCGCCGAGAAAGAACATGCGCCCGTTGCGCCCGACAAGCACCGTATCATTGCCGAAGCCGAGCATCGGTTTGGTCAGTTCCCGATGCGCCGTGATCAGCTTCTGCCGCAAGCCGAAATGGTCCTTGAGATAGGCGTCGGCCGCCGCCGGCAATGTGAGCCAGTTCGCCCTCGTCGTGGGCAGTCGTGGCGCCGGCGCGAGCGAGCGCCCTTCCCTGACAACGCTCGCGGGACTGTCAGGCGCGACGAGGCCGACCACGAGCGGCGCGGCGAGCAGAGAAAAAGCAAAGGGGGCGAAAATCCGGCGGTGGCGCAGGAGCATCAGTTTTCATTCACCGCATCCCCCTCCCTCGCCTGCCGCGAAATCTCTCTGGCCGAGAGGAGTCGCAGCCTGAGCGCGTTGAGCAGGACGTCGTTTTAGCCGCAATTTCATTTTCGGATGGCCGCCTGATCTTCCACTTTATTTGGCGGGCGAACGAGACCCATCGGCACTTTTTCTTCCCCGGCCCCCTTCGCGCGGGGAAATCCAATCGGCCAGTGCTGGCAGAGAAAAATACGCTCGCCGGGCATCCACCACACTTCATCAGGTCGAATTCGATCGATCACACGCCAGTCAAAGCCACAATATTCGTGGTGCACCCAGATCGCGCTTCCAACGTGCTGTAGAAGCATGGGAGGGAAGAAATCCAGGGTCAGCGAATCCCCGAGAATCAGGATCTTCGGGCCCGTTCTGTCGAACGTCTCGATGAAATCATTGTCAGGAAGCGGAATCTTCCTGCTGCCGGGAAACGTTAAATTCTCAGTATTTTCCGAAATCTTATCGGCAAGACCGAGGATATTCGCCATGTCGCCGCCCTTGCGCACGGCCGGGGCCAAGGCTGAGTGCGGGTCAATCCGCCACTCGGGATGCGCGTCCGCCTCGACAATTGCGTTATAAGCCATGAGCGCGCCGCGAAATGACCAATGACTGTCGTGCATATAAAAGAGTGAGCCGCTAGGGCGAGCAGCCTTGAGTACGGGCCGCAAATCGACAGCCGTAACGCCTTTGGCGGCGAGATTCGACATCAGCAGATCGTATTCGGTCGGACGCCCTGCATTTCGCGCCCGGAGCGGCAGGTCGTCGGTATAAACGCTTGAGGCGTTCGGCGGAGGCGCAACCAGAAAACGGATGCCGCGGGCGCGAAGCTCATCGTTCATCCGCGCGAGAAAATCGGTCGTCTGGGCCACCGCCTGGTCGCGCATAACGAGCCCGGCGCTTTGGGTCACCATCTCGTTGCCCAGATAGAACATCCGGCCGCCGCGGCCGATCAGGACCTTGTAGCTGCCGAACAGCGGCTTGGAGAGTTCCCGGTGGGCGTGCAGCAAAGCCTGACGAAGACCGATATGGTCTTGCAGATAGGCGTCGATGTTTTTCGGAAGCTCGAACCAGTCAGCGGTTTCGACAGGCGCTCTCGGCACGGGCGCCGGGGTGCGCCCCTCCATGAGGATCGAAGCGGCGCCGTCCGGGTAAGCCAGCCCCGCCACGAGTGGCGCCGCCAAGAGCAGGAAAGCAGCAACCGCAAAAAATCGGCGATATCGGCGCAGCATCCCGGATGACGGTCGCGCGGCGCCGAGGCTGCGGCCCCGGGAGCGATCCTGAAGAAGCGCTGGCCAATTAACCGACGGGCTTTTGGCCGCCGCCCGCGAGGTCCAAAGCGTTGACCTTACACCCATTCGAACTCAGAGCGCCTCGAGCCCGTAAAAATGCGACGCGCCGCGATAGCGCGACGTCCCGGCCAAGCGCAAGCGCGAGAGCCCATGCCTCTCCTTAGCCCAGCAGATAGGCAGCCTCAACAACGTAGGGTCCGCCGCCCGACCCGGCGCGGGCGGAATAGAGGACGAAGCGCTCAGCGACGAACGATTCCGTGACCAGCACGCCGCGCTCCGCGAGATAGCCGGCGACCGCCGCCTGCCTCGCGCCGCGCAGCCGCGCCAGAGTCACGTGCGGTGTATATTTGCGCGTCTCGGGTTCAATGCCGATGCGCCTCAGACGCCGCTCCTGTTCAGCCTGCAGATCCATCAGCGCCGGCTCAGGCTTGACCTTGGCCACGATCGCGCGCGGCTTGTCGCCGCCAAACCAGCTTAGTTCCTCGAAGCGCACGAGCGCCTTCGGCCGACCGATGTCGCTGAGGGCGTCGTCGATGTCGCGAGCCATGCGTGCGTCGATATCGCCGATGAATCGAAGCGTGATGTGGTAGTCCTCAGGCTCGAGCCAGCGCGCCCCGACGACCCCGCCGCGCATGAGCGCGAGCTGGCCGACAACGGCCTCTGGCAGTTCGAGGCCGGTGAACAGACGCGGCATCGTCGCCCTACCCACGCTCCTTGGAGATGAACTGGCGGAAGCGGTCGGAGGTCGAGCCGGAGAAAAGCTCGTGTGGAGGTCCCTCCGCCTCGACCAGCCCCTGATGCAGGAACATCACGCGGGTCGAGACGTCGCGCGCAAAGCTCATCTCGTGGGTCACGACCAGCATCGTCCGGCCTTCCTCGGCGAGCGCGCGCATGACGCGGAGCACCTCGCCCACGAGTTCCGGATCGAGCGCCGAGGTCGGCTCGTCGAACAGCATCACCTTTGGGCGCATGGCGAGCGCGCGGGCGATGGCGGCGCGCTGCTGCTGACCCCCGGAAAGATGCGCCGGATAATAGTTTTCTCGCTCGGACATGCCTACTTTGGCTAGCAGGGCGCGGGCTTCGTCGATGCATTCCGCCCGCGGCCGCTTCTGCACATGCACCGGCGCCTCGATCAGGTTTTCCAGCACCGTCAGATGCGACCACAGGTTGAAGCCCTGAAACACCATGGCGAGCTCGGCGCGGATGCGGTCGACCTGTCGCCGGTCCGCAGGCTCGGCCCGCCCGTCGCGGCGCTGGCGCATTGTGATGGTTTCGCCGGCGACCGTGACCACGCCCCGGTCCGGCGTCTCGAGCAGGTTGATGCAGCGGAGAAACGTGCTCTTGCCTGAACCGGACGAACCGAGGATCGAGATCACATCGCCGTCATTGGCGGTCAGCGACACCCCTCGCAGCACTTCGAGCTGGCCGAAGCTCTTGTGCATTGTGTCGACCGTGAGCGCTGGCGTCGCCGACATGCGCGCCTCCTTCAGCTTGGCCGGGGCCTGAGATGCGGCGACAGGCGCCGCTCGAGCGCAAGGAAGCCGGCGCCGATGATGTAGTTGACGACGAAATAGATCGCGCCGGCAAGAATGAGCGGCAGATAGGTGACCAGCGTGTCGTTGCGAATCTTGAGCGCGATGCTCATCACGTCCCACAAAGTGACAAGCGAGACGAGCGCGGTCGACTTCACCATCGAGATCATCTCGGTCGAATAAGCCGGAAGCCCGTGCCGAAGGGCAATCGGAAAAATGATTCTGCGGAACATGAGCAGCCTCGACATGCCGCAGGCGCGCGCCGCCTCGACCTGTCCATGGGGCACGGCAAGAAGCGCGCCGCGAAAGATCTCGGCCTGATAAGCCGCGGTGCAGAGCGCGAGCGCCAGCACGGCGCAATTGAACGCGGAACGCAGGAAGCCCCATGCAAAGCTCGCGCGCACCGCCGGCAGCGAAGCGAGGCCATAATAGACGACGAAGAGCTGGATCAGGAGCGGCGTGCCGCGAAAGACTAGGACATAAGCGCGGGCGAAAAGTTCGAACGGCTTGGCCCCGCTCACCCTCATCCAGGTCACCCCCGCCGCGATGAGGGCGCCGAGGATGACGGAAAGGAACCAGACGGAAAGCGTAAGCGGCAGCGCGGCGAGAAGGCGGACGAAGGTCTTGGTGATGAAATCGAAGTCCATCGCCGCCTTAACCCGTCGCCCTGCGCATGCCCCGCGTGGCGCGCGCCTCAGCGACGTCAAAGAAGCGTGTCGTGGCGAGCGTCATGATCAGATAAAGCGCAGCGCCGCCGAGATAGAAGGCGAAGGGACGATGGGTCGATCCGGCGCCGACCTGGCTTATGCGCATGAGCTCGGTCAAGCCGGTGACCGAAATGAGCGAGGAATCCTTGAGCGCGACCTGCCAGAGATTACCAAGCCCAGGCAAGGCGAAGCGAAGCACCTGCGGCGCGATGATGCGGCGAAACAAGAGCGCCCGATTCATGCCGACGCTGACCGCGGCCTCAAGCTCGCCCCGCGAAATCGCGAGATAAGCGGCGCGGAACACCTCCGCCTGATAGGCGCCTGAAATGACGCCAACCGCGAGCGCGCCTGCGGCAAAGGAGGGAACGCCGACGAAGCCTTCGTGACCGAGAGCGTTTGCCGTCGCCGTCAGGAAGCTCGAAGTGCCAAAATAGACGAAATAGACGATGAGCAGCTCCGGCAGTCCGCGGAAGAGAGCCGCGTAAGCCTGGCCTACGGCGCCCGCGAGCAGCTTCCCGGAAAGCCGCGCCCAAGCGACAAGGCCGCCAATCCCCGACCCGATAAGGAGGCCGCAGGCCGAGACGAGAAGCGTCATCGCCGCGCCCTGGAGAAGCGCCAGGCCCCAACCGCCCTCACCGAAGCCGAAGATCGCCAGATCGCCCACCTCGGCGTCCTCCGGGGGCGCGCTCGTTTAGTGCGAGAGCGCGCTCAGGATCCCGGCTGGGGCGTCATGTCGACCTTGAACCACTGTTCCGAGAGCTTCTTCACCGTCCCGTCGGCGATCGCCTCGCTCAGCGCCTTGTCGAACTTGGCGGTCAGATCCGCATCGCTCTTGCGGATGCCGAGGCCAGTGCCTGCGCCGAACATGCCGCCGATGAATTTCGGTCCGACAACCGCGAGGTCCTTGGCGTCGGGCTTTTCAGCCGTCGCGACCACAGCGGGATAGTCGTCGAGCGACGCATCAATGCGGCCGGACTTGAGGTCAAGATCGCGGTCATCGATGGTCTTGTATTCCTTCACATCGGCGACGCCCTTCAAATATTGGCTGGCGAAATTGGCGTGGGTGGTCGAAACTTGGACGCCGAGCGTCTTGCCTTTGAGCGCAGCCTGGACGCCTTTGATCGCGGCATCGCCGGCGGCCGCGTCCTTGTCGAGATTGACGAGCGTGCCCGCGGCGGGCGCCTTGGCGAGCGGGCTATCCTTCGGCGCGAGAAAGGCTCCCGGCGACACCGCGTAGGACTTTGAGAAGTCGATCTCCTTCTTGCGCTCATCGGTGATCGACATGCCGTCCATGATCACGTCGAACTTGCCCGCCTTGAGCCCTGGGATCATGCCGTCCCAATCCTGGGCGATGATCTTGCATTCGAGCCCCGCCCGTTTGCAGACGTCCATGATCAGGTCCGGCTCGAAGCCGACGATCTTGCCGCTCGAAGTTGGTCAGGTTCCAAGGGTCGTAGGCGCCTTCCATGCCGATGACGACGGTCTTCCAGTCCTTGGCGAAAGCCGCTGGCGCGAGCGCTAGACTGGCTGCGAGAGCTGCGCCGAAACCCAGCGCCTTCACGAATTTCCGTGCCATCAGCCCACTCCCATGTTTCGCGCTTATGACCTTGGCCAGCG
>CAVQVS010000009.1:0-536982 GCA_963717215.1 uncultured Alphaproteobacteria bacterium
CGTAGCCGAAACCCGGCCGTCCCTCGGGGCGGGAAGACAAGCATCCCATCTGGTCGGCCCTCGAAAGCTTCGTTTGCGCCATCCGGCCACGCCAGCGCCAGGACGCTGACGAAAGACGCCCGCCAGGGCGGGGGAGCGCGTGCGCGCTTCAAGTTCGCGCTCGACGCGGGCCATGGCGGCACCAAAGTCTTTCGTCGGCCCAGCCCATCTGCCGAATAAATGCCTGGCGCGCCGTCGAGCGCCTCGACGCAAGGTCCGAATCGTCGGAGAGCGCGACCAACCCCGAAGCCCGAGCGGCCGCTCGCGCCTTCAAAAGAGCGTTGTCACGAAAGGTCGATCCGGTCTCGTCGGGCTCCTCGAGACCGAGCGTCGCCGCCCCGAGCGGCACGACGCTGAAGGGCCGAAGCAGGTCTTCGATCTCGCGCAGCTTGCCCGCATTGTGAGTGGCGACCACAATACCGCCGGCGAGGCGCCAACGCTGGCTGCGCTTTCGACCTCTTCTGTCAACGGGTGACAACCTTGTAGCGCCGCCCGGGAACGACGGCCGCGTTGCGCTCCAGGCCGTTGAGAATCAGGAACTGGTCGAGCCATTGCGGCAGGAAGCCCATCCGCGCGGCTAGCGTTTCGGCCGCGTCGCCGTTCGTGGCCTCGACGATCTTGATCCTTTCGGGTGTCGCCAACGCGAAATCCTGCGCATTGATAAGGCGAAACGAGTCGAGCGAGGCCATGAACCGCGAATCGACGGCGGGCGAAAGATCGTGGGCGGCGAAAATGAGCCGATAGAGCCGGCCATTCAGCCGCACGGCCCCGAGGCGGAAGCTCCATTGGTCGCCCTGAGCGATCGCCGTGGCCGCTTCCAGGCCGTCGATCTTCCTGGATTCCATCGAGGTCGTCTTGACGCCGTCGATCCAGTCCGAACCGATGGCGCTGGCGACAGGGGTCAATTCCGGGATCGCAATGCTGTCGAGGCGCAGCGCCTCGCCGCCCGTTTCGCCCACCCCGATCAGCGCTGCCGACTGGTTGTCGAGCGTGAAGCCGTCCGGGGCCTTGAAGGCGAAACCGAGCTTTGGATGAACGAAGGAATTGTCGCGCACCACGCCCTGGGATGGGTCGTCGCCGAAGGTTAGGCCGTCGATGGCGGCGAGATAGGCGTTGCGTCCGGTTTCGCCGGTCCCGGGCGGCCCGAACTGCCGCGCCGCCTCGGTCGCCTGGGCGATGCGCTCGGGCGTCGAGGGATGGGTCGCCATCATGTCCGGGCGGTTGGCGGAGCCGGCGCCCGAGACCGAAGCCCGAAGCGCGCTCCACTCGCCGAGCGCGGTGAGGAAACGAGCCGCGCCATAGGGGTCGTATCCCGCCCTGCCGATGGTCTTGATACCGATCTGGTCGGCCGCGAATTCCTGTTCGCGTGAGAAACGGGCAATCGCAAGCTTCGAGCGCGCCTCGACTTCGTCTTGAGCCTGGCGTTGTTCCAGCAATTGCGAATTGACGCGTGAGAATAGCGCCGTCGTCTTTTCGAACTCGGCCCGCTGGGCGGCGTGGCGCGCAGAGATGTGGCCGATTTCATGCGCCATGACGGCGGCGATTTCGGACGTGTCCTCGGCGAGCGCCAGAAGGCCGCGGGTGACGAAGATATCCCCGAGGGCAGGGAGAAGGCGTTGACGATCGGCGAATTCAGCACATTGACGTGGTATGACGGTCCGGTGGCGTCCGACGGCGGCGCGATCTTCGTGAGAACGCCGTCGAGATAGGCCTGCGTCGCCGGAGCCGAGTAGACGCCGCCGAAGGCGTCGATCAGGCGCTTGCGTTCCGGGTTTGGTTTTTCGGCCGAAACCGGGCGCGGAACAGGCGTTGGGGCGATGCCCGCCGGGGCAAGCGGCGGATCGACTGAAGCGCAGGCCGTCAAGCCCAGCGCCAGAGCGGCCATAAGCACGATCAGGACGCGCTGGCCGCGCCAGAACGCAAGCCTGCGTCCCAGATTATCCGGCGGACCATTCATGGACGGAGCTTCGCCTCTCCTGACCCATCGGCGCGGCGCGCGATTTCGATCATCGCCGCGTCAACGACCTCGATTCTCGGACCGAACCGGTCGTCGAGGGCGCCGCGCGCCCTGATTGTCTGTCCGACCATGGCGCCGACCGGCCGTCCCTCTCGCGCCAAAGCCGTTTCGAGCTTGCGCGCGACCACAATCGTCGGACCGTCGCGCGGGACGAGTTCAAGATAAATGCGCGAGCGCGCGAAGCCAACCCTTCGCACCATGCCTTCAACCACCACAAATCTGCGGGCCCAGCGGCGGAGCTCGGCCGAGTTGGACGATTGTATCACGGCATATTGCGGATCGCGCCATATTCCCGTTCCCTCCTGGCGCGCTTGCTCTTCGATCGCCAGCCGCTGGACGGCGCAGCCGCGGGTGTCGAATTCGGGTCGAACCCGGGCATAGCCTGCCGTGAGCAGCGCCGCCGCGGTCGAGCCGGCGGACCCGTCGCGCGGATCGTCCACGACGAGATCGGCGACCGTTCGGCCCCAGCGATCGGTTCCCCCTGCCAATTGGATAAGGTCGGCGCCTCGACCGGTCAGGCGGTCGCTCAGGAAAGCACGGGCGCCGTTCGCGATTTCCGGCGCGCCGCGTTCAGCGTTGGGCATGTCGAGCCCGCCAAGCCTCACGATTCGGCCATCGCTGAGTTCAATATCGAGACGCTCATCGACGCTGGCCACCTGCACGTGTCCGGCTGGCCGCCCGCAAGCCGCGAGGCAGGGGCAGGCGAGAATGACGGCCGACAGCGCCACGCAGGCGCCGCGGAGCCTGCGCTTAGGCTCGACGAACAATGCGCGGCCGCAGTGCGCAACGCGAAAATTCATGCTAAGGGCATGCCGCGCTTGGCCTTGCCCTGTCCATAGGATTTTGGCGGCTCGCGGTGATTGGAGTCCCGGTAGCTCAGCTGGATAGAGCACAGGTTTCCTAAACCTGGGGTCAGAGGTTCAAGTCCTCTTCGGGACGCCAAAAATACGGGTAAATTCAAATAGATCGTAAGCGGGCAGGCCGACCTGGGGGTCGAGCGCTCCAGATCGACTGGCGTATCATCAGGCGAAGTTCAATCGGCGCGTTTCGATCCGGCCACCAGAATGGCCGTGGCGACGCTCATCGAAGAATGGCTGCAACGTCTAAAGACGAGCCTCCCCAATCTCGGACAAAATCGTCCGGCAAGCCAACTGATGGCTGATGTGAGATACGGCGCTTCTCTCACTCGAGGTGCATGTGCTTCATGTACACGCGGATCTCTCGCGCGAGCTGCAGGAGAGAGCCCATCAAGAGCAGGAGCGCGAGCGTGAACATCATCGCTACGATTTGCCCGTGCCCGATTCCCACGAGCGCCGCCAAAAAGGCGCAGATCAACAGCGCCGCAGTCAGAAGGGCGCTCAGAACCGCAAGAAGGATGGCGCGACTGAGCAGCTCCATCCGCCGGAGGAACGAAGCCGAGACGGCGCCGGTCGGATCGAGATTCGTGTCCGAGGACCGAAGGGCCTTGTTCTTGTCGGCGATCCGCTCGAGACGGGCGATGAGAATGGACAAGAACGCCGCGACCGCGCCCAGCATGAAGGCCGGCGCCGTCGCGTGCGAGATCGCGACGCTGAGCTGATCGATGTCCGTGACGAGAGCCAAAACGCGCTTTCAGGATGGCGGAGCACGCGCATCTTGCGCGCTCGCCCTTTGGTGGTGGACAGGACGCGCCGCGACTGAGCCGCCGCGCATCGGCTTCTTTACGCCGACTTCACGGCGCGATCACCCAAGATCCATCGAAGGATCGAGGGCTGGTTCTCGCCCGGCCGGCAGGCGCGCAGCATGGGGTGGGATTCACCGGCGGACGGCGGTGATAACAAGGTTCAAATGAAAAAGTCCAATCGCGATTGACGCGACGGCTTACGGGCCCCTCGAGGCGCTTCGCGCGGCCCTAGCAGCGCAACTACGATGACCACTCTCACGTTCGCGTGACGGGCGTGTGCATCGATTGTTTTAAGATCCGGAATGAGACAGCTTGCCTCGGCCGAGCCCTTTCACGAGGAAAAGTCGATGGCCTTCAGGATCGCTTTGCTGACCGGCTGCGTCCTCGCTTTCACGCCCGTCCTTGCGGCCGAGCCCGTCCGTATCGGCGTCACCACCATACTCAGCGGACAATACGCGGACCGCGGGCAGAGCGAGCAATATGGAATCGAGCTCGCGCTTCAGCGCCTCAACGAAGCCGGCGGCGTGCTCGGCAGGCCGGTCGAGGCCTTCTATGGCGACAATGCCGCGGACCCGGCAACGGGGATCGCCGCGACAAAAAGGCTGATCGAGGAAGAGCATGTCCCGGTGCTCCTGGGCGCGCTCTGGACACCGGTCACGCAAGCCATCATGCCGATTGTTGCGGAGGCGAAAGTGCCGCTTGTCATCGACATTTCGGCCGGCCAGGATTTCGTCGACGCTTCGGGCGTCGGCGGCAACGATTATGCCTTCAAGACGATCCCATCCGACCGCGACATCGCGCTCGGCCTCATGGGGTGGCTCAAGGGGCAGGGCGTCCGCAGCGTCGCGATCGTCAGCGACGACAATCCGTTCAACCACATGAACGCCGACAGCATGGCGAAGGCCGCGCTCGGGGCCGATATCAAGGTTCTCGCCAACGAGACGATCGCCAAGGACACGAAAGACCTTGTCCCGCTGCTCGGGCAGCTGAGAGCGCTTGCGCCTGACCAGATCGTGACGGTGCTGAGCACGTCGACCGCGCCTTTCTTTCGCGCCTATGAACAATCCGGCTGGAGCGTCCCCATCACCGGGCGCATCGACATCGCCGCAGCGACGGGCGCGTTGTCTCCGCAATTCATCAGCTCCGGCGGCCTGGACAACGCCACCAGCATCACGGTCTTCAATCCTTTGATCGAATCGCCGGGGGTGCAGGAGTTCGTTCAGGCCTACCGGGCAAAATATGGGATCATGCCGACCCAGCGCTCATTCTTCGCCTATGAAGCGACCAATCTCGTTGTCGACGCCATCCGCCGCGCCAATTCTGACAAGTCTGAAGACATTGAGAAGGCGCTCAAGACCACCACGATGCCGTCGCTGCTCGGCGGAACTTATGCGATGGATGACCACAATCATCCCCACACGCCAATGCAGATCGTCGGCATGCGAGACGGCACGGCGAGCGTGATCGGTCAGGTCGGGGGCGGATCGCGATAGACGCGCCGCGGCGGGTAGCCCGGTAAGCGAACGCCCGATTAGGGGAGAACACTTTCCTCCTTGTTCCAGGTCAAAACCCAATCAGAAGTTGGCCGTATTGCGCAAATTGCCGGCGGCTGCTTCCTCGGCGAGTAAAAAAAGGCCGCCTCGCAGCGGCCTTTCGTTTAGTTATGCAGCGATTCAGCTGACTAACGCCACACTCCTAGGTGAAGTGCGATAGCCCGCGAAACCGAGGCCCGCGAACCCAAGCATCATCATCGCCCAGGTCGACGCTTCGGGAACCGCCGACGAGGCGGACGAGTCGGTTAAGGAAAGGCTGACAGCCCCTCCCGGACCTGCGACCTGAGTAGCGGCATATTCCAAGTAAGCGGCCTGAGTCCCGGTGATGCCGGGGCCCATGAGCGTACCTGATAAGATCATTGTCAGCGCATTGGGGGCGGACCTGTCGATACCACTCACTGAGGTAAGGGTTTCGTCGAATGTGCCAAGGCTGTCGGTCCACGACTTAGTGATCGGCGTCGTTAGGACGCCGCCCGAGAACGAAACGGTTGTTGGAGTTATTGAAATCGCGTCGCCCGGCGCGAAGTCCAGACAGATCGTTCATACCGACTCTCGAAACCTCGAAGGAGGTACCATTGAAAGTAATCGAGGTCGCGTCTTGCAATGGCGAATTCAACGACGGCCCGGCATAGGATATTGTCCCTCCGATCGTGGCGACGCCGAAGTCAATTGTGATGGCGTACGCGGAGCTTCCCCCTAGAACGAGGACCGCTGTCGCGCTTAGCAGCCCCATTCCAAATCTCTTGATGCGTGGTCGCATTTAGGATCCCTTACAGTACGGCGACATGATTACCGCCACATTGCGCAATCATCTGCCCCCCGCATAGTTCCATAGGGCTCGTGGCAATCGGCTTACAGTGTTTCTGCAACGCCCAACTTTCTCGAACCGCGGGTCGTCCGGAGCGCGAGGGACGGCGGCGGCGGGAATGGACCGAAAGAAAAAGCCGCACGGCGGGCCGGCAGGGAGAGGCCGCCGCCGCGCGGCTCAGACGCGCGCTGTCCAGCCGCAAAATGGCGGCCTTGTGGTTTGAGCGTGATCCCGCACTAATGTGCTTCAAATGTGATCACATGTTGTTTTTAGCCTATTATGCAGTCGAAAGAAAGTGATATTAATATGATTTTCTGCACGATGAGCGAGGACGGGATGGAGGCCGGTTCGGGTCGCATTTTCGATCGTTTGGAACCGGAGCGCGAGTTGTCCTCGCACGCAAGGCGAGCCTGTCTTGAAGGCGTATAAGAATTGGGCGACAAGCGGCGCCGGCGAGCGGAGCGGGAGGGATTATGAGCAGACTGGGATGCGGGGTCGGCTTATTCGCTTTGATGATGGGCGCCGCCGACGCGCAGAGCGTGACCAACATGGCCGTTCTCAAAGGCCTGGCGCCCGTCTCCGCTCTTGCGAAAACTGACGACGGCCGGGCTGCGCTCGCCTCCAATTTCAGCGTCACGGGCGGCATCCAGACCGGGGCCATTCGGCAGCCGACTCTGCTGCCGTTCGGCGAACAGCAGCAGCAGGCTTTGCGCGACGCCTTCATCACTGACGGCAATCTCGTCCAGCTGACCGACGGGTTCGGCACGAGCTTGGGCGCGGCTTACGAGGCGCGCGCGCATTATCTCGATCGGGAGCGCTTCACCAGCATCTCCAAGGCGGTCTCGGATGTGATCGCCTATGCCAATTCGACGAGCGGATCGGATTCCAATTCCGGCAAATATTTCTTCGCCAACGGCACGACGAACGGAAAAAAGCCGGTTTCCGACGAGGCCCTGACCATCTTCAAAACCATCGACGGCGCGCCCGATCCGTTCGGCGTCGCTTATGGCCGGCCTGCCGGAACGCCCGGCGCCGACAAATATGGAGATTCGCGCCCGTTCCAGACCGAGCCGACGACCCTGCCAATCGTAGGCCCGGACTATTTCAACGTTCCCGCCGGCAACGAAGTCTACAACCGCGGGCCCGATCATGAACCTGATCGACAGCCCATCCTTCCCGAGTGGGCACACGACCTACGGCTATATGGGCTCGCTGCTGCTCGCTGAACTCGTGCCCGATCGCTTTCAGGAGATGGTCGTGCGCGGCGCAGAATACGGCAATGACCGCATCATCATGGGGGCGCATTACGCCATGGACGTGCTCGGCGGGCGAACCGTCGCGACCTACGACCTTGCGCATCTCCTCGCCAACGATCCCGGTTACATCGGCCGGTCGCTGACGGACTTCGCCAGGGCGACCGCAATGTCCGCGCCCCGGGTTCCCGCAACGATCGAAGACTTCCGCGCGGCGGTCGCGACGGCGCGGGCCGACGTGACGAAGGTGCTCGAGGCGGCTTGCGGCGATGCGATTGCGGTTTGCGCGCGCCAGGACACCGGCCGCTTCAACGCGCCCGCGATGAACGAGGCCTTCTACGCCACGACCCAGACCTATGGGCTGGGCGTGGCCCATCCGGAGATCGCGGACAAGGTGGAAGACGTGGCCACGCTCGCGCCCGAGGCGGGATACCTTCTGACCACCGCATTCCCCAAACTCAGCCTTGAGGAAGCAAACCGCATCCTGACCGAAACGGAGGGGCCCGGTGGCGGCTTCCTCGACGACGGATCCGGCTTTGGCGTCTATTCACGGCTCAATCTCTACGCCGCCGCCGGCCGTGCGGCCGCCCTCTCGCACGCCAAACCTTAGCGGCTGCACTCGCCTCATGACTTCGCGCCTCACGACGAGGTGTGCGCGGGGCTCTCTTTAGCGAGCTTGAACGTTCGTTTCGCGCCAATGCCGCCAGCGGCGGCGCAGCTCGCCGTGGCGCAGCCCAATGCTTTCGTCGAGCGTCTCCACTTCGACAATCCGATCAGTGCGAAAATGCCGGAAGCCCTGGCGTAGCTCGCACCAGGCGACCAGCATGCGCGTGGTCTCGGCATAGCCGAGAATCACGGGCCAGACTTTCCGCTCGGTCTCCTCGCCAGCGTCGGATCGGTAGCGCAGGCGCAACTTCCGCTCCTCACGGATTGCCGATCTGAGGCGTGAAGGGTCGACGCTTTCCTTTGTCGGCTCCGTGAACATCGGCTTCACGCCGACGCTCGGCTCGACAATGAACGGGCGCAGACGCTCGGGAACAACCGCTGCGATCTTCGCCATCACATCACGCGCCGCATTGGCGAGCGCCTCGTCGGAGCGGCCTGCAACCCATTGCGCGCCCAGCATCACCGCCTCGATCTCATCGGGCGTCAGCATGAGCGGAGGCATGTCGTAATCGGAGGCGATGAGATAGCCGAGGCCCGCCTCGCCATCGATCGGAACCCGCCGGCCGATCAGATCGGCGACGTCGCGGTAAACCGTGCGCTTCGACACTTCGAGCTCCTGCCCCAAAGCGGCCGCCGTGACGGGCCGGGTGGATCGGCGGAGAATCTGGATGATCTGAAACAGTCGGTCGGCGCGACGCATGCTGACTCCTGCCGACGGGATGCTGTCAGCAAGGAGTCAGCGACGGCGGCCGCGAAAATTCAAGTTAAGACGTTCGGATCGGGTGAGAGCATCAGCAGTTGGTGCAAAAAGTCCTGAGCCATCGAATGCAGAACTCCCTCCCGGTCATCTTCTGTCGTATTCTTGCGGAGAAGCGCGAGCATAGCGGCGAAAGATTCGCGCACTTCATCAAAATCGACCAACCCACGGTAGCTGCCGTCTAACTTCCTTCGAGCCAATTCAACCTGTCGAGCACAGTAATAAAATGCAAGGCCGAGCGCTTCCGAGATATCGGGATCATAGTCTTTAATGTCTTCGTCCCTATCGGGGATATCTAGACCTTCGGGTAGCTTTGAACCCAATTTGGCCGCCACAGCTTGAAGAAGACGCACGCGTTCAGAATGTGATGATTCTCCTGACCACGATTGCATCCTGACAGCTTGAATTTTGTTGTAGGGGTCTAGCAACGGCAGACCCGTGCCGTGAATCTGCAAGAGTTTATCGTTCCGAAGCGCGAACTCGGCCTCGCGCTGGACCCAATCCGATCTTCGTGCCTCTGCGCTCCACACAACCGCGATCAATCTTGCGCTTTCCAATTCGCGCTCGATCCGTGCCTCAAACTCCTCCCCGACTTCGATACCGCGATCGATCCACACGCTCCAGCCTGCACTTTCAAACCAGCTTTTTAGCGTTTCAGCTCGTGGGCGGTCGGCGCTCTTATAGCTTACGAAAATGTCTGCCATGATAATCTCCTTTATATCAAATTATTATTGTATATATCTTTAGACGCCGCATTCATGACGCCTGCTGACAGGATGCCGTCAGCAGGCTTGCGCGACAAGTCTTTTCGACGCCGCCGTTTGCCGCGGCCGATACGAAAGGATCAGCCATAATGAAATTCGCATCCACCCGCCTCGTCGCCGCCGACCTCAAAGCGATGGTCGGCTTCTACGAAATGGTGACAGGCCAGCGCGCCGAATGGCTCGCGCCCGTGTTCGCTGAGATCGTCACGCCTTCCGCCACGCTCGCCATCGGGAGCGTGGAAACAGTGGCGCTCTTCAAGGACGGCAGCGCCGAACCCGGCGCCAATCGCACCGCAATCATCGAATTTCAGGTCAATGACGTCGATTCAGAGTTCGCCCGCCTGAAGGACAAGGTGCAGGTCGTGCATGAGCCGAAGATGATGCCCTGGGGAAACCGCGCAACGCAGTTCCGGGACCCCGAGGGGACGCTTGTGGGCATGTATACGCCGGTTACGGAGGCGGCCAAAGCGCGGTTCGGATCGCGGTAAGGCGAGCCCTACCCCACCGCCGACAGCGGCGCCGCAACCTCCTCCAGCGACTTGCGCTCGGCGTTGATGGCGAAGAGCCACGCGATGATTGCGGCGGCGAACATGAGACACGCGGCGAAGACATAGCCCCCGAAGATGGCCTGCCGCGACCCGCTTTCGATCAGCTTGCCAAAGATCAGCGGCGCAGCGACGCCGCCGACGCCGGTTCCGATGGCGTAGAAGATCGCAATCGTCATGGCGCGAATTTCGATCGGGAAGGTCTCGCTGACCGTGAGATAGGCCGCGCTCGCCGCCGGAGAGGCGATGAAGAACACGATCATCCAGCCGATCGTCTGGCCCATCGCCGACAACAGATCCTGCTGGAAGGCGAGGGCGACCGCGAGCATCAGCACGCCGGAGAGGCCGTAGGTCAATGTGATCATGATCCGGCGCCCAAGCGTGTCGAACAGTCGCCCGAGCAACACGGGCCCGAGAAAATTGCTGAGCGCGAAGGGCAGGATGTACCAGCCGACGGAGCCTGAACCGACGGAGTAGAATTTCGTCAACACGAGTGCGTAGGTGAAGAAGATCGCGTTGTAGAAGAACGCCTGCGCCGCCATCAGCGTCAGCCCGACAAAGGTCTGTATCCGATGGCGATTGATCAGCGTGTCGAACACTTCGCTCAGCGGCGTGTGATCGCGCGAGCGGATCCGAATCGCTTTGTTGGCGGGGACCGGATCGAGCTTGATCCCCTCGTCCTCAAATCGCTTCTCTATACCCTTGACGACGTCCTCGCCCTCTTTCTCGCGCCCATGGATCGCGAGCCAGCGCGGACTCTCGGGCACCCACATCCGCATGAAAAAGACAACGAGGCCAAGGATCGCGCCGGTCAGGAACGCAAGCCGCCATCCCCATTCCGCAGGGATCAGCGCCGGATTGATGAGCACGACCGCGACCACCGCGCCGAGCGCGGCGCCGACCCAGAAACTGCCGTTGATCGTGAGATCGAGTTGGCCGCGGTAGCGCGCGGGGACCAATTCCTGGATGGTCGAATTGATGGCGGAATATTCGCCGCCGATGCCGCAGCCGGTGAAGAAGCGAAAGACGAAGAAAGAGAGGCCGTTCCAGCTGAGCCCGGTCAGCGCGGTCGCAATCAGGTAGACGAAGATGGTGATGAAGAAGAGCATTTTGCGCCCAAGGCGATCGGTGAGCCAGCCGAAAAACAGCGCGCCGACGACCGCGCCCAGAAGATAGGCGCTGCCGGCCAGCCCGACCTCGGAATCGGAGAAATGAAGCGCCGGGCTCTCTTTCAGGGCGGGCGCGACCGAGCCCGCGAGCGTGACCTCGAGGCCGTCGAGGATCCAGGTGATTCCCAAGGCCGCGATGACCAGGACGTGGAAGCGGCCCCAGGGCAGACGCTCGAGCCGCGCCGGAATCGAGCGTCGAGACTTCTTCAGATCGATGCGTGGATGTCGCCGGCATAGGCCCCCGCTTCAGTTCGCCCGAATTGTTGACAATGTGAAACGAGATCGCGGCGGGAAGGTTGCACACCGATCGCGCCCCGAGAGGCGTCGCCGGCGCTCCAGCTTGTCTAAAGCGCGCGCTCCCACCGATCCCGGTAGGCCTCAAGTCCGGGCAGATCCCAGACGCGCGCCGGCTCGAGCCTTGGCGGCGGATGGGGCTCGTCCCAATGCGCGAGCATCGCGGCGCCGGCGGCGGCGCCCGCGCTCATCGGCGCGATCACAACCTGCCGGCCCGCCATGAGCCTGGCCAGCACGGCGGCGAAAGTCGGCGAGCGAGCGAAACCGCCTTCGACGATGAGGTCGCCCGGCGCTTCGAGGCGCCGGAGCATGTGAGCGGTCATCAACGCCGAATAGAGAGTTGCAAGCGCCGCGCGCGCCTTTGGCGTCGTTGGCGCCTCGCCGTCGATGACGCCTTTGCGCGCGGCGAACGGGCCGCCCTGGTCGGAGAATGCAGGCAAGGCGAGCGCGCCAGACGCTATGACGGCGCCGACGTCGGCTTCCTCGGCGTCGGCCGGCGCGTCGCCGGCAAGGACCGAGTACTCACGTCCGCCCATGAAGCGCGCCGTCGGCACCGGCGCTCCGCGCACATCGACATTGGCCAGCATGTCGGCTTCAGGATCGAGTTGTCCCGCCCCGCCGACCGCCATGATGATGACCCAGGTTCCCGTGGAGATCACAGTGAACGGCTCGCGCCGCGACAGCAGATGCGGCACGAGAGCCGCGTTCGAAATCGTGCGCGCCGCAGATGATGCGCACATCGCGGGACAATCCTGTCGCATGCGGCGATCTCGGGCTTGATCGTTCCGAGCGTGTCCCAGGCTTTGCGCCTCGGCGGGAACAGTCGGCGCCAGCCGAGCGTGTCGACCATGCTCGAGAGATCGCCCTCGTTCGGGCGCCAGAGGTCTGTGTGCGCGCCGAGCGAGGTCACCTCCGAAGCCATCGTCCCGCCGAGGCGCCAGCCGAAATATTGCGCGTAAGCGAGGAACGCGGTCGCCTGCTTGAACGGAGCCGGGTAGCAGCGCTCGTAATAGAAGATGTGGCGCCCAAGATTGAGGCCCCGCGACAGCAGGGGGGATCGCGCCTCGTCAAAGGGCGGACGCGCCGCATCATAGTCGGAGTCGATAGCGGCAAATCCATCGAACTCGTAGTCGAGCGGCGGAAGCGCCGGGCCGTCGCTCTGCATGAGAACGCCGGCGCAGCCGTGGGTCGTGGTCGAGATCGCCTCGATATAGAAACGCGCGCCGAGCTCCCTGATCGCGTCGATGAGGAAAGACCAGGCGCCTTCCGTGTCGAGCCGGAGATAGGGCCATTCAGAGTCAGGCGCGAGCGGCATGTTCGGCGCCGAGCGCTCGGCGAGAACGGCGCCGCCGCGGTCGAAGACGACAAGTTTGATGTTCGTCTTGCCGACGTCGAAGACTGCGACGCAGCCGCTCATGCGTTATTCCAGGGCAGGCGTCGGCGGCCGGCGCCGCGCGCTTAATTGGAGTCGTCGTCGCCAGAAGCCTCAGGACGCCTTTCGACGCCCTGAGAGGGTTGCACTGACGATTGCGCTTCGATCAGTTCGCCTTCGTCTCAGAAGTCGAACTTGTCACGTTGTCCTTGTTGAAGATGAAGGGCGCCCCGAGCAGGATTTCACTGCCGTTGACGACATTGAGCTTGCCGAGCTTGCCCGCTTCGACCGAGGTCGAGCCCGGCTTCAGCTTGCCGTCGGCGACCGCGCGCATGACGTAGGTCGCGGCATAGCCGAGATCGACCGGATTCCACAGCACCACCGACTTGACGCAGTCGGCGTTGACATAGGGCTTCATCGCGTTCGGCGTTGCGAGGCCGACGACGGCGATCTTGCCGCATTGGCCGGCCTTGGTGACCGCTTCGGCGGAAGCGGGCGTCGCCACCGAAGTCATGCCGAAGAGGCCCTTCAGCTTGTCGCCGTATTTGTTGATGAGCGTGGTCGCCTGATTGAAGGAGAGATTGTTGTCCTCCTGCGCTTCGACCGTCTCGAGCCACGTCATCTTCGGATGGCATTTCTCGGCATAGGCCTGCATCTCGGCGATCCAGCGAGCCTGATTGGGCGTGGTGAAGGTCGAGGTCACGATGGCGAAACTGCCGTCCTCGCCGATCTCCTTGGCCATCGAGTTCGACCATGGACTTGCCGATGCCGTTGAACTCAGCCTGGTTGACGAACCATTCGCGCGCGTCGGGCGTGCGAGTTGGCGTCGTAGCCGACGACGTGGATGCCCTTCGACAGCGCCTTCTTCAAGACTGGCGCGATCGCCACCGGATCGTTGGCGGCGAACAGCACGCCATCGACGCCGCGGGTGATGTAATTGTCGATGAACTTGATCTGCTCGTCGATCTTGGCTTCCGTCGGCCCGTCGGTCGTCACCTTGACGTTGCCGAGCTCCTTGGCGGCGTCCTGCATGCCTTTGGAGGTCGCGTTGAAATAGCCGATGCCGATCAGCTTCGGCACATCGACGATGGTGATTTCCTTGCCTGCCTTGTCGGGCGCGTTGGTCGGCTGGCCGCCGTCATAAGGCTTGGCCGCCGCCGGCGCCGCGGCGCCGCCCGCGTCGCAGGCGAGCGGGCTTGTCGGCAGGTCGTCCGCGCCGTCCCATTTGCTCGCGGCGTTCGCAGCTGCCGGCGGCGAACGACAAAGCGAACATGGCCGCCGCTGTGGTTGTCAATAACGTCGTTTTCATTACCCAGTTCCTCCCTAGATGCCGCTCGCGGCGGCGTTGGCCTTTCAAATGCGGCGCTCAGTCGCGGCGACGCTGAAGGGAACTCGCGATCAAAACCGAGAGAATGAGCGCGATCCCAATAACGACGATTGTCGCGTCCCCCTTGACGCCCGTCAACGCCAGCCCGTTCTTGAGGAGCTGGATCATCACAAGGCCGATGACGGTGCCCCAGATGGTGCCGGAGCCGCCGAAAATGCTGGTTCCTCCCAGCACCACCGCAGCGATGACGTCAAGTTCGTAGCCGCTTCCCATGTCCATGCGCGTGGTCGTTACCCGCGAGACCAGGACCCAGCCGGCGAGGCCGGAGGCGAGGCCGGACAGCGTGTAGACGATGAGTTTCACCCGATCGACTGACAGAGCCGAAAACCGCGCCGCCGTTTCATTCGCGCCGATGGCGTAGAGCGCCCGGCCAAAGGTCGTGCGGTCGAGGACGATTCCCATTACGACGATGAGAACAAGCAGGAGGAGAAGCTGCGTCGGCACGCCGAACACGTCGCCTTGGCCGAGAAAATAGAACCATTCCGGATAGCCGCGCACGGAATGCGCCTGGCTTATGCCCTCGGCGAGGCCGCGATAAAGCGCGAGCGTCGCGATCGTCATGATGAGCGGGGGCACTTTAACCCGCGTGATGACAAAGCCGTTGATGAAGCCCGCGAGCGCGCCGACGAAGAGCGAGAAGACGATCGCCAGTGGCAGCGGGAAATGCCGAAAGTCTTCCACGAATAGCCGAGCATGACCGCGCACAGGCCCACGACCGCGCCGACCGAAAGGTCGATGCCGCCGGTGATGATGACGAACGTCATCGGCAGCGCGATCAGGCCGATCTCGGTCATGAGCCGGCCTTGGTTCAGAAGGTTGTCCAGGGTCAGAAAGCGGTCGTTCATGAGGCCGAGGCCGAAGAGCGCGATCAGGAGGATGATCGCGAGCAGCGTCTCGTGACGTTTGAGCCAGCGAGGCACGCGAAACGTCTTCGTTTCGATCGCCAGGCTCATCGCTTCCACCCTTGAGCGGCGCGGCGCTGGCGGCGCAGGATGTCGGCGATGACGGTTGCGAGAATGAGGCCGCCGCGCAAGGCGTCGGTCCAGTAGGGCGAGACGTTGATGAACACGAGCGCGCTCGTGATCTCGGCGATGAGAATGGCGGCCAATGTCGAGCCGACCACCGTGCCGACGCCGCCGAGGATGCTGACGCCGCCGACGACCGCGGCGGTGATGATGGTGAGTTCGAGGCCCTGCGGGGTCGTCGACTGGATGACGCGGAGCTGCGTCGCATAGACGAGCGAAGCAAGGCCGGCGAAGAACCCATGCAGCGCAAACACCATGAGCACGGTGCGCTGCGGATTGACGCCGCAGAGGCGCGCGGCTTCAGGATTGCCGCCCGTGGCGTAGATCGCACGGCCCGTCGGCGAATTGCGCATCCAGAGCGCCGCCAGCACAGTGGCGAGCACCATAATGACGACGGGCATCGGCACGCCGAACAGGGTGAGGTCGGCGAGATGGAAGTTTTGCGGCAGGTCTGTGATCCATTTGCCGCCGGTCACGCTGATGAGGCCGCCTTTGAGGATCGACAGCATGCCGAGCGTGACGACGATCGCCGGGATTCGGAGGTAAGCGATGATCGCTCCCTGCGCCGCCATCACGGCGACGCCGATGACCAGCGGCGCGAGCCAGGTCACGACGATCGGCGCGCCCGCGACGGCGAGTGAACCGCTGACCGTCGCCAAAACGCCGATGAGGGCGCCGACGGAAATATCGATGTTGCCGGAGATGATGACCATCGACATGCCGACAGCGGCGATCGCGATATAGGCGTTGCCGAGGAGGATGTCGGAAAGATTGCGCGTAGCGAGGAAGCGTGGATTGATGAAGCCGACCACCACGGCAAGCGCGACGATCGCGACGGCAAGCAGAAGCTCCTGGCCAGCTAGGCGGCGAAACAGGCCGCTTCGGGAGTTTGCCGAAGCGGCGATCGCGGTCGCGGTCACGCCGCTTCCTCCGCGCTCGACGTTCCGCCCATCATCGCGGCGCCCACGGCCTCGGAAGTCGCATTCGCACGATCGAACTCGGCCACGAGCCGGCCCTCGCGCATTACGAGCACGCGGTCGCTCATGCCCAAAACCTCGGGCAATTCGCTCGAGATCATGAGAATGGCGACGCCTTCGCCGGCGAGTTGACTCATCAGACGATGAATCTCGGCCTTGGCGCCGACGTCGATGCCCCGCGTCGGCTCATCGAGGATCAGGAGCTTGGGGTTGTTGGCGAGCCATTTGCCGAGCACGATCTTCTGTTGATTGCCGCCCGAGAGCCGGCCTGCGATCTCGTCGACCGAACTTGTCTTGACGCTGAAACGCGCGACGCCCTCACGCGCCATCCGCCGCTCCGCCGCGCGATCGATGAATCCGCTGCGAGACAGAGATCCGAGCGCCGCGAGGGAAAAATTGTGCAAGACGCTCATGCCTCTGACCAGGCCCTGCGTAGCTCGGTCTTCGGGCACGTAGGCGACGCCATTTGCGCGCGCAGTTTCAGGCGAATCGATTCGCACGCTCTTGCCGTTGAGCCGAACGTCTCCGGATTCGCTTGGCGTCATGCCGAACAACGTCTGCGCCAGTTCACTGCGGCCTGAACCCACGAGACCGGCGAGGCCGACGATCTCGCCCGCGCGCACGGTGAGGCTGACGCCCTTGGTGAGCGGCCGGCGCACGAGATCGCGCGCCTCGAGGACCGGCGCGCCAATGGGCGCGACCGTCTTGGGGAAGAGGCTCTCAAGCCGCCGCCCGACCATCATCTGCACGAGTTCGCCGACGTTGGTGTCGGCGACGTCGCGCGAACCGACATAGGCGCCGTCGCGAAGCACCGTGACGCGATCGGCGATTGCAAAGATCTCGTCGAGACGATGACTGATGTAGACGATGCCGACGCCGCGCTGCTTCAAGCGGCGAACGACGTCGAACAAACGCGTGACGTCGCTTTCCGTAAGCGCCGCTGTCGGCTCGTCCATGATGAGGATGCGCGCGTCGTGCGACAAAGCGCGCAAGATTTCGACGCGCTGACGATTGCCAACGGTGAGCACGCCGACAATTTGATCGGGAGACAGGTCGTCGATTTCGAGCGATTCGAGCAGGCGTCCCGCCTCGGTCCGCATCGCCCGCCAGTCGATGCGACCCGCGCCCGCGAGCGGGGCATGGCCGAGAAAGATATTCTCGGCGACGCTGAGCTCCGGAAACAGCAGCAACTCCTGATAGATCGTCGCGACGCCGGCGCGGCGAGCGTCATCGGGAGAGGAAAAATCGACCTGCGTCCCGTTGACGAGAATGGCGCCGACGTCGGGCTGGTAGACGCCGGACACGATCTTGATCAGGGTGGATTTGCCGGCGCCGTTCTCTCCAAGCAGCGCATGGACTTCGCCCGGGCGCACGTCGAACGACACGCCCGAGAGCGCGCGCACGCCGGGAAATGACTTCTCGATGCCGCGCACCTCAAGCAGGGGGGCGCGGCTCGGTCCGGAGAAGCGCCGACCTCCTGCTCTGCGCTCACGCCGCCTCCGTAGCAGCGGGCAAGGCCGTCGCCGCCATGAGGTCGACAAGAAAGAGAAAACCTTGCGCGGCGAACAGATCGCGGACGATGTCGACGCGCTGTCGCTCGCGCATAACCTGGTCGTTCCCCCGATATTGGCCGTTGCCGCTTTCAGTGCCACGCGCCTCCAGGGCTGTCAATTGAGCGCGGTCAACGCGCTTACGAGGCCGCGCAATCCCGCAGAAACGTTGACGCTCTGCGAGCACTTGCCTATGGAGGGGTGAAAACGCACCGCATTGACAGGAAGGGCCCCATGAGCGGCGATCAAGTTCGTTTCGACGCTCCATTGCCCGATCTCTGGGACGACGAGCATGCGGCTTCCCTCGATGAGCCGGGTCTTCTGCTCTACCGGTCGAACCTGCTTGGCAGCGACCTGCGCATCACCAATTTCGGCGGCGGCAACACGTCCGCCAAGCTGCCCGCGACCGATCCTCTGACGGGCGCTCCAACCGAGGTCTTGTGGGTCAAAGGCTCGGGCGGCGACATCGGCTCGATGAAGCTCGACGGCTTCTCGACGCTCTATATGGACAAGCTCCTGAGCCTCAAATCGATCTATCGCGGCCTCGCGCATGAGGACGAGATGGTCGCGCTCTACAACCATTGCACCTTCAACCTCAATCCACGCGCGACCTCGATCGATACAACCCTGCACGGCTTCGTCCCGCATCGCCATGTCGATCATGTTCATGCCGACGCGGTCATCGCGATTGCAGCGAGCGAGAACGCCGAAGCTCTGACGAAAGAGATCTATGGCGGAGAGCTTGGCTTTTTGCCCTGGCAGCGGCCAGGCTTTGATCTGGGCCTGAAACTCGGCGCGATGGCCGACGCCAATCCGGACATGAAGGGCGTCGTGCTCGGCGGCCACGGGCTGTTCACCTGGGCCCCGACCTCAAAGGAATGCTATCGGCTCACGCTGGAGATCATCAACAAGGCCGCGCATTGGCTCGGCAAGAAGACGAAAGGCGCAGTCTTCGGCGGGTCGCGCGTCGAGGCGCTGCCCCGGGCCGACCGGCGCAATGTCGCGGCGAAGCTCCTGCCCGCGATCCGCAAGTATATTTCCGCAAGCGAGCGCAAGATCGGCCATTTCACCGACGCCCCGGCGGTGTTGGAGTTCGTCAATTCTAAAGACTTGGAGTCGCTGGCCGCGCTTGGGACGTCGTGCCCGGATCATTTCCTGCGCACAAAGATCCGCCCGCTGGTACTGCCTTACGACCCGACCTCCCGCAACCTCGATGCGACGCTCGCGTCGCTGGACGAGACCCTCGCCCACTACCGCGCGGACTACGCAGCCTATTATGAGCGCTGCAAACATCCGAACTCGCCGGCGATGCGCGACCCCAACGCGGTCATCTATCTCGTCCCCGGAATCGGCATGCTGTCGTTCGCCAAAGACAAATCGACGGCGCGCATTGCTTCGGAGTTTTACCTCAACGCGATCAACGTGATGCGCGGCTCGACGAGCGTCGGCAAGTACGTTGGCCTTTCGGAGCAGGAAGCGTTCAATATCGAATATTGGCTGTTGGAAGAGGCCAAGCTTCAGCGCATGCCGAAGCCGAAATCGCTCGCCGGGCGCGTCGCGCTGGTGACCGGGCGGCGCCGGCGGAATCGGGCAGGCGATCGCCGCCCGGCTCATGGGCGAAGGCGCCTGCGTCGTGCTCGCCGACATCGACGCCCAAAGCCTGGACGCGGCGGTTGCCGACTTCGGCAAAAAGTTCGGCAAGGATGTGGTCAGCGGCGTCCATGTCGACGTGACGAACGAGAGCAAGGTCGAAGCGGCGTTTCACGAAACGGTCCTCGCCTTCGGCGGCCTGGACATTCTCGTCGCCAACGCGGGCATCGCCTCCGCCGCTGCGTTCGAAGACACTTCGCTCGAGCTTTGGGACCGCAATATCGCGATCCTCGCGACCGGATATTTCCTGTCCGCGCGCGGCGGCTATCGGATCATGAAGGATCAGGGCCTCGGCGGCAGCATCGTCTTCATCGCCTCGAAGAACGCGCTCGCCGCTTCGCCCGGCGCGTCGGCCTATTGCACGGCGAAAGCGGCCGAAGTGCACCTTGCGCGCTGCATAGCGCTCGAAGGCGCGCCATTGGGCATTCGCGCCAACACGGTCAATCCGGACGCCGTGCTGCGCGGCTCGAAGATCTGGCAGGGCGAATGGCGGACACAACGGGCCGCGTCAAACAAGGTGAGCGAAAACGAACTCGAAGAGGTCTACCGCCAGCGTTCGCTGCTGAAACGATCCGTCTATCCTGACGACATCGCCGAAGCGGTCTATTATTTCGCCTCGGATCTCTCCTCCAAGAGCACCGGCAATATCCTCAACGTCGACGCCGGCAACGCGGTCAGCTTCACACGTTAAGGCCAAACGCTTTCTGCGCGCCCCCGCTCGATCTCCTCGGAGCGCGAGACGCTGAACTCAAGTCCGCGCCTCCGCGCGGACTTGAAGGCTGATGAACCGCGGCTATTCCGCGGGCGTGGCGGACGGGAGCACTTCAGCGGGGATCCTGACTGGGCTCGCTTGCCGGCGGAAGCGCCGCCAGGCCATGCGGATGTCGCGGAACAACCTCACCCAGGCGTTCGGCTCGGCGAAATGGGACGCGAACTCCCGGTTGATTTCGAGCGGCTGCCAATAATTCTGCCTCCAGGTCGTGAACATCGAATGGAGTTCGCCCACCTGCTCGGGGTTTACCGAGAGCGTGGCGCAGCCACAAAGAGCGTCGATTGTCACTCGCCCTTTCCTGTCGAATTGGAAGCGATGGCGGCTTGGGACGTGGTTGAGCCAGCCGTGAGCGTATTCGAAGTCGGAGGGCTGGGACCGAAGCGCGGAGATCATCGGCGCGACGTCCAGATGGCGCAGCGATTGCCCTGAGCCTAGCGCGTATTCCATGTTTGGCATCATAGTCTCCCTAACCAAGGAGCCCCGTAGCCCTCAACTTTCGGCGAGCACCGCGTCTCCGCAGCGCCTGCCGACATGGACGCTTTTTTGTCTTGGACGCGAACCGCCAATGCGCGATGCGAGGCACGGCAAGGACGGCGCGCGCTGTTTACGCTGCGTTCAGACTAACGCCCTTTGCCGCCGTCCCGCAATCGTTTCCTTGGCGCCGCGACCCGCCCCCGATCACAAAATGGCGCGCGGCGCTTTAGGTCGCCGACAGGATTTATTTCTACCCTTGGTAAGAGCTTTTCGCCGCGGCGCGAATTCCTGGCACGCCCTTGGCCCCGACCGGAGGTCGCTTGAAATCAAGAGATATCTGACTACAGTCAGAGAATGGACGAGATCCAGCTGCAAAGCGTTCGCCGCTTCAATCGCCTTGTCACCCAGCGCATCGGTGCGCTCGAGGTCGATTACCTGCGACGGGGCCGCCCTCTGGCCGAGGCGCGGCTTATTTTTGAGATCGGCGCTGATGGCGCGGACGTCCGCACGCTGCGCTGCAGGCTTGGGCTCGATTCCGGCTATCTCAGTCGCCTGCTGCAATCCCTTAAGACGCAGGGGTTGATCGCTGTGACGAAGGGAGATGACGACGGTCGCCGCCGCCGTCTAAGCCTGACCCGCAAAGGAAACGCCGAACGCGCGGCCTATGACAGGCTCTCGGACAATCTCGTGGAATCGATGCTTGCCCTCCTCGACGCCTCCGAGCAGGCTCGGTTGGTGACGGCAATGGGTGAAGTTGAGCGACTGATCCGAGCCGCTTCGGTCAAGGTCGCAGCCGAATCGCCGGAAACCGCCGACGCGCGCTTTTGCCTCGGCACATATTTCCGCGAGCTCGCGACGCGTTTCGAGAGCGGCTTTGACGTTCGCACGGGCGACAACGCCGATGTCCAAGATATGACGCCTCCGTCCGGCCTCTTTGTGATCGCCCGGCTCGATGGCGGCGCGGTTGGGTGCGGCGGGCTCAAACGCGTCGATAAGACGACGGGAGAAATCAAGCGCGTCTGGACGGCTCCATCCGCCCGCGGAATCGGCGTCGCCCGCCGAATGTTGCGAACGCTCGAAGCCGCGGCCCGAGAGAAGGGGTTTGTGACGCTGCGCCTGGACACGAACCGGGCGCTGACCGAAGCCCACGCCCTTTACCGCCGCGAAGGCTACCGTGAAGTCGCCCGCTTCAACGACAACCCCTACGCCCACCACTGGTTCGAGAAGCGCCTTTAGCGCCTTCGAAACCGCGACGCAGACCTTATCCGCGCCACCGCGGCTTATGGATTTCCGCCCAGCGTTCGGCGGACGTCACGCCAATGTCGTGGAGCTCCGCCTCCGACATTCGCGCCAGCTCGGCCCGTTCCCGGTCCCGCCGACGCCACACATGCAGCGCCTCTCGCCAACGAGCGAAACCTGGCGACGTGGGTCCCAAGGCGATATGCGGCAACGCGATCCGCAGCATCCTCATTCTCCTGGGCGATTGGCGCCCATAAGGCGAACCCCGACGGCTCTGATCTCGCTACGCGAGCGGGCCGCGCGGGCTCGGCTTTTCAGCTCGTTCATAGTTTTCACGACGGTTGTTCGTCAAACGACTTTTGGGTAGCAATCGCATGCGTGAATGGAATGCTATTTGCGAGTACGGCCACGCATTCCAAGACTTAACATTGACAATGATGGGACGCCCAAAGAAAATGAGCTTAATCGCATGAGGAAATGACATGCGAAATTTTCCCCATCGACTGGCTTCGCTGGATCTCATTCGGGGCTTCGTCGCCGTTGGGCGGCGCATGAGCATAACGCTAGCCGCCGAGGATCTTTTCCTCACCCAATCCGCTGTCAGCCGTCAGATCATCGCGCTCGAGGAGGCGCTTGGCGTACGGCTGTTCGACCGCGGCTATCGCTCGATCCGCTTCACCGCGGAAGGCGAACGTTTCTTTCGTGTCGCCGACAGCGCCCTGCAACAGCTGGAGGATGCCGTCCAAGCGCTTCCGTCCGGGCGCGACCGCCAGCCGGTGACGATCACTGCCAGCATCGGCGTCACCGGGCTGTGGATCATGCCGCGCCTCGGCGGTTTTCAACAGCGCCATCCCGATATCGACGTGCGCGTGGCGGCCAACAACAAGGTGGTCGATCTGAGAACCAAAAGTGCGGATGTCGCCATTCGCTATTGCGACGCGGAGAGCGCGCCGCCTGGATCGCTGCGCCTGTTCGGCGAAGCGGTCGCGCCTGTCGCGCATCCCTCGCTCGGCGTGCGGCGCCTCGACGCCGATTCGATCGCCAAACAGGTTCTCATTGAATACGACGATTCGAATCGCCCATGGCTGCAATGGGCGGACCGGCTCCATTCCATGGGTTTGGGCGCGATCAGGCCGAAGGGCGTCCTCCGTTACAACCAGTACGACCAGGCGATCCGGGCGGCGCTGGAGGGTCAGGGAATTGCGCTTGGCCGCATCGCTCTCGTCGAGCCGTTGCTGTCTCAAGGGCGGCTCGTCGCGGTCGGCGGGGCAGACGCTGATCACGCGCACGGATACGCCTATTGGTTGGTTCAAGCGGACTCAACGCCTCGAGCTGACGTTCAGGTCGTGGTCGATTGGATCAAAGCGGAAGCGCGGGGTGTCGAATTGCGGCTGGAAGACGAGTTGAAGGGCCTTCTTGCAACGATCGAATTCACGGTCGAAGTGACTGTGAGGCGGCGCCTCGCCAAGGCCTCCAGTCCGGCGGCCGGTCGTCGCCCCTATGCGACGTCGCTCTTCGCCGCGCGTTCATATTTGCGCGAGGCGGTCGTCACGCCGATCGCGGCGGCGGCGAGCGGTCCGGCTGGGGGTTCGGTCACGACGCCGGCCTGGTCGGGTTCGCCGACGAGGAGCGCGTGAAGCCAATTGCTGATCGCGAGGTCCGGCAGGGGAACGCCTGTCCGCGTCGCGAGACGAGCGGCCGAGAGTTGGGCCACAAGGCTGTAAGCCCTGATGAGAAGCTCAGCCATCTCGTCAAGACCCTTGCGAGCGGTCATCGGCTCGATGGCCATCCGGCCGGCGGAATCGGAAAGCGCGGCCATGGCCTCAATCACGTTCTTCCGCGCGAGCCGGTAGTCATGTTCGCTGACGTCGCTCCTCAGCGCCGCGGAGGCGAATGAGGCAAGCTGGGCCTGGAGGCGACTCGCCAATTGCGGCGCCTCGAGAAATTCCCAACGCGGCCAGAAATAGTTGAATAGATGCGCGATCGCCGCACCAATCAGAGTATCGGCCAAACGCACCAGAATGGGCGCCGAGGCCGACGGCTGGACCAGATGCAGCGACACCAGCGCCATGACTGACGCCCCGGTCGAGGAGATGCGGTAGTTGAGCCGCGCGAAGCTATGCACCACAGTGACCGCGAAGCCTTGAACCCCGACGAGCGCGCCGGCCGGCAAATAGGCCACAGAGCCAGCCGCCAGCACGCAGCCAACCAGCGTGCCAATGACTCGGTCGTCGCGCCGCTGCCGGGTGAGGCCGTATCCCGCTCGCATCACCACGGCGATCGTGAGCAGAACCCAGTTGCCATGCCGGTCGTCGCCGAGCGATTGCGCGACAAGGGCGCCAGCCATCATCGCCAGCGACAGGCGCGCGGCAAATCGCAGGACCGGCGATTCGGGGCTGAAATGCGCGGCGAGTGCGCTTGGGGCGTAGTTTCGCTTCGGGATGAAGGCGGCGAGGTCCACGTCGCCAATCGCAGCTCGCGCCATAGCATCGTTCGACAAGGACCGCTCCAGGCGCTGGACGTGACTGAGCGATAGCACGAGCCGCCAGGTCGCCGCGTCGAGCGCCGCGCGCGCTTTTGGGTCCATCGCTTCGTCGGCTTCGACCCGCGCCGCCTCGCGCCTGAGCGCATCGATTGCGAGGTGATGGTCGGGCGGGAGCGTCGGATGGCCGGTGGTCGAGAAGCTCGATGCTCAGGTGCCCGAGATCGAGGGAGCCAACACGCAACGCGTCCCCGATCCGGGCCAGGACCGGCGCGGCGCCCGGCGTCTGCCGAATAAGTTCGACGTCGCACTGAGCGGCGATCACCGCATCAAGCGCATCCAACAAGATGCCGATCGAGGCCGACAACCGCATGCGCTCTCCCGCCGTCCCCGGCCGTTCAAGCAGAAGGGCCCGCGCCGACTGCAATTGGTCGGAAAGCGCCGATTGTTGACGGATCGTCACGCCATAAGCCGCCGCCAGATCCTGGTCGGGATCAAAAATGCTGGCGACCGCGCGCAGGTAGATGGAGAATTCGCGGATCGTTTCGCTCGCGACCATCCGGCGAGCGCTGGGGTCGGTGAAAACAGTCGCCAGGAGCGCAATGACGATATAGGCGATCCCACCGCCCGCGAGCAGCAACTCAGTCCGAATTGCGGCCGGAAAGGTTTCGCGTGGAAACCCCAGAATGAAGACCATCGGGATGACCACCTGCATGCCGACGGCCACCGCCCATCGCCCGAGCCCGGTGATCAGACCGCCGACGAAACTGATGATCCCGATCATGAAGAGCGCGGCGAGCGGCCAAGGCAGCGCGAGCTGGATCGAAATTGTCGAGAGCATCGCCAGCACGAAGCCGAAAACGAGCGTCCTCGCTTTCTCGCGCCACGGCGCCGGAAGGTCGGAAATGCTGGCCGATATGGCGCCCAACGTCGCCGGCTGGCCGGCGGTGAAGCCGAAAATCGCCGCGGCTACGAGCGCGACCACGACCACGCCAGCGCCGACGCTTACGCCGTTGATGATGTGCTGGCCGACAAAAAGCCGCGTGAGATTTTGGGGGCGCGGCCAGCGCGGCATGAGGGCCCGGCAAAGTTCTTACGCGGCCGACACGCTCTGTTTCAATGAAACGATCGCGCGCGCCGCGATCGCATTCAGGCCGGAATGGCCTTCATCGGCGAAGGCGATGATCTCGCGGATCATCTTTGGTGTCCAGTAAAGACGCAAATGCGAGGCGGCGCCCTCGGTCGCCTCCCGCTCCGGCATGGAGGCGTAGAAATCGCCGATCTGATTGGCCATGCGCACAAGTCTGTCGAGCTTGCCGGTGGTCAAGCCGCCATTCCTCCGCTTGCTTCGTCCGTCCCGTCCTCGAAGCATAAAGCCTGATCGCGGCGCGCGACAGCAATCACGCGAACGCCAAACCGTTGTGCGCGCTCCAACGCCAGCGACGTCGGCGCCGACACCGAAACCAGTGTGCCAGCGCCAAAAATCGCCACCTTGGCCACCATTTCGAACGAGCAGCGGCTGGTGATGATAAAGAAGCCGCTGTCCGGCGCCACGCCGGCGCGGGCGAGCGCCCCGATCGTCTTGTCGAGCGCGTTGTGCCGGCCGACATCCTCGCGAACCAAGACGATTGCCCCGTCCCGTCCGCACCAGGCTGCGGCGTGGACGGCGCGCGTCGCCTGATTGAGCGGCTGCCGCGCCTCGAGTTCGTCGAGGGCCGCGCGGATCGCGTCAGGGGCGATCGGCGCCTGCCTTTGGAGCGGCGGACGGGGCGAGGGCATCTGGGAGAAATCCTCGATGCCACACAGTCCGCAGCCGGTGCGTCCGCTCATCGCCCGGCCACGCGCAAGATGCGCCTGCAATCGCTCGCCGGAAATCGCGATCTTGAGTTTCCAACCGTCGTCGGCGCTCTCGACTTCAACGCCGCGGATGTCGCGAACGCTTTCTGCGATCTGCTCGGTCAAAGCAAACCCATAGGCGAAATCCTCCAGATCGTTTGGCGTCGCCATCATGACGGCGAAGGGTGCGCCGCCGATGACGATCTGTATTGGCGCTTCAACCGCGACCGCTCGGGTTAACTCCGGTCCGCTGGCGCCTAAATCATAGGAAAACGCTCGGACCGGAACGTCGATCGAACCCAGGCCGTCACTCGGCCGCATCGGCCAAAGCTTTGTCGGTCCGACGCAAGGAGACCCCCTCTTCCCGATCGCGGACCTGCCAGTCGGAGAAATGATTGGTCCGCCGCACCTGCACGGCCGTCACCTTATATTCCGGGCAGTTGGTCGCCCAATCCGAATAATCCGTGGTAACTACGTTCGCGCCGGTCTCCGCATGGTGGAAGGTCGTGTAGACGATCCCGGGCTGAACGCGCTCGGTTATCTTGGCGTGCAGCGAAATCTCGCCGCTCCGGCTCTTCAACGCCACAAGATCGCCGTCGCGTACGCCGCGTTGTTCGGCGTCGAAGGGATGAATTTCGAGCACGTCCTCGCTATGCCAGGCGGCGCTCGCGGTGCGTCGCGTCTGGGCGCCAACGTTGTATTGCGACAAGATGCGGCCCGTCGTCAGCAGAAGTGGGAAGCGCGGTCCGACCCTCTCTTCGGTGGCGACGAATTCGGTCAGCATGAACTGGCCCTTGCCGCGCACGAAGCGGTCGACGTGCATCACCGGCGTGCCCGTCGGCGCGGCGTCGTTGCACGGCCACTGGATCGAGCCGAGTTCATCAAGCCTGGCATAGGACACACCCTTGAAAGTCGGCGTCGTGGCGGCGACCTCGTCCATGATCTCGCTCGGATGGGTGTAGCTCATTGGGACGCCGATCGCATTGGCGAGCGCCATCGTCGTCTCCCAGTCCGCCATTCCGGCAAGGGGAGGAATCGCTTTGCGCACGCGGTTGATGCGGCGTTCGGCGTTGGTGAAGGTGCCGTCCTTCTCCAGAAACGAGGCGCCGGGCAGGAACACGTGCGCATAGCGCGCCGTCTCGTTGAGGAAGAGATCCTGGACCACGACACATTCCATCGCCCTGAGGCCCGAAGTGATGTGCTTCGTGTCCGGGTCGGACTGCGCGATGTCCTCGCCCTGCACGTAGAGCCACTTGAACGAGCCGTCGATCGCCTCGTCGATCATGTTGGGGATGCGCAAGCCCGGCTCGTTGCTCAGCGGCACGCCCCACAGCCGTTCGAACGTCTCGCGCACGGCGTCGGTCGACACATGCCGATAGCCTGAAAACTCATGCGGGAACGAGCCCATGTCGCATGAGCCCTGCACGTTGTTCTGGCCGCGCAGCGGATTCACCCCAACGCCCTCGCGGCCGATATTTCCCGTCGCCATAGCGAGGTTGGCGATCGCCATGACCGAGGTCGAGCCCTGGCTGTGCTCGGTGACGCCAAGCCCGTAATAGATCGCGCCATTGCCGCCGGTGGCGAAAAGACGCGCGGCCGCGCGCAACTCTTGAGGATCGACGCCGCTCGCCTCCGCAATGGCCTCGGGCGAATGACGCGGATCAGCGACAAAGCGAGCCCAGGAACTCGAAATTCGCGAAATCGCAGCGATCGCGGACGAACGCCTCGTTCACGAAGCCCTCGGTGACGATGACATGGGCCAGGGCATTGAGGACGGCGACATTAGTTCCAGGCTTCAGCGCGAGATGATAGTCGGCCTTGATATGCGTGCTCTTGACGAGATCGATGCGGCGGGGATCGATGACAATGAGACGCGCGCCGGCGCGCAGGCGCTTCTTCATGCGGGAGCCGAAAACCGGATGCGCGTCGGTCGGATTGGCGCCGATCACGACCACGACATCCGTTTTTTCTACCGACCTGAAATCCTGCGTGCCGGCGGAGGTGCCGAAGGTCTTCGACAGGCCGAAGCCAGTCGGCGAGTGGCAGACGCGCGCGCAGGTGTCGATGTTGTTGTTGCCAAATCCGGCGCGAACCATCTTCTGGACCAGGAACACTTCCTCGTTCGTGCAGCGCGAGGAACTGATCGCGCCAACCGAATCGCGCCCATACTTCGCCTGGATGCGCCGGAATTCATTCGCCGCATAAGCGATCGCGTCGCCCCAGGAGACTTCGCGCCACGGATCTTCGATCCGCTCGCGGATCATCGGTTTGAGAACACGGTCCTTGTGGGTCGCGTAGCCGTAGGCAAACCGGCCCTTGACGCACGAATGACCCTCGTTGGCCTTGCCCGCCTTGTAGGGGACCATGCGCAGCACCTCGTCGCCCTTGAGCTCCGCCTTGAAGGAGCAGCCGACGCCGCAATAGGCGCAGGTCGTCACGACCGTACGCTCCGGCGTTCCCTTGTCGATGACCAGCTTCTCGTTAAGCGTCGCGGTCGGGCACGCCTGCACGCAGGCGCCGCAGGAGACGCATTCGGACGAGAGGAAATCGACGCCGCCCGTTCCAACCTTCGAGTCGAAGCCGCGGCCGAGAATGGTCAGCGCGAATGTGCCTTGAACCTCCTCGCAAGCGCGCACGCAGCGCGAGCAGACAATGCATTTCGAGGACTCAAACGTAAAATACGGGTTGGAGGCGTCGGTCGGCGCCTTCAAATGATTCGCGCCATCATATCCGTAGCGCACGTCCCGGAGGCCGACGTTCCCCGCCTGGGCCTGCAACTCGCAATCGTTATTCGCGCTGCATGTCAGGCAGTCCAAGGGATGGTCGGAAATATAGAGCTCCATCACGCCTTTGCGCAGCCGCTCCAGGCGAGGCGTCTTGGTGCGGACGATCATTCCCGCTTCGGCTGGCGTCGTGCAAGAGGCGGGCGTGCCTCTTCGGCCTTCGATTTCGATCAGGCACAGACGGCACGAACCAAAGGCCTCGACACTGTCCGTGGCGCAGAGTTTGGGGATCAGATTGTCGATCATCGCAGCGGCCGCCATCACCGATGTGCCCGGAGGGACGCTCACCTGGCGCCCGTCAATGGTCAGGGTCACTGTCGCTTCGCCGGTGCGGATGGGCGTGCCTGTATCGAGTTCTTGCAACAACGACATGGCTGATCTCCTATTCCGCCGCGACGCGCGCGGGCGCCTTGGCGAAATCCTCACCGAAATGATTGAGCGCGCTGAGCACCGGCATGGGCGCGAGGCCGCCGAGCGCGCAGAGCGAGCCATCGGTCATGACTTCGCAAAGATCGCGCAACAGTTGGACGTTCTTTTGGCGGTCACGGCCAGCGATGATCTTGTCGACAGTCTCCACGCCCCGGGTCGAACCGATCCGGCAGGGCGTGCACTTGCCGCAGCTTTCCTTGGCGCAAAATTCCATGGCGAAGCGGGCCTGGCGCGCCATGTCGACGCTGTCGTCGAAGACCACGATTCCGCCGTGTCCGAGCATCCCGCCCGCAGCGGCCATCGAACTCGTAGTCGAGCGGCGTATCGAGAAGCGACTCGGGAAGATATGCGCCGAGCGGGCCACCGACCTGGATCGCGCGGATCGGCCGGCCGGTGCGTGTGCCGCCGCCGAAACCTTCGACGAGTTCGCGCAAGGTTGCGCCGAAGGCGAGTTCGATGAGTCCACCGAAACGGATGTTGCCCGCAAGCTGGAACGGCTGCGATCCGAGCGACCGGCCGACGCCATACGCGGCATAAGCCTTCGCGCCGCGCTCAAGGATCCACGGCGTGGAGGCGAAGCTCAACACATTGTTGATCACCGTCGGCTTGCCGAACAGCCCTGAAATCGCGGGAAGCGGCGGCTTGACGCGGATCTGCCCGCGCTTCCCCTCCAGGCTTTCCAGGAGCGACGTTTCTTCGCCGCAAATGTAAGCGCCAGCGCCGAGCCGTGCCTCGAGGTCGAAGGCGAGCCCAGAGCCAAGCACGCTCGGACCGATCAGCCCGCCTTCCCGCGCCCGTTCGATCGCTCTCTGAAACGTCGCGAAGGCGTGCGGATATTCGGAGCGGATGTAAACGTAGCCTCGGGTCGCCCCGACCGAGACGCCGGCGATCGCCATACCCTCGATCAGGAGGAAGGGATCGCCTTCCATCAGCATGCGGTCGGCAAACGTGCCGCTGTCGCCTTCGTCGGCGTTGCAGACGATGTACTTTTGATCGGCCTCGACGCCCGCGGTCGTGCGCCACTTGATGCCAGTCGGAAAGCCCGCCCCGCCCCGCCCGCGAAGGCCGGAGGCCAGAACCTCCTCGATCGTCGCCTTGGACCCAAGCGCCAATGCGCGCTCCAAGCCTCGAAGGCCGCCATGGCGGTGATAATCCTCGAGCGACAGCGGATCCGTCAGGCCACAACGGGCGAAGATAAGGCGCTGCTGTTTCGCGAGGTAGGGGATCTCGTCAACGAGACCCAGCGCCTTGGGATGAGCGCCGCCGTTCAGGAAGCCCGCGTCGAAAAGCTGAACGGTCTCGTCGGCTGCGACTGGGCCGTAGCCGAGGCGGCCGGCAGCCGTTTCAACCTCGACAAGCGGCTCAAGCCAAAAGAGGCCGCGCGATCCGGTGCGCACAAGCTCGATGTCGAGGCCACGGCGGCGCGCCTCGTCGCGAATTGCGTTGGCGACAAGGTCCGCGCCAACGGAGAGCGCCGACGAATCCGCGGATATGAAGATTCGGACGCTCATTGCGTTTTGCCTTGCGCCGCCCCGACGATGGCGTCGATCCGATCGCGGTCCAGGCGCCCGATCGGCTCCCCGTCGATGAGCGCTGCCGGAGACAGAGCGCAATTGCCGAGGCAGTAAACTGTTTCGACGTGAAGAGCCGAATATTTGTCGTGGTCGTCGACCTTGAGCCCGTGGCGAAGTTCAAGATGCGACACAAGGTCCTCGCACCCCATCGACTGGCAGGATTCGGCGCGACAAAGTTTCAAGACCCGGCCATCGAACGGCGTGCGGTGGAAATCATGATAAAAGCTGATGACGCCGAGCGTTTCGGCGCGCGAAATATTCAGCGCGTCGGAGATCAGCGGGATCGCGGCGTCGTCAATGTAACCGAATTGCTCCTGCAGGTCGTGCAGGATCGGCAGCGTGGCGCCCGGCGTGTCGCGCTTGCGGTCGATGAGAGCTTGCGCCAAACCCAGATCAAAGGCCGTTCGGCCGGACACGCTATCCTCCCGGTATCCCTAATAGAAATGCGCTTCCGAGGGGTTGGGTTCAAATTGAACTTTTGGAACACGCGATAGAGGAGTCCTATCGATCGGCGCCCAGGTTGTCGCCCGGCCGGTTCGGGGGCTGGATGAGCGCGGCGATATTATCGGGCAATTGCATCGCGAACAGGTTGCGGGCGAGCGGCGATGGGGGCTCGCGATCGCTCATAACTAGCCCTATGGTGCGTTGCGCGACCGGCTCGACAAGCTCGATTGCCACCGTGCCCTCCGGCACGCCGAAAAAGCGCAGGAGCTGACGCGGCACGATCGCCGACCACTGCCCCGCGCTCACGTGCGAGACGAGATTGAAGATCGAATTGGTCTCCACCGCCGCGACGGGCGTCGCCCCGACCGAGCGAAAGACGCCGTCGATGATCCGCCGATTCTGCATGTCGGGCGTCAGCAGGCACAAAGGTGTGCTCGCCGCTTCGCGCCAGGTGACTTGGGTCCGCCCGGCGAGCGCGCCGCTTGCGGGCGTGAGAAAAAGATATTCCTCGACGCAGACCGGTTTGGCCTTCACGTGCGCCATCGGTTCAGCGTCCAGGTAAGTGAGGCCGACATCGAGCTCGAAATCTTCGATCCCGCGATCGATCTCCTGGCTGTTCATGGAAATAACAGCGACCGTCACGCCCGGAAAGCGCGCATAAAAGGGTCCTGTCAGCTGGGAAACAAGCGGCAGCGCGGTCGGGATGACGCCGATCCGGAGCCGTCCGGTCAGACCCTTGTCGATCTCCGCCAGCCCGCGGCGAAGATTCTCCACCTCAGCCAGGATTCGATGGGCGTGCTCCAAGGCGACTTGCCCCTGCGGCGTCAGGCCCACATATCGGTGCCCGCGTTCAACGATCGGCGCGCCAAGGTCGTCTTCGAGCAGCCGAATGGCGGCCGATAGGGTCGGCTGCGACACGTGGCAGGCGTCCGCGGCGCGGCCAAAGTGCTTTTCTCGCGCCAGCGCCGCGAGATATTCGAGTTGACGGAGGACCATGACGCCCTATCCAGGCGCTTGTCGTGGCGCCCTGCTAACCTAAGGTCAATAGCAGGTTCCTATCGGATTGGCCCTCCGTCCGGAGGTCGCCCAATTTTCGCCGTTAGGAACGGCAATGGAGGTTCGATGCCAGAAGCCGAAGCCAACAATGCGCCGCGATCGCGAGCGCTAGGGATCCGTGTCGTCGCGATTCTCGTCGCGGTGGCGCTGATTGGCCTCGCCGCGTTCATGCTGACGAGCCCGTCACAAAGGCCACGGGGGGCTCTGATCGGCGGCGCCTTCGCGCTCGAGGACGGGGCCGGCAAGACGGTGAGCGATCAGACGCTGCGCGGAAAGCCGTTCCTCGTCTATTTCGGCTACACCCATTGCCCAGACGTCTGTCCGACCGAGCTTGCGCGGATTTCGGACATCTTGAGCAAGATGGGCGACAAGGCGATCCCGACCCTGTTCATCACCGTAGACCCGGAGCGTGACACGCCAAAACTGATGCAGGACTATGTCTCGAGCTTCAACCCAGCCGTGATCGGCCTTTCCGGTAGCCCCGAGGCGGTCGAAGCGACGGAAAAGACCTTTCGGGTCTACGCCCGGAAGGGTCAAAAGCAGCCCGACGGCGACTATTCGATGGACCACAGTTCGATCGTTTACCTCATGGACAAGAACGGCGCCTTCGTTGAAGCCTTCAATGTCGAGCAGTCGCCTGACGAGGCGGCCAAAGACCTGGAGAAGTATCTATGAGTTCGGACGCCATTGTCCGACGAAGCGCAGCTTGATAGAGCTAGCGAGACAACGCAGAAAGCCGGAGTGCATGGACAAGTTCACGACATTGACCGGGGTCGCGGCGCCGATGCCGATCGACAATATCGACACGGACATGATCATCCCGAAGCAGTACCTCAAGACGATCAAGCGCACCGGGCTCGGCAAAGGCCTCTTCTCGGAGATGCGCTATCTCGACGATGGCTCCGAGAATCCCGACTTCGTCCTCAACAAGCCGGCCTACCGCAAGGCGACGATCATTGTCGCCGGCGACAATTTCGGCTGCGGCTCGTCACGTGAGCATGCGCCCTGGGCGCTTCTGGACTTTGGCGTCCGTTGCGTGATCGCGACTGACTTCGCCGACATTTTCTACAACAATTGCTTCAAGAACGGCGTCCTGCCGATCCGGGTTTCGGCCGAAGATCTCACCAAGCTCCAGGACGACGCCGAGCGCGGCGCGAACGCGACGCTGACCGTCGATCTTCCGGCGCAGGAGATCCGCGGTCCCGACGGCGGGGTCGTCAAGTTCGAGATCGACCCCTTCCGCAAGCAGTGCCTCATCGAAGGGCTCGATGACATCGGCCTGACTTTGGTCGAGGCGTCAGCGATCGAGGCGCACGAAACGAAATCCGCCGCGGCCCACCCCTGGCGCTGATCGCCCCCCAGGGCGCTCGGCAGCGGCCTCCGGCATTGCCAGACCAAAGTTTGCTTTTTTCTTGGCGCATGCCGGCTCCGCCGCGAAAACCCGATAATGACTATTGGATTTCGTGGTGGGACGCTCCCCCGCGCCTCCTTTGCTTGCATTTCCTTGGATTGCCTCGTCAGAATCTAACCTTTTCAATCGATTATGCGGGAAAGACCGCGAGAGCCGTCCGGCCCGTTTCGGCTGCCTGTTTCACCGGCAGGCGGTCGGGAAAATTAATGCGCCGCCATTAGCCTGCCATGACTTGAGTGTCTGAGGTCCCCGCAAACGAGGAGAGATTGTGTCGATGGGTAAAATGCTCAATGTGTTGGCCGCCGCCGCAATTCTCGCCGCGGCCACGACGGCATTCGCGGCGGAACCGGCGCACAAGGCAACCGGGAGAATCAAGTCCGTCGATGTGATGCGGCATGTCATCACATTGGAGGACGGCTCGACCTACAAGGTCGCGCGGGGCGTCAACATTAAGCGCATGAAGGCCGGCGAGAGGGTCACCGTGACCACTTCCAAATTCGGCGGAACCATTGAGGTATCCGCCATTACGCCGGCGGTCGATTAACCTTCGGGGGCGCGCCTTCGTTTCGGGGCGTGGGCGTTTCGCCCGTCTCCGCTGTCGCGGCCTCGTCGAGCGACTTCGATTGTTTCATCGCGAGCTCGATCAGCCGCTCGGCAGCTGCGACCTCGTCGGAAGACGCGGGGACTTCCGTCTGCGGCGGCGTCTTCTCGGACATGAGATTCGCGGCCAGGAGCAGCGTCGACCCGAGTGTCATCACGACAATGAGTTGAAGCTTGCGCCTCGCGGCGAGGGTGTCGAGTGCGCCTTTCGTGCGTTGAGCCGAAAGGAGAGAACTCCTGCAGACGCCCCATCAGCGCGTCCGCTTGCCGCATGGTCTGCGTCTCGAAATCGTCGACGGCCTGGTAGGAAGCAAGCGACACATCCTTGCGCGCGTTCGCAATCAGCGCGCCGTATTTGTCGGAGGTTTCGCGATAAGTGAGTTCCCTCGCGCGGGCCAGTTCGCCGATCATCTGGCGCATGGACGTCGAACGGTCGAGCAGGGCGAGCTGATAGAGGCTGCTCAATGTATCGTGCTGCGAAGAGCCCGCTGCCGCGAGACCGGAAGCGTTGAGGGCGTAGACGAGTACGCCCATCTGCTCGAATAAGAGATATTGCGATTGCGCGGCGCGCAAAGTGTCGATGCGAGCGGTGAGCGACTTCGCGAATTGATCGCTCTCGGCGCTGCTGTCCTCGACCGCGCTCACGTAAAACTGCGGACCGAGTGTCCCGAGAGCGGTCAGCGCGAAACCGATGAGGATCGCGAATCGCTTCGCCGACCAGAACGAAAGTCTGAGAAACGCCGGGGGTTGCAAGGGTCAGCGCCGCTATTGCGTCGCCGCCAGGCGGCGTTCCGGCCTTTTAAGGCGCATCAGGGCGATGGCGAGGAGACGCGGCGCGCCGATCGCTCGCGGCGTCGGAGGTTTCGGTCCCGCGCCCGCGATCGTGGCCAAGAAGACAAGCGTCGAGCCCAGCATCGTCACCGCAAGCAGCCTAAGCCCGCGTTCGGAGGCGATGCGCTTCGCCGCACGCCGGTCGCTCTCCAACGTGATCGCCTTCATCGCGGCGTCGCCCTGCGCCTTGACCATGCGGGTCGCGAGGTCGCCTTCGAAGGCGTTCGCGGCGCGATAGGTGTCGATGTTGAAATTGGCCTTCTCCGCCGCCACGAGCGACGCATACCGGGACGATTCCGCTGGATAGTCGATCGCGCCGGCGACGCCAAGCGCAGCGAGATAGGCGCGCACGCCGTCGTGGCGATGGTCCATTGCGCGCCGCATCAGGTCGCCGATCGCCGCCCGCTGGTCGTCGCTCACGTCGGGCGGCAGCGACACGGTGAACAGGAGACTGCCCAGATGCTCGGCGATGTCATCGTAGGCCGTGGCGGCCCGAAGCATTTGCGCCTGCGACGCCTCAAGCGCAATCTGCTGCGTCGCAGCGCCCTCGCTCTTCTGCGCGGGATCGAGATAGAAGGCGCTCCCCAGCGCTCCGACGAGACTCACAATGAAGCCGAGGGCCAAAACAGCGGCGCCACGAGACAAACTCCAACCCTCAGCGCCGCCAAGCATAAACGCGCCTGATTCGACAGGAAAACCGAGCTTCGACGGTTAGCAAGATTCAATTCGAGGCGCCATCGGAACCTCACGCGCTCTGAGACGAGGTTGCTTGCCGCGGGTTCAAACGAGTGCGCCCCGTGGGGACGATAAGACTTTGCACGGGTCTCGGCGTCATTTAAGCGTGCCCCAAGCCGCAGCGGCGCGGCCAGGAATGGGGCAAGGTCCGTCATGACAAAGAGGGCTGCGGGGATCGCCCTCAGAATTCTTGTCGCGATTTTGGTCGTTGCTCCGCTCACCGCATGGGGCGTGCTCGCGCTCTGGTTTCGGCTTCCGGCGCCGGAGGCTTTGCGAGGCGCCGCGGCGATTGTGTTCGCCGTCCTTGGCCTCGCGACGATTGTGGCGCTGTTCATGCGCCGCCGTCGCAGCCTGATCGCGCTCGCTGTCTTCGCCGTCGCCTTTGCAGGCCTGCTCGCCTGGTGGAGCACGATCAAGCCGCCGCTCGACGGCGACTGGGCTCCCGATGTCGCGCGGCAGACGACGGGATCGATCGAGGGCGACATTCTGACCCTCTCCGACGTTCGTGATTTCGATTGGCGGACCGACACCGACTTCACCGAGACGTGGAGCAAGCGCACCTATGATTTGTCGAAGCTGAAGACGCTCGACCTTTTTCTTGCTTATTGGGCGGGGCCGGAGATGGCACATGTCATCATGAGCTTCGGCTTCGAGGACGGCGAGCATATTGCGTGGTCGGTCGAGGTTCGGCGCGAGAAGACCGGCGAGTTCTCGCCGGTCGCTGATGCGTTTAAAAACCACACGCTCGTCTATCTCGCCACGACCGAACGCGATTCGGTCCGGCTGCGCACGAACGTGCGCGGCGAAGACGTGCGCCTTTACCGGCTCAACACGCCCCCCGAACAGGCTCGCGCGTTGTTGCGGGAATATGTCGTCGAGTCCACGGAACTCGCCGAGCGACCCAAATGGTACAATTCAATCACCGCAAACTGCGCCACCGTCGTCTTCAAGCTGGTCAGAGCAGCGGGGAGCACGCTGCCGTTCGACTGGCGCCTCGTCGTCAACGGTTTTCTGCCGGGCTACCTTTACGACCACAACGCCGTGGTCACGACGATGCCACTCAGCGAATTGATGGAGCGGGCGCGCGTCAGTTCCCGGGCCAAGGCCGCGGATCGGTCGCCCGACTTCTCGCGGCTCATTCGCGTGGGCGTGCCGTCGCCGTGGGATGCCGCGCCGAAATAGCGCGAGTTGCTTTGCCTGCCTATTTCACCGCGCCCATCGTGAGGCCGCGCACGAGGTGGCGCTGAACAAGCAACGCGAAGACGACGATCGGCAGCGCCCCGACGACGCCGGCCGCCGCCATCGAGGACCAGTCGGTGTCGATGCGGCCGATCAGCGTACCCGTGCCTCGCGGCATGGTCATGGCGCGAGGCGTGGCGGTCAGTGCGAGCGCGAACAGGAATTCGTTGAACGTCGCAATCACCGCGAAGATCGCTGTGGCCGCAAGTCCAGGCGCGGCGAGCGGGAGCGCGATCCTGATAAACGCCGTCAGCCGCAAATCGCCATCGACCATCGCAGCTTCCTCCAGATCGACCGGGATCTCGTGGAAGAAACTTTCCATCATCCAGACGCAGAAGGTGATGTTGAAGGCCGTATAGACCAAAATCAGCCCGGCCCAGGTGTCGATCAGCTTCAACTGCAGAATCAGCAGATAGACGGGGACGAGGATCACGACCGCGGGAACGATCCTGAGCGTCAGCAGCGCCAGCCCGACCTTCCGCTCGAGCCCGAAGCGCAGACGAAAGCGGGCGATTGCATAAGCGCCGAGCGCGCCGAAGGCGACCGCGATGACAACCGACGCCGCCGTGACCACGATCGAATTGGTCAGGAAGTTGGAAAAGCCCTTGTCCTTGAACAGAAGAACGTAGCTGTCGAAGGTCGGCGCGTGCGGATAAAGCGTCGCGTCCTGCCTGATCTCCCTGTTGGTTTTGAGCGAGGTCGCCACCATCCAGTAAATCGGCAAGAGGACGACGGCGAGCACGAAGCCGGTCACGAGCCCGCGAACCCAACGGCCTGTCAAGTCGCCTCCACTCGGCGCAGAAGACGCACGGCGGCCAGCGCAAAGGCCAGGATGAGCAGGCCGACCGTGACGAACAGGGCCGCGGCATATCCGGTTTGCTGGAACTTGAACGCAACCTCGTATCCGTAGAGCGAAATGAGCTTCGTCGCTGTTCCCGGACCGCCCTGGGTCAGGACGAAGACCTGATCGAAGGTCCCGAACGCGTCGATCGTCCTCAGCACGATCGCGACCGCGAGCACCGGCCTCATCATCGGCAAGGTCAGGTCGACAAACGTTCGCCAGGGGCCCGCGCCGTCGACTTGGGCGGCCTCGAACGGCTCTTGCGGCAGAGATTGCAGACCGGCCAGCAGAATGAGGAAGATCAGCGGCGTCCACTCCCACACGTCGAGCGCGATGAGGGCGATGAAGGCCTTGATCGGATCGCTCAGGATCTCGACCCGCCCGCTGCCCATCGATTCCGAGAGTGCGGTCAGCATGCCGGCGTCGTTGGCGTAGATGAGCCGGAACACGATCGCGACGACGACCGGCGCGATCACCATCGGAACGATCAGGACCGTCCTCAAGAGCCGGATACCGGCGAATTCCCTGACGCAGAACAGCGCCAGCGCAAAGCCCAGAATGGTTTCGATCGCCACCGAAATCGTCACAAAGCGCACGGTGATCCAGAGCGCGTCCAGAAATTCCGGGTCGCTCCACAGCCGGCGATAGTTGTCGAGGCCGATGTCCGACATGACCCGGCCATAGCGGTAGAATTTGGTGCTCGCCTGAAGTCCGTTCCACAACGGATAGACGAGGACGCCGAACACAGTGAGAACGCTTGGCGCGAGAAGCAGGTAGGGCAGGATCAGATCCAGCCCTGCTCCTTGCCGGCGTTCTCGTTGTACGCGCCGCGTAACGACGCGCCTGTCATTGATTTCTCGGGCGCCGCGGGGCGCGTCGCTTCCGTCACGTCTACGCTCTCAAGGACCGCGCGCGCCGGCCCGTCCCATCACTTATAGTAGCCGGCCTGGGTCAGGTAATCCTTGACCTGCCCAGCCGCGACGTCAAGCGCGGCGCCGCCTCCGGCCCCAGCCTGCAGCGCCTTGTTGAGCTGGATGCCGACAAGCTCCTCGATCTTGGCCCAATCCGGCGTCCGCGGCCGCGGCATCGCTCCGGAATCAAATTGCGCCAGGGTGACCGGAATGAGGCGGTTGCCAGCGGGGGGAACGGTAAAGGCCCCGCGCTTGACCGGAATGGCGCCCGCCGCCGACAGCTTGGCCTGAATCTCGGGCGTAACGAACCATTTCAGGAACTCGATGGCGTTCGCCTTGTTGGGCGCGGTCTTGGGAATTCCGGAGATGAAAATTCCGATTTGCGCGATCGCCTTTTCCTTCTTTGGCACAACCGAGAAATCGAGCTTGCCAACCTCCTTCGATTGCGCGGGATCATCCGACACGAGCGCGTTGCCCGTATATTGGATGGTCGCGCCGGCGTCCCCGCCCAGCATGGCGGCGCCCTGCTGATCGCTTCCGAACTCGACCACGCCGGGAGGCCCGTTCTGCTTCAACGTGGTGACGAGGTAATCCGCCGACGCCTTGCCGACATCGGAATTGAAGATGGGGTTCCACTTGTCGTCGAAGAAGTCGCCGCCAAACGACATCAGGAGCGGGTGCCAGGAGGTCACAATCGGATTGCCCGAGAGACCGGGGAACACGACCGAATATTTGATCTTGCCGCCCGCGACCCCGGCCTTGCCCTTCTCGATCACCTCGTCCCAGGTTTTCGGCGCGCCGCCAGTGTAAACGTCGTTGCGGTAGGTGAACGTCTGAATGTCGCCGATGAAGGGGACGCAGATGAGCTTCGGGGTCGCGCCCTCGAAGCCTTTGACCCGTGGCCCCTGTTGCGGCGGCCAGTAGCCCATGTCGATCATGGGCTTGACCCAGTCCTTGTCGGCGCCGTCGATTCCCGCGGCGCCGAGGTCCTCCAGAACCTCGGCCGCGCCGAACTGTGGAACCCACGGATCGTCGAGCAGGTAGAGGTCGTATTGGCCCGCGCCGCTCTGCGCGTCGTTGAAGAATTTCTCGAGCGTGACGCCGTATTCGTCCTGCAGGAACTGGATGTCGAAGCCCTGCGCTGTGGCGAGGGGAATGATCTTTTCCTTGAAGGGCACAAGCGCGCCGTCGATAAAGCCGCCGATCACGACTTTCTTTCCCGCCGCCTTGGCCGGAGTCGCTGAGCCTAGGCCAGCGAGAAGCGCGGCGCCGGCGCCGCCTTTGAGCAGGCTGCGCCGATCGACGCCGCCTCGTCCCGAGTCAGTTGAGCTCATGTTCCACCCTCCTGTTATCGACCCGGTGAACGACGGTGGCGCCCTTCGCATCGAAGAAGCACGCGTCGTCCGCGTCGAATTTCACGCCGACCTTCGAGCCCACGCGGGCTGTAAAGCCTCGTCCCGCACGCACGGAGAGATGTTCCTCGCCCATGCGCACGTCGACCAATGTCTCATTGCCCATGGGTTCGACGACATAGATCTCGGATTGCAGAGCGCCCGGCGTCGCCGGATCTGCGATGCTGAGATCTTCGGGGCGAAATCCCATCTCGGTCAGGCGGCCGGCCGCGCACGCCGCGCGTCTTTCCGGTTTAAGCTCGACAGAAACGCCGCCAACTCGCAATCCGCTGTCCGTGACAGCAGCTTTGACCACATTCATCGGCGGATTGCCGACGAACGTGGCGACAAACCGGTTTGCCGGCCGCTCGTAAATCTCCTCGGGCGAGCCGACCTGTTGCAACTCGCCGGCGTTCATCACCGCGATGAGATCGGCCATGGTGAGAGCCTCAGCCTGATCGTGAGTCACATACAATGTCGTCGCGCCGAGCCGGTGGCACAGACGCTTGAGTTCGCCTCGCATGCTCAGCCGAAGCCGGGCGTCGAGGTTGGACAACGGCTCATCCATCAGAAACGCCGCCGGATCGCGCACGATCGCGCGCGCTAGCGCCACGCGCTGCCGCTGGCCGCCCGACAATTGCCGCGGTCGCCGGTCGAGCAGGTGTTCGATCTCGAGGATTGTCGAGACTTCGCTGACCTTCGCCGCGATGTCGCCGCCGCTCATCTTTCGGATCCAGAGCGGATAGCCGATGTTGTCCCTGACCGTCTTGTGCGGATAGAGCGCGTAGCTCTGGAACACCATGGCGACATCGCGGTCGCGCGGCTGCAATTGCGTGACATCCCGCTCGCCGATCAGGACGCGCCCTTTCGTCGGCATATCGAGCCCGGCGAGAATACGCAGCGCCGTGGTCTTGCCGCATCCAGATGGGCCCAGGAGCGCCATGAAGGAGCGGTCCGGCACCTTCAAGTCGAGCGCGTGCAGAGCGGTAAAATTATCAAAAGTCTTGCGGACACCTTGGTAAGAGACCGCGCTCATCGAGCGAGCCTCGCGAGACGTTTGCGCTGTTCAGCGAGCGATGACATCTTAAGCCGGGCGTTCCGCTGGAACGGCGGACGCGGCCGCTGCGACAAGCCTAGTGGCTTCCATCGATCGTTCCGCCCTGGTGACCCTCAACGGGGATCTTTTGATGCATCTCGCGTGCCAACTATCGACTATCCGGATTGAAGAGAAAGGTCCAGTTGCTTGCAAATCGTTAGGTCCAATGCCGAGGGCTGTCGCAGGTTTCCACGGCGAAGGTTTCTCAACGCGCGCTCAACGCTGCGACATCGTCGATCGCCTTTTTGAACGTGTCGACGGTCCGATCGAGATCGTCGTGCGTGACAATAAGAGGGGGCGCGACCTCGATGCTCGTGCCGATTGCGCTGGCGATCACGCCAAGATCAAGCATGCGCCGCACAATTCTTCTCACCGTATCGTCTTCGAACGCGGCTTTCGTCTTTTTGTCCGAGGTGAAGTCGACCGCGTGCCAGCTTCCCATGCCTCGAATCTGACCAACCATCGGTGATCGCCGATCGCCGCTTTGAGACCGGCTTGCAGATACTTGCCGTTTTCGAGGGATTTGGGAATCAGCCTCTCTCGCGTCTTGATGTCGATGACGGCGTTGGCGGCTGCCGCGGCGACCGCGTGGCCGCTGAACGTATGGATATGCCGGAAAATCGGCATGGCGTCCGAGATCTCGTCGCGCGTGATGACGGCGCCCATGGGCATATAACCGGCAGTCAGCGCCTTTGCGCTGGTCATGATGTCCGGCTCGATGTCGAAGTGCTCGCTGACGAACCAGTGACCCGCCCGGCCGAAGCCGGTGATGATTTCATCGACAATCATGAGGACGTTATATTTGGTGCAGATCTCGCGCACGCGGCGCCAGTAGTTCTTGGACGGAACCTGCGCGCCATTCGCCTGCATGATCGGTTCGCCAATGAACGCTGCCACGAGCTCCGGGTTCTCAAGCTGGATCTGGCGCTCGAGGTGGTTGACGCAGAACGCCTCGTAGTCCTCGACGCTCATACCAAGCGAATTGCGATAGGACATCGGGTTGCCGACGAAGCTATAGCCTGGCACGCGCGGGTCGATGGTTTCCCGGACCGGAAGCCAGTCCGTTGCCGACAAAGCGCCCATCGTCGCCCCGTGAAACGCGTTCCAGCGCGAGATGATCTTGTAGGCGCTCGGCTTCTTGCCGCTCGCCTGGTGATATTGCTTGGCGATCTTGAACGCAGTCTCGACCGCTTCCGAGCCGCCGCTCACGAACATGACTTTTGACAGCCGCCCCGGCGCAAGCTCGGCGATGCGCGCCGCCAGCTTGATCATGGGCTCCGTCACGTTGCGGCCCGATCCAATGTAGTGGAGGGTCTTGGCCTGCTCGTACATGGCACGCGCAATTTCTTCGTTGCCATAGCCAAGCGAGTTCGCCCGCGATGATGAGCCCATCATGTCGAGATAGGTCTTGCCGTGAATGTCGACGACGTTGACTCCGGACCCCGACGCCATGATCATAGGCCCGTATTTTTCGATATCGTCGCGGTGGGTGATCGGAAAAATGCAGTGATCGAGGGCGTTCTTGGTAAGGCTGTTGGCGCCTTCGATCGGGGTCTTCACGTTCATGAGAAATCTCCCGGGAGCAGCGCCCGCGCTTGAACGGAAATCGTCATCGCCAGGAGGAGCCATAGGACGTCCTTCGACGCCCTATGGCTCACAATGACGCCCTGGTTCGACCCAAACGCATTGCGCCTAGCGAATGGGGCGACCCTGCGTCGACCTCGCCGGCAAAATCCCCCGCCGCGAGCCGTCACAAGTTCAGCATATCGAGGCTGGCGACGGGTTCGATAGCGCCACTTGCGAGTATTATCATCGGTCCACAATGTCGCTCAGCATGTCGTCGTGACCTCGATGAAGATCCGCCGCAGCGTCTTCAGTTCTGCCAGCAGCGCGGACCGTTCGAGGGCGGTGTAGCCGAGGATCAATCCGTGCCGCGGAGGGCCTTGCCGATAATGCAGGGACAGCGGCGTCACAACGACGCCGTTTTGGCGCGCGCGCTGGCTGATCTCGACATCGTCGAGGCCCGGACTGCAATACCAGAGCGACTGAATGCCTGAAATCGGTAGGCGCCGGCTCGAGCCATTCCCCGAGTTCGGACTGACACGCGAGCATGAAGTCTTCGCGCCGCTTTCTGTAGAGGCGGCGCATGCGGCCCAAATGCGTCGTGAAGTGGCCTTCCTCGATGAAATCGGCGAGAGCCGCCTGCAAAATTCCCGATGCATATTGTCCGGTGAGGTACATGGCCTGCGAGATGTTCGCGACCATGTTCAGCGGCAATATGACGTAGCCCATGCGCAAAGCAGGAAACATGGTTTTGGAAAAGGTCCCAACATAGATGGTTCTGCTGTCCGTCGTTACGCCTTGCAGCGCTGGCACGGCGTTGCCGGAAAAGCGGTATTCGCCGTCGAAGTCGTCCTCGATGATCCACGCATCGTGAGTCCGCGCGATCTCCGCCAGCCGAAACCTCTGTTCGAGGCGCATCGTAACGCCGAGGGGACTCTGGCATGACGGCGTGACGTAGATCGCGCGAAATCCGTCCTTTGGCGGCGCCGAAAGCTCCCAACCTTCCGCGCTGACGGGAAGCGGCATGATGGTTGCGCCGGCGGCCACGAAGGCAGACTGGGCTGCTGGATAGCCAGGATCCTCCATCCACACGCAGTCGCCCGGATCGGTCAGGATGCGCGCGAGAAGATCGAAAGCGGGCTGGGCGCCATTGGTGATCACCACCTGATCAGGCTCGCAACGCACCCCTCTCGCGGCGGCAAGGTAACGCGCGATCGCCTGTTTGAGGGGTGGATACCCGGCGATGTGTTGGTAGCCGAAGACGTAGTCGCCGCCTGCCTGAAGCCGATGCGCGATGATGCGCCTAAGCGCGACGAATGGGAAATGCGTGACGTCGGGTATTCCCGGTTGCAGCGAATGACGGTGCGCGAGCCCGAAGAAATTCATGGGCTGCGAGACGATCTGGCGTCCGCGCCTGGACAACGGGTCCTTCGCGCTTGTCAGTTCTTCGATTCGATGCGTTGTCTCTTCGGTCGGCGCTGTCGCAACAAAGGTCTGAGACCCGCGCTGGGCCTGAACGTAGCCCTCGACCTCAAGCTGCTGGTAGGCGCTCACCACCGTATTGCGCGACACGTTGATTTTTTGCGCCAGCGCGCGCGAGGAGGGAAGCCGACCGTCAAAAGGCAGGCTTCCGTCCATGATCAGTTCGACCAGGCGAAGGTAGAGCTGGCGATGAAGCGGCTCGGGAGATCGGCGGTCGAGAGCAATGAGGTCGAGGAGCAGTTCCGGCCGGCGCGAACTGGACCTGAGATTTTTCATTCATTGGGCCCGCCGTTTGACCCACTTTCCTTGAAAGTCGCGCGGGGTCAAGGGCGATCACGGTCGGGTGAACAGCGGCGCAGGCCGGCTATCGGCAAAAGTCTGAATCAATAACAATGAATTGTGCTTTTAGGGGATTTTGGGCAAAGCAACCATGGATCGCCCCTTACGAGGCGTCTCTAGGGGCCAGCCGGCCCGGCGAAGACCCAGGGCTGCAGCGGGCTCGACTGCAAGCTGTACTCTAATGTTCGATGCTGTCGAACTTCCGCTTGTCGACCGGGGCGACTTCGCGCAGCCGGACGGTCTCCACTGACATCTTCTCGAGCGCGACCCTCGCCGCCACATCGATATTGTGGATCAGGTCGTCGATCTCGACGTCGGTATGAAGAGGGCTCGTCGCCACCATGACCGTGCGGTTCAGGATGCCGAGCGAGCTTGCGCACATGTCCGGCGAGTAGTCTTTGCGCAAGCCCTGGTTCTGCGGAAGATTGTAGGGGTTGAGCGCCGGATGGGCGGCGCCTTCATGCGACAGCACCGAGTCCCATTGGGTGTAGGTGTGTCTGCCGGTCTTGCCCGCGACGACACTCGGCTGCAGTTCGGTGAACCGGATCGCCGCCTCTTCGTTCGGCAGAAGATACATCACCTGCGTCGAGCATTCGTGCTCGGGGCTGTTCAAGGGCGTAGCCTTCAGACCGAGATTGCTGAGGTGGCGGGTCCCGTCGAGGATGCGTCGCTTTTCTTTCCGCATCTTGTCGATCATGCCGTCGAGCCGGTCGAGCTGGGCGTTTAGCATCGCGCCCATGAGCTCCGAAGCCCGGGCGCCGTTGCCGGCGAACGGCCGCACGCTGTCGTTCTTGCCCTGCCAGTAAAATCCGCAAGGATCGATCGCGCAGCGCGCCCTTTCGGCGAGCTTCGGGTCGCTGGTGGCGAGGCCGCCGCCTTCGCCGCTGCTGATGTTCTTGTAATAGTTGAAGCTGAAAGCGCCGGCATGGCCGATCGAGCCAAGCTTACGCCCCTTGTAGGACCCACCCACGCCCTGGCAGCAATCTTCGAGAACCTGGAGATTGTGCTCGCGAGCGATCGACATGATCGCGTCCATGTCGCAGGTCGCGCCCCACATATGCACGGGGATGATCGCCTTCGTGTATGGTCCGATGGCGGCGCGAACGGCCTTCGGAGAAAGCGTGATGGTCTCGTCGACATCGACGATGACGGGAATGGCTCCAACCGCAAGGACGGCCGTGGCGGTCGCCATATAAGTGTGGGCGGGAATGATGACTTCGTCGCCCGGACCGATGCCCATCGCGGTCAAGCCTGCCGTCAGCGCGAAAGTCCCGCTGGCCGAGAGAGCGAAGTGCTCGACGCCGAGGTAGGCAGCGTATCGCTTCTCGAAGGTCGCGCACTGGCCCTCTTCGCCGTACCGGAACAGCTTGCCCGACCGGATCACCCGGGCGATCGCTTCGATCTCCTCCTCGCCGACGATATACATGCGGGTCAACTCCTGGCCGGTTTGGATCAATCAGTAACGATAGTCCACGACCGGGAAAGCGCCAATCGCCGGCTTTTCCCGGGGGCCACTTTCGGCGCCGCTCAGAGCGACACCTTCGCCCGCGCCGCCAATTCGCCGACAATGCCGCGCCTGAACGCCAGCACGCAGGCCACGAACACGATCCCCTGGATCACGGTCACCCACTCGCCGAACTGGGCGAGATAGTTCTGCATCGCTATGACAATGAGCGCACCGACCACGGGCCCATAAAATGTGCCCATGCCGCCAACCAGCGTCATCAGCACGACTTCTCCCGAGGTTGAGAACGAGACGTCGGTCAGGGACGCGTTCTGGACGACCAGCGCCTTGGTCGCGCCGGCAAGACCGGCGATCACCGCCGACAGGACGAAAGCCGCAAGCTTGTATTGCAGCGCGCGATAGCCGAGAGAAACGGCGCGCGGCTCGTTTTCGCGGATCGCCTTGAGAATCTCGCCAAACGGCGAATTGACCGCGCGCTGCACGACTAGAAATCCAAATAGAAAGACCACCGCCACAAAACAGTAGAGAATCCACGGATTGGACAGATCGATGAAGCCGAGCGCCTTCCCCTGCGGCACCGCCTGGATGCCGTCCTCGCCATGCGTGAAGGGCGCCTCGACGCAGACGAAGAACACCATCTGGGAAAACGCGACCGTCACCATCGCGAAGTAAATGCCGGCGCTACGAATCGCGAGCGCTCCGGTGATAAATCCGAGCGCGGCAGAGGCGGCGACGCCGACCGCGATCGCCGAAACGGGCTCCAGACCCCACACTTTCGCGGCATGGGCGCAGACGTAGCTCGCGAGCCCGAAAAACATCGCGTGCCCAAGCGACAAAAGGTTCGCGTAGCCAATGAGGAGATTGAACGCGCACGCGAACAGCGCAAAGCACATCGCCTGCATGACGAAGAACGGATAGGCGAAAAAGGGCGCGATCACGATCAGAGCAAACATGATCACGAAGGCGATGGCGCTGACGCGACGATCCTTGCTCGTCATATCCGCGGTGGCGACGGCAGCTTCGAGCGCCATGTCAGGCCGCCCGCCCAAACAGGCCGGTCGGCCGGATCAGAAGGACGATCGCCATAATGACGAACACCACGGTGTTTGACGCCTCCGGGTAGAACACTTTCGTCAACCCCTCCACGACGCCGAGCACAAAGCCGGTCACGATCGAACCCAGGATCGATCCCATGCCGCCGATCACAACGACGGCGAAAACAACGGCGATGATGTCCGCGCCCATGCCCGGACGAACCTGGTTGATTGGCGCGGCAAGCACGCCGGCGAACGCCGCGAGCGCTACGCCGAAGCCATAGGTGAGCGTGACCATACGCGGCACGTTGATGCCGAAGGCGCGCACCATGGTCGGGTTTTCGGTCGCCGCGCGCAAATAGGCGCCGAGCTTGGTCTTTTCGATGATGAGCCAGGTCGCAAAGCACACCACGGCCGACGCGACGATCACCCAGCCGCGATAGACTGGTAGGAACATGAAGCCAAGATTGTAGGCGCCGGTGAGCTGCTTCGGGATCGCATAGGGCATGCCCGACGCGCCGTAAAAATTCTGAAACAGCCCCTGGATGATGAGCGCGAGGCCAAAGGTGAGGAGGAGGCTGTAAAGGGGATCAAAGCCGGCCAGCCGCTTGAGGAACAGGCGCTCGACGACCGCCCCGATCGCGCCGACGATCAGCGGCGCGAGGATGAGGGCGAACCAATAATTGAGGCCCGTATATTGAAGCAGGAAATAAGCGGCGAAGGCCCCCATCATATAGAACGCGCCGTGGGCGAAATTGACGATGCTGAGCATGCCGAAAATGACCGCCAGGCCCAGGCTCAACAGCGCGTAGAACGAGCCGTTGATAAGGCCGATCAGCAACTGGCCGAAGAGTTGCGGCATGCTGATCGCGTGGCCGAAAATGTTCACGGCCAGACCCATTGCTTGACTGACGTCATCACACCCCCAGCGCCTCGTGCAGCCGATCCATCCTGCCCTCCAATTCCGAGTTGGCGAAGGCGTCGATGATGCGGCCATGCTCCATGACGAAAAACCGATCGGCCAGGGTCGAGGCGAAACGAAAATTCTGCTCAACCAGCAGAATCGTAAATCCCTCCCGCTTGAGCTCCGCGATGGTGCGGCCAATCTGCTGGATGATGACCGGCGCGAGGCCCTCGGTCGGCTCGTCCAGCATCAGAAATCTCGCCCCGGTCCGCAAAATGCGCGCAATGGCGAGCATCTGCTGCTCGCCGCCGGATAGCTTGCCCCCGCCGCTCGATAGCCGCTCGCGTAAGTTGGGAAAGAGCGCAAAGATGCGCTCCACGCTCATCGCGCCTGCCTTGGAGATCGGGGGCGGCAGAAACAAATTCTCCTTGACCGAGAGCGAGGCGAATATGGCCCGCTCCTCCGGGCAAAATGCGACGCCATGCCGGGCGATGCGGTCGATCGAAAGGCCGATGAGTTCCTTGCCGTCGAACACGACCGAACCCACGCGCTTGCGGACGATGCCCATGATCGCCTTGAGCGTAGTCGTCTTGCCGGCTCCGTTTCGCCCGAGCAGGGTCACGACCTCGCCTTCCTGAACGTCGAGGTCGACACCGTGCAGAATATGCGATTCGTTATACCAGGCCTGCAGGCCCTTGACGGTCAGCACCGTCGCTTTGCTCGCGGCCGGCGTTCGGGCGGCAGCCGTTTCAGCCATCTCCCGCTCCGAGATAGGCCTGCTTCACCTCCTCGTTCTCCGACACTTCGCGATAGTCGCCCTCGGCCAGCACGCGCCCGCGTGTCAGCACCGTTATGCGATGCGAGAGATTGGCGACCACACGCAGATTGTGCTCGACCATCAGGATGGTGCGGTTCGCCGACACGCGGCGGATGAGATCGGCCGTGCGATCGATGTCCTCGTGACCCATGCCCGCCATCGGCTCATCGAGCAGCATCATCTCGGGCTCGATGGCGAGCGTCGTCGCGAGCTCGAGGGCTCGCTTGCGGCCATAGGAGATTTCGCCGGCCTTCGAGTTGGCGAAGGCTCCCAGCCCAACGTCGTCCAGCAACGCCAACGCCCGTTCATTGAGCGGCCTGAGCGCCGCCTTGGAGCGCCAGAAGTCGAAGGAATCGCCGCGCTTTCGCTGGAGGGCGATGCGAATGTTCTCGAACGCGGTCAGATGGGGGAACACCGCCGAAATCTGGAAGGACCGGACGAGCCCGAGGCGTGCGACGTCGGCGGGCTTGAGATTAGTGATGTCCCGCCCGTTGAACGTGATCCGACCGCCGGTCGGCGCGATGAATTTCGACAGCATGTTGAAACAGGTGGTCTTGCCGGCGCCGTTCGGACCGATGAGCGCGTGGATCGTCCCACGCTTGACACGGAGCGAAACGTCGCTAACCGCGCGGAAATCACCGAAGCTTTTGCTGAGGCCTTCGGTGACGAGAACATCATCCATGCTCATTCTCGCCGGTCGGCCGAACGCATACGCTTCCCCCCGATGAACGCCGGGGTCTATCAAGCCGCTGGAGCGGCGGTTGTAAAGCCCAAAAAGACGACGCGACGACCCAGGTCGGATCGGCCCCGCTCGGGGGCGCGGCGCTGGCGCGAGCCCCTGCGCCGCCGAAGTTGGCCGCTTCGACTACCCCTCCGTCCTTCGATTGTGCAGCCGTCGCTCCCAGTCGAGCGCCTGGCGCACAGTGTCGTCAAGATTGTCGCGGGTCGGCTTCCAGCCAAGCACGCTCCTCGCCCGGTCGGCCTTGGCCACGATGGCGGCCGGATCTCCCGCCCGCCGCCCGGAGACGACGACTGGAAAGTCGACGCCGGATACGCGTTTGACGACCTCGACGACCTCCTTGACCGTCTCGCCATGCCCATAACCGCAGTTGCACACGACGCTCTGCCCGCCCGCGCGTAAATAAGCGAGTGCGCCCAGATGCGCATCGATGAGGTCGGTGACCTGGATGTAGTCGCGCACACAAGTGCCGTCGCGAGTGGGATAGTCCTCGCCGAAGACCTCGATCTTCGGATGAATCCCAAGCGCCGTCTGCACGGCGCGCTTGATGAGATGGGTGGCGTTGGGCGTCGACTGGCCGAGACGGCCTTTGGGATCGGCGCCGGCGACGTTGAAATAGCGCAGCGCGACATAGCGAAAATCATAGGCCTTGGACGCATCCTCGAGCATCCATTCGACCATCAGCTTGGACCGGCCATAAGGAGAAATCGGCGCGAGCGCCGCGGTTTCCGACACCGGCTCGGCTCCCGTTTCGCCGTAGACCGCCGCGGTCGAGGAAAAGATGAACGACTTCACCCCGCCATTGACCGCCGCCTCGATCAGGGCGCGCGCGTTCGAAACGTTGTTGAGATAGTAGCCGAGCGGATCGCGGACCGAGTCCGGCACGACGATCTTGGCGGCGAAATGGGCGATCGAGTCGATCGCATGCTCCTTGATCAACCGCCCGACCAATTCCGTGTCGCCCGTGTCGCCGACGATGAGCGTGGCCCCTTCGGGGACGCCCCACGCGAAGCCGGTCGAGAGATTGTCGAGAACGATCACCGTCTCGCCGGCGTCGAGAAGGCCGAGAGCCATGTGGCCGCCGATATAGCCGGCCCCGCCGGTCACAAGAACGCTCATTCGAAAACTCCGTTTTGGATTGACCCGATATGAATTCAGCGGAAAAGAGCCGCATAGAACGCCTCGGGCGGAACTGATAGTCGGTTATCGGGATTTCACTAGGCTCACCTCCTTTCACCCTCCCATAGACCGAGGAACCAGGCCTCCATGGACAAACCCATCCGTAAAGCCGTGCTGCCCGTCGCCGGACTTGGCACGCGCTTTCTGCCTGCGACCAAAGCGATCCCGAAGGAGATGCTGACCGTCGTCGACCGACCGATTCTCCAGCATGTGGTCGATGAAGCGCGCGAGGCGGGAATCGAGCACTTCATCTTCGTGACCGGGCGCAACAAAGGCGTCATCGAGGATCATTTCGACTATGCCTACGAACTCGAAGACACGCTCAAGCGACGTGGGAAAAAAGCCGAATACGACGCGCTCATGGCTGATCTTCCCACCGCCGGCGCGACCAGCTTCACCCGCCAGCAGGCTCCCCTCGGCCTCGGCCACGCCGTCTGGTGCGCGCGCGAAATCGTCGGCGACGAGCCTTTCGCGGTCCTGCTCCCGGATATGGTCACCCGGGCCGGATCGCATGGTGGACGCTGCCTTGCCCAGTGCGTGGCGGCTTACGAGAAGCACGGCGGCAATATCATTGCGGTCGAAGAGGTTCAACCCGCCGAAACTCATCAATATGGCATCGTCGGCGTCGGCTCGGACCATGGCGCGACCTTCGAGATCACCGAGATGGTCGAAAAGCCGAAGCAGGGAACAGCGCCGTCCAACCTCATCATTTCGGGGCGCTACATTCTTCAGCCGGAGATCTTCAGGATTCTCGAGCGGATGGAAAAGGGCGCCGGCGGCGAAATCCAGCTCACGGACGGCATGATCGAGCTTGCCCGCAAGCAGTCGTTCCACGGCGCGAGATTCGACGGGCGAACGTACGATTGTGGCTCAAAGCTCGGATTTCTCAGCGCCAACCTGGCCTTCGCGCTCGACCGCGGCGACATTGCGCCAGGGCTCAAGGAGGAATTGCACCGGTTGGGGTTCACCCCGAAGGGCGGTTGATCGCGGTCCATATCGGCTGATCCATTTTCCAATCACGCCCGCGAATGATAGACAGCTGCAAATGATTCAGGAGCAGACCAGCGCTGTCCTGTCGGCGCTCCGCACCCTCGCCAATGAGCGCAAGGGGCTGGAAGCCCTTGAGGAGGCGATCCGGAGCCCGCGCGAGGGCGGCCTTGGAGCTGCGTTCTCGGAGGCGGTCAAGACGATCTCAGCCGCGCCCGGCCGGGTTATTGTGACCGGTATCGGCAAATCCGGACATATCGCCCGCAAGATCGCAGCGACCCTCGCCTCGACCGGCGAGCCGGCGTTCTTCGTTCACCCGGCTGAGGCCAGTCACGGCGACCTGGGCATGGTCCAGATCGGCGATGTCGTCCTGGCCATCTCCTGGTCGGGTGAGACCGTGGAACTGGCGGCGATCGTGACTTTCGCCAAGCGCTACGCCATTCCCTTGATCGCCATGACTGCTGAGGCCAACAGCGCGCTCGGCCGCGAGGCCGACGTTTGTCTCACGATGCCCGGCGCGCCGGAGGCCTGCCCCAACGGCCTCGCCCCGACGACCTCAACGACGATGCAGTTGGTGCTGGGCGACGCGCTGGCGATTGCGCTGCTCGAGGGGCGCGGATTCACCGCCCTCGACTTCCGCGCCCTTCATCCAGGCGGCAAGCTCGGCGCCAAGCTCGCTCATGTGCGGGAAGTCATGCATACGGGCGACCGCGTGCCGCGCATCGACGCCACCGCCCGGATGGCCGAGGCGATCGTCGAGATGACGTCGAAGGGTTTCGGCTGCGTCGCCATATTCGAAGATGGAGGGCGGCTCGCCGGCATCATCACCGACGGCGATCTGCGCCGTCACCTGAAGCCGGATTTCTCCCTCGATACGCCGGTCAGCGCCATCATGACCCGACGTCCCCGCACCATCACGCCGGATGCTTTGGTCGCGGAGGCGCTCGAGTTGATCAGCCACAAGATCCAGGCGCTTCTGGTCGTCGAGCGTGGTCAAGTGGTTGGAATCGTGAACTTTCACGATCTCATGCGCATTGGGGCGTTCTGACGGGGGCCGGCGCGCCTGACCGATAATCCTCGGAGGCGGCTCATGACCAGTCCGGGGCGCGATACCGCGTTTTCAGCGGCGTGGGCGCCTTTTCTGTCCATTAAACTGAAATGGATCAACAACATATGTCATATGTTACTTTGGTGAGGCGGAGGAGTCGCGATGACCGACAAGACGGCGCGTATCGGCGAGATTGTTCAGCTCATGCTCAACACATGGGATATGCCGCCCGATTGCAATGAGGGCGAACTCTTCACCTATGCCGAAACGCTCTACGACCGGATCGTCGCGGGGGACAGCAAGGAAGACCTTTGCGCCTATCTTTCCGAGGTGCAGGTCGACCACCTCGAAATGGCGAAGTCCGATGCCTTCAGGGCAATTGTCGACCGCGCCTTCGAACTCTCAAGCGGTCGGACCTGAGCAAAGGCGCCTTTATCGGAAAAGCATAGGCGCCAGGATTGGCGACCACGGCGTTCCCGCAATGACTTCAATCCGCGCCCGCGACTAGGAGCCGTCCGCCTGTGGCGCGACGGCTCCCTGCGGCTTCATCGTCGGTTGCTGGCGCCAGACCCACCAGCACAGAATGGCGACCGGGGCGCCGATCAGCGAGGTCTCGACGAAGAATTGCTCGAAGCCCAGTCGCTCGACGGCAAACCCCGAAACGCCGGCAAGCAGGCTGCCCGGCAACGCGCAGATCGAAGTCAGGAGAGCGTATTGGCTGGCCGCGAGTTGGGTTGACGCCAGCGAAGACATGTAAGTGATGAGCACGATCGAAGCGAACGCATAGGCGAAACTGTCGAGGCTGACGGCGAAGGCGAAGGTCCAGAACTCGTTTCCGTCGTGATCGCCATGAGCGGCAAGATAAGCCAGAGCCAGATGCGAGGCCGAGCCTGAGAGTGTGCCAACGAGCAGGCTCGCCATCATGCCGAGGCGCGGGATGATGAAGCCTGCGAGAAAGGTGCCGCCCAGCCCAACCCAGAAGCCGAACAGTTTTGTCACGGTGGCGATATCCGTGTCCGAATAGTGCAGGCTCTTGAACAACGGTACGGCCATCGCGCTCGAAATGTAGCCGGGCATGCGAAAGCCGGCGACCAGCACTAGGATCGGCAGAGCCATGGGTCCAAGTCGCGTGATCAATTCCCGGATGGGGTCGATGATCGTTGAAACGAAGCTCAGCGGCGCCTGCGTCGCGCTCTTGTCCGACTCGGGCTCGGGGGCGAAGAAAGCAGCCAGCATGCCGGGCGTCATCATGAGCGCCATGCAAAAGTAAGCGGCGCGCCACCCGACCCTGTCCGCCAGCAACAGCGCCCCGGCTCCAGCGGCGAGAACGCCGACCCGATAGCCGACCTCCGACCATGAGGCCATCAGCGCCTGGCGATCGGCCGGCGCGACGCTGATGCGCCAGCCATCGATGACGACGTCCTGAGTGGCTCCGGCGAAGCCGAGCGCGAGCGAAAACGCCACCGTCCAGGCAAGCCAATGCCCCGGATCGCCGAGGGCCACCCCGGCCAGCGCCGCCATCACGCCAAGTTGAGACACGACAATCCATCCCCGCCGTCGGCCCAAGAGGCGGCTGATGACGGGCGCATCGTAGCGGTCGAGAAACGGCGCCCACAGGAATTTGAACTTGTAAGCGAGGGTGAGCTCGCTCATCAGGCCGATCGTCGCGATCGGCACCTTCGCTTCGTAGAGCCAGGCCGACTGGGTGATGTAGACGAGTTGAAAGGGGATGCCCGACGCGAAACCGAGCACCAGCATCGGCGTGATTCGCCGGTCAGAGAAGAGAGGGCTCAAGAAAGAGGGCTGTTTCACCCCATCTGTGGCGTGTTGCATGCGGACCCCCGACCCCGGAGTCTAACAGAGTCGCGGGCGGCTGCGGCGCGATCGTGCTTGGGCGGCTCGGGCTAACCCTCCCGCGCCGCATCGCCTATATAGAATCCTAGCGCCGGCCGGGATGGATCGTGTAGAAAGACCCATCACTTCGCCCGGCCCAATTTTGCTCCAAAGGGAGACTGTCATGCCCGCCTCTGAGATTGTCATCGCCAGCGCCAAGCGGACCCCGGTGGGTTCATTCAACGGCGCCTTCGGCTCGACCGCCGCGCATGACCTGGGCGCAGTCGCCATCAAGAGCGCTCTCGAAGCGGCGAAGGTCGAGGGGGCCGAGGTCGATGAAGTGATTCTTGGGCAGATCCTTTCGGCGGCTCAGGGCCAGAATCCAGCCCGCCAGGCGGCGATGAAGGCAGGCGTTCCGCAAGAAAAGACCGCCTTCGGGGTCAATCAGCTCTGCGGCAGCGGGTTGCGTGCGGTTGCGCTTGGACTGCAGCAGATCACGAATGGCGACGCCAACATCATCGTCGCGGGCGGCCAGGAATCGATGTCACTCGCCCCCCATGCCGCCTATCTGCGCAGCGGCGTGAAGATGGGAGAGATGAAACTCGTCGACACGATGCTTCAGGATGGCCTCATCGACGCCTTTCACGGCTACCATATGGGCAACACGGCGGAGAACATCGCGAAAAAGTGGCAGATCACCCGCGAGGAGCAGGATCGATTCGCCGTCGGCTCGCAGAACAAGGCCGAAGCGGCGCAAAAGGCTGGAAGGTTCAAGGACGAAATCGTCCCCGTGACGATCTCGACCCGTAAGGGCGACACAATCGTCGACGCCGACGAATATCCCCGCGCGGGCTCGACTTACGAGGGGATGGCGAAACTGAAGCCCGCCTTTTCCAAGGACGGATCGGTGACCGCCGGCAACGCCTCCGGCCTCAACGACGGTGCGGCCGCGTTGGTCATCATGAGCGCGGACGAGGCCAAGCGCCGGGGGCTGACGCCCATGGCGCGCATCGTTTCCTGGGCGACCGCGGGCGTCGATCCCGCGATCATGGGCACGGGGCCGATTCCGGCGACCCGCCGAGCGCTGGAAAAGGCGGGCTGGTCGGTCAAGGACCTCGAGCTCGTGGAAGCGAACGAAGCCTTCGCCGCCCAGGCGCTCGCGGTGAACAAGGACCTCGGTTGGGATCCGGCGATCGTCAACGTCAATGGCGGCGCCATCGCGCTCGGCCATCCGATCGGCGCATCGGGCGCGCGCGTCCTAACGACGCTGTTGCACGAAATGGCGCGCCGCAACGCCAAAAAGGGCCTCGCCACCCTTTGCATCGGCGGGGGCATGGGAATAGCGATGGCGGTTGAACGATAGCTCTCTCCGTTCGTTTTAAATCCGGCGCGCCGATCGAACGGCGCGCCTCAAAAAATCTCGGGAGGAAAACATGGCGAGAGTCGCAGTGGTCACTGGCGGCACGCGGGGCATCGGCGCCGCCGTTTCCAAAGCGTTGAAGGCGACCGGATGCGAAGTCGCCGCGACCTACCATTCCAACGACGAGGCCGCCGCCAAATTCAAGGCAGAGACGGGCGTCGACGTCTACAAATGGAACGTCTCGAAATACGATGACTGCGTGGCTGGACTGGCCGAGGTCGCAAAGGACCTCGGGCCGGTCGATATTCTCGTCAACAACGCCGGGATCACCAAAGACGGGATGTTCCACAAAATGACGCCGGACCAATGGTACGACGTCATCAACACCAACCTCAATTCCCTGTTCAATATGTGCCGCCCGTTGATCGAAGGCATGCGCGAGCGCGGCTTCGGCCGCATCATCAACATCTCTTCGATCAATGGGCAGAAGGGGCAGATGGGCCAGGCCAACTATTCCGCGGCGAAGGCTGGCGACATCGGATTCACCAAGGCGCTGGCGCAGGAGAACGCCAACAAGGGCGTGACCGTCAACGCCATCTGCCCGGGCTATATCGCGACCGAAATGGTCCTGGCGGTTCCGAAGGACGTGCTCGAAAAGTCGATTCTGCCGCAGATTCCGGTTCGCCGCCTCGGCCAGCCGGAGGAGATCGCACGCTGCGTCCTTTTCCTCGCATCCGACGACGCCGGCTTCATCACCGGTTCGACCCTGTCGGCAAACGGCGGTCAGTATCTGGCATAGGCCATGAGGACGGCTGCGCTCTTAGGGTCACGCCGTCACGCCGCAGCATCAACCTTGTTCAGCCCGCGACCGCCAGTCCACACTTCGTCAATCTGAAGGTCGTCGGTCAGATGCACGAGATCGGCGCTATAGCCGACTTTCAGCCGTCCGATCCGGTCGTCCACGCGCAGCAGGCGCGCCGGGGTCAGCGTAGCCATCATCAGCGCGTCGGCGAGCGGGACGTTGAGCACGTTGACGACGTAGTCGACGGCGTCGCGCATGGTGATTGCCGCGCCAGCGAGCGTTCCGTCTTCGGCGGTCAGCCTATTGCCGACCCGCGTCATTCGCCGTCTCTGCAACTCGAACACGTCCGGACCGCCAGCCGCGGGCGGCATGGCGTCGGACACGAGCGCAATGCCGCGCGGTCCTTTGGCGGCTAAAGCAGCGCGATACGCGAGGGCATGAGCGTGTTCGCCGTCGGCGATGAGGCCGCAGATGATGCGCGGATCGGCGAGCGTCGCGCCCACGACGCCTGGCGCGCGCGAGGAGAGCTGACTCATGGCGTTGTACAGATGCGTGACTGCGCTTGCGCCCGCGTCGAACACGCTTTCAGCTTCCTCGGCGCTCGCGTCCGAATGGCCGAGACTGACGATGATCCCGGCTGTCGCCAGGCGCGCGATCAACTCCAGGGAGGCAGAAGCGGGCGCGAGCGTGACGACCATAACGCCGGCGCGCGCGGCGATCAGTGCGTTCACGTCTTCGTCCTTCATCGGACGGATGAATTCGGGCGGATGCACGCCCTTGCGCTTGGGATCGATGAACGGCCCTTCGACATGGATTCCGAGCGCGCCGGGCACGCGTTCGCGCGCCTCGCGAGCCGCCGTTAGCGCCGCGTCAAGCACGCGCGGCGCGTCGGTCACGACCGTCGGCAGAAAGGCGGTCACGCCGGAGCGCCGATGCGCGGCGGCGATCGCGGCGATTCCCTCGACGGTCGGCTCGGCGTTGAACAGCACGCCGCCGCCGCCGTTGATCTGCCAATCGACGAAGCCGGGGCTTAGGATCCCGCCGCCCAGATCGACCTCATCGCCGCTGCGAGGGCGGTCGATGAAGCCAGTGAGCGCCTGGATCGAAGCGCCCTCGATAACGAGCGCGCAATCGTCGTGCAGCCGTTCGCCGTCGAAGATGCGCGCTCCATAAAGAACCTTCATTGCGCCGCTTCCCTTTGCGGCAAGACGGCGCCACCAACGAGCAGGATCGCGCCATCGGTCGGATCGTAAAGCGGGGGCGAGAGCCGCGCGGCGACTTCGGGCTCGAAATAGGGACGCATGGCTTCGCCCACGCCTCCAACAAGCGCGACCCGCTCCGCGCCAAGCGTGACCACGCCGCGGATCAAGGCGCCGATGGCGCGCGCCGCGGCCTTGACGATCCCCACTGCAACCGGATCATTGGCTCCCGCATGCTCGAATACGCGCGGCGCGAACGCGCCGAAATCTCCCGGCTTGGCGTGGAGCGCCCAATTCATCATCGCCACCGGATCGCCACCGAACTCGGCCAGGACATCGTCAGTGAGCGCGCTTGCGGACGCAAGACCGTCAAATGCGCGCATCGCAGACCGCAGCGCATCAAGCCCGATATGGGAGCCAGATCCGTCGTCGCCGAGCGCGAATCCGCGCCCGCCAATGATGGTTTCCTGGCCTTGAACGCGCGCGATCGCAGCCGAGCCGGTGCCGGCGATCACCAGCCCGCCGTCCGTGCCGGCGTGCGCGCCGATGCAGGCGGTGGTCGCGTCGTTCGCCGCGCACACAAGTCGAAAGCCGGGAAAAGCCGCCGCGACTCGCGTCTGGTCGCTTCCCTGCTTGAACCCGGCAAGCCCGAGTCCCATCGCGATCGGCTCCCGATCGCCGTCGCTGAGCCCGGCCTTTCCCAGTGCCTCGTCGACAACCGCGCGCATAGAAGCGACTGCGGCGGCAAAATCGACATGAATGTTCGCCGCCGCGCCAACCGCCTCGGCCAGCGCTGTTCCGTCGGCGTCGCGCAGCCGCGCGCGGCAGCGGGTCGCGCCGCCGTCGACCCCGAGAAAGAGCGGCGCGCTGGTCACGTCTCGTCGCCGTCTTTCGATCGGTCGAGGATCGCCGCCGCGGCCGCCCGAAGCGCGTCAGCGGCCCGGACCGTCGTGAGCCCTTTTGCGCTCGCCCCCGGCAGCGCCTGCTCGGGAGTCACGGGCAGGTGGACAAAGACGGCAGGGATCGCGGACCGCTTTTCGCCAAGGTGCTGCAAGGCCCCGAAGTAGAGATGGTTGCAGACAAATCCACCGGCGTCCCTCGACATCCGCGCCGGAATTCCTGCCTCTTTTATGGCGCTCACCATTGTCCGGATCGGCGCCCTCGCCTCGAGCCACTCGGGCGCGGCGCGAGAGATCCTGAGCGCCCTGCGCAAGGCGCCGTCATTATCCGGCGCGGTGGCGTCATCAAGATTATGCGCGAACCGCTCCACGCAGACGACGGCGCGTCGCGCAGCCTGGCCAGTCATCAGAAGCGCATCCGGGCGAAGGGCCTCTATCGCTTCGACGAGTTTCCTCACCGAGGCGTCGTAGGCGCAGGGCAGCAAGCGCGTGACCACCACCGTGTCGCCGTGGCGCCAGCCCTCGAGCTTTTGCGCCGCTTCCCACGACGCGTTCACCGTCTCGCCGCCGAACGGCTCGAACCCAGTGAGAAGGATTGTGCGCGCCGTGCTCGACAAGGGTCAGGCGAACAGGCTGCTGCGGTCGGCCAGACGGCGCACGTGGACGTCCGCGTCGCCGTAGGCCGTATCGATCATCGTCAGGCGCTTGAACAGATGGCCGGCTTTGTACTCGTAAGTCATCGCGATGCCGCCGTGCATTTGCACCGCCTGCTGGCCGATGAACTTGGCCGACCGGCCGATTTGGGCTTTCACCGCCGACATGGTCTTGGCGCGCTCCTCCGCGTCGTTCTCGTCCGCCGTCATCGCCGCCAGAACCATCATGCTGCGCGCCTGCTCGAGCGCGACGGTCATATCGGCGGCCCGATGCTGCAACGCCTGGAACGAACCGATCGTAACGCCGAACTGCTTACGGGTCTTGAGATAATCGACCGTCATGGTCAACGCTTCCGACATCGCGCCGACGGCTTCCGCGGCGAGCGCCGCGATTGCCTCGTCGACCGCGCGCTCGATCACCGGCAGCGCGCCGGCGGGGCTACCCAGAACGTGATGCGCCGCGACGCGGACTTGCGTGAAGCCAATCTCCGCCGCGCGCTGTCCGTCCTGGGTCGGATAGCCGCGCCGGCTCACGCCCGAAGCGTTCGCGTCGACAAGGAAGAGGCCGATGCCGTCGCGATCGCGGCGCTCGCCCTTCACACGGCCCGAGACAATCAATCGATCGGCGCTGTCGCCCTGGCCGACGAGCGTTTTTTCCCCGTTCAGCACGAATCCGCCGCCGCCATCCTCGACCGCGCTGAGACCCACATCGTTGAGATCGAAGCCGGACTGTTTCTCCATATGCGCGAAGCTCAGCTTAAGCTCGCCCCCCGCGATCGCGCCGATCAGTTCGGCGCGCTGCTTGTCGCTTGCTCCGTGCTTCAACAAGGCGCCGCACAGGACGACGGTTTGAAGGTAGGGCTCGAGGGCCAGCGCTTTGCCGAATTGCTCCATCACGATCATCGTCTCGACGGCGCCGCCGCCAAAGCCCCCGTCGGCTTCAGCAAAAGGCGCGCCCAATAGGCCCATCTCGGCGTAGTCGCGCCACAGGGCCTCGCTCCAACCGTGCGGGCTTGCCTGAAAGGTCTTGCGGGCCTCGAACCCGTAGCGGTCCTTCATCAGCCGCGCGACATTGTCGCGCAGCTGCTCCTGTTCGGGATTGAGCTCGAAGTCCATTAGTCTCAGAGCCCCAGTATCGCCTTGGCGATGATGCTGCGTTGGATTTCGTTCGATCCGCCGTAGATCGAGACCTTGCGATTGTTGAAGTAAATCGGCGCGAGCGGCGAGGCCCAATCCGGACCCACCGGCGGCTCGTTGCTCATGTCGTCGGATTCGCGATACGGCAGCGCATAAGGTCCGACGACCTCCATCAAAAGATCGGTGGTCGCCTGCTGGATCTCCGAGCCTTTGATCTTGAGCACCGAAGACGCGGGATCGGGCTTGCCCGTGCGTGGGGCCGAGATGACCCGCATCTGCGTCATTTCGAGCGCCTTCAACTCCACTTCGACCTCGGCGAGCTTGGCGCGGAAGAAGGGGTCCTCGATCTTCGGTCCAGAGCCATAGACCGGGATCGCGGCGAGCTGGCGCACGCGATCGAGACGCGCTTTTGAAACGCCGACGCGGGCGATGCCATAGCGCTCGTTGGCGAGCAGGAACTTGGCGTAGTCCCACCCCTTGTTCTCTTCGCCGACAAGCGCGTCGGCCGGAACACGCACGTCATCGAAAAAGACCTCGTTGACCTCATGGCCGCCATCGATCGTCTGGATCGGCTTCACCGTAATCCCGGGCGTTTTCATGTCGACCAGGAAGAACGAGATGCCCTCCTGCTTCTTCGCCTGCGCGTTGGTGCGCGCGAGGACGAAGATCCAGTCGGCGTATTGAGCCATGGTGGTCCAGGTCTTCTGGCCTGAGATCACCCATTCGTCAGCCTCGCATCGGGCGGTTGTGCGCAAGCTTGCAAGGTCCGATCCGGCGCCGGGCTCGGAAAAGCCCTGGCACCACCAGTCGCTGAGATCGATGATGCGCGGCAGGAATCGTTGTTTCTGCGCCTTCGAGCCAAACGTGTAGATCACCGGGCCGACCATGCTGACGCCGAACGCGACCAATTCGGGGGCATTTCCGCGTTGCGTCTCATCGAGGAAGATCGACAGTTGGATCGGGCTCCATCCGGCTCCCCCCCATTCCTGCGGCCAGTGCGGGGCTCCCCAGCCTTTGGCCGCAAGAATCCGCGTCCAGCGCTCATAGTCGTCCTTGGAAAGGCGCCGGCCGGCGACCGTCTTCTCGCGGATAGACGCAGGCAGGTTATCGCGAACGAAGGCGCGAACCTCGGCGCGAAACGCAATCTCGTCTTCGGTCAGTCGAAGGTCCATGGGTTGCCTCCCATATCATGAGCGCGCCCGAAGCGGGCTTGGTTGCCGCAATGTCAGGCCTTAGGGCAACGCCGTCAACCATTCACAAAGCCGAATCGACGACACCGAAGGTTGTTTTTGGACATAAGCCAACGATTGTCCGCCGGCTCTGGGGCTGACGTGGGCGTGTCGATTTCGTTCGCCCAATCGCTCGCATGAACCCCGAGGGGCTGCTTTTGTTGTCACGGTCATACTTTCGCGGCATTTTGAACCGCGATGGTCGCCGAATCGTTCTTGCGACAGTTCGTCCAAGCGGAGTGGAAGTCATTTCCCTGTGCGCACTATCCTGACCATCGTCGCGGTCGCGCTCGTCGCGGTGATGTCGATTGCGCTCATCGCGCCGTATCTCATCGACTGGTCTACGCAGCGTGGTGAGATTGAGGCGCGGCTCAGCGCGATCACAGGCGCCGATGTCTCCCTGACCGGACCGGTCGAACTCAGGGTGCTTCCGACGCCCTACCTCGCCTTGGGTGAAGGTCTGGTCAGCGCGCCAGGCCGGGACGGGGCGAAGCTCTCGTTCGCCTCGGCTCGGCTGGAACTCGCATTGGTCAAGCTTGCGAGCGGGCAGATCCGGTTCTCCGATATTCGTCTCGAAAAGCCCGTTTTGATTCTGACGCGCGGGCCAGACGGCGCGCTCCGACTGCCGCCGGTGCGGATGGCGGGCCTCCACTCGACCGGGTTTGACCGCCTGAGCGTGCGCGATGGGCGAGTGAAGATCGTGGGCGCCGGCGCTGGAACCGAGATTTCAGGCGTCGAGATCGATGCCGCCGCGCCGTCGCTGGACGGACCTGCGCGTCTCAGCGGCCAATTCTCCGGCCCGGACAATGCTCCCTTCGCCTTCAGGCTCGCCTCGGAAAAGCCTGGGCCGGCGGGAACGCCGCTTCGCCTCTCCGTCGACGCCGGTCCGAGCTGGCCTGCCGCCGAATTGGACGGCGCGCTCGAAGGCGACCCGGCCACGGGGCTCGGCGGCCTTCGGTTCGCCGGCGCAGCCACGTTCATAGGGACGGGCCCGGGCGAGGACGCGCCGACTCCATGGCGCGTCGCCGGGCCGATGACCCTCGATTTCAACCAGGCGATCCTTCGACAGGGGGAATTTCGTCTCGGACCCGAGGAACGAGGGATCCGGGCGGACGGGGACGCGAAAGCAGTTTTCGGCTCGCCCGCTCAAATCAGCCTCGCGCTGAGGGCCAAACAGGTCAACGTCGATTTATTCATGCGGCGCAAGGGCGAGGATGGGGTCGCGCCCACCCGCTTCGTTACCCTTATGACCCGCATGATTTCCGCCGCGCTTCAAGGCCGCGACAGTGAGGCGGTCATCGACGCGCAGGTTTTGGCCCAGCCGATCATTCTCGGGTCGCAGACGCTGCCTGACGCGAGCGCGACGCTGAAGGCTGCGCCCGGCGGTCCGCTCAAACTCGCTTTTGACCTCGGCCTCCCGGGGCAAAGCCGCCTGCGCGCGGACGGGAGCCTCGATACTGGCGCAGAGGCCAAGTTCCGCGGCGACGTCTCTTTCATCAGCGCCGACTTCGCCCTCACGCGCGAGTGGGCGAGCCTGGGCGCGCCACAGGCTATGGACAAGGTCGCCGCTTTCGCCAATGCGCTTCCTTACCGCAGCGCATCGTTGTCGGGCGCGGTGGAAGCCTCGCCCGCTGGATTTTCGGGCCGCAATCTCAAGCTGACGCTTGACCGCTCGACGCTGACCGGCGCGCTGGCGTTCAAGGCGCCCGAGGGCGGCCAAGCCGGCCGCCTCGACGTGGATCTCGCCAGCGATTCGCTCGACGTCGACGGGCTGCCTAGCCTCGCGGCGCAGAATCTGGTCGGCGACCTCGACCTCTCGCTTTCGCTCAGGGCGGGTTCGCTGCATATCGCCCGCGTCGGCGAAGCGCAGATCGACAGCGGCTCGTTGGCGGTGAACGTCGCCAAGAGCGGGCCGAACGTCACCCTCAAGCGCCTGAGCGTGGCTGGCCTGGATGGGGCCTCTTTCGACGTCGAGGGCGCGATCGGTCCCGACTCGACCACAGCGACCGGTCACTTACGAGCCGACCGCTTGCATGATTTCGCCATGCTGGTCGCGCGTGTGGCGCCGAGCGATTGGAGCCGAACGCTGGTCGCGCGGGCGGGCGAGCTTTCGCCGGCGGCGTTAACCTTCGGGGCCCGCGGCGCGGCGGACGCCAACGGCGTTCCCGTCATCGATTCCCTCAGAGCCAATGGATCAGCGGGTGAGACACAGTTTTCAGTCACCCTCGATCCTCGGCCGAATGACGCTGGCCGCGCCTTCGCCGTCACCCTCGATTCCCCAAACTCGGGCGCCCTGTTGCGCCAGCTCGGCGTGCACACGCCAACATCAGGCGGCGGCCGCGCCCACATTGCGCTGAATGCGAACGGGGGGTGGGAGAAGGGCTACGACGTCGATGCGGCCTCCCAGCTTGCCGGAGCGGACCTCTCGTGGCGCGGGCGCTTCCTGCCCGCGGCGGAGGCCGCGGACGCGAGGCTGTTTGGCTCCGCCAAAGCCAAGTCGCCGAACCTCGCCCCGCTTGCCGCCGCCCTTGGCCTTGCGCCCGCCAACGGGGGCGCGCTCGGTCCGGCGGATATCGGATTCGACGCGACCCTGCGCGGCGATCGATGGGGCCTCTCACGGCTTGCGGCGACAATTGCCGGGGTCAAGGCGAGCGGCGACCTCACCTATCAGCCTGCCAAGCCGCTCGAGGCCGCGCCTGAGGCGAGCGCCGAGGTTGCTCGCGCCGAGGAGGCGGTTTCTGGAGCTCCTCCGGGGAAGTCGCCGCCAGCACCGGCGGAGATCGAGGGCCGGCTCTCGGTGGAACGCATGCCGATTTCCGGCGTTCTGGCGCTCGCGCTCGGACCGCCCCAGCCGGGACGGACGGGCGCGCGCTGGTCGGAGGTGAGATTCGCGCCCGTGCCGCTTCGGCCGCCGTCCGCGGCCGTAAAGCTCAGGGTCGGCGCTCTCGATCTGACGGAAACCCTCACGGCGCGCGAGTTCGCGACGACGCTGCGCTTTGACAAGGGCCGTCTCGATCTTGACGACTTCGCGATGCGGATTGCGGGAGGCGGAGCGTCCGGCCATGCGACGCTGCGTCGCGATGCGGACAATGTGACGCTGACCGGCGCGCTCAACCTTGATTTAGTCGTGCTCGACCGAACCGGATTTTCAGGCCGCATCGGCGCTGCGGTTGATTTCGCTTCGACCGGACGAAGCCCCGGCACGCTGGTCAGCGGACTCGCCGGCTCGGGGACGGTGACCTTCGCCGGCGCAGCGCTAGCCCGGAGCGATCCCACTTCTCTCGATCGCGTCGTCGCAAAGGCGCAGACCCCTGACGCGCCACTGGATGAGACCAATATCGCGTTCGCCTTCGGCAACGAGCTCAATCGGGCGCCGCTGGCGATCGCCGATGGGTCGGCGCCGCTTTCGCTCAGCGCGGGCGTTGCGAAGATCGGCCCAATTAAAATCCCTCAGGCGCAAGGAGACCAAGCGCTGAACGTGGATTTCGATCTGCGCACGCTGACGACACAGGCGCGCTTTACGCTCACCTCCTCGTCAAGCAATTTGAAGTTCTGGTCCGGACCGCCGCCGAGCGCCGCAGTGACGATCGACGATGCGTTGGAGTCACCGAAGCGGCAGATCGACATCAGCTCCCTTTCCGCCGCACTCGCCGCACAGGCGATCGCGCGCGAGACAGAGCGCATCTCCGCGCTAGAAGCCGACATCCGTGAACGCGCCTTCTTCAACCGGCGTCTCAAGGGCGAGCGGCTGATGGATCGAAGACAGCAGGAAATCCAGGACTGGGAAGTCGAACAAGCGCGGATGAAAGGACAAGCCGAACGCTTGCGCTTCCTTCAGGACGCGGAGAAAGCGGCCGACGCCGAGGCGGCGAAGAGGGCGGCGGAAGCCGCCGCGGCTCAAAAAGCCGAACAGGACAAGCGCGCGGCGGACGGCGACGGTGCGGCGACAGACGGCGGGGCGCAACCCGCGAGGGCGTTCGCGCCCGCTCCCGCGCCGAAGAGCGATCAGGTCGGCGCCAACGGGCCCGGCCCCTCGGCTCCGACGCCCCCGCCCAGGCCCAAGGTGCGTCCGACCCAAGCCGATCCCCAAGGTCTCTACTGATCGAGCCCGAGGCAGCCGTCACCTAGCTAAGGCGCCGGACGCCCCGGCGCCTTCGGCCTCGAGCACGAACACCCGAATCGCCGATGACAGGTTGGCGCCGTCGCGTGAGGCGTCGATCATCGCCGCAAGCGAGTTGAGGGACAGCCCACGCTCGTCCGCAAGGGCGCGCAGCCGTCGCCAGAACGCGTCCTCAAGGGAGACGCTCGTTCGATGTCCGGCGATGACGAGCGAGCGCTTGATGACGCGCGCATTCGCGCTGTCAGTCGTCATCGGGCTCTGTGAGGCGCCGGGCGTCGAGGTTGGCCTCGGCGCGCGCGCGCTCGCTCTCGGTGAGACGCTTGTCGGCTTTTGAGCGCCCAAAGACCGCTCGCTTCTGAGCTGCTTCCGCTTGGCTCCGCTCGCGCGCCTTCAACTTTCGCGCCCGACGCAGATTGACGATCTCAGCCAAAGGGTGGACTCGGCTACTTCTTGCGAAAGGCGTCGATCGACACGACCTTCGTTTCGCCAGCCGGCTCGGCGGGTTTCTCCGGATTCCGAGCCGCCTTCGGGGAGGAAGTGGGCTGGGCGGCCGGCTTGACCGGCGCCGTCTTTGCAGGGGCTGGGGGTCGAGTCGCCCCCTTTTCCTCCTCCGCCACGGGCGGCGTACGACTGGCAGTCTCCGAAACGCGCGGCTCGAGCTTAAATCCGAATGGCACAGACGGATCGGTAAAGCCCGTGATCGAGTTGAATGGCACGACCAGCCGCTCGGGCTTGCGGGAAAAGTTCAGGCTGACCTCGAACGCGTCCTGGGTGACCACGAGATCCCAGAACTCGTGCTGAAGGATGATCGACATCTCGTCGGGGAAGCGCTGCTTGACGACGGGCGGCGCGACCACGCCCGGCGCATGAGTCTTGAACGCGATGTTGAAATGGTGGTCGCCGACGAGCCCGTTGCGCGCCGTGTCGGCAAGGACTTTGCGCACCACGGAGCGCAGCGCGTCCTGCACCAGAAGGTCGTAGCGGATGAGATCGGTCGCCATGAACAAGCTCGGAGCCTAACCAATCCATCAAGCCTTAACTGAGGGTTTCGGGCGTTGCAACGCGGACCTACGGGGCGGGGCCGCGGCGAAAGCGGCCGCGGAACGCTCAAAACCTGCCGTCAACCCTTCTCGGCTGCTCAATCGAGGCCCTTGGGCCTGCGCCGTTCATCCTTCGCGGGCGGCGGGATCGAGAGCCGCGAGAATCCGGTCGGCGAGGACGCGATAGTCGGCCGCCTCGGCATCATTCGTACGCAAACCGAGTTTGCCGACCGCCTGCTGCCAATCGACCGAGGCGCGCGACATCTCGCCCTTGAGACCAAGCAGATCGACGGTCAGCGCGACTTCGCGCATTTCCGCCGCCCGGCGGACGCCATGGGTCATCACCCGCTCCAGCATATAGGCCGAGCGCGCCTTCCAATCGAAGCCGGGGTAGGTGTCGTCGAGCGAATCGAGCACGGCCTCGATGACGCCTGCTTTTCGGCCCGCCAGCACACATTCGCAAACCAGCGCTTCAAGTCCCTTCATCATGATGGAGCGGATCATCTTGACTGACGACGCGGCCCCGACCGGGCCATCGTGGATTGTCGCCGACATGCCGAGGGACGCAAGCGCTGGCGCCGCCGCTTGGACATGCGGCCCGCTGATCAGGAGCGGAGTCCGATGCAGGCGCGGATGAACGGGCGCCATTACGGCGACATCGACATAAAGCCCGCCCACGGCCTCGACCTCTCGCGCAGTGCGCGTCTTGGTCTGCGGCGCGCAAGAATCGCAGTCGAAAAAGAAGGCGCCGTGGGCGAGGCCCGGCAAAGCCGCTATCGCGGCTTCGTGCGCCTGATCGGCGGTGACGACAGAAAAGACCGCCTCGGCGCCTGTCACCGCCTCGGCCGCGGTCGAAGCGCCAAGCACTTTTAGCGCCGAATAGTCGGCGCGCTTCGCCGTCCGCACTTCGGAATCGGGGGAGTCGGTCTTGATGTCATAGGCGCAAATGCGCGCCTTGAAGTTCGAACTGGTGCGCCAGCCAGCGAGAAACGCCTGCGCGGCCTCGCCGAAGCCGAGAAAGGCGATCGAACCCGAACTTATGGTTGAATCCGGCATGGGAGTCGCTCGGCGGGCTGGTACGATGGGAACGCGGCGCGCCTTCAATAGTCAGTGATCTCTCGGCGCGCCAGCGCGCCGAATTCTCAAGCTGCATTTGGCTCGCGAGCCGTGGTTTGCCGCAGGCTCGTCCCCGGCTAGTATCCGTCGCCACAGAGCTTTGCCGGCACGGACGAACGGGGGAAATGGTTTCCAAATGAATTGTGTGTTTCGAGCGGCCGTCCTGCGCGTTGATGTCCGGCTTCGGCAAAGCGCATGAGCGGGCGGCGGCTGACGGGTCTGTCCTCGATGGCGACCCGGCGCATTCTGAGCGATCTGGCTCGGGACTACGGGTCGCAAACCGGCACTCGCGTCGAAATCCGCTCCATGGGCGGCGTCGAAGCGGCGAAATCGGTGCGGGCTGGCGAGGCGACGGATATCGTCGTCCTGGCGTCGAAAGTCATGGGCGCCTTGGAGGCCGAAGGCCATCTGGCGAAAGGCGACACAAAGGATTTCGCACGATCGGAGATCGGGATTGCGGTCCGGTCGGGCTCAGCCCCGCTGAGTGTAGCGGATGAGGAGGCGGTCAGGCAGGCGGTGCTGGACGCGCGAAGGATTTGCTACTCGACCGGCCCGAGCGGCGACCATCTGAAGGCCCTGTGTGAGCAATGGGGCGTGCCGCCGGAGCGTGTGCTCATCGCGCCCCCCGGTATGCCAGTGGCGACGCTGGTCGCGAATGGCGAAGCCGATCTCGGCTTTCAGCAACTCAGTGAGCTTATCGGCCAACCCGGCATAGAGGTCATGGGTCCCCTTCCGCCGAAAATTCAGGCCGTGACCGTGTTTTCAGCGGGAATAGCGACAATCGCGCGAGACTCTGAATCCGCGCGCGCGTTCGTCGCCTATCTGGCGTCCGCCAAGGCTGGCGATGCAAAACGACGCCACGGGATGGAGCCCGCATAAGTCCTGACCCCAACATTTCTGGGCCTTGACCCGGGACAAAGATCCGATCACGAAGTCGTGAACGGGCCGCGCGGGTCTCCCACCGCGCGGTCCGTTGGCCCCGTGCGGAGGTCCTGCGCGGGGCCGTCCGCTTGACCGAGACCCGCGGATCCAAGCTCGGAGCCCGCCGCTCAGCCCAGATATTTGTTGATGATCGAGAGGCCTTCGTTGCGAACGTCTTCGGGCGTCATTTCATCGACGATGGCGCCGTGGGTCATCACATAAAGGCGGTCGCAAACACGCACCGCGACGTCGATGCGCTGTTCGACGAGCAGGAGCGACGCGCCGCGCTTGCGCAGTTTGAGCAGCGCGTCCACCATGAGGCCGACAGCGACCGGAGACAGCGCCACGGAGGGTTCATCGAGCAGCATCACCTTCGGATCGCTCATCAACATGCGCCCGATCGCAACCATCTGCTGCTCGCCGCCGCTGAGATAGGACGAAAGCCGTCGACGGTATTCGTAGAGGACCGGGAAAGAGGTCGTAGACGGATTTCAAAAGCGCCTGGAGCCGGCCGCGATCGCGGCGCAGATGCAGCCCTCCAAGCAGGAGATTGTCCTCGACCGTCTGGTCGAGAAAAAGTCGCCGTCCTTCAGGCGCAATCGCGGCAAAGCCGCGCGCCACGCGATGCGCGCGGAAACGCTGAAACGTCTTCGCCAGCCACTCGGATCGAACCGCGCCGTTGACTGACCAGGCCCATGATCGACTTGAGCACGGTCGTCTTGCCCGCGCCGTTGGGGCCAAGCAGCGCGACCGCCTCGCCTTCGGCCGACTTTGAGCGCAATGTCGTGCACGACGTCGAAGCGGCCGTAACCTGCGGAGAGCGCGCTGACGTCGAGCGCCAGGCTTTGGCGGCTGGTCATCAGTTCAGCCTCATTCGCCCAGATAGACCTGCCGGACGACCGGATGCGCGCGCACTTCATCCGCCGTCCCGGTGAGGATCACTTCGCCTGCGTTGAGCACCGTCACCTGGTCGCAGAGGGGAAAGAGGAACCGCGTCTGATGCTCGATGATGATCATCGTGACGCCCTGCGCCTTGAGGTGGGTGAGGATCTCGGCGAGATGGTCGACCTCGCGCGCCGATAGGCCCGTCGCCGGCTCGTCGAGGATGATGATGTCAGGGCCCGCGACGCAGACGGACGCGAGCTGGGTCAATTGCTCGACCCCGTGCGGCACGTCGCCGACCGCCCGTCCGACCCACGCGCCCGCGCCAACCATCTCGAGCGCCTCGCGCGATCGGCCTTCCATCCAGGCCAGGTCGCGCCGGCCGGACGGCAGAAGCGGCCAGATCGCCGCGCGCTGAATGATGCGCGGCTTCAGGTTGAACAGGCCGACCATCACGTTCTGGACCGGCGTCAATTCGCGCACGAGTTCGGCCGCCTGAAACGTCCTGCGCATGCCGAGCTTGGCGCGCTTGCTCGGCGAGGCGCCGTCGACGCGCATCCCCTTGATGAGCGTGGAGCCGGCGAGCGGCTGCAGGCGCCCGGCGATCACATTGGCGAGCGTGCTTTTGCCCGACCCGTTCGGGCCCGATAAGGCCATGGATGTCGCCGCGCCTGACCGCGAGGTCGACGTTGCGCAGCACCATGAGGCCGGTCCCATAGCTGAACTGGACGCCGCGGCATTCGACCGCGTATTCCGGCTCGGAGTCGCCTGCTTGCGCCGCGCCCGCGCTTTCGCTGGCGAACTTGCGAAAGAGGCTCGCCTCCACCGGCGCCTCTGCGCGATCGATAGCCGAGACAGCGAGCTCCGCTTCCGACGCGCGCGTCTCCGCCAAGCGCGGCGACGCGCTTGAGGAGGCTCATCACGCCGCCCGGCAGCAGGGTCACCGCCAGGATCGAGAGCGCGCCATAGACCATCTCCTGCAGCCAGGGATTGATGTTGACGAGCGCGGGGAACATCGAGACGAAAGCCGCGCCGATCACCGGCCCCGAGCGTCGTGTTGATGCCGCCGATCAGCACCATGACGAGAATGTTCAGCGACACCGACCAATCGAATTGCCCGGGCGAAACGACGCCGAGGAACGAGAACAGCCATCCCGCGCCGCCAGCCATCGCGGCGGAGACGCCGAACACGCCGATCTTGATCAGCGAAGTGCGCGCGCCCGCCGCTTCCGCGAAGCGCTCGGCGTCGCGAATCGACAGCAGCACCGGATAGAGCGGCGACTGGCGAATGCTCCAGACGAAGCCCATGCACAGGAGCAGCGCAAGCATGACGCACCAGGCGACCGGCGCGCCAAGCGCCTCGAGACCCTCCGGAAAGTCGGGAAATGCGGGACCAAGCAATCCCTGCAATCCGCCGGTGATCTTGAGATCGGTCGCCAGCACCGTCAGCACGAGCGTGAAAATGAAGGTGGTGATCGCGAAATAAAGCCCGCTGACCCTCAGCGACATCGCGCCGACCGCAAGCCCGATGAGGCCTGCGAGCAGGAGCACGATCAGAAGCACGAGGAAGACGTTCCAGCCGAGATCGTTGACGACGATCGTCGTGAAATAAGCGCCGATCGCGAAGAAGCCGCCCTGGCCCAGCGAGTAGAGGCCCAGCATGCCGGCGACGAGGTCAAGGCTGATGGCGAGGACGCCAAACACCGCCGCGACCAGCACGAGGCTTTGGACGCCGAGGTCCGAGTGCGCGACGAGCGCGGTCGCCGCGAGATAGGCGGCGACAAACACAGCGACGCCGACAGTCCTGAGCCGAGGCCTGAATCCCGCGCCAGCCAGAACAGAAGTAGCGCGCGGCGCCTCTATGCGCTCCGTTTCCACGGCTTCGCCTTAGGCCTGCGCCGACGCAACGGCGCGCGCGCGCAAGCGGAACAGATTTCCCGCGCTGAACAAACCGCGCGGCGAGACGATCAGGACGACGACGAGGACGATGAAGGGAAACCAGTCGGAGGCCTGCGAATTGATCATGGCGTTCGCGCCTTCGGCGCAGACGCCGAGCAAAAGGCCGCCGAACATCGCCGCGATCGGTTTTTCGGTTCCCCCGCCAATCATCATGGCGATGAAACCGAACGTGCCGAATGTGTCCCCGAGATAGGGGTTGGCGAAGGTCGTCGGTCCGATCAGGAGGCCGGCCACGCCCGCGTAAAGGGCCGAGGCGGCGAAGGCGACGATCGCGACGACAGTCGTGTTGACGCCGACGGCGGTCGCCATCTCCGGATCGGCGGCTGTGGCCATGCCGATCTTGCCGAACAGCGTGCCGCGCCGCACCAGCTCGAAGCCCGCCGGTCAGGACCGCGGCGGTCACGATCGCAAGCAGCTGCTGGCCAGTCACCACCGCGTCCGAAGAGATGAAAGCTCGTCGCCCTGGAACATTGGCGGAAAGGCCTGCGACGTCGGCCCCCAAATATAGGCGGCGGCGTTCTCGACGATCACCGCGAAGCCCAGGGTGCTGACGAGCCAGCCGAAACTGAAGCGGTTGAGCGCCAGGATAGGCCGAACGGCGATGAGATAGGAAAGAACCCCGAGGACACAGGCGCAGCCAAGGCCGAGGAGCGCCGCCGCCCATGTCGGATAGCCGGCGGCGCGAACTTCCGCCGTCACCATCACCGTCGCCATCATCATCTGCCCCTGAGCGAAATTGATGATGCGGGTGACATAGAAGGTGATGGCCAGCGCCATTCCGATGAGCCCGTAGACGGCCCCGATAGCGACGCCGCTCACCACGAATTGCAGCACTGGTCCGTTCCCTGGCGTCCCGCGAGACGATAAAAACCGGCACGCTTCTCACGGCGCTTCGCCGGACGCGATCGGGATAGCCACAAGCCTCGGCCGCCGCCCCGAAGACGTGGCGCAAAGCCTATCAGGTTTCCGCGGCCAAGCGAGTCGCGCCCGTTCCGAGCCGTGTAGCTAGCTGGGACATTACCGCTGCAGCAACGAATAGGTCCGACATAACAGGTATGTGCGCGGCGCCGGGAAGACGTCAGGCACGGCGCGCGGCTTTAAAGGAAGGGAGTTTCGCTCGCGTCGGAGGAGGCGAGAGGCGGAGGCGGCGCCTTGTCGCTGACTAAAATAGCATAGTGATTATTGGCGCTTAGGACACCGTCGGGCCTATCTCGGCTCTCGACATTCGTGCGTAAGCGATCGCGCCGTCGCCAGCTATTCGGACGCGCTTGTTTTCCAATTGCCGTTGCTTTGACAACACCACTGATCTGCGCAAGGAAAAATAGGGCTGACGGACGGCCGCGCCGGGCGCATCAGGATTGCGCACACGACGTAGACCGCTCACGTTGCAAGGGAGGAACAAGGCTCATGAAAGCCATCATTTGGACGACGCTCGCGGCCGCCGCCGCGCTATCCGCCACACAGACTTCCGTCAGCGCCGCAGGCGAGCCCTATCTCATCGGCCTCATCGCCGGAACGACTGGCGCATACGGGTCGACGGGCGTCGCGACCGTCAACGGCGCGCAGATGGCGGTCGACAAGATCAACGCCTCGGGCGGCGTGCTTGGCCGTCAGCTCAAGCTCGATCCGCATAACGACGATGCGTCGGCGACGGTCTCCGGGCAATTGTACGAGAAGCTCATCGCCGCCGGGGCGATCGCGATCGCAGGTTCCCCCGACACCGGCCCGGTCACTGCGCAGCTTGCGATCCGGCACAAGTTTCCGACCATCGGCGTCGTCGACGACGGCGGTCTCACCGTCAACACCGAAGGGCCCGAACGCTCCGCCGAACCCCTGGGTGTTCGACTTCGGGCTCAACACCTTCGCCTGGGGCGAGAAGATCGGCGAATACGCGCTCAAGCATTGCCCCGACGGCATCGCCGTCCTGCATGACCCGTCGACCTATGGTCAGGGCGGACTCTATGGCATCCAGCTCGCCTACGACAAAGCCGGCAAGAAGATCGGAATCGACCACCCGATCACCGAGAACTGGTCGACCGGCGCGACCACCGGCCTCATGCCCGAGGTCAACGCCGCGAAGGCGGCGGGCATCAAATGCATCGACGCGTGGCTCACGCCGCAGGACCAGGCCGCCTTCGTGCAGGACCTGCATTCGGCCGGCTACAAAGCCACTGTCTTCGGCAATGACGAGACCAACGCCGACGACACCTTTTCCAAGCTGGCCGGCGACCTTGCCGACGGAACGATCAGCGCGGTGCTCACCTCCGATCTCCATCCGAGCCCGGAGCTCACGGCGTTCCGCGAGGAATACAAGAAGAAGTTCAACATCGATCCGACGCCGTTTGCTGAAACGAGCTACGACAGCATCATGATGCTGGCGCAGGTGGTCAGCGATGCGAAGTCGACCAAGCCGGCGGACCTGCAGAAGGGGTTCAACTCCGTCAAGGGATTCAAGGGCATCACCGGCGATCTCGGCTTCTCGGAGAAGAACCACATCACGATCAACGCCGAGCAGCTGACGCTGGTCAAATATGACGCCGCCAGCAAGCAGTGGGTCGAGGTCAAGGACTGAGATATTCCGGCGCGGGCGGAAAACGCTCGCCGCCCGCGGCCATCGCGCCGGCTAGAGCGCCACCATCCAGGGTTCCGGCATCAGCTGGAACCCCCGTCCGTTCGGGATGATATGGGCGAAGCCCGGCAGGTGCAGATGCCCCCCGGTCACGAGCAGGCCCTCCTTCGCGACGTAATCGAAAATCTTGAAACGGTTCTCGGCGGCGAGCGGTTCGCTGACGTCGAACTCGCTTGTGACCTCGGGCCGGGGAATCTGAATCTCCGGCACGTGGACCGTGTCTCCCCACATCACCAGGGACTCGCCTGCGGAATCGAGGCGATATCCGCTATGCCCGGGGGTGTGGCCGGGAAGCGGCAGTTGAGTGACGCCTGGAACGACAGGTCCTCCGCGGCTCGGTCGGAACCTTTCACGATAGGCCTCGAGGACCCGGTCGGCGGAATCGAGATAGGGCGTCGCCGCGGCGGACCGACCGTCGCGAAGGCTCTTGTCCGACCAGAACGCAATTTCATCCTCATGCACGATCACCTCGGCTCGAGGGAACGCCGGCCTTCCTTCAGTATCCAGAAGGCCGCTCGTATGGTCGGGATGGATGTGGGTCACGATCACGGTATCGAAATCATCGGGTTCGAAGCCTGCCGCGCGCAAGTTGTCGGGCATACGTCCCATCGAATAGACGGTGGTCGAGCCGCCGCCAGAATCGACAAGGATCGTGTTGCGGTCAGTCTCGATGACAAACGCATTGACCGTGAGCCGCGGAGGTCCATCGCGGAACGCGCCGCGCATCAGCCCTTTTAAATCCTCGATCCCGGCGCCCCTCAAAATCTCGAAGCTGATATCGAGGAAGCCGTCATTGATTGTCGTGACCAGCGCATCGCCAATGCGCCGCCTGTAGACGCCTGGCGTCTGCTTGTCGGTCTTGCCTATCGGATTGGCCATCGTCGTCTCCTCCCGGTGAGACCCCTATCAACTGTCTGTCTCGGGCGCACTTTGCCAACCGCCCGCGGCGAAGTGAAATGGAGTGACTGCCCAAAATCGCTATAACTGTTATCTTGGGGGTCCGAATGCCTGGCAAAGCCCATCATTGCTAGCGTAGGGAGGCGCCGGGCGGCCGGCAACGACGTTGTGAGGGTCCTGGCGTCGGGCGAGCGCGAGGCGCAGACGAAGCGCAGGCCAACTGGGCTATGGAGGAAGGCGCGCTTTGAGTCAGGTCGACCCGCTCGCGCGCTACATCTCCGAAGCCCAGCCTCTGCATGATCTTTTGCGTCGGAGTCTGATCCAACTCTCCGGCTTCCTGTTGAAGCGTACGATCGCCGGGCCTCGCGCAATCGTCGACTACGAACCGGTCGAGGCCGCTCGCGAACGGATTCGCGGGGCGGCCGAAGGCCTGAGATACCTGCGCGCGCCTACACGCGCGGCCCACCATCGGGGTCATTTGACAGCCGCCCTTGTCGCGCTCGAGAGCGCGCTTTCTGCGGCTCTGTCCACGACCGATCCGGATGGGGACGCGCTGTTTCACTTCGTGCAGGAATCCGAGCGGCATCTTAGGGCGGTCGGCCAGGCGACGCCCGGATTCGAGGCGGTCGATTTCAAGCAGGCGTGCTGTGCGGCGCACGGCGTGGGCGCCCGTTTCGAAGCACAGCTCGCCGAATAAAACGGCGACGAGCAGGCGAGGAGCGTCATGGGCAAATATTCGATCTGGGTGCTCGATTATGCCGCGGTGAACAAATTTCCGCAGAGCGTCATGCTCTACGGCCCGCAATATGTCGGCATTCGCAACTTGCCTTACGCCTATGTGCTGATCAAAGGGCAAGGCCAGGTGATTCTCGTCGACACCGGCTATGACCATAAAGAGTACGGCAAGTATCTCGCCGATCTCTACGGCGTCTCGAACTGGCACCCGGCGTCCGAAGTCCTCGCCGAATGCGGCGTGACGGCGGCCGATGTGACCACCATCTTCATCACCCACGCCCATTTCGATCACATGGGCGGGCTCGACCTCTTTCCCAATGCGAAATTCTACATCCAGAAGCGCGAGCTTGATCAGTGGGTGTGGGCGCTGACGCTCGGCCCGGAATTTCGCTTTCTCGTCGGTGCCGCCGATCCCGCCGACATCGTCAAGGCGACGCGGCTCGCGCGCGAGGGCCGCATGATCGTCGTCGACGGCGACCGCGATGATGTGGTCCCCGGGATCGACCTTCGTCTCGCTGCGGACACGCACACGTTCGGATCGATGTACGTGACGGTGCGCAACGACGGCGCGCGCGAAAGCCAGGACACGTGGGTGTTCGCGGGCGACAACATCTACACCTACGACAATCTCACCGGGCTCGATCCGAACGACCCTTATCTCGTGCCGATCGGCCTTGCCACCGGAAGTCAGTCGAATCTGCTGTTCTCGAGCGCGGCGATGTTGAAGGCGGTCGGCGGCGAACACAAACGTGTGATCCCGGTGCACGAGGATCGGCTCAAGACTGTGTTCCCATCGCGCGCCACTGCGGCGGGGCTCCATGTCGTCGAACTCGCGCTTGCCGACGGCGAGGCGAGTCGCGTCGCTTGATGCAAAAGCCGAGGAACGACCGCAGCACGGCGCTCGTCTATGGCTCGCAAGCTCGATATTTCTGTTATGTCCGCTCTGGCGGTGCGGCCGGTGAGGCATGTGGGCTAGAGTTCTCGAGCAATAACAACGTCGGGCCGTTCACCCGATCATGATGGCGCAAGGAATCACTCGGGATGGCGACGCCAAAAATCGGCTTTATCGGGCTCGGGCGAATGGGCGGCCCCATGAGCGTGCGACTGATCAGCGCCGGCCTCGACCTGGTCGTTTTCGACACCAGCCTCGATGCGTCGGCGCCTCAAAAAGTCGCGGGTGCGACGGTCGCCCCTTCTTCGAAGGGAGTCTTCGATTCGGTTGATCTCGCGTTTGTAAGCCTGCCGACTCCCGACATTGTAGAGAAGGTCGTCCTTGGCGGCGTCGGGAAGGGTTCCCGCGTCAAAACCGTGGTCGACCTGTCCACGAGCGGCCCCGGCATGGCGACGCGTGTGTCACGCGGTCTTGAGCCTTACGGCGTCGGGTGGATCGACGCGCCGGTTTCAGGCGGGATCGCGGGCGCGAAGAATGGAACGCTCGCCGTGATGGCGTCAGGGCCGCGCGCGTCGTTTGAAGTCGCCGAGCCTTTGCTCAAGAACTTTGGCAAGGTTTTCTTTGTCGGCGAGAAGGCGGGCCTCGCCCAGGTCGCAAAGCTGGGCAACAATTTGCTCGCCGCATGCGCGATGGTCATTTCCTCCGAAGCTCTCGTGATGGGCGTCAAGGCCGGAATCGATCCGAAGATCATGCTCGACATCATCAATGCCGGCAGCGGCCGCAACAGCGCGACACAGGACAAGTTTCCTAAATCCGTTCTACCCGGCACGTTTGATTTCGGTTTCGCAACCGGGCTCTCCTACAAGGACGTTCGTCTTTGCGTTGACGAAGCGGAGAGCCTCGGCGTGCCGATGGTCGTGGGCGCGGCGGTGCGCCAAATGCTCGCTGTCACCAACGCCAAATTTGGGCCGACGTCAGACTTTACTTGCATCACGCGCGTCGTGGAGGAGTGGGCCGGCGTCGAGGTCAGAGGCTAAGTCGGGCGCCCGCCAGCGCGACGCTCCCCTCGGTTTGCTGCTGAACCTTAGGACACTGGAGACTGAAATGAACAAGGAAATGTTCGACCGCGGCCTCGCGATTCGCAAGAAAGTGCTCGGCGCGGAATTCGTTGAAAAATCTCTTGCCACGGCGGACGAGTTCAACATGCCGATGCAGGAGCTGACCACCGAATATTGCTGGGGCGCAGTATGGGGACGCGAGGGTCTGCCTCACAAGACGCGCAGCATGCTCAATCTTGCGATGATCAGCGTGCTCAACCGTCCGCACGAGCTCAAGATGCATATCAAAGGCGCGTTGAAGAACGGCGTCACCAAGGACGAGATCCGCGAAGTTTTCCTGCAGGTGGCGATCTACGCCGGCATTCCCGCGGGCGTCGATTCGTTCCGGATCGCCCGCGAGGCCTTCGCCGAGGTTGAAAAGAGCGCCTGACGCAGCAAGTCAGGAGCGGAGACGAGTTCATGAAGCGCTATCAAATGTTGATCGGCGGCGAATGGGTGGACGCCGAGGCGCGCGAGACATTCGAGACTGAGAACCCCTTTCTCGGCGCCGCCTGGGCGTTCGTTCCGCGGGCCAAAAACGCGGACGTCGACCGTGCGGTGGAAGCCGCGCGGAAGGCGTTCCGCGCGCCGTCGTGGGCCAAGATCAGCGCGACCGCGAGGGGCGCGCTTCTCCGCAAGCTCGCCGATCTGATCGCAGTCGAGGCCGATCGGCTGGCGGAGATCGAAACACGCGACAATGGCAAGCTGATCACCGAAATGCGGACGCAGCTCCGCTACATCCCGCAATGGTTCAACTATTTCGGCGGCCTCGCGGACAAGATCGAGGGGCGGGTCATTCCGATCGACAAGCCCGGCATGATCAACTTCACCCGCGAAGAGCCCCTCGGCGTCGTGGCGGCGATAACGCCGTGGAATTCGCCTTTGATGCTGGCTGCCTGGAAGCTCGCGCCAGCACTCGCCGCGGGCAACACGATCGTCTGGAAGCCGTCGGAATTCTCCTCCGTGTCGGCGCTCGAGTTTGGCCGCCTGTTCGAGAAAGCCGGCTTTCCTCCCGGCGTCGTCAATATCGTGACTGGCTTCGGCTCCGAGCTTGGCGAGCGGCTTGTCAGCCATCCGCATGTCGCGAAGATCGCCTTCACCGGGGGCGACCGCACGGGACAGGGCGTCTATGAGCTGGCTGCGAAGTCCATCAAGCCGGTTACGCTCGAACTTGGCGGTAAATCGGCCAATATCGTGTTCAAGGACGCCGTGGTCGACAACGCCGTCAAGGGCGTGGTCTCGGGCATTTTCGCAGCCACCGGGCAGACCTGCATCGCGGGTTCGCGCGCGCTCATCCATCGTTCGCTCCACAACGAGTTCGTCGACAAGCTCGTCGCGCTCGGCGAGACTGCGCGCATGGGCGACCCTCTGCTCGACACGACTCAGGTCGGGCCGATAACGACCCGGCCGCAATTCAAGAAGGTGCTCGACTACATCGAAATCGCCAAGAGCGAGGGGGCCGCTTGCGTTCTCGGCGGCGGTAAGGCCGCGCGTCCCGAATGCGGAGACGGCTGGTTCGTCGAGCCGACCGTCTTCACCGGGGTCAAGCCCGATATGCGCATCGCGCAGGAGGAAGTGTTCGGCCCTGTTCTCTCGATAATCACTTTCGACGAACAGGAGGAGGCGATCGAGATCGCCAACAACACCCAATACGGCCTTGCGGCTGGCGTCTGGACCCAGAACATCGGGACCGCATTTGCGATGTCCGAGCGCCTCGAGGCCGGCACCGTCTGGGTCAACACCTATCGCGCGATAAGTTACCTTTCGCCCTTCGGCGGCTATAAGCGTTCCGGGATTGGGCGCGAGAGTGGTCTGACCGCGATCCGCGAATACCTTCAGGAAAAGAGCGTGTGGATCGATACGATCGGCGAGGTCGCGAACCCCTTCGTTCAGCGCTAACTTCGGCCGCATTGCGGAGCGAGATTGTGCTTGCTAATTCCGCCCTTTCCGGCGCTCATGCGCGGAGCGCCGCCGGTCCGAAACCCTTTTCAATGGAATTGAAGCAGCTCGACTATTTTCTGGGAGTCGCGGAATCGGGGAGTTTCTCCAAGGCGGCCATCCGTCTGTCGGTGGCGCAGCCGATCCTGAGCCGGCAAATCAAGCTCCTGGAGTTGGAGCTCGGGGTCGAACTCCTCTATCGCAACGGGCGCGGCGTGGTCGTGTCCGAGGCGGGCAAGGTGCTCGAGACCTATGCGCGCAGCGTCGTTGGTCTCGTCGAAAAGGCGCAGTCTGAAATCGGGTCCCTGAAGGCGGAGCCGAGAGGTCGCGTCGCCATCGCGATGCCGCCTTCGATTGGCTGGATGCTGACAGGTCCGCTCGTCGTGCGCTGCCGTGAGGCCTTCCCCGGGATCCTTCTTCATCTCGCGGAAGGTTTCAGCGGTCACGTCGCCGAATGGCTCTCCACCGGCAGGGTGGACATCGGCGTGGTGTACCAGGCGCCTCGCCTGTCGACGCTCCAGACCGAGCCTTTGCTCACGGACGAACTTATCCTGCTGGGCGCAGTCGACGATCCGGCCGGCCTGGGCGGCGACCGCGTGCCGACCAAGCGGCTCGCCGACATCCCGGTCATTTTGCCGGCGCGACCGCATGGCTTGCGCGTTCTCATTGACCACGAACTTGAGAAGCTTGGCGTCGTCGCCAATGTCGTGTTCGAGGTCGACGCCATGCCGTCGACTCTGAGCCTCGTGGAGCGGGGCGTGGGATACACCGTGTTGTCGGAAGGGGCGGTCAAACATCTCTTGAACGCCGGGCGCATCCGGAGTTGGTCGCTGACAAACCCGACTTTGATGCGTGAACTTTTGCTTGCGACTTCCACTCAGCGGCCAATGAGCGTGGCGACCCGTCTGGTCGCCCGTCTCATCCGTGACGAGGTTCAGGCGATCCTTCGCGGCGGCGATCAGGCCGCCGACCGCACGCCGGCTGAGGCGAAGATCGCGCCGAGCTTGCGTGTGTAGCCCGCCGACCAACGGCAGTTGAGCGAAACCACGACCCGGGAGGTCTCGATGTCCAGTTCCGTCGCCCTAGCGGAAGCGCCCACAACCCGCAGCGCCCCGCTGTCCGTCCTTATGGGGTCGGCGATCGCAGCCAAGCGGGAGGGCGACATTTCCGTCGCCGCTCGCGACAAGCTTAAGGTTTGCCTGCTCGACTTCCTGGCCTGCGCTTTTGAAGCGCACACGTTACCCTGGGCCCGGCAGGCGCAGGGGCTGGCGGCAGCGGGAGCCGGTCCCTGCTCGATCATAGGGACAAGCGTCAAGGCGCCGGCGGTCGACGCCGTCTTCGCCAACAGCGTCGCCGGACACGGGCTGGTGCGCGAAGATATGCACACCGGCAGCGTCAGCCATCTTGGCATCGTCGTTCTGCCGCCTTTGCTTGCGCTTGCTCAGCAGCGGCGCGTTGATGGGCGGAGCTTCATCACGGCAGCGATCGTCGGATATGAGGTCGGCGGCCGCATAGGTCGGGCGATCGTGACGCCGGAATTCGCCCGAACCTTTCGCCCGACCGGATTCACCGGACCCCTGGCCGCGGCGGCCGCCTGCAGCCGGTTGCTCGGTCTTGACGAGGCCGCGACCGCGAGCGCGCTTTCGCTCGCGGCCAATTTTGTTGGGGGGCAGAACCAATGGCCTCACACCGGCGCGGATGAAATGTTCTTCGAGGCCGGGGTGGCGGCGCGCAATGGTCTGACTGCCGCCCAACTTGCTGCGCTTGGGGCGTATGGCTCGGAGAAGGCGCTCGACGGGGAGGCGGGTTTGCTCACCGCCTATCGGCCCGACCATAAAGCGCCCGAGGTTCGCCTGTTCGACGGCGAGCCTGAGATCATGTCGGTCTTCTTCAAGCCCGTTCCGGTGTGCAATTTCGCGCAAACGCCCTGCCTCGCCGCGGTCGCGCTCGCCAAGGACAAAAAATTCGATCCGTCGGAGATCGTCGCCGTCGAGGTCAGCGCCTCACGCGCCGCCAAGGCCTATCCCGGCTGCGACTATCCCGGTCCCTTCGCGCGCGTCCTTCAGGCGAAGATGAGTATTCATTATGCGGTCGCGAGCGCGCTTCTGCGTGGCGCGGTCGACGAAGCGAGTTATCTCAAGCTTGATGATCCGTCATTGCTCGCATTGGCTGCGAAAGTGACGGTTCATGCGGGCGACGATTTCACCGCGGCCTTTCCCGCTAAGCAGGGCGCCGAAGTCACGGTGCGCCTCGAGGACGGGCGCGTCCTGTCGCATCGGCTTCAGGATGTCATCCCGGCGGATCTCGATCTCGTTCGCCGTCGGTTCCGCGCCGCCGCCGCCAGCGCGATCGGTGCGGACGCGGCCAGGGCCCTCGAAGCTGCGGTCGACGACCTCGACCGGAGCACGGATGTCGGCGCCTTGATGCAACTCGCTCTTGCTCCGGCCGCCAGAGCCGGCGCGGCCTAGCCTGAACCGCCCGAGCGGATCGGCCATTAGCTAACGAAGGGCGCGGGAGCCATGCCTGGCGATGACAACCTTCCGCGCTATCAGGTCTATGCGCTGCGCTACGCGACCCGCGAGGGCCGCCGGCAGGATAATTTCATCGGCGGCGATCCCCATGACGGGCCGATGCCGATGGACTACTTCTGCTGGCTCGCGGTCAGCGAGGAGCGCCGCTTCGTCATCGACTGCGGCTTCACCGAGGAAGTGGCGGCTCAACGCAAGCGCACCTACCTGCGCAATCCCGTTGATGCGCTCGAACTCCTGGGGGTGCTCGCCGCCGACGTCGAAGACGTCATCATCACCCATCTCCACTACGATCACGTCGGCAATTTCGATCGATTTCCCAAGGCGCGCTTTCATCTCCAGGAGGCCGAAATGGCCTTTGCGACCGGAAAGTACATGGCCCATCCCTTCCTGTCGCACGCGTTCGAGGTCGAGGACGTGGTCGGCATGGTTCGGCTCAACTATCGGGGGAGAGTCACCTTTCACAACGGCGATACCGAACTCGCGCCAGGGCTGCGTCTGCATCTCGCGGGCGGACATTCGGCCGGCCTGCAGTTCGTCAGCGTGCATACGCAGCGCGGTTGGCTGGTGCTGGCGTCGGATGTGACGCACTATTACGAGCACATGGAAAGCGGACGGCCATTCACGACGACATTCCACGTCGGCGACACGCTCGAGGGTTACAACCGGCTCCGCGCCATCGCGCCGAGCCCCGATCACATCGTGCCGGGTCACGATCCGTTGGTGATGGAACGCTATCCGCCGCCCTCTCCCGACCTCAAGGGCGTGGCCGTACGGCTCGACACGCCGCCAAAGGAACGGCCCTTGAAAGCTTAAGTCGGCGAAGTCGCCCTTGCCGCCGGCGAGGCTCACCCCGCGGATCGACGCCATATCGAGTTCGGCGAAGTTCCGACGATTGTCGCAACCGCCTATGAGGTTGAGCGACGCCGTTGAAGAGCATTACTTCCGGAGCATCGTTTGGGGCGACATCCCGAACGTCCGCTTGAAGCTTCGGCTGAAGTGGCCAAGGTCACTGAAGCCGTGCGCAAAGGCCGCGTCTGTAACGGAGCGAACCTCGCCCTGCATCAGAGCCGCCCGACTTGCTTCAAGGCGTTCCGACCACACCCAGCGCATGGGGGTGGCGCCAAGCGCGCCGAACAGGCGATTGAGGCTTCGCACGGACATCGCGCCTGCGACTGCGAGCGTCTCTGGGCGAAGGTCCGGGTCATCCAGGTTCGCGCGCGCAAACCGCATGACTCGCTCGAGCGGCCGAGAAGTTTGCGCCTCCGGCAGGGCGTCACGTTCCAGGTCGCAAATCGAAGCGAGAAGATCAACGACAGCGTTCGACAGCCTTTTCGCTATCGGCGGACCCGGCTCTCGAGAGAGTTCGATGTTCAGACAGCGCGTTAGAAGCTCGCTCAAGATCGACGAGAGCGGATTGCTGCAATCAATTTTGCGCGCCAGAAAGTCGGCCGGCCGGTCGAGCTTCAATTCGAGTAGTCGCCTCGGCACTTTCACCAGTTAAGTCTTTGCTCTCAACGCATAGTCAAATGTGGCGGCGGTATCGTAGATCACCAAGTCGCCTGGACCGAGCCGCGCCGAACGGCCCAACTGAGTAAGCTCTCCCGCCCCTCGCTGTATGAGACTGACGATGAAGGCGTCCTGACCGTCGCTTTGGATGTGGCGAGGGGTCCGCGACCAGAAATGCAAGGGCGCATCGAGTTCGGAGATGACGAGGGGCCCCAGTTCTCCACTGGTCAGACTCCCTGAAAAGTCGTCGTCTACGACTTCAGTCTCCGCCGACGCGGAAACGTACTTCTTGCAAACGACCTCTTGCCAGAATTCCAAACGCTCGGACGGTTTTTTGTCGGCGGTCGTTAAACTCTGTTTCACCCGGTCGCGCCTCAGTCGTGCGACATTCCAGACGGACGGACGTCCGTGTGCGGGCAAGCAAACGCTATGCCACGACCGAGCGCAAGGGCTGAGTGACGAAGCTCATCAATGGTCAGTGGCGACACGGCGCCTCAGGCGCCGTCGGCCCCGTCCGCAAGGCGTCGAAGACGTCAGAATTTCTTCCAATCGCCGGCGCCTTCGAACGCGGCTGCGGCCGCGTAGATCGCCTCCTCGTCGAAATGCTTGCCGACCAGCATGGCGCCGATCGGCAGCCCGTCGCCGAGCCCGCAAGGGATGCTCATTGCAGGATGGCCCGTAACGTCGAAAGGCGCGGTATTGCCAATCATCTCGAATGCGCGCTGGAGATAAAGTCCGAGGGGCGCCTCGGCTGGGGGCAGCGGAGTGGCCTTCACCGGGAGGGTCGGCATCAGCAAGATGTCGTAGGTCTCGAACGCCTTGTCATAAGATCCACGGATCCTGCGGGCCAAATTTTGCGCCTTCGCGTAAAAGCGCCCGCGATAGTGGGTGAGAAAAAACTGGCCCACCATCATCGAAATTTTGAGGCTATCGGACAGATCGTCGGCCCCCTGGCGCCAGTTGGCGTGAGCGTCGAGCAGACTGACGGTATAGAGGCCCTTCCAGTTGAAGCCCATTCCATTGCCATTCATCATCTGGGCTTGCAGCCCTTCAAGGGCGATTGGCGTCCATACGGCCGGCGCAAGAAGATGATCCGGTATGGAGACCTCTTCAACGCTTGCGCCCAGCGACTTGAAGCGTTTGGCCGCTTCTCGCACGCTGGCGTCGACGTCCTTTTCGCTATTGGCGTGCCCGAAGCCTTCCTTGACGACGCCGATCCTGAGGCGCTTTGCGCCACGCTTGGTCGCGGCCACGTAGTCTCCGACCTTCGGCGCATATTGGCGCGGGTCGAGGCCGTCCGGCCCCGCCAGAACTTCCAGCATCAGGGCGCTGTCGGCGACGGTCGCGGTGATCGGACCGGTATGGTCGATCGTCGATTCGATCGGCATCACGCCGGTGTAGGGAACAAGGCCATGGGTCGCCTTCATTCCGTAGACCCCGCAGAACGAAGCCGGCATCCGGATCGAACCGCCCTGGTCGCCGCCGATCGCGAGATCGACTTCGCCGGCAGCGACCAGCGCGCCGCTTCCCGAAGATGATCCGCCCGCGGAATAGCCGCGCTTGTGCGGGTTGTGCACAGGCCCGAGCGCGCCGGTGTGACTGCCGCCCGAAAGACAAAAGCATTCGCAATGGGCCTTGCCCTTGATCGTCGCGCCGGCGTCGAGAAGGCGCGTCACCACCGTCGCGTCGATGTTGGGCATATAGCCTTCGAGGGTCGAGGAGCCGTTCATCATCGGGACGCCCGCGACGCAGACATTGTCTTTGACGGCGACCGTCTTGCCCTTGAGCTTGCCTTTCGCCGCGCCTTGAATGTCGGTCTTTACGTACCAAGCGTTGAGCGGATTCTCCTCCGGACTCGGTCGATAGCCGGGTGTGCGCGGATATTTGACCACCGGGATCTCATCCGCCATCTGATCGACGATATCGTAAGCGGCAAAGCTGCCGTCCATCAGCGAAATGAACTCGCCAACGCGTTCCTTGGTCATGGTCATGCCGAGGCTCTCGACGACGTCGCTCATCTGTTCGATCGTTGGGCGCTTCACTGTCATGACCTGTCTCCTGCTCCCTGTTTCGGTCGCCACGGCTCAAGAGCGACCTTCGCCGATTGTCGTCGCGCGGTTATTCGCTCACGCCTATGAATTCGTTGATGAGGCCATGCCCGTGCAGTTCGTCCGGCTTGGCCGAATGCACGATGGTCCCTTTCTGGATGATCAAGACCCGTTCGGATAGCGCAGCGATGAAGTCGAGATTTTGCTCGACGAGGATCATCGTCAACCCGCCTTTCGAACGAAGTCTTAGAAGCGTCTCCACGATCTCGTCGATGATTGACGGCTGGATGCCTTCAGTCGGTTCGTCCAACAAGACCAGCCGCGGATCGCCTACGAGGCAGCGCGCCATGGCGAGCAATTGCTGTTCGCCGCCAGATAGCGCGCCGCCCTGACGGTCGATCAGCCGCTTGAGGCGAGGGAACGTTTCCAGTCCGGACTCGATCGCCGCCGCTTCATCCTTTGGACGCGCGACCGCGCCCATTCGCAAGTTGTCGCGCACACTGAGAGCCGGGAAAATCTCACGCCCTTGAGGCACATAACCCAGACCGGATCGCGCCCGCCGGTACGGCTCGGCCCGGGTGATATCGACCCCCTCCAACATGATCCGCCCGGCGGTTGCCGGAATGTATCCCATCAGCGCCCGGAGCAGCGTGGTCTTGCCCATGCCGTTGTGGCCAAGGACGCCAACGAATTCGCCCGGCGCAACGCCGAAGCTCACGCCGCCCAGAATTGGAATGCGGCCATAGCCAGCGGCGAGATTGCTGACTTCCAGCATCATGCCGCCGCCGCCTGTTTTCCAAGATAGACGTCGCGCACGGTCGGATTGTGCATGATGGCTTCGACGTTGTCCTCGATGAGAACAGCGCCCTGATTAAAAACCGTGACCTTCGTCGCGATCATCCGGATGAATTGCATGTCGTGTTCGACCACGATGAGCGCCTTGGTCTTATTGATGTCGCGCACAAGCTCGACGGTGCGCAGCACCTCCTGGTCCGTCATTCCGGCCGCCGGTTCGTCGAGCAGCACAAGATCGGGATCCGTTGAGAGCACCACGCCAAGTTCGACCCACTGGCGCTGTCCGTGAGCCAATTGCCCGACAAGACGCGAAGCGACGGTGGAAAGGCCGACGCGCTCGAGCATGGCGTCGACCGCCGCCCGTACGCGCGCTCCGCGACGCATCCGCGAAGCGGCGAGCCAAAGATTCTCGCGCACGGTCAGGCCATCGAACACGCTCGGCACCTGGGTCTTGATGCCGACGCCTCGCCGCGCAATGTGGTGGGGTTCCGCGCCCGTTATATCCTCGCCGCGCAACAGCACCGTTCCGGAGGTCGGTTTAAGCTGACCGGTCAACATCTTGAAGAAGGTGCTCTTGCCGGCGCCATTCGGACCGATCAGGCAGCGTAACTCACGCTCACCAAGAGTGAAGTTGACATCCCGGACTGCGTGCACGCCTCCGAAGCGCACGCCCAATCCTTGGGTCTCAATGAGTGGGACGCTCACTGCGATGCCCCTATGCGGCCGCGGATGAAGAATGCGCCAAGCCCGCCAATTGTTGGCACGAGACCTTTCGGTACGAGGAGCACGAAGGCGACTAGAATAGCGCCGAGGATGAGCGGAACGTTGCCGAGCAAGGCTTGCCAGCCGGCGCCTCCGCTCGGCGCGTTCGCGCCTAGAGCGGCCGTCAGCCATTGGATTCCAACGCAACCGAGGATCGGCCCAATTAATGTGCCCCGCCCGCCGACAATCACCCAGATGATGATCTGCGCCGACTGCGCCAGGCCGAAGATGGTCGGGCTCACGAAATTGCCCCAGTTGGCGAACAGGCAGCCCGCGTAACCCGCAAGCGCCGCGCCGATCGTAAAGGTCGCCAGTTTATAAATGCGGGGATCGTAGCCGAGGAGTTGCGCGCGCTGTTCATTTTCGCGGATGCCGACGATCGTGCGGCCGAAGTGGCTGGCGAGCAATGCCCGCAGCCCGAAATAAGTCAGGATGAGCGAGGCAGTCGAAAGGTAAAACAATCCTTCGAGATCGATTTGCCAATCCTTGAAGAAGGGAACGTTCAGCGCGGGAATGCCTGGAATGCCGTTAAAGCCGCCGAGCCTCGCGGAGCCGATATGAAACTCAGGGCCAGCGGTCGAATTGATCGAGTTGAAAAGGATCAAAGTCACCGTCAACGTGATCACGCCGAGATAGACGTCGCTGATGCGGCCGTAAAATATAAAGTAGCCTAGCAAGGCCGCGAAGGCCGCTGGAACCAGAATGGCCAAGACGAGCGGTGTGGTGCTCTCGCCAATGTTGATCATCGCGATCGCGTAGGTGTAGGCGCCGAGCCCGAAAAACGCCGACTGGCCGAAACAGAGAATGCCTCCAAAGCCCCAAACGAGGGCGAGCGACAGCGCGAGCACCGCCATGATCATGTAGACCGTGACGTTGAGCACCACGTCGAGATCGAATAGCCAGGGAACGAGGAGGAGCACCGCAAGCCCTGCGACCGCGACCAGCGCGAGCCCCAGACCATTGCGAGCACGCGCGCTCAAAGGCTTCCTCTGAAGAACCGCCCGGTTATACCTTGAGGGAGCGCGCGGATGAGGACAATCGCCGCGGCAAGCAACGCAACCTCGCCGAACACTGGGGTCGTGACATAAGTGGCGAGTTGGTTGACGGCTCCGAACAGCGTCGACGCAGCCGTGGTGCCCATCACGATCGACGCGCCCCCGCCGATCACGGTGATGAAGCATTTGGCCACATACGCCGCGCCGATGGTCGGGAATGTGCCCGACACAGGCGCAATAACGGCGCCTGCAAGCCCAGTGAGCGCGGCGCCGACGCCAAAGGTGATCGAATAGACGCGGCTTGGATTGACCCCGAGGGCCGCAGCCATGTTAGCGTTCTGCATCGTTCCGCGGGCGATCAGGCCGAGCTTGGTGAACCGCAGGACTGCGAGCACGCCGCCAAGGACGACAATCGCGACGCCGATCACAAAAAGCGTGTAGGCGCTGGTCCGATATTGTCCGATCTCGAAACTGCCGAGCGGCGCCGAGAGGCCGACGGTTGTGTTGCCAAAGATCGCCGTCGTCAGCCCAACGAGAAACAGGCTCAGCCCCCAAGTCGCCAGCATCGTGTCGATCATGCGGCCATACAGCCAGCGGATGATCGTGCGCTCGACGATGATTCCGATTGCGCCGACAACGATCGGCGCAACGATCAGCATCGCGACCCAGATGCTGAGGCCCATACGATTGGCTTCGATGGCGGCGTAGCCGCCAAGCATGAGAAACTCGCCGTGTGCGAGGTTGATGACCTTCATCATCCCGAAAATGATCGCCAGGCCCACGCTCATGAGCGCGAGGCTGGCGATCGCGTAGACGACCTGGATCGCTAAAAGCACTACGAGATCCACGAGCGGGCCCGCATGCTCTGCCCGAAAAGCGGGCTCAGAATTTGATCACGTATTGCTGGTTGTCGTTCGGGTTCTTCTTGAGGTCGCAGACCGCCGCGGTGTCCGTCGGCTTCTGCTGTGAGAAATCTTCAAGCAGATTGAACTTCTTGTCCTTCACCTCGGCGATGTGAACGTCGAGAATGCAATGATGCGTCGGCGGATCGATCGTGACCTTGCCCGACGGCGCGTCGATGCTGATGCCGGTTTCGAGCGCCTCGATTACCTTCAGCCGGTCGATGCTTTCGGCCTTCTTCACGCCCTCAGCCCAAAGCTTGAAACCCTGGTAGGTCCCCATCGCGAGCTCGGTGACATTGGGATAATCCGCGCCAAAGCGCTTGTGAAATGCATCCAGGAAAGCGGTGTTAGCCGGGTTTTTGACGCTCTCGAAATAGTTGTAGCAAACCAGCATGCCGTTCGCTTCCTCAGGCGAAAGCACGATCTGCTCGTTGCCGACGCCGAAAGTCGTCGAGGCCATCGGAATGGTCTTGTTCATACCCGCCGCCGCCCACTGACGATAAAACGAAATGTGGGCGCCCCCCACCAAGGCTGACCACACGAAGTCAGGCTTCGCGGCTTGGATCTTTGAAATGGTCGAGGAGAAGTTGGTCACGTCGAGCGGAAAATACTCGATCGAGAGAACCTCGCCGCCATTGTCAGTGGTGTATTTCTTCACCCACTGCGATGTAATTTGCCCGTAATTGTAATCTGCGGCGACGACATAGACTTTCTTGCCCCATTTTTTCATCGCATAAGGCACGAGTTTCTCGACGGTCTGCGCTGGCGTCACTCCGGTGTCGAACTGATTGCGGTCGCAGACCCCGCCCTCGTATTGTGTGTTGTAAAAATAGAGCGTCTTGAACTTGTCGAGAACCGGGCGGATAACCTCTCGCGAGGCGGACGTGATGCCGCCGTGCACGACCGCGACCTTGTCTTTCAGCGCCGCCTGCTGGGCGAACTGGGTATAAAGCTGCATGCTTGATTGGGTGTCGTAGTTGATGAGCTGGAGCGGACGGCCCAGCAACCCCCCGGCAGCGTTGGCTTCCTCAATCGCAAACGTGAACACGTCGACCATCGGCTTGCCATAGATGTCGAGCCCGCCCGAAAGGTCGTGCAGGCTGCCAACCTTGATCGGGTCGGCCGCGAAAGCGGGTCCGCCCAAAGCGCTCGCGCCGGCTAAAGCGGCGGCGGTCCCGAGAAATTGCCTCCGGTCGATATTCATATCGTTACTCCCTCTCTGTCGCCCCGATATCGGCGCGTAAAGCCAGTCTGGGCTCACGCACTAACTGCGCCCTGCGCGATAAACGTCTCGCCAGACGCAAGCAGGATAGGCGCCACCTGGTCTCGAGCGTTACGCCATCCCACTCTAACCCGACTTTTCGCATTATGCTTGCCTGCCTCGGCCATAAGGCTTGTTTATTGTTGCGGAGGCGGAGCGGCAACGTGGAGTCCCCGGGCCTCGCATATCAGGAGACAGGCGGGGTCCGCCGATGCCAGTCCGTGGCCAGCTGAAACGCATGACCAGCGCGGACGAGCACGTCTTCAGAGAGGTGGGGACCGACAAGCTGCATGCTGAGCGGCATCGCAGAAGAGTCCAGGCCGTTCGGCACAGTGAGCGTCGGACTCCCGGAGAAGTCAAAGGGGGCCGTGAAACGCAAGATGTTCAGGAGCACGTTGGGGTCCTCGCCATAGGCCTTCATGAGTTCGAGACTGGGGGTCGGAACAGGCATGGTTGGGATCAGCAAAATGTCGACCGATTGGAACAACTCGGACAGCTCGCGAGAAAATCGCATTCGTTCGAGCGCGATGCCCGCGATGTCGGTTCCCTTCGTCGCTAGCCCTTGCTCGATCAAGGCTGCGAGATCGGGACCATATTCCGATTTTCTCGACGGATAGGTTTCGGCATGCGCGGCCGCCGTTTCGACGGAGCACATCGCGATCCATTGACTGACGAGCTTCTGATAGGGCGGAAAGCGCACCTCGCGGATCGCGGCGCCCAAGCCGCTCAACACCCGCTCGGCCTCCGTCAGCGCCGCGACGACTTGCCCATCGATGCCGTCGGACGCGTATCCTCGGTCTATGCCCACCCGCAGGCCACGAATTCCATTCCCGATCGTCTCGAGATAGTTTGGGACTGCCGCCTTGTAGGTCGTCGGGTCATTTCTGTCCGCGCCGGCGATCACGCCGAGCATGGCGGCGGCGTCGGCGACAGACCGCGCCATCGGCCCGACATGGTCCAATGTGTCCGCGAGCGGAAAGACGCCGTATCGGCTGACCCGACCCCATGTCGGCTTGATGCCTGTCAGACCGCAGGTGGCGGAGGGAAACCGGATCGACCCTCCCGTGTCGCTGCCCAGGCTGCCATAGCAAAGCCCCAACGACGTCGCGACGCCAGATCCGGTCGAAGACGAGCCGACCCAATAGCCCTTGTTCCACGGGTTCAAGGGAACGGCGACTTGCGGGTGATGAGAGGTGTATGCGCCCTCCGTCATCTGCAGCTTTCCGAGGAGAATCGCGCCTGCGTCCTCAAGGCGCTCCACAACGGTCGCGTTGAATGATGGAACGAAGCTGTTGAAGATCGCCGTCCCGCCTTGGGTCGGAGCGAAGGTCGTGTAGCAAAGGTCCTTGACCGCGATCGGCACCCCATGGAGAGGGCCGCGCCAGAGACCGCGCGCAATTTCCGCGTCGGCTGCTTTCGCTCGATCAAGCGCGCGCTCAGCGAGCACGGTCGCGTAAGAGTGATATTGCCCGTCGAGCTTTGCGATGCGCTGCAAAATCGTGCCGGTTACCTCGCCTGACGAGAATTTCTTTCTCCGAATGAGATCGGAGACGCTTATCAACAATTCATACGCCAAATCCGACGGCATCAGCGGTTCTCCGAGGCGCGAAGGGGTGCGTCTCTAAAAGAGGCGGCAGTTCGAAGCTCAAGCCAGCGCTCCCGCAAAATAGCGCATCGCGCGGACCGTGCTTGCCTCGCGCCGCCATCGCCGCTTGTCTCTAGGTGGCTGTGCGATGGAAATCGGGACGGCCCAGTCCGACCCGCGCCGCGCTCTACAGATTTCTCAAGATCGTTCAAAAAGCAGCCTGACGAGCCCATTCTGCGACGGATTGCCCGGAAGTCTTGGAAAACGCGGGTTAACGAGGCATGTCTTTCGCGGGACTGAAGGAGCTTCCCCCAGTGCGGCCGCGCGCCGTGCTCCTGTGGGATAACCGCACAACCGTGGGCGACCTTTCGCTAACGCCCGGCTGAAAGCTTCGTGAAACCAGCGCCGCGCGATTTCACTCGCCTGGCGGCGTCGGTCTCAGGCGCAGATCTGTTTCTCAGGCAGAAGTTCGCCGGTCTTGTCCTTGACCTCTGAGACTGGCTATGAAGAGCCTTTCGCGGGTCGACAAGTCCATCGGTCGGGAGGAACTATGATCGGCCAGTCGCCGAGGCTTGACGGCTTCCGCGCGTACGGTGGATATTCGTGGATATGACGCCCCCGGATCGTGTTCCGGTGTTGCGGGTTGTCGGCGTCACGAAAACCTTCGGCGCCGCGAACGCGCTTTCCGATGTCAGCTTTAGCGTCGGGCGCGGAGAAGTTCACGCGCTGGTCGGAGAGAACGGCGCCGGCAAGTCAACGTTGGTCAAGATCGTCACCGGCATCCTTGAACCGAGCTCGGGGCACATCGAACTGAACGGCGAGCCCACGCGCTTCGTCACCCCAGCCGAAGCGCGCCGCGCCGGCGTCGCCGCAGTCTATCAGGATCCGAAGCTGTTCCCGCATCTGGATGTCGCGGAGAACATCAGTATGGGCGCGACGCCAACGTCGGCTTTTGGAGTCGTCGACCGCAGGGCCGGTGTTGCACGAGCGCGCGAGGCACTCGCCAGAATCGGTGTCGCCATTAACCCGCGCGCGCTAATCGCCGCGCTTTCCGTTGCTGAACTGCAGTTCGTCGAAATCGCTCGCGCGCTGGCCGCTGACCCGCAACTCTTGATCCTCGACGAACCGACCTCGTCGTTGACCCCGGCTGAGGCCGAGAAACTCTTCCGCATCGTGCGCGACCTGCGCGAGCGGGGAACCGCGATCCTGTTCATCACGCACAGGCTAGAGGAATTGACGCTCATCGCCGATACGGTCACCGTCCTGCGGGACGGACGGCATGTGGCGACGCGGCCCGTTGCGGACGTGACGCGGACGGAGATCGTTCGCATGATGGTCGGCCGTCCGCTCGAAGGCATGTTCGCCGAGCGCGCGAAGCGAACGCCCGGCCGGGAAGTTCTCCGCGTCGACGGACTGACCAGGGATGGCGCCTTCTCGAACGTCACGTTCGCGCTTAGGGCGGGCGAGATCGTCGGCATGGCGGGGCTCGTCGGGTCGGGCCGCTCCGAGATCGCGCAGGCTTGCTTCGGTCTTTCCCCGCCAACCGCAGGCAGGATAGCCATCGACGGCGTCCCGGTCGCGCCACGCAGCCCGAAGCAGATGCTGGCCCTTGGACTCGCGTACCTTCCGGAAGATCGCGACGGACTGGGCCTCATCATGTCGGCTCCAATCGCAGACAATGTCACACTGCCGATCCTGGATCGGCTCGCGAAACTCGGTTTCATCGACGAGACGGCGGGGCGGGCAATCGCTTCCGAGGCGGTCGAGACCTATCACGTCCGCACCACCGGCATCGACCAGCTTGTCTCGGACCTGTCCGGCGGCAACCGGCAGAAGGTCGCATTCGCCCGCTGGTTATCGACGAAGCCCAAGATCCTCATCCTCGACGAGCCCACGCACGGGGTGGACATCGGCTCGAAGGCGCAGATTCACGGCATCATCGCGCAACTCGCTGACGAGGGCCTGGCGATTCTCGTCATCTCCTCCGACCTGCCGGAAGTGCTTGGCGTCTCGGACCGCATTCTTGTCATCGCCGAAGGCGAACTCGTCGCGGAAATGGACGCGGCCTCCGTCGATCAGGAGACTGTGATGATGGCGGCCACCCGAAACGCCCCGGTTGGCGCGCATGCCCACTGAGGGCGCGACGGCGCCCGACGACGAGGCGCACAAGGGCTTTGGCCAGTTCGCCCTGAAGTTTCGGATGAGCGGCGTCGCCGGCTTTCTAGTTTTGCTTGGGCTAGCGTTCACGCTGCTTCGGCCGCAGTTCATCACGCCCGGAAACCTGAGCGCGATCATTTCCAATGCGGCCATTCTTGCAATTGTGGCGGCGGCGCAGGCGGTGGTGCTCATCACCAGAAACCTTGACGTTTCGGTGGGCTCCATCATGGGGTTCTCAGCCTACCTCACCGCCGATTTTGCGGCCCGACATCCGGACGCCGGCCTGTTGCTTATGCTGGCGCCGCTCGCGATCGGGGCTGTGCTCGGGGCGCTGAACGGGCTGCTGGTCGCTTATGGTCGCGTCTCTCCGCTGATCGCAACGCTTGGCACAATGTCTGTTTATCGCGGTCTGACCTATGTCTATGCGCACGGGCAAGAGATCACATCGAGCCGCCTTCCTCAATGGATGAACGTGCTTCCGGAGGCGAGGCTCGCCGGCGTTCCGATCTTGGTCGTCATTGCCTTTATCGTCGTCTGTCTCCTGGCGGCGTTTCTGCGATTTTATCCTTTGGGGAGGCGCATGTACGCGGTGGGGTCGAATGTCTCGGCAAGCGCCTTCTTCGGGCTCAGGACGCAGCGCATCGTGCTTTTCGCCTATGTTCTCGGCGGCGTTCTTTGCGGCCTCGCTGGCTTCCTTTACGCTGCGCGTGTGGGAACTGTGACCGTCGTCCTCGCATCCGGCTGGGAGCTGACGTCGCTCGCCGCGGCGGTCATCGGCGGCGTCAGCGTCGCGGGCGGCTCGGGGAACGTCATCGGCGCCGCGCTCGGCGCTGTGGTGCTCGCGACGATCGACAACGGTCTCGTGCTTCTCGGTATCCCGGAGTTCTGGCGCATGTTCATTCAGGGCGCGGCGATTGTGTTGGCCGCGACGGCGGACGTGATCATCGCCGGGCAGGTCCGCAACACTCTTCGCGTGCGCCGCCGCATCGCCAGGACATCGCCATGATGCGCAAGTTGCCCCAGTGGGAGCTGACGCTCTTCGTATTGACGCTGGCGGCGGGGGCCTGGTCGGCCTATCTTTCGCCCTACTACCTGAGCTTCGATCAGATCGCGGAATCGACGCGCCATTTCGTCTTTCCGGGCATCCTCGCCATCGGGCTTGCGGTTGTCGTGGTTCTCGGCGAGATCGACATTTCCCTCGCTTCTACGCTCGCGTTCGGCGCCGTGCTATTTTCCAAGTTCTCCGCCTTCGGCGTGCCGATCTGGGTAGCGACGCCGCTGGTTATCTTAGCCTGCGCTGCGCTCGGGGCTCTGAACGGCGTCCTCGTCGCCCGGTTGGCGCTTCCTTCCCTCGCCGTCACGCTGGGTACGATGGGAGCGTTTCGCGGGCTCGCCTTCATTCTGGGGTCGGAGACCGGCTACACCGATTTTGACGATTCCTACCTCTATGTCGGATCGGAGCAGGCGTTCGGCGCCGTGCCCATATCGTTCATTCTCTTCCTCTTCATCGCGCTCGCAGTCGGCGTTCTCATGCGGCGCACCGTTTTCGGGCGCCGCTGCTATGCCATCGGACTGAACAAGGAGGCGTCCTGGGCTGCGGGCATCGATGTCGCCCGCATCAAGATTGAGGCCTATACGCTGGCGGGCGGGCTCGCCGGCGTCGCGGCGCTCGTCTGGATTGGACAATACGGATCCGCGCGCGGCGATAACGCCGACGGCGCGATCCTGTTCGTGGTTACGGCTGTCGTCCTCGGCGGCCTCGACATCAACGGCGGGCGCGGGGCCATCTTCGGCGTAGTGCTCGCGCTCTTCCTGCTTGGCACGATGCGCAATGGCATGGGCCTCGCCAACATTCCCGGGCCAACGCAGACGATCGTGCTCGGCGCCCTCTTGATCGTCGGCGTCCTGCGTCCCATTCTGTTCCGCGGCGTCGCCCGCGGCTACAAGTTTGCGTTCTCTCGAACGGCGGTCGCCTCGAATTGAAGAAGGCTGAGCGGACGTAAAAGATCACACGCGCAGAGCGCGACGTGGGATCCTAATACCAACGAAGGAGGAGGACACGATGAAGTTGCATGCGACATGGCTCGCCGGAACGGGAATGGCTCTGGCTCTGGGCCTTGCGGGCTCCGGCGCTTTCGCCAAGGACTCCGGTTTCAAGATCATGATGACGCCAAAGTGGACCGGTTTTCCGTACTTTGAGGCCGCGGCGAAAGGCGGGAAGGCGGCCGCGACCGAACTCGGCGACGAGTTTGTGTACGCGGGAGCCGACCACGCGGACGTCAGTCTGCAGGTTGAGACGCTACAAAACTTTCTGACGCAGAAGCCGGACGCGATCGAGCTCGCGGCGATCGATCTGAACGCGGTCGCCCCGGTGCTGAAGCAGGCGCGCAAAAAGGGCGTCACCGTGACAACGTTCGACGCGGACGCGGCGGAGGACGCGCGCGATATGTTCGTCAATCAGCTGTCCTACAAACAGGCGGCGAAGACCATGCTGGACTGCGCGCTGCTCGACGCTCCTAACGGCGGCGAGATCGCCTTCGTCGCCGCCTCCCCGACGGCGCCGAATCACACGGCGCATATCAAGTACATGAAGGAATACATCAAGGATGATCCGAAATATCAGGTCTTCAAGGTGGTGGACACGCAATACGCCAATGACGACGACGCCAAGAGCTACGACGTCGCGGTCAATCTCATGCAGGCCCATCCCGATCTGAAGGTCATTATTTCGTCTTCGGCCGTCAGCGCTCCGTCGGGCGCGCGCGCCATCTCGGCGAGCGGCCATGTCGGCAAGGTGTTTTCGACCGGCTTCGCCCTTCCGAGCGCGATCAAAAGCTATCTCAAGGACGGGTCAGAAAAGTGCTTCGCGCTCTGGGATCCAGAAGAGCTCGGGTATCTCGCGACCTATGCGACGCATCTGAAGCTGGCCGGTAAACTGGACGTCACGCCCGGCACGAAATTCAAGGCCGGCAAGGCAGGCGAGTACACCGTCGGCGAGGGAGGCGAGATCGTCTACGGCAAGCCTCTGATGTTCACCAAGGACAACATCGACCAATTCAATTTCTGAGGCGGCAGCGCAAGGTCCGCCTGCACCTTGGTGTGGGCGGACCCGTCTCCGAAATTGAGAGCTCTCACGCTCGTCTCGGCGCGCTTTCTTCAGGAGGGTAGATCGACACAAGCTCCGGCGGCAGGTCCTGATAAGGACAGTTCCCGAGCTCATAGACAAAGTCGAGCTTCGGCTCGGTGTCGAGATAGAAGTGGAAGTCAGCGACGAACTGGCCGGTCTGCGTCACCTTGACGTCGTGGGCCGCGTAATCCTGCACGACCTGGGCCATTCGATCTTCGGGGATCTTTTCCTTGATGTGGTGCAACCCCTCGCCACGGCGGCGAATATAGTCCTCGTAGATCATCGGGCCGCTAACAGGCTGGATGAGTTCGATCTCCATATCGCCGACATGGGTGATGGCGATCCGGAACTCGAAAGGACCTTCGACGCGTTTGCCGTCGATCTTGAGATTCTTCACAGTCTTTTCGGTGAAGCGGAACACACGCCACGGTCCGATCCGAAGGGTGTCGATCCAGGCCTGCATCGATTTTTCGAGATCGCGCGTCAACCATGCGATCTGCTGAATATGTCGAGTCTTGTTGAGCGCGCGCAGTTCGTCGTTGGTCATCACTCGTGTCCTTGGCGGGAAAGGCCGATGCGCCGCTGGAACGGCGGCGCGCGGGCAGCGCTACTTGTCGTAGGCGCTCACCATCTCGAAGAAGCGAAGCTCGACGGGTTTCGCCAGATATGCGCCCTGCTTGTCGAACCAATCCTTTTGATAGTCGAGCGCGATGTGGCGATCGAAATCCGCGCGTTCCGCCCAGTTCTCGTAGAAGTAGAACATATTCGGATCGTCGAGGCTGACGTGAAAGTGGTAGTCCACGCAGCCCTGCTCCGAACGGGACTTGCCGACGAAACTCGTGAGCAGCTTGAGGAGTTCCGCTCGCCGTTCGGGCTTGGCGTACAGCGTTGCGGTCAGATTGAATTTAGGCTGCATTTCAGTCTCCGACTAAGATTCAGGGGTTTGAGGGGTTGGTTTCTTCGCTCTATCTGCTCGTCTAGGGGCACAACCGCGATGCTACGGCAAGCCCATCCCCGAGATCGACAGAGATTTCCTGCTCGGCCTTTCGCACCAGCACGCGCGGAAGCCGACCTCAGCAGGGCCTGCTGGGTGGGTCGTCCGATCGGGCGTCACCTCAGCACTGTGTCTTGCGATCGGCCCGCTCTGTCCCGCCCTCCGATCAAATGCGTCCATTTTAGACTTCCGGTTCGCACAAACGCTCACCGATCGCCCAGGGCGGCTGAAACGTCCCCGTGTATTTTGGCCCAGCCACCCGCTTGCTCCCAACTGGAAAGCAGCGCACACTTGGTGGGAACCGGCGCGCAAATTGAGCAGAATGCCGGCCATTGGGAGGGAAAACTCATATGAACAGACGTGAGACGCTTAAACTCTTGGGCGGTACGGCTGTCGCCGCCGCGGCGAGCTTCAGCAGTCAGTTGGCGTTCGCCGCCGAGCCCTCCATGGTCGTGGTTGTCAAGATCGCGGGCATTCCGTGGTTCAACGCACTGGAAAAGGGCGTGAACAAGGGCGGCACGGACTTCAAGATGAACGCCGCCATGGTTGGACCCGCAAACGTCGACCCGGCGCAGCAGGTCAAGCTGCTCGAGGATCTCATCGCCAAGAAAGTCAACGTGATCGGCCTCGTGCCACTCGACGTGAAGGTGACCGCCCCGGTGCTGAAACGCGCGCAGGAGGCGGGCATCAAAGTCATCACGCATGAGGGACCGGAGCAGGACGGCCGCGACTGGAACGTCGAGCTTATTGATTCGAAGCTGTTTGGCGAAGTCCAGATGCAGAAGCTCGCCAAGGAAATGGGCGAGGAGGGCGACTATGTCGTCTATGTCGGTACGCTCACGACGCCGCTCCACAACAAGTGGGCGGACGCTGCGATCGCCTACCAAAAAGAGCACTATCCCAAGATGAAGCTGGTCGCGGATCGCTTTCCCGGCGCCGACGAAATCGACACGTCCTACAAGACCACTCTCGACGTGATCAAAGCCTACCCGAACCTCAAGGGCATTCTTGGCTTCGGCTCCAATGGGCCGATCGGCGCCGGCAACGCGGTTCGCGAAAAGAGGCTCGGCAAAAAGATCGCGATCGTTGGGACCGTGCTGCCATCGCAGGCGAAGGATCTGATCGCCGACGGGATTATCCGGGAGGGCTTCCTCTGGAATCCGACAGACGCCGGCTATGCGATGGTCGCGGTCGGACGGCTGGTTCTCGACGGCACGGAAATGAAAGACGGCATGGAGATTCCCGGCTTAGGCAAGGCCTCGGTCGATGTGCCCGGCAAGCTGATCAAGGTCGACAAGATCATGCGGATCAACAATGAGACCATCGACGGTCTCATCGCCGGGGGCCTTTAAGGTCTTGGCGGATCAACGCGAGCGAGGCGCCTGCCTCGCTCGTGTTTGCTCAGGCGTCTTCCACTCTCAAGCCGCGCGATAATCGAGCGGCCGCCTTTTGCTCGAAGCGTTGAGCGCAGGCTAGCGCTCATCCTGCCGGCATCGCCATAGGCTCGTGCACTTGGTCAACTTCCTCGACCTCCACGCAATCTCCAAACGGTTCGGCGGCGTCGTCGCGCTGCGCAACGTCGATCTCGCCTTGCCCGCTGGAGAGGTCCACTGCCTTGTCGGCGAAAATGGATCGGGCAAATCCACCCTCATCAAGATTATTGCGGGCGTGCTGCGGCCGGAGCCCGAAGGGCGCATCGTGATCGAGGGTCGCGAGTATCCGCACCTCGATCCGGTGCAGTCGACGGCCTGCGGCATTCAGGTCATCTATCAGGACCTATCGCTGTTCCCCAATCTGACCGTCGCCGAAAACATCGCGGTCGGGCGCCATCTCGGGCCCCCGCAGCTGGTGAACTGGCGCGCGATCCAGGCAACCGCGGAAGCGGCGATTGCACGCATCGGCGCCTCGCTGGACCCTTTCGCGCGCGTCGAGGATCTCTCGATCGCGAGCCGGCAGTTGGTGGCGATCAGCCGCGCGATGGCCGCCGAAGCCCGGCTTGTGATCATGGACGAACCGACGTCGTCGCTCACGCGGCACGAGGTGGACGCGCTCATCCGCCTCGTCGCCGATCTCAAACAGTCGGGCATCTCGACCGTCTTTGTCTCGCATCGCCTCGATGAGGTGATGGAGATCGCCGAGCGAGTCACCGTTTTGCGTGACGGCGCGAAGGTCGGTGATTTTCCCGCAAACGAGATGAACGACAAGAAGCTCGCCACGTTGATGACCGGCAAGGCCTATGCCTATGAGACCTCGGAGCCGAGCTTTTCCAGAGCCCAGACCGTGCTTTCGGTGGAACGGCTCACGCGAACGGGTCAATACGAGGATGTGAGCCTAAACATTCACGCGGGCGAGATTGTCGGCCTTACCGGGCTGCTCGGTTCGGGTCGGACCGAATTCGCGCTCTCGCTCTTCGGGATGAACCCGCCCACGTCCGGGGAAATTCGGCTGAACGGCAAGGTGCTGGCGTTGAAGAGTAACGCGCAGGCGATCGCCGAAGGCATCGCCTACGTGTCAGAGGATCGACTGAACTCTTGGGCTCGTGCTTGAACAGCCGATCGCGTCCAACATACTGGTCACCATTCTCGACAAGCTTACAAATCGGCTTGGACTCGTGCCGGAAGCGAACCGCAAACGCGCCGCGCGAAAATGGGTCGAGGATCTCGCAATCAAGACGCAGGATCCAGACAACGCGGTCAAGACTCTTTCCGGCGGCAATCAGCAGCGCGTCGTTCTGGCGAAGTGGATGGCGACTGAGCCCAAGCTCCTGATTCTCGATAGCCCGACTGTCGGCGTCGACATCGCCGCGAAGGACGGGATTTACGAGGTGATCAAGGCGCTCGCCGCCAAAGGGGTCGCAATCTTGCTGATCTCGGACGAGATCCCGGAAGTCTTCTATCACGCACAGCGCGTCATCGTGATGCGGCGGGGACGCCTTGCGGGCGAATGCGTTCCGCATGCCTCGTCCGAGGCTGAACTGCAGGCGGTCGTCGATGCGTAAGCCCGCGCGCCTCGGGGCGATCTTGCTCGGAGCGGCGCGCGTGACGCTCGCCGTGTCCCGTCCAACCTTTTCCCCCGTGCTCAAGCGGTTCGGGCGCAGTCACGAATTCTGGCTATTGGCGGTTATCCTGGCGCTTTGCCTGGTTCTATCGCTTACGACCGACAGCTTTCTGACGCTTCAGAATCTCTTCGACCTCCTTACGTCCAACGCTTTCGTCGGGATCATGGCCTCTGGCCTTCTGGTCGTGCTGATCGCCGGGGGCATCGACATTTCCTTCACCGCGACCGCTTCGGTCGCGCAATATGTCGCGCTCACGCTTGCGATCCGCTACGGTCTGGGCTGGTTCGCGATGTTCGCAATCGCGGGCGCGATCGGAGTCGCGTGCGGGGCGATCAACGCGCTTTTCATTACCAGGCTGCGGATCTCGTCGATCATCGTCTCGATCGCCACGCTCAACATCTTCTACGGGCTTCTGATTTTCTTCACTGGCGGAAAATACATCACCTCGCTGCCCAAGTTCTTCCGCGACGGGATCTGGTGGTTCGAATATGACGACGCCAGCGGCACGCCCTACGCGCTGAACCTGCAGATCCTGGTGTTGGCGCTGGCGTTCCTCTCGGCATGGCTGCTCTTGAACCGGACCAACATCGGGCGCCAGATCTATGCGCTCGGCGGCAACAAGGACGCCGCGCAGCGGCTCGGCTTTCATGTCGTCCGCCTCAATTTTCTGGTCTATGGCTATCTCGGCCTCATCGCCGGCATTGCCTCGCTGGTGCAGGCGCAACTCGCGCAATCGGTGACGCCGACGGTGCTGGTCGGCAAGGAACTTGACGTGTTGGCGGCGGTCGTTTTGGGCGGGGCCAGCCTGACCGGGGGCGTCGGCACGGTGTTTGGCGCGATCCTCGGCGTCACGCTGTTGGCCGTGTTGCAAAACGGCTTGGTGCTCCTCGGCGTCTCGTCGTACTGGAATCAATGGTTCGTCGGCTTGACGATCCTCTGCGCGGTTTCGATCACGGCCTGGCGCGACCGTCGCCAACGTTCGATGAAGTCAATCGCATGAGGAACCCGCGATGAGCCTGGACGCCGGGGCTCCAAGGCGGGCATTCGCGCTGCCCCGCTTCCGCGGCGGCGCGGCGCAAATCCTGGCGCTCGTCCTCTTGGCCCTCCTCATCGTCTTCTGGCTGCTCCTCGGCGATCAGCTCTTCAGCGTCCGCGCGCTCCAGTCGATGGCCTTCCAGCTGCCGGAGCTCGGCATTCTTTCGCTGGCCATGATGGTGGCCCTGCTTTCTGGCGGCCTTAACCTCTCCATCATCGCAACGGCCAATCTTTGCGCGCTCGCGATGGCGTGGGTGCTGACAACGCATGCGACGGGGGCGGAAGGCGCCATGTGGGTGGCCTGGCAGGTGATCGCCGTGCTCGCGGGCGTCGTGGTCGGCATGATCGTCGGACTGATCAATGGATTTGTCATCGCCTATCTCGGCGTCTCGCCGATTCTCGCAACGCTCGGCACGATGACGATGTGCAAGGGGCTGTCGATCGGCCTCACCCGCGGCAATGTCATCTCGGGTTTCCCGGATCCAATCGTCTTTCTCGGCAATGGAACGCTGATGGGCGTGCCCGTGGCGCTTTTGATTTTCCTCGCGCTCTGCGTACCGGTCGCTGTCCTGCTGAACAAGAGCCCGTTCGGTCACCGGATTTACATGATCGGGTCGAACGAGAAGGCGACGCGATATTCCGGAGTGGACACCAAGCGCGTGCTCCTCGGCGTCTATGTGCTCTCGAGCCTCCTCGCCGTTGTCGCCGCACTCGTGATGATGGCGCGATTCAATTCCGCCAACGCTTCTTACGGCGAGAGTTATCTGTTGGTGACGATCTTGGCCGCGGTGCTTGGCGGCGTCGATCCGTTTGGCGGCTTCGGCAAGGTCGGCGGCCTGCTGATGGCCCTGATTGTGCTTCAGGTGATCTCTTCCGCCTTCAATCTTCTCAACTTCAGTCCTTTTCTGACGGTTGCGATCTGGGGGGCGCTGATCATAGGCGTCACGGGGCTGAGCGTCGTGCTCGAAGGCCTGGGATGGAAGGGTCGATAATCCTCACGCGGCGCCAGGACTCACGCTGTCATTTGCCCCGAGGGCGGGGCGAGTGACGGCGACGTCCGCTCCGTCGTGGAGACGCTCAAGAACCGTCGAGAAATTATGTTGCCCCGCACCGACGGGCGAATGTTTTGGTTGACCCGGAACAGGTTTCGGAGGCTATTGCTTAGAACAAAACGCGGTGTTTCGAGAGGGCCTACACTTACTCGGCTACATGATCGCCGTTGTCCGTTCAAGTTGCGGCGCAAGACCGGCAACCCAGAAAAGAATCCTGTTCGGCGCGAACGCGCGAACTCGAAAAATGGGAGGAAAGCATGATGAAAGTTGACGTCAGCCATTTTGCCTTCGCAGGCGCTGTCGCGCTTGCTGGGATGTTGGCCGTTGCGCCCGCCCTGGCCGACGCCGTATCCGACGCCAAGGCCGCGGTCGCAAAATACGCCGGGCCCCAAACCACCTGGGAAGGGCCGACCAAGGCGCCCAAGCCCGAGGCTGGCAAGAAGATCGTCTTCCTGTCCGGCGACGAGCAGAATGACATTTCCCATCTCTATGGCGTCTACATCAAGGAAGCGGGCGAGAAGCTTGGATGGAATGTCACCGTCATCGACGGCAAAGGCAGTCCCACATCCTGGCTCGCTGGCCTGAACCAGGCGATCGCGCTCAAACCGGACGGCATCGCGATGTTCGCCGACGCCGCGAGCCTGCAGGACCCAATCAAGGCCGGCGTTGCGCAGGGAATCAAATTCGTCGGCCTGCACGCCGCGGGCCTGCCCGGGCCACAGCCGGATCTCAATCTCTTCGTCAACATCCAGGAGGATCCGCGCGAGATTGGCAAGGCCGAGGCTGATTGGGCGATCGCAGATTCGGATGGCAAAGCGCATGTAGTCGTGCTCAGCCACAACGAGTACGCAATCGCCAAAGTCAAATCGACCGCGACCAAGGACGAGATCGAGAAGTGCCCGGGCTGCAAAGTGCTCGACTATGTCAACTCGCCCGCGTCCGAGGCGGCGCAGCGTCAACCACAGCTGACAACGAGCTGGGTTCAGCGTTTCGGGTTGCCGCTCTACGCGACTTCGGTCGGCGACAACGACTTTGACTTCGCCGTGCCCGTGCTGCGCTCGGGCGGGGTCGATCCCAGTCAGGCGAAACTGATCGGCGCCGATGGGAATCGTTCCGCCTACGATCGCATCCGCAAAGGCGATCAATATCAGGTGGTGACGGTCAGCGAGCCAATCGAGTTGCAGGCGTGGCAGGCGATCGATGAACTCAATCGCGCGTTCCACGGCGAACCTTCGAGCGGGTTCGTGCAGCCGCCATTCCTAGTCACCAAAGAGAACATCCACTCCGAGGGGGGCGACCAGAACACCTTCATCCCCAGCAACAACTACAAGCAGCATTATCTCGAAATCTGGGGCGTGAAGTAGCTTTGGGCCTCCCCGGCGGGACCGACCCGCTGGGGATAGCGCCGTCCAATCGATCGAACTCAGAGCCGGAATGATCGATCGTGGATCTTGTTGACCCAACCCGTCCGGAGGGCGAGCCGGCGTCGTTGCTCGCGATGACCGGGCTAGTCAAGCGCTTCACCGGGACGCTCGCGCTCGATCACGTCGACTTTGAGGTACGTCGCGGAGAGGTTCACGCCTTGCTTGGGCAGAACGGGGCGGGCAAGTCGACGCTGATCAAAATATTGGCCGGGGTATACGGAGCCGACGCCGGCGAGATCCTGCTCGCCGGCAAACCGGTCCATCCGGGGACTGACGCGCTGCCGATCGCCTTCATTCACCAGGATCTGGGGCTCGTCGAATGGATGACGATCGCCGAGAATGTCGCGCTCCAGACAGGCTATCCACGATCATGGGGCGGCCTCATATCCTGGCCGAAAGTGAAGCGCGCCGCCGCGGACGCGCTTGCGATCATGGGCAGCGATCTCGATCCCGACGCCACGATCTCCTCGCTTCCAGCCGCCGAACGCTCGCTCGTCGCTATCGGCCGAGCGCTGGCGATCAAGTCGGACATTGTCGTTCTCGACGAGCCGACCGCCGCGCTTCCCGAGGCTGACGTCGAGCGCCTGCTCGAGACGCTGCGCCGCTTGCGCGCCAGCAATATTGGCGTGGTCTACGTCACCCACCGGCTGGACGAAGTGCTTCGCATCGCCGACCGAGTGACCGTCCTTCGCGACGGACGCCGGCTGGCGACGGTTCAGGCGAGCGAAACCAACGCGGGCGAACTCGTGCAGATGATTGTCGGCCGCTCCATGAGCGACGCATTCGTCAGACCCGCGCCGCCTTCCGAGCGCACCGCGTTCTCCGTTGCGGAACTCGTCGCCGAACGTGTGGGTCCCGTTTCATTTTCTGTCGCTGCGGGAGAAATCCTTGGACTCGTTGGCTTGCGTGGCGCCGGCCATCATACGATCGGGCGCGCGATCTTCGGTCAGACCCCCATGACCGCAGGACGCATCACGCTTGACGGCGAGCCGATTGCGCCCTCAAGCCCGGCGGAGGCAATGGCGCAGGGCGTCGGCTTCGTATCGAGCAGGCGGGCCGAAGAGGGCGTCGCCTCAAACCTCGATGTGCGAGAGAACATCTATTTGAACCCGGCAGCGAGCGGCCGCGGAGTGCTGGAGTTTGCCGCCCGTGCTAAGGAGCTCGGCGAAGCTCGCGCTGCCGTTACCCGCTTCTCCATCAAGACCGCCGGCCTCGAAGAGCCGGTCGCAACGCTCTCGGGCGGCAATCAGCAGAAGGTCGTGCTTGCCCGCTGGATGGAGGCGCATGTGAAGCTGCTCATTCTGGAGGAGCCTACGATCGGCGTCGACATCGGCTCGAAGGCGGACATCTACCGCCTGCTTCAATCGTCCTTGCGCAAAGGGCTGGCCGTCCTCCTGATCTCGTCCGATTTCGAGGAAGTCGAGCGCATCTGCCATCGCGCGCTTGTGCTCAGCCGCGGGCGAGTCGCGGCCGAAATTCCGCGCCACGCGCTCACCGTCGCCGTATTGACTGCGGCCGCGTCCGGAGGAAACTGGACCGCCCGGCACGGAGGCGCTTCGTGACCCGCGGCGCTCCCCATCCGCTGAGCGCCGCGCTCATGCGGGCGATCTCTGTTTGGGGACTTCTGGTGCTGTTCGTTCTTCTCGTGATCGTGTTTTCCATGCTGAGGCCGGACACGTTCCTCACCTACTTCAACATTCGCTCCATTCTCAGCAACAAGTCGGTTCAGCTCCTGGTGGCGCTTTCGGTCTTCGTTCCGATGGTCGCCAATCAATTCGATCTCTCCGCCGGCTTTAACGTCGGCATTTCGCAGGTGCTCGCCATCGGCCTGCAAGGCCAAGGTCTGCCGTGGTGGGCTGCCGTCTGCGCGGTGCTGCTGATGGGCGCGGCGGTCGGCTTGGTGAACGGGCTCCTGATCACCCGAGTGAAAATCAACTCCTTCATCGCCACCCTCGGCACAGGAACGATTCTCTACGGGCTCAACGCCTGGTACACGGGCGGACAGCAAGTGCTCGCTACCTTGCCGCCCGAGTTTCGCGCCATTTCCGGCAGCATTTGGATCGCGCCGGCGCCGGCGATCTACGCGCTGGTCATCAGCCTCATTTTGTGGGTCGTGTTCGAGTTCCTGCCGCTCGGCCGCTATCTTTATGTGCTGGGCGCGAGCCCGCGCGCCGCGGAGCTCAATGGCATCTCGGCCAAACGATACATAACCTTCGCCTTCATCGCCGCCGGGATGATCGCCTCCTTCGCGGGAATCGTGCTGCAGTCGCAGCTCCAGGTCGGCCAAAGTTCGGTCGGGCAGGAGTACCTTTTGCCTGCTTTCACGGCGGCGCTGCTCGGCGCAACCTCGATCCGCCCTGGTCGCGTCAATGTATGGGGAACAGTGCTCGCTGTGGCGGTGCTCGCTGTGACGGTGGCCGGCCTGAACCAGCTCGGCGCGCCGTTCTTTGTTGAGCCGTTGTTCAATGGTTCGATGCTGATTCTTGCGGTTGGCCTTGCGGTGCAGGCGGCCCAGCGTCGTCAGGCTCGGGGCGTTCTCGCGGAAAACGCCGAAGCTGCCGGCGCGACGGCGGCGCCTGTCGTCGAATAATCCATGGAGGCCAACCATGACGGAAGAGTCGAACAGCGTCAGCCCGGTTCTGAAGGCCGACTGGTTCGATTCGCGTTGGGGCAAGGAGGATCAGCGGGGAAACGGCAATCTTATGACCCGCGAGAAGGTGCTCGAAGCCGTCAAGCTGATCCGGACCGGCGAGGTCGTCAGCCTCGGCATGCCTTATGATACGCGGATGCCGATCGCCCCGGGACGCGCTTACGCCTTGCGCATGCCGGGCGGACCGACGGGCGGGCCTTACGGCGGCAAGAGCAGGACGATTTGGAACGACGAGTTCATCGCGACCGAGATCGGCCAGATCGGCACCCAGATGGACGCATTAGGGCATCTTGGCTGCATGTGCGGAGCGCTCGGCGACAAGACGAATATGCTGTTTTACAACGGCAATCGTCTTTCAGACATGTGGTCACCTTATGGACTTAAGAAGCTTGGAATCGAAAACGCTCCGCCATTCTTCACCCGCGGCGTCCTGTTCGACGTCCAAGGCCTCAAGGGACGGGTGCTCGACATTGGCGAGGAGATCGCGCTCTCCGACCTGAAAGCTTGCCTCGAGCGTCAGGGTGTGCCCGAGGAAACGATAACGCCCGGAGACGCGGTGTTCGTGCGCACGGGTCATGGAAGTCGGTGGTACACCGAGACTAAAACCTTCTATGACGGAGCGCCCGGCATCGGACTTGAATGCGCACGTTGGTTTTCAAGTCTGCAGGTCTGCGTTGTCGGCGCGGACAATTTCGCGGTCGAAGTCGTGCCGCCGGTCGATCCCGAGATCTTTCATCCGTGCCACCAGCACCTCATTATGGAGAATGGAATCCATCTTCATGAGGGCATGACCTTCGAGGGCCTGGTCAAGCGCCGATCCTGGGTTTTCGCCTATGTATTCGCACCACTGCCCATCGTCGGAGCCACCGGGTCTCCAGGAAATCCGATTGCGGTTCTCTAGTCTGACCTCTTGTCGCAGTCAGTGCGCTCTTTAGCACCACGCTCCTCTCTATGTTGGCAGCCGCACGATGAACAAACGGCAGCTTCCCACGGACGATCGATCCGCCCGGTTTCACAAATGCGATGCGATCGCCCCTATATCCGGATGCCTAGGCGATACGTTGGACTTCTAAACCGACCCACCTCATGGCATCCCTAAAGGTGGCCCTCCACGACTCAGCGCCATGTAGCCCACTATCTCATCGCGCCCTTGAAGGTGAGAATTGCGACGGTCAAGGCGCAATCCGCGATGTCCGCCATACGTCGATTCGCGACATCGCCTCGACGTCTCAATCGCGCAAACAGCGGTTCTCATGATCGCCGCCAAATGCCCAACTCGGCCCTCTGCCCTTCAAGATCGTTCTAGCGAATGGGCGGTTAGCTCGAGGAAACCGATTTGGCCGTAGGTGGTCAGCACCGGATATGCTCCCGAACGCGGAGATGACCAGCAGGTCGAGAACCTCGCCTTCGTCGTCAACCGCGCTCGGCGCCGACATGGACATAGGTGGCGCACATGGGTACGGTCACCAAAAAAACGGCGCTGTATCCGTAACGCGGGGAGCGGGGAGGAAAGCGGGATGGGCCGAGGGCGGTTGTGCGCGGCGGTCGTCGCGATGGCGATGGGTGTTCTTTCGGGCCTGACGGCGCGGGCGGATTCGGCGCGCCATTTCAGTTTCGCCTATGACCAGCCGCATTCGACCGGCTATGGGGTCGCAGCGGACCTCTTCAATGGCAAGCTCTTGGAGATGAGCCACGGGTCGATGGCGATCGACCAGTTTCCCGGCGCGCAGTTGGGGCAGGAGCCCCAGATGCTGCAAAAGATCCGCACCGGCGACATCGACTTCATGATCAGCTCGACCGCAAATGCGGCGACGGTGGCGCCGGAATCCGGCGTCCTGTCTATCCACTATCTCTTTCATTCGGAGGATCAGCTGATCAAGGCGATCGGCGACCCCCGGCTGGTCGCGGCGGTGCGCGAGATGTTCGACGCGTCGGTCAAGGACGGGCACGTTCTGGCGCTAGCCACGCTCGGCCTTCGCGACCTCTACGGCAAGCGTCCGGTCGCCTCGGTCGGCGACTTAAAGGGCCTCAAGGTTCGAGTCCAGGCAACCCCGACCGAGGACACGCTGTTCCCGGCTTACGGCGCGCAGACCGTCCACATGCCCTTCGGCAGCGTCTACACGTCGCTGCAGACCGGAGTCGTCGACTTCGCTGAGAATGGCGTCAACGTCTACGACAGCAACAAGCACTATGAAGTGGCGCCCGTGCTGTCGATGACGGAGCATGAGGCCAACAACAGCGTCATCTGGATCAGCGACAAGTTGTGGGCGTCGCTGACCGACGAGCAGAAGGGCTGGGTGCAGGCGGCGGCGGCCGAGGTCGGCATAAAGCAGCCAGCGCAGGCCGTAGCGCTTGAGCACAAGTCTCTGGCCAAGCTGCAAAAACTCGGCGTCAAGGTCGTCGCCGACGTCGACAAGGCGAGCTTTATCAAGATCGCTGAACCCCTGCAGGATAAGCTCGCCAAAGGGCTCGGCCCGCATGCCGAGAAGATCCTGCAGGTCTGCCGCTCGATCCAATAGCGATGGATGGGCGCGCCGACCTCGTTTTGGCCGCCGATCGCCATCTGAAGTGGTCGGTGCTGGACCCGCTTGAACACATACTGATGCAGCTCTGCGGCGTGTGCCTAGTCGGCTTCACGTCGACGACCCTGCTTGATGTCTTGGCTAGAGAGGGCGGCCGTCCGCTGCTCTGGCCGCAGGAAGTAACGTCCGCCTTCTTCATCTACGGTGTCTTCATTGGCGCCGCGGTCGCGACGCGGCGCAACGATCACCTGCAGCTCCTCGCCTTGACGGAGTCGATGAGCGGCGTGACAAGGCGGGTGTTCGAGGTCATGAATCGCGCCGTTGTCATGGGCGTCGGTCTCTTCCTCGTCGTCTATGGCTGGCAGAATTTTCTCACCGGCTTCGGCAGCTTTCGCATGCCGTCGATGCTGCCGATAGCCTATCTCTACGCGCCGATTCCGTTGTGCGGAGCGCTAATTGCGCTGTTCAGCTTCGAGCAGATCGTCAATGGTCTTCGCAACGGCTTCGAGCCGCCGCCGTCCACGCGCGCCGCCTAAGCGCGATGCCGAACAGCGCCATCCTCCTGATCATGACGGCGCTGTTTCTCACGCTGGGTTACCTCGGCGTGCCGGTGGCGTTCTCGCTCATGGCGGGGGTCATCGTGGGAACGATGCTGACGCCGATCTCGTTGCAGTCGATCGTCGGGCAGGCGTTCAACGGGGTTGATTCGGAAGCCCTGATGGCGATCCCGTTCTTCCTTCTGGTCGGCGAACTGATGACGTCGGCGAATGTTGTCGTGCGCATCGCAGAACTATCGCAGGCCCTGGTTGGCCACATTCGGGGCGGCCTCGCGCAAGTGACCACCGTCTTCAGCATGTTCTTTTCCGGCATGTCGGGCTCGTCCTCGGCTGACGTTGCGGTGTTGAGCCGGACGATGGCTCGTCCGATGGCGAAGGAAGGCTACTCGCCAGCCTTCGTCGCAGCGCTAATCGCCGCCGCCTCGACCATCGCCAATCTGGTGCCGCCGAGCATCATGGCGGTCGTCTATGGCGCGGTCGGGAATGTCTCGATTGCCGGGCTATTTCTCGCCGGGATTTTGCCCGGCCTGATGGTCGGCGCTGGCCTCATGTTGTTCTGCTATTTCTTCGGACCGGTCGGTTTTCGTCGGCCACGCTCGAGCTTCCGCAATCTTGTCGCCGCGACGCGAGCCGCTGCGTTGCCAGGGCTAATTCCCGTGATCCTGCTTGGCGGAATCATGACGGGCTGGTTCACACCCACCGAGGCCGGCGTCGTCGCCGTCGCCTACATTCTCCTTGTTGTGATTCCAGCGCTCAATCCAGGCCACATCAGGCTGGTGTGGCGCGACTTCGTGGAAGCTGGATTGATCTACTCGCTGCCGCTGATCACCATTGCCGCAGCCTCCGCGTTCGGCTGGCTGCTTGCTTATCTGCGCGGGCCGATCGTCGTCTCGGGGTGGATCGGCGAGATGGCGAACGGCGATCCGCGCGCCATCATGTTCCTCCTGGTGGCGGTGTTCACCATTGTCGGCGACTTCATAGAACCGATCCCAGCGATCATCATCTTCATGCCGGTCGTCAATCAACTCACCGACCAGGCGTCGATCAACAGCGTGCACATGGGCATCGTGCTCATCATCACGCTGGCCTTCGGCTTGATCACGCCGCCATACGGACTGTCCCTCCTGATGGCGTCCAAGTTCGTAGGCGTCCGCTTCTCGTCAGCGTTGCGAGCGTCGCTGCCGATCTACGTCATCTTCTTCGTCACGATCGCCTTCGCGATCTTTTTCCCCAAGGCGGTGCTCTGGTTGCCGAAGACGCTTTTTCCAGAGTCGGTCGGCTGCTTCAAGGCCCCGGACAGTGGAGGATATATCTGCCCTTGAACGCGCTTCAATCGAACCCATAGAGCGCCGCCGGATTGTCGACCAGGATGCGGTTTCGGATCGCCTCGTCCGGTGCCCAATCGGCCAGGAGATCGAACAGAATCGCGTCGTTGGGCTTGGCGTCCGCATGTTCGGTTGGGTGTGGCCAGTCGCTGCTCCAGACCATTCGTTCCGGCGCCGCCCTCACATAGGTTCGGGCGACCTCGCTGACGTCGGCATAAGTGGGCGGGCCGGTCCTCGTGTCCATGTAAGCGCCGGATAGCTTCACCCACGTCCGGCCTCTGTCGAGGAGCTTCAGCACCAGTCCGAACGCGGGATGATTGACGCCGGCCGGCTGCGGAATGCGCGCCATATGGTCGAACACGATCGGGGAGGGCAAATGTTGCAGGAGGTCCGCCGCCTCGACGATCTGACGGCCCTGCATATGGAGTTGGACATGCCAGCCAAGATCCTTGACGCGCTCCGATAAAGGCTTGAGCATCTCGATCGTTGTGACGCCGGACTGGACGAGGTTGAAACGGATGCCGCGAATACCGAGGTCATGGAGCCGCTTGAGTTCGGCGTCGGTGACGCCGGTGTCAACCACGGCGACGCCGCGCGCGGCAGCGCCAAACTGGGCGATCGCATCGAGGGTGCAGGAATTGTCCGCTCCGTAAGTGGACGGGTTGACAATGACTGTGCGCGTTGTGCCAATCCGCCTCTGAAGCAGCCGATGGGCGGCGACGCTCGCATCGGGCGGCCGCATCATGGCGTTGGGCGCGGCTGGAAAGCGGCTGTCGTAAATGTGCATGTGGCAGTCGCAGGCGTTCCGCGGAGCCTTCAGCTTCGGCGGTTCGGTTCCGGACGACCAGGGCACGACGTGTTGCGTTTGCCCTGTCGAAGCCTTGATCCTGCCCGCCATGACCGTCGCTCCGGATATCGACGCCGCGCGGACGTCCGCCGGCCCGATCAAAGTAAGTCAGTCTCGGAGCGCTTCAAAGCCCGGCGCTGGCCGGCGTCATGGTCCGGGTCACCTCCAACCGACAACAGTTCTGTTTCGAACCAAAGATTGCGCGTGAGTCATGCGCTGTTCCGCGGCGAGGGATGGAATAGGATAGCGGTATCAGCCGTGGGCGGTTGGGTGAGCGGTAGACCTCGCCACTTGCCAGCCGTTTCGCAAGACGAACTGAATCTTCCGATTGCACAAAAATCTTGGGCATCGCGGCGGAACACCGCTCACGATCGCCTCGGCCCATGCGTTGAGGTCTGCGGCGTTCATAGTCGCAACCGGCGATTACTGCTTCACGTCGACGCTAGCCGCCTGGAATGCGCAAATACCGGTTATTGCCCGAGGGCGCACCGAACCGGTCGAATCGACCCGAAGGCGACATTCCAGGTGGGCCCAGTAAACGGGCAGGAAGCGAGAGAAATACGGTCTTCGGCAGAAGGCTTCAAGTGCGCCAAAGCGAGGGTCTCGGCCACAGCGGGCCACGTGGAACAGACGATCACACGACAAGCCAACTTCGAGCCGGCGTCGAAATTGGAAAAGCTCCGAGCGTCGCCCCCATCCCCTTGCCGGAAGACAACGGAACCGGTGGGACAATGCAGTCCGGATTCTGCGAGCCGCCCTGGGCCGGCCAAGGGGCTTCGGTACCTGGCAACCCGATTTCCCAATCGAAAGGGCGTGGCCCTCGCGATCGCCGAGTTGCTCGGGCGTGAAAGCCCCGACCTCGCGACAGATGTTACGCCCATGACGCTCTTCAGCGTCGCACTCGGCACAGCCAACGCGAGCGAGGAAGAGAAGGGCGACTTACTGTCAGCGCTTTACGAACCGATAAACGAAGCGATCGGTCTCGCCCTTGATCGAGGGATCGAACACCTTGATGGAGTGCGGATCATCCTTGTTCGCGAGCATGGCGCTTTCCGCGTCCAGTACGAAGCCGGCCGCCTCCACCTCCTCGCGAACAGACGCAGGCTCGACCCGATGCAGCGACTGGGCGTCGTCCGCACCCGCCCCGACGGCGGCGGCGTGGTCGACGATGACGTAGAACCCACCGGGCTTCAGCCGCGCGTAGACGGCTCGATTGAAGTCGGCCGCCGTCGCGCCCCTGGCCTGGATCAGCGGGGTGTGGAGATCGTGGTAGAAGAGGTGCAGCCATAAGACATCCGCTGGCTGCGTGGCCTCCGGCATCGCTACGAGATCCGCCGAGACGGCTTCGACGTTCTCTCGGCCCGGCTCCTCCGCAAGCGTCCGCATGCGGCCGACCGGATCGTTCTTGAAGTGGGCGACTTCGGCCGGCACGAAGCTCGTGACCCGTCCTTCGGGTCCCACGATGTCGGAGAAGAGGCGGGTCCAATCGCCGTCGCCTGGGTAAACGTCGATGACGGTCGAGCCCGCCCCGACTCGTGCGAACGGAATCAACTCGGATAGCTTGGATTGGTCGTACATCGGGATCTCCTTTGAGCTTGAGCATTCGACGTGCGCGCGGCGTGCGAGGGGGCGATCCGCGGCTGATCCACCGTCTCCCCCGCCCCGATGGCCGCAGATGGCCAGCGCTACGTGGGCCAGGACGCGTCAATTTGCGAGGCGCGCGCCAGGGCTTGCGTGTCGATATATTCCCGGATCTTCGTCACCTTGCGATCTCGAACGGTAATGTCGAAGACCCAATCGTCCTTGAACGGCTTATTCGTGGCTTTGATTGTCCCGGTCGCGACGCCGACGACCAGAACCCGGTCTCCCTGCGCGACGAATTCGGGCGGCTCCGGGTATGTCGTTTCCACCTCTTCGGACGCCTTCTGAAGCAGAGCCGCCAATCCCGCGCGCCCGCGGTGCGTCCCGGCCAGCGGCCAGTCCTCGCCCGGAATGATCCACTCAATATCTTCCGCAACCAACGCCAGCAGACGTTGCTTATCGCCGCCGCCCATGGCTGCAAAGAAATCCTTCACAATCTGAACATTCTCTTCGATGCTCATCGAATCTCTCCGTTTTCCGTATGCCGGATTGTGCCCGGTCCAATCGGCGCGAATTCAGATGGCCGAGAAGCCGCCGTCGACAGCCAAGTCCATCCCATTCACGAAGCTCGAATCGTCTGAAGCCAGAAACAGCGCGACCGCCGCGATTTCCTCGGGACGACCCATCGTTCCTCGCGGGATCAGGGATTCGAACATCTGCTTCGCCTCGGCGGTGAGAACCTGGTCCTGCATCGGCGTGGCGATCGGCCCCGGGCTCAGCACGTTCACCCGGATATTCCGGCCCTTCAGTTCGTTGAGCCACGTGCGTGCGAATGAGCGCAACGCCGCCTTGCTCGCCGCATACACGCTGTAACCAGGAAAACCTTTCACCGAAGCAACCGACCCGGTCATGAAGATCGATCCGCCGTCGTTGAACAGCGGCAACGCCTTCTGGACCGTGAACAGCGTGCCGCGCGTATTCAGGCCGAAGGTCGCATCGAATTGCTGCTCGGTGATCTCGCCGAGTGGGACGGCTTCGCCCATGCCGGCGCTCGCGTAGAGGACGTCGATCCTGCCCTTTTCTTGGCTGACCGTGTCGAACAGGCGATCGATGTCGTCGAGATTGGCCGCGTCGCCGCGCACGCCGGTCACATTCCGGCCGATCAGCTTGACGGCCTCGTCAAGCGCCTCCTGCCTTCGGCCCGTGATGAAAACATAGGCTCCTTCTTCAACGAAAAGCTTGGCGCTCGCCAGCGCCATGCCGCTCGTTCCACCCGTGATGACGGCAACCTTACCCTCAAGCTTTCCCATGACTTCTCCTTCGAGGCTCCGTTCTCGGTTGTTCGAGGAGGCCTCCGAGAACGTGGAGATGGGTCTGCCTGCGTCAGGCGTTGAGTGCGGAAGGGCGCACAGCGGTGGTGCGAAATCGAACCGGCTGGGCGACTGACGCCTGCGTTGACGGTCCTCATAGCTTGCATGGCGACGTCAATGGCATCGAAGATGGGCGCACTGTTGAGCGCAGCAAGGGAAGGCTCCAACAGCGCAAGCGCGTTGGGTCCCAAGTGCGGCCTGCCACCAAGCAGGTCAGCGAACGACTGGTGCTTAATGGCACGCCTGCCGGTCCGACCAGCGGGCCTTGAGTTCGATCGAGCTTGGCGCGGCGCGCCCTAGGCGCGATAGGCTGCCAGGCCTTCCGCACGAGAGACCTTGGCGAGATATCCCAATTCACCGCGCGCGGCCGTATCGCTCACAGTAAATTCCCGCCCGATCATCCGCACCATCGTCCGCGACAAAGGCGGGTCGTCTTTGGAGAACCTGATAGACGCGCCGAGCTCCATCAAGCGTCCGAGGCTGAAAGCAAGCCGATAGGAAATCGATCTCAGACCGCTGATGGACAATCCCTGCAAATCCGCGAGCATGGCAATGAAGTCTCGAAACGTCGTCGTCTCGCGATCCTTGATAAAATAAGCATGTCCTCCGGCGCCGCGTTCGAGCGCGCACTGCACGGCTTCGATGACGTTGTCTACGTGGCAAATCGCGAACGGATAGTCGCCGCGCGCGATAAACGCGAACCTACCGGAGCCGATGGCGTGAGGAAGCGCCCGGCTAAACGGATCGCCTGGACCCCAAATGGCGGGTGGTCGGATTGCGATTGTGCGAAAACCAAGCTTGTTCGCCGCCAACACAGCCGCTTCTCCTTGAGCTTTGCTGGCGATGTAGCCCGAAAAGCTATTCGGAAATGTGGGCGCGCGCTCATCGGCGTCGCGAACGGAAGAGCCGCGGTCATCCATCACGACTGCACCCGCGCTCACATAGATGAAGGTCGCCGCTCCGGCGTCTTGCGCCGCTCTCAGCAGAGCGCGAGTGCCTTCTAAATTTGCGGCGAAATAGGGTGAACGCGGGCCCGCAAAGCGGAAGTAGGCTGCCGCATGCACAACGGCTTCAATTTCGGGAAGTGATAAATGCCCGGGCCTTTCAAGATCGCCCGTAACCGGTGTCGCCCCGAGTGTGCGAACCCGCTCGGTCGATGACGTGGACCGGGCGAGTGCGAACACCTGATGTTCTTGGGCAACGAGCGTCCGGATCATGCGCGAACCGAGGAAGCCGGACCCGCCGGTGACGAAAATCCTCATGCGTTTTTCTCCTTCTTAGGATTTGAAGATCGCGTCCATGGCGTGATCCCGCAGGCCATCGATGACGTCCGGATCGGGCTTTCGCCCTTGCTCTGTCACGTAGAGGATGGCGGCGGAATGCGCGGAAGCCCAGGCAAGGTCTGCGGCAGCCTCCGCTGGCATGGCAAGCCGCCCCTGCGCCGCGATCGCTTTAATGTTCTCGACGTGGAGCGCACGCGCCTGCTCGGCGGCTGGGATCGTCGCGCCAAGCAACACGCGACCGATCATCGCGGCGTAAAGCCGCGGTCGCTCCGCCGCAAAACGCACGTAGTTGTCCCAGCCTTGCCTCAGCGCAATCGCCGGATCGGACGATTGCTTCGCGATCCTCTTGGTCTCAAGAAATTGCTTAAACGCTTCGTCGATTGCGGCGCTCAGCAGTCCGTCGGCGCTACCAAAATGATGGTAGAGGGTGGGCGCAGTTACGTTCGCGATCGCGCATACCGCACGCGTCGAGAATTGTGCGTCGCCTTCCTGCTCAAGGATCTTCAGAGCCGCAGCCACAAGCGTTTTGCGCGTATCCATCGGAGCACTATAGCGATGTTATACCGCCGAGTCTATAGCGATGATATAGGTCTTGGAGGACGCGTTGGCCCACCGATCTCCGATTGGGTCCCGCGGGGCAGTGATGATCCGTCACCGAATAGGAGATGCGCGCTCTTGATGGCCGGAACTCATGGGGAGCTGGTGGCTGCCGGTCCGCACCCCCGCTATGTGCGAAATCGATCCGGTTGGCGACCGGTGTCCGCCGTTCGGATTGCCGCGTTTGGACTATGAGACCACCCGTACTGCTGTTCTATGTGTCAGATACGGGCTTCGGAAGGCGTACCACGCGGCGCCGGATTGCGCCATGATCGACTGGGATGACGTTCGCTACTTTCTTGCCGTCGCGCGCGGAGGCTCGGTGCGGGCTGCCGCCGAGCGCCTCGGGGTCAATCACTCGACCGTGCTGCGACGCATCGCCCAGCTCGAGGAACGCCTCGGCGTGCACATGTTCGAAAAGCTGCCTTCGGGCTACCGCCTGACGGCTGCGGGGGAGGAGGTCCTCGAGTTCGCGGACCAGATGGAAACGTCGTCGCACCAGCTGGAGACGCGCGTCTTCGGACGCGACGAGAACGTGCGCGGGCTTCTGCGGGTGACGCTGGCGCCGCCCTTGGCGACACATCTGCTCATGCCGGACTTCGCCGATTTCGCGCGTCTGCATCCCGACATCGAGATGGATATCTTGTCGTCCGGCGAGCTGGCGAACCTGACCAACCGAGAGGCGGACGTCGCGATCCGCGTCGTCTACGACCGCAAAACCCTGCCGCTCAATCTTCACGGCCTGAAGGGACCGGAGCTGTTCGGCGGCGTCTACATGTCCCGCGATCGACTGGCCGCGTGGCGCGCGGGCGCGCCTGATCCCATCCGGTGGATCGTCATAAGCAGTGATGGAATTCCGGATTGGGCCCGCGAGTGAGTTCGCGCCACGGGGGTTCCATTCAGGACCACGGACGGCGAGGCGCAGATCGCTGCTGTGCGGCAAGGGCTCGGGATGACGACGCTGCCCTGCTTCGTCGGCGATGCCGACCCCCTGCTCGCGAGGGTCCCAGGCGCCGACCTGCACATGTACGGAACGCTCTGGCTTCTCACGCAGGGAGAGACACGCAAGACGAAGCGCGTGCGGCTCTTCACTGCGTTCATATCCCGCAGGCTCGCCGCGTACGCGCCGCTTCTCGCGGGACTCTCTTCTGCCGACTGAACGGCAGGTCGCCGACTGGGCTCGTGAGGGCGGCGGGTCGCGCCGCCAGCCCGTAAAAGGACACACACCAAACCTTCCGTGACAGACCTTGCACGCCCCCAAGCCCCAATTCCCGGCGTTGGGCCAACGGTCCCCTCTGCGCCCAAGTGCGACGTGGCTGCCTCTATCCGCAATGTCCGCTTCACGTCAATTCGAGATGACGCTCAAACGTCTCAAATGGGCAAATAGCCGCCGTTCGTTGACGGCTTGGCGAACGAGTCATTTTCGGCTCTCCTTGCCGTCGCTCTCGGTCATTTGGCCGCCGCGGGAGCGCCCATGAGCACATGTCCTGTTCGGCTCGAGATCGCTGGCCCCGCATCATCGGTAGCGTCAATCATTTCTCCGGATTTTCGAAGGGCGCCTCGATTTCCACGATCCATTCCACGCTCTCTGCCACGACGGTTCGCTCGCACAGCTTCTATGATCATCGTCGACCGCGAAGCCCCGATGCAGCGTCGGACCGCTTGCTGGTCGGCAGGAGAAGGATACCATGCCCCTCATCGAGGTTCATTTGATCGAAGACGTTTTCGATTCTGCGCAAAAGAAACAAATCATCGAGAAGCTCACTGACGCCATGGTCAGCATCGAAGGCGAGAATATGCGAAGCGTGACCTGGGTGAAGATTTCGGAAGTCGCCAGCGGCGAATGGGGAATCGGCGGGCAGGCGCTGACGACCGAGGCCGTGAAAGCGCTAGCTGCGGGCAAAAAGGCCGCCTGAACCCCGGGGCGCGGTCGGCCACGGCTGTCGCGCCCTCGTCCCTCACGCCAGACCGATGCGTTGAGCAGCCTGGCGGAACAGCGCGGCCGAGTCCGCGGGGAACTGGAAAGAAGTGAGATAGTCCTCCACGCCGAAGCGCGGCGCCTTCGTGCGGATCGCGGCGGCGTAGACCTCCGCGTCCTCGATTTTTCCGGCGAGCGCGTGACATAAGGCTGCGATCGCGAGGATCAGCACATGGGCGTTCGGCTGAGCAGCAGCCCTGACAGACCAGATCGCAGCTTCCTCGAAGTGTTCAAGCCGCACGAGCGCCATCGCCCGGCTGCCGAGCATGCCAAACATAAGCGGATCGAACGGACTAAGAATCCGGGAGCGGTCGGCGGCCTCGATCGCGGCGGAAGGATCGCCTGACTGCGACTGTACGAAAGCTAGCGCATAATGGCCGAGCGCGAAGTTCGGGCTCAAATGCACCGATTGATTGAGGTCGTCGACCGCCACATAGGGCCGACCAGAGAGCCACTGCGCGCGCCCCATCGCCCAGTGCGCAGTGGGATCGAGTTCATCCGCCAGCAGCGCGCGCCCGGCATTCTCCAGGGCCGACGCCACCGCCTGTTTGCGATCCCCCCAATGCTGGAACGCATCCTGCCAATGGGTGAAGGAAAGTCCGGCATGGGCGCGAGCGAAAGTAGGGTCCAGCCTCGCCGCCTTTTCGAAAAAGCTTCGGGCGGCGTCATTTTCAGCCCGTGTAAACCGATACATGTGCCACAGCCCACGGTGATAGGCCTGCCACGCATCGAGCGACTCGGGAGGACGAAGTCTAGCGCAATTCCGTTCGAGGGCTTCGATTTCGTTCGCGATCGCGGCGACGATCTGGTTGCCGACATCCTCGATCACAGCGAAGATGTCCTGTTCGCGGCGATCGAAATCCTCGGACCAAAGTATTCTGCCGCTCGTGACCTCGATCAGCTCCACAGCGACCACAAGCCGCCCGGACCGGCGCGTCACTGACCCGCCGGCGACGTACTCAACGTTGAGTCGACGAGCCGCCTCTTGGGGCCCGATGCGTTGTTCGCCAAGCGCGAACATCGACCCTTCAGCAATGACAAAGAAGCTGCGCAGTTTAGCGAGGCGTGTAATGACATCGTGCGTAAGGCCGCGCGCCGCGTCCGCGTCGCCCTCCTGCGACACACGAAGCGGCATGACCGCGAGCGACGGACGATGGGCGGATAGCGAGAGAGCGGCGCGATCGGGGCCCGGCGAAACGCTCTGCGCCGGCGCAGAGGCGACCGTAGCCACGCGCGCTTTGCTCAGCTCGCGCCATGCCTCGCGAACGGGGGTGAAGTCGAGGGACTCCGCGCGATAGAGCCGCTCCGCGGCGGCGAGGTGTCGCTTGCCTGCATCGATACGCCCGCGCTCGGCGAGGCGCGTCAGCAACAGGGTTTGAGCTTCACTGCTAAAAGGCGCGATCTCTGCCCACATTTCGAGCGCAGCCAAGCCCTGAGGAGACCCGGACGGCAACCGGTCCACGAGCATTTTCAATAGATCCACGCGTATGGCCGAGTATCGGCTGCGCAGGGTCGTTAGCCAAAGATTGAATTCAGGGCTTCGTTCGAAGACGAGCCCCTCCAGAAGCTCGCCACGATAGAGATCACTTAGGCTTTGGAGCGTCGAGGTATCGAACGAAACCAGTCCTTGATCGACGGCCCGCGAGACTTCCAGGGCGTCAATGAACCAGCCAGCAGTTCGCAAAGCGATGGCGTCGCCTTCCGCGATAAGCGCGCGACTTTCCGCGTCGCCGAGAAGGCGACGCAGCTTGCTGAGGCACCAGCGAAGCTCGCCTCTTGGATCGTTTGCAGCATCGTCCCAGAGTAGTTCACACAATCGTTGGCGCGAAACCGGCCGCCCCGACATGGCGAGATAGGCGAGCAGGCCGCAAACCTTGCGCGATGCAGGTAATTCGAGAACGGATCCGGCCAGCTCAACCGACAGCGGCCCGAACATTCGGACATGAACCCGCGAGGCGTGGCCGAAAAGATGGCGATCCTCAATTTCCACGAATGCCTTCGCCCTCGTTCGCGCGCCGCCCTTGTGGATTGTAGCATCGCCGGAACTGGCGTGCATCCGACGCCCACGGTCGATGATTTCTCACAACCGCCCCTGAGATGCCGATGGGGCCTCCATGATAGCCCACGCCGAGAACCCTATTCCTCGCCGCCCGATCAAGGCCGAGCCCTTGTCGTCAACGTGGCGAGGCCCACGCCCGCGTGCCCCTTTCCCGCCGTTCTTGTCCTGCTCTAGCCATGTCCGCTGGTCTGGACCGCCTGAGTCGAATTGATTCAATCAAGGTGTCGAACAACCTCGTCTGGGGCGGCATCGGCTTCGAACGACAGCAATTCGCGCAGCTGGCGGTCACACGCCGGCGGCTTGGCGAACCGGCCAAATCGACCCATTGCTGACCTTCAGTTTGATCTCGCGAGCGGAAGGAATGCTTCTAGTCTAAGCCGGACCGTTGAGGCTCTCGGCCCACGTGCGAGCGGACCGCCCGCGTCTCCTACGGTTCAATAACGATTGAAAGTCGCGTTCCATCATGGCCTAAGGAGCAAGGGCAGTCGCACCCAGTGCCCGCCGAGCGCAGCAGTCTGTCAAAACTCGCCAGCAATCGCGCCACTTGAGGTTTTAGCGCGCCACGCGTGAACCCGTTGGCGAAACGCTAAAGGCGAACTCCTGCATGAGAACCGAGCGCGGAGCCAGTTCGTCAGATTGCACGCGGTTGCGGATCAAACTTGTCGTCATGCTCGCCCGTGACCCACACTCATCGACGTTGGGACAGGAGATAGACCAATGGTCGAGCATGTTTTCGAACTCGACTGCGCGAGGAGTGCGATCTTCACGTTCGCCTTCCTCGCTTTGGCGTCGCGCGCGGCTGACTGGCCATCCAATGATTGAACGCCCACATGAATTTCTGAACGCGGTGTTGGGGTAATCATTGTCGCGAACGCGAGGCGATCGAGGAGCGGATTGCGTAGGAGTTCGGGCGTGCGAAAGCGTAGCTGACGCGAGACGGTATATCTACGCATACACGCCCATCTCGTCCCGAGCTATCGTCATACTGCCGTGATTGTGCCGTATAAGAACAGCTTGGTGGGGCGGGTAACGTCCTACGTTGCAGCGGGAAAAGGAACCCGAGCAACACCTTGGAGGACCGATGCTGCGCGAGATCGTGATCGAGGAAGAGACGCCTAGCGACTTTCAGACAACGTTTCGTCTGCGGATTGGCGGACACCTCATAGCCGAGCACATGACCGAGTTGGAGACTCAGTTTCTCGTCTCGGAAATGCTCGAACGAATTCCGTCGTTGAGGGTCGTCGCAAGCGACCATGCCGAGCAATCCATAGAGGGATAGCGCCGCCTTGCCGGTGGGGGCTGCTGGAGGACGTCCAACGAACGAGCAGAGCAATGGGCGCAGTCTTTTGCCAGTCTCTGGCGGACTTGCGTGAGTCCCAAGCAGAGGCTCCGGCGCTGACCTCACCATGAGGTGCGCTCGCCGAGCCCGTGGAAATCGCCATGCCGGCTGTTGCCGCCCTCACCTTGAGCAGCATACGGATAACAATTTCATCCTGCCTTCACGCGCGATTGGCGCGTCAGCCCGGATGCCCGTCAATTTACGCGACGTAAGCTTCGAACAGCCTTCGCAGCCTACGGTTGGCCGAGGGGGGGTGGATTTAGGCGAAAGCTCATGAACTACAATGTCATAAATCATGGCCGAGGACGACCTTTCCGACGGTCCCGCCTTCATTTATCCGTTCTAAGCCAATGAGATTGAGGACTTCGAGGTCGCTGTAAGGGAGGCGATCGCGGACTAGCGACGATGCAATCCTCGCCAGAATTTCCTGAAGGCCGGCTGCACAGTGTTGGTTGAGGAGACGGTCTTCAGGTATTCGGCACAAGCCATAGCTGACGAGGTGCGTTGAACCAGACGCCGCTAGCAGCTGACCGCGATAATTGACATGCTGTCAGCTTGAGGCGCAGCTCTTGCGTTCGGAGCGTTGAACGTGCCCGAGGAAACACGCCAGGAACTTTTGCCAAGCGCGACCGGGTTCGCCGCTCGGCAGGCGATTGCGGTTCTTCGAAAACGCAACGTCCCAGTGGCCCCTTTGCTGACGCGCGCCGGCATCTCGGAAGGCGATGTCGACAACCGTCTAGGTCGCATTTCTGCTCTTGCCCAGGGCAAGCTCCTTGAGTACGCAGCGGAGGCGCTGCGGGATAATGAATTTGGGCTGCACCTCGCCCAGCAAGCCAATCCTCGCGAGGCAGGACTACTGTTCTATGTCGCGTCCGCTGCCGAAGACGTCGGCGATGCGCTCACGCTCGCTGCCCGCTATCACCGCATTGTCAATGAAGCCGTGCGTCTGAAACTCACTCGTTCCCAGGCGGGGGTGATCGTCGAGACCAAGTTTGTCGGCCTTCCCCGGCATTTCGCCTGGCAGAACACCGAATTTATGATCGCCGCCATGATCAAAGCTCTGCGAGAGATGGCCGGCCGCGATTTTCAGCCGGCGCAAGTCGCCTTCACTCTGGCGCGCAACTCGGAGCTGCCGGAGTTCGAACGCTTCTTCGGCTGCCCCGTCGAATTCAGCGCGTCAGCGGATCAGTTCGGCCTTTCGAACGAGACGCTTGCTCTTCCGCTGGTTACCGAAGACCAGCACCTGTTGGACACGCTTCGGCCCATTTGCGAGGAAGCGGCTAAGGAGCGCAACACGGGCTACGGAACGCTGCAGTCTTCCGTCGAGAACGAAGTGCAGAAGTTACTGCCGCACGGCAGGGCCAGCAGACAGAGAGTCGCGAAGGCGCTGGGATTGGGTGAGCGAACGCTCTCGCAAAGGCTGGCGGAGGAGGACACAAGCTATGACCAGGTTGTCGACCGCTTGCGGCGCAGCCTTGCGCTCCAATACATCAAGGAGCCGAACCTTTCACTCGCGCAGATTGCGTGGTTGCTCGGCTATGAGGGACCGACCTCGTTCAGCTATGCTTTCGCTCGCTGGACAGGAAGGTCGGCGTCAGAGGCGCGCAAAGAGCAGCAGCGTCCCAAAGTCGAACCGGATCCGCCTCCGCATTAATCTTGGCGCGCATTGGCCCGCAGCCTTCCAATAAAAGGGTTCACGGTGGCCGTCGATCCGGTGACAGCCGAGGGGGTATGAGGCATCGCATGGCCGTCAATCTGACGTCGAGGCGCGGCTCTTGAACGGAACGATCCTCGTTTCGCCAGAAGGCGTCAGCTGGATCGCCAACCTCTCTTTCCGTGACCGAAAGGCGCTCGCGACATTGCCATATGAAGATGCGCAGAGTCGGACCTAAAAGAACGTCAAATACGGTCTATTTTCCGCCAGCCTCTGAACGTAGAGCGCGAGCTCACGCATGTGATAGTCGCCAAACATGGTCGACTCGCCAAACGGAATTTTGCGGCTCGGCGGTACGTAATCCCATCCCTTTGGCCGATGATAATTACTGTGCAAGACTAGGCCTTGATGGGCGGAATCACGGCTCAAATAGGAGTCGCTGAGCAACGTCTTCGTCACGGTCAGGCCGGCCTGATGGTAACGTCTCCCATCGTGTCCCGTGGCTTGGCGCCAAGCTCCGAAGCGCAGGAGCGCTTGCGCCGCGTTTACGGCAGCGGCGCTGTCAACCGGTTCAATGTCGTTCGATGGATCCGCCGGTCGCCCGTAGACATCGCCAAGAACATGAAGTCGCGGCGCGCCGGTGTCCCAATATGGAATACCGTCGGTTGCAGTGTGGGCGATATAGAACTCGCTCGTCGCTTGAGCGGCCCGCTCCATCACTTCCGATACCGCCGCCTTGCCGCCAAACGGTTCAAAGTCGCGAGCGTCGCAATGCTCGACAAATTCCAGCATCTCGGCGAAGCCGAGCATCACCCAGGACAAACCACGCATCCACGTGGAAAAACCGGAATAGCCCTGTTGTGCCCCGACAGAATGAAATTCGGGCATCTCGAGATTGAAAATAACTTCTTGGGCAACGCGGCCGGGCTCATCGTAAATGTCGCGCCCCTCGCCATAAAAGACCAAATAGCGGGCGGTCGAACGCGTATGAGCGAGGGCTCGGCCTAGCAACGATATGACCTGGTCTCCCTCGACTTTCATCACCCCGCCAAGCTGCTGCGCCAAAGCCAACAGACGAACCGATCGGAAGCTATCGGCCAGCAGCGAATGGCGTCCAAAGGCTGAATAGATATAGCCATCGCCGCCGCCGAGGTCGGCCCATCGATGTCCCTGCACGGCGCCCGAACAACACAGCGCCAAGTCGACATAATCCTGTTGTCCCGGGTGAAGATCAATGCGGCCCTCTCTATTTAGTCTTTGCAAATTCCCGTATGTGCTCATCTGGTTAAAGCCATGATCATGGCTCCCGAAATTGGTGATGTGCGCCGGCATCTCCGCGCGAATCCGTTCCATCCCCAAATCAAGAAAGCTCTGCTCGCCGGTCGCGTCGAATTGCAGAATGGCGCTGCCGAGCTCGAACCCTTGCGTCCATTCCGTCCAACCGCGGGGCTGGTAACGTCCTGCAACCGTGTGAACGGGAGATCCTTTGCTGCGGTCCATCGTGCGGTGAATCGAAACGATCTTGCTTCCCGAAACCTCCCAGAGGCGCCGGATCGCCGGCAGCAGGTCGAGAGAGGTGATGGTGTGATCGATTTTCACGGGCGCTGACCTTGTTCGTACTCCCCAGGCCATCTTTTAGACGGACAGGGCCGTCGGGGGCTTACTCCAATGACGAAGGGGCTTGCTCCGTTTAAGAATGGGAGCACTCGAGTAACGTTGTATGATCCGCCCTTAGTTTTAAGGACGGCCCCGCCGACTTGTGAAGCTGCCGGCAACATGCTCGCCTTTCTTGCTGGCGGTCCGAGCGCCAGTCTCGCGGGCTGAAGCTGCGCTCAAGACTGAACAGTTGGAGCAGAAAGGGAGGATCGTGTGGCCGAATTCGGCAAGATCGACGGGCAGCTTCGTGAAGCCGTGGAGTCTCGCGCCGTGCCGGGGGTGATCGCGATCGCGGTCAACGCAGACGAACGGCTCTATGAAACCGCAGTCGGCCGGCGCGGGCTTTCCACTGCCGAACCGATGACGCTCGACAGCGTGCTTTTTTACGCTTCAATGACCAAGGCGCTGGTCGGAGCCGCGGCGATGCAGCTTGTCGAGCAAGGGCGCGTTGATCTTGATGAGCCCATCTCGCGGTTCCTCCCCACGCTTGCCAAGCCAAAGGTCCTCACGGGTTACGATGCGGCTGGCAGTGCGATCATCCGCCCTGCGAAGCGCGAGATCACTCTACGGCATCTCCTTACGCACACTTCGGGGTTCGGCTACGACATCTGGAACGCCAATGTTTGTCGTTACATGGCGGAAAACGAAGTTCCCGGCGTCTGCGACGCTCGCCTCATATCGCTCGACGTGCCCCTTGTCGCCGATCCAGGCGAACGTTGGGAATACGGCATCGGCATCGACTGGGTCGGTCGCTTCGTCGAAGCTGCGAGTGGTCAGAATTTAGAAGACTATCTCCACGACCACCTGTTCGAGCCGCTGGGGATGGAGGATACGGGCTTCATTCTCACTCCCGACCGCCGGCGACGGCTCGCTGAGCTCCATCAGCGCGAGTCTGACGGTTCGTTGCACCCGATCGATCAAATGATGACCCAGACGCCTGAGTTCTACATGGGCGGGGCCGGCCTTTACGGCACGGCCGGCGACTACGCCGCCTTCATCCAGATGATATTGAACGATGGCCGCTCGCGCGATGGGCGACGGATATTGAAACCAGAGACAGTTGCGCTGATGGGCGAAAACAGCATCGGCGACTTGCAAGCCGGCGCGTTGAAGTCCGTCATCCCTGCGGCTTCTTACGATATCGATTTCTTCCCTGGCATGGACCAGAAATGGGGCCTCTCGTTCCTAATCAATACCGAAGATGCGCCCGCCGGCCGTAGCGCCGGGAGTCTGAGCTGGGCCGGCGTCATCAATAGCTACTACTGGATTGATCGAAAAAAGAAGCTGGGTGGCGTGCTCATGACCCAGATTCTGCCGTTCGCTGACCCGATCGTGCTGAAGCTCTACGACGCGTTCGAACGCGCGACTTATGGCGTCAAGTCAACTCTTGGCCGGGCCGAAGAGCGGGCCGGTTCGCCAGCTATGCAATGAACTTCGGCGCGTGTCGCTGCGGAGGATCACGGTCCTGCTGAATTGTGGCGGGGAAGGGCAAGTAGCGGGCAGCTTACGCCCGCGCGAATGGGAGGAAGGCAATGAAAAATCTACTCGCGGCCGCGATATTTGGCTTGGCCGCAGCCGCCGCGACCGCGGCGTTTGCGGACGGACCGGTTGATTCGTCCAAAGTTCGCAAGGATCTCAATGCAGCGGCAGTCGGCAAAACATACAAGATCGCGACTGTGGTGAAAGTTGACGGCATCGCATGGTTCGAGCGCATGCGAGACGGCGTCGCACAATTCGGTAAAGACACCGGGCACGACACGTGGCTGGTTGGACCGAGCCACTCTGACGCGGCCGAACAGGTCGCTCTTCTTGAAAATCTGATCGCGCAAGGCGTCGACGCAATTTGTCTCGTGCCGATCGCCGGGGATGCGCTTGAGCCTGTCCTGAAGAAGGCCCGCGATCGCGGGATCGTCGTAATCTCGCACGAAGGTTCGGACCTGAAGAACGTCGACTTCGATATCGAAGCGTTCGATAACAAGGCCTACGGAGAGGCCCAGATGAAGGAACTCGCGAAGCTGATGGGTGAGGAAGGAGAATACGCCACCGCGGTGGGCACCCTGGGTTCTCGCTCGCATATGGAGTGGGTTGACGCGGAAGTCGCCTATCAGAAGGCGCACTTTCCAAAGATGAAGGAAGTGGCTGACCGAATCGAGCTGTACGACGATACCGGATACGACAAGCTGAAAGAGGCGCTTGTCGCGCATCCGAATCTCAAGGGCGCGATCGGAGGATCGATGCCAAGCGCCGCAGGGGCGGGTCAGCTCGTGGCCGAGCGTCACCTCGAGGGCAAATTCTTCTTCGTTGGGACCAGTCTTGTCTCAGTCGCGGGGAAATACCTGAAGGACGGCGATGTGTCCTACATTCAGTTCTGGGATCCCGCCGACGCGGGCTACGCGATGAACGAACTCGCCGTTCTTGCGCTGAACGGCAAGCGTGGAGAGATCAAGGCTGGCCTCGACCTTGGCGTTCCCGGGTACAACGATCTGACGACGCCCTCCCAGCCGAACCTGCTTTTCGGCGCTGGATGGGTTGGGGTAACGAAGGAAAATATGGACAAGTATCCCTTCTAAAGCCGCCGTTTCGTATCGCTCGCGGATTCCGCCTCGCCATGCTCAACGAGCTGATGGGACTGCGCAACGTCTCTAAGACGTTTGGCGGTGTGGCGGCCCTCCGCGATGTCTCGCTGTCGCTTCGCCGCGGCGAGATTCACTGCATTGCCGGTCAGAACGGTTCCGGCAAATCGACTTTGATAAAAGTAATGTCCGGCGTGCACAGGCCGAACAGCGGAACCATCGCAATAGACGGCAACGAGGCGCCGACGTGGACGCCGCGTGACGCGATCGAAGCCGGCATTCAAGTCATTTACCAGGATTTTTCGCTCTTCGGAAATCTAACGGTGGCGGAAAATCTGGCGCTCAGCACGCTGCGCCGCAACGGCAATCGAGTCATCCGGCGCGAACAGATCATCGATATCGCGCGGCAAGCGGCCGAGCGCCTCGGTGTCTCGTTCGACCTTCAGCGTGATTTGGCGGCTCTTCCGGTGGCGACCAAGCAGCTTGTCGCGATAGGGCGAGCTTTGATGTCTTCACCGCGGCTGCTGATCATGGACGAGCCAACAGCCGCGCTTACCGGCCGCGAAATCGAGACCTTGCTTCGAATCGTGCGTGAGATTCGACGGGGCGGTGTCACAGTCGTTTTTATCAGCCACAAGACGCGCGAGGTGCTTGAGGTCAGCGATCGCGTAACAATTCTGCGAAACGGCGCGATCGTAGAGTCGGGAGAGGTCGCCGATTTTGACGAAGCCTCGATCACTCGGGCTGTGACCGGCCTAGAACATCGCAATGAGCCCTTTCGCTGTGAACCTCGAGACGGCCCACCTCGCCTCGAGGTTCGAGGACTCTCGCTGTCAGGGCGCCTGCATAAGGTCGACTTGCATATCATGGCCGGCGAGATCGTTGGCCTGTGCGGTCTTCTCGGCTCAGGCCGGACAGAACTGGCGCTGACACTCTTCGGGATGCGTCCAGGCTACACCGGAGAAGTTCTCGTCGATGGCCAGCCCGTCACCCTTCGTAGCGTTCAGGCCGCGGTGAGATATGGAATCGGGTATGTACCTGAAGACCGGCTGTCCGAAGGGCTATTCTTCGATCTTAGCATCGCCGAGAACATTCTCTCCGCAACGATTGGGACCTCGACGAAGTTCGGCATTGATCAGCGGCAAATGCAGGCTGACGCATCGATGATGCAGGAGGAAATGCAGGTTGCCGGGTCGGGTGACCGTCCGGTCCAGGCGCTCTCCGGTGGAAACCAGCAACGGGTGGTTCTGGGGCGTTGGTTGCTGACACATCCGCGCATTCTTGTTCTCAATGGGCCGACTGTCGGCGTCGACGTCGGCGCCAAGGCGGCAATTCATCGAGTCATCCGGCGACTGGCCGCCCATGGCCTTGGTGTTCTGATGATCTCGGACGAGGTCCCTGAACTCATCGAGAATTGCAATCGCATCGCGACAATGCATGAAGGACGCATCTTCGAGATGCTTGAGACGGCAGGTCTGCGCGAAGAAGACGTAAACGGTCGGCTCCGAGCGTTTGCATGACTCGAGTTCCGCCGCTTCGTCTTCAGCATTGAGTTTTCGGTTGGCATGCTCGTGCTGCTCGCAATGACTGTGATCGGCGCCGTCAACCCGTCCTTCTGGCAGCTCCAGAATATTTTCAGCCTTCTCAGGAGCAACGTTGTCATTGGCATCATGGCGCTCGGTGTACTGGGGGTGCTGATCTGCGGCGGCATCGACGTCTCGTTTACCGCGTTTGCAGCGCTCGGCGCCTACGCCGCTCTACGGCTTGGCTACATCTATGCGTCAACCTCGGCGCTTTTGCCCTTGGTGATCAGCGTCGCAATCGGAGGCTGCCTCGGGTGCATCAACGCGCTCTTGATTGACAAGATTAAGATCATCCCGCTCATAGCCACGCTCGGGACCGGAAGCACTGTTCGCGGGCTTCTTCTGGGCGCGATCGGAGCGAAGATCGTCAACGTCGACAAGATGCCCCAAGGTCTGATGGACGCAGGCGGCGTTCAATTGTTTACCGTCACCGGCGCCGACGGATCGAAGGTTGGCTTACCCGCGGTCTTTCTTGCCTATGTCGCGATCGGGGTTCTGATGCACCTCTTCCTTACCCGAACGATGGTGGGCAGGAGCCTGTTTGCGGTTGGCGGCGATCCCGAAGCCGCAAGTCGCATTGGGTTCGACGTCGGCCATGCCCAACTCATTGCGTATGGGTTGGCGGGAGCGCTTGCCGGCCTCGCAGGCGTGACGCATGCGGCCCTCAATTGGGTCGGCGAGCCACGCGCGTTCGACAACATGACCCTCGACGTCCTCGCAGCCGTCATCCTAGGGGGAGCCAGCATCTTCGGCGGACGCGGTAGCGTGATCGGTACGATGATCGGCGTCTTTATGCTGGTCCTGATCAGCAACAGTCTCATTATTCTCGGTATTCCGACCACGTGGCAGCGGGTCCTTCTTGGGGTCGTGATCATTGTCGTGACGGGCGCCACCTACCTGCGCCGGGTCGAAGAATGACGGCGCTCGCGAACCCGTCCCGTCGGATGTTTCGATGGCTCAGCGTCGATACCTTGGTGCTCCTGGCGCTCCTGGTCGCGATATTCATTGCGATGGCCGGACTGCTCGGTGGGCGCTTTGTCAATCTCTACAACTTTCAGTCGCTCATGTTCTCAGCGCCAGAACTGGGGTTGCTGGCGCTCGCGATGATGCTATCGATGCTGCCCGGCGGTATCGACCTGTCTCTAGTCGCGATAGCCAACCTTGCGGCCGTGCTGGCCGCCCTCTTCTTTCGGCATCTGGCGCCGTCTCTGGGCGCTCCGGTTGCTCAACTCGATCTCGGGACCGCGCTTCTGGGCGTCCTGGTTGCGCTCATCGTGGGTGCGCTTTGCGGAGCGCTCAACGGGTTCCTGATCACGCGGCTTAGGGTGACCCCAATTCTCGCAACGATCGGGACGTCGCAACTCTTTTTCGGCGTCAGCCTCGTCATCACAGGTGGCCCCGCGCTCCAGGGATTTCCAGCCGGATGGACAGCAATCGGGAACGACACCGTTTTGGGCGTCCCAATCCCAATGCTGGTGATGGTCGCCGTCTATCTGCTGGTGATGCTGTTGCTTCGACGCACTTCGCCCGGCGTTTCAATAACGCTCATAGGGACCAACGCACGGGCTGCGCGCTTCAGCGGGGTGCGCAGCCGGGCTATCGTGTTCGGCGCATTCGTGCTCTGCGGCGTCGTTGCGAGCGGCGCCGGCATTCTCATCTCCGCGCGCACCAATGCTGCAAAGGCGGACTACGGGTCCTCATATCTGCTTGTCTCCGTTCTCGTCGCCGTGCTGGGCGGCACGAACCCATCGGGTGGGCGAGCAACCGTCATCGGCGTCGCGGCGGCATTGAGCGCGCTGACGCTCCTGTCGAGCGGTTTCCAGATGCTGCGCTTCAGTAACTTCCTGGTTAAGTCGATTTGGGGCGCGTTCCTGTTGGTGGTGTTATCCCTACAGTTTCTGCGCGCGCGCTTAGCAATTTAGGTCAGCGGCGCGCTGGGCCGATCTCGGGAAATGTCGGCGTCGATCGTCAAGATTCCGACGGCCAACCCCCTCGCGCATCGCGCGTCGCGATGCCGGCGTTCCGAAATAGAAGGGGCGGCGACCCACAGCGCGTATATGGTTTGTGAAGCTCGCGTCGAGCCGAGGTTGCGTCGAACAGGGACCGGACTTCAAGGCTTTGCATACAGGTCCGTGACGGCCCGATTGCTCGTTGCGCTGCGGGAGAGAAACGCAAAATAGCCAACGCAAGTTGGAGACGAGGGAGAAGTCAATGATCTTCAAAACGGTGCTTGCAGGGGTGTGCCTGCTGAGTCTGTCGAGCGCAGCTTTTGCGCAAGATAAGCCCGCGAGCATTTCCGATTCCGAGTGGGCGCGTATTAAGCCGCTCATTGATCCGGCCGGGGTCAGCTGGAACCCTTATAAGGGCATGGGCGTGAAGAAGGATGGATCGCCCTACCGCGTGCTCTACCTTCCGGTCTGGATGGGCGACGATTATCAGGTCGTCGCAGCCAATTTGGCCAAGTATCAACTGGAGCAGGCCGGCGCTAAGTTCACGCTTGTCTCGGCGGAATTCGACGCCCAGAAGGAAGCTCACGCCATCGAAGACGCCATCGCGACCAAAGGCTATGACGCCATCATCATGCAGCCGATGGATCCAGGCGCGTTGGCAGCGCCGATCGACAAGGCGGTCGCCGCGGGCATCGATGTCTACGACTGGGTGATCCCAGCCAAGACGGACAAGTTAACCGGTTTCGCCGGCTACATTGCTGACGCGATGGACGGGAACGGACAGATCGGCCAGGTTTTCACTGAGAAGGCGAAGGCCGCTGGCGCGACACCCGAGAAACCGTATCGCGTTCTCGAGATCTGGGGCATTCGCGCTGCTCCCATTTGCCAGGACAGGCACAACGGCATGATGAAGGGCATCGGCGAAAACAAGGCGATCCAAGTCGTCGAATCGGTCGATACCGCAGGGCAGCCAGAGGCTGAAGTCAAAGCGATCCAGGACGCCTTTGCCCGCTACCCCGACATCCAGGCGATCTATCCACAATTCGGGGACGCCGGCGCAATCATCGAGGGGCTCCGTTCGGTCGGGCGACTGGCCCCGAAAGGCGACCCGAAGCATGTCGTCGTGGTCTTGCAGGACATCGACAAAGCGATGCTCGCTCCGCTCAAGGACGGCACATTCGATTACACGATCTCCAACAATCCCTGGCACCAGATGGATGTCGCGCTGAAGCAGTTCATGTGGCACACGGTGCTCAAGCAGGACCTGGCCGCTGGCGATGCGAATTCCGGGAACGTCAAGCTGCCGAAGTGGGTGCAATTGCCGATGCCGCTTCTCACTGGGGAAACGATCGACACGCAAAAGGCTCATATGTGGGGTGGGACGATTGCGTTCACTGAGATGCCGCTTGGCAAGTGGGCGGACTGGCCGGTTCTTGACACGAGGTCGATCGGGCTGCCTACGCCGACGATCGAGGATCGCAAGAAGCTGCTGAACTACTGACAGAAGCCCGACTGCGCGGGCGGATTCGACGAAGCTGTCGTCCGCGCACGGGGCGCGAATGCGGTCGTTCGGGCGAGGGAAAGAGCCGGCTCAGTCAGCCGCGGAGAGTGATCGATCGAGGAATGAGTCTTTGAACGACATTGTCCTCAAAATGGTAGGGATCAGTAAGTCGTTCGGTCCCGTTGCGGTTCTCAACGACGTCAATCTTGAGTTGCGCGCCGGCGAGGTTCACGCCCTATTGGGCGAGAATGGAGCGGGCAAGAGTTCGCTCATGAAGATCCTGATGGGGGTCCATCAGCCTGATCGTGGCCAGCTCATAGTTGGCGATCGCGCGGTCCGGTTCGCCAATCCAGCTGACGCGCAGCGCAACCGCGTGTCGATGGTCTACCAGGAGTTCGGGCTCGTACCGACGCTCAGCGTCACCGAGAACATTTTTCTTGGCCGCTTGCCAACGCGTTTCGGAAGGATCGATTGGCCGCGGGCGCGAGCGGAGGCGACCGCCCTATTGGCGCGGATCGGCAGTCGCGTCAGTTGCGAGGCCGTTGTCGGCGATTTGAAGGTCGCCGATCAGCAAGAGGTCGAGATCGCGCGGGCGCTCTCCTACGATCCTCTCGTTTTCATTATGGATGAACCCTCGTCGGCGCTGTCGCGCGTCGAGGTCGATAATCTTTACGGCTTGGTCCGCGTCCTGAAGAAGAGCGGCATTGCGATCGTCTACATAACGCACAAGCTGGACGAAGTGTTCGCGCTCGCCAACCGAGTGACGATCCTGCGCGATGGCAAGGTGGCGGGAACGTTCGGCATTCGTGATCTCGACATGAAGACGCTCGTGGAAAGCATGACGGGCAAGCCCGTCAGCGCGGGCGCGATCCGAGGGAGCGCCGAATCTCCAAACCTGGAAAACGTTATTGAGCTTGAGGAGTTCGCTGCCGAGCGCATGTTCAGCGCGGTGAATTTCTCCGTGGGCAAGGGAAGCGTGGTTGGCGTTGCCGGCGTTATCGGCGCAGGGAAAAGCGAACTGGCGCGCGCCATTGTCGGCGTGCTGCCCAAGGAGGTCGACGTTCGCGGCAAAATGGTCTTTCAAGGCGCGGTGGTCGATCCGAGAACCATGACGCCCAATAAGGCTCGACGGCTTGGCATTGGTTTCGTGAGCGAGGATCGTCAGGCGGAAGGCATCGTTCAGGGCCAGTCGGTGCAGTTCAACATCGTGTTGCCGGCGCTCGATCGGGTGTCCACCGGATTCGTGAGTGGGCTCGGCGCCGCGCGCGAGCTCGCGCTTTCGATCATGGATATCGTGGGCTTGCGGCCACGCGAGCCGGCGAAGCTCATCAGGCTCCTGAGCGGCGGGAACCAGCAAAAGGTCGTCATTGGCAAATGGCTCGCGGCGCAGTCGAAGTTCCTCATCCTCGATGAGCCGACGCGTGGCATTGACGTGACCGCCCGCCAGGAAATCTACGACGTCATCAGGCGAGAGGCTCGCGACACGGGCCTTGGCGTCCTCCTGCTCTCCTCCGACATGCGCGAGATTCTCGTCGCGTCGGACCGTATCCTGGTCATGGTCCAGGGCCGCATCACGCGCGAGGTCGCGCCCCATGAGGTTACTGAACATCAGCTCCTCGAGATGATCATGCCGGCTGGTATTCGATCCGAGAAACCTGGCTCGGATGTTTTGGTGGACGCGGAATGATTGGGCGGCTGCTTCGCAACGATGACATGCTTCGCCTGATTGTGCTCGTGGCGCTCGTCATTGTGTTCGGGCTGCTGACGAACGGCGTCACCTATAGCCCGCTCGGTTTACGGAACATCCTGCAACAAAGCGCGATCGTCGGCATCGCCGCGATTGGGCAAGCGTTCGTGATCCTTACTGGCGCGATCGATGTGTCGCTTTACGGCACGGGAATGCTGGTCAGCGTCGTTGGCGCGTCTGCATTGACGAGTCGGTTCGACCTCAACCTGTTCGGGGGCGATCCAAGCTCGATCTGGACAGGCGCGGGCATCATGCTGGCCGTCGGCGCGATGATCGGGGCCGTGAATGGCGCCCTTGTGGCCTGGGGGCGAATCCCTTCGCTGGTCGTGACCTTAGGAACCTGGCAGATCGGCGTCGGCGTCGCTCAGCTCATTGGCGGCGGGTATACGATCACCGATATCACGCCGGACTTCGGCGTTTTCGGGCAATCGTCGCTCGCAGGGGTCCCGATTCCGATCGTCGAGATGCTCGTCCTGTTCCTGCTCGCAGCCTATGTTCTGCACCACACCTCATTCGGGCGATCGATCTACGCGGTCGGCGGGAATGCAGGGAGCGCCTATCTTTCCGGCATCAAGGTGCGGCGCATCCAGTTCGCGGTGTTTGTCATCTCGGGGATCATGGTCTCGCTTGCCGCAATCTCGATCACGTCGCGCATGATGGCGGCGTCGGCACGGACCTTGACCGGCCTCCAGATCGACAGCGTCGCCGCCGTAACGGTTGGGGGCGTCAGTATTTTTGGCGGCAAAGGCACGATTTTCGGCGTCCTCATTGGCACTCTTATCCTTGCCGTCATCGACAGCGGACTCGGGGCGATCGGCGCGACCACCGCAGTCCAGAATACCGTCAAGGGGGCCATCATTATCGTCGCCGCGTCGATCGAGTATTTTAGCCCGCGCCTGCGCCTCAACAAGGCGGTGGCATGACGACGGAGGCAGAGCGCGAGGAGATCGCCGCGGTTCGCGCAACGAGCGAGCCGCGGCGTGGGCTTCTTGCAGGCGAAGATGCCGTGCGCTGCCTTGTTCTCATGGCGCTCATCGCGGGCTTCGCATTCGCGACCCGAGGAGCGACGATCAGCGGCGCGAATATCGCCAATGTGTTGCTGCAATCCGCGATCACCGGGATTGCCGCGTGCGGTCAAGCGCTGGTGGTTCTGACCGCGGGCCTGGACCTTTCCGTTAGCGGCGTTGTGGCGTTGTCGATGATGGTCGGCGGCAGTCTGATCACGGCGCCGGTCTCACCGTTCATCGCTTTGCCCGCGATGGTCCTGGTTGCGGCCGCGTTTGGGTTTGTGAATGGCTTTATCGTAGCGCGTTTCCGGTTGCCGGCTCTCGTGGTCACTTTGGGGAGCTGGCAGATCGGCAACGGCCTCGCCTACCAGGTCACGGGCAAGGGCTTCGTCGATCACATCCCACCGAATATCGCAGCGATCGGGCAGGGTCAGGTGCTCGGACTGCCAATTCCCGTGATCATCTTCTTCGCGATTGTCGTCTTGAGCTACTTCCTTTTGCATCGCACGTCGTTTGGCGCCGAGGTCTATGCGGTCGGCGGCAATCCGAAAGCTGCGCTCATCAGCGGCGTCCCGGTCCGGCGCGTTCGGATCATGGTTTTCGCAATCGCCGGCCTCCTCTATGGCGTTGGCGCTGTCATCAGCATGTCGAGCTACCTCAGCGCGACGATGGCGCAGACGACCGGCCTTGAGCTCTCGACGATCTCGGCGGTCGCGATCGGCGGGGTGAGCCTCGCTGGCGGCAAGGGCACAATGATTGGCGTGCTTTTCGGGACGCTGATCATCGGCGTGGTCGACAACGGCCTCAGCGTCATGGGAGTGGGGCCGGCCTATCAGGCGATGGCCAAGGGCGCAATCATCATTGCCGCGGTCGGGCTTGACTCCCTGCGAAGATATTCTGGCGACTAGCGAATTTGCCTTGAACCCGCTCAGAGGTTCATCTGCGTCTGCACGACGAGCGCGACCAGCTGCGCCTCCTCGGTCGCGACCCGAGTTTGCCAGATCTGGGTTCTTCTGCCGCGATGAATGATGCTCGTATGACCGATCACCGTCGAGCCGGCTGGCGCCGCGGCGACGAAATTGGTTTTGCTCTCGACTGTCGTTGTGCCCTTCGCGTCCGGGGGCAGGTTGATGAAGGCTGCCGCGGCGCCCAGCGTGTCGGCGAAGCTCATGATCGCCCCGCCGTGGGCGATGCCGCCGATCGTGCACAGATCCGGTCGGATCAGCATTCGCGCCGCTAGCGCATCGGCCTCCGCACTGATGAATTCGATCCCGAGCAATCGGGCGAATGGGAGCGGATTGGCGTTGATGCGGTCGATCAGCGACATGCGCCTCCCTTTTTAAGTCGTTCCGAGCGCTGGCGGTTTGTTGCGTCTCGGCATAGCATCGCCGCTGAGGCGGCGCCACATCGCGAGGTCTGAAACGCGCGACGCTTGGCGCTTTGCACCGGTGGTCGCCCGGTGACGGAGTTGGCTCGGGGGTTATCAGGTACGCCAAGGAGAGAAGCCATGGTTCGCAATCGGGTTGTTCTGAGCGCAGTCCTTGCGGCGCTCGCAGTCACGCTTGCCGGTTGTGATCAAACCGGCGTCTACCCTTCCGCCGGTTACGTGTCTCCGTTTTACGCCGGCGGGTATTATGGCGCGCCCTATTATGGCGGCGGCTACTATGGCGGCGGGTATTACGGCGGCGGGTATGGCGGCTATGGCGGGTATGGCTGGCGTGGCGGAGTCTACCGGCGCGCGGGCTATTACCATGGCGGGTTTGGCGGCTATCATGGCGGGGCCTATCGGGGCGGCGGCTTCCATGGCGGCGGCTATCATGGCGGCGGCTTCCATGGCGGCGGGTTTCACGGCGGCTCGTTCCACCGCTAAGTCAGACGCGGGCTCGGGAACGCGTGGGCGAGTCGCCTACGCCGGGCCTCGTGGTACGGAGCGGCGCCGCGTGCGGAAGCGGCCGATGCGGGCCCCGGAACCTCGGGGCAGGCGCCGAGAGGGAGGTTCCGCTCTGCGTCGAGCTTCCTGCCGGCGAGAGACGGGTCAGAGCCCTTCGAACAACGCGGTCGAGAGATAGCGTTCGGCGAACGAGGGGATGATGATCACGATGGTCTTGCCCGCGTTTTCCGGGCGGCGACCGACGTCAATCGCCGCGGCGACCGCGGCGCCCGCGGAGATGCCGACCGGAATTCCTTCCATGCGCGCCACCAGTCGCGCGGTGTCGAAGGCGGTCTGGTTGCCGACGACGACGATCTCGTCGATCACGGCCCGGTCGAGAATGGCGGGAACGAAGCCGGCGCCGATCCCCTGAATCTTGTGGGGGCCGGGCGCTCCGCCTGAGAGAACGGCTGAATCCTCCGGTTCGACCGCGACCATGCGCACACTCGGCTTGCGCGCCTTCAGAACCTCGCCGACGCCGGTAATCGTCCCGCCAGTGCCGACGCCCGAGACGACAATGTCGACCTCGCCGTTGGTGTCGTTCCAGATCTCCTCGGCTGTGGTGCGTCGGTGGATGTCTGGGTTGGCGGGGTTTTCGAACTGCTGCGGCATGACCGCGCCGGGCGTCGCGTCGATGATTTCCTGCGCCTTGGCGATTGCGCCCTTCATGCCCTGCGCGGCAGGCGTGAGAACCAATTCGGCCCCTAGCAGGGCCAGCATCTTGCGACGCTCGGCCGACATGGATTCGGGCATCACGAGGATCAGCCGATAGCTGCGGGCCGCCGCGACGAAGGCGAGCGCAATTCCGGTGTTGCCGGAGGTCGGCTCGACCAAAACGCCGCGCCCGGGCGAGATCTTGCCCTGCGCCTCGAGCGCATCGATCATCGAAACGCCGATGCGGTCCTTGACGCTCGAGATCGGATTGAAAAATTCGAGCTTGGCGACAAGACGGGCGACCACGCCCTTCTCCTTGCCGATTCGGTCGATCCTAACGAGGGGCGTGTCGCCGATCGTATCGGTGATCGACGCATAAATCTCCCCGCGGCCGGGCTTTCGCCGCGCAGCGCCTGCATCCGTCATTGGCCGTCACTCCAAAATGTACCATCGGACCGCGCGGTTAAGCGCAGTCCGACAGTAACATTTTATACGGCGCACAACTATAGAACGCCGCAAATAACTGCGTCAGATGGCGAAATCGCCGCTGACTTTCTCGTCGTCGAGCACATGCGTCTTCTCGGCGGTGTCGCACATCTGTTCGACCGTGATTGCGTCGAGATTGGCGAGAAAGGTTTCGCCCGCCCTGCGTACGGCCGGATCAATAACCCGCTCAAGCAGCACCGAGTTTGACCCGAGATCGTCGGGATCGGCGGTGCTTAGCGACATCGCGGTGCGCACGATCTCGCCAACTGTGATGCGCCGGCGCTCGCGCGCCAGTTCATAGCCGCCTCGCGGCCCGCGCACGCCCTTGAGGATTTTGGCGTGGACCAGGCCCTGGAGCAATGTCTCCAGGTGACGGGGAGGCAATTTATGACGTGCGGCCAAAGCTTTGGCCGCAACCGGCGCCGAGCGCGAATGCAACGCGACATCGACAACGGCGGCGATGGCAAGAACGCTCCGTCGCGACAATAAGTTCATATCATACCTCCTACTATGAGCGCCCTGTGGAACCGAATCCATTTGAGCCACGGACGCTCGAAGTGAGACGCTCGCCCGAAATCAGAGCTGCACGTTCCACAGAGCAAACGACGAGTTGCGCTATCCGCGCGCCACGCCGAACGACAAAGGGCTTGTCCCCAAAATTGACGAGGATGACGCCAATTTCGCCGCGATAGTCTGCGTCGATCGTCCCCGGACTGTTGAGGACCGTCACCCCATCCTTCAGAGCCAGCCCTGATCGGGGCCGGATCTGCGCTTCAAATCCCTTCGGCAATTCGATAACCATCCCGGTCGCGATCAGCGCCCGCGATCCGGGGGCCATGACAACCTCTTCACCCGCCGGAAGGGCCGCCACCAGATCCATCCCTGCGGCATCCTCACTCGCATAGGCCGGCAATTGCAACCCCTCACCATGTGGTAATCGATGGTAACTAATCGTGATCATTGTCGCTTCGCCAATTCAACGGCTAGGCGCCGAACAATGCCGTGCGCCACTTCGGCTTTGGTCATCGGCGGCCACGATTCGACGCCGCGCGCGTCGATCACCTGGACCTGATTGGTTTCCCCGCCAAACGTCGAGTGACCCCTCCGCGACACTATTGGCGATGATCAGGTCACAACTCTTCCGTTGTAACTTGGCCATGGCGTTCGCCGTAATATTCTCGGTTTCGGCAGCGAAACCAATTACAACTGCCGGCCGCATTATGGTTTTCTTTGCAACTTCCGCAAGTATATCGGGATTCTCGACCAAGGTGAGCGTTGGAGACTCTTTGGCGTTCTTTTTGATCTTTTGATGGGCGACTGTTCTCCGCGCGCCAATCGGCGACCGCCGCCGCTGCAATGAAGGCGTCGGCGGGTAGCGCAGCTTCGACCGCTTCCCGCATATCGCGCGCCGAACCGACGTGAACGACTTCGGCGCCGGCCGGATCAGGCAGCCCAACGGGGCCGGTAACGAGCGTTACCCTTGCACCAGCGCCAACCGCAGCTTGCGCAATTGCATGTCCCTGCCGTCCAGAAGACCGGTTTCCGAGGAATCGGACCGGGTCAATCGGCTCGTAGGTCGGTCCTGAAGTGACAATCACATGCCGTCCGTCAAGCGGACGCCGAATCACTTGGCCGATCCTGGAGCGAAGGACAGGACGTTGCTTCGCCTGCCAGCGCCGCCTCGATCGCCTCAACGATCGCCGGCGGCTCGGCCATGCGGCCGGGACCAAATTCGCCGCACGCCATCGGCCCCGAGTTCGGGGCCGACGAACAGAACGCCGTCTTCCCTGAGGCGCTTCAGGTTGCGTCGGGTCGCCGGGTGCAGCCACATCCTGACATTCATCGCAGGGGCGGCAAGTACGCGTTTGTCGGTGGCAAGCAACAGCGTAGTCGCCATGTCGTCGGCAAGACCGTTGGCCATCCGCGCCAGAATATTCGCGCTCGCCGGCGCGACAACAATGAGGTCGGCGGCGCGCGACAACTCGATATGGCCGATCGCCGCCTCGTCCGTCAGGCTGAACAGATCGTCGCGGACGGGTTGGCCGCTAAGCGTCGCCGCGGAAAGGGGAGAAATGAACTGCCGGGCGGCGGAAGTCATCACAACTTGAACGGTCGCGCCGCGGTCTTTGAGGCGACGAATCAACTCCAGCGATTTGTACGCCGCAATTCCCCCGCTTATGATCAGGAGAATACGGGCGCGCGATAGCGGGATGCTGCTCATCGCAAATGACCTAGGCCGGCTCGCTGCGCTCTGGATCAGCCCCTGACGCAGAGGAAATCAAGGATACGAGGGGTGAAGCGTTCATTCGCGACTTCATTCGCTCGCTATCCTCTGGTCCGTCGTTACGTCAGCGGCTTTTCTAATCCCACCGGTGACACCAGAGGAATGACACGAACATTTACGAAATGGCAATTACCACAATTGTGGTATTCCCGTCGCGCGATTGTTGCGGATTCATGGATCGCAGTCGCGCCCAACCCGTGACAACTTGGGAGGGTCGGCGACTTCTCGTAGGCCCAACTGGCCGTCTCGTGCTTCGCTCCGGAAGCCGCGCAGCACACAGGTGCGCCGACTTAAAGGACCCAGCGGTACGCCGCCATAACCAGAAGCGCTAAGAAAAACCCAGTTAAAACAAAGGTAAATCCCAGCCGCAGGGTGAGCTCGGGAACGATTTTCGCAATTTCTCTTTCGCTGTCGGCCTCAAGTCGAGCCTCGAGCTTGTCGGCGATTTGCTCGAGCCGGCGCGGTCCGTCGCCGAGGAAGGAGGCAAGGGACGAAAACATCCGGCCCGCGTCTTGGATGCGCCCGACGGGGCCGAGGTGTTCGGCGATCCAGGTCCCCACGACTGGTTCCGCGGTCGACCACATGTTGAGCTGAGGGTCGAGCTTTCGCGCCACGCCCTCCACGACAACCATGGTTTTCTGCAGCATCACCAGTTCGATTCGGGTCGCCATTTCGAACAAGCGCCGTGATTTCGAACAGGAGCGTCAAGACTTTCGCCATCGAGATCTGATCGGCGGTGCGGGAGTGGATCGGCTCGCCGATGGCCCGGAGAGCCTGGGCGAAATCTTCCACCCGATATGTGTGAGGCACGTAGCCGGCCTCGAAATGGACTTCGGCGACGCGCAGATAGTCACGGCGAATGAAACCGTAGAGGATTTCAGCCAGGAATCGACGCTCTTTGCGCCCGAGCCGGCCCATGATGCCAAAATCCACGGCGACGATGCGGCCCTCCTTGTCGACGAAGAAATTGCCCTGATGCATGTCAGCGTGAAAGAAACCGTCGCGCAGGGCGGTGCGCAAAAATGTCTGAATCAAAGCGCGCGCAAGGGACTGAGGGTCAAATCCGAGCGCGGTCAGCCGGTCAGGGTCGGCCAGGGGCACCCCGTCGATCCATTCCATCGTCATCACTTCGCGCGTGGTGCGGCTCCAGTCCACCACCGGCGCGCGAACGTCCGGATCATCCTTCGAATTTTCGACGAATTCGGACGCCGCAGCGGCTTCCAGCCGGAAATCCATCTCCATGCGCACGGAGCGGGCGAGCGTCTCGACAACCTGGGCGAGCTTCAGGCGGCGGAACTCAGGCGCCAGGCCCTCGGCGAACCGCGCTGCGAACGCCATGTCCGAGAGGTCGCGCCCAAAGCGCCGCTCGGTCCCGGCGCGCAGCACTTTGACCGCGACCGGCCGCAAGCCTTCGCCGGTTTGCACCTCAGCGCGATGGACCTGGGCGATCGAAGCCGCCGCGACCGGCTCGCCGAAGCTCTCGAACACGCGACTCGATCTTCGCGCCGAAAGAAGCCTCGACGATGGCGACCGCCATTTCGCGGCTCATCGGCGCGACGCGATCCTGCAGGCGTTCGAGCTCGATGGCGACCTTGCCGCCGACGATGTCCGGGCGCGTTGAAAGGAACTGCCCAAGCTTCACGTAAGACGGCCCCAATCGATCGATCGCCCGGGACAAGCCTGCCAGGCCATCGCCGTCGCGTTTGGCGATCAAGTTTGCCAAGCGCGAGCGGCGGCCTCAGCACCGGAGGCAGCGGGACGGGGTCGACGCCGACAAACGCCCCTTCTCGGGCGAACACGAAAGCAGCGCGCGTCAGCCTTGAGATATGGCCGAGCGACGACAAAATTGGCATGAATCAGAGTTTCCAGCCCGAGTGGATTGCGACGATGCCTCCGCTCAGGCGCGTGAACTCCACGCGCGCGAAGCCGGCCTCGCCGATCATCTCGGCGAATCGCTCCGGGGGCGGAAATTTGCGGATCGACTCGACAAGATAGCGATAAGCGCCGCCATCGCCGGTCACCACCTTGCCAATGGGCGGAATGGCGGCGAAGGAGTAGGCGTCGTACAGCCGATCCAGGACAGGCAAATCGACGCGCGAAAATTCGAGGCACAAGAAACGTCCGCCACGCTTCAGCACGCGATAGGCTTCCTTCAGGGCGTTTTCGATCCGCGGCACGTTGCGGATGCCGAACGCGATTGTGTAGGTGTCAAACCGCGCGTCGGGCAGCGGCAGCGCTTCCGCGTCGCCTTCGATGAACGTCAGCCGCTCGGAAAAAGCGCGCCTCGCCGCCCGCTTCTCCCCAACGCGCAACATGTCTGCATTGACGTCAACGACTGTCACCTCGGTCAGCGGGCCGCCCGCCTTGGCCACCCGAAAGGCGACATCGCCGGTCCCGCCCGCGACATCGATATGATGGAACGGGCGCGTGAGCGGCGGCCGTACCTTGGCGACGAGCGCGTCCTTCCAGGCCCGGTGCAGGCCGAACGACATCAGATCGTTCATCAGGTCATAGCGACTGGCGACGCTATGGAAGACGTCGTTCACCAGGCTTTGCTTTTCGTCCAGCCGAACAGTGCGTTGGCCGAAATGAGTTTGATCGCCCGCAGCGGCCATCTGGGCAACTCCCCATGGAAACGGTTCAAATCTTAGCGCGCGCGGCGCCGAGCGTATACCGCGCGGGTCAGTCCAGGCGCACCGGGATTCCCGGCCTCGGCCATTCGAGCCTTCGCCTGCCGGATCGTGAATTCGCCGAAATGGAAGATCGACGCCGCGAGCACCGCGCTGGCGCGCCCTTCTCGCACGCCGGCGACGAGGTGGTCGAGATCGCCGACGCCGCCGGAGGCGATGACCGGAATCGCGACCGCGTCGGCGACGGCTCGGGTCAGTTCGAGGTCGAAGCCCTGTCTCGATCCATCACGATCCATCGAGGTTAAAAGGATCTCGCCGGCGCCGAGAGCGGCGACTTCGCGCGCATAACCGATCGCCTCGATGCCCGTCGCCCGCCGCCCGCCATGGGTGAAGATCTCCCAGCGCGGCGCCTGACCAGGCGAGGACACCCGCTTGGCGTCGATGGCGACGACGACGCACTGGGCGCCGAACTTCTCCGCAGCCTGGCGCACGATGTCGCGGTCGGCGACGGCCGCCGAATTGATCGAGGCCTTGTCGGCGCCGGCGAGAAGAAGCTTGCGAATGTCCTCGGTCGTCCGCACGCCGCCGCCGACCGTCAGCGGCATGAAGCAGACCTCCGCCGTACGCCTGACGACGTCGAGCAGAATGCCGCGGTCCTCATGGCTTGCGGTAATGTCCAGGAAGCAGAGCTCGTCCGCGCCCGCCCGGTCATAGGCGATCGCGCTCTCCACCGGATCGCCGGCATCGCGCAGATTGACGAAGTTGATTCCCTTGACGACCCGGCCGTCCTTGACGTCGAGACAGGGGATGACCCGCGCCTTCAATGTCACTGAGGGGATCCCGTTGGCCGTTCCGATCGTCCGCCGGCGTGAAGGAGGGTCAGCGCCGCGCGCGGATCAAGCCGGCCGTCGTAGAGCGCGCGCCCAACGATGGCGCCGGCGAGGCGATCGCAATCCGGTTCGGTCAGACGTCGGATGTCCTCAATGGAGGCGAGGCCGCCCGAGGCGATGACTGGAATCTCAAGCTTGTCGGCCAGTGCGATCGTGCTCTCGAGATTCAGGCCCTCAAGCGCGCCGTCGCGCCCGATGTCGGTGTAGATGATCGCCGCAACGCCCGCGTCCTGAAACCGCCGTGCGAGATCGAGAGCGGACACGTCCGAGGTTTTCGCCCAGCCCTCGATGGCGACGACGCCCTCGCGGGCGTCGACGCCGACCGCAATGCGGCCCGGATAAAGTCGCGCCGCTTCGCGCACGAAATCGGGATCGCGGACGGCCGCTGTGCCAATGATGACCCGTGTGACGCCGCTCTCCAGCCAGCCGCGCACGGTTTTCATGTCACGAATGCCGCCGCCGAGCTGCAGCTTGACCGTGAGCCCGACGAGAATATCTCGAACGGCGTCGGCGTTCATTGGCTTGCCCGCGAACGCCCCGTCGAGATCGACGACATGCAGGTAGTCGAACCCTTGCGCGACGAACGCTCGCGCCTGGTCGGCCGGATCGGCGTTGAACATGGTCGCGCGCGTCATGTCGCCCTGGACAAGGCGAACGCATTGGCCGTCCTTGAGATCGATGGCGGGAAACAGGATCACGGGCGCCACTCGAGGAAATTGGCGATCAGCTTGAGCCCAAGCGTCTGGCTCTTCTCAGGATGGAACTGCGTGCCGACAATGTTGTCGCGCGCGACAATCGCCGTCACCGCGCCGCCGTACTCGGCAGTCGCCACGAGGTCGTCGGCATCATCGGCATACAATTGGTAGGAGTGCACGAAATAGGCGTGCAGCCCGCTTTCGCCTGTGCTCACGCCCTCGCAAAAGCGCATGCGCTCCGCCGCACATCGAGGGTGTTCCACCCCATATGAGGAATCTTCAGGCCCGGATCGCGCGGCTTGATCGCCGCGACGTCGCCCGCGATCCAGTTCAAGCCTTTGACCACCTCATGTTCGAGCCCGCGCGTCGCCATGAGTTGCGCGCCTACGCAAATGCCCAAAAAGGGCCGGCCTAGTTGGCGCACCGCCTCCTCCATCGCCTCAACCATGCCCGAAACGCCGTCGAGTCCGCGGCGGCAGTCGGCAAATGCGCCAACGCCCGGCAAGACGACATGGTCGGCGGCGAGCACATCCTCAGGCCGCGCAGTGACCTTGATCTCGCGGCTCAATCCGGCCTCGCGCGCGGCGCGCTCAAAGGCTTTCTGCGCCGAGTGCAGATTGCCGGAGCCGTAGTCGATGATGGCGACGATGCTCATGGCATGCCTTAAAGCGCGCCCTTGGTCGATGGGACGCGCTCGGCCTGACGGGAATCGATCGAGATCGCGTTGCGAAGCGCGCGGGCAACGCCTTTGAAGCACGATTCCGCGATGTGGTGGCTGTTCGAGCCGTAGAGCGTTTCGATGTGCAGCGTGACCCCGGCGTTGCCGGCGAAGGCCTGAAAGAATTCGCGCACGAGTTGTGTATCGAAACTGCCGATCTTCTCAGTCGGAAACTCGGTCCGGAAGACGAGGAATGGCCGGCCCGACACGTCGAGCGCGACGCGGGTCAGGGTCTCGTCCATTGGCAGCAGGCAGTCGGCGTAGCGGGTCAGGCCGCGCTTGTCGCCAAGTGCTTTGGCCAACGCCTGACCGAGCGCAATGCCCACATCTTCGACCGTATGATGATCGTCGATGTGGCGATCGCCCTCCGCGCGAATTTTGATGTCGACAAGGGAATGGCGCGACAGCTGGTCGAGCATATGATCGAAGAAACCAATGCCGGTTGTAACATCGGCAAGGCCCGACCCATCGAGATCGAGGCCAACCTCGATGCTCGTCTCATTCGTCTTGCGTGTGATTGCGCCCTTGCGCATGGCGATTCTCGAAGCCTTAAGCTGCTTTGCGCGGGGGTGATAGCAAGACGCGCGCCGCTTGGCCACCTGAGCTTCGAGGCGACAGGCGCCGCCTCGTGGCCGCGCGGGTTTCGCGACGCGCCAAATTCGGTTAGTACGGTCTCGAACGCCGTCCGTGCGAAGACCCCCTCGGCCGCTTACAGGAAATGACAGACATGAATATGAGACCGACAAAATTCGGCATAGGTCAAAGCGTCAAGCGCGTCGAAGACATTCGCTTCGTCAGCGGGCGTGGCAATTACGCCTCCGATGCGGTTGACAAGGCTGAACTCAAGGCGGTGTTTCTGCGCAGTCCTTACGGACATGCGAAATTCCGCATCGACGATCTTGAAGCCGCGCGCGCGGCTTCGGGCGTTCGGGCCGTCTATGTCGCGAGCGATTTTGCTGACATTGGCGACCTGCCTTGTGTTGCTCCGGTCGGCAATTCCGACGGATCGAACACGCCGCTCAAGCCTTATCCCGTGATGGCGTCGGATGAAGCGCAGCACGTCGGCGACATTATCGCGATGGTTGTCGCCGACACGGCGCATCAGGCGCGCGACGGCGCCGAACTGATCAGCGTGACATGGGACGCGCTTCCCGTCGTGACCGACATGGAAGCCGCTTTGCGGCCGGACGCGCCGCTCATCTTCGCCGAGGCGCCGGGCAACGTCGCTTACGACACCCATATCGGCAACAAGGACGAGACGGACAAGGCGTTCGCCAGCGCGGCGCACACGGTCCGCATCAAAGTCGTGAACTCGCGCGTCGTCGCCAACTATATGGAGCCGCGCTCCGCTGTTGGCGAATATGATGCGAAATCCGGCCGCCTTACGCTGAACCTCGGAAGTCAGGGCGTGCATGGCATTCAGGGCGCCATCGCCGGCGCGATGCTGAAAATTCCGCCCGAATCCCTGCGCGTCGTAACTCAGGACGTGGGCGGCGGGTTTGGCACCAAGGCCGTCGTTTATCGCGAATATCCGCTCGTTCTCGAGGCGGCCAAGCGTCTTGGAAAGAGCGTCGGCTGGCTCGCCGATCGCAGCGAGCATTTCGTCGGCGACGCCCAGGGTCGCGACAATCTGACGACGGCGGAAATGGCGCTCGACGCCAACGGCCGTTTTCTGGCGCTCAGGGTCGATATTCTCGGCAATCTCGGCGCCTATCTGTCGTTGTTCGCGCCTTACATCCCCTGGCTCGGCGCGTCGATGGCGACCGGCTGCTACCATATCGACGCGCTTCACGCGCGCGTCCGCGGCGTCTACACCCACACGGTGCCCGTCGACGCCTATCGCGGGGCGGGACGTCCGGAGGCGGCTTATGTGCTCGAGCGCCTGGTCGACGCTTGCGCGCGCAAGCTTGGCCTGACGCCGGAGGAGATTCGCGCGCGCAATTTCGTCAAGCCCGAGCAGATGCCCTACCACACCCACACCGATCGCGATTACGACGTCGGCGACTTCGAAGGCGCGTTGCGGGCCTGCCTGAAGAAGGCCGATCGCGAGGGCTTCGCGCGGCGCACCGAGGACGCGAGGGCAAGAGGCAAGATCCGCGGATTCGGCATTGCGAGCTATATCGAGTGCACCGCATGGAGCGATTCCGAAACCGGTTCTTTGACGCTTGAGAAGAACGGCGATTTCACGCTCACCATCGGCACCCAGTCGAACGGGCAGGGGCATGAGACGGCTTACGCCCAGGCGGTCTCGCAATATCCTCGACGTGCCGCTTGAGCGCATCAAGGTCGTGCAGGGCGACACGGATCGGGTCAAGACCGGCTTTGGCACCGGCGGATCGCGATCCATTCCCATCGGCGCCGTGATGGTGACTCGCGCTTCGGAAACCTTGGCGGCTTCACTGAAGGAATTGGCGGCCGACAAGCTGGAGGCCGCTGTCGCCGACTTGGAAATCGCGGACGGCAAGGTGCGTATCGCCGGAACCGACCGCGCCATCTCCTATGCGGAGATCGCCGCGCTTCCGGGCGCCACCGCCGCGAATTTGACGGCGACCGAATCGTTTGCGCCGTCCAACGCAACCTATCCGAACGGCACCCACGCCTGCGAAGTCGAGATCGATCCTGATACAGGCGTGACCACCATCGTCCGCTATTCGGTCGTCGACGACTTCGGATTCACATTGAACCCTTTGCTGCTTGCGGGGCAGGTCCATGGCGGCATCGCCCAGGGCGCTGGACAGGCGCTGATGGAGCGCGCTGTGTTCGATGACGACGGCCAGCTCTTGACCGCGAGCTTCCTCGACTATTGCATGCCGCGCGCCGACAATCTGCCGGCGTTCGATTTCGAGACCCGCAACGTCCCCTCGACGACCAATCCGATGGGTCTCAAGGGCGCCGGCGAAGCGGGCTCGATCGGGTCGACGCCCGCGGTCATGAACGCAGTCGCCGATGCGCTCTGGCGGGCCTACAAGATCGAGCATATCGACATGCCCGCGACACCCTTCGCAGTGTACGACGCGATCCGGCGTTCGCGCGCTCACGCTTGAAGGAAAGAAGCGCGGTCGGCGCGGGTCAACGTGTCGACCGGGCTCCTCGAGACCGACGATCGATGGCGTCGGCGCAAGACGGCGACGGCTCGCATTCCTCCTTGCGCCGATTGAAGCCGGTGCTAGACTGCGGCGATCTGGGGACCCAGGACGGAGGTACTCATGCGCTCCAAGCTTTTGAAGGTGGTGTTGGGATGCGGCTTTGCGGCGGCGCTCGTCGCGCCGGCGCTGGCCTGCGATTTCCATAAGACGTCCGCTGAGAACGACCAGCCGACGGCGCAATCGCAACAGACCACGCCCGACGCGCCGCAGACGGCGCAGTCGCAACCGGCGCCGGACACCGGCTCGAACTGAACGCGTTTTCCTTTAGGCGTTGAGTCCAACCCGCCGCGGCTTGCCCCGGCGGGTTTTTTGTGGGGTTTACGCCCCCGGCGGCTTGCGCCCGAAATTCGCGGGCCTTTTGTCCAGAAAGGCGCGCACCCCTTCCAGATAATCGTCGCTTCTTCCGGCCTCCCGCTGCAAATCGCGCTCGAGGTCGAGCTGAGCGTCCAAAGTGTTGGTGGGCGACGCAGCGAGGGCGCGCTTCATCAGGCTGAGCGCATGCGTGGAGCCGGCGGCGAGGCGCTCGGCGATCGTATGCGCGTCGCCCATGAGATCCTGGTCATCGACCGCGCGATAGATCATGCCGATCGCCTCAGCCCGCTCCGCGCCGATGGGCTCGGCCAGCATCATCAGAGCGCGGGCGCGCGCGTCGCCGATAAGTCGCGGCAAGACAAACGTGCCTCCGGCGTCCGGAATGAGGCCGATGCGGGCGAAGGCCTGCAGGAACTGGGCCGATTTCGCCGCGAGCACGATGTCGCAGGCAAGCGCGATATTGGCGCCTGCTCCCGCCGCCGGGCCGTTGACGGCGCACACGATGGGCTTCGGCAGATTGCGGATCCCGCGAATGATTGGATTGAGCCCCTTTTCGAGCGCTTCGCCGAGGTCGGGCCGAGCGCCGCCGGGCGCGAAGGCGCGATTGGCGAGGTCAGCGCCGGCGCAGAAGCCTCGGCCAGCGCCAGTGATGAGAACCACGCGGCATTGGGGGTCGGCGCCGGCGCGCTTGAGCGCGCTCGACAGACCTTCGATGAGATCGGCGTTGAGCGCGTTCAGACGCTCGGGCCTATTGAAGGTCAGCGTCAGCACGCCGCCCTCGAGTTTATCCAGGAGAGCGGGTTGCGACGAAACCTGGGCCTCTGCCGTCACGAGCGCTCTCCCTCAATTCGCCTGTCGCCGCCGACCGGCGCAAGCGCCTATATTAGACACCGGTCAATGGAGGCGACAATGGCGGAACGGGATCTGAGGCCGAACTTACCAACGGTGCGCCCATGACCGAAGAAGCCTTCATCTGCGACTACGTTCGCACCCCGATCGGCCGCTACGGCGGCGCGCTCGCCAGCCTGCGCGCCGACGATCTTGCGGCCCTGCCGATCCGCGAGCTGATGCGCCGTCATCCCGACCTTGGCGACAAGGTCGACGAGGTCTTTCTCGGCTGCGCCAATCAGGCGGGCGAGGACAACCGGAACCTCGCGCGCATGGCGCTCTTGCTGGCTGGCCTGCCCGATTCCATTCCCGGCGCGACCGTCAATCGCCTGTGCGCCTCGGGAATGGAAGCCGTCGCCGCTGCGGCGCGGGCGATCAAGGCGGGCGAGATCGAGCTCGCGATCGCCGGCGGCGCGGAATCGATGACCCGTGCACCCTTCGTCATGGGGAAGGCCCAGGCGGCGTTTCAGCGATCGGCCGAGATTTTCGACACCACCATCGGCTGGCGCTTCGTCAATCCGACAATGAAAAAACTCTATGGCGTCGATTCGATGCCGGAGACGGCGGAGAACGTCGCGGACGAGCACCAGGTCTCGCGCGCCGACCAGGACGCGTTTGCGCTGCGCTCTCAAAAGCGTGCTGGGGCCGCTCAGGCGAAGGGGACGTTTGACGAGGAAATTGTCGCGGTCGAGATCAAGGACCGCAAGGGAAACGTGACCCGTGTTGTCAAGGATGAGCATCCCCGCGCCGACACGACGCTCGAGGCGCTCGCCAAGCTGGGCGGGATCGTGCGCCCGGAGGGCAGCGTGACCGCGGGCAACGCCTCCGGCGTCAACGACGGCGCCGCAGCGCTCATCGTCGCCTCGGCCAAAGCGGCCGAAGCGCATGGCCTCGAGCCGATTGCGCGCATTCTTGGCTACGCGACCGCCGGCGTCGCGCCGCGCGTGATGGGCGTGGGTCCGATCTCCGCGGTCGGCAAACTGACAGAGCGGCTGAAGCTCAAGCCATCGAGCTTTGACTTCGTCGAGCTGAACGAAGCGTTCGCTTCGCAGGCGCTTGCCTGCCTGCGCGGGCTCGGGCTCGATGATGACTCGGAGCATGTCAATCCGAACGGCGGGGCGATTGCGCTCGGCCATCCGCTCGGCATGTCGGGCGCGCGCCTCGCGGGCGCCGTCGCGCTCGAGCTCAAGCGGCGTGGCGGCCACTACGGCCTCGCCACGATGTGCGTTGGCGTGGGCCAAGGCGCGGCGCTGGCGCTCGAACGCGTCTGATCCGATAAAGGCGTTGGAAGGCTCAACGGCTCACAGAAGAGCCGGGAGAAAAGGGAGGATGGTCGATGGCCGCGCCCACACACGCCGCGTTGCGAAAGGTGACGCTGAACGCCGCGCGCTCGAAGGAATTCCCGGAAGGCTCGATCCGGCACGGCTATGATTTCGTCGCGCCTTTGACCACGGATGGCCACATCGATGTCGGCGCATGGAAACAGCACCGCGGAGAATGTTTCGCCCACCGCTTCTGGGGCAACGAGCCTGCGCTGCGCGGCCTCCTGGTCCATCATGCCGGCGGCCGGGGCGGCTCGACCTGGGCCTTCGAGTGGAAAGGGGGACGGAATGAAGACGCGGAGGACGAAGGCTTCCGCTTCGGGGATCATCCGTTCAAGATCGGCGAGTACGTTTCGGTGCGCGAGGAGGAGGGTGAGCTTCTGACCTTCCGGGTGGTCAGCGTCGGTGCGCCATGAACATGGTCGTCATCGTCGGCGTAGGCGAAGCGATCCAGGGATGAAGGGCCGCGGCCGCGGCGCTGGATCGCCGCGGTGCGCCTGCGGCGCTCCGCGCGATCACGATTCAATGCCGCACAGGTCTTTGATTAGCCGACCTCATGAAGAAACGCGACCAGGGCTGCGTTGACCTCGTCCGCACGCTCCTGTTGCGTCCAATGACCGCAGCCGGGAAGCATGATCGTTTTCGTGAGGTTGGGGACGAATGTTTTCAGGTTTGCGATCAGTTGATCCATCTTCGGGAATTTGACGACGAGGTCGCGGTCGCCCGCGATGTAAAGCGCAGGGACCATCACCTTGGCTCCGGCGAAGGGCGCAAGAAGCTCCCAGTTGCGGTCGATGTTGCGATACCAGTTGAGCCCGCCGCGGAAGCCCGCGCGGGCGAATTCTCCGGCAAAGACGTCGATATCGGCCTCTGTGAGCCACGTGGGAAGCACCTGCGGATCGACCGAGCGGGTCAGGAAGCCGCCCATCCTGGGAACCATGCCAGGGGTCTGGTCGCTCATCGTATTGTCGGACTTGCGCGGCACATCGCCCGACCCGGAATAGAGGAGCCGCCGGATCGTCGCGCGCGGATCGCGCCCGAGCTCCGTCTCCGCGACGCCCGGGGCCTGGAAATAGAGCTGATAGAAGAGCGACGAATCGGTCTGCGGCATCACGCTCGTTGGCCTTTTAGACCCTTGCGGTATGAACGGTACGCTCAGGCCTGCAACGGCGCGAAAACGGTCGGGCCGAAGAAGGGCGCAATGCCAGGCGACCGGTGCGCCCCAATCGTGGCCAACAACGACCGCCTGCGGCGCGCTCAGCGCGTCAAGCACGCCAACCATGTCGCCAACCAGATGAAACAGCGTGTACTGGTCGATCTCGTGGGGTTTGCCCGTCTGGCCGTAGCCGCGCATGTCCGGCGCCACCGCGCGATAGCCGGCCTCGGCGAGCGCCTTCAACTGATGGCGCCACGAGTACCAGGATTCCGGAAAGCCGTGGCAGAGGAGCACGACGGGTCCGCTTCCAGCTTCCGCGAGATGGATCGGGATCCCATTTGCCTCGACGGTGCGATGGGCGATCTCGGTCACGCAACTTTCTCCTCCGGTTCGGGGGAGATCTATACGCGTTCGATGACAACAAGGACATGCAAGCTTTTCGGCAACGCAGCGGCGGCCGGACAGCGTCCTTATCCTGGTCGAGGTCCGACAAGGCCCCCGTGCTGGCAATACGGCGCCGATGCGGCTAGTCTTGAGGCTTCCAACAACAGCGAAGCCCCGTGACCCAGCTTTCAGTCCGCCAGCGCCAAGGCCGCCTCTCGAGTGAGGCGGTCGCCGCGCTCAATTCCGATCTCGCCGCCCGTTTCGGCAACCGCTTCACCGCTTCCGAGGCGATCCGCAAGGCGCATGGCCACACGCTGACCTGGCTCGAAAACCAGCCTCCGGACGCGGTGGTGTTCGCCGAAGACAAAGACGACGTCATCGACCTCGCCAAGCTCTGCGCCCGTCACGACGCGCCGATCGTACCGTTCGGCGTCGGCTCCTCGCTCGAAGGCCATGTCAATGCGCCCCATGGCGGCGTCTCGCTCGACCTCTCGCGCATGAGCAATGTTCTCGCCGTCAACGGCGAAGATCTCGATTGCGTCGTCGAGCCTGGCGTCACCAGGAAGCAGCTCAACGAGCATCTGCGCGACAGCGGGCTCTTCTTCCCGATCGATCCAGGCGCCGACGCTTCGCTGGGCGGCATGGCCGCGACCCGCGCCTCGGGCACCAACGCCGTGCGCTACGGCACCATGAAGGACGTGGTGCTGTCGCTTGGCGTGGTCGTCGCCGACGGATCGTTCATGCGCACGGGCACGCGGGCGAAGAAGTCGTCGGCCGGCTATGATCTCACCCATCTGTTCATCGGTTCCGAGGGCACGCTCGGAATCATCGTCGAGGTCGCGCTGAAGCTTTCCGGCATCCCCGAAGCAATCGCGGCGGGGCATTGTTCGTTTCCCAGCATCCGCGCGGCTTGCGAGACGACGATCGAGACCATTCAGTCCGGCCTCCCGATCGCTCGCATCGAGCTCATCGACACGCTGTCGGTGCGCGCCTTCAACACCTATTCGCATACCTCATTGCCCGAGCAGCCGCTGCTGCTTGTCGAGTTTCACGGCACCGAGCAAAGCGTCGCCGAACAGACGCGCCGCTTCGGCGAGATCGCCGCCGGCCATGGCGGCGGGCCGTTGGCCTCCGCGACCAAGCCCGAGGAGCGCACCAAGCTATGGCAGGCGCGTCACGACACCTATTGGTCGCAACTCACGCTGAGGCCGGGCGCGCGGCCCTTCGCGACGGACGCCTGCGTGCCGATCTCGCGCCTCGCCGAGTGCGTCGAGGAGACGCTCGAGGACATCAAGGAGAGCGGCCTCGTCGCGCCGATCGTCGGCCATGTCGGCGACGGCAATTTCCATGTGACCCCCCTGATCGACCTCGAGAACAAGTCCGAGATCGAGGCTGCGGACGCTTTCGCTCACCGCCTCGCCCATCGCGCCATCGCCATGGGCGGCACGTGCACCGGCGAGCACGGGGTCGGGCAGAAGAAGCGGGAGTATATGGAAGAGGAGCATGGGCCGATCGCCATCGACCTCATGCGCCGCGTCAAAGCCTCGTTCGACCCGCAGAACCTGTTCAATCCGGGCAAGGTGTTTTTCGCCTGAGGCGGCTTGCAACGCCGCTCCCGGCTTGTCATTCCCGTCCGAGCGAGAATCCGGAGCATCAGGCTTGCTGGATGCGCGCTTTCGCGGGGCATGAGAAGCGAGTAGCGCCGGCGGGTTGCCTCGGCGAGCCAACGTGTCCGCTTAAAGGCTTCGAGGAGACAGATGGTGAAGAGCGTCGTACTGGCGTGGGGATCGTCGGTGTGGGATCCCGGCGATCTGAAAATCGCCTCCAAATTCGCGCCCAACGGGCCGCTGCTGCCGATCGAGTTTTGCCGCGTTTCAAACGATGGACGCCTGACGCTGGCGATCGACGAAAACTTTGGCGCGCTGTGCAAGACCTATTCGGCGCCGAGCGCGCTCGAAGGCCTCGATGCGGCGAGGGATGACCTTTGCCAAAGGGAGGGGATGGCGGATGCGCGCGCGATCGGTTTCGTGGAGCCCGCTTCCGGTCGGCAAAGCGACCTGGCGATGCAAAGCCATCCCCAGGTTGTCGCGACAATCGGCGCGTGGGCCGAGTCGCTCGGCTACGACGCCGCGATCTGGACTGGGCTCACCAGCAATTTCGAGGACTGGGGCAAGGGCGGCGAGCCATTCTCCGTCTCCGCGGCGCTGGAATATCTCGAAACCCTGGAGGGCGAAGACCCCGCCAAGTTTGCTCACGCGCTGGCCTACATTCGAAAAGCGCCGCCCGAGGTCGAGACGCCCGTGCGCGACGAGGTCGCCAAGCGCTGGCCTGTGTAATCGCGTTTAGCCTGGGCGATCATCCAGTCATACACAGCGCGCCCGCCTTTTGGGCGCATGCTGCATGACGAATCGTTATGATCTTTTCCACGCCGTCGGAGGATCAGGCAAATGTCCGCCCCAATTGAGGCGTAGGATTTCAAGTACGGAGAGTCCGCCTGCTCCATGAATCCGCACTGATCGGGGAACCGAGACAGGCGGACCGCGTTTATCGCATGGCGGGGACGGAGGCTCAAGCCGATGTTCGCAATGGGAGAGAAACTGCGGGCGCTGCCGCCATGGCGCGAAAGACACGTCTTCGCCAAATTGCGGCTGCACTGTCTGACCGAAATCGAGCAGGACGAGGAGCATTGCCTCGAGGCGATGCTCCCTTGGCGAGATCCAGCCGAGAGAATGAGGCTGCGTCGCCGCCGGCGTCATGCTTTGGTTGACGACAACCCGACGTCCGGTTGAGGCCGTCATCCCGCCCCTCCCCGGGTTTTCCCGATTCCCGGGCGCGGGAAGATGGAGCTCGGCGGCCAGGCGCCCGCGAGAACGAGGTCTGCACCCCTCCCTAAGATGACCTCGGATATTGAAACTCTGGCAGCTTCTTAACGGCGTCCTTGGACGCCCCGGCCAAGGTTATTTTGCCACCGTGATCGTCAATGGCGAGGCTTTCGTAAGGAAGGGCGACCAGATACCCCCCAAGCCGAGAAAGCCGCCGACTTGCAGGACGGCGAAGAGTTTGTGGTCCACCGTGACGATGAGATCGTCCAGTGTACCGATCTTCTCGTTCTTTTCGTTCTCGACTTTCGTTCCGAGAAGCTTCGAGGCGCGATAGCCTTCCCCAACCGCCTTAACGTCGATGGCGACGAGTTGAACCGTCTGAGCTCGCGCTCGCCCTGCGAAGCCCCCAAGGGCAAGAAGCCCGCCCGCAGCGATTGCGATCGAGCATTGCCGGCGATCGAGGCTCGTCGGGGATTCATCAGCGCCGTTGAAGGTCGCGACAATGGACGTAGAAGAAACGGAGTATGACATAGCTAAACCTCATCTTGGAGAGGGATAACCGGGTAGTGTCGTTCATAAGTCGCCTGTTTTGAAAATACGCGCCATGACGGTCGTCATTTTTTTCGAGTTCCTGGGTTCGTCCAGGCGCGCTGGGTGCGACCGCGGACTTCCACGCGCGGCGAGCGCTGAGAACTTGCCGACGGCTTGCTCATGACCGATCACCTTCTCGAGCGGGGATGCGAACCCACCGAAATGGATCGTTAGGCTCCTAAGGGGCCTCGTGCTGAAGTTCGTGGTGAGCGCGCTGCCAGTGCGCTAGGTCGCGGCCATCGGGGCGGCCTTCCTCGATCCAGAGGCGATAGGCGCGCTCCCGAATGCGATCTTCGTCCAGCCGGGTCACGAGGTCGATTGTGGGTGAACGGCCTGCTGACACGGCCAAGGCGCTTTTGTTGCTCGGTTTCGCTTTGCTGCTTGGTTTCCTGACACCGTTGCTGCTTGGCGTCTTAGTCATAAGGACTCTCTCCTTGTGGAAGTTCAATGTCGCGCTGTCCGTTCCTTGAGGAACGGCAACGTGAGTTGAGACAAGAAGTCCTTCATCATGGTTAATAATGAGTTACCGCAGGCGCCTGGGCCCGATGAATGGCGTCTTCTCGGATAAGCCATGGGAAGGCCGCTATGAGCCTGAAGGTGCGGGCGCTAGACCAACTGGTCGTCCAGGCCTCAGACCTCGAGGCCTCCGACCTCGAGGTCTGGTATGAGCGAGAGGCCGACGAAATGAAAGATAGCGGGTCGCGCAATCGCGCAACCCGCTAGGCTCGCCAGTCCAAAGGCTCACGACTTATCGAAGAACGGCCGGCCCACGACGTCGAGCCGGTCCTCGCCGTGGTTTTTGGCCATTGTTTATTTGATGGAACCGTTAAGTCCGCTTGGGAAAAACAGGCCGCTCGATGCATTGACAGCGCCATAGACGATGTTGAGCACCTGTCGCGTCGTTCGATCGAAGGCGATGGCGTTATTTCCTGGCGGCGAATTGCTGGGGAAGCCGCCCAGAAGCGAACCATTCATAGCGTTGCTCAAGTTGGCGATCGTCGGAGCTGCGGTGGTGCCGACGCCAAAATCATCCTGATTCTGCGTTCCTAAGGTGCCGTCAAGCTTTGCTCGAAGGTTAGATATTGCGGTGGTCTGGGTCGAAAAGCCGCCTACGAACAACGACGTGCGGACGATGCCGGCGTGATAGGCCTCGGCTGCGAGAATGCCAGCCGCCTTATCGAGGATGGCTTTGTTGGTGATCAGCGGAGCGGCGCCATGATAGGCCGTAACGCCTACGTCCTCGAATATGTAGGCTCCAAGTAGGAAACTATTGGGGTCCGCGTAGGGGCTGAAGCCGGTTCCAAGTCCAGCAGCCACGGCGGCCGTCGCGAAACTGGTTGAAAGGTTGAGCGCGGGACGTGAAATCGCGGACCCGGTCAGGGCGATAAGGGCGGCGCGAAGGAACTGCACGTGTTTATGTTCCTCCTGTGCGATCTCGTTCGCGTAGGCCTGGACCACCGCGTTCCCCATGAAGTTCACCATAGAGCCGCCAGTAACCGGCCCTGGACTGGGGCCAATGTCTTGCGGGGGAAGCCCCACCCCCGTAGCCGCCCGGAGATAGAATTCGGCCTCGAGGTATTCGAGGTTCAGCGCAAAGGTCAGAATAGCGGCGTCCGTCACCGCCTGCGCGTTCGCCTTGCTGGACGACAAACCGCCCGCTCCGAAAGCTGCCGCGCCAGCAGCTCCCAGGCCCAAACTGCGAAGAACCTCGCGACGACCCTTTGCTGTCTTCGGCAGTTGAGCGAGGCTGTTGGATTCGTTGGCCATGTTGTGTCTCCCTTGCTACAGATAATCTCCCCGACTACACTGAGTGCGCCCTATTTCACCGGGTCATGAATAAAGGCTAAGCAAGAATAAGCCATTCCAAGAATAAATTTGGCGAGCTCGTCAAGACGACGACAAGACGATCTGCCACTTACTCCTAATTCGACGATGTTGATCGTGGAAAAAAGAGGTGTGCGTTGTGCCTATGCTACAGCGCTGGAATGCAAACCGCTGCTATACTAACGCGGCCTGCGTCGCTCTGATCTTTCTGACGCCAGCAAGCGCCCCCAAGGCGCCCAGACCTGCGATCAGCAGGGACCAGGTTGAAGGCTCCGGCACGCCAGCCGTCGCGATGAAGCCGCCCGGCGTGCTATTGTAGCCGTAGGCAAGCAACTCGGGTCCAAGGGTCGTCGCGAACCCGTAGTGGACGCCATCTGGCAGGGAAAACTCGAGACCTATGCTGGTCTCGGCGAGGGAGAAGGCGATACCGGCCGCCGCCGGGAACGCGGCAAAGTCATAACCGGTGTCTCCGATGACTGAGCCCAGTTGGAACGATACCGGCGCCAAGAACGAGTTCACCATTCCGTCGCCGCCGGTGGCCACGGCGTCTTCGGTGAGCGGGTCGGTGCTTGTGCTGGAGATGTCCGAGAAGGTGAAGGTCGCTGTCCCGCCCCCGAAACTGATCGTGTACGGCGTGGAGCTAAAATCGGCGGCAGGATAAAAAAGGACAATTTGTGCTCGGGCGTCAGCTGCCGCAAAGAGGCCGAACCCGACAGCCAGACAGAGGGTCGCTGAACTCCTCGACAGAAATGTTCGGATGTTCATGAATGCTCCCTCGCCTAACGAAGCCCGCGCTCCGTCTAAGGGGGTACGGGCTCGCCCCGCCGAGGGATGAAAAAAGGCCGTTCACGTTTTCGTGATCATCGCTCCTTCCCGGCCGAGCGGGGCTCAGGCCGGCCCGAAACCGCGCGGCGCGTCTTCGCCAGGAGGAATAACGCGCGCGCCGCGTAGTTGGCCGGCGTGCGGGTCGCGGTCTAGTTCGGAACCAGTGTGCGGCTGCCGGTCCATCGCCTCTGGCGTCGGCGCCGCAAACAATGCCATCGTCGAAATGGCGTGCCGCCCATCGGGAGGAAATCTTGACCAGTCTGTTCGACCTGACCGGGCGCATCGCCATCGTCACCGGCTCGTCGCGAGGGATCGGCCGCGCCATCGCGGAACGACTGGCCGAACATGGTGCGACGGTCGTCATCTCATCGCGCAAGAGAGACGCCTGCGCCGAGACTGCGGCTGCGATCAATCGCGCGCGGGGGCGCGAGGCGGCGAAACCGATCCCGGCCAACATTTCATCCAAGGAGGAGCTTCAGCGCCTGGTCGACGAGACGAACGAGGCCTTTGGCCGGATCGACATTCTGGTGTGCAACGCGGCGTCAAATCCTTACTACGGGCCGATGGCCGGGATCTCGGACGAGCAGTTTCGCAAGATTCTCGACAACAACGTCCTTGCCAATCATTGGTTGATCCAGATGGCCGCGCCGGGCATGCTGGAGCGCAACGACGGCTCGATCGTCATCATCTCTTCGATCGGCGGGCTTAAAGGTTCGCCCGTCATCGGCGCCTACAACGTCTCCAAAGCCGCCGACATTCAGCTGGCGCGCAATCTCGCGGTCGAATGGGGAAAGCACAATGTCCGGGTCAATTGCATTGCGCCCGGCCTGATCCGAACCGACTTCGCCCGCGCTTTGTGGGAGAACCCGCAGACGTTGAAGACGGTCAACGCGAGGACGCCGCTCGGACGCATTGGCGAAGTGGACGAGATCGCCGGCGCCGCCGTCTATCTCGCCTCGAAGGCCGGATCCTTCATGACCGGTCAGACCATCGTCATCGATGGCGGCGCGACGATCGCGGGCTGACGACGAACAATCGCGTGAATGAGGCCGATGGCTCAGGTCGATCCGAGGATGGACGAGATCGCTTATCCCGCCTTCGAGGCGATTCCAGGCGCGCTCGACAGCGGGGCGCTCATCATCTGCGATCACGCCTCGAACGCCATTCCTCCCGCTTACGGGACGCTCGGCCTGACGCCTGAGGCGCTTGACCGCCACATCGCCTATGACATCGGCGCGGCGGAAGTGACTCGCGCGATTGCGGCGCAGCTCGGCGCGCCCGCTGTGCTATCGACCTATTCCCGTCTGGTCATCGATCCGAACCGGGGCCTGGACGATCCGACGCTGGTCATGCGCTATTCCGACGGCGCGATCGTGCCTGGCAACGCCTACATCGACGCCGTTGAAATCGCCGACCGCAGTGCGCAATTCTGGGCGCCCTACCGACAAGAGATCGCGGCGACGGTCGATGCAATGATGGCGACTGGCGAGCCGCCGGCCCTCATCTCGATTCATTCGTTCACGCCCGTCATGCGCTCGCTCGCGCGTCCATGGAAGATCGGGCTCCTGTGGGATCGCGACGCGCGCATCCCGAAGCCACTGATCGAAGCGCTGATCGCGGAACCGGATCTTCGCGCCGATGAGGTCGGCGACAACGAGCCCTATGACGGCGCCTTGGCCGGCGACACGATCGACGAGATCGCCACTTCGCGCGGACTGGCCAATGTGCTGATCGAGATCAGGCAGGACCTGATCGCGGACAGAAATGGAGCGACCGCGTGGGCCGAACGCATCGGCCGCGTGTTGGCGCCCCATCATCGCCGATCCGCAGTCACGCGCGCCCGCCGATTTTGGCAGTCGCGCGCGGACGACGGATCATCGTCGGGGAAAACCCTCTTCGGCAACTTGACCTGACGTGACATTCGGCGCGATCCGTCGCCCTCCACGAAACGGGTCGAGGTCAGGGAATGAATATGGCGAAAGCACCGGAGACGGATACGATCAGTTCGAGCGAAGTCAACGCCGGCCATCTGCTCGCGTTCATCGAGCGGATCGAGCGCCTTGAAGAGGAGAAAAAAGCGCTCACGAGCGACATCAAGGACGTCTACGGCGAGGCCAAGGCGAACGGCTTCGACGTGAAGATCATGCGCAAGATCGTTTCGATCCGGAAGCAGGACCGCGACAGCCGCATCGAGGAGGAGACGGTGCTCGATCTTTACCTCGCCGCGCTGGGGATGAATTGACCGGCCCTTCGGCGCCAGGCCTGGCCGGAAAGGCGGATCAACAAGGCCGCCATCTCCTGGACCCGGGGCGACGGTTGGCTGACGGACCGTGATCGTGTCAGGATGGCTCTCAGTGCGCGGTGGGACCCAGCGGGGCGATGGCAATGGTTGAGCGGCGGCCGAAAGGCGGTTTGCAAGCAGCGATCGGGCGCCCATTCCGGCTTTCGGCGTGTTTCGCGGGTCTTTTGTTCGCGGCGCCTGTGTGCTTCGCGGATCAAACACCCCCGCTCTCGGTCGAGCGACCCTCGAAGCAGACGATGGTGCTCACCCAAGGGTTCTCAACGACCATTCACAGCGAGCGTCCGTTCGGAAAAATCTCCATAACGGATCCAGATATCGTCGATCTGGTCGTACGCACGGACAAAAGCGCGGTCCTTATCCCCCAACGTCTTGGTCGCACGAACATTGATTTTCTCGACGAGCACGGAAGCCTGATCGGAAGCATGGACGTCAGAGTCGTCAGACAAAGCATCAATGATCGCGTCGTCATCTATAATCGTCCATCGCTGGGAGCCTATTCGGCGTTCCATTGCGGACCGAACGGATGCGCCCACTTTGAGGAAATGCCCGACAAGGAAGAAGCTCTGTCGCCAGCCGCGCCCCAAACTCGCGTTCCGATAGGGGCGCCTCAATGAGGGCGACGGCGGCGCGAAGCGGCTCGAGGTAGACACCACAACCGCAACGCAAATCTTTCCGGCGCCCGATCTCCCATATGGATTTGATTGATGGATCGCTCGGGTCGTCGAACTGACGGTTGCCGCATTCCACGGCGTTCCGCGCCACGACAAGCAGGGTAGAGATGGGCCCGGCGGCGCCTCGCGCGCCCCGAAGGGGCGCTCAGAACGCCGCCGGCCGCTTGGGGACGCTGCGGTCAGGCGACCACAGCCGCCGAGCTACGCTCTCCTGATGAGGGCGAACACAACGCCCACGATGACGATGACGACCGCCACCCAGATAAGGAGATGAGCCCCGCCCATCGCGGTGCCGGCGACGCCGCCGAATCCCAACAGCGCCGCAACCAGCGCGATGACAATCAGGACAAGAGCATAATAGATCAGGTTTCCGGGCATTCGGTGGTCCTCCAAGGATCGACGGCGGGTTCGCCAGCTCGCCTTGTGAACGCGCGTAACCTTTTTTGGTTCCGCCAGACCGGCGTCGCGAGCGGAAGGGATCGTGGAAGGGCGATGCGGTCTGAAGGCCCCATCAACCTGACGTCACACGTGCAAGCTAAAGCGTCTCAATCGCCTTGCTCCGCCGGCCCGGCAACGGCCCGGGCGACGCGAGCCTGGCTAAAGCCCGCGGCGCGAGCGCCGATAGCCCAGAGCTGAACGCCTATCTTTTGCCGCAACTACAGGGCAATGACTGTGAAAAATTGGAGTATGAGATGGCCAAAGATTTGGAGGCGATGCGCGCGTGGCTCATTGAGCGCATCTCGAAGGCTCTCAGGGTAAAGGGCGGCATGGATCCTGACGCGCCCTTGTCGAAATACGGCTTGCAGTCCATCGACGCCGTAATTCTGGCGATGGAGATCGAAGAGGAAGTCGGGGTCGAACTGCCGCCAACCCTGCTGTGGGAATATAATACGGTGAACGAATGCGCCGCCTATCTCACGGCGCTGGGACCGGCGATAGCGGCCTGACAGTCCCACATCCGCCCGCACCCTTTGGGCGTCTCGCGATAAACAGGCGATCCCGCCTGATCGGGTTCGGCTATTCTTCGACGTAAGACGCGATCTCGATCAGGCTGCCGTCCGGATCGCGACAATAGAGGGAGACCAGCGCACCCTGTCTTGGCCCGGGGCCAGTCACGATGGCGACGCGTTCAGCCCGCAAATGCTGGACGACCTGATCCGGCGTCGCGTCGGTGAGAAAGCACAGGTCCTACCCGCCAGCGGCCTCGTGATCGGCGGTGAACCAATCGTCCTTGCTCGCGGCGATTGGCCAGGTTGATCCTCTGGCGGCCTAATCTCCGAGATCCATGCTGCCCGGAAGCGCAAATTCCCTCGAACCTAACCCTCGAGTTCCGCAATCGAAAACCCTGATGAGCGACATAGTCGATCCGTCGATCAGGCCTGCAGCTCCGACGCCGCCGAGCGCGCCTGGATGAAGGCAAATCCCGGCGCGCTCACGGAATGGCGGGACGGCGTGACGACGGTCGACGGCAAGCTGACAAAAAGCGCCGGCCCACGCCTTCATGCTCGCGCAGGCCGGAAATGGCGGCGGCTGAGCGCAGCTTACCCCAGGTGCTTTTTGAAGAAATCAAGCGTTCGCGTCCAGGCGAGCTTGGCGCTCGGCGCGTCGTAGCTTTCCCGCTGGTCGCAGTTGAAGCCGTGATCGGCGGGATAGATGTGGACCTCGACATCCGGATGGGCGGCGGCCACCTCTTTCACGCCGGCGACGGGGATATGCTGGTCCTTCTCGCCGAAATGGAGCAGCGTCGGGACCTTGGGCTTCAAGTCCTTGAGTCCGATGATCCCGCCGCCGTAATAGCCGACTGCGGCGCTCAAGCCCGAAACCTTGGCGGCCGCCGACCAGGCGACCGTGCCGCCGAGGCAGTAGCCGACGATGCCGACGTTGCCGCCTTCCTTGGCGATGGCGATTGCGGCGACGACGTCGCGCAGCACCTGCTCACGGTCCATCTTGCCGGCGATCGCCATCCCGCGCGCTCTCGCGTCAGCGTCGTAGCCGGTCTCGAAATTGGGCTCGACGTGCTCGAAAATGGCAGGCGCCACCGCAAGGTACCCCTCGGCCGCGAACCGATCCGTGACCGCCCGGATATGCGAATTGACGCCAAAAATTTCCTGGATGACGACGATTCCACCGCGCGGTTTTCCTGAGGGATCGGCGCGCCAGGCTCAAATCGGGCCTGCTCCTTCCGGCTTCAATTCAATCCAGGCCATCTCGATCTCCTTGGGTTTGAGCGGCGCTCAACGTTGAGCGGCGGCTGAGCTTCTTTGCGCAATGGCGATGCCCCCGACAACTAACAATAGCGCGAGGACATGATAGAGGGCGAACGGCTCGCCCAGGATGACAACCGCCATGATGGCGCCGAACACCGGGACGAGATTGACGAACACGCCGGCCCGGCCTGGTCCGATCAGTTCGACCCCGCGCATATACATAAGCTGCGAGATGAAGGCCGGTCCAAGCGCCACAAAGGCGAGCGTCATGAGGCCGCCCCAGGTCTGCCAGACGAACCCACCAGACAGGATTTCCCAGATCATCAGCGGAATCGAGGTGATGAAGGCGGCGAGCGCCATCGCCGCCAGCATGCTGACTCCGGAGACGTGAGGGCGCTGGCGAAGGCCGATCGTGTAGCCCGCATAGAGCGCGGCAGCCACGAACATCATCACGTCGCCGCTGTTGAAGGCGAGCGCCATGAGCCGAGCCAGATCGCCCTGCGCGGCGATCACGCCCACGCCAATCATGGTGATGACAGCGCCGAGCGCCTGCAGGGCGGTGAACCGCACCCCGAGGACAACCCGGGCTCCCAGGAGAACCAGCGCAGGAATGGCGCCTTGGATGATGGAGAGATTGAGCGCGCTCGTATGATGCGCGGCGCCATAGAAGAGCGCGTTGAAGGCCGTGTATCCGGCAGCCCCCATCACCGCCAGATAGATCCAGCGGGCGCGCAGGGCGGGCCAGTCCTGCCGCAGCGAATCGCGGGCAGTGATCAGAATGGGAATCAGCGCCACCCCCCACCGCAGGCAGGTGAGCGTCATCGGCCCGATCTGACCGACCGCCAACCGACCGACGAGCGAGTGTGCGGCCCAGATCAGCGTGGTCAAAACCAAGAGGAGGATCGGGTTGGCCCAGACCGATTGCATAAGCCCGGTCCTTGGCGCGGTCGCGTCGGTCATGACTGTCTTCGAGGCTTCGAGGATCGCCCGAAATTCACGTTTCGGCCGGAAGCGGGCCGGGGTGAGCACGGGGCTGGGCGCCGAAATAGGCTCAGCCAGAACGGAAGGCAAATTCGGGCAAGGGACCGAAGCGCAGAGGATCGGTTCAAAAGAGGCGCATCTCACCCGCGCTCAGGCGGCTTGGCGCGCCTCGGCGCCGAGGGTCTGGCGGATCGAATTCGGCAAGCGCGTTGGCCTCTTCGCTCGGGCGTCCGGGCGCGTGAATGAGGCCCATGCGGGTCAAAGGCAATTCGGGCAAGCCTTCGGCGCGGCCAAGGAGCTTGAGGCCGGGTCCGACCATCGAGACGGGCAGAATCGTCGCCGCCAGCCCGGCGCGCAGGACCGTGCCGATGGCGCTGAAGTTCTTGGAGAAGAATCGTGGCCGCGTGAGGCCCGGCGTAAATTCGAGCGCGTCCTCGGTCGCCCGGCGCCAGCAACAGGTCGTGCTGCCGAGCGCGAGCGGGATCGGCGTCCCCTCCTCCACCTGGAATCTCTCGGAGGCGACCCAGACCAGGGGCTCGTTGCGCAAGACCTCGACCCCCGGGAGCCCCTGGTGATCGGTAATCAGCGCCAGATCCAGCGCCCCGGCGGCGACCTGGGGAGCAAGGTCGGACGACGCCTCGCAGACGACCAGCACCTCGACCAGGGGGTGGCGCCGGCTGTAGTGCGCAAGGATGTCGGCCAGGAATGATTCCGCGTAATCGTCGGGAATCCCGAGCCGAACCGCACCCCGCAAACCCTTGCGCGACAGCGCGGCAAATGCGCCCGCTTCGACCTGGACGATGCGGCGGGCGAATTCGATCAGCTTTTCCCCCTCGTCAGTCAGCCGGGCGCCGCGTCCCTGCTTGACGAACAGGGCGCAGCCCAGCTGTTCCTCGAGCCTGCGGATATGCATCGAGACCGCGGACTGGGTCTTGTGCACCCGCTCGGCAGCCTTGGTGAAAGAGCCGGAATCGACGATGGCGAGGAAAGATCGAAGCTGGTCGGTGTCGAGCATGGAACTCATCCGAAATTTTTATGGATTACTCTACAAACATTCGTTGGACCGATCAATGCCCGTCACCATATAAATGTGCATCCCGAGATAACGATCCCGAGATTGAGCGACTTCCACCGGCGCAAGCTTCGCGCCGAACGGGGAATCGTCCTCAAATTGGAGGCGAACATGATTGCGACCTATATGGAATCCGGCGCCGCGAAGGCTTTGTGGCGCATCCTCACCTGGCCGGCGCGAGTGAGCGAAGCGCGCCGAACGATGAACCAATTGGCGGGGATGTCGGAATTTGAGCTGCGCGACATCGGTCTCACGCGCTCCGACGTCAACGACGCGACGGCGCTGCCGCTGGACGCCGATCCGTCCGGCTTGCTTGTGAGGCGGAGGGCTTGGCGCGAGCGATCGGTCGGCGGACGGACGCATCTTGCGGCCTGACCGACGACGAGCCTCCACAAAGGCTGAGAAAAGGTCTAGGACGTGCGTCTTGGACCTTCCAACGCCTTTGCGGAGCCCGTCATGACAGCGCACTCGGCCGTCGCCGGCGTCGAGATCAACGCCAAGTCCACGGCTCGGCATGACGAAATTCTGAGCGCCGAGGCGCTCGCGTTCATCGCCGGGCTGCATCGGCGTTTCAATCGACGGCGCCTGGAGTTGCTGACGCGGCGCATGGGGCGCCAGGAAGATTTCGACGCCGGCAAGCTGCCCGATTTTCTCCCCGAGACAAAGTCCATACGAGAACGCGACTGGACCGTCGCCAAGATCCCGGACGACCTGCTCGACCGCCGGGTCGAGATCACCGGTCCTGTCGATCGCAAGATGATCGTCAATGCGCTCAATTCCGGCGCCAAGGTCTTCATGGCCGATTTCGAGGACGCGACCTCGCCCGTCTTCGCCAACATGGTCGAGGGCCAGGCCAATTTGAAGGATCGCTGGGCCGGCAAGATCGACTTCACCGACCCCGTCAGCGGCAAGGCCTACGCGCTCAAGCGCGAGACCGCCGTTCTGATGGTACGCCCGCGCGGCTGGCATCTGCCCGAGCGCCACGTGGTGGTCGACGGCGCGGAGATGTCGGGCTCGCTGTTCGACTTCGGCCTTTACGTCTTCCACTGCGCCAAGGCCCAGATGGCCAAGGGCGCGACGCCGGCCTTCTATCTGCCCAAACTCGAGAGCCATCTCGAGGCCAGGCTCTGGAACGACATCTTCTCCGACGCCGAGCGCGAGCTTGGCGTGCCCCATGGGACGTTCAAGGCGACCATCCTGATCGAGACGCTGCCGGCCGCCTTCGAGATGGACGAGATTCTCTACGAGCTCCGCGACCATATCGTTGGTCTGAACTGCGGCCGCTGGGACTATATCTTCTCGTTCATCAAGCGCCTCGGCAAGAACAAGGCGTTCCTCACGCCCGACCGGTCGGAAATGACGATGGGCAAGGCGTTCCTCAACGCCTATTCGCTTCTCCTCATCAAGACCTGCCACCGCCGCGGCGCCTTCGCCATGGGCGGCATGGCGGCGCAAATCCCGGTCAAGGGCGACAAGGCCGCGAACGAAGCGGCCTTCGCCAAGGTCCGCGCCGACAAGGAGCGCGAGGCCGGCAACGGTCACGACGGCACCTGGGTCGCGCATCCGGATCTCGTGCCGGTCGCGATGGAAGTGTTCGACCGCATGATGCCGGAAAAGAACCAGCTGTCGAAGAAGCGCGACGACGTCCACGTGACGCAAAAGGACCTGCTCGAGGTCCACAAGGGCAAGCGCACGGAGGAGGGCCTGCGCGAGAATATCCGGGTCGGGGTGCAATATATCGAGGCGTGGCTCCGGGGCCGCGGCGCCGTCCCGATCTATAACCTCATGGAGGACGCGGCGACGGCCGAGATCTCCCGCGCCCAGGTCTGGCAATGGCTGCACCTGAAGGCCAAGCTCGACGACGGCCGCGAGGCGACGCCCGCCCTGTTCTGCGATGCGCTCAAGGGCGAGATGGAGCGAGTGAAGGGCGAAGTCGGCGCCAAGGCGTTTGACGGCGGCCGCTTCAAGGAGGCGACTGAGCTCTTCTCGGACATGTCCCTCAGCGACACGTTCGACGAATTCCTCACCCTGCCGGCCTATAAGCTGATCGACTGAAGCGGCTTGCCGGAAGCCAAGCGAGGAGGAACACGATGGCCAAAGCCTATTGGATCTCGACATATCGTTCGGTCAGCAACCCGGATGCGCTGGCTGCTTACGCCAAGCTCGCCGGGCCGGCGCTTACCGCCGCAGGCGGGCGCTTCCTGGCTCGCGGAACGCCAGGGCAAGTCTATGAGGCTGGCCTGCAGCAGCGCACGGTGCTGATCGAGTTTGACAGCGTGGAAGCGGCTCGGGCGGCGCACGACAGCCCGGCGTACAAGGAAGCCCTGGACGCGCTTGCGGGCGGCGCGGAGCGGGATATTCGCATCGTCGAAGGGATTTAAGCCCGCGGGCGAGCTTGACGCTCGTTCGTTCCCCGCGGCGCGGTAGTCCCTCAGGGGTGCGTATGGCGGTGTTTTTGAACGGTCTGAACTCGAGCTTATCGTCATGCTCGACGATGCGACCGGGGCGATCCATTCGGCCTTTCGAGGGAGGGCGCGGGCCTCGACATTCCGGGCGATGAAAGGGATTGCCTAGCGTTCCTCGCGGATTTCGCGGCCGAGGATCATGTCGGCGGCCTTTTCCGCGATCATGTAGGTTGCGGCGTTTGTATTGGCTGAGGGCATCGACGGCATCACGGACGCGTCGGCCACCCGCAGCGCCTCGAGGCCATGGACCTTGAGATCGGGCCCCACGACCGCGGTGGCGTCCGAGGGCGGCCCCATCCGGCACGACCCCGTGAGGTGGAACACCGTCGAGCCCATGCGGCGGGCATAGTCGAGCAATTCGTCGTCGCGCTCGAGCTTTGGGTCCGGGCTGATCTCATGGTCGTAAAAGGCTTTCAGCGTATCCGTCCGGAACAGCCGCCGCGCCAGGCGCACTCCGCCGAGGAGCGCGCGCTGGTCGATCGAACTCGACAGGTAGTTGGGCTGGATGCGGGGAAGCACATTGGGATCGCTGGACGAGGCGTGCACGTATCCGGCGCTGTCCGGGCGTTGCTGCCAAACACCGATTGTCATCCCGGGATAGGCGTCGAGCAGGCCGGCGATGCCCTCGCGGTAGCTCGCGGGGGTGAAGGTGATCTGGAGATCCGGCCGGTCGAGCGCCATGTCCGACTTCCAGAAGACGTGAACCAAGGAAGGGCTCAGCGCGAGGATGCTCGGCTGCCCCAGCGCCCAGAGCGCCGCCTCTTTCACCAGCCGCCAGCCGCGCGTCTTTTCGTTGATCGTCTCGATGTTGCGGACCTTGGCGGTCATCCGAACCGCGTAATGGTCGCGCAGGTTTTCGCCGACGCCGGGCAACTCGACCGCCGGCGCGACGCCGATTTCGCGCAGGACAGCGCCACCGCCAATTCCAGAGAGCTCGAGCAGCTTCGGGCTGTTGAGCGCGCCGCAGCAGAGGATGACCTCACGCCTGGCCTGTGCGATCGCCCTCTGGCCGTCCGGACGCCGGTAGCTCACGCCGGTGGCTCGCCGCCCATCGAGTTCGATGCGGGTCGCGAGCGCCTCCGTCCGCACCGAAAGATTCGGACGGCGCAACGCGGGCTTTAGAAACGCTTTCGCCGAACTCACCCGAAGGCCGCGATGGATGACCCGCTGATAAAAGCCGACCCCATCCTGACTGGCGCCGTTATAATCCGGGTTCCGCGGGATCCCCAGGCTCTCCGCGCCCGCAATGAAGGCGTTGCAGAGGGGATGCCTCCAGTCGATGTCGGTGACCGGAAGGGTCCCATCGCGACCGCGATAGGTTTCGTCGGCAAGTCCCAGCCGCTTCTCGCTGCGACGGAAATAGGGCAGGACGTCGGAATAGCTCCAGCCGCGATTTCCGGACTGCGCCCAATGGTCGAAATCGATGGCTTGTCCGCGATTGTAGACAAGGCCATTGATCGAGCTCGACCCACCGAGGACGCGCCCGTGCGTCGTGGCGATGGATCTGCCCGCAGTCCCGGCCGACGGCTCCGTCCGGAAGGACCAGGTGAAGGCGGGGTTCTGCAGCATTTTGATGTAGCCCGCCGGAAGGTGGATGAAAGGATGCCAGTCGCGCTGTCCGGCCTCCAGCAGGCACACCGTGACGGCGCTCTCCTCCGAAAGTCGCGCGGCAAGGAGCGACCCCGCGGAGCCTGAGCCCACGATGACGTAGTCGAAAACGTCTCCTGTCTCGGCCCGGGGGCTCGGCATGGGCTTCTCCTTCGCTTCCGGTTCTGGAGCTCAGGCGCGCCTTCGCACGACGATCACCTTGGGCTCGGTATATTCGAGGACCATCGACCGCACGCCCTCTCGGCCGAAGCCGGATTTGCCCACCCCGCCATAGGGCATCTGATCCACGCGCCAGGCGTTCGAGCCGTTGATGATGACGCCGCCGGCGTCGAGTTCGTCCGCGAGCCGGAAAGCGGTGTCGAGGTTGCTGGTGAACACGCCGGTGTGAATCGCGCCTCCGATGGCGTTCGCCTCGTTCACGGCCTCGTCCAAACTATCGACGGGCGCGACAGCCATGACGGGGCCAAAAATCTCCTTGCGCATGACCAGCATGTCCGGGCTCGCGTTGGCGAGAAGGGTGGGAGGAACAAGATTGCCGTCGCGCGCGCCGCCGCAGATGCGCTGCGCCCCCTTGGATACCGCGTCCACGATCATGCTCTCGACCTTGCTCGCGGCGCTGGCGTCAACGAGAGGTCCGACCTGGGTCGCCTCGTTGGACACGTCTCCGACGACGATGCCGCCGATGCGCTGGGTCAGAAGCTCGACGAAGGCCTGATAGGCTGGCCGCTCGACATAGACGCGCTGCACGGAGATGCAGGCCTGTCCCGACCGGACAAACCCGCCAAGCGAACATTCGGCCGCAGCCAGATCGAGGTCCGCGTCCGCCGCGACAATCACCGCGCCAACCCCGCCCAGTTCGAGATGCACGCGTTTCAGCGGGGCCATTTCCTTGATGCGCCAACCGAAATCACCTCCCGTGAAGCTGATGACGGGCAACCTTTCATCGCGAATCAGCGCCCCGGTCTGCTCGTCCGACACGGGCAGCACGGCAAGCGCCTCGCTCGGCCAGCCTGCCGCGACGACATGTTCGGCGAGCCGCACCGCCGCGTCGGGAACACGGGGCGACGGCTTGATCAGGATCGAGCAACCGGCGACGATCGCAGGCGCGATCTTGTGCGCGGCGATCAGGATCGGACCGTTGAAGGCTGTGATCGCGAGCACCGGCCCGATCGGGCGCCGCTTCACCAGCCCGATCGCGCTCCTGCCGCGCGCGGCGGCGTCAAGATTGATCGTCTCGTCCATTCCCGTGCGCGCCAGAGCGGCGCAGAGCGTGAAGACGTCGACCGACCGGTCGACTTCCAGCAACATGTCCCGCACCGTGAGGTACCCCAATTCACGCGCCAGCGCCGCCGCGAGGTTCTGCCGGTCCTCCCGAAGGGCCGAGGCCACCCGGTCAAGAATTGCCGCGCGATCGAAGCTGCTCAGGGACCGAAGGCCGCGCATCGCCGCGTGGGAGGCCGCGACTGCGGCCTCGACTGCGGCGGGGTCTGCTGGCGTGCGCGCGCCTGCGATGAGGCCGATCCTGGCCATGTGAAGCGTCATTTTGCTTCCTCTCTCGTCTGTCTCATCCGCGCTCCGCTCGACGCGCTTACAGAATTGCGATTGGGGTGAGCGGGCTCGCGGTTGCGCCTTCGATGCGGAGCGGAGCGGCCATGAACAAGAACGCCCGCGCGGCCGCCTCCGCAAGCGGCTGAAGGACCAGACCTTCCAGCAAAGGCATCCCGTAGTCGCGGATGAGGCGTTGGTGGACCGGGAAAACCGCGCCGTCGGGGAACGGCATGACTTCGATGGCGTAATTGTCCGCGCCGATGAGGGCGACGCCGCATTCGGCCAGCCATAGCGCCGCCTCGAGGTTGAGCCCGGGCTCGGCGTTGAAGTCGGGCGGCGTGTCCTGGTGCGCCTCGAGCCACCCGGTGCGAAGGAGCACCGCATCACCCCGGCCCGGAGTCACGCCTCCGGCGGCGACGGCGCGCTTGAGTTCGTCAACGCCGATCGCCTGTCCATCCGGCAAAGGTCCTCCGCCTGCAGCGACAAGATCCAAGAGGACGCCGCGCGTCACAATGGGCGGCAGCTTCTCGACGCCACAGCGTTCGGCGCCTCCGCTGCGAATATTGCTCTGCGCATGCCCGTTGTAGAGGTGGTCGTCGTACCAGACATGGCACAGACTATCGATGTGGGTTCCAAGATGGAGAGGAAGGAAAAGCGCATCCTCGGCGAACTGAAATCCGCCCGGCCGCCGCGCGCCGGCGGCATAGTCGCCTCCAGTGCGCATCATGAAATGGCCGGGCGGGGCCCGATGCTGAGGAACGGGCATACGGCCTGAAATCGGCTGGGCGAGACTGAACACCGCGCCCGAGTGGACGAGACCGGCGGCGGCGCGGACCTGCTCCGGCCCGATCAGATTGAGCGCGCCCCGCTCGTCCGCTTCCCCCCAATGTCCCCACCTGTCTCGGCTCATCGACCTGTCTTCTTGGGGCGCAGGACGAAAGGTCCGCGGCGCAGCGCGCTCAGCTACCTGTCAGTATGAAAGGAGATCGCAGCGGTAGTCAACGGACCAGCCGACAGCCCCGGCGGCCCCCCAACCGCGTACCGCCACAAAAGCGTCAGGCTCGCGCGGTCACGCGCTTCACCGCGGGCATCCGGACTGTTACGGCGCCCCACGCCAATGGAAAAGGTGTGCGCCGCGCACGCCTTGCGATTTGATCCCGAACGATCTACTGTCCAGTACGACACTGATCAATCGAGTATGCGACCCAACTTGGGCTGCTTTCGGGCTTTGTCCTGGACATCGGGGTTTCAAATGCCAGCATAGCGAGAAAGTATTATCCGGCGTCGCGGGCGGCGTGCTCCCAGTGGGCTCGTGCTGCGCCGCCTCCGTAAAAAAGGCGCGAAAGATGCGCAGGGAGGACCGATGAAAACTCAAGGGACGGCGAGCGTGACGCGGACGCGATCGGCGCCGTTGCAGCTTTCTCAGGGAGAAATCGTCCTCGGCATCGCGGTTCTGCTCTTCGTCGTTTTTGCGGTGACGCTCAGGGGCTTCCTCGCTCCCGACAACCTGCTTGCGCTCGTTCAGAACGTCTCGATCCTCGGCATTCTGGGGCTCGGCATGGCCGTCGCGATCATCGGCCGAGGCATCGACCTCGCCATCGTCACGACCATGACCATGTCAGTCGCCTGGGTGCTCAGCCTGGCGGGGCAGGGGGAGCCGCCGATGGTCGCGGTCCTCGCGGGCCTCGGCTTCACCGCCGCCGTCGGCGCGATCATGGGCGTCCTGGTCGCTTATGTAGAGGTCCCTGCAATTTTCGCCACGCTCGCGATGGCGAGCGTCGTTTACGGGTTCAGCAGGCTCTTCCTCGTGGGGGCCGATCTCATCTACATCCCCCCCGAGGCGCAATGGACGCGCTCATTCGGTGGCGGCGTTTTGCTTGGGGCGCCGACGAGCGTGATCGTCTTCCTGGTGTTCGCGGCGATGTGTTTCCTCGTACTCCAGTTCACCAAGCCCGGCCGATTCCTGCGCGCGATCGGAGACAACCCCCTCAAGGCGCGCATCGCCGGGATTCCGGTGCGCCGGATTGTTGTCCTGCAATATGTCGCTTCGTCCCTCACAGGGTTCCTCGCCGGTCTTGTGATGGTCACGCTGATCGGCAGCATGAACACGCGGCAGGTCAACTCGACGATGGTCTACGACGTCATTCTGGTCGTGGTGCTTGGCGGCATCGGGCTGAGCGGCGGGCGCGGGGGCGTGCGCAACGTACTCGTCGGAACCCTTTTGATTGGAATCCTGCTCAACGGGATGACGATCCTCAACGTGCCCTACATCCTGCAAAATCTTATCAAGGGCGTCATCCTGTTGGTGGCGATCGTCGTCGACTCGATGATCAATCCGCGAGACGAGCAAACGTCGCAGCAAGGCGACATCTAAGGAGAGGAAACGAACATGAAATTATTCAAGGCCGCGCTAGCAGCCGCGGCGCTGTGTCTTCCGCTTTCGGGCGCTTGGCGGGCATACGCCGCCGAGTACGACGATGGGCTGACCGTTAAATACTACGACACGTTCAAAGGCAAAAAGGTCGCCTTGATCGTGATCTCCTCGGGCATGGACATCGCGCAGGGAATAGCCGCGGGCATCGAGCGCCAGTCTAAGGATCTCGGATACGATCTGACGGTGCGGGACTACAATTGGAACAACGACCAGGGCGCGCAACTGATCTCCCAGGTGATCTCCGAGAAACCGGATGTCCTGATCGTTCAGAACCTGGATATGCAGGCTTACGCCTCGCTGCTCAAGCGGGCGACGAAGGAAGGCATCAAAACGCTCCAGGTCCAAGTGAAGTCGACAGCGAACACGGACGCTTTCGTCGGCGTCGACTGGTATCAGATCGCGTTCAAGAACATCTCCAAGCTGGCCTCCGTCTGCAGTACGAGCGCTGGAAAGAATGGAAAGATCGCGATCCTTCAAGGCACGCCAAACAACCCGACGAATTTCGTCGGCATGAAGGCAATCCAGGACGTGCTCAAGGATCACCCTGACATCAAGGTCGTGTCTGACGCTTCGGCCGACTGGGACGCGTCCAAGGCGCATGGCGTGGTCGCCACCGTCCTCAAGCAGAACCCAGACCTGTGCGGATATATGGGGCTGTGGGACGGGCAAGACGCGGGCATGGCGGCGGCCGTCGCCGAAGCCGGATTGAAGGGCAAGGTCTTCGTCGTTTCATCCGGCTCGGGCGAGCGCTCAACGTGCAACAAAATCGCCGATGGAAGCTTCGATCAATATGTCGCCTACAATCTTCCGGACGTAACCCGCCGCCTCGGCGCGGCGATCGCCGTCGCCCTGCAACAGACCTCGAAGGCCGGCGCCCAGCCCTACGCGGATTACGTGGGGACGCTCGTACTCCAGCCGAGCACGTACAAGCCCGACCAGTGCTGGACCGTCGACGAGCTGAAGCAGATACCCTGGAAATAGGGACCGGCGCGCCGGCTTGTCCGGCGCGGCGTCCTGACGGCATTGCGCGCTTTCGTCACCCCGGCGTTTCCGCGGCCTGAAGCAAGCATAAACCAAGGCTGTTATGTCCAGCTCTGACGTCGTCGCCAAATGGCGCTACCGGTTGGTGCCCGATCATGTGATCGGCGAGGTGTTGACCAAGGACTGGATCGACACCGCCATTCCGGTGGTCATGCTGGTCGTGTCGGCGGCGGTGTTTGCTCTGCTGCTCCCGAACTTTCTTTCTGTCGCCGGCGTTGTCGAACTGCTGCGACAGATGGGCGAATTGACCTTCGTTACGCTCGGCATGGCGGTGGTCATCATGGCGGGCGGAATCGACCTCAGCGTCGGGTCGATCTTCGCCCTCGCGAATTTCACCACGCTCGCGCTCGTCAACTACCTGCAATGGCCGATCCCAATCGCCGCGGTCTTGGTGCTCGTCGTTTGCGGCCTGTGCGGACTTCATCAACGGAATCCTTGTCGGCTATCTGCGCCTGCGCGCCTTCCTGACGACGCTGGCGATGCTGATCATCCTTCGGGCGCTCGTCGACTACCTGCTGTTCAATTGGGGCACGTTGGTCGTCACCGATGCGCCGGATTCGGCGGTGTGGGACTTCTTGTCCTTCGGCACGGTGCTCGGCGTTCCCTTCAACTATCTCCTGGCGCTGGTCGCCGCGGTCGTGCTGCACATCTTTCTCACGCGCATGCGTCCGGGGTGGCACATCCGCGCGGTTGGCGGATCCAGACGCTCCGCGCACAACGCTGGCATCAACGTGCGCCGCACGGTGTGCATGACCTATGTCATCTCGGGCGTGATGACCGGCGTCGCCGGCGTCCTCTATGCAGCGCGCCTCAACAACGCCGGCACCGAGGCGGGCATTGGGCTCGAAGTCATGGCGCTCACTGCGGCGGTGCTCGGCGGCAACAGCCTGGGCGGGGGGCGGGGCTCGATCCCGAAAGCCGCGCTTGGGGCGCTCATCGTCGGCATGTTCACGAATACGCTGCTCAGGTTCAGCCTTCCGAGCGGCGCCAATCCCCTCGCGATCGGACTGATCCTGCTCGTGGCCGTCGCGCTGGACGTGCGCTGGCTCAAGAACCGGAACAAGCTGCTCTCGCGCGTTTACGTTTCGCCGACGTTCTTCGATCCGCCCCCTCTCATCTCGACGGATCCCGCGGCCGGCACCCCCTACGCCATCAACAACAAGCTGCAGGAGGCCGAACCGATCGGCCTCGACCAGGTGGATGGCGCCGAGGACATCGCTTTCGACCGGGATGACAACCTCTATGCGGGAAGCCGCCACGGCGACATCATCCGTTTCATGGCGCCGGATTACAAACGCGTCGAAATCTTCGCGCATATCGGCGGCCAGCCTCTGGGACTCCATTTCGACGGCGAGGACTCGCTGTTCGCCTGTGTCAGCGGCATGGGCCTCTACAAGATCACCCGCGCAGGCGAGATCATCCGTCTCTCCGACGAGACGAACCGGACGTTGTTCTCCATCATCGACGACAGCCGCATGCGCTTCGCCGACGACATGGATTTTGCCCCCGACGGCCGGGTGTTCTTCAGTGAAGCGACGATCCGATACGACATTTTCGACTGGGCGACGGACTCGATCGAAGGACGCGGCAACGGGAGGATTATCTGCTGGAATCCGCATAACAACACGTCCCGCACGGTGCTGCCGAAGCGCATGTTTCCGAATGGAATCTGCATGACCGGCGACAACGAGTCGCTGTTCTTCGCCGAGACTTGGGCGGGACGGATCAACCGGTACTGGTTCGACGGTCCGAAGAAGGGGCGCGTGGAGTGCATTCTGCCCGACATGCCCGGCTATCCCGACAACATCCGCCGCGCTTCGGACGGCAACTTCTGGGTGGCGATGCTCGGCATGCGGACGCCGGCGCTCGACGTTGCGATGAAAATGCCCGGCTTCCGGCGCCGGATGGCGCAGAGGGTCGCCTTCGAGGAATGGATCTATCCGAACATCAATGCGGGCGGCGTTGTGAAGTTCGACATCAACGGCAGGATCATCGAGTCGCTTTGGGATGCGACGGGGGACAAGCACCCGATGATCACCTCCATGCGCGAGCACAAGGGTTACCTCTATCTGGGCGGCGTCTATAACAACCGCATCGGCCGCTACCGGATTCCCGGCGCCGACCCGAACTTCAGCGATCGAGACCTCTATTGGGGGAAGCGTTCGTGATCGCGGCGGTTCGGAAACGGATTGACGCATTCTGGGGTCGGGGCTCGGCCGCGGTCACGGTGCCGCCCATGGATGGCGCTTTGACGCCGAACAGCGTTCTCGATCAGGCCGCGGTCGCGCGCGCAGTCGAGGCGCCGGACAATCTTGTCGGGTCGGGCGGCGCATTGTTTTTCTCGAGCCGCGCGGGCGTTTGCATCCTGCGCGGCGAATCCGGAGCTTTTTCCTCCGAACTTGTCGAAGCGTCGAACGCGCCCGTCGCCAGCATGGCGGGCGACGGATCCGGAGCGATCGCAATTGCGAGACAAGGGACCCTCGCCATACGCGGGGGAAGGCACGACGGAAAGTCTTTTACGCAAGTCGGTGAGCGCTCCGCTTCTGTGCCCGACGGCGCTCGCCTTCGATGGGCCGGACTCGATCATTCTATGCCTCGGCTCGGCCGCCAATCCGGCCCATGAATGGAAGCGGGACCTGCTTGAGCTCAATGCGTCGGGCTCGCTCTGGCGGCTTGATTTGGGCTCCGGCTCGGGCGCCAAGCTTGCCGACGGTCTTGCCTGGCCGTCAGGCGTCGTCAAAGAGCCCGCAGGCGCGTTTCTGATCTCGGAAAGCTGGCGCCATCGCGTCCTGCGGGTCGACGCCAGGAGTGCAGTCCAGCCGATGCTGCAGCATCTGCCAGGCTATCCGTCACGGATCGCGACCGCCAGCGATGGCGGCTACTGGCTCTGCGTTTTCGCTCCGCGCCGCCAGATGGTCGAATTCGTCCTTCGAGAGAAAGCCTATCGCGAGCGGATGATGCGGGAAGTCCATCCGGACTTCTGGATGGCGCCCGCGCTGAGCAGCGGACGCAGCTTCCTCGAGCCGATCCAGGGCGGGCAGGTCAAGCACCTTGGCATATCGAAGCCCTGGGCGCCGACGCGCTCCTACGGCCTCATCATCCGTCTCGACCGCTCGGGCCTGCCGATCGCCAGTTTTCACAGCCGGGCGGACGGAAGAGTTCATGGGATCACGAGTTGTCTCGAGACCTCGGGACGGCTGCTGGCGACGAGCAGGGGCGGAGAGGTCATCCTGGACGTCGATCTGCGCGAACTCGAAGGAGCTTGAGCGTTGCAGCCCCTTATCGAGATGCGGAGCGTGACGAAGGAATACCGCGGCGTGCCCGCGGTGAAGAATGTCGATTTCACCCTGGAGCGCGGCGAGATCCACGCGCTGATCGGCGAGAATGGCGCGGGCAAATCGACGCTGACCAAGATCATGGCCGGCGTCACGCTCCCGACCTCGGGTACGATGGTGCTGGAGGGCCGTGAAGTCGCGTTCGGCTCCCCCAAGGAAGCCCTCTCCAACGGCGTCGTGATGGTGTTTCAGGAGACAAGCCTCGTCCCCTCGATGACCGTTGCGCAGAACATCTACCTCGGCGACGAAAAGCTTTTCAATCGGCTGCGGGGCCTCAACATCGCGGCGCAGCAGTTCCTCCAGTCGCTCAACTTCAACGTCGATCCATGGGCCAATGTCGCGGGCCTTGGCGCGGCCAAGCGGCAGATGGTGGAGATCGCCCGAGCCGTTCGCCAGAACGTCAAGGCAATCATTTTCGACGAACCGACAGCCTCGCTCACGCCCGAGGAGAAGCACCATTTCTTCTCCCTGATCGCACGCCTCAAGGCGCGCGGCGTGTCGATCATCTTCATCAGCCATGCGCTCGAGGAGGCGCTCACCATCTCCGACCGGATCACAATCTTGCGGGACGGCGAGCTGGTCACGACGGACCTCACCTCGAAGTTCAATCGCGAGACGATCATTCAGGGCATGGTGGGACGCCAATTGTCCGGCGAACTCTACAGCCGCCAAGGCAGAACGGCGCGCGCCGCCGGGGCGAAAGTGCTGAGCGTCCAGAACCTGTCAATGGGATCGATGGTCCGCAATACGAGCTTCTCGATTTATGCGGGGCAGATCACCGGCATTTTCGGCCTCATCGGGTCGGGGCGAACCGAAACGGCGAAGATTGTGGCTGGCGTGCAGAAGCGCAACGCCTTCTACGGCGGCGAGATATGGCTGAACGACAAGCCGGTCCGCTATCGCGTCCCTGCTCCCGCCGTGCGGGACGGCATCGTCTATGTCACGGAGGATCGCAAGCTCGAGGGTTTCTTCGAAACCCAGTCGATCGCCGACAATATCTATTCCGGGTTTCTCGCCGCCAACCTGAATTCGAGCCTCGTTGTCGGCTTGAGTCGAGTTGGCGAACTCGCCGACCAATGGATCAAAGGTCTCAGCATTCGCGCGATCAACAGCAACGCCCGCGTGATCGAGCTATCGGGCGGCAATCAGCAGAAAGTCGTGATCGCGACCGCGTTGGTTCAGAAGCCGAAGCTCATCATCTTCGACGAACCGACGCGCGGGGTCGACGTCGGCGCCATTGCCGAGATCCACCACGTCATCGAGCGCCTCGCCGATGATGGGCTCGCGGTGGTCGTGATCTCGTCCAATCTGCCCGAGATCATGAACCTGTCGGACCGCATCCTGGTGTCGCGGCTCGGCCGCATCGTCGAGGAGTTTTCTCCGAAGCAGGCGACCGAAGCCAAGATCATGTACGCGGCTGTTCACTAGGATCGCAAAACCTTCACGGCTTTCGCGGATATTGCGTTCAAGATCGAGCGTATCGAGATCCGCGGGCGCTCGCCAGGCGCCGCCTCACCAGGTCCAGTGAGGCGGCGGAACGCCCGGGACGGCGACTTTGAACGACGCGATCGAGGAGAGACCGAGGGACCCGACATATGCGGTTCGCAGGTCCGCGCCGCCAAACGCGATGCTGCTCGTATTGACAAGGCGCGTTCCACGCGCCTGAGACAAATGGGTTCGAGTCAGCGCGTTTCGGTTATGCAACGACTCGAGCTCCTCCACGGTCGCCGGGTCGCCATCATCGATCACAATTGTCTGCGATCCGTCTGCCTCAACGCGGATGATGCGATTGCTGCCCACGCTGACAACCCACGCGCAGCCCGCCGCGTCGAAGGCGAGTCCGTCCGGAAAGACGCCTGCGCCAAATTCGGTTGCGGTTTGGCGCGGCCCCAACGATCCGTCCGCCCGTATCGGAAACCGGGTCAGGCGGCGAGCGAAGGTTTCGTTGAGGTAGAGATAAGACCCATCATTCGAGACGCGGGATTCGTTGGTCCAGCAAAGGTCCCCGGCGACGATGCGGACGCCTTTCGTATCCTGAACCGCGAGGAAGCCGTCACGCGACGCCTGGCTGTATTGGCCGAGCTCCGGATTCATCGTGCTGACGGAGATCCATAGCCGGTCCTGGTGATCGAGCGTGACGAAATTGACGCCCGGCAGCCGCACGCCTTCGATCTCGGTCAGATGCGGGCGCACCGAGCCGAAGCGATCAATTTTCCACACGCCGCCGACGCCAGCGAGATTCGCGACTAAAAAGGAGCGGTCGCGAAGCATCGCGAAACCGTTCGGCGTTATCTCCGATCGTCCGATAAGGCTCTCGCCGTCCGGGCCAAGGCGGCGAATTCCCCCGCGCCGGTCGGATGCGAAGATCTCGCCGTGCGCGGTCGTGAGCACGCATTCGGGTCGCGCAAAGTCGGAGCCGACAAACTCCAGCTCTGCGACATCGCGCCGCTGCTCGCGACCGCCTGCGTTGGGTTGCTCTGACACATGTCCTCCTTGAGGTTCCCAAGGGTATGCAGTTACGGCGTTGGCGCGAGCGAGCCCGCATCGAGGGCGCAGACGAGGCCGAACGTCGCGCCGATGTAACTGTAGTGGCGAAGGCCCATGACGACCCCGGCGGCCTTGCGCGTGATCATCGCGCCGTCGAACCATCCGACCGTCGCGATATTGGCGAAATGCAGCTCGACATAGGGCTTGCCCAAATCGGCAAGCGCAAGCGCGCAGGGGGCGCCGTGCCGCGTGAGGGCGGCCGGATTGATGAGGAAGGCGTCGACCGTGTCGATGCGATCGTAGATATAGGCGACAATGTCGCCCTCGCGGTTGGCTTGATAAGCGTTGAGCGTAACGCCGAGCCCGTCTGCAAGCGCGGCAATGGCTCCCTGCAATTCTCCGATGGAATTGATGCTCCCATACGTCCGACGGTCGCGTCCTCCTTCACCGAGGTTTGACATGTTTGGCCCATCGATCAACGCGAGGCGCCAGCGCGCTGCGGCAGGCCGGAAGGGGCGCAGCGATCGGCCAAGGTCGCTCGCCCATGTCTCGAGACTCAGGGCGGGTTGCGGCGGGGTCACGAGCCGCTCCGGAAGGCATATGGCTGACCGCCGCGCCGGACCGTTGGCGAATCCGGGGCGTCGGGATTGAGAAAGGTCTCATCGTCCAGCGCCAGCGTCAGCCCGAGGAGACCCGCGAGATACGAATATTCGCGCAAACCCATCGCGCGGCCGATGACCGTCGGCGTAAACACCGAGACTTCACCATTCGCGATCAGATTGTAGAAGGCCACTTCGACCACGGGCTTGCGCGTCTCCTGCAGCGCGTGCCGCAGCCCCTCGCTGATTGTCGTCAGGCCGCCCGCGTCCAGAAGATAGGCGTCGGTGGCGTTGGCGCTGTGATGGACGTATTCAAGCAGCTCGCCTTCATGGTCGGAAACGAAAGGTCGAACCTCAACGCCGAGCGCCTCGCCGAAATCGACCACCATTTTCTGCAAGTCTTCGATGGAGCCGATGCGGCCGAACAGCCGAGGGTCACGCTTCCCGAGATGCTTCATGTTCGGCCCGTCGATCAGGCCGATCATCCAGCGTCGCGAGCCGCGCCGGACCGAGCGCGGCAGGACTGCGGTGTCGCTCATGCGGGGTTCCCCATGGATGTCGCCGGCGTCTCTGCCGGCTGTGTTGGCGTCAGAACGCATCGGCCAAGGAGCGCGCCGCGCTCGAGGACCGCGTGGGCGCCCGCCGCATCTGCAAGCCCGAAGCAACGGGTGACCGACGGTCGAATGGCGCCCCGGCTGATCAGCTGAAGAACATCGACAAGCTCCGCGCGCGTCGTGCTTGTCGAGCTCAGCAGAGAGATCGAACGCAGAAACATCTGGGCCGGATTGAACGGAGTGAAATCGCCCGTGAGCTGGCCGACCATCGTCCACCGTCCGCCCGGCGCGAGAGAGCGGCGCGTCGGCTGAAATTGCGGCGTCCCCACGTTGTCGATGACGACATCCACGCCGCCTGAGCTGAGGTCCCGCACGGCAGCCGAAAAGTCCTGGCCGCGTTTGCACAGGACGACTTCATCGGCGCCTGCGTCGCGAATTGCGCCCACTTTCTCCGGCGAGGTCGTCTGCCCAATGACGAACGCGCCAGCGAGCTTCGCAAGCTGCACGGCGTGGACGCCCACGCCCCCGCCAGCGCCAGTGACCAGCGCGCTTTCGCCAAGCTGCAGGCGCGCGACCGAGCGGATCGCGTGGAGCGCCGTTCCAATCGCGCAGGCCGCTACGGCGGCCGAATTCATAAGGCACGTTGTCGGGAACATGCGCGAGGTTGTCCGGTTCGATGCGGACAAATTCCGCATAGCCCCCGTTCAGACCGGCGTCGCCGAGAAACGCCGCCTCCGCGCACAACGGCTCTCGCGCCGAGCGGCAGTAGCGGCAGGACCCGCAGATGTGGAAGCGCTGAGTCGAGGCGACGCGCTCGCCAACCCGAAAGCCGTTGACCGCCGAGCCCACAGCGACGACCGTTCCGGAAACCTCGTGTCCTGGAATGCAGGGCATGGCGACGCCCGCGCGCAGAACGCCGGCGCGAACGGAGACGTCATGAAAGCATACGCCGCATGCCCGGACGGAGATCACGACGTCCCGCGGCCCCGGCGAGGGATCGGGCAGTTCCTCCAGTTTCAAGGCTTTTGAGGGCGGCCCCGGATGGCGCAGGACGATAGCCTTCACATCCGCATCTTTCTTGGCTTTTGCGCATCCTTACGGATCAGTATATTATACTACGTAATAGTCCGCAACCGCTGACCGCGTTACGGGCGGCCAAGGATCTTCTCGGCGAGACGCAGGTGAGGCACGTCGACCATCTGATCGCCGACCCTCAGCGCGCCCTTGCCGGGCTCACGCGCAAAAGCCGCCACAACGCCTTCCGCCCAGGCGCGCTCTTCCGGCGTGACCGAGAACGCCTTGTTTATCGTTTCGATTTGCGTGGGATGAATCGCAAGCTTCGCTTGGAAACCATCCGCTCGTGCGTCTTCGGCTTCGCGAAGCAGTCCTTCGAGGTCGGGTATGCTGGTGTAGACGGTGTCGATCGCCGCGAGGCCGGCCCTCGCGGCGGCGAAGAGACAGGAATTTCGCGCCATCAGAAAGATGCCGGAATATCCGTTCGGTCCCCGCTTTCTGGAAGCGCCGATGTCGGCGGCGAGGTCTTCGGCGCCCCATACGAGCCCGGCGAGACGGCCGGCTTCGTTCCGCGGATACTGGCCAAGGCCAAACAGGGATTCGGCCGTCTCGGTGACGATCGGCAAGATGCGGGTCGAGCCGGCTTCGGCGCCGAACGCGGATTTCAAAGGCGTCCAGGTAAAAGCTCAGCTGGGCCACATCGGCGGCGCCGGAACATTTGGGCAGCATGATTCCGTCGCATCTTCCGACGACCGCGCCGAGATCCTCGAGAATGAGTCCGGTCGCGAGCGCGTTCACCCTGACGAAGATGGTTTGACCTTGCCCCCGCTGGCCGAGCATCGCCTGCACGGTTTTGCGCGCGCCCGGCTTCGCCTCCGGCGCGACGGAATCCTCGAGGTCGAGAATCAGCGCGTCGGCGCTGCTCGCGCGCGCCTTCTCGAATTTGCGGGCGCTGTCGCCTGGCACGAACAAAAGGGATCTTATAGCGCGCATGAGGATTGGTTCCTGCGTGTTGTGTTAAACGGGCCCGAGGGAAGAGCGCCAATAGGGAATCGCGACGCCCTCCATACCGGCGTCGGCTCAGAACCTTTCCGTTCTGCAGCCACTCGACGAGCGGGATCGAAGAAGCGCCGCGCCGGCGAGACAGGCGCATGGCATTGGAATGTGGAATGACCATAGAACGGAACGCTATTATCCGTTTGCGCGATTTCATCGGCTAAGGCCAGCGACGCGGATTGTCTGCCATCCTTTCCAGCGCGCCGCCCTCCTGTTCGACAACGACGCCCATGACCATCGAAGCAGACTATGTCGTGATCGGCGGAGGCTCCGCGGGCTGCGTGGTGGCGACGCGCCTGAGCGAGGATTCCGCCAAGGTGCTGCTGCTCGAGGCGGGCGGCCCGGATCGGCATCCGCTGATCCATATTCCGGCCGGGGTCGGAAATCTCGTCTACCACAAGCGCCTGAACTATAATTTTTACTCCGAGCCGGAAAAATTCGCGGGCGGGCGCCAGTTGCATTGCCCGCGCGGACGGGTGCTTGGCGGAAGCCACTCGATCAACGGAATGCTCTATGTTCGCGGCAATGCCGCGGATTACGACGGCTGGGCGCAATCCGGCTGCAGGGGCTGGAGCTATTCGGACATCCTGCCCTATTTCAAGAGGTCTGAAAGCTACGAAGGGGGTGACGCCTCAATTCGCGGCCAGGATGGCCCGATGAAGGTGGACGATTACACCACCATTCTTCCGTTGACGCACCTCTTCGTGAAAGCCGCGCAACAAGCCGGATTTCCGTTCACGCCCGACTATAACGGCGCGACGCAGGAAGGCGTCGCCTATTCGCAGATGACGCGCGCCGGGCGTTTCCGCGCCTCGACAGCGCAGACCTTCCTGAAGGGCGCGCGGCGCCGACCGAACCTGAGCGTCGAGACCAACGCTGTCGCGGAACGGCTCCTTTTCGAGGGCCGCCGCTGCGTCGGGGTGGAGTTCAGTCAAAACGGCGTGATGCGCACGGTTCGCGCGAAGCGCGAGGTCATCCTCGCGAGCGGCGCGATCAACTCGCCGCAACTTCTGCAGATCTCGGGCATAGGCGCCCCGGACCATCTGCGCTCGATCGGAGTCGAGCTCAAAGCGGAACTCCCGGGCGTCGGGCGAAACCTGTCGGACCATTATTGCGTTCGCGTCGTCCATCGCATGAAAGACCTGATCTCCCTCAACCAGCTGGCGCGGGGGCCGCGCCTGGCGCGAGAGGTTGCGCGTTACGCGCTGTTCGGTCGTGGAGCGCTAACCTTCGGCGTCACGAGCGCGATGGTGTTCTGCAGGAGCCGCGAGGGACTGGCCAGCCCCGACCTGCAACTGCTGTTCACGCCCGCGAGCTATGTCTTCGGCAAGGCGCTCGTCTTCGAGGGCGATCCCGGCATGACGGTCGCGGTCTGCGCCACGCGGCCCGACAGCCGCGGCGAGATCATGGCGTCGACATCCAGGGCGCCGGATCCGCCAAAGATCACGTTCAACTATCTTCAACGGTCCTCCGACCTCGAGGTGCTGCGCGCGGGATTTCGGATCACGCAACGGATTCTCGCGGCGCCTGTGTTCCAGCCTTATGATCTCGGCGAGACGCGGCCGGGCGCGAAGGGGCGTTCGGACGCCGATTTCGAGGCCTTCGCCCGCGCGGAAGGGTCCTCGCTCTTCCACCCCGTGGGCACCTGCAAGATGGGCGTCGACGACATGGCGGTCGTCGACGCCCGACTCAAGGTCAGGGGCGTCGGCGGGCTCCGCGTCGTGGACGCCTCCGTCATGCCTTTCCTGACGACCGGAAACACCAATGCGCCAACCATCATGATCGCTGAAAAGGGCAGCGCCATGATTTGGGAGGACGCCAAGGCGGCGTAACGCCGCGCATCTGAAGATTTCTGCGCCGGCGTGAATGCGAAAATGAGAGGCGACGAGACTCGCGTTCGGCACTTGACGCTACTGATTGGTACCGGATAGTAGATATTTTCTAAGGTCGGTATAATTCCCTGCTCCGACGCCCGCGACAACGATCGAGAAGGAGGCGAGCGAGGTGAGGGCGCCCTTCAGTCGAACCTTGTTCGATCTGCTGTGCGAGCAGACCGAGCGGCGGCCAAACGCTCTCGCAATCGTCTCGCGGGGCGCCGAATTCACGTATGCAGAGCTTCTCGCGCGCGTCCGCCAGATCGCGGGAGCCCTCGGAAGACACGGGGTCACGCGCGGTCATCGTGTCGGCGCGGTGCTGGGCAATCGAATCGAATGGATTGATCTCGCCTTTGGTTGCTCAGCCGTCGGCGCCACATTCGTTCCCCTGAGCACATGGTCGACGCGCGCCGAGCTTCAGTTTCTTGTCGCCGACGCGGGCGTGCAGCTGCTTTTTGCATACGCCAGATACGGCGATCGGGACTTCGGAGACGATCTCGCCGCTCTGGCGCCCGAAGTGGCGCCAGGGCGCCCATCAGCGCTTTTTCCGGAACTGCGGGACATCATTCTCGTCGACGCCGGCGCGGCGGCGCCGTTCACGCGCTACGAGGATTTTGCATCGGCTTCGGAGCCCCTGGCGGATCTTCCTCCTGGCGAAGCGGCCAGCCCTATCGACGACGCGCTCATTCTCTACACATCCGGGTCGAGCGCCCATCCCAAGGCCGTGCGCCTCGCGCATTTCGGGATGATCGAGAACGGCTTCAACATCGGCGAGCGCATGGGTCTTGCAGGCGACGACCGGGTTCTGCTGTCGGCTCCGCTTTTCTGGTCGTATGGATCCGCGAACGCGATGTGCGCCGCGCTCAGCCACGGCGCTGCGCTGGTCCTCCAGGAGCGCTTCGAGCCGGCCGGAGCGATCGCGCTCATCGAATTTTTCGCCTGCACCGCGATTTACACGCTGCCGGGCATGACCAAGGCGATCGCGACGGATTTCGAGCTTCGGCGCGGCGCGCGTCGCGACGTTGCGCACAGGCCTCACGATCGGCGCGGCGAGCGAGTTTCTTTATGCGGTGAAAGCGCTGGGCGCTGATCGCCTGTGCAACATCTATGGCGCGACGGAAACCTATGGAAATTGCTGCGTCACGTCGGCCGCGTGGCCGATCGAGAAGCGTGCGCAAAGTCAGGGCGAGCCGCTGCCCGGAAATGAGCTGCGGTTCGTCGATCCGGAGACAGCGCGCCCTGTCGCGCCGGGACATCCGGGTCTCGTCGAAGTGCGCGGCTATATCACTCCCGGTTATTGCGGCGCGAGCGCCGACCAGAACGACAAAATCTTCACCGTCGACGGCTTCTACCGGACGGGCGACATCGGCCGTCTCGATGAAAGCGGCGCCTTCGTTTTCGTCGCGCGCAACACGGAGATGATCAAGCGAGCAGGCATCAATGTGTCGCCAGCCGAGGTCGAGAGCATTCTTCTCGCCCATCCGCTCGTGGCCCAGGCCGCGGTCGTCGGCGCCGCCGACGCCGACCGCGGCGAGGCGATTGTCGCCTTCGTCGTTCCCTCAAGTCCGTCTCTGAAGGCGGACGATCTTGTGGCCCATTGCCGGTCAGTCGCTTCGAAATACAAGGTTCCGGATCGCATCATTCTTCAGGAGGCGCTGCCGCTCACGGCGACAGGCAAGCTGCAGCGTCGCGCCCTGAAGGAGACCGCGCAATCTCTTCTGCAATCAGGCTGAGCCCGTTCGGGCGCTCCGACCCAACGGGTCCTGACGTCGGGGCCCGGGGAAGCGGGCAATGGGTCAATCGAGGATTTGGCATGCGCCTTAGAAAGAGGATCGGCGTTGTTGGCTGCGCAATTCGGGCGCCGGTCGCGGACGATGCGCAATCGCTCGAGGAACTGCTGTTCGACGTCGGGCAGGAGGCGCTACAGACCTGCGGCCTGCGAATCGACGACATTGACGGGATTGTTGTCGCGGCCAACGACCAGATGGACGGCCGGGCGATTTCGGTCATGGCTGCGTCCGGCTCCGTGGGCGGCGTGGGGCGCGACATCCTCTCGACTCCCTCCGCCGCGGAGCATGCGTTCGTGATGGGCGCGCTGAGGGTTGCGTCGGGCGAGTATCGCAACCAGCTCGTGGTCGCGTGGAGCCCGACGGAGGCCGACGCGCTCCACGAGGTCGAGAGGCTGGGCGCGGATCCTTATTTCCATCGCCGCCTGCCGCTCGACGATCTCTCATCCTACGCGCTGCAGGCGACGGCGCTCGCCGCGAAGGAGCCCGAGATCCATCGGCTCGCGCGCGCCATGGCTGGACAGACCGGCAAGAATGGCGGCGGCTTTCGTCGTTGGCCTTTGACCGCCGCCATGACGCCTCCGCCGGTGACCGGCGCGGTCGCCATGGTGCTCGCCGCCGAGGATTTTGCTTTGGAGCGGGGCCTGAAGCCGGCATGGGTTCGCGCCATGGACTGGGCGACCGAGCCGGGTTTCCTTGGCGACCGGGACCTCTCCACGGCGCCGGCGCTGGTCGAGGCCGTCCGCCGCGCCTGCGAGGACGCCGGACTCGAGTCGTTGCGTGGCGCCTGCTCCGTTGCGGAGGTGGGCGACGCCACGCCCTACCAGCAGCTTCTCGCGCTGGAGGCGCTGGGGCTTTGCGACCGCGAGCAGCGCGCGCGCGCGATCATCGAGGGCGAGGTGCGGACGCCGGGCCTTAGCCTGAACCCGTCGGGGGGCTCGCGGGCCGCCAACGCGGTCTACTGCAACGGGCTTATCCGCATAGCCGAGGCGGCGAACCAGGTTCTCGGAAAGGCCGGGGCGCACCAAGTTTCGGGCGTGAGCGCCGCGCTGGGACACGCCGCGAGCGGCTTCGCAATGCAATACCAGACCGTCGTCCTCTTCGATCAGGGACGCTGAGGCCCAGTCATGAGCGATATGCGCGTAGGGATCATTGGCGTAGGGCAATCGGCTTTCTGCGCAAGGCGCGACGACGCGAGCTACCCGGATCTCGTCCGCGAGGCGGTCACGATTGCGCTCGCCGATGCGAAACTCGAACTAGAGGACGTCGAGGCGGTCGTCTATTCCCTGTCTCCGGACGCGATGGTGGGAATAGGCAACGCCGAGCGGCTTGGCGTCGACGCCGTCGGCGCGCGCAACAAGCGCTTCCTGCGCATCAACACCGGTGGAGCGACCGGCCTTTCGAGCGTCGCCGCCGCTTATTACCACGTTGCTGCCGGCGCCGGCGACGTCTGCCTGACCGCAGGGGCGGACAAGGTCGGGGAGTGCGGCGACAGTCAAACGGTGCTCAACAAGATCTGGGATCCGACCTACGAGCGGCCGCTCCCTCTCGGCACGATCACCATGCTCGCCATGTCGGCGATCCGCTATGCGCACAAATACGGCATGTCGCAGGAGGAGATGGCCGATGTCGTGGTCAAGAACCGCCGCCATGCGGCGCTCAATCCCAACGCCCATTTGCGCAAGGAAGTCAGCGTCGACGATGTGCTGGCCTCGCGCATGATCGCCTGGCCGATCAAGCTGTTCGATTGCTGTCCCCAATCTTCCGGTGGCGGCGCGATGGTGCTCGCCTCGGAAAGGTACATCAAGGATCGCGGGCTCGACGCGGTGTGGATCACCGGCGTCGGCCATTGCTCGGAGAGCTACTATCTCGGCGACCGCATGGGTCGCGGCCTCACTGCGGATCATGCGGACGCCCACGCGCTGAAAGAATCCTTCGCACGCTCCTACACGATGGCGGGGATTTCGAACCCGCAAAAAGAGGTCCAGGTCGCCGAACTCTACGCCCCCTTCAGCAACACCGAATTCCATTCGATCGAGGCGGCCGGTCTCGCCGAGCTTGGCGAATTGGTCGCCCAGGTGCGTGACGGCCGCTTTTCTCTCGGCGGCGAGATCCCGGTCAATCCATCCGGCGGCGTGCTGTGCACCAACGCCATCGCCGTGACCGCGATGGTGCGGGTGATCGAGGTTGCGCAGCAGGTCCGCGGGACCGCAGGCGCGCATCAAGTGAAGGGCGCGCGCGTCGGCATTGCGAGCGGCAACGGCGGCGATCACCAGTTTTTCGGCACCATGGTCGTCGAGGCTTGAGAGGACACCCCCAATGGAACTGATGACGCGGCAAGAGACCTGGCACATCAACTACCGCCATGCGCTGGGCGCCACCGCCAGCCACTTCTTCGCCAACATCCGCGACAACCGCAAGCTTTACGGCCGCCGTTGCGGGCATACCGGACGGGTGCTCGCGCCGCCGCGCGCCTTCTCGGACCAGAGCCTGACGCCCACGACCGAATGGGTCGAGATCGGACCGGGCGGCGTCATCGAAGCCTTCACCATCGTATACGAGGAGTTCCAGGGCCTGCCGCCGCCCCCTTATGCGTTCGGCTATGTCATGCTCGACCAGGCGGATACGGGGCTCGGCGGCTTCTTCCGCGGCGTGGATCTCGCGAACGCCGAAGCCGCCGCCGAGAAGCTGAAGGTCGGCGCCCGCGTCACGACCAAATTCGCGGAAGAGCGCATCGGCGACGTTCTCGATTTCTGGTACGAGCTCGATCCCGCGTAAGCCCGGCTGCAGTCTGCTGCGGCATGGGCGGAAAGGCTCGCGCCCATTTGCCGCGCTGGCTGCTCGCTGGACGGGACTGGCCGGGCGACGAAAGCGGGGCTTCAATGGGCCCCTACCGACTCGGCTAATTCGGTTCCCCTTGGCGGATCCCCAAAAGACGCCTTATGGGCGCGCCCATATTTGGAGCCGGCAAGACGATAGCGAGGAGGAGTTCCATAAAAAGGAGCAGCGTTATGAGAGCCATAATGAAAGTTCCTTTCACGGTTGCGGGTTAAAGCGGCGCCACCTCATATTTCCTTAAGCGAAACCATTCGCGACACCATTATATCCCAGGTCCAGCGGCTTGCGATAGTGCGCGTCTCCTGACGATAGCCGTTGCAGCGCATTTGGATGCGCGTTCCCCCGTGAGCCGACTCCTTTTTCTGCGCGCACGCCAAACCGGTCGTTTCCGCGGATCGGCCTGACCTCAAAGCTGGGCTTCGATCGCCCCCTTGTCGACGACCGACCAGACCTCCGCAATTCTCTCGTCGCGAAACTGGTAGAAGACGTTCTCCGCGAAATTCACTCGCCTGCCATTCACCGGCAGGCCGAGAAAGAGACCCTTCGGCCGGCAGTCGAACCGGAGCCGGCTCGCGACGTGCGGCGGGTCGCAGATCAGGAGTTCGATGTTGAACTTAAGGTCCGGGATTTCCTCGAAATCGCGCTCGAGCATGGCGCGATAGCCGGCGAGTTCGAACGGCCGGCCGTTGTGCCGCGCGTCGGCGGCGACGAAGCGATGCAGGTTCGGCCAGTCCTGCCGGTTCAGGCAGGCGATGTAGCTGCGGTAGACATGGGCGAGAGCAGGTGTGGTCATGGCTCGAACTTTAGGGCGCGAATTTAACGCTTGGCGCCTCCACATCAATGTGGAACGTACCCGGTGCGAGCTTTTGAAGTTGGCCTTGCTGCGGTATCTTAAGGAAAGAGACGGGACCGCCATCTAGAAGCAAGACCGAACCTAGGCGATGCTACAAGATCCAGAAACGCGCAGAGCGGAGGATATCCTTTCCAAAATTATTGATTTAACGGTGGCTTTGCGCAGGCCTATACATGGCATCTCCGTACTATTTGCCATTGTCAAGATAGCGACCGGCCACCCACATCAGATTAGTGTTTTATATTCTGTTATTCTCGCAGCGCTTATGTTTATGAGTCCACGTATTATTTTAGTATTACTTAATCTGTATCATATGATTTTAATATATCCTAAGCAACAAAAACTATTCGACGAAATGTCAGTGTCAAAATTTACCGGAAAGGAGAGCGCACAAGAAATTAAGACTGCGATTTACCTACGACCATTCAAGTTTGACGACTGCTATTTCGTCTTTCCTTTGTCTCACGACTCGGTGTCGAAGGCTCCCGTTGGCCTTGAAGGATACTTTACTCAGCTTTGCGCTGAATTCCAGATAGCTGTTATTGCTCTGGGGGGAGTGCCAGGCAGGAGAGGGCAAAGTGGCGCCGGGCGATCGGCAACGAGTGACGCAGATTGGCAAATAAGAATTTCGGAGCAGATAGAGAAAGCGATTCTGATAATTATTATACCGTCATCCGACCCTGGTACCCTGTGGGAATTAGGGGTGGTTTGCGCCAGTGGGGAGTTCCTCGACAAAACCCTGTTTATCATGCCGCCACGCCGGCGCGGGTCTGTCTACTTGGCGCTACAAAGTATCAACTATTTACCATTTTGTGAAGGCGTGGAAGAGATGTGGCGCACCGCCCGCATCGAACTACTAAATCAGGGGCTGCTGTTTCCAGCTTATAACGAAAGCGGGGGAGTTTTTCGGATCGGTCATTGTGGCGATTTCGGTTTCCGCGAGGCAGTTCTCTTGGCGCCGATGGATAATATGCCAAGCTCAGATTTGCACCGTTTGATCGATCATATCGTTCGGCTTGGCGGCGAACCATAACCAGTAGATCGAATCTGACACTTCGAACCGCCTGACTCCCGGTCTGCCCGGACCGGCGCGCGAGTGTTCGGCGCGACGGACAGAAAAAGGCGCCTAAACGATTGAAAGAATTGATCCGCCGCCAAAGCCGCAAGCCCGTCTTTACGACCGCCGTTGGGCAAGGGCCTGGCCCCATTCCGGCTTTGGCGCTTCGCGCTTCGCAATCCGGTCCGACCTGGCCGACTTGAGGTCGCCGCGGCGCAAGGCTAAAGGCCAAGCGTCTCCCTTAAGACTGAAAGACCGCAGGCCTTTGTCCGAAACTGAACCGAAGGTCGACGAGGCGCTCGCAGTCTCCCATGGCCTCAAGCCCGACGAATATGCGCGGCTCGTCGCGCTGATCGGCCGGACGCCGACCTTCACCGAGCTCGGCATCGTGTCGGCGATGTGGAACGAGCATTGCTCGTACAAGTCCTCGCGCCTTCACCTGCGCAAGCTCCCGACCAGGGGCCCGCATGTCATCTACGGGCCGGGCGAGAACGCGGGCGTGATCGACATCGGCGATGGCGACGTCTGCGTGTTCAAGATGGAAAGCCACAACCATCCCTCCTTCATCGAGCCCTATCAGGGCGCGGCGACCGGCGTCGGCGGCATTTTGCGCGACGTGTTCACCATGGGCGCGAGGCCCGTCGCCGCGCTCAACCTTCTGCGCTTTGGCGCGCCCGGACATCCGAAAACGCGGCGTTTGGTGGCCGGTGTCGTCGCGGGGATCGGCGGCTACGGCAATTCGTTCGGCGTGCCGACGGTCGGCGGCTCGACCGGCTTCCATCGGCGCTACGACGGCAACATCCTCGTCAATGCGATGGCGGTCGGCGTCGCGAGGCGGGACGCGATCTTCACTTCGGCGGCGACCGGAATCGGCAATCCGATCGTCTATCTCGGCTCGAAAACCGGGCGCGACGGCATCCACGGCGCGAGCATGGCCTCGGCGGCCTTCGAGGCGGACGCCGAAGAGAAGCGCCCGACCGTGCAGGTCGGCGATCCGTTCGCCGAGAAGCTCTTGCTCGAAGCCTGCCTCGAACTGATGGCGTCAGGCGCAGTGATCGCCATCCAGGACATGGGCGCCGCGGGTCTCACCTCCTCGGCGGCCGAGATGGGGGCCAAGGGCGATCTCGGCATCGACCTCGACCTCGACCACGTGCCGTGCCGCGAGACCGGCATGAGCGCTTACGAGATGATGCTCTCCGAGAGCCAGGAGCGCATGCTCATGGTGCTCAGGCCCGAGAAGGAACCCGAGGCCGAGGCGATCTTCCGCAAATGGGGGCTGGACTTCGCCATCATCGGCAAGACCACCGATACGCGCCGCTTCGTCATCAGGCGCGGGGGGGAGGTCAAGGCGGACCTGCCGATCAAGGAACTCGGCGACCAGGCGCCCCTCTATGACCGGCCGTGGATCCGCAATCCCTACCCGCCCGTTCTCGACGCGGCCTCGATCGCCCCGCCCATTCCGACTGACGCTGCGCTGCTCAAGCTCCTGTCCTCGCCCGATCTGTGCTCGAAGCGCTGGATCTATGAGCAATATGACACGCTGATCCTCGGCAATACGGTTCAGGGGCCGGGCGGCGACGCGGCTGTGATCCGGCTCGGCGATGGGCCCAAGGGCCTTGCGCTCACCACCGACTGCACGGAGCGCTATTGCTCGGCCGATCCGCGCGAGGGGGGAAAACAGGCGGTCGCCGAGGCGTGGCGCAATCTGATCGCGGTCGGCGCGCGTCCGCTCGCGCTCACCGACAATCTCAATTTCGGCAATCCCGAGCGGTCCGAGGCCATGGGCGAACTGGTCGGCTGCATCGAGGGCATCGGCGAGGCGGCGCGGGCGCTCGACTTCCCTGTCGTCTCCGGCAACGTCTCGCTCTACAACGAGACCATGGGCTCAGGCATTCCCCCGACCCCCGCGATCGGGGGCGTCGAACTCGTCGAAGACGTGGCGAAAACGGCGAGCCTCGCTTTCAAGGCCGCGGGCGAGGACATCTGGCTCGTCGGCGGGGCGCCGAACTGGCTCGGCTGCTCCGCCTGGCTCGCGACCGTCGCCGGCCGCGAGGAGGGCGCGCCGCCGCCGGTCGACCTTGGCGCAGAACGCCGCAACGGCGAGTTTGTCGCTTCTCTCATTCGGGCCAGGACGGTCAGCGCTGTTCATGACCTCTCGGACGGCGGCCTCGCCGTCGCGCTTGCGGAGATGGCGATGGCGGGCGGAATTGGCGCGAGCGTCGAAGCGGAAGGCGGCTTGAGCCATGCGTTCTTCTTCGGCGAGGATCAGGGCCGCTACGTGTTGACCGCGCCGTCGACGCAAAGCGCGGTCATCGCCGAGGCCGCGAAGCGCCTTGGCGTTCCGCTCGCGCGCATCGGCTCTACCGGGGGCGGCGCGCTGACACTCGGCGGCGCGGATCCGGTTCCCCTTGCGGCGCTGACCAAAGCCTATGAAAACTGGCTCCCGGACTTTATGAGCCATCCTCAGGGGGCCAGTTCATGATACCCTTCATCATCGTCAAAACCGTCAAGGGCTTCGCCTACATTCGGCCGGAGCGCGTGATCGCCATCAATGCGTCGGATGCGGAGGACTGCCTGATCCTCATGACCGACGGGGTCACGATCGCCGCCGCCGAGCCCGCCGAGGATGTCGTGGCGCGGCTCGAAACGGAGGCCGGCGAAGAGGAGCACGCCCTCGAAGCTATTAAGGAGCGCAACGCCCATGGCCATGTCGCAAACCGAGATTGAGACGATGATCCGAGACGCGTTTCCGGACGCGCGGGTCGAGGTGAAGGATCTGGCCGGCGACGGCAACCATTATGCGGCGACCGTCGTGACCCCCGCCTTCAAGGGCAAGACCCGGGTCCGCCAGCACCAGATGGTCTACGAGGCGCTGAAGGGCCGGATGGGCGGGGTGCTGCACGCGCTGGCGCTGACCACGTCGGAGAGCTGACGGCGGGCCGGACCCGTTATTTGCGAGTCCGTTTCTTGCGATATCAAGAGTTTACGCGATTACCGAGTTCGCCCGAGCCGCGGGCTTCAGGCGCTCTTTGCGAGCGCCGCCGGGTCCATCCACATGATCTCCCACACGTTCCCGTCCGGGTCCTCGATGCTGCGGCTGAACATGAAGCCGTGATCTTGAGCCGTGTTTGGATCCGCGCCTCCGCCGGCGGCCGACGCCTGCGCCAGTGTGGCGTTCACCGCCTCGCGGCTGTCGACGCTGAGGGCAAGGAGCGCGTGGCTTTCGCGCCGCGCGTCGCCGATCGGGCGCTTGGTGAACTGGCGATAATGCTCATGGGTGAGCAGCATCACGCCGATCATGTCCGAAAACATCATGCAAGAGGACTTCTCGCCCGAAAATTGCGGGTTCAACGTACCGCCGAGCGCTGTGTAGAACGCCGTCGACGCCTTCAGGTCGCGCACCGGCAGATTCACAAAGATCATCTTGCTCATAAAATCCCCTTTCAGATCAGCGGATTTGTGATAGATTATCTCGCTATTGAGTGACTAGACACAAAGTCTCTTGATGTCAAGATAATATCCATCGAGATAAATTGCCATGGACCGCGCCGATCTCGCCATCGAACAATGGGCTCGCGAGCGGCCCGATTTGCGCACGCTGCCGATGGCTGTGTTCGGCCGCCTGAACGAAGCCGCCGAGCGGGTGATGCGCGATCATATGAATCCGCTGTTCGCCCGGGCCGGGCTGCAGGCGGGCGAATTCGACGTTCTTGCGACCCTGCGCCGCTCGGGCGCGCCCTACACGCTTTCGCCCACCCAGCTCTACGAAGTCGCGATGATCTCCTCGGGCGGCATGACCGACCGCCTCGATCGGCTGGAGCGCGCCGGACTCGTCGTGCGCCGCCCCGACCCGAAGGACCGGCGTGGCAAACTGATTGTGCTCACCGATCCGGGAAAACGCCTGATCGACGAGACGATTGGCCGCCATGTCGCGAACGAAGAGCGGCTTCTCTTGTCGCTGACCCAGGCCGAGCAGGAAATGCTGAGCGCGCTGCTCAAAAAGCTGATCGCCGCGCTTTAGGACAACACCGCACGGCCTCTAAAACGGCGACCCCGTCACAGTTGCGACCAGCCGCCGTCGACCGGAAGCTCGGCGCCGGTCGTGAAGGTCGCGTCGAACGCGAGAAAGAGGACGGCCTTAGCGACTTCCTCCGACGCGCCCCAGCGCTTCATGGGAACCATGCCCTTCATCTGCTCCTTGATCTGGGGCGCCATATCGCCAAACGTTTTGCCGAGGATCGGCGTGTCGGTGGGACCGGGCGACACCGCGTTGACGCGAATCTCCATAGGTACAAGCTCGGCGGCGAGCACCCGAGCGAAGGATCGCAGCGCAGCCTTGGCGGCTCCGTATGTGGCGTTGCCGGGCATTCCCTTGACGTTCGCGATCGAGGTCGTGAGGACGACAGAGCCCCCGCGGTTGATCAGCGGCGCGAGCTTCTGCACCGCGAAAAACGGTCCCTTGGCGTTCAGGTTGAACATCTCGTCATAGATGGCCTCGGTCACACTCTCCAGAGGCGCGCGGATGCTAAACCCGGCGTTGACGAACAGCAGGTCGAAGGCGCCAAACTCGGCCTTCACCAGGGAGCCGAGGGCGTCGATGTCCGTCAACGAGCGCGCGTCGCTCGAAACCACGATGGCGTCAGTCCCAAGCTCCTGCTGCGCCGAGTCCAGGCCGGCCTGCGAGCGACCTGTCACCAGAACGCGCGCGCCTCCATCGAGGAGCATCTTCGCCGTCGCGAGCCCCATGCCGCTGGTGCCGCCGACAATGACCGCTTTTTTATCTTGGTATCGTTCCACGGGTGCTCTCCTTGCGACGCCAGGGGTGTCTGGTCTTTTAGAACTATTTTGTATTATAATGACGCGCAGAGGCAGCGGTCAAGAAGATTTTGAACTATTTATTTCAAAATTACTTTAGACCCTATGGACGTAAGGATGCTGGGTCAGAGAAAGTCGACGCCGGAGACCTTGACGACGGCCTGCCACGCGGCTTCCTGGCTGGCGCGATCGTGGAGGTGTGGGTGGCGCTGCGCCTCGATTGGACCTGAGAACTTCCCTTGAGCCGAGGCGAAGAATTGTCCTGAGACGTCGGTTCCGAACGCCGACGCCTGGAGGTACCGACGGGCCGCGGTCCGCGGCGTCTGATTCATGCCGGGAATGAGGTTCACGATTGGGATAAACAGATACTTCAACATCGGGCCCGCGTTTCGCACCACCCTGGTGTCGGTCGCCCCGCCGGGCGATACGGCGTATACGGCCATGCCGGAGGGCAGCCGGCGGGCCAGCGCTGCGGCCCACCAAGCGATAATGAGCTTCGCGTCGGCATACGCATTGTTGGGCACGTACTTCACGTTCGGCCCGTTGCGAATCAGGCCTTCAACAGCGGCGGTTCGGTTACCCTGGTAAATCTTGGCCGCGAACGCTGGCACATCGGTGTACTTGAACATGGGTACGCCCCCGCGGGCAGGCTCCGCCCCGGCGATAACAATCCGCGCGTTGGGGCTAACAAGGTTGGCGCGAAGCAGCCCGACAGTCAGTTGATGATGGCCGATCAGCGGAGCCTGAGAAGCCTCAACGCCCAGTGCAGTGATCACGCGCTTCTTGGTTGGGACCAATCCGGCATTGAGCAGCAGGAAATCGACCGCCCGACCTTGTTTGACCAGCTCGGCGAGCGCGGACTGGACGCTGGCCGGCGTGTCCAACTCCAGCTCCAGCGGCGTGAAGACCTGTCTTTTGGTTTCCGCTGCGAGTTGAGCGGCCGTTTCCTTGGCCCGAGCCAGGCTGCGTCCGGTGATGATGATCTCGCCCCAGCCCTCTTCGGCAAGAGAGCGGGCTGCTGCATAACCGAGCCCGGAGGTTGCGCCAGTGACGAGAGCAATAGAAGGTTCCATGGGCGGCTCCGTGATGAAGGGTAAGGTCAAAGGAGTCCCGCGAGGTCGGGCCGCCTTGTTATTTTTGAACTTTTTGATTACATATTTGTTGAACATGTCGCGGTCAAGGAGTTTTTGAACTGGATGTTTCACAATGCCGCCAGGCCGCGGGGACGTCCGCGGAGCTTCGAAGAGGACGACGCGCTGAAAAAGGCGACCCGGGTGTTCCGGTCGAAGGGTTACGACGGCGTGACGATCGACGATCTCGTCGCCGGGATGGGTGTGGGGCGGCCGAGCCTGTATGCCGTCTTCGGGGACAAGCGGACGATATTCTTGCGCGCCCTCAGGGCCTATGCCGAGGCGAAGGGCGCTCGCGCTGCGAAGGCGCTCTTCGCGCCGCCGACTCTTCGCGACTCGCTCGGCGGCTTCTTGCGGCACGCCGTAGAAGCTGCGACCGAGGAAGGGTCCGCCCCAGGATGTCTAATGGTGTGCGTCGCGCCGCTCGTGGACGATGCTGAGGTCCGGCAGTTCCTGCAGGACGCCACAGCTGCGGGCGCGGCGCTCGTGGAACGCCGTTTCCGCGACGGGATCGACGCCGGAGAATTACCGTCTGACTTTCCCGTCGTCGCGCGCGCGAGCCAGGTCACCGACCTCGCCCGCGGTCTGACCATGCGTGCGCAAATGGGCACACCGCGCAAGACGCTCCTGAAAGACGCCGAAGAAGCGACCGACTTAGTCCTCCTGCCGCGGCGCGAATGGTGACGCCAGAATGTTGATGCTGGATGGCGTGAAGGTCGGAGCAAGCGACCTGCGCTGGCTGGCGCCGCCCTTTCGGCCCCCAGGCTAGGACACGCCTGAGCCCCGTGCTAGCGAACACCAAGAATTTTGCGCAGCAGACCGGCCTCGGTGGAATCAACCCGTCACGCGGGGCAGAAATCAGGCGCGAAAGTCGTCCGTTTCCTGCGACCCCAAGCCAGACGCGCGCGGCGCTGATTTCAGGCCCTCGCGCCGGGCATTTCCTTAACTTCGCTCGTGACGCGACGGTCGTAATCGTCGGCCAGCGCGCGGAGAGCTCCAGCGCCGTCGCCTCTGAAGGAGGGCCCGTGCATCAGCGCCAGGGTTCGAGGCGCAAGGTCCGCGAGGCGTCGGATCGTCGCGCCCATGGCCGGATTGAGGCTGGAATATTTGAAGATATCCTCGGCGGCGATCGCCGGGCCGACAATGTCGCCCTCCGTCAGCGCGGAATCATCGCCAAGCTGGGTGAAGAGGTCGCCGCAGAGCAGAGTTCCGGTCGATTCCTCGTGGAGGACGGCGGCGTCCCAGCCGTGCGGCGTATGGGGCGTGTCGACAAAGCGGACGCGCTTGCCGGCGCCGATGTCGATCGTTTCACCGTCGCTCAGCGCACGCGGCGCGCGGTCGGCGAAGTCGGCGAGCGAGACGAGGCAACCCGTGCGCCCGTGCGCGGGTGTCGCGTTGGGCGCGGCCGCGAGCCATTCGTTCATCGCCCCGCATTCGTCGGCCTCGAAATGGCCGAAGGCGATCCAGCGCAGGCGTTCCGGCGAAAGGATGCGGCTCAGCGCATCGCGGTTCTGCGAAAACATCCTTCGCAAGCCGGTATGGAAAAGCATCGGCTCATCGCCGAGGATGAGAAACTGGTTGAAGGTGAAGCCGGCGGGCGGCGCGACGTCCATCGTATGGGCGGAGAGCCGGTAAATTCCGTCGGCAATTTCCGTGATCTTCGTTTCCATGTCGCCCCCAGACCATCGGCTTCGGGCCGATGTGGACCCCGCTTCATTTATGGCGCGCTGATGTGTAGCGAAACATCGGTCAACATCTAATGCACGATCCTGTGCGATTAAATTGAGCTCGCACGAAAATACACTCAAGCGCCGCGGGGAGCGACGAGCGGAGACCTGGCGCCCCCGACACGGATCGCGGAAAAGGCGCTTGTCGCGATAGCTGATGATTAAGGTTGCGCGGTCGGATCTTTGCGCTCGGGCCGTCCTGGCCGGGCTTGACCCGGCCATCCACGCTGCGCCCTTTCCGAGAGCGATCCGGCGGGTGAAACAAAGGCTTGGAGGAACTGAGCTTTTTGTCCTTGCAAATGCTCTCGCCATTTCGACGTGTTGAACGCGTGGATGGCCGGGTCAAGCCCGGCCAGGACGTGGGAGCCGCAGCGAAAAAACAGCCTGAACAACAGAGATCACTATAAGCGCCGCGGAAAAAATTCCAATATTCAGAAATACGTGGTATCACCGAAGTGAGCATGGAACAGGAATGGCTGAAATAGCATTTTTTAAATGTATGATCCTCGGTCGCGAAAGGGCTATTCGCCTTGCTTCCGACGCCCTCTCGCGGCACATAAGGGCGCGCGAAAATATTTTCAGCGAAATTCGCTCATAACCCATTGAAAAGGCTAATTTCGGGCGAGAGAATCCAAGGAAATCCAAGCTTTTCCAACCTCATCTGAGGGGTCAAATCGCCTCGAACGCGGGTCGGCCCAAGGAAATCCAAATCGGCCTATCGTCGCCCGAACAGCCGCTCGATGTCGGCAAGCTTGAGTTCCACATAAGTCGGACGGCCATGGTTGCACTGGCCGGCGCCGGGCGTCGCCTCCATCGTGCGCAGGAGCGCGTTCATCTCCTCGGGCTTGAGCGGCCGGCCTGAGCGCACCGAGTGATGGCAGGCGAAGGTCGCAAGCCGCTGGTCGAGCCGCCGCGCCAGCGTTTGCGTCCCGTCCTCGGCCGCGAGGTCGGCGGCGAGATCGCGCACCAGCGCAGTGAGATCGCCCTGCGCGATCGCGGCCGGGGCCTCGCGCACCATCATGGCGCCGGGGCCGAAGCCTTCGAGGACGAGGCCAAGCGCCGCCAGTTCCTCCGCATGCGTGTCGAGCAATGCCGCGGCGTCGGGATCGAGATCGACGATCAGCGGCGTCAGCAGCATCTGCCGTTCGATCCCGCCCTGCTCGCGCTCAAGCTTGAGCCGCTCGTAGACGATGCGCTCATGCGCCGCGTGCTGGTCGACGATGACAACGCCGTCTCGCGTCTGGGCGATGATGTAGTTCTCGTGCAGTTGCGCCCGCGCCGCGCCGAGCGGAGCGGCGAGGTCGCGCTCGGTTGGGCTGGCCGCGGGGGCCGGCGCGGAGGGCGCGACCTCAGCGAAACTCGCCTGCGCGGGCTCGGCGAAACGCGGGGCGGCGGGTGAGGCGCGCCAGTCCCAGCGGGGCGAAGTGGACGCGCCGCGGTAGGGGTGCGGGGGACGCATGGCGAGGATCGTCGCCGTCCCGCCGGTGGTCGAGGCGCGATGCAAGGCCTCGTTCAGGCGCTGCTTGACCGCGCCGACGATGAGAGCGCGGATCGCGGCCGCGTCGCGAAAGCGCACTTCGGCTTTCGCCGGGTGGACGTTGACGTCGACTTGCGCGGGCTCGCATTCGACGAACAAGGCCGCGACCGCATGCCGGTCCGGGGGCAGGAAGTCGAGGTAGGCGCCCCTGAGCGCCCCGGCGAGCGTCTTGTCGCGCACCGCGCGTCCGTTGACGAACAGGAACTGCTGGGAGGCGTTCGGCCGGCTGTAGGTCGGCAAGCCAACCCGGCCGAAGAGGCGCGACCCGTCGCGCCGCGCGTCGAGCGCGACCGAATTCAAGGCGAAGTCGTCGCCCAAGGCCTGGCGGAGGCGCTCCGTGAAACCGGCGTCGCCCGCGCCCGCGGCCGGCCAGTCGAAGCTCGAAGTCAGGTCGGTCGCGAAGGAGAAGCGGACCTGCGGCGCGGCCATCGCAAGCCGTTTGACCGCGTCCGCCGCCGCCAGCGCCTCGGCGCGGTCGGATTTGAGGAATTTGAGCCTCGCGGGCGTGGCGGCGAACAGGTCCCGCGCCTCGACCCGCGCGCCGGTGGGGCAGGCGCAAGGTTCGATCGCGGTCTTGAGTTCGTCCTCGACCAGAAGCTTGAGCCCCTGCGGCGCGCTCGCGCCACGGGTGCGGATCTCGAGCCGCGACACCGAGGCGATCGAGGGCAGCGCCTCGCCGCGGAAGCCGAAAGTGGCGATTTGCATGAGATCGCCGTCGGGAATTTTCGATGTCGCGTGGCGTTCGACGCTGAGCGCGAGATCGGCTTCGTCCAACCCATGCCCGTCGTCGACGACTCGGATCAGCCGCCGCCCGCCAGCCTCGATCGTGACTTCGATCGACTTTGCGCCAGCGTCGAGCGCGTTCTCGACCAGTTCCTTGATCGCCGCCGCCGGCCGCTCGATCACCTCGCCCGCCGCGATGCGGTCGATGGTCAAGGGGTCGAGACGGCGAATCGGCATCGGGGGAAACCTCGCCGCATTCTACCACATCGGCAGCCTGGCGGGCGCTCGCGGGACGGCGTAATCCTTCCCGGATTTCGTTGAGGGGGTCTCTCAGGCCGTTGTCGCGGCCACGCGTTTGCGGCGGCCAAGCCACGCGGTCCGCAACGCGTCCTGCGCCGGCATTTCGAAGACCCGAAAGACAATCCAGGCCAGCCCGAAGGTCGCCAGGAAGAAGGCGATCAACGCCCAAGGCGCCAGAAAAAGTTCGCGCGAGAACCCCATGGCGTCGATGGCCAAAACGGCGGCCAGCTGAATTGGAAAGTGCAGGAGGTAAGATGCGTAAGTCAGGTCCCCGACCTTGGTCACGGCGCTTCGGCGCAAGGGCATCACCTCGTCCAGCAGGGCGAAGGACGCAACGACGAAGAAGCTGAAGCCGATGATCGAGCCGAATCTGAAGCTCGTCGCAATCGACAGGCAGAGGCCCAGCACGCAGACACCGAACGCGACCAGTTTGTAGCGACGCGACAAACGGGCGCCCACGGCCTGCAAGACGCCGCCCACGAAAAAATACTGGATGCACTCGAAAACATATTGCGGATAAAAATGGCTCGCGGCCTTCGCGGCCGCCGCGACGACGACGCACAAGACGAGGCTGGGTCTCAGAAAGGAAACGACGATGAAAAAGAACACATAGACCAGCACCTCAACCGAGACGCTCCAGATCGGCCCGTTGAAGGTTTGCGGGAGTTCGTTGACCCAATTCGAGGCGAAAACCAGCTGCAGCGCGAAATGAAACGCATCGGTATTGCCAAACACAAACGACGTGCCGTGGGTCTCGATATAGGTCAACTGGAGAAGCGCCACCCCAATGAGGGTGACGAAATGCAATGGGTAAAGCCGAGAAAATCGTAGAACGAAAAACTGATAGGCCGAAACCATGCCTTCGTTGATTGGCTTGCTATATTTCCATAAAAATATGAACCCCGATATCATCCAGAATATCTGAACGGCAAAATGTCCGTTGTTGTAGAAAAAGCTAAAAATCAAATAGAAGGGGAATTTTTCAACCGGCACGGCTGGCAGGTCGTGATCCGTCACAACGCCGTTCACAAAGAAAACCTGGTAATGCCAGAACATGACCGCCAGCGCGCACAAGAACCTGGCGATCTCCAGCCCGGCGAACTGTTTTCCTGAATTGGGCTGGCTTGACATCGGGCTGGTCGAAGACCTTCAGAACAAGACTCGCAGGACGAGGCTCGCTATACAAACATCACTTGGATTAAATTATTGTCGCTTATATCATGTGCGCTGCAACATGGACAACCCCGCGACGCCACCGGGCGGCTTTCGCCGCGTCTTCATGGCAGACGGTTCACCCCACGCCGCTAGGTGATCCAAAGCACGGGTGGGGTCGGCTCAGAATCCCTCCGGCCGTCCCACCACGGTCGTATGCAGGGAGCCGTCGCCGAACGCGCGGTGCGCCGCGCGCTTCACGCTCTCCATCGTTACCGATCCGATCTCCCGGTTGCGCTCGACCAGCCACTCGGGCGGGCGGCGTTCAAGTTGGATATGGACGAGCTGCGAGGCGATCTTGGCCGAGGTGTCGAACCGCAGCGGATAGGAGCCGATAAGATAGGTCTTGCCCTTCTCCAGCTCCTCCTTGTTGAGCCCGTTCAGCGCAACGTCCCGGATTTCGGCCGAGGCGACGTCGAAGGATTCGCGCGCCCGCTCGTTCTTGGTCGTTGTGCCGCCGTAGAAATAAGAGCCTTGCTCAAGCGAATAGAAGGTTCCGAACACCGTATAGGCGAGGCCCCGCTTCTCGCGCACCTCGCGAAACAGGCGCGAAGTCATCGAACCTGAACCGCCCAGCACATGGGCGGCGACCACGCTCGGGATGAAATCCGGGTCGTCGCGCCTGAGCGCCGGCCGGCCGAAGCGGATCGTCGATTGCGGCACGTCGAGATCGATCCGGTCGATGGCGCCGAGGCCCGCGAAAGCCGTCGCCGAAACGGGCTTGAGATCGCCCTTGGCCGGCAGATCGGCAAACGCTTTATCGACGAGAGCTGCCGCCTCCTTTTCTTCGATCGCGCCGACGACCGCGATCAACAATTGATCGCGCGCGATCCCGCGTCCGGCGGCCTTGACGAGATCGGCCCGTTCAATGCGTGCAAGCGTTTCGAGCGTCCCCTCGGCCGGCTGGCCGTAGGGGTGATCAGGAAATGACTTTGCCCGCCAGTTGCGGCTGGCGAGTGTCGCCGGATCGTTGGCGTCGTGGCGCAGGCGCGCATTCATGTGCTCGCGCACACGGTCGAACGGCTCCTGGTCGAACCGCGGGGCGTTGACCGCAAGCCGCAGCAGCTCAGCGGCCCGATCGAGATTCTTGGTGAGCGTGCGCATGCGCCCGCTCCAATGATCGCGGTCGCAGTGAAACGACATCTCGACCGCGATCTCGTCCAAGGCGCGGTGAAACGCTTGCGAGTTCGAGCTCATCCGCGCCCTCGTCGAGAAGCCCCGACATCAGCGCGCCCAGGCCCGCCTTTTCCGCCGGGTCCTGCGCCGAGCCGCCCCGCATGGCGAATTCGAGCGAAACGACCGGGACCGCGTGGGAGGGGACGAGCCAGAATTTCAAACCGCGCGGGCTCACCACGACGTCGACATTGACGGCGGAATGAGAGGATGAAACGGCGAGGTGCTTTTGCATGAGCGTTTCCGTGATCGTTTCTATGGCTTTGTTTGGCTCCGACGGAGCGGAAGGCGAGGGCGCTTAAGCCGCCTCCTCGATGAGAGGCATGAGATATCCAGTCACCGCAGGCTTGTGGTCAAGCCAGCGACGCGCCGCTCCGATCACATCCTCGGCGGTGACCCGCTCGATCCTCGTCGGCCATTCCTCGACATCGCGCAAGGTCTGCCCGATCGCGAGCGAAGACCCGTACCAGCGCGCGAGGTCCGATTGGCTGTCGCGGGCGTAAATGGCGTCCGCGACCATGCGGGTCTTGGCGCGCTCAAGGTCACCGGCGTCGATCCCGTCGTGCACGAACTTCGCCAGCGCCTGGTCGAACGCCTTGTCGAGCATTTCGAGCGATACGCCTGGCGCGGGAGTCATGTTGACGATGAACCGGCTCTGGTCAACCGCCGCGCCATGATAATAGGCCCAGGCGGAGACGGCGATCCGGTCCTCCATCACCAACGTTCGATAGAGAAAGCTCGTCTGACCGCCCCCGAATAGATGGGCGAGCAGTTCAAGCGCTTCGGCTTCGCCCTCGGGCGCGGTGCGGGCCGACGGCGCGAGATAATGGCGCTGCCACCCCGGCTGCTCGACCTTGTCGTCGGCGACCTTGACCAGCCGATTGGCGACCGTCGGCGGCTCCATCGGACGCACGCGCTCGGGTTTCGCCCCCCGCGGCTTGATTTTTCCATAGGTCTCCTCGGCCAGCGCGCGCGCTTCGTCCGGTTCGACATCGCCCGCCACGATGAGGATCGCATTCTCGGGCGTGTAGAAGCGCTTGTAATAGGCAAGCGCGTCCTCGCGCTTCAGGCCCTCGATCTCGTGCCCCCAACCGATAACGGGGATCCCGTAAGGGTGATGGGTAAAGAGGGCCGCTTGCACCGCCTCGCCGAGTTGCGCGCCAGGGTCGGAGTCGCAATGCATGCGCCGCTCCTCCAGCACTACGTCGCGCTCGGGCGCGACAATGTCGTCGGTCAGGGTCAAGCCGGTCATGCGGTCGGCTTCGAACGCCATGCAGGCCTTGAGGTGCTGCTTGGCGATCTGCTGAAAATAGGCGGTGAAATCGTTGCCGGTGAAGGCGTTCTCCGTACCCCCGACCTCGGAAATGAATTCCGAGAACTCGCCCTTGGGGTGGCGCTTGGTGCCCTTGAACATCAGGTGCTCGAGGAAGTGGGCGATGCCGGATTTGCCTGGCGGGTCGTCGGCCGCGCCGTTGCGGTACCAGACCATGTGAGTGACGACGGGAGCCCGGTGATCGGGAATGACCACGACGTCGAGGCCGTTGGCCAGGGTGAAATTCACGACATACGACGTGGAAGAAGTGGAAGACGTCATCGCGGTCCAATCGAATTGGCAGGGCCCCGCCCAACCGGCCCTTGAGGTGGCGCAATCGTGACGATCTCGCGACATATAAACCGCCTGAGGGCTTCTCGCTAGGCGGGGCGTTGCGGCCGGGGAGACCAACCCGCGCCTTCATCAAGCGCCCGCGCCTCCAGCGTCTGGCTGATCTCGTCCAGCGCCTTCGGATCCTCGATCGTCGCAGGCGTAACCCACGGATCGCGGTCGGCGATCTTCTTCATCGTGCCGCGCAGGATCTTGCCCGAGCGGGTTTTCGGCAGGCGGGCTACGATAAAGGCCATCTTGAAAGCCGCGACCGGCCCGATTTTGTCGCGCACCAGCCTGACGATTTCGGCCTCGATCTCATGCGACGCCCGATTGACCCCCGCTTTCAGGACCACAAAGCCGCAAGGGGCTTCGCCTTTGACCTCGTCCTTGACGCCGAGTACGGCGCATTCCGCCACGTCCGGGTGCGAGGCGACCACTTCCTCCATGCCGCCGGTCGACAAACGATGGCCGGCGACGTTGATGATGTCGTCGGTGCGCCCGAGGATTGTCAGATACCCGTCTCCATCGATGAGACCGGCGTCGGACGTTTTGTAATAACCGGGGAACTCGTTGAGATAGCTCTCGCGCATGCGGACGTCCTGGCGGTAGAGCGTCGGCAAACAGCCAGGTGGCAGCGGCAGTTTGATGACGAGCGAACCCATCGTCCCGCCTGGCACGGGCTTCGCCGCGTCATCGACGGCGTGGACCTCGTAGCCCGGCATCGGCACGCTCGGAGAGCCGAGCTTGACCGGGAGCATCCCCAAGCCGACGGGATTGGCCGCGATCGGCCACCCGGTCTCGGTCTGCCACCAGTGATCGACTACGGGGACGCCTAAAACCTTCTGGGCCCAGGCGACTGTATCCGGGTCGGCTCGCTCGCCAGCAAGAAACAACGTCCGCAACGACGTGATGTCATAGTCTTTGATGAGCTTGGCGTGCGGGTCTTCCTTACGGACAGCGCGCAACCCCGTCGGCGCGGTGAAAAACGCGGCGACCTTGTAGTCCTCGATCACTCGCCAATAGGCTCCGGCGTCCGGCGTCCCGACCGGCTTGCCCTCGTAGAGGACACTGGCGCAGCCCTGCAGTAGCGGTCCGTAGACGATGTAGGAATGGCCGACGACCCAGCCGATGTCGGAGCCGGTCCAAAAGGTCTCACCCGGCTTCATGTCGTAGATCGCCGTCATCGACCATTTGAGCGCGACCATATAGCCGCCGATGTCCCGCACCACCCCTTTCGGGGTTCCGGTCGTGCCAGAGGTGTAGAGAATGTAGAGCGGATCGGTCGCGGCGAGGTCGGCGCAGGGCGCCCGCTTGCCCGCCTTCCTGGCGGCGTCGACAAGCGCGGTCCAGTCCTGGTCTTGACCCTCGATCATCCGGGCTTCGATCTGCGGTCGCTGGTAGACGACGCAGGTCGACGGTTTGTGCCTGGCGAGCGAGATCGCAAAATCAAGGAGCGGCTTGTACTCGACGATCCGGCCCGGCTCGATTCCGCAGCTTGCGGTCAGGATGATCGTCGGCTCAGCGTCGTCGATCCGGGTCGCGAGCTCCTTGGCGGCGAAGCCGCCGAACACCACCGAATGCACGGCGCCGATCCGTGCGCAGGCGAGCATGGCCACGATCGCCTCGGGAATCATCGGCATGTAGATCAGAACCCGGTCGCCCGCCACGACGCCGAGCTCATTGAGGACAGCGCCGAGCGTCGCCGTTTCGTCGAGCAGTTCCCGATAGGTGATTGCGCGCTTGGTCCCGGTGACAGGGCTATCGTGATAGAGCGCGACCTGGTCGCTGCGACCGGCCTCTACTTGCCGATCAAGCGCGTTGAAGCAGGCGTTGCAGCGCGCGTCGGGAAACCAGCGGCCGTAGACGCCCGCTTGGGCGTCGAAAATGCGCTCCGGCGGCTTTATCCACGCGATCTCGCGCGCCGCCTCCGCCCAGAAGCCTTGCGGATCGCCGCGCCAGCGATCATAGGTCTGCCGATAGCCGCTGGTCATCGTTACGTTCCCTCAGCCACCTAACTCCGGCGTCTCGTCGTCACGCCTGAATTGTCGCGCCCGGCGCGTCGGAACGCAACGTCAGCCGTTTTGTGGCGGCCGGTCTGACAACCCGATCGGTTGGCGCTTGCAGGAAAAGACTGAATGTCGGGCCAAACGTTTTATCTTGTGGCGGTCCCGGCGGTGATCCTTCTCGGCCTGTCAAAAGGCGGGTTGTCGGGCCTGAGCTCGCTTGCGATGCCAATGATGTCGCTGGTCGCCTCGCCAGTCAGGGCGGCGGCGATCGTGCTGCCCATTCTGATCGTACAGGACTGGGTCAGCGTGTGGGCGTTTCGGCGCGACTATTCGCTGCGGAACCTCATTATCCTGACCCCTTCTGCGGTGATCGGCGTAACGCTGGGATGGCTGCTCGCGGCGCGCGTCAGCGAGGACGTGGTGCGTCTTGCGATCGGCGTGATCTCAATTGCTTTCGTCGTCTACATGCTGATCCGGGACCGGCTGGGACGCTCTCCGGTCGAGAAGCCGGGCGTCCCCAGCGGAGTCCTTTGGGGCTCGCTGTCGGGCTTCACGAGCTTTGTCAGCCATGCCGGGGCCCCGCCATTTCAGGTCTACGTCATGCCGCAATATCTGGAGCCGCGAATATTCGCCGGCACCGCGACCATTTTCTTTGCCGCGGTCAACCTGTTAAAACTTCCGGGCTATTTTCTCCTCGGTCAGCTGAGCTCCGACAACCTCAGTGTGTCCGCCGGGCTCCTGCCGGTGGCGGTCCTATCGACCTTTGCCGGTGTCTGGTTGGTCCGGCGGGTGTCCGCCGACCGCTTCTATACGGCCATTCTCGCGCTGACGTTTCTCATCGGAGTGAAACTGACCTATGACGCTGTCCGAGCGCTGGCTTGAAGGAGAAGGTTCTGGGCCGACGTCCCCGTCCGCGCCCCACTTCGGTTCGAGCGAACCGCCAATGAGCGCCCTCAAGCCGGCTGGCCCCGCCCACGGGCGCATCGCTGCACAGATTCCCGCCTTCGCCGCGATCGGTCTGTTCGGCTATGTCGTTGACGCGGCAATCACTTATCTCTGCGCCAAATATCTGCGCCTCTCTCCAGAACTCGCGAGGCCGCCGGGATTCCTCGTCGCCACGATCGTCAATTTCACCCTGAACCGCTCGATCACGTTCCGCGACTCGCGGGCGCCGCTTGTCCGCGCTTTTCTTCGCTATTGCGGCGTCGCTTCTGCGGGGCTCGCGGTCAATTATGCCGTCTATTCGGCCTGCGTTTTGCTCGCGCCCCGCGCCGGATTCGCCGTCACGCCGGCGATCCTGCCGCTGTTTGTCGCCGCCGGGAGCGGAGCGGCGATGGTTCTGACTTTCCTCGGCTTTCGGTTCTTCGCCTTTCGATCGTGAGGATTGCGGATTGTCTGGCCCAAAGTTTGCGGAAGCGCGCTATGATCGCGTTCGAAGCGCTGGGAGCTCCGCTGGATGTCTGTTTCGCCCTATGACCGCGACCTCGATCGCAATCCGGCCAATTTCCAGCCGCTGACGCCGCTCACCTTCCTTGAGCGCTCGGCCGCGGTGTTTCCAGATCGGCTGGCCATCGCGCACGGGCCCCTGCGCCGCAATTACCGCGAGTTCCACGCAAGAACGAAGACGCTCGCCTCCGCACTCGCCAAGCGGGGCTTCGCGCGCGGCGACACTGTCGCGGTCATGCTCGCCAACACGCCCGCGATGCTCGAATGTCACTACGCCGTCCCGATGTGCGGCGCAGTGCTCAACGCGCTCAACACGCGCCTCGACGCGGCCTCGATCGCGTTCATGCTCGATCACGGTGAGGCCAAGGCGCTCATCGTCGACCGAGAATTCTCTGCGGTCATCGCCGCCGCGCTCAAGCAAGCCAAGGTGCGGCCGCTGGTCATCGACTACGACGATGCGGAATATGACGGCCCGGGCGAACGGCTGGGAGACCTCGACTATGAGGCGCTGATCGCGGAGGGCGACGAGGCTTACGAACGCACGGCGCCCGGCGACGAATGGGACGCGATTGCGCTCAACTACACCTCGGGCACGACCGGTGATCCCAAGGGCGTCGTTTATCACCACCGCGGCGCCAACCTGCTTTCCGCCGGCAATATCCTCACCGCCGACATCGGCCGCCATCCTGTCTATCTCTGGACGCTGCCGATGTTCCATTGCAACGGCTGGTGCTTCCCCTGGTCGGTCAGCGTCAAAGCGGGGCTGCATGTCTGCCTGCGGCAGGTGCGGGCCAAGCCGATCTTCGACCTCATCGCTGAGCACAAGGTGACACACATGTGCGGGGCGCCGATCGTGATGTCGATCCTGCTCAATGCGACTGAAGACGAGAAGCGGCCGTTGCCGAACGTCGTACGTTTCTGCACCGCCGCGGCGCCGCCGCCGGCCGCGGTGCTCCAGGCGATGGGCGAAGCCGGCTTCGAAGTGACGCACCTCTACGGCCTGACCGAAGTCTACGGGCCGGCCGTTATCAACGACTGGAAGGAAGAGTGGAACGCGCTCGACGCCGAGGCGCAGGCCCATCTCAAGTCGCGCCAGGGCGTTCGCTATCACGCGCTCGAGGCGCTCGACGTCATGGACCCCGAGACGATGCGACCTGTGCCCGCCGACGGCGAAACGATGGGCGAAGTGATGTTCCGCGGCAATGTGGTGATGAAGGGCTACCTCAAAAACAAGGCGGGCACGGAGAAGGCGCTGGCCGGCGGCTGGTTCCATTCCGGCGACCTTGGCGTCAAGCACAAGGACGGCTACGTTCAGCTCAGGGACCGCTCGAAGGACATTATCATTTCCGGCGGCGAAAACATTTCCTCGATCGAAGTGGAAGACGCCCTGTTCGCGCATCCGGGCGTGCAACTCGCGGCCGTGGTGGCGCGGCCGGATGACAAATGGGGCGAGACGCCTTGCGCCTTTGTTGAGATGAAGCCTGGCCATAGCGCGACCGCCGACGAGCTTATCGAATGGTGCCGGGCGCGTCTCGCGCGCTACAAATGCCCGCGCACGATCGTCTTCGCTGAGATCCCCAAGACGTCGACCGGCAAGGTGCAGAAGTTCGCCTTGCGCGAGCGGGCGAAGGCTCTCGATTTGAAGGCTGTTTAACGTGATGCGTGCCGACGCCTGGCCGCAACATTGCCGCGCCGCTCTCGTCCGGACGGTCGGCGCCGCAGCGGCGCAGTTTCCCAATCCCGGCGAAGAGGAGCCGAAGCGTGTCCACGACGTGCGCAAGACCCTGAAAGAAGCGCGCGCCATCGCGCGGCTCTTTCTCCATTGCGTCGGCGAGCCGGCCCGGGTGACGATCACAACGCTCGCAGCGACCCGCCGCCAGATCGGCCGGACGCGGGATCTTGATGTGATGGCGCTGCGTGTGAAGCGCCTCGAACCTCCGCCGGAGGTCTCTGAACCCCTGATGGCGGCGATCGCACGCGAACGGGAGGCGGCCCAGCGCGCGCGCCGTGGCCTGTCCGCCACAGCGCCAAGGCCGCGGCTCAACGCGATCGTCCGGCGCGTTGAGGGTTGGGATTTGAGCGCTGTCGGGACGGAGGACATCGTCGCCGCGGTCGCGCGCACGTACCGGCAGGCGCGCAAGCGCGGACGCCTTGCCTTCGACGGCGACGACCCGGTCGCGCTGCACGCCTTTCGCGCCCGCGTCGTCGATCTGCGCTACCAGCTCTCGCTGCTGTCCCGCGCGTGGCCGGAGGCCCTGAACGCCCAGGCTGAAGCGCTGAACGATCTTCGCGAGGCTCTCGGCGACTTCAACGATCTCCATGTGCTTGGAACGTTCGCGGCGGAATACGGCGAGTTGCCGCCGCAGGCGCTGGAAGACCTCGGCTCACGCATGGCGGCGAAGCAGAGTAAGCTCAGGCGGCGCGCCAATGTGGAGTTCGAGCGGCTGTTCGCCGAAACGCCGAACGCGTTCGCGACCCGAATTGCGGCCTATCTCGACAACCCCGTGAGAGAGCCGGAGGTGGCGGAGGATGACCCGCTTGCGGCCAAGTCGGCTTCCGCAGCGTAGGGGGGATATTTCCATGGGCTTCCGCTCGGGCGTGACCTAATGGCCGACCAATAAACGAAAGTTGACAGTTGAAGACCTTTCGATCACGGTGGCCCGCGCTACAAGGTGGGATGGCTCGGCGAAATGCCCGCTCGGGGGGAGGTTACCGGGCGATTTCCTTAGCGAGATGACACGCCGGAAGACGCTCGGGGATGTTCCTCGCGCGCTTGAGCTGAACGGGAGCGAATACTTCATCATGACACGCAGGATTTTGGCGGCTGTGCCGCTTGTCGTCGGACTCACGTTCGCTGGAGGCGCTCACGCGTCTTCGCTTTATTTTTCGCTGGGCGGGGACGGGAACGTGAGCGTCACCGGGACCCTCACTATCGGTCCGGACCCCTATGCTGACACCGCGGGTATTTTTGGAACCCCAGCCAACTTGCTCGGTCCCTCGACCGGTCCGCCTCCGAACTTCCAGGGTGCGGTCGACCCGGCGAACGCGCTTGCGGTGACCGATGTCACCGGCACCTTTTCCGACGCCGCGCTTGGGATCGTGGATGCGACCATTACCGGCCTAGTCGCCGTCAACCCCCAGTTGCACTTCGCTCCGGACTACACGATCCCTTACAGCTTTAGTTGGTATCCGGCACCAAACGTTGTCTCTTACGACAACCTTTTCTATCCGGGCTCGGGGGCCCCTCTGACCTGCCTTCCGACCCCCACCGAGCCTACGGCTGCCGGCGGGTATTTCGACAATTACGGCGTGATGTTTTCCCTTTCGAACGGCGATGTCGTCGATATGTACAGCAATGGCGGAGACAGCGGCCCCATCTACGGCGCTGTCGTCTTCGATCCCACGATGGGAAAGGACTACACCAGCGGCGGCGGCCTGACCTTAAACGTTCCCGAGCCTTCGACTTGGGCGATGATGGTCCTTGGCTTCGCTGGCCTTGGCTTCGCTGGCCATCGCAAGGCACGGAATACGGTCGCGATCGCCACCTGAGCAGCAATCCCACGAAACGGAGAAGCCGCCCCTCGGGGCGGCTTTTTTGTTAGCATTCGCCGTCGCTCTCGCCGCCTTCTCAGGCCGCGCCCCGCGCGCCGAGCAGGAGCGCGACGCCAAAGGTCAGCACCGCTAGTGCCGCGGCGAATTCGAACCCCCTCGCAACAAGCGCAAGTCGCGAATTTTCTCCGCTTGCAAGACGCATGGCGGCCGACTTGGCGAATACTGCGATCCAGGCGAGCGCGCCGGTCGCCACCGCCGTGCCGATCGCCATGGCGAAAGCGGCGGCGACCCCGGCGGCGAACAGCCCTTGCGCCATGGCGAACACCAGCACCAGGATCGCGCCCGAGCACGGACGGGCGCCTGCGGCGATCACCGTTCCAGCCGCGGCCCGCCACGAAAAGGCGCCGTTGAGTTCAGCCGGATCGGGCATGTGCATGTGTCCACAATCGTCCGCCAGTTCGTCCGGCGCGTCGGGCGTCCCGGCGCGATAGGCGGCTGCCGAAAGGCTGAAGACCGGCCGCTCCCATGCGACGCCAGCATAGGCCGGAGCGGAAGCCACTGCGCGGCGGCGCTCGGTGTGCGCACTCAGCGCCGCAACGAGCGCTGCGCCTTTTCGCCAGACCAGCCAAGCGCCAATGGCGGCGATGCTGCAATAACTCGCCAGCTCAATCCAATCTGCGGCATGCGTCATTTGCGAAGCGGTCGCCTGAAAGACAAATCCGGCCGCGCCGACGAGCACAATCGCGATCAGCGCCTGAAGCAGCGCCGCCATCAGCGCCATCGCCGCGCCGCGTTTCAGCGACGTTTCGTTGGCCAGCATGTAAGAGGCAAGGACCGCCTTGCCGTGTCCAGGACCCACCGCGTGAACCACGCCATAGGCGAGGCCAAGGCCCACCAGGCCCCAGGTCGCGCTTGGCTGCCCGTGCAGCGCGTGCACTTTGCCTGCGATGAGATGGGTGAGCGAAGATTGCTGGGCCATGAGCCAGCCCGTGAGCCCCCCTTCCCCGCCGCCCCCGCCTTCGCCGCCCGCAACAGCAAATGGTCGCTGCGAAAGCTGCGCGGCCACGGCCACGACCGACGCGCTCCACGCGACCCATCCAAGGCCGATCGGCACCAGAGAGCGCTTTGTCATGGGCACGCGACGATGGCGGCGCTTGCCATTTTGAAACCGAAATTGGTTCCCGGCGCCAGGTTGGTGAAGAACGATTCGCTCAGTTTCTGCTTGTCGTTTGCCTCGAGTGGCTTTGGCTTTGCAACGGTGGCCGAGCATCCCGAGGGCGCGGATACCAGCGTCACCGGCTCCTTGTCGTCGAATTCAAAATCAATGAAAAATTCGGGATCGGACACCCGAAGCGTGAGAAATTTGGTGATCGGCGTTGGCGTCTTCAGCGGCAGGGTAACATGGAACTCGACCAGATGGTCGGGCCGCTCCTGCATCCAATAGTCGGTCACCGTGCCGAAATCCGCGGCTACGCCGCCGATCTTCAACGTGGTGAAATAGCCGATTTCGGCTAAGCTCCCGGCGTTCTCCTTGGCCAGCGGGGCGAATTGTTCTTTCTTCACAAGCTGGCCAGCCGGCGCGAGCCCCTGCGTGGCAAAGGACGAATACATCTCGTCGAAAACCCAGTCATGAATCACCGCGGAAACCTTCCCGTCAGGCGTGAACGCGATTTGGCTTTTGACCGTGATCCAAACATGCGGGTGCGCGCTCGCCGGCGCCGTCGTCGAGAGCCCGAACGCGAGTCCCACCGCCGCGAGTCCACAATTCCGCTGTCGGCCACCCATGGGAAGCCTCCTTGCTGGCAAAGTGCGGCGACGAGATGGCGCACAGGATCAACCATGGTTGAGCGAATCTTAACGCGGCATGGTTCAGCGATTCTTAAGCCAATCGGCGCAACGTCGCGTGATGGCGCGTCGCGTTTCGCCTGTGTTGCTCGCGTTCACTGCTGCCCTGTGTCTTGCGAGCTGCGGGTTCCTCGGTCATCCCGAGCGGCCGGTCTGGCGCGCTCAGGCCGAAAGCGCCTGCTTTGCCCGCAAGCAGGTCTCCCTTTCCGCCAGTATCGTCCAGGCGGCGGAAATCGACGGGCCCGGTATCTGCGGCATGACGCGTCCCTTGAAGGTCTCGGCTCTGGCCAACGGAACGGTTGCGGTCGACAAGACCCTCACCATCGACTGCCCGATGATCCCAGCGCTCGAGGCCTGGCTCGACGCCATTGTCGAGCCTGACGCTCAAACCCGCTTCGGGCAGAGGGTTGCGAGCATCAAAGTGTTCGGCGCCTATAGCTGCCGGGGAATCGACAATGTGCCCGGCGCTCGCCTCTCCGAACATGCGTTCGGCAACGCGGTCGACGTTGCCGGATTCACGCTAGCCGACGGACGGGGGGTCGATTTCGTTCATGACTGGAAGAGCGCCGGGAGCCAGGAAGCCGCCTTCCTGCATGAGGTCCACGCGGGCGCCTGCCAGTATTTCACCACCGTCCTGGGCCCGGGCGCGGACGTGTTTCACTACAACCACATCCATCTCGACCTCGCCAATCACGGCTCGACCGACACCGGGCCCCGGCGCATCTGCAAGCCGACGCCAGCGCCCGACCTATTGCCTGCGCCTCAGCCCCGCGACGGCCTGCCGCCAGCGCCCGAAATCGAGGAGCCGCTCGACATCGCGCATCTGAGCGCGCTGGGCGCCGCGCCGGGCGCTACGGACGCCGCTACTGAACCAGGGGAGGGGCCCGATGGCGCCTTGCCGCCGGCGCCGATGGGCGAGAGCAAGCCCGAGCCGCCGATCCTGCCGGCCGGAGTCGAATCCTACGGTCGACACTCAGCCGACGTCCTCGATTCGCGACCGTGACCACTAGCGGGTAGTGTTCAACGCCAAAGGCCAGCGCGTGCGCGATCCACCGATCCGGTCGACACGGTGATGCAGCGCAAGCGATCCGGCCCGACCGTCTCGTCAGCCAAGATTGGGCTGGGTGTCCTTGAAACTCGGCAAGGCTTGGATCTTCGTCCACCAATCGGCAAAGCCGGGCACGTTGAAAACCGCGTCCTTGTCGGGCGTGAGCGAGACGTAAAAAGCAATCGGCGCGAGATAGAGGTCGGCAAGGCTCAAGTCGCCTGCGATGAAGGGGGAAGAGCCCTTCGCCTTCATGGCGAGTTCGATCACCTTGCGGCCGTTCTCGAGCCCGTCCTTGCGCATCGCCTCGTTCTTGCCGCCGACGAAGTCCGGAAACAGATGATAGGCCGCTACGCCGCCTGTGAGGGCGCCGTAGCCGTAAGAGTTCGACGAGGCCGATGATCATATCCATCCGCGCGCGATCCTTGGGCGTCGACGGGATCAATGACTTGCCGGGCAGCACATCGTTGAGGTAGCGCGCAATCGCGGTCGTTTCCAGAATACGCATGCCGTCATGGTCGAGGACCGGGACCTTGCCGAAGGGATGACGCTCCCGATGCTCGGGCGTTTTCGGATCGCCCGCCAGCACATTCAACGGCACTTGCTTGAAGTCGGTCACGCCCTTTTCGGCAAGCACCATTTTGACGGTGCGGACGTAAGTGGAGCCGTCAAAGCCCCAGAGGGTCATGTCCGACATGGGTTCCGGTCCCTTCGCAAAGCGCCGTTCAGGCGAGGTCGCGACACTAGATGGAATCGCGCGGCGGGGCCAGCGCCCTAACGAGATCGATTTGCCGGGGCCTCGTTCCCAGCTCCCACGAGTGGTCTGCCAGGTTCGCGGCGTGCAAGATGTCGCAATCTGGACGCTGTTCGAGCAACAGAGCGCCCGCCGGCCGAGCGGCCGATGGCTTGATTTTTATCCCCCTTTTCCCACCTGCCGTCGAGCGGTGAGCTTCACGGCTGAAGAGTCGAGGGGAATTTGGTCGGGCGGATCGCCGGCTTGCGCGAGCGCTTGAAAGAGACCGACCCGCACGCCGTTGGCCGCCCAACGCACATAGCGATTGTAGAGGGTTTTCCTCGGACCATACTCAGGCGGCGCGTCGATCCAGCGCCCGCCAGACTTCGCAGGAGCCCGCGCCGAGCGCCGAGCCGGCGCGATGACCGACGCGCTATACGAGATCGGGCGGCAAACCGTCGCCGACGCCGACCTCATCCTGCGCGGTCTGCCGCCACTCTCCTCATGGCGCGCCCAGCGCGAGACGGTGGCGCTCTCACAGTCGAAGCCTATCGAGCGCAGTTGAGGGAGGGCCTGCTTGACATTGAGTGGAGCCAAGACGTAGCCTAAAACGTTATAGAGAAGCCGGCAGTGAGCTGGCTCGATTGTCGGCGACGACGGGAGGCGAACGGTCGATGGGGAGAGCGCCCACGATTCGCGACGTCGCGCTCCGCGCGGGGGTTTCGGTCGCGACCGCTTCCAACGTCGTCAATGGCGTTCGTCCGGTCGGGCAGGCCAGCCGACACAAGGTCCTCGAAGCGATCGCGGCGCTCGATTATAGACTTGACCGTGCGGCCAGCGCCCTTCGCGGCCGGTCTACTCGCCTCATCGGCATGGTCGTTCCCGACATCACCAACGTCTTCTTCGCGAGCCTCGTGAACGGGGTCGAAGCGCTTGCCGAACGCGACGGCTACGATCTTCTCATTGTCTCGACGAGCGAGGACGCCGCGAACGAGCGCCGCCGTATCGAGGCGCTCGTCGCTCGTCGCATCGACGGGCTGATTGTCGTTCCGGCGGCCGATGATACGATGCCTGCGCTCAAGGGGGGTAGAGACGGTTCGCGCGTGCCACCAACGGTGCTGATCGACCGGGGGGCGGACGCGGCGGGATTCGACACGGTGCGCGCCGATTGCGACGCTGGCGGGTATGCCGCGACGCGCCACCTCATCGACCTCGGACACCGCGACATCGCCGTTCTCACCCATTCGAAGCGTCTCTACAATATCGAGCAGCGCATCACCGGTTGTCGGCGCGCTCTCAGCGAGTCAGGGCTCGATGGTCGCGATCGCGTCATCTACGCCGGTCATGATCTCGAAAGCCAGTGCGGCGCGATCGAACTCGAACTCGACCGCGCTGATCGGCCGAGCGCGATTTTCGCCCTCACCAACGTTTGCGCCTTGGCCTCGATCAAGGCCGCGCGTAATATCGGCCTCGAAATCCCCGGCGACGTATCCATTGTCGGCTTCGACGATTTCGACTGGATGTCGGCGCTCAGCCCCTATCTGACCACCGTCGCTCAACCGGTCGACGACTTCGCTTCCACGGCCTGGCGCCTCCTGATGCGACGCCTCAAGGGCGAGGTGGAGAGCGATGTCGAACGGATCGAACTTCCGTGCACCCTCAAGGTGCGGGAATTGACCGGCCCTGCGCGCCCGCGGCTCAAGGCCGTTGCGGAGGTTCGATGAACCACCAAAACATCAGGGAGGAGACATGTTCAAAGGTTCGATTTTAGGCGCCTCAATAGCGGCGCTTGCGCTGGGCCTAGCAATGTCGGCCGCCTTCGCTGCCGATAAGCCGGTCTACGGGGTCCTGATGAAGACGCTCTCCAATCCGTTCTGGGGCGCGATGGAGAAGGGCGTGGACGAGGGCGGGAAGAGCGCTGGCGTCGAGATCTTCCTGGACGCGGTCGAGTTCGGACCAGGCCGCCGAGCCGCAGCTCAATGCCTGCAACACCATGCTCCAGAAGATGACCGCGGCCATGATCACCGCGGCGATCAATTCGACCATCCTCTTGCCCTGCCTCAAGCAGGCGAACGAGATGAAGATCCCGGTCGTCGACCTGGACAACAATCTTGATCCCGCCATCACCAAAAAGGCTGGCGTCGACATCGCCTTCCATATCGGCTCGGACAACGAGGCCGCGGGCGCAAAAGGCGCCGATTACCTGGTCAGCGTGCTCGGCAAGGACGCCAAGGGGCCGGTGCTGGTGATCGAAGGCCTTTCCGGCAACATCACCGGAGAGAAGCGCGCGCACGGCTTCGCCGAAGAGCTCAAGAAGCAAGCGCCGGGCCTCCACATCGTCGCTTCGCTGCCCGGCGACTGGGATAGCCTGAAGGCCGCCAACATCACCAATGACACCCTGCAGCGAACCCCCAATTTGGTGGCCATCTTTTGCGCAAATGACGACATGGCGCTGGGTTCGGTCGAGGCGGCGCGCGCTGCGGGCAAGGACAAGCTCATCGTTATTGGCGTCGACGGCAACTCCAATGCCGTCAAATCGATCAAGGCAGGCCGGCTCAACGCCTCGGTAGCGCAATTGCCGTATCTAGTCGGCAAGCAGGCAGTCGAGAACGTGAAAAAGCTACTTGCCGGCGACAAAATTCAAGAGACGATCAATGTGCCGACACTGGTTCTGACTAAGGAGGTCATCGAGGCGAACAAGGATCCAATGCTGCAATACGTCAAGTGAATCAAAGCAGTTCTGTTGGTGCGCCCGATCAGGCGTGCCTGCTTGATTTGAGGATGGCCTGATGACTTCGGCGTCAACGGGCGCCGCGCCCACCTCGTGGAGCGCGCGCTTCACCAGCGGAGCCGCAGTGCGGCTCGAATCGCTCATCGTGCTCGCGGTTCTCTGCGTCGTGATGGCGATGCTGTCGAACGCGTTCCTGTCCGTCTCCAACATCCTCAACATCCTGCTCTCGACATCGGTGTTCGGCACGTTGGCGATCGGCATGACATTTGTCATTTCGTCGGCGGGCATCGATCTTTCGGTCGGATCGATTCTTGCGCTCTCGGGCGTTGTCGGCGCGATACTGACTTCCAACTTTGAGCTCCCCTGGTGGATCGGCGTTCTGGGTTGTCTTGCAACGGGGTCGCTCACCGGCGCGCTTAACGGATTCCTGGTCACCAAGGCGGCGATCCCGCCGTTCATCGTGACGCTCGGAATGCTGGGAATCGCGCGCGGTTTCGCGCTGGTGCTGAGCAACGGGATTTCAATATATGGCCTGCCCCCAGAGATTGTTTGGCTTGGACAGGGACGTCCGTTCGGCGTGCCTACCCCGGTCGTAGTCCTTCTGCTGGCTGCGCTCGTAGCGCACGTGCTGCTCGCCCATACGCGCTTCGGCGTCTACGCGCAGGTCATCGGCGACAACGAAGTCGCGGCGCGCGCGATGGGCGTGAACGTCAAGCGGTTGAAAGTGCTGATCTACACATTGTCGGGCCTGCTCTCGGGCCTTGCGGGTCTGCTGTTCGCCGCTCGTATCAATTCGGGCGAGCCAACCGCGGGCCTCAGCTACGAGCTGACCGCAATCACAGCGACAATTCTCGGCGGCACAAACCTGTTCGGCGGCCGCGGCAGCGTTCTCGGCACGCTGATCGGCGCGCTGATCATGGGGGTCCTGCAGAACGGCCTGAATCTGATGGCTGTGCGGCCTTTCTATCAGCAAATCGCTATCGGCGCGGTGCTGATTCTCGCGGTCTGGCTCGACCGCATCAACAGCAAGGAAGGCTGGCGTCGATGAGCCTTCTTGAACTTAAGGATGTCCGCAAATCCTTTGGCGCGATCGAAGCTTTGCGCGGCGTCACTTTCGCCGTCGAGGCAGGCAGCGCGGTGGCGCTCGTTGGCGACAACGGCGCAGGCAAATCGACGCTGATGAAGACGATCACTGGGGTCAATCGTCCCGACGCCGGCGAGATCCGCTTCGACGGCGTCTCCATTGTCGGCAAGGAGCCGGGCCGAATTCGCGAGGCCGGTATTGAGATGATCTATCAGGACCTCGCGCTCGCCCGCATGCGCGACGTCGCCTCTAACATTTTTCTCGGCCGTGAGCTGACGCGCTCCGTTCTCGGCATGAGGTTCATCGACACCAAACGCATGCACGACGAGGCGGAGGCGATGGTCGCGCGGCTTGGCGCCCGCATTCCCGCGGTATCCCAGATGACCGGTCAGCTCTCCGGCGGCCAACAACAGTCGGTCGCGATCGCCCGCGCGCTCACCTTCAACCCGAAGCTCGTGATCATGGACGAGCCGACGGCCGCGCTCGCCGTCCGGGAAGTCGAGCATGTGCTGGACCTCATCCGTGCTCTCAAGAAGGACGGCATTTCCGTTATTTTGATCAGCCACCGATTAACCGACGTGTTTTCGGTTTCCGATCGCATCGTCGTCTTACGCCAGGGTCAGGTCATCGCCGACGACGCGACTCGCGACACCAGCATGAACGCTGTCGTCGCCCACATCGTCGGCGCGCATTCGGAGCCGGCTTCGTAACCCCGAGTCCGGACGACGCCCCTTCAGACATGGAGACGCAATTGAAATTCGGCATTTATTACTCGTATTGGGAGCAGGAGTGGAGCGCAGACTGCCTGAAATATGTCGAGAAAGTCGCGAAACTGGGTTTCGACGTCATCGAAATCGCCGCTCATCATTTAAACAGCTACAGCCCCGCGCATATCGCCGACGTCGGTCGCTCGGCTCGAGACAATGGCGTCACGATCACAGCCGGACTGGGCCCATCCCAGCACAAAAACCTGTCTTCCGCCGACCCTGAGATCAGAAAAGCAGGGCGGGCTTTTTTTGAAGAGACCCTGACCAACCTCGCCAAACTCGATATCCATGTCATCGGCGGCGCTCTCCATTCCTATTGGCCGATCGACTATTCGAAGCCGGTCGACAAATCGGGAGACAGAGAGAGAGGCCTTGAGGGCATCTCGAGCCTCGCCGATTTTGCGGCCAACCTCGGCGTCAATCTGTGCCTCGAAGTGCTCAACCGGTTCGAGAACCATGTCCTCAACACCGCCGAAGAGGGCGTCGCCTTCGTCCGCGAGGTCGGCAAGCCGAACGTCAAGGTCATGCTCGATACGTTCCATATGAACATCGAGGAGGATAGTTTCGGCAAGGCGATCCGCACTGCAGGCTCCCTGCTCGGTCATTTCCATACCGGCGAGAACAATCGCCGCGTTCCGGGCAAAGGCGGTCTGCCCTGGCACGAAATCGGAACCGCGCTGCGCGAGATTGGTTATGGCGGCGCAGTGGTCATGGAGCCTTTCGTCAGGATGGGCGGACAGGTCGGCAGCGACATCAGGGTTTGGCGCGATCTCAGCGACAATGCGGACGAAGCGCAGATGGACGAAGCCGCCCGACAGGCTTTGGCGTTTTCGCGTTTCGTGATCGGCGGTGTGCCGCCACGACACGAATAACGCCGGACCGACTGGCTAGCAGAGGAAGCGCAATGGCGCAGCAACGGGGGCGCCGTATGTAAGCCTAGCCAAGAGATTGCTCATCTCGCATCTGCGAAAGATACGTGTAAATAAGTCAAGGATATCTGCGAGCCTGCAGATTGACGGCCATTTTGCACTGCAATAGACTCAACCGACAATCAACGCTGTCTTGGCCTGGTCCGGCGGCGCAATCCAAATTCGGGTAGGGACTTATGAACTGCAAGGCGGCCTTTTCCGCCGCGGCGCTGGTTGCGGCTGCATACGCCGTTACCCCCGGAGCCAGTTGGTCGGAAACCATTGCGATTCCTCCGCAGATCGGAGGCGACGTTCTTGCGATGGTCAACGGCGCTGCCTTCGCTCGCCCTGCGACGAGCGACCATCCCGATAGCGGCGTGGATTCGTTTGCCCTGGGCGGCTCCTCAGCTTCGGATCCGACGGCGCTGACAAGCGGCGTCGAATCGGGCGATAATTCTCCGGCCGCCGTGGGATCCATCGGTGATTCCGAGCCGTCGATATTGACCAAGCTGCTCATCGTCTTCAGCGACCTGCGCGCCCAGGTCTTCGGGGGTCCTTGACCATCGTCATGCGTTCGGGATGTTGCGCGCGAGCGCTTCGAGCACCGCCATCCGCACGGCGACCCCCATCTCCACCTGCTCACGAATGAGCGACTGCGCGCTGTCGGCGACCAGCGTGTCGATCTCGACGCCGCGGTTCATCGGGCCCGGATGCATGACCAGCGCCCCGGGCTTGGCGTAGCTGAGCTTCTCCGCATCGAGCCCGAAATAGCGGAAGTATTCTCGCGCCGACGGCACGAAAGCGCCGCTCATGCGCTCGCGCTGCAGCCGCAACATCATGACGATATCCGCATCCTTGAGGCCCGAGCGCATGTCCCGCGCGACTTCGACGCCCATGCGCTCCACGCCCGACGGAAGCAGGGTCGATGGCCCAACGACCCGCACATAAGCGCCGAGTTTGCTGAGCAGGAGGATGTTCGAGCGCGCCACGCGCGAGTGGAGGATGTCGCCGCAGATCGCGACGGTGAGGCCCTCGATGCGGCCGAGGTTGCGCCGGATGGTCAGCGCGTCGAGCAGCGCCTGGGTTGGATGCTCATGCGCGCCGTCGCCGGCGTTGACGACCGAGCAATCGACTTTGCGCGCCAGGAAATGCACGGCGCCCGCATGGTGGTGCCTCACCACCAGAATGTCGGGCCGCATGGCGTTGAGCGTCATGGCGGTGTCGATCAGCGTCTCGCCCTTTTTAACGCTCGACGCCGCGACCGCCATGTTCATCACGTCCGCGCCGAGGCGTTTTCCCGCAAGCTCGAACGACGACTGGGTGCGGGTCGACGCTTCGAAGAAGAGATTGATCTGGGTGCGGCCACGCAAGGTCGCGCGCTTCTTCTCGACTTGCCGGGAGATCGTCACCGCCTCATCGGCGAGATCGAGCAACGCCACAATCTCCTCGCGCGACAGATGCTCGATGCCGAGAAGATGGCGTTGGGAGAAGATGTGCGGGGGCGCGGCGATCATCGGTGAGGCACGGTTCCGGGTATCAATGACGAGCCAAAACGCGAGGCTCTTCAATTGTGGCGGACCGCCGCTGTCTCGACAAGCCAGATCAATCCCTCGGCCTGGACCAGCCGCCGAACAATCAAATAAACGCCAATAAACGCCAATAAACGTATTAAACGCTAATAAACGTTAGTAAAATAGCTAGCGTTTACTAACGTTTATTTTTCCGAATCGGGACTTTTCAATGGGTTACGGGCGATTGGAGTAAAAAAATCCTTTCCGCTGTTATCCTCTGTCTCGAACGCCGCACCGGTCCTCAACCACGCCGCCAAAGCAAGGCGGCGACTGGAAAAATCAATAGCACAGACCTCTGATTTTCGCAACATAATGTCGTGTGCTTTCGATCCCCCGAATATCCGCCCTAAAGCTTTGCAAGCGTGGCCGGATCCGAGGCGCCGGCAAAATACTTGTCGATGCAGCGCTGAAAGAGGTCCTCGTCCGACGCGGCCCGAGCAAACAGGGTCATGGACGAGCGGAATTTCATCCCGTCGATCGAGCCGAAGATCTCGCGCGCGGTCCCGACCTCCCCGTCGAGCGTGAGCTGCGCGCATTCCCTGAGCCTCGCGCCGAGGATCGGATGGGCGAGATAGGCTTTGGCCTCGTCCAGCGAGGCGACCGCGAACCGGATCGACATGGGGCTCTGTCCGAGGCCCGCGATCTGGGGAAAGATGAACCACATCCAATGGCTTTCCTTCCGCCCGACCTTGAGCTCCCGGCGTACCTGTTCGTACACCGGGGCTTGGGCGTCCACGAACCGCTGGAGGTTGAAGGGATTCGCCATGCGCGTCTCCCGGAACTCGACTTCGGGCGCGCATTCCCGGTTCGAGTCAACCCAGTACCTGCCGCGCGCTCAGCCCGCTTTGGGATAGTCGGCGCCGCGCGCCACTTCCGCAAGCGAGTTGTACTCCTTCTGGACGGCGGCCAGTTCCGCTCCCATTGCGTCATAGGCGAAGCCCCCGAGCGGCAAGCGGAGCGGCGAGTTTTTCTTTTCAACCGCGGTGATGATCGCTTCGGACGCCCGGACCGGATCGCCGGCTTGCGAGCCGCTCACGCCCTGGATTTGCCGGCGGCGGGCGATGGCCGTCTCCGTGTAGGCGTCCACAGGCTTCTTTGGCGTCTTTAGCGAACGGCCAGCCCAGTCGGTGCGGAAGGGGCCGGGTTCGACGATGACGACCTTGATGCCGAACGGCGCGACCTCCTTCGACAGCGCCTCGGACAGGCCTTCGACGGCGAATTTCGTCGCCGCATAATAGCCGGAGCCCGGGAAACCGATGAAGCCGCCGATCGACGAGATGTTGACGATCGCCCCCGACCTCTGGGCGCGCATGATCGGCAATACAGCGCGGGTCATCGCCGCGAGGCCGAAGAAATTGGTGTCGAACATCGCGCGCACGTCGGAATCGTCGCCTTCCTCGACCGCCGCGAGATAGCCGTACCCGGCGTTGTTGACGAGGACGTCGATTCGGCCGAAGCGGGCCTCGGCCGCCTTGACCGCAGCGTCGATCTCTTTCTGCTTGTCGACATCGAGGGCGAGCGCAAGGCCGTTCTTGTCATGGCCCGCGACAATGTCCTCGACTTTCGCTTTGTCGCGCGCGGTCACGACGACGCGGTAGCCGCGCTTGAGGAGGATGACGGAGAGCTCGCGGCCAAATCCGGTCGAGCAGCCGGTGATGAACCAAACGGGTTTGGAATGGGCGTCCGCCATGACGGCCTCGCAAAGTTGAGCATGGGGAAGAGAGAGTTTCTCGCACGGCGCCCGCCAGCGCGCAACGCTTGCTGTATTGATGAGAAATGCTTACGTTGAATGCACATGAAGACCATGTCCTCCGTGCTGCAGCGTCGAAATCGTCGTGGCGTTCAACTGGCGAAACTCGCTGCCGTTCGCCGGAGCGCCGGGACGGGCGTGCTGACGACGCTCGAAAACGAACTTCCGCCAATTGAACGCGAGAAATCGCTCGCGGAGCGCATAAAGCCCATTCAAGAGCGCGTCGCGGCCGTTCCGCTCACGGGACTGCAAGCCGACAAAGATTCTTGCGGCGATCTCAGCGGCGACTTGTGAGCGCTGTCGAACCGTCAGCGATCGGCGCCATCGAATGACTATTTCTCGAAGACCGACATCGAGAGCGCGTCCTGAACGGCCGCCGCTTCCCGACCGCTCGAATTTGACAGGCGGCCTCGGCGTCTCCATATCCCGCCGCCGGACGGCTAAGGACAATTGGGGCTGCGTCACCGGCGCCCAAAGGAAATTTCCTGAATGAAAGTCGTGATCGTCGAGTCGCCGGCCAAGGCGAAGACCATCAACAAATATCTGGGCAAAGACTACGAAGTCTACGCCTCGTTCGGCCACGTGCGAGATCTGACGGCGAAGGACGGCTCGGTCGATCCTGACGATGATTTCGCCATGCGCTGGGAAGTCGACGCCAAGTCCGCCAAGCGGATGAGCGACATCGGCGGCGCGGTCAAGAACGCCGACCGGGTGATCCTGGCGACCGATCCGGACCGGGAAGGCGAGGCCATCTCCTGGCACATCCATGAAATCCTGAAGGGCAAAAAGCTGCTCAAGGACAAGCGCGTCGATCGCGTGGTGTTCAACGCGGTGACGAAGGACGCCGTCCAGGAGGCGATGCGCAATCCGCGCGAGATCGACGAGGCGCTCGTCGACGCCTACCGGGCGCGCCGCGCGCTCGACTATCTCGTCGGCTTCAACCTGTCGCCGGTCCTGTGGCGCAAACTGCCGGGCGCGCGCTCGGCGGGCAGGGTGCAGTCGGTCGCCTTGCGCATTGTCTGCGACCGCGAGCTCGAGATCGAAAAGTTCGTTGCGCGCGAATATTGGTCGATCATCGCCCATCTGCAGACCGAAGCGAAGGCGCCTTTCACCGCCCGGCTGGTCGGCGCCGACGGCAAGAAGATCAACCGGCTCGACATCGGCTCGGGCGCTGAGGCTGAAGCGTTCAAGACTGCGCTTGAGCAAGCGCTCTTCTCGGTCACCGCAATTGAATCGAAGCCGGTCAAGCGCCACCCCTATGCGCCTTTCACCACTTCGACCCTGCAGCAGGAAGCGTCGCGAAAGCTCGGCCTTGCGCCTGCGCGCACCATGCAGATCGCACAGCGCCTCTACGAGGGCGTCGATGTTGGTGACGGGGCGGCCGGCCTGATCACTTATATGCGCACTGACGGCGTCGATCTCGCGCCCGAAGCGGTCGCGTCTGCGCGGCGCGTCATCGCCAAGGACTTCGGCGACAACTACGTGCCGTCGGCGCCCCGCAAATACACGGCCAAGGCCAAGAACGCGCAAGAGGCGCATGAAGCGATCCGTCCGACGGACATGACGAAGCGTCCCCGCGACGTCGCGCGTCATCTCGAGCCCGAGCAGGCGAAGCTCTACGAACTCATCTGGACCCGCACGATCGCTTGCCAGATGGAGAGCGCGGAACTCGAGCGCACGACGGTCGACATTCTGGCCGACGCCGGCGCGCGGAAGCTCGAATTTCGCGCCACCGGCCAAGTGGTGCGCTTTCCCGGTTTCCTCGCTCTCTACCAGGAAGGCCGGGACGACGAGGAAGACGAAGAATCGAGCCGCCTGCCCGCCATGCGCCAAGGCGAAAAGCTTGCCAAGGAGCAGATCGAGGCGAGCCAGCACTTTACAGAGCCGCCGCCCCGCTACACCGAGGCGACGCTGGTCAAGCGGATGGAGGAACTCGGCATCGGTCGTCCCTCCACTTACGCCTCGACCATCGCGGTGCTCAAGGATCGCGACTACGTGCGGATCGAGAAGAAGCGCCTGTTCCCGGAGGACAAGGGCCGGATCGTGACGGCCTTCCTCGAGTCGTTTTTCGCCAAATACGTCGGCTATGATTTCACCGCCGATCTTGAAGAGAAGCTGGACAAGGTCTCGAACAGCGAGATCGACTGGAAGTCGCTCCTGCGCGACTTCTGGACCGATTTCTCTGGCGCCATCGTCGGCATCAAGGATCTCGGCACGCGGCAGGTGCTCGATTCCTTAAACGAGCTTCTGGGCCCGCACATTTTTCCCTCTCGCGGCGAGGGGGTCGACCCACGCCTCTGCCCGCTCTGCAACGAAGGCCAATTGTCGCTCAAGCTCGGCAAATTCGGCGCCTTCGTCGGCTGCTCGCGCTATCCCGAATGCAAATACTCGCGGGTTCTCGCGCCGTCGGGCGCGGAGGCCTCCGAGGGCGACCGGCCGGGCGTGCGCGTGCTTGGGCAGGACCCGTCGACCGGCGAAGAGATCACTTTGCGCAACGGGCGCTTTGGTGAATACATCCAGCAGGGCGAGGGCGAAAAGCCCAAGCGATCGTCGCTGCCGAAGGGCTTGAGCGCCGACGACGTGACGCTCGAAAAGGCGCTCAAGCTGCTTGCCTTGCCCCGGGAAGTGGCGCGCCATCCGACGAGCGGCGAGGCGATCCTCGCCGGCATTGGCCGTTACGGATCCTATGTGCAGCACGGCAAGACCTACGCCAATCTCGGCCGGGACGACGACGTGCTGGAGATCGGCGGCAACCGGGCGATCGATCTCATCGTCGCCAAGGAGAGCGGCGCTGGCGGCTCACGCTTTGGCGCTGGCGCGGGGCGCGAACTTGGCGAGCATCCGGAGGGGGGCAAGGTCAGCGTGAAGGCCGGCCGCTTCGGCTCCTATGTCAATCACGGCAAGATCAACGCCACCATCCAGAAGGGAATCGACCCGGCCAGCCTCACCCTCGAAGAGGCGATCGAACTGCTCAAAGCGAAGGCCGCGGGCGGCGGCGTGATCGGGCGCCTGGTTGGCGAACATCCGGACGGCGGGCCGGTCACCGTGCGCGACGGGCGCTACGGCGCTTATGTCAACTGGGGCAAGGTCAACGCGACGATTTCAAAGGGAACGGCGCCGGACACGATTACGCTCTCCGACGCTTTGGAGCTGATCGCCGAGCGCGAGGGCAAGCCCGTGGCTCGTCCGCGCAAGCCCGCGAAGAAGGCGCCGACAAGGGGCAAGGCGCCTTCGGCCAAGACCGCCGAGAGCCCGGGCGCCAGGGCCAAACCCGCGAGCGGGAAGAAAGCGGCGGCCAAAAAGACGCCGTCCGCCAAGCCGAAGTCCGCTGCGTCAGGCAAGCTCGGATAATCTCCGCGTCCGACCTGCCCCTTACGCCGGCTTGCGGCACACGGCCTCGACGTTGTTGCCGTCAGGATCGAGGACGAAAGCCGCGTAGTGGTCCGAATGGTAGTGAGGTCTTAACCCCGGCCCGCCATTGTCCCGTCCGCCGGCGGCCAAGGCGGCTTGGTAGAACGAATCGACATCGGCGCGTGTGCGAGCGGTAAAGGCGACATGCGTCCCCCCTTTGGGCTTAGCGCCTCCGCCGATCCAGAAGAACGCCTTGTTATCTTTGCCGAATCCGGCGTGAGCCTCGGCGCCGGTCTGGTCCGCCGTCACTTCCATCACTACGCCGATGCCGAGCGGCTTGAGGGCGTCGACGTAGAAGGTCTTCGACCGCTCCATATTCGAGACGGCAAAGCCGATATGGTCAATCATGAGGCGACCCCGTACAAGCCCCAGGCCCTTGGCGAGATGAATCGCCGCCGCGCGGCACAGATTCATGCTATAATGCGTTGAGCCAGGCTGGGCGAGGGGCGAGCGGGCGCGAGCCTGTCGGGAGGGGCCCGACAATGAATCCGATCAACGCGACGCAAGCCTACGCCGGGCATACGGCGGAAGCGGCCTATAGCCGCTGGGCGCCGATCTACGACCTGATCTTCGATCTGCCCTTCCATCCTGGCCGGGCGGCGGCCGCGCGCGCGGCCGCTCAAGCGGCGGGGCCGGGCGGCGAGATCCTGGTCGTCGGCGTCGGCACCGGGCTCGAACTGCCGCTTCTGCCGGGCAATGTGCTGGTGACGGGCATCGACATCTCGGCGCCGATGCTGCGCGCGGCGCGCACGCGGGTCGATCGAAAAGGGCTGGCGCAGGTCAAGGGGCTCCATGTGATGGACGCCGCTGCGCTCGAATTTCCCGACGCGGCGTTTGACGTCGCGCTCGCGCCTTATGTGATGAGCGTCGTTCCCAGTCCGGACCGGGTGCTGGCCGAGGCCTGGCGGGTGCTTCGGCCGGGCGGGAGCCTGATCGTCATGAATCACTTCGCGGCCTCCGGGGGGCTGCGCGCCGGCGTCGAGCGGCGGATGGAGACGGCCGCCGCCTGGCTCGGCTGGCATCCGAACTTCCCCTATTCCGCTGTCGGAAACTGGATCGCGTCTCGTCCCGACGCGCGCATTGTCGAGCGCAGCGAGCTTGCGCCGATGAAATTGTTCACGCTGCTCAGGATCGAGAAGGCGCGCGGCGGCTGAAGCCCCGGCGCGCGGCGACCCGGCTTGTTTCCTCGGACCATCGAACTTACCTTGCGCGTGTGGCGCGACTTCTTGCGCCCCTTTAGAAATGGAACCTTTGCAAAATCAAAACATACGTCGGCGCTCGGAAAGCGCCGTTCACCGCGCTGTGGAGGCGAGAGCCGCTGCGTTGCCGACGCGCGAGGAAGTGATCGCCTACATTGGCGGCGCGCCCGCGCCCAATGGCGAGCGTGCGCCCGCCCGAGTCACCAAGCGCGACATCGCCCGCGCCTTCGGCGTGAAGGGCGACGCGAAAGCGGGATTGAAGCTCCTGATCAGGGATCTGCAGGCGGAAGGCGCTGTTGCGCACGGCCGCAAGGCGCTGACGGCTGAAGGCCGGCTGCCGTCCCTTGTCGTCGCCGACATCGCCGAGAAAGACCGATATGGCGAACTGATTGCGAAACCCGTCGAATGGACCGGCGATGAGCCCGCGCCGCGCATTCTGGTGCATCGTCCCCGCGCGAAACGCGACCGGACGCCGCAGCCGGGCGTAGGAGCGCGGGTTCTGATGCGGGTCGAGTTCGACCCCGGCGCCGGGCCTCCAAGGCGCCCGCCTATTCCGGTCGGGTGGTCAAGATCCTCGACAAGATGAAGGCTCGAACCTTCGCCGTCTACCGCACCGCGGCGGACGGATCGGGTCGTGCGGCACCGGTCGACAAGAAGGCTGCAGGCCGTGAATTTCTGGTGCCTGCCGGCATGGCCGGCGAAGCCGAGGACGGCGACCTTGTCGCCATTGAACCCTTGCGCGAGGGCCGCCTGGGGTTGCCGCCCGCGCGCGTCGTCGAGACCATCGGTTCGGTGAAGTCCGAGCGCGCGGTCAGCCTTATCGCGCTCGAGACGCATCATATCCCGCATGTCTTTTCGCCCGCAACTCTGAAAGAAGCGGAAGAAGCACGTCCCGTTCGATTGAGCGCGCCGCGCGAGGATTGGCGCGCGTTGCCGCTCGTCACGATCGATCCGCCGGACGCTAAGGATCACGACGACGCCGTCCACGCCGAGCTCGATCCCAATCCCGACAACTCGGGCGGGTACATCGTCACTGTCGCCATCGCCGACGTCGCCGCTTACGTTCAGCCCGGCATGGCGATGGATCGGGAGGCCCTCGAGCGCGGCAATTCGGTCTATTTCCCCGACCGGGTCGTGCCGATGCTGCCGGAGCGCATCTCAAACGATCTCTGCTCGCTGCGCCCGCGCGAGGATCGGCCTGCGCTCGCCTTGCGTATGGTCATTGGCGCCGACGGTCGCAAGCGTTCGCATAAGTTTCACCGCATCATGATGCGGTCCGCAGCTAAGCTCTCTTACGAGCAGGCGCAGGCGGCGATCGACGGTCGACCGGACGAGACGACAGAGCGGCTGCTGGACGCCGTGCTCAAGCCGCTCTACGCCGCGCATTCGGTGGTCAAAATCGAGCGCGCGCAACGCAATCCGCTGGATCTCGATCTGCCGGAGCGCAAGCTTGTTCTCGATCCCGAGGGACGGCTGAAGGACGTGCGGTGGCCCGAGCGGCTCGAAGCGCACCGGCTGATCGAAGAGTTCATGATCCTCGCCAATGTCGCCGCCGCCGAGTCGCTCGAAGCCGCGCATTCGCCCCTCCTCTATCGCGCCCATGATGCGCCGAGCGCCGAGAAGCTCGACGATCTGATCGAGTTCCTCCGCACCATTGGCGTCAAGCTGGCGAAGGGCGAGCGCGTGCGCCCATCGCATTTCAACGGCATCCTGAGCCGCGTCCGTGGCCAAGGCGTCGAGGCTTTGGTCAACGAGGTTGTTCTGCGCGCCCAGGCGCAGGCCGAGTACAGCCACGAGAACTATGGCCATTTCGGCCTCAACCTGCGCCGCTACGCGCATTTCACTTCACCGATCCGCCGCTACGCCGATCTTATTGTCCATCGCGCTCTGATCCGAGCGCTGAACCTGGGCGCGGGTGGCCTCAACGAGATGCGTTCGGGAGAATTGGCGCAGATCGCCGAGCACATCTCGGGCGCCGAACGGCGGGCGATGGCGGCGGAACGGGAAACCGTCGACCGTGTCGTCGCCGCCCATCTGGCGGATCGCGTCGGCGCGCTCTTCACGGGCCGCATCGCAGGCGTCACGCGGGTGGGTCTGTTCGTGAAACTGAACGAAACCGGGGCTGACGGGTTTATCCCTGCCGGGACTTTGGGTGAAGATTATTTCCGCTTCGAGGAGGCGAACCGAGCGCTCGTCGGGACGCGAACCAAGGAAATGTTCCGGCTTGGCGGCGCGGTCAATGTCCGCCTTGTCGAGGCCGCGCCATTCGCCGGGGCGCTGAGGTTCGAGATCGTTCGTCCGGGGTCCGAGGGGCGTGTGAGAGGTGCAAGGGCGTCCGCGTCGCGTAAGTCAGTTTACAAGGGCAAACGTCGATGAACGACATGTCCCGCATTTGGCGCATTCCGACGCCCCCGCCCGATCGCTCGCTGTACGAAGCGATGGCGCGCGGCTTCATGGGCCGGTGTCCGTCCTGCGGGCGGGGCCGCCTGTTTCGCTCCTATCTCAAGGTCGTCAACACCTGTGATATCTGCGGCGAAGATCTCACCGGACATCGTGCGGACGACGCGCCGGCCTATGTGACGCTCTTGATCGTCGCCCACGTCGTCGGCGCCGGCATCCTGCATGTCGGATGAAATCTGGCCGCATTCGTCGATGTTTTGGGTCGCCATGTTCTGGCTGGCGGTGACGGCGATTGCTTCTCTCATCATCTTGCCTCGGGCAAAGGGCGCGATTGTCGGTCAGCAATGGGCGCTCGGCATGCATGGATTCGGGACCCATATCGGCACCAAAACGTGACCGACTCCGCTCCGCGGGAACGCGCCCTGCGCCCGCGCGATGCGGCGACGCTCATTCTGGTCGACGGCTCGGAGCGCGGAGCAGCGCGCGTGCTGATGGGCAAGCGGCACGCCGGTCACCGTTTTATGCCGGGCAAGTTCGTCTTTCCCGGCGGTCGCGTCGAGCCCGAGGACCGGCGGATGGTCGCGGCAGGGGCGCTCGACGCCCATGTCGAGGAGAAGCTGAACGCGCGCGTGCCGCGGCCCTCGCCGGGCTTCGCACGCGCTCTAGCGCTTGCTGCAATCCGTGAAACTTTCGAAGAGACGGGTCTCGCCATCGGCGTACTCGGCCCGAGCGCGCCAGAACAGGCCCCGCCAGGCGCCTGGACCCGCTTCGCGGCGACCGGCGTTCATCCTTCGCTCGAAGCCATCGATTTCCTGGCGCGCGCGATCACCCCGCCGGGGCGCCCGCGGCGGTTCGACGCCCGCTTTCTCCTCGTCGACGCCCGCTTCATCGCCATGCGCGTCGACGGCGCCGTTCATGCGGAAGCTGAACTGGTCGAGCTTGTCTGGACGCCGCTCGACGAGGCGCGACACCTCGACCTGCCCGCGATCACGCATCTGGCGCTCGACGACCTAGCTCAGGCGCTCGAAGGCGGCCTCGACAAAAGCCGGCCACGTCCATTCTACCGTCGAGATCAGAGGAAAACAGCTGCGCGAGCAGCTTTAGATTGGTCTGCGCAGTTAAGCGGCCAGCCGCACCGGGGGCAACCGCCCAGCCAGCTCCATCAGCGCGAGATGATAGGCCCTGGCTGTTCGGGCCGAGCGGTTATAACGCGACATCACCACATCGAGCAGCTCGATCATGATCTCGCCGTCGACCTCCGCGAGATGATCGAGCGTGAGATCGCAAGGCTCGAGCGCGCCGACCAGCGTCTCGCGCAAGTCTTCGAAGTCCTCCATGTCGCCGGCGATGAGTGCGCGCCAGACGCGTGCGTGCAGGCGAGTGAGGGCCCGCGCCAGCTCACGATCTTCTATCAGCCTGTAATAGGCGGCGATCAGCCGGTCGAAGATCACGGGCTCGGACCATTGTTTGAGGCCTGAGAGGCCCTCGGATAGGTCTGCCAACAACATGGGCGAGCCTCCGGCGACTGATTTCGCGTCGCGAATCAGCAGGTTAGCCATCGCAACACCTAAGAGACAGTGATCCGTGATGGTTAATGCAGAGTAAATTGCCGGCGGCGGCTTATCCACAGGTTTTTTGTAACGAATCCGCATTCCGACTTGACGCGGCGGAATTGTCAAAATGCGTTTGCGCTAGCGGCGAGCCTTACGTTTCGGCGCCGCTTTTATTCGCTTCGTCACCTTTGCTGGGGGCGTGTCCTGCAGCCCGTAGGTCGAGAAGCCGCGCGCCGTTTCGGCGATCTGCTCATCGGACAGAATGACGGGATTGCCGAGCGCGAGCGAAAGATAATATTGCTTCGCGATCGTCTCGAGTTCGACCGCGAGCCACATGGCTTTATCCAAATTGGCGCCGAGCGCGATCATGCCGTGATTGGCGAGGAGGCAGCCGTTCCGCCCCTCGAGCGCTGTGAAGCGCAAAGTCCGACAGCTCTTTCGTTCCATAGCGCGCGTAGCCGGCGCATCGGACGTCGGTCCCGCCGAAGGCGGCGATCATATAGTGGCAAGCCGGTATTTCCTTGCGGGCTATCGCGAGCACGGTCGCGTAAGTCGAGTGCGTATGCACGATCGCGCCGACATCCGGCCGCGCCTTTGTGATGTCGAAATGAAACCGCCATTCCGTCGAAGGTTTCAGCGGCCCAGCTCCAGGCCCCGTACTCGCCGTCGAGCGGCATGGCTGCGATCGACTCAGGCGTCATCGCGTCATAGGGCGTCGCGGACGGGGTAATGAGCAGCACGTCCTTGTAGCGGGCGGAGATATTGCCGGACGTGCCTTGATTGAGGCCCGCCGCGTTCATCCAACGGGCCTTGGCCACGATATTCGCGCGCAACGCCCTTTCGTCCCTGGTCATTGTTCCACCCTCTTACTCCGCGTGCAGACGCCGACGATCGGCTGGCCGCGTGCGGAGCGCCTTGTTATCAAGGCTCGCTCTTTGCGTCTTGACTCGCGGATTGCATCATGAAAAAAATGTCATGCCAAGAAAAAAATATCAGGGAGCGAAATGCGAGACGTCGGATCGCCAGCGATCGACGAACGGGACCAGGAGCTCTGCGCTCGCGCGGCGTGGCTCTACCACGGCGCTGGCCTTACCCAGGGCGAAGTGGCGAGACGCCTCGGAGTTCCGAGCGTCAAAGCGCACCGCCTGATTGCGCGCGCAAACCGGCTCGGATTCATTCACGTCTCCATCGACGCGCCCAGTCGCCGCTTGCGTCCATCTCGAAAACGAACTGCAGAGAAAGTTTGGGCTCGAACAGTGCGTGGTCGCGCCTGAACTCGACGACGGCCCGCATGCCGCTGAGGTCACTAGGACTGTCCGGCGGCCGGTTTCTGCAATTGGCGATAGAGAGCGGGATGCATCAGGTGATCGGAGTGGGTCACGGCCGCACGCTCGCGTCTTGCGTCAACCATCTTTCGCGCATGGACGTTCCTGATCTCAAGCTGGTCTCGCTTCTCGGGGGAATGACACGACGCTATGTGACCACGCCTTTCGACGTGATCCATCGTCTCGCCGAGAAAACCAACGCCGCTGCTTATGTGTTGCCGCTCCCCTTTCTGGCCAATACGCCGGAGGATCGCAAAGTTCTGCTCGAGCAGCGCGGCGTCGCGGACGTGTTCGAGCTTGGCGTGAAGTCGACGCTGCGCCTGGTCGGAATCGGCGCGATTGACGATGACGCTTCGATTCTGTCGACAGGCTTGGTCGAGAGACATGAGTTCGACGAAGCGCGCGCTCTCGGCGCGGTCGGCGAGTTGCTCGGCCATCTCTTTTCCTCGCGCGGCGACTTGATCGACAGCGGCGTTTCCGCGCGGGCTCTCTCCATGTCCGCTACCGATATTCAGCGAACGCGCGACGATCGCCGTCGCAGGAGGAAAGACCAAAATTGATGCTATCAGAGGCGTGCTTGCAAGCGGATTGCTGCACGGCCTGATCACCGACGAGAATACCGCGAGAAGTCTCGTGGACGAACCATCATCGCAAAACGTGATGAGGGAAGGAAACCAAGGAGGAAGCGATGGACGATAAGGCGAAAGAGTTCTTTGCTGCATTCAAAGCTGGCAAGATGAGCCGGCGCGAACTGATGAGCGGCGCCGCGAAGCTGGGCGTCAGCGCCGCGACCGCCAATTTCCTGTTCAACGCCGCCGCGACTGCAGGCGCTCGCGGCCGATTTCGACTGGAAAAAATTCAACGGCACGAAGCTTCACCTGCTCCTGAACAAGCACCCTTACGCCGACGCGATGATCGCGGACCTCGACAATTTCAAGAGTCTGACGGGCATGGACGTCACCTACGACATCTTCCCGGAGGACGTTTACTTCGACAAGGTGACAGCCGCGCTCTCGTCGAAGTCGAGCCAGTACGACGCCTTCATGACCGGCGCCTACATGACCTGGACCTACGGGCCGGCAGGCTGGATCGAAGACCTCAACACGTGGATCAAGGATCCGACCAAGACCAATCCGAAATACGATTGGGAAGACGTGCAGCCGGGCTTGAGGGCGTCCACCGCATGGAACGGCGTGCCCGGCGCCGCTCTCGGATCGGCTGACGCCAAGCAATGGTGCATACCGTGGGGCTTCGAGCTCAACTCGACCACATATAACCGGAAGATGTACGACAAGGCTGGCGTGAAGCCGGCCAACAATCTTCCCGAACTCCTCGAGACCGCAGCCAAGCTGACCAAGGATCTGGGTGGCCCGTACGGCATCGGCGTTCGCGGCTCACGCTCCTGGGCGACGATCCATCCCGGTTTCCTGTCCGGCTATTCCAACTATGGGCAGCGCGACTTCACCGTCACCGACGGCAAACTGAAGGCTGCGATGAACACCGCCGAGTCCAAGGCGTTCCACAAGATGTGGGTCAAGATGATCCAGGATTCGGGGCCGAAGAACTGGTCGACCTACACCTGGTATCAGGTCGGGACCGACCTCGGCGCCGGCGCGTCGGCGACGATCTTCGACGCCGACATTCTCGGCTATTTCATGGATGGCGGCGACAACAAGGAGAAGGGCAACCTCGGTTTCCACGCCTTCGCGGCCAATCCCGAAGCCAAGGCTCCGACGCCGAACGTGTGGATCTGGTCTCTGGCCATGAACACCGCCGGCAAACAGAAGGACGCCGCCTGGTATTGGATGCAATGGGCGTCGTCGACCGAGCACGATCTGTTCGGCGCGCGCAAGATGGACTTCGTCAATCCCGTCCGCACCTCCGTCTGGAAGGACGACGAGTTCCGCAACCGGATCGACAAGTCCTACAGCGGCTACCTCGCGCAATACGACGCGTCGGCGCCGGGCGCCCGCATCTACTTCACGCCGCAGCCCCTGTTCTTCGACGTCACCACGCAATGGGCGGAGACGTTGCAGAAGATGGTCGCGAAGGAAACGCCCGTCGACGAAGGGCTCGATCAGCTGGCTGCGTCCATCGACAAGCAGCTCAAGGACGCAGGCCTCGGCTGAGCAGGCGATCAAATCGCGTGCGCGCGGGTCAAAGTTCAAAACCCGCGCGCCGCGGATCGCCAAGCTCGGCGCATGTCCGGGATGATCAGGGTCAGGGATCGCAGGTAAGGTTTGTTTTGTGACTGACGCTGCAGTCAAGCACGCCGGCGCGCCAGTGCGTCGGCGGACCAACTATCTGCCGTACCTGCTCAGCCTGCCGGCGCTGCTCGTCTGCATCGGGATTCTGATTCCCTTCGTCACCGCTGTCTATTATTCCCTGCAGCGTTACCGTCTGAACCTGCCGGCGATGCGCGGGTTCATCTGGTTCCAGAACTACATCAACTTTTTCACCGACAGCGAATTCTGGCACACCGTCCAGGTATCGCTCGAATATACGGTGCTGACGGTCGGGGTCGAGCTCGTGTTCGGCCTGGGCATCGCAATGCTTCTGCAGAAGCGGACCCGGATCAACAACATCGTCTCGATCCTGCTTCTTCTGCCTCTCATGACGGCGCCGGCGATCGCCGCGCTCATGTGGAAGCTGATGACCAACCCGAACTTCGGCGTCCTCTCTTATTTTGTGCAGCTTCTCGGCTTCAACAATTTCAAATGGGCGTCCGATCCAAGCACCGCTTTGTTCACCGTCGTGCTCGTCGACGTCTGGGTCTACACGCCCTTCATCATGATTTTGCTTCTCGCCGGCTTGCGCTCCCTGCCGACGCAGCCGTTCGAAGCCGCCGCGCTCGATGGCGTTCCGAGGCGGTTCGTCTTCTTTCGGATCACCTTGCCGATGCTGACGCCCTACATCATCACGGCTGCGCTGTTCCGGATGCTCGATTCGATCCAGCAATTCGACATCATCTATCCGATGACCCAGGGCGGCCCTGGAGACACCCTGCTTGTCTTCCAGGTGCGCGCCTATCTCGAATTCTACCAATATACGAACGTGGGCAAGTCCGCCGCGCTTTTGATCATCCTGTGGGCGGTGACCTATGCGCTGTCGAACGTCTTCATCAAACAATGGCTGAAACTGCGCGAACGCGCGCGCGGACTGGCGTAGGAGGAGGGGACTGTGGAGCATATGTCTCTTCTCGAGCGCGTCGTGCGGGGCGTCCTGATCGTCCTCATCGTCCTCTTCTTCCTGTTTCCGATCTTCTGGATCTTCCTCATGTCCTTCCAGACCAATGAGGATATCCTGCGCATCCCGCCGAGCCTCTTCTTCACGCCGACGCTCTCCAACTATTCGGCGCTGATCACGGGCAAACTCGTTTCGACCGCGGGAACGCTCGACATCGCGTTCATGAAAAATCTCTGGAACAGCGTGCTTCTCTCGACGGCGTCTGTCGTGATCGCGCTCATTCTTGGCGTTCCCGCGGCTTATGCCTTCGCGCGCTTCAAGTTTCGTCTGGGCGAAGACATCGCCTTCACCCTCCTGTCATTCCGCTTCGCGCCGCCGCTGCTCGTGCTCTTGCCCCTGTCGCTTTATTTCCAGCAGCTGGGGCTGACCGACACTTACATCGGCCTCATCTGGGTCTATCAGCTGATCGCGCTGCCGCTCATCCTGTGGATCGTGCGCGGCTATTTCGAGGATCTCTCCCCGGACATTGAATACGCCTATCGCGTTGCCGGTCATTCGTGGTGGCGCACGTTCACCCGCATCGCCATTCCGCTGGCGGGTCCTGGAATCGCGGCCGCCGGGCTCCTGGCTTTCATTTTCTGCTGGAACAACTTCGTTTTTGCGCTCATTTTGGCGTCCGCCGACAAACAACCGGTCACGGTCGGCGCGCTCGCCTTTGTGACCGCTTCCGGCATTCAATATGGACAGATCGCCGCGGCCATCGTGCTTTCCGTAACCCCGACGCTCGCGCTTGCGCTCTATGCCCAACGCTATCTCGTCGAGGGTCTCTCGCTCGGCGCGGTGAAGGGCTAAGCATGGCCAATCTCGAGATCCGCTCGGTCAGCAAGGAATTCAAGACGGGCAAGGTGCTCGATCGCGTTTCGCTTGCGGCCGACAATGGCGAGATCGTCGCGGTTTTTGGGCCGTCAGGATCGGGGAAGACTGTGCTTCTCCGGCTCATCGCCGGCGTCGAGCAGCCGGACGAGGGGAGCATCTTTCTCGGCGGGCGCGATGTCACCGACCAGGCGCCCGAGACGCGCGGCGTAGGCATGGCGTTTCAGAACTTCGCGCTCTTTCCCCACATGTCCGCGTTCGACAACGTGGCGAGCGCGCTGACGGCGCACAATGTTCCTCGAGACGTCATTCGTGCGAAGGTCGAGAAGGTCGCAGCGCTTTTGAAGATCGAGCACGTTCTCCAGCACGCGCCGCGCGAATTGTCCAACGGCCAGAAGCAGCGCACGGCCCTGGCGAGGGCGTTGGTGGCGGAACCCAAAATCCTGCTGCTCGATGATCCGCTGCGCAACGTCGACGCCAAATTGCGCTACGAGATGCGCCTGGAACTGCCTTCTCTGCTCAAGGCGTCCGGGTCGACGGTTCTCTACGTCACTCAGGACTACAAGGAGGCAATGGCCCTTGGCGACAGGATCGCGGTGCTGTCAGACCGGGACTTCGCGCAGGTCGCGCGGCCTGCGGAGATTTATCGAACGCCCGCGACGCTCAACGTCGCGAGCCTGTTCGGAGATCCGACGATTAACCTGATCCCTGTCGAGCCGCTCGCTTCATCCGACTGGACTGAAGATCGCAATCGGCGGCGCCGCGTTGTCGCTGCCCGTCGGTTATCGCCACATGGCGGGGAAACCCTGCGTTCTCGGGTTGCGCGCGGAAAATATCATCGTCGAAGACATATGCATCGCCTGAAAGCATTCCGGTTGAAGTGGTCGCAGTGACGCCGCTTAACGAGCGAACCCTCCTTCTTCTCCGCACCGACGACGGTCGCGAAATTCTTGCGTCCGAGGCAGGGACGAACGAGGCCCCGCGCAGGCACGGGTCCGCTTTCGCTCGATTTGACGCCGAAGCTGTTCTCCTCTTCGACCCCGCCGGCGGTCGCCGCATCGCTCCTCAGTCAGCGTGAGAGCCATGTCCGAGGCCGCTCTCTCGATCAAAAGCGTCGACAAGATCTACGAGGGACGGGGCAAAGGCCCCGTCCATGCGGTGAAGAACCTCGACATGGACGTGCAACGAGGCGAGATCGTCGCGCTGCTGGGGTCATCCGGGTGCGGCAAGACCTCGACCTTGCGCATGATCGCCGGCTTCGAGGAGGTTACCCGCGGGGACATCGTGCTGGAAGGCCGGCGCGTCAATCAAACGCCGCCGGCGCGCCGAAAGGTCGCGATGGCCTTTGAAGGCTATTCCCTCTACCCGCCGCTCACTGTCCGCGACAATATCGCCTTCGCGTTGAAGAGCGTGCGCATGTCCGCACAAGATGCGCAGAGATCGGTGGCGGACGTCGCGCGCATCCTGGAGATCGAGGGGATCCTCGATCGATATCCAAGTTCGATTTCGGGCGGAGAGCAGCAGCGCGCAAGTCTCGCTCGCGCGCTCGTGCGCCAGGCCGATCTCTATCTCCTGGACGAACCCATGGGCCAACTCGAGCCACGGCTGCGCGCCGTCTTGCGCGGTCGGCTGAAGAGCCTCTTGGTCGATCGTCGCATGACCGCGATTTTTGTCACTCACGACCAGACCGAGGCCAATGCGCTCGCCGATCGCGTCGCGGTCATGGAAGGCGGCGTGCTGCAACAATTCGCGAGCCAAAAGGATTTGCGCGAAAGGCCGGCCAATCTGTATGTCGCCACGTTTGTGGGCGAACCGCCTATGAATGTCTTTGAGGCCAAAGTGTCAAACGGCGATCGCGTTCAATTCGCTATCGAGAACGGGCCGACCCTTGTCTTTTCGGATAACGAGGTGTCCCCAAAGGTTCGTGGCGCGATTGGACGACGCGAGAGAGTCGTAATCGGCGTTCGCCCCCACGCCGTCAGATTGGGGGTCGGCTCTGACGACGCCCGCATCGTTTCCAATCAATGGCTGGGCGACCAGAGCCATTTGGCGATGGAGGTCGCCGGTAAACTCATGGTCGCCGTTTCGCACGCGCCGATCTCGGCCAAGGTCGGGGAAAGTCTGCGGTTTGGCGTCTCCGCGTCGGATCTGCATGTGTTCGACGTCAGTACCTCGGCGGCTTTATCGCACGGGCTGGAGGCGGCATGAGCTCCGCCGACCGCGCCCCACACGCGCAGTCTCGCCGATGACTCGCGACATCCTCGTAGGGATCGACGCGGGCACCTCCGTCATCAAGGCGGTCGCGTTTTCGTTTGCCGGGGAACAGATCGCGGTCGCCGCGCGGCCGAATGTCTATCAGACGCTTGGCGGGGGTCAGGTCGAGCAAGACATGCATCGAACCTGGGCCGATTGCGCCGCGACATTGCGGGAACTCACTGAACGCATTCCTGGACCTCGCGCGCCGCGTCGCCGCTCTCGCCGTGACCGCGCAGGGCGACGGGACTTGGCTGATTGATGCCGACGGCGAACCGGTCGGCGGGGGACTGCTGTGGCTCGATTCCCGCGCAGCCAGCCTAGCCTCGGAGTACCTGAAAACCGAAGCGTACCGCGAGCATTACGCCCGCACCGGCTCAGGTCTCAACGCCTGCATGGCTTCGGCCCAGCTTGCGTGGATGAAGCGGTGGCAGCCGGAACGGATCGCGCGCGCCGCGACCTGCTTTCACTGCAAGGACTGGCTCTATTTCAAGCTGACCGGCGCCCGCATGACATGTCCGGCCGAGGGCAATTTCACCTTCGGCAACTACCGCACCCGGGCATACGAACCCTCGATCCTTGAAGGCATGGGGATCGCCGATTGCGCGCGCCTGCTGACGCCAATGATCGACGGCGTGAGCGAGGCAGGAAAGCTCACGGCGTCCGCCGCTGCCGAGACGCTGCTGCCCGAGGGCCTGCCAGTGTCGCTTGCTTACCTTGACGTGGTGTGCACCGCGCTTGGAGGCGGACTTTGCGATTCCGTCGCGGAGGTCGGCGTCTCGGTTCTCGGCTCGACGGGCATGCACATGCGTTATGTTCCAACGCCCGAGGATGTGCGGCTGAACGAAGAGCGGTCCGGCTACACGATGTGCCTGCCAGTCGAGCGTGCATGCTCTTCGATGCAGTCCAATATGGCGGCCACCCTCAACATTGATTGGCTGATGGACATGGCCCGCGAAGCCGCGGACATGGCCGGCGCCAAGACGAACTCGGGCGGCGCTTCTTTCTGGATTGGACGAGAGAGTTCTTGGCGCTGACCCGGGCCAGGCCGTGTACCACCCTTACATTTTCGAGGCTGGCGAGCGCGGTCCTTTCCTCAATCCTGACGCGCGGGCGCAGTTCAGCGGCCTCTCGACGCAGACGACTTTCGCGGGCCTCGCGCGTGCGGTCTTTGAAGGCCTCGCCTTCGCGACGCGCGACTGCTACCTCGCTTCCGGCTCGATCCCGAGCGAAGTCAGGTTGGGCGGAGGCGCGGCGCGATCGAAGGCGATGCGGGCCATTCTCGCTGCGGTGCTCAACGCGAACGTTCGGACGCTCACGCGCGAGGAGCTTGGCGCTTCCGGCGCCGCGATGATGGCCGCGGTCAACATCGGTGCGTATCGGAACATGAATGCGTGCGCCGACGCGTGGGTCGCTCCGTTCCTCGATAAGGTGACTGTCCCCGACCCGCAGCTGAGCGCCTATTACGCGAAGCTTTATCCGATCTACCGAACCATCAGAGCGGCCATGTCGCCGGCTTGGGATCATTTGGGCCGGCTCAGACAGGAGTATGCGGCGTGAGCAAGGACGTCGAGCGCCAAAGACCGATCATATCGATCATGGGCGACCGTTTCATGCTGCCGTCCATGTTCGAGCAGGCGATCCGAGAGAAGTGCGGAGAAGAGCCCGAGATCAGATCCCACGAAATGCCGTGGCCGGATGAACCGATGGAGCACGGCTACGCCGAGGCGGGAATGGAGGGGCTAAAGGAATATCAGGGGACGGCCGATGAGGTGGTGGCGCATATGGATGGCGCCGAGATCGCCGTCACCCATCTCGCTCCCTTTTCTGCCGGCGTGATTGAACGGTTGCCTGAGTTGAAGCTGATTGCCGTCTCCCGAGGGGGCCCTGTCAACATCGACATGGCGGCGGCGCGGAAGCGGAAGATTCGTGTCGTCAACACGCCGGGCCGGAACGCGTCCGCGGTCGCTGAATTCGCGATAGGCGCAATCCTGGCCGAGACTCGGCTTATTACGAGAGGACATGAAAGTCTGCGTCGCGGCGAATGGCGGGGCGATCTTTATCGCGCTGATCTACCGGCGAGGAACTGTCGGAAATGACAGTCGGCGTGATCGGCTACGGGCATATCGGGACCAAGGTCGTGCGCATCCTCAAAGCGTTCGGATGCCGCATTCTCGTCTGCGACCCTTACGTTCAGCTTTCAGCCGATGACCTGCGCGACGAGGTCGTTCAAGTCTCGCTCGATCGGCTTTTGCGCGAGAGCGACGTGGTGACGTTACATGCGCGCGTGACGGACGAGACGCGCGGATTTATTGGCCAAGCACAATTCGAGCAAATGAAGCCCGGCGCGTATTTCGTGAATACGGCGCGGGGGCCGATGGTCGACTACGACGCGCTCACAGAGGCGCTCAAGACGCGGCATTTGCGCGGCGCCGCTCTAGAAACCTTCGCGGTCGAGCCGGCGCCCCCCAATTTGGAATTGCTTCAGCTCGATAACGTCACTGTTGACTCCTCATATCGCAGGCGCGTCAGTAAAAACCGTAAAGATCGCCGCCGCGGCCGCGGCTGAGGAAGTTCGCCGATACCTCGCAGGGGAAGGTCCCCTTAATCCTTGTTGAGCCGCTCCCATACGGAATGACCCGAGACCTTGGCCAGTTCGACCTGATTGTCGTTGGCGGCGGCGTCAATGGAGCCGGAATCGCTCGCGACGCTGTGGGCCGCGGCCTCTCGGTGCTGTTATGCGAGAAGGACGATCTCGCGCAGGGCACCTCCTCCCGGTCGGGCAAGCTTGTTCACGGCGGGTTGCGCTATCTTGAATATTATGAGTTTCGCCTCGTCCGCGAGGCGCTGATCGAGCGGGAGGTTCTGCTTCGCGCCGCGCCTCATATCATCTGGCCGATGCGATTCGTCCTGCCTCACAGCCCGGAGCAACGCCCGGCTTGGATGGTTAGGGCAGGCCTGTTTCTTTACGATCACTTGGGCGGTCGTAAGATCCTGCCGCCGACGCGAAGCCTCGACCTCGAAAGGGCGCCCGAGGGCGAGCCCTTGCGCAAGAATTTCGGCCGCGCCTTCGAGTACTCGGACTGCTGGGTGGACGATGCGCGGCTGGTTGTCCTGAACGCCCTCGACGTCCGCAAACGCGGCGGCACAGTATTGACGAGGACACCGCTCACATCGGCGCGACGCGTCGCCGACACATGGCGCGTCGATCTGCGAAGCGCGAGAGACGGGAGCATTCTGCAGGCGACTGGAAAGATTCTTGTCAATGCTGCGGGCCCCTGGGTCGAGGACGTTCTGCATCGAGCGGGACGCAACGCTGCGAGCCGTGTACGGCTCGTCAAGGGCAGCCATATTGTCACGCGCAAGTTCTGGAACGGCGATCAAGCCTATCTGCTACAGAGCAGCGACAAGCGCGTGATTTTTGTCAATCCCTACGAGGGTGATCTCGCTCTGATCGGAACCACGGACATTCCCTTCGAAGGGCGAGCCGAGGACGTTCGCATCGAGACGAGCGAAGTCGAATATCTTCTCTCCGTGGTCGACCGTTACTTCACAGGCGCCCCCAAGATCGGCGACGTCGTCGACTCGTTTTCCGGCGTCCGCCCCCTGTTCGACGACAAATCAGCCAATCCGAGCGCCGTCACTCGTGACTACGTCTTCGATGTCGAAGCGTCGCCAGGGCAAGCCCCGATGCTCTCCGTCTTCGGCGGCAAAATCACAACTTATCGTAGACTTGCTGAGCACGCGTTGGAGAAGCTTTCTCCTTACCTGCCACAGATGTCCGGTGCGTGGACAGAGCGCGCGGCGCTGCCGGGAGGAGACATTCCTGGCGCCGACTTTTCTTTCTTTCTAAAGGAGCTTCGTCAGCGGCGCCCTTGGCTTCCACCCGAAGTCGCGCACGGCTATGCCCGGCGATATGGAACAAGAGTAGAAAACTTGCTGGACGACGCCAGGTCAATCAGCGACCTCGGGCGTTCGTTCGGTGGGACGCTTTATGAGCGCGAGGCCCGCTTCCTTGCGGAAGAAGAGTGGGCGACCGAGGCCGAAGATATTCTTGAGCGGCGAACGAAACATGCGTTGCATCTCACGGGCAAGGAGCGCGCAGAGTTTAGCGCTTGGTTTCAAATGCTGACGCGGCATCCAGTCTGATGACTTCGACGATGATCTATGACGATGAGTTTAACGCGCTGCGGGAGCTGTCCGCCACGCTGGGCGCCGATCCGTTACGGACGCAGGGCGCCGGCGGCAACACGTCGATAAAAAAAGACGGCGTCATGTGGATAAAGGCGTCGGGAACATGGCTCGCCGACGCGCTCGCCCAAGACATTATGACGCCTGTGCATCTGGAGCCTCTGCGCAAAGCGATCGCCGATGGAGATCCCCGCGCCGCGGCGGCGGTCGACTTCGTGGATGCGCAGCTGAACGCCGGCGGCCTAAGGCCTTCGATCGAGACCAGCGTGCACGCGATCGTGCCCTCGCCAGTCGTTGTCCACATCCATTGCGTGAATACGATCGCCCTCGCCGTTCGACACGACGGCGAAACTCTTGCGCGCGGACGCTTGAGACCACACGCGGACGTCGCGTTCGCTTTCGTGCCCTATCGCAAGCCGGGCTTGCCGCTCGCTCATGCGATTGCGGAACGGCTTACGAACAACACGAACGTTCTCGTCCTCGCCAATCATGGTCTCGTCGTTGCCGGCGAGACAGTCGCGGAAGTCGCCGAACGGATTGAGCGCGTGTGCGAAGGGTTATCCGCGCCGGCGCGCGCGGCGCCACATGTCGACACCGAAAAGCTGGCTTCGATCGTCGACGGCTCGGACTATCGCCTGCCGCAAGATTCCGCCGCCCATGCCGTCGTGCTTGACCCCAAAAGCCTCGCGATCGCACGCCCCGGCTCCCTCTACCCCGACCACGTGGTGTTCCTCGGGCCGGGTCTCACGGAAGCCTCAGTCAACGGTGGCCGTCTTCGTATGCCGCCGGAAGGTCGCCGACCCCCTCTGATGATGGCGCTGCCCGGCCTCGGCCTGGTTCTTCATCATTCGGCATCGAAAAATGCACACGCAATGGCGCGATGTCTTGCAGACGTTGCGGCCCGCATTCCGGAAGAGGCGCCGATCCGCGTGCTGACGGCCGCCGAGGAGCAGGAGCTCATGACCTGGGAAGCCGAAACCTATCGCCAGTCTATCGGAAGATAGGGGAACGGTTTGATGCGCGCGCGCGTGATCGGAATTGATGTCGGCACGTCAGGAGTCCGTGCCGCCGCGCTTGCAGGCAGGGGCGCAACTGTCGGTTCGGCCGCCGTTGCGATGACGACTTTCGGCCACGCATCCGATCCTTCGACATGGTGGAATTGCGTTCGCGCAGTCATCTCCGAACTGGGTTCATCGTGCGACCTGAGCCAAGTGCGCGCGCTTGCCGTCGATGGCACCTCCGGCACGATGCTGGCTGTGGACCAACTCGGAGAGCCGGTCGGCCCGGCGCGTATGTATGATGAGCCCTGCGACGACAATACCGTCATGCGAGCGATCGCCGAGCATGCGCCCCCCGAGAGTGCAGCTCGAGGAGCCACGTCCGCTTTGGCGCGCGTTTTGATGATGCAGGATCGGCCCAATGTTCGCCACATGCTGCACCAGGCCGATTGGATCAGCGGCAAGCTCAGCGGAAAGTTCGACCGCAGCGACTGGAACAACGCGCTGAAGACCGGGTACGACCCGGTCGCCGCTCGATGGCCCAACTGGATCGAACGAGCCGGCGCAGACCTCGGAAAATTGCCCGTCGTCCTCGAGCCGGGCGCCCCCATTGGTCAGATCGGCGCAGAGGCCGTAGGTTTCGGCATACCAAAGTCCGCGATTGTCCATGCAGGAACCACTGATGGCTGCGCGTCGTTTCTCGCGACCGGCGCCTCGGAGGCGGGCGACGGTGTGACTGCGCTTGGATCGACGCTGGTCGTCAAGCTTCTGAGCGACCACCCGATCTTCGCTCCGGAGTTCGGCATTTACAGCCATCGGATTGGCTCGACGTGGCTCGCCGGAGGGGCCTCGAATACCGGCGGCAAGGTCATCGAACAGTTCTTTCCGCGCGACCGTCTTGTTGAGCTTTCCGCCGCCATGAAGCCTGAGAACCCAACGGGACTGAGCTATTATCCGCTTCTGAAACCCGGCGAACGCTTCCCGATCAATGACCCCAAGCTTCCTCCGCGGCTCGAGCCCAGGCCCGAGGACGAAGCGACCTTCCTTCAGGCGATCCTTGAAGGCGTCGCTGAAGTTGAAATGTTGGCCTATCGTAAGCTCGCAGACCTCGGAGCGCCGGCGCTGCGCTCCGTCCGAACCGTCGGTGGAGGAGCGGCAAACTCCGCCTGGACGAAGATCCGGAAGCGCAAGTTGGGCGTACCGTTCAGATCCGAGGAGTCGCAAGAGGCATGTGCGGGGGTGGCTCGTCTCGCATTGCAGAACCTTCGCTATTCCGGATGAGCCCACCGTGTCGCTTCGTCGCGATCGCGTCCTCCTTCAAGGCAGTGTTCTTCGACCAATATGGCGTGCTGCATGACGGACGAAACCCTTATCACGGCGCGAGGGGCGCTCTGGCGGCGCTGAAGTCGCGCGGCGTCAAAATTGTCGTCCTCTCCAACTCCGGCCGCACGGGCGCCGCCAATGCGGAGCGCATGGCAGTGTTGGGCCTTGAGCCAGAGCTTTACGACTTCCTCGTAACCTCGGGCGACGTGGCGAGAACTCTGCTGAAGCATGGACGATTCCCAGCGCTGCTCGCGCCCGGAACTCGATGCTTCGTCATTTCAAGGGGCAGAAATAGCGAATTGGCGACAGCGCTCGGCGTTGTCCAGGCCCCTCATAGCGATGAGGCCGATCTCGTTGTTATCGCAGGCAGTCAAGCCGACACGGTGTCTCTGGACGACTACCGCGCAGCGCTCGCGCCGGCGGCTCGGCGCGGAACGCCCTGCATGTGCGTCAATCCCGACAAGCTCATGCTGACGGCGGCGGGCAACGCGCCCGGCGCTGGACGCATCGCCGAGATTTATGAGGAACTGGGCGGCGTCGTGATGTGGGTCGGCAAGCCCTTCCCCGAGATCTATCGGGCTGCTGCGGAATTGGCGCGCGTTCAGAACCCGCGCGACGTTCTCTGTGTTGGCGACAGCGTCGAACACGATATTGCGGGCGCCAATCGGTTCGGCGCCTTTGCGGCTCTCGTGAGGACAGGGGTTCTTGCCGACCTGTCTGATAAAGAGCTCGCGGCCGAAATCGGCCGGCATGGCGCAGTTCCAGACTTCGTGATCCGAAATTTGGCGTCGTAAACACGACAGGCAATCCGACTGAAGATCGCTTCTCCGCTTTCTCGCGCTCATGCGGAACGCCGCCTCGACAATCTCGAGATGGAGACTGGGACGCGCTCGCATCCGTTTCGTCGCCAATTGCGATGAAGGATTTCCGGTTGACGACTTCGGTCGCCGCGAAGGCGCGGTGTATCGTCCATGACAACAACAGGACTGTCGTCGCTGAAGACGGGGACGACTGTGTGCGAAGTGGGAGGGTTCAATCATGTTCCGAAACCTGTTGAAGTCAGTCGCCGCTTTCGCCTGTTTGAGCCTGGTAGCCGCGGGCGGCGGACTCGCGCCAGCCCATGCGGACGACAAGATTTCCATCATCATGGGCGGCGGCCCGCTTTGGGATCCCTTCTTCGGCGCGATGAAGAAGGGCGCCGATGACGCGGCGAAGGATCTCGGCGTCGACTATCAGTGGGTCACCGGCACCGATCCCAACAACTGGATGGCCGACTACGCCAAGCTCCTCAAGCAATCGGCCAGTCGTCACCCTTCCGCGCTGGTGATCGGAAACTATTTTCCCGATTCTTTCGATCCCATCATCAAGGACATCACCGCGAGCGGCATGCCGGTCATTATCACTTTCGCCGGCGGCGCCTCCTGGAAGGAGGACGGCGCCCTGGGGTTCGTCGGCGTCAGCGGGCGGGACCTCGGCAAGTCGGTAGCCGAGCTGCAGATCAAGGCCGGCGCCAAACATGCGCTGTGTTTCAACCATGTGCCCGCCAATTCGACGCTCGAGCAAATGTGCGCGGGCTACATGGACGCGTTCAAGGCCGCAGGCGATACGCCGAAGCTCATGACCGTGGCGTTCTCGGACTCCTTCAACCAATCGCTCGTGACTCAGGCGATCAAAGGACAATTGCAGGCCGATCCGAAGATCGACGCGATCTGGACGCTCGGCGCGTCGCAGGCGATCGATGCGGTCGACGCGATCGATCAGCTCGGCAGGTCCGGCAAGGTCGCCAATGCCTCGCTCGGCCTTTCCGTTAACGCCCTGCAGGCTTTGCGCGACGGCAAGCTCCAGCTCATCGCCGACATGCAACCCTATCTCGACGGTTATTACGGCCTGGTCGCCGCCTATCAATATGTCAAATACGGAATGCTGCCGGCCGGGCAGGTTCTGACCGGCCCGCTGATGATCACCAAGGACAATGTCGAACAGGTGCTCAAGATCAGCAAGCAATATCCCGGCGTGCGGGGGGCTTCGTAAAGGGAGAGCGCCCGACGAGTGCGGACGCAAGACCCGCTCTGGAATTGGCGGTCTCCGCGGTCGGGCCCTGCCTCGTCGCGAATTGCGATGAACCCTTTCCAAGTGACGACTTCTTGGGCTCCTTAGCCGCGATATACGGTTCGGAACAATAGTGTTTTCGCTCGCGCCAATGGGCTGGAAGCGGAACAGGGAGGATAGAATGAAGTTCGCAAAATTGTTGAAATCGGCCGCGGCTTTGGCGTTCTTGAGCGCGCTCGCGCCAAGTACGGGCCTCATGCCCGCTTACGCGGAAGACAAGATCAACATCATCATGGACGGTGGTCCTCTTTGGGATCCCTTCTTCGGCGCGATGAAGAAGGGCGGAGAGGACGCGGCCAAGGACCTCGGCGCTGATTTCCAGTGGGTCACCAGCACCGACACGGCGAATTTCGACACGGACTACGCGAAGCTCGTCAAACAGTCGGCGAGCCGTCACCCGTCGGCGCTGATCATCGGCAATTATTTTCCGCACGCGCTCGACCCGATCATCAAGGACATCACCGCGGCAGGCGAGCCCGTCTTCATTTTCCACGACGGCGGCGCTTCGTGGAAAGAGGACGGCGCGATCGGCTACATCGGCTTCGACTCCTACAATCTCGGAAAGAAGGTCGCTGCGCTGTCGATGAAGGCCGGGGCCAAGCACGGGCTTTGCGTGAACCATGTCCCCGGCAATGTGACCCTCGAAAATGAGTGCAAGGGCTACGAAGAAGCCTTCAAGGAAGCGGGCGGCAGCGCAAAGCTGCAGATGATCCAGTTCTCAGACGCCTACAATCCGACATTCGTGACGCAGGCGATCAAGGGACAACTCCAGTCTGACCAGACGATCGACGCGGTTTACACGATGGGCGCCGAGCAGGGGCTCGCAGCCGCCGGGGCGATCGAGCAACTTGGCAAGAAGGACAAGATCGTCAACGGGTCGCTTGGCCTGTCGGTGAACGCGCTTCAGGCGCTGAAGGACGGCAAGATCCTCTTCATCGCCGATTTGCAGCCCTATCTCGATGGCTATTACGCCGTCGTCGAGGCCTATCAATACGCCAAATACGGGATGCTGCCGGCTGGGGAGATTTGGACCGGGGCGCAGATCCTCACCAAGGATAACGTCGACAAGGTCCTGGACATCAATAAGAAGTTTCCTGGAGTTCGTGGCGCTTCCTGATCAAGGGCAATCGGCCTGGACGCCTCTCGAGCGGCGGCGTTCAAGCCTGATATGATGGTGCGCAAAACAAATGTCTGATGCGAGTTTGAGACTGCCCAATCAAGTTTCGGGAACGCGGCGCGGTCGACCTCGCCGAGACCCGCTCAGGATCGGCGCATCAGCCGACGTGACGTTGATTGAGCGGAGAGCGTTATGACTTCCGCAGTGGACTCACCGACCGAGGGAGTTCACGACACGTCCGGGCGCAGTCGATGGTCGTTGAAAGGAATGGCCCGACGGCCTGAGTTTGGCGCTGTCGTCGCGACCGCCCTCGTCTATCTCTTCTTCGCGATCACGACGCAAGGCGCGGGTTTCGTCTCGATCGACGGAACTGCAGGCTGGCTCGACACCGCGGCCGAACTCGGCATCATCGCCATACCCGTCGGCGTCCTCATGGTGGCCGGGGAATTCGACCTTTCGGTCGGATCGATTGTCGGCGCCTCCGCGGTCTTTCTCGCGATTGGCACTACGATCTTCAACGTGCCCTTCTGGCTGATGATCGCCATTGTGCTCTTTGCCGGCGCATGCGTCGGGTCTTATCAATGGGATCATCACGGTTCGCACCGGCCTTCCGTCGTTCATCGTTTCGCTCGCCGCGAGCTTCTGTGTCGCTGGCGGCGCGACGGGCTTCGCGCGATTGCTCACGAATACGACGAACATCTCGGTCAACCCGCCACCCGACGTGCATTTGCTGTTTGGCTCGGCCTGGGGACAGGCCAACGTCTCGATCCTGTGGTGGATTGCCGTGACCGCTGCAGCGGGCATCGTCCTCTCGCGCACGGCTTTCGGAAACTGGATCTATGCGACCGGCGGCGATCCGGTCGCGGCGCGCGGCGCCGGCGTGCCGACCAGTCTGGTCAAAGTCGTCTTGTTCATCGCGACGGGCGCAGCGGCGGCCTTCGTCGGGGTCATCCAGGGCGTTGAATATCACTCCGGCAACGCGACTGCGGGCCTTGGCTACGTCTTCCAATCGATCATCGTCGCTGTCGTCGGCGGCGTTCTTCTCGGCGGCGGCTACGGCTCGGCGTTCGGGGTCTTCCTCGGCACGATGATCTACGGGATCATCAACGTCGGCATCTTCTACACCGGGTGGAGCACGGACTGGGTGCAGCTATTCCTTGGCGTTCTCCTGCTTTGCGCGGTGCTGGCCAACTCCTATTTCCGCCGCTTCGCGATGAGCACCCGGTAGGAACCGTCGCCCCATGACCGAGCCTCTCATCGAACTGCGCAACGTCAGCAAGCACTTCGCCGGGGTGAAAGCGCTGACCGACGTTTCGATCGCCGTTCACCCGGGCGAGGTCGTGTGCCTGTTGGGAGACAACGGCGCCGGCAAGTCGACGCTGATCAAGATCCTGTCCGGGTTTCACCCGCCGAGCCGCGGCTCCATCTACCTCGACGGTCAGGAGACCCGATTCGCTGACCCGCGCGATGCGCGTTCGCGCGGGATCGCCACGGTCCACCAGGAGGTGGGAACGATTCCGCTCATGAGCGTGGGACGCAATTTCTTTCTCGGCGCGGAGCTGAAAAAGGGACGCCCGCCGTTCCGATGGCTCGACACCGAGCGCTGCAACAGCATCGCACTCGAGCAGATACGGAAGTTCGGCATCACCCGAGTGCGGGATGGCGAACAGCTGGTCGGGACCTTGTCCGGCGGCGAGCGCCAGGTTATCGCGATCGGCAGAGCGATGTATTTTGGCGCGAAAGTGCTGATCCTCGACGAGCCGACCTCGGCCCTTGGCGTCAAGGAAGCCTCGACCGTTCTGCGCTTTATCAATCACGCCAAGAACCAGGGCGTTGGCGTCGTCTTCATCACGCACAATGCGCATCACGCGATGTCCGCCGGCGACACTTTTGTCGTCCTGATCCAGGGCCAGGTCGCCGCTCGCTTTCGGCGCGGAGAGAAGAGCAGCGTCGAGGTCTTGTCGCTTATGGCGGGCGGTGAGCAGATCGAAGATGTCGCGGGCGAGTTCGCTCATCTTGGTAGAAATGACGCGGCCTCGCGGCCCGCGACGCAGGGCTAACCCGCGTCTGCAAATCTCGCGCGCCGAGAGACTGAAGGGGAGAACGAGTCATGGGCGTGAGCGAGCGCATCGATCGCGTTCTTGACGATCTGGTCAAATCCGGCGCGGCGCCCGGCGTGGTGGCGATGGTCGTGAACGACCGCGGTCCGCTCTATAGCGGCGCTGCCGGGACGAAGGGCGTCGGTCGCAGCGAGCCGATGACGGTCGACACGATGTTCTGGTACGCATCAATGACGAAGGCGCTCGTCGCCGCTGGCGCCATGCAACTCGTCGAGCAGGGACGGCTCAAGCTCGACGAACCGGCGAGGGACATCCTGCCGGAGCTCGCGTCCGTGCAAGTGCTCGACGGCTTCGAGGCCGATGGCGCGCCGAAGCTGAGGCCCGCCAAGAGGCCGATCACGCCTCGCCAATTGCTCACGCACACGGCTGGCTTTGGATACAACTGGGCGAACGGAATCATTCTGCGCTATCTCGAGAAATACGAACTTCCCGATCTCATTCATTGCAAGCGACGCTCGCTCGATCAGCCGCTCCTCGCCGATCCGGGCGATCGCTGGGAATATGGGATCAGCATCGACTGGGTTGGGCAGTTGATCGAAAAAGTCAGCGGCCAGTCGCTGCGCGAGTATCTGCGCAAGAATCTGTTCGATCCGCTCGGAATGGACAATACAGACTTCATCCAAACAGCCGAGCAGAAGGCGCGTCGCGCGACCGTCCACCAGAAGCATCCGAACGGAACGATTGTTCCGATACCCGATCACGAGGTGGCGCAGGATCCGGAATTCTTCATGGGCGGCGGCGGGCTCTGTGGGTTGCCGGACGACTATGCTGCGTTCATCCAGATGATGCTTGCCGGAGGCAAGTCGAAGGGCGGAGAGGCTGTGCTCAAGCCCGAGACGGTCGCCCTCATGGGACAAAACCACATCGCGCCGCTCGAAGCGGGCGTGATCAAGATCGCGTTGCCCAATCTGTCGCACGATGTGGATTTCTTCCCCGGACAGCGCCAGGGCTGGGGCTTGAGCTTCCTTATCAATATCGAGCGCTCGGCCGAAGGACGGAGCCCGGGCAGCCTGAGCTGGGGTGGCCTCGCGAACACCTATTTCTGGATCGACCCGACTGTGAAGATCGGCGGCCTCATGATGACGCAGGTGATTCCCTTCGCCGATCCTGCAATTTTGAAAACTTATCGCGCGTTTGAACGGACCGTTTACGAGGAGCTGGCGGGAGCGAAGGCGGCTTAAGCGAAAGCAAAGGCGCCCCGTCGCGATCTGCGATGAAACTGTTCTGAATCGCGACTTAGCGACAACCCTTGGGCCCTATAACGTCGATTGCAGCGGCCTTGGCAAACGCAGCTGTGGATTTCCGACTGCGCGAATGAACTCAATCCGAAATGACGAGTGGATCAAACAATGAAGATCGCAGTCCTGCCCGGCGACGGAATTGGCAAGGAAGTCACCGCACAGGCCGTGAGAGTTCTGGAAGCGACTCTAGGGAATTCGGTGTCGTATGAATTGAAGGAAGCGCCAATTGGCGGAGCAGGGCAAGAAGCCGTCGGCGACGCTCTGCCGCCAGAAACTCTGAAACTGGCGAGGGCTTCGGATGCGATCCTCCTGGGAGGCACGGGCGTCGTCGAAGACGAGAAGAGGGCCCCGAGCGAGGGGGCTGGAAACGGGCTCTTGCGCCTGCGCAAGGCGCTGACCCTGTTCGCCAACTATCGGCCGATTTTTCTCTTTCCTGAGCTTGAGGACGCTTCGTCGCTGAAGCGGTCGGTGGTCAGCGGCGTCGACATTCTCATGCTGCGGGAACTCAACGGCGACCTCTATTTCGGCGAGCCGCGCGGGATCCAGACAAACGCCGCGGGCGAGCGCGAGGGCGTCAACACGATGCGCTACTCGGAGTCCGAAATTGAGCGCATCATGCATGTCGCCTTTCATGAGGCGCGCCGAAGACGTCGCAAAGTTTGCTCGGTCGATAAATCGAACGTGCTGGAAACGATGATGCTCTGGCGAGAGGTCGCGACGCGCGTCGGAAAGTCCTATCCGGACGTCGAGCTGACCCACCTCTATGTCGACGCGACCGTCATGCACCTCGTGCGCGATCCGCGTCAGTTCGACGTCATGGTCATGGGCAACGTGTTCGGCGACATTCTCTCCGACGCCGCGGCGATGCTGACCGGTTCGATCGGGATGCTCCCTTCGGCGTCGCTTGGCGACAACAAGAAGGGACTTTACGAGCCGGTCCACGGAACCGCGCCTGACATAGCGGGCAAGAATATCGCCAATCCGCTCGCCGCGATTCTGTCGGTCGCAATGATGTTCCGTCATTCCTTCGACATGGAAGAGCACGCGAAGAGAATCGAGAATGCTGTCCGCAAGGTGCTGGCGGAGGGTTATCGAACCGCCGACATCATGCAACAAGGCGGCAAGAAGGTCGGCACCGATGCGATGGGCGAAGCTGTGGTGAGCGCCGTTCGGGCGAACGGTTGACTTGGCTCAGCGCCTATCTCCCGCGCGAGCGCGATCCCGCATCGGCAAAACTGACCACCCGAGTCGGGCGATCGACGTCTTTTGAGCTGAGGTGCTCGACAAGCATGCGGACCGGAGGGGGCTGAGAGGCGGGGTCGCGCACGCATATCTTCCAGTTGCGCGTCGCCCATTCCTCATCGAGCGGCACGGCTGTGACCTGTCCGGCGGCGACATAGCGTTTGGCGCAACGCTCGGGGACAAGACCGACCCCGAGACTGGCCTCGACCATGCTGCAGACCGTCTCGAAGCCGTTGACGCGTATTCGCATCTTGAGGGTCAGGTTGAGCTCGCCTACGGCTTTCATAACCAGCGAATCGAGGAAGCTGCCTTTTTGGGGGCCGACAAGATCGAATTCTGCAAGTTCCGCGAACCTGACCTTTTTGCGCTCGGCGAGAGCATGTCCGACTGGCATGATCGCGACGAGCTTATCCGACCGGTAGGGCAGGATCTGAAGTCCGGTCGCAGGGAGATAGCCGCCAAAAATGCCGATGTCCGCCGCATTCTCGGCGACAGAGCGAACGACCTGCTGGCTCGTGCCCTCTTCGAGATCGATACGGATCGCGCTGTGGATGGCGAGGAAGTTGGCGAGGTCGCGCGGGAGATGCTGAAGGATCGTCGACACGCTCGCGTGAATTCTCACCCTGCCGCAAAGACCTGTCGCATGCTCCGCGAGTTCGGATTCCATCTGTTGCAGGTCGCGCATGACAACGCGTGCGTGGCGTAACAGGGCTTGCGCGGAAGCGGTCGGCTCCAGGCCTTTCGTCGTGCGGTGAAACAGGGGCGCTTTTACCAGCTCTTCAAGGTCGGAAATTCGCTTGCTGACCGCCGAGGCGGCGATATGCTCCCTCGTGGCGGCTCGAGAAATGCTTTTGCTTTCGCAGACCGCGACGAACAATTTCAGCGATAACAAGTCAAAACGCATCGGCGGACATTCTGAAATGACGGCTCAGGCGGCCGAACGGCCCACAGATCACTGCGCGCCTCCGGGTGGTGGATCACTTGACCCGTAACATATTACATCCAAAGACCCCGCTGCAAAAGCGTGTCCGGGGGATTAAGTCTTTGTGAGATAGGGCGTTGTGGATCAAGCAGCGTGGAGACGCGTCGCGAAACGCGATGATAAATTGTCCAGTTACGATTTCGCCGCCGATGACCGGCGCCTGTATGACTCGCACGGCGAGGGTGTTGAGAAGGGAGGCTTCCGGTGACGGCCGCAGCGGCTCGAACCATGTTCGAGAAGATCTGGTCTCGACACCGCATCCTCGAGCGGCCGGACGGTCAGACTCTGCTCTACATCGATCGCCACCTCATTCACGACGGCTACGCTCCGGCTTTCGAATTCCTGATGGCGCGCGGCCTCAAGCCGCATGCGCCATCGCAGACTTTCGCGACCCCCGATCACTACGTGCCCACCGATACGCGCGAGGCGTCGCAGATCCCTGACGCCGAACGGCGGTACATGGTCGAATCGCTGGCCCGATACACTTCTGATTTCGGCGTCCAGATGTTTGGCCTGAAAGACCAGCGGCACGGGATCGTGCACGTCGTCGGTCCCGAGCAGGGCATCAGCCAGCCTGGAATGATCGTCGTCTGCGCCGACAGTCATACGTCGACACATGGCGCGGTCGGCGCGCTCGCCTTTGGCCTTGGAATGACCGAAGCCAACCACATCTTGGCGACTCAGACGCTTTGGCAGCGTATGCCCAGGACGATGCGCATCACGGTCGATGGGCGGCTCGCGGCTGGCGTATGCGCCAAAGACATCATTCTTGCGATTATCGGCCGCATCGGCACGGCTGGCGCAACGGGGCATGTGATCGAATATGCGGGCTCTGCGATCAAAGATCTGACGATGGAAGGTCGCCTCACTGTTTGCAACATGTCGATCGAGGCCGGCGCGCGTGCAGGCATGATCGCACCTGATGAGACCACCTTCTCCTATCTGGCTGGGCGGCCCTACGCGCCCAAGGGCGAAGACTGGGACCGGGCGCTCGTTCGCTGGCGCAAGCTTCCGAGTGATCTGGAGGCAAGTTTCGACAGCGAGATCAGTCTCGACAGTTCGGAGATTGCCCCCATGGTGACATGGGGCACAAGCCCACAGGATGTCGCGCCGATCGATGGCGCCATTCCCGATCCAGCCGAGGCCCCGAGCCTGGAACGGCGCGAGAGCATGGAGCGCGCCCTCAAATACATGGACCTCAAGCCGGGCGACCGGCTCGACTCGGTTGCGGTCGATCGCGTTTTCATCGGCTCGTGCACGAACGGGCGGATCGAGGACCTGCGCAGCGCGGCGGCGGTCGTGGTTGGCCGCAAGGTGCATGGAAGCGTGCGCGGCTGGGTCGTTCCGGGTTCCGGACTGGTCAAGGCTCAGGCCGAGGCCGAGGGCCTGGATATCGTTTTCAGGGAGGCCGGCTTCGAATGGCGCGAGGCGGGTTGTTCGATGTGTCTCGGCACCAACGGCGAAACGGTTGGCGAGTTCGAGCGATGTGCTTCGACCTCGAACAGGAATTTCGTCGGCCGTCAGGGGCGGAACGCGCGCACGCATTTGCTGAGCCCCCAGATGGCGGCCGCTGCCGCGGTTGCCGGCCATCTGACCGACGTGCGCAAGATGCTGCCCGGGGAATGAGGTGAAGGCGTTCAAGAGCTCTGGAATCGGCGGCGGCTCCCTTCCTTCAGCCAAATATCGACACAGACCAGATCATTCCTGCGCGGTTTCTGCAAAAGCCCCGCAGCGGCGGCTTCGGCCAATATCTGTTTCACGACCTGCGCTTCGACCCGTCGGGGGCAGAGCGCCCGGAATTCGCGCTGAATCAACCCCATCACCGTGACGCGCGTGTCGTGGTCGCCAATGTCAATTTTGGATGTGGCTCCTCGCGCGAGAATGCTGTGTGGGCGCTCTCCGACTACGGGTTCGAAGTGGTCATCGCGCCGAGCTTCGGCGATATCTTCCACACCAATTGCGTCAAGAACGGCCTTCTCCCTATCCGGCTGCCGGAGCCTGTCGTTACCGATTTGCTGGCGCGTATCTCGGAAACGCCGGATCTGGCGATCCAAGTTGACCTCGAAGCGCAGACGGTTACGCTTCAGGACGGCTCGACGCATTCGTTCGAAATCGACCCATTCGCCAAATATTGCCTGATCAATGGCTTCGATGAGCTCGATTACACCCTGTCTCAGCGTGACCTCATCGCGGCTTTTGAGAACCGGTATGGCCGCGAGAACGATTGACGGCCACGTCTGCAACACATACGTCGCCAAATGCGAGGGACCCGTGCCGAATAACGATTGGCGCGCCGACGATAGGGTGCGCTAGTCCGTCCGACCTGAATGAACGACGACCGTCGCGCCGTGATGTGCGGCTTATCACCCGGGGAGCCTGAGGGGCCATGCAATCGGCGATCTTCGAAAACGCGCGCATTCTCGACGGCTCGAGCGACGATGGCGAGCATGATCGCTTCGTCCGCGTCGCCGACGGACTCATCAAGGAGATTTCGGACAAGCCGATCAAGGATACATCCGCTCACCGCATCGACCTGCGCGGCAAGACCTTGATGCCGGGCCTCATCGATTGCCACACGCATATCGTCTCGCCGTTCCCGGACCCTGCCGACAACGCGCGACTGCCTGACTCGCTGATCGCACTGCACGCGGCGCGGATCATGAAGCAGATGCTTTTGCGCGGGTTTACCTCGATCCGCGACCTCGGCGGCGCGGATGCCGGCTTCCAGCGCGCCATTGATCAGAAGATCGTCGAAGGCCCGCGCCTGTTCATATGCGGCAAGGCCTTTGTCCAAACCGGCGGTCATACCGACGTCCGCCAGCCCTGGGACGGGAGCGACGTTGAAACGCTCAATCGCCGCCTGGGATCGGTCAGTCGCGTGGTCGACGGCGTTGAGGCCGTTCGCTTCGCCGTGCGTGAGGAGCTGCGCCTCGGCGCCCAGTACATCAAGGTGATGGCGGCCGGCGGCGCGGCCTCGGGCAAATTCCCCATTATGCGGCTTGGCTTCTCGCGCGACGAGTTGGTCACTTTCGTCGAGGAGGCGGACAAGGCGCAGACCTACGTCTGCGGCCATCTCTATTCGGACGAAGCGGTGCGACGCGCTGTCGAGGTCGGCTTCCAATCGGTCGAACACGCGACGCTCGTCGAGCCGGCGACAGCAAAGTTGATGGCGGAGAAGAACGTCATCGTCACCCCGACGATCATCGCTTACGAATCGCAAAAGACTGAGGAGAAAGCGCTGCGGCTCGATCCTGGCTTCTCTTCGCGGCTCGACTACGTGATCAAGAAGAGCCCTGAATTGCTCGAGATCATGCACAAGGCCGGCGTCAAGATGGCCTACGGCACCGATCTGCTCGGCTTCCTGCACAAGTACCAGGGCCACGAGTTCGTCATCCGCGGCCGCACGCTGCCCGCGATTGATGTGATCCGGTCGGCCACCTGCAACGCGGCCGAGCTCATCAGGATGACCGGAAAGGTTGGGACTGTCGCGGTCGGAGCCTATGCCGATCTCATCGTCGTCGAGAAGGACCCGCTGAAAGACCTCTCCGCGCTCGACGAAGAGGGGCGATATATTCCGCTGGTGATGAAGGATGGCGACTTCATCAAGAACGTTCTCAACTAAGAGCCACGAGGCGCCGCGCCAGCGAAGGCGACGCCGCCTCTCCTCTCCTCTTTACTCCTTCCCCTGTTCGTCCGCGGTCCTCCCACCGTAGGCCGTAGCGCCCGCGCTGACCCATCTTAGCCAGCGTGGGCGCGTTTTTTTCTGGTCTGACGATAAGACGGCCGGAGCTTAAGGGCGTGGCTGCATCTTTGAGAATGGCTTGGCGAGCTGCGGCCAGGCGGCCGGCGCATGCGGCTGAGCCGCCGGGTCGGTCCCCAGGCTCTCATTCCACTCAACCGCGATGAAGCGCTGCCCGGTGACCTTGTCCCCCGCTTCCGTGAACAGAGCCAGCATCGGCGGGGACATCACGTTGGGCGAGATGAGCGCGCTGCGGTCTTCTCCAGGCACCATGATCGTGTCCACCGGGCCGCCGGGCAGGACGACATTCACCGTAATGCCGCTGCCCTCGAGTTGTTTCGACAGGATCAGCGACCATGCCTCGAGCGCGGCCTTGGTCGGCCCGTAGGGCACGAAACCCTTGCGCATCATCGTCAGGATACTCGTCGAGACGTTGATGACGCGCCCCCATTTCTGCTTGCGGAAGATGGGTACGGCCGCGCGCGTCATGGAGAAGGCGCCGCCCACGTTGACGGCGAAGAAGCGTCGCCACAGATCATCGGGCACATCCTCGATCTGGAGGTGCTCATCGTCGTAATCGTCGGCCACGGAATTCATGCCGAGCGCGGCGTTGTTGACGAGAATGTGCACGGTTCCGAGCCGCTCGGCGACCGTTGCGACCTGACGGCTGGCAGTCGTCTGCGTCTGAGACATCGACTCGAAGGCCGAGGACCTTCGCGTCGCCGTACGTGTCCTGCAGGGCACGGACCCCCTTCTCGTCGATGTCGAGCGCCGCCACGCGCAGGCCCTCCTTGACGAACCCACCCACAAGGGCTTTTCCGATCCCGCCTGCGGCTCCCGTCACGATGGCTACTTTTCCTGCAATGTCTGGATAAGCCACTGGGTCTTGCCTTCCTTGCGCTTCCTTCCACTCCTTCGAGCGGCGGCGCTATCTCTAGCAGCGCTCGGATGCGAGCCAAATTCGTAAGGCGGAAGCGCGCCATCGCGAAGGGCGAGGCGCAGTCAGCCCACGAGTTGATTCAAGCGATGCTCCGAGGTTCGGCGTCCGCTGGCTGCGCGCAAACAGACGAAGTTAGGTAATTCCGCGCAAGAGGCCGAGCAGGTCGCGATGCATGATCTCGTTGCCGCAGCAGATAGAGCCGCTTTCGAGGAAATTTGCCTCCCCATCCGCGTCAGTAACGAATCCCCCAGCTTCACGAATCAGGAGTGCGCCCGCCGCAATATCCCAGGAATTCAGGCCTCGCTCCCAGAAGGCGTCGAACTGGCCAGCGGCGACGTAAGCCAGATCGAGCGCGGCGCAGCCCATCCGACGCACATTGACGACGCGGGCCATCACAGCCGCGAGCTCTGCCTTGGAATCGAGGATGCTGCGCCGCCTTGCCGAGATGGGGAATGCCACAGCCGAAGATCGCCTGCGACAGGTCGCTGCGCGCGGCCACACGCAGCCGGCGATTGCCGCCGAACGCTCCCTGACCCTTCTCCGTCACATACATGTCGTCGTTCGCCGGGTTATATATGACGCCAGCGATGATCTGCCCTTCGCGTTCCAGTGCGATTGAGATCGCGAAGAACGGGATCGCGTGCAGGAAGTTGGTCGTCGCATCAAGCGGATCGATGTGCCAGGTGTGACTCCTGTCGGTCCCCTCGATGCGTCCGCCCTCCTCCAGGACGAAGCCGTAGCCCGGGCGCGCCTTGGCGAGTTGTTGATAGAGGGTCTTCTCCGCGCGCTTGTCGGCTAAACTGACGAAATCGCCTGGGCCCTTCATCGACACTTGCAGTTCGCTGACCTCGCCGAAATCGCGCTTAAGACCGCGACCGGCCTTGATGGCGGCGCCGGTCATCACAGTCATCAAAGCGGATCGGATCATGGATGTCTTTCAACGGCGGCGGAAAACGGAGGCAGGTTTAGGGAAGGCCCCGCGTCGAAGCAAATGCGCGCCGCCGAGCGCCACTCTGGCTCACTCAGTAGACGTAAGGGATGAGGCGCCAGGTGCGGGCTCGATAGGCGTCGTATTCGGCGCCGAAGGTTTCGCTAAGCAGTCGTTCCTCAGCTCCAATGCGCGCCAGCAGGACACCGAGCGACAACAACGCAATGAGGACGCCCACCCCAGAGCGGAACGCCAAGCCCCAACCAAGCATGAGAACGAAGAGACCGAGATAACTTGGGTGGCGAATGATGCCGTAAAGCCCGCTGGTGACCAGTCGATGTCCGTGCTGGATCGCCACCAGGCCGCTGAATCGATGCCCAAGCACGAAGACCGGCGCGAGGCGGAGAATGCCTCCGGCCGTATAAAGGAGAAGACCGAGCCAGCGCACCCCTTCGCCGCCGAAGGTGAGGAAATCGATCCGGTCCGTATAGGCGGGCAGATAGGCGTCGATGATCCCGAGGACGCCAAGAGCCGCGACCACCCAACGATTGGACCGATCCTCTCTGACGCCCGAGCCGATATGTCCCTCGCTGAACAGCGATGCGACACCAAGCGCGACCGTGACAACGCTGACAGCAATGAGCGGCGGAGAAGAAAAGAACCGATCTGGCCCACCCGCGCCGGCGACCGCCAGCCCTAGATAGGCGACGATGCTCAAAACCGTGACCGCGGCAAGCCGCGACTTGATCATGGGTCCCGTTCCTCGCACTTGGCTTGGCTTCGACGGCCCGCGGAGACCATGAAGCGCTTGGCATATAGTCGGGCCCCGTCCATCGTCACGATTTGCGCTTGCCAAAACAGGCGGGCCAGACGATTCGTTGCCGAACATCGGTGGCGGCCAGACGGCGGGTCTAGGAAAGGCATTGGTTCATGGCGTCTGACATCCAAATCGCGCGCGCCGCGCGCTTAAAGCCGATCGCGGAGATCGCCGCGAAGATCGGCGCGCCCGAATCCGCCTTGCGTCCGTTCGGCCGCTTCATCGCCAAGCTCGAGTATGATTTTCTCGGCAGTCTCTCGAACCGTCCGGACGGAAAGCTCATTCTCGTCACCGCGATCAGCCCAACCCCGGCGGGCGAGGGCAAGACGACAACCACGGTGGGCCTGGGCGACGCGCTCAATCGGATCGGTAAGAAAACGATCATCTGCCTGCGCGAGCCTTCGCTCGGCCCGAGCTTCGGCATGAAGGGCGGCGCGACCGGCGGGGGCCGCGCCCAGGTCGTGCCCATGGACGAGATCAACCTCCATTTCACCGGCGATTTTCACGCTATCACATCGGCGCACAATCTGCTTGCGGCGATGATCGACAATCACATGTACTGGGGGAACACGCTGCGTCTCGATCAGAGGCGCGTCGCCTGGCGGCGCGTGGTCGATATGAACGACCGAGCGCTTCGCGAAACAATTGTCGGGCTTGGCGCGGGCAACGGCTTTCCGCGCGAGGACGGTTTCGACATCACCGTCGCCTCGGAAGTCATGGCCGCCTTCTGCCTTGCAACCAGCCTCGAGGAGCTCGAGGCGCAGCTTGGCCATATGGTGGTCGGTTGGGCGCGAGACAGGCGGCCCATCAGCGCCTTGGATCTCAACGCGCCCGGCGCCATGACCGCGCTCCTCAAGGAGGCGCTCAAGCCCAATCTCGTACAAACCCTCGAAGCTTCGCCCGCGCTGGTGCATGGCGGTCCGTTCGCCAATATCGCCCACGGTTGCAATTCGGTGATGGCGACGCGAGCGGGGCTCAAACTCGCCGATTACGTCGTCACGGAAGCTGGCTTCGGCGCGGATCTCGGTGCCGAGAAATTCTTCGATATCAAGTGCCGCAAGGCCGGGTTGAAGCCCGCGGCGACCGTGCTGGTCGCGACCGTTCGCGCGCTCAAAATGCACGGCGGCGTGGCCAAGGATGCACTTGGGCCTGAGAACCTTCCCGCGCTCGAAGCGGGCCTTGCGAACCTCGCTCGGCATATCGCGAACTTACGAAAGTTTGGAATGCCGGTTGTCGTCGCAATCAATCGATTTGACAGCGACACCGGGGCCGAGCTCGCCTTTGTCGAGGAAAGGGTGGCGCACGAATTCGGGGTCAAGACGGTCGTCTGCGAGCACTGGGCGCGAGGCGGAGCTGGCGCGGAAGATCTCGCCCGTGTCGTCGCCAATCTTGCGGACGCGGGCGAAGCAAAGTTTCGACCGCTATATGGCGACGAACTGAGCCTATGGGACAAGACGCTAACGGTCGCGCGAGAGATTTACGGCGCCGCCGACATCGCCGCGGAGGCATCGGTGCGAGCGAAATTCGACGAGCTCGAGGCCGCGGGATGGGGACGCCTGCCGATATGCGTCGCCAAGACACAATATTCGTTCTCGGACGATCCCTCGCTCATGGGCGCCCCCAGCGGGCATACCTTAAGAATTCGCGACGTTCGTCTCCGTGCGGGTGCGGGCTTTGTCGTCGTCATGATGGGAGACATCCGCACCATGCCAGGACTGCCGCGCGTCCCTGCGGCGGAGAGGATTCGCGTCGTCAATGGCGAGATCGACGGCCTGAGTTAGGGTCGCTCAACGCGGCGTCGGCGCGTCCTCGCGCAAGAGCTTCTCTGTTTTTAGAGCCCGCCAGAGCGCAGCCGGGGGCTTTGTTGTCATCATTGCAGCGTTGCGCCTGACTTCGCTCGCACGTTGCGCGCCGGCTATGACGCTCACGACCGCAGGATGACCGAGCGGAAAGCGCAGCGCGGCCTCCGGCAACGCGACTTTGAAACTCTTGCATATCTGCTGGATTCGCCGCACCCGGTCCTTCACCTCCTCCGAGGCCGGAGCATAGTTGTAGCGAGCCTCGCCTTTTACGCCCGTCGCCAATATGCCGGAATTGAAGGGTCCGCCGATCACCACGGCGATCTTCTTTTCCTCGCAGAGCGGCAAGAAACTCGTCAACGCCTCCTGTTCGAGAAGGGTGTAACGGCCGGCGAGAAGGAACGCATCAAAGTCGGCCGCGCGCGCCAATTTCTCGGCGATCTCCCATTCATTGACTCCGGCTCCGATGGCCTTGACCGCGCCTGACGCCCGCAATTGATCGAGAGCGCGATAGCCCCCATTCATGAACTCCGAGATCCGCGCGTCGGCGGCCTCCCTGCTTCCATGGGTGAAGACGTCGACATCGTGGCAGTAAACGATATCCACGTGGTCGAGACCAAGGCGCTCGAGCGAGAATTCGAGCGAGCGCATTACGCCGTCGTAGGAATAGTCGAAGCGCTCGCGCCGCGAGGGCGTTTCAAAGAACATGCCCTGACCTGAACGTTTCTGCGGCTCGCAAAGATCGAGCAACCGGCCGACCTTGGTGGAAATCAAATAGGAGCCGCGCGGCTTCGGACGCAGAAAACCGTTCAGTCGGGTCTCAGAAAGTCCCAGCCCGTAAAGGGGCGCGGTGTCGAAATATCGGCAGCCAGCCGCCCAGACGGCGTCCAGCATCGCGCGCGCTTCCTTTTCCATCATGGGTCGATAAAGATTGCCGAGCGGCACTCCCCCGAAACCGAGCTCGGTGAATTGAAGCTCGATTCCACCGCGCGTCGTGAACTTTCGGACCCGCGCGCTCCGCCCATTCGCGGCCGCCATCAATTTTATCCTCCCTGGCAACGGCGTGAACGCACGCCTCCGCTTCGGGCGTATGGCGCCCGGCTCTCGCCCGCGCTCATATGCCCTCGCGCACGATCAATGCATTGTTAGCGAGAGGAGCCGGGGCAGTGCGGCGATGCTGTTTGCCTGACAAACGCATAAACGTTACACTCCTCGGGACAAGTCAAGCGATCTCCAACGCATCGAAGCCTTCCGGCGTTTTCGAGAGATCCTCGAGATCTGTCGACAAAGCGCTATTCGTCTTCACGCAACCATTTCTGATCGCGTGAGGCGATAAAGGAGCGAAGCCGTCGTAGGCTTGGCTCATCCGGAGCCTTCGCCTCCAGATCGGCCAGAATCTTCCGCAACGCCAGGCGCGCCACAGGCCAATTATAAGCGTCCTGCTTCAACATCAGCCGCGCGTGACGGATCGACCGACGAACGACTTCCTCAATAAAAGCGTCCATCGGGGGCGGCCCACTGCTCTCCATAGGCGATAACCTGAATGAGGCAGTGGCAAACGCGGCGCCGTTGACGTAAGGCGGCGCCCGTCTCGATTTGGATCAAGGTGCGCACCATTACTCGAAGCGACGAGCATGTGCGCGCCGCGACGCGCTCAGTTTGAGACTAGTCCGCTCGAGCTGAGCTTGATGGGATCGCCTCAAAAACGCGCGCGCTGGCGATAGCCAAGTCTTTCGTTGAGCCGTTCCAGCAGGTCTTGCGCGGCCTCGGCGATGACCGTGCCGGGGGGGAAGATCGCGTCCGCGCCCGCCTCGCGCAGGGCTGCGAAGTCTTGGGCGGGGATCACGCCGCCGACGACGATCATCGTATTCTCAAGGCCGAGCTTCCCGAGCGCTGTTTTCAAAGCTGGGACGAGCGCGAGGTGCCCGGCGGCCAGTGACGACACGCCAACGATATGCACCTTCCCCTTGGCCGCGCGCGCCGCCACTTCTTCCGGCGTTGCGAACAAGGGTCCGATCTCAACGTCGAATCCGAGATCCGCAAACGCCGAGGCGATGACCTTCTGTCCACGATCATGCCCATCCTGGCCCATCTTGGCGACCAGGATGCGCAGAGGGCGGCCCTCGTTCTCAGCGAAAGCGCGGGTCATTGCGATCACGCGTTCGTTGGCTTCGGCCCCCGGCCCACCTTCCGATAGATACACGCCAGAGATGGCGCGCGCTTCCGCAACGTGACGGCCGAATGCCTCCTCCAGGGCCAAGGAGATTTCCCCGACTGTGGCCTTCGCCCGCGCCGCCTCGACGGACAGGTGCAAGAGATTGGCGCGGCCCCGCGCGCCTTCGGTCAGCGCCGCCAAAGCGGCCTGCGTCGTCGGCTCGTCCCGCTCAGCGCGAAGGCGCTTGAGCTTCTCGACTTGCCGCGCGCGCACCGCCGCGGCGTCGACCTTCAGCACCTTAAGATCTCGCTCGATCGTCGGCGTGAACGTATTGACGCCCACCACGGTCTGGCGGCCGGCGTCAATGCGCGCTTGTGTGCGGGTCGCCGCCTCTTCAATGCGCTGCTTGGGCAGGCCGCTCTCGATCGCCTTCGCCATCCCGCCGAGGCGTTCGACCTCGTCGATATGGCTCTGGGCCCGCGCGGCCAGATCGGCCGTGAGGCGCTCGACGTAATAGGAGCCGCCCCAGGCGTCGATGATCTTCGTCGTTCCAGTCTCCTCGATGAGAAAAAGCTGGGTGTTGCGCGCAATTCGGGCGGAGAAGGGGGTTGGCAGCGCCAGCGCCTCATCGAGCGCGTTGGTGTGAAGCGACTGCGTATGTCCCTGCGTGGCCGCCATCGCCTCGATTTGCGTGCGCACGATATTGTTGAACGGGTCTTGAGCAGTCAGCGACCAACCTGACGTTTGACAATGCGCGCGCAACGCGAGCGACTTGTCCGATTTGGGACCAAAGCCCCTGACGATGCCTGCCCACAGCTTGCGCGCGGCTCGGAGCTTGGCGACCTCCATGAAAAAATTCATGCCGACCGCCCAGAAGAACGACAGCCGCGGAGCAAACGCGTCGATACTCATTCCGGCGGCGACGCCGGCGCGCAAATATTCGAGGCCGTCAGCGAGCGTATAGGCGAGCTCCAGATCCTGCGTCGCTCCCGCCTCTTGCATGTGATAACCGGAGATGGAGATCGAATTGAACTTCGGCATATTCGAGGCCGTGAAAGCAAAAATATCGGCGACTATCCGCATCGAGGCCGCGGGCGGATAGATGTAGGTGTTGCGAACCATGAACTCCTTCAGGATATCGTTCTGAATCGTCCCCGAGAGCGCCGCCATCGGGACGCCTTGCTCCTCGGCGGCGACAATGAACAAAGCCATCACCGGCAGCACGGCGCCGTTCATCGTCATCGACACGCTCATCGAATTGAGCGGGATGCCGGAAAACAAAGTGCGCATGTCGTAAATCGAATCGATCGCGACGCCGGCCATGCCAACGTCGCCGGCTACGCGCGGGTGGTCCGAATCGTAGCCACGATGTGTCGCGAGGTCGAAAGCGACGGAGAGGCCCTTCTGGCCTCCGGCCAGATTAACGCGATAGAACGCATTCGACTCCTCGGCCGTCGAGAAACCGGCATATTGCCGCAGGGTCCAGGGCTGCGTGAGGTACATGGTCGGATAGGGCCCACGCAAAAAGGGTGCAAGGCCAGGCCAATCACTCGAAAGATCGATGTTGTCGCGATCGTGCGGTCCGTAGAATGATTTGACTTCAATGCCCTCGGGCGTCGCCCAGATTCGCCTTTCTCCGGCGTCCATCGGCTTCGATGGAGCTGCGAATGGGACCGTCGAGAAGTTCGGGATGGAACTCATGAGGTCACGATTTCCGGCGCCTTCGTCGCGAACCCAATGCGGCGATAGAGGCTCTGCAGCGCCGCGACGGCGTCTCCGCCAGCGAAGATAAAGTCATCGACGCCCGCGGCGCGCCATGCGCGCTCGAATTCGCCAGGCCGGCCCGCGAGCGCTGCGCCCTTCGCGCCTGAGGCCTTGACCGCCTTCGCGAAGGTTTCCGCCTGTTCAGCATAGGCGTCGTCGGTCCCGCACAGGCACACGAGCAACGCGCCGCTTGCTTCAAGCTGTGCGACCGCCGTTTCGGCCGTTTTGGTCTCGCCCTCGTAGACGCCTTCGAAGCCGCCAATCTCCAGCAACTCGCGTATGAACTGGACTCGACGACGATGCCTGGCCTCCGGCCCCAGCGCGGCGAGATACACCTTGGGCCGCCCTCCGGTCCTCCGAAGGTAGGCATCGGAAAGATCGCGCAAACGCTCGAACGGCTCCGCGAGCCGGATTGGCGCCAGCGCGCCTTCGGCTGGCGTAAACGCTTCCCGCTCACGCGCGCCAACCGCGGGCTCCACTGGCGGCTCGCCAAGGTCGGCATGTGCGCTCACGCCGGTGAGCGGGGCCTTCAGGCAAGCGGTGTTTCGGACCAGCGCCGCCGCGCTGGCGGCGACTTGTCGTTGAAACGCGCCATTTGCGAGCGCCGACGGCAGTCCACCCAGTCCTTCGATCTCCTGAAAGCGTCGCCAGGCCTTTTCGCAAAGCGCCTGGGTCATCGCCTCGAACGCGCCGGCGCCCGCGGCGGGGTCGTCGACGAATCCGAGGCTCGATTCGCGCAAGAGAATGAGCTGGGCGTTGCGGGCGAGACGCCGCGCGAGGCTGTCAGGAAGGCCGGCCGCCAGAGTGTGCGGCAGCACGCTGACGCTGTCTGCGCCCCCGAGGCCGGCGGAAAACGACGCCGCCGCGCCGCGCATCACATTCACGTAAGGATCGCGCGCTGTCATCGTGCGCCAGGCGCTTTCCGCCTGTACATAAGCCGCGCGAGGCTCAAGGCCGCAAGCGTCCTCAACCCGCGACCAGGCGATGCGCAGCGCACGGAATTTCGACAATGTCGCCAGTTCGTCCGCGTCGGCGGCGAGACGGAACGCGATCAGAGCGCGGGCTTCGTCGAGCGGCGCTCCTGCCTCATCAAGCTGGCGCAAGTGGGTCGCCGCGGCTGCGAGCGCAAAGGCAAGCTCTTGCGCTGGGGTCCCCCCGGCCGCATGGACGCCGCGCGCGTCAGCGACCAGGAACGGTCCGGAGAAACCTTTGCTTCGCAATGCGAGCGCGCTCTCGACGCAGAGCCTTTCTTGAACACTCCAATCGGCTGGAAACGGTCCCCGCGCCAGGGCCACGAAAGGGTCGAGACCGAACGAGACTGCGCAGTCCTCGAGCCTCGCGCCCGAGCGTTCGATAAAAGCGCCAAAACGAAGGGCGCGATCGGCGCCGTCGAGCCCAAGATCGAGTTCGAAATTTGCCCCGGCATCGAAACGCACGCCATCGAAGGCCTTGTGGAGTGTGGCGGAGTCGAATCGTCGAAGACCAAAGCCGTAGCCGCCGAGAGCGCCGGAGGACACGATCTGCAGACCATCCGCTCCATTGGCGAGGTCGTCGAGCCCTTGCGCGTTGGCCTCGTCGGGGTTCGGATGATCGAGCCGCGCGATGATTCGCCAAGGACCGCCGGGCCGGATCGCCCTCGGGCCTTCCGCTGGCGGATAAACCGGCTCGATGCGGACGCCATCCGCAGTCTCGGACACAAGGGTTTCGAGACTGGCGCCCTTGAGCGCGGCTTCAGCGGCCTTGCGCCAATCGGCTTCGGTAGTGGCGGGAAAGAGAGTCTCGACCGCGCCCAACGCCGCCTCTCGCTAGATGAATTGAGAAAGTCCGGGAATCGCCGCCGAGATTTCGCCTACGACCTCGTCGCCAGCGGTCTCGCGCGCATAGCCGAAAACCTCCTTTCCGATCGTCTGGATCTGCTCCATGTCGAGACCCAGGCTCAACAGTTCCGAGCCCAGCGCCATCAGGCCGCCCCCGCCCATCGCTCCGCTCGACACGCCCATCAGGCCCTTCAGACCTCCGCTCATGCCCTCTCCTCCGGTCTGCGTGCTGGAGGCGATAATGGCGGGAAACGCCGGCGCCTTTTTGAACAGTTCCTTGACCGCCTCCTCCGGCGCCTCGCGCTGGATGAAATCGCCGATCAGAGCGACGGCCTTGCGGGCGACGTCCGGCGTCAAGTCCGCGGCGGTCGCGACGCGGGCTATTAGGTTCTCCATTTCACGCTCCTTGGCCGCCCGGGAAAAGACCTGCGACGTCGATGTCTCGCGGCTTGCGCCGCTGAAATCAAGCGCCTTTCAACCATAGCACTTCCTTGAGCGTCGGGGGCTGCATCGCGGAAGGCCCGCGCGGACTCCAACTGACCCTAAGAGAGATCACCGCCCCTTTGTTGCGTCGCACCATGACCAAAGTCATGATTCATTCACATATGTAAACGCATGTTAATACTTCATTCCGCCCCGATTTATGCCACTAGAGGCCCGCTTTTCCGGCGATGAAAACCAGCAGCAGGCATAATTTTGCCTATCAGGCGATAAAAGCTGCCAATAGCATGCTATAAACGCATATCTGTGTTTCGCATGCTGTACCTACTGCTAATCTCGCAGGCCGACTATGTTGCAACGCGGTAGGCCAGTGCCTGCTGGAAATGGAGTTCATATGTCCCCCCTCAAGACGATTTCGGAGAAGCTTGCCGCTTGGCGCCGATATCGCGAAGCGGTGCGTGAATTGTCTCAGCTCTCCAATCGGGAGCTGGACGATATCGGCATTCGCCGCGGCGATATCGAATTCATCGTGCGCCGTTCGGTTGCGAGCCAGGTTTCGGCCTGATCGCGCAATCCTGAAAAGCCGAGACGCGCCGGGAAACCGGCGCGTCGGCCCCTGCCGGGCGACCCTTTAGAGCCCCGGCGTTATTTCTGACACCCCGACAATAATCGTTGACGACACCGGGCAGCTTTGTGACAAGCGCGCTCATGCGTCCGATCCACATCATTGGCGGAGGCCTGGCCGGCTCCGAAGCCGCGTGGCAAGCGGCAAATTCCGGGGTTCCGGTTGTTTTGCATGAAATGCGGCCTATCCAACCGACGGCTGCGCACCAAACTCCCCACCTCGCCGAGCTCGTTTGCTCAAATTCCTTCCGATCCGACGACGCCTCGACTAACGCGGTCGGGATCCTGCATCGCGAGATGCGTGCTCTCGGCTCGATCATTCTTCAAAGCGCTGACGTCCATCAGGTGCCGGCCGGAGGCGCGCTCGCCGTCGATCGCGTGGGATTTTCGCAGGCTGTCGAAGCCGCCCTTCTCGGTCATCCGCTCATTGCGCTCGATCGCGGTGAGATCGCCGGCCTTCCGCCGGAGGATTGGGACAATGTGATCGTCGCGACCGGACCGCTCACTTCCCCGGCGCTGGCCAAGGCGATTGGTGGATTAACAGGGGAAGGGGCGCTCGCGTTTTTCGATGCGATCGCGCCGATCGTCCATCGTCATTCCATCAATATGGACGTGGCCTGGATGCAGTCCCGCTACGACAAGGTCGGGCCGGGAGGAGATTCCGAGGCATACGTCAATTGTCCGATGAGCCGCGATCGGTACGAGGCCTTCATCGACGCGCTTCTCGCGGCGGAAAAGACTGAGTTCCGCGAATTCGAGGGCACGCCCTATTTCGATGGTTGCCTGCCGATCGAAGTCATGGCCGAGCGCGGACGCGAGACCCTTCGCTATGGGCCGATGAAGCCAGTCGGGCTCACCAACGCGCACGACCGGACCGTCAAGCCCCATGCCGTCGTCCAGCTCAGGCAGGACAATGCGCTCGGCACATTGTTCAACATTGTCGGCTTCCAGACCAAGCTCAAATATGGCGAACAAAGTCGCATCTTCCGCATGATTCCGGGATTGGAAAGGGCGGAGTTCGCCCGCCTCGGCGGCATGCACCGCAACACCTATCTCAATTCGCCTCGCCTGCTCGACGCCCGTCTGCGCCTGAAGGCTTCGCCGCGACTGCGCTTCGCCGGGCAGATCACGGGCTGCGAGGGCTATGTCGAAAGCGCCGCGGTCGGCCTCATCGCCGGCCGCCTCGCTGCCGCTGAACGGCTCGGAGAGGAGCTTGAGCCGCCGCCGCTGACAACCGCCATCGGGGCGCTCCTGAACCACATCACCGGCGGTCACATCGAATTGATCGGCGCCGGCCCGCGCTCGTTTCAGCCGATGAACGTCAATTTCGGCCTCTTTCCGCAAATCGACGAGCCGCGCGTCAACGAAGCGGGAAAACGCTTGTCGGGTCCTGAGCGTGGCGTCGCCCGCAAGCGGGCGCTCTCCGCGCGGGCGGAGAGGGACCTGGCGCGATGGGCGGAGCGGGCGCACCAGCCGAGGTCATTCGCAGAGGTGTAGCGCGCTGAGCTTGGTTTGCTGCGCGGCGGCGCGTGCAACAATTGCCGTTTCGAGGCGAATAGGATCGCATTCCGGCGCTGTCGTGGCTGCCGTTGCCATTCCATGTGAGGCTCGAATGTCCCACCATTTTGACACGCCGACTGCGCGGGAGGATCCCCGTATCAACGTCTGCGACTTCTATCTCTTCCGCGGGCGCCCCGGATTCACGGTCATGGCCATGACCGTCAACCCGAACGCTGGTCAATCCGGCCCGGATACATTCCGTGACGAAGGTCTGTACGCGTTCCGCTTCGATCTCGATCGCGACGCGCGCGAGGAGCTCTCATTCAAAGTGCGCTTTGGCGCGGTCTTCCACAGCGATGACAAAGGTCACGCGCATGCGCAAAGCTTCGAAGTGCGACGCGCGTCCGAATCCGCGGCGCCGAGCGGCGCGGATGGAGAGCTCATTGCCGCTGGACAGACGGGGCGGGTTGTCGAAGCAGAGTTGGGCGCGAAGGCTTTCGCTGGCCTCGCTCCCGATCTCTTCGCCGGCGACGCGAAGGCCTTAGGTGAATTCCGGACTGCGTTATTCGAGAAGGAGACGTTTCATCCTGAGGCGTTTCAAAATAGGCAGAACTTCTTTGCCGGACGGAATGTCACCGCGATCGTCCTCGAAGTCCCCACGGCCCTGATTGGAAAAGGGCTTGTGCATGGCTGGGCGACGGCGTCGCTGCGCGGCCATGCGCCGGAGGTCCAGGTCTCACGATGGGGGCTTCCGCTGATCACGAACATCTTCATGCTCGATCCCGCCGTACGGGAGGATTTCAACCGCGCTACTCCAGCCGCAGATGTCGCGCGGTTTTCCGCGCCGATCGCGGACGTTGCGACAAAGTTGACACGACTCGCGGGGTCCGCCGCGGACCCGGCCGGCTACGGGCAAATTCTGGCGCAAAAGCTTTGTCCAGTGACGCTTCCTTATGTGCTCGACACCGAGGCAGAGTTCACCGTCGACAGATTAAACGGCCGAGGCTTGGCGGACGACGTCATGGACGTGATGCTAACCTTGGCGGCAAATACGCCGCTGAGCGACGGGGTCGCGCCGGACAAGAGCCGGATGCGCGACGAATTTCCTTATTTTGGCGAGCCCTTCGGCCCAGCGCCACCCCCGGCGCACAAGCCGAGCCAACCGCCGTCGTCGGCCTGACGCGCTTTGGCGCTGATCCCGCTAGAGCGCCGCTCCGCTCAGCTCGCTTCGGCCAATAGCGACAATTGCTGGCGTCCGGAATCGCCGAACTGGTCGACGAGACGGGTCGGATAGTCGCCGGTGAAGCAATGGTCGGTGAACTGCGGCTGTCTCGGATTGCGCCCGGAGTGGCCCATGGAGCGATAGAGTCCGTCGATGGAGAGGAACGCGAGCGAGTCGGCGCCGACAAACCGGCGCATCTCATCGAGGTCCATGCGCGCGGCGAGCAGCTTGTCGCGCTCGGGGGTGTCGATGCCGTAGAAGTCCGGATGGGTGATCGGTGGCGACGAGATGCGGAAATGGACCTCGCGGGCGCCCGCGTCCCGCATCATCTGCATGATCTTGATGCTCGTGGTGCCGCGCACGATCGAATCGTCGATGAGCACGACGCGCTTGCCCTCCACGACCGCGCGGTTGGCGTTGTGCTTCATGCGGACTCCGAGTTCGCGAATCGACTGGGTCGGCTGAATGAAGGTGCGCCCGACATAATGGTTGCGAATGATGCCGAGTTCGAACGGCAGGCCGCATTCGCGCGCATAGCCGATCGCGGCCGGAACGCCTGAATCGGGGACCGGCACGACCACGTCGGCCTCGACCGGAGCCTCGCGCGCCAGTTCCGCTCCCATCGCCTTGCGGGCGTCGTAGACTGAGCGCCCATGAACGATGGAGTCCGGCCGCGCGAAATAGATGTATTCAAAGATGCAGGGCCGAGCCGGCTGCCTCGGCAGTGGAAAGAAGCTCTTCACCCCGTCGCCGTCGATGACCACCACCTCGCCGTTCTCGATGTCGCGGACGAACTTCGCGCCAATGATGTCGAGCGCGCAGGTCTCCGAGCAGAGGATCGGGCTGCCCTCGAACTCGCCGAGCACCAGCGGGCGGATGCCGAGCGGATCGCGCGCGCCGATCAGCTTCTTGTTGGTCAAGGCGACCAGCGCGTACGCGCCCTCGATCTCGGCCAGGGCCTCGACGAAACGATCGACGATCTTTTGACGACGCGAGCGCGCCGCAAGCAACAGCACGACTTCCGTGTCGCTGGTCGACTGGCAGATCGCGCCGCCGCGAATGAGCTCCCGACGCAGCGTCAATCCGTTCGTGAGATTGCCGTTGTGTGCGACCGCGAGGCCGCCGGCCTCAAGTTCGGCGAACAGCGGCTGGACATTGCGCAATATAGTGTCGCCAGTCGTCGAATAGCGGACATGGCCGATAGCCCAGCGTCCCGGCAGGCGGTCGATGGTCGCCGCATTCGAGAAGTGATCGCCAACCAGGCCCTGTCGGCGTTCCGAGTGGAACCGCACCCCGTCGTAAGCGACGATGCCGGCGGCCTCCTGGCCGCGGTGTTGGAGAGCATGAAGGCCAAGCGCGGTAATGGCGGCCGCGTCGGGATGATCGAATATGCCAAAGACGCCGCACTCCTCCCGCAACCGGTCGCCATCGGGGTCGAAGCCGTCGCCGTTTGGCGGATCTGAGTTGAGCTCAGGCGATGTCTGCATCACTGCTTTGGAGCCGGAGCGAACGGAGCGTTCTTGTTGATCAAGGCGTCGAGCTTCTGCTTGTCCAGCGCGGATCCGGATGCTCCAGCCGTCGAATCGGGCTTCTTCTGCGGCTGAGAGGGTATCGCGATCGACTGATCGTCCTCGGTCTTCGGGCGCGACGCGGCGGTGCTGTCCGCCGGCGATAAACTGTTCGTCGCCGCGTTTGCGTGCGACTCGATCCAGCCATTGATCGTCTGGGCCGCGTCCGTCGGCAGCATGGTAACGATTCGATCGGCGGTCTCGGTTAGGACCGGCCGCGTCCTGGCGTTCTTGACCCATTCCGGTTGCTGCTTCTCAGAGACGAGCCAGTTGAAGATGGCGAAGGCGACGACGGCAAGGAGAAACCCCCTGACGACCCCAAAGACAAAGCCCAGCGACCGGTCGAGAGCGCCGATCTTGCTGTCGAGGATCGCGTCGGACAGCCGGACAGTGAATAGCGACACGACGATCAAGGTGATGAAGAACACCGCGGCCGCAGCCGCCGCCTGGGCGATAATCTCCTTATGGATATAGGGAGTGAGGTAAGGCATGAGAAGTGGGTAAAAGTAATAGGCGGCGGCGGCGGCGGCGGCCCATGAGGCGATGGCGAGAACCTCGCGTGTGAACCCTCGCATCATGGACAGAAGGGCGGAAACAAGAACGATGCCGAGAACCGCTAGATCGAGATAAGATGGCATTTGCGAGAGAACCTCGTCGCGCGACGACCTGTAAACCAGTGCGCCCCGTGGCAGCCGACGCGAGCGCCTTATAACCAAGCCGCCTCAGTTCGTCACCCCGTCGCGGGCCGGAGATTTGGCGCGTGCCCCCCTCGTTTCGACCGCGCTCGCGGCGATCAGGGCGACTAGCGCTGCCACGTTGTCGATAGGCTGAGCCGCGATATTGACCGGCTCGGCGCCGGCGCGAAGCGACTGCGGCGCGAACGCGCGCGCGAACCCAAGCTTTGCGGCCTCCTTGAGGCGCAAGCCGGCATGCGCAACTCCGCGCACCGAGCCCGACAATCCGATTTCGCCGAAATAGACCGCATCGCGCGGCAAGCTCGCGCCGGTGAGCGAGGAAATGAGGGCCGCCGCTGCCGCAAGATCGGCCGCGGGCTCCATGATTCTCAGGCCCCCGGCGACGTTGAGATAGACGTCATACTGGCCGAGCTTCATGCCGCCGTGGGCCTCGAGCACCGCGAGCACCATAGCCAAACGGCTTGGCTCCCAGCCGACGACCGCGCGTCGCGGCGTACCAAAAGTTGTCGGCGCGACCAAGGCCTGGATCTCGACCAGAAGGGGCCGCGCCCCCTCGACCCCGGCGAAGACCGCAGCGCCGGGGTGAGCGGCCCCGTCGCGGTCCGCCAGGAACAAGGCCGAAGGGTTCGGCACTTCCGCGAGGCCGCCGCCGGTCATCTCGAACACGCCAACCTCGTCGGTCGCGCCGAACCAATTCTTGGCCGCTCGCAACAGCCGAAAGGCGTGCGCGCCGTCGCCCTCGAAGGAGAAGACGGCGTCGACCATATGCTCGACGACGCGCGGCCCGGCGATCTGGCCGTCCTTGGTCACGTGTCCAACGAGCAACAACGCCGCATCGCTCGCCTTGGCGAAGCGGATCAAAGCCTGCGCCGACCCGCGCACCTGGCTGACCGTTCCAGGCGCCAATTCGATCGCATCGCTCCACATGGTCTGAATGGAATCGATCACCACGAATTTCGGCGCCTCGCCCGACCCCAGCGTCGCCACGATGTCTTCTACGAATGTTTGCGCGGCGAGTTGTACGGGCGCGTCGGCAAGCCCAAGCCGGGCCGCGCGCAAGCGCACCTGGGCCGTCGATTCCTCGCCCGATACGTACACGACACGGCCGCCCAACCGGGCGACGGCGGCGCAGGCCTGGATCAAAAGGGTCGACTTGCCGATACCCGGCTCGCCACCGATCAGCGTCGCGGACCCAGGCACAAATCCGCCTCCGGCAACGCGATCGAGTTCGCCGATGCCGGTGACGAGCCGCGGCTCGGACTTGGACGAGCCCGACAGGTCTTCAAGAGGAAACGGCCGGCCCGCAACTCCCCTCCGGGCGGCCGCGCCCCCTCCGCCGACGCCGAGCGCGGCGCCTTCCTCAATGATCGTGTTCCACTCGCCGCAGGATTCGCACTTGCCCTGCCAACGCTGCGTAATGGCGCCGCAGTTCTGGCAGACATAAGAAGAACGAAACTTGGCCATGCGCCGAACTCGCAGGTTTGCCCCGACCTGTCGAGAGGTGGCTGCGGTCAGGCGGGAGTTTTCACGCAGCGATCGCTTGCGCTTTCGCGAGCGCCCGCCCGAGCGCGGCAAAGCATTCCGGATCGATGGCCGCGCCGACATCTTTCTCCATGATCGAAAGCGCCGTTGGAATCGGCAGCGCGGCGCGATAAGGACGATCGGCGGTCAAGGCGTCGAACACGTCGGCGGTGGTGATTATGCGCGTTTCGAACGGGATGTTGTCGCCGGCTAGCCCCCGCGGATAGCCTTTGCCGTCCAAACGCTCATGATGCGCGGCGGCAACGAAGGCGAAGCTTTCGAACGCGGCGACCTTGGACAGAATCGCCTCGCCATGCGCGGCATGCATTTTCATCGCCGCCCACTCGTCGGCGTCGAGCTTGCCCGGCTTGTCCAGAATTGAATTGCTGACGCCGAGCTTGCCGACATCGTGGAGAAGGGCGGCGCGCTTGAGCCAACGGCGGCGGTCCCGCGACATGTCCATCGCCTCGGCGATCATGTCGGTGAACAGCGCCACCCGTTCGCTATGTCCCGCCGTGTAGTGGCTTTTCGAATCCACCACTTGAGCGAAGGCCTCGACGATCTCGTCGAGATAGCCGTCATCCAACGCCTCGGCGCAATGCGCCGGCTCAAGCTCGAAGATTAGCTCGTGCAAATTGGCTGATCGCAAGGTTTCCCAGAAATCGTCGCGCGCGGAGACGACGGCGAATGTTTTTGCAAGATCTGGGTCGAACCAGGATTTCGATCGACGCTCAACCTCCCGCACCGCTTCGTCGGCGCCCTCGGCCAGGTGAAAGACATCGACGACCTGCGCGAGCAACGCGATGCGGCTGAACAGCGGGATCTCTGCGCCCGCGGCGCCTGACGGCTTTCCGGTGCCGTCCCAGTGCTCGTCCAGACCTTGAATTCCTGACGCGACATCCTCGGAAAATCGAAGCTGCCGGGCAATGGACGCGCCCCGCTGACAGCGTGTCTCGATCAAGTCCCTCGATATTTCGGCGCCGTTCTGGATGATGTTGAAGACGGCCCGGAAGCGCTCGGCCAATCCGGATTTGACGCCTGTATGGGCGAGGACAAAACGCAGGATGTTCGGCAGGCTGCTGTCAAGCCGCTTGAAATCTTGCTTGAACGCGATGTCGTCAGTGAGGTAAAGCTGGCAGATGCGGGCGGCATTGCTGCTACATCCGAGATCTTTTAAAAGCAATGTATAGTAGAGATCGCGCAAGCGATCCTCGGAAAGACCGATTTCGCGGCCAATCTTCGTTCCGATAAAGCAGCAGCGGACGCAATGCCCAGCGGGCTGCCCTTCGGTCATGTCCAGCGCGTAGCTCAAGGCGGCGAGAAGCTCGCCAAGCTTGACCTCGCCTGGAACGGAAAACGTGCCTGAACTCATAGCCCATCGACGAATTGGCGCCACAACCACGTTGCCGCGAATTCATTAAATGATCGCGTCGACGCCGCTGGAAATGCCATCGACGGCTGCCGCCATCCAATGGGCGCTGTCGTCATATGGACGCTATACTTCAACGAATGAGGCGCCTCTGGCCTCAATCCATTCAGCGAGCGTTCAACGACGGCCCATTAAGGTTGGCCGCGCTGCAAATCGAAAGGCCACTTCATGCGAAACATCTTGATTGCCTCTGCCTTTGCTATCGTCGGCCTCTTGGCCGCTGCGCCCTCCCAGGCGATGCCGTTTGCTCCAGCTGACAACGCCCCATCCGCGTTCACGCTCACTGCTGGCGGCTGCGGCGGCGGCTTTCATCGGGGACCGAATGGCGGGTGCCGGCCAAATGGCGGCGTTTACGCGCATCCTTACGCCCACCGGCACTGCTGGTGGCGTCACGGCGTGCGGGTCTGCAACTAAGAGGCGAAGCGCGTAAAAGCCCTCGAGGCGCCGGCCTTAAGCGGCTGGCGCCTCACGCAGCCGCGCTGGGTCTCATCTTCAACGCCTCGCGCCAGCGATTGAGGTGAACGAGTTCAGGCGGGAGTGCAATCCGCGCGGACTTGGCGAAGTCAAGCGCCACGAGCCCCGTTATATCGGCGACCGTGAAACGCTCGCCAGCGATAAATGGCCTGCCGCGCAAGGCCTCGTCGACAATCGCCATCGCGTGAAGCGCCCTCGGCCGATTGACCGCAGCCCAGTCGGGAACCTGCGGATTTTCCATTCCCGCCATCTTCGGATGGCTGTGGCGGACGACCTGCGCGATCGGGAAGAGGAGCCGCCATTCGAGCTGGCGCTGCCACATCTCGATCGTCGCCTGTTCGAGCCCGGCCATGCCAAACAGGTTCGGCTCCGGCCATAGCGCTTCGATGTAGCGGCAGATTGCGATCGTCTCGGCAATCCTTGTCCCGTCGTCGAGTTCGAGGACCGGAACTGTCTCGAAGGGATTGAGGCCTGAGAATTCCGGCGTCTTGTGATCGAGCTTGGCGAGATCGACCTCGACATACGGGATCGAGACGCCCTTCTCGGCGAGGAAAATGCGGACGCGCCGAGGACTCGGCGCCAGACTGGAGTTGTAAAGTTTCATGCTGCTGCTGTTGCTCGCTCACGAGGCCCGGTGACGCCACGCGAGCTGCAAAGATCCTCAACCTGATACCGCACCCAGTTGCGCGACAATGAGTATTAATACCTATTAAGCTTCAGCGTGTTGGAAGCGGCCCAAGATTGTCATGCCTGGAACCTCGACAGAGAGGCCGAGGTCTCGTGAGCCCGGCTGCAAACGAAATGCGCCCGAGCGGTTGGCGAGCGCCTGAACAACCTTAATCAAATCATCGTCAAAAATCTCCCAATTCCAAGCCATTGCGTCAGTAGCTCGTTAAGCAATTTGGCCGCATGATTGACGCGAGTAACAGCGTACGTGTCGGGCGGCTATGCGTGATGTCGGGGCGGACCTGGGCGGGAGCGGGAGCGGCGTCAAAGCCGATTCCGACGCCGCCGCGCGCCGGCGCAAGATGACCATCCAACTCAGAGAGGCCCGGCGGTCCCTCTCCGAGCCCGACGCGATCCCGAGCCATTCGAGCGCCATGGTGCGTTTGTTCGCCGAGATCAACCGCAGCGCCACCCCCATGCTCGGGATCATTGCGCTCGGCGTTTGTGCGACTGCTTTGGCGTGGGTCGAGGCCGGCCCCCTCACGACCTGGATCGCCTTCATCGCCTGCGCGCTTTTGACCGGCTATTCGCTGCCGATCGCCTTTCTGGATAGCAGTGACCAGGAAAAGACGGCGGGGGTCTGGCGGCGCAAGTTCGTGTTTTCCACCGCCTTCAGCGGATCGGCCTGGACCTATCTCATCGTCATGCTCCTCAAATCGAGCGACCCGAACGCGCAGGCTTTCGCCATCGTGGTGATGCTGCTCGTCTCGACTGTGATGTCGCTACTGGCGGCGGCGATACCGGCGGCGTTCGTCGCCGGCATGCTGCCGATGATCGTTGGGGTCACCCTCCTTTACGCACCCCGTCTGCACGGGGGGGCGCTGCCGACAGCGGCGCTGTCGATCGGCGTCATCGGCTATTTCCTGGTGGTCGCGCGGCGCCTGCATGCGACAGCCTCGCAGAACATGTCCTTTCAGGCGGAAAAGGACTCGCTCATCGCCGAACTCGAGCAGGCCAAACTCAACTCGGACGAGGCGCGCCGCCGCGCCGAGGGCGCCAATCTGGCCAAGTCGCGTTTCCTGGCGACGATGAGCCATGAGCTGCGCACCCCGCTTAACGCCGTCCTCGGGTTCTCCGAAGTGATGAAGGGCGAACTGTTCGGTCCGCACGCGGTGCCGGCCTACAAGGAGTATTCCACCGACATCCATTCCAGCGGCCAGCATCTCCTGATGCTGATCAATGAAATTCTCGATCTGTCTCGGGTGGAGGCCGGGCGGTACGAACTGAAGGAGGAGCCGGTCTCACTCGCCGCAGTGGTCGAGGAGTGCCTCCGTCTCCTATGGTTGCGGATCGAGAGGCGCCATCTCGTCATTACGGAAGCCATGGAGCCCGGATTGCCGCGCATCTGGGCGGACGAGCGCGCGGTGCGTCAGGTGACGCTGAACCTGCTCAGCAACGCGATCAAATTTACGCCCCAAGGCGGCTCGATCACCCTCAAGGTCGGCTGGACCCGGAAGGGCGGTCAATATCTATCCATCGCCGACACCGGGCCTGGCATTCCTCCCGAGGAGATCCCAATCGTGCTGTCGTCTTTCGGCCGCGGGACACTGGCGCAGAAAAATGCGGAAGAAGGGACGGGCCTCGGGTTGCCGATCGTCAAGGGACTGGTGGAGCTGCACGGCGGGGAATTCCGTCTGAACTCGACGCTAAGGCTCGGGACCGAAGTGATCGTCATTTTCCCGTCGGAACGGGTGATGGACACGCTGCCGGCGCTCAATGACGAATCGGTTCCCGAAGCGCCCGAGCGCCGCCGGCGCCGTATGCGCCGCCGCCAAGGCGCCCACGCGGCTTGAGACAACAGACGGCTGCGCCGCCCGCCCCCCGCCTGCTGCCGTCTGGGTTGTGCGGGTCCGATAGTCAGGCGCGCGCATCAAGCCTTTCTTGTGCTATCTGCATGGCGGGGGAGGACGCCATGTCCGAAAACTGAAAGATCGCAGCGATCCTCGCCACCGACGTCGTCGGCTATTCGCGGCTAGTGGGCGAGGATGTGACGTGGCCTGAACGGCCCCTCACGCCGCCAGGATCGCGCGCAGCTCACGCTTGAGAACCTTGCCATTGGCGTTGCGCGGCAGGTTTCCTTGAAGGAGGCGGACCGTCTCGGGGACCTTGTAGTCGGAGAGGATATCGGCGCAATGGCGCCGAAGCTCGCCCTCTTCGACAGCGCGACGGAGCACGACAAAGGCGTGAACACGCTCGCCGAGCACCGGGCACGGCTTCGCCACGACGGCGACCTCGACGACGGCTGGATGTTCGAGCAGAACGTTCTCGACCTCGGAAGCGTAGATCTTGAACCCGCCGCGGTTGATCACATCCTTGATGCGATCGATGACCCGCAGGTAGCCCTTCTCATCCATGATCCCGAGATCGCCTGACTTCCAGTAGCCGGCGACGAACTCGCGCGCGGTGGCTTCCGTGTTGTTGAAGTAGCCCGGCACGACCATGGCGCCGCCGATATAGATTTCCCCAGGTTGTCCGTAAGGAGCCTCAACGCCCGCCGAATCCATCACCAGAATGTCTCCGCACGACACCGCGAGGCCGACGAACTCCTTCCGCGCAACCGTCTCTTCCGGCGGCATGATCGCCGCCGGCGAAGTGGTTTCGGTGGCGCCATAGCAATTGAGCAATTTCAGCCTCGGCATCCGCTCGGCGATGCGCTCGAGCGTGGTCTCCGGCATGATCGCCCCGCCGTAGCCGGAGACGCGCCAATGGGAGAGATCCGCTGTTTCGAAATTCGGCGCAAGCAGACATAAGTTGAACATCGCCGGCACGATCAGCGAATAGGTGATCTGGTGGCGCGCCGCGAGATCGATGAATTCACTCGCCTTGAACGTCGGCAGGACGACCAGCGTCCCCGCACAGTGAACCATCGCATGCACAAGCGCGATGAGACCGGTCACATGGCTCATGGGAACGGCGAGCAGGCCGCGATCGTCCTCGGTCAGCCCCATCGTACACTGAAAGTGGATGACCGAATGGGCGATGCTGAGATGCGTCAGCATTGCTCCTTTCGGACGGCCGGTCGTGCCGGACGTGTAGAGGATCGTCGCAGTCTCTTCTTCCCCGATCGCCTCGCCCGTCAGAACCGGCGCGCCGGCGCGCAACGCGGCAAGCATCGGTCCGCCTTCATGCCGAACCGCGAGAGCATGTTTCAGAATGGCCTCGTCGTCCGGCGCGGGGACGCGCTCGGCGAGGCCGGCCTCGTGCAGGACGACCTTCGCCGCGCAATCCTTGATGATGTGGCTGTTCTCGGCGAGCGTGTGGCGGATGTTCAGCGGAACCGACACAGCGCCAAGCCGCGCCACGGCGTAGAGCACGACAACAAACGCGATGCTGTCGCCGAGCACCATGGCGACGCGATCGCCCTTCTCGAACTCCGAGCGCCCTTAAGCCCCCCGCGGTCTCCGCTACGAGGGCGTCGAACTCGGCGTAGTTAAGGCTCTCCTCGCCGCAAATGAGCGCAAGCCCTTCGGAACGGCGCGCGACCGCGTTCGCCAGCATTGCGTGTACGCTCTTCGGCCGTTCGACGAAGCAGCGGATCATCCGGCCGCCATAGTGCAGTTCGTGGCGCGTCGCCGGATGGCCGTCCCGATCCAACCATCTGTCCATGGCGCTCCTCAAACATCGGCGGGCGTCCTAACGGAGGGCATGTTTCTCATACCGCGCCGCTTGGCGAAGTGTCGCATACAGGATTTTCCTCTCCGTCGCCTCAAGCCCGGGTAATTTCCGGGCAATCCGAGCGGCCGGGGATGGACTCGTCTTGGCGGGAGCGCGCTTTCAGAATGATGTTTTGCCCAGCGCCATGGATCGGGGAAAGCAGAGGTTCTAACGCCGACCAGTCGGACGCCTTCCCGATCCGGTCCAGAGTTCCCTCAACGTAGCCGCTCACCATCGCATCGACGAACGAAGGCTGGGAAAGATTGGGGCGCGACGTCGGCAAATCCTCCTCTCTGGAGTAAAACCAGAGAATCAAATCCGCCCCATTTCTGCAAAGATCTCAGTGCGGAAAATCTTCGCCTCGCCCGAGACGCTGCGCGGCCGCAAGATCCTCGGGCGTGTCGACATCGAACGTCACGCCGATGTCGGAAAGTTCGACTTCAACCAATTCGCCTCGTTGAGCGCGCCGATCAGCTTGCGCGCGCCCTCGTCGCCCTCGAGGCGCAGCGCCGCCTCGAAAAGGCCCCGGCCCAGAAGAACGGGGTTGCCGCGCCGGCCTTCGGTTAAAGGAATGGCTGCGAGCGCGCCCTCGCGGGCGAGAAACGCCTCGATCAGGGCGTCGGCCAACTCTGGCTCAATCAGCGGCATGTCGCCAAGGAGCACGAGCACGCCGGCTACGTCCCGCGGCGTGGCCAGAAGACCCGCGCTCAGCGAGGAGGCGAGCCCGCTCGCGAAGTCGGGGTTGAAGGCGAAGCTGACCTCGAGGTCTGCGACCACCGCCTCCACCAATTCCCGCGCGTAGCCGGTGACCACGACAACCGGACGCGCCTTGGTCGCCAGCGCCGCCACCACGACCCGTCGCACGATCGGCTTGCCATCCAGTTTGGCCACAAGCTTGGTTCGGTCCTGGCCGCCGGCGGCGCGAAAGCGCGACGACTGGCCCGCGGCGAGCACGATCGCGCCGACCCTAGTCACCGGGTGCGCGCGGCTGGGGACGCGAACCGATCTCCATAAGCAGGCCGCCGACGCCCATCGCGCGGATGTCCGCGTCGCGAACGGCAACGCCCGCCAGCAAGCGTTGCAGGACCCAGTCGAAGCCGTTCTCTTTCGGCGACCGGGCGCAGCCCGGCGCGCCGATGATCGGGATGCCGTGGCGTTCGGCAAGCAGCAGCAGATTGCCGGGATCGACCGGCATGCCGAACCGCTCGATGCGTCCCCCGATCGCTTCGATGGCGGCAGGAATGACATCGCGGCGATCGGTGATGGCCGAAGCCCCAAATGCAATGAGCGCATCGCTGCCATCGATCAGCCGCCCGAGCGCTTTTGCGAGCGGCCCAACCTCGTGCGGCACGATCTCTTGGGCGACGATGCGCGCTCCCGTCGGCTTGAGGCGCGCCTCGAGCACGCGCAACGTCTTCGCCACAATGGAGGGCTTCAGGCCCGGCAGAGTCGTTGAAACCACGCCGATCCGCATCGGCTTGAACGGCTGAACAGCAATCGCGCCTGCGGGCGCCGCGGTGAGCGCAGCCTCCAGCATCCGAGCTTGAGTGGCGAACGGAATGATCTTGATCGTCGCAACCATGTCGCCATCGGCGACGGGTCGATAGCGCGCCAAGGTCGCGACGGTGATCGCCTCATCGACGGCATTGACCCGGTCGATGGCCTCGGGCTCGACGACCGCAAGCCCCGCTGCCTCGGCGAACAGATTGACGCGCCCCGTGAACGGCGCAGAGCAACGCAGGTGTTGGCCGGCAAGGCGTTTGGCGAGCTTCAGCGCCGCCTCGTTTTCGTTGATGTCGCCCGGTTCAAGCCGCGCCGCCACGACACACCTGACGCCCGCCGAACCGAGCGCCTGCTGCCGCTCGCGCGTGAGAACATCGCCCTTCTTGTATGCGACGCCGTCGATCCGAACGCCATGCGCAAGGACGGCGCCCTCGGCCTCTTCGATTGGCGTCAAGCCGAATTTCATGCCGCAGCGCTCTCCGAGCGCAACGGCTTCTTGCGGAGAGAAGCAACGATCTCGCCGATGATCGACACCGCGATTTCGGCCGGGCTGACGGCGCCGATGTCGAGGCCGATCGGCGCATGGATGCGCTTGAGCGCCGCTTCATCAAACCCGTGAGCGCGCATCCGTTCGATCCGCTTCGCGTGCGTCTTTCGCGATCCAAGAGCGCCGATATAGAAACACTCGGCCTTGAGGGCGACCATGAGCGCCGGGTCGTCGATCTTGGGGTCGTGGGTCAGAAGGCAGATCGCGGTGTAGCGATCGAGCGGCGCCTCCGCCAAAGCCTCGTCGGGCCACTTGGCGACAACGGGCGTGTCCGGAAAGCGTTCGGGCGTGGCGAACGCGGTCCGCGGATCGATGACCGACACGTCGAGCCCGGCGATTCTCGCGATCGGCGCGAGCGCTTGCGAGATATGCACCGCTCCAATGAGGGTGAGGCGCGGCGCCGGCGCCTGAACCGTCAGGAAATAATCCTCCCCCTGATGCGCGATTGTCGCGCTTTTGCCCATGCGGAGCGCCGCTTCCAATTCCGCGGAAAGCGGATCGGCGTCGATGGCTTCGGCGCGAACGAAGCGCTGTTCGCCGTCGGAAAGACGCGTCACGATGGCGCCCGCGCGCCTTTCGCTTCGGGCCAGATTCATCGCCTTGAGAACATCGAGCCGCATCAGGCGAGCTTCTCGACATAGACCTTGATGCGGCCGCCGCAGGAGAGACCGACGCGCCAGGCTGTCTCGTCCGCGACGCCGAATTCGAGCATCCGCGGCGAGCCGTTGGCGATCACGTCCAAGGCCTCTTCGACCACGGCGCCCTCGACGCAGCCGCCGGATACGGAGCCGAGAAAATTCCCTCCTGCGTCGATGACGAGATGCGAGCCGATCGGGCGGGGAGCCGAGCCCCAGGTCTCGACCACGGTCGCAATCGCCACGTCTCGTCCGGCTTCCCGCCAGGATTCCGCGGCGACGAGGACGTCTTCGTCTCGGGTCAGCATTGAACGTCTCCTTTGGTCCGTACACGCTGGGGCGCGACGAAGCCGGCTTTGGCGTGCCCGCCCTCGCAAGAGGGCTCGCGGACGGAATGTCGACGCCGCACAGCACGATCTGTCAAAGAATGGCCCCGCCCCGGTCGCTCCGCAAGACTATAACGGGAAATCAATCCACCACCAGAAGCCGCGCTTTGGGATTCTCTGACGAGTCTCGACCGCCGGACAAGGCCAGGCAAAGATCTGCCATGCTAGCGAGATTGTGGATCGGACGGAAGGAATCGACGTAAGGCAACATGGTTCTTATGCCTCCCGCCTTGGCGGCAAAGTCGCCGAACCGCAGCAGCGGGTTGACCCAGATCACGCGCCGGCTTGATTTGGCGAGCCGCTCCATCTCGGCCTTGAGCTTGTCCAGGTTGTCGCGCTCGAGTCCGTCCGTAATGAGCAGCGTGATCGCGCCCTGGCCAAGCACGCGCCGCGACCAGTCTCGATTGAATCGGTGCAGCGCCTCGGCAATTCGAGTGCCGCCCGACCAGTCGTGCGCCATCGCTGAACACCGCGCCAGCGCGTCGTCGGGATCGCGCGCGCGCATCGCGCGGGTCACGTTGGTCAGACGGGTGCCGAACAGGAAAGTCGACACGCGCCGGGTTTCCCCCAAGGCATGCAGGAAGTGCAGGAAGAGGCGGGTGTATTCGTTCATCGATCCGGAAATGTCGCACAAGGCGACGACGGGGGGCGCGCGATTGATCGGCGATCGAAACTCGAGGTCGATTGCGCCACCGGGCTGCAACGAACGGCGGAAGCTGCGTCGCGCATCGATCCTCGCCGGGCGGCCACCCGGAGCGAAGCGTCGCATTCGACGTTTGTCCTCGGGCATGACGAGCCGCTTGATCGCCTTACGCGCCTCCTCGATCTCCGCCGCGCTCATCTGGGCGAAATCCTTTGAACGCAGGATCTCCGCGGCCGACATGGTCAGGCGGGCGTCGAGTTCAATCGCGGGAGCCGGTTTGGCGCGATCATGAGCCGGCTTGAAAAGGGCGTCGGCGACGCGACTGGCCCCCGATTTCAGGCGGTCTGGCCTCGGCTTTGGAGGGCGCCCTGGGGGACATCATCGCGATCAGCTTTTCGATGAAGCCCTTTCGCTTCCAGAAGATGCGGAACGCCTGGTCAAACAGCAGGCTGTGCTCATGCTTCTTGACGAAGACCGCGTGCAGGGTGGTGTAAAAGTCCTCCCGATTGCCGAAGCCAGCCGCCTCGACCGCCGCGAGCGCATCGAGCACCGCGCCGGGACCCAGCGGGATGCCTGCATCGCGCAAAGCGCGGGCGAAGTGGATGATGTTCTGCGCCAGGACGCCGCCGATTGCAGGTTCGGCCTCCAAGATCGCGCTCATTTATCTTGGCTCGATCTCACTCCGATCCGATCTCCAGCCGGCGGAGCTCGGCGCGCGTCTCCTCGATCAGCGTCTGCGCCTTTGCGCCCTCGATCTTGGCGATGTCGTCCTGATATTTCAAAAGGACGCCGAGCGTATCGGAGACCTGCGCCGGATCGAGCGCCACCGCGTCGAGCTCGGTCAGCGCGGCCGCCCAATCGAGGGTCTCCGCGACGCCCGGCGACTTGAACAAATCCTGTTTGCGCAGACGCTGGACGAACGCGACAAGTTCCGCAGTCAGTCGCTCCGGAGCGCGCGGCGCCTTCGCGCGCACGATCGCCATCTCGCGAGCGAGGTCGGGATAGCCAAGCCAATGATAGAGGCAGCGGCGCTTGAGCGCGTCATGGATTTCGCGCGTGCGATTGGAGGTGATAACGACGATCGGCGGTTCGGGGGCAGCCATGACGCCGATTTCCGGGATCGTCACCTGGAAGTCCGACAGGATCTCGAGCAGATAGGCTTCGAAGGCCTCGTCGGCGCGATCGATCTCGTCAATCAGGAGCACCGGCGCCCCATTGACGCTTGGCTCCAGCGCCTGAAGAAGCGGGCGCTTGATGAGATAGCGCTGCGAGAAGATGTCGTGCTCGATGCGATCCTTGTCGTGCTCGCCGGACGCCTCGGCGAGCCTGATCGCCATCATTTGCGCGGGATAGTTCCATTCATAGACCGCGCTCGCGACGTCGAGGCCTTCGTAGCATTGCAGGCGGATCAGCTTTCGATCGAGCGAGGCGGCGAGAACCTTGGCGACCTCGGTTTTGCCGACGCCGGCCTCGCCTTCGAGGAACAGCGGCCGTCCTAGCCGAAGGCTCAAGAAGAGGACCGTGGCCAGCGCGCGATCGCCGATATAGGAAGCCCCGCCGAGCAGGCTCAAGGTTTCGTCGATCGAGGCCGGAAGGGCCGGCGATTGCCGGGACAAGGCGTCACTCCACGTCAAGACATCGCCGCCGCACCCTGCAGAAAAGGGCGCGGCGGCGTCAAGCTCGCATCAGGAAAGGTTCAAGCTTCCTTTGAGCGGCTCAGGCCGCCGCTTCGACCGCGCGCTTCGCCATCACGCCGATCAGGTGCGCGCGATAGTCGGCGTCGGCGTGAATATCCGAGTTGAGACCGCTCGCCGGCACGGAGACGCCCTCAAGCGCGGAAGGCGAGAAGCTCTTGTTCAGCGCGGCTTCGAAAGCCTCGGCGCGGAAGACGCCGCTGGACCCGGCGCCGGTCACGGCGACGCGAGCGCCGCCCGCCGTCTTGGCGACAAAGACGCCGACCATCGCGTACCTCGAAGCCGGATTCCGGAATTTCATATAGGCGGCCTTTTGCGGGACGGGGAAGCTTACCTTCGTGATGAGTTCACCCGGCTCGAGCGCCGTCTCAAAAAGGCCGGTGAAGAAGTCTTTCGCTTCGATGCGCCGCTTGTCGGTGACGATCGTGGCTCCCAGCGCGAGCGCGGCCGCAGGATAGTCGGCGGCCGGATCGTTGTTGGCGAGCGAACCGCCGATCGTCCCCATGTTGCGAACATGCGGGTCGCCGATGAGTTCCAGCGAGCGAGGCGAGCGCTGGGATCGCCGCCTGCACGACTTTGCTGCCAGCGACCTCCGCATGCCGGGTCATGGCGCCGATCGTGAGATTGTCGCCTTCGCGGGCGATGCCGGCGAGCTCCTGGACACCCTTGAGATCGATGAGCGCGGCCGGCGACGCCAGGCGCTGCTTCATGGTTGGCAGGAGGGTCATGCCCCCGGCCAGCGCCTTGGCGTCGGGCTTGGCGAGATCGGCGGCGGCGCCGGAGAGGGATTGAGGGCGATGATAGTCAAAGGCGTACATGTTGGATTCTCCCGAAGGGGGCGACGGAAGCGGCCGATCGCGGCCGCCCGCTCAAGTTTCATTCCGCGGCGCGTTTCATCATCGTCTTTTGCGCGGCGCGCCAGACGACCTGTGGGGTCGCCGGCATCGCCACGTCTTCGTGGCCGAGCGCGTCGGTTAGCGCGTTGATGACGGCGGGGGGCGAAGCGATCGCGCCTGCTTCGCCACAGCCCTTGATGCCGAGCGGATTGGACGGGCAGACCGTCTCGATCGTCTCGATCTTGAACGAGGGCAGGTTGTCGGCGCGCGGCATGCAATAGTCCATGAAGCTCGCCGTCAGGAGCTGGCCCTCTTTGTCGTAATGCGCGCCCTCCAGCAGCGCCTGGCCCACGCCCTGGGCGATGCCGCCGTGCACCTGGCCCTCGACGATCATCGGATTGATGAGCTTGCCGAAGTCGTCGACCGCCGTCCACCGCTCGATGGTGACGACGCCAGTTTGCGGATCGATCTCGAGCTCGCAGATGTGGACGCCGGCGGGGAAGGTCCAGTTGGTCGGGTCCCAGAACGCGCCTTCCTTCAGGCCGGGCTCGATTTCCTGGGTATTGATCTTGTGCCCGGAATAGGCGTTCATCGCGACCGCGCCAAAGTCGATCGACTTATCCGTGCCCTTGACCGTGAACTTCCCATCCTTGAACTCGATGTCCTGTTCGGAGGCTTCGAGCACATAGCCCGCGACCTTCTTCGCCTTGGCCTCGATCTTGTCGAGCGCCTTGGAGATCGCCGACATACCGACCGCGCCCGAGCGCGACCCGTAGGTGCCCATCCCCATCTGCACCTTGTCGGTGTCGCCGTGGACGATCGTCACGTTTTCCATCGGGATGCCGAGGCGACTTGAGACGAGCTGGGCGAACGTCGTTTCATGGCCTTGCCCGTGACTGTGCGAGCCGGTCAGGACCTCCACCGTGCCGATCATGTTGACCCTGACTTCCGCCGATTCCCAGAGGCCGACGCCGCCGCCGAGGGCGCCGACCGCCGACGATGGCGCGATGCCGCAGGCTTCGATGTAAGCGGAGAATCCGATGCCGCGAAGCTTGCCCTTCGCGGCCGAGGCGGCCTTGCGCGCCGGGAAGCCCTTGTAGTCGGCCTCCGCAAGCGCCTTATCGAGGGCGGCCGGAAAGTCGCCGACGTCATAATTCATCAGAACCGGAGTTTGGTGAGGAAAAGTCATGATGAAGTTTGTGCGGCGGAACTCGGCGGGGTCGCGCCCCGTCTCGCGCGCCGCGACCTCAACCAGACGCTCGATCACGAATGTCGCCTCCGGGCGGCCGGCGCCGCGATAAGCGTCGACCGGCGCGGTGTTGGTGTAGACCCCGTCGACCTCGCAGTAGATATTGGGGATCGCGTATTGTCCCGACAGCAGCGGCGCGTAGAGATACGTCGGCACGGCGGAAGCGAACGTCGACAGATAGGCGCCGAGATTGGCGGTGGTGTGGACGCGCAGCCCCGTTATCTTACCGCTTGCGTCGAGCGCGAGTTCGCCATGCGTCGCGTGGTCGCGCCCATGCGCGTCGCAAAGAAAGGCCTCGGTGCGATCGGCGGTCCATTTCACCGGCCGGTTGATCTTCTTCGCCGCCCAGAGGCAGACGGTTTCGTCGGCGTAGATGAAAATTTTCGAGCCGAAGCCGCCGCCGACGTCGGGCGCGATGACCCTCAGTTTGTTTTCGGGCGCAAGACCGATGAAGGCCGACAGGACCACCCGCGCGACGTGCGGGTTCTGGCTCGTCGTATACAGCGTCATCGTGTCCGTGCCGGAATCGTAGTCGCCGAGCGCGGCGCGCGGCTCCATCGCATTCGGGATCAGGCGGTTGTTGACAAGATCGATTTTTGTCACATGCGCCGCAGACGCAAAGGCCGCATCGGTCGCCGCCTTGTCGCCGAGGTGCCAGTTGTAGACCGTGTTGTTCGGCGCGGCCTCGTGCATTTGACGTTGGCCGGGCTTGGCGGCGCCCGCAATGTCGATCACCGCAGGCAGCACCCCGTAATCGACGACGATTTTTTCCGCCGCGTCCTTCGCCTCAACGTATGTATCGGCGATGACGACGGCGACATGATCGCCGACATAGCGCACAGCCCCTTGCGCGAGCGAGGGATGGCCGCCGACGTTCATCGGCGAACCGTCCTTGGAATGGATCATCCAGCCGCAGATGAGGCCGCCCACCTTGTCGGCCGCCATGTCGTCGCCGGTGAAGATCGCAACCACGCCTGGCGCCTTGAGGGCGGCGGAAAAGTCGATCTTGTCGATCGTCGCATGCGCGTGCGGCGAGCGCAGAAAATAAGCGTAGGCCTGGCCCGGACGGTTGATGTCGTCGACGTAATGGCCCTTGCCGGTGATGAAGCGGATGTCCTCCGTCCGTTTGACGGAGGCGCCGAGTGCTGTCACGCCCATGATGTCTCTCTCCCTTTGGACGGCATTGAAGCGTCCTTGTTATTCGGCGGCTTGAGGCGTGGCGGCGGCGCCCATTTCACGCGCGCCTTGAGCAATCGATTTCACGATGTTGTGGTAGCCGGTGCAGCGGCAGATGTTTCCTTCGAGGCCGTGGCGGATCGTGGCCTCGTCTAGGTTCGGGCCTGACCGATTGACGAGGTCGACGGCGGCCATGATCATGCCCGGCGTGCAGAAGCCGCATTGCAGGCCGTGGTTGTCCTGAAAGGCCTGCTGCATGGGATGCAGTTTCCCGCCTGTCGCCAAGCCTTCGATCGTCGTCACCTGCGCGCCCTCGCAACTCGCCGCCAGCACCGTGCAGGACTTGATCGCCCGGCCGTCGACATGGACCACGCAGGCCCCGCATTGCGAGGTGTCGCAGCCGACGTGCGTGCCGGTCAGGCGCAGATTCTCGCGCAGGAACTGCACGAGCAGCGTCCGCGAATCGACATCCGCCGACGCCGAGCGGCCGTTCACAGCCATGGAAACATGAATCATCCCGTTATCCTCCCGAACCAAGATTTTTTAGGCGCCGCCTCACCCGTCGGCTCATCGGGATTGCTTGCGGCAATCGCCGGATCAGCCTCGCCAAGCTGGGGTGCATTGCCCGTCGCGGCGGCGACGAAATTAGCGAAAAACTTGTCCGCCATGTTCTTGGCGACGCCGTCGATCAGGCGCGAACCGAGCTGAGCGATCTTGCCGCCGACCGTCGCGTCGACGTCGTAGTGGAGCAGCGTGCCGCCGGGCGCATCCGCCAGCGACACTTTCGCGCCGCCCTTGGCGAAGCCTGCGATGCCGCCTTCGCCCTCGCCCTTGATGGTGTAGCCCACGAGCGGAACGATGTCGGAGAGTTCAACCTTGCCTTTGAAAGTCGCGGAGACCGGCCCGATTTTCATTTTGACGACGGCGGCGAAACCGTTCTCGCCTGTCTTTTCTAACGACTGGCACCCTGGAATTGCGGACTTGAGCGTTTCGGGATCGTTCAGCAGCGCCCAGACTTTCGGTCTCTCGGCGGGCAAAGTCACTTCGCCCGTCATCGTCATCGCCATGAACGTTCCTTCCAGGACACACGGGCTGATCCGTTGTGAGTTTGAGATCAGCGCGGTGCATTGCCAATATTTCGCAACGCGCGAGGAATATCAAGGCGCCGCCGTGCTCTGTTTCCGAGAGTGACGAAGCCGCGCTTCTAACCGGATTGTTATCCAAAGCAATAATATTGCACGGCTAACGAAATATTCGTACGGATATTACGCCAGGGGTCGCAATACTGCTAAGCCCTTTGCCTGTCGGAGGTATGCGCGTGAACCCTTCCGGCGACAGGTTGCGGCGCGCTTCTGTGACAGCTAGGCTGTGGAAACTAAACAAGCGATCGTACCGGCGCTGAGCGTCGGCCAATCGAGAGCGCGCAAAGACAGGACGGCCGCACGCGAATGGCACGTTTCCTGCGAAGCGGGGAGAAACGAGGGGGTAGGGTGGCGCATGGATAATTTCCTGCAGCAGCTGATCAACGGGCTGACGCTAGGGTCGATCTACGGACTTATCGCCATCGGCTATACGATGGTTTTCGGCATCATTGGCATGGTCAACTTCGCTCATGGCGACGTGTTCATGCTGTCCGCGTTTATCGCTTTGATCATATTCATGATTTTGACCCAGATTTTGCATTTGGGGTCGCTGCCGCTCGCTTTTGTCATCGTGCTGGTGGGCGCTATGGCGCTGACCGGCTTATGGAACTGGGCGATCGAACGGCTCGCTTACCGGCCGTTGCGCGGTTCATTTCGGCTTGCGCCGCTCATTTCGGCGATCGGGATGTCGATCTTCCTGTCGAATTTTGTCCAGGTGGTTCAGGGCCCCCGCAACAAGCCCGCGCCCCAATTGCCCAATCACGTCTTCAACGTGACGGGGGACGTGACCTTGTCGGTGCGCCAGATCCTGATTGTGGTGGTCACCGCCGTTCTGCTGGCGGCCTTCTGGTATCTTGTTCAACACACTTCGCTCGGCCGCGCGCAGCGCGCTTGCGAGCAGGACCGAAAGATGGCGGCGCTGCTCGGAATCGACGTCGACGCCACGATTTCGATCACCTTCGTGATCGGCGCGGCGCTTGCCGCCGTCGCCGGCGTCATGTTCGTGATCTACTATGGGGTGGTGAGTTTCTCCGACGGCTTCACGCCCGGAGTCAAAGCCTTCACCGCGGCCGTTCTCGGGGGCATCGGCTCGTTGCCCGGGGCGGTGCTGGGCGGCCTTCTGATCGGCCTCATCGAAGTGTTCTGGTCCTCCTACTTCACGACCGACTACAAGGATGTGGCCGCATTCATGATCCTGGCGATCACCCTGATCTTCATGCCTTCCGGCATTCTCGGCAGGCCGGAAGTCGAGAAGGTCTGAGACATGAGCGCGCCCACGCAAGCCTCAGAGATCGTGGCCCCCGCTGCATCGGCGGCAAAATTTGTTCCAGCGCTCCGCAACGCGGCCGCAGCGGGATTGGTCGCCTTCTGCATTTCGTTCCCGATCATCAGCTACCATGCTGAATTCGAACATCAACAACGAGCTTGTTCTGACCGGGCGCTGGCCGCTCTCGTTCGGACTCGCGGCGCTCGTCTTTGCCTTTGTGTTCCTGCGGCAGATGGCGCGCGCCGACTGGCGGATCTGGTTCGACCGCGTCGGCTCGATCGCCGCAGGCGGCATGGGCGGCGCGTTGGTGCAGGCGGCGCGGGAGGGCGAGGGCACGGCTCCGCCCTCAGCCGCCAGGGTGGCGTTCGGGCGCTATATCGGCCCTTTCATGCTTGGCCTCGTCATCCTGTTCCCGTTGATCGCCCTCGGGCTCCTCGGACCGGGCGGCTCCCTCAAGTGGATCAACAATTACGGCATCCAGATCATGATCTACGTGATGCTGGGCTGGGGATTGAACATCGTGGTCGGCCTCGCCGGCCTTCTCGATCTGGGCTACGTGGCGTTTTATGCGGTCGGCGCCTATTCGTACGCGCTGCTTTCGACCACCTTCGGCCTCTCTTTTTGGATCTGCCTGCCGCTCGCTGGATTGCTCGCCGCAATGTGGGGCGTCATTCTCGGTTTCCCGGTCCTGAGGCTCCGCGGCGATTACCTCGCGATCGTGACGCTCGCCTTCGGCGAGATCATCCGTATGGTGCTGATCAACTGGGTCGACTTGACCAACGGCTACGCCGGCATCAGCGGCATTCCACACGTATCATTCTTCGGCATCCCTTTCACTGAAGACGACGACGGGTTCGCGGCGATCTTCCACCTGCCCTATTCGCCGATCTATCGCACGATCTTTCTTTTCTATCTGATCCTCGCGCTCGCGCTTCTAACCAATTTCGTGACCGTTCGACTGCGCCGGCTCCCGATCGGCCGGGCCTGGGAGGCGCTCCGCGAGGACGAGATCGCTTGCCGCTCGCTCGGCATCAACACCACGAACACCAAGCTCACAGCGTTCGCGCTCGGCGCGATGTTCGGCGGCTTCGCCGGTTCATTCTTCGCCGTGCGTCAAGGGTTTGTCAGCCCGGAGAGCTTCACCTTCATCGAATCGGCGACGATCCTCGCGATCGTCGTGCTCGGGGGCATGGGTTCGCAGCTTGGCGTCGCGATCGCGGCGGCGGCGATGATCGGTATACCCGAGCTCATGCGCGAACTCGACTGGATGAAAAGGATCTTCGGCGAGGACTTCGATCCGACGCAATATCGCATGCTCCTGTTCGGCGCCGCGATGGTCATCATGATGATCTGGAAGCCGCGCGGCCTCGTTTCGACGAGGCTGCCGTCCGTATTCTTGAAAGAACAAAGGGCCGTCTCCGGCGATCTCGTCAAAGAGGGACACGGCTGATGAACTGGTTGACCGGCCCCCTCCTCGCCGTCGAAAACCTGACGATGCGGTTCGGCGGCCTTGTCGCGGTGAACGCCTTCAGTTTTTCAGTCGGAAGGGGCGACATCACCGCGCTCATCGGCCCGAACGGCGCAGGCAAGACGACGGTCTTCAACTGCGTGACCGGCTTCTACAAGCCGACCGAGGGGCGCCTTGCCCTCGCCCGCGACGGCGTCGCGACGCACGAGGACATCGCCGCCGTCACACGCTCGAGCGGCAGGCACGCGACGACGCCGAACGGCGAACTCTTTCTGCTCGAGCGCATGCCCGACCATGAGATCGCCCACAAGGCGCGGGTGGCGCGCACGTTCCAGAACATCCGGCTGTTCCAGGGCATGACCACGCTCGAGAACCTGCTGGTCGCCCATCACAATGCACTCATGCTCGCAAGCGGCCTCACGGTGCTTGGGCTGATCGGGGCGCCAAGCTATCGCCGCAAGGAGGCCGAGTGCATCGACCGGGCAAAATATTGGCTCGACAAGATCGGGCTCATGGACCGCGCTGACGATCCGGCGGGCGAGTTGCCGTATGGGGCCCAACGCCGGCTCGAGATCGCGCGCGCGATGTGCACCGACCCCGTGCTCCTTTGCCTGGACGAACCGGCCGCCGGACTCAACCCGCGCGAATCGGGCGAGCTCAACGCGCTGCTTCGATCGATCCGAGCCGACCACAATACCTCGGTGCTCTTGATCGAACATGACATGTCGGTGGTGATGCAAATCTCCGATCACGTGGTGGTGCTCGATTACGGGGTGAAGATCGCGGACGGCACGCCGGCGGAAGTGCGCGCCGATCCGAAGGTGATCGCCGCCTATCTCGGCGTCGAAGACGAGGAGGAAGTGGAGCAGATCGAGAAGGAATTGGAGCAATGAACGTTGCGGCGGCTGCGCTGACGCCGCTCCTCCAACTGCGCGGGATCGAGACTTTCTACGGAAAAATCCAGGCGCTTCGGGGCGTCGACATCGACGTCAACAAGGGTGAAATCGTAACCCTGATTGGGGCCAACGGGGCTGGCAAGTCGACGACGATGATGACGATTTTCGGCGCGCCGCGCGCACGGCACGGCCGGATCACCTTCGACGGCCACGACATCACCAACTTGCCGACGCACATGATCGCGCGCCTGTCGATCGCCCAATCGCCGGAAGGGCGGCGCATCTTCCCGCGCATGACGGTGTTCGAGAACCTGCAGATGGGCGCCTCGATCAACAATTTCGCCCATTTCGACGAAGATCTTCAACGCATGTTCGCGCTTTTTCCGCGGCTGAAGGAGCGCGCCCCGCAGCGCGGGGGAACGCTGTCGGGCGGCGAGCAGCAGATGCTGGCGATTGCGCGCGCGCTGATGAGCAGGCCTCGATTGCTGCTTCTCGACGAGCCTTCGCTTGGGCTTGCGCCCCTCGTGGTCAAACAGATATTCGAGGTGATCGCCGAACTGAACAAGAGCGAGGGCCTGACCGTCTTCCTGGTCGAGCAGAACGCGTTTCATGCGCTGAAACTCGCGCATCGCGGCTACGTCATGGTCAATGGCGCGATCACGATGCAGGGCGGCGGCGCCGAGTTGTTGGCGCGCCCCGAGGTCCGCGCAGCCTATCTCGAGGGGGGTCATTGATGACCGACGTGCTGTGGTCGGATGCGCCCTACGGCATCTTCACCTTTGTGGTCATCACGCTGGTGCTGGGCGGAGCTGGCGCCTGGGCGACCGGAAGGGCCGTCGCCAAGACTTGGAGGCCGCTGGCGACGCTGGCGCCCTACATGGTCTTTCTCGCGGCGGCCGTACGCTTTCTTCACTACGCGCTTTACGGCGAGCCGCTGCTGTCGATCCCGCTCTTCATCAGCGCCCTGATCTGGATGATCATAGTCGGCGCGCTCGGCTATCGCGCCATGCGCGCGACCCAGATGGCGACCCAATATTCCTGGGCTTATGACAGTTCAGGGTTGAACTGGCGCGCCAAAGGGAATGGCTGAACGAGCGCCCCTTAATTGGACAAACCTTTGTGTTTTTTAAGGTGACTCTTGAGCCAAAACAAGAAAGTATCGGCCTTCAAGGTGGAATTGTCTTCTGCCAAACGGGCGCCAGGGAGGGCCGGGCGCTCGCAACTTATGGGAGTAGTTGAATGACGAAACATTGGTTGTCCGGAGTCGCGCTCGCCGCGGCTTTGGCGTTCTCAGGCGCCGCCAGCGCCCAGATCAAAATGGGTGTCGCGGGACCGATCACCGGACCGAACGCCGCCTTCGGCGCCCAGCTTGTGCAGGGCACGACGCAGGCGGTTGAAGACATCAACAAGGCCGGCGGCATTCTCGGCCAGCAGATCACCCTCGAGCAGGGCGACGACGTCTCCGATCCCAAGCAGGGCGTGTCGGTGGCGAACAAATTTGTCGGCGACGGCGTCAAGTTCGTGGTCGGCCACTTCAACTCCGGCGTGACGATTCCCGCTTCCGACGTCTATGCGGAGAACGGCATTCTGTTCATCACCCCGTCGGCGACAAATCCCAAGATCACGGACCGCAAGCTGTGGGACGCCTTCCGCACCTGCGGACGCGATGACCAGCAGGGCATGCTGTGGGCCGAGCTCGCGCGCGACAAGCTCAAGGGCAAGAAGATCGCGGTCGTGCACGACAAGACGACCTACGGCAAAGGCCTTGCCGACGCCGCGCTCGACAACATGCACAAGTTCGGCATCAAGGAAGTGCTCTACGAAGGCGTGAACACCGGCGAGAAGGACTATTCGGCCATCGTCTCCAAGGTGAAGGAATCGGGCGCCGACTATCTGATGTGGGGCGGCCTGCAGACCGAGGGCGGCCTCATCGTTCGCCAGATGCGCGACCAGGGCATGAAGACGGTCATGATCTCCGGCGACGGCATCACCAGCGACGAATTCTCGCAGATCGGCGGCCCCGGCGTCGAAGGAACGATGATGTCCTTCGGTCCGGACCCGCGCAAGAACCCGTCGGCCAAGGACATCGTCGCCGAGTTCAAGGCGAAGAATTTCGATCCGGAAGCCTATACGCTTTACGCCTACGCAGCCGTGCAGATCATGAAGCAGGCGGCTGAGAAGGCGAAGTCGCTCGATCCGAAGAAGGTCGCAGAAGCCATGCATTCCGGCATGCCCTTCCACACCGTCATCGGCGACATTTCCTATGACAAGAAGGGCGACCGGACGACCGTCGACTATGTCTGGTATGTCTGGAAGAAAGGCGCCGACGGCAAGATCAGCTACGAGCAGATCGGCTCCTGATCCTTCGCCCGCTGGCGATCAGCGCCCAGCGGTTCCATCACCGGCTACAAAATCGGAAACCCGCCCTCGCCGGCGGGTTTCCTTTTTTCGTCACCCGATCTGGCCGAACTGCGGAAACGTCTCGATCAGCCAGAACGAAACGCTTTGGAAACTGCCAGTCAAGAATGCGACGCCAGTCGCGATAAGGAGGACGCCGACGGCCTTCTCGATCCGGCCGAACTGCGCCCGCAGATGCCGCGACGCGCGCATGAACGGGCCGATCGCGGCCGCGGCGGCGATGAACGGCAGACCGAGGCCAAGGCTGTAGATGGCGAGCAGCCCTGCGCCGCTCGCAACCGTATCCCTGCTGCCGGCGACCGCGAGAATGGTGGCCAGGATCGGACCGATGCAGGGAGTCCAGCCGAGCGCGAAGGCGAAGCCCATGGGATAGGCGCTCCACAAGCCCGCCGGCTTTTCGATCTCGACGCGCTTCTCGCGCAGCATCGCGCCGATGTGGAACACGCCAAGAAAATGGAGTCCCATCAGGATCACGCCGATCCCCGCCGCGATCGACAGAGCATGGCTCCATTGCCTGAGCACCGATCCTAACGCCGACGCCGTAGCCCCCAGCCCGACGAACACGGTCGAGAAGCCGGCCACGAACAGGACTGCGGTGATGAGAATGTCGCGCCTGGCCTTGGTCTCGCTCTCGTCGGCGAGCGCTTCAACGGATGCGCCCGCGAGAAAACAAAGATAGGGCGCCGCAAGTGGCAGCACGCAGGGCGAAACGAAGGACAGGAGGCCCGCCCCGAACGCGGCAGGAATGGAAACATCGGCCATGGGGTGACAGATGGCGCGTCGATGACCGCGCGTCAAATGGGCGCGCGAAGTCGACCGCGCCGGTGAGGCAAATCCAGCGAAGCCGGCTGGCGTCAGACCCCCGTTCGGCCCAAGCGATATCGATCGCTTGGGAATCGTCATAGAAATCGCCGCCGTCCATGATAGCCTCGTCGGGCTCCTGCAAACGGAGCGTCATGACCTCAGCCTTCGCGGCCGAAGGCTGACCGCAATAAGCGCGGAGCAATAAGCATGGATCCCGTTGTCCTATCCCGGATCCAGTTCGCATGGGTGATTGCGTGGCATTTTCTGCTGCCCGCCTTCACCATCGGTCTCGCCGCCTTCATTGCGGTCCTCGAGGGGCTCAATCTTTTCACCGGGCGCGAAATCTATCTTCGCATCTCGACGTTCTGGATCAAGATTTTCGCGGTTTCATTCGGCATGGGCGTCGTTTCGGGGATCGTCATGCCGTTCCAGATCGGCACGAACTGGAGCCGTTACTCCGACGCCACCGCCAACGTTGTCGGGCCGCTCCTGGCCTACGAGGGGCTGACCGCTTTCTTCCTGGAGGCGGCCTTCCTCGGCGTGCTGTTGTTCGGACGCAAGCTGGTGCCGCCCTGGGCGCATTTTGTCGCGGCGTTGATGGTCGCCTTGGGCACGCTCTTTTCGACCTTCTGGATCATCGCCACCAACAGCTGGATGCAGACGCCCGCCGGTTATGAAATCGTCGACGGCCGTTTCCTGCCGAAGGACTGGTTGCAGATCATCTTCAGCCCGTCTTTCCCTTATCGGCTCGCTCACGTCGTCGACGCGGTCTACATCACCACCGGCTTCGTGGTCGTCGGCGTGGCCGCCTCCTATCTGCGGCAAGGACGTTTCGTCGCGGAAGCGCGCACCATGCTGTCGATGACTTTATGGCTCCTCACCGTGCTCGTGCCCCTTCAGTTCCTGCTCGGGGACGCCCATGGCCTCAACACCCTCGAACATCAGCCGGCGAAGCTGGCGGCGATCGAGGCGCTCTGGGATACGCATGGCCGCGTTCCGCTCAATCTGTTCGCTATCCCTGACGAGAAGGCCGAGATGGACCGCGACGTCATCGCGATCCCCGACCTCGGCAGCCTCATTCTGACCCACGACCTGAACGGAGTGGTGCATGGCCTCAAGGACTTCCCAGCGGACCAGCGCCCCTCGCCGATCATCGTCCCCTTCTTCGGCTTCCGGATCATGGTGGGAATTGCGGTCATCATGCTGGCGATGGTGGTGACGAGCCTGTGGCTGCGCTGGCGGGGCGAGCTCTTCCACACCAACTGGTTCCTCTGGTGCTGCACGCTGGCCTCTCCCTTGGGCTTCATAGCGGTGACGGCCGGCTGGGCGACGACCGAGGTCGGCCGTCAGCCCTGGACGGTCTACGGGCTCCTGCGCACAAGCAACTCCGTCTCTCCCTCGCTCACAGGGTTGGACGTCAGCATTTCGCTCGCCGGCTATTGTCTTGTGTACCTTGTCATGTTTTCAGCCGGATTCGCGCTGATGGCGAGACTGGTGCGACAAGGTCCCACCGAGGCTGCTGCCGAGCCCGAGCCAATTGAAGGCGGGCGCCCGCGGCAGCCGGTTCAGGCGCTCCCGGCGACAGAAACGGGGCGGCGGCTATGACCCAGCCCTTTCTCGATCTCGTGCCTGTCTGGACGCTCGTGCTTGGGCTTGGCGTCTTTCTGTATGTGCTCCTCGACGGCTTCGATCTGGGCGTGGGCATCCTCTATGGATTCGCGCCCGATCGGGATTCGCGCAACCTGGTCATGAACTCGATCGCGCCAATCTGGGACGGCAACGAAACGTGGCTTGTGCTCGGCGGGCTTGCGCTTATGGCCGCGTTCCCGCTTGCTTTTGCGATCATCATCCCGGCGGTCTATTTCCCGATCGCCATCATGCTGCTGGCGCTCGTTTTCCGTGGCGTTGCGTTTGAGTTCCGCTACCGCGACGCCGAGCATCGGACCTTCTGGGATCACGCCTTCAATTACGGCTCCGTCCTTGGCGCCTTTGCGCAGGGTGTTGTGCTCGGTGCGTTCATTCAGGGCTTTCAGACGGAAGGTCGCCATTTCTCCGGCGGCTCGTTCGACTGCTTCACGCCCTTCTCGCTGCTCACCGGCGTCGCGCTGGTTTTCGGCTATGGCCTGCTTGGCGCGGGCTGGCTGATCTTGAAGACCGAAGGCGCGCTTCAGGACTGGGCGCGGGCGCTGGGGCGCCGCGCGCTGATCGGCGTTCTGATCGCAATAGCCCTGGTGAGCCTGTGGACGCCTTTCGCGAAGCCGGAGATCGCCGAGCGGTGGTTTGCCTGGCCCCATATTGTGATTCTGGCGCCGGTCCCGATCGTCACCGCATTGATCGCCTATTGGGAATGGCGGTCGCTGAACAACCGCTCCGAGGCGGCGCCGTTCATCGGCGCGATCCTATTGTTCGTGATGTCCTACCTCGGCCTCGCGATCAGCCTCTTTCCGCTGATCGTGCCCTATAAATTCACCCTTTGGGACGCCGCATCTTCACCATCCACGCAAGCCTTTTTGCTGGTGGGCACGGTGTTCCTGCTGCCGGTCATCCTCATGTACTCGGGCTGGTCCTATTGGGTGTTTCGCGGCAAGGTCCGCGGCGACATCGGGTATCACTAGGGTCAGGCCTTCGTCGATCGACGCGGCCGGTTACCTCAAACGGTTTTCCTCTTCGCGCAACCCAAGTAGGGCGGCGCCGTCAGCGCTTGCGGAAGACGAGAGCAAGGTTGTTCGCGGGCATGTCATGGGTCTGCTCCAGCTCAAAACCCACAGCGCTCGCGAGATGCGTCGACATCTTCCAGGTTGCGGACGCCCCATTCCGGATCCCGAGCCCTGAGTTCGCGCGTCGAAGGCTTCGTTGCTGGGTGAGGTGTGCTGTCCTTGCCGACGATAGGGGCCGTAGAGAAACAAAATGCCCCCGGGAGCAATGACGTTGCCGGCGCCGCGTATCAACGCTTCCGCCGCCGACGGAGGGGCAATGTGGATCATGTTGATGCAGACGACGGCCGCGACCTCATGAGCCGGCCAGCTCGCGTCGTGCACGTCGAGACGGAGTGGCGCGTTGACGTTTGGCGGGGGTGGTCGCCCGAGCCAGCCCGCGATCGATTTCAGCGAGTTGGGATCTCGCTCCGTAGGTTGCCAGCGGATATGTGGCATTGCCTGGGCGAAGTGAAGGACATGCTGCCCCGTACCGCTGCTGACCTCCAGAACCTCGCCTTGCGCCGGCAAGACGCGCAGGAGGATCTCGGCAATAGGCCCCTTGTTCCGTTCAGCCGATGGACTGACAAGGCGGCCGTCGGCCAGGACTTCCGCGGTTTCGCAACGCATTTTGATCCGTCCCCGAGGTATGGTGGTCAAGAGGTGTAACGTCGATCGTGGACTGCCACCACCCTCTGAGCGATGACGAATCGATGTCGGGTGTCGTCAGCCGCATTGGGGCGACCAATTCATCCAGCTGATCGAGCGTGATCCGCATGCCGCGCTCCATGCCCGACGCCAGCGCGCCTTCCAAGGCTTCCTTGCTTGGGAAGAGCTGGCGCAGGGTAAGACGCGTTTGGCCCTCGTTCTCCTCGAAGTCAGCCGTCACGACCACATCGCCGACATGCGCCATCCGCTCATAGAGCTGGGTGAGGACGAGCCGCGCGGGTGGATCCACTTCGAGGTACCGTCCCGAGAAGACTTCCGGATTCCTTGGGTCGCGCCCGAACGCGAAGCGATAGGCGCCTCCCACGCGCAAGTCCTGCTCGCACTCGAAGAGCGATACGCCCATGGACTTGGGCGCCCACCATCGTTTCAGCAGCTCGGGCGTCGTCCATGCGTCAAAGACAATACGCGCCGGCGCATTGAACGTGCGGGTGACGACGAGTTCGCGGTCGCTCGTCCTCTTTACGATTGTCTCGTTCTGCACGGCGTTGCTATCCGTCTTCGCCTGCTGCATCCGATTGTCCCTTCTGCTTCAGGTCCTCGACGATCTCGTCCAGCGCCTCGAAGCGCTCTTCCCAGATGTGCCGATAGCGATCGAGCCAGTCGTGAAGCTGCTTCAGCGGCTTAGCCCGTAATCGATAGAGCCGCTGCTGCGCGCGCGGCTCCATCGCCACCAACCCCGCATCCCTAAGAACCTTGAGGTGCTGCGAAGCCTGCGATTGGCTGAGCTTGAGCCGGAGATGGATGTCGTTCACCGGCAGGGGGCCGCCGCGCAGCAGTTCGACGATCCGAAGCCGGTTGGGTTCGCTGAGCGCGGCGAGCGTCCGGGGGTTCATTTCCGCACATCATCACACGTGAATATTCGTGTCAACGAATATTCATTGGCGACGAAAGTGGCCGCTGCGCCGGCGGATGCCTGGAAAAGCGTCCACCGGCAGCCGTCCCTATCTGCCCATAGACCTCGCGCTCGGTGGCTCGCTAAACGCGCCCCAAGCCTCTGAAAAGATGGAATCCGGACTCGCTAATGGCGCGTCGGCCAAAGAGCCGGTATGGACTGCTCGTCCGTCCGACAATGGGCTGGAAGGAGGCGTCCGCATTGGCCGAACCCGCTCCCATCTTCGACGTCGTCATCGCCGGCGGCGGCGCGTCCGGACTGGCGCTCGCGGCCGTGATCAAACAGGCCATGGGGCGAGGGGCATCCGTCGCGGTCGTTGATCCGGGGCCGCAGGCGGGGCCAAGCGCAAGCCCGTTGCGCACGGTCGCGATCGCCGATGGGCCGCGGCGTCTACTGGAACATATCGGCGCCTGGGCCTCCATCGAACGCAAGGCGCAGCCGATCCTGTCGATGGCGATCATGGACGGCGACGTGCGCGACGCCGTGCGCCTGCCCCATCTCAACTTCGACGCGAAAGAGAGCGCGCTCGCCCATATGGCCTTCAACGACGACGTCGTCGGCGCGCTCTCTGCGCTCTGCGACCGGCTCGGCGTTCAACGTATCATGGCGTCCGTTGCCCGCTGGTCTTCCGGCAAGCATGTCGGCGAGCTCGGGCTGTCCGATGGCCGCGAGTTGCGCGCGCGCCTTGCAGTCGCCGCCGACGGCGCGCGGTCGAAGTTGAGCCGGCTCGCGGACATTCAGACCATCGGCTGGGACTACGATCAGACCGGCATTGTCGCGACGATCGCGCACGAGCGCGACCACGAAGGTCGCGCGGAGCAGCATTTCCTGCCGGCCGGTCCGTTCGCTCTCCTGCCGCTTCCGGGTCTCCAATCGAGCATCGTCTGGAACGAGCGTCGCGCCGACGCCGAGGCGCTCCTTGCACTCGATCCCGACGATCTGACGCGCCAGCTTGAATACCGCTTCACGCCGAAACTTGGCGCGATCAGCTTCGCCTCGCGCGTCGAAGCCTTTCCGTTCCGCTTCCAGATCGCGCGACGCTTCGTCGACGGCCGGCTTGCGCTCGTCGGCGACGCGGCTCACGTCGTCCATCCCGTGGCGGGGCAGGGCCTGAACCTTGGCTTACGCGACGTCGCGGCGCTCGCCGAGACGATCGTCGGCGAGATGCGGCTCGGCCTCGATCCCGGCGCGCCCGGGCCGCTCGCAACTTATCAGCGCCAGCGTCGCTTCGACGTCGCCGCCAGCGGCCTCGGCCTCGACGCGCTCAATCGCCTGTTTTCCAACGATCTGGCTCCTCTGCGCTTCCTGCGCGACTTCGGCCTTCGCATCGTCGATCGCGCGCAACCGCTCAAGGACATCTTGATCGCGGAAGCGGGGGGTGCCGGAAGCGGCGCGCCGAAACTGCTTCGGGGTCTCGCGCTATGAGCAAACCGCCTGCCTTAAGCCCGCGCACGCTGGCCGCCCAGGCCTTGGGAACGATCGACGAGCGCACCCGCGCAATCGTGCCGCCGATCCACCTCGCCACCACGTTCGAGCGCGATCCCGACAACCTTTATCGCAGCGGCAATTCCTACGGCCGCCCCGACAACGAAACCGTACGTGAGGCCGAGGCGATCATTGGCGCCCTGGAAGGCGCAGCGACGACGCTCGTCCTGGGCTCGGGCATGTCGGCGGCGATCGCGCTTTTCCTGAGCCTCGGATCGGGCGCCCATGTCATCGCGCCCAAGGGCATGTATTGGGCTTTGCGCGCCTGGCTCACCAATGAGGCGCCGGCCTTCGGGATCAGCGTCGACTTCGTTGACGCCGAGGATTTGGCGGCGCTTGCCGCGGCGATGAAGCCGGGAACGACGAAGCTCGTGTGGCTGGAGACGCCAAGCAATCCGCTATGGGGCGTGAGCGACATCGAAGGCGCGGCGCGCGCGGCTCACGCGGCGGGCGCCATACTCGCCGTGGACTCAACCTGCGCCACGCCCGTCTTCACAAGGCCGATCGCGCTCGGCGCCGACGTGGTCATGCACTCGGCGACCAAATACCTCAACGGACATTCCGACGTTCTGGCGGGCGCTCTCTGCTTCGCGCGCGACGACGCCCTTTGCATGCGCGCGCGGAAGCTTCGCCAGTCGCACGGGATGATCCTGCATCCGTTCGAAGCGTTCCTGCTGATCCGGGGTTTGAGAACGCTCGACGTGCGCGTGCGCGCAGCGGCGGCGAACGCGATGGAGCTCGCGAACCGCCTCTCCAACCACGCCCTTGTTTGCGCGGTGCTCTATCCAGGACTGCCGCATCACCCGGGCCATGAGGTCGCGCGCTGTCAGATGCAGGGCGGCTTCGGGGGCATGCTGTCGATCCGCGTGCGCGAGGGCGCGGAGGCGGCGATCGCGACCGCCGCCCGGGTCCGGGTGTGGAAGCGGGCGACATCGCTTGGCGGCGTCGAATCGCTGATCGAGCATCGCGCTTCCATCGAGGGCCCGAACTCGCCCTGTCCGCCCGACCTGCTGCGGCTGTCGGCTGGAATTGAGGACGTGGACGACCTCTGGCGCGATATCGACGAGGCGCTTGCGGGATCATCCTGAGGGGCCCGATTTCAGCCCCGCCGCGAATCCGGCTAAAGCGAGCGCAATGTACCGCAATATCTTCCTGGTCGGCGGCTGGACGGTCGCCTCTCGTCTGACCGGCTTTCTGCGCGACATGGCGCTCGCCGCGCTCATGGGCGGGGGCGCGCTCAACGACGCCTATGTCGCGGCGATCAAGCTGCCCAACCAGTTCCGCCAGATCTTCGGCGAAGGGTCGTTCAACGCCGCCTATCTGCCGACCTATACCCGAGTGCTGAAGGCGGGGGGCCGCGCGGAAGCGGATAAATTCGCGAGCCACATTTTCACGCTGCTCATTCTGTCGCAGATTGCTCTGCTGGGCCTCGTCTATCTCGACATGCCCCTGCTCGTACGCCTGACTTCGCCGGGCTTCGTCAGCCAGCCCGACAAGTTTGCCCAAGCGGTGGCGATGTCGCGCATCATGTTCCCCTATATCGCCTTCATCGCCGTCTTCGCGCTGCATCAGGGGACGCTCAACGCCAACAACGCCTGGGGCGCTCCTGCTTTCGCGCCCGCGGCGGCCAATGTGTGCATGATCGCATTTCTCGCCTTCGCCGCATTTTTTCCGAAGATTTCGCCCGGCGTGGCCAGCATGGCGAGCTGGGGATTTCTCGCTTCCGGAGTGACCCAACTCGTCATCGTCATGGTCGATGCGCGGCGACGGGGGCTGCTCGAGCGACTGACCTGGCCGCGCTGGACGCCCGAGATCCGCAAATTCCTTTGGATGCTGGGGCCGGCGATCGGCATTTCGGCGAGCTACCAGATCGGCGCGCTCGCCGATCAGATCGTCGGCTCGCTTCTGCCGACCGGAGGCCTCTCCGCCATCAGCTACGCCGACCGGCTTTATCAGTTGCCGGGCGGCGTCATCGTCATCGCCACCGGTTCGGTGCTGCTCAGGGAAATGTCGGCCCTCGTTGCGCTTGGCGACGAGCGGGGCGCGATGGCCGCTCAGAACCGCGCCGCTTCGTTGACGCTCGCGCTCGGCGCGCCGTTCATCGTCGTCTTTCTTCTCATTCCCGACCTCATCGTCGCGGTCGCCTTCGAGCACGGCGCCTTCAAGGCCAATGCGACCCAGCAGGCCGCGGGTGTGCTCGCGGCCTATGCGATCGGCATGCCGGCTTTGCTGGTCGACCGAATCGCCACCGCGAGCTTTTTGTCGCGCGGCGATACGGCGACGCCGCTCAAGGTGACGCTGGTCGGCGTCGCCGTGAATGTGGCGCTGAAGATCGCGCTGTTTCGGCCGCTCGGCGCGCCGGGCCTGGCGCTCGCGACCGCGGCGGGCCTGTGGATCAAGGTCGGCGGCGTCTTTGCGCTCGCCCGGCGGCGCGGCTGGACAGCTCCCGACCCGCGTCTGGTCGCGACCGGCGCAGCGACGCTGTTTGCGGCCGGCGCGCTTGCGCTTGCGCTCACGCTGTTCGACGGACCGCTCATCGCGCTCATGGCGCATCTCCCACGCTTCGCTCGCGAGGCGCGGTTTGCAGTTCTGACCGTGATCGGGGCCGCGGTTTATTTTCCTGCGCTGGGCTTCGGGCTCTGGCTTACCCGGGCCATGCCAACGACTCTCGTCAGGCGGGCGCGCCGCATGCTCAGGCTTGCCCCGTGAACGCGGATGCGCTTCGCCATGCCCTTTAACCATTCCGAGATGTCGCCTGGATGAATCGCGTTCAAGCTCGCTTGACCCAGGAGCCAGCACGGCCTCCTGTTCGTTGCCGGTGGGAGGACTTCGGATGAGCGTTCAGGCGCGCGACCTTGCGGTCGAGTTCGCCTATCGGTTCGGTCGCACGCCGACGGTCAGTCGCGCGCCAGGCCGCGTCAATCTGATCGGCGAGCATACCGACTACAACGATGGCTTCGTCATGCCAGCGGCGCTCGAATTCGCCACGCTGACCGCAGCCTCGCAACGGTCGGACCGGCGGCTCCAAGTCTATTCCATGATCATGGACGAGACACGCGAGTTCGACCTCGATTCTCCGCCTCCAGGCCCGACCGGCGACTGGTCGGACTACATTGTCGGGGTCGCGCTGATGCTGGAGAGGAGCGGGCGCAACCTTTCCGGCGCCGATCTCATCGTCTGGAGCGACGTTCCGATCGGGGCGGGCTTGAGTTCCTCGGCCGCGCTCGAAGTCTCGGTCGCGCACGCGCTTCTCACCCAAAGCGGCCTGCGCGTTCGATCCGATCGAAATCGCGCAGATCTGCCAGCGCGCAGAGAACGACTTCGTCGGCATGCGCTGCGGCGTGATGGATCAGTACATTGCCTGCTGCGGCGTCGCCGGGCATGCGCTTCTGATCGATTGCCGCAGTCTCGCCTCGCGCCATGTCGCGATCGCGCCGAACTTGCGGCTTCTCATCGCCAACAGCGGGGTCCGCCACCAGCATGCGGGCGGCGAGTATAACTTGCGGCGCGAGGCTTGCGAGGAAGGGGTGAGGCTGCTCAGCCGCACTCTCGGGCCGATCAAGGCGCTGCGCGACGTGACGCCCGCAGCAGCTCGAATCCAAACGCCGCAAGCTGCCCGAACTCATCTACCGCCGCTGCCGCCACATCGTCACCGAGAACGCGCGCGTGCTGGAGGCGGAGCGCGCGCTCGGAAGCCGGCGATTTCGTCGCCTGCGGGCGCGCCATGAACGCATCCCATGTCTCCATGCGCGACGACTTTGAAATCACCTGTCCCGAGGTCGATATGCTGGCCGGTCTCGCGCAGAACGTTAAGGGCGTCTACGGATCGCGTATGACAGGCGGCGGCTTTGGCGGTTGTACGGTCAGTCTTCTCGAGGAATGGGCGATCGACAAGACCTCGCAGATGCTGACTGACGGCTATCGTATCGCGATGGGCCGGGATGTGGATATCTACGTGTGCGCGCCATCCGACGGCGCGCAGCTGATCCCGGTTTGAGGAGACGCCGCGATGGCGAACATAGAGCGGCTTCGCGGCGCGTCGCACCGTCGTTTCAATCCCCTGACCGGCGAATGGGTCTTGGTGTCGCCTCACCGCGCGCAACGCCCCTGGCAGGGTCAACGCGAGCCGAAAGCCACGCCCGCGGCGCTCGCTCATGACCCCAACTGCTATCTCTGTCCGGGTAACCTGCGCGGTAGGAGGCGCCCGCAATCCCGACTACCCGCACACCTTCGTGTTCGACAATGATTTTCAGGCGCTGCAGGCTGACGCGCCGACCGACGTGGAGAGTGACGGTCTGCTCGTCGCCGAAGGCGAATCGGGACGCTGTCGCGTGCTCTGTTTTTCCCCGCGTCACGATCTGACGCTGGCCGGCATGGCGGTCGCCGACATCGAGCGCGTGATTGACGTCTGGGTGGAGGAGACGATCGCGCTCGGCAATCTGCCGGACATCGCCTCGGTGCAGATTTTTGAGAATCGGGGCGAGATGATGGGGGCGTCTAACCCTCATCCGCACGGCCAGATCTGGGCGACCCGCCATCTGCCGAACGAACTGGAGAAAGAGACCCATCGCCAGAGCGAGTATCTTCTGCACCGGGGCCGGCCGCTGCTCCTCGACTATCTCGCGCAGGAACTTCAGCACGGCGAGCGCATCGTTTTCGGCAACGACGATTTTTGCGCTCTTGTGCCGTTTTGGGCGATCTGGCCGTTCGAGACCATGATCCTGCCACGCCGCCGCATCGGCGGTTTTGACGAGATGAGCGCCGGAGAAAAAGCGTCCCTTGCCCAGGTTTTATCCCAACTGACCAAGCGTTATGACAGCCTGTTCGATGCGGCGTTCCCTTATTCTATGGGTTTCCATCAGAAACCAACCGACGGGGCGCTGCACGCCGAATGGCAGATGCACGCGCATTTCTATCCGCCGCTGCTTCGCTCCGCGACCATCCGGAAATTCATGGTCGGATTCGAAATGCTGGGCTCCCCCCAACGGGATGTCACCCCTGAGGCCGCAGCCGCAAGATTGAGGGAGGCGGCTGGATAGGTTGTCCTTTGGCCGCCCGATTGCCCGGATACGCCGTACGTACGTCACCGCAACGATTTCTGACGATCGCGACGACGCTCGCCTGTCCGAAACGGCTCGTGGCTGAGGCTGCCAGGTGGGGTCTTGGGCACTGACGAAAAGATATGAGCGCCGAGGCTAAGAAGCCCGCGGACCGTTATTTGCGTTCTGGTTCGGCTTCGACTTGGCGGCCAGATTGATTTGTTTCGCGGCGCACGTGGCGCCCTCGGCGATCGCGATGAAGCAAGGATTGCTCATCGAGCCGGCGGCTTCAAATGAAGGCGACAGCCTCGGGTTGACCTATAGAAAGCCGGGTGTCGATTAGCGGACGTCGTGGTTGAACGTCCCCGTTTCGCGTTTCGCGGCTGGCGATCCCCGCCGCAGCGACTCGATCGCCGCATCAGCTAGCTTCAGTCCGACCAAAGCTTGCGACAGAGTGAGCGCCGGCGCCTGCGAACGATCGCGGGCGCATGCCAGAAAATGATCGTGCTCATTCCGTAAATGATCGTCCTCGCTGGCCGCGGGATTCTGTGTGTGACGCCCGTCGGCATAGATGTCTAAGCCCATTCCGACAACGAGCTCGACGCTGCCGCGATTGCCCACCACCTCGACACGGTCAGGAGGCAAGTCTCCACTCCTGAATGTCCAGGCCGTGCGCAGGTCGCAAATCACCCCCGTCGCAGTGGTTGCCGATATCGTCGTCATCGTTCGGTAGCCAGCGCCTTCCGATCGGCGGGCGACAATTGAATGGAAGTCTGAACCCGTGACCCATTGCGCAATGTCGATGTCGTGAATCAGAAGTCATGAGCACAGGATCGGTATCGGAGTAACGGACCGCATGGGTGTCGTTGCGGTAACGGCGCGAGTTCACATACACGACCTCGCCGATCCGCCCGGAGCGCAGAGTTTCAATCATCCGGACGTGGTCGCGCGAAAACCGCAGCACGTGGCCGGGCATGATGAAGCCCGCGGAACTGCGCGCAGCCTCAAGGAGCGGGACGGCGGAGCTCGCTGACGGCGCAACGGGCTTCTCGAGCAAGACAGCGAGGTTTTTTGCGAGCGCGCGCACGGCGATTTCGACGTGCGAGACGGCTGGGGTGGCGACGATGATGGCGTCAGCCTCGACGACGTCGATCAGCTGCAGGGGGTCGGTCAGGCATTCCGCGACGCCAAGGCTCGCGCGGATTGGCTCGAGGGCGGCAGGGTTGGCGTCGGCCACCCCGACCACCCTCACATCGGACCGTTCACTTAGACGGCTGAGATGCTCTTTGCCGAAGGCGCCGAGGCCGGCAAACAGCAGGCGAAGAGGCCGGGATGATGTCGCCGAGCTGGCGCTGCGCGAATTCGTCAATTCGGATGCCGCCTTCTGAGATACGTGCGCTGCCTAAACCGGGCAAGTCGGTGCTGCTGTCAGCTTTGAGGGAATATGTTGCAGAAAATCAGAAAATGAGCTAGGCTTGCCCTATGAACGGTTCTGTCCTTTCGTCTTCCAACATCGGTGTTTCAACTCTCCGCGACGTGAACTTCGGGAAGAAAGCGAGAGGAAAAATTTTTCAGCGAAAATCCCGTGTAACCCATTGATAAGGCTCGTTTCGGACGAGAGAATCCAAGGAAATCCAAGGAAATCCAACCCTCAAAATCGGGGGTTTTCGCAGCGAAACGGCGCGGAGCCAAGGAAATCCAAATGGATCGATCCGAACGATCTCGGGGCAAGCGTCGCGGGGTTGGTCGCCGAGGTCGGGCGAGCCGACGCTAACCGTCCGCCCCCAGCCGATCGGCGTAGCCATGTTGGACTCCCCGAGGGTCCGTGATCACGTGCTCTCCGTATTCGCCCGAATGGATCCATTGCGGCCCGATCGGCGCCTTGCCATGGCCCCCCGGGATATCGAGCATGTAAGTCGGCGTCGCCAGCCCCGAGAGACGGGCGCGCAAGATCCGCATCAGCTCCTGCCCCTTGGCGATCGAGACCCGCCAGTGCGCCGTTCCCGGCGCGAGATCGCCATGATGCAGGTAGTAAGGCTTCACCCGCGCCTCGACGAAGGCCCGCATCAAGTCGATGAGCGTCTCCGGGTCGTCGTTGACGCCCTTCAAAAGCACGGTCTGGCTGACCAGCATCGCGCCCTCCGCCGCCAGGCAGCGGCAGGCTGAACGTGCGCTTTCGGTCAGTTCGCGCGCGTGGTTGGCGTGCACCGCGACCACCGTCGTCTTGCCTTCGGCCATCAGAGCGCGCGCTACCGCCCTTGTCACCCGCTCCGGCGCGGCCACAGGCAGGCGCGTATGCCAGCGCAGCACTTTGACGTGGCCGATTGCCGCAAGCGCCCGGGTCACTTCCGCGATTCGGCGGGGCGACAGGGTCAGCGGATCGCCGCCGGTCAGGATGACTTCCCAAATCCCTGTATGGGCGCGCACGTAGTCGGTTGCCGTGGCAAAGTCGCCGGCGCTCAGGGTTCCCGAGCCCGGGCCCACCCGTTCGCGGCGGAAGCAGAAGCGGCAATAGACTTCGCAGACTGCGACCAGCTTGATCAGGACCCGATCGGGATAGCGATGAACCAAGCCCCTGACGGGGCTCATGGCGTCGTCGCCGATCGGGTCGTCACGCTCGGCGGGATCCCGGATGAGTTCGCGCGCGTCAGGCATGAACTGAAGCGCGATCGGGTCCGTCGGGTCTCCGGGCCGGATGAGAGCGGCGAGCGCCGGCGTAAGGCCGATCGCATAGCGGTCGGCGACCGCCTCGAACTCTGGAACCCGTTCCGGCTCTGCGAGGCCCGCATCGATGAGGTCTTCGGGGCTCGTCAGGCGGCGGCGTTGGCTTCCTAAGGTCATTCGACTTTCACGATAACGCGGAGCGCAAGGCTCAGCGGGCTTAGTTAGGGGAAGGGCGGCGATGTCGCAACGCGGCGAGGGTCGGGCGGCCTCGCCCCGGCTATCCGTTGTTACGGACCATTCCCATTGTTCACGCCAAAACCTCTCCACCGGGACGGCGCGGAACGCACGCTCGGCCGCTCGTCCTGCTTCGGCAATGTGAAGCGATCCAGAATCTCACCAACGAGCAAGTGAGCCTGCGCCGCCGTTAAGCCCTCCGCGATCACGTTCGCGTCGATACGCAGACGAAACATCGTCCGCGAGTCGCCGGCCGTTTCAGCCTCAATCACGATCTGGCGCAGCATCTCTCCCCTCGGCCGCAACGCTTTGGACAAATGCGCTTACCAACAATTAAACGAAATGTCTCATCGCCCGGTTCCGTCTTCCGCCAATAAATCGGTGGTGCGAAAGGGACCCTCGCCCTGGGGCTTCCTTTCGAGGAAGCCCTTATGGGGAACGCAGGCGCCGGAATGGCCTGCGAGGATCTTCTCTTCCGCTCAAATCGGCTCCCAAGGTATGATGGCGAGCAGGAGGCTTGCGGCAGCCGCCGCCCGGCGCCATCTCCGGGCGCATCGCGACAACCAAAAACTCGCTATAGGGAGCTATGCTGAACGATCGCAACCCCCATTGGGTCTACACGCAGACGATCAAGATGTTCGCGGCGCCCGCCTCGCCGCCATTCGAGGACGAAGCCGATCTCGAGCGCCATTGGGGCCGGGTCTGGGGCATCGACAACGATGTCGGGCAGATCCGCAGCGTTCTCGTGCACCGGCCCGGACCCGAGATGGCGGTGGTCGATCCCGCCAAGCGCATCGCCGAGATCGGCTCGTTCGGCGATGTCGATGAAGGGTGGTATTTCCAGAGTGAGACGCCGCCCGACGTGCCGGCAATGCAGGCGGAGCATGACGCGCTGGTGGCGGCTTTGAAGGCTGCCGGCGTCGAGGTCTTTCACGCCGAAGGCGTCGGGGGCGCGCGGCTGAAATCCTGCTACACCCGCGACCCCCTCATCATGATTAGGGGCGGCGCCATCGTTTGCCGAATGGGCGCGCGCATCCGTCGCGGCGAGGAACTGGCGACCACCCGGACCCTCGCCAAGATCGGCATCCCGATCCTGCGCACCATTTCGGGCACGGGCGTGATGGAAGGCGGAAGCTTCGCCTGGATCAACAGCGCGACGGCCGTGATCGGCGTCGGCGTGCGCGTCAACCGCGACGGCGCGCTCCAGGTTGCCGAAGTGCTGAAGCGGCAGGGGGTCGAACTCCTGATCGTCGAGCTCACGGGCTACGACATCCATCTCGACGTGTCGTTTCTGATGGCCGACAAGGATCTGGCTTTGGTGAACCCGTTCGGGCTGCCCTTTTCCTTCATGGAGGAGCTGAAGGCGCGCGGCGTCCGCCTGATCGAGATCGAGCCGGCCGACGATCCCTGGATCAACAACTCGCTGGCGCTCGCGCCCGGCCGGCTCCTGATGCCGGAGGGCGCAACCAATCGCACGCTCGACGCCCTCGCCCGGCACGGCGTGACCTGGACGACAATTCCCTACGCCGCGATGCAGAAGAATGGCGGCGGCATCCATTGCTCGACAACGCCCCTGCGCCGGGACCCGGTCTGAGGCCTCATGCCGACCGCCGGCGATGGGGGGCAATAGCCGCCCGAAAGCGCGATCGTGTTCTTGTGACGGCGTCTTGCGGTGGCTGGAGGCCGGACTGAGCACGCGGCCGGTCACTTCATGGAGAGGTCAACATAATTTGATGTCGCACTGCAGCAATCTGCGATTATATCTTGGGTGGCGTTGACAGCCCCTGCCAGGGCGATGGCGATTCGCCGCCAACCTGGAGCAATAGAAATGGGCGCGACGGTTCAATGACAGGTTATGTTCGATGACAGCCGTCGTTCGGTTAGCTCTTGCGCGTCCATACACCTTCGTCGTCATGGCGATTCTGGTGATGATTTTTGGCGTGATGTCGGCCATTCGGACTCCGACCGACATTTTCCCCAACATCGGAATTCCGGTCATCTCGGTTGTCTGGGGCTACACCGGCTTGGCCCCCGATGACATGGCCGGCCGTATCGTTGCGCCTTACGAGCGCGTCCTTTCCACCACGGTCAACGACGTCGAACATATCGAGTCGCAGTCATTTCCCGGCATGGGCGTTGTCAAAATCTTCTTCCAGCCGACCGTCGACATCAACGCCGCTCAGGCGCAGGTCACCTCGATCTCGCAAACCATTCTGAAGCAGCTTCCGGCAGGCGCGACCCCGCCGATCATTCTTGTCTACAACGCCTCGAGCGTTCCGATCATCCAGTTGGCCCTGTCCAGCGACTCGAAATCCCAGGTGGAGCTGTTCGATCTGGCCATGAACTTCATTCGGCCGCAGCTCACGACTGTCGCGGGAGCCCAACTTCCATTCCCTTACGGCGGAGCGACTCGCCAGGTGCAGATCGATCTCGACCAGAACGCTCTGCGCGCCCACAACCTTTCAGCCATCGATGTGGGCCAGGCGCTTGCTCTGCAGAACCAGATCAATCCGGTCGGCACCCAGAAGATCGGCGCTTACGAATTCACCATCGATCTCAATGACTCTCCGAAGGCGGTCGCCGACTTCAACAATCTGCCGGTGAAAGTGGTGAATGGCACGGTCGTGTTCATGCGCGACGTGGCCTATGTCCACGACGGGTCGCCGCCGCAGACCAATGTCGTGCAGCTCGACGGGAAAAAGGGCGTGCTCATGTCCATTCTCAAGATCGGCTCGGCGTCCACGCTCGACATCATTTCAGGCATCAAGGCTCGCCTGCCGGCAGTCCAGGCTACGCTTCCTCCCGACGTCACACTCAAGTTCGTCGGAGATCAGTCCAATTTCGTCAAATCTTCCGTCAGCGCTGTCGTGCGCGAGGGATTGATCGCAGCTACCCTCACAGGGTTCATGATCCTCGTCTTTCTCGGCAGCTGGCGATCGACCCTTATCATCACGGTGTCGATTCCGCTGGCGGTTCTCAGTTCACTGACCGTGCTTTCCCTGCTTGGCCAGACCATCAATGTCATGACGCTCGGCGGCCTGGCGCTTGCGGTGGGCATCCTGGTCGATGATGCAACCGTCACGATCGAAAACATCAACCGTCACATGGAGCATGGCGAGGATATTTTGACCGCGATCACCAAGGGCGCGAACGAAATTATGCCTCCAGCGACGGTCGCCTTGTTTTGCATCTGCATCGCCTTCGTGCCCCTCCTCACGCTAGGAGGCGTGGCGGGTTATCTCTTCCGTCCGCTCGCTATGGCGGTCGTCTTCGCGATGATCGCCTCCTACATTCTCACCTACACGCTCGTGCCCACCATGGCGCATTTTCTACTCAAGAATCAGCATCCTCATGGGGCAGACAGCGAGTCTGCGGAGCCACGTCGTGTCGGCTTTTTTGGCCGCTTCCAGCAAGGGTTCGAGCACTATTTCGAGCGGTTCCGGCAGGGGTACCTTGGGCTTTTGGGATTGGCGCTCGCTCACCGTTTCGTCTTCGCCATCGTCTTCGTCTGCTTTGCCCTGTTGTCCCTCGGGCTCGCCCCGTTCCTCGGACAGGACTTCTTTCCTTCGATCAACTCGAACGCAATCAAAATCCACTTGAGGGCGCCAACGGGAACACGAATCGAGGAAACAACGCGGTTGACGGACCAGGTCGAACAGAAGGTTCGTTCGATCATTCCGCCCGACCGGATAGCGAGCGTCGTGAACAACATCGGCCTGCCCGTCAGCGGTATCAACCTCTCGTACGCGAATACGGGGACGATCGGCGTCTTCGACGCCGACATGCTCATAAGCATGAGCGAGGGACCGACCTCTACCGACACCTATGTGAAGGCCCTTCGCGAGCAGCTCCCGAAGGCTTTCCCGGGCACGACCTTCTCGTTCCTTCCCGCGGACATCGTCAGCCAGATTCTCAACTTTGGTTCGCCGGCGCCGCTCGATGTCCAGATCGCCGGCAGTGACCTCAACGCGAACCGGGCTTTCGCGATGAAATTGCTCGCCAAGATTCGTCATATTCCAGGAATCGCCGATCCCCGCATACAGGAAGCTTTCCAGGACCCCGCTCTGAAGGTCGACTTCAACCGCGAGTTTGCCGGGGTGGTGGGACTTACGGAGAACGACGCATCGACCAGCCTTCAGACGACTTTGTCAGGCAGCACGCAGACCGCCCCGACATATTGGCTCAGTCCCAACGGCGTCTCCTACGGCGTATCGGTCCAAACCCCGCAATACGGTATTGATACTCTTGGCGACCTTAAATACGTGCCGCTGAGGAGTTCCAACTCGACCCAGCTGCTCGGCGGGCTCGCGACCTTTTCGCCTGAGCCGCTCAACGCCATCGCCTCGCATTATAACATCCGTCCCGTTGTGAATATCTACGCGACGACCCAGGATCGGGATCTTGGCGGGGTCGCTACAGACGTCCAAAAAATTGTCGACGACGCGCGCGGCGAACTGCCGAAGGGAGCGACCGTCGCCTTACGCGGGCAAGTGGCGACGATGCAGAGCGCGTACTATCAGTTATTCGTCGGCTTGGCCTTTTCCATCGTGTTGATTTATCTTCTGATTGTCGTAAACTTTCAGTCCTGGCTCGACCCGTTCGTCATCATCACCGCGCTTCCCGCGGCCTTGGCCGGAATCGTGTGGATGCTGTTTGTCACGCAAACGAGCCTGTCGGTCCCCGCCTTGACCGGGGCGATCATGTGCATGGGTGTTGCGACGGCGAACAGTATTCTTGTCGTCAGCTTCGCGCGCGAACAGCTCGAGGAGGGAAAGAACGCGGTCGAGGCCGCGCTCGAGGCCGGCGCCACGCGTTTCAGGCCGGTCTTGATGACCGCGCTCGCCATGATCATCGGCATGGCGCCGATGGCCATCGAGGCCGGAGAAAACTCGCCGCTCGGACGCGCCGTGATCGGCGGTCTTCTGTTTGCGACTTTCGCGACGCTGCTGTTCGTGCCGACCGTGTTCTCAATCGCACACCGGTCCAATCCGAACAAAGCCAAAGCCAATGCGCCGGAGCCCCTCGTCGGGCTACCCTCTCACGCCTGATCCGGAGCTTTTATGTCCTCTAAATCGCCTGCCACGCCACCCAAGACTGAACCGTTTCCCGCGCCGTCCAAGGTGCCCAAAACAGGCCGTGTCCTGCTTGTCGTTTGCATTCTTGCGATTGGCGCCGCCAGCCTCGCCTTTTTCGGCATTACGAATCGCGCCAAAAGCAGACAGGAGGTCGCAACCTGGACGGACGCCCAGACGGTTCCGACCGTGCGCGTTGTCAGGCCGGAGCACGGACCGACAGAACAAGAGCTGGTTCTTCCCGGCAATGTCGCGGCTTTCAACACGGGCTCCCTCTTCGCCCGCGCGAGCGGTTACATCACGGCGTGGCACAAGGACATCGGCGCGCACGTAGCGAAGGACGAGATCCTGGCTACGATCTCGGCCCCCGATCTCGACCAGCAGCTCGAACAGGCCAAGGGGCAGTTGGTGCAGCTGCAGGCGGCGGTTCAACAAGCCCAGGCCAACGCGGAGCTTGGCCACGCAACGGATCAGCGGACGTCGCAGCTCGTCGTTCAAGGGTGGCAGAGCAAGCAACAGGGCGACAACGATCGCCTGAACGCGGCCTCGCAAGCGGCGGCCCTCTCAGTGGCCAAGGCGAATGTCGTGGCGCAGCAGGCCGCAGTCAAACGGCTCGAGGAGCTGACGGCGTTCGAGGAGATCAAAGCGCCGTTCGACGGCGTGGTGACAGCCCGCAACGTCGATATCGGCGACCTCGTTAACGCCGGGGGCAATACGGGACGCGCCTTGTTCCAGATCGCCGACGTCCACCGGATGCGTATTTATGTCAACGTGCCCCAGGCGTTCCTCGGCGAGCTTGCGCCAGGCGTCAAGGCCACGCTGCGTCTGCCGGGCCAGAAAGAGACGTTTGAAGCGCAGCTTGTCTCGACCTCAAACGCGCTGGTGGAGAGCTCGCGCACCTCGCTGGTCGAGCTTCAAGCGGACAACCCGGATGGCAAGCTTTGGCCCGGCGCGTTCACCGAAGTTCATTTCCACATTCCAGCCGATGCAAACACGCTGACCGTTCCGCTGACCGCGCTTGTCTTCGGCGCCAAGGGCATGCAGGTCGCCGCGCTCGACGCCGACGACAAAGTCGCTTTGAAGCCGGTCGTCGTCGGACGCAATTTCGGGAATAAGGTGCAGATCGAGTCCGGCCTGGTGCTGGCTGACCGGCTTGTCGACAGCCCACTCGAATCCATACAGACCGGCGACAAAGTGAGTGTCGCGAATCCGGACCCCAATATGATTGCGCGCGACGTCAAAGCCGCGCCAAACAAGCCGCCGAACCTCTGAACTGTCGGACGCATCTTCGTCGGCGAGGATTTGAACCGCGGCCTTCTGAAGCGGCGCGGGCAACCCTATCCCCTGGTCATTGATCGGGCGGCGGATCGTCCTGCGGGGAATCGCATCGGGCGTGAGCACGCTTGACTTCGGCAAGGCTGTGGAAGGTGTGGGAGGCGATGTGCGCGCAATAGTCGTCCAGCGCCGCGTTCCCATCGGGCGGATCGCCTGCGTCTGGGGGCGCTTGAGAATCGGACGGATCGTTCGGTCCGGGAATGACGGGCGAATGCTCGAACAGACCCGGCGGATAGCCGTCTTCTGCTGCGAGCACGGGGCTTGCCGCCAGCGTGACAGCGAATGCGAGAAACAAGCTCTTCATGGTCGGTGACAGATGGCATCGCCTTGAGCGGACAGCAACCGGGAGCGAGTATTGACCGATGCTTCTGGCCATTCAATGGCGCGAACCCGCTAACGGCTTACCCCGATCTCTCGCGAGTGGCTGATCCCTAAGCTCGAAAGGATCTTTCTCGAAGCTCACGTCGCGCCGATGAACTCACCTGCTTTGCAAATACTTGGCGCGCGCAGCTCGCTCTTGACGCTCATTCAGGCGAATGACACGCGACTCCGCCTCGCTGAGGCGCATGGCTGGGACATCGAGCGGATCGCGCTCAAGGTCATCCGAACGACTGGCGATCCAGGACCTGCCGCTCGCCGATTCCGGCTGCGAGGGCCTGTTCGCCAGGGAAATCGACGCCGCCCTGCTCGTCGGCGCGCGCATTCGGCCAAGGACTTGCCTTCGATCATGCCCGACGGCGCCGTTATCGCCGCCTATCTGCCGCGTGAAGACGTTCGCGACGCGCTGATCTCCGCCTTAGCCGATTCGGTCGTGGGCCTGCCGCGCGGGCGACATTCGGCGCCGCCTCGCTTCGCCCTCAGGTCCAGGCTCTGCGCCTTCGCCGTCCTCGAATTCCAGCCGGGACACCTGCTCTGGCGTCTGGTCTACGATCAGTCGATTAGAACTTTCGGGCACACCGGAGCGGTCACTTCGGTCGCATTCTCGCCCGACGGCGGCAGCGCGCTGTCCGGCGGCGATAACAAGACGCTCAGGCTTTGAGACGTCGAGACCGGGAAGGAGATCCGCACATTTGCGGGCGCACCGGTCATATCAATTCGATCGCGTTCTCGCCTGACGGCCGCACTGCGCTCTCAGGCACCGACGACAATACGATCAGCTCTGGGACATGGCCGCCGGCTATTAACGACCATCCCGCCGGCCAGCGTCCTTTCGCTGGAGAAGATAATGCAGCGCTGCGTCAAGTGCCCGCGACGCCTCGGCGCTAAACGTTGCGCGCTCGTCAGTCGACGCGATCGCCCTTCGCGCCTGCGACGGCCGCCATCCAGCACGTGATGCAACTCTGGATTTCCGCTCGTGTGGAAATGGCGATCGGCCGAGATTCCCTCTCGGAGGGCATTGCGCTAGAGTGCCTCTTGGACGGCTTGCGTTACGGCGATCGGGCATTTGCGGCTCGTGCGCTGCTGGCGCCTGCGCCCCGTCCGATCCATTTGCCCGAGCGCGCGACCGACGCGCGACAAACGCGAGGACCGCACCCATGGCCAACGACAAGATGATGGCGCAGATGTCGAGCAAGCCGGGTTTCATCGCCGCGCTCGACCAGAGCGGCGGTTCGACCCCTGGCGCCCTGAAACTCTACGGGATTCCGGAGAGCGACTACAAAGGCGACGATGCTAAGATGTACGACCTCGTGCATGAGATGCGCGTGCGCATCATCACCGCGCCCGCCTTTACCGGCGAAAAGGTCATCGCCGCGATCCTGTTTGAGCGCACGATGGACGGCCAGGCGAAGGGCAAGCCGGTCCCGGCCTACTTGTGGGAGGAGCGCGGCGTCGTTCCGATCGTCAAGGTCGACAAGGGGCTCGAGGCAGAGAAGGATGGCGTCAGCCTGATGAAGCCGATGCCGGACCTCGACAAGCTACTGGATCGGGCAGCAAAGCTTGGCGTATTCGGCACCAAGATGCGCTCGGTCATCAACCTCGCGTCGAAAGCCGGAATCGCGGCAATCGCCAAGCAGCAGTTTGAGTTTGGCGAACAGATCGCGAGTCACGGGCTAACCCCCATCCTCGAACCGGAGGTGTCGATCAAGAGTCCCGACAAGGCCGGCGCCGAGCGGATCCTGCTCGACGAATTGAAGAACGGGCTCGACGCCTTGCCCGCTGGCCGCAAGGTGATGCTGAAGCTGACGATCCCTGACGTCCCTGACTTTTACGCGCCCCTGATCAATGACAAACGGGTCGTGCGCGTGGTTGCGCTGTCCGGCGGCTATACGCGGGACGACGCCTGCGAGCGGCTCGCCAAAAATCACGGCATGATCGCCAGCTTCTCGCGCGCGCTCGCCGAGGGCCTCAAGCATTCGATGTCCGACGCCGAATTCGACGAGGAACTCGGCGAAGCCGTCGATGAGATCTATGAGGCCTCGACGGTCAAAGTCTGACTTTTGTCGGTTCATATCCGTAGCGTGTTACGCTCGCCCTGGCGTGGCGGGTCAGACTCGCCCTTGAGCACGAGGGGATTCCCCATCATCGCAAGACGCTGTCGTTCGACGCCGGCGACTTGATGACGGAGGAGTTCGGGGCACTCAACCCGCGTCGCCGCGCGCCGGGCCTGGTCGATGACGATTTCGCGTTCGCCGAATCCGCGACGGTCGTCGAATATATCGAGGAGCGCGGGCCATCGGGTCCGGCCCTCTTCGCCCGCGATTCGCGCCCGCGCGCGATCCAGCGGCGTACAGTGCGCGAAGCCGACGAAGATCTCGCCGACCCTGGCAGCCTCTCGCGTCGGGCGAGGACCGCCGGGGCGCACTCGACGACCTGCGGCAAGAGCGCGCCCTTACGGGAGGACGCCGCCAGCGAACTCTCCGCGGTCGGCCGCACGGTCTATCAGTTCCTGGCCCTCTGCCCGCGAAGTCGCCGGCCGCAGAGCGGGTTTGTCAAAGGCGACCCAGTCGGATCGCGTCTTTCCGACTGGGTCGCTCGCATGCAGAGGCTTCCCATTGTTGAGCGGACCCGGCGGCGTCATTGGAAATGAGCGGCTTGAACTCAAGCGCGGCTAAGCGCTGTTGCTCGCGGGCGTCGGGCCGGAGTTTGTCATCGATAGCGACGGCCTTTCGCAATCGTCAACAGGAGACATCGCCATGAGCGCCGCGGTCGACACCGTCTTTCTGTTCGACGTCGACAATACGCTGCTCGACAACGACCGGATCCAGGCGGACCTCCGCGAACGTCTCGAAGCCGTCCATGGCGGCCGCATCTCTGTACGATATTGGGAGATATTTCAGGAGCAATGGGGCGCTGTGGGCTATGCTGACTATTTCGGAGCCCTGGCGCGCCTGAGACTCGAAGACAGGTACGATCGGGAGCTTCCTGTCACGGCCAACTGGCTCATGGACTACCCGTTCGCGGATCGGCTCTACCCCAGGGCCCTTGATGCGGTCGAGCATGTGCGGCAATGGGGATCCGCCGTCATTCTGTCCGACGGCGACGCCGTCCTTCAACCGCGAAAGATTGCACGCTCGGGCTTATGGAAAGCGCTGGCCGGCAATGTTCTCATTTACGTCCACAAGGAAAAAGAGCTGAAGGACATCGAGCGCTGCTATCCCGCCGCTCATTACGTGCTCATTGACGACAAAACCCGCATCCTCGCCGCCGTGAAGGCAGTCTGGGGCGATCGAGTGACCACTATCTTTCCTAAGCAGGGCCACTTCGCGATTCAGGAGCCGCCGCGAGAGGGCGTGTCCGTCGACAAGACGATCGACAAGATCGGCGATTTGCTGGACCATGATTGGTCCAAGCTGAAATTGTGAAGCCGAGGTCAAAATTGAAGGCCCCGCTCCGAACCTGCAAGCGGCAAAGGTCTGATCCGCGTCATTCGAGGACGCAGCGAAACAAAACCGCTTCGCCAGCTTCCCTTTAAAACGGGGGGCGCAAGAGCGGCGGGAGGTGAACCGCTCTCGCGCCCGCCCCGAACGCGAAGACCCAGATCGGCTTACTTAGCGGATGGACGCGCTTTTCGCGGTGGGTCGCGAAACGCGCCCAAAGGAAGCAGATCAGGCTTCTTCGGCGTCGTCCTCTTCGGCCTGCCCCTCTTCGAGGATTCGGTCGGCGATCAGACCGGCATTCTCCCGAATGGCGTGCTCGATCTTGTCGGCCATCTCCTGATTGGCCTTCAGGAACGCTTTGGAGTTTTCCCGCCCCTGGCCCAGCCGTACGCTGTCGAAAGAAAACCAGGCGCCTGACTTTTCCACCACACCTGCTTTGACGCCAAGGTCGATCAGTTCGCCGACCTTGGACACGCCCTCGCCATACATGATGTCGAACTCAACCTGCTTGAACGGGGGCGCGACCTTGTTCTTGACAACTTTGACCCGCGTCTGGTTGCCGACTACCTGCTCGCGCTCCTTGATCGCGCCGATGCGGCGAATGTCGAGGCGGACCGAGGCGTAAAACTTAAGGGCGTTCCCGCCCGATGTCGTCTCCGGCGAGCCGTACATGACCCCAATCTTCATGCGGATCTGATTGATGAAGATCACCATGGTGTTAGAGCGGGAGATCGAGGCGGTCAGCTTGCGCAGCGCCTGGCTCATCAGGCGGGCCTGCAATCCTGGTTGCGAGTCGCCCATTTCGCCTTCGATCTCGGCCCTTGGCGTCAGCGCCGCGACCGAGTCAATGACCAACACGTCGACCGCGCCCGAACGGACCAGGGTGTCGGTGATTTCGAGCGCCTGCTCGCCGGTGTCGGGCTGGGAGATCAAGAGGTCGTTGAGATTAACGCCGAGCTTGCGCGCATAAACGGGATCGAGCGCATGTTCAGCATCGACAAAGGCGCAAATGCCGCCCTTCTTCTGCGCTTCCGCGATCACATGCAGCGTGAGCGTCGTCTTACCTGAGGATTCAGGCCCATAAATCTCGATTACCCTGCCGCGCGGCAGGCCACCGACGCCAAGCGCAATGTCGAGGCCGAGCGACCCCGTCGGCACGGTTTCGATTTCGACCGCTTTTTGGTTCTTGCCGAGGCGCATGATCGAGCCTTTGCCGAACGCCCGTTCGATTTGCGATAGGGCGGCGTCGAGCGCCTTGGTCTTGTCCACGGTGGTCCCTTCCACGAGGCGGAGATTCGGTTGTGTCATAACCATCGTCCTTCTCTCACGGGCAGCGTCCTATCCGCAATCGCGGTTTTACGCGCCTTCTATGAGGGGCATTTGTACATGGTTTGTTCTGACAGGCAAGTTCTTTTTTTGTCCCGATTGGGGTATGCTAAAGCCGGTATGAGCAACACTTTGGGCGCCGCCGCTTAAAGGCGCCCGCCGTCTTCGACGATCCCGACAGTTTGGGGCCGACGCTTAGCGAGACGTTCAAAAGCAGGGACTTGAAAAGGGCGGCAACTCTTCCGGTTCTTCTTTACCTTACAGGCTTTGCGCAATGAGCATCCTGTTGGACATGATCGGCCGGGGGTGGACGAATTTTCTCGCGCGGCCGAGCGGCTCGCTGAGCTTACGGTTCTACATTCAGCCCACGATGGCGAGCTTGTTGGCCCTGCGGGCCGGCATTCAGGACGCGAGGGAGGGCCGGCAGGGCTATCTGTGGGCGATGCTGACGCGCCCGCAGAGGCGTCTGCAGTTGCTCCACGAGGGCTGGCGGGGAGCGATGACTCCGTTCCTGTTGGCGCTCGCGCTCGATTGCGCCTATCAAATCATGACGATCCGGTTCGTCTACCCGCTGGAACTGCTGTTCACAGCGACCTTGCTGGCACTGGTGCCGTACGCCTTATTGCGGGGACCGTTCAATCGCCTGGCCCGCCTGTTCCTGCCGGTTGCTTGATCGCCGCCAGCGGTAGAACCTGCGGGCGACAACAAATTGATTCACTGAGGAAAAGAACCAAGGAAAGGCCAACGCGATGTCGAGTGAATCCAAGACAGAGGACTGGTCGAAGCCCGCCGCGATGGCGATCCCAAAGGGAGGCTATTTTCAGGATAAGGTCGAGCAGGGGCGTTACGGACCCATCTTCCCAAAGACTCCCGCCTCCTACGGCTTTTCGATTGTCGCGAAAATCATTCCGGGACGTGAGGACGTTTTCTACAAATACGCCAAAAGCATCGAGGAAACGATCGCGGCCCAGCCGGACGCACTGGCCGTTTTACAGCTGCACTACCTGCGCTGGGTGCTCTTTCCTATCAAAGGAGACACGTACTTCATGTACCAGGGCATCTTCGACACCGACTTCGATAAGTACACCGAAGACGCCGTGACGTTATTCGGCATCACGGGCCTGCGGACAGTGTTTGAAAATCTGGAAGGTTTCCCGACGGACTGGCAGTCGAATCCAGGCGCCTTCGTCAAGTTTGTGCGCGATCATCAATGCCCGAGCTTCCTCGAATACGCGGAATATCCTTTTGTAAGCGCCACTGAAATCAAGAAGGCGCTCAAACTGAAGGCCGCGTTCTCCGAAATGCTTGATCAAATGCAATGATTTCTCCGGAGAGAAATGCCGGTCGAGAGGCCATGATAGGCGCTGCATTGAACTAAGCGACTGGAGGATGATCGTGGCGGACAAGCCCCCTAGAGAAATCCAAACCCTAATCGACAATCACATCAACGCTTTCAACACCCAGGATAACGAACTTTTTTTTCGTGTTTTCGGGGACACAGCCATCATTGTTGACGGCATCGCACCGTATCGCTGGCTGAATCCGAACGCCCCCGCCAATTGGCTTGCTGACGTAGCAAAGTGGCGTGAGAACCTGGGGGTCTCCTACGAGCACTTATCGTACGAAATGGGTTTCTGGAACGTAGAGGGCTCTAATGCGTACGCGGTCGTAGCAGGGACGCTCAAGGTCACCATCAAGGGCCAAACGGTCGCGCGGACCGGCACGCTCGCGTACACGTTTTCAAAGCATGGCGATGCGTGGAAGATCGATGCACAAGCGTGGGGGCGGACGTCATGAGGCCCTCAGATCGATAAACAGGAAACGGCGCGATGCTCGAACTCGACGACATCCAGCATCTGCTGCTGACCCGTGCCCCGGCGCTCACGGCCCGCTACGAGTTTCTGTCATTTCGTGATGGAGCGGGCGGTCGCGCGTGGGTGTCGGCGATCAAGGAAAAGGTTCACTCAGCTGCGTCGATGCGCAGCAGCGTCGATCAAGACAAGCGCTGGGTGACGGCGGCTTTCACCTGGAACGGGCTTCGTGCGCTCGGACTGGACGAGGCTTCGCTTGCTTCATTTCCGGATGAGTTCAAGCAGGGCATGGCGGCGCGGGCGGAGATGCTCGGCGATGCCGGTGCGCACGCGCCCCAGCATTGGGTCGGTGGACTTGCGAGCCCCGACCTGCACGCGATCGTCATTCTCTTCGCGCGGGATGACGCGGAACACGACCGCTGCGTCGCAGAGCACGAAAAGCTCATCGCCAGTTGTCCCGGCGTCGAAGTCCTCTCTGTTCTCGACCTTCACGCCATTCCGCCCTTTGGCTACGCCCACGAGCATTTCGGCTATCGCGACAGGTTGTCAGAGCCGGCCATCGAGGGAAACGGCGTTGTTCCGTCGCCGGGAACCGGCGAGCCTCTGAAAGCGGGCGAGTTCATCCTTGGCTACCCCGACGAGCATGGTGTCGTCACCGACAGTCCCCGGCCGGAAATTCTGGCGAGGAACGGCAGCTACATGGCTTATCGCCGGCTTGAAGAGCATGTGGGGAAGTTTCGCGATTTTCTGACGCAGCACGGCGAGACCGCGGAGGAGCAGGAACTGATCGCCGCTAAGCTGATGGGCCGCTGGCGCAGCGGCGCGCCGCTCGTGCTCGCGCCCGAGCAAGACAATCCGGCGCTGGGCGCCGACATGCAGCGGAATAACGACTTCACCTACAAGGAGTCGGACCCGCATGGCTATGCGATCCCGCTTGGCTCGCACATTCGGCGGATGAACCCCCGCGACACCGGCCACAATATGAACCGGCGACGGATGATCCGGCGAGGGGCGCCCTATGGGCCTCCTTTGCCAGAAGGCGCGCCCGACGACGGGGTCGAGCGCGGCATCGCCGCTTTCGTCATCTGCGCGAGCCTCATCCGGCAGTTCGAGTTCGCCCAGAACGTCTGGATAAACGATAGGAATTTTAACGAGCTGGGCAACGAGCGCGACCCGATCATTGGCGCGCATGACGGAACACTCGAGTTCAAGATTCCCAAGAGGCCCATTCGCAAGAAGATCGTCGGCCTACCTGCCTTCACCACGCTGAAAGGCGGCGCATACTTCTTTCTGCCCGGCATCAAGGCGCTGAGTTATCTTGCCTCCCTGAATACACAAGGCCGAGCCTGAGTCGCGAAGCGCAAAAAGGAAATCCTATGTCAGCGCCAGCTTACGCCCGGACCTACAATCAGGATCACATCGCGCGCAAATACACGGCCGGCAAGCGGCGCATAAGCATCTACTGGACATGGAGCTACCCCTGGGAGGCGCAGCGCGATCCGGCGGCGATGGAGAACCGCTTCTCCACCATTACCGAGGTGCGGAACGTTCTCTGGCCGGCCTACGAGACGCCGGAGTGGAGCGCCGCGCAGTTTCTGCAGGGGATCGCCGGAACGCTTGAGCTATTCCACCGCTCGACCCTCAGCTTCCAGAAGATCGCCGGTGAGACAACAGGGCATCCGGTCGCAGTTTTTCAGCGCATCGACCAGGCGGGCTACAAGCAGCCGATCGACGAACGCATTCTCGCCGACACCGACACACTGATGGTCTTCGGGCTCGACCACATCCTGTCCGAGCAGGAAGCGGCGCCGGAGGAGATCGCCGCGCTGCGCGAATGGCTGAAGCGGCCCGGCGCCTGTCTCCTCCTTGCCCCTCATCATGACGTCGGCTTCACCGACGACATGAAGCAACGCCAGATGGAATATCTCCACCATGGCGACCGCCTCGTACCTCGCCAGCAGCGGTTCGGCCAGTACACGCGATCATTGATGGAGGGGCTCGGCGTTCCCGTGAACAACACCTACGGCCTTCGGCCGGCGGTGGTGAAAGGCACGACCGAAATCGCTCCGCTGACGCCCTTCCATGATCTCGACAGCCTCGGCCTCTTGCGCAATGTGCCGACCCTCAACTTCCATCCGCATCTGCCGCACTATGAACTGACGGCAGGGGCGAGTTCCGTCCAGGTGCTCGCGCGGCAGCCGATCGACCTCGAACGCCCGCACCCCTTCACCGAAGCGGGAGAGCGGGAGTTCAACTGCCTGCTGTGGGCGCCGCCGAACGAGCAGATGGCTGGAGACATCGTTCTGGTGGATTCCACGAATTTCACCACCCTCTTTGGCGGCACGACGAGCCTCGAAACCTTCTGGCGAAATCTTGCGGCGATGAGGTAAGCTACGAGTCGTGGCTACGGCTGCGCTCGAGCCGGTGTGCGGCTTACACACGCAAAAGAGACGCTCGCTTTTTGCTCTCACGCTTTGCACTCTTGTGCTGGGCGCCTTGATCTCGGCCGCCCCCGCTCTGGCTGGCTCGGATTCATCGAACGTCGAGAATGGGACCGGGGACGATCCGACCAAGCCGGTGGGCAAGATCGAGCTGCTCGATCGCTATACCGAAGCGCCCGGTCCCGGCGTCGCGGAGGGTACGACCAAGAGTGTCCAAACCAAAACCCCATTCGCCCGGATCGACGCGCCGTTCAGGCTCTCGCCTCAATGGGAGCTGAATTTCCGGACAGAGATTCCGGTCGTGTGGACAAACGGAGTGACACCCGCGAATCCGACCGGAGCGACTGTCTCCGGCTTTGGCAATGTGCTGGGTCAGGGGTGGATCGTGCATGACCTCGATCAACGCTGGGCGGTCGCGCTTGGCGGGCAACTGATCGCACCCACCGCAACCAACGGCGTGGCGACGACCGCCTGGGAACAGGTCACAGGCCTAGTGGTTCGCGCCATGCTTCCGGAGATCAGTCCTGGCAGCTATTTCGCGCCGCAGGTGCGTTACGGAATTGATTTCGAAGGCAACGACGACGGCCACCTGTTGCGGCAATTGCGGATCGCCCCGACCCTCAACATCAATCTGCTGCACAACCTATTCTTCACGCTTTTCCCGAGCCCGGACATTCGGCTGAACTATGGGACGCCGGTGTGGAATTAAACGGGCCGATTGTTCGTGCCGCTCAACTTTATGGTGGGTTGGAAGCCAACAGAGCACACCGTGGTCTCCGCCGAGTTCGGCATTCCTATTATCAAGGATTTTCCCGTCTACACATTCAAGACTCAATTGAGAGTGGGTTATTTGTTTTAGATTAGGTCATTAGTAGCAGTGCGTTGTTCAGAATGAATTTGTAAGATTTATCGTAATGTATACATTAATTAGTACTCTAGTTGTAGCGCTTTTATATTAAACTAATTAAGCTAATATATGTCAATTTATTGAGCTGAAAAGGAGGATTTTTCTGTTCAGAAAATCCGAATTCCGGCCGTTATACTGCGTTGGTCGTATTCTCCGCCCTGGAACTTGGTCTCCGGGTGAAGATGACAGCGCACCAGGCATCGGGCATGGGACTGACCTGACCCCCTGAAGCTCCTCCAAAAATACGTAGAGTCCGGCCCGAAGGAAGGGACGGACGGATGAAGCGATCAAGGTTCACGGAAGAGCAGATCATTGGGATCCTGCGTGAGCAGGAAGCGGGCTTCAAGCACGGCGTCAGTTCGCCGACCTTCTACAAGTGGAAGGCCAAGTATGGCGGCGTGGACGTGTCGGAGGCGCGCCGGCTGAAGGCGTTGGAGGATGAGAACGCCAAGCTGAAGCGGATGCTGGCGGACGCCATGCTCGACAACGTCGCGTTGAAAGACCTGCTCGGAAAAAATGGTGACGCCCGCCGCGCATTGGGAGGCTGCGGGATATCTGCAGCAGACCTTGAGATGAGCCAGCGGCGGGCGTGCCGGGTGATTGACGGCGATCGGGCCAGCGTGCGCTACCAGGCCCGGCGGCCGGATGACGGCGAACTTCGCGAGCGGCTGAAGGCCTTGGCCCAGGAGCGGCGGCGGTTCGGCTATCGGCGGCTGCATGTGCTGCTGCGGCGCGAGGGCCATGCGGTCAACAAAAAGCGCGTTCAGCGTCTGTATCGCGAGGAGCGGCTGATGGTTCGCCAGCGCGGCGGGCGCAAGCGGGCCATGGGAACGCGGCGGCCGATAGAGACACCCGCGGTCGCCAACCAGCGCTGGAGTCTCGACTTCATCGCCGACCAGTTCACCGACGGGCGCCGGTTCCGGATCTTGGAGGTGTACGACGACTGCACCCGCGAGTGTCTGGCGCTGGTGGCCGACACCTCGATCGGTGGGCGACGCGTCGCGCGCGAACTGGACGCGATCATCGGCTGGCGCGGCAAGCCGGCGACGATCGTCAGCGACAACGGCACGGAACTGACGTCCAACGCCATCCTGGAATGGGCCGACCAGCGCAAGATCGGCTGGCATTACATCGCCCCCGGCAAGCCCCAGCAGAACGGCTTCAGCGAGAGCTTCAACGGCAAGCTGCGCGACGAACTGCTGAACGAGACCCTGTTCAGCTCTCTGGCGGGCGCCCGCGCCAAGCTGGAAGCCTGGCGGCGGGACTTTAACGAGGTGCGGCCCCACTCGAGCCTCGCCTACCTCACGCCAGCGGCATACGCCCGCGCCCTCTGCGGAGAGGCCGGCCGGCGCGCTGCGAACCCCGACCACTCCGCGCGCCGGCCTCTTGCCAGCCGCGATCATGAAGGTTCAGATCAACTCCGACTTCTTGTTATGGCTGGATGAGAAATGGGGGTCAGGTCAGGACTTTAGCCAGGACGCCGGGATGTTCTCGCCGCGCTCACGATCGAATGTATGGTCCTTCGCCTCGCTCGGCCTCTTTAAATACGGAGCGGCAGGGGGTGGCTCTCGCCGACGCCAAAGTTCATGAGACAAAGCGCAGGGTTCACCTTTAGCCATTTCGAGCTTGGATTTCGCCTGTAGCGACAGGAGAAAGCCGAAGGGGAAGACAGCATGGCCAGGTCGGCTGGTGCTCGTTGTACCCATCGAACCATCGGAGCAGCTCCGGGGTCGTGGCCGCATACGGGCTCGCGGCGGAGTATCGAACGCCTGCATCTCGCAAGGCGGGTTTCGTCCGGCTTATGCGAACTCGGCTGTGCGAACGATCTCCTTCCATAGGTCCTCTTGCCAAAGGGGCACGCCAAACCGTTCTATGCGCTCGCGGCGCGCGGCGGGCAGTTCGTCATATGCGCCATCAAATGGCCAAGGCCGTGGCCTGAAGCCTTGCGGACGCCGACGCTGCCATTCCGCCGGTTGAACAGAACATACCGCTTGGCAGAGATCGTAAGGCAGAATTGGGGATCAAGCGCCCGGAGACCGTCACTTTTGTCGGGTGGAAAGCTGACCTCCTCAGCTGGAGGATCGGGTTATCTTCGCCATAGGGGTTGAGGTCCTTGAACCAGTCGCGGACCCGCAACGCGGTGGCCACAAACTCCTCGGGAGATCGCGGGTGTTGCCGATGGCGAGGCTGTCTGTGCCACAGAAGACCCAATCCAGCCCCTGCTCGACGACTTGATGCTCGGCCAGGGCTAACATCAATCTCGCCGCCCCAGTGATGAGCGTTGCGAGCAGCGGGTGAAAGTATGCGCCTGGTCTCTCCGATGTCTGGGATTTTAAGCGCGATGGGTGCGGTCTCCCGCCATAGCCGACCATACGCTCTGTCTTGACATATTCGCCCACATTCAACTCGACGAAAATCCCATAGCTGGTCGCATTGGCGAGGATTTTGATGGCTTGCTCGTTGCTCTTCAGCGAGGGCTTTTCGGTCTTGCTGGCCGTCTTCAGTTTGGCTTTGATGGCATTCCGAAGAATTATCAGCCGCTGATAAAAGTCGTCGGTAGCCCGGCTATGTCGATCGGCTTGAGCCCTTTTTGCGTGCCCTTTGGTTTGAAGCGTAACGCCCTGACCACCTCCGGCGTCTGCCCCGATGCACCGTGGAGCGACTGATGCGGAGTATGGGCTGCAAGGCGTGATCCGCGGCAAACCGGTCAAAACCACGATCAGCGACAAGGCCGCGCCTTGTCCGCTGGATCAGTCAACCGCCAGTTCCGGGCGCCCAGGCCGAACGCGCTGTAAGTCTCGGAGTTCACCTATGTCGCGACCTGGACTGGCTTCGTCTACGTCGCATTCGTGATCGACGCTTATGCCCGGCGCATCGAGAGCGGGATCTCAGGCGGACGCGTTAGACGTTTTCGGAATAGACCAGACGGCCATACCTATTTCCCCTTAACGGATGTCTTCGCTAGGTCTTCGCTGGCGAATGACGGAGCCAGGATGAGCGCGCAGCCAGAGGAACCGCGGAGGAGCCCCCCTCTTGAGGGCGTCCGTATCCTCGACATGTCGCGGCTTGTGGTCGGCAACATGATGACCCATGTGCTCGCCGACATGGGCGCGGACGTCATTAAGATCGAACCGCCGGAAGGCAACTCGCTGCGGGCTTGGAAACTGTCGGGCGTCCCGGTGCAATGGCGAGTTTATTGTCGAAACAAGCGGAGTCTCGCGCTTGACTTGAAGAGCGAGACTGACAAAGCGACACTCGCAAGTCTCATTGAGACTGCTGATATCCTGGTCGAGAATTTTCGTCCTCGCGTTCTTGACCGTCTTGGCTTCCCGCTCACCAAGCTGCATGCTCTTCGACCCAATCTCGTCGTCGTCCGCATCAGTGGTTGGGGCCAGACAGGGCCGTACAAGGATCGCCCTGGATTTGGAACTCTGGTCGAAGCCGCCTCCGGCTTCGCTCACAAAAACGGTTGGCCTGACGGTCCTCCGCTCTTACCCAATCTTGGCTTGGCGGACAGCGTCGCCGGACTTTACGCAGCGAGCGCGGCGCTGGCGGCGCTTCGGGAAACCGAAGTCAACGGCGGCGCTGGCCAGGAGATCGACATTTCGCTCCTCGAGCCCATCATTTCCATCCTCGGCGCGGACCAGGCGGTTCACCGCGTCACTGGCGCGGCGCCTGGAAGGCACGGAAATCGGACGCCCCTTTCCGCTCCACGAAATCTCTACAGCACGCGCGACGGTGGACACGTCGCCCTTTCAGCGTCGACGCAGGCGATGACGGAACGATTGTTTCGTTCAATCGGACGTGAAGATTTGATACTCGACCCACGCTTCCTCACAAACGAGATGCGCGTCAAAAATGTTGTGGCGCTCGACGAGATCATCAGCGCTTTCATGGCCACGATGACTCTGAGCGAAGCGCTCGACTTTTTCGAGCGCGCCGAGGTCACCGTCGGTCCGATCTACGATGCCGCTCAACTCATGGAGAACGAGCACGTGAGGGAACGCGGCTCCATCGTCGAGTTTCCGGACGAGGACGTCGGCAGTCTGCCCATGCATTGCGTCGTTCCGCGGTTCTCGGCGACTCCGGGCGCGATCCGGCGTCGGGCGCCGCGGCTGAACGAGCACGCAAATGAAATCAGCGCCGAGCTTGCGTCCCGAAGACTGCAGACGCTAGTTGGAGAATAACGACGACACTGACGGAGGCGACGATGAACGAGCGCGTTCAGGAAAGCCGAGCCGAGGCTTATTCGCATTGGATCGACGGGCAGGCGCAAGACAGCGCCGATGGTCGGCGCCTCGATGTGCTCTGCCCCTCGGACGGCCTGATCTTCGCGACGATCCCCCGGGGGGGCGAGCAGGATGTCGACCGAGCCGTCCGGAGCGCCAAGCGCGCTTTTGAGGATGGCCATTGGCGTCGGCTCTCTGCGCAGGAGAGGGGCAAGATCCTGATGCGATTCTCCGCGCTCGTCGCGGATCGCGCCGAGGAACTTGCCGCCATCGAAGCGCGGGACGTCGGAAAGGTTATGAAGTCCACGCGCTTCGACGTCGGGACTTTGGCGCGATATCTTGAATTTTATGGCGCGGCCGTCGACAAGCTCCTGGGCAGCACCATCCCGAGCGTCGCCGGCGTAACGGCGCTCACGCTGCACGAACCTCACGGAGTTGTTGGCGCAATTCTCCCTTGGAACTCGCCGACGCAGATGTTTGGACGGGTCGTAAGTCCAGCGTTGGCGATGGGCAACTCGGTTGTCATCAAGCCGGCCGAGGACGCTTGTCTGTCTGTGATCAAGCTCGCGGCGTGGGCGGAGGAAGCCGGCGTCCCATCGGGTGTTCTCAATGTCGTTACGGGTCTTGGCGCCGAGGCGGGAGCTGTTCTCTCCGCGCATCCGGATGTCGACTTCATCAGTTTCACAGGTTCGCCTGAAGTCGGCGTACTGGTGCAAAAGGCCGCGGCCGATCACCATGCGGGCGTCACTCTTGAACTCGGGGGCAAGTCGCCGCAGATCGTGTTCGCGGACGCGGATCTCGAAGCGGCGGCGCCCGTCATCGTCAACGCGATAATCGTCAACAGCGGGCAGACCTGTGTCGCGGGTAGCCGCCTCCTTGTCGAACGGGCCGCAGTCGAGCGTGTCTCAGAGATTTTCGCCGACCGGTTTCGACGCCTCATTACGGGGTCCCACGAGGGCGAATACGACCTCGGGCCACTCATCAACGCCAAGCAGCATCGGCGGGTGACTGGCATGGTCGACGCGGCAAAGTCGGAGGGCGTCCCCTTGATCGCCGAGGGACGTGTCGCCGCGGGCTCGCCCAAGGCGGGGTTCTATGTTGCGCCCGCTCTCTTTGGTCCGGCCCCACGAGACAATGCTCTCTCGCGCCGTGAAGTTTTCGGCCCCGTCTTGACGCTGCTTCCCTTCGAGGATGAGACCGATGCCATTCGCGTTGCGAATGACACCCCATATGGGCTGGCTGCCGCGGTTTGGACGAAGGACGGAAGCCGTGCGTTGCGCGTTGCTCGCGAGGTGCGAGCGGGGCAGGTCTACGTCAACGGCTATGGCGCGGGCGGCGGCGTTGAGTTGCCCTTCGGAGGCTTCAAACATTCCGGTCACGGTCGCGAGAAGGGCGTACAGGCGCTGGAGGAGTTTTCCGCGACGAAGACGGTCGTCATCCGTCACGGATAATTGCGAGGCCAAGAGGACTATTCGCGCCGCGCCGAGCCCTCTCTTCTACTGCTTCAACTCTGTGTCGAGGCGAGCGCCCTGCCATCGCCCACTTTTGATCAAGCCAGTGAGGACCTGCTTGAGACAGTCCGCAACCGCATCGACCACCCGCTCTTGCGAGATGCCTTGGGGCCGACATAACGCGAGCGGGCGGGTGATCACGGGATCGACGATCAGCCGAGCATAGAATCGACCCTCGGCGCTGGGCTCTACGAGCGCCGATTGAGGAAGAATCACATTGGCGAATCCCGACGCCGCTATGCCTCGGAGTGTAGGCAAAGAATCCACTTCCGCCACAATGTTCAGCGGGACGTCGTGCGACCGGAACACTTCTTCGACAAGGTCGCGCATTCGGTGGGGGTGGCTTGGAATCGCGTGCGGAACATCCGCAAGCTCCTTCAGAGAAACCTCGGAGCTCTCGTTCGCGGTGGCGGAGACCTCGTACAGGTCTTCCTCCGCAATCTTCTCGACCGTTATCCCTTTGGCGGCGGTGTCGCGGAAGAGGATCGCGCAATCGAGGCGCCCATTGAGCAGCATTTCGAGCAGGTGGCCCGAAAGGCTTTCCACCAGCTTCAGGCGAACGCCGGGCAGAACCGCCTGAGTGTGATGAAGGAGCGGCAGCCCCAGAATCGTCATGGCGCTTGTCGGTAGGCCGAGGGTCGCGGAGCCTGCCAGTTCCTTCTCGCCAAGCGCTTCGGTTCGCGCCTGGGCGACCTGCCGCAGAATGGTCTGCGCGTGTCGATAGAGCCGAAGTCCAGCCTCGGTCGGCACGACTCCTTGCGAGGTCCGCACGAGGAGCGCGCAGTGGAGTTCGATTTCGAGATGGGCAATCTGCTGGCTCAGAGCAGGCTGCGCGACGTGCAATTGTGCACTGGCCTTGGAGAAGCTGCCATAGTCGATGATCCCGATCAGATAACGAAGCTGACGCAATTCCAACGGCGTTCCTTCCAGGCGTTCTTGACGCCGGATCCCTCGGCGGCGCCGAGGGGCGGAATGCTATTAGCGGCTTCTGGGCGGTCCGTCTAAATTTCCCGGCGGCGGGGTCGGTCGCGCCGTTGTTAAAATCGCTCTCGAGGGCGCCGAGTCCGGCGTGACCTGAAGGTTGGGATTGAGCTAGCATGAACCCGAGGCGTTGAAATTACTTGCAGGTATATTATTGTCCCGTGCGGTTAGGTTACCGCTCTTATGCCGGCGGCAAGCCAGACGCTTCGACGACGGAACAAGCGGATGAATCGAATGGAGTCGAACCCGACGAATGCCGGCCGCGGGTCGTCTCCGTTTGCCGAGGGTGGGCAGCGTAAAAGCCGCGACGGCCTCTCTGACAAGACCGACAAGACCGTCTCCGGTCAGTCTCGACTCAACTCTTTTCTCGGCGGCCTCAAAGTGATCGACTTTTCAAGCTTTCTGCCGGGCCCTCTCGCGAGCCTGCTTCTCGCTGACATGGGCGCGGACGTGCTGAAGATTGAGCATCCGTCGGGCGACGAGATGCTGCGCTTGGGGCCGCGGGACGCTCAAGGGGAGCCGCTCTTTCATAGCGCGATCAACGCCGGAAAGCGCGTCCGCAGGCTGAACCTCAAAAGCGCACAGGGACTTACGGAGGCGCGGACGCTCATCGCGGATATGGATGTCCTATTGGAGGGATTTCGTCCCAGCGTCATGAAGCGCCTCGGCCTCGGGTACGAAGAGCTTCGTTCCATCAATCCACGCCTGATTTACTGTTCACTGAATGGCTACGGCGCCGAAGGGCCCCTCGCGGAGGCGGCCGGGCACGACGGCAACTATCTTTCGCTGGCCGGAATCCTGCATCGCAACGGCGATCAAGGTCCGGCTTTTTTCGACCCTCCTGTCGCCGACACGACGGGATCGCTCTTCGCTACAATCGCCATTCTAGCCGCTCTCGAAGAGCGCCGAAGAAGCGGCAAGGGCTGCCAGATCGACATCGCGCTCGCGGATGTCATGATGCCGCTGCAATTGTTCCAGATCGCGGCTTATGGCGCCGACCGCCTCGCCCCTCAACGCGCCTCGACCTATCTCAACGGGGGCGCCGCCTACTATCGCGTCTACGAGACTCTAGATGGCCGTCACGTGATGCTCGGCGCGATCGAGCCCAAGTTCTGGGTGGCCTTTTGCATGGCCGCGGGACGCCCGGACTGGGTGGAGCGACACGGGGAGCGAATTCCTCAACGCGAACTCATTGCCGATGTCGCCTCTAAAATCAGGACGATGAGTTTGGAGATGTGTCTCGCAGCGTTCGAGTCCGTCGACTGCTGTCTCAGCCCGGTGCTGGATCTGGGTGAAGCTTTGGAGTCTTCGCATCACCACTCCCGGGGACTGGTACGGCGGAGTGGAGCGGGCTCTCTCCAGGCGCTGTTTCCTGCCCTCGTCGATGGCGTAGTTCCTGCGCTCCGGGAGCCGTTCCGGACGGAAGGTGATAGGAGCTAGTTGAGTGATATACCCCGTTCGAAAATCATCCGCGGTGAGGCGCGACGCTCAACGCCGCAACTTCGCCGCGCGGTGCTTCGGTTAGCGAAGGGTCATAGCGTTCGTGCATACTCAAATCCGAAACCTCTACTTCAATAGGCAAAAGCGCTGGTGAAGCTCTTGAGCACGGCAGGAGCACTTGCACGAAAACCTGCGAGGCGACGCCATTCCGGGGCCTGAAGCTGCGTGCCGCGACGGCTCGGCCGGTGGTTGGATGTCTTGGCAGGACGCCGTGCGGGACCGCGCCTCATCAGACATTGGAGGCGCGTTCCCGGACACGGCCTTTCGCACGTGCGCTCCGATGATCGCTTTATCTTCGAGAGGCTGGGGGCGAGTGGTCGGGAAAGAGCACGGTTCAGAATTATGACGCCAGGCATTCTCGAGGGAGTGAGGGTCCTCGATCTAACCCAAAACGTCGCTGGCCCTTTCTGCAGGCAAATCTTGGCCGACTTCGGCGCATCGGTCATCAAGATCGAGAGGCCGGGCGCGGGAGATGACACCCGGGCCTGGACGCCGGTGACGGCTGGCGGAAATGGGCGTTTCGGAGAACGAGATCCACGCGCTTGAGGCCGCTGGAATTTTAAGTACGCCTAAACGCGTCGAGAATGTCTGATGGATTGTGCCTACACGGAGACGCAGAACGAAATCCGGGCTTCCGTTCGTCGCGTCTGCGACAGTTTCGGGCTCGACTATTGGCGGGGCTGCGACGAAGACGGCGCCGATCCGAAGGACTTCGTGAAGACGATGACCGAGGCCGACTGGCTGGCCGCGCTCATCCCCGAAGTCGATGGCGGTTCGGGTTTGAGCCTTCTCGACGCCTGCGTGATCCTGGAGGAGATCAACCGGTCCGGCGGGAATGGCGCCGCGTGCCACGCACAGATGTACACGATGGCGTCCATTCTGCGTCATGGATCCGAGGCGCAAAAGCGCGCGACTATCTTCCCCGAATTGCGCGGGGCCACGTCCGTCTTCAGGCGTTTGGTCTGACCGAGCCCGATGCGGGCTCAACACGCTGCGGATCAAGACGACAGTCAAAAAGGCTCCAGGCGGTTACCGGATCTGCGGGCAGAAGATCTGGACCTCAAGATTTTTCTTCTCGGACCTCTATCTCCTGCTCGCGCGCACCGCTCCGGCGGAGCAGACGGCGCGCAAGACGGAAGGGCTAAGCCTCTTTCTTGTGGACATCGCTGCGGCGGGCGAAACGATCAAGGGGACCCCCATCCGCACGATGCTCAACCATCGCACCTGTCTGGCTTTCCTCGATAACGTCTTCGTCTCCGAGGAAAACTTGATCGGCGAGGAAGGCAAGGCTTCGGCTACATCGTCAATTCGCTCAACGCCGAGCGTCTTCTCGTGGCAAGCGAGTCAGTTGGCGATGGCAAATGGTTTGCGGACACCGCCTCGCGATACGCGAGCGAGCGGGTCGTCTTTGACCGGCCCATCGGGGCCAATCAGGGCGTGCAGTTTCCGCTCGCCAAAGCCTATGTCAACGTCGAGGCGGCGGAGCTCATGCGCAGGTGGCCTCGATCCGCGTGCGCCGGCCGCGGCGAAGGCCTTGATCAGCGCGATCTTGCGCTCCGTCGGCATCAGCGCATTTTCCTGCTGCAGCCCATCGCGCGCTGCACCTTCGGTGATATCCACAGCCTTTGGGAACATTGAACTCATCGCCCATCATCCCCCGCCGCGAAGGCGTTCGCCATTGGCGCGCAGACGACGGTCGAGGCCGTTGTGACCGGGAGCGCCGGCAGTGAGGCAGTCGACGAGTTTCGCGTCGAGTTCCGCGTCTGTCGCCCGCGCCGACGGCGATCCGGGGTATCTTCGTCTCTCCGCGCGCCGTGCCGCAGCTCGCCGACGCCGCGGGTGGTTGCGTGAATTCGCGGCTTGGGGCTGGTCGTCGCTGCGCTCAGCGATCGCGGTCGCCTTCGGCTGCCCGTTTGAAGGCGATGTGTCGCCGAAGACCGTGAGCGCGATCGCCAGTTCCCTCAAGGTGTTCGGGATACGACGCCTAACTCTCGGCGACACGACCGGCGTGGTTTCGCCTCGCCATATGGAGGCCCGGTGCGGGCGCCTGGTCGAAGATCAGCCGGATATCGCGCGACCCTCCACTTCCACGACACTCGCGGGCTCGCTCTCGTGAAAGTTTTGGCTGGCCTTTGCCTGGGGATTACGCGCTACGAGTCGGCGGCGGGCGGGGTTGGAGGATGTCGGTTCGCTCCCGGCAAGACAGGTAATGTCTGCACTGAGGATCTCGCGGCCGTGCTTTCCGAACTCGGAGTGGAGACCGGCTTCGATCTCGACTAAGCGATCGAGGCCGGTCTCGCGGTGGAACGCGCCGTCGGACGCGGACTTCCCGGCCGATTGATGCGCGCCGGGCCAAGGACAAGGCTCCATGCGCTCGACACGGCCCGCCGGGCGATCGGTTAACGGCCGGCGGGCGTGAGCGGCTTGCGGCGTATCGCGCGTCCCGCGTTTCAGCCGTGGCAGTTGCGCCCTCAACTTGATTCCAGCTGGTATCTTGCGATACCGATGTGGCCGTCCCCGCAGCAGGTGACGCGCGTCGCGGGCCATGCATCACCGGTCCCGGTGTCCGGGGCGCCGGATCGCCAAGCAGGAGACGAATCTGGAATGGCGCGCCGAAATCAGCAGTCGAGCAGCCTTAAAAATGAGATCATTGCGCTCAAACGCGAGCGAATCATCGATACGGCGGTCAGCCTCATCTATGAGAAGGGATACGAGAACACCACCCTCGACGCCGTGGGTGAGCGTCTCGGCGTCACCAAGCCTTTCATCTATTCACATTTTGCTTCGAAGAGTGAACTCCTCGCGGAGATATGCTCGCGAGGCATCCGGTCCTCGCTTCGCGCAATCAACTCGGTCGAGCACGAGCCTGATGGGCTTTCCTGCTGCGAACGCTTGCGTCTCGTGGCAGAACGCTTCGTGGCCGCAGTCCTCGAAAGTCAGAAGCATATCGCGATTTTCACGCGTGAGGAGAAGAACCTCGCGCCCAGCGACTACAAGCGCATATCGGGCTATCGGCGCGAGTTCGACAAGAAGCTGACTTCGCTTCTCGACGACGGGGTGCGAGCGGGAGAGTTCGGTTGCGCAGACACGCGCATCGCCTCGCTCGCGATTGGCGGCCTCGTGAGCTGGTCATACATCTGGTATCGGCTTCACGGGCGGCTGAAGCTGGACGAGGTTGCCGCGGAAATCTCGACGCTTATCCTCCGCATGGTCAACGCAAAACCGCCGGAGACCAAAGCCGACGCATCGAACCGCTATGCATGACTCGGCGAGCCCCCATGGGTACAGCCTTGACGTGAACTCTGCGAAGTAAAAGAAGCTCATGAAATAAATGAAAGGATTTTGGTTGCATTTATTTTCATAAATTTTTTGCGAGTTCAGCCTTTTCAAAGACTTCCAGCGGAAAAATAAAAAAATTTCCCTGTCGCTCAACTCGCGTCTTGGGTTGCAGTCCGAAAGTGTCAGACAGCACAAGGCCCTTCATTCAGCCTCCCAGCTGACAAAGCTTCTTGCAGAATCCAGCTCCCATTGTAGCATTAGTGTCTGAGTTTGACAAGAACACGCTCCTCAAACCTCGGTAGCACACGACATGTCCGGTTTAGGCAGCGCAACGATTCCGCCAGCAGGTCCGGGCCTTTTGGAGGGATCTGTAGGCGCCGGACGGAGGCGCTTCGACGGTTTTTTTGAACGGTCTGAACCGCTTTGAATCGACGGAGCTCAATCGGGAAGAGGCGGCGGCGGCGCCCGGGGTGAGCGGGCCGACGTTCCGGCGCTGGACGCGCCGATACCGAGGAGGACGGCGAGGCCGGCCTCATCGACCGCAGGCTCGGCATGATCTCAGGCAAGCGGGTTCCGAAGCGATCGGGCGGAGGAAGTGGCAAGGCTCTGTCGCGAGCGCTACCAGCGTTTCACGGTCAAGCATTTCTACGAGCACCTGATTGACGATCCCGGCTTCGTCTCGTGGCTACACCTGGCCGAAGGTGCATCTGCAAAGGGCGGCGTCGCGCCGGGGCGCCGCGCAAGGGCGCGAGCGGCGGCCGCTGCGAGGCATGAGGCTGCATCAGGACGGCTCATGCCGCGAAGGGCTCGAGGGCGAACTCGGCGACCCGCGCCGTTTATTTTTGGCCACCTCGATCCAAAAGCGGCTCGCCCTGCCGCGTGGCCGCCTCGCGCCGCGCAGTCAAGGACTGACGAACGGCAACAAACCCGGGTCGTTGCCTTCGACGACACTCTCCGCCACGCTGCTTGCGACAATGGGATAGAGGAAGACGAAACCCGCGCCATAAGCCAGCAAAGCGGCCAACAGGACCAAGGTCTTGAGAGTCGGCGCACCGGGCGCCGCGTGTGGGTAAGCGGTGACGAAATCGGCCGGTCTTTCGAAACGAGACATCGTAACCTCCTCTTGAGCAATCTCTCCTCGGACCGGAAACGCCGCACGGCGTATCCAACGCGAGTTGGGCGCCTCGAGGCCCGAGCAACGACGCATCGGTGAGCAGGTGGGTACCGGCTGCCGTAGCACCGCGCCGTGACGCGGCTCACAGTCCCGATTTGGCGAGGCTACGCAACGAAACGCATTAAGCGAGCCGAGCCCTCATTTGCCGACAGTTCGGCTACGACAGGGTCGACGCTCTCGGGCGATATCCTGAACAGTCCCAGACAGGCTTGGCTGAATTTGAGAATGAGATGAATGGCGCTCGCCACCGCCATGGCGCCGAGGGCCTGAGAGTTTTAAAGTATTCGGGTAAATGAACTACGCGGGCGCCAACATAGCCCCCGCCGCATAGCGGTCACCTCGCAGCTCCAAGCATGTCGCCCTCAAGCTTTCCAACCGCCGGCCAAAACGACTGTCTGCGCCGCCGCCCTAGTGACAGGCCGGATTAGAGCCCGTTGCCCTCGTGGTTGATTTTCGCCGTCGCCACGTCGTCCATCATGGCGAGAAGCTTGTCTGGGACCGGCATTGGGGTGCAGGCCTTATCGCCATCGATGAAGAAGATGAGCCCGCCATCATTGCCGTCGACTTTGGCGAGCGCCGCCTTGTCGCCGTAGGGCAGGCCTGGCGGGGTCAACGGGTTCATCGCGTAGATGCCGCGCAGAAACTCCCACTGCTCAGGCGTCAACTGGATCCATTTCCCGTTGCGCGCCTCTATGGCGTGCTTTGGCACCGCGACATCGACGCACTGGGCGCTTTCGGCCGCAGAAACGATCTGGGGCAAGACCGCCAAAGCGCCAGCCAACGCCAGGGAACGTATGCTCAACATGAGGACCTCCTTTAAGGTCGGAGCCCTCGCTGGTTGTTTTCCTCGCCTAACGAACTTTCCGATCGTCCTTTTCGTCTATTGACGCGTCACCGAAGCCAGAACCTTAGCACAACAGGTTTAATCAAGAATTATGCCAGGACCAGGCGCGCTTCTCGGTAGACGATAATTTAAGTGGCCTCATTCGCAAATACGACAGGCCTCTCGAAATTGTGAGATGAGCGTTGGCTTGCGACATTTCGGTTGGATGGCCGTCTCTAGCAGCCGATTGCGACGCCGATCCGCTTGATTTCCCATTCGAGCGCATCTCCGGTCGTTTCGAGGACCCGGCGCTTAACCTCCTCGCCAAGCGCCTCTAGATCGGCGGCCGTCGCGGCCCCGAGATTGATGAGAAAGTTGCAATGCATGGTCGACACCTGGGCGCCGCCGAGCCTTAAACCCCGGCATCCGGCTTTATCGATCAGTTCCCAGGCCTTCATTCCCGGCGGATTCTTGAACGTGGAGCCGCCGGTCTTCTCGCGGATCGGTTGTGAGGCTTCGCGCGCGCGGGTGATACGCTCCATCTCGGCTTCGATCGCCTTGGGCTCGCCGGGGCGGCCCTGAAATGTTGCGCCGGTGAAGATGACATTGTCCGGCGCCAAGCTACGGCGATAAGAAAAACCCATATCCGCATTTGAAAACACACGCCTGGCGCCGGTGCGGTCGATCCCGCGCGCTTCGATGAGGGCGTCCTTGATCTCGCCCCCATGCGCGCCGGCGTTCATGACAAGAGCGCCGCCGATTGAACCGGGCACGCCCCGCAGGAACGCCATTCCATCGATGCCCGCGATTGCGGCGGCCTTGGCCACGTACTGATCCGGCGTCGCAGCTCCGACGGCGATGCGGGAGCCGTCCATGATCTCGACCGCGCCGAAGGCCCGGCCGCCGAGCCGGATGACGAGCCCGGCCACGCCGCCATCACGCACAATGAGGTTCGAGCCGAGACCGATGGTCGTAACTGCGATCTCGCGCGGGAGAGCCGAAAGGACATAGGCGAGATCGTCCTCGTCGGCCGGGGAAAACAGGGCCTCAACCGAGCCGCCGACTCGAAACCAGGTGGCGTCTGCTACAGGAGCGTCGGCGGTGAGGCGTCCGCGCAGATTGGGGGCCCGCGTCTTGATTTCGTCGACCAGGCCGGACATCGTCGGCGCGTCAGGCTTTATCGAGCGCGGCGAGTTCGCCGGGGAGCGCGTAGGCCCATTGCGTGATCGAACCGGCGCCGAGGCAAATGACATAGTCGCTCGGCTTCGCCAGCGAATGCACCATGCCCGCCAATTTCTCGGGCGAGGGCACCATCAGCGCGTGACGATGCCCGTGAGCGGCGATCGCAGTCGCCAGCGCCGCCTTGTCGATGCCTTCGATCGGCGCTTCGCCGGCCGCATAAACGTCAGCGACGATGACGGTGTCGGCGTCGTTGAAGCAGGTGGCGAAGGCGTCGAACAAGGACGCGAGCCGGGTGAAGCGATGCGGCTGCACGACCGCGATCACTTTGCCCTCGGTCGCCGCCCGCGCGGCTCTCAACACCGCGGCGATTTCGACCGGATGATGGCCATAGTCGTCATAGATGGCGGCGCCATTCCATGTCCCGGTGCGGGTGAAACGCCGGCGGACGCCGCCAAACCCGGCGATGGCCTTGCGGATGACATCGATTGGCGCAGCAAGTTCGTGAGCGACGGCGATCGCCGCGGTGGCGTTAAGGGCGTTGTGGAGGCCCGGCATCGGGAGCGCCAGATCATCGATGAAGGTCGCGCGGCCGGTGGCCCGATCCCGGATCAGCGCCGAAAATCGCGTGACGCCGCCGGCTAGGTTCACGTCCATGAGGCGGACATCGGCTTGCGGATTCTGGCCGTAGGTCAAGATTCGGCGGTCTTCGACCTGGCCGACGAGCTCCTGCACAGTGGGATGATCGAGGCACATGACCGCGAAGCCATAGAAGGGCAGGTTTCCGATCAGCGCGAGAAAGGCGTCCTTGATGGCGTCGAAGGTCTTGAAGTGATCGAGATGTTCGGGATCGATGTTGGTGACGACGGCGATGTCGGCGGGGAGCTTCAGGAACGTGCCGTCGCTCTCGTCGGCCTCGACCACCATCCAGTCGCCGGCGCCAAGCCGCGCGTTGGTCCCGTAGGCGTTGATGATGCCGCCGTTGATCACGGTCGGATCAAGCCCGGCGGCGTCGAGGAGCGTCGCCACCAGCGACGTCGTCGTGGTCTTGCCATGCGTGCCGGCCACCGCCACGCACTGCTTAAGCCGCATCAGCTCGGCCAGCATCTCGGCCCGGCGGACTACGGGAATTCGCTTCGCGCGCGCCTCGACGACCTCGGGGTTGTCGCGCTTGACCGCGGACGAAATGACGACCACCGCGGCGGCGCCGAGGTTGGCCTTGTCATGGCCGACAAAGACGGTCGCGCCCTGCTCGCGCAGGCGCTTGACGTTGGCGTTGTCGCTCTGGTCCGAGCCCTGAACCTGATGGCCAAGGTTGAGCAGCACCTCGGCGATGCCCGACATGCCTATGCCGCCAATGCCGACGAAATGAATGGGGCCGATCTGGTTCGGCAGTTTCATGCTCTCAAACCCCCAGTGGGCCCGTCACCCGCTCGCTCTGCCCGAACAAACTCGACCGCATAAGATGATTCCGTTGATTTGGGAAACGGGGCGTCCCTTTAGCGCTCACAGGGTCGAGCGGTCGATGGCCGTTTCCGCTTCCGCGATGCTCTCCGGCCGCCCGACATGCACCCAGAGGCCATCGAGACGAACGCCGTAGAGCCGGCCCTTGGCGGCGGCGGCGTGAAAGAATGGGGCGAGGCGGAATACGTCCGCCGTTTCGTTGGCGAACAACTGCGGCTTAAGGATACCCAGGCCGGTATAGACGAAGGGCGCGACGTGGCGCGGCTCGCGCGGCTGAAGCCGACCGTTATGCGTCATGACGAAATCGCCGGGCCAGTCGACGCCGACTGCGCCGGCTCCGGCCGCGACCAACAGCAAGATATCCATCGTTTCGGCATCGAAACTCCGGGCCAGGCGCGCGATATTCGAGCGCGGCCCCTCGATCCAGAACGCGTCGGTGTTGCAGATCAGGAACGGATCCGAGCCGATCAGCGGCAGCGCGCGCTTGATCCCGCCGCCCTGATCGAGCAGCGTTGAACGCTCATCCGAAATGACGATCTTTGGCGCCGTGCGCTTGGCGAGATGCGTCTCGATCTGGTCGGCCAGCCAATGCACGTTGACGATCGCGCGCTCGACGCCGTTCTCCGCCAGCCGATCGAGACAATAATCGATGAGCGCGCGGCCATGCACCTCGACCAAGGGCTTCGGCAGCGTCTCGGTGATTGGCCGCATCCGCGTACCCAGTCCGGCGGCGAACACCAGGGCCGTCTTCGGAACGGGAAGGCTCATCGGGCCTCAGCAATCAATCTTCAGGGTCGGATGTGACCGGCTTTGGGCCCAGCGCCCGCGGAAGGTGGTTCCGATACCAGAGTGCAAGCGGTTGAAGCAACGGATGGGCAAGGTTGCGCGCGAGGTAGCGCTCGATCCGCGGTAGGTGGCGCAGGTACTCAGGCTTGTGATCGCGTTTGTCGAGTCGGGCGAAGAGGCCGAGGATCTTGGTGGCCCGCTGGGCGCCCATTGCGGCGTAGGCGGCAGCGAAGCGCTGGGTGTCAAAGGCAGGATCGACAGCCGTTCTGCGGCGCATGTAGAGGGCGGCGAGACGCATCTCGAGATCCTCCGGCACGTCGACGCGCGCGTCCTGCAACAGCGAAACGACATCGTAGGCCGGCGGCCCGATCACCGCGTCCTGAAAATCGATGAGGCCTATCCGCTTCAACCCCTGCCGGTCCGGGAGCCAGTGCAGATTGGGCGAATGATAGTCGCGCAGCGTCCAGCTTGTCGGGTCGGCGAGGATCGGCGCCAGGAGTTCGCGCCAGATCGCCAGGAACTGCATGCGGGCGCCCGATGGCGGCGTTAATCGGGCGATCGCCGGCGCATACCACTCGTTTACGAGCTCCACTTCGACCAGCATCGCCTCGATGTCGTAGACTGGCGGTTCGTAGGGTTCGTCGCCGGCCGACAAACTCGACAGCAGTTTGCGTTCGTGCAGATCGGTCAGAAGCGCGATCGCTGGCGCATAACGCGCGCCATCCGGAACGCCGTTTTGGGCGATGGTGGTTGAGCCGAAGTCTTCGATCAGCGCCAGTCCTTCATCGATGCTGGTGTCGATGACAACCGGGGCCGAGTAGCCGAGCCCGCGCAGGCCCTCGGCCATGGCGATGAAGGCTCGGATGTCGGGCGACAACTTGGCGATCGCCGCGTAGGGCTTGCCAAAGCGCAGGATGGGCCCGTCCGGCCGTGGCGGAGAGATCATCAAGATCGCGGTCTCGCCGGTTGGCTTGGTCAGCCGCTCATAGGCGCGAATGGACGCGTCGCCCTGCAGGAATTCACGGGCAGCGTCACTCCAGCCGGAGCGACCCAGCAGCCTTGCGACGCCAAGCGCCAGCGTCAAACGCGGGCGTATCGCCCCGAACCCCCGCAAGGTCAGCAAACGAAAGTCGGGACCGCGTTTCGGATCAAACCGGATGTCGACTTCGAGCCGGTCCGCGGGCAGCGCTTGCGCGACCTTCTCCGGCCACTCGACGATCGCAATCGCGCCCTCGACGGCTTCATCCCAGCCCAGATTGGTGAGCTCCGTTGGGCCACGCAGCCGGTAGAAATCGGCGTGAACCACCGGCCCGCGAGAGGCCTCATAAACTTGCATTAATGTGAAAGTCGGACTCGGCGCTTCGAGCTCCGGGGCCTCGGCAAGGGCGCGGATAAGCCCTCGGGCGAAAGCGGTCTTGCCCGCTCCGAGATCGCCGATGAGAGCGACGAAATCGTCGGGCTCAAGCCAAGCCGCCTGCGCCGCGGCGATGGCCAAAGTCGTCGCTTCGTCCGGCGCCTCGAAGCTCCAAACATCCGCTGCGTCTCTTACACCCGCGAAACCGTTCATGCCCTCTACTAGACCGATTGCGTCTTGGGGGGCGCCATAAGTTGCGGGCTGACCGCCGCCGACACTCCTACCGGATCGACTGGAAAGATACAGGTGACCGTCGTGCCCTCCCGGGGCGCTGTGTCGATCAGGACCCGCCCCTGATGCAGTTCGACCATCGCTCTCACGATCGACAGGCCGAGGCCGGGGCCGCGATGGCGCGAGCCGTTGGGAAAGGTTTCGAACCGCTCGAATACGCGATCGATCATTTCGGGCGGAATGCCCCGTCCGCGATCACTGACCTTGAATACGATCTCCGCCCCGCGCCGCATCGCAGCCAGCGTCACGGTCTGGCCCCCCTCCGAATAGTTGATCGCGTTCGAGAGAAGATTGAACAAGATCTGGCGCACCCGGCGGCCGTCCGCGCGCAGCGACCCGACCCCGTCGGTCATGACGATGCGCAACTCTATCGCCGCTTCGCTCAGGCGGTCCTGCACACCCGCCGCCGCGGCCTTCATCGCCTCGGCGACGTCGACGTCCTCGAGCCTAAGCTCCAGCGCTCCGGCGTCCATCGAGGCAAGGTCGAGAATGTCGTCGATGATGGCGAGCAGCGCATGCGACGAGTCCGTGATGAATCCTGCATATTCGAGCTGCTTCGGATTGAGCGGGCCAACGCCTCCGCCCGCGAGAAGCTGGGTGAAGCCGATAATGTTGGTGAGCGGCGTGCGCAGTTCGTAGGAGACGTGATTGACGAAATCATTGCGCAACTTCTCGGCCGCGATGAGAGCCTGATTGCGCTCGGTCAGCGCTCGCTCGATGTTGACGCCGGCGGTCACATCGAGTGACGTCATGAGGGTCGCTCCGTCCGGCAACGGCAGAGCGGCGCAATCGAGGATGAGCCCGTCCGTGCGCTCGATTCGCACAGTCCGGTTCTTGCGATGCTCGGGAAGATCGACGATCACCGCCTTAAGCGCGTCGAACAGTCCGGGATCATCGCACAGCGGCTTGCAGGCGCGCGCGATCTCATCGACATGCGGGCGCTCGCTCAAGACGGCCGGATCGAATCGCCACAGTTCCGCGAACGCCGGGTTGAACAGCTTCATGCGCCCATCCGCCCCGAACGCCGCCACCCCCTCCTTGAGCGCGTCCAGCGTTTCGCCCTGCACATGGGTGAGTGCGGTCACTTGGGAGGCGAGCGCGTAGCTCTGCGTCGCATCGTCATAAAGATAGGTGACGCCGCCTTTCGGATTGGGGCTCACGACGACCCGGAGCGCCCGCCCGTCGGGCAGATGCCAGACGGATTCGCCCGGCTCGATCGCCTGGTAAGCGCTCAATTGCTGCGCCTTCCAGGCGCGGAAGTCGACCTGCTCGGGCAACTGCCTCTTGCTGCGAAGCCAATCGAGGATTTCGCCGTCGGTCGGCCCTTGGTCGAGAAAGGCCGGCTCGAGCGACCAGATCTGCCGGTAGGCGGCATTGTACAAGGTCAGCCGCTTGGACTTGTCGAAAATCGCAACCGCCGTCGAGAGCCGATCGATCATCCGCGAATAGTCATCCTCGTTGCGCTCCATATCCGCTTTCAGCGCCACGATTTCGGAAACGTCGTGAGCGAGGCCCGCGAAGCCGACCGGGGCGCTCGCCTCGACGGCGTCGAAGGTTCGACGCTCGCCGCCGACGACCGCCGACGCGCGGCGCTTCCAGGCCCCGGACTCCTTGAGCGCGGATGTTGCTTCGCGGCGCACCGCCGGATCGAATATTTCGCCGCCGGTGGCGATCGCGGCCTCAGCGTCGGGGGCGTCGACAGCTTGAGCGTAGGCGATGTTGCACCAGGCCAGCCGCCCCGTTGCGTCGCGAGTCCACGCTGGCATGTCTGCCGTCTCGAGCGCTCGGCGCAGGCCGTCCAAAGCGCCCTCGGATTCAGCGAAGGACTCACGCAATTGCGCCAACTGAAGGCGCTCGCCCGAGACGTCGCGGATGCGCATTACCGCGCTGCCGGACACTGGGCGCCCATCGAGCTCGAGATGGCGGCCACGAAGGCTGATCACTGCGGCCGCGAAGGCTTCGCCCCGGGTCAGCAATCGCTCTGTCGCCTCCTCAATCTTAGCGGCGTGGGCCGGATTGAGCCACGAGGCGAAGGCGAGCACGCGCGACGACAGCGGCAAATCGGCGACAAGGGCGAAATCGCCCTCGATCGTCGGCTCCGCGTCCAGACGCTCCCAGGAGACGAGGATTTGCGGCTCGCTGCGCAACATCAGCGCCGCGCGATCGAGTTTGGCGTTGGTTCGCGCGAGCTCCGTCTCGAGCTCGACAACGCGACGCGTCCAGATTTGGCGGCCAACCAGATGAAGGACAGCGGTGATCGTCGCCAGCAGCATCAGCGTCAGGATGACGAGGCCGGCGACATTGGCCTGGACTGACGCCATGTCGAACGCCAGACGCGCAGGCGCTCCTAACGATTGGGAGAAGTCTTGCGCACACGCCAGCTCACCCGCGAACAGGTATAGCGCCAAGCCTGCGGCTGACCAGGCGGCGACCGCCCAGTCGAGCCGTCGCGTCCGCTGGCCAATTCCGGAGCGCTTCGGCCCGCTGAGCCCCCGCAACGAATCGCCTCCTCGAGAGCCTGACGACGATGTCACGCGCCGGCCGGCTGGTCCGCCAACTCTTCGCCTCCGCAGGAAGGTCCGAAATCAGCTCTCAACAGGATTACGAAATGTTTGCCGCAAAGTCGTTAACCATGGGCGACCAGCGGAGAAGGACAGTTCGCCGATGGGGCCGCTAGCCCTCGTGGTAAGGGGAGGGCAAGCAACAAGATGTGCCGATTTGCGCCTTCCGTCGCAGCCGGAGTGCGTCCATCTTTGTTTAAATTTGTTTGTGATCTCGCAGCTATCGCACGAGGCCGAGGATATCCTTGATCGCGTCCATGTTGGGACGCGCGATCGCGCGCGCCTTCTCGGCCCCCTCGGCAAGGACAGCGTCGGTATGGGCCGGATCGGCCGCGAGGCGCAGCATCTCGGCGCGAATCGGCGCGAACTTGTCGATTGTAAGGTCAGCGAGCGCGGTCTTGAACGCCGAGAACTGGCTGCCGCCGAAGCGCTTGAGCACATCGACCTTCGTCTCGTCGTTCAGGGCGGCGAAGATGCCAATGAGATTGTCGGCCTCAGGTCGCCCCGAAAGGCCCTCGACCTCGCTTGGCAGCGGCTCGGGGTCGGTCTTGGCCCGACGAATCTTTTGCGCGATCGTGTCCGCGTCGTCAGTGAGCGCGATATAGGCGTTCTCGGAGGTGTCGGACTTGGACATCTTCTTTGCGCCGTCGCGCAAACTCATGACGCGGGTGGCCGGTCCCTGGATCAAGGGTTCGGGCAGCGGAAAGTAAGCGTCGCCGTGGCCGTGGGAAGCGATCGACGCGGCAAAATCTTTGTTGAACTTCTGCGCTATGTCGCGCGCCAGCTCCAAATGTTGCTTCTGATCGTCGCCGACCGGAACGTGGGTCGCGCGATAGACAAGAATGTCAGCGGCCATCAGCACCGGATAGTTGTAGAGTCCGACCGACGCGTTCTCCCGGTCCTTGCCCGCTTTCTCCTTGAACTGGGTCATCCGGTTGAGCCAGCCGAGCCGCGCGACGCAGTCGAGCACCCAAGCGAGTTCCGCATGTTCGGCGACCCGGCTCTGGTTGAAGACGATGTTGGCTTTCGGGTCGATGCCGCAGGCGAGAAAGGCGGCAGTCACCTCACGCGTCGTGCGGGCAAGCTGCTCCGGCACGTGAGGCATCGTCATCGCATGCAGGTCGACGACGCAATAGATGCAAGGATGCGTCTTCTGCATCTCGACGAAGCGCTTGATCGCGCCAAGATAGTTGCCGAGGTGCAGATTGCCTGTCGGCTGAACGCCGGAAAACACGCGCTCGGGAAACTTGGCCATTTTTCGCTTGAGTTCGGGCGGGAAGGGCGGCCCTTATGCCAATGTGGGCAGACCCGCGCAAGGGGACAGAACTCTTGCACTGAGGCGTCTCTGGCGTCGGGCGATAACCCTGCTCCCGAGCCCCGAAGAGCCGTCATTGGAAACCGGCGGCGCCCGGCCTAACGGCAATTTTATCGGCGCACCCTAATACTTTCGGCAACTTGGCGCCCCGTTTAGTTCCGCCCTTCAGTTTGGCGGTTGCATCAGGCTCCCGGCTCGCCCTCGTCAACCGCAAGATCAACCATGATCTCGGCTGCCAGCTTTTCCAGCGCCTTGCGGAGGTCGTCCAGCGTGAGGCCGTCGGGAACGCCGAGGCGCGCGGTCGCGCGAAACATCTCGACGCCCGTAAAGGGCTCGCCCTCAAGTCCGCTTGTGAACTCTTCGATGTTGACGCCGAGGCCAGTAAGGGCCTGCGTCACGTCGCGCACAATGCCCGCCCGCTCCTTGCCGACGATCTCCAGCGTGACGAGCCGCGTCGGGCTTTCGGATCGGGCCGCCACGCCCCGCTCGATCGATACGCGTAGGCCTGAAGGCGCGAGCTTCGCCAGCGCCAATTCGAGCGGGATGAGATTCTCGTCCGGAACCCGAACCAGCACAACGCCGGCAAATTTGCCCGCGAGCCGCACCGAGCGGCTTTCCAGCCAGGTCCCGCCGAAGGCGACGACCTTCTCCGAAATCGCGTTGACGAGGCCGGGCCGGTCGTCGCCAACGAAGGTCAGAACGAGCGATGTCACAAGAAACTCCTTGGTCTAGGACTTGATGCGCCCTGAGCGTAGCCAAAAGGTCGGGAGGCAACTCCTTCTGCGCCTCCGGCGGCATAACGCTTCGGCTTTGTTGGCGTCGATCCTTGGTGTAAAGATTCTGGACATTTGCAGCGTGCGACCGGCCTCAGGCCGTGGCGCTAGGCGGCGGCTTCGGCGTGTTACCTTTCGCGCGGGCTCGTTTCCCTAGCTCCGTTATCTCGGCCATCAATGCGGCGTGCGCGGCTATGCTTTCCTGAATGTTCGGATCGTGCGGAGGTGCAACGTAGCGAGCGTGCTGTTTCAGTAGAGTACGCTCGATCGCCCAAGATTGAGCGGCAGTTGGCATTCCGAAGGAAAGCGCTCCGTAGTAGTTGCGCCTAGCGTCAATGAAGGCGTCAGTGCCAACGTCGGGCAGAAACGTGTGAAATACTCCTTGCTGAAACGATAGAAATTCTATTAGCGGGTCAAAAGCGAGAATAAGCCGGTGGACGTCCTGCGGCCGATAAAAATTCCCTGCGTCCATTCCATGGAGTACGTGTGCCGATTCAAAACTGAAAGACTGAAGTCCCACTGACCAGTTTTCTTGTAAATCCATTCCTCCATAGGCGACACTAAAGGCTGGCTCAACCAATGAGCGATAGATGCGATCCTCTATGTTTTTGCGGTCCTGTTCGCTCTGCGGCGGGTTCTGTGCGATGTAATCGGCGGTTTGCTCGACGACTTTAAATTCAGCGCCGATTAGAAACGGCGCAACAAACCATCCATATACCATTAAGGCATCGCTAATCGGTTTATACTTCGCAAGCCACTGAGGGTTCATAGCCGCGCTACCGAGGAATCCTTAGCATTTCCGTCACGGCCGGGCTGTGCCGCCCACGCGCGGCGACGCTCGGAACCTGCGACTACAAATCCTACACCGGTATCTGATCGCACTGAACTGTTATTGCGAAGGGAGGAAGCAATCGATAGGATCGAAGACCGCTTTACAGTCGAATTATCAGTATAAATCGGCTGATATTCGCATTCGCCGCGAGATCCCCGACATGGCGCTCGAGGAAATCGGCGTCGATGCGGGCTTTCTCGCCGTTCCGGTCGGCGGCGGTGAAGCTCACTTCGTTGAGCACCCCCCATCACGGTCTGTAGACGCGAGCGCGCATGTTCTGGACCGATCCGTTAACCTTGGCCACGAGCCCGAGCTCGGCCGCGAGCGGCGCTGCGGAAAATCGACAATATCTTACCAGATGGCTAAGTTATTCTATCGTTTTTCAGAAACCAGTTCGCCGTGGGGAGCCGGCGCTTTTGACGAACTAAGGAACGGGTAAGAAAACGGCGAAACGAAACAGCCTGTAAGTCATTGAAAACAAACATTTCGGCGAAATCGTTAATTCGCGAGTCATAATAATTACAGAGACTTACCCCATCGCAGGCGAAACAATTCGTTTCGCCCCGCGAAATGGCCACATGTCTTCCGCGAAGGAGCGCCAACGTGCGGGCGCGCGCAAAAGCGCACTTAAGTCATTGAAATCATTGATCCACGTAAACTTGTGCGGGCGCGGCGCTCTCGGTCAAGCCTTGGAAATGGCGAAAGGCGGCCTCACAGAATAAACCGGCTCAGATCGGCGTTGGCAGCGAGGTCGCCGATGTGGCGCTCGACGAACTCCGCGTCGATACGAACCTTCTCGCCGGACCGGTCGGCGGCGGTGAAGCTCACCTCGTCCAGCACGCGCTCCATCACCGTCTGCAGCCGGCGCGCGCCGATGTTCTCGACCGATCCATTGACCTTGGCGGCGATGCGGGCGATCGCCGCGACCGAATCATCGGTAAACTCGAGGTCGAGGCCTTCGGTTTGCATCAGCGCCACATATTGCTTGATCAGGCTCGCCTCAGTGTCGGTGAGGATGCGCTTGAAATCGTCTTCGGTCAGCGATTTGAGCTCGACCCGGATCGGCAGGCGGCCCTGTAGCTCCGGCAACAGATCGGATGGCTTGGCGGTGTGGAAGGCGCCGGAGGCGACAAAGAGGATGTGGTCGGTCTTGACCGCGCCGTGCTTGGTGGCGACCGTCGTGCCCTCGATCAGCGGCAAGAGATCGCGCTGCACGCCCTCGCGGGAGACGTCGGCGCCGCCGCGACCCTCGCGGGCGCAGATCTTGTCGATCTCGTCGAGGAAGACGATGCCGTTGCTTTCGACCTCGGCCACCGCATCGCGCACGACCGCGTCCTGATCGAGCAGCTTTTCAGCCTCGGCGGCGACCAGCGGCTCGTGCGCTTCCTCGACCGTCATTCGTTTGGTCTTCGTGCGCTGGCTCTTGCCGAAACATATCGGCGATGTTGATCGCGCCGATCGAAGCGCCAGGCATGTTCGGCAGTTCGAACATCGGCAGGCCGGAGCCGCTCTGCGGCAATTCGACCTCGATCTCCTTGTCGTTGAGCTCGCCGGCGCGCAGCTTGCGGCGAAACGCATCGCGGGTGCCGGCGGATGAGGTCGAGCCGACGAGCGCATCAAGCACCCGCTCTTCCGCCTCGAGTTCAGCCTTCGCTTCGATGTCCTTGCGCTTGCGGCTTTTGACCAGTGCGATCGCGACCTCGACCAGGTCGCGGACGATCTGCTCGACATCGCGCCCGACATACCCGACCTCGGTGAATTTCGTCGCCTCGACCTTGAGAAACGGCGCGCCCGCGAGCTTTGCCAGCCGGCGCGCGATTTCGGTCTTGCCGCAGCCGGTCGGGCCGATCATGAGGATATTCTTCGGCATCACCTCCTCGCGCATCGGCGACGTCAGACGCAGGCGACGCCACCGATTGCGCAAGGCGATGGCGACGGCGCGCTTGGCGTCCCCCTGACCGACGATGTAGCGGTCGAGTTCGGAGACAATTTCGCGAGGCGAGAGATCCGACATGAGGTTCAGAGGCTTTCGAGGATCAGATTGAAATTGGTGTAGACGCAGATCTCACCGGCTATGCGCATCGAGCGACGCACGATTTCGTCGGCATCGAGTTGCATCGGCATGAGCGCCCGTGCGGCGGCAAGCGCATAATTGCCCCCAGAACCGATCGCCATCGCCGAGCCGAATTCGTCCTCCTCGGGCTCCAGCACGTCACCCGAGCCAGACAGAGTGAAGCCCGTGCTTTTATCGGCGACGATGAGCATCGCCTCAAGCCGGCGCAGATACCGGTCGGTGCGCCAGTCCTTGGCTAGTTCGACGCAAGCGCGCGCGAGTTGGCCGGGGTACTGCTCGAGTTTGGCTTCAAGCCGTTCGAACAGCGTGAAGGCGTCGGCCGTCGCGCCGGCGAAACCGGCGACGACGTCGCCCTTGGCGAGGCGGCGAACCTTGCGCGCGTTGGATTTGACAACTGTCTGACCCATGCTGACTTGGCCGTCGCCGCCAATGACGACCTTTCCGCCCTTGCGAACCATGAGGATGGTCGTCGCGTGCCACCCGGGCGAGCGGGCGGCGAAATCGTCAGCCATTGGTGAAGGTCCTGAAAGACGGGGCGAGCGCGGGATGTATGGGCGCATGCTCCGCAGCGCAAGTGAGGCCCGGCCGGTTAGAGCGTGGCCGCCGGCTCAGGCGATGTGCGTCAATTGAGGGCGTCGACCCAGATCGGGTTGGTCCAGGCGCGGCGAGGGCCGTCAATGGCGACGATGCGGAACCATTTCACCTGCGGGGGCTTGGCCCACGCCCATTTTGCGACCTCGGCGAATTCGATCGTCGCCTGGGTGAGCCCGCGTCCGACCCGGCTTAGCGCGGACGATGCGCTGGTGACGAGCGCGATGGTATGGACCGGAGAGCACTCGACCCGCACTTCGTTTTTCGTAACCTCGACGTCGTAAATACGCGGGCCCTGGCTTGAATAGAACTCTCCGGCCTTCAAAGCGCCGAGGAGGGACTCCGGTTCAAGCGTCTCCGACTTGACCATGACATACCCGCCGAAGGCGTCGAGGTCGCCGTTATGGAAGTGCGCGTCGTCGCCGGCGACCGCCGTCAACCGCCGATCCTCGTTGCAGAGTTGGTCAAGCAAATAGAAGCCATCGCCTCGATCCGTGAGCATCGCGCAGGTGTGATTATAGACCTCGACCGCATGCGCGGCGCCGATGGAGCGCCCATCCTCGATCGTCAGTTGCGACCACGACGGATGAGCGATGGCGACGAAGGCGCCGGCCTCCCGCGCTCGCTTCGCCAAGTGCGCGGCGCTTTCGTCCGGCCTGGCGGGGGGAAAGTCGAACGGCAGCCCGGTTGCGACGATATGCCAATATTCGCCCGCGCTCGTCTCCATGGCGTGAACTTCGGCGCCGATCAGAGTGGTGAAGGCCTTACAACGCAGCTTGCGGGTATCGGCGATCGGCCAGTTGAACCTGCCTAGAAAATGATCGGATACTTGCAGGAAATCATAGCCTGCTCTTTTGTAGGCTTCGACGACGTCCGCAGGATTCAAGGCGCCGTCTGAGAGGCTTGAATGGGCGTGAAGGTTCCCGCGCCAGAAACGGCCCGGCGTAGAGAAGGGGCGGATCCGCATGGATCTCAGGTTGTCGGCTTGGGGAAGTGGGGTCAACTAAATTTGACTTAAATTTATTGGTTTTATGTAAATACCAGCTGGAAAATAGGGGTCGCCAAATTTGTTGAGCAGAAAGGCATTCTGGAATCGATGCGCGCAAGCCAATGTCTGGCTCGACGGCAAAAACAAATTCTCGTGAACAAGTCGGTTTGCCTCGCCGTTCAAGAATCCCTATGGCGGCGCCCGGAAATCATGATGCTTCTTTCTACGGGCGACATGTTCGCCCCTTGGAACGCCAGAGGAACTGATCGCGGCCGCAGATCGTTGCGACCTCATTCAATCGAAGCAACGCAAGGCGATCGCGTCGGAAGAGGAAATCTAGAAACGCCGGCCTGGCGACCTATATTGCCCCCGATCTGGGGAGTTCGAGAGCCGACGACCGTAAACTTTGGAGTTGAGATGTCCTGGAACATGTTTTCACGCTTCGGCGCCGGCTCGGATCCAGACATTGTCAGTTTTGGCGATTTGGAAGAAGCGGTCGGAACCCACGCCTGGACGATCGTAGACGTTCGCGAGCCGCACGAATTCGCCGCAGGCCACGTTCCAAACGCTCTCAACATGCCGATGTCGGCTTACGATCCCAAAGATCTGCCGGCGGGAAAACCCGTCGTCCTGATCTGTCAGGCGGGCGCGCGGTCGCGCAATGCGCTGAATAAGGCGAGGATGGTCGGCCGCGAGGACGTGAGACACTTTGCCGAGGGCATGAACGGCTGGCGCTCGCATAACGGGCCGATAACCCTGTAGCCCAGAGGCCTCGCCACGCGTTCCGCGAACCGTCGGATCTCAAAAGCTGTCTCGGCCCTTTCTCGGCTCGCCCGCGACATAGGTCTGGCGCACTGCGCGATCGTCGCCGAGCGCAAGGAGGGCGAACAGCTCGACCTCAGTATCGTCGCCGGCCGCCTCGATTCGGTGCGAGAGCGCCGGCGTCGCGTGCGGATCAAGCGCGATGAGATCCGCTTCCTTGCCGGCGTCAATCGATCCGATGCGGTCATCGAGACTGAGCGCGCGGGCGTTGCCGAGCGTCATCCGATAGAACGCCTCCACCGCCGGCCACGACTGGTCATTAAGCTGCAACACTTTGTATCCCTCGGCGGCGGTGCGCAGCATCGAATAGCTCGTGCCTCCGCCCACGTCCGTCGCAAGCGCGATCCGCACCCCCGCCTGCCTAAGCCGCGCCTGATCGAATAGACCGGAGCCGAGAAACAGATTCGATGTCGGACAGAACGCCGCGACGGAGCGACTTTCGGCGAGCGCGGCGACCTCGCTCTCCTGTAAATGAATGCAATGGCCGAAGACCGATCGGGGACCGGTAAGCCCAGCCTTCTCGTAGACGTCGATATAGCTCCGTGCCTCCGGAAACAGCGCTGCGACGCGCGCGATCTCCGCCTTGTTTTCGTTGGCGTGGGTTTGGACGTAGCAATGCGGAAATTCGCGCGCCAAGGCGCCGGCTGCGTCCAGTTGCGCCTGCGTCGATGTCACGGCAAAGCGCGGGGTAATCGCATAATCGAGCCGGCCGCGGCCCCGCCAGCGCTGAATCAGGGCTTTGCTCTCATCGTAGGCTCGCTGGGCTGTGTCCATCAGCGCTTCTGGCGCGTCGCGGTCCATCATCACCTTGCCCGCGATCATCCGCGCGCCGCGCTCATCGGCCGCGGCGAAGAAAGCGTCGACGGATTGCGGATGCACCGTGCAGTAGACCATCGCGGTCGTGGTGCCTGAGCGAAACAGTTCATCAAGGAAGAAATCAGCCACGCGCGCGCAATGCGCGGGATCGGCAAATTTCTGTTCTTCGACGAACGTATAAGTTTGCAGCCAGTCGAGCAGTTGCGCGCCGTGGGAGCCGATCACCTGGGTTTGAGAATAGTGAACGTGGGCGTCGATAAAGCCCGCCATGATGAACGAGCCGGAATGGTCATCGATGATCGTCCCTGGCGGGGCACGGGCGAGGATGTCGGACGCTTCGCCGACCGCCTCAATTAGCCCACCCGCGACGAGGACGGCGCCGTCTTGGATGTAAGAATAGGCACGTGAACGGCTCTCAGCCGGATCGTCGGTGAACGACAGGACTCGGCCACGGATGACGCGAATGTTGGCGCTCAAGGCAGAATGTCCTTTAGCCGCAGCGCCGCAATCCGATCGATCTCATCCAGCGCGGTTGTCGTCTCCGCCTCGGCGTCGTTAGCCAGACGACCGCGGAAGGCAGCAAGAATGTCCACTGTGCTCTTGCCTTTGACCGCCATGATGAAGGGAAAGCCGAACTTTGCGCGATAGGCGTCGTTCAGTTCGCCGAATTGGCGCAGTTCGTCGGGTGTAAGCCGGTCAAGTCCGGCGCTCGTTTGCTCCCGCCTCGATTTTGCAGTCAAAGTCTTTGCGAGGGCGAGCTTGCCGGCCAGATCAGGGTGGGCTTTGATCAGCGCGCGCTTTTGTTCTGTCGTCCCCTTCGCCGCGGCTGCGGCGAGCGCTTTCCCCAACCCTTCCCCCGTGTTGGCGGCAGTCGACAGACCGGAATCGTGCGCAGCCGCCGCGATCCACGGCGAGTGCTCGTAAACGCCGCCGAAGCGTTCGACGAATAGGATCCGAGTCAGCTCGGAGGGCCTCCAGCCCCCCGGCGGCGGGTGCTTGGCGATCCAGTGCCGCGCGATATTGAGCCGTGTCGGAATCCAGACGCGATCATGGGCGAGCGCATAGTCAAGGAAACGCGCGAGCGCGAGCGCGCGTCCGGGTCGGCCGACCAGGCGGCAGTGCAGGCCGATCGACATCATTTTGGGCGCGACATCGCCTTCAGCGTAGAGCGTGTCGAACGAGTCCTTGAGGTAGGTGTAGAACTGATCACCGGTATTAAAGCCCTGCGGGGTGGCGAAGCGCATGTCGTTGGCGTCGAGCGTATAGGGAGTCATGAGCTGCGGGCCGCGCGGTCCCTCAAGCCAGTAGGGCAAATCGTCGGCATAGGTGTCGGCGCAATAGACGAACCCGCCCTCTTCCATCCCAAGTCTGATCGTGTTGATCGACGACCGGCCCTGATAGAAGCCGAGCGGACGGGCGCCGGCGATCTCAGTGTGAATGCGCACAGCCTCGGCGATATGGAGCGCTTCGATCTCTGACGGCGTGTCGCGATAGTCGACCCATTTGAGGCCGTGGGTGGCGATTTCCCATCGAGCCTCATTCATCGCTGCGACCGCGTCACGATTGCGCGCCATCGCGCTCGCCACCGCATAGACGGTGACCGGAACCGAACGCTCCGTGAACAGACGATACAGGCGCCAGAAACCGGCGCGCGAGCCGTATTCGTAGATCGACTCCATGTTCATGTGGCGCATGCCCGGCCAGGGCGCGGCGCCGACGATCTCGGACAGGAACGCTTCGGACGCGGCGTCGCCGTGCAGGATGTTGTTCTCGCCGCCCTCCTCGTAGTTGATGACGAACTGCACCGCGATGCGCGCCTGTTTCGGCCAGTCGGCGAACGGAGGTGTTCGCCCGTAGCCGATCATATCGCGGGGATAAGCTCCGGTATCCGTCATCCTGCTGCTTCTCCGCCCTCGCCAGAATGTGTGTCGTCCCAACGCTACGACAGGATGGAGGTTTGCTCCAACCGGCAGCGGATGGGTCGGTTGGCCGCTCGACCGGGCACCGGGCCTGCTGGAACGGACCCCACCGCTCGAGACCGGCGCAAGCTCGTGCTGGGCAATAGTGATAGAGTAGCCGAACGAGGTTCCCACACTTCGGCCCAAGGCCCCCATGACCGACATATCCCTGCGCTTCGAGCCGCCGTTCGCCCGCGTCGTTCTCAACCGCCCGGAGCGTCGCAATGCGATCACCCGAGCGATGTGGCGCGCGCTGCCGGCGATCCGCGCCGCTATCGAGGCGCGCGAAGATCTGTTGGTGGCGCTCGTCGAGGGCGAGGGCGCGCATTTCAGCGCCGGCGCCGATATTGCTGAACTTGGCGAAATCTACAGCGACGCTGCGGCGACGCGCGACTATGCCGATGCGCTCCAGAACGGTCTAAAAGCGCTTATGGACCTCGATCGCCCGACCATCGCGGTCATACGTGGCGTCGCCATCGGCGGCGGCCTTGGCCTGGCGCTCGCCTGCGACCTCAGATTCTGCGCCGCTGACGCGCATCTCGCGATCACCCCGGCCAAGCTCGGCCTTGTTTACGGGCATGCTGAATGCCGCCGCCTGATCGAACTCATAGGCCCGTCCCGCGCCAAAGACCTCCTATTCACTGCGCGAAGGATTGAGACCGACGAGGCGCTCGCGATCGGGCTGATCGATCGGCGGGTCGAGACGGCTTTGCAGGAGACAGTGCTGGGTTACGCCCGTGGGCTTGCGGACATGAGTCAGATGTCGATCCGCGGCGGCAAGCGCGCCGTCGACGCCATCGCCGCAGGCCTCGCCCGCGAGACGACCACCTATCGCGCGTTGACGGAAGCTGCGGCGCTGGGGCCGGATTTCACCGAAGGGCGGGCCGCCTTCGCCGAGAAGCGCGCCGCAAAATTTACCTTTCGCGGGCCGACCGCGCCGCTGCCACGTAGCTAATCCGGAGCCGTTCCCGACGCGGCATCGGCACGTTACGCGTTTGCGAGATACACCTTCATGGCGCCATGATCCAAGCATGCGCAATGACATGAAATCGCTGGGCCTCCCGGCCTATGTGGATCCAGTAAGCGGCCGGAAATATCCCATCTCGGAGCCGCGGTGGCGCTCCGACAGCCTCGGGCCGCTGATGATCACGGCCTTGCCGGGCATCGGGCGTGACATGATCGATACGGGCAAACGATCGCTATGGCGCTACGCTGCGGCGCTACCAGTCGATGTTCCTGATCCGATCACGATGGGAGAGGGCTGCACGCCGCTTGTCTCCCGCGAATGGCGCGGCGCCTCCGCGCTGTTTAAGCTCGAGTGGTTTTCGCCGACCGGCAGCTTCAAGGACCGGGGCGCCTCGGTCATGCTCTCGATCCTGCGCGGCCAGGGCGTGACGCAAGTTCTGGAAGACAGCTCCGGCAACGGCGGGGCGGCGATCGCTGCTTACGCGGCGGCCGGAGGAATTGCGGCGAAGATCCTCGCCCCGGCTTCCACAGCGCAGGACAAAACAGTGCAGACGCGCGCTTATGGCGCCGATATCGAGCTCATTCCGGGAACGCGTCAGGACACCAGCGACGCTGCGGAGCACCAGGCCACGGCAATCTTCTACGCCGGTCACAACTGGCAGCCGCTCTTCCTGCAAGGGACGAAGACGTTGGCCTATGAGCTTTGGGAGGATCTCAAGTTCAAGGCGCCCGATAACGTCATCATCCCCACTGGCGCGGGTAGCAACGTCCTGGGTTGCGATATCGGCTTCGGCGAACTCCTCCGCCGCGGCGAGATCGCGAGCCTTCCCCGGCTGTTCGCGGCCCAGCCGGAGAATTGCGCACCGCTTCACGCAAGCTTCGTGGCCGGGTCCGACGATTATACGCCTGTCGAAGTGCGCCCGACGATCGCGGAAGGCGCGTCGATCGGGAAGCCTGTGCGGGCTCGCGAAGTCCTGGCGGCTGTGCGGCGCTCCCGCGGCGTGACCGTCGCCGTCTCGGAGGTTGAGATCGAAAGAGCCCTAATCGAACTCAGCCTGATCGGCCTTTACGTGGAGCCAACCTCCGCCATCGCAGGCGCCGCGTTCACAAAGCTGCTCGAACGCGGCGTGGTTCAACCCACAGAGACCACCGTCCTCGTGCTGACTGGTTCTGGCCTGAAGACGACACCGCGTATCGGCGGGCTCCTGGGCGCCTTGCCGACACCGTAGGCGGCCCTTGCTGGAAATTAGCACGATGCGGTTGACGCCTCGCGCCCGCCCAGCCTATAAGCCCGACCAAGCAAGGCTGGGCCTTAAACCCGGCCCTTTATTTTTGAGCGGCGCCAACTGAGGCGCCGCAGGGAACGATATTCGATGGCCAATACCAGTTCGGCCCAGAAAGCCGCCCGCCAGACCATTCGCCGTACCGCGGTCAACAAGTCGCGCCGCACCGAAATGCGCACCTACGTCCGCAAGGTCGAGGAGGCGATCGCCTCTAAGGACCCGAAGGCGGCCGCCGAAGCATTGAGCGCGGCCGAACCCAGGATCGCCCGGGCGGCGCAGAAGGGCATTGTTCACAAGAACGCCGCCTCGCGCAAAATCTCGCGCCTGACCAAGCGGGTCAAGGCGCTCGCCGGCTGATCGTTTCGGCCAGGGCGCTCATCTCCCGATGACCGACCTTCCGCCGGACCGGCTCAGCGTCGACCCCTCGAGTCCATACTACGACGAAGGGACGCTTGCGCGTGGCATCGGCGTGCGTTTTCGCGGCGTCGAGAGGCGTGACGTCGAGGAATATTGTGTATCCGAGCAGTGGATCCGGGCTGCGGCCGGCAAGGCGCTCGACCGTCGCGGTCAGCCGCTGGTTATCAAGATGACCGGCCCCGTCGAGCCCTATTTTCTCGCGTCTCCCGGCGGCGACGGCGACGATCAGAAGTCTGAGTAAGCGCCCGTCACTTCTCCTCCGGAAGAAGCTGGCGGCCCGCTACGCCTTATTCGGAACCGACGCGAGCGCCTTTCTCAGCTACCGAACGCTTCATGAACAATACCGCGAACGTCACCACAAACGTCAAGGCGGCCGCCATCCAAAAGGTGTCGAAATATGCGAGCGAAGACGCCTGCTGCTGGCGCAGGTTGTCGAGTTGCTGCACAGCCAGTTGTTGGGAGGCGGCCGGATCGCCGTTCTGTTGAACGAAGAATGCCTGAGCCCTCGCGAGAAAAGTGCTGGCGGCCGCGTTGAGGGGGTCAAGATACTCCCCAAGCCGCAGGACGTGAAACTGATCACGCCGCTCTTCGACGGTTTGGGACAACGACACCCCGACGCTGCCCCCCTCGTTGCGCAAGAGACTCAGTAAGCCGATGGCGGCGCCGCGCAGGGCGAGCGGCGTGTAGAGGTAAGCGGCGACGTTCGCCGGAGCGAAACAAACCGAGAGCCCGGCGACTAGAAGCACCCGAGGCCAGATAACCTGGCTTGGGCTGATGTCGAGGTTGAGTTGCGACATCCAATAGTTTCCTGCGGTCATAAGGAGAAGGCCTGCGGCGATCAGCCATCTCGCATCCACCTTGAGGCCGATCAGGCGGCCGACGATCGGCATCGCCAGGACGGCAAAGACTCCGGCGGGCGACATGACCCACCCGGTCTTCAGCGCATCATAACCAAACAGAGTTTGCAGCAGGCCAAGTAATGACTTGGTGCCTGCAAAGAGCGCGAGGTAAGCGCAGAATATGATGATGCAGCAGGCCGCAAAGTTGCGTTCGCCCAATACGCGGAAATTGACGACGGGGTTGCGGTGACGCAGCTCCCAGAAAATCAACGCAACCAGACCCACCACCAATGAAATGACGAGAGTCTGGACGCGCCAGAACGGATCCCCCAGCCAATCCCACTCCTGGCCCTTGCTCAACATCACTTCCCACGAGACTATGACGATCGCGAGAAGCGACAAGCCGATCGCGTCAAAATGGAATGGCTGCTTCCTCAATTCCTTGCGCTCAGCGAGGAGATAGTCCGGATCCCGGAGCAGGAAATAGCAACCGATGAAAGCCAGGATACCGACGGGCACGTTGATCAAAAAGCACCAGCGCCAATTGTAAGTGTCCGTTAGCCAACCGCCCAAGGTCGGACCGACGATGGGCGCGATCAGCACAGCAAAACCGAACAGCGTCATCGCGACGCCTTGTCTTTCCCGCGGGAAGGCGTCCAGCAATATCCCCTGGCTGCCGGGTTGCAGTCCGCCGCCGGCCAGACCCTGGATGACTCGGAACAGGATCAACTGACCCAGGCTGCCGGCCAGTCCGCACAGCAGAGAACTGAAAGTGAATATCGCAATCGACGCCAGGAAGTAGTTCCGGCGACCCAGATGAGCGCTGAGCCAGCCGGTAATCGGCAAAATGAAAGCGTTGGCGGCAAGGTAGCTGGTGATAACCCACTCGGCGTCATCGGCGGCAGCAGACAGGCCCCCCGCGATGTAACGCAGCGCCACCAGCACGATGGTGGTGTCGAGCACCTCCATGAACGCTGGCACGACGACGATGGCGGCCACCAGCCAGGGGTTCCGAGCAACCTGGGAGCGGGCGGGCGAAAGCGCCGCGGCTGTCACTTCTTTGCGTCCGCTGGTTTTCCTGTCGAACCGCCCGTTTGTGCTTCAGGCGCAGACGTTTGCAGGAGCTTTCCCGCGTCGGGTCCGGTGGGCGGCTTGTTAAAATAGACGTAGGGGACGACCGACGTGCCGACAAACAACGGTCTCTTGTCCGGATCGTAGTTCTCGAGGTCGATCCTAACCGGCAGTCGCTGCACCACCTTGATGAAGTTGCCGGTGGCGTTCTGCGCCGGCAGCAACGCCAATGTCGATCCGGTCCCCTCGGTAAAGCCGGAAATGCGACCCTTGAACACATGGCGGTCGCCATACATGTCGACATAGAGATCGACGGGCTGGCCGATACGCAGATCGCCCAGTTGCGTCTCCTTGAAATTGGCGTCAACCCAGATTTCGTTCAGCGAGCGGATCGTCATGAGAGCCTGGCCAACCTGGATGTTGTCGCCCGGATTGACGTTTCGGCGCGTGATGACCCCGTCGATCTCCGCGAGAACATCGCAGTAGCGGAGATCGAGCTCGGCCTCATCGAGATCGCGCTTGGCGACCTCGAGCTTGGCCTCGGCCTGCTTGATGTCCGGCGCGTCTGCCGCCAGCCGGGCGAAGGTGCTGTTGACGTCGCCTTCCTTCTCGAACGCCGCGACCATGTGGCTCGGCCCCTCGTCGAACGAATGGATGACGCCGAGTTGAGCCGCGCTCTAAATCAGCGCCGCCTGCGCCTGGAGCACGGAAGAAAAGGTTTGATTGAGATCGGGCGGAACCTGGCCGAGATCTGGCCCGTCGGGTTCCGGCGGCAATCCCAAAGACGCCCGGGTTTGACGGACATCGGCGAGCGCCGCGACAACGTCCGCGCGGGCCGCCAACAAGATGGCCTGGCGCCTGTCGTACTCCGACCTTGGGGTATCGTTCGACACCACGAGTTTGGCGGCCCGGTCGAAGTCAACCTGAGCCAGCGCGAGCTCGGCTTTGCTCTTGTCGACGCCGGCAACCTTGGCCCGCAGCCGGGCGACCTGGTTGTCAACGTCCTCCATCGCGTGCTGCAGCGCCCGGCGCCGGCCCATCGCCTCCGCCTCGATGCCGCGCACTTTGGACTTGGCCACTTGCAGGTCCGCCGTCGCCGTATCGACAGCCGCCTTTCTGATCGCGACCGCGATCTGAAAAGGCTCCTTGTCCAGTTGGACGAGAAGGTCGCCTTTGCGCACCCGGTAGTTGTCGTCCACCAGAACCCTCGAAACCTGGCCCTTGACGCGGGCGGCGACGAACGTGACGTGACCGTTGACGTACGCATCGTCCGTCGAAACCGTGTTGAGGGTCGTCTGGGCCCAGGGAACGCCGAACCAAAGGGCGCCGGCCAAGACCAGAACGCCCAGCGCGCCAAGCAGCATTTTTCGCCGGGGGTTGGCCTTAGGCTTCTCTGGTGGGACGGTCGCGGCGCCAGGATTCTGCGGGGGCGACGGCGGGTCCGTGTTGCGAGTCGAGCTCGGCTTGTCGCCCAGTTCGGTTGACTGGCGGCTGTGCTCGCTCATCGCAGATTCCCGTCATCGAACGGAAGAATGGCAGCCGACCCTAACATCACGCAGGCTATTCCTTTGAACACCAGACCCGAGGCGCGATCACAAACTCGTGAAGGCCCCGCAGTTTGTTCCCGAGACACCTTCGGCCATCTTCCCTTGTTCTCCCGCGGTGCGTCGCGAGAGCTGAGCACGCGCCGGTGTTTGCAAGTCTGTTCAGCTGCCGATCTGGCCTACGTAGAAGCCGAGACGGTTTTTCGACATCACCAGGCCGATGGAATCGGGCACGCCAACGCTACCCCCATCGCCAGCGCCAGGATTGAAGTCTTCATCGTCCTTCTCCTCATCGCTCGTCGAGACTGACGATCCGCGCCTCAAGTTAAGTTCGCGGCAAGAGAACATCACAAGCGTGGCGACTGATCGATAGGACAATGGTATCGCCGATACTTAGGTATCGCGCTGTTGGAGTCTGTGACGGCGGCGCCGTTGTCCGCTTTCTAGCTCTGTCGTATCGCGAGCGAGTTGTGTCGGACTCAAAGGTCGAGAACGACATCGCCGACCGGACGCGAACAGCAAATGAGCAGATTGCCGGTCGCTGGCAGGTCGAGCGGCTGGGGCTCGTACATGATCTTTCCCGAGACGAGACCGCTTTCACAATTGTGGCAGACCCCGCTCCGGCATGCCCAGCGCACCGGGACGTCGCACGCCTCCGCGAGTTCCAGCATGCTCTGATAGACCACCGGATTCCAGTGGGCCGTTATGCCGCTGCGCGCGAACGAGACGAGAGCACCGGTTTCGAGGTCGAGCGGTGGCGGATGCGGTGTCTTTGCCGGAGCGCCGACGACCCCCGGCGTGGACGATTCGCCGCCGTTGAATATCTCCAGGTGAATGCTGTCTGGCCGGACGCCGAATTCCGCTAGGGCCGCTCTCATGTCGGCCATGAAGCGGGTCGGCCCGCACAAGTAGACGTCAGCGTCCGGCGTTATTCCGGCTTCGTCGAACACCGCTCGCGAGAGGTAGCCTGCGGCGTCAAAGTCCGTTCCAAGCCGATCTGCGGCCTCTGGTTGGCTGAAGCAGACATAGCTGCGGGCGAGCGACAGGTTCGAGACAAGACGCCGCACCTCGGCCGCGAACGGAAAGTGCTTTCCGTCGCGTGCGGCGTGCAGCCACAGCACCGGGCGCTTCGAATGCGCCGAGGAGATAGCGTAAAGCATCGCGAGGACGGGTGTCGCCCCGATGCCGGCGCTGAGGAGCACGACGGGCGACTCGCCGGACCGCAGGACAAAGCTCCCGCGCGGCGAGCTGACCTCGAGAACACTTCCCACCCGGACATGGTCTCTTAGGTAGGCGCCCGCGGCGCCGTTCGGCTCGATCTTCACGCTGATCCGGTAGCGTTCCGTCGAGACGGCTCCTGAAAGCGAGTAGCTGCGAAAGAGCGGCGCGCCGCCGATGCCTGGAAGAAGCAGCACCACGTACTGGCCAGGCAGCGCTTCCGGCAACGGCTCGCCGTCAGCGCACTGCATCGTCAGCGACACGACATCAGCCGCTTCCTGGTCAATCGCCGATACCCTCAGCGGCCGGAATCCCGACGCGGCCGGGTGAGCAGCCGACGCCGGCGCCAGCCCTGCGTTGCCGTCCGACCGGCTACCTAGCAAGGCGACGAACGACGACTGCCAGCCAGGCGAGAGCGCCGCAATCTGCAACGCTCGCTCCAGTCGTTCACGCGGGTGCTGAGGTGAATAGAGCAGGGCGTTGATCTCAGCGACCGACATCTGCTCCTTACCCTCATCGACCTTTGCGATCTCGTCGCCTGCGCCAACCTCGCCTTCCTCGAGGACGCGGAAGTAGAATCCGGGCCGCCCGCTGGAGGTCAGGAACGCGGCCATGCGAGGCTCGTTCATGCGAATGCCGACGCGATAGCAGGTGACCCTGGGCTGCGTGACCTCGAGCAAAGCGCCGCCAATCCGATACCGATCGCCGATATAGACGCCGTCGTCAGGCAACCCTTCGACTGTGAAGTTCTCGCCGAATTGTCCGTAGACAAAGTCGGTCCTGTGGAGTTGCGCCTGCCAGTAGCGATAGGAGTCGATCTGATAGACAAAGACGGCGCGGTGCTCCCCTCCGTGCCCGGCGAGATCGCCCTGACCGTCTCCGTCGAGGTTCAGTTTACCGACGCGACGTCGCCCGTTCGCCGAATCCTTCCAAACGCCGGTGTGCACTGTCCTGCCTCTCCACACGATGTCGCGTGGTAGACCGATATTCACAGACAACAATCGGGCCATTTTACCCTACCTCATCGCGCAGGTCGTCGCATCCACGGGAGATCTCCTTTCACGAATTCGTAGAGGAGAGGGCTGAGTACTGCGCAGGCCTCGGAGCCGCCAGTAGCGGATGGTGTTGCCAATACGATGGTGTCAGTCCGGCTTTTCCTCCGACGACAAGGCGCTCAGTTGCTTCTCAGCATTACCAGCAAAGGGCGGCCGTCTTGACCGGAGCGTCCCATAGCCGGATCAGCGGCTCGTCAAGCAGGCTGACGGTCAGAGAGCAGCCGGCCATGTCGAGGGAAGTGACCAGCGAGCCGGTCAGGTGCCGGACGACTTTAAGACCACGGCCCGCAAGGATGCGTCGGGCGGCGTTGACCATGAGGTAGAGCTCCATCAACGGAGTTCCGCCAAAGCCATTGACCAGTAGAAGACATTCGCTCCCCGCAGGCGGCGCGAGATCGCCGAGGATTGCGCCCAGCATGTCCTCGGCGATCGCGTCGGCCGACGCCAGCTTGCTGCGCCGGCGCCCAGGTTCGCCATGGATACCGACTCCCACTTCCATTTCATCGGCGGCAAGTTCGAACGTTGGCTTGCCTGCGGCTGGCACGGTGCATGGGCTCAAGGCGACGCCGAATGATCGCGTGCGGTCGTTCACCTTGCGGCCGAGCTCCCGCAGGTCCTCGAGTTCCATCGCCTGTTCGGCGCCGGCGCCGACAATTTTCTCCACCACAAGCGTGCCAGCGACGCCGCGCCTGCCGGTCGACCAGGTCGAGTTGGGCACCGCAACGTCGTCGTTCGTCACTACCGTCATGATCTTCCGGCCTTCCGCCGCGGCAAGCTCGCCCGCCATCTCGAAATTCATGACGTCGCCTTCGTAATTCTTGACGATCAGCACTGAGCCTGCGCCAGTGTCGACCGCCTCGATCGCGGCCGCCATTTGGTCGGGCGTTGGGGACGTGAACACCTGGCCTGGGCAGGCTGCGTCCAGCATGCCGTGGCCGACGAAGCCCGCATGCAGGGGTTCGTGGCCGGAGCCCCCGCCGGATATCAGCGCGACCTTGCCTGGGCTGAGCACGCGGCGGCGGACGAACTTTCGATCGGTCCCCAGTTCGACAATGTCTGCGTGCGCGGCCGCGAAGCCGTCGAGGCTTTCGTCGAGCATCGCATCGACCGCATTCATCAGCCTCTTCATTCCGATTTCCTCCGTCTTGACCGGCGTTCGAACGCGCCGGCTTCAGTCTTTCAGCAGAGTCGCGAGGCGTGCGACATGGCGCCCGTATTCCGCGATCAGGGCGTCAAGCGCCTGGTTTCGCCGCGCGTTTCCCAAATCAGGCACCGTGAGTGTGACGACCCGCGTTTCCACAACCTCTTCGCCGGTTTCACGCCGACCTGGATGCGCGTTGTCATAGACGGCAAGAAACGCAGTCCGATCGGCGGGCGAGAAGTGGCAAACCTCGAAAATGGTTTCGAGATGCTGAGCCGGGATCGGCATCGCGTAGGCCGGATTGACCAATTGCGACACGAAAGAACGGTTGGCGCCAAGCGCAACCGCAAGGCGCGCGCGCGTGCCGGAAGGGCGGTTGTCGCACAATGTCTGGAGCAGCCGCTTGTAGTCAGCGACCGTCTCGCCGCCGACGGCGTTGTTCATAGCGTCGCCTCACGCAGATCGACCGCGGCGATCGCCTGCTTGGCCGCGGCGACGGACTGAGGCGCGACCGACAGCGAACGTAAGCCCGCGCGCAGCAAGGCGCCGATCACCCGAGGTTCGCCGCCGGCGTCGCCGCAAAGACTGACTTCGCGTCCCGATTCCCGCCCGAACCGAGCGATGGATGCAATCAGTCGGAGCACCGCCGGGTTCAGCGGGTCGGCGAGATCGGTGACGGCGCCGATATCGCGGCCGGCGGCGGTGACGTACTGGGTGAGGTCGTTCGAGCCGATCGAAAAGAAGTCGGCGTCGAAAAGGTCGACGGCGATCGCGGCGGCCGGCACCTCGATCATGATCCCGAGTTTCGGGCGCCCGGCGGGAACACGGTCGAGCGCGAGGCTCGTCATGGTCTCGTCCAAGTGCGTCCGCGCCGCCTCGAGTTCCGCCGGCACGGTCACCATGGGCAGCATGACGCGCAGGTCGCCATGCACCGCGGCGCGCGCGAGCGCACGAAGCTGGGTTTGGAACAGGGCGGGATGGCGCAATGACAACCGGATCCCTCGAACGCCGAGGAACGGATTGCTTTCGCCGCTCATCGTCACGCCATCGATGGGCTTGTCGCCGCCGGCGTCCAGCGTCCGTATGGTGACAGGACGACCCCGGGCCCAGGCGAGGATGCGGCGATAGGCCTCGTATTGCGCCTCCTCGTTCGGCGGCCCGCCAGGTCCGTAAAACATGAGTTCCGTGCGCACGAGGCCAATACCCTCGCAAATTGCCGGATCGATCCCATCGAGCTCCTCGGCGCTCGCGGCGTTGAGGTTCACAGAGATCGCGGTTCCGTCCTTGGTTATCGCCGGCCGCTGACGGAAGAGCGCGGCGGCTGCGGCCGCGGCCTCCGCGCGGCCGGCCCTCGCGGCGAAAGCGGTGCGGGTGTCGTCCGTCGGATCCAGCACCACTTCGCCGCTGGCAGCGTCGACAAGCGCCTCGCGGCCGGCCATCGAGGCGGCGGCGGCGCCGAGGCCCACGACCATCGGCACGCGACGGGCGCGCGCGAGCATGGCGACGTGGCTGGTCGGGCTGCCCTCGGTCAACACAATGGCGCCCCCTTGCGCCCAGTCGATGCCGAGAAAGCGCGAGAGAGGCAGGTCGGCTGCAACCACCACGGAGCCGCCGGGAATCGGCGTGCCGTCCGCCGCAGGCGCCAGATGCCCGAGCACACGGTCGCGAATGTCCTCGAGATCGGCTGCGCGAGCGGAGAAATAGGCGTCCTCGGAGTTCCGATAGCCGGTGATTTCGACGGCCATTGTAGTGTCCCACGCCGCGGACGAAGACTCGCCAGCTGAGATGGATTCGAACGCGGGCCGGGCGAGTTCATCGTCGGACAGCATCGCCGCCTGAAAGGCGAGCATGTCGCCGGCGTCACCGGAAGCCCCTTGCGCTAAAGCTTCGACTTCGGCCAGCGCCTGCTTAACCGCGTCCTTCAGCGCGAGGGTCTCCTGCGCCGGCGTGCCGGCCTTGCCGTGCAGCCGCTTGGCGGCGCCAAGCACGGTCACGACGCCCTCCGCCATGCCTGGCGCCGCGCTTCGACCGAAAAGGCGAAGCTCAGCCATGGCTCTGATCTGCGGGCTGATCCATCGCCTCACCAAAACCATCGCGCACCAGACCCACGAGCGCCGCCGTCGCAGCACGTGCGCCCTTGCCCGACGCGCGCACATGCAGGACCGCGCCGCGGGGCGCCTTTACGCGCATGACCTTCACCGGGCTCTTGGCGTCCACCCACGGTCCGTCGGCAGATAGCGCGATCTCGACGCGGCAGTCGAAGGTCTTGGCAACCTGTGTAAGCTTGACCGACGGCCGCGCATGAAGACCCACCGCGTTGATCAGCTCCGCGCGGTCAGTCGCCTGTTCGGATGCGGTCTCGTCCTTCATTGCCGCGTCCTTCATTGAGGGGAAAGCTCCTCGGCCGTGCGTCTGACTGTTTCTAATGTCGAACCGCCGGAGGCCTCTGTGGCAGCCATGACCGCGCCTTCGACTATCGGGGCGTTGCACACAACCACGCGGCCACGCCGCTCCGCGTCAAGCATTTCGACCGCCATTTCGCTGTTCGTTTCGGCGCCCCCCAGGTCGACCAGAATGGCCACCCCGGCTTCCGACCACGCGCGGTCGATCGCATCCAGGATTGACTCGACGCCGGTTCCAAGCCCACCTCCCGGATCGCCGCCGGTGTAGGCCAGATTCACGCCGTCGCCCACCATTTGGCGCACCATGTCCGCCGCGCCCTCGGCAATCTTGGGCGAGTGCGACACGATTACGATCCCGACATTCGCCAACCTTCAGTCCTCCAGCACCCGGCATACGCAGGCGATCATCAGCGCTGTCGATCGCGCGCCGGGGTCCATATGGCCAACCGAACGCTCGCCCAGGAACGAGGCCCGGCCGCGCGTCGCGAGCATCAGAATCGTTGCATCGGCAGCGCTTGCGGCGACGATCGGCAACCGACCTCGAAGGTCCGCGCCGCCTTCGGCGAGGGCGGCCTGGACGGGCGTCAGAACGTCGAGCATGGTCTTCTGGCCTGGCTGCGATTTGCCGCGGGCTTGGACCGCTTCTACCGCCTTGCTGAAGGCCGCCGGCAGATTCGAGCCGTCTGGAGCGATCTCCTTGCTCAGCGCGAGAAAAAGCGTGCCGTAAAGTGGGCCGGAGGCGCCCCCACTTTCATAACAAGTTGCGTGCCAATAGCCTTAAGCGCTTCCGGCAGCGGCTTCGCCGCCGTCACGTGGGCGTCCGCCCGCACGGCCTCGAAGCCTCGTTTCATGTTGATTCCATGATCGCCGTCGCCCACCGCCTGATCAAGAGCGGTCAGTTCATCGGCATGAGCGATCACATCGTCGGAAACGGCGACAATCAGGCGGTGCAGAACGGCCGGAGTCATGCGCGCACCCGTTCGCCTGCAGCGTCGAAGAAGAGAGGATCAGTCAGCGCGATGGCCACTTCGTCGCCCGGCCCGAGCCCAGAATCGGGATCAGCCAGGGTGATGAAATCACGCTCCCCGAGATCGACATGCAAATGATCCTGATCGCCAAGATGCTCGACCCATTTGACGCGGCCCGAGGCGCGCTTCCCGCTGGCTTTGCTGATGTGGGCGTGCTCGGTGCGAACGCCGACCGTCGTTGCACTCTCCGGCATCGCGATGTCGGGAAACAGAGAGCGTGGCGCGAGGTTGATCGATGGGCTGCCCAGGCGCGCGGCCACGTAGACGTTCAGCGGATCCTCGTAGACTTGTCGTGGCGTGCCAACCTGGACCAGCCGGCCGTTCTCGATGACGCCCACGCGAGTGCCGAGCGTCATCGCCTCGGTCTGGTCGTGGGTGACATAGAGGATCGTGGCGCCGAGGTCTGTTTGGATGCGCTTGAGCTCGATGCGCAGTTCGGCGCGCAACTTGGCGTCCAGCGACGAGAGCGGCTCGTCCATCAGGTAGATGGCCGGTGAACGAACCAGAGCGCGGCCGATCGCTACGCGCTGCATCTGGCCGCCAGAAAGCCTGGTGACCCGCTCCTCCAGTTTCTCGGAGATCCGCAGCAGCGCCGCGACTTCGTTCACCCGTTGCCGGATCCGCGGTTCGGGCGAACGCCGTGCGGGAGAACGCAACGGGAAGGCCAAATTGTCGAACACCGAGAGATGTGGGTAGAGCGAATATTGCTGGAAAACGAAGGCGACGTCGCGCTGCGCGGGCGAGGCGTCTGTGACGTCCTGGCCGGCGATACGGATGCGTCCGGCGTCCGGCCGCTCGAGGCCGGCGACCAAGCGCAAAGTCGTCGTCTTGCCCGCGCCAGTCGGCCCAAGCAGCACCACGAAGGCGCCGTCGTCGATGGTGAGCGACAGATCGGAGACGGCGTTCGTCGCGCCGAAGCTTTTCGAAACGTTCTCGAGTACGACCTCAGCCATGGGCGAGCTCCATCGCGCGCGCATGATCGTGGAGCGCCGTCTGGATGGCGCGCCCGGAAGCGGCGTCGAACAGCGAGATGCGGTCAGAACGGAATTCAAGCCCCACGCGGTCGCCGACCGACACTTTCAGATTGGCGGGCAATCGGGCTTTCGCCAGTCCATGAGGCGTCGTGACAGTGACGATCTGTGTGGTGCCAAGATATTCGGTGCCGAAAACCTCGCCACGCAACGGGGCTTGATCGTTCAAGCGCACGTGCTCGGGACGCACGCCGAGAATCAAATCGCGCGCCGACAGGCTCTCGCGTGGCGCTGGAACGGCGATCTCGGCGCCGCCAAGCCGAACCCGAGCGCGGCCCGACTCGACCGAGTCGTGGAAGCTCAAGAGGTTCATCGGCGGAGAGCCGATGAAATCCGCGACGAAGACCGACGCCGGACGATCGTAGATCTCCTGCGGCGCGCCCAGCTGTTCGATCACGCCATGGCTCATCACGGCGATCTTGTCGCCGAGCGACATCGCCTCGATCTGATCGTGCGTGACATAAACGGTGGTGGCCTCGAGCCGGTCGTGGAGTCCGCGCAGCTCGCCACACATGACCTGACGGAATTCCGAATCGAGCGCGCCCAGCGGTTCGTCCATCATGAACGCGAGCGGCCGGCGCACGATGGCGCGCCCGAGCGCCACGCGCTGACGGTCGCCTCCGGACAGACCCGACACCGGGCGATCGAGCAATTCTGTGATCCGCAGAATGCGAGCGGCTTCCTCGACCCGTGTCTTGATCTCCGCGCGCTTCACACCCATCGAGACCAACGGAAAGGCGATATTTCGCCGCACATTCATGTGCGGATAGAGCGCGAAGAGCTGGAAAACGAAGGCGATGTCTCGGGCCGAGGCGCGCTTTTGGGTTACGTCCTCGCCCGCCAGCAGAATGCGACCCGAGGTCGGCAGCTCCAGCCCCGCGATCATGCGCAAGGTGGTCGTCTTGCCACAGCCCGACGGGCCGAGCAGACAGAAGAACTCGCCGTCCTCGACGGTAAAGTCAGAGTCCTTGACTGCGACGAAATCGCCAAAAGACTTGTGCAGAGATTGAACCCTGATCTGCGCCATGAGCCCGCGCCTAGTCCGGGAATTTCGTGACGACAACGAACATCACGACGCCGGTCAGAATCGTTATGAAGGAGTAGCTGTACAATCCGAGCCAGAAGGGCTGGCACAACATGATAACGCCAGCGCAGATGACGACGGTCGCCAGCGTTTCCCATGGGCCCCGGCGGAACGGGCGCCATGCCGACACGCCTGTTTTCAAAGGCTCGATCTTCATCGTCATCGGCGCACCGCGCCGAATGTGATGCCGCGCAAGAGATGCTTTCTCAGCGCGATGGTGAAAATCATGATCGGCAGCAGAAAGAGAGTCGTTCCCGCGGCGACTGCTGGCCAATTCTGTCCGCCCTCGCCGATGATGAAGGGGATGAACGGCGGCATCGTCTGCGCGTCGGAGCTCGTCAGCAGGAGATTGAATGCGTACTCGTTCCACGAGAAAATCAGGCAGAAGATCGCAGTCGCCGCGATGCCGGTCGCCGCCTGCGGCAGCACAACTTTACGAAACGCCTGCAGCCGCGTGTAACCGTCGACCAAAGCCGCTTCTTCGTATTCCCTAGGAATCTCGTCGATGAAGCCCTTGAGCAGCCAGACTGCAAGCGACACGTTCACCGCCGTATACAAAAGGATCATCCCGATCCGGGTGTCGTAGAGGCCAAGCCAGCGATACATCATGTAGATCGGAACCGCGACCGCGATTGGCGGCATCATCCGCGTCGACAGGATGAAAAATAACAGGTCGTCGGCGAACGGCACGCGAAAGCGCGAAAATCCGTAGGCAGCCAGAACCCCAAGGAAAGTCGCGAGAATGGTCGAGCCGAAGCCGATGATCAGTGAATTCAAGAAGCGCTCGACGAACCGCGATGGGCCGGCAATCACCATGTCGCGGTCACGGGCGATCTTCTCATACCATGTCTTGGGCGGCGGCAGCTTGGCGATGAAATCGTGCGACTGGTGCGTCTGCACCGTAAACAGATCGACAAACCCTTCGAGCGTCGGTTTGAAAAACACCTTCGGCGGATACGCGACTGCGTCTTCCTGCGACTTGAAGGCGGTCGCGCCAATCCAAATCAGGGGAAGGATCGTGACGATGGCGTAGAAGACGACGACGGCGCCGGCCAGCCAACGGACGAGCGGCGACGGCTCGGAGAACGGACGAGGAGCCTGCACCGTGCTCATTGCTGTTTCACTTTATTGAGCGCCTTCACGTAAATGTTGGCCGCCCCGAAAATCGTGACAAACAAAATCACGGCCAGCGCTGAGGCGTAGCCCGTCTCCCACTTTTCAAACGCGGCGCGCTTGAGGGTGATCGAGACCAACTCGGTGGTCGATCCGGGTCCGCCAGAGGTTAGCAGGTTGACCAAGTCGAACATCACGAATGACTGGATCGCCTGGAAAAGCACGGCGAGCATGAGGAAGGGCAAGACCATCGGGAAAGTGATCGACAGGAATTGCCTCAATGGGGAGGCGCGGTCGACCTCAGCCGCCTCGTAGATGTAGTCCGGGATCGAGCGCAGCCCGGCCAGACAGATCAGCATGACATAGGGCGCCCACATCCAGGTGTTGACCAACACGATCGTCCACGGCGCCAGGGCGACACTTCCGATCATCGTGAACGAGCTCGGCGCAACGCCGCTGATAAAGCCGATGAGATAATTAAATGGCCCGATCTGCGGCTGGAATAGCAAGGTCCAGAAATTGCCCACGACGGCCGGCGACAACATCATTGGCAAGAGGATGATGGTCGTCCAGAAGCTGTGGCTGCGGAATTTTTGATTGATCAGCAGCGCGAGGCCCAGGCCGACCAGCACCTGCAGCGCGATCGTCCAGAACACAAAATGCGCGGTGATCTGGAAGTTCGCCCAGATGTCCTCATCGGTTAGAATGTCGATGTAATTGTCGATGCCGATGAATCGAGCGGGGCTCGGCAGGTTGGCCATCAAGCCGGTGAACGACAGCCGGATCGCCCAGATCAGCGGGAAGATGTTGATCGCGAGAAGCAATAGCATCGTCGGCAGGATGAAAAGCCAGGCGACGGCCCGATCCGATAGGCCGCGCACCCGCACTGCCGTCGCTGGCGCTCGGAAGGCTAATCCTTCGGCGATGCCTCTTGCGTTATTCGTCACCGACCAACCTACCGGCTTATGGATCCGTCGAGTCTCCCCGGCGGATTCGCCGCCGAGGAGAGGTTTGAAAAACCGAGCGTTGCGCGCTCAGGAAGGGTCCTTGCCTTCCTGCTTGAACACCTTGATCCAGTCCTTGACCAACGAGTTCGAGCGCTTGCTTCGACGTGCCCTTGTTGGCGACGACGTAATCATGGACGCGGTTCTGCATGTCGAGGAGGAGCGGGACGTACAACGGTTCGGCCCAGAAGTCCTTGACCATGCCCATCGACTCCACGAATGACGGCGCGTAGGCTGCGCTCTTCTTATAGGCGTCCGACTCAAGCACCGCCTTCGATGCTGAAGCGCCGCCGAGATCGGTCCACTTCTGCTGAACCTCCGGCTGCGCGAACCATTTCACGTAGGCCAGCGCATCGTCGATGTTCTTCGAAGCAGCGACTACTGAAAGCCCCTGACCGCCAAGCTGAGTGAAATCGCCAGCAGGACCAGCCGGGTTCTTGAAGAACCCGATCTTATCCCCGCCGACGTTCGGGTCCTTGGCCAGGCCAGGAAAGAATGCGTACCAGTTCATCTGCATCGCGACTTGGCCAGACTTGAAGGCGTCAAGACCCTCCGACATATAGGCGTTCGTCAGGCCCGGCGGCTGGCAGCAGGTAAACAGCTCCTTGTAGACGTCCATGCCTTTGGCGGCGCCCTCGGAGTTGACGATGCCCGCCATCTGGTATGGCTTCTTGGGGTCCATATAGTCGAAGCCGTAGTTGTACATCGCGTTGGTGACGCCCATCGTGATGCCTTCCGAGCCGCGCTCGCTGAACACGTACGCGCCGTAGACCTTCTTGCCGTCGATCTCCTTGCCAGTGAAGAATTTCGCGACCTCGATGAGCTCGTCCCACGTCTTGGGCGGCTCAAGTTCGCGATTGTACTTCGCCTTGAATTCCGCGCGCAGTTCGGGCTTGGCGAACCAATCCTTGCGGTAGGTCCAGCCGACCGCGTCGGCCATGGCTGGCAGACCCCAGTAGTTCGGCGTGTTCTTGGGCCATTCCGCGTATCCCACCACGGTCGCCGGTAGGAACGTGTCCATCGAAATCTTATTCTTGTCAAAGAAGTCGTTGAGCTTGACGTACCATTTGTTCTCCGCCGCGCCGCCGATCCATTGGCTGTCGCCGATGATCAGGTCGCATTCGCTGCTGCGCGAGTTGAGCAGGTTGATGAAGTGGTCCGCATAGCTCGTCCAAGGGACGAACTCGTGCTTCATCTCGATGCCGGTCTTGGCGGTGAAGTCCTTGTCAAGCTCGACCAGCGCATTCGCTGGGTCCCACGCCGCCCAGCACATCGTGAGCGACTTGCCTTCGGCCTGCGCCGATGACGGCGCCCCGAGAGCCAACGCCAAAGTTCCCGCGGCGCATACCAGAGATAGGTTCGTCTCTCTCATCCTCATTAGTCGCTCCTCCGAGTTTGGCCGGACACTGCTGGCCGTTACTAAACAGTCGCGTTGGCCGCGATTTCAGACCGCTCGTAGCCCGAGCGTATCCTCAGAGGTTTAGTAGTTCACGATGTACTAAGCATGTCAACTGAATTTTGGCGCTGCCATTCCAACGCCGGCCGCCCTGCTCCGCGCTTGCGGAGGAAACCGCCGGCGGACGCGCCAGATCGCGGCCTTACCCACCAGTCTCAACACTTCCGCCCATAAGCGCCTGATGTCGGGCTTGCATCGACGCGTATGCGCTCCGATATCGGCTGCGTCGCGCCGGTTCGGGCGGCATTCTATGTCCAACATTATTCGAGAGGGTTCACTTGACCGCTGACGCCCAGACCCCGACCACCGAAGCCGCGACCCAGAGCTTCGAGGCCGACGTTTCGCGCCTGCTGCATCTCATGGTCCATTCGGTCTATTCCGACCGGGAGATTTTCGTCCGCGAACTGGTCTCCAACGCCGCCGACGCCTGCGAGAAGCTTCGCTACGAGTCGATCGCCAAGCCTGAACTGATCGAGGACGGCGCGCCGTTCGCGATCGAGATCACGATCAACCCCGACGCCAAGGCCTTAACCTTTTCGGACAACGGCATCGGCATGACCCGCGAGGACCTGACCAACGGGCTTGGCACCATCGCGCGCTCCGGCACCAAGGCCTTCCTCGATAAGCTCGCGGCGGAAGATGCGAGCAAAGAGGCTTCCTCGCTCATCGGGCAATTCGGCATCGGCTTCTATTCATCCTTCATGGTGGCGGACGAAGTCACCGTCGATACCCACCGGGCCGGAACGAACGAAGCCTGGCGCTGGACCTCGGATGGCAAGGGCGCGTTCACCATCGCCCCGCTGCCGCTTGAAAACGCGCCGAAGCGAGGGACCAGCGTCACCCTTCACCTGAACGACGCCTCGCAGGAATTCCTCCAGCCGCGGACGCTCGAGCGCATCATCCGCGATCATTCCGGCGCAGTCGCGGTGCCGATCGATCTTATCGAGAAGCTCGGCGCCGAGAAGCGCCGCATCGCGGATGGCGCGGCAATCTGGGCCAAGCCCAAGTCCGAGGTGACGGAGGAGCAGTACACCGAATTCTACCGCGCGCTTTCCGGCCAGTTCGACGAGCCGGCGCTCACTTTGCATTGGCGCGCCGAGGGCCGTCACGAATATACGGTGCTTGCCTTCATTCCGGGCTCGCGGCCGTTCGACCTGTTCGATCCGCAGCGCAAAGGGCGCAACAAGCTTTACGTGCGCCGTGTGCTCATCACCGAGGACGCCGACCTCCTGCCCGGCTGGCTCCGTTTCGTCCGGCTCGTAGTCGACAGCGCCGATCTGCCGCTCAACGTCTCGCGCGAGCTCATCCAGAAGAGCGACGTCTTCACGGCGATCCGCAAGGGCGTGACCAATCGCGTGGTGCAGGAGCTCGGCAAGCTCGCCGAGGCCGAGCCCGAAAAATTCGCCAAGGTCTGGGAGCATTTCGGCTCGGTCATCAAGGAAGGCCTGTACGAGGATCCGGAGCGCCGCGACGGCCTGTTCAAGATCGCCCGCTTCGTCACCACGACCAATCCGGCGGGCGACCGGACGCTGGCGCAATATGTCGCCGCGCTTACGCGAGAACCAGACGGCTATCTATTATCTCACCGGCGACGACCCCAAGCGCCTGGCGACGAGTCCGCAGCTCGAGGGGTTCAAGGCCCGCGGCGTCGAAGTGCTGCTGCTCGCCGATCCGGTCGACGCCTTCTGGGTGTCGACCGCTGCAGGCTTCGAGGGCAAGCCGTTCAAGTCGGTGAGCCAGGGCGCGGCCGACATCAAGTCGATCGCGCTTGCCGAGGGCGCGAGCGCCCCGGCCGAGGCGTCCGGCGACGTCGCGACGCTGTTCGCCTTCTTCAAGCAGACCCTGGGCGACGAGGTCGCCGAGGTTCGGGCTTCCGAGCGGCTGACCGACAGCGTCGCCTGCCTGATCGCTCCCGAGTTCGGCCCCGACCGGCAGCTCGAAAAGATGCTCGCCGCGCACGGGCGGCTCGGCGAGCGCGCCAAGCCCATTCTCGAGCTGAACCCCACGCACCCTCTGACCCTTGCGCTCGCCGGCCGTTTCAAGGAGGGCGCGGACAGGCCATTGATCGAGGATGCGGCCTGGTTGGTGCTGGACGAGGCGCGGCTCATGGAAGGCGCAAGTGTCGAGGACCCGGCGGCCTTCGGCGCACGGCTACGCCGGGTCATGGAAAAGGCGCTGGGGTAGAGAGCAGCGCTGTTTATTCGCACCAGCGTCTATTTCAGCCGCTGCTTCTCCACGTCGCTGAACATGAGGATGTAGGAGATCCGTCCTTCCTCATCGAACGTCAGGGCGTCAAAGCCGGAAAATCCGCCCTGTCCTTCAGCATCGAAGAATTTCCAAGTGGCGAGCCCCTGATTCTCAAATCCGAGCATTGACATCAGACGAAACGAACCGCCCGGACTCCGCTTTTGAAACGCTTCCAGATGCTCGACGACGTCTGCTAGACCGTTGCGTGTCTTCATTGCGTTCCGAAATATGATTGCCTGGGCGACACTGGCTCGCAGCCGACGCAGCCGCTCTTCGTCGGAGATTGCGGACCAGGCGGAAATGTAGAGTTCGTAGGCGTCAACGCGCTTGTCCGTCATTTTCAATCCTCGTGTGGCGCAGGTTTGTGAGGGCGGGATCCGCCCCGCTTCGTTATCGGGTCGAAGAAGAACGCTGTTCGTGGTCCGCGAGGCGCGGGGCCGGGTCGGCGATAGACAGCGGTCGAAGGAGCGCTTCGATCATGATCACTGACGATCTGGACGTATCGATTCTTCAATTGCGCTGTTTTCTCGCAGTCGTGGAAGCCGGGTCCGTCGCTTTGGCCGCCCGGCGCCTCGGCATGGCGTCTCCGAGCGTTTCCCGAGCCATTACGCGATTGGAAAAAGAAGCCGGCGTTAAACTGCTGCATCGGTCCACCCACGCCCTGTCGCTCACCGAGGAGGGGGAGGCTTTGCTCGATCCCGCGCAAGGGGCGGTGAGCGCGGCGCGTCGGTTCCGCGAAGTGGCGGCGGGCAAGGCCGACGTCACTGGCGCGGGGGTGGTGCGCATCAGCGCGCCGGTCGCCTTCGCGCGTCGAGTGCTTTGCCCGCTTCTTCCAGAGTTCGCCCGGCTTCACCCAGAAGTTAGGCTCGATCTTCGCGTGACCAACGAAATCGCCGATCTCGCCGAAGATGGAATTGACCTCGCCTTGCGCGCGGGCTCTCTCTCGGGCGTACCGGGGCACATCCAGCAATCGTGGTTCAGTTTTCCTTGGGTGGTCTGCGCCGCGCCGAACTACCTTGCTCGTCGGTCGCCGCCCAGGGAACCGGCTCACCTCGACGGCCACGACCTGATCGGCTTTCGAAACACCCGCACTGGACAGGTCCAGAGCTGGCCCTTTCAGTCGCGTGTGGACGGAACCAGCGACCGTTATCTCATCGAGGCAGCCAAGTTCGTCTTCGATGATGGGGACGCCGCCTGGCAGGCGGTGCTTGCGGGCGCCGGCATCGGTCGTTCGCCGCTCTGGCTCGCCGCGGCAGACTTGCGACAGGGCCGCGTCGTCGAGGTCCTGAGGGACTGGCGCGACGCTTGGGCCAGCCTGGCCATTCTTCGCCGCGATCGCCGCCTCACGCCCGTGCGCGTATCCGCTTTTCAGGCGTTCCTGCTGGAACACGCTCCGGCTCTCGCGGATCTGCTCTGATGCGAATGTCGTGGAGGATTGGAGCATGTGAAAACATGTGACCGATCGCTTGAGCGAAGAACAGGGGCCCACGAGGGCAATACTGTCGTGCATGCGTAACAGGATCCCCTGGCCGGCCGCGCCCCACACCCGCGGGCGCCGCCAGTGTCGTCTCGGAACACCGGCGCCTTGAAGGTGGGCGTTCCCGTGCGACGGCCCGCTGCGCGGGCTCAAAACCAAAACGCTTGCCCGCGCGCCCCGCCTTTGCCACAAGGAGCGCCCACCCCGGAGACGCAAATCCAGTGACCGCCATCAAGGCTGCCTTTGACCGCATCGGCGAGGAAAACGCGTTCGCCGTGCTGGCGAGGGCGGCGGAATTGCAGCGTCAGGGGCGCGACATCATCAATCTCGGCATTGGCCAGCCCGATTTCAAAACCCCGCCCCATATCGTCGAGGCGGCGGTCAAAGCGCTCCGCGACGGCGAGCATGGCTATACCGACGCAACGGGAATTGCGCCGTTGCGGGAGGCGGTGGCGGAAGACCTACATCGCCGGCTCGGCGCGGACGTGTCCCCTGATCTCATCATGATCGTCCCCGGCGGCAAGGTGACGATGTTCATGGCGATCGAGATGTTCGGCGATAAAGGGGTCGACATCCTCTATCCTGATCCAGGCTTTCCCATCTATCGCTCGATGATCGAGTTCACCGGCGCCCGCCCAATTCCGATCCCCATGCGGGAGGAAAACGGCTTCGCCTTCTCGGCGGACGAGACGCTGGCGCTGATGACGCCTGAGACGCGCCTCATCATCCTCAATTCACCCGCCAACCCCACCGGCGGCGTCACGCCGAAAGGCGAGATCGACAAGCTCGTCGCCGGCCTCGCGCGCTTTCCGAACGCAGCGATCCTGTCGGACGAAATCTACGGCCAGCTCACTTATGACGGCCTCGCGCCATCAGACGCTGCTCGACTATCCGGAAATCCGCGATCGCCTCATCCTGCTCGATGGCTGGTCGAAGACCTACTCGATGACCGGATGGCGGCTCGGCTATTCCGTTTGGCCGAAGTCCTGGCGCGACGTCGCGCGCAAGCTCGCGGTCAACTCCTATTCCTGCGTGAACGCGTCGGCGCAATTCGCGGGCATCGCGGCGCTGAAGGGACCCCAGGAGTCGGTCGCGACCATGCGAGCGGAGTTCGATCGGCGGCGCAGGGCGGTAACCGTCGGCCTCAATCGACTGCCCGGCGTAAGCGCTGCGACGCCCAAAGGCGCGTTCTACGCTTTTCCAAACATTTCCCGCACAGGGTGGAAGGCAAAACCCCTCGCCTCGGCTTTATTGCAGGATGCGGGCGTGGCCACGATCGGCGGTCCGGACTTCGGCGTCCACGGCGAGGGCTATCTGCGTCTGTCCTACGCCAATTCGCTCGAAAATATCGAGCGCGCGCTCGAGCGAATCGGGGATTATCTGAGCCGTCCCGCACACGCGGCGGCGGGCTAGTGACGCGCTCTTTTCTGTCTCTCAGGTTGATCAAGGTGATCATGCGACTTCTTTTTTTTGCAATCGCCGCGATCGCCTTTTGCTCGTTGGCTGACGCCCAGAATGCGCATCCGTCACAAGCCGCCTGCGACGCCGCCAAAATTGGCGCCCGTGAGCTCGCCGAGTGCCTGAGAACCGGCGCCGATCGGGCCGACAGGGAGCTCGCGGTCGCCGTCGAGGCGGCGATCAAATCGATCGACGCCCGCCCGGGCCTCTTATCCTCGCAGAAGGCCCGGTGGCGCCGCTCGCTCAGTGACGCGCAGGCGCAATGGGTCGCGTGGCGCGATTCGGAATGCCAGGACGTTGCGCCATTCGAATCCGGCATGGACGCGAAGGCCGGCGATCCGCGCCTGCGCTGCATCATCGACTACGATGCCGACCGCGTGGCGAGCCTCAAGGCGCGTTATCGTTGAGGAATTCTGGCCGCGCTTCGAGTGGGGTTTCCGCTCACGCCAATCCGGCTCAACGCCGCTGAAGGAGATCAACCTTGGCGAGTCTTGATGGCTTGGGCTACGTCGTCGATTATTTTGATCGGGGATCGTATCGGCGCGAGGATCCGGTCGAGGTCGCCAGCCTGCGAGCCCGCAAGGACGCGCGTGCCCTCCTGATCGCCCGCGACATGCCGGTATCGCGCAATACCGAGAAAGGGCTCGATCCGCTCCTGCCGATGAGCGAGATCACGGCGCTTGGCGGAGCGCAGGTCGAAGCATTCCTCGGCCTCACGCCGGGTGGCGCGCCAATCTTCATCGCTCTCCTGGCTGATGAGGCTGTCGAACTGCGCTCGGATACGAGCGACGGCTTTCTCGATCGGCGCATTTTGGCCGTGCCGGGCCGCGAGGATCTGAAGCTCGTCGATCTGCGCTCGATCGCGATGGGCGGCCTTGTCCCGCCGGACGAGGCTGCGATGTTGGCGGCGGCCAAAGCCTTGATGCACTGGCACGCGCACCACCGCTTCTGCTCGAATTGCGGGACGCCGACTGAGGTCGCCGTAGCCGGCTGGCGCCGGGATTGCCCGGTATGCAAAGCGATCCACTTCCCGCGCACCGATCCGGTCGTGATTATGCTTGCGATCGATGGCGACGCTTGCCTGCTCGGCCGCCAACCGCAATTCCCGAAGGGGATGTATTCGGCGCTGGCTGGTTTCGTCGAGCCGGGAGAAACCATCGAAGCCGCGGTCAGGCGCGAAGTGCGTGAGGAGGCCGGTGTCGCCTGTCGCGCGGTCCAGTATTTTGCCTCGCAGCCATGGCCTTTCCCCGCTTCCTTGATGATTGGCAGCTTTGCCGAAGCGGAAAGCCGAAGCCTCGAGATCGATCGCGTCGAGTTGGAGGACGCTCGCTGGTTCAGCCGTGACGAGGCGATCGCGCTCCTCGAACGCCGCCACCCGGATGGTCTAGCCGCTCCGAATCCTATGGCGATTGCCCATCACCTGCTTAAACGGTGGGCCTATAAAGCCGTCACGTTTGGGGAGTGACGTCCGCGGCTGCGTTGCGGACAAAAAAAGAGCGGATCGGCTAGGAGGGGGCCCGCCGATCCGCTAGCTCTCGTGGAGTTCATCTCGGTCCGACTTGGCGCTCGGGGGCTGGGGGGCAAGAAAACCGAGCTAACCGCGAACCGATTCCACGGGGGCACTGTCTGAATTTGACTGGCCGTTGCGGCACCCGCTTGACGACAAACTGGCCAAAACAAGGCATTTCGTAAAAAATTATTTCTGCTTCTTCTACCAGTTAAAGGTGTGGGCCTGGAAGCACGCTTGCAAATAGTTGAAAACTCTAATCGCCAGCTTTGCACGTCGCCCCCGGATCTCAGATTCAGTTGGTGGATACCTCTTTCTTCTCCATCTTCGCGGGTGCGCTCTTTGGAGGTTTGTGCGCCGCCATGCTGTTTCCGGAATGCCGGGCCGGCTTGTGCTTTGATCGGGATGAACGCTGGATGGGCGCGCTCGCGTCGCCTTCCGCAGTTGTCGCGACTGCGGACGCATCGTCGGAGGACATGGTCTTGGCGCCGGCCGAGGCCGCCGCGGTTTCTGTTGTCGTTCGATGGGCGCCCAGCGCCTGCCCCTTCCATCCCGGCGCGGGCCCAATGTAAACGCGCACCGGATCGAAGCGGATCCTTTCGTTCGAAAGCTGGGTGTGGGCTGCTGCTGGGGCGAAAAGCGCCGCCAAGGGGGTGGGAAGCATCCCGGCGCCCCCCCGTGATCCTGCTCCCCCCTGAGCCTGCTCAGAAACGCCGTCATCTTCCGCGGCGGCGAGCACGGCCGCGTTGCGATGCAGGCATACGTCGGCGCGCATGTTGGGCGGGGCGCCTGAGCCAGCGGGCAGCGACTCCAGCGAGCCGTTGCCCCCACCGGTGGCGAAGCCGCGGTCGAACAGATCCGCCGCTTCCTGGTTGCGGGCTCTCGCCGACGGCGCCCCAAGCACGACGACGATCAGATGCCGCCCATGGTTGGCGCTCGCCACCACATTGAAGCCTGCGGGGCAGGTGAACCCTGTCTTCATCCCATCGGCGCCGGGATAGCGGCCAAGCAAACCATTGTGATTCGGGATGTACCGGTTGCCGAGTTGAATCGCCCCAATGCTGAAGAGATCGGCGTGATCTGGAAATTCGTGCAACAGCGCGCGCGCGATGAGAGCCATGTCGCGAGCCGAAGACACATGGGCGGGATTATGCAGGCCGTTGGGATTGACGAAATGCAATTCATGCAGGCCCAACCGCTGCGCGTCGGCGTTCATGTCGTCGGCAAAGGCTTCGATCGAGCCCGAAACGCCTTCGGCGACCATCACCGCGACATCGTTGGGCGACTTGACCATCAGCATCTTGAGGGCGTTATCGAGGGTCACCTGGGTGCCGGGCCGGAACCCCATTTTCGAAGGCGGCATTCGCGCCGCGCGGGCCGACATGACCAGCGGCGTATCGAGCGCCAGTTTGCCGCTCCGCACCGCGTCCAGGGCGACATAGACCGTCATCAGCTTGGTCAGCGACGCCGGGTACCATGGCGCGGTCGCCTCGTTCTCCATCAACACCTGATCGCTGTCCGCGTCGACAACGAGGTAAGGGGTCGCCTGCACCGAGGCTGCGCCGAGCGCCAGCGCGGCGGCGAAGCCGTAGAGGACGCGCCGTCCGATCGAGCACCAGCCAAATGGCATGATTGCGTTCCCCGCGATCTCTCTGGACTCAGCGTCTCCTAGTGGATGACGGCGGGAATCTCAAGCCGCGGCGGCGTTCAGCGCAGGTTCTGATGGGCAATCCGGGGCGATAATTTGGTCCAGCCGATCTTCGCGCAGACAATATAACACTCAAACAATATGGAATCGTTGCTTCGCCGGATCGACCGGCGGCCCTGGGGGGAAATGCGCCGCAAGAATCTCGCCGCAGCTTGCCGCGAGCCCAGTGAGCGCGGCCTCCGTCTCCCCGGCGGCGAGCGGTCGGAGCGCCTCATTGACCGCGGCTTGCCACTGCGCCTGGGGAACGAGGCGCTCTGCGTCCTCGGCTGGAACAATGCGGACGTAATGCTCGGCCAGCGACACATAGATGAGCGCCCCACAGCGTGAGCGGTCGATCCCGCGCAGGACGAACTGCGCGAGCGCCGCACGGTGGCCAGCCGAGCGCGCCACGCGCTTCGGGATCAGCCACCGCCGCAACGGCGGAAGAGAGACCAGCACGGCGGCGAGAATGGCGACCAGGAGCTGAGCGACGTAGATGCGATGGGCGGATAGGTTGGTGAACACGAGCAGCGGAAGCGGCGTCGCAAGAGCCAGAACGCAGGCGCCGAGCAGAAACTCTCCGTCGAGCGAGGTGGAGGCGCCGGCGAGCACGCAGACAAGCGGAGCGCGGGTCTCGAGTTGGGCCGCGTCATAAGCAGCCTCGACGCGCGCCGCCGCTTCGGGCTCGAGGATCATCACCAGCCGCCCGAGGCGCCGCCGCCTCCGGAAGACCCGCCCCCGCCAGAAAAACCGCCACCGCCGAATCCTCCACCGCCGCCAAACCCGCCGCCACCGCGGAATCCGCCCCCGAATCCGCCGGTACCCATCGGGATGAAAATGACGTTGCCCCCGCCGCTTCTCCGGCTCATCCGGCTCAACACGAACATGATGAAAAGAAAGATGAGAAACGGTGCCAGCGTATCGAGCAACGAAGCCTCATGTTCCGCCCTCATATCGGCTGGCTTCGGCTTCCACTCGGTCGAATCGGTCGAGAGCGTTGTGATGATGTCGTCGACGCCGCGCGTCACGCCGCCGTTGAAATCTCCCGCCTTGAAGCGCGGAGCGATGGCGTTCGCAATGATGATGCTGGAGACGGCATCGGTCAGCGTGCCCTCGAGGCCATAGCCGACCTCGATGCGCACCCGTCGTTCCTTCGGCGCGATCAGGAGGAGCGCGCCGTTGTTCTCTTTTGCTTCGCCTAGCTTCCAGGCGCGAAACAGTCCATTGGCGTAAGGCTCGATCTCCTTGCCGTCGAGCGAGGACACGGTCGCTACGACAAGCTGGATTCGGGACTTCTGTTCAAGATCGGCGAGCTTGCGCTCGAGATCGGCCTTGGTGACGGGTGAGAGAATGTTCGCCTGATCGACGACCCTGCCGGTCAGCGGAGGATAGTCCGCCGCTGCGAGCGCCGCGCTCGCCCACAGGGCAGCAAGAAGCGCGATGATGAACGCCGTCGGCCAGAGAAACGACGCCCGCGGCCGAAGGCGTGGCATGCAAGCTCTCCCTCTAACGGGTTAGAACTTCACCTTCGGCGCCGCTTGCGCGTCGGAATCGGCGGTGAACGGAACCAGCGGCTTGATCGAGCGGAACACCGTCTGCGCCCAGAGCACGCTTGGGAATGTCCTGAGCGTCGTGTTGAAGTCCTGCACCGACGCGATGTAATCGCGGCGGGCGACAGCAATGCGGTTTTCCGTCCCTTCGAGCTGGGATTGCAGCGCGAGGAAATTCGCGTTCGATTTGAGCTCCGGATAGTTTTCGCTGACCGCGAGCAGTCGCCCGAGGGCGCCCGACAGCGCGTTTTGCGCATCCTGCAGCGCTTTAACCTTTGCCGGGTCGGTCAGGTCGTTTGCGTCGAGGTGGATCGAGGTCGCCTTGGCGCGCGCCTCGGTGACCTGGACGAAGACGTCCTTTTCCTGCTTGGCGAAGCCTTGAACGGTCGCGACCAGATTGGGAACGAGGTCGGCGCGGCGCTGATATTGGTTCTGAACTTCCGCCCAGGCGGCGTTGGCGGCCTCCTGCTTGGTCGGAATGACATTGTAGCCGCAGGCGGAAACCGAAACGGCGATCAGCGCCAGAGCGGCGAGCGCTCGCAACCGATTGAGAAAGCCCATTGCCAACCCCTCCCGACAAGACCCCGCTTCGCGGGTCGGATCCCAACCATAACGCGCCAAACGCCATTAAGCCATCAGCTATGACAAGGTCTTGACGCCAAATCCTGCGCTCCGGCCTCCAAAGCGCGCTTGATCGCATCCCGCGCATTCACTAGAAGCCTTCGTCCGGCGTGGCGACGCCTGACCGCGAGTTTCTCCGCAAAGCTCGTGTTTCGTGAAGGCTGAACAAACAATGCGTGTGTATTACGATCGAGACTCCGATCTCAATCTGATCAAAGCCAGGAAAGTGGCGGTCGTCGGCTATGGCAGCCAGGGCCATGCGCATGTTCTCAATATGCGCGACAGCGGCGTGAAGGAGATCGCGGTGGCGCTGCGGCCGGGCTCGACCTCAGCCAAAAAGGCCGAAGCCGAGGGCATCAAAGTCCTGGACGTCGCCACCGCCGCCAAGTGGGCAGACATCGTGATGATGCTGACGCCCGATGAATTGCAGGCCGAGATCTACCGCGACCATCTTGCGCCCAACATGAAGCAGGGCGGGGCGCTGATGTTCGCTCATGGGCTCAACGTTCACTTCAATCTTATCGAGCCGCGCGCCGATCTCGATGTGCTGATGGTCGCACCGAAGGGCCCCGGCCACACGGTGCGCTCCGAATACAAGCGCGGCGGCGGCGTGCCGTGCCTCATCGCGATCCACCAGAACGCGAGCGGCAACGCGCACGATGTTGGCTTGTCCTACGCCTCGGCGATCGGCGGGGGACGCGCCGGCGTCATCGAGACGTCGTTCCGGGAGGAATGCGAGACCGACCTCTTCGGCGAGCAGACGGTTCTGTGCGGCGGACTCGTCGAACTGATCCGCGCCGGCTACGAGACGCTGGTCGAGGCCGGTTATGCGCCGGAAATGGCCTATTTCGAATGCCTGCACGAGGTGAAGCTGATCGTCGACCTCATCTACGAGGGCGGCATCGCCAACATGAACTACTCGATCTCCAACACCGCCGAATACGGCGAGTACGTCACGGGTCCCCGCCTCATCACGCCCGAGACCAAGGCCGAAATGAAACGTGTGCTCGAAGATATTCAGTCCGGCAAATTCACCCGCGACTGGATGCTGGAAAACAGGGTCAACCAGACATCGTTCAAGGCCATGCGCGCCCGCGCTAACGCCCATCCGATCGAAGAGGTCGGAGCGAAATTGCGCGAAATGATGCCCTGGATCGGCAAGAACAAGCTGGTCGACAAAGCGAAGAACTGACGCCGTCCGAGCCGGCGGAGCGCGAAGCGCGCGGGCGCGCCTTGAGCGCCCGTTTGCGCTGGACAGGCCGACGCGCCTTTGCTACACGCCGGCCCTTGCCGCGCGAAGCCGCGCGGCGGATGCGATGGGCGCATAGCTCAGTTGGTAGAGCAGCTGACTCTTAATCAGCGGGTCCAAGGTTCGAGCCCTTGTGCGCCCACCATCGATATCAATGAGTTAGCTTGCGCTTGTCTGCTCGCCGCTTCCCAAAAATAGGCTTGGGAAGCATGGCCTAGATTTTAGTTGATGTTGGTCGCTCAGCGATCGAGCCTTATGAAACTCTTTAGCTCATTAGCCAGGGCGCCCCCGGCAATGCGCCCTACGGGCCTGAGCTTTGCTTGCTCCCGACGAACCTAAGAAGCTATCCTTAGGAACGCTATCTCTTTTTGGGGCCCCTAAGGGGGTTCTAGTCGTCCGAGTTCACAGGAACTGAGTGTATAGCCTTGCGAGCTTGACGCGGGCGTCGGGGTTTTTGAATTGCCAATCCGGGATGCGGCGAGCGAAGCACTGGGTCGAGAGGACGGCGAGTTCGGATTCGGCCATGTCGAGCCAGCTTCCGTGCTTGGGCGTGAAATATATGACTGCGCCACTAGAGGCTCAGGTGTTCGAGGACGCGCGCGTACGCTTCCAGACCACACGGACCTTCGTCGTCGATCTCGCCCATCTTGAGCACGGCCCATCTGTCGGCGACTCGGAGGGCGAACTCCAGGTTCTGCTCGACAACGAGCACCGCGGTTCCGTCCTTCGATCGATCGTCGCGCAGAACACCGACGATGCGATCGATGACGGACGGCTGCAGGCCTTCCGAGATCTCATCGACGAGCAGCAAGCGTGGTCGAAGCATGAGGGCGCGGGCGAGGATCAACATTTTTTGTTCGCCGCCCGACAGCGTGCCTGCTTTTTGCTTGAGCCTCTCCCGCAGAAACGGAAAATAGCCGAAGGCATAATCGAGCGCGGCGCTGAGTTCACCGTCGCCGCGCACGGCAAGGCGTAGATTGTCGCGGATCGTGAGGTCCTGGAAAAGAGCTTGTTCCTGCGGCACGTAGCTCAGTCCCCAGGCAATCATCCGCGCTGGCGTCAGACCAGTCTGATCCATGCCCCCAACGTGAATGACGCCGCCGCGAAGCGGGATGAGTCCAAGGATAGTCTTGAGCAGAGTCGACTTGCCCATGCCATTCTTGCCGAGCACGGCGACGATCTCGCCGGGTCGAACGGACAGTGTCACAGCCTTAACGACTGAGACCGCGCCATAGCCGCTCGATATCTCGCGCAGGCTCAGCACGTCGTCGGCGCGAGCCTCAGACATGACCGCCACCGGAGTAGATGGTTCGCACGGTCTCCGAATTGACGACATCGTCCACGGCGCCGTCGAGCACCAGTCGGCCCTGATGCAACACGACGATGCGGGACGAGATTTCGCGCACGAAGTCCAGGTCATGTTCGACCAGGATGATCGCGTAGCCGGCTTTCGCCGTTAGATGTCGCAGGACCGTCCCGATGGTCGCGCGCTCCGCCTTAGTGAGGCCCGCGGTCGGCTCGTCAAGCAGAATGAGCCTCGGTTCAAGCGCAAGGACCATGGCGAGCTCAAGCGCCTGCTTCATGCCGTGCGAAAGAAGACCAGCGGGGGAAGCGATCATGTCAATAAGGCCAGTGAGCCGCAGGATCTCGACGCTCGCAACTGGCAGCGAGAGAAGCGACGCCGCGCCGATCCCGCTCGGCGTTTCGGCGGTCGTTCGAGCGAGCCTCAGGCACTCGGCGACGGTCAGGCTTTCGAAGATGCTCGCGACCTGGAATTTGCGGCCAACCCCGAGCGCCACAACGCGGTCCGGCGTCAGACCCCTGATCGACTGCCCCGCGATTTCGACCACGCCCCTGAAAGGCTCAGAGCCGTCGCTGAGACATCGGATTAGCGTTGTCTTTCCCGCCCCGTTCGGGCCAACAATGCTCACAAGCTCGCCGGGTTTGATCTCAAGATTGATGTTCTCAAGCACGGAGAGATTGCCAAACGATCGCGCGAGCTCGGATACCTTGAGAAGCGCGGTTAGCGTCTCAGCAGCAGCGTGAGCTCCGGCGACCGCGACGCGAAGCCTTCGCGTTCGATTTGATGAGCCGAAGATCGCAGCCGAGGCTCGGCGGACGAGTCCCGCTACGCCATCGGGTAAAAAGATGATGATGATGACGAACGCCGCCCCGAGCACCAACTGCCACAGGAACGGCAAATCGCCGGACAGGCTGGCGCTGAGATAGTCGATCGCGACAGTCGCGAACACTGGCCCAAGCAACGACCCCCTGCCTCCGAGGGCCACCCAGATGACGAGTTGCGTGCCGAACAGAAAGCCGGTGTTCTCCGGCGCGACGACACCCGAAGCGTGGGCGAAAAGAAAGCCAGCGAACCCAGCTACACCGGCCAGCGCCACCGTCAGCGTGATCTGGACCCGCCTCGGGCTGATTCCGAGATAGGCGCAACGGACATCGTTGTCGCGCACTGCGACGAGCAGCTTGCCGGCGTCGGAGCGGACGAAGACCCAAGCCGCCAGGGTCATTGCGACCATGACGAGGCCGCTTAGCCGGAAGAACCCGTCGAGATCGAGAGGCAGGGTGTCGTAGCCGACAAGCCCGCTGCTGGATCCGGTCAGCAAGCCGCCGGAATAGATGAGCTGCGTGACGACGATCGGGAAGACGAGCGAGATCACCGAAGCGTAAAGCGGCGTTGAACCGTGATAAAAGGATAGCCAGCCGACGACGAGGCCCAGGATCATCGGCATGCCGATTGCGAGCGCGAGCGCCGCCGCCATCCAGGCCGGGCTTGAGCCGAGGCTCGTCATCGTCATGGCGGTCGCGTAGGCGCCCGCGCCGAAGAACGCAGCCTGGCCGAACGTGAGAATGCCGGTGAAACCCCATAACAGGTCGACCGTCACAGCAAGCGTGGCGTAGATCATCGACCGGGTGAGAACATTGGCCGCAAAGGCGCCGAGCAGGAGCGGAGCGATCCAAACGACCAGCGCCGCCCCGACGGCCGCCGCGGCCGTCGCCCGCCACTCGGGCGCCATCGTCCACCCGCGACGGTGGTTGAGGAGGGCGGCGTCCTCAGGCACGCGAGAAGCCCCGCGGACTGATCCTGAGCACAAGCGCAGCCAACACCGCAACCGAGATGCCGCCCAGAACGGGACTGACAAAGGTGCTGACGAGCACTTGCGCCGCGCCGAAGACGAGACAAGCTGTCGCCAAAGCGAGATACGAAGTATCGGCGACCATCACCAACATGAACGCGCCGATCAGCCAGGCGACGCCCATGTTTGGATCGACGCTCGTCAGCGGCGTCAGCAATACGCCAGCGAGCGCGGCAAGACCGGCGCCGATCATGAAGGTTACAAGCCGGACTCGGTCGGTGTCGATCCCGAGCGAGCGTGCGAGCGTCTCGTTCATGATCACCGCGCGGGCGGAGAGGCCGAGGCGCGTGCCCTCGACCGTAAGCGCAAACAGAGCGCCGATCGCAAGCGCGGCGAACAGCATGAACAGGCGGTAGACCGAATAGTCGACGGAAAACACCCGCACCGTGCCGGACATGAGGTTCGGGATCAGCTGAACGTCGCGGCCAAACGCCAGCGTGATGAGCTGGCCGATCACGATTCCCAGTCCCCAGGTCGCAAGAATGGCGTCGAGCGGACGACGGTAGAGAGGGCGGATGATGAAGAGCTCGGCGACGCCGCCCAGGAGAGCTCCCGCGACGAAGGCGATCGGCAGACCCGCCCACGGATTGAGCCCCAGCTTTACGGCGACAACGGCGCAATAGGCCCCGATCGTCAGCCACGCGCCATGTGCGAAATTGATGATCTTGAGCACGCCGAATATGGCCAACAGGCCGACTGACACCACGAACAGAATCGCGGCCGTGGTCAGGATGTCGAGGAGAAGCAGCATGGCGCGTGAAAAGGAAGCGGCCTGAGCCGCTTCCGCTTCGAGGCTACTTCAGATTCGGGCACTGCTCGCCCGGGTCGACATCCTTGAAGGTTGCGGCGACCTTCACCGTGCCATCGCTCTGCACCTGGCCAAGATACATGGTGAGCGGGGCGTGGTGTTGCTTGTCCATGACGATCGCGCCGCGCGGGCCGGTAAAGGAGACGGTTGGCATGGCCTCGATCACCTTGGCTGGATCGGTCGAACCGGCCTTCTCTACCGCGAGCTTGTAGAGATAGACCGCTTCGTATTCAGGCACCGAAAGATCGTTCGGCGTCTTGAGGTCGGCGCCGAACTTCTTGTTCGCGGCGTCAAGGAACTTCTTGTTCTCGGGCGAGTCGATACCGGTCACGTAGGACGCCGACAGATAGATGCCGGTCGCGTCCGCGCCCATGCTTTTGGCCGTGCCTTCGTCGACGGCGAGGTTGGCGTAAGGAAGGTCGATGCCTGCCGCGCGCATCTGTTTGGTCAGCGTCACATTAGGCGCGCCGCCCGCGGTCGAGGTGATGATCGCGTCCGGCTTGGCGTCCTTGAGCTTGGACAGGATCGGCGTCCAGTCCGCGCCATCCATGGGGAGGTATTCCTCGCCGACGATCTTTCCGCCGGTCTTCTCGACGTACTTGCGGGTGAAACCAAGCATGCCGCGGCCGAAGGCGTAGTCGCTGCCAATGAGGAAGTAGGTCTTGGCGCCCTTATCCTTGGCGAAATTGTCGACGATCGGGGGCACCTGCTGCTCGGGCACCCATGCGTCGACATACATGTATTTGTTGCAGGAATGCCCTTCGTAGAAAGACGTGTAGATGTAGGGGACGCGTCCCTTGCCGACGGCGGGCAGGCCGGCGTTGCGCGCCGCGCTCGTCTCCATCGAGATCAGCGCGTCGACCTTCTTCTGATAGATGAGCGAGTCGAACGCCTTCTGAGCGCCGGCCGCGCCCGAAGCGTCGTCAGCCACTTCAAGCTGCAGCTTGCGGCCGAGCACGCCGCCAGCGGCGTTGATCTCGTCAACGGCGAGTTGCGCCTCCTGCACGACCGAGGGCGCGACAACGCTGTTGGCGCCGGACAGCCCTACCGGCACGCCGATGACGATCGGCCCTGAATCGGCGGCCTGGGCGGTCGTGGCGAAGAGCAAGCTTACGGCGCTGGCGGCAAGGAATCTGGCGGTCATGGCGGACGTCTCCCGGGTTTAAATCATGATTGGCTGAGCGTGGGCGCTTTTCGGTGGCGAGTGGCTTGTTCGTAAGCAAATGTGATGCCGAGCAGCTCGGCTTCGCTCCATTGCGGGCCGATCGCGATCAGATTGAACGGCGAGCCCGAGGCGTAGGAGCCAGCGGGCACCGTGACGCCCGGCAGGCCCGCGATGTTGATCTCGCTGACCGTCGTCTCGTGGATGATGTCCTTGGCCTCCCGCGCGGCAAGCTGCTCGCGCATCTGCGGGAAGATCGCCGCGTCCAACCGATGGCGCGCAAAGACCTCGTTGAAGATCGCAAGGTGTTTTTCTCTGAGCGCGATGAAGGCCGACATGTCAGGCGGCTTGGTCGGGTCCGCGAGGCAGGCGTTGAATGCCGCATGGCGCGGCATGTAGGAAAGGACGCCCGTTGGCGCGAAGGGATCCTCGGCCTTTGTCGCGATAGCGAACTCGGCGAAGGTCTTGATCGCGGCATCGGCGCCGAGCCGCTCAAGGTATTTGCCGAGGTCATAAGGCAGCGACTCGAGACCGCGCGCGTCATATTCCTCGCCTGGCACGGTCGGCGTCCGTAAGTCGGCGAAGCCAGAGCCGGCGAATGGATCCTCGACAAGAACGGCGCCTTGCGCTTCGATCTCGGCAAGCGCGCGGCGATAGAGCGCTGTTGCTTCCTCCGAGAGCGGAAGGTTGCGCCATCCCTGTCCGTACGTGCCGATGCGCTTGCCCCGAAGCCCGTCGGGCTTGAGATTGGCCGCGTAGCCGCCCGGAGGCTTCCGGCCAATCCCGGCGACCGTCTTGGGATCAGCCATGGTGAAGCCCGCGAGCGCGTCGAGCGCCAGCGCCGCATCGCGCACGCACCGGGCAATCGGGCCGACCACGTCGCGCAGGCTCGAAAGCGGCAGCACGCCGACGTTCGGCACGAGCGCGAAGGTCGGCTTGATGCCGACCAGACCCTGTGCAGAAGCCGGATTCTGGATAGACCCGCCTGTCTCCTCGGCCAAGCCCAAAACCGCGAGACTGGCCCCGACCGCTGTCGCCGTTCCGGCGCTCGATCCTCCCGGCAAGAACTCGCGGCCGGCTGCGTTATAGGTGGGGCCCGCCCAGCTGTCGTTGGCGTGGCTGCCGGTCGCGCTCAAAACTGGGATATTGGTCTTGCCGAGGATCACCGCGCCGGCTGCCCGCATCCGAGCGACGACCGGAGCGTCGGTCGCAGGGTGCAGATCGACGCCGCCCGTCTTGCTGTGCAGAAGCCGCCATCCACCCGTCGTCGCGAATCCGGCCATGTCCATGGCGTCCTTGACCACAACCGGCACGCCGTCGAGGGGCCCGAGGCTCTTGCCCGACGCGCGCCGGGCGTCGCTCGACCTCGCATCGTCGAGCGCGCTGGGATTCATGAAGACGATCGCGTTGTAGGATGCGGATTGTACACCGCGATGCGATCGAGAAAGGCCTGCGTCAGGCTTTCGCTCGTGAACGCGCCGCTGGCGAAGCCCGCCTGAGCGCCCTCGACCGTCATTTCGACGACGTCGATCGCGCTCGCTGGTTCTTTCGCGGCGGCGTTCATGACCGGTGCGCCGCCACGATCGACTTCGCGATCGAAGCCCCCAGCGTGTATTTGGGATCGACCATGTTGCCGAGCCGCATCTTGCCGCACATCGTGAGCAGCAGATAGGCGTCGGTCTCGTCGAAGCCGAATTCGGCCTCCATCCAGCGGATGAGCTCGCGATAGGCGATGCGCGACGCATCCTCCATCGGTCGCGCCGAGCCGATCGTCATAAAGAACTCGGACGTTTCGAGACGCGGCCAGGCGATCGTCCACCCCTTGATGAGATCGATCTGCACGGTGGTGACGGTCGGATGCTCGAGCGCCACGCCGCACAATTCGCCGTCGCCCTGAATGGCGTGGCAGTCGCCGAGATAGAGCAGGGCGCCCGGCGCATTGACGGGCAGGTAGATCACGCTGTCCGGCGCGACGTCCGGCAAGTCCATGTTGCCGCCATAATAATCCGGAACGAGCGACGAGATCGCCTCGATCTCCGGCGCCGTTCCGATCGTGCCGATGAAAGGCTCATAAGGCAGCGTGATCTTGTCGCTCCATTTGACGCCGCCCTCGACCGTGACCTCGATCTTCTTCACGTATTCGGCCAGCGGCTTGTTGAGGAGCGCGGTCGCGCCTGTGCCCACGAGGCCGCCAAACTCCGGGATCAGCGCGGTCGTGCCGACCGGCTGCGGCCCGCGCGGAACGATCGACTTGATGTAGACCGCAAGGCAGTCGCCCTTTTCGGCGCCGTTGACGAAGATCGGGCCGTTCTGCGGATTGAGGAACGGGAAGTTGAGCTTCTCGCTCGGCTTGTCGGTCGCGAACTTGATCGCGCCCTCGAATGCGTCATGCGTCTCGCAGGACGACGACTGCGCCGGGATCGACGGTGAGCGCGGGCTTGGCGAACGGTCCGTAGGTGTAGTGGTATTTGCCTTGCACTTCCTCGGTGATGGAATGCTTGGCGCCGGGCTTGCCCTTCGCCACGGCGTTGCGGGTCATGATGGATTGTTCGAACCAGGACACTTGCAAGCTCCTTTTAGGTTTCAGACGGCGAGATAGCGGCGGACGACTTCGCTGTCGTCGAGCATGGCTGGCGTCAGCTCGGCGACGACCCGTCCCTTGTCCATGACGTAACAGCGCTGCGCCATGGCGCGGATCATATCGATGTTCTGTTCGACAAGGACGACGGTCAGGCCGGTCTTGCGGTTGAGTTCGACAACGATGCGCGCGATGTCCTGGACGATGGACGGCTGAATGCCCTCGGAAGGCTCGTCGAGCAGGAGCAGGGTCGGCTGACCGACGAGGACCCTGCCGATTGCGAGCTGCTGTTGCTGCCCGCCTGAGAGCGTGCCGGCCGGCTGCCGGCGTCGTTCTTTGAGAATGGGGAAATAGGCGTAGACCGGATCGAAGTCCGCCGTGCGGGCCCCGCTGATGCTCAAGCCGACTCGAAGATTCTCTTCAACGCTCATGCGCGGGAAGACGTCGCGCCCTTGCGGAACGTAGCCGATGCCGCGCCTTGCGCGCACATGCGGCGTTTCGGCCCCGATGTCGGCGCCGTTGAACCGGATGGTTCCTTCGGTCGTCGGGAGAAGGCCGATCACCGCCTTCATCAGCGTCGATTTGCCCACGCCATTGCGGCCGATGACGGCCGTCACCTCGCGGTCTCGCACCGAAAGATCGACGCCCTGCAGCACAGGCTTGCCGCCATAGCCGCTGCGCAAACCTTCGACGGTGAGAAGCGCCGCCGGATCAGGCATGGTGAGGCGCTCCGTGGCCGTGCCCGAGGTAGATCTCCGCTACGCGGTCGTCGGCCATGATCTCGTCGATCGACCCCTGTGCAAAGATCCTGCCAAAATGCAGCACGGTGACGCGGGTGGCGATCTGCCGCACGAAGTTCATATCGTGCTCGACCGCTAGCACCGTCATGCCTTCTGCTTGCAGGGCGCGCACCATTTCGCCGGTCGCATGGGTCTCTTCCGGAGACATGCCGGCGGTCGGCTCGTCCAGCAGCAAGAGCTTGGGCCTGAGGCTCGTCGCCATGCCGATTTCAAGCCATTGCTTCTGTCCATGACTCAAGTTGCCGGCGGGTTGGCCTGCATCGACCGTGAGATTGAGAAAATCGAGTTGCCGCTCGATCTCCTCGCTTAGGCCCAAGCCTTCGAGGTGGTGCTGGAGCGCGATCTCGAGATTCTGCCTCACGCTCAGGGCTTTGAAGATGCCGGGAACCTGGAATTTGACGCTGATACCCCGCCGGATTCGGTCGTGCGACTCAAGCTGCGTGATGTCGCTGCCATCGTAGAAGACATGCCCGCTCGTCGGCCGATACTCGCCGAGGATCAGGCGGAAGAGCGTGCTCTTGCCTGCGCCGTTCGGACCGATCAGGCAGTGAAGCTCGCCAGGCTCGAGCACAAAGTCCACGTCTGCGGTGACCTGAAGGCCACCGAAGCGCTTGTTGAGCTTGCGGGTCTCGAGAAGCGCCATCACGCTGTATCCCGAGCGCCGCGCCGAAACAGCCGCTGCGGCAGATATGCGAGCGCCAGAATGAGGCCTTCCGGCGCAAGCAACACGGTGACCACGAGTAAGAGCCCCATCACGACGAGTGCGTACTGGCTTCCATAGATGGTGAGCGCCTGAAAGCCGCCAATCAGAAGGATCGTGCCGAGCAGCGTCGCCGTCAGGTCGCTGCGCCCCCCGACTGCGACCCAGACAATCGGCAGCGCAGCCGCCGTGATGCCCATGCTCGATGGCGTGATGTATTGGCCCCAGGTCGTGTAGAGAACCCCGCTCAAGCCAGCGAGCGAACTGCCGATGACAAAAGCCGCGAGCTGATACTTGCGCACGTCATAGCCGAGCATCGTTGCGCGCTCGGGATTTTCGCGGATCGCGACCAGCACGTTGCCGAACGACGAATTCACCAGGATACGCAGCGCGAGATAGACGACCACCAGCAGCGCGAGCACAAAATAGTAGAGCGGCAGGTCGGGCGCGAGAACGAGCGGGCCGTCCTCGCCGGGCCAGGGGATCGTCAGATTCGGCATGCTGTTCATGCCGTTGAAGCCGTTGAGCCGGGCGGCGCCGATATGCCATTCGGGACCGGCGGTCTGCGCCATGAAGCGTTCGAGAACCAGCGTCACCGCCAGCGTCACGATGCCGAGGAAGACGCCGCTGATGCGGCCGAAGAACAGGAAATAGCCCAACACTGCGGCGACGATCGCCGACAACGCGACCGCGGCGAGAGTAGCCCAAAGCGTGAGCCCATAGTCGGCGCCCCAGTTGAGCGTCATCACGCCATAGGCGTATCCGGCAATGCCGAAAAAAGCGGTCTGCCCGAAGCTCAGCGCGCCGCAATAGCCCCAGATCAGGCAAAGCCCCAGCGCCATGAAAACCCAATTGAAGAAATAGACTGTGTTGCCGACGGTGTAGGAATCGGTCACGAGCGGATAGCCGATCGCGATCGCGAGGACGACTGCCGCCCCGATCCAGAACCGCCATCCGCGACCAAGCGTCTGTGGGCCTTCGAGCCGCGACGCCAGCCGGAGAAAGAGTGATCGTCGCATCATCCCGGCCTCAGGTCCGCTCACGCAGGATCAGGCCGGAGATGCCCCGCGGCAGCACCCGGATGACGATGATGACGGCGATGAGGAGGCCGATCTGGCCCGCCAGCTGGCCTTCCCAAGTCGTCATTGCCGCCCTGATGAAGCCCAGGATCACGCCGGCGGGCGCGGTGCCTACGAAAACATCTCCTCCCCCCGTCACGACGGTGACGAAGGCTTCGGTGATGAATTGGGCTCCCATGGTCGGTACAAGCGTCATGGTTGGCGCATAGAGCCCGCCGGTTGCGCCGGCCAGCGCGGCGCCGATGCCGAACGTCAGACTGTAGATGAACCGCGTGTTGACGCCCAGCGCCTCGGCCATGTGGGGAACCTGAATCGTCGCCCGGGCGAGCACGCCAAAGCGCGTGAAGTTGAAGAGCAGGTAGAGTCCGGCCAGGATCGCCGCGGCCGTCGCCATGAGGACAAAGCGATAAACCGAGTACGATAGAGATCCGATCTGTACGCTGCCGAGCGGCGTCGAAATGTCGGCCAAGCTCGGGCCGAGCATGATCAAAGTCCCCTGCGAAGCGATCAGGCTGATGCCCCAGGTGGCGACGATCGTGTCGAGCGGGCGCCCGTACAGGTGACGGATGACGAAGCGCTCGAGCAGGATGCCGGCGAACCCCGCGAACATCGCGCCGCAGACGATCGCCAGCGGCAACGGCGCGCCAAGCTTGGCGACAGTCACGGTCATATAGGCGCCGGCCATGATGAACTCGCCATGGGCGAGATTGATGACGCCCATCATGCCGAAGATGATGGCAAGCCCGCTCGCGCACAGCACCAGAAAGGCGCTTGCGTCTCCAAACTGATAGAGGAAGCCGACGACGGCGTCGAACATGGAGCGACCTGCAGGGCGCGAAGAATCGGATACCGACGGGACTTTCGTCCCGCCGGAGTTTGCATAAGGCGCCGGAACTGATCCTGCCTCGCCGCGAGCGCTCAGCCCTTGGGCGGCGGGTTGCTCGGCGTGTACTGGGCGTTGGGATTCTTCTTGGTCAGGTCGCAGCCCGCTTCGCCGAGCCAATAAGGCTTGATGTCCTGCCAGACCTTCGGAAACGAGATCGAATGGTCGTCGTTAACTTTGGCCAGGAAGATTGTGTGCGACATATGCTGACTCTTCGGGTCGATGCAGACCTTGCCCTCGGGCGCGTCGACGCAGACGTCGCCCATATCCACGATCTTGCGCAAATCGTCACGCTTGGTCGATCCGTTGGCGCGCTCCACCATCTCCTTGTAGAGGTAGACGGCCAGATACGAGTTCTCTGCCTCCTGGTTGATGTAAGGCTCGTTCGGGAACATCTTGTGCCATTTGGCGACGAAGTCCTTGCTCTTCTGATCGTCGACTTCCTCGATCCAGTTGGTCGTCACATACATATTGGCGAGGCTCGGCGGCTTGAAGCGCTTGTGCTCGTAGGCCTGTCCGACATTGACGGAACTGCCCATTGGAATGTGCAGATTCGCCGCCGCGGCCTGCTCGTAGTAGGACGACTGCGCCGTGCCGACGAGCAACGTGATCAGAACGTCGGGCTTGGCCTTTTGAATGTTCTGGATGGTCGAGGCAAACTGCGACACGCCGAGGGGTATGAATTCCTCGCCGACCATTTCTCCGCCGTTCTCCTTGACAATATTGCGCACCCATTCGGCCGAGATCTGGCCGAAATTGTAATCGGCGGCGATCGTATAAACTTTCTTGCCGAACTTCTCCATCATCCACGGGATCAGCGTCGAAAACTGCTGCTCGGGCACTGCGCCGGTCACGATCATGTGCGCGTCGCAGACGCCGCCTTCGTACTGGTTGTTGTAAAAGACAAAGCCATTGAGCTGGTCAACGATCGGCCGGTAGGCCTCACGCGAGGCGCTCGAGAAACCGGCAAACACCACGTCCGCCTTATCCTTCTGCAGCACTCGGCGCATGAACTCCTGAAAGCGCGTGTTGTCGGATTGCGTGTCGTAGACCACAAGTTCGAGCGGACGTCCCGCTATGCCGCCAGCCTTGTTGATTTCGTCGGCAGCGAGCTGGATTCCGTGGACCTTGCCGATCGTTGCAAGGGCGAAGTCGCCCGACTGATCCTCAAGCACTCCGAGCTTGATCGGCTCGGCGGCTTTCGCCGCCATCGACAGCGCTAACGCCGTCATCGCTGCGCTCAACAACAGTAGTTTCCGCATGTTCAGACCCTCCTCGGTCATGTGAACTCAAGAGCGCGGCCTCGGCTGACCACGCGGATGGAAAATTGCTGTCCGGCTGGAACAAGGATTCGCAGAATTCCTCGAGATCGAGGCGGCGTCGCATGCTTTCGCGGCGAAGCTCGGCATAGGCGTCATCGTCGCTCAGGCCTCTCGCCTGCACGAGCGTGACGACCGCCTTGATCAGAAAGCGCCGGCCGCGACGCTTGCGGTCGCCAATGGCGAGGCGTGTTTCGGCGGATTTCAGTCGCCTATGGTTGTTCACGCCGAGAAAAAGGGCGGAATAGACCGTCGCCGCCTGGATGGGTTTGCGGAGGATGGCGGTTGCGCCCGCTTCGGCCAGCAGCTTCAGCCGACTTGGCGCCTCGACGCCGACAATTCCAATGACCGGCGCTACGGAGAAGTTCGCGCCGGGCTGCAAAAGAGGCGCAGGATTGATTGGCTGATCGGCGTCGACAAACACGATGTCGCGGTCGGGATCGAGGTCCGAAGCGCTGACGCTGTCGACCCGCCGCAGAGATACGCCCAGCTTCAGGAGTGTGCGCTCGAGCACGTCGGCGTTGAGCTCGGGACTGGCCCAGAGCAGGCCCTGGCTACGACGAAAGTTCTGGATCAGGCGATGCGTCGTCATGAGGCGACTCGCAAGACAGGCCGGATGGCCACGGCGCCGAAGCGTGACGAATTGCGGATCAGGTAAGGATCGGCGGGCACGGGGCCCGTGGCTTCGCGCAATACGGTGAAGCCGCCGTCCATCGTCGAGCACGCGATCCGCGGCGTGAGGTAGGCGTGCATCGTTTCGGCATCGATCCGGACTTCGCCCTGTGGCGCCATGATTGAGCGCAGCGCCACCGCTCGCTTCACGGCGCACGCTTCGTCGGTGCCCGCTTCGCTCACCGCAAGCGCAAGAAGGCGCACCGCGAGATAGGTCGCCTCCGCGTCGGCTGATACGACAGGACCATCAGGAAACCGGGCCTGATAGGCTTTGACGAACCGGTCGTTCTCCGGCGTGTCGAGCGAGGAAAAATAGACGCTCGACGTGATGTGGCCGTCGACCGCCGCGGGTCCGATCGCCGCGAGCTCCGGCTCCGACAGGGTGCAGCTTGCGACTGGAATTTCGCGCGCCTGGTCGATGCCTCGGCTCCGGCAGGCGGTGCGCAGATCGCGAAGGAACTGATAGGAGGACTCGCCGATCAGGGTGTTGAAGACGAAAGATGGCCGCGCGGCGAGGATCGCGTCGATCGCCTGGCCGAACTCTGTGCAGCCCACGGGAAAATACCGCTCGGCCACGACCGTGCCGCCATTGGGGCCAATGGCCTCGCGCAGGATCCGGTTGTTCTCCCACGCCCAGATATAGTTGGAGCCGACGCAAAAGGCCTTCGGGCCAACGTAGCTCAGCAGATATTCGACGAGCGGAAGGAGATGCTGATTGGCGACCGCGCCCGTGTAGACGACGTTGCCCGAGCTTTCGAACCCCTCATAGTGGGAAGGATACCAAAGAAGCGCGTCCGCCTTCTCGAACAGCGGAATGATCTCTTTGCGGCTGGACGAGGTGTAGCACCCAACGACGTGCTTGATCCCGCTCGCCAGCATCTCGGAGGCCATCGCGGAATAGCGCGCATTGTCTCCTGCGGGATTGAAGATGATCGGGTCAATCTCAAGATCCTGATGCTCCGACTGCGCTTCGGCGATGCCCAGCAGCGCCCCGCAAAGCATGCTTTTTGAGACGACGCTGTAAGGTCCGTCCGACGAAATGAGTATGCCAACAGGTATGCGCAATCTAGCCACAGGCAGCTCAAGCTCCCAAGCGTGTCGGCGCCACCAGTCAAGCTGTTGTCGGCGCCGTTGCCGTGGCCTTTGAGGTTTATCCGCCAGGCTCGCTCTCGGGCTGCTTTGCCCCGCGCCTGATACGTCTTACGTCGAACCGCCTGGAGGCGATTCCGAACCAATCAATCCAAGCAACACCCGTGCCAGACCGCCGTTCGTTCAAACCGGCCACCCGCACGGCGACCGCTAAGGCGGTGAAAGCGGGGTTTACGAGCTACCGACCCGTTTGACCTCCCAATCGCTGAACGCTTCAGCTTTGGGCTGAACTTATCCCAAAGGCGCCCCCGCGTCGAGCATGCCCAAGTCCTAGGCAACCGCTCAGAACTCAACCCGCGCTGTTCCGCCTGAGTGCACACCCGAGAGACGCCCCATTGAGAAGGAATGCATCGTGCTTCCAGGCGCGCGACCTCGGGGCAAGGGTGGCGCGGCGTTCGTCGGTGTAATCCTATTGTTTGCGAAGGCCGTTCATTGACACGACGAATTGGAGCGAAGAATACTCAGACGACTTGACCCGACGATTTCGATGGCTGCGCGGGACGGCCTCGCTCGAGCGGGCGACAGGAGGTCGTATGCGCGACAATTCGATCAGCCCACCGGCTTCCCATAAAGCCACGACCGCGCCACGCCTCGACCGTCGCCAAGTCCTGGCCGGTGGCATAGCTCTCGGCGCTCTCGCGCTATCTGGCCTCCAGATTGTCGAGGGCGCTTTGTCCCCCGCTTTTGCGGAGCCCAAGCGTGGAGGCGTGCTTAAAGCCGCGTTCTCCGCGGATCCGGCCGGGTTCGATCCGGTGCGAGGTCCGAGCGGCATGTCCCACGTTGTCATCGAGCAGGTCTATTCCACGCTCATGGCGCTGGACCCCGACGCCAAGCCCTACCCAGAGCTAGCCGAGAGCTATCAAGTCAGCGACGACGGACTCCAATACACCTTCAAACTTCGGCCCGATGTGACCTTTCACAACGGGGATGAACTGACGGCGGAGGACGTGAAGTTTTCGTTTGACCGGCTTCGAGCCAAAGATTCCGGCTATTCCTACGGTTCTCAGGTTGAGACGATCGCATCCGTCGACGTGGTCGACAAACACACTGTAACCTTCAAGCTATCCCGTCGGACAGGGCCCTTCCTGGTCTACATGGCTTTCCCCGGCAGTTCGATCGTGCCGAAGAAACTCGTCGAGTCCGGGCATGATCTGAACGCTGCTCCCGTTGGGTCCGGCCCGTTCAAATTCGTTAGCTACGAGCCCAGATCGGCGATCAAGTTCGAACGGAACCCGCATTACTTCCAAGAGGGCAAACCTTACTTCGACGCGATGGAATATCGGATCATTCCTGATGTGACGGCTCTGACCAGCGCCGTCACATCGGGCGAGGTGAATTTCTCGAACGAGATTCCACCGAAAGATTGGGCGTCTGTGACCACCGCTCCCAATCTTAAGACGCAGACACTCGAGGGATCCCGCTACTACTGGCTTCTGCCAAACAGCACCGCGAAGCCGCTCGACAATCCGAAAGTTCGACAGGCGATTGGCCTCGCTCTCGATCGCAAGGCGCTCGTCGCAGGGGGCTTCTTCGGCCAAGCCACACCTATTCTCGGCGGTGTCATTCCCGAGTGGAACTGGGCCCATTCGGACGCCAAGTTCTTCGGCGAACGCGCGGAGGCGGCGAAGGCGAAGGCCCTTCTGGCGGAGGCCGGCGTCCCGAACGGCTTCGAAACAAGCATGACGATCGCCTCGTCTTTTCCAGCCATGGTCGCGATGGCGCCGATCATTCAGGCCAACCTTGCCGCAGTCGGAATCAAAGCTGAAATCAAGACGATGGAAATCCCGCGCTACTGGGACGAGGTTTGGGGCCCAAGCAAGTTCGATATCACGACGATGTACTGGGTGAGCCCGCTCGCCGATCCGGACGACTTTGTCACAAACAACTATAAGTGCGGCATGGCCATCAACGTGCAGAAGAGCTGCAGCAAGGAGATGGACGCCATCCTTGAAGAGGCGAAGAGCGCCGCGACTCAGGATGCGCGCAAGGTCGCTTATAAAACGATGCAGGATCTCTCGCTTCAGGAGATGGATATCGTCCCGCTCGTGAATGCCTGGCTCCTGATCGCGTACGCGAGCAACCTACAAGGGTTCACGCCTTTACGCACAGGCTTCCTGAAGACGTTGAAGGATTCCTGGTTCGAAACCTGAACTGAGTGTGCCTGGCGTCGCCAGAGGGGTGAGCGCGCACTCGCGGACTTCCCACCGGGTGAATGCGCCCGTTCGTTTGTGAAAGCCGACGCGGATGGCGCGCCTCATTTTGACAAGGCTGGCCTTGTTCGTGCCGACACTGTTCGCAGCGTCCGTGATCTTGTTCATCGCCATCAACGTTGTGCCTGGTTCCGCGGCGCGTTCGGCTCTCGGCGTCGATGCGACGCCGCAGGCGATCATGCGCTTTGAAGCGTCGAACGGCCTCGACCGCCCGCTCGCCGTTCAATACACGGAGTGGCTCGGAAAGGCTTTGCGCGGTGATCTCGGGACGTCTTTTCAAAATCGCGTTGCGGTTGCGCCTGAGATTCTAAAACGTCTGCCCACCACGCTCGAACTCGCGATCCTTGCGTTCCTGCTCGCCAATGCAATCGCCCTTCCGCTTGGGGCCGTGGCGGCTTTGCGTCATCGCCGGATGACGGACGTTGCGATTTCCACGCTTGCGACGATCCTCGGCGCCATCCCGAGCTTCTGGCTCGCTACCTTGCTCGTGCTCATGTTTTCCCTCCGCCTGAAGCTCCTTCCGGCAGGAGGCTACACGCCGTTTTTTGATAGTCCGAGGCAAAACCTGACCCAGATGATTCTGCCGGCGGTCTCGCTGGGTCTCGTATCGTCGGCGTTGCTTCTGCGTATCATGCGCACAACGATGATAGAGGTGCTGAGCTCGGACTATGTGCGGACGGCCCATGCCAAGGGCGCCCCGGAATGGATCGTCATAATGCGCCATGCTCTGCGCAATGCGCTGATTCCATATCTCACTGTCGGCGCCGTGGAGTTTGGCTTCCTGTTCGGCGGCGTCGTCGTCATCGAAGACATATTCCGGCTTCCCGGCATCGGCTCGCTTGTGCTTGTCGGCATCATCAACCGGGACTATCCCGTCCTTCTCGGTTCGGCGCTCGTCGTGACAATCATCGTGCTCTTCGCGAACATGGTCGTCGATACATTCGCTGCTTTGCTCGACCCACGTCAATTGCGCCCGAGAGAAGCCGGCAGGTGAGCGCATTTGCGGGCTATAGTGCAAGGCGACACGGTCTTCTCACGCTGGGCGTCGTCATTGTCTCCGCAGTGATCCTCTCTGCGGTGTTCGCGCCATGGATCGCGCCGCATTCGCCATACGATCTCGACGTCGCGGTCATGTTGGATGGCCCGTCGATAACTCATTGGCTTGGGACCGATGAGGTGGGTCGAGACGTGCTCTCCCGCACAATCTTTGCAGCGCAGATTTCGGTTAAGGTCGCGCTCGTTGCGGTCGGAGTCGGGCTCACGGGGGGCGCAATCATCGGAATGCTCGCGGCTTATTGCGGCGGCGTGGTCGACGTGCTGCTCATGCGCCTCATGGAGCTGCTGTTTTCGTTCCCAGCGATTCTTCTCGCCGTGGTTCTGATGGCCTCCCTCGGCACAAACGTGGTCAATGCGATGCTCGCGATCGGCATTATCTTCATCCCGGGCTTCGCCCGGCTCGCGCGCGCATCAACGCTCTCCGCGCTTCAGCAGCAATATATAGAGGCGGCTCGCAGCATCGGTATGAGCCATTCACGCATCATCATGCGCGAGTTGCTTCCAAATGTCGTGACGCCGCTGCTTGTAGAGGCGGCAGTCGCTTTCGCCTACGCGGTGCTGCTCGAATCCGCGCTGAGCTTCCTCGGTCTCGGCGCTCAGCCGCCCGAACCGTCCTGGGGCAACATGCTCAATACCGGACGCGGGTTCATGGCGCAGGCGCCCTGGCTCAGCATAGTTCCAGGATCGGCCCTTTTCCTGTGCGTTCTCGGCTTCAATCTCCTAGGCGACGGATTGCGCGATCTCCTTGATCCGCATCTAAGGGACTGACATGGCGCTTCCGCCCCGCGCCCGCGCTGGCCAAACCTTCGAGATCCGCAATTTGTCGATCGCCTTCTCGACGCCGCGCGACGAGGCTCGCGTCGTCGACAATGTAAGTCTTTCGATCGGTCCCGGCGAGATCGTGGGCGTGATCGGCGAATCCGGCAGCGGAAAGACGCTGACCGCGTTGGCGGCGCTCGGTATGTTGCCTCGAGGCGCGCGCATCGAGTCCGGATGCATCCTGCTCGGGGGCGAGTCCCTTCTTGACAAGACAGAGCGGGAGCGCCGAGCCATTCGCGGCGATCGGATGGCCTACATTCCCCAGGACGCTCTGCGCTCCCTCAATCCGACCTTGCGCATCGGCGTTCAGGTCGGGGAGCCAATGGCGCTGCATCGTGCGACGCCTTGGAAGGTTGCAAAACGGAAAGCGGTCGAGCTTCTTGCCGCTGTCCATTTCCGCGACCCTCAGAGACGGGCCGAGGACTACCCACATCAGTTTTCCGGCGGCATGCAGCAGCGCGCCATGATCGCCATGGGCTTGTGCCTTGAGCCACAACTGTTGATCGCCGACGAGCCGACCACAGCGCTCGACGTGACGGTGCAAGCGCAGGTGCTGCAACTGATCCGAGAGATTCGGAACGAGCACCGAACATCGATCCTGTTCATCACCCACGACCTCGGCGTTGTGGCTGACCTTTGCGATCGAGTGTACGTGATGTATGCGGGCGCGATTGTGGAAGAGGGCCCGGTCGACCGGATTTTCGAACGCCCCAGTCATCCTTACACACGAGGTCTCCTACGCGCGACCCCTGCCTTGCATGGTTTGAAAGAGGCCCTCGCCCCAATACCCGGCCAGATCCCGCTTGCGACGGAACGGGCCGAAGGCTGCCGTTTCGTCGACCGGTGCGCTCTCGCCATCGATTCCTGCCGTAGCCCGCCGCCTTGGATTGAGATCGAATCGGACCACAAGGCGCTCTGCATCCGCGCAGGCGAACCAGAGATTGCGACGTGAGCAATCCGCTGCTTGAGGTCCGCAACGCGTCCCGAACCTTCCGCACTGGCGTCAGTCCATTTTCGCGTGAGGCCTTCACCGCCGTTGATGACGTTTCGCTTCGACTGGAGAATGGCCGCACGTTGGGAATCGTTGGCGAATCAGGGTCGGGGAAATCGACGTTGCTCCGGATGGTGCTGCGCCTCATTCGTCCGACCTCAGGCGAAATCTTGTTTGAAGGCCGCGATATCTGGGCTCTCTCTGGACGCGACCTGCTGGCCGTGCGTCGGCGAATGCAAGCAATTTTCCAGGACCCGGCGTCGTCGTTCAATCCGCGCCAGTCGATCGGAGCCATCCTCGCTGCGCCGCTTGAAGTGCACAGCGTCGGAACACGGGCTCAGCGCATCAAGACGGTCGCTGAAACTCTCGAGCTCGTGGGACTTTCCTCGACCTATGCATCACGCCGCCCGCATCAGCTTTCGGGGGGACAGCGTCAGCGCGTCGCGATCGCTCGGGCGATTATTCTGCGGCCCTCCTTGATTGTAGCGGATGAACCGACATCAGCGCTGGACGTTTCAGTGCAGGCGCAAATCCTCGCCCTCCTCCAAAAAACCAACCGCGAGCTTGGGCTCGCTTGTGTTTTTGTGAGTCACAATCTCGGCGTCATTCGCGTCATCGCGGACGATGTTGCTGTCATGCGGCGTGGAGAAATCATTGAGCTCGGCGACGTCGAGCAGGTCTTTCAATCGCCGCGGGAGGAATACACCCGCGCCTTGATTGACGCAGTTCCCGACCCCTCCCGCCGAAGGTCGTCGGTTCCGTCCTCCCAATCCGTTGCCGAGGAGTAGCGCCATGCTGGAAGTCAATACGTTCTCGATCTCTGCCCGCTGCGCAAGGACGGGGATGCTGGGCGTCGCTGTGTCGACGGCCGTGCCCGGCGTGGGCGGCATCTGTCCGTTCGTGAAGCCAGGCGTCGGAGCGGTCTCGACGCAGTCCTGGGTCAATCCGTACCTCGGGATCGACGGATTGAAATTGTTAGAGCAGGGGAGCACTGCCCAGCAGACGCTCGATACCCTCCTCGACGCCGACCCCGGCAAAGACGTTCGGCAGCTCGGAATCGTGGATTCAGCGGGCCGCAGCGCCGCCTGGAGCGGCAGCCAGTGCACGAACTGGTTCGGGCACATTACCGGTCCCGGCTTCTCGGTGCAGGGGAATATGCTGGTCGGCGAGCGTACAATTCAAGCGATGGCGCAAGCCTTCAGGGGTTCCGCGAGCCTCACGCTTCCGGAGCGCCTCATGGCCGTGCTCGAAGCGGGGCAGTCGGCTGGAGGCGACAAGCGAGGCAGGCAGTCGGCGGCGATGCTGGTGTACCGGATCGAGGAATTTCCCTACCTCAGCCTTCGAGTGGACGAGCACCCGCATCCCGTGGCGGAATTGCGTCGCGTGTTCGAAGTCGCGCGCCATCAGTTGCTCCCGTTTGTCGACGGGATGCCAACTCGCAAAAACCCAATGGGCGATCTTCCGAAGCCCGTGACGGACATGTTGATGACGCCGCCTCCCTACAGGCCTGGCGGGGGTGGATCCGGGGTATAGAAGCTCAAAGGACGCCATCGACATCGACTAGCAGAGGATTGGCAAATCCAAACTGCTGAATAGCGGTGATTCTGGCGATCTGCTCTCATCGTTAGCTCGAGTTCCTAAGAGCGGTCATCAGCCACTGAGCAGCAAGCGCGTCGGAGACCGCTTTCGCCAGGCTGCGTGGATCAAGGCATGTTCGGTCGCCGCATAGATCGGCGGCGCATCCACACCCGCTTGGACCGCTGCGCGCACGCTATCTCGGCAATCGCATCGCTGCAGCCGTCACCTTCTGGCTCTGGTCTTAGATCAGGCCGGCATAAGATTGTGCCGTCACAATATGCCTACGGTATTGAAATTACTCGCTGGTTGTTGCCACATTCAAAAAACGGGAAGCAACTTAATAGTTGTATCACGGGTCCATAGCTTTAGCTCGCGGTGGGCAAAGATAAAAAAGGCAGTCCCTAATCTGTTATATTGACTTAGCGACGCGCCCCCGCCTCCATTGTCTCGAGCCTGCACTTGACAGGAATCTCAATCCATGAGGCCATATATAATATTAAGTACATATAAATCCAGATCATATCTTTCGATTGAGGGTAACATTATTGATGAATTGAAGCTAGTTAATGGAGACACAACATCAATTGGAAGCGCGGCGATAGCCACGATAGTGGAGAATGCTCGGTGAAGACCAAAATGTACGTTCCAATCCTGCTGCAGAGTCGAAAGACAACGCGACCGCAAGCCGTCGTTTCGCAGATCAACGAATCCGCAAGGGCGAGCAGGGGGAGCGAAATGTGTTCCAGGTCTAATTCGATCGCGCTGCGCCGCAGAGGCGCGGCGCCTCTCCTGAATAGTGTGTCCAGCACAGCTCTGACGGTGTTTTCGCTCGGGCTTGCACTCGGAGTTGTTCTGCCACGCGAGGCGTTCGCCGGCTCGGGCGTCCTAGGCCCAGTTCAGACCTCGATTTATGTGCTCGGCGCATCCAACCCGATCACCTTCGGCGCCGCGACCAAGATCAATTCATCGTCGTTCGCCGGGGTCTATGGCAGTTCCAGCAAGATCTGGTCCGTCGCCAACTACGGCAGCATCCAAGGACGGGGGGTGGGAATCGATCTAACCTCATCGGGCAGCACCGTGACCAACTGGGGCGCGATCAGTGGAACCGCCAACGGCAGGGGCGTCCTGCTCCCAAACGGCGGCTCGGTCACCAACCAGAGCGGAGGGTCGATCAGCGGCTATGGGGGAGTCGATATCGAAGGCAGCGGCGTGGTTACGAATGCGGGCTCGATCAGCGGAGGCGCGACGGCGGTTTTCGTGGCCTCCGGTTCCCTCAACAACGAATCCGGCGGAACCCTCAGCATGACGTCCGTGGGACTGTCCAGTGTTACCGCATACGTTGGAGGAGGGGGATCGATAATCAACGCCGGGAAGGTCACAAACGCGGGCTACAACACGGGGGCGGTCGTCATCGGAGACGGCGGCAAAGTCACAAATTCTGGGACGATTTCGACCACCGGCGCACTGGACTCGGCGATCTACACGCTGAATGGGGGAAGCGTAACCAACTCGGGAAAGCTCACCGTCTCGGGCGCCAACAGCGGCGGGGTGATTTTCGTCAACGGGGGCGACCTCACCAATACGGGAACGATTAACGCCACGGGGAACGGGAGCGCGGGCGTTTGGCTGTTCAAGGGCGGCACCGTCGTCAACTCATCGACGATCAGCGCCACGGACGCTTCCGGCATTGGCGTCGGCTCCAACACAGCGGCAACGGTCAACAACCAGAGCGGAGGGACGATCACCGGCGCTGGCGCCGGCGTTTTGATCAGCAGCGGAACGGGGTCGGTGACCAACGCCGGCCAGATTCACGGCGCGACGGCGTCCGCCTTCGCGGTCTTGCTCCAGGGCGGTGGCGCGGTGACCAACACGGGAACGCTCGGCGGCGGCCGTCTCGGCGTCTACATCAACGGCGGGAGCGCCGCGTCGAACTCGGTGACGAACTCCGGATCGATCTATGGCTTGGGGACGGACGGCATCGGGGTCAGCCTGGGCTCAGGCGGCACGGCAAACAACGCGAGCGGGGGAACGATCAGCGGCGTCGCAGACGGCGTTTCGCTCACCGGCGGCGTCAGCTCGGTGATCAATTCGGGCCATATCTACGGCACGGCCGCCTCCGGGAATGGCGTCGCTCTCAACGCCGGCGGCTCCATGAGCAATAACGGAACGATCAGCGGCGGCGGTATCGGAGTTCTCTATTGGCGGGGGCGCCGGAACGGCGACGAATTCAGGCGCGATCACGGGGACAAGTGTCGGAGGCCTCGCCTTCGTCGGCGGCGGCAGCGTGGCCAACCAGAGCGGCGGGACGATCAGCGGAGCCAACTTCGGCGTCGATGTCGGCGGCGGAAGCGTGGCGACAAACCAGGTGACGAACGCCGGGACACTCATCGGCACGGCGCCAAATGGCGCGGGGGTCAGACTGGAGTTGGGCGGCACCATAAAGAATCAGAGCGGCGGGACGATCCGCGGTGTTGCGCTGGGCGCCTTCCTTGGGGGCGGGACGAGCACGTTGAACAATGCAGGGGGTGTCTATGGCGCGGCCGCCACGGGAAATGGGGCCGTCTTGAGCGGCGGCGGCACGGTGACCAATACCGGGAAGATTAGCGGCGGAGCCTTTGGCGTCGTCGCATCCGGGGGCGCGGGCGCAGCCACGAACTCAGGCGCGATCGTGGGGACGAGCGTCGGAGGCCTCGCCTTCACCGGCGGCGGCACTGTGACCAACCAGAGCGGCGGGACGATCAGCGGCGCCACCTTCGGCGTCGAGGTCGACGGAGGAAGCGCAGCGACTAACCTGGTGACGAACACCGGAACCATCGGCGGCACGGGGACGAACAGCGTCGGGGTCGAGCTCGAACTCGGGCGGCGCGGTGAACAACCAGACCGGGGGCGCGATCCTCGGCGCCTCCGCCGGCGTCGTCTTCAGCGGCGGCGGCACGGTGACCAACACTGGGAAGATCAACGGCGGCGCCCTCGGCGTACATGTGGCGGGCGGCGTCGGCGCAGTGACGAACTCGGGTGCGATATCCGGGTCGAGCCAGGGGGGGATCGACTTCGGCGCCGGCGGCACGATAGCCAACCAAAGCGGCGGAACGATCAGCGGCGCCAGCTTTGGCCTCTATATGCTCGGCGGAAGCACGTCGAAGAACATTGTGACGAACTCGGGGAGCATCAGTGCGATGAGCGGAGCTGGCGTGAACCTTGGCTCGGGTGGCGTTGTGAACAACCAGACCGGCGGCACGATCAACGGCGCCTCCGCCGGCGTCTACGTCAACGGGAACGCTGGCGCGGTGACGAATGCGGGAACGATTGGCGGGGGAGTCGCCTCGATCGTCTTCGCAGGATCGGGAGCGAACAGCCTGACTTTGGGGACAGGCTCAACGCTCAACGGGGGCGCTTCCGGCAGCAAGGCTTCGGGGGCGACCAATGCGCTGATTCTCCAAGGCCACGGGACCGCCAGCAACAGTTTTGCGAATTTCAACACCCTAACCTCGGCGGCCACCGGCACTTGGACGCTCGGCGGGACGTCGAGCTTCGGCGATACGACAATTTCAACCGGTATTCTTGCCGTGACGGGCTCGCTCACATCCAAAACGCTTGAAATTGGCGCATCGGCGCAGCTGACGGACGCGGGCAGCGTATCCGTGAGCGGCTCGGTAACCAACAGCGGCAACCTCACGATCAATGGGGTGACCATGCGCGTGGCCACGGCAGGCGGCACGTTCACTGAGCTCGCGGGAGGGACCACGACCTTGTTGAACGGCGGCGTGCTCGACCCCCCGAACGTGGTCATCAACGGCGGCGCCTTCCGCGGCAGCGGCTCCATAGAGGGTAACGTCACCATGACGGGCGGCTCGTTAGAGGCGGGCGGTGAACCCGGAGGCTCGCTCAAGTTGCGTGGCGACTACTCGCAGACGGCGGGAAAGATCGTCTTCGAGGTCGATCCAAACGGCGCCGGGGGCTTTCTGGAAACCGCGCTGATTTTCGAGCCGAGCGGCACGGTGGACATTTCCAACACGACGTTGGTGTTCGATTTCCTCAATGGCGCTGACCCCAATCAGTTCATCGCCGACGACCTTCTCAATCTCAACACCTTCTTCCGACTGAGCGATGGCGGTCTCTTCTGCTCCGAGCTCAATTGCGCGGCGGCGTTAGAAGATATCAACTATGCGGACAACGTTCGCGGTTTGACCATCACTGGGTTCGATCCCACAACCGGCGGGATCTCGGTTCAGTCCCCGTCTTTCGTGCACGCCTTGTTTGGAGCTGCGCCTCAAGCCACGCCGGAGCCCGGGGAATGGGCGCTGCTTACGACTGGAATGCTGGCCATTGGCGGGCTGAAGATCTACCGCCGCAGAAAAAGCGAAGGCCTGGCCGCATAAATCGAGCGCTGGCGCGCCCTGGCTGAAGCGCGTCCGGGATCCGTTCGGCTAGTGTCGGGGCGCCTCCACGAGCCATCTCGACGAGAAGGGCAAGGCAGCCGCGCCTCGTATTGCACGTGCGCGGCTTTTAATCATCTTCCTCGAAGGCGCCGACATCGTCCTTCTGCACCCGGACACGGATCAGATTGCCGCCCATATCGCGGCCCTTCGAGGGTTCGTGGAACCGCCTGGCCGGTGAGAAACTCTTGGGCGACCTGAAGCTTGAGTTCGATGCTGTAGGTGCGGCATTCGCCAGAGGCTTTCATGATCGAAGCTTGGCTTCGCGAGTCAATTCATTGTTGCCAATTTGTCCAGAATGAGAGGCCCCGTTTCAACGGGCAATTCACGGTTTTTGGATAGATCTCCAACTATCGTTCGCATATCGACGCGGTTCCCCACCATGATGTGTTTCACGATGATGCAGTGGATCGCCGAACGTAAAATTTCGGCCGGGTTGGATCGCAGCAGGGGTTGAGCGCTTGATGGACCCATCGAAGGATTATTATGCCGCCTTGGGCGTCTTGCCATCGATCGAGGCCGCCGCAATCAGACCGGTTTACCTTACCCTTCTCAAGAAATATCACCCCGATGTTTACAAGGGCGCCCGTGACGAAGCGATTCGGAGAACAAAAGATTTCAACGAAGCGTATGATGTTTTGGGTGACGAGAAGCAGAGAGAGAAATACGATAGCCTGCGTCCCAAGTTATCGTATGGAGAACGGGCCAATTCCTTGCACAAATATAAACCAAATGGCCCCGGCTGTCGCGGAAATTCGACTGTAAAGCACTATGAAGGTCATAGTAACACGGATCGAATGCGATCTTTTGTTGCGGGAATTGTAGGGATTGTTGCGATAGTGTTTATTATTACGGTTTTTGGGGGCTCGGATTAGCCATCTCTGACGCCACAGTCGCAAGTGAGCACGATATGCGGCCAAGTTTGAAAGGCAGCAGAACCGCGCTGCACTTTGCGTCGGGCTGCCGCGCGGGTTTGGGGCCAAGCGACTGATGGATTTGCCGATGGTCTGGCCCCCATTGCGGGTCAGGGTCGTCGGCGAAGGAAGGCGGCTCTTGCGGTGTCGGCGCCGCTCGCTAGTCTGTCGATTGCGATGCCCTTCGATGCGCTTGACCCGATTTCGCGTTGCCCTTGCGGGAGCGGATTAAGCTTTGCCCGCTGCTGTGGGCTCGACTGGACGGCTCAGTGGCCTGAGCCCGCGCCGGCGCCCGATCTTCGCCCTGCGCGGGTTGCGCTCGCGGCAGGCGATCGGGCAACCGCCGAGCGCCAACTTGTGGAAATTCTCGAGCGCTCGCCAACGCATGTCGGCGCGCTCACGCTGCTCTACGAGCTTCGCGCCGCCGAAAACCGGGTGGCGGCGGAGGCGGTGCTGGCGCGGATCGTTCGGCTCGATCTGAACAATCTCCCGGCGACGCAGTCGCTCGCGCTGTCGTTGTTCAACAAGGGCGCGCTGGCGGAAGCCGAGTATCACGCTCGCAACGCCGTTCGGATGGCGCCCACTGACGCGCAATCGCATAATCTGATGGGCATGATCATGACCGAGGCTCATCGCCCGCAAGCCGGCGAGCACCATTACCGCCGCGCGATGGCGCTCATCGCGTCTCCGAGCCCAATCCTGAGCGCCAACTTGGCCTGGAATCTGAAGAACCAGGGGCGGATCGCCGAGGCCCGGGCGTTATACGAAGAGTCCGCGAGGCTCGATCCGACAATCTTCCAGACCCTCTACGGCTGGGCTCGGATGGAGGAGACCGACCGCAACTTCTCGCGGGCCGAAGAACTGCTCGACGCAGCGGAAAAACTGTCGCCCGGAAACCCGAGCGTGCTCCTGCAACGCGCGATCCTGCACGGGCGCCTCAAGGACTACGATAGGGCGCTCGCGACACTCGACGAGGTCGAAAAGCGACTCGAGGGGGGCGGTCTCGGGCCCGTTGAATGGAGCGAGAAGGGCCTTCTGCTCGACCGGATCGGCAGATATGCAGAGGCCTTCGCCGCCTTTACCGAGGGAAAGAGATTACTTCGCGCGTTGACGGGCCAAAGCTACCTGGCGGAGGAGGCCAGGGCCCTGACGCGGCGCCTAACCGACTTCTTCGTCGCTCCGAGGCTCGAAATTCTGCCGCGCGCCGGTCTCCGCTCCAACATCGCCCAGCCGATCTTTATCGTCGGCTTTCCCCGTTCCGGCACGACGATGATGGAGCAGACGCTGAGCGCCCATCCGCTGATCAGCGCGGGCGACGAACTGCCGATCGTCAGCGAATTGACCGGGCTCATTCCGCGCATTCTCAGTAGCCCTCTTGCCTATCCGGAAGCGCTAGCCGAGCTCTGGCTCGGGGATCAGATCGAGGGGCTCGACAATCTGCGCGACTATTATCTGCAGCGCGCCCGCCAGCTCGGGGCCCTGCGCAAAGGCTCCCGCTGGTTCACCGACAAGATGCCCCTCAACGAAATGCATCTCGGCCTGATCGCCCTCATTTTCCCGAAAGCGCCGATCATCCATCTCATCCGCCATCCGCTGGACGTTGTCCTATCCGTCTTCTCCAATCATCTGACGCACGGCTTCCGCTGTGCTTACGATCTCGTCAGCATCGCCCGCCACTACGTGCTGGTCATGGATCTGGTTGAGCATTACCGGCGTGAGATGGTCCTGAAATACCTGGCGGTGCGCTATGAGGACGTCATCGAGCGGCAGGAGGAAACCGTCCGCGGGATTCTCGTTTTCATCGGCGCGCCATATGATCGGCGGTGCCTCGATTTTCATGAGAATCGGCGCTATGCGCGCACCGCGAGCTACGCGCAAGTCGCCGAAAAGCTATACGTCCATTCCCAGAACCGATATCGCGCCTATCGCAAAGAGCTTCAGCCGGTCATCCCGATCCTGGAGCCTCTTTGTCATCGCCTGGGCTATGCGATTGAGTAACGGTTTTGGGTGATTGTGATCGATGTCCTTGATGACGTGCGCGACGACGTCGCGGGACCCGTCTGACTGAGCGCCTGGCGGCGGTGCTCAAGGCCGTGGACCAGAAAATCAGCAAGCTAACCGCGACTGGGCGCCCTCGGCAGGCTTGCTGCATCGCATGGGCTTCGCGAGCGATTCAGAAACCGAGGCGGCTAGCGCCCGGCCCACGGGCGCCGCCGTTCCGCGTCCGCCACTCAAATACAACCCGACCTGACGCATTCTTCCGGCAAATGTCGGCGAAAATTTGTAATCGACGCATTTCGCCACAATCCGGCCATCTTCCGATAGTGAAATGGGCTTTAGGGGAACAATTTAATATTTTTGGAGGGGTAACAAATGACCCAGCACGTGACCGAACGTCTGGTGGCTGCGAACGACATTGACGCAGAGTTAGAGCTCAGTCTGACAACAGTGTGGGACGCGAAGGTCTACTCTTGGGACAACTCCAAATACCCGTTCAACGAGTGGATTCTCGACCGCGTCCGCGGCATGGGATATAAGCTGAACGATCTCAGTTACCTGCATGAGAGCGTTCCGCTGGATAAAGTGTACACCGTAACCAAGCAGCTCTGCGCGGACACCAACCTGCCCGAGTTCCGCCGAATGCTGAACAGGTTTGTGCGCGAGCAGGTGGTGACTCAGGGCAAACTACGTCTGCCGGTTGCTGTCCAGCGGTTCATGAATGTCCGCATCATGTTGCCGACGACGCCGGAGTTGTTTTTCCCGTTCCATACAGGCTTGCTCTACGGTCACGGCATCGCTTCGCGCAGCATGTGGCTGCCTTTTGTCGACGTGACCGCGGACGAAGACCGCAGCCGGTCGATGCAGATTCTTCCCATCAAGAAATCGCGTGAGCTGATTCAACACGCGATCGACAAGCGCCTCAGCATGGAAGAAATGACCGAAGTATTCGGCCAGGAAAGCTTCCAGATCAAGGCCGGACCGGGCAGCGGGTGCTTCTTCACCCAGGAGAACATCCACGGCTCGGGTCGGCCGAACGTCACCGGAAAGACGCGCGTCAGCATGGACTTCCGCATCGCGGAGGGAATTTATGGAGACTATCTCGGCAGAAAGATCCCCGCCGGTTATTTCCATCTCATTCCCGACACGGAGGAAGAGGAAGAGATGCTCGCGCAGCAGGCGCCCAAGGCGTCTTCTTTCGTCAACGGCAAGAAAAACATCTTTTATGTAGCGAATAACACTGCCTCGACCTACGGCATTCCGGTGCATCTGCAGCGTTACATGCTGGTCGATTACTGCAAGAAGCATGATCTAAAGTTTGATTACGAACTGTTCGATCTTGAGGATATGGTGCACCTTCCGACGCTGCGGCATCTGGTTGAGCAACGCGAGTGCAACATCGTCATGTACAGCATCTTCGCGCTGCCCGAGGAGGAAGCCTTCCGCAACGAACTGCTCGATACGGCGGTGAAGAGAGGTTCGGTCATCCATTTTGTCAACGAAGATTTACAACTGACCAACGCCGACGATCTTAAGACAGTTAAGAAGTATCTTGAGTTCTCGAAGTACGGCAAATCCAGGTTGCCAATTGGGCTGCCTTTGACATCGTCGAGCAAGCTATACTTCGATAAATGGGCAAATTCGCTGGCTCATCTCGATTAGCTTGGCCTGACAAACAAGCGGAACGCTTCGCGGCGGACGAGGAGCGTTCCGTTCGTACGAACGGGAGGGTTCTGCCTCCGGCGGCGCCGGAGAATGACGCGTGGCGGCGGGGACCAGGCGTACCGTCATCGCTTTAGGAATTTTGGTGTCGGGGACAGCCTTAGGTCAAGGGACCACAATGACGGTGATTCCAAATCCTTTTGGCGACGCGGTAGAGTTCCAGGAGCGGCGGTTGACGTCTGCCGTCCAACCCGAGCCCCTATCCGAGAACATCGGCAGGGTTCATGCCGTACCGGTCCCCCATTCGGAAGCGCAACGAGGCGGCCAGGCCGAGGCGCTCTACCAACTCTTCGAGATTGCGCTTGCGGCGATCGGGCTGGTGATCAGCCTGCCTTTGATGGTGGCCGCCGCGATCATGATCCGCTTCGACTCGCCGGGTCCCGCCCTCTTCCGCCACAAACGGCCCGCGCGCTCGGTTCGTCTGCGGGGGTGTGAGCTCGAGGGGCGTCCTGACCTGATTCCCCCGCCGGGGGGTTACGATCCGGAAGCCCTTTATTACGTGCCCGCCTACTTCACCCTGGTGAAGTTTCGCACCATGCATAACGACGCCTGGATCCGTTTTCCGACCTATTTCCCCGCCGCTTATGCGCGTGAGGATTTTCGGCGCCAGGTCCCCCACGTCGAAAACGACCCCCGCATTACTCGCGTCGGTCGCGTATTGCGCAAACTCTCGGTGGACGAGCTCCCCAACCTCTGGTCGGTGCTGGTGGGGGACATGAGGCTCGTCGGCCCGCGTCCCGAAGCGCTGGAGGTGTTGAAATATCACACCCCGGAAGAGCTGGTCAGGTTCACATGCAAACCAGGAATCACGGGTCTTGCACAGATCAGCGGGCGCAAATTGCTCACGTGGGGCGAAACGTTGGCCTTGGACATGGAATATGTCCGCACGCGCAGCGTAGCCATGGATCTGAAGATCATTTTGCTGACGATCAAGCAAGTCGTAATGGCGCATGGGGCGTTGTAAGAGCGAGGGAAGGTCTTCACGTCGATGAGCCCTAGCGCCATCTTCCTGATTCAGGCGTTCGTCATTGTCGCCGTGCCCGTGGTATTACTGCGCATATCGGGTCTGAAGGGCCTCTTGCCGCTCGTAGTGGTCCAGATCTTGGTGGGTATTGTCCTGGGACCCTCCATTCTTGGCCGGTTGGACCCTGGCCATTTCCAAATATTCGCCAGTCAGGAGACGCTGACCGCGTTTTCCGGGGTCGCGTTCGTAGCGGTGCTGATTTTCGGCATGATTTCAGGGCTGCATCTTGACCTGGACGTTTTCGCCGGCAACGGCCGTGCGTTCTGGTTGATGGCGAGTGCGAATGTCGTCGTCCCCATGACGCTCGGCTCGCTCGCAGGTGGTTGGATTCTCGCCCGCCATCCCAGCGAGCTCCAACCTGGCGTTACCTCTGTCGAGTTCATGGCGGCGATCGGGATCTGCGTCAGTATGAGTGCGCTTCCAGTACTGGCTGCGATACTCGGAGAAATGGACTTGTTGCGCCGCCGCGTGGGGAAGCTTGCTATTGGCGTCGCTGGATTTAATAATATTGTCCTGTGGATCGCCCTCGGCGTTCTGTTGACGGCTGCGGCGGGGCATGCCGGCGAAGATCGAGGATTGCCTTCGCTTTATCTGTTCGCCTTGGCGCCCATCTACATCATCGTCATGGTGTGGATCGTGCGGCCTGTTCTTGGCAGGATGATCACCGCAAGGATGTCGGACGAGGTGGTTAGCACGCGTGCGCTCGTGATCGTGGGCGCCGCCACAATCGCCTCCGCCCTCGCCACAGAGCTCATGGGATTGCACTACATCCTTGGGGCCTTCGTCGTCGGCGCAATCATGCCGATCGAGTTGCACCAACCATTGATCGACCGACTGCAGGTCGTCACGGTCGCGTTGCTAATGCCCTTCTTCTTTACGCTCACTGGAATGCGGACTCTCATCGACTTGAACTCGCCAGCTCTGCTCGAAGTCTTCATCGCCACCACGATGGCGGCGTCGGTTGGCATCATCGGCGGGACGGCCGTCGCTGCGCGCTTCTTCGGCGAAACCTGGTCGGTTGCAGTCGGGCTTGGATCATTGCTGCAGTCCAAGGGTCTAACAGAATTGATCGTGCTGACGGTGCTCCTTGAGGCCCACATCATTTCCCCCACGATCTTCTCGGCCATGATCCTCATGGCGATGTTTAGCTCCGCCCTGACCATGCCCCTGGCACGGCTGGCCCTGGCGCGGGCCGCGGCGCGTGGGCGGGCGCCGATTGGCGAGTTTGTCTCGCCTTCGCCCAGCCCCTTGGTCTAAGAGGCGATCCACGGATTGACCCTCGCCATGTCGCGGCCGGCATCTTTACTGCGGGTCTCGATGTGCGTTGCTCTTGGATTGAGGCGGCCGAATGGAAGCAGCGGGCCAAAACTCGAAACGCTCCTCCACCCATCCGACAAAGCCCTCCATCGCAACTTCAACCCACCGCTCCCAGCAACGCATCCCTTGCGGCACAGTGCTCTAACAACAGAGAGCTTTGCAGAAGTTGGCGGATTTGATTCTCTGGGTTGGGCCAAGGAGGATGATTTGCCGATGACGCGCCGTGACCTGTCGCAGCCTTCGTTCGTTGACGCGATGGTGAGCGGTTATGGGAAGGTTGGAGGCTTTCTGGACCGGATCGAGAAGGCGTTCGACTGGTCTTCGTTCGAGGCTCTGCTTTCGTCTATCCATGGCTCAGCGACCGGCGCGCCAGGCTATCCGCCTTTGACGATGTTCAAGATTTTGCTGCTGCAGCAATGGCACGCGCTCTCTGATCCCGCCGCCGAGGAGGCGGTGCGCGACGGGCTGTCGTTCCGCCGTTTTTGCGGGCTGCCGCTGGAGGTGGAGACGCCGGACCACGCCTCGATCTGGCGGTTCCGCCAGACGATCGACAAGCTTGGCCTGTCGATGAAGCTCTTGGCGGAGGTCAACCGCCAGCTCGACGCGCTCGGCCTTATCGTCAAAAAAGGCACGCTGGTCGATGCGACCATCATCGCTGGCGCAGTCAGGCGGCCTTACGAGGGCGGCGGCGTCAATCCGCGCGATCCCGCGGCGCGTTTCACGCGCAAGCGCGACAAGACCTATTTTGGCTACAAGGCGCATCTGGCGGTGGACGAGGAGAGCGGCTTGGTGCGTCAGGCTGAGATGACTTCGGCCAATGTGCACGACTTCCCGCCTGGGCGAAGCACTGATCCAGGGCGACGAGCAGGGCTATTTCGCCGACCGGGCCTATGACAGCCAGGCTTTGCGCGAGACGCTCGAACGGCGCGGCCTGGTCGATGGGATCGCCTGGAAGGTTAAGCACGCCCGCTATCCGCTCGAGCCCTGGCAAAAGCTCCACAACGCATGGGCGACCAGCATCCGCTCAGCTGTCGAGCGCGCCTTCGCCACCATGAAGCGCTGGTACGGAATGAGCCGCGTCCGCTACTTCGGGCTCGCGCGCAACGCCTGCCATCTGCAACTCGTCGCGGCGGCAATGAACATGAAGCGGGCGCTCGTGCTGATGCGAGCGGCCTAGGCGCAGGGGCTCAAGCCCCTTCCGCCCGATCAAGGCGGGCCCGACAACCACCTCAAGAGACCACAAAAATCGCCCCTACCCCCGCGGACTCAGCCAAACCCGGCCCCCTCAAAGCGAAATCGCTCGTTCTGCAAAGCTCTCCAACAATTGATTGCAGAAAATCAGAAACAAAGCTAAGCTCGCGGGATGAGCAGTCCTGCGCTGTCTAAATGCCCACAAGCAACCTGGCTCCCGTTCCAGGGCTTCTGTTGGGGAGAAGGGCGCGAGAATTTGATTCTCGCGAGAAATCCTTGTAACCCATTGATAAGTCACGATTCTGACGAGAGAATCCAAGGAAATCCAAGGAAATCCAACCCCCTGAATGAGGGGTTTTCGCAGCGAAACCGTCGACGTCCCAAGGAAACCCAAATCGACGGGATGGGCCATCCGGCCGGCTGCCGAGAAGCGCCAACCGACGCCATCAAAACGCGGGCGGGGCTAGGGGCCCAGCAAAGGCTCGTCGCAGACGGTTCGCCAGCGACGCACCGGTCCGTCGTCCTCAATTGGCAGTTCGGTCTCAACCATACGGACACGCTCAAACGCGTAGCCGCCCATCGGGACATCGAGCGTCTCGCTGAGTTTCTTTAACGTCACCGTGGGCAGCTTCTTGTAAAGCAAGCTCAGATGCGGGTTCAGGACATAGTTCGCTGGTTGCGAACAGTGCGCGGCCGCGGTCCGGAACATCTGCCGCAGAACCGCGGAATCGCGGAATTGCACAAACAGCGTCTTGGTATACAGTTCGGAATGGTCCAGTCGGTCGCCGGTCAATTCGATTGGTGGAAATTGTCCCGCGATTCGGCGGATGATCGCGCGGCTCTCGTCGTCAGTCGATGGGCCGCAAAACACGGTCACATGCGGTTCGAACTCGACCGCGTCGAGGCTTGAGGCGAGGCGGCGAATGATCGACCGAAGCGTCGCGCGAAGCGGCTCACCAGGCGTCAGCCACAACGTGAATTCTGTGTACGGGATTTCGAACCTCATTGCTCAGCTTCAAAGAGGCAGTTCGGCCAGTGAGTGCGGTAAGACATTCGGTCCTTCCGGCGGAACTTCTATAGATCGAATGTCGGTTGAAATCACCTTCTTGAACTCGACTGAGCCTCACTCACCGTCGCTATTTGCAAAACTGAACGCTGGGTAAGAATTCATGAGCAGCCTTAAACCCGTAAGTGCTGAAACAGGGCCTTCCGACATCGCCCTGACAATCGTCATTTCCTGCTACAACACGCGCGAGCTGGTGCGAGACTGCTTGAGGTCGATCTCCGAGAACCCCTCGAAGGAGGCTTATGAAATCATCCTCGTCGATGACGCCTCCACGGACGGGACGAGCGAGATGGTGCGCGAAGCGTTTCCCGAGGTGCGCCTGCTGCGCAATGACGTCAACCGACATTATACGTACTCGAACAACAGGGCCGTCGATGAGGCTCGCGGAACCTATGTTCTCCTGTTGAACAATGACACGATCGTGCTGCCGCAGGCGCTCGACGCGATGATTGAATTCATGCGGGAGCATCCCGAAGCCGGCGTGGTCGGCTGTAAATTGCTCAATGAGGATGGAACGACCCAATCTTCGGCCAAGGCGCCTCTCGGCCCGGCCGCCGCGATTTTCGGGGCCCGATCGTTGGTGACGAAAGTCTTTCCTAATAACCGCTTTTCGCGCCGGCATGTATTGCACATCGGCCGGGATACCGGCGAGCCGTTCGTCGTCGGATTTGTATCCGGCGCCGCATCGATGATGCCTTTGAAGGTCATGCGAGAGGTCGGGCCACTCGATGAGTCGTTTTTCTATCACGTCGATGCCGACTATTGTAAGCGAATTGGCGACGCGGGCTACCAGTGCTTTTACTTTCCTTCAGCAGCAATTATTCATCTTAATCACAAGGGCGGGTCCATGGCGAACCCGCTGAAGCGCTTACGATCCTTAATGATGTTCGAAGTTTATAGTTATCGCTATTATCGGAAGCACTTTCTGAGATCATCGTTGAATCCCATGCTGGCGGTCGTCGCAATAGGTTTATCCTTCCATTTTCTCGCATCGGCATGCAGTCAGGCCTGTGCCGAACTTGCGGGGCTTGCGCGTTCGATTTCGCATCCCAACAGGTCTGCGAGCTGAACGACGATAGGGCAGGCGCTGGGATTGTTGACCGCCGCCCGGACCCGCTTCCTTAATGGAGATGGAATCGAGAGGACGTCATGGCGAACGCCGGCGAGCGGAACGCGTCGATGTTTCTCGCGGGAGGCGACGAGGTTGCGACGCGTCGGGAAACCGTTTCTGGGGACAGGGAGTGCTGACTTACCTACGTGCGCCATTCTGGTGAACTGTCAGCCGCCGCCCGCCCGCGATCCGATCTCGACAGACGGAAACCGCACAGAGAGGACGATCGTATGCCCCACGGCCTCCCAAGAGTGGACGACCTGGGGCCCGAAAGCAACATAGTCGCCTTTTGTCCGGAGCGTGACGTCCCGCTGGGCGCCTTCGATATGGAACGTCACCTTCAGGCTGCCTTCGATAAGCACGGAGATGGTCGTGCCGTTTCCATTGGCCCAAGGTACCAGCCGTTTTTCTCCGTCTGGATGGATTCCCCACTTCAGCTCGACGTCGGTCTGGTGCCGTAACCCAAGTTCGACGGGAACGAACTGACCGACAAACCATCCGCTGCCGCGCACTTGGTCGGCCTCGGCATTGCCGAAGTAGAACTGTTTGTCGCCTACCATTTGCCCATTCTCGCAATGGACCTCTGGGCGCTACTGGGTGTTGAGGTTGACGCTTGTGCCCACCGTCGTGCCCTTGCCTTGAAGGGTGTTGATTGCTGAACCTCCGAGCACAATCGCGCTCTCCGCGGACACGACCGGGCCCAACGCCTTGACTGCGTAATCGAAGTAGCGTTCCGCGGTCCCGAGTTCGTTCTTCGGCACATAGACGATATCGCCGCGACCAAGAGGGATGTTGTTCTCGAGTTCGCCTCGATAGAGGAATCCGCCGATGTCGACCAGTTTCAGGCTCGGATCCGCCATGCCGCCAGACATGACGAGCACGTGGTCGGTCTTCGCATTGAGCGTGATTCCCCCCGCCTGGCTGACCGCGTCCATTAAAGTCAGATTGCCATCCCAATTCACCTTGCCGGCGTGCTGCACTTCGCCGATCACGTAAGCGTAGTTGTATCGGGTGCTTCCCACATAAATCGACGAGAAAGGCCGCAAGTAAACGTTTTGTCTGAGGTCACCCTGCTTGAACAGCTTCTCCAGACTGACCGGCAAGATCTTCCCCTCCTGCGACACGATCGAATCCCGAAGGTCAGCGTCTTCGCTCAGCCCCCCGGCCTGAGATATTGCGTCCATGATCGTTGTTGGGGTGCGAATCTTGACGATTCCGGGAGATTTGACTGCGCCGAGGATCGAAATCCGCCGGCTGTTGATCTCCACGATGACCACGTTGACCAATGGTTCGGAAATGAACAATGGCTGACTTTTATACTCCTTCACGGAAACGTTCACGATTGGATTCTGGACAATATCCGACACGCGCTTTGAGATCTCGTCTCCCAGTTCGTCGACCGTCTTGCCCGCGGCCCGAATCGACCCGCCAGGCAGGATCGATATCGTGCCATCGGGACCGATGGTCTGTGTGGTGTCGAGATCCACGTGTTCGTAGATCTTTATTTCGACGACGTCTTGAATGCCCAGCCGATACGATCGGCCCGTCTTAGCTCGTAGTCGACTGACGATCTCGTCTCGAAGCTGTTCGACCGTGCGACCCGCGGCCTGTAGATCGCCTGCCGGGAAGAACGCAATCTTGCCGTCCGGCCGCACGGGCTGAGTCGCTTCCAGGTCAGGATCGTTGAACACCGATATTTTTACGATATCGTCCGGCCCGAGCCGGAAGGAGGAAATCTCCGGCGTCAAGCTCCGCGCAGACGGAGTTGGCGCGAAGCCAGACGTGGCCGAAACCGGCGCCCCTTGATATTCGACCCGAGCTTGGAGCGCCCGATCGTCAACAATGTTCTTACCAGGGGCGCATCCGGTCAGAACAACCAAAGGGAGAATGAACCTCAATAACGCTAGGCGCATACTGGAGTGTGCTTTCCCTCGGGTGGTATGAAACTCATCTGCCCGCAGAACCAGAGTTCCAATCATCACGGCGGGCCTTGGGACCTTTGCGCTCCGGCTCAACCTCCAGTAGTGCGCGCCGCCCCGCCCGCGTTCCTTGTCACATTACGACCGACACTGGCACCCCCGCGGAGCTGCTGTGAGATCCGTTCACCCGCAAGCTTGCCGGGATGGACGATTCGCTTCATTTGTTCTGAAACGCGTAGCCTGCTGCCGGCGCAGACTCAAGCACAGTTTCCGGAAGGCCTGCTGGCGCGCCGGGGGCAGCGCCTACTCAATTGGGTATCGCTGAGGACACGCCATTCACGGAGCCGGCCGTCACGCTGCTGTTCTGCGGCTTGCGCAGGAGGACGAGGTCGTGCGCCGGATGGCCGCCTGCGCCGCGCGGCACTTGCTCCACGAGCTCCCAGCCCTCGGCGATGTGATCGCGCACGAACGGGCGCGAATGGAATGTCGAGCAGAGGTTCGCGCCAGCGGCCTCGGCCCACCGCACGACGCACCCGCCCGCATCGTAGACGCTTCGCTCCTCCGGCTTCAGTTGCTCGACGAATGCGTCCCCATGGAGCGTAAGCAGCAAATGGCCGCCCGGACGCATCACACGGCGCAGTTCGTCGCGCCAGGCCATCTGCGTCTCGACCGGGAGATGCGTAAAAACTGAGAGCGCGTAGATGAAGTCGAAGCTTGCGTCGCCATAGACTAACGGCGGCTCGAGCGCGTTTACGCTGACCTCGGCGAATGGCAGGTTCTCGTTACACCATTTTATAGCGGGGCCGCTAATATCGGTGCCGAAGATGCGCGCGTTTAGGCCCTTCCAGCGTCGCAGGATACTCCCGCACCCGCAGCCGAAGTCGAGGATCGCCTGGTGCGCCTCAAGCGGCGAGCCTGAGCGAATGAGCGCCCCGCGTATGCATTCCTCTGAGAGCTGGCCTCGCTCCAGAAACCACTTAACGTCGGTAGTGCCCACAACGCGCACGCGCAGATCGGGCGGTGGAAGCGGCAAACCGTCAGGGGCCTCAGTGTCCTTGGGGGCGCCGAGGGCGTGCATAAATTCCCAGCCACGGAATATGGGCAGGAGAAGCCCGAGGCTGTTGAGCGTGCGCAGGAGAACAGCCTTCATGGTGCTTTCTATATCTCTATATCTGTTTGGTGATCATGTCTGGACGGCGCCCCTTGGTCAAGCGCGCTTTGCAGTTGCGGTGAACGTCTCTACACCGTCACGTTTGCGACCTGTTGGTGCCGATGAGGATGCCGCGCCTCACGCGCAATCATTGGTCGCCGCGGGTCGCGAATCCGCGCCGTAACTTGTTCCAAAGGCGGCGCTTGGAGACTGCCCTAAAGGTCATCCACGAGACGAACCAGGACGGAATCCTACGACCGCAATACATATTCGGCATCGCGTCGCCGTTAACAATATTCCGGAGATAACGGAAAAAGATGCGGCCGTCGAATGGATCACTTTCCATTGGCGAATAGTAACTGCAATCCTCAAAATAGTAATGGGTCACCTGTGACCAGCGGGTCAGGTCCGGGTTGGTCTGACGCGACCCGCCGTGCAGCAGGTTCGCCGCCCAAATCAAGGCCTGTCCTTTCTTGGCATGGAATTGGCTGGGTTCGAGAGCGTTCGAGAGCACGAGCGCCTCCCACAGGTCCTCGAACGATTTTTGACTCGCCGCGCCCTGCTCGCCAGCTCGGCTGATGCCTACGTGTTCATTGACGTAGATCGGCCATTTGTGGGTGCCGGAATAATATTTGAGCGGGCCTTGTTCGGGGCCAACATCCTCGAGCGCGACCCAGACCCCGCACATGAAGCGCTCCGGCACCGAGCTGAAATGGACCGCATCCGAATGAAAATGCTGCTGGGTGCCGACCGGAAAGTTCAACGTTTGGAACGGCCACGCCTGCCGGCCATAGAGGGTGGACAGGAGCGCCAGAATCTGTGGGTTCGCCGCGATCCGCTGAACATCGGCGTTAAATCGATACGCGTCCTGGACGCGGAGCCCTCGGTTTTCCCGCCATCCGTTCGTACGCCAGGAGTCCCAGTCGTAGTGCGAATGCAGCGATTGTTTGATGCGCTCGGCGAGCACGTCAAACTCGGGGTCCGGGAAATCAATAACAGCCCAGCCCCGCTCATGGAGTTGCACGGCGATGGCCTTCATAGGCTCGTCGAGCTCCATTTTGTCCATAGCGGCACGGAAGAAAGGGGATTCAATGAGCGGCACGCCGCTGAGCGGATTGTGAAAACGGTTGCCTGTGTCGACCTTCGCTATCTTGTTCATCGGTTAAGACCTCCGGTGATATCGAAAATCCACTCGCCGGTGTTGCAAGCGAGGCACCCACCGGCAGACGCGAGCTCGCGACAGACATCTACTGAGCTTTGTTCTTTGTCCATAGTCATGCCACCCCAAGAACCACCCGCGCAAGTGATTACATGGCCTCGGGGGCAAGCAAATCGTGAAGTTCGAAGAAGGGATTCCGCTTGTTCGCCAAATATGCGGGACGGCCGCATCCTTGACGATCCCATAATCAACAATGTAGATCCCGAAGGGTAAGCTGCGAGGCGCGGCATCCGTATCCGATTCGCCCAAATTGATGGAGGCAATCCCGTCGGGAAGGATCCTCGCGGGAACGCCGGCGCGGCGCAGCCGGAAGAGCCCCCGAAAAGCATCGAGATTCGAGGGAGTGTGCGGTCATGATTCGCTTTGGTGTGTTGGGAACCGGAAGGGTCGTGCCGTACGGCCTCCTTAAGCCAGCCAAATTGACCCCAGGCGTCGAGGTGAGAGGGATTGCCTCTCGAACCCTCCAGACGGCCAGAGAGTTTGCTGCAAGGCATGGAGTCCAGCACGCATTTGGCGACTACCAGGCTCTGTTGGAATCTGAAGATATCGACGCGGTCTACATCGCCCTTCCGCCAGCGCTTCACCACCCTTGGGCGCGTCGGGCGATCGAAGCAGGCAAGCATGTGCTCTGCGAAAAGCCCCTGGCGGAGAACGCGCAACAGGCGGAAGAGCTGATGCTGTGCGCGAGACAACACGGCCAAGTCTTAGTTGAAGGCATGCACCTTCGCTATTCAAACAAGCTAATTCGTCAACGCGAGCTGGTGGCTGCCGGTGAATTCGGACGATTGCTTCGTGTTAAATCGTGTTTTCGAATGCCGTACTGGCCGATGCCCAAGGATGATTTCCGCCGGCGCTTTGAGCTAGGGGGCGGCGCCGCGCTCGACGTGGGTTGCTATGCGGTCAGCTGTTTGCGGTACATGGCCGGAGAGGAGCCGGAAATCCTGTCGGTGCTCCACAAAACCATTGGTCCTCAAATTGATCGTTGGATGCAAGCCACTGCGCGGTTCCCATCAGGGGTTGAAGGGCTCGTAGAATTCGGGTTCCGCGGTTTTTATGTTCCTCGCGACGGGGTTGTGGTCACGTGCGAGAATGGCCGGATCAAGTGGGACGGTAAAGGCCTCGTGCTTGAGAAAGATGGCAAAGTGCTTCACGAGCCTCTCGCCCCAACTCCGACGTACCAACTCCAGCTTGAGGAGTTTGCGAAACGTATCAGGGGCGAAGAGTCAAATGCGGTTCTACCTGACGACGCAGTCTTAACGGCGAGAGTTTTGGACACAATGTACGAGAAGGCTGGCCTTGCTCGGAGAGGGACTGCTTAGACGCATGAAAAGTCCCTCATGGGAAGTTGTTCCGGAGGACGCTGAAGGTCACCTGTGGGACGTCATCGTTATCGGCACGGGAGCGGGCGGCTCGACGGCCGGCTTCAATCTCGCGCGGTTGGGACGGTCGGTACTATTTGTCGAGCGCGGAAAACTTCTTCAATACAATTCTTCCGTCGTGCGAGGCGTCCCATTTTCATGGACGGGCGACCCCGAAGCAGCGCTAAACCATGGCTGGTGGCCTCGTCCTCTTCATTTTCGCGAGGAGGAACAACTCGCTTCAGTTCCCACAAGGCCACCCAATGGTTGTGGCGCAGGCGGGTCGACTGCGCAGTTTAACGGGGTGATGGACCGATTTCGTCCGCATGACTTCACGCCTCGCGGTTTTTACCGGGACATGCCCGATACCTCTCTGCCTGAAACTTGGCCCGTCAGCTACGAGGAAATGGCGCCATTCTACGAGCGAGCCGAGAGCCTGTATCGTGTACGAGGGACGCAAGACCCACTGGCGCCGCCATCTTCAGCCAGTCTCATGGAGCCGCCGCAGGCGTCCGACAGGGAGCTCGAGGTTTCTGATCGGCTGCAAAGCGTAGGCCTGAGCCCCTATCGCATTCACTCCGCATCAGAGCAGCTTCCGGGCTGCTATGGCTGTCCCGGCATGCTCTGCCCGCGTAGATGCCGGAATGACGCCGCCCGAATATGTCTCTTTCCGGCGCTCGAGCAGTACGGGGCGAAAATCCTTCCGAAATGCCGCGCAATCCGACTTGAAGAGAGAAACCGGGTAGTTGAGCGGTTGGTTTGCGAGTCGAACCAGCGGCAGATCACCCTGCGAGCCCGAGTTTTCATCCTCGCCGCGGGCGCTTTTCAGACGCCTGCTATCCTTCAACGCTCCACGAGCGACTGTTTTCCACGCGGTTTAGGAAACAGCTCAGGCTTTCTTGGCCACAACCTGATGATGCACGCAGCCAGCCATCTGTTCGTTCAGCTCAAGCCAACTTCAAGGTCCTTGGATGTCAACATGAGTTACGGCCTGTCACTGAACGACTTTTACGTCCGTAACGGGACAAAAATGGGCAATTTCCACGCACATCCCGTAGTGTCGCATGATGAGTTGTTGAAGTATCTGATTCAACACTATCGGGGACTGAACCTTCTGCCCGGCCGAGTCCTATCACGGATGACGTCAGTAGGGAAATTCTTCAGCCGCCCCGGAACGGTCTTTGCCGCCATCGTCGAAGATCTCCCTTATCATGGCAACCAGGTGGCGGCAAAAACAGGCTCAGAGGAAGACGTAGTATATACTTATCGCTATCCGGCGGAGCTCCGCGCTCGGGCGGGGATGATGGTCGACGGCTTCAAGAGTGCTGTCGCCCCACTGTTTGACGTAAGCCCCTTGCAACCGACCGGTGGGCTCAACGCCAGTCATGTGTGCGGAACATGCCGCTTTGGCGACGATCCCCGCACGAGCGTGCTCGACCGCGACAATCGCGCTCATGACCTTGACAATCTTTATGTCCTCGACGCGTCCTTTTTTCCGTCGAGCGGGGGGATCAACCCAAGTCTGACGGTTGTAGCGAATAGCTTGCGAGCCACCGACAAGATTGCTCAGAGCCTATAAATGACCAATGCCTTTTTGGCGCGTCGGTTTAGGGTCGATCGCCGATCGCGCCTAACCTTTATTGTTGGTAAAGAGGACGAACGGCTCGCGCTGGCGAGCTTGCTAACGATGTCCGGGGTTCGCTTTGGATATGATGAGCGAAAGCCACAATCAGAGCTGCGAAAAGCCATAAGTTAGCGCTGATGGCATGACCCGTTAATGGATCATCGGCGAGACTTTGAGTGGCGAGGCTCGCTAGACCTGCGACCATCCCTACTAGCAGCGGTTTCATGTTTGTCGGGGCATTTCTCATCGCGCCGAGGGCCATGATCACGATCTTGCCGAAGAAGACGACGTATAAGATCAGTCCGACGGGGCCAAGCTCAGTCAGGAGCGCCAAATAGAGACTATCAGTGGACTCCACCGTCGGTATCTGTAGCCCTAAGTCTCGCAATTCTTGTTTGATCGTCTGCATCGCGGCTGTGCCGTTGCTGAGGCCCACGCCGAGGATTGGGTGCTGCAAGTAGCCTTGGAGCGCAGTCTCGAACAGGGTAAAGCGCATTGTGAACAATTCAGGCCGTGTATCCAAATAAATCAGCAGCAGGGGGATACAGAGCGCTAGCGCCAAAGCTAAGGTGACAGCGCCGATTTTGAGGCCACGCGGCGAGATTAACCCGGCCCAGGCGGCGACAGGGAAAAAGATCACGGTGCCCGCCATAAAGCCAATGAACCCGGCCCGCGAGAAGGTCAGCACTAGGGCGAGAAAGCCCCAAGAATAGATCATAAATAACAGGATTCGATCGAAATTTCTTCGCGCGGCTATGAGATAGGCAAGGAATATCGGTAGGGTGAGACCACACAAACTAGCCGCTATCGAAGGATGGCCGAATATGCCCTGGCTTCGTTTGATGTCTGTTCCATTCTCACGATCTTTTCCCAGACCACGGTCGCCGATGTGAAGCGTAAGGCTTTGGGGAGCCGTATCTTTCGTCCTATGTGTTTGAGTATTGGTTGGGGCAGTCGCCGCTGGTTGGTCGTGCAGGCTGGCGAAAGCTACGAAATCCGTACCGATCCCTCGTTCGAAGAATATGATCACGCTGCTAGCGCCAATAATCGACCCGATCAATAAGGCCCACACGGCGCTCCGAAACTGCAAGGGCGTTTCCAAATTGTTAATAAGATAAAGGAAGCATAAAAAATACATAACCTCCCTGAACAGTTCGAACATCGACAGGGCGAACGACTGAGCATTGATCAGCGAAACGACCAGTGCCCAAGCAAGGTAGAATAGAAAGAGATATCCGATTTTCGGAAAATACAACCTCTCCCGTCTCACGCAGACGCGAGCCAGCCACGGCAGCAACATCGCGACTAACACGACATCGGTTACATAGATCAGAAGGCTGACTGTCCCAGATGCGGGCATTCCGTAAGTATCAATAAGAGTTTGAGTGAACTCGGGATCTGACAGCCATTTCGAGATGTCGAAGGGAATCGACAAGACCAACAGAAACAGCCAATACGCCTTCGGATCCTTTACCACCATCGTCGGGATCAGCAGCGCGAAGCCGCCCAGGAGAAAGGCGACTTTCGCCGGAGAAAGTGCGTCCATAGCGACGTCGGTCGCGAACGCGAGCAAAATGCCGCAGCAGAGAGCTCCAAAGCCGACGACCAGCTGCCGCACGTTCAAGGGATGTTCCCTTGGACCAATTTCTCGCAACCGCCCGGCGTCGTGAAGGCGGGGCACTCGTCGTGGTCTTTCGTCCGGTCAAGCGCAGCAGGGCCCCCGGAAAAAACGAGGAGCCTGATCCTCGTTAGTCCTGCCTGTCTAGAGGCAACCTGGGCAAAACTCACGATACTCTCTCATCCTTATCGATCCGCGTTCCTGCTGTTCGGGTTGGGAGTCCGACCATTTCACCTCGTCTGCCTTTGCCCAATCAGCCATGTCGAAGCCGCGTTCGGATCGGCGCATTTGTCGACTTACCACAGGTTGTATCTGCAGTCGAAAGGCGATCAAGCCCTTTCCGGGAGTTCCTGAGCCGGTTTTTGCCTTTTCCATTGCGGGCCCCCTGCGTGGGGTGGCGACGTAGATTAACCGGGTCAACGCGGTGTTTTTTTGCTGTTTCTCTCACTGCTGCAGGCTTTTGGGTCCAGTCGCCATAAAGAGGAATACATCCAGGCGCTGTCACTTGCCACGAACAGCGGCTGTTTGGAGCCTTGGCTGATATAGCGGCTGGCTTGAGTTTCGAGGGGCTCTGTGGTAGTCCAAATTTGGACTGCACTTTCAAGCCTGGGGGTTTCGGCCGGTGAACTGGCGGCAGCCAGATACGCCTGGATCTCGTTGTTTCGTCTTAGGTCTTATGCCGAGTGCTCCTGTGAGTTACTGCTCGAACGATGGTCAGAGCTTATGTTGAGTGGCGAAACACGTCCGGAGGGAAATTTTAACGCGCGAATGGAACTGATGTCCCTGTTCAGCGTGTTGCGCCGGCACGTCTTTCTGATTGTCGCATTGTGCATCGTAACCGCGCTCGCTGGCTATGGCGTCACCTTCATTTCCGCCTTGATACCAGAAAAATATGAGTCCTCTGCTACGGTGTTGGTGCGTCCTCACGATCCTATTAAGATCGAGCCGAACAATTCTGGCAAGGAATTCTTGGACTTTCCTGTCGGACAAACGCCAGTCGTTGAATCGGCCTCCAAGACCTACATTCAGATCATTCAGAGTCCCACCCTAATTGCCGAAGTCGTGCGCGAACTGAAGCTGGACCAGAGGCCAGAGGCGGGGCCTACCGGCGGATTCCTTGGTTACATCAAATCATTCTACAAGTATGTGACATCAAATCTCAAGGACGCATATGCGATTTTGAAGTATGGTAGATTGCTTAAGGATGATCCGTTCACCACGGCCGTCAAGGATCTCAGCAAAGGCCTAATGCTGAAGTCGTACGAGGACACCTATGTGTTTGAGATTAAGTACAGCGACGTGGATCCCCAGACGGCTGCGGACGTCGCTAATACGGCAGCACGGTTGTTTATAAAATTTATGGAAGACATGGGCGTGTCAGAAGCAAAGGATTCTGCTGAGCGCTTAAAGAACCAACTTGAACAGAGCCGGCAAAAGGTGATGGAGGCTCGAGAAAGTTTACAAAAATACAAAGAAGCACATGGCGTCTTTTTGTACCAGCCAGAATATGATGAGAAGCTTAAAGTTATTTCCGATTTGACTGTTGAGCTTGCGAAGTTGGATGCAACTTACGCGAACGAGAGTCTGGGAGCCAATACGATTGATGCGACCACTTATGCAAAGAAGCGCGATCGTCTTCTGAAGGTCCTTAAGGAGAACCAGACTGATCTCGCTTCTCTGCCGACGGTCGAGCGGGAACTGCAGCAACGGCAGGCGGATGTCGACGTTGCGAGCGCGACGTATGGCACGGTAGCCAAGGACCTGAAAGATGCTGAAATCAGGTCCGACGTGATGCCAGAAGCGCGCCTGATCTCGCCGGCGTTCGTGCCGCAGTTGCCAAGTCGGCCGCGCCGCGACGTTTTCCTCGGAGTATCCCTGCTGGCTGGTCTGTTTGTCGGCATAGCTCTGGCTTTCTTTCTTGAATACATCAACCGAACCGCTCGGGGGATTAACGATATCGAGAGCTTTGTCGGGTTGAGAGTCATCGGAATTATCCCGACAGCTCCGCGGACTCATGTCAGTCAGGCGTAGGTCGGCGGCACACATCTTGGGGCGCGCACCTTTAGGGGGTCGCGCCGCCGCGGTGGCCAGACTAGCAACCATTCACATCAATAAGGACGTTGAGGCCGGTCCGCCGCGTAACCGAGACGTTCGCTATGGTTGGAAGTGAGATCGACACGTGAAGTTGATAAGGCAACTCTGGTACATCCTTACGCCGCAAGAACGGGTGGAAGGCGCTTGTTTGTTGGGCGCGATGATTCTCGGCGCCTTCTTGGAGACAGTGAGCATCGGCGTCGTTTTCCCCTTCATCGCCGTACTCAAGGAGCCGGAACTGCTATCCAAATCGCGGTTCTTCCAACCGCTAGTCTCTCATGTGGCTGTCAACGAGCCGCGGCAGTTGTTCTTTATGCTAGGAGTGGCCCTGATCGCTCTTTTCGCGCTCAAGACGGGTTACCTCATTCAATTGTATCGCTGGCTCTTTCGCTACACTATGAGGAAACATGTCAACCTCGCTCGCCAACTGCTGTCCGGCTATCTTAGTGCGCCTTACACCTTGCATGTCCAGCGCAACAGCGCTGATCTGATAAGAGTGACGACCCGCTCGGCTGAGGACTTCGCAACCATCTTTTTGGTGAATCTACTCATTGTACTTGGAGAACTTCTAGTTCTGGGGGCGCTGGCGGGGTTGCTGATGATCGTCGAACCTTTAGCAACGCTCGGCGCCTTATTCGTCCTCGCGGTTCCGACCGCCCTGATCTATCGATCGACGCAACGTGGCTTGGCCGCGGCGGGACGCACCGCCGAACAAAGTTTCGCCTCGATGATTCAATGGGCGAGTCAGGCGATTAGCGGCGTCAAGGAAATCGCAATAACCGGCCGCCAGTCTTTCTTCTTGGATCAACATGCGCGCCACGTTCAAGGCTTCAGCGACGCCGCGCGATCCTTGGCGTTCCTTATCACGATTCCTCGTTTCGTCATTGATACTCTTTCTGTTATCGCAATGGTGGCGATCGCCGCGATCCTTTTGGGGCGCGGGCAAGATCTGCAGTCGAGCCTGCTCCTTTTAGGAACGTTTGCTTTGGCTGCGGTCCGGATGATCCCCTCGACGACCCGATTGAGTAGCGCTCTGGCGCAGCTTCGCTTTCGCTATGCTTCAACTGAAGTGATCTATCGGGAGCTAGTCGCTCTGAAACTACGTCCATCCGATCCGCTCCCAGGTATTGCCGGAGAGAAAGTATCCCGGATCCCCTTCCTGCGTGCCCTGACGCTCGAGCATGTGTCCTACGCGTACCCTGAGGCGCGCCGATTGGCCATCGACGATGTGTCGATCGAAATTCCCAAAGGCGATTGGGTGGCGTTCATCGGCCCGACCGGCGCCGGTAAGACCACGCTCGCCGATCTTGTTCTGGGATTGTTGGTTCCCAGTGCGGGAAGGATTCTGCTGGACGGACGCAATCTGCACGACAACATCGCTGGGTGGCAGCGAAATATCGGATATGTCCCGCAAACCGTCCAATTGATCGACGATAGCATTCGCCGCAACATAGCTTTTGGCGTGCCAGAGGCAGAGATCGACAACGAGCGCGTGTGGCAAGCTTTGCGTTCGGCGCAGGTCGATCATCTTGTGCGCTCGCTCCCAGACGAGTTGGATGCGATCGTCGGTGAGCGAGGTGGGCGTCTTTCGGGTGGCGAACGTCAGCGATTTGGTATCGCCCGAGCGCTTTACCACAACCCAGAGGTTCTGGTGATCGACGAGGGGACGGCGAATTTGGATCCCGGGACCGAAGCCGCCATTATCGAGGTTATCGCTGGATTGAGGGGGAAAAAGACAATAATCGTCATCGCACATCGGCTCGCGTTCGTGAGAAACTGTGATTGCATTTTTATGCTCGCGCAAGGCCGTCTTCGGAATTCGGGTCGGTACTCGGATCTGCTTGCGAGAGAGCCTGCTTTTCTGGAGTTTTGCGGCAGGGAGCCGGAGCCGATTCCAGTTGACGCCGCGTCCTCGCTATAGGGGCTCTAGACGCATTTGGAGAAGGACAAAGCGGTTCCGATATTAAATACACGGGAAAGTGGACTTCGGACCGCGATCCGACCATATTTAGGCTGGGGGGTAGAAGCATTTATGACGACGGAGTTGGTAGGGAAGCCCTCGAGCGGCGCGACGCGCTTTGGGCTCGCGGAAACCATGTTGGAGAACCCTGACGTTGCAGACGCGTACGACGAACTCTTTGCCCACTTGCGGCTCGCCCGCCCGCTCGCGGCCGGCAACTCGATCCTTGTAACAAGTACGGAACCCGGCGAAGGTAAGACGACCGTTTCTTTGTGCCTGGCGATCAGGGCTTCGCAAGCCGGCCAGGCGGCTCTCTTGATCGACGGCGATCTGAGGAGGTCGTCATTGGCAATGGCGGTCGGAAGCGCCGACACCGCGGGTCTCATCGAAATCCTTCTCGGTGAGGCCGAAGCCGCTGAAGCGGTTCGTCCCATTGGCGCCACAGCGGGTAAAACCCCGGTGGCCGGGGCTGTCAGCTTCATGCCTGGCGGGCGCAAGCCCCCGTTATCCCTCGGAGCCGTAAATTGGTCCAAAGCGCGAGGCGCGTTCAGGTCGATTTCGAAAACGTTCGATATTGTATTTCTGGATTCGCCGCCGATTTTGGCGTGCAACGATGCGCTGCTCTTTGCCGGCATGGTCGACGCGGTCATTCTGGTCGTCGGAACCGGAAAGGCCAATCTCGAAGAGGTCCGGGAGGCGAAGGAACAGTTGGAGGCAATTGGCACGCCGATCATTGGCGCCGTCCTGAACCGGTTCGAGGCGAAGGTCCATGGCCCTTCGAACCGGCCCTACAGCGGTTATTACCGCCGCTCAGGCACGTGAGTGACCTCGGCATCATCTATGAAGCGCGCCTGGACGACAGCCGGTCCGCCCCGATGCGCGTTTTAGCTCACATTACTGCCTTTAACTCTGCTGACATCATCGATCGAGCGCTCGACGCTCTTCAGCGTCAAATCCGACCGCCAGACGCCATCCTTATCGTCGACAACGCCTCTACCGACGGCACCCTGGATCGGGCATTTCCAGAGCAAGTCAGTGTGATTCGAAGCGCTGCGAATATCGGTCCCAGCGGCGCGATTCCGATCGGTTTTAACTACGCCTTTGAGCACGGCTTCGACTGGATGTGGATCTTGGACCATGACAGCGCGCCAGACCCAGAAGCGCTGGCGACGTTGCTGGACACGTATGCCGGTTGGCCAGGGCCCCTACAGGAGGAGACGGGCTTCATCTCCTGCCTGCCGTTACAACAACCTGAGGGAGAGGCGCTGCACGGCCGCCTGTTCACCCCTCACGGCCGAGCTGTCATTACTCCTTCTCCAGAAGAACGCTGCTACGTGTGTCACGTTAAGGTCTGGTCTGGCTGCCTCTACCGTTTAGCCGCGGTGCGCCGGGTCGGACTCCCCAATGCGGACTATTTCATAGATCGCGGCGAACTCGAATATGCCTACCGCGTGATGAAGGCTGGCTACAAGGGGTTCATCCACCAAGACGCTCTTCTTCGGCATAACTTTCATGGGGCGCCAGGACTTGGCTTCCAGCACGTAAAGATTGGGCCAATCGCTCTGAAGTTCTACGACATGGCGCCCCTTCGATGTTACTACGTGTGCCGAAATACGTTGTATTTCACGCTCTACGATTCGAGGGAGACACGATTCTCGAAGTTTCGTGAACTCTTTCGCATTCGTTCCAGGCCGGGCCGCAGCTTTATGAGTGGGATCGCCTGGCAAACCGTCCTGCTCACTATGAATTTCGCTTTGCGGCCACGCACTCAGTTGCCCCAGGTCCTTGCGTGCTTGCGAGGCGCTTGGGACGGCCTCACCGGCAACATGGCAGCGCGATTTTAATGCCGATGCGCGTTCTCGCTCATATGCACACGTTGAACGACGAAGCTGTGATCGAGCAGCTGCTTGAGGGGCTTCGGCGTCAAACTCGACCGCTGGACGGTATTATCATTGTCGACAACGGCTCCGCGGATGCGACCTTAAGCAGGACCTTTCCCGAGAATGTCGCCATCATTCGCAATTCCTTGAATCTTGGCACGAGCGGCGCAATTAGCATGGGTTTTGCCCATGCTCTGAAGCATGGATACGATTGGACCTGGGTGTTCGACGCTGATAGCGTCCCCGAACCGGACGCGCTCGGAAATCTACTATCGTTCTTCGGGCGTCTGCCGCACTCGAAGCAGGAGCAGGTCTGCTTCTTAGCCTGCCAGCTTAGGAATGCCGAGGCCGAAGTTAGGCACCGGCCGATGATGTTCACGGACACGAACATCAGGTATATGTCCGTGGACGACAAGGCGGCGGCTACTGAGTGCGATTGCTTCATCTGGACCGGTTCGCTATTCCGGATGGCGGCGGTCGCAAAGATTGGTCTGCCATCCGAGGACTACGTTCTTGACATGGCCGAGTTCGAATACGGCTACCGCGCACGGAAGCTCGGTTACACGAGTTACATGGTCCACGATGGGATAACCAATCAGGACGTTGGCCGGGACCCCGGCGTCGTCGTAACGCGCGTATGGAATATAGGCGGCGTTAAATTAGTCTTTCGCGAAGTGTCTGCCATTAGAACGTACTACATTTCCCGTAATTTGCTTTTTTTTTGGTTACACCAATTCCGACCCGTCAGCCCGAGGCGGATCGCCTACAGCATCGCTCAATTATTGGTATTTCCGGTGAACTTTGTGCTGCGGCCAATCAGCCATCGTCGACAGATGATTGCTTACTTTCGTGGCCTTTGGGACGGCTTGACGGGTAGTATAGAGCGACGGTACTAAGCGCCATGACTTCTAACCACTTGCACGAGAGGCCCAACTCTGCGGCGACTAGTTTGGTAACCCGTCCTCCCGACATTTCCATAGGTCGATCGATGCGAGTTCTGGCGTACGTCCATACCTTTAATGATGCCGGGTTCATCGATCAAGTTCTCGAGGCACTCCGGAGACAAACTCGGCCGCCAGACGCTGTCATCATTGTCGACAATGCGTCGACGGATGGCACCCTCAACAGGCCCTTCTCGGAAGATGTCACCGTCGTTCGCAACTCGGCCAATCTGGGTGTGTCCGGGGCGGTAGGCATTGGTTTTGCCCATGCCCTGAAGCAAGAGTTCGACTGGACCTGGGTCCTCGACCCCGACAGCGTTCCCGAACCCGACGCGCTTGAGAATTTGCTTAGCTTTTTCGAGCGTCTGCCGCCCTCTCAACGCCAGCAGGTCTGCTTCTTGGCTTGTCGGGTCGCCAGCGGCGAGAGCGCGCACCCCGCGATGTTATTAACGGAGTCGGATTTAAAGTACGTACCACTCAAATCAGATGGGGGCTATTGCCGGAGCGATTGCTTTTACTGTTGGTCCGGTTCGCTTTTGCGAATGGCGGCGGTCGCTGAGATCGGGCCGCCAACGCCAGACTATTTCATTGATTTGTCTGAACTTGAATATGGCTACCGGGCGCGACGACTGGGTCTGACAGGCTATATTGTCAACAGTGCGCTCCTCCATCGGGATGTGGGCCGAACTCCCGGCGCTGCGGAGCGAATTGGGAATTTTGGACCTCTTTCCTTTCCGCTCTTCGAGACCTCACCCTTGCGGTCCTATTATTTCTCCCGCAATATGCTCTACTTCTGGTTTTATAAATTCCGGCCGTTTCGACTACGCTTGATTCTCCGCAGCATAGTTCAAGCCGTCATCTTCACAACAAGCTTTGCGCTTCGCCCGGTTAGCTGCCGTCCACAACTGATTGCCTGCATGCGCGGTCTTTGGGATGGCTTGACCGGGCATATGGAGCGCCGGTACTAAGAACTGTCGCTATGGCAGCGAGGATTTCATTGAGACCTCAGCGCCGCGGCGCCCCGCTCGGTGTCGGTTCTCTAAGGGCGGTCATTCTATGCGCGTTCTGGCCCACATCCACACCTTTAATGAGGCCGGGTTCATTGAGCAGGCTCTTGAAGCATTACAACGGCAAACTCGGCCGCCGGATGGTATTGTCATCGTCGACAATGCCTCGACGGATGGGACCCTAGACAGAACCTTCCCCGAGGGCGTGACGGTTATTCGCAACTCTACCAATCTCGGCATCAGTGCGGCTGTTCAAATCGGCTTCGCTAGGGCGCTAGAGCAGAAATTTGATTGGACTTGGGTTCTCGACGCCGACAGCGTTCCCGAGCCCGAGGCGCTCGAGAACCTGCTAAGGTTTTTCGATCGTCTGCCATCCTCCCACCAGGAGAAGGTCAGCTTCCTGGCCTGTCAAATCGCCAGCGGAAACGAAGAGACAGAACACCGGCCGATTATCTTGACGCGGTCGAGCATTGAGTTCGTGCCGCTCGACGCCAATGCAGGTTATTGCCGGTGCGACTGCTTTATCTGGTCCGGCTGCCTCTTCCGTATGGCGGCGGTCGACAAGATCGGGACTGCCATCGGCAGACTATTTCATTGATTTGGCCGAACTCGAGTACGGCTATCGCGCGCGACAGTTAGGCTTGACCGGTTATATTGTGAACAGTGGCTTGCTCCATCATGATGTGGGCCGACCACCGGGGGTCGCAATCCGAACTTGGCGTTTCGGTCCTCTCTCCTTCCGGCTCCTCGAATTGTCGCCGTTGCGATGCTATTATCACGTCCGAAACATGCTTTATTTTTGGCTGTATCAGTGCCGGCCGTACCGGCCGCTCTGGGTTTTCCGAAGCATCGTTCACGCCATCTTTTACCCGAGGACCTTTGTCGTCCGGCCCCTCAGCCATGGCCGACACCTGATTGCTTGCTACCGCGGCGCCTGGGACGGCTTGACCGGCCACATGGAGCGGCGATACTGAGCTCGAAGAGTTCGAAACGTCAACTTTGAAGGCAACTGGCCCAAGAAAGACAAAAGTGAGGAAGTTGCCTACTACTCTTCTTGGCGCCGTCTGTCTCCTTGCTCTCTTGGGTTTGGGCGCCATCGCTGGTTTTATTGCCGCTCTTTCGCCACCAACACTCTCCTCGCCCTCGACGACTTCGTCTCAACCAACCGCAGACGCACCGTGCGACGCGAATGACGCAAGTGATGCGAAGGATCTCAACGCGGCGAACTCTACGTCAGTCGGCTCTCAACCAGTCCTTTTGACCGCTGGCGGGCCGCCGCCACAGAAGTTCGATATCTTCCAGGCTCAAAATTTTCTGACCAAAAATGGTATGAATTTCTTCGTCTACTCGGAGAACTGGACTGACGTCGAAACCTCTCGCGGTCAATACAACCTTATAGATACAGTTATTAATCCGATGACGATGCTCGTTCCTAAGTATCCGTTCAAAGGAGTGCTCCTGATTCTTAAAATGATCGACTCTAACGCTCTGGTCATGCCTAGCGATTTACATATTGGCTCGTTTGACGATCCGGTCGTGAAGAATAGGTTTTTGGCCATGCTCCACGCGATTGCACGGCAACCAAGTTCAAAAAAGCTCACCCATATCCTGCTTGGAAACGAAGTCGACACTTATCTGACGGCAAATCCAGCGCAGTTGGACGGCTTTATTGCACTTCTGAGGGCAGGCATTGACCAGATTCACCAAGAGATGCCCGGGGTGAAAGTTGGCACAATCACCACGTTCGCGTCAGTGGATAATCCGCGGCTCCTTCAGCGGCTTACGGAATACAGTGACTTCATCGATTACACGTACTATCCGTTGCAGGGATGGAATATGCGGCCGTTAGCTCAAGTTCCGGCCGATCTCAGTCGTATGGCTGCGGCTGCAGGCAGCAAACCCTTCGCCTTTACGGAGATCGGCTACAGTTCCTCGCCGCTCGCTGGCTCGTCTGAGCAAAATCAAGCCCAGTTCGTGAAAGCTATTTTTGACGGGCTTGATCAATACCGACAGCAAAATCAGCTTTTGTTTATTTCCTGGATGAGTTTTGCCGATCCGCCACCCGGGGCTTGTCGGAGCTACGCCGGCCAGCAAGGGCTCAGCGCCTCGACTGGATTTTGTGCTTTTCTCAATAATTTAGGTCTTCGTACTTATTCCGACAATCAAGCGAAGCAGGCGTGGTGCACCTTTGTGGCAGAAGTCGCCAGGTGGAAGATGTAAAGGATGGCGGCTCCGGTCTTGAAATTTCTTGTTCCAAACGGCCCTGTCATGGCAAGGTAGGGCCCGCGATTTGCTGGGGAGGATCGCAGTTAACGATCTCGTTTGCGCGCCACCAGTTTCGGCTCGCGGTGTCGGCGCGGTCGTTAGTTTTATATCGTTTTACGCCCAGCCTGCGACGTTATCCTGCTGCTGAGCGTGGGTTGGACGCCCATTACGAAACGGTGCGATGACGAATTTTGAAACTCGGGGCCCACTCACGCGACCCGCGGCGCGCGGAAACTGCTCTTGAGCGCCCCACCAGAAGTCCGGGGCAGCTCACATCTAGCCATAGTTCCTGTCGTGGGTCGAATCACGCTTTAAGTTCGCGATCGATTTTCCCGGACACATGGGGAGCAGTCGAGCTTGCCTTGATGCAACTACGTACGAGGAAGCCCTGCTGCTCAGTATGGCAGAGCTGCCTGCCCCGACGGGCAGCCCTCTCGCTCGAATATAGCGTTCGTTACGCACCCAGAAGGATTGCACGCCTTCGATATTTGACGTAACCGATGCCAGCGAAACCGGCTAACACCATCGCCCACGTCGCTGGCTCGGGAACCACCGACGCTTCGAAGCCCATCGCGGTGATCGACTTGAATTCGAGGGCACCTCCCGAGGTCTGAAACACAGCGTCGGCGACGGACAGACCACCAGTCGTTAGCGGGAAGGAACTTTGGAGGTCGTAAGAGGCGAATGGAGCGCCGGAAATCGCTTCAACAGACACGACTTCTGGGGGGCCAAACACCAACTGGGCGAACCCGACGAATCCACCTCCGCCGTTGTTGTCAACAACCGCGTTAACGTCGCCTAGCAGGGTAACCGTACCGCTCGGCGTAGTGAACGTGGCGAGCCCGGGCGCGATCTGATTAGTATATTCGCCACCGGCGAAGGTCACGTTGCTGGTGTCGCCAGAATATTGCACGATGAAATTGCCGTCAGTCTCGATCCCATTTAGCACGTAGTCCGCGGTGCCGATGAAAGCGTAACCTATGGTGGTCGCGTTTACTTCGCCGAATGAGAACACGGATAATACGGCCGCTCCGGCGATCGCGAGGGCGCGATAAGTCATTGAATAGTCCCCCTACTTCAATAGGCTCCCGCTGCGATCCAATCGCAAGTCGGGCTTGCCCCTCTAACTGCCGCTGCATTGTGACCATGGCACGAACTGTGGATTTGTCAATACCGCTCACACTCGGCCTCATCCGCAGTCGAACCGATGATCCTATCGCGCGAAGCCCCGAACACGCGTCCGCGAGCGCGTCCGAACTTTCTGCAAGGAGGATTTCCAGCCGCGAGTTCCCGTTCAGCTTTCCTTGTGTCGTCGAAGTGGGCTTCGAGGGTGGAATTGTAGACGCGGACCGTGAAGAATTCGGCGGATACGGCGAGCTTCGGCACTTCCGCCAGGACTAGCTCAGTTGCGTCGGATTGAGCGGTATTTTCCCTTTCGCACGGGATTATAGGTGAACGGCTTCGCCATCCTGGCTTCCCGCTCGCGTCCGCGATCGACGCGCCGCATGTCTGAATAGCGCCGCCCTTGTCGAGAGGCATTCACAGAGCCGAGCAAAGCTGCGCCGAGAAATCCGTCCACCACGCCGCGGTGAGAACAAATGCGTCGAACTATCAACCCGGCGAGGCGGCGCCGCGTGCTGTGAAATCCATTGCGAAAATCTCGCCGTTGAGCAGCAATGTGATTTCGTCGCCCGGAAGCGGCTTCTGACATTCAGATTGCGGGTTAAGCCAGAAGTTCGAGCCCGGCGGCAGCAACGCAAAGAGGTCGCGCGCCTTCGCTTCGAGGCACGTTTCAGGCTCTTTCAAATAAGCAGACACTCGCTCCGGCGCGGTGAACGCGGGATGCCATTGCTTGCCTTGGAACTCGACGGTTGCGACGTTGATCGCCTCGTTAGGTTTGAGCGATCGTCGCCCTCCGGGCTCAAGCTTCGCTTCGGGAGTGAGAATGTAGAGCTCGCTGTCGAGCAGAGCGCGGTAGAAATCGCGGATTTTAGCTGGGTTCGAAGCCGCCAACTGCATCAGCGTCTCAAGCGCGTTGACGGGCTCAAACATGGCTAAGCTCTCCGCTCCGAGTATGTCTTCATCGCTTGGCCGATCGATCGTCCAGCGCGCGATAAATCGTATTGCGCGAGACACCAAGCCGCCGAGCCGTCTCGCTAATGTTGTTGCCTGTTTCGGCGTAGGTGGAAAGCACCTGCGCGCGATGCCGGCCTTGCAGGGTCCCGCAGCGCTTTTCCTGAAGTTGCTGACCTGCAACCAGAGCCGCTTCCGGGTGGTCGATGATGGGATCCTCCGTCTGAAGCGTGAGGCGAGAGAGCACATTGCGCAATTCGCGGATGTTGCCGGGCCAGGCGCACTTCGCGAGGTGCTCGACCAAACGGGGGCTAAGGGTTCGTCGAGCATCGATCGTCGCCAGAAGGTGTTTTGCGATCGCCTGAAAATCGGTGCGTTCGGCGAGGGGCGGCAAAGTCACTTCGAGCGTATTCAGGCGAAACAATAAATCCGAGCGGAAACGGCCTTTGGCGATGGATTCACTCAGATTGGCATTGGTCGCCGATATCAGAAACACATCGATCTGACGCTTCGCGCCGCCAATCGGTCGCACCGTCCAGTCATCGAGAAACCGAAGCAGAACGGCCTGTAGGGTGACAGGCATGTCGCCGATCTCATCGAGGAAGAGAGTGCCGCCCTCCGCCTCCCTGACGAGCCCGGAAGATCCGCCCTTGCGGGCGCCGGTAAACGCGCCTTCGCCGTAACCAAACAGTTCCGCCTCGATCAGGCTCTCCGGCAGGGCGGCGCAATTGACAGCGACAAAAGATCCGCTGCGTCCGCTGGCCGCATGCGCGTGACGCGCCAGTTGCTCCTTCCCCGTGCCCGTTTCGCCCCTGATCAGAACCGGCATCTTTCGCTGCGCCGCGGCCTCTGTCTGTCGAACAATGCGAGCAACAACCGGGTCGATTGAAATAAAGGGGGTGGGTGTAACGGGGGGAGCCGGGACCCGCGGTTTCGTGACGGCGCGTAACATCGGCGACACATTCGGATGTTCGATCGTGGCAATGAAACTGCTGCCGACCTCGTCCTGCAGGCGCTGGCGCTCCCGGAGCCGCCCCTCGTCCATGAAGGAGCTAAATCTGGTCCTGAATATATCCGTGAAGCTTCGGCCTGGCGTGGTCGGCAAACCATGCAACAGAATGCGCGCCGCCTGATTGGCCGCCAGTATGCGGCCTGAATCGTCGACCGCGATGAGGCCCGCCGTAAGCGTATGCAGGTACTCGCCGCGATTGTGGAAGGCGATCAAAATGTCGCGATGGTGGCGCTCCCGAAACAATCCGTTCTCGATCTGGGTTGCGGCCATGCAAACAAGGGCGGCGGTGTGGGTTTGGCGGGAGACGCAATCGGAGGAGGCATCCAGGATGCCTGCTAGGGATCCGTCCGGAGCGAAAATCGGAGACGCAGCGCAAGTCAATGAGCCGAAACTCGGGAAATAATGCTCACTGCCGTGGACGACGACAGGGCGCTTGAGGAACGCGGCCGTACCGATGCCATTTGTGCCGCAGAGCGTTTCTGACCAAAGGCTTCCAGGGCGAATATTCTTGGCCTCAGGCGTGTCGGCGAAACTCTTGTCGGCGACGATATCGAGCAACAGGCCTTCTGGCGTCGCAAAGGCTATGAGAAAATTCGAACCTGCGATCTGGTCGTGCAGCGTTCGCATTTCCGCCAGCGCCAGGCCACGAAGAAGGACACGTTCTTCTTGCTCCGATCGCAGGGTCTTGGGGCTCGCCAGATTGATCGACGGCGGCCTTGTCGAATCAAGGCCGAGCGCGACACACCGCAGCCAGCTCTCGTAGATTTCGGCGGCAAGAAGATTCGTCGGGACCGTGCCGGATTGCCGCAGGATGCCATGCGCTTGGGTCGCCCGCTCGGCGATCGATAATTGCATCGGACCTCCAAAGGTCGCGAGGCCCTGCGGCCCCTCGCACGCGAATCCCCCAACGATTGTTCTTTGCGCTTGAGGGCGAAAGGATAGCGAACTCGAAGCTGAAAGCAACCCTAGCGCGAGGTACGGGGGTACTTCGCGAAGACAATTCCGCGCCTGGAATTTAACAGAAACTGCAGCTGTGACATGTGGTCGAGAAGAAACGGGGCTCCGAACGGATGCGCGGCCGTCATTCCCAATGCGAACACCTATCCGCGACTGTTTCGTGTCGCAACAAAGGCGCTCCGCGATCTGTTGCTCAACGGAACACCTTAGAATGAGCCAGTCAGCTATACACTGATTGATATCAGGGCTTTGCGCTGCTGGCACGTTGCTTGCGGTGACTTTGGAAACTGCGCGCGCAGACGTCAGACATCCGACACCGGGAAGAAACATGAAGGCCGCCGTCCTCCACGCGTATGACGAGAAGCTGACGAGCAAGGCATTCGTCAGTTATGAAGACGTGGCGGATCCCAAGGTCAGCAAACCCTCAGAGGTTATCGTGCGGATCGGGGGCGCCGGTGTATGCCGAACCGATTTGCATATCGTCGAAGGCATTTGGCGCAGCAAGGTCGAGGTCAACCTTCCTTACATCATGGGTCACGAAAATGCCGGTTGGGTCGAAGAAATCGGCAAGGGCGTGGAAGGGGTAAAAGTAGGCGACGCGGTAATCTGCCACCCGCTGGTCACCAGCGGCCATTGCTTGGCATGTCGTCGCGGGGACGACATGCACGCTGAGGACAGCAGTTTTCCTGGCATCAACGCGAACGGCGGCTACGCACAATACCTGCTGACAGGTGAGCGTACCCTTATCAAGTTGCCGAAGACGCTCGCGCCAAAAGATGTCGCTCCCTACACAGATGCTGGCCTTACCGCCTATCGCGCGGCCAAGAAGGCGTCGCGCCACCTCCTGCCCGGGGAATATGCCGTCGTGATCGGGGCCGGCGGCCTCGGCCATATCGGAATCCAGGTGCTGAGCGCTCTCTGCGCCGCCGAGATCATCGTCGTCGATCGGGCCGAAGAGTCTCTGTCGCTCGCGAAAGAATGTGGCGCGCACCACGTCGTGAAGGCGGACGGCGGCGAGGTCGACGCAATCCTGGCTTTGACAAAGGGCAAGGGCGCGGAGGCGGTGATCGATTTCGTCGGCGAGGGCGACGCAGTCGCCATGGGCCTCGCGATGACCCGCAATGGCGGAACCTACTACATCGTCGGCTACGGCGGGAAGATCGAGATTCCGACGATCGATATGATCACCTCGGAGAAGACGATCGTCGGCAATCTCGTCGGCACCTACGCTGAGCTCATGGAACTCATGGCGCTGGCGGATCGCGGCCTCGTGAAGCTGCATACGCGCGAATACAAGTTGAGCGCGGCGAACGACGCCCTGCACGACCTGCACCACGGCCGCGTCAATGGCCGCGCGGTCCTGATCCCGTGACGAACAATGGCGATAAGCCCAGCGATGCGCGACGATCCGAACGGGACGGCGACGCTTCGCAGGCCGCTCGCGAAGGCATGTTGGCAAGGCATAAGCTCATTCAAGCCATGATCGATAACAATATGCGACAGCTGAAATTCGAGAGTGCGCGGGGAGGTGTCGACATCGAGCGCGCGTGCGCTTTGCGCGACATAGACAGCGGCGGTGGCGATTCCGAGCCGATCGATCGGCTGGCCGAGATCGATCGTCGGATCGAGCGCCTCGACGAGGAGCACCGAACTCTCGTAGCCGAGCGCGAATGGCTCAATAGGTCCCTGCTTGAATTTGACGATCAGGCGACCACAAATCAGAAGTTTCATACATGAACGCCGCGAGTGGATCGGTCGTTCGTGACGCCAGCTCTCTGTCAGAGGAAGACCGCTCGAAGGACGAGTTCTTCGTGAAGTTGGCGCATGTCGCGGAAGCCATGGTGGCTGCGCACGGAAAAGATTTTGCGATGGGTGCGCTCGTTTTGACCGCCCGCTTCATCGCAGAAGGAAAGCCGCTCATCAAACCAGAGCACGATGAGCGACTGAATAAACGCTCAACGAACGACGCAAAATAGAGAGTCACACCAAGGAGAAAGCCATGACCGCAAGTCTGACGCTTAACAAGATTACCGCGCAGAAAGGCATCAGCGTTGGTGAAGCCGCCAATCGCGTGGCCGATCTGGGCTGGACGCCGAGCTACGTTCAGGAGGCGATGACCTTCCCGACGGATTACAAAATCTCGAGGGTGCCTCGCGATCCGATGAAACAGGTGCTGCGTTCCTACTTCCCGATGCAGGAAGAGAAGGACAATCGCGTCTACGGCGCGCTCGATGCGGCGCTGCGCGGCGATATGTTCCGGAATGTGGAGCCTCGCTGGATTGAGTGGATGAAGCTGTTCCTGGCGATCATCCCGTTCCCGGAAATTTCAGCCGCGCGCTCCATGGCAATGGTTGGCCGTCTCTCACCCGGCGAAGAACTGCGCACGGGCTTCACAATGCAGATGGTCGACGAGATGCGTCACTCGACGATTCAGATGAATCTGAAGAAGTGGTATATGGAAAACTATATCGACCCGGCTGGGTTCGATATCACGGAAGCCGCGTTCGGCAAGTGCTATGCGTCGACGATCGGGCGCCAGTTCGCGGAAGGCTTCCTCACCGGTGATGCGATCACCGCCGCCAGCATCTATCTGACCGTGGTGGCCGAGACGGCCTTCACCAACACGCTCTTCGTCGCGATGCCCTCGGAAGCGGCCCGCAACGGCGATTACGCGTTGCCGACCGTGTTCCTGTCGGTCCAATCGGATGAGTCGCGCCATATCGGCAACGGCCATTCCATGTTAATGGCGATGCTGCACGATCCCTCGAATCATCAATTGCTCGAGCGCGATCTCAAATACGCCTTCTGGCAGAACCACGCGATCGTTGACGCCGCCATCGGGACATTCATCGAATATGGCACGACCAACCGCGACAAGAACAAGGAATCCTACGCGGAGCTGTGGCACCGCTGGATCTACGAGGACTATTATCGCACCTACATGCTGCCGCTCGAAAAATACGGCATCAAGATCCATCATGACGACGTGTCGGCGGCATGGGATCGCATCGTCAAGAAAAACTACGTCCATCTGACCGCGCAATTCTTCTCGGTCGGCTGGTCGGTGAATTTCTGGCGCATCGAGGCTCAGACCGAAAAGGACTTCGAATGGTTCGAGCACAAGTACCCTGGCTGGTACGCTGAATTTGGCGATTACTGGAAGTGGTACAAGAAGCTGTCCAAGCCGGGCGAGTTGCAGATCCTCTTCAACCCCGACGTAGGCTACGTCTATCCGCACCGCTGCTGGAGCTGCATGGTTCCCTGCCTGATCCGTGAGGACTTCTGCTGCGACGAAGTCGACGGCAAGCTCTACACCTACTGTTCAGAAGGTTGCCGCTGGACGCATAAGGTGGCGTTCGCCGCCGAATATGAAGGGCGTCCGACGCCGGCGATGGGTCGCTTCAGCGGTCGTCGCGAATGGGAAGACTGCTACCACGGATGGGACGTCGCCGACGCCATCAAGGACCTTGGCTTCGTCCGCAATGACGGCAAGACGCTCGTGCCGCAGCCCCACTTGCACTTCGATGCGAAGGACATGTGGACGCTGGACGACGTTCGGGGTCACGCCCTCGGGAGCCCGTTACGCGGCTTCCGAGCATTGAAAGCGGGCGCCGAGCGGGACGCGGCGATTGCGGAGTACCGCAAGGGCTTCAAGATCACTCCCTTCCACTAACCCAACTGTCGATAAGGGGGCCGCACGTGCGGCCCCCGCTCTACACCCTTAAGCCCGCCACAAGCGGGACGAGGTCGGTGGCTGATGTCTTTGACCGATAGAGAGCTCATGCCGGACGCGGTTGTTCACACGGTGCGCCTGGAGCCGGTCGGCCTCGAGATGGAGGTCGCGGAAGGCGAAACGGTGCTTGATGCCGCATTTCGCCAAGGCATCGCACTGATGCATGGGTGCAAGGAGGGTCAGTGCGGCTCGTGCAAGTCGAGGCTGATCAGCGGCGATATCGAACTGCTTAAATATTCCACATTCGCTCTTCCCGACTATGAGCGGGAGACCGAGCACATCCTTCTCTGCAAGACGCACGCCTATAGCGACCTTGAGGTGGAGCTGCTCAATTTCGACGAAGATCTGCTGGCGCGCGCAATTCCAGTAAAGGAATACGAAGCCCGTCTGACCAAGGTAACGGCGCTCACGCACGATATTCGTCTATTGGAGGTCGATCTCGACAAGCCTCTGAAATTCTGGGCCGGACAGTATGTCGACCTGACGATCCCCGGAGCCGGAGTCACCCGCGCCTTTTCCATGGCGAACGCGCCGGCCGAGGGCACGCATCTTTCGTTCATCATTAAGAAGTATTCCGGCGGCGCATTTTCAGCGCAGCTTGATGGTGATCTACAGCCCGGTGCTCTGCTTAGGGCCAAGGGGCCCTACGGAACGTGTTTTCGGCGCGAAGCGCGCACCGGGCCGATGCTGCTCATCGGCGGCGGTTCGGGGATGTCGCCGCTCTGGTCGATCCTGTCCGATCATGTCCATAGCGGCGAGCAGCGGCCGATCCGCTTCTTCTATGGCGCGCGGACGCGGGCGGATCTGTTTATGCTCGACGAAATCGCCGCCGTTGCGACGAGCCTGCTAGACTTCGAATTCATTCCAGCCTTGTCGGACGCCGCGGCGGGCGATGATTGGAGCGGCGAGGTCGGTTTCGTCCATGAGGTCGTTCAACGTCATCTGCGCGCGAGCGCGATAACTGGGATTATCGACGCCTATGCCTGCGGACCCCCGCCGATGATCGACGCCATGTTGCCCGTTTTGCAGATGAACGCCATCGATCTCGACCACATCTATTTCGACCGATTTACTCCAGCCGTGCGTTGAACACGGCGGTCCTAAAACGCAAACGACACACTAACAATCTTAAGGAGGAAGCGATGAACGCAGCAACACAACAGTCAACCCCGGTCAAGTCGGGCGCCGCCGGTGCGGCCACGTTTCCTGGTTCGGACAGCCGAAAATACAATTATTTCGAGCCCAAGGGCCGCAAGGCCACCCACTACGAAGACATGACCGTCGATGTCCAACCCGATCCGGAGCGTTACCTTCTCCAAGATTGGATCATTTCATTCCCTGACGGCACCCCGACTTATTCCAAGAACTGGACAAAGGCCCAGAGCTCGAACTGGCATCAGTTTCGTTCCATCGATCAGGAATGGGAGCGAACCCACTATCAGCGGCAGTCCACGATCTGCGGCATGGTCCAGGGCGTCATCGAGAACGCACGTAAATCCGGCGGATCGAAGCGAATGGACAAGACCTGGGTCAAGGTCCTCCAGGATAATCTGGGCGCTTGGAAGCATGCGGAGTTTGGCTTGGGCACATCGATGATGCAGGCTCAGCGATATGGCTACACGCAGATGATCAACACAGCCATTCTCACCAATTCCTCTTACAAGCTGCGGTTCGCCCAGGACATCACCCTTTACCTCGCTGAGATCGGTCTGGACCTCGAGGGTTTCGACGAGAGCGCGGGCAAGAAACATTGGCTCGAAGATCCCGTCTGGCAGGGAACGCGCAAAGCGATCGAGGCGATCATGGGCGCAAGCGATTATCTCGAGCAATATCTCGCCACCAATCTCGTTTTTGAGCCTCTGGTTGGCGAGCTGTTCCGCAGCGGCTTCATCATGCAGGCGGCGGCTTCACAGGGCGATTTCGCCACGCCGTCGGTCGTCTCAGCGGCAGAGGCCGACTACGAGCGCAACCTCGCCAACACGGTCGAGCTCATTCATATTCTGACGCACGACAAGGAACATGGCGCCCATAACAAAGGCTTGTTCAACGGCTGGATGGCGCAGCACGCCGCGCTGGCTCATGAAGCCGCCAGCAACCTGCAGCCGATCTGGTCGCAGCCGAGAGTCAAAGTATCGAGCTTCGCGGAGGCCCAGGCGGCGGCGAAGAATCGCATCGAAGCGATCTGTAAGGAGGTCGATCTTAAAATACCTCTTTAAGAGCCCCGGAATTTCCAATCAAAGCGCAAGTCGCATCACCAGTTCAGGAGACAAAAATGGCTGTACACCACGCGAATATCTTCAAGTCGATGAAGGACATCCGATTTGAGGATACGATTTCCCACCAATGCGGGATAACGATGAACGACAGCGTCGAGGCGCGCGCCATCGCCGAGGTCATGGAGAAGAAACCCAACGTCACCGTCACCTATCAGCCAGCGCTAATCAGGATCGATGGCAATCCAAAGCTCGAGTTCAAGATGGACGAAATCGGCGAGGCGCTGGGTCGGCCGATGACCGCGCATCTATTCGAAATTTCGACGTCGACTCATTATGGCCGCATGGTAATGGTCGACGACAACACGGTCGTGTGTTTCGGCAACATGGACGATGCGTTAGCCTATATCGAACACTAGCCGTTGAAGGCCGGCGCGAGCGCCGGCCTCGTTCCGAACCAGGCTGGCAAGACGACCGGCCTTCGATGACGCAAGAATCGCCCGCATGACGGGATAGGGAGAAATCGCCATGTACAGGACTGCGAACGGTGAAGAGATATTCGTCATCGACGGGCATACGCATTTTTGGGACGGCAGCCCGGCCAACCAGAAGAATATTCATGGCAAGCAGTTCATCGAATGCTTCTACGCCTATCATTCCAATTTGAGTCCCGCCGTCCGAGAAATGGACGCTGGAGAAATTTTCGAAATACGACGCTAAGACGATGCATGACGACTTGTTCGTTCACGGTTACGACGACATGGCGATTTTGCAGCCGACCTATCTCGGGGATTTCTACAAGCACGGATTCAACACAACCGAACGCAACGCGGCGATGAAGAAAAGCCACCCGGAGCGTTTCATTCTCAACAGCGCCTTCGATCCACGCGATGGCTCAAAGGGCCTAGAGGCGTTGCACGAGAATTGCGAGAAATATCATCCCAAGGGAGTCAAGCTCTATACCGCGGAATGGAAGGGCGACTCGAAGGGTTACAAGCTGACTGACAAGGAATCCTACAAGTTTCTCGAGGCCGCGCAAAAGTCGGCATAAAAAACATCCACGTTCACAAAGGTCCGACGATCATTCCCTTAAACCGCGACGCGTTCGACGTCGCGGACATCGACGATGTCGCCACATCGTTCCAGGACCTGAACTTCATCGTCGAGCATTGCGGCCTCCCGCGTCTTGACGATTTCTGCTGGATCGCCACGCAGGAGACCAACGTTTACGGCGGCCTCGCCGTCGTGTTGCCGTTCATTCACACCCGTCCCGGCTACTTCGGCCATATCATGTCCGAGCTCTTGTTCTGGATCGGACCGGACAAGATCCTGTACGGCAGTGACTATGGCATATGGACTCCGAAATGGCTGATCGACAAATTCATGGCCTTCGAAATTCCGAGGAGGAGACGAAGGAGACCGGGTCGGTTCTGACGCTCGAGACGAAGGAAGAAGATTTTGGGCCTCAATGCGGCTCGGCTGTATGACATCGACATTGCGGCGCAGAAGAAGAAGATCGAGGCGGCGGGCGGATACGCGCATCTCGCACGAATCCGTCCACGCTCCCGAGTGAAGAGCCATGCGGGACGTCGATCAGCGCCGACCGCAAGGCGGAGGTTTGGCGGCGATTGGAAACAGTGACCGATCCGGAACTCGACGAGCCGGTCACCGAGCTTGAGTTCGTCACCCGGGCGGATGTGGACGCTGACAATTGCGTCCACATCGAATTTCGCCTGCCGACATATTGGTGCGCGGCAAACTTCTCGTTCCTGATGGCCGACGACATGCGCATGCTGTCAAGGAATTGCCCTGGGTCGCCGACGTAAGCATTGTACTCGGCGAACATATGTACGCCGACAAGATCAATGCCGGGCTCGCGCGAGGACTGAGCTTCCAGGAAACGTTCGGGGCGGAAGCGGACGGCGATCTTGATGAGGTGCGACGGACCTTCCTGTTGAAGGCTTTTCAGCGGCGTCAGGCGGCGCTGCTGGCGCACCTCATCGAGGCGGGCCGGGACGCAGCGACGCTGGTCGAAATGACGCTCGACGAGCTTGTTCACCTTAGAGTGGACGAGGAGGGCGCTCGGCTGCGGGCACGCTATCTTGAGCGGCGGTCAGTCGTGTCAGGGCCACTCTCCACGTCACGAGCGTTCGACGATACGGACGGCGACCCACTGCAGGTCGAAACGTTATCGACCTACGTCCGCACGCTGCGCAGGGTCGACGTCAATGCCGAATTCAACAGCGCGCTTTGCCGCGGCCTGTTGCACGCGCGCTTTGACACCGAGACGCCGCTATCGACAAAAATTCGGCGACCCGAAGAATCCCGAGTGTCTGTGCAAGACGTGTAACTTCACGAGGATGCGACGATGCCTAAGATCATGCTGCACGATGCTGAGGCCAGAGAGGCCCTAGGTCGCGGCGTCGCCAAGCTTACCAAGGCCGTCGGCGGCACGCTCGGTCCCCGCGGCATGAACGCGGTCATGGACCGCCCGATCGGCACCCCGCTCGTGTCTCGTGATGGAGTCAGCATTGCCAGCGAGATCGAGCTCGAATGCCCATTCGAGAACATGGGCGCTCAGGTTGTTCGCGAAGTCTCGAAGCAGACCAACGAAATCGCCGGCGACGGAACGACGACCGCGACCGTGCTCGCCAATTTCCTGGTGCAGAACGGTCTTGCCTTGCTTGCCGAGGGCGCCAATCCCGTGGAATTGGTCGAGGGCCTTGAACTGGCTGTTGAGGAGACCATCGAGGCGCTCAAGCGCTCGGCCAAGAGCGTCGACGGCGGGAAGGGTCTTCGGGCTATCGCAAGCATCGCGGCCAATGATTCCAAGCTCGGCGAGATGGTCGCAGAAGCCTTCGAACGCGCCGGCAACCACGGCATCGTCGCGGTCGAGTTTGGCGCGACCGTCGAGACGACGCTGGAAGTGATTGAAGGCATGGCTTTCGAGCGTGGCTATCTGTCGCATCACATGGTGACGGACGTCGAGCGGATGCAGGTCGTTCTCGACAATCCCTACATCCTGATGACCGATCAGAAAATACAGTCGATCGACGAGCTGACCGGTGTTTTCTCGCTCATCGAGAAGAGCCGTCGACCGCTACTGATCATTGCGGAGGAAGTCGCGCCTTCGGTGATTATGATGCTCTTGTCACGGCGCGAAAAAGATAACTTCAAGGTCGCCGCCATTCATCCGCCGGAATATGGCCATTGGCGCAAGGCGATGCTGGACGACATCGCTGTCACTACTGGGGGCAAGGTGATCTCGCGGGACCTTGGCGGCACCGTTGAGCGTGCGCGACTGGATGACCTCGGCTCGGCGCGCCAGGTGCGAATCTCGTCGACGAAGACGTTGATCACAGCGGGGCAGGGCAGGCCCAAGGAAATTCAAGCCCGGCGCGAGCAGGTGTCACGTCAGTTCGACGCGGCCCCGGAAAACGTAGAGCGCGACAAGTTCCAGGAGCGTCTCGCGAAGCTGTCCGGCGGCACGGCGATGATTCTGGCGGGCGGGGCCACCCCGGTCGAGCAGAAGCGCAAAGCGCAATTGATCGAAGACTCGATCAACGCAACGCGCGCGGCGATCGAAGAGGGCGTTGTGCCAGGCGGCGGCGTCGCGCTGATGCGCGCTGCGCCGGAACTTGACGGTCTGATCAAGAAGTTGAAAGGCGCCGCCAAGCAGGGCGCCACACTTGTCCAGCGTTCCCTGAGCCACCCCTTCGCTTGCATCGTCGCCAATAGCGGCCGCGATAGCGCAGCCGCAGTCGCCAAGGTTGCGAAGGCGACCAACGGCCACGGCTTCGACGCGCGCAGCGGAGAGACGGTTGACATGGTCAAGGCCGGCATCATCGATCCCGTAAAGGTCAGCTACTGTGCTGTCCGCAACGCCGGATCCGTCGCCGCCTTGATCCTGACGACGCAAACACTGATCGCCAAAAAGCCTGATGACTACGACATCACCGCGGCCCCGGCGCGTGGCGGGGGCGCTGAACTGCTCGGACGCCCTTGAGGCTGGTGATCCGCAAGGCGCCACGCCTACGAGGGCTGGAAACTGGAGACCCGGGTAGATCAGCACCTTCAGAGTTCTCCGTTCACGATAGCCCTGAGCGTCGTTGAGCCAGGCTCGGATTTTAACGCAAGAGGCTAACGAACCGGAGCATCGTCCGGCGTCACGGGTCCTTCCTCCCGTGCCGCCTGCCGTGCGCAGCCGGAGCGCCGAACTTCCTGCAGTCGGGCGATTCTAAACCTCGTACATATGAGAGGACTATTGCATGGATGCGTGCATCGGTCGGGCGGCTCTTGCGGGCTGAAGAGTGCCAGGCGCCAGGAGACGAAGGCCGCCCTTGCCGAGGGGAACCATCCGGGAACTCGGCCCACGGATTTCGCATGGTTCTTCGCGCCATGTTGCGCAAACGTTCGCTGATCCGTGACAAACAAGCTAACGATTTAAATTGTCATAGCGCAAGAAACTCAGAGGCTGGATGGTGGTGGACGCCGCTTCCTCAATTCCGCAACAATGATCGGTCCGAAATGATTCACCCAGCGTCGGACCGTCTCGTACGAAATTACAACTCCGCGCTCGGCGAGCACATCCTCGACGTCACAAAGGCTGAGCGGGAACCAAAGATAAAGCCAAATCGCCCGGTGAATGATCTCCGGACGGAACCGATATTCGGTGTGGCTGACTTTCGGCATGCTCTTCCGCTACCAAGCCGCCAACCCGTGACACCGCCGTCGACGTCGTTCAGACAACTTACGCAAATCACACCGCCCGAGCGGGCCTAGATAGCCTTGTGACGCTGGCTCCGCGCGTGGTCATCGTCTTGGCTATTGGCGCTCACGCCCAAATCGGCGAAATTCGTGATGGGGTTCACCGAACGCGCTCATCCATGGAGGCCCGGACCACCTCTCCGGTGTGGGCGACATGCTGTCGCATGAGCTCGCCGGCGCGCCGAGCGTCCCGGCCCTCAAGCGCGGCGAGGATTAGTGCATGTTCTTGCACCGAGTCGCTCCAGCGCGACTCCGAAAGAATCGCCTGGTAGCGGGCGCGACGGACCCGAGCAATTAATCGGCCGTGGATGTCGACGATCGCCGAGTTACCCGAAAACCGAACGATCGACGCGTGAAGCTTCTCATTATCGTGGAAATACTCCAAGCGCGCTTTTGTCTTGTGCCTCTGCTCGATCGCGATCTGCAGCTCACCCAACTTTCCTAAATCGGCCGTCGACATGCGAACCGCCGCCAGTTCGGCCGCCATCCCCTCGACGCCGCCCAGAGCCTCAAACAGATCGACGATCTCACGGATCGACAACCGGGCGACGTGCGCTCCGCGCCGGGGAATAAGTTCGACGAGTCCTTCGGCCGCAAGGACCTTTAGAGCTTCGCGAAGGGGGGTTCGCGAGATCTGGAGCTGCACGCAGAGCTCCGACTCGTTGATCCACTCTCCCGCCACAAGCAATCCCTCGACGATCAAGTCGCGAATCCGCTCCGTCGCCTCGTCGTGCAGTGGGCGGCGGCGAATAGGGAACGTCCCGCCGATTTGCGCGACCGTACGGTCATCACTGAGCGCGGCGCTTGGGGATGGCGCAACCGACATCTGGAATCTCCGCTACGGCACGCTCCGATTGGAACGGGCCGCGAGGCAGAGATAGCTACTTGACATTCGCCCCGCAACCGGCGTACGCCTTTTTTACTCATAATTTTGAATGCAAAATAATGACCTTGAAAGCGACCGGAATGGCGGGGTTCCACCTCGTCATCCGAGGGGGAACGGCGGCGAGTGCTGCGGACGTGTTCCGAACCAACATCGGTACGCGCGCCAGCCGAATCGCCGCACTCGCCATCGAAGCGAAGTGCGTCTGTAGCGCCCCGCCGCGCGATCACGCGAGCCAGGCAGCAGTCTGGCCCCGCCTGCGGGCCGGCCTTTTTCAGGTCTTCTCGTCCGACCACGCGCCGTTCCGTTACGACGATCCAAGGGGCAAGCGGGTCGCGAAGGCGGCGTCGAGCTTTGCCTGCATTCCTAACGGAATTCCGGGCCTGGAGACGCGGCTTTCGCTCCTGTTCTTGGCAGGCGTGAATGAAGGGCGCATCGACATCTGTCAGTTCGTCGCGTCGACCTCAGCCAATCCCGCTAAGATGTATGGACTCTCTCCTCGGAATGGGTCGATCGCGATTGGCGCCGCCGCTGACTTCGCCATGGAACGCGAACCGCGAGGTCACGATCGCCAACGGCAGTCTGCATCACAACGTCGACTACGCTCTCTACGAAGGTATGCGCGCGCGCCGCTCGCCGGTGACACGGTCTCGCGGGGCAAAATCCTCTGGTCTGATGGTCAGTTCCAGGCGCCCGGAAACCACGGCCAATTTCTTCGCTGCGATCCTCGTCAATCAATCCCAGCCCGACGGGGCCAGGAGGCGTGACCATGAGTTCGACGATCAATCCCGCGCGTCCATTCGATTCGGCCGTCGCCGACGCGCCCACCAAGGTGCGCTGGCGCATCTTCCTTCTGATGCTGATGCTGATCGCGATCAACTACATCGATCGCGCATCCATCTCAGTCGCGATGCCGGTGATCTCCAAGGAGTTCGATCTCGACCTCAGGATGCAGGGATTCATTCTCAGCTCGTTCTTTCTCACCTACGCGCTGATGCAGATCCCGGGCGGTGCCCTCGCCGATCGGTTTAAGCCGCGCATTGTAATCGCCGCCGCGACTCTGGGATGGGGATTCTTTCAGGCCATCGCCGCCGTTTCGCCGACCGCCTGGGTGCTGGTTCTGACGCGGCTCGGCCTCGGCGCCTCTGAGGCGCCGATCTACCCAGCCGGCGGCAAACTGAATGCGATTTGGATGGCCCCCACGGAACGGGCGCGCGGCGCGACCCTGCTCGACGGCGGCGCGCCGCTCGGGGCGGCGCTCGGCTCCCTGATCATAGCGGGCCTCATTGGAGAATTCGGCTCGTGGCGATTGTCTTTCGTTGTGGCTGGCGTCGGCACGATGGTCTGCGGCCTCTTTGCGTGGTGGTATATCCGCAACGATCCCGCCGAACATCCCTCGGTCAACCGGGCCGAAGCTGATCATATCGCTCAAGCGCACGCCCTCGAAGATTCCCTAACGACGTCGCCGTCGGGATCGAGTGCCTGGGCCTATTTCCGGTATCGGTCGGCGTGGTGCATGTGCCTCGGCTGGATGTTCTTCAACGCCGTTTTCTATGGCCTCCTGACTTGGATGCCGACCTACTTGTCTGCGGTGCATGGCCTCGACATCAAACAGCTCGGCGGCGCGCTGTTCTCGATGTTCTTCGCCGGGTTCGTCGGCGAACTGATCGGTGGCCAGATCGGGGACGCGTGGCGCGCGCGGGGGGGCAGACCGAACACGGTGTTCAGGACGCTGTTCGGCGTGGCGGCGATCATCGCCTGCCTTTCGATCTTCGGTGCCGCCTATCTGAGCGATCCGCTGACAATCATAGTCTTGCTCAGTTCGACGCTGTTCTTCCTGCGCTGGTGCGGGATGTATTGGGCGATCCCCGGCATCTTGGCTTCACGCGCGCGGTCAGGATTCCTCGGCGGCTGCATGAACCTCGGCGGGAACATCGCGGGAATCACCGTGCCTGTCATCGTTGGCTTTATAGTGCAGGCGACGGGGTCATACTTTCCAGCCCTGATCTTCTTTGCCTGCGCGGCGGCCGCGCTTTTCGTTTGCTCGATGCTGATCGATTACAGCGGCAAGCTGGCGGTCTGAAACCGCTGCAGCCCAATCGGAATTCGCAATCGGAGACGCAAGTGCCTGAATCCATTCGACTCGGAATGCTGACCCCTTCGTCAAATACGATCCTTGAGCCCGTGACGACGGCCATGCTGTCCGGGGTGCCCAACATCACGGCTCATTTCAGCCGTTTCAGGGTCACCGAGATTGCGATCGCCGACTCCTCCGACCGTCAGTTCGACGAGGGCGAGATCCTGAGAGCAGCGGACTTGCTCGCCCACGCCAAGGTCAATGTCATCGCCTGGAACGGGACCTCGGCGAGCTGGCTGGGCTTCGAGCGGGACGAGCAGCTTTGCGAGCGAATTGTCTCAGCGACAGGAATTGCAGCGGGTACGTCGGTCCTGGCCTTTCGAGAAATCTTCCAGCGGACCGGCGTTTCGCGCGTCGGGCTCGTCACGCCTTATGTCGCCAATGTGCAGGCGAAAATAATCGACACTTGGCGCAAGGCCGGCGTGTTTTGTCCATCCGAGCGCCACTCGGGCCTTCGCGAGAATTTCGCGTTCGCCGACATCTCTGAACGCGACGTTGCCGACATGGCGCGGGCGGTCGCACAAGAGGGCGTTGATGCGGTGGCGATCGTCTGCACCAATATGCGCGGCGCCGGGCTAGCTGAGGAGCTGGAGGCGGAGCTCGGCGTTCCGGTCTATGATTCGATCGCAACGACGCTGTGGAAGAGCCTCTTGCTCGCTGGCGCCGCTCCGGCTCAAATCCGGGGTTGGGGCAGCCTCTTCTCCAACGCCCTTCTTGCTTCGGCCCAGGTTGGGCAGAAAGCGCCATCGGCCGCCCCAGATTCGGGGCCATCCCCGTTGGCGACGGCCATGCCGAGCTGACGGCGACGATCTTTGCGATCAACGAAACCTCTGTCGTTCATGTCGGGCGGCAGAAATTAGGGAGTGAAAAAAAATGGCAACATCAGGCGCAAGCGACTCGAATAAAGCGAGCGTTATGAACAGAACGCTCGGCTTGGCCCTCTTCACCACGTTCTTGACGACGTCGAGCCTCATCGGGCTCAGCGAGGCCTGCACGCTGATGGGCGCCAACGGGACAGCAACGGCGGACGGACATGTCTATCTCGCTTCCACAAGCGATAACCCCTATATCGAAGGGCCGCGCAATCAAGTGTATCTGACGATCCCGAAAGAGGGCTTTAAATTCGTCCATACCCCGCTGCACATTCAAGATCCTCCTGGTCATTATTTCGACGTGGGCTCCGACCGCGGCATGAATGAAAAGGGATTTTCCTGGACGCGCGCCTGGGTGGTGCCGAACGAGCCACAGGCGGCGAACAAGATGAATGCGGTGGATTGGTTCCTGAAGATGGGCTCCTCCGTCGCGACTGTGGATGAGGCCATCAAGTTCGTGCAGGACAATCCGAAAGGGATCGGTGATCAGGGCAACTACATCTTCGCCGACGCTGACGGGAACATGGCTGCCGTCGAGGTCGGCTATCAGACCGTCAACGTGGTTCAGAAATGGACCAAGGGAGAGAAAGGCGTTGTGGCCAGGGCCAACCTATGGACTTCAGACAAGATGAAGCCGATCGACATCAGCAATACGGCGGATGAGCACGACCATCAATATGCCGTCTCGACGGGATATCGCGTGCCGAGAGCGATGGAACTCCTGAACGGTGGGACAGGCAAGATCAACGTCGACACGCTGAAGCAGTTCCTAGCGGACAACGACAACCGCGACAAAGCGGCCCTTGGCGACACCGGCTTCTCCATCTCCAATCATGGGGCAACCGGCGGCACGGTGGCTGCGGAAGTCTATGACCCGGCCAACCGAACGTTCTGGTTCACTTATGGTTGGCCCGATGGCGACGCCAAGAGCAGCAACCCGTCGTTCGATGGCGCCAACAAGAACACATGGGGCGCCTGGATTCCGTTCGTCATCAGCGAAATGACGGAGGAAGGCTACTACACCGACTGGAATGGAAACATCACGCCGATGGGCGCGCGCTATCTGGCGCGTCTGAGCGCAAAGCACGTCCTCTGATTATCAGAGCGCGCGCTCCGGCGCCGCGGTAAAACTGCAGGCCCTCCTCATCGTAGAGGGGGGCCAAATTTTTCGATGATCTCAGTGGCTACAAACAGAGCGGTTTCGAGCCGCGGCTGAGGGTGGCGCGTCGCCGTCAATCGCGCCGCTCGATACGCGCCGCGAGCGCTTCGGGCAGACCGATGGTTGATTTGGCGTCTGGACGCCGGAACGCGCCAGCGCTCGCCTTGCGGACCCCGAGCGTCACGAGCGCCTCGGCCTGCTTGACCGCCGCCGCCATCTGATCGACCACCGGAACCGGGACGCGATCGCGAACGCGCGCGGCAAGACCAGCAAGCGGCGCGCCTGCCAAGATCACAACGTCTGCTTCCAACTCAAGCGCCGCCTGACCCGCGAGCTCGGCGAGGAGGCTTTCCTTTTCATCCTGGACGTCGCCGATCGACTGGAACGGATCGTCAAGCATGCGTATGCCGGCGCACCGTCCTGTGAGCCCGTGCAGGTCCACGCATTCCTGGTACCAGGGACCGAGCGCCCGCGCGAATGTGACGATGACGAAGCGCCGCCCCAGCATGCAAGCCGTGAGCATCGACGCTTCGGCCATACCGACAACGGGAATATCGAACAGCTCGCGCGCTCCAAAAAGACCCGGATCGCCGAACGCGGCGATAATCGCGGCGTCGTAGTCCTTGTGGCGTGCCGCGAGCATCTCGAGCGCAATGGCGCCGCCGATCTGAGCCTCGGCGCGCGTAGCAATATAGGGAACGCCCCGTGGTGCAGTGGCAGCCGAAAGCACTGTTCCAGCCGCTGCGGCTTGCTTCGCGGCGACAGCGAGCCGGGCGGTGATGTCCGAGCTGGTGTTCGGATTGAGAATGAGGATGCGCATCGTTTTATCCGGACCAAGTCGCCGCGAAACGTGTTGAGGGTGCGCAGAGACGACGCGCCCTCAGACGCTCATTGCGGGACGTCGGTATTGTTCGGGTCGAGTGGGAAGCCCGGCGCGCCCTTGCTGTCCTCTGCCAGCTGAAGCTCTTCAAGCAGCGCGTTTTTCTGCATGCTCGTCGGCCTGGTCGGCTTGTGATCCAGCGCCGGCAAGATGAATTCGCTCATCATATAGCGCAGCATCTGGAGGCACCTGGCGTCCCGCAGTCCGCCATCAGGAGACATGATGCTCGTCATCGTCACGACGGCGTTGTACTTGGGCAGAACGACGATGTTCTGACCCTTGAAGCCCATCGTGTCGAACTCAGGTTGGTTCCCGCCCTCGACACCTCCTTCCAGAATGTTGTTGACCCACCAATAGTATCCAAAGAAGGGCGTGCTTTGGCCGGTCGTCATCGCCCTCATCCAGCCGGCGGGCGCGATCTGCTTGCCTTCCCATTGGCCGCGCTGAAGTGCGAGAAGACCAAGGCGGGCCATGTCCACTGGACGCAACCTCAAACCCCAACCACCCGAGACAAGGCCCTTCTCGTCGGCCCGAGTCCACGCGTAATGCTTCATGCCGAGCGGCTTGAACACCTTCGCCTCAGCGTAATCCTCGAGCTTCTCGCCGGCCGCGCTGCTGAGCATCGCAGTGGCCAGGATCGGATTGACGTCCATGTATTGAAACACCTTGCCCGGCTCTAGCAGGGGCTTGGTGGTCGCTGCGAGCGTCAGCCGGTCCGCCGCCTCGTAGTAGATCGGATCGTTTGGAGGCTTGAAGTCGTAGTAGAGGCCTGTCGTCATGGTGAGCACATTGCGGAGCTTGACCTTGTCCTTGTCCGCGACGGCCTCTTTGAGGTCCGGCCTATAGCGCCCGATGACATCCTTCACCGAACTGTCGAGACTGATTTTGCCTTCCGCGATAAGATCACCGGCAAGGACGGAGGTGAGCGCCTTCGTGATCGAGTAAAGCTCATAGTTCTTGTCGCGCGTTAGTCCAGAGCTGTAGCGTTCGAATGCGATCTTGCCATCTTTGACGATGACGAGGCTGCGCACGTCGAGCTTCTGCTCGCGGATCCACTGGGAAAGCTTGACGAGTTGGTCGGAGTCGACTCCGGCCTCTTGAGGCCAGACCTCGGGAAGCTCGGTGGGATCGGGCTTAGCTGGGAACTCAACTTTTACTGATTGCGCGAACGCGAACGGCCCGCAGCCGAAGGACAGGCTGGCCCCTAACAGCTGAGCCATAATCCGCCGCAGTACACGTGTGCTTCTCATGCCTGTCTCTCCGCAAACATCCGGCCCTGTGCCTCCCGGACCATGCTTGACGCGCGAGGCGAAATCAATAGCATTTTACATTTTGAATGCAAAATGTTAAAAGGCACCGAAGCGGGAGTTTCGGAGGGAACTAAGTCATGGCGCGCATGAGCTCGGTGGACGCCGCAGTGCTGGTGCTCGAGCGGGAAGGTGTGTCCGTCGCTTTCGGAGTGCCCGGCGCCGCCATCAATCCGCTCTACGCTGCGCTGCGTAAGCGGGGTTCCATCCGCCATATCCTGGCCCGCCACGTAGAGGGCGCCTCGCACATGGCCGACGGTTATTCGCGCGCTAAGCCGGGTGCGATTGGCGTTTGTATCGGCACCTCAGGCCCCGCCGGCACCGACATGATCACCGGGCTCTACGCCGCCGCGGCGGACTCCGTTCCAATCCTTTGCATCACTGGTCAGGCGCCGCGAGCCAAACTGTACAAGGAAGATTTCCAGGCCATCGATATCGAGTCGATCGCCAAGCATGTTGCGAAGTGGGCGGTGACGGTGCGCGAGCCGGCGCTCGTCCCCATGGTTCTTCAGCAGGCCTTCCATGTGATGCGCTCGGGCCGCCCGGGCCCGGTGCTGATCGACCTGCCGATCGACGTTCAGACTGCTGAGATCGAATACGACATTGGCACATACGAGCCCTTGCCAGTGTACAAGCCGGCGGCGACGAAAGCGCAAGCTCGGCGCGCCGTCGAGATGATGAACGATTCTGAGCGGCCGCTGATCGTGGCGGGCGGCGGGATTATCAATGCTGACGCAAGCCGCCACCTCGTCGAGTTCGCCGAACTCACCGGCGTTCCGGTCATCCCGACGCTGATGGGCTGGGGTTCGATCCCCGATGATCATGACTTGATGGCAGGAATGGTGGGCCTTCAGACTAGCCACCGCTACGGAAACGCAACCTTCCTTGAATCTGATTTTGTGTTTGGCGTCGGCAACCGATGGGCCAATCGTCACACCGGCTCAATTGAGCTTTACACGAAAGGCCGAAAGTTCGTTCACGTTGATATTGAGCCAACCCAGATTGGACGGGTTTTCGGTCCCGACTTCGGAATCATCTCCGACGCGCGCGCGGCGCTCGAGCTGTTTGTCGAGTCAGCGCGCGCGCTGAAAGCGGAAGGCAAGCTTAAAGATCGGTCTGAGTGGGCCGCTCAGTGCCTGCATCGCAAGAACAACATGCTCCGCCGGTCGCAGTTCGATCAGATCCCGCTCAAACCGCAGCGCGTGTATCAGGAGATGAACGAGTGCCTCGATCGTGACACCTGCTACGTGACGACCATCGGCCTCTCGCAAATTGCGGGAGCGCAATTTCTGCACGTTTATGAGCCGCGAAACTGGATCAATTGCGGTCAGGCTGGGCCCCTGGGCTGGACCCTTCCCGCGGCGCTCGGTGTTCGCGCCGCTGACCCTCATCGGAAGATCGTGGCCCTTTCAGGCGACTACGACTTTCAATTTATGATCGAGGAGCTCGCGGTCGGCGCACAGCACAAATTGCCGTATCTCCATGTGGTGGTGAACAACTCGTACCTCGGGCTCATTCGCCAGTCGCAGCGTGGCTTCCAAATGGATTTTGAGGTCAGTCTCGCCTTCGAGAATATAAACTCGGTGCCTGAGGGCGACGCCGTGCCTGGCTATGGCGTCGATCACGTAGCTGTCGCTGAGGGGCTTGGATGCAAAGCGATTCGGGTCAAGAGCCCAAACGAGTTCAAAGCCGCTTTCGTACGTGCCCATGAGCTCATGCAGGAATATCAAGTTCCAGTGGTGCTCGAGTTCATTCTCGAGCGCGTCACCAACATCTCGATGGGGACTGAGATTGAAGGCGTGAACGAGTTTGAGGAAATCCTCTGTCTCGATCCCTCGCTGTCGATCCGCAAGGCCCAGCACTTGGAAACCATCGAGGCGCCGTCAAGGCTGGTGGACACGGTCGCCGAGAAACGCTGAACGAAGCCGATTGTCTTACTCTCGCCGTGACGAACGCCCTGAGAGAAGGGGGGACCATGCCAAGATTCGCAGCCACCCTCACCATGATTGTTGACCGAGCTGCCGTTCCTCGGCCGTTTCGCCGCAGCCGAGGAGGCGGGGTTCGACGCCGTCGAGTTGGTGTTCCCTTACGAGTTCGACAAAGGTAAGCTCGCGAGCCTGCTCGCAGATAACGGGCTCACCCTCGTGGTCCACAACCTTCCAACCCCCAATTGGGCGGCAGGCGAGCGCGGCATTGTATGCCATCCGAATCGGAGTTCGGAATTTCGCGCGGCCGTCGAGCGGCCGGGCGGCTAGCCTCGCGGAACTGACACGGGAACTTTGGCGCGTTCCGGATCGGCGGCTATGATGGCGAATGACAACGATATCATCCATTCGCCACCAATTCTGCCTGACATCATACGGCACGCGGTTCGGCTGTACCTTCGGTTCACCCTGAGCTTCCGCGATGTCGACGATTTGCTCGCCGGGCGCGGCCTGGACCTCTCCTACGAGACGGTCAGGCGATGGGTGTTGAAGTTCGGCCCCTTGTTCGCCAAGGAACTTCGCCACAGACGTAATCGACCTACCTCGCAATCACTCTGGTCCGAACAATGGCGCGCAGTGGGACTGCGAGAGCCGATTCAGGTTCAGGTCGAACTCGCTGACCCACTTCTCTTCAACAGCTTGTGGACGCTTACTGGCGCGGTCGCTGTTTTGCGCCAGCTTCCATCGTCCAGCGGAAAAACGGACTCTTGCCGCCAGAGACTAGCAAAGTCATTGAAATGACGACAATTCCATCGAATCCGGAGCCTAATACGGTTTGCGCGGACCGGATGGTGGTGGACACAGTCTAGTGAAACCGGTCTCCGAAAGGCGCGAGATGCGAGAACAAGGAATTTATTGCAAATGAGGCGAGAAACAGGGGCGACTGATCGCGAGCGTTGATGTCGGGCGTTCGCTCGGGCAGATACTCTAACAGCAAAAATTACGTCAGGGCCGCCCCCAGACTGCGGGGCCGTCCATCGTAATTGCTGCTGTGGGCAGACGATTGACAGGCAGTTCTGCTGGCAACCGACTTGAGTTAGTGTTTCGTTATGCACGAAGAAAATCCTGCACGTCCGGCGTTGAACCTGACCGTCGTCTATCGCCCGACGAACAGCATCAGGCCGGAATCGCGAAATGCGCGAACGCATTCAAAGAAACAGATCGCCGAAATCGCCGCTTGCATTCGGCAGTTTGGATTCGCCAATCCCCTGCTCATTGATGTCGACGGCGTCCTCATCGCCGGGCACGGCCGGCTGCTCGCGGAAGTCGATTGGCCTCGACCTGGCGCCGACGATCACGCTGCCGCATCTCGATGAGGCGCAAAGGCGCGCGTTGCGCCTAGCTGACAAGGAGACGTACCTCCTGCTCTTACTCGATATTTTGCCTGATAACGCGCCAAAACACCCCTGTTTTCGGACGGAACAGGAAATGGGCCAATGCTTGAGCTATCCCGTTGAAAACACGGTCCAACTGCCGGGTCAAGCATCAAACAAGATTGCGCTCAACGCAGGGTGGGATGTGGACCTGCTGAAACTGGAACTCAAGGCGCTCGCCGACCTCGAGATTGGTTTCGATCTTTCGGTCACGGGATTTTCGACGGGTGAGATCGACGTGCTGCTAGTGTCGAAGGGCGATCCGGACGACGAGACGATTCCCGCCGTCCCCGCCCAGCCCCGCACCCGTCTCGGCGATATCTGGATTTGTGGCCAGCATCGCGTTGGTTGCGGCAATGGTCGCGACCTCGACTTCCTTGGCAAGGTGATTGGCGACCATGCTGCGATCGATGCGGCCTTCCTGGATCCGCCCTACAACGTCCGGATCAGCGGCCACGCGAACGCGAAGGGACGGCATCGCGAGTTCGCTATGGCTTCCGGAGAGATGACGGATGAATCTTTCAGGGTTTTTCTTTCCGAAACCCTCGGCGCCTGCGCTCGCGTCTCGCGCGATGGCGCCGTCCACTTCGTCTGTATGGATTGGCGGCATATGGATGACGTCGCCGCCGTCGGCAAGCGGGTCTATGGCGACCTCCTCAATCTCTGCTTCTGGAACAAGTCGAATGCTGGGATGGGCTCGCTCTACCGTTCGAAGCACGAACTGATCTTCGTCTATCGGGTTGGCGCAGCGCCGCATCTCAATATGGTCGAACTCGGGAAGCATGGCCGGAACCGCACCAACGTTTGGGACTACGCCTCGGTGAACTCCTTCGTCGGCAGCCGGCGCGAAGATTTGGCATTGCACCCCACGGTCAAACCGACCGCGCTTGTCGCGGACTCGCTTCAAGACGTCACGAAACGCGGGGATCTTGTCCTCGACATCTTCCTGGGATCCGGCACAACTCTGATCGCTTCCGAGCGCAGCGTGCGACGCTTTCGAGGGGTCGACATAGACCGCGCCTACGTCGACGTGGCTATCGAGCGCTGGGAGACGATCACGGGCCAAGAGGCGCGGAAGGCGTCCGCGGACGGGCTATGACAAAGCGCAATTGGGCCTCGATCGAGCCCCGTGCGTACGCGTCGAGCATTTGAGCGTAGACGAACAGCGTGTACTCCGACTGGCGATCAATCGCCTGGCAGAAAAAGGACAATGGGATCTCGAAACGCTGAAGATTGAGTTTGAGGAACTGATCCTGTTGGACGCACCGATAGAGATCACCGGATTCTCTCCCGCCGAGATCGACCATGTCATGCTCGGTGACGCTGGCGAGGGGTTAGAGCAGGGGCCGCTCGAGCCAGATCCAAACGCTGCGGTCGCCAAGGTTGGCGATATGTTTCAACTCGGTGCGCATCGCATCGTTTGCGGTGACGCAACCGACGTGATCGCTCGTCGCCACGAGGCAGCCAGCGGCGAGGCGGCGGTTCTCGTCGAGACCGGCGAGACGTTCAAGGACCTCGAGCAGCGGCGGGCTCGCGAGCGGGCGAGCGGGAGTCGGATTTAAAGTATGTGCCGCTCAAAGCAGACGAGGACTACTGCCGGAGCGATTGCTTTTACTGTTGCTCCGGTTCGCTCTTGCGAATGGCGGCGGTCGCGAAGATCGGGCCGCCGACGCCAGACTATTTCGCTGATTTGTCTGAACTTGAATATGGCTACCGGGCGCGACGAGTGGGTCTGACAGGCTATATTGTCAACAGTGCCATCCTCCATCGGGATGTGGGCCGAATTGCCGGAGTTACAGAGAGAATTGGGATTTTTGGACCTCTTTCCTTTCCGCTCTTCGAGACGTCACCTTTGCGCTCTTATTATTTCTCCCGCAATATGCTCTACTTCTGGTTTTATAAATTCCGGCCGTTTCGACTACGCTTGATTCTCCGCAGCATAGTTCAAGCTGTCATCTTCACAACAAGCTTTGCGCTTCGCCCGACTAGCTGCCGTCCACAACTAATTGCCTGCATGCGCGGCCTTTCGGATGGCTTGACCGGGCATATGGAGCGCCGGTACTAAGCACAGTCACTATGGCAGCGAGGATTTCCTTGCGATCTCTGCGCCGCAGCGCCGCGCTCGGTGTCGGTTATCATAGGCGGTCCTTCCATGCGCGTTCTGGTCCACGTCCACACCTTTAATGAGGCTGGGTTCATCGAGGGCAAGGGTGTGCTCCCCACAAGCACGTGCCAGGCTTGCGAGGGCAGTGTTCCTTTTTCATTTCCGCTAACCAATAACCCCCGGCGTTGAGGAACCTTGTCGAAAACTCGACGTTAGTCGTTTCCGAGGAGGCGGTCATGAAAGCGAAACCTGATTTCAAGTTTGGCGACCGAGTTATCCGTATTGGCGGAGGCCAGAAGCGGGGGGTTGTGAGTCGCGTCTTTCAATCAGGCGGCGTTTGGTGGCTGGCATTTGAGGGCGAGCCCAACTGGCGCTACGAGCCGAGGTATTTCAGGCGAGTGGAGTAGGGTGACGACCCGCTCATCGCGCCGTAAGCCACGCGGGTTGTATCGATTCTCTTCCCGCCGCACTGCATCGAAGCCGGCGGCCTATCTCTGGGACGAAGGTTGTTGGGGCCAGAGCATCCACATTTACGTCGGCGTTGTGCCCACAAGGTTCAAACTCCGGATCACGACGCCAACGCCGTTCCTGCGCATATTCGATAAGGGCATTGGCGGCCGTGGCTTTCACGTCCGACCACACCGAACCGTACCCCAAGCCGCTCGAACTTGGCTTCAAACCCCGCGCAGACAGATGCGCCTCTCAGCGCAACAAGATCGTTGTCCTGGCGCGCCTCGCCCGACCGCGAGAAATTACCCGAGCCGGTTCGCAGGAGAAGGTGATCGACGCAATATCCCCTTAGGTGCATCAGTTCGCCGCCGGGCGCGCTCCGTCGAATTTCTATGCCTGGAACCCGTCCGCCGAGCTGCGCCGCGATATCGCCTCGCCGCTTCGCTCGCGTCGCGCCATATCCGGACCTTAACCCAGCGCGCGGAGACGTCGCGCAAGGCCTCGATAACGGCGCTGTCTGTCAGCACGTAAGCCGCATTATTGATCTAACCCTTTGCTTGCGAATCAAGGCAACGTCGATCCTCTCGAGGTCCTTGCCGGGTCCATAGTGGATCTCCGCGGCCGCGCCGGCGGGGCGGGGCGATTGTGCCGAGCTGGCGCCGCGCTTGAGTGATGCGCCGAGCGGATGGCTGGCAGGCCGGACAGCCAGCTTGGTGAAATTCGGGAACGAGCGATCCCGACCGGGTCCAATTCGTTCTTGAAATGTTCTCGCGCCCATGTATCCATCCAATCCGATGGATGACAAGCTCAAACCCGCCGATCCCGCCGATGTCGCCGGCAGCATTGCATTCGCGCTGCTTCAACAGGAGGAAGCGCTTTCACGAGGGCGACAAATTGATGGCCGATATCACCGCCGATCACATCATCCGGCATTTGGACAATTCCGGGTTTGTGATCATGAAGAAGCCGCCGGCCCTCGGTGGCGGGGACAATCCGGGTCTTACCGGCAAACTTTAACTCAGAAAGCCTGGGCGGCGGATTTTTGCCTGACCCGAGTGCCCGCAAAGCCAAGGCCCGCGAAGCCGACCAGCATCATGGCCCAAGTGGACGGCTCGGGAATGAGCAAAGGATCAACGATGGGGACTTCCCCTTCAAGGGAGAAGACATCAGTTCCACCCACGGCGATGGGCGTGATAAAGTTCACGGTCAACGACGAGAGGTCTGCGGAGATGTTAGTGAAGAAGGCGTTCGGACCGCCATAGCCTGATGTATCCTGCGCGTTGTGAGGTATGTTTAAGTAGTTGGCCTCGTCGATCCCGTCTCCGTCGAAGCCGCCGATATCGGACGCGGGAATTGACAAATTGAACCCACTGATCGCCTTGCTGCTGTTGTTGATGACCCCGAAATAGGTGTCATCACTGCCGTCGTAAGGGCCGGGATCCGTTGAGTAGACCGGATTTCGCACGGTACTGAAGCCGTTGTCGGTGAAAGTGACAATCCATTCTGGGCCAAGCGGGTTGTTTGCGAACCCGGTCCAGGCCGACGCGCTGCCGGTGGCGGCGAACACCACTAAGGCAGCGCTACCAAGAAGTAGCCTTTTCATGCCTTAAACTCCCAGTTGAAACGCCTGCGCGGGGTTATACCTTTTTTATAGCGCGGGGTCAGCAGCGCCATAAGTGTTCGCGGCTCGGTGCGACCGCCTAGAGCGCGCCGGCCTCGCCGTCATGAAGAAACCACCGCTTCGCGGCCAACTCGGCGCTTTCGCCATGCTTCGAGGGCTGCGGGAGCCCCTGAAGGCCGCAGTAGGCTTCACCTCCCAGGGCCGCTATGGCCTTGTCCCGCAACGTTGTTGCATCGAGGCTGCCGTCTTCCTGAATTAGCCGAATTAGGAACCTCGCAACATCTCGTCGCTTTGCTTCGTCACTCCCGATCCCGAGGTTTTCCACCGTGACTATGAACGCTTGGCTCATTGCTGAAAGAGCTTGAGGCGAGAAAACGGCTCCCTCGTGCACATAGCGCCTGATCGGCATTTCGACCTCCCGTTACGCTTCTTTCCTGAGCGTTGGAGAAAAATTAGTTTGGCTCGCAGCGGCGTCAAGACCGAGTGGCCCAGAAGTTCATCGCTTCTTGACCAGCCGAAGCTTCACCATCCCTGGCGGTGCGTCGGGCGGTCTCGGATGCTCGAGGTCCGGCAGGTGGACGCCGCAAGTCGACTTGCCCCTCTTAGACTGCGCCTCGACCCGCCATAGGCAGTCGTAAGTGAAACGATCCGTGAGGTCGCGAAGGCTGATCTCCGGCCCGAATTTCGCGGCCAATCGCGCGAGCCGATAGGACCCGCGTCGCGAGCAGACCCGGCAGCCGATGCGGACGATGACTGGCCTGCTGCCGGTTCCATGGACAAGCGGTTAAGCTAATCCGACCTTCCTTTCGAACTCAACCGGGCTGAGGTAGCCGATGGTCGAGTGCGTGCGGATCGTATTGTAGAATCTCTCGATGTAGTCGAACACGTCGGCCCTTGCGGCGTCCCGCGTGCGGTAGACCTTTCGGCCAATCCGTTCGGTTTTCAGCGACGAGAAGAAACTTTCCATGGCGGCGTTGTCCATACGTTTCCGGAACGGCTCATCGAACAGTCGACGCCATTGTCGGCGATCAGCCGCTGGTACAGCTCACTCGTATACTGGCTGCCGCGGTCGGAGTGATGCAACAGCGCATCCGGGCGTCCGCGCCGCCAGATCGCCATTAACAATGCGTCGGTGACGAGCTGCGCGCTCATCTCGGCCTTCATCGACCAGCCGACGACGCGGCGCGAAAACAGATCGATCACCGCAGCGACATAGAGCCAGCCCTCGGCTGTCCAGACATAAGTGAAGTCGGCGATCCATTTGCGGTTGGGCTGGTCCGCCGTGAACTGGCGATCGAGCACGTTCGGTGAGATTGCTGAGGTTGAACGTTCGCCATTGTCCTTTGGCGGGGCGCGCCTGCGTGGCCGAGCTCGCAAAGCCTGAGCGCGCATCAGACGTTCGATCTTGTGCAAGCCGCACGAGAAGCCTGCTTCCAGCACGTCGCGCCAGATCCGACGCGCGCCATAGGTGCGGTCGCTTGCCACAAAGCTCGCCCTTACCGCGGGCATGATCGCTTCGTCCTCCCGCGAGCGCGCACAGGGGCCGCGTTTCAGCCAGGCATGGAAGCCGGACTTCGATACGCCAAGCGCTTCGCAAAGCCATGCCGCGGGCCAGACGGAACGGTGCTTCGCAATGAAACCGAACTTCATGTCGACTCCCTCGCGAAGTAGGTTGCGGCCTTTTTTAGGATGTCGCGCTCCGCCCTGAGCTTTGCGACCTCACGCCGGAGCCGGTCGATCTCCAGCTGCTCGGGCTTCATCTGACCGTGTCCGGGAAACGCCTGCTTCGGATCCGCGCCAAATTCCTTCACCCATTTGCGAATAACGTTTTCGTGGACGTCGATCTCCCGAGACGCCTGAGCCACGCTTACGCCTCGCTCACGCACCAGGCGGACCGCCTCGATCTTGAACTCTCGACTGAACTTGCGCCTCTGCATCGCTCGCCTCCGGCTCCCTGAAACACCCCAACTCGGTGTCCACGAAACCGGCAGCAGGCCACAACGCCGAATTTTCCGCGAAGAAAGCGGAGCTACTGAGCCGACTTTAGGCGAGCGACAAAAGATATTTCGCCCTGCCCACCTAACTCAGGTTTGTGGAGCTTCGCGGACGCACCTGCCGCGCGGCGTCAGATCTGGATAGGCTCTAATGTGCCGACCCTACGGCTCGACGACGACACCGCGCACTATCTGGAAGTCGTAGCTATGCGAAGCTGAGCCAGATAGGTCATACACGCGCAAATCTATCGTCACCTTCCAATCCTATACCCCTATCTGCGTCGTGCTGCTCGCGCTCCAAGGCTAATCGGGTACCGCACCCAGTTGAGGTGGGGCCCTTATCCCTATTTCCGCTCCCGTTGATAGACGGTAAGCGCACGCCGGCAAGAGGCGCTCACCGTCTGGATTTTCTGGCCCAAGCAGGCGAGCACCTTTTCCCGCTCCTGCCCGGCATCGCCACACAGGCGAGCGCTGTCGCCTGCGCAAATCTGCTGCTGTGCGTAAAACAGGATGACGCCTCGGCACGACGGATTCAATTCCCGGACCTTTTGATTGAGGCAGAGAATGATCTTGTCTCGATCGGGGATGAATTGGCTGCACAGGCGATTGACATCGGGTTCGCAGGCCTGACGCTCATCGGCCGTTCCCCGCTCCTGGGCTATTGCGCCGATGGGCGGGAACAGCAAACATACAAGAGGCAACAACGGCGAGATTTTCATTGGCTTTCCTAAAGATCACGCCACTTGCAACACTAAAGCGCACTTAGCCGGAGGTCGGCCGAGCGCGCGTCTGCATGGCGGGTCCAACCTTAACTTTCCATTGGCCAGCGCAGTTCCCTCGTGAGCCGCGCCCGATGCGCCGCGATCCCGCCACACCTTTTCGTCACCCTGGCGATCACGTGCCGAACTGCTGAGAACGGAAGACGGCGATGAGCGAGATTTACAAGCAGGGTCTGCGGGTCGCAGCGGCTGTTCTGTGCGTGCCTTTCATGTCTTTCGCATCTGCAAGCGAGCCGACGGTTGCGGGAGTTTGGCAGCAAATCGATCCGGGCAGCGGTTTCGTCGGCGGTCTGATCAGCTTCAAAGAAAAAAATGGATTGTGGGAAGGCTATATCGTCAAAATGTATCCGAAGCCCGGCGATCCGGTCGACCCGGTCTGTTCGGGCTGCACGGATGACCGCAAAGACCAGCCGGTACTCGGGATACGGCTCATCCAAAATGCGAAGCGCGACGGACTAAGCTATGAGGGCGGCTCCATTCTCGATCCGCGGAACGGCTCCCAGTACAGCGTCGAGCTCACGCTCGCGCCCGATAACGAGACCCTCACGGTTCGCGGCTATCTCGGGATAACGCTCCTCGGCCAGAGCCAGACATGGAAGCGGGTGCACGAAGCGGACAGCGAGTATCCAAAGCCGAACCCTAAGCCGGAAATCCGCGCAATGCCGGCAAAAAAGGATCATTCTGCACCGAAACCGGCCCACGGGCAGGGGGATGGCACGTAGCCCGGCTCGGCTTGCCACCTTATTGAGACTGCGCCTGGCCGGAGGGCCTACAAACAGATCTTTCGGAGCTTGACGATGTCCGCAAAAGGGATAGCGCCCGAGGCGGATTCGCTGCGCGGTCCCGTGCTCAGCTCTCGATTGGCGAAGCTCGCTCAGCTCTTTGTGGAATGGACTTCGCAGCGTCCCCTGCAGATCATTGTCGCTTTCGCAATTCTGACATTTGCCTCCGGCCTCTACGTGGTCCGGCATTTTTCCATCAACACCGACGTCAATGCCTTGATCTCGGCCGATCTGCCCTGGCGGCAACGGGAGCTAGCTTATGAGGCGGCTTTTCCGCAAAGCACGCAAGGGATCCTTGCGGTCGTCGAGGCGCCCACGCCGGAACTAGCCAGCGCCGCCGCAACCGCGCTGGCCGCTCAGCTCTCGGAACACGATGGACCTTTCCACTCGGTCGAGGAACTCGGCGGGGGAAAGTTTTTTGAAAGCAACGGCCTGCTGTTCCTCGACACGCCGCAGCTCTTAGGCATTCTATCCCAGCTCGAGGGGGCCAATCCCAGCCTTGCAATCTTGGCGGCGGACCCGAGCCTGCGAGGTCTGATCCAGGCGTTCTCGCTTAGTCTTGGCGCCGCTCAGATGGGCATGTTTGAGAGCATGCCGCAAACGCTGAACGAACTCGCCGACACCGTCGAGAGCGTGCTGGCGGGACGCTCCACCAGCTTCTCGTGGAAGGAATTCCTGGCAAACGAACCGGCGAAGCCGGGTGACAGGCGCCGGCTGATCGCGATTTGGCCAAAACTCGACTTCCGTTCATTAGAGCCCGGCCGGCGAGCGACTGCGGCTATTCGCGAAGCCGGCGAGCGAGCGAAGCTCCAATCCGATTTTCATGCCCGGCTCAGGCTGACCGGGCCTGTCCCGATCGTCGATCAGGAGTTCGCGACCCTTCAACAAGGCGCTTTGCTCAATGGTGTCGTCACCACGGCGCTCGTCCTCTTGATCCTGTGGCTGGCTTTGCGCTCGCTCAAGATCGTCGTGGCTGTCTCGCTAACGTTGGGCGCCGGTCTCGCGATCACCGCAGCGGTCGGGCTGTTGGTCGTGGGATCCTTCAACCCCATCTCGCTCGCGTTCGCTGTTTTATGCGTCGGGCTTGGGGCCGATTTTGCGATCCAGTTCAGCGTCCGCTACCGCGCCGAGCGGCAGGCGTGCGGAGAGTTGCGGAAAGCGGTGGCGCTTACCAGCCTGAGCGTGGGCCTTCCCCTGACATTGGCCGCGGCGTCCGCGGCAGCGGGATTCATGTCGTTCCTGCCGACCGACTATATCGGCATGGCCGAACTCGGCCTAATCGCCGGCCTGGGCATGGCAATCGCCTATTTGACCAGCATGGTTCTGCTGCCGGCCGTTCTTCAAACCTTCGATCCGCCTCCGGAGCCGCATCCGCTTGGCTACGCCGCCATGGCGCCGGTGGACCGGTTCCTCGGACGCCATCGGATGGCGGTCGTTGTCGCTACGATTCTGGCTGTCGCAGCCGGTCTGCCGCTGCTGCCGCAATTGCGGTTCGATTTCAACCCGCTCGACCTGCGGAGTCCCAACGAGGAGGCGATGGCGACCTACCGCGAACTGAGCCAGGATCCTCTTATGAACGCCAATCTGATGGAAGTCCTGACGGCTTCGCCGAACGCTGCCGCGGGTGTTGCGAAGAGGCTTTCGGCGCTGCCGCAAGTTGGCCAAGCGAGGACGATCGACACCTTTGTCCCCGATGACCAACCGGCCAAGATTGCCGCCATTAGGAGCACAGCCGACAAGCTCGATAGCGTCCTGAACCCTACCAAGCGACCGGCGCCGCCAACCGATGCGGACACGATCGAAGCCCTGAAGAGCGGGGCCCAAAACCTCTTGTTGTTGGCTGACGCAGCTCCCGGTCCGGGCGGCGACGCCGCGAAACGTCTTGCAGCCGATCTCGACAACCTCGGAGCGGCGGCCCCCGCCGTGCGGGCGTCGATGCAGGCTGTCTTGATCCAACCGCTGGCCGCGGACCTGGAATCCCTTCGCCATGCCTTGCGGCCAGAAGGCGTTACGCGTGCGACGCTACCCGAAGCCACTCGCCGCTCCTGGGTGAATCCCGACGGCCTCGCGCGTGTGGAACTGGTTCCAAAGGCTGGGCAGGACTCTTCTGCCGCCGAATTTGCCCGCGCCGTAATGCAGGCGGAACCTACGGCGACCGGGCCCGCGATTGGTCAACTGGAATGGGGCGCGACCATCATTCACGCCTTCGTCGTGGCGGGCGTGTGCGCGTTCGTTTCGATCGCGGTGATACTTTGGATATCGCTGAGAAAACTAAGCGATGTGGCGCTGACGCTCGTGCCGCTCCTCGTGGCGGCTGTGGTCACGCTGGAAGTTTGCGCGCTTCTCGACTTTCCCCTCAATTACGCGAACATCATAGCGCTGCCTGTCCTTCTCGGCGTGGGCGTCGCGTTCAAGATCTATTATGTGATGGCCTGGCGGTCGGGGCAGTCCGATTTCTTGCAATCCCCTCTGACGCGCGCCGTGCTTTTTAGCGCCCTCATGACCGCTACCGCATTCGGAAGCCTGTCATTCTCCGGTCACCCCGGCACGGCAAGTATGGGCAAGCTTTTAGCCTTATCGCTTGCTTGCACGCTTGCTTCCGCCGCGCTGTTTCAGCCCGCCCTCATGGGAAAACCACGCTCGCCTGACGAAAAGGTGAGGGGGGGCCAGCCTCCATAAGGAACCATTGTCAACAAGCTCGGTTATGAGGCTATGCGGGCATTGCCGAACACCACCTACGAACAGTTGGTCCATTCCAATGCGGAGGCCTGCGGTCTAGGCCGTTGGCAGGCGCCGCCGGGCCGATTGAGGCAAGTTTTTCGCAATACGGTCCACTATTTATCTCACAAATTCATACTCGACCGACGCTCTACGCGGTCGGTGCGGGCGGCAGGCTTTGACCTCGCAATTTATCCAAGCGTGTTTCACCCCAAGCTGTTTTTGACCAGCGAGTTCTTCGCGCGGTTCCTGGGCACGATGGATCTTACAGGCAAACATGTTGCCGACGTCGGCACGGGCAGCGGAATATTGGCTTTGGCGGCAGCGCGCGCAGGAGCAAAGGCGGTCGCGCTCGACATCAACCCCATGGCGGTCGACGCGGCGGCCGACAACGCCCGCGCGAACGGACTTGGCGACCGCGTCACCGCGGTTCGATCGGACCTCATGTCGGCGCTGGCCCCGGCTTCTCAGTTCGATGTGATCATATCAAATCCGCCTTTCTTTTCGGGCGAGCCGCGCGACATCGCTGACCGCGCCTGGGTCGCCGGACCGGGATATCGCGATATCATGTCGCTCTTCGAACAGGCGCGCCAACGGCTCAAGCCATCCGGCACAATGTTTGTCCTTCTCTCCTCGGATTCAGATCTGCATTTTCTCGGGCAGCTGATCGCTAAAGCCGGATTCCGCGCAAGGATTGCGACTGCATTCTCGATCGTGATTGAATCCATGATCATCTACGAATTGACCCCGCTTGCATCGGATGAAGCGGCGTCTTCGAATGAGCGCTCGGAGGGGGAGATCTTTGAAAATCGGGAAGCAGACTTGGTACGTCACGAGGATGCGCACGTCGATGGCGACCGTGTACGGGCCTAGTTCAGTTGCACTCTCCATTCCCGTCAAACATATCCGCAACATCCTTTGTGTCTTCCCGGCGTACACCCCGTCCTTCGGCACTTTTGCCCACGCGTTTGAGCTTGTGCCGGGTGTGCGGGCGTTCATGCCGCCTCAGGGTTTGCTGATCGTCGCTGCCTATCTACCCAAACGTTGGCAGGTCCGATTCATCGACGAGAATATCGAGCGCGCAGAGCCCTCGGACTTTGCGTGGGCCGATGTCGTCTTCGTTGGCGGCATGCATATTCAGTTGCCTCAAATCCGCGATATCCATCACCGCGCCAAGACATGCAACAAGCTCACGGTTCTTGGCGGTTCCGCCGTTTCAAGCAGTCCCGAAACCTACCCAGAATTTGACTATCTGCACATCGGGGAGATTGGCGACGCGACTGATGAGCTGATCGCAACGCTTGACGACAGTCTTGAACCGCCCGCAGCCCAACGGGGATTTGAAACTCGTGAGCGGCTACCGCTGTCCAGCTTCCCGCTTCCCCTCTATGACGCTGTCCCACTCGCGCGCTATTTGATCGGCTCGATGCAGTTCTCCAGCGGCTGCCCTTATCGGTGCGAATTCTGCGACATCCCGGCCCTCTATGGCCGCCAGCCGCGCTTCAAGTCGCCCGAGCAACTTCTGTCCGAGCTCGACGCCTTCATCTCCCAACCCGATCATCCGCCCGTTATCTATCTCGTCGACGACAATTTCATCGGCAACCGCAAAGCGGCGCGCGATCTGCTGCCGCATCTGATCGACTGGCAGAAGCAGCGGGGATATCCACTGCAGTTCGCCTGTGAGGCGACGCTGAACATTGCAAAGCAAATCGACATTCTCGCGCTTATGCGTGAGGCCGGTTTCCTCACAGTTTTCGTGGGAATCGAAACGCCGGAGTCTGAGGTTCTGGCCGGAATAGACAAAGCTCATAACGCATCCCTGCCCATGCTCGAGGCCATCGAGACCCTGAACCGGCACGGTCTCGAAGTGACCTCCGGCATCATCATGGGGCTCGATCTCGAGACGGATGACTCGGAGGCGAGATTGATCGAGTTCATCGATCGTTCGCAGATACCGATCTTCACCATCAATGTCCTGCAAGCTTTGCCGAAAACGCCGCTCTGGGACAGACTGGCGCGTGAGGGTCGCCTGATCACCGACCCAGATCAAGACTCGAATGTAAAATTCCTTCGCCCGCGCGGCAAAGTGTTGGCGAGTTGGCGTCGCACAATCGCTTATGCCTACACGCCGGAGCGCCTCTTTGCCCGCTTCCGCTATCAGGTTGATGCGACCTATGCGAACCGGCTGCGCTTGCCTGCAAAAGGCAAGCTGACAAAGATGAACTTGAAGCGCGGCGCTGTGCTCGCCTGGAATATTGTTTGGCGAATAGGGATCTTGTCGAACTACCGAGTGGCGTTCTGGAAGGCGGCGTGGCACGCGCTGCGACGCGGCCAAATCGAGGCAATCTTTGGCATGGGTTTTGTCGCGTGGCACCTCATCCAGTTTACGCAGGAGGCCTTAGGCGGCCGGCAAAACGCCTCCTTTTACGCGGCCAAGCAATTCTCGACCGAAGCTTAAGCTGGGAACTCGCCGGTGGTGCTCTCCTTCCGTTTGGGAATGCGCAAGTTGCGGAGGAATCACCCGGCTTGGGTCATGTTCAGAGCGTGGCGCCTAAGTTAAGCTGGGTCGGTAGTGGGTTCAGCGCTCTGACGTCTCGTTTAGGAGTCGACCCAGTGGGGTTCGTGTTCGCCTGCGGCTATTGCGAGACGCACTTGAAAGGCCCGGCTGATCCTAGTTTCGACAGCATCTTCAAATGCACGTCGTGCGGGCAAGCTGAGACATTCGATAACGTGAAACCGATCGTCGCCGAGTTTCTCAAGGAGGGCGCGCGTGCCAAAATCGAGCAAATGCTTCGAGCCGTGGCGAGCCATGAAGGGGGCCTCGCATACAGCGATGCATCCCGCCTAAAAGGCGTCTATCGCTTTATCGCGCTCGAGGCAGACATCTGACATGAGGCTCATGCTCTGGCGGCGGGCCCACAATCGCGGGCAGTGATATTCGAATGGAACAAAAGACTCGCCGTGAACTTATTCTGACGAGGCGCGCTGAGGCCCACTTGGGAAGCCGGACGAGACGCCGATGCGACGCGCATATTCAATCCCGGCCTCCGCGCTCCAAAGCGTAAGTGAGTGGAATTCCGTCCTCGCAACCTCGGCTGCGCTCGGCTTTGACACTCTTGCTATAGCTCCCTTGAACGGTGACTCTTTCGCCGACGCGGTCACCACAGAGCTCGATTTTGCCAAACTCGTTTCTTTGGCCGCCGAGCGGTCGCTGCAGATCATCCTCGATGTTCGGATCTCGTCCGTGCTCGCGACGAGTCCGGTGGCTCGGATGCTGGGACTTTCCAGGAGCGACATGGGAGCGCGCGATCCTAGGGTTGCGCCCGCCGAAAGGCAGAACCTATCGATCCCGTTCTCCGATGATGTAAAGGCCCAAACCTGGATCAACGCGCTAAGAACAAGACTGCTCGAACTCCAAGAACTCGGCATCGCCGGCTTTTGCTGCCGCCCGGGACCGGACACGCCGGGATGGATTTTTTCCCCACTCGCGGAGGGCGATCTAAGCCAAGCGGGCAATGCGCGAATTTCGCTCTGGGCAAGCGTCGCTCGAACTCGATGCTCTTCCCAAATTTGAGGGCTTCACGGGAGTTTTCCTACCGGCGGTCAACCTCTTTGAAGCGGGGCGACTCGCCCAAATCGCAGAGGCCTCCCGTGTTTGCGGCGAACTCATTTTGTCGTCGCAAGGACCGCTCCTGGATAGACGAGAACATACAGACCAGGCGGCCCTTCAAAGGCGCTCGAAATTTCTGCTCTGGGCGTCAGCTGCGATAGGCGACGGAATTCTCGTTCCGATGGGCTTCGAATACGGCCTCGACGACCGCCTCGCCCATCCGGTCGACGCCGCGAAAAGCTGGTTCGAGCTTGCGGCGAAGCGTAATTTCGATCTCAGCGAAGAAATCGCCGCCGCCAACGCATTCGTCGCGACCCGGAGCGGGCAGTTCAAGTCTTCGGCCCTCGCCCCACTTTGGCCTGCGGGCGCGTCCCAAATTCTGGCGGCGGTCCAACGTTCGGACGACAAGACGCGGATACGGGTTATGCTCGCCAATGCGGCAATGGATCGGGACGTTTCCCTGCCTGCCTTGTCCGTTTCGCGCGAGATCGGCGAATTCTTGCCGCTCAAGGACGTGCTGCGACCCGGGCCTAATCTCGCGCCGGACGAAGTGTTGAGGCTGCGGGCGGGAGAGGTACGCATTCTCGAAGGCTGCCGCGCGACGATCATCCGCTCAAGCGAACCTCATGCGCTGCCAGACAACGCAATATCCGCGCCTCGTCTCATTATCGAGGCCGTGACGCCAACCGTCGACGGCGGTCGCCATCCGGTGAAGCGGATCGTCGGCGACGCTGTTCATGTCGAATGCGACGCCTATGGCGAGGGGCATGATCCGATCGAGGTTGCGCTTCGCTGGCGCGCCTCAGACGAAGCCGATTGGCGCGAGACGCGGATGACGGCGTTGGGCAACGACCGATGGGCGGGCAACCTGCCCCTCGAACGTGTCGGGCGCTATCTATTCACGATCGAGGCCTGGCGCGATGAGTTCGCCATTTATCGCAGCGAGCTGTATAAGAAGTACGGAGCAGGCATTCCCGTTGTGCTCGAGCTGAAAGAGGGGGAGGCCCTTCTTTCTCATGCTCTCGGCCGCGCCAGCGGAGTGGACGCCGCGCGGCTAAAGACGGTCACGGAACGCCTAAAGGCGGCCGATGATCCCGGCCGAGTCGCCCTTCTGCTCGCCGAGGAAACGGCAGAGATGTACGCCGCCGCGGATTCTCCCGCATTCAGGGTCCAACTCGACGCGCCGTTTGCAATCAACTCGGAACGCAGAACGGCGGAATTCGCTAGCTGGTACGAACTCTTTCCCCGTTCTCAGAGCGGCGATCCGCAGCGCCACGGGACCTTTGATGATGTGATCCGCCGGCTGCCGGCCATCCACGACATGGGCTTCGACGTCGTCTATTTTCCGCCCATTAACCCGATCGGCAAGACCAATCGAAAGGGTCGAAACAACACGCTCAAGGCCGGCCCTAACGATCCGGGTAGCCCTTACGCCATCGGTTCGGCGGAAGGTGGCCACGATGCAATTCATGCTGAGCTCGGAACCTTCGAGGATTTTCAAGTTCTTCTGTCAGAAGCGCGGAAGCTCGATATCGAAATCGCCCTTGATTTCGCCATCCAGGCCTCGCCCGATCATCCCTGGCTCAAGCAGCATCCTGAATGGTTCTCCTGGCGCCCCGACGGGACGATCCGCTACGCAGAGAATCCGCCGAAAAAGTACGAGGACATTGTCAATTTCGACTTCTACGCGGAGGGCGCGAAGCCCGCGCTCTGGATCGCGCTCAGGGATACCATCCTCTTCTGGATCGACCGGGAAGTTCTACTCTTCCGCGTCGACAACCCTCATACGAAACCTCTCCCGTTCTGGGAGTGGATGATCGATGACATCCGGCGGGAGCATCCAGATGTCATCTTTCTCGCGGAGGCGTTCACCCGTCCCAAGGTTATGTACCAGCTCGCCAAGGCGGGCTTCTCTCAGAGCTACACGTATTTCACCTGGCGCAACACGAAGTCAGAGCTGACCTCATACCTGACTGAATTAAATAGCGAGCCTTTAGCCTGGTTCTTCCGGCCGCACTTCTTCGTCAATACGCCCGACATCAATCCAGACTTTTTACAGAATGCGCCGCGTTCCGCCTTTCTGATCCGCGCCGCCCTAGCCGCGACGCTATCCGGACTGTGGGGGGTCTACAACGGCTTCGAGCTCTGCGAAGGCGAGCCTGACTCGCAGAGAAAAGAATACGCCAACAGCGAAAAATATGAGATCCGCGCCTGGGACTGGGAACGTCCCGACAATATCATTGGGGAAATAACCGCGCTAAACCGAATTAGACGCGAGAACCCCGCGCTGCACTCTCATCTCGGCCTATCGTTTCAGAACGCCTTGAACGAGAACGTCGTGTTCTTCGAAAAGGCGAGCACCGACCGGCAGAATGTCGTTCTCGTTGCGATCAGTCTCGATCCCGGAGTTGCGCAGGAAGCGGACATCGAAATTCCGCTCTGGAAATTTGGCTTGTCCGACCATGACACGTTGAGGGCCGAAGACCTGATGCGCGAGCGCGAAATCGTCTGGAGCGGGAAGCATCAGCATATTCGGCTCGAACCGGAACTTCCCTTCGCCATTTGGCGGATCGGCTAAAGGGCGAAGCATGGCACGAAGACCGAAGTCACAGCTCACCAAGGATCCGCTCTGGTACAAGGACGCGGTCATCTACCAGTTGCACATCAAATCTTTTTTCGACGCCAATGACGACGGTATCGGCGACTTCTCCGGTCTCAACGCCAAACTCGACTATATTGAGAGTCTAGGGGTTAATGCGATCTGGCTTCTCCCGTTCTATCCGTCGCCCAGGAAGGACGACGGCTATGACATCGCCGGATATTACGCGGTAAGTCCTGATTACGGGTCGATCGCCGAATTTAAGGATTTCGTCGCCGCCGCGCATGCGCGCGGCATCCAAGTCATCATCGAGCTCGTTATCAACCACACTTCCGACCAGCATCCTTGGTTCCAGAGAGCGCGCGCGAGCAAACCCAAGTCGGCAGCCAGGAATTATTATGTCTGGTCGGACACCGACAAACGGTACGCCGACACCCGCATCATCTTTGTCGACACCGAGAAGTCGAACTGGACATGGGATCCGGTGGCGAACGCCTTTTTCTGGCATCAATTCTATTCCCATCAGCCTGACCTCAACTTCGACAATCCAAAGGTGCTGAAAGAAGTTCTTGCCGCCATGCGCTTCTGGCTCGACATGGGAGTCGACGGTCTCAGGCTCGACGCCATTCCCTACCTAATCGAGCGGGAGGGAACTTCGAGCGAGAATCTTCCCGAGACGCACAAGATTCTCAAGCAAATCCGCGCGGAACTGGATCGACAGTACCAAGACAAGATGCTGCTCGCGGAAGCCAATCAATGGCCCGAAGACGTTCAGCTCTACTTCGGCGACGGGGACGAATGCCACATGGCGTTTCACTTTCCCCTGATGCCACGCATGTACATGGCCATCGCCAAGGAGGATCGCTTTCCAATCACGGACATCCTTCGCCAGACCCCAGACCTTCCGCCCAGCGCCCAGTGGGCGATCTTTCTTCGCAATCACGACGAGCTGACGCTCGAAATGGTGACCGACGCGGAGCGCGACTATTTGTGGGACACTTATGCGTCAGACCGCCGCGCCCGGCTTAATCTCGGCATAAGACGTAGGCTCGCGCCGCTTCTGCAGCATGACCGGCGGCGGATCGAGCTCATGAACGGCCTCCTTTTGTCGATGCCGGGCACGCCCGTGGTTTACTACGGCGATGAGATCGGTATGGGCGACAACGTCCATCTTGGGGACCGTGACGGCGTTCGAACCCCAATGCAGTGGACGGAAGACCGTAACGGTGGGTTTTCCCGAGCGGATCCCGGCAGCATGGTGCTCCCGCCGATCATGGACTCGGTGTACGGATACGCGGCGCTCAACGTCGAGGCGCAGACCAGAGACCAGCACTCGCTGTTGAACTGGATGCGGCGCATGCTCACTTTGCGGCGCAGCCACAAAGTTTTTGGCCGTGGCGTTTTCCAATTCCTCTATCCGAGAAACCGGCGCATTCTCGCTTATACTAGAGAATACGACGGCGAAACGGTACTGTGCGTCGCAAATCTCGCGCGCACCCCACAGGCGGTCGAGCTGGATCTCGCGGCCTATGCAGGGCGAGTTCCGATCGAGCTGACCGGACCGTCTTCGTTTCCTCCGATCGGGCAGCTTAATTATCTTCTGACCCTTCCGCCCTACGCGTTCTACTGGTTCGAGCTGAAAGCCTCCACTGAGGCCGCGCCGAGTTGGCGCGACGACCCACCCGAGCAACTGCCTGAATTCCAGACCCTGGTGGTGCGCGAAAGCCTGCGTGAGCTTCTCGGGGAGCGCCATTCGGCGACAATTCTGCAAGATCTCCTTCCGGCTTATCTTCAGCGTCGGCGTTGGTTCGCGTCGAAAAACGAGGCCATCTCGAGCGTGCGCATCGCCTACGCCGCGCCGGTTCCCGACAATCGCGAGATCATGCTCACTGAGATTGAGGTGAAGCTTCGCGACCGCGCTGAGCGCTACCTCGTGCCTGCGGGCATTGCTTGGGAAGGCGCAACCGCACAAGCGCTGCCCCAACAACTTGCCATGGCGAGGGTAAGACGGGGGCGAAGGGTCGGCTACATCACAGATGCTTTTTCCGTTGAGGCCTTACCGCGCGCGATCATGGGGTGGCTGCGCGTGCGCGCGGTGTTCCCGATGGATGAGGGAGAGATCCGCTGCTTAGGCGAGCCCGGGATCGACGCGCTGCCGGATCAGAGCCAGGGACCTATCCGTTGGCTCGCGACCGAACAGTCGAACAGTTCGCTAATCATCGGCAACGCGGCGATGATCAAACTCATTAGACGCGTCTCGCCCGGCGTGCATCCGGAAGCGGAAATGACACGACGCCTCACGCTTTGCGGTTTCGCAAATGCGCCGCAGCTTCTGGGCGAGATCATTCGGGTCGATACGAAGGGTATTCCGAGCACGCTCTTCATTATCCAGAGCGCCATCCCCAACCAGGGCGACGCTTGGACCTGGATTCTCGACAATCTCCGCCGCGCGCTCGAAGACGCCGCGCTCGAGGAGGAGACGGGCGACCGTTCATCGCACACCTTCAGTCTCGTCAACAACTTCGTGGCGGCGGTCGGCAAGAGGCTCGGTGAAATGCATGTCGCCCTCGCCGCCGAAACCAACGATCCGGCCTTCACCCCGGAAGTCGCCGACGACAAGGTGATATCCCGCTGGGTGAAGGATGCGACGGAACAGGTCGAACGCAGCATGGGCGAACTCGAGCGCGCACAGGCAGCGTTAAACCCCGAGCGTCAGGCGCTCGCCGATGCCGTGCTCAAGCGCAAAGCTGATCTTATCGCCGGCCTGCCAGCTCTCGCTGAGCACGGCCGTGGCGGCCTATCGATCCGCATCCATGGAGATTTTCATCTCGGTCAGATCCTCGTCTCACAGTCGGACGCCTACATCATCGATTTCGAGGGCGAGCCTCTGCGCTCCCTTGAGCAGCGCCGCCGGAAAACGACGCCATTGCGGGACGTCGCCGGCTTTCTCCGCTCACTCGACTACGCCTCGGCCTCTTTTGAATTGCCGGAGGGCGACGCAACTCCACAGATCGTACGCGATCGCCGCGAGCGGCTCCTGACCCAGTTCCGGCGAGAATCGACCACCGCGTTCCTGCTGGCCTATTGGCATGCCGTCAAAGGTGAAGAAAGGCTCGGCCTGGGCCCGGCGAAAGAGCCGCTTCTCAATCTGATGATGCTGGAGAAAGCGGCTTATGAAATCAGCTATGAGGCCGCCAATCGGCCCAATTGGCTAGCCATCCCGCTTCGCGGCTTCGCGGCTGCGGCCAATCGCCTGAGAAAGGGCGGGGGCCGCGCATGACGATCGGTCAGGATTGCCTGGTTGGGATCGACGCAGGGGCGGTGCAGGCGCTCGTCGATGGGCGGCATGGCGATCCGTTCTCCATCCTTGGTCCACACGGCCGCGGTTCGACGTCGATCGTGCGCGCGCTCGCGCCGGGCGCTCAAGCGATCGATGTGGTCGCGCGCGAGGATTCAAGCCTCCTCGGCCGCCTCGAGCTCGCACATCCCGGCGGCCTTTTCGCTGGTCCTGTTGCGGGTAATCGCCCCTACGTTCTGCGCGTCAGCTGGGACAATGCGGTCCAGGAGACGGAAGATCCGTATAGCTTTGGCCTTCTGCTTGGCGAGCTCGATCTGCATCTGATCGCCGAGGGTACGCATTACGAGCTCGGACGTTGCCTCGGGGCGCAGGCGATGACGATCGGCGGCGTCGAGGGCGTGCGCTTCGCAGTCTGGGCGCCCAACGCACGCCGCGTGTCGGTGGTCGGCAGCTTCAACACCTGGGACGGCCGCCGGCACCCGATGCGGGTGCGCCACGAGGCTGGCGTCTGGGAATTGTTCGTTCCACGTATCGGACCGGGAGCGCTGTACAAATACGAGATCCTCGGTCCGGACGGAGCCCTACTCGCGCAGAAGGCCGATCCGGTGGCGCGCGAAAGCGAGGCTTCGCCCGGCACCGCCTCAATCGTCGCCTCGAACGAACCGTTCGTGTGGTCGGACGAGGTCTGGATCGCGGACAGAATGTCGCGGCAGAACGTCGATTCTCCCTTATCGTTTTACGAGGTTCACGCAGGATCCTGGCTACGGATTGTCGAGGAGGATTTTCGAAGCCTTACCTGGATGGAGATGAGCGAGCGGCTCGTGCCCTATATGGTTGAAATGGGATTCACGCATCTCGAGTTTCTGCCGATCGCTGAATATCCCTTCGGCAACTCGTGGGGCTATCAGCCGCTCGGCCTCTTCTCTCCGACCGGACGCTATGGCCCAGCGGAGGAGTTCGCCGCACTAGTCGATCGCTGTCATAGCGCGGGAATCGGCGTCGTCGTCGATTGGGTCCCAGCCCACTTTCCGACCGACGTCTGGGGCCTCGCCCGCTTCGACGGCACTCCCCTCTACGAGCATCCAGATCCGCGCGAGGGCTTTCAGAGAGATTGGAACACTTACCTTTACAATCTCAGCCTCAATCAGGTGAAGGGGTTCCTCATCGCGAGCGCCCTCGAATGGATCGAGCACTATCACGTGGACGGACTGCGGGTCGACGCGGTCTCCTCCATGCTCTACCGTGACTACAGCCGCAAGCCGGGCGAGTGGATTCCGAACCGCTACGGGGGGCGGGAAAATCTCGAGGCAGTTGAGTTTTTCAAGCACCTCAACAGCATCGTCGCGCAAAGGAATCCCGGCGTCTTGATGATCGCAGAGGAGTCGACGGCCTGGCCAAAGGTCACCGTGACACCCGCGGACGGAGGGCTCGGCTTCTCGCTCAAGTGGAACATGGGGTGGATGCACGACACGCTCCGCTACATGTCGAAGGATCCGATCTACCGCTCCTATGAGCACCATTCGATGACGTTCGGGATGGTCTATGCCTATTCAGAGCGTTATGTGCTGCCGCTTTCCCACGACGAGGTGGTCCACGGCAAACGATCGCTGGTCGCAAAGATGCCCGGCGACATCTGGCAGCAATTCGCAAACCTCAGGGCTTACTTTGGTTGGATGTGGACGTTTCCGGGCAAGAAGCTTCTATTCATGGGCGGGGAAATCGCCCAGTGGAACGAATGGGCCAGCAGTCGGTCGATCGAATGGAGCCTGCTCGATTATCCGCTCCACCGGGGCGTCCAAAGCCTGATCGTCGATCTCAACGCCCTGTATCGGAAATTTCAGGCGCTCTATGGTGCTGACAACGACCCGAACGGATTTGAGTGGGTTGTCGTCGACGACAGTGCGAACTCAGTTTATGCGTGCATTCGCCGAGGCCGCGATGGCTCGTTGCTCCTGGTCGTGAGCAACATGACGCCGGTTCCCCGGTACGGATATCGGATTCCGGTTCCAAATACTGGCCCCTGGCGGGAACTCCTCAATACGGACGGCGCCCGCTACGGGGGAGGCAATCTCGGCAATCGCGGCGAGGTCACAGCGCAACCGTTGCCCGAGGGCGCAGAGCTATTCCTCGTCCTCCCGCCATTGGCCACGATTGTCCTGGCTCCTGAATCTCTCTTGTGAGGTGCGCGTAGCGAACCGGGGGCTATTCGCCCGCTCGAGTTCGCGGGTCAATCGCTAAATATTCCCAGCGCGCCAATCCGGAGTTTCTGTTCCTATTTCGGCGCATAGAACTTCGCCACCGCGCCGCGCGAGTAAAAACTGCTGAGCGTCAGCCCTATCGGAAAGAGAGACCAAACCGAACGCCGCGTTCGCGCTGTCGATCGGGCCGAACCTGAGCGCGTGCAGTTCCCGTTCGAGTGCACGCCGCCTTAAGTTTGCAATGTCCGGTGCACGTCTACGGCAGCCGTCCGCTACGCGAGCGGATTCGACCGCGAAGGAGGACAACCCTACGCAAAAGGGCATTGGCACGCGAACGGTAGCGCGTATCCGGTTGACGGGTAAGATGGCACATGACGATCTCGTTTGCTCGCCACCAGTTTCCCCCTGAGATCATCCGGCACGCGGTTTGGCTGTATGTCCGGTTCACACTCAGCTACCGCGATCTTGAAGATCTGCTCGCGGAGCGCGGTCTGGACGTCTCATACGAAACGGTGCGGCGATGGGTCTTGAAGTTCGGACCGTTGTTCGCTCGAGAACTTCGCCGTCAACGCCCGCGCTCAACGTCGACGTGGCATCTCGATGAGATGGCTGTGGTGATCGCGGGCCGGCAGTTCTGGCTCTGGCGCGCGGTTGACGACGAAGGCGAGGTTCTCGACCCGCTAGTACAACGACGACGGGACAAGGCTGCAGCCGTGAAACTGATGCGCAAACTGCTCAAGAAACAGGGCTTCGCGTCTGATGTTCTGGTAACCGATAAGCTTCGCTCGTACGGCGCGGCAAAGTCGGCAATGGGATTGTCGGCTCGCCACGAACAGGGCTTGCGCAAGAATAATCGCGCTGAGAATTCGCATCAACCGACTCGACGACGCGAGCGCAAGATGCAGCGTTTCAAATCGCCGGGATCAGCCCAACGGTTCTTGTCAGTTCACGCCGCCGTCCAAAACACGTTCAACGTCCAACGCCATCTCACATCCCGCCGACGCTCCGCGTCTTCCGAGACGAAGCATTCCAGACGTGGCGAGATGCTACCGCAGCCTGAATCTGAGTTGGGACTTCCAATTTTCGTGCGGGCCAAATTTGGTTCGTGTGACAACGCCGACGCCATGCTTTCGCGTTACGGCCGGGACGGGGAACTCTTCATCGGGAACGCCGCAGGTACTATCCTCTAGGAGCTGGAATAAGCATGTTGGGCGTTGGCGTTCCTGTCGCTAGCGGCCGGATTCCGCGATGAGGGATCCGAGAATGCCCAGAAAGGTTGAGGCGTTGCTGCCGTCCGGGTCCGCCATTTCGTGGGTGGCGGGCAAGACAGTTGTGTCCGAGGGCCCGGGCCAGAGGGGCTCGATGAAGCCGAGCCCGCCTTCGGCGAGGTAGTCGGTGATGAGCTGGAAGGCCGACTCGGGGTGTCCGAGGCGCAGCCACTCGGCCGAAGGAGAGGCGGCGCCGGGCGTGTTAACAGCTAATTTCGCGGCCATGAGGTTCTGGCGGAAGGCGCGCACCTTCTTCGAGTAACCGTTGTCCAGCTGGCGGTCGAAGGAAGCGACGGCCGCCGAGCCATCGAAGGTCATGCCGCGGCGACGGAAGTGGGTGGCGCCGCTGAGGCACCACACATCGTCGACGATCACGCTGGTGGTGCGGATGAAGGCGGTTCGTCCGGGGAACCCGACGGGGTGGAATACGGCTACCCGCTCCGGCGCCTCGGCGAGCAGGGTGCCCACGGCTTCGCTGCGGGCCTGGTAATGCTCCCGCGACCAGCCGGGGTAGTTGGACGCGAAATCGGAATCGCGCGGCGTACAAACGATGACTTTCAGGTTGTAGTGCGCGGCGAGGCTGGTGGCGATCTCGGCTACGAGGTCGACCTCAGAAGCGGTGGGCGGGCCCGCGGGGCGAGCGGTGCGCGTGAATTGCGGCGATTCGATGTAGATCAGCTCGCGGGCTTCGCGCAAGGCGCGGCGCAGCGACCATTGAGCATCGCGCAGGCCGTTCGTGGACACGATGATTTCACGACGGATCTCACCGATGATGCGCACGTCGTTGGGGCTGGTGAACGTAGGGCGAGACACACCGAGCGCGTCGGCAATGCTGTTGACCACATCCTGCGCGGTGGTGCCGGCCGCGGGAGGAGTGGCAAGGCTCAACTCGGGCGTCTCACAGACGGCGGCGACGGTTTCGAGCAGGACGCCGCAATCGGTGTTGGCGGCGTTGGAGTCTGTGGGTGGATTGAAGTTGTTGCCACCCATGGCGATGACCCAGCCGGGCTGGGTTCCGGGGCTGCCGGGCAGCGGGAGGATGGGCTGGGCGCGGCGGATAGCGTAGCGGGCGAGGTCGTAGGCGAGTCCGCCGGTGACGTGAAGGCCGGGGGCGTGAACGTCGGGTCCGGCGGGATTGCCGGGATTGCCGGAGGCATGGAGGGCGGAGCGCGATTCGCGGGCGGCACGGCCACCGCTCAGCACGGCCTCCCATGCGAGCGGATTGTTGGAGTCCGGTCCTGTGCCCGTCACCATGATGGTTTCGAAGCGCGCCATGGTGGGCAAGCGGGGGCCCTGGCGGGGTACACCTTCGGAAGCGAGAGCGCGCGCGAACGAGATGACATTACCGGGCGCGGTCGAAGGCGGGGTGATGGTGTCGGGAATGCCGAAGAGCGGGTCGGGCGCGATCGATTGCATCTGCGGCAGCATGGGGGCGAAGGGGTTGGCGCCGGCGAAGGGATCGGGGGGCGGAGTGGCGGGACCGGCGCCCACGGCCACAGAGACGGCACCCCACATTCGCCGTTTGCCCTGGCGCGGGGCGACAACGATGTCCATGGTGAGATTGGCGGGGTTGGGCCGCGGCTGTCCGCCGGCGAGGGCGAACGGGTTGGGCAGCAGAATGTTGGTGGAACTGGCGTTGGCTGCGATCGCCGCCGCGCCATCGCCGCGCAGGAAGGAAGGCTGGTCGGCTATGGCGGCGATGGTGACGAACTGAGCGGGATATATGCGGATGTGCGCGCCGTCGGGAACTTTGTTGGCCTGGATGATCACGACCACATCGTTGGGGTTGGCCCAGGCGGCGGCGATGCCGTCTTTGGGAGAGACGGGCGGGGTGGCGGCGGCGACGAAGCCTGCATTGCTGTTGGGCGAGGGGAAAGCGGGCCAGTGCGCGTTGGCGCCCTTCTGAGTGGGCAACGCCATGGTGGTGTCGAAGGCAGGCGATACGGCGAGGATCATCTGCTGGGATGTGCGGGCGAGAACGGCGCTCGACTGGGCGAGCATATCGGGGCCGTCGGTGAGGTAGTCGATCACGATCTGGTCGTGAACTTTGGGGAGGATGTCGGAAGGGATCTGCTGGTCGTCGGCCGGGATGCCGAGCGCGGTGGAAGCGGTGCGGTTGCCGAGCAGAGCCCATGTGGTGTCGATCACGGCGAGGCGAAAGAACAGGCGCTCGAGCGATACGGCGGGCGGAGTTAGTTTGGTTGTGCCGAGCAGGCCGTTGGTGGCCCAGCCCCAGCGCAGGGTCCCGTTATCAGTGCCAGCGTTATCGATGCCGTCTCCGGAGTTGAGGGTGAAGAGGCCGGACGCGGGCACGGCACCGGTTTGCGTGCCGCCTGAATTTTTCGTGACCAGAGTGGAAGCGGGGAGCGCGGGCTGATAGACATTGCCGTGCAGATCGACCACGTGCACGAGGGTTTCGGTGGCGAGGGCTGCAATGGACTGAACGCCGCCGGCGGAGCTTGCGGCATCGCCAGTGGAGGTCTTGCCGGTCAGGCCCGCCAGCCAGGTTTGCAGATCGTTGAGCAGAGCGGCGGTGTAAATGGGATCGACAATCAGGCCGCGCGAATCGTGAAAGGAAATCTGGCCGAAAACCCCGGTCATCACGTCATCAGGCTCATACCAGCTGGAGGTCTTGAAGCCCTGCGCGCCGCGGACCACCATTGCGACAGGAACCGGCAGCAGGGTGGGAGAGCCCGCGGAGGTGTAGCGTTCGCTCATGAGGCGCTCGAGACGCCGTGCGGCGGCGGGGTGAAGGCGATAGACCGCGGCGGTGCCGGTGAGCGGATTTCCGTTGGCTCCAATGAAGGCGGAGGTGCGCGTGCCGGCGGTGAGATAGAGGCTGATCTTGTCGCCCGTGCTGAAGGCCTGGGCGGTGGTGTTACCGGCGGAGCGAGCGATGGTGAGGGTGTCGCCGGAGCGGGCGGTGCATTCGATGATCTCTATCTTCGTGCCCGAGGAGCCGGCGAGTTTCAGCAGAATGCTGCCGCCGGTGGGGCTGGGGAAGTTGTTGCCCGCGCCCGCGGCTACGGTGAGAGAGGTATCGGTGGCGGAGATGTTGGCGGCGAGGGTGCTGGAGACGGGGGAGAAAGTGAAGTCGAGAATGCCCCGCCAGGGTGCGTGCAGCGCGCCGATATTCAGGGTAAGCGCGGTGGAATCGTAGTCTCCAGCGGCGGGGGTGGTGTCGGCCCAGCGGGTGGAAAGCGCAAGGGTGGTGAGGCCGAGCGTGTCGAGGCCATCGTTCTGCAGCGCCTGCTGCGCGTCGCTGACGCTGATGGTGGTGATGTTGAAACTCGGGCCGCTCATACGCTCTTCTCCGTGAACGTGCCGTCGGGAGCGGTGATGCGGACTACGAAGCCCTTCAGTTTGGCAGTTGTGACGACGGTGTAGGTGCAGGGCGGACCGCCTCCGCTGCGGGTGATGTAGAACGACGGCAAGGGCGCGGGGGGCAGCTTGGTCGGCACGCTGCCGAGCGGCGTGGAGACCGATGGCGGCGGCGGGAAGACGACCGGGATGAGCGGCACTCCGGTGACTTTCAGGATGTAGGGGCCATCGAGCGGCGGGATCAGGGGCGAGGCGCTGGAAAAAGTTAGCACGATGTGTCCGGGAGGCGGCACCGCGCCGCCGGTCATATGCAGGCTGGAAAGATCGGCCACGACTACGGGTGAGCCGGCGGCGACGGTGATGAGCTGTGCTCCGGTGCGGCCCAGCGGGTCGGTGATGCGCACGGCAAAACTAACGACGTCGGCGAGGGCGGCGCGGGGCAGGAGCGCGCGGTAGGTAGTGACTCCGCCGGTGGTGTCGGTGACCCAGATGCCGGAACCGGCGGCGGGCATGGCGGAGTCGAGGGCGTCGAGCGTGGTGTCGAGAGAGATGAGAGGGGCGGCACCGGCCACGGAAGCCCGCACGGAAATCTTATGCGGGCCCAGCGGGGTTTTCTTGCGCGGGGAAGCGCAGGTCCACTGAACCATGACGTCGGGTGGGTTGGGGCCTTTGCCGAGGGACAAGGCGGAGAGGACAGGCGGGTCGGCGGGCGGCAGAACGACCCAGGCGGCATTGCTCGGCTCGGAACGGCCGGGGAGTCCGCCGCGGGTGAGATCGGTGCCGGTCCAGCAGGTGGCGCGATACCAAACGCGGCGCCAAGATCCCCCGGGCGCGTCGGTGCCGGTGACGGTGCTGATGAAGGGGCCGTAGTCAGGATCGGGGGACATTGTGGCGACCCAACCGGCGCCGCTGGCGCTGAGCTGCGCGATGGGCGGTCCCATGGTGTCGACCTCGCGGGCGGCATCGTCGACCCGCACGCGATAGAATTCGACCATTTTGGGCCGCGGGCCGGGGCGGCTGGTCACGGTGACAGACGCTTTATACACGGGCGGATTGACGCTGGTATCGAGGATCTGGCGGGCTTCAATCATGGGCGGCGCGGGTTTGGTGATGTGCGGGGCGGCGATGGCGATGATGGAGTTCCTGCGGATTGGGGCCGGAGGGCCAGGCGCTCTCCACCTGGCCGGCGCTGATGCCGAGGACCACGAAGACATGAATGCCGGTGGAGCCTTTGGGAAGGGCGATGTCGGTGGAGGTGGCGGCGAGTGGCTTGGCGTTCCAGCGGGTAAAAGAACGGCGGATGGGATGCGCCTGAAACGCATTGCGAATGACGAGCAGACGCGCGTCGAGGGTGGCGGTCTGGGCCGGCTCGGGAATACCCCACTCCTGGAGCAGGCTGGCCTCGGTGGCTTCGTAGATGAAGTAGCCGGTGGCGTTGGGCTGCGCGGTCCAGGAAATGCGGACGTGGCTGCTGCCGGCGGCATCGGGGATGCTGCCGAGCTGGACGTGGAAGACGGGAATTACGGGCGGGCGAGGGTCGCCCGTGGAAACGAGGACGGGACGCTGCGGCCAGGGGCTAAAGCGGTTCGGGGCGATGGCTTCCTGGCCGCGCGCCCACATGACTAGGCCGACGAAAGGGGTGCTCGCGAAGTCGAGTGAAAGAGGGACGGTGAGGCGGTAGCGGCGGTTGGTTCCCTGCCCTGAGCCATAGGTGGTCAACTGCGTTTCGCCATCTTCCGTGATGGGAACGAGCGTGCCGTCGAGTGAACTGGGGGTATCGCCAGCGAAGGTGACGGTGATGGCCGCGCCGCCTCCGGCCAGGGCTCGGTCAAAGCCGGAGGGGATCGGAATGACAGGAGCGGGATCTCCGTGGGTGGCGGCGGCGAAGACCTTGCCGACGAGCACGATCTGCATCGGTCTGCGGATGCGCCAGTCCCAGAAGAGGTCGACTTCGAGCGTGGTGGCGCAGACGGAGCCGCTGGCAGGGGCTACGGGCTTCAGTTTTACGGCGCCGAGGCGCACGGGGTCGAGATCTGGCTGCTGCACAGTGGTGTCGGTGGTGGCCCATGCGCTCCACTGCCCATAGATGTCCTGGAGGGCGGCTCCATACTTCAGCTGCCGGGTTCCGGGTGAGGAAGGGATATCGATTTCGCGATCCATCACATGGACGCGAAACCATTCGGGATCGAGCGGCTCAGGGGAGTCGAGGGGCGCGTTGATGATGACGGGGCAGTAGCCTCCGCTGTGACGCGGCTCCATCAGCGGGACGGTCGCGGCGGAGGGAGCGAGGGAGGCGCGCGCGGCGGCGCAACTGGCGATGCGGAAGAGTTGAGGGACGGAAGGCCGGTCCCAATCGAGGTGGACGGATTCGCGCCAGTCCTGATCGACGGCGAGCGGGCGAAGAGCGCCCACGATTTCGGTGGCCACGTTGGCCGCCATGGGAGGGGTGGGGGCGGCGCCGGGCGCGGGGATCACCACGGCATAGTCGGCGGGCGCGGAGGCTCCGTCGAAGCCTTTGGCCCAGTGGGCGGTGATCATGTAATCGTTTATCTGCGAGGCCACGGCGAGAGTCGGCCTGATGTTGGCGGGGTAGGCTGTGCCGAAGCCGAGCGCGAGGCTCAGGAAAGGATCGGTGGCGGCGGCCATATAGGTCATGGGTAGCGGCTGAAGCGTGGTTGTGGTGCCGGGTTTGTTGGTGTGCTGGCCACTGGAATTCTTTGGGGGCGGCAGCGGCACGGTGAGAGTCTGGGCGACCTGGGCGTTGGGCGGGAAGTTCTGGGCAATGTCGTGGAGGTATTGGAGGAGATCGCCATCGAGATCCTTCACCAGTTGGGGGTGGTTGGGCTGCGCCCATGCGGGGGCGCTGATGCCAGCCGCGAGAGTCGTGCCCCAGCCGACGCGCGGCGCTCCGCGATCTAGGCGCTGCACGGCCGCAGTTTGGGGATCGGTCAATGCGGTGACCATGCCCTGCGCGCCGCCGTAACCGCCGATGCCATTCCACTTGCCGCTGGGCACCGGCAATCCGACGATTTCTACCTTGGTCCAGCCGGGCGCGTTGGCGTAGCCGTCCGGGACGACGCCGCGCGCCGCATTCATGGTGACGCCGGCGGGGAGGGTCAGGGAGGTGATGAGTTTGGCCGCAATGGGGACGGTTACGTTGCCCGCCGATACGGCGCGGAAGCCGACTATGTTCCCAAAGATGGGGGCACCGGCGAAGGCTAAGACCGTGCCAGGCAAGGTAACGGTCAGGTCGACGCTGATCATCGAGAGCGGCCCGGCGGTCCAGGTGAGCAGACTGAGACCGAAGAGCTGGAGCGATTGAAGGTGGGTGGTGAGCGGCTGAAGGACTTGCTGGTTGGAATGGGGGCGCGACCAGACGATGAACGGCTCGGTGGGGAGACCGCAATCTGCGTGGGCGACCCAGCGCAGTTCCACAACGCTGCCGAGAGTGTCCTGAGCACCGGCGGGACTGCCAATGTTGAGGCGCCGCGCAACGGTGCCCCAGTTGATGACGGCGCCTTCGCCCTGAAACCGCTTGTGATCGATAGTGTATGTGGGCACGTTAGTCCACTTCCTCCCAGGGAGCTGTTGCGAGAACCTTGTCGAGCACGGTGTAGAAGGTGTTGGTGGCGGCAGGTCCGTCGAGATAGGGTTCGGTATAGACGATGTGTTCGAGCGCGAGGAGCAGGCGCTTGCCGCGTGATCCGGCGGTGAGGGTCACGAGGGCCCGCTGTCCGCCGGGCGCGACGACGATGTGATCCACGATATTGTCGCCGCCGGGCTTCTGAGTCAGTTCGAGCCAGGGCTGCGAGGTCAGTTCATACCACTTGGCGGCGTGCGGGCCGGGGTCGGTGATCTGGGTCGGGATGGGGTGTTCCCGCCACATGGGTTCGGAGGAATCGACCAGCACGGCGACCGGCTGCGGCGGCGATGAGGGTTCCCAGAAAACCGTGAGCCCGGGCGTTTTGGGCACGGGCATGGCCTCAAGGCCGGCGGCTTGGAGAGCGGAATCGAATTCGTGGCCCTGGGGCTGCGCGGCGGCAAATTGCGGCCCGATGGCCTGGAGTTTGCCGACATTTGCGGCCGCAACTCCGCGGTGATTGATCTTCGAAGTGATGAACGACTGCGCGAAGTCGGTTTCGGAGCGGAAGCCGCCGGTGGAGAAGGATCCGCGCCAGATGCGCGTGCCGGGATCGCCGTCAGCCGCGGCTTTGTCGAGCATCTCGATATCGATGAGGTAATCGGTGTAGAGGTCGAGCGGAATGGGAATGGTCACCATGGTGTGCCGAATGGTTTCGCCGCTGCCATTGATGCAGTGCAGGTTCGGCAACTGAGCGCGTACGGCGCCTTCCCAGGGCGAAAGCACGGTACCTTTGACCGGCTTGAGGTTGGCCGGATTCAGCGGAAGCGGATGGGGCGACCCCGGCGTACTGGGTACGGGCACGTACGACGACGGCCGCAAGCGGACCTGAAGCTTCTTGCCGTAGGCGTCGTAGACCGAAGCCACGTTGTTCGTTGCGAAGACGATTTTGACGGGCTCGGAAGCGAAGTAGTGTTTCTCGGCTTCGCCAGGCAAGGCAACCAGAATCCAGGGATCGAGCTGCGCCGGAGGATTGCTGTCGGTGCGGAACCAGAAGGACTGGTTTTGGGTGGTTGTGGTGATGCTCGAGGGGTCTTTACCCGGCGTGCGCTGCTGGCTGCTGGCGGAGGTCGTCAGGGAGACCTGATAGGTCGTGTTCGGGACAAGCAGCGCATTGTCCGCGCTGTCGAGACCGAGAGCGTCGTTGAGCACGCCCTGCTTCAGCTTCTGCTGCGTGGTGTCGTAAGTAGACCTGATGAGCTCCGATTTCTTGAGCGCCTCAATGCCGCCGACATAGAAGGGCCGGAGGGTGATTTCATTGCGGATTTGAGCGCTGGCGCGGTCGCAGCCAATCTGCACGCGACTCGCGCCGAGGGCACCTTTCACTTCCACGAACACGGGCACATAGTTCTTCGCCTGGGCGGCGAGTTCTTCCAGCACAACAGCGATAGGCTCCCAGATGCTGGTGATGGAAGTCCAACTGGCGGGCAGTGAGGAGGGGCCGATCTGGTCGGCGGAGGTGACGGTGTGCGCGTTGGACAGATGATCGGCCGCGTCACTGGCGGCGACGATCACAACTTTGTTGATGAGGCGCGCGGGGATCCACATGAAGAAGCGCGCATATTGGAACTCCTCGTGGAAATCGAAGATGACGGCGTCATCGAGCGGACCCGGATGGAAGTGAAGAGCGGCGCTTTCCTGCTTCAGATATTCGGCGAAGGACTCCATACCGGGGCCGGTGAGGGACTGTCCGTCGAACAGGGGCGAAGCGAGGGCCCAGCCGAAGCAGGCGGGCGAAGGCGTGCCGACGGCGCTGGGGACGGAACTGACGGGCGAGAACAAAGACCCGGTGGTCAGAACGGCCCGCGAAACGGCTTCGCCGTTCATGAGCTTCGTGAGAGCCTGATCGGCGTTGACGATCTCGGCCGGGTTCACGATCTGGCGCGCGTCGCCGCGTATTTTCAGGACGGGATTATTGGCCAGGGGAACGGATACGTTGGTGATGGCAGTGGCCTCGGCGGATATGGGCGAGAGCGGAGGAGCGGCGATGGGCCGAAGGTTGGCGACGACAACGGGCGCGATGCTCCTGAGCAGAGAGGGATTGGCGGACGATTGATTCGCGGCCGATTGATTTCCGGGCGCCGCGACGCTGGGCGGGGGCACACCCGCCTTCGGGCATTGAACCGCCGCTCCCTCTATTTCGGCGGGAATGATGCCGCGCAGATTGTCGAAGCTGGAATTGCCGGTGCGCCAGCGCTCGGTGACCTGAAGTGTAGTGTCGGCGGGCGTGGAGCGAATGGCGCCGGGCGGGTCGGGGAAGGCGAGGCCATAAGGCTCCCAGCCGTGCGGATTGGGGCCGAGCACCTGGAAGAAGAAGCTCCAGATCACGGGGGCGCCGGGTGCGGCGGGCTTGCAGACATCGCCCCACTTTCGAACGGTGGTCTCATCGAGGTATTTGCTGGAGCCGACGGCTTTGGGCGTGGCGTCCGGGACCCAGCTCATGAGCGCGAGTTGAGCTTCGAGCGCCAGGTCGCCGGCCTTGGTGTTCCACCAGACAGCGGGTGTGTTGCCCGCGGTTACGGGACCGACCAGATCGATCGCGGTGATCATGTACTGGTAGAACATGTCGCCGCGCTGAACCCAGCCGTCGGCGGGCGCGTCGGGCGTTCCACCGATGGGTTGGCCTTTGAATTTCAGGGCGGGGTCCTGCAGCGGGGGCATGGCCAGCATGAGGGCGGGCACGGCGTCGATGGGGACGATCGGCAGGTCTCCGGCCGGTGCGCCTCCATCACTCTCAACACCGTCGTGCAGGGCCGAAATCGAGTGGCTTGTCAGCGGTAGCGGTCCCCATGACCAGGGCTGGAGAGCGGCTCACCAGCTTGAGCGATTTCACCAGGGGCGGCGCGGGCGGAGCGGGGATGGAATCGCCGCCGAGGGAGAAGCTGACGCAGCCGGAGATGCTGAAGAAGAGGAAGTCGACCTTGCCGCAGATATCGCCGGTGATCTGCGCGATGTGACCACCCACGCCGTCGTCGCCGACATCCACGGTGAGATCGGCCCAGGCGCTGATATCGATGATGAACAGGTGGAGGGAGCCGCGGACTTCGAGAACGCCCGCCATGCGGAAGGGTGAGAAGCCGACTACGGCATCGAAGCCTGCCGCGAGCTGCGCATACAGCGGACCGCCGCCCCATGTAAACGAAACGTGCAGGCCGGCCGCAATGGAGAAGCCATGCACGGCCGGAAGGGTCTTGCCCGACATGCCGGCGGAGTGCGCCGGAATTTCATCGCCCGCCAGCATCACGTAGCCCGACGCGTCGAAGCAGGAAAGCACCGTGGCGTGGACCGGACCGGTATATGTGCCGAGGTAGAGGTGCCAGTTGCTGGTTTCGTTGAAATCGAAAAACGCTTCGACAGGGATGGTGATCTGCAGCAGCGGATCCACGTTGAAGTCGATGGAGAGGCCGATGGTGAGGGTTCCGCGTCCGAAGTCCAAGTCGAGGACGGCGAGGAACATGCCCTCCGCGCCCGACTTCAGAATCGAAGGCGGAATCAGCAGGTTCGCCTTCATCATCAGGAGCAGCCGGGGGCCGGGCAGTTCGAGGAGGAAGATGCCCTTGAGGTTGAAGATGACGTCCGAGCCTTCGGTGCCCAGCAGCGCGCCGACACCGAAGGCCCAGCTGTTGATGTTGGGCTTCCAGTAGTCGTTTTTGGTTGGGTCTCCGCCGGTGGCCTTGAGCCATGCGAGTGCGGGCGCCATGGCCGGACCGGAACCGGCGGGGATCTTGCTTTCGTCGCGCTCGTAATTTACGGCGAAGAGTCCGATGAAGCCGTAGATGCCAAGGCCGGAATTCGCCAGCGGAATGGCAACTGGGAAATCGACTTCGAGGGTGACTTTGACGCCGGTCGCAGGACCGCCATTGGCGGGTGGAATCTGCGCCACCAGAAGGGTCGCGGCGATGCGGACCTCGACGGGAACGATCGTGAGATCGAGCGACCCCGCGATGACACAGTTACCCGCGGCGTCATCGCCCATCGACATGGAGCCACGTCCGCGAATCGCTCCGGGGATGTCCACACCGGCGCCGAAGGCGGTAAGTTCCGGCGGACCACCCGGGCTCAGGTTCAGACGCACCCGGGCACGGTCGATGGTGACAACTCCGAGATCGACGGCGAAGCCGAGGTCGATCTCGACGAAGAAGGGATTGTTGCGCGAGATGCGCGCGCCTAGGATCTTGAGGATCTTGTCGAAGGGGCTGGCGACCTGAATGGCGCCGGGTTTCGAGACGTCGATGGTGAAGCCTTTCGAGGAATCGAAGATGGGGCGGAACTGGAAGGCGGGCTGACCGGCGGGACGCCCGATGAGGAAGCCGATGGCTTTGTAGTGTACGACGAGGGGGGACTCTCGGGGCACAGTGATGATGTCGAGCGAACCGAGGTGCACGTGGGCGGAAATGGCCGCTTCCACGTCGACGAGCAGTCTGACCTGGCTGCCGTCAGGACGCACTTCGACGTCGAGTTCACCGCCGTACCAGACGACGCGCTCGACGTTGAACCAGTCGAGCGCGGCCATGCCAGCGATGACGGCGAAGCCGCCCGCGGTGACGGCAAGTTCGACGGCCGCGCCGTCGTTGGCCACTGAACCAGCGGCGTCGGAGATCAGAGGCCAGAAAGCGATACCGAGGCCGAGGAAGTTCTGTCCATATTGCGCGGGACCGCTGAGCGAGGGCAGCGGATTAGGGGCCGGGGGCAGCCAGCCCATCATTTTCAATCCGTCTCTATCGGCGGGGTCGGCGCCAAAATAGCCGCTGACGGTGACGACGTCGGTCGCGTCGTCGATCTGAACCACGACTTTGACATCGATGATTCCGTCGGCAGGGTTCTGGGAACCTACGTCGCCCCAGGTGGGGATCTTAGCGCCGGGGACCCCGCCGGCAGCGAGCTGATTTTCGCTGGGGGTCTGAATGTCGAATTTGCCGGAGACTTCGCAGGCGACGAAGTGGTCGCGGACAATGCGGACTTTCGCGTCTATTTTCTTGAACCACGAAGGCGGCGCGGGCGGAGTCGCATTCTGGGGATTGTCAGGGACGGGCGTAGGTGTGACGGGCTGGTTCTGCGCCGGATCGCGATGGACGGTTCCCGTGATGACGGTGCTCGGGGCGTTGGTGGGCGGCCACTGAGCGACTGCCTTCCACCAGACGTTGCGAGTGGGGTCGCCCTGCGCGGGACCCCAACCTCCCATCTCGGCCTGTGCGGAAACGGTGAGACCCGCGTGCTGCTGAATGAGTGCCTGGAGGCCCTGCGCGCGGTTGAGCGCGAGCTGCTGGTTGTACTGGTAGTCGCTGCTGGTAATAGCCGGATTATCGTGGCTTTCGAAACTGGCATAACCCTTCACCGTGACTGCGGTGCCGGCGGGCAGAGTGTCGAGCAGAGGGCCTAGAGCACTGGGGACATCGCTGCCGCCCGGCCATGGCGAGTTCAGACCGTCGTCCGCGGCAGGCGTGGTGTGGGTGTTGTTGGCATCCGCGGTATAGGTGGTGGGGTTCTCAACGCCGGGCTTGGGGTGATCGAAACGGTAGTAAGCGGTGAAGTTGGTCTGGCCGGTTTGTCCGGGCAGAGTGGCCTGCACGTTCGCTGTGGCCCCGGGAGCGCAATCGACCAGCACCGTGGCGCTGGGTCCGCTGGGCCGCCATTTACGTGCCAAATGGTCTGGGAGGCGATGGTGGGATCGGTGTCGACAGCGACGGTGGCGTGCATCGCGTCCTGGGAAACGATTTTCAGAGGCGGAGTGGAAACGGTGGCGCCGTTCTGCGTGATCGAGGTGGTCTGGATGGTTGCGTCGGGGGTGGTGCTGCGGGTGGAAGTGCCCGCGGGCGGGGCGGCGGATTGCTGCTGCAGTGCCGCCGTGATGGTCAGGGTTACGGGCGTGGCGCCGGGCTGTGAACCAGTACCGGTGACCACGATGGTGAGGGTGGTGGCCGTGCCGAAGTCGACATCGAAGAGGCGCCCGGGAGCGACCGCGAGACTGCCGATCTTGGCGGTACCGGTGTAGGGCGTCAGGCCGCCATCGATGTCCACCACCATGCGCGTGGTCTTCGGGATGGTTACGGTGGCGGTGGTCCCGTCGGCGGATTTGGTGACGCCGTAGCAGCGGCCAGCAGCGTCATAGAAACGGGCGCTTACCTTGACCTGGCCCGAGCCCTGGTCGACGATCGCGAGCTCGAAATCGCCGGTGACGCCGGCCGATTGGCCGATGCCAATCAGGAGGTTGGTGGCACTGGCGTCGAAGGCCAGATCCTCGGCACCGTGGGGCGCGATGTAGAGACGCAGTTCGGGGAAGTATACGCCGGTCCAGCTTTCGTCGAAGCCGAATTGCGAAAGAATATCGGGAGGCGTGGAACCCTGGGATAGATCGAGGATGGCCGAACGAAACCCAATGCCGACAACTTTCGAAGGACCCACGAAGGCGTAGGGCGGATCCATGGTGATGAACTGGGCGACGCCGAAATCATCGGTGTCGTTGAGGCCGCTGGCGCCGAGCGAGAGCAGGGTCGCGGTTAAGGGATCGTTGACGCCCGACCCCTGGCTCAGTCTGGCCTTTATTTTGGGAAGGCTGATTCTTACTTGTTTGTTATTTGGATCTTCGAGGAGGATGCCGCTGGGGTCAAGCTTGGCGCCGATGAGGAAGGGCGGCCGAAGCACGATGGTGGTCAGCAGGAGATCGAGCGCGAACTCAGTGCTGGCATAATCGGAGGTCAGCGTGCCCGCGCCGATGGGACCGTATTGCGCAAGCACGGCGGCGGAGTTGGCGAAAGTACCTGCTCCGCCGATGGCCGCTACGGCGCCAGAGACTTTTTGGGAGGGCAGGCGCGGCGCGGTGAGTTCGAAATCGATGTGCGTGTCATGGATGTCGATCCAGGGGTCACGGCGGCCGGGATCGTTGGCGGGGTGGCCTTCGGTGTTCTCGGCATTGACGCCGAAGGTCATGGTTCTCGGGTCGAAGTGGGGCGAAACATCGCCACTGAAGCGGGCGGTGCCGCGAATGACGACGCCGTCGTCATCAACCGCGACGGTGTGCTCGGAAATGTAGAGGACCGAGAGTGCGGCGTGCCACTGACCGAACGTGTCGCCTTTCAGAAGATAAGGACTGACAAGGTCGAACAGGGCCAGTTCGAGTTGCACGTGCCAAATCCTCCGGGCCGGATAAAAATCCATCTACTTATGTGAAGAAGCAGGCCTGAGTGTAACGAATTTATTTGCGATGCGAACAAATAATTGTGCTGAAAATAGCAGATTTTAGACACAAGTCGGCCTTGTCACGTCTGGACGTGCGCCCGCTGACCAAGGGTTATTTTTCGGCGTTGCGCTGGTCGTGGGTGCGGTCATGTCTTCGGCCTCACATGAAGGCTTCTCCATCAATAGTTTTTCTGCCGATGGCGATCCGAGGGAGCTCTCTTTCCCGCAGGGCATCCCCTGCTAACCTCACATCCGGTGGGATCACGATCCCGGCCACTGTCCCGCATTCGGGACGGGAGAGCTTCGAGCGAACGGTACCACTCTTTTAGACGACTCTACGCGCCACGCCGAAGATCGGCGACGTTCCCTCAAAGCCGCTTGCATAGAATTGGGCGAGCAGGCTTTGTCACGCCGGCATGAGCTTGTTGGACGTTGGTAGGCGCGCTAGCCAAGGGGCATGAGAAAAACCAGCTACGCGGGATATCGGTTCCCGCCTGAGGTCATTGATCAGGCGATCTGGCTCTATCTCCGGTTTACCCTCAGCTTTCGCGACGTCGAGGATTTGCTGGCCGAGCGCGGGATCGCGGTCTCCTACGAAACCGTGCGCCGGTGGGTGAATCATTTCGGGCCGATGATCGCAGCGCAACTGCGCAAGCGCCGCCCGAAGCCGCACGCGACTTGGCACCTCGATGAAGTCTATCTGAAGATCGATGGGGGGATGGCATATCTGTGGCGCGCCGTCGACGCCGAGGGCGAGGTTCTCGATGTGCTGGTTCAATCCAGGCGCAACAAGCACGCTCTAAAACTAATGCGCAAGCTCCGGAAGAAGTATGCCTTCGTCCCCGAAAGGTTGGTCACGGACGACTTGCGATCGTATGACGCAGCGGCTCGCGCTCTCGGCCTCTCGCGTCTGCATGAGCGCGGGCAATGGAAGAACAATCGAGCCGAAAATTCGCATCAGCCGATGGGAGGAGGAGCGCTCGCTCGGCGCAGAAATTCCTCTCAACCCAGGCCGCCGTTTACAACACTTTCAACGTCCAACGTCATCTCATATCAGCTCAATCGCACCGCATGCTTCGCGCCGCGGCGATGACCACGCGGCGCCAGGTCGTCGCGGCCGCTTGAAGTGTCGTACAGCAATCCCGCTTCGCGCAATTGCTTCAATAACGTGACAACGCCCATCCAGACGTCAAGATTTTTTCGCGCCGCAATCTATGTCCGCTTGACGTCAACTCTAGCTGGCTGGAGTGCGCAATTAGCGGTCGTTCATGGAAGGAGCGCCGAGCGGGTCGGGATGTCTTGGATGGGCCATTCGAGCCGCGACGGCCTGCAGCCGGGCAACGATCACGAAGGTCGCTAAGCGCGCTGCCTGACGGTGCGGCTGTCCTAGGGCGTGGGAGAGGGCGGCTCTCGAGCCGCCCTTTTTTTGCGAATGTGACGGGCGTCACAGCGCCTGCCCACCGTTCCTGCTGGACATTCTCCACGCGGACCAGTTGGAGGCCGACTTGAACGGGGCTATCGCCGAAGGCGAAGAATGATGAGGATCGCGATCCTCATTGAGACCGCTGCTCCTGCACTAGGGTCGTCTTGTGCGGCAGATGCTCAGACCCCTTACCGCTGCACGCCTGATGGGCAGGTGGCGCCTACCGATAAATCCGTGTCATTCGAGATCGTTATCAAGCCAAATGGCGACTTCGGCTCGATCGTCCTAAGGGGTGCCAACGGCGCCACCTGTGATCGTGGCAAGCAGTTCGACGACCAGGACAGCCAAGCTGAAAATGGTCAGCAGCACTGGACCGGGACGTCGCGCACCAATCCCAATGTCACAATGGTCGGTTCTTTTAGCCGTAATGGCGATCGACTAGTCTATTCAGAAATCGTCAACGACACGGTTCTGGGCAACGCCCGGGTCGTATCAACCTGCGTACCAATCGTGGCTCGATCTGTTCCGCCTCTGTCGTGACCTGGGGATCTCGGATCTATGCGAACATGGCTGCGCTCGCCGGTTAACGCGATTGTCGGCAAAGCCGCCGGCAAGTCTCAGTTGTACCTCGATCTCCAGGCGGGGACGAGGTCGCCGTTTGCGCAAATAGCAGCTACTCCGCGACAGCATGGCGAACGTGCCAAATCGACCCGAAGCGCGCCTTCACGGATTGGACTCAGTACGGGCGGAGCCGCCTGAAAGCTGCCATAGGCGCCACGGCGGAATTTTCCATGAGCAGCCATTTGTCGGATCCCGCGCGGGACACCGTGTCCAAACAGCCGAGGTCTCCGCGTGTACCCAAGAACTGACATTTTCGTCGTCAACGGGACTTGGTATCCGGGTGCACTCCTTTCTAGCGGCAAAGCCGCAGGCAAGCATATCCTTGACGCAGTGGTACATGCGTGCCAATTTTACGACCGGCTTTTCGACAGTCGAAGGAGAGCCACTTTGCGCAATATGCACAATATAATAATTGCAATTCTTGTAATTATTGCTGCGATGTGTACGGCTCGTAGTTGCGAGGCGACAGAGTACTCGATTGGGGCTCTCACTTTATCGCGACCGGTTCCAAATAAATCTATGGCAGATTATACTTGTGTCCCGCGAGAGGAATTTGATAATACGATATTATGTAGTCCAAATCGCAAGGTCGCAAGCCGGACTATAAATATTAGCAGTATATTGGTTGACGCGCCTTCGTCGTCAATACTGTACGTGTATGAAAAATATACCCGAACCGATACGGTTGATCGCGTCGAGAAAAGCGTGATGCCAGAAATATCGAGTTCTTTGGGAGGCTTAACGGCAAAGCGCTTTTCTGCAGACAACGCGGTTGTTTTGGTTTGGGGCGAGGTCAGGTTGGAGGCTGTGTCGCCCAACGCGACCGAGTACGACCAGTACGATCCAAGCAAAGGCGCGATCGACCGGCAGCTGGGGCTGCTCGTTAACGCGGTCGGCGATTTCAAGGCGGCGAAGGACGCCAGCCGGCCTTTGTTCCGCGTTATCGGTGGCGACGGCTTGCTTGTTCTGATCAGCGAACCGACACCTCGGCGGGTCGTCGTGCAGCAACTGATCGTTGCCGCCGGACTTTTAGCGGAGAAAAAATTCAAGTCGCAAGCTCGCGACGTCCTCGCCCGAGACCAAAACGCTTCGGCGACCGACCCGTCCAAGTGGCCCGAAATGGCTTTTGCCACGCGGCGCCTGGCTTTGGATACGACCGAAAAAAATGCGAACAAAGTCGTCGATGAGTTCTTCGCTTCCGCCCTCAGCCAGAAATATCGGTCGCATGTCTGGGCCTATCTGCCGACCAGCGTCATAAAACACCTTGCCAGCGGAACCTATTTGTCGGTGGATACATTCGGCCCAAACACCGAATTTCCCTACGTCAGGGAGCAGATCGTCGCCGAATTGAAACGGGCTCCGGCTGAGCCCTATTCAGAATTTCTTCTGTATACGCTGGGCCGTTTCGATGACGCCGTCCGGTTCAGCAAAAACTCTCCGATCCATACTTCCTTAACCTACGCCTCAGCGCATTCGAAACTTCGTCAAGTTATGGCTGCTCTGTTTCTGCGCGCTGCGACGCCGGCCGACCCGACAATGCTTTCGTTCGAAACGAAGTCCTATGTTGAAGAGCTCAACCCCGAAAACGTTCAGTTCCAGTCGGTGGAGACCATAACGGCCTTCCAGGAAGCGAAGAAAAAAATCGATGAAGACCGCGCCAAACTTAGCGACGCAGATGATAAATTGAACGGGGAACAAAGCGCTCCGCCCGCAAATCGCGACTTCTTCCATGGACATGCCTATGAGACGATTGTCACGTCAGAAAATTTTTACCGCGACAGCCAACCCTCTCTGACTCAGTATTTTGACTATTTCAATGAGTTTCCAGAACGGTATGATTCGCGCCCTCTTGTCCAAAAATATCCGGACTTCGCGGCACTGACCGCGCTTGTGTTGTCGCAGTTCGAGGAAGTGATGGAGGATCGAAAGTCCCCGCACTTCGACGACGCCGCCTATTTCGCCGGCTGGCTAAACTACCACCGGGGAAACCTGACCGAAGCGCTGGGCAGATTCGAACTGGCGATCGCTCTAATGCCCAAAGTCGGCGCACAAGCCGCAGACGACGGAGCGTCGATCGAGTACGTCGACTACGGCTGGGCCTCGGTCCGGCAAGTCGCCCGCATCCTGCGCACCTTGCCGCCGGAGGACGCTCTAGCCCGCGTGAGGGCCAGCAAGGTCCTCTCCGCGCAGCCGCATCTCTGGTACGCGGCTCTGGACACTCTGTACATTTCCCACCACCATCAAATGGTGATGAAGAACGCGCAGTTGGCGCTCGCGCAATTTGGCATCACGCTGGCGGATCTGCCTCTTTCCACGGACCCGAAGCGGATCAGCGACGTCCTGACAAAATTCAATCTGGCAGGTGAGACGGATCTCGCAGGAATAATCTATCTATATAACGCTTCGCGCGAAGCCGAGGCCTTAAGAGCTCTGCTTTCCGATCCGAACAAGAAATCGTCGAAGTTGGCCGCATTCAGCGTGAGGGCGCTGGTTGTCAAGTATTCCCTGACCAAAGATTCCGATCTGCAACCGCAGTCGGCCCATCTTGGCGTCCGGCCTCGCCACAAAGACTTGCGCCAAGGCATCTATCTTTCCGCGCTGGCTCTCGACCTCCTGCCGAAGACCCAGGCCCTTTCCGGATTAAGAGAATGGCTGCACTACAAGCGCATCACGCTTCTCGCGCAATTCGATCCGGTCAAGGTTCCCGCTGCGAACGCGGAATTTCAGGCGGAGTTCCCGAACTCCGCGCTTCTCAATGACGGGATGGCCGAGCAGGTCTTTGGGGAGGCCGTGGTCATCGGTGACATGGTCAAAGCGACCGGGACGTTCGCCGAACTAGTGCGACAATTCCCCACCGGAAACGCCGTCGACAACGCCATGAGCTGGATTGCGATCGGCTGGACGTGCTACGGCCGAGCAGACACCGCGCGCGCGGTCAATGAGGACATCGTCCGGCTGTTTCCCTCGACCCGACACGCGACTTACGCGCGCGAAAGGTTGAAGGACCCTCACCGGTGCGCCGACATGCAGGACCTCTTCAACTGGGACTACAATGCGATGAACTGGCGCCAGCGCACCCGACTCGACATCATTCAGGCGGCGTTTGCGTCTCCTCCGCGCTAGTCTCGCGCGCGACGCGAAACCCTATGGTGTCGCTGCCATCGTCGTTGAACGCGTGCCAGTCGCGACTGGCGGAGCGGAGCGCCCTGAGATCCGACAGCCACCCTCCGCCGCGCACCACGCGACGGTTGCATTTTTGGCCCGTGGCCGTGGTCCACGCCGCTTCGGTCGTCGGCGCCTGACGGTAAGTTTCGTGGAAGCAATCCTCCACCCATTCCGCCACATTGCCGTTCATGTCCTTCAGCCCGTACGGATTGGCTTTTCGTGTCCCGACCGGATGAGGCATATTGTCGGCGTTCCTGCCTGACCAGGCGTAGTCGTCGATCTGAGGGTCCGGGAAGGCGTAGTTCGACGGTCGCCCCGCCCTGGCGGCGAACTCCCATTCCGCCTCCGACAGGAGCCGGTACCGCCGGCCCGTCAATGCGGAAATCCACTGGACGTAGGTTTGCGCGTCCTCCCATGAGACGTGGATAACCGGCTGCTCGCCGCGTCCCCATTCGCCGGCGGAGACGTTCGACCGGCACTTTCCGTAGCCGGCGCAGACGTCCCACTCTGCAAAGGTGATTTCGGTCGCCGAAACCGCGAAGTTTTTCCGAATGTCCACTGTCGAAATTGGCGATTCCCGGTTGGCGTCAGGACTCCCGCTCAAGGGTCCGCCGCGTTCGAATACGCCTTTGGAGACGAACATCATGTCCGGGCAATCCCGGCATTCGCGAAAAGCTGTCCGCTTTTGCAAGAGGAGATGATCCTGATCGGGGGACTTCACATAGCTGCGGACGTTGAAGACCCAGTAGGCGGCGAGGCGAAGCCGATCGACGTTCAGAGCGGCCAGAACTCCTGCGGCGATGATCGTGAGGAGCAAACCGAGACTGACGCGGGTGAGGCGCTTCGTCCGCCTTTCCCGGGCCTCGCGTTCCTGACTGGCGGCGAGGTAAGCCTTTGCCGGAGCGATTTCTTGGGCCCAGCTCGGGCCACGGTTCGACAGCGCCAGCGCGCCGGCGAGCCGGGTCCCGCGATGGGCGAGAAAGTCTGGCTTCCGCGCGTCTTCGGCCTCTCCCCATTCCGCTGCGGCGAGCCGCACGCTGTCGAGTAGCAGCAACGCATCTCGATCCTCGCCGAGGATCTCAGTCAGCAGAGTCCAGCGGCGAAGGAGGGCCTCGTGAGCCACTTCGATCGTGGCGCCGGGCGCGCCCTGACGGCCGCCGGCAGCGCCTTTTTCCGCTCTGCTTGCCGGCGTCTCATCCGACGGCAACCGAGCGCGGGCGACGAGCAGCCGGTGTTCCGTCAAAGATTTGGCGAGCGGCAGGAGCTCCGCCGAGATCTGAGCCTGCGGCGCAGCGTTTTTCTGAGGCACCTTGCTGTCGCGATTGATGCGCACCAGTCGCGGCATGAACAAGGTACGCAGCGCCTCGCGACGCTCGTCCGCACCGCGGACATAGCCGGCATCGCGAAAGGCCGCCTCTGCTTCGGCTTCGATCGCGTCGGCGAGCCCGCCGGAGGTCTCAATCTGGGCCAGTCCGATGACGGCTTCGCCGATATGCTCGAGCATCAATCGCTGCAGCATGAACGCGAGCAGGGGAAGCGCGTCCGTCTCGCCGACGAAATCGGCTTGGAGCTTCTCCACTAGCGACGCATCGAACACGGGCGCGTCGGGTCCGACTTTGCGGCGCAGAATTTCCGCCGGTTCGCTGATGATTCGGCCGATTTCGCCTTGGGGGACCGGACCGAGACTGAGTGGAACCTGGTCGATCCCGGCCAGCGCCTTGGCGTTCTGCATTCCGCTGTAGGCGTCCGACCGGATCGTGACCAGGATCAGCGCTTCGCCCGCGTCGCTCGCCGCGCGCGCCAATCGCACCAGCGTCTCGCTCTCGGCCGCGAACTCGCCGCCGAAGATTTCCTCGCCCTGATCCAAGCAGACGACAGGCAAGGGGAAGGGCGGCTGCGACAGAAGGGCTCGCCTTGCCGCGGCTTGTCGCAGCTCGCGCAGAAGCGCGATGAAATCCTGTTCGCTTCGCGTGTGTTCGCGCAACTCGCTGCGGCTTGTGCGTAGCGCAAAACGCCGGCCAACGTCCTGGAGCGCAGCCAATAGGCCTTCCTGCCCTTCGATGGCGCCGCCGCGGCCGGCCCGAATCGCCCGCAAGGGCAGCCACTGCGAGTCGTCGCGCAACAGCCTGGGCCACAAGCCCGCGCGCAAGAACGATGACTTACCCGCCCCCGAGGCTCCGAGGACCACGCCGAAGCGCAGCGGATTTTGCGCCGCGAGCCCCCGCAGCGTGTCCATGCCGCGGACGAGATCGGCGCCACGGCCGAAGAAGACGGCGGCGTCCTCAGGCTCGAGCGGTTCAAGCCCCCGATATGGCGATCGCCAGCCGAACAGCCCGTTTTCATCGCGCTGGAGGTCGAAGCTTTCCGCCCCGAGGCCAGCCCTTTGCAACCCGCTCTTGATCTGCGCGAGCGCCGCCTGCGCGATGTAAATGGGCGACTGCTTTTGTGTGTAGGGATGCACGGCGATGAAGCGCTCGGCGGGCTCTCCCTTGAGCCGAACAACCTGCCACTGCGCCGTGAGGCCGCCGGGCAGACGCTCAAGTGGGCTGTCGTCGATGACAAGCGCGAACAGTTTCTTGTTGTTCTTGTTGGCAAGCTGGTATTCGTCACGACACCAGGTCGAGTTCGAGCCATTCCTCCGAGACGAGGAACAAAACCGCTTCGCAGCGGGTTGCAGCCTCGGCGAAGGCTTGCTGCCACTTTTGGCCGGCGGCAATGCCGTGTTCCGGATCCAGGTCGAGAAAGATATCGTCCGGCCGGCTCCAGCCTTCCGCCGCAAGCCAGTACCTCAAAGCGATGGCCCAATCGTCATTGCGGCTGGAATGGCTGATGAAGATCCGGGACAATGGGCCTCCCTCGCGGAATGCACGTCTCCAGAAGTCTAACGTGCTTCCGACGCCTTGCAACGCCTCGCCTGCGAGACCGGCAATTCTGCTTTGCAGTTCGAAGTCTGGGGCGGTCGGTGGCTCAAAACCTCTGACCCTTCTCGCGATGCCGGCGGGGGAGTTCCAAGGTTCTTGCTTCGGGGCACATGCGGGTCGGGGCGTCAGAACGGCTCGACGTCTCCGGGAGGCTCTGTCACGCCGGCATCAGCTTGTTAGACGTTGTAGGGGCGCTGGCCAGGGCATGAGGAAGGTCAGCTACATGGGATATCGTTTCCCTCCTGAGGTCATCAATCAGGCGATCTGGCTCTATCTCCGGTTCACCCTCTGCGATCGTGTTCAAGAATGCGGTCAAAAGCCAACTGGTCATTACCCCCAGGGCAGAAGAAGAATGGGCCGGAGTGAACGAAGTGCATACACATCGCTCAATTTACTCAGTCTCTGGCATCAAAATTTCGCCGGCGCAGGCCCGCTGGGGATTTTTCGGTACTGTAGCTCGCTCGCTTCAATCCTAGCGCTCGCGCTCGAAGAAAGGACTGGCTTTCGGTCGGAAAGGGAGCATGTGTGTGGACGTCCGCATGCGCTGAGGCGCTACGGAAGAACCCTTCGCCCCGACAATCGTACGATCCGGGGCTCGCGTCAGTGAGGGGCCGGGATTGGCCGGCACTCGAAACGCGAAGGGCCGAACATGTCCATCAAATTCAAAGACACGCAACTTGAGCTGCTGAGCGCTGCGTCGCAGCGCGACGATCATTGCCTGGTTCCGCTGACAGGTCCGAAGCGCGCCCATGCCCAAAAGGCGATCGTCAAGCTTCTCGAAGCTGGGATGGTGAAGGAGATCAGGGCGAAGGCGGGAGCGCCGATTTGGCGGCGCGACGAGGAGAAACGGCGCACTTATGCGCTCAAGCTGACCGCAGCAGGCGTAATGGCGATTGCGGTTGACGAGACTCCGCCCTCCGAGGGAGAGGAGGAACGGCCCACAGATCATTTGATGGTCACCGTCGATCCGAAGCCTGAATCCAATTCAGACCTGGCGGCAGCCATCGACATGCCAAACAGCAGCGTCGCCACGACCCCAAAGTCTCCGCGTCGCGGAACCAAGATCGCGGAGGTCATCGAACTGCTGCAGGGTAGCGATGGCGTGACCCTTGCGGAGCTTGTCGCGAACACCGGCTGGCTGCCGCATACCGCGCGGGCCGCGCTTACGGGCTTACGCAAGCGCGGCTACGCCGTCGTGATCGATCGGGCCAACAAGGCGCGAGGATCGGTCTATCGGATCGAACCGTTGGAGATGGGCGGCGATAGCGCCATTCCGCAAACCGGGGCGGAGGCGACTGGCAAAGCGCGGCCGGAGCGGCCTGAACGTGGCGCAAGCCCACGGTGCCACCAGGCGGCGTGAGATGGCGAAGCACCAACAAGCGAGGGCCGCTGGAGAGGCTTCAGTTCCTCCAGCCCCATCGTCGTCGGAACGCGAGAGGCTCAAGGCCGCGGTCGCGAGTCTTTCCGGCCTCAATGCCGACCAGCTTCGCCTTCAATGGCGAAACCATCTAGGCGGGATCCCTCCCGCCCATCTTCCGGGATGGCTCCTCGTGCGCGTGCTCGCCTATCGCATCCAGGCCGCGGCATTGGGAGATCTCGATCGGGCGCTCTTGCGCCGCCTGCGCGAGATGAAGGGCGAAGCCCTCGAGTCCGGACAAGCTCCTCCCTTTGCGGCCCGCGGAGCGACAACGCGCGAGGGCGTCGGGCTCAAGTCGGGAGCTCTCGTCATCCGCGAATGGAACGGCCGTATCGAGCGTGTCATGGTCTTTGACGAGGGGTACGCTTGGAATGGCGGCGTCTACCGCAGTCTCTCGCAGGTGGCCAAGGCGATCACCGGCACAAATTGGAACGGACACCGCTTCTTCGGGCTGAGAGGCGTCAGGAACGGCGCCTCGAGAAGAAAAGAAATCGCCGCGCCAACACCGAACGCGGCGCTCGGCACTGGCGTATCGCACCCGCGACAGGCTCAAACCGTGCAGAAGGTCCGACGATGAAGCAGGGCGAGCGCAAAATCGCCCTTCGCTGCGCCGTCTACACGCGCGTCTCAACCGACTCTGGTCTTGAGCAGGACTTCAACTCGCTCGACAACCAGCGAGAGGCTTCCGAGGCTTATATCAAGAGCCAAGCCCATGAAGGATGGAAGCTTGTTCGAGAGCGATATGACGACGGAGGCTTTTCCGGGGGTTCGATGGAGCGGCCGGCGCTCCAGAAGCTGTTGGACGATGTCCGGGCCCGCAGGATCGACGTCATCGTCGTCTACAAAGTCGACCGGCTCACGCGTTCGCTTGCCGACTTCGCAAAACTGGTCGAATTGTTCGACGCGCATGGCGTCTCGTTTATCTCGGTGACCCAAGCCTTCAACACCACCACCAGCATGGGGCGGCTGACCCTCAACATGCTGCTGTCGTTTGCCCAGTTCGAGCGTGAAATCACCGGCGAGCGAATCCGCGACAAGGTCGCCGCCTCGAAACGGAAGGGCATCTGGATGGGCGGAGCGGTCCCGCTCGGCTACTGGGTCAAAAACCGCGCGCTCCACGTCGTTGAAAGCGAGGCTGAGTTCGTCCGCACCCTCTATCGCCGCTATCTCGAACTCGGCAGCGTGGTGCGCCTCAAGGCTGCTCTCGACACCGAGAACGTTCGCTCCCCCTCCCGGATGACCAGGAGCGGCAAGAATACCGGCGGCGCATTGATCTCGCGAGGCCACCTCTACTGGGTCCTGTCGAACCCGATCTATGTCGGACGGCTGCGCCACAAAGGGCAGATTCACGACGGCCTTCATCCGGCCATTGTCAGCGTTGAGACCTGGGACCGGGTCCAGCAACAACTCAAGAGCCAAACCCCACCGCGGCGATCGTCTCGGCCCGACGATCATTCCTTTCTTGTAGGCAAGCTCTATGACGATCGCGGAAACAGGATGGGCGCGAGCCATGCGTCCAAGGGCGGACTCCGCTGGCGCTACTATGTGTCGCGTGCGGCGCTGTCGGGACGCAGGCAAGAGGCCGGATCGGTCGTCCGCATTCCGGCGCCAGAGATCGAGAACTTGATTGCCAACGCAGTCGGGGCTCACCTCGCGGCGCGGCCGAACGCGATCGACGACTGTCATATCGACCACGGTGATGGACGTTGCGACTACGCGATCACGCGGCATGAATCTGGGTGCATGCGAAGGTTCCTAACGAGCGAAAACGATGTGCGAAACGCGATCGACCGCGCCAAGGTCAGCGCCACGCGGATCGAGATTGTTTTAAACGAGTCGATCGTCGTCGAAGGGCAGGATCGGGTCTTGACGCTGCCCTGGACCCGAGCGTCCTCCCGCCGTCGCCGCGAGATCATCCAGGGCGTTGACGAAGCGCAGCGACCCCTACGAGCCATGCGAACAAAGGCCCGAGACGGTTTCGTCAGGTCGCTGCGCGATGCTCGCCGCTGGCTCGACGAACTTCTTATCGACCCTGCCCAGACCATCGAGTTGCTCGCCACGCGTGAACACAAGAGCGAGCGCTCGATTCGGATGACGGTGTCGCTTGCGTTCATCTCCCCGGTCCTGGCGGAAGCCGCCCTGGAGGGTCGCCTCCCGCGCGGGTTCAGCGTCAAGCGCCTGACTGATCTGCCGATGCTCTGGACCGAGCAATGGCGCGCAGTAGGACTGCGAGAGCCGATTCAGGTTCGAGCCGAACTCGGCTGATCCACTTCTCTTCAACAGCTTGCTAACGCTATAATGGCGCGGTCGCTGTTTCAGTCCAAGCGCTCCATCGTCCAGCTTGGGAAACCGAATTTTGCGGGCAGAGACTGGCGGGCGAATTTAGGCGCAGAGCGCGGTAGAAAGGCCGGAATTCGGCTCGCAGACTGGGATACGGCTCGCTAACCTACTGGAATTGCGGTTTGTTTTTGTCGCCGGGGAAACCAGGTCGGTTTGCCAGGACTGGGTGGTGGTGGACGCAGTCCTACGAAACCAGTCTCCGGCGGCCGTTTCCCTGCTAACAGGGAAAAGAACAGGGACTCTTGTCTAAAAATGGGGATTTGTCTTCGATTTGTCTTTGATTCTGTTTTAAGAACAATGGGTTGCAAGAAAATTCCCTAAGAACCCAAACAGGGAATTAATTCACAACAACAGGGAGCCGCGATCGGACAACAGGGATCCGTCCAGACTTGCGCTCGCCGATGCTAGAAAACGACAATTATCCTGTAGATGCGGTTGATGTTCCTATTGTGTTCTCGTGAAGTTGAGCTAAACAACGGTTGTGAACCGCTCTTCCGACCAACAAGGAGATCCGAACCGGGCCGACGTAAGCCAGGGAAAAACCGTCGCGCATGGACCGACCGGCCCTCAGGGTGGCCGGATAACGATTCCGGACCGTGCTGTCGTCGAAAGGCATTTAAGGACGGCGCGGCCCGAGTGTGATCAACCGGAAAGCCCGTCCGACGATGCCGAGGTCCGGCTCGGGCGGGGCCTGAAATACCCGAAGGATAAGGGCTACGGGAAGTTTCTTGAGACGCTTGGTTACGATCGCAACTGGGCCGGCATGCTGGCGGCGAAGATCGTTGAAGAGGGGCGCGTTCGGGCGGCGACGGCAAAAAAAGGTTCGGAATTAGCTCAGGCCCTGCGGCGGCTCGCCAACCCGCGCCTGGACACAGAGGCGTTTCTTGCCAACGCCAAACTGGTCCTCGAGGCCATGGCTGGAACCGAGTTGACGCGAGGTCTTTTCGAGGAACGCCCGAGGTTCGAGGGGCTTGTGTTCATTCGCGCGCTCAAGTTCTGCCTTGCGGGCGACCTGTCTGACCGACTTCACGTCTCCCGGATTGCGAAGGCCATTTGGCGCCGCGTCGCCGTTTCGCGCGGTCCGAAGCTCACCCCTGCTTCCGCCGCGCATGAGTATTTTCTTGAGACTCAATCGATCTTCGAAAACGCCGCGTTCACTTGGTCGCCGGAAGGCGAAGATTTCACCGATCCATTGACCCAGGCGACGCGCGAAGAATTCGAGGATCCGGACTTCAATCCTGTGCCGGCGCGACGACGGCTGCGAGCCAAACAGGGCTGAGACCCTTAGCCAGAACGCCTACGGCCCATTGGCCCGCGACGCGGTCTTTCTCGACCCTCGGAATTAGTATCTTAGACGGCGGTCGCTGCTTCGTGTTCAAACACGCCCAATTCGAACCATGGAGCAGCCGATGAACAATGATCACGACGCATCCCGGAACACCCTTCCGCCACAGGCCGACGTTGCGGCGAATGTTGAGGACGCGGCGGCCGCCAATAACCGTGTCGGGTATCGTCGGCCCCCGAGGCACGCCCGTTTTCAACCCGGTCGGAGCGGCAACCCCCGTGGCCGACCGAAGGGTGTCAAGTCGCTCCCCGACATCGTCCGCAAGATTGTCGGACAGAAGGTGACCGTCACCGAAAACGGGCGCGCGCGGCGTATACCCCGACTGGAGGCGATCCTCCTGCGGGCTGCCGGCGAGGCGTCCCGGGGTGACCCGCGGGCCCTGCGCCTGCTGCTACAATTGACCGAGCGCTACGGCGAAAGCGTCCAGACCGGGGCCGACCGCGAAGTGACGGGGGTTGAGGACCTGGCGATCCTACGCCGTTACCTGCCGGATTTCGACGACCCTTCGCCCATCGGAATAGCTCCCGAAAATCGAGGGGACGCCAAGCGTGAACGCTGATCCCCGATTGTTCCGGGCGCTGCTCCGCCAGAATTTCAACGCTTTCGTCGAGAAGGCATTCGCTGCGCTGGCGCCGGGCCAAACCTTCGCGCCAAGTTGGCATCTCCAAGCGATCGCTTATCAACTGGAGCGGCTTCGCCGCGGCGAGATCACGCGGCTGATTATCAACATGCCGCCGCGATCGCTGAAGTCGGTAACGGCGTCAGTCGCCTTTCCGGCCTTCGTCCTGGGACACGACCCAACTCGGCGCATCATCTGCGTTTCCTACTCCGGCGATCTGGCCAAGAAACACGCCAACGACTTCCGGGCCGTTGCGGAGGCTGGGTGGTACCGGGAGCTCTTTCCCGGCATGCGGATTGGGCAGAAGGATTCGGAGAGCGAGATTGAACTCACTGCCCGCGGCTTTCGTCTGGCCACTTCGGTCGGCGGCACCCTGACTGGCCGCGGCGGCGACCTCATTATCATTGACGACCCCTTGAAGCCGGACGACGCCTATTCAGAGGTCAAGCGCAATGCCGCCAATGAATGGTTCAAGAACACATTGATCTCTCGGCTCGACGATAAGCGGAGCGGAGCCATCCTGATTGTCATGCAGCGCATACATTTGGACGACCTGACCGGCTTTGTTCAGTCCCTTTCGGACGACTGGACGGTTCTCAGCCTGCCTGCGATCGCGGAGATCGATGAGGACGTCCCAATCTCGGAAGGAAAGGTCTATCGCCGCAAGGCGGGTGAAGCGCTTTCGTCCGAGCGTGAGCCGCTCGCGGTGCTCGAGATCCTCAAGCTGCAACTTGGCAGCGACGCGTTCTCGGCTCAATATCAGCAAGCGCCTGCGCCGCCCGGCGGCGCGATGATCAAGCGCCACTGGATCCAGCGTTATTCTGACCTCCCGTTGCACGAGGATCGGCTTATTCTCGTCCAAAGTTGGGACACGGCGAGCAAGGGCGGTCCAGAAAATGACTTTTCGGTCGGCACGACCTGGTGCGTGACCAAGGGAAAGCAATGGTATCTCGTTGACGTTTGGCGCAAGCGGGTCGACTACCCCGAATTGAAGGCCGCGGTTCAGAATCTGGCCGCCAGGTTTAAGGCGCAACGCGTTTTGGTCGAAGACGCTGGCGCCGGGACCTCGCTTGTTCAGGAGCTGCGTACGAAGGTCTCCGGCATTATCGCCGTGAGGCCGGAGGGCGACAAAGTCAGCCGCATGGCCGTGGTCTCGGCCAAGTTTGAATCAGGCCAGGTGTTCCTGCCCGAGCGCGCGTCATGGCTTGCGGATTTTGAAGCCGAACTGTTCGCGTTCCCCGGCAGCCGGAACGACGACCAATGTGACTCCGTGAGCCAGGCGCTGTCCGAACAGAACGTCAGGTTCCCGCTGAATATCTCACCTGAGACGGTCGCCCGCTGGGCGCAGTGGAAGCCAAAGAGGCGCCTTATCTACGTCGAAGCCGGGCGCGGCCACTCCTGGTGAAGTCTGCGCCACCACACCGGCTGCCGATCCAGCCCCGGTGAACCGACTGGATCGACGACATTCATCTGCGCCGTTTTGATTTGTTGTTTTTGTTGCGAAGAGCAGGACGCCAATGACCAACCCCTCGAATCCGATTGCATCCCGCGCAACCCTCGGCGATCAACTGAGGCGGAAGAGCCGCAGCCGACGCGAAGGACAGGAGCGGGTCGCCCTTGCATCCACGGCGCATCGACGACGAAACGACGCGCTCCCTCGCCTGGAGCTTTCCTACGTTCCGCTTGAAGAGCTTCGGCCCTCCACCCGAAAGCTGCGTAAGCTTGATCCGGCTCATGTGCGGGAGGTCGCCTCCTCGATCAGCCTTCTCGGTTTCTGTGACCCGCTCCTGATCGCTCACGGCAATGAGCTCATTGACGGCGAGGCGCGCTACGAGGCGGCGAAGCAATTGGGCCTCGATCGAGTCCCGTGCGTACGCGTCGAGCATTTGAGCGTAGACGAACAGCGTGTACTCCGACTGGCGATCAATCGCCTGGCAGAAAAAGGACAATGGGATCTCGAAACGCTGAAGATTGAGTTTGAGGAACTGATCCTGTTGGACGCACCGATAGAGATCACCGGATTCTCTCCGCCGAGATCGACCATGTCATGCTCGGTGACGCTGGCGAGGGGTCAGAGCAGGGGCCGCTCGAGCCAGATCCAGACGCTGCGGTCGCCAAGGTTGGCGATATGTTTCAACTGGGTGCGCATCGCATCGTTTGCGGCGACGCAACGGAGCCCGCGGTTCTTGCTCGATTGTTGGAAGGCGATGTCCCGGCCCGTTTTATCCTGACCGACGAGCCCTACAACGTAAAGATCGCTGGGAATGTCACAGGCGGCGCTCACCGCGAGTTCGCCATGGCGTCTGGCGAAATGACCGACGCCGAGTTCCTCGCCTTCAACGCCGCTTGGATGGCGGCTGTTCTACCCTACCTTTGTGACGGCGGCGTGTGCGGCACCTTCATCGACTGGCGCGGTTATCCGACTGTATTCGCTGCGGCCTCCAAACTTCGCTTGATTCCGCTAAATCTCATCGTTTGGGCAAAGACCAACGCCGGCATGGGCAGCCTCTACCGGTCGCAGCACGAGCTCCTGCCATTGTTCAAGAAAGGCTCCGCTTCGCACCTGAACAACATCGAGCTTGGCAAGAAGGGCCGCTGGCGCTCGAACGTGTGGACTTATCCGGGCGCCTCATCGCTCGGCTCCGACGCCCGGCGAGGTCTCAAGGACCATCCGACCGTCAAGCCGACCGCCATGCTCGAGGACGCGCTTCTGGACCTCACCAATCGCGGCGACATCGTCTCGATCCGTTCCTTGGCTCAGGTTCAACACTCATCGCTGCACAGAAAACAGGCCGCATCTGCCGCGGCATCGAGCTCGACCCGCTCTATCTCGATGTGATCATTCGCCGCTACGAGGCAGTGACAGGCCGCCCAGCGGTTCTCGTCGAGACCGGCGAGACGTTCGAGGACCTCGAGCAGCGGCGGGCTCGCAAGCGGGCGAGCGGGACTCTTCTGGAGACGGAGAACTAAAAGCGCCAGGCGGGAAAGCCCACGACGCGATCGGATCGGCTCAGCGGTAGAGCACCCCGCACTCGGCAGGGGTCGCAGGTTCGATCCTTGCATCGCCCACCAGGAAGTCGGCGCAAACCGACGCGATTTCCTGCCCCGCAGAATAGCGCGACATTTCGGCAGAATGGCCGCTCCAGCCGTGGTTCCCGCTCCCCGCGAAGTCTGAGAAATCGATCCGGTTGACCCTTCCCAAGTCTGAAATGATGTTAACATCCTTGGGGTCAATCGCGCGAGGCGAGCTCATTATTCGCGACCACTTCGCGAAGTGACTATCAACCGCCCGTTGACAGAGGGTGGGTATTCAAGGGTATGATTCCGGCATGGGGAAGCGATCTCCCCGTGAGGCGACAGCCAAAAAATCGCGCCCGGCTTTTGTTCGAGGGCGCAGCATGTCGTCATTCAACAGCATATCGGCGGATAAGCTTTGGCGCCTGGTAGGCGTGTCGCACGGTCCCGCTTTGATTGACGTCCGCAGCAAAGACGCCTTCGCCGCCGATCCACGCTTTGTTCCTGGCGCGATGCGCCGACCTCACGAAACAGCGTCGTCCTGGGCGCGGGAATTCGCCGGGCGCGCGACGGTCGCTATCTGCGAGAATGGCGGAGGCCAAAGCGAAGGCGTCGCCGCTTGGCTCCGAGGCTGCGGCGCCACGTCCGCCGAGGTGCTTGCGGGAGGCCACGAGGCCTGGACGCAGGCGGGCCTGCCGCTCGTGCCCGAAGGCAAGTTGCCGCGGCGTGATCCGCAGGGGCGAACGGTGTGGGTGACGCGCTCGCGGCCGAAAATCGATCGCATCGCCTGTCCCTGGCTCGTTCGCCGCTTCGTTGATCCGGGCGCTATGTTCCTCTTTGTCGCGCCGGCGGAAGTGCAGTCGGTCGCGGAGCGCTTCAACGGCGCGCCATTCGATATCGAGGGCGTGTTCTGGAATCATCGCGGCGAGCGCTGCACCTTCGATACGATACTCGATGAGCTGGGGTTCAAACACCGCCGCTCGCGAAGCTCGCGGGGATCGTCAGGGCGGCAGACACCGACCGGCTTGATCGTGCGCCTGAAGCGGCAGGTCTTCTCGCCGCCTCGCTGGGTTTGTCCCGCATGTATTCTGACGATCTCGAGCAACTGGCCGCGGGCATGGCGCTCTACGACGCCTTCTACCGCTGGGCGCGCGACGCCAGCGACGAGACGCACGATTGGCCGACGAACTCCCCGAAGAAACAAGGACGACCGCCTCACGAGCGACCAAAACCAGCTCAAGCCGTTTTAAAGGCGAAGTGATGTGGAAGTTTGTCGTCGCGCTTCTCGTCGTGCTCGCCCTTGGCGCCGGCGCTCTCTATCGCTTTGCGCTCCCCGGTCTGTCGAGCGCGCGCCCAACACCGCCCGCGATCGAGATGAAGGTTGCGACCTGGCTGCTCCGAAATAGCGTGCCGGCTGAAGCCGTGGCGCGCATCAATCCACTGAAGCCTGACGAAGCGACCATCGCCGCCGGGGCCGCGACGTTCCAGCAGAAATGCGCGGTCTGTCACAATTTCGATGGGACCGGTCACACGACCATCGGTGAACACGTCTATCCGCGCGTTCCCGCCCTCCGCGAGCTCGTTCCGGCGCTGACTGACGGTCAGCTCTTCACCTACATCAACGACGGCATCCGCCACGAAAACTTCGATATCCTTTCCCATGGTCCCCCTCCGTGCATGAGGCTCGGCTCGGTCAGCCCGAGCAACCCTCGTTCTTTAACTGCACGAAAGGGCGGCCCACCGGCTCTCCCCGCGAACATGACGTCTAGTGGCCCGTGTCCGGCATTTGAACGATAAGACAAATCTCGACCACTCGCGAGCCTCGCGACGATGGCGGATTAGGCCGATGGCGACCCCCGGTATCATTCTCGTCCGCGGGTTTCCGCGGAGCAACGAGCCCTCAAGGTGCTCTCGGACTGGCGGCTAACCTGGCTATTCGTCGCGGTGGCTCTCGGTTTGTTGGGGCTGCTTGTGTTCGAGTTGGCCGAGAAATATCCTTACAGCGGCGCCTCTCAGGGTCTAGCGGCTTGACGGCTACTCTTCCATCTGATCCACCCTGAAAGCGGTCCTGGCTGTAGATAGTACTGTCACACGTTGCGAAACAGCTTTGAGGTATGAGGAGACGCGCCATGTCGTCAGATGTTGAAATCGGTTGGATCGCGGCGATTATCATTGGCGGGATTGCCGGCTGGCTGGCCGAGCTGTTTATGAAAAGCGATACTGGCGTGTTGATGAATATTATTCTCGGCATCGTCGGCGCTGCGATCGCCAGCGCCATTCTGAGCGTTTTTGGATCGCGTTTGGCGGCTGGGTTGGATATCTCATTCTTGGCTTTATCGGCGCCTGTATACTGATTTGGCTCGTGCGCATGGTACGGGGCCGCACCGCCTGAGGCTCACACCGCCCCCATGTGGCGGGGTGATTGTCGCCTTGCTTAGCCCTCGTCCCATGATCTCGAACACAATCTATGGGCGGGTCTGGCCGGCGACGACCAAGTTGTCAATTTCGCGTGCCTCGGCCGCCTGCGCTGCCGCCGCAACGGTTGCTTGCGCAGCCAGGCATCGAGTGCCGGAGAATTTGTCGGCGGATTCCAGCCTCGAGGTGAGGTTCACCGTATCGCCCATGACGATAAAGCTCATCATGAATTCGGAGCCGATGCTGCCGACGAGCGCTTCCCCCGTCGCGATGCCGATGCGCAGGTCCCATTTCGTTTAGCGCTTCGAGGTCCTCTTCGATCGCCGCCAGTTCAGGATCGGACGCGATGATCTTGAGGTCGGCGCGACAAACTCCTTGGTGCCCATTCGCTCATTTGGACTGTTGCCTCGCCCGGACAAACTGCCAACTCAGGACAGAAGCGACCATCCCGCCGCTGGATGACTAGGATTTAGAAGCCCTTTCTGACTGCAGCCATATTCGCTCATCGAAGCCGGCGCACCATATTCGAGCGCGGAGACGCAAGAGGAGCAGGTGGCCTTCGGCGGAATGAGCCGTACAGGTCGTTGGCATCGGCTGCAAGCAGTCAACACACTTTGGCGCAGTACAAATTCAAAGAATTCCTTCTCTTCAGCGTTGTGAACGCTCCAGAAGCCAAAATTACTTTCGTAGGTCACCGTTTTTAGCGCCTCTTCTATGTCATACATTGCCATTATCTTATTCCCTTGCGGATTGTCGAGGTCGACCAATCTGCCTACCCTTGTTCACTATTTGTTGCAGACAGGACGAGCCGACGTGACTGCAGCAATGGGTCTGCCAGCCGCCACGACAGGGAGCAGCGGCCCAATTGCTGCGCCCATTTTCCCTTCAACTGCGTTCTCATCAATATTGGGAGGAGCGGCAATGCCCGAAGCAGTCATTTTCGACGTCGATGGGACCTTGCTCAATTCGGTCGACTTGCACGCGATCGCTTGGCAGGAGGCGCTCGAACACTTCGGCTATCATGTAACTTTCGAGCAATCTCGCAGCCAGATTGGCAAAGGCGGCGATCAGTTGATCCCCATGTTCCTCTCCGAAGACCAGCAAAGAGATCACGGCAAGGAATTGGAAGAATGGCGCGGCAACCTGTTCAAATCGAAGTACCTGTCGATGGTGCGGCCATTCTCCGCCGTCCCGGAGTTGCTGGGGCGCGTGCATGACGCGGGTTTGAGGGTGGCCGTCGCGTCCTCCGCCCAGGCCAGTGAACTTAAAGTGTATCTGGAGTCGCCTGCGTCACCAATTCGGTGGATGTCGTCACTTCGTCCGCAGACGCTGAGCACTCGAAGCCCGCGCCCGACATTTTCCAGGTTGCCTTGAGAAAGCTGGGCGTGGCGGGCCTGCTGCGGTAGCCATCGGAAATACGCCCTACGACGCCGATGCGGCAGGCAAAGCCGGAATTCCCACCGTCGGATTTCTTTGCGGCGGCTTTACCGAACCCGCGCTCCGAAAGAGTGGCTGCATTGCTGTGTATCCCGGGCCGGCCGCCCTGCTCGCCTGCTCCGCCGCCTCGCCCTTAGGCAGACAAAGCACTTTGGCGGAGCCTCGATGGCGAGACAGCCATCTGCTCACGGCACTCCGACCCATCCGGTTTCGCTTCCGTCAGGCTGTGGGGATTTCACGGCTGCAGCCGCTTGCCACAGCATAGCTTCCTCATAGCAAAACCACAGCGCGTGTTGGTGGGAACTTCACAAGGTGTTGGCGATAAATATTCGGGCTCCACTCGTAGAAGATGTTTATCGTCGGCACCCGTTGCGGTTGTCACACGTCGACGGGTGACGTCATTAGGTGTCCTTTGAACTGGCCCCCATTTCGACCGGACACTCGGCGTAACCTGGAGAGCTGAGGCTATCCTCAAGCACCGGCTTATGTCTGACGATTATCAGCGCATTGAACTGATTTCCGGCTCGGTTCGTCGGCGGCAGTGGACGACCGAGCAGAAGCTGCAGATCATTGAGGAGAGCTTTCGGCCCGGTGAGACCGTGTCATCGGTCGCACGACGACGCGGCGTTGCCCCCAATCTGCTGTATCGTTGGCGCCGGTTGATGACTGAGGGCGGAGCTGCAGCGGTGGGATCCGATGAACCCGTTGTCGGAAGCTCGGAGGTGCGCCGGCTCGAAGAGCACGTCCGGGAGCTTGAGCGGATGCTCGGCGAGCGAGAAGACGATGGAAGTCGAGATCCTCCGAGAGGCTCTGGCGAAGAGTGAAGTCAAAAAAACCGAGCTTGCGGCTCTTGTCGCAGCCGAAGGACGCTTCCCGATGAAGGCGGTCGCCGAGACGCTCGAGGTCGCTGGTTCGCATCTTCATGAGAAAGTCCGTCGGCCGGCAAAGCCGCGCGGTTATTACCGCAAGCCTGACGATCTCGACCTCCTGCCCCTGGTCCGCCGTTTAATCGACGAACGGCCCACCTACGGCTATCGCCGCATCACCGCATTGGACAATAGGGAGCGGGTCAAAGCCGGCAAGCCGCCCCGCCAACCAGTAGCCGCGGGAATAGGTCTCCGAGAGTTGGCCGACGGCTTCCATGCCGACGCGATGATTGGAGGCGGAAGCCGACCCCCGGCAGGTCGAAGATTTCCCCTTCGTTGGTGGTGCTGCGAGATCGTGCAGAGCTTGGACGCCTGCGAGCGTGGAACGTGTTGCAGACGTTCGGCCTAGGGAAGCTCGTGAACTCGCCATGTTCGAAGGCGGCGTGACAGTGGCGATGCCCGCTTCCGCATGCGCCGCAGCAGCAAGTCTGTCGATCGCGCCCCTAGGGAGGACCGTGTCGCGTTCGGAGCAGGACATCGGAGGGGCCCGACTGTGCGCTGGCTCCATTCGCGGATCGGGCAAATCGAAGGTCTTCCCCGTTCGGAGGAACGTGAACAGTCCAAGCGCCGCATGGTCTTCCATCAGGCCTCGAAGGTCGGCGTCGGGCGAGCAATCGTCGATAACGGTCACAGGCGAGGCGATCCGGGACCCTCGGTCTGAACGGCGTCGAGAAAGCCTTTGGCGCATCGTAGTCTGAAAGACGGCCAATGATCTCCGGGGACCGAGGCTCTCCCGCCACCGCCGAGATTTCTATTCCTGGGAGGCGGGGGGCTCGGATCGCCCCGGGGACAGGACCGCACGGAGCCCCGGCTTACAGGAGGTCGGTCAGCCGGCGTCGTCGTATTTTCCACGCGGCGGGCAAAAAGGGTGGCCGGGACACGGTAG
>CAVQVS010000010.1:0-194834 GCA_963717215.1 uncultured Alphaproteobacteria bacterium
GTCTGAACCGCTTGGAAGATGTGCTGGGCGGAGGTTTCTCTGAAACATCCAATGGTCCCGCGAGATTCCACTCGGATTTTCAAGGATGAACGGCATCTGCCGCGAGCGCCTTTCATCGATCGCGCATGCGTCGGCCACCCGCAAAATGCACGCGAGCTTGAATGCATCTATTGTCCACTCTGGATAAGTGGCGGAGGGAGGCTCTGGCTCTCGAAAGGTGGACTCGACTTTCTTCAGGTCCCAGTGATGGCTTGCTGCAATTCTGCCAATAATAGTGCCGAAATCTACAAATATATCCGGAGTAAATAATGTAAAATGTACCTTTAGAAGTGGATCTAAGTACTCGGTTTACAGTAAATGCTCAGCTCTGTCAGCGTGCAATAGTCTGAGTACATTAAATAAGGCAGTATCTTCGATATAAATTGTAGTATATAAACGATGACCGCGCTCATTAAAAAACGGCTGCGCTGAGTTCTTTCGCAGTAGCGCAACCATGTCTTTGTAAAACACAGAATTCCTTATGGCTTGTGCGCCATCCGGGTACGCAGCGGCAGTCAGGCCGGCGTCATGAACTAAAAACGAGGCCCCAAGCACAAACCCCTCCGCGGGATTTAGTTGATATTTCGATCCACAAATCTCCGATGCTACTTCCCAAAGCTGATGACAATGTTTGATGTCATGTAATGTCAATCCCTTACAATCGTCAGTAATTTGCACCAACATGTCCGCAACCGCTTTGTCAAGGCTGTCTAAAGCTGAAATGAGTGAAGCAATCTTTTCACTCTCGGGCTTGTACTTACGACCTAAATTAAACGCGTAGGTCCAAAGGGTTGAGTTTCTATAACCGTCAGTCATTTATTTATATCCGAAACAATTTAAACAATCTACGTTCTCCGATCCCAGCGCTATCAAGTTTCGCAGATGAAAGGAACTCTTCAGATTTGCCTCAGACGTACAATGGACGTGGCCCTGGTTCACCGCCATACGACTCGCCAACTTACAACCCCCTCCTCTCTGATTGTGAAACCCGCCAGATGCAATGCCTCAGATTTGAGGCACGGCCTCTATCCATCCATCAACATTGTGTCATAGTTTTCTTGGCGATCCCCCCGATGAAAGGTGAGTTGCTGTATTCCAGCGCAAACTGTCGGTCAGCGAACTCCCATGCCGTCCGGTCTCGAACACGATGCGATGACAACTTGGCGCTTTCGCCAATTCGCCGGCGATCGCCTGCGCCGTCGACTCGGTCCTGCTCTCGCGAACCACCACGCCCTCGCGATCTGTCCGTCGTCAGGTGATTTGAGACAGATTGCCGGCTTCCAGAAGGGAGGCTCTGGATCAGCTGTGGTTGAGATTAAGCGGCATGCAGTTGATGCTGCAAGCGACGGTTTGCGAACGTTTGGCGTTTGATCCTTTCGCGTTCGAGGAGGACGGCCTCAGCGCGTCCGAAGTAGACGTCAGCCGGGGTAAGATTGTCGAGGCTCTCATGATAGAGGGCATGGTTGTAGTGCGCCACGAAGGCGGCGACTTGGCGTTCGAGATCGCCGGGCAGGTAGTAGTGCTCAAGCAGGATTCGGTTCTTGAGCGTTTGATGCCAGCGCTCGATTTTGCCCTGGGTCTGTGGATGATACGGCGCTCCGCGGACATGCTCGATGTTCTGCTTGTCCAGCCAATCGGCAAGATCGCTCCCGACATACGACGAGCCGTTGTCGGACAGAAGCCGTGGCCGGTGAACGACGTTGATCTGATCGAGCCCGGACGCCGCCAACGCCAGGTCGAGTGTGGCAGTGACATCCTGCGCTTTCATAGTCGCGCAGAGCTTCCAGGCGACAATGAAGCGCGAGAAGTCGTCGAGCACGGTGGAGAGATAGTACCAGCCCCAGCCGTGATCTTGAGATAGGTGAAGTCAGTCTGCCAGAGCTGGTTGGGCGCCGTGGTCTTGTCCTTGAACTCCTCGGCCGCTTTGATGATGATATAGGCCGGGCTGGTGATGAGATCGTGAGTTTTTAGAAGCCGATAAACCGAAGCCTCTGAGACAAAGTATTTTCCTGTTCCGTGAAGCGCACCGCCAGTTCCCGCGGGCTGAGTTCGGGTTGATCCAGCGCCAGGTCGACAATCTGGCTGCGGATAGCCTCCGGGATCCGGTTCAAATCCGATCTGCCCGTGAGGGACGATCCGCGAGGGCTTCTGGTCCGCGGCGCTGATAGCCATCATACCAGCGGTAGAAAGAGGATCTCGGAATGTCGAGCTTTTCCAGCGTCCGTCGAGCCGGCCAAGGCGATTGCTCGACCAGCCGGATGATCTCTGTCTTGTCAGATGGGGAATATCTCATGCCTCGTCTCCCCCATCCCCGATCATGCTTTTTTTGAGCGGTCGGTTTTCGAGGGTGAGATCGGCCACAACCTCCTTCAACGCTTGCGGTTCGCGGCGGAGATCCTTCACCTCGTCGGAAGTCGCGGCGCGCGCCGTGTCGCCGGCAAGCCGCCTTTACCGGCCTCTAGGAACTCTTTCGACCAGCCATAGTACATCGACGAGGCGATGCCCTCGCGGCGACACAGTTCGGCAATGCTCTCCTCGCCGCGCAGCCCTTCCAGCACGACGCGGATCTTCTCCTCGGCCGAAAAGTGTCGACGCGTCGCCCGTCAGATATCCTTGATTGCATCTTCCGCCGGTTGTTTTTCCGGCCCGGATTTCTGTCTCATCTTCGCTCCTTGCGGCTACGATGATCCAGAAATCCTCCCTACGCGAAAGCCGCCCGCTGTCTCAAAGGCGCTGACGGCGGACAGTCGGTTGGGATATCTCGGGGACGCAGCTAAACGCCACGAAACGTTTCCTGCCTGTCAGGGCCTTGTCTGCGGTTTTGCTTCGCATCGGTTGGTGCCAGCCGGGCGAAAAGTGCCCACAAGATCAGCGCTGACGCGCCGATTCGATAATCGGCTCGAAGGCTTGCCCAGTCCGTTAAAGGTCACGCGTTAGTTCGAATGCCTCCGAAATCGTCATCTGGATGAGACGTGGGGCAACGCAGTCGCCGACACGCTCGACACGTATGGACGAAAAGTCAGGCGACGCCTTTAGGTCGAGAAAAAGGGCTTCGCGGGAACGCCTGCCAATCACCGGCACGACGAAGTCGATACCTTCCAGCACTTCGTCGTCGCCTGGCATCAATAGATACTTTCCCCAGCCGATGGCGTCAGCGGCGCTAAATACCGCGGATAACCGGGCTCTTCCTTCTTCCACCGCGACGAGGGCCGTCTCCGGGCGTAGCGTAATCCCCTTGATAGCCGCGCGGCGAAAGAACAGCGTTCGGCCGCCGTCCTCAAGATTCTCTCCAATCACAGAATGCGTAGCGATCATCGTCACCCGGCAGCCAGCATCCGCTAGGAATTCGGCTGTGCCGACTGCCTCCCAGTGGCCGTTCTGATCGACCACAAGCACTGCGCCGGACAGTTTGCGGCGTCCGGAAAGGATGTCGTCGCATGAGACGACATTCTCTCGGTCAAGGCCCTCGATCTCCGGTAGGATCTGTAAACCCAGCGACCGGGAGCGATCTGATTTGGCGGTGACAAGACCCGGTAGGTTTGGCTCCGAGCCCGTCGCTACGACGACAATATCCGGAGCGAGCGCCCGTATTGAATTCGACGGTGGCTTCAGTTCCGACCTTGATCGTCACGCCGAGCTCGACAGTCACGGCCTCGAGATAGGCGGTAACCTCGCCGATCGTATCGTGCTCCGGCTGGACGGCAGCGAGCAGGACCTGTCCGCCGAGCCGGTTGGCGCGCTCGAGCAGCGTAACGTGGTGTCCTCGGCGCGCGGCAACCTCGGCCACCTTCAACCCTGCCGGACCGCCGCCCGCGACTACTATACGCTTTCGCTTCGGCGCGACGGTAATCAGACGTTCGCTCATCGTGCGCTCGCGTCCGGCACCCGGGTTGTGGATGCAGCGAAGCGCCTTTTCCTGACCCGCCTGGTAAACGCATGCGTCGTTGCAGGCGACACAGACACGGATGAGGTCGCCTCTTCCAGCCGTCAGCTTGTTGGGGATTTCCGGATCGGCGATCAGCGGCCGGGCCATCCCAATGAGATCGGCCTCGCCGGCTGCGAGTAACGCCTCCGCCGCCGTCGGAGCGAGCCGACCGAAGGCAATTACAGGAATACGGCTGGCCTTTTTCAGTGCGGCGTTGATCTTACGAAAATCGTTTGCGGCAACAGCTGCTGGCGGGATCTCCATCCAGAAACTGGAAAAAGAGCCGGCATCGGAGTTGAAATAGTCGACCTGGCTCGTGGCCTCGAGGGTGGCCGCCATCTTCAACCCGTATTCCTCGTCATAGCCGAACATCGTAAACTCGTTGACGCACATACGCACACCGAGAGGCACATCCGGACCGGTCGCCCTCTTGATTGCGTCGACCACTTCGAGACACAGGCGCATGCGGTTTTCGAAGGAACCGCCGTAACGATCGGTCCGGCGGTTGAAGAAGGGCGACGCGAACGAGCGCAGCAGCCCGTCATGCGCGATCTTGATTTCCACGCCGTCAAGGCCGGCGTCGACCAGATTCCGGGCGCTCGCGGCAAAACCGGCAATGACGGCACGGATGTCATCATCGTCCATCGCCTTCGTCGAGTGATAGCTCGACGGTTCTGACATCTGGGTCGGAGCCCACATAATTGGCGGCGGACGCTCGAGTGACGTGTGGCCGCCGTGGGTGAGTTGTCCGAAGAGCTTGGCGCCATGCCGATGCACTGCGTCAGCTACCTTGGCCATGTGCGGTACGATTGCTGGGTCCCAGGCATTAACGAAGCGGCGCGACATCTTGCCCGTCGGGTGCACGGCCTGGCTTTCGAAGACGATAAGCCCAACGCCGCCGCGTGCTCGTTCCTCGTGATACGCGACGTGTTCGTCGGAGGGCATGCCATCCGTATGGCCGAGCGCAGTGAAGTGCGGCTGAAAGACGATCCGGTTGCGCAGCTTGACATGCCCGACCGCGAACGGACTGAGTAAACGGGTAAAAGCGCCGCTAGTAGCGACTTGCTCGGACATGTCTCCAACCTACGTTCTTGTTAATCGTTTACGTAAACGATTAACATCGTCTCTCCTCAAGTCAATTGCCTGGAGTTAAGTTGATTCGCTTCCTTAAATTCCGTCGCTCGCGCGACGGGCTCCACAAGATTTCGCGGACCAGCATTTCGGTCGATAGCGTCAGGCGCACGCCTTGACCCGTACGGTGCTCGCCCATGCGATCGATCAGCAACCGTACCGCATGTTCGCCCATGGCAAACGCGGGCTGCGCGATGGCAGTAAGTTGCGGGCGGAAGGAACTCGCCCATAGGAAATCATCAAAGGAAGCAACCGCGATGTCGCGGGGGCAGTTGAGCCGGGCATCGTGGATGGCGCGCATCATGCCGAGCGTCATGAAGTCGTTGGTACAGTAGACTGCGTCGGGAATTGGATCGATGGCCAGTATCACGCGCCCCGCCTCGACCGCGGCCGCCACCTCCGAACCGCTTTCGATAACAAGTCCCGGAACGAAGGGCAGGCCCGCTTCGTGCAGCGCTGCCCGGTAACCGGTTAGCCGATCGTTGATCGGAGTGACGGGGAGTCGCGCCTTCAATATCGCGATACGGCGGTGGCCGAGATTGAGCAGATGCCGCATGATCTCCCGGGACGCGCTGACGTTGTCGACGGTGACCGTGTCGGCGTCGACGCCAGGTACGGCGCGGTCGGCGAAGACTAGCGGGAACTGTCGGGAGACCAGATCTGAGAGGTACGCCTCATTTCCTCCGGCGGGTGTGAGGATGAGGCCGTCGATCCGCTTCTCGAGGAGGACGTCGATATACTTCCGCTCTCGGCCGGCGTCCTCGTCTGTGTTTGAAAGTATGTAGTTGAACGGCGGATCGATTGTTTGGATAGCAGACTCGATACCGCGCACAAGTTCCGCGAAGAAAGAGCTGGAAATGTCGGCGACAATGACGCCGATTGTTCCGGTCTTGCTTCGCCGGAGGCTGCGCGCTACGCCGTCCCGGCGATAGCGAAGTTCAGCGATCGCCGCGAGCACTCTTTCGCGCGTCTCCGTCCTGACGTTTCGCGATGCATTCACGACGTGGGAGACGGTAGCAACCGATACTCCGGCGCGCGCTGCTACATCATGGATTGTCGCCATTCCTCATCCGCCGCTCCGGCGCGTCCTGGCATGCCCGCACCAGCTCTGCCTAGACTTACCGGGCCTACCTAACAAGCGCTCCCGGGCACTCGCTTCAGGCGCGGCGCTTGGCCCACTGGTCGAGGATGACCGCAAGTACAATAACGAATCCGGCAACCACCTGTTGGTAGTAGCTGGGCACTGCCAGCAGGTTGAGGCCATTATTGATCACGCCGAGGATCAGCACGCCGACGAACGTGCGCTGCACACCCCCTTCACCGCCCGTTAGGCTCGTGCCGCCGATGATCACCGCCGCGATCGATGTCAGTTCGAACCCGATGCCGGCGTTGGGTTCGGCCGAAGCCACGCGCGCCGCAAGCACCGCTCCGGCTAGACCGGCAATTGCGCCACTGAGCGCAAAGAGCACGACCTCGACGCGCCGGATGGAGATGTTGAAGAGCGCAGCCGCACGCCGGTCGCCGCCAACGGCATACATGTGCCGGGCGAAAGGCGAGTGTTGCTGGAAGATGTACGCAGCGGCTAGGAGCAGGAGGAACATCCAAACGATGATCGGAAGGCCGGCGACGCTGCCCGCTCCGACATATTTGAACGCGGCATTAAAGCCATACAGGTTTTGAGTGTCGGTAATGATGAGAGCGAGTCCGCGCAGCATCGAGAGGCTGGCGAGCGTTGTGATGAACGACGGGATATTGAAGAAGGACGTCACCACCCCGTTGATGGATCCGAAAAAGCCGCCTGCGGCGATCGCGGCGAGTATCGGAAGGAAAGCGCCACTGCCAGAATGAAGGGCGACCAGGCCAGCAACCACGCCGGTAACCCCTATCATCGACCCAACCGAGAGGTCGATTCCGCCAGCAATGATGACGAATGTCTGCCCTACGGCGATCATGCCGACGACGCCTACCTGGAGTAGGATATTGCGTAGATTGTTGGGCTGGAAAAAATACGGTGAGGCCCACGAGAAGAATGCGATCAGCGCGCCGAGCACGACGTAGAGCGCGAGCTGGAATGCAACTTCTCGTGCACTCGCTGTCGCCACACGATTCGCGCTTTGCCTGTCGATGGGCCGTTGTACCGGCGCTTCGCTCATGGTCGTTCCCACCCGACTGTACCAATCCCCGCGGGAGCCGGTTGGGCCGGCTCTTTGTTACCGGTTAGCTGCCTCCGGATATTCTCCGACAATGGCGGGCATACGGTTGTGCCATCGTGATCCCAAATTCTAGGAGGACCACAGCGTCCCGTACCGCCTTTCTGCACGCCGCGCCACAAATAGTCCAGCTTAATTACCAATGCCGTCGCAGCGGACATCTGTCGCAATCGGGCACTTTAATCGCTCGCTGAGCATTACCTAAGCGACGAGATTTTTTTTGCTGCAAAAATGCCGAGTGCAATGTGGTAGGTATTGCCATTCTTCCATAAACGAAGTTTATCACCAACTTTGACGAATTCTCGCATGCGATTGACTTTCTCATGGCTACCTCTTCCATCGCTCGCCAGATCAACGAGCTGAAAGTCCTGAGAACACTTTTTGAGGGCGGCCCTATGACTCGCGCAGAAGTCGCGCGACGACTGGACCTGACCAAGTCCACCATGACCAACGTAATCGGCTCCCTGATCGCCGAAAATCTCATTCGAGACTCCGCAATGCACGCGGGGCGAGGCAAGGTCGGTCGGCCCGGAATTCAAGTAGGCGTAAACGCGGCGGGAGCCTATTTCATCGGAGTTGAACTCCGCGTCGGCCACATCAAGGTCGCAGCGCTTGACCTTGATGCGCATCTCGTGGGCGGGCGTGTACTGGTCGAGGAAGGGGTCCCACTCGAGCCCACAGCAACTCTTGACCGCCTTCGCTCGGTCGTGGAAACTCACTGCGCCAACGTACTCCCGCAGAATGCTGATATCCGGGGTATCTGCATCGGGGTGCCAGGTTTCCTTACCCTTGACGGTCTGCTCCTTCGGGCGCCGCGATTTGGCTGGCATCACCTGCCCGTGCTCAGGGAACTTCAGGCCCGCTTCGAATGGCCGGTTGTCGTTGAGAACGATGCGAATCTGGCAGCGTTCGCGGAATACTATCTCAACCAAGATTTGCGCGGCAGAGATATCGCCATGATTTCGCTCACTCGAGGCGTCGGTTGCGGCTTGATTCAGAGTGGTAAGATTGTGCGTGGAGCTCATGGCTTCTCAGGCGAGCTCGGTCACCTGTTTCTCGACGAGCAGCGGCGTGGGACTTTCGATACCGAGTCATTGACGTGGGAGCAGGCCGTCGACGAAGTCCCGATGCTGAGGGCCTTTGCCGAACGCACGAGCGAACCGCCAAATCTCGACACACTCGTCGCCGCTTATCATCGCAGCGATCCCGTGGCGGTTGATCTTGTCGGGGTTTGGGTCCGCTGGATGGCTCGTGGCCTGCTCGCTACCGTCTACGCCTACGATCCCGATGATGTTGTGGTCGGCGGCGAGTTAGCGCCGCTCTTTGCCGTGGCTAAGCCAGCAATCGAGGATCAACTGTCGCGCATGCTTATCAGCGATTTCCCTGCGCCAAGGCTTCTCACTTCCAGCTTCGGCGCCAACGGTTGCGCCACTGGAGCGGCCGCGCTGATGCATGCCGGTCTTTTCAAGCCGCTGTCGATTGAAAGCGCCATCTCGTAACGATTGTCTTTGTGCGATAGCGAACTTCGATGCAAACGGCCTGTCACGATGGTTCACAACACCCGCATTCGAGTTGCAAGCCGGTTCAAGCTGATTTATGATAGTACTTGAACTAATAGCTCGCTCCGCCAAGAGAGCGAGCACGAGGAAGCGGATCTCGCCCGCATCCGGCCGCGCGAGAACCAAGGTGGGAGGAGCCAAATGTTTTCTAGGATACGTAGATTGTTGCTCGTGGCGCCCGCCGTCGCGATGGCTGCGGGCTTCGTCGTTGGGCTCACTGGAACAGCCGAAGCGGCAAAGTACCGAATAGGCTTCACCGTCGGGGACATCGGCAACCCCTTCCATACTCGAGTGTGGAAAACGGCCCAGGCGGTCGCCCAGAAGAATGACGTCGACCTCATTCTGCTCGACACCAAGCGCGATCTTCAGACCGAGTCCAACAATATCGACCTCCTCATTGGCCAGAAGGTTGATCTCATTATGGTGATGGCAACTTCGGCCGAAGGAAGCATCGCCGGACTCGATCGCGCAATCGCCGCGGGTATTCCGGTGATGACCGTGCTGGATAGCGCAGTCGGCTCGGGGGAAAAATACACCTATGTCGGCTCAGACTTCGAGGATTGGGGGCGGTATCCAGTCGAGGAGATGGCGCGCCGGCTGAACGGCAAGGGCAATATCGTCTACCTAAAGGGGGGCGCGGGCTTCCTTGTCGAGCAGAACCGCGACAAGGCCTTCAAGGCGGCGATCGCCAAGCACCCGGACATCAAGATCGTGTTCGAGCAGAACGGGGATTGGAACAAGCCATCTGGCGTAACGATCATGGAGGACGCGCTCTCCCGCCTTCCCGACCCCAATAGCCTGCAGGGTGTCATTGCGCATAACGACAACATGGCGCTCGGCGCGGTGGAAGCCCTCAAGCGCGCCAATCGCCTGCAGGGCGTCGTTGTGGGCGGCAGTGACGGTAACGCCGATGCACTGCAGTCAATTCTCGCCGGCGAACTCGCATATACGACATTCCAGGACGGCGAGACCATCGGCAGCAAGGCCATCGAGACGGCTGTCGAAATCTTGCAGAAGAAAGACCCACCAAAGCTGGTGGGTGTCCCGTGGGTCCTCATAGCCGACAAGGATACCGCGGCGAAGTATCTGAAGAACGTTTACAAGATCAACCCGTAGGGTGGAATCGTGAAATAGGGCGGCCGTCGGATACATCGTCCGGCCGCCCCCGCATTGACGATCTAGAGCCTCATGAACAACCGGACGCTTGGCATTGGCCTCATAGGGGCCGGGTTTATGGGCAAAGCCCATAGTGCCGCGTATGCGACCATGCAGATGCATGTGTGGCCGGCGCCGGCGCAGCCAAAACTTACCTGTCTCGCAGACGAAAACCTAGAAGCAGCGCGTATCGGAGCCGAACGCTTCGGTTTTGCCAGCTTTACGTCCGACTGGCGGGCCCTCATTGCTCGGCCAGATGTCGATATCGTCGACATCTGTACCCCACCCAATTCTCACCTGGAGATTGCTCTCGAGGCCATTCGGGCTGGCAAGCATGTGCTGGTCGAGAAGCCGCTCGCGATGAATTCCGAAGAGGCTCGCCGGATGTGGCAGGCGGCGGAACGCGCCGGCGTTAAGAATCTGGTTGGCTTTAGCTATCGCCGTACGCCGGCAGTCCTCTATGCGCGTCAACTCATCGACGAAGGGGCGATTGGGCGCATTTACAGCTTCCGCGGTCACTATCTGCAGGATTGGTGCGTCGATCCCGAAGCGCCGCGCACTTGGCGCCACGTCGCCCGCATTGCCGGCTCGGGCACGCTTGGGGATATTGGTTCGCACATCATCGATATCGCCCGCATGATGACCGGTGACATTGATTCCGTCGTCTCACTTGTGCGGCGCTGGGTCGACGAGCGACCTGAGACGTCAACTCTGGGAGCTCATAAGGTACCCGTCGACGTCGACGATGAGGCCATGTTCCTTTTAAAATTCCGCGAAGGATCTATCGGTCGTATCGAGGCGAGCCGCTTCTCTCATGGTCGCAATAACTACCTAGGCTTTGAGATCAACGGCGAGAAAGGCTCAATTACTTTCAATTACGAGGACATGACCAAGCTTGGTGTGTTTCTTGCCGAAGGCCCAATTGAACGACGTGGACTGCGCGTTATCAGTACGGGGCCGGCCCATCCCTACGGTCAACACCTTTGGCCCATACCAGGGCTCGGCATCGGTTTCACGGAGACTAAGATCATCGAGGTTTGTGACTTGTTCGACGCGATCATAAGTGATCGACGAGTTCCGTCCAGACTTTGAGGACGGATATCGGGTTAGCCAGATCGTCGATGCCGTCGAGAGTTCGGGCAAATTGAATAATTGGGTCGAGCTGGACAGAGACTGAGCAGGGCGACGGCTGCGCAGGAGCGAGAAGATGAGCGCGATCGAATCGGGTCCCGCACTCCTCAAGTTGAGTGGAATCCGCAAGGCGTTCGGAGCAGTGTCCGCGCTAAATGGCGTTGACCTAGAAGTCTGGCGGCCTGAAGTGGTCGCCCTTCTCGGCGACAATGGCGCCGGCAAGTCGACCCTCATCAAGATCATCTCAGGGGTCATCGCTCCCGATTCTGGCGAGATCACTATCGAGGGAGAACTTGTGCGCTTCACTGGGCCCGATGGCCCGAAGCGGCTCGGCATCGAGACGGTGTACCAGGACCTCGCCCTGATCAGCACGTTCGATACGATAGAGAACATCTATCTCGGCCGCGAGATGAAGGCTTCGGGTGGCCTCCGTCTCGACCACTCGGGCATGGCCCGCGAGGCGCACAAGCATCTCACTGCTCTCAACATTAAGCTCCCGTCGTTGCGCAAGCGAGTCCGCTATCTTTCTGGCGGCCAGCGCCAAGCGGTCGCTATCAGTCGAGCCACTGGGTGGGGTGCAAAGCTCATCATCATGGACGAGCCGACAGCCGCGCTTGGTGTGCGCGAATCGCGTCAAGTCCTTGAACTAGTGAAAAGTCTGCGAGCCGCAAATGTCTCGATCATCGTCATTAGCCACAATGTCGAGCACGTTTTCGAAATCTCCGACCGCATCGTCGTCCTTCGCCATGGCCGTCCAGTTGCTACGCTTCGCACGCACGAGACGACGCATGAAGAAGTTGTCAGATACATCACCGGCGCCGCGGGCAACGAGGTTGGCGCGCACCGCGCCTCGGCCATATGACGTCACGTTTCCGCGCCGCCTCGCCAACTCGGACAGACCCTCATGAAATACGCGTTTAACACCTGGGCCTTTGGCAGCTTCCCGACCTGGCTGCCGTCGTACACCCTCGACGAGACGATCCGGCGACTTGCCAAAATCGGATACCAGGGCATCGAGATCGGCTGTGCTGCGCCACACGCTTGGCCGGCCTACCTTTCATCTCAGCGGCGAAAGGAGGTCCGCAAGCTCGCCGAGGGTGAGGGAGCTCCGATCACCAGCTTGCTTCCCGCGCCCGGTGGCGGGCCAGGCTGCAATGCCGCCTCGCCCGATCCGGCGGAGCGGGCTTTCGCCGCCTCGCACTACCGTGAGGTTATCGACCTCGCTTTCGATTTCGGGGCAAAGACGGTCCTCTACGTTGCGGGTTGGCAGATCTTTGGCACCTCACGGAAGCAAGCTTGGGCGTGGAGCGTCGAGTGTCTCGCCGGCATTGCAGGCCATGCCGGCGAAAAGGGGATCACGATCGCCGTCGAGCCAACGCCCGCTGACAGCAATCTTGTCGAGAGCATCGACGATGCGATCGAGATAATCGACCAAGTTGGCGCACCGAACCTGAAGGTGATGTTCGATACGTTCCATTCTATGTACCGCAACGAGATCGCCGCCGATTACGTTCACGTCGCGGGGAAGCGGCTTGGGAACGTGCACTGCGCCGATGTTGGCCGCGGGGCGCCCGCGCCTGGCCCTATCGACTGGCATGGCCTGCTTCAGGCGCTGAAAGATGTCGGCTACGACGGCTACGTGACGATGGAATACGGCTTTGCGTCCCGCGCGGCGGACCCTGAAGAGCTCGCGCGCCGTGGTCTCGCGTATCTTAAGACGATCGAGACAGGGCTGCGGTAAGTGGTTTCATAGTGCTACGAGATTTGACTAACCACTGGGTTAGCGCCGATCGGTTGGTCTGTTTCGCCCAACTCCCGATAGTGGTCCTGCAGAGATCTTAGAAAAGATGCCGCTACGTTCTAGGCTTTAAACTTGTTGGCAAGCATATGGTCCGCCACCCGAAGAGCCTGCGCCGCGATTGTCAACGCCGGGTTCACTCCGGCCGAACTCGGCATGAAGCTCGCGTCGACCACAAAGAGGTTTTTGTGGTCGTGCGCGCGGCAATAGGAATCGAGCGCGGAGCTTGCTGGATTGTTCCCAATCCGCACCGTACCGCATTGATGTGAAGTCGTTGTCCGGTCGACGAGCCACGTCAGAACAGTTGGGAAACCGATCGCGCGAAAACGCTCTTTCATTTCACGCACCAGTCGTTGGTGAGAGACCATATTGCTCCTTTTCCACTGGAGAACGGTTTGCTCGCCATCGACGCGGACGCGGCTTTCGGGATCTGGCAGATCTTCTCCTTGCGCGAGGAAATCGACTGCGTGGCGCGAAATCAGGTTCAATATCGGGAGGGGAGTACGCTTGGCTACTGACTTCATCACCGCCCCCGAGACGCGACCGAAGAGCTGGATATTGCCGAGCGGCGGACGCCCCTTGCCGTCCGCAAGGTAGAAATCGTTGAGACCGAATGTCTTCTGATGGATCGCATCGTTCCGGAAACGTGGATTGATGGCGATCATTGCGGTGGAGTTGTGGTTCATGAAGTTGCGGCCGACCACATCTGAGCGGTTGGCGAGCCCGTTTGGATGGGCGTCATCTCGCGATGCAATGAGAAGCGCGGCCGACCTAATCGCGCCTGCGGACACCACGACGATCTTCGGTGTCACCTTTTTCAGCGTTCCTCGCTGAATATACTCGATCGCACTGATCCGACCGTCCGCATCCGCGATGAGGCGGCGAACCTCTGCCTCAGTCTCCAGACTAACGTTGGGATCTTTGAGCGCCGTTTCGAGAGCGCATGTCTCGGCATCCATCTTGCCGGTGCGAGTATCCGGGTAACAGTCCCACGGGGTCTTAGCCCGCGCCAACCAAGCGTCCAGATCGACACCAAGCGGCAACGCCGCGGGGTGCAAGCCTATGCTCGACAATCGCTCCCGCACAATTGCAAGCGCCGGTTCGTCAGGGATCGCTGGGTAGGGGTACGAACTAGAATGATACGGTTCCGTGGGGTCGTCGCCAAGCTCGCCACGAACGCGATACAGCGCCTCGGCGCGAGTGTAGAACGGCTCGATTTCTTCGTATCGGTACGGCCACGCGGGCGATAGGCCGCCTTCGTGCTCCATGTCCAGAAAGTCCTCGGCGCGCAATCGAATAAGCACTGCGCCGTAGAACTTCGAGTTTCCACCGACATAGTAGTGGTTGCCGGGAAGGAAAGTGGCGCCGTCAGCCGCGTCTCGCCACCGCTCGTTGTTCCGGCGAAAGTAAGCACGTTCGAAGATCGCCCGTGGATCGCGGGTCTCCGGAGAATCCAGAAGCTGGCTTCCTTTCTCCAAGATCGCGATGCGGGCTCCCGAGCCCGCGAGGCCAGCCGCAATAGTGCCGCCGCCAATGCCAGAACCAACGATCACAACGTCAGGCGAAACGATCTTCGTCTCCCGTCAGGACAAGGTGTCAGGGATCGCCGACCACCTCAGTGGTCAATTTCCGCAGGCGCTTCGCGATCAGGACGGAAGGCTGCCAGCCGTAATACGCCGATGCGAACAACACTGGATGATCCAAATTGGATTCGGCGCAGCCTCTCGGTCATTCGTCGCCAGTCCTCCCTTAGTTCACGACCGATACCAATGCGGCTGTAAGAGGTCAAGGGCGCCGTTGCCGACTGTCGAGTGACGCATCGTTTGACCTGACCCCCATTTCTCATCCAGCCATAACGAGAGTCCGGAGTTGATCTGAACCTTCATGATCGCCGCTGGCAAGAGGCCGGCGCGCGGAGTGGTCGGGGTTCGCAGCGCGCCGGCCGGCCTCTCCGCAGAGGGCGCGGGCGTATGCCGCTGGCGTGAGGTAGGCGAGGCTCGAGTGGGGCCGCACCTCGTTAAAGTCCCGCCGCCAGGCTTCCAGCTTGGCGCGGGCGCCCGCCAGAGAGCTGAACAGGGTCTCGTTCAGCAGTTCGTCGCGCAGCTTGCCGTTGAAGCTCTCGCTGAAGCCGTTCTGCTGGGGCTTGCCGGGGGCGATGTAATGCCAGCCGATCTTGCGCTGGTCGGCCCATTCCAGGATGGCGTTGGACGTCAGTTCCGTGCCGTTGTCGCTGACGATCGTCGCCGGCTTGCCGCGCCAGCCGATGATCGCGTCCAGTTCGCGCGCGACGCGTCGCCCACCGATCGAGGTGTCGGCCACCAGCGCCAGACACTCGCGGGTGCAGTCGTCGTACACCTCCAGGATCCGGAACCGGCGCCCGTCGGTGAACTGGTCGGCGACGAAGTCGAGACTCCAGCGCTGGTTGGCGACCGCGGGTGTCTCTATCGGCCGCCGCGTTCCCATGGCCCGCTTGCGCCCGCCGCGCTGGCGAACCATCAGCCGCTCCTCGCGATACAGACGCTGAACGCGCTTTTTGTTGACCGCATGGCCCTCGCGCCGCAGCAGCACATGCAGCCGCCGATAGCCGAACCGCCGCCGCTCCTGGGCCAAGGCCTTCAGCCGCTCGCGAAGTTCGCCGTCATCCGGCCGCCGGGCCTGGTAGCGCACGCTGGCCCGATCGCCGTCAATCACCCGGCACGCCCGCCGCTGGCTCATCTCATAGGTCTGCTGCAGATATCCCGCAGCCTCCCGATGCGCGGCGGGCGTCACCATTTTTTTCCGAGCAGGTCTTTCAACGCGACGTTGTCGAGCATGGCGTCCGCCAGCATCCGCTTCAGCTTGGCGTTCTCATCCTCCAACGCCTTCAGCCGGCGCGCCTCCGACACGTCCACGCCGCCATACTTGGCCTTCCACTTGTAGAAGGTCGGCGAGCTGACGCCGTGCTTGCGGCACAGCTCCGTCACCGCCAAGCCCGCTTCCTGCTCACGCAGGATCCCAATGATCTGCTCTTCCGTGAACCTTGATCGCTTCATCCGTCCGTCCCTTCCTTCGGGCCGGACTCTACGTATTTTTGGAGGAGCTTCAGGGGGTCAGGTCACCGTTGACCACGTAGGGTCGGGCAGCCGGGCTCATGGTGCTATGAAGACCCTCGGCATCCGCAAAAAAATATTGGGTTATGTTGAGCATGACAGTCAATCTCGACAACCGGAGCGCGGTCTGAGTAACCTCCGTTTCCTGTCGGATGGCGGCATAGGCCGTGCAGTGCAAGAGGCATGTCCGCTGTCGTAAAGGTCCTGCTACAGGCCGCATTCAGTGGTCTTGCTGGTCGCGGCAGGACATGAGCAATGCCTTTTTGCCGCTGCGGTGTGTCGGCGACCGAATTCCGACGGAACAGGCGCCGAGTTGATTTATCACGGGCGGCCCCTCGCGGTCAGCCTTGCCGACTTACTTGACACACCTGCCACGGCATTGGTAACTTTCTCGAACTAAATGGAGGAACCGTACCAAACGACCCACAGGGTCGGGTGCCTATGGCTTTCGTGAGAAGTTTCCTTGCCGGCCCAGACAACAGCCCCTGGATGCTGTTACGCCGTGCCGGTTAGTCTCGTCGCGGCTGGGTTCTTTGGACATCCATAGTAGCTCGGCGTGGCTGGTTCGCCCGTTCGGGCTCTCCTCGCAGCCCGTCCAGTGGAGAATCGAAGAAATTGTCGGGTCCTCGGCGTTTGTCGCTCCGACCTCGGCGGCTAGTGGAGGGACGCTATGAAGACTATCAAGGGCCCAGGCCTGCTCATCGCTCAGCTCGCCGATGACCGTCCGCCTTTCAATACTCTGCCGTCGATCGCAGAATGGGCGGCCGGGCTCGGCTACAAAGGTCTTCAGCTGCCGAGCTTGGATGCGAGGTTCATCGACGTTGGCCAGTGCGCGGAGAGCCAAACTTATGCGGAGGAACTCGTTGGAGCGACGAAGGCCGCCGGACTAGCAATCACGGAACTTGCTACAGCCCTCGAGGGTCAGCTTGTTGCGGTTCATCCAGCCTACGATCGGATGTTCGATGCGTTTGCGTCGCCTGCCGTAAGGGGCAATTCTGCGGCGCGGCAGGCTTGGGCGGTGGAGCGGCTGAAACTTGCGGCAAAGGCGTCACGGCGCCTCGGCCTGAGCGCGGCGCAGTGCTTTACGGGTTCTCTCGCCTGGCCCTACGTCTATCCATGGCCGCAGCGGCCCAACGGAATGGTCGAGGAGGCGTTCGCCGAGCAGGCGCGGCGCTGGAGGCCGATCCTCGACGCGTTTGACGAGCAGGGCGTCGATATCGCGTTCGAGCTCCACCCGGGCCAGGACGTTTTCGACGGCGACACCTTCGAGCAGTTCCTCGCCGCCGTCGACGATCACCCCCGGTGCAATATCAACTACGACGCGAGCCACTTTATCAAACAGGGACTCGACTACATCGAGTTCATCGACATTTATCACACGCGCATCAAAGCGTTTCATGTCAAGGACGCGGAATTCCGACCGACCGGACGTCAAGGGTTTTACTCCGGTTACCGTCCGTGGCTAAAACGTGCTGCCCGCGATCGCTCCCTTGGCGATGGCCAAGTGGATTTCCCCAGAGTTTTCTCAAAACTGGCCGAGTACGGTTTCGAGGGTTGGGCTGTCTACGAGTGGGAGGACTGCCTTAGACGCCCGGAAGAGGCAGCGGCGCTTGGAGCTCCCTTCATCGCGTCCCACATAATTGGAGTCACAGACAAGACATTTGACGATTTCGCCGCCACCGGCGCGTCGCTTGAAGAGGTGCGCGAGATCCTAGGCATCAAATGACGGTTTTCGTCGCCCTCGTGCAGAGGGGTTAATGCTTCGATGAAAGAGAGCAGGAAAGCGCGAGACCAACAGAGGGTACGGGAGCTATTGTGACCAACATCGTCCAATGGGGTGTGCTCGGCGCAAGATCTTGGATCGCGCGCGAAGCCGTGATGCCCGCGATTCGCGATTCGAAAAACAGTAAGCTCGTTGCCGTTGCGAGTCGCGATGTGGACGACCTCATGCGCGAGTATGGGTCTGCCCAGGGCGTCCGCGTCCTCACCTACGATGGATTGATCCACGACGATTCAATCGATGCAATATATATACCGCTGCCGAACTCGATGCATTTCGAATGGACGCGCAAGGCCGTCGAGGCCGGCAAGTCCGTTTTGTGTGAAAAGCCGCTCGCGCTTAACGCAGCCGAGGCGGAAGCGCTGGCCGCACTTTCGGAGCGGCGCGGAGTGAAGGTGATGGAAGCCTTCATGTACCGCTTCCATCCGCAACATCAGCGGGTTCGTGATCTGGTTCGGTCGGGCGTAATTGGTGACGTGCTCGAAGTCCATGCACATCTTTCCGTCGACCTCATGAGCCCGCCCGACGCAAATAATGTTCGGTTCAAGCGAGAGCTGGGCGGCGGCGCGCTGCTGGATATGGGTTGCTACGGCGTAAGCGCGTCGCGAATGGTCTTAGGCGATGAGCCCTCGGCGGTGAATGCTTGGTGGCGCATGGACGAGGTAATGAACGTCGACGTGGCCGCAGCCGGCGTGCTCGAGTTTCCGCGCGGCCGCGTCGCACTGGTAAGCTGCTCCTTCGAAGGAAACGGAAACGGCTTCTACAAAATCATCGGTCGCAAAGGCATGATCGAGGCTCCGCGCGCGCTCATCCTCGGCGCTGGTAATCGCGCCGCCGAAGCGCTCATTGTGGTTGTCGATGCCGAAGGACGTCGGCGTGAGGAGTTCTTGGCGCCCTTCAACCAATATCGAGGCCTCGTTGAAGGGTTTGCGAAGTCGATACTCCTGGATGAGCCGGTGCCGCTGCCCCTCTCCAACTCGATCAACAACGCAAGGGTCCTCGACGGCTTCGCCCAGTCAGCGACCGACGGGCGCCGAGTGACTCTCTAGCCTGCTTCAAATGGCTGAACGAGGGGCGTGAGAGCCGATTCGGCTCGGGTTCACACGTATTAGTTCAACAACTTGACGAACTCGTGGAGGTCCGCTTAGAGTTAAGGTTCAGCCCGCACTGAAGACCGGGCGCGCACAAAAAGGGAGGAATTCCGTGAGCGACAATGACAATAACCTCGCGTCTCCGAATCCAGGCCTTCGGATTGGACGGAGCGACTTTCTTAAACTTGCGGGCCTCTCGGTCGGCGCCGCACTGACCAGCGTCGCGACGGTCGTCACAGCCGCGAAGGCGGAGGATAGCGGGGCAACAGAAACGGGGTGGGCGAAAGGCATCCGCATCATTTTCGAGGCGGGCGGAAACACCGGAGATGCCTTCGCGCAGATCGTCGTGAATGGCGCACAACAGGCCGCAAAGGATCTTGGCTGCCGCCTGGACCTACTCCACGCGGGCTGGGATTCCAGCACCATGGTCCAGCAATACCGGCAGGTCATCGCCACAGCTCCAGACGGACTGGCGATGATGGGCCACCCTGGCGACGCCGCGCTGATGCCTATAGCCAAGCTGGCCCAGGAACAGGGCGTCCTCACCGAATACGTCAACGTCGACGTGCCCGAGGTTCGGGCTTCGTTCGGAGGGGGCTACGTGGGGGCGGTTCTTTACAATGAAGGCTTGGCCCTAGGGATGGCCTCAATCAAGGATTTCGGGCTGAAGGAAGGTAATACGGCCATCGTGTTCGGCAATTTCGGTATGCCTGGCATCGCCCCGCGTGACAATGGCATTGTCGACGCGCTTGAGAAGGCCGGTGTTAAGGTAACTAAGGTCGTTCAGCAGGTCGAGTTTGCGACGAACCCGTCGGGTATGACGTCGCTCGTCGTTGGCGCGATGGGCAACGTGCCGAACGTCAACCTCGTGTCGTTCTCGGGCGGACAGTTCGTGGGGGCGGCGGGGATTTACATGAAGGCAGCCGGCAAGGCGCCTGGTGAGGTCAAGGTCATTGGGTTCGACATCCTTCCTTCGGTGATCACCGCCATGCAACAAAACTGGGCGCATCGGGTCGCCTTGCAGCAGCCGTTCCTGCAGGGATACCTTCCGGTGCTTAGCCTCTGCCTGCAGAAAAAGTGGCGGTTCCAGCCGCTCGTTGTCGATACCGGAACAGGCTCCGTCGGGACAAAGGACGTGGGCGCTTACGTTGAGTTGGTCAAAGCCGGAATCGCTGGCTGATCGTTTTCGGTACGAGGCGAGGTTGTTTCGCTGATCCATTCCGAGCCGAGAGCGCTGATTAAGTGACTGCCATCTTGGAACTGGACCATGTCTGGAAATCGTTCCGTGGCGTGGACGCGTTGCGCGACGTCAGCTTTGCCATCAACCCTGGCGAGGTCGTCTGCTTGCTCGGAGACAACGGTGCTGGCAAGTCGACGCTCGTAAAGATCATGAGCGGCGTCCACAGCCCTGATCGGGGACGTGTCTTGGTCAGCGGGCAAGCCGTCAGCAAATGGAGCCCTAAGAACTCCCGCAAAGCGGGGATCGAGACGATTTATCAAGACAAAGCACTCGCTCCTCGCCAGACCGTTGCACGAAACATCTTCATGGGCCGCGAGCTTACCAATTGGTTCGGCCTGATCTCCGATCGAACCCAAGTGGCCGAAGCTGACACCCTACTGCGTCGCCTCGGCTTCACGTCGAAGGTTCTCGACGTAAATTCGCCGATTGCCGGCCTGTCGGGGGGCGAGCAGGAAGGTGTCGCGATCGCACGGGCGCTCTATTTCAAGGCACGATTGCTAATCTTGGATGAGCCGACGACCGCGCTCTCGCTGACACAGTCGCAGCATGTCCTGGACCTCGTGACCAAAGCCCGCCGCGAGGGGCTCGGAATCGTGTTCATTTCTCACAATATTGCTCACGCTCACAGCGTTGGCGATCGGTTTCTCGTCCTCGACCGGGGCGAGATCGCCGCCCGGTTCAATGTGACTGAAATCACTTACCCAGCGCTCGTCAATTTCATGGAGTCCGCGGCCGCCGCCGGAGGAAAGTCGGCAATGGCGGCAAAACTCGCCCAGCGCGGCGCGGAACAATCAGCGTGACCTCAATTCAGCAGGGCCGATTGGCGCCGCCGCGGGTAAGCCGCGCCGGCGCGCTTCGTAACTTTTTGCGAAACCAGCGGGCCTTCATCAGTAGCCTGGCCTTCTTCATTTTGATGATCGCGGCCTTTGCCGCGATCAGCCCAAGCATCTGGTCGAAGCCGACTGTTTACAGCGCAGTGGCGATCTCACTGCCGACGCTCTCCATAATCGCCGTCGCACTGGTGTTTGTCGTTGCAGCGGGCGAGATCGACCTTTCCTTTGGCGCCGGCGTTACGTTCTCAGGCCTCGTCTTTTCCTACAGTGCGCTGGCGGGACTCAATCCGTTCTTGGCGGCTATCTTGGCCGTCTTGGCGGGCATTGGAATTGGACTGATCAACGGGGTGCTAATTGCCTATATTGGCCTTTCGTCGCTTATCGCCACTCTCGGAATGAGCTTCTTCTGGGCCGGGCTCGCCGACATCCTGTCAAACGGCACAGGCCTGCCCCTCGATGCATTGCAGGACTCCCTGTTGATGGTGACTCTCGTCGGCCAGATAGGCCGGCTTCCCGTGCAAATGTTGTGGGCGGTCGGGGTCGCGATACTCGCGGGGGTTCTATTCAACAGCCACAAGCTCGGAGCCTATGCCCGTTACATTGGTGACAACGTAGGGGCAGCGCGTGAAATGGGCGTCAACATTCAGCTTACCCGCTTGGCGATCTTCGGATTTGTGGGTCTGACTACTGGGATGGTCGGCGTGATGATCTCGCTGATCAACGTCAATTTTTACCCGAATGCGGGCAACGGGTTGCTCCTGCCCATTCTGGCGGCCGTGTTCGTCGGCGGCACACCAATGCTGGGCGGTGTCGGAAGCATTGCGGGCGCGTTCGTTGGCGCGATGACCATCAGTTTCATCAGCATTGGTATCCTTACCTCTGGCTTCTCTGGATTCTACACTAACTTCCTCTACGGTATCGTGATCGTTTTGTCTGCAGTTGTTCATACCGTCAGCGGCATCCACTCTGATGGCGGAAGAAAGCTCTCAAAATTGTTCCGGCGTGATCAGTCCTGAACGATGCGGGCGACCGGGAAGCCGTGCGGAGCAGCGGCTCACGGCTCGTCTCGCGCAGCGACATCCTTTGGCGCCGCCTGACGCTGGAGCGAGAGCGTCGACCGAGCGGACCGATTCGAGGAGAATGAGACGTTCACCCGAACTATCGTCAAGCGAAGTCGGTGAATGGTCTCTTCGTTGCGAGCGGATCGACATTGCAATATTGGACATCACGCTGAGCGCGCTAATAGCTTGCGCGCGAAAGAAAACGGCCGTCAGACGCCGCATGGTGAGGCAGGGATACGCGGCCGTGGAAAAATCTGCGCTCGCCTTAGTCCTACGACCTTCGGCTGCGACCGCACAAGGTGAAGCCGCGAAGACCGGTCTGCCCGCAGGTTGGATGCCTCAAGGCAAGTTGTTCGGTTGGAACGTCCTCTCTGCACACGTCGATGGGCATTGTCACGCGAACGGTAGCGCGTATCCGGTTGACGGGTAAGATGGCACATGACGATCTCGTTTGCTCGCTACCAGTTTCCCCCTGAGATCATCCGGCACGCGGTTTGGCTGTATGTCCGGTTCACACTCAGCTACCGCGATCTTGAAGATCTGCTGGCGGAGCGCGGTCTGGACGTCTCATACGAAACGGTGCGGCGATGGGTCTTGAAGTTCGGACCGTTGTTCGCTCGAGAACTTCGCCGTCAACGCCCGCGCTCAACGTCGACGTGGCATCTCGATGAGATGGCTGTGGTGATTGCGGGCCGGCAGTTCTGGCTCTGGCGCGCGATTGACGACGAAGGCGAGGTTCTTGACCTGCTAGTACAACGACGACGGGACAAGGCTGCAGCCGTGAAACTGATGCGCAAACTGCTCAAGAAACAGGGCTTCGCGCCTGATGTTCTGGTAACCGATAAGCTTCGCTCGTACGGCGCGGCAAAGTCGGCAATGGGATTGTCGGCTCGCCACGAACAGGGCTTGCGCAAGAATAATCGTGCTGAGAATTCGCATCAACCGACTCGACGACGCGAGCGCAAGATGCAGCGTTTCAAATCGCCGGGATCAGCCCAACGGTTCTTGTCAGTTCAGGCCGCCGTCCTGGGCCCGCCCGCGTTAGTACGCGGCTACCGACTTACCTAATCGCAGATGGAGGAATCTCGGCGACAACGAACGCATGCGCGGGAGAGCTTAAGCGCAGTTGCTGCGGGCGGGCCGAAGGGGATTCGGGACGCGCTCTACCGTCATAAGTATAGGCTAAACCATGTAGGCCACCACTCGCTGTTGGGTCAGGTCTGGTCCCGCCTCGAGCTCAGAAACTATCCCGCCCTCGCGCATGACATAGACGCGATCGCTGAGGCCGATGAGTTCCGGCAACTCGCTACTGATCATGAGGATGGCGACCCCACTGTCTGCGATCCGATCGATCAGATTGTGGATCTGGGCCTTGGCGCCAACGTCGATGCCCCGGGTGGGCTCGTCAAGCATGAGCAATCTCGGCGCGGCGCTTAGCCACTTACCGAGCACACATTTCTGCTGATTGCCGCCGCTCAAGGTGGCCACCAGCTGCTCGCTGGAGCGCGCAACGATGTTGAGTTGTTTGATCAGGGCAGCCGCTTGCCGCTCCTCTTTGGGCTTCGACAGGAAGCCAAGCGTGGAAACAGAACGCAGAGAGGCGAGCGTGATGTTCTCGCGGATCGACATGCGCGGGATGAGCCCTTCGGTCTTTCGGTCCTCGGAGAGGTAAGCCATGCCTGCCCTGATCAACCGCGCCGGTCCCCAGCCGTCGATCTTCGCGCCAAGGTAGCGCACCTCGCCGCCGTGAAAGCGGCGTACTCCGAACACGGATTTCGCCAGTTCCGTGCGGCCGCTCCCCACGAGGCCACCGAGGCCCACCACTTCGCCCCGTCGCACGACAAGATCGATGGGCGGCGTGTGGGGGGAGAGGCGAAGGCCGCGCACCTCCAGCACTGGCTCCGGACGGACCATATGGGCCCGCGGATACATTTCGTCGACGGACCGCCCGGCCATCATCCAGATCACCGAATCCCGCTTGAATTCCTGGATCGGCAGGGAGCCCACTCGGCGACCGTCGCGGAGCACTGTGAAGCGATCGCCGATGGCGAGGATCTCCTCGAAACGGTGGGATATGTACACGATGCCCATGCCGTCCGCCCGCATCCGCCGGATCAGACCGAACAGCATGTCGATCTCCCGTTTGGTGAGGCTGGCTGTGGGTTCGTCCATGATGACGACCCGCGACTTGAAGGACATCGCCTTGGCGATCTCCACCAGTTGCTGTTGGGCGGTGGACAGCCTCGACACGGGCAGGCGCGGATCCAGGTCCGTTCCCAGGGCCTTGAGCAATTCGGCGCTGCGCCGGACCATTTCGCCTGCATCCTTGAGCCCGCGCCGACGCGGCTCGCGGCCCAAAAAGATGTTGTGCGCCACGTCCAGATTGGCGCAGAGGTTGAGCTCCTGGTGGATGAACGCGACGCCATTCTTTCGCGCGTCCTGAGCATTGGCCAGGGTGACGGTCTTGCCGGCGATCCTCAGTTCGCCCCGGTCCTGTGGGATGACGCCGCCGAGGATCCTCATCAAGGTGCTCTTGCCGGCGCCATTCTCGCCAACCAGCACGTGCACCTCGCCGGGAAAAACCTCGAAGTCCACCCCGTCCAGGATCTTCACGTCGGTGTTGCGAAGCGGGCGGCCATCGCTGCCGTAGATGAACTTGGTGACGCCACGCATTGAGGCTAGCGGTTCCATGATCGCCTCCCTTACGTCCGGCGGTTTGACAGGTTGCCGAAGACGATGGCTATCAGGATGATCACGCCCTGGACGGCGAGATACAGGTTGTAGTTGACCCCCATCAGGTTGATGCAGTTCTCGATGATCTTGATGGACAGCACGCCGAGGATGCTGTTCACCACCGAGCCCACCCCGCCGAACAGGCTGGCGCCGCCGACGATGGCTCCGGTCACCACTTCGAAGGTGAATGCCCCGCCGCCCATGTTGGGTTGAGCGGCGTTCACCCGGATGGTGAACAGCAAGCCGGAAAGCGCCGCCAGAGCGGCGCCGAGGGCGTAGACGGTGACGTTGATCGTTGCGTTGGGCACGCCGCTCAGCGCGGCCGCCTTGGCGCCGAGGCCAAACGCCTCGAGGCGCCGGCCAAAGATTGTTCGGCTGATCAGCACGTGGAACACGACCGCCACGCCAAGTGCGAGGAACACAGCCGAGGGCAGCCCGAACATTGGCGTGCGCCCAATCGCCAGGAAGTCCTTGGGCAGTCGATTGATGTTCGAGCCCTGGCTGACGATCTGGGCGATCCCATAAAATACGTAGCCGGTCCCGAGGGTGGCGATGAAAGCCGGGACCCGCATGAACTGCGTAATCAACCCGTTGCAGAGCCCCAGGCCCAGGCCCAGCGCGAGGACCGCTATCAGCACCGCAGGCGCCGGCCAGGCCCATGTGTTCGCCAGAATTCCGGAGGCGATAGAGGCGAGCCCCACGACGTAGCCGAGGGACAGGTCGATGCCGCCGGTCATCAGGACCATCGTCATGCCGATCACAGCGATTGCGGGAATGGCGGACTGCTTCAGGATCACCGCAGCATTGTCCACGTCAGCGAAATTCTTCACGAATAGGCTGGCGAGGACTACGAGCGCCAGGAAGATGGTCGGAGCGACGTTGCGACCAACCAGGTCGAGGAAGGATCCATAGGTGATCCGGGTCGGCCTTTTCAGCGCGGCGTTCGAGTTTCCGGCTGGCTGCTCCTTGCGTCCTCCGGGGCGATTTTTGGCCCGGAAATCGTCCCGAGCGCTCATAAAGTTCCCCGGGTGGCGAGTTCGCTGTGTCGGTGAATCGTTCCGCTCAGATAGACAATGACGATGATGATGGAGCCGATAAAGACGTTCTGCATGAAAGGATGAATCCCGAGCAGGTTGAGCACGTTGCGCAGGCACCCGATGACCAGTGCGCCGACAACGGCCATGGGCACGGAGCCGCGCCCGCCAGCGAGATCCACGCCGCCGATGATGCAGGCGGCGATGGCGTCCAGTTGGTATGCGTCGCCCTGTGTAGGGTGGACGGTGTCCAATTGGGCAGAGAGCAACAGGCCCGACACGGCGGCGCAGAAGCCGGAGAAGCCGAACACGAAGAACTGCAGCCGGGCGGCGCTTAGGCCCTCCTGCCGCAGTACGGCTTCGTTGCCGCCAAGCGCAAAGATGTGGTTGCCGAGCGCCGTGAAGCGCTGAATGAAAAAGCCGAGCGCGAGGAAAGCCAACAGCAGCAAGTCGGACAGGGGGACGCCGGCAAGCGCGCCGTTGCCGATGAATACGAACCGCTCGGGGAAGCCGCCGATCGAGCTGCCGCCGTTCATGGTCAGGGCCAGACCCTGGCTGATCTGCCCCACCACCAGCGTGGTGATGAAGGCCGGCACAGCGAGCTTCGACACCATGAGGCCATTGAACAGGCCAAGAAGGATTCCAGCGAGCATGCCAACCGCCATGCTCGCTGGCAGGTCGAATCCAGCGAGCATCAGGATGCCGCTGATCATCGGGCAGAATGCCAGCAGACCAGCCAGGGACAGGTCGATGCCCTTGATGACGATGACGAACGTCATTCCTACCGCGCAGATGCCGGTGATGGACGATTGTCTGACGACGTTGAGCAGGTTCGACGGGTCCAGGAAATGCGGGACTTGCGAACCGAGCGCGAGAAAGGCCGCGACGGGTAGGAGGACGAACAGTCCTCGCCGCGTCGCGGGATGGAGGTTCACCAGCTCGGAACGCCCACTCAGAAAGCCCACTTGCGAGCTTCAGCGAGGTTGCTCTTGTCGTAGACCATGGTGCCCGAGTCGATCACCTTGGGGATGCTGTCAGCGGCCTTCTTGCCTTCGAGCACTGCGAGCAGGTTCTCAACCGCGATGGGGCCCATCTTGCCGGGAAACTGAGCCATGGTGCCCACGATGGCGCCTTGTTCGACGAGATCCACCGCCTTCTTGGATCCGTCGACCGACAGGATCTTGATGCCAGTGCGATTGGCGTCGCCAGCGGCCTGGAGGACGCCGTCGAGCATCACGTCGGAAGCGCTGAACAGGCCGTCGACGTTCTTGTTGGCCTGAAGCATGTTCTCGGTCACTTGCATGGCCACCGAATTGGTCCAGTTGCCGGGTTGCTCGCCGACCACAACAAGGCCGCTGCCCTGGATGCCGGCCTTGAAACCATCAACTCGCAGATCGCCAGCCAGACTCCCGTTGGCGCCGCGCACGATCAGAACATTGCCCTTGCCGCCCAGCTCCTTGACCATGCGCTCGCCGGCCGTCTTCCCGGCATTGAAGTTGTCGGTGCCGACATAGGAAATGTAGAGGCCCTCGTTGCCCTTCTCCACCGAGGAATCCACCACAATGACCGGAATCTTGGCCGCCTGAGCCTTCTTCAGGACAGGCACCACAGCCTTGCCGTCCATGGGACTGAGAATGATTGCGTCGACCTTTTTCGCGATCAGGTCCTCGACCTGATTGACCTGGATCGAGACGCCGGTTTCCTCGCCGGCGGTGACCAAGAGAAACTTGTTGCCGGATTTTTCCACCGCATCCTGGATGGACGTGGCGATGGCTTTCTGGAAGTCGTCGTTGGTGACTGTCTTCACACTGAAGGCGATTGTACGGGGCGTCTCGGCGAGGGCTGCGGTCGAGAAGATCGCTAGTCCCAGGGTGATTGCGATAAGACGTTTCAAGGCATATCCTCCGTTATAGTCGTTATAAATCATTGTGTTGGCTACTGCAGCGATTGTCGTGCCAGAAAGACTTGCCGCGTATCGCGGCTTTGAGCTTCCCCCAATCCTCCAGTCTCGCGGCGTTGCAATATTGTGATTTATCATATAAATCACTTCAGTCAAGATCGAGATTCGTCCCTTGAGGCGTCGTGGAAAGCTTGTGGGTGCGCTCCTGCTCAGGGAGACTTCGGCAGTTGCCGATTGATTTGTTTACGGGGAGCCGAGTGGTAAGCGCTGCTCGATCACGGCCGCCTTCCGGGCAGGGCTTGTCGCCGCAGTTTCTGCTAGCTCGACCGACGGTCAGCTCCGTGATCGCGGATGCGAGAAGCGAAGCTGCGGCGAACGCCGTCCACGTGCGGGCCCAAATTCGAACTGTCTGCGGATTAAGACCAATGAAAGCCATAGTCATCCACGCCCCCAACGATCTGCGGTTTGAGCAGGTGGCGGACCAGCCTCTTGGTCGCGACGATGTGCGGGTGAAGATCGAGGTCGGGGGCATCTGCGGATCGGACCTTCACTATTACCACCACGGCGGGTTCGGCACGGTGAAGATTCGTCATCCCATGATCCTGGGGCATGAGATCGCCGGCGTTGTCGCTGAGACAGGCGAGGACGTGACCTCGCTCCGAATCGGCCAGCGCGTGACCGTCAATCCGAGCCTGTCGTGCGGTGTCTGCGCCTTTTGCCGGAAGGGCTTGCGGAACCAGTGTTTGGACATGCGCTTTTATGGAAGCGCGATGCGGACGCCGCATGTTGACGGCGGCTTTCGTGAGGCGCTCGTTTGCAAGGCGGAACAAGCCATTCCAATCCCGGACACGATGACTCTCAGCGAGGCCGCCTTCACGGAGCCGGTCGCCGTGTGCCTGCACGCAGCGTCGCGGCCCGGGTCGCTACTCAGTAAGAGGGTGCTGGTGTTGGGCGCCGGGCCGATCGGCACGATTTTGGCCCTTATAGCTCGGAGCGCTGGCGCAGGCTTCGTCGCCGTTGGCGATGTGATCGACGAACCCTTGCGCCGTCTAGCAGACCTTGGGGTAGACGAAACAATCAACGTCGCAACAGAGGCTGATCGCCTTGCAAGACATGCCGAGGGCAAGGGAACCTTCGACGTCGTCTTCGAGGCTTCCGGCAGCGCCGGAGCCACCATCTCGGCGATCGATGTCGTCAGGCCGCGTGGCGCGATTGTATGCGTGGGTCAGGGCGCGCGGCCGGAGATCAACATGTCGGCGATCGTGACCAAGGAGATCGATGTGATCGGCAGCTTCCGCTTCGATGAGGAATTTCATCAGGCGATCGATTATATCGCCCGCAACCGCTCGCAGATCCGAGCGCTTCTGACCGCCACGGTGCCCGCCTCAGAACCGACGCCGGCCTTCGATCTCGCAGCGGACAAGAGCCGTTCGGTCAAGGTTCACCTCCAGTTTTGACGGGGTCAGAGCGCGGCCTCGAAGGGAACCCAATGAGTTACCTTGACGCCCTTTTTTCGCTGAACGGAAAAGTCGCCTTCGTCACGGGCTCCAACCGGGGCATCGGATATTCACTAGCGCGCGGCCTCGCCCTCGCTGGCGCGAGCGTCGTTCTCAACGGTCGCGACCGTGAGCGGACGGAAGCGGCTGCGCGGAATTTGAAAGACGAAGGACTTGCCGCATCGACATCGATCGCAGACGTGACCGATCGTGAAGACGTCATCCGCGAAGTAAGCCGAATCGAAGAGCAATATGGCGCAATCGACGTTCTCGTGAACAACGCGGGAATCCAGCATCGCGCGCCTTTCGTAGAATTTCCGGCAGAGAGATTTGACGCGATCATGCGCTCAAATGTCTACGCGCCCTTCTTCGTCGCACAGGCGGTCGCGCGAGGCATGAGTGCGCGAGCGCGAGGTTCGATAATAAACATTTGCTCCGTGCAAAGCGAGCTCGGGCGTCCCTCCATCGTGCCCTACACGGCATCCAAGGGGGCGATGAAAATGATGACGAAGGCGATGGCCGCCGAGCTCGGTTCGTCAAGCTTGCGAGTCAACGGGCTCGCGCCCGGTTATTTCCGCACTGACCTCAACGAAGCTCTGACGAAGAACCCCGCGTTCTCGGACTGGCTGGTCAACAGAACTCCCCTCGGCAGATGGGGAGAAACGGATGAACTCGTAGGCGCCGCGATCTTTCTGGCGTCGGACGCGTCGAGCTTTGTTACAGGCCAGATCATCTACGTGGACGGCGGGATAACAAGCGCTGTCTGAGCGTGAAGGTCGTCGGTTTCGGCGAAGCCCGCCCGCTTTAGCCCGATAAAGTTTGAAGCCGGGATGAAACGCCGCCTAGAGAGCTTGTGGGAATGAGGATGACTTCGGAATGAGGCCATACGCCAAAAGCGACATTCCCACCGCCGATAAGGCATTCGGCGCCTTTGGCTCTGGAAACATCACCGTTGAACTCGTGAACCGCCTGGGACACCAAATCGTTTCGGGTCGCTTCAGCGCGGTCGACGGCCTTCCGAATGAGGGGGTTCTGTCGTCGGAACTGAAGATCAGTCGTACGGCGGTCCGTGAAGCCATCAAGATGCTGACGGCCAAAGGCCTGGTCGGCTCCCGCCCGCGGCGGGGCACGGAGGTGCGGCCAGTCTCCGACTGGAACCTTCTTGATTCGGACGTGCTGAGATGGCTGCGAGAGAGTCCGCCCGACCGCAGAATTGTCGTTGAACTCCTCGAACTTCGGTTAGGCTTCGAGCCGGAGGCGGCCGCCCTCGCATCGCGGCGCGCGGACCCAACTCAACTTGCCCGAATCGGCGAGGCTTATGGCTTCATGCGGGAGTCGGCAGCCGGTAACTACGACCCGGTCGAAGCCGATTGCCGTTTCCACAAATCCATCATCGCGGCGACGAACAATCGCTTCTATCAACCGCTCGGCGCGCTCGTGCGAACGGCGCTTTCTCTGACTGCCCCCATCACGAACGCGATCTTCGGTCATGCTGTCGGCGATCTCGTGGCGCATGGTGAAGTGCTTCTCGCGATCGAGAGGAAGGATGATCAGCGCGCCTTCGATCTCATGCGCGGACTGCTTTCCGACGTTGCAAGAAAGGTTGCAGAGGCCAAGGACCTGCCTCGGATTACCGATCGTCGACCGGTCGCCGCTGCTGATAGGCGGGACCGATTATCGCCTTAGAATGTGAGGTGCCTTGTCTTCTGCCTTGCCAATCTTTTATCGCACTTCATACAAAGCCTGTCGGTATGCAGGAGTGTTGGCTGCCGGCCCGCCCAGCCGCATTCCGCAGGAACAGGTTCGTCAGCTTTTGCAACGCGGTCTTAAGAGTTTCGTGGAATTGGGTTTAAGCAATTGATGTTATAGTCAAAATTACGTGTCGCATAATGTTTCTATGGAACTAAACGAGATGTGTACATACGTACATTAACGATCTTGGTGAATTCTTCAGATTAGCGCCGCCTAGGTTGACATCAATTAATTCAATCAATTTGAAATTCGTAAGCGTATTCTTCTACCAACGTCCCGGCAATTCGCCACGCCGCAGCCTTCGGCCGAACGCTTTCACGGTCTATCCGACGGATCGATTCGAAATTCGAATCGGCGCAGCTCGATTGATTCAAAATATGCGTTGGACGCGCGCAGTGTCGCGCCTTAGCTTCGAACTATGGACCAGCAAACCAAGGGTCCCGACGTCCTGAACGTGCTCGTCCCGGAGCGGGTCGACCGCACGAAGAACGTGGCGCGCTACTACGTCCTATCGGTCGAGCCGACGCTGTTCGCCGAATCGTCGCTCGTGCGCCGCTGGGGCCGGATCGGCGGCGCCGGGCGAACGCGAATCGACCTTCATGCCTCCGCGCCGCTCGGGCAGACAGCGCTCACCACATGGCTCGAACGCAAGCGGCGCCGTGGTTACCAACTCCGCGCCTGATTGCCGGCTCTCAGCTCTATGCTGGAATGCCCTTCGACCGCGCCGCATTCGCAACGCTGAGTACGCGCGATAGGCATCATCCCTGCCGGTGCGAGATACCTCGCGCCGCCCGAGCCCGCATAGCCAGATCGTCTACGGACATGAAGCCGCAAGCCTCGGAAATGTCCTGCTATTCTGCGGCCTAGGAAATCACGTCGTGTTGCGTGGACTTCTTGGTGGCGGACGCAGTATAAACAGGGAAATGGACTGCAGAGACCGGTTTAGCGAGACTGCGTGCTCCACCAGGTAGTCGGCGCAAATCGACGTGATTTCCTGGTCCGTAGAATAGCGCGACATTTCGGCAGAATGACCGCTCCAGCCGCGGTCGGCGAAGCCCCTTTAGGGGTTTGCCTGGCGGGAGCGCCGCTGATCAGCCTGGGCGTTTGCTAGCCTGAGCCCGTTCCCATGGCACGAATCGCCTCGCGAGGCGTTGTTACCTGGACACTCTCCGCGGAGCGCCCGAATGGCAAAGGCAGGCAAGCCGAAAGGCTTCGACCATCTCAAAGATCCTGAGCGATACCTCGTCGCTGGTCCAGGAGGCGCGACGCATCAAACCGCCGAAGGCGTTCAGGCGTCTCTCACGACCAATCAGGGCGTCATCGTCGCGGACAATCAGAACACGCTGAAATCCGGTGGTCGGGGCCCGTCGCTTCTGGAAGATTTTGCGTTCCGCGAGAAGATTACTCATTTCGACCACGAGCGAATTCCAGAGCGCATAGTCCACGCGCGGGGATCTGGCGCGCACGGCTATTTCGAGGCGACCAATCCAATTCCGCATCTGACGCGAGCCTCGTTCCTCGCGGAAAAAGGCAAGAAAACGGAAGTGTTCGCCCGGTTCTCAACCGTCGCCGGCGGCGCGGGGGCCGGAGATATGCCCCGCGATGTCCGCGGCTTCGCGGTCAAGTTCTACACAGACGAGGGCAATTTCGACCTCGTCGGCAACAACATTCCTGTCTTCTTCATCCAGGATGCGATCAAGTTTCCCGATCTCATCCATTCGGTGAAGATGGAGCCCGATCGTGGCTATCCCCAGGACGCGACGGCCCACGATACGTTCTGGGATTTCATCTCGCTGTTGCCCGAAAGCATGAACATGGTCCTGTGGATCATGTCCGATCGAACCATCCCGCGCTCGCTCAGGATGATGGAGGGGTTCGGCATTCACACCTTCCGGCTCGTTAATGCGGAGGGGAAGTCGACCTTCGTCAAGTTCCACTGGCGCCCGACCATTGGCGCAGCCTCGGTCGTCTGGGACGAGGCGGTGAAGATCAATGGTGCGGACCCGGATTTTCATCGCCGCGATCTCTATGAGGCGATCGCCAAAGGCGCTTTTCCCGAGTGGGAGTTTGGCGTTCAGGCGTTTGACGAGGAGCAGGCGGCGAGCTTCGATTTTGATATATTGGACCCGACCAAAATCATTCCGGAGGAGGTTGTCCCTATCCAGGTCGTCGGCCGGATGGTGCTGGATCGCAACCCAGTGAACTTCTTCGCCGAAACGGAGCAAGCTGCTTTCCATCCGGGTCACGTGGTCCCGGGCATCGATTTCACCAACGACCCGCTGCTGCAGGGCCGCTTGTTTTCGTACACGGACACTCAGATCAGCCGGCTCGGTGGCGCGAATTTCCACGAGTTGCCGATCAACCGCCCGCGTTGTCCGATGCGGAATCTGCAACGCGACGGCATGCGTCGAATGGATGTGGCGCCGGGCCGGGTCTCCTATGAGCCGAACAGCCTCGATCCGTCCGGTCCACGCGAGAATCCCGAACGCGGGTTTCGCACCTTTGCCGGGCAAGAGGGCAAGGACGAAACGGGACAGAAGTTGCGCATTCGCGCGGAGAGCTTCGCCGATCATTACAGTCAGGCGCGACAGTTCTACCGCTCGATGTCCGCGCCCGAACAGCAGCACATCCACAGCGCCTTCGCCTTCGAGTTGTCAAAGGTCGAAACGCCTGCGATCAGAAGCCGAATGCTTGGCCATCTGGCGCTGGTTGACGAAGTGCTGGCGCGTGCGGTCGAAACCGCGGTTGGCATGGAAGGCGCGCGCGCGGAGATCACGCCCTATCGGGCGCCGATCGACCTTGAGCCATCTCCTGCGCTTTCCCTCATTGCTAAAGCGAAGCCGACGCTCAAGGGCCGGAAGATCGGCGCGCTGGTGACGGACGGGGCCGATGGCGACCGCGTCGAGGCCCTTCGCGCCGCGTTGGAAAAGGAAGGGGCCGAGCTCGCCATCGTTGCGCCGAAGATTGGCGGCGTTCTTCCAAAATCAGGGAAACCTGTGGCCGTCGATATGGCGTTGTCAGGCGCGCCTTCGGTGTTTTTCGACGCCGTTGCGATCTTTGCCTCGGAAGCGGGGATCAAGCCGCTTCTCAAGAATAGCGCCGCGATAGACTGGATTCGCGACGCCTTCGGGCATCTGAAGGTGATCGGGTACACAGCCGCGGCGAAGCCACTTTTCGTGAAGGCGGCCATTGCGGATGATCTCGACGAAGGGGTGATCGAACTCGACGCCCGAGCGAGCGTTAGGCAATATATCGAAGCCGCAAAACAGCAGCGGGTGTGGGATCGGGAAGCTCGGCTCGCGGATAGCGACGCATGACCGCGGTTAGCGCAGTTTCGGCGTCCGCCGAGGTCATTTCCCTCGCGGACGAACGGGCGTCGATCCGCAGACGGCTCTTGCAGCGATCCGCCCGAGACGTAGCGGAAAAGGCATTCGCGCGCGCCGGCGACTATGATGAGGATGGCGCTTATCCCGCCCTGGACGTTGCCGCGCTGCACGAGTCTGGCCTTCTCACAGCCGTCTTGCCCGTGAGATGTGGAGGAGTCGGGCTGACGGGTGTGTCTCTTAGCGAGATTCTACGTTCAATTGGTTCGGGCAGCTTGCCGTTGGGACGGCTGTTCGAGGGGCACGTCAATGCGCTCGAGCTCGTGCTTCGCTACGGCAACCACCAACGGATCCAGCTGGCTGCGGATGAGGCGCGCGCGGGCAAGCTGTTCGGGGTGTGGAACACTGACGATGCGAACGGGCTGCGGCTGATCCACAGGCATGGTCGCTCATGGCTCGAGGGCCGAAAAATCCTGGCCTCGGGCGCGGGCCGCATCGAACGCCCGCTGGTAACCGCGACCGATGAGAACGGGCGCCGATTGATGGTGCTGCCTAAGACGGGCGGTTCCGAACGCGCGGATCTTTCGCGTTGGACAGCGCAAGGCATGCGCGCCTCCGCAACCGGAGCCGTCGATTTCACCGGCGTCGAAATCGACCCTATCGAAATCGTTGGAGGCGAGGGAGACTATGAGCGTCAGCCCTGGTTCTCGGCGGGCGCATGGCGCTTTGCTGCGGTGCATCTCGGGGGCATGGAGAGGTTGTTCGATCTCCTTCGAGGCATTTGCAGGAGACTAATCGCGGGCAGGATCCGCACCAGGCCGCGCGTCTGGGTCGAGCCGCAATGGCCATTGAAACGGCGGGGCTTTGGGTCGCGCAGGCCGCGTCAAGCACGGAAGCTCCATTGGGATCGAGAGCGCCGGAGCAGCTCGTCGCCTACGTCAATCTCGCACGCCTTTCGGTGGAGGCGGCCGCTCTCGAGCTTATGCACCTGGTCCAACGCTCGGTCGGGCTCCAGGCTTTCATGCGACCAAACCCGATCGAGCGCATCTCCCGAGACCTTGCCACCTATCTTCGCCAGCCTGGCCCCGATCGCGCGTTGACCGACGCCGCGGCATGGATACTCGCGCAGCCTCTAAGCGTGCGGGATCTCTGGCGATGACCGCCGGCGAAGCTTTGGACGCGACGCATTCGTTTCCGTTCCGCCCGTTGCGTGAGATGCTCGAAGATCGGCCGTTTATCGTTGTCGCGCCGCATCCAGACGACGAGAGCCTTGCGTGCGGAGGTCTGATCGCCGACGCTTGCCGACAGGCAATTAAAGGAAAGGTTGTCATCGTCAGCGACGGCGCGGGCTCGCATCCGAACAGCAAAGCCTATCCGCCGGAAAGACTGGCAGCCCTCCGCGAGGAGGAGGCGAAACAAGCGGGCGCTGAGCTTGGGTTGAAGCCGGAGGATATGCTGTTCCTCAGGCTCGCTGATCGCTTTGTTCCTTCTGAGGGCGAGGAGGCCGAGCGCGCGATCGGCGCCATCGCCAATTGTGCACGGGAAATCGGCGCCGGATCACTTTTTGTCAGCTGGCGACACGATCCACATTGCGACCATGAAGCGTCCTACCGGATCGCGCGGAAGGTCCAGCGCCGCGCAGACGATATCCGACTGTTCGAGTATGTCGTCTGGGGACATACGCTTCCGCCCGCAACAGAAATTCAACCCATCCGCAGCGGTGTCAGGATTCGCGTCGATCGCGACGCCCAGGAAAAGAAGCGCCGCGCCATTGCCGCGCATCGCTCGCAGGTGACCGCTTTTATCGACGACGACCCTGGCGGATTTCTCTTCAGCCAGATCGATTTGGCGAAATTCGATCGTCCATACGAATTCTTCTTTGAAAGCGATGCATGAGCGAGCAGCGCCAAACACTCAGGCCTGAGTACTTCGACGCGCTCTACACGGCTGATCTCGATCCTTGGAAGTTCGAGACGAGTCCCTATGAGCGAGCCAAATATACGCTCACGCTGAATGCGATGCCGAAGCCGCGTTATCGATCGGCGCTTGAAGTTGGATGCTCGATCGGCGTTTTGACCCGGTCGCTTGCTTCGCGCTGCGACGCCGTGGTCGCAATCGACGCGGCTCAAACCCCGCTCACGGAGGCACGGCGCAGATGCGCCCATCTGCCGGGCGTGCGCTTCGAGCAGATGTTCGTGCCGGAGGAGTGGCCGGACGGCGTGTTTGAGCTCATCCTTCTCTCCGAGGTGATCTACTACTTGAGCCGCGATGATGTCGGCCGCCTGGCCGGGAGAGTTGCGCATTCGTTGTCCCGCGGGGGGTCCGTGATCCTGGTCCACTGGACAGGCCCAACGAATTATCCCCTAAGCGGCGACGAAGCCGCCACTCTCTTCATCAAACGAATTCAACCGACCTGCGTCCTTAAGCGCGGGGATCGCTATCGCCAATTTCGTCTGGACGTGTTGTTGCGCGCCTGAGCGGCCTTCGCGCAGCAGGGCAAGCCAACGACGCGCGAACGATATCTGTTCAGGCAACTCTGCGGGTCTTAGCAATCGCCGCGCAAGCAGCGGGCTGCGATCCTCGATGGCGCCCCATGCGGCGCCAAATGCCATTTCTTGGATGATATCAACGACCTCTCGAGGCGCAATTCCAAGATTCGCCGCCCAGTCTTGATCAAGAGCGAGGCGTCCCGCGCGATACTGTCGTCGCAAACGCCCCCGCCATGCAGCGCGCGCGAACGCAACCCGAAATGGCTCCAGAGCGTCATCACAGAACGCCTCCGGCTCCCGGCTTCTGATGGCAAGGGTGTCCGCGACGCCGCCTGGCGCGCGCCCATGTGTCCGGCCTGACGTGATCACGTGGACGTTCGGGCAATGGCGGATTCGCGCATCGTGGCGTGAAAGCAGGGCGATCAGCGCTTTATCCTCGCCAACGGGGACACGAGGTAAACGGCCCACGCGGCAATAGGCTGCGCGAGTGACTCCGAGGCTTGCGCCGGAGATTGTCGCGTGGTGGGGCCACGGATCGTGCCGCAGCGGATCGAGCAGCCAGGACAGTTCCGTGAGCTGTCTCTCGTACATGTCCTCCAGCTCTCCGCGGCGATGAAGCGCTTCGGGTAGACAGGGCGCCTTCCTCATCGAGATCGATGCGTCCGAGAACGGCCTCAGCGCCCGCCGCGAAGGCGGCAAGGTTTTCCGCGATCCAGTTCGGCGCCACTTGGCTGTCAGCGTCTGTGGTCAGGATCACGCCGTCCTTCTCGCCTGCTTCCGCCAGCCAGGCCTCGGCAAGATCCATCGCCGCGCGGCGGGCGGCGCCGGCGTGTGCGGTGGTTGGAGGCAAACGAGCTTCGACGACGCGGAGGTCGAGCGACAAACCTGCGCCGATCTTTCGGGCGAGGCTCGCACTCTGATCGGTGCAATTGTTGGCGAAGACGGCAATCCGAACCACCGTCGGTGGAATCGGCTGTCCCAAACGATCGCATTGCTGCGCGAGAGCGCGCAGACAGGCCGGCAGGCGCTCTTCTTCATCCTTGACCGGCATGGCGACGACGAAACCTGGTCGCGTGCGCGAGTCGACCCCTGACAGCGGAAGGGGGAACAGGCCAGTCCCTGCGCCGGATGGGTCGTCAAACATTGAGATTCCTGAATTCGCCGAAATGAATTGAGCGCGCACTAACCGGTTGATGGCGATTAAGTTCCGCAGCACTCGGCGAAATGGCCATGGGTATGCCGGCCAGCCCACGAAGCCGCCGAGCCTCCGGAACCTCATGCGATGGGATGAGTTGGTCTTGCTGCCGGTGCGCAATTGACTTGAAGATGGGCGCCGACTTACCTGGCGAGCGATGAGGCCGCGGGAAGTCAACATCGTCGCGGACAAGAGAACTCCGAGCACGCCTTGAGCAACGACCGTATACGGCGTTGGATGCGCTGGGCGATGGCGATTTTCTATTTTGCCGCCGGCGTCATCCACTTGCAAACGCCCGACGCATTTCTGCCGATAATGCCCGATTGGGTTCCGGCGCCTCGGGAGGTCATCCTGTTCACCGGCGCGTGCGAAATCGCAGGTGCGCTGGGTCTGCTGACACGTTCGTTTCGATGGTGGGCTGCGGTGATGCTCGCTCTATATGCCGCTTGCGTTTTTCCTGCGAACGTCAAGCACGCGTTTGATAACGTGCAACTGCCGCAACTGCCGTCGAGCTGGTGGTATCACGGGCCCCGCCTCGCTCTTCAGCCGGTCATCATGTGGTGGGCCCTCTATTGTGGTCAGGTCGTTAGTTGGCCTTTTGGCCGTGGCCGCGAGATGTCCAGCAACCATGCCGATTTGCGCTGAGATTTGACCGACGGCGCGCCACTCTACGGCGAATTCATTATGAGCTCTTTGTCCGACGGCCTCAACTCGTTCGAGGTTTTTCGCGAGTTGCAACGATCACCTTGAGAGTCTCGCATGAACGAACGTTTCAACGGCAAGATCGCGATCGTCACGGGGGCGGCCTCGGGTATCGGGAACCTGCGGCGCCCGCAAGCAAGCCGCCCCTACTCCGCCTCCAACGCCATCCGTCCGCGCCGCGCGCGCTCGCCGGCCGCGTTCAAAGTGAGGGCGAGAAAAAGTATCACGCCGTACATGATCTGAATGTAGAAGATCGACACTTGAGCGAGCGTGAAAAGGGTCTGGATCAGGAACAGCAACGCGCCCGCGGCGGCTGACCCCAACATGCCGCCGCGTCCGCCGCTGAGCGCTACGCCGCCGAGGGCGACGGCCGCGATCGAGCTTAGCGTATAGGGTACGCCGACGCGCGGATCGCCCGAACCCAAGGCGGCGGTGAAAACGAGGCCCGCGGTCGCAGCAAGGATACCGCCGATCACATAGGCGATGATGCGCACCGCGGCGACATTGACGCCCGACGCATAGGCTGCTCGTGCGTCCCCGCCGACCGCGAGCAGGTTGCGCCTGAATGCGGTTCGTTCGAACGCGAGCCACGCGATCCCCAAGGCGACAATCAGGACGAGCACTCCAGGGACGCCACCTCTGCTGTTGGCGAGAGCAACGAGCCAATCCGGCGCCTGGCCCCCCGCCATTGGCATCATCTCAAGCGTAATCCCCTGGTAGGCGAGATAGGTGCCAAGCGTCGCGATGATTGGCTGCACGCGCACAACCGCCACCATGATTCCGTTCAAAAGACCGGAAGCGACGCCAACAAGCAGGGTGGCGCCAACGATGGAGACCGGGTCCGTCCATCCGTGCGGAACGAGCACCGACGCGATCAGCGCGTTCACGAGGCCCGCAAGTGGTCCGACAGACAAATCGACCCCGCCATCGCCCGACATGACGACGGCGGTCTGGGCCATCGCCGTAATGATGAATGGCGCCGCGCCGATCAGCATTCCGTTCCAGTTGCCCGAGTCGGTGAAGGCCGGACTGGCGGCGGCATTCAGACCGGCAAAAATCGCCAGTGCAAGGAGGATCGGCCACGCATATCTGCGCGTCATGATCCAGCTCATCGGGGGGCCTCGTCCGCATCGATCGAACTCTTCCGATGCGCGAACATGGCGTCGATGAGGGTCCGTTCATCGAGCGAATCCTGTTCGATGACGGCGCTGATGGCGTGGTCATGGAACACTGCGACGCGATCGCACAAAAGGCACAGCTCAACGAGTTCCGTCGACAATAGGAGGATCGCAACGCCGCTCGCGGCGAGATTGACCAGCACCTCGTAGAGCTCCCCCTTGGCTCCCAGATCGACGCCGCGCATAGGATCATTCAGGAGCAACACGCGCGGTTTGGTCGCAATCAGCCGCGCAAGCAGCGCCTTCTGTTGGTTTCCCCCGCTTAGCGAGGCGATCGGCGACTTGAGGTCCGCCATTTTCACTTTCATATCGCGACAGACCTGGTCTGCGAGCTGGTTACGCTCACTCCACCGCAGCACCCCCCACCGGGCGAGAGTATTCAGCGACGATACGGTCACGTTGTCGAGGATCGAGAGCGGCGCGAGGATGCCTTCGGTTTTGCGATCGCGCGGCAGAAAAGCGATCTTCGATCGCGCTGCGTCTCGTTCCGATCGGATCTGCGCATCCCTTGCGTGCACGGCGCCTGCGGCAGGGCGGCGGGAGCCGGCGACGCATTCGAGAAACGCCACTTGCCCGTGCCCTTCGAGGCCGCCGACGCCGACAATTTCGCCGGCATAGAGATCGAAGTCGAATGCGGGCCGCCCTTTGCGCACTGACAGGCCGCGCATCGTGACCAAGGGTTCGACACGCGCGCCGCGAGCTTGATACGCCCGCGCGCCCTTCTCTGCGCGAGCGTGTTCGCGGTTCGACATCAATTCGAGCAGGATCTCGCTCGAGAAAAAGCCCCGCTCAAGCGTCGCGACGCTTCGCCCGGAACGGAGCACTGTAGCGCGATCGGCAAGGCTGCCGATCTCATCCATCCGATGGGAGACAAAAAGAACAGACCGCCCTTCGCCACGAAAATTCCTAAGCGCCTCAAAAAGTCTGTCGCGATCCTCGATATCGATCGCAGAGGTCGATTCATCGAGAATGAGCAGGCGCCATGGTCGCAAAAGAGAGCGCGCGACGCCGATAAGCTGGCGACAGGCGAGCGAAAAACCGCCCGCGAGTTTCTCAATGTCGAGGTCGCCCATGCCCACGATCGCGAGCGATTCGCGCACGAGTTCGGCTTCTCGCGCCGGGGTCGTTTTGCGCCGAACGACCCCGTCCAGACCGAGCATCACGTTGTCGCGGACCGACATCTCCGGAAGGATCAGGGTCTCCTGGAAAACGGTGGCGATTCCGGCCGCCTGAGCAGCGCGCGGGGAAGAGAAGTGGAACGGCTCGCCGTTCCACTCCAGCGTTCCAGATTCCGCGCTGACGATCCCGCTCAGAATCTTGATGAGCGTGCTCTTGCCGGAACCGTTCTCCCCAACAACGGCATGAATTTCGCCGGGAGCGACAGAAACCGAACACTCGTCCAGCGCGATCGTCTCGCCAAAGGTACGGCGAATGGCCTTGGCCTCCAGCAACGGACGGTTGAAGGCCGTACGCGGTCGAGTCTCGCCAAGCCGATGCTTTGCCGCCTGAAGGCTCATACGCGCATGCTAACGTGCGGTTCGCGGCCGTAAAGCGCAACCAGCGCGACAATCAAAAAGCCGAGGAAGATCTGCTGAGCCGCCTGGTCAAGCCCGAGACCAACGAGCAGCGTGCTCAGTTCGGTCACAACGAGGCTTCCAGCAATCGTACGGCCGTAACCGCCGCGACCGCCCGTGAGCGGCGTGCCGCCAACGACGACGGCCGCGACGGTCGTGAAGAGATAGGCGGTCCCGACTGTCGGATCGGCCGCGCCGCTGAATCCGGCGAGGAGAATTCCCGCCACGCCTGCGAGAAATGCGCTGATCCCGTAGACGCTCATCCAGACGAAGAGCATCGGGACACGAGCGAGCTCGGCCGCACGCGGATTGGCGCCGGCGGCGAAGATCCAGCGCCCAAGAACTGTTCTCTGCTCCAGGAACAGAATCGCCGCAGCGACAACGACCCACAGGACGACGGAGCCCGGCAGCGGTATCGGCCCGGTTTTGCCGATGACCGAGACCATGGTGACCAGCCAATCGGGAACCGACCCAGCTATCTCCCCGTGGGTGCCTGCCCAGATCGCGCCGAATATGATGGAGCCTGACGCCAGCGTGACCACGAGCGGATTGAGCTGCAGGTAGCGGCAGGCAAAGCCGTTGGCGAGGCCAATCAAGGTCGCGAGCGCAAGAATGAAAGTAATGGCGGCGATTGCGGACCAGCCCGCGCCATAAAGGAGCGAGAAGAGAACATTGCAGAGGCCGATGACCGCGGGAATCGAAAGATCGAAGCCGCCGATGACAATGGTCAGCGTCTGACCCACGGCGGCGATGCCGAGCAGGCTCGAAAGCAGAAGCAGCGACAGCAGGCTGTTCAGATTGGCGTAGCCGGGAATGAGAACATTGATGACAAAGAAGAGGGCGACCGCCAAACCGAGAGGGACAGCAAACCCTGCCGCTCGATGGAATCTCTGAAGCGCTGCAACCATCAACTTTCCGGCCCAATGCGGCCGGCCCGCGACCGCTCCAAGAAGGCCGGAACGTCGGCCCTGCTTTGGCGAAACGAACGAGCGCAACCAACACAGGGTGCGCTCGTGAACGCTTGAATCAGTTCGTCGGGACGATCTTCACCTGCGCCCGCTTCTGGCCGCCAGTGAAGAACTGATCGAAATATTCGTCGGGCACGAGGTGCAGATCTTTGCCGTTGGCGAAGCAGGTGCTTTGCACAGTCATCGACGGCTCATAATAGTCGTTGAAATTGTCGGACGTGATGATCGGCAGCGGCATGAAGATCGTGCTCACCTTCGGCTTCTGCCCCGCCATCATGTGCAGCGCCGGAATGAAGGCCGCATAGGCCATCGGCCCGCCGTCCTGGACGAAAGTGTACGCAGTCAGGTTCTTTTCTTTCCAGTACGCCAGCAGGCTGCAGAGGTTCGTCACCTCGGTGATGATCGGAACAGGCCGGCCGGATTGCTCGAACGCCTGGCCGACGCCCACGCCCATATTGCCGGTCGAGAACACCGCCGCGACCGGTTCGGGGTGCGTGGCTAGAAACTTCAACACCTCGGACTTCGCAACGGAGCCGGTCCACATGCCAAAGAGGCTCCCGACCACTTTCATACCGGGATCGGAAGCGACCGCTTGCCGAAGACCGGTTTCCTGCGCGACCGTGTTGGCGGTGCCCGGCTGGCCGTTCATGACGATCACGTTGCCTTTGCCGTTGAGCTGCTTGGCGATCCATTCGCCACCGAACTGGCCGCGGTAGTATGGATTGGTCGCCACATTGAGTCCCCTCAGGGCATGTGACCGGCGAATCGATGGCCACGAACAGGACGCCCTTGTCGTAGGCGTCCTTGATGCCGGAGCAGAGGCCAGTCGCGGAGCCCGGATAGCTCATGATGATGTCGCATCCTTGAGCGACCTGCGCCTTGAGCTGCGAAAGCTCGAGATTGATGTCGCCGTTCGAGTTCGTGACGATGAGATCAGGCTTTGCGAGGCCCTGATCCGCGAGTTGCTTCGTGAGCGCCTTCAGTTCTGCGACGAGATTCGCGCGCCATGAATTGCCGAGGTAGGAATCGTTGTGGCAAATCTGCCAGGGCGGCGCATGGGGCTTCCAGTCCGCGAACGGGTCCGCAACAACGTTCCCCGCATACCAATAGCCGCCGTAATACTTCTGCGCGTCGGCAGGGACCGCAGAGAGCGTTTTCTTCTGGTCTTCGGGACTCGGGTCAGCGGCCCTGCTGGCCGCGACGCCGCCAAGACTGAACAAAGCCATAGCCGCAATCGTGGAAACGCCCCGCTTAAACGTCGCTCGGTCCTTGCAGAAAATCATGTTGGTCCTCCCTTTCCGCGACGGACGACGCCGCGAAACCTCCCCGAGGCGCTCGGGTGCATCGTTGGCGTCTATGCCGCGAACAAAACGACGGGTTTCCGGCGTAACGATCGCGTCAAAGCGCAATCAAAAACCTAGCTGATCACGGACTTCACGAGCAAGCCGTGGCTGGGAAAGACGCCATCGCGGACCACGATGAACGGTGGAGACCAGCGGCGCGACATGCTGTTCCACGGGTCGCCTCGAACCTTCGAGGACTGCTCCGACACCCGATGTCCCTGGAAGGGCCTGCGTTCAACGCCCCTCAGTTTCGCGATAATTCGCGAGAAATTCCTCCCAGCCCGTCTTGATATGGACTTGCATGGCGGCGACTGCGCCCTCTGGATCATTGCGCTCCAAAGCAGAAAGCACAGCTGCATGCTCCTGGAACACCCGGGATTGCCGTCCGGGCATTTTCGTCAACATCTCCAGCGGGTATTTGGCCCACAGCATGCGCACGAAATCCATGGTCTGCGGCTGCCCCGCAATTCCGTACAAACGAAAGTGGAAGCGGAAGTTTTTTTCCTGCAAGGATGGCCGCGACTGGGATTTCAGAGCGGCGAAAAAATCGTGATTGAGCACCTTCAAATCGTTGAGGTCCGCGAGCGTCATCCGCCGCGCCGCTTCGAGCGTAAGGCGAGCCTCTAGGGTTTGGCGGAGCTCATACAGCTCCTCGGCGCCCTCCACGACGAACGGGGCCACAATGGCCCCGCGATGCGCCCGTACCGCGACGTAGCCTTGAGCTTCCAAAAGTCGAAGCGCCTCTCGGACCGGCGTAATCGACACGCCGAGCAATCGCGCAATTTCCGCCTGCTTGAGCTTTTGTCCGCGGGCGATCACGCCAACGATGATTTTTTCACGGAGAATTTCGGCGATCTGGTGCTCGACCGTCTCTTTCGACTTCAGCCGCCAATCTAAGTCGCTCTCGCTGCTGTTGCTCCGGTCGCGTGGTAGGCGCTCCAGAGACTGAAGGTCGGTCATTGCGCTCACTTCCGCGTCGGCGCCTCGCCCAATTCTAGCACATTCCAACAGGCGAACCCGCGTTGGCCCGGCAAAGCGTACTCATTGTCGCAGTTTTCTCTTCTCCAGCGCATCCTGGACGGCGGAGCCGCAGGGCGCCTTGGCCGCAATATTTTGCCCGACCCAGTCCACAGCCTCAGCAGTTCCTGGCGCTCGCCCGGAAGCCGCTCAGCCTGAATGCCGATTCCAATCGCCGCCGAAATCCCGAACGGGGCGCGCAAGGAAATCGCCAGCACGCGTTCGCGCCGAGATCCCCAGTCGTCGCATTCCACGTAGCCGTCTTTCCGCTGCGCCCGAAGCTCTTCCATGAACGCCTCGACGCCGATGACCCTCGCGCCTTCTTCCGCATTGGCGCGCCGCACGATCCCGCAAACCTCACGATCGGTTTCCGTCGCCAGCAGGGCCCGACCAAGCGCGTCATGGCAGACAGGCCACATCATTCCAGGACCCAGTCGAAGCCTTTCAGCTGCCTTCTCGGGCCATGAAACGTGGACATAGCGAACATGAGCTCCGCTGCGCACGCCCAGCCGAACATTCGCGCTCGCGTCTCGGCTCAGAGCGTCCAGCGCGCCAAGGAGGCTGCCGCCGGGGAATATCGCGTCGTGAATCCAGTTGCCCAGAAAAACTGAACGAATTCCTGGCGCGTATTTCCGGGTCTTACGATCGCGGGTCACAAATCCGATGCTGCTCAACGCGTGAAGCAGCACCGAGGAGCTCGATTGCGAGATCGCAAGGGCATTGGCGATTTCTGTGACCGACAGGGGACGCCGATGCACGCCGAAGAGCTCGATGATCTCGAGCGCGCGCGTCGCCGACTTTACGTTGTAATCGTATGGCGCCCCCGATCGCGTGAGCGAACGAACGGCAGGCGCCGAGTCGCGAGCGCGCCGCGTGCTCGTAACGATGGTCTGGCTCTGGTCGCTCAGCATCAGTCGAGGGCAAATTTCGGAATGGCGATCTCTTCCGTCACGCGCTCGAACGTCACGCGCAACCGGGCGCCAATTCTCGTTTTCGCGTCGTCGCCGACAAGATTGCTGATGATCAGCGGACCTTCGTCGAGCTTGACGAGGCAGGTCCGATAGGGGAGCTCCTCCTTGAAGCCATCCCAATAGGCTCGGTGGAAATCCGCCCACGATTCCAGCGTTCCGCGCCCGGACGCCGGCTTCCAGGATTGGTCTTCGCTCAAGCATATTGGACAAACCGGCGAGGGCGGCAGATGAGCATCGCCGCATCGGACGCAGAACTGGAGCGCAAAGAAAGACTGCAGCGCATAGTCCCAAAACGGCTTGTTGAGCGGGGTGATGACCGGCAGCGGTTTTCGGTAGGAATCCTGCGGCTGAGGCGCTTGATCTTTGTCCATCATCCCCTCAGGCGCGCGTGTAGACGATGACGCGCGTGCAAGGGGTCGCCTGCGCGTAGGTGACAACCTCGCAATCAAGGACCTGACGGGCGCCGCATTCGCCCCGCAACTGGCGGACCGCCTCGACGTTGAGCGCCCAACCCTGCATATAGGAATTTGAGAGATGGCCGCCGTCGGTGTTGGTGGGAAGTCGTCCACCGAGCTTGAGAGCGCCCCCTTCGACGAAAGCGCCGCCTTCGCCACGCTCACAGAATCCGAGACCTTCCAGGCTAAAGAGAACCGTCGGACTGAAATTGTCGTAGCACATCAGAGCGTCGACATCCTTGACGCCGACATCGGCCATCGCGAACGCATCGTTCGCCGACGCTGAGACCTGGTCGTACCAAAAATCGAACTGGAAGTTTTCTATCGAAGCCGTGCGATAGGCTTCCCGCCCGCCAAAACCGCTGACGAGCACGGGTGGCTTCGAGAGATCCGCGGCGCGTTCCTTGGTCGTCAAGATCATGCAAACCGCGCCGTCGTTGATCAGGCAATAATCGAGGAGGCGGAGCGGCGCCACGATAGGCCGCGAGGCCTCGTGGTCGTCAATGGTCAGCGGGGCCTTCATGACCGCCCCTGGATTGAGTCTGGCGTGCTCGCGGAACGCAACGGACACCTCGGCGAGCTGCCTGGTGGTTGTACCGTAAAGCTCCATGTGGCGCCGGAACATCATCGCATGACCCGCGCCGGGAGACGTAAATCCCCAAGGGTCCCAATATCCGGGCAATTCATCGCCCCCATAGAAGACGCGGCGTGAGCGGCCGATATTGGCGTAGAGCAGCGCGACATAGTTCGCCTGCCCCGTGGCCAGCGCCGCCGTCGCTTCGATAAGTCCGATCCCGGACATGCGGCCATGTCCCGGCAAGGGTATCGTCCAGCGCGGGTCGAGGCCTAAGACTTCGCCCATCCGGCTGTAACTCGGGATCCGGCAGGTGAGCAGCCCATCGATCTTGCTTTTATCGAGCTTGCAATCCTCGAGCGCGGTGCGGAACGCCTCCGCCGCCAGCCCGTATTCATCCGTCTCGGGAAAGCTCCCGTACGACGTCGTCGCGACACCGACGACGGCCACGCGGTCGCGCAGATTTTTGAACCCGGGCATCGCTCCTCCGGCCTAGATGATGCATTTTATGTAAAATGGGTCAAGCTAGCGCACGCGCGCCAGGGATCTTCATAAGCCGCGCACGCCGACGTAGACCGAGTAGAGAGACGCCGCCGCGGTGATGAACATGCGGTTTCGCTTCGGGCCGCCGAAGGCGAGATTGGTGACGGTCTCGGGCACGAGAATCTTGCCGATCAGTTCGCCGTCCGGCGCAATGCAGTGGACGCCGTCGGCTGCGCTTGTCCAGATATTTCCCTCGACGTCGACGCGAAAACCATCGGGCACGCCCGGGTCGATGACCGCAAACGTCCTGCGAGGCGAGAGCTTCCCCTGAGAGGAGACATCGAACGCCGCGATCTCATGGGCGCCTGTGGATCATGCGTCACGCTGGAGTCGGCGACGTACAGAGTCTTTTCATCGGGTGAGAAGGCCAGTCCGTTCGGCTTGCCGAACTCGTCCGTCGCAACCGCGACATCGCCGCTCTTCGGATCGATGCGAAAGACGCATCGCCGGCCGATCTCGCTCGGCGCCTTGTTTCCTGTGTAATCGCTGAGGATTCCGTAGTCAGGGTCCGTGAACCACACGGCATCGTCCGAGCTGACGACGATGTCATTCGGCGAGTTGAGACGCTTGCCCTCGTAGCGCTCGGCGAGCACCGTGATCCTTCCGTCATGCTCCGTTCGTGTGACCCGGCGCTTCCCGCTCTCGCAGGTCAGAAGCCGTCCCTGGCGATCGCGCGTGTTGCCGTTCGCATTGCCGGAAGGTTGTCGGAACACAGTGGGCGCCTGCCCGTCGACGTAGCGGAGAATCTTGTCACCCGGGACGTCGCTGAACAAAAGCACGCCAAGGTCTGCAAAATAGGCCGGGCCTTCGGCCCACATAACGCCCGTGTGAAGGCGCTCAAGCGGCGCATTCGCCACAAGACAGGGCCGAAAACGATTGAAGTTCAGGACGACGAATTCTTTCTGCACCGGCGTTCCTCCATTGCCTGAATGTCGGCAAGGTTGTCGAGCTTCGGGTTGACAGCCTCGCGCCTTCAATGGCTATGATCCCATACAATGCATTATCCTACCCACGCCAAGCCTTTCCCATCAAGCTCGCTGGATCTCGCCTTGACCAGCCTAAGAGCCTCATGACCGAGGCAACCGTCCAAACGGAGCCCAAGTCGCCGGCGCAGGGCCTTGCTCCCCCTGATGCGCCCGGAATGCTTTCCGGCGTGACCGTTATCGAATACGCCGACGAAACGGCCGAATATTGCGGTTTATTGCTTGCCGGGCTTGGGGCGGAGGTCATCAAGATCGAGCCCCCCGAAGGCGCCTCGACGCGCCTCATTGCGCCGTTCCAAGGCGACTCGGCCGACAAGGAGAAGTCGCTCTATTTCTGGGCCTATAACCGCGGCAAGCGTTCCGTCGTCCTCGATCTCGATACGAACGAGGGGAAAGCGGTGTTGCTGCGACTCCTGGAGAGCGCCGACATCCTCTTGGATTCGAGCTGCGGCGGGCTCAGCGAGCAGCTTGGCCTTGCGCCCAATTCGCTGTCTGAGCGCATTCCCTCTCTTATCGTTGCGCGAATGACGCCCTTTGGCGACGATGGGCCCTGGAGCAATTTCAAAGGATCAGACCTCGTGCATCTCGCGCTCGGCGGCGTGATGATGAACTGCGGCTATGATCCAGACCCGGCCAACGAATACGACCTCCCGCCCATCGCCCCCCAAATCTGGCACGCCTACCACATAGCGGGCGAGCAGCTTCTGGTCGGCATCCTAGCCGCGCTCATCGAACGTCGGTCTTCAGGGCTTGGCCAGGATGTCGCTTGCGCAATCCACGAGGCCGTCGCCAAGAACACCGAACTCGATCTCATGTCATGGGTCATGCGACGAGCGCCGCTCTACCGCCTGACCTGCCGGCATGCCTCCGAGACGGTGACCCGGGTCCCGAGCGTCAGCCATACGAAGGATGGTCGCTGGTTCATGACCTGGGGCGTCGGCTCGCGAGACCGCGCCAATCTTGCGCCCTTCCTCGATCGCTACGGGATGGCGGCGGATCTTCGGGCTCCCGAAGGTTCCGTCGACACGGGCGCGCGCAATATTCCGGGCACGGCTGCCGCGGACGAAACATCGTCGCACACGCTCGAAGTGATCCAGCGGTTCGTCCGCGCCTTTACTTACGACAAAACGCCCTGGAGCGAGGCGCAGGCCGCGGGCCTGCTTTGGGCGCCGGTCCGAAAACCGCACGAGAGCGTCACCGACGAGCATTGGCTGAAACGGGGCGCGATCAGCGAGATCTTTCATCCCGAAGCGGGCCGGTCGTTTCCCTATCCGACCAGCAAGTGGCTGAGCTCCGAGACCCGGTGGCGGGCCGGCCGCCGCGCCCCGCTCATCGGCGAAGACACAGTCGAAGTGCTGAAGCGGACGACCAAGGCGAGCGGCGCGGAGCCTGCCTTCTCCAAGCTGGCGGGCGCTAAGCTGGCTCACTCGGCCCGCGGCCGTCCTTTCGCGCTGCAGAACGTGCGCATCCTCGACTTTTCCTGGTTTCTGGCCTCCGCCGGCGGCACGCGCTTCGCGGCGTCGTTGGGGGCCGAAAGCATCAAGGTCGAATGGAAGGAAAATCCGGACACCCGCCTCGCCGCAATGGCCCCCGTCGGGGGCAGGGACGCGCGCACGTCGGCGACGACGCCGCTTCCCGGCGTCACCGATTCGAACATGGGCGGCCAGTACAATAACAAGAACTCCGGCAAGCGCGGCATCTCGCTCAACATTCGGCACCCCAAGGGCCTGGAGATCGCGAAGAGTCTCGTCGCCATTTCCGACATTGTCGCGGAGGGTTTCTCCCCCGGCGTGCTCGAGCGTCTCGGGCTGGGGTATGAGATCCAGCGCAAAATCCGTCCCGACATCATCTATGTGCAGCAGTCGGGCATGGGAGGCTACGGCTCCTACGGACGCTTGCGGACGGTCGGGCCGATCGCCGGCTCGTTCGCCGGAACGAATCATATGTCGGGCCTGCCGGAGCCCGCGATGCCGGCCGGATGGGGTTATTCCTACCTCGATTGGATGGGCGCTTATGGCTTTGCGCAGGCCTTGCTCGGCGCGCTCTACTATCGCTCGGTGACCGGCAAAGGTCAGCGCATCGACGCGTCGCAATGTGAAGCGGGCATTTTTCTTTGCGCGCAGCCTATTCTCGAATGGTCGGTCAACGGGCGCGAATGGGAGAGAACCGGCAATCGCTCGCCCCATGGCCGCGCGGCGCCGCACGGGGCTTATCGTTGCAGGGGCGTTGACCGCTGGATCGCGATCTCCTGTTTTGATGACGACCAGTGGACTGCGCTGGTCAGGGTCGCCGGCGCCGATTCCTGGCGCGCGGGCACCCGCTTCGCGAGCCTCGAAGCGCGGCTCGGCGCCCAGGACGACCTCGACACCCTCGTCGGGGAGTGGACCCGGAATCTCGACGCCTATGAGTGCATGGAACGGCTCCAGGCGGCGGGTGTTCCGGCCGGGGTTTGCCAGACAGCCGAAGATCGCTGTGACCGCGACCCTCAGCTGCAGGTCCTCGACTGGCTGACCGAAGTTGACGGAACGAAAATCGGCCGGTGGCCGGTCGCTGAAGCGCCCTTCAAACTCAGCCGAACGCCCGCGCATGTCGGCGGCCTCATCAATCGCGGCGCAGCATGCTATGCGGAAGACAACGAATACGTTCTGGGCGAACTGCTCGGCCATTCGACCTCTGACATTCGCGGGCTCGAGGCGGACGGGGTCATCTGAATTTCTGGATTTATCGCATCGGAGCGACACGCAATGGCTAACGGTCTAACGGCGGACGTGGCGAGGCAGGAGACCGCTCCTGCCCGGGACCGGTTGTGGGCCCGTTATCGGGACGAGGAATTGGCCGATCGCCTCTCCTCTGTTCCCTGGAATGACACGCTCGATACGATCATGGCGCATCGGTCGGTTCGCACCTATCGGAACGCGCCGCTGCCGCCTGGAACCCTCGAGCTCCTCATTGCCGCGGCGCAGTCGGCGGCGACGACGTCCAACCTTCAGGCGTGGAGCGTCATCGCGGTGGAAGATCCGGCCCGCAAGGCGCGGCTGGCGGGATTCGCGGCCAATCAGCGGCATATTCACGACGCGCCGCTTCTCCTCGTTTTCGTCGCCGACCTCGCGCGTCTGCGCTCGATCAGCGATGAGCGCGGCCATCCGGGGATCGCGCTCAACTACATCGAAGCGTTCATCTTCGCGATCGCCGACGCTTCCTTCGCGGCCCAGAACACGATCGTCGCGGCGGAATCGCTTGGCCTCGGCGGCTGCTATATCGGCGCGATGCGCAACAACCCGGCCGGCGTGGCGGACGAGCTTGCCCTGCCCGATGAGGCTCTGGTCATCTTCGGCATGACGATCGGGATTCCTGATCCGGGCATTGGAAGCGATGTGAAGCCGCGTCTTCCCCAGAATGTGATCCTGCACCGCGAGCGTTACGCGCCGCCCGACCCCGCGCTGCTTGCTGCCTACGATCAACGGATTCGCGACTTCCAGGCCGAGCAGAAAATGCGGGTGACCGACTGGACTGAACAATCGGCGTTGCGCGTGCGGGACGAGGCGTCGCTGACGGGGCGAGAAGTGTTGAGGGACTTTTTGCGCGATCGCGGCTTCTCGCTTCGCTGACGGCCGCCGAGGCGACGCAGGTCGCGCCCGAGGGAGCAAGGGAATGGACGCCCGCCTGAAGTCGATCACTCAACCGAGCGGCGTTCATCACATCGCGATCGGCGATATTGTTGTGAGCGTGGTCAACGACGGCGTCCATCAGGCGTCGTTCGACGATCTTGTCACTTCGGATCGCGCCGCCTGCGAGAGCGCTCATCTCGGCGAGTTCCGCCTCGCCCCGCCGTGGCTCACCATCAATTGCTTCGTGATCCGTAGCGGCGACGGACTTGTTCTCGTGGACGCAGGATTCGCAGGCAAGACTGAGCTTGTCGGGCGCCTCCTGGGAAATTTGAACGCCATGGGGGTCGCCCCCGCCGACATCGGCACAATCGTGATGACCCACATGCATCCTGACCACGAGGCGGGGCTTGTCGACTCTTCCGGAAAGGCTGTGTTCCCAAAGGCTGAGCTCGTCATGCATGAGAACGAGCTCGCCTTTTGGAGAGACGACGGCGCGATGGCGCGCGCGACCACAGAGGGCCAGGGCGATTTCCGCCTCGCTCGCGCAGCGCTCGCGGCTTACGGCGATCGTGTCCGAACGGTCAGGACGGACGACGTCCTCCCCGGCGTCCGCGCCTTCCCCACGCCCGGCCACACTCCGGGCCACACCGCATGGCTCGTTGAGTCCAACGGCGACGGGCTACTCATCTGGGGCGACATCGTCCACTTTCCAGGAATGCAGTTTGCTTTCCCCGATACGAGCGTCGCCTTCGACATCGATCCAGCCGCCGCAGCAGAGGCGCGAAAGACAGTGCTCAAATTCGTTGCCGGAGAGAAACTGCGCGTCGCCGGCGTCCACCTGGACTTCCCTGCATTCGGACATGTCGTCCGGAATGGCGCGGCCTACCGCTATGTGCCGGAAGTCTGGCGACCGACCACCTGATCGTTCCCTCGGCGCGATGATCCATCGGCCGTTATCCGGGCTCCCGACCAGGGCCGCGAAGCAAGCCGCCGAGTCGCACCGCGGGAATGCAAACCCATCGATCGAACCATCGACGCCAACCAGCGCCGCCGATCTGCAGTCGCCGATGAGTGTAGTCCTCGATGCGAAGCGCCATCGCCTAACCGGAAGCCGACGTGACGCCCGCCGACAAAAACGAGACGCGTGGCATCATCCGCAAACTTAAACCGGAGCATCCAGGACTTGGCGAACTTTGGAAGCGAGCTCTTCGAATGAAAATGGCTTGCTGATCATATTGATTCCGCGATCGAGGCGGCCCTGACGGATGATTGCGTTGCGGGCGTAACCGGTCATGTAGAGCACGCGCAGACCCGGTCGATGGCGTACGGCCTTATCGGCGAGCTGCCTGCCGTTCATGCCGCCGGGCATCACCACGTCAGTGAGCAAAAGATCGATTTGATCACTGCCGTTCAGCGTCTGGAGTGCGGCGGCGCCGCTTTCCGCGCTCATCACGTGATAGCCAAGTTCTTCCAGAACCCCTCTTGCGTATTGTCTCAGTTCGTCGTCGTCCTCGACAACGAGAAGCGTTTCTGCGCCGGTCGGTCGGGAAAGCTTGTTCGTTTCCCCGACGATCGGAGTCTTCCTGTCGCTCGCACTGCGAGGCAGGTACATCTTGACCGTCGTGCCTTCGCCGATTTCACTGTAGATCTTGACGTGCCCTGCCGATTGTCGCGCAAATCCGTAGACTTGGCTCAACCCCAAACCGGTGCCTTTGCCGACCTCCTTGGTTGTAAAGAAGGGATCAAAAGCCCGCTTTCGCGTCGTCATGTCCATGCCCGTGCCGGTGTCTGTGATTGCGATCATCACGAACTCGCCGGGCTCTATGTCCTCGTTCAGTGAAGATATGTAGGCTTTGTCCAGCGAGGCGTTTGCGGTCTCGATGATCAGCTTGCCCCCATTGGGCATGGCGTCACGGGCATTGAAGCCGATATTGAGAAGTGCATTCTCGAGCTGATTCGCATCGGCGTACATCCGCCACACATCGTTCCCCAGCGCCGTTTCGACGGTGATCGCTTCGCCGATGGCTCGGCGCAAGAGGTCGCAAACGTCCACCACCAATTTGTTGGCGTCCAACGCCTGCGGATTTAGCGGCTGCTGTCGCGAAAAGGCGAGCAGGCGCGTCGTCAACGAGGCCGCGCGCTGCGCGCCCTGCATCGCCATCTCTCTCCCTCGTTCCACTCGGGTTAAAGCGACGGGATCAGGCAAGTTCGGTATCTGCCGGCCGATAATGTCGAGGCCGCCAATCACCAGCGTCAGCAGATTGTTGAAATCATGCGCGACGCCGCCCGTAAGCTGTCCGACAGCCTCCATCTTCTGAGATTGTTGCAGTTGTTGCTCGAGACGGCGTCGTTCCGTCACGTCGTGAGCGCTGACGACAACCCGGCGCGGCGCGCCGGGCTCTCGAGGCGCCGGCATAACAATGGCCTCGATGACCGCGGCGCCCTGAGTTCGTTCATATCGGTGTGGCGCTCCTTCACGCAGGCACGCAGCAATATGGGCCCCGATCTCTGACGCGCTTTCGGGGCCGAGGACTTCCTGGATCGTCCGCCCAACCACAGCGTCTCGGGTCTTTTTATACAGTCGCAGCGTGGCCGGATTGACTTCGGCATAGCGAAAATGTCCGTTATCCTCCTCCACGATGACCGCGTAACATTCCGAGGAGTGATTGAAGAACGTCTGGATGAGCGCCTCCGAAGCCGCCAGTTGCCGGGTGCGATCTTCGATTCGCCGCTCCAAGGTCTCGTTGAGCTCGGTCAGAGCCTGTTCGGCCTCCTTGGAGGCCGTGATGTCGTGCGCGACGCCGATGAACCCGATGTGTTCGCCGGCCGGCCCCCATCGGGGCTGCGATTCCGATCGTAGCCAGCGCCATTGGCCATCGTGACGCCGATACCGAGCCTCGAGCACAAAAGGCTTGCGGGATCCTTCCCCCGCCCGCTGGTCGCGCAGGATTCGCTCAAGATCGTCTGGATGAAGAGCTTTACGCCAATCGAAATTCAGAGCATCCGCAAAGGAAACGCCCAAAAACTCGTGATACGCGCGATTGACGAAATGTCGAAGGCCGTCGAGCCGGCTCACCCACATGGGCACAGGGGCGCTGTCCGCAATCGATCGAAACCGCTCTTCACTCTCCGACAGAACCTTTTCCGCGAGTTTGCGGGCCGTTATGTCGATCACGACGGTGTAGATGCCTAATGTGCGTCCCTTTCGATCCCGATTCGGAACATGCACGATCTCGGTTTGGACGGTCCCCTCCGATCGAGGGAAATCGGCTTCGTACGATAAGCTCTCGCCAGCGAGCGCGCGCTCGATGAAGGGCCGGCGAGCTTCATACATCGCCGGCCCCATAACCTCCTTCACATGGCGGCCGATGATCTCGCTCAAGGGGCGTTCGAACCAGGACTCATAGGGCTTGTTGATGAACCGAAATATCTGATCGCTATCGAGATAGGAGATGAGGAAGGGGATTGCGTCTGTCACAGCCCGCAACCGGCCCTCGCTTTCCTGCACGGTTGCTTCCGCATTTTTCTGGTCGGTAATGTCAAGGTGCGCGCCGATAAGCTTTAAGGCGCGACCCTGGGCGTCGCGCTCGATCTCCGCGACAGCGCGAATCCATCTTACTTGACCGTCACTCGGTCGCACGATGCGATATTCAGCCTTGTATTCTCGCGCGGAGCTTGCGACCGTCGCGAGGAAGTAGGTCTCAATTCGTTCCCTGTCTTCCGGGTGAACGCGCGCAACCCATTGCTCGTGCGAGTCGTCGACTGCGGTTGGCGGAAGCCCGTGAAGGTGGAGATATTCTGGTGAGCGTCGACTGCGGAAGCCGTTCGACAAATCGACGTCCAATCCGCCGACGCCTCCGATGAGCTGAACTCGAGCGAGCTCCAATTCCCTGTCACGGAGCGCCTGCGTATCTCTTTCGCGATCGGTGACGTCGCGAAACGCCACGCCGACGTCCGGGCCAAAAGGAAAAGCCCGCACCTCGTGATGGCGACCAAGCCGCAACGCCGAATAGATCTCGAATTCCTCTCTCCTGCGCTTTTCGATGACAAGGCGGCAACGCCGCTCAAACTCCGTCCCTCTGATCCGGGGCAGGACGTTCCATAAAAGCTCGCCAACGATTTCAGCGCTCGGCGCGCCGAGGATCGCCTCCGCGGCGCTATTGGAAGCGGTCAAGCGCCAGTTGGGATCAAAAGCGAAGAAGGCCTCGCCCATGCCCTCGAGAAGCGCTTCTACGAGGGATTCTTGGCCGGAGCCAATTGCTCCCGAAATCTTTCGAGTACCGGACGTGGGCGCCATCCTCCAGGAGACCGTTCCGAGGGTTTCCAAAGAGCCTACTACGCACAACAATTGCAGAGTGTCGATGGCGACTTTTTACAAGGCGATCCCTTCGATCCAACCACCCGGGGAGAAGAAGACCCGATCGCCAGCGCTCGGATTTTCGGCAAAGGCGCGGCACGCCCCGCAGTAACCATCCGGGCCGCTCGGCGGCCATTGATTTTCCATCAAAGGCGAGGCATTGACGGCGGCGACTGATCAGGACCGAAGCCTCGTCGGGGCTCGCGCCATTGCATTCAGTTACCGCCGCCCCATGTCTTAAGTGCTGGCTGCGTCGAGTGAAAGGAAGTCGTTATGGTTCGCTCGATTCGGCTCCTGGCCGCAGCCGCGTTCGCGGCCGGCCTCGCAGCCTCGACTCCGGCGGCGCACGCCCAAACCGGGCCGCCGGACGACGGCGCTGTGCAGACAACGGGACCTCTCGGGTCGACGCCCCCGAAGGCGAAGCCGCGCCACGCGGCGCTCAAGAAGCGCGCCACAAAAAGCTCCACCCCATCCGGAAGGCAGATCACGGTGCATGCCCGACCGTCCTACTTGACCCTCGGCACGCAGGCTCCGGTCGGCACGGTCGGCAACGGCTACGTCTACAGCACGTTCAACCAGCCAACGCCGATCGAGGGCACCTTCATGGGCATGCGCGGCCGGGAGAGGATCACCGATCCGCTCGGCAACGCCTCGCCAGGCTTGACCCTGTTCAGGTTCTAAATCGACGCGCGATCGCAAGGACGGATCAGGCCGGCGGGAACAGCGCCTCGACGGCAACCTCGAAACCCGGTGGATCGAGCCGCGCGGCGCCCTCTGTCAGGACACGAGTCTCGATGGCGTCGCCAGAGCCCCGCTTGTGGTGAATGACGACGCGCCGATCGGGATCGAGAATGAGATAATGCTGCACGCTCGCAAGCGAGAAATAGCCGCTGAGCTTGCGGCCGTGGTCGATCGCCGCCGTGCTCGGAGACAGGACTTCGATCACGATGACGGGATTGTCGATCGCGATAGCGTCGGACGGAACCGGAGACCCACAGGCCACCGACGCGTCCGGTTCGTAAGTCGTCCGCGCGTCGATCCGGATTGCCATGCCGTCTGTGAAGACTTCACATGGCAGGCCAGCCGCCGCCACGGCGCCATCCAGAGCTTTTGCTGCTCTAAACTTCGTTCGGATGTGGACGGCCCGCTCCGGAGACATCAGCACGGGCTCGCCGATGAAATCATCACCGGGACGCCGTCGTGCAGTTCCCAGCGCCCTTCCTTGCCCTCGGCCCACTGCAAGAACTCTTCGACTGTCATCAGCTTGAGCGCGGTCGACATTAAAGGCTTCTCAAGAGCCCGCGGAGAGACGGGACGAGAGCCAGCATAGGCTCCCGAGCCGCGCTCGTCCAAGCCTCTCAGTTCATCGTCGGGATCGAGAACTGCGCGCCGTCCTTGATGCCGGACGGCCAGCGGGCGGTCACCGTCTTGGTGCGGGTGTAGAAGCGGATCGAATCCGGCCCATGCTGGTTCAAGTCGCCGAAGCCGGAGCGCTTCCAGCCGCCGAACGTATAGTAGGCGACGGGCACCGGAATCGGCACGTTGACGCCGATCATGCCGACCTTGACCTTGCTCGCGAAGTCGCGCGCCGCGTCACCGTCGCGGGTGAAGATGGCGACGCCGTTGCCGTATTCATGGTCGTTGCAGAGCCTCAGCGCCTCGGCATAGTCTGGCGCGCGCACCACCGACAGGACCGGCCCGAAGATCTCCTCCTTGTAGATGCGCATGTCCTTCGTCACGTTATCGAACAGACATCCGCCCATGTAGAAGCCGTTCTCGTAGCCCTGCATCTTGAAGTCGCGCCCGTCGACGACGAGCTTCGCGCCCTCTTTCACTCCGATATCGACATAGCCGCGCACCTTCTCCAAAGCCGCCTTGGTCACCAGCGGCCCATAATCCGCGCCGGAGTCGGTCGACGGTCCGATCTTCAACGCCTCGACGCGCGGAATGAGGCGGCGCATGAGATCGTCCGCCGCCTTCTGTCCAACCGGAACCGCAACCGAGACCGCCATGCAGCGTTCGCCCGCCGAGCCGTAGCCAGCGCCGATCAGGGCGTCGACCGTCTGGTCCATATCCGCGTCCGGCATGACCACCATATGGTTCTTGGCGCCGCCGAAGCACTGCACGCGCTTCCCCGCGCGCGTCCGCGCGAATAGATGTATTCGGCGATCGGGGTCGAGCCGACGAAGCCGATCGCCTGAATGTCGGGATCATCGAGGATGGCGTCGACCGCCTCCTTGTCGCCGTTGACCACATTGAGGATGCCCGGAGGGCCGCCCGCCTCGACGAACAATTCGCCGAGCCGCATCGGCACGCCGGGGTCGCGCTCCGAGGGCTTGAGGATGAAGGCGTTGCCGCAGGCGATCGCGGGCGCAAGCTTCCACAAGGGTATCATCGCCGGGAAATTGAACGGCGTGATGCCGGCGACGACGCCGAGCGGCTGGCGCATGGAATAGAGATCGATGCCCGGACCGGCGCCATCGGTATATTCGCCCTTCATCAGATGCGGAACGCCGAGCGCGAACTCGACCACCTCGACGCCGCGCTGAATGTCGCCCTTGGCGTCGGCGATCGTCTTGCCGTGCTCGCGCGCCAGAATGTCGGCGAGCTCGTCGTTGTTCTGGGCGATAAGGTCGATGAACTTCATGAGCACGCGGGCGCGGCGCTGCGGATTGACCGCCGCCCAGGCCGGCTGCGCGGCTTTCGCGTTCTCGACCGCGGCGCGCATTTCGGCCTTGGAGGCGAGCGCGACATGCGCGCGCACCGTGCCGTCCATCGGCTGGAAGACGTCGGCGGTTCGTCCCGACTTGCCGGGGACCATGCTTGCCGCCGATGAAATGCCCGTATTCGATCATCGCTCCGCTCCCTGATGTCTTTGCTCGTACTGCGTTTATGCGCCACGATTTTGCGCACAGCAATTTGAGAGATCGCGCATCGGCTGTGCGAAAATGTGCTAAGCTGGAGGTTCGGACCTTTCGGTCCGGTGCCTCGTTAAGGACGAGGAGCCATGATCATCAGCAAGCTTACGAGCAAAGCTCAGACCACCATACCGCAGCCCGTTCGCGTCGCCCTCCGTCTCGTGGGCGGCGATAAAGTCGCTTATGAGATCGACGGCGCCAGGGTCAATCTCACCAAGGCTTCCCACCGCAGCGCTGAAGGCGATTTCGACGCTTTTACCGAATCGAACAGCGAGGCCGACTGGAATGCTTATGCCGGGCTTTCAGCGGGGCGAAGTCTCTCGTCAAGCTTGAGCGCGAACTCCCATGGACTGGGATAACGTCCGTGTTTTCCTCGCTGTCGCCCGTGGCGGGCAATTCGTCGCCGCCGCCAAGCGGCTCAAGCTCGACCATGCGACGGTCAGCCGTCGCATCGCGGCGCTGGAGGCCACGGTCGGCGCCAAGCTGTTCGACCGGCGCACGACAGGCGCAAAGCTTACCGGCGCGGGCGAGCGGTTCATCAGCGCCGCCGAGCAGATGGAGAGCGCGTTCCTGCATGCGCAGGGCGAAATCTCCGGCGTCGATCTCGAACTTTCGGGCGATGTTCGAATCGGCGCGCCGGACGGGTTCTCGACCTATTATCTCGTTGGCGCGCTGCGCGACTTCGCCGAGCGTCATCCAGCCATGCGCCTGCAATTGATGCCGCTGCCGCAACTGACGCCGCTCGCGCGCCGCGAGGTCGACGTTGTGATCGGCCTCGACAAGCCGGAGGCCGGCCGCTTCGTCGCCCGCAGGCTCACCGACTATTCGCTCGGCATCTACGCGAGCGCTTCCTACCTCAAGCACAATGGCGCGCCAGGCGACATCGAGGCGCTCAAGAGCCACCGGCTCATCGGCTATGTCGAAGAGCATGCGTTTTCGACGGCGCTCGACTATGTGCGCGAACTCTACGGCGGCGCGCCAACGAGCTTCGAAAGCGCGAACGCGGTCACCCAGCTCGAAGCGGTGCGCGCAGGCGTGGGCCTGGGCGTGGTGCACGACTTCATCGCGCGCCGGTTCAAGGATCTCAAGCGCGTCCTGCCCGAACGCCGGGCGACGCGGGCCTATTGGCTCGTGACGCATGAGGACACGCGCGGCTTAGGCCGCATCCGCGCCGTCGCCGAGCATCTGGCGAAGGCGGTCACGCGTGATCGCGGGATGTTCCTGTAGAAGCCGACCTCCGCGATCGTCCGAATCGCGAGGGATCGTTTGGTCCGAACACGAACGTCCGGCCTACGAAGGTCGGGCAGTTACCGCTCCGACTTTGCGACGACTCTCACTTTGGCCGGACCGCGTCGGCAGTGCCCTGGATAAACGCTTTGATTTTTTCAACGTCCTCCGGGTTCAGCCTGCCAGTGAAATCCGGCATGCCCATTTCGGCAAACGCCTTGTTGAACACCGCGTCGTCAAGCTTCGCGATCAAGTCGGCATCGACATAGCCAAGATTTGGGATGTTCCCGCCTTTGTCGACGCCCGGCACGCCATGACAGAACAGGCAATTGCTGACATAGAGCCCAAAGCCGGCAGGCACGTCCTTGGGATCGTATTTCACGCCCGAAATGAGCGGCCCCAGCTTGTAGCGCGCGACCTCAGGAAACTTGGCGTCGCCCCCCGTTACGAACGTGTAGACCGTGCCGGGCGAAGCGTGATCGGTCGAGCGCTGCGATTGTCCGAATACGCCGCCCCAGCCGGCCGCGATCGAGACATATTGCTTCCCGTCGATCTCGTAGGTCATCGGGGCTGCGACCACGCCGCTGCCGAGCGCGGCGTCCCACAGCTTCTCGCCGCTTGTCGCGTTGTAAGCGACAAGCCGCCCGTCCGCCGTGCCCTGGAAGACGAGGTCGCCTGCGGTCGCGAGCGTCCCGCCGTTCCACGGAGACGCATAGTCCTGCGTCCAGGCCGCCTTCTGATGAACCGGGTCCCAGGCGATGAGCCGGCCAAAAGGCTTGCCTTTCGGCGGCGTCGTCACAAGCTGTTTGCCGAGGTTCCAGCCGATCCCATTCATAGGCTGACCGACAGTTGCGCTGCCCTGGGTCCAGCCGGGATCGTCGATCATCTGAAAGGGAACGTTCTGCGCCGGGATATAGGCGAAGCCGGTCTTCGGGCTGAACGCCATCGATTGCCAATTGTGCGCGCCAAACGGCCCGGGAATCGCCTCGATGGGCTTGTCGGTCCCTCGCGCCCCGGGGATTTCGTTGGGCTTGCCGTCGGCGGTGTAGCCGGTCGCCCAGTTCACATCGACGAAATTCTTGGCCGAAATGAACTGGCCGGTCTTGCGATCGAGAACGTAGAAAAAGCCGTTCTTCGCCGCATGCAGAAGGACGTCGCGTTTCTGCCCGTCGATTGTCAGCTCGGTTAGGATCAGGTCCTGGTCGGCGTCGTAGTCCCAGGCGTCCGCGGGCGTTTCCTGGTAGTGCCAAACGTATTTGCCGGTGTCGAGATCCAGCGCAACCACGGAAGACGTGTAGAGATTGTCTTTCATCGATGACGGATTGCGGATCGAGGACGCCCAAGGGCCGGCGTTGCCGGTGCCGAAATAGAGGAGGTTCAGGTTGGGGTCCGCGGACAACGTGTTCCAAACCGTTCCGCCGCCGCCGTTCTCCCAATAGTGGAAACTGGGGTCCCAGGTCGCCGCCGCCTTGGCCATCGCTTCGTTCTCGAACGGCTTCGAAGGATCGCCCGGCACGGTGTACCACCGCCATGCCAGCTTGCCGGTTTCGGCGTCGAACGCGCTGACAACGCCACGAACACCGAGATCGGCGCCGCCGCCGCCGATGAACACCTTGCCTTTGGCCACGAGCGGGGCCCCGGTGATCGTGTAGGGACGCGCATTCTCGGGACTCGCGTTAACACTCCAGAGCACTTTGCCTGTCGCCGCGTCGAGGGCGATCAAGCGCGCGTCGGGCGTCCCGACGTAAACCTTGCCTTTGTAGACCGCGACGCCACGATTGACGACATCGCAACACAGCTTGTACCCCTTGTCGCGAGGCGATTGGGAATCGAACGTCCAGATCTTTTCGCCGGTCTTGGCGTTAATCGCGTAAACGATGCTCCACGGCGCGGTGACATACATGATCCCGTCGACAACGATGGGAGTCGCCTCGACGCCGCGGATCGAGTCCAGCGGGTAGGACCAGGCAAGGCCCAGTTTCCCAACATTCGCGGCCGTGATCTGATCGAGCGGACTGAACCTGTTGACGCCATAGTCGAGGCCGTTGCTCGGCCAGTCCTTGCCTATCTTGGCGTTCTCGATGATGCGCGCGTCGTCGACGTTTGCGACCTCGCCGGCCTGGGCCGACACAACGATCGATGAAACACCCAGCGCTAGCAGGAGGCTGTAAAGCGCGATGTCCCGTCCTTTCGCCCGCGCACGCGATGTCGCGCCTGAATCGCCCATTCCGTTCCTCCCTTTTCGCCTTCGCTCATGGTCAGCCGAAGCCCCATGACGGGCCGAGATTCTCCTTATGGAGTCTCGTTGAGGCGGAGAGTGCAGAGATCGGCGGTCTTTGGCAAGGCAGATGTGTCGTTCGCTCACGCCCTCGAAACAAGGATGGCCGTTTTCTTGCGATCGACCATCCGCTCAATTGACAGCGCCGCCAAGGGTCGTATGGTGAACAAGCGCGTCGTGGGACTGGAAGCCGGTGCGAATCCGGCGCGGTCGCGCCACTGTGATCGGCCCTTGGCCGAGAGTCAGACCCTTCCCGCGGCGAAGCACGTCAAACCGGGACGCGATATCCCCAAGGGAGTTGGACATGACGGCTCAGACATTTTCTCCCGCCGCCGCACGCCCCGCTGCGATCCCAATTCGCGAATTGCTTCCCTGGGTCATATTCGCAGGCCTCCTGTTTTTGCTCGGCGTCTATTTCGTCGGCGCGGAGGAGGGCGCGACTTCGATCATCAAGGGCATGTACGTGCATGAATTCGTGCACGACAGCCGCCACCTGCTCGGCTTCCCCTGCCACTAAGGCGTCGGCGGAATTTGGCTCCGGCAAGGGGTTAGCCACAGCGGCAGTCCTAGCCGGTTGGTCGCTTTGGCTCGAACGCGCAGCGCCCGATGGGGTGGCTTGCGTCGAGGATGATCGCGAATGACGACAGGCTCTTTGTTGTGGCGGGGAATGATCGTCGGCTTCGTCGCCGCGTTGCTTTCGTTTGGTTTGTTGAAGGTCGTGGGCGAGCCCGCGGTCGATCGCGCCATCGCCTTTGAATCGGCGATGGACGAGGCGAGGAACAAGACCGCGTACGACGCGGCGGTGGCAAAGGGCGAAACCCCGCCCCCGCCGGAAGCGGGGACTGAGATTGTCAGCCGGCCAACGCAGGCCGGCATCGGTCTCTTCACCGGCGTCACCACCTACAGCGTCGCCTTCGGCGGCCTGTTCTCCCTTGCTTTCGCAATCTGTTACGGGCGCATGGGAAACTGGAGCGCCCGCGCAACCTCGGCGCTGATCGCGCTCAGCGGCTTCCTCGCCGTCTACGCCGTGCCGATTCTGAAGTATCCGGCCAACCCACCGTCGATCGGCAATCCTGACACGATCGGCCTGCGCACCGCGATCTATTTCGGCATGATCCTGCTGTCGCTGGCCTCCATGATCGCGGCCTGGAACGTCCGCAATCGTCTCGTCGATCAGCTTGGCGCATGGAACGCGACGCTGGTCGGCGCCGCCGTCTTTCTTGTCGCGGTGGTCATCTTCGCCCTTGTCATGCCCCCGCTCGACGAGGTTCCTGAAGGCTTTCCGGCGGCGGTGCTGTGGCAGTTCCGCATGGCTTCTCTCGGCGCCCAGGCGGTCATGTGGGCGGTGCTTGGGCTCGGCTTTGGCGCCTGGGTGCAGCGCGATTTTGCGAACGCGAAGGTCGGCCGCCTGGCGCAGGCCTACTGAGCCGCAGGGCGCGAGCGCGCCCAATGACCGCGCGCCTCGACCTGCTGGCGCATGGCGCGTCGGCGGCGACGCGCGGGGCTCGGTTTCCCGACGACGATTCGCTCGAAGCCTCCGCCGCCGCCGCCCTCGAAGCCTTGCGGGGACGGCTGCGCCCCTACGTTCATGTGCTGACTTCGCCGGCGCGCGCGGCGCGCGAGACGGCTCATGCGCTGGGATTCGACGCGGAAGTCGAAATGGCGCTGAGCGACTGCGACTACGGGCGCTGGCGCGGTCTTGCCTCGAAGGCTGTCGCTGAGCGCGAACCGGGCGAATTCGCGGCCTGGCTGGGCGATCCCGCGGCCGCCCCCCACGGCGGCGAGTCGGTCGCAGCTCTGATCGAGCGCATTGGCGCGTGGCTCACGCAGGCGGGGGCGCGCGAAAGCGCGACGCTGGCCGTCACGCACGCTTCCGTCGTCCGCGCGGCGATTGTAGGTGCGCTCGGCGCTGGCTCATCAGCGTTCGCACGGATCGATGTCGCGCCGCTCTCGCTCGCCAGACTGAGCGGTCATGCGGGCCGCTGGAATTTTGTGGCGCTCGGGCCTCTGGAAGGCCTCACGTGAGGGGCGCCTTGGCCGCCCTCATTGCGGTCCTCTGCATGCTCGGCGCGGCGCCAAGCAAAGCGCATCGGATCTCCACCCGCAGCGGGCCGCCTCCGGCAGGCGTCTCAATACCGAGTCTCACGCACGGCCAGATGGCGGTGATCCGCGACAATCTGCCCGCGATCAGGGCTCTGGCCGGCGCCAGGCTTGGGTTCGACATGACGACCTGGCGGCTGGAGGATTATTTGAACCTCCAATCCTTTGCCTGTCTGTGGGGCATCGTCCCCGGCAGCATCGCAGACGAAAACAGTCCGTTCAACGAATGCGCCCATGCCTATCTCGCCGCCGGGCGCGCCCTTCTTTTGCAGCTCAACCGCGAGCCTCGCGCCGATCACAGATCGATCGACGCGTTGACCAGCAAGATCGAGGTTGAGATGCTGGCCGACGGCGCCTCGCTGAACCTCTGCCGCTACAGCGACGAGCCGTTCAACACCAACGAGATCATCTGGCCGCACTGGGGCATGGCTCCGTTTCATCCGCCGACCGCGATAATGGCGGGGGCCGCGCTCGCCGTGCTCGGCATCGCCGTGTGGGGCGCATGGCCCAGGCGGAGCCCGCGCCCCTTACGCAGGGGCGTCAGCGCGTAGACGCCGCCTCCAACATTGCGGCGTTCGAAGGAGAAGACTCGACGAGGGGCGCGTCCCGCTCTGCTTGATGCGTTCCTAAAGGCGTAGCCGTCACTGCGCCGTCAGTCCCCCGTCGACCATGAATTCCGCCCCGGTGGTGAACGAGGATTCGTCGCTCGCGAGGAACAAAATGGTGTTGGCGACCTCGTCCGCCTTGCCCATGCGCCCCATCGGCGCGGCGCGCTCGAGGCCCGCGCGGATCCGCTCCGGATCCTTCGCCCGCGCGATGCCCTCGAGCACCATCGGCGTTTCGGCGAACGAGGGGTGCACCGAGTTCACGCGAATTTTGTAGCCGGCGCGGGCGCAATGGAGCGCGGCCGATTTGGTCAAGAGCCTGACCGCCCCTTTGCTCGCGCAATAGGCCAGCGAGGAACCGTCACCGATGATCCCGGCGACCGAGGAGAGATTGACGATCGAGCCGCCGCCGCTCGCTTTCATCGCCCGCACCGCTTCCCGGCAGCCAAGAAACACGCCCTCGGCATTGACCGCATTGACCTTGCGCCAGTCGGCGAGCGTCGTCGTCTCGATATTGCCGAGGATCGCGACCCCGGCGCTGTTGACGAGGATGTCGAGGCGCCCGAGCCTGGCGAGAACTTCGTCGACAATGGCGCGCCAGCGCGCCTCGTCGGTCACGTCCTGCCCGAGAATGAGATCGGCGTCCGCTCCCAGCGTCTTGAGACCCGCTTCATTGCGGTCCGTTGCGGCGACTTTGGCGCCGTGGGCGTGGAAGAGAGCCGCCGTCGCCCGGCCGATCCCCGACGCTGCGCCGGTGATCAGCGCGACCTTGCCCGCGAGGCGCCCAGCGTGTCCGTCCATCGGTTGCTCCCTCTTCCCAGATTGAAGCGAGCTTATAGTCTTGAACGGGGCTTCACGAAATCGAGGAGGCTCGGGGTGGACATGAGCCATGCGAGCCTCACGGAACGAAAAGGCGCTTACCGCGTTGTTATTTCAGCGAACGGGCTTGCCCCCCACAGACCCGCTCGTTTTGCCCCGCGTCAGGCCGCACACCCCTCGCGGGGCTCTTTCTGTAAACGACACTTTTGTACGCACCCCCGGTTTGCGCCGTTCGCGCGGCTGGCGACCCCTGCCTGTCTGCGCAAGGGCTTCCGCGCTCTGGGGGAACTCTGTGCGCCCTGCCCCGTGGACCGCATCGCTTCCTCCTCGGGGGGCTATCCGGCGCAGTGTCGTCGGCTTGGTTTTGGGAGTGCGATTGCCTTCGTGACCTGAAGCACTCCGTCGACGCTCGCCCGCCGCAGCCTGTGATGCGTCCGAACGTATTCCTCGATAGAAGCTCCTCGGTTGGCGCGGCGATGGCGGAGCATCATCAATACGCGGGAAAACACCGGCGATGCGTTTTCATCGCCGGTGTTTGAACTCGGCCGGACCTTACGCCGCCGCTCGATTGACTTCGTTTTCCGCAAGCGTGGTCAGCTTCTCGTCCGCGGCTTTCTCTTCAGAGAGATTCTGCTGCAGGACTTTGGCGCAATCCGAGCGGCCAAGGGTTTTCGCCCACGCGATGAGCGTGCCGTAGCGAGTCATCTCATAGTGCTCGACCGCTTGGGCCGAGGCGATGAGTGCTGCGTCCAAAACCTTCTTGTCCTCGATCTCGCCCCCGACTTCATCAGCCTCTTCGAGGATGCCATCGATGGCGGGGCAATCGACCTGCTTCGGCTGCGCCCCGTGCATCTGGAACACCTGCTCGACGCGCTTCACGTGATTTTTAGTCTGCCCGAGATGAGCTTCAAACGCGGACTTGAGCTCGGGCGAAGTCGCCTTGGCGATCATGTCGGGCAACGCGCCGACGATGCGCTTCTCGGCATAGTAGATGTCCTGCAACTGATGAACGAACAGGTCGTCCATCGATTGGATGTCCTTCGAAAAAAGACCCATGATCGCGACTCCTTCAATGTCGAATGGGAATTGCCGGCGCGCTTCGCCAGCGATCGCGGCTCACTGGCGTTCAGGCGCGGGACAGGTTCAGCGCGCGCCTATGTGTTCTGGCTCATAGCGATAAGGCGGCCACTGGGACCGCCTTATCGTCTGCTAGCTTACAGGCTCAGAATTGCTGCCACTGATCACCCTGCCAATATCCGCGGCCGGGGTGCTCTCTCCACGCGTAGTTCGCGCCGTTGTCGGCTCGCCAGTCGTACGGATGGACCACAACGTTCGCATTTGGCGGATAGTCGTACCGCTCAACCGAATGCCAGCAGGTCGTGCCGGCCTGATCGCAGACGATCGCCGACGACGGGCCGTAGCCCTCCACCGATACCGGAGCACTGCCTTTCGGGGAGCCCGGCGCCGTCGCTTGGGCGGCCACAGGGGTTGCCATCGCGACCGCCGATAGCGCCGTAGCCGAAAGCGCGGCAATGAGAAAACATTTCATCGGAAACTCCTCTGGGTTGGATCCTCCCGATCAGTTGGATCATGGCGCGAAAACGCTACGTTTCTCGCCTTTGTTCCGGGCGGCCGTCGATTGTTTGCCGTCGCCTATTGATCGTATGAAGCCTACGAGGCAGCGGTCTGAAGTTGTCGCCATGAACTGCCGGTATGGCGCGGCGTGGCCCCAGCGGGCATGAGACGGCGCCCGATTTGAACCCAGGCGGCTGGCGGATTTGGGCGGAGCAAAGAGCGGCGCCGCGACAATTTATTGCAGAAAATCAGAACCCCGGCTAAGCTTGCCACATGAACAAGGCGACAGTTCCACAGACCCCGATCGCGAGTCTCCTGATCCCAAACCTGCTCAATTCAGGGGGACAGGCGAGCGAAAAATATTTTCGTCGATTTTTCCGCGTAACCCGTTGATAAGTCTCGTTTCTGACGAGAAAATCCAAGGAAATCCAAGGAAATCCAACACTCATAATCGGGGGTTTTCGCAGCGGAAAGGCGACGCGCCAAGAGAATCCAAATCGAGCCGTTCGGACGCAACGCGCCGGGGGCGCGCGACAAAGCCGATCGACGCGATCCAAAGCAAGCGCACGAGCGCGCGCGCCGGTCAGAACAAGGATCCCTGCCCCTCCGGCTCCTTGTCCGATCTTGCGCGCCGGCGGGGAAGCAGCGCCGGCGGCGTCATCGCGGGACCGACCCGTCCCCCTGCGATCGCCGCGACCTTTCCGTCGGCGAACTCGATCTCCAGCCGCTGCGCCTGCCTCACCTCGTCCGCGCGCCACAGAGGCTTTTGCGTCTCGTCCCGCACGAGCGCGAAGCCGCGCGACAGTACGCCGCGATAAGACATCGCGCCGAGCAATTGACCGGCGGAACAGAGCTGGGCCCGTCGAGCCTGCAGGCGTTCGTCATAGGCGCGCGTCATGCGCGCGGCGAGGCGCGTAAGCGCCGCCGACTGCTCGCCCCGGCGGCGCGCCAGAAGCGCGGCCTCGCGGACGAATGTCCGGCCGACGGCCTCCGCTGAGCGGCGCGGCCTTTCGATCAGGAGTGGCCGGGCTCGCGCCAAACGCCCGCTCAAGCCCTTCAGCCGCTCGCGCAAGCCCGCGAGATGGGCGCGTGGGGAATGACGCGCGAGACTCCGGGCCAAACCTGCTGTCTCAAGTGCGCGCTGGTCGATCGTCCCGCGCATCCGCTGAGCCAGCATTTCCGACGCGCGGTCAAGGCGCTGGCGAGGGCCGGCGATGATCGCCTCGCCCCCCGGCAACGCACGCGCCAGCGAGCGCAGATCGGAACGGAGGCGGTGGGAGAAGCGCAGGATCGCGCCGCGTCGGCGCGCCTCCAGGTCGGCAACCGAAGCGAGGAGCTCATTGCGGACAGGCACCGCGAATTCGGCCGCCGCAGTCGGTGTCGGGGCGCGCACGTCCGCCGCGTGATCGATGAGGGTCCAGTCGGTCTCGTGGCCGACAGCAGCGATGAGCGGAATCGCGCTGCGGGCGGCCGCGCGCACCACCGTCTCATCGTTGAAGCTCATCAGATCTTCGAGCGACCCGCCGCCGCGCGCGACGATGAGCACATCAGGTCGCGGCGCTCTTCCGTCAAGGGGCATCGCGTTGAACCCGTCGATCGCCGCGGCGACCTCGGCCGCGGACGTCTCGCCTTGTACCCGCACCGGCCAGACGATCACGCGAACGGGGAAACGGTCGGCGAGGCGATGCAGAATGTCGCGAATGACGGAGCCGGTCGGCGACGTCACCACGCCCACCACCCTCGGCAGGAACGGCGCGCGGCGCTTGCGCGCGACATCGAACAGCCCCTCCTCGGCAAGCTTCCGGCGCCGCGCCTCGAGGAGCGCCATCAGCGCGCCCACTCCAGCGAGCTCGAGGGTGTCGATCACGATCTGGTACGTCGACTTGCCCGGGAAGGTGGTCAGTCGCCCGGTCGCGATGACCTCGAGTCCTTCCTCGGGCTTGAGCCGCATGCGCTCGAGCGTGGTGCGCCAAACGACCGCGTCGAGCCGCGCGTTGGCGTCCTTCAGGGAAAAATAGGCGTGGCCCGACGACTGGCGGCCGCGATAGCCGGAAATCTCGCCCCTGACGCGCACATAGCCGAACCGGTCTTCGATCGCGCGCTTGAGCGCGTTCGCCAGTTCGCTGACGGTGATTTCGGGCGCATTGGTGGGGCGCGCGTCCGCGTCTGCCATCGCCTTATTATGCCCGATCCGGCCCGCTGAGGCCACATGCGGCGAGAGGGGCTTTCGGCCTCTGGCATCATGCGTCGAATTCACGTAGAAGCGCCCGGCGCAACTTTGCGGGCGCATGCCTTGTTCACGCCGCGATGCCGGTTTCTAACCACGCCCGCTCGATATCGACGGCGGCGACGGATCTCGATGGGCGAGGACGATTGACGAGATGACGGCGGCGAAGACACGCATGCGAAGCGCTTTTGGACAGGGCGGATTTCTGGCGTCGGTCGGCGCCTTGGCCGCGCTCGTGGCTTCAATCGTCGCTTTCAGCGCCGACATCGCGCTGGCGCAGAACGCCGAATGCGCGCGTCTGCAGCAGGCCATCGCCGCCCGGCGCGGGTCGAGCGGCTCGCAGGCCGCGGTTGAACGCCAGCGCGCCGAGCTTGGCCGCACCAGGGCGTACGCCAGTTCGCTCGGCTGCGGCAACCGCAAGTTCCTGTTTTTCGGCTCGGAGCCGCCGCCGCAATGCGGCGAAGTCACCGCCCAAATCTCGCGCATGGAAGCCAATCTCTCGGATCTGCAGGCGCGCGCAGGCGGGGGGGCAGGCGATCTCGTCGCCCGCTATAATGCCGAATGCGGCCATCCGCAGCCGTCAGGACCTGGCAATGTCTTCGAAGCTCTGTTTGGCGGCATAGCAAGGCTTGGCGCTCCCCAAGACCAGGAGCCGCAGACGGACGCCCGGTTCGAAGATCACGGCGATCAACCGAAGCAGGCGCCGTCAGGCGAGAAAGGGGCCGTCCAGGCGCACTCCGGTTCGTACGCGGTATGCGTGCGGACCTGCGACGGCAGCTTCTTCCCCGTTTCCTATTCCGGGGCGGGAAGTCGGGCGGATAGCCTCGAGGACGTCTGCAGGGCCTTGTGCCCCAATGCCGATATGGCCCTCTACTCATTCCCGTTCGGCGGTACGATCGAAGAGGCTGCTTCGCCAACGGGCGAGCCTTACGCAAATTTGCCCAACGCGGGCAAATTCGAGAAGGCTTACGATCCGAGCTGCTCTTGCCGGCGCAAGGGGCAAACGTGGGCTGAAGCGCTCGCCGACGCGGAAGCGCGGTATGGCCACGAGAAACACGACATTCTGGTGACGCCGGAGAAGTCGGCGGAGATGGCCCGGCCGATCATCGATCCTAAGGCCAAGCTGGCCATAGATTCGAAGGGCAAGCCAATCGTGCCGAATGCGTCGCTGCTCGCTGGGCCCGGCGCCCCGCCAGTTCTTGGGCCTGTTCCCGGCGCAGGCGCGAGCTCAGGGGCGCCTTCCCTCGACACGGCGACCGCGCCGGTCCTTGACGCCAACGGCGCCGACACCAAGCTCAGCGCCGCGGCCGCAACAGTCAGCCGCGAAGGGTCCGGCATTGCCGGCGATGGTGTCGAGAGCGCCAAAAGCTTCAGCGTGAAGCAGGGGCGCACGGTCGAAGTGACCGGGGCCGACGGCGTCAAGCACTCGGTGCGGATAGTCGGGCCAACGCTTTAGAGCGGCCAATCAGGGGCAGGAGAAGAGCGAGTTCCGGGCCGGCCTCCTGCCCGGTCAAGGCCAGACGCAAGGGGTGAAACAGCGCTCGACCCTTGCGACCAGTGGCTTCCTTGAGCCGCGTCGTCCAGGCGCCCCACGTCGACTGGTCCCACGGGTCATCAGGCGCGCACGAGGCGGCTTGGTTCAGATAATCGGCGTCCTCGACGATCGGCGTGACGTCGCCGTCCGTGACCTGACGCCAGATCGAGGCGTCTTCGAGACGTGAAAGATTGCCCCGCACCGCCAACCACAGGGTTTCCGCGTCGGGCCCGACGACACCAAGCGTCGCCAGCCGATTGGCGACCGCCGCATATGGCGATTGATGCAGCGTCCGCGCGGATAGCGCCTCGAGCTCGGCTTCGTCAAACCGGGCCGCGGCGCGTGAGAGCTGCGAAAGGTCGATCAGGCTCGCCAGTTCGTCGAGCGAGGCCACCGGGCGCACTGCTTCGGCCGAACCAACCAGCACCGCGAGCGCCGCGACTGCGAGCGACTCGATGCCTTTCGTGCGCAACGCGCCAATCGACAGCGCGCCAGAGCGCTTGGACAGTCCCCCGCCGCCGGCGTCGGTCAGGAGGTTGTGGTGGCCAAAACTCGGCGCTGCGCCTGCGAGAGCCTCGAAGATCTGGATCTGCACGGCGGTATTGGTGACATGATCCTCACCGCGAATGACGTGCGTCACACCGAAATCGATGTCATCGACCACCGAGGGCAACGTATAGAGATAGGTTCCATCCTCGCGGCGGAGAACCGGATCGGAGAGCGAGGCGCAATCGATGTGGCTTTCGCCGCGCACAATATCGTCCCAGCGCACGGTCGTTGGTTCGAGCCGAAAACGCCAATGCGGCTTTCGGCCTGAGCCTTCCAGCGCAGCCCGCTCGTCATCCGACAGGCGCAAGGCGGCCCGATCGTAGATCGGCGGTCGGCCGAGCGCCTGTTGCCGCTTGCGGCGCCGGTCGAGTTCCTCGGCGGTCTCATAGGCCGGGTAAAGTCGGCCCAGACCCTTGAGCCTTGCTGCGGCCTCGTCGTAGGCCGCCATCCGCTCCGACTGGCGGCGCACCAGGTCCGGCCGTATTCCAAGCCATTCCAGATCCGCCTCGATCGCGTCGGCGTATTCCGTTCTCGAACGCTCAAGATCCGTGTCGTCGAAGCGCAGGATGAACGTCCCGCCGCGGCGGCGGACGAAGAGCCAGTTCAGCAGCGCGGTGCGGGCGTTGCCGATGTGGATGCGGCCGGTCGGCGAAGGCGCGAACCGGACCACTGGAAGAGGGACCATTCGCCTTCATAGAAGCGTCGTGCGGGCGCGGCAATATGGTGTGACAAGGCCCTGTGATTCGGATAGTCTGGCCCCATGACTATAGGCGCCCTGGCGGCGGGGATTTGCGCTACCAGCGCGGGGATGCACGGGCTGAGCGTGGTGCTCGCCACAATGCGGTGCAGGAGACGGCCAGGCGGCCCGCTGCCGCCGCCGAAGGATGCTCCGAGCGTTACAATTGTGCAGCCTTTGTGCGGCGTCGAGACGTTTTCGCGGGAAACGCTGCGGTCCATTTTTACGCTCGACTACCCCCGCTATGAGATCATCTTCTGCCTCGCCAGCGGCGATGACCCGATCACGCCTCTGGTGCGAAACGCGATCGCGGCCAATCCCGGGCGCCCAGCGCGCCTGTTGGTCGGCGATGACCGGATCAGCGCCAATCCCAAACTCAACAATGTGGTCAAGGGGTGGAAGGCGGCGCGGCACGACTGGGTGATCATGGCCGATTCCAACGTGTTGATGCCGGCCGACTACATTCAGCGCCTGCTCGCGCGGTGGGAATCCAACACCGGCATCGTCTGCGCCCCCCCTATCGGCTCACAGCCAGGATCCTTCGGCGCCGAGATCGAGTGCGCTTTTCTCAACACCTATCAAGCGCGCTGGCAGTATGCGGGCGAATCCTGCGGTTACGGGTTCGCCCAGGGCAAGACGATGCTGTGGCGTAGAGAGATTCTGGAAGCCGGCGGAAGCATTGAAGCTTTGGGGGCGGAGATCGCGGAAGACGCGGCGGCGACGAAGCTTATCCGGGCGCAAGGGTTCAACGCCCATCTGGTCGACCGACCGTTCCAACAGCCGCTCGGCCGGCGGCGTCTGCGCGATGTGTGGTCGAGGCAGCTTCGTTGGGCGCGGCTTAGGCGCGCGACCTTTCCGTTCTTTTTCGCTCCCGAAATCTTGACGACGAGCCTTCTTACCTTCATCGCCGCCGCGGTCGCCGCTCCGGAATTCGGCATCAACCCGATCGTCGGCGGTATGCTGGCGGCTTCGTTTTGTTACGGAGCCGAGGCCATTCTTGCCTTCGCTGCAGGGTGGCCACTGTCTTGGCGCAGTCCCGCGGCCTGGCTCGCGCGCGACGTCTTGCTGCCATTTCTGTGGGGATGCGGCTGGTCCGGCCGCAATGTCGTCTGGCGTGGCAACGCCATGGATGTCGACGACGGGGTGTTCTTGCAGGCCGAGTCCGAACCGCGGCCGCAGATCTGACTAGGCGCATTGGCGCTCTTCTGTCGGGTACCCCGTCAAAATTTCGCTCTACTGATTCCCTATAGTTCACTCAGCGCCAAGGATCGAGCGGACGATTCGCGAACGAGTCGTCGACAGTCTCGAGGCCAGAACTTCAAATGCCTTGGCTCGGGGAGGTCGAGATGCGGTTGCAGAGCGAAGACATGCGCGTGCGCGTTTTGAACGCGCTCCATTGGGATCTGGCGATTCCGCGGGACCGGCTAAACGTCGATGTCGAGAACGGCTGGGTGACGGTTTCAGGACTGGTTGACCTGCCCTATCAAAGAAGCTGCGCCGAATCCGACGCGAAAAGCGTCCCCGGCGTGGTCGGCGTCACCAACCATATCTGCCTCGCGGAAACGCCTCGAACCGAGCCGCAACCCAATGAATTGGCGCAAACGCAACACTGAATCGCGCTCGCCGGCGGCGTGGCGATAGCGGCTCAAACCGACTTCAACATTCCGCCGTCGACGTAATAGGTTGATCCGACGGAGTAACTTGCGCGCTCCGAGCAGAGGAAGACGAAGAAGTTCGCCAGTTCCTGGGGCGTCGCGAATCGCTTGATGGGCGCGTGTTCACGCGCGACGCTGTCGAGATAGGCCTGCCAGTCGCCGCCCTTGCCGGCGGTGAGTTGCTTTGCGGTCTTGATCCAGTCCGGCGTCAGGATGAGGCCGGGATTGATGCAATCGACGCGAATGTTATCGCCGATAAGCTCGGTGGAAAGTGTCTTTGAGAACATCATCAATGCGGCCTTGGTCACATTGTAGATCGGCTCATACCAAAGGGGCTGGGCGGCGCAGATCGAGGCGTTGTGCAGAATAACGCCGCCGCCCCGCTCCTTCATCAACGGCGCGAGGCCACGCGCCAGCCTCACCGCCGCCATCACATGCAGATCCCAGTAGGCCTGCCATTTTTCGTCGGGCGCCTGCATCACCGTCTCGTTGCTGCCGGTGCCGGCGTTGTTGATGAGAATGTCGACGCCCCCGAATAACCGCTTGACGTCAGCGATCAGGTCGTCCGTGCCCTCGCGCTTGGCGACGTCGCAGGCCAACCCTTCGGCCCGGACCCCAAAGGATTTGGCGATGCGACTCGCCTCGCTGCGCACCCGCTCCACGCCGCGCGCCGCTATGACGATATCGACGCCTTCGATCGCCAGGCCTTCGGCGATCGCTAGACCAATACCGACGCTGCCTCCTGTGATAACCGCGACCTTCCCCTTGAGTCCGAGATCCATCCCGCCCCTCTCTCGCTTGCTGACGCCACTTAGGCTTTACCAGCACGTATAGCCGCCGTCAGCCAGCACGATCGACCCGGTCATCAGGCTCGAGGCGTCGGAGGCGAGAAAAAGGACGACGGCGGCGATCTCATCCGGTTCGCCTATGCGCGCCATCGGCGTGCCGTCGACCCAGGCGCCCATCATCGCCTCATTCGTCCTAGCGTGGGCGGTCAGCGGTGTGTTGATATAAGTCGGCGCGACAGCGTTGACCCGCACGCCGCGGGCTCCCCATTCGGCCGCGAGCGATTTGGTCAGATGATGCACAGCCGCTTTTGAAGCGTTGTAACAGGCCTGCTGCTGCGGCTTGTTGACGATGAATCCGGACATCGAGCCAATGTTGATGATCGAGCCGCGTCCCGCCGCGAGCATTGTCTTGCCGAACCCGCGACAGCACCAGAAGAGGCCGTTAAGATTGACGTCGATGACGTTCAGCCAGTGCTCGTCGGTCACGTCTTCCGCCGGCGTTTGGGATCTTGCGATGCCGGCGTTGCAGACTAGGATGTCAACGCGGCCTTTTTCCGCCATCATTCGGGCCGCGGCCGCGTCGACCTGCTTCGAATCCGTCACCTCCATCTCGATAACGTCGCCGACGTAGCCCTTGGCCTTCATCGCCGCTCGCGCTTCCTGCGCGATCTTCAGATTGCGGTCGGCGATATAGACATACGCTCCGGCCTCCGACAGCGCTTCCACGCAGGCGAGGCCAATCCCCTGCGCCCCGCCGGTGACGAGCGCGACGCGGCCTCCGAGTTTGAAGCGATCCAGATACATGGGCCCGAAGCCTCCACGGCGTTGTCAGCTCATCCAGTTGCCGCCGTCGACGTTGAGCGTCTGCGCGACGACAAAATCGCTGTCCGACGAGGCAAGGAACACCGCGGCGCCGACGTGGTCGTTGGGCAACCCCATTCGGCCGAATGGGACCGCCTCGCCAACCAGCCGTTTCTTCTCGCCGATCGGACGATGCTCATATTTGGCGAACAGGGCGTCGACCTCCGCCCACATTGGCGTGTCGACGACGCCGGGCGCTATGCCATTGACGTTGATGCGATGTTTGATGAGGTCGAGCCCCGCCGACTGGGTGAGGCTGATGACGGCGGCCTTGGAGGCGCAGTAGATCGACACCAGCGCTTCGCCGCGACGGCCGGCCTGTGAGGCAATGTTGATGATCTTCCCGCCCTGGCCCCGCGCAATCATGCGCTTGGCGACAGCCTGAAGGGTGAAGAACAGGCCCTTGACGTTGACGGCGAAAACCTTCTCGTAGCCGGCTTCGGTGACTTCGACGATCGGCGCCATGTCGAAAATGCCGGCGTTGTTGACGAGAATGTCGACGCCGCCCCATCGCTGAACCACGTTCTCAATTGCCTCCTCGATGGAGGCTGCCTTCGTGACGTCGAGAGCGACGGCGAACGCCTTGTCGCCCTGGCGACCAGCGGTCTCCTCGGCATGACCTAAGGAAATGTCGGCGATCGCGACTCGCGCGCCTTCCGCGACATAGCGTTCTGCGATCGCCGCACCGATACCCCGCGCGCCGCCGGTGACGAGCGCGACTTTATCCTTGAGTTTCACCGTCGTGTTGTCCCTGGCGTCCCCGCGGACTGCGTTCCGGTCGCCTGTCTTCCGCTCAAGATTTGTCCGACAGATAGTCGGACAGAGTTCGAACGCACTCCACGCGACCACAGCGCCGAGAGCACAGCCGAGAACGCGCGGACGTAGTTCGAATTGCCTGACAGATCGCCGAAGATGTGGCGCAATTGGAGGAATGCTGCTGGGTCGGTGCGGGCCGCCTTCGCTGCCTCTTGCAACTCCTTCCAACTTGGGTCGTTCGGCGCAATCGGCTTGCCGCTCTCCGTTTCACCGTAGCAATAGCGGCACCAGAGAGCTGACACGAGCGCCAGACCCCGGAAGGAAGCACCCGCCTTCAGACGATCGGCGACAGCGGGGAGAATGAATTTCGGCTGGCGGTTCGAACCGTCGAAGCAGAGTCGCTGAATGGTGTCGCCGATCTTCGGATTGGCGAAGCGGCGCGCAATCAATTCGCGATAGCTGTCGAGACTCGTGTTGGGTGGCGGCGGAACAACCGGCTGGACTTCGCTTTTGGTCAGCTTTTCGAGGAAGGCCCGAATCTGTTCATCGGCCATCGCTTCGTGAACGAAATGGATGTCAAGCAGTCCTGCCGGATAAGCAATCGCGGCGTGACCGCCATTGAGGATACGGATCTTCATCAACTCGTAAGGCGACACGTCGGAGGTGAAGGTGACCCCGACCGTTTCCAGAGCCGGCCGCCCAGCTGGGAACTTGTCCTCCACCACCCATTGCCGGAACTCTTCACAAAAGACAGGCCAATTGTCCTCAAGGCCGCATTTGTCGCGCAGAATGGCGCGTTCCCGATCGGTCGTCGCGGGCGTGATACGGTCGACCATGGAATTGGGAAAGGCGACGTTGGCGCGAATCCAGCGCGCAAATTCGGGATCGGCAAGCTCCGCGAGACCGGCGACGGCGTTCTCGGTGACGTGACCGTTGCCGGGAATGTTGTCGCAGGACATCACAGTGAATGGCGTGATCCCCGCGGCGCGGCGGCGTTTCAGTCCAGCGGCGATCAATCCGAAAGCCGTCTTCGGCGCCTCCGGGTGCTGAGAATCGTAAACGATATCTGGATGGGCCGGATCGAAATGCTGCGTCGCCGGCGAGATGTAGTATCCACCCTCGGTGACGGTGAGCGAGACAATGCGAATGCTAGGCTCGGAGATCGCATCAAGAAACGCCGGGATGTCATAGGGCCGAACGAAATCGATCATAGAGCCGGTGACGCGGACCTTGGTCGTATCCGCTTCTTGCTCGACTACGCTTGTCAGCCAGTCCTGTTCTTTGAGCTTCTCGCGAATCGTGACATCGGGATCACGAACACCGGCTCCGATAATCGCCCAGTCATGATCGCGGCCGGCGTTGAACAGATCGTCGAGATAGACCGCCTGATGCGCCCGGTGGAAATTACCGACGCCAATATGAACGATGCCGGCGCGAAGATCGGAGCGTTGGTATTTCGGACCCGCAACGCCTGCCGGCAAGCGCGCAAGCGTCGCCGCCGAAAGTTTGACGCTCATGATTCGAATCCACTCATCAAGTCAAACCGAAAACCGACGCGTTCGTCGCTCGCCCGTCGTCAGTTGATTCTTCTGCCGTCCTTGTCGAATCGATGCAGGTGGGCTTCGCGCGGTGTGACGAAAATGGTCTGGCCCGGCTTAAGCGCCGCCTCGCCCTCCAAACGCAAAGTCATCGGCCCAATGCCGTCGGCCTCGGCATGGACGAAGGTGTCGGAGCCAAGGTGCTCGGCGAGGCGCACCTTCGCCGGCCACTCGCCAGCGCTCGTCGATACGTCGGCATGTTCGGGCCGGATGCCGATCGTCTCAGCGCCGCGCTTGGCGGCGGCCGCGCCCTTGATCAGGTTCATGGTCGGCGAGCCGATGAAGCCGGCGACGAACAGTCCGTTGGGCCTGTTGTAGAGGTCGAGCGGAGAGCCGACCTGCGCGACCGAGCCGCGGTCGAGCACCACGATCTTATCGGCCATGGTCATCGCCTCGACCTGATCGTGAGTGACATAGATCATCGTTGTCTTGAGCGCCTCGTGAAGCTCGCCGATCTCAACTCGCATCTGCACGCGCAGCGCCGCATCGAGATTGGACAGCGGCTCGTCGAACAGGAACGCCTTCGGCTCGCGCACGATGGCGCGCCCGATGGCGACGCGCTGGCGCTGGCCGCCGGAAAGCTGGCGCGGCTTGCGATCGAGGTAATCGGTGAGGTTCAGGGTGGTCGCGGCCTTGCGCACCTTCTGCTCGATGACCTCGGCGCTTCTGTCCGGCCATCTTGAGCGCGAAGGCGATGTTCCCGCGCACGCTCATATGCGGATAGAGCGCGTAGGACTGGAACACCATGGCGAGCCCGCGCTGCGCGGGACCGACATTGGTCATGTCCTTGGCGTCGATGAGCACCTGACCGGAGGTTACGTCCTCGAGACCGGCGATTAGGCGCAGAAGCGTCGACTTGCCGCAGCCGGAGGGACCAACGAACACAGCGAACTCGCCGTTTTCGATGTTGAGGTTGACGCCGTTGATGATGCTGACGGCGCCGAACGCCTTGCGCACGTCCTTGAGTTGAATGCTTCCCATGGCGGCAATTCCTTATTGCGGGATCATTTGACGGCGCCGAAGGTCAAGCCTCGGACCAGCTGTTTCTGCGAGAACCAGCCGAGGATGAGGATCGGCGCGATGGCGAGCGTCGAGGCGGCTGAAAGCTTGGCCCAGAAGAAGCCTTCCGGCGCCGAGTAGGAGGCGATGAAGGCGGTCAGCGGCGCGGCGTTCGACGTCGTCAGATTGAGGGTCCAGAACGCCTCGTTCCACGACAGGATGATCGCGAGCAGCATGGTCGAGGCGATGCCCGGCACCGCCATCGGCGTCAGCACATAGACGATCTCGTTGATAAGCGAAGCCCCGTCCATGCGCGCCGCCTCAAGGATGTCGTTCGGGATCTCCTTGAAGTAGGTGTAGAGCATCCAGACCAGCAGCGGCAGGTTGAGCAGCATCAGCACGAGGCCGATCCCGAACAGGCTATCGAGCAGACCCAAATTCTTGAAGAGGAGGTAGATCGGCACCAGCACGCCGACGGCCGGCATCATCTTGGTCGACAGCATCCACATCAAGAGATCTTTGGTGCGCTTGCCCGGCGCGAACGCCATCGACCAGGCGGCAGGAACCGCGATCAGGAGACCAACCAGGTTCGCGCCGATCGAGAGCACGACCGAATTGAAGGCGAACTTCAGATAGTTCGAGCGCTGCAGGATCTCGACATAGTTTTCCAGCGTCCAGTTGAAGAACAGGAATTTCGGCGGCATGGCGATGGCGTCCAACTCGCTCTTGAAGCTGGTCAGGACGGTCCAAAGGATCGGGAAGAAGATCAGGAAGGCGACGACCCAGGCGAGAATCGTGACCCCGACGCGCTGGCCCATGGTTTTCTTGATGGCCATCGTTCAGCCCTCCAGGTTCTTGCCGATGATGCGCATCAGAAAGATCGCGACGATGTTGGCGAGAATGACGGCGACAATGCCGCCCGCGGAAGCGCTGCCGACATCGAAGTTGAGCAGCGCCTGCTTGTAGACAAGGAAGGGGATGTTCGTCGTGGCGACGCCTGGGCCGCCGGAGGTCGTGACGTAGATTTCCGCGAATACGCTGAGAAGGAAAATCGTCTCGATCAGGATGACGACAGTGATCGCGCGCGCGATATGCGGCAGGACGATGTAGAAGAAATAAGAGAACGCGCCCGCGCCGTCGAGCGAGGCAGCCTCCTTCTGCTCCTCATCAAGCGACTGCAGCGCGGTCAAAAGGATAAGGGCGGCGAACGGCAGCCATTCCCAAGAAACGACGATGATGATCGACAGCATCGGCCAGTTGGTGAACCAGACGATGGGTTCGAACCCCAATGATCGGGCGATCCAGGCGAACAGCCCGGAATCGGGGTTCATCAACAGATTCTTCCACACGAGCGCGCTAACCGTCGACATGACGAAGAACGGAGCGATGACCATCACCCGGAGCACATTCAGCCCGAATACCGGCTGGTCCATCAGCAAAGCGACCAGGAGGCCCCCGACAACGCTAATGACCAACACCGAGACGACAAGGATCAGCGTATTAAAGAGCGCAGTCAGAAAGTCCGGGTCGGTGAGGAATGACGTATAATTCTGGAGCCCGACAAAGCTGGTGTTGTCGGAGTCGAGCAGGCTGTAACGCAGCGTCGAAAAATAGAGCGTCATCGCCAGCGGCACGATCATCCAGATGAATAGCAGGATGACCGATGGTGAGACGAGAGCGCGACCCGCGGTCGCCGTTTGTTGCGTCGCCATCGTTGTGGCCCTCTCCTCCCGTTTTGCGCGCTAGTCGCCGTCGATCCGACGCGTTCTTCTCGATTCCTAAGCTTCTGCCCTTCCCCCTTCTCGCGAACGAGAAGGGGGCGGGGCGGGAGGACACCCCATCCTGCCGCCTCTGCGAAATACGCAAGGAGGCGGGGAAGCGGCCTAGCTTACTTGATGTAACCGGCCTTCTTCATCACGATGGTCGAGCTGGCTTGCGCCTTCGCGAGCGCCTGATCGACGGTCATCGTTCCCGCGAGAGCAGCCGAGAAGTCTTGGCCCGTGTCTGTCGCCATTCCCTGGAATTCGGGGATCGCGACGAACTGCACGCCTGTATAAGGAACCGGCTTCACCGTCGGATGGTGGGGATCGGCCGAGTTGATCGAACTCGAGCGTCATCTCGGCCCACGGAGCCGCCTTCGTATAGTCTGCGTTTTTGTAGAGCGAGGTGCGGGTTCCCGGCGGAACGCGAGCCCAACCTTCTTTCGCGGCGACGAGATCGGTGTAGTGCTTGCTGGTCGCCCATGAAACGAACTTCTCAGCCGCGTCCGCCTTGCTGGTTCCGGCTGGCACCGCGAGCGACCATGCCCACAACCAGTTGGCGTTCTTGCCGAGCCCGTCGTTGGGCGCGAGCGCGAAGCCGACCTTGTCGGAAACCTTCGACTGCTTTGGATCGGTCACGAAACCAGCCGCAACCGTGGCGTCTATCCACATGCCGCACTTGCCGTCGTTGAACAGAGCAAGGTTCTCATTGAAACCGTTCGACGACGCGCCGGGCGGTCCGTCCGCCTTTAGCAGCGCGACGTAGAAGTCTATCGTCTTCTTCCACTCAGGTGTGTTGAACTGAGGCTCCCATTTCTCGTCGAACCATCGCGCGCCGAAAGAATTGGACATGGCGGTCAGGAAAGCCATGTTCTCGCCCCAGCCCGGCTTCCCGCGCAGACAGACACCGTAGACGCCGCCAGCCTTGTCGGTCATCTTATCAGCGGCTTGCCTAATGAAGTCCCAGGTCGGCTTCTCCGGCATCTTGAGGCCGGCCTTCTCCATCAGGTCCGTCCGGTACATGACAAAGGAGCTTTCGCCGTAGAACGGCGCGGCGTAAAGCTTGCCGTCGGCCGAGAGGCCAGAGCGGATGGCGGGAAGCAGATCGTCGACGTTGTAGTCGGCGCCGAGCTTGTCGAGGGAGACGAGCCACTTCTTTTTCGCCCAGATCGGGACCTCGTAGGTGCCGATGGTCAACACGTCGAACTGGCCACCCTTGGTGGCGATGTCGGTCGTCACCTTCTGGCGCAGAACGTTTTCTTCAAGCGTGACCCAATTGAGCTTGATGTCGGGATTGGCCTTGGTAAAATCTTCCGTCAGCCCTTGCATGCGGACCATGTCGCCGTTGTTGACGGTGGCGATGGTCAGTGTCGTTTCGGCAAAGGCTGGGAGTGAGAAGCCCGCGAGCGCAACCGCCCCGAGCAGGCCCTTCATAAGAACCTTCATAGCGTTTCCTCCGTGCGGCATGCCCATTTGGGCATTTGCCAAGCTAGCGGGCGAATATTCGCCATAAGTTAGGGCGCGAGTCAATGCGGATTTTCGCCAAACTGCGCAAAAACCCGCATCTCGATCGAAAATCGGTCATTTTGGGCCCTTTTGCCTCCGATTCATCGCTGTAGCAGATGCTCCGCGGTCGACTCGTCGGTGACCAAGCCGGAAATGAGCCGGCCGGCGAGCGCGCCGCGCACCGGCGCCCGCCTCGACGGCCCCATCGCGACGCCGATCACGAGTCGGTTGTCGGCGCGCCGCAACGGCGCTGACGCTACCCGCTGGTTCGTCCCTTCCGCTAGCACTTTTCCCGCTGAATCGAATGCCCAGCCGGTGATCTCGCCGACCGCGCCAAGTTGGCGCAAAGCCTCGGCTTCCTGTCGTGTGATGATGCCGTCCTGCACGAGGGCGGCCGAGTCGCCGACCGCGCCGACGCCAACGAAACAGACGTCAGTCCGTTCGACCAAATCAAAAAGGCTCTTCACCGAGGCGAGGCTCGTCAGAAGTTCGCGCTCCTCCACCGAGCGAGCGATGACCGGCAGCGGCATCGGGTAGTGCGGGGCGCGCACGCTGTCGGAGACGCGAATGATGACGTCGTAGAACGAAGCCGAACCGTCGGTCTTGGTGGTGCCAACCAGCGCGACCAGCTTGTGCTGCGAGCATTCCATCGCCGGCAATTGATCGGCGACGGCGCGCATCGTGCGGCCGGTGCCGATGCCGATGATCGCTGGCTCCGAGCGGCGCAGCCAACGTTCGAATTCCGCCGCCGCGACTTGAGCGATGCCGAGCGTCGAAGACGTCGAGGCCAGATCGGTCGGCGCGACCTCGCAGAACCGGAGGTCATAACGCAGCTTGAGCGCCGCGGCGAGCTCCATGCAGCGAGCGATCGGATGATCGAGCCTGACCTTGATGAGCCGCTCGCTGATCGCCAGCGAAACCAGCCGCTGCGCCGCCTGGCGCGAAATGCCGAGCTTGCGCGCGATCTCGTCCTGGGTGTTGCCGGCGACGTAATAGAGCCATCCAGCGCGAGCGGCCTCGTCCAGCCGCAATCCGTCCTGATCCGACTTGCGCGCCATGGCTTAGTCCGCGCCTTGGGCGTTCGCTCGGGCGACCCGCGCGGCGATGAGGTCAGGCAGCTGCGCCATATCGCCGAAGAGAAGTTCGGCGCCGGCCGCGGTCAGATGCGCTCCATCTTCAAGAAGGGAGAAATGACTGGCTCCGACAAATCCGAACACCGCCATCCCGGCGGCGGCCCCGGCAACGACTCCAGCGACGCTGTCCTCGATCACAAGGCAGTCTTTCGGCGCGACGCCCATCGCGCCCGCGGCGTGGAGGAAAAGATCCGGACTTGGCTTTCCCTCCGCGACGTCGGCGGCGGAAAAAATGTTGGGGGCGAACATCGTCTCGTAGCCGGCGACGCGAAGCGAGAGGCGCAGTCTCTCATGCCCGCTCGATGAGGCGACGCATACGCGCGTGCGCAAGCCATCGACAGCTTGCCGCACGCCTTCGACCCCTTTCAGTTCGCGCCCAAACGCCAATAGAATCTCGCGCGAAAACTCGTCGCGAAAACTCTCTGGCAATGGACCCCCGAGCTCTGTTTCGATTCCATGCAGGGAAGAATCGAGCCTTCGCCCCAGGAAGTGCTCGCGTGTTTCCTGATCGGTCAGGCGAACGCCGGCTTCGCTTAGCCTGCGGCGCATGACGCCGAGCGCAATCACTTCGCTGTCGACGAGTACGCCGTCGCAATCGAAAATGACCAATTCAGGCCAGCGCGGCTTGCGACCAAGTTCACGAATCTCCCGCTCAGTTCGGCGCAATATCTCGCAGGCCCGGCGCTTTCGTGCGTGGAAGGCCGCGATCACCCCGCCCGCCGGCGTCGTTGCGCCTGGCGCGATCGCCGACATCGATGACATCGCGGACGCCATGGTCTGCGCCCCCGCGGCAACCGCGCCCACCATCGCCGAGCCTAGAAGCACCGGCTCCTGGGTCTCCGGCCCCACCACCGCCTTGCCACACACATCGGCGATGATCTGGCGGATCAATGCGCTGCGCGCCGCGCCGCCGCTAACGACAATCGAATCGAATTCGTAGCCGGACGCTTCGAGTTTGCGCACAATGTCGGCCAAGCCATAGGCGAGACCGCAGAGGCCAGCCACGTAGAATTCCTGCAAGCTCGCAGCATCCTCACGCAGATCCATCCCCATCACACCGCCACGCACGCCCGCATCCGCCGACAGCGATCGGCTGCCGATGAAGTCAGGCAGGACGTGCAGGCCCTCGGCGATCAGCGCCGCCTGCGACAGGCCGCCGGCCCTGGCGACGATCTCTTTCTCGAGCGCGTGCAGCGCGTCTGGCCCGGCGCGCGCCGACAATCCAGCAAAGGCCGGATGCAGCCGCAGCAGGTGATCGATCGCTCCGCCGAACGCCGACTGCCCGCCGTCGATGAGCCATTGATTTGGGGTGAGCGCGCCGAAATGCGGCCCCCAGATTCCGTCCATGAATCGCGGCCCGTCGGCAAGCGCCATGCAGCTCGACGACGTTCCCAGAATCAAAGCTAGACGCCGGCGTGGATCGGCTTGCACGCCGCCCACTCGCGCCCCCAGCGTGCCCGCGGCGCCCGCGTGTGCGTCGATCAGCCCCGCGCCGACCGCTGTCTCGGGCGTCAAGCCCATCGCCGCGGCGGCCTCGGGCGTCAATCCCCGCCCGAGCGGCGCGCCCGGCGGCGCCGTCTTGGCGCCGATGCGGGCATAGTTCTGGTCCTTAAGGAAACCGAGGCCCACGCTGTCGAAAAACTCATCCGGCCAGCGCGCCTCGTGCGCGAGATAGCCGAACTTGCAAATCGCGGGACAGGCCGAGCGGACTAGCGACCCGGTGGCGCGAAACGACAAGAAATCAGTGAGATCAAAGAAATGCCCGGCGGTGCTTATCGTTTCGGGCTTGCATCGGGCGAGCCACACTAGCTTCGGCGCATGCATCTCGGGCGAGATCTTGCCGCCCACATAGCGCAGGACTTCATGCCCACGGGTATTAATCCGCTCGGAATCATCCACGGCGCGATGATCCATCCACACGATCACGTCCCGTTCCGGCGCATCGGTCGGGCTCACCGACAAGGGACGCGCATTCCGGTCGAGCGCGACCAGGGAGCAGGTCGCGTCGAAGCCGATGCCACGAACCCCCTGAGGCGGCAGACCCGACGCCTGGATCGCCTCTCGCACAGCTGACGTGACCGCGCTCCAGATGTCGTCAGACGATTGCTCGACGATATCGCCTGGCTCGCGCCAGATGGCGATCGGCCGTCGGGCGCTAGCAAGGAGCCCCCCGACGGAATTGAAAACGCCGGCCCTGGCGCTGAGCGTACCGACGTCCACTCCGATATAAGCTTCGCTCATGTCCTCCTGCCCGGCGTGAAATCGGACAGGACAATTCTCCGTTTCCTGCCCCGCTGGCAAGCGGCAGTCCTGAGGGTAGCATCGAACCGAGATCGCGAGCGCCGATTCCGAGACTGGGACGGGTTGGCAAGATCTTCGGAGCTCGACATGGACTCAGGAACGAAGCGATCCGTTGTTGCATTTTCTTGCGATGGACAGGAAAGTACGGTATCGTTTTCTACTCAGCGAGATCAAAAACCGCGGCGCTTGATGGATGACGTTGTGCGAAGGTCAACCTCGTGAAAACGCGAAACGAAAAGGCTACCAAGTCCTTGAAATAAAACAATCCCGCGAAATCGCTGATTTAGCACTCATAATGATTTCAATAGCATAGGAACGGACCCGCGAAAGGTTTCGTTTCGCGGGACGAAATGGCCTCCCGCATTTTCGGACGTTACGCTTTCGTCAGAGCCCGAAACGCGATGTGGCGTGCCGACCGCGGCCCTCGCAGCGACGGTCGAACGACGAAAGAAGTTGCACGAAAGCGCAGCTAAGCTGTTGAAATCGTTTTATTGCGTGATTTTGTGCACGGGGCGGTAGGCCTAAGACCCGCGCCTCGAATGGTTAAGCGGGCAGCCTCAAAAGGCCGGCCACGCCGGAACTCAAGACCAAACAGCAGCTGTGAGCCCATCGCGCCCCAAGCGAGCGCAGTGACCGCGCCGTCGCCGGGAAGTCGGACCAGAATCTCGGCTGCGTCAGCCAGTCGGACGAGCAGAACCAAGCCGTCGGCGTAACCAATGGCCAAGACGAGCGCCTTCGGATGAAACGCCACCTGCGTCACGCGCGCCTGGCGCACGCCGCATTCGCGAGGGGCCTTGCCCATTGGGCCGTCCTTATCCTTGAACGGCCAGACGACCGCGGCGTCGGCGCCGGAGGTCGCGAGCCATTGGCCGTCATGCGACCAGGATAGGGAGCGCGTCTTGGCCGGATATCCGGTCATGCGCATGTTCCGTGAATCCTGAAGCCGCCAGCCGTGCAGCGCGTTCTCCTGCATCGAGGTCACGAGAAAACGCCCGTCGGGAGAGAAGGTGACGTCGAGATGCGCGCCCTTCCATTCAACGGTCTGAGGATCGCCTTCGACTTTCGGAAACCACAGCGCCGCGCCATTGTAATGGGTCGCCGCGAGGCGAAAGCCCTTGGGCTGGAATGCGAGGCCGCGCGCGGTCGTCGGCGCGCTCCAAGACTTGACGGCCCCCGTTTCGTCGCGCGCACGAACCTGCTTGCCGGCGCTCCACGCATAAGCCTTGCCGCGCAGCGCCAGAGCGTCAATCCACCGTCCCTTCTCGTCGGCGATATCCTCAATGCTCCCGTCGGCCCGCACCGCGACAACGCGTCCATCGTCGCCGCCCGTCAACAGCGTCTTACCGTCGCTGATCGCTGTCAGCATGGCAGCGTCGGGATAGACGACGACGCGCTTTTGCTCCTGGGGATCGCCGATCAGCACAACGCCATCAGCCAGCGCCAGCGTTGGCTCACCATCGATGAACGCCGCCGCCACGACATGCGCGCCTGCGTCAAACAGCTGCGCGTGCTTCGCCAGCGAAGAGCCCGCGGTCTCAGATTCGCTCATAGGTCTACTTATCCGCCCGACCGCATAGGCCTTCTCTTCAAGAGAAGAAGGTGGGCGCACCTCTTCCCAGGTAGAGGTGCGGGATCAGGTGATACCGCCGTCAAGCCGCGCAGGCCAGGAATCCGTCGCGGATTTCCTTTTCCATGAGATCGCGGCCGATGAAGACGGCCTTCGATTCCCGTCTCTCGTCCGGCCTCCAGTCGCGCTGCGAATCGCCGTCTAGCATCATGTGCACGCCTTGGAAAACGAAGCGCTTTGGGTCGCCCTTCATCGCCACAATTCCCTTGCAGCGCAGGATGTTCAGGCCCTGCTCCTGGGTAAGGCGATTGATCCAGGGCATGAACTTGGCTGGATCCACGTCGCCGTCAAGTTTCACCGCAACCGACTGCATGTCCTCGTCGTGATAGTGCTTGAGGCCATGATGATGATGCCCGCCATCGTGGTCATGGTGATCATGATCATGATCGTGGTCATCGCCTCGGATCAGAAAGTCGGGTTCGATGTCGAGGATGCGGTCGAGATCGAAGGCTCGGCGCTCGAGCACATCGGCGAGCGCGACGTCGCATTTCTTCGCCCGATGCAGGGCCGCGTAAGGATTAATGGCCCGGATGCGCGCCTCAACCTCTCGCAATTCCGTCGGGCTGACGAGGTCGGTCTTGTTGAGGATAATGACGTCTGCGAAGGCGATCTGGTTTTTGGCCTCGGGCGCGTCGCGCAAGCGCTGGGCGAGCCATTTCGCGTCGGCGACCGTCACCACGGCGTCGAGCCGCGCAGCCTCTTTCACGTCCTCGTCGACGAAGAAGGTCTGCGCCACCGGCGCCGGATCGGCGAGGCCCGTCGTCTCGACGATGATCGCGTCGAACCGGCCCTTGCGCTTCATCAGCCCCTCGATGATGCGGATGAGGTCGCCGCGCACGGTGCAGCAGATGCAGCCGTTGTTCATTTCGAACACTTCTTCGTCCGCGCCGATGACGAGCTCGTTGTCGATACCGATCTCGCCGAACTCGTTGACCACGACCGCGTAGCGCTTGCCATGCGGTTCGCTTAAAATGCGGTTGAGCAGGGTCGTCTTGCCGGCGCCCAGATAGCCGGTAAGGACGGTGACGGGAATTTTCTCCGGCTCGTGGCTCGTGGTCACGCGCTCATCTCCTCGTTGAGAAAGGGGTCAGGACGAGATATAGGGGTCGGCGGCGCCTAGGGGTAGGCCCACCCCTGATGCCTGAAAACGAGTAGCGCTACCAAGAGCCGGACCCGAAGCCCCCGTGGAGGCCGACGTAGGGCCCGCTCCATTGCCACGCCGGCGGCGTGATATAGGTAGGCTGCAAATTGACGAACGGTGGCGGCCTCTCATCGCCAGGCAAGGTCGCTGGGGGAGGCCCGAGGACAACAGCGTTCTCGGGAATGTAGCCAAATCGACCCCGCCACCAAGCGCGGCACCAATGGCCGACGCATTTCTCCAGGCCGATTTCCGCGCTTTGGGGGACGCGCTGCACGATTCCGGCCTTGATGGTCGGTCCCGCGCGCATGGCAACCGGCGCGCCTGTCATCGCCAGTTCCGCGCTTGCCGGCGCGATAAGAGCGATGGAAAGACCAAGTCCAAAACAGAGATGCACAATTGCCCTCATATTTTTGTCGCTCGCCATGTCGGGCCGTTCGGGCCGAAGGCCGGCTCTATACGAAAATTGTCATTCGCGGTCATCGCGCCAAGAGGCAAGGTCTCCTCGGGCATGACGAGGGTCGCTTGATCGCCGACGAACATGATGACATGGCGCTTCTGCTCGAGCAGGCTCTTCGCCATGCCGCGCAGGCCTTCGAAATAGGGCGCCCTTCGCCAAGCGCCGGGCGCGCCGGGATCGACTTGGCCGTAAACAAACCCGTTCGTCGGATAGATGGAGAGCACGAACCGCGCCCGGTCGGGCTTCCAGTCGGCGGGCATCGCGCCATCTGTCATCCACAGGCAGAAGAAGCGCCGGCACTGATCGGGCGGAGCCTCGTGGATCGCGCAGCCCTTTCCGGGTGCGCAGTGCTTGCACCAGACACCGGGTGGTTTGGCGAGTTCGGGCAGCGCGTAGACCTTGCAGCAGAGCGTGCACGCGCCGCATTCGCGCCCCGGAGCGGCCGAATAGGAAGTAAGGAACATGGCAGTGGAGGACATTGGCGCGCGTCGCTCAGCCGGACTGATACCCAGACCGCTAACGCGACGCGCTTTGCCTGGCAAGTTCGATCAAGTCATGCGCCGAGCGCGATCGCCCACTCGCCCAAGTCAACCGGGTATCTCGTCGTGAGCTGAGCTCTCAAACCTTTTCATGACCTACATACTATCATAGAACTCGACGAAGTCGCGATCAGCAATCGAAATCTGCGGGCGCCAAACGGAGGGACAGTTCTTGCGTCAAATCCTGTTCGCAATGATCCTCACCGCTAGCGCTGCCTTCGCGCAGGAGCCGTCCCCGCAGACGGCGCCGACCATTTCGTTCGAACTCGGTTCCGGACTTTCTCAAGCTCCCACCCAACGTCTATCTCGGTGAAGTGGCGGGGGTCGCGGTTAATTCCAAAGGCCACGTGTTCGTATTCTCCCGCGGCGGGACGAGCGGGCCGGCATACGGCGCCGCCGCGGCGCAACTGCTGGAGTTCGATGCCGACGGGAAGTTCGTGCGCGAGATCGGCCGTAACCTCTACGCGTGGTCCTTCGCCCACGCCGTCCGCATCGACAGCCAAGACAACATCTGGGCCGTCGACAAGGGCTCGGACATGGTGATCAAGTTCAATCCCGACGGCCGGGTCATGATGGTGTTCGGCCGCAAGAAAGAAGCTTCGGACGAGGCCGCCGAGCCGTGGAAACATCCGAGCCCACCGGCGCCGCCGGTCGATGGCATGTTCAGACAAGTGACAGATGTCGCCTGGGACCCCGCCGGAAACACTTATATCAGCGACGGTTACATCAATTCCCGCGTGGCCAAATACGACGCGGACGGAAATTGGGTTAAGTCGTGGGGCGAGTTCGGGACGGGAGCTGGACAATTCCGGGTTCTGCATTCGATTCAGGCCGACGCCGAGGGCCACCTCTATGTTGCGGATCGCGGCAATGGGCGCATTCAGGTCTTCGATAACGACGGAAGCCTGATTCGAATCATCCAGATCCGAGTCCCGTTCGACTATGCCAGGGCCCGCGCAGCTATCGGACCAAAGCCCGGCTCGCCGGACGGCAGTCTGGCAAGCTACGGCGCGGCGCTGACTATGGCGCCCGGCGCGCCCTGGGCCCTCTGCATCACTCCGCCACCCAATCAGGTGCTCTATAGCGCCGACGCATTTCCAGGCCGCATCTACAAGATGACTCTCGATGGAAAAGTGCTTGGCGTGTTTGGCGAAACAGGCAAGAAGCTCAGGCAGTTCGGATGGATTCACGAGATTGCGTGCCCGTCAGAAAACGAGCTTTATGTGGCCGAATTGCTCAATTGGCGGATCCAGAAGTTGATTTTGCATCCGCAATCCAAATGACGAGAGGGCAGCGCACGCAGATTCATGTTGTCGTCGACCTGGACGTCCCGCCTTTTTCCTTCCTGCGAGGATCTTACGATCGGCTTCGCGCTTGTCGCTTATCGCGCCGATAGCGAATCCAACGCGCCGCCGGGCGAGGTGGCCCCCTAGCGGAGATCAGACGCGGGAAAAGCTAGAAGGGCGACTGCGCCAACATTTGCCTGAAAACTGTTACCGCCTGGTTCGCGGCGAAACCACGTGCGAAATAAGGTGGTGTAATGATCGACTCTCATGGTCTACGGCTTTCAGCGCGCTTACGGCCATTCTGCATCGCGCCGCGCGGCTGCGCCAAACGAAACGGGATAAGCGTCTATGGCTTCGGTCGAAATTTCTAATGTGCGCAAGAGTTTTGGCAGTTTTGAAGTCATTCACGGGGTTTCGATTAGCGTTGACGACGGCGAGTTCGTTATTCTCGTGGGGCCCTCGGGCTGCGGCAAGTCGACGCTGCTGCGGATGATCGCTGGACTCGAGTCGGTCACGAGCGGCGAGCTTCGCATAGACGGGCGCGTCGTCAACGACGTGCCCCCGAAAGAGCGCGATATCGCGATGGTGTTCCAGAACTATGCGCTCTATCCGCAAATGACGGTCGCGAAGAATATGAGCTTCTCGCTCGAACTCGCGCGACGGCCGAAAGACGAGGTGGCCGAGAAAGTCGGCAAAGCCGCCGATATCCTTGGCCTCAAGCCCTTGCTCGAGCGCTATCCGCGCCAGCTATCGGGCGGCCAGCGACAGCGGGTCGCGATGGGACGGGCGATCGTGCGTGACCCGGCGGTGTTTCTGTTCGACGAGCCTTTGTCCAATCTGGACGCGAAGCTGCGTGTCCAGATGCGCGCCGAGATAAAATCGCTGCAGCAACGGCTGGCGTCCACGACTATTTACGTCACCCACGACCAAATCGAAGCGATGACCATGGCCGATAAGATCGTGGTCATGCGCGACGGCGTAGTCGAGCAGATCGGCTCGCCGCTCGAACTTTATGACCGCCCCGCTAATGTCTTCGTGGGCGGCTTTATCGGCTCCCCTGCAATGAACTTCATTGCGGGACGTCTCGAAGGCGGCGAGCCGCCAACGCTCTTCACCGCTTCAGGAGTCCAGATCCCACTTTACAGCGCCGCGCCAGGCGTTGATCCCGGTTCGGAGGTCATTATGGGCGTTCGACCGGAGCACATAGGCCTTGGCGGGCCGCAGGCGATGTCCGCGCAGATCATAATCATCGAACCGACGGGCTATGAAACGCAGTTGATCGCTAAGTTTGCCGGGCAGGAGATGACTTGTGTCTTCCGCGAGCGGCTGGACGGACGCCCGGGGGATCGCATCGGGCTGACATTTGAAGGCCGGATGCATTTCTTCGACGCACAAACAGGCACGGCCATCGCCGCTGGATGATTTGGTTGCTCGGCTTGCGGGTTGTCGGCTGATCGGACTAACGTCGGGGCTAGAACGACGCCGGTGAGGCTCGGGCGGGAGGAGTTTTGCCGTGAAGGGCTATCGCGTCAATCGTCGATCGTTGCTTGTCGGCATTGCGGCTGCCCCAGCCATTGTGCGCGCCGCGCGCTCTGCGCCGACGACGCTGCGCTTGTCGTCCTCGTTACCGAACAATCCGAAGTTCGCCAACGGCCGTGTCTATTACGATAATCTTGTCAAACGCCTCGCGACGCACGGACTTGCGGAGCGTATCGACGTGCAATTTTTCCCCGACAATCAGCTTGGACAAGAAATCGATGTCGTCAATTCCGTCAGCCTTGGCGTGATCGATCTCATGGTCACAGGCACTTCGATCTGGGCGAATGTTGTGCCTCTGATCGGTCTGCTCGACCTCGGCTATCTCTTCGAAAGCTTTCCGCAGCAGACTAAGGCGCTTGACGCGGGCGCGGCCAAGCCGCTGGAACAAGCGTTGAGAACCGGCGCCAACGTGCAGATCATCGGTTGGGCCTACAACTTCGGTTCGCGGAGCGTCATGTGCAAATCACGGGTCAGCGCGCCGACTGATTTAGCCGGCAAACGGATTCGGACCTTGCCGAACAAGATCATCACGGAATGCCTGCGGCTCATGGGCGCGGCCGCGACGCCGATGGCCTTCGGTGAGATTTACACGGCGCTTCAGGCCGGCGTTCTGGACGGGCTTGAGCACGATCCGCCCACGATTGCAGCAAGCAAGTTCTATGAAGCCGCAAAATTCTATTCGCTGACCCAGCACAATTTTTCCGCTCTCGGCGTATTCTGCAGCAGCCTCACCCTGAATCGAATGGACGCCCCGCTGCGCGACCAGTTCCTGACCGCGGCTGCAGAGGCGGCGGAGGACACCAGGGCCCGCGGGCTTGAGGCGGAAAAGGAAGCGATCGAGACGCTGAAACAAAAGGGGGTCGAGATCATCGCCTGCGACCGCGAACCGTTCCGCAAACTGACGCTGCCGCAGACCGATGGTTTCGTAAAGGCGCATCCAGAGGCCAGGCCGATCATTGATATCGTCCGCAACACCAAGGCGTGAATGTGTGAGCAAGCTCTTAAGACTTGATTGGACGCATCCGGAGCGGCCTAGACTAACGAGCGATTTTCGGCTCTCGAGCGACGAGAAGTGATTCAGTCGACGGGCGCGAGCGAGGTTCTTGATAAACCGGACCAAATCGCTTCTAGCTGGCAGGCCATTCTGGTTGTTCTGGTGGACGCGATCGCCGCGATTCTGTTGGCGGCGGACTTGATCGTAGTGTCGCTGTCCGTCTTCTATCGCTATGTGCTTGCTGCCCCGATCGAGTGGGCGGACGATGTTGCGCGCGGGCTCATGGTGGCGATGGCCTTCTTCGGCGCCGCAGGCGCGCTTGCGCGCAATGAGAATGCCAGCGTCGCCTTCTTGGTGGAGAAGTTAGGTTTACAAGCTCGCAGGCGGGTCGACGCTGTTGCCGCGCTGGTTGTCCTAGCAACCTCGGGATCGGTAGCGTGGTACGCAATTGCGCTGGGACAATTCACAACCGGGCAGACAACCGGGTCCGGCCTGCCGCTGGAGTTGACCTTTTATCCCATGGGCGCGGGCGCGCTCTGCATGACGATATTCGCGCTTGCCCTGTTCTGTCGCCGAAAACTGGCCGACATCGCCGTCGCCGTCATCCTTGCTCTGGCGTTGGCGGGCGCAGCGTACGGTTGGCGTTTGATCGGAGAGGGCACAGCACGTGCAGGCCTGCCTATGCTCTTGGGCTTCGTCGGGTGTCTGATCGGCGGAGTGCCCATTGGGTTCGCGCTGGCGTTCACTGCGCTTATTTACATCTGGATCGACGGCGCCCTGCCCGGCTTGATCTTCGCTCAACAAATGGCGCGTGGCATCGACAATTTCGTGCTGCTCGCGATCCCGTTCTTCATCCTGGTCGGCTACCTTATGGAGGCGAACGGCATGTCCGTCCGTCTGATCGCGTTGCTCGAACGCCTGGTCGGACGCGCGCGCGGCGGCCTTAACGTGGTGATGGTGCTGTCGATGGTGATCTTTTCGGGCATTTCCGGCTCGAAGATGGCCGACGTCGCGGCGGTCGGCTCGGTCCTAATCCCGGCTGCCCGCCGCTCGCGCCAAAGCCCTGGGAACGCAGTTGCGTTGCTGGCGGCTTCCGCAGTGATGGCGGAGACCATCCCGCCATGTATCAATCTGATTATACTCGGCTTCGTCGCCAATCTCTCGATCGGCGGGCTATTCATGGCCGGCCTTTTGCCGGCGGCCTTGATGGCGCTCGCCCTGATAGGGGCCGTGATCCTGCTCGGCGGCGACGCTCGTTTGCCTGCCGAGGCTCGGCTTTCGACGGCGCCGCTGTCGCAACTCTGGCGCGGCGCGATCGTCACACTTGGGCTGTTGGTCATCATCTTTGCCGGTTTCAGGTTCGGCGTCGCCACCGCGACCGAGATCTCAGCCTTTGCCGCGCTATACGCCCTGGTAGTAGGCGGAGCGGCTTTCCGCGAACTGGGCCCCCGAGCTGCCGCGCGAAGTTTCATAAATGCTGCGACGCGTTCAGGGCTTGTGCTGTTCATTGTCGCAGCGGCCCAGGCGCTGGCGTTTGTGCTGACGCTCCAACAGGTCCCCCATGCCCTGGCGGAAGAAATGGTCGCGCTGTCGCAGGACGCGGGCTCCTGGCTGTTTCTGCTTTTGTCCATACTTATCTTGATCGTCATGGGCTCGATTCTGGAGGGCGCCGCGGCGCTCATCATCTTCGGTCCGCTGCTGATACCGGTGGCCGGCCAGATTGGAATCAACGAACTGCACTTTGGCGTGGTTCTTGTGATTGCGATGGGTATCGGGCTGTTCGCCCCGCCCCTCGGGCTTGGCCTCTACGGCGCATGTCTGATAGGCGGCGTGCCGATCGAGACGACAGTGCGACCGATGCTCGGCTATCTTGGTTTGCTGCTGCTGTGCCTCTTGGTGATCGCATTCGTCCCGAATCTGACGCTGTGGCTTCCGCATCGGCTCGGCTACCAGTAGGGACTAGACCCCTTTCGCCTCGAGACACCTGCTTGGCGAACCTCAACCGCCTTGCACAATCGGCCCGTCGGGCTGGTTCGGCTTGACCGCGCTTTGACGCAGGATATGGTTCATTCACGCGTGGGTTGCTACGACTGCCCTAGCCGCGCCCAGCAACCGCCACTGTCCCACTCCCGATCGAGACAATTGATCCATGCCGCATCTGTTTAGCAAACTTCGCATGCGCGACGTCGACTTCGCCAACCGCATCGTCGTTTCGCCAATGTGCCAATATTCGTCGATCGACGGCTACGCGAATGATTGGCATTTCGCGCATCTTGCCGCTCGGGCGGTCGGCGGCGCTGGCCTGGTGTTCACGGAGGCGGCCGCGGTAACTGCCGAGGGCCGCATTTCGCCCCAGGATCTAGGCGTCTGGAGCGAGAAGCATTTCGAGCCCCTCGAGCGGATTGCGCGATTCATGGAAAGTCAGGGCGCGCGCGCCGGCATCCAGCTCGCGCATGCGGGTCGAAAGGGAAGCACCTATAGGCCTGGGGCAGGACAAGGCGCCGTTGCACAAAGCGCCGGTGGGTGGCGTCCCGTCGCCCCGAGCGCGATTGCTTTTGGCGACACCTATGCCAAGCCGGACGAGTTGGCGATCGACCAGATCAAGTCCTTGCAGCGGGCGTTCGCGGTTGCGGCCGAACGCGCGGCGGCCGCAGGATTCGAAGTGATCGAAATTCACGCCGCACACGGCTATCTGATCCACGAATTCCTATCGTCGCTCAGCAATCGTCGCGTCGACGCTTACGGCGGCTCGTTCGAAAATCGAACGCGATTTCTTCGGGAATGCGTGGAAGCGGTGCGACACGCGCTGCCCGAGCGCTGCCCGCTGTTCGTACGAGTTTCAGCGACCGATTGGGTCGAAGGCGGCTGGGACATCGAACAATCGGTGGAACTCGCCCGTCTTTTGCTCTCACTTGACGTCGATCTGATCGATTGCTCCTCGGGAGGAAATCTCGAGACAGCGGAGATCCCGATCGGACCGGGCTACCAAACGCCTTTCGCGGAGCGGATTCGGCGCGAGGCCAATATCGCCACCGCCGCGGTCGGCATGATTACGGCTCCGGCTCAAGCCGATCAGATCATCCGCAATCATCACGCTGATTTGGTCGTGCTGGCGCGCGAAATGCTGCGCGATCCCTATTGGCCAATGCACGCAGCGCAAGAGCTTGAGCAGATCGCGCCGTGGCCAGAACAATATTTGCGCGCGGCACCACGCGGCACGCCCAAACGGGAAGCCGAGCTTGTTCCGACTGTTCGTAGCAAGCAAGCTGCGGGAGCGTGATGCCCGTAGGCTGCGTAAACAAAGGAAAGACGAGAAGACAGGGTAGATAGGCTTGGCGGAGCGGCTCTGCTCGCGGTAAGCTGTCACCGCGCCCTTACCTTGGGCTCGGATGGGGACTGAAATGCGCAATTCGTTCGTTTCGTGGTCAACTGCGGCGGCGATCGTCTTTGGATTTTCCGTTGCGGGTCTCAATACGGCGAACGCGGAAAGCGTCATGAGAACCTGCGCGAGCGAATGGAAGCAGGCCCAGGCAGGTGGAACGACCGGCGGTCAGGCCTGGTCTCAGTTCTTGGCGCGGTGCCGTACGCGCCAGGGAGTCGCCGCGCCGACGGCGGCTCCCACCCCGGCTCCTCAGTCAGGCTCCCTGTTCCCATGGTCGCAGCCATCGGTACCGGCTTCCCCTGCGACTTCTGCGGGAACCGGCCAAAGCGTCATGCGGCTATGCGCGAGCCAATGGAAAGACGCCAAGGCTGCCGGAACGAGCGCCGGCCAGACGTGGCCACAGTTTCTGTCGCAATGCCGTGCGCGCCAGACCTCCACCGCTTCGTCTTCGGGAGGTTTCGTTCCCGCCCCAGCCCCGGCGCCCGCTTCTCAGTCGGGATCTCTGTTCCCGTGGTGGCAACAGTCGGCGCCCGCATCGAGCGGCGGCGCGGCCTCGACTCCGCAGGAGGGTCAATATACAACGGAGCTCGCGGCGCGTGTTCGCTGCCCGTCGGACACCGTGGTTTGGGTGAACACGCCGACGCGCATCTATCACTATTCGGGAACCCGCTACTACGGCCACACCCTCAAGGGCGCTTACATGTGCGAGGCTGACGCCCGTACAGGGGGCTATCGTGCGGCGCGGAACCGCCAACGTGAGGCCGAGGCTCACTAGTGGTTGAGGAGCGCAGGCGCTGATCTTCGGATCCTGGCGTTCGACCTTCATCGAGCCGTCGCAACTTAGGTTTTGACTACAATTCATCGGCTTTGGGAACTCCGGGCGACGAAACCGCTGTGTGACGCAGCTCACGTTACGGCACGCTCAATTCATGTCTAACTGATTGTCGCCGCGACAAAAAACGGCAGGCGGCAGGCCGTTGTTAACAAAATTGCCGCAGGCTTCTTTTGTTGACTCGCTCCCCGGACGCGAGCCTGCGCAGCAAGTGAATAGTGGAACTTGAGATGCACCCCTTTCTGCAAATGGATGCGCGCTCGGGCCAATCCGATTGCGGTCATCATTTCCTCCATACCAACGTCATTTTGCGCCACGCGTGCTCTGCGTCGGGCGAAGCCGAAGAGCACATCGAGAACATTTTGACCCACGCTGCCGTTCTGAAACGTCGCGTATGGGTTAGCAGCATGCTCTTTGCTGAGCTCAGGCCTTCGATGTTCGTTGCCGGACGGTTCAACACCTTTCATGAGTTCACGCGTTACATCCGCTCGCTTGTGACGCTAGTGACGCCCGACCCGAATACGATGCTGCGCGTGGCTCGGCTCCGCGATGCAACATGGCGGAGGCCTGCCGGTGTGCGCGGAACGGACGAAAAGCCGCGAATGATGTCGTTTAGCGACGCTGTGCAGATCGCCTCAGCCCTGTGGGTGAAAGAAGCGGGCGGCGTCGCTGATCTCAGGTTCCTCATGTTCGACGATTCCAATGAGGCGAAGGGCGGACCGCGTCTCTCCCTCCTGCGCCTTCAGGATTATGCGGAGGACGCGCCCGCCAATTTGGACGTCGTGGCGGCCGTGCAATTGACCCGCCTTCAGCCCTCTCGTCAGGCGCGCACCGTCCCGCAATCGGAGCCCGCCGAACAAGAGCCCAGCGCGATTTCCTTAGGGCCGCGCCGATAGACCGAACGGACGGCCGCTGGCGGTTCGACCAGCCCTAAGCGCCGCGCGCCAATCGTTCATTGCCCGAAAACACGCTCGAAGATCGTATCCACATGTTTCAGGTGGTAGCCCAGGCCGAACAGCGCCTCGAGCTCATGCGAGCTCATGACCTTGGCCACGTCTTTGTCAGCTTTCAGCAGAGCCAGGAACTCGCCCTCGCCGCGCCAGCCCTTCATCGCGTTGCGCTGAACGACGGCGTATGCATCGTCACGAGCTAAGCCCTTCTCAGTCAGCGCCAGCAGAACGCGCTGCGAATGGATGAGTCCGCCAAGCCGGTCGAGGTTTTTCTGCATCGCCTCCGGATAGACCAAAAGCTTGTCGATCACGCCGGCGAGCCGCGCCAGCGCAAAATCGAGCGTGATCGTCGCGTCGGGACCGATCATGCGTTCGACCGACGAATGCGAGATGTCGCGCTCATGCCACAGCGCCACATCCTCAAGCGCCGGGGTCACGGCTGAGCGCACCATGCGCGCCAGGCCCGTGAGATTTTCCGTCAGCACCGGATTGCGTTTGTGCGGCATCGCGGATGAGCCCTTCTGGCCTTCTGAGAAAAACTCCTCCGCTTCCATCACCTCGGTGCGCTGCAAATGCCGGATCTCGGTCGCGAGTCGTTCGACCGACGATGCGACAACCCCAAGCGCCGCAAAGAAAGCCGCGTGGCGATCGCGCGGGATCACTTGCGTCGAAATCGGCTCGGGTTTCAGATCCAGTTTCGCCGCCACATAGGTTTCGATCCTTGGATCGATGTTGGCGAAAGTGCCGACCGCGCCGGAAATCGCACAGGTCGAAATCTCCTCGCGCGCCACGACAAGCCGGGCGCGAGCCCGGTCGAATTCGGCGAAGGCGAGAGCCAGCTTGAGCCCGAAGGTGGTGGGCTCGGCGTGGATTCCATGCGAGCGGCCGATCGTGGGTGTCGTCTTATGCTCGAAGGCGCGGCGTTTGAGCGCCGCGAGCAGCGCGTCCACGTCGGCGACGAGGATGTCGCTCGCCCGCCTCAGTTGCACGGCGAGACACGTGTCGAGCACGTCAGAACTCGTGAGCCCCAAATGGACGAAACGCGCGTCGGGGCCGATGAACTCGGCAAGATGAGTGAGGAAAGCAATGACATCGTGCTTCGTCACCCGCTCGATCTCATCGATTCGAGCCACGTCGAACGTGGCTTGTCGCCCCTTTTCCCAGATCGTCTTGGCCGCTTCTTTCGGGATCACGCCGATCTCGGCCATCGCCTCCGAGGCGTAGGCTTCGATTTCGAACCAGATGCGGAAGCGCGTCTCGGGCGACCACACGGCGGTCATCTCGGGGCGGGAATAACGCGGGACCATTGGCGACGACGCTTTCTGTTTGTTCCTTCGCGTCGGGGTCTATAGGAACGGAAGTCGATAATCGAGCAGGGCGCACCGTCGTCAAGCACGCGCGTCCGGTCAGGAAAACAGCCATCCATGCCTTCGCACTCGGTCGACGTCATCGTGCTTGGCGCTGGAATCGTCGGCGTCTCGGCGGCGGTCGCGCTCCAGTCGCGCGGTCGGGCTGTCGCGCTTGTCGACCGTCTGCCTGAAGCTGCGGGGGAGACAAGTTTCGGCAACAGCGGCATCATCCAGACGGAGGGCGTCCTCCCTTATCTCTTCCCCCGCGCGCTGCGCGAGGTTGCGCGGGCCGCCGCGAACCGCGATCCGCGCGCTCACATGCGCCATGGTTCGCTGCCCTCGATTGCGCCGGCGATCTGGCATTATTTTCGCGCCTCGACGCAGCCGAGAAAGGCTGCGACCGGCAAGGTCATGGCTCCGCTCCTGTTCGCGGCGGCCACCGAGCACCTCAAGCTTGCGCAGGACGCGGGCGCTTCAGGGCTTTTGCGCGCCGGCGGCTGGATCAAAGCCTATCGCAGTGCGCGCGGGCAGGAGTTGGCCCACGGCGAAGCCGAGGATCTCAAGGCGTTTGGCGTCAAGCCGACTCTTCTTGATCGCGCCGCGCTCGCTGCGCTCGAGCCGCACGTGGGCGAGAAGGCGATCGGCGGCGTGCACTATACCGAGCCTCTATCGAGCTCAGATCCGGGGGCGCTGACCCGGAGCTACGCTGCCCTGTTCGTCAAGCGCGGCGGCCGGATGGAGCGAGGCGACGCGCTCAGCCTGGAGCCTGCCGGCGCTGGCTGGATGGTGACGACCGACTCAGGCCGCCTTGCCGCCCGCGACGTCGTCGTTGCGCTCGGCCCCTGGTCGGACGAGATCGCGCGGCGCTTCGGCCTTCGCCTGCCGTTCTTCGTCAAGCGTGGCTATCACATGCATTACGAGGCCAGGGGCAATGCCGGCCTCACGCGCCCAGTGCTCGACCTCGAGCGCGGCTATCTCGTGACCCCGATGGCGCGGGGGCTCAGATTGACCACCGGCGCCGAATTCGCCCGGCGCGACGATGCGCCCTCCCCGGCGCATCTCGAGCGGGTCGAGCCCTATGCCCGGGAGCTGTTTCCCATCGGCGCCCGAAAGGATTCAGCGCCCTGGATGGGTCGCCGCCCCTGCCTGCCGGACATGCGGCCAATCGTCGGACCGTTCCCAGGCAGGCCAGGCTTGTGGCTCGACTTCGGCCACCACCATCTCGGACTGACGCTCGGCCCGATCACCGGCCGGCTCCTCGCGGACATGATGACCGGCGCGGCGCACTTCGTCGATCCCGCGCCGTTCAGGGCGGAGCGGTTTGGAACATGAACGTCCATTGGCGGCCGCTGGGCCGCGCATAAACGCTAATAAATGTCAATAAACGCTAGGTCGTGGTGACGATTTAACCCTTTGAGCCAGATTGCGATGGGGGCGAGTTTGACGAAGCCCATGAAGTTTTCGAGGAGCTTGTCGTATCGCGTTGCGACGCGGGGGAACTGTTTGAGCTTGTTGAAGAAGCGCTCGATGATGTTGCGCTCCTTGTGGAGTTCGGCGTCGTAAGGGCGTTTGAAGGCACGGTTTCGTTTGGGCGGGATGACGGGTTGGCTGCCGGCTTGCGTTATCTTGTCGCACAAGTGATCAGCATCGTAGCCCTTGTCGGCGATGGTGGCTTGTGCGGCGAAGCCCTCGACCAGATGGTGGGCGAAGGCGATGTCGTTGCGTTGCCCTGGCGAACCGATCAGGCGCACCGGATTGCCCAGCGCGTCGCCAGCGGCGTGGATTTTCGTGCTTAAGCCGCCACGGGAGCGACCAAGGCCCTGGGCATCCGCCCCCCTTTTTGCCGGCGCGCGCCGGCTGCGTGCTGATGGGCTCGCACGATGGTCGTGTCGATCATCAGCCATTCCAGATCGGCCTCGCGCGCCAGCGCAGCAAGGACCGCGTCCAGCACCCCCATCTCGATCCAGCGATAGTAGCGCCGCTTCACCGCCGCATGCTTGCCGAACTGCTTTGGAAGGTCGCGCCAGCGCCCGCCCGAACGCGCCATCCACAACAGGGCGTTCAGGAATCGGCGATTGTCGGCGCGCGGCCCCCGCTTGCCTTTGCGGCCCCCCGGAACAAACTCCTTAAGCCGCTCCCACTGGTCGTCCCGCAGCGCATCGACGTCCCGAATCATCAGGCTGACCTCCAAAATCAGCCTTGAAATCACGAAAAACCCCAGCCGAAAATCCTCATTCCTTAAATCGTCACCACGCCCTAGTAGATGGCGGCACAGTCGCGCGCGGAATCGAGCAACCGAGCGCGGGCTGATTAGGGTCTGCGCCTAGCTAAAGCTCGCTGCCGGCCAGCGCGGCCTTGAGCTTGTCGGCCGCCTCCTGGGCGTTGCGCCAGTGCGGCGCAATCTCGAGCACCCGCTCATAGATCTTGAGCGCCTCTTCCTTTTTCTCGCGCGCTTCGAGGATCATCCCCATGCCCATGAGCGCCCCGAGGTGCTTGGGGTCGCGCTTGAGAACCTGCGCGATGTCGGCCATCGAGCCTTGGTAGTCGTCGTCGAGGTAGCGCGCGGTCGCGCGGGCGTTCCAGCCTTCCGCCCAGTCGGGGTCAAGTGCAATCGTCGCGTCGAGGATCTTGAGTGCGTCGACATAATTCTCGACGCCGATCGCCTGGTGCGCCCGCTTAAGCAAGAGATCCGCGGTGTCCGAGCCGGATTCGGAATAGCTCTGCAGGAGCCTGGGGAGGATCCCTGCCGTCTCGTCCGCGTCCTTCGAGGCGGCCAACCGCGCGTAGAGATCGGCGCGCTCTTCCGCGGACGTCTTCTCCGGCTGCTCAGCCTTCTTTGCCTGCGGCGCCGGCCCGTCTTGAGGGGCCAGCGCGTCCGGGGAGGCTTCAGGCGCAGCCGGCCGTTCGTCCGCCCACACCGTCACCCCGGCCAGAAGAGCCGCGATCGCTAGGCCAGCGAACAGAGAAAGCGCGCGATGCCGCATCGCGCGATTCTAGCGCGCGGGCCGGCCCTCGTCAAAAGAGCGCCGTGACAGACGACTATCCCTGCCGGGCCTTGTAGCGCTTCTGGGTCTTGTTAATGATGTAGACGCGGCCCTTGCGACGCACGAGGCGGTTGTCGCGATGGCGGTTACGCAAGGATTTCAGAGAATTACGGACTTTCACTTTTGTCACCAAAGGTCTTCCCGCAAGGGACGAACCCAGCGGCGGATAATGAGGAGGCGCTCGTATGCCTCAAACCAAGCCCGTGATCAAGGGCGCGCAAGCCGCCGACAAGCCGGCCTTGTTTCAGACGAACTCAGGCGGCACGGTCTTGACGGGCGTACGGGCGAACTATTGGAGTGGAGGCTCTCCATGAGGGTCGAAAACGTCCTGAAATCCAATCATCAGTCTCTCGCGACGTGCATTCCCGAAGAATTGATCGCGACCATCTGCACGCGGTTGAGCACGCTCAACATCGGTGCCTTCCCGGTCTGCGACGCACAGGGGAGCCTGGTCGGCATCATCTCTGAGCGCGACGTGGTGCGCGCTTTCGCTAAAGACGGAGCTAGGCTCGCCGATATGCACGTTCGCGACCTGATGACCCACGGGGTCACGACCTGCACGCAGGAAACGACCATGATCGAGGCGGAGAAGCTCATGAACAAACACCGCGTTCGGCATTTGCCGGTCATGGACGGCGGAAAGCTCGTCGGTATGCTGTCAATCCGGGACGTCATGGTGTGGCGGCAGCAGGAAGCGCGCGACGAGGTCAACGTTCTGCGCGACGCCATGATCGCCGTCCGGAACCGATGACGCGGGAGCGCCGACTACTCAGGGCGGCTTGAGCCCTTCCATCAGCCGCCGATGCGCTTCAGGAATCGGGATCGGGCGGTTCGTCGCCCGCTCGACATAGACGTGGGTGTAACGGCCAGCCGCGGCGGCCTCTTGAGCCCGGGCTTTGAACACCGCGAGGTGGTAGCGCACCGAGGAGCGGCCGAGATGCTCGACCGCCACGCCGACTTCGGCCGGCTCGGGATAGGTGAGGCTGGCATAAAAGCGGCAATTGCTTTCGACGACCAGGCCGATGACCGGGCTCGAAGCCGGATCGAGCAGCCCCTCCTCGATGAGGATCGCGTTCACCGCCGAATCGAACAGCGCGTAGTAGACGACGTTGTTGAGGTGGCCGTACGCGTCGTTATCGCTCCAGCGCGTCGCCAGGCTCACGAATCGGACGAACGCCATGCGGGAAGGCGGCCCTTGGCGATCGTGGTCCGCCGCCACGGCGATTCGCGCCGGTCTAGGCGCGGCCCCTTCGCTCGAGCGCACTCCTGCCCGCGCCAACCAGCGCGACGGCAAGCAGGGTCTTGACGACCGTCGCAAGCGCGAAGGGCGCGACGCCCGCGGCGAACGCCTTCTCCGCGCCAACGAACCGGGAGAGCCACAGAAAGCCAAAGGCGAATACGACGGCGTGGCCGAGACTCAGCGAGACAAGGAGCCTGATCCACGAGCGGTCCCACCGCCGGTCAGCGGCGAAGCCGATCAGCGCCGCCGCGGCCAGGAATCCGACGAGAAATCCTGCCGTGGGCCCCGCCATGTAGACTGGTCCGGCGACCGCGCCGGCGAAGACCGGCAGGCCTGCCACGCCCTCGATCAGATAGAGCGCGACCGAGGCGACAGCGAGCCTCGCGCCGAGCGCCGCGCCGAGTAGGAGCACGACAAGTGTCTGTAACGTCAGCGGCACCGGATAGAAGGGAACCTGAACCTTGGCCGAAATGGCGAGCAGGAGCGATCCGCCGAGCGCGAGCGCGAAGCCCTGCCCAATCCGTTCCGCCGACGACCGAATGGCGGCTGGCGCCGTGTGAAGAGTTCATGGAAATGTCCTGTAAGATTCGGCGCGAAGCGGCCCTTCGCCACATTGCCTGAGGCCGGCTATCATAACAAGGCGGCGAGCCGCCGCCATGGACGGGACAGCAAAGAACGCGCGATGGCCGATGACGAGAACGAGTCCGCGGTTTTCGCCGCCGCCCGAGAGCCGCCGCCGCGCGCTCTGACCCGACTTTCGCCGATGGTGCGCCGCTTGGTCGCGCCGAATCCTTCGCCCTTCACCTTCAACGGCACCTGCACCTATATCGTGGGCCAAGGGCGGGTCGCGATTGTTGATCCGGGCCCCGACAACGATTCGCATCTCGCAGCACTGCTCGCCGCTGTCGAGGGCGAGCAGGTCGAGACCATCCTCATCACCCACACTCATCGCGATCACAGCGTCGGCGCAAGGAAGCTTCGTGCGGCGACGGGCGCGCGGCTCATTGGCGCCGCGCCCTTCACGCCCCGCGGCGACGGCTCGGTCGGCCTCGATTCCCCACATGACCGCGACTATTCGCCTGACGTCATTCTCGCGGACGGCGAGCGTTGGCAGGGCGCCGGTTTCACGATGGAGGCCATCGCCACGCCCGGGCACTGCTCAAATCATCTTTGCTTCGCGCTTCTGGAGGAAAACGCCCTGTTTTCCGGCGATCACGTCATGGGCTGGTCGACGTCAATCGTCGCGCCGCCCGACGGCTCAATGCGCGCCTATATGGACTCGCTCGACAAGATGCGGGGGCGCCCCGAGGCGATCTATTGGCCGGGTCACGGCGGCCCTGTCGTCGAGCCGCACCGGTACGTACGCGCTCTGATCCATCACCGGCGTCAGCGCGAAGTCTCGATCCTGAATACGCTGGCGAATGGCCCACAGACGATTCCGGCCCTCGTCGCCAGGATCTATGTCGGCCTCAACCCAGCCTTGACGCGCGCCGCGGGCCTTTCAACCCTTGCCCATCTCGAGGATTTGAGCGAGCGCGGAGTGGTGGTCGGCGAAGCGCCCTCCGGCGGCGAGCAGCGCTTCCGTCTCGCCTAGAAGGAGCGCACGAAGTGGGCCACCGTCGTCCTCGATCCAGCGGATGGGATTCGGGATAACGAACGCAGCAAGCGAAACTCATGTGTCGATCTGCTAGCTGAGGTGTTAACTGCCGCGTCAACTCTACTCGTCCTCGAGAGAGGGCGTGAGGGGATCCTGACAGATTTAAGAATCGGAGGCGGGAATGAACGGGCTATACGCGACGCTGGAGAGATATCGACCCTACATCCTCAGCATTCTTCGCATTGTCATCGGGCTTTTATTTTTGGAGCATGGGCTGTCGAAAGTGTTTAACTTTCCCGCCCCCTCGCCCGTCCCGTCGCTAAGCGGGCTCCTCATTCTCGCGGCGATCCTCGAGACGATCGGCGCCGCTCTGCTTCTCGTTGGCGCCTATACCAGGATCGTGGCGTTCATCCTGTCAGGCGAAATGGCCTTCGCCTATTTCATGGCGCACGCGCCGCGCTCGGTTTACCCGCTCGTGAACGGCGGGGAACTGGCGGTCCTGTTCTGCTTCATCTTCCTCTATTTCGCCTTCGCGGGCGGCGGCCCCTTGAGCGTCGACCGCGCAATGCTGAACCAGGCTTGAGCGAGCCGCCCCGCCCGGCGGCGCTGTCAAAGAGGCCGCATCGTATTTGACACGGAGCCGCGAGCGCGCGTCTTAAAGACGGTCCCAAAGCGCGGGCCATAAGCACGGCGAACCGCAGGCGAAGAAATATGAACGACAGCAGGCCCGCTGGGTTAAGCGCGGGCGCGATTTCGGCCCGCATCGACCGGCTGCCGGCGACGCGCACGATCTGGACGATCGTCGCGCTGCTCGGCTTCGGCATGTTCTTCGAGTTCTACGACCTCCTGTTCTCGGCCTATGTTGCGCCGAGCCTCGTCAAGTCGGGCGTGCTCACCGCAACGACCACGGGCCTGTTCGGGACGGCGGGCGTCGCAAGCTTCATCGCCGCCCTTTTCACTGGCCTCTTCATCGGCACGCTCCTCTGCGGCTTTCTGGCCGACTGGCTCGGCCGGCGGGCGATCTTCACCTGGTCGCTGCTCTGGTATTCGGCCGCCAACGTCATGGTGGCGCTCCAGCATGACGCCGCCGGCCTCAACTTCTGGCGTCTCATCTCAGGCATTGGCCTCGGGGTCGAGATGGTGACGATCGGCGCCTATTTGAGCGAGCTTGCGCCCAAGGGCCTGCGCGGGCGCGCCTTCGCCATCAACCAGGCGATCGGCTTCGTCGCCGTCCCGGTCGTCTCGTTCCTCGCCTACATGCTCGTGCCGACCACGCCATTCGGGATCGAAGGCTGGCGCTGGGTGGTGCTGATCGGGGTGGTCGCCGCGCCCGTCGTCGTGTTCTTGCGGCGGGCGTTGCCGGAAAGCCCGCGCTGGCTCGCCAAGCAGGGACGGCTCGCCGAGGCGGACCGGGTCTTGCGCACGATCGAAGCCAAGGTCGAGGCGGAGTATGGCCGGCCGCTGCCGCCGCCCGGCCCAGAGGAGCCGGTTTCGCCAGCGAGCCGCTTTCTCGATTTGTGGGCGCCGGGAATTCGCGGCCGCGTGATCCTGATGAGCGTCTTCAATGTCTTTCAGACGGTCGGCTACTATGGCTTCGCCAATTGGGTGCCCTCGCTCCTCATCAAGCAGGGGATCACCGTCTCGACCAGCCTCGGCTACACGACCGTGATCGCGCTCGCGGCCCCGATCGGGCCTTTGCTGGGCTTCTTTCTCGGCGACCGGTTCGAGCGCAAATGGATCATCGTCGCCGCCGCGGGCGCCATTCTCGTCTGCGGCCTCATTTTTGGCCAAGCGCTGGGTTCGGCGCTCATTGTCGCCATGGGGGTCATGCTGACGCTCGCCGCCAACATCATGTCGTTCAGCTTCCACGCCTACCAGCAGGAGCTGTTCCCGACCGGCATTCGCGCCCGCGCCGCCGGGTTCGTCTATTCGTGGAGCCGGCTCTCGGTCATTTTCTCATCCTTCGTCATCGCCTTCGTGCTCGAGCGCGCGGGCGCCATCGGCGTCTTTGTCTTCATCGCCGCGGCGATGGGCGTGGTGATGGCGACGATCGGCCTGTTCGGGCCGCGCACCACCAATCTGGCTTTGGAGGAGATCTAGGGCGACGCCCGCTCAATCATCCTGGCGAATTAGCGAGTCCGTTTTGAGTGATTTCAACGGTTTGCGGTACGATTAGCGAGTCCGTTTCCGTCGGGTGAAGCGGCCCTGTACCCTGTGCTCGATGGGCGTGGCCGGCGCAGCCAGTGACCGCCCCCACAGCCCCCTTCGGAGGAGATGCAAGGTCCGAAGCTCTGGCCAGCCCAGTATGCGGCAAAACTAGTTAGTACATCTGTATTTCTGAAAAACAATATCATACGTCAGCGGCCCTGGCAAGAAATTGTCAATTTTTTCTGCCGGGTGTTTCCGCCCTCAACCAGGCGCATTCGCCGCTCGCAGGGAACAACGATCGATCTCCTCAAGGGAATGCGGTGTCGGGTCCTCAGCGGCGGTCCCGGGCTCCGCCGAGCGAGTTCTCGATTACTTCTTCAGCGCCGCCAGCACCTTGACCGAAGGGCGGCCGTTGACCTCGAGTCCAGCCCGCTGCTGGAAATCGGCGATCGCGGCCTTGCTCTTGGTTCCGACGTGCCCGTCCGGATCGCCGCCGATGTCGTAGCCGCGCCTCTGGAGCAGGGTCTGCAATTCCTTCCGGCCCTCGCGCGACAGGAGGAGATCGTCGGTCGGCCAGGGGGTGACGATGCCTCGCCCGCCGCCCAGGCGATCGGAAAGCACGCAGGCGGCGAGGGTGTAGGATTCGGCGGCGTTGTAGGAATAGACGACGTCGAAATTGCGCGTCACCAGAAAGGCCGGCCCCTGGCGTCCCGCGGGTATCAGGAGCCCGGCTTCGCCCTGGCCAAGCGGACGCCCGTCGATGCGGGTCAGACCGCGCGCGGCCCAGAAGGACATGGATTGTTTGGCCTTGCGCCCCGACGGGCCCGAATAGTTTTCCGGCAGCTTGACCTCGAAGCCCCAGGCCATGCCTCGGCGCCAGCCTGATTTGACAAAATAATTCGCGGTCGAGGCCAGCGCGTCCGAAGCGGAATCGACGATATCGCGCCGTCCGTCGCCGTCGCCGTCCACCGCAAGTCGCATGAAGGTCGAGGGCATGAACTGCGTCTGCCCGAACGCGCCCGCCCACGAACCATTCAGCTTCTGGGCCGGCACGTCGCCGCGGTCGATGATCTTGAGCGTCGCCATCAACTCGGAACGAAAATAGTTCGCGCGGTCGCCCATGCAGGCGAGCGTCGCGAGCGACTGCACGAGCGAGCGCTTGCCCATCTCCTGGCCGAAATTCAACTCGACCCCCCAGATCGCCGCCAGCATGGTGCGGGGAACGCCATATTTTTCTTCTGCAAACGCGAGCGCGTGGCTCTCCCTCGCCATCGCGGCCTTGCCGTCCGCGACCCGGTCGTCGTCCACGAGCCCGTCGACATAGTCCCAGACCGGGGTCTTGAACTCAGGCTGCTGGTGCTGGAGATCGAGCACCTTCGGGTCGGGCTCGAGTCCGCCGAAGGCGACGTCGATGGTCCTGCCGGAAATCCCGCTGCGTGCGGCCTCAGCCTTGAGCGAGCCGACGCAAGAAGCGAAGTCGGCATGGGCGGGCCCCGCCAGCAGCACGGCGCCAAGCGCAAGGCCGCAAAGGACAAAGCGCTTCATGCTTCCATTCTCCACTCCAGGGTTCCCCCGAGACGACGCCGCGAGTCCTCGTTGACCCAAGGGCATGACGCTACATCTTCTCCTTTATTCCGGAGCGGATGAGCAGCCAGTTAACGGGATATGTGGTCGCAAATCCTAAAACCATGGCGACCTGCATCATCAGCCAATAGGACCAGTCAGCCGGCTGCAGCGCCGGCCATGCGAAAGCGCGATAGATCATCCAGGCGAACATGCCAATCTCATAGGCGATCAGCGAAAGCGTGTCCGCCTTGATGGCCGCCGTGACGCCCGCCCTGAGGCCCAGCCCCTGCATCGGCGCGATGGCGAAATACTGGAAAACGATCCCTGCCGCATAGGCGAGGACAAAGCTCAAGGTCAGCCGGCCTGCGAGCGCCGAGCCGAACAGCACGAAGCCAAGGCCGAGCGCGATCCATTCGGCGGCAAAATCGCCAAGCGCGCAGCCCGCGCCGCAATGGGCCGCTCCCTTGAACACCGCCCGCCACATCGGCGTCTCCGCACGCCCATGCCCATCCGCAGGGTCGCTCATCGGGGTCCGCGCAGGCGCCGCGCGGCCGAAACCGAAATAGAAGGGCAGGCCGAGCGGGCCCCAATAGAGCATCGTCAGCGGCCACACGGCGTCCATCACGCCCATCGGCTGGCGCCGGCCGAGCAGAAAAATGTCGGCGAGCACAAGCAACGCTGCGCCGATCGAGAGACAGATGTAAACAAAGGCGAGCGCCTCGAGACCGTTTGACAGGGCGCTCATCCTTCGGGTGCAACAGCCATGGACTCGCCAAACGCTCGGCGAGGCGACGATGATCCGCGCCGCGCGCCACGCGCGGCGGTTCGTGACCGAAGGCATGAGGCCAGAAAAAAGGGGCCGGCCCCGTGGGACCGACCCCTATTGCAGCGCGATTGCGTGCGGCTGTCGCGTCAGCCGGCAAGCGCGGGTTTGGTCGTCGCATCCGACTTGCGGCGATACGCGGCGGCGGCGGCAAGACCGGCGAAGCCCAGCCCCATCATCACCCAGGTCGACGGCTCGGGAATCGCTGAAGGGATCGCGCCGGGCTTGAACAGGTCGCTCAAGTCGGTCGCGCCGCCCGACGCTCCGAGATAGCCGCCCTCGCCGCCGCCGGCGACTCCGAAGATATTCTGCAGCGTGACCAGATCGGAAGAGTGCGTATAGAGGATGTTGTTCGTGTAGGCGTTGCCCTTGGCCAGCGGCGAGATGATGATCTCGGTGCCTTCGAAGCCGGCGGTCGACCCGACGTCTTCGTCGCCCTCGGTCTCGTCGTTCCAGATGACAATCATGCCGTTATTTTTGTAGGCCTGCGAGGCTTCGATTTCCGGAATGATAGTCGACAGGAAATTGTCGCCGAGCGCGATCTGCTCGGCGTCTGTTCCGGCCTGATAAGTAACGCCGTTGTAGGTGAAGTTTGTGTTCAACGCTGAATGCATATCGTTGTACTGATCCGGGGTGATCCAGTTGTATTTCGCAACGGTGTTGTCGGTCAGGTCGGTCGAAAGCTGTTGCAGGGGCGCATAGTAAGGAGTTTCGGGATTGCTCGGCGAGGTGTTCGGCGCCGTGGCGGTCCCCCCGTTGGTGGCGGTGAAGAACAGTTGCCCATCATGCTTGACCGCGTAGTTATATTGGTTGCTGCCATTGTAAGCGTTGGTATAGCCCGAGCTCGTGCCTGAGAAGCTGGAGGTCGGCACGTTCCATTGATTCTGCGGTGCGACCGTGCTGGTGAGGCTGTTGGCTCCTGGGTGATTGACCGACCCGCTGTTCGCGTTGAGGTCGACGTCCTCCTGATAGGACTTCCAGCCTGCGGCGCCGTATTTGGTCTGGAGCAGCGCGCTCAAATTCGGCGCGTTGACGATGTTGTTCGGATAGGGATCGTTGTCGTTGAGCGGACCTGCCACTCCGCCTTCCTGCCAGACGTAGTTCGGCTCGGAAGGGTGAAGTCCGGGCGCGACGTTCTGGTAGTTGCTGGCGAAAGATGTCTGCGCCGCGTTCGCATTGCCCGGCGTCACGAGGCTGTTGAGAAACGGCGCCGCGGAGTTGCCGAACAGCTGCGCCGGCGTGCCTGCAGGCACGTTCGAAGGCTGGGTGAAATTGTGGTTTTCGAGCGCGATGTAGAACACGTCGCCGATCTGCTGCGCTTGTGCTGAGCTGGCGACAAGAAGAGCGAAGAGGGAAACGCCGATTGCTTTTGACATGAGGTCTCCTTTGCGTGCGGCGTCCCATTCCGCACGCCCCGCGAGAGAAGTGGACGGCGCAAATCTAGCGACGTCGAATGACGCTTCGTCGGCACTGCGATGACAGAGCGTTGACGTTGAGGTGACGGCGAGATGAAAGCGCAAACGTTCGGTCTCGCGACGCGCTCCAAGAAACAGCGGCTGTTGACAGCGTCGCTCGCGCGCCGAATATGGCGCGCGAAAGCCCTTTCACCCGATGGACATGGACAAAGTTGCAGGAAGACTGCTGGCGCTCTCTGCGTTCGGCGCGGCGCTTTGCGCAGCCGCGCCGGCTCGCGCGGACTTGCGCATGTGCAATAACACCAGTTACCGCGTCAGCGTCGCCCTCGGCTACACCGACGGGCAGAACTGGGTCAGCGAAGGCTGGTGGAATCTGAAATCGCTCGACTGCGTGACCCTTTTGCGCGGCGCCTTGGCGGCTGAGTATTATTACCTCTACGCGATGGACGAGCGCGGCGGCGAGTGGAAGGGCAAAGTGTTCATGTGCACGTCAGATCGCGAGTTCAAGATCGACGGCCGGCAGGATTGCTTTGCGCGCGGCTACAACCGAACCGGGTTTTTCGAAGTCGACACCGGCAAGGACTCGAAGAGCTGGACGGTTCAACTGACCGATCAGGCGAATCCCTGAGCCACACGGCCTCGGCTGACCGCGAGCCGAGTCGGAACGAACCTTAGCGGTAAGCGCCGTGATTATGGGAGAACGCCAGTGCAGTCTCGCCGCCGCCGCGTCAAGATCATCGCCACGCTCGGGCCTGCTTCAGCCGACCGGAAGACCATCGCGGCCCTGTTCGCCGCGGGCGCGGACGTCTTCCGCATCAACATGAGCCATGCTTCGCATGACGGGATGCGCGAGCGGGTTGCGATGATCCGCGATGTGGAGGAAGAGACCGGCCGCCCGATCGGCATCCTTGTCGACCTGCAAGGGCCGAAGCTGAGGCTCGGCACGTTCGCCAGCGGCGGCCGTCGAACTGCAACGCGGCGAGGCCTTCATCCTTGACGGCGACCCCACGCCCGGCGGGCCAGTCGCGCGTCTATCTGCCGCATCCGGAAATCCTGAGCTCGCTCGCGCAGGGGCACCGGATCCTCATCGACGACGGCAAAGTGATGCTGCGGGTCGCCGCGGCCGAGGGAGGCCGCGCGCTGACCGTCGTCGAAGTCGCCGGGCGCGTCTCCAACAAGAAGGGCGTGAGCCTGCCCGACACGACCATTCCAACCTCAGCCATGACCGACAAGGATCACGCCGATCTCGCGGCGGCGCTCGAGGAGGATATCGACTGGATCGCGCTCTCGTTCGTTCAGCGCCCGGAGGACATCGTCGAGGTCAAGGCGATCGTCAAAGGCCGCGCGCTGGTGATGGCCAAGATCGAGAAGCCGCAGGCCGTCCAGCGCATCGAAGAGATCATGGCCGTTGCCGACGCGCTCATGGTGGCGCGCGGCGACCTTGGCGTGGAAATGCCGCTCGAACAGGTTCCCGGCATCCAGAAGACGCTGACCCGCCTCGCGCGGCGGCTCGGCAAGCCGGTGGTGGTGGCGACGCAGATGCTGGAATCGATGATCTCGGCGCCAGTGCCGACGCGCGCCGAGGTGTCGGACGTCGCGACCGCGGTGTTCGAGGGCGCGGACGCCGTGATGCTGTCGGCGGAGAGCGCTTCGGGCCAATATCCGCTCGAGGCGGTCGCGACCATGAACAGGATCGCGGAAGCGGTGGAATCGGAGAAGATCTATCCCTCGATCATCGAGTCGCAGCGCGCGGCGCCCGAGGCGACGGGCGCCGACGCGATCGCCGAAGCGACCCGCGATGTCGCCGAGACGCTCAATTTGAAAGTGATCTGCGCCTGGACCAGCTCCGGCTCGACCGGCCTTCGCATCGCCCGCCAGCGGCCGCGCTCCTCGATTTTGGCGCTGACGCCGATCGAATCCGTGGCGCGGCGCCTTGCTGTCGTCTGGGGCCTCCATCCGGTCGTCACGGAGGACGCGCGCGACGAACGCGACATGGCCGATCGGGCCTGCCGGCACGCCTATATCGAGGGTTTCGCCGGCGAGGGCGAGCGCATCATCGTTGTCGCCGGCGTGCCGTTCGGGACCCCGGGCGCCACCAACAACCTGCGCATCGCGACCGTCGGGGCTGAACGCGGCGAGATCGGATAAGCTACTTGCCGTTGAACGACTCGTCGCTCAACGGCGACGTCTCGAGCGGTGACAATCTGGGCTCTCTGATCTTTATGAACCCAAAACCGGTCGACTCGTGGCACGCGTTGCAGGATGCGGTGAGCTTGGTAAAGGCGATTGTGAACTTCTTTGCGTCTCTCGCTTTGATAGCGTCCGCAAGGTCGTCCGCCGGCGGCGTCATCATCGACATGTTCGCTCGACTGTTATCGGCGAAGAGACGCTCGGTATCCGTGATCGCGTCGCGGATTTGCGTCAATTCATAATTCGCCAATGGCCAGTTCTGGACGACGCCGGCATACCACAGCTTGAAATGCCTGACCTGCGTCGCCACCATCATATCGTTCAACCGCGGGACGAAATGGTCCTGCGCCGCCGGCGGATTTTGGTCTGGCGCGTTTCGCGGTTTTTGATCGTCAGCAAGAACCGCCAAGCCCATTGCCGCCCATGCGGCGGCCGTGATTGCGATATGCCTGAGCTGGACCATCGCGCGTTCCTCGATTGCCGTCGGATCGCGCGCCAAGCTCGGCTTTTTGACCAGCGTTCGCCGATGACGACGGGGCCTCAAGGAAAAACCTGCGCCAAGTTGCGATTCCGCACAAGCCCCGGTTGCGAGGGGTGGACTGCGGCAAAGGATTAACGCCCCGCCCATCGATCGACCAAAGCCCTGTTCCCTTGGGCGGTCGTTGCAGGTCACCGGGCCGCGGCATCCTGTGCAGATTGCCGTCCGCCGAGGCTCGCGAAGAAGCGAAGAAGATACCCATCTGGATCGATGACGACGAACTGCCGATGGCCTGTTTCTTCATCGCCCCGTCGATACCAGCGCTCCTCAAGCGGGATATAGATGGCGGCGCCCGCCCTCTAACGCCTGCGCATGAAGATGGTCGACGTCGGGAACCTCGATCTGAAGGTTCATCCCTCTCCCGAACGGGTATTCCAGGGGAGCGGTGCGAAACCGGCGTCCGGGGCCATCCGCCTGTTCGAGCATCAGGTGGACAGGTCCGCGCGTCAGATAAGCGAACCGCTCCTCGGGACGTTCAATGCGGACACGGAATCCAAGAATGTCCACATAGAAGCTCAGGGACCGCGCGAGATCGGCAACATCAAGTTCGGGAACGATTGGCGGCGTCGTGGGCATGCCGCAGTCTATCAGATCTGAAGCGGCGCCGGCCGGCTCAGAGACCTGCGTTCGCCGCGGCAAGACGCGCCAATGCGGACCAGTCGGAATCGCCCTTGCCTTGAGCCACGCCGGCCAGAAAATGATCGTGAACGAGGCTCGCGACCGGCATCGGCGTCGCAAGCGCGTCAGCTGCCGCGAGCGCGAGGCGAATGTCCTTCAGGCCCAGCGACATCGCGAACCCGGCCGGCTCGTATTTCTGGTCGGCGATGATCGTCCCGTAAGTCTTGTAGGCGGGAGCCGAGAACAAAGTGTTGGTCAGGATTTCAAGATAAGCATGCGGGTCAACCCCGCCTTTGCGGACGAGCGCAAAGGCCTCGCCTAAACATTCGATCATCGCCGCCAGCAGGAAGTTGCCGCTGAGCTTGACGAGATTGGCCGACGACGGCTTGTCTCCGACGATGAAGGTCCGCTGGCCGATCGCATCGAACAGGGGCTGACACTGGGCAAGCGTCTGTCCGGGACCGCCTGCCACCACGAACAGCTTCGCCGCCGCGGCGGCCTCAGGCCTGCCGAAGACGGGCGCCGCGACAAAGGCGTGGCCAGCCTTTCGGTGCGCCTCCGCCAGCCGTTCGGACAACGCGACGCTGATCGTGCTCATGGAGATATGGACCGCGCCTTGGCCAAGCGTCGAGAGCCCGTTTCCCTCACCGAAAAAGGCCGCTTCGACGGCCGAATCGTCTGCGAGCATGGTGATCACCACGGTTCGAAGGCAGGCGTCCGCGACGCTTTCCGCGACTTCTGCGCCCTGGGAGGCCAGCGCCTCTGCCTTGGCGCGCGTGCGGTTGTAGACAACGACGCGATGGCCCGCCTTGACCAGATTCAGCGCGATCGCCGAACCCATTTGGCCAAGACCGATAAAACCAACATCCATCGTGCTCTCCGGATTGAAACTGCAGGGCCGCCAGTCATCAACCACCCGAACGATCAGCAGTGCGGGATTTGGCGCTCGCCGACATACTTGCCCGCGCTGTCATAATTTAGCTTGTGGATGACACAGCCTCCACTATACGCGGCCCCGGCGTCGCCTGCACCCGGATCGAGGCCGATATTGATGATCACGGGCGCGCTGTCGCCGACGATCACGGGCTGAGACGCTGCCGGAGCGGAGTAACCGCCCCACCCGCCCCAACCCCAGCCGCCGACGAATAGCGGATTCCAGCCAAAGCGGTTGAATCGATTGAGGCCGAAGCGGTCAAACCGGTTCGGCTCGAAGCGGCTGAAGCCAAATCGGCCAGCCTCGAAGCGCCGGTTGAAGCCGCCCGGCGCAAAATGGGAAAAATGACCACCCCCAAAAGCGGGGCGACCCACCGCCCCGCCCATGCGGGCGTACGAAGGCGAGATGCCAGGAGAGACCGAGAGGCCAAGGGAGAAAACGAGCGTGGCCAGGGCGGTGGCGCGCGCTCCCCTGATCACTGGGAACATACGCATGGCAAGATCTCCGGCGCCGCAACGTCAAGTCTACCAGCACCGCGACGCCGATGTCCATGCGTCCTTCGTCCCTCATCTGACCACCGTCAGCTTCCGGGCCGCCCGCGTGAGGCCGGTGTAAAGCCAGCGCGCCCGGTGCTCACGAAAAGCGAAACTTTCATCGAACAGCATGACGTCGTCCCATTGCGACCCCTGAGCCTTGTGAACGGTGAGCGCGTAGCCGTAGTCGAACTCGTCCGACTCCCGTCTCAGAGGGAAGCTCAGTTCTCCCTCCGTCCCCTCGAAGAACGCCTTGAGGACAGCGACCTTGACTGTCGCGCGCGCGCCCTCGTCTTCCGAGCGCAAGGTCATCTTGACGAAGTCTTTTTTGACGCCGCTCAGCGTCTCGACCCGCCAAAGGCCGCCATTGATGAGGCCCTTGGTGCGATCATTCCGCAGGCAGACCAGCCGGTCCCCGGCGACTGGCAGCGGTTCCCGGAACCCCTTGAGATCGCGCATGCGCTGATTGTAGGCGCGGCGGGTGCGGTTTGTTCCGACCAGCACCTGATCGGCGCCGAGCACCTGAGCCGGATCGACGGCGGCGCGCGGGATGACCCGCGTTTCTCCGTAGACGCCTTCACGCAGGTCGCCGCCCGAGCGAACGATCTCGGACAGGCGAATGATCGGATTGTCCTGCGCTTGCCGATGAATGTGGGTCAGCATGACGTCGGGCGCGCCCTCGGTGAAAAAGCCGCCTCCTTTGACCGGCGGCAGCTGAAACGGATCGCCCAGGACCAGGATCGGTTTGCCGAACGAAAGAAGGTCGCGCGCCAGTTCCGCGTCGACCATCGAACATTCGTCGATCACGATCAGCCCGGCTTTCGACGCCGGACCGTCGGCGTTGAGGGTGAAATTGGGCGCGCCCTCCGCGCCCTCGGTCGCTCGGTAAATGAGCGCATGGATTGTCGTTGCGCCCGCGCAGCCCTTCGACCGCATCACCAGCGCAGCCTTGCCGGTGAAAGCAGCGAAGGCCGTCTCGCCTCGCGCGCCCTCGGCGATGTGCCGCGCAAGCGTCGTCTTGCCGACGCCCGCGTAGCCGAAGACGCGGAACACCTGAGGCTCACCTTGTTTCAGCCATCGGCCGACCCGCTCGATCGCTTCCGCCTGCTCGAGCGACCATTCGCGGCCGATCGGGCGGGAAGGCGCACCCTCTACCGGAAGAAGGTTTGAATCGACGGTCGCATCCTCGGCGGCGGACTGAGCTCCTGCTTGCTCGCCCGCCCCTTTGGGCTCCGGGCTCGCGCCGCAGCGCGAACAAACCGGCGGCTTGCGGCTGAGGTCGTAATATTTGGCGCCGCAGGCCAGGCACTGGCGCTTGGTTCCGAGCCTGCTCGACGCCGGCGTCTTCTTGGCCAACAAACCCTCGCCCTCAGCCCAGAACATAAACGATTGGTTTAGATTTGGAGCGCAGCATTTTAACCGAATTGTCGGAACTAGCGCCGAATCAGGGGTTTTCGCTAGGGTAATCCGCGCCTTGAAGGTTGGATTGCGAGGCTTATATCCGTTCGGTCCGGAACTTTGAACGATCCGGATGGTTGACGGCAAGAACCGGACCGGGCGCTTATGGGAAGGCCTGAAGTTCCGGGGAAGCGCCTGAGTGGGGGCTTCGAACATGGTGCGTTTGACGGCGCTGACCTCGCCTTTGCTGCTTGGCTTCGACGATCTGGAGCGGGCGCTCGACAAGGTCTCGAAGGCGGGGACGGACGGCTATCCTCCCTATAACATCGAGCGGATTGCGGCCAATGGCGGCGAGCCGGAGAAATTGCGAATCACGCTCGCGGTAGCCGGCTTCTCACAAGACCAGATCGAGGTCACGGTCGAGGAGAACCAGCTCACGATCCGTGGCCGGCAACAAGAGGACAAAACGCGTGAATATTTGCATCGCGGCATCGCCGCCCGGCAGTTTCAGCGCGGCTTTCTGCTTGCCGAGGGGATGCAGGTGTTGAGCGCCGAGCTGGCACAGGGATTGCTGTCGGTGGACCTCGTTCGCCCACAGCCGGAGCGGTTGGTGCGATCGATCAAAATCGTAGCGCGCGACTGAGAAATGCGTCTGGCGGTCGGCTTCAGCGGCCGCCGAGTGAGGAGTAAAGCGATGAGATCGGAAACCAGCAAGGCAGTCGTCACCGTGGCGCCAAACATGACGCCGCAGGAATTCGCTCATTTTGGCGACGGGTCTCTCGCTTATGTGAAGACCATTGCCTCTGAAGACGTGGCCCGACTGTTCCCCCAGGCGCCGGAGATGCGTCCGGGATTGACCTTGTTTGCGCTGCTCGGCGCGGATGGGTCGCCGATCATGCTTACCGATTCCAAGGACGCGGCGATCACCAACGCGTGGGAAAATGAGCTGGAAACGGTGAGCCTGCACTGAAGAGGCCGGCGGAAATGGCGCGGCCAAGTTCGCCGCTGCTCGCCCTATAAACTGGCCTTGCGAAAAAACGCATGTGAATATGATCCAGAATAGATAAATTCCATCTTTTCTGGCTTATCTGCGAGGTATTCATCGCACGCTTTTTTGACTCCGGGAAGTCTATTCCATCCTCTTGGATTTATCTGCGGGTCGCAGTAGTCATCAATGAGACAAACTGCACCTTTCGATAATTTTGGATAGACGTATTGCAGACTTACAAGTATGGAATCATAGAAGTCTCCATCCAGATACGCAAAGCAAATTTTTTCCGGGAGCCCCTCTGGCAGGGTGTCTTGAAACCAACCCTTGTGGATTTCTGGAATTGGCAAATTATAGTGTCGGAAATTACTTATAAGAACATCTTCATTCGTTTTACAATACCCCTCCTGATAACAATTCCCATCGATTGGCTTAGAAGGAGGGAGTCCTTCAAAACTGTCATAGACGGCGAGTTTCTTGACTGAATCATATCGCTGTAAAATCTTCGTTATTAGTACTGACGAAGCGCCGGTATTGCATCCCAGCTCGACCAAATCCCCCTCTACATTATAAGCTAAAACTTGATTTACGAGATGATACATGTTCATCCGCTGCTCTATATTCGTCATTTCCCCCGACGTGTCCGGAATCACCGAGTTGCCGGTTAATTTAGTGTAGATCCTGTCGAAGAAATCGGCGGAACGAAACTCTGTCTTCCCGATCAGTTTTGAGAGCACCCTGGAGACAATGCGATCGAGAAGAGAAAACCGCTTGGTTCTCCAGTCGAAATATTCCGCTATAAAGAAGTTGTCCATTCGGCGCCGCGCGATTGTCCCATGTCCCGGTCTTCATCACTTCGATCGGACAGCCCGCCTCGGACAAGAGATACGTCATGCCGAGCGAAGTCCAACGGCTGCGGTCGACCGGGAGGTTGTCGCTTCCGGCAGCAGAGGCGTTTTACGCGATAAATCACCTCCAAATCTGTAAAATAAATCGTAAACTTATAAATAATCAACATTCTTTTCACTGGTAATTCATAAGGGATGCCCGCCGGGAATTCCGCTTTCCCTGAACCGCAAGAGCGCCAGGCGCCGCGTGGGAGACGCGAATCGGTGTAAAGGGTTGCGGTCGGTTAGGCGTAAGGGACCGTCGCGATGCAAGCCTATCTCGATCTCATGCGCGAGGCGCTCGACAACGGCGCGGTCCGGCATGACCGCACCGGAACTGGCGTGCGCTCGCTGTTCGGGCGGCAGCTGCGCTTCGATCTCGCTCAGGGTTTCCCGCTCGTCACCACGAAGCGCCTCCACCTCAAGTCGATCGTGCGCGAGCTGATCTGGTTTCTTCGGGGCGACACCAACATCGCCTACCTCAAGGCGCACGGCGTTTCCATCTGGGACGAATGGGCCGACGCCAATGGCGATCTCGGTCCCGTCTACGGCAAGCAATGGCGCGCGTGGGAAGGACCGGACGGCCGGACATACGATCAGATCGCCTGGGTGATCGAAGAAATCCGCCGTAACCCCGACTCGCGCCGGCTCGTGGTCTCCGCCTGGAATGTGGCCGAGATCGAGCGCATGAAGCTCGCGCCCTGCCATTGCCTGTTTCAGTTCTATGTCAACAACGACAGGCTCTCGTGCCAGCTCTACCAGCGCTCGGCCGACATCTTTCTCGGCGTGCCCTTCAACATCGCGAGCTATGCGCTGCTTACTCACCTCATCGCGCACGAATGCGGGCTTGGTGTCGGGGAGTTCGTGCATACATTCGGCGATGCGCATCTCTACCGCAATCACGAGGAACAGGCGCGCGTGCAGCTCGCCCGCGCCCCGCGCCCCTTGCCGAGGCTCATGCTCGGCGACGTCGGCTCGATCTTCGACCTCAACGCCGACGCGATCGCGTTCGAGGGGTACGACCCGTGGCCGGCGATCAAGGCGCCGGTCGCGGTGTGAGGGACCTCCTCGTCCTCGTCGCAGCTGTCGCGCGCAACGGGATTATCGGCGCGTATGGCGGGCTGCCGTGGCGGCTCTCGAGCGACCTGAAACGCTTCAAGGCGCTGACCTGGGGCAAGCCGCTGGTGATGGGGCGGAAGACGTTCGAATCCGTAGGCCGCGCACTTCCGGGACGTGAAACGATCGTGGTGACTCGAGACCCCACGTTCTCGCCTTTGGGCGTCCTGGTCGCCCACAATCTCGACGCCGGACTCGAACTTGCCGCCGAACGCGCTGACGCAATGGGCGCGGACGAAATCATCATCGGTGGCGGGGGCGAGATTTATGCGCAGACGATCGCGCGCGCGCACCGTCTTCTCATCACGGAGGTCGCGCTCGACGCCGAAGGCGAGGCGCGTTTCCCGCCGATCGACCCGCGGAAGTGGCGCGAGATGAGCCGCGAGACGGGCCAGCGCGGCTTCCGTGACGAGGCAGATTTCACCTTCGTGCGTTACGAGCGGTCGGGGTGATCAGGCCTGGAGCCTCCGCCGCCTACGCCTGTCCCCGGCTCACTCTCGCCCGGCGATAGCCCGCGAAGCCGACGCCCGCGAATCCCAGAAGCATCATCGCCCACGTCGAGGGTTCGGGGACCGGACTATACAGCACCCAGCCGGGCCTCCCATCGAGCACGTCTTGCAATCGCAGCAGCGCCTCGGTGAAATAGTAGTCGCCATAAATCAGCGCCGTGTTCGTCGCGCCATTGCCTGGGAAGCCATCGAACAGCACGGACTCGCCAGACGCCGGGCCAAGATAGAGGCTGCTGAGCGATCCTAAAATGTTCTCGGCGTCCTCCAGATATTGCGATCCGTTCGCTCCCGCCACCGTGCTCAGCATGACGAGTCCGTCCGCCGCGATGGCCGCAGCCGACGTGTCCACAGGCTGCGTCCCCGGCGCGTCGAAATCCCAGGGGGGGATGCCGTTTGCGGGCGAATTGCTCACGAAGTATGTCGCAAGCGCTTCCGCCGTCGTCAGGAATGCCGCGTCACCCGACGTCTGATAAGCCTGCACGAATCCATATAAGGCCCAGGCCTGCCCGCGCGCCCAGACTGAGGTCGCGGAAAGGCCGCCCGTCTGATAATATTCGGGGGACGCCGGCGCCCCGGTCGCCGGATCGAAATCGGCGAGTTGATACGTGCTGCCGTCCGGGCGCACGAGATTCTTGGTCACCGTTTGGGCATGGGTCGATGCGATTCCTGCCCAGGCAGGATTGCCGCCATTGCTCGAGCCCCACTGCAACGGCCCAAGCGTCATCATGCTGTCGATAATCACGGGAAACTGAAATTGAGGGAAGGTCCAGGATTGAACCGCGCCGACCTTTGAATTGTAGAGCAACGACAGCGTGTTGCCCGTCGTGTTGATGACTTGTTTATAGGCGGGATCGCCCGTCAGCCGGTATCCGTTGCCGAAACTCGTTCCGATGATGAAGCCGATGTCCGTGGGGTCCAACGGACGGCCCCCCGCCTGCGAGGCCAGCGGGGCGGTCCACGCCTGCGCGGCCGTCAGCCATTGCTGAGACCCGGTCGCCTGATAGAGAAGCCAAAGTTGGCCCGGGAAAAACCCGGTCGTCCACCCCATGCTTCCGCTCGCGGGAGTTGTTGTCGTCCACGTTCCGCTGTCGCCGCCGGAGACGGGATACCCGGACGCAGGGGAACCCAGCGACGTCAGGGTCTTCGTCACCTGCGTCTCGATGAAAGACAAATCCGTCGCTATGCCTTGCGAATTAAAAGATGCCGCGTGGGCCTGGCTCATCAAGCAAGCGATCGACGCGCAGGCTGCCAAAGCTAGACGTTGCATTGTATTCCCCCAACATCGAAGTACATTGCAAAGCACTATATTATCGCGAACACCGCACACGATGCTATGATTTGACGCTTCCATTCGCAAGCCCGCGGTTTCCCGCCTCGGGACGAGCCCCGACTTAAGGACGAACGCCTATTCTGGGCGCACCCAGTCGGTCAGGGTCAGCCCGTCTTCGAGCCTGACCGGCGGCTGAGCTTTGAGGCCAGCTGCTAACAGCGTCGCGTCGGGATCGCCACCAAATCTTTCGCGACCAAAGACGGGCGCGCCGCCCGGCAGGCGAACTTTCGTCGCGCGGCTCAGGTGGAAACAGTCGTAGCCGAGCTTCAGGAACAGGGTGAAGACCCGCGGCCCGCCGATGACGGCGACCGTGCCTGAACTTAAGGCCAGCGCGGCGCACGCGCTCTCAAACGAGGCCCCGACCGGATTCCAAAGCCGCGCCTTTGGATTGTCGGGGTCCGGCGCAAGGTTGGCGACATCTCGGGTCAGAACGAGCCGGCGCCGGCTCATCGCGTTCGCATCGCCTTCCTGCGAGTGGCGCCCGTTCACAACCACGTCGGCTTGATCAAGGCCTTGCTTGAAATGTCGCTGGTCAGCTTCGAAATGGAGCGACGTCGGCTGAACGCCGCTCGCATCCGTGAGCATGCCATTGGCGGAGGCGATGACATAGCCTTCGATGCGAAAAGCGCCGACCATGCCGCGCGTTTATTCGTGACCGTCCGCGTTGACGAGAGACAGGAACTCGGCCCGTGTCTGAGGTTGGTCGCGAAACACGCCGAGCATCCGGCTGGTGACAAGATCGGCCCCGCGCTTGCGGACGCCGCGATCGATCATGCAATGGTGCGCGGCCTTGACGACCACCGCGACTCCACAGGGCTTCAGCACCTCCTCGACCGCGTTGGCGATCTGGGCGGTCAGCCGCTCCTGAATCTGCAGCCGCTTGGAGAAAATCTCGACCACGCGCGCGAGCTTGGAAATTCCCACCACCCTCTTGTCGGGGATGTAGCCGACCCACACCCGGCCGATGATCGGCGCGAGATGGTGTTCGCAATGGCTCTCGAAGGTTACGCCGCGCAAGACGATCATCTCGTCATAGCCGTCGACTTCGCTGAAGGTCTTGTGCAGAACCTCGTGCGGGTCTTCGTCATAGCCGGCGAAATATTCGCGGTAGGCGCGCACCATGCGATTGGGCGTCTCGATCAAGCCGTCGCGATTGGCGTCCTCACCAACCCATTTCAGGATGGTGCGAAACGCGTCCTCGGCCTCTGCGTCGCTGATCGCCGGCTTGCCGCCGCCGGAGGCCCCGTCGAGATTCTCTTCTCTCAGCGCCATGACTCAATCTTCCCTCTCTGCGCCCAAACCGCGCCCCGCCGCCATGTATGCGCTGCCGACGGATTCTTAAAGGAGGGGTTTATCCCGCGGCCTTGGAGAAGTCCGCGACGGCGTGCATGGCCTCGCGCAATTCGTTGAGCAATCTCAAACGGTTCACTCGCATTTCCGGGTCAGGATCGTTGACGGTCACGTCGAGGAAGAAGCCGTCGACCGGCGCGCGTAGCGTGGCCAGCGCCCGCATGGCGCCCTCGAAATCCTCAGAAGCCACGTGCTGGCGGACGGCCACGCCGGCGGAGGCGACAACGTCGGCGAGATACCGTTCGGCTGGTGGGGCAAGTTCGGTCTGAACATGCTTGCCGGCGAAGGCTTCCGCGCCGTCCTTCTTTTCCTCGGCGCGCAGGATGTTGGCGGCGCGGCGATAGCCGGCCAGCAGGTTCTTGCCCTCCTCGGTTTCGAGCAGCTTTCCGAGCGCCTCGACCCGGCGGACGATCATGAGCAGATCATCCTGCCCCGGCAGCGCAAACACCGCGTCAATGAGATCGTGCCGCGCGCCCTTTTCGCGCAGGTAGACTTTTAGGCGCTCGGCGAAAAAGGCGAGGAGATCGGAGCTTGTAGCCTCAGGAGACTCGCGAGTTCCGAAATACAATCCTCGTTTATCAGAGTTGTAAAAAGCTTCCCGGATATCTTGGGCAACGGGACCGGCAGAGAAGCCCAATTGTTCCAGGGTGTCGATAACCCGGACGCGCCGTTCGTCGCGCGAAAAATCTATGTCAAACAACGCGTGAGAAATTGCATCCGGGAGAAAGCTCCCCAATGGCAGCCGGAGCTCATTCTCCAGTATGATGCGAACTACGCCGAGTGCCGCGCGCCTCAACGCATAAGGGTCCTTGCTGCCGGTCGGCTTCTCGTCGATGGCCCAGAAGCTGGCGAGCGTATCCAGCTTGTCGGCGAGCGCGACCGCGACGGAAACAGGCGATGTCGGAATGCGGTCGTTCGGCCCTTGCGGCTTGTAGTGCTCCTCGACTGCGTCGGCGACGGCCGGTTCTTCGTCCTGGGCCAAGGCGTAGTAGCGACCCATCAGACCCTGCAATTCCGGGAACTCTCCAACCATTTCGGTGGAGAGATCGGCCTTCGCGAGCCTCGCGGCCCGCGCCGCGAGTTCTGACTTCAGCCCCAACTTGAGGCGCGAGCTCGCCTGCCAACATTGTGATGCGGTCGATCCGCCACGCTTGGGTCCCGAGCTTCTCGTGAAAGACGACCCGATCGAGTTTCTCCAGTCGCTGGTCGAGCGGCTTCTCGCTTTTTTTCTTAGCGTCCGGCAACGCTGCAAGATCGGTCTGCCAGAAATGGCGCGCGTCGGAGAGGCGGGCGCGCACGACGCGACCGTTGCCGGCCGTGATCGCCGCGCCGTCATCGGGGGCGACCAGGTTCGAGACAAGAGATGAATTTGTTGGCGAGCTTGCCGCCGCCGTCACGCAGACACGAAGCATTTCTGATTGGCGCGGATGGTGGCGCGGATCACTTCGGCGGGCAGGTCGAGGAACGCCGCGCTCGAACTCGCCCATCAGCACGACCGGCCATTCGACCAGGCCCGCGACTTCCTCGAGCAGGCCTTCGTCCTCGACCAGCGTCAGCCCTTGGGCGAACGCAAGGTTTTTGGCATCGGCGACGATGATCGCCTTGCGCCGGTCGGCGTCGAGCACGACCTTCGCTTTCTGAAGCGCGTCGACATAATCGTCGAAGCGGCGGACATGGAAAGGCTGTGGCGCCATGAAGCGATGGCCCCAGGTCACGTCGCCGGCCGCGATCCTGTCGATCTCGAACGGGACGATCTCCGCCGTCTCGTGTTGCGTCGCCAGCGTACAGACGATGCCCCGCAACGGGCGCACCCAGCGCAGCGCCTCGGGCTTCGACGACGAAGCGCCCCAGCGCATCGATTTCGGCCACGGAAAAGAGCGAATGATCGCGGGGATGATCTCGGCGATCGCGTCCTTGGTTTCTCGACCCGGCTTCTCGATGACCGCGACATAGAACTGGCCCTTCTTCGGGTCCGTCTCCACGCGCGCGTCCTCAATGTCGGCTGAGGCCTGCGCTCTTCAAAAAGCCCTGGATCGCCGCTTCCGGCGCGCCGACCCGCGGGCCCTTGCGCTCCTCGCGCGAGTGCGCTTGAGCGGCCGGCAAGCCGACGACATGCAGCGTCAGGCGCCGAGGGGTGACGAAGCTCTGCGCGCCCTCGTAGAGCAGATTGCGCTCGACAAGCGCGTTGGTCACGAGACGCTTCAGATCCTCCGCCGCCTGCCGCTGCATGCGAGCAGGGATTTCTTCGCTGAACAGTTCGAGCAGAAGGTCAGGCATATCTATGCAGCGCCGCCGCCGGCCGTCTTGAGCCACGCCGCGCCGCAGCCCCGCGCGAGTTCGCGCACTCTCAGGATATAGCTCTGTCGCTCGGTGACCGATATCGCGCCGCGCGCGTCGAGCAGGTTGAAGACATGGCTCGCCTTGATGCACTGATCGTAGGCCGGCAGCGCCATGAGGTGACGTTCGCCCGCGACGCCTCGCTCCAAGAGCGCCATGCATTCCGCTTCGGCGTCGCGAAAATGCTGGAACAGGATGTCGGTGTTGGCGTGCTCGAAGTTGAAGCGGGAATATTCCTGCTCCGCCTGCAGAAACACGTCGCCGTAAGACACGCGCTCAGCGCCTCGCCGCCATTGAAGTTGAGGTCATACACGCTCTCGACGCCCTGCACATACATCGCCAGCCGCTCAAGACCATAGGTCAGTTCGCCGGATACAGGCGCGCATTCGAAACCCGCGACCTGCTGAAAGTAGGTGAATTGCGACACTTCCATGCCGTCGCACCAGCATTCCCAACCCAAGCCCCACGCGCCAAGCGTCGGGCTTTCCCAGTCGTCTTCGACGAAGCGCACGTCGTGCAGCGTCATGTCGACGCCGATCGCAGCGAGCGAGTCGAGATAGAGCTCCTGCAAGTTCTCGGGCGACGGCTTCAGGATCACCTGATACTGATAATAGTGCTGCAGCCGGTTGGGGTTCTCGCCGTAGCGTCCGTCCTTGGGCCGGCGCGACGGCTGGACGTAAGCCGCCTTCCAGGGCTTGGGCCCAAGCGAGCGCAGCGTCGTCGCCGGATGAAACGTGCCCGCGCCGACCTCCATGTCGTAGGGTTGCAGCATGACGCAGCCATGGCCGGCCCAGAAGGTCTGCAAGGTCAGGATGAGGCCCTGAAACGATTTGGCCGGATCGAGCGCTGCGTCTTTGGCGGGCGCCATGGATTTGTTGTCGGTCCTTGAATTTTGGCGGCGACCCTAGAGTCGCGGGCCCCGATGGTCAACGCGGCCTGCTCACGCCGATGCGCTCGCGCGCGAGCGCATTTGCCACCCGAAGCGTCTGCCGCTAGATCGATCAATAAATAAGGGAGGCTCGCCCATGCGTCCGTCCAAACGCGCTGTCGATGAAATGCGCCCCGTGAGCTTCGAGCGCGGGGTGGCGCGCTATGCGGAAGGTTCATGTCTCGTCCGATTCGGCGACACGCACGTCCTGTGCGCGGCCTCGCTCGAGGACAAGCCGCCGCCGTGGCTGCGCGGCCAGGGACGCGGATGGGTGACGGCCGAATACGCGATGCTCCCGCGCGCGACGCTGACGCGAAGCAGGCGCGAATCGTCGGCCGGCAAGGTCTCCGGCCGCAGCCAGGAGATACAACGCCTCATCGGCCGGTCGTTGCGAGCCGTGGTGGATCTGCCGCGCCTCGGCGAACGACAGATAACGATCGACTGCGACGTGCTGCAGGCGGACGGCGGCACCCGCACCGCCTCGATCACCGGCGCATGGATCGCGCTGCACGACTGCCTGCGCTGGATGACGCAGCGCTCCATTCTTCGCGAGAGCTCCGCTCAAGGATCATGTCGCCGCAATATCCTGCGGCGTCGTCGGCGGCGAAGCGGTGATCGATCTCGACTATGCCGAGGACTCGAACGCCCACACAGATGCGAATTTCGTCATGACCGGCTTGGGAGGCCTGGTCGAAGTTCAAGGATCGGCGGAGGGCGCGCCATTCACGGAGGAAGAACTCATCCGCATGCTGGCTTTGGCGCGAGGCGGCATCAGAGCAGCTCGTCGCCATGCAGAAGGCGGCGGTCGCCTGAGGGCATTGCAGGCGCGCTCGATCGCTCTTCGTCAGAAGGGCGTTCTCTCGAACGCCCTTCTGAGCGCGCCAGTCGCGGCCATCGACCGCGTCCACAAAGTCAGGGGTAGCCGTGCGAAAAAACGTCCATGGCCTCGAACCCCGCGAGGTCGAGGCGGACGCGATCGGGAAGATAAGCGAAGGCGGCGCGCGCGAGTCCGTCCCGGCCCTCGCGTTTCAGCATGGCGTCAAGCTTCTCGCGCAAGGCGTGCAGATGCAGCACGTCGGACGCGGCATAGGCAAGCTGCGCCTCGCTCAGCGTCTCGGCTCCCCAATCGGACGATTGCTGCTGCTTGGAGATCTCGACGTTCACCAACTCGCGCGTCAGGTCCTTGAGGCCATGCCGGTCTGTGTAGGTCCGCGCGATCTTTGAGGCGATCTTGGTGCAATAGATCGGCGCGGCCATGATCCCGAACGCGTGATGCAGCACGGCCATGTCGAAACGGCCGTAGTGGAAGAGCTTGACGATCGCCGGATCGGCCAAGAGCCGCTCGAGATTGGGAGCGCTCGTCTGGCCGGCGGCGATCTGCACGATGTCGGCGGTGCCATCGCCGCGCGATATCTGCACGACGCAAAGCCGATCGCGGCCGACGGCGAGCCCCAGCGTCTCCGTATCTATCGCCGCCGCCTCGCCGAACGAAGCATCCTCGGGCAAATCGTTGCGGTGAAACCGGATCATCGTCGCCGCAATGCCAGACCTCGCGAGGATAAGAACGCGCGGCCATGGATAGAGCCGCCTTCGCGGGGCGTCAATCGGATGGACGCGAGGCCGACTCTGGCCGACGGCGACGCCTCACAGAGGTCGCAGATCGAGCAACTCAAGCCCCGCGCGAAGCTGTCCAACGCGCCGAGAAACGATCAACGGCTCCATCACGGCGCCCGCAGACCTTCTCAGGGTGACGGATGCCGCTCCGCTCCGTCTTTGCGCGCAAGCCGTGGAAAAGCGACAGATGCGTCTTGATCGCAGAGCTTTACCACTGCGGCGCAGAATACGTAGCCGACTCCCCGCACGGAGCGAATCAGCGGGGGACGGTCGGAGCCATCCTCAAGCTTTTTCCGGAGCCGCGCTACCAGCGTGTCGATCGAGCGATCGAAATAGGTCCACTGGCGCCCGCGCAATACGCCGAGAAGCGCCGCGCGCGACAGGGGCTGGCCGGGGTGGCGCAGAAACGACATCAAGAGGTCGAACTCGGACGACGTCAGGTCGACCCGCCGCCCAGCAGGACTCACGAGCTCTCGCGTCGTGTCATCGAGGGTCCAGCCCGCGAACGTGTAGAGCCGCTCGACCGGCTCGACGGACTGGGCGCGGCGAATCTCGAGCTCGCGCCGGCGCGGGCCGCCGTCGATTGCAGCCAGCTCGGGCTTAATTTCTTCAAGAATATGGATCTGCATCGCGCGCCCCGCCTCTGATTACCGCCCTGCGAATCGTCACAGTCAAATTGATTCGGAACAGGACATGTATCGTTGTCAATGAGTTACGGTACGTCAGGTTGATCTTTATTTTGACTCGAGCCGGAGGCGGTGTTTGAGGAGCCGCGCGAGGCGCGAGGTTACGACTTCGCCTCGCGACCGTTGCTTCAATGTTGAAGACTGTACTTCGTCTTACGTGCCGATGCGTCAATCAACGCGGGCGTAAGGAGAGTAGAAGCTTGGGCCACGCAACCGACGCGCGGCTCTCCGGTGCAGTCCTCGTGCAGCGCGGAACACGCGAATGGTTGCATGTGCGCCGCTTATGGCGAAAGCCAAAATATTGTACAGACAAAAAAGAGTCCTATCCGGGAGTCTTCTCGTGCGCGGCATTCCCATCGACATTTTGCGAGCCTTTGTCGCCGTCGTGGAAGCGCGAGGGTTCACTCGCGCCGCGGAGGAACTGGGACGAACACAGCCGACAATCAGTCTTCAGGTGAAACGGCTCGAAGAGCTCGTCGAAGCGCCGTTGTTCAAGAAAGGCGGCCGCTTCGAGTTGTCGCCCGTGGGGGGTGTCTGCTTCGACTATGGAAAGCGCCTGCTGCGGTTGCATGACGACATGCTGGACGAGCTTGGCCGAAGCAGTCCCAACGACACGATCCGGATTGGCATGCCCAGCGAATTCGCGCCCATTCTGGCGCGGCGGCTTAATGAACTGCGCGCCAATGCCGAGGTCGCCACGACATTCGAGGTAATTGTCGACAGCTCGCAGGCGCTTTCCGGCGCCTTTCGTCAAAACGCGCTGGATGTCGCTTTCATCATCGGGACCGGCGAGAGCGAGCCGAGCCGGATCGAACAATGGCGGGGTCAGTTGCGCTGGTTCGGCAAAACGCCCGAAGATGAGCCCAATGGTCATCCGCTGCCGCTCGTTCTCCCGCCTCAAGGATGGCCGTTTCACGAGGCGGCGATTGGTGCATTACGCGCCCAGGAGCGCCGATTCGAGGTCGTCTGCACAAGTTCAAATTTTGCGGTGCTCGCAGCGGCCGCGGCTGCGGGACTTGGCCTCACCCCAATGATCGACGGGCTCGCGCCGGATGGGCTTGAGGCGTCCTCCGACAAGCAGCTTCCACCGCTGCCCGAGGTTACGCTCCTGCTGTTGGCGCGTTCGCAGGCGCTGGCGCTCGCCAGCCGCCGCTGGGTCGAAAACGTTATCAAAGCGCTTCAATCTGAATGACGCTCACGGCAGGTTGCTTCTCGTGATAGTTGCAATTTGTTACAATTCGTCACCCATTTCCCACTCCCATGATGGCACAATTTGACCTCCCGAGAGTCTACGGATCAGAGTTGGCCATCGTGCGAACATTGCTGGAACAGCCAAAGTCCAAAGGGGAAAATCATCCGCGTGTCCGTGCGGCCGGGGAGGAGAGCGAATTGGCGCTGCTTGCCGAGTTTATGCGCCACGATTCCGTTGCTTCGCTGGCGAAGGTAATCGCCAAGCGCACGGGCGTTCGAAGCGGAGACCTGATCGCCGCGGCGGGGCTCGACCCGAGCCGTACCGACGGGTGACCCCGCGTCAGCCAGATAACGCGAGCCGATTAACTCACGCGCAGCACTTCGCCGCTAGAATGGAGGTGTGAGGCTGACGGCAAGTCCCCGTTTCCGGCCCCACACAAATCGCCCATGACAAGCACGACAACCGCCTTTCTCGCCGTCTCGCAGAATCTGTCTCGCTATCAGGCGATGACAGCGGCCGAGCCGGCGGTAAAGACGGCGACTGCGTATTACGAAGCCAACATCGGCTCGGTGAAGTCGGTTAGCGATCTCGTCGGCAACTATCGGCTGCTGTCCTACGCACTCGACGCCTATGGCCTCGGCGACCAGATCAACGCCAAGGAACTCATCACCAAGGTGCTGGAAGGCGGAGTCTCCAATCCGAGAAGCCTCGCTAACACATTGCCAAACGCGCAATGGAAGGCATTCGCCGCGGCGTTCAATTTCGTCGATAGCGGCGCAACCCCTCCCTCATCGACCAGCGCGGTCAAGACGACAACAAGCGACTATGTCGAACAGCAGCTGGAGAGCGACCAGGGGGGCAAGGACGTGGGCACGCAGCTTGCGCTCTATTTCCAGCGCGTCGCGCCAACGGTCACCAGCGAGATTGGAATTCTCGCCGATCCCAATCTTCTACAAGTGGCCGCGACGATTATGGGGCTCCCGCCGGCGGCCGCGGCCGATCTGCAGCCGAAGACGCTTTCCGAGCTCATGCCTCTCTCAGACCTGAAAGATCCGGCCAAGCTCACCCAGCTGACCGAGCGATTCACGGCCATATACGACTATACCTACGGCCCCAGCTCTGGCTCGACCTCAGACCTTACGGTTAATTCCGGCAATTCGATCTCAGGGCAATCGGGTGCAGCCACCGTCCTCGCTGGCGTGATCAGCGCGAACGGCTCGGTGCTGGGCAGCGCGCTCAACAACTTCACAGGGGCGACCCAGCCAACCTTCTCGACCTCTCTGATGTCGAGCATTTCCAGGCTGACGCTTGGCGGGTAAGCCTTTCCCCCGGGTCTGCATTCGCCTTAGAAAGGTCCGCGCAAGCGCCGCGCTTTAAGCGGCAGGGATGCTTTCGCGCAGCCCAACGCCCAACGCCTTCCAGACAATCTGCGTCACCCCGAATGAAGGAGGGCATGGGGCCACCGCGCTCTACGCCGCAGCTGTCGGGCTGTGGCGTGAACATGAGCGTGACGAGGCGATCAAGCTCATGGACAAGGCGTTGCGGCTAAGGCCGGATTTCGCCGACGCCCTGTGCATGGGCGGGTACATGCTGAGCGAATGCGGCAAGCCCGATGCGGCGATGCGTTTCTATCGCCGCGCGCTTGAGCTCGACGGCTCGCTTGTGGTCGCGCATGTCAACTCCGGCAAGCTCCTGTTCGGCGCCGGCCAATTCACGGAAGCGCTGGATTCGTTTGCAGCGGCGACGAAGCTCGCGCCGGATGATCCGGACGCCTGGTGCAGCCGCGCAGGAGCGCTGCGCGAGTTGGGCCGCCTCGAGGAGTCGGTCGAAGCCGCTCAGCGCGCGCTCGAGCTTCGTGATGATTTTCCTGAAGCCGCAATCAATCTTGGCAACGCACTTCTCAAGCTCGATCGCAGCGAGGAGGCGCTTGAGACCTACCGTCGGGCAAGCGCGCCAGGCCTCTGTCTCGCCAAGGCGCTCTTGGGTCAGGCTCTGGCGTTGCGAAGTCTTGGCCGGTTCCCGGAGGCTGTGACGGCGTTCGACAAGGCCGTCGCGCTCGGCAGCCGCGAGGCCGTCGCGGGCAAGGGCTGCCTCATGCTCACGCTCGGAGACTTCGAAAATGGACTGGAGGGCTACGAGGCGCGCTGGCTTAAGGGAATGTCACTCAGTGAGGCGCTCGGCATAAGCTTTGAGACCTGGAAGGGGCCAGGACGGCGCGGCGAACGCGTTCTCGTGCTCAACGATCACGGCCTTGGCGATACAATCCAGTTCTTTCGCTACCTGCCTTTGATGACCGCGGCCGGCGTCGAAGCAAGTTTCGTCTGTCCGCCACGGCTGCGCCGGCTTCTGTCGTCAAAGGCCAAGGTGCGATTCGCCAATTCCCCGCCCGAGGGAGAGCCCTTCGACGCGCAGATCGCGATCAGCAGCCTGCCGTGGGCGTTTGGAACGCGCCTCGAGACGATTCCGGCTGCGGTTCCCTATCTCTCGGCCGAGCCGGCGCTGCGCGGAATCTGGCGTAAGCGCATCGGCACGGAAGGCTTCAAGGTCGGCGTCGTCTGGCAAGGCAACCCCAACCCGGAGGCGGATCGGGCGCGCTCCATGCCGCTCACGGCGCTCGCGCCCTTCGGCGGCATCGCGGGGGTGGAACTCATTTCCTTGCAGAAAGGCGCAGGCGAGGAACAGCTTTCGAATCTGCCGGTCTCGATGCAGGTTGAGATGCTGGGTGCCGACTTCGACGCCGGCGCCGACGCATTCGTCGACACGGCGGCGGTAATGACCTGCCTCGATCTCATCATCACCTGCGACACCTCGATCGCACATCTCGCGGGAGCCCTGGCTGTTCCGGTTTGGGTCGCGCTCAAGAGCGACGCAGAATGGCGCTGGCTGACTGAACGGGCTGATTCACCGTGGTATCCAACCATGCGGCTGTTTCGTCAGACGCGTCGCGGCGTCTGGAGCGACGTGTTCGAAGCCATGGCGAGCGAGCTCGCCCGGCTTGCCGAGCGGCGCGGGGCGCCGCGCATGGTGTCGACGCCATGCTCGCTCGGCGAACTGATCGACAAGATCACGATCCTGCGCATCAAGACCGAGCAAATCGGCGAACCTGACAAACTCGCGAATGTGGGTCGCGAACTGAACTTGCTCGAGCGGCTCGCCCACGAGGACGGTGCGTGTGAACCGCCAATCGATCTCATGACCGATCAACTCGCTGCAGTGAACGCGCGCTTGTGGGCGATCGAAGACGCGCTTCGCGCCTGCGAGCGAGAAGGAGACTTCGGACCACGCTTCGTCGCGCTCGCGCGATCGGTGTATCGCGAAAACGATACGCGCGCGGCGATCAAACGCGCCATCAACACGCTCGCCAGCTCATCTTTGGTCGAGGAGAAATCCTATGCGTGAGCGGCTCAGCCCGGAATCGCGTAGTAGCGCTCCGTGAGCGCGGACCTCCGGCTTTCCGTGATCGCGTCTTCCGGGAGCGCGCCCCGCAGCCGGATTCCAATTGTCGAGCCGCGTCGCCAGACCATTGTCGCCTCGCGCAGTTCGGATGTTTCATCGATGTGCACCGCCAATCGGAGCGGAAGCGCTATGTCACGGGCAAGCGCAAGACGCAGACCGTCGCGAGACCGGTCATAGATCCGGCCTTCGCTCAGGAAACGACAGCCGCCGTCGAGCAGTTTGGCCGAGCGCAAACGGATCCGTTCCCGAGGGTGCGCGCGCAGATCGGCGCTTTTGGCTGCAGGCGAGAGTTCGTCCTCTGAAACCACGCAATAGGCGATCTCGCCGCGGCTCGCGAGCTTGCGCCCCAGATTGAGCGCCGCCTCCGATTGCGCACGCCAGTCCTGTCGCTTGATCCCGACCAACACGGACGCGTCCGCATCGCCTGGGTTCGCTGTTGGGCGTCGTCCCGGTTGCGAGGCTCCCTCATTCATTTGCGAAGACCATGATCATATAAATTTCATACATACCTTGTTAACCAACGCCGCGTAGTTTTCCGACGTAGAGAGGGTTCTGTCAAGAACATCGCGGCTGACACAAAACGACTAAGTCAGTAATTAATTATCACAGTTAATAACAAAGTCTCTGTTGCATAATAAATAGCAAACATCAGAATGGTTAATTCACAGCGTTTGTCTTCCAAGTGTTGCGTGCCTGCGTTGGCGTAGCGGAAAGCGTCCCCTTGTCAATTCAGTAGGCTGGAGCACGAGTATGTATATTATCGTTGACGATCGGAACATGGTGGCCGGAGGCTACGCCAATGGTTTTGATCGCGAGGGCGTTTCGTCTGCGGGAATCGAAGCATCCGAGTTTCGCGAATGGATCGGCAAGATCAGCGATACGGATATGAACGCGGTCGAAGCGTTCGTGATCGGCGACTGCAACGAGCGCGAGGCGCTGTCGAGGCTCATCCGGGAGCGGTCAAGCGCACCGCTGTTGTGCCTCAATGAGCGTCAGTCGCTTGACGACACGCTGGGTCTATTCGCTGCCGGGGCGGACGACGTTCTCCGCAAGCCGGTCCATGTGCGCGAGATCGTCGCCCGGGTCGGGGCGATCAACCGGCGCGTGTTCGGCGAAAACGGCAACGTGACGATCGGCGAACTGCGCGTCTATTTTGATGGGCGCGAACCCGAGGTGAACGGTGCGCCGTTTCCTCTTCCGCGCCGGGAGCGGCGGATCCTCGAGTTCCTGCTGCGCTGTCGCGGTCGGCGCGTCAGCAAGACGCAAATCTTCAACGCCGTCTATGGGCTGTTCGACGAGGATGTCGACGAGAACGTGATCGAGAGCCACATCAGCAAATTGCGCAAGAAACTCAAGCACCGGCTGGGTTTCGACCCCATCAATTCCAAGCGGTTCCTCGGCTATTGCATCGAGAAATAGGGCGCTTGACCCGAGCGCGCTGAACCGGCTTTGCGAGCGATTGGAGGGCGTTCGGAAGAGCGCCTTTCTAACTGGTATTGTCGCGAACCCGTTCGCGGATAGGCCTCAACGTCGCGTCGCATTGCTCGCTGCGCCTGCCTGCAATGAAAGGCCACGAGCGCCTCTTCGGCGCCCGGCCGCATTCCCCTTGCCCCAACGCCTTGGCCGAACCTGATCTTGAGGCCAGCCTCAAGTATCCGGCCGCCGTTTAGAGCTTCAGCATAGCTTAAGACGCTTTTTCGGACAGGCCTTCGACCCAAACGGGGCGCGAAGTCGATCCGGAAAAGGCGCCGCAAGACATTGTTATCGCTTAATCCGGACTTGAAGACGGCGCTGAGGATCGGCCAAAAGCCCAAGGCTTGCCTATCCGTTCACCGAACCCCGCGGATTCCGGGCTGCTGACTGGGCCGCCGGCGAGCAAGGGAACGGCGACCCGGGCCGTTGGCCTCGCGCGCCATCACGGAGCAGGAGCAGCCCTGCCGGGGAGGGCAGCGGCGCGCGGGGGAATCCGGGTGGGGGTTTGGATCCTCAGTCGATAACGCCGGGCGGCTAGACGAAGCCAGCCGCCCGGCGCGCTATTGTTACTGGAACAGCTTCAGGATCAGCTGCGCGTTCTGGTTGGCGATCGACAGCGACTGGATGCCAAGCTGCTCCTGGGTCTGGAGCGCCTGCAACTGGGTCGACGCCGTGTTCATATTCGCATCGACCAAGCCCGAAATGCCATCGGAATAGTTGGTCATCAAGGCGGTGTTGAACGTGGCCGCTGTCGTCATGCGATTCTGCGTAGCGCCGATCTGCGCGGCGTAGTTGGTGACTCCAGCCAAAGCCTGGGCCACGTCGTTCAGCGCAGTTTGCGCTGCAGGAGCGCCGGTGATGCTGAGGGCCGTCAGATCCGTCCCATTCTGCACGAGCAGGTTCTGGGAGTTTGGTGTCGTCGTGGTGGTGGCCACCCGAAAGGACGCCGCCGTGGCGAAGCTCGGCGTCCCGCCGTCGGCGACCGAATTGCCGTTTGCATCGAGCGCCGTATACGTCGTCGTCGTCCAGCTTCCGTCCGCTAGTGCGTGCTGGACGGTCAAGGTCCCAGCCGTCGCGCTCTCATTGGCGAGGTCAGTCCCGAAGGTGGCCGTAGGCGTGGTCGTGCTGATGGTGTCCGTCTTGGCGGCGAAGGTGGTCGCCTGAGCCTGCACTTGGGCAATCGCCGTTGGGTCGGTGATGCTGGAAGTGGCGGTCGAACTCGGTGTTTCCGACTCCAGTCGTGAGCCCGTAGAGCGCCTGAGTGGTGAAGGCGATGGTGTTGATATTCCCGCCGGCCGCGGTGGCGTTAAAGCCGGAGACGAAGTTGAGGGCCGTGACGCTGCCGTTCAGGACGTTCAAACCATTGAACGAAGCGGCGTTCACCGCGTCGGTCAACTGCTTGCCAAGCGAAGCAAGCGATGTGTTGATGCTGCTGAGGTTGGCGCCCGGCTCCGTTGCCTGGGTCAGCGCGGTCTGGATCGAATTGATGGTCGTGATGACCGAATTGATCGCTGAGCTCGCGGTCGCCAGAAGAGACTGCCCCTGCGACAAGGCGTCATTGGAGGCCGACACGACGCCGCTGTCGGCGGTGAGCTGAGCGGCGATCGACCAATAGGACGAATTGTCGGCGGCGGTCGCGACCTTGAGGCCGCTCGAAACTTGATTCTGGACCGTCGAAAGCGACTGCTGCGTCATCTGCAACGATTGCAGTGCGCTAAGGGCGGCCGGATTATTTAAGAGTGAACTCATGGCTGTGCTCCTGTCGAAAATGTTCACGCTGATAGGGCGACATTTCGGACTCGCACCGAGACGACGGACCGGCCGCATGCCTAAGGCTCACGTCTGGAGCCCAACCGTCGTGTAGAGCCTGGGCAATACGCGCTCATCGCGCCCCGTCTCGCCCTGGCCGAGCGAAAACTAACTGCCGGCCGCTAATGCCCAGTTAACGGGCAGAAAAATTTCGCTTGGCGCCCGGATTGAGTTCGCGCTCGAACCCTTTCGCGCAATGCCGGCGCAAGCTCCACTCCCCACGATGGCCGTCGCGAATTCTCACCGGGCCCGGATGTGGCGACGAATCTGTTGGCGCAAATCGAGCGGCTGTGGGCGAACCTGAGGGGGCTCGGCGCCCGTCGCCTGTCCGTGTTGGCGCTGATCGGCGTCACCGTGTTCGCGACGACGGGGCTCGCCGGCTATTATCTGAGCCGCCCGACTATGGAGACGCTCTATTCCGGGCTCGATCGCGACGACATCTCCGCCATCGGCGCCGCATTGCGCGAGGCGGGCGTGCCTTTCGACGTCAACGCCGAGAGCACGGTCGTTCTGACCCCGGCTGGTCAGGCGGCCGCCGCGCGGATGATCCTGGCGGAGAAAGGCCTGCCCCGCAGCGGCGCCGTCGGAAACGAACTCTACGATAAATTGGGCTCGCTCGGCCTCACGTCGTTCATGCAGGACGTCACGCGCTTGAGAGCGCTCGAAGGTGAACTTGCACGCACGATCCAGATGATGCGGACCGTCAAGGCCGCGCGGGTCCATATCGTCCTCGCCGACGAAGGCTCCTTCCGCCGCGAGCGCCAGCCCTCGTCAGCCTCCGTGGTCATCCGCACCGACGGCGGCGACGATCGCGCCACCGGGCAGGCGATCCGCCACCTCGTCGCCTCGGCGGTCCCCGGAATGAAGCTCGAGGACGTGACAGTGCTCAACGTCGACGGCGCCCTCTTGGCCTACGGCGCCGATTCGATCGAGAAGTCGCCGGACAATCTGCTCGGCCTCGAAAAGGAGGTGTCGCAACAAATCCGGGAGAGCGTCAGCCGCACGCTGACCCCCTACCTCAGCGCTCAAAACTTTCAGATCTCGGTCGCCGCCAGGCTCAACGCCGACAAAACGCAAACGAACGAGACAATTTATAATCCCGACACCCGTGTCGAACGATCGGTGCGGGTCACCAAGGAACAGCAGAGCTCGCAAAACGCGGCCGGCGAGCAACCCGCAGGCGTCGAGGCCAACCTTCCGAAGCCGAAAACGACAAGCGGCGAATCGAAGCAATCGAACGATAACACGCAGAAGCGCGAGGAACTGACAAACTACGAGGTCTCGTCGAAGTCGATTCAAACGACGAGCGCTGGCTTTGTGATCCAGAATCTCTCCGTGGCCGTGCTGATCAATCGGGCTGCGCTCACCGCATCGCTTGGGGGCAAACCCTCGGCCGAGGCGCTCGACGCGCAAGTCCACGAGATCGAACAGCTCGTCGGCTCAGCCGCTGGGCTCAATCGACAGCGCGGCGACGCGGTCAAGATCTCGGTTGTCGATTTCGTCGATTCAAGCCGCGACCTCGAGCCCGCGCCGGCTCCTTCGCTGGTTGAGATCGTCGCCCGCCAGACAGGATCAATCCTCAACGCGGGCGCCATGGTGGCTGTCGCGGCAATGCTGCTCTGGTTCGGGGTTCGGCCCGGCCTCAGATTGGCGTTCGCGCCCCCAGGCCCAGCCGCGTTGACGGACACGCGCGGCTTGCCCGCCGGCCAGATGCCCGCGTTGGGGGCGCCGGACGGCGCCGGTCAGCCCGGCGAAAGCATTCTCATCGAGACCGAATCCAATCGCGACGAGTTCATGGAGGCCCTGCTCGCCCGACGCGACAATGGCGCCGAGCGCAAGCTCATGAAGATGATCGAATTCGACGAGAACCACGCCGCTACGGTTCTCAAACAATGGATTCGTCAAGGAGCGAACGGATGAAACCGCTTTCGATAGCCGACTATCTTGACCGCCTCGGGGGCGGTGCAGGGGAAAGCGCGCCGCCGCGACCCGAGGGCTCGCCGTTTCGCCCCCGAAGCCTGCCAAACCCGCAGAACAGCGGGCCCGGTTCGAAGTCGGTCTTGGATCGTATCACAAGCAAAGACGCCGAGACGCAAGGCGGAGAGACGCGCCGGCGCACGCCATGGGCGCCAAAGCCCGCTTTGCTTGACTCTGGGGCGCCGGAATCGCCGCCGGGAGGCGAGCCCGTCAAACCCGAAGACATCGCGGTCAAACTCGCCGAAGCTTACGCGCGCGGCCGCGATGAAGGCCTCGCCGAGGGACGGCTCGAGGCTTCGGACCGCCACGCGGTCGAACTCGCCGCCGCACGGGAGCAGGCGGAAGCACAGCGGGAGTTTCGTCTCAACGAATACGCCGAACTTGAAGGCGCGATCCGTTCCGGGATCCGGCAGATCGAGGACAATGTCGGGGGGGCGGTCACCCGCATTCTTGCGCCGTTTCTCTCGCAGCAGGTGGTCAAACGGGCGGTGGAGGAGTTGGCCCAAGCGATTGCCCGGATCTCTGCGAGCAATTCGCCGGGGTTGATCAAGATTCGCGGACCCGAGCGCGTGCTTGCGCTCTTGCGCCAGCGGATCGTCGATCTGCCGATCGAGGTCGACTATGTTGGGGATGACGGTGTGGACACTGTCGTCGAGGCGAACGCCACGCGGATTGTCACCGAGCTTCGCCCGTGGGCCGAGTTGTTCGCCTCGTTCGAGGCCTGAGCGGAGCCGATGACCGAGGCGCATCCCGAAATCATCATTATCAAGCGCCATAGTGCGCACGAGGAAGAGCATCACGGCGGCGCATGGAAGATTGCTTTCGCAGATTTCATGACCGCGATGATGGCGTTTTTTCTCGTGCTTTGGATCATCAGCGCCACGGACAAGAACACCAAAACGCTGATCGCGCGATACTTCAATCCGGTGAAGGTGGAGGAGCCGGCGAAAGCGCAGAAGGGCATTCATGGTGCGGCGGAAAAGGGCGCCAACTATGCGCCGGAAGATGGCAATGGCGCCCCCGATGCGGGACGGCCTTCTTCCGAGCACGGCGAAGGTCCTGCGGAAAAGGGAAATGAAAACCCCGCCAGTCCGTCGAAGCAAAAGGAGCAAGCGCAGCCGCCAACCCCTGCGCCCTTGCCGCCGCCCGATCCAGCGAAACCCTATCCGACAATGTCGGAGCAGGAGCTGTTCAGCGACCCTCGCGCGAGTCTCGACAAGATCGCCGGCGTGCCGCCGCCCGGCCCCCGTATTGATCCTTCAGCGACCCTGAAGGGCTACGGCGAGGTGGGGCCAAGCGCCGACGAGGCCTTGCGCGATCCGTTTCGCCCGCTCGGCAGCGACAAAGCCGTCAATGTGGTTGCGGAAGATCCCGGCGCCCCGCCGGCAGCAGCCGCGCCCAGCGATGAACCGGCTTCCGCGCCGACTTCGATCGCCCCCGCACCGCCGGCCCAGCCTCCTGCTCAAACTCCAGCCGGGGCCGAAGCCCCGGGCGCGGGATCGCCGGCTCCGTCAACGGCGAGCGCGGCAACTCCCGACCCTGTCGCGGCGCGTCAGACGGCCGCGTCCGAGTTGCTTGCCGACCTCAAGAGGCGTCTCGCCGGAGAGTCCAAGGCGATGCAAGGCCCACAACTCGATGTCCAGGCGACCGAAGATGGGATCCTCATCAGCCTTACGGACCGGCAGAATTTCGCCATGTTCGCCATCGGCTCGGCCGAACCGCAGCCCCGCGTTTTGCACATGATGGAGGCAATCGCCGCGAGCCTGCAAAACTTGCAGGGCGCCATCGTCGTGCGTGGACATACCGACGCTCGTCCCTACCGGTCCGCGACATACGACAATTGGCGCCTCTCGTCGGCGCGCGCGCAAATGGCCTATTACATGCTGATTCGCGGCGGCCTGCCGGAAAAGCGGTTTGAGCGCGTCGAAGGTTATGCCGACCATCATCTTAGGGACTCATCCCATCCCCTCGCGGCCGAAAACCGGCGCATCGAGATTCTCCTGCGCGAGACCAAGCCATGACCTGCCCTTGGCGCATGTTGGCTTTGGCCGCCTTCGCGGGGCTCGCGCCTGCCGCCGCGTTTGCCGATACGCCTAGGATCTCCGACCTCGTCGACGAACTGCGGGCGATCCAGTTCAAGGTCGCTCAGGGCGACAAGACGGCCTACTCGGCAGAGCTCAACCAGTTGAAGACGATCGGCGCGGCAATCGCGACCGCAAGCCCTGAAACCTGGAAGAACAAACGCGACGCGGATTCGCTCGTCATCTACATCCTGAGCGGCGGATCCCTCGTTGATGTCGGACCACTGCTCAAAGGGGACGCGGTTCTCGAGTCGGAGCGATCGCTCGCGCGCGGCGCGCTCGCCTATGTCACCAGTCACGAGGCCGACGCCATCCCGCTCCTTCGGGAACCGGATTTGACTGCGCTCGACAAACGGCTTGCGGGCGAAGTCGCCTTTGCCCGCTCTGTCCTCGAGACCAAGCGGGACGCGAAGGCGGCGGTCGATCTTCTCGATTGGGCGCGTCTGCTTTCGCCGGGCGGACTCGTTGAAGAGGCCGCGCTGCGTCGCGAGATCGCGCTCCTTGCCGAGGCCAAGGACATGAGCCGACTGACGGTTCTTGCCCGGCAGTACGTGACGCGTTTCGGCGCCTCGCTCTATGCCGCGGATTTCTTGCGCGATCTGGCTAGCGCCGTGGGGAGGCTTGGGCTCGCTGACGATCCGGCCAATTACAAGCTGTTGTCCAGCGCGATCGCGGCGTTGCCCCCCGACGACCGGCGGGGCTTCCTGCTCAACTTAGCCAAGTCCGGGGTGGTGAGCGGGCGCTTCGTCGCCGCGGCTTCGGCAGCGACGGAGGCCCTCGAAGGTTCGAAGGCCGACAGCGCGGAGGCGATGCGCGCCCGCCTCTATCTCGCCGCCAGCCGACTGTTCTCGGACGCCTACGATGCGGCGCTCGCCGATCTGCGGGCTCTCCCGGCGACAAAACTCGACCGTGCCGACGCCAGCTTGCTGGCCGCGGCTCGAAGGGTGGCGGCGGGACTTCGTGTCGTTCCCGACCAGAGTGTCTTCAATACGGAAAACGCTGTCGCCCTGCCCGACGCTGACAAGGGCCCGCCCAGCGGACCCGCGCTGACGATCGCGCAAGCGAAGGAGGCGCTTCAACGCACGTCGGGCCTCGCGCCGCCGACCCAAACTGAAGGCACGCCATGACCACGCCCGCGGCCGCAGCCACGCCCGGGCCGATCGCGTCGGCGCCGCCACGCCCCGCTCCGCAAGCGGCGGCCGACCCGTTCGCCTTTGGGGCCGTGCTCGAACTCGCTCCCCGGCGCGTCGGCGAAAGCGGACGCCTCGACGACCAAGGAAGGTCAGCGTCCTGCAAACAAGTCGCCCCAGCAAGAACCCTCGCGCGGACAACAGGGTCGTCATGCGCTGCTCAGTGACAGCGCGCTCCTGGCGGCTTTGCCGTTTGCCTTCCGAACCGCCTCGACGATGAAAGAAAGCCCGCAAGCTACGAGCAATTCGCCCTCGCTCGCATCGCCTGCGATGAAAGCCCCGAAGTCCGAGGACATAGGCGCATCCATCGCTCCTGGCGGCAAGGCGGCGACAGTTGGGCGACTGGTCGGCGAACGGGCTTTTCACTTTGGCCCCTTCACGTTCGCGGGCGCGATCGCGAGCCGCGGGCTCGCGGCTAACACACCCTCCGCGTCAGGCGCCGCCGCCGACCCTGCAGCCCGATCCGCTCTCAACGGCGAAAGCGGCCTTGTCGCCGGCTTTTCTCCGGCCGAGGCCATGTCAGGCGAACCCCCGGCCGACGCCCTTTCGCCGATTGCAAACGCGGCGTCCGCGACGCCGATCGCGCCTCGGGCAGGTGCGCCTCCAACACATCGCGCGAGCTTCACCCGAGCAGCGGCGCACGAAGCCGCGCGCAGCGGGCAAAAGCCTGACGTCTCCGCGCCTCCGCCTGCCGCGCGAGTCGCGAGCTCCGCCGCGGTCCATGCGCTAGCGGAATCGAGCGGCAAGATGGCCGACGATCGGCCTCCAGATTCGAGCGCCTCCGCGGCGCCGGCAGCGGCGCGAACAGACCTGTTCGGCGCACTGGTCTCGGCGCCGTTCGCCGCAGGGGCGTCGTTCCAACTCGACGGCTCAACGGCCAGCGCCGGACGCGCGGACGTCACGCCGCGCGCGAGCGCGCTTGCCGCAGGCCCCGCGCCCTCGACGCCGTCGATCCGCGAGATCGACGTCGATCTTTCGCCGGGAGGCCTTGAGGATGTCTCGATGACGATGCGGCTCGCCGGCGACAAGCTCTCCGTCGTCATCCGCGCGCCGAGCTCTCAAACCGTAGGCTCAATCGAAGGCGCACGCGACGCGATCACCGATCGCATGGCGGCGATCGGCCAGCCGCTCAACTCGCTCATCGTCAAGCAGGCAGGCGTCAACACGGTTGGGAATGCGAACGGAAATGGGTCTTCCGCCGACGGCGGCTCGTCGAGCGGCGAGCACCAGCCGGCGCAAGGGGGCGGTTCGAATGATGCGCACTCTCGCCGCGGCCCTGGTCGCGATCGCAGCTTCTAGCGACGGCGCCGCACTGGCCGATGGGGCGCTCGCTTGCGAGCGGGAAATGACGCGCGCCTCGGCGCAGCATGGCGTGCCGCTCAACGTGCTTTACTCGGTGGGCCTGACCGAGACAGGCAGCCGAAACGGGCTCAGCCCCTATGACATGAACGTCGATGGCCAGGCGGTGCATTCCGCGAGCCTCGCCGAAGCGATGACGCGCTTTTCGCAGGCGAAAGAGCGTGGCGCGAAGTTCATTGACATCGGCTGCATGCAGATCAACCACCACTTCCACAGCGCCGACTTTCACTCGTTGAGCGAAATGTTCGACCCGGCGCGCAACGTCGAATATGCCGCGAACTTCCTCAAGTCGCTGAAGGCGCAGGAGGGCTCGTGGACGTTGGCCGTGGCGCGTTACAACGCCGGCCCGGGCAATCCGACAGCGGAGAAGACCTACGTCTGCTCGGTCATCCGCAACATGGTCGCGAGCGGTTTCGGGCAGTGGACGGCCAACGCGCGCGCGCTCTGCCAGTAGTCTGCGGCCCCCCACATTTGCGAGTCCGAATCGAGCTTTTACAAGGGGTTGAGGAATGATTTGCGAGTCAGTCGGAGATCCGTTGCGGCATGCGCCGCTGGGACCGTTTCATCCGCGTCAGGACGAAGTCGGAGAGCGGTCAAGACCAACTGCTCGTTTCGCCATGCGAAAATGAAGCGTTTCGCATGGCGGGTCGTAAGTCATTGAAATCATTAAGGGCATCGAATCAATCATTTCGCGGTTTTGTTTGTTTTCAACGGCTTAAGCCCATTTTCGTTTCGCCGTTTTTTCGTTTCGCCGTTTTCCTCTTCGTCCCGTGCCTCACTCACATTCTCGTCAACGGCGCAGCTTTGCGTCAATATCCACCATGATATCAGATATTCCAAAAAAAGCAAATAATTTTCTCATTTCCAAAATTACGCCTGCTTCTAGCCACCCACTTGATTGAGTTCTGACACCAAACACCCGTCTCTGCTCAAGCCTCGACGCCGTCCTTGCTGTACGACCGCCAGTGAATGATGCCGTCGCCGAACTGGGATTCGGTCATGGCCATCGCCGCCATCCGCTCGTGATGGAGCGATTTGTTGCAGGCGGGATCGGTGTTGCGCGGGTCTCCGGTCGGGCCATCGCCTGGCAGCGAGTGCAAGATGGCGCTCAACGAATGATCGCGCACGTTCCAGAATTCGAGGCTCGGGGCCGGTTACCCTGGCCTGCGTCCAACTCCTCCACATCTGGGGAGCGGCGACGTCAAAACTGGGCGACAGTCTCATAGAGATCTGCTAGTCATGGTACGTTGCGAACAGGAGAAGCCGATGGAATTCGCGATCTGGATTTGGATACTCGCCGCTCCGGCCGTCGCGTTTGTGGCGATGAGCCGTATGAAGTAGTTGAACCACATCCGCGCCCTCTATAGGGCGCGGGTTAACGCCAAGGCTTATGAGGCCATGGCGGCAAGGCGCCGACTGGATGGACGTGAATTCTGTCGGGCGCCCGCGCTAGCGGTTTGAGAGTTCGGACCCCTACGCCTCGACCTTTTCTTTATACGACCGCCAGCGCAACACCCCGTCGCCGGATTCGGATTCCGCCGTCGCCATCGCGGCGATGCGCTCGTGATCGGGCGATTTGTGGCAGGCGGGATCGGTGTTGCGCGGATCTCCGGTCAGGGCCAGCGCCTGGCAGCGGCATCCGCCCCAATCGATCTCGCGCCGGTCGCAGGATCGGCAGGGTTCGGGCATCCAGTCCGTGCCGCGGAAGGCCTTGAACGCGGGGTTTGAATGCCAGATTTCGCTCAATGAGTGATCGCGCACGTTCCAGAATTCGAGCCCTGGAATCGATTCGGCGGCATGGCATGGGAGCGCCTTGCCGGTCGGCGACACATTGATCGCGACCCGCCCCCAACCGCCGGCGCAAGGCTTCGGATAACGCGCGTAATAGTCGGGGATCACCAGGTCGATGACCAGTTCGCCCTTAAGGCGCTCGCGGGCGGCCTGCACGATCGCGATCAATTCGTCGACTTGGCTCTTCGGCGGCATCAGCGCGGCGCGATTGGCGAGCGCCCAGCCGTAATATTGCGTATGCGCCACTTCGAGCCGGCGCGCGCCAAGCTCGACCGCGAGATCGATGAAAGCCGCGACCTGATGAATATTCGAGCGATGGATGACCGCGTTGATGGTGAGCGGCACGCCCGCTTTGATCACATAACCGGCGAAAGCGCGCTTGCGCTCCCACGCGCCCTTGTAATGGCCAAGGCGGTCGTTGGTGTCCTTATCCGCGCCCTGGAAGGAGAGCTGCGCGTGGTCGAGGCCTGCGTCGACAAGCTCGCCGGTCCGCGCCTCGTTCACCCCGATTCCTGAGGTAATGAGGTTGGTGTAAAGTCCGCTTTGCGAGGCGTGGCGCGTGAGGTCGGCAATGTCGCGCCGCGCCGTCGGCTCGCCGCCGGTCAGATGCACATGCAAGGCGCCGAGCGCCGCCGCCTGGCTGAACACGCGCTTCCAGCTCTCGCCATCGAGCTCGTTGCCAGGGCGTTCAAGCGCGACGGGGTTCGAACAGTAAAGGCAGCCGAGCGGGCAGCGATGGGTCAGTTCGGCCAGAAGCCCGACCGGGGGGGCTGGCGGCGGCGGGGTATGAGCGGTCATGTCTCGAGCACTCTCTTGACCTTGAGGTCGGCCAGCATGGCGACGACGTCCTTCTCGATCACCGCCGGAGGCGCCGCATAGCGCGCGGCCAGTTCGGCGACGATTTGCCCGAGATCACGCTCGCCATCGCAAAGCTCAAGCACGGTGGCCGCCGTATCGTCGATCTCGAAGATCCGTTCGGGCGCAAGCAGTGTCCATCGCCCGCGCGCTTCATCGCGTTTGAGCCTCACGCCCCTCGGGAGATGAGGCCGCAACTCGGCATGGATCTCCTCTAACTTGTCCATCGCCTTCAATCCGGCCGGAAGGCCCCTGGAGGGATCGCGCCGTCGACATAGGCGTGGTGCAGGGCGTCGAGCTGCGCCCATAATACATTGGTCTTAAAGGTCAAAGCCGCAAGGGCGCCCCGCTGCTCCTCGACCGTGCGGGCGTTGCGCTTGACGTATTCGAGCGCGAACTCGGCGTCACTCGGCGCCTGATCGAGCCGGCGGCGGAAATAGGCGACCACTTTCTCGTCGATGAAGCTGTAATTGGCGAGCATCCCCGCGATGCGTCGCTTGTGGAGGGAAGGGGCGAAGAGTTCGGTCAGGCTAGACGCCACAGCCTCGACCAGCGGCCGCTCGCGGACGAAGCGCACATAAGCTTCGACCGCGAATTTGGTCGCCGGCAGCGCGCCTTCCTGTGAGATCACATAGTCGCGGTCGAGCCCCAGTCCGTCGGTGAGAATTAGCCAGCGCTCGATTCCGCCCTTGTCCTCGCCTGAGCCGTCATGATCAGTGATCCGATGCACCCATTCGCGGCGCAATTCGCGATCCTCGCAGCGCGCGATCAGCGACGCGTCCTTGCGGGGGATCGCCGACTGATAGACGAAGCGGTTGAGCGCCCAGGCCTGCACCTGCCCCTTGTTGAGCCTGCCGTCGTGCAGAAGGCCGTGGAACGGATGCAGGTCGTGATAGCGCAAGGGGCCAATGGCGCGCAGCGCCGCTTCGAGCGCACCGGGAGTCATGGGCTCAGAGGGCGTGTGCACGTTCATGGGCAAACCTCCATTCCGTCGAACGCGATCTCCCAGCCGGCCGCTTTCACCCTCGCCTCTTCCGCCGATCCCTCGATGAGGATCGGGTTTGAATTGTTGATGTGGATGAGGATGCGCCGCACAGGCGCGTGGCGCGCGAGCGACTCCAGCGTTCCTCCTGGTCCCGACACGGGCATGTGACCCATGCGCCTCCCGGTTTTGTCGCCAAGGCCGTTGGCGATCATTTCGTCGTCTGAGAAAAGCGTGCCATCGAAGAATAACACGTCCGCATTGGCGATACGCGCGTCAAGGTCCTCCGTAACATGAGCGCAACCGGGCGCATAGACGAGTCTTTTGCCCGCCGCCTCCACCGCCACGCAGACCGTGCTTTCGCCGATGTCGTCAGTGCTGACGTTTCCCTCCTCGAGCCACAGCGGGACCTTGCCGGGAATGGCAAACAATTCGAGCTTGACGCCCGGCAAAGGCTCGAAAGGCTCGCCAAGCCGAACGGCGCGGCGTGGCGCAACCTCGCGGTCGACGACGTCGAACATCCGATTGGCGCCGATCGCGTCGAGCGTCGCCTGCGTGCCGAACAGGACAAGCGGCTGACGCTCGCGCAGCGCCAGAAGGCCCGCCGAGGAATCGACCTCGGCGTTGGTCAGGACGACGGCGCCGATCGGCGAATGGCGCCCAGCGCCCTTTGGGTGCAGCGCGGACGTCGCCAGGATTTGCTGGCGCAGATCGATCGAGGCGTTGAGCAGGACCCAGTTTGCTCCGTCCACGGTGAGCGCGACGCCCACCTGCGTGCGCGGCTTGACACGGCTGTCTCCGCTCCAGGCGAGGCGGCAGACGGGGCAGCCGCAGTTCCACTGCGGCACGCCGCCGCCAGCGCCCGAGCCGAGCACGAGCGCTCTCAGTCGCGGGCTAGTGGGGGACATAGTTGAAGCTTGTCGAGATGTGGGCCGAGCCGCCGGGCGGCGGCGGGAAATGCGCCCCTTGCACCAGGGAGCGCGCCGCCGCGTCGAGATCGCTATCGCCGGAGGAGCGCGTGATCGCAAACGAACTCACCGCGCCCGACGGACCGATGGAGAACGATACGCCCACGACTCCTTTCGCGCCGCGGGCGCGCGCGGCGGGCGGATAGAACAGGCGGCTGCGAATGGCTGAGCTCACCTCTCCGCTATAGGCCGAAGACGAGGCGGCGCTCGCCGCCGCGTTCGAAGGCCCGCTCGTCGAGGAACTGCTGCGGGCGGCCTGAGCAGGGGCGGACCGCGATTGCGTCTCGGCTGGTCGGGGCGCCAACCTGAGCGCAGGTTTCGGCTGGGGTTTCGCCGGTTCGACGCGGGGCGGCGGCGGTTTTGGCCGGGGCGCCTCGACCGGCTTCGGAGGCGGTGGCGGACGCGGCGCAAGCTCGACAGGCGCCGGAGGGGGCGGAGGCGTTTCTGGCCGAGGGGGCGGAAGAGGCTCCTCGATGGGCGGAGACGGCTGCTCGGCGACCGGAGGCGGTGGCGGCTCAGGCGAGGGAAGCGGGGGTTGCTCCACGGGCGGCGGGGGTTGCTGGTCGACGACCGGCGGCGCAGGCGTTTCGGGCGGGAGCAGCGGAGGTTGCGCCTCAACAGGCGGCGGGGGCGGCTGATCTGTGAGCGAGCGGGGTCAAAGGGATCGGCGTCGGCTCGACCGGAGCCGGCGCAGCGTCCTGAGCCGGCGGAGGCGCGGCTTGGTCGGGGTGCTGCGCCTGTTCGGCCGGGGGCGCCGGCGTGTCCGCGATCGGAGCCTCAGGCTGAATGTCGACGACCACTTCGCTGGGCAGTACGACCGGCCGGGGCTCCAGATAGACAAGCGAAAGCGCGGCGGCGTGAAGCGCGATCACGACGGCGATGACAAGAGGGCGAAGCCAGGGCGGGCGGAGCGGCGGCGGCTCGAAGACCCGACCGTCCAGGGTCGTAAGGGTCACGGCGCTTGCGCGTTCGGCGCAGCCGGAACCGGCGCTCCCGGCGCCGCTGGGGTTGGCGCGGCGGAAGTCGGCGGTGCGACGCGAGCGGGCCCGGATACGATGGCGATACGCGTCACACCGTTCCCCGCAAGCTCGTCCATCACCGACACCACGTCGCCGTACGACGCGTCGCGATCGCCGCGGAGCTGAACAACGCCGTTGGAGTCGGTCAGCTTCGCCTTGACCTTGTCCGCGAGTTCGCCCCGCGACACGGCTTCTCTTCCCACCGAGAGCGAACCGTCCTTGGCGACGGCGACGACGACCGGCTCCTTGTTTTCGAGCGGTTGGGCGGTCTTGGCGTTTGGCAGATTCACTTTGATGCCGGTCGCAAGCATTGGCGCCGTCACCATGAAGATGATGAGCAGAACCAGCATCACGTCGACGAGCGGCGTGACATTGATGTCGGCCAGCGGTTGATAGAGGCCTTCGCCGATCTTGCGTGGAGCGAGCGCCATCACGGCGTCTCCGCGCGGCGGCGTGGCGCGTCTTCGCGCGTGACTTCGGCGGGGCGGGAAAGCAGCGCCAGTGCGCGTTCTTCGACGAACGAGGCCATGTCCTGTCCAAGGCGACCGAAGGCCGCGCCGATACGATTATAGCCGATCGAGGCGGGGATCGCCGCTGCAAGTCCGTAGGCCGTCGCTGCGAGCGATTCCGCGATGCCGGGCGCAACCGTCGCCAGCGAGGTGTCCTGCGCCTGGCCGATTGCCGCGAAGCTCGACATGATGCCCCACACGGTGCCGAACAGGCCGACAAATGGCGCGACTGAGGAAATGACCGCGAGATTGGGCAAACCGCCCTCAGAGCGCGTGAGGACGTCGCGCGCGGCCCGCGCCATCCCGTCCGAGATGCGCGACCTGAGTTCGCCAACGGTTTCGCCTGGAATGCGGCGGCGCGCCTCCTCGTCGCCCGCCGCGGCTACGCCTCTGAGCGACTTGGGGATTTCCCCACCGGAGCGCGCCTGACGGACCGCGCGGCGAAGGCGCGCCACCGAAACCGCGCCTTCGACGATGAGCACCCAGCACCAGAGCGAGGCGAGGAACAGCGCGCCCATCACAACCTTGCCAACGAGGCTCGCTCCGAGGAACAAGCCTATCGGCGATAGATCTACACCCATACCAACGCCTCGTTTTACTCCCACGCTCTATTCGCGCGTTAGCCCATGCGTTTCAACCCTGCGCATAAGCGCACGCACGCGGTAGGAGCCTGGCGCCGCTCGGAAAACCCGCAAAGGTCGCCCTCGGCACTCACTTCATCAGCAAACGCACCAGCGCGTGTCCGGCGGGCGTCCTCAATTCCTTGGCGTCAAGCGTCCCGTCGTTGTCCGCGTCGGCTTTTTTGAAGACCGTTTCGACGTAGGCGAGATACTCGTCCTTGCTGATTGTCTTGTCGTTGTCAGGGTCGGCCACCGCCCAGTCAGCGTCAGGGATCCGGCTATGCAATTCCTTGCGGTCGAGAGTGCCGTCGTTGTCCTTCTCAAGCTTGTCGAACAGGGCGCTTGCCGCGGTCTTCGCCTCATTGAGATCGACCGTTCCATCCTTGTCGGGGTCGAGCGCCTTCAACGCCGACGCCGCTAATGCTGGCGAAGCACTCGCCACAACGATCGCCGGTAGAACAGGAGCCGCCAGAAAGATTGCAAGCGCAGGGGTATTCAGATTCAACTTCATCGAAGATGCTCCTGGACATGGCATGCGGCACACGAGCGCCACTCGCATCCGCATCGGCTGGTTGGAATGGGGCCAAGACGCGGCGTTGTCCAGCCAACGCTCAAAGCGTGATCCGCATCCCTCCGTAGACAGCGATGGGCTTTCCTGGCCCAAGACTTGTTGGATTGGTGAGGAATGGCGCGGCGTTTGGAAAGGACGTGAGGTCAAAAAGCGCACCCGAGGTATAGTAGCGCTGATCGAAGATATTTTGGGCGAAGCCGTAGATCTGGAAATTCTTGCCGACCTGGTAGGACGTGTGCAGACCAAAGATCGCGTACCCCGGGATCTGTGGAAGCGCGTTGTTCTCGTTGCCGAACATGACCTGTCCTGACGCCGCGACCATATCGGCGCCGACATGCCACTTGTCTGTCACGGCGTAGTCGACACCGACTTTCACGGTGTTCTTCGGAATGCCTGCGATTTGCGTGCCGTTGGTGATCGGGATGTTCCCATTGGCGTCCGCCAGCGGATTGAAAGGCGACGGCTCATCGAAGGTCGAAAGATAGATTGCGTCAAGATAAGTATAGTTGGCATAAGCTGTCCAACGATCGCTGGTCCAGTTGGCGCTGATTTCCGCGCCCTGACGCAGCGTCGTTCCGACATTCGCGAAAAAGCCGAAGCCATTGTCTGGGCTCTGCAACGGCAGGATGTCATTGTTGAGCGTCGTGCGGAAAAGCCCCGCTGACCACTGCAGCTTGCCCCATTGGGGCCCCAGACCGAATTGGCTGAAGGCGTTCGTCCCGCGGAAGCCCACCTCGAAAGTCTGGCCAACTACCTGCTTCAGTTTGGGATCCGAACTCAGGAAACCATCAATGATGCAAGGGTTGTTCGGATCCGCGCAACCGAGCTCGAGCGGCGTCGGCGCGCGGTTGGTCATCGCATATCCCGCGTAAAGATTGATGTCGGGCGTGATCTTGTAGGTGAAGCCCACGGTCGGATTGACGTGGAAGAAGTTTGAAAAGCCGTTGAGAAGAGCGTTGTTCTGGCCGTCGATGCTGATGCCGGCGTAGTTGAAGCGCCCGCCCGCGGTCACGGTCAGGCGGTCGGTCACGCTGTACGTATCGAGCGCGTAAATCCCGGCATAAGTGTTGTTCGTGTGCGCCAAGATCGGGTTCAGGAAGCTGTCGGGTTCGTCGATAATGAACGGAAGGCCGATCACGGGCAGGGAGTTGTTGACGAGCGCGGGAACAACGCCAAGCTGGCTGTTGCCCGTAAAGCGCGTCCACCCGTAGTCAAGCGACGCGCCGACAGTCAGCGTATTGTCGTGGCCCTGAAGTTGTGCGGTCTCGACCGCCTGTCCAGTGAATCCAAGCGAACGCGATTGAGTCCAGTTTCGATCGATTTCGCCGAGGTCCGCCGTTCCGCCATTTGAGAGGTCGGGAATGACATTGCCAAACGTGTCATGCACTGGCGTCGACGCATCGGCAAGGCACGAGGACGGCGGGCAACCAAACACGTCGGTCGAGTTGCCATCGACATGGGCTTGGTTGAAGGCGCGGAAATACGCGTTGCCCTGGAAACTCAGGGTGGATGAATAATTGTAGCTGGCGGTCCAGTTCACCATCGCCAGCTTGTTTTCAGTCGACTGCGGAACGGTGTAGACGCTGCTCCAGCTGTTCTGCAGTTCTTGAATAGGGGTGTAGGCCCCCGCTCCGAGCTGGCTATCGCCCGCAGTGAGTTGCAGGTGCGACTCAAACCCATTGGCCTTGTAGCCGACGTCGCCGTAGAAATTGGTGATCTGCGTATTTCCATCGACGCGCCACCCGCCGTCGTTGATCTGTGTCGCAGCAACGTAGACCGAGTAATTGCCAATCTGCTTTCCGTACTGAACTTCCTCTTGAGCGCGATTGAACGAGCCGGCGCGCATATCCGCCTCGAAGCCCTGCCACGTGAAGCCATTCTTCATGGTCATGGTGACTGCGCCGCCCAGCGCGTTGAGTCCGAAGATCGGGTTTCCGGCAATGATCGCGGTCTTGTCGATCGCATTCTCTGGAATAAGCTCCCAGTTGACCGTGTCCCCGAACGCCTCGTTGATGCGCACGCCGTTTTGATAGACGGCGAGGCCGATCGGGGTTCCGCTGACAGCCGTCGCGTCAAATCCGCGATACATGAGATCTGGCTGGAAATCGTTGCCTGAGACGTTGCCGACAGTCACTCCCGGCGCTTGACGCGCCAGGGTCTCAGGCAGGGTCGAGTCGTTGAAGGTCTGGATGTCCCGCGAGTTCGTTTGCCAGACAGCGAACGGCGACTTGGCGACGTCGATGTCGCCGCCGCCGAGTGGAGTCGTGGCGACCACGTCGAAAGTTGGAAGCTGGATCTCTTCAGCCCGGGAGCCGACCGCCAGAAGGGCGAGAACGACACCGGCAGTCGCAACACGTCCGGTGATTTTGGCGGTCATTCTTTCGCCCCTTGCCGACTTCATTCCCCTGGGTAATCAAGAAGTCGCGAGCACGCCCCCCGGGAGAAACGAGATGCGAAGAACCTCGGAGCCCGCTCGCGACGCCGTTATGATAACCGCGCGGAAGCCCACAAGTAATTTCAATGATTAGATATTTTATCGGGGTTAAGTCCTGAGAACATTAGGAAATTTTCCCGCGTTGGAATTGAGGCGGAGAGTAGCAAAACACGCTTCGGCCACAACTCCGCCGGCTTGCGGCGAGTGAATTTTAACCGATCCGCCCATGAGCCGGACTCGGTCACGCATGCCGGCGAAGCCCATTCCCGCCTCCGCCTCGCCGTTCAGCCCACGGCCATCGTCGGCCACGCACATGACGAGCCCCGCAAGCGCCGGGTCGCGCAGGTTTGGCGCTTCACTGCGGGGTCCGTACTTCAGCGACGCCACGATCCGCGTCGCGCCCGCGTGGCGAAACGCGTTGGTCATCGCCTCTTGCACAAAGCGATATGCCATCAAACTCGCGCGCTCGCCCAGGGCTTCGACGCGCGGGTCCACCTCAAGCGCGACCGCCATCTTAGGATCGGCGCGGCGCCAGTGCGCGACGAGCGCCTCAAGCGCCTCGACGAGACCCAGTTCCTCGAGCGCTGCAGGACGCAGATCAGCCAGAATCCGCCGGTTCTGGCCTTGCAGTTCTCCGACCTGAGCCTCGATCGCGCTCGCGGCCGCGCGCGCGGCGGGTTGGTCGCCGATGGTTTTCGCCAGCACGGCGGCGCTTGCGCGCAAGGCGAACAGATGAGGTCCGAACTCGTCATGCAACTCGTGCGCGATGAGTTGACGCTCCTCGTCGTGGGCGTCGAAGACGCGCCCCATCAGTTGATCGTTGGCGCGATTCAATCCGTCGAGCGCTTCCGCAAGAGAATTGATCTTCGCATTGAGGTTGCGGATCTCGGGAGGCCCGCCGCCTTCGGCGCGCGCAGAATAGTCGCCGCCCTCAAGCTTCGAGAGCGCTGCTCCCGCGACTCCGAGAGGTCTGACCGCGCGCCCGACCAGAAGGCTGGTCAACCCGATTGCGGCAAGCGCCAGCAGGCCGCCCTCGAGCGTATTCTCCCGCGCTTCATCCCAGACCTCGTCGATCTCGTCCGCAGGATCCGCAACCAGGATGATCGACGCCGTCCCGCCGTTCTTCAGCGCAACGGGAATGACGGCCGTTTCCGCCGGCGCGCCGGCGAGAGCGCGAAACCAACGCGGCGCTTCGGACTCGGTGTTCGCCTCGCTAAGAATTGAGGAGGCAAGCGACGGATCGCCGATCCCTGCGCGCACGTGGCGCAGATGCTGAAGACTGGCGACGAGGTTCCTGACCACTTCCGGTTCCGGCGCCTCGGGAGCAAGCGCAAGGGCTGTTGCGACGAAATCCTTCGTCAGCCGCATCGCGCTTTGGGTCTCCACTCGGGCTCGCCCGCTCGCCCGCCAAACGTCATAAATCGCATCGGCCACGAGCCAGAGAGCGAACAGCGAGGCAAAAATGAGATTGAGCCGGTTCCGCAGGGAGATTGAACGCCACATCCGTGTCGGGCCTTTTTTATCCTTCACCGTTGATTTTACGCGGGCCGCTGTCAATGCTGGCGGCGAATGGTCTCCTGTTCCGTATTTTCCCGTTGGGGCGCGGAGCAGTCGGGACCACGTGGAGACTGAAGTCCGTGCAGGTTCTGATCGTCGACGACCACCCAATCATCGTCTCGGGGTGCCGGGCGCTCCTCGAGGCGGAGCCGGAAATCCAGGTCATCGAGGCGCAGGACGGCGCTGGCGGTTTCGCCGCTTACTTCGACAATAAACCCGACGTCGGGGTTATAGATATCAATCTGCCGGGATATTCCGGGCTCGAGCTTCTGCGCCGCATCCTCGAGCGCGAGCCCGAGGCTCGGCTCGTCATCTTCAGCATGAACGACGATCCAACCGTCGCGGCGCGCGCGATTGAGGCCGGCGCCAAGGGCTATATTGCGAAGAATGACGATCCAACGCTATTTGCCAGCGCGGTGAAGACGGTCGCGAACGGCGGCCGCTATCTACACCCTGAGATGGCGCGGAGAATCGCTTTTCTGCGCGCCGATCCGAGCCCCGACGCGCTCTCGAACTTGAGCTCTCGCGAACTCGAAATTCTCCGCCTTCTGGCGGCCGGCCGCACGATGGCGCAGATCGCCGATCTCCTGAACGTCTCCTACAAGACGATCGCCAACAACTGCACTCAGCTCAAACAGAAGCTTGGCGCCCGCTCGGCTATGGACCTGATGCGCATCGCCATCGATGCGCGTGCTTAAGCCTCAAGCAAGGGCGCGCGGGAGAGTGGCTCCCGCGTGCCCAGATTCAACGCGATAAGCGCCTAGTTGGCTTAGGGGCTGAACGGGTGCTTGGCCGAGTCGCGTTGAGAGACGACTTCCGCCGGCGTGGGTTTGCCATTAACCGCTCGCTCGATCAATTCCTTGACGGCCTTATAGTTGAAGTCGTGGATCTTCTTGTCGTCGGCGGCGTCCCAATGGATGAAGACGCCGACGCAGATGAAGACGTCGTCGGCTTCGGCAGCAGGAATCGTTCCATCAGCGACACTGTCGGCGACCGCCTTGGCGACCGCATGTTGCGCCGGGCCGAACATCTGCACCGCCTGCTTGGCGCCCTTGATCGTCACCTTGTTGAACAAGACCGTGTGGGGCTTGACCGCCAGGTTAGGCGCCAGAACCGCGAGAAGGGATGTGAACCCATCCTTGTTATTGACCAATGCGTTGGCGAAGGCGCTCTCAGCCGCGCTACCCCGCGGCCCAATGATCAGATCGATGTGCGCGACTTCGTTGCCATCGCCGACCAGCAACTCGCCAACCAAAAGCTTGTAAATCTTCGCCATGCCAATTCCTCCCTGAGATCAAGCCAAACCACATTTCTCCGCAGTCGTTTAGATCCCGCGGACTGGCTATCCTTGTTATCAGCATCCCGCCGCGGCGGGATCGGTTGGCCGGATAGTCACGAGGGTACTCCCCGTAAACCCAACTCAAGCATCGTTAGCGCGCAAGGGCAAGATGGCGGCTGCGCATTTATCGTTGCGGATGGCTAAGAGACTCGAGGCAAATAACGTCGCCACCGTCAGATCCGCGCTCGTTCCGGGATTGATCCCGCCCGATTTCAGCTCCCGGTCCCAGATCAGCAATCCTTCGGAGATTTCCTCCGGGTCGCAAGTCGCGGTGAGCGCTTCGCGCCAGTTGACCGCCTCGCGGCGGACCGCCTCGGCGACGCCAATCTCAAACTTGCGCGCGATATGCGTGTCCGGCGCGGCGGCGAGAAACGTCAAATAGACGGCGAGCGTCCACCATCGCGGATCGCTGTGGCGTTGACGCGCGGTCTCCAGCGCCGGCAAGCCAAGTAAGAAAACGTCGTCATAAGCGGTGACATATTGTCGCGCGATGCGATCCCGCTCTGCCGCCTCCGCCATCGCCTCCCGTAGCGTCGCGACAACAGGAGCGTCGACGTCATGCCGAGCCGCGCGGCCGAGGCCGCGTGGATTGGCGGCCGAGATCGCGGCGAAGACGTCCCGAGCGTCCGTGCGGTCGAGACGATCGAGCACCCGCGCCAGCGCCGATCTTAGAGGCGCATCCTCGGCTTCGGCGGCGGCTGCAAGCGGCGCGCATAGCAGGACGATGCCGAGATTGGTGTTCTGACCGACCGCCTTGAGGGTCGCATCCACGGCCCCGCGGACTCGAATCCCGACCCGCTCGCCCGTCGCCGCGATCAGAGCGGCGCTCGCCTCAGCGCTGCGAATGAAGTCCGCGACCTCCATGCGGTGGCCGGGCGCAAACCGGTGCACGTTGCCTGGTTTGGGCGCGTCGAGTTCCGCGACGCACGCCTCGATATAGGCGGCGGCCACTCGACCTTCGACGCTGCTCATGAGGCGCGCGGGTGGGCTGGGCGGCAAGCCAGTTCATCCATCATCGCCGATGCGATCGCCTCGGCGATGTTGGGCGCGCTCACTTTTTGCACGCCGCTCCATGCGGGCATGCTGTTGACCTCAAGCACGGTCGGCAGGCCATCGGCGGCCACGAGGACGTCGACGCCGGCGATTGCAGCCCCGACCGCTTCCGCCGCTGCAATCGCCAGACCCTCCATCTTGGGATCGAGTGTGACGGCCAAAGGTTGGCCCCCTTGCTTGACGTTGGTGATCCATGTCGACGCACGGCGCATCATCGCAGCGATCACCCGACCGCGCAGGACGAACAGCCGATAATCCGTGAAGTCGCGAGTTCCGTTCGATTGAAACTGTTGCAGATAGTAAACCCCTGAGACTTCTTCCGGGGCGGGCAAGTCTTCCGGCCGCCGAATCAAGCGCAGGCCCTTGCCCTGCGCGCCAAACAGCGGCTTGAGCACGAGCGGGCCGCGCGACCCTTCACTTTCGACGACGGCTCGCGCCGCTTCCGCCAATTCCATCGTCCAGGTCGGCGGGGTCCGCACGCCGGCCTCCACGAGCAGAAAACTTGTCATCGATTTGTCGACGCAACGTTCAATGGCGCGCGCATCGTTCCAGACCACGACCCCAAGTTTCGCCAGTGCGTGGAGGACGCCGAGGCGTTTGGTGATCGCCTCAAATGAGCCGGCGGAGAGCGTGCGCACGTGTACGGCGTCGGGCAGCCCCGATCCGAGAACGGGCAGCGACAACCCGCTTGCGTTTCGCGTGTCGAACCCGCAATCGGCAAGATCGACGCGCTCGACGCGCGCGCCGACGGCTGCAAACGCCGCTTCCATTTGGCGCGCGTGCCAGTCGCGCTGATCGCTGATGACAAGCACCGTAGGCCTGTCGGCGCCGCTCGCCGCAGCCTCAGGCGAATGAGGCATCGAGCAATTTGTGATGAACCTCCCCCGCGCGAAAACTCTCCCCCGTTTCGATCGCTGTCACGATAACCTCAGCGGGGCTGAACAGCATGGGGTCAATGGCGTAGAAATCGCCTTTGAAGCGCTTGAAAACCTCGGCAAATGGGGCGCCGAAATCGCGCGAAGCGTGGCTGGGGAGCGCCTCGGCAAGACCCTTCGCGTCCTCGGCCGGCCCGGTGACATAGAGCTGCGCGCGTCCGCCGTAAATGATCGCATCGTTCGTGCGGCCCATGGCGATGACAAAGTCGGGATGCGGCGGACTGAGCGGCGCGGCGCCCATGCCGTCGACAATGCGCGCAAGTGGAAACTTCAGCTCGTGAGCCTTATGCAACGCCACTTCCAGCACCCGCGCGACCACCTGCGTCGCCCCAGCCAGGCTCTGAGTCGGAGCGTAGATCACCGTCAAAGCCGACGCCGCCACCCCGCAATCGCTCGTGACTTTGTCCACAATTTCCGGCGGCGGCGGACGCCCGCTTTCGATGACCAGTGTGGCGACATCGGCTTCGTCCCGATAGCCGATGTCCTTAAAGACCGTTTCCTTCTGCGCCAAGGCCCGAGCCGGGCCCGAGCCGAGAGCGAAGAAAGCGTCCTTGCCGGCCCCATGCGCCAGGCTCCACCCAGCATATTGACTCCCAAGGCACGCGATGACCGGCTGCGATGACCGAACCCCGATCGTCCAGGGCCAGCGTGGCGTCGCGCTGTCCGGCGCCAGCCGCACTTCGCCGAGACCACCCAAACAAATTTCCGCGATGCGGAGTCCGGCGTCGACCCCGCCGCGATGCTTCGCGCCCGCGTCGATGAGGGTTTCCCCCCGCGGTCCCCGAGTAATGTCGAGATTTAGCATCGCTGCGTCGCGTCGCAGCGCAGCCGTCAGTTCGGCGGCGCGCCGATTGACGCTCAATGTCTCGACTTCGCTCAATGGTCCGCCTCCTGAACGAGAGCGATGATTTTCTGCGCCCGCTCGCTGGCGCAGGCTCGCGCCAAATCGACGGCTGCGCCGGAGGCGAGTACGGTGCATACGGGATCGCCGGCGGCTATGCACGTTCCGGCTGGCGACCGATCCACCGCCCAATCCGGCCAATTCCGTCCGTCCGGCGCCACGATGTCGGAAGGGGCGTAGACGATTTCGGCCGCTTTGATCGGCAAGCCTGGAGAAGCCGGCGTCAAACGGCCTTCGCACGCGGCGATGTGATGCGCAAACAGGGGGGCCTCGTTCAATTCGAACACGTCCAGCGTCGCTCCGGGCCTTGGATTGATCTCTATGAGCCAGACCGCATCGGCGGATACCAGAAAATCAGCGCTGTTGAGACCGACGAGATCAAGTTCGGAAGCGATCGCAGCGACGGAACGGGCGATCTCTTCCGCTTGCGCTGGATCGACGTCGACGGGTCCGGCTGCGCCGCCATATCGGAACCGCGACGCGCGAGTTGGCGCGGTCCATTGCATGCTCAGGCCGATGATTTCAGTTCTCTTCCTGCTCGCCAGGAATAAGGCCGAGATGCTCTCTCCGGTAACGCGAAGTTGATAATAACAATCGGGCGAGACGCCGCTCGCCTTCTGAGCCCCGGCGATATGGGCCCCACCCGCGGCGCCTTGCCTCTTCGCAAGCCAGCGTTCGGGATCGTCTGGCGGCGCAAACGCGACCTGCGGGTGTCGAATGCCATTCGCCTCACAGACGCGCGCGAGCGCAACCGGATCCTTGGCGCGCTTCAGCGTTTCCGCGCTATTGCCAAATATCCTTGTCCAGCGGGCGATCGCTGCGATACTCTCTGGTTGGTGCTCGAAGCCGGCGCCATAGATCAGCCCAACCGGATCATGGGCGCTGATCAGCATTTCGACAGCGCGGACGAGCTTGTCGAGAGTGAATCCCTTCAAAAGTCCACCATCGAGCTTCACGGAGGCGAAGCTCGTCTCTCTCATGTCATCGTCGCCAAAAACATCAATCGAGAGCGGGGCGAATCCGGCTCTCACGGCGGAGGAAGCAAGCGAGCGCGCTGAATAGGCCGCCACAATGACTGTCGGCCGATCAATCATCGGTCCGGCGCCGATGTTTCGACCGTTCGGAACTGACCGCCAGGGCTAGGCATTTCCTCTGCGTGCGCTATTGTTCGTCGCTAGATTGCAATCGATCGTGATGCGATTGAACCCGCTGACTTTCGATTTGTCCAGCCAAGTTCCTGACGTTGTCTGCGATCGCTGGCGTCGATCCTGCTGATACGGGAACCAATAGGGCGGAGCGTATGTCGCTGAAAAAGTCAATCAGCGCCGAGGCGGCAGCATCGATCGACGGCGCGCCTGCGTCACTGGATGACGCGGCCATGGCCGCGGCTCGACTTTTGGCGCGAAGCCACCAGCCGCTCATTGCCGGGCTCGGAGCCGATATCGACGGCGCCAGGGCGGCCATTGCGCTCGCTCAACGGGTCGGCGGCGTCATCGAGCATATGCATTCGGCGGCGGTCTTGCGGGATCTAGACTGTCTGCGCGACACCGGAACCATGCTCACGACCCCCGGCGAAGCGCGCGTACGCGCCGACGTCGTGCTGCTTGTAGGCGATGGCCTGACGGAAGCCTGGGCCGCCCTGAACGAGCGGCTCTTGCGCCCGCCGGCGAGGCCGGTCGGCGTAGACGCCGCACGGCGCATCTTATGGCTGGCGCCCCATGCCGACGCCAGGATCTCCGGCTTTGAGGGCGATATCGAAATCGTCGCCGCCGGTGTCGGCGCGACGCTCGCCGCCAATCTCGCCTCTTTGCGGGCACGGGTCAAAGGGCGCCCGGTCGCGCAGACACAACTTCCTTTATCTGCGCTCGACACGCTCGCCGGTCTTGTGAAAAACGCGCGCTTTGGCGTCGCGGTTTGGACGGCGCGCAGTCTAGGGGCGCTCGAAATCGAGATGCTGCACGGGCTTGTGCGCGACTTGAATGACACCACGCGTTTTTCGACATTGCCGCTGCCCGCGGCGGATAACGGCGCCGGTGTGCTCGCGGCCTGCGGTTGGACAACCGGCTTTCCGATGCGAACCGGATTCGGAGCCGGCGCCCCGATCCACGACCCGTGGCAATTCGACGCCGAGCAACTCGTGGCGTCAGGGGAGACCGATTGCGTGGTGTGGATCTCTTCCTTCGGAGCCGCCCCGCCGGCTTGGGGGAGCGCCGTGAACCTAATCGCTCTATGCGAGCCATCGGCTCAATTCGAGATAGCGCCGAACATCCGCATTGCGGTCGGGCGTCCCGGGGTCGATCATGAGGCTGTCATGCATTCGTCCGATGTCGGCGCTCTTATCGCTACGACCGCCACGGCGCGCAGCGGCGCGCTCAGCGTAGCTCAGGTTCTCAAGCGCATCGGCGCAGGCCTCGAACACGCGAATGTTTCGCCATGCTGACTTGCATCAAGGGAGCGCATATCGTCGATCCCGCCAATGGCCGTGACGAAATCGGCGATCTTTGGATCCGTGACGACACAATAGTCGCAGCCCCGCGTGACGGCGTCCGAGCAGACGAGACGGTGGATGCGAGCGGGCTTATTGCGATGGCCGGCGGCATCGACATCCATTCGCATATCGCGGGCGCAAACGTGAACACCGCCCGTCTCATGCTGCCCGAACACCATCGCGCCCACGCGCACCGCCCCGCCGAAACGCCGCTCTCGAAAGTCGGTTGGACAACGTTCGAGACTGGTCGGCTTTATGCCCAGATGGGCTTCACGACAGTCGTCGAACCGGCCGTCTCGCCGCACAACGCGCTGCACGCACATCTCGAACTTGCCGACACCCCGATTATCGACAAGGCGATCCTGGCGATCCTCGGCAACGACGATTTTGTGCTCGGCCTTCTGCGATCAGGAGAAGGCGCGAGCGCGCTCTGCGATCATATCGCCTGGACATTGCAAACGACGCGCGCGCTCGGGATCAAGGTCGTCAACGCCGGCGGCGTCGCGGCGTTCAAAGACAACATCCGCAGCTTTTCGTTTGACGACGTGGTTCCCTATTACGGAGTGACCAGCCGCGCGATCGTCAAGGCGCTGCAGAGGGCCGTACACGACGCCGGCGTGCCTCACCCTCTGCATGTTCATTGCAACAACCTCGGCTTACCTGGGAATTTTGAAACCGCGCTGGCGACGATCGCGGCCGCCGAGGATCTGCCGCTGCATTTGGCTCATCTTCAATTCTATGGCTACGGCAAGGAAGGTCCGCAGGGCTTTTCCTCCGCCGCGCCTCAACTCGCAGAAGCGGTCAACGCGGCCAGGAACGTGACCATCGACGTCGGGCAGGTGATGTTCGGACAGACGGTGACGATCTCGTCCGACGTGCTGCGCCAGTTCTCCGCCCGGGGCCAGGCGCGGCCCAAGAAATACGCGATCATCGACGGGGACTCGAACGGTGCCGGAATCGTGCCTTACGAATATCGCGCGGGCGGCTTCCACAATGCGGTGCAATTCGCCGCCGGTTTGGAGCTGTTCCTGCTCATCGACGATCCGCGGCGCGTGTTCTTCACCACCGATCACCCGAATGGGCGCCCTTCACAACCTACCCCGAGATCTTCGCTTTGCTGATGGACAAGGATGTGAGGGCCGAGTGGGCGTCACGGCTACCTGCGGAGGCGCTCGCGGTGACGACGCTCCCGTCACTGACACGCGAATATACGTTGAGCGAGATCGTGACGATGACGCGAGCGGCCCCCGCCAAGCTGCTTGGCCTGCCCGATCGCGGACATCTTGGCGCGGGCGGACGCGCCGATGTCGTGCTCTATCGCCCCGGCAAGGATATCGCCCAGATGTTCCGCGCCGCGACGCGCGTCTACAAGGATGGCGAACTGGTAGTGCGAGACGGCGAAGTGACGCGCACCCGCTACGGTCGCGCGCTGCATGTGACACCCGTCGTTGAAGCCTCGATGCAACGGCGAATGAGCGACTATTACGACGCGCGTTATGGTCTGCCGTCCGATTTCATGCGTGTGCCGGAAGGCGCGATCTCGCGGCCACAACCGTTTGCGGCGGTCGCATGCCGGAGCTGATCGCCAATGGGATCGCCATCGACGACACCTTCGCGGAAGCGTTCGACATGCGCGCGACCGCGATCGTGATCACGGCGCCGACCGAGCGTTGGGCCACGCAGGCGGCCACGACGACGACGGGCTTCGCGACCTCGGTGATCGCCTGCGGCTGCGAGGCGGCGACCGAGAGCATTCTGTCACCTCAGCAAACTCCGGACGGACGGCCCGGCGTGCGCGTGCTCTTGTTCGCCGTCTCGACCGCCGAGTTGCAGAAGCAACTGCAAAACCGCGTCGGGCAATGCGTGCTCACGAGCCCCGGCTCGGCCTGCTATGCGGGATTAGACTCGGGCGAGGACAAGCTCAAGCTCGGCGACGCCATCCGTTTCTTCGGCGATGGCTGGCAGATCGCCAAGCGGCTCGGGACCCGGCGATACTGGCGGGTGCCGGTGATGGACGGCGAATTTGTCTGCAAGTCCACCACACATCTCACCAAGAAGGCGGTCGGCGGGGGCAATCTCATTCTCATGGGCAAGACCGGGGAAAAGACCCTCGCGGCGACTGAGGCGGCTGTGGAAGCGATGCGCAAGGTCGCGGATGTCATCATGCCGTTTCCAGGCGGCATAGCGCGCTCGGGGTCGAAGGTCGGTTCGAAATACAAGGGCGCGAGCGCCTCGACCAACGACCTTTATTGCCCGACCCTGAAAGGCGCGGTCGACAGCGTTCTTTCCCCCGAGATCGCCTCGGTGCTCGAGATCGTCATCGACGGCCTGACCAGCGAGGCTGTCGCCAATGCGATGCGGGCGGGGCTTGCTGCGATCATCGAACTGGGCCCTGAGCGCGGCGCCTTGCGCGTCGGCGCTGGCAATTACGGCGGCAAACTCGGCCGACACCACTATCACCTCAAGGATCTCCTCCCGTGAGCGCCTTGACCTTTTCGTTGCGCGAGGCGCCGGACCAGCGGCTCGACCTATCGCCATTGATCGCGCAAAACCTTGCCGGCAAAACTGCCGCAGAGATCGAACGCATCGAACTGCAAACGACGCGCGTACGCGTCGCGGTGGGAGACGTTTTCCGCGTCCGGGAAGGCGATCCCGATACAATTGTCATAGAAGGCGGTGCTGAGCGTTTCGATCGCGTCGGCATGGGCATGGCGTCGGGCTCAATCCGCGTCGAAGGGGAAGTCGGCATCGAGGCTGGCCGTGTGATGTCGGGCGGACAATTGACCATTCGCGGCAATGCGGGCCCCTTCGCCGGCTCTGGAATGAAGAGCGGAACGCTGGACATCGAAGGCGACGCCGGCGAGCGTCTCGGAGGCCCGTTGAGCGGGGAGACAGTCGGCTTGAGCGGCGGCGTCCTGCATGTGCGCGGCGACGCGGGTGCACGCGCCGGCGATCGGCTGAGGCGCGGCTTCATTCTGATCGAAGGCCGCGCGGGCGCCTATGCCGGCAGCCGCATGATCGCGGGCACCCTAGCGATCGGCGGCGTGGCGGGCGATCTGCCAGGCTATCTGATGGGCCGCGGCACCATCCTTCTTGGGCAAGGCGCGACGCTTTTCTCGCCGAGCTTCGGCGATTGCGGCGAACATGACCTGGTCGCAGCGCGGCTTCTCGCCAAACACATCGCCCAGACCAGTGTGAAGCTGGCGACGCTTTTCCGTCGGCCCTTGCGGCGTCTCGCTGGTGATTTGGCCGCGCTCGGCAAGGGGGAGATCTTGGTTCCGCAGCCGTAGGTCCGCCGTTGGATGGGCGAGCACGGCGATTTCGCCCAACAAGCGGCGGCCCGATGCGAGCCTAGTCCGGGCGTAACCGATCGCTGCCGCCTTCGATCAGGCCGGCGCCCACGGCCAACCAGACCAAATGCGCGTCTGAGCGCGCCCCGATTTTGTCCTTGATGCGATAGTGATGGTTCTGGACGGTCTTAATGCTGACGTTGAGGGTCGCAGCAATCTCCTGGCTCGTCGATCCAAGAGCGACTTGCCGCAAGATCTCCGCTTCTCTCGGCGACAAGCATTCGAGGATCGAGCGACCTCCCGCGATCGCTTCCCCGGCGATCGCGCGAGAGATGTCGGTGCTCAGCGCGCGTCCGCCGCGCGCCACGGCGCGGATCGCCTCGGCGAATTCGCCCGTCTCGGCGCTCTTGGCTACATAGCCGCTGGCGCCGGCTTCGAAGGCCTTGAGGGCCAAGGCAGCCGTGCAATGCATGGAGGAAACGAGAATCCGAGCACGCGGATCCCATTGGCGGATGTGTCGTATGGCCTCGAGTCCACTGGCGCCGGGCATAGATATGTCCATGACGACCACGTTGGGGTCCGTCCGTCGAAAAACCTCATAGGCCGCCGCCGCTTCGCCTGCCTCGCCAACGACCAAAAAACCGCCCAGACGCTCAAGCAAGCGCCGATATCCCTCCCGCACGATCGGATGGTCGTCGACGAGCAGTATCTTGATCGCTCCTCCGTCAGCGTGGCCCATCAGGCCGCCGCCAGGGGGATCGTCGCCGCAACGCGAACGCCGCGCGCGGCGCGACAAATCATGAAGTCGCCGCCGAACGCTTCGACGCGTTCACGCATCCCGGTTATCCCCCGACCCGCGGCGGCGGCGACACGCGCGGCATCCCCGCCGCCGTCATCTTCAACCGTTAGCGCAATTGCTCCCGCCCGCTCCGCGATCCGTCCAACGCAAAGACGCACCTCGCTCGGCGCGCCGTGCCGGATGGCGTTGGTCAGGCATTCTTGCGCAATGCGATAGACATTCGAAGCAATGTCGTCAGGCACGCTCGCAAGGTCGGCCCCGACATCGAGGCGCACCGCGGTGCGGGGAGTGTCGAGCGCATTCCAGCCAGCGACCAATTGGACCAAGCTGGCCTCTAGGCCAAGCTCCTCGGCGATCGGATTGCGCAGCTGCTCAAGCGCCCCACGTAGGCTCGTCATCATTCGTCTTGCGATACCCACGATGGTTCTGGCGTCTTGGGCGAGATCGGGTCGCCCGCGCGCGCCGACCTCAATGGCGCCCGCAAGTGCAACCGTCGCGGTGAGGCATTGCCCGAACTCGTCGTGCAGCTCACGAGCCATTTGCCTACGCTCGTCGTCGCGAACTTCAAGTAGACGGCGGGTCAGCACGATTCGCTCGAACTCTCGCCCATTCGAGCCGGCCGGCGAGATCGTTGAAGGCGCGCCCGATCAGCGCAAACTCGCGCGCACGAAACGGCGGCAAGCGCCGACGGTAGTCGCCAAGCGCCAACTGGCGCAGTCCCTCGACAATCGCGGCGGTCGGCGCGAGCGTGTGAGTGATGGCCAGCGCTGCAAACACAAAGATGGCCAGCGCCATCGCCGCCGCGAAATCGGCAATCGTGGAAACGCGCAGCCAAGCCTGACGCACCGCGGCTTCCGGGTCGGCAATGGCGAAGATCGACCCGGCGTCGGCTTGACGCGCGCTGATGGCGCGATTGCGTCCGGCCTGAGGTCCGAGAACTTCTTCATAGATCGACTTGAACCAGACCGGCGCTTGAGCGCCCACTCCTTCAACTTGGCCGCAAAGTCGCGTCGGCTCGTCGGTCCCGGGCGCAAATGCGACGCAGACGCCAGCCGATACGAGTTTCAGCGTAGCCAACGTCTGCCATTCAGGAGCCGGAAGCAGACGCTCGTTTCGCAAACCGCCGCGCCACAGCAACTCTCGCCAGTAGAGCGTTTCAAGCTGGGCGGCGACCCGATCAGCGGATGCCGAAGTTTCCCGGTCGATGCTCCGGTGGGTATCCACCATCGCCCAAGCCAGTGCAAACGCGAGGCAGAGGGCCACCACGCCGGTCAGTCTGACAATCAGGCGCAGCGCGAGCCACATTATTTCTCTCCCTTTTCGGCTTCGCGAAGACTATCAGTACATGCGTCGCGGGCAAACCAAATGGGCGGGTGCGACAAAAGTCGGGAAAATTGCCCGCCTCGTCGCGGGACACGTGACCTTGCGCCGGCTGACGGGCGAGCGCTATCCTTTTTCACCGATCGACCGGGTCCCCGGCAAAAACTCCTGAAGGACACATTTTTCGCATGACTGCCGTCGCGCTATCCCCCGAGCCTCAGCGCGCATGGTCAGGCGCGGATCGCGCGCCTCTTTTGCGCTGGCTGATCTTCACTGGCGCGACGGTCTTTGCCGCGATCCTATTGTGGCGCTACGGCCTCCTTCGCCTGATGGTCGTCTCGGATCGCACGTATCTCTCCTCGGTCATCGTGTTGATCTACGTGGGAGCGTCGCTCCATTGCCTTTGGCGGACAATCGTCATCTCGCGGGAAGGCGATGCCGGGCAACGCGTGGCGGCTCGCATGGAGACGGCAGGGCCAGACGGCGCCGTCGTCGAACCTTCGGCCCCACTTCCCGATGGCCTTATCGCCGACCACATCCGCGATCTCGCCATGAAAGCGCGTACGCAAGGGCGTGGGAGACTCGATCAGACGCTGCTGCTCCGCTCGCTCGCTGATCGCCTGCGCGGTTCTAACGGCTTCGGTGCTTTCGCCAGCGACACGGTCATGAAACTTGGCCTCCTCGGGACGATCGTCGGGTTCATCATCATGCTTGCGCCGATCGCCGGGCTCGACGCGAGCGACAAGTCGCTGATGAAATCCTCGATGGGGCTAATGAGCGACGGCATGGCGGTGGCGATGTACACCACGCTCGCTGGCCTCGTCGGCTCCATCCTGTTGAAGATTCAGTACTACATGCTCGACAATGCGACCGCGAAGGTGTTCTCCCGCGCCGTTACGCTGACCGAGACACGGGTGGTTCCCGCCTTGGAGCGCGCACACGATCTCGCCTTGCGCACATGATCGATGACTTCGGCCTCTACCCGCGCGAGGAGCCGTTCGATCCCTTCAGCGTCATGCTATTCAAGGCGCTTCAGGTGGTTTCGTTTCTCTTCTTCCTCGCGCTCCTGGCGATATCGCCCGAGGCCAAGGACGGCAAGATCGACTCGAAAGCCGAATTCATCGTCACCATGGATTGGCCCGACAGCCATCCTGACGATCTTGATCTGTTCGTGCAGGATCCGGCGGGCAACATCGCGTGGTATCGTCACCGCGAGGCTGGGTTTCTAGTGCTCGACCGCGACGACCGTGGCGGCGCCAACGATTTCATCGTGGTCAACGACAAGAAGATCGCTTCGCCAATTCGAGAGGAGATCGTCACCATCCGCGGCATCGTTGCCGGCGAGTATACCGTCAACGTCAGCCATTTCGTGGCGACGACCGGCGCGCCCGTGCCCGTGACGGTCAAAGTGCAAAAGCTCAATCCAACCGCGCAGGTGATCTTTGACGACACCGTCTTCGTCGATCACACCGGTGACGAGAAGACTGCCGTGCGCTTCACGCTTGATCGCGAAGGTAAAGTGATTGATGTCAGTCGGCGGCCGAAGTCGCTGATGGAGACCTTTCGCAATGTCCGCCAGAACGGCGCCGACCGCGACCCCAAAACCGGTTACGTGAAGCAGCTGTGACGAACCTCGCCTCCGACATCATTCTGCTGTCGATCGCTTACGCCCTGCTTGGCGTACTTCTGCTCGTCGTTTGCGTCTTCGCAAAGGTTCCCTGGCCGGTGAAGGCCGGACTCATCGTGCTGACCAGCGCCTTTTACATCGTGAGCTTCTTTGCCACGCGCGGCCTTCTGGGCTGGTCATCAACCGATCCTTTGCCGCCAAAATTCAAACTTCTGGGCGCTCGGATCGTTGAACCGCACTCGCTCGAGGGCGATCCCGGCGCGATCCATTTGTGGGTCGAAGCGCTCGACGATGACAATTTTCCAACCGGCGTGCCTCGCGCCTATCGGCTGCCGTATGACGGCCGTCTGGCCGAGAGGACAGAGGCCGCGATCCGAGCGAGCGCCGATGGCAAGCCGCAGGGGGGTCGAACGGCTGATTTCGGCAACGGCCAGGGCGGCGTGGCAGAGGCGACCGCGCGCGAGGTCACGCCTTCAACTATCACCACAACTGGCGGCGGCGATCCATCTTCCGGCGGTCCGGTCGACCCTCAGTCTGCGCATGGCGAGAACCAGACGATCAATTTTGCTCCACTAGCGCCCCCGCGCATGCCCCCCAAGGACACGAGATAACCTTGCCGTCGAACCCAATGCGTCGGTCGGTCACGTTCACTCTTTGGAGGCGCGGTCGAGGTGGATCGCTTTCGCGAAATAAGGAACGCTCGCAGCGTCGATGCGTGCGGAATCGAGATCCAGACCCGACATGTCGGCGCCCTTGAGAAAGGCGCCGCGCAAGTCCGCGCCGCTTGCGTCCGCCTCGCGCAATGTCGCATCGGCGAGATTGGCGCCGGAAAGCTTGGCGAAACGCAGATCGGCGCGGGCGAGATTGGCGCGAGTAAGATCGGCGTGGCTCAGGTCCGCGGATTTGAACGTCGCTCGCATGAGGCCCATCGACTGGTTCTTTTCGTCGGCGCTGCAATTCGCGTCTTCGAATCGCGCGCCCGCAAGGTGCGCGCCGGTCAGGTCGGCAGTCACGCGGGCGCCGGTGAGATTTGCGCCGTCGATACGCGCGCCCGCCATCTGCGTTGCGAACAGGCTCGCCTTGACGAGGCTGGCGTCCGTTAAGTCCACATCAAGCGCCCAGGCCTGGTCCAGGTTCGCCCCGTCGAGCTTGGCATGCGAAAGGTTCGTGTGGTTAAGCCGCGCCGCATGGAAATCGGCGCCTGAAAAGTCGAGGCCGGAAAGATCGAGGCCGGAAAGGCGCTTACCGTTGAAATCGGCCCCATGTCCGGCTGGCGCCGCCTTGACCGCCTCTTCCACCTGGCCGCGCGTCATCTCGGCCGTTGTCATGTCCGGCGAGGTTAGGTCGAGACCTCGCATCGGGTCCTGGGCAGCCGCCGTGAAAATCGCAGCGATCGTGAACGAAAATGCTAGAAAGCTGGTCCTCAAGCGCATGGCGAGCCCTTGTTGCGGCGCGCTGCGACAGCTTCCACGCTGCCCGTCGTCACGCAATGGTGATCAGATCTTCTCGTCACCAGGAAAGGCGCACCGCCATTTCGTGACGCGCGTCGCCGGATGCTGATCCGACCACTGGGCAATATAGGGTGGCGCCTGCATCATGCATTGCATCAGCGACTCTTCTGCAGCGAACTGCAGCCGCTGCTCATCGCACAGGCTCGGCGCATTGAGCGCGCACACGGTCAGAATAAGCTCAATCATCGCGCACCTATCTTCAACTATAACTTCAGCGCGCCCCCATCGCGCGACTCTGGCATTTTGATCGGGCGACTGCAACGTGGAGACCCGACGGGGCTTGCGAGTATCCAAGCCAAGACAGGCGTAAAATCACGGCGAGCCGTCGGCGCAGAATCCGTCGCGTACGACGCTTGGCAAAGCGTGCAAAGTTTCGCAATGTCGCGACGAATTCGTCTAAGCCACAAGCGGCGAAGGAATCGAGGAGAAGAGGCGCGCGTTGAAAGGCGTTCAGGTCACGACAGCGGCGCGACTGCATCTGGGTTTTCTTGATCTTGCTGGGGATCTTGGCCGCCGATTTGGATCGATTGGCCTCGCCATCGACACGTTCGAAACCCGCGTTGAGCTTAGCGAAGCGCCAAACTTTGAAGTCTTGGGCGAGGAGCGCGGGCGGGGCGCGCATATCGCACGCCGCGTGGCCGCTAGCCTTGGCCTCGATACGGGAACGAGGCTCATCATCTCGAACGCCATTCCCGCGCATGCCGGACTTGGGTCCGGGACTCAGTTGGCGCTGGCGATCGCGGCGGCGTTTCGCCGGTTGGCCGGATTGCCGCTCGACGCGCGGGAGGACGCGCGCCTCCTCGACCGCGGCGCGCGCTCGGGCGTGGGCGTTGCGTTGTTCGAGCGCGGCGGCTTGGCTGTCGACGCTGGCAGGGGACCGAACACCGAGGTCCCGCCGGTGGTCGCGTCGGTGAACTTCCCGAAGGATTGGCGCATCCTTCTGATCTTGGACCCGCGTGTCGAGGGCGCCCACGGCGAAGAGGAAAGGCAAGCGTTTGCCGGCTTGCCTCCTTTTCCAGCCAACGCCGCGAGCGAAATCTGCCGCTGCACGCTCATGCAAATTCTGCCCGGCGCCGCGGAAGCGGATCTTGAAGCTTTCGGCGGCGGTGTCGCAAGGATCCAGGAGATCCTCGGCGACCACTTCGCCCCCGTCCAAGGCGGCGCCCGTTTCATCAGCGTGCAGGTGAGCCAAGCCGCTGCACGATTGAAGGCTCTCGGGGCGCGCGGGATCGGCCAGAGCTCCTGGGGGCCGACCGGCTTCGCCTTTGCATCCGACCCCGACCATGCGCAATTCCTTGTGCAGCGCGCTTGCGCCGAGGGCGAACTGGGGGTGGAGATACGAATCTGCAGCGCACGCGACCACGGCGCCGAGATCCGCGACTTCGAAGACGCTTCAGTCCGTTAATCGCTCGGGAGGAACAATGGCCAAGAACATCCTGCACATGATCACGCCGCTCGCGCACATGAGCCCCTTCGATGTCAACATGGCGCTCGACGCCGGCTACGACGCGACGGCGTCGTACACCAATGTTTCGCTCGGCGAGGTCACGGACCTGATCCAGGACGCCATGTTCTCGCGTTCGCCGCGCGACGCGGTGCGGACAGGCGTCTTCATTGGCGGCAAGGACGCGCTTCTCGCTCTCGACATGCTCGACGCTGGGGCCAAGGCGCTATTCAAGCCCTTCGAGATTTCGCTATTCGCCGACCCTGCCGGCTCGTTCACCACTGCCGCCGCAATGATCGCGGTTGTGGAAAAGACGCTAAAGGATAAGAAGGATCGCCCGCTTCGCGGCGCCGCCGTCTCGGTCTTTGGAGCGACCGGCGTGGTGGGGACCGCATCGGCCGTTATCGCCGCGCTCGAAGGCGCATCCGTCACCTTGGTCGCGCGAAACGGATCGGATCGTACGACTCGCCACGCCGCGGAGATCAATCGCAGGTTCGGTGTCAACCTTGCCGTCGCCGACGGCTCGACACCGGACAGCAGGACCGCGATCCTCGCGCGCGCGGAGGTTGTGCTCGCCGCGGCGAAAGCGGGCGTGCGCGTGCTCGACGCTGCCGAGATCGCCGGCGCGGCGAAACTGCTGATCGCCGCCGATGTCAACGCCGTGCCGCCTTCCGGCATCGAGGGCGTTGATGCGCATGCCAACGGAACGCCGCTCGGTGAGCGCGGGGCGCTGGGAATCGGCGCTCTTGCAATTGGCAACGTCAAGTATCGGACCGAATCCGGGCTGTTCAAGCAGATGACGGAGAGCAAGGCGCCGCTGCGCCTCGACTTCCGTCAGGCGTTCGAACTCGCGCGCACGCTCGCGTGAGCGTCTTGCAAGCTGCCCGAATAAGTCGCTTCAGGCGCCTCGGTCGACAACGCCGACCGGCCGCACCTCCGCCGAGCCCGAGGTGCGCTCGCGACGGATTTCGACCCCGACCGCACCCTCGATGACGTCGAGCTTGCGGATGTTGACGCGAACGCTGCGCACTCGCGCGTGCTGCAACAGGACTGCAGCGACCTCTTCAGCGAGCGCCTCGACAAAATCGATATGGCCGCGTCCCACGATCAGGCGAATGGCGTCGAGAATGACGTCGTAGGAGAAAATCGAACGCATATCATCGGCGTGCGCGCCGGCGCGACGCACAAGGGCCTCGACGTTGAAGACGACGCGCTGACGGATGGATCGCTCGAAATCATAGGCGCCGATCTCAGCGGAAACGACGAAATCATTCACGAACACCCGGTCGAGTTCACCTTCCTGATCGCGGCCCCCAATGAGGCCGCGCGCCAACAACCGCCAATCAATTTTCGGCGAAACGTCGGAATCGGGTCTCTCGCGCGGGATGAGGTCGCGGATGAGAACGACCGCGGTCGGATCGATCGCGCCTTGCCGGTCGCGGGCAAGACAGAGCGCACCTCGAAATCCGAGGACATCCGGACGCACGAGCAGGAGCCTCGGGACGTCAGGCGCTTCAAGCGAGCCCGCCAAGCCGCTCATTAGCTTAAGCTCGCGGCATAGCCTACAAAACTCGCCAACGTGCACGACCTCGAGATGCGCGAGGAGCCGGCCGCATGTCTTGTCGCGGGTGTCGAGCATCGCGCCCTTGAAGCCCAGCTTTCCGAGCTTAGCTAGGAGGGCGAAGTCGGGCTTTTCGTCGGCGAACATCATCCCGACAAGGGCGACGTCGCGGGCGAGCCTGCTCAAGGAATCGCCAAGGCGGTCTAGCGCCGGCGCATCCACGGCGAGCTTGAGATAGCCCACACCCATCGCCGCCAGCTCTCGCGCGCGTTCAAGCAAAGCTTCCTGATCGTACGGCGGATCGCCGAGCGCCGCGCTCGTTTCGCTTCGCCCAGCGACGGCGGCGATCGACTGGCGTGCAACATCGAGTGAGACGGCGCCGAGCGCGCCCCGCCGCGCGTCCTTCAGATCGATGATGTCGGCGCCAAGTTGCACGGCGACGCCAGCCTCGGCGGCGTCAGCGACACTGGCGAGCATGCGCGTCATGGCGTCGCCTCCTTTTCTCCGCAGTCACCGGAAGTACTGTCAGGACGCAGGCTTGCCGAAGCTAAGCGGTGTCACGAGCGGCGCAACCGTGAACTTCAGCGGCTTGATTGGTCACAAACGCGATCTTATCATCGGGCGCGAGAGGAAACGCAAATGCATCCAGCGGCCCGCGCCGTTCTTGTGATCGCGATCACGGCCTCGTTGGCGCCGCCGGGGGTCGCTCAGTACAAGGGAAAGACGGATCCGGACTGGCCCTGCCAGCAGATCAAGACGCCGACTTTTTCGCTCGCCTCAATCTGGGCCGGGCCTCAGCTCGATCTGGACTCTCAGAGCTGGCGCAATGAAAGCGACGTCACGGATCTGAAGGCGCAAATGGCGCAACGGCGTGTTCCCGTCGCCGATGTGGAGGCTTCGGTCGCTGACTTCAAAGCGAAGGCCGGCCCCGATGCGGACGCCAAGCTTCTGCGCGCCTTCGCTGCAGCGTTTTCGGATTTGTCCGAGCAGCGCTCTGAGATCATCAATGGATTGGATCGGATTGGCCGCAAGCAGAAAACGCTGGCCGATCGCATCCGGGCTGAGAACGAGGCAGTGCAAAAATCGTCGGACCAGAACCATGACGGTCAGTCGCCCCCCGGAGCGGACAGTCAAGAGCGGCTGCTATGGGACCTTCGCGTCTTCGACGATCGCCGGCAGACCGTCACTTACGTCTGCGAGGCGCCGACACTGATCGAACAGCGCATCGGTGAGATCGCGCGCGCGGTGCAAAAGGCACTGTAAAGCGCAGATCCATTCTGCGAACCTGTCGCTCCTGCCGAAACAAATGAAATATCGAAACGTTTCGGAGACCCGCGCCAACCCTCAGGGCGAGATCGGCTTGTCGTTTTCGTCGAGCAACGGGACGCCATAGGAGCGCAAGATCGCCTGGATTTCGTCCTGGCTTCTCAGAGATCGCCTTATTGAGAGTGCGCTTCCAGTTCTGATCGGAATGCCGCACACCCATGACGATCCGAAAGACCATTTGGGGGCCGCCTTGTTCTTTCACGAGCGGAACGACGGCGGTCGGGATCTTGGCTTTCGTCGCGTAATAGCCCGCGATCGGGCCCCAAAGCAACGCAACGTCAATCTCGCCGCGCTCGAGGTCTTCCATCATCTCGTGGGTCGGCGAATCGACGCGCGTATCGACGACCAGCGCGTAGGATTTGATTTGGCCAAGCAATCCGTTTTCCGCCAAGAAGGTCGCCGGCGGGGTGCCCGCGATAATGCCGATTTTTGCTGTTTTCAGGCGCGGATCGCTGAGCGAGTCCATCCCCTTTAGGGGACCGTCCTGGCGATACGCGGCGGCGTAGCTCGTTCGATAGTAGGGGTTGGTCGGCTGAACAAGGTCGTCGCCTTGCGCGATCCCCAACACCACATCGCAACGATGAGCGTTCAGGGTATTGCGAATGAAGCCGGTGGCGTCGGGATAGAACGTATAGCCGACCGACTTGCCGAGTTTGTGAGCCAGAACCTCGGCAATCTTGTTTTCGAAGCCTTCGCGCGCCTCGTTGGAGAAAGGCAGATCGTGCGGGTCCGCGCAGGCGCGAAAGACGTTGGGATCGATCAATTCGATCGAACCTTCAGCATCCTGCGCGCTTACGCCGCAAGGAAGAGCCATTCCGACCAGCGCGAGAAGTGCGATGGCGATCGACTGAGCCGTGCTCGCCATCGCCTCACTCACCCATGCATTTTGTTTCCGCCTGTTCGAACTCAGGCGGCTTGTCGTCATGCTTGGGAGGCCTTCCACGCGGAATCGCGTCCTGAGAGCGGGCGCGCAGATAGACATAGATGTCGTTCAGATAGCACATCACATTCTTGTTCTCGGCGAAGGCGGGCATGACTTTTTCCTGCCCAGCGCCGAGGTCTTGCTTGCCGCCCGTTACGATTCCGAAGAATTCTGCATAGCCGATGGTTTTGAGCGAGTTTGCAAGCGCCGGCGCGTAAGAAGAACCCTCTCCGTCGGGACCGTGGCAAACATGGCATTCGGAATGATACCGGCGGAAGCCGGAATACGTGTACCAGTCGACGGACCCGTCCGCGGACACTTTGAAGGTCGGGTCGCCGTTCTTGTCGCGCCACATCCCTTGATCGTTGGTGACGGCGGCCGGGTCTCCCGGCGGATCGGCGCAGGCAGCGAGCGGCGAGGCCAAGGCGAGCAAGAATCCGACGACAAGCTTATTGAACCTGGAAATCGTCACGTTTGGTTTCTCAAGCGGTCTGGATCAAAGAAAGGGCTCGGCGCGCGTTTGGTTCCACGCGCCGAGCCTCGGTTATCCCCGGAGGATCAGTCGGCCGCTCAATCGGCCGGTAGAGCGAATACGGTGAGCGTGCCGCCGAGAGCGGTGTAGTTCGACAATGCCGCGTAACCGCCGACAGCGCCGAGACCGTCTTGCGGCTTGGTCAAACCGGCCGCAAGACCGATGCCCGCCCAGCCGCCGACACCGGACAAGATCGCGACATATTGGCGACCGCCGTGCTCGTAGGTCATGACATTGCCGATGATGCCCGACGGAGTCTTGAACTTGTAGAGCTCCTTGCCGGTCTTGGCGTCGACCGCCTTTAGATAGCCTTCCAGCGTCCCGTAGAAGACGACGCCGCCAGCGGTCGCCAGAGCGCCCGACCATACCGAGAACTGCTCGGGATCCGACCAGACGATCTTGCCGGTCTTGCCGTCCCAAGCGATGAAGTTACCCATGTTCGTATCGCCGGCGGGCGGATACATCGACAACGTCGCGCCGACATAGGGCTGACCCGCGGTGTAGCTGACCTTGAACGGCTCGTAGTCCATGCAGACGTGGTTGGTCGGCACGTAGAAGAGTTCGGTCTGCGGCGAATAGGCCGCCGGCTGCTCATCCTTCGAGCCCAACGCCGCGGGGCAAATACCCTTGGAGTTGACGTCCTCGCCGTTGGCTTCGGTTGACATCGCTTTGACACGGATGGGACGTCCGTAGTCTGGCGAAGACTTGTCCATGTTGATGCCGGTAGCCCAGTTGACTTTCGGGTCGAACTTGTTGGCGACCAGCAGCTCCCCGGTGGCGCGATCGAGCGTGTAGCCGAAGCCATTGCGGTCGAAATGCGTCACCAGCTTGCGATCCTGGCCGTCGATCTTCTGGTCGGTGAGGATCATCTCGTTGACGCCGTCATAGTCCCACTCGTCATGGGGCGTCATCTGATAGACCCATTTGGCCTTGCCGGTATCGACGTCGCGCGCCCAGATGGTCATCGACCATTTATTGTCGCCGGGCCGCTGCTTCGGATTCCAGGTCGAGGGATTTCCCGACCCGTAGTACATCAGATTGAGTTCGGGATCGAAGGCATACCAGCCCCAGGTGGCGCCGCCACCGATCTTCCACTGATCACCTTGCCAGGTGCTGGTGCTGGAATCCTTGCCAACCGGCTTGCCGAGGGCGGTCGTCTTCTCCGGGTCGATCAGCGTATCGGAATCGGGACCCATGGAATAGCCGCGCCAAGCGAGCTTGCCGTCTTTGATATCATAGGCGCTGACCCATGAGCGAACGCCGAACTCGCCGCCCGAAACGCCGATGTACACCTTGTCCTTGAAGACGAACGGCGCATCTGTACCGGTCGCTCCCTTCGACGGATCGCCGTCCTTCACGGACCAGACGACCGCGCCAGTCTTTGCGTCGAGCGCAACAAGGGTCGTGTCCGCCTGATGAAGGAAAATCTTGCCGTCCGCATAAGACAACCCGCGGTTGACAGTGTCGCAGCACATCACCGGGATGACGTTCGGATCCTGCTTGGGTTCATATTTCCAGAGAATCTTGCCGTCGTTGTTGAGGTCAAGGGCGAAGACGGTGTTCGGGAACGGCGCATGGACAAACATCACATCGCCGATCACCAGCGGAGCGCCCTCATGCCCGCGCAAGACGCCGGTCGAGAAAGTCCAGGCCGGGGCGATCTTGTGGACGTTCTCGGTGTTGATCTGCTTGAGTTCTGAATACCGCGTCGCGGAATAGTTCCCCGCGGGCATTACCCACTGGTTCGGATCCTTGGACATTTTGATGAGTTCGTCGTTCGCCGCTGCGTATCCGACCGTAAACAGGGCCGCGACGCCGAAGCAGCTTGCAAGCAAGAGTTTTCGCATTGTTTCCTCCCGGTTAGACTTATCATAGAGCGCTCGGTGACCTATCACAGGTCAAAGCGCCGTGCACCGACTGTCTCATGGGATGGTGTCGGCAGCGTGTCACGACAGAGCGAAAACGAGCAAAGATACCCGCGGGGATTCGCCTTGTCTCCGAAAAGTGCGCCAGGGCTCCCGTTCCCCAACGCTTGTGCAGCCGAAACCAACGGGAGGATATCCCGATCGAATTTTGAGCGCAAGGGCTACCCGGCGTTTGTCACGATATCGTCATCGCCAGAAGTGTGGGAGCGAACGCCTGGCATCCTGCCACCATTGCACGGGTCAGAACAGTTAGAAACAGCGTATTTCGCTTTCCGCCTGCGCGCGACGCAGCCGGGCGAGCGCGTCGCGCGCGATTGCAGTTCCGCGAAACATGGAGCCGATTTGGCCGCCAGCCTGGTTCATCGACGCGACCGTCGCCGCCGTCACATAGGCGTCGTAGGGAATTAGCGACGCGATGATATCGATCGAGCACGAGCATTGGTCGAGCGCTTCGCGTGTATCGCCATTGGTCTTCATGCAGGCAAAGACATAGTCGGCCCGGGCGGATGTCGGATAGTCATTGGCGGCCGCGGACCCGGCGGCGGCTTCCGCAGCGCTCGCGAGATGGACGCCCACGGACATGAACAACACCACCCTCGTCAAGCGCATGGTCGACCGTCTCCCGCACGCCCCCTTTGTCGACTTACAACGACTTCGGACTCAACGAAAGCGCATAGCAAGGCGACCGCGACCGCGGGCGCGCAATGCGAGGCTTCCGCTGAGGCCGCGATGAGCGAAGAAAATCCGAGGCAAGGCCGCCGCAGGCGGCGCGCCACTTCTGCCGCGAGACCTTCCCCGACGCCCGCCGCAACGATCGGCGCCGCGACCGCGACATCGTTGCGGGACAGGCGGAGCGACGCCGCGTCGGTAATCTGACGGACTTGCGTTTCCGCAAACCAGGCGGCGAGTCCAGTCCATTCCGAGTCCGAGCCTTCGTCGACCTCGCGTCCGATCATCCGCGCCAGGCGCGCCCGCGAGGCCTCGACGGTCTTCTCGCGGCCATCGGCGGCCGACATCTTGTCCGCATCGTCGGGCAAGTCGCCGAGAATGCGATGAACGTCGGCGCTACTGGCGAAATATTCGTTCATCAGCGGAGTCCAGGCGCCGCGAAACGGCGCTCGAGAGGCCAATGACATAACGAAGCTGCGCGTCATCCCGGTATAGATCAACTCACCCGCGGCGAGTCGCTCCGCGTCGCTGTAGCCGACCGCCGCGACCTGGCCTGCAACGATTGGAACGACATCCGTTGTCGTTGAGCCGATATCAATGAACAAAGCGTCCGGAAGCTTGAGCGCGAGGAGCGCAGCGCTTGCGTGCCAATTGGCCGAGGCGATGTCGACGGCGTGGGAAGCGGCTTCGCCAAGCTCGACGAACCCGGCGCGGCCGGCGTAGAGGCGTGGGGCGGCGGGGGTGAGATGGTTGGCCGCGATCGCAGCCAGCCCTGCTACACCCTCGCGGCGCGAGGGAAAGGCGTCACATAGCTCGCCCGTCATGGTGATCACGTGACGATCGGCGCGGCCAAGTTGAGCGCCAAGCGCATCGAACGCGTCGTCCAGGCTATCGAGGCCCAGCCACAGCGGCGTCGCTGCCTGAACCACCGCCTCCACGCGCCCGTGCCTCACCCGAGCGGCTTTCAGATGCGCGCCCCCTATATCCCAACCGATGACGACGCTCACCGTTCCTCCAAGCCCTCGAAGTGACGTTCAATCCCATCAAAGCACCGGATTGAGCAAGTCGTGGCTCGACAGCCTGTTCGCTCGGCTTCTAAAGTAGCGCGACGCCTTAGGGTTGATGCGAGGGATTCTGGTCAAAGTCATTGAGCAGGTCAGGGGTCGCTCCCGCTCGCGCCTCGCCATCGTGAAGTTGGGTGGCAGTCACGCGACCGGGCCGCATCTCAAGGACTGGCTGACGGCGATCGCGGTTGAGGCCGGCTCGATCGCGATCGTACCGGGCGGCGGCCCCTTTGCAGACGCCGTGCGCGCGGCTCAGGCCTCGATCGGCTACGACGATCGTGCCGCGCATGCCATGGCGCTGATGGCGATGGCGCAGTTCGGTTGCGCGCTGCAGAACCTCAACCCAGCCTTGCGGCTCACCGCGTCGCGTTCCACGATTTTGCGCGCCATCAAAGAGGGCAAGGTCCCGGTCTGGTCGCCGGAGCCGATGGCGCGGGCGGCCGCGCTTCCAGAAACCTGGGACCTCACCTCTGACAGTCTGGCTGCATGGCTGGCGGGCGCGCTCGGCGCTGGCCATCTGCTGCTGGTCAAGCATGGCCGTTTCGACGGCGTAGCCATCGATGCTCAGGATCTCGTCACTCGTGGTGTCGTTGATCCTTTGTTCCCGCGCTTTCTCAAGGAGAGCGGCGCTCAGGCTTGGCTCGCCGGGCCGACCGACAGCGCAATGCTCGGCGAAGGGTTGCGGGGAGCAATATTTCCTGAAATCGTAGTGGCGACCTCAAATCGACCGCCGGCAGCACAATGACGAAACGCCAAACGCCGCGCTGGGGATGGGCGCTTACTGGGTCCGGTCATTTCCTGAAGGAAAGCCTGACCTTGATCCGTGAGCTCGAACACGTCGACCTCTTCCTCAGCAAGGCGGGAGCCGAAGTCCTGCGCATGTACAAGCAGGAGCTCGACCTGCCTTACTCAGTGCGGATCTATCGCGACACGTCGGCGAGTTCGGTGACCGTCGGACAATTCTACTACGGAATCTATCACACGTTGATCGTCGCTCCCGCGACTTCGAACGCGGTCGCTAAATTCGTCTACGGGATCTCCGACGATTTCATTACCAACGTCTTTGCCCAAGCGGGCAAGTGCAGAGTGCCAACTCTTGTCTTCGCCTGCGACACGGCGCCCGAGTTGGAGACAGAAGCGCCGAAAGGAATGGTGAAGGTCTATCCACGCCCGATCGATCTGGAGAACCGCGAGCGTCTGGGAGGCTTTGCCGGCGTGACGACGGTCGACTCGATCGCTGAGCTTAGCGAAGCCATCGCGATGCGACGAAGCAAAGTCGCGGCATGAGCGAACGCATTCTGTTTTTGACCGGCCGCCTTGCCCAGAACCGCCTTGAGAAGGTCTTGCAGAGCGTGGAGCCGACGGCGTTCGACTGGTCGGTCTTGAGCGTCGGCGTGAAGGTCGCAGCGCTGATGACCGAGCCCATCCTCATGCGCAGGTTGCCGCGCCCAATCAACGCCGATCGCGTCGTCGTCCCGGGCCGCTGCCGCGCTGATCTGACGCGCTTGGCTCAGGAATTTGGCGTGCCGTTCCAGCGTGGCCCCGATGAGTTGAAGGACCTACCAATGTTTCTCGGCAGGGCCGGCGCTGCCCTCGATTTGTCGCGCCATGCTTTGAGGATCTTCGCCGAGATTGTAGATGCGCCGCAGTTGAGCCTTGAGGCGCTTCTCGCTCGCGCCGAGGCCTTGCGCGTCGAGGGCGCCGACGTCATCGATCTAGGATGCTTGCCGGACACGCCATTTCGTCATCTCGAAGAGGCCGTGCGAGAATTGAAGTCGAGGGGATTGCTTGTCAGCGTCGATTCTGCTGATCCGGACGAACTCCGCCGGGGCGGACTTGCCGGCGCCGACTATCTCCTCAGCCTAACCGAGCACAATCTCGCGATCGCCGAAGAGATGGGCGCACGGCCGGTCCTGATTCCGGCCCAGCATGGCGATCTCGCGTCGCTTTACCGCGCGGCTGAAGATGCGCAGAAGCGGGGCCTCGCCGCCATCCTTGATCCCGTTATCGATCCAATCCACTTCGGCTTTGCCGAGTCGCTGTCACGTTATCGCGAAGTGCGCGCGCACCTCCCCGACGCGGAAATGCTGATGGGCACTGGCAACCTGACGGAGTTGACCGACGCCGATTCCGTCGGCGTCACGGCGTTGCTCATCGGAATCTGTTCTGAGCTCGCTATCGCCAACGTGCTCACCGTCCATGTCAGCCCGCACACGCGCCGCACGATTCAAGAGCACGACGCGGCGCGTCGCATCATGTACGCCGCGGCGGCGGACCACAGCCTTCCGAGGGGCTATGGGCGCGCGATGTTGCAGGTCCACGACCCGAGGCCGTTTCCCTACACGGGTGAAGAGATCGCTGAGATTTCTGTGCAAGTGAGGGATGACAACTATCGGATAGAGGCGGCCGAGGATGGAATTCACATTTACAATCGCGCCGGCCATTTTGTCGCTCAGGACGCGTTTGCGCTGTTCGATAAACTGGGAGTCGACACGGACGGCGCGCACGCGTTTTATCTGGGCGCCGAGTTGACGAAGGCCGAAATCGCTTTTCAGCTTGGCAAACGCTACGCCCAGGACGAGCCGCTGGATTGGGGCTGCGCTACCGATTCACGCGTTGGGGATAGGACGCGCTTGAGCGACGCGGGGCACACGCTGCGCTCGCGGGCGGTAAGCGAGTGACCTCATGCCAATGATCCGCGAGTCCATCGTTGTCACGGTCAATGCGCTCGGCGAGCCTCACTTGGCGCCTCTGGGACTGATCGCCGAGGGCGCGGCATGGATTCTGGCGCCGTTTCATCCCTCTACGACGCTCGACAATCTGCGTCAGGCGCCATTCGCGGTCGCCAACTTTACCGACGACGTGCGCGTCTTCGCCGGCTGCCTCACCGGCCGCCGCGACTGGCCGCTGACGCCCTCCGCACTTGTCGCCGCGCCACGTCTGGCGGCGACTCTGTCGCACCTCGAACTTGTCGTCATCGAGGTGCGCGAACATGAGATCAGGCCTCGCTTCGTGTGCCGCGTTGCACATAGCGCCTCACATGCGCCCTTCGAAGGTTTCAATCGCGCACAAGCGGCAGTAATCGAGGGCGCGGTGCTGGTGAGCCGGTTGCACATGCTGCCGCGGGCCGAGATCGAGGCGGAATTTTCCCGCCTCGACGTCACTGTCGGAAAGACGGCTGGGCCAGCGGAGACTGAAGCCTGGAGTTGGCTGAAAGACAAGGTGGCGCAAGCTTACGCCGTTAGCGATTCGGGAACCGGACTTGCAGGCTATCCCAGTCATTGACCTCATGCACGGCCAAGTGGTCCGTGCGCGGATGGGCGATCGGGCGTCTTACCGGTTGCTCGAATCGCCGCTTTCGCCAACCAGCGACGCAGTGGATGTCGTGCGCGGCCTGCTTGGCGTCTTTCCGTTTTCGACGCTGTATGTCGCCGATCTCGATGCGATCCAGTGCAGCGGAAACAATTACCAGACGTTGCGCCGCATTCGCACAGCAGTTTCCATCATTGCGAATGTGGGTTGACAACGGCGTGGCGGATGCCCCCGCGCTCGACGCTTTCATCGGGGCTGACCTCGGAACGCCGGTTATAGGCAGCGAATCGCAACGTGACAGCGAGCTGATTGCGCAGCACCGCGACTCGACGCGCGTCGTGCTCTCACTTGATTTTCGCAGCGATGCTTTCCAGGGCCCACAGGAGATCCTGGCCGAACCCGCTCTTTGGCCGCATCAAATCATCGTCATGACGCTTGCGCGGGTCGGCAGCGGCGTGGGCCCCGATCTCGAGCGGCTTGCCTCGATCCAGTCAGTCGCCGGCGGGCGTGAAATTTACGCCGCCGGCGGTGTCCGCAACCGGCCGATCTTCGGGCGCTCAAGACAACAGGCGTCTCTGGCGCGCTGATCGCGACCGCGCTGCATGAGCAGCGGATTGTCCGATCCGATCTCGAGACGATGTAAAATCGCCAGCCGCGCCGATCAGATCTTCTTGCCGTCGGGACCGAACTGCTTGAGGTAAGCGATGACGTTCGCGATATCCTCGTCGGACTTAAGGCCGGGAAAGACCATTTTGGTTCCAGGGACCTTGGCTTTCGGGTCTCTCAGATATTCTTTGAGTGTGGCCTCGTCCCAGGTGATGCCCGAACTCTTGTTGGCGTCGGAATAGTGATAATCGGGATAGGAGCCAGCCTTGCGGCCGACGACGCCGTTGAGGACCGGGCCGACCATATTCTTGGCGCCCTCGCCGATCTGGTGGCAGATCTTACACTTCATGAAGACCTTCTCGCCGGCCGCGGCATCCTGCGCCATCGCCGCGCCCATCGAAACAAGGAGCGCCGCCCCAGCAAGCGAAAAACACAACAGCTTCACATTATCCTCCCGGATCAGAGTACCCCGAACCGGCCCACCCGCAAAGCGAGCCGTCACGCAGAGCGTGACTTAGCAATTGCGCCGTTCGAGGGATAGAGGTGCGCGTGTGGGAACGCCGCTCGGGGACTTGGGTTCCTCGAGCGATTCTTCCGCAACTCCGCAGGCCATCGTCGGACAATCTGGTCCGCCGTTCAAACCACGTGACGCAGCCGGCGGCCGATGCTAGGTTTGGCGCTGTGGGACCCGAATGGGCCACGCGGAGAGAAACTCAAGGAGTTGGATTTATGGCTTGGAATGTTCCGGTCGTTGTTGAAGTTTGCGCAGGCATGGAGGTCACTGCCTATCTTTCGGCGGAGATGTAAAAGTCGGCCGAACGGCTCGCCTCTATAAGGCGAATTGGAGAGATGGCCGCTGGGCTAGCTGACAGCCGAGCTGGCAGACCGCTCTCCATGGCGTCGAGTCTAGCTATCGCGGCGGTCCTTACCCCGGCGATGAACGCCTCGACGAGTCGCCCGAGCGGGCGCCGTCGAATTCTCGCTAAACATTTCCTACGGATGAGGCCGGGGGCCGCGGGGGCTTCTCGCCCGGAGGAAATGTCCAACCCATCGCCTGCCTCGAAACGGTGCTGACGCTAGGGTTAGCCTCCGCAGGCCGCCTCGATGAAAAGGACTTGCCCCGCGGAATGTTCTCGTCTCAAGCAACGCTCAAGCGCTTGTCCGGCGTTTCCTCCGGCTTGCATGAATTGAAGGCGCTTTGCGCCCTTTTGGTTGTCGCTTTCGCTTTATACGCGGCGATCGGCCAGTCCGCAGCCGCCGACCCGCTTCCCGTCAAAGTCGGCGTCATCCACGAAGCGCATTCTCGCGAGACGATTTCGATCCTCGATATCCCGCCTAAGGACGACTTCATCGCCGGCGCAACGCATGGCGATGGATGACAACAACACAACCGGCCGCTTCCTCGATCAATCCTTCTCGATTGTCGACGCCAAGCTTGCCCCCGGCGAGGATCCCGCCGCAGCGCTAAAGAGCATGCTCGACGACGGCGTGCGCTTGTTCATCGTCGACCTTCCCCCTGCCGAGGTTCTCGCGGTCGCCGACGCCGCGCGCGCCTCTGGCGCACTGGTCTTCAATGCTGGCGCCCCGGACGATCGTCTGCGCGAGGAGGACTGCCGCGCCAATGTGATCCACGTCGCCCCGACTCGATCGATGCTCACCGATGGGCTCGCGCAATATCTGATTTGGAAGCAGTGGAGGCGCTGGCTACTGGTGGTCGGATCGCATCCGGAGGACCAATTGCTCGCCGAAGCTTATCGGCGATCGGCAAAGAAATTCGGCGCGAAAATTGTCGAGGAGCGCGTTTACCAGGACACCGGCGGCGGGCGGCGCTCGGACTCGGGCAGCGTTCAGGTTCAGCGGCAGATGCCGGTCTTCACGCAAAACGCGCCTGATTATGACGTGCTCGTCGCGGCCGACGAAAGCGAGGTCTTCGCCGGCTTTCTCCCCTATCGCACCTGGGATCCCCGACCGGTCGTCGGCTCCGCGGGGTTACGGCCCGTGAGCTGGGACCCTTCGCACGAATTCTGGGGCGCCGTTCAGTTGCAGAACCGCTTTCAGCGCACGTTCAAGCGCGGCATGAGTGCGCGCGACAACCAGGCCTGGGAGGCCATGCGCTTGATCGGCGACGCCGTCGCGCACACCAAATCCGCGGATCCCAAGGCGATCCGCGACGATCTTCTGTCGCCCAGGCTTCGCGCTCGGCGCATTCAAGGGTCAGGGACTCACCGTGCGCTCGTGGAACCAGCAGCTTCGTCAGCCGATCCTGCTCACCGACGGGCGAGCCACGGTCTCGGTTTCGCCTCAGGAAGGCTTCCTGCATCAGACGTCCGAACTCGACACCCTCGGCTTCGACAGGCCGGAGACCAAATGCAAACTTCAATGAAACGCATCGCGCGGCGCGACGCCGCGTTTGACCCTTCTGGCCGGCCTCTGGGCGCTTTCGGGTTCGGCCCACGCGACGACCGCCTATATCACCAACGAGAAGGGCAATTCGATCTCCGTCATCGACCTTGACAAGCTCGAGGTCACACGCACCGTCAAGACTGGCCAGAGGCCCCGCGGCATCGCGCTAACCAAGGACGACGCGCTTGATGTTCGTATGCTCTTGGCGACGACGATACGATTGCCATTATCGACACAAAGACACTGAAGCAGGTCGGCGAACTGCCGTCGGGCCCCGATCCCGAGCAATTGCGTGTGAGCCGGGATGGCAAACTCGTGTTCGTCGCCAACGAAAACGACGCGCTTCTGACCGCGATCGACATCGCGACGCGCAAGGTTGTTAGCGAATTTCCGGTCGGCGTCGAGCCTGAGGGCGTGGCTGTCAGTCCCGATGGCTCGATCGTCGTCAACACGTCCGAGACGACGAGCATGGCCCACCTCATCGACTGGCGGAACAAGAAGATGGTGGCCAACATTCTCGTCGACCCACGACCGCGCTACGCCGAGTACAACAAGGATGGCTCTGAGCTGTGGGTGACGTCGGAGGTCGGAGGAACCGTCAGCGTCATCGATCCGGTCAAGCACGTCATTAAGCAGAAGATTAGCGTTCGACGTGCCGGGGCTCGCGAAGGAGCAGATCCAGCCGGTCGGCATCCGCTTCAGCGCGGACGGCAAGCTCGCGTTCGTCGCGACAGGTCCGGCCAATCGCGTCGCTGTCATCGACGCTGCGACCAAGCAGGTGCTCAAATATCTGCTGGTCGGCCAGCGCGTCTGGCAACTGGAGCTGACGCCGGATGGCAAGTATCTCCTGACGACCAACGGCGTCTCGAATGACGTATCGGTCATCGATGTGGCCGCGCTGAAGGTGATCAAATCGATTCCCGTCGGTTCGTTTCCTTGGGGCGTCGCGATCTCGAAGCAATGACTGTCGTCGCCGACGCCATGCCGAAGGCGGCCGTCAGCGCGCTCTCGGTCGAGAAGGTGTCGCACGCCTATGGCGCGCGGATCGCTCTGGATGAGGTGAGCTTCGACGTCGCGCCGGCGAGTTTCACCGTGCTCTTGGGCCTGAACGGCGCCGGCAAGAGCACGCTCTTCTCGGTGATCACGCATCTTTATGTGAGCCGGTCGGGAGCCGTTCGCATTTTCGGCCGCGACGTCGCGCGCAACAGCGGCGCGGCTCTCGCGCAGCTCGGGGTCGTCTTTCAGCAGCGCACGCTCGATCCCGATCTTAGCGTCGCGCAGAACCTCGCCTACCATGGCGCCTTGCACGGCATCGGCGCGCGCGAGACGCGCGAGCGAGGCGCGATCCAACTCGCCCGCGTCGGTCTCGCCGACCGGGCGGGCGACAAGGTGCGCTTCCTTTCCGGCGGTCAGATGCGGCGGGTCGAGATCGCGCGGGCGCTCCTGCACCGGCCGCGCATGCTGCTGCTTGATGAGCCGACGGCGGGGCTCGACATCAAGGCGCGGGCCGGGATCCTCGAGGTCGTACGGGGCCTCGTCGCTGACGAAGGAATAGGCGTCCTTTGGGCGACCCATCTCGTCGACGAGATTCGCGACGAAGACCATGTGGTCGTGCTGCACAACGGGCGTGTGCTCGCGAACGGCCCGTCCCGTTCCGTTGTCGGTGACGCAGGCGCGCGTTCGATCGGCGAGGCGTTCACGGCCTTGACGGGCGACGGCAAAGAAGGAGGCGAATGGTGAGCGACGCCGTCCTTGAGGGCGACCGGCCGTTCGGCTGGACGCAGCGCCTGATCTGCCTCTACGGCATCGTATGGCGCGAAAGCCTGCGCTTTCTTCACCAGCGCGAGCGCTTCATTTCCGCGCTGGTGCGCCCGCTGGTCTGGCTGTTCATTTTCGCAGCCGGATTTCGGCAAACGCTCGGCGTGTCGATCATGCCGCCCTACGACACCTACGTTCTCTACGAGGTCTATATCGCGCCGGGACTGATCGCGATGATCCAGCTCTTCAACGGCATGCAATCCTCGCTGTCGATGGTCTACGACCGCGAAATGGGCAGCATGCGCATGCTGCTGGTCAGTCCCGCGCCGCGCTGGTTTCTCCTGACGTCGAAGCTGATCGCGGGCGTCGCGGTTTCGATTTTGCAGGTCTATGCGTTTCTTGTCATCGCTTATTTCTGGGAGATCGAGCCGCCGACCTGGTGGGGCTATCTCACAATTCTGCCGGCGCTGGCGTTGTCCGGCTTGATGCTTGGCGCGCTCGGCATGCTGTTGTCGTCGCTCATCAAGCAGCTCGAGAATTTCGCCGGAGTGATGAACTTCGTCATTTTCCCCATGTTCTTCGCGTCCTCCGCCCTCTATCCGCTATGGCGCGTGCAGGAGGGAAGCCCGTGGCTGGCGACCGTCTGCCGGCTGAACCCTTTCACGCATGCGGTCGAACTGATCCGCTTCGCCTTCTACCAGCAGGTCAATTGGCTGGCGCTCGCGGTCGTGGCGGGATGCACAGTCGTGTTCCTCGGCGGCGCTGTGATCGCCTACGATCCGGCGCGCGGCATGCTCATGCGCCGGGGCGGCTGATGCGCGGCCGAGCCCAAGGAACGCTCACGATCAAGCGCATGCTCCTCGCCGTTCTCGCTGTCGCCGCGAGCGCCGTATCTGGCGTCTAGCGCCGAAGCCGCCGACCCCTTGCGCATCGCCGTCCAGAAAACCGGAACGGCGTCTTGGGAAATCGAGGTGATCAAGGCGCGCGGGCTCGACAAGGCCGCCAATCTCGACATCGAGACGATCGAGCTTGCTTCGACCGACGCGGCCAAGGTCGCTCTGATGGGCGGCGGCCGCCGATATGGTCGTCGAGGACTGGCTTTGGGCGGCGCGTGAACGCGCGCTCGGCGACAAGCTTCTGTTCACGCCCTATTCGACCGCGCTGGGCGCGGTGATGGCGCCGAAGGATTCGCCGGTCCATGCGGTCGCCGATCTCGCCGGCCGATCGATTGGCGTCGCCGGCGGACCGCTCGACAAGAGCTGGCTTCTGTTGCGGGCGGCGCGCTCGGCTCTGGGCTCGACCTCACCAAGGAAGCCCGGCCGTCCTACGGCGCGCCGCCGCTCATCGCCGAGAAACTCGCCCAGGGCGAGACCGATGCCGCGCTCGAATACTGGAATTTCTCCGCCGATCTTGAGGGGCGGGGCTTCCGCCGCGCAATTGAAATGTCGGATGTCGAGAAGGCGCTCGGCGCAAGCGGCCCGGTCGCGATGACCGGCTATGTCTTCAGCGAGGCTTTCGCGGCTTCGCACAAGGATCGTTCTGCGGCGTTATTTCACCGCCGCCGCGGAGGCGCGCAAAATCCTGGCCGAAGATCCGAGCGCCTGGGACCCGATCAAGGCGCGGCTCCGGTTGAAAGACGACGCAGCGCTCGCCGTCTATCGCCAGCGCTATCTCGAAGGCGTGCCGAAACGAACGATCGCCGATGAGGCCGCGGACGCGCGCGTCCTCTATCGCCGACTGGCGGCGGTCGGCGGCGAGGCGCTGGTCGGCAAGGCCAAGGAGCTCGACCCCGGTCTCTTCTACGATCCCGTGACGAGCGAATAGGACGTGATGACGCGTCTCATCTCGCTCGTCGCGCTCATTTGCCTTGTGGCAAATCGCTGCGCATTTCGCCAATCCGCGGCTGCTTCCAGGCCCGATGGCGGTGCTCGCGACGATGAGGTCCGAGGCCGCGTCGGGCGCGCTGTTTGCAGGCGCTCGGCGTCACGCTCGCCCGCGTCGCGGCGGCGTTCCTGCTCGCGATGGCGGTCGGATCGGCGATCGGCTACGCGATGGGGCGCAAGCGCGCTCTTTGATCGCGCGGCCGACCCATGGGTCATCGTGCTCTTGAACCTGCCCGCGCTGGTCATCATCGTTCTCGCTTATATCTGGGTCGGGCTCAACGAAGCGGCGGCGATCGGCGCGGTGGCGCTCAACAAATTGCCCGTCACGGTCGTCACCATACGCGAGGGCGTGCGCGCGCTCGACACGAGGCTCGACGAAATGGCGCATGTGTTCGGCTTCTCGCCGCATGAAGCGGCTCGCCCATGTCGTTGCGCCGCAGCTCGCGCCCTATTTCGCCGCGGCGACGCGCGCGGGCCTGTCGCTCGTGTGGAAGATCGTGCTGGTGGTCGAGCTGATGGGCCGGCCGAACGGCGTGGGGTTCGAAATCAATACCGCCTTCCAGCTGTTCGACGTCCCGCTCCTGCTCGCCTACGCCCTGCCCTTCACGGCGATCATGCTCGTCATCGAAACACTTCGCGGTGCAACCCTTTGAACGTCATGTCTCGCGTTGGCGACCGCGCGCGGCTTGAAGCGCGCGTCGCGAGGAAGTCCTTCCGGACCGCGTCGGGGCAGAAGCGTTCCCGTCCTCGCCAATCTTTCGTTCGCGCTCGAGGAGGGCGAGACCGGCGCGCTGATCGGGCCGTCCGGCTGCGGCAAGTCGACGCTGATGCGCATTCTCGCCGGCCTCGATCGCGATTTCGAGGGCTCGGTCCACGTCCCCGACGGATGGCCGAGTGGGCATGGTGTTTCAGGAGCCGCGGCTCCTGCCGTGGCGCAGCGTCGAGGACAACGTGCGTCTTGCCGCGCCCAACGCCAGCGAAGCCGAGATCGCGGCCTTGTTCGCCGCGCTCGGCCTCTCCGAGCACCGGACGCATTTTCCTGGCGAGCTCTCGGTCGGGCTGGCGCGGCGCGCGGCGCTGGCGCGCGCGTTCGCCGTTCGCCCGACCTTGCTGCTGCTCGACGAGCCCTTCGTTTCGCTCGACGCGCCGCTCGCCCGGCAGCTGCAACGCGACCTTGCGAGGCTCGTCGAAAGCCGCGGCATGATCACCGTGCTCGTCACCCACGACATCGACGAGGCGATCGCGCTCGCCGATCGAATCTTCGTGCTCTCCGCGCGGCCCGCGCATGTGGTGGGCGAGATCCGAGTCGAGAGCCCCCGCGCGGCGATGAGCGACGAAGAGCGCAAGGCGATCGCGGCGCGGATCGAGGCCCTTCGGGAGGCGGGCTGAATCTTCTTTCATCCGAGGCCGGCGCAGGAGACCCTGTTTACGCGTCGGTTTTGCGTGATTCCAATGGGTTGGGACGCGATTAGCGAGCCAGCTTGGCCATATTATACAAAGTAATTCAGTTATTTATGCCTCAGTGCTCCGTTCGAAGAGCCGGAGAACGCCAAGGTCCCGTGATCGGGGCCTCAATGACGACAGGCTCACTTGTCGTCGTACTTGATATAGGCGAATCGCTGATCGCCCGCCGGCGTCCCTTCGAGCGCGCCGCCCTCTTTGCCGGGGCGCCACGAGACGAATTCCTCGATCTTGCGCGCCAGTTCGAAGTCCTTGTCGGTGATTCCCTTGGCGCTATGGTTTTGCAATTTCACCTCGACCCAGGCGTAGGACGCGGCGATATCGGGATGGTGCCAGGCGGCCTCCGCGAGGTGGCCGACCGCGTTGATCACCATCAGCGTGCCCTTCCAGCCGGAGGTGCGGAAGGTCCGTCTGATCCAGCCGTTTTCGTAACGCCAATGCGGCAGCTCGCGCTTGAGCCGCGCCTCGATCTCGTCCGGCTTGATAGACGCGCTCTTTGGACTCTTCGCTCATTGCATTTCTCCGATCAGCTTCACGCGGTGCGATCCATTCGCCCGTCACTTCACCAGCGCGCAGCCGCCTTGATCGAGCGGCCGGAAGGCGGCCTCGGGCGGAATTGTCTCGATGAGATCATAGACGTCGAACCGGCTCTTCGATTGTTGTGGCGACTTGACCTTGAACACATACATCGCGTGCGTCGCGCGGCCGTCGGCGCGCACGACGACAGGACCGAAGAGCGGATCGTCGATCGGCGACTTCTTCATTTCGGCGACCACCTTGTCGCCTTCAATGGTTCCCGCTCGCTTGACGGCGCGCAGATACGCGAGCGTCGCCGAATAGGCCGCCGCCTGATCCTCGGTCGGCATCTTGCCGCCCATCCGCTCGGCGAAGCGCGCGGCGAAGGCGCGCGTCGCATCATTGAGATCCCAATAGAACGCTTCGGACAGGATGAGACCCTGCGCCGCGCTCAGTCCGAGCGCGTCGATGTCGGTGATCTGCAGGAACAGCGCTGCGAGCCTGCGGTCGGGCCCGACGATCTGAAACTCGGCCGCCTGGCGAATGGCGTTGATCGCGTCGGCGCCGGTGTCGGCGAGCGCGATCACTTTCGCGCCCGACGCTTGCGCCTGCAACAGATACGAGCCGAAATCCGTTGCGCCGAGCGGATGCGACACCGAGCCGAGCACCGAGCCGCCCGCTTTGACGATCGCCTCGGTCGCGTCGCGTTGCAGAGCCTTGCCGAGAGCGTAGTCGAAGCTGATGAAATACCAGGTCGAACCGCCCATTTTGGTGATCGTGCGGCCGACCGCGTTTCCGAGCGCCCAGGTGTCGAGAGCCCATTGGACCGTGGTCGGCTGACAGAATTTTCCGGTGAGATCCGAGGTCGCGGTCGCCGAAGCGAGCATCGCGCGATTCTTCTCATGCATGAGGCTGTTAACGGCGAGACCAACGCCGGAATTGGCGAGATCGACGATCGCGTCGACGCCCTCCTGATCCACCCATCGCCGGGCGATCGCGACGCCGATGTCGGGCTTGTTCTGATGATCGGCGAAAATGATCTCGACCTTGAGTCCGCCCGCTTCCTTGGCGAAATCCTCGGCCGCGAGCTGAGCGCCGACAAGCGATCCCTTGCCGACCTGATCGGCGAACGGCCCGGAGAAGTCGCTCAACACGCCGATCTTGATCGTGTCGCCCGGAATTTGCGCCGACGCCTCAGTGCCCAATCCAGCGAGCACGGCGACGGCGAACGCCGCGCGCAGGAGCAGCCGCATGTCAACCTTGCACGCATGGGCGATCCTCCGAATTCTGTCCGTCCGCCCGATACCCGATAGCGGCAGACTGGCGTTTATATTGCGATGGCCCAGCCGACCGGACAAGCCCTGCAAGCGGACGCCTCGGCGATGTGCGAGAATGGCCGCAGGAAAAGGATGAAACGATGAATGGGTCGGAAGCTCGAACGGGGTGGGGTGTCGGGGCCGACGCTAGCCGCAATCCGCACGTTTCCCGGCGCAAAGCTCTGCTTGCGCCAGGTGGCGTCTTGCTCGCCGCATGGGGCCTTGCTGCGTTCCTCATCTTCGGCCCCCTTGCCGTTGGCGTTTGCTCGGCGGCGACGGACGCGCCCTCTCAACCGGCCAAGAGCGTCGCCCTGCTCAACGTCCAGTTCTTGAACGACCATGAGGATCTGGAGCCGACGACCAGCGCGGAGCGGGCTCGCATCGCCTTGATCGCGTCCGTCTTCAAGGCGAAGCTCGAGGCCTCCGGTCGATATCGATTCGTCGCCATACCCGCGGAGGCCGCCGCCAAGATCAGCGCCGGTCCAGAGGTCGGCGCGTGCGGCGGCTGCGAATTTGGCTACGGCAAAGAGCTCGGCGCCGATGTCGTCGCGTGGATCGTGGTCCAGAAAGTCTCGGACCTCATCCTCAACATCAATGTGTATATGGCGGATGTCGCGGCCAAAAAGATGGCGTTCGTCCATAGCGTCGACATTCGCGGCGACACGGACGAATCGTGGACCCGAGGCGTCACCTATCTGGTCAAGAACTACCTGCTGCCGGCGCCGTAGGAACGTAATACCGAACAAATATAGTTAATAGCGGCCGGGCTGTATGCGCCCCGCGCGGTCGCCGCAGCTTCAGTCGCTTTAACGAAGGCCTCGCGGAAAGACTGTAGTCTCGCCATCCCGCCTTGCCTTGACCCGGCTCCTATGGCAGGAAGCCCAGCGCTCTTGAAGACGCGCTTCGGACGCTGCAGTAGCTCAGTGGTAGAGCACTCCCTTGGTAAGGGAGAGGTCGAGAGTTCAATCCTCTCTTGCAGCACC
>CAVQVS010000011.1:0-92838 GCA_963717215.1 uncultured Alphaproteobacteria bacterium
TCATCCGAAATTTTGATCGGTTACTCTACAAACATTCGTTGGACCGATCAATGCTCTCACCATATAAGTAAGCATCCCGAGATAACCATCCCGAGATTGAACGACTTCCACCGGCGCGAGCTTCGCGCCGAACGGGAAATCGTCTTCGCATTGGAGGCGAACATGATTGCGACTTATATGGAATCCGGCGCGGCAAAGGCTTTGTGGCGCGTCCTCACCTGGCCGGCGCGGGTGAGCGAAGCGCGGCGCACGATGTCCGACTTGGCGCGGATGTCGGAATATGAGCTGCGCGACATCGGCCTCACGCGGTCCGACGTCAACGACGCGACGGCGCTGCCGCTGGACGCCGACCCGTCCGGGCCTGCTCGTGAGGCGACGGGCTTGGCGCGAGCGCTCGGTCGGCGAACGAACCAATCTCGCGGCCTGATCGACGACGGCTCTCCACAAAGGCGGAGAAAAGGTCTAGGACGTGCGTCTCGGACCTTCCAACGCCTTTGCGGAGCCCCTCATGACAGCGCACTCGGCTGTAGCCGGCGTCGAGATCAACGCCAAGTCCAGCGGTCGGCAGGACGAAATTCTGAACGCCGAGGCGCTCGCGTTCATCGCCGGGCTGCATCGGCGCTTCAATCGGCGGCGCCTGGAACTGCTGGCGCGGCGCATGGGGCGCCAGGAAGACTTTCGACGCCGGCAAGCTGCCGGATTTTCTCGCCGAGACGAAAGTCGATCCGCGACGGCGACTGGACGGTCGCCAAGATCCCGGCCGACCTTCTCGATCGCCGGGTCGAGATCACCGGCCCCGTCGACCGCAAGATGATCGTCAATGCGCTGAATTCCGGCGCCAAGGTCTTCATGGCCGATTTCGAGGACGCGACCTCGCCCGTCTTCGCCAACATGGTCGAGGGCCAGGCCAACCTGAAGGATCGCTGGGCCGGCAAGATCGACTTCACCGATCCCGTCAGCGGCAAGGCCTACGCGCTCAAGAGCGAGACCGCCGTTCTGATGGTGCGGCCGCGCGGCTGGCATCTGCCCGAGCGCCACGTCGTCGTCGACGGCGAAGAGATGTCCGGCTCGCTGTTCGACTTCGGCCTTTACGTCTTCCACTGCGCCAAGGCCCAGATCGCCAAGGGCGCGACGCCGGCCTTCTACCTGCCCAAGCTCGAGAGCCATCTCGAGGCCAGGCTCTGGAACGACGTCTTCTCCGACGCGGAGCGCGAACTCGGCGTGCCCCATGGAACGTTCAAGGCGACCATCCTGATCGAGACGCTGCCGGCGGCGTTCGAGATGGACGAGATTCTCTACGAGCTGCGCGACCATATCGTCGGGCTGAATTGCGGCCGCTGGGACTATATCTTCTCGTTCATCAAGCGCCTCGGCAAGAACAAGGCCTTCCTCACGCCCGACCGGTCGGAAATGACGATGGGCAAGGCGTTCCTCAACGCCTATTCGCTCCTGCTCATCAAGACCTGCCACCGCCGCGGCGCCTTCGCCATGGGCGGCATGGCGGCGCAGATCCCGGTCAAGGGCGACAAGGCAAGCCAACGAAGCCGCCTTCGCCAAAGTGCGCGCCGACAAGGAGCGCGAGGCGGCAACGGCCACGACGGCACCTGGGTCGCCCATCCCGGATCTCGTGCCGATCGCGATGGAAGTGTTCGACCGGATGATGCCGGAGACAGAACCAGCTCTCGAAGAAGCGCGACGACGTCCACGTGACGCAAGCCGACCTCCTCGAGGTGCACAAGGGCAAGCGCACGGAGGAGGGCCTGCGCGAGAACATCCGGGTCGGCGTGCAATATATCGAGGCGTGGCTCAGGGGCCGCGGCGCCGTGCCGATCTACAACCTGATGGAGGACGCGGCGACGGCCGAGATCTCCCGCGCCCAGGTCTGGCAATGGCTGCACCTCAAGGCCAAGCTCGACGACGGCCGCGAGGTGACGCCGGCGATGTTCCGCGACGCGCTCAAGGGCGAGATGGAGCGGGTCAAGGGCGAGGTCGGCGCCAAGGCGTTCGACGGCGGCCGCTTCAAGGAGGCGACCGAGCTCTTCTCGGACATGTCGCTCGGCGACACGTTCGACGAGTTCCTGACCCTGCCGGCCTACAAGCTGATCGACTGAGGCGACTCGCCGGAAAGCAAACGAGGGAGGGAGCCACGATGGCCAAAGCTTATTGGATCTCCACATATCGTTCGATCAGCAATCCGGATGCGCTGGCCGCTTACGCCAAGCTCGCCGGGCCGGCGCTCACCGCCGCAGGCGGGCGTTTCCTCGCGCGCGGAATGCCGGCGCAGGTCTATGAGGCTGGCCTCCAGCAGCGCACGGTGCTGATCGAGTTTGACAGCGTGGAGGCGGCGCGGGCGGCGCATGACAGCCCGGCCTATCAAGGAAGCGCTGGCCGCGCTCGCCGGCGGAGCCGAGCGGGACATGCGCATCGTCGAAGGGGTGTAGGCGCCGCTTGCGAACTGGCGCTCGCTTCGTGTCGGTTGGCGTTGAGGTTGGCTCAATTCTCTGCGCAAGGCGCCACGAGCCCGCCCTCACATCCCGTAGCCGCGCGCCATCGCCGCGGCGCAAAGCGGAATGAGGGCGAACAGGCCCGCCTCGACGTACAGCGCCTGGCGCAATTGCGCGATCTCGTCCGCCGGCGGGCGGAACGAGGGGTCGGCGCGCACGCGCCGGCGCCAGCCGATGTACAGCATGGTCGGCGCGACGGAGACGAGGCCGACCCCGACGAACAGCGCCATCTTGGCCCAGAAGAAGATGTTGGCCCAATAATATTCGTAGCCCTTGGCGCCGAAGAACACCCGCAAGACCCCGGCGGCGACAACGAGCGCCGCCATAATGCCGAACCAGGCGTCGATGCGCGCGACCCTCAACGCCAGGCGGTCGTCGATCGGCCCCGCGGTCAGAAAGATCTCCGCCGACAGGATCGCGGCGAGCGAAAAGACCGCCAGGTGATGGAAGCTTGCGAGCAGCCAGTCGACGAACATATCTTCTCCGACTGATCCCGCGCTCAAGCGTAGCTGCGCCCGCCGCGCGCCGCCAGCGCCGCGGCCGGCAAAGCGATTGACTTTGATCGAGGCTCCGCCTATAGGCACCGCCTCGCTCCAGCGCGGCCGCAAAGCCGCGCTTTTGGTTTTGAGCGCCTCAAGCTCAAAACCCGAGCGTCAAGCCGCGGCTCGCGAGAGCCGCATTTTCGGTCAACTGCAAAGAAGCCGGCCGCGCATGCCTCATGCGTAGCGAGCCGGGCGGAACACGGGAAAGAACGATGTTCGCAGTCATCAAGACCGGCGGCAAGCAATACAAGGTTGCCGCCGAGGACAAGATTACCGTCATGACGCTGCCCGGCGAAGCCGGCGCGAGGATTGTGTTCGACGAGGTGCTGGCGCTGTTCGACGGCGCGACCAACCATGTCGGCGCGCCGCGGGTCGCTGGCGCGAGCGTCGTCGGCGAGATCGTCGAGCAGGCGCGCGGGCCGAAGGTTTACGCCTTCAAGAAGCGCCGGCGCAAGAATTCGAAGCGCAAGCGCGGCCATAAGCAGGACCTCACGATCGTGCGGGTGACCGACATCCTGACCGGCGGCGGATCGTCTGCGAGAGCGGCGCGCTTCGGCGGCGAGCAGATAGAACGAACAATTCCCCGGCGCGTTCGGAATGCGCTATAGGTAGGTTCAAGGTTGGCGGCCGCTTTGAGGGCCGGCCGCAGCAAGGTTTCGGAGCGAAGGTCTATGGCTCACAAAAAGGCAGGCGGTTCGTCGCGCAACGGCCGCGACTCGGCCGGTCGGCGTCTGGGCGTGAAGAAGTTCGGCGGCGAGCAGGTTATTGGCGGCATGATTCTTGTACGCCAACGAGGAACCAAATTTCACGCCGGTCGAAATGTCGGCCTTGGCACGGACCATACGTTGTTCGCCACCGCCGCCGGCGAAGTCGCTTTTGAGCGAAAAGGCGACGGACGCCAATATGTATCGGTACGCGCGATTAGCATTTCAGAATAAAGCGGGGAGCAAGACGAGAACCCCGCTTCGGCGACAAGCCCCCGCGGACGTTCTCGAAAGACTCAAAAATTTCGAGATGAGATCAAAGGCCAAAGAGCCTGCTCATTCGTCCGGTAAGCCGAAGCTTACGAAGGGGATGCGGTCGCCGCGTCCCCTTCGTCGTTTTTGGCCCCGTGAACGGGGCGCTGACCGGTGATTTCATGTTTCCCGATCTGGCAAGAGACGATGTGTTCCGGCTTGAGACGCCGCGGCTTTGGCTGCGCTGGCCGCAGGATCTGCGACGCCGCGGCGATCCATAAATTTTGCAGCCGATGGGAAGTCGCCCGCTACACCGCGCGCATCCCCCATCCCTATCCCGAAGGCTCGGCCGAGCGGTTCATCTACGCCGCGCGCGAGGCCAACTCGGCCGGACGCGACCTGACCTTGGTGATGACGCCGATCAAGGGCAAGAGCGACGCCATCGGAGCGATCAGCCTCGAATTGCGCGGCACGGACCGTCTTGCGCTTGGCTTTGTGCTGGCGCCGGAGATGTGGGGCAAGGGTCTTGCGACCGAGGCCGCCGAAGCCGATGATCGACGCGGCCTTCGGGCTGACGCCGACGGTCGAGATCCTGGCCAGCGTCAGGGTCGAGAACGAGGCCTCGCAAGACCGTGCTTGGAAAGTGCGGGTTCGCGCGTCTCGGCACGGGCCTGCAGGGCGCGCCGGCGCGCGGGGGCCTGGTCGAATGCCACAGCTTCCGCCTTGCCCGCGCGGATTGGGCAGGGTCGGCCGCCACGCGGTCGAGCAGCGAGACGGCCAGTCGAACTGGCGCGCGCGCCGTGACAGGCAGGTCGCGATGAAGTTTCTCGACCAGGCGCGCGTCTACATTCGCTCCGGCGACGGCGGGGCGGGCGCGGTCTCGTTCCGGCGCGAGAAATTCATCGAGTTCGGCGGCCCCGACGGCGGCGACGGCGGGCGCGGCGGCGACGTCGTGGTCGAATGCGCGGACGGCCTCAACACGCTCATCGACTTTCGCTACCAGCAGCATTTCAAGGCCAAGACCGGCATGCACGGCATGGGCCGCAATCGCGCCGGCGGGCGCGGCGCCGACGCGGTGCTGAAAGTGCCGGTCGGAACGCAGGTGTTCGACGAGGAGAGCGGCGCGATGCTCGCCGACATGACGGAGCCCGGCGAGCGCGTGGTGGTCGCCCAGGGCGGCAACGGCGGCTTTGGCAACCTCCATTTCACCACCTCGACCAACCGCTCGCCGCGCCGCGCCAATCCCGGCCTCGAGGGCATCGAGCGCACGCTCGTTCTGCGGCTCAAGCTGATCGCCGACGCCGGCCTCATCGGCCTGCCGAACGCGGGCAAATCGACCTTCCTCGCCGCCGTCTCCGCCGCCAAGCCCAAAATCGCCGATTATCCGTTCACCACCCTCCATCCGGGCCTCGGCGTCGTCCGGATCGACGGGCGCGACTTCGTGCTCGCCGACATTCCCGGCCTGATCGAGGGCGCGCACGAGGGCCACGGCCTCGGCGACCGGTTCCTCGGCCATGTCGAGCGCTGCGGCGCGCTCGTCCATCTCGTGGACGCGACGGGCGCGAACGCCGGCGCCGACTATCGCACGATCCGCCGCGAGCTCGCGGCTTACGGCGAGGGCCTCGCCGAGAAAACCGAGATCGTCGCGCTGTCGAAGGTCGACGCGGTCGACGAGGCGACGCTCAAGAAGCAGACCGAGCGGCTCATGCGCGTGATCCGCGAGTTCGGGCCGCCGCTTGCGCCGGGGGCAAAGCGCGCCAAGCCGCTTATGCTCTCGACTGCGACGCGAGCCGGCGTGACCGAGGTCTTGCGCGCGACGATGACGGCGATCGAGGCGCGGCGCGCGAGGAAGCGGCGCGAGAGCCAGGCCGTCCAATGGGCGCCGTCGATTTAGCGCGGCTCCCCTCTCCTGGGAGAGTGGGCAGCGGCGAGGGTCCGGTCTACGGGCGCTTCGGCGCCACCTTCTCCCGTTGGAGAGGGAGGAGCGCCTCAATCGTCGAGCTTGCGCGCCTCTTCCGGCAGCATGATCGGCACCCCGTCCCGGATCGGATAGGCAAGCCGCGCGGCGCGCGAAACAAGCTCCTGCCGAACAGGATCGTAAGTGAGCTCCGCCCGCGTCACAGGGCACACGAGGATCTCCAGGAGGCGAGCGTCGACTTTAGGGCCGGCCGGCTCGTTTGCCGGCGTGCGCTTGTCCGCATCATCGCTCATGGGCGCGACCCTCATCCGGCGGGCTTCGCCCGCCACCTTCTCCCGAGGGAGAAGGACGAAGTCAACTCAGAAGCGCAAAGCCGCGACCTGACGCACGCCATCGATCTTGCTCACTTTCGCGATGACCTCAGGAGGCGCGGTCCCGTCGATCGAAACAAGCGCGATCGCCGAGCCTCCCTGTTCGTCCCGCCCAAGCGCGAAAGTCGCAATGTTGACGCCCGCGTCGCCCAGAAGGCCGGCGAAGCGGCCGATGAAGCCCGGCTTGTCCTCGTTGGTGACATAGATCATCGAAGGGGTGAATTCGGCGTCGACCTTGATCCCCTTGATCGAGAGGATGCGCGGTTTGCCGTCCTGAAAAACGGTCCCGCCAATCGCCCGCGTTTGCTGCGCCGTCTCGACGGTCAGCGTGATGAAGCTTTCATAATCGCCGTCCGCGGCGCGGGTCATTTCCTCGATGACGATGCCGCGCTGGGCGGCGACCGTCGGCGCCGACACGACATTGATGTCGACCAGCGAGGGACGCAGCAGCCCGGCGATCGCGGCCGACGTCAACGCCTTGATTTTGAGCTCCGCGACCGCGCCTTCGTAAGTGAGCGTGACCTTCTGGATCGGCGCTTGCGTGAGTTGGCCGGCGAATGAGCCAAGACCCTCCGCCAAGCGCGATGAACGGCTTGAGCTTCGGCGCTTCCTCCGCCGTGATCGAGGGAAAGTTGATCGCGTTCGAAATCGCCCCGCGCGTCAAATAGTCCGACATCTGCTCGGCGACCTGAAGCGCCACGTTCTCCTGCGCTTCGTTGGTGGAGGCGCCGAGATGGGGCGTGGCGATGAAGTTCGGATGGCCGAACAGCGGGTTGGCCGTCGCCGGCTCCTCGATGAAGACATCGAAAGCCGCGCCCGAGACATGACCGCTGTCGAGCGCGGCGCGCAAGGCGGCCTCGTCGACAAGGCCGCCGCGGGCGCAATTGATGATGCGAACGCCAGGCTTGGTCTTCGCCAGATTTTCCGCCGAGAGGATGTTGCGCGTCTGCGCCGTCAGCGGCGTGTGCAGGGTGATGAAATCGGCGCGCGCCAGGAGATCGTCGAGTTCGAGCTTTTCGACGCCGATCTCCTGGGCGCGCTCGGCGCTCAGGAACGGATCAAAGGCGACGACCCGCATCTTCAGTCCCAAGCGCGCGCGAGGCGACGATCGCGCCGATGTTGCCGCAACCAATGATGCCGAGCGTCTTGCCGGTCAGTTCGACGCCCATGAAGCGGTTCTTTTCCCACTTGCCCGCTTGGGTCGAGACGTCCGCGCTCGGGATCTGCCGGGCGAGCGCAAACATCAGCGCGATCGCATGCTCGGCGGTGGTGATCGAATTGCCGAACGGCGTGTTCATCACGATCACGCCGCGAGCGGTGGCGGCGGGAATGTCGACGTTGTCGACGCCGATGCCCGCGCGGCCGACGACCTTCAGTTTCGTCGCGCGCTCGAGCAGCTTGGCCGTGACTTTGGTGTTGGAGCGAATGGCGAGCCCGTCATAGTCGCCAATGATCTTGGCGAGCTCCTCCTTGTCGAGGCCCGGTTTGACGTCGACCTCGACGCCGCGCTCCTTGAAGATCGCGACGGCGGCGGGGGAAAGCTTATCGGAAATGAGAACACGAGGAGTCATGGAGGTTGTCCTGGAATGGCGGCCGTGACGGCCGCGAAAATGACAGGGAAAGCGCGCTTGTCTCGTGTCATGCCCGCGAAAGCGGGCATCCAGAGCGAGGCCGGAGGCGACGGCTCTGGACCCCCGCTTTCGCGGGGGTGACAAAGCCTCGGTCAGGCGGCCTTGGCGAGCTTGCTCTTCTCGAGGACGAAGGCGTAGTCGAGCCAGCGCGTCAGCGCCTCGACATCGGCCGTTTCGACCGTCGCGCCGCACCAGATGCGCAAGCCAGCCGGCGCGTCGCGATAGGCGCCGATGTCAAACGCGACCTTTTCCTTCTCGAGCAAGCTCGCCAGCCCCTTGGCGAACGCAGCCTGGGCGTCGGCCGTCAGAGCGGCGACCGAGGGATCCACGACTTTGAGACAGACGCTGGTGTTCGAGCGCGTCTCGGGCGCGCGGGCGAGGAAATCGATCCACGGCGTGCGCTCGACCCAGTCCGCAATCGCCTTTGCGTTGGCGTCGGCGCGGGCGAAGAGCGCCTTCAGGCCGCCGAGCGACTTCGCCCAGTTCAGCGCGTCGAGATAGTCCTCGACGCACAGCATGGAGGGCGTGTTGATGGTCTCGCCGTCGAAAAAGCCCTCGGTGAGCTTGCCGCCACTGGTCAGGCGAAACAGCTTCGGCAATGGCCAAGCCGGCGTATAAGTCACAAGGCGTTCGGCCGCACGCGGGCTCAGGATGATGATGCCGTGCGCCGCCTCTCCGCCGAGAACCTTCTGCCAGGAGAACGTCACGACATCGAGCTTCGGCCAGTCGAGTTCCTGGGCGAAGGCCGCCGATGTCGCGTCGCAGATCGTCAATCCCTTTCGGTCGGCGGCGATCCAATCGCCGTTGGGCACGCGAACGCCGGAGGTGGTGCCGTTCCAGGTGAAAACGACGTCGTTGTCGAAATTGACTTGGGCAAGGTCCGGCAATTCGCCGTAAGGCGCCTTGAGCGTGCGCACGTCCTTGAGCTTGAGCTGCTTGACGACGTCGGTCACCCAGCCCTCGCCAAAGCTTTCCCACGCAAGAACATCGACGCCTCGCGCGCCGAGAAGCGTCCAGAGCGCCATCTCGACGGCGCCGGTGTCGGAGCCGGGCGTGATCCCGATGCGGTAATCGGCGGGAACGCCCAGCACTTCGCGGGTGAGGTCGATCGCGAGCTTGAGCTTGGCTTTGCCAAGCTTTGCGCGATGCGAACGGCCGAGGGCCGCTTCACTAAGGACTGTGGGGGACCAGCCAGGGCGCTTGGCGCATGGGCCGGAAGAGAAGCAGGGATTTACGGGCCGAACGCCCGGCGTATTGGTCGCCATGATGAGCCATCCTTTCAGATGGAAGCCTCTCGTTGGGGAGAGGTGTCCCGCCGCGGCTCATATCGGAATCGTCGAACAAGGGCAAGCGGGGTGGCGCATCCGCCTTCGGAACAGGCTGTCAGGAGCTGGCTGACGAGCTCTTCGAGGACGCGCCCTGACCAAAAAACGCCTCCGACTTTCGTGTCGCGGACGTTAGCGTTGGCTCTTCCGTCCCCTTCCGGTTTCGCCAATCTCGAACACGCTCGCGCTTTCGCCGGGAGCTTTGCGCTTGCGGCTGGAGCGTGCGCATCTTCGCCCCAGCGCTGATAGCGCACGCCGGTGAAGAACAAGATCTGGGCTGCGCCGCGGTCGCCCGAAGTCATGCGACGGGGACTGTTCGCGGGCCGGAAAGGGATGACATTGTTCATTGCGGCCCCCTCGAGAATCGGTCGATCGTTGCGATCGCTCCCAGTGTCGAAGGGCGAAGGTTAACAAATGGTCAAAAGGCCGGAGGCTTCGCGTTTACGTTAACGGGTTGCGCGGCCCCGCATTGCAAATTCAGTTTATCGCCCGCAAATCCGCGAGCGATACTTTTAATTTGTTTAATATCCCAGGCGCTTGGCCGCCGTAGCGTCACCCCACGCGATGAACGGGCCATTGCGCAATTTGCTTGTCGACCTTGCCGTAAGACAGCGGCGATCCAGAAGGATCGAGAACTCCGCCACCGGCCGCGCGCAAAACTGCGTCGCCCGCCGCCGTGTCCCATTCCATCGTTGGCGCGAACCGAGGATAGACGTCGCCAAGGCCCTCGGCGATGAGGCAAAACTTGAGCGATGAACCCGCGAATCGCGTCTCTCCGATCGGCAATCTTTTGAGAAAGGAATCCGACTTCGGAATCGAGATGCGAGCGGCTTGCGAAAGCGACCAGGCTTGATGGCGCGCTACGAGTCCTGATGCGCCGCCGCGATCCTTGGCCGGGCAACTCTGCCGCCGGGAAGCGCTTCGCACGTGAAGGCCGTTTCGCCCCCAACCCACAGCCGACCGATCGCGGGCGCATAGACCGCGCCGGCGACGGGGACGCCCCGCTCGATCAGGGCGACATTGATCGTAAACTCGCCGTTGCCGGCGAGGAATTCCCGCGTTCCATCGAGCGGATCAACCAATAGGAAACGCTCCGCGACTTGAGCCTTCGCCCCGGCGGCCATCGATTCCTCAGCGCACACGGGCGGCATTGGCGCGAGGCTCGTGAGATATTCGCAGATGATGGCTTCGGCCCGATGATCGGCGGATGTCACCGGACTGCCGTCTTCTTTCGAGGCGACCGAGCAGCCCTGGTCGTATTCCTCCATCACCGCCGGGCCGGCCGCGAGCGTGGCCTTCGCAAGAAACAAGGCGATTTCGTCCCGGCTCGCGCGGTCTAGCGAGAAGAGACTTGGATCCCGGAGAACAGAACTCACGTTGTCTTCCCATCTCAGTCGACGGCCTGCCGAAGCGACGCATTGGCGCAAATGAGGCTGGATCGCAACCGGTATGCGAATTGGATAGACAGGATTCGAATCAGGCAGACGCGGCCGCCTGCGCCTCTGCCTCGGACCAAAGGCCCTGAAATCGAACCCAGGATCGAACGCTTGATGATGGCCTCGCTAACACCACTCGACCTCGCCGCCTTGCTCTGCTCGCGCGTCTGCCACGACGTGATCAGCCCGGTTGGAGCGATCATCAACGGCCTCGAGGTCCTCGATGGCGAGGAAGACGAAGAGATGCGCACTGTGGCCATGGAGCTCATCAAGAAGAGCGCAGTCTCAGCCTCCGCACGCCTTCAATTTTGCCGGCTGGCGTTCGGCGCCGCCGGTTCCTTCGGGGCGTTGCTCGACACGGGCGACGCAGAGAAAGTCGTGAGGGAACTTCTCGCCAACGGCCGCACGGTTTTGGAATGGAACTCTGCCCGGCGGATGGCGTCGAGAACTTCGGTCAAGCTTTTGCTCAACCTCTGCCTGATCGCGGCGAGCGCCGTGCCCCGAGGGGGGGTCATCAGCGTGGACATTTCGGGCGAAGACGACGCCATGACGATGCGCGTCGAGGCCAAGGGTGTGAACGCGAAATTGTCCCACAACGCGGCCGATTTTCTCACCAACGCCGTCCCCAACGAGCCGGTCGACGGCCATTCCATTCAGCTCTATTTCACAACGCTTCTGGCCCGCGAGTGTCAGGCCACGCTTAGCGTCTCGACTTCGCCCGAGACCGTCACACTAACCGTCGATCCGGCGCCTCGTACGAGGAACGTCGAGGTTGCCGCCTATTCCGCTGACGGCTCAACCGCCGCATAAGCCGCCGTTGCGCCCAATCGGACGCAATCGGACCGCCGCGCTGTCGTCTATTCCCTCACAGGCGTGTCGTCTGCGATTTCCGGAGCCGCGTCCGGTTGCTCGCCGTCGCCTGAATTCGACCCGCCAAATCCATAGGGCGACCGCAGCCTTCGCCGTCGACCTCGGGGGGGAAAAGCGCTTCCCTCTGACGGCGACTTCAAATCCCGCGGGAGCAACCTCGGGCGCAACGGCGGGCGGCGACGGAGCCGCCGTCTCAGGCGAGGGCGCGCTCAAGGCTGAATCTGTATTGTTGATCCTGGGGCTCGCCGTTATGAACGTAGGAAGCCCCGGCGCTGCAGTGTCTGCGACAGGTTCACGCGGCGGCTGGGGATCGCGATAGGGCCGGAAATCCCGCGGGCGACCATCGCGTCCATTTCGATTGTCGCGATAGCCCTCGTTGCGGTCTTGATAAGGGCGATCGGGTCGCGGACCCCGGTCCTGAAATCGATTGCCCTGACGATCCTGCCGGGGCGCAAAGCCTCCCCGATCGTTTCCCTGGCGTTCCGGCTCGTAAGCCGGTCTGTCGGCGAACGGCTGCGGGGCGTTCGGCGCGGCGGCCGGTTGAGGCTGAAATCCTTGCTGCTGCGGAAAAACGGGTTGCCGTTCCGCGGGCGAAGCAAAACGATCCGACAGCGCGTCAAAATCGCCGTCATCCTCGAGGTCGTTCTCATCCTCGCCGGGGGGGCGCTGCTGTCCGCTCTGGGCGAGCGCCTGTGCAGCCTGTGCAGCGGCAATAAGCCGGTAGTAATGTTCGGCGTGCTGCAAGTAGTTCTCCGCCGCGACCGGATCGCCGCCGGTGTGAGCGTCTCTTGCAAGCTGAAGATATTTTTCCGCGACGTGATGCGCATTGCCGCGTATTTTCACGTCTGGTCCATTCGATTCGTAGGATCGCGTCAAAGGATTGGGCCCTCGCCGATTATTCGTCGGCCGGCCGCGCATCCTCTTATTCTGACCTGGTCTCATTTTGACTTCCCAATATCCATCCAATTAGCCCACAGCTTCCGATCTTTTTCGGCCCAAGCTTTCTCGATTTTTCATATGAGAGAGACGATTCACGCCTTCGCTTCGTTCGGATGGGACTGATCTCGTCACATCCGGCGCGCGGACATGACCAATCGCATTGATCTCGATCCCGTGCGAATTTCCCTTTACCAGCGGCGCCCCATGCCGCGCTCGGACCATCATCCTACGTCCGAAAGGCCTTCTAGCAGGCCGCCTCGCCTAACCCCGTTCCCTGCCTCGGCAGCCCTTCCCACGATCAAATAGCTCGCGTTGGCTCGGGCGAAAGGCCAAGGCGGGGAAATTTGTGCTGCCGGCGAATCCTTTGCAACCAGAGTAGCGGTTTTTGCTCGGATAGCCAAGCCGCGAATCAATCCAGCCTCGAATTCTGGGTCGAATCACAGAAGCGATAAAGCATAAGCGAGCGGATCGATCAGTTTTTGGCGGACCCTTGTACCGGTTCGACCGGGGCGCGGAAACCCTTTGGAGGGTCGGTTAGCCATTCGCGATCAGGCTCAGGACCAAGGGCCGCCGCGTCCGACTTGCCGCCCATTCCGACCCATTTCAGCGGGTTGAGATTGCTTAGCACCGTGGAGCTCGTTCCGCAACTGCCCTGGCACTTTACCGTTTGTCCGTCTGGATCCACCGCACGGATGGTTACGGGTTCGTTGGCCGGAAACCCGTGCGTATAGCGCAGACGCGCATCGCCCACTCCGGCGATTGATTTCTTTGCCTCGTCCTTGAGCGCTTTCTTGCGCACAATCTCTTGGTTCACGGGCCACGCCGGATCAGCGACAGCGGACGCGCTAGGCGGCGGCAACTCGGTATTCGGGGGCAGAACAAGCTTGCCGTGTTCGCGATATTCGATCGGCGGGGGCTTTTCCCCACCGCCGAGACCCGTAATCCCGACAACCGGACCGAATAGAGATCCAATTCCTTGCCATAGAGGCGCAGCGCCGTCGTCGCCCGCCCAACTGGGCGAACTGACCAAACTGGCGGACGCCAACGTCAAGACGACCGCCGCTGACCGCAAACCAAAGCCCATCGTCGGGACCTCTTTTCGTCCGGAAGCGTTGCGACAACGGTTCAACGCTGGCGTATCTCGCCATGAATTCCGGCTATTCGATGACGATTGCAACTCCGTTAATCTCCGCCTGAGCGAATCTCTAGCTTGGGCTATGATACGGGCTCCCGTGACTTTGACTCTTTCGGCGCTCCCGGGGCCAGCAACAAGTCGAGAATCAAGAGCGCGACCCCGACATTGATGGCGGCGTCTGCAGCATTGAAGACGAAAAAGTGCCGACCAAAGCCGTGCAGATCGAGATAGTCGACGACGGCGCCGTGCGCAACCCGATCAATTGCATTGCCCAGAGCGCCGCCGATAATCAATCCAAGGCCGACGGCGGGAAGCGCCGATCGAGATCGAATCAGCCACAAAATCAGTAAGCCCGTCACCGCCAAAGTCAGCGCCACCAGCGCGATCTGACCCGAGGGCGAATCACGGGCGAACAAGCTGAATGAAATGCCCCGGTTCCAGCGCAGCGCGAGATCGAGGAACGGCGTGAGGGGCGTGGGCTCGACGTCGGATCCCATGGAATAGGACAGAACGCCAGCTTTCACGATTTGGTCGACCAGCACCACGGCGAGCGCGACCACGCCGCCCACCGCTGGAGGCTTCATGGCAGGCGACCCGTATCTTTAAGTTCGCGAAGCGCCTCCGCGTCGCGAGGGGTCACGTCGGGAAAATCGGGCGAAGCCGTGGCTGGATCAAAGTAGCGCCATGAGCGCGCGCATTTGACGCCCTGGGCCCGTTCCACAACGACGCCAACGTCTGGCGTTTCCGGCAGGCGAAAGGCCTTTGCGGGCATCGGCGTGCCGAATTCGATCGCAATGTCCGAGGTGATGCAGACCTCAGCGAAATCGATGCCCTCGAGCGCCTTCAGGTGCTCGGGATTGCTGAGATAGACCCGCGGCGCGGCCTCGAGGGACGAGCCGATCTCCTTCTCGGCGCGCGCGATCTCGATCGCGCCGGTGACGACAAGCCGCAACATGCGGATCGTCTCCCAGGTCTTGGCCAGTTGGTCATCGCGCCACGCGGCGGGGATGGTTGGAAATTGCTCGAGATGGATCGAGCCATGGGCGCCGTCTCGCGCGCCCCAGGCTTCCTCGGCGGTGAAAACCAGGACCGGCGCGAGCCAGACCGTCACGGCGCGGAAAATGTGCTCGATCGCCTCCAACGACCCGCGCCGTCTGACGCTCGAGGGCGGATCGCAGTAGAGCGCGTCCTTGCGAATGTCGAAATAGAAGGCGGAGAGGTCTGCGTTCATGAACGAGGTCAGCATCGCGATGACGCGGGCAAAGTCGAAGTTCTCGTAAGCTTCGCGAACCTTCAAATCGAGTTCGGCAAGCTTGTGCAACATCAGGCGCTCGAGCCCGGTCATTGCCGAATGGCCGACGGCATCACCAGGTTCCCGATGAGCGAGAGTTCCAAGCATCCAGCGAAGCGTGTTGCGCAGCTTGCGGTAATTGTCGCTGACGGCTTTCAGGATTTCGGGGCCAATACGCTGATCGTCGGTATAGTCGACACTGGCTACCCATAGACGCAGGATGTCGGCGCCGGAAACGCGGATGACATCCTGCGGGAAGGTCTGGTTGCCCAGCGACTTCGACATTTTGCGACCGCTCGCATCGAGCGTGAACCCGTGGGTCAGCACCACATCAAATGGGGCGCGCCCGCGGGTGCCGCAGCTTTCCAAAAGCGACGACTGAAACCAGCCACGATGCTGGTCCGAGCCCTCGAGATACATCACGGTGTCGTCGCCGCCGTCGACCGCTCGCCGGATGCCGGCCAAGCCCGGAAAGTGCTCGGGGTCTTCGAGGACGAAGGCGTGGGTGGAGCCGGAGTCGAACCAGACTTCGACCAGGTCGTCGACCTTGTCGTAAGCGTTGGCGTCGTGCTTTGCGCCCAGGAAGCGTTCCTTCGCTCCTTGAGCGAACCAGGCGTCCGCGCCCTCCTTCTCATAGGCGTCGGCGATCCGCGCGTTCACCTCTTCGTCGAACAGGATTTCGTGACCGTCCTTGCGGACGAAAATCGATAAGGGGACGCCCCAGGCGCGCTGACGAGACAACACCCAATCGGGCTTGTTGGCGACCATGCCCTTGATCCGGTTCTCGCCCGATGGCGGCGCCCATCGCGTCCGTTCGATCGCGTCGACCGCAAGGGCGCGCAGCGTCTTGCCGCCTTGCGCATTGGCGAACGGCCGGTCCATCGCCAGGAACCATTGCGGCGTGTTGCGAAAGATCACCGGCGTCTTCGATCGCCAGCTGTGCGGATATTGGTGTTTGAGCTTTCCGCGCGCGACGAGCGCGCCTGCCTCGATCAAGCGCGTCAATGACGGCTTTGTTCGCGTCGCCGGTTTTGCCTTTGTCGGTGATGACGCGCTTGCCCTCGAAGCCCGGCGCCTCGTCGGTGAGCGCGCCGTTCTCGTCGACGGTGTAGGGAATGCGGGGATCGATTCCGCGCTCCTGGAGGAGCCGCGTGCTCGCGGTCCAGAGCTCGAAGTCCTCGCGCCCGTGGCCCGGCGCGGTGTGGACGAAGCCCGTGCCGGCGTCTTCCGTCACATGGTCGCCATCGAGCAAAGGGACGACAAACGCGTAGCCATGGGCATGAAGAGGGTGAGCGCAAACCATCGCGGCGAGCGCATCGCCTTTCACTTCGCCCAGAAATTCGAACGCGCTGACCCTGGCTGCGTCGAAAACGCTTTGCGCGAGTGACTGGGCCACGATGTAAGTCGCTCCGACCTTCGCCCAATTGTCGGCCGCAGCATCCGTTACCCGATACCGCCCATAGGGGATGCGTCGAGAGAAGGCGATCGCGCGGTTTCCGGGAATCGTCCACGGCGTCGTGGTCCAGATGAGGATCGAGGCGTCCTGGCCCTCGACCGGGAACGCTACATACACCGTGTCGCTCACATGGTCCTCGTATTCGACCTCGGCCTCCGCAAGCGCCGTCTTCTCGACCACGCTCCACATCACCGGCTTCGAGCCGCGATAGAGCAGCCCGCTCGCGACGAATTTGAAGATTTCGCGGGCGATCTGCGCTTCGGCCGGATAGCTCATCGTCGTGTAGGGATGATCCCAGTCGCCGACGACGCCGAGCCGCTTGAATTCTTCCCGCTGCACGGAGAGCCAATGCTCGGCATAGGCGCGGCATTCCTTGCGGAAGGCGATGATGGCTTGCGAATCCGAGAAGTCAGGCTTCACCTTGCCTTTGCTGCGGTAGAATTCCTCCTCGACCTTCCATTCGATCGGCAGTCCGTGACAGTCCCAGCCGGGCACGTAATTGGATTCCCGGCCCGTCATCTGATGCGAACGGACGACAATGTCCTTCAGCGTCTTGTTGAGCGCCGTGCCGATGTGAACGTTGCCGTTGGCGTAAGGAGGCCCGTCGTGGAGGACGAATTTGGGGCGACCTTTGCCGCTCTCGCGCAGTTCGGCATACAAATTCTCGCGCGCCCAGCGCGCCAGAATTTCCGGCTCCTTCTGCGGCAGACCCCCGCGCATGGGAAAGTCGGTCTTCGGCAGGTAGAGTGTGCGCGAATAATCGAGAGTTGAGACGGACGCGTCGGACATTGTGTGTGAAGCCAAATTCGGTTTCGGAAGCAAGGTTTTGTTTTGTAAGCAAGAGCGGCGTGGATTAGAGGATTTGGCGTGATCCCACAAATTCAGATCTTAGCGCCGGCCCGACCTTTCCGGCGCGGCCGCATTTGGGCCGCGCCGGTTGGGACCGCCACGCCCTTGAGGGCGACCGCAGCGACGCGCCGAGCGTAATTTACCGGCCCATCAATCTTATCAGTGGCTTAAGATACCGTTCCGCGCTGAAAATGGCGCTCATCACTTCCCTTTAGACGCTGTCTATCTGTTCGACCGACGGCGTTCGAGAATCGCGCGCGCTCGCTCCTTGTCGCGCTGCATTTCCGCCTTGAGCGCGTCCAAGGAGTCGAACTTCAGCTCGTCCCGAATGCGCTCGATGAACTCCACTTCCATCTCGCGCCCATAAAGGTCATCGTCGAAATCGAGGAGATGAACCTCAAGCAGCGGCGGGCCGTCGTCGACTGTCGGGCGGGTGCCGAAGCTGGCGACCGCCGGATAGGCGCGCCCGTCGATTAGCGCCACGACGGCGTAAACGCCGTGAGCAAGCCGGTTGCCGGGCTCAAGCGCGATATTCGCCGTCGGCACGCCAAGGGTGCGCCCCAGGCGCTGGCCCGAAATGACTCGGCCTGAGACCGAATAATTGCGTCCGAGACCATGGGCCGCAGCGGCGAGATCGCCGCGCTCGAGGGCCTTGCGAATGGCGCTCGAGGAGAAAACCCCCGAATCGTCTTCCACCTTGGTGACGACCTCGACCCCAAAGCCGTGCCTGGCGCCGGCTTCGGCGAGTGTGGCTGGGGAGCCGGACCGGCCTTTGCCAAAATGAAAGTCCCATCCGACGATGACCGCGCTCGCTCCGAGCCGCTCCACCAGAACGTTAGTGACGAACGCGTCCGCGCTCATCGCGGCAAGCGCCGCGTCAAAATGAATGAGAACGAGACCGGTCAGGCCAAGCTCGGCGCATATTGCGGCTTTGTCCCGGGGCGGCGTCAATCGAAAAACGACCTGGCGTCCGGCAAAGAAGTCGACGGGATGGGGTTCGAACGTCAGGAGGGCGCTCGGGGCCGCTCTCTCTTTCGCCATCGCGACGGCGCGCCCGATGACGGCCTGATGCCCGCGATGGAGCCCATCGAAATTCCCGATTGCGTAGACCGCGCCCTCCAGCCCGCGCGGCGGCAGCATCGGGTCCGTGGCGAGCACGAAGCCGTTGATCATTCAAGTCCTGCCGGGGCCAGGGGTTCCGCCGTCCCGTACCTGCGTTTCTCCGCTCACGCAACAGCCCTTAGCGCCTGGTACGGTCAACCGGCGGGGGACTTGAGCTTGGGCGTCGGCGGCACGCTGAGAACGCCCTCGCCGTCGAGGACGACCACGTCGCCGACGCGACACTCGCAATGCAGCCGGACGCGGCGATTCTTCTCGGTCAGCTCCGCCACCTCCACGCTGACGTCAACGATATCGCCGATCTTGACCGGACCGCGGAAATTCAAGGTCTGCGAGATGTAGACGGCGCCCGGCCCCGGCAGTCGCATGCCAATGACCCCGGAAATGAGGCTCGCGGTATAGAGCCCATGAACAATTCGGCCGCCAAACCGAGTCTTGCGGGCGAAATGCTCGGACAAATGGATGGGATTGTGATCGCCCGAGAGCTCGGCGAAATGGATCACGTCTTCATTTTCGACGGTCTTGCGAATGGTCGCGCGCATGCCGAGCGCAAGATCGTCGAAGTAGAGCGTCTGAAACAGCTCCATGGGCGGACCGCCTAGGGCCGAAGCACGGGAATGGCGGCGACGGGCCACACCGCGTTTTCGTCGTATAGTTCCTGCAGCGCAATCGGATCAGCCGGCAACTCCAGCATCTCCTTGTGCAAGGACCGGTGAATGCCGCCGGTGACGAAGAGCACGTCCAACCCGGCGCGGGCGGCCCCGATGACGTCTGTCCGCATGCCGTCCCCGATCGCGAGCACGCTAGACCTCGCGATCCGCTCGCCTCGAATGCGTTCGGCGAGCGTCAATGCCCGGTCGTAGATCGGCGCATAGGGCTTGCCCGCATAAACGACCGAGCCGCCAAGCTCCTCGTATCGACGCGCCAGCGCTCCCGCGCAATAGATGAGCGTCTCGCCGCGGTGGATCACGATGTCCGGATTGGCGCAAATCATCGCAAGCTCGCGAACCGCCATCGCCCGCAATTCAGGCTCATAGTCATCCAGCGCTTCGACCTCATCGTTTCGAAGTCCGGTGCATAAAGCGTATTGGGCGTTTTCCAGCGCAACGAGTTTCGGCCGTGCGCCGCACGCCTCCGCCACGGCGTCGATGAGGGTCAAGTCGCGCTCCGGCCCAATGTGGAGGACCCGGTCGCCCCCCTGCTTTTCCATCAATTCGATCGTCACGTCGCCCGACGTGACGATCGCATCGAACGCGTCTGACGAAACCCCAAGCTTCAGCACTTGCCGTGCGATCGGCGGAGAGGGACGCGGCGCGTTGCTGATGAGAATGACGGCGCCGCCCCGCCTTCGGAACGACACAAGCGCGTCCGAGGCTTGCGCGAAAGAGGCCACGCCGTTGTGCAACACGCCCCAGATGTCGCACAAAATCACGTCATAGTGATCCGAGACCTCGCTGAGACCGGCGATTTGCCTGATGATTTGCGCCTGTTCTTGCCCCATCGCCCGGCTCGGCTAGGCGACGACTTCATTCGTGTCAAGGCATCGATGTTCGCCGCGGCTGCGGTCCGCGTCCGTCGCCTGCTTGACGACGCCTGGGTTGGTTCCTAGCTATTGGGCGCGGCAAGCACGCCGTCTTTGAGGACGCCATGTCAGTAACGGCCAAAGTGACGGACGCGAGTTTCGACACCGATGTCATCAATTCCCAGGAGCCCGTGGTCGTCGACTTCTGGGCCGAATGGTGCGGGCCATGCCGCATGATCGGGCCAGCGCTGGAAGAAATCGCCACCGAAATGAACGGCAAGGTGAAAATCGCCAAGCTGAATGTCGACGAGAATCCGGGCGTCGCCAGCAAATATGGCATCCGATCGATTCCGACGCTAATGGTGTTCAAAGGCGGCAAGCAGGTGGCCACCAAGACCGGAGCGGGTCCGAAGAGCGAGCTGTCCCGCTGGATCAGCGCTTCGGTTTAACCTTCAGCCGCGGGCGGCGAAGCTAAACCGGAATACGCACGGCCGCTCTCAGGCCGCCCATTGGGCTTTCGGTGAGGACGATGTCGCCGCCATGTGAGCGGGCGATGTCGCGTGCGATCGCAAGGCCCAGGCCGGAGCCGCCTTCATCCTGGTTGCGCGCTTCGTCCAGGCGATAGAACGGGCGGAATACGTCCTCGCGAAAAGCGGGGTCGATCCCGGCCCCATCATCGTCGACAACAATGGACAGGAACTGAGCCTCGCGGGTCGCCGAAACACGGACGTTGTCCGCGTGTCGTTGGGCGTTCGCGACGAGATTGCCGACGCAGCGTTTCATCGCCATTGGGCGAATACGGATATCGAGATTTCCTCGCGTCTCCACCCCGAGACTCGCGCCATGCCGATTGGACGCTTCCCGCAGGTCGTCGAGCATGGAGGCGATGTTGACTTCGGCGGTCGCTTCGCCCGTGTCGCCGCGCGCAAAGGCAAGATAGCCCTCGAGCATCTGCCCCATCTCATCGACGTCTCTTTGCAAAAATTCGCTGTCGGCTGAATTGTCGAGCAGCGCCAAAGACAATTTGAATCGGGTCAACATCGTACGCAAATCGTGGCTGACCCCGTTCAGCATCGCTGTGCGCTGTTCCGTTGCGCGTTCGACCCGCCGTTTCATCTCGATGAAAGCATGGCCCGCTTGCCGGACCTCGCGCGCTCCGTGCGGACTAAAATCGAGATCTCTTCCCTTGCCGAAATCCTCCGCCGCCCTCGCCAGGCGCAAGATGGGTCGAATTTGATTCCGTAGAAAAATGATTGCGACCGTCAGGAGGGCGATCATCGCGCCCAGCATCCAGAGCACGAAAATATGGGCGTTCGCCTCATAGGCGAGAGCGCGGCGCGTCACTAGGCGGAGCACCCGGCCCCCAAGATCGACGCGTATCTCCATCAAGCCCGAGCGGCCAATGGTGTCGATCCAGAAAGGCTGCGTGACCTCCTTTCTGATTTCCTTCGGAAGCGTCCGCGTGAGCGGATCCAGCGCGCCGTAAAAGGAGCGAGGCATGACTGGCGGCAGCGGACCCGCGGGCAGCAATGACGCGTCCATGCGGAACCTTTCAGACGCCAAATTCGCTAGAGAAGCATCGTCCTGCCCGGGTGGGAGCCGTTGATAGAGGTCCGTCAGCGCTCCGACGTCGCGCGCAACCGCCTCGGAGAGCCGGCGGGTCACCAAATCCCAGTGATGTTGCATGAATACGAGCGTCACCGCGCTTTGGAGCAGCACCATCGGGACGATCACGATCAGGAGCGAACGTTTGTAGAGGCCCTTCGGCAGCATCTCCGCCAGCCCGCGCGCGGCGCGCCGCCAAAGAATGCGGATGTGCGCCAGCTGGCGCAGCTTGCTGAATGAGAGTCGATCGCTCATCGGTCAGCGACGAGCCGATACCCCGCTCCTCGCGCCGTCTGCAGGTACGTCGGATTGGTGGGGTCTTGCTCGATCTTGCGCCGCAGCCGATTGACAAGGACATCGACCGTTCGCTCCTGGGCGGCGCCGCCCGATCCCGACAGCGCCTCGCGAGAAACGATCGCGCCCGGGTTTGCACTGAGCAGGCGCAGCATCTCGCGCTCGCGCTCGGTGATGCGAACCGGATCGTCTCCAGCTCGCAGTTCTCCGCGCTCAAGCGAGAACGCGAAGCGTCCGAAGCGAACGACGCTGGTCTCGACGCTGCCGGCCGGCGGGGCGCGGGTTCGCCGCAGCACCGAGCCGATCCGCAACAGCAGTTCCCGCGGCTCGAACGGCTTTGCGAGATAGTCGTCGACGCCAATCTCCAGGCCACGCACCCGATCCTCAGGGTCCCCACGCGCCGTCAACATGAGAATCGGCACCTGCGATCGCGCCCGCAAGTCGGCGGCGAAATCGAATCCGTTCTCGCCAGGCATCATGACGTCAAGGATGATGATGTCGAAGGCCAATCCGTCAAGAAAAGCGCGCGCCTTGGCGGCCGTGGGGGCGACCGTGACGCGATGACCGTGTTTGACCAGATAGCTGGACAACAAAGCGCGGAGCCGCCGATCGTCGTCAACCACAAGAACGTGGGCTGCATCGTCCAAGAGCGAAGTCTGCGTGGAGCTCACCGCGCCTGACCCGCCCATTTCGCAGGCTCGGCGCGGCCCGGAAACTCACCTGGCGCCCTCTGGGGATCGATCATCGCTTTGAGAAACGCTTGCGCCGACGGGAGACCCCAGTCGCCCAGTTGTTCCAGCGCCAAGGCGAACCGACGCGTCTGAACGAGGGCCAGCTTTAGCGCCAGCCGCTCGCCGTCGGGCGTCGCATAGAGCTGCCGACGGCGACGATCCAGCGCGCCTGCTTGAATTTCGACGAAGTTCTTATCGACGAGTTCTCGCAATACGCGGTTAAGGCTCTGCTTCGTGATCCGCAATATCTCCAGGAGCTCGGCGATCGTGAGCCCCGGCCGTCGGCTGACAAAATAGAGCACCCGATGATGGGCGCGCCCGAACCCATAAGCTTCAAGCAGTCGGTCGGCGTCTCCGACGAAATCGCGATAGGCGAAAAAGAACTGTTCGATGAGGTCATACATTGGCTCTTCGCTGCGGCGCGGTTGCGGCGAGGGAGCAGGTTTGGAGACGTCGGACGACATCGACGAGTCTATTTAGGTCAGCAATGTTGACATACTTCGGCCCTCTTGATATTGTAGAGACCATCAGTGACGCGATCCATGTAACTCTAATCGCCAAGAATCCAAACCGGCTCGCTACGAAGAGAGGAAATCGCCATGGCCGCCGAAACTTTCGACAATCGTGATGGCTGGATCTGGATGGACGGCCGTCTGGTCCACTGGCGCGACGCCAAGGTGCATGTTCTGACCCACGCGCTTCACTATGCGAGCGCTGTTTTCGAAGGCGAGCGCGCCTATGGCGGGCGCATCTTCAAATCGACGGCGCATTCCCGGCGGCTGAGAGATTCCGCCCAGGTCCTCGACTTTGAAATCCCCTGGAGCGTCGCGGAGATCGACGCCGCCAAGGCCGAGGTTTTGAAAAAGAACCATCTCTCCGACGCCTATGTCCGGGCGATTGCCTGGCGCGGCTCGGAAATGATGGGGGTCGCGGCCCAGCGTAACACGATCCACCTCGGCATCGCCGTGTGGGAATGGCCGAGTTATTTCGATCCGGCGCAGCGGATGAAAGGCATCCGGCTCGATATCGCCGACTATCGCCGGCCCGATCCCGCGACGGCTCCCGCCATGGCGAAGGCGGCGGGTCTGTACATGATCTGCACCATCTCCAAGCACCGGGCCGAGCGCCGCGGATATGCGGACGCCTTGATGTACGACTGGCAGGGTCGTGTCGCGGAATGCACCGGCGCCAACATCTTTTTCGTCAGGAACGGAACGATTCACACCCCGATCGCCGATTGCTTCCTCGCCGGGATCACCCGAGCGACGGTGATCGATCTTGCTCGCAAGCGCGGGTTCGAAGTCATCGAGCGGCAAATCCTTCCTGCCGAGCTCAGCGAATTCGACGAATGCTTCATCACCGGAACCGCCGCCGAGGTGACGCCGGTGGGCGAGATCGGTCCGCATCATTACAAACCGGGAGCCGTGACCGCAGCGCTCATCGACGCCTATACCGAGGAAGTCAATCCGAGAATCAAGGCTGCCTGACGCAGGTCAGAACAGGGTTCGACGACAAAAAAAGCGTCGCGTCCCATTGGCGCGGCGGTCGAGCGACGACCGCGTCGTCGCTCGGCTTCAGCTATCCTTCCGCGGCGACGAAACTGTCCATCACCAGTTTTCGGCCCGCTTTGTCGAAATCGACCGTCAGCTTCGGGCCGTCCACGGCGACGACCGCGCCTGGGCCGAACTTGTTGTGAAACACCCGCGAGCCGGCATGAAAGCCCGAGGCTGCGGCGGCTTGTCTGTGGACGGCGCCTTCGAAAATCGCGCTCGGAGGCCGAGGCCCGCGCGAGCCCGTCTCGCTCCGCTCACGCTGTTTTGCCTCGGCGCGGCGCCAGCCCGGCGTGTCGTAGCGGGAGGCAAAACCGGTTTCCAAACCCGCTCGCGGCCACGAACCATAGCTACGGTCCGACGATCCGATGAATTCGTCGAACTCGACGTGGTCGGCGGGCAATTCCTGGATGAACCGCGACGGAATCGAGGTCTGCCATAAGCCCCGCACGCGTCGGTTGAGGGCGTAGTAAATTCTTGCCTGCAGGCGGGCTCGGGTCAGGCCGACATAAGCCAGCCTCCGCTCCTCCTCGAGCCCGGCGAGGCCGCTGTCATCGAGCGAGCGCTGGTTCGGAAACAGGCCCTCCTCCCAGCCTGGGAGAAAGACGAGATCAAATTCCAGTCCCTTCGCGGCATGAAGGGTCATGATCGAAACGCGCGCGCCCTCGTCGCCGCGGTCGACGTCCATGACCAGCGAGATGTGCTCTAGAAACGCCCCAAGGTCGGGAAACTCGCCCATAGAACGGACGAGTTCCTTCAAATTGTCGAGCCGCCCGGCGGCATCGGGCGTGCGCTCCGCCTTCCACATGTCGATATAGCCGCTCTCCTCGAGAACCAGCTGAGCCAGCTCCTCATGGGGGATCTGCTCCGACTGTCTCCGCCACCGATCGAAGTCGTCGAGGAGGCCCCGCAGAATCTGACGGGGACGCGGCTTCAGTTCCTCGGTTTCAACAAGCGCACGCGCCGCGCGCGTCAAGGGAAGACCGGCTCGGCGGCCATATTCGTGCAGGATCGCAAGCGTCGCCTCGCCAAGGCCTCGCTTGGGCTGGTTATAGATGCGCTCGAAGGCGAGGTCGTCGTCGGGTTGGGCGATACAGCGAAGATAGGCAAGCGCGTCGCGTATTTCCGCCCGCTCGTAGAATTGCGGGCCACCGATCACCTTGTAAGGCAGCCCCAAGGCGATGAACCGCTCCTCGAATTCGCGCATCTGAAAAGAGGCGCGCACCAGGATTGCGATATCGTCGAGAGAAACGCCTTTGTGCTGGGCCGCTTCGATCTCCTCGCCGATGAGCCGCGCCTCCTCCTGACTGTCCGACCCTTCAGCGACTCGCGGCCGATCCCCGAGCGGCTTGTCGGTGAACAGCGTCTTCCCCAGGCGGCCGCGGTTGTGGGCGATCAATCCCGCAGCAACGGCCAGAATGTGTCCCGTCGATCGATAATTTCGCTCGAGCCGGATCACCTTGGCGCCGGGAAAGTCCTTCTCGAAGCGCAGGATGTTTTCGACATCGGCGCCGCGCCAGGCGTAGATCGACTGGTCGTCATCGCCGACGCAGCACAGATTGCCGTTGGCCTGGGCGATGAGCCGGAGAAGAAGATACTGGACAACGTTCGTGTCCTGGTACTCGTCGACCAGGATGTAGCGGAAGCGTCGGCGGAAGGTGTTGAGAACATCGCTGTGTTCGCGCAACAGCCGCAAAGGCTCCAGCAAAAGATCGCCGAAGTCCACCGCATTGAGCGCTTTCAGCCGGGCCTGATAGCTCTCGTACAAGGCCGCGCTCTTGCCGCCCGCGAACCCCGCGGCCTCGCTCGCCGGCACGCTCTTCGGATCGATGCCGCGATTTTTCCAACCGTCGATCAGATTGGCGAGCGCTCTGGCCGGCCAGCGCTTGTCGTCAAGATGCTCCGCCTGCAGAAGCTGCTTGAGCAGGCGCAGCTGGTCGTCGGTGTCGAGGATGGTGAAATTCGGCCTCAGGCCAACCAGCTCGGCATGCATGCGCAAAATCTTGGCGCCGACCGAGTGGAACGTGCCGAGCCACGGCATCGCCTGCTCCGACCCGGAGAAGACGGCAACCCGCTGGCGCATCTCGCGGGCGGCCTTGTTGGTGAAGGTCACCGCGAGGATCTCATGGGCGCGGGCGCGGCCGGTCGAAACGATGTGCGCGATCCGGGTGGTCAGGACGCGCGTCTTGCCAACGCCGGCGCCGGCGAGAATGAGAACCGGGCCATCGAGCGACTCGACCGCCCGGCGCTGCTCTTCGTTCAACCCCTCGAGGTAAGGGGGATCAGCGTCGTGCGGACGTCGCATGATCTGGGCTCGCACAACGGCCTTCGACGGCGAGTTGATTGCCGGTTCGGATTTTTCTGCGGGCTGCGACACGAATCGAATCATGCGCCTGCGGGCGAATCCGCGCAACCTGAAACGGGCAATCGCGCGCCCACAGCGATGGGTTGCGCGGTGTTGCAGCCGCCCCGCGCTTGGCAGTTCTTGGTGGGGGTCGAGCCTTTTCAGAGGCTTGGGCGCTGAAACCTGTCACAGACCAACCGCAGGGCCGCGCCAAGGCCGACAACGCAAACGAGGCGCTTCGCCAGGAAAAAACGCCTGGAAGCTTAGCCGCTCAGGCTAGTTCCAGTTGTTGATCTGAACGATGGCCGGCGTCAGAATCGCGGCGAAGAGCCCCGGCAGAAAGAAGAGGATCATCGGCACCGTCAAAACCGGCGGCAGCGCCGCGGCTTTTTTCTCAGCCATGGCCATTCGATGGTCCCGGCTTTCCTGGCTGAGAACCCGAAGCGCGGCGCCAAGCGGCGTGCCATACTTCTCCGACTGCGAGAGGACCGTGATGAGCGAGCGAATGGACTCGAGTCCGGTCCTCAAGCCCAGATTCTCGAACGCCGTCCGCCGTTCGGCCAGATAGGACATTTCGGCGGCCATAATCCCCATCTCCTCCGCCATGGAAATACTCTCCATGCCAATTTCCTGACTGACCTTGCGCACCGCATGTTCGATCGAAATACCCAATTCCGCGCAAATCAGGAGGAGGTCCAGAGTGTTGGGAAACGCCCGCTCGAGTTCCTTCTGTCGCTTGCTGGTCTTGTTCTTCAGGAACAGCTCGGGCGCCTTGATGCCGAGGTAGGTGGCCGCGATCGCGATGCCGATCTTGACCATCGCGGGCTGGCTCCATTTGATGATCAGAAACTGGTAGATCATGGCGGCGAGGAAAAAGGCGATTGGGGCCACCAGGCGAAAGGAGAGAAAGGCGTATTCCGCCCCCGCGCCGCGATATCCGGCCATGGCCAATTGCATCTTTGCCTTTTCAGTGCTGAGCCAGCTCGACAGATTGAGCGTTTCGACCAATTGCTTGACGAGACCGGTCGGCTTCACCCTCAAGGTGCCTTTGCTCTGGGATGCGATCAACCGCTCGCGTTCTCGCGCTCGGATTCGCTCACGCTCTGTGCTGACCGCCTTGATACGGCGAGACAGGGTGTCCGGCTGGAGCCAGGGCATCGCAGCCGTGAGAACGGTCGCGGCCGAGCCGATCGCCGCGAACAGTATCGCCAGGAAGTGGGCGTCCGAGAACTTAGCGACGACTTGGTCAAGCATGGCGAACTCGATTTAGAAGTCGAATGAGATCATCTTCTTCATCATTGCGATTCCTATCCCCATCCAGAAGATCGCAATCACGGAGATCATTTTTCCATGGCTCGTCGTCCACAACAGTGAAATGTATTTAGGAGACGACACGTAAAGCGCGCCGACGACGAGAAACGGCACCGCGCCGATAATCGCTGCCGAAGCTTTCGCTTCCATCGACATGGCGGTGATCTTTGCCTTCATCTTCTTGCGTTCGCGCAACACGCGCGAAAGATTGCCCAAGGCCTCTGAGAGGTTGCCGCCCGCCTTGCTCTGAATGGCGATGACAATCGAAAAGAAATTTGTCTCGGCGATCGGAACGCGCTGCGCCATGCGTTCGATGCCTTCCGTCAAGGTCATTCCAATCGAGAGCGACTCGACGATCCGGCGAAACTCAGCCTTCACGGGCTCGGGACTTTCGGTCGCGGCTATCCGGATCGTATCGCCAAGCGGAAGGCCGGATTTGATGCCTCGTACGATGATATCGATCGCGGTCGGAAAGTTGGAGATGAACTTCTGAATGCGGCGAACGCGCAGGCGCGCCAGCGTGAGTTGCGGCAACCCGACCGTGGCCGTGACGGCGACAAGAAGCGTGAGAATCAAGCTTCTCGACTGAACATAGGTCAGGGCGGCGCAAACCAGGCCGAGGACGACGCTCCCGATCCAATATTGCTGTGTGGTGATCGTGAGTCCGGCCTGTTCAATTTTGGTCGCGAGACTGACGCGCCGCCGCTTTCCCTTCATTTCACTGTCGCGGACGCCGACGGCGATCTGCTTCTTGCGCGCCGCCCGATCGACGCCGGCGGCCACGCTCGCTTTCGCGTCCGTCTTCGTGACCGCCGCGCGCCGTTTGTCGGCGCGCGAGTCGCCGCCAACGAAGGCAAACGCCAGACCGCCGAATCCAAGCGCAAGACAGGCTGCGATCGCTAGCGGATTGATCATCCCGACCTCACTCCGTTTAACGCTAGGCTGCGCTGACTTCCGAGATGTCGAGCGCCGCCGCCAGACGGGCTTCTTCTCCATACATACGCGCGCGGTCCCAGAATTTCGGTCGCCCGATCCCGGTCGAGCGATGCCGCCCTATGATCTTTCCCTGAGCGTCCTCGCCGATCAGTTCGTAGACGAACAGGTCCTGGGTGATCACGACGTCGCCCTCCATGCCGAGGACTTCGGTGATGTGCGTAATTCGGCGTGATCCATCACGAAGGCGGGAGGCTTGAACGATCACGTCGATCGAGGACGTCATCATTTCGCGGATCGTCTTCATCGGCAGCGCATAGCCGCCCATCGTGATCATGGATTCAACGCGGCTCAGCGCTTCGCGCGGCGAGTTCGCGTGCAACGTGCCCATCGACCCGTCGTGGCCGGTGTTCATGGCTTGCAGGAGGTCGAATGCTTCGGGACCGCGCACTTCGCCCACGACAATGCGTTCGGGCCGCATGCGCAGACAGTTCTTGACCAGGTCGCGCATCGTGATCTGGCCTACGCCCTCGAGGTTCGCCGGGCGCGTCTCAAGGCGCACCACATGGGGTTGCTGGAGCTGAAGCTCGGCTGCGTCCTCGCAGGTGATGATTCGCTCATCCGCGTCGATAAAGTTCGTCAGACAGTTCAGGAGCGTCGTCTTGCCCGAGCCGGTGCCCCCGGAAATGACCACGTTGCAGCGGACGCGGCCGATGATCTTGAGGATTTCCGCGCCGGCCGGCGAGATCGAGCCGAACTTGACCAGCTGATCGAGCGTCAGCTTGTCCTTCTTGAACTTTCGGATAGTCAGCGCCGCGCCGTCGATCGCGAGCGGGGGCGCGATGACATTGACGCGTGAGCCGTCGAGGAGGCGCGCGTCGCAAATCGGCGAGGATTCGTCGACCCGACGTCCGACCTGGCTGACGATCCGCTGGCAGATGTTCATCAACTGAGAAGCGTCGCGGAAGCGTACATTTGTGAGCTGAATCTTGCCGCCGACCTCGATGAAGCATCGCGTCGGTCCGTTGACCATGATGTCGGCGATGTCGTCGCGCGCCAAGAGCGGCTCAAGGGGGCCAAATCCGAGGACGTCATTGCAAATGTCATCGAGCAGATCTTCCTGCTCGGCGATCGACAGCACCAAATTCTTGATGGTGACGATCTCGTGCACGATGTCGCGGATTTCCTCGCGCGCGCTTTCGGGGTCGAGCTTCGACAGCGCGGCAAGGTCAATCGCCTCGATCAAGGCCCCGAAGATCAGCGACTTGGTCTGAAAATAGGTCTCGGATCTTCGTTCGGTTTGAACCGGCGCAGTCTGAGCGGCCACAGGCTTGGGCGCATCGTTCACCACGCTCACCGATGCGACGCGCGATACGGCGACCGTGGGGCTGACGCTCCCGCTACGCTTGCCGAACATCGCTCAGGATCCTTCGCGCTGGTGCGAGCGCTGAAGAGGGACGGCGCGATACGTGTGCAAACCGGTCATTTCTTCTTGCGCCCGAGCCTGGCCATGAGCGGCTCAAGAACGCCTCTCTTGGTCTTGCGCGTCTCGGCTCGGCCGGCGAGGGTCGAGGCGAGATCGACGAAGACCTGCGCGGTTTTGCCGTTTGGTTCGATCTCGGCGATCATTTGCCCGTTATTGGCCGCGGCGCCGAACAGCTTCGCGTCGTGGGATATGATCGCGGTCGGATCGGTTTCCACCGCTTTGGCGAATTCCGCGGCGGCGATTTCCGGCCGCTTGAGCATGCCGACACCATTCAGGACCAGCCGCGACGGCGCGTCATTGAGGCGGGCGCCCTTCACATTGTCGATAAGATTTTTGGTGTTGCGAAGATTCGCGAGATCGGGGCTTGCGACGACGATGACCTCATCGGCGGAGACAAGAATCCGTCGCGCCCAGCCTGACCACACATGCGGCACATCGACCACAATCCAGGGCGTCGAGGCGCGCATCGCGTCGAGCAGCGAATCGAACGAGGCCTCGCTGAAGTCGAGGACCCGATCAAGCGTGGCCGGCGCCGCCAACAGACTGAGTTTCTCGCCGCACTTGGAGAGCAGACGCTCGACCAGCACCGCATCGACGCGATCCGGGGCGAACACCGCCTCCGCGACGCCCTGCGGCGGATCCTGATTGTAGTCGAGCCCCGCCGTTCCAAACGCGAGATCGAAATCGGCGATGATCGTCGCCATTTCCGTAACCGAGGCCAGGCTCCACGCCAGATTGTGGGCGACGGTGGACGCTCCGACTCCACCCTTGGCGCCGACGACGGCGATCACGCGCCCGAGGGGCTTGGCGCCCGGCACGGCGAACAGCTGCGATATCGCCTGGATGAAGTCGACGACGCCGAACGGCGCCACCAGATATTCGCTCACCCCCCGCGTCATCAACTGCCGGTAGAGAGCGATGTCGTTGTGCTTGCCGAGAACGACGACCTTGGTGCCCGCGTCACAATATTCAGCGAGCTCTTCGAGCTGCGCGAGCAGCGCATCCCGGCTGGCGGGGGCCTCGAGCACGACCACATTCGGCGTCGGGGCGCTCTTGTAGGCCTCGAGCGCGGCCGCGGCGCCGCCCATGTTCTGCTTGACATGCGCTTTGGCCATCCGGCGATCGGATATCGCGGCGGCGACAATGGCGGCGATATCGGGCGATTCGCAGAACGCCTGGATCGATACGCGGGGCACCGGCTCGATTTGCACAACCGACCGGTCCATGGACGCGTCTCCATCGATTACGGCGTCAGCATAGCGGGCCTTCATGATCAATCAGTTTCCGTTGGTCGGCACATCGCCGCCGATTGGCGTGAGAATGGCGTTCTTCCAATCCGTGCTTGGATCTTGGCCGTTGCGGACAGCCACGATGGCTCGGGTGCGCATGGCGACATCGGACGGACCAATTGCGCGGGGCTGAACAAAATCGCGCGGGTCATCGACCTGGGCCGCAATCGTCGATTGGGTGGCGCAGCCGAAGTTGGAGTAGGGTTCATTCCTCCACCCTTCGACCGATGACCCCGACGCGAGATCCTCCGGCCACTGACCGCATGGCGTCGGGACGATCGCCTTGATGCCCGTGAACGACACGCGCACCGGAGGCGCCGAGCTGTCGTTCGGGGGCATGTAGTCTCCGACCGCGATCCTGCCTCGGACGCCTGCGCCGAGAAGCGCCCGACGGACCTCGTAAACGGCGATCGAGTTCGGGTTCGTTCCCACTGGCGTCTGAATCGTGACCGCGCCTGCGCCATAGCGACGATAGCGCTCTGCAAAGGCGCGGACATTGGCCCGCGAACGCGCGTCGAGCGTGCCGCCGACCGGGTAGAGGTCAACGCTTGTCGGCGCCGCGGCGACCACGATCGGATGGCGCTCCTGGAAGCTGCCGGGAAACGCGGGGTCCGAAGAGGCGTAGGGGACGCCGCCGCAACCGGCGAGAGCCGCCGCGGCCGCCGCGGCGAGGCTCAGCCTCAAGCCTTGCGCTTTGTATGAGGGTCGTGCGTCCGGAAGAGCGGCCATCGGCGCTGTCTTTCTCAGATCTTGAGGAAACGTTTGGCGAAGCACGCAAGGCCTACTGGGTGATGAATCCGATCTTGCCGGCATAGCCAGGCATCGGCTGGAGCGACTGCGAGGTGGAGTAGATCCGGTTGACGCGGCCCAGGAACCAGCCCTGCGGATCGCTCGCGTCCTGGAAATTCTGGTCGGGCCTCACGACCTGGCTCGGATCGATCGGATGGACGATGAAGGGCGTCACGGTGATCAAAAGCTCGGTCTCGTTGCGCTGATAGTCGCGCGAGCGAAACAGCGCGCCGAGCACCGGAAGGTTCATCAGCGCCGGAAAGCCGTTGATCGCCTGCTCTGTCTTCGTGCTGATGAGGCCGGCGGAGGCGACCGAGCCGCCAGAGGGCAGTTCGACCGTCGTCGTGTTGCTCCGCGTCCGGAACCCCGGGATCGTGATCCCGCTGAACGTGACTTGCGTCGATGGGTCGATATCGGTGACTTCCGTTGCGATTCGCAGTTGGATCCGTCCGGGGGACAAGACGATCGGGGTAAAATTGAGGGTCACGCCATAGGGTTGCTGGATGAATCCGTACTGGCAAACGGGCTGGCACTGCACGCTATTGAGAATGGGAACCGTGCCGCCAGCCAGGAATTTCGCGGTTTCGCCGGAGACTGCAGTCACGGTCGGCTCAGCGAGCGTGTGGGCGACACCCTGCCGCTCGAACGCTTGCAAAGTGGTGCTGATGCTGCCGGTGCCCTTGAACCAATTCAGGGTCGCCTGGGAAGCCGCGGCGGCGACGGAGCCGGCGACGTTGCCGTTGATCGTGAACGGGGGATCGAGCGTGAAGGTTCCGTTTGGTCCGGCGCCGCTCAAGTTGACGCCCAGTTGCTTGACGATGTCACGCCGAATTTCGGCGACCGTGACGCGCAGGCTTACCTGGTCGGCGCCGCGAATCGTGAGAGCGTTGACGACCTTTCCCTGAGGGCTGGATGATTTGCCGCCCGGGGCGCCGCTTCCGCCGGACCCGCTCGAAATGGAGATCTGAGGCCCGGACCCGGAGCTCGAGGTCGGCGAATCGTTGACGAAGCCGGAAGCGATGTCGAGCGCCTTTTGCGCCTCCTCCGCCGAGGCCACCGATCCCGTGAGGATGATCGTGTTCTCGACGGTGCGCACACGGATCTCGTTGCCCGGGACCGCGACATTGAGGAGCGCCGTCAACTCGCCGATGGCCCGACCGACCGAGACCTGGAAGGACGCGATTCTTCTTCCGTCCTTGGCCATGGCGAAAATGCTGGTGTGGCCGTTGGCGACGCCGGAAATATAGATGCGCTTCGCTGTGCGGACGATCGCGTTGGCGACGCTGGGATCGCCGACATAGATCTCGCCGGCTTCCTCAGGCAGGTCGCGTATGACCGATTGGCCGACGCCCATCTGCAGAGGCTGGGCCGTGGCGTCCGAGAGGGCGCCCATACGGGCGAAATCATCGCCATCGGCGGCCCGGACGGCCGAAGCCGGCGCGACCGCGAGAAGCGCCGCCGAGACGCAAATCGCGAGGGTTTGCCGTCTCCGAATGCGATCGGACCTCATGCCCCGGCTCCGTCTCTGGAGGACAAGCGAGAAAAGAAAAGAGGAAAGCGAATCACCGCGTCGCCTGCTGTGGGGCGCCGTAGCGAACCACCGTCAAAGCGTCGTCGGGACTGACAATTGTCTTCGCGGGGCCGCCGCTGTCGACGAGGCTGCGGAGAACGAGATGAAGATTCGAATTGCCGGCATGTTGAGCCAGGATGATGAGATTGACCTGATCCGGGTCGAGCTCCAGCGTCGCGTTGGCGCCGGTGATGACTTTCTTGCCGCCCTGCTCTTCCACGTTCTGGCCAATGGCCAGGACGCGCACATTGGCGAGGATCGGCTGCGCCGTCATGACTTCGACCCCTCGACTCTTGGTCGATTCCTCATCTCGGGCGAGACGGACGACGTCGACCCGATCATTCGGAAGAATGAATCCGCCGGCGGTCGAGTCGCCGCCATTGTCGATCTTGATCGCGACCGCCCGCTTTCCGGTCGGCAGGATCGCCGACATGAACCCGCCCCCCCCGGCCTTGACGAGCTTGTCATGCCGGATCGGCTCGCCGCGAAGGAAAGCCACCCGTGTCATCGAGCCTTCTATGTCCTTGAGCGCGTCAGGCTTCCCCGACTTGGTGATCATGAGTTCGGAGATGTCGGCTTTTGGCCACGGATGCCAAGCCGTGGCGCCCTCGTTGACGACCGTGCCCATCGGCAGATCCTGGGCAGCGACGAGCACTTGCTCGACATCGACCTTCGGCGCTTCTGCAGACGGGCTCGGCGCGGAATTGCCAGCGCCTCGCAAGACCATATACGTGGCGCCGAACGCCAGAACTGCGATGGCCCCCACGATGATCAACCGTCAATTCATAAATGATGCCCTTCGCACTGACTCGCTGGCGAGAGGATTTAGACATCGTAATCGTCAAGGTACGGTTAATTTAAAGTATCGACTTGTATGTCAGGCGTTAGGAGGCCGGACGCTGGAAGGAAAATCCTCTCGTTTAATCCCGCCTCTAGCCTGCAATTCCCAAGAGTGAGATATAATAACTTCAGCTAACGAAGTATTGACTGCAAGAGTAGCTGAAAATAAGTCAATCAGGCTCGCGCAACTGAGGGCTGAATCTTTGATTGATGGCTCATCGTTTCGTCGAGACGAATATTGCCCACCTATCAAGAAATGACCGAAAGCGAACGCTTGTCGCCAACAACACGCGCCCGCCTCTCCCGCGGGGGTCGAGGCCTGCGATTTCGGCTTGCCGGCCCCCAGACAGTCCAGGGGTCGATCGCGGCCTAGGCGACCGCAGCCCAAATGGATGAGTTCGGGAATTGCATGAGGCCTGCTGCCGCCAATGCGATTCCATAGGGGACGCCGGCGCTGGCGCTATGCAGGCGCGCAAGCCAGGCGACGCGGGCGAGCGGAGCCGGAAGGGGAACCGTGCGAAGGCCAAGAATGATGAGCGTAAGGATTCCGCCGAAAAGGGCGGCAGCGAGGCCATAGTCGAGGATTGCCGCCCAACCGAGCCAGGCCGCGGTTGCGGCCGCCAGCTTCGCGTCCCCCCCGCCGAGCAAACCGAAAGAAAACATGGCGAACGTGATCAGGAGAATCGCCAGGCCGCACGACATATTTAGGAGAATATCGACGGCCGGAACGCCAAGCAGCGCTGCAAAGATCACATATCCGAGCGCAAGCGCGACGCAGATCCGGTTGGGGATCGTAAAGGTCAGGAGATCCATGGACGCCGAGAGCGCCATGAGCGTGGGAAAGAAGGCGAAAATCGAAAGATGAATGAGGTTCGCAGTCATCGTCGTTCGTTCGGTCGCATCAAACAGGGAAAAATCGGTCTGCGCCTTGCTCGTCCAGGACCTGGTCAAGCCCGGGCGATCCTCCGCGCTGGCAAGGCGGACGCCAGCGCGAAGACCTCGAGGCGACCACTTTACTTGAGGGTCGTGCCGATTTCATTGAACACCGTGCTGACCTTGGTGCCAACCGATTGGACTGCGGTAATGATGAAGACGGCGATCAGCGAGGCGATCAGCGCATACTCGATCGCCGTGACGCCTGAGTCGTCGGCGACGAACTTCTTTATCGAATGAAACATTTTTTTGCTTCTCCTCCAAAGACCGCCCGGCAACACGCCCGGGTCTCCGCGCCGCCGACCGAGCCAGAAATAGGACCCCCCGATTTCGACCCGGTTAATTTGAGCGGCTGTGGCGAAGGGGGCCGTCGAGTTTGAAGGAGTTGGTTAAGTGGTGAATAAGGTTGAACCATCGCGCACCGGATATGGATTTGAAGTAATCCTTAACTCAATTTAGAACCGAATCTTCGCCTTACCTGAACAAGCCGCCTCGTTATTTCCCGAAACAATGGGGATCGGCTCGGCTCAAGGCGAGAGATCGAGCCAAGCTCCGTCCACGCCGTTCTCGACTTCGACAATCCAGAGGTCGGGGTCAAAGGCGATCTCTCGTTTGAGCCGCGCCTCGGCTTCGTCCGAATTGATCAACGGCCCCGCATGTGTCCGGGCGAACATCCTGTCGACGCCGCGTGGCGCGTCAGCCGCGAGGGACTGCGGCGCAGGCCCATAAAGGGTCGCGCTTCCATCGAGGTGATCGACTTTGACGAAAATAGCGCCGGCCTCCGCCGCGCCCCGCCGACGCAAGACGGCGCTCACTCCTTCCACTCCGCACCGACGCAAATAGGCCGCGACCCAAATGTCGGAGCGCAAGCGCACCGAGCTTAGTGTCCCCCTGCGCGAGCGGCGGCGGTTAGCTGCTTGACAAGTCGCTCGGTTATTTCGGTCGCGGGAGGCAGGCCGTGCGCACGCTCAAACTCTCGCAGCGCCTGCTCCGTCGCGGATCCCTCCTTCCCGTCTGGCTTGACCGGGTAGCCTAGTTTGGCCAGGGCGGTTTGGGCGGCTAGCGTCAGGCGAGGGGTGTCGCCGTGCGATTCTCCCGCCAACAGTTCGGCGATCGGATCGGACGCCGAGGACGAACTCCCCGCGCTCTCAGTCGGGCGCGCCGGCGGAAGCGTGGCGGAGGACTGCACGGGCGGGGCGTTGTCCTCCGTGCTGGTGGGCTTCTGAGGAGGCGGCGGGGCTGGCGCGGGCGTGGCGGAAGGAAGCTTAGGCGTTGTATAGCCAAATAGCGGGGCGGGATGCCGCTCGCGCTGCAAAAGAAGCGCGTTGACGCCAATGCCGACAAGGGCCGCGAACAGCGCCGCTCCGAAGTAATAGCGCAGGTGCGCGAGCTTCACCCGACCGGCTATTCCTCGTGTCAGCGCTTCATGAGCTGACCGCTGCACCGGCCCCCGGAGCTGCCCCAGATTGTTCTTCATGCGTGCAAGCGCTAGATCCACGTGTGTTCTCCTGAGACCGCGGCGGCTCCGCCCGAATCCGTCTCGGGCTCGAAAGAGCGGAGATGAAATAGCGACCGGAAGAGTCCGGTCGTTTAGGTGGACGGCGGCGCAACGATTTGCCGACATAGTTCGGTTCGGCAGAGCAAAGAGTGCCGACGCATCCCTTGCAAGCGCTCAGAATCGTCGCGCGTTTCCTTAAAATCACATCCGCTGATTAAACCAATCTTAAGTCTAAACTCATCCGCTTCCCTAAGTGCACCGCCGTCCGACGACCTTGGGATTATGGTTTATCCTTCATTACGAGCGTCTTCCTGAACCTCCATGAGGTATGATTTCCAGCGGGCGCTGGTCCACGGCCGACCTGAGCCCATATAAGAGTTAAGGACGACCCAACGAGTCTGGCGCATCCCTTGTCGACAATTGACAGCATACGCGAAGATTTTGCCTCCCTCGACGATTGGGAGGATCGATATCGTTATGTCCTTGAATTGGGTCATTCGCTCGAGCCGTTGAGCGCGGAGGCTCACAACGACGTCAACAAAGTTCGGGGCTGCGTGAGCCAGGTGTGGCTGGAACGCGAGCCGAGGACGAACGCGGAAGGCGGAAGCGTCTTACATTACCGCGGCGACAGCGACTCTCATCTTGTGCGGGGCCTGATCGCCATTACGATCGCGCTCTTTTCCGACCGCACGCCCGAGCAGATCCTCGCCGTGGATGCGAACGCCGCCTTTCGCGAACTGGGTCTGGAGCAACACCTGACGCCCCAGCGGTCAAATGGCGTGCGCTCTATGGTCGATCGCATCCGGAAGGACGCGGCGGGCTGAAGCTGGGGCTGCTTTGCCAGCCCTATTGTGCGCTCGTTAATTCCGCCCGCCCCAGCGCAAACGGCTGATCAACGGGACGCGGCCGTTCCGCCGCCTCAAGAGGCGGGCTTGCCCTTACGTCTTGGTGCGCACCCAGATCATGAGACGGAGCAAGCCGCCGCAACGGTCAACAATTCCTTAATCCCATTGGTCGATAATGGAATAAACGCTTCGTTAGCCGCGGATGTTGATCGATGAATGAATTCGGGAATTCAAGCGCCAGCAACGCGCTGCCGCCGTCCAGTTCGTCGCGCGACCTCATTGTCGTGGAAGATCGTGCGGAAGCCAAACCGGCGGCTGAGCCGCGACCCGCGACCGCGCACAGGCTTCCCCTTTCCCGATTCCATTTCGCCGCCGCGGCGGCGCTTGCGGTCGTTGTCGCCGTCGCGGGGGCGTTGTTTCTGGAGGACCGGCAGCAGGCCAAGGCGCTCGCGGAACAGGCGAGCGAAAACGAGTCTCTGGTTCACACCATCAAGTCGCTGAAGGTCCGCCTCGACGCAATCGACAGCACGATGTCGAATGCTGGCTTGACCGATTTGCGGCAGTCGGTCGGCGAGATCAGGTCAAACCTGGCTTCGACGCGAGACGTTAGCGGGGCTTTGGCGCAACTCTCCCAACGCGTCGACAAGCTGGACCATGAAGCGAGCGTCAAGGTCGAAAAACTCACCGAACGCATCGATCACGAAACGAATGCTTTGACGACCGGCCTTTCGACTCGCATCGATAAGCTCGAGCAGAAGATTGCTGCGCCGCTCCCAGCGCCTTCGCCTGTCGCGCAGGCGAAACCGCCTCTCGCTCGTCCGAAGTTCGACAATGTTTCGATGGACAAGACGAGTTCGATCGAACGGTCAAAGCCTCTTTTGCGCGGGTTTGTGGTGCTGGACGCTCGTGACGACGTTGCGCTGGTCGGCGGGCGTTACGGCGAGCGGGAAGTCCGTCAGGGCGACTTTCTCCCCGGCGCGGGGCGGGTCGAGCGTATTGAGCTCGGTGGCGCCGGATGGGTTGTCACGACCAGCACTGGTCTTATCGCCTCCGCCGATTTTCCTCGCTATTGAGGGCGCCCATCGCGGCGGTTGCCCCACGGCCGGTCGTGTTTGTTTTACGCGGTCCGGCCTCATCCCAGGCGACAAGACGCCAGGCGCCGCCGGGACGTTAACCTAAGCACAACGGGGAGCGCTTTCGATAAGAGGGCGTGTGTGTTACCACGCCGGTTTGAGGCTCCGCGCTGGCGCGCGGTCCCAGGGACAGACCGCGCGCATGGCCGAACGGCGTACCAGTTTCGATTATCTGGATCTCATCACCTGCGGTCGCGGCGACATGTTCGGGCCGGGCAACGCCCAACTGCCTTTGCCGCCGATGCTGATGTTCGATCGGATCAGCGCGATTTCCGAAACTGGAGGGGCCAACGGCAAGGGCGGCGTTCGGGCGGAGCTCGACGTCAAGCCGGACCTCTGGTTTTTCGGCTGCCATTTCAAGAATGATCCGGTGATGCCGGGCTGTCTCGGCCTTGACGCTCTTTGGCAATTGACCGGGTTCTTCCTCGGTTGGCTTGGTCTGCCCGGACGGGGTCGCGCGCTTGGCGTCGGCGAGGTGAAGTTCGCCGACCAGGTGCTGCCGACGGTGAAGAAGGTCGTCTATGGCGTGGACATGAAGCGTGTCTTCAAGGGCAAGCTGGTCCTCGGCGTTTCTGACGGGTGGCTCGAGGGCGATGGCAAACGAATTTATGAGGTCAAGGACCTCCGCGTCGGCTTGTTCAGCCCTGCGCCAGCAGTTCCGACTTAACCTCTCGGATCCTGGCTGATCGGCGGTGGAGACAAGAGAATGAGGCGTGTCGTTGTCACCGGCATGGGCATCGTTTCCTCAATCGGAAGCAACACGCAGGAAGTGACCGCCAGCCTCCACGCCGGCAGGTCGGGAATCACGCACGCGGATCGACTTGCCGAGCTTGGCTTTCGCTCGCACGTCCATGGCGCGCCAACGGTTCGCGCCGAAGAGATGATCGATCGCAGGGCGATGCGGTTCCACGGCGGCGGAACGGCCTGGAACCATGTCGCGATGGATCAGGCGATCGTGGACAGCGGTCTTGCGCCCGATGAGGTCTCCAATGAGCGGACCGGCCTCATCATGGGTTCGGGCGGTCCCTCGACACGCGCCATCGTCGAGGCTGCAGACACCGCCCGCACCAAGGGCCCCAAGCGCGTCGGCCCGTTCGCGGTGCCGAAATCCATGTCCTCGACAGCGTCGGCGACCCTGTCGACCTGGTTCAAGATCAAGGGCGTCAGCTATTCCATCTCCTCGGCATGCGCCACATCCAATCACTGCATCGGCGCGGCTTACGAGCAAATCCTGGGCGGTCGGCAGGATGTGATGTTTGGCGGAGGATGCGAAGAACTCGATTGGACGTTGTCGGTGATGTTCGATGCGATGGGCGCGCTCTCGTCCGCCTACAACGACACGCCGGCGCGCGCATCCCGCGCCTACGACAAAAATCGGGACGGCTTTGTCATCTCGGCCGGCGCCGGCGTGCTGGTGCTCGAGGAATACGAGCGGGCCAAGGCGCGAAGCGCGAGGATTTACGGCGAAATCATCGGTTATGGCGCGACCTCGGACGGGCACGACATGGTTGCGCCTTCCGGCGAGGGCGCGGCCCGGTGCATGCGCCAGGCCCTCAACGGGGTGAAGGTTCCGATCGACTACATCAATCCCCATGCGACTTCGACCCCGATTGGCGATCTCAAGGAGATCGAGGCTTTGCGCGAGGTCTTTGGCTCAGGCGACAAATGTCCGCCGATCTCGGCGACCAAGTCCCTGACCGGACATTCCCAGGGCGCGACCGGCGCGCACGAGGCGATCTATTCTTTGCTGATGATGCAGAACGGCTTCATTTGTGAGAGCGCGCATATCGATGAGATCGACCCTGCGTTCGCGGACATGCCGATCGTGCGCGCCCGCCGGGACAACGTAAAATTGAGGGCGGCGCTTTCGAACTCGTTCGGTTTTGGCGGGACGAACGCAACGCTCGTGTTCAAGCACGTCGACGCCTGAACACCCCTGCCATCGCCCACGAACTCCCAGAAAAACCGGTCACGAGCGCGCCCCATGAGATCTGGCTTGATGAGCGGCAAACGCGGCCTGATCATGGGCGTCGCGAATGACCACTCGATCGCCTGGGGCATCGCCAAGGCCTTGGCCGACGAAGGCGCGGAGCTCGCTTTCACCTACCAGAACGACGCGCTCGGCAAACGGGTCGCGCCCTTGGCCGGAGAGCTCGGCGCAGGCGGACCACGTTTACCGCTGCGACGTCGAGGACCTGAGTTCCGTCGACGCCATGTTCTCCGAGCTCACGACGGCCTGGAACACGCTCGACTTCCTGGTCCATTGCATAGGCTTCTCCGACCGCAATGAGCTGAGAGGCCGATACGCCGAAACGACCCGAGAGAACTTCACCCGGACGATGGTCATTTCAGCGTTTTCGTTCACGGAGGTCGCAAAACGCGCCGCTACGCTCATGCCTTCGGGCGGGGCGATGCTGACCCTCACCTTTGGCGGTTCGACGCGCGTCGTGCCCAACTACAATGTCATGGGCGTCGCCAAGGCTGCGCTCGAGGCAAGCGTGCGCTACCTGGCCGCGGACTATGGCCCCGACAACATTCGCATCAACGCGATCTCCGCCGGACCCGTCCGGACTTTGGCCGGCGCCGGAATCGCCGACGCACGCTTCATGTTCAACTTTCAGCGCGACCATTCGCCGCTCCGACGCACTGTCACCATCGAAAATATCGGCGGGACGGCCATCTATCTGCTCTCCGGCCTGTCGGAAGGGGTGACGGGCGAGGTTCACTTCGTCGATGCGGGCTACAACATCGTCTCCATGCCCCGCCCGAGCGAAATCAACAATTGACGTTTGATATTCCGTCTGCCTTTTAGCGCCGTGGTTGCTTTTTACGCATTTTGGCGCAGCCTTTAGACTTCTCCCGTGCGGCTCAAGCCGATGGCCACAATCCGCCGACCATGCAGTTCGTTTCGCGCCGCCGCCTCGATCCTGGCGCACGCCTTCGTTGTCACGCTGGGACTGTCAGGCGCCGCGTTTTCGGCCGTCGCCGCGACCCCTAACAAAACGATCGGCTCACCACAGGCTGCGTTCCGTGGATTTATCGAAACCCTTTGGCGGCCGGCTGAAGCCCGCGGCGTCTCCCGGGCAACGTTCGACAGCGCATTCGCCGGCGTCACCTTCGATCCCACGGTCGTGGCGAGCGCGGGATCTCAGCCGGAGTTCGTGCGTCCCATTTGGGACTACGTCGCGAGCGCCGTATCGGCGGACCGCATTCAGCGGGGCCGCGACAAGGCGCGCTCCGAAGCCCTCTGGCTTGCGCGCGCAAGGGATCTTTACGGCGTCGACGATTCGGTGATCCTGGGCGTCTGGGGACTGGAGACTGATTTCGGCGGTTTTGCCGGCTCGAGCAGCATCGTTCGCTCGCTCGCCAGCCTCGCCTACATTCACTTTCAGGGCGACTATTTCCGTGACGAGCTGCTTTCGGCGCTGGTCATCCTCGAAGAGGGCGACATTGCGCCTTCGCTCATGCGCGGCTCGTGGGCAGGCGCGATGGGACAGACACAGTTCATGCCGTCGAGCTATTTAAGCTATGCGGTGGCGTTTCAACGGCATGACCGACGCGACATCTGGACGAGTGAAGCTGACGCGATCGGCTCAACCGCGAATTATCTGGCCAAACATGGCTGGAGCAAAGACCTGCCCTGGGGCTTCGAGGTTCGTTTGCCGGCCAAATTCGCATTGAACGGCGTTAATTCCTCATCGCCGGCCCCGTTCTCGTCCTTTGCGGCCCGTGGCGTGGCCAAGGCCGACGGTTCGCCGTTGCCGGCATCGGGCGATGGACGGCTATTGATCCTCGCTGGTCTCAATGGGCCCGTGTTTCTCGTCACAACCAACTTCGACGCCATCAAGACCTACAACAATTCAACGGCCTATGCGCTTTCCGTCGGTTTGCTAGGCGACGCCGTGTCGGGCCGCCCGGGTCTCGCCGTGCAATGGCCAACCCGCGATCACCCCTTGACGACGCCGCAAATTCAGAAACTGCAAACGAAACTGCAAGCAATGGGCTACGACGTCGGCAAGATCGACGGAAAAATCGGCGATACGCTCCGTTCCGCCGTCTCCCTCTACCAGGAACGCAACGGCCTGCCGCCCGACGGCTATGCCAACCAGGCGCTATTCAGTCGCGTTACCGCTCCGCGATGATTGGCCCCGTGCGCGCTTGTTTGGATAGCAGCGCCATGCTAGGCGACCCGGCCCGGGTTTGGGTCGCCTGAACGCTCGCAAAAGGGCGTTTGGTGTTGTGTTTGAGGAGCTTTTGACGATGGCTGAACAGAACGGCAATGGCGCTGAAACGCCGCCGGCCGGTCCGAAATTTTCGGTTCTCGCCCAATATACGAAGGATTTTTCCTTCGAAAATCCCAATGCTCCCCGCACCTTGGGCCCGCAGCAAACGCAGCCGAACATCTCGATACAGATCAACGTCAACGCGCGGCAGCTCGCCGCGACCGACTACGAGGTCAGCCTTATGCTCGAAGGCGGCGCCGGCCAGGGCGCCGACACGATGTTCAAGTTCGAGCTCAACTACGCGGGCGTATTCCGGGTGGAGAACTTTCCCGCCGAGCAGATTCAGCCGGTGGTCATGATCGAGGGCCCGCGAATCCTGTTCCCGTTCGCGCGGCAAATCGTTGCGGACGCGGTGCGTGGCGGCTCCTATCCGCCGCTCTTTATCGACCCGATCGACTTTCAGGCGCTTTATCTGCAGCGACTGGCGGCGGCCGGCGGCCAATTGCAGCAACAGACCGCCTGATCTTTCGCGTCAACGAAGTCACGCCGGCTGAGGCAGATAACGAAACCAGACCGCTTCGCGGCCGAGGCCTTCAATATAGCGAGTGTGGTCTTTCTCTTCGGCGTCCTCGATCAGAGGGACCCTCAGAGGCCGCGGACTTGAGTAGGGGGCGGCCACGACGATTTGCACGCCGGCTTCTCCCAGCGCGTCGCCCAACAGGAGCGACCGCTGACGCCCTCCCGATAGCTCGCAATAGACCTCGACCAGGATCTCTGCGTCCAGGAGCGCGCCGTGGCGAATTCGCCGCGTGCGGTCGATGCGGTAGCGATCGCAAAGGGCGTCGAGGCTGGCCGGGGCGCCCGGGTGTTTCTTGCGCGCGAGCGCCAGCGTGTCGACCACGCGATCCATAGTGATCGTGGGCCGCCCGAGCCTCGTCAGCTCCGCATTCATGAAGCGCACGTCAAACTCGGCATTGTGGATGACGAGCTTCGAGTCGCCGATGAACGCGAGAAAATCGTCGACGATGCTCGGCGAAGACCGGCTTGTCCATGAGAGCGGCCGAGCTATGTCCGTGGACGCGCACGGCGTCCTGCGGGACGTCGCGCTCCGGATTGATGAGCGTGTGAAAGACCTTGCCCGTCAGGCTTTGGTGCACGATCTCCACTGCGCCAATCTCCAGCACCCGATGTCCGTCTGCTGGATCGAGTCCTGTCGTTTCCGTGTCGAGCACGATTTCACGCATGGCCGGTTCGACCTCCGGCCAGCGCCGCTGTCGAGCGCATGAATTGGGCAACGATGGCGCGCGTCCTCTCGAGCGTTCCGCCTGTCTCGATGATGAAGTGAGCCCGGCGCCTTTTATCGGCATCCGATGTTTGGCGGGAAAGAATGGCCTCGAGTTTGGCGTCGGTCATGCCCGTGCGCGCCAACGCGCGCGCGCGCTGGACAGAGGCCGGCGCGCTGACCACGATCACGAGGTCAACCTGGGCTTCCCCGCCCGTCTCGAACAACAACGGCACATCAACAATAACGAGGCGACGGCCCGCGGACGCGGCCCTCTCAACGAAGCGAGCGCGCGCTTGAGCCACCGCCGGATGCACGAGCCCTTCAAGGCGCTTCAATGCCTCTGCGTCACCGAGCACTTGCGAGCCCAGTCGCTCGCGATCAACTTGGCCTGACACCATGACGCCTGGAAACGCCGCCTCGATCGCTTTCGCCCCGTCCCCGGCGTAGAGGGCGCGGACGGCCTCGTCAGAATCGAATACAGGGACGCCAAGCTTGGCGAACATGCTGGCGACGGTCGATTTCCCCATCGCGATCGAGCCGGTCAGGCCAATGACGATCACCGCACGGCCTTATAGCTGGCGGTGACTTCAGCCTCGACCAAAGCGCGAAGCGCCGGCGTCACAACCGGGCGCGCGCCGAACCAGCGCGCGAAAGCGGGCGCAGCCTGGTGGAGCAGCATTCCCAGTCCCTCGGCGGCGCGCAGTCCACGCGCTCCCGCGGCTTCGATGAGCGGCGTGCGCAAGGGAACATAGACCGCGTCGGCGACCACCGCCCGCCCCGGCAGGGCGCTGACATCCAAAGTGAGCGGGGGCTGTCCGACCATCCCGAGCGAGCTCGCGTTGACGAGCAAATCCGTGTTGGGCAATTCCGTCGCCAGATCATCCCAGGCTATTGCGACTGTCGAACCGCCGAAATGCCGGGCCAGCGTTTCCGCTCTCGACTGCGTTCGGTTGAAGACTGCAATGCGCTCGAAGCCGCGCGAGACCAGAGCGTAGATGATCCCGCGGGCCGCACCGCCGGCGCCGATGACGACGGCCACCCCCTTCCGCTCATCCCAGCCGGGCGTCGCCTCGTCCAGGTTGGCCAGAAATCCGGCGACGTCGGTATTGTCGCCCCACAGAAGTCCTTCTTCTCGCCATAACGTGTTGACCGCTCCGAGAGCCTCGGCGACATCTGTCCGGCGATCGCAAGCCCCAAAAGCGGCTTCCTTGTGAGGCGCGGTGACGTTGGCGCCAAGAAAGCCGTACCTGCCGATTTTGTCGGCGAACTGGCGAAAGTCTTCCGGTCGGACGGCATACTTGTCATAAGCGCCGGGAATGCCCAGTTCGTTCAGCCAGTAACGATGGATTGTTGGCGAGCGTGAGTGCTCAATCGGCCAGCCGACGACGCCCGCGCGCGGCGCGCTCGTTTCGATCATAGCGAGATCAAATTCTCTCGGCGCAACCAAGCAAGGAGGCCCAGCATCGGCAGTCCGAGGACAACAGAATGATCGCCTTCGATATGCTCAAAGAGATGAATTCCGAGACCCTCGCCCTGATACACGCCGACCGACGACAGCACGCCGGGGCCGGCGCGTTGGAGATAACGCGAAATCTCATCCGGATCGAGTGCCCGCATTCGCAGGTCCGCATGATCCCTGTGGACGACCAGCGCCTTCCCCGCGCGGGCGACGCAGAAGGCCGAGGTCAGGCGATGCGTCTTCCCCGACAACGCCGCCAGCGTTTGCGCGCCTTCCGCCAAATCCCGGGACTTGTGGAAGATCGCGCCTTCGAGGGTCAGCGTCTGATCGGCGCCGATGCAGTAAGCGTCCGGACGCATCGTGCTGACCGCAAGCGCCTTGGCTTCGGCCAGCTTGACCGGCAAATCTTCAAGCGACCCATCGCCGGCAAGATAGCGATCTTCGAGGCCGCGCTCGTCGACCTTCGGCGCGACGAACTCCGCTTCCAGTCCCGCCGCCGAAAACAGAGCGCGGCGGCTTTCGCTTGTGGATGCCAAGATCAGAGGTCCGGCGCCGCGCCACAGCGGCGGCCAGGCGGTCGTCTGCATCACCGTCACCCGTTGGCGATGAATTGGAGGCGATGCTCACGATAGAGATCGAGCACTGCCGCCGCCGTCTCTTCGATCGAACGGCGCGTCACATCGATGGCGGGCCAGCCTCGCTCCGCGAACAAACGGCGCGAAGCTGCGATCTCCTCGGCGACCGCGATGCGGTCGACATAATCGGTCTGCGAGTCCGCGTTGAGCGACAGGAGCCGATTCTGCCGGATTTGCACAATCCGGTCAGCCGAAGCAACCAGCCCGACAACCAGTGGGCGGCGGAGATAGTCGATTGCTTTCGGCAATGGCAGGCGTGGAACGATGGGAACGTTGGCGGTCTTGTACCCACGATTGGCGAGATAAATGCTGGTCGGGGTCTTCGATGTGCGGCTCACGCCGAGTAAGACGATATCGGCATGTTCCAGATTTTCGGGCGACTGCCCGTCGTCATTGATCATGCTGAAATTGAGCGCATCGATCCTCTTGAAATAGTCGGCGTTGAGCATGTGTTGCGCGCCGGCTCGCGGCGTATAGTTTTGTCCGAGATAGGACTTGAACAACGTCAAGATCGGCTCGAGGACAGACAGGCACGGCGAGCCGGAGGCCTCGCACCCTGCCTGAAGCCGGTTGGAAAGGTTGGAATCGACCAGCGTAAAGAGAACAATTCCCGGCGCGTTCTCGATCTCGGCGATCACGCGGTCGAGCTGGGCTGCGGTGCGCACCAGCGGATAGACATGCTCGATCGAAGCCACCCCCTGATATTGGGCGGCTGCGGCCCGCGAGGCCGCGATCAGCGTTTCGCCGGTCGAGTCCGAAACCAGATGAAGGTGGAAATAGCTGCGGCCCAACGCGGCCCCCAAAGGTGAAGTGCAAACGGTTATAACCAGCGGGATGGCTTGTGGACAGGCGTGTAGAATTGGAAGGCTCGACCCCGGACGCGAGCCGCCGCCCGGCTAGGTTCGTTTCACGACCCACAGCTGCGGCGCTCAGGAGAAGTTTAACCCCGCTGCGAAGACTGATAGGAATTGCGGGGATAATTAGAACACCACGCACACGGTGTTTAGAGACGGCTGGCTTTGTTAACGAAATCTTAACCACTGGGGGTTCCGCTGCGGCAGGGTCGCAGACTTGCGGGAAGTGTGACTGTTCGCCTGTCTGGATGAAATCGAATCTGCGCAAACAGCCCCCCAAAAGAGAAGAAACAGTTCAGAATCTTAATTGTATCTCTTAGAGGCTCAACCTGCCGGGATTGCGCTCGGGGAACGCAGTCCGTAGCGGGCTTGGCGTTCGAACGGCTGAGCCAACCGGCAGTGCGAGGTGAATATCGAATGGTGCTTTGGGTTAAGGCTCTGCACATCATCTCTGTCATCGCCTGGATGGCCGGAATGCTCTATCTGCCGAGGCTGTTCGTCTACCATGCCGAGGCGACCAGGGGTTCGGAGGCGTCGGAAACTTTCAAGGTCATGGAACGACGGCTTCTCAAGGCCATCGTCAATCCATCGATGATCCTCGTCTTTTTGACCGGCTTTATCCTCGTCTATCTGACCGGAGATTGGCAGGATGGCTGGTGGCAGGCGAAATTCGTTTTGGTCCTAGTCCTAGGCGGTCTGCACGGTTATTTCGCCCGCTGCGTCCGAACGTTTGCCGAGGATCGCAACGAGCGGCCCGCCCGTTTCTATCGGTTTTTGAACGAGGCTCCGACCATCCTCATGGTTTTGATTGTGGTGCTGGCGGTGGTGAAGCCATTTTGACGCCTCGGGCGAAAGGCGCCTAGCGTCACAAAATGCCTGTTGAATAATTCCGCGAACGCGACTATGAACCGGCGCCCGTGCTTATAAACCCGGGTTCCACCTAGCGGCGCCGGATCGCCCGATCCAACTTTCGCCGCGCGGCCTGACGCGACCAATCCTACCTCGAATCGTCAGCGCCATTACCCATCATGTCTAATGACTTTGCAGGTCCGAGGGACCGGAAGTCCGAGTAAAGGTCCGCCCATGCGGGAAATGAAACTCAAGGAATTAAAGCAGAAATCGCCAACCGAACTCTTGGCGTTTGCGGAAGAGAACGACGTTGAAAACGCGTCGATCATGCGCAAGCAGGAGCTGATGTTCGCGATCCTCAAGCAGCTCGCCAGCGTCGAGGTTCAGATCATCGGCGAGGGCGTGGTCGAGATTTTGCAGGACGGATTTGCCTTCCTGCGATCGGCCGACGCCAATTATCTTCCAGGCCCAGACGATATTTACGTGTCGCCGTCGCAAATCAGGCGGCTTGGGCTCAGAACCGGAGACACGGTCGAGGGCGTCATCCGCAGCCCGAAGGAGGGGGAACGGTATTTCGCGCTGCTCAAATGCAACGCGATCAACTTCGAGGACCCGGAAAAGACTCGGCACAAGGTCCATTTCGATAACCTGACGCCACTCTATCCCAACGAGCGTCTGAAGCTCGAAGTCGAGGATCCGACCCGAAAGGATCTCTCGGCGCGCGTCATCGACATCGTCGCGCCGATCGGCAAGGGGCAACGCGCGCTCATTGTCGCGCCGCCCCGCACCGGAAAGACGGTGCTCCTGCAGAACATCGCCCAGTCGGTCACCGCCAATCATCCGGAATGCTATCTGATCGTCCTTCTGATCGACGAGCGGCCTGAGGAAGTGACGGACATGCAGCGCTCGGTGAACGGCGAGGTCGTGTCCTCAACGTTTGACGAACCCGCGGTGCGGCACGTCCAGGTTGCCGAGATGGTGATCGAAAAAGCCAAGCGGCTGGTCGAGCACGGACGCGATGTCGTCATCCTGCTCGATTTCGATCACCCGGCTTGGCCGCGCTTACAATACGGTCGTGCCTTCGTCCGGAAAGGTTCTGACCGGCGGCGTCGACGCCAATGCGCTCCAACGGCCGAAACGGTTTTTCGGCGCGGCGCGGAATATCGAAGAGGGCGGGTCTATGACCATCATCGCAACCGCGTTGATCGACACCGGCTCGCGCATGGACGAAGTCATTTTCGAAGAGTTCAAGGGAACCGGCAATTCGGAAATCATCCTCGATCGCAAGGTCGCCGACAAGCGGACCTTCCCGTCAATGGATATCACCCGGTCGGGGACCCGGAAGGAAGAACTCCTTGTGCCTCCGGACATCCTGAAAAAGATGTATGTCCTGCGGCGCATCTTGAATCCGATGGGCACGGTGGATGCGATCGAGTTCCTGCTCGGCAAGCTGCGCGAAACGAAGAGCAACGCGGGCTTCTTCGAGTCGATGAACACCTGAGCCGCCGCCGATCAGCTCTCGGATAGTCCGATCTCCGTCAGTCCCTCGAAAGGAGAGGGCGTTTCGTGTCCCAATCATCGAAACCGACTCTCGCCGATCTGAGGGTGGAGATCGACCGAATCGATTTGCAGATGCACGAGCTCCTCATGGAGAGGGGACGTGTCATCGACCAGTTGATCGAGATCAAGACCCGTCAAGGCGGTGGTTCGGCATTTCGCCCCGCGCGGGAAGCCTCGATGATGCGGGCGCTTGTCGAGCGGCACCGGGGGCTTTTGCCGCTCGACACCGTCGAGGGCATCTGGCGGGTGATTATTTCCACCTTCACCTACGTCCAGGCGCCGTACAGCGTCCATGTTGACGTGTCAGGCGGCGACGCCGCGATGCGGGATTCGGCGCGTTTTCACTTCGGGTTCACAACCCCCTGCGTTCCGCATTTTGGCGCCGGTGTGGTTATCCGGGCGGTCGCGGAATCGGCCGGCGATCTGGGCATGTTCGCCGTTGACGGCGGACCTGGGGCCGGCGCCTGGTGGACGAACCTTGCATCGCGGGACGCGCCGAAGATCATCGCCCGCTTGCCCTTCGTTGAGCGCGCCGACCATCCTGCTGGCATGCCGGTGTTCGTGATCTCGAAGCCATTGGTCGATGGGACGGCGCGCGAGGTCGTGCTCGAGTCGGTTACACTCGACCGGTGGCGTCCCGATATCCCTCATGCCTTGCAAAGGATTGGCGCTGAAGCGATCGGCTCCGCAGCCACTGGAATGGGCCTTTCCCTTCTCGTCGCGCGCCCCGGCGGTATCGCCCCGGAGGCGGCAAGCGAGGCTCTGCGGTCGGTCGGGCGCCGCGGACGTTCGCGCGTCGGAGATCGGCGCGCACGCGGATCGAATTGACGCCTCGGCGTTGCGCGAGAGCGCGAATTGAGGCTAATCGGACCCCGACATGACCTCCAATACTCCCGTACGCCCACAGCCGAGGGCGGCGATCCTCGAAATCGACCCCTATGTGCCAGGCAAGAGCCGGGTCGCGGGGCTCGACAAGGTTCACAAGCTTTCGTCCAACGAGTCTCCGCTCGGTCCCTCGCCGCGGGCGATCGAAGCGGTCAAGGCTTTGGCCGAGAGCCTCGAGCTCTATCCGGACGGCGCTTCGACCGCGCTGCGCGCGGCGATTGGCCGGCGCTATGGTCTTGATCCGTCTCGCATCATCTGCGGCAACGGGTCCGACGAGCTCCTGGCGCTGCTCGCGCATGTCTTTCTGCACCCAGGCGAGGAAGGCCTCTATAGCCAATACGGGTTTCTGACCTATCCGATCTGCATCCGCGCCGCCGGCGGGATCCCGGTTGTCGCGGAGGAGACGGACAGAACGGCGAGCGTGGACGCGATCCTCGAAAAGGTGAGCGCCCGGACGAAAATCGTCTTTCTCGCCAACCCGAACAATCCGACCGGGACCTACGTTCCGTTTTCGGAAGTGAGGCGTCTGCACGAGGGCCTTCCGCCGCACACGCTCCTGGTGATCGACGCGGCCTACGCCGAATATGTGACCCGCAACGACTATGCGGCCGGCCTCGAATTGGCTTCGACGGCGGACAACGTTGTCGTGACCCGGACCTTCTCCAAGATCCACGGGCTAGCCGGCCTGCGCATTGGCTGGGGCTACGGATCAGGGCACATTATCGAGGCGTTGAACCGTGTCCGCGGACCCTTCAATCTGAATGGGGCCGCCCAGGCGGCGGGCGTCGCAAGCGTGGAGGACGCGGCGCATATTGAGGGCGCGATCGCGCACAATGCGCTCTGGCTTCCCTGGCTGGCCGAGGCGATCGCCAAGCTGGGCATCGGGGTCACGCCAAGCGTCGGAAATTTTCTTTTGCTGACCTTCCCGGAAGAAGCGGGCCGAACCGCCGCGGACGCAGATGCGTTCCTGAGCGCGCGCGGTTTCATTCTTCGCGCCGTCGCGGCCTATGGCCTGCCGGATTCCTTGCGCCTGACGGTCGGCGGCGAGGAGGCCAACAGAGGCGTGGTCGCAGCGCTCGCCAAGTTCATGCGAGGCAAAGGTGATTGAACGGCTAGGCGCGCCCCTGGCCGAGCCGCTCTTCGAAGAATTAGCGATTGTCGGAATAGGGCTGATCGGCTCGTCGATCGCCCGCGCCGCGCGTCATCGCCACGCGGCCCGCCGGATCGTTCTTGCCGACTCGTCCGTTTCGGTCCTGGAGCGCGCGAAGGCCTTGGGGCTTGGCGACCTCGTCACTGACGATCTGGCTCGCGCCGTCGCCAACGCCGATTGCGTCATTCTCTGCGCGCCGGTCGGCGCCAACGAGGCGATCGGACGCGCCATCGCGCCCGCGCTGAAGCAAGGCGCCATCGTCTCGGACGTCGGTTCGGTGAAGGGCGCTGTCATTGCGGCGCTGGCGCCTGCGCTGCCAAGTCACGCGCGCCTTGTGCCGGCGCATCCGGTCGCGGGGACGGAGTATTCCGGCCCGGATGCCGGATTCGCGAGCCTGTTCGTCAACCGCTGGTGCATCCTCACGCCCCCCGAAGGGACGGACGACGAGGCGGTCGAAACCTTACGGACGTTCTGGCAGGCGTTGGGGTCTCACGTCGAAATCATGAGCGCTGCGCATCACGACCTCGTGCTGGCGATCACGAGCCACGTGCCGCATCTCATCGCCTATAACATCGTCGGCACCGCAGCCGATCTCGAAGAGGTCACCCGCTCGGAGGTTATCAAATTCTCGGCCGGCGGATTCCGCGATTTCACCCGGATCGCCTCCTCCGATCCGACCATGTGGCGCGATGTCTTTCTCCACAACAAGGACGCCGTGCTGGAGATGCTCGGCCGGTTCAACGAGGACTTGACCGCGCTGCAGAGAATGATCCGGCGCGAGGATGGCGACGGGCTGTTCGCGTTGTTCACGCGGACGCGGGCGATAAGGCTTGGGATCGTCGCTCAGGGTCAGGAAACTGCAGCCCCGGATTTCGGCAGGCGGGCGGCGGAGACGGACGAGCCGGTTCCGTGACGTCGACCGACGCGGCCGGGGCCGAGCCGGCCGGAAACCTCTGGGTGTTCGGCTACGGGTCGCTGATGTGGCGGCCCGGGTTCACCTATGCGCGACGATGCAAAGCGCTGTTGCGTGGCTGGCGCAGAAGCCTGTGCGTCTATTCCCATGTCCATCGGGGCTCGCCGGAACAGCCAGGACTGGTGTTGGGCCTCGATCGAGGCGGCGCTTGCCGGGGGGTGGCTTTCGAGGTCGACGCCGCGTTGCGCGAGCCAACGATCCGCTACCTTCGTGAACGCGAACAAGTGACCTCTGTCTATCTTGAGCGGGTCGCCCCTGTGACGCTCGAAGGCGGCGAGCGCGTGCTTGCTCTCACTTACGTCGCAGACCGGCTGCACGACCAGTATGCCGGACGGCTCGACCGCAAGGCGATGCTCGAACATGTGCGCGCCGGCCAAGGGCAGTTCGGCCGTAATACGGAATATGTCCTCGAAACCTACGATCACCTCCGCGAGATCGGTGTGCGCGACAGCGATCTCGAATGGCTGAGCGCCAGACTTCGAGCCTGAGGGACCCTCGGCGCTCAGGCCTGGGCGATCGCCAAATCGGCGACGGTCGCTTCCCGCTCGACGGGCGACGCGGCCAGCAAATGGAGGTGGAACTCAAGGCCCGGACCAAAGGCCCCCAGATCGCGTTGAGCCTTTTCGACCACCGGTTCCGGGAAAGGTCCCGTCTCGCGCACCGATACCACGCGCCTTTGCCCGGTCATGTCGCGGACTACGCCCAGCAGCACGGCGTCGCGAAAAGCCGGACACTCCGGGGCCGGATAGACCGAGAAGACGTAGCGCTGGCCGGAGAGGCCGACCCACGAACAAAACCGGGACGAGATCGGCATGCCGTCGAGCGCAGCCAGCGATGAGCCGCTGCGGTCATTCCGACGATCGCTCATACCGGCGGTCCAACCGACTGCAGGCGCCTCCGCGACTCCGTAGGCCCGATCCAGCGCTTCATTCTCGTATGCCAGCGTCATCGCCCCGACCCTGATTATTACGAGAACGTTAATAGAACAAAGAGAGACTATCGTCAAGGCGAACGTAGCGTTTCCTTGTCGCTATTCGCGCCTTCCGCAACAACCGCCGTAAGCGACGGGTCCTTCGCCACCGCCTCAGCATTCAGGCGGTCGCAGGCGTTCTCGATCGTCGACTGCAGGCGTTTGGTGAATGTGACGCGGTCGAGACCGGGCTCGATAACGGGCAGGTATTCGATGACGGCGACGCCCGGGCGGCGCAGGAAACCGCGTCGGCGCCAGAAGAGCCCGGTGTTGACGGCGACCGGGAGGCAGGGGACGTTCGCCGCTGCGTAGAGCGCCCCTGCGCCGTGCTTGTACATTGGCGGGGCGCTTGGCAGGCGCCGCGTCCCCTCCGGGTAAATGAACACCTGTCGTCCGGCGGCGAACACAGGCTTCGCGGCGCCGGCGATTTGTTGGAGAGCCCGCCGGCCCCGCCCGCGGTCAATCGCAATCTGCTGCGAGAGGATGAGGTAGAGACCGAACAGCGGAACATAGGTAAGTTGCCGCTTGAGGATGATGGCGAAGTCAGGCGCGTATTTGAGCAGCGCGAAGGTTTCCAGAAACGATTGATGCTTGACGGCGATCAAGACTGCGCCAGGCGGAATATTCTCGACGCCACGATATTCGAGCCTGAGCCCGCAGATCGTGTCCAGAAGCCAGACAGAGATCGCGCCCCACAGGCGTGCGAGGGCAAAGATGGCGCGCCTGCCGAATAATATGGTGGGCAGGCCGACGATCATCAGAACCACCAGATTCAGATAGAAGAGCGCATTGAAGAGCAGCGATCGCGTTGCGAGCATTGTTGTCGCCGGGGCTAAGGAGAGTTGATCACGCGTCTATTGCAACGATTGCAAATGGCGCATCACGATCTCGCGCGAAAGAAGGCCGGTCAGCAAGGTAACCGCGGCGCAGACCACGACAAGGGCGAAATAGCCCAGGGAGCGGAGCGCGAACGAGCCGAACATGGCCGCGATTTCCTCGCCGCCGGGCGAATGCGCCCACCAGAAGGATAGGAGCGAGGCGATGGCGAAGAAGGCGATCGCCGCCAGGCCGCCGATCAACGCGCCGCGAAACCCCAAACGACGAAAATGCGCCTGAAACTCCTTGGCGATGAAGGCGTTCGACGCGCCGACGAGATGAAGGACTTCCACGACCTCTCGATTGGCCGCCACTGCGCCGCGCGTGGCGAATCCGATCGCCGTGCCCATCGCCACGATCATCAGCACGAAAAGAGCGGCTGCGAGAATGACGACGCCGTCGGCCATGGCGCCGAGGCGCGCCGCCCACATCCGATGGTCGTCAAGATCGGCCTGCGGAACGTCTGAGGCGAGCGCTGAACGCAACGCCGCGAGGTCTTCGGAGCGCTGGCCGCGAAGTTGGACAGCGATAAGCCGCGGGACGGGCAGCTGACTGAGGTCGAGCCCGGCGCCGAGCCATGGCTCGAGAAGCTTCTCCGATTCGGCCCGGGAGAGCGCATGCACCGACTCGACGTCGGGCGATTTCGTGGCGATGGCGACGGCTTTGGCGACGAGGCTTTCCACATCATCGCCGGCTCGAGACTTCACCTGGATCGTCGCCTCGCGCAACACATCCGAACGCCAGGCTTGCGAAGCGTCAGCGACCAGCAGCGCCGCGCCAGCGGTCAGGCAGGCGAGAAAGGTCATGATCGCGATCACGACGACCAGCGCGCGCCCGGCGACGGAGTCCCTCGGTATGAGCGGCGCATTGGTCTTGAACGGCGATTCCGACTCCACGGCGAGAAGGGGCTCGACGATCGGTTCGTTCATGAAGGCAAGCCGTCAAAAATCGTCAGTTTGTTGTCGCCGACGACCAACCGGCGGGCGAAGCCGAACTGGTCCATGAGCTGAAGATCGTGGGTCGCGATGACGACCGCCGTGCCAAGCCGGTGAAGTTCGACGAACAGCCGCAGAAGACGGCGCGCGAGGCCAGGATCGACATTGCCGGTCGGCTCGTCCGCGAGCAACAATTCCGGGCGCACGATCAGTGCGCGAGCGATTGCGGCCCTCTGCTTTTCGCCTCCCGAAAGCACAGGCGGAGACGCGTTCATGCGGTCGCCGAGACCGACCCAGCGCAAAAGCTCGGTGACTTCAGCCCGATAGCTGGATTCCTCGCGACCCATCGCCCGCAACGGCAGGGCCACGTTCTCATAAGTCGTGAGATGGTCCAAGAGTCGAAAATCCTGGAAGACGGCGCCAATCCGCCGCCTCATCGTCGTCAAGTCGTTCTGGGTCAGCGCCGTCGAACTCTTGACCAAAGACGCGGATCGTTCCTCGCGTCGGCCGCAGCGAAAGCAACATCAGCCGCATGAGGGTTGTCTTGCCGGCGCCGGACGGGCCGGTGAGGAACTGAAAGCTTTGCGGCTCCACGGAAAAATTAAGATCGCCGAGCACCTCCGGTCCCATGCCGTAGCGCAAACCGACGTTTTCGAACCGTATCAACGCGATCCCCGGAACAGCGCGGTTCGGCCGTTTACGCGCCTTTAACCGTGTTTCGACCCAAATACCATCTCGGCCATTCCATCGGAACAGCAAGGTCCGCCGCGATGCCTCTAGACCACAAGTTCGGCTTAGATTGCGATCAAAATTTTCGACGGTCGCCTTGGCGGGCTCAAGGAGTCATGGCTCCGGCTTTTCTCCTTGTCGGCTTGGTGATCATGGGCACGACGGCGATCGCGGCCCGCGCGACGATCGTCTCGGTCGCGCCGGCGACGGCTGCCGTTTATGCTGGCGTGGGACTGCCGGTGAACCTTCGCGGCCTGTCGATCGCCAAACTTCACGTGACGGTTGCGCAGCAAACGGAAGGTCCGGGCGAGCTCTTGATCACGGGCGAGATTGAGAATTTGCGTGACGGCAAGACCTCTGTGCCGAATCTGCACCTGTCGCTCCGTGGCGAGGATGGGGGCGAGATTTATGTCTGGACGGCGAAGGCGCCGAAGATCAGCCTCAATGCTCGCGAGCGTGTCCCATTTCGGGCCCGATTGGCGGCGCCCCCGGCCGGCGTTCGCGACGTTCTGGTAAAATTCGACGAGCCGGGAGATAAAGGAGGACGGTTCACAGAGACTCCCTCATGAGCGGCGATAGACAGGTCAAGGTCCTCTACGACGAGCGCACGATCGCCGAACGAACGGAAGAGCTCGCGCGCGAAATTGCCGCAGTGAAGCCGAAGGACCTGCTTGTCGTCGCAATCCTCAAAGGCTCCTTCATGTTCGCGGCCGACCTGCTGCGCGCTCTGCATCGGGTCGGGCTCGAGCCCCAGGTCGAGTTCTTTCACCTGTCGAGCTATCTGGCTGGAACCGTGTCGAGCGGGACGGTGAAAATCCTTCGGGACATCGAATCCTCGGTGCGCGACCGGGATGTTCTGCTTGTTGACGATATCCTCGAATCGGGCCGGACGCTGGCGTTCGCCAAGGATCTTCTGGCCGCGCGCGGCGCCAGACGCGTTCTCGTATGCACGATGCTGGAGAAGCCCGGCAAGCGGGTGGTCGAAATTGGCGCCGACTTCGTCGGCTTCGCTTGCCCCGACGTTTTTGTCGTCGGATACGGCATGGACGTCGCGCATTCCTATCGAGAATTGCCGTTCATCGGCCGTGTCGTCACCGCGCAGGACGCGAGCGAGGCCGAAGCTGCAATTCCGGAAACCGCTACGCGTGCTTGAGAGTCGTTTTCAATCTTTCGTCGCGTTGGGCGATCCTTCGCATGGCCGCACACGCGTCAGCCAATTGCGCGCCGAATTGGCAAAGCAGGGACTTGCGGGGTTCATCGTTCCGCGCGCGGATGAACACCAGAACGAATACGTGCCCGCCAGCGCCGAGCGGCTGAGATGGCTGACCGGATTCGCCGGCTCGGCCGGGCTCGCATTGGTCCTGAAGAACTCGGCGGCGCTGTTTGTTGACGGCCGATACACGGAGCAAGTGAAGAGCGAGGCGGACGGGTCGGTGTTCGAATTCCGCCGCGTCCCGGAGGAAGCGCCGGGCGAGTGGATCGCGGGGCGGCTCAAACAGGGCGACAAGCTTGGCTACGACCCGCGATTGCACACGCCCGAGGCTGTCGCGCGATATGCGGCCGCATGCGAGAAAGCCGGCGCCAGTCTTGTCCCTGTCGACTCGAACCCGGTCGATGCGATCTGGCCCGATCGGCCGCCCGCGCCGCTGGGCGCGATTATTCCGCACAAGCTGCAATTCGCGGGCGAAGGCGCGCCGAAGAAAATCGCCCGCGTGCGGCAGGCCCTGGGGTCATCGCACGGGCTCTTGATCAGCGATCCTCACAATCTGGCCTGGCTGTTCAATGTCCGCGGCTCAGATGTTTCATACACGCCGCTTCCGATCGGCTGGGCCTATCTGCCGCTCGAGGGTCGTCCGGTCGTGTTTCTCGACGGAAGAAAACTGTCGCCCGCGAGCCGCCAGAGTCTCAGCGGCCAAGCGGACGTGCTCGAGCCCGACGCTTTGCTGGCGTTTGTCGAGGATCTGGGCCGGCGCGGCGAGCGCGTGGCCTTCGACGCCGCGACCGTACCGGCCTACTTGACGCAGGCAATCGAGCGGGCGGGCGGCAAGGCCGAGATCGGCCCGGATCCGATCACGCTGATGAAGGCGAAGAAAAACCCGGCCGAACTCGCTGGCGCGCGCGCCGCGCACGAACGGGACGGCGCGGCGGTGGTCAATTTCCTCGCCTGGTTCGCCAGTGAGGCGCCGCGCGGCCGCCTGACCGAAATCGACGCCGTGAAAGCTCTGGAGACGTTTCGCCGGGCGAGCGCTGCGCTCAAGGATCTCTCGTTCCCGACCATCGCGGGCGCGGGCCCCAACTCAGCCATTCCGCACTATAGGGTCAGCGAAGACTCCAACCGGAAAATCGGGCGCGGCATTTTCCTCATCGACAGCGGCGCGCAATACGAAGACGGCACGACCGATATCACCCGCACGATCGCCGTCGGGCGGCCCAGCGCGCTCATGCGCGACCGCTTCACGCGTGTGCTCAAGGGTCACATCGCCGTCGCCCGCGCCGTCTTTCCGTCCGGGACGAACGGCGCCCAGATCGACGCGCTGGCGCGGGCCGCGCTCTGGCGAGCCGGGCTCGACTTCGACCATGGCACGGGACATGGCATCGGGTCCTATCTCTCGGTGCACGAAGGCCCCCAGCGCATCGCCAAGACCGGAACGACCGCGCTTGCGGTGGGCATGATCATATCCAACGAGCCTGGCTATTACGCGGCGGGCGCGTTCGGAATCCGCATCGAGAACCTGCTCGTCGTCGAGGAGCGGTCAATCCCCGGCGGCGAGCGGCCGATGCTCGGGTTCGAGACGCTCACCCTCGCGCCGATCGACCTCAGCCTGGTCGAGCCAAAGCTGCTCGACGCCGACGAGATCGCCTGGCTCGACGGCTACCACGCTCGCGTGCGCAAGGTGCTCTCGCCGCGGGTCGACGGCTCGACCCGGCGGTGGCTCACAAAGGCGACGCAGCGTCTCGCCGCGCCGAAACGGTCCGCCTCTTCCTGAGGCACCGACTTGGCCCCCGGCTCCCCGCGCTCTGGAAGATCGGCTTCGCAAGTTACCGAGTCGGTTTTGAGCAACTGAGCGCCTCAGCCGCTCGCAGGTTCGCCGCGTAGCTCGCGCAGATGGGTGACGAGCCCAGCCGTCGACGCGTCCAACTCTGAGATGGCCGCGGCCGCGTCTGAGACAATCGGCGCGAGGCTCGAGGCCAGCTCCTTGCCCAGCTCAACGCCCCACTGGTCGAACGAGTTGATGTCCCAAACCGCGCCTTCCGTGAACACCTTGTGCTCATAAAGCGCGATGAGCCGCCCGAGCATACGTGGGTCGAGGTGGCGGTAGAGAAACGTGCTCGTCGGACGGCTGCCGGAGAAGCTCTTATGAGGCGCAAGGCGAATGGCGTCAGCCTCGCTCGCGCCCTGCTTGCGGGTGAGCGCCTCAGCTTCCGCCGGGGTACGGCCGCGCATCAAGGCCTGCCCCTGCGCGAAGCAATTGGCGACCAGAAGATCGTGATGGTGCGCGTCGGCTTTCGTCGGCGTCGCCGCAATGAGAAGGTCAAGGGGAATGATCTCTGTTCCCTGGTGGATGAGCTGGAAGAAGGCGTGCTGGCCGTTCGTGCCCGGTTCGCCCCACACGACCGGGCCGGTCGCCGTATTCGTCGGCGAACCATCGAGCTGGACATGCTTGCCGTTGCTCTCCATCTGCAATTGCTGGAGATAGGCGGGGAAGCGCCCGAGCCGCTGGTCGTACGGGATCACCCCATGCGTCGCGTGACCGAGGACATTGCGGTTCCAGACGCTGAGCAGGCCCATCAGGATCGGGATGTTCTTCTCGATCGGCGCTGAGCGGAAGTGCTCGTCGATCTCATAACCGCCGCGGAGAAATTCGTTGAAGCGGTCCGGCCCGATCGCGATCGCAAGCGGGAGCCCGATGCTGGACCAGACGGAGTAGCGGCCGCCGACCCAATCCCAGAAGCCGAACACACGGGTCGACTGAATGCCGAATTGCGCCACCTTGTCGAGTTGCGTCGAGACGGCGGCGAAATGGTCGCCGACCGCGGCCTCGCCCACACCCTGCGCGATCCAGGCGCGGGCGGTCGCGGCGTTGGTCATCGTCTCCTGGGTGGTGAAGGTCTTAGACGAGACGATGAACAGCGTGCGCGACGGATCGAGTCCACGCAACGTGTCGTCAATGTCCGCGCCATCGACGTTGGAGACGAAGTGGCTGCGCAATTGCGGCGGCGCGAAGGGCGCCAATGCGCGCGTGGCCATGGCGGGGCCGAGGTCGGACCCTCCAATGCCGATATTGATGACGTCGGTCATCGGCTGACCCAGCGCGCCGCGCACGCGGCCCTCGCGCACGTCAGAGGCGAAGCTCAGCATTTTTTCCCGCACGCCGATGACCTCGGGCATCACGTCCTTGTCGTCGACCAGAACCGGCTTGCCTGAGAAATTGCGCAAGGCGGTATGAAGAACGGCGCGCTTCTCGGTGGTGTTGATCTTCTCGCCGGCGAACATCGCCTCGCGTTTGGCCTCGACCTTGGCGGCCTTGGCGAGCTCGACGAGCGCGCTGAGAATGGGGCCGTCGATGCGCTGCTTCGAGTAATCGAACAGAAGATCGTCGAGGGTGACGCTGAACTGCTTGAACCGCTCGGGATCGTCGGCGAAATCCTTTCTCGCCGCCCTCGCGAGCACGCCCTCGCGCAAGCCGTTCAGTTTTGCCAGTGCCGCTAAAGTCGCCTGGGTCGCCATAGCCCTTTTCCTTTCCCCCGCTTGCCGTTAAGCGTGACCGCCCGCCGCGCCCGGACTTAATTCATATGCCGCCCCTCCTACAATTGCGAGACACTGGCCTGACCCTTGGCGGCGCGCCGCTTTTGGACGGGGCGGAGCTGTCGATTTCCGCCGGCGACCGGATCGCCGTGGTCGGGCGCAACGGATCGGGCAAGTCGACCCTGTTTCGCATCGCCGCGGGCCAGATCAATGCTGACCGGGGAAGCCGCTTCGTCCAGCCATCGGCGCGCCTCGCCTATCTGCCGCAGGAGCCGGACATGTCCGGCTTCGCCACCACCCTCGATTATATCCTCGCCGGGCTTAGCGATTTCGACAACCCCTATGCGGCGCGGACGATGATGGCCGATCTCGGAGTCGATCCGGACGCCAATCCCAGCCGTCTCTCCGGCGGCGAAGCGCGCCGCGCGGCCTTGGTCAGGATCTTGAGTCCGGAGCCGGAGATCCTGCTGCTCGACGAGCCCACCAATCATCTCGACCTGGTCGCCATCGAATGGCTGGAGGCGCATCTCGCCAACATGCGTTCGGCGCTGGCCCTCATCAGCCACGACAAGCGGCTGCTCGCCGACTTGACCCGCGCCACGATTTGGCTCGATCGGGGCCGCACGCGGCGCCTCGATCAGGGCTTCGGCGCGTTCGAGGCCTGGCGCGACCTGAAGCTCGAGGAGGAGGAGCTCGAGCGCCACAAGCTCGACCGCAAGATCGTCAACGAAGAGCATTGGATGCGCTACGGCGTGACCGCGCGGCGCAAGCGCAACATGCGGCGCGTCGGTGAGCTTGCCGATCTCAGAAGTGAGCGGCGCGAAGCCCTGCGCTCGGTCGGCGTCGCAGCCATGGTTGCGCAGGATGCCAAAGCGTCGGGCGCGCTGGTGATCGACGCAGAAAAGATCAGCAAGTCTTACGGCGATCGCGAAATCGTGCGCGACTTTTCGATGCGGGTCATGCGCCGTGACAGGATAGGAATCATCGGGGCCAACGGCGCGGGAAAGACGACACTCATCAACATTCTAACCGGCGCCCTTGCGCCGAACTCGGGCGTGGTGCGGCTGGGCGCGAATGTCACGATGGCGTCTCTCGACCAGCAGCGCGCGTCGCTCGAGCCGACCACAACCCTCGTGGATGCGCTCACCGGCGGCGGCAGCGACTACGTGACGATCAACGGCGAGCGGCGCCATGTCATGGGCTACATGCGCGACTTCCTGTTTCCGCCCGAGCAGGCCCGAACGCCGATCGGCAAATTGTCCGGCGGGGAGCGCGGGCGGCTCATGCTCGCGAGAGCCCTCGCGAAGCCGTCAAACCTCATGGTTCTCGACGAGCCCACCAACGATCTCGACATCGAGACGCTCGATCTCCTGCAGGAGCTGCTCGGCGAATATGCCGGGACGATCCTGATCGTCAGCCACGACCGCGATTTTCTCGATCGCGTCGCGACGTCGGTCGTTGTTGGCGAAGGGGACGGGCGCTGGGTCGAATATGCAGGCGGTTATTCGGACATGGTGGCGCAGCGCGGCTACGGGCTGGCCGGTCCGCTCGGCGCGCCGGCGGAGATCGCCCAGAAGGCGGCCAAAAGGCCGGTTGACCGGGCCTCGCCGAAGCGCAAGCTGAAATTCAACGAAAAACGCGCTCTTGAAACGCTGCCCGGAAGGATCCAGAAGCTTCGCCTCGATCTTGCGGCGCTTGACCGCAAGCTCGCTGACGCCGATTTTCCGGCGCGCGAACCGGCCGCGTTCGCGTCCGCCACCAAGGCTTACGCGGAACTCAGCGACGCTCTCGCCGTGGCCGAGGACGAGTGGCTGGGACTGGAGATCCTGCGCGAGGAGCTCGAGCAGCAGTAGAGGCGTCAGTTCGACAACTGACGGCCTTCCAGCCGCTCGAGAAGCTCGATCGCATCGCGCGTCGAGAGGATCACGGCCCGAGACTGGGCGATCGAATCTTCGATCTCGATCACCAGGCGTCGAAGAAGGTTGAGCGGCTGATGATCGTCGACGGACAGCCCGTAAAACCGGGGATTAGAATTCGCTGAACGAGCTGTGGCCATGGGTTCCTCCAGCGGAAACGCGGCCGTGCAACCCAGACGGCGCAAAATGGTTCCATGCCGGCGCGCTGGGGAAAGGTGACAGGGTTAACGCTTTGATAAGACCGGCGTCTCGGCGCGGGACCGAACCAACCGAAGGCTTGGCGTACTATAAGCGACAATTTGGCTCTTATAGCGTCGGGTACCGGTTGAATGTCGGTAAAGACGTCCTGGCCGGCCTTGTGCCGGCCATCCACGCGGCGCCGCCACAAATCTCTCCGCTGCTAGGACTTCCGTCGTTCAGAGGCTCATGACGAGGCTGCAGTGTTCTCGTGGATGGCCGGGTCGATCCGGCCAGGACTTGGAGCCGCAGCGAAAACAGCCTGAACAATAGCTATCGCTATAAGCGCCGACAATTTATTGCCGCTAATCCGAAAGCGAGCTAAGCTGGACCTATGAGCGATCCAGTATCTACGCGCGCCAGAAGTGAATCCGCCGTCACGCCGCGACGACGCAAATGGGGGGAAAGGCCCGCGAAAATATTTTTCCGGTTTTATCCTCGTAACCCTTTGATAAGTCTCGTTTCGGACGAGAGATTCCAAGGAAATCCAAGGAAATCCAACGGTCGATAATCGGGGATTTCGCGACGAATAGGCGACGCGCCAAGAAAATCCAAATGGACGGCTGGCGCCTTTAGCACAGATATAAACAGTGTTATCATCAGGGAGGCCTCACCGTCTCCCGCCCCGCTGCCGCGAGGCGAGCGCCCATAGCGCGCGAGTGGCCAGAACCTCGGCCAGCCGGGTTTCGGTCCGAACGCGGGCGCTGGCCAGCCGGACAGCGGGCAGGCGCTCGGCGATCGACCCGGTCGTCCAACGCTCGGCCTGTTTGGCGAGCGCGCGCCGGGCCGACATCGGCAGCCTGACGAACAGCGCCTGGCACGCGGCTTCGAACGGCCGGCCCTGGTCCATTTCCAGTCTGAGCCGGTGCAGGAGCGTCAGCCGGGCGACCAGCCGGATCATCAGATAGTCCGCATCGCCCCCGTCGTGAAAGAACCGGGCGACCGCCGTCTCGACCGCGGCGAGATCGCCAAGGAGCGCCTCGTCGATGACGTCGTCGAGGTTGGACGGGGCGGCGTCCGCGACGATCGCTTCCACGTCTTCCACGGTGATTTGGGACTGACCCTGCGCGTAGAGCATAAGCTTCGTGATCTCGCCGCGCGTCGTTCGGCGGTCGGCGCCGACCATATGGACAAGCGCGGCGCGCGCGTCTGGCGCAATGGCCAGCCCTGCGGCGCGGGCTTCCGCATTGATGAGGGCTTCGAGCGTGTTTGAATCATCCGAATAGCACTCGATCGAGGCGCGCGCGGGCGAGCCTTCGAACGCGGACCTTAAGCCTGTTCCCTTCTTGAGTTGCCCCGCCTTGATGACGATCGTGCAATCCGTCGGGGGCCTCGTGAACAAAGGCTCGAGCGCCGGCTGGAGATCGCGCCCCTGCGCGTCGATCCAGATCGCCCGGTCGCCGCCAAACATCGAGATCGCATAGGCTTCATCGGCAAGGACGCCTGGATCGCGCGCGACCGCATCGCCCTCGAGGCGCACAAGGCGCATCGGGTCCGAATCGTCGCCGATGCGGCTGCGAATGATGGCCCTCACCCGCTCGTGGGTAAGACCCTCGTCGAGCCCGTGAACCAGATAGAAGCGAATGTCCTTCGGCAGGCGCTGAATAAAGGCATCAGCGGCGGCGCTGCTCACTGTGGTCATGGCGTCGCCACCAATCGCTCACCTGTCTTGCCCGCGAAAGCGGGGTTGCGGCCCGAGCCAGGCTTTCGCGCCCAGGGAAAATCGTCTAGCACACGACCCGCTTCCCCCTGACATAACGTGACGGAACATGGCGACTTTCAAGCTCCTGCTCTTTCCTGGCGACGGCATTGGCCCCGAGGTTATGGCCGAACTCGAGAAGATTATCGATCATTTCAACAGCGAGGGCGTCGCGAGTTTCGAGGTCCAGAAAGGCTTGGTCGGCGGCGGCGCTTATGACAAGCATGGGAAGGCGATCAGCGACGCGGATATGGAGCTCGCGCAAGGGGCTGACGCGATCTTTTTGGCCGCGGTTGGCGGGCCGAAATGGGACGGCGTTCCCTATGACGTTCGCCCCGAGGCGGGACTGCTGCGCCTGCGCAAGGACCTCAGCCTTTACGCCAATCTGCGGCCGGCGATCTGCTACCCGGCGCTCGCTTCCGCTTCGTCGCTCAAGCCCGAGCTTATCGAAGGCCTCGACATCATGATCGTGCGCGAGCTCACCGGCGGCGTCTATTTCGGCGAGCCCAAGGAGATCAGGGATCTTGGCAACGGCCAGAAGCGGGCGATCGACACCCAGGTCTACGACACCTACGAAATCGAGCGGATCGGGCGCACCGCCTTCGAGCTCGCCCGCAGCCGCGGCAACAAGGTCACTTCGGCCGAGAAGCGCAATGTGATGAAGTCGGGCGTCTTGTGGAACGAGGTGATGACCGCCCTCCACAAGCGCGAGTTCTCCGACGTCAAGCTCGAGCATCAGCTCGCCGACGCGCTTGGCATGCAGCTGGTCCGCGCACCCAAGCAATTCGACGTCATTGTCACCGACAATCTGTTCGGCGACATGCTGTCCGACGTCGCGGCGATGTTGACGGGTTCGCTGGGTATGCTGCCTTCCGCCTCGCTCGGCGACGTCGACCCGAAGAGCGGCCGGCGCAAGGCGCTCTATGAGCCGGTGCACGGATCAGCGCCGGACATCGCCGGCAAGGGGATCGCCAATCCGATCGCGATGGTCGGCTCATTCGGGATGGCCCTGCGCTATTCCTTCGGACTTCATGGCGCCGCCGACCGACTCGACGCCGCCATCGCCGGCGTGCTCGCCTCCGGGTTACGAACCGCCGACATCCGTGGAGAACAGGGCGCCACGGTGTCGACCAGCGAAATGGGCGACGCGATCGTCAGGGAGCTGGCGCAACAGGCCTCCGAAAGCGTCACCGACGAAGAGAACTAGCCGGCTTTCCAGGCCGGGGAGGCCAAGCGTCCGCCGGCCGAAGCGGCGCCGCGCCACGCTGAGCTTGCATCCGCCGTCTTTCCTCTATAACAAACGATCTGTTCGGCAAAGAGAACAGACTGTCTCGTGTTGAAGGTTGAGAAGGCGGGATCGTTGGGGGACCTCGAAACGCTTCTGAACGGCGCTGTCACGCAATCCGTTTCGCCGGACAGCCTCAGGCTGGGCTTGAGCGCCAATTCCCCGCTACGCATGGATTCAGGGGCGGTGCTGGCCCCGCTGACCGTCGCCTACCAGACATATGGGGCTCTCAACGGGGCGAAATCCAACGCCATTCTGCTTTGTCACGCCCTGACCGGCGATCAGCATGTCGCCAATCCGCACCCGGTCACCGGCCGACCCGGCTGGTGGGAGACCATGGTCGGCCCCGGCAAACCGTTCGACACCGATCGGTTTTTCGTCATTTGTTCGAATGTCCTCGGCGGCTGCATGGGCTCGACTGGCCCCGCGTCCCTCAATCCGGAAACAGGCGAGCCCTACGGTCTCGACTTCCCGATTGTGACCATCGGCGACATGGTGCGGGCGCAGGCGCTGCTGATCGACCACCTCGGCATCGATACGCTGCTTTGCGTGGCCGGCGGTTCGATGGGCGGCATGCAGGTGCTGCAATGGTCCGCGACCTATCCCGATCGCGTCTTCGCCGCGCTTCCGATCGCCACGGCGGCCCGGCATTCCTCTCAGAACATCGCCTTCCACGAGGTTGGCCGGCAAGCGATCATGGCCGATCCGGACTGGCGGCACGGGCGCTATCTGGTCGAGGGCACGCGGCCCGGCAAGGGCCTCGGCGTCGCCCGCATGGCGGCCCATATCACCTATCTCTCCGAGAGCGCGCTGCATCGCAAGTTCGGACGAAATCTCCAGGACCGCGCGGCGCGCACCTTCTCGTTCGACGCGGACTTTCAGGTCGAATCCTACCTGCGTCACCAGGGGGCGATCTTCGTCGAGCGCTTCGATCCGAATTCCTATCTCTACATGACGCGGGCGATGGACTATTTCGACCTCGCCGCGGATTATGGCGGGTCGCTGGCGAACGCTTTCAAGGGATCGCGCACCCGCTTCTGCGTCGTCTCGTTCACCTCCGACTGGCTCTTTCCGACAAGCAACTCGCGAGCGACCGTGCGCGCGCTCAACGCGGGCGGCGCTTCGGTGTCCTTCGTCGAGATCGAAACCGATCGCGGGCATGACGCTTTTCTGCTCGACGTTCCCGAGCTCATCGACACGACGAAGGGCTTCATCGACGCGGCCGCGCGCGCGAGGGGCGTCGATTGAACTTCGCTCGACACCACGCGCCGCCGCGCGTCGACCTCCTGCGCATGGCGGAACTTGTCGCGCCAAAGTCCCGCGTGCTCGACGTCGGCTGCGGCGATGGCGCCTTGCTGCGCCTCCTGGCCGAAGAGCGAAGCGTCGACGGCCGCGGCATCGAGCTCTCGCAGCAAGGCGTGAACGACTGCGTCGCGAAGGGATTGTCGGTGATTCAGGGCGACGCCGACGCTGATCTCGTCGATTACCCGGACGACGCGTTCGACTATGTCATCCTGTCGCAGACGTTGCAGGCCACGCGCCAGCCTCGCGTCGTGCTCGAACACATGCTGCGCATCGGCCGGCGCGCGATCGTTTCGGTGCCGAATTTCGGCCATTGGCGCATCCGCGCCCAGGTCGCCTTCGGGGGCCGCATGCCGGTGACGGAGAGCCTGTCTCATTCCTGGTACGACACCCCGAACATCCACTTCTGCACCATCGCCGACTTTGTCACGCTGGCGCGCGACGTCGGCGCGACGATCGACAGGAGCGTCGCGCTTGATCTCGCGGGCCGCCCGCTGCATCGGATGTTCTCGCCCTGGGCCTGGAATCTCTTGGGCGATCAGGCGATTTTTCTCCTCCACCGCAAGCGCTGACCAAGCCCATGCGCGTTGACAGCGGCCACGCCGCGCCGTCAACTATCAGCTGTTGACAAGGACCTCCCTGCCATGCCGATCCGCTCCGCCATTAACGACCTCGTTCCCGAAGTGCGGAAGTGGCGCCGGGACCTCCATCAGAATCCCGAGATCATGTACGACGTCGAGCAGACGGCGAAGTTCGTCGCCGACCGCCTTCGCGCCTTTGGCTGCGATGAGGTCAAAACGGCGATCGGGCGCACCGGCGTGGTCGGCGTGATCCGAGGGGCCAAGGGACCGAGCTCGCGCGCGATCGGGCTGCGCGCGGATATGGACGCGCTGCCGATCGAGGAAGAAACCAACCTCCCCTATCGCTCCAAAGTCCCGGGCAAGATGCACGCCTGCGGCCACGACGGGCACACCGCGATGCTGCTCGGCGCGGCGCAGCGGCTCGCGCGGACACGCGATTTCGCCGGCAATGCTGTCGTCATCTTCCAGCCCGCCGAGGAGGGCGGCGCGGGCGCGATGGCGATGATCGACGACGGACTGATGGATACGTTCGCCATCGAGCAAGTCTATGGCATGCACAATTGGCCTGGCGCGCCGGTTGGCTCCTTCGGCCTTCGCAAGGGCCCGCTGATGGCGTCGGCCGATGAGATCACAATCACCATCGAAGGCAAGGGCGGGCACGGAGCGATGCCGCATCAATGCATCGACCCTGTCGTCGTGGGCGCGCAGATCGTGACCGCCTTGCAGACCATCGCGTCGCGCAATGTCGATCCGCTCAATTCCTGCGTCGTCTCGATCACGCGCTTTCAGGCCGGCACGGCCAACAACATCATCCCGCAATCGGCTTGGCTGAACGGGACCGTGCGCACGCTCAAGCCCGATACCCGCAACAGGATCGAAAAGCGGATCCGCGAGATCGCCGCCGGTCTTGCCGAAGCGAGCGGGGCGAGCGCGCGCGTCGAGTATCGCCGTGGCTATCCCCCGACCATCAATCATGGCGCTGAGACAGAGTTCGCCGCAAGCATCGCGCGCAAAGTCGCGGGCGACGCTCATGTCGATGCGAATGCGCCCCCGACCATGGGGTCTGAGGACTTCTCGTTCATGCTCGAGGCGCGGCCGGGCGCGTTTATCTTTGTCGGCAACGGCGACAGCGCGACCCTGCATCACCCGTCGTATGACTTCAACGACGAGGTTCTGCCCTACGGGATGAGCTACTGGGTCGAGCTGGTCGAGACGGCCCTCGCGCCCTGATCGACCGTTCTCCCTGCGGGAGAAGGTGGCGCGAAGCGCCGGATGAGGGCGCACGCGCAAAAGTAAAGGCAAAGGGCTGAACCCTCACCCCCCGACCCCTCTCCCATTGGAGAGGCCTCGCCGCCAGCGCTCGAGCCGGGTTTGAACACAACCGTCGGGCGAATCGTGACGTTTCAGAGGGTTACGACCGATGCAACTAGAAAAAAATTCCGCCTCGCCCCACTCGCGCTTGAGGTTGTGGGCCTGGCCCTCGTCATGCGTGTTACGCAGCGACATTTTTGTGGTGCCAGACCCGACGACGGCTCAAGTTCGACAAACAGCAGAATACTATCGCATCTTTCGGTTTTAGAAAGATTTGGCACAGGTCCTATCGGCGCAGCCGGTCAGAGCACCCCGAACGTTTCGAACGCCTCCCGTGCCCCCATGCCCTGACGGATGGCGGTCGCGACCCGGTTTTCGGTCGACGCCTTTTCCAGAGCGGCCTGGATCGCGTCGGCCGCGACCTCGGCGGGAATAACGAGGACGCCCTCTCGGTCGCCGAAGATGAGATCGCCCGGCGCAATACGGACTCCCTCGATCTCGATGCTCACGCGAAAGTCGATCACTTTGCCGCGCGGTCCCTGATCCTGGGCATACAATCCGCGGCTGAAGGTCGGAAAGCCAAGCGCCTCTATGCCCGAAGCGTCGCGGACAAAGCCATTCAGCACAGCGCCGGCGGCGCGGAGGTAGCGGGCGCGGGTCGACATCAGCTCGCCCCAAAACGCGTAGCGAAACGACCCGCCGGTGGCGACATAGACCTCGTTCGGGCGGAGATCATCGAGCGCCTCCAGCATGAGACCGAAGGGCTTCGCGGCAGGCCCGAGCGAAGGCGAGCCTTCATCGAACACATCCGCCTCGAGGACCGGCATGGCTCGCCCGATCACCTTCATGTCCGGCGTCAACGGCGCGATGGCCTGAGGCAGGAATTGTCGCCGCCATCCCATCTTGTCCAGGACGTCGCCTACGACCGCCGTGAACAGCTTCTCACGCAGGTTCGAGAAGACGACGTCTTCCTCCATCCTGGCCATTTTTTGCTCCTACGAGCGGCAACGAAATCGAGAGTTCCCGGGCCAAGGGCCGAGTCCGACCCACGACACTATCACCTGGTCTGCAGCCTGTCAGGTTGCAAAGACCTACGCTTCGGGGCAGAATCCCCAACCTTTAATCACCCGCCTCAACACTCATTCGACGTCTTCCTGAGGACGTTCCAGCGGGCGCAAGTGCTCAGTCTGGACGATGCTTCAAGGCCCTTTGCGTTCGGAAAGGGTGTCGGGATGAGGTCCGCGGCGGTTGATAGGACGTTAGCGATTTAGTGTCATGCCCCTGACGTAACCCCTGCGGGTCGGCGGGCGTCGCAGCGAAGATGCAACCAGGAACGTGTGATGACTATTGCGTCGCCGTTTGGCAAAGCCGGCGGCAGAAGTCGTCGAGCTGATCGAAATCGCGGAAGGCGATGCGGATTTCGCCGCTCTCCCCGCTGTGGCGAATGGCCACCTTCGTGCCGAGCGCCAGCGCAAGCTTTTCCTGGAGCGCGCGGGTGTCGGCGTCGACAGGGCGTCGCCCTTCCGTGGGCGGGTCGTCTTGCCGGAATTCTCGCCCAGGCGTTCGATGTCCCTGACCGTTAAGCCGTCGGTGACGATCCGGTTGGCGAGCGCGTCAGGGTCCGCGACGGCGAGGAGGGCGCGCGCATGCCCGGCGGAGATTTTCCCGCCCGCCAGGAGGGCGCGCGTGTGCTGGGGGAGATTGGTCAGGCGAAGCGTATTCGCGACATGGCTGCGGCTTTTGCTGACCACGCGCGCAATGTCGCCGTGCGAATAGCCATAGTCGGCGCCGAGATGAGCGTAACCGGCGGCTTCCTCGAGCGCGTTGAGGTCAGCGCGTTGCACGTTTTCGACGATGGCAATCTCGAGCGCTTCGCGGTCCCCCGCCTCAACGATGATGACCGGGATCTCGTGCAGACCCGCCCGCTGGGCGGCGCGCCAGCGCCGCTCGCCGGCGATGATTTCGTAAGCGTCGGCGACGCCCGAGATGGCGCGAACGACAATAGGCTGGATGATCCCGCGCTCCCTGATGGAAGCGGCGAGTTCGTCGAGCTCCGCATCGTCGAAATGTTTCCGCGGGTTGCGTGGATTGGGGCGCAGGAACTCGATCGGCGTCTGCCGTGTCCCGCGCGAAACCTCGATAGGCTGCGGGCTCGCCCCGCCCAGCAAGGCCGCGAGCCCGCGCCCGAGGCGAGGCCGGTTTTCGGTTCGGGCGATTGCGTCTTCGGCCATGGGATCCCTCCCTCGGGTTCTGTTGAGTTTAAGCGGCGCGCCAGCGGCCCTCGCGCCGGATGACCTCGGACGCGAGTTTCAAATAGGCTTGGCTGCCGGCGCATTTGAGGTCGTAAAGCAGCGCCGGCTTGCCATGCGACGGCGCCTCGGACAGGCGGACATTGCGGGGAATGACGGTCTCGTAGACCTTGTCGCCCATATAGGCCCGCACGTCGGCTACAACCTGGCCCGCCAGGCTGTTTCGGGGGTCGTACATGGTCAGCACCACGCCATGGATGGTGAGGTTCGGGTTGAGCGTGCTGCGCACCTGCTCGACCGTGGTCAAAAGCTGCGACAGGCCCTCAAGGGCGAAGAATTCGCATTGCAGGGGCACGACGACCGCGTCGGCCGCGGCGAGCGCGTTGATGGTGAGAAGGTTCAAGGACGGCGGGCAGTCGATCAGCACATAGGTGGCGCGCTCGGGATCGTCCGCGTTCGTGGCCCCGTAGGCGCGGAGTGCGTCGCGCAATTTATAGGAGCGGTCGGTATGGCCAGCGATCTCAAGCTCGACGCCGAGGAGATCCATGGTCGAGGGCGCGATGAAAAGCCGCGGCACCGAGGTCGGAATGACGACGTCGCGCAGGGTTTTTTCTCCGACCAGCATCTCGTAGCTCGAAGTCGTTCGAGCGCTCCGATTGATGCCGAGGCCGGTCGAGGCGTTGCCCTGTGGGTCGAGATCCAGGATCAGCACGCGCTCGCCGATCGCGGCAAGCGCGGTTCCGAGGTTAATGGCTGTGGTGGTCTTGCCGACGCCGCCCTTCTGGTTCGCCAGCGCGAACACGCGCGGTCTCGCGGCGCCGTCGGGCTCGCGAACCAGGGGCTCCGTATCGGTGATGGTGTTCAAGCTTCAGCCTTGGCGAATGCGCAGGATCGCGGCCCTTGGGTTGACGACGCTCTGAAGTGTTTCGATGGCATAAGTCGAGGCCTCAGGCGACGCCGCGATTTGGTCCTTAGCTGATTCGCCGCGCGGAAACACGGCAATGGCCCCGCGCTCCATCCACGGTCTCGCCAATTTGAGCGTCAGCGGCAAGGGGGCGAAGGCCCGCGCGGTCACGGCGTCCACAGTTCCGAGGCTTTCGGGCGCGATCGCCTCGACGCGTACCGGGTGAATCGCCGCCGCCGCCCCGGTGGCGCGGCCCGCTTCGCGCAGGAACGCGCATTTCCGGCCGTCGCTCTCGATGCAATGGACGATGGCGCCGGGAACATCGGCGAGCTGAATCGCGATCACGAGGCCTGGGAAGCCGGCGCCGGAGCCCATGTCCACCCAACGCTTGGCGCCCGGCGCCAGCGCAATGAGCTGGGCAGAATCCGCGACATGGCGGGTCCAGACTGCGGGGAAGGTCGTATTCGAGATGAGATTGATCTTCCGCCGCCAGCGATCAAGCACCTCGACGAAGATGGCCAGGCGCTCCTCTGTTTCACGTGAAACAGGCACGAGGCGCAGAGCCGCGCGGCGATCCTCTGCGAGTTGGTTCGCCAGAGGGTCGACGCCCGGCCGGCTCACGTCCCCGCCGGCAGCCGATCGCGGGCTGAGGACCGTTCGGCCTTCCGCGCATGCGCGGCGATGAGCGCCAACGCGGCCGGGGTCACGCCCTCGATGCGCCGGGCCTGGCCCAGATTGACGGGGCGGACGGCGATGAACTTCTGCTTGATCTCATTGGAGAGACCCGAGAGGCGCCTATAGTCGAGGTCCGCAGGTAGAGCGGCCGAATCGTCGCGGCGGTAGCGGGCTACGTCCTCGGCCTGGCGGTTGAGGTAAACAGAGTATTTCGCATCCGCTTCGAGCCGGCGGACAAGATGAGGGGGTATATTTCGAAGTTGAGGCCAGACGCGCGCAAGACTATCGAGCGAAAACTGTGCCTGCGCCGCGAGCTCGAAGGCCGAGCGGCGCGCCCCGTCGCGATTGACGATGACGCCATGCGCCTCGAGCTCGCGCGGTGTGGCGGTCGCAGCCTTGAGCATCGTCCGGGCCTCATCCAGCTGGGCGCGGACTTGCGCGTAGTCCCCCGCCCGCTCAGGCCCGACGCAGCCGAGCGCGATCCCCTTCGCCGTCAGGCGCTCATCGGCGTTGTCGGCTCGGAGCGACAACCGAAACTCGGCGCGCGAGGTGAACATGCGATAAGGCTCGGTCACGCCGTGGGTCGTCAAATCGTCGATCATAACGCCCAGATACGACTCGGCGCGGTCGAACGTCGTCAGCGCCTGCCCGCCTGCCCTGCGCGCGGCGTTGACGCCTGCGGCGATCCCCTGTGCGCCGGCTTCTTCATAGCCCGTGGTGCCGTTTATCTGTCCGGCCAGGAACAGCCCCTCAAGCCGGCGCGCCTCGAGCGTCGGGTCGAGCCCGCGCGGGTCGATGTAATCATATTCGATCGCATAGCCCGGACGGAGAATGCGCGCGCGCTCAAGGCCGGGAATGGTCGCGACAAGCGCCCGCTGCGTCTCCTCGGGCAGCGAGGTCGAAATGCCGTTCGGATAGACGGTCGTGTCGTCGACTCCCTCAGGCTCAAGAAAAATCTGATGGCTGTCGCGGTCCGCGAAACGGATCACCTTGTCCTCGATCGAGGGACAATAGCGTGGCCCACGGCCGGAGATCGCGCCCGAATAGACGGCGGAACGATGCGCATCCGCCTGGATGACGCGATGAGTCTCGGCGGTGGTGCGGGTGATGTGGCACGGAAGCTGCGGCGCTGTGACCGCGGTCGTCATTGAGGAGAAGAATTCCGGCTCTGGATCGCCAAGCTGGATCTCAAGGCGCTCCCAGTCGATGGTTGCGCCGTCGAGCCGGGGCGGAGTGCCCGTCTTGAGCCGCCCCAGCACGAAGCCGGCGCCGTCGAGGCTTTGGGCGAGCGAGACCGAGGGCGGATCGCCGAAGCGTCCGGCTGGCGTACGCTGGTCGCCGAGATGGATCATTCCGCGCAGAAAGGTGCCGGTCGTGAGGACAATTGCGCGACAGCCAATCGCCCGGCCGTCCGCGAGTTCGACGCCGGTTACGGCTCCGCCGTCGGAAGCGATCCGAGCCGCCTCACCCTCGACGACGGTCAGGTTTGCCGTCTCGGCGATAAGCGTCTGCATGGCGCGCCGGTAGAGCTTGCGGTCCGCCTGGGCGCGAGGTCCCTGGACGGCGGGTCCCTTGCGTCGATTGAGGACGCGGAACTGAATGCCGGCGGCGTCGGCTGCCCGCGCCATCACCCCATCCAGCGCATCGATTTCGCGCACCAGATGGCCCTTGCCCAAGCCCCCGATGGCCGGATTGCAGGACATTTCGCCGATGGTGGCGAAGTGGTGGGTCACGAGCGCGGTCCGCGCGCCAGAGCGCGCCGCCGCGGTCGCGGCTTCGCATCCCGCATGCCCGCCGCCGATGACAACGACGTCAAATTTCATTTCAGGCGCCCGCCTGTTTCACGTGAAACAGCCCGAGGTGAGACGCCGTCATGGCCGGGCTTGTCGAGCACGAGCCCGGCCATCCACACGTTCCCGCACGAGCGCCAGTATCGAAAGCGATGATCCGGGCCCCCTGCCACCGGCGGAGACAATGTCGGAAGCGCCAATGAAGCGGCGCGGCGTGAATCGTCGGGACGAGCCCGGCCACGACGACAGAGCCCGAGGCGCTGCTCGCTCGCGGGGTCAACGATCCCGATCCTATTTCCCAACGCAAAGTCGCGCAAAGATCTCTCCGAGCACCTCTTCAACGCCAATTCGCCCGACAATGCGATCCATCGCCGAGGCCGCGCGTCGAAGGTCCTCGGCGATCAATTCCGGCTCTGCTGCGTCCAGCGCAACCGCCGAGGCCAGCGCCTGTCGGGCGTCCTGAAACCCGCGCCTGTGCCGCTCGAGCGTCAACAAGGCCGGCTCACGCGAGGACATGCGCTCTTCCGCCAGATCGGCAATGACGTCAAGCAGCCGGTCGACCCCCGCCCCTGTTTTCGCCGAGATGGCGAGCTCTTCCGCTTCCCCCGGCGAGGCGCCCCCCTCCATCAGGTCCGTCTTTGTTCGCACCAACAGTGTTGGCGATTCCAGGCTTGGCGCTGGGCTGGCTCCCCCGTGATCGAGCCACAGGATCAGGTCGGCGGTCTCGGCCTTGCGGCGCGCTCGCGCGACGCCTTCCCGTTCGATTGGATCATGCGCGTCGCGAATGCCCGCGGTGTCGACGAGAATGACCGGATAGCCACGCAGATCGAGAAAGACCTCGATCAGATCGCGAGTCGTTCCCGGGACGGGCGAGGTGATCGCGACATCGCGGCCGGCAAGCGCATTCATCAGGGTCGACTTGCCGACATTGGGCGGACCGGCGATCACGACGATAAAGCCTTCTCGCAGCCGGGCGGCGCCATCCGCCGTCGCCAGCGCCCGGTCGATCCGCTCCAACGCGGCCCGCGCCGCGGATTTGACAAATTCAAGGGTGAAATCCGAGGCGTCCTCGACGTCGGTAAAATCGATCTGCGTTTCGGCCGCCGCCATGGCCTCGATGAGGCTCGTCCGGATCGTCTCGCACTCGCGGCTGAGCGCCCCGCCGGCGATGTTTTGTGCCTGTTGGCGCTGCGCCTCCGTCTCCGCCTCGACCAGATCGGCGAGTCCGTCCACCTCGGCAAGATCGATCTTCCCGTTCATGAAAGCGCGCCAGGCGAATTCCCCGGGCTCCGCGAGGCGCAGTCCGGGCACGAGCGCCAGCGCCCGGACGATTGCGGACGTGACCGCCCGCCCGCCGGTGACGCTGATCTCCGCCATCTCCTCGCCGGTGAAGCTGCGCGGCGCCTGAAACCGCGTGATCAGCGCCCGGTCGAGCTTTTCGCGGGATTGGGGGTGTCTCAGCGTTCGCAGGACTGCGCGCCGATCCGGAAATTCAGCCCCAGGCGCCATTGTCTTCAGCGCTTCAGAACAGCCAGGACCGGATAGGCGCAGGACGGCGATCGCGGCTCGGCCGGCGCCGGAGGCGGGCGCGAAGATGGTGTCATGATCATTGGCGAACATGGGTTCGCGCTAAAGTCTAGGAAGAACGGAAGGATCCGTCATCACGAGGCGCGCTCGCGCGACGAATTCTCCGCCTCGTCCTGAGGAGCGCCGAACGCGCGTCTCGAAGGACACGCAAGAGTGGATTAGACCCGCCGCGCCAACTGAATTGACGCGGGGGGCCTCAGAATCAGAGGACTGCCTTGCGGCCGACGACCGTTCGAGCGCGTTAGTCCCGCGATGCAGCGGGCGCCGGCAATTCGCTGACCGCGCCGCCGCCGGAATGTGCGAGAGCGGCGGTCGCCTGCTTCCACGGCGGCGTGCATACGACATATTGGTCCGCAATCGCCTCGTGGTCGCCCTGCTTCTCACGCTGGAAATACAAATAGCAAATGCTGAGCGCGCCGGTGCGATAATCGACGCGAAACACGCCGCCTTCCTGCTCGTGGCGTGTCGCGATGAGCCCGTAGTCGCCGGCGTCCTGTTTGGTCGCGCCATCGCCGCTGCGGTAGCAGGAGGTGACGCCGAACGCGCCCGGGCCCACATCGGGGCGTCCCGGATTGTGGGCGAACTGGCATGCAATGACGTCGCCTGACAGTTTGTCGAGGCGGTAGACCAGCGACAGATTAATCTGCGGCGCGGCGAGAAACTCATACTGGCCGGCTTCGACGCCGGTCGCAAACAGGCACCCAGCGACCGCCGCCAACCCAAAACCTGAAGCTTTCGCCAACATTGCCGACCTCTGCGAAGCGCAAATCACGTGAGGTCAACATGGCGCTGAGCGCCTTCACAAATGGTTAAGGTTAACAATCTTTCTTTTATGCCGGAGCCCCTTGGCCTGCGCGCATTCAGAGACTGGCGCGATCCCCGGGAGGCCCAGCGCTCCAACGGCCAGGGGGCGCACACTGAATTGAGTTGCTTCTGGAGGAGGCGCTCCGCCGCGGCGCTATGGGCGCTTGTGGCGTTAGGCGTGATCTGCGTCCTTGGTGATATGGCGGGCCTTTTGTCATGGTCGGGCTTGACCCACGGCTGTCCAAGCGGCGCCAGCGCCATCTGCCCTCTCAGTCACCCTGGGAGATCGTTGATTTTATTGTCTAATTTAGTGTCTTCGTGGATTGACGCCGGGGTCAGCCCGGCCGTGACCCATGCCGACAAAGAAAAGAGACGAGAAGGCGTTGCGGAAAAAAAGAAAACGGATTAAGGTTGAGTCCGTGAACAATCCCTGCTTTTCAACGGCTCGAGGGGACACTGGTTGTGGGCTTCCAACGGGGAGAGCAGCGCGAAAATATTTTCTCAGATTATCCCGCGTAACCCTTTGAAAAGGCTCAATTCGGACGAGAGAATCCAAGGAAATCCAAGGAAATCCAACCTCCAAAATCGGGGGTATTCGCAGCAAAACGGCGACAAGCCAAGGAAACCCAAATCGGGCTGACCGGGCTGACCGTCCCGGCCGCCGCCGAGCAGGAGCCAAACCCGGCTCTATCCAAATGCAAACCGGTCCAACGTACTGGACGCGACCAATCGGGCGGAACGCTTCGGTTATCACGCCGTCAAAATCTCTTTGCTCGCGACGGTCGAGTCGGCGTTGAGCCGATACACAAGCGGCACCCCGGTCGCGAGCTCAATAGTCGGAATCGTCTTCGGCGTCAGTCGGTCCAGCACCATGACAAGCGCCCGCAGAGAGTTGCCGTGCGCCGCGACCAGCACGCGCTTGCCGTTGAGAACCGGCGGAAGGATGTTCTGGCAATAATAGGGAAGCGCGCGCGCGACCGTATCCTTCAAGCTTTCGCCGCCGGGCGGATTGATGTCGTAGCTGCGCCGCCAGATGTGGACCTGCTCCTCGCCCCATTTCTTGCGCGCATCGTCCTTGTTGAGCCCGGAAAGATCGCCATAGTCGCGTTCGTTGAGGGCCTGATCCCGTTCTTCCGGCAGGCCGCTCTGCCCCATCTCGGCCAGGGCTAAGCTCAGCGTCCGCTGGGCGCGGATGAGGGCCGAGGTGAAGACGAGATCGAAGGCGATTCCGTGCGCCTTCATTCGCCGGCCTGCCGCTTTCGCTTCCTCAACTCCGGTCGGGGACAAGTCCACGTCGCGCCATCCGGTGAAGAGGTTCTCGAGGTTCCACTCGCTCTGACCGTGGCGCAAGAGGACGAGAAGACGGTCAGCCATGAGAATTCGCCTGGGGTTGGAGCTCGACGCGCGGTCTTCAAAGCATGGCGCATCGGCGGCGCCAACCCGAAAACCCAGAGACCTGTCATTCGGAGTGGCGCTCGCGCCTTGCGCTCGGCGCGAGAACGGGTTTCAGCGGCGCCGGCCGCGCCCGGGCGACCGCGCGGACGCCGACCCGGCGAGGAACCTGCTTGATCGCCTCGACAATGTAGACGCCCGCAAAGGGTGCCCCAAGCGCGCCTCCGACACGCTCGATCGTCGTCGCGGACCGTATCATGAAAGGCCGGGCGACCGGGGGCGAGTGAAGCGCTTCGCCCCAGAAGACCGGAGAGAACTCCGCTCGATGAAGAAGGTCGCGAAGCTGGGATTTCGAATACGGCAGGCCCTGTCCATAGGGCGTGCTGTCCGTGCGCGCCCAGACGCCCCGGCGGGAGGGCACGATCACGATCATTCGTCCTTCCGGCGCAGTAATGCGCCAGAGTTCCTCGAGCAGCGCGTCCGGCCTGTCGGCCGCCTCCAACGCGTGAGCGATCAAAAGCCGGTCGATCGAGCCGTCGGGCAGCGGCAACATTTCCGCGTCGACGAGGGCCGCCGAGCAACGTTCGCCGTCCGGCCAGATCGCAACACCCTGTTCGGCGGGCATGAGCGCCAAGCATCGGCGCGCGCCGTCTCGGAACCGGTCGAGATAGGGCGCGCCGTAGCCGACCGCGGCGATCGAGAGGCCGGCGCTGCTATCCCAGCGCTCACGGATCACGCGCCCGATCAGCCTGCGGGCGACGCCGCCGAGGGGCGATCCGTAGAAGCTCTGCAGGCTGAGGACGTCGAGAGGCATCGTTATCGGCCGAAGGGGTCCATGACTTTGAACGACCGCCCGACCTTTCGCAATGCGTTGGTGAGCGCGACGCCGCGGAGGCGAGACAGGGATCGGGCGCCCGGTTATAAGGAACGCGCAGTCAGGGCGCGCGCCTGGCGCAAGCGCTGCGCAAAGCCCCGATAACCGACGACGAACTCGCCGAGCAGAATCGCACATGACGATCAGCATCCATCAGTATTTATGTCTCACGGACAATTACGGCGTCCTCGTGCACGATTCGACGACCGGCGCGACGGCATGCGTCGACGTACCGGAAGCAGGACCTACGTTCGCAGCTCTGGCGGAGCGAGACTGGAGTTTAACCGACATCCTGGTCACGCATCATCACGCCGACCACATCCAGGGCGTGCCGGACGTGAAGGTAAAATTCCCAAACGCGAAGGTGTGGGGCCCGGCCAAGGACGCGTCGCGAATTCCTTTCCTCGATCATCAAGTGAAGGAAGGGGACACGGCTCGCGTCGGATCGCTGAGAGCCAAAGTCATTGAAACCCCCGGGCATACGCTCGGTCATATCGCCTATCATTTCGAGGAAGACGACGTCGCCTTCTGTGGCGATACGCTGTTCTCGCTCGGTTGCGGGCGCGTGTTCGAGGCGCCGCTTGCGGTGATGTGGAGCTCGCTCGCCAAGCTGGCCGCCCTACCCGGCGAGACCCAAGTCTATTGCGGGCATGAATATACGGAGGCGAATGGCCGGTTCGCCATCAGCATCGAACCCGATAATCCCGTTCTGAAGGCTCGGGTCGCGGAGATCGCAAAGCTGCGCGCTGAACGTGGGCCGACCCTGCCCACGACGATGGCAGCCGAGCTGGCCGCCAATCCGTTTCTGCGCGCGGAGGAGCCGGCGATTCAGGCCGCGGTCGGCATGGCCGGCGCGCAGCCCGCGGCGGTGTTCGGGGAACTCCGCATGCGCAAAGATCGCTTTTAGGGCGTCTCGGTCTTCTTGGCCAAGGATTCGAGGCGCTTTTGCATATCGGACAGCTGACTGCGCAGGTCGTCGATATCGCCCTCGGAAGTTGCCTTCTTGGGCAGGGCTTCTGCGGGCAGCGCCGCGCTGGCGAATGGCGAGAACATCGCCAAGGCTTGATTGAACGCCGCGAAATTCTTCTTAGTCAATTCCTGCATGGCGGCGAACGAGCCGGCGGAGAACGCCTCCGGACCAAACATCCGGCTTGCCGCTTCGCGCATCGCCGGCTGCTCGCCCGAAAATCGGTCGATCGAAAATTCCAGGTAGCTCGGCAGGATCGCCTGCATGCTGTCGCCATAAAAGCGGATCAGCTGGCGCAGGAACGTCGTCGGCAGCAGCGACTGACCCGCAATTCCCTCCTGCTCGAAGATGATCTGGGTCAGGACCGAGCGGGTGATGTCGTCGTTGGTCTTCGCGTCGTAAACGATGAAATCTTCGCCCGCTTTCACCATTTTCGCCAGATCGGCCAGCGTCACATACGCGCTCGACGCTGTATTATACAGGCGTCGATTGGCGTACTTCTTGATTGTAATCGGAGTGGTGGAATTAGCCATGAGGTTGAAGCCGGATCCGAGGGTCGCTTCGACGTGCGTCAACATAAGATAAGCGTTTTTTTTGCGCAGCCAAACCTTTTTTTGCATTGCAGCGTACGCCGCCGGCTCAATCTGCAACCTAAGAGGTGCGCGATTGACCAAAGCGGTGGGGAGGCGGCAAACGAGAGGCGCCAAGGCGCGACGATTGCGTTATCCAGAAAGCATGACGTTGCGGCGGCGCAGCACAAGGCGCCGCGCTTGAATTCCGGATTCCGCTCTTAATAACCCGCGCCAAGGCCTCGAAATGAGCCATCGACCCTCAGCTGGACTTTCTTTGAATAATCGGATCGTGTCGCTGGTCCTTTCTGGCGCCTTCAGCCTTATCGCCTCGGAAACGCTGTTGACCTTTGGCGCGCTGGCACGGATCACGGCGCCGGACACGTCGTCCGCCGGCGGCGCCTTCCTCGCGACGGCGAGGCGGGTCGCCGAGACTCTCCCTGTCGTCAAGCAGGACCCTGCCGAGCGGTCCGCCAGGTCGATCGAAATGTGCGCAAAAGGCCGACCGCCCAGGGCCCGCAGGGCTAGACGCGAAAGCACTTCTTGCGCGAGTGCAAGCAAGCCTAATGAGCCCTGCGCTCGAGGCGGTCGCCCATGTCTGAGGCGTCGGTCGACGAGCGGGTTGAAACGTTCCTGACCCCGCGAGATTGGCTGCGTTATGCAGTTGGCCGCTTTCTCTCCGCCGGCCTCGCCTTTGGTCACGGCGCGACCACGGCGCTCGACGAGGCCGCCTTTCTCATCCTCGAGGGCCTAAGCCTGCCGATCGACACGCTCGATCCGTTTCTCGACGCCAGGCTCCTTCGCGACGAGCGCATCCGGCTTTTGGGACTGATCGAGGCGCGCGCGACGACGCGCAAGCCCGCCGCCTACCTCGTCAACCGCGCCTACATCCAGGGCGTGCCGTTCTACGTCGACGAGCGCGTCATCGTGCCGCGCAGCCTGATCGGCGAACTGGTCATGACCGGTTTCGCCGAGGACAATGGCGTCCTCGGCGATCCCGAGACCATCGCTTCGGTGCTCGACCTCTGCACAGGCGGCGGTTCGCTCGCCATCCTCGCCGCGCGCGTGTTCCCCAACGCGCGCATCGAGGCGGCGGACGTCTCGCCGGGCGCGCTCGAAGTGGCCGCGCGCAACGTCGACGAGCACAGCCTTCAGGACCGCATCGCGCTGAAGCAGGGAGACTTGTTCGCTCCGGTCGAGGGCGCGCGCTTCGACCTGATCCTGACGAACCCGCCTTATGTCGATTCCGCGGCGATCGCGGGCTTTCCGCCGGAATACGCGGCCGAGCCGGTGCTTGCGCATGCCGGCGGAGCGGACGGGCTCGACATCGTGCGCCGGATTCTTAGCGAAGCGCCCAAGCACTTGACGGTCGAAGGCACACTCGTCTGCGAAGTGGGCGAGGCGCGCCCGCTGCTCGAGCTGGAGTTCCCGCACCTGCCGTTCGTTTGGCTCGACACCGAAGACACCTCGGGCGAAGTGTTTCTTCTGCGCGCCGCCGATTTCGGCGCGGCAAAGCCGCCGGGGAGAAGTAAGCGGTAGGTCGGCTTCGGCAAGAGGCGTTCGCCACCCAAGTCCGCGCGATCCTCAAGCCGCCGTCTTTCACGGCCTTGCGCCTTGCGTTACGCTTCCGCTCGTGAAACATCCCGGCCGCGCCCACCGTGGCGGGCGGCCTCGGAGGAAATATGGAAACGCGACGCATAAAGGCTCGGAACGGCGAGGGACTGACGTTTTCTGTCGTCGGCGAGGGGACCGGGCCGCTCGGCGACTTCTATGAGTTGCTCGACGAAAAAACGTCGATCGCGACCATCGAGCAAGCGCTCGCGAGCGGAGTCAAGGTGTTCGATTCGTCGCCTCATTACGGCAACGGGCTGGCGGAGGCCCGGATGGGCGCGGGGCTCAGGCGCGCGAAGCGCGACGAGATCCTGGTCTCGACCAAGATCGGCCGCATCATGAACCCGTTCACCAAGCCGCCGAAGCCCCGCAGCGACGTGGTTTCGCCCGGCTTCGCCGGCGGACATCCGCACGCGCCGCGTTTCGATTATTCCTATGACGGCGCGATGCGCTCGATCGAACACTCTCTCTTGCGCATGGGGCTCGACCGGATCGACATCGTCCTCATCCATGATTGCGACGTCTGGACGCATGGCAAGGAGGAAGCGCCGGGGCGCTTCAAGGAGGCGATGGAGGGCGCCTACAAGGCGCTCGACAAGCTGCGCAACGAAAAGGTCGTCAAGGCGATCGGCTTTGGCATCAATGAGGCCGACACCTGCGTCAAATTCGCCAAGGCCGGCGATTTCGACGTCGCCATGATGGCCGGACGTTATACGCTGATCGACCAGACCGGCTTGACGGAATTCCTGCCGCTCGCGCTTGAGAAGAACATCGGCGTAATGCTCGCCGGCGTGTTCAATTCCGGCATCCTGGCGACGGGATCGGGCGCTGGTGCCAAGTACGACTACACGGACGCTCCGAAGGCCGTCGTCGAGAAGGTGAAAGCGATCGAAGAGCACTGCAAAAAGCACAAGGTCACCCTGCGCCAGGCGGCGATCCAATTCGCGCTTGGCCATCCCGCCGTGGTTACCGTCGTGCTGGGCGCGGTGAAGCCGGAGGAAGTGAAGTCGAACGTCCATGACGCGACGGTCGAGATTCCGGCTAGCCTGTGGTCGGACCTCAAGTCGGCCAAGCTTCTGGACTCGGCCGCGCCGACGAAAGGGTAGAGGCGGGCGGAGTTTTCCAACGCAGTCGCGAAGGCAAAGCGCTGTCTTCGCGAGGAGGCCGCCAGGACGGCCCGGCGATCCAGGAGATGCAGCGCGACGCCCTATGATCTCCGGATCGCTTCGCTTAGGCTCGCGATGAAGGCGGCCAGCGCCGGGCCGCTGCGCTCAGCGGCGCTGGCGAAAGCGGGGGACAACGCGTCCCCCGCCTTGCCAAAGCCGCAACGCAGGCCAATCTGACTCCCCATGAAGTTCCCGCCCGAATTTCTCGACGAGATCAGGGCCCGCCTGCCGGTGTCGGAGGTGGTGGGGACGCGCGTCAAATTGCGCAAGGAAGGGCGCGAATGGCGGGGCTTGTCGCCCTTCACCGCGGAGAAGACGCCGTCGTTCTTCGTCAACGACCAGAAGGGCTTCTTCCACGACTTCTCCTCCGGCAAGCACGGCGACGCCTTCGCGTTTCTGATGGAGACCGAGGGGCTCACCTTCCCGGAGGCGGTCGAGCGGCTGGCCGAGCATGGCCGGCCTGCCGATGCCGCGTCTAAGCCCCGCGGACGCGGCTCAGGACAAGAAGCGCGCGAGCCTGATCGAAATCATGGCGATGGCGGCGCGCCTGTTCGAAGTCGAACCTCCAGCAGGCGATCGGGGCCAAAGCGCGCGGCTATCTCGCCGACCGCGGTCTCGGGTCCCCGGTGCAGCAGCGCTTTGGCCTCGGCTACGCCTCGCCCGAGCGCTTCGCGCTGCGCGATGCGCTGGCCGCCCAGGGGGTCGGCGCCGAGGCGATGATCGAGGCGGGCCTGCTCGTCCACGGGGAGGACATCGCTGTTCCCTACGACCGGTTCCGCGACCGGGTGATGTTTCCGATCCACGACCGCGCGGGCCGCGTCATCGCCTTCGGCGGGCGGGCGATGGAGGCTGGCGCCAAGGCAAAATACCTGAATTCGCCGGAGACCGCGCTCTTCCACAAGGGCGCGCTGCTGTTCAATCATCACCGCGCCCGCAAGGCCGCGCATGATTCAGGCGCGATCATCGTGGTCGAGGGCTATATCGACGCGATCGCGGTGAGCGAAGCGGGCTTCCCCAACGTCGTCGCGCCGCTCGGCACGGCGCTGACCCCCGATCAATGCGCGTTGTTGTGGGCGATGGCGGGCGAGCCGATCCTGTGCTTCGACGGCGACGGCGCCGGACGGCGCGCGGCTTTCCGCGCCATCGAGACGGCGCTGCCGCTGATCGGCGCGGGCAAGAGCCTGCGCTTCGCGCTTCTGCCCGAGGGACAGGATCCGGACGATCTCATCCGCCAGAGCGGGCCGGCGGCGATCGCCGAACATCTCAAGGACGCGCGGCCGCTCGCCGACATGCTGTTCATGCGCGAGACCGACGGCGAGCGCTTCGACACGCCCGAGCAGCGCGCGGCGCTCGAGCGGCGCCTTGGCGAGGCGGTCGGAAAAATCGCCGACGAGACCCTGCGCCGCCACTACCAGGCCGACATGAAGCGGCGCCTTTCGGCGTTCTTCGGCGACGAACGCGACCGGCCAGCGCGAGGCTACGCGGACGCGAAGCAGGCCTTCGTCCCAAGGCGCGGTGGGCGGTTCCCCCGCGCCGGGTCCGCGGATCGGCCTCGCGGAAACGCCCTTGGCGCCGCAAAGCAAGCTCGGCCGCAAGCGCTCGCCTGCCGGCGCGCGAGGTCATGATCCTTTCGATTGCGCTTGGCCATCCGGCGTTGATCGAGAGCCGTTGCGAGGAACTGGCGGCGACCGAATTTATGGGCGCTGGCGTTCGCGCCTTACGCGACGCGCTCATCGCCGCTCCGGTCGAGGCGCTCATCTCGTCCGCAGCGCTCGCCGAATGGCTGACCGGCGCCGGGCACGGGCCGGCGCGCGAGCGGATTTTGGGCTTGGCCGCAAAGATGCCGAATTGGTGGTGCATGCGGCCGGAGGCGGCGCCTGGGGACGCCGATCAGGTGCTCAGGCAAAGCTTGGCCTTGCATCGGCGGGCTGGCGCGTTACATAGGGATCTGAAGCTCGCGGAGCGGTTGCTCGCAACGGAGCCAAACGAGCTTAATCTTGCCCGACTGCTTGATATCAAAGCGAATTTGGCTGACCTTGCCGATGCGGAAGCAGCCATCGACGGTTTTGGCGATCAATCCGGACGCATATCGTCCGCGATCTGACCCGCAACCCGGCGAGTGATTGAGCGGGGCGCGGCGCGATGAGCAAAGCCTTACGCTTGCCCCCGTTAGTCTTGTGCGGCTGCCTGGCATGACCGGGATGGTCGACAACATTCGAATACCCGGCGCCCTGGGCCGCGGAATGACGGAGACGCCGCAATGGCAAAAAAGGATGAGGCGAAGGGCGAAGGCGAAGCGGTGGTCGTCGAGACCCCGGATAGCCCGCTGCTCGATCTCAGCGACGCCGCCGTCAAGCGGATGCTCAAGATCGCCAAGAAGCGCGGCTGGGTGACGCAGGACGAACTGAACGCGGTCCTGCCGTCGGAAGAGATTTCATCCGATCAGATCGAGGACATGAACGCGATGCTCAGCGAGATGGGCATCAATGTCGTCGAAAGCGAGGATGCGGAAGAGGCGGACAAGGAGAACCGCGGACGGCCGCCGACGAGGAAGAGGCCGAAGGTGGCGAGCTCGTCGAGAGCGCCCGGCCGACGGCGGTCGCCACCCGCAGCTCCGAGCCGGCCGAGCGCACCGACGATCCGGTGCGCATGTACCTGCGCGAGATGGGCTCGGTCGAGCTCCTGTCGCGCGAGGGCGAGATCGCCATCGCCAAGCGGATCGAAGCCGGCCGCGAGGCGATGATCGCGGGCCTGTGCGAAAGCCCGCTCACCTTCCAGGCCATCATCATCTGGCGCGACGAACTCAACGACGCGCAAGATCCTGCTGCGCGACATCATCGACCTCGAAGCGACCTACGCCGGTCCCGACGGCAAGAAGGCGCCGAAGACCGATTATTCCGCTCCCGGAGCGCCGCCGCCACCCAATCCGGCTCGCGATCGCATGGCCCCGGCGACCGCGCCGCAGGCGCCGCCGGAAGGATTCGAGGGCGAGACTCCGCCGCCCGACGGCTTCGACGACGAGGACGATCTCGAGAATTCCGTCTCGCTGTCGGCGATGGAAGCCGATCTCAAGCCGAAGGTGCTCGAGACCTTCGACCGCATCGCGGACGCTTACAAGAAGCTGCGCCGGCTGCAGGATCAGAACGTCGAGAACAAGCTCAAGAGCGAGTCGCTCTCACCGGCTCAGGAGCGCAAATACAAGGCGCTGAAGAAGGACATCGTCGGCGACGTCAAGTCGCTGTCGCTGAACCAGAACCGCATCGATGCGCTGGTCGAGCAGCTCTACGACATCAACAAGCGCCTGATCGGCCTCGACGTGCGCCTGATGCGCATGGCCGAGACCCATCGCGTCGGCCGCGAGGATTTCCTCAAGAACTACCAGAATTCGGAACTGGACCCGAAATGGCTGCTTCAGGGTCTCGAAGCTCACGACGCGCGGATGGAAGGAGTTCATCGCCGCCGACAAGAGCGGGATCAAGGAAATCCGCACCGAGATTCAGTCGCTGGCGACCGAGACCGGGCTTGAGATCCAGGAGTTCCGCCGCCTCGTGCAGATGGTGCAGAAGGGCGAGCGGGAGGCGCGGCAGGCGAAGAAGGAAATGGTCGAGGCCAACCTGCGCCTCGTCATCTCGATCGCCAAGAAATACACCAATCGCGGCCTGCAGTTTCTCGACCTGATCCAGGAAGGCAACATCGGGCTGATGAAGGCGGTCGACAAGTTCGAGTACCGCCGCGGCTACAAGTTCTCCACCTACGCCACCTGGTGGATCCGTCAGGCGATCACGCGCAGCATTGCGGATCAGGCGAGAACCATCCGCATTCCGGTGCACATGATCGAGACGATCAACAAGATCGTGCGCACTTCGCGCCAGATGCTGCACGAGATCGGCCGCGAGCCGACGCCTGAAGAGCTGTCGGAAAAGCTCGCCATGCCACTCGAGAAAGTGCGCAAGGTGCTCAAGATCGCCAAGGAGCCGATCAGCCTCGAGACGCCGATCGGCGACGAGGAGGACAGTCACCTCGGCGATTTCATCGAGGACAAGAACGCGGTGCTGCCGATCGACGCGGCGATCCAGTCTAATCTGCGCGAGACGACGACCCGCGTGCTGGCTTCGCTGACCCCTCGCGAAGAGCGGGTTTTGCGCATGCGCTTCGGAATCGGCATGAACACCGACCATACGCTGGAAGAAGTCGGCCAGCAGTTTTCGGTGACGCGCGAGCGCATCCGCCAGATCGAGGCGAAAGCGCTGCGCAAGCTCAAGCACCCGAGCCGAAGCCGCAAGCTGCGGAGTTTTCTCGACAATTGAACGCTGGCGATCGCCCGTTTCCAGATCGGCGATCACCTGGGTTTTCCTTGCGAACCCTGATGACGGGTCAAATTGACTGGTCTTAATTGTCTATTTATTGTCCTCGATTGGGCATTCACAACCGGTGTTAACGTGTTATTATGTGCTGCGGCGCAACGCGCGCCGAGCCCGGGGGACTCACCATGAAGCGTTCGGTAATTGCAGCGCTGGGCGCCGCCGCCATCGGGACGCTTGCCGCGAGTTCCGCTGTGGAAGCGGCCACAATCGACTTCGGCGTTACTTCGTTCGACGGTTCGATCAGCTTTCTGGGCGGTTCGTCCTTGGACCAGTCGACCACGCTCGATCTGGATCTGTCGCTTTTGGTGGTGAATGAGATCTTGTCCGGCGATCAGTCGGGGGTATCTCTTCGCGACGTGGTTACGCTGACCGCAATGACTTCCCCGACGAGCAGCCAGATTATTTATACGTCCGGGCTTGGACCGCTTGGCGCCGTCGTCACTCTGTCGTGGATGGCGACGAGCGGCCCGGGGATGGGCGACATCTTCACCGAGACGCTGACCACTGTCGCGGCGATAAACCGGGCCGTGACCGATCAAATCGGACTGAAGCTGACGGGAACCGTAACCGATAGCGGCGGATCCTTCATGAATGTGCCCATTGCGCTCAATTTGACCGCCAGCGAATCTATGGGATTAATCGACGTTGAGTTCACGAACGCGACGACGACCGTCACCCCATCAATCCCCGAACCGTCTACCTGGGTTATGATGGCGCTTGGCTTTGGCGCCCTCTGCTACGCCGGGTTCCGTCGGCGCCCGGCCATGCTTTCGGCATAAGGTTCTGATCCTGCGGCGCGAGGCCGCCCATATATTGCCTCCCAGCGCCGGCGAATGACGGACGAGACGCGGTTCTCCACCGTGACGCGCAGAACGCCAATTTTGCTTGTCGCCGACTCCCCATTAGACGCGCGCGAGCCCCAAAGTCGGACAGCATGCCGGCCCGCGCTCGATCACACGAAAGTTTTTTGCACTGCGGGAGAAACTAACTTTGAGAACACTGCCCGCTGTCGTAGCGTTTGCCGTTTCCTGCCGGAGAGGCCCAGCAAAATCAAGCACTTTGTGTCGCTGGTTGCACTCCGTTTCTTATTGTACTGACCAGGAGCGACGCAACGGAAACGCCTTGACAGCCTTCTTCCCTGCTGCTACCCAATAGTTGTGTGCGGCCGATTAGGGGATTTTTAAGATGCGCAAAACGTTGTTGATGACAACCGGGCTCGCCTGGTTGGCCCTGACCGGAGCGGCAGGCGCCGTAACGGTCACCTTGACTCCGGGACCCCAGGACCCGCAGTACTTCGCTTCCGCCCCGCTTGGTACGGGCACCTTCACGATTGGCACCACGATGTGGTCGTCATCGTCGCCGGCTTCCGCCTCGACGGAGCAAGGGTCTGTCCAGGGGCAATATGCTGTTCCGCTCGGAATGGGCAACACAACCTACATGTCCGTGTTTGGCGGCGGCACCGAGACGGCGACGTTCGCCACGCCCCAGACCAGCATCAGCATCTACTGGGGTTCGATCGATCTGGGAAATAGCTTTGTCACGATCGCGGGCTATAGCTTGTCCGGCGCGGACTTGATGAATTTGTATGGCGCGACCGCCAACGGTTCGCACACCAGCCCGACCTCCAACGAGTTGGTGACGATTAGCGGTCTGGGCCCGTTCACGACGGCGACGTTCTCCTCGAACCAGAATTCATTCGAGTTCAGCCTTGGTGGCTCGACCCCGGCCATTCCGGAGCCGTCGACATGGGCGATGATGATGGTTGGATTTGCAGGCCTCGGCTATGCAGCCTTCCGCCGCAGCTCCAAGAGCGAGCCGTTGTCGATCTGATCGTCTCACTTTTGACGAATATCTAAGGGGTCGCCGCAAGGTGGCCCCTTTTTTTGCGCCGCGACCGGTGTTCGCTCTGCGCAGGTGAATTCCCCCGGAGCTTGTTCCCAGAAAGCCGTAACCTCATCGGCTCCGTTGGCCCAAAAGGATTGCGCGGAACGCTTGGGTTTACACTGTAAGCACGGGCCCTTTCTAGGGTCGGCGACTGGCGGAGTCTTAAGCTGAGCGAAATCAAAGGCCATCGACTGAGCGTTCGACTCTCTGTTCAGCCGGCCTTATTGGCGGTCCCGCTGGGAGGCTATTGACGGTGTTGATTTGTGGTGATAGATCAAATTTACGTCCAGTGCGGTTTGGGAATTTTAATAGATGCGCAAAATTTTCCTAATAGCGGCGACAGGGTTAGCTTGGCCGGCGCTGACCGGGGAGGCGGCGAGCGCCGCGGTCACCCTGACGCCGGGACCAATGGATCCGCAGTACTTCGCTGGCGAAGCCGCTGGTCAAAACGGCTTCACAATTAACGGCACGACTTGGTCTCTAGTGTCCGGCGTCGCCCAAACCGAGAAGGGATCCTTGGCTAGCGTCTACGCTGCTCCTTTGGGAATGGGCACGAGCCAGACCACCGGAACGACCTATATGGCCGTCGAAGGTGGCGGCGAGGAAATGGCGACTTTTGCCACTCCCCAGACCAGCCTAAGCATCTATTGGGGCTCGATCGACGGCAATGCGTTCAATACGAACTCGTTTGCGGTCACGGTTGACAACTATACTTTGACCGGCGCGGATTTGGTGGCGCTGGGAGCGGCCGGGAACGGTTCCCAGACCGATCCGCAAGCGAACCAACTGGTTACGATTACCGGCCTTGGGCCTTTCACCACCGCGACGTTCACCTCGACCGGGAATGCGTTCGAGTTCAGCCTCGTGACGCCCACCCTACACCAAACCGGCGGAACTCCGGAGCCGTCGACCTGGGCAATGATGATCATTGGGTTTGCCGGCCTTGGCTACGCCGCGGCCCGCCGCAGCACGAAGGGTCGGGCGTTGGCGATCTGATCGCCTCCGCCTCGAAACATCTGCGAGGGTCGCTGCGAGGCGGCCCTTTCTTTTTGCGGACAGGCTTCCGCGAACTCAAGCAATCCGCAACCCTCGACAGGCCTAAAGCTCCGCTTGCCGATCAGAATTCCGACATCGCTGCGGGATCGGCCAGACGATGCAGCCTATCGGCGGCCGCCAGAGCGAAGCGTAGCAGGAGCGCACGCCGGCTGGACGGCGCTAGGCGCATGAGTTCGGCCTCGCGCATGACCTCCGCGCCATAAGGGTCCGCCACGATAAGACCCGCCTCGAGGGGCATGAGGTCGGCCCGCGTATGCTCCGAAATGGCGAAATACAGCCGGTCACAGCAGGCGGCGTAGTCGCGCCACTTGCGGTCGGCGCGAAAGTCCGCCGGCGACGACTTGACCTCGACGATGATCACGTCGCCGTCGCGATTGACCGCCGCGATATCGGCGCGCCGACCGTCCGTCAGCGCGAGCTCGGTTACGCTCGAGAAGCCGCGCGCGCGCAGCAGGCGCCGCACCCCGCGGACGATCATAACCGCCGTCTCCGACTGGCGCCCGTCCGGCGGGAGGGTCTGCATTTCTTTCCACATCAAGAGGGTCCAGCGTCGGCGAGGATCATTTCAGCCGCCTTCTCGGCGATCATCATCGTCGGCGAACCGGTGTTGCCGGATGTTATGCGCGGCATCACCGACGCGTCGGCGACACGCAGGCCAGTGAGGCCGTGAACCCTGAGCCGCTCATCGACCACGGCGAATTGATCCTGCGCCAACCCCATCCTCGCGGTGCCGACGGGATGAAAGATGGTCGTGCCGATCTCGCCCGCCGCCCGCAGAAGCTCACCCTCCGACTGCAAGTTTGCGCCGGGCTTGAGTTCTTGCGGCGCGTAACGCGCGAGCGCGCGTGCTGCGGTTAGGCGGCGCGTGAGCCTGATCGAGTCCACCGCAACCCGTTGGTCGACGAGAGCTGACAAATAGTTGGGTTGGATGGTTGGTGCAGCGCGTGGATCGGCGCTCGTAGCGTGGCTCGAGCCGCGACTCTCCGGCCGTAGGTTGCAGACGCTGACCGTTATCGCCGGATAGGCGTGCATGGGCTCGCCAAAACGATCGAGCGACAGCGGCTGGACGTGGAACTCGATATTGGCGGTCGCGTAGTCGCGCGAGGACTTGGCGAACAGTCCGAGTTGCGAGGGCGCCATCGTCAACGGCCCGCGACGGCGGAAGCCATAGTCGAGCCCCATTATCGCTCGTTTGACCCGCGACTGGTAGTCGACATTGAGCGTGCGTGCGCCAGTGACGCCGAAGATGGCCCTCAGCTGCAGATGGTCCTGTAGGTTTTCCCCGACTCCCGGGAGAGCGTGGACGACCGACGCGCCGATAGTCATGAGACGATCAGGGTCCCCCACGCCCGAAAGTTCCAACAGCTGGGGCGAGCCTATCGCGCCCGCGGCCAAAATGATTTCTCGCGCTGCCCGCGCCTCGTGGCTGACGTCGTGCTGAAGGTAGCGCAAGCCCGTCGCGCGGCGTCC
>CAVQVS010000012.1:0-180979 GCA_963717215.1 uncultured Alphaproteobacteria bacterium
CTTGGCCATAACGAGCGTTTCCTGTCGAGCCTGAGCGGGAGGCTTAGTCCCGTTTTGGTCATAATAGTTCAGTACCTGTCCGCGAAGCCAACACCACCTTTCGGACAGAAAAATGTTTTGCACGATTTGTGCCGAAGGCGCGGGACCCGGCGTCGGGAGGATCGCATCGGCCGGGCTCATCGCCCTTGCTGCCCTTTTCGCTTCCGGCTCGGATGCCTATGCGCAGCAACAGGACAGCGTCTTGAAACAGGCGTTCAAGGTGTTTGGGTTCGCGACCGACGTCGGGCCGCCGGCTGATTTCGTCAACAAGACGAGGCCGGGAGCCGAGCCCGACTATATTCCCGTGTTCCAGCCGCCGCCCGAGCCGGCGCGGCCGGCTTTGAAAGGCGACGAACTCAAGGCGGTCAAGGGCGACCTCGACGGGGTCCAGAAGCAGCACGACACGCTTCGACAGGGCTTTGCGCCGGCCGCCAAGGCGATGGCGGAGCAGCAGGCGGCGCAAAAAAAACCGAAACTCAAGGCTCCCGGCGACCCGCAATAGCGGGGTTTCGTTTGCCGCCCTCAGTCTTCCGATGCTACAGGACCATGTCGGCGCTTTGATCGACGAATCGGGATAACACCCAAGGCCAGTGGCTGCGATGAGCGATTTTCACCGGGTGCGGCGTTTGCCGCCTTATGTCTTCGAGCAGGTCAACAAGCTCAAGGCGAAGGCTCGCGCCGGCGGCGCAGACATCGTCGATCTCGGCATGGGCAATCCGGACTTGCCCGCGCCCAAGCATGTGATCGACAAGCTGGTCGAGACGGTCGGCAAGCCGCGCACCGACCGCTATTCGGCCTCGAAGGGTGTTGCCGGGCTGCGGCGTGCTCAGGCCGGCTATTACGCGCGCCGGTTCGGGGTCAAACTCGATCCGGAGACGCAAGTCGTGGCGACCCTCGGCTCGAAGGAAGGCTTCGCCAACATGGCCCAGGCGATCACGGCGCCGGGCGATGTCGTGTTGGTGCCCAACCCGTCCTACCCGATCCACGCCTTCGGCTTCCTTATGGCCGGCGGCGTCATCCGCTCGGTGCCGGCTGAGCCCGGCCCCGAGTTCTTCGTCGCGCTCGAGCGCGCGATTGCGCACTCGATTCCGAAGCCGATCGCCGTCGTCGTCTGCTATCCATCCAACCCGACGGCAATGGTCGCCTCGCTCGATTTTTATCGGGATCTGGTGCTGTTTGCGAAGAAGCACGAGATTTTCGTGCTCTCCGACATTGCCTACGCCGAAGTCTATTTCGAGGACGAGGCGCCGCCGTCGATCCTGCAGGCGCCCGGCGCCTTCGAGGTCGCGGTCGAGTTCTCTTCGATGTCGAAGACCTTTTCGATGGCGGGCTGGCGGATCGGCTTCGCGGTCGGCAACGAGCGGCTGCTCGCGGCGCTCGCGCGGGTCAAATCCTATCTCGACTACGGCGCCTATACGCCGATCCAGGTGGCGGCCGCCGCCGCACTGAACGGTCCCGACGATTGCGTGCGCGAGATGCGCGCGACCTACAAGCGCCGGCGCGACGTGATGATCGAGAGCTTCGCCGCCGCCGGCTGGGCGATCGACAAACCGAGCGCATCGATGTTCGCCTGGACGCCCGTGCCCGAGCGCTTCCGACATCTGGGCTCGCTCGAATTCTCGAAGCTTCTGATCGAGAAGGCCGACGTCGCGGTCGCGCCGGGGGTCGGCTTCGGCGAGCACGGCGACGAATACGTGCGCCTCGCGCTGGTCGAGAACGAGCAACGCATCCGTCAGGCCGCGCGTGGCGTCCGGCGCTTCTTTGAGACGGCCGACCAGACCCTGCACAATGTGGTGAAGCTCAAGAAGCAGGCGTGAGCGGAGGGTCTCTCCTCTGCCTTAGCTCAATTCCAGCTCATCCAGCCTAAGCGCGAACATCCCGGGCGCGATCAACGGTGAGAGCTGGTCGGTAGGGCCGAAGTCACGCACGTCACGATAGATGTCCGCCGTGGGCTCCCGGAACACGCGCGTTGGGGGTCGGACCGTATCGATGACCCAAAGCTCGCGAACGCCAAAGCTGGCGTAGAGCGCCGCCTTGCGGCCGATGTCGTAGCGGAGCGACGAGTCAGCGATCTCGACGACCAGCAGCACATTCGCGCCGGTCAGCCCACGGAGGCCGCTCGCGCGCGGATAGATGACGATGTCCGGCTCGAGATAGGTGTCTTCGCTGAGACGGAACGTCGTTTCCTGGGTCAGCCGGCAATCGTCGGGCCGGGATCGAATCCAAAGGTCGACCAGCGCGCTCTTGACAACCTCATGTTGGTTTCCTTTCGGCGACCTCGGAACCAGCTCCCCCCGATCAGTTCGACGCGCTCGTCCTCCTCCATCACCCCTGCGGCGACCATCGCTTCCACTTCGGCGATCGTAAAGCGCCGGCGCGGCAACCCCTCTGCGGCGGATGTCACTGGAGCGACGGATGCCATTGCTAAAAATCTCCTCGCGGTTCGCCGGTCGCGCGCTCAGTCTACATACGGAGGGGACGTCGTCGCGCCCGCCGCCTTTGCCGCGCTCCCCCGCCAGTGAGCGGTCGGGTCGCGGACTTGCCGCGCCGTTGAAAGAACATTACGAGTCCCGAACGGCTCAATTCAATCAAGCCGCACAAAATCGGGGAGGACATCAATGCGGGGCGTGGCGCTCGGACTCGGAATGCTTGGATTTGCAGCGGCGGTCGCTGCTCCCGCAGCAGCTGATCCAATCAAAATCGTTATGGTCATTCACGGTTCGACCGCGAACGAATTCTGGCAGCCGGTCAAGAAGGGCTTTGAAGACGCCTGCGGCAAGATCCAGGCCGACTGTCAAATGGTCTTCACCAATACGAACATGTCGGTCCAGGAAGAGCTGACCAACGTCGACGCGGCGCTCGCCACCAATCCCGACGCCTTGATCCTGACGCTTCCCGACAACAACGCCTTCACCAAGGTTGTCGCCGATGCCCGGGCCAAGGGCATCATCGTCATCGCGATCAACAATGACGACATAACGCCCGGTCACAATGCGCGCCAGTCCTACATCGGGCCGGCGTTTTTGGCCTCGGGGATCGCGCTGACGAAACAGCTCGAAACCTTGTTCCCCAAGGAGGGGCCGATCAATGTCCTGCTCGGCGTCAACGTCCCGGGGGCCAACTGGTCCGAACAGCGCGCCGCGGGTGTCGTGAAGGCGCTCGACGATTTCAAGGCCGCCAATCCAGGTCGCCAGCTGACGATCACCAAACTGGACGTTGGCGCCGATCCCGCCACGACATCGGACCGCGTCGGCGCCTACCTCAACGCCCATCCCGACACGACAGCGTATATCGAGACAGGCTCGCTCGACGTCGCCGTGGCGCAATGGCTCAAGGACCGCGGCATTCCGCCCGGAAAGATCATCATCGGCGGCTTCGACGTGGAATCCGACGTCCTGCAGGAGATGAAGTCCGGGTACATCCAGGCTCATGCCGACCAGCAACCCTACATGCAGGGCTTCATGCCAGTGATGGAAGTGTACTTGGCGAAGACCGTCGGCCTTGCGCCCTCGGACATCGACACTGGAAACGGTCTCGTAGTTCCGAGCCAAGCGGATTCAATCTCCGCGATGGCCGCGAAGGGCCTCCGCTAAAAGCGGATCGTCATTGCGAGGCGCCCCGAGCGTAGCCGGGGTTATGGAGCGATCCAGGGAGGCCTCATCCGGCCTGGCCCTGGAACGCTTGCCTCTCCCCATTCGAAACGCGGGTCCGACGGCGATCGCCCCTGACCAGACTTTCACTTGCTCTCATCGCCGTGCGGCCGAAAGCCCAATGAAAAGAGCGCTGAAGATTTATCTGGAGAAGCCGGAGCTCGCCGGCGTTCTCCTCCTCATTGTGTTGATGGCGTTCTTCGAATTCCGCTCGAACGGCATTTTCCTCTCGTATCAGAACATCCGTGGCGTGCTTGGTCTCCTGCCCGAGGTCGGAGCGGTGACGATCGGCTTCGCCATGCTGATGATTTGCGGCGAATTCGATCTTTCAGTCGGCTCGGTTTTCGCGATCATGCCGATGAGCATCGCGCTCATGCTGAACGCCGGCGTGGCGTTCTGGCCGGCGTTCGCGGTCGGCGTCCTGATCTGCGCAATCATCGGCTTTCTCAACGCGTTCATCACGCTCAAGTTCGACATTCCGAGTTTCATCACAACGCTCGGCATGCTCTTCATGGTGCGTTCGCTGACCATCGTGATGTCCGGCGGATTTCCTCCGCTGCTCGCTGTGGACAAGATCCCGATGGGGTTGTTCACGGACTTTATCGGCGGCGGTCTTTTCCGGGCTTCGTTCCTCTGGTTCGTGGCGCTCGTCGTGATCGCGTCGGCGTTCATGGCGAGGACGAATTTCGGCAACTGGATCAGCGCCACCGGCGGGTTCATAGAGGCGGCGCGATCGATGGGCATTCCCGTGACGAGGGTCAAGTTCACCTGCTTCATGATGTGCTCGATCCTCGCAGGCCTTGCGGGAACGGTTCAGGTCTTTCGCCTGAAGTCGCCCTTTCCTAATCTGGGCGAGACCCTTGAATTGCAGGCCATAGCAGGCTCGGTGATCGGTGGGGTGGCGCTCACGGGAGGCGTCGGCACCGTCTTCGGCGCCGTCATCGGCGCGCTTCTCATCCGCGTCATCGACAACGGGCTTGTGCTTTCGCGCATCGACGCGAACTGGTTCAAATTCGCGATCGGCGCGCTCACCGTGTTCGCGGTCGTCGGCAATTCATGGCTCAGGCGAACGGCGCGCCGAATCAAGCTGGAGATGTGAGACGTGCCTACGCCGATCATATCGATCAGGGGCCTCCACAAATGGTATTCGGGCGTTCACGCCTTGAACGGCATTGATCTCGATCTCGAACCCGGCGAACCCGTCGGGCTCGTCGGCGACAATGGCGCCGGCAAATCGACCCTCATCAAAGTGCTGTCGGGGGTCGAGCTTCCGGATAGCGGCGAGATCCGGGTCGAGGGCCGGCCTGTCGCTCTGCGATCGCCGAAGTCGGCGATGCGGCTCGGGATCGAGACCGTGTATCAGTATAATTCCCTCGTGCCGAATATGTCGGTGGCGCGCAATCTCTTCATCGGACGCGAACCGCTGACGGTCTCGCTTGGCGGTGTCGGAATCATGGATCAGCGGAAGATGCGCGAGGATTCGACGCGCGCCATCGCGGACGTCGACCTTCATCTGAGATCACCGGACACATTGGTCGGCGAATTGTCCGGCGGCCAGCGACAAGGCGTCGCCATCGCGCGCGCCATGTACTTCAAGTCGAAGGTCCTCATTCTCGACGAGCCGACCAATCATCTTTCTGTCCGGGAGACATCGAAGGTGCTCGGCTTCGTCAAGGGGCTCGCGGCGCAGAACGTGACGGCCATTCTCATCAGCCACAATCTCCACCACGTGTTCGTCTCCTGCCAACGCGTCGTCGCGATGGCGAGAGGCAAGATCGTCCTCGACAAGAAGATCGCCGAGACATCGATCGATGAGATCGTCGACGTCATCTAGGAACGATGGCGCTGGGCGACGTTGCCGTCGCCTGCCCTCTGACAATAATCAGTCCGATGAAAGCGCCCGCACCAGATATCGAAATCCGGCCCGCCGTCCTTGCAGAGGCCGACGCGATCCGCACCCTGACACGCGCGGCCTATGCCAAATGGGTCGCGCTGATCGGGCGGGAGCGGTTGCCCATGCAGGCGGACTACGAGCGGGCGGTGGCCGAGCACACGATCGATCTTCTCATTGTCGATGGCGCGCTTGCCGGTCTCGTCGAGACAATCCTGCGACCCGATCATCGGTGGATCGAGAATGTCGCAGTCGCGCCCGAACAGCAGGGGAGGGGCTTTGGGCGCCTCTTGCTGGCTCGCGCCGAGCGTCGCGCCATTCATGCTGGGCGTCCGCAAATCCGCCTGCTGACCAATCAGGCGTTCACGGCCAATCTCGAACTCTACGTAAGGCGTGGATACCTCGTAAACCGGACCGAACCATTTCGTTGGGGAACGACAGTCCATATGAGCAAGCGGATCGAGCCGCTGGACGCCCGCGCGGGGGCGACAACGGAAGCCCGCTCGTCGGCTTGACTGCCTGCGCGGACGGTTCCACGATTGCGAGCATGAAAACCGCGCCGCGAAAATTCGAGCTGACTGCGGACATCCTCCTTCGAGCCTATTCGATCGGCGTCTTCCCGATGGCCGAAAGTCGCGACGCGAAGGACTTGTTCTGGGTCGAGCCGCAGGAACGCGGCGTCTTTCCGCTCGACGGGCTCATCGTCTCGCGCAGCCTCGCCAAGACTGTACGGTCGGATCGCTTCCGGGTGGTCGCCGACCACGCGTTCGAAACGGTCGTGCGCGCCTGCGCCGAGCGCGAGAAGACCTGGATCAATGACGAGATCGTGCGGCTCTATGGCGAATTATTCGCCGCCGGCCATGCGCATTCCGTCGAGGCCTACGAGGGCGACACGCTGGTCGGGGGCCTTTACGGGGTGAGCCTCTGCGGCGCCTTCTTCGGCGAGAGCATGTTTCATCGCGCCCGCGACGCCTCGAAGGTCGCGCTTGTTCACCTGTTCGCGCGCCTTCGGACCGGCGGCTTCCGATTGCTCGACGCACAATTTTCGACCGAGCACCTGGCGAGCCTCGGCGCGGTGGAGATTCCGCGCGAGACGTTCAGGCTCCGTCTCGCTGAAGCGCTGGACTTTCAAGCAGATTTTCGAGCGTGGCCCGCGGAAACTGCTATGAGCGGCGCAGGGGCGCTTGAGCGCGCCTGCGGCACAGAAGTTGCGACAATCGATTCACCAAGACGGCACGTCGTTCAAGCCTGACGGCGCTGCATGAATGAGGTTTGGACCAGCGGCATGGCGGCGTTCGACGAGATGGGCATGGCGTCGGGCGAAACAAGGCCACTTTATCGCCAGGTCGCTCGCTGGCTCGAAGAAACGCCGCCGGAATTGCTTGCCTCCCGGCGAGCCCAGGCGGAATATATGTTCCGCCGCATCGGCATCACGTTCGGCGTCTACGGAGACAAGGACGCCGCGGAGCGCCTGATCCCGTTCGATATCGTCCCGCGTCTCATATCGCAGACGGAGTGGCGCAAGCTCGAGGCCGGGCTCACGCAGCGGGTGCGCGCGCTCAACCTCTTCCTCACGGACATCTACGGGAAGCGCGCGATTTTCCGGGAATCGATCATTCCGCCCGAGTTGATTCTGCGCAATCCTTTCTATCGGCCGGAGATGATTGGCCAGCGTGCGCCCCACGACATCTGGGTGCATATCGGCGGTATCGACATCGTGCGCGTCGACGCCGAGGAATTTTACGTGCTTGAAGACAACGCCCGCACGCCCTCGGGCGTGTCATACATGCTGGAAAATCGCGAAGTGACGATGCGGCTCCTGCCGGACCTGTTTGCGCGCCACAGCGTCGCTCCGGTGGATGACTATCCCGACCAGTTGCTCGCCTGTCTGCGCTCAGTTGCGCCGCGGCTGAATGGCGGCGAGGCGACGATCGTGATCCTGACGCCGGGCGCGTTCAATTCCGCCTATTACGAGCATTCGTTTCTCGCGGACAAACTCGGTGTGGAACTGGTCGAGGGCCGAGACCTGTTCGTCGAGGACGATCAGGTTTTCATGCGCACCACGCTCGGGCCGCGCCGGGTCGATGTCATCTACCGGCGGGTCGATGATGATTTCCTGGACCCTCTGGTCTTCAATCCAGCTTCCGTCTTGGGCGTGCCCGGATTGGTCGGCGCCTATCTGGCGGGCAATGTGACGATCGCGAATGCAATCGGAACCGGTATCGCCGACGACAAGGCGATTTACTGTTATATGCCGGAGCTGATCCGTTTCTATCTTTCCGAGGAGCCGCTGCTCAAGAACGTGCCGACGTACCGGTGTCGGGAGCCCACATCGCTCAAATATGTGATGGAGCGGCTCGATCAGCTGGTGGTCAAGGAAGTCAACGGATCGGGTGGTTACGGCATGCTGGTCGGTCCGCATGCGAGCGTCGCGCAGCGCGAACAATTCGGGGCCAAGATCATGGCCGATCCCAGCAACTACATCGCCCAGCCGACGCTGGCTTTGTCCACCTGTCCGGCCTCGTTCGACGGCGGCGTCGCGCCCCGCCATGTAGACCTGCGGCCGTTCGTCCTTTCGGGCGCGGACGGTGTGCGCATTGTGCCTGGAGGCCTCACCCGCGTCGCGCTGAAGGAGGGGTCGCTGGTCGTCAATTCGAGCCAGGGTGGCGGCACCAAGGACACGTGGATCGTCGACGACCCGGAAGGCTCGGCCTAACTTCCATGCTTGCGCGCACCGCCGATAATCTTTTCTGGCTCGCCCGCTCAATGGAGCGGGCCGACTACATCGCCCGCACCATCGAGGCGACGCTCAGGCTCGAATACCTGCCGAAGACCGACAGCGAGCAGGTCGGCGAGTGGGAGGGCGCGCTGAATGCCGCCGGCGCCCATGAGAGCTTCGTGGAGAAGCATGGCGAGCTGAGCGAAGAGGCCGCGCTAGAATATCTGACCTTTGACCTCACGAATTCTTCCTCGATCCGCAATTGCCTTGAGAACGCGCGCGCCGCCGGGCGGGCCGTGCGCACCGCGCTGACCGCGGAGACATGGACAGCGATCAACGACGCCTGGCTTGAGCTCAAGCGGTTCGAAACTAGGCGTCGCGTCAGCCGTCAGCTTGATCGCGAGGAGCTGATGCGCTTTCTCGATTACGTGAAGAAAGCCTCGCTCGATTTTGACGGCGCGTGCTATCGCACGATGCTGCGCAATGAATCCTATTGGTTCAACCGGCTCGGCGTCTTCGTCGAGCGGGCCGACAACACGGCGCGCCTCCTCGACGTCAAATATCATCTGCTGCTGCCGTCGACGGAGACGGTCGGGGGCCCGCTCGACTACTTCCAGTGGGTTGCCATCCTGCGCGCGGTTTCCGCCGCCACCGCCTATCACTGGGTCTACCGCGACAGAGTCAAACCGTGGCTGATCGCCGATCTCTTGATCCTGAAGCCGGCGATGCCGCGCTCGCTCATCTCCTGCTACGAGAGCATCGACCGGGCGCTCGACGCGCTCGCCCGCGACGATGGGCGCAGCGGCCTCGCCCAGCGACAGGCGCGCGCGATGTACGCCAAGCTTGAGCGGTCGAGCATGACCGAGATTTTCCAGGGCGGATTGCACGAGTTCATCACCGAATTCATCGAGGACAACGCGCGCCTCTCGAATACGATCTCGGATCAATATCTCTTTAACTGAGAGAGGCGGCGCGAACTCGAACATGCGGATCAGGGTTTCGCACCAGGTCATCCATCGCTTCGACCCGCCGGCTCGAACGGTCAACCAGATCCTGAGGCTGACGCCGCTGTCCTTCGACAGCCAGTACGTGCTGCGCTGGCGGGTCGACATCGACGCCGACGGCGCGCGGCGTGAGACCGAGGACGCGCATGGCAATGCTGTGACCTCTTACTCGCATTACGGACCGATCGAGCGGGTGACGATATCGGCGGTGGGTGAGGTCGAAACCAGCGACGCGGCCGGTATCGTGCGGGGCGCTGCGGAAAGGCTGCCGCCCGACATGTACCTGCGCGAGAGCCCCCTTGCCCAGGTCAATGGGGCGCTGCGCGCCTTTGCCGCTGAGGCGACAAGCGGCGCTGACGGCCCGCTCAATTCGATGCACCGCCTGATGGCCGCGCTGCATGAAGGCCTGCCCCATCACCCCGAAGAGAAGGACGCCGCCGGCTCCGCTATTGAGGCTTTCGCGCTGAGGCGCGCGCAAGCCCGCGATTTCGCCCACATCTTCATCGCCTGCGCGCGCTGGCGCGGCATTCCAGCCCGCTTCGTCGCGGGGTATCGCCTTGCCGACGGCTCGGCCGAAGCGGGCGCGCATGAATGGGCCGAGGCGCATATTCCCGAGTTCGGATGGGTCGCCTTCGATGCGACCGTTCCGATCTGTCCCGACGATCGCTATGTCCGCGTCGCCATCGGCTTTGACGGGCAGGACGGAGCGATGACCCGCTCAGCCCATAGCGGCGGCGCGGAGAAGGTGGAAGCCGCGGTCCGTGTCGAACAGGCAGGCGCGCAGAGCCAGGCCTGACCGGGAAGCCGCTTCCGAGGGGGCTGGCAGGCGACGGGCAGGCCTCCAGCCAAGAAGACAAGCGCTCATTTCAGACGGACTTGGTTGATTTATCATTTCCGTTACGGTATTAATATTAAGTCCGGATGAGCGGGCCGAAATGAACTCTAGGGAGGTTCGGAGCGTTGGATCGCGGCGATGGTATTTCCGTTCTTGCTATTAGAGGCGATGCGTGACCCCCTTGGCCAGGACCCTCATCGTGGCCGTGTTGACCTTCGCGAGTGGACTGCTCGGCTTCTTGCTCCAATGGCTATTGCCAGTTCAGGAGGTCGCCGGCGCGAGGAGCCTCCTCGGCTCGGTCGTCGGTTTTGTCAGCTTGCTACTGGCGCTGGTGCTTGGCCTGCTCATATGGACGACCTATGGCGCCTTCATCGCCCAGAACACGGAATCGCAGTCGCTGGGGCCGCTGATCTTGAAACTCGACTTCGCCCTTGAACAATACGGGCCGGAAGCGGAGCACGGACGGGACTTGTTGCGAGAGGCGGTCGTGCGCGCGCGCGATCGGTTCTGGGGCGGTCGAGCGGTCGGTGTGACGCCTTATGCCCAACTGCGCGCGGATCTGCACGAGATCATGAGTTTTTTCGCCACCCTCGAGCCTGCCACAGATCAACAGAAGCAGCTCATCACGACCGCCATGCCCAATTTCATGCAGGTGGTGGAGACGACCTTGTTGATGACGCGTCGATTGGCCAATCCGGCGCCAAAAGCCCTCCTTTTCGTCGTCATCGGATGGGCGGCGCTCTTGTTCATGAGCTTGGGCTTGCTGGTCGGATTCAACGAACTCAGCGTCGGCATCCAGGCGCTTGGCTCGATCGCGGTCGCCAGCGCGATTTACCTCGTTCTCGAGTTCAGTCAGCCCTATTCCGGCCTGTTCCGCATTTCGCCGGTCGGTGTCGACAATTTGATCGCGGTCCTTGGCCGCTGAAGACGCAGCGCCGATCGCCTACGAAACAATCAGGCGGCGTCGCGGGGAAACTGGGTTTGCGCGATGTGGGTATAGGTGCGCCCTTGCGCCAGGAGCTCGCCGTGCCGTCCGCGCTCGACAATGCGGCCACGGTCGATGACGCAGATTTCATCAGCTTGCGCCACCGTCGATAGCCGATGAGCGATGACGATCGTCGTGCGTCCTTCGCACAAAGTGCGGAGCGCTTTCTGAATCGCCTGCTCGGATTCGGAATCGAGCGCTGAAGTCGCCTCGTCCAGAAGGATGATCGGCGCGTCCTTGAGAAACGCGCGGGCGATGGCGATGCGCTGACGTTGTCCGCCAGACAGCTGCATGCCGTGTTCGCCGCATGGCGAATCATAGCCGCGCTCGAAGCCTAAGATGAAATCGTGCGCATAGGCCGCCTTGGCGGCGGCGACGATCTCGTCCTCGCTCGCGCCAGGTCGGCCCATCGCGATGTTGTCGCGCACCGAACCTTTGAACAGGAAATTCTCCTGCGCGACATAGCCGATCTGCTGGCGCAGCGACGCCAGGCCGACGGTCGCGATGTCCTGGCCATCGCACAGGATCTGCCCCGACCCGGCCTCGTAGAGGCGCAGGATGAGGTTCATCACCGTCGACTTCCCCCCGCCCGAGCGGCCGACCAGGGCTGTGGTCTTGCCCGCTTCGGCGACGAAGCTGATGGCGTGCAGGACCGGCTCGCCGGGCCGATAGCCGAACACCACGTCGCGAAATTCGATTCTGCCCTCCGTAACCTCGAGCGCGGGCGCTTGCGGCGCGTCCTTCTCGTAGTCACGCTCATCGAGGAAGCTGTAGAGCATGCCGACGCCGAACAGCGACGCCGACAGGTCGACATGCAGCCGCGCCACCCGCTTCATCGGCTCATAGAGCATGATCACCGAAGTGATGAAGGAAAAGAGGCTCCCGGGTGAATTGCCACGAAGAATGACGGTGTAGCCGCTGTAAAGGACGACGGCGGCGATGGCGAAGCCGCCGAGACTTTCCATGATCGGGCTCGTACGCGAGCTCACGCGAGCGAGCTTGTTCGCCGCCTTCCGGAACCCTTCGATCGCCTCGCCCTGCCGGTCGCGCATGAAGTTCTCGAGGGTGAACGCCTTGACGATGCGAATGCCCTGCGCGGTCTCCTGCATCAATTCCATCATCTGCGCGGCGCCCTGGAACTCGCTCGCCATGATCTTGCGCACGCGGAGGCCGATCTTGCGCACCCCGAACACGGCGAGCGGAACCAACATCAGCGCCAGGAACGAAAGCAGAGGATCTTGGGACACCATGACGACGACGAGCCCGACAATCGTCAGCGCGTCGCGCGAAAACGTGGTGATCAGAAGGTTGAGCACGGTGCTCGCCGATTGGGCGATGAAGGACTGACGCGCGATGAACATCGGACGAATGCGACTGGCCGTAATAGCTCACCTTCATCCTGAGCATCTGGTCGAACATGCGCTTCTGGATGTTGGCGACAATGCTGTTGCCGACCTGCGACATCACAACTTGCTGTCCGTAGGTCGCAAGGCCCTTAACCGTGTAAATGATGACGATCGCCGCCGTGATCTCCCACACCGCCGAGAAGGTTGCGGCCGACGAAAACCTCGTTGACGATCTTGCCGATGATCCAGGCGGAAAGCGAGGTCGTAAGCGCGATGAGGGCCATCATCGCGAACGCGAAAGCGTAGCCCTTCCAGTGCTCGAAGCCCTGGTCGGTCAGCAGCCGACGCAGGATCGCATTCGAGGGCGCATTAAAGAAGGAGAGCGCGCGCTCGCGGGCTTTACGCCAAACCAACAATGCTTCAGTCCCTCGCCCCGGCCCACCGTCGAGCCGTATTCATAATCGCCGCCGGCGAATCCCGCCCGAGCAAGGGCTTCCATATCATCGGCGGCGAAATTAGGGAAATAGCCGCCTACCTATGGTCAAGACCCGGTTAACGGCACTTTCCAATCGGTTAGAGCAATCGTGATTCACCCGGGTCTGAGTGTCGATCGAGTTCAAAACGCCGGGCAAACAATTGTAACGGCGCCTAAGCGCCGCATCGCGTCCTTAGGCCGCTGATGAAGCGGGGACGGGCTGCCGTTTTGGCGCGCCGTGGGTGTCGGGGATCTTGTCGGCGAAGAACATGACCAATTCGTCGTTCTCCAGCGTCCTCGATCGAGACTGGGCGCGTCGCGTCGTCGACATAGGTCTTGCTCGCGGGATCCTGCGACGATGCGCTTCTTGATCCGGTGATAGCGCCACCCGACGGTCAGCCATTGCGCGACCACGGAAACGAACTCGACCGCCCGGACGGGATAGAAAATCAGCGGATTGACGATTCGGCATCCCGTGCCGGCGGCTCGTCCTCACCTTGCGGCGGATGATGCCGCATTGCAGCGGGTGGACGCCCTCGATCCGCGCGGCGGAAGAGAAGGCCGTCATCACGTCGGCAATCTTGTTCATCCTCAAGCCCGTGGCGGCGGCGCGCTTGAGCACCGTCTCGACATGCTCGTCGGTGTAATAGCGCTTCCAGGCGTCGCGATAGACCTTGTTCCACGCCTCGCCCGACATCTGACGATGGCCGGTGCAGACATGCTCGAGGTCGTATTTGTTCATGTCGGGGTCCATCGGGACCCCTTTGAGGTAAAGGTTCTTGTGATCCTCGGAGCCGGGAAGGGGGGTCAGGCAAAAGAATTCGAGGATGTCGAGCGGCAGCTCCTTCTTGATGATGTCGATGTCGCGGGCGACCGATTCGGGCGTGTCGGTCGGAAAACCGATGATGAAGCCTGCCCAGGTCATCACCTTGTGCTTTCGCCAGGCCTGCAGCATGACCCGGTATTCCCAGATCTTGTTCTGCCGCTTTTTCGCGCCCTGGAGCGATTGGGGATTGATGCTCTCAAGCCCGATGAAGACCTGGTTGCAGCCGGCCCGCGCCGCCTTCTCGATGAAGCCCGGAATCTTGTGGCAGAGCGTGTCGACCTGAAGGATCAGCTTGATCGGAATGCCCTGGTTGGTTCTCGAGCTCGATCAGCCGGTCGAGGATCGCCTCCCAGTTGCGGTTGCGGGCGAAATTGTCGTCGGTGACGAAATAGTGGTTGATGCCCTGGGCGTAATTGGCGCGCACGATCGCTTCGACGTCGTCGGCGCTTCGATAGCGCGACTTGCGGCCCTGGACATTGATGATCGTGCAGAAGCTGCACTGGAACGGGCAGCCGCGGCCGGCGTCGAAGCACGCATGATGGCCGACGATCCGCCCCACGATTTCCTTCGGCAGAATGGGGATCGCGGCCGCCTCCATGCCGGGCATGTCGTGGAGGTAATTGTAGAGAGGCTTCGCCTGGCCGGCGTCGATGTCGCGGAGGAGGTCGGCCATCCGACCTTCGCCTTCGCCCGCGTACAGGGTCACGCCCAGCGCCTGCGCTTCTTTCAGGTCCGCCGGCAGCTCGGGAAGCATCGATATGCAGCCCGAGACGTGGAAGCCGCCGATCACCACGGGCACGCCTCTCCGCCCGGAACTCGCGCGCGAGATCAAGGGCGCGCGGAAACTGATTCGACTGAACCCCGACGAGGCCGACAAAGCCCCTGCCCGCCGCCTTGATCCGTCGCGACGATCGCTTTGACGTCGATGACCGTGTTGCACTCGTCGCAGGCGTCGATCTCGATGTCGACATCGGGGCCGAGAGCCCGCTCTTCCCTGCAGGCGGCCAAAAGCCCGTAGACGCTGGCGAGGCTGTTCGAAGGGATGGTGGAGAGGCGCCACTGGATCACATAGCCGTCGTCGTCATAATGCGACGGCTTGATAAGAAGATCTTGAACGTCCGGTTTCCCATGGCGTGCTCTTCATTGCGCGCAGGCGGCGCGATTTGCCCAGGCCCCCGCGCTTCCCGTCTAAAGAATCCCCAGCCCTCCCGGCCCTTTGGGAGTCGATCCGGCATACTTTGTTTTGCTTGGACGGTCCAGAAGCGATCTCGCGACGCCATCAGTTCGTCCGCCTCTGCGACGGAACTCTGACGCTCCGATCAACCCTTCTTGCGACCGTCTGCTTTTCGCCCGTCCTTACCTTCCTTCACGGCCGCATGATACTTGCGCTTTATGTCCGCAAGGTTGACCGATGGCGGCGGGAAGGCGAGGCCGAGATCGGCCATTGCGTCAGCAATGATCTGCGACACCGCGAGATTGCGAAACCACTTGTGGTTCGAGGGGATCACATACCATGGCGCGTGCGCCGTGCTGGTCGCGCGTGATCGCGTCCTCGATAGGCGTCGACGTAGTCGTCCCACAATTCGCGCTCTGAATAGTCCGATTCGCTGATCTTCCAGTTGCGCCCCGGGTCGTCCAGGCGCTGGGCGAAACGAGCGAGCTGCTCCTCCTTGCTGATGTGGAGGAAGAATTTGAGGATCGTGGTTCCCGATTCGCGCGAGCAGCGCCTCGAAATCGCGGATATGCTCGTAGCGGCGGACGCAGGTTTTCTTGTCGACGAGCTTGTGGACACGCGTGACCAGCACGTCCTCGTAGTGCGAGCGGTTGAAGATGACGATCTGGCCGGCTCTCGGCGCTTGGGCGTGGACGCGCCAGAGAAAGTCGTGCGAGAGTTCGAGCGGGGTCGGCTGCTTGAAGCTGGCGACGTCGACGCCTTGCGGGTTGACGCCGCTGAACACGTGCCTGATCGTGCCGTCCTTGCCGCCGGCGTCCATCGCCTGCAAGACGACGAGGACCGAGTGCTTGTGCTCGGCGTAGAGCAGGGCCTGCTGACGGGCGAGCTGTCTTGAGATAGTGTTCGGCGTCCTCCTTGCGCCTCGTCCTCCGATGTGAGTTTGCCGGTGTAGGACGGATCAAGCTTGTCGAGCCGGACTTTCTCGCCCGGTTTGACGCGAAACTGCTTGCGGTAGTCCAACGACTTCGACCTCCATCCGCTGCCATGCAACCCGCGCCTTGGCCTCACTTGTGGTACGAAAATGACGTGTCAGATCAACGTGCATTCCGTGACGGATGGGTCCGGACCGCGCGATGAACATCACAATCATCGGCGCCGGCGCGATCGGCGGCCACATCGCGGCCAAGCTCGCCGCGGCGGGCGAGCGCGTGACGGTCGTGGCGCGCGGGGCGCACCTGAAGGCGATCCGCGAACGCGGGCTGACCCTCAAGGAGAACGGCGAAGAGATCGTCGCGCGCGTCCAGGCGACCGATCGCATCGCCGACGCCGGCGGCGCCGATCTTGTCGTCCTCGGGGTAAAGGCGCATCAGCTCACGCCGATCGCAGCCGAGGTCGCCTCGATCGTGACGCCCTCGACGACGCTCATGATGACGCAAAACGGCATGCCCTGGTGGTATTTCTTCAAGCATGGCGGACCGCACGAGGGGGTTCAGCTCGAGAGCGTCGATCCTGGCGGAGTGATCGCTCGCCATCTGCCGATCGATGCCGTCGTCGCCGCGATCAGCTACCAGGCGGCGGAGATCGAGAGCCCTGGCGTTATCCGCCATATCGAGGGCCATCGCGTGCCGGTCGCCGAAATCGACGGGCAGAAGACCGGGCGCATCGCGGCCTTGTCCGAGCTCTTCACGAGAGCCGGCTTCAAATCGCCGGTGCTTGCCGACGTGCGCTCCGAAATCTGGATGAAGCTCTGGGGCAATCTGACCTTCAATCCGATCAGCGCGCTCACCCACGCCACTTTGGAAGATCTTTGCCGCTTTCCCCAGACACGCGCGCTTGCGACGGCGATGATGCGGGAAGCGCAAGCGGTCGGCGAAGCTTTCGGCATCCGTTTCCGTCTCAGCATCGAAAAGCGCATCGCCGGCGCCGAGAGCATCGGCGCGCACAAGACCTCGATGCTGCAGGACATCGAGCACGGCCGCGCGACCGAGATCGACGCGCTGCTTGGCTCGGTCATCGAACTCGCGCGCCTCGTCAATGTCCCGACCCCGCATCTTGACGCGGTCTATGCGGTGACGAAGCTTTTGGGCGAAACCGTCGCTCGGAGCGGGAGCGGACTGTCGTTCGCGCCGCCAGACCCCGTTCGGAGTTGAGTGACCCATGAATGCGGATCGCACCTTGAAGGAGCTCTTCGCAGCGGGGCGCGACGACGCGGTCGCCATTGCCGCGCATGAGACGCCGCCGCTGACCTATGAAGGCTTGCGCGCGCTGATCGAACGGCGTGACCGCAACGCTGAACGATCTTGGGATCGGCCTTGGCGATCGCGTCGCGATCGTGTTGCCGAACGGGCCGGAAATGGCGACGGCGTTTCTTTGCGTGGCCTCCGCGGCGGCCTCGGCGCCGCTCAATCCCGCCTATAAGCAGGACGAGTTCGAGTTCTACCTCGAAGATCTCAGGGCGAAGGCGCTGATCGTTGAGAGCGGGCAGCGAATCGCCCGCGCTTCGCGCAGCCGAGAAGCTTGGCGTCGCGGTCATTGACCCTGACTCCGGAGCGGCAGGTCGGGGCGGGCGCGTTCGAGCTATCGGGCTCTCCGCTCGGCGCCGCGATCCGAGCCCGGTCCCGCCAAACCGCGATGACGTGGCGCTCATTCTTCACACCTCGGGCACCACCTCGCGGCCGAAAATCGTGCCGCTTCACCATGCCAACATCTGGACCTCGGCGCGCAACATCGCAGCCTCGCTCGAGCTTTCTGAAAACGACAGGGCGCTCAACGTCATGCCCCTGTTTCATATCCACGGGCTGATCGCCGGTCTTTCCGCCCCGCTGTCGCGCGGCGGCTCTGTGTTCTGCACGCCGGGGTTCAACGCGCTCAAGTTCTTCGCCGAAATGGAGGAGGCCAAGCCCACCTGGTACACGGCGGTGCCGACCATGCATCAGACGATCCTGACCCGCGCCGGGACGCCACAAGGAGCTCATCGCCCGTCACCCTCTGCGCTTCGTGCGCTCTTCGTCCTCGTCGCTGCCGCCGACCGTGATCGGCGAACTCGAGGCGGTCTTCAAATGCCCGGTCATCGAGGCTTACGGGATGACGGAAGCAACGCACCAGATGGCGTCCAATCCGCTGAACGGAATCCGCAAGCCCGGCTCGGTCGGCGTCCCCGCGGGTCCTGAGATCGCCATCATGGACGAGGCTGGGCTGCTCATGAGCGCAGGCGAAACGGGCGAAGTCGTCATTCGCGGCGAGAACGTCACCGTGGCTTACGAGAACAATCCGAAGGCCAATGGCGAGGCGTTCGTCGATGGCTGGTTCCGCACCGGCGATCAGGGCGTCATCGACGCCGACGGTTACCTGACGCTTACTGGACGGCTGAAGGAGATCATCAACCGCGGCGGCGAGAAAATCTCGCCCCGCGAGGTGGATGAAGCGCTGATGGGCCACCCGGCGGTCCTGCAGGCGGTGGCTTTCGCCGTGCCGCACCCGATGCTCGGCGAGGACGTCGGCGCGGTGGTGGTCCTGCGCGAGGGCCAGAGCGCCACCGAGCAGGAACTCCACGCGTTCCTCTCCGAGCGCTTAGCGGCGTTCAAGACGCCGCGAAAAATCCATTTCCTGGCCGAGATCCCGAAGGGAGCGACCGGCAAGCTTCAGCGCATCGGGCTCGCGCAGAAGCTGGGGCTGGGGTGAGGGGTTCGCCGATTGCAGTAGTGCAGTTCCTGGAACCGCTGCGCCGGTAAAGCGCTTTCGCCTGCAGCGGGGGGAGAGCAAGCTCCACGCACGCGCCGCTCGTCCTTATCGGACTGCCTGCTCCACTTTTGCGTCCGCGTCCGGAACCGGGTCGCCAGCTCCACGGCTTTGCCCAGGCGCCGGCTGCTCGACCTTATGCGCTTCCTCCATGCATTTCAGCACAGCCTCGTGAAGCGAACTCGTGACCTCGGTTGCGCCGGTCAGCTCCTGCGCCGAGCGATCCTGAAGCAACGCGTCGTCCGCTTCCCAAAATCCAACCAGGATCGGACAGAGGGGAAATCTCTGTCTCACGCGACGCAAAAGGTAGCGCATGTGCGGGGGACTGCCGCTGAGCTCGGCATAAGCGACGCACACCATCGCCACGCCGGTCGTATCGAGCCGGCTGATCGCCGATCGCGAAACCTCGTCCCTGGGCGCCGCCTGCGCGCCGAGCCCATGCTTGCGCAGCAACTGCGCGAGCATCGCCGCCGCGACTCCGTCAAGGGGACCACGACCAGGGATGCACAGCACGCTTCGCTCGGTTCTCCAGATCTCGGGAAGATTTGATTCCGCGCTGACTTGTCCCTCTGGCGCTGGCTGGGCGGAAGTCTCCCGTTCCGGGCGGGCGACGCCCGCGACCTCGACGACCGCGGCCTTCGCTTGCGCCTTGGTGAGCACCGGGTCGACGTCATCGTGAGAGTCAAGATCCAGAATTAGCGCAAGCATCGCCTCCTGGATCTTCACAAGCTGGGCAGGGCGCACCACGCCGCGCGCGATGTCGTTCGCAACCAGACGAAGCGCCTTCAATGCGATGTCATCGTAGTAAGAGGACAGGGCCCGCCCTTTCAACAGCGTATCCGCCTGCTCCAGGATTTCGTCCGGGTCGCCGGCGAGCAATCGCTGATAGAGCGTTTCGACCGGCGTCAGGGCCGGGCGGTCTCCGAGCAGCACGTCGAAGAATTCGAGATACCGGACATGCCGGCCGAGGACGACCAGGCACAATGTCATGGGCGTCGACAGGATCAGGCCGATCGGTCCCCATATCCAGCTCCAGAAGATCGCCACGATGACGACCGCTGTCGGCGACAGGCCGGTGCTGCTGCCGTACAGCACCGGCTCCAGAAATTGTCCGGTCACGCCTTCGGCGAGGATGAAAAGACCGGCCGTCCAGAGCGCAGTGGACCAGCCGGGATCGACCGCAGCGGCGAGCGCAATCGGTAGCAGCGCGGCGGTTATCGATCCGACATAGGGAACAAATCGCAGAAGCGCGGCGAGAAGCCCCCAGAGCACCGGGCTCGGAAGGCCGATAAAGAACAGCCCCACCCCGACAAAGATCCCAAAGCATATGTTGATTGCGGCTTGGGTGAGAAAATAACGGGTCAGGCGTCGCGTTGCATCGTCGATGGCGAGCGTCGTGCGATGAAGATCATTGGAGCCAAAAAGCCTTATCAAACGATCGCGGAGATCCTCCTGGCGAATGAGGATGAAGATCGTGACGATGATGACGATGGCGAGCGTGGCCAGAGGCGAGAGAATGGGCTCCAGAATGAGACGCGCGGTCTCGAGATAGCTGGTCGACGACGAGGCGACGACGACCGGAATCGGCGCCTGTTCCTGCACGGCGCCGCTGACCGCGCCGGGGGCGGGGACGGGGAGTTCGTGGAGCGTTCCGAGACGGCTCGTCACCTGTGTGACAAGGCCGTTCATGGCGCGGTGACCCCACTCGATTTTGTCATTCACCGTCGACAAATATTGCGGCAGGTTGCCGACGAGCGCCTTGATCTGGGAGCCTATGATCGCGCCGACCAACAATATGACCGCTAGCGCCGCCAGCACCGCCACAATGACGGCGGCGACTTTCGGCAACCGGGCGCGCTGGAGCAGCTTGACGAGGGGCGCGAGGAAAAAGCTGAGAACGACGGCCAAGGTGATCGGGATGAGAACATCCCGCGCCAGATAGAGCCCGGAGACGATGACCACCCCAGTCACCAGGCCAAACAACGCCTCTGGCTTCGGTGTGTCCGCAGCCGGAACTTGCACTTTTGGCAGTTGCGCCAAGCCAAGAGGATCATCGGCCATAAGTGACGATACTACTCTACGTGGCTGGCTGGCGGGAAGTGGTCGCCCGTTAACGCTGAATGCGGACGGTTGTTCCCCTTTGGCCGAAGCGCGCGCCGTGGCGTTGGAATCGCCCGCGCTTGTCGAGCCGGATCCGACACTGGCGGCAGCGCATGCCTGACTTAGTCTTTGGCTCGAGGTCTTTGGCTTGAGGCGAACGCGATTCGACCTTGCGCCCGACTCCGTTCTGTTCGATGCTGGCATGCTAGCGTGAGAGCAACGGAAGTGGCCGCACCGTAGCGGTCGAACGAGCTCGAGGGAGGATGAGACACATGCTGAAACTGCCTTTGTGCTGCGCCGTCGCTGCTGGCGCTTTGCTTGCCGCTTCCGCCAGCCCACGCGCGGCCGACCCTTATACTTTCGCGCTGGTGCCCAAGGCCACCAACAATCCATTTTACGACCAGGCCTTGGCCGGCTGCAAAAAGGCGGAAGCGGAGCTGAAAGGGGCGATCAAGTGTCTCTATATCGGCCCGGGCGAGCACGGCGGCGGCGATGAACAGGCGCAGATCGTCGGCGATCTCATCACCAAGAAAGTCGACGGAATCGCCGTGTCGCCGGCCAACGCGGCTGCGGTCGCCGCGGCGCTGGAGGGCGCCAAGGCCGCCAAGATTCCGATCATCACCTTTGACTCGGACCTTCTCGAGAAGGACAAAGGCCTGCGCGCCACCTACATCGGAACCCACAATTATGACATCGGCGTCAATCTCGCGAAGCTCGTGATGGAGGCGAAGCCCAAGGGCGGCACGATCTGCATACAGTCGGGCGGCGCGGCGGCGGCGAACCACAACGAACGCATGCAGGGCGTGCGCGACACGTTGGCCGGGAAGAAAAGCGCGGAGGCGCCGGGCGAAAAGCTGACCGGCCAGAATGGATGGACCGAAGTCGCCGGCTGTCCGCAATACACGAACGACGACTTCCCGCTCGCCATGCAGATGGAGCAGGATCTCCTCAACAAGGATCCCAAGCTCGACGCCTTCGTAGCGACCGGAGGCTTTGGCGAGTTCCTGGTCGACGCCTACAAGAACTCGATGGGCCAGTTCAAAGACAAAATCGCGAAGGGCGAGATCGCCGTCGCCGTCGCTGACACGCTGCCGATGCAGCTCGACGACCTGAAGGAGGGTCTCGCGACCGGCAATGTCGGCCAGCGACCTTTCGACATGGGCTACAAGGCGATGTACGCGCTGAAAGACATGAAGGACGGCAAGGCTCCGCCGCCCGATCCGACCTATACCGGGCTCGACATCTGCACGCCGAAAAATGTCGACACCTGCATCGGCGGCGGGAAGTAGCTGCATCGTAAGGAAAGCGCTTCAACCCCGGAGCCGGCGGCCCTTAGCGTTTCGTCGCTGCAGCTGGCGCGCTTCAAGCCAGGGATAAATGCGCGGCAAATATGTTGTCTACAAATTGCCGCGCCGAGTCGCTGAGGCTAAAGGTGAGGGCGCGGGCGCGCGCGAGCTCTTTGGGGATCGAGAGCGCTGCGAGCGCGGCGCGACCGAGATTGGCGTCGAGGACGCCAGCGCCGCTGTCTCCAATCACGTCGATTGGGCCCACGACGGGATTCGCAGCCACCGGCAGTCCCGAGGCAAGCGCCTCAAGCAGCACCAGGCCGAAGGTGTCGGTCAAACTTGGGAACACGAAGACGTCGGCGCTGGCATAGGCGGCGGCAAGCCTTTCGCCCCGCATTTCGCCGACAAAATGGGCTTGAGGAAAGCGCGCCTGAAGCTTCTTCCTTGCCGGTCCATCCCCAACGACGACCTTCGAACCCGGTAGATCCAGGGACAGGAAAGCCTCGAGATTCTTTTCGATCGCCACACGCGCGCAGGTAAAAAAAATCGGTCTGGGAAAGTCGAAGATGCTCGCCGAACGCGGTCGAAAAAGGTTGCAGTCGACGCCATGCGACCAGCGCATCAGACGAACAAATCCCCGCGTGTCCAGCTCGCGTCCCATAGTCTCAGTCGACACCATCATGCCAGAGCCGGCGTTGTGGAACCGACGAAGCAGCGCATAGACAAATCTGCTCGGCGCGACCCCTCGCACGGCAAGATACTCGGGGAAGCGGGTGTGGTAGCACGTCGTAAAAGGGCGTCCGGCTCTGCGGCAGGCAACCCAAGCGCATAAGCCCAGCGGCCCCTCCGTCGCGATATGGATGAAATCGGGCTTAATTTCCTCGATACGTCGTCGCACCGCGCCCGGACGCGTCACCGCGATGCGCAACTCCGGATAGCTCGGGAGCGGCACCGTTCGAAATTCATTAGCGGCCAGAACCTGGATCTCGACGCCGAGGGCCGGCGCCTCTCGCATCAAGGCTTCTATGGAGCGCACCACCCCATTGATCTGCGGCAGCCAAGCATCGGTGACGATGAGGATGCGGGTCAGCGGAACGGCTGGCGATGCGTCCCCGGGGCGCTGATGGTCAATGGCGACAATTATTGACCAATGAAGGTCCCACCCCACCCTCCGCCTGACAGTGTGATCTTGTTATTAACAATGCGGGCGGACTGCGTGGAAGGCAGCGCCATCCGCGCGATCATCGGGACATTCCTCGTTGCTTTCGTGTTCTTCAAGGTAATTTCCGTCGCGCCTTCAGAATGACAGACCGATACGTTCCCGGTCAGCCAGAGGGCGCCCGCCTTGCTGGCTGAATAAACCATACCGTGGGGTCCGTCACTGATGTGAATGGTCAATGGCTTGCCATCGTTCTCAGTCGTCTCCTTCCATCTTGCTCTCACATTATGGGCTTTCACCTCGCTGACGCTTTTGAAGCATGCGGCCTCAGCCAGCGTGGACTGGCACAGGACCGATAAGCAAACGAGCAATTTGAGTTTCGTCAAGGCCATGTCACACCAAAGGAGAGAATTGCAGATAGCGGTTAGATCTTCGATCACGCTGGGTCGCCGACACCGACGGTTCTAACAACCGGACTATGCGCTTTGTTCCTTCCTGACAAATCGCCTTTCGGTTGGCGGTGCAAGGCAAGATCCGCCGCGTTCCTGGGTTTGCTGGCGAAGAAGATGGGAGGAAAAGCGCCAGCCTTGGACCGCCCCACCGGCCGGCGTCGTCTCCAACACCCCGATCGGTCGGAGCGCCGTTTGCCGTTTGATCAATCCGATTGACCCGCCCCCTCGATCGTTACGCCCGAGCCTCTTCCCATCGGCCGGACTTCGAGGATCGCAGCACGGCGTCCGTCACAAAGTCGGTCGCCATCGCTTCGCGGAACGTCGGGCTCGCCGCCTCGCCTCGGGCGAGGCCCTGTAGGAAGTCCGCGACTTGGTGGACGAACGTGTGCTCGTAGCCGATCTGCAGACCCGGCACCCACCAATGCTTCATATAGGGGTGGTCGCCATCGGTGATGTGCACCGAGCGCCAGCCGCGCAGTCGCCCCTCGTCGCTGTGGTCGAAATACTGCAGCCGATGCAGATCGTGCAGGTCCCATGAGATCGATGCGTTTTCGCCATTGATTTCGAGCGTATATTGCGCCTTGTGGCCGCGCGCGTAGCGGGTCGCTTCGAAGGTGGCGAGCGAGCCATTGGCGAAGCGGGCGAGGAACGCCGCGGCGTCGTCGATCGTCACCTCCTGCTTCCGGCCAGTGAGGGCGTGGGTCCGCTCCTTGACGAACGTCTCGGTCATCGCCGTCACCTTATCGATCGGCCCGTTCAGCCACATGGCCGTATCGATGCAATGGGCGAGCAAGTCCCCGGTGACGCCGCTGCCCGCGACGCTCGAGTCGAGTCGCCACAAAGCCGCGCCGCCCTGAGGAAGGTCGGCGGAGATGGTCCAGTCCTGCAGAAACTTGGCGCGATAGTGAAAGACGCGCCCGAGCCTGCCGTCATCGATCAACTGCTTCGCAAGGGTGACGGCCGGGACGCGGCGAAAATTGTACCAGACCATGTTCGGGCGTTGGGCGGCCTCCACCGCGGCGACCATCGTTCGGGTCTCGGCGGCGTTCCGGCCGAGCGGCTTTTCGCACATCACCATCTTGCCCGCTTCCGCGGCGGCGATTGCGATCTCCGCATGCGTGTCGTTGGGGCTCGCGATGTCGATGAGGTCGATGTCCGGCCGGCGAACGAGCGCGCGCCAGTCCGTCTCGAAACTTTCGTAGCCCCAGTTTTGCGCAAAGGCTTCGGCGGTCGCTGGATTGCGGGCGCAAGCCGCCTTGAGGACCGGCCGCGTGTCCAAATCGAAAAACTGGTTGACCTTGGCGAAGGCGTTCGAGTGCGTGCGGCCCATGAAACCGCAGCCGACGAGACCGATGTTGAGCGTGCTTTTCGTGCTCATTCCCGTCCTCAATGCAGCCGAATTGTGCGCGCGGCGGCAGCTGGGACCGCGTTCGATCCGAGTCCGAAGAACAGCAGAGCCGTCACCGTCCGGTCAAGGCTCGCCGTCCTTGAACGGCGGCTCTTTATCGGCGGGCACGCCTTGTTCGGCCATCGCGAGCAGCATGGCGACGCTGACATACGTTCCGGCAACCGCGGTCAGATCGACAACCTGCTGTTCGCCAAGAAGCGCCCTCGCGCGATCGAACACTTCGTCCGAGACAGCGTGTTTGGTCGTCAAGTTGGTGACGAAATCATAGACGACCTCTTCCTCCGGGCTCATGCCGGCGGGCCGTTTGTTGGCTTTCAAGTCGGCGATGATCGAATCGGCGAGGCCGGCTTTCTTCGCCAGTGGGGCGTGCGCGTACCATTCCACTTGCGAACGCCATTGGCGAGAGACGACGAGGATGGCCATCTCGTTGAGCTTGGTCGGCACGGAAGTATGCCAGCGGAGATAATCGAGCAGGTCGTACATGCGCTGCGCATAGGCGGGGCTGCGCAGCATTGGATTGTAGGGCCCCCCAAGCCCCACGCTCGAGATCTTGACGATCTTTTCGCCGACCGGGCGCTGCTGGTCGTTGAGCTGCTCCAAGGTCAATTGGGGAAACCGAGGCTCCTTGCCTCTGGCTGGCGCAGTCGCAGTATTGGCGGCGATCCAACTCATGGGTAGCGCCGCCGCCAGCCAACCCACGGTGATCAGCATTTGCCGCATCGTTTGCTCCTCCCCTCAGTAAGTCTTCGATCTTGCGATATGGGCGCCGCACCACGCCCCGTGAAGCGCATGGCGTGGCGGATCCACCCCCCCATCACGCCAGCGCGATCGGCAACATCCCAGTCGACAATGGCTACAACGCGGCGTGCCTTGCGAGCGCCACGGAACAACGCGAGCAGCGCGCGGTTATCGTTTAAACGGGGCGCAGGTTTCGGGCTACACGCCGAAGGAGGCGCCGAGGAGCCGGAGCAGCGGCCCGTGGAGGAATTCGCTATGACGGACGACGAGTTGCGGCAGAAGAACGCGTTCCTGCGAGAGAAGATCAAGGAGATCTCGGACAGGCATCCGGAGCTGCGCGACCTTTCGGACGAAATCGCGCTGGAACAGAGCACGCATGTGGAGGTCGGCACGCCATTCCTCGAGCGGGTCAACGGCAGGCTGCAGGAGCGGGCGCGTGCTATCATAGAGCGCCGCCCGGATCTGGAGCGCTTTTTCGAAGACTGAAAGCCCGAAACTAGCCCCAGGTGCGGTCCCGCCACCGAGTGGGGCTCTCATCTAGCTGGTGCAGCCTCTCGTCGATGTTTGTAGTCCACGCGCGCTTGCTGCCGGCGCCAGCAGCTGTGCTCTCACCCTGGGACCAGTTGCGATTTGGATCGAAGCGTCCAATTGTAGCTCTCTCGAAGGCTAGCAGGCCAGGGCGTCGGCGGTCCCGTGCGCATTTCGTCGCAAGCCCTCGAGCACGTCCTCGCCATTGCCGAGTACGGATCGACGCAGTCGGTAAGCCAATGCCGACGAACGGCTAAATCGGTCGAAATCGGTCAAAACTCGAGGAAAGCGCCTCGAAATACACACGTATTAGGCGCCAAGCTCAACCAGAGGTGGCGCGCTTCCACTTGCCCCGGCAGCTGTGGTGTTCACGGCGGGCAGCGCGGCGTCGTCCTGCGCCAGGGCTTAATCGCCACCGAACAAGAGCTTGGCGCGTTCCTCTCCGAACGCCCAGCAGTGTCGCGCAAAGTTATCTTCCTGTCCGAGATCCCTAAGCATGCAACCGGTAAGTTGTAGCGCGCCCGGTCTTGTGCAAAAGCTGGGCTTAGTCTAGCGGAACATGGTAAAAAAAGGTGTGGAATATGAGCTTCGCAGTCCTCGTTGATCACTTTTTTGTCAGGGAGGCTTCATCTATTGGATTTTCTATTGACCGCTTAGATCGCGTCAAGTAACTTTTGGGCGCACATAGTGAAGGGGACTCACAATGACAAAGAATTGGCTTGCTGCCGCGATCATCCTTGGCGGGCTCGGGTTGGGACCGGCCAAGGCCGACGTGACCTACGTATTCGTTGATCTTGAGGATCCGGGACAAACCGACTTGTCGTTCAGCGTTCCCGTGCAATTGTCTGCCGCGAATCCCTCGGAGAACTTCACCGCCCTTGGCGGTGCATATAAACAAGGGCCCTTCGACCACGGACAGGCTGAATTCCAGTTTCTCGACAGCGGCAATCCAGAGATATTTTTCAGCGACCCTCTGAATGGCGGTAGCGGCGCCTTTGTTTTTACTTCTATCACCACGACGCCCGGCAACGGCGGCGCCTTCAAAGGCCTTGGAGGTCTTTACATTAACGTTACTACTCCTTTGGCGGACCTGGGGTCGGCGTACGTTTCCGGCGTCCCAGCCACACCGGAACCTTCGACCTGGGCCTTGTTGTGTTTAGGGTTCTCTGGGCTGGCGGCGTTGGGTCTTCGCAAGAGGCGGGGCGAATCACCGCGGCTTGCCTGATGTGACGGCGACCGAGCAGGAGCCTGGCGCGTTCTTCTCCGCACGCCTCGCCGATCAAGAGGCCGCGCAAGATCCTGTTCCTCGCCGAATTCAGCGCATTAGCCCGGCGCAGAGCCTCGGATTGGGGTGAGGGGCGAATCCATTCTCCCACCCTAACCCGAAGGAGAGGGGGATCCCCCTTCTCCCACCGGGAGAAGCGGCGCGAAGCGGTTATGACGAAAGCGGCTAAGACCAACAGCAAACGCTATAGAGCCCGACAAGTGGCTCTTATAGCGATAGCTGTTGATATGGGCCGTTTCCAATTGCGCCCTTGATCCAGGTCTGGGGCGTGGCTTGATCACCCCAGGCTTCGAGGGCGCGCCGCCAGCCGAGATAGTTGGGCAGGTTCTTGGTGGCGACGCCGTTGAAGCGATTGAGCCATTGCTTGAGGCGGCCGTGATAGGCGTTGACGTTGTTGATGTGGAGGTGAGGCGCCTCGGCGGTCGGCTTGCCCGGCGCGGGCACGGCGTGAAAGGGGATTTTAGCTTTGCGGGCGAAGGCGGCGATCGCCTTGCCGCCGTCGCCGATGAGATGATTTTGGCCCGTCACGACGCCGGCCAGCGCCGCTCCGATCGAGGTGCTGTCGTCCTGCGGCAGGACGGCGTCGAAGGTCGCGCCCCGCCGATCGCGGGCGACAAGAACGGGAATGTTGTCCGAATGGAGGCCCGGATGCCTGGCCGGTCCGCCCCGTTTGCGCGCCTTGCGCGGACAGATCAGACCACCGGCCTTTGAAGGATTCAAGGATGAAGGTTTCGTCCGCCTCGACGATTCCGCTCAGCTTTCTAGGCTTGTCGGCGGCCGGAGCGCCCAGAAAGCGATGCCGCCAGCGAAACGCCGTCGTCGGATGCACCCCGCAAAGCTCGGCCGTCTTGGCCAGGCTTTTGCCTTCGATCATCGCCCGAGCGTGGTCGAACCAACGCTCCCTTTTGTGCAGATGCGCCATCGCCGTCTTGGTGAGCGCATTGAAGCTGCGCCCGCAGCCCTTGCAGCGGAACCGCGAAAGCCCATGCGAGCGTCCCCAGGCGACGATCGCGCGTCCCGCGCAATGCGGACAGCCTTGGCTCGCCACTCGCTCATGGCCGCTCGTCCCCAAAGCGTCCGGACGACGACCCCGCTTCGCGCCTTTGTCCCTCGCCCCGCCGGCCGCGGAAGCCTCCGTCTCTCCCGCCCGACTGAGCCCGCCATCCAGATCCGCCAAAGCGGCGGCCACTTCTCGGCGTTGCTCGACGCTCAACCGGCCAACGCCCGAAAACCAGACGGAAAACTCTTCAGCCTTCATCGAATTAAACTCCTCAACCCGCCCCAGCCGAATCCATATCAACAGGTATCGCTATAAGCGCCCGACAAGTCCTTCTGGAAAAGCGGAACACGTGCTATAAGTTTTGTGCGCGGGATCCCGGTGGCGCGCCGCCAGCCGGAGCGAGAAGAAAGGATTGCATTGAGCCCAGGGGGTCCGAAACGGAGCGAATACAACCTGAGGCGAGGGAGGGCGGATTTTTTTATTCCAATCGCCTGTAACCCATTGAAAAGGCTCAATCCGAAAAAATAAACGCTAGTAAACGCCAGCACTTTTACTAGCGTTTAAGCGCGTTTACTGGCGGTTAAGCGCGTTTATTTGCGGGCCGTTCGCTCAACAGGTTGTATCTCGTCGCAGGAACCGGACTCGACTCCGCCTCACTCCGGCCCGGTCACGACCGGGCAGTCGGCGCGCGAGCCCCACTCGGCCCACGAGCCATCGTAGAGGCCTTCCACCGTGCCGCCAGCTTCCTCCACCGCCAGCGCCAGAATGGCGGCAGTCACGCCCGATCCGCAGGTCGTGATGATCGGCTTGCGGAGGTCAATCCTGTGCTCCGCGAATGTGACCTTGAGCGCCTCTGGCGACTTCAGGGCGCCGTGCTCGACAATGTCGACGAAGGGCAGGTTGAGGCTGCCGGGCATGCGGCCGCTTTTGACGCCGGGCCGGGGTTCCGGAACCGCGCCCCGGAAGCGTTCGGCCGGGCGCGCGTCGACCACCTGGGCCGAACCGTCCGCCAGCGCCGCGCGCACCTCGTCAAGCGTGGCGACGAAATGGTCCTCGAGGCGAGGTGTGAAGAGGCGGGGCTTCGGGTGAGCGTCGCCCGTTTCCAGCGGCCGTCCCTCCTTCATCCATCTCGGCAGGCCGCCGTCGAGAATGCGCACGTCTTCGACGCCGTAAGCCCGCAGGGTCCACCAGACCCGCGCCGCGGCATAGAGGCCAAGCGCGTCATAGACGACGAAGCGCATGCCGTCGCCGAGGCCGAGCGCGGTCATCGCCTTGGCGAGCGCGTCAGGCTTCGGCAGCATATGGGGCAGGTCCTGATCGCGATCGGCGATGAGGTCGATGTCGAAGAAGACGGCGCCCGGAATGTGCTTCATGCGGAATTCGGCCGAGCCGGTCCGCCCGGTATTGGGCAGATGCCAGGAGGCGTCGATCACGCCGAGATTGGCGTCGCCGAGTTCGGCCGCGAGTTCAGCGGTTGTGAGGAAGTTGCGAGAGGACATGGGACTTCGATCCGCTTCAAGCAGAGCCGAGCGCGATGCGCACGCGGCGATTGATCTTGCCTTTTTTCTCGATTCCCGTCACCGAGGCGTGGCCAATTTCGCCGGTGCGCGCGACATGCGTTCCCCCGCAGGGCTGCAGATCCAAGCCTTCGATGGCGATCAGGCGGACCCGGCCGGTGCCCATCGGCGGCTTGACCGACATGGTCTTAGTCAGGCTGGGATTGGCCTCGAGCTCAGCGTCGGCGATCCAGCGGTGGCTCACCGCAGCGTCGCGCGCGATCAGCGCGTTTAGCCGGCTTTCGATGTCCGCCTTGTCGAGCGCAGCCTCGCCCGAATCAAAATCGAGCCGCCCGTCGGCGTCGCCCACCGACCCTCCCGTCACCGGATAGGGCGCGACGACCGAGAGCAGATGAAGGGCAGTGTGAGCGCGCATGCGCTTGTAGCGCAGATCCCAGTCGATCCGGGCGATCACGCGTGCGCCAGAGCGGGGCAGGGCGGCGCCTTCGGTTGGCACATGGAGAATGGTCGCGCGATCCGAGTCGTAGATCGTATTGACGATCGGAAGCACCGTCCCGTCTTCGAGCTGAAGGCTCCCCTGATCGCCGCTTTGCCCTCCGCCTTGCGGATAAAAGACCGTGCGATCGAGCGCAACGCCGCGCGGTTCGGACAAGAGAACGGTCGCTTCCGTTTCGGCTTGATACGCATTTTCGCGAAAGAGCGCCTGCGTCATTGCACGAACACCTTCGGCGCGGCGCCTTTGGCTTCCAGCCAATCCGGCACGGGCAGATTCTTCGAACGGAGGAAGGCCGGGTTGAACAGCTTGGACGCATAGCGGGCGCCGGAGTCGCACAGCAGCGTCACGATCGTGTGGCCCGGACCCAGCGCGCGTGCGAGGTGAAGCGCGCCGGCGATGTTGATGCCCGAGGAACCGCCGAGCAGCAGCCCTTCCTGCACCACCAGATCGAACACGATCGGCAAGGCCTCCTCGTCCGGGATTTGGTAGGCGAAGTCGACCGGCGCGCCTTCAAGATTGGCGGTGATCCGGCCTTGTCCGATCCCCTCGGTGATGGAGGAGCCCGAGCTCTTGAGTTCGCCGGAAGTGTAAAACGAATAGAGCGCCGCGCCCAAAGGGTCGGCGAGGGCGATCTTGATGTTTGCGTTGCGCTCTTTGAGAGCTATGCCAACTCCAGCCAGGGTCCCGCCGCTGCCGACCGCGCTGACGAAGCCATGCACCTCGCCGTTGAGGTCGTCATAGATTTCCGGCCCGGTCGTTTCGTAATGGCCGCGCCGATTGGCGACGTTGTCGAACTGGTTCGCCCAGACGGCCCCGTTCGGTTCGGTCTTGGCGAGCGCGTCGGCGAGCCGCCCCGAATAGCGGACGTAGTTGTTGGGATTCGAATAGGGGACGGCGGGAACCTCGATCAGCTCCGCGCCGGCGAGGCGCAGCATGTCCTTTTTTTCCTGAGTCTGGGTGTCGGGGATGACGATCACGGTGCGGTAGCCGAGCGCGCTCGCCACCATCGCGATGCCGATGCCGGTGTTCCCGGCCGTGCCTTCGACGACCACCCCGCCAGGGCGCAACGCGCCGCGCGCGACCGCGTCATTGATCATCGCCAACGCCGCGCGATCCTTGACCGAGCCGCCGGGGTTCATGAACTCCGCCTTGCCGAGAATGGTGCATCCCGAGGCCTCGGAAGCGGCGCGGAGCTTAATCAGTGGGGTGCGGCCAATCGCGGCGACGACATCGCGTACCGGCTTCATTGAGATCCTTTGCATTGAAAGCGGGAAGGGTAGGCGACGGCGCGACTTGCGACAAGCCTCCGCCCTTGCCATGAAGCGGCGCGATCTTGGGGAGCGCGCATTAAGTGTTTTTTTTCGCCTCGAAAATATTCTGGATGATCGCGTCGCCGATCAACCTGTTGTTATTCGCCGCGCTGGTCGGCGTCTTGCTCTGCTTTGGCGAGCGCGTCCGCTTAGGACGCGGACTGGCGCTGGGAGCGATCCTCGTTTTGGTCGTGGCCGCGACCTTGCCGATCGGCAAGTTGCTGATTGCACCCCTAGAGGATCGCTTCCCATCACCCCGCCCCGATCTGCCTCCTCCGGAGGGCATTATCGTGCTCGGGGGAGCCATCGACAGCGGCGTGAGCGAAGCCCGCGGGCAGACTGTATTCGATGAAGGCGGCGAAAGGCTCACCGAGACCGTGGTCCTGGCTAAGCGGTATCCAGAGGCGCGGGTTATCTATACCAGCGGCAGTTCGTCGTTTTCTGGCGCGACGTCAACAGAAGCGCGGCAGGCCCGAACACTCATGTCGCAAATGGGGATCCCGCCAGAACGGGTAACGATAGAGGAGAAATCACGCAACACCGATGAGAACGCCCGCCTAACCTCGGCGATCGTCCATCCGCAACCTTCCGAGCGCTGGATCATCGTCACCTCCGCTTTTCATATGCCGCGCTCGATGGGCATATTCGAGAAAGCAGGATTTCACCCGATTGCCTATCCCGTGGCCTTCCGCACGCGCGGTCGTTGGCCCGGTGACCTGCGGCTGACTTTCGAGCCGGTTCGAAACCTGCGGATCTTCGAGATCGCCATACATGAGTGGATCGGACTTGCCGCTTATTGGGTGAGCGGCCGCAGCGACCATTTGTTTCCTGCACCCGGCGACAGCGCGTGAATGCTCATTGCTTTTGCGGTGCACACCACTTGCCTTCGCAGTGCAACTGACTACAGTGTAGGCAGAATGAGTAACGCCCAAAGTTTAGGCGTCTCGCCGACGATCGCGATTGGACCGCTCCGGCTCGAGGGGCGGTCGCTGCTTGCTCCGATGTCAGGGATCAGCGACTTGGCGATGCGGCGGATCGCGCGTCGCTTCGGGGCTGCGCTTGTCTTTTCCGAGATGGTCGCGGCTGAGACCTTTCTCCACGGCGACGCGGAGGCTTTGGTTCGCGCCGAGGGCGAGGGGCTGTCTCCTCACGCGGTTCAGATCGTTGGCTGCGAAGCGGGAGCGTTGGCCGAAACCGCGCGCAGGGTGGTCGACGCGGGCGCAGTTCTGGTTGACATCAACATGGGTTGCCCGTCGCGGCGGGTGTCGGGAGCGCTAGCCGGCGCGGCGCTGATGCGCGATCTCGATAACGCGGAACGCTTGATCGCGACGGTTGTCGAGGCGGTCTCGGTTCCCGTGACCGTCAAAATGCGCTTAGGCTGGGACGAGACCTCGATGAACGCGCCGGAATTGGCGAGGCGCGCTGAACGGGCAGGGGCGCAGATGGCGACCGTTCACGGCCGCACCCGCTCCCAATTCTATGACGGTCGCGCCGATTGGGCGGCCGTTCGCGCGGTTATCAGTGCGGTAGCGATCCCGGTCGTCGTCAACGGCGATTGCGCAACAGCTGAAGACGCGCGGACCATGCTCGCGCTCTCCGGCGCGGCGGGGGTCATGATTGGGCGCGCGGCGGTCGGCGCGCCCTGGCTCGTCGGAGCCCTCGGGCGAGCGCTCGACCAGGGTGGCCTGGTGCGGGAGCCTTCCAGCGAGGAGCGCCGCGAGGCCGCGCTCGAACATCTCGATTGGCTGGTCGGCAAGCTTGGCCCCCGGACCGGACTTCGCCATGCGCGAAAGCACCTGGCGGCCTATGCCGATCGGGCCGGAACCGACGCGATGATTCGGCGCGAACTTGTAACGAGCGAGGGCGTGGTTCAGGTTCGGCGCCTGCTCTCAGACGTCTTTGATGGCAATGGGGCAAGGCAGGCGGCATGACCGCGCACCCGGCACAACGGCGCCCCGACGCCGCCAAGGTGTTGAACGCGCTTGCGCAGCCGCTGATCACGGTCGACGTCCAGGGCATGGTGATCGACGTTAACGCAGCCGCCGAGACCTTCTTCGACATCGGGCGCGGAACGTTGCTGCGCTCGCGGCTGACGGATCTTTTTCCGTCCAACTCCCCCATTTTGGCTCTTGTCGCCGATGCGCTGAGCAATCGCGCGACCGTTAATGGTTATAAGATCGACGTCTCGACGCCTCGGATCGGCAGTCGGGACGTCGATGTTTTCGTTGCGCCCTTGTCGGAAACGGATGATTCCGTCGCGATTATGCTGCAGGAACGTGCAATTGCCGAAAAAATAGACCGGCAGTTGACACACCGCAGCGCGGCCCGCTCAATCAGCGCGCTCGGGCTCATGCTCGCACATGAAATCAAGAACCCGCTCTCCGGCATTCGGGGAGCCGCTCAATTGCTGGAGGCCGGCGCAAGCGACGAGGATCGGGCGCTGACGCGGTTGATCTGCGACGAAACCGATCGGATCGTAAAGCTCGTCGACCGGATGCAATCGTTCTCCGTCTCCATGCCGGCGCAATGGGAAAGTCTCAATATTCACGCCGTATTGGACCACGTGAAGCGTTTGGCTCAGGCCGGGTTCGCGCGCCACATCCGCTTTGTCGAAGCCTACGACCCCTCGCTCCCCGATGTGCTTGGATCTCGCGACCAGCTCATCCAGGTGTTTCTCAATCTGGTCAAGAACGCAGCGGAAGCGATTGGAAAAGATAGCATTGAGGGCGAGATCACGCTTACAACGGCGTTTCGCCCGGGCGTGCGCCTGCGCACCGCGCCGAGCGCCGAATCGGTGAGTTTGCCGCTCGAGATCTGCGTCCGCGACAACGGCCCGGGCATTGCCCCTGAGATCCTTGGCAATTTGTTCGATCCCTTCGTTACGACGAAAGCCCAGGGTTCTGGTCTGGGTCTTGCACTGGTGGCCAAGCTGATTGGCGACCACGGAGGCATCATAGAGTGCGAATTGCATCCGCGCAGGACAATGTTCCGCGTGCTGATGCCGTTGCGCTCGCCGCGTGCGGCGACGAGATGATCGACCGGGCGTGGGGGCGAAGGAGCTAATGGGGATGCCGTCAGGGCATATTCTTGTTGCCGACGACGACGCTGGGATTCGCACCGTTCTCAATCAGGCGCTGACCCGCGCCGGCTATGAGGTCCGCTCGACCGGGACGGTTGCGGGGCTCTGGCGCTGGGTGGCGGCGGGCGAGGGCGATCTCGTCATCACCGATGTCGTCATGCCCGACGACAATGCTTTTGACCTCCTGCCCCGCATCAAGCGGATGCGGCCCGATCTGCCGATCATCGTCATGAGCGCGCAGAACACCTTCATCACGGCGATCAAAGCCTCCGAGCGCGGCGCGTACGAATACCTGCCGAAGCCCTTCGACCTGCGGGAACTGGTGGCGATCGTCGGCCGCGCGCTGGCCGAACCCAAGCGTCGGCGCGAGGAGCCCGAGGCGCCGGGCGAGGTGATGCCGATCGTCGGCCGCTCGCCGGCGATGCAGGACATTTTTCGCATTCTCGCCCGCCTGATGCAGACCGATCTGACGGTGATGATTTCCGGCGAATTGGGGACCGGCAAGGAACTTGTCGCGAAAGCGCTGCACGATTACGGCAAGCGCAAGGGGGGCCCCTTCGTCGCCATCAACATGGCCGCCATTCCACGCGATCTGATCGAAAGCGAGCTGTTCGGCCACGAGAAGGGCGCCTTCACCGGGGCCGCCGCCCGCTCCGTCGGCCGCTTTGAACAGGCGGAGGGCGGAACCCTCTTCCTCGATGAAATCGGCGACATGCCGATGGAGGCCCAGACCCGCCTTCTGCGGGTGTTGCAGCAGGGCGAATACACGACGGTCGGCGGCCGCACCCCGATCAAGACCAACGTGCGGATCGTCGCCGCGACCAACAAGGACCTCCGCTTCGCGATCCAGCAGGGGACGTTTCGGGAGGACTTGTTCTTCCGCCTCAATGTCGTGCCGATCCGTCTTCCGCCCTTACGCGAGCGCCCCGAGGATATTCCAGACCTCGTGCGCGCCTTCTTTCAGCGCAATTCGGCGGAGGGGCTGCCGATCAAGACCTTTGAGCCCGCGGCCATGGAGCGGCTACGCCGCTATCCTTGGCCCGGAAACGTGCGCGAACTCGAAAACCTCACCCGTCGCCTGGCCGCGCTCTATCCGCAGGATGTCATCGGGGAGAGCCTGATCGAATCCGAGCTCAGCGCCGGAGCCTCGCCCATGTTTCCGCCACCGGCGGCGGCGGGAGACGATGGCCGCAAGCGCGTCGGGCCGACGGCCGCCCAGATTTCGGGAGACGGGTTTGACGCCTCGATGGAGCGCGCCGTCGCCGATCTCTTCCACTCGTTCGGTGGCGCGAGCCCCCAGGTCGGGCTTTATCACCGGGTGCTGCACGACCTCGAGGCGCCCCTCATCGCCGCGACGCTGACCTGGACGCGCGGCAATCAGATCAAGGCGGCCGAGATCCTGGGGCTGAACCGAAACACCTTGCGCAAGAAGATCCGCGACCTGAACCTTCGCGGGGTCGCGAGCTTCCGCTGAGCGAGGCTCGTTGGCGCTGCAGTTCGCTGCCGTCATTGCGAGCCGTAGGGCGTCGGGAGACGCCCGTCCTTCCGAACGGCCTATGGCGAAGCCATCCAAAGGAACTTAGGGCCCATCTCTGGATTGCTTCGTCGCTGCGCTCCTCGCAATGACGGCTCCATCCGAATGCAGCACGCCCGCAGATGACATCTCTAATGAGTGAATTGCAAGACCTCCGCGCCGGGCTCTGGCGCGGCCCCCGGTTTGGATTCTCTTGGCCGGTCGCCGTTTCGACGCGAAAACCCCCGTCAACGGGGTTTGGAAAAGCTTGGATTTCCTTGGATTCTCTCGTCCGAATCGAGACTTATCAATGGGTTACGAAGGAATTTCGGTAAAAATATTTTCGTCCTCCTCCGCCCCTTCAGCGGGCGCCTCGCGGTCGAGGGGCTGGAGATTGTCGGCGAGGCGGTTGATCTTGGCGAGCAGGCGCTCCCGTTCCTCCGGCCCGTAGGTGTATTTCGTCACCACCGTCTGCTGGTGCTTGTCGAGCCGGTCGATCACCTTGATCAGGGGCGCGACCGCCTTGAGCTCGCCGCGCCCGATCGCCTCGCCGACGATCCGCATGGCGGGCATCAGGCGTTCGAGCTGCAGATGCGCGTGGTCGACGCCGCGGTCGATCACCCTTTTATCGAGAACCTCCGCGACGATCTGCCGGATCCGCTCGGCGCTCAGGCGCTCCTCGCCGGCGATCTCCTCATAGGCCCAGCCTTCCCGCAGCCGCGCGAAAATCCGCTTTCTCCGCTCGGCCTTGCCCAGAACATTGAGCCGCCGCCTCGGTGTTGGGGCCTCTTCCATGGATCGCGCCTCGCTTCTGCCGGAAAGGCGGAATGATAGCACAATTTCTGAAAATTGGAATATTCCAGCCTGAAAAGTTTTGGAACGAAGGTCGTGGAAGTCGGCTTCGCGCAAATAGCGGTCATTCTAGCGGCGTACCCAGTCGGACTTATCGATGACGCCAAGCCAGGAAGGGCGCCGTCAGTGCGCGTCGCCCTGATCTAGCATGAGGTCCGCATCGTCGAGAATGTAGCGGACATAGCGGGTGTCGCGAATGAAGCTGATCTCGCCCTCCCGCCACTCGAGCCACATCACGTAGCTCGGCTTTGGATCGGCTCGATCTTGGAACACCGCAACCATTTCGCGCCCCTCGATCCAGGCGGGGCTCAATGAGACGCGATCCATATTGGCATAGATCGTAAAGAACATGCCGACGTCCGCCGCGCCCACTCGGACAGGGTGCGAGGATTGCTTGAGCCTGACATCCTGCGCGAGCAGCGCCCGCAAGCCCTCCCAATCGCGTTCATTGAACAGCGCGACGAACCGCGCGACCTCAGGCGAGGGAGCGCGCTCAGGGGCTCGCGGCGGCGTATGGGCGTTGATGTCCTTCAAACGCACTCGGCCGCGCGCGAGATGGCCCTTCACGGCGTTGATGGTGGTGTCGAGAAGCGCGGCGATGTCTTCGAGAGAATGGCCGAGAACGTCCTTCAACACCACGACGCTGCGTTGGGCAATGGGAAGCTCGACAAATCGCGACACAGCCGCTCTGACCGCTTCTTGGCGCATGAGGCCTTCCAAGGGGTCGGCGGCTTCTGAGTCGGGCGTTTCCGCCGCAGCTTCGAGAGGCTCCGCCGCGCGAAGGGCGCGGCTGCGCAGGAGGTCGAGCGCCCGGTTGTGCGCAATGCGGAACAACCAGGCGCGCATGGACGGCGCCGCCTCGAGGGTCTTCAGCGCCACGAAAGCGCTCGCCAGGCTGTCCTGGACGACATCCTCGCCGTCCATGACCGAACCAGTTAGGCGGGCGCAGTAGCGGTGCAGCTCGGGCCGCAGGTCGTCGACCAGAGCGAGGAATTCTGAAAGGTCGACGTCGCCCTTTGGCCGTTCGCGGTTCAAGCCGGTTTCCCTTCGAGCACGCTGATCCCCACATCGCCTTTTAGCCCGAGAGCGATCGCCGTGTCGTATTCAGGGTCGTCGAGGATCCGCACCACGTGCTCGCCGAACAGACGCGGCGGCATGGGCGCGCCAAATCGGGTAAGAAAAGCCTCAGGCTCGATCCCGGCGGCGCGGGCGTAAGCTCTGGAGCCTTCCCCGCCAACCCCCGTCCCGCCGATCATCTGCATCGGAACGATCGCCTGAAAGTGGATCCCGAGCCTCTTCTGCTCGGCAATCCCGTTGGCGTATTTGGCCATCAACCACAGCATGCGCTTGGCTCCGGCGTAGCCGCCCGAGAGCGGCGAGCCCTGCTGGGCCGCGCCGCTCGAGCCGACCAGCACCCGGGCGCCTGACGTCAACGGAAGGTTCAATGCGGCCTGCAGCCAATAGAGGCCGCCCCTCACATCCGTGTCCCAGGGCTTCGTGAAGTCCTCCCAGCTCAGCGCATCGAGCGGCCCCATTCGTGGCGTCGCCCCGGCGTTCAAAATGAGAATGTCCGGGCGCGTGTCGACGAGAATCTGCTTCGCAGCCCCCTCGTCCGTGATGTCAGCCGAAATCGTCTTGACACCGAGACGCGCACCGACCGCCTCAAGATCCGCGGCGCTTCGGGCGACCACGGTGACCCTGGCCCCTTGGGCGATGAGGGCCTCGACCAAGCCGAGGCCCAAGCCTCGGCTCCCTCCGGTCACGACGACAACCTTGTGCTTGAGGCTCATAGATTCGCTCCGCTTCCATGTCTAAGAACGAAGACGATTGGCGCAGCAAAAAAGAGCCGCCGGCGCGGCGCCAGGCGGCGAGAACCCAACTGGCCGTGAGTCTCATTGCGCGCGTTGAGCCTGCGGCGTGGGGTATCGAGTGAAGATGTCGGGTGTCGTCTTAACTGTCTGGATTCGCTGTTTGAGCTTGGCGTTGGGGCTGGGCGCCGCTCTCGTCCCCGCAGCGTCGCAGTCCCTCTCGCGTCTCACAGGCGACTATGTCTGCGCCACCGGTTGCCGCCTCACCGACGCGAACCCCAGCATCAGGGTCAAAGACGCTGAAGCCGATTGCGTGAACGAATATGGCGGACTTTTTCAGGGAAAGCTGATCGGCGCCGACGGCGTGGCCTGCTTCCACAAGACAGGCCGGTTGTCGGCGGATGGCGTTACGCTCACTTGGAGCGACGGGGTCATCTGGAAGCGGCACGGCCCGGCGCCGAGGTAAAGGGCCGCCGCGCCGCCTCCCGCCTTGCTGTCGCCGATTGCCGGCGCGCCGGCCTCGGCGGCGACGAGAAATGTCTGCTTCCAACCACGCGAACAGAATGTCGCGCACGCCGCGCCGTCATCCGCCCCATAGACAGGCTGGCGAAGGCGATCGAGCATCGCGGCCTCCTGGTCCAAGAGTTCGATTGCAACGTCTTCGAGCCGGATGGGATTGACAAACTCGGCGACATAAGCCGAGGCGCGGCGCAGCCGGCGGTCTGTACTGCTAGTCTACAGGGTGTTGTCGCCGCGCCGCAAAAGGACTAAAACAGCTCGTCGTAATAGTCGTTGTTGATATTCGATCTCCGGATCGTGTGCTTGTTTTGTCGTCGAAATCTCAGAAATTATTCCGAGGGGAAACCATGAAAAATCAAAACACGAAACTGGCGGCCTTCGTCGCGGCGGGGATGATGGCGGCGTTCGCCGCTGATCAAGCAGAAGCAGGAAAGCATATCGGTCAAAATCTAGGCACCCCCTGCGATACCTTTGTTGCAAATTGTCAACGTCTCAACCCCAATCCCGAACTCTGTCCGTTCCTACTATCGTTCGCGAAAGAACATGATGGCGATTGGGCGTCTTCGGCGGCTTTAAGCACGTTGCCACATCCATTCAGGAAGCCCCCTCGCTATGGAAGGTGTTCACTTTGAAGATGGGGCAAGGTTGAAGGCGTCATCAGGTCGATCACTTGGGGGTTTCTGAGTCGGCCGCCTCACGCCTTTCTGTCGCCGATCGCCGGCGCGCCGCTCTCGGCGGCGCCGAGGAATGTCTGCTCCCACCACGTGAACAGGATGTCGCGCAGCGCCGCGCCGTCGTCTTTGCCGTAAACGGGCAGGCGAAGGCGATCGAGCATCGCGGCCTCCTCGTCCGAGAGTTCGATCGCGACGTCTTCGAGCCGGATCGGGGTGTTCACGAACTCGGCGACATAAGACGAGTCGCGGGTGAGCTTGCGGTCCGTTTTGATCGTCGGGTTGCGAAAGTCCTTCGGCGTCCGCTGGCTTTTCAGGACCGGCGTCTTCGGCGCCGCCGCCAGATCCGCTTCTGTCGCCTCGAACAGGGTGAGCTTGATCGGCTTCAGCGCGAAATTGCTGGTGCGCATGACATCGGCGCCGCAGACGTTCGGCACGGCGAGAACGTCGACCAGCGCCAGGAGGTCGACATGGTCGCCGGGCTTCGTGTCCTGGCGGGTGATGGTCGCGCGGCCATCACGGCTGATCTCGGTGTACATGAAGAGGTTGAAGCTGTCGTGCACGTCGTCGGGCGTGAGGCCGTATTCGCGCTGCGCCTCGGCCTGAATGTCATGACAATTGGTATGTGCGTCGAAGCCGTAGGCGCTCTCGTAGACATAGGCGCTGCAGCGCGGAAAGAGCACGTCGTTGCGGCCGACCGTGTCCTCGAGAATGTACATGAGCGCCCGCTCGCGCGGCGGCTGGGACCAAAGAAACGCGCCCTTGGTCGGATTGAAGCCATGCACGGTCCGGGTGCGGCCGCAATGCATGAATTCCTTGTAGTCATGCAGATTGAAGCAATTGAAGTCGACGCATTGCAGGCCTTCGATCTGCTCGATGCGCAGGATCTGGCCGGCCTTCATTTCGAGCGCCTTGCCGGTTCCCGGCTCCAGGACCATCTCGATGAGGACATTGCGATCCGTCATTGGGCGGCGCCCTTGCCTTGCTTCGCGGCCTGTTCGCGGAGCGCCTTGCGGATCAGCGCGACACGGTCTGTCGCGTGGCCTTGCTGGATTGTCCGATCGATGAGTTCGAGTTGCTGCTGGTTGAGGCGCACAACCACCGTTTTTCCCGCCATAAAGCCCCCTTAGCCTCGCCGGTCGACACGCGCGCCGTTTATGTCGCGAAAATAAGCATCGGAAAAGGACAAAGTCTGAGCGGGCGTGGTCAGTTTTCTGGCGGAGATGGCGCTTTCTAGAGCGCTCGTCGACGCCGCAGCGAACCGGCGCGATATTTGCTCATGCCGACGTTACGGATCCTTCAACCCGGGACGCGCAAGCGCCTCTTTGCACATACGGCCGCCCGCATCCCATGAAACTCGACGCCAATCAGCCTGTCGCCGAAGCCGCATCCTCGCATGTGCACTTCGATTTCTCGAAGCTCTCTCCGCGCGATCGCTATAAGCTCCTCATTGGAACCGTCATTCCGCGCCCGATCGCCTTCGTCACGACGGTCGACGAGCATGGCGTGGTCAATGCGGCGCCGTTCAGCTTCTTCAATTGCCTGTCGGCCGACCCGGCCATCGTCGCGATCGGGGTCGAGAATCATGCCGACATGCGCCACAAGGACACCGGCCACAATGTTCGCGTGACCGAGGAGTTCACCGTCAATATCGTCGACGACGCTTTGGTCGCGGGGATGAACGTCTGCGCCGTTCCTTTTCCGCCACACATCGACGAACTGGCGATGGCGGGGCTTACGGCTGTCAAGGGCGTGCACGTGGCTTGCCCGCGCATCGCCGAAGCGCCGGCGGCGCTCGAATGCCGCCGCTACATGACGATACAAGTCGGCAAGTCGCGCGAGATCATTCTCGGCCTCGTGCTCGGCTGTTTCGTCCGCGAAGGCGCGGTCAATCCAATCACCAAGCACGTCGACCAGCGCAAGATGGACGCGATCGGCAGGCTAGGAGGCCATGGATATTCGCGCAGCCGCGACCAGTTCGACCTACCAACCATGTCGGTGGACGAGTGGCGCCGTCGCGGAGGCGCTTTGCCTGGCGCAGATGGGGAAGTTTGACGCAATTCGACGCCGCTGGCGCGCGATTTGCTTCGGTCGAGAAAGCTTCGACACGCCATCCGGCGGCTTGACGATTTGAGAGGGATAGCACGATGCAAATGACCCGGCGTGGCTTTCTCGGAGGCGTCGGCGGCGCAGCGCTGGCGCTCGGCTCCGTTTCCAGCGCGCGCGCCGCCAACACCACAATCGGCTTCATCTATGTCGGCTCGAAGGACGACTACGGCTGGAACCAGTCCCACGCTGTCGCCGCCGCCGCGCTCAAAAACATCCCCGGGATCACGGTCGTCGAGGAGGAGAATGTCCCTGAGACGGATGCGGTCGCGAAGACCATGGAGTCGATGATCAATCTGGACGGGGCCACGCTGATCTTTCCGACCTCGTTCGGCTATTTCAATCCTTTCATGCTCGAAGAAGCCAAGAAATACCCGAACATCGAGTTTCGCCATCCAACCAGTCTGTGGAAGAAGGGAACGGATCCGGACAACGCAGGCGGCTATTATTCCTATATGGACCAGGGCCACTACGTGAACGGGATCGCGGCGGGCCTATCGACCAAGACCAATAAGATCGGCTACGTCGCCGCGAAGCCGATCGGCATCGTCTTACGCAATGTCAATTCCTTCACCGTCGGCGTGAAGAAGGTCAATCCGGCGGCTGAAGTTCATCTCATCATCACCGGTGACTGGTCGCTTCCCGTCCGGGAGGCAGAATCGACGCAGGCTTTGATCGATACCGGCTGCGATGTGATGGCCTGCCATGTCGACAGCCCCAAGGTCGTGATCGAGACCGCCGAGTCCCGGGGCGTCAAGACGCTGGGCCACAACGCCGATCAAAGCTCGCTTGCGCCAAAGGGGTTTATTACCGGGGCTCAGATGAAATGGAGCACGGTCTACGACGCTTATGCCAAGCTGATCGCCAAAGGCGAGAAACTGCCGAACCTCGACGAGGGCGGATACGACAAGGACCTGGTCCTCAGCACGCCGTTCGGCGCCGGAGCGAATGACGCAACCCGGAAAGCCGTGCTGGCGGCGATCGAGGACATGAAGGCCGACAAGCCGATCTTCGCCGGCGGCGTCAAGGACAACAAGGGCAACGTCATTTCCGCCAAGACGCTCGATCTCTATGACGGCAGCCTCTGGGGCACCAACTATTTGATCGAAGGCGTCACCGGGTCGATCACCTGAGAATTTTTGAGTCGCCTTTCCCAAGCGTCGCGGATCGCATCGCGGGCGTTCGCGACGCCGATTGAGGCGCAGCAGTTGAGCAACATCGTTGCCAATTTGCCACTAAGGCGCTAAGGGTGCTCGCCGTTGCGCGAAGTGCTTCGCGGCCCTCGGTTGATGGATTTGACTGAAACGACGACGATCAATGCGCGCGGGTCGCCGCTGGACGACAGCCCGCCAACCGGCCGCTTTGGAATTGTCGTCGTCGGCGCGGCTTTCCTGCTCGCTTTGGCGACATTCCTCGTTTTTGCCGGCTTCACGCCGATCATCCCAACCGCGACGGTCGTCCTGACGTTGATGGTTGGCGACGGTCTCGTCGTCGTCATCCTTCTTGTCCTCATCTCGATCGAGTTGGCGCGTTTAAGGGCGGCGCGCCGTGCGGCGCGTGCGGGCGCCCGGCTGCACAGTCGGTTCGTGGCGCTGTTTTCGCTGGTCGCCGCCATTCCAGCCATCATCACCGCGATTGTCGCCGCGGTATCGGTCGAGTGGGCGATCAATCCACAATTCATGAGCGACGTCGCGGCCTTCATCACCGAGGCCAATCAGGCCACCCAGCTTTACCGCAAATCCTCGTGTCGCGCGCTGCTGCGCGACGTGGAACTGACGGCCGGCGATATCGGTCGGAGCGCCCTCTTGCTCCAGTCGGATCCAACTCAGCTCAACGAATACTTCAGTTCCCGGTCCAAGACGTTGGGCTTTACCGCCGCGGCGCTCATGAAGAACGACGGAACGCCGATCATTGTCGCGCAAGGGTCGGACGAGAAGCTGATCGCCAAACCTGAGCCGTCCGACTTTCAGGACGCCGTCAATGGTGAGGCGCTCTGCGGCTTCCTCGGCGTCGGCAATATTTTCGTCGGCATTCGCCCGATTCCCGGGGCTGACGGTCAATTCCTCTATGCCGCGCGGGGAATCGATCCGTTGGCGGCCAAGGTCGCGGAAGACGCGGCGCTCGTTTCCAACATCTGGGCGCGCTTCGAGGCGCACAGGCACAGCCTCGAGCTGGGTTTCGCCACCGTTTTCGTGCTCCTGGCGCTCACCATGCTGTTCTCGGCCATCTGGCTTGGCCTGGCCTTCGCCAATCGTCTGGTCAGACCCATCCGCGGCCTTATCCGCGCTGCGGACGAGGTCGCTTCCGGCAATCTCCAGGTTCAAGTGCCGACGCGACGATCTGACGGAGACCTCGGCCACCTCGGGGAAACGTTCAACAAGATGACCTCCGAGCTGCTGCGTCAGCAGACGGGCCTGATCGACGCGAACGCGCTCAACGATGAACGGCGCGCGTTCATTGAGGCGGTGCTGTCAGGCGTGCCTGCCGGCGTTCTCGGCGTCGACAATGATGGGATCATCACGATTTCGAACGCTGCCGCCGACCGGCTGCTCGGTGGCGAACACGGCCTCATCGGGAGCCATCTCGACGCGGTCCAGCCGAGCATTGGATCCATTTGGGAGCAGGCTCGATCGCTTCGGCTGCGGCTTCATCAAGGTCAGGCGACCGTGTTACGGGATGGCCGCGAGCGCGTTCTCAACGTTCGGGTTACGGGGAGTCCTGGGCGCGACGGTCGCGCCAGCGTCATTACGCTTGACGACATCAGCGACCTCGTGAGCGCGCAGCGGACCGCGGCGTGGGCTGACGTTGCCCGTCGCATCGCGCACGAGATCCGGAATCCGCTGACGCCGATCCAACTTGCGGCCGAGAGGCTGAAGCGGCGTTACGGCCGACATATTGTCGAGGGCAAGGACATATTCGACCAATGCACGGACACAATTATCCGGCAGGTGGATGACATCAAGCGGATGGTCGACGAATTCTCGTCCTTCGCGCGCATGCCGAAGGCGCGTTCAGCGCGGGACGATCTGACCGATTGCGTGCGCCAGGCGATCTTTCTGATGCGGGTCGGCCGCGCGGACATCCGTTTTGAGGAGCAATTGCCCGAGGATCCAATTTTCGTCGACTTCGATCGGCGGCTGGTCTCGCAGGCGCTCACCAACGTTCTGAAGAATGCAACCGAAGGCATTGATGCTTTGAGCGAGCAGCATGGCAAAGGCGTCGTCACAACATCGGTTTCGATGGATGGCGCAGGCTTCGTCGAGATTGCCGTCAGCGACAATGGCAAGGGATTTCCGCGCGAGGATCGGCGCCGCCTCATCGAGCCCTATGTGACGACGCGAGCCGAGGGAACGGGGCTCGGCCTGCCGATTGTGGTCAAGATATTCGAGGACCACGGCGGCGGTGTCGAGCTTCTCGACGGAGCCCTGCGTCCCGATGGCGGCCGGGGCGCCAAAGTCTTGATGAGACTGCCGTTGCAGCATGCCGAACAGGACGCAACGCCGGCAGAGAATGAGAGGATCGGTTCGCACTGATGGCTGCTGACATTCTTATCGTTGATGACGAGGACGACATTCGTGGACTTGTCGCCGGAATTTTGGAGGACGAAGGATACGGGGCGCGTCTGGCGCGCAATTCGGACGAAGCGATCGCAGCGGTTGAAGCGCGCCGCCCGCAACTGATCCTCCTCGACATATGGATGCAGGGCTCGAAACTCGACGGGCTGCAGCTGCTCGAAGTGATCAAGCGCCAGCATCCGAATGTGCCCGTGGTGATGATTTCGGGACACGGCAATATCGAGACCGCGGTGAGAGCGATCAAGCTCGGGGCCTACGATTTCATCGAGAAGCCATTCAAGGCTGATCGGTTGATCCTCATCGCCGAGCGGGCCTTGGAGACGTCGCGGCTCAAGCGGGAAGTCAGCGATCTGCGCGCGCGCGGTGGCTCCCCCGACCGGATGGTCGGGTCTTCGTCAGCGATCTCGAATCTTCGGCGGATCATCGAAAAGCTGGGACCCGCCAATTCGCGGGTTCTGATATCGGGCGCCGCCGGATCGGGCAAGGAACTGGCCGCGCGCTTGATTCACGAAAATTCGGCGCGCGCCAACGGTCCCTTTGTCGTCATCAATGCGCCGACAATGTCGCCCGAGAAGATGGAAGCGGAGCTGTTTGGCGTCGAATCCGGCGTCGAAGGGCAGGGACGTGTCGGCGCGCTTGAAGAGGCGCATGGCGGGACGCTTTATCTGGACGAAATTGCCGACATGCCGCGCGAGACGCAGGCCAAGATCCTCCGCGTTCTGGTCGATCAGAACTTCCAGCGCGTCGGCGGCGCCTCGCGTGTTTCGGTCGACGTGCGCATCATTTCGTCGACCAGCCGCGATCTGGCGGAGGCGATTACCGAGGGGCGTTTCCGGGAAGACCTTTTTCATCGGCTTTCGGTGGTGCCTGTTCGTGTCCCCTCGCTAGCCGAGCGGCGGGAGGACATTCCCGAACTCGTTCAATACTTTTCGAAGAGCACGGCGGCCAGTATGGGGGTTCCCCCTCGCCGGGTCGGGTCGGACGCCATGGCCGTGCTTGAATCGCATGACTGGCCAGGAAACATTCGCCAGCTCAGAAACAATGTCGAACGATTGATGATCCTCGCGCTCGGCGACCCAACCGCGGAAATCTCGGCCTCGATGCTTCCGGCGGAGGTGGGCGCGCTTGTGCCGGCCGTGCCGAGCGGCATTGGCGGGGAGAAATTGCTGAGCCTTCCCCTTCGCGAAGCGCGGGAGGCCTTCGAGCGCGACTATCTCGTCGCTCAGATCAGCCGTTTTGGCGGCAACATATCCCGAACCGCGGAGTTCATCGGCATGGAGCGCTCCGCGCTGCATCGAAAGCTGAAATCGCTCGGGGTCGAGTAGCGGGCTGGCGTCTGGACCGTTCCTTGCTCCAGTCCCAAGAGATGGTCCACGGTTCGGATCATGAAGGCCTCTTCAATATTGTACTTTGGCCCATGAGTTCGCTCGGCCTTATTTTGTATGATATGAGGCTTACGAACTGCGCGTTGGCAAAGGCGCAGGCGATGAAGAACAACGCTGGCCGAAAAGGCCCAACAAACGGAAACACGAATGGCAACCGAGAAGGCGCAAAACCTCCAGGATACGTTCCTGAATCACGTTCGAAAGTCGAAGACGTCCGTCACGATCTTTCTCGTCAACGGGGTGAAATTGCAGGGTTTCGTGACTTGGTTCGACAATTTCTGCGTGTTGCTCCGGCGCGATGGACATTCGCAGCTGGTCTACAAGCACGCAATCTCCACGATCATGCCGGCCAGCCCGATCACCATGTTCGAGGCGGTCGAAGACGAGCCCCGTTGACACAACTCAGGCTCGCAAAGCGACGGGCGCTCGGGAGCAAACGGGGTTGACCACGCGCGCTCTGGTCGTCTGTCCAAGTCTAACGCGAGAGGCGAATGAGGCGTTGCGCAGTCCGGAGGCGCGGCGCGAAGAGGCGGTCGGCCTGGCGCGCGCCATTGATCTTGCGGTGGTGGGAGCCGAAAGCGTCGCGCTCAGCGCGATCCGGCCGGCGACCTTTATCGGCAAGGGCAAGGTCGAAACCATCGCAGCCCAGGTGAAGGCCGACGAGATCGATCTCGTCGTCATGGACTGTGCTTTGTCCCCCGCGCAGCAGCGCAACCTCGAAAAGGCCTTTGGCTGCAAGGTCATCGACCGCACCGGGCTGATCCTCGAGATTTTCGGCCAGCGCGCCCGCACTGCCGAGGGCGCGCTGCAGGTGGAGCTCGCCCATCTCAAATATCAGCGCTCGCGCCTGGTTCGCTCATGGACCCACCTTGAGCGGCAGCGCGGCGGCTTCGGCTTTCTCGGCGGCCCCGGCGAAACCCAGATCGAGACCGATCGGCGCCTGATCGGTGAGCGCATCGTCCGCATCGAGCGCGAGCTCGAGACGGTCAAGCGGAGGCGCGCGCTGCAACGGGCGAACCGCAGCGATGTGCCCTATCCGATCGTCGCGCTGGTCGGCTACACCAACGCCGGAAAATCGACGCTGTTCAATCGGCTGACTCGCGCGGAGGTGACCGCGGCCGACATGCTGTTCGCGACGCTCGACCCGACCATGCGTCTCATCAAGTTGCCACATGGCGGCTCGGCGATCCTTTCCGACACGGTCGGCTTCATTTCCGATTTGCCGACGACGCTGATTTCCGCATTTCGCGCAACGCTCGAGGAAGTGCGCGCAGCCGATGTCATCGTGCACGTGCGCGACATTTCGCACCCCGATAGCGAGGCGCAAGCCCACGACGTCGAGGCGGTTCTGGGCGAGATCGGCATCGCCAATCTCACCGATCGCGTCGTCGAGGCATGGAACAAGGTGGATCTGCTTGACGTCGAGGCGCGCGAGGCGCTTGCCCAGGATCAGGAAACGAGGGCTGCCGCGCCGCTGGCCATTTCGGCCGTGACCGGGGAGGGGATCGATCATCTATTGTCGGCGATCGAAGATCGCCTGGCGCGCGGCCGCTCGCACCTTGAGCTGACGCTTGACGCCAGCGACGGGCAGGGGCTGCACTGGCTCTACGAACATGCCGAGGTCATGAGCCGGCGCGACGAAGACGGTGGAACCCACCTTACGGTGCGGGTTTCCCCTGATCAGATCGAGCGGGTCAAGCGCCGCTTCGCCTCGCAACTCGCAACGACGTCGCCAGGCTAGGGCGGGCCTCTTTCCCTGGATTGCTTCGCCATAGGCGTCTGGAAGGAAAGGCGTCTTTCGAGGCCCTATTTGCTTGCAATAACGATCGCGGTTCGACCCGATGTAGCTTGCGCTAATTCTGAGGCTGTCGCTCCCTTGCCTTGGCCTCGTCCCAAAGCCGCTCCATGTCATCGAGACTGGCGCTGTCGGGGGTTCGGCCGGCTTCGGCCAGGCGATTCTCGATATGGGCGAAGCGGCGCTCGAATTTGGCGTTGGCGCCGCGCAGGGCGGCCTCGGGATCAACTTTGAGATGACGCGCCAGGTTCACCGCGGCGAATAAGAGATCGCCCACTTCGCCCGACAGCGCCTGCGCCGAACCGTCGGCGATCTCGGCCTCGACTTCGACGATCTCCTCCCTGATCTTGTCCAGGACAGCACGAACATCGTTCCAGTCGAAACCGACTTTTCCGGCCTTCTCTTGCAGCTTCATGGCGCGAGAAAGCGCCGGCAACGCAAGCGGAACTCCCTCCAGCGCGCCGGAGGTGGCCTCCGCGGGCCGTCCGTCCTTTGCCTCCAGCGTGCGCTTGGCTTGCTTCTCGTCGGCCTTGATGCGCCCCCAAAGGGCCTTCACGTCGTCAGGGCTGAAGGCTTTGGCGTCTCCGAAGACATGGGGATGCCGGCGTACGAGTTTGGCGGTGATCGCTTCGACGACGCCGCCGAAATCAAACAGGCCCGCTTCCTCCGCCATGCGGGCGTGAAAGACGACCTGCAACAAAAGGTCGCCAAGCTCCTCGCGCAGGTCATCCGGCGCATCGCGCTCGATTGCGTCCGCGACCTCATAAGCCTCCTCGATGGTGAACGGGACGATCGAGGCGAAGGTCTGTCCGACGTCCCACGGGCAGCCGTCAACGGGATCGCGGAGCGCCGCCATGATGTCGATGAGGCGACGAATATCGCGGGAGGGCTGCATGACGCGCCAACAGTCTGGGAATGGGGCGAGAAACGATTGGCGCAAAAAAGGAGCGCCGCAAAGGCGCTCCCGCATCATGGCTCGGAATGGTTTAGAGCGAGAGCGAAATCGCCTCTCGGCCTTTGGGCGTATCCACCACGCGCATCGTCACTTGCTGGCCTTCGGCGAGATGCGAAATGCCGGCCGGACCGAGCACCGAGATGTGGACGAACACGTCCTTGCCGCCGTCGTCGCTGGCGACGAAACCAAAGCCCTTGGCGTCGTCGAACCATTTCACCTTTCCGATGACCGAAACGGCGGTCGACGGATCCGGGGCGACCCGGCGAGGCGGTCGAACGCCGCCGTCGCTGAACGACGGCCTTTGGGGCCGCTCGACAATGCCGGCCGCATCGACTTCGAGCACCCTGGTCACCTGCGCCCCCTTGGCTCCTGCGCCAACCTGGACGCGCAACTTGGCGCCTGCAGGGACAGCGTCGTGGCCTGCGGCATGCAAGGCATTGGCGTGCAGGAACGCGTCGCCTGCGCCGCCCGCCAACTCGACAAATCCGTAGCCCTTATCCGCCTTGAACCATTTGACGACCGCATCGACCGGCGGCGCGCCAGAATCGACCGGCGCGGCGCCGCCCCCCATAGGTGGGCCGCCAAAGCCCCCTGCGTCCGGTCCGCCGCCGAAGCTTCGACCCGGCCGAGGTCTCGACTCGTAGGGCATCGGCCCGTCGTCATCGAAGCCGCGCTTGCGGGGCGCCCTAAAGTCCTTACCCTTGCTCATGCTAGTCCCAAGTCCTCACCCAAAACCTGATCGATAGGCGCGCATTGCGGCCCCTTATGATTCGCTGGGTTTCAGCGAAACTCCGTTGCGACTTTTCGTCGGAAAAGGCCTCGTCGGCTGGACGCGAAATCCCCAAAGTGCCCAGCAATCCGCTCAACGGCAGACTCCCTCGCGTGACCGAGGGAACTCGGGAGAATTTCCAGCGCGCTCGCGCGCTTCAGAAGGTGAACAGCCCTTCACCACCGGCCTACAAATAAAATATCGCGCCCGCATCATCGAATACCCGCTAGGCCGGTCGCAAACCGTACACGGACCTTGCAAGTGTAGACTAGCGCATTTTTTACGTCATCGCCAGATGGTCCAGGTGGGGTCAATAAACTATTTGTTAGTTTAAACTGTCGTGTTGGGTGATTTATTTCGCTCTCAATTGTCTCAAAATGCTGGTGAGGCCAACCTACAGTAGAGCCGGATTCATACCTCCCTTATTGCGGGTAGGACCCGAGCCCTCGACGCCACCTCGGACGCGGGGCGTCCAGCCGCTAGAGGTCGACGAGCTCGAGCGACTTCGGCGCCCGCTCCTGAATGAAGGCGAAACGCGCCTCGGGCTTCGCGCCCATCAACCGCTCGACCGTATCGGCGGTCGCATCCCTCTCATCCGCGATGATGGCGACGCGCAGCAAGGTGCGCTTCGCCGGATCCATCGTCGTATCGCGCAAGTCGCGCATCGGCATTTCGCCGAGGCCCTTGAAGCGGCTGACCTCGATCGCGCCACGTCCGCTAAAGCCTGACTTCATCAATTCCGCTTTGTGCGCGTCATCGCGCGCGTAGAGGGAGCGCGCCCCTTGAGTCAGTCGGTAGAGCGGCGGGACGGCGAGATAAAGGTGTCCTTCGTCGATCAGTTTGGGCGTTTGCCGGTAGAAGAAGGTGATCAGGAGCGAGGCGATATGAGCGCCGTCGACGTCCGCGTCGGTCATGATGATGATCTTGTCGTAGCGAAGATCAGCCGAGCGATACTGCGCGCCAGCGCTCGCGCCGAGCGCCTGCATGAGGTCGGAAAGCTGCTGATTTTGCGCGAGCTTATCGCGCGCCGCTGAGGCGACGTTGAGGATCTTTCCGCGCAACGGCAGCACCGCCTGCGAGGCGCGATCCCGCGCCTGCTTCGCCGAACCGCCTGCCGAATCGCCCTCGACGATAAACAGTTCAGAGCCTTGCGCCGAGGAGTTGGTGCAATCCGCCAACTTGCCCGGGAGCCGGAGCTTTCGCACCGCGGTCTTGCGGGCGACCTCTTTCTCCATACGGCGGCGAACGCGCTCCTCCGCGCGCTCGATTGACCAGTCGAGGAGCTTGGCCGCCTGGCTTGGCGCCGCGGCAAGCCAGTGGTCGAAGGCGTCGCGGACCACGTTGTCGACCAGGCGCGCCGCCTCGGCCGTCTGCAGGCGGCCCTTGTTCTGTCCCTGGAATTCAGGCTCGCGGATGAAGACCGAAATCAGCGCCGCGCAGCTCACCATGACGTCGTCGGTCGTCAGCGCCGCCGCACGTTTGCCCTGGCCGATGCGGTCCGCATGATCCTTGAGTCCGCGCAGCAAGGCAGTGCGGAGGCCCGCTTCATGCGTACCCCCGTCGGGGGTCGGGATGGTGTTGCAATAGGAATGAACGAAGCCGTCGTCGCCCGCGAGCCAGGCGATCGCCCATTCGACCGAGCCATGCTTGCCCGTCTTTTCGACCCGGCCGGTGAAGACCTGGTCGGCGACGAGTTCCTGACCCTCGATGTCCGCCGCCAGGTAGTCTCTCAGGCCTCCTGGAAAATGAAACGTCGCCTCCGCCGGGACTTTCGCGCCGTCGCCGACCAGCGCCGGCGCGCAATGCCAGCGGATCTCGACGCCGCCGAACAGATAGGCCTTGGAGCGCGCCATCTTGAACACGCGCGCGGGATCGAAGCGCGCCTCGGCGCCAAAAATCTGGGGATCGGGAAGAAAACGCACCTTGGTGCCACGGCGGTTCAGGGTCTTGCCGACGACCGTAAGCTTGCTCGTCGGCTTGCCGCGTTCGAATGTCTGCCGATAGAGCGTCTGCGCGCGGGCGACCTCGACCTCGAGCTTCTCGGAGAGCGCATTCACGACCGAGACGCCAACGCCGTGGAGCCCGCCTGAGGTCTCGTACGCGCCGCTGTCGAACTTACCGCCCGCGTGCAGCATCGTCATGATGACTTCGAGGGCCGATTTTTTTGGAAATTTGGGGTGCGGGTCGACCGGCATGCCGCGGCCGTTGTCGACCACGGTCAGATAACCGCTGTCCTCGAGCGTGACTTCGATGAAGGTGGCGTGGCCCGCCACGGCTTCGTCCATCGAATTGTCGATCACTTCGGCAAAGAGATGATGCAGCGCGTTGGAATCCGTGCCCCCGACATACATGCCGGGTCGGCGGCGCACGGGCTCCAGCCCCTCGAGGACTTCGATCGAGGCGGCTGTGTAGTTCGCTTCGTCCGGCGTCCCGTTGCGCATGCCGGGCTTGCTTTTGACCGGCGTCGGTTTGCCGCGCTGGGGCGCTCCCGCGCCGAAAAGATCGTTCATGCTGCTTGTCACATTCTGGCGAATCGCCGGGTTCAACCTACCACGGCGACGAGAGAACAAAAATAGAACATACCCGGCGCGTCACGCCGTGGCAGGGTCGTGAAACCTCGCCAACCGTGCAGCAAGGTCGCGGTGAGACGCCGCGCGCTGCCAGTGTCGCAGTTCGAAAGGGAAGATGGCGACCCGTCGTCGCGGCGACCCCTAACTCATGCTATGGCAAGCAGCAAGCATGGGAGACCGGTGTGCCAGATCGACGCGAACTCTACCGCAGCCCAAACGGGGACACCTGGTTCCTTGGCCGGGAGCCCGCAAACGGACACGCGTTCATCGTCCACCAGCCCAACGCGCCTTCCGGCGGGCGTTTGGCGCATATCGAGATCGGCGACTTCCTGAGAGAAGGGACGGGACCCGAGCAGCAGGCTCTCTTGCGGCTGGTCGGAACCTTGGTCAATGTTCCCCCCTACGCCGACCGGCGCTAGAGGCGGAAAGCGCCTGGACGCGCTGGCTCGGCGCACCTCCACCTTACATTCCAGTCAGCAGCGTGCGGGTCGCGGCGGTCACGTCCTTGTGGCGCATCAGCGCCTCGCCGACCAGGAAGGCTTCCACCCCGGCTCTGGCCAGCCGCTTGCAGTCCGCGTGGTCGGAGATGCCGCTTTCGGCGACCACAATCTTGCCCTGCGGGATAAGAGGCAAGAGGCGTTCGCACACTTCGAGCGATGTTTCGAACGTGCGCAGGTTCCGATTGTTGACGCCGATCAGGCGACCCTCAAGAGAAAGCGCGCGCTTGAGTTCCTTCTCGTCATGCGTCTCGATCAGCACGTCCAGGCCAAGATCATGGGCAGTCTTGTTGAGGGTCTTGGCGAGGTCGTCGTCGACGGCGGCCATGATGATGAGGATGCAGTCGGCGCCCCAGGCGCGCGCCTCCAGCACCTGATAGGCGTCGAAGAGGAAGTCCTTGCGCAGGATCGGAAGCGTGGTCGCCTTGCGCGCCTTGATCAGATGATCGGGCGCGCCCTGAAACGAGGGCGCGTCGGTGAGGACGGAAAGACAGGATGCGCCGCCGGCCTGGTAGGCCCTGGCGAGAGAGGCCGGTTCGAAATCCTCGCGGATGAGGCCCTTCGACGGGCTCGCCTTTTTGATCTCCGCGACCAGGCCGAAGCGCCCCTCGTCGATCGCCCGTTGCAGCGCTTTGATGAAGCCGCGCGGCGGGGATTGGCCTTCGATCTCGCGCTCCAAAGTTCCGCGCGGCACCCTGACCTTGGCCTCGGCGATTTCACGGCGCTTGTAGCTTTCGATCTTTTTCAGGATGTCGGTCATGGGCGTTCCCGACTTTCGCTGTTCGAGACCGCGATCAAGCGATCGAGCGTGCGGCGAGCCGCCCCGGAGCGAATGGCGGCGTCGCCCATGGCCACGCCCTCCTTGATGGAGCCGGCCTTGCCGGCGACCACAAGCGCCGCGCCTGTGGTCATAAGCCCGATGTCGCGATAGGCGCCCTCGGCGCCGCCGAGGACATCGGCGAGCGCCTTCGCATTGTATGCAGGATCGCCGCCCTTCAGCGCCGCCGGCGCCGCGCGGGACAAGCCGGCGGCTTCCGGCGTCAGTTCGAAGGCGTGCAGCGCGCCGCCTTTGAGTTCGACCACCTTGGTCGGCCCGGTGGTGGTGATTTCATCCAGGCCGTCGAGCCCATGCGTCACCCAGACGCGTTCCGAGCCAAAATTGCGCAGAACTTCAGCCATCGGCTCGAGCCAGGCGGCGGAGAAGACGCCGACCAGCTGGCGCTTGACGCCGGCCGGATTGGACAGGGGGCCAAGCAGATTGAAGATGGTGCGCGTGCCGAGTTCGGTTCGCGTCGGGCCGACGTTGCGCATCGAGGCGTGGTGTGTCGGCGCCATCATGAAGCCGATCCCGGCCTCCTGGATGCAGCGCTCGACGCCGTCGGGCGAGAGCCCGATCTTGACGCCGAGGGCGGCGAGCGTGTCGGCGGCGCCTGAACGCGAGGACGCGGCGCGATTGCCGTGCTTGGCGACCGTGACGCCGCAGGCCGCCGTGATGATCGCGGCCAGCGTCGACACATTGAGGGAGCCTGAGCCGTCACCGCCCGTGCCAACAATGTCAATCGCTTCCAGCGGCGCTTTGACGCTGAGCATCTTCGCGCGCATGGCCGCGACGGCGCCGGTGAGCTCCTCGACCGTCTCGCCCCGGACCCTCAACGCCATGAGGAAGCCGCCCATTTGCGACGGCGTGACTTCGCCTGAAAGCATCGCGTCGAAGGCGCTTTCCGCCTCGCTCCGCGTCAACGTCGCGCCTGCCGCGACTTTAGCGATCAGAGGCTTGAAAGATTCCATATCCTCATTTCGCGTTCTCGTCAGAAGGTCTGCGGGCTCTGATGAAAGCCCTCGGCGAGGTCCAGAAAATTGCGCAGAATTTGTCGGCCATGCTCGCTGGCGATGCTTTCAGGATGAAACTGGACCCCGAATGTCGGGCGGTCACGATGCTGAACGCCCATGATGACCCCATCGTCGGTCTCCGCACTCACCTCGAGCTCGGCGGGCGCGCTTGATCGCTCGATGACGAGCGAGTGATAACGCGTCGCGGAAAAGGGGCCGTTCAGACCACGGAAGAGCCCGCGCGCATTGTGCGAAATGCGGGACACCTTGCCATGCATCGGCGTTGGCGCGCGCACGACATCGCCGCCAAACGCCTGTCCGATCGCCTGATGGCCGAGGCACACCCCAAGAATGGGCGTCGTTTCGCTCGCCGCGCGAACGAGATCGAGACAGACGCCCGCTTCGTTCGGCGTGCAAGGCCCGGGGGAGAGGACGATCGCGTCCGGCTTCTCGGCGAGCGCGTCCGCGACCGTGATTTCGTCGTTGCGCCACACGGAAACGTCCGCGCCCAACTCGCCAAGGTAGTGGACGAGGTTGAACGTGAAGCTGTCATAGTTATCGATGAGCGTGACGCGCTGCATCCGGGCTTCCGCCTGCCAAAGGAGCCGTCTTTTCCGATGCTGCGCCGCGCCCGTCAAGTTGAGCGCGCGTGGTGCGGTGAAAGAGGCCGTTTGGATTTGTCGCGTCAGTCAAAGGGTCTGGTCTGCTCGCTCGCGCTTAGTGCGCGCTCACGCTGACGGCGCAGGGCGAGCTGTTGTTGATCCCGCAGATCAGCATGTCCATGACCGTCGGGTTCACGAAATAGCCAGTGTGGGCGTTCGTGGGGTCCGAAAACAGCCCGGGTGCGCTAAACTCGCCGTTTGACATGTAGACGTTGGTCACCGCGACTTCGCCCCAGTTCGGCCGGGGAAGATTGAGGTTCTTCCGCTCGAACTCGCCACGAGAGAATGTCGTTCGGGTCGCTGAACGCCACGACCTGACTCAAGGGGGCCGTTTCGGTGAGTCTCCCTTCGCTCTTCGCCCGCGTGGCTCTGGCGATGAGCCAGCACTTGGCGAATTGTTTCGTGACCGCATCGATGTCGGCCGTCGCCATCTTCGGCGCTTGCGGGTCGCGCTGCAGAGTCGACAGATTGAGCAGCGCGAGCTGGTTGGCCATCATGTAGATGACCGGGGTGTACTCGAGAATCTTTTCCGCCGGTCCGCCACAGTCGCCCTCGCGCAATTCCGCCTTGATCGCGTCCATCAGCATATAGCCGCCGAGGCTGTGGGTGATGATGACCGTCGGGTCGTGATAAGGGCCGGGCATGCATTTTTTCTTCACGGGATCCCACGTTCCTTCGGTGACTTTGCAGAGCGCGCCCTGCACGGACGGGCGAATGACCTCCTTGCGGTAGGAGCCAGCGTAGAGGAGGGCGTCGGCGAGCTTATCGTCAATGAAATCCTTGGCGACCCTGGCGAAGTCTTGCTTGGCCGGAGCGCTGTCGTCCTCCGTCTCGAGCCGGCATTTGACCGGCGCGGTCAGGGGCGCCCAGAGGAGATAGCTCACCGTGAGCTGAGGCGGATCGGTCTGGTGGGGGGCGAACTTGTAGGTGTAGAGCAGCGCCCGATTGTCCCGGAACACGGCATTATTGTCGATGGGTTCGGGCGTCGGCTGCACGAGCGCCGGCTGCGACGGCGTGGTCCTGCGGTAACAGCCCTGCCATTGCGCCTGCGGATCGGGCGGCGGGATCTGTACGAGCCCGAACCGGCCGGCGAGCGCGGCGATGAACGGATCGAACCCATTCGGCGTCGGCGTCCCCATGCCGTGCACGAGCAGCACATGGAGCGGTCGGCCGGGAGCCGCCTCGCCGGCGAGCGCCGTCATCCCCTGGAACGTCGCGACGTCGCCGTTGAGGACGACCGGCGTCGGCAAAGCCGCGCAGCCTGCGAGGAGACAAAGCGGAAGGGGCGCAAGGAGAGGGTGCAGCCGCAGAACCATTCAGCTTCCCTGCACAGGCATAGAGAGGCTAGGATTACAGCTATTGCTATGTTTTTATCATAGACAAAGACAAACAACTTCTTGCGGGTAGACGGCGCTTACTTCGTTTGCGCTATAACGGAAGCAGAAAATTTGCCCCACGAAAGACTGAAGACTTCGATCCTCTGCCGCGCGACTTCAACGTGCGCGTAACTATTCACTTGCCAACGCAAAGCTGCCACGATTCTTTACATTGTGCAAGAAGTATATCACCTGGCGTGTGGTCGTTTTTTCTCGGACAAGAGGCCGCCGAACGCGAAGGGATAGCCCAGCCGTTGACCGCCTTTTCTCTGGCATGTTAGCTCTCGTTGGCTGGCGCGGCGGTCTTTACCGCCCGACGCACCATCAAGGACAAGCGCCGCTTTTCAAGCGCGCTCCAAGCGCGCGATACCTGTCTCAAGGGAGGACATTCCATGAATCGCAACGTCTCGATGCTCGCGCTGCTCGCAGCGGCCGGGCTCCTAGCCGCGCCGGCGCAGGCCGACACGAGCAAGATGAAGATCGCTTTCTCCAATAACTACGCCGGCAACTCCTGGCGCCAGGCGATGCTGAAGAGCTACGACATCGTCAGCAAGAAGGCGGTGGCGGACGGGATTGTCGCCGCGGCGGACGTTTTCACCACCGCCGACAAGGAAGTGCCGACGCAGGCGGCGCAGATCCAGAACCTCATCCTGCAAGGCTATAACGCGATCGTCATCAACGCCGCATCGCCCGACGCGCTGAACGGCGCGATCAAGCAGGCCTGCGATGCGGGCATTGTCGTCGTCTCGTTCGACGGCATCGTCACCGAGCCCTGCGCTTACCGCGTGGTCGTCGACTTCAAGGACATGGGGAAACAGGAAGTCGAGCAGATGGCGAAGTTTGAGCCCAAGGGCGGCAACCTGCTCGAAATCCGCGGCCTTGCCGGAACGTCGATCGACGACGCCATCCATGCCGGAATACTCGAGGGCGTGAAGGCGCATCCCGATTTCAAGCTCGTATCCTCAGTCACCGGCGACTGGGACCAGACAACCGCGCAGAAGGCGGTCGCGACCGTTCTGCCTTCGCTGCCGCCGATCGTCGGCGTCGTCGATCAGGGCGGCGACGGTTATGGCGCCGCGCAAGCGTTCGCCGCCGCCGGCAAGCCCCGTCCGACCATCATCGAGGGCAATCGGCAGGACGAGCTGCAGTGGTGGAAGGAGCAGAAGGACAAAGATGGCTATAAGACCTGGTCGGCCTCGATCGCTCCCGGCGTCTCAACGCTCGCCTTCTGGGTCGCGCAGCAGGTTCTCGACGGCAAGAAGGTGCCGCACGACTTGCTCGTGCCCTATCTTGCCTTCACCCAGGACGACTTCGAGAAAGAATTGCCGAACATTACGAAGGGCGGCGTCGCCAGCCACGAGTACACCCAGGCGGACGCGGAAGCCGCGATCAAGGCGAATATGAAGTAAGCCTGCTACCCAGACGAGCGCCCGCGCGGTAAGCAGACAGGACCATGGACGCGGGCGCTCTTGTCGATTTCATCGGCGTCGAAAAATCCTACGGCGCCGTCCGGGCCCTGGACGGCGCCGATTTTTCCTTGCGCGCCGGCGAATGCGTAGGCGTCGTTGGTCACAACGGCGCCGGCAAGTCGACGCTGATGCATGTCCTCAACGGCGGCGTCGCGCCGGATCACGGTCGGCTGGTCATCGGCGGCGAGGAACAGCCGCATTGGAGTTCGGCGCGCGCCAGAGCGCTGGGCCTTCGCTGCGTCTTTCAGGAACTGTCGCTTTGCCCGAACCTGACCGTGGCCGAAAACGCTCGCGTCGTTCATCCTGCCATTCAAGGCTTTGGCTGGCGGCGCAAGGCGCGGGCGGCTCATTCTCGACAAGCTCGACGAGATCTTTCCCGGTCACGGGGTCAGGCCCGGCGATCTGGTTCAGGACTTGTCCATCGGGCGAAAGCAGATGGTCGAGATCGCGCGCGCCTTCTCGGTGTCGAATGCGCAAGCGCGCCTCATCATTCTCGACGAACCAACGTCGTCGCTGGACGCGCATACCGCTGGGCAGCTCCTGGCGCATGTGCGTCGCTCGGTCGAATCCGGCGTCAGCTGTGTCCTCATTTCCCATATCTTAAGCGAGGTCTTGTCGACCTGCGACCGTATCGTCGTCATGCGCGACGGCAAGGTCGTGTTGACTGACGTCGCCCGAAACTTCAACCGGGCCAAGCTGGTTGGAGCGATGGGAGGTATCGAGCCTGAGTCCCCGGCGGCTCAGGCGAGGACCACGAGCGCGGTGCGGGGCGAAACGCCGGTCATGGTGCGCGTGCGCCCCAAGCGACAGGCCGACGACCGGGAGCTGGTGGCGCGTGAGGGCGAGATCGTTGGCCTTGCGGGTCTCGCCGGCCATGGTCAGACCGACCTCTTGCTGGCGACCTTTTCCGCCGCTTCCCATCCGCGCTCAGGCGCTGCGGTCAGCGCGCCGGTGGCGCTGGTCGCCGGCGACCGGCAGTCGGACGGCGTCTTTCCGGGATGGTCGATCGCCCATAACATCGGCGTGCGCTCTTTGAAAAAGCTGCGCGCGGGCCCGCTGCTGTCGCCCCGCCTCGAGGACGAGCTGGCCGACGCCTGGCGCGAGCGCATCAAGATCCGCACGCCGGACGTCCACAACAACATTCTTTCCCTCTCCGGCGGCAATCAGCAGAAGGCGTTGTTCGCGCGCGCGCTTGGCTCCGACGCGCGGATCATGCTGATGGACGATCCGATGCGCGGCGTCGATTTCAACACCAAGCTTGAAGTCTATGACCTGATCCGCGCCGAAGCGGAGAAAGGCCGCACCTTCCTCTGGTATACGACCGAGGTCGACGAGCTGAAGAACTGCGACCGCGCCTACGTATTTCGCAACGGCGCCATCGTCGCCGAACTCGCGCGCGACGAACTCAATGAAGAGCAGGTGATCCATTCCTCTTTCGCGGACGCCGGCTGACATGAGCGCAGTCGCGGCCGTCCGGTCGGCGAATGCAAGCGGAGCCGAGTGGCGCCGGCGGCTGCGCGCGGCGCTCCCGGCTTTGTCGCTCGCTCTGGTTATCGCCGCCATCGCCTGGCTCAACCCGCGCGCGATCAGCTATTTCGGCTTCACGCTGATGCTGAACCTCGCGATTCCGATCGCGCTCGCCACCATGGCGCAGATGTTCGTCATCGCGGGCAATGATCTCGATCTGTCGATCGGCACGTTCGTCGGCTTCGTCTGCTGCGTGGCGGCGACCTGGCTGCACGACACGCCGTGGCTCGGCGTGCTGGCCTTACTCGGCTGCATTGCGCTTTATGCTGCGCTCGGGGCGCTCATCTATCTGCGCAACCTGCCTTCGATCGTCGTGACCCTGGGCATGAGCTTCGTCTGGCAGGGCCTCGCGATCCTCCTCCTGCCGAAGCCCGGCGGAAAGGCGCCCGGCTGGCTCTTGTCGATCATGGGCGTCAAGCCGCCATTCATCCCCTTTCCGATTGTCGCTGCAGTGATCATCGCCGCCGTCGGCTATTTCGGCCTGATGCGCACCTCCTATGGCGCGATTCTTCGCGCGTCCGGCGGCAATGCGCTTGCGATCGAGCGCGCCGGATGGTCGCTGCTCAGAGCCAAGATGACGCTGTTCGCGCTGGCTGGAACCTTTGGCGTCCTGTCGGGCATGGCGCTGGTCGGCATCACCACGTCCGCCGACGCCAACATCGGCAACGGCTATACGCTGCTGTCGATCGCGGGCGTGATCCTCGGCGGCGGCGAGTTCGTTGGCGGTGTGGTGTCGCCAGTCGGGGCCGTGCTCGGCGCGCTCACCATGGCGATGGCGGCCTCGCCGCTTCTGACCTTCATGCGCATCCCGCCCGACTGGCAGGTCGCCGCCAATGGCGCGATCCTCATTGTCGTTCTCGCCGCTCGCGTCGCCATCACCCGCAAGGCGTCGGACCGATGACCGCGGCCTTCCAGGCGCTTCTCAAGCGGCCGTGGATCTGGTCGTTCGTCGGCGCCGCTCTGGTCTGGCTGGCGGCGATCGTCTTCACCGGAGGCTACGGCGCCGGGGGCATGTTGACAGCGGCGCTATCGCTCGCGGTCTTCACCGTCATTGTCGGCGTCGGCCAGATGTTCGTGATCACGCTGGGGCCCGGCAATGTCGACCTGTCTTTGCCCGCGAACATCGGGCTCGCCAGTGCGGTCGCGATGAAGACGATGGGCGGCGACGACCGCCTGGTCTTGGTCGGCCTCGCCGCGGCAATCGCCTGCGGATTTGCGGTCGGGCTCGCCAACTACCTGTTGATCTGGGCCTTGCGCATCCCGCCGATCATCGCGACCCTGTCGGCGAGTTTCATCATCCAGTCCATCGACATCTCCTACGGGCGTGGGCTTCAGATCAAGCCGCCGCCGGGCTTCGCGGATTTCACCAACATCGTAATTGCGGGCGTGCCGGTTCTCGCGATCCTGACGGTCCTGTTCACGATCGGCGCCAGCATCGCGCTCCACCGTACGATCTGGGGGCGATCGGTCGTCGGCATCGGGCAGAACCAGCGCGCGGCGCGGCTCGCGGGCCTCAAGGTCGAGCCGGTCCGCTGCGCGACCTACGCGCTTTGCGGCGCGCTCGGCGGCCTCAACGGGGCGCTGCTCGCCGGTTATTTCCGCGGCGCCAACATCGACATCGGCAACGAATACCTCTTGGCCTCGATCGCCGTCGTCGTCATTGGCGGCACGTCGGTGTCCGGGGGCAGGGCGAACCTGCCGGGCGTCTGGGGCGGCGCGCTGTTCCTCGTGCTGCTCCTGACGATGCTCAACACGTTCGGCGTCAGCGCCGGGGTGCGCCTGCTGCTGACCGGGCTGATCATCGTCGCGGTCATAACCGCGGCGGGCGGCGAGAAGGCGACGAGGTAAGGGCGGACACGCTCACACCACGAATGGGATGAGCGCCGGCACCCTTGCGGCGTATCGCGCGTAGGCCTTGCCGAACTGGCGGCGCATGAGCGCCTCCTCGCGGCGCAGTTTGAGCCAAAACGCCGCCGCGGCGATGACGACGGCGAGCGCGGCGCGCCATTCGCCGACCGCGAGCGCCGTTCCCGCGAACATCATGAGAAGGCCGGTGTAGATCGGATGGCGGACGTGAGCATAGGGGCCCGCGACGATCAGCTCATGCTCGCACTTCAGCTGGACGTCGCTGCTCCAGTTGGTCGCGATGGTTACGCGCGCCCAGACGCACAAGGCGAGGCCCGCAAAGCCCAGCGCCACGCCGATCGCGGGCGGCCAGATGGCGAGAGGAACAAACCGGCCATGAAGTGCCGGCACGGGCAGGGGCGCCGACGGCGAAAGCAGATAGGCGGCGATGAGCAGCGGACCGACATGCGAGAGGCGCGAGGCGCCGCTCTTCGGACTGGGCGGGCTGCTTCACCCCGCGCGACATGGCGATCCAGATGGCGGCCCAGCCGGCCCACATCACCACGAAGAGCGAAGTAAAGAGCCAGCGGTAGAACATTTGGCAGCCTTGACAAGGCCGCGGAGGCTTAGCCTTCGAAGGCTTCCACGGCCTGAACGTCCGGCAGGAAATGCTTGAAAAGGTTTTCGATTCCGTGCCTCAGAGTCGCCGTCGAAGAGGGGCAGCCGGAGCAGGCGCCTTTCATCTTGAGATAGACGATTCCGTCGCGGTAGCCTTTGAAAATGATGTCGCCGCCGTCATTGGCGACCGCGGGGCGGACGCGGGTCTCGATCAATTCCTTGATCGCCTCGACCGATTCGGCATCCTTCGGATCGAAGAACTCGCCGTTCGTGCCGGAGTCAGCGCCGCCCGTTTCGATCAAGGGCGCGCCGGAGAGATAGAATTCGGTCACAACGCCCAGCACCTGCGGGGCGCAGATGCTGCCACTCGCCGTCGGTCTTGGTCACCGAGATGAAATCATTGGCGAAGAAGACGCCGCCGACGCCCGGCAGCTGCATCAAGGCCTTGGCGAGCGGCGAGCGCTCGGCCTGAGCCTCGTCGCGCGCCTCGAACGTCCCCTCGTCCATCACCGGCCGTCCGGGAAGGAATTTGAGGGTGGCGGGATTGGGGGTGACTTCAGTCTGGATGAACATGGCGCGCTCAACTCCTGCGCTCATAGATAGGCTTGCAAGCGGCGTGGCGCAAGAAACTCCGTGAAGCCTGACGATCATATGGGTCAGCGCGCGCGCCGGGGTGGGATCGTATTCTGTTTTTCCATCATGGCCGAGGCCGGGCTCGACACGGCGATCCACAAGATCACTGGAGCCTCATTGTAAGTCTCCGAACTGACGGCGGTCTGGAGCAGCCGAGAGGTTTGTGGCGCCGCGTGGATGGCCGGCACAAGGCTGGCCAGGACGGCTTTGCCGACATTCAACGCGGGGACCCGAAGCTAAGGGCTATAAGCGCCTGCTCCACAGGGCCGTCTGGCGGAACAGGGGAAGCGCCCCATATAGCGTCCGCGCTCGCGGTTGGGCGCCCTTAGGAGAAAAACATGCCGCATAATGAAGTCGTCGCCCTTTCGGGCGTGGTCCTGAATGTTTTCGCGCATCGCTTTACGATCAAGGCCGAAGGCAAGGTTCATCTTGCCGACCTTGGCCCGAAAGGGGCCGAGGCCTTTCCGCTCAGTGAAGGCGCCGAACTCGCCTTGAAGGGCGAAAGGCGGCCTTCCGAGATCAAGGTGATCGAAATCTCGAAGCCGGGGCACAAGCCCGTTGCGATCGAGCACAAGAAGCCTCACCACGGTCCAAGCCATCATCCCCCGCATCGTCATCACAGGGAAGCCGATCCGAACCTCGCCTTGAGAGCGGCGGAAGCTGCGGGCTGGATTGTCAAGGGAGAGCCGCGTCGCAAGCCTGAGCATTTCGAGGTTCTGGCCCGGAAGGGCAAAGGTCCCTGGGCAGAACTCCACGTCGATCTCGATGGCGGCCTTTACAAGACGAAGGCGCTCCCCCCCGACGGCGGGAAATGGGCTGATCTCGTCGCCTGATTTCCGGGCGCTTGCTCTCAGCCGAACGCGCCGCGGTCCTCAAAGCTAGGCGAGGGCCGCGCCGCTTCGGCGATCCGGTCCGGCACAGTCGGGCCGGCCGTGCGTCTTAAAGTCCGCTCCCGCTCGCTCTTGGCCATGGCGAAGCATGCCCTCTGCCACTGCATCGCAACCACGGGATCCCTTCACGGGCTTGGAGGAGGGCAAGAGACAGCAGGAAGTTCAGCGGGAGCCACATCGCGAATTCGACCCAATACCGATCGTCGCGAAGGCGAAAGCCGCGTGCAACCGGATGATCGACGGGGCGTCGATGAGCGGGGCGAGCGTCACGCCCGCTGGCCTTAACGCTTGAGCATGCGGTCGACGTCGTCCAGCGCTTTCTCGCAGGCCGCCTGATCGCCCTGGTCATCGGCGTGGCGCGCCTCATCCATGGCCTCGGTGATCGCCTGCGCCTCCTCGCTCGTGAGGTCGCCCGCGTCCTGTTCGGCGGTTGCGATTGACCCCGGAGTCGGCTGGCGATGCATGGTGGCGAAGGTCAATTCCGGCCCCGGCGACCCCTGAGCGGCGGCGGAGTCGAGGACCTTGGCGACGTCCAGATCGGTTTGATAGATCCGATCGGTGCAAGGCCCCGCATGGGCGGACGCGGCGGCGAGAATGAGCGCCATCCCTGCAATTGCGGCCGCCTGTCGAACGATCATTTGCTTCCTCCTCCGAGCCGCGGGATTGGCGCCGCGGACGCCAGGGCGCGCCCCTATCGCTCCAAAAACGCTATTGATGGGTCGCCGTTCAAATCTAATGCTCGGATAAGCCAACAATTGTCCGTGAGGCTCTTGGTTGGAAGGCTCATGTCGACAATCGCCTCTGAATGGCGCGTTCCCGTGGACCCGCTTCTCCTCTTGCCCCCGTCGAGCAAGGCTCATTGTCGCCTGGTCTTCGGCCGAGACGTCTCCGTTGAGCGCGGCGTGGCATTTGGTACAGTCTCTTCCGAAGCTTCCTCGGCTCCTCGCAGGCGACGCGTGAGGCAAGTCGAGGCGGCATGTCGTCACCGCTCAGCCCGGTTACAGCGGCTCCAAGCAATTTTTCGGGGAATGAGGGCATGGACCTGATCAGCCGGCCGATCGTCTACATAAGCTATCGCTGGATCGATACCGTTCACGAAGGTCGACTGGCCCGGGCTCCCGACCCCCGCGGCCTCGAGATCGCCGACAGGCTCCGCGAGAGCGGCGTCGATGTTCGGTTCGATCGCTACTTTCACGAGAATCGCTACGGTTACAAGGCGCCTCAGCGCGTCGCGGGCGACGCGCGCGATCCATGGTTGATCTGGTCGACAGGTCAGGTGGCCGCCGCTGACGTTGTCCTCATGCTCTGCGTACCGGGATATATCGAGGCCGATCCGGATCATGGCGCGCCCGATGGGGACTGGGGTGGATGGAATCGGCTGGATGAGCCGGCGCGCATCGAGACAAGGGTTCCCTCCCTTTGGTGGGACTGGCACGCCATCGCCAAAGAATCCGACGCGCGCCCGCAGAAATTCATTCCGGTTGGGTTCGGTCCTTACCACGCCGACCAAATCCCAATGTTTGTGCGGGGCGCCTCGTACATAAACCTGTCCGAAAATGGAGGCTACGACGCCTTGCTGCGGCGTATTCGTGAGGTATGGCAACAGCGTGAGCCGCGTCGGGGCGTCTTTATCAGCTACGCCCACGATGACGATGAGAAATGGCTGGAAAGCCTGCTCACGCATCTCTCATGGCTCTCGCGCCGGCATGGCGTCGAGTTTTGGACCGACAAAAAAATCGAGGCCGGAGCAAAGTGGCACGAACTCGATCCAGGCCGCTCTTGATCGCGCCAAGGTCGCCATATTGCTCGTGTCGCCGGATTTCCTCAATTCATCCTACATTCAGACGCACGAACTGCCCGATATGCTCGAAGCCGCAGAGGGGGAAGGCATGACAATATTTTGGATCCCGCTGCGACCCTCCTCGTACAAGAACAGCCCAATCGCAAAGTTTCAGGCGGCCCATTCTCCGGACAAGCCGCTCTCGGGGTTGCGCGGCGCCGGGCGCGACAGCGCTTTTGTCGGGATTGGGGAGAAGCTCGCCAAGGTGCTAGGCGTGTCGGCGGCGTAAACGATCCTGCGATCATCATGGCGCTTGAATGGGGGGACGGCGCTATGCGACAATATGTCACTTCACATTGCCAGCCTGCTTCCTGGGACCGCTCGTGAGCAAATCCGCCACCAAGATTGCGACGAAGACCGAGACGCGGGTTCAGCGTCCGCGCCTGCACAAAGTGATTTTATTCAACGACGACTACACGCCGCGCGACTTCGTCGTCGGAGTCCTCAAGGCCGTGTTTCGTCTCAATGAGACCCAGGCGCTCAGCGTGATGATCACCGCCCACAAGAAGGGCGTCTGCGTCGTCGCGGTGTTCGCCCAGGACATCGCCGAGACCAAGGCGGCGCGCGCCACCGAGGCGGGGGCGGCGAAGGGCTATCCGTTGCGCTTCGGCACCGAGCCAGAAGAATAGCGCGCTCGCGGGTTCGCCGTTTGGGATCATTCAGACATGACAGGCGCAACTCTCCCGCCGTTGAAGACGCGCAAGCTTGGGAAGGCGAACGTCCGCGTGACCGAGCTCGGTCTCGGCACTGCCCCGCTGGGCGAGCTCTTCGACAAGGTCGATGACGACGAGGCGGCGGCGATCATCGGCGCCGCCTGGGAGGGCGGCGTGCGCTATTTCGACACGTCGCCCTGGTACGGACGGGGACTCGCCGAGCATTCGCTGGGCCGCGCACTCTACCGCAAGCCGCGCGATCACTATGTCATCTCGACCAAAATCGGCCGCGTCCTCCGCCGCCCTCTCGGCCCCGACGCCATCAAGGATCAGTGGCTCGGCGGCCTCGAGTTTCAGACCGTCTTCGACTACGGCTACGACGGCGTGATGCGCTCCTTCGAGGATAGCCTCCAGAGGCTCGGGATCAATCGGGTCGACGTCCTATTGATCCACGATCTCGACCCCTGGGACCACAACGAAGCGACGCTCGGCGCCTATTTCACGCAGCTCAAGACGAGCGGATGGAAGGCGCTCGCGGAATTGCGCGAGGCAGGCGTGATCGGGGGTATCGGCGCCGGCTTCAACTCGATGGGCTCGATCCCCCGCTTCCTCGATCTCTTCGACATGGACTTCTTCCTCCTGGCGATGCGCTACACGTTGCTCGAGCAGGACGTGCTCGAGAGCGAGTTTCCGCGCTGCGAGGAGCGGGGCGTCGGAATCATCGTCGGCGGCGGCTACAATTCCGGCATTCTCGCGACCGGTCCCGTTCCCGGCGCGATGTACAATTACGCGCCTGCCGGCCCCGAGATCCTGGAGCGGGTGAGAAAGATAGAGGCGGTCTGCGCGCGCCATCGTGTTCCGCTTGCCGCCGCGGCGCTCCAATTTCCTCTCGGCCACCCCATCGTCGCTTCGATCATTCCCGGCGCGATTTCGCGCGCCCAGGTCGAACGGAACGTGGCCGCCTTCCGCCATCCGGTTCCCGCCGACTTATGGGCTGAGCTCAGACACGAGAAGCTCATTCGGGCCGACGCGCCCACGCCGGCCTAAGCCTTTTTGGCGGGCAGGCTTCGCCCGCCTTGCCACTTTCCCGATTGTGGCGGACCGGCAATCCGGCATAGCTTCTCTCGAGACGCGAGAACAGCGCGACGAGTGGATTTGGGGGGGTGATGTTTCGCTGTGCGCCGGATGACGGGGTAGGATCGCGTCCGGCAGGATGCCTTTGTCACACGCCAGCTTATGCGCGGCTGAACGCGCATTTGGCGCAAAAATTCTCCCGCTACTCGTCCCGCGTCGCCATAGGCGCTTCGCCCGCCGTCTTCGCCGCCGGATCAGGAGGCGCCGGCCCGTCCGCTGAGGCGGCTTCCGTCGCATCCATCGCGTTCTCGAACCTCCGGCTCTTCGACGGTAAGGCGGACGCGCTGATCGAGGGCCTGCGGGTGGTCGTCGAGGGCAAGAGGATCAAGTCGGTCGGGCCGACCGAAGCTCCGCTCGCCCCCGGCGCTCGCGTCATCGATTGCGGCGGCGGCGTTCTGATGCCGGGCCTCATCGACGCCCACTGGCACGCGATGATGGCTTCCCTGCCGGTGCCTGTCCTGCTGACGGCGGATGTCGGCTACATCACGCTGGTCGCGGCCGATGAAGCAAGAAAAACGCTGATGCGCGGCTTCACCAGCGTCCGCGACATGGCTGGGCCGGCCTTCAGTCTCAAGCGCGCGATCGACCAGGGCGTCGTGCAAGGCCCCCGCATCTGGCCGTCGGGGGCGATGATCTCGCAAACCGGCGGTCACGGCGACTTCCGCTTTCCCTATGAAGTCCCCGCTTCCCCCAATGCGCCGCTGAGCCGGGTTGAGGCGATCGGAGGCGGCGCCATCGCGGACGGGGTCGATCGTGTGCTGCAGCGCGCTCGCGAGCAACTGATGCTGGGGGCGAGCCAGCTCAAGCTCGCCGCCGGCGGCGGGGTGTCGTCGCATTACGATCCGATCGACGTCAGCCAATATACCGAAGCCGAGTTCCGCGCCGCAGTCGACGCCGCGGAAAACTGGGGCACTTATGTGGCCGTGCACGCCTATACGCCGCGCGCGATTGAGACAGCGATCCGCGGTGGGGTGAAGTGCATCGAGCACGGCCACCTGATGGACGAGGCGACGGCCGAGCTCATCGCCAGGGCCGGGATCTGGCTCAGCACCCAGCCCTTCCTCAACAACGAATATTCCAACCCTCAGGCGACGCCCGAAGGAGAGGCGAAAGCGAGCCAGGTCTATGCGGGAACGGACGCGGCTTACAAATTCGCCAAGGCGTTCAACCTCAAGACGGCGTGGGGCACGGACATCCTGTTCGATGCAAAAATGACCGTGAACCAGGGCGCGATCCTGACGACGCTCGAGCGCTGGTACCGCCCGGTCGAAATCCTGAAGATGGCGACCGCGGTCAACGGCGAACTCTTGGCGATGTCCGGCCCGCGCAACCCTTATCCGGGCAAGCTCGGCGTGATCGAGGCGGGCGCGCTTGCCGACCTCATCGTCGTCGACGGCGACCCGACCGCCAACCTCAACCTCATCGCCGATCCCGAGAAGAATTTCCTCGTCATCATGAAAGACGGGCGGGTGGTTAAGGGCGCGCTGGCGTGACCGCGCGAGCGAGTTCTTGGCTGGAAGGACCAAGTTTTGGTTCGCTTGGCCTGCCAGTAACCAAGAACACATCCGTCAGCCTCGGTGATCATTTCGCTGAGTTTGTCGAAGAGCAGGTGGCCCGCGGTCGCTTCAGCTCCGCAAGCGACGTCGTGCGCGCGGGCCTTCGATTCCTCGAAGAACGTGAAGCGCGACTCTTGGCCCTTCAGACTGCGCTGGTTGAAGGGGAGCGGAGCGGCGGAACCGTTCGAGGCCTCCTGCGACGAGATTCGTTCCGGCTAACGGAAGTTCTCCGTCGGATCGCGCACATCCTCTTCTTCAAGGCGTCGGCAACTCGCGTCGTCATTGTGCGAATTCTCCATCGGCGGATGGACTTCGGTCGGCATATTCGCTGACGCCTCAATGAGGCCGACCGTGGCGGTTCGCTCTCACGCATGAGCGCTCGCGGCATGCCGCCGCCAAGGTCAATCGGTCTGATCGCACTCGAGACAAGCCCCGCGTCAGCCATGAATGTGACGATAAAGATCGGGCCCGCCCCGGACCGAGCTTCGCATGAGATGGGGGCTCGTCGTTGGCGCTGGTCCGTTCCCGCGCCGGGCCCCGCGAAGAAATGTGATCGAACGGGGACGAATTGGGGTTGCGTGAGCGTTCATGTTTGATTAACAATTCGTGAAGAGGGCTTCCGGCCGGCGCGAATCCAGAGGGCGCTCCGATAAATCGCCTTTGTTTGATGGTTGCATGTCTCAGCGCTGTCGCCTGGACGCAGGCGTCGGCAGAAAGTTTGTCTCCCGATCCCCTGAAGGCCCCTAGACCGCACGCGGCGAAGGCGAAGCACGCCACCGCCCAGAAGTCGGCGAGCCTCGACGACGCTGTTCGCTTCTCGGACCCCTACGCGCCGCCGGAGGGCACGACTATCGTCAGAAAAAGCGGCGGGCTTCCTGGCTATTCGTACCGGATCCCGACAGACCCCCAGGGCGGTTTGTCGATTTCTATGGGTCAGGATCAGGGCGGCCATACCACCGGCGGATTGAAGTGGGGATTTTAGACTAGGGTCTGTTGCGCGTGGGCTGATGGGGAAGCACGCGTGGGCGCGGCTTCGCGCCGATTGCCATTCCTCATCCCCTCCCGATAATCTCGGCCTATGAACGAGGGGACTCAGGGACGTGGCGTCTGCCTTGTCATCGGGGCGGGCGATGGGCTCGGCGCCTCGATCGCGCATGCCTTTGCGCGAGAGGGCCTTCGCGCCTGCGTGACCCGGCGACCGCGGAACAACGAGGCGGTCGACAAGCTCGCGGAAGCGATCCGCGCCGAGGGCGGCGAAGCTTACGCTTTCGGACTCGACGCCCGGGTCGAAGACGATGTCGTGGCGCTCATAGAACGGATCGAGCGCGAGATCGGGCCGATCGAGGTGCTCGTCTTCAACATCGGCGCCAATGTGCGTTTCCCGATCGTCGAGACGACCACACGGGTCTATTCCAAGGTTTGGGAGATGGCCGCGCTCGCTGGATTCCTCGCGAGCCGCGAGGCGGCGCGGGTCATGATCGCACGCGGCCGCGGCACCATCCTTTTCACCGGCGCGACGGCGAGCGTCCGCGGCGGCTCAGGCTTTGCCGCTTTCGCGGGCGCGAAGCATGCGCTCCGGGCGCTCGCGCAAAGTCTCGCCCGCGAACTGGGACCGAAGGGAATCCATGTGGCCCATGTCGTGATCGACGGCGCGATTGACGGGGCCTTCATCCGCGGGCTCATGCCGGACGCCGCCGAAAAACTGGCGCGGGAGGAAATTCTCGTTCCCGATGAGATCGCTAAAAACTATGTTTGGCTCCATCGGCAGAAACGCAGCGCCTGGACATTTGAGATGGACCTGCGGCCGTGGTCGGAGAATTGGTCATGAGCGCGACCATCGAATTCATTTTCGATTTTGCCAGCCCCAACGCCTATCTCGCGTTTCGCGCGCTGCGGCCGATTCTCGAGCGCACCGGCGCCGGGGTCATCATCAACCCTTGTCTGCTTGGGGGCATCTTCAAGGCGACTGGCAATGTCGCCCCAGGCGTCGCCTACGCAGGCGTCAAGGGCAAGCTCGATTACGAGATGCTCGAGATCCGCCGCTTCATCGCCAAGCACGGAATCGACAGGTTCCGTTTCAACCCGAATTTTCCTGTCAACACGCTGATGCTGATGCGCGGGTTTGTCGCTGCCCGCGAGGCGGGCGTCGAGGCCGCCTATCTCGAAATGGGGCTTCAGGGCTTGTGGGAGGAGGGGCTCAAACTCGACGATCGCGAAGTTCTCGCGCGGCGCATCGATTCTGCGGGCCTCAATGCCGCGAGCCTGCTCGCGGCAGCCCAGACGGATCGCGTCAAGCTGAAGCTTGCCGACAATACCGCCGCTGCGGTCGCGCGCGGCGTATTCGGCGTTCCGACCTTCTTCGTCGGCGATGACATGTTCTTCGGCAAGGATCGGCTGGCGCAGGTCGAAGAGGCGGCCCAGGCGGCCCTTGCACAAGCGTCATGACAACAGGCGACTGCGCCAAAGCGCCGCCTAATCCTGGCGCGTCATTTCTGCGTTCGAATCGGCACTAAATTAAGGATCAGCGAGCAATCCGGCGCCGCAATCGCCGGTCGATAAAATTTTAGGGGTCCAATCGAGCGGTTGGCAATCGCCGGGTGGGATTTTGCCTCGTGGTCGGGGTCCTGCACTCACTTCAAAAGTCTCGGTCTTGGAACCGCCGCGGCTGGCGAACGCAGGGGCCCATAGAGCGTCAGGAGAATCCCATGCTTCGAGTTCGAAACTTTCTTAGCGATGAATCCGGTGTGACGGCGATCGAATATGCGTTGATCGCCAGCTTGATTGCAGTCTTCATTATCGTCGCCGTCCAGCTTGTCGGCACGCAGGTCAGCACGGTGTTCAACGAGATCGGCACCACCCTCAAGTAAGCCAGGGCGCGCCGGCCGCGGGGTTTAAGGCTGGCGCGCGACAACCCGGATACGCGGTTTACAAAGCGCGATCGCACGCGGACAATGGCAAGGCGCCCACCTCCAGGGGTCCTTGGCATGGTCCGACTTGCGATCGCGCTGTCATTGTCGCTCATGTCGGCCTCCGCCTCAGCCGCCGAGCGCCTTCGCGGCTACCCGGTCGATCCGTCGCAGGTGTCGGTTTCCGGCATTTCGTCCGGCGCCTTCATGGCCAACCAGCTCCACATCGCCCATTCCGCCGAGATTATGGGTGCGGCCATGATCGCCGGCGGCCTTTATGGCTGCGCGGTCCTGCACGCGACCGAAGACGGGGTCGAGGCGCTGGATTCCCAGGCCGCCGGGCCTTGCCTGTCGACGCCCTTCCTGCTCGAGGACGTCTCTTTCTACACCGACCTCGTCAAGACGCTTGCCCGCAAGGCTGAAATCGACCCGCCGTCCAATCTCGCCCGCAGCAGGATTTACCTTTTCACCGGAGGCTCCGATTCGGTGGTGAATTCAGCGACGGTCGAAAAGGGCAGGGCCGTCTACGCCGCGCTTGGGGTTCCCAGCGCCAACATCGTCTTCGAGGACGACAGCGGACCGGCGGCAAAAGCCGGGCATTCGTGGGTTACAAAAAATTTCGGCGGCAAGTGCTCCGCCAACGAAGCGCCCTACATCAACGACTGCCATTACGATCAAGCCGGCGCCGAGCTCAAGGCGATCTACGGGCCGGATCTCAACCCGCCGGCCGCCGCGCCTTCCGGCCGGATTGTCACTTTCGACCAGACCGAATTCGTGCCCGCAGGGGCGCGGGCGAACGGATTGATGGATGCCGGCTACCTTTACGTGCCCAACGACTGCGAAACAGCCGCTTCCGCGTCCTGCCGGCTGCACATCGTCCTGCACGGCTGCACGCAATCTTCAGAGGCGCTTGGGGATGAGTTCTACACCAGGATCGGCGTCAATGAATGGGCGGATTCCAATCGGATCGTCGTCCTTTATCCACAGGCGCACGCGACGACCGTCGCCGAATTGCCGCCGCAGGCCGGCTTGACGGCGCTGATCGACGCCAATCCGAATGGCTGCTGGAATTGGTGGGGATACGCCGAGGATCCACGCTTTCTGACGAAAAATGGCGTCCAGATCAGCGCCATCTGGGCGATGGTGCGGCGAATCGAAGGCCAGTGACGCGGGCCTAGGTATTAGTACGGAGCGGGCAATCCCAGATCCGAGCTTGGAAACACGCTGGGGCGCCCTAGATTGGGGCGCCCCGGGGCGGCGTGGGGTCGAAGCGTAAGGACTGAGGGCCCAGCGGCGCATGGACGATCTTCTTCGGCTGGCCGAAGACCCCAACGCGTGGGCCGCGCTTGCGACCCTGATCGCGATGGAGGTCGTCCTCGGCCTCGACAACCTGGTCTTCATCGCGCTCTTGACGAACCGCATCGACGAACGTCGGCGGGGCTTGGCGCGCAAACTCGGCCTGTCGCTGGCGCTCGTGTTCCGACTTGCGCTCCTCGCTTCGGCGTCGTGGATCGTGCATTTCACCGAGCCGCTATTCAGCGTGCTTGGGCGGACTTTTTCCATCCGCGACCTGCTGTTGCTGGCGGGAGGCCTGTTCCTGGTCTGGAAGGCCACGGGCGAAATTCACGAGCGCGTCGATCCCGACGCCCAGCCCGAGGACAAAGAGCCGGCCAAACCGCTCGGCCTTATCGCCGGCCTCGTCCAGATCATCATGATCGACATCGTCTTTTCGGTCGACAGCATCATCACGGCCGTGGGCATGACGGAGTATTTCCCGATCATGGTCATAGCCGTCGTCGTGGCGGTCGGGGTGATGATGGTCGCGGTCGCGCCGCTGGCCGCCTTCATCCACCGCAATCCGACAGTGCTGATGCTGGCGCTCAGCTTCCTTTTGATGATCGGCATGACGCTGATCGCCGACGGTTTCGGCTTTCATATCGAAAGAGGCTATATTTACGCTGCGATGTTTTTTTCCTCTGTCGTCGAAACGCTCAACGTCCTGGCGAGGCGCAAACGCAGGCGGCCGACATGACGCTCAACTCGCTCATCCTCTTCGCCGCCGTCTATTTCGCCGCCGTGGCGACACCCGGGCCGGGCGTCGCGGCGCTGGTCGCGCGCGTGCTCGGGCAGGGACTGAGCGGTCTCGCGCCGTTCATCGCCGGCTATTTCATCGGCGACATGATCTGGCTCACGCTGGCCGCGACAGGCCTCGCCGTCATCGCCAAGACCTTCGCCGGGGTGTTTGTCGCGATCAAATTCGCCGGCGCCGCCTATCTCCTCTATCTGGCCTGGCGGATGGCGAGCGCGCCGGCTGTCATTGGAGCGGCCCCGACTGAGGCCACACGCGGCTGGCGCGCGTTCCTGGGCTCGCTGTCGCTGACGCTCGGCAACCCCAAAGTGATGGTCTTCTTCCTCTCGATCATGCCCCTCGTCGTCGACGTCCGGACATTGACCGCGCTCGCGCTGTTCGAGCTCGCCGCTTGTGTGCGCGGTCGTCATCTCCGCGACCTTGGCGCTTTATGCGCTGGCCGCCAATCGGGCGAGGACTCTTCTGCGCTCGACCCGGGCGATGCGGTTTGTCAATCGCGCCGCCGGCGGCCTGATGGCCGGGGTCGCGGTGGCGGTAGCGACGAGGTAGAGTGTGTCGGATCTCCTTGCGATCGGCGAACCGCTGGTCGAACTCAATCAGCCGAAGGACGGCGCGCCCTTCGTGCAGGGGTTCGGCGGCGACACCTCGAACGCGATGATCGCGGCGGCGCGGCTCGGCGCGGACGCGGCCTATTTCACCGCCGTCGGCGCCGACCGTTTCGGCCAGGCGCTGACCGAGCTTTGGCTTAAGGAGGGCGTCGACGCGAGCCGGATCGTGGTCAACGGCGGCGCTCACACCGGGCTTTATTTCGTCACCCACAGCGACAAGGGCCACGAATTTTCCTACATGCGGGCAGGCTCGGCGGCGAGCCGGATCAGCGAAACCGACCTGCCGGTCGACCGCATCCGCGCGACCAAGATCCTGCACATCTCCGGGATCAGCCAGGCGATCTCTTCGTCCGCCACCGACGCCGCGTTCGCCGCGATCGACATCGCGCACGACGCCAAGCAGCTCGTCTCCTATGATCCGAATCTGAGGCTGAAGCTGTGGCCCTTGCGCCGCGCGCGGGCGGTCATTCACGAGGCGATGCGGGCTTGCGACATCGCGCTGCCGGGGCTCGACGACGCGGAGCATCTGACGGGCCTTCGAGATCCCGACGCCATCGCAAGTTTCTATCTCGACCTCGGCGCGCGCGTGGTGGTGGTGAAGATGGGCCGGGGCGGCGCGCTGGCGGCGACGCCCAAGGCGCGCGAGCGCATCTATGCGCATGGCGTCAAGGCGGTCGACGCGACCGGCGCGGGCGACTGCTTCGACGGCGCTTTCCTCACGGAATATGTGCGGCACGGCGACCCGTTCGCCGCGGCGCGTTTCGCCAATGTGGCGGCGGCGCTCTCGACCTTGGGCTATGGCGCGGTCGCGCCCTTGCCGAGACGCGCCGACGTCGAAGCTGTGATGGCGGAGCGCAGCATACAATGACGCCGTTCTTTCCCAGTCCCTCGTTGGCGGCGGCCTATATCGTCGCCTGCTTCCTGCTCGCCGCGACGCCCGGCGCGGACATGGCGCTCTTTCTGTCGCGCACGCTCGCCGGCGGCAGGGCGCAGGGCTTCGCCGCGCAAGCGGGCGCGAACGTCGGGCTCGTGGTCCACACCTTCGCAGCCGCGCTGGGCCTGTCGGCGCTGCTCGCGGCCTCTTCCGAGGCCTACGACGCCGTGAAGATCGGCGGCGCGCTTTACCTGCTCTGGCTTGCCTGGCGGGCGATCCGCCACGGCTCCGTGCTCAAGCTGACGACCGGCGCCCCCGCGCGCGGCGGCTTGCGCGGCGCATTTGCGAACGGGCTCCTCATCAACCTCACCAATCCGAAGATCGTGCTGTTCTTCGTGACCTTCCTGCCGCAGTTCATCAGCGCGCGCGATCCGCATGCGAGCGTGAAGCTGTTCGTGCTGGGCTTCGGTTTCATCGCGATCACGACGCTGGTGAACGCGATCGTCGTGATCGTGGCCGGCCACTTTGTCGCGACGGCGAAGCGCAACCCGCGCGCGCTCAGGATCTTCGACTATGGCTTCGCTGCGCTCATGAGCGCCTTTGCGGGGCGCCTTCTCTGGAGCGAGACGAGATAGGAGGGCGTGACATGGACATCGAAGCGTTCCGCGCCTCGCTTTCCGCTCCAGAGCCGCCAGCGGTGAGCGACGCCTTGCGCGCGCTTTGGCTCGATGCGCGCGGGAATTGGGACGGCGCGCACGATGCCGCACAGGCCGACGAGGGCGGGGCTGGCGACTGGGTGCACGCCTATCTGCATCGCAAGGAGGGCGACGCGGGCAACGCCGCCTACTGGTATCGCCGCGCGCGGAAGCCCGTTTGCCGAACTTCACTCGACGAAGAGTGGGCGGCGATCGCCGATGCGCTTCTGAAGGGCGAAAGCAAGCAAGCGTCGCTGAGGTGAGCGGGGTGTCACGCCTGGCAAGAGCGGGTCCCGTTGTGCGCGCCGGGAGAATGAAAACGATCCACCGGAAAACTTCGCGCCAGCCCGAAAAAGCGTTGCAACGCATGAAGTTAGTACAATGTAAACCTTGACAGAAACGGTAATTCGTGTCAACCAAATGCGCCTTTGTCTCATTGGCGCGGTCGGTTCAAATCAAAGGATTGTTGCACGAACAAACACGAGGGAGGTCGACATGGCGGCAGGCACGCTCGAGGCCCGGCTCAGCAATATTGAAGAGCTGATGATCATCATTATCATCATCATCTATGGTGGTGGACGTGGTGGGGGACACGGGCCGGGCATACCGGATCCAGCCGCGACCGACCTGACCCGGGTCGAATCCCTGATGAGGCTGATCAGGCGTCCCCATGGCGATCCGATGGTGAGCGATATCGCGCGGATGCCGCTGGAGGCGATCGAATCCACTCTGATGGAAGTCAATGCAGAACTGACCCGGCTGCGCGCTCACGAAGCTGAGTTGAACGCGCGGCTCAAGGAACTGCGCGGCAACAAATCCAAATAGCCGGATCCGGTAGAAGTGGACCGAAGGACGCTGAGCTCCAGAGGAGGCTTGTTTGTCCGCAGATTTCACGTCCTCGGTTCTTCTGATCGGCTACCAGGACCAGGACAATCTGGGTCTGCGGTACTTGTTGTCGTCGGTGCGGCAGGCGGGTTTCGTCGGGCGCATCGAGACCTATACCGCCGACCCCGGGCCGATCGTCGCATTGGCGGAACGGCTTCGCCCCGACGTGATCGGCTTCTCGCTGATCTTCCAATATATGTCGCCCGCGTTCGCCCGCGTGATCGAAGCGCTGCGCATTGCGGGTTGCCGCTCGCACATCACTATTGGCGGACACTATCCGAGCTTCGATTCGGCCGAGGTCTTGCAGCGGATTCCTGGCGCCGATTCCGTCGTCCGCTTCGAGGGCGAACGGACCTTGGTCGAACTCATGCAGAAGCTTGGTCTGGGCGAGGACTGGCGGAGCGTTGCCGGAATCGCCCACAGGCAAGGCGACGAGGTCGTCCTCAATCCGCTTCGGCCGGTTCTCGACGATCTCGATCTGTTGCCGCTCCCGGATCGCTCGGACATCGATTATCGCGGCCAGGACCTGCCGATGGCTTCGGTGCTGGGGAGCCGAGGATGTCCTTGGGATTGCAGCTTCTGCAGCATCCGCCCGTTCTACGAAGCCCAGGGCGGCAAGCTCAGGCGGCTGCGTTCGCCCGCCGCTGTGGTCGAGGAGATGCGTCAGCTCCATTTCGAACAGGGCGCGGAAATGTTCCTGTTCCAGGACGACGATTTCATGGCGACCGGCCGGCGCGCGCGCCGGTGGGCGGAGGACATCGCCGGCGGCGTCATCGCAGCCGGACTGAAGGGCAGGATCGCCTTCAAGATCAGCTGTCGCTCGGACGAAGTCCATTACGACACGATGGCTCGTCTCGCCGAGGCCGGCCTGACCCACGTCTACATGGGCGTCGAGAACGGAGACGACCAGGGCCTGCTCAACATGAACAAGAGGATGAAGGCGAGCGTCCATATCGAAGCGGGTGAAATCCTGCGCTCGCTCGACATGTCGTTCGACTTCGGTTTCATGCTGCTCGAGCCTTACAGCACGATCGAGATCGTTCGAAACAACATCGCGTTCCTCGATCGCTATGTCGGGGACGGATGGACCGTTGCGGGCTTCTGCCGAACGTTGCCTTACGCCGGCACGCCACTCAAGACCCAGCTCGAAACGGAGGGCCGCATGCTCGGCACGCCGTTCGAGCCCGACTATAATTTCCTCGATCCGAAGCTCGACCGCTTCTACGACTGGATGCTGCTGACGTTCTATGAGCGCAACTTCACCAATTCCGGCCTGAATGAGGTCCTGCGCAGGCTCAACTTCGACGCCCGTCTCAAATTGCCGAACCGACGGAGGTTTCAGGCGCCCGAGCGGTCGAAGGTTCGACGCATCACCGCAGAGTGCAACGGTCACGCCCTCTATTGCCTGCGGTCGGCCCTCGACTACATCGAGGCGACGCCGCTCGAGGCGATCGACGTCAGAGGCGGGTACCTGGGGAAGTTGACGGCGCATGAGAAGATGCACGAGCGGCGGCTGATGGCCGAACTCGACACCGTCAGCGCCCCCCGCTTCGAATGGCGGAGCTATCTGGAAAGCGACCAGGAATTCCGGTCGTTCGGCGGCTTCGCCAATGCCTGGACTCTCGCCCCCGGCGATCTGCCGATCGCGGGTTAGGCGCCTCGGCGTTTTCTGTCTTCTGGCCATATCCGCGCAATCCGGCGCGCGCCGGCGCGGCCGCCACGCCGCCCCGACCCCGGGCGGGTCGCATGACGGCTGCCGCGGCGCTATGGTTTCCCCGCGCGCGGGGCCAATGTCGCTTGGGCCCCGCTTAAGGGGAGTTTGATTCCATGCCTGTCCTTGTCGCCTTTGGCGATTCCAACACCTGGGGTTACGATCCCGCAACTGGCGGCCGCTTTCCGCGCGCGCAGCGATGGCCGAGCGTCTTGCAGCGCGAGCTTGGGCCTGACTTCGAGGTGATCGCCGAGGGTCTCAACGGCCGCACGACGGTCCACGACGATCCGATCGAGCCCTATCGCTGCGGCGCGGATGCGCTCCCGCCCTGCCTCATGAGCCATGCGCCGCTCGACCTCGTGATCCTCGCGCTGGGCTGCAACGACCTGAAGAAGCGGTTTTCCGTTTCCGCGTTCGACATCGCGGAAGGTGCGGCGCGCCTCATTGTTCTCGCCCGCGCCTATGGGCAAAGCGGGAACGGGCGCCCGCCGAAAATCCTCTTGGTCGCGCCGCCCCCGATCGCCAAGCTCACCGACTATGCGGAAATGTTCGAGGGCGGCCAGGAAAAGTCCGTTCTTCTCGGCCAGCGCTATCGGGATATCGCGGAACGCGAGGGCGTCGCGTTCCTGGACGCCGGCCAGGTCATTCGATGTTCGGATCTCGACGGCATTCACTACGAGGTCGATCAGCATGAATTGCTCGGCCGCGCCGTGGCGGAGGCGGTTCAAGCCGCGCTCGCCCCGCCTGTGGTTTCCATAGAGTAGACCGGGTCGATCATCGCCGAGCTGCCGCCACTGCTGAACGGATGCGGGTAGCGCTCGGTCTGAACACCGTTGCGCCATCAAACGCGTGCAGCTAAGGCAAGCCGCAAACCCTGATCGGACATTCCCCCCTTGAGCGTCGAAGCGGACACTGACGCGCTTGCCGCGCGCGATCTTCTGGTCTCCGCCGCGCTCGAGGCCGGAGCGCTTGCGCTCGAATATTTCAATCCTGGCGCCCGAACCTCTGCCCACGTTGTGACAAAGGCCGGCGGTTCGCCGGTTACGGATGCCGATCTCGCCGCCGACGCGCTTTTGAAGCGCCGCTTGCGAGAGGCGTTGCCCGACGCTGGCTGGCTCTCGGAGGAGACGGTCGATGATTTCGAGCGCCTTTCAAGCCGCAGTCTTATCATCGTCGATCCGATCGACGGCACGCGCGCGTTTGTGATCGGCGACCCGCGCTGGGTCGTATCGGTGGCGCTCGTCGTCGAGGAGCGCCCAGTCGCGGGCGTCGTCTTTGCCCCGGCGCTGGATGAGATCTATGCGACGGCCCGCGGCCACGGCGCAACGTTCAACGGCGCCCCCCTGGCTTCCACCTCGGTTTGGCCGCCGCGCGCAGCCGCTGGCCCGAAGCTCATGATTGAGGCGATGGCCGCGGAGATCGGCGCCGCGATCGAGATCGTTCCGCGTGTGCCTGCGCTCGCCTACCGCATGTGCCTGGCGGCGCGCGGCGTCATCGATTTCGCCGTCTCGGCCGCGAACTCGCATGACTGGGATATCGCCGCCGCCGATCTTCTGCTCGAGGAATCGGGCGCGCGCCTGATCGACGCCTCGGGCGAGCGGCTCCGCTACAATTCCCGGCAGGTCCGCCGCGGCGCGCTCCTTGCTGCGCCTGGCGCGGCTGCGCCCCGGCTCATCAAGGGCTTTCGCGCCGCCACCGCTTCGCCGGCGAGCTGACCGGCGGCGGTCTTCGGCCGCTTGCGTTTTCGCCGCGACGAGGGCAAAGGGCCAGCTCCCCTGGCCGCGCCGCTCCGCGCGTCTTCAAGGAAGTGTGATCCATGACCCCTCCTGATTCGAAGGCCGAAGACGAGGCAAAGCCGCAGCGCCTGCACCTGGTGTTCGGCGGCGAATTGAAATCGCTCGAAAGCCACGAATTTCGTGATCCCGAGAAGCTCGATATTGTCGGCATCTTTCCCGACTTCGCCAGCGCCGAGCGCGCCTGGCGCGCCAAGGCCCAACAGACGGTCGACAGCGCGCAAACGCGCTACTACGTCGTCCATCTGCATCGCCTCCTCGAGCCTGACCTCGCGCCTCCGACCCGGACCGCCTGAGCGCCGCCGCATGGCGAGGCGTGTAGGCAGATCGCAATGGGCGCAGGGGGCGATCGGCTTTGGTCTCGCGACCTATTTGTCGTTCGTTCGCAGCACCAACCGGTTCACCACGGTTCCCGAGGATGTGGACGCCTATATCAAGGACGATCTGCCCCTTATCGCGGCGATGTGGCACGGCCAGCATCTGATGATGCCCTTCGCCCGGCCGGTGACCATGGATCGGCTCGCGGTGCTCATCTCCCGTCATGAAGACGCCGGCGCCCAGGCTTTGGCCGCCCAGCGTCTTGGCATAACGCCGGTGCGCGGCTCGGGCGGTCCCGCCGATCGAAACTATTACAAGGGCGGCGCTCCGGCGACACGCGAGCTCCTTCGCCAACTCGAATCCGGCTCGTCCGTTGCGATGACCGCCGATGTGCCCAAGCGCGCTCGCGTGGCGGGGCGGGGAATCGTGATGCTCGGCAAGCTCTCGGGACGACCGATCGTGCCGACCGCCGCAGTGATGAGCCGGCGTGTTCAGTTCAACACCTGGGATCGCGCGTCGCTTGGATTGCCCTTCGGGCGTGCGATCATCGTTGTAGGCGATCTCATCCGCGTTTCGCCGAACGCCGACGAGGAGGAAATCGAAACCGCGAGGCTCGCCGTAGAGCGCGGGCTGGACGAGGTGCACCGGCAGGGCTACGCCATGGTCGGCGCAAGCGACCCGGGCGCCGATCTCAGATCGCGATGACCGCTCCGCTCTCGCTCATTGGCTATCGATGGGCCTCGTTCCTGGCGACGCCGCTCGCCGGGCCGATCCTGACGATGCGGCTCAGGCGCGGCAAGGAAGATTCGCGACGGGTGGGCGAGCGGCGCGGCCTGAGCGGCCTGGTCCGCCCTCCGGGTCCGCTCGTCTGGCTGCACGGGGCGAGCGTCGGCGAGGCCGGGGTGCTGCTGCCGTTCGTCGAGCGGATCACGCGCATGGGCGCGACCGCGCTCGTCACCACGACGACGGTGACCTCCGCCGCCATGCTCGCGCAACGCCTGCCGGCGGGCGCGCTGCATCAATATGCGCCGCTCGACAGCCCGGTGTTCGTGCGGCGGTTCATCAAGCGCTGGCGTCCCGACGCGGCGCTCGTGGCGGAAAGCGAGCTTTGGCCCAATATGATCGTCGAACTGAAGCGTTCGAAATCGCGCCTCGCGATGATCAATGGGCGGATCAGCGAACGGTCGTTCCGCAGATGGGGGAGGGCGCCCCGCTTCATCGCCGCGCTGCTCGCGGAGTTCGACGTGTGCCTCGCGCGGAGCGAAGCGGACGGCGACCGGCTCTCGACGCTCGGCGCCCCGAACGTCCTGGTCGCCGGCGACATCAAGTTCGACGCGCCGACCCTGCCCGCCGACCGGCGCGAGCTGGCCGAGCTTGCGGGCCTGACCTCTGGGCGCCAGATGTGGATCGCCGCCTCCACCCACGAAGGCGAAGAGAAGATCGCCGCGGCCGCGCACAAGCGCCTCGCCCAGGTGTTTCCCGATGCGTTGACCCTGATCGCGCCGCGTCATCCCGAACGAGGCGAGTGGATCCTCCGGCAATTGGAGGAGCAGGGCCTGAGCTGCGCGCTGCGCTCGCGCGGCGAGAAGATCGGTCCCGGGACTGCGGTTTACATCTGCGACACGATTGGCGAGCTCGGGCTTTTCTATCGCCTGGCCGGGGTGGTGTTTGTCGGCAAGTCCTTTGTCGCCGGCGGTGGGCAAAATCCGATCGAGCCCGCCCGCCTCGCCTCAGCCATCCTGCACGGGCCGATGGTTGGGAATTTCGCCGACGCTTACGCGGCGCTCGATGAGACCGGCGGCGCGTTGACGGTCGCGCATCCGGAGGACTTGGGCGAGACGCTGATTGCGCTGTTCGCCAATGCGGCGCGGCTGCGCGCCATGGCGCGCGCGGCCGGCGATCTTGTCGAGCGCCGCGCGGGGGCGGTCGACCGATCGATGGGCGCGCTTCGAGGGCTGTTGCCGTCCGCCGGGGCGGGGCGGTGAAGGCCCCGCGTTTCTGGAGCAAACCGAGACCAACCTTGCTTGCCCGCTTGCTCCAGCCGACCGGCTGGGCGTACGGACGCGCGACCGGGCAGCGCATGCGGGGACAGGGCGAGCGCGCCGACGCGCCGACGATTTGCGTCGGCAATTTCACTGTCGGGGGTGCCGGCAAGACCCCGACCGCCCTGGCGCTGGCGCGGATGGTGATCGCGGACGGCCGACGCGTGGCTTTCCTGTCGCGAGGCTACGGCGGCCCGGAGCGCACCGAGCCGCTGCTCGTCGACGGGGACAGCCATAAGGCCGCCGAGGTCGGCGACGAGCCCCTTCTGCTCGCCAAACTGGCGCAATGCTGGGTCGGCGCGGACAGAGTGCGAAGCGCGAGAAGCGCAGTCGATGCCGGCGCGGATACGCTCATTCTCGACGATGGCCTGCAGAATCCGGGGCTGATCAAAGACCTCTCTTTCGCGGTCGTGGATGGCGAAGCTGGCTTCGGCAATGGCCTGTGCGTTCCGGCTGGACCGCTGCGTGCGCCAATTTCGGCTCAACTGCCCTTCGTGCAGGCGCTGATCGTGCTGGGCGGCGACGATGCGGCGGCGTCTCGAATCGCCGCTTTGGCGCCTGGCAAGCCGCTCATCCGCGCGAGCCTCGAGCCCGACGCGGTCGCTGCGGCGCCCCTGATCGGACGCGAAGTCGTCGCCTTCGCCGGCATTGCGCGGCCGGAGAAATTCTACGCCACGCTGCGCCGGGTCGGAGCCCAGATCGTCGCCACGCGCGATTTTCCCGATCATCATGCTTATACGCCCCGCGAGATCGAGGCGCTGATCGAGGAATCGCGCGGCCGGGGCGCGCTTCTGGCGACGACCGAAAAAGATCTGGTGCGCCTCACCGCCCGCCAGGCCCGTTCCATCGTGGCTCTGCCGGTCACGCTGCGTTTCGAGGAGCCTGCTTCAGTCAGGCGAATCCTGCGCCAAGTTGTGGCAGGGTAGGGGCGTTCCTTCGCCGCCGCCTCCTGGCGCTTGCCTCCGAACAGTCCGCGACGGCATGTTCGCTCCGAACCTCTCTTTCCATGACCCGGAAACGAAATGCGGCGCGCGATCGTCATCGGCGGTTCCCTGGGAGGCCTCTTCGCGGGCAATATTCTCCTGCGTTCCGGGTGGGAGGTGACGATCGCCGAGCGAAGCGCTGCACGACTCGAGGGCCGAGGCGCCGGGCTGGGCGTTCATCCGCCCATGCTGCGGGGATTGCTGGCGGCCGGCGCTAAGGTCGACGGCGGCGTTGGCTGCGCAGTCGGCGGCCGCACGGCGTTCAGCCCGGATGGGAGCATCGTCGGCGAACTTCGTATGCCGCAATTTTGCACGTCATGGGGTCGGCTCTACGCGATGCTCTTGGCCGCTTTTCCCGAGGAGCGAATCCGATATGGCGCCACCCTTGCCGGCTTCGTGGAAGATCGCGCCTGCGTGACCGCCCGGTTTGCCGACGATTCGGAGGCGCGGGCCGATGTGCTCATCGGCGCGGATGGCGTTCGCTCGACGGTGAGGCGGCAGATGTTCCCCGATGTCGAACTCGTCGACGCGGGCTACATTGGCTGGCGCGGCATGGTCGAGGAGGCGGCGCTGTCGCCCTCGACCCATGCCGCCATCTTCCACCGCTTCGGATGGGGCCTCCTCGATCGCGAACATATCCTCGGCTATCCCGTACCCGGCCCACTTGACGACCTCACGCCCGGACGCCGGCGGTTCAGCTTCGTCTGGTACCGCCCGGTCGATGCCGGAACAACACTCGCAGAGATGCAGACGGACGCCGCTGGCCGGGTCCATCCCGATGGGATCCCGCCCCAGTTGATCCGGGCCGAGGTGATCGCAGCGCTGCGGCGCGACGCGGAAGCCACGCTCCCGCCAGTTTTTGCGGAGATCGTGCGAAAATGCACACAGCCGCTTTTCCAGCCGATCGGCGATCTCGAATCGCCGAAACTGCGCCTTGGCCGTGTGGCGCTCCTGGGCGACGCCGCGTTCGTCGCTCGACCACACGTCGCGAAGGGCGCAATCAAGGCTGGCCACGACGCCATTGAACTCGCCGCGGCGCTCTCCAACGCCGATGTCGAGGACGGGCTTGGGCGTTACGACGCGGCGCGGCGTCCTGCGGGCGCAGGAATCGTCGCCGAGTCGCGTCGGCTCGGGGCCTATATCGAGGGCAAGGCGAAGCGCGCCGACCCCCTCGCGTTCATGCGCGAGAATGGCGGCGTCGAGAGCGCAAACAGGGACGATGGCGGGCTTTTCTTTGACCTGTTGGCGAAGGCAGGCTTCAACTGACATCGCAAGGCGCATCCTGGCCCAGGCTTCTATAGGGTAGGGCCGTCATGCGCGAGATCGAGCCGGCCCAAAGAGAGCAACTTGCCGCGAGACTGAGGCGGGAGACGAGCGGCGAGGTCATGTTCTCTCGCGCCGATCGCGGCCGCTATGCGACCGACGCCTCCATCTACCAGGTCGAGCCGGTCGGGGTTCTCGTGCCGCGCACGATCGAGGATGTCGCGACCGCGATCGCGATCGCGCGCGAGAGCGGCGTTCCGGTCCTGCCGCGCGGCGGGGGGACCAGCCAGTGCGGGCAGACGGTCAACCGCGCCCTGGTCATCGACTGCTCGAAATATCTTCGCAACGTGCTCCAGATCGACCCCGACCGGCGCCGTGCAACGGTCGAGCCGGGCATCGTGCTCGGCCATCTCAACACGGCGCTCAAACCGCACGGGCTGTTCTTTCCGGTCGATCCCTCGACGCACGCGCGCTGCACCACTCGGCGGCATGGCCGCCAACAATTCCTGCGGCGGCAAGTCAATCCGCTACGGCCTGATGGCCGACAATGTGTCGGCCATCGACGCGATCCTGGCCGACGGCGCGCGCTTCCGTTTCGGCCCCGATTGGCCCGGACAAGGCGCGACGAAGCCGGAAGGCGTCGCCGAACTGATGGCTCGGCTGCAGACGCTCGGCCAGGACCTGGCGCCGGAGATCGCCGCCCGATTTCCGAAGGTCCTGCGCCGGGTCGGCGGCTACAACATCGACGCGCTGACGCCGGCCGCAGCCGCGGCCGGACGCAATAACCCGGCGAGGCTGCTGGTCGGCTCCGAAGGAACGCTCGCCTTTTCGGCGGCGATCGAGCTCATGCTTCATCCCATCAAGCCCCGCAAAGTGCTCGGAATCTGTCAGTTCCCTTCGTTCCGCGCCGCGATGGAAGCGACCCGCCACATCGTCGCGCTCGATCCCGAGGCGGTCGAGCTTGTCGACCGCACGATGATCGATCTCGGACGCGGCATCCCGATCTTCCGCGATACGATCGACCGCATGGTGATCGGCAGGCCCGAGAGCCTCTTAATCGTCGAATTTCACGGGCACGAGGATCAGCCGCTGCTCACCCAGCTCGCGCAACTCGAGAGCCTTATGGTCGATCTGGGCTTTCCGCACAGCGTCGTCCGCGCCACCGAGCCAGGTTTCCAGGCAGAGATCGCCGAAGTGCGCGAGGCTGGCCTCAACATCATGATGTCGATGAAAGGCGACGGAAAACCGATCTCCTTCATCGAGGACGCCGCCGTGCCTCTCGAGGATCTGGCGGACTATACCGAACGACTGAACGCGGTCTTCGCGCGCCACGGCGCCCGCGGAACCTGGTATGCCCACGCCTCCGTCGGCTGCCTGCATGTGCGCCCGGTCCTCAACATGAAGGACCCGGCGGATGTCACGCGGATGCGCTCCATCGCGGAGGAATGTTTCGATCTCGTCCGCCAGTACAAGGGCTCGCACAGCGGCGAGCACGGCGACGGCATTGCGCGAAGCGAATTCAACGAGCCGATGTTCGGGGCGCGCATCGCGCGCGCCTTCGAGGCGGTGAAGGACGCGTTCGATCCGAAAGGCCTGCTCAATCCCGGCCGGATCGTGCGCGCGCCCCGCTTCGACGACCGGTCGCTGTTCCGCTACGGGCCGGATTATCGCGCCATGGAGGGGTTTTCGCCTGAGCTCGACTGGTCGGACTTTCCGGGACCGCTCGGCGGCCTCATGGGCGCGGTCGAAATGTGCAACAACAACGGCCAGTGCCGCAAGTTCGACGCTGGGGCGATGTGCCCGAGCTATCGGGCGACGCGCGACGAGCAGCATCTCGTTCGCGGCCGGGCCAACACCCTGCGTCTCGCCCTCACCGGGCAGCTTGGCGATGAGGGGTTGGCCTCGGATGACGTCGCGGAGGCGCTGAAGCTCTGCGTCTCCTGCAAGGCCTGCCGGCGCGAATGTCCGACGGGCGTCGATATGGCCAAGATGAAGATCGAGGCGACGGCGGCGCGCGCCGCTCAGCGCGGGATCGCTTTACGCGAACGGATCGTCGCCGAACTGCCGCGCTACGCGTCGCTGGCGGCAACCTTCGCCGGCGCCGCCAATCTTCGCAACACGGTCCCCGCCCTGCGCCGCCTGTTCGATCAGAGACTGGGATTTGCGCAAGCGCGCGACCTGCCGGCCTGGCGAACGGACCCGTTTCGCGACCAAGAGGCCGCGCCTTACGCCAGGTCGGGGAGCGGAGCGCGCAATGTCCTCCTCTTCGCCGACACCTTCAATCGCTATTTCGAGCCCGACAATCTGCGCGCGGCGCTCCGCGTCATCGCGGCGGCCGGATGGAGGCCGCTGCTCCCGCGCCAGGACGGGCGCCCGCTGTGCTGCGGGCGGACTTATTTGGCGGCGGGGATGATCGACAAGGCGCGCGCCGAAGCCCGGCGGACCCTGGCGGCGCTTGCCGGCGATACGCTCGTCGTCGGGCTCGAGCCGTCCTGTCTCATGACCTTGCGCGACGAGTTTGTATCCCTGCTGCCGGGAAGCGAGGCGAAAGCGCTCGCGCGCCGCGCAGTCACTTTCGGCGAGTGGATGACGCGTGAGAAGATCGCGCTCAAGCTTCGACCAACGCCGACGAAGGCGCATGTCCACGGCCATTGCCATCAGAAAAGCTTCGGCGCCTTCGATCCGACCCTCGCGGCGCTGCGTCAGACGCCGGATCTCATCGTCGCGCCGATCGCGTCGTCCTGTTGCGGCATGGCCGGCGCCTTCGGCTATCAATCCGAAACGCAGGACGTCTCCCGCGCCATGGCGGAGGCCGATCTCATGCCCGCGGTGCGCAACGCCAAACCTGAAGAACTGATCGTCGCCGACGGGTTTTCATGTCGCCATCAGATCGCCGGTCTCTCCAGGCGCACCGCGGTGCATTCGGTCCGCGTGCTGGCCGAGGCGCTCGCGTCCGGATAATAGGGGCTTCTGGCTCATCAACGCGACATTGTGGCGTTACTTACTTATTAACAGATTTACTCACTTTTTTGGCCCCTCTTCTTGAAGAGTCAATAGCGAACATAGTTGTTTAGCAAATAAAAAGCATATTTATCTCGACGTGGCGCAACCTAAGACGCGAGTTCATCTTGCGCAGGTCTTTTTATTGCCCCGCCGTAACCCATTGAAACCACTCGAACTCAAGAAGACAAGTTCTAGCAGTGGTTCGGCGGATTATTTGTAGCAAAATCGCGCGTGGGTTGAATTGTTTGGACGAAGACGCCGAGGTTCCGGTAGGGGAGGGGGTGGAGGGGCGTTCGGCAGCCCAGAGCCTCCACGGGTCGGACCGCCGCCAATCGACGCATCGGCCCGGCTGGCGGCCGCTCCTCGCCGTCTGCATTCCACGACCACTGGCGTGTTCTTGAGGCCGCGATACGTTTTAAGCACTTATGCCAGGCGGCTTTGGGCTCTTGGGGCGTTCGCCGCTGGCGGCGAGTTGAGGATTGGATGCCGCAGTCTTAGCCGGTCTTGTACCGAGGTAGACGCGGCGCCGCGACGCAGCTCCTGCCGTTCAGACTTACGGCAGCACAGTGGCTTACGACGAGACTCCGATGTTCTCGTTGAGCGCCGTGTCGAGCTCGACCAACGGGAAGGGTTTCTATTTGAATCGACCGTAACCCATTGAAAATCCGCGATTCCCGAAAATTCCTGAAAGGAAATGAAAGGAAAATTGCATTTATTTTCTTCCATTGTCTTCCGCTTTTTCGCCGGGCTCGCGCTCCGATTGTATTTGCCCCGCGCTGAGGTCTTGCGGCGTCGTCGCTGAGCCGATGGCGCCGTTCCGGCTTGCAAGCCTCCCTAAAGGCGCGCAAGTTTCCTTCAGCGGAACCCTCCGGCGCGCGCCGGATCAAATCCCCCAGGGAGGATACGAATGCTCGACAAGGCCCCCAATGCTCGTGTGACAGCCCTCCTCGGCAAGTTCGACGCCGCGCTGGCGGCCGAAGATATCGACGCCGCGGTCGCCCTTTTCGGCGCCGAATGCTACTGGCGCGATCTCGTCTCCTTTACCTGGAATATCAAGACCATGGAGGGGCGCGATCAGGTCCGCGACATGTTGGCCCATTGCCTCAAGCAGACGAAGCCGCGTGGGTGGCAGATCGCCGAGGGCGAGGTCGCAACCGAGGCGGACGGGGTCCTCGAATCCTGGATTTCGTTCGAGACCGAGATCGCGCGGGGCTACGGCCTCATCCGAATCAAGGACGGTCTCATCTGGACGCTTCTGACCACCATGGCCGAACTCAAGGGTCATGAGGAGAAGGCCGGCTTCACCAGAGCGCTCGGCGCGAGGCACGGGGTGAACCCCGGCGCGAAGACCTGGAAGGAATTGCGGGACGAGGAGACTGAGAAGCTCGGCTACGACACGCACCCTTATGTGCTCATCATCGGCGGCGGCCAGGGCGCGATCGGGCTAGGCGCGCGCCTCAGGCAGCTCGGGGTGCCGACGATCATCGCGGAGAAGAACGAGCGCGCAGGCGACTCCTGGCGCAAGCGCTACAAGTCGCTCTGCCTGCACGATCCGGTCTGGTACGACCATCTGCCGTATATCGATTTCCCAAAAAATTGGCCGGTGTTCTCGCCGAAGGACAAGATCGGCGATTGGCTGGAGATGTACACCAAGGTGATGGAACTGAATTACTGGACGAAGACAACGGTCAAGAGCGCGACCTTCGATTCGAAGAAGAAGGAATGGAAGGTCGTCGTCGATCGCGACGGCAAGAAAGTCACCCTGCATCCGAAGCAGCTCGTGTTTGCAACCGGCATGTCCTCGAAGCCCGTGATGCCGAACTTCAAGGGGATGAAGTCCTTCAAGGGCGAACAGCATCATTCGTCGGCCCATCCCGGGCCCGATGGCTACAAGGGCAAGAAGGTCGTCGTCATCGGCTCGAACAATTCGGCCCATGACATCTGCGCGGCGCTCTACGAAGCCGGCGTCGACGTGACCATGGTGCAGCGGTCGAGCACGCACATCTCGCGCTCCGACACGCTGATGGAGATCACCCTCGGCGATCTCTATTCCGAGCGGGCGGTCAAGAGCGGCATGACGACGGCAAAGGCTGATCTGATCTTTGCCTCCTTGCCCTATGGCCTCCTCGGGTCGATGCAGAAGCCAGTCTACGACAAGATCCGCGACGTCGACGCGAAGTTCTATGCGGCTCTCGAAAAGGCGGGTTTCAACCTCGACTTTGGCGAAGACGACTCGGGCCTATTTCTCAAATATCTGCGGCGCGGATCGGGCTATTATATCGATATCGGAGCGTCGCAACTCATCATCGATGGCAAGATCAAGCTCGTTTCTGGGCAGGTCGAGGAAATCACGCCCAAAGGCGTCAAGCTCGCCAATGGCAAGGAATTGCCGGCTGACGTGATCGTCTACGCGACGGGCTACGGCTCGATGAATGGCTGGGTCGCCGACATCTGCGGTCAAGAGATGGCGGACAAGGTCGGCAAGGTGTGGGGTCTCGGCTCGAACACCAAGAAGGACCCGGGCCCGTGGGAGGGGGAACTGCGCAACGTCTGGAAGCCGACGCAGCAGGAGGCGTTATGGTTCCATGGCGGGAACCTGCACCAGTCGCGCCACTATTCGCAATTCCTGGCGCTGCAGTTGAAAGCGCGCCTCGAGGGCATCCCGACGCCAGTCTACGGGCTGCAGGAGGTTCACCACAAAGCCTGATGTCGTCTCGCGGGGCCCGCGCTTAGGGCAGCCGAACGGTTGCGGTCGCAAGGCAAGCGATCCCTTCGCCGCGGCCGGTAAAGCCGAGCCTTTCGCTTGTCGTCGCCTTGACGGCGACCCGGCCGATATCGAGGCCCGCGATCTCCGCCACACGGGCGCGCATCGCCTCGCGGTGTGGGCCGATCTTGGGCGCTTCGCAGACCAGCGTAACGTCCAGGTGCGCGATCACGCCGCCATGCGCGCGTACGCGTTCGGCCGCATGGGCGAGGAAGACCTTCGACGCCGTCCCTTTCCACTGCGGATCGGAGGGCGGGAAATGCTGGCCGATGTCGCCTTCGGCAAGTGCGCCGTAGAGTGCATCGGCAAGGGCGTGCAAGCCGACGTCAGCGTCGGAATGGCCGCTGAGCGCCGCCGAATGGGGGATGCGGACGCCGCAGAGCCACACGTGGTCGCCGGGCGCGAAGGCATGAACATCGAAGCCCTGACCGACCCGCGTCTCGCTTAAGTTCGCGGTGAGCCGCGCCTCGGCCGCTTCGAGATCCTGCATCGTGGTCACCTTGACGTTGGCGGGGTCGCCTTCGAACACGTAAGCCGGCGCGCCCGCCCATTCGGCAACCGCGACGTCGTCGGTGAGGTCGCCGACGCTTGCGGCGGCGGCGCGTCGGTGCGCCCCGAGAATAAGAGGGAAGCGAAAGGCCTGCGGTGTTTGCACAGCCCTTAAGCTGGAGCGCGGCGGGGTCGCGAGAACTCGGCCGTCGCCGTCGACCTGCTTGACGGTGTCGCTCATGGCCGTTCCCGGCGCCGCTGCCCCATGACGCTCGGCGGCTTCAATCGCCCGCGCGATGAGGGCGCGGGAAGGGAAGGGCCGCGCCGCATCGTGGATGAGCACGAGATCCGGTTCGGCCGCGGCGAGCGCCTCGAGGCCGGAGAGAACGCTCTGCTGACGGGTGGCGCCCCCGATCGCCGGAGGCCCGAGCGCGGCCGCGGCTTGCGCCGTCAACTGCGCCACCGCGCCATCATAGAGCGCGCGGTCGTCGGCTCCGATGACCACGGTCGAGGCGGAGAAGGGGAAGCTCGCGGACAGCGCCTCCAGCGTGTGCACGATGAGCGGGCGGCCGGCGCAAGCGAGATATTGCTTCGGCCGGTCTGCGCCGAGCCTCACGCCCTTGCCGCCGGCGACGACCAGAAGCCCGACCTTATTCGATGACAATTGAGGGCTCCGACGACCGTTGAGACGGCTTTTCCCGCGCGGAAGTGGCCGCGTCAATGCATGCCCGCCACGAACGGCGTCTTGACTTGGCTTTGGCCCCCGCCGATCAATTGCCGCGAAACCCTTCCGGAAATGAACCCGTGCCGCTCAAGCTGATCCTCGCCAACAAGGCCTATTCATCTTGGTCGCTTCGGCCCTGGATCCTGCTCGCGCAGTTGAAGATCCCCTTCGACGAGGTGGTTATCCCGATGGATCAGCCGGAAACTCGCGAGAGCATGCTCAAGTACGCGCCGACCGGAAAGTGTCCGTCACTACAAGACGGCAAGATCGTGATTTGGGAATCGCTCGCGATCATCGAATATCTCGCAGAGGCCTATCCCGAAAAGACGGTGTGGCCGAAAGGCAAGGCCGCTCGCGCCCACGCCCGCTCGATCGCCAGCGAAATGCACGCAGGGTTCGTTGCATTGCGGCAGGCGTGCCCAACGAATTTCCGCCGGCCCGTCAAGGCCATCCCGCTCAGCGATGAGGTCAAGGCGGATGTCGCGCGTATCGAAGCGGCGTGGTCGCATGCGCGTGTCAGTTTCGGCAAGGGCGGACCCTTTCTGTTCGGGCGCTTTTCCGCGGCCGACGCCATGTTCGCGCCGGTGGTGAACCGCCTCCATGTCTATGACGTCTCGGTTTCCAGGCAGACGCGCGCCTATATGGACACGATCATGGGTCTCCCCGCGTGGAAGGCCTGGATCGCGGACGCGTTTGCCGAACCCTGGCGGATCGAACGCTATGAATCGATCTGAGCGGAGGCAGACCGGGTGAAAGCGCCAAAGGTTCTTCCGTAGAGTTCGACGAAAGTCAGGGCGGGGCAAGTATGTTGCAAATAAACAACATCTTGCCTGCTGTTGGGGAAGCGAAGCATTCGCTTGATCAAATTATAGAATCGGCAATGGATTTAACCGCAGTGTCACGGGTGAAGAAGGACACAATGTTGAGACTTCCCCAAACTCTGCCGCTGGAACTAAGGAAATAAAACGTAATGGCGCGACTAAAGAGCGCACTGACAACAAAGAGCAGCGAGGGAGAAGCCAACGCTGCGGAATGGCGTCGGCTTATTGATGAGCTCAACCTGCGCCGGCGCGTCGCGGGCGCCGGCGGTTCAGCCAGGGCGCGCGAACGCCATGTCGGCCGCGGCAAGCTTCTGGCGCGCGAGCGCGTCGCCGGCCTCATCGATCCCGGTTCGCCGTTTCTGGAAATTGGCGCACTCGCCGCGTTCGATATGTATGAGGGCGACGTCCACGGCGCCGGGCTGGTGGCGGGCGTCGGCGTGGTCGAGGGCCGCGAGGTCATGGTCATCGCCAACGATCCGACCATCAAGGGCGGCGCCTATTATCCGATGACGGTGAAAAAGCATCTGCGCGCGCAGGAGATTGCGGCGGAGAACCGCCTCCCTTGCGTTTATCTTGTCGACTCCGGCGGGGCCAATTTGCCCTACCAGGCAGAGGTCTTCCCCGACCGCGACCATTTCGGGCGGATCTTCTTCAATCAGGCGCGCATGTCTTCGGCCGGAGTGTCCCAGATCGCGGTGGTGATGGGCTCCTGCACCGCGGGCGGCGCCTATGTGCCGGCGATGTCGGACGAGACGATCATCGTCGACAAGCAAGGCACCATCTTTCTCGCGGGCCCCCCGCTGGTCAAGGCGGCGACCGGCGAGACGGTGAGCGCGGAGGATCTCGGCGGCGGGGATCTCCACACGCGCGTCTCCGGAGTCGCGGACACGCTCGCGCGTGACGATGCCCATGCGCTCGCGCTCGCTCGGCGCGCGGTCGCCAACCTCAATCGGGCGCCAAAGCGCTCGATCGACTGGGCGAAGCCGGTCGAACCCTTTTATCCGGCCGAGGAGCTTGAACATGTGGCGCCGGTCGACCTTCGTCAGCAGGTCGACGCGCACGAGATCATCGCTCGCCTCGTCGACGGCTCGGAGTTTGACGCGTTCAAGCCTCGCTACGGCGTCACATTGGTCACCGGGTTCGCGCACCTTTCAGGCATGCTAATCGGAATCATCGCCAGCAATGGCGTCCTGTTTTCCGACAGCGCGCTGAAGGGGACGCACTTCGTTGAACTCTGCGTCCAACGCGGCGTGCCGATGCTGTTCCTGCAGAATATCTCCGGCTTCATGGTCGGGCAGCGTTACGAGGCGGGAGGGATCGCCAAGGACGGCGCAAAGCTCGTCACTGCGGTGGCCTGCGCCAATGTGCCGAAGATTACGTTGATCGTCGGAGGCTCCTTCGGCGCCGGCAATTATGGAATGTGTGGCCGCGCCTATTCTCCGCGCTTTCTCTTCATGTGGCCGAATGCCCGCATCAGTGTGATGGGGGGCGAACAAGCCGCCAGCGTTCTTGCAACGCTCAGGCGTGACGCGCTGGACGGGGAGGGGCTCGAGTGGCCGAAGGCGGACGAGGAAGCGTTCAAAGCCCCGATTCGGTCCAAATACGAGGCCGAGGGATCGCCCTACTATGCGACCGCTCGCCTGTGGGACGACGGCATCGTGGCGCCTCGGGAAACCCGGCGGGTTCTGTCGCTGGCGTTTTCGGCCACGCTTAACGTTGGGGTCGAGCCGACCCGGTTCGGCGTCTTTCGCATGTAAAGTTTTGGGTGGGTAGGGGGAGCGTAAGAACAAATGGGCGTGCCCAGTTTTCAGCAACTCATGTTGCCGGCGCTGCAAACGATCGGGCAGCGGTACGACGAAATTAGCATTTCGGGGTTGGAGGATGAAGTCAGCAGAGCCCTGAAGATCTCTGCTGAGGAACGGCAACTCAGGCTGCCCAGCGGCAACCAGACGCTATTCGCCAACCGTCTCAACTGGGCGAGATCCTACCTGTCGAAGGCGGGGCTCATCGAACTCCCTCGACGGGGCTATTGCCGCGCCACCGAAAGAGGCCGCGAGTTGCTCGCCCAGGGGCTGAGCGAAATCGACCTCGGACTTCTGGAGCGGTACCCGGAATTCGTCTCCTGGCGATCTCAAGGCAAAGGCGGCGAGGCGGCGGAGCAAGTGGAATCGCGGGACGATGCGGAAGAGACGATTGCTTCGAGTTTCGAGCTGCTCAATGCCGAGCTGGCGCGGGACATTGTCGGGCGCGTGCATTCTTTCAGTCCGGGATTCTTCGAACGCCTCATCATCGATCTTCTCGTGCGCATGGGTTACGGCGGCGGACGGGTCGAGATGGGCAAGGCGCTCGGCCGGGTGGGCGACGGCGGCGTCGATGGAGTCATCAAGGAGGACGAACTGGGCCTTGACGTCGTTTACGTGCAGGCCAAGAGGCTCGACCCCAACAAGGCCGTGCCCCTGTCCGAAGTGCGCGATTTCGTCGGCGGCCTCGAGGGCCACCGGGCGAGCAAGGGCGTCCTTGTTACGACGTCATACTTCCCCACCAGCGCCTATGACTTCATCACGCGGGTCTCGAAGCGCGTCGTGCTGATCGACGGACAGGCGCTCGCAAATCTGATGATCCGCCACCGCGTCGGCGTTCGGGTCAAGGACGTCTACGAGGTGCGCAAGATCGACGACAGCTATTTCGCCGAATAGGCGGCTTGACCCTTCTCTGCCGCCATAGGGGCCGGCTCGCGCTGCGTTTGGATTTTCTTGGTCGAGGCCGCCTGCGCTACGAATACCCCCATTGTAGAGGTTGGTTTTCCTTGGATTTACTTGGATTCTCTCGTGCGAATTTAGACTTATCAATGGGTTCCACGGGAAGAATCGAACAAATAATTTTCGCTCCGCTTTTCCCCATACCGACAGCGGCGCGGGATTGAGGATGTGGCTGTCCGCAGAATCACGTGGCCAGCTTAATCTAAATTCTGATTTCCCGCAATTGATTGTTGGCGAGCTTTGCAGCCAGGGGTTCGCGCTGCGCCCGTTCGCCGAGCGCGGCAGCTCTAGTGCACCGAGGTAAGCGTGAGGGTCGTGACTCCGGCGGCGAAATTAAGCCCGGTCTGACCTTGGATGGAAAGAGGCTGCAGAGAAAATGAGCGGCCGGTTCCACCGATCAAGAGATTGGCGCCGACACCCGCGCCCGCGGTCGCCTCCGCGCCGACGCCGCCGTAGCTTCCCGCCAACGCCCCATGCGGGAATCCGGTCGAGGGCGCGAGAACGCCCCAAACCATCGTTCCTTGCTGCACCGCGCCTAGCGTGAGGCCGAATTTATCAATGCGGCCGGTGTATAGATCGGGCGGCCCTCCACTGGCGGGATCGAAATTGCAGGTCATCGTCTGTTGCTGCGATATCAGCAGGCCTATGCCAGCCGATACATCGCAAGTGAGCGTTCCGACCTTGACCGACGATTGAGCGAGCGCCGGGGAAGCGGCGAACGCGGTCAGGGCGGCCGCGACGCCCAAACATGCGAGATAACGACCGGTCATTTTGACACCTCCACAGCGCTCGTCTGACGCGCTTATCCGCGGCGTCAGTTACGCGCCAAAAGTAGCTTTGATCGTCGATCAATGTCAAAGCGCGCTCTCGCTCGCCCGCCGAAAGTCGGTCTCGCCGAAACGCGGGCTTTTCAGGCCTACCGAAGGGCGTTGCTTGCGCGGGCAAAACCGGCGCGCGCGTGGCGGCCTCACGTCGAGGCGCTCGCAATCTCCACGCGCGTTGGCTAGAGCAGGGCGCCCGGAGCCAGACATGTTCGCCAACGTCCTTATCGCCAATCGCGGCGAGATCGCCTGCCGCATCGCTCGCACTGCGCAGCGGATGGGAATGAGATCGATCGCTCTCCACACGCCGGTGGACCGCGGGGCGCTTTTCACCCGCCTTGCGGATGAAGCCCATGAGATCGGCGAAGGCGCGAACGGCTATCTCGATCAGGCCGCCATTCTCGCGCTGGCGAAGACAGTCGGCGCGCAATGCTTGCATCCCGGCTACGGATTTCTCTCGGAAAACGCCGATTTCGCGGAGGCGTGCGCGAAGGCGGGCGTCGTCTTCGTTGGTCCGCCGCCCGAGGCGATGCGGACGATGGGCCTGAAAAGCTCGGCCAAGGCGCTGATGCAGCGGGCCGGCGTGCCGGTCGTGCCCGGCTATCACGGCGACAATCAGAACGCGAAATTCCTGCGCGAAAAGGCCTATGAGATCGGCTATCCGGTGCTCATTAAGGCGATCGCGGGCGGGGGCGGCCGCGGAATGCGCCGCGTCGATGCGCATGTCGAATTCGACGCTGCGCTCGAGAGCGCCATGCGCGAGGCTGAGGCTGCGTTCGGCGACGGGCGGGTGCTGATCGAAAAATACGTCGCCTCGCCTCGCCACATCGAATTGCAGGTGTTCGCCGACGCGCATGGGAATTGCGTCCACCTCTACGAGCGCGACTGCTCGGCCCAGCGCCGACACCAGAAGGTGGTCGAGGAATGCCCGGCCCCGGGGCTGCCCGAGGAGACCCGCGCCGCCATGGCGAAAGCCGCCACCGAGGCGGCGCAGGCCGCGGGTTATGTCGGCGCGGGCACAGTCGAATTCATCGCCGATCCGTCGCGCGGCCTCAAACCCAACGACTTCTATTTCCTCGAGATGAACACGAGGCTCCAGGTCGAGCACCCGGTGACCGAAGCGGTGACGGGCCTCGACCTCGTCGAATGGCAGTTCCGGGTGGCCGCAGGCGAGCCTCTGCCGCTCAAGCAAAGCGAAATCGCTTGCGCCGGCGCGGCGATCGAAGCGCGCGTCTACGCCGAGGATCCGGAGCACAACTTCCTGCCCTCGGCCGCGCTGATTCACGCCATGAACTTCAAGAGCGAGGGGGGCGTCCGGATCGATACCGGCTTCGCCGCCGGCGACAGCGTCACGCCCTATTATGATCCGATGATCGCCAAGGTGATCACTCATGGAGCGACCCGCGCCGAAGCGCTGGCCAGGCTCCTGAATGCGCTCGACGACGCCGTTATCATCGGGCCGAAGACCAATCTCGCTTTCCTGCGCGGGCTCCTGCGGAGCCGGGAGTTCGCGGCCGGACAGGTCGACACCGGCTTCATCGACGCCAATCTCGGGCGCCTTGGGGCGCAGCCGCATCCGGCGAATAGGAAGGCTGTTCACGCCGCCGCAAGGCTTCTCATCGACAGGCGCGACGAAGGCAGACCGTCGCGGCTTGACCCGCTCGACCCGTGGCGGGTCGCCGATTCCTTCGAGCTCATCGGTTCGCGACGCATCGGCCTCGACATCACCGTCGATGGCGTCCCCATGCAGGTGCATCTCGTCGAGGGGGCCAACGTGGATCCGGTCGAGAAGAACGAGGGCCGCGAGGCCGCCGACGAAGTCACGCTCCACGAGGCCAATGGCGGCGTGTACGCCTTCGCCGGCGGGCGGCAGGCGTTCGTTGAGCTGGTCGATCCGTTCGCCAGGGCCGAGGCCGGGGCGGAGGAGGGCGACGCAGCGATCCGTGCGCCGATGAACGGCCGGCTCGTCGCGATCGCGGTCGAGGAGGGCGATACGGTCGAAGCGGGGCAACGCCTGGCCGTGGTCGAAGCGATGAAGATGGAGCACGCGCTCGTCGCCCCCTTCGCCGGCGTCGTGCGCGACCTGACGCCGCCGTGGGCGAGCAGGTCGAGATGGGCGAGCGCATCATGTGGGTTGAGAAGGAGGGCGAAGGGCCGGCCAAAGGCAAGTGACCGGCCGATGGGGCGAGGCCAGGCTTCGGCGCCGGCTGCCCGAGCGGCGCGCATAAGACGCCAATAAACGCCAGTAAACGCTAATAAACGTTAGTAAAAATGCTAGCGTTTACTAGCGTTTATTTTTTGGAATCGGGACTTTTCAATGGGTTACGACCGATTCGAATAAAAAAATCTTGCTCAATTTCCAGTGTGTGCAAAAACCTCCAGCTGTCTTCCCTTATCTACGCGCCTGGACTGGCTTCGGGTTCCGACACTCGCCAAGCATAGTCGTGATTTCGGACTTTTGCAATAAATTTCTGAAAATCGTATTTCCCTGACCCGTGGCCTTTGTGAGAGAGGCGCTGGCAAAGCTGCGAGCGAAGCCCGACTAAAATGGCGTTCGTTATCGAGTTGTCGCTTCTCTGAACGAGCAGCCGAGGAAGCGGTTGACCGGAATACTCCATTACAAGTGCGGAGGGTCCACGTCGGAGTTGAATTGGCCTCCCCCAGTTTTGTGGAGGCCCAAAAGAAAAAGGTACGAATAATGAATGTTGGTGCGGGTGGTCGCGTCTGGTAATTTATGGTCTCCTGCTGGGGCAGGTTGCAATTGGAGTACAATTCCCATGAGAAATAGTGTCCTCTTGGCGGCTATCGCAGGCGTCTCAATTACGGCATGGTCGCCCAATGCGTTCGCAGACCCCTTCGATTTGTATATCAAGAATATAGACCATCAACCGGTGACCGTGACATTGAGCAAGGAAAACAGCAACTGCTTCGAGACCGACGCAAAGCAACTTGGCGAAGTGTTCGAAAACGTCGCGCCCGGCAAGCAAGTGCTCATTCATGCATGGAAGAAGGGCGGTCACGGCTGTAATGGCCTTCAGGGCGAATTCGAAGTTGTCTTCAATCCAGGCGTAGGTAGGAGAACTACACAGCATTTCGATTTCGACAGCGAGGGTGCCTTGGAGTTGACGACCGACGTGTTAACTCGTATCCGGGCAAATTCATGGAGGATGACAATCACAACCACAAGTATACCTATACGACTTTCGAAAGCCCTGTCGTCACCGCCGTCGGCGCGCCCGTAGGAATCTGGAAGCAAATTTGCCAGGGATTGTGCAACCGCAGCCTTACCAATCAGATCATGAAAGAACACAAAACGACGCTGACTAACTCCGAGGCGACGAGGCGAAGCACCACCGCCCCGCTGGATCGGGCCTTGAATTCAAGGATGTCGGTGGAATCAAGGGCAAGATCGAAACGTCGGAGGCACACACGGTGGGGCGCGAAATGGCCGAGGAATTCCGCAACAGCGAGACGCAAATCGACACCAACAACTACGTTTTCTCGCCCGAGCAGATGAAAGCATACAACGTATTCGCTATCTGGCAATGGATCGCCACCACCCACTTGAGCGATAGTACGCAAGTCCTGATCGGCAGCAACAAATTCACTTGCACTTCGGATGGCCGCGAACCTGCCTATTTACCCGCCTCCAAGGACGATATCGGCGCCTGCACCGGAGCATTGAAGCACAATTAGTCAGCGCCTGCGTGGGCGAGGGGGTCGCTGCACCGCCTTCAATGTGCGGGCGCGCGTGGCGACCATCTCTCACCTGACGGGAGTCTCAGCCCATAACTGGATGCCTTCGTTCGCGGGCATGGCATGGGTCGGCGTTGGCCGACCGTACGTTGCTCTCTCGATGCGACTGGAGAGGCACGCGCCGAAGCGATCCATGCGCCCAACTCGACAGCCGGGCTACCGTCGTCTGATGCCTCACTCCCGAGCTCATGACCGGAAGGCGAACCGCTTTCGCGGGGCGCGAGCGCGAAGCGGCTCCCGCGAAGCTTGAACGCAATCTCGCGCTTCCGCGCGCCTTAATGCGCCCGCTTGCGCAAGAATTGCCGCAATTCAGTTGAATTATTCCGCGATCGCACGCGGGTTTCGGCCTTCGCCGCAATTTCGCCAACGGGCTTTCAGCCCGCGGAGACCTCGATCTCGTCGTAGCCGTTGACGCGGTAGATGACATACGAAATCGCCCAGGCGGCGACGAACACGCCGACGATCACGTACCCGAGGACGCCGAAATTGTCGCTCAGCGAACCAATCGCGCCCCAAAACCCGCCGCCGTCGGTGAGGCCGAGCTGAGCCCCGATCAGATTGAGCACTTCGAGGCCGCCCACGATCACTGCGACAATCACCGACACCGCGGTGATCGCGAGATTGTAATAGAGCTTGCGGATCGGCTTGATGAAGGCCCAGCCATAGGCGCCCAGCATGAGAATGCTATCGGTCGTATCGATCAAGGTCATGCCGGCGGTGAACAAGGCCGGAAAGACCAGGATCGACCAGATCGAGAGTCCCTGCGACGCCTGGGTCGCCGAAACGCCAAGCAGGCCCACTTCGGTGGCGGTGTCGAACCCGAGGCCGAACAGGACGCCAAGCGGGTACATCTGCCAGCTGCGCTCGATCAGACGAAAGAAGCGACGGAACAGCCGACCCAGCAAGCCGCGATTGGCGAGCGTGAGGTCGAGGTCTTCCTCGACGAATCGCCCGCCGCTCTTGACGGTTTGAAAGGTCCGCCAAACCGAGGCGAGGACGATGATGTTGGCGATCGCGATGGCGAACAGGAACAACGCCGACACCAGCGTGCCGACAATTCCGCCGAAGCTCTTGAAGGCGTCGAAACGGCCTTGCAATTCGCTCGTTGCGACCGCGATTGCGACTGTGAGCGCCACAACGATCGTCGAGTGGCCGAGCGAGAAAAACAGTCCGACCCCGACCGGCCGCCGGCCTTCCTGCATCAGTTTGCGGGTCACGTTGTCGATGGCCGCGATGTGATCGGCGTCGAACGCGTGCCGGAGGCCAAAACTGTAGGCGAGCGCCGCCGTGCCCAGGAGGACCGGATAGTCGTGGAAGGCGGCAATCGCCCACAGCCATGCGGCAGCGTTCGAAACGAGCAGAAGAGCGTAGACAGGGATGACTTTGCCCCTGATGCGCTCCTGCCTGTCGTTGAATAGGTTGGCTACCGCCGCGATCATCCAGACGCTCCCCGCTCCCGCGTGCAGACTATCGAAGCTTCATGGCAGCGCCAATTGCGCTTTTGTCTCCCCGTATCGCGAGTTCGTAAAGCGTGAAATTCAGCCGAGGGAGGGCGACCAACATCGCTTCGGCCGGGTCACGCTACGGCCGTCGTTAATTTTATCTCAACGCGATTGGTCGAATATCGCGCAAACCGCTGGGGAACCCAGCCGCCGTCGCTAGGGCGCGCGCCCCGAGCCGCGCTCCGGCGTCAAGACCAAGGTCGGCGTCATGCTTGCGTGGTTGCTTTGGCAACTGGAGAGGACCGAGCGCATCCGCGCCGTCGCGAGCGCGCTCATGGCTGAGTTTGGCGATGAGGCCTACGCAGAGGCGCGACGCCGGGAAGGTCAGGCCAACGGCGATGAGATGGCCGGAGTTTGGAGACGGGTCGCCCTTGTCGTCGCCCGATGGACGCCCAGACGCGTCGCGCATGAAGCCGCGCCTCCGACGGTTCCCGAGCCGAACCCGCCGACCGAGATCGTCTCAGAACAAGCGCGAACGTTCCGGATCCAGTTTGTCTGCGGGACAGCGGATGAGGGCTCGACCAATCTGACGGAGGAGCAGGTCGAAGTGCCGGACGCGCCCGCGGCCATTATAGCCGCCGCGAACATAAAGTGGCCGCCTCAGACGATCGGCGTGCGTATCCTCGATCGCGAAGGCCACGAAGTCTTCGCGCGCCAGAAAGCAAAGCGGGCGTAGGGCGCCGGGCCGACGCATCCTCGCCATCTGCGATGGCCGCGTTCCGACACACGATTCGGAGGCGTTCATCCGTGCGCCTAGGATCGGCAGGCGCGTCCTTTGGAGTCGAGCCGGCTGCGCGACTTTACGACGGCTGAACGTCGGACCCTTGGTCAGGCTTGGACGTATGCGATCGGGAGGAAGACGGGCGAGTCTTGATGGGTGAAACGATCGAATTCCCTCGCCGCCAACCTCCCGGGCTCCACCACCTCGTGGTTGGCGAGGCTCTCGTGACCGCGGTCAATGACGGGACGTTCCAGGCCTCGTTCGATCTCATCGTCGGGATCGACCATTCTGAATGCGAGCGGCTCGAGACGGCGGCCTTCCGTCCCATTCCGCCAAAGATGACGATGAACGCTTTCCTCGTCCAGATCGCGGGCCGGCGGATGCTCGTCGACACGGGTTGCGGGGCCAGCATGGGCCCGACCCTTGGAATGCTCACCGGCAACTTGCGATCCATGGGGATCGAGCCGGAAGACATCGACACGGTCTTGATGACGCATCTTCATCCCGACCATGTGAACGGGCTCGTCGACGAGCATGGGCAGGCCGCCTTCCCGAAGGCGGAACTCGTGGTGAACGAGGCGGAGCTGAATTTCTTCCGCGATCCGGATTCGCCTGGCCGCGCGCCGCCGGAGACATTGGAGTTCTTCGAGGGCGCGCGGGTCGCGACCGCGCCTTACGCCGATCGCATCCGCACCATTCGCGACGGTTCGGTGTTTCCGGGCGTGACGGCGGTCACCCAGGCCGGACATACGCCGGGGCAAACGGCCTGGCTGATCGAATTGGGGAGCGAGTCCGTCATGATCTGGGGCGACGTGGTGCATATGCCGAGCCTGCAGATGGCGGCGCCCCAGGCAGGCACAGTGCTCGACATCGACCGCGAGCAGGCGATCGCGACGCGCAAACGCGCCCTGGACATGGCCGCGACGGACCGGATCCGAGTCGCCGGCACCCATTTCGACTTCCCCGCTATCGGCCATATCGAACGCCGGACAACTGGCTTCGGGTTTGTGCCGGAGGTGTGGCGGGCTTTCGTGTGAGCAGCGCCGCGGACCACAAAAAATAAAACCAGGGAGGACGAACATGAACTTTAATCGTAGACAAATCACCAAAGGCTTGGCTGCCGGACTGGCGACGAGCACCGCGCTTACACAATTCCCGAGGGCAGCCTTCGCGCAGAAGAAGCTTCGCATCGCAATGGTCGTCAAGGTGCTCGGCATCAACTACTTCGATGTTGGACGTGACGGCGGGCAGGAGGCGGCGAAGGAGCTTGGCGATGTCGAGCTGATTTACGCTGGGCCGACCGCCGCAACCGTCGAGCAGCAGATCGCAGTCATCGATACGCTGATCGCGCAGCATGTCGACGTCTTGCTCATCTCCGCCAATGACGCGCACGCGCTGATCCCGACAACAAAGAAGGCCGAGCAGCGCGGCATCACGGTGCTGTCCTTCGATTTCAGGGATCGCCCCCGAGGGACGGTCGATGCAGGTGAATGCGCCGCACGATGATCTGGTCGGCGCCAACGATGTCCGCATGATCACGAAAACCATCGGCGGCGAGGGCGAGATCGCGATTCTCTCGGCCACGTCACAGGCGACGAACCAGAATATTTGGATCGAGAAAATGAAGGAGGAGCTGAAGAAGCCTGATTACGCCAAGGTCACGCTGGTCGGCGTCGTTTATGGCGACGACGCCGCGGACAAGAGCTATCGCGAAGCGCAGGGGCTCATCAAAGGCCATCCCAATCTCAAGGGCATCATTTCGCCGACTGCGGTCGGGATCATCGGCGCCTGTCGCGCGGTGACGGACGCCGGGCTCATCGGCAAGGTCTACGTGACCGGTCACGGTTTGCCCTCCGAGATGAAGCCGAACGTCATGTCCGGTGTATGCCAGACGTTCCAACTCTGGAACCCGGCCGATCTCGGCTATGCTGGCGTGATGTTCGCAAGCCTCATCGCGCGCGGCCAGCTGAAGCCCGAGGTGGGCAAGACGGTCAAGATCGGCCGCCTCGGCGATATGCTGATCGAAGCGGAGAACAACACGTTCCTCAAGAATCTCCTGGTCTTCGACAAATCGAACATTGAAAAATACGCAGCGCAGTTCTGATTTGATTGGCGCGCAAACTCCTCTTTGACGCCGTGACGACAACGCTGGGAGAACGAGCGTCGTCGCGCTGCGGACAAAGAGGGGTTTCCCAGTGGCGACCGGACGCGTCGTTAGGCGTGGCGCGGCCTGACAGCGGCGCCGGCTTGCAGCGGTGACGCACCCGCCGAATTCGCTGAGGCCGCGCCTCCGACTCGGCCGATGCGCGAACCGTGCTTCGCGCTTTCCAACATCAGCAAACGTTTTCCCGGCGTACGAGCGTTAAGCGGCGTCAGCTTGGATCTCTTTCCTGGCGAGGTCGTTGCTCTGATCGGCGAAAACGGCGCGGGGAAGTCGACGCTCGTCAAGATCATGACGGGCATTTTGCAGCCATCGGAGGGCTCCCTCATGCTCGATGGCCGCCCTGTGACTCTCTCGTCGGCTCACGACGCCTTCGCGCGCGGGATCACCGCCATCCACCAGGAGACGGTGCTCTTTGATGACTTGACGGTGGCTGAGAATATCTTCCTTGGCCACGCGCCGCACAATCGCTTTGGCGGGATCGACTGGAGAGCGACAGCGCATCAAGCGCGCGAGGCGCTGAGCAAGATCGGCGTCGGCCATCTCGACGTCGACGCTCGGCTGCGCGATCTCGGAATGGCCAGCAAGCACTTGGTCGCAGTCGCGCGCGCGCTGTCCCTCGATGCGCGGGTCGTCATCATGGACGAACCTACAGCGGCGCTCTCCCTGAAAGAAGCCGAGGAGCTTTTCCATATCGTCGAACTGTTGAAGAGAGACGGCAAGGCCATTCTTTTCATCAGTCACAAGCTCGAGGAGATCGAGCGCATCGCCGACCGCTACGTGGTCTTTCGTGACGGCGAAATGGTTGGCGAGGGATGGCTCAAAGATACGAGTCGCAACGAAATCATCCGGATGATGGTCGGCCGCCCCATCGACCAGATTTTCCCCACCCGGCGTCACGCGATCGGGCCGCCGGTGCTGGCCTGCTCCGGGCTATCGCACCCGACCGAATTCGAAGACATCAGCTTCGAATTGCGCGAGGGCGAAATTCTGGGCTTCTACGGCCTTGTCGGCGCGGGCAGAAGCGAGGTCATGCAGGCGCTGGCGGGCGTCACGCGGCCTAGCCGCGGCTCCGTGACGCTCGCGGGAGCGCCCATAGCGCCGAGATCAAGCGCGGACGCGATCGACGCCGGAATCGTCTATGTGCCCGAAGATCGCGGAGGGCAGGGCGCCGCCATCAGTTTGCCGATCTTCCAGAACATCTCGCTGCCGTCTCTCGACCGGACGTCGAAGTTTGGCGTTCTCCGCCTTGCAGAGGAATTTGCTCTAGCCCGCGCCTATGCGCAGCGTCTCCAGTTGCGCGCCGGCTCGCTCGACCAGGAAGTTCGAACGTTGTCGGGCGGGAATCAGCAGAAGGTTGTCATCGCAAAATGGCTCGCGACGAAGCCCAGGGTGATTATCCTCGATGAGCCGACCAAGGGCATCGACATCGGCTCGAAGGCCGCGGTCCACAGTTTCATGGCGGAATTGGTCGAAGAGGGACTGTCCGTGATCATGGTCTCCTCGGAACTGCCAGAGATTCTGGGCATGTCCGACCGTGTCGTGGTCATGCGGCAAGGGCGAATGACCGGCGTCCACGATAGCGAGGGTTTGACGGCCGAAACCCTGGTGCGCGCCGCCTCAGGCCTCGCGACGTGAGGCGTCTTCTCAAGTCGCGCGAGATCTGGCTCGTCCTCGCCAATTTTGCGCTCCTCGTTCTGATTGCCCTGCGCTTCCCCGATTTCGTGAGGCCAGGCAATCTGGCGCAGGTGTTCAACGACACCTCGCTCCTCATCATCCTGACGCTTGGGCAGATGGTTGTCCTCATCTCCCGATCCCTCGACCTGTCGATGGCCTCGAACCTGTGCTTCAGCGGCATGGCGGTCGCGATGCTGAACGCCGCGCATCCGCAAATTCCCGTGGGCGTCCTGATCCTGATCGCGATCGCTGTCGGCCTCGCGCTCGGCGCCTTGAACGGGCTGATCATCTGGCTTTGCGAAGTGCCCCCGATTGTGGTCACGCTGGGGACGCTCTCGATCTTTCGCGGCGCGACTTACATTCTCTCCGGCGGAGCCTGGGTCAACGCCGACCAGATGAGCCCGAGTTTCATAGGGCTTCAACGAGCGGTCGCGTTCGGCGCGCCCGTATTGTCCTGGATCGCGATCGGCGCGATCGTGATGTTCGCAATCCTGATGCGGTGGACGCCGTTCGGCCGTTCCGTTCACGCGATTGGAGTCAATCCGGTCGCTTCGGTCTATGCGGGCATCGATGTCGGCCGCACGAAGTTCTTCGTCTTTTGCATCTCCGGCGCCGTCGCCGGGCTCGTCGGCTACCTTTGGATTTCGCGCTACGTCATCGCCTCGGTCGAGATCGCGAGTGGTTACGAACTCACGGTCATCGCCGCGTGTCTCGTTGGCGGCGTATCGATCGCGGGCGGAGTGGGATCAGTGGCGGGCGCAGTGCTGGGGGCGCTGTTCCTTGGAATCATCGCCGACGCGCTTCCCGTGATCAATGTGTCTCCATTCTGGCAAATGGCGATCTCCGGCGTCGCGATCATCGTTGCGGTTGCGCTCAATTTGCGGGGCGAGCGGCGACCGGGGCGGATCATTCTCAAGCCGACCGAGGCGGCATGAGCGGGGCGGCCGTCGAGCGGCGTCTTGTTCCGGACCGTCTCGATCAGCCTCTATTGCGCAGGCTCATGCGCTGGGAGACGCTGCTCGCGGCGATTGCTGTGGCTGTGTTCGCTCTCAACAGCGTCGCGTCCCCCTATTTTCTCGATCCCTGGGCGCTCTCTGATCTTACTTTCACTTTCACCGAGAAGGGTCTCATCGCGCTTCCGATGGCGCTTCTCATCATTTCCGGTGAGTTCGATCTCTCCGTCGCTGCGATCATGGCGCTCGCTTCGACGCTGATGGGTATGGCGGCTGAGGCCGGCGCCGGAACGCCTTTGCTCGTCATCATCGGCGTTCTCGTTGGCCTGCTTTGCGGGGCTGGAAATGGACTTCTCGTGGCCTATTTCCGTTTGCCGTCCATAGTGGGCACGATCGGCACGATGAGCCTCTTCCGCGGCGTCGCCTTCATCATTCTCGGCGATCAGGCCTATCAAAAATATCCAGCCGGTCTGGCGTATTTCGGACAAGGCTACGTTTGGAGCGTCATATCTTTCGAACTCGCGCTCTTTGTCGCAGCGGCGATCGTCTACGGCTTCGTGCTGCACGGCACGAGCTTTGGACGGCGAATCTTCGTCATTGGCGCAAATTCGGAGGCCGCTCGCTATTCCGGCGTTCGGGTCGAGCGGATCAAGTTTCAGCTCTTTTGCCTGACCGGTCTCATGTCGGGCGTCGCGGCCGTGCTCATCACATCGCGCCTTGGTTCGACGAGGCCCTCGATTGCCCAAGGGTACGAGCTCGACGCAATCACCATGGTGGTGTTGGGAGGCGTCAGCATCCAGGGCGGGGCAGGGTCCATTCCGGGCGTCGTGCTTGCGGCGTGCATCATGGGATTGGTGACCTTCGGTCTCGGCCTTCTCAATGTGCCCAGCGCCGTCATGTCGGTTATTGTTGGCGCCATGCTCATCGTCGTCATCGCATTGCCGCTCGTCTGGCGAAGGGCGCTGCTCAAGCGAACGGGCTGACGGACGGACGTAGCGCTATCAACAGGCTCTGGGGCCGCCCGCACTTGTCGCCTATGCAGCGTGCGCAGGCGTCTTTCGGGCCCCATGCCGGCGAGCAAAGCCTAGACCCGCGAAGCCGATCAGCATCATGGCCCAGGTCGAGGGCTCGGGGACGGCGTCGACCTCCATCTGAAGGGCGTTATCAAATGGGGACGGATCAACGCCCTTATTGAGAAAGAACCCGTCGTCCGTGAGAGACCACGCCGAGTAGTTGCTCGCGACGCCAGGTCCCGAAATGTCGGCTGTGGTTCCCCATTCGATAACGGATTCGTCGCTCGCGCTGTGGATGCTGACTTCGATCCAGTAAAGCGAATTGGGGTCGAGGACGACGCCGGCAAACTGATCATAATATTTGACCGTCCAGGCCGTCGGCAGACTGGCCAGGGCAAATGCAGCGGACGCAATTACCGGGCCCTGAAAGTCGACCGAAGACCCGTCGGCATAGTCCAGTCCGCCAATCGGATCGAAGGAGAGATCGGAAAGAGGAATGCCGCCGTCGAGGCTCACCGTATAGGTGTCGCCCGGCTCGCCGAACTCCGGGAAGCGATCCCTGAGCAACAGCGCGACATTCACGTGAACGGGAGCCGCTTTGGTGCTGAAAGTCGCGGAGATCACGGATTCTATGCCGCCCGCAAATGCGGCGCTCGAGGTCACGCCGCCGAGGCTGTCAAAGACGATTCCGTTGGCCGACGCCGCCGTGGCGAGCGCAGACAGCGAGAAGGATGCGGCGACGCATGTCGCGACCAGATTTTGGAATCGCATGCAATTCCCCCAACAGAACGACGCCGCGCGGTCATTATTGCACGCAAGATGGGGAGTCGCAAGGTTGAAGCAACGTGAGGTTGCAAAGGCCTGGCAGACGTGCGGGTGAAACCTGCCGGGCGTGTTGCTCGAAGGACGGTAGGCGCTGGAAGAATAAGGAGGGACGCGACTTCGGGGCTCCTTCTGTCGCGCGCTGTGATCGGGCTCACGGCGCGGCGTGAGCTGTTGTGCTTAGACATAAACGTTGAACGAAATGGGAGTTTCCGACGATGTCCTACCAACAACGGGCGCACGAGTTGCGCCTCGCGATTTCCACCGAAGCCGAAGCGCTCATGATCTCTTTTGGCGATCAGGCATTTGCTGAAGCTCGCCTGCGCGCGGAAGAAGCAAGCAGCGATTTCCTGGCGCGGGACTGGAACGAAGTCGCGTATGTGGTCGCTCGCAAGACAAGGAAGCGCCCGACATTGCTCGCTCAAGTGTTTCATTGATCCGTTGGCGTCAGCGCTTGCCCGAACCGCGTTCAGGCTCGGTCTTTCGGACCGGGTTTCGCCATGCGCGGCGCGCGAGGGTCGCAAGCGACCTCGTGCAAGCCCCGCTGCGATCGTCACTCTTCGCAGTTCACGGATTTGCGCGTGGCGCTGCTGCCATCGACGCGGATCGTCGTGACGTATTTCGTCGAGCATGAGGCGCCTCCGGAACCAACGCTGTCCAGTCGCGCGGCGCGGTGGTCCTGAGGGATCTTTGCCTCATGCAGCTGCTCTGTTGGGCTCATGACGACAACGCGGGCGAAAGCCGCGCCTGAGATAAAAACGGCAAAGGCGGCAGATATTAGGATTGTTTTCATAACTGCGTTCCTCGGTTGCTTGCTCCTCCAACATTTATGCTCAACGAGATGTTTCCGTTGGGGCGTCGGCATGGTTAAAGAACTCTAACCACGTGGCGCCGTGATCCAGCGCCGCAGAGCCACGGCTGACCAGATCGCCTCGACCATTCCAAATGGCCAAGCCCCCTGGAGGAAGCCGTAGACGGACCCGAGCACGCACGAAAAGGCGAACAGCAACACGAACCAATGACTACGCCTTTCCAGCGCGTAGCACACGAGCATTGCTGTGACGGCGAAGAGGCCGAAGGCGGTAAGGGACTCCATGCTCCGAGCTTAGCAGACCGCAGGGCGCGCGCGGGTCGACCGGGAAAACGGTGATGCGACAGCGCTCGGCGACGACCCTCGCGCTCGGCCAGAGGCCGCGCGACCCCAGATCTTTTTGACTAAGCTTGTTTTTATTGGCGCGCCCAACGGGAATCGAACCCGTGTTTTCGCCGTGAAAGGGCGACGTCCTGGACCGCTAGACGATGGGCGCGGGCTCTTGAGAGAATCCGGTTCTGCCGGACCGGCGCGATGCTATAAGGTCGACCGTCCGCGCTGGCAAGCCTGCGCCGGCGCATTGAACGACACCAGCAACCTAGAGGAAACGATGCGCGCCATCCGCATAGATAAGCCCGGCGGCCCGGAAGTCATGCGCCTTGAGGAGGTCGAACTGCCGCCGCCAGGCAAAGGCGAGGTCAGGCTGCGCCAGCATGCGATCGGGATCAACTTCATCGACATCTATCATCGCTCGGGCTTCTATCCTCCCGCCCATACGCCCTTCACGCCCGGCTCCGAGGGCGCGGGCGAGGTGATCGAGGTCGGTCCGTCGGTCGTGGGACTGAAGATAGGCGACCGCGTCGCCTATGCCGGCTCCCCCGGCGCCTACGCGGAGGAACGCAATATCGAAGCGAAGTTCCTGTTCAAGCTGCCCAAGGCGATTTCCTATGACACGGCGGCGGCAATGATGCTCAAGGGCCTCACGGCGCAATATCTCGTGCGCCAGACGTACCGCGTCAAAGGGGGCGACACGATCCTGGTCCACGCCGCCGCGGGCGGTGTCGGGCTTATCCTCTGCCAATGGGGCAAGGCGCTCGGCGCAACCGTGATCGGCTGCGTCGGCACGGCGGAAAAGGCGGCGCTCGCCAAAAAGTCCGGCGCCAAGCACACGATCCTCTATCGTGACGAGGATTTCGCCAAGCGGGTCAGCGAGATCACCAAGGGCGCGAAATGCCACGTGGTCTATGACGGGGTCGGCAAGGCGACCTTCCCGGCGTCGCTCGACTGTCTGAGGCCGTTTGGAATATTCGCGAGCTTCGGCTCTGCCTCCGGCGCGGTCGACGCATTCAACATCAGCCTCCTGGCGCAGAAAGGCTCGCTTTTCGCCACAAGGCCGACGCTGACCACATTCATGGCGGATCGCGAGCTGGCCGAGAAAATGGCGCGCGATCTTTTCCGGGTCGTGGCCAGCGGAGACGTCAAGATCCGGATCGGCCAGCGCTGGCCCTTGGCGGAGGCCCCGCAGGCCCATATGGCGCTCGAGAAGCGCGAGACCACCGGCTCCCTGCTTCTCATACCGTAAAGCGCGCCCATGGCCTTTCTTGCGCCAAGTTTACGCGTCACCAGCCGGAGCTTGGCGCAAGCTGTCAGCCTTTGTATAGGAAGCGCGGGCGGCCAGCGCCGGGTGGTGCGTGGATGAGACGAGAAAGGGCGTATTGAGCCGAATGATCGAACCGACCGTGAAATCCGCCGACGCCGCCGTCCCGTCCATCAAGAAGGAGGAGGGCTGGTGGGAGACCGTCAAGGTCATCATAGAGGCGCTTCTGATCGCGCTCGTGGTGCGCACGGTCTTGTTCCAGCCGTTCAACATCCCCTCGGGTTCGCTGGTGCCGACGCTGCTGGTCGGCGACTATCTGTTCGTCTCCAAATATGCCTATGGCTATTCGCATTTCTCGCTGCCGAGCTTCCTCGACCTTGACCCTCAGGCGATGCCCGGGCGCCTCTTCGCCTCCGAACCCAAGCGCGGCGACATCATCGTGTTCAAACTGCCGAGCGATGGCCAGACCGACTATATCAAGCGGCTGATCGGCCTCCCCGGCGACAAGATCCAGGTCACCCACGGCCGCCTCATCATCAACGGCACGATGGTTCCGCGCGAGCCGATTGCGCCATTCCAGACCGTGAACCATTTCAACAAGCCAGAAGAAGCGCCGCAATATCTGGAGACGCTTCCGAACGGCGTTCAGCACAAGATCATCCAGATCGACGGCGACGACGGAACCTTCGACAATACGAAAGTCTACGAAGTGCCCCCGGGCCACTATTTCATGATGGGCGACAATCGGGATAATTCGAGCAATTCGAGGCTTTCCGGGGATCAGGGCGGGGTCGGCTACGTGCCGTTCGAGAACCTGATCGGCAGGGCCGAGATCATCTTCTTTTCGATCGACGAGGGGACGCCGGCCTGGGAGGTATGGCGTTGGCCATGGACCGTGCGCTGGGACCGCATCTTCCAGCGCGTGCGTTAGACGCTGAGCAAACGAACTCCCGCGCGCAACCCGAATGCGGTATGGTTGCGCGGCGGCTTTCTTCCTTCCTGCCTGTGAAACGGCGGCGCCTGGGCGCGACGGCTCCTCGATCGGTTGGACAATGAACAAGCAACCGCGCGCCGAATTGCCCGCGCTGGAGATCCGGCTCGGTTACCGCTTCCGCAATTCGGCGCTCGCGGTCCTCGCGCTCACGCATCTTTCGGCGCAAAATTCGGGCGGGCAGGGCAGGGCGCAATCCTATCAGCGGCTTGAGTTCCTCGGGGACCGGGTGCTGGGCGTCGTGATCGCGAGCCGGCTTTACCAGGCCTTTCCGAAGGCGAGCGAGGGCGAACTGTCGATGCGGTTCGCCAAGCTCGTGCGGCGCGAGACCTGCGCCGAGATCGCAGCCCTTTGGGATGTTGGCCCGCATGTCGCGCTGGGTCTCGGCGAAGCCCGCGGGGGCGGCCGCAAGAAGCAGGCGATCCTGGCGGATGTGTGCAAGTCCCTCATCGGGGCGGTGTTCGTCGATGGCGGCTTCGACGCGGCCGAGGCGCTCATCCTTGGCGGCTGGGGCGATCGCATCACCGCCGACGAAGAGCCCGCCCGCGACGCCAAGACCGCCGTGCAGGAATGGGCCCAGTCCCGCGCGCTTCCGCCGCCTCGCTACGAGGAGGTCGAGCGCAGCGGCCCGGCGCACGCGCCCCATTTTGTCATGAGGGTCGCGCTCGACGGCTTCGAGCCGGAGATTGGCGCCGCGAGCTCGAAGCGGGCCGCGGAACAGGCGGCGGCGCAGGCGTTTCTCGACCGATGGGGCGCGACATGAGTGAGACCCGATGCGGGTTCGTCGCCATCATCGGCGCGCCCAACGCCGGCAAGTCGACCCTCATCAACGCCCTCGTCGGCGAGAAGGTCTCGATCGTCACTCGCAAGGCGCAGACCACCCGCTCGACCGTGCGCGGGGTTCTCACCAGGGGCGAGGCTCAGCTTGTGTTCGTCGACACGCCCGGCCTGTTCGCGCCCAAGCGCCGCCTCGACCGGGCGATGGTCGCTTCCGCCTGGGGCGCGGCGGCCGACGCCGATCTGCTCATGCTCCTGATCGACGCCCGCAAGGAGGTCGATGAGGCGAGCCTGACCGAGGAGACGCAATCGATCCTGGGCGCGGTCGGCGAGACCGGCAAGCCGAGGCTCGCCGTCCTCAACAAGATCGATCTCGTCGAACGGCCGAAGCTGCTCGAGCTTACGGCCCGGCTCAACGCCGCGCTCGCCTTCGACGAGACGTTCATGGTCAGCGCCACGAGCGGCGACGGGCTGCCGCAACTCCTCGATCGCCTCTCCGCGAGGATTCCGGCCGGTCCCTGGCACTATCCGGAGGACCAGATCACGGAGGCGCCGATCCGCTCGCTCGCCGCCGAGATCACCCGCGAGAAGCTGATCGAGCGGCTGCACGACGAATTGCCCTATCAGGCGACGGTCGAGACCGAGGAGTGGAAGGAAAAGCCCGACGGCTCCGCCCGCGTCGAGCAGACGATCTTCGTCAGCCGCGAGAGCCATCGCAAGATCGTGCTCGGCGAGGGCGGGCGCACGATCAAGGCGATCGGCACGGCCGCGCGCAAGGACATCAGCGAAGCTCATGGCGCGCCGGTGCATCTCTTCCTGCATGTGAAAGTGCGCGAGAAATGGCTCGACGACCCCGAGCGCTACCGGGCCATGGGGCTGGACTTCCCGAAGGGGTGAGGGGCGATCCGGAGGCCGCAGAGGCGGCATGATTGACAGGACGAGACACTTCGGACAGGTGCTGCACGTCCGGCCATATCAGGAGACGTCATGCGATTCCTTGCCCCCGCCATCGGCTGTCTTCTGGCCGGCGCTGCAGTTTCAGCGGCCGGCGCTGCGGTTCCCAATTCGATCGCCTCGCTACTCGGGCCGTCCATCGGCTATCTTCAGGCCCAGAGCGAACTCTGCGGCTGGAACCTGAACGACAGGATCCGCGCCACCTACCAGAAGGATTTTGCGCAAATCGGGATGACCGACGCCCAGCAGAGTGCGACATGGCAACAGGCGCAGGCTCGCAAGGCCAAGCTCACGGGCCTGCCCGAGAAGGCCAAAGACGGCATGAAGGCGGGCATATGCACATCGGCCGCTCGCGCCGAGATCGAGCAACTGCTCGCTGACTAACACGGCTGCATTTTGGCGCCCGCGTCCGGCAAATGTCTATGCGGTCGACGCGCCAAGCGGCAAGCCGCTGTGGACCTTGCGCGGCTTTCTTCAGGAGTGAAATGATCCGAGTGTAATCGCCGTGCCGCCATGGCCGTCCGACTTGAACGTCCATACAGCTGCCTGGTAATTGCCCTCCAGATACAGGTTCGAGCTCAATGACGTTCCGTTAGTGATCTGCAAATCGCCGTCGAGTGGAGAGAAGCCGGAACTACCGCCTAGCTTCATGGCCGACGGGGTGGTGCTGTTGTACGCGAAGTCCCTGAGATCGATCGAGTCGCCAACCGCCATGTGGTAGATGTTGCCGAAGAACTGTGCGGAATCGTCAAGGATGAGCTGCCCGCCGGAACCCTGGGCGTAAGTCACGTCATTGTCGGCTTCTGCGCCGAACTCGATCGATCCGGCGCCTCTTATAATCGCGTCGCCGGGCCCGTAGACGGCGTCCTGCGCATCGACAATGCCGCCCGAATTGGCGATCAGGTACTGCGAGTTATACATCGCGCTGTCGATGTCGAGCGTTGCGCCGGTGCTCGCCTCCATGGTCCCTGCATTGTTGATGAAGGTGGTCCCCGGGGTCGCGGCGGTCGCATCGAGGGTCAGCGTCTTAAAGAAACCCGTCTTAGCGGACCCTTCAACCACCGCGTCGATGATTGAGCCATAGTCGTTTTCGATCGTCATGTTCGCGTCGCCGATCGTGCCTGCGCCTTGGATCGTGTTGCCGCGGTCCCTCAGTTGCGCGCCGGCGCCCTGGCTTAGAATCGAGTCGTTGAAGCCGTTGAGAGTGACTGTGCCGCCGTCCAGCAATGTCCAGGTCTTGCCCGCTTCGATCTCGACCTGCGCCGCCCCGGCTGCGGAGCCAGCAAGATTCACCGCGTGGGAATTCTGCCAGTTGCCTTCCAGGATCGCAGTCGAATTGGCTGCAACGCTGAATGTCCCACTGCTTATCAGATTGTTTTCCACAATGTCGGCCGTGTCGCCGCTTGTGGTCCGCATCGTTCCCCCGGCGGCAATCGAGATATAAGCCTGTTGGATCACCTCGGCATTGTTCTCGAGAACGATTGAACCCCCTGCCAAAGCCTCGAGGATTCCACCGCCGCTATCCACGCCGGGGTTGGTGGCGAGATTCTCGCCATTGATGGTGAGAGCGCCGGTTCCTTGCGCCTCCAAAATGCCCGCATTGTTGAACGTGCCGTCGATCGTCAGGCCCCCCGCACCGGTCGTCGCGATGGTGCCGGCGTTGTAGTTTGGGTTTTCGGTGCCGGCGGCGACGGCGTTTGCGTCGGAGACGATCGTCAGACCGACCGCCTGGTTCGCAATAATCCTGCCGACTGGCGAATTGTAGAGGCGCAGCCATCCGTCGCCGATGGTCCCAGAGCCACGAAGGTTGCTGTGGTTGCTGAATTGGGCTCCAGCTCCGTCGCTGACGATCGAATTCTTCGCGCTGTTGGAAAGAAGGATGTAGCCGCCATCAATGGATGCGCCGTTGCCGTAGATCTCCAGTGTTGTCGGACCGGTCGAACCGTTGAGCGCCAAGGTTCCGGTGCTTGAACTGGTTATGGTCGTATTGAGATTCAGCGTCGAGTTGTTGGCTACAGTTATGGCGCCGTAATTGTTGATATCCGCGCTCACCACATCCGCCCCAGCAAAGTTATCGCCGGAACTTGCGAGAAGGCCGAGCGTGTCCCCCGTGGTCGTGGTCAGCGTACCGCCGTGCGCCGCCGCCGAACCGATGTTGACGAGGCCGCCGATCGACAACTGTCCGTCGTGCAAGACGATCTTCCCGACGTTGCTCGTCGCGACGTTTCCCAATCCCTGAACCTCGACGCCGTTGATCGTCAGGGCGCCTGTACCCGCAGCGATCAGTCTGCCGTTTTGATACATTTGGCTGTCGATCGTCAGGCCTCCAGCCGCCGTCGTCTCGATCAAACCGCCGTTGGCGATGGCGTTGGCGCCGGTCTCCAGCACCATGGCGCGCGCGCCGCTCGCGTTGATCGTGCCGAGTGCGGTGACAGTGAGTGACAGGCCGTCGCCGGCAGGCGCGTTGGCGCCGTTGCCGATAGAGCCGCCGCCATAGATCGTCCCATCGTGGACGGTGAAGTTAACGGCGCTCGTGGTCGAGCCGAGAATTTGTCCGTTGACGCCGACGCCGAGGCGCGCGCCGCCATACAGGCCCATGTAAGGCGCATTGATCTGCATGGTGGCTATCGTGCTGGGCGTGGTTCCAGTGCCAGATAGAAGGACGATTCCCGGACCGTTGATCTCCGTGCTGTCGCCGGAGGCGTTCGCGCCCATCACGAGCGTCGCCGCCCCGACGGTAATCGTTCCGTAGTTATACAAATTGGAATAGTTATTTGTGGTCGAAACAACCGAGAAAGTGCCTTTGGTAATCGCCAGCGTGGCGCTGGCAAAGTTCAAGTAAAGGGCGTCGAGCGTCTCATTGAGGTTGCTCGTTACCGTGTAGGCTTTGGACAGCGTAGGGAGGACCGCGTCGGAACTTCCTGAGTTCGGAACGCCAATCGGCGACCAATCATGCGTGGTAATAAACAGACCGCCGTTGCTATTGTTCCAATTGGAAAAAGTAGGGTTGGTCATCGGAATCCCTCCAGACTAAGAAGATCTCGGGGCTTTTGCCCACTTATGCCCTAAGGTTAACGGTTAATTGCTAGCACAGTTTTACAATTTGCAAAGGCTGTAGGGTCGCCTTCCCAAAAAAAATTCGCTGGCGCGCGTCGGCGCGAGATCGTGCGTCCAAACTGGAACGGAAAAAGAACCCGGACGCGGACGGATGGCCGATGGTTAGCGCTAGGCCGACGATGGGTCTCGACGTAAAAGCAGCCTGCGCGTGGCAGGCTTCGGCGCCCCGGTCTCTAGCGGCGACAATCGTCGAGCCGTTCGATGCGGCCTGCCTTCACTCCCGATGGAGCCGACGCCTCCGCCGGGCGAAGGGCAAAAGATTTATCGAGAGTTGCGAACCGAATGACCAACTCTCAGCCCCCGCAGAAGACCATGTCCCGCGCCTCGATCGCCGTCGCGGCCTTCTCGACGGTGGTCGAATGGTACGACTTCACCCTCTACCTCTACTTCGCCACCGTGCTTTCGCGGGTCTTTTTTGGCGCCGGCGAAGCCGCGCTGAGCACGACGCTCGCGACCTTCGCAATCGCCTATCTGTTGCGCCCGCTCGGCGGCTTCGTGTTCGGCCATATCGGGGATCGGTTCGGACGGCGGCGAACAATGCTGTTGTCCGTGGCGCTCATGACGGCGACGATGCTCGGAACCGCGCTTCTCCCCACGCACGCTCAAGTGGGCGCAGCCGCTGGCTGGCTTCTTTTTCTCCTCCGCTGCGTCATGGGATTTTCGGTCGGCGGCGAGTACATCGCCGTCGTCGCCTATTTGCTCGAAGGCGCGCCTCGCCACAGGCGTGGGCTGATCACCTCGCTCGCCTCCGCCTCCAGTGAAATCGGGGGCCTGCTCGCGGTCGGAATCTCCTTGCTCACCGTCAATTCGATGAGCGTGGCGAGCCTGGATTCCTGGGGATGGCGCATCCCTTTTCTCGTCGGCGCGGTGCTGGCGGGAAGCGTAGGCATCGCCCGCACGACGATGGAAGAATCGCCGGACTTCGAACGGCAGCAGGCAAGCGGGACGGCGCCCGCGAACCCGCTTCTGTACGCGCTCACCAACCACGGCGCGGCCGTCCTGCGAACGTTCGCCATTTCCGCCTTGGGCTCGATCACCTATTATGTCGGGATCACCTATGTTCCGACATTCCTGACGTCGGCCGGAAAGTTCAGCGAGAGCGACTCGCTTGGGCTCTCGACGGCGGCGGCGGTCGCGGTCATCCTCGTCACGCCCTTCGCAGGAATCTTGTCGGACTGGATTGGCCGAAAACCCGTCCTGATCGCTCTCAGCCTGTTGAGCGCTGTCCTGCCGATCACGCTGTTTTCCCTGATGGCCGGCGGCTCGCCGTCCTACGCGCTCCTGGCGGCTGTGATCCTTGCGTGCGTCGCGGGCGCGGTCAGCGCCGTCGGCGCCGTTGCGACCGCCGAACAATTCCCGGGGGAGGGGCGCATCAGCGGCTTGGCTTTGGGGGCAACCACGGCCACCGCCATCTTCGGCGGCCTCACCCCTTATGTCGCCCAGGTCCTGACGGAGCGAACTGGCTGGATCATGGTCCCGGGCGCGATGATCGCCGTCGTTGCCGTGTTGGCGCTTCCGATCCTGGCGACCTTGCCGGAGACGGCGCCGCAAGAAATAAACGGCGGCCGGAACGTCACAAAAGTGGAGTTTCACGGCCTTGCGCGCCGATTTATATTCTGATCAGCGGACTTTGATTCTTATTCCGCGTCGAAGGCGCATCGGCGGCCCATTACGAGGCCAGTTCAAACATTTCTTTGAGCAGATCCACGATCGCAGCCAACGAAAGAGGGGCGAGACATGGGCGGAAAGGGCATTGCGCGGCGCTTGGCGTTGGCGGTTGGACTGACCTTCGCATGGGGGGCCATCGAGGGGAGGGCGCAACAAGCCAGCGCGGTCGGTACACTGACCTACGCCGCGCAGGGCTGGTCGGCCGCGGATCGCGAAACGTTCTACACCACCAGCCAGGGTTCGCGCTTGATGCCCTATGCGTGGTTCAAGGCGCTCAAGCGCACCGACGCCGATGAGTCCTTCGCCGCCGATAAGTTGCAACGTTACGGCTATCTCGCCCATGACGTCTCGCCGACAAATCCGGAAGGCTTGCCGGTCGGCTTCATCGTTGATGGTCCGGCGGCGTCGGGCGAACTCGGACTGACCTGCGCCGCGTGCCACACGGGGCAGCTTGAATACGACCAAGGCGGCGTCGTCCACGCGCTGCGCATCGACGGCGCGCCCGCGAAATCAGACGCCCAACAATTTCTCACCGATCTTCTTGCGGCGTCACGGGCGACTTTGAGCGAACCCGCCCGGTTCGACGTTTTCGCCAAAGCGGTTCTCGGCCCCGGTTACACCGCGGCGAAGGCCGCGCAACTCAGGGACGGGCTGGGCAAATGGGTCGCTCAATTTGGCGAGTTCATGGACATAAGCCTGCCCGCGGCGAGCCCGTGGGGACCTGGCCGGCTCGACGCGTTCGGCATGATCTTCAACCGCGTCGCGGCGCGCGATCTTGGCATTCGAGACAATTACAAGGTCGCTGACGCGCCGGTCCGCTATCCGTTCCTATGGAACGCCTCGCGTCAGGACCGCACCCAATGGAACGGCGGCGTTCACAACGGCCTCTACATCCAGGCGCTCGGACGCAATACCGGCGAGGTCCTCGGCGTGTTCGCCGATTTCGCCCCTCGCCTCCTTGTCCCGCCGACAACGGCTCGCGCCCGCGATCGTCGACTTCAAGAACAATTCCATCAATTTCGCCGGACTGCAGACGCTCGAGGAAAAGATCGCCGCGTTGCGTCCCCCGCCATGGCCGCGCGAGATATTCGGGCTTGACGAACAGCTGGCCGCAAAAGGCAAACCCCTGTTCGACGCCAATTGCGGCGGCTGCCACGCGGTCCAGCCCTCGCTCGATTTGCCGGGCCTTTGGCGCACCCCCATCCTCGCGGTTGGCACCGACCCGAAGATGCTCACCAATTCGCAGCGCACGGCTCAGCCTGGCCTGCTGTTGGGCGCCCTGATGCCGCCGCCCGCGATCGGCGCCCGGATTGTCGATCCGGCAAAGGCCGGCGATCTTCTCGCCACCGTGGCCGTAGGAAGCCAGCTCGCGGAGGCTTTCATCCCCCCGATTCCGTCGCCGACGAAGCTCGCGCAGAGCGGCGTCTTCCGCGCCCTCCGCAAGGACCTTGCCGAGCATTTCCCCGGCGAGAATCTCGATACGCTGCTCGATCCGAGGCTGTTCACGCAGGCCAAACTCGACGCATTGGTTGAGCTCAAGGCGTTCATCGACGCGCGCTTAAGCAACATGTTCAGTCCGCCGCCGGCCGTGGCTGGGGCTGCGTACGAGTTCACGCGTATTGAACGGCGTGTGGGCGGTCGCGCCTTATCTTCACAATGGCTCCGTGCCGAACCTGTGGGAATTGATGAAGCTCGCGAAGGATCGCAAGTCGAGCTTCATGGTCGGCAGCCGTGTCTTCGATCCGAAAAATGTCGGCTACGCCGTCGACAAGTCGCCATTCAAGACCGGCGCCTTCCTGGCTGATCCGGCGAACGCGAACGGCAACGGCAATGGAGGCCACGAATTCGGCGCTGGGCTTTCCGACAACGAGCGCTGGTCGATCATCGAATATATGAAGACCTTCTAGGCCGCGGCGCGTTTGAGAGCGCGTGGTCCGGTCGGCATTTGCCTCAAAGCCGTCCGCCCAGGGCGCCGAGGGGTATCGCGGTCAAAGGCGATGACCGAGAGCGCTTTCGGTTCGCAAGGAATTGAGCTAGCCTGCTTGCGGGGGACCCCGCCCGTCTGAGGAAAGTCAGCCTGCGACTTGGCGTCGCTCGCTGGCCTTTGTCTGGTTGATCGGCGGGCATCCTTGCACGATCAAGTCCACTTCCGACCGCCGGCGCGGCTTGAGCGCCCGGAACAAGCACCGAAACCATGTCGACGCAGACCCTGCCTTCGCCAATCGCGCAACCGACTTTCGCCGAGCTCTTCACCCCGAAGCTCGTTACGGTGTTCCGCGAGGGCTACAGCTTCGCGAGCCTGCGCGCCGACCTGATGGCGGGGCTCACCGTCGCCATCGTCGCGCTGCCGCTCTCGATGGCGATCGCCATCGGTTCGCACGCGACGCCTGCGCAGGGCCTTTACACCTCGATTGTCGGCGGCTTCCTCGTGTCGCTCCTGAGCGGCAGCCGCTTCCAGATCGGCGGGCCGGCGGGCGCCTTCATCGTGCTCGTCGCGGCAACCGTCCAGCAGCACGGCATGGACGGCCTGATCCTGGCGACGATCCTGTCTGGGATCATGCTGATGGCCATCGGCTATCTCAGGCTCGGCACTTACATCAAGTTCATCCCCTATCCGGTGACAGTCGGTTTTACCGCCGGCATCGCGGTCACGATCTTTTCGAGCGAGATCAAACCGCTGCTCGGCTTGTCCTTCAGCGGCGCCGAGCCGGGACCGCTCTTGGAGAAGCTTCCCTTCCTGTGGTCGAAAATTTCTACGCTCTCGCCTGCCGCGCTGAGCCTTTCGGTCGTGAGCATCGCGCTGTTGGCGGGCTTGCGCTTTTGGCGGCCGCGTTGGCCGGCCATGTTGATCGTCGTCGCCCTGGCTGCGCTCGCGGCCTTCGTGCTTGGGCTGCCCGTCGAGACCATCGGTTCTCAGTTCGGCGGCATTCCGCGCGATCTTCCGCTCCCCGCGCTGCCGAATTTCAGCTTGGAGAAGATTGAGGCCGTGGCGCCCAACGCGATCTCGTTCGCTCTCCTCGGCGCCATCGAATCGCTGCTCTCGGCCGTCGTCGCCGACGGCATGACCGGACGGCGCCATCGTTCGAACTGCGAGCTGGTCGGGCAGGGGGTCGCCAATATCGCGTCGGGGCTGTTCGGGGGCATTTGCGTGACCGGCACGATAGCGCGAACCGCCACCAACGTGAGGGCAGGGGCGCGCAGTCCGGTTTCTGGCATCGCGCATTCGCTCTTCCTGCTCCTGTTCATTTTGGTGGCTGCGCCGCTCGCAAGCTACATCCCTCTCGCCGTCCTCGCCGCGGTGCTCGCGATCGTATGCTGGAACATGTTCGAGCGCGACGCTTTCGCAATGCTGCTGAGAGCGTCGCGCGGCGACGCCGCTGTGCTGTTGGCGACTTTCGGGATCACGCTGTTCAGAGGGCTGACCGAGGCGATCGTGGTCGGCTTCGCGCTCGGCTCGGTGCTGTTCATTCACCGCATGTCGCAGACGACGGCCCTCGAAACGCATGTGCCGCTGGTGGCCGAGGAGGATGTGCCCGACGACGCGCCGGGCGCGACCTACGACGAAACGCTGCAACAGGACCCGACCGTGGTCGTCTACCGGATTTCCGGCGCTTTCTTCTTCGGGGCGGCCGCGTCCATCGGGGCGGTGCTGGAGCGCATCGGCGACGCGCATCGCAACCTGATCATCGACTTTTCCGCCGTGCCGTTCGTCGACTCGACAGGCGCCAAGACCATCGAAGGCCTCGCGCACAAGGCCGCTCAGCGCGGCGTCCGCGTCACCCTCACGGGAATGTCGGAGGGGGTGAGGAGGGAGCTGGCCGCGCACGGCGCCCGCCGGCCGCTGGTCAACAAGGCGCCTTCGATCGAGCAGGCCCTGGCTGACATCCGGAGCAGAGGGCTGGCGCAGGAAGGGACTTCGTCCGTCACCGGAAAAGGACGCGGTTCATGATGTTGGCGAGACCGAGTGTGTCGCTAATCTGGCTACGGCGTCACTCTTGGCCCGAAGGCAAGCGCCTTGGTAAGGCGCTCGCAGTCAGAGTCGAAGCGAACATGTGAGATCTCGACTCTGTTCCGACGCACCAAGGCTTTCAACCCGTTAGGCAGGGCTTCTCCTCTCGGCATGCCTGCGCCGTCTACAAGAACCGGAATGACGCGAATGCCGCGCGTGAGCGCGGCCTCAATCTCGATGCGTACGTAGTCGTTCGGGTTGTCGAGACGCCTACGAAAATATCCCTCACGAATGGTGAGCCAGTTCTTGCCGATGATCGCGACAAGAGCGTCGCACCTGCCGACTCGATCGGACAATATCTGGGCGAAATCTAAGCCGGGTTCAATATCATCTACGTCTATAAATACTTGTTCGCGCCCGAAGCGATTCGTTAGGCGATCATGAATTCGGCCGGCCCAGGCCGCTGAATCGGCCCGCCTGTAGCAAATGAAAATGCCTCCGCTTACGGGCAGCGCGGACAGACTTGCGAGGTTCGAAGTCAGCGGCACGACGGGTACAGCCTTGGCTACCGTCGACGGGTTCCGGGCAGTAGGTGGCTGAACAGTGGAGCGGGGGACGGGGGGTTGGCTTGGCCTGAACCTACCCTCAACCTCGGCGATCGCGGCGTTGAGCGCCGTTTCTTCGCGGATGATATCACTTTCCGGCAGCGGCGGAAGCAAGCTCCGGAGCTGCTCCAACAAAGCTTTCCGCCCGCGATCGTAGATCGCCTTACGGGTCGCCGGCGTACCACCCCTCGGCAAATTACTGACGGCTCGCATCAGCAGTTCGACATAGTCAGCCATGTTCCAGCGATAGATAATGCGGCAGTCGCCAGCAAGTCGGCGGTTAGGGTGTTAGAGTGCGCTATTCCCCCGGTAACGACAAGCCGAGACTGTTTCTTCGCTCAGTCACGAGACCAGCACGCCAGGGTTCATGATTCCGGCCGGATCAAGCGCGCTCTTCGCCGCCGCGAACGCTTTCCCGAAGAGGTCTGGCCGCTGTGCGCGGTACCAGGGCATGTGATCGCGTCCGACGGCGTGGTGATGCGTGATCGTGCCACCGGCCGCGATCAGCGCATCCGACGCGCGCGCCTTGATGTGCCGCCATTGCTCGATGAGGCGACCAACATCGCCGCGGACGTTGAATGTGTAATAGACGGCCGGCCCGTCCGGATAGACGTGGGTGAACCGTGTCGACACGGTTCCCGCGCGGCCCGTCGCCTCGACGAGCGCCCTTTCCGTCGCCTTGCGCACGGCCTCGTGGAATGGCTCGAACCGGTCCCAGGTGATGGCGGTCTCGAACGTGTCGTTGATGATTCCCATGGGCACGGTCAGCTCGCGCGCATAGGGCATGCGAATGAAGGCGGTGCGCCAGCGCAAACCCGCGGCCTCATCGTCGTGGCGACGCCCGCCATTGTCGCCCATAAGCTCGATCGCGCGCGCCATCCAGGCGTCGACCGGATGGTCGGCGGATTCGAAGGCGAGCACGAGCAGGCTCTCCTCATAGGAATTGACCCCGTAGGCGCCGGCTTCGGCATTGTCGATGACGCGCAGGTTCGACGGGTAGAGACCGGCTTGCGACACGGCGCGCACGCCCCGCGCGGCGGCGAAGAAATCGGGGAAGCCGAACACCGCGTCCGCGCGGAAGCGCGGCCGCCCTTGCAGCCGCATCCACGCCTCGGTGATGACGCCGAGCGAGCCCTCCGAGCCGATCATCATGCGGTCGGGGCTGGGGCCGGCGCCTGAGCCTGGCAGACGGCGCGACTCCATGACGCCCGCGGGCGTGACCGTGCGCAGGCTTTCGACGAGATCGTCGATATGCGTGTAGAGCGTGGCGAAGTGCCCGCCCGAGCGGGTGGCGATCCAGCCGCCGAGCGTCGAGAACTCGAAGCTTTGCGGATAGTGGCGCAGCGCGAAGCCGTGCGGCTTCAGCGCCGCTTCGATCGCGGGACCCAGAATGCCGGCCTGGATGCGCGCGGCGCGGCTGGTCGCGTCCACTTCGAGCACGCGGTTCAGCCGCCGCATGTCGAGGCTGACCGCGCCCGCGTAAGCATCTCCGACGACCGGCTCGACGCCGCCGACCACCGACGAGCCGCCGCCGAAAGGGACAACGGCGATCCTCGCGCCGCTCGCCCAGTCGAACACGGCGGCGATCTCGGCTTCAGTCTCGGGGTGCGCAACGAAATCGGGCGCATTGGCGAAGTCGCGCCCAAAGGCGCGCACGGTCTCGGGGTAAGACTTGCCGTAGGTGTGCAGCAGCCGTTCGTGCGGATCTTGCGTGAGCACGCGCGCGAGCGAGGCGGGCGCCGAAACGCGGGGCGCGCGAAGGTTTATCTCTGAAGCTTGCGGCGGCGTTGCGGGCTTAGGCTCCGCGCCGAGCTTCTCGGCGGCGAAGCGGAACACGTGCGAGCGTTCGGCCTCGTCGAGGCCCTCGCCCTCATGCCCCCAGCCGTAGAATTTGAGCTTCGGCGCCATGCGATACCCGGCCTTTGACAGTTCAGATCAGCGGAGGGCTTTGTCCCTCCGCATCGAGGCCGCCTTGCGGCGGCCTCACCGAGGACTACCAAGCCCGGACTTGCCACAGGACCACGCCTTTGGCCCGAAAGCGATCGACCCCTACACGGCGCTCCGCGCCCAGGCGAGGGCCGCGCCGGCGATCGGAACGGCTTCCATGACGTCGATAACCGGGTTTACCCGCACATCATTCCAAAAGGTGAACTTTCCCACGAACGAGGCCACGACCTTGGGGTCCTCAGCCTCGACCAACACATAACCATTGTTCGCAAGGTCTGACACGAACGCCTGAACGTTCAAGCCGTCGTCGGGCTTCCACTTGCTGAAAGCCTTCAGGAGTGCATCGCGGTTCGCGAAATTTTCTTCGTAAGCGAGGCCAGTATTTCGGATCGTGTATTCAATCATGTACTTCATGCGACCCTCCCTCTGTATGTAAATCGATAACGCAATGAATAGGCGCAGCCTTGGCTGGCGCCTTTGGCAGATTGCCCCTATTTAGCTCATGCGGCAAGCTAAATTGCTGCCTCTCCGGCCGGGCTCATGCGTCATAACGACCCGTGAAGAGCGCAGTGAGAGCCGCCACGATCGTCTCGCTGCGGCGGCGAAATAAAGGCGCTATGCGCTCCGCTCCGCCGCCTCGCGCATCGAGGCCCAGACGGCGGCGACGTCCGCTTCCTCGGTCGTGAGCGCGCCGATCGAGACGCGCGCCATCCAGCGCCCGTCGAGCACAGCCGGCGTGAGATAGGCCTCGCCCGAGCGATTGACTGCGTCGACCCAGGCCGTCGTATGCGCATCGAGCGCTTCGCCTTTGAGGCCTTTCGGCTCGTGCCGCACGCACACCGTCTGCAACGGGACCGGAGCGAGCGCACGCCAGCCGGGAGTCGCGGCGACCGTGTCCGCAAGCCAGCGCGCATTGGCCATGTCGCGTCTAAGCCGCTTCTGCAAGCCGCTGACTCCCTGTTCGCGGATGATGAACCAGAGTTTCAGCGCCCGGAAGCGGCGGCCGAGCGGGATGCCCCAGTCGCGCAGGTTCTTGACCTCACCGTCGACGGAGGATTGCAGGAAGCTCGGATTGGTGGACATCACCCGCATCAGATGCTCGGGATCGCGCACGTAATAGACCGAGCAGTCGAACGGCGCGCCGAGCCACTTATGCGCGTTGATCACGAGGGAGTCCGCGCCCTCGACGCCCTCCCACATCCAGCGGCACTCGGGCAGGATCATCGCGCTGCCAGCCATAGCGGCGTCGACATGCAGCCAGACGCCATGGCGCCGCGCGATTTCTGCGATCGGCGCGATCGGATCGATCGCCGTCGTCGCGGTGGTGCCCACCGTGGCGACAATCGCGCACGGCAGGTCGCCATTGGCGAGATCCTCGGCGATCATCCCGGCGAGAGCGTCCGCGCGCATCGCGTATTGGTGGTCGAACGGAACGAGGCGCAGATTGTCGCGGCCGAAGCCTGCAAGGAGCGCGCCCTTGTCGACCGAACTGTGCGCGTGCGCGGACACATAGACGCGGGGTATTCGCGCTTCGCCCTGGAGCCCGCCGCGCCCGAGCGCATAGTCCGTCGCCCGCTCGCGGGCGCAAATGAGCGCAACCAGCGTGCTGGTCGAGGCGGTGTCCTGGATCACGCCGCTGAAAGCCGGCGACAAGCCCAGCATCTGCCGCAGCCAGTCGGTGACGACTTCTTCGATTTCGGTCACCGCCGGGCTCGATTGCCACGAGAGCCCGATCACGCCGAGCCCGGTCGAGACGATGTCGGCAAGAATTCCGGCGGGCAACGCGTTGGCGGGGAAATAGCCGCAAAAGCGCGGATGCTGCCAAAGGGTGAGGCCCGGAACGACGACGCGATCGAGGTCCGCAAGCATGGCGCCGAAGGCTTCGGGCTCGTTGGGGGGCGCGGAGGGCAGGGCGTCACGGATCTCGCCCGGCCGCGTCTTCGCCATCACCGGCCGGTCGCCCAGGCCTTCGTGATAGTCGGCCAGCCAATCGATGAGCTCATGGCCGTAGCGGCGGAAGTCTTCAGGCGACACGAGCGTCCTTATGGGTTGGACGAGAGATTAGCTTGGCGCGCCGTCGCGTCGCACCTCGATGAGCGCCCGCAGCTCTTCCGGGGTCGTGACCGGGAGAGAGCAGGTCTGCCCCTGACACAGCATCGCGATCGGCGCCTCCGCACGCGGGAGGTCGTCGCGCGGCGAGCCGTGCGGCCATGAGGCGCGATCGAGGCGCATGACCGTCAGTGACGGGTCAGGCGCGCGGAGCGCGACTGCGGCGAACGCTCGGGCGACAGGATCGTCGAGCCGCCCGTCGATCACCACCGACCCGCCGCGCGCCAGCATGTCGGCGCTCATGAGGGTGAGCGGACTGCCGCCGAGCCCTTCCGGCGCGCCAGAGACTGAGCGAATGAGGCCTTCGGCCGCCTCGCCCCAGCGCGCTTCGTCGGTCAGGTGCCAGAGACGCACGAACGTCTCGGCGAGCAGCCCGACGCCTGAGGGCGTCGCGCCGTCATGTGCCTGACGCGGGCGCGCTCCGGGCACGTCGGCGGCGTCCTTGGCTGTGAGGAAAAACCCGCCCGCGCCGTCGCCGAAGAGATCGATGGCCTCGCTCGCAAGGCGGCGCGCGGCTTCGAGGTCGCCGGGCTCGCCGCTCGCTTCAAACAACGCGAGTGCGGCGCGGGCAATGGACGCATAGTCGTCGAGAAGCGCGCGCGCGCCGGGATGGCCCTCGCGCCAGGCGTGCAGGAGCCGGCCATCCGGCCCGCGCAGCTTCGTCATGATGAAATCGAACGCGGCGCGCGCGATGTGAAGCCATTCCGGCTCGCCGAAGACGGCGCTGGCGCGTGCAAGCGCGACTATGGTCAAGCCGTTCCAGTCGGCCAGCACCTTGTCGTCGCGGCCGGGCTTCGAGCGCCCCTCCCTGAGCGCGAAAAGTTTCGCGCGCGAGGCCGCGAGGCTCGGCTTCTTCGTCTGGCGAGCCGCGCGGCGTGATGCGGCGCAACACATTGCGGTCTTCCCAATTGCCGCCGCGCGTCACATCATAAGCTGTCTTGAATCGCCTCGCGGCGGCCCCCAGCGCGGAATCGACCTCCTCTTCGTCCCAGACGTAGAACAGGCCTTCCTCGCCATCCTGATCGGCGTCGAGCGAGGCGGCGAAGGCGTCGCCGACGCGCATCTCGCGGTTGAGCCATCCGACCGTCTCACGCGCGCGCTCGGCGAAAGTCGGATTGGGCCAGAGGGAATGGACGAGCGCGAGCAATTCGAGGATCTGCGCGTTGTCGTAGAGCATCTTCTCGAAATGGGGCACGAGCCATTGGGCGTCGGTCGAGTAGCGCGCATAGCCGCCGCCGAGGTGATCGGTGATGCCTCCCGCGTTCATCGCCTCCAGCATCGCGCGCACCGCCTCGCCGAAGGATGAATCCCCCCGGCGAAACATCTCGTTCCAGAAGAAGCGGAAGATCGGCGCGTTGGGAAATTTTGGCGCGCCGCCTATGCCCCCATGGAGCGGATCGACGGCGCTCTTGAGCGCATCGCCGACGCGGGTGAGGTCGGCTGGGGAGATTCCGGGGCCGGCGTTCAGAACGGAGAGTTTCGCCAGATGGTCGGCGAGGGTAAGCCCCCGGCTCTCCATGTCATCGCGCTGCGTGCGCCAGGAGTTCGCGATCGACTGGAGAACCTGGCGGAACGAAGGCCGGCCATAGCGCGGCTCCGGCGGCCAGTAGGTCCCACCGATCATCGGCTTGCCTTCGGGCGTGAGAAACATCGTGAGCGGCCAGCCGCCCTGCTGGCCGAGCGCATGGAGCGCCGTCATGTAGATGTGGTCGATGTCCGGCCGCTCCTCGCGATCGACTTTGATGTTCACGAACAGCTCGTTCATGAGGCGCGCCGTCTCCGCGTTCTCGAACAACTCGTGCGCCATCACATGGCACCAGTGGCAGGCGGCGTAGCCGATGGAGAGCAGGATCGGGCAGTCGCGCCGCTTTGCCTCGGCCAAAGCGTCGGCGCTCCAGGGGCGCCAATGCACCGGGTTGCCGGCGTGCTGCAGAAGGTAGGGCGACGTCTCCTGCCCAAGCAGATTGCGGCCGGCTTCCATTCAAGAACCCTCGCTTTGCCTTCAGGCCGCCAGCGCGGCCTTCAGCATAGCCTTGAACCGCTGCGAGTTCGAGCGTCCATAGGACGTCGGCGCCCTCGTGCTCAGCCGTCGCCTCGCGCCAGACGTTGGCGTTGTTCTCGTCATGGTGCACGTTGAGGCGGTCCACGACCGTCATGCCGCGCGTGAGTCGGCTCCCGGTCTCGATCGCGACGCGGTGGCGCGACCACGAGAGCCCGATCGAGCGATCGAGCGCGACCGCCATGGCGGTCGGATCGGCGAGCGAGAGGCCGGTCTCGCCGGTCTGCGTGCGATAGGCCTCGCGGGCGGTCATGTTCGACTCAAGGGCGAATTTCGCCTTGGCCGTGCCGAGCGCCTCGATCGCCGCGATCTCATCGTCGTTCAAGACTGATGGGCCGCGCGAAACGTGCCAGCCGATCATCTCGATGTTGAGCTTCGAACGGAAAACAGCGCGCGCCGCTTCTGGATCGACCCAGATGTTGTATTCCGCCGCCGGCGTGACATTCCCCTCGCAGCACGGCGCGCCGCCCATCACCACGCAGCGGCCGATCCGCTCCGCGAGTTTGGCATCGCGCTTGAGCGCGAGCGCAATGTTGGTGAGGGGCCCGAGCGTCACCAGAGTGAGGCCGGGCTTCTCGCATGAAAGCCGCAAGATGGCGTCCACGGCGTCTTCACGTTCTGGCCTGCGCTTCGGCGTGGGGAAGCCGCGATCGCCGAGGCCGTCCTTGCCGTGGAACCAATGCGCATGATCGTGCGCGCGGGCGAGCGGCTTGTCCGCGCCGGCGAACACCGGAACATCGGAACGGCAGACCTCGACGGTCAAGAGAGCGTTCTGGGTCGCCTGTTCGAGGCCGACATTGCCGGCGACTGTCATCAGACCGAGAACCCTGACCTTCGGATCGGCCAGCGCCATCATGATCGCGACGGCGTCGTCGGAGGCGGTGTCGGTGTCGATGAGAAAGTTGCGCATGGGTCCAAAGTTTCTCGCGCTCGTTCAGGCGGCGCGTTTCCATCCAAAGAGGCCGCCGAGCTGCGACCGGGTGACATAAACCTCGCTCGCCCAATAGCCGCTCACCTTCGGAAGGTCATCTTCGATGTCGGCGACGCGCCGATCATAGAAGATGTGGGTGCCCGCTGCGGGCAGTCCCGCGGATCTTGGGAAATTCTGCGATGGGACGAACGCGAGCGCCATCGCGCGAGGAAAGCCGAGGAAACCGACGACAGGATTGCCGCATTTCGCGCACGCCCCGCGCCTCAGAGCGGGCGGCCCCCGGTGGCGACGAAACTCCACCGGCTGATTGTCCGGCAGCGCAACCGACACTGCCCGGAAATGCGTGACATCGGCGAACGGTTTGCCGTAGGCCTTCTGGCATATCGTGCAATGGCAGAAAAAGCGGCCGATCGGATCGCCCTGGACAGTGAAGCGTGAAGCGCCACAGAGGCAGGCGCAGTCCTGGTTCACCATGTCTTTCTGCCTTGCGACATCGTTGTGGCTCATTGCGCCAGTTCAGGCGCTGAAGGGGCTTTCGTTGAGGTCGGGCCGCGCCGCCTCGTGATAGGCTGCGGCGAGGGTCAGGCAGTCAAGCTCGGCGCGATTGCGGCCGATGATCTGAATCCCCATCGGCAATCCGCGCGAGTCAAAGCCCGCCGGCGCGGCGAGCGCCGGGCCTCCCATCATCGTCGCCGGAACGACGCATTTCATCCATTCGTGATAGGTCGCCATCGTGCGACCGGCGATCGACGCCGGCCAGTGCGTTTCGACAGGAAACGGAAAGACCTGCGCGGTCGGCAGGACAAGAAAGTCGTATTGCCCGAGGAAGCGCTGCATCGCGTGAGTGAAGCGCGTGCGCGTGGCCGATGCGGCCGAAATGTCGAAGGCCGAGAGCTTCGAGCCATGTTCGACCTCCCACTGCGCCTCGGGCTTGAGCCGCTTGCGCTTCGCCGGATCGCTCCAGAAGGGCAGCAGGTTCGCGCTCGCCTGCCAGTGGCGCAGACGGACGAAGGCGTCCCACAATTCGTCGAAGGAAAAGTCGGGAACTGCCGGCTCGACGATGCAGCCCAGTTGCTCGAACACGTTCAACGCCTGCTCGCAGACCGCGAGCACGCCGTCCTCGCAAGGAAAGGCGCCGTTCCAATCTGCCGCCCAGGCGATGCGGATATCCCTTTTGGGCGCGCCGAGGGGGACGGCGAATTCATGTCCGTCACCGGCGAGAGAAAGCGGTTCGCGTTGATCGTAGCCCGCCATGACCGAGAGCAGGAGGGCGAGGTCCTTAGGGTTGCGCGCCATCGGTCCGTTGACGGTCATCGTAGGCAGCCAGATCTCTCGTCCATCGTTCGGAACCCGCCCGATCGACGGGCGAAGCCCATAGACGCCGTTCCACCCCGCGGGGTTGCGCAGGCTGCCGCCATAATCGGAGCCGTCGGAGAGCGCGAGCATTCTCAGCGCGAGCGCGACCGCCGCGCCGCCGCTCGAGCCGCCGGCTGTGAGAGCGGGATCGTAGGCGTTGCGGGTTGCGCCATAGACCGGATTGAAGGTCTGGGAGCCGAGGCCGAGTTCGGGTGTATTGGTCTTGCCGATGATGATCGCGCCTGCCGCGCGGAGCCGCTCGACGAAGATCGAATCCTCCTTCGGCACGAAGCGGTTGAGCAGCGGCGAGCCCATCGTCATGGGGATGCCCTTCACCGCCGCGAGATCCTTGACCGCGAGCGGCAGCCCGAACAAGGCGCCGTCGGCAGGCCCGGAATCCTTGGCGCGCGCCTCGGCCAGACACTCGTCGCGGGGCCGCTGCGCGACGATCGCATTGAAAGTCGGGTTCAGCGCGTCGATCCGCGCGAGCGTCGCTTCCATGAGCTCGACGCAGGAGAGTTCCCGGGCTTTGAGCCGCCGCACGAGTTCGATTGCGTCGAGACGGAAAGCTTCGGAAGGGGCGCTCACGCCGTCGCCCCCAGTCGCGCGAAGCCCTTGTCGAGGTCCGCCTTCAGATCCTCGATATCCTCAAGGCCGACGCTGAAGCGGATCGTCGGGCCGCCGGCGTCAAAGCGCGTCGCGGTGCGGGCGGGCGTGCAGTCGAAGGGGAGGGCGAGGCTTTCATAGCCGCCCCAGGAATAGCCGAGTCCGAAGAGTTCGAGGCCATCGAGGAGGGCGGCGACGGCGGCGTCCGACGCCGGCTTCAGCACGATCGAAAAGAGGCCCGAGGAACCGGTATAGTCGCGCTTCCAAAGCGCGTGGCCGGGATGATCGGGCAAGGCAGGGTGAATGACGCGCAAGACCTCTGGACGGGCGCTGAGCCATTGCGCCAGCGCCAACCCCTGACGCTCCGCCTCGCGCAGCCTGAGCTCCATGGTGCGCAGGCCGCGAAGCGCGAGAAACACATCCTCGGGGCTTGGAGGAATGGCCATGAGATGGACGCACTCATGAAGCCGCTCGAACCATTCCGCATTGGCCGAGACGAGGCCAAGCAGAAGGTCTGCGTGGCCGGAAAGATATTTCGTGCCGGCTTCCACCGCCATATCGACGCCGTGTTCGTGCGGCGAGAAGAAAAGCGGCGTCGCCCAGGTGTTGTCCATGATGACGCAGGCGCCGTGGGCGTGCGCGATCGTCGCGATCGCCGAAATGTCCTGGACCTCGAGCGTCTCCGACCCGGGCGACTCGGTGAACACGACCTTGGTGTTGGGGCGCATCAGCGCGGAAATGCCGGCTCCGATCGTGGGATCGTAATAGGTGGTCTCGATCCCCATCCGCTTCAGCGTCGTATCGGCGAACGCGCGCGCAGGCCGATAGACGGAATCGGTCATGAGCATGTGATCGCCGGCGCTCAGCGCCGTCATCAGCGCGACGACGATCGCCGCCAATCCGGAGGGTACGAGCACCGTTCCCGCCGCGCCCGAAAGGTCGGTCCAGGCGGAGCACAAAGCCTCGGTCGTCGGCGTGCCGCGGGTGCCGTAGGTGAAGCGCTGCTTCCGGTTCTTGAGCGTCGCGACATCGGGATAAAGCACCGTCGAGCCGCGAAACGGCGGCACGTTGATGAACCCTTGCGAGAACTCGGCGTCGCGGCCGAGATTCACAAGGCGCGAGCGGCGCCGCAAGGACGCGCGCGTTTCGTCAGTCAGTTTGGCCATTGGCGTCGTGCGGGCTCCGAACGTCGGTTCGGGCCGTTGCTAGCACGCTTCGCCAGCGTTGGCAGCCGATTGACTTCCGCCTGCGGCGCCCGACTATGGCGCCATCATTCGGGGCGGGAGCTCGGACTCTTTCGTGCTCACTGAGGAGATTGTCATGCGGTCGCACATTGCCTGGCTTGCCGGAACGGCGTTGGCCCTCGTGGGCGCTTTATCCGCCAGCGCAGGCACGCTCGACAAGGTCAAAGCACGCGGCCAATTGATCTGCGGCGCCAATCCCGGCCTCGCGGGCTTTGGCCTGCCTGACGATCAGGGCAAGTTCAAGGGCCTCGATGTCGACGAATGCAAGGCGATCGCCGCAGCGATCTTCAACGATCCGAACAAAGTCAAATACCTGCCGATCAACGCCAAGGACAGGCCGACGATCCTGGCCTCGGGCGAGATCGACGTCCTGATCCGCAACACCACCTGGACGCTCTCGCGCCAGACCGGGGGCATGTTCTTCACGGGGATCAATTTCTACGACGGACAGGGTTTCATGGTGCGCAAGAAGCTCGACGTCAATTCGGCGCTGAAGCTCGACGGCGCGTCGGTTTGCGTACAGCAGGGAACAACGACCGAGCTCAATCTCGCCGACTATTTCCGCGCCAACAACATGAAGCTCGAAGCTGTGGTTTTCGCAACGGACGAGGAGGCGACGAAGGCCTACGACAGCGGCCGTTGCGACGCCTACACCACCGACGCCTCGGGCCTCTATTCCGAGCGTCTCAAGATGTCCAATCCGGACGACCATATCGTCCTGCCGGAAATCATCTCCAAGGAGCCGCTCGGCCCCTCCGTGCGCAGGGACGATGTCGATTGGTTCCAGATCGTGCAATGGACCCACTACGCGCTCATCACCGCGGAGGAACTGGGCGTCACCCAGGCGAACGTCGATGAGAAGCTCAAATCCGACAATCCAGGGATTCGCCGTCTGCTCGGAGTCGAGGGCAGTTACGGGGAGGGCCTGGGCCTGACCAAAGATTGGGCCTATCGCATCATCAAGGCCGTCGGCAATTACGGGGAGATCTTCGAGCGCAACGTGGGCCAGGGTTCGCCGATCAAGATCAGCCGGGGCTTGAACGCGCTATGGAACAAGGGCGGCCTGCAATACGCCCCGCCGATCCGGTGATGACAAAATTCTGGCCCTGTGGCGGTGACAAAGAAATGGGGCCGTTACCGGCTTGACATTGAGAGATGACAGCCTCCCGCAAGCTCGCCGCCATCCTCGCCGCCGACGTCGTCGGCTACTCGCGTATGATGGGCGAGGATGAGGCCGGCGCAGCAACTCTGGTGCGCGAGCGGCGCGAGACTGTCCAGCCGATCATCGCCGCGCATGGCGGACGGCTATTCAAGACAATGGGCGACGGGATGTTCGTCGAATTCCCGTCTGTTGTCGCCGCCGTCGAGTGCGCCTTGGCGATGCAAAGGCAAATGGCGGCCGACAACGAAGGCGCCCTCGAGGCGAAGCGTGTCCTCTACCGAATCGGCGTTCATCTCGGCGACGTTCTTATCGATGGCGAGGACATTCTTGGCGATGGCGTCAACATCACTTCCCGCTTGGAGGGCGTCGCGGAAGCCGGCGGGGTGTGCATTTCCGGCTCCGCTTACGAGCACGTGCGCGGGAGGGTCGAGGCGGAGTTCATCGACCTAGGAGAGAAGACGCTCAAAAACATCGCGCGGCCGGTGCATGTCTATGCCGTCCGCATCGAGGCTGACGGTTCTCAGGGCACGCCTCACCCGACGCTGTCTGCATTCGGGCCGCCTCGCCTTTCCATCGTCGTTCTTCCGTTCGCGAATATCGGCGGCGATTCCGAACAGGACTATTTCGTCGATGGCGTGACCGAAAGTCTGACCACCGATCTGTCGCGGATCCGGGGGTCATTCGTCATCGCGCGGAACACCGCATTCACCTTTCGAGGCAAGGCTTTCGACGTCACCAAGATCGGGCGCGAGCTGAACGTCCGCTACGCGCTCGAAGGCAGCGTCCAACGGAGCGGCAACCGGATGCGCGTCAACGCGCAACTCATTGACGCCCAAAGCGGAAGCCATCTTTGGGCTGAGCGCTTCGAAAGGCCGATGACCGATCTCTTCGAGATGCAGGACGAGATCGTCGCGCGCATAGCCAACACGCTCAACGCGCAACTGGTCGCGGTCGAGGCGCGAAGGGCCGAGCGTGCGCCCGCGCCCGACTCCATGGACCTCTATTTTCAAGGCGAGGCTTGGGTCAACAAAGGGGTCACTTTTGAAAGCATGAACAAGGCGCGCGGTTTCTTTGAGCGCGCGTTGACCCTCGATCCGGCCAATGTCGAAGCGCTTGCCGGCATGTCGCAGGTCGAGGCCAATTTCGCGATCAGTCTGTCCACGAATGATAAAACGGCGCGCTTCGCCGCGGCGGAGGCGGCCGCGGCGGAAGCCTTATCCCTGGCTCCCGACCATGCCCTTGCGCATCTGAGCATGGGCATGGTCCTCGGCTTCACTAACCGTGCCGCTCAGGGCATCGCCGAATACGAAAGAGCCTTGGCCCTGGACCGGAACATGGCTGGAGCTCACGCGCTAATTGGCCAGAGCAAGCTGTTCATCGGTCGGGCTGAAGAGACCGAGACGCACGTCCTGGAGGCGCTGCGCCTCAGCCCGCGCGATCCGTGGGCCTATATTTGGCGCCTGACGGCGGGCTTCGCGGCGTGCCTGCTCGGCCGTAATGAAGAGGCCGCCTCTTGGTTTCGTCAGTCCATCGAAGCCAATCGAAATTTCGCCCTGTGTCATTTCATTTATGCGACAGCGCTGGCGAACATGGGTCGAATGGATGAAGCGCGGTCCGAGGTCGCGGCTGGACTGGCTCTCGATCCCAACTTTACCATCGCGAATTTCCAATCTGCGGTCTGGAGCGACAACCCCCTTTATCTTGCGCAGCACGCGAGGGTTATCAACGACATGCGCCGCGCCGGAATTCCTGAGGCATGAAGGCCTCGGGCTAGCCCTCTCCCGAAGTCGCGCGGCTAGACTGGCGTGGCGCCGAACTCCAGCGCAAAGATCTCTTTGCGCTCCTTGACGCCGCGCAAAGCGTGGGTGCCGAGCGACTTGAGGCGGCTATCGGCGCCCTTCATTCCGTCTACGAACTCGGCCGAAACCAGCACCGCGCGGCCCAGCGGCTGGCAAAGCGCCTCGATGCGCGCCACCTCGTTGATCGCCGGGCCGATGACCGTGAAATCGAGCCGATCGATCGCGCCGACATTGCCGTACAGCACGTTCCCAAGATGGAGCGCGAGGTCGACCGGAGCGGCCGGCGCTGCCTGCGGCGACGCGCGCTGCGCTGAGTGCTTCAATCTTGCTCGTCGCCTCGAGCGCGGCGTCGAGCGCGCGGCGACAAGTCTCAGCCCGATCCGCGTCTTCGAACGGGAAGATGGCGAGCATGGCGTCGCCGATGAACTTGAGCACATGGCCGCCTCGCTCGCGGAGCGACGCCGTCAGGATCTCGAATATGTCGTTGAGGAGTTCGACGACGACGGGCCCGGGGGCCGTGTCGCTGAGCGGGGTGAAGCCACGAATGTCCGCATACCAGATCACCGCGCGCAGATTGTCGACAGAACCGCGTATGATCGAGCCGGCGTGGACGCGCCGTCCGGCGTCCTCTCCGAGATAGGTTCCCAAGAGGCCCGCGGCGATGACATGGCCGGCGTGAGCCTTCATCGCGAGCGACAAAGCGGGCAGCGTCGCCTGTACGAGCGTCGTATCGTCGTCGCTGAAGCCGCCCTTACGATCCGAAGTGAACGAATAAACGATTCCCGATCCCTGTGAGCGGTCGCCGTTCTCTCCGAAGGGGAAGAGATAGGCGGCATAATCCGTTGCGCCGAGCGCGAAAAATTCCTCAAGCACGGGGAAGTCGCGCTGCTCGGGTGCGATCTCGAGGCGGCGGCGGATCGAGGGGTTGTCTTCTCCGCCGAGCGCCCGACGGATGAGATGTTCGAACGGGCTCTGCAACCAGGCCTCGCGCTCGCTGCTTTCGCGCCCGTATTGCTCGGGTTCGATGGCGTTGAGGTCGCGCCGCCAGATGTAGCCATAGCCGTTCCATTGCGGATGCAGCGTGTCCATCGCGGCATGCGCCCGCCACAACGGGAGTCCATCGATCACCAGGCGCTGGCAATAGCCGTCGAACAGATGATAGGCGTCGGCGCCGCGCAACCCTTCGCGCACCGCCCAGATGTGGGTGTCGACGATGCGGCGCCCGAGCGCGTCGTCGAAGGTCCTGTGGCGCAGCTCGGGGAGCGTCTCGTCGCGGCTGTCCTCGGGCATCGCGCCGATTAGGGCTTCGCGTCCGACTTCGGAACCACGAACACCTCGCCCGGATAGATGAGGTTTGGGTTGTGGATTTGCGCCCGGTTCGCCTCGACGATCGCCGGGTAGCGCGTCGGGTCCCCATAGTAGCTCTTGCTCAAAGCCCACAGCGTATGGCCCGTGGCGACGCGCTTCGTTTGAACCGATTGAATCACCGGGTCGGCCGGCGAGGGCGTCGACGACGGCTCGGCGCTCGAAGGCGCCGCGGCGGCCTGCAAAGCCGGCGCAACGAGCATATCCGGGTAATCGAACGGGGTGTTGGCGCTTGCTACGACCGTCGCGCCGCTCGGATTGATTTCGTCGGCCTGGATGACATAACCGCCCGGGCTCATCCCGCCTTTGATCGTCAAAGACCATCGACCGTCGGACTGCGTCTTGGCTTCGGCGATGTCCGCCTGGTTGAGATAGAGACGCAGCGTGGTGTTTGGCTGGGCCGACCCTTTGGCGACAAGGCCGCCGGGCGCGTCGGCCTCGACCGCCTGGATCGCGACGCGGGCGCCGCTGACCGGCGCCGGCGTGGCCAGCGTCCGCATCCCCAAGGCAGAGGATTCGGCATTGGGGTTCGCTGGCGCGGCGGCGACCACGGTGGGCTTCGCCTCAGGCGGGCCCGCCGCGACCCCCGTCTTGGCTTCTGGCGCAGGAACCGAAACCGCGACCGGGCTCGATGTCGCCAGCTGACCCTTATCGACGCTTGCGGCCAGCGAGAGGCTGTGATCGCCGGGCGCGAGGGCCGGGGGGATGATGACGAACTGGCCCGCCGCGTCGGCGCTCGCCTCGGCGATTGTTTTGCCGCCGTCATTCAGCTCGACCTTCGCGTTCGGCGCCGCCCGGCCGGCGATGACCGCTTCGCCGGATGGATCGACGTTCACGATGTCGAACGCGGGCCCAACCGGCGAGGTTTCGGTCTGGGCCTTATCAACAGGGGCCGGAGCGCTTGCCGGGGGCGCTGCGGGGATGGCCGGCGCAGCGGGAGGGACAATCGGAGGTTTCGATTCGACAGGCGCTCTCGCGATCGCAAGATCAGCGGGATTCGGCTCGAGAAAATCCGGATGGGTCCAAACCACCGCGCCCGCCCCGGCGATGACGACCACCAGAGCGGCTGCTCCGACCCAAATCCATGTACGCTGCGACGGCATGCTTGCTCACTCTCGCCGTCAACATATAGCGCAGCGCGATCAATTGCGACAAATCCCTGTCGCCAAATCGTCATTTCTCGCCGCTGAGTTCGTTGAGGATCCCGGTCGCTAGAGCGCGGCCGGCGTTTTCTCCGGCGCCGTTGCGCCCTCTCGGGCGCCCGGGCGCCCCGCCCCTTGGGGCGTCTTCGTCAGCGCGTAGAGGGCGAGATCGGCCCCCTTGCCGCGCAGCCTCAAATCGCCAAGCGAGCGTTTGGCGATCCCCGCCGGCAGTTCGAGGCGATCGATCAGCTCTGCCGAGGCGATCACGCGATCGCCGGTCTCTCGGCAAAGCTCCTGGATGCGCGCTGCGGTATTGACCGTGTCGCCGAGAAAAACGATCTCCCTCTTCACTGAGCCCATTTCGCCGGTCACGACCGGGCCGCAATGCAGCCCAGCCCTCACTTGGACGTCCGCGCCGAAGTCTCGCCTGTAGTCGGACGCCCGTTTCGAGAGTTGATCGATGGCGCCGAAGCAGGCCGCGATGCATCGGCTGTCGGCGATGCCCTCCTCGAGCTTCCAGGTCGCGATCACCTCGTCGCCGACATAGCGATGGATTTCGCCTCGCGCCGCGACGATCGGCTGCGTGAGATCGTCGATGAAGCTTTTGACCAGGCGGTGGAAGACGAGTGGACCGAGCCCCTCGGCAAATCCCGTCGAGCCCACCATGTCGATGAGCAGGAACACCCGCGATTCCAGGCGCGGCGCGTAATAGCGGCCAGTGACGAAATTGATGAGCACGTTCTGGCCAAGCAGACTGTTCACGTCGAGGATGAAGACGAACACGAAGGCAGCCGCGAGGGAGAACACAACGTCTCCATTCTCGCCGCCGTTCTCCCCGGGTGAGGGAAGAAGGTCGTGCCCAAGCTTGAGCGCGAACAGGATGACGGCGAGATAGACGAGAGTCTTGATCGCGACATGCACCGCAAAGGGCGCCCGGCGAAGCGGAGCGCCCACCGGGGCGTTCAGCACGAACGCATCGAACATCGTCAAGAGGACGCCGATCACGGCGCCCGTCAGCGCGCCGCGCGTCATGCCGTGAATGTCGAGGGCCTGCGCGCCCCGCTGCCAGGCCTGCATCTCGGAATAGGACGCCCCGATCACCGCGGCGGCCGCGGTCGACCAGAGAATGATCCGGAACGGACCTGAGAGGCGTGGAAGCGGCATGGGTTACGAGTTGGCTCTCATGCGCCGCAGTTTAGCAGACAATCGGCGGTAAGAGAGCCGTGTTCGTCGCGGCTCCCTCATCGGCTGGCTATCGCCCGCTGCCTGATTCCGGGGACGCGGAAGGGCGCCTCAGTCTGACCTGAATTCTACTGCCCGCGCTTGCCCCGAACCGCGAACCGCACCGCTTCTTCCGCGGCGCGGAACAGGGCGCGGGCCTTGTCGCCGCATTCCTTCTGCTCGGCGGCGGGGGAGGAATCGTAGACGATGCCGGCGCCGGCCTGGACATGCATGAGCCCGTCCTTCACCACCGAGGCGCGCAGCACGATGCAGGTGTCCATCTCGCCGCCGGCGCCGAAATAGCCGATGCAGCCGGCGTAGATGCCGCGCTTGTCCTTCTCCAGTTCGTCGATGATCTGCATCGCCCGCACTTTCGGCGCGCCGGACACGGTGCCGGCGGGGAAGCCCGCGGCGAGCGCGGCGACCGCATCGACGCCGTCGCGCAAAGTCCCCTCGACGTTGGAGACGATGTGCATCACATGGCTGTAGCGCTCGATGAAGAAACTGTCGGTCACCTTCACCGTGCCGATCTTGGCGACGCGGCCGACGTCGTTGCGGCCGAGGTCGAGCAGCATGAGATGTTCGGCGCGCTCCTTCGGGTCGGCCAGCAGTTCGGCCGCCAGCGCCTCGTCCTCGGTCGGGCTTTTTCCTCGCGGACGGGTGCCGGCGATCGGGCGGATGACCACCTTGCCGTCGCGCACGCGCACCAGGATTTCGGGACTGGAGCAGACGATCTGGAAGCCGCCGAAGTCGAGGAAGCAGAGATAGGGCGACGGATTGACCCGCCTCAGCGCCCGATAGAGCGCGAACGCCGGCAGGTCGAAGCGGCTGGTGAAGCGCTGCGACAGCACGATCTGGAAGGCGTCGCCAGCGGCGATATAGTCCTTCGCCCGGGCGACCATCGCCATATATTCGGCCTCGGTCGTGTTCGACCGCGCCTCGCCCGCCTGGACGAGCGGATCGACGGCCATGGCCGCCGTGTGATCGAGCGGCGATTCGAGCGCGTCGACCACGGCGTCGAGCCGCGCCATGGCGCTCTCGTAAGCGGCGCGGGCCGAAACCCCGGGCGCCGGGCGGACCGGCGTCACGATCGACATCTCGTCGCGCGCGCCGTCGAACACCACCATGACGGTCGGGCGGATCAGAAGCGCTTCAGGCACGCCGATCGGATCGGGCTTGGCCGGCGCGAGGCGCTCCATGCGCCGCACCATGTCGTAGCCGAGATAGCCGAATATGCCCGCCGACATCGGCGGCAGGCCGGGCGGCATGGCGATGCGCGATTCGGCGAGCAGCGCTCGCAGCGCGTCGAGCGGATCGCCAGGGCAGGGGACGAATGCGTCCGGATCGATGAGCGCCCGGCGGTTGATCTCGGCGCGATCGCCGCTCGAGCGGAAGATGAGGTCGGGATCGAGGCCGATCATCGAATAGCGGCCGCGCTGCGCCCCGCCCTCGACCGATTCGAGCAGGAACATGTTGCCCGCGCGGCCGCGCGCGAGCTTGAGATAAGCCGAGACAGGCGTCTCGAGATCGGCGACCAGCGTCGTGACCGCGACCTCGGCTTCGCCGGCGAGATAGGCGCGCGCGAAGGCTTCGTAGTCGGGCAGGGTGGTCATCGACGGCTCAGCTGCCCTCGGCGGATTGGAGGACGTCCTGGTGGATGGAGACGCCAAGCGCCCTGCGCAGCGCTGCGACATATTGATCGAGCAGGCTCTCGCGGGTCGCGGTGTCGAGCTCCGTGGCCATCGCCTTGACGCGGGCGTCGGCGAAATCGACCGGCGGCGTCCGGTCGGCGGTGATCTTGAACACCACCCGCCCGTCGGGCGTCGCCGCCGAGCCTACGCCGTCGGCGGGCTGGCGGAAGATGGCGGCCACCACCGGATTCCGGCAGGCTCCCCTGCTCGGCGCGATGGACGTCGGTCGCCGTTTTCACCTCGGCGCCCGCGCCCTTCGCTGCGTCCGCGATGTTTCCCCCGGCGCTGATCTGCTTGACGAGATCGTCCGCCTTGCCGGCCAGCGCCTTGTCGACTTCTTCGGCGCGCCATTGCTTCTCGACCTCCGGCTTCGCCTCTTCGAACGTGAGGTCATGCGCCGGATCGATCTTGGTGATCTCAAACCAGACGAAGCCGCCGTCCTTGGTGTTCAGCGCCGCCTCGTCCAGCCCGACGTCGGAAGCGAAGGCGGCGCGTAACAGTTCGGCCGCGTCCGGCAGGTTGACCGGCGCGCCTTTGGGGTCGCGGCCCGCGGCGTCGACCGCGGCGATCGATCTGCCCGGTCAGGCCGACGGCCTTCGCGGCTTCGAGGATGGACTTGCCGGACACCCGCAAGTCCTCGATCTTGTCGTGCAGGGCCTGGATCTTGTCGCCGGCGCGGGAAGCGGAGACCTGCTTCTTCACGTCGTCCGCGACCTCGGCGTAGGGCTTGACCGTGGACGGCGTGATGCCCTTGACGCGAACGATCACCGGACCAAACTGGCTCTTCAGCACGCCGCTGACGCCGCCTTGCGGAAGAGCGAAGACGGCGTTGGCCTCGTCCTTGTCGAGCATCGCGTCCTTGGTCGTCTCGCCGATGTCGGTGTCCTCAGGCTTGAGGCCCCGGTCCTTGACGAGGTCGTCGAAACTCGTCCCGGCCTTGAGCTTGGCCTCGGCCGCGGCGGCGTCGGCGTCATTGGGAAACAGGATCTGCTGCAGATCGCGCTTCTCGGGCGCGCCGAACTGGGGATCCTTTCCGGCAATCTTCTCGTAAGCCGCCTGGGCGTCGGCGTCGGTCACCTCGGCCGCGATTGGCGATCGTGTCCGGCTCGAGCGCCAGAATGGTCATCTCCCGGTATTCGGGCGCGCGATAGCTCGACTTGCGATCGTTGTAGAAGGCTTTGAGCGCATCGTCCGAAGGCGCAGCAATCTCGCCCGCCGCCGAAGCGGGCAGGAGGAAAGTATCCGCCGACCGGGTCTGGCCCTGATAATCGGCTTCCGCCGTGACCTCCGCCTTGGGCGCGGTGATCCCCGTCGCCAGCGCGCCGACGATGAACTGCCTCACCACCTGCTTGCGCAATTCCGAGAGGAAGCCGCGCTCGTTCATATCCATGTCGCGCAGAGCGCTCGGCGAAGCGGGCGGGATCGAACGCGCCGGACTTGTCTTGGAAGCTCGGGTTCGAGGTGATGACTTCGCGCAGCGCTTCGTCGGAAATGCCGAGGCCGAGCTTGCTGCGCCTCGTCGTCGACCGCCGCTTCGCTCACGAGTTGCTGAAGGACGCTGCGGTCGAGGCCGATCTGCCGCGCCTCCTCGTTGGTGAACGGGCGCTTCAGCCGGCGCTGATATTGCTGGATCGCCCGATCGTAGGCGACGTGGTAATCCTGGGCCGAGATTTTCGCGCCGCCGACCGATGCGACCGTGGACGGGCTGAAACCGCGCAGCATGTCGCCGACGCCCCAGATGACGAAGCTCACGATGATGAGCCCCATGACGATGGTCATGATCGCCTTGCCGACGAGACCCTGGGAGGCATTGCGTATCGATTCGAGCATTTTCGCCGTATCCGCCTTGTCGTTCCGCCGGCCGCGAAGCGCGCCCTCTCTAGCGGCGCTCGCAGTGCTTTGCATAGGCGAAAAGGGCGGCTTTGCAGGGGCGGGGGGCGATGATAACAACCCGCCGATCAAAGTCGCGGAGAGGCCTGAATGACCCCTGGCGTACGGCCATTGGTCGCCGGAAACTGGAAGATGAACGGCCTTTCCGGGTCGTTGGCCGAGATCGATGCGATCCGGCAGGCGGTGGACGCGGGGGAATCCGGGTCCGCCGAACTGCTCGTCTGCCCGCCGGCGACGCTGATCGCGCAAGCCGCCTTCAGGATCCAGGGCGCCGACCTCAGTCTCGGCGGCTCAGGATTGCTACACCCAGACGAGCGGCGCTTTCACCGGCGACATTTCGGCCGCAATGCTCAAGGACGCGGGGGCCAGGTACGTGATCGTCGGGCATTCCGAGCGTCGGAACTATCACCACGAGACTGACGAGCTCGTCCGCGCCAAGGCGGAAGCGGCGCTGAAGGCTGGCCTCACGCCGATCGTCTGCGTCGGCGAGACCCATGCTGAGCGCGAAGCGGGCCAGCAGGCCGCTGTGGTCATTCGGCAATTGCGAGGCTCGCTGCCCGCGGAGGCGAGCAGCGAAACGGTCGTGGTCGCCTACGAACCGATCTGGGCGATCGGCACCGGCCTCACGCCGACGCCCAAGGACGTCGCCGCCATCCACAATGGAATTCGGGCGCTGCTCGCCGACATGTTCGGGCCGCCATGCGCCAAGATTCGCCTTCTCTATGGCGGCTCGGTCAAGCCCGCCAATTGCCGCGGGCTTCTGACCCTCGACAATGTCGACGGGGCGCTGGTCGGCGGCGCGAGCCTCAAAGCCACGGAGTTCCTGGCCATCGCTGCGCATTATCGGTGAGATCCCCACGGTCGTCTTAAGCCGACGGCGATTGCACGTTGGCGACACTTCAACCCGGGAGGTCTGCGCTCACTGAAATTCCGAAACTCGGTCAGGGACTGGCCCCTCCCGATGGACGCCTCCCTTGCGCCATGTTAGGAGCGCGCCATCTTTGGAGATCCTGGCCCAAAGGCTAGGCGCTTCGCCCGGTTGAGACCTTCATGCAATCCGTTCTGATCGTCATCCATATCCTGATCGTCGTCTCGCTCATCGTGGTTGTGCTCTTGCAGCGCTCCGAGGGCGGCGCGCTTGGGGCAGGCGGGGGCACCGGCAGTTTCATGACCGGGCGCGGCCAGGCGAACGCGCTGTCGCGGGCGACCGCTGTGCTCGGCGCCTTGTTCTTCGCCACCGCGCTGCTGATGTCCATCCTGTCGAGCTGGAGCCGTGCGCCCCATTCGATCCTGCAGAATGGCCCGGCGCCCGCCGGACAAACCGCGCCAACGCCGATGTCGCCGGGCAATATTCTTGATCAGCTGAAGCAGATGGAAGGCGGGCCTAAGCCGGCGCCAGCGCCGGCTCCAGCCGCTCCGTCCGCTCCAGCGCCGGCCCCCAAGCCGTAAAGAGCAGCTAAAGCGGGGCGCAGGAGGTCCGTAACCCTTGCCCGTGTTCCGCGACGAGCGCCGCGTTCGCCACAACGCTCTTCAGATGTTCGATCTCGTCGCCGATATCGAGCGCTATCCGGAATTCGTTCCGCTGTGCAAGGCGCTCAGGGTCCGCAGCCGAAGACCCGAGACGGAAGGTCGCGAGACTCTGGTCGCCGACATGACCGTCGGTTACAAGCTCATTCGCGAGACTTTTACGAGCCGGGTCGCACTGGACAAGCCCAGTCTCAAACTGCGCGTGGAATATATCGACGGGCCGTTCAGCCGGCTCGAAAACATTTGGAAGTTCAAGGAAGAGGCGGACAGTGAGGGCTCACGCGTCTGCTTCTTCATCGACTACGAGTTCAAGAGCAAGACCCTCGGCATGCTCATGGGTTCGATGTTCGACGCCGCATTCCGCAAATTCGCCAGCGCGTTCGAGCACCGCGCTGACGCCGTTTACGGCCGATCGTAGCGCCAGCTCTGCGCCGCCTCCCGACTATTGCTTCGGCGAGGGCGCCGGAACGCCGCTGTTGGGCGCACCTTGAATCGCGCCGGCGAGCGGCGCTTCTTTGGGCTTGGCTGCGGTTCCTGGCGCAGCCTGCTGCGTGACTTCCGTGAGCATATCCGGATTGACGACCATCATCACGGAATTGCCTTGGCTGTCCTTGGCGCGGACCAGCAACGATTGGGGCATGATGGTTATGTCAGTAAACCCGGCCTTGGTCAGGTCATCGTGCAGCTTTTGGCTCATATGGCCGCCGGGTTGGGAATCCTGAGTGGTCTGAGCCGAATCCATGGCGGCAAGCGCCGTTCCGGCGGATCCAGAGCCGAGGAGGAGAACAAGCAGGGTCCTGGCCGTAGCGTTCATCGGTCTCATCTCCCAAATCTTCCGTCCAGTGCTTCATGAACGACTTGGAGCCGGGCACGTTCCATTCAACGAGACGAGATTGTGGCGCGCACCGCGATCCGCGCCGGGCGTATGCCCGGCGCGTCGCGACGCGGCCTCAACTATGGCTTGGGCGCTGGTTTCGGCGAGGGTGTCGAACTGTTGGATTGGGCGGTCGGGGCGGGAATCTGACTGTTCGCTGCTCCCTTCATGGCGCCCGAGACCGCCGGTGCTGATTGTGCCGTCACTTCGGTCACGGAATTGGGATTGATGACCATCATCATTGGATTGCCCTCCGAATCCTTGGCCCGGACCAGGAAGGATGAAGGCATGATGGTGATGTTGGTGAATCCAGCCTTGGTGAGATCATCGCGCAGCTTCTGACTCACGTGGGTTGGTGCGCGCGTGTTGGGCGTTGCGATTTGGCTGTTGGTTGACGCCGCCGGCGCCGTGTCCGTCGCCGCGACGGCGGAGCCGGCGAAGCCGCAGCTCACGAGAACCGCGCATAGCGTTTTGCTGAGGGTCTTCATAGCGTTTCATCCTTTCAAGCTCTGCCTCCCAGTGCTTGAACAACTGCGGGTGAAGACCCGCGTTGCGTTGCGGGACAGTGAACTTTTGGTAGGCTACGGAGCGCGCGGCAATGCGGAATTGCCAGCGATCGCAACGGCGGGATCGGCCTGCCACGCGCGAGGCGCGCGTTTAGGGGCTCAGCGCCCCCTCGAGCAGATCGAGGGCGACCAGGACCGACGCGAGGCGCACCTCCCTTCGGCCTATGGCGCCGAACCGCTCCTCGCGGGCGACCGTCGGCTTGCCGCGCCGGGCGCAGGCGAAATGGACAAGGCCGACGGGCTTGGCCGCCGTCCCGCCGTCCGGTCCGGCGATCCCGGTTACGCTGACCGCAATCTCGGCGCGTGAAGCGCGAAGCGCGCCTTCCGCCATCGCGACCGCCGTCTGCTCGCTTACGGCGCCGTGGCAGGCAAGCGTCTCAGCCGAAACGCCAAGCAGATCCTGCTTGGCCGCGTTTGAATAGACGACGAAGCCGCGCTCGAGCATGTTCGAAGATCCAGGAATCTCCGTCAGCAGGCCGGCAATAAGGCCGCCGGTGCACGATTCCGCCGTCGCCGCCATGAGAGCAGCCTCACGGTAGCGGACGATCAGCGCCGTGGCGCGGGCGATGAGGTCGGAGGAGAACATTGGATGCCTTCGATAGGCTACGCGATTTGGCCCAGTTGCGAAACTCCGCGGGCCCCCACAAAGTTTCGTGCGAGCGCGGAAAGCGCGGACCGCCGAGGTGTTCCGGTCGAAAGATAAGTCTTGATCCGCGGCTCCCGTCCAGACATGAAAACGCGGGCGAGAGACTTCATGGCAGACGCGACTTCAGAGACAGACGCCGTCGTGGTTGCACAGCCGGTATCGGCGCCGCTGACGCGCGCCGCGATCTTCCTGGTCGTGACGATCAACAAGGGCGAGGACGATGTCGGCGCCGTGCGGTCGTTTTGCGCGGACTTTGCGGGCCTGGTTCGCGCGGTTGAATTTCGCGATCTCGAGGCCGGGCTCTCCTGCGTGATGGGGATCGGGTCCGACGCCTGGGACCGGCTGTTCGGCGACCCGCGCCCGGCTGAACTTCACCCCTTCCGCGAGTTCCGGGCCGGATCGCGCCAGGCAATCGCGACTCCCGGAGACCTCTTGTTCCACATCCGGTCCAAGCGGATGGACCTGTGTTTCGAGATCGCGGCGCAGATCATGGCGAAGCTGGGCGACGCGGTCACGGCGGTCGACGAGGTGCACGGCTTTCGCTACTTCGACGACCGCGACCTCCTGGGCTTCGTCGACGGCACCGAGAATCCGCGGGGGCAAGCGGTGATCGACGCCGCGCTCATCAGCGCCGAGGATGCCGCATTCGCTGGCGGCAGCTATGTGATCACGCAGAAATATCTGCACGACCTCTCGGCATGGAACGCGCTGCCGACCGAGATGCAGGAGCGCATCATCGGCCGCAGGAAGCTCTCGGACATCGAGCTCGACGACTCGGTCAAGCCGACCTTCGCGCATAACGCGCTGACGGTAATCTCCGAGAACGGGCAGGAATTGCAGATCGTCCGCGACAACATGCCTTTCGGCAAGGTCGGGGACGGCGAATACGGCACCTATTTCATCGGCTATTGCAGCACGCCACGGGTGACCGAGCAGATGATCGAGAACATGTTCATCGGCAAGCCGCCCGGCAACTACGATCGGCTCCTCGACTTCAGCCGCGCGGTGACCGGATCTCTGTTCTTCGTGCCATCCGCGACGTTCCTGGACGCGCTTGGGCAAGACGGTCCGCCATCGCCGCCTGCTCCGAAATCAACGGCTGAGCCGTCGTCGTCAAAAGGCGTGGCGTCGGATGGTTCGCTTGGAATTGGCTCCCTCAAAGGAGAAAAGGGCCCATGAATAATCTTCACCGCGAGCTTGCCCCGATTTCCGATGCGGCATGGGCCCAGATCGAAGAGGAAACGAAGCGCACGCTTAAGCGCTATCTCGCCGGGCGGCGCGTCGTCGACGTCGAGGGGCCCGGCGGCGCCGGCCTCTCCGCGATCGGAACCGGCCACCTGAAGCCCATCGCCGCGCCGGGCGACGGGATCCTCGCGCGACAACGCGAGGTCAAGCCTCTGGTCGAACTCAGGGTCCCCTTCGAGCTTGACCGTGAGCAGATCGACGACGTCGAACGGGGCTCGAACAATTCGGACTGGCAGCCGGCCAAGGACGCCGCGCAGACAATCGCCTACGCCGAGGATCGCGCCATCTTCGAAGGGTACGCGGCCGCCGGGATCGAAGGCATTCGCCAGGGAACGAGCAATCCGATCATGACGCTCCCGGCCGACGTGCGTCAGTATCCGGATGCGATCGCCCAGGCTTTGAGCCAACTGCGTTTGGTTGGCGTCAACGGGCCCTATTCCGTCGTGCTCGGCGCGAACGCCTACACGGCGCTGGCAGAGACCGTCGACAACGGCTACCCGGTGCTGGAGCACGTGAAGAAGCTCGTCAAGGACGAGATCATCTGGGCGCCCGCCATCGATGGCGCCTTCGTGCTCACCACCCGCGGCGGCGATTTCGACCTGCACATCGGGCAGGACGTGTCGATCGGCTATCTGAGCCATACCGACACCACAGTGCGCCTCTACCTTCAGGAGACGCTGACATTCTTCATGCTCACCTCCGAATCCGCAGTCGCGCTGGCGCCGCGCGCAACGACCCCGCCCACCTGACAGATGGAGGGGCCTGATGGATGGCGCTTATATATCAGCGTTCGCCGCGCTTGCCGGAACGGCCATCGGCGGCCTTGCCTCGTTCACAACCTCGTGGGTGACGCAGAACGCGCAGACCCGGGCGCAACGGCGCGCGGCCGAGAGAGACAGTCGAGCCGCCTTGTTCGGCAGGTTTCTCGATGAGGCGGCGAAACTCTATTCCGACGCGCTGCAAACCAGCCGCGACGACGTAAGCGGCCTCATTCAGATTTACGCGCTGACCAACCGGATTCGCCTTCTATCCTCGCCGGAAGTGGTAGGGGCCGCTGACACGGTGGTTCGCATCATCGTCGATACCTATCTGGCGCCGAACATCACCTTGCATGAGATGCGTGAGCAATGGATCGACAAGCACGTCGATCCGCTGCGGGATTTCAGCGAGGCGTGCCGAAAAGAGCTGCAGGCGTTTTAACGGTGCTTGCCGCCACGCGGCGAGAGGTTTTGGGGGCCGTCGATGAGAAACCTTGTCATCGCGGGCCTCATCCAGTTCGCCCTGCTCGCGCGAGCGCAGGCGTGGGGACGGGAGGGGCATTCGATCGTCGCCGGGATCGCGCAAAGGCGCTTGACGCCGGAGGCGGCGGCGAAAGTGCGCGAGATCCTGAGGCGCATAGGCCGCATCGGCGCGATCATCTATGAGTGCAGGGGGACTTTGCGAGTGCAGCGAGGGCCAGGCCTCGTTAGCCGTTTCAGGATCGCCGGATGAACGATAGTGTTAAAGCGCGTCCGTTCACGATCGACGAACTGCGCGCCTATCTCGTCGAGGTGTTTCCGGAATTCTGGGCGAGCGGCGACTTGCGCCTCGAAGACATCGGACCGATGAGCGCGACGCTTCGCCTCGTTTATCATCCCAAGCACCTGCGGCCCGGCGGCACGATCTCGGGACCGACGATGTTCGGAGTTTGTGACGCCGCGCTCTACGTGGCGATTCTAGCTGAGATCGGCCCCGTCGCCCATGCGGTCACCACCAGCGCCTCGATCAATTTCCTCCGCAAGCCGGCGCCCGTCGATATCATCGGCAAGGCGAGGCTCATCAAACTCGGCAAGAGGCTCGCGGTCGGCGAAGTGGCGATCTATTCCGACGGCGAGAGCGAGATGGTCGCCCATGCGACAGGGACCTATTCGATTCCAGCGCGCGGCGAAGCCGCGGCGTCATAATTCCGCGGCCCGCACGGCACGGCGGGGAACTATGCGGTATCATGATACCGCATAGTTGACACCGGCGGTTTTCTTGGGCGTTCCGGCGCTTGGCGGTTGACATTCCTCTATCCCCGCAGCTAGAAGCGCGCCTCCTGAAATCGAACGGAACGATCATGTTCGGCAAAACCCATTCGACCAAAACGGCCGAGGTCGAGAAAAAATGGCTGGTCATCGACGCCAAGGGCCTGGTGGTCGGGCGGCTCGCTTCGATCATCGCCATGCGGCTGCGCGGCAAGCATAAACCCAGCTTCACCCCGCACATGGACGACGGCGACCACGTCATCGTGGTCAATGCGGACAAGATCGTGCTCACCGGCCGGAAGCGCGACCAGAAGGTCTACTATCACTACACGGGCTATATCGGCGGCATCAAGGAACGGTCGGCCAAGTCGATCCTCGAGGGCAAGTTCCCCGAGCGCATCGTCGAGAAGGCCGTCGAGCGGATGCTTCCGCGCGGGCCGCTCGGCAAGAAGCAACTCGGCAACCTTCGCGTCTACAAAGGTCCGGAACACCCGCACGCCGCGCAGTCGCCGACCCCGTTCGACGTCGCAAAACTCAATTCCAAGAACAGCCGGAGCGCTGAAAACAATGGCTGAGACCCTGTCCTCTCTCGCCGACCTTGCAGGCTCGGCGGCGGCGCCGAATGCTCAAGACGCGCCTGTCCATGTGCAGAAGCTCGACAAGTACGGACGCGCCTACGCGACCGGAAAGCGCAAGAACGCCGTGGCGCGGGTCTGGATCAAGCCGGGCAGGGGCCTCGCGACCGTCAACGGCAAGCCGCTCGACCAGTATTTCGCCCGGCCCGTGCTGCGCATGGTGCTGAGCCAGCCCCTCGTGGTGGTGAACCGCATCACTCAGTACGACCTCACGGTGACGGTGAGCGGAGGCGGCCTCTCCGGCCAGGCGGGCGCCGTGCGTCACGGCCTCGCCAAGGCGCTGACCTATTTCGAGCCGGACCTCCGGCCCGCGCTGAAAAAGGGCGGCTTCCTCACCCGCGATTCCCGCGTCGTCGAGCGCAAGAAGTACGGCCACCGCAAGGCGCGCGCGAGCTTCCAGTTCTCGAAGCGCTGAGGCGCTTCCCTCATCCCGCCCTTCGGGCCACCTTCTCCCTGTGGGAGAAGGGAAGGGCGGCGCAAGCCGCCCTTTTTTGTTTTAATGCAGCGCCGCGAGCTTTTGCACGAGGCTCGCAAGCTCCGCCTGCCGGTTGACGCCAAGCTTCATGAAGATCGTTTTGAGATAGGATCGAGCGGTCTCATATGTGATTCCGGCGTTTTGGGCGGCCCCTTCCAGCCGCTCGCCCTCGGCGATGCGCACAGCGAGTTCGGCTTCACGTTCTGACAACTGATAGAGGCGACGCAGGATGTCGCGCAGCGCCTCGGAATCCGCTTCCGAGTCGGAAATGAAGATTGCGGCTGCGACATGCGCAGCTGCCAAGCCGAACGGCGGCGAAGGCATCGGCGCGACGACGAGTCCGAAGGCGCGTGCGCCAGAGGGACGCCGGACGAGCATCACCCCGCCGCTTGAAGAGGCATCGCCTTCGCCGCGCCACCGTCCCCCGGTGGCGCCGTCCAGAAGACGGTCGAGCAGAGCCTGCTCCGCCGCGCCGCTGGCCCGGCAGGCGCCCTTGCCGTCGAGGAACAGGCCGTCGCGGCCCGCGAGGATGCGCTTAGCGACGCGGTTGGCGTAGATCAGACGCCGGTTGGTCCCGACAAAGATGACGCCGCGCTTCAGTTCATCCAACGCGGCGAGCGCGGTCGCCCCGAGAGGGGACGACGGCTCAAGCCGTTCGTAGACCTGCAGGGCGCGCTGAAGATGCGGCGTGAGCTGCGCGAGCAACCGCAACTCTTCGGAGGCAGGCGCACCGGCCTTTTTCGAGCGAATGATGCTCAGAAAAGTGAAGCGACGGTCATTGAAAAGGCTGATCCCGAAGCCTTTGAATAGATCGTTCGGAGCCATGAGGTCCGCGTAGAACTCGGTCTTGACCAGTTCATCCTCAGGATAAAGCTCTTCGGTCCGATGCAGCGCTCCCGAGGGTATGAGCATCTTTTTTGGCATCCAGGGGTTGATCGCCGCGTATCGATCCTCGAGAGCGCGCAGGACCTTCGCCTCGTAGCGGTGGGAGGCGGCGACTTGGTTGGCGTGCCAGAAAATCGTTGAGCCGTCACGAAAATGCTCGCCGACCGAGCTGGCGAAATCCTGTCAATGCGCCGGATCGAGCGCGGCCGCATAGGCCTGCTCGATCATGCCTACGAGTGCGTCGTCGGAAGGTGACATTGATCGCTCCGAGTGGATTGAATCACGCTTCGGAGCCTCCATGGTCCCCGCCACGAAGCCGACTTGGCAATGGGCAGAACTACCTATACCTGGCCGTGGGCCAAGGCAGCCGCTGGCCGCGCAGGATGCGGTCGCTGACGACGTCCGCTTCGCTTAGCTAGAGGCCAACAACAGCGGTCGGCGCCCCCAAACGAGGGTAGCGCGCCTTTGCGATCCCCTATCAACATGGGCAGGCAGAGGTTCCTCTGCGCCAACAACGCCTCGATCTGGGGGATAACTATGAACTTAAAACTATTGGTCGCCACAGGCTTTCTGGGGCTTGCCGGAAGCGTCGGTATATATGCTCCCGCATCGGCGACGTTGATCGATGTAATTTATAAGGCGCGGTCAAAGATGGAATTGACGGCATCGGGCTGTACGGTCCCGCCGGAGCCGACCTCACCGGCGATGCCTTCGTCGCCACCTTCAACATGGATACTTCGAAGGGCATCCCTCTTTTCACAGCGACTGAGAACTACATCCACGGCGGCACGATTTACGGGGTTGAAAGCCCGATCATCCAGGCGACGCTCGAAATCAACGGCAAGAGCGCGACTATTGACGGCAGCGATAACAGCTCAGTGCAGGCGTTTCTCGGCGAGCCTGGCGTCGGCAACCAGCAGTCGCACGAAGTCACGGACGCCAGCGGAAATACCCTGTTGCTGTACGTGATCGAGGCCAATTTCGCGTCAGTCGGAAATATTCCGTTTACTATCGACGTCCCTTTGGACTTTGTCTTCACCTCCGCGGAGATCGGCGGCCTCTTCGGGCAGTTTCATAGCGGAAACCTGGTGACGGCGCTCGACTTCAGTCCGACCGAGCTGATCTACCAATATCCGGCGCCGAACGCAGTGCCGGAGCCATCCACCTGGGCGTTGATGCTATTGGGCCTCGTCGGGCTCGGCGCGTTCGGCTACCGCCGGACGCGAAGTTCTCCGCCTCTCGAATTGATCGGATTTGATCGAAGCGACTCTCCCGTCCTTCAATAATCGATTTTCATCCCGAAAATCTTTGCAATGCTGTTTCAGGGCGGCTTCGGCCGCCCTGTTTTTCGTTGCAGGCGCCTTCAAACCGCATCCCGAGAAGCGCTGAAGGCGCGTCTCGAAGGATGCTTTTCCGGGCATAGGGAAGCGTCTTTCGAGGCCGCTGCGCGGCGCCTCAAGACGAGGTCGGGGGTCGCCGGCATTTGCGAACCCGAGCGGCACGCGATTAAATATCCTCGCACAACGATCCGCGGGGGATTTGCTTGAAACTTGCACTCTCATTCTTCAGTCTTGCCGCGCTGATCACGTGTCCCGTTGAGGCGTTGGAATGGCGTTGGAGCTATCAGGGCGAGGGGGTTGCGGCGTCCGGCTCGCTTCACCACGAGGGACTGACCAAACGCCGACGGTTTCTATGAGATCACCGGGATCAAAGGCGAGATGAACGGCGTCGCCATTACCGGGCTGCAGCCGGCCGGGACGTCAATCCCGGGCAACGACGGCTATCCCGTCGACGGTCTTGTTAAGGCCGAGGCGCCGCAGCTTTCGCTGCACGGCTTCGGCTACGCGCTCGCCGACGGGACCTACGCCAACCCCTTCTACGGCGACCGTTTCGTCCCGCCGGGCGTCTACGCATTTTTTTCCGATCCAGAGAACCGCAAGACGAGTGAGCCGTTGGTGAAGTTCACGGCGACGATTGTCCCTTAGCGCGTCCGCTGGGCGCGCGCGGTCGAACTTGCGTCTTCCGCGCCTTGACGATGACACTGGTTTGTACGAAACAGCGCTCATGATCGATCGCTCGCCCATCCGAATCCGACGACGCTGAGAGCGCGAGTTCGCGCGCGCGTGCGCGGCTAATCTTTCGGTTTAGGATTTGGCGAGAACCTCCATGTCAGCAAAGATTTTCATTGACGGTGAAGCGGGCACCACCGGCCTGCAAATCCGGGACAAGCTCGCGGGCGTCTCCGACCTGGAGCTCGTTAGCCTGCCGCCCGCGGCGCGCAAGGACGCGGCCGCGAAACAGAAGCTTTATGGCGAAGTCGACGTCGTCATCCTTTGCCTGCCGGATGAGGCGGCGAAAGAGGCGGCGCATCTGATCGACGGCATGGGAGCGGACGCGCCGCGCCTGATCGACGCGTCATCCGCCCATCGGGTCGCGCCCGGCTGGACCTACGGCTTTCCAGAGCTTGTCGCAGGGCAGGGCGAGGCCGTCGCCAAAGCCAGCAAGGTCACCAATCCGGGCTGTCACGCGACCGGAGCGATCGCGCTTCTGCGCCCGCTGACCGAAGCCGGCTTGATGCCTAAGGATGCGCTCGTTTCGATCGGCTCGGTCAGCGGCTATTCCGGCGGCGGCAAGTCGATGATCGAAGCCTATGAGACGGGCAAGGCGCCCGCTTTCGAGCTCTACGGGCTCGGGCTCGAGCACAAGCACATGCCGGAAATTCAGCTCTATTCCGGACTCGCCGCACGGCCAATTTTCGCGCCGTCGGTCGGCAACTTCCGGCAGGGCATGCTGGTCAGCGTGCCGCTGCATCTCGACACGCTGCCGGGCAAGCCCAAGATCGCCGACCTTATCGACGTCTACAAGAAGCACTACCGGGGCCAGAAGCATTTCCACGTCTCGGAGAGCGGGGAGCCTTCGCGCATCGAGCCGGAATCGCTCAACGGGACGAACGACATCGAAATCCACGTCTATCCGAATGAGGCGCGCGGACAGGCTTTGCTCGTCGCCAAATTCGACAATCTTGGCAAGGGCGCATCCGGCGCGGCCGTGCAGAACCTCATGCTGATGTTGGGGCGCTGAAGCTCTGGAAAGATTTGCCGGTCTATCAGGGCGCTCTGGAAAAAGCGCCCAGACGACAATTTCTTTTAGAAAATCGAAAACCAAGCTAGGATGCGCGCATGAGCCAGCCTGCGCTTCCTAATGTCGTCGCACGCAATTCGTCCTTTCGACCCCCTGCCAGGGCGAAAAGGCATGCGAAATTTTTTTCAACGAAAAATCCGTGTAACCCATTGATAAGTCTCGTTTCGAACGAGAGAATCCAAGGAAATCCAAGGAAAAACAACAGCCATTCGCGGGTATTTTTGGCCGATTTTTGATCCCCGCCAAGAAAATCCAAACGGAGGCGTTAGCGGCGCGTCTGGCTGCCATGCAGGAGCCAAGCCGACCCACCCGGAGCAAAGCGCTCCAACGCCGCGTCAATCCCGATGCGGCGCGCGGGAGTCCAAAACCAAACGCACGACAAGGCGGATGATCGCCTCCACGATCAGGCCCGCGACATAGGCGAGCGCGGAGCCGAACAGGCCCGCGGCGATCACGCGCCCGGTCATGGAGCCGCCGAAGTCGAACGAGCCGCCGCTCAAGTTTCGCATGACGAGCGTGAAGGGCAGGGCGGCGAGCGACAGCGGAAGGTCGGCGAACCAGGCCTCGGAGCGCCGCGCATAGTCGACATAGAGGGCGATGAACGCCAGTGCGTAAACGGAGGCCAAGACGACCCCCGTCCACGACCACAGGCGTCTCATTCCGAAGGGCTCAATCCGCCTTCCACGCGACCACGTTCTGAGCTTGCTGCCCAAGCCCGTCGATGCCGAGCGCAATCGTGTCGCCGGCCTTGAGGAAGCGCGGCGGCTTCATGCCGGAGCCAACGCCAGGCGGGGTGCCGGTCGTGATGACGTCGCCAGGCTCGAGGATCATGAATTGCGAGATGTAGGAGATGAGCGTCTTGACGCCGAACACCATTGTCTTGGTCGATCCGGTCTGCATGCGCTGGCCGTTGACGTCGAGCCACATGCCCAGTCCCTGCACGTCCTTGATCTCGTCCGGCGTGACCAGCCAGGGACCCAGCGGGCCGAAAGTGGGCGAGCCCTTGCCCTTCATCCACTGTCCGGACCGCTCGAGCTGGTATTCGCGCTCCGACACGTCGTTGCAGACGCAGAAGCCCGCGACATGGGAGAGCGCCTGACTCTCGCTGACGTAGCTCGCGCGCGTGCCGATGACGATGGCGAGCTCCACTTCCCAGTCGGTCTTTTTCGAGCCCTTGGGGATCATGACGTCGTCGTTTGGCCCGACGACGCAGGACCGGGCCTTGTTGAAGAGGACCGGCTCCTTGGGCACCGGCATGCCGGATTTGGCGGCGTGGTCGGCATAATTGAGGCCGACGGCGATGAAATTGCCGACATGCGCGATACAGGGGCCGATCCTGGGCGTGCCGCGCACCGCGGGCAGGGACTCGGGCTTCAGCTTGGCCAGACGGGCCAGAGAACGGGGGCCGAGGACATCGGCGTCGATGTCGCTCACCACCTCGCTCAGGTCCCGCAATTTTCCGCTACCATCGACCAGCGCCGGCTTTTCCTTACCTGCCCTGCCATATCGTGCGAGTTTCATAAGCCCTCCGTTGACGCCGCCGTAACCAGGAATCCCCATCGCACCTGGCCGCTCGACGGCTAATGCTCGCCTACCAAACGCTGGCGGAACGACCTCGTCAATCCTTGATGATTGGCGTCCCGCTGCGCCGGCTCGACCCGTGGAACGACCAAGGTGGCCCGAGATTGCGGGATAACCTCTTGGTTTTCCGGCTTACAAGCACATATTCATGCCCTTGTTCAGTCCCCGTCGGTTCTCTAAGATTTGTGATTTCTGCCGCGGCCCGCCCGCGGAGACGGTGAACGCGCATTGGAGAAAATAAAATTTAACGAGGACAGCGGCGTCCTGTCTCATTTCAGACTTGATCGTGGTTTCATGAAAATGCCATGTGCGGACGCCGCCTGACCGCATCCATAAATAGCCAATCCATGTTAACCTTCAAAACGTGAAAAGAACCTCATATGTCATCCTTGGAACGGATCGCCCTGTTTATTGATGGGGCAAATCTCTACGCCAGCGCGAAAGCCCTGGGATTTGATATCGACTACAAGCGCCTTCTGAAGGAATTTCAAACGAAGGGCCGTCTCATCCGGGCCTTTTATTACACGGCCTTGGTCGACGATCAGGAATATTCCTCGGTCCGTCCACTGGTCGATTGGCTCGATTACAACGGCTATTCGGTCGTGACCAAACCGACGAAGGAATTCGTCGATTCGACCGGACGCCGGAAGGTCAAGGGCAACATGGATATCGAGCTCGCGGTCAACGCCATGGATATGGCGCCGCATCTCGACTTGATGGTCCTGTTCTCCGGCGACGGCGATTTCCGATCGCTCGTTGAATCGGTTCAGCGCAAGGGCGTGCGGGTCGCGGTTGTGTCGACAATTTCGACCCAGCCGCCCATGGTGGCGGATGAACTCCGCCGTCAAGCGGACGAATTCATCGATCTCACCCACCTGATTCCAAGGATCGGACGCGATCCCGGCGACCGGCCGGCGCGTCCGATGGACCATCGCCGGACCCAGTCCTACGCCCCGATGCAGCAGCCGGTCGAGGAAGTGCGCGAGTAGCGCGTCGACCGCTGCGTGGCGTTCGACGTCAGCCCGCCGCACGACTGTCCGGATTGTCCGCGACTCGCGGCCTTCCGGGCCGCGAACCGGGCCGCGTTCCCGGACTGGTGGAACGCGCCGGTTCCGACCTTCGGCGAGGCCAATGCACGCGTGGCGATCGTCGGCCTCGCGCCGGGATTGCGCGGGGCCAACCGGACGGGGCGTCCCTTCACCGGCGACTACGCGGGCGAACTTCTTTATTCGACGCTCATCGAGTTCGGCTTCGCCTCGGGCGTCTACGATCGCCGGCCGGATGACGGCCTGACCCTCGTCGACTGCGCGATCATCAACGCGGTGCGCTGCGTGCCGCCGCAGAACAAGCCGACGCCAGAGGAAATCGCGAACCTGTCGCCGCTATCTGACGCCGGCGATCGCCGCGCTGCCGCGACTGAAGGTCCTGGTCGCGCTCGGGCGGATCGCGCACGACAGCACGCTGCGCGCGCTCAAACTCGCCCTGGCGAAATTTCCCTTCGCGCATGGCGCGCGCCATGCGGTGGCGACTGGCGTCAGCCTCTTCGACAGCTATCATTGCTCGCGCTACAACACCAATACCGGCGTGCTGACCGATGCGATGTTTCGCCAGGTCTTCGCCTCGGTTCGCGCCGAACTCGATCCGACGGAAGTGCAGGCGCCGGTCGTTGGATGAAAATTGAACGGTGGCTCTCGGGCCGCAACACTTTGGGGGGACGACATGAGCGCAAATGCTTTTGGCCAGATTGATCAGACGCCCGTGTTCGAAGTCACGATCGCGTCGCAGGCAGGCGCGAGCGCGAAAATTCTCACTTGGGGCGCGGTGGTGCGCGACCTCGTCGTGCCGGCCTCCAACGGGCTGCAGCGGGTCGTGCTCGGCCTCAACACGATCGAGGACTATCTCAACTATTCGCCATCTTTTGGCGCGGTGCCGGGGCGATACGCCAACCGGATCGCCAACGGCCAATTTGTTCTCGACGGCGTCACCTATCAACTCGACCGGAAGCCCGGACAGAAGCACACGCTGCACGGAGGCCCGAATGGATTTGGCCACCGGATCTGGAAGCTCGGCGCGTATGACGGCTCTTCGGTCGAGCTGATCCTCGAATCGCCGGATGGCGACGCCGGTTTCCCGGGCGCCATGACCGCGACCTGCGTCTATCGCCTGCTTGAGCCCGCAACGCTCCGGGTCGAACTCTCGGCTGTCTCGGACCGCCCGACCATCGTCAATCTGACCCAGCACAGCTATTTCAACCTCGACGGCTCGCCGGACATTCTCGACCACGAGCTGAAGCTGTTCGCCGACTTCTACACGCCTGCCGACAACGAACTGATTCCGACCGGCGAAATCCGCGCGGTCGCCGGGACGCCATACGACTTTCGCCAGCCGCGCACGATCCGCAATCCGAGTCTCACGCCCTACGACACCAACTTCGTCGCCGCTCTTGAGCCTGACGAGGACGGTATGGCGCAGATCGCGGCGCTGCGTTCGCCGAAGAACGGGCTCACGATGAGCCTGTTCTCGACAGAGGACGGCGTCCAGTTCTACTCTGCCGCGCCCCTCAATTGCCCGGCGCCGGGATTGGACGGCCAGCATTACGGGGCGCACGCGGGCCTCGCGCTCGAGCCGCAGGCTTTCCCGGATTCACCCAACCGCCGGCATTTCACCGATTGCGTGCTGTGGCCGGAGGACGAGTACCGGCACGTAAGCGAGTTTCGCTTCGTGTAGAGATAGTTCGGATGAAATCCTTCGAGAGGACGCGAACGCGGCGCCCGCTTCAAGGAAGCAGGTAAAGATTTGCTGCTAACTGTCGATGGATTCGATCCTAACTCGTCATTGCGAGCGAAGCGAAGCAATCCAGAGATGAACAGCCGGAACGGTGGCTGGATCGCCGGGCTCCTCGCGATGACCGGGCGCGGCTCCTCATCTTCGCGCCGGTCCGCGAGGCGTCGACCCCGTGGACGACCGGACAGCTTAACCGTGATGCTTAGGGCCATGAGGAGGGTAATCGCCTAACACCGCGAGCGCGCTGTCCTCCCATCCCCTTTGACAAATCGCTCTAATATGGGCATATGCCCATTCTTGTCGGCCGGGCATTCCCCTCGGGATTAGCCGCCGCGAACCGACTGCGCCCTCGGCCCCGCATCCGAAGGCGGTGGCGACGGGGCCAAACGAAGGAGCGCGCGATGTCGCAAGCACCAATGGCCGGCTATCGCCCGGGCGACTGTTTCGTCGGCGCGGCGCGCAAGGCGTCGCGCCGGCTCACGCAGTTCTATGACGACGCGCTCGAGCCATGCGGGCTCAGATCGACGCAATATTCAATTCTCTCGGAGCTCGCCCGCTTCGCGGGACCGCCGACGCTGGCCGAACTGGCGAGCGCGCTCGTTTCCGATCGCTCGGCGGTCGGCCACAACCTGAGGCCGCTCATTCGCGACGGCTATCTTGCGCTCGAGCCGGGGGCGGAGGATCGACGCGAACGGCGGATCGTTCTGACTCCTCAGGGCGAACTCAAATATCGCGAGGCCCGCGCCCTATGGCAGGCGGCGCAGGACGAATTTCTCGCCGTCTACGGCAAGGACCAAAGCGAAAGCCTGCGCGCGGCGTTGCTCGACGTCGCCTATGACCCGCGGCTCGGCCCTGGCAATCGGAGGGCCGCGCCATGACGCAAGACGCTCTCACGTCCACGCCCGACGCGCGCCAGCGCCCGGCGCGATGGGTGACCGGCCGGCGCGCCCGCGTCCTGCTCTGCGCCTCGGGCGTGTCGTTCATGATCATGCTCGATTCGAACATCGTCGCGGTCTCGCTTCCCTCGATCGCCCGCGAGCTCAATGCGACCTTCGCCGACATCGAATGGGTGGTGAGCGCCTATGTGCTCACCTTTGCCGTGCTTCTGATGCCCTCCGGCGCGCTTGCGGATCGGTATGGACGGCGTCGGATGCTGATCGTGGGCCTCGCGGTCTTCGTCGTGGCGTCGCTCCTGTGCGGCCTCGCGTCGTCAGCGCTGGCCCTCAACGCGGCGCGCGCGCTGCAGGGCATGGGCGCGGCGATCCAGCTTAGTGCGGCGCTCGCGGTGCTTGGGCATGCGTTCCAGGGCGCGGAACGAGCCAAGGCGTTCGGATTCTGGGGAACCGTGGTCGGAATCGCCGTCGCCGTGGGTCCGCTCGTCGGCGGCCTGATTACCTCGACGCTCGGCTGGCGCTTCGCGTTTTTCGTCAATCTTCCCATAGGCGCCGCGCTCATCTGGCTCGCGGTCGACGCCATCGAAAAGTTCGCGGGATCCGGACGCGCAGAGACTGGACGTGGCGGGCATGCTGTCGTTTGGCGTCGGATTGTTTTTTCTCATCTGGGCGCTGATCGGCGCCAACCGCGTAGGCTGGTCGGCGGAGCAGACGCTGGCCAAGCTCGTATCGTCCGCTGTCCTGTTTGCGCTCTTTGTCGCCGCTGAACGGATCCAAAGGCGGCCGATGGTGGATTTCGCGCTCTTTCGCAAGCGCACGTTTCTGGGCGCGAGCTTCGCCATGCTCGGCTTCGCCGCGTCGGCTCAAGTCATGATGACCTATCTGCCGCTCTATTTGCAGAACGTGTTCGCGCTCAGCCCCGCCGCCGCGGGCCTGGGCATGCTGCCCTTCGCGCTGCCGCTGTTTCTCTGCCCGCGGATCGCCGCGTCTCTTTCGGCTCGCGTATCGGGCCGCGATCTTCTCGCCCTTGGCCTTGCGATTGTCGCTGTTGGCAATCTCGCGACGGCGATCATGGTCGCCGCTCATCTCGCTTATAGTTTCGTCGCGATTGGCATGCTGATCACCGGCTGCGGCGCCGGTTTGCTTAACGGCGAAACCGCCAAAGTGTCGATGAGCGTCATCCCGCCGGAGCGCGGGGGCATGGCTTCCGGCATTAGCGGGACCTTGCGTTTTGTCGGCCTGGTGACTGGGATCACCGCACTTGGCGTTGTGCTCGCGTCCCAGACCGAAAAGCATTTCGTCGGCGGAGCGTCGGCTCTGCCTTTGGGAAGCGACGCGCATCAGATCGTCGCCAGGATCGTCGCCGGCGACATCTCGGGCGCAGCCGGCCAGACTGCCGAGCCTTTTCGCTCGGCGTTCGCAGAGCTGGCGCGGGCAAGTTTCGCTTCCGGGTTCACGCTCGTTCTGCTTGCCGCGGGCGTGACCTCGGCGCTCGCCGCCGCGCTGACCTTTGCCTTCGTCAGTCCCGTCGAGACCGCGCCGGTTCGGTTGCGCGCCGTGCCCGAGACGGCGACTTCCGAACTGCTCGATTAGGGCTTAGCCATGGTGAGCGCCGCGAGAAACAGCGCCCTTGATCGCCCCGTCTGGTCCGCGCTTACCACCGGCGACCGCCGGTTTGCCGAAGGCGGGGCGCTGGCGCTCCGTTTTCCTCCCGACATCGCGCCCTTCGGGGCGACGGCGGAGAACTCGCCTGAAGCGTTCGCATTCCTGAGGGCGCTCCTTGCGGAAGGCGGGCGCGTCGCTTTGGTGACGCTCGACAAGCTCAAGCCTTACCCCGGCTTTGACGTCGTGCGGGAAGCGCCGATCATCCAGATGATCGCGGACGCGGAGACGCCGGCGCCCCCTGAGGGTCTTGCGCCCATCGTGCTCGGTCCAGGCGACGTCCCGGACATGTTACGTCTTACTCAGCAGACGAACCCCGGCCCGTTCGGCCCGCGCACGCGCGAGCTCGGCCAATACATTGGCGTTCGGGTTGAGGGCGCGCTCGCGGCCATGGCGGGCGAGCGCATGCGGCTCGACGGCGCGGTCGAGATCAGCGCGGTCTGCGTGAGCCCCGAGCATCGCGGGAAAGGCCACGCCGCATTTCTCGTCGCCTGGCTCGTCCACAAGCTTCGCGCGGAAGGCGCCCTGCCTTTCCTGCACGTGTTCACTGACAATCCCGCCATCGCTCTTTACGAGGGGCTTGGATTCACGAAACGCAAGACGCTCCGCCTCACGGTTCTAGCGCGAGCTTGACCGATTGGGCCTTCCGGCGCTGCCAAACGCGGGCGAGATGGCGGAAAGTCTGGGCAGCGCCCGCGCCGCCGTCTACACACCATTGGAGGCGGAATAAGGGAGGCAACGATGGCCGAGGGCCTGACGATAAGCGTTGATCAGAACCGCACCGAGACGGTCCAGGGGAACGAGACGATCACCATCGGCAAGGATCGCACAGAGCGGGTGCGCGCGAACGAGACGATCACCATCGACAAGAACCGGACAGAGTCGGTTCAAGGGAACGAGACGGTCACCGTGGCCATGAATCGCGCCCAGACGGTCGGGCTGAATGAGGAGCTGACCGTCGGCACCTCGCGGGCGCAGACAGTAGGGGCAGCGGAGACGATCACCGTCGGAGCAGCGCGCACGATTTCGGTCGGCGCCGGGCAGTCGGTCACCGTGGGCAAGGACCAGTCGCTCGCTGTGGCGGGAAACGAGACGACGTCGATCGGCAAGAACCGCTCGACCAACGTGGGGGATAACGACACCCTGGTGGTAGGCAAGACGATTACGATTTCGGCCGGCAATCAGATCGTGCTGACGACCGGTTTGGCGACGATCACCATGGAGAAGAACGGCGATATTACGATCGAAGGCAAGCAGATCACCATCAAGGCGTCAGGAGACGTCATCATCAAGGGACAAAAAATCCTTCAGAATTGAGCGGCTGATCGCTGACGCCGAGAACAACGGTTTGGGCGAGGGAGAGAAGTTTGCGTTTCGGGGCGGGAGCCGAAACGAAATGGCCCCGCGCGGGAGTTCCGGAGGCCTCGCGCCTCAAGGAACTTCGCCAAGGTCGGCGCGTCGAAGGCCGCTGCGCGGCCTCTCAGAACGAAGTACCGAGCCTCCCGCCAGTCAAAGCCGCAAAGGTTGCGCGAAAGCGCAGCTAAGCCGCCCAGAGGCGTTAGCGCGCGTAAGTTTATGCGCGCCCCCGTTCGTGCGTCCTTACTGCTCGAAGCTGGCGTTCGGTCCGGCCTCGGCCAGCGCCCGGCCGACTTCGAGCCCGAGGTCGTCCATCGAAGTCTGCTCGCGCACCGAGAGGTCCTCGCCCTTCGCCTGTCGTTCAGCCTGTTCGGGCGAGCGGGCGACGTTGACGGTGACCTTCGACTCGACCTCGGGATGCAGGTGAATTGGAACGGGATGCAGGCCGAGCGTCTTGATCGGCTGCTGGATCGCGACATGGCCGCGTTCAACCTTGTGCCCCGCGGCAGTCAGCGCTTCGGCAATGTCGCGCGCCGACACCGAGCCGTAGAGCTGCCCGGTCTCGCCGGCCTGGCGGATAATGACCACCTTGACGCCGTCGAGCTTGGCCGACACCTCGTTCGCGCCGCGCTTGAGTTCGGCGTTGCGCGCCTCGAGATCGGCGCGACGAACCTCGAATTTCTTCTTGTTGGCGTCCGTCGCGCGCAGCGCCTTGCCGCGCGGCAGAAGGAAATTGCGGGCGTAGCCGTCCTTCACGCGCACGGTCTCGCCGATGTGTCCGAGCTTGCCTACGCGCTCGAGTAAAATAACGTCCATGGGAATTATCTCCTGTTTGGTCCAGTCGTGGAAGGGGAGGCGATGAGGGCAGCGCGCGAGCGCAGCTTGAGGAATCCATCGAGGATGCCCAAGCCCGCAAGAACGGGAAGGGTGTACTTGGCGCGCAGAATGCAGCAGGCATAGAGCGCAATCAGCATCAGGGGCCGCATCTTGAGACCGCGCGACAACGCGTGCGCGACCGCGAGACCCTGCAGCGCCAGCGCCGCGCCGAACCCGCCGACGCCAATGGAGAAATATTGCGCGCTCGGAGAGGGCAGGGCGTAGGCACCGGCGAGACAAGCAAGGAACGCGACGCCCACCGGCCAGGGAAGCCCAAGCGAGGACGGAATATCAGGCCATGGCCGCGGAAGGTTGCGGGACAATTGGGTGGAACGAGCCGCGGCGTAGAGATTGACGCACAGCATCAACAGCGTCGAGGCGGCGATCGCGGGCGGACCGTAACGCACGAGCGCGTCGGCGAACTCGCGAGCGGTGAGGTTACCCGGCGCGCCCTCGAACGCGTCGCCGGCGAGGGTGGTGATCGTTTCCGCGACATGCTTCGCGGCTTCGCCGTAGCCGCCGTAAATCACGATGACCGTCGTCAGCACGGCGAGGCTGCCGAGCATTCCCAATAGCGCCGCGAGCGCGATGATGGCCCCGAGAGGCGCGTGGACCGGCGCGTCGGGTTTCAGCCGCTTGAAATAACGCGCGAGGGGACTGACCGAAAACGCGGCCAACACCCAAGCCGGAACAGCGACCGAGCCGGCAAACACCAGCGCGGACAACGGTTCGGCGACCGCGGCGAGCACGGCGATTGCAACCGCCGCGGCGATCGCCCCGCCGTCGAGCCCCCAGCCAAGGGTCGCGATCATGATCGGCAATGGCGCGAGATACGCGAGCGTCATAGCCAAAAGGCTGGACTGAGCGCTCACGGCGAACAGCAGCGCGGCGGCGCACCCGGCCCCAATGGCGACGACAAAGCGATGCAACATGACGAGCGCTGTCCCGCGTTTGAGTGCGGTTAGAAGGAGGGTCGGCCGCCCGCCTCCAACTGCCGCCGCGTCGAAACGCGGCGGGTTCGAATTTCAGGCGCGGCGACGCCCGGCGGTCGTTAGCGGATCACGTAGGGCAGGAGGCCCAGAAAGCGGGAGCGCTTGATCGCCTGGGCGAGTTCGCGCTGCTTGCCGGCGCTGACCGCGGTGATCCGCGAGGGCACGATCTTGCCGCGTTCGGAGATGTAGCGCGACAACAGGCGCATGTCCTTGTAGTCGATCTTCGGCGCGTTGGCGCCCGAAAACGGGCAAGACTTGCGACGACGGAAAAAGGGGCGGCGGGGCGAGCTGGCCATCAGATTGCTCCTCCAATCGCGGCATCCTCACGCGGGCGGCGCGGTGGGCGATCCCCCCGGTCTCCGCGGTCGCCCCGATCCGGCCGATCCCCACGCGGCCCGCGCGGTCCGCGGTCGTCGCGATCGCTATCCTCGCGCTTGCGCAGCATCGCCGACGGTCCGGCCTCATGCTCGTCGACGCGAATGGTGAGGTAGCGGATGACGTCCTCATTGAGGCTCAACAGGCGCTCGACCTCGACCACCGCCTCGGAAGGCGCGGCGATGTTCAGGAGCGTGAAATGAGCCTTGCGGTTCTTCTTGATGCGAAACGCGAGCGACTTCAAACCCCAAGGCTCGACCTTGGTGACGGCGCCGCCGAGGGAGGCGATTTGGGTCTTGATCTGCTCCGTCAGCGCCTCGACTTGCTGCTGCGTGACGTCCTGGCGCACCAGGAAGATATGCTCATAGAGAGCCATTTTTGGGCCTTTCCAGTTCAACCGCGTCCCACGCGGAGCCCTTCGAGCCCGGGAAAGGCTCGAACGTTCGAAGGCGGGAACACGGGAGGACGAGCGCTCATCGCTCTGTTGCATACCCGCCAAGAGTGGGGACGCGACCCTCCGTTCAGCCCCCGGCGGGACGCAACGAAGCGGCCCTCATACAGAGACTTGCGCCTGGCGGCAAGAAAAAATCCGGAACCCGCTCCGATCTTCTGCTCAGGCCTTAAGGTTTCCGCTCGAGGATGCCGCTCTGCGGCGCTTGATCGGTAGCCTGATAAGCCTTGATGACAGCGGACAAATCTGTGAATTCCTCACCGGGGGCGAAGGATTCCAACAGCTCGAGTAAGTCTTGACCGGCGCCGTTACCTCGAGCTCTCAGCAGGAGATCTTCCCTGGTTGCGGGAAAATGGGCTCCCTGCAAATGATGCGTAACGTTCGCGGCCGATCGTCCGCCAAGTCCTGCCGCCATGGGTCCTTCCTCCTGTCTGATTAAGGAAACGGCCAAGCTTTCGCTTGGCCGTTCTTGATCAAAGCGTCGATGTGACAATTGTCAGCGGCGGTTTTGCCAGCCGCGGCGCGAAGCCTCCGAGTGGCCTTCCGGATCGCCCGACCAGCCGCCATGCCCTCGTCCGCCATTGGCGTCGTCATCGCTGCGGCGGTAATCGCGGTCATCACTGGCATACTGCGATCGGCCGCGGGACTGCATTTCGTCGTAGCGCCGGGATCGTTCGTCGTAGCGAGGCGATTGCCCGCCTCCGCGGCCTTCCCAACCGCGGCGAGACGCCTCGGAGTGGCCTTCGAAATCGCCGTACCAGCCGCTTTCGCCATGGCGTGGACCGTTCCAACCTCGGCGCGAGACTTCAGAATGGCCCTGGGAGTCGCCGTACCAGCCGCTATTCTCGCGACCTTCAAACGAGCCCCCGCGCCGCTCATAGCGGCCGCTGTTGTCGCGGTCCTCTCCCATCGACCGCCTGCTGTTGGGGGCGTCATCGTCATAACGGCCGCGCGAACGCCAGTCGCCCTCGCTCATGAAGCGACCTTGGTCGTCACGGTCGCGCCCCATGGAGCCGAGCGATCGGGGCCCATAGTGCTGGTCGTCACCCTGGAAGCGGCGACCGGAGGAGCCGTCGTCGCTCGTGAAGCGGCCTTGGTCGTCGCGGTCGTGGCCCATCGACCCACGGCCATAGTGCTGATCGTCAGCCTGGAAGCGGCTACGCGAATAGCCGAAGTCGCTGGTAAAGCGGCCTTCGTCATCCCGTTCGCGGCCCATTGAGCGGCGACTGCCGCCTTCTTTCCCAAAGCGGCCATGCTGGTCGCGGTCAGAAACGCTGCGAGAATATCCGCGGTCGTCGTCGTCGGACAGGAATCGACCGTGCTCATCTCGATCGCGATCGTTGGAATATCGGCTCATTTCAGGCTCCTTTCGATTTCGCTGGCTGCTTGAGGGTACAGAGAGACGCCGCGGCGCCAGCATGGCGATTGCCTCTCCGATGTTGTCGTCGATATTGGCGAAGCGGCGTTTGAGGCGCTCGTGGCGCTCTCTCATCTGCGCGTTCAGCCCGGAATTTGATGTTTCGGCCGATGACACCACGGCGAACATTTCATGATCTTCAGCATCCGAACCTTCCGTATGCGCCTCGAATTGCTTAGCGAGCATCTCAAGCTTCGCTTGGCCGAATTCACGGATGTCGCCGCGCAAAAGGTCTGCGAGGAGCCAATTGATTATGTCCTTGTGAATCGCGACCGCGGCAGCTTTGTCATCGTCGGCGCCCGCGCCCTTCAACGCGGGCGTGAGGATCTCCTGCTCAATGGCGACATGCGGCAGCCATGCTTGAGCGAATTCCTTCACAATCGCACCGCGGTCCGCGTTGGCGTCCGAACGCTTCGCAAGTATGGCGTGCAGCTGCTGATGTTCCTCCTTCAGCATTTCCGCCGCGGATTTTGTGGCCGTGTTCTCCTCTTTCCCGGTGTTTTTCGAGTCGGCTGTCGCTTCGATTTTCGCCTTGCTTGTTTCCCGTGCTGATTTCTCGGGCTCGCGTGCCATGAGCAATTCCTCCGTTGGAAACTTGCGGAGAAAACTCGCGCGCTCGATGGGGGTTCCTGACGAAACGGCGTACACATTTCACGATTGCCGACGCGCTGACGCCACGTCCCCTGAATTGCGCGAAAGATCAGGGGCGGCGCCGGAAATGAGGTCGCGAGACCCCCGGATACGGACGTCCTGACGGCGCAGGGTCGGGAGCGGACGGTCTCGCCTAGCCAGGAGCTTTAAAGCTTAGAATGCGATCCGAGGGAAAATCATAAAGCTTGCCGGTCTCGGTCCACTCGGGAGAACAGATCTCGACGATCTTCGGCGCGAGGTCTTCGGGCGCGCGCAGCGTTGACGGGTCTTCGCCAGGCATCGCCGTCGCACGCATACGCGTGCGCAGCGGTCCCGGATTGATCAGCGTCACGCGAACGTTCGACGTGTTGAGGGTTTCGGCGGCGTAGGTTCGGGCGAGGGCGTCGAGTGCGGCCTTTGAGACGGCGTAAGGACCCCAGTAGGCGCGCAGATCCGCACGGCTCGCAGCGCCGGAGGTGATGAACGCGACGCGGCCCGCGTTGGACAGGCGCAGTAGCGGATCGAGCGACCGAATAAGGCGCCAGTTGGCGGTTACGTTGACCGCCATCACGTCGTCCCAAGTTTTCGGATCGAGTTGATGCAAGGGGGTCAACAGACCCAGCACGCCAGCATTGCCGACGAAGGCGTCAAGTCGGCCCCACCGGCGATTGAGAGCTTCTCCCAGCCGATCGATGGCGGCAAAGTCGCGCAAATCCATCGGAACCAGGGTCGTCGCCTCCGGTTCTTCAGGTCGGAGCGCTCGAATCTCGTCGTCCAGTTCCTCAAGGCCGCCCTGGGTGCGGGCCAGCGCCACGACATGTGCGCCCGACTTGGCCAAGGCCAGAGCGGCCGCGCGGCCAATGCCGCGAGAGGCCCCGGTCACCAGCGCAATCCGAGCCGGTCCATCCTGCTTCGAGGCGCTCAATCGACACTCCTTGCATCATTTGCTAGGCTTGCCTATGGGGCATGGGTGCGGGAGGACGCAAGACGACGGGGGCCGGGGCACGCCAGCGCAGGCTGCGGCTGTGCGACAGGCGTAGATTTTCCATTCCACAGATTATAGGCTCGACCCCTCGGGATCGCCGGGGCTGAAAAGAGGCATCCGATACAACTCGGGCATATTCGCTGGCGTGCGTTTTGGGGGGCCTGCGCGGTCAAGGGGCTGACATTGCGCTGTAGGGGGAAATTGAGTGGGGCTCGATATGGCGAACGCTAGGGTTGGCCGCGAATCTGGAAGAACCGTGACTCGCGCCGATTTGTCGGAAATCGTTTATCAAAAGATCGGACTGTCGCGGACGGAGTTGGCGGAGCTGGTCCAGTCGGTTCTGGACGAGATCTGCGATGCGGCTGCACGCGGCGAAACGGTCAAGCTATCCGGCTTTGGCTCCTTCGTCGTTCGGTCCAAGGGCGAGCGCGTGGGACGCAATCCCAAGACAGGGGTCGAGGTGCCGATCCTTCCTCGCAGGGTGATGGTGTTCAAGCCGTCCAATGTGTTGAAGGCGAAGATCAACGGGCGCGACGAACCGGAAAAAGGGTAGAGCGGCTTCTTCCGCAAGCGGGCCCCTGGCGTTTCGGCCCCGATCGACCGATAGTCCGTCATCGTTAAACGAAGGCGCCCTGATTCTCACGCCGGCGCCAGCGGGGGCGCCAATGGAGAAGAGCCCGGACGCCTATCGAACGATCCGCGAAGTCGCCGACTCGCTGGATCTGCCACAGCATGTGCTGCGGTTCTGGGAGACGCGCTTTCCCCAGATCCGGCCACTCAAGCGAGCCGGCGGGCGACGTTATTATCGTCCTGACGACATCGAGCGGCTGAGGACCATCAAGCGTCTGCTGTACGACGAAGGCTACACGATCAAGGGCGTCCAGAAGTTGTTCAAGGAGCAGGGCGTTCAGGCGCTATCGTCGGTCGCTCTATCGCCCGTTGGACCGTCGGTGGAACCCGCCCGCGCCCCCGAGCCTTCCGCCTCCTGGGCGCCGGAAGACCCTCGCGCGGCAGAAGGCCGTCCCAGGATCGCGGAGGACGAGCGCGCGGCGCTGCGCGAAGCGCTGGCCGAAATTGCGGAAGCGCAACGGATCCTTGCGCAAGCCACCACGCCGGCGGCGTGAGGCATTTGCGGCGAAGGGCCGGATTGCGCAGCGTCGCGACCGTCCCTATAAGGAGCGCCGTCGGAGTGTAGCGCAGCCCGGTTAGCGCACTAGTCTGGGGGACTAGGGGTCGTGGGTTCGAATCCCGCCACTCCGACCATTTTCTTCAATCATTACGATCGCCGACGACAGCCGGTTTGTGCCGAGGGGCGTCGTCTGAGCGCGCCTATTGATATTCAGCGCGGCGGTGAATTGGCGCGGCACTCGTCACGCGAACAGATTCCTCAAATGATCGTTCAGGAAGCGGCCTGACGGGTCCATTTTGCGGCGGATGGCTTGGAAGTCAGGGAAGCGCGGATAGAGCGTGGCCATGTCTTCCGCGCGATTGAAATGCAGTTTGCCCCAGTGCGGCCGCGCGCCGTACTGCCTCAGGATCGCGTCGACATCGAGCAGATAGCTCCAATAGTCGACGCCCGGTCCGCCAGAGACCGAGATCGTCACGCTGGCGCGCTCGTAATAGGGACTCAGCATGCCGAAGTCGCCAGCGACGAAACGATATTCCACCGGATAGATGCAGTTCGTATGCTTGGTCAGCATCAGCTCTCGGATTCGCCGCAAGGCCTCCTTGCCGTTCTCGACCGGGATCGCATATTCGAGTTCGTGGAAGTTCGGGATGTATTCAATCGGGTAGATTTCCGAGCTGTAGGCGACGCGCTCGAATGTCTCCTCATTCGAACGCGGGGGTTCGTCGGTGACGTTCATCACCTTCATCTCGCAAACGTCGTGCTCGCGCTTGACCTTTGAGACAGCGGCGACGTCGGGCAGGCAGTAGAGGTGTCGAGACTCGGCGACCGGGCACCAGAAGAAACTGAAATGGCGGTTGTTCATCGCCAACTCATCGTGCCTTTCCATGCAGGACTCGAAATCCTCGCGCCACAGCGTCTCCTTGAGGTTGTACGCGGCGATCGCCTGCAACGTGACCGTCGAAATCACCCCAAGCATGCCGATGGAGACCTGGGCCGCGGCCATCGTCTCGGGATCCCGATCGACGTCGAGGTCGAGCACCGACCCGTCCGCCTGAACAAGCCGCATGCCCACCGCCTGGGTCGAAAGGCATCCGAGCGTGATCCCCGTGCCATGGGTGCCGGTCGACAGGGCGCCGGCGATCGCCTGCGTGTCGATATCGCCCTGGTTGGCGAGCGACAAACCGATCTCTTTGAGCGCGCGGCCAATATCTCCGATTCTCGTGCCCGCGCGCACGACGACGCGCTTCCGACCGAGGTCGGCGCTGACGAGGCCCTGAAGATTCTTCAAGCTGAGCAGCAGACCGCTCGTCGCGACTACGGGTGTGAAAGAATGGCCGGAACCGGCGACGCGAACGGGAAGTTCCCGCCGCGAGGCCTCACGCACGAGCGCCGCCAATTCGTCTTCCGAACCCGGCTCCTCCTTGTGCCGCGCGATGAAGGATTGGTTGCCAACCCAGTTGCGCCAATGCCCTCCCGGCCCCAGCGGCGCCGACGACATTGGCGTGACATCAGTCATGTCAGGGCTCCTGAGATGTGGCTCGCAGCGCCCGGCGCGCCGCTCGTCGGACCTCGCGCGGGGGCAAGAGCCGCGCCGCCTCGAATAGCGCAGAAAACTCTAATTCTGAACGGCCAGCTTTCAAAGGGGCAGGGGGCGCTCTGAGCTCGCTGACCGGCTCGCCGCCCCGCCGTCAAAGAGCGCTGCCTTCGCTCAGCATCAGTCGGACCGGGGACAGGCGCATCGCCCTCGTCCACTTCAGTTGGCGACAGGACTCTTTCCCCGCGCCGAAGCGATATCGGCAAGCAATTCTTCCAGCCGGTCCATCGTCACCGGCTTCACCAGATGGTGATCGAACCCTGACTCGCCGGGAGCCGCGCGAGCCTGGGTTTGGCCCCATCCGGTCTGCGCGATGATCACCGTATCGTCGAAGAGCGGCTGCTCACGCAAAGCGCGGCAGACCGCATACCCGTCCATTCCGGGCATCCCGATGTCGAGCAGGATTGCGTCGGGCCGGTAGTCCTGCGCCGTCTGAACGGCGAGCTTGCCTTCGTGGACCATCCGATAGTCGTGACCGATGGTCTCCAGCATCCAGCCCATGGTCTGCGCGACATCGACATTGTCGTCCACGATCAGGACCTTCAGCGCCCCATTCCGTGACGCCAGAGGGGAATCGGGTTCACTCCCATCCGATGACGCTGGCGCAACCTCCATCACGGGCAGACGCAGCCGGAAGGCGCTGCCCTGGCCCGGGCCGGCGCTTTCCGCCGTGATGGATCCGCCATGCATCTCCACAAGCTGTTTCACGAGGGCGAGGCCGATTCCGAGACCGCCACGTGAGCGATCCAAATTATCGCGAACCTGGGTGAAGAGATCGAAAACCCGCGGAAGCATATCGGAAGGAATGCCGACGCCATTGTCGGCCACAGTCACGACGGCCTCGGCGCCTTCCCGCCGCGTTGAAAGAAGGATTGCGCCGCCCTCAGGGGTGTATTTCGCCGCGTTGTTGAGAAGATTGCTCACGACCTGAGACAGTCGCATCAGGTCGGCGTCCAGCCAGATCGGATCATCGGGCATATCGAGCTTGAGCGCGTGCCGACCCGCGACGATCAGCGGATTGCTCGCGTCAACGGCGGACTTAATGATGTCGCTCAAGGCGACACGGGCTTTGCGAAGATCGATCTTGCCCTGGCTCACTCTCGACACATCGAGGAGATCGTCGACCAACCGCACAAGATGCGAGAGCTGGCGGTCCATGACGTCGCGGATCTCTTCGGCGTTCGGCGCTGAGGGCGATGTCCGCAGGATGTCGAGCCCGTTGCGGATCGGCGCCAGCGGATTGCGCAACTCGTGCGCGAGCGTGGCCAGAAACTCATCCTTGCGCCTGTCCGCCTCCGTGAGGGCTGCGGCATAGGACTTGAGCTCGTCGCGTTGGGCGGCGATCTGGTTACGCTGCTGGTAGAGCTCAAAGAACACACTGGCTTTGCTGCGCAGGATGTCAGGCTCGATCGGCTTGTTCAGGAAGTCCACGGCGCCGGCCTCGTATCCGCGGAATCTGCGTTGGCGATCGGCGGCTCCGGCGGTGAGAAAAATGATCGGCGCCCGGCGCGTGCGCTCGGTTCCCCGCATGAGTTCGGCGAGCTCGTAGCCGTCCATCTCGGGCATCTGCACGTCGAGTATGGCGAGCGCAACGTCGTATTGCAGGAGCAGCTCCAACGCTTGCGGGCCGGAGCGCGCCTTGAGCAGCACGAGTCCATCACGACGCAGGAGGCCTTCCAGCGACAGCAGATTTTCCTCGAGATCGTCGACGAGAAGAAAATAGACAGGTCCGATCTCGGACGTCATCACGCTCCAGCCTCCCGCAGATACGCGGCAATCTCATTCACCGGCAGGACGCGAGCATCGGGGCACGCGGCGATCGCAGCCCGCGGCATCGCGGACGCATAGGCGCCGCCAGGCTCCTGTACGACAGCTACGCCGCCTGCGTCGACCACAGCTCTAAGGCCATTTGCGCCATCGCTATTGGCTCCAGTAAGCACCACCCCGATCAGACCGTCGCCATAGGCGTCGGCCGCGCTCTCAAACAGAACGTCGATCGAGGGACGCGAGAACAGAACCGGCTCGTCGTCCGACAAAGACAGGCGCTTATCCTGTTCGACCAGGAGATGATAGTCCGGCGGAGCGAAGTAGGCGACCCCAGGTTCGATGGGCTCCTTGTCCTCCGCCTCGCGCACTCCGATCCTGCAACGTGCGCGGATAAGCTCCGCGAACACGCTTGTCTTGTCCGCGGGCAGGTGTACGACGACCAGAATCGGTAAGCGAAAGTCCGAGGGCAGGGCGGGGAGGAGGTTCGACAGCGCCTCCAGCGCCCCCGCCGACGCCCCGATCACGATCGCCTCCGGAGCAAGTCCGCTCACGAGCCGCTCCGCTTCTGGTAAATTCGCTCATCTTTTGCGAACTCGGCGAACGCGTTCGCATGTTCCGTGAAACGAAGGCTCTCTTTCGCGCCAATTCCGAGAAACGCTCTGCGCGCCAGCAAATCCTTGAACAGCCCAACCGCACGGTTTTGCAACGCCTTATCGAAATAGATCAGCACGTTTCTGCACGATATGAGATGCATCTCGCCGAATGAAGCGTCGGTCACCAGGCTGTGATCGGAAAAGACAACGCGCTGGCGAAGGCTCCTATTGAAGGAAGCGCGGCCATAGGCTGCCGTGTAATAGTCTGACAGAGACGACTTTCCGCCTGACTGGCGGTGGTTCTCCGTGAACAATTTGATGCGATCGAGGTCGTAGACGCCCGTCTCGGCCTTCGTCAGGGCGTCTTGGTTGACGTCGGTCGCATAGAACAATGTCCGGTCTTCAAGACCCTCTTCGCGGAACAGGATGACGAACGAATAGAGCTCTTCGCCCGCGCTGCAGCCGGCGATCCAGACCTTCAGCGAAGGATAGGTGCGAAGATGGGGAACGACCCTCTCCCGAATCGTCCGGAAATAGGCGGGATCGCGAAACATCTCGCTGACCTGAACCGTCAGGTATCCGAGGAGCCTCGGCAACATCGTCGAATCGTGCAGCAACCGGTCCTGCATGGCGGATGTGGTCGCAAAGCCCAGGTCGCCGCGCGCCCGCTTCAGACGCCGCTTCAGCGAAGCCATCGCGTAACCACGAAAGTCGAAATGGTACTTCTGGAACAAAGCTTCCAGCAGCAACCGAATCTCAATCTCCTCGGTCTTATCCACCGCGCGGTCCGATTAGTTGTTGGGCATCCACACGCGGACGAGCGACAGCAGCTTCTCGACGTCGAGGGGCTTCGCCATATAATCGTTGGCGCCGGCGGAGAGGCATCGCTCCTGATCGTCGGGCATGGCTTTTGCTGTCAACATGATGATCGGCAGCTTTTTCCATTCGGGGTTCTGCCGGATCTTTTCGGTCGCCATCAGCCCGTCCATCACCGGCATCATGACGTCCATCAGAACGAGGTCGATCGCGCTGCCCTCCTTGAAGGATTTATCAATCGCCTCGATCGCCTCACGGCCATTTCGTGCGATCTGAACGTGAGCGCCGCGCGGTTCGAGAATGCTTGTCAGCGAATAAACGTTCCGCACATCGTCCTCGACCACCAGGATTCGTCGTCCTTCCAGCAACGCCTCGCGGTTGCGCGCCTGGCGAATCATTCTCTGCTGTTCGTCCGGAAGGTCGGAAATGACCTGATGAAGAAAGAGGCTCACCTCATCGAGAAGCCGCTCGGGTGATTTCGCGCCCTTGATAATGATCGATTTCGAGTAGCGGCGCAGTCTTTGCTCTTCCTGCGCCGGAAAGATCGCGGCCCGTGTAGACGATGACGGGCGGGAAGGAATAGGCGCCTTCCTGGCTCAAGGTTTCGAGAAGCGAATATCCGGACGCGTCCGGAAGGGAGAGGTCGAGGACCATGCAGTCAAAAGTTTGGTTCTTGAGAAGAAGGAGGCACTCTGCCGCCGTGGCGGCCGCTACCGTCTCGACCTCATACGAGCCCAACAGGCGTTGCACCGCGTCGCGCTGGACCGGATCATCCTCGACGATCAGAACTCTGCGCATCCGCTGCGCGAGCTTCGTCTCGAGCTTCTTGAGAACTTCAGCCAGGTCTTCACGTTTCACCGGCTTCACCAGATAACCGATAGCGCCGAGCGAGAGAGCCGTTTGCGCGTTGTCGGTGGCCGAAACCACATGAACCGGAATATGACGGGTGCGAACGTCGCGCTTCAGCTGATCGAGCACCCAAAGGCCGGAATGGTCCGGCAAACCAACGTCCAACACGACCGCGCTCGGAACGAATTCCTTGGCGAGCGTGAGCGCCTCGGTCGCGCTGCCGGCGACGAGACATTCGAATTCCATCTCGTGTGAGAGATCGCGAAGGATGCGGGCGAAACTCTGGTCGTCCTCGATGATCAAAAGGACGCGCCGTTGACCCGTCAGCCGCTGGCGATCGTCTTCGAGCTGTCGATCCGGCCTTCGAGTCGCGGCTGGCGCCGCGATCGGCTGCGGCGCCTCGACCGCGAGCGGGGCAGGGGCGGCTTGAGGCGTCTCCGCTCGCGGCTGCACGTTCGCGGCGCTAAAGGCTTCGGGAATGAGGACCGTGAACGTGCTGCCCTGACCCTCCACGCTTCTCAGCGCCAGCGTTCCGCCAAGCAGACGCACAAGCTCCCGACAGATCGACAGGCCGAGGCCGGTGCCGCCATATTTGCGGCTGATGGTTCCGTCCGCCTGCCGGAAAGGTTCGAACACCGCGTTCTGTTTGTCCTGGGAGATGCCGATGCCGGTGTCGGCGACCGAAAGCGCAATCTGGCCCTCGGGGGCGCGCGCGGACTCTCAACTCAACTCGGCCCTGTTCAGTGAACTTGAATGCGTTCGACAAAAGGTTCCGCAGGATCTGCTCGAGCCTTTGGCCGTCCGTCTCGATGAAAGCTGGGCATTCCGGCGCCACTTCGATCCGGAACTCGAGATTTTTCTTCTCGGCGACGGGCGTGAAAAGGTTCGTGAGATCCTTGGTCAGGCGAGCAAGAGCAAGCGGCTCAGGCTTGATCTCCATGTGGCCCGCCTCGATCTTCGAGAGGTCGAGGATGTCATTGATGAGCGTGAGCAGATCGTTGCCGGACGATTGAATCGTCTGGGCGTAACGCACCTGTTCTTCGCTCAGCCGTCCGGTGTCATTGTCGGCGAGGAGCTTTGCGAGGATCAGGAGCGAGTTCAGAGGCGTCCGGAGTTCGTGCGACATGTTCGCCAGGAAATCTGATTTATACTGGCTTGCCCGCTCGAGTTCCTGAGCCCTGAGCCGCACCATGTCGTTTGCGCGCTCCAGATCGTCCCGCTGGTGTTCGAGCTGCTGTGCCTGTTCCTCGAGCTGGGAATTGGTCTGCTCGAGTTCGGCTTGCTGAAGTTCGAGGCGAGATTGCGATTCCTTCAGCGCTCGACCCTGCTCCTCAAGCTCCTCGTTCGATACCCTCAGCTCTTCTCCCTGCGCCTGAAGCTCTTCGGCTTGGCGCTGCGTCTCTTCAAGAAAACTTTGAAGCTCGGAACGATAGTTGGCGGAGCGAACGGCAATCCCAATTCCCTCCGACATCTGTTCCAGAAGGGAGAGCGCGTCTTCCTTGATCGGATGGACGAATCCGAACTCCAGCACCGCATTCGTCGACCCGTCCACGATCGCCGGGGCAACAACCAGGTGCTTGGGCTTGCCTTCCCCAAACGCCGAACCAAAGGCGAGGTAGCCATCGGGGACGTCGCGGACGAGGATGGATCGACCATCGACTGCCGCCTGCCCAAGGAGCCCCTCGCCGCTGGAAAACTGATCCAGAACCTTTGCATCGGCGGGGACGCCATAGGTCGACATCCGGCGATAGGGACCATTTCGGTCTCTGGAAAAAGCAGCGCCGGCATGAGCGTCGAGATACCGGCACAGGTAGCCCAGAATGTTGTCGCCGAGCTGGTCGATCGGCTGGTCGCCGAGCATCGCCTTCGACAGCCCGACGCGGCCATTCTGAAGCCAATCCTCGCGGCGCCGGGCGGCCTCCGAGCGGAGGATCAGGAAGCCCACGACCCCGGTGAGCCCAAGCCCGAGGAGGCTGGAAATAACGCCCGTGAGAATCGACCTCCAATAGGCGTCGGCCATTTCCGCGAGTCGCTTGGCTCGCAGATCAATCTCCTCGTGCTCCATCGCCGAGACCGCGTCGCGGATCGCATCCATATCCTGCTTGCCGCGATCGGTCTGCACCTCCGCGATCGCCTCGGCTTGTCCCTGGGTCCGGCGCAGATCGATCGTGTGTTTGAGCTCGTCGAGCTTGGCGGCCGCGTGTTGTTTCAGCGTTGCGAGGCGCGCCTGCTGCGTCGGATTGTCGATCGTCAGGCGCTGCAGCGCCTCCAGCCGCGGCCCAATTTGTTGCGTCGCCGCGTTGTACGGAGCGAGGTAGATCTCTCGATCGGTCAGCAGGTAGCCGCGTTGTCCGGTTTCAGCGTCCTTTATCGTGGAAAGGACGTCCTCGAGTGCGGTCATGGTGTCGCCGCTGCGGACGACGAGAGCGCTATCCGCTTTCAGGGTTTGGAAATTGACATAGGCGACTGCGCCGGTCGCCACGAAAAAGAGCGTGGCGGCGGCCAGGCCCAGCCAGATTATCGGGTCGGCGCCAGATCCCGGCGCCGTTGAACGGGGCATAAAGCTCTTTCCTTTCGCTCATCGCGCGCGAGTTTCGCTGAAGTCCTACCCCAAAATTGGCGCTCAATGTGTTCAACACCGAGCGATTTGGTGTCGGGCTCGTCCCGGATCCAGGCCATCTCCCGCGCCCCTCATCTACGAGCTTACGGAGATTGCCTTGAGACGCGCACCGATACCCGCGGTCGCTTCCGCAAGCGATGGATATTTCGACAACGCGCGTAAACCGGATACGGGCGCCGCTGCGCTCAATTTCCGCTCTCGAAGGACGAGGAACGCGATCCGCTTTCGCGTGTGCACTCGGCGCTGGCTCCAGGTCCTGGCCCGTTCGACGACTGCGGCGCGGGCCGCCAATCCCTCGGGCCGCCCGCGAAACAGGGCAGGCCAACCGCTCTGCGGCAGTGAGCGCGCTCGTCTTTGCGGTGGAAGGCATGGGATCC
>CAVQVS010000013.1:0-371265 GCA_963717215.1 uncultured Alphaproteobacteria bacterium
ACGCCGTCTCGCCGTTGAGCACGCCGCCTTCCCCCAAGCGTGCGCGTCTCGTCCTCGAGAATGGCGAGGCCCCGCACGAGCGTCGAGCGAAAGCGCGTCTCTTCGAGCTTAAGCGTCTCGGAGATGAGCGACTTGGCGCGGATCAGCTCGGGATAGGCCTGGCCCATCTCGCGCGTCAACGCGGGCACGAGCCGCCACATCAGGGGATCGCGCGCGCCCAGCAATCTGCGCGTGGCGCATGGCGCGGCGCATGATGCGGCGGAGCACATAGCCGCGCCCCTCGTTCGACGGCAGCACGCCGTCCGCGACCAGGAAGGCGGAGGCGCGCAGATGGTCGGCGATCACCCGGTGCGAGGCGCGCTGCGGCCCGTCGGGATCGACGCCGGTCAGGTCGGCGCTGGCGCGGATGAGCGCGCGGAAAAGATCGATGTCGTAATTGTCGTGCACGCCCTGCAGGACGGCGGCGATGCGCTCGAGGCCCATGCCGGTGTCGATCGACGGGCGCGGCAGATTGACCCGCTCGCCGCCCGGCAGCGTCTCGAACTGCATGAAGACGAGATTCCAGATCTCGATGAAGCGGTCGCCGTCCGCGTCCGGCGAGCCGGGCGGACCGCCCGGGAATATGGTCGCCATGATCGTAGAAAATCTCCGAACACGGGCCGCAGGGGCCGGTGTCGCCCATCGCCCAGAAATTGTCGCTTGTCGCGATGCGGATGATCCGCTCCTCGGGGAGCCCGGAGATTTTCCGCCACAGATTGAAGGCTTCGTCATCGTCGTAATAGACGGTGATGGTGAGCTTTTCCGCGGGCAGCCCCAGGTCGCGCGTCAGCAGGCCCCAGGCGAATTCGATCGCGTAGTCCTTGAAATAGTCGCCGAACGAAAAGTTGCCCAGCATCTCGAAGAACGTGTGGTGGCGCGCCGTATAGCCGACATTGTCGAGATCGTTGTGCTTGCCGCCGGCGCGCACGCATTTTTGCGAGGTCGTCGCCCGGTTGTAGGGACGCTTCTCGACGCCGGTGAAGACGTTCTTGAACTGCACCATGCCGGCGTTGGTGAACATCAGCGTCGGGTCGTTGCGCGGCACGAGCGAGCTCGACGGCACGACGTTATGCCCGTTCTTGGCGAAGAACTGGAGGAAGTTCGATCGAATGTCGTTGACGCCGCTCATGAACCAACAATCGCTTGAAGGAAGACCGCCCTACGGGCGTTCTAGAACAAGGGCGCGGAAAAGCGCCAATGCAGGGACCGCGCCAGTTTCGGGAACAGCTTCATATGGCGACTGAGACAGGATTTCCGTCCAGGCCGCGCGGCTCAGGAAACTGGAGGCGGCCCACGTCAGAGTGCGCTCGATCTGCGGCAGACGCAGTCCGAGCGTTACGCCGCGCGTGGCCATGAAGATCAAGAAGGCGCACCACAGCCCGCTGTTGCCGAAGAACCGTTCCAGCCCAATGGCGAGGCCCAGAAACACCAAAAACGAGATCAACATGCTGTCGCGCAGTTCGCGCACACGCGTCGCGCCGATAAAGACGCCGTCCAGTTGAAACCCCGCCACCGAGACGAGGGGCAGCAAAACGGCCCAAGGCAGATAGCGCATCGCCAACGCGCGCACCGCTTCTACGTATGGTGAACAGTCCCACCAGCCAGGGGCCTGCGACCAGGTACACCAGCGATCCCGCCCCGGCGACCAAAAACGCCCACACCGCCGACGCTTTCAGCACCGCGCGGTAGTCGCCGAGGCGACGCCCCCCGACGGACTCGCCGACCAGCGCCTCGGTGGCGTTGGCAAATCCATCCAGCCCATATGCTGCTGATGTAATTTCATGTTCATCAAGACGGCGTTGGCGGCTAGAACGACGTCGCCTTCGCGTGCTCCAGCCCGCGTGAACCACGCATAGGCCGCAACCAGGCTCAGCGTGCGCAGATAAAAGATCACGGTTTCATGCGAAAAGGCGGCGCAGGCCGGGCCCGTGCAGCATATGCGCCCCCAATTCAGGGGATGCTATGTACGGGAAATGCAGCGCCGCATGGCGCGCCAAACACCAATCCCAAGAGGCAGCCTATCCATTCCGCCGTTCGCCGTCGCTGTGGCAATCCCCGCCACAGCCCAGTGCAGCCGCAACACCAGGAACAACGCCATACATACATTGATGGCGTTGATCGCCGCCTGCAACGCCAGCGCGGTGCGCGCCTGCTGCCGGCCCAGCAGATAGCCAAGAATGACGAAGTTCGTCAGCGCCGCGGGAGCGGACCAGATGCGAGATATCGATGAAGAGACGCGCATTCGCGGCAACGGCGTCACTGGCCCCCAGAAGCTTTATCGCGGCGGCGATCAGCGGCCCCTGCGCCACCAGGATCAGGGACCCCTATTGTCGACCGCTGTAAGTCAGCGCGCGTAAGAAATGCAACCGCAACTGGTCATGCTGCTCTGCGCCATGCGCTTGCGCCACCAGTCCCGTTGTGCTCATGCGCAAAAAGCCGAATGTCCAGTAGATCGTATTGGAGAAAATGCCGCCCACGGCCACAAGCCGCCCAGCGCAGCCGCCCCGGAAGCAAATGGCTACGCTCAATATCGTGTCGACAGTCGAGAGGAGCGGCTGCGTCAAAGGATTGGAGAGAATAAAGGGACCGGCCAGGAGAAAGACACCCGGCGATACCAGTAGGCCAAATCGGCTTGATCGTATCGTTGGGCGACAAAGCCTGCTCTGCTCATCACGCAAGGATTTGGTGTGACTGCCGACTGCAGTCGAAGCAGTTGCGGCGCTCGCAAGGCGTCGTGTTACGCGGAGCGGCTGCATCCCCAAGGGGTCGGTTCGACCTATCGTGAGATGCAACGTGCCAACGCAACGCCGGGAGCCGCTTGCTGAACTCGGCGATGTTTGCGCTCTTACACCCTGCCGCGCGATCCGAAAGCCGTTTAGCCTGATGGAGAAAGTCCGACCGACAGGCGTTCTCCAGAAATCAAGGTTCTCGAACGCGCCAATCGAGGCAACCAGCCCGATATGGCGTACCGCCCTTGTCGTCTTCGAGGCTATGCAGGCTCATCGACCCGTGCAATCGGGGCGCCAATCGGCGTCAGGCCGACGCCGATTTCAAATTGAATCTCGGTCGCCTGCCGCCTATACCTCGCGAACGAGGCGTACGCGCGCGGCGGCGCCCGTTTTGATCGCCGCCGTTTGGAGCGGGGCGCCTGAATATCGGCAAACCAATAAGTTGCAGACAGAATGTCCCCGCCGGCGCCGCCGACGGCTCCGGCAATCTTCTCGTGCTCGCCCTTCTGGCGCTGATCGTGGGCGCGGCGGCGGGATTTGTGGGGGCGATCTTCCGGCTCGCCCTCGATCAGGCGGATCGGCTGCGCGACGCTTTGATCGACTGGGCGCACGGCCAACAACTCGAAGGCTTGGCGATCGTGGTCGCCGCTTGTGCGGCTGCGACGCTCGTCGCGGCCTCTCTGGTTCGGCGCCTCTCGCCTTACGCATCGGGGAGCGGCATCCCTCACGTCGAGGCGGTGCTGAACGGGGAACTGCCGGAGGCGCCTTTTCGCATCATTCCCGTGAAGTTCGTGGGCGGCGTGCTGGCGATCGGGGCGGGGCTGGCGCTCGGTCGCGAGGGCCCGAGCGTTCAGATGGGGGCGACCATGGCCCACCTGATCGGGAAAGTGTTTCGCCGCGGCTGGCCCGACTGCCGAGTGCTTCTGGCGGCCGGTGCGGGCGCGGGGCTTGCTACCGCGTTCAACGCGCCGATCGCAGGCGCCATCTTCGTCCTGGAAGAGCTGGACCGTCGCTTCGAGCCGCGCATCGCGATCGCGGCGCTCGGCGCCTCGGCGACCGCAATCGCGGTGTCGCGCATGCTGCTCGGGAATGCGCCCGACTTTCATGTCGAAGCGTTGAACTATGGCGTGGCCGAGACCCGGCCCCTTCTACTTCGTCCTCGGCGCGTTCGCGGGCCTCATGGCGATCGTCTACAATCGCTCGCTGCTCGCAACGCTGGCTGCGGCGGCTTGGCTGGGCCGAGTTCCCGTCGAACTGCGCGCCGCGCTGATCGGCGCGGCGATCGGAGCGCTGGCCTGGTGCTGGCCTGATCTGGTCGGCGGCGGCGATACGATCACGCAGGCCACTCTGGCCGGGGTCGGGACGCTTGCCATACTTCCCCTTATTTTCCTGCTGAGGCTCGGGCTTGGCGCTGTGTCCTATGCCGCGATGACGCCAGGCGGGCTGTTTGCGCCTCTGCTCGTGCTCGGGGCGCAACTGGGCCTGTTCTTTGGATTGCTTTCTCGTCTCGCATTTCCCGATCTCGACATCCAGCCCGAGGGGTTCGCCGTCGTCGGCATGGCCGCCTTCTTCACGGGCGTGGTGCGGGCGCCGCTGACCGGCATCGTGCTCGTCACCGAGATGACGGCGAATGTCACAATGCTCCTGCCGATGCTGGGGCCTGCTTCGCGGCCATGTTGATCCCGACGCTCCTGTCTGATCCGCCGCTTTACAATTCCTTGCGAGAAAGCATTCTCCGACGCGCCCGTGCGCTCCGCGCAAACAGAAAGCACTGACGGATCTGGCCGATAACTCGCCTCTGAGTCGAACCGGCTTCGATGAAAACGGGTCAGATCGACCCTAGGGGCTTTGAGACCAGCGGCTCCATCGCTTGTTTGGCCGGATTACAGCCTTGCCTTCGCAGGCATGCGCACGGGGGCGCTCCCGAACAATGACCGCGACCGCCAAAAGCTCGGCTTTTTGGGGTTATTTCTATTTTATCAAACATTTTCTTTATAGCTTAGTCTGCAGTATTCTTCCTGATTCCGATGACAGAGCCGCCTGGCGGCGAAGAGAAAAGGCATGGCTCATGGACAAGATCAACGCTCTCGCCGAGACGACTTGGAGGGAGCGGATCTTGTAAGTTGACCCGATTTTAAGGGCGAGGCGAACGCGCGCCAAGCGACACCGGGATGAGAGCAGATTTTTTTACTCCAAATGGCCGTAACCCATTGAAAAGGTTAATTCCCAAAAAATAAACCTAGTAAACGTCAGCATTTTCACTAGCGTTTACTAGCGCTTATAGCGTTTACTTGCGTTTATTGGCTCGGGGCCGTGTCCCTGACGGTCAGAGATCGCGCCCGCGCGCCAATCGCTCGCGGACCTTTCAGGGGACGGTCGTCGCAGTCAGGCGCCGGGCTTCTCGCCGAAGCCCGCCGCCTCGATGGCGAGATGGGTCTTGTTCTGGAAGCTGGCGTCCTGGCCGGCGGCCAGGAGCGGCGCGGCCTCGGCGATCGCGCGGCAGACGGCCTCGACCCAGCCCGCCTCCGATTTGGCGAAGTCGTTCAGGACATAGTTGTGGACGAGCGCCTTGTCGCCGGGATGGCCGATGCCGAGCCGCACCCGTTTGTAGCCGGCGCCGACATGGGCGGTGATCGAGCGCAGGCCATTGTGGCCGGCGTCGCCGCCGCCGACCTTGACCCTCACCTTGGCCGGCGCGAGATCGAGCTCGTCGTGGAGGACGACGAGCGCGCTCGAGATCGAGCTTCGCATAGCGCAAAGCCTCGCCGACGCTGCGCCCGGATTCGTTCATGTAGGTCTGCGGCTTGAGCAGCATGACCCGCTCGTCGCCGATCAGGCCGTCCGCCAACAGGCCCTGATGCCGGGCGCGAAAAGGGCCGAACCGGCCCCGCTCGGCGATGGCGTCAACCGCCATGAAGCCGATGTTGTGGCGGTTGCGCGCGTATTGAGCGCCCGGATTGCCGAGTCCCGCAATGACCAGCATGGGGTCCCCGATCGATCAGCGTGAGCCGCTCGCGGCGCGGCGCCGAAGCGCCCGCGCCGGCTAGGCGGCCGGGGCCTCGACCGGCGCGCTAGGCCGTTACTTCTTGGCGGCCGGCTTGGCCGCGGCGGCGCGGCGCGCCGCGCCTTTCGCAGGCGGCTGCGCCTTTCGCGGGAGCGGCGGCGCCCTTCCGGCTCCAGCTGCAGGCGCTGCGCCAGCCGCAGGCGCGGCGGCGGCTCCTGCTGCGGGCGCGGCCGCTGCGCCGGCGGCCGGCGTCTCTTCGGCCATGACCGTCGGGGGCACGATCGTCACCACCGTCATTTCAGCCGTGCCGCTGAGCGCCCGGCAGCCTTCAGGCAGCTTGAGCGCGGACACATGCACCGAATCGTGGAAATCCATGCCCGCGAGGTCGATGGTGATCGATTCCGGAATGTCGTCGGCGGGCGCCATGACCTCGACCGTGTGCAGCACCAGATTGACCGCGCCGCCCTTTTTCACGCCGGGCGAAGCTTCGCGATTGGCGACATGCACGGGGATGCCGATGCGCACGTGCGATCCGGGCAAAAGCCTCAGAAAATCGACATGAACCGGCCGATCGGTGACGACGTCGAGCTGATAGTCGCGCGGCAGCACCCGCTCCTTGCGCCCCTCGATTTCAAGCTCGAAGATCGAGGTCAGGAAGTGGCCGGCGTAGATGAACTTGTTGACGTCCTTGTAGTCGACCGAGATCGGCTCGGGTTTCGTGCCGCCGCCATAGATGACGGCTGGAACGCGGCCTTCGCGACGAACGGAGCGGGCGGCCCCCTTGCCTGTCCCGCTACGCGCCACGGCCGCGAGTTGCTTGATCGCTGCCATGATGATGTCCTTTATTTGTCAGTCGCGCCCTGCCTCCAGGGGTGTCGGAACCGGCGCGAAGCGCTGGCTTATAGAGAAGGGGGCGCGATCGGAGCAAGAGCCGCGGCGCCTTGCTTTTGTCGGCTCGTCCTCGCAATGCTTTCCTTCGGAGAACGGACATGATGACAGGCGCATCGGCGAACAACGAAAACTGGCGAACCGAGAAAGACGCGCTCGGCGAGGTGCAGGTGCCGGCCGAGCATCTATGGGGCGCGCAGACCGAGCGCTCGCGCCTCAATTTCGTCATCGGGGTCGAGCGGCATCGCTGGGGGCGGCCGGTCATCCGCGCCTTCGGTCTATTGAAGAAATGCGCGGCGCTGGCCAATCTCGAACTCAAGCAATTGTCGAAGGAAAAGACCGATCTCATCGTCAGGGCTTCTCAGGAGGTCATCGACGGCAAGCTCGACGACGAATTCCCGCTGGTCGTGTTCCAGACCGGGTCCGGCACCCAATCCAACATGAACGCCAACGAAGTGATCGCCAACCGGGCCATTCAGATGGCGGGCGGCGTGATCGGGTCGAAGAAGCCGATCAATCCGAACGACGACGTCAATCACAGTCAGTCGTCGAACGACGTGTTCCCGACCGTCATGCATATCGCGACGGTCATGCGGATCAGGGAGGCGCTGCTGCCGGCGGTCTCTCAATTGCGCGACACGCTCAACGCCAAGGAGAAGGCCTTTTCCCATATTGTGATGGTCGGCCGCACGCATCTCCAGGACGCGACGCCTCTCACTCTGGGGCAGGTGATTTCAGGCTGGGCGGCTCAGCTCGACCAGGCGATTGCAGGCGTCGAGCGCGCCGGCCAAGGCCTGATGCCGCTCGCGATCGGCGGAACGGCGGTCGGCACCGGCCTCAACGCAGACCCGCGTTTCGGCGAGACGGTCGCGCGCATTCTGGCCGAGGAGACGGGCGAGCCCTTCACCTCGGCGCCCAACAAATTCGCGGCCTTGTCGGCCGACGACGCGATGGTCAACATGAGCTCTGCGCTCCGCACTCTGGCCGGCGCGTGCATGAAGATCGCCAACGACATCCGCCTCTATGTCAGCGGACCGCGAGCCGGCATCGGCGAATTGAGGATCCCGGAAAACGAGCCCGGCTCCTCGATCATGCCGGGGAAGATCAACCCCACCCAATCCGAAGCCTTGACGATGGTCGCCGTGCAGGTGTTCGGCAACGACGTGTCCGTCGGCATGGCCGGGGCGCATGGGCATTTCCAGCTGAACGTGTTCAAGCCCGTCATCCTGCACAATGTGCTCGAAGTCGGTGCAGCTTCTGACCGAGGGCTGCCTCTCGTTCAACGACAATTGCGCCTCCGGCATCGAGCCGAACGAGAAGCGCATCAAGGAGCATCTCGACAATTCGCTCATGCTCGTGACGGCGCTCAACCCGCATATCGGCTACGAAAAGTCGGCGCAGATCGCGATCAAGGCCCATCGCGAGGACACGAGCCTCAAGGACGCGGCGCTCTCGCTCGGCTTCGTCACGGGCGAGCAATTCGACAAGTGGGTCCGTCCCGAGGACATGATCCATCCGCTCGCCGTCGACGAGAAAGCGAAGTGAAGCGCGCGGCTCGCCTCGCGCTAAGCGCCATACGCCTTGAGAAAGACGTCGACCCCGGCCTCGACCGAGGCTTCGATCTCCTCGCGGCTGATCGAGTCGACCACGCCGAACACGAGGCGCTTGTAGATATAGCTCTGGCAGAGATCGACGAACTGCCAGGCGGCGCGCTCAGGATCGGGCGATCTTCAGCGCGCCCGATTTCTGCAGGTGTTCAAGTTCGGCGGCAAGGCGGGTCGCGCCGTAAAGCGGACCCGCTTCGTAGAACGCGCGGCCAATGTGGGGGAATTTCTCCGCCGCCGCGATGACGACGCGGGCAAGCGAGCGCGTTCCCGGCTCCGACATCCGGGTGATGAGCCGGACGCCAAAATCTTTCAGCATGTCGCGCGCGTCGCCCTCGCGCCGGAACGTGCAAAGGCGCTCGGCGGATTGCGCAAATTCGCCGCGAATGATCGCCTCGAACAGTTCGTCCTTGGAGTTGAAATAGGCATAGAGCGTGCCCTTGGAGACGCCTGCGGCGCGCGCAATGTCGTTCATGCTCGCGCCGTCGAAGCCGGCGCTCAGGAACACCTGGCGCGCGCCCTCCACGATCTGGCGTCGTTTGGCGCTGCCGTCATTGGCCGCGGCCGCTTCGCGCTCCAGCGCCTCCGATTCCATACCGACCCTGACCTCTCGCTCGCGAATCGCCGCTGACCGAACCGTTCGGTTCGATTTCTGTTGCACTACGCCGTCGGTTTCCGTTAAGTCAACGGGAAAATGACCGAACCGTTCGGTCAACAGTATGTTATCGCAGGCTTTTGCAAATGACCGATGACGTCCAGGTGACGCGGCCGGGCGCTGAGACGCCGGCCGAAATCGCTTCTACGCAACTGACGGCCCCGTCTCCTGCCGGCCTTCCCTCGCCTGCGGGCGGATCCTCCGGCGCTCTCGCGCATCCACCAGCGGCCGGCCTGCCGGCTAAGCCTGCTCCGGCCAAGCGATCCGGCCTGCGCCGATTCATCATGCCCGTTCTGATCCTCGCCGGGCTCGGCTACGGCGGCAAAACGGCTTACGACTATTTCGTCACGGGGCGCTTCCTGGTCTCGACCGACGACGCCTATGTCGGCGCCGACACCGCGATCATCGCCGCCAAGGCGATGGGCCACCTGACCGCGGTTCCGGTGGTGGACAACCAGGTCGTCCACAAGGGCGACCTGCTCGCTGCGATCGACGATGGCGACTATCAGAACGCCGTCGACGCGGCCCGGGCGCGCATCGGCACCGAGGACGCGACCATCGCCCGCTTCGGCCGCCAGATCGAGGCCCAGGGCGCGATCATCGCGCAGGCTGGGGCTCAGGTCGATTCAGCGGCGGCGCAGGTCAAGAGCGCTGAGGCGGAGGTCGAGCGGGCCGCTCTGGAGCATGACCGCTCGTTCAAGCTCGCGCAGACCAATTACGGCTCGCAGCAGCGTCTCGAGCAGGCGACCGCCGACCGCGACCGCACCATCGCCGCCTTGGCCGCCGCCAAGGCGAGCCAGGCGTCGGCCGCCGCGGCGCTCGACGGCGCAAAGGCCAATCTCGACGTGCTCAAGGCGCAGAAGGACGAGGCCGCGCGCCAGCGCAACGAGCTCGTGACCGCCCAGGCGATGGCGGAGCGCAATCTTTCCTTCACCCGCGTGCGTCGCTCCCTTCGACGGAACCGTCGGCAACAAGGCGGCTCAGGTCGGAAACCTGGTGCAGCCGGGGACCCGGCTGATGGCGCTCGTGCCGCTCGACGCTTCCTATGTCGACGCCAACTTCAAGGAAACGCAGCTCGCGAACGTCAAGCCGGGACAGAAGGTCGATGTCGCCGTCGACGCGCTCGACGGCAAGGTGGTCGAGGGCGTGGTGTCGTCGGTTTCCCCGGCCTCCGGCGCGCAGTTCTCGCTGCTGCCGCCGGACAACGCGACCGGCAACTTCACCAAGGTCGTCCAGCGGGTCGCGGTGCGCATCACGTTCCCCGAGGAAGTGCTGAAACAGGTCCCGCTGCGGTCCGGCCTCTCGGTCGTCGCGACGATCCATACCCGCGATCCCGCGACGCCCGAGCCGACGCTGCTTGGCGCGCTGGGGCTCGAAGCCTCCGCGACCCGAAGCCTGAAGCCGTGACCAGCGCGGCCCCCGCGATACGGCCAGGCGGGGCGTCGCCGGCTACCGATCTGATCGTCGCGCCGGCGGCTCCCGCGCAGCGCGATTTCTCGGTCAAGCGGGTCGCGGCGTTCATCTTCATGGTGTTCGGGATGTTCATGGCGATCCTGGACATCCAGATCGTCTCGGCGTCCCTTTCGCAGATCCAGGCCGGGCTCTCCGCGTCGTCCGACGAAGTCACCTGGGTGCAGACCAGCTACCTGGTCGCCGAAGTGATCATGATCCCGCTGTCGGGCTTCCTGTCGCGCGTGGTGTCGACGCGCGTCATCTTCACCATTTCGGCCGGCGGCTTCACGCTCATGAGCTTCATGTGCGCCCACGCCAACTCGATCGAGGAGATGATCCTCTGGCGGGCGCTGCAGGGCTTCATCGGCGGCGGCATGATCCCGACCGTTTTCGCTTCCGCCTTCACCATCTTCCCGCGCGACAAGCAGCCGTTCATCGCCCCGATCATCGGCCTCGTGGCGACGCTTGCGCCGACGATCGGGCCGACGGTCGGCGGCTATCTCACCGACTGGTTTTCCTGGCACTGGCTGTTCCTGGTCAATCTCGGCCCCGGAATCATCGTCACCATCGCCGCCTGGATGCTGATCGACTTCGACGAGCCTGACTATTCGCTTCTCACCCACTTCGATTATGTCGGCCTCGCTCACGATGGCCGGCTTCCTCGGGGCGCTGGAATACGCGCTCGAAGAGGGGCCGTCGAAGGACTGGTTCGAGAGCACGCCGGTCACGATCGCGATCGTCATCTCGGCGGTCAGTTGCGTCGCCTTCTTCTGGCGAATGGCGACGGCGCGCCAGCCGATCGTCGATCTCACCGCCTTCCGCGACCGCAATTTCTGGACCGGCTCGATGTTCGCCTTCGTGCTCGGCATCGGGCTCTACGGCCTCACCTACATCTACCCGGTCTATCTGGCGGTGGTGCGCGGCTATTCGTCGCTGATGATCGGCAAGACGATGTTCGTGACGGGCCTGTGCATGTTCCTCACCGCGCCGCTCGCCGGGCGGCTGATGACGCGGGTCGACCCGCGTCTGATGATCGCGGCCGGCTTCATCATGTTCGCGGTCGGGACCTTTCAGGCCTCCTATGTCACCGTCGACTGGGACTTCTGGGAGCTCTTGTGGCCGCAGGTGTTCCGCGGCGTCGGGCTGATGCTGTCGATGGTGCCGATCAACAATCTGGCGCTCGGCACCATGCCGCCGCAGAAAATCAAGAACGCCTCGGGCCTCTTCAACCTGATGCGCAACCTCGGCGGCGCCGTTGGCCTCGCGCTCATCAACACGCTGCTCGACAAGCGCATGGACCTGCATCTCGAGCGGCTGCGGGAATCCGTCACCTGGGGACGCCAGGTTGCGACGGACACGCTGGCCAGCATGACCGCGGCGCTGGCGGCGCGCGGGTCGGACGCCGAACTCGCGGCGACGCGCCAGCTCGCCCTGATCGTGCGGCGGCAGGCCGAGGTGATGGCGCTTTCCGACGTGTTCCTGACGCTGACCGTCGTTTTCCTGGGCTGCGTCGGCCTGGCCGCAATGATGCGCCGCCCGGTGGCGGCGGGAGGGGGCGGAGGCGGCCACTAGCAAGTCGCCGCGACAAGTCGACGGCAAACCGCTGGACTTCTTACGAAACGGTAATATAACCAGCCGCAAGTTCCGTAAGGAATTGCCCTTGCGGAGGGGCGCCACGCGGCCATATTATGCGGGTCGGGCGCTCATTCGGAAAATCTCGGGCGAGCGCCGCACTCTTATTATGAGGTTTCTCTCATGTCCAACTATGACCGTTACGCCAGCCCGCGCCCCGGCGCGGGATACGCACGGTCCGGCGTCGCCGTCGATCAGGGCCTCCGGGCCTATATGATCGGCGTCTACAACTACATGACCCTCGGGCTCGGCGTGACCGGACTGGTGGCTTATGCCGCCTTCGCGCTTGGCACGGTCGATGCGGGCAACGGGCGTTTGGCGCTGACCGACTTCGGCCATGCGATCTACGTCTCGCCGCTCCGCTGGCTGATCGTGCTGTCGCCGCTGGCGCTCGTGTTCTGGCTCTCCGCCCGCATCAACACGATGTCGGTGTCGACGGCGCGCAACGCCTTCATCGCCTTCGCGGCGCTGATCGGCTTGTCGATGTCGGCGCTGCTGGTGGTCTACACCGGCGCCTCGATCGGACGCGCGTTCTTCGCGACCGCGGCCGCTTTCGCGAGCCTGAGCCTCTACGGCTACACGACTCAGCGCAGCCTGTCTGCGATGGGGTCGTTCATGATGATGGGCGTCATCGGCCTCATCGTCGCGGGCTTGCTGAACATGTTCCTGCACAGCACCGGCTTGCAGTTCGGCATCTCGCTGCTTGCGGTGGTGATCTTCGCCGGCCTGACCGCCTGGGATACGCAGGCGATCAAGCAGATGTACTTCACCGGCGACAGCTACGAGATGGTCCAGAAGAAGTCGATCCACGGCGCGCTTCGCCTCTACCTCGACTTCATCAACATGTTCCAGGCGCTCCTGATGCTGACAGGATCCCAGCGCAACAGCTGACACAGGATCGTCAATGTGACAATGTAGGTCTTGCCCGGCCCGCTCATCCGCGGGCCGGGTTTTTGTTTGAGTCGTATTCAGGTTGGGGGACTTGGATTATGGGTAGGCGTGGAGTTCGCGTTGCGGCGGCGGTTGTCTGGCTTCGGGCTCGTGGGAGGCGCTGGGGCGGCGCAACTCAAGATCACCGATGTCAAAGCCTATGCGTTTCTGGAACACGCGGGCAAGCTCTCCGATGACCTCGTGAGCGGCGGCGAGGGCCTTGTCGACGCTCCCAAGGGGGGCGCGCTCGGCGGCGACACGGCGACCGGCCTGCTCATCGATTTCACCTTCGAGGGCGACAAGAACGTTTCGCCCAAATACGCGACCGCGGTCGTCGACCTGACGCAGACCGGGCGTTCCGGTCAGCCGATCACCACCCACAGGGCGTTCACCAACTTCATCTTTGGCCCGGACGGGATTGAGCACAAAGTGGTCTTCCTGGAAGGCGCGACCTGCATGCCGCTCGCCATCCAGGTTCATGCGGGAAAGACGGAAAAGTCGGCGAAACTCGATTTCCACTGCACGGAAACCGTCGCGCCTAAATGACGCGGTCGGCGAGGGAAGCGCGTCGTCAGCCCGCGCTCAACCCCAGCACGTCCGCCATCGAATAAAGCCCGGGCTTGCGGTCCTTCGCCCACGCGACGGCCTTCAGCGCGCCGCGGGCGAAGAGCGCGCGATCCTCGGCGTGGTGGCTCAAGACCACCCGCTCGCCCTCGCCGGCGAAGATGACGCTGTGATCGCCGACGACCGTGCCGCCGCGCAGCGAGGCGAAGCCAATATCGCCCATGCGACGCGCGCCGGTCAGGCCGTCGCGGCCCCGCGCCGAATGGTTCTTCAGCGAGACGCCACGGCCTTCAGCCGCGGCTTCGCCGAGCAGGAGCGCCGTGCCAGAGGGCGCGTCGACCTTCATCCGATGGTGCGTCTCGAGGATCTCGATGTCGAAATCCTCGCCGAGCGCCGAGGCCGCCCGCCGCGTCAGCGCCGCGAGAAGATTGACGCCGATGCTCATGTTGCCGGAACGCACGATCGGGGCGTGGCGCGCCGCCCAGTCGATCTTGTCGAGATCGTCGTCGCTCAAGCCGGTCGTGCCGATCACGTCGGCGATGCGCGCCTGCGCCGCGAGCCCGGCGAGGGCGACGCTTGCGGCGGGCGAGGAGAAATCGATGATCGCGTCGGCGTCGAGCAGCAAGGGCAGCGGATCGGCCACGATCTGAAGGCCCTTCGCAGGGCAGCCCGCCAAGCAGCGCCGGGTCCTGGCCGAGCCAGGGCGAATCCTCACGCTCGAGCGCGCCGGTGAGCTTGAACCCGTCCGACTCATGAATCGTCCGGACGACCATGCGGCCCATACGGCCGGCGGCGCCGCTCACAATCAGCCTCAGGTCGGCCATGTCCCGGTTCCTTCGCTCGGCCTTCAACCCGGCTGCGGGCCGTCGTAACCCTCGACGATCACGAGATCGGCGGCGCTCGCGGCGTCGCGAAGCTTCGCGGCTTCCCGATATTCTTCCGAAGTCGTGGCAGGCGACGGCGGTCTCGTAGTCGCGAAACTCAATCACGACGTTGCGCTCCGGCGCCTTGCCCCGGGTGACGACATGCTTGCCGCCGCGGACCAGGAAGCGCGCCCCGTATTTCGCGAACGCCGCCGCATTGGCCTTGACATATTTCTGGTAAACTTCGGGATCGTGCACATCGATATGGACGATCCAGTAGCCCTTCGGCATGCGTCAAACTCCCTCGACCAGCACCATCTCGATGTCCGCCGCGCCCGCGCGCAACGCCCGCGCGGCCTGGTATTGCTCGGAATGAAAATAGTCGCGCGCCGCGTCGTAGCTCTCGAACTCGAGCACGACGTTGCGCGCTCGCGCCGTGCCTTCCAACGCCTCGCTGCGCCCGCCGCGCGCAAGCGGCTTGCCGCCGTGGTCGGCGATCGCCTTGGTGGCGGCTGCCGCGTAGCGCGCGTAGGCGTCGGGATTGGTGATATCGACGCGCGAGATGACGTAACCCTTGGGCATGAAGGCTCCTTATGATCGCGGGCGAGCCTAGTTCGGCTCAGCGGCCGATCAAGTCAATGCGCCTCGGATTTCCGCGACGATCGCCTCCGCGGCGGCGCGGGGATCGGGCGCCTGGGTCACCGGGCGACCAACGACCAGATAGTCGGCGCCGTTGCGGATCGCCTCAGCAGGCGTGGCGACACGCTTCTGGTCGCCGACCGCGCCGCCCGCGGGCCGAATGCCCGGCGTGACGAGAGCCAAGTTCGCGCCGACGGTTTGGCGCACCATCGCCGCTTCCGCGGCGCTCGCCACGAGCCCATCGACGCCAAGCTCGAGCGCCTGCTCGGCGCGCCGCCGGACCGTCTCGACCACGCCGAAGCGGTAGACCGCGTCGAAAAGATCGGCGTCGTCGTAGGAGGTCAGGACCGTGACGGCGAGGATCTGCAGGCCCGATCCCTTGGCGCCGGCGACCGCCGCGCGCATCGTCTGCGGATAGGCATGGACGGTCAGGAACCTCGCGCCCAGTTTGGCCGCCTGCGCCGTCGCCCGCTCGACGGTGTTGGGAATGTCATGCAGCTTGAGGTCGAGAAAGACCTGTTTGCCCGCCGCAGCCAATTCGGAGACGAGCGGCAAACCGCCGCCATAGGCGAGCTCCATGCCGACCTTATAGAAGACCGCGCTCTCGCCGATCCGCTCGACAAGCCGTTTCGCCTCGCCCACGTCGGGCATGTCGAGGGCGACGATCAATCGATCGCGAGGCGCAAGCGGGGTCATTTCACCCGGCCCTCGGCGGCGGCGCTCTTCGTCATCGAGCCGATAGGTCCACACAAAGGCCGGCGGCAGATTGAGCAAGATCGGCCTCGAGCGGAGGGCGGAATAGCGATTGGCGCAAAACTCGCGCGGAATAGGCGACTGGAGCCCATAGGTGAACTGCACGAACACGCCCGCAGGCCCCATCAGCGCGAAGGCGTCGGCGATCAGTTTCGTGCGGCGAGGCGGCGGCTGGTTGAGCAGCGGCAGACTGGAGACCACGGCGGCGATCGGCTGGCCGGCGAAGGGCGCGAGCGTGCGCGGGCAGGTCATAAGCGTCGCCCTGGATGACGCGGACGCCGCCGAAGCGGCTTTTCAGCATATTGCAGAACGCCGCGATCGTACTCGACGAGCACCAGGCGCGACGGCGGCAAGCCCGCCTCGATCAGCGACCGGGTGACGGGACCCGTGCCGGGCCCGAGTTCAATGACAAGGCCGCGCGACGGCGAGCCGACCGCCGCCGCCATCGCGCGCGCCAGAGCGCGGCCGGAAGGCGCAACCGCGCCAGTCAACCGCGGCGTTGCGACGAGCGATTTAAGAAAACGCGCGTTGTCGCCGAGCCCGGGCCGACGCGTTCCGCCGGGCGTTTGGGCTTTCATTGCGGCTCCGGTCATGAGCGCCGATCAAGGGCTCCGGTCAAGGCCGCGCTTATAGCGAGCGGAGGGCAGCCTGCAAAGCGGGGTGATCCGTTTCGACGCCTATGGGAGATTGCTCTCGGGCGAGCCGCTCTTCGAAGGACATGTTGTCTCATGGTCGCAAAATCCCCCGTAATCGACGCCGACACGGTCGAGCGCGAGATCATCGCGCGGCTCGGGGCCGCGAAGCTTCGCCTCCGGTTCGACAAGGTGGCTTTGCGGCTCGTAGGCGGGCTCAAGGCCGCGTTGGCCAGCGTTGTTCCAGAGGGAGAGACCGTGGTCTTCACAATCAGCGCCCCGATAAGGCTTCCCGCGAAGACGGCTGTGGCGCTGGACCACCTGCTGCGCGACGGCCCGACGGACGGGGAGCGCCGTGAGATCGTCCACGGCAACGAGGTTCGCGCCCGGCGGCTGAAGGGGGTCCCAAAGCACATGCCTAAGGTTCTGGGCTTTGTGCACAGCCTTGAATCGGACGCCGGCGCCATCCTGGCCTTGGCGGAAGCGCGACTGCTTGGTTCAGAAGGAAGGACGCTGTAACGTCGGTGCCGGTTCGTGGCGCGCTCGCAAAGCGGACGAGCCTCAGGTGCGGCCCTCGAAAAACTCCTTCATCTTGGCGAAGAAGCCCGAGCTTTCCGGATGGGTCGTGTTCGACGATTCGGAGGCGAACTCCGTCAAGAGCTCGCGCTGGCGCCGCGTGAGGTTTTGCGGCGTCTCGACAACGAGCTGCACGAACAAGTCGCCCGAATCGCGGGCGCGCAGCACCGGCATGCCCTTGCCGCGCAGCCTCAACTGGCGCCCCGATTGGGCGCCTTCCGGGACGCTGACCTTGGACTCGGTTCCATCGAGCGTCCGAACGTTGAATTCGCCGCCGAGCGAAGCCTGCACCATCGAGATCGGCACTCGGCAATAGAGGTCAGCGCCGTCGCGCTGGAAGAACGCGTGCGGTTTGACGGTGAGGAAAATATAAAGATCGCCCGGCGGACCGCCGCGCATTCCAGCCTCGCCCTCGCTGGTCAGGCGGATGCGGGTGCCGTCTTCGACGCCGGCGGGAACGTTGACCGACAGCGTCCGCTCCCGGGTCACGCGGCCGGCGCCGGCGCATTTGTCGCAAGGGTTTTCGATCGTCTGCCCGCGGCCCTGACAGGTGGGGCAGGTGCGCTCGATGGCGAAGAAGCCCTGTTGCGCGCGCACGCGCCCGTGTCCGCCGCAAGTCTTGCAGGTCACCGGACGCGAACCGGCGCGCGCGCCGGAGCCGGAGCAGGCTTCGCACGCGACCGAAGTCGGCATGCGAATCGCTGCGGTCTTGCCGTGAAACGCCTCTTCGAGCGTGATCTCGAGGTTATAGCGCAGGTCGGCGCCGCGCTCTCGGCCCGAGGACTGACGGCCGCGCCGCCCGCCGCCCATCATGTCGCCGAACAGATCGTCGAAGATGTCGGACATCGACGACGCAAAGCCGTCGCTCATGCCGCTCTGATCGAAAGCGGCGTGACCGTAGCGGTCGTAAGCCGCGCGCTTCTGGGCGTCCGACAGATGCTGATAGGCTTCGTTCAGTTCCTTGAACCGCGCCTCGGCCTGCTTGTCGCCCGGATGCCGGTCGGGATGACACTGCATCGCCGCCTTGCGGAAGGCGGACTTCAGTTCGGTGTCCGTCGCCGTTTTGGAGACGCCCAGAGTTTCGTAGAAATCGCGCTTGGCCATCTTCAGCGCGCCCGCAGCCTATGCATGCCTAGACCTACTAACGCTACGCCGCGTTTCAAGAGGCGGACCCGATTCCTGACGCTAAAGCCGGCGTTCTGAACGCCGGCTCGCAGTCAGCCCGATCTCCTCCCGCCATCGCGGCGTCCCCTAAAGTCACGGCCGGCCGCGCTCAGCGGCCGGCTTTATTCGTTCAGGACTTCTTCTTGTCGTCGTCGACTTCGCGGAATTCCGCGTCGATGACGTCGTCCTTGGCCTCCGCGCCAGCCTCGGCGCCGCCCTCGCCCGGCGCGCCGCTCGCCTGCTGGGCCTTATACATGGCCTCGCCAAGCTTCATTTGCGCCTGCATCAGGTCGTTGGTGCGCGCCTTGATCGCCTCGACATCCTCGCCCTGCAGCGCCGTGCGCAGGGAAGCGACCGCCGACTCGATGGCGCTGCGATCGGATTGGGCGACCTTGTCGCCATATTCGTTCAGCGACTTTTCGGCGTCATGCGCCAGCGATTCGCCGCTGTTCTTGGCGTCGACCAATTCGCGCCGCTTCTTGTCCTCGGCGGCGTGCGCTTCCGCGTCCTTCACCATCTTGTTGATGTCGGCTTCGCTCAAGCCGCCCGAGGCCTGGATGCGAATCTGCTGCTCCTTGTTGGTCGCCTTGTCCTTGGCGGTCACGTTGACGATGCCGTTGGCGTCGATGTCGAACGTCACCTCGATCTGCGGCACGCCGCGCGGCGCGGACTGGAATCCCGACCAGATCGAACTGGCCAAGCGCCTTGTTGTCGGCGGCCATCTCGCGCTCGCCCTGGAAGACGCGGATGGTGACCGCGGTCTGATTGTCCTCGGCGGTCGAGAACACCTGGCTCTTCTTGGTCGGGATGGTCGTGTTGCGCTCGATAAGCCGGGTGAACACGCCGCCCAGCGTCTCGATGCCGAGCGAGAGCGGCGTGACGTCGAGCAGCAGCACGTCCTTGACGTCGCCCTGCAGCACGCCCGCCTGAATGGCGGCGCCGATGGCGACCACCTCGTCCGGGTTGACGCCCTTATGCGGCTCCTTGCCGAAGAACTGCTTGACGACTTCCTGCACCTTGGGCATGCGCGTCATGCCGCCGACCAGAACCACCTCGTCGATCTGGGCCGCCGACAGGCCGGCGTCCTTGAGCGCCTTCTTGCACGGCTCGACCGTCTTCTGGATCAGGTCGTCGACCAGCGCCTCGAATTTCGCGCGCGTCAGCTTGAGGGCCAGATGCTTCGGCCCGTCGCGTCGGCGGTGATGTAGGGAAGGTTGATTTCGGTCTGGGTCGCGGACGAAAGCTCGATCTTCGCCTTCTCAGCCGCCTCTTTCAGGCGCTGCAGCGCAAGCTTGTCCTTGGTCAGGTCGATGCCCTGCTCTTTCTTGAACTCGCCAGACAGATACTCGACCAACCGCATGTCGAAGTCTTCGCCGCCGAGGAAGGTGTCGCCGTTCGTCGACTTCACCTCGAACACGCCGTCGCCGATCTCGAGCACCGACACGTCAAAGGTGCCGCCGCCGAGGTCATAGACCGCGATGGTGCCCGCCTTCTTCTTGTCGAGACCGTAGGCGAGCGCCGCCGCGGTCGGCTCGTTGATGATGCGCAAAACCTCAAGGCCGGCGATCTTGCCGGCGTCCTTGGTGGCCTGCCGCTGGGCGTCATTGAAATAGGCGGGAACCGTGATGACCGCCTGGGTGACCGGACCGCCAAGATGGGCCTCGGCCGTTTCCTTCATCTTCTGCAGGATGAAGGCGGAGATCTGCGAGGGCGAATATTGCTTGCCATCGACATTGACCCACGCGTCGCCATTGGGACCGCGAACGATCTTGTAGGGGACGAGCGACATGTCCTTTTTGCTGATCGGATCGTCGAACTGGCGCCCGATCAGCCGCTTGATGGCGAAGATGGTGCGCTCTGGATTGGTCACCGCCTGCCGCTTGGCGGGCTGGCCCACGAGACGTTCGCCGTCGTCCGTGAACGCAACGATCGAAGGCGTCGTACGCGCGCCCTCGGAATTCTCGATCACCTTGGGGGCAGAGCCCTCCATGACAGCGACGCACGAATTGGTTGTGCCAAGGTCGATGCCAATTACTTTCGCCATTACTCACCCCTGTTCTTCTGCGGGACCGCCGAGCCCCAAAGCGGCAAGGCCTAGGAGAGGCGTTTCACCGATCGCTTCGTAGCCGACGGCTGACGTCTTCCGGTCCCCATCTTTCAACCAGATTTCGGCCGGTTCAGCGGGCTTCGCGCCCCAGCCGGCCAGTCGGGGCGTATATAGGTGGGGCATTTTAGTGGCGCAAGGCGCGGAAGCCGCGGATTTTCGAGCTTTGGGCTCCCTATTGCCCAGCCGCGCGCGCCTTCCCCTTTCGTGCCGGCGCCTCTACAGTTCTCCGATGAACTCGACGCTTCCGCGGCTTGATTTGCGGGCTCTTCGCCGTAGCCCTTGCGACAAGCGAGACCCGCGCGCAACTGGTGCTGCCCGGCGCCGCTCCTGCCGAGCCGCAGGGCGCGCGAGTCGCGCCCGCAAAGCCGAAGCATAAGAGTTCGGGCGCCCCCGCCACTGAAGGGGGGGCCGGCGGCAAGGATGCCGGGGGGAAGGATGCTGAGGCTAGCCCTGCGGCAGGGATCGCGAGCCTGGCCGGACGCCCGCTCATGCTCAACGGCAAGTCGGGGCGGCTGCAGATGTCCGGTGATGACAAGTCGGTCACAATCGACAAGCTGCAACTCGTCGGCGAAGGCGTCTCCGACTCTTCGCAGCGCTGTATCGTCGACATTGTCGGCGAGACGCCGATCGAGGCGGCCAATGTTGGCCGTCCAGACGGGCTCGACCGGTACGAGGCCAAAGTCCCCGCCTGCCCGCTCTCGTTCGACGTTCTTAGCGGCGCGGTGCTCGTGCCTACCCAAATCACGGCTTGCGTCTTCAAGGCCGCCGATTGCCAAACCGCTCCCGGCGGGCTTTGGGGGCCGGACGGGGCGTCATTGGTCAGCGACGCGGTCAAGATCGTGAAGGAGCGCGCCGCGGCCGAAAAGGCGATGGGCAAAATCCTGCACACCATTGAGGACCAAGCCGGGGACAGCAGACAGGCGGCGGACCTGGTGCGCGATCAGAACGGCTTCGCGGGGCAGCGCGACGAGCTCTGCCGAGATTACGTAAAGGAAAGTCTTCACGGCTATTGCGCCCTGCGTGTCACCGAGGCGCGCGTGGCGCTTTTGCGAACCAGGCTCGATGAGCTTGGACCGGCGACGGCGTCCAAGGCGACGAGCGAAAAGGGCAGGAAGACAAAGTCGAAGAAGGGCGCCAAACAGCCTTAGCCGGCGCCTTCGGAGCTGACCTGGTGTTGAGTTGCGAGGACTTTCGATGACGCAAGATTCGACAGGCATAGGAAGCCGCCCCGCGGCCGGAGCCAGCGCTCCAGGCGCCCGTTCCTTGACCGCCAAGGCTGTCGACGAGTTCCGCAGATTTCTCATTCTCTTTTTTTATCTCTGGATCCTGTTCGGCGTTTTCGTGCTCAATCAAGGCGTAGCCTTGCGCGAGCACGGAATTAATTTCGCCATGCAGGGATTCGCCTTCTTCAACGCCCTCGTCTTCGCCAAAGTCATGATGCTGTTCGAAGTCTTTGACCCCGGACGCTGGCTGCGCAAGCGGCCCCTGATCTATCCGATCCTTTACGAAAGCCTCCTCCTGACGGTCCTCTTCCTCATCGCTCATGTCGTCGAGAAGACGATCGAAGGACTGATCCGGGGAAAAACGCTGACTGAGAGCATGCCCGTGCTCACCGGCGCCGGGTTGCCGGGCTTTCTCAGCATCACCGTCATCCTGTTTATCGCCCTGATCCCGTTTTTTGGACTCAGAAACCTCAGCCTGGCCATGGGCGAGGGCCGGCTGTACGGGATGATTTTTGAAAAGCCCTCGGCGCAGGACGGCGAGCGCAGGAGCGGCGAGCCGTCGCGATCCGCGTAGGTTTTCGCCGCCTCGCTCGGCCGGAATACTTTATCTCTCGGAACGGCTCGGTTAGCTTAGCCCGACGTGGAACGGGCCCAGCGTACCAGGGGTCCGCCTTTGCGAGGACAAGTGCCCATGTGGGAAGAATTCAAGGAATTCGCGCTTAAAGGCAATGCGCTGAGCCTCGCGATCGGCGTCATCATCGGCGCGGCGTTCGGCAAGATCGTCGACGCGCTGGTCAACGACATCATCATGCCGATCCTCGGGATCGCGGGAAAGGCCGACTTCACCAACTATTACGTGCCGCTTTCGAGCGCGGTGACAGCGACCAATCTGGCGGACGCACGAAAGCAGGGCGGGGTTCTCGCCTATGGCGACTTCATCACAGTGGTGATCAACTTCCTCATCGTCGCGGTCGCATTGTTCGCGGCCATCAAGGCGATCAACATTATGACTCGGAAGGCGGCCAAAGAGCCTCCTGTGCCGGCGCCCCCCACCAAGGAAGTCGTTCTCCTGACCGAGATCCGCGACCAGCTCGCGCGACGCGACGCGTAGGCCTGTCAGGTCGCTGCTTTTGACGTCGCCTCGCTTCCCGGCGAGGCGGCGGCTGCGCCCGGATTTCGCGCAATCCAGAACGACACCTGCGCCACTAGGCCTGCGGCAAGGAGCACGGACGCGGAGGCGAACGCCGGGTTCGACCCCCAGCCGGCAAGCATGACCAGCACGCCCGCGACAGCCATCTGAACCGAACCGTAAAGCCCGGACGCTGTTCCGGTGACGCGCGGGTTCACGCTGATCGCCTTGACGAGGGCCGCGGGCGCGGCGGCGCCCACGCCGACGCTGAACACGAACATCGTCGCAATAATTCCGAAAAGCGTCGCCCGCTCGATGACCAAGAGGCCGAGGAACGCCGCGGCCGCCGCCACGCTGACAGCATTGGCGACGACCACAAATCGATTGAGAGAGAAACGGGCGATCAATTGGCTTGCGAGCAGGCTCCCGAGCCAGATGCCGGAGACGAGGAGGGCGAGATACAGTCCCACGCTCGCGCTCGGAGCATGCAGCCGATCAATAAAGATAAAAGGCGCGCAGGCTATGAACGCGTACAAAGACGTCGTCGCGCAGGCGCCGCCAACGGCGTAGCCCAGGAACTGCCGGGAGCGCAGCAGTCCGACATAGTCCCGCGCATATTGCGACGCGCTGACAAACAAAGCTTCAGGACGCGTCTCCTGCAGAAGAAGCCAAGCCATCATGAAATTGGCCACGCCCAAAGCGCTGAGCCCGACCAGGATCGTCCGCCAGCCCCACAGCGCGCTCAAGCCCCCGCCGATGAGCGGGGCGACCGCCGGCCCCGCGGTCACGAGCAGATTGGTGAGCGCGAGGCGCCGCGCCGCTTCGTGCGCCTGCGACGTGTCGCGGATCATGGCGCGCGCGAGCACCAGCCCCGAGCATCCACCGAGAGCCTGGAAAAAGCGCGCCACGATGAGCGTGTGAACATCCGGAGCAAAGAGTCCGGCCACGCTCGCGATCGTGAACAGTGAAAGGCCGACAAGAAGCGCCGGCCGGCGGCCAAAGCGATCCGAGGCGGGCCCGTAGAGCAACTGACCGACGGCCAATCCGAGAATATAGAGACTGATGGTCATCTCCATGGCGACCGGCGTCGCATGAAGATCCTTGGCGGCCGCGGGCAACGCCGGCACGAAAATATGCATGCCGACCGGCCCGCTGAAGGTGAGCAAGCCCAGGAGCCAGAGCGGAGGAACGGGGCGTCGAACAATGAATTTCATCGAGCCGCCGTTCGCTTGCGTTGGGCGTCCGGTTCCCCTTCCCCTAGGCTCAGGAGCCGCTCTCTGATGGTTTCGAGCAGGCGAAGCGAATGCGCCAAATCGTCGTCCGTGACCTCGCCGAGAACGAGGTCGCGAATGTCCTGGGATACGCGCTCGACCTGATCGACCGTGCGGCGCCCGCGCGGCGTGAGCAGGAGGCTCTTCGCGCGCCGGTCAGCTTGGTCCTCGCATCGCTCGACGAGGCCGGAATTTTCAAGCGCGTCGAGCAAGCGAACGACCGAGGACCCATCGAGAGACAGCGAGGTGGCAAGCTCATTTTGCCGCATCGGGCTTTCGGACCGTGCGATCCGAAGCAAGGGTAGCCAGGTTGCCTCGGTCAGCCCATAGACTTGCAGACGCGCGTCCACCGCACGGCGCCACTCGCGGGCGACATTGGCGACAAGGGGCGCGAATCGTGCGCGAGCGTCTGTTGCAGGAACCGGCATGGGGCTCCAATAGATGACATACCAATTAATGGAGTGTCAATTATTGGCAAGGGGGTTCCCTGAGGGTCGATCGCTTGAAGAGCGGGCGGGGCGCCCTACGGTCGCCTTGAAATCGTGATCGATGTCGTCGGCCGATCCCCAAGGACGAGGCTTTCCTATCGACGGCATCCCGCAACCGGCCAGTCGGACGGATGGGGACGGGGCTATTGGAGGCACGACCGGCAATGCGACGCATTTTTCTTCCCCTCTCGGCGCTCACTTTTTGCGTATTCGCTCTCGCCGCGCCGGCCGCTTCGGATGAATCGCCGGGGCCGATGGGCATGGAGAGAATGCAGCATTGGGCGGCGGACCATGAAGCGCTCCTTGACGCCAAGCTCGCCGGCCTGAAGGCCGGGCTTAAACTGACCTCCGACCAGGACAAGCTGTGGCCGCCGTTTGAAACCGCGGTTCGCGACGCCGCGAAGCTGCATATGGACCATATGAAGTCCATGATGGAGCACATGGAGAAAATGCGCGGCATGATGGAAGGCATGCAAAAGTCCGAAGAGAAAAAATCCGAGGGCGTGAGCGAAACGACCGCGCCTGGCCAAACGATGTCCCCGGTCGATCGACTGGAGGCCATGGGACAGCGGATGTCCGAGCTCGGCGCCGCCATGACGAAGGTCGCCGAGGCCGCCAAGCCCCTGTACGCGAGCCTCGATGATTCCCAGAAGAGACTGTTCGCCCTGCTCGGCCGGGAAATGTTCATGATGGGACACGGTCGCCACGGCATGGAAATGATGCACGGGGGAATGGGTGGGATGGGGATGATGGGTCCAGCCGAGATGGGCCGGAAGTCCGAAAAGATGGCGCCGATGGAAAACCAAAATGACGAAGACGACAAGGATTCGGACGAGGACTAGCCCAAGCCCCTCCGTCGACGAGCGCCGTCACCGCGGCGGTCGCCCTGCCGACAGCATGAAGCTGAACGCCGAATAGAGCGGGCGCTCGCGGTCCGGTCCGCCGTGCGGCGGATTACCGGCTGTTCTTTGCCAGCCAGGCCTTCATTTGCGCGATCTCCTTGTCTTGCGCAGCGACGATGTCTGTCGCCAACTGGCGCAATTCGGGGTCGGTTCCATATTGGATCTCGACCTTGGCCATATCGATCGCCCCTTGATGATGCGGAATCATCATGCGCACGAAATCTTCGTCCGGCTTGCCTGTCGGCTTCACGTGCATGCCGCTCATCATGGTCTTCATCGAGTCCGCGAACGCCTTGTCTGCAGGGCTCGTCGCAGACTTCATCGCCATGCCCTTCATGTCCTCGGCGCGGGCGGTTTGCGCTGACAACAGGAGAGCGGGCATGACGATCGCGGCGGCGAGAAGCATCGATTTGTTCATTGCGTTTTCCTCTTCGGTTGCGGGATCGGGCCCGACTGAGGTCTCTGGCCCGGGCGACGGCTCGACATTAGCTGCGGAGGTCTTTGATCAGCGCGGTACTTCCGCGCGCCGCCAAATCAGTTCCCCGCCCCACAAATGGAGCCTCCGAATGGCCCGCTCCAATTCATCATGCCAAGCCCTTAGACTTGAGCGACCGCGCGGGCGAGCTTGGAGCGCACCACTTGCGCGCAGGGCGGCATGGTCCCGACCTTGTTCTCCAGTCGGAGCGCCTCATGCGCCAGGGCCGGGTTGCAGGCGCCGAGAATGACGTAACTGGGATAATCGACGCCGATTTTTGCTTTCAACGTCTCTCGCACATTGATCTCCGTCAGAACGCCGAACCCTTCCGTCTTCAGGGCTTCTTTCGTGCGCGCTACGGCCTCATCGAATGCGACCGGCAATAGCCGGTTGAGGTAATAATGCATAACACTTCTCCTTGCCTGACTACTGGAGCCGGAAGCCGCGCAATCTTAGCGCGTTGGCGACCACGCTCACCGACGAAAGCGCCATCGCCGCCGCGGCCAGGATTGGCGACAGCGTGAGGCCGAAGGCGGGATAGAGAACGCCGGCGGCGATCGGCACGCCCGCGGCATTGTAGATGAAGGCGAAGATGAGGTTCTGCCGGATGTTGCGCATCGTCGCCTGCGACAGCTTGCGCGCCGCGACGACGCCGCGAAGATCGCCCCCGATCAGCGTGACCCCCGCGGACTCGATGGCAACATCGGTTCCCGTGCCCATCGCGATTCCAACATCGGCCGCCGCAAGCGCCGGGGCGTCGTTGACGCCATCGCCGGCCATGGCGACGATTCGACCTTCTTTCCGCAGACGTTCGACCGTCTTGCCTTTGTCCTGGGGCAAAACTTCCGCCTCGATTTCAGCAATGCCAAGCTTGCGCCCCACGGCCTCTGCGGTCGCCCGATTGTCGCCGGTGAGCATCACGAGCCGCACGCCCGCTTCCTTGAGAGCGCGAATCGCATCAAGCGCGGTCGCCTTGATCGGATCGGCGACAGCAATCACGCCGCTTGCGGCGCCGTCGATCGCGACAAAGACCGCCGTCGCGCCTTGCTCGCGCAATGTGTTCGCCATCTCTTCGAGAGCGCTGACATCGATTCCGACCGTCTGCATCATGGCCCGATTGCCGAGCGCGACCTTGCGTCCGTCGATGGTTCCAGACACGCCTTTGCCGGAGACGCTTTCGAAGCCGTCGATCCTGGCGAGCACGAGGCTCCGATCCGCCGCAGCGCGCAGGATCGCCGCCGCGAGAGGATGCTCGCTGCCGCGCTCGAGACTGGCTGCAAGCTTGAGCAGCGTTTCCTCGCTGACTCCAGTTGCGGATTTTAGCGCTACAACGGTCGGCTTCCCCACGGTCAGCGTGCCGGTCTTGTCGACGACCAGGGTGTCGATTTTTTCCAGACGCTCGAGCGCTTCGGCGTCCTTGATCAAGACGCCCGCCTGAGCGCCCCGTCCAATGCCGACCATGATCGACATCGGCGTGGCCAAGCCCAAGGCGCACGGGCAGGCGATGATCATGACCGAGATCGCCGCCAGCAGACCATAGGTCAGGCGCGGCTCGGGACCCCATATCGCCCATGCGGCGAAGGCGAGCGCGGCGGCCGCGATGACCAGCGGCACAAACCAGCCGGAAACCTGGTCTGCAAGGCGTTGTATCGGGGCGCGGCTGCGCTGGGCCTGCGCGACCATCTGCACGATCTGCGCCAGCACGGTGTCGCGGCCGATCTTGTCGGCGCGCATGACGAAGGCGCCGCTCTGGTTGAGCGTCCCGCCGATCACCTTGTCGCCCGCGCTCTTGCCGACCGCCATCGATTCTCCGGTCAGCATGGATTCGTCGACTGCGCTTCGCCCCTCGATGATCTGCCCATCCACCGGGACTTTCTCGCCCGGCCGGACGCGCAAGGCGTCGCCGATCCTGACGTCCGTCGAGGGCGACCTCTTCGTCCGCGCCTTCCGCATGAACGACCCTCGCGGTCTTTGGCGCAAGATCGAGCAGGGAGCGGATCGCGCCGCCGGTCTGCTCGCGCGCCCTGAGCTCGAGGACCTGCCCAAGCAGGACAAGAGTGGTGATGATCGCCGCTGCTTCGAAATAGACCGGCACGGCGCCGTGGTCGCCGCGGAACGCCGATGGAAACAGTCCGGGCGCGACGGTCGCGACGACGCTATACGCCCACGCCACGCCGACTCCCATGGCGATCAGCGTGAACATGTTGAGGTTCCGGCTCTTGAGTGACGCCCAGCCGCGCTCGAAGAACGGCCAGCCCGCCCAGAGCGCGACGGGGGTGGCGAGCGCCAGCTGAAGCCAGTTGGAAAGCCATTCCGGCGCGAACCTGTGCAAGTCGACAAGGTGGCCGCCCATTTCGAGCGCGAACACAGGAATGGAGAGCCCGAGCGCGACCCAGAAGCGCAGGGTCATGTCGATCAGTTCAGCGCTTGGGCCAGTGGCCGCCGTGGCGACTTCCGGCTCAAGCGCCATGCCGCAGATCGGGCAGGCTCCGGGATGATCCTGACGAATCTCAGGATGCATCGGGCAGGTGTAGATCGAGCCCTCGACCGTGGGCTTTGCCGGGGGCTGCGCTGCGGGGTGGTGAGAATGCTCATGCGCCGAGGCCGCCGGCGCGTGCGTCGGCTCGGCTGAGAATCGCGCGGGGTCAGCGAGGAACTTTCCGCGACAGCCGCCTGAGCAGAAGAAGACGGTCTTCCCGCCATGTTCGACGCGGTGCTTGGCGGTCGCCGGATCGACCGACATGCCGCAGACGGGATCCTTCGCCGGCGTGCTCGTGGCCTCGGCGAGAGTCTTCGGCAAACGGGACTTGTGTTCCATGGGAGAGACCGATACACCTTCCCATCATGGGAAGGTCAAGCGAATTCGCCAAATGAACATTGGCGCGGCGGCTGCCTCGAGCGGCGTCACCGCCAAGATGATCCGCCACTACGAGGCGATCGGCCTGTTGCGTCCGGCTGATCGGCGCGCGAACGCTTATCGCGACTATGGCGATCGGGATCTCCACGAACTGAGATTCATTCGCCGGGCGCGGAGACTGGGTTTTTCAATTCCCGAAATCGGCGAATTGCTGACGTTGTGGCGCGACCGGGGCCGACCAAGCCGCGAGGTCAAGCGCATAGCCGAGGTGCATATCAGCGATCTTCAATCACGCGTCGCCGAGATGCAGGCGATGGCGAACACGCTTCGAGAGCTCGTCGCGGCATGCCATGGCGACGATCGTCCGGATTGTCCCATCCTCGACGATCTCGCGCTGGGAGGAGGCGCCCCGGCGAGATCCTGAAAATTGGCTCCCCCGGCTTCGGCGCCGCGGGAGCCGACGATGTCAGGCGGCCGCTCTTGCCGTCTCGGCGCGATACACCGCGCTTTCGAAATCGATGTAGCCGCCGACTGAAGCCGGGTCCGCAAAAGGCAGGATCTGCGTGGCCCAGAAGCCGCCAAGCCCATTCTTGCGATCGATCCAGAAGTAGAGATTGGCGAGCCCCGCCCAGGCGAGCGCGCCGGCGGGCCGGCCGGTTGGGGCCTCGTGGTCGTTGATCATGAAGGTCAGCGCCCAGGACTTGGGCATTCCGGGGAAGAACTCGGCGTAGTTGGAAAGGCTCGGGATGACGCCCGGCAGTCCCTTGATTTTCATATCGCCGGGGAGACCGTTCTTGACCGCCTTCTCGACCGTCTCCTTTTTGAGAACACGTCCGCCAGTTCCCTGACCGTCGTTCAGCCACATTCGGATGAACTTCGCATAGTCGAGCACCGTCGAGTAAAGCCCGTGACCTCCCATGTGCACCTCGGGATCATGGGGCAGCGTGAAGTCGGGGAGCGGCGTGAGTTGCCCTTTGTCGTCTCGCTGGTGCATCGTCACCATGCGCTTGCGCATCGATTCATTCATCGAGAAGGCGGTGTCCTCCATGCCCAGCGGCTTGAAGATGCGCTCCTTCATGACTTCGCCAAGCCGCTTGCCGCTTATTCCCTCGACGACCTGGCCGGCCCAATCGATGTTGGAGCCGTATTCCCATTGCTCGCCGGGATCGAACAACAGCGGGGTCCGAATCGAAGCATGCGAGGCCGTGATGACGCTCGGCTGTCCGTGGTTCTGAGCAAGCTTGTTGTAGTTCTCATTGAAGAAGTCGTAGCCGAAGCCTGCCGTGTGAAGCAGCAGCATGCGCGTGGTTATGTCGCGCTTGGGCGCGCGAAGTTTTGGCTTTCCAGCGTCATCGAACCCGTCGAGGACCTGGAGCTTGCCAATCTCAGGGGCGTAGGTCTTCGCCGGCGCGTCAAGGTCCAGCTTGCCGTCTTCCACCAGCTGAAGGCATGCCGTCCCGGTAATCGCCTTGGTGGTCGAGAAAATGGCGAAGACGCTGTCGGTCGTCATTGCGGCCTTGGCGCCGGCCTGGCGCACGCCGAACGCCCCCTCGTAAATATTCGCGTTGCGGTCCGTGGCGACCGCCACCACACCCGGTACGCCGGGGGTGGAACTGACCGCCTTGTTGAGTACGGCGTCGGCGGCTGTCTTGATGGATTGAACCATGCCTTCCTCCCTGCTGTGCGGCCCACGCGCCTTTTCGGCGTCCGGCCCGGGATCACCTTAGCACAGGAAAGTTGGCGCAAGTCTGACGACTGCCGACCCGGAGCCGCGAACCGGCAGAAACTTCTTGTCCGTGCTCGACCGCTGGTCCATGAGGCCGCGATGAGCGTTGCTTCGTCCCCCGCTAGAAACAATTGGGCCGATCTCATCCGCCCCGCGATGCGCGACGTCGCCACTAGCGGCATCGTCGAGGTGTTCAACTACGGCCGCGGGCGGCAGGGACTCATTCCTCTATGGGTCGGCGAGGGCGATCTTCCGACGCCGCCCTTCATCAGCGAGGCCGCGAAGGCCTCGCTCGACCGTGGCGAGACTTTCTACACCTGGCAGAACGGCGTCCCAGAGTTGCGCGAGGCGATCGCGGCTTACATGACGCAAGTCTACGGCGCGGCTCCGGGCGGCGGCGCTTTCTCACCGCAGACGTTCTTCGTCACGATCGGCGGCATGCACGCGATCGAGATCGCGACCCGGCTCATCGTCGGCCCCGGCGACGAGGCGCTGATCCCGACGCCCGCCTGGCCCAATTTTGTCGGCGCGCTCGAAATTTCCGGGGCCCGCGCCGTGCCCGTTCCGCTCGACAAAGAGGGCCGCTGGAGCCTCGATCCAGCCAAGCTCGAGAGGGCAATCACGTCCGCAACAAAGCTCATCTTTTTCAACACGCCCGCCAACCCGACCGGCTTCGTCGCCACGCGGGAAGAGATCGTCGAGACCCTCGCCATCGCCCGCCGGCATGGGCTATGGATCATCGCTGACGAGATTTACGGGCGCCTCACTTACGACGGCGTCCGTGCGCCCTCGTTCCACGACGTGATGGCGCCGGACGACAAGATCCTGTTCGTCCAGACCTTGTCCAAGAACTGGGCGATGACCGGTTTCCGCATTGGCTGGCTCGAGGCGCCGGAGGAACTCGGTTCCGTCATCGAGAACCTCGTCCAGTATACGACATCGGGTGTGCCCGTCTTCAACCAGCGCGCGGCGACGGCGGCGCTCGAACAGGGCGAAACGTTCCTCGCCTGGCAAATCGAACGCTGTCGCCGCTCCCGCGACATTTTGTGCGACGGCCTGGCCAAAACCGGACGCGCTCGCTTCTTCAAGCCGGAGGCGGCGTTCTATCTCTTCTTCTCGATCGACGGCTTCTCCGATTCCCGCGCGCTCGCGCTCAAGCTCATCGACGAAGCCGGCGTTGGCGCCGCGCCCGGCGGGGCCTTCGGCCCTGGCGGCGAAGGCCATCTTCGTATTTGCTTCGCCCGCGATCCCGAACAGATCGCGGAAGCGACGCGGCGCCTCGCGCGGTGGCTCGCGGCTTAAAGCAAGCGTTCCTGGATTGAGGCGGCCGGGAGGGAACGACTGGGACGATACCCGGGCGCGATCCTAAATCGTTAATGTCCATGTCCCTCGCTGGGGACCTCGTCCTGTCGCGCCCTTTGCGATAGCCAAGGGCCTCGAAGGATCGTCCAGACTGGGCGGGGGCCACGTATGGCCCGCTGGAACGTCCTTCAAGGCCCCTTCCGGGCGGCTCAAGACGAGGTCGATGAGTGAGGCGGGCCGTTGACGAATCATACTTCTGTCCTGCGGCAATACGACAATTATAATTGCTAAAAATGAGAAACAAGGTTAAGCTGGACCTCATGAGCAATCCTGCCTTTCAGTATGCCAAGACCTTCAGTGGCCCATCCGGCGGCTCTCGCGCCAAGGAAGGGGCGCGAGAAAAATTTTTGGTCGAAAATTCCGTGCAACCCGTTGAAAAGCCCCGATTCGCGCGAGAGAATCCAAGGAAATCCAAGGAAATCCAACAGCCCTAGCGAGGGATTTTCGCAGCGAAAGGGCGACGGGCCAAGACAATCCAAACGGACCGGGACCAAAAACAACGCTTTGCTACTGTTAAATGTTCAAGCCCCGCGCACGGATATCGGCGCGGCGCCGTGTTGCGAAATGGCGTCAATGTCGGCGGCGGTGATCGGCTGATCGACAATGAAGAAGTACGACGCCGCCGAGGCCAGCCCGATCACCGCGCCAACGACCAGCGCCGGAACAAACGAGCCGGTGTGCTGAACGATCAACCCGGTGACCGTGGGCGCGAGCGCGCCGCCGAGATAACCGCCGAAGTTCTGCATGGCGCCGATCGACGCCGTGCAGTTTGTCGGCGCGGCGACCGAGCTTAGCGCCCAGGCGCAGGTGCTCGTGACATAGAGAAGGAACAGCGAGGCCGAGATGAACGCGATCGCGAGCGCGTTGCTGGTGACGTACGCGGCAGCCAGGGTGCAAATCGCAGTCCCGCAGAGAGCGATCGTGGCCGGATACCTGCGGCTCTTCACCGGCGCCACCCCGCGGCGCACGAGAATGTCCGAAAGATAGCCGCCGAGCACGCCGCCGATCACGCCAAAGGCGAAGGGAATGGCCGCGGCGAAGCCCGTGAATTTGACGCTCATGTGCCGCTCGATCTCAAGATAGCCGGGCAGCCAGGCCGTGTAGATCCATGTGAGATAAATGCAGCCGAAATAACCGAGGATCATGCCCCAGGTGGTCCGGAAGCGGAACAATTGCTTCCATTCCCTGAAGGTCACAACGGTCCGCTGACCCGGCGGATCGCCGTGCGTGCGATAGGCTGTCTCGTCCGCATTGAGCGGCACTTCGGTTGGATTGCGATAGACGACATACCAGACTGCCGCCATCGCAAGGCCGGCAATGCCCATGATCATGAACATCACCCGCCATCCGAAGCTCAGCATCAGGAAGGTGAGGAGCGGCACGGCGATCGCCGTGCCGAGCGACGAGGCGCAGTTGAAGATGCCAGTCGCAAGGCCCCGGTCGCGCGGATTGAACCAGTCGCGCACGACCCGCGCGCCGGTCGGAAATTGCGGCGCCTCGCCCACGCCCAACAAAAGGCGGGCGCTGAAGAACTGGCCGAAGCTCTGGATGAGTCCGCCGAGAAGCTGCGCGAACGACCACAGGCTGAGACCGCAAGTCAACAGCAAGCGGGGCCCAAGCTTGTCGACCATAGCGCCCGTGGGCAGTTGCGCAAACGCATAAGCCCACAGGAAGGCCGACAGCAGGAAGCCCATGTCCGCGATCGATAAATGCAGGTCGTCCCGGATCAGCGGATTGGCGACCGCAAGGGTGGCCCGGTCGACGTAATTGATCACGCCGGCCACGACCAGCATCGCAAGCGCTGTCCGCTGGATCAATTTGACCCGAGGTGTCGCCGTCATCGCCTCCACTATCGCCATTTCCTCGCCCTAAATCGTCCTATTCGCATGTTCGGTCCCACTAAGCACACAATCGACGGCGCGGTCGATGCTTCCCGTGAAGTCTTCTATTTGGCGCAGATGCAGACTTTGGTTTGGCCTCGATCAAGCAATTGCGCCGTCACACGATGCTGTCCTGGAAAAATCCCTCTGGCGCCGCAGCATACTTCTCGTTAAATGCGGGAGGCTAATCTCGGAAAATGTTCATGCATGTCCGCCCGCGCCGAAGCGTCCTCTACATGCCTGGGTCAAACGCCAAAGCCCTGGCCAAAGCCTCCACACTGCCCGCCGACGCGCTGATCCTTGATCTTGAGGATTCTGTCGCTCCAGACCAGAAGGTCGCCGCTCGCGATCAGGTCGTCCAGGCCGTGCGCGCGGGCGGCTTTGGCGGGCGCGAGGTTGTCATCCGTATCAATGGACCGCACACGTCCTGGGGAGCGGACGACCTCATCGCCGCCGCAGCGGCGAAGCCGGACGCCATTCTCTTGCCGAAGGTCGATGGCCCCGGGGCAATCATGGTCGCCGCTCGGGTGCTTCGCGAAGCCGAGGCCCCTGAAGAGACCCGCATCTGGGCGATGATGGAGACGCCAAACGCCATTCTGAACGCGGGCTCGATCGCCTCCGTCGCCGCGGACCCGAGTTCGCGCCTCTCTGTGATGGTGATGGGCTTGAATGATCTCGCCAAGGAAACTCGGGCGAGGCTCACCCCCGGTCGTCCGACGATGACAGCATGGCTTGCGAGCTGCGTTGTCGCTGCGCGCGCCCACGGCGTCGATATCCTCGACGGCGTCTACAACGACATCAAGGACCTCGACGGTTTCCGAGTCGAATGCCTGCAGGGCCGCGACATGGGGCTCGACGGCAAGACGCTGATCCACCCCACCCAGATCGACATCTGCAACGAAGTGTTCGCCCCGGCGCCGGCGGAGGTCGAGACCGCCGCCGCGATCATCGAGGCGTTCGCGTTGCCGGAGAACGTCGGTAAGGGCGTCATTCAGCTCAACGGCCGCATGGTGGAGCTGTTGCATGCCGAAATGGCGCGCCGGACGCTAACCATCGCTGAGGCGATTGCAGAGCGGGACAGGGCTGCGGCTTAGCCAACCCGCCGTCTGGGGCCCTCTGCAGAGAGCCCGCCAGCCTCAGCGATCAGCTTGATTGAGCGCAGTCGCTCAGCGTGCTCGTAAACGTCGGAGACGATGATGAGCTCATCGGCTCCAGTTTCTTTCACCAACGCGTCCATGCCTTTACGGACCGTATCCCGCGAGCCGATGATGGAGCGAGCCAGCATCCGGCCCGCCTGGGCCTTCTCCATCGGCGTCCAATAGGTTTCGATGTCGTCGATCGGCGGCTGACTCAAACCGCGCGCGCCACGAAATATGTTGGTGAACGCCATCTGCTGGGTCGTCGCGAGGCGACGGGCCTTCTCGTCCGTTTCAGCCGCGACGATGTTGACCCCGACGATCGCGTAAGGATAGGCGAGCTGCGCGGACGGTTTGAACCGGCTGCGGTAAATCTCAAGCGCCGTGATCAGATGATCGGGCGCGAAATGCGAGGCAAAGGCATAAGGCAGGCCCAATTCGGCGGCCAGCATCGCGCCGAAATGGCTCGATCCGAGGATGTAGAGCGGGACTTCGGTTCCCGCCGCCGGCACCGCCTGGATGCGCTGATTCGCAACGGCCGGCGCCAGGAACGCCTGGAGCTCCATGACATCTTGCGGAAAGGTCTCCGCGGCCTCCGGCGACCGACGCAAGGCGTGCAGCGTAAGCTGGTCTGTGCCCGGCGCCCGCCCAAGCCCGAGATCGATGCGGCCAGGAAAGAGTTGCGCCAGCGTTCCGAACTGCTCGGCGATGACGTAAGGCGCGTGGTTCGGAAGCATGATGCCTCCTGCCCCGACCCGAATGGTCGTCGTCCCGCCGGCGATGTGAGCCAGCACGACCGACGTCGCGGCGCTGGCAATGCCGGCCATGTTGTGATGCTCCGCCACCCAGACGCGCTGATAGCCCAATTTCTCGGCGTTAACGGCAAGGTCGCGAGCGTTGTTGAGCGCGCCGCGAGCGTCGGTCTGCTGCGTGACGCGAACAAGCTCGAGAATGGAGAGAGGGGTCATGAAATGCTCGACGAGGGGAGCGCTGGATCGACGGCGCTACCCGTTTATCTGGGCATTGTCCCGTCGGGTTGGAAGGCCTTGAGTTGAGCGACCGGAGCAAATCGCTGGACGGGCGCTTGATCGACGAAAGATCGGAGGCATCGCGCAAGCAAGGGCCAACCGCTGCAATTCGCTCCGTCAGTCTTTCTTCAGCCGAACAATCACATCGATCGCCGCGACGCGCAGGCCGTCAGGAGCGGGAATGTCGAACTTCGGCAGAAATTCCTCGGGAATGTCGGACAGCTCTTCGGTGTCCTCGCGGTAGAAATGGTAGTGGGCCCCGGTCTTGGTGTCATACCAGAGCTTGGCGTCGTAGATCGCGATCTCCCTGAGCAGACCGGAGCGCGAAAATTCGTTGAGCGTATTGTAAATGGTGCCCAGCGTCGGGGCGAACTGAATCGACCGCGTCTCGTGGTAGATCATCTCGGCGGTGAAGTGCCGGTTTCCGGCGCCGAAGATGACGCGCGCAAGATCGAGCCTTTGCCGGGTCGGCCGCACGCCTGCGGCGGCGAGCTTTCGGAGCAGCACGCCGTAGCAGACATCAGGACTTGATGCGCTCTTCGTTTTCATCGACATCGCGTGCCGCCAGCCCAGCCGATCGCCAAAACCATCTTCGCCGGCGAATTGTAAACCTAACCCACCTTTCTAATCCGTCTTGAGCTTGTCTGCAACCTCAACGTTGTCGAACGGGCTCGGAGGCCAAGTCATCGCGGTCGACCGTTCGGTGGCGGCTGCTCATGATTTCTCATATGTGTGGTCGTGGACAGTCAGAGGGTCTTTCTCTTGGCGATCACGGGCGGATGTCTCTGCCGGGCGGTTCGGTACGAGGTCAGGGCGGAGACCCCGCTCGGCGCGCGCTATTGCTGGTGTCGGGTGTGCCAATATCTCGGCTGCGGGACCGGAGCAGTCGGCGCGCTTTTCCGCAAGGAAGATATAACCGTGTCCGGTCCGCTCAGCGACTATGTTTGCCAGGCCGACAGCGGCGCGACCATGCATCGGCGCTTCTGCGCGCACTGCGGCACGCAGGTGTTCAGCGAAGCGGAAGAGCGGCCGACGCTCACTTTCGTTCCGCAGGCACGCTCGACGATCCCAATCTGGCAGCGCCCACCGCGACCATTTGGTCCGCTTCCGCGCCCACCTGGGCGTGCTTCGATCCCAATCTGCCCAGGATCGAGGGACCGCCGCCGCCGTTGAAGGCTTGACCGGTTTCCTTGCCCTTCGCGGGCGCCGGGGAGGATTGCGCCTGGAGATTCTGGTTCCCAAAATCAGCATCTAATGCTATAACCTCCCCTGTTCAGAATTCGTCCGCCTCAGCCCGGGCGGGAGTGAATGCGCTTCTGGTGTAGCCGTCGCGCAAGCCGGGACGCGAGCGGAAAGGGAAAAGCTTTTTCACTTGAATCGCCCGTAACGCCCCGACAGCTGTGTCGCAAGAGGCGCCGGTTTGGGCGCTGGAATCACCAGCGCGGAGACGCGGGCGGTGGTCGAACCTCATCTCGAAGGGCGGCGAACCGCCGGGAGCAACCGCTGCGAGTTGATAACGTCACGCTTTGGGTGCATCCATGAACCGCCGCGTCGACGTGCGGCGGAATTCAGGAGGAAATTGAAGCCGATGCCCCTTTCGCTTTATGAGAGCAGCGTTCCGGTATACGAGCGCGGCCTCAACGCGTTCCTCGCCATTCTCGATAAGGCGGAGGCGCATGCGACGGCGCGCAAGTTCGATCCGAACAACTATCTCGCCATGCGATTAAGCCCCGACATGTGGCCCCTCGTCCGCCAAGTTCAGGGCTTTTGCGATCACGCCAAGAACTCGTCGTTTCGGCTGGCCGCCAAGGACCCGCCGCGCAAGGAAGACAAGGAGGCGACCGTCGCCGAACTGCGCGAGCGCATCCATGCGACGTTGGACATGCTGAAATCGATCGACGCCAAGGCGATGGAGGGTGGGGAAACCCGCGAGATCGTCATTCCTACTGGCCCTACTAACAAACTGAAGATCCCCGGCGCGGACTATCTGTTGCATTTCGCCTTGCCTAACTTTTATTTTCACCTGACCACGGCCTACGACATCCTGCGCGGCAGTGGCGTCGAAATTGGCAAACTCAACTTTATGGGCGCAGTCCCGAACCTCGTTCGGGTTTGAGACGCGGCTTCCGGAGCGTTGTCCATGACCATCACCAGACTGCACGCCGGTCCGCGCATGTCGCAGGCCGTTATTCACGGCTCGACCATCTATCTCGCCGGCCAGGTGGCCGATCAGGCGAAAGGCAAGAGCGTTGGCGAACAGACCAAGGAGATCCTCGCCACGATCGACCGTCTGCTCCGCGAAGCGGGGTCCGACAAGACCAAGATCCTCTCAACCACCATTTATCTGGCCGACATCGGGACGTTCGCCGAGATGAATGCGGTGTGGGACGCATGGGTCCCGGCTGGCGACGCGCCGGCTCGCGCGACGGTCGAAGCGAAGCTCGCAGCGCCGCCTTATACCGTCGAGATCGCCTGCATCGCAGCGAAAAGCTAGGGCGGCCGGTCTGGGCGCCGGCCTGCCGCTCTTCGAGGAGACCTTTCGGTGCTTGCCCCCTTGCCCGACAATCTCAAAGGCCCGTTCGAGCGCGTCGCGACGCCCGCTGAGGCGGTGGACCGGCTCGTGCGCCTTTACGATGAGGCGACGCAGGCGTTGCATGGCGCAGTCGAGCGGTTTCTCAAGGACGGCGAACCCCCGTCGGCGGCTACGCGCGCTTTGTTCCGTTACCCTGAACTGCGCCTGACCTATGCGCCCAATGGCCCGGCGCCGTCGAGCGCGCGGGCGTTCGGCAAGTTCAGCGAAGCTGGCGTCTACACGACGACGGTTACGCAGCCCGCGGACTTTCGCGCCTACCTGCTCGAGCAGCTTGAGCCCCTCGTGTCGGAGTATGGGGCCACGATCGAGGTCGGCGTCAGCGCGCAGGAAATCCCATATCCTTATGTGATCGAGAGCGGCGACGAGCTCACCCGCGGCGGCGGCGCCGACGCCGCGGAGCTCGCCCGGTTCTTTCCCGTGCCTTCTTTGGCGACGATCGGCGATGAAACTGCTGACGGCGAGTTCGACTTCGGCCCCGAGCGGCCGCTCGCGCTGTTCGACGCGCCCCGCGTCGATTACTCGCTCCGCCGCCTCGTGCACTATACCGGCTCCGACTGGCGGGCGATGCAGCCCTGGGTGCTGCTCACCAACTACCACCGCTATGTCGACCAGTTCGTGCAATGGGGCCTGAAGCAGCTGCATGCGGGGACGGGGGTCGAGAAGGTTATTTTGCCAGGCAACCTGGTTATCGACTCGTCGATTTCGCCGGCCGAGGCCGAAGCACGCGTGGCGGCGGTCGCCTGGCATCGCTTCCAGATGCCAGCCTATCATTGCGTGCGCGCCGACGGGCGCGGGATCAGTCTGGTCAACATTGGCGTGGGGCCCTCGAACGCCAAGACCATCACCGACCATATCGCGGTCTTAAGGCCGCATTGCTGGCTAATGGTTGGCCATTGCGCCGGGCTTCGGCAGTCACAGGTGATCGGCGACTACGTATTGGCGCACGCCTACCTTCGGCGCGACAATATCCTCGACGAGGCGGTACCGTTGGAGACGCCGATCCCAGCGCTGGCTGAAGTGCAAGTCGCGCTCCAAGAGGCGGTGGCGAAAGTCACGGGGGATCGCGGTGAGGCGCTCAAACGCCGCTTGCGGACCGGCACAGTCGTCACCGACGACGACCGCAATTGGGAATTGCGCTGGTCGGCGGAGCGGCGGATCATCAACATCTCGCGCGCCATCGCCGTCGACATGGAATCGGCGACCGTGGCCACCCAGGGCTTCAGGATGCGCGTGCCCTACGGAACGCTGCTCTGCGTATCCGACAAGCCATTGCACGGTGAGATCAAGCTGCCCGGCGCCGCCAACGCTTTTTATGAGCGCGCCATTGGCGAGCACTTGCAGATCGGCATCGCTGCTATCGGCCTGTTGCAGAGCCAGGACGACACCCTGCACTCACGCAAGCTCAGGAGCTTCGACGAACCGCCGTTCCGGTGAGAGGCTAGCTGATCACCATCACCGGAGTGCCGACATGCACTCGGCCATAGAGATCGATCGCGTCCATGTCGCGCATGCGGATGCAGCCGGAGGAGACATGTCCGCCGATTTCCGACGGCTCGTTGGTGCCGTGGATGCGAATCAGCGTGTCCTTATTGTTCACGAACAGATAGAGAGCGCGGGCGCCAAGGGGATTGTCCCATCGGCCTTCGAGTGGCCCATGCTGCTTATAGACCTGGAACTGCGGCCAGCGCTCCATGATCGAGGCCGTCGGCATCCAGGTCGGCCATTCCTTCATCGCGCCAACCTCGGCACGACCGGTCCATCCCATATATTCCGCGCCGCTGGCGATCCGGTACTGAATGGCCTCGCCATGGGGCAGAATGTAATAGAGATAGTTCGTGCCTGTATTGACAATGATCGTGCCCGGCGGCTCCTGGGTCGAGTACTGGACCTTGCTGCGGACGGTCGGGATCTTAAACTCGTCAGGATCCGCGAGCGCCATCATCTGCTTGTCGCGCGCGCTGAGCTGTGGATCAGGAAGCCCGGATTGCAGGACCGGCGCGCAGCCGCTCACCAGCGCCGCCACGCCCAGAACCAGTCCCACTATCACCGCATTCGTCTTCATCGCCGCCCCGTCCCATACATTGCTAATGATTTGCTTACCATAAAACGCAACGGTTTCATGAAAGTTACCAAGCGTCAGCCCGAAAGCTATTCACAAAGCCGCGAGCATCGCCCGGAGGTCCCCCATCCAGGTTTCGCCACAAAGCTTTTAGCGAATGCCGCCGGTTGAGTCCAAGCGATAGTTGCAAGGTCGTTTGCTGAAAGCTACCGACCGAGGCAAAAATGCGACAGTCGCGCAAATGTTCCGGCGACTCTCCTAACCCTAACGGAAGTGACAGATGAGCGAATGGCCGGCGCGCCTCGTCCTGGTTGGGGCGGGAAAGATGGGGGGCGCGATGGCGCAGGGCTGGCTCGACGCCGGGCTCCCTGCATCTTCTCTGACGATCCTCGAGCCCAATCCTTCATCCGAGATCGCTTCCCTTGCGGCGGACCGGGGCGTTGCGCTCAATGCTCGCGTCGCGGCCTCGCCCCCCCAAATGCTGGTTCTCGCGGTCAAGCCGCAGAGCCTGGACCAGGTCGCCCCCCAAATCAGCCAGCTTGCCGGAGACCGCACGCTGCTGCTCTCCATCATTGCGGGCAAGACCCTCGCCAACCTGACGGCTCGGCTCCCGCAGGCGCGCGCCGTCGTGCGCGCGATGCCCAACACGCCGGCTGCAATCGGCCGGGGCGTCAGCGGCGCCTTCGCGAACGCGCACGTCAACGCGGAGCAACAGCGCTGGTGCGAGCGCCTGCTTGGCGCGGTCGGCGCGTTCTTCTGGCTTGACGAAGAAAGCGCAATCGATGCGGTGACGGCGGTTTCCGGGTCAGGGCCGGCCTATATATTCGCTCTCACCGAAGCGCTTGCCGCGGCAGCCGAGAGACTGGGTCTCCCGGCGGAAATGTCGATGCGCTTGGCGCGCGGCACGGTCGAAGGCGCGGCGGAGTTGATGCATCGCGAGAGCGCGACCTCGCCCGCGACGCTGCGCCGCAATGTCACCTCCCCGGGGGGCACCACCGCCGCCGCGCTAGCCGTGCTTGACGAACCCAGAGGGCTCAACGACCTGATGGCCAGGGCGACGGCCGCGGCCCGCGCGCGCGCCGCCGAGATGGCGGGCTAGGGCAGGCTTCCTTGGCGGCGGGCGACCGAGCGCTTACATTGGCGGCTGATGAACACGGAGGAGCGCCATGGCGACGAGACCAAAAAGTGAGGCCAAATCCCCCCCGACCGACACCCGCGGAAAAATTGTGGCCGCGCTTATGGAGCTTGCGGCGGAGCGGCGCTTCGAGGACATCTCGGTCCGCGACATCTCTAAGGCCGCCGGCGTCTCCCTAGCTGACTTCCGGGACGCCTTCCCATCCAAGGGGGCCGTACTCGCCGGTTTCACCCGCCACATCGATCGCATCGTTCTCTCGCAGGACGATGGCGCGTTGTCTGAAGAAAATTCGCGCGAGCGGCTGTTCGACGTCCTGATGCGCCGTTTGGAGGCGATGGCGCCCTATCGCGAGGGCCTGCGGGAGATCGCCGCGTGGCTCCGTCGCGAACCCGCTGCGGCATTGGCGATGAATCAGGCGGCAGTGAACTCGATGCGCTTCATGCTCGAGGCGGCCGGGATTGAAGCGGAAGGTGCGTCCGGCGCCATCAAGCTTCAGGGCCTGACGCTCGCCTGGGGGCGCGTCCTTCAGGTTTGGCTCGACGATGACGAACCCACCCTGTCCAAGACGATGGCCGAACTCGACCGCGTGCTGACGCGCGGCGAACGCGCGGTCGCCGGCCTCGACCGGGTGAGCGCGTTGACAAGTCCGTTTAGCGCGATGGCGAAAGCCGCCTTCGACGCCGGCCGGAGGGTGCGGCGCGGCGGAAGCCGCCCGGCCCGCAAGGACGAACCTGGTGACGAGGACGTGACCCCCCTCTGAGCGGGAGCCGTATTTTCGGCGGAGACCGGCGCTGATCGTTCATCCTGAAATCCTTTGGGCGCTGGCTACCTTCGCCTTCGTCGCCGGAGTCACGCCCGGACCGAACAACCTGATGTTGATGACATCGGGCGTAAAATATGGCTTGGGACCTACCCTGCCTCATCTGGCCGGCGTGATCCTGGGCTTTGGGCTCATGATCGCTGTGGTCGGCCTTGGCCTCGACATCCTGTTCCAGCGCTTCCCGCAAATCCTGCCGATCATGCGGATCGCGGGGTCGATCTACATGATCTGGCTCGCCCTCAAGATCGCGCTTGCCAAGCCTCTCGGCGAGGTTGAGGCTGGCGGACGCCCGATCGGGTTTCTCGCAGCGGCGGGCTTTCAGTGGGTCAATCCCAAAGCCTGGGTCATGGCGTTGAGCGCGCTCGCGGCTTATGCCGGCGTCGTCGACGGCTATACCGGCAGCGTCTTTTTTATCGCCGCGCTCTGCGCTTTGATCGCAATCCCATGCAGCGGCGTGTGGGTGCTGTTCGGCGCTTCGCTTAGCCGCCTGCTCAAGAATCCGCGGGTGACCCGACCTTTCAACTGGACAATGGCGGCGTTGCTGGTCGCTTCGATCGCGCCGACCCTGTTCGAATAGGGGCTTAGGCGAACCCGCCGTCCCCACCGAGCTTCACCGTCACCACTTCCGGCGGGCGGAGAATGCGAACCGGCGCGAACGACGTTCCCAGTCCGCCCGAAACGATCATCTTGCGTTCGCCCAACGCATATTCCCCATAGACGTATTTATCCGAACGGCGTCTCAGGAGACTGACCGGAGGGCCAATGATCGGCAGATTGACCTGCCCGCCGTGCGTGTGGCCCGCAAGCGTGAGAGCGAACCGGTCGGGAACCCACGGAAAAAAGTAAGGCTCGTGAACGAGCAGGACCGCGGGCGCGTCGTCGTCGATCTCGCGGATCGCCGCGGGCAGGTCGGCCGCGCCGTGGCCATGGGGCGGATTGGAGACAGGCGCCAGAAGGTCGCCGAGCCCGGTCAGCCAGAAGGGCCGTCGGCGCTGGGACAAGCGCACTGATTGATTTTCGAGCAGAGGAACGCCCGCCTCCGCAAGCGCCCGGCGGACGCTCCGGGAGTAATCCGGCGGGTCGGTTGGAATGGCCGCCGACCACCAGTCGTGATTGCCGAGAATTGCATAGACGCCGAGCGGCGCCTCGAGACGGGCCAGTTGCTCTGCCCAAGCGCTGGGCGGCACGTATCCGGAAACGAGCCGGTGGGTACAAACATAGTCGCCGAGCAGCACCGTGAGATCAGGTTTCTGGGCGTTGGCGAGGTCGACGATATCGCCGACGCGTTCTTCCGACATCCAGGGATAGCAGGCGTGAATATCGGCGATGACGGCAATCGTAAGCTCGAGATCGTCGGGCCAGATGGGAAGCCGGGGCGCATATTTGGCGAGCGTGAGGGCCGAGCCGGTTTCATACGCCGCCGCGTAACCAGACAGCGAGAGCGTCGCGGCGGCCATGCCGGCGTCGGCGAGAAACCGGCGCCTTGTCAAGTAAACCATCGAGGGCGCTCGTTCGCCGGCGTTTTTCTACGCGTCAGCCCCAGCCGGCTCCAGCGCGCGGGTGGGCGGAAGCAGATAGAACTCGCCACGCTCGAGCAATTCGATCATCTCTGGGTCAAAGCCTTCCGTCGACAGTCTCAAGGCGTCGGCGACCGCGGCGAGGCCAATGTCACGATAGATGCGGGTGAGAACGCTACTGGCCCTGCGTCCGTCGTCCGCGTCGGGGATAAACTGAAAACGATCGTCGCGCATGACGCTGTCCAACTCCGGTTTGACGCGCAAGGCCCGGCGAACCGAGGGCGCTTGTCTCCCTGAAGCTGAGTGAAAGGCTTTAACAGCGAATTAATGGCGCGACGGGGGTATTCGCTTGGTGCCCGTCTGCTCATAGCCGCCTTTTGGCCGCAAAGCGCGGATCTTCACGGTCACGTGAGGCAGCGAGGACGGGTCGGCCACGAAGGCCGATTGCCTCTTGGCCAGGTGCGGCCTAGGGATCGCCAGACCGCCGCTCCAGAGACAAGTCCATTCGATCTCGCCTCGGGCGCCCATCGTGCCCATTGATCTTTCAGCGCGTTGTCGCCCCGCTGCGGTTCGCGGTATGAATCGGCCCATTCGCTCGCTCGGGCCCAAAGGAGATTTTGACAGCATGCGCCGGCCCGCGGCTTGGGGCTTGACCCTCGCCTTGATCGTTGTGCTGACGGCGTGCGGTTTCATGCGCTGGCCGTTGTCCGCCGCGAAGGTTGGCGACAGCCTCAACGCCGCATTCGGCGCTTCGCCGCAACTCCATTGGAGCGCTCCCAAGACCGCCTCCTTTTCCGTCCTGCCGCGGCCGAGCGTGCGCATTGCCGACGCCGGACTCGACGACGCTTACGGCGTCACCCTTCTGTCGGCGCCGGAGGCGCGCCTGAATCTGTCGTTGATCGACCTCCTGCGGGGACGGCTCGTTCCCACCGGAGTTGTCCTTGTCAGTCCGACGGTCACCATTGACATCGACCGTCCTCCCTTTGCCGGGACAGCGGGAGAAGCGGCCGGGCCTGCAAGCGTCGCCAGGCGGGCGCTGGCGCCTTTGGCCAGCTTGAGCCTATCGGATGGAAAGTTGCGTCTGGTCAGCGCCAAGCGCGGCCTCGATGCGCTGATCGAGGATGTTCACGGTCGCTTCAACGGGCTGACCATCGGCGATCAACTCCGCTTCGACTTGTCAGCCGAGTGGCGGAAGACGCCGATTGCGATCGCCGGCGCGCTCAACGATCCGGAGACCGCCGCCAGGGGCGAGCCGAGTCCGATGGTGCTCGCGCTCAATTCGCCTTTGGCCAAGCTTGCGTTCGGCGGCTCGCTTGCGCTCGGCGACCAGCCCAGCGTCGATGGCGATTTGACTGCGTCGATCCCATCAATCGCTGCCTTGGCCTCTTTCATCGGCATTCAGCCGCCGGCTGTTCTTGCCGCCAACGACGTCACGATCACAGCGAAGGTCAAGGGAGCGGCGGATTCCTTGACCTTCGGCGACGCGACGCTGACCAGCGCCGGACAGTCGCTCGAGGGCGCGATCGCAATCAGAGAAGCCGGCGGGCGCCCGGCCATCTCCGGGACGCTCGCGGCCGAAACGCTGGCGCTGGAACCGCTGCTCGGACGCCCGCAGCCCGTCCTTGATCCGTCGGGCCGGTGGAGCACGAAGTCCTTCGCGTTCGCGCCTCTGCGGAGCTTCGACCTCGACCTCCGTCTGTCCGCGGCCCATCTCGACGCCTACGGTCTCAAGCTCACCGACGCCGCCGCATCCGCGATCATCATGGATGGCAAGCTGAGCGCCACGCTGATCGAGGCCGCGGCCTATGGCGGGCGCCTCCAGGGCCAAGTCGGCGCGGCCTATGCAGGCCGAAACCTCGAACTGAGTGCAGGGGGCGAACTCGCCGACGCCGACCTCGGCGCCGCAGCCGCCGACTTCGCCCCCCCGATCGTCACCGGGACCGGCGGGGCGAAATTCACGCTTGAGACCTCCGGCGCTTCGCCCGCCGCCGCGATCGCGAGCCTGACGGGAACGGCCTCGTTCGAGGCGGCGGACGGCTCACTCCTCGGCGTCAACCTGGAGGAGGCGCTGCGCCGCAGTCATCACCGGCCGATCGACGGCGAGCGGGACATGCGCCTCGGAAGCACAAGTTTCGACAAGGTCGAAGTGTCCCTGGCGGTCGACGAGGGACGCGCTCAGATCCAACGGGGCGCCATGACGAGCCATGGGGTCAAGGCTGACCTCGCCGGATTCATCGCGCTCGTCGACCAAAGTTGGGCTTTGCAGGTCAATGCGATCCAGACGGACGCGGCCGGCGAGGAATCCCAGGACGCCGCCCACCTGACGTTCGACATCTCAGGTCCGTGGTCGGCGCCGACGGTGCGGCCGGTCGGTGACACCTCGACCGAGCCCGTCCTGGATCCCCCGTCCCACTGAGCTGCAACACGTTCGGTTGCGGCGCTTCTGCGTCCTCTGGTTGGCGCGGCATTCGGCTGATGGCGAGGGCCATCCGCGCTCATTCATCTGAGAGCCATTCTACTCGCAATTCCGACCTCCGAAAGCTTTTGTCTAAAAATCTATAGGACTCGCCCAACGGCGCTCGCTCGCGGTTCGTCGGGATGAGCCTTCGTCTCGAAGCGGCGAACCTTCTCGCGCATTGGGGCTTGCGGTGCTTTATTCCTCGTCCTCGTCCTCAGCCCGATCGAAGCGCCCGTCCTTGGCTTTCTCTTCCCATTTCGGATCGCCAAGCTGGGAGTTGATCGGCATATTGTGGGACTTCCTTTCTTGCTCAATCTTGGCTTTGAGCTCGCTCGACTCTTCCTCCAATTCCTTCAGCGATTTCGAAAACTCGTCGCCGGCCGGCTTGTCAGGGTCTGGTCCCGCCATGTTCGCTCCTCTGGTGAAAGGCGCTTCGCAGCATAAAGCGCAGGCCTCATGAACTGGTTCCAGGGCCGGCCGCCGCAGCGAAGCGTTTCAGTCGCTAGACGGCCGGAGCCTGGACCCCGAGCGCGGCGGCGATCTGCACGACCGTCGCCTTTTCCGCATCACTCACCTGGGTCCCGCCGAAGCCAAGAAATCCGCCTTCTGGCGCAGCCTCGGCGACCGATTTGGCGACTCCGGCAAGCCAGGTCTTGAACGGCGCGGCGTCCGGGCCGCCTTTGGCGTCAAGCACGGCGGAGGCGGCCTTCAGGGCGTCGAGCGCTTTCGCAACGATTTCCGCCGGGGTTTTCGCGCCGGTAATCGCCGTCTTCACCCCTTCCTGAGCGAGACCGCGGCCCTCCGACGTCTCGAACTCGCTTCCGACGGCCTTGACGAGCGCATCCGCGTTCGGATCGGTCTTGGCCTGAATGAGAGCCCGCGCGCTCGCCATGCTCTCCCTCATCATTCCGATGAGGCCGCTTGGGTCGGCGGCGGAGATCGCGACGCCCGCGATGAGCGGACTTTGCAGCAGAAGCTTCCATTCATCCGGGGTGAAATCAGCCTTGGTCGCCATCCGCGCCTCCCTCAATTGACCAACGTCCGGAGCATCTCCGACGAGCGTGACAGTTGTGCGTCGCGTTTATCTCAGGCGGCCCAATCCAGCCGCCCCTTCCCAGCCCGCTCTTTTAGCCCTATATATCAGACGCCTCTCGCGAGAGGGGCTACGGCGATAAATTGGCATCGAAATAAGTCTTTCGGACCCGGGGGCGGTACCCGGCGCCTCCACCCAAGCCCGTGAACCAAGCGGGTTTCGGCGGGGGCGAAATAGGTTCGACGGGGGACCCAAAGGGTGATCTTTCGCTCGGCATGATACCACCGTTATCGGGTCAAACCTATAGTTGCGAATGACAACTATGCTCCGGTGGCCCTCGCTGCGTAATGCAGCGCTGGTACTGGGAATCAAGTCCTAGGGGTTTGCACTTCTAGGCGGGGTCCGGAGGCGCCTGGCAACAGAAGCCTCCACTTTCCTTTTTCCTCCGGCTCATCAATGCCGACGAATTTCCGGCGTCCACGGCGTCCCTGCCATTGCGTGCAGATCACGTCCGGCGTTGACGGCTGCAATTGTCCGCATACAAAGCGGAGCGGCGATCCCTACATTCGGCGCCCAAAATTCTGACGGGAAACGATGTTTTGAGCTACAGGGCCCTCTACGCCTACCCTTGGGATATCGCCGAAACCGGTGTGAGCGCGGCGATCGACCGGTTCCTCGCCCTGGGCCTCGATACGGTGACCATCACCGGAAGCTATCATGCCGGCAAGTTCCTCAGACCCCATGGCAAAGGCGGCAAGGTCTATTTTCCCGAGGACGGGACGATCTATTTCAAGCCCGACCTCAGCCGCTACGGCGCAATCAAGCCGGTTGAAAACGCGATGCTTGCGTCCGGCCACGACGTCGTGCGCGAGCTTGCCGGGCAAAGCCGAATGGCGACCAATGTCTGGCTCGTGCTCCTGCACAACACGCGGCTCGGCTTGCAGCATCCGGATGCCGTCGTCGCCAACGCCTTCGGCGATCGCTACGTCTACAATCTCTGCCCCTCGGCGCCCGAGGCGCGCGCCTATGCGATCGGGCTCGCCCGCGACGTCACCGAGTCCTATCCCGTTAGCGGCGTGTCGCTGGAGACGCCGGGGTTTCTGCCTTATGCGCATGGCTATCATCATGAGTTCGCGCTCAATCGGCCCAATCGCTGGCTCGACAGCCAGCTAGGCCTTTGCTTCTGCGCCCATTGCAGGGCGGGCGCGAAGAGCGCCGGGGTCCGGGTCGAGGCGCTGAAGCGGCAGGTGGAAGCCGACATCGAAGCCTATCTCGCGAGCGACATCAATTTTCCCGCCGACATGGCGGAAGCCTTCTGGCTCGCGGATGTGCGCAGCGACGGCGATCTCCGGGCCTATCTCGACTGGCGATGCTCAGTCGTGACCTCGCTCGTGCGCGAAATTCGCGACGCCGTCCGCAAGGACGCGACGGTCGCGGTCATTCCTTCGGTCGCGCGGCCGACCGGGGGCGCTTGGTATGAGGGAAGCGATCTCATGGGCCTCGCGGAAGCCGCGGGAATCATCGAAGCCTGCTTCTACGAAGCCGGGGCCGAGCGGATCAAAGCCGACCTGTTCGACGTGAAGCGCCGGCTGCGCGGCAAGGGGCGTCTGCGCGGGATCCTGCGCCCGGCCTTTCCCGATCTCGAATCGAAAGGCGAATTTCTCGCAGCGATCCGTACGCTTGCTGAAGGCGGCGTGAGCGAGGTCGCGTTCTACAATTGGGGTCATGTGAGAGACGCAAATCTCGAATGGATCGCGGAGGGACTCGCCGCGCTGAAGAGCGCCGCCTGATCGGAGCCGCCGTTTTTGACGCAAGCCGGGCGATCCGATAGGGCGCGAAAGTTCAAACAGGTGAGACTTGAGCGACATGTCCTTTGATCTGGTCCTGCGCGGCGGCCGCGTCATCGATCCGTCCCAGGGAATCGATTCCGTCATGGATGTGGGTTTCCGCGACGGCCGCGTGGCCGAGCTGCGCGCGGGCCTTGACGGCAAATCGGTTCGCGACGTCAAGGGCCTGATCGTCACGCCGGGGCTGATCGACCTTCACACCCATGTCTATTGGGGCGGCACGTCGCTCGGCGTCGATCCGCTCATTCTCGCGCGCGGCGGCTGCACGACGCTCGTCGACACCGGCAGCGCAGGGCCGGGCAACTATCCGGGCTTTCTCGATCATGTGATCAAGCCGTCGCCGGTCCGCATCATCGCGCTTCTCAACGTGTCCTTTGCCGGCATCTACGGCTTTTCCAAGCGGATCATGGTGGGAGAAAGCGGAGATCTTAGGATGATGGCGCCGATCGACGCCGTCGAGGTCGCGCAGGCGAACCGCGACACGATCGGCGGGATCAAGGTCCGCGTCGGCTTCCACGCTTCGGGGAATTCGGGAACCGTGCCGCTCGATATTGCGCTTAAAGTGGCCGAGGAAGCGGGCTTGCCGCTCATGGCGCATATCGACGTTCCCCCGCCCACGCTCGAGGAGGTGCTCGAGCGCTTGAGGCCTGGCGACATTCTCACCCATTGCTTCCGCCCGTTCCCCAACAATCCGACGACGCCCGAGGGCGGCGTGCGCCCGGCCGTGATCGAAGCGCGCAAGCGCGGCGTCATTTTCGACATCGGCCACGGCATGGGATCGTTCGCGTTCAAGACCGCGCGCACGATGCTCGCCAATGGCTTTGCCCCCGACTGCATATCGAGCGACGTTCATGCGCTCTGCATCGATGGGCCGGCGTTCGATCTGCTCACGACCATGTCGAAGTTTCTCTGCCTGGGCTTGTCCCTTGCGGACACCGTGCGGGGGGCGACGGAAGCGCCGGCGAAAGCGCTCCGCCGCAGCGATCTCGGAACCTTGCGCCCAGGCTCGGCGGGCGACGCCTCGGTCCTCGAACTCGAAACGGGCGAGTTCGACTATGTCAATTCGATCGGCGAGCGGCTGGCTGGACGAACGCGGCTTTCCGCGCGCGCTGTCGTCATGAACGGCAAATTGCTGGAAGGTTGAGCCCGTCTTTTTCTCCACACGTGTTTGAGGATCCTTGCGCCATGACGACATCAACTCCGGAAGAGCGGCTTGCCGCGCTCGGCCTCACCCTTCCCGCTGTCCCGACGCCGATGGCCAATTACGTGCCCTATCGGCTGGCGGGCAATCTCCTTTACCTTTCCGGGCAGGGGCCGAAGCGCGCGGACGGCAGTTTCATGGTCGGGCGCCTCGGCAAGGACGCGTCCGTCGAGCAAGGCTACGAAGCGGCGCGGCTCACGGGCTTGCAATTGCTCGCGGTCGCCAAAGCCGCGATCGGCGACCTCGCGCGCGTCGAGGCGGTAGTCAAGCTTCTCGGCATGGTCAACGCCGAGCCGGATTTCGGCGATCATCCCAAGGTCATCAACGGCTGCTCAGACCTCCTGGTCGAAGTGCTCGGCGAGGCGGGACGCCATGCGCGTTCGGCCATTGGCATGGGCTCTTTGCCCAACCGCATCATGGTCGAGATCGAGGCCATTCTGCAGATCAAAGTCTAAGGCGGGGCGCCGGTCGACATCGGGAGAGCGTCCATGATCTGCGAGATCTGCGTGGATTCGGTCGCCGGCGTCCGCGCCGCTAGGGCTGCGGGCGCTCAACGCGTCGAGCTCTGCGCTGACCTCCTCGAGGGCGGCATTACGCCGAGCCTCGGCGCGATCCGTCAGGCGCGGACAGTCGCCGGCATCGACCTCAACGTGATGATCAGGCCGCGCGGCGGGGATTTCCTGTTCAACGACGACGAGTTCGCCACCATGAGTTCGGACATCGAGACCGCCAAGGCCGAAGGCGCGAACGGAATCGTTATCGGCTTGTTGACGGCGACGGGCGAAATCGATGTCGGCCGAACACGCGAGCTGGTTGCGCTGGCCCGGCCGCTCTCGGTCACGTTCCACCGCGCGTTCGATGTCGCGGCCGAGCCCTTCGGCGCGCTCGAGACGCTGATCGAGCTTGGCGTCGACCGGTTGCTGACTTCAGGACAGGAGCCGAGCGTGCTCGAAGGCCTGCCGCTCATTGTCGAGCTCATGAAGCGGGCAGGCGACCGCATCGTGATCATGCCGGGCGGCGGCATCACGGCGCGCAACGTCGAGCGGATCGTCGCCGCGGCGCGCCCGCGCGAAATCCATTTCGCCGCGCTCGAGCCGATGGAAAGCGCCATGCGCTTTCGCCGTGCGCACGTGTTCATGGGCGGCGAACTCAGGCCGCCGGAATATGACCGGCTCGACACCTCTCAGGAGTTGATCCGCTCCGTGATGGCGAAGGGGCGCTACCACAGCGTATAGCCGCCGTCGATGACGAACGCAGCGCCCGTGACGTAGTTCGACGCGGGCGAGGCGAGATAGACCGCAAGCGGGCCGATCTCCTCTGGCTCGCCTGCACGACCCATCGGGACCGCGCGCACGAACGTTTCGATCACTTGCGGATTTTTCTTTGCCCACGCCTGGTTCGGCTCGGTCATGAAGAGGCCGGGACAAATGGCGTTCACGGTCACGCCGCGCGGCGCCCAGTCGGCGGCGGTGGCGCGGGTGAAATGGATGACCGCGGCCTTCGCCGCTTCATAGTGGCGCCCGCCAATGCCGCGATTGGCGATCATGCCGCTGATCGAGGCGATGTTGATGACCCGCCCCTGACCGCGCGCGAGCATCGCGCCGCCGATCATCTTGGTGCAGATGAAGCAATGCGTCAGATTGAGGTCGATGAGGCGCCGCCAGGTCGCGATGTCGGTATCCTCGATCGCAACGTCGACATTCCGCCCGCCGACATTGTTGACGAGAATGTCGATTGCGCGCCCTTCGCTGAGCGCGCGGCGGCAAAGATCCTCGCATGCCGTGGGTTCGGCAATATCGGCTGCGAAGGTCCAGGCTTTTCGACCGCGCTCCCTCACCTCTTCAGCCGTTCGGGCCAGCGCGTCAGGATCGCGCGCGACGAGCATGACATCGGCGCCCGCCTCAGCAGCCGCGAGTGCAATCGCTCGCCCAAACCCCCGGCTTCCCCCGGTGACAAGAATACATTTTCCGTCGAGCCGGAATTGGTCGAGCACCGCCATCTCGCAAACCCCTATCGCTTCTCTCTGTCACGCATTTTTTAGTCGCTGACCCTTGCCCGCTCAGCATGGAAGCCCCGCAACTGAGCACTTTGACTTATGCCCCTTTTCGGCGCCAATTACGCGCGCCGCGGCGGCCTGTTTTCGACCTCAAGTCGAGCGGCTGCCGCCGGCCAACCGTTTGGGCGCGATTTTTGCGTAAGGTTTTTTTGCGTAACGCGCTGGGACGTGGACAATCATTGGGAGGTCGCGAATGAGTGGACGCAACGAACAGGAACACCTCTTTCGGGAGGCGGCGCGCCGGGAATTGGCCGAAGGCCGCATCGACAGGCGAGATTTCCTGACTCGCAGCTTGCTTACGGGTCTCGGCCTGGCCGGCGTCGGAGCCGTGGCGAAGTCAGGCGTTACGCCCGCGTTCGCAGCGGACCGGCCACTCACTCCGACGGTGTACCAGTGGATTCAGGACCTGCATCCGGGCATTCCGGCGGTGAACGCCAAGTTCCCGGGAATCAATTATCAGATCGCGCCTGTCGAGGGATTCGGCATCGAGCGTTTCGTCGCCGAAGCGAAGAGCGGCGAGAGCTCGTGGGACGTCTACGTCGGCCAGACGCCGTTCGTTGAGATGTCGGCGTTCATCAAGGCTGGCGTGATCGAGCCCTGGGACAACTACATCCCGAAGGAAGTGATCGACGACATCATCCCCTCGATTCGCGCGGAATGCTCTGTCGACGGCAAGCTCTACAGCTGGCCGTTTCTCCTCGACGTCATCGGCTCGGCTTGGCATTCAGGCATCACCGCGAAGGCTGGCCTTCCCGACGCCGCGCCCGCGACCTGGGACGAGTTCCTCGCAAGCTCGAAGAAGATCGTTGATACGAAAGCCGCGCCCTGGGGCGCGACTTTTGACGCCCATGGCTGGCGCTCGCTCGTGCCGATCGCTCACAGCATGAGTCCGAATGTCTATACCTCCGAAGGCCTGTTCGATTTCACCAGTGAGCCCGCCATCGAAGCGCTGAAGCTCATGAAGCAGATCATGGCTCTGTCCAACCCGGACATTCTGCTCGAGGGCTCCTCCGACGGAGGTGTCAATAGCACCACCGACGAAGTCGCCTGGGCCGCGCAGCGCGTCGGCCTCTACTTCAAATATTTCAACTCGCCGTTGCGCATGGCAGCGAGCTGGGACGACCCGAACCTTTTGCATTTGGGTCCGTTACCCAAGTTCGCCAATGGCGAGGGTTCGACCGTCTTCTGGACTACCGGCTGCGCACTTTTCAAATATGGGAAAAACAAGGAAAAGGCCGCCGAGTACATCAAGGCGTTGACCTATGATCCCCAGATCTGGAAGGACTCGATCGTTGGCACGCCAGGCGTGCATCCCGGTCAACTTCCACCCTACAAGTCGATCTACGCGGGCTGGGAGTCGAACAAACCCGACTGGATGCCGCCGTTCGTAGGCCTCGTACGCGGCCAGCTCGATCGCGCCAAGGCGATCGACAACAACCTTTTTGGGCTGCAGCAATTCGTCATCGGCAAGCCGATCTGGGAGGCCTACCTCAAGGGCGAGGAGCCCGACCCGAAGGTGGCGATGCAGAAGGTCAAGGACGCGGTGCAGGCCGAAATCAAAAAGGGCTGATCGCCTCGGGCGCGCGGCGGCTGCAGGGCTGCCCGCTTCCTCACCCGCGGCGCAGTGCGCAGCGGGGTGGGTTGGATATGGTGAATGGCGCAGGCGATCGCGGATAGCGAAGTTGAACTCGGCGAGCAGGTCGCGGACGGCCCCGTTCGCGTCCTGCGAAAAGGCGCAACGGAGTGGCTGTTCCTTGCGCCAGCCGTTGTGTTCTTCATCGGCTATCAGGTCTGGCCGATCGCCCGGGTTCTCTGGCTGAGCTTCACCAACTTCCAGTTCCTGTCGGACAAGCCGGCGCAGTGGGTCGGGTTCGACAATTACACGCAGGCGCTCAAAGATCCGCTGATGTGGACGAGCCTGGGGCGGGCGGCTCTCTTCACCATGATGTTCCTGCCGGGAACGATCATCTTACCTCTGCTTCTGGCGATTCTCGTCGACAAGGTCGCCAACCAGCGTCTCGCCACGCTTTATCGCGTCATCCTGCTCATTCCGGCGGTCATTCCGAGCACACTGATCTTCGTGCTGTGGAAGTGGATGTACAATTACCAAAGCGGGCCTATTAACCATTTGTTGGTGGACACGTTCGGACTGTTCACCCTGCAAAATGCGCCGCAATGGCTCGGCGGCACAGCGCTCACGCTTCCCGCGATTGCGATCATGGAAGTCTGGTGGGGGCTCGGCTACCACACGATCTTCTTCATCGCCGGTCTCGCCGCGATCCCTAAGGAACTGTCGGACGCGGCGCGCATCGACGGCGCAAACGAGTGGCAGGTGTTCTGGCACGTGACAAGGCCGGGGCTAGCCCCGATCATGATGATCCTGGTCGTCCTACGCTTCGGCTCGGCGATGGCGGTGATCGACGAATACCTCATCTTCGGCGGCTTCAACCGGGCTTCGCCGACCTACACCTGGACGATCTTCATGTACGACCAGGCGTTCAAGACCGGGCTATGGCGGCAGGGCTACGCCGCCTCCATCGGCATGATCGGCGCGGTCGCCATGATGTTCGTCATGGCGGCGCTGCTGTGGATTTTCCGCCCTAAAGGCTGACAATGACGCTCGAAGCCAATCGCGCCGAAATCGGCGAACTCAGAGATGCGGGCGCCCTCTCCGCGGGCGGCGCCGCCCTTGGCCACGTGGTCATCAACCTGTTCAACCTCATCATCCTCCTGCCCCTCGCCTGGGTGTTGCTGATGTCGGTCAAATCGATGCCCGACGCGATGCGCGGCGATTTCTGGCCGAGGCATTTCGATTTCACGCATTACGCCTTTGTGTTCCATCGCATCGCGACGCTGCCGATCAATCTGTTCAACAGCATCTATGTGACCACCGGCACCGTGCTCGTCACGACGGCTTGCGCGGTGCTCGCGGGCTACGCGCTCGTGCATATCAAACCGTTCGGCGCGGGGCTCGTCGTGACGGCGTTGCTCGTTTCGCTCTATTTCCCTGTGCGCGTCGTCTCGATCATCAGCATTTACGAGACGCAGCATTGGCTCGGCCTGATCAACAACACGGCCGGCCTCATTCTGCCGTACGTGACGCTGCAGCTCGCCATCAGCATCCTGATCATGCGCAGCATGTTCCAGCTCGTCCCGCACGAAATGTTCGAATCCGCACGAGTCGACGGCGCCGGCCATTGGCGGGCGCTGTGGGAGATCGGCCTGCCCATGGTGCGCAACGGACTGGTTGTGATTTTCATCGTCAATTTTGTCGCCGCATGGGGCGAGTATCTATTGTGCCTGACGCTTGTCGATGACGAGGCCAAACGCACGATGCCGGTGGTTCTCGCCGCCGCCCAAGGCGGGCAAGGGCAGTGGGCGTGGCCAAACCTCGCGGCGGTCTACGTCATCGTCGTGACGCCGGGCATCATCGCGTTCACGCTGGCGCAGCGGCTGTTCTTCAAGGGTCTCATGGAAGGGGCGCTCAAGGGGTGAGCCTCGCAAGCGCGCTTGCCGACACGGGGCCTTTCGGGAACATCGCATGACCTTCAAGGGCAAGGTGGTCGCCATCACCGGCGCCGCGGGCGGGATCGGCCACAGCCTGTGCCGATTGTTCCTCGACGAGGGCGCGAAGATCGCGGCCATCGACAAGAAAGCGAGCCTCGAAGGCCTCGCGGCTGAACTCGATGCGGACGCCGAACGTTTCGCTCACGCCGTCGCCGACATCAGCGACCCCCACGAGGTCGAGCGCGCATTCAGGTCGCTGACCGGCGCGTTGGGGCCGGTCGACATTCTCGTCAACAATGCCGGCGGCTCGACCCATAGAACGTTGGCTCGCACCGATCCCGCCGGATGGCGGCGGAATATCGAGGGCAATCTCGACAACGCCTATTATTGCGTCCATGCCGTCATCCCGGGCATGCAGGCCAGACGTTCCGGCGTCATCATCAATATCGGTTCGGTCAATGGGCTGAGCGCCCTTGGCGATCCGGCCTACAGCGCCGCCAAGGCGGCGATGATCTCGCTCACCCGCTCATTGGCGCAGGAGTACGGCCCTTACGGCATCCGCGCGAATATCGTGTTGCCGGGCACCGTGCGCACGCCGCTCTGGGAGAAGCGCGCCGCCAAGGATCCCGAGGTTCTGGAAACGCTCCGCCGATGGTACCCTCTCGGCCGCGTCGTCGAGCCTGTCGATATCGCGAGAGCCGTCGCCTTCCTGGCGTCGGACGCCGCCTCGGCGATCACCGGCGTCGCCCTGCCCGTCGACTGCGGGCTCACGTCGGGCAATATCCTGATGAGACGGGATCTGACGCTCGAAGATCTGTGAGGCTGCAGGTGGACGACCAGGTGGCGTCGTTCGGAATCGGCCTTGGATTGATTGGCGGAAGGAGTGAGATTCGAACTCACGGTGGACTTGCGCCCACGGCGGTTTTCAAGACCGCTGCCTTAAACCACTCGGCCATCCTTCCTTGAGCCTGCGAACATTGCCGTTTCCGGATTTTGGCTCCGCCGCCGGAACGTCAATTGCTACCCTTTTGCTACCCGGATCCTATTTTCGTCTATAGCGGCGCGGATCGCGGCGTCAACCTTCGCCGCAGCGTCCTCATGCGTGCCGGGCAGGATGTGGCTGTAGAGGTCGAGGGTAATCCCGACGTTCGAATGGGACCCCCGTAGAGCGATAGCGAGACCGCTCCCCCGAATCTGGAGGAGCGACTCCGCAAGGGAACCCTTACTTCAGGAACTTGTCCACATTGTCCTTGGTGACGACGTCGAGTCCTACGATGGTGATCGGGTCGACCTTCTCGCCTTTCTTGAGCTTGAGCAGCACGTCCATCGCCTTTTCACCCATCTCGTACGGCCGCTGGCCGACCAGCACGTCGGCGTAGCCGTCTTTCAGCGTTTGCAGCTCGACCGGCAGCGTGTCCGGCATCACGAGCGGCATGTCCCTACGCTTCTCACGAACCGTATTGACGAAGTTCTGGTAAGCCTTCGGCGCGAATAGCGCCCAGCCGCCGACCGGGATGATTGTGGTGACGTCGGGGTTCGCGGTATAGAAGTCGCTGAGCTGCTGCGCGGCGAGCGCAGCGTCGTCGTTGCAGAAGGCGGGCGATCCCTTCACTTCTGTCCAGCCCGCGCCCTTCAGCACCTCATAAAGACCGGCGAGGCGGTCGTTGAGATTCTGAGCCGCCGGCCCACCGGATTGAGTGGCGAAAGTGCCGGCTTTAGGATGAATTTTGATCAGCTGCCGGCCGAGCTCGCGACCCATCTCCTTGTTGTCGGTGCCGATATAGGCCTGCCGGGCGGAGTTCGGCGCATCGGCGTCGAAGGTGATGACGGGGATGTTGGCCTCGCGCGCCTGCTTGATGACGTTGGTAACCGAATCGGCGTCAGCGACCGAAATCGCGATGCCGTCGACGCCCTGCGTCAAGAAATCCTGCGTGATCTGGACTTCGGTCGCCGGCTCGTGCGTCGCCGGGCCCTTATAGATGCAGGTGACGCCAATCTTCTTGGCCTCGGCCATGCAGCCGTCGCGCGAAAGGTCGAAATAGGGATTGTCCATGCCCTTCGGAATGAGAGCAAACTTGACATCGGCGGCGTGAGCAGCGCCGATCAGGGCGAGGGCGCCGACCGCGCCCATTAGCAACTTCCTCATACTGATCTTCCTCCACGGTCCGGATCACTGCACGGCGCGAACGGACCTTCACGCGCCGAATTAAACTGGCGGCCGCTATTCAGGCTCGCGGGTGCGGATGCGGTCGACTAGCACAGCGAGGATGATGATCGTTCCGACGAACACCTGTTCCCAGTAAGTATCAGCCCCGAACAGCGCGAGGCCGTTGCGGATGACCTCGATCAGCGCAGAACCAATGACGGCGCCAACCGGGCCGCCGACGCCGCCTGCAAGGTCAGCGCCGCCAATGACGGAAGCCGCGATAATCTTCAACTCATATCCCGTCGCGAGATTGGCCGGGGCCGAACCCAGCCAGCCCGTGATCAGGATGCCCGCGAAGCCGGCGCTAAGCGCGCAGAGCACGTAAACGGAGATCTTGATACGGTCGACGGGCGCGCCGGTGAGCCGCGCCGCCTTTTCGTTGCCGCCGAGCACAAACACATAGCGTCCCCAGCGTGTGTGGCGAAGCGTGACCCCCATGATGACGGCAAGGATGAGCAGATAGACAAGCGCAACTGGCAGTCCGAACAGTTTGCCGTCGGTGATGGCGTAGAACGTGTCGACCTGCGGGCCGGTCGGCGCCTGTCCACGCCCCTGAGTGATCACATACGTTATGCCGCGGCAGATCGACAGCGTCCCAAGTGTGGTGACAAAGGGCGAGAGCCGGATCTTGGCGATCAGAAGGCCATTGATGAGACCAGCCAGCGACGCAGCGCCGAGGCCGCCGATCACCGAGGCGATCATCACTGCATAGGGTATCCCGGCCAGCGACGTCGCCGAAAGCGTCTTCATGAGCATCGCGGTCAGGACCGCAACCAACGCCATCACGGAGCCGACCGAAAGGTCGATGCCGCCGGTGATGATGACGAGCGTCGACCCAAGCGCGACGATCGCGATGTAGCTAAAGTTTTTCGAGGTGTTCAGCAGATTGCCGGTCGAAAGGAAATTGTGCGCGAATATGGAGACGAGCACGGTGATGGCGACGAAGGCGATCGCCACATAGGCGGTCTGCGACGCCAAGGCGCCGCGCCTGTACCATGGGTCCCGACCGACATTGGTGAAGGAGAGGGGGCCGGCTACATTCTAAGTCACAGCCTTCGCTTCCTCATGCATGTTCGAGAGCGCCGGTGATCAGCGCAGTGACTTCTTCGGGGCTCGACTGGCTGATGGGCTTGTCCGCCCGTTTCTCGCCACGACGCAAAACAACGACGCGGTCGCAAACTGCGAAGACATCCGGCATGCGGTGCGAGATCAACATGACGGCAACACCCTGGTCGCGCAGCCGGCGGATCAAATCGAGCACCTCGGCGACCTGGCGCACCGAGATTGCTGCTGTCGGTTCGTCCATCAGGATGAGCTTTGCGTTCGAAAGCCGCGTGCGGGCGATCGCCACTGCCTGGCGCTGGCCGCCAGACATCGACTTCACCAGGTCTTTTGGACGAGTCTCGGACTTGAGCTCGCCAAAGAGCTCGAGGGCGCGCGCATTCATCCCCCGATGGTCCAGAAATTTGAAAGGGCCGACCTGCCGGGTCAGCTCTCGGCCGAGGAAGACATTCGCCGCGGCGCTCACGTTGTTCGCGAGCGCGAGATCTTGATAGACGACCTCTATTCCGACGCTTCGGGCGTCCAGAGGCCGGTCGAATCTATGCTCCCGCCCGTCGAAACGGATGATTCCGTGAGTGGGATGGAAATTGCCCGCGATGATCTTGACCAGGGTGGATTTGCCCGCGCCGTTGTCGCCCATCAGACCAACGACGTCGCCCGCGTTGATAGTAAGGTCGATCTCGGACAAAGCGCGAATTGCGCCGAAATCCTTGCTGACGCCCTCCAATTGCAAGACCGCGGCGCCTTCCTTGCCCACTTCCTTGGCCGCGATCGCACTCACCGACGCTCCTTCCATTCAAAGTTTGTGATTTCTTATACGGTTTTTTGTGCCCACCCTGTGTCCAGGCCTAGTCGCCGGCGACTTGATCCATCAAATAGGATCGCAGCGGGAGCTTTGGAGAAGGATTTTCGGCTTCGTTGACCTGACGCGTCCGGCGACTTCCCCCTCGCGCCGCACTAAGTCCACCAATCCCGTTATGTTGCAACACATTTCAAAGCCCCGAGCCCAACAATAGACTGCGAGCTCGGGGGTTCAGACCTATGCGTGTTCTGAAACGCGGGCGCTCGCCGGCGTGGCATGATGGATTTCCGTGCCAAGGACCTTCAGGCATTCGCGGATAAATGCAGCCAGCGCTGTCCAACCCTTGGCCGACACCATGGTACCATCGACATAGGCGTCGGTGGGCGAAAGATCGACGTAGGTGCCGCCCGCGAGCGTCACCTCGGGCTCGCACGCGCCTAGTGCTCCGACTTTTTTGCCGCGCACAACGCCATCGACGGCCACGAGGATCTGAACGCCGTGGCAGATGGTGAATATCGGCTTCTTGCTCTCATGAAAATGGCGCACCATCGCCTGAACGCGTTTGTCGGTTCGGATGTACTCCGGACCTCGACCTCCGGCGCAATAGACCGCATCGTATTGCGCAAGCTGATGCTCTGCCTCGGAAAACGTCTTGTTGATCGTGAAAAAGTGGCCGAGTTTTTCCGTATAAGTCTGGTCGCCCTCGAAGTCGTGCAGCGAGGTCTTGATCAAGTCGCCGGCCTTCTTGTCGGGACAGACAACGTGCACGGTGTGGCCGACGGCTTCCATCGCCTGCTGATAAACGAAGATCTCATATTCCTCGGTGAATTCACCGGTTAGCATAAGAATTTTCTTGCCTGACATCGCGTGGCTCCTCTCTTCGTTGGTGGAGCGTCGCTACTGACGCGGCGCTCCCTGTTGATCGTCTCAGAACGGCGAGTTCGGGAAATAATATTCCTTGGCGTTCGATTTTGTGATCAGGGGCGCGTCGAGTTTCACTGAGCCGCGAACCGGCGCCTGGCCGATCAGGTTGGCGGCAGTCAAGTAGATGGCGGTCTTGATCATGGACGGCGGATAAGGCGTTTCGATCGGAGTGACGGCATCGCCATCGATCACTTTCTTCACGATGTCCTTCATTCCGTTACCACCAAGCGCAAACTTGATGTCCGTCCGCTTGGATTGCTTGATTGCCTCCAGAACGCCGAGCAGCATATCGTCGTCATTCGCCCAGACGGCGTCGATATGGGGATATTTCGCCAGATAGTCCTGCATCAGCTTGAACGCTTCGTCGCTGTTCCAATGGGCGTACTGCATGTCGAGGACCTTGAGCTCGCTGCCCTTTATGCCGTCTTGGAAGCCCTTGATGCGTTCGTCGTCAATCACGGTCGGAATGCCGCGCAACACGACCAGATCGCCTTTACCGCCGAGCTTGTCGACCAGGAACTTCGCCGTTGTCTTTCCGACCGCGATATTGTCGCCTGCGACATAGAGATCCTGAATTGTCGGATCATTGAGTCCACGATCGACGACTGTGATGAAGGCGCCGGCGTCCTTGACGGCCTTGACAGGAGTCGTGAGCTCTTCTGAGGAATAAGGCAGGATCACGAGGGCGTCGAGTTTGTGTCCCGCGGAAAGATCCTCGAGCGCGCTGACCTGCGCGGCCGCCGATGGCGACGTTTTGACGATAACCTCGACGCCTGGGAACGCGGCGTTGATTTCCTTCGCCGCGGCCTGCGCGTGGTAGACCACTCCCGAGGTCCACCCGTGATCGGCCGCCGGGATCGATACTGCGATCACCTTCTTCTCCGCCGCGAGCGCGTGCCCGCTGATTGTCAGTACTGAACCGACTGCCAGAGCTGCGAACAGATTTCTACTCAACATTTCTACCTCCCTGAATGGACCGTTTCATAAGCTTCCGTCTGGTCCGGCGACGGTTATTTGGAAAATCTCTGGACAAGCATCGCGATGATGATGATCGCGCCCTGTACGGCGGCCACGAGATATTCTGAGACAAAGTCGGAAAGCACCATGAGATTGGCGATCAACTCAAGGATGACCGCGCCTGCTACGGTGCCCCAGATGTGGCCTTTGCCACCGCGAAGCGCAGTGCCGCCGATAACGACGGCGGTGATGACCTGTAGCTCCCACAAGAGACCGGTCGTGGGCGTCGCGGCTCCAAGACGCGGAACATAACAAATCGCCGCGATGGCCACGCAAACGCCCTGAATGACGTAAGCAACGGTGCGCGTCCGAACGACCGATATCCCCGAATAGCGGGCGACATCTTCGCTTGCGCCGACCGCAGCGCACTCGCGACCATATTTCGTCTTGTAGAGGAGAAATGCGGCTGCGATCGCGACGACAAGCGAAATTAGGATCGGAATCGGGATACCAGCGACCGTTCCAAAGTAGACCGGCCTGTACAGATCGCGGAGTGATCTGTCGATCGGGATCGTGCCGCCGTCCGACAGATAGGTGATGAGGGCGCGGAAGATGCCCATCGTGCCGAGCGTCGCAATGAACGGCTCAATACGGCCGACCGTCACGATGAGCCCATTCGCAAGACCGCATAGAAGACCGGCGAGGAGCGCGATGGCCATTCCGGCCGGAATCGCCCAGCCCTGCGCGTCTGGCGCCAGTCTGTTCATGAACATGATCGTGACGCCGGTGATGAAGGCGGCCATCGAGCCTACGGAAAGATCAAGGCCGCCCGAGGAGATCACGAAGGTCGCGCCGACGGCGATGATGGCGACGAAAGCGCTTCGGGTTATGACATTCGCAAGGTTCGTCGCGGAAAGAAAATCCGGATTGATCAGAAAACCCACGACCAGCAAGGCCGCCAACGCGAGGAATGGGCCGACATCGCTCCAGGTGAGGTTGAACTCTCGAAAACGCTTCGCAGGCGCCAGATCAGTCAGAAGCGTCAAGTCCGATCTCCTGCACCCTCAGAGTTCGCGGAATTGCTGGTGGCTAGGAAGGCGATTTCGTCTTCCGTCATCCGGTCGCCGAACACTTCGCCCGTGATGCGGCCCTTTCGCATCACGAGAATCCGGTCGCATATCCCAATCAGCTCCTGCATCTCCGATGAGATCACGATGCAGGCCCTGCCTTCGGCCACCAGCACGCGGATGAAAGCGTAGATCTGAGCCTTGTTTGCGATGTCGATGCCGCGCGTAGGCTCATCGATGATCACGACGGAAGGATCGGTGAGCATCAATTTGGCCAGCAGAAGCTTCTGCTGATTGCCGCCTGAGAGTTCTCCCGCGCGCGCTCGGAGAGATTTCAGGCGGATGTCATATTTCGCGACCGCTTCCCGCATCGCCGCGGCTTCGCGGCTGCGACGAAGCCAGAGGCCGGGATGAACGCGGGCGAGTGCGGAAAGCGTCAAGTTCGGCGCCACACGTTCCTGCAAGATCAGTCCCTTGCCCTTGCGATCCTCCGTCAGATATCCAATCCCGACGTCGAGCGCAGCGCGCGGGGAGCGAAGGTGTATTGGCCTGCCGTTCAAAGTGACCGCGGCTTTGGCGGATCTCAATCCGACGAGTCCCTCGAAGAGCTCCGTGCGCCCCGCCCCGATCATGCCCGCAAAGCCCAGAATCTCACCCTTGTGCAGCGTGAAGGAGACATCGTCGACGTGGCCCGCGACATGCGCGTTGCGGACCGCGAGGATGGGTTCCCCAGCAGACGCGGCTGGCTTGTCCGGATAGAGCGCGGCGAGCTCGCGGCCGACCATAAGCCGAGCCATGTCCATCTGGCTCAGCGTCCCGCCGGGATAGGAGCCGATCAGTTTGCCGTCGCGTAGCACGGTCACCTTGTCGGCGAGCCGCTGTACTTCATCGAGCCGATGGCTAATGTAGAGCACCGCAATACCGCGCGCCTTCAGGCGGAGGATGACCTCCTGAAGTTTGAGCACCTCTTCACCTGTCAGGACGGCGGTAGGTTCGTCGAAAATGACGACTTTGTGCTCGTCTAGCAGAGCGCGCGCAATCTGCACGAGTTGCTTGTCCGCGAGCGGGATCGCGCCCACGATCGCGTTTGGAGAAACGGCGCAACCGACTTCCGCCAGTTTCTCCACAGTCAGCCGCCGCATTTGTCGATCGTCGACGAGGCCCCAGCGGCCCAGATTTCGGCCGAGAAATAGATTTTCCGCCACGGTCAGGGCGTCGGCGAGAAGGATCTCCTGGTGGACCAGAGCTATGCCAGCTTCTTGCGCCTCTTTCGGCGTGGCAAATGCGATTTCCCCGCCATCCATCCAAATCCCACCCGCGGTGGGGGCCACATAGCCGGAGAGGATGCGCATTAGCGTGGATTTGCCGGCGCCATTTTCACCAATGATCGCCTGAATTTCGCCGGGGAGAATGTCGAGGCTGATATCGGACAATACGGTCGCGAGACCGTATTGCTTCGTGAGGTATTGCGCCCTTAGCACCGGAGCGCGCAGGTTTGTCACCACACCCGTCGCCAATCGATTCTCGCGCCTCTCCTCGATCTGCATCAGCGCTGACATCCGGACCGCCTCACTCGAAGGCCGGAAGAAGACGGTCGCGCGAACGCTCGATATGCGTGCGCATGGCCTTCTCGGCCCCGGCCGAATCGGCCGCTGCGAATGCCGCAAGGATGGCGGCGTGCTCGTCGAGCGCCTCTTCGGTTACACGCGAATGGAACATGAGTCGAAAGATGTGAAAGTGCGTGTGTTGGAAGGCGAGCGTCTGGCGAATGAGCTCGTTCCGTGCGCAATGCATGATCTTATCGTGAAAGGCGGCATCTCGCCGGGCGAAGTTCGAATAGCGGGAGCGCTCGTCGTTGTCGTCCCGGCGCGCCATGACTCCTGCCGCGTCTCGCAGTTCCGAGAGTTTCGCATCGTCCATCATGGTTGCGGCTTTAGCCGCGGACCGCGGTTCCAGCAGGAGCCGGAGTTCGTAAAGCTCATCGAACCGCCGGCGCGTGATCTGGGGGGCTGCGTGGTAGCCCACCAAATGCGTCTTGACGACCAGGCCCTCGCCTTCAAGCCGCCCCAGCGCCTCACGGATCGGGGTGTGTGAGACGTTGAATTCCTTAACGAGATTGTCGACCGTAATCCGCGAGCCCGGCGCGATATTCAGCGCCATGAGCTGCGCGAATATGGCCTCGTAGACATCCTCTGCGAGGCTGTTCGGCCGCGCGATGACGCCTGTGATCGAACGGGTTTCGAGAGAGTTGCTGACGCTAACGACCAATGCTTCCCCCTTGACAAAGGCAGCGATATCACGATGCTATCGGATATGCAATCCTATATCCTATAAGATTGATGGCAACCACGAAGCCAGAAGGGATGGCGTTGGCAGTGACGCTGCTCGAGCAGCGTGGCGCCCCGAACAAGCATGCTCTTGTAAAGGCGGACGTCTATTGGAGGCGGAAATGCGCGGCCACCCGTCACATGGGCTGCAGCGCCTCTCGAGGATCCTCGCACGGAGTGAGCGAGGCCTTGTTGGTCCTCGGGCAGATGGACGATCCCGCTGGCGGTCGGAATCCGTGCTCGAAGTGGATGGAGAGCGCGGCCTTGGGCCGGTGGTCGCAATGGCTGCCGGGGATCGTCTCTGCGAGAGACTTCGGAATGCGGCATCGTCACCGCTGCGACACACGACAGCAATCATCTTGGAATGCTCTCCTATTACGTCGAGTCGGCAGCCTCAAAGGGCGGGATCGGAATCGCAATGTCGTCCAGCGAGGCGCTCGTCCACCTCTATGGCGGGACGCGGGCGCTAATGGGGCCAATCCAATCCCCATCGCCGTGCCGACCAAGGACCGTCCCTTTGTTCTGGATCTTGCCGCCAGCGTTGTCTCAATGGGAAAAATCCATCATTTCGCGGCGAGCGACAAGGCGCTTGAGGAAGGCTGGGAGCGCGACGCTCAGGGACATCTGACAACAAATGCTGAGGCCGTGAAGACCGACTCTATCACGCCCTTCGGGGGCGCGAAGGGATACGGCCTCGGACTTGGCATGGAACTGATGCTGGCGGCCTTGGTCGATAGCCCTCTGGCGCCGGATATTCGCCGCACGCTTGACGCGGAGCTTCCCTGCAACAAGGGGGACCTGCCGATCGCTTTCGATGCGAGCAGCAACCGAGGCGTCAGCGATCGTCTCGCGCAATATCTTGATCAAATTCGCTCATCCGAACCCGCGGATCCTAAGACGCCCACCAGGGCGCCCGGGGACGGAGCAGCCCGTCGAGCTTCAGCAGCCTTGCACGACGGTTTTTCTGTCGATCCCCCGGCTCTGGCGCGAGCTGCACTGCCTCTTGCGTCCTCACGTTCCCGCCCACGTTGGAAGTGTTCCATGACTTTATTCGCCGTCGCAAGGCTGCCACACGAAATCCTCTTTGGAGCTGGGCAGCGTCATGCAATCGCTGCCGTTGCTGAAAAACATGGCCGGCGCGCGCTCGTATGCACGGACGAACGCTTCTCGAAGTCTTCTGCATTCGCAGAGATCGTTGAGTCGCTGAAAGCGTCCTCCATCGACGTTTTTGTCCATGACCGTGTCCAGCCTGACGTGCCCCTCGACACGGTAGCCGTTTGCGCCGGAGAAGCGCGAGGGTTCCGACCCGACATGGTGATCGGGCTTGGCGGCGGAAGCTGTCTGGACATGGCCAAATGCACTGCTCTGCTGCTAAGCCATGGTGGCAGGCTTCAGGACTATTACGGCGAGTTCAAGGTCCCCGGTCCGACGCTCCCGGTCATCGCTGTGCCGACCACCGCCGGCACGGGCTCGGAGGTTACGCCCGTCGCGGTCATATCCGATCCCGAAAGGACGCTGAAGGTCGGGATCTCCAGCCCTTACCTGATTTCCGTCGCCGCAATTTGCGATCCGGAACTGACGATGACCTGCCCGCCTGCCCTTACCGCCATTGCGGGGGCCGATGCGCTCACACACGCAATCGAGGCCTTCACCGCTGTCAGACGGAGCGCCGATCCGAGCCTGCCGCAGAAGCATGTCTTCATCGGCAAAAATGCCCTCAGCGATCACTTCGCTCTCCTCGCCATCCGGCTTCTCGGGCGAAGCCTGGAGAAGGCTTACGGAGCGCCTTCCGACGTCGAAGCCCGAGCGGAGGTGATGATGGGCTCGCTTGCGGCGGGCTGCGCTTTCGGGACGGCGGGCACGGCTGCAGCGCATGCCGTGCAATATCCCGTCGGGGCTTTGACTCATACGCCGCACGGATTGGGCGTGGCGACGATGCTGCCCTACGTGATGACCTACAATCGTTCCGCCGCGTCTTCGGACATGGCCGCGATCGGCGAGGCGCTTGGCGTTGAGTCAGGCGGCGCTTCGGAGGCTATGGGGTACGCCGCCATCGCGGAAGTCCGGCGGCTTCTCGCTGCCATCGGCATCCCCGCAACCCTGGCCGAGCTTGGACTGCCGCGGGACCGTCTGGAGTGGACAGCCGAGCAGGCCTTGGGAATTGATCGCCTTATCAAAAACAATCCTCGCCCCTTTGATCTCCCGCAGATGACCAGGCTCCTTAACGCGGCCTTCGACGGCGATCTCGCGAGCTCCGCAATGCAACTCGTCGGGAGCCATCAGCAATGAATGCGCCGCAAACCATGCCGAAGCCGGATCAGGACATTTCGAAATTCGCCGGGCGCTCGCGAGGCTTGTGGATCGGCGGAGAATGGGCGCAGGCCACAGGAGGCGGTCTTATCGAGGTCGTCGACCCTTCGACCGAAGAGGTGATCGACGCTGTTCCCGATGCGACCGTCGAAGACGCTGCGGCCGCGGTCGAAGCTGCCGCCCAGGCCGCGAAAGGATGGCGCGAGACGCCACCCCGCCGGCGATCGGAAATTTTGAGGCGCTGTTTCGAGCTTATGAACGAGCGCTCGGAGGTATTCGCCTCTCTGATTTCTTTGGAAAATGGAAAGGCTCTGCGCGATGCGCGCGGAGAAGTCACCTATGCGGCCGAGTTCTTCCGCTGGAACGCCGAGGAAGCGGTGAGAATCAGTGGCGAGTTCGCTCTAGCGCCATCGGGCGCCAATCGCATCGTCGTCGATTATGAGCCGATTGGAATTTGTGTGCTGATAACGCCGTGGAATTTCCCGGCCGCCATGGCGACCCGGAAGATCGCCCCGGCGCTCGCGGCGGGATGCACCGTCATTTTGAAACCCGCGAGTGAGACCCCGCTAACGGCCTATGCCCTCGCTGCCCTCTATCAGGAGGCTGGGGTTCCGCCCGGAGTGGTGAACGTGTTGACAACAACGACTCCCGGGCCTGTTGTGGCGGCGATGTTAAAGGACGCGCGAGTCCGCAAGCTGTCGTTCACGGGCTCCACCGGCGTGGGGCGAACCCTGCTCGCGGAGGCGGCTCGGAGCGTCGTTTCCTGTTCCATGGAGCTAGGCGGAAACGCACCCTTCATCGTCTTCGACGATGCTGATCTCGACGCTGCCCTCGATGGCGCAATGATCGCGAAAATGCGGAACGCCGGAGAAGCATGCACCGCCGCAAATCGAATTTACGTCCAGTCTGGTCTCTACGACGCTTTCGCGAAGGGCCTGACGGAGCGTATGGCGGCCCTGAAAGTCGGAGCGGGCATCAGCGCCGAAACTGAGTGCGGCCCAATGATCACGCGAAAGGCTGTCGCCAAAATCGAACGACTGGTGAACGATGCAGTCGCGCGCGGCGCCCGCGTCCTCTGCGGCGGATCGGCTGTGAAAGGAATAGGCTTTTATTATCCTCCAACGGTACTTGCCGATGTCCCGTGCGCCGCGGAGATGACCACTGAGGAGATCTTCGGGCCGGTGGCGCCGATCTCGCGGTTCGACACGGAGAGCGAAGTCGTCGAGAAGGCAAATGATACTGAACACGGATTGGCCGCCTATATTTACACACGCGACATCTCGCGGGGATTCCGTGTGGCTGCTCAGGTCGAGGCGGGAATGATTGCGCTCAATCGCGGCCTGGTGTCCGACCCGGCTGCGCCCTTCGGGGGTGTCAAGCAGAGCGGTCTTGGGCGGGAAGGCGGCCAACGGCACGGCATCCTGGAATTTATGGAGGCAAAGTATCTGGCCGTTGCTTTGTAGTCGGATGAGAGATGGCAAAGGATCCGTTCCGCATCCGGGACTATGTCCTCGATTTCGACGAGACTGTAGGCGACCTCGTTACTGGCAGCGAGCCGACACGGGCAACAACTCCATTGGAGCTGGACGTTTCTTATGGTCGCGACCCTACGGAGATCACGCCAACATGCGACGCGGTCTTGCCGTCCAGATGTCGTTCATGGCGGATACTGGAGAATGTTCTCGAAACGTGGACTATTTGTCGATTTCCGCGGAGATTTGACCCGGGATTTCCATTGAGCACTGACCCGGCTTGATGATGGTTTTGGGGTCAGGGTTCGCCAAGTTTCGAGGTTTCTCCTTTGCGGGTCTGGCGACTTTCGCTGGAGCCGAGCGCGGATTCAGTCAGGAAGGCTCGGACACGCGTGCGGCATCAATCGAACGTATCTCAGTTCGGTGGAGCGGTCCGCGCGCAATGTGTCGATCGACAATATCGCCCGCATCGCAAAAGCGCTCGGGGTCGAGCCGTGGACGCTTCTTAGGGAAAGTTGAAAAGGCGGCGTGAGATTGCAGTCGAGCCGCTTTCTCGACGGAAGAGCCGCCCGCGCCGACCTGATCGCGAACTCAGAGGCTCAGTATGGGCCATAGGTCCAGCCCAAGTCCCTCCCCCTTCATGAAGGCAACGGCATAAGGTGACCAGAAGAGGACCGCTCATCGCAGCCTTGGACTCCAGAGGAGTGGGCCACCTCAAGACGCACTTGAAAGCGAGAACGCCTGTCTCCAAGGTCGCGAAGGCGCGGAAAAGGCCGGAGGGCACTATCAGACAAAGGCACTTGCGATCGGGGCATCGGGCATAGCCGCTAAGGGCTTTGAATGCTCCTACTGCGGTGGACTTGCCGGACCTCGCGTTCGAACAAGCCCGAGGCTGATCCAGAGCCATCGCCACGCCCTAGCTTCCTGCCCGATGCTACCCAGATTGCTACCCAACACCGCGGGACGCGCAGTACAGAGAACGACACGCGGGCACGCGGCTTGCTTCTCCCTTCCCTTGCGAACTTTTGTTCGGAGCGACTGATGCCTTCGCACCCCGCCGCCTCGAGATGGTTTCAGCTTGTGCTTGGCCTCGTGGTCATGATGGCCATCTCGAGCCCGCAATATGTCTGGACGCTGTTCGTCAAACCGTTCCAGGCCGCGACCGGCGCCGGGCTGCCAACCGTGCAGATCACATTTTCGCTCCTGATCGTCCTCCAGACGCTGTTCTCGCCCGCCCAGGGATGGCTCGTGGACCGATTCGGGCCGAAGACGCTGATCGCCTTGGGCGCAGCGCTGACCGGGCTCGGGTGGGTGCTCTCGGCTTCTGTCGACAGCATCTGGATGTTGTTCCTGACCTACGGGGTCCTGTGCGGGGTCGGCACCGGCATCGTCTATGTCGGCGTCATCGGCCTGATGGCGAGATGGTTTCCGGACCGGCGCGGGTTCGCGATCGGGATCGTGGCGGCCGGCTACGGAATGGGCGCCATGCTCACGACTTTTCCCATCTCCGCCATGCTCGCCTCGTCCGGCGCGCCGAGGACCCTGGTCGTATTCGGCCTTATTCTCGGCGCCGTCGGCGTGCTCGCCGCGCTCGGCCTGCGCGAGCCCGGGCCGGAAGACGTTCCCGCTCCGGCTGCGTCGCATGCGCGTGGCGAGGACGTTGCGCCTACGCAAATGCTGAGAACGCCAATCTTCTGGCTGATGTTCGTGATGATGACCATGATGTCGACCGGCGGCCTCATGGTGACCTCGAACTTCGCCAATTTCGCCCGCGATTTCGGGGTGGCCGACGTTCTCGTCCTGGGACTTGCGGCGCTCCCGTTCGCGCTGACCGTGGACCGCCTCCTCAACGGATTCACGCGCCCCTTCTTCGGCTGGGTGTCGGACCGGATCGGCCGTGAAAATACGATGGGACTCGCCTTCGGACTTGAGGGCTTGGCCATTCTGCTGCTGCTTCTCTTCAGCGGCACGGCGTCCGCGTTCATCGTGCTCTCGGGCCTCGTCTTCTTCGGCTGGGGCGAGATCTTTTCCCTGTTTCCCTCAACGCTCACCGACACGTTCGGAAGCCGCCACGCGACCACAAATTACGGCTTCCTCTACATTGCCCAAGGCGTCGGTTCAATTCTTGGGGGTCCAGTTGCGGCTTCGATCAGGGTCGCGACGGGAAGCTGGACGCCCGTGTTCGGCGTTGCGGTGGCGATGGATATCCTCACCGCACTGCTTGCGCTCTTCGTCCTGAAACAGATGCGCGCCGCTTACCTTGGAACCCAGCTCCCGTCGTCATCAGCAGAGTTCTCCCCGGGGTCCCGGTCACGGGCGAGCCTGCCGCTTGGCGGACGGTGAACGCGGTACAATGGGGCGGCCATCGGCTCAATTCGCTCGCGAAAAGCGCACCCGCTTTGCCCCTTTTGGCGTGACATCTCACAGTCATATAGGGCCGTCATCATGCGCGCCGCCGGTTGATTCCGTTCTCGCGGACGGAAACCTGCGCCCGTCATCTCCTTTCGGACCATCCCCCAATGAAGAACCTTCTCATTCAGACCAGCGCGGTTGCCGCCTTCGCGCTCTTTACCAAATCAGGCGCGTCCGCGGCGAACTTCAACATCACCGCCCCATCGACCAATGCGCAGACCCTGGGCTCCAGCGCCGGGCAGACCGGTACGATCACCGCGACCGGATCGCTGACTGTCAGCGGAAGCACGAACGCGGTCACCATCACCGGTAATAACGCGACCCTCACCAACCTTGGCACCCTCGAACAAACCGGCACGGGCCGGGCGATCCGCGACAACACCGGCGTCGCCGGGCTGACGATCACCAATGGCAGCGCCGCCAATTCGAGCGCTTTGATCCAGTCGGCGGATGGCGACGTGATCCAGATGAACAAGTCGCCCGCCAGCGTCACCTTGAACAATTATGGCGTGATGACGTCCTTGAACGCATCGGCTGGCGGCTCACAGGTCGTGGACTTCAACGCCATCCTCTCGGGCGCCAACACGGTCAACAATTTCGCCGGCGCCCTTATGCAGGCGAGCGAAGCGGACGCGGTCAGGCCCGGCGTCAACGGCGTCGTCTATCAACGCTGGCACGATCAAATCGACGACAACCACCGGCAGCAGCAGCGACGGAATCGACGCACAGAAGAACAGCGGCGTGCAGATCACCAACGACACCGGCGGCTTGATCGAAGGCGGTCGGCACGGCGTCACTGGCGGGGCGGTCGACGCCACGGTGAGCTTCACGATGAGCGTGACGAACAATACGGCAGCGACGATTCGGGGCGACAACGGCTCCGGCATCAACATCGACGGCTTCAACGCCAACGAAGTCGTCACAGTCGTCAACCACGGTACGATCACCGGCAACGGCCACGACATCGGCGACGGCGCCGACCATGATGGCGATGGAGTCGACGTCGACGGGCTCGTCCACCTCACCAACACCGGCACAATCCGCTCGATCAACGCCTTTAGCCAGCCGGCCGACGGACCGGCCTTCAGCGAGGGCGTCACGGTGGGCGGCGGCACGATTGTCAATTCGGGCACGATTGAGGGATCGGTGGCGACGGGCAACACCAACGCCGTCGGACGGGGCATCACGCTGAGTGGCAACGACCGCCCCGGTGGCGGCCGCGATCCGATCTATGGCGATGCGACCGTCACCAATCAGGCTGGCGGCCTGATCCAGGGCGACAGTGATTCCGGCATCGCGGTGGTCGGGGCCAATGCGTCAGGTCACAAGGTGACGATCGACAACCAGGCCGGCGCGACGATCAAAGGCGGCGGCGCGACCGCCGCCGCGATCGACGCCAGCAACAGCTTCGACCCCGTCACGATAACCAATGCCGGCACGATCGACGGCTCGAGCAGCGGCAAGGCGCTCATCCTCAGCCAGAACGCCAACAACAAGGTCACGATCTCCGGCGGCGCGGCGTCCGTCCTTGGCGATATGGACGGCGGGGCGGGCGGCGTGAACACGCTAACTTTCGACATAGGCCAAGGCAACAGCTTCAGCTACGCCGGCGCCGTATCGAATTTCGCCACGACCGAAGTCATGAGCGGGAGGACGAACCTTTCCGGTTCCATCGCTGGAGCCGTGACCGTGGACGCCGGCGCGCAATTGTCGCCAGGCGCGGGTGGAGTGGGCGCGCTGACGGTTGGGAACACGACGCTTAGCACGGGCAGCGGCCTCGTCATCGATCTCGATCCTGTGGGCGGCGAGAATGACGTCCTGAACGTGAAGGGTACGGTTGCCCTGAGCGGCGCCGACCTCGTCCTCGATCTTTTGTCCGCGCCGACGAGGGGCGAGAGCTTCGACATCCTGACCAACGACGGTACGGACCCGATTTCCGGCGAGTTCAGGGACGGATCTCAGGTGACAGGGATGTTCGACGGGCAGGCTTACAGCTTCCACATCGACTACGCCTTCAACGCAGATGGCGGCGCGGTCGGCAATGACATCCGTCTGACGGCGGTTCCCGAACCGGCGACGTGGCTGCTGATGAGCCTCGGCGGCTTGATCGTGCTGGGCGCGCGGCCCCTTCGGCGGGCGATGGCCTGACGGCTCGCGCCGGGGCGCTTAGTTTGGGTAGAGTCGGCTGCTTCTCGGCGGGGAATGCGCCTGGACCGCGCGATAGCCGATGCTGTGGGCGGAGGATCGAGCCTCCGCCCTTCAGCCGAATTCACCCAGCGGCCAACGCCAATGCTGCGGCCCTTTCGGGGCGCGCGCGCTGGCCAGGCGACAAAGGTTTGGGACGAAACGGAACTCCGAAACCCGCCGGTGCCGGCGGCGGGTCGTCGTCATCATTGTCGTTGGAGCCATTCGGGGGGCCGACCCGCCTCAGCCACCTCGAAACCACGCTGCGCCCGCGGCCCCAAGGTGGAAGCTGCTTGAAATCCTCTCGGCCCACGGGCGCCAGTCCCTCGAGGCGAACCAGGGCTTGCCGAATTGCATCAACGTCAACGACCGCGCCACTATCGAGGCGCCGCAACGAGGGCGCGTTCTCAACCGCCCGTGCATCCGAAATCCATGACGCGAGGATCGCCCGCTTTTCCGCGGCAGTCAGCTTTGGATCGCTCGTGACGTCGCTGGGATGGGTGTAGATCGCAGCCGCGTAAGCTTGCGTGGGCGACCCCGGCCGGCTTGATTGGAAAGAGCTAACGCTTTTGTTCATCTCCATTCTCCGCAATCGGGGCCTCCCGGTCAGGACCGGGAGGCGGACCGCAGTCTTCTTTTCGCAGATCACGCAACCTTCTTCGCGCTGATGTCGATCTGCTTTGGCTGATTGTCCTGCTTTGCAGCCTTTGTCTCGGCGCCGGCGCCGATCTCAATGCGCCGCGGCTTCAGCTGCTCCGGCACGTCGCGCACGAGTTCGATCGTGAGCAGACCGTGCTCCACATTGGCGCCTACCACCTTCACATGGTCAGCGAGATTGAAGCTCTGCTTGAAGCTCAACGGGATGCCCTGGTGGAGCAGCTCCGGCTGCTCGCCCTTCTGGCCCGTCACCAGGAGCGTCCCGCCGTGCTGGACCAGTTCGATCTCATTCGGGGCGAAACCGGCGACCGTCATGGTGATTCGGTAATGGTCTTCGTTCTTTTTTTCGATGTTGTAAGGCGGCCAGTCGGACCGAATGCTCTTGTCCAGTAGGTCAAAGAGCCGGTCGAAGCCGATCGTTGAGCGATAGTAGGGAGTAAAGTCGAAAGTTTGCATAGCCACATCCTCCGTGAAGCAACATGGGTATGAGCCGGCGCCGCCGGCGCTCTCGTCGAGCCCTAGGGCCTCGACGCCCGGCGATTTGGGTTGCGAAAAAGAGGCTTCAAGAGGGCTGTAGAAAATTTTTTTCTCGAGCGAACTCGTGGAGTTAGTTTCGCTGGGGAGGCGGAAATTCCAGGCCACTCAGCGGCTCCCCTTTCGAGAGCCCTAGTCCAACAGCAACCCGTCCCAACTTGGTCGCGGCCCGTTCGCGGCCGCATTCTCGTGCCGCTCACACCAGCCGGCTTTGCGCCTTGGCCGCGGCGATGAAGCTTGCAAATAGCGGATGGGGCTCGAACGGTTTCGATTTGAGCTCCGGATGGAATTGCACGCCTATGAACCAGGGATGATCGGCAAATTCGATCGTCTCGGGCAAAAGGCCGTCCGGCGACATGCCGGCGAACACAAGACCCTTCTCTTCGAGGCGCGCGCGATAGGCGGTGTTGACCTCGTAGCGGTGGCGGTGGCGCTCGGAAATCTCGGTCTCGCCATAAATGGCGGCGATGCGCGAGCCCGGTTTCAGGTCGGCGCGGTAAGCGCCGAGCCTCATCGTGCCGCCGAGATCGCCAGCCGCCTGGCGCTTCTCCAGCTCGTTGCCGCGCAGCCATTCGGTCATGAGGCCGACGACCGGCTCGGGCGTGGGGCCGAATTCGGTCGAGTTGGCCTCAGTCAGTCCGGCGAGCGAACGCGTGGCCTCGATGACCGCCATCTGCATACCAAAGCAGATGCCGAAATAGGGCACCTTGCGCTCGCGCGCGAACCGCGCCGCCAGTATCTTGCCCTCGGCGCCGCGCGAGCCGAAGCCGCCAGGCACGAGGATGCCGTGCACCCCTTCGAGCCGCGGCGCAGGGTCGGCGCTTTCGAAGATCTCGCTTTCGATCCAGTCGAGCTTGACCCGCACATGATTGGCCATGCCGCCGTGATTGAGCGCCTCGATCAGCGACTTGTAGGCGTCCTTGAGGCCCGTGTACTTGCCGACCACCGCGATCGACACCTCGCCTTCGGGATTGTGATAGGCTTTCGACACGCCGTCCCAGCGTCCCATATTGGGCTTGGGCGCGGGCTCGATGCCGAAGGCGGCGAGCACTTCGCGATCGAGGCCGGCGGCGTGATAGAGCGCTGGCACGTCGTAGATCGACCGCGCGTCGCGCGCCTCGATCACCGCGCTCTCGCGCACGTTGCAGAAGAGGCCGAGCTTGCGCCGTTCATCGCGCGGGATCTCGCGATCGCAGCGGCAGAGCAGAATGTGCGGCTGCACGCCAATCGAGCGCAATTCCTTGACCGAGTGCTGGGTCGGCTTGGTCTTGAGCTCGCCCGCCGTCGGGATGAAGGGGAGCAGCGTCAGATGGATGAAGACGACATGGCCGCGCGGCAGGTCGTTGCCGAGCTGGCGGATCGCCTCGAAGAAAGGCAGCCCCTCGATATCGCCGACGGTCCCGCCAATTTCCACCAGCACGAAGTCGACGCCCTCGTTGCCCTCGAGAATGAAGTCCTTGATCGCGTTCGTAACGTGGGGAATCACCTGCACGGTCGCGCCGAGATAGTCGCCGCGTCGCTCCTTGGCGATCAGCTCCTGGTAGATGCGCCCGGTTGTGATGTTGTCTTGGCGATTGGCGCTGCGCCCGGTAAAGCGCTCGTAATGGCCAAGGTCGAGATCCGTCTCGGCGCCGTCGTCGGTGACGAACACTTCCCCATGCTGGGTCGGGCTCATCGTGCCGGGGTCGACGTTGAGATAGGGATCGAGCTTGCGCAGGCGGACGGTGTAGCCGCGCGCCTGAAGAAGCGCGCCCAAAGCCGCTGAAGCCAAACCCTTGCCAAGCGAGGAGACCACGCCGCCGGTGATGAAGATATACCGCGCCATGGGACTTTGCTCCTAACCGATCCCAAACGATTCTGCGAGGAGTAAATTTGGCGAGACTGAAAGGCGTCCGGCCGCGTCCGCGAGCTTGACGCAGATGGCGGATTTCTAAGAGAATCCGCTGTCATTTGAGATGAGAGCGAGAATGCCGGAAAGCGAATTCGACTTTCGCGCCGAGGACGGGCAGATGCTTCTTGCGCGGCGTTGGCTGCCTGAAGGTCCTGCGCGCGCGGTTCTGCAGATCGCCCATGGCCTCGCCGAGCACAGCGCCCGCTACGCCCGTCTCGCCGCCGCCCTCAATTCCGCGGGCTACGCGGTTTACGCCAACGATCATCGCGGTCACGGGCCCAGGGCGGGCGCCGCCGACCTTGGCCACTTCGCCGATGAAGGGGGATGGGACAAGGTCGTCGGCGACCTCTGGACCTTCAGCCGGCTGATCGCGGCCGAGCAACCAGGGACGCCGATCATCTTCCTCGGCCATTCGCTGGGCTCGTTCCTCGGGCGCGGGTTCATCGCCAAGCATTCAGACGCGCTGGCCGGCGTTGCGCTTTCCGGATCGAACGGCAGGCCGCCGATGATCGCGGCGCTGGGGCGGCTGATCGCCCGCGAGGAGCGCGTGCGGCTCGGGAAGCGGGGCAAAAGCGACCTTATCTTTCAACTCTGGTTCGGCGAATTTAACAAGCCGTTCAGGCCTGCGCGCACCGCCTCCGACTGGCTCTCGCGCGACGACAAGGAGGTCGACGCGTTTGTCGCCGATCCGCTCTGCGGCTTTCCGTTCACGACCCAGCTTGCGATCGACGTGCTCGACGCGCTGCCCCATGTCACGAGCCGAAAAAGCCTTGCGGCGATTCGCAAAGACATGCCCATCTACGTCTTTTCCGGCGAGCGCGACCCCGTCGGCGCCAACATCCAGGGCCTGATCCAAGATCTGAAGGCGACAGGCTTCACCCAGCTCACGGCCCGGATCTATCCGGGCGCTCGCCATGAGGCGCTGAACGAAATCAACCGGGATGAGGTGACGCGCGATTTCATCGCCTGGCTCGACGGGATCGAGCCCAATCAACGCAAGTAGATCCCAGTAAGCTAACAAACCCCAGTAAATTCACTGGCGTTTATTAAAATTACCTTTCTGAGCCCAAATGATAGATTCAAACCCGTAATATTCCCAAGTCCCTTGCATACGACCCAGGCATTTGGATACGGGCTCTGACACAAGACCGAGCGTCCAAAAGAGCCGCGGCTGGTATCGCTTAGCACTATAGAGGATTGAAAATCCTCTTCGAGAGAGAAAATCGACCACCGCGCCAAAATCTGGTGGGACCGATTTGTGTGTTGGATCGTCGTAGTAATTCAAACATCCTTCCCGACTGGGGAAAGTCACGCTCATTTCGCTTGGGAACGATATGTAGAGGCGACCGCCGTCCTTGACCACCTTCGTCATCGCATCAAGTGTCTCATCCCGATTATCACAATGTTCGAGGTTGTGAGACGAAATGACCGCGTCGAATTTCTTCCCGAAAGCCAGCACGCTGTCCGGAAAGCGATGACGATCGGCAATTACATAGTGATCCGCAAGGTTCGGCTTGGTTTGTCTGTAATCGTCTACATCAATGCCGGTGTACGTGCAGTCCGGGAAAAGCGATTTGACTAGATAGGGTGAGTTGGAACCGCAGCCGACGTCCAGGATTTCAGACTTCGGAGGCAATCTGCTCAGGAAGTCAATTTTCCGATGCCGTCGAAATAATGAGGCGAGACGCGGCTTGACACGCAGTCCAAGAGGAGTAGATCGCTGCTGTGGTTGCTCGAACTGGGGCTCGATTATTGCGAGACAGTGAGGCTCAGTCATTGTGAGCCCCTTGTTTAGGAAACACCATGTGACCCCGCAGCGTCTTGGACCTCAATACTGGCTAGACTAACTTATATTCAATGGCGTCTATCACAGCTGCCGCAAACGCTTGCGCTAACCATAAAGTCCCTAGTCTCCCGATCGCTAAATTGTTATGAACGACCCTTGCGTGAGTGTTGTTATGAATAGACAACAGATGAATACCGTAATTTAACATTCGCGTGACCATGATGGAGTCGCGTGCGGTAACAAATCGTGTTTGGTCGGCAAAGTCCAGTAGCTTTTTTGGGGAACCTCCGCGACCTTTGGAGACATTCGGCTTTTCACAGGCCGGGCCCGAGCGACCGCAAGTCCTAGACGGCGCTGGGGTTACAATCGACGCCCCCTATCGCGGCGGCCGCCGTCAACGAAATATTGAGGAGCCCTCCCGAGGCCAATCGGCCCCGAAGACGTGATAACGAACTCGTCATTGCCCGCAGTCGACGCTTCCGCACGGCTCTCCGCTCGGAGAACGGTCGATGAAATTCTGGCTCGAGTTCAGCAACTTTATATTGTTCAGCGTGGTCTGGTTGTTGGGGTCGAGCCTCAGGGCCTGATGAAATTTCGCCCGCGCAGCTTTGAGGTCGCCACGCAGCATATACGAATAGCCCTCGTTATTGAGAAGCCGCGGGGTTTCACCCTCGAGTTTGGCGGCCGCCCCGTAGGCGTGGTCGGCGAGATCGAACCGACCCAGCCGATCATAGCTCGCCGCCAATCCAATCCACGCCATCACGTCATTTGGCGATTTTTCGACCGCGTCTTGAAAGTATTGCTGCGCCAGGCCGAAATTGCCGTCGTAGAACCGCTGGGTGCCGAGCCTCACCGGTTGATCGGACGGGTAGTACTTCACGTCGCCCGGATTTTGTCCGGTGACCGGATTGGGGACGGGCGAGGGCGTCAGCGCCTGGTTGCATCCAGTCGCAAACAACGCCAACGCGATTACGAAAATCAACCGCGCCACGGTCTCAACGCCGACGCGGAAAACTGCACTCTTCACCCTTCGGAACCTGGCGATGCGTTTATCCCCGACTTCCGCCCGTTAAGCCGTGGCGGCTTGGTTTGGCGGAAATCCATAGCCCGGCGACAAGGATGGGCCAAATGCGCCAGTAGCGAGGCGAGTGGAAAGGTTCATGCATGCGGCCGGCCCGCAGGGATCGCGTGAACCCGCAGTTTCAGGAGCCGATAAGCCGCAGCAGTTTCAAAATGACCGGCAGAAGAACGATCATCAAAATCACCGGAAAAATGCCCAGAGCCAGCGGAATCACCATTTTAACCGGCAATTCGTTCGCCTTTTTCTCCGCCAGCAACATTCTTTTGGCGCGCATGTCCTCGCTGAATTCCCTGAGCGTCGTGGCGACATCGCCGCCCAGTTCCACCGAATGCCGCAAAACGGCGACGAAGGACGCTGCCTCCTCCAGCCCCAGCCGGTCCGCGAATGCGCTCAGGGCGTCGACCGAGCTTCGTCCAGCGCGCATCTCGGCCCCCATCAACTCGATGTTGCGGCCAAGCGCCCAGCTTCGCTTCATGAGTCGATCGCGGATTCTCTCGAATGACGCCTCCACGGTAAGTCCCGCGGTGACGCACACCGTCAAGAGGTCGAGGAGATCCGGGAAGTTGAGGCGATATTCGGCAATTTGCCAGGACTGTCGGCGAGACAGATAGGCGTCCGGACCGAGGACCCCGACCCCGGCGGAGGCCGCCGCGGCCAGCACAAACTTCAGAGTTGAGAGATCGCTCAACAGGAGCGCGCCGCCCAGCAGCACCAGCGCCGGCGCAGCGATGACCGCGCCTATGCGCGCAAGGACGTAGAAGCGGACGGCACGAGGGCTGAAATAGCCTGCGCGCACCAGTTTGAGCCTCAGCGCCTTGCTGACTTTTTGGCCAGGGCCAAATCGATCCTCTGCCGCAAGAGCGCCCACTTCCTCAGGGGATGTCAGCGCCAGCGCATCCGACATCGTTGCGCCGGCGGGCAGCCGTCGCTGCAAACGATTGCGGCTCGTGATCAGATGGCCGACGGAGAAAGTGATCCCGGCGGCGGAAACGAATGCCGCCGAAACGAACAGAAGCAGCCAAATATCCATGGCGCCGGCCTAAATCCTGAAGTTGACCATGCGGTAGATGACAAGGTTCGCGACCACCAACGACACCCCTGCATAGGCCAGCGCCGGAACGAGGACCGCACTCCCGGTCAGCTCGGCAAAGTAATCCTTCGAGAGCAGGCGAACGGCGCCATAAAGGATGAAGGGCATGGCCGAGAGAAACCATGCCGACAAGCGCCCCTCGGCGCTCAGAGCCTTGACCTTGAGCTGCAGCGTGCTGCGCTGGCGCATGAGGGTCGCGAGGCGGGCGAGCACTTCGGCCAGATTGCCGCCGGTCTGGCTCTGGACGCTGACGGCGGTGACAAAGAACAAGAGATCATCCTGGCCGACGCGCGCATGCAGGTTGACGACAGCCGTCGTGACATCCTGACCGAACGCAATCTCCTCGGCGGTCATGGCGAGCTCGGCCGCGATCGGATCGCGCATTTCTCGCGACGCCAGTCCGATTGCGCTCACGAGCGGGTGGCCGATGCGCAAGCTGCGCACGATGATGTTGAGCGCGTCCGGCAATTGGGCGGTGAAGGCGTCGATCCGCCGACGGCGAACGGTCGCCAGATAGGCGACGACACTCAGTGAGCCGACGATAAGGCCGGCGCTGATGGCCATCCACAGATGGGACAGAAACAGGGACAGAACCAAAGCGACCAGCGCGCTCAGCGACAGTGCCGATAGTCCAAGCATAAGCACGGAGATCCTGAGGCCCGTCTGGACGAGGAACTCGTCCAGAGCCGCCAACCGCGGATGATCGAAATTGGCGAGCCCGCGTTCCTCACGAAGAACCTCGATCGACGTTCGCTGACCTCGGTCGCCGGCGCTTGCGATGAGGCGTCGACTGATCGTGTTGCGGTCGCGTTGTGCTCGAACTCACGATGCGGTAGAGTGCATGGACCGCGAGGACCACGCCTGCGAACACAATCGCGCAGACAATCCAAAGCTCGCTCATGGCGCTCACAGCGTTCGGGCTGGGTCGAAGCAGTTCGACGACACATCGATGCCGTAGGCCTTTACGTCGGCGAGAAAGCGGGGGCGAATGCCCGTCGCCTTGAAGCTCCCATGCAGCGTTCCTTTGCCGTCGGTAAAGTCCTTCACGAACTTGAAGATCTCGTGCATCTGGATGACATCGCCTTCCATGCCGGTGATCTCGCTCACGCTGGTGACGCGGCGGGCGCCGTCGGGCAGCCTCTGCACCTGAACGACGAGCGTGATGGCGGACGCAATCTGGCTGCGGATGGCGCCAAGCGTCATCGGCGTGCCGGCCATGCCGACCATCTGCTCGAGGCGCTTGAGCGCGTCGCGCGGCGAGTTGGCGTGAACCGTGGTCATCGAGCCTTCGTGGCCGGTGTTCATCGCCTGCAGCATGTCGAACGCTTCTTCGCCGCGGCACTCGCCGATGATGATGCGATCGGGGCGCATTCTGAGCGCGTTGCGAACGAGGTCGCGTTGTCTGACTTCCCCCTTGCCCTCGATGTTGGCAGGCCGGGTCTCAAGCCGGCCGACGTGCGGCTGCTGCAATTGCAGTTCGGCTGCGTCCTCGATGGTGATCAAGCGTTCGCGAGGCGGAATGAAATTCGACAAAGCGTTGAGCATGGTCGTCTTGCCTGACCCGGTGCCCCCTGAGATGAGTGTCGAAACCTTGCCCGCGACCGCCGCTGCAAGAACCTCCGCGATCGCCGGCCGCAAGCTTCCGACTTCGATGAGCCGGTCCATGTCGAAAACGCGCTCGGCGAATTTTCGAATCGAAACCAGCGGCCCGTCGATCGCGATCGGCCGGACCGCAACGTTGACGCGCGAGCCATCGCGCAACCGTGCATCGACCATTGGCGAGGATTCGTCGACCCGCCGTCCAATCGCGGAGACGATCCGGTTGATGATGCGCAGGAGGTGCGCCTCATCCTTGAAATGGACCTTGGCCTCCTGCAATTGCCCGAAGCGCTCGATGTAGCAGCGCTTGTGCGTGTTGATGAGAATGTCGGTGACCGTCGGGTCCTTCAACAGGGGTTCGAGCGGGCCATAGCCCGTCATCTCGGCGATGATCTCATTCGAGAACGTGTCGAGCTCTTTCTGGTTGAGCGACAGACTTTCGCGGCGAACGTGGTCGCCGACATAGGTTCGCACTTGCTTCGCAAGTTCGTCAGGCAGCTTCTCCAGCGCCGTCAGATTGAATTCGTCGATGATGCGCTCGTGCAGCTTGAGCTTTTCGTCCAATAGTCCGGGCCGGCGCGCGATCAGCTCGGCATAGAGATCGTCCGGGCGCGCCGACGGGGTTTCGTCGCTCGTCTCCTTGACCGGGGGCTCAGTCTTGACGGCGCTCTTGCTATTGAGAAATCCCATGAGGTTTATCCGATCGACCGGCGCGGAGCCGAGTTCAGCTTCGCGCAAAACGTCGCGATCGCGGCGATGTCCTTGACCGACTTGTCCGACGGATAGGCGAGCATAATCGGCGATCCGACGTTCACGCACTCGACCGCAACCGGGGCGTTCCTGACACAGAAGCGCTTTTCCTCACCGAGAATCCGCGCCACATGATCGGCGCGCGCCACCTTGCCGAGGAAGCTGACATCGCATCGGTTGACCACCGCTCGCACGTCGGCGGTGATGGTGGCTTCGTCGCGCAAGGCGCGAAGCGTCTCCTCGATTTGTCTCAAGCCGGGAATGGTGTTGAGCCCGGTGACCAGGATTCCCTTCGACGCTGCGAGCAGCGGAAGCGTCCAGGAGTGGACCGAGAGCGGCAGGTCGATGACGATCGTGGAATAGCGTTGCGCCATGCGATCGAACAAGGCCGACAAAGCCTCGACGCCGAGATCGCGGGCGTGGAACCGGCTGCGGCTTGCCGCCAGCACATCCAAGCCGCTCGGGTGATGGCTGATGAAGGCGCTCAGCAAATGGTCGTCGAGGCGGTCGGGAGCGGCGACAATCTCCTCGAACTGAAATTTTGGCGCGATGTCGAGATAGTCGCACACGTGGCTCGACTGGAAATCCAGATCGACGAGTACGACCCTGGCGCCTTTCGTCGACTTGTCCCTCACTAGATGGATGGCGGTTTCGATCGCAAGCGTGGAATTGCCGACGCCTCCCGCGCTCGGCGTGAACGAAACCACGGTCGGCGATGCGCCCGCGGAATCGTCTCTGGCTGGGGCGCTGACGCGCCCGACAATGTCGAGGATCTCGTGCGGCAGACCTGTCTCTGCGACCCAATCGGCGTTGCCGGATTGAATGAGCTTTTTGTAGTCGCGGGCGGAAATGTCTCCGCCGACGACGATGAAGAACAGGTTTCGCGGATAGCGCCTCACGACGTCGATCAGGTCGTCGACGTGGGCGCCTTCAGCCGCCGCGGCCAGAATGACGAAAGATCGTTCCGCGTCGTTCATCGACTTCGGATCGATGTCTTCGACGCTCGGAATCCGCTTGAGGTCCGGGATTGCCGATTTGAGCTTGCCCTCGATCTCCTCGATCCGGGTCTCGCGTCCGCCCTCCCCAGTCAGATAAATCGCCATCGGCCCGTCTCTCAACGGTACAGCTGGACGAGATGGAAGATTTTGACGTTGTCAGCGGAAACGGGCGTCCCGGTGATTTCGCCATAGAGATTGCCGTCCTTGAGCGCGGTGTAGGGCTGGGTCATGAAGAACTTGGCGAAAGCGGCCACGGGCGTCTTGGACGACGCGCCGGAATTCGCGACATTGCCGAGCGCGGTCTGGGCAAGACAGTTGATGATCGGCACGATCAGATTGCGCCGATCGACGCCGCCCGTCGTCGTGTCGACGCCGCTGACGCCGCGCGCGTTGGCGCAGAATGGCGCGCCGCTCTCTGTCTGGAAATGGCCCGCCGGGATTTTGGAGCCCTGAGGATCGGGCTGGCCGTTGCTCGCCCAGCCGTTTTTTCCCGACCAGTCGCCGATCCCACCCGCCTTCGAGCCTGAACTGATTTCATACCGGTAGACCTGATAGCGGCTGACGCTGGTCTGCGCCGGCGCGCCGCACACGCCGCCAAGCGCTGCGCCAACGGCCGCCGCCGATGGACCGCGCGGATGATTGATGGCCCAATAGTTTGCGCAATCCCACTGGCCGTTGCCCTCGGCGCCTCCAAGGTTGGGGAACGAGACGTCCTCAGGCAATCCGCTGGTCGTCCATTCGATCGTGAGGCCGTCTGAAGCCTGCGTCTCGCTCGCGGGAGCTCCGACCGTGACCGTCGAGCCGTTGACGCCCGAGACCGCTACCGGATTGTCGGCGCTGCTCGCGAAGACGCCGCTCGAATCAACTACCGGCTCACCGTCTGATATTCCCATCGGGTTGGCGACGTTGGTTAGCGCGGGCGAATTCTGAGTCGCAACGCCGACGGTCCGATCCGAAGGGTAGGTGTAGTAGAGGGCCGCCCCGCTGGCCGGGGACGCGCTGCACCAGTCGACGGCGTTCGCCTTGTGTCCCGGAAGGTAGCCCTTGCGCACGTTGACCGCCGGCGGGGCGGCGCTCGGCGAGGCGAGCGGCGGGTCCTGGTTGTAGATATCAAATCGCGTGTCGAGATAAGGCTCGACAGCGTTTGTATTGCCGATGGCGAGGCTCACGCCTGCATCGCTGTAGCAGGCGCCGCTCGCGCCCGCGACATTCTTCGCCCTGCACGTCGCATCATTGCAGCCATCGGCCGTGTTGAGCCAGCCGAAGTGGCCGGGGCCGACGCCGTTTCGATTGAGCTTGAGTTCGCGCCTCAAGGTCGCGGGATCGTCGAAAGCAGAATAGAGGGCTGCGCTCGCCTGCGCGTCGGTCATCGATCCCGCGCTCTCTTCGTAGGGGTTGCAGACGAAGATTGGCGCGACGGAACATACGCTCGTTCCGGCGAAACCCGCGACCGCATCCGCGCCGACGGCGAAAGCGTTGGTCGAAATGCTCTTCAGGAACGACGCCGGAAGGATGGTGGACCATGTCTGCGGGATGATCTTCACCGCGACATATTTGGCGTCCGCATCCCCGCTCGCCGTGGAGCCGCCGATGCCGTCGCTCGCAGGAGACAGACTGGAATAGAAAACGAACGTGTAGTCCAAATTCGGCGACGAACCGGCGCCGACGAGCGTGTTGGGCGATTTCGCCGCTGCATGCGCGTTCGCCATCGCCGAAATTGCGCGCGCTTCCGCACCTGTCTGTTTGTTGAGTTCGCGCGCGCCGGCAAGCGCGAGACTGTCGGCGGCCGCCTGCATCTGCGTCTGCAAGCTCATGCGGCGCGAGCCGTCGAGGGCGAGGAGCGCGAAGCCGACCAGCACCGGCAGCATCACCGCCACATAGGGGACCATCAATCCATCTGTGTCCCGCCACAACGCGAGTGCGCGTCCCGCGAGAGTTCCGTCATTGCGAGGAGTGAAACGACGAAGCAATCCAGAGAACGAAGGGCGCCCCACGATCTCTGGATTGCTTCGCCATAGCCCGTCCCGAAGGACGGGCGTCTTTCGACGCCCTATGGCTCGCAATGACGGTCCCATGAATGCAACAGGCACTAGTCGGCGGCAGAAGCCGACAGGGCTTCTCCCGTTATCGTGGTCGTCACCTGCGGCATGGCGATCGCGGCAAACGGCAGGAAGAAAAATCTGAACGGCAGCTGGGTCTTAGACGAAACGGCGTTGAGTGAAACCGTGATCGTCGGAACGGGCCCGAGGCTTCGTCCGGCGTAGCCCAGGCCGGTTTGCTTATAGACCACCGTCACGTACTGAGGCGCGATCGCTGCGTGGAGGTTGCACATACCCGCGAAATACTGAGAGGCTGGCGGCGTGCAACCGCTATTTCCGGCTCGCCCGTAAACGATGAGCCCCATCGCCTCGGCCGAATAGGCGCCCATTCCCTCGCATGCGCCGCTCTTGCATGAGCAGACCGATGCGCCACCGTCGCACGCGACGGTGAAGTCGGGCATCGGGCTTCCCGACGCCACGCCTGAACTCAGCGCGTTGTTCGCAATCGAACTCAGACCGGAGGCGATGGGATCGGACACCGCCGCGATGCGTGCGCCGATCTGAACCGCCTTGGCGGCTGCGTTCCACTGGTAGAGCGCATTCATGAAGTCGACCCCGCCGAACAGGAACAGGATCAGAATCGGCAGGATGATCGCGACTTCGACCAGCGGGCCGCCATCTTCATCTTGAGCCAGTTGGGCGAGGAAGGAGGACATGATCGTCAACCGGGCCCTAAGAACCGCTCTTGATGGGAGAAGGAGAGCATCGGCGCCTTCAGTCCCAAAGTCTGAAACAGCCCGAGCGACGGATCGGCGAAGCGGGTCGCGACGTCGATGATCGTCATGCTCGTCGAGCCGTCGGCGTAGTTTCCGTTTTCGAGCGCAGCGCTCGATGTGCAGCTGATGGTGACGTCGGCTGCGCTCCAGCCGCTGACGCGCGCCGAGCCGCCCGTGGAAGGCTGAGCGGTGGCCGCGATGTTCGCGGCATCGTCTGTGTACAGCGCGCCGTATTGATCCTTTTGCGCGCAGGGATCGCGGTTGCCGTCGGTGAGTTCGATCCGGGTCATGTAGCGCGCTGCGTCTCGCAAGCCCGATACGACGAGCTGCTGATTGTAAAAAAACCACGAGAATTCGAACACGCCGAGAAAGAGGCTGAGCAGGAGAGGCATGACAATGGTCGCCTCGACCAAAGCGGACCCTTCCTCGTCACGCCAGAAGGATAATGTTTTTCCCGTCGCACGCTCCGGCATCGGCAAAGAGCCCCTTTTCTAATAGCCTGAGGATTGGCCGGGAGGCGAAGCGGTCATTCCGGTGGAGGGACCGCTCGTGGCCCCGGCAGCGCTGTTCCCGCCTGGACTCGCCGCGCCTGGCGTTGCGCCATCGCTCGCGCCGGTTCCCGCGGAGCCGGTTTCGTAGCGGTTGATGGCTTTGACGATCCGGGCGCCATTCGCTGGAATATTGGTGTCGTTCGAATGGCGCGGCCAAGGGGTCGCCGTCTGCATGGCGATATTCGCCGCCTGAGAATCGCCGCCGCTCGTTGCAACCAGAGGGGTCCGCTGAAGATAGTCAGCGGTCGGGTCGTCGAAGCCAATTGTGGAAGAACAGCCGGCAATCGCAAGCGAGACGGTCAGCCACAGTATCGCCATCACGGTTCTCGACCCGTCGGGCTCACCTTTCGACCGCTCCGCCATCGAACTCATTGACCACCGAGAATGTGCCCGTAAGGCCCTTGAAGACCGCCGCCGCTCGTCACGTAGTCGGTGTAGCGCTTCTTGCGCTCGGTATCGCCCATCAGGAACAGGTCGACGTCGTTCGACTGCAGCGCCGTATCGAACGGAGTCGCCAGATGCTGACCCGGACGCACGGGCTTCACGAGATGCGGAGAGACGATGATGACGAGATCGGTCTGGCTCTTCTGGAAGTCTGTCGATCGAAAGAGGGCCCCAAGGACGGGCACGTTGCCGAGCCAAGGAAGCTGGCTGATGCTTTGAGAATCCTGCGCCTGGAGCAGGCCCGCAATGGCGAAGCTTTGTCCGTCCCGCAATTCGACTGCTGTATGCGCCTTGCGCTCGGTCAACGAGGGGACGGTCGTTCCATTGATGTTCAGGCTGTTGGCCGTGTTGATTTCGGTCACGGACGGATTGAGCTGCAGATTGATGATGCCGTTACTGAGGACGGTCGGAGTGAAATCGAGGCCGACGCCGAATTGCTTCCATTCGATCGAAATGTTTGGCGTAAAAGTGGCCCCGATTCCCAGCGCGCCGTTAGTGGCGTTTGTTCCCTGTACGACTGGTACGGGGATTTCGCCCCCCGCAAGAAACGTTGCTTTTTCTCCCGAAAGCGCGACGAGATCCGGTTCAGCCAGACTCTTGACCAGCCCCTTGCTCTCGAGCGCGGACAAGAGCGCGTCGATGCTGACCCCATGCGTATTGACGACATTGGCGAGCAGCACGCCGAACGATGACGCCGTGGAGCCGGCCCCCGGAAACACGCCGCTGTTGTTGGCGGCGGAGGTCGTCGGCTGGGAGCCGAGACCGGTGGCGAAACTCGCGCTGTTGGTCTTGCCGAACCAGCTGATGCCAAGGTCGCGGCCCGCATTGCGATCGACTTCGAGAATGCGCACCTTCAGCATGACTTGCTGTGAAGGGGAAACCTTCATCGCGTTGACGACCTGGGCGTCCGGCGACAGACCCTTGGCGACGTCGACGGCGCGAGCCGCCGCCAAGCCGTCGCTCGCCTCGCCGCTCAGAACAATCTCGCCGTTCGCGCTGGTGACGGCGATGTCTCTGCCTCCGGTGCTGGCGGCGATCTTGTTCTGCAGCGACGTCGTGTCAGGCGTGACATCGAGGTCGATCACCGACACGAGGCGCCGCTTCTGATCGAAGACGGAAATGTTGGTCGCGCCGACTTTTTTGCCCTGAACGTAGAGCATCGAATCCGTCATCGGCAAAAGGTCGGCGATTTCGGGCGCGCCAATGACCGCTGTCGAGAACGGGTCAGGAAAACAAAGCGTGCGCGATTTGTTGAGCGTCACCTTCAAGGCGCTCACTTGCTCTCTCACCGGGTGGCATGGGCTGGCCTTTAGGGCCCAGGCCGGCGTGACGACCTCCACGAAGCCGAAACCAGTCGCGGCGGCTCCGGCCGTCGCGAGCGCCGCGATCCAGGTTAGGCGCCTTGACGCGGTCCGCCCGTTTGGCGCGGACAAGGATTGTGCTCGCTGTTTCAACACGCGGCCTTCAGTCATTGGACCTCTTCAGGCACGTCGTATTGTTCGCTCTTGACCGATCGAAACACGGTGATCTTCCGCGTATTCGCGTCCGCGGGAGGCGAGGGAATCGCTCCTGGCAGGCTCGCGCCCCCCGGCGGCAGGGTAGACGAGGGGGGCGGATCGGGTTGAAAAGCGGCGGGTTGAGCCTGCACGGCGGGAAGAGCCGCCTGCGCCTCGTCGGCTCCGAATAGGTCCCGCTCGGTGATCTTCGCGTCGGGCGCCAGCGCGCCCTCTGCGGGCTGGCGTAAAATCAGCGATAGCTTTCCGACATTGGCGGCAAGCAGGATGCGCAGCGCCTGGTCAGGATCCACCTCGACGGTGACCGCCTTGGCGACGGTCGGGTGTTCCTGGCGTTGCCCCGCCATCTGATCGATCGCCAGCACCTTGACATGCTGCAGGATCACGGCGGAAAAATTCTGCGGACTGGCGCTGTTGTCTGTTCGAGTCAATGCAACGTCGACAAAGTCGCCCGGGAAGATGAAGCCCGCCACGCCGCGCACGTCGTCAACCGCAACGGTCACCGCCCGCTTGCCCTTCTCGATGACCGCCGACAGCGAGGCTCTCTGATCCGGCGCGCTCACCTTCGAGGAAATGATCGGCTCGTCTCGGACAAACGGCGAAAGGGTGATCCGCCGGCCGTCCTTGGTGAGCTCCGCGAAGTTCGCGAATGCGCCTTCCGGGCTCGACTGCGCAGGCCAGTCGATGGCTCTCACGTCCTTGGCCCCGATTGGCGCGCCAAAAGCAAGCGCGTCGGTCGCGACCAGAATCGGCACAGTCTTCTGAGCGCCTGTCCCCACTGAATGGCTTTGAAGCCAGCTTCTGGCAAGAAATGCGGCGACGCCACCAAGAATTACAGCAACAACAAGGATTGCCAGATTCGTACTCCGGTGCATACTTGTGCCAATCCTTGCCCCAAAGGAACTGTTTTGTGCCGGAGATTGTTTATTAGATATTGCCTACTCGCTCAAATATGTCAACGGATCGAGCTGATTTGGAGGAAGATCAGGCAGGTTTTCCAACGTTTCAACAAAGCACAGTCAATTAACGCACGAACAATTTTGGACGCAATTTCAATATTGTCTCCACAATATTGTCGGTGATCGTATTTTCCTTTCCGAACTCGCCGAATTGAGAGTGGAATTTCTTATCAGAGCAACCCTGCGGATCGCGACTGCAAAAAGGATCAGTAAATTAGAGTTCGAAAGCGAAGACAGGCTCCGCGGTTAAATGTTCGACGAATGTGGGCGCATCTTTGAGAGAAGTCCAAGACCAAAATAACAAACAGTTTCATCATGATTTTTGATTCGCTTTTTTTTATAGACAGAGGGTCGAATTAATCTGGGGGTACAAACTAATATACAGACAATAGTGTGTTTTTATTTGTGGCAAGCTGGTTTGCGACGGTATTGACCGAGCCGTTCCCTAACGGATAATTGCGCAGGGTTGCCCATTAGCGGCTTTCAACCATGACGCGTCGGATTTGTTGAATTCAACACCCGCCAGGAGCTCGCATGTCCAAAGCTTTGAAGATCTTCAGCCAGTTCCTGAAGGACGAAGACGGCGCTGCTCTGATCGAATATACAGTCTTGCTCGGGATACTTTTGATTGCAGTCATCGCCACGATTGGCTTGGTCGGCACCTGGGTTTCCAAGCAATGGCTTGCTCTGGACAAGGCGCTGTCGCCCTGATCCCTGCGCGGCTTTGGACGGCCCCGGCGCCGGGGGAATTCAGCTATTGGGCGCTATGAGACCCAAGGCAAGCACACCGATGAGCGCGCCGGCGAGGGGCGGCGCGAGTGGAATTCGAAGACCCGCGGCGGTCTGCTTGGCCACGGCAAATCCAAATCTGGCCGCGACATAGTAGGCGCCGGTAAAAATCAAGAGAAGGATCACGAACGGCAGGGCGAACCACGGGCCCGTCCACAAGAAGGCGACCGCCAGCAGTTTCAGATCGCCGCCGCCAATCTGCCGAAGCGAATAAGCATAAGCCCCGCCCGCCAGCATCAGGAGCGCAAAGGCGAAATTCCACTGCATCGACACCCACGCTCCCGATGTGAGCGCATGGGAGACAAAGAGCGCGGCCAGAATCGCGACGAACTCGTTTCGGACCTTGAATTCCCTCAAATCCGTCAGGGCGACCCAAAAAAGCGTCGCCGCGGTAAGGACCAAAATCCACAGCGAGAGCATCGGATACACGGGAACGCGATCGACCGCGATCAAGGGACGCCCCCCTATGACGGGATCGCGCCGCGCGATCGGGTCCTGGGCCTGCGAAAACGCGCCGAGGTTTGCCGGCCGCCAAGACCTCGCCCACGCCTCAAGCGCTCATCGTGAGGGATGGAGCGCGCCGGGTCCGCCGAAGCCATTAGGAGACGGCGGGACGGTCGATGCTTAAGCCGCCTGTTCTTCGATCTCGCCTGTCGCACTTGGGGGCCCAAGGGCCTTCGTCCGGCTTTGACCCTTCTGCAGCTGCGCCTCGACCGCCTTCAGAGCGTCGATCTCGGTCGACTTCTGCACCGCGGCGATCTCGCGAACCATCCGGTCGAGAGCGGCCTCGTACAATTGCCGCTCCGAATAGGACTGCTCGGGTTGCGCCTCTGATCGGTAAAGGTCACGGACCACTTCAGCGATCGCGTTGATATCGCCGGAGTTGATTTTGGTTTCGTACTCCTGAGCCCGCCTCGACCACATTGTGCGCTTGACGCGCGCGCGTCCGGTCAGAATGTCGAGCGACCGCCTTGCGGCGTCGGGATCCGAGATCTTGCGCATTCCGACGCCCGTGACCTTCGACGTCGGGACGCGCAACGTGAGCTTGTCCTTCGAGAAGCTGATGACAAAGAGTTCGAGCTTGAATCCGGCGACTTCCTGCTCCTCGATCGAGACGATCTGCCCGACCCCGTGAGCGGGATAAACGACGAACTCGTTCAGCTTGAAGCCTTGACGCTGGCTTGCGCTCTTCAAGGTCTTCGCCGCCGCGGGGGCTTCTTCCGGGACGACCGGCTTTTGCACCTTGACGACGGGGGCGACGGGCTTTACCGGCGCCGCCGTCCCGGGCGAATGAGCGGTATGACCCGGCGAATGAGCGACATCGGCGGTATGACCCGAGCTCGGCTTCGATCCGGCAACGGGAGCTGACGCTTTTTCGGTCACCGCTTTAGCCTCTGGCGCAATTCGGCTTGCTCTCGACAACTTGGCTTCCTGTTCCTTCAACTGCGCCCGAACGGCCGACGCTCGCTTTGCGGCAGCCGCAGCTCTGGTCGTCTTGCTTGGACTTTTGGACGCCGCCACCTTTCGAGAGGCGGCGCTTGCGGGCCTCTTGGCCGCGGCCGATTCGTGCGTCACAGATCGCGCATTGGCGCTCGGCCGCTTTCGCTTGGCAAGTTTCGCCGCAACGTTTTTGGTCTTCCCTCGAACAGTTTTGCTCGCCTTGCGCGCGACTCGGGTATTCGCCGCTGTTTTGCTCTTGGTCGCACGGGATCGAACGCTGGACGAAGAGGCGGCCTTAGTCTTCCGCTTTGCCTTCGTCTTCGCGGTGGAGGCGGCGCCAGTCTTCTTCGTCTTTGAACTTGTTGTCTTCTTAGACTTCGTACGCGCCACCATAATTAACCTCTCCACGCGCAAACTTGCCCGCACACGCTACAGATCCGCGCACGAATACGACTTCAAACTCGGGCGCGAATGTTACACTCGGAACGGCGAAGCGACATCTTGTCCAGGGGAAACCGCTCCCGTCTTCGCCAGGGACGTTTAGCGACTTCCGCTCGACTATTAATTTGACGTTTAGCACAAATCCGTCGAAAAATCAAAGAGGAAGATAAGCACGGACAGCTCTAGTCGCGGCGCCGCCGGCTCTTCCGCGCGCGGAATGGGCCGAGAACCGGCCTTCGCTTAATCGCCTTCCCCAGGCTGAGGCGAGAAAAACTCAGCAAACTTGTTGGGACGCCCGTCGAAGTCCTTGCCGTCCGCCGGCGGCTCCTTCTTACTCGTTATATTTGGCCAGGACTTGGCGTATTCGGCATTCAGTTTGAGCCAAACAGCGAGGTCCGGCTCGGTGTCCGGCTTGATGGCCTCGGCGGGGCACTCCGGTTCGCACACGCCGCAATCGATACACTCGTCCGGGTGAATGACGAGCATATTTTCGCCCTCGTAGAAGCAGTCGACCGGACACACCTCCACACAATCCAAATATTTGCACTTTATGCAATTTTCCACGACCACGTAGGTCATACGTCTATCCTCATGAGCCACCCAACGAGTAGGAACTGCGCCAGTTTTCTACGGATACCGAAGATACCTCTTGGCGGCGACGGCGCAGCTAATGGCGTTTGTTGGCTTGTTCCTCAAGTAGCGAGCGAAGCTCGAGAAGCTTGGCGAAGGGTGAATTCGGGTCAACCTTCACCGGTTTCTGCGGCGCCGTCGGCGGCGTCGCCCGCGCCATATCATAATCCTTGGGCCGCTGGCGACGTTTTTCGTCGGCGCGGACCGAATTCGGACGATTGGGCCTCGAGGGCGGATGGGTCGCCGAGTCGCGCCGCCAATTGGGCGTTGCAACCGGTGTTGCAGCCGGAAAATCCGAGCCCGGCGCTTCGCTTCTTGCGTGTCGAGCTTGACGCTCGCGTCGAGGAGCGGGTTTGCGATGATCCGGCCGCCAGACGAGGATCATTTCGTCATTTTTTGCCGGTTCAGCTCGTGCGTCCGCCGCCTGCGGAGAAACGGATTGCCCGCCTGCGCTATCCCCCGAGGCGTCGTCCGAGGGATCCTCGGCAGGAGACGTTGTCATATCGACTGGCGCGGGGTCGCCGGCCTCGCTAACGGCGGAGGCGCCCTCAGGAAGCGCCTCCAAACCCTCCGGGAGGTCGTCGCCGCCATCGGGCCCCTGAAGTCGATGTCAACATCTGCTGGGACGAACGCCGTCTCGGAGATAGCCTCCACATCCGCGGCGACGGCGTCATCACTTGTGGGAGAGGCGCCAAGCTCTTCCGTCGTAGCCTCGGCCTCCGCAAGGACCTCGTCGTTCGTCGTCTCGCTGAGCGTCGCCGCAAACACCGGATCCGCGGCGACCCCGTCTTCGCTGGCCGCGGGCGCTTGCTCTTCTCCAGGCGCTCCCTGCTCTTCTTCCGCAGGCTTGGGCGCTTCGCCTTGTGTCGCGGCTTCGTTGGCCGACTGGGATCCAAAGAACTCCGAACGTTTCATCTCAACGGAGCGGAATCCCATCGATCGCAAAATCGAAGCGAATTGCTCACCTGAGCAGCCTGTCAACGACGTCATCGCTCCGCTGACGACAAATCCTTTCGAGGGCCGCTGGCTCGGGACGCCTCCGGTCGCTTCTCCCGCCATCGCCGCTCGGATCATGCCGGCGAGGCGCTCGACGACGTCCACGCGCACAACCCGTTCGCCGCATGTCCGATAGCCGGCGACGCGGTACCCTTCTTTCGAGATCGCGTTGTCCGGCGCGAGAGAGGTCCGGCCGGACGACGCGACCGGGCCGAGGGTCCGCAGAAGCTCCGTCGCGTCGCCGGACACCTGAAGCCCCCACAATTGAAGGGCCAACGTTCTTGCCGCCGGCTTGAGCAACGTCGGCAGAAAGAGATAATAGGCGCCGAAGCGCACGCCCTGCTTTCTCAGCTCTGCTCGGTCGTCTTGACTGAGCGCCCTGATCTTCGCCTTGATCGGTTCGCGCTCCAGAACCCCCAGCGACCGCACCAGCTCGTGGGCCAGATCACGAACGATCTCCGGTCCTTCCTGAGCGCCCTCAAGGGCGAAAAGCGGCGCCAGAAGCCGGCGCGTCGTCGCCGCGATCCAAAGATCAATTCGTGTTTTTATTGTCTCTCGAGAGGCGTCCGGCAGGCACTCGTCAGCGAAGATTACAGCGCTGGGACTGAGCGTATTTGGCCCCGGCGAGAGCTTAGCGACTGGATCGCCCAACCAGCGGATGATGCCGTCGTTTGAGACCACGATTGCGGCGTCGACGGCTTGACGCAGGCGCTCTGCACGCACCTCGAGTTCCAGTTTCAGGGCTTCGCGCCACGCTTCATCGCCGGCTCGCGCCGAGCGATGATCTTCGGCGTCAACAACCTGGAAGCCTTGAACAACGGAAAAGTCATGGCGCGGCGGCTCAACGGCCGGCAGATCATTGTCCACGGAGCCGGGCTCCTTTTCCACCATCACAAGCTCCTCGGGACGCGCGGGCTCGCACCCGATCGTGGCCTACGCCAAAAATCCTGCTCAAAGAGCCGCATTACCGGCGCCTTTCGGCGCGACCGGCAAATCCGGAGGCCGCGCTGGTTGACGCCTCTATAGGCTGTTGCTCAGGCGAGCGCACGATCATCGTAGTCTTCGGGCGAAGTCGCATCGCGTGCCTGAGAACGCAGAACCAAGGAAAGCGTTGCTGCGACAAGGACGTTGATGAGAACCGCAGTCAAGCCGTTGTAAGCCGCGAAGCCGAGGCCGAGGTCGAAATGGCCCGCAAGCGGGACATCCCAATTCAACGCATGGACGGGAGCCCAGGCCTTCCCGGTCCAGGAGAGGGAGGTGCCGACAATCATTCCCGCGGCCCAACCGACTAGAAGCGCCCAGCCGCTGAACCACCGGGTGAAGAGGCCCAAAATCATCGCCGGGAAGATCTGCACCATCCAGACGCCGCCCAGCAATTGCAGATCCAAGGCGAATTGCGTTGGCATGAAGAAGATCACCAGGAGCGCCCCAATCTTCACGACAAGCGAAGCAAGCTTCGCGAGAACCGATTCTTCCCGAGGCGTCATCTCAGGCTGAACGAAGGGCTTCCAGATGTTGCGGGTGAAGGTGTTGGCGGCGCCGATCGACATGACCGCCGCGGGCACAAGAGCGCCGAGCGCGATCGCCGCAAAGCAGAAGCCGGCGAACCAGTCGGGAAACGCCCAGAGCACGAGCTGCGGCACGGCGTCCTGCGGCGTGTTGACTTTCACCCCGGCCGCGATCGCCATCAGCCCGAGCAAGGCGATCAAGCCGAGCACCAGGGAATAGGCGGGCAAGGCCATCGTATTGAAGCGGATGGCGCTTCCGCTGGAAGCCGCAAGCGAACCCGTCAGCGCGTGCGGATACATGAACAACGCCATGGCCGAACCGACCGCGAGCGTGATGTAAGGACCGATCTGCGAGGGTTTCAGCGTCAGCCCAGCCGCAAGGTTGGGGTTCGTGGCGACCTTGGCGTCAAACGCTTTTCCCGCAGCTTCGAAAATGGCTCCGAAGCCGCCGAGCTCGATCGGGATGACGACAATGGCGGCGATGATGAAAATATAAATCATCGCGTCCTTGACGAACGCGATCATGGCCGGCGCGCGCAACCCGCTCTTGTAGGTGAAGAGCGCGAGAATGACGAAGGCGAGGGTGATCGGCGCATGCGCCATGATCCCCTGGCCGGAGAAGCCAAGCGCGAGGATAACCTTTTCGAGGCCGACGAGTTGGAGCGCGATGTAGGGCATCGTCGCCAGGATGCCGGTCGCCGCAACCGCAAGCTCCAAACCTTTGTGGCCGTAGCGGCCAAGCACGAAATCGGCGGCGGTGATGTAGCCGTGTTTTCGCGAAACCGCCCACAGCCGCGGCAATGTCAGGTAAAGGAACGGATAGACGATGATCGTATAGGGCACGGCGAAGAAGCCGAACGCGCCAATGGCGAAGACGACCGCCGGAATCGCGATGACCGTGTAGGCGGTATAGAGATCGCCTCCGAGCAGGAACCAGGTGATCCAACGGCCAAAGCGCCGCCCGCCAAGGCCCCATTCATGGATGTGGTCGAGATCGGCCGCCTTCCAACGCGCCGCGAGGAAGCCCATCACCGACACCAGACCAAAAAAGAAGACGAAGACGGCGGTAGCGACGACGTTCAAATGGTCGAACATGCTCAGTTCTTACCAACCCGGTCCGCAGCCAGAATTGCGAGCGCGGAAAGCGGAATAACAGCGAGCTGGAACCAGTAGAAAAAAGGGATGCCGAAAAGGACAGGCGGGATGGAGTTGTAAAGCGGAACCCAGAGCGCCAGAACACAGGGAACAAGCAACAGAAAGAACTTCATTGTCCCCCCGGGATCAGCGAACGCGCCATCGGCAGCGCCGCTGACTTTATGTTCCGCTCCATCTATCGAACTTCCCAACGCCAGTCGAGAGGCGGCTTGCTTCGAGCCGCCAGCGGCGAAGCCCAGATGGCGGCCTGCTTTCGCGCTGATGGTCCTCGTGGTAACGAGCGGCCCATGACCGCACGCCTCGATTTGCGCTTTCAACGGGTTGCCGCCGAAGGCCGGGCCGCGCTTTTGACTTTCATCATGGCCGGCGATCCGGACAGCGAGACCTCGTCGGCGATCCTCGCGGCTCTGCCAGCGGCCGGCGCGGACATTGTCGAACTTGGCATGCCGTTCAGCGACCCGATCGCGGACGGTCCGGCGATTCAGGGCGCTGGCCGCCGGGCGCTCGAGGCCAGCCAGACGTTGCCAGCGACCCTCGGAATGGTGAAGCAATTCCGCGCTGGGGACCCGGATACGCCGCTCATCCTCATGGGCTATTACAACCCCATTTACATCTATGGCGTCGAGCCGTTCCTGGCCGACGCGAAGGCTGCCGGTGTCGACGGGCTGATCGTCGTCGATTGCCCGCCTGAGGAAGACGACGAGATCTGCCTGCCCACGCGCCGGGCCGGACTCGCCTTCGTTCGCCTGGTCGCGCCGACCACGAGCGACGATCGTCTGCCGGAGATTCTCGCCAACGCCGGCGGCTTTGTCTATTTTGTGTCGATCACGGGAATCACCGGGGCGGCGGCGCCCGACGTCAAGCTCGTGGGCGAAAGCGTGTCGCGCCTCAAGCGGCGGACGAAGCTGCCCGTCGCGGTCGGATTCGGGGTCAAGAACCCCGAAACCGCCCAGGCGATCGCGGGGACCGCGGACGGCGTGGTGGTCGGTTCATCCATCGTCGAGGCGATACGACTTTCGCTGGACGGCGGCGCCGCGACCTCGTCGACGGTCATCGCCGCAACCGAGCTTGTCAGCAAACTGGCGCAGGGCGTGCGCGCCGCGCACAAGTGAGCGTCTGTCCACGACCGAACCATCGGAGCCAAAGTACCGCATGAATTGGATCTCAAACGTCGTGCCGCCGAAGATTCGTTCTTTGCTGCGCCGCGACACGCCAGAAAATCTCTGGGTCAAGTGCCCCGAAAGCGGCGAACTGGTCTTCCACAAGGATCTCGAAGCCAATCTCATGGTTGTCCCGGGTTCCGGCTACCACATGCCGATCAGCCCCAAGGCGCGCCTTGCTTCGCTCCTCGACGACGGCGTCTACGAGGAGTTCGCCACCCCCGAAACGCCGTCCGATCCCTTGAAATTTCGCGACATCAAACGCTACTCGGATCGGTTGAAGGAAAATCGAGCGAAGACTGGTGCGTCGGATGCGGTCACGGTCGCGTTCGGCAGGCTTGAGGGGCAGGATGTCACTGTCGCCATCCAGGACTTTGCCTTCCAGGGCGGGACGCTCGGGCTCGCCGCTGGGGAGGCGATCGTCGCCGGGATCACGGCCGCGATCGAACGCGCTACCCCCTTTCTCATCTTCACGACCTCGGGGGGCGCGCGCATGCAGGAAGGCATGTTCGCCCTGGCGCAGATGGTTCGCACGACGGTTGCCGTACGCCGCCTGCGGGCGGCGAAGCTGCCCTATATCGTGATCCTCACCAACCCGACCACAGGCGGCGTGACCGCGTCCTACGCGATGCTGGGGGATGTCCATATCGCCGAGCCCGGCGCGGTGATCGGCTTCGCCGGGGCGCGGGTGATCGAGCAGACCATCCGCGAGCGCCTGCCCGAGGGTTTCCAGCGCGCCGAATATCTCCGCGACCACGGCATGGTCGACATGGTCGTGCCGCGTCCCCAACAGCGGCAGACGCTCGCGCGCCTCTGCAGGCTGCTGGCGCGCGTTCCTGCCGCGGAAGCGGCCTGAGGCGCCGCTTTCCCACGCGTAAGGCGTTCGCGCTTCAAGCGGGCCCTGTTTTGTTTTCGGCCCGGATGCTTATCTAAAAGCAGCGGCGGCGCATTCGCGCCGATTCCGGTCTCAACAGGAGGCGCCTTCATGGCAGGTTCAACAGAGCGGGCGGTTCTCGCCGGCGGATGTTTCTGGGGCATGCAGGATCTGATTCGCCGCTATCCGGGCGTGGTTTCTACGCGTGTCGGCTATACAGGCGGCGAGGTTCCCAACGCGACCTACCGCAACCACGGCAATCACGCCGAGGCGATTGAAATCATTTTCGATCCGGCGCAGACCAGCTACCGCAGGCTGCTCGAGCTGTTCTTTCAGATCCATGATCCGACGACCCGAAACCGGCAGGGCAACGATGTCGGCGCGAGTTACCGCTCGGCGATCTTCTTTACCAGCGATGAACAGAAGCGCGTGGCGCTCGACACCATAGCGGATGTCGAAGCGTCTGGCCTATGGCCCGGAAAGGTGGTGACCGAGGTCGTCGCCGGCCGGTCCATTCTGGCAGGCGGAGCCCGAGCATCAAGATTACCTCGAGCGCTACCCTAACGGGTACACGTGTCACTTTCCCCGGCCGAACTGGGTGCTGCCCAAGCGGGCGGCCGCCGCTGAATAGAGGCGAACTCGGCCCGCCTCCTCTCAACGGTCGCGAGGGCTTTTGAGCCCTCGCGCGGGGCGTCCTTACGCAGTCTAGTAGTGGTTGTAGTGATGGTGATGGTAATAGGGGTGGCGGTAGTAACGATGGTGATTGGTCACCGAGTTGCCGATGGCCGCGCCACCGATGCCGCCAACGACGGCGCCAACCGGACCGCCCACTACCGCACCGCCGACCGCACCCGCGACGCCCCCGGTCACTGCTCCGCTTGAGTCCGCCAGCGCGGCTGAGGACGTGGCGCAGATCAGTGTCGCGGTCGCTGCCGCGAGAATCCATCGAGACATAAAATCCTCCTACTCGAGATCTGGCGGGACAGCCCATGCTTATGTCCAGATCTGTTTGACGCTTATCAACTGTCTGGGGGGCAGAAATGTTCCCAATAATTGTACATTTTAAATATTGTATATACTGAGGCAAGCGCGTAGCCGACGGATTCTAACCCCGAGGCTCCGCGTCGTCCCCGTCTACCGACACGGCCGCGGGCACGCCGCTTCCGCATGAGACGATAAGCCTTGCAGGACACCCGTTGGGCTTCAATGCGCCGTCAAGACCTCCCCCCGCCGCTCCGGGCTGAAACGGATCACGATGACGATCGCGACGGCGACGACGCCGGCCACCAGCGCGAGCGCGAACGCATAGTTTCCGCCGTTCGCCTGAGCGATCTGGGCCTGGAACGGACCATTGTAGGAAGCGAGGAAATTGCCGGCCTGATAGACGAAGGCTGGAATTGTCGCCCGCGCCGCGCTCGGCGACAGTTCGTTGAGATGGACGGGGATCACTCCCCAGGCCCCCTGTACGGCGATCTGCATGATGAAAGCGCCGACCGCAAGCAGGACCGGTGTCGAGGAGAAAGCCCATAAGGAAAGCGCCGGCAGGGCGATGAGCGCGGCGATGGTGATCGCGTTGACGCGGCCGATCTTCTCCGACAGGTGGCCGAAGATGAGGCCGCCAGCAATCGCGCCGAGATTGGCGACGATGACAATCCAGCTGACCGTCCCTGGATCGAAATTGTGCTGCTTCTGTAGGAATGTCGGATAGAGGTCCTGCGTGCCGTGGCTGAACAGATTGAAGCACATCATCAGGACGACCATGTAGAGCACCAATCCCCGGTGCGCCTTGAGCGTCTCCCATAAAGGGGGCTTCGCTTTCCCCTTAGACGCCTCGAAGGCGGGGGATTCCGGAACGCCGCTACGGATGAACAGCACGAGGAAAGCGGGCAGGACGCTGAGCAGGAACATCGCCCGCCAGCCGATCGTGGTGTCGCCGAACGTCCGGCCATAGAGAAGTCCGTAGGCGATGGCGGCGAGCAGAAAGCCGGTCGGGTAACCGCACTGCAAAATGCCGGACACCAGTCCCCGCGCGCTGGGGGGAATGGATTCCATCGCGAGCGAGCTGCCGAGGCCCCATTCGCCGCCCATCGCGACGCCGAACAGCGCGCGCAGGATCAGGAAGATCGTGAGGTTCGGTGAGAACGCGGCGAGCGCGCCGAGGATCGAATAGCAGAGGATGTCCAGCATCAGCGCCGGCTTCCGACCCCATCGGTCGCCAAGCCGGCCGAATATGAACGCGCCGACGAACCGCATCGCCAGGGTGAGAAACAGCGCGTACGCCACCGCCGGCACGTCGACGCCGAATTCCTTGGCGATGTCCTTGAGCAAGAACGTCAGAAGGAAGAAGTCGAAGGCGTCGAGCATCCAGCCGAGAAATGCAGCGAGGATGGTCATCCGTTGCTGTGACGTAAGGTCCATCATCGCCCTCCCGCAGCGTTCGCACGCGTCGGCGTTGTCAGGTGACTGTCATTTGACAATTTGATGAATACGCGGGCGCCGGCATGGGCACAAGCCGAAGGGCTGCTGTCCGCCCGATGCAGCGGACGGCAACTCAAATCGTTATGGGTCAGTGAACCACAGCGGACCAGCGACGGCCGGCGTCGTCACTGCGCGACCCGGCTGTCCTTGGCTGGAAGCAAGGGCCGCGATGGCGCGAGCGGATGGATGAATTGACCGGCAAGCGAATCGGGCATCGGTTCATCGATTCCATAACGTTCGGGCCACGCTTCAGGCAGGTGATGGGTGCCGAACACCCGGTCGAGCCAGGGAAACATGGACGCGTAGTTGCAGTCGCGGCGGTTGCGATCGTTGGTGTGGTGCCAGTGGTGAAAGGCGGGCGTGGTCAGCAGCCATTCGAACGGCCCCAGACGCCAGCGGATGTTGGAGTGGATGAAATAACCCCACATCGACCCGACGAGAAGGATGCCGGTCGCGACCAGGCCGTCGCCAAAGTGAACGGGATTGGCAAGCCCGAGAGCGAAGATCGGCGTCAGCATGATCATCCGCGACCACACCAGATCGACGGGATGCATGCGGGCGTTGACCAGAAAATCGAGCTGCTCGGCGCTGTGATGGACGGCATGGAACCGCCAGAGGAACGGAATCTCGATGGCTTAAACGATGCGCCCAGTAATAGGCGGTCTCGCCCACCAACATCGTGGCGCAGGCCTTGAGCCAGAGCGGCCAGGCGGCGATAGCGGCAAGGAAGCCGCCGGGGATGAAGTGATGGATGACGAGCACAGCCGCCGAAATCGGCGGCGCGAGCACGAGGCCAGGCAGAAGACCGCTGATAAAATAGTAGCCAAGGTCGACCGCGATCCCTTTGCGGAAGATCTTTTGGCTATGCAGCGCGAAGACTCTCTCGATCGGTACGAAGATCGCCGCAAAGACCGCTAGCCACATGCTGAGCCGCGCTGCGGCGTAGAGCAGCGTATACAGCTCTCGATACGGTCCTATGGCCATGGGTGCATCCGTTTGGGCGTGCGGCTGGTCCGGGCGAGACGATAATCGAAATGCAATAAGCAACCCTGCCGCTCGCAACCGAGCGGCAGGGCTTTTTTCTCTCAGGGTTAAGCCGACGTGTTCACGCAACCGAAATCGCGGATCGGCGCTGTTTTCGGAAACCCGCGTAGCCGAGGCCGGCGAATCCGAGCAGCATCATCGCCCAGGTCGACGGCTCCGGGACGCCGTTCAACGCAACGCTGTCGATCAGCGCGAACGGCGGCGCGCCACTCACGGTTTCGCCGCAATTGCCGGCGAGGCAGGTGCCGATGCCGTCAAGTGTGAGAAGCTCCGAAGTCGACGTGGCGGTGAAGTCCAAAGTTGCGTTCATCCAGCCGGTGAAGCCGTGGCTGGGGTTAGTGACAACGGCCGTGCTTTCAGTCTGTGATCCGAGCTTGGCCACCCATTGATCGGTTGTCGCGCCACTAAAGCCTGTCTGCTGGGCAGCCGCCCACTCAAAGGTCAGCGCATATTCCTTGCCCACCGTCAGACCGCTCACCGTCTGCTCAAGCAAGGTCGTCTGGAAGGTCGTGTCCTCGCCGTAGAAGAAACGACCCTGGGGAGTGTTGTTGGCCGGGGAACTGCCGAAAAGAGCCACCGAACCGTCGGACCCCGGCGAACCGCTGCTGAAGGCGGTCGAGTTGCCGAAGATGAACCCGTACGTGGATACCCGTGCCGTTTCTGGGATCCGGTACGACCGTCCAGCCTGTCGCATTGGTGTTATCGCCTAACTGGCCGAATACCCCCGTTGGTCTCAAAACTGCCGTTTGTGATCAGATTGGCGAACGCCGGCCCGGAAACGAGGGCCGAAATCACCGCCGCGCCCAAAGCTATTTTATATTTTACCATCAAGTCCCTCCTTGGGAGATGCGCCAACCCAGCGCTAACGTGCCCAAACCCGCCACATCCAAAGGCCTGTCACTGCCTGTAGATTGATGATTTGTAAGCGAAGCGTCAAGTATTTGACGTATGATTGTTGGTATTACAGTTAATCCGTCCACGATCGGTCTTGGTTCGAACCGCGACCGCTCCAGCTCGGGAGAACCCATGACGTCCCGCCCTCTCGGATCGCCAAGGCTTGTCTCGGCAGGGACCGCTTCGAACTCTCAAGAGCGGGGCGAAAGCTCGGGAAAAACGCGGCTCCGGACGATCATCGCCGTCGACGATCCCGCAGCCTCCGGCCAGAGCGCGTTCGCGCGCCGAGTCGCGGCGCATCAGCGACCGTCTCCCGCGACATCTGTGGGTTGCAGGTTCGTAAGCAGACCGTCAACAAATGCTACTTTTATTGTGAGTATTAGAGTCAAGCTGCCGGGCTTCACGGCGGCCCAACCCCTAGCGCGCTGGAAGCATCGTCGGAGTCGTCTTCTGCGGGCCTAAAATCCCATATCTTCAATGCATTGTTCCGCAACCTCGCCAGCTGTTGACGCCTTCGCTCAAACCAGCCGGATTGCCGTCTCGACAGCCGCCTTGCCCCCCTTTATGAGCGCCTTCAGGGCGGAGAGCCCGGAGAAGCGGCTGCTCGCGCATGATCATCGCCATCGACGGGCCCGCGGCTTCCGGCAAAGGCACCATCGCCCGCCGAATCGCCGCGCATTACCGGCTCTCTCATCTCGACACCGGGCTGCTCTACCGGGCCACCGCGGCCGCGCTGATTGCGGAAGATCGAGACCTTCACGACGAAGCTGCAGCGGTTGCGGTCGCTCGAGGGCTGGGGCTCACCGACTTCAACGACAAGGCCTTGCGCACGCGAGAGATGGGCGAGGCGGCCTCCATCGTCGCAGCCATGCCGCTCGTCCGCGCGGCGCTGATCGAGGCGCAACGCGCCTTCGCGGCGCGCCCGGTCGGCGCGGTGCTCGATGGGCGCGACATTGGCACGGTCATTTGTCCCAACGCCAAGGTGAAGATTTTCGTCACCGCCAGCGCGGCAGCGCGGGCGCAGCGGCGAGCGCTCGAATTGGTCCAACGTGGCGAAAAGGCGGATTACAAGGCGATCTTGGCCGACATCATTCGCCGCGACGCTCGGGATTCTAACCGGACCATTGCGCCGTTACGCCCGGCTCACGATGCGGTGACATTGGACACGACCCATCTCGGAATTGAAGCCGCCTCGGCCGAAGCGCTGCGGATCGTCGAGGCGGCGCGGACCAGGGTTTAGCCGGGCCCGGCGCCGATTGAGCGGCGCCGATCAGGCGGCGGCGCCCTGGGCGAAGCGGCTTTGCGTCGCGCGCAGCCTCTCGATGGCTCCATCGATCTCGTTACGTTGCCGCTCCAGGTGGCTGATCTGGGTCACGATCTGCTGGGGATTCAGTTGATCTTCGAGGTCCGTCATTTCGGTCGCCCCTTTACCGCCGATCAGATCCTGGATTTCCGTGAGTGTGAAGCCGAGCTTCTTGCCCTTGAGAATCATTTCCATCCGAATGCGGTCGCTCGCCCGATAATAGCGGGCGTTCCCTTCACGGCGCGGTTTGATAAGTCCGCGGTCTTCATAAAACCGCAGCGTGCGCAGGCTGACGCCGAAAACGCGCGACATCTGGCTAATCGTTAGCTCCGGCTGGCCCGAATCGAGCGCGGTCCGGGTGTCTCCTTCGAGCATCGCGCCCGAGAACCCAGCGGAAGGCTGAGATAGAGTTGACATCCTGTTCATGGCCTTTCCTTTCGTCGGCGCCGTTGCGTTCGCGCCTCGTAACTCGCGGCCCTTGCGCGAATCGAATCACTATGCCCTAACGGATGCAATTTGCAACTGATAGTTGCTGCAACTGGTATTGCAACTTTTAAGATCTGCGGCGGCGACGCTCGGAGAAGGGGCGCTTAACCGTTTTTTCACCATGACCCCCGACAGAATTGGTTCGCGGCGTCGCCACCGTTCACTCGGCGATTCGCGACCCAGAGCGACGGTCGAGGACATGAATAGAGCCATGGCGTGGAATATCGCGGGCGTGGACCGACGGACCCGCGACGCCGCCGTTGAGGCCGCCCGGCGCGCCGGTATGCGTCTCGACGACTGGCTCGACGAAGTGATCACCGACCACGCCGGTCTGGATCTGCGCAAGGGGCTGGAACACGACCGAGCCGAAGACGATCGGCTCGATGCGGCCGCAGGACGTCTCGAACGGATCGCCCGACGAAACGAGCGCGCACAGGCGCAGAGCGCAGCCAGATCTTCGGATTCTTTCAGTTCGGCGATCGAGCACTTTGAAGTGAGGCTTGCGCGCGCCGAAGCGCAGGCGGCTCGCGCCTTTGAATCGGTCGCCGAAATTCTGGAGCGGGACGACGCGACGCGAGACGGCGATCGCCGCGCGCTCATCGACGCTGTGCGCCGGCTCGAAACGATCCGGACAAGCTTGACCGACGTCGCCCAGAATGGCGAAAGGCGTGGCGATGGCCTCTCTTCTGCAGCGATCGATCCGAAGGCGCCCTTTGATCTCAAGGCCGCGGTGTCGCAAATCGCGATGCGGCGCCACGAGCTTGAGGAGCGCGCCGGCCGCGGCGAGACCCGCCCGCTGAACGCCGGTCGCGGGACCGACGCCCCACCCGCGGAAGAAGACACGGAAGCCGAGGCGTCGCTCTCGCAATCGCCGCTCGACGACGTTCGGGCGCTGGGGCTTCAGCTCGACGATATGCGCCGGGAGCGGGCCGATCCAAGCGCTTCGGTCGCCCTTGGGGCCATGCGCGCCGAAATGGAGGCCATGGGCCGCAGCCTGGCCGATCTCGCGCCGCGCAACGCGGTCGTGGCGCTCGAAGGCGCGATCCGCGATCTCGTGCAACGAGTCGACCTGTTGCGCCAAGGCGGCCACGGCGAATCGATGCTCGCTCCGCTCGAGGCGATGGCTGCAGAATTCCGAGCCGCCTTGAGAGCGCATGACCCTCAGCCGGCGGTCGCGGGGCTGGAGCGCGAGATCCGTGCGATCGGCGGCAAGATCGACAGCCTTGTCGCGGCGGCGATAGAGCCTGAAACGTTTGAAACCATTCGCCGGCAGACGGAAGAAGTGCGCAATCTCTTGGCTTCGGCGGCGCTGCGCACGCCTCCGCTCGAACAATTGGAGCGCCAGATCGGCGAGCTGGCTGACCGCGTCGAGCGGCTCGGCGCAAGTCCCGCGCCCCAATTCGAGTCCGCGGAGATGGCCGCGCTTCTCGCCGAGGCCTGTCGGCAGATCGAACACTCGACGCCGCCAGCGGCGCTCGTCTCGATCGAGCGCCGCCTGGAAGAGATCGCGGCTCGTCTCGATCAGGAAATTGCTCGCCCGAATGCGCCCGCAGCGATCGATTCCGGCCCGTTGGAGGATCTGGCGCGGCGGATCGATAGCGTCCGCCAGTCTCTCGAGAAGCCCGCGACGGTCGACACCGGGCCCATAGAGAGGCTGTTGCACGATTTCGACGCCAGGCTCGCCGCCACGGGCCGCACCGACGGCGACGCCCAAGCCCTCCAGTCAATTTTCGCCGAAATCGGCGGCAAGCTCGACCGCCTTGCTGACCCTGAGCTCGGCGTGCGGCAGGACGCGGCGGTCGCGCCACCGGTTGATCTCAATCCGATCGAAACCCTGTTGCGCTCGCTCGAGGCAAAGTTGGAGGCAAGCGCGGCTGCGCCCGTCGATCGCGAGGTCGTTGAGCAGGTTGCTGACGAGGTCGTCCGGCGACTTCAAAATGTGAGCGCCCGCCAGGTCGACCTGGAGACCGTCGCCCAGCAGATCGACACCATCTATGATCGCATCGATACGCTGGCGGCCACAAGCAACCGAGCCGACGATGTGCCGCCTGCCGTTCAGCAGCTTCTCGAAAAGCTGAGCGAGGCCGACCGGGTCAGCGGCTCTCTCGCCGCGGAGAATTCGGCCGCTATCAACGCCGCGCTTGGCGCACATCTGGCTGAGCTCAAATCCGAACAGGTGGGCGCTGACCAGCGCACGCAAGCGCGTCTCACGGATCTGCAAGGCATTCTGGAAATGCTCGGCGCTCGCCTCGCCAGCATCGAGAGCGAGCTCGCGGCCGACGACGTCGACGAGGTGCTGCGGCCGCCAGCAAGATCGGCGAACCCGGTCCCGCCTATAAGCTCAATCGCGCACGGCGCAGACGCCGGGCCTGAAGCCGCGCCACCAACGCTCGAGCCAAGCGAAGGCGGCGAGCGCGGGAGAACCCGCCTCGCAGCCGGCCGACGACGCCGAGGACTTCCTCATCGAGCCCGGTGCGGGCGCGCCGCAGCACGCCCGCGAAGCCCGTGATCTCGCGCAGGTGATTGGACCCAGGACCAATCCCGCCGTCAGCGTCCACATCGCTGCTGCGCGGCGCGCCGCGCAAGCTGCCCTGGCGGAGAGCAGCGCCGCACGCGACACCGGCGGCGTCGTGCAAAGCCTGGCCAATTCCGAAAGGGTGCGGTCCGCCGCGCGCGGCGTTCAATCAGCAAGGGCTTTCTACGCCAATCACAAACGCGCCGTGCTCCTCGGCGTCGCGATCGTGATCGCGACGACGCTGGCGGTCAGAATGGTCGGCATCCGGGCGCCCTTGTTCCAACGCTCCGAAGTGGGTGGACAAGCGGTCAATACGGCCAGGGTGGACACGCTGAAGGGAAAGTCATCGGATGTCGCCGGCGCGGTCAGATCTGGCGGCGGGGCGATCGATGTCGCGCCGACGGCGTCGATCGCCGTACCGCCGGCAAAGCCCGATGGGATCGATCTTGCGCCCCATGGCGGGTCTTCGGCGGGCGAGCTCATGTCCGCGATCCCGCCCGGGATTGCTGCATCGCTGCGCGACGCGGTCGCCGGTGGCCAGCCCAACGCGCAATATGAACTCGCGATGCGCCTGTTCGAAGGTCGGGGTCTGCCAAAGGATCAGCCCGCGGCGGCCCGGTGGTTCGAACGCGCCGCTTCGCTCGGCCTTGCGCCGGCGCAGTACCGGCTCGGTTCGATGTACGAGAAGGGAATTGGCGTGCCTCGGGATCCGACAGCCGCCAAGCGCTGGTACCTGAAGGCGGCCGAGGCCGGCAATGCGAGAGCCGCGCACAATCTCGCGGTCATGAGCGCCGAGGCCGGCCAGGGCGCCCCGGACTATCCCGAAGCCGCGAAATGGTTCCGAAGGGCGGCCGAACTCGGCGTCCGCGACAGCCAGTACAATCTCGCGATCCTTTACGCGCGCGGACTTGGCGTGGAAAAGGACCTCGGGCAGGCGTGGCTGTGGCTGTCGCTTGCCGCCCAGCAGGGCGATCTGGACGCCGCCACGAAGCGCGACGAGATTGCCCGCGAGATCGATCCTGTCGCCCTCGCTACCGCATTGGCGAAGTTCATCATCTTCAAGGCCGCGAAGCCTGATCCTGGGGCAAACGAGGTCGCGGCGCCGCCGGGCGGATGGGACGCCAGGACCGGCCCGTCCTCGCTCGGCCAATCGCCGTCGCCGGCCGACGCCGCTCACCCGCAAGCGCCTCTCTGACCGGAGCGGCGGGGGCCGCGGCGCTTGACTTGCGCGGCTCCCGGCTTCCCGTCATGACGACTTATGCGTGGCCGCGAGCTTGAACTGGATTCTCCGCTCGCTCACCCCGGACTTCCGCGACTTCGCCTGCGGCTTCTGGGCCTCACCGATCTGCACGCGAATCTCTACCCTTACGACTATTATCGGGATTGCCCGGACGATTCGCTCGGTCTTGCGCGCGCGGCGTCTTTGGTCGCAGAGGCGCGCAGGCAGGCGCCCAACTCTCTGTTGTTCGACGACGGAGACATCCTTCAGGGCACGCCGCTCGGCGATTTAGCGGCTGAAGCGATCATTGCCGACCCCACAATTGCCCACCCTGTCATCGCCGCGATGAACACACTCGACTACGCGGTCGCAACTCTCGGGAACCACGATTTCAACTACGGCCTCGAGGCGCTCAAGCGCGCTTACGCACAAGCGCGCTTTCCGGTCGTCTGTTGCAACGTGCGCAAGAGCGACGGCTCACCTTGGTTTCCGCCTTCGATCGTGATCGAAAGCGGGTTTGTCGACGAGTTCGGGACTGCACACGAGCTTAAGGTGGGCGTGATCGGCGTCGCGCCGCCGCAAATCGCCAAGTGGGACGAAACCCATGTCCGCGGGCGCTTGATTACGGTCGACATCGTGGAGGCCGTCCGCGCGGAGCTCGGCGAGCTTCGGGCCCGCGTCGATCTCGTCGTCGTGCTGTGTCACACGGGCATTTCGCGGCTCGCCTCAACGCGAGGCGAGGAGAATGCGGGCCAGGATCTCGCCAGGCTCGATGGCGTCGACGCCCTGTTCCTGGGCCATCAGCATCTGCTGTTTCCCGGCGAGGATTTTGCCGGTTTGCCGGGCGTAGACGCAGAGCGCGGGACCATCCACGGCAAGCCTGCCGTCATGGCGGGTTTCTGGGGCAGCCATCTCGGAATCATCGATCTTTGGCTCGAGAAGGACACAGGCTGGCGGGTCGTGGACGCTCATGTTGAGGTCCGGCCAATCGCGCGACGCGACGCGGACGGCCGCGCGATCGCGGTGGTCGAGTCGGACGCGTCCGTGCTGGAAGCAGCCAGGTCCGCGCACGAAGCCACGCTGCGCCACATCCGCACGCCCATCGGCAGACTTGCGACGCGGTTGCACACTTATTTCGCGCTGATCGGCGACAGCTACACGGGCAACCTCATCAACGAAGCTCAGCGCGCTTATGCGACGCCTATCGCGGCGGCGGAGCGTCGACCTATCGTCGCTGCCGATGCTATCAGCCGCGTCGCCGTTCAAATGCGGCGGTCGCAGCGGACCCTATTCCTATACCGACATCGCCGCTGGACCGCTCGCGATCAAGGACGTGGCGGATATCTACCCGTACCCCAACACTCTGAGAGTGGTTAAGGTCGATGGCGCGACGCTGAGGGAATGGCTCGAACGCTCGGCGTCCATCTTCCGCTGCATCGATCCGAACCTGCGCGATGAGCAGCCTCTTCTTGGTCCCGCCTTCGCCTGCTTACAATTTCGACGTGATCGATGGCGTCGAGTACGCAATCGACGTCACCCAGCCCGCGCGCTACGACGAATCGGGCGCGCTGATTGCGCCAGACGCGCGCCGCATTCGCGACCTGACGTTCAACGGCGCGCCGGTCGATCCGAACCAGTCGTTTCTCGTCGTCACAAACAACTATCGCGCCAGCGGCGGCGGCGGCTTCCCCGGCTGCGACGGAACGAGCGTCGTGATCGAGGCCCCGGACGCAAATCGCGACGTGCTGCTCAAATATGTCGAAAGCAAAACCGAAATCGCGCCGAAGCCGAGCGGCGCCTGGCGCTTCGCCCCGTGGCCAGCGCGCCGTGGTCGCGACCTGCCTGACATCGCCCACGGCCTCGGACCTCCCCGCGCCGCCGGGCCTGAAACTGACCCCGATGGGCCTCGCGCCGGGCGGTTTCTTGAAGTTGCGGGTCGAGAGGGTGTGAGGGGCACGTTGTCTTCCCGTCGACTCCCAAGGTCGACCACCTTCCGGGTTCTGAGCTAAAAGTTATCGTTATGCGTATGTGCTTATATCTGCGCGGCGCGCGCCTACGCCGCTGGCACAAAAGGTTAAGCCGATGTCCCTGGGCGGAAAATTTCTTGTTGTGTGCGCGGTCATAGTCGGCGGCCTTTACGCCGCTTACCTCGTTATCCTTCCGACGGCCTATCTCCGCTACCGCCTCACCGTTGACGTGGATGTTGACGGGGCAACGCACACCGGTTCCGGGGTGGTGGAGATCGCCTACCAACCGCTGCCGGATTGGCTTGTAAACATAGGTGGAGGATCGCATTTTGGCGGCGACATGCGCGGCTGTGCGATCACAGTCGATCTCGGCGAGCGTGGGTTGTTATTTGTCGTCAACTCCAGACCCTTGTTGGTGGACCCAAAAACCGACCTGCCCGCCTTTCCCAAACTTGCGAGCCTAAACATGCTTCCCTTTATCGCATACGGACTCTCGCAGTCCTACGACCCCTCGTCGGGGTTAGCTGCCGTGCGTGAACTGCAAACGAAGAAGGGCTCCGTAGATGTTCCACCGGACGGGCTGCCGATGGTCGTGCGCTTCCGGAACATCAACGACGGCAACACGATTGAGGAACTCGATCCACGTGATCTGGCTTCCGCCTATGGTCCCGGCGTGCGATTGGCCCGCGCCAAATTCGAGTTCACAACCGACCCAGTCAGCTCGATGCCCAAAACCTGGCCGAAATGGCTAGCGAGCTTTCGTTCTCCCCAATATTCGGAAATCCCCGGTTGCCAGACCTAACGCCATAAGAGCCGACGAAGCGCCCGTCTGGGCTAGACAAAGAATCGGCAACTTCTGTCGACGGCAATTTCCGTTACCAGCAGAGAGCTTTGCAGAACGAGCGATTTCGCTTTGAGGGGGCCGGGTTTGGCTGAGTCCGCGGGGGTAGGGGCGATTTTTGTGGTCTCTTGAGGTGGTTGTCGGGCCCGCCTTGAACGGGCGGAAGGGGCTTGAGCCCCTGCGCCTAGGCCGCTCGCATCAGCACGAGCGCCCGCTTCATGTTCATTGCCGCCGCGACGAGTTGCAGATGGCAGGCGTTGCGCGCGAGCCCGAAGTAGCGGACGCGGCTCATTCCGTACCAGCGCTTCATGGTGGCGAAGGCGCGCTCGACAGCTGAGCGGATGCTGGTCGCCCATGCGTTGTGGAGCTTTTGCCAGGGCTCGAGCGGATAGCGGGCGTGCTTAACCTTCCAGGCGATCCCATCGACCAGGCCGCGCCGTTCGAGCGTCTCGCGCAAAGCCTGGCTGTCATAGGCCCGGTCGGCGAAATAGCCCTGCTCGTCGCCCTGGATCAGTGCTTCGCCCAGGCGGGAGTCGTGCACATTGGCCGAAGTCATCTCAGCCTGACGCACCAAGCCGCTCTCCTCGTCCACCGCCAGATGCGCCTTGTAGCCAAAATAGGTCTTGTCGCGCTTGCGCGTGAAACGCGCCGCGGGATCGCGCGGATTGACGCCGCCGCCCTCGTAAGGCCGCCTGACTGCGCCAGCGATGATGGTCGCATCGACCAGCGTGCCTTTTTTGACGATAAGGCCGAGCGCGTCGAGCTGGCGGTTGACCTCCGCCAAGAGCTTCATCGACAGGCCAAGCTTGTCGATCGTCTGGCGGAACCGCCAGATCGAGGCGTGGTCCGGCGTCTCCACCTCCAGCGGCAGCCCGCAAAAACGGCGGAACGACAGCCTGTCGCGCACCGCCTCCTCGGCGGCGGGATCAGAGAGCGCGTGCCATTGCTGCAGCAGCAGAATCTTGAACATCGTCAAAGGCGGATAGCCTGGCGCGCCGGTCGCTGAGCCATGGATAGACGAAAGCAGAGCCTCGAACGAAGGACCAGTCGAACGCCTTCTCGATCCGGTCCAGAAAGCCTCCAACCTTCCCATAACCGCTCACCATCGCGTCAACGAACGAAGGCTGCGACAGGTCACGGCGCGTCATCGGCAAATCATCCTCCTTGGCCCAACCCAGAGAATCAAATCCGCCAACTTCTGCAAAGCTCTCCGGCAATTGATTGCAGAAAAGCGGAAAGTGAGCTAGGCTTGCTCGATGAGCCATACTGCATTTCCGCATCGTAAGACCGCCGGCTCCTGTCCCAGCGGGCTGCCGAGCGCAAGAGGGGGCAGGAAATTTTTTTCGCAGAAAATCCCGCGTAACCCATTGAAAAGTCTCGATTCGGACGAGAGAATCCAAGGAAATCCAAGGAAATCAAAGCCTTGTTTGCGGGCCGTCGGAGGGCAAAACCGCGACGGTCCAAGAAAATCCAAATCGATCGAGCACCGGGGCGCCCGCGCCAAATCACGTCCCGATTCCGTCCGACTGCTTTGCGCTCCGGCCCGACGACGGGCCGATCCTCCTTTGAGGCGGGCGGGGAGCCGTTAGATCTCGCCTTCAGCCTGCCCGGCGGTGACGGGTCGAGGCCTGCCGTCCTCGTCTATGGCGACAAAAGTGAAGGTGGCGTCGGTTACTTTTTCGCGGTCATGCGTCAGCCGCCGGCGCGCCCACGCTTCGACATGGACTTTCATCGAGGTCCGACCGACCCCGTCAATGGCCGTGTAGACGCAGAGCACGTCGCCGACCTTGACTGGCCTGATAAAGGTCATCGCATCGATGGCGATCGTGACGACGCGCCCGTTCGCGTATTCGGCGGAGGCGATGCCGCCCGCCACATCCATTTGGCTCAGGACCCAGCCCCCGAAAATATCGCCGTTGGCGTTGGTGTCGGCCGGCATGGCGGCGACCCGAACGGTCAGCTCGCCCCGCGGCTCGACGGGAACCGGCAGAGCTTTGTCCGCCGCCGTCACTGGTTCAACGACGAGGCTTGCGCCGCTGTGTCGACCGATCTCTCGCGTTTCGTCGGATCGAACACCTCGCTTGGCGCGGCGACGGCGCTCGTGGCGACGCCGGCCGCGACATTGATCGCACCACCCGTAAACGTGCCGAGCAATTCGATCAGGCCGCCCTTGGCGTCGCTGAGCGATTGACCCTCCGCCAAGCGTTGGCCGATCGCGCCAACGACCTCTCCGCTGGCGAATTTGCCATGGTTGGTGAAGTCGCTCGAGGCCATGCCGGTCAGGTCGACGACCTGGACCCGGCCTTGCTCAAGGATCGAACGATAAGGTTCCTTGCTGGGATCGAGCGCGCCGAGGCGCGTCGAATCGCGAGCGAGAAAGCTGGACAGGCCAAGCGCCCGGTCGTCTCGGGAAATGAACAAAGTGAACTGAGCCGGCCGCGGCCCGGCGTCGATTTCGGCGATCTGGCGGCGGAAGACGTCGACGTCGATGTCCGGGGAAGCCAGCATCACATCCCGGATCTTGGGCGAAAGCCCGTGATCGCGGATCGACATTTGCCTCAGCGATTCGACCGCGAGGTAATTGCCCATGGAATGGGCGAGGATGGAGATCGAGTCGACGTTCTGATCCTTGACCAGCGCCTGCAGCACCACCTCCAGCGCGTCGCGGGAATACATGGCGCTGTCGCGGTCATAGACATAGTCGGTCACATTGCCGCCGGAGGGCCAGGTGAACAGGACCGGGGCGACCTCGACGCGCGCATCGTGCACAATCTGCGCGAAACGATAGACGGCTTCCTCGAAACGAGTGTTGAAGCCATGGACGAAGATCAGGACCCTGCGGCCCGGAATGCGCCTGATGCGCGCATCAAAATTAGCCTTCGCCTGAGCGAGGTCCATACGATCGGCGCGTAGGATCGCGAAGTCACGCTCCGGATTGGCGGGCAGCGAGGATGGGAGCGAGACATCCCCAGGCTGACGGGCGCCGGCAGGCGGGATCGACACGACGATATCGGCGAAATCGAGCCCTCGTCCCCTCGATCCGCCGAACATGACGCCCGGAGGCTCGAGCCACGGGCGCGCGCGTCGTGGCCACAAGGAGATCAACCCGGCTCGCGTCTGGCGCGCTGGGTCCAACGACGAGGGTGCCATAAGGGCGGCTTGAGCAACCTACGGCCATCGCCGACAAGGCGATGACACAGAGTAAGCTGGCTCGAGATCGCGCCGCTGTTCCTGTCAGCGGCGCGCGTAACCAACTCCAGAACCGGCCCCCAAGCCGCACGATGCGCTGTTTAGTCGAGTTGCGCGAAGGCTGGGGCGGGCGCTGCGTCCAGCGCGTATTCGATCGGGGCCGACAGGAGGCCGGTCTTCGCCGGTTCGGCCGGCTTTTCGCGTTGGGTCATGAACCACCAGATCGCCAGCAGCACGACAATGACGATCAGGATGATCGCCCACATCGGGAAGCCGCTCGAGGTTGGCGCAGCAACAGGAGCTGTAACCCTCGCCGCGGTGGCCTGGGCGCTCCGGGCAGCGGATTCCGCGCTCCGTGCCGCGGAGCTGGCGGCGGAACTCGCTGTCGAACTCGCCGCGGTCGCGGCGCTCGAAACTGTCGACGCCGCGGTTTGGGTGCGCGCCGGCGGCAAGGCCGCCAAGACCTGCGAGCAGCCCGGAAGCCCCGAGCATCTTCGAGAGCTCAGGCGGCATTGCAGCGGAGATTGCGCTTTTCTGGCTATTCAGCATCGAAAGAATCGCTGACGGATCCGACCAGTTTGAAGGGTCCTGCTGACCGATGGTTCCGACCGTCGCATGCGTGATTGTGCCGAGCAGCGCCTGAGCCGCCGGCTGCGGAGCGCCGGAAAACTGGCTCAGCGCACCCGTCAGGCTCGAAAGGGCGCCGCCACCGAGGAGGCCACTCAGGAGCGTGGCGCCTTCGTTGAGGAATCGAGTGTTGCCGCCCGTGATCGCGCCGGTGAGCTTCGTCAGAATATCCGGGTCCGAGTTCGAGACGGCGTCGGAGACCTTCTGAGCGCCTCCTGGCGCAGCGGCCGCCGTTGCGAGCGAAGCGAGGATGGCGGGGATCGCTGCAGCGGCAAGTTTCTGCGCGACTGCCTCGTTGATGCCGAGCGCCCGCGCCAGGCCGCCGACCGTTTGCGGCGTAAGGAACTGGGACACGAGACTAACCAGATTGATCGCCATTGCAGCTTCCCCTCGCACCAAAAAGGTAAACGACCGGGAGCTTTTAACAGACTTTCACGCGCTTGGCGCGCCCTGGGCCATCGAAAAATGAGTTGCAGGCGGGTGCCGCCGGCCGTCAGCTAAGAGGAATCCGGGCTTCGGCGGAAGGGACATCACGAGTCCTCTGGGCGTCGGGCGATCAGGACAGCGCTGGAAAAGACAAGAACCTCCTTGCCCCGTTGATTGATCCCGCGAAATCTGTTGGTGACGAGACCCCATCGTGGCTTGGAGGTCTCGCGTTTCGACACCGTTTCCACCGAATAGGAGACGATGTCGCCCTCGTGCACCGGGTGCAGCCAGCGCATGTCTTTGAATCCCGGCGAGACGCCAAGCTGCGGAAGGGTCTCGCCGCGCTCGGCCATCGTGGCGCGCAAGGCGCTGCGCGTTTCCACGAGTCGGCGCATGCCTGCGGCGGCCACATGCATCCCCGTGGCGCCGAGCCGCGCATGGCCGTCGGCAGCCTGGGCGACGATGCGCGGATCAAACCTTTTCCCGTAGGCGAGAATCGCCTCCCGAGTGAACTCGGTCTGGCCAAGGTCGGTCGACTGACCGATGCGGATGTCCTCGTAGAACATGAAACCCGGCTAGTTCGGACGCTGCTTGAGCAGGAGCACGCTGCGCTGAATCATGGCGGCCTCGCCGTCCTGGTTGATGATTTCGAAGAGAAACTCGACCTCGCCGGCGCCGCACCGGTCCTCACGGCAGCGGCATGCGAGCGTCTGGCGGCGCACATGCAGCCGGTCGCCCGGTCTGACCGGCAGTTGCCAGCGGACCTCTTCCACGCCGGCCTCCTCGAGGATCGCCGCGCGCGTGAGGAACGCCTCGCAATTCATCCTGAGCAGCAGCGCGGATGTGTGCCATCCCGAGGCGATGAGGCCGCCGGTCGCCGCTCGCGCGGCCTCCTCGTCGGTGTGGAAAGGCTGGGGATCGAACTCGCGGGCGAATGCGATGATCTCGTCAACCGAAACGTCGACTCCGCCATACTCGACCACTTGGCCAAGCGGAAAGTCTTCGAAATAAAGCACGTCTGGCATGGGCGTTCAATTGGCGAAGCGGAAATGCAGAACGTCGCCGTCGGCGACCACATAGTCCTTGCCTTCGAGGCGGAACTTGCCCGCCTCGCGCGCCCCAGCCTCGCCGCCATTGGCGACATAGTCGTCATAGGCGATGGTTTCGGCGCGGATAAAGCCCTTTTCGAAATCAGTGTGGATGACGCCGGCCGCTTGCGGGCCCCTGGTTCCCTGTTCGATCGTCCATGCGCGGGCCTCCTTTGGCCCCACGGTGAAGAAGGTGACAAGGTGCAAGAGCGCGTAACCGGCGCGGATAACACGGCTAAGACCCGGCTCGCTCAACCCGATCGCCTCGAGGTAAGCCTCTTGGTCGGCCGGGGGCAGGAGGGCGATCTCGCTCTCGATTTTCGCTGACACCACAGCCGTCACGGCGCCTTCCTTGGCCGCCTGTTCCCTGGCCAGGTCGGAATAGGCGTTGCCCTTGTCGGCTGAGGCTTCCTCAACGTTGCAGACATAGAGGACCGGCTTCGAGGACAGGAGACCCAGCGACTGGAAAAGACGCCGCTCGTCGCGGCTCACGCCGAGGGCGCGCGCCGGGCGCCCCTCTTTCAGTTCGGCAAGGCTGCGCTCGGCGAGCGCCAACAGTTCCTTCGCCTCCTTGTCGCCGCCCTTGGCCTTCTTTTCCATCTGCACGACGCGCCGCTCGAGGCTCTCGAGATCGGCCAGCATCAGCTCAGTTTCAATGGTGGCGATGTCGGACAAGGGGTCGACGCGGCCCTCCACATGCGTGACGTCGCCATCGTCGAAACAGCGGACGACATGGGCGATCGCGTCGCATTCTCGGATATTCGCCAGAAACTGGTTGCCGAGCCCCTCGCCCTTCGAGGCTCCGCGCACGAGTCCGGCAATGTCGACGAACGACAGCCGGGTCGGGATGATCTCCTTGGAGCTCGCAATGGCCGCCAGCGTCGCCAGGCGAGGGTCAGGCACCGCGACATCGCCGACATTGGGTTCAATGGTGCAGAACGGATAATTCGCCGCCTGCGCGGCGGCTGTCTGCGTCAGCGCATTGAAAAGCGTCGACTTGCCGACATTCGGCAGGCCGACGATGCCGCATTTGAAACCCATGGAAGCCGTCGATTGGGAGGAAAAGGCCGGCCCTCATGCGCGGGCCAACGGCAAAAGGCAAGAGGCGCGCCTGTCGTGACCATCCCGCGGCCGACGATTGAGTTCGCGTTTCCTTTCGGCGCACAATGGACGATGGGAGTCGCCTCTGCCAGAGACGGCTGGAATAGCGATGGAGACGAGTTTGACCGGCGCGCCACAACACCAGGGCGAGCAAGACGCGGTGGCCCGTCTCACAGCGCTTCGGGAATCCATCGCGCGAAGGGCGCGCGATTGCGGGCGCGAGCCAGAATCGATCAAGCTTGTCGCCGTCTCGAAGACCTTTTCCGCCGCCGAGGTCTGGCCCACAATCGCAAGCGCCGGCCAGACGCGCTTCGGCGAGAACCGGGTGCAGGAGGCCATGCCGAAATGGCGCGATTTGCGGGCGCGCGCGGACGACCTTGGCCAGACGATCGAGCTTCATCTGATCGGGCCGCTGCAAAGCAACAAGGCGCGCGAGGCGGTGGAGATTTTCGACGTGATCGAGACCGTCGACCGGGAGAAAATCGCCGCGGCGCTCGCGCGCGAGATCGACCGGGTAGGCAAGCGACCGCGCCTGTTTGTCGAGGTCAACACCGGAGGGGAAGCGCAGAAGGCTGGCGTCCTTCCCGAGGAGGCCGACGCCTTTATCGCACGCTGCCGCCAGACTTATGGATTGACGCTCGAGGGCCTGATGGCCATCCCTCCGGCGAACGAGATGGTCTCACCGCATTTCGCCCTGCTCAGCGTCATCGCGAAACGCAACGGCCTGGCCGAACTCTCCATGGGCATGAGCGCCGACTGGCCGCTTGCGGTGCAACTCGGCGCGACGTATGTGCGCGTCGGTTCCGCGATTTTCGGCGCCCGCGATTCACCTCATTGAAACGCGAATCGGTCCACTTACACGCTGACCGGATTGAGGTTTTGACAACAATGTGGGCGTTGGCGGTCCAGTGGCGATCCTGATCTTCATACTAAGCTTCATTTTGCTGATCGCCGCGGCGGCGAGCGGGTATGAGAGCCTCGACCTTATGCCGACGAGCGTCGGCCTTTTGTATGCGCTGATCGGAGCGGTCGCCGTTTGCGGCGCCGTGGTGACGTTCGCCCTCGGGGTTCTGACTTGGCGGATCGGCGCGCTCACCAAGCTCGTGCGGGAATCGGCCGGCCCTTTGGCGCTTCCGATCGCGCTCGAGGCGGCGACCTCAGCCGAGACGGCGTCAGCGGAACCCGCCTTTGCAGCGCCATCGGCGATTGAGACTGAGTTCCCGACGAGCAGGGACGAAGCGGCTGGTGGCGAAGACGAGCGCCCGATCAACTTCAACCGAAGCGGGCATCTGCCTTCGCTTGAAACAATCGACACGGTCCTCGAGAGGCCGGAAGAGCCGCAGGGGCCGCCGACCCTGATCGGCAGCTATTCATCGGCCGGGGCCAATTATAAGATCTTCTCCGATGGCTCGATCGAGGCCGAAACGGGGGAAGGCACGTTCCGCTTCGCTTCGATGAGTGACTTCAAGCGCCATCTCAGCGAGACGAGGGCGACTCCCGCGCCGACCGAGTAGATCCTCGGTTCGTTTGGATTGTCTTGGGCTGCGCCCGTTCCGCTGCGAAAAACCCCGATTTCGAGGGTTGGATTTCCTTGGATTTCCTTGGATTCTCTCGTCCGAATCGTTACTTATCAATGGGTTACAAGGATTTTTCGTGAGAAAAAAATTCTCGCTCCTTTTTCGCTTGCGAAGCATGGCAAGGGGGTCGCGTGGCTCCTTGGCATTCACTCGGCACAGGATTGCTCATCCCTCAATCTTAGCTTCAGTTCTGCTTTTCCGCAATCAATTGCTGCCTCGTATAGCGTGAGGTGACGTGTCGTCATGGCCCGGCTCGACCGGGCCATCCAAGAGAATGCCGCGGCTTCGCCATAAGCCTCCGACTGATGGACGTCTTCGCGGGCGGGAGATCGCGGCGACGGCGCCGACATTCAAACGGAGACAGCAGCTAATGCCTTAAGAGCCAAATAGCGTTCGTCCGTTCCTGTTTCAGCCATCCAATGAGGCGTCTACGGAGTGAGCGTCGGCGCTTTTTCGCCGCCGGTGAAAAACTGGTCGTAATAGCCGTCGGTGACCAGATGGCGATCCTTGCCGTTGGCGAAGCAGGTGCTCTGCACATTCATCGATGGATCGTAATAATCGTCGATGTTGGCGTTGGTGATGATCGGCAGCGGAAAGAAGATCGTGTTCACCTTCGGCTTCTGGCCGGACATGATGCGGATCGCCGGCACGAACGCCTCATAGCCCGTCGGGCCGCCATCCTGCGCCATCGTGAGACTCGAGAACTTGTGGTCCTTCCAGAAGGCGAGGAAGCTGCACTGATTGGTGACGTCGGTGACGATGGTCACCGGCCGACCCGCCTGCTCGAGCGCCTGGCCGACGCCGACCCCCATATTGCCTGTCGACCACACCGCATCGACGGGTTGGGGATGCGTGGCCAGATATTTGAGCATCTCCGATTTCGCCACCGCGCCCGTCCACATGCCGTAAAGATCGCCGGTGATCTTGACGTCGGGATTGGCTTTCGCGGCTTCGAGGAAGGCCTCATGCTCGGCCACCGTATCCGTGGTCCCCGGCTGCCCGTTCATCAGAACGACATTTCCCTTGCCGCCGAGCTGCTTCATGATCCAGTCGCCCTGCAGTTTGGCGTAGAAGTAGGGATTGCGCGCGACGTTGATCGCCTGGGGGCAATCGACCGGCGCGTCGATGGTGACGACGAGGACGCCCTTGTCGAAGGCGTCGCGGATCCCTGAGCACAGACCCGTCGCTGACCCCGGATACATCATGATGAGATCGCACCCTTGCGCGATCTGCGTCTTCAGCTGCGTGAGCTCGAGGTTGATGTCGCCGTTCGAATTGGTGACGATCAGCTTGTCCTTGGCCAGTCCTTGCTTGGCGAGTTGCGACGTCAGGTCTTGCAACTCGGCGACGAGATTGGCGCGCCATGAATTGCCGAGATAGGAATCGTTATGGCAGATCTGCCAGGGCGCCTTGTGGGGCTGCCAATTGGCCAGAGGGTCGGCGACGATCTTGGTCGAGTACCAATAGCCCTGATAATATTGCTGGGCGTCCTTCGGAACGTTCGCCAGCGCGGCCGCCTGTTGCTCGGGGGTCGGACTTTCATCCGCGAAGGCTCGCGAATCGAGAAGGCCTGACAGCGCGAAAACCAGCGTGCCGATCAGACCCAACGTTGCAGTCCGCAAAGTTCGACAACCCGACATGCTTTCCTCCCCAACGCTCCAAGCCGGCCCGCTTCGCAATGCTCGAGGCGACGTCGGTCCTAGGCTCCGCAGCCTTGTTCTAGGCAGCTTGATGGAACGTGAGGAAGTCGTTGTTGGCTAGGGCGCCATCGCCTTTGACGATGAGGAGAGTGGCGTGCCTGTGGCGATCTAAAACGCGACGCTGTTCTCTTTCGCGAGCCCCGCCAACGACACATTGGGCCGGGCGCCGATATGCTGAATGATCTCCGCCGCGGCCAGCACGCCAAGACGTCCGCAGGTGGTCATGTCGCGCCCGCGTGCGAGGCCGGCGAGAACGCCGGCGGCGAACATGTCGCCCGCGCCCGTCGTGTCGACGAGCTTGCCGATTGGAAAGGCTGGAACCTCCCAGGTCTGATCGCGATCGATCACGATGCAGCCCTTTTCCGAGCGCGTGACGAAGCCAAGCACGCCTTCTGCGCGCAGACTGTCGAGCGCCTCATTGAAATCCGGCGTCTGGTAAAGCGACAGGACTTCGTCGGTGTTGGCGAAGATCGTGTCGACGGTCCCTGAGCGCATGAGCTCGATGAATTCGCCGCGGAAGCGGTCGACGCAGAATGAATCCGACAGAGTGAGCGCCACCCGGCTGTTTGCGCCGCGGGCGATCTCGCCGGCCTTCTGAAACGCCGCCTTGGCGGCGGGCCGGTCCCACATGTAGCCCTCGAGATAGACGACCTTGGCCGCTTTGACCAAAGCCTCGTCCACGTCCACCGGCGCGAGATAGGAGCTTGCGCCGAGGTAGGTGTTCATCGTCCGCTCGCCGTCGGGCGTGACATAGATGAAACAGCGTCCTGTGCTCGGTCCGTGCTCGGCGGGCGAGGTCGAGAAGACGACTCCTGTCGAACGGATGTCGTCGGTGAACGCCGCGCCGAGCGGGTCCCGCTTCACCTTGCCGATATAGGCGGCGGAGACGCCAAACGAGGCGACGCCGACAATGGTGTTGGCGGCCGAGCCGCCTGAGATCACGCGCGGATCGACGCGGGCGGCATAGAGAGCCTCGGCGCGTTCCTCGTCGATAAGGTTCATCGCGCCCTTCAGCATTTCCTGGGCGGAAAGATAATTGTCGTCCGCATAGGCAAGAAGATCGACCAGAGAATTGCCCAGCCCCAAGACTTCGACCATCGCGCTCATAACCCCACTCGAATTTTTGCAGATGCGGTTCCTCGCATTGGCGGGCGCCCTGGTCAATCCGAGGCAAGCGACAGCCGGAGGTCCCCTTCCCGGGCTCGCCTGCTGGCTCAGGGACGGCGGAATGGCGACGTCCCATTTGCGGCAGGTCTTCGACGCATTGCCAACCGGCCCGGATTGGATAAGCTCAACGTAGCTTTGGATATTACGGTCGCGGCAGAGCGGCTCGATCGTTCAAGCTGCGCCCGGGGGTTCGATGAAACCCGAGAGGCGAAGGGAGGGGAACATGCTCGGACTGATGCAGAGCCGTCCACTTCTTATATCGGGCCTCGTCGATTACGCCTCGACCTGGCATGGAGGCCGGGAGATCGTGTCCCGCGACGCGGAAGGAGCGGTCCATCGCTCAAACTACGCCGAAGTCGCGGCGCGCGCCAAACGAGTTCGCGAACGCGCTCGACGCGCTCGGGGCTGGTTCCGGCGACCGCGTCGCGACGCTCGCCTGGAACAGCTATCGGCATCTCGAAATCTACTACGGCGTGACCAGCTCAGGACGTGTTCTGCACACGGTCAATCCGCGACTCTTTCCCGACCAGATCCAATACATCATGCATCATGCCGAAGACGCGTATGTGTTTTTCGACCCGGTTTTCCTGGCCCTCATCGAGGCGCTGGCGCCCCGCCTGCCGCTTGTGCGCGGCTGGGTCGCGCTTTGCGACAAGAGCGAGCTTCCCCAGACCAAGCTTGACCGGCTGCTCGCTTTCGAGGACCTCGTGGCGGATGCGTCGCCCGATTACGAATGGCCACTCCTCGATGAGAATACGGCCTCGACGCTCTGCTACACTTCGGGCACGACCGGCAATCCGAAGGGCGTGTTGTACAGTCACCGCTCGACAGTGCTGCACGCCTTCGCCGCCTGCGCGGCCGACGCATTCGGCCTTATGGCGCGGGATTCGCTCCTCACCGTGGTGCCGCTCTTCCATGCCAACGCGTGGAGCCTGCCGTTCTCGGCGGCGATGTGCGGGGCGAAGCTTGTGCTGCCCGGTCCGAAGCTCGATCCCGAAAGCCTCTACAGGCTCCTTGAGAGCGAGGGGTGCACCAAGGCCTTCGGCATTCCGACGATCTGGCTGAACTTCCTCGCCTGGGTGGAAACGAACAAGGCCAAGCTCGACCTTTCCACGCTGAAACTGAGGGTGGTTGGCTCGGGCGGTTCGGCGGCGCCGCGCGCGACGATCGAGAAGTTCCGCGAGCTGTTCGGCGCGACCGTGTTGCACGCTTGGGGAATGACCGAAACGAGCCCCCTCGCCACGACGGGCGCGCCGCTTGCCAAGCACGAGGGCGCCAGCGCAACCGAACTGACCGACATGCAGGTCAGGCAGGGGCGCCAGGTGTACGGGATCGAACTCAGGCTGCTCGACCACGACGGGCGCGACCTGCCGCACGACGGCGTTTCGGTTGGTGAATTGAAGGTGCGGGGAAACTGGGTGATCTCGGGTTATTTCAAGGGCGAGGGCCGTGAGGCCGTCGACAAGGACGGCTGGCTCGGCACGGGCGACGTCGGAACGATTGATCCCGATGGTTATGTGCAGCTTACCGACCGCCTGAAGGATGTCATCAAATCGGGTGGCGAGTGGATTTCCTCGATCGAGATCGAGAACCTCGCCATGTCGCATCCGGACGTGTTCGAGGCCGCGGTCATCGCGGTGGAGCATCCGGTCTGGCAGGAGCGGCCGCTCCTGATCGTCCATCCCCGCGAGGGACGGAAGCCGAGCAAAGCCGCGCTCCTCCAATTCCTGTCGGAAAAACTGGCGAAGTGGCAGGTGCCGGACGATGTCGTATTCGTCGACGCGCTCCCGCATACCGCAACGGGCAAGCTGCTGAAGACCGAGTTGCGCCAGCGATTCCACGGACACTTGGCGGTAAGCGCGTAAGGCCACGGGCGCCAAATCTCATCGTTCGCAAACGATTTATTCTTGACTTAGCGGCTGCCACCGTCCACATGCAGGGCAAGCCGCGATCGCGCGGGCATTGGCGCTTCGGCCGCGTGAAGGACTTTCAGTCCGCCTGCCGACCGCCCTTAATCTCCCTTCGACGTCCGGACACGCGGGGCGTTTCCTACCCCCAGCCGCTATACGCGCGTCCTGCGCGCCACTGCGGCGCATTGAAAGACTTTCACTTGGATAATTTTCATGGGTTCGGCCTTGCCGCGCCCCTCAATACCGCGCTGGCCAAGCTCGGCTATACCCGTCCAACCCCAATTCAGGTCCAGGCGATCCCGCCCTTGATGAAGGGCCACGACCTGGTCGGTATCGCTCAGACGGGCACCGGCAAGACGGCGGCCTTCGCGTTGCCGATCCTCAACCGGATCGTGAACGACCGGCGCCCCGCGCCAAGAGGCGGCGCGCGCGTGCTCGTGCTGAGCCCGACCCGCGAACTCGCGAGCCAGATCGCCCAAAGCTTCCGCGACCTTTCGGACGGGCTTGGGCTGAAAATCTCGGTCATCTTCGGCGGCGTGCCGCATGGCGCTCAGATTCGCGCGCTTCAGGCCGGCATCGACGTGCTTGTCGCAACGCCCGGCCGTCTGCTCGATCATCTCGACGCCGGCGTCGCGCGTCTCAACGCGGTCGAGTTTCTGGTGCTCGACGAGGTCGATCAGATGCTTGACCTGGGCTTCGTCAAGCCGATCCGCCGCATCGTGCGGGAATTGCCCAGGCAGCGGCAGAACCTGTTCTTCTCCGCAACGATGCCCACCGACATTCGCGCGCTCGCCGGCGAATTGCTGCGTGATCCCGTTGAGGTTTCGGTGACGCCCGCCGCCAAGACCGCCGACCGCGTCGAGCAAAGCGTGCTGTACGTCGAAGCGGCGAAGAAGCGCGACCTCCTGGTCGAGTTGTTCGACGACGCCGAACTCACGCGCGTCCTCGTCTTCACCCGCACCAAGCACGGCGCCGACCGCGTCACCCGCACCCTCGACGAGGCGGGCATCAACGCCGCCGCGATCCATGGCAACAAGAGCCAGGGGCAGCGCGAGCGCGCCTTGGCCGCCTTCCGCGGCGGAGAGACGCGGGCGCTGGTGGCGACCGACATCGCGGCGCGCGGCATCGACATCGACGGCGTCAGCCATGTCGTCAATTTTGAACTGCCGCAGGTCGCCGAGGCCTATGTTCATCGCATCGGACGCACCGCGCGAGCGGGCAAAGCCGGCCAGGCGATTTCGTTCTGCGACCATGAGGAACGCGATCTCCTGCGGGCGATCGAGCGCCTGACGCGGCTCACTCTGTTCAAGACCGATCGCCGCGGCGCGGCGGGTCCCAAGCCCGCGCCCGTCGTGCGCAAGGTGGCTGCCGCGCAGGTGGCGGCGCTGTCATCGAAGCGCCCGCATCACCAGCCGCATCGGGACTCGCGAGGCGGCAGGCCTGTCGCCGTCGAGACCCGATCGAGCCGCCGTCCCGGCTTTCGCTCGGGCGAAGCGCGCATCGGGCGCGAGGTCAAAGGCCGGCGCTGATCGCAGCGCCGTTCGGGCCGGCCTCAAGTATGAGGCTGGCCGTGGCCGCCAGCACTTCCCAGTCTCGGCCCATCGCGAGAGCGACAGGGCGCGCAAGCCATAAAGCTCGGCGGCCACCCTCGCGCCGACAAGGACGATCGCGTCTCGTTCCAGGCGGCGCATTGCCGAGCCGTAGCGCCTCGGCGAGCGTGGCGCCGCCCGAGTTGGAGCCGCGTCCCGTCGTCAGAGCGCCGACGTAGACGCAGGTGTCGGCGACCAGTGTCCCCGGGCGGTGCGGAGTTTCCCCACCGCGCTTCCGGAAGCGAACGAGGAGCTCATGCGGCGCGGCCCGTCGTACCGGGTCGCGGAGAAGGTCTTCGCTCTGCAGCGACCTTGGAACGACTGGCTCGCGGTCGGGCGCCAGATCCCGGAAGGTTCGCGCGAGATCCTTCTCGAAGCCGAGCCAACACGGTTTTTCATTCCCCTGTACTTTGGCGCCAAGGGCTGGATCGGCCTCGGTTTGGACGAGAAGGCCGGCTTGGGGGAGATCGAGGCCTTCGCCCGCCCCAGCTTTCGACCGGTTGCGCCCAGGCGATTCGCCAGGCTCGTGGCCTGAAGAGCGGGCGCGCGGGTCTGGCCGGATTGTAAGCGCAGCTTGCTCTGTACTAGCGTCGCCTGCAACCGGGCTCTTTTTCGAGGAAACGTCGCCATGTCGCAACCTGCCCCCGTGCGGCGGCCGCCCGACGGGGTTCCGCACATTTCGATCGATCCGTTCTCGCTCGATTTCCTGCGCGATCCACACCCCGCGCACGAAGCCCTGCGGGAGGCCGGACCGGTCGTGTGGCTCGACAAGTACGGCGCTTATGCCGCGGCGCGACACGCCGAGGTCAGGCAGATCCTGGGCGATCCAGTGACCTTCTGTTCGAGCCGCGGCGTGGGCTTGAGCGATTTTCAACGCGAGAAGCCGTGGCGGCCGCCGAGTGTAGTGCTGGAGCGCGACCCGCCCGAACATGACCGGGCGCGCAGCGTGCTCAATCGCGCGTTGTCCGCGACGGTGATGCGATCGTTGCGCGCGCGCTTCGTCGACGCGGCGAATGAGCTCGCGGAGAGGCTTGCGTTCAAGGCTCGCTTCGATGCAATCGCCGATTGCGCCGAAGTCTACCCGATGATGGTTATGCCAGACGCGATCGGCCTGTCGCGCGAAGGCCGCGAGCATCTGTTGCCCTATGCGGCGACGGTCTTCAACATGTTCGGCCCCGATAACGAACTGCGCCGCGCGGCGGTCGCACAAATGGCGCCGCACGTCGAATGGATTTCGTCGCAGTGCAAGCGTGAGGCGCTATCGGACGACGGTATCGGCGCCGCCATCCACGCCGGGGCGGACGCGGGTGAGGTGACGCGACAGGAGGCGGAGCTTCTGGTTCGATCACTTCTCAGCGCCGGCTTCGATACGACCGTTCACGGCCTCGGCGTGGCGATAAGGCAGCTGGCGCTCAATCCTGATCAGTTCGCGGCGTTGCGCACCGATCCGTCGAAGGCGCGCGCCGCGTTCGAGGAGGCGGTGAGGCTTGAAACTCCGGTGCAGACGTTTTTTCGGACCACGACACGAGAGGTCGAGCTCGGCGGCGCGACGATCCCTGCGGGCGAGAAAATGCTGATGCTGCTCGGCGCCGCCAACCGCGATCCGCGCAAGTGGCCCGACCCTGACCGCTACGACATCGATCGGCCGACTGCGGGCCATGTCGGCTTTGGCGCCGGTGTTCATATGTGCGTCGGCCAGTTGCTGGCGAGGTTGGAAGGTGAGACGCTGCTCGGGACGTTTGCGCGCGTCTTCGCGCGCATCGAGCCGGATGGCGAGCCGACGCCGCTCTTGAACAACACGCTGCGCGGCTGGACGCGGCTTCCGGTGATCGTCGACGCAGCGTAACGGCGCTCACGTCCCCCGCGGCTTCGCTCGGGCGGTCGGCTGAGCGGCGGCCGGGTCTTCGGGCCAGAAATGGCGGGGATAGCGGCCGCGAAGGTCGGAGCGCACGGCGGCCCAGGAGCCGCGCCAAAAGCCGGGCAGGTCGCGCGTGATCTGGATCGGGCGGTAAGCGGGCGAAAGCAGATGGAGGGTGAGCGGAATGCGGCCGCCGGCCAGCGACGGATGCGCGTTGAGCCCAAACAGTTCCTGAACGCGGAGCGCGATCGCGGGGCCCCCTTCGGCTTCGTAATCGATCGGCGCCGCCGTCCCAGTCGGCGCCTGGAAATGGGTCGGCGCGGCGTCAGCGAGGCGCCGCGCCAAGTCCCACGGCAGCGCCGCATCGAGAGCGCTGGCGAGGTCATCGGCGCCGATCTCGTCGAGCTTCGTCCTGCCGATGAGGAATGGCGCGAGCCAGCCAGGATCGGCGGCCAGCGCCTCGTCCGACAGGTCCGGCCACGCCTCACCTTCGGCGCGCCGCAGGAACATCGCGCGGTCGCGACGCTGCTTGAGCGCTTTCGGCCACGGCAGGCGCGCGACGCCAAGGGAAAGAACGCCGCGCGCCAGCGCCAGCGCGGCCGGCTCATCCCGCGGGACAGCGAGCGTCTGCTCGTTGAGGATGAGGGCGCCGAGTCGGCGGCGACGGCGCGCGCGGAGCGATGCGGAAGTGCGGTCGAAGCTCAATTCGTCCTGGGTCTCGATCGAGCTGCCTGCGATCCTTTCAATGTCGCCGAGCGTGAGCGCCGCAGCCGTCAGAATACGCGCCGAAGCCGCGCGGCCAGCGATTTCTCCGACGGCGAGATACGGATCTCCGGCCAACGGGTCATGCGCGTCCAGCGCCGCCGCCCGGCCATTCGCCATGAGGAATTCGCCGCGCTTGCCCCGACTCGCGGCGATCCGATCAGGGAAGGCCGAGGCGAGCAACGGGCCGACGTAAGTCGCCGCCGCACCCTCATCCGGCCGGCCCATAGCCGGTCCGGCAGGACGGGCGTCCTCCCGGACGCCCTGTGGCCGGCCAGCTTCTCCCGGAGGGAGAAGGGCGGACTCCCCTCTCCCTCGGGGAGAGGGGTCCGGGATGAGGGCCGCCACCCGCTGCGCCAGTCCTCGCGCCAAGCGTCGCGCGTCGTCGGCGCGTTGCGAGCGGTCACGGCGGAAGACCTCGAGCCGGGTCGCAAGATCAACCGCATCGCCCCCAAGTCCGCGTTCGGTCAGCAGGACGGCGATTTCGCTCGCGATTCCCCCTTCGCCTGCGCGGGCGGCCTCGACCACCATGCGCGCGAGACGCGGCGGCAACGCGAGGCTCGCGATCGCGCGGCCCTCCTGCGTAATGCGCCCGTCGCCGTCGATGGCGCCGATCTCCGTCAGAAGCGCGCGGGCTTCCTTGAGCGCTGCGCGAGGGGGCGGATCAAGGAAGGCGAGCTTCGCTGGATCGGCGACGCCCCAGAGGGCGCAATCGAGCAAGAGACCGGAGAGGTCGGCGGATAGAATCTCCGGCGCGGCGTAAGGGAGGAGGCCCCCGTTCGCGGCCTCCTCCCACAAGCGATAACAGACGCCTGGCTCCGTGCGCCCGGCGCGCCCGCGTCGCTGGTCCGCGTTGGCTCGGCTCACCCGGATTGTCTCGAGCCGCGTCAGGCCGACGTCGGGTTCATAGACGGGAACGCGCATGAGCCCACTGTCGACAACGACCCGCACGCCTTCAATCGTGAGCGATGTTTCGGCGATCGACGTGGCGAGCACGATCTTGCGCCGGCCCGCAGGTGATGGGGCGACAGCGAGATCCTGCGTGCGGCTGTCGAGCGCGCCATAGAGCGGCGCGATGTCGACGTCGGGGCGCTTGATGCGCGCCCCCAACGTTTCGGCGACACGACGGATTTCGCCCTGTCCCGGCAGGAAGACGAGGATCGAGCCGCTTTCGTTGTTGAGCGCGTCCAGCGTGACCCGGGCCACCTCGTCGTCGATGCGGGCGCCGGGGTTGCGACCGACATATCGTATCACGACAGGGAAGGCGCGGCCTTGGCTCTCGATCAATCGCGCGTCGCCGAGAAGGGCGCGCACGCGCGCGCCATCGAGCGTCGCCGACATGACGAGAAGCCTCAAATCCTCGCGCAGCCCCTGCTGCGCATCGAGCGCGAAGGCGAGACCCAGATCGGCGTCGAGAGAGCGTTCATGGAATTCGTCGAACAGAACGGCCGCCACGCCCTCAAGCGTCGGGTCGTCGAGGATCATGCGCGAGAACACACCCTCGGTCACGACCTCGATGCGCGTGCGCTTTGAAACGAGGCTGGTCAGCCGCACGCGCAGACCGATTGTTTCGCCGACTTTCTCGCTCAAGGTCGCGGCCATGCGCGAGGCCGCGGCGCGCGCGGCAAGACGACGCGGCTCCAGCAGGATGAGGCGCTTGCCGTCCGCCCACGGCTCGTCGAGGAGGGCCAGCGGCGCGCGCGTGGTCTTGCCGGCGCCCGGCGGCGCAACGAGCACAGCGCGGGTTTGCGATGCGAGCGCCGACCGCAACGCCGGCAGCACGTCGTCGATGGGAAGAGGAGCGGCGAAAGACCTCAATTGCGCGTCCTTGTGCGAAGCGCTCGGCGGTTAGGCCGTTCTTCGACAATTCGAGGCGCGGGTTCAAGGCGCCCGACGCCAGTCGGCCTTTCCTTTCGGTCGCATCTCGGAGAGAAGCAGATCACCTCGTCTCGCGGACCGGGCCTCAGGAAATAGGCATGCTCACCATTCATCATCTTGGCGTCTCACAATCGGAGCGGATCGTGTGGTTGTGCGAAGAGCTCGAGCTCGAATACGAATTGAAGCGCTACGAGCGCCGCGCCGACAACCGACTGGCTCCCGAGGCTTACAAGGCTCTGCATCCGATGGGCGTCGCTCCAGTCATCACGGACGGCGCCGTCGTGCTGGCCGAGAGCGGCGCGATCTGCGACTACATCAATGCCCGGTATGGCCAAGGCCGGCTGGCGCCCGCGCCCTCCGATCCGGATTTTGCCCAGCACCTCTTCTGGTTTCACTGGACGAATGGCACATACGGGTCCGCCGGTTTTGCCGGCCTCGCTTTGGCGCTCGCCGGCAAGAGCCCCTCGGATGTTCCGTTGATCAAGGACCGCCTGGAGCGCAGCCGGGCCATGATCGAGCAACGCCTCGGCGAAGCCCCATTCTTCGGTGGCCGCAACCTCAGCCTCGCCGACATCATGATGGTGTGGTCGCTCACGACGGCGCGGACGTTTCGCGGCGGCCGCATCGACGACTTGCCCAATACCTTAGGCTACCTTCAGCGCATCGGGGAGCGCGCGGCGTATCGACGGGCGATGGCGAAGGCGGAACCGGGCATGGCGCCGATGCTGACGTAGAGGAGGGGCGCCAAAACGCGCCGGCCATGCCGGCCGCCCTCGTGTGCGCGTGGTCTTGCCGGCGCCGGGCGGCGCCACACGGGCACCACCTGAATGATCGGCGAGCGCCGAGCAAAACACGCCGATCACGTCGTCGATCGGCGGAGGCTCGGCGAGGGACTCACCGCCCCGTTCGCCGCGCGTACTGTTTCGGGGTCACACCAACAATTCTCTTGAACCTTCGATTGAGGTGGCTCTGATCGCAATAGCCTACGGCGTAGGCGACTTCGGAAAGGCGCGCGCCAGCACGAATCATCCGCTTTGCCTGCATCACACGAAGATTGTTGAGGTAGGCGTGCGGCGGCAGGCCGAACTGCGCCGTGAACGCGCGGGCCAAATGAAAAGGACTAGAGCCGCAGGCTGTGGCCAGTTCGGATAGGGAAACATCGCGCACATAACTCGCGTCGAGATATTGCCGCGCCCGCCGGACTACGGGAAGCGCCCCTTGAAGCGGCCACTTCGACGAACCCGGCTCGGTGTAGCGGCTCACCAGCAAGGAGATGGCGTGACGAAGGTGAGTCTCCTGTTCCAAGGCCGAGGCCGGGTTGGCGAGGCTGCGATTAAACGCGAAAAGAACGTCGTAGAGTTGCTGATCGGTAATCACCGGCTTCCGAAACGACGGTGAGACTGCAGAAGTCGTTCCGAGTTCGGCAGCCACGGTGCGGATGAGGCTCTCCGACGGGTAGAAGGTCCGATACACATAGCCGTCAGGAACACCGGGTCCGCCCGTATGCGACTCTCCTGGATTGATCAAGACGATCGAGCCTGCAGGGCTGTAATGAACGTCGCGTTCAAGGTCGAGACGCTGTACGCCGGTTTCGATAATCCCCACCACGTACTCGTCATGGGTGTGCCGGCTGTAGGCGTGCCGAACGAAGCGGGCATGCAGAACATCGGGACGACCGTTCCCCTCCGAGGGGAAGAACCGGGTCCACTCGGACGCCTCAGTGGTCGTTGGGCTCATCGACTTTCAACCTAAGCGTCTCTCCCGGCTGCGCCTAGTGGCAGCGCAAGATCGTCCAAGACCTCCGATTGGCCGAACGCCATCGTCCGCCGTCCCTGACGTCACGTTGCGCGATCGCTTTCCCACGATCCTGCGACGAGGAAGGCCTGGCATGAAAGTTCTCTTCATCCTTTCCAATTCGGAGACTGCGTTTTGGCTCTCGGAGCTTACCCATCCGTACTGGCACCTGACTGAGCGCGGCGTCGAGGTCGATCTAAGCAGCCCGAACGGCGGCAAGGTCGTGTGGGATTCCTACAGCGATCCCTACTTCAAAAACTCTACAGAGCCTGACGATCTCGTCAGCAAAGGGTTCCTGTCGGACAAGACGCTCGTGGCGAAACTCGACACGACGTTAAGGTTGCGGGACGTCAATTTGGACATTTACGACGCCGTTCACGTGGCCGGTGGTCGCGGCGCGACTTTCGACCTTTATCCGAACAACGACGTTGCACGCGCGCTCGAGCATTTCTGGGCGCGCGACAAAGTCGTCGGCGCGATTTGTCACGGCGCAATTGCGCTGGGCAATCTTCCCGATCGGATTCGAGGCCGCCGAGTGACCGGATATACGCTCGAGGGAGACCGCGACCTGCAACGTCTCTTCGGGAGCGGGTTCCTCATTCCGCACTATCCGCAGACCGTTCTCGAAGAGGTTGGCGCGGTGTACTCGCGGGCGGCGCCTAACGATCCTTACGTCGTTGTCGACGGCAAGCTGGTGACGGGTCAAAACCAACAATCCGCTTCGGAATATGCTCTCGCGCTCCTGCACGAAATCGACGGTCACAGTCCGGTCCTGTCGGTGTGAGGTGGGCGCTGTTCGCAGGTTTCAAGATTAAGACCGGTGCTTCGACCCCCGTCGCGGAGAGATCGCATGCTGTTCCATGTGAATATGGAGGTTCGCATTCCTCACGGGGTCGATCCCGAAAAAATCAAACAACTGGGCGCGCTGGAACACGAGCGGGCGCGGGAACTGCAATTGCAGAGAAAATGGGTTCACCTTTGGCGGGTCGCGGGAAAGTTCGCAAACGTCGGCGTGTTCGACGTCGACACACCCACCGAACTGCACGACATCCTGAATTCGCTTCCCTTTTACCCATTCATGACGGTCGAAGTGACCGCGCTCTGCCGCCATCCCGGGGCGGTCGAGATGACTGACTAGCCCACCAAAAGAGAGTACCCAGAATGAAGTCCGCAAAAGAGCTTATGCTCGGTTACATCGGCGGCAGCGCCGAACAGTCGGGCGCACTATTTGCTAACAATGGAACATTGGAGCTTCCCTATCTCAGGTCGATCGGCTTGCCGCCTGTGATGACCGGACCGAGAGCAATAACCGAGTTCCTAAGCTTCCTGCATGGCAAGCTTTACCCCGGTTTCTCTTTCGAGGATGTCAATATCCACATCGAGACTGCGGAGCAGGCCTTCGCGGAATATCACATCAATCACAAGTCGGGTATCTCGGGCAAAGACATCAAACAGCAATTCTTTGGGCATCTGGAAGCGGCGGACGGCAAAATCAAACGGCTCCGCGAGGCGATCGACGTCGTCGTTGCAGCCGAAGCGATTTATCCGAATGGCCTCCTCGACGTCATCAAGAATAAATCCTGAAATTTCGTATCATCAGGCGCGCATGGCCTCCTTCGCCGTTGCTTCCCTCGTCGCCGGGATGATCTTCGCGGCCGGCGTCCTTGGATTGTTTCTGCAAAAGCTTTTGCCGAAACCGCATACTTCTGATCGGTCGCGCGACATGATCGGCTCCGTTGTCGGGACGACAACCTTGTTGCTGGCGCTGGTTCTGGGGCTGCTGATTTGGACTGCTTATGGCGTTTACACAGCTCAAAAGGCCGGTTTGCAAAGCCTCGTATCCGGCGCTCTTCAATACGATCAAGCCCTAATGGAATATGGGCCTGAGGGAAGCAGTGGCCGTGCGCTCCTGAAAAAGCAGGCCACAGCAGATCGTCGGCAGTTTTGGGAAGGCCATCTCAGCACTGGCTCGGCCGTCTACTCGGAGGCGCTCGCCAACGTCTCAACGTCGCTCGCCAACATGCGCGAAAGGGATGGTTTCCTCGACACCCTCCAACCGGCGACCGAGCGTCAAAAGCGACTGCTCGCCACCGCTCGCCAGCTGACGGCGTCCATGGGGCAGACGCGGCTCGCAATGTCTCTGCAGATGGACAGTCCCGTGCCTTGGCCGCTTTTGGCGATCGTCGTCTCGTGGTCTCTTCTATTGTTCTGCGGGGCCGGACTGCTGTCCCAAATGAATGCGACGACGCTGACTTCGATGGCGTTCGGCGCATTTTCGGTAGCGAGCGCGATCTTTCTGATCCTGGAGTTGAACCAACCCTATACCGGCTTATTCCATGTTTCGCCGGCCACCTTCGAGCAAATCACCGAGGACCTCGCCAAATAGGAGGCCCTCCAAAGCGGCGAGCAGCAGGCCCGTTAGTCCTATGCCGCCTTTGACGCCGAGCGTCTACGTCCCGACCGACTGCGTCGTCTGCAGGGTCGCAAGGTCGAGCCGTACCGCCGGGCCCATCGTCGAGGAGACGGCGGCGCGCAGGACGTAATGGCCCTTTGCACCCGGCGGCTTCGCCTTGTTCACCGCATCGAGGAAGGCGCGAACATTCTCGGCGATCTTGTCTTCGCCGAACGAGGCCTTGCCGACCGAGCCCTGGACGATGCCGGCCTTTTCCGCGCGAAACTCGACCGAGCCGCCCTTTGACGCGGCGACCGCCGTCTTGATGTCCATCGTCACCGTGCCGACCTTCGGGTTCGGCATGAGTCCACGAGGGCCCAGCACCTTGCCGAGACGGCCGACGAGCGGCATCATGTCGGGCGTGGAGATACAGCGGTCGAAGTTGATTTCGCCGCCCTGCACCTGGGCGACGAGGTCCTCGGCTCCGACGACATCCGCGCCGGCCGCGCGCGCTTCGTCAGCCTTAGGCCCGCGGGCGAAGACCGCCACGCGCAGCGTGCGCCCGGTGCCGTTCGGCAGGTTGACGACGCCGCGCACCATCTGGTCGGCGTGCTTGGGATCGACGCCGAGATTGATCGACAGTTCGACCGTCTCGTCGAACTTGGCGGTGGCGTTGGTCTTGACGATCTTGACCGCGTCAGCGAGCCCGTAAAGCTTGGTTCGCTCGACCGTCTCGCGGGCCTTCAGAACTCTTTTGCCGTGATGCGCCATCTTTTAGCCCTCCACCACTTGCAGGCCCATCGAGCGGGCCGAGCCTTCGATCATTTTCATCGCCGCCTCGATCGTATCGCAATTGAGATCCACGATCTTCTTCTCGGCGATCTCGCGCACCTGCTCCCGGGTCACCTTGCCAACGAAACCACGACCAGGCGTCTTGGCGCCGGATGCGGGCTTCTTGCCGATCTTGAGGTTCGCCGCCTTCTTCAAGAAGAAGGTCACCGGCGGCTGGCGCATCTCGAAGGTGAACGAGCGGTCCTGGTAGGCGGTGATGACGACCGGGATCGGCGCGCCCTTCTCCAATTGCGCGGTGCGCGCATTGAAGGCCTTGCAGAATTCCATGATGTTGAGACCGCGCTGGCCAAGCGCGGGACCGATCGGCGGCGACGGATTGGCCGCGCCCGCCGGCACTTGCAGTTTGATGTAGCCGGTAATTTTCTTAGCCATGAGGCTGCTCCATGCGCAGACGTAGGCCTTCAGGGTCGCCCCGCAGGCCTACGCCAGGTTTGCAGTTCGTGGTGCGAACGTTTGATCCGGCTGGCGACCGGGCGTTCTCCCACGTTGTCCGTGAAGGCGCGGCACTAGCAGGATTGAGGGGCGGGAGCAAGTCTCCTGTCTGGTGAAAACATCTATCCCTTCGTCTCCCGCATGCTGAACACAGCCAAAAAGCTGATCACGCCGGCCACCGCTATGTAATAGCCGACCCACGCCACGCCTCCGCTTGCCTCCAGAACTTGCGCCAGCGACGGCGCGAAGGAGGCGCCGAGGATGCCGCCGAGATTGTACGTGCTGGACGCGCCCGTATAGCGCACCGGCGCCGGGAACAACTCGGGCAAGAGCGCCCCAAGCGGCGCGAAGGTGAGCCCCATCGCGCCAAGCGCGAGCGCGAGGAAGGCGAAGACGCCGAGCGTTCCCGCCGAAAGCAGAGCCGGCATGGCCAGTCCGACCCCGATTGAGACAATGGCGGAAACCAGCAGGACCGGGCGCCGGCCGAACTGGTCGGCGAGTGCGGCGGAAAGCGGGGTCGCGACCGCCATGAAGACGACCGCGCCACACAGCAGACCAAGAAAGTGAACGCGCGAAATCCCAAGAACCCGCACGCCGTAACCCAGCGCATAGACGGTCGCGATGTAGAAGAGCGCGTAGCAGACGACGATCGCGAGCGAGCCTTGAATGAGCGCGCCCAAATGGTCGCGCAGGATCGCCGTCAACGGCACCGCGACGCGCTGATCGTGCGCGATGGCTTTGAACGCCGGCGTCTCTTCGAGCGATACGCGCACATAGAGTCCGATCGCCACGAGCACCGCGCTCAGAAGGAACGGGACCCGCCATGCCCAATCGACGAACGCAGCTTCGCCAAAGCCCACGAGCAACATGAGAAAGAGCCCCGTCGCGATGAGGAAGCCGATCGGGGGCCCGAGTTGCGGGAACATGCCGTACCAGGCGCGCTTGCCCTCCGGCGCGTTTTCAACCGCAATCAGCGCAGCCCCGCCCCATTCGCCGCCAAGCCCGACACCTTGCACGAAACGCAAAGCGGCGAGCGCCCATGGCGCGAACGCGCCCGCGCTCGCGTAGGACGGCAGTACGCCGATCAACGTCGTCGCGAGCCCCATCGTCAGCATTGTGGCGACGAGGGTCGATTTGCGGCCGATCCGATCGCCGAAATGGCCGAACAGGAACGAGCCCACGGGTCGCGCGAGGAAGGCGAGGCCGAATGTCAGATAGGCGTTGAGGGTCTGCGTTTCCGGCGCGGATTTCGGGAAGAACATCGGCCCGAACACGAGCGCCGCCGCAGTGCCGAAAATGTAGAAATCGTAGAACTCGATCGTCGTGCCGACGAGGCTGGCCAACGCGATCTTGCCGACGCCCGTGCGCTGTCCCCCATCCGCAAGCGCCGTCATTGTCGTTTCCTCAAACTTGTTCATGGCGGCGCGAGTTAAGCCGGGCTGACCGCCTGTGCTTCCGTATCTCCACCCTCCTTGTCAAACAGCAAACAGGCGACAGGCCGTTCAGCTGGCCTGTCGCCCGGAACTTTTAGAACGAAGTGGCGCCGCGACTAGGCCGCCTGGAGCCGGAGCTTCCGCTGGGCGCGGAAACGCTGGGCGGCGCCAAGTCCGGCAAAGCCGACGATGACCATCGCCCAGGTCGAGGGCTCGGGAACGACGCCAACGTCGGCAGCGGTGACGGTGATCCGCACGCCATCCAGAGAGTCCGCGCTCCATGTGTTATCGAAGAGGGTGCTGATCCAGTTCGGCGATCCGACGGCGTTGTTGTCTTCGCCAAGTCCGGCCCAGCCGTCGGCGCCGAAGGCGCCCGACCCGAACACGACGGCATAGCTTCCGGCCGACAGGGTGACGCTCAGCGGCACGCTCAAGTCGATGGGTCCGCCGTTCGGCTGCATCGGGACCGAGAAGACGACGTCGGCGATCGCGTTGTCCGCGATATCCGAAGCCAGAAAGCTTGGCAGGCTCGTCTGCGAGGCAAGCGGCACGATCGCGGCAAAGATCGTTCCACTGGGAAAACCGCCGAATTGGGCGCCGACGCTGGTGATTTGCTCAGTTCCGCCGAGCGTGAACGCGGCGCCGACGAACCGGCCATCCTGGGGAACGGTCTCCCCCGTATCGACGCCTGTGTATGTCGCCGTCTCCAGAACGAGCTTCGCGCTCGCAGGAACGGCCGTCGCAACAATGGCGAGATTGGCGGCAATGACCGCAGTCAGCATGTGCATCGGCTTCATCAGATCAGCTCCCCGAGTTAACGCAGGGGCCGGCTAGCCGTTCGACGCGACAGTCTCGTGAATGACGCGCACAGTGTCCGCTTCAGGTCTCCGCATGCGCCTTGTCGAAGCGCCACACGTCCTCAAATCCCATCAGCCGATTCATCTCTGCGAACGAGTAGAGCGGCGCGGAGGAGCCGAGCGACGAGCCTGTCTCGCGGATCTGCCGGTAAACCGTCTCCAGCGCCGCCGCAGCGCTCAGCAGGCCCGCGACCGGATAGATGGCGAGTGCGTAGCCGATCTCGGCGAGGCGTGCGTTGCTCAACATCGGCGTGCGCCCGCCCTCGACCATGTTGGCGATGAGCGGCTTGTCGCCGAGCTCGCGGCCGATCGTCGCCATCTCATCTTCAGTCTCTGGCGCTTCGACGAACAGCATGTCCGCCCCGGCGTCGGAATAAGCGCGGGCGCGCCGGATCGCTTCGGGCAGACCCTTCGACGTTCGCGCGTCGGTGCGAGCGATGATGAGAAAATCGGGGCTTGTTCGCGCCTCTGCGGCGACGGCGATCTTGCGGACCATCTCGTCAGCCGGAATGACGCGGCGGTCGGGCGTGTGCCCGCACTTCTTGGGGAATTCCTGGTCTTCGAGCTGAATCGCGGCCGCGCCCGCGCGCTCGTAGCCGCGAACGGCGTGGCGCACGTTGAGGAGCCCGCCATAGCCGGTGTCGCCGTCGGCGATGAGCGGCGCCCCGGCCATGCGCGCCATCGTTTCGACCCGGACGACCATGTCGGCGTAACTCGCGAGCCCCGCGTCGGGCAAGCCCAGATGGGATGCGACCGCGCCGTAGCCGGTCATGTAGAGCGCCTCGAAGCCCATCGCCGCCGCCATTCGCAGCGAGACCATGTCGTACACCCCCGGCGCCGCGATCACGCGGTCATTGGGGCGGCCTTTCAGAACCTCGCGGAGCGTCGACATGAGGAAGATCCCACCTTTCCCTCGCGCGGCCTCGAGTGAGGACCGTTCGTTACCGAGCGGCTAGTCGTAGAGCGGCGGAGCGGCGCACCGCAACATCAACGGTTTGATTCTCAGCTCAAAGTCAGCCGGATTTGCGCAAGTTGCATCGTCCTTCTGTCACCGATCGGCCAAAAGCGAGCCTATGCTTCGACGGGAGCGACGATCGACATGATCGAGATCAAGGAGACGCCCGGAAGATAGCCCGACATTGGCCACAGGAACACATAAGGGACCGTCGGGCCGTTGCCTTCTTTGACTGATCAAATACCGCCCGCCGCAGTGGTCGCCGAGCGTTCCCTCGGCGCCGAGGCGCTGAGCCCTATTCCTGTGAATCAAAAGCTTGTGACCGGCGGCGGCGAGCGGGATGCTGTGCTATCCATGGGCGTGTTGGCGCCGAGTTGGCGCAGAAGTCTGGAGAATGGAGGAACGCGATGCTGGTCCGGGGGGCGGCGGGCTCGGTCGCGATCGTGATGTTGGCGGGGTCTGCGGCGTTCGCCGCTGATGCATTGCCACCAGACGCCTCTGCGCCGCAAGATGCGGGCCCCGTCGTGTCGGCTTCGGGCGCGTCCGTGAGCGCCCCCCCGACTTTCCTTATCCTGCCAGCGCTGCCGTCCGATTATTTCGCGACCACGCCACATCTTCTCGGCGAATGGCCGGACATCCGCTCAAAGCTGAGCGATCTCGGCATCACGGTCTCGCTGACCGGCGTCGACGAAGCGGTGATGAACTTTTCCGGCGGCGAGCGCCGCATAGCCCAGGAGGCTGGGCAAGTCGCCTTGCAGGCCGAGTTCGACTTGCAAAAGAGCTTGGGCCTGCAAGGCGCGCGGTTCCTGGTGACGCTGGTGGATCGCTGGGGCCGGGACGCCGCCACCGACGCTGGCATCCCGGCGCTTCAATTGCTCAACGAAGTCTACGGGCGCGGCAACATCCTCCGCCTGGAGCAATTCGCCTGGGATCAAAAGTGGCTCGACGACCGGATCGAAACCACGGTCGGCCGCCTCGCATTCGGCGATGAGTTTTTTAGCTATCCTTGCGATTTCATCAACCTGACCTTCTGCCCCGGACAGGCAGGCAACCTCGTGGGCGACTACATCTACAACTGGCCAGTCAGCCAGTGGGCCGCCGTCGCCAAAGTGAATTTCGGCTCCGAGGGCTATCTCAAGGCCGGCGTGTTCGATTCGAACACCGCCTACCTTGATACGACGCCCAATCCCGCGTCATTGCCTGCGTTCCCCGGCGAGTTGCAAGGCGCCATCTTTCCCGCCGAAATCGCATGGACGCCAAAATTCAACGGCCTTGCGGGCAGCTACCAGGTTGGCGGCTGGTGGAGCAGCGACGGCGCGGCGAATGTCGCGACCAGCATCAATGGAGAGCCCATCCTGGTGTCAGGACTGCCCGGGATTCCCGGTCACGGACGCTACGGATTCTCCACCGTGTTGCAGCAGCAACTCGCCCTTGCGCCCGACAACCCAGACAAGAAGAACAACGGCCTGAACGTCTTTCTGCTCGCTTCTTACGCGGATCGCCGCACATCCACCACGGACTACCAGATCTTCGGCGGCATCGTGCAATACGGCCTCGGACCCTGGAGGCCGAGGGACGGATACGGGATTGCGGTCGGGACCACGCACGTCAATCCGAACATCGCCAACGGGCAGACTTTGGCCAACGCCTTGGGCGTTGGTCCGGGCTTTGTGCAGCGCAATGAATACGTAACGGAAGCCTGGTATGGCTGGCAGACGACGCCGTGGCTGAACTTAAAGCTCGACGCGCAATACGTCGTCTGTCCTGGCGGGTACACGACGCCGACGAATCGCAATGCTTTCGTGCTAGGCGTGAGAACGACGGTCGATTTCTTTTAGAGTTGTTCTCCGCGAGCCCATGAGGCGACGGCGGAAGGGGGAGGACGAGCGCATGGCTGACACGGGACGGCGCGGCGCCACAAGCTCCGCCATCAGCGCTTCGCCCGGCGAAGCTCCGAGTGTGATTCCCGACAAACTTCCGTTCGCCCGCGCCGCCAGCATCATTGCGGTCATTCTGTTGGCGGGCGCGCTTTTCGGTTACGACCAAGGCGTCATTTCAGGCGCGCTCATCGGAATCCAGAAAGCGTTCGACGTCGGTCACGTCGCACTCGAGATCGTCACCAGTTGGGTAACCCTGGGCGCCATGTTCGGATCGCTCGGCGGCGGTTACGCCGCCGACCTCTTTGGCCGAAAACGCACGTTGTTCGCCGCAGCAGCTCTTTTCATCATCGGCGCGCTCGTGCAGGCCTTCGCCCCCAGCGTGCCGATCCTCGTCTTTGGCAGGCTCGTGGCTGGCTTCGGCGTTGGCGTCGCCGCGGTCGCCGCTCCGCTTTACGCGGCGGAGCTCGCCCCCGCCGCACAACGCGGACGGTTCGTGTCGTCGTATCAGCTCGCGATCACCGTCGGCATTTTCGTCGCTTATTTCGTCAACCAGGCGCTTGCCGGTCCCGACGGTTGGCGCACGATGCTCGGGGTCGCGGCGGTGCCCGGCGCCCTCCTCGCGCTCGCCGTGCTGCTCGCCGTCGAGTCACCGCGCTGGTTCGCCAGGGTTGGACGCCGCGACGACGCACTCCGCACGCTCGTCGCTCTCGGCGCGGAGCATGACGCCGAGGCGCGACTCGCGGCGATCGCGAAGTCGTTGCGCGCCGAGGTTAAAACGCCGTCCTGGGGAGAGGTCTTTGCGCGACGCTGGCGATCGCCGCTGATGATCGGCCTTGGGCTCGCCGTCCTGCAGCAGCTTACCGGCATCAACGCCATCATCTATTATTCCAACAGCATTTTCGCCGCCGCCGGCTATGCGACGCCGGTAGAGCAGGCCCAGGCCACCACCTGGGCGATTGGCGGGGTCAACGTGCTCTCAACCTTCATCGCGATCGCCTTCATCGATGGCCTCGGCCGGCGTCCGCTCCTGATCGCGGGTCTCATCGGCATGGCGCTCAGTCTCGCCGTGGTCGGCTTTGCGTTTTGGCAATCGGGGACAGAGGGCAGCCTCGGCGGCTCGGCCGGCGTGATCACGCTCGTCGCGCTTGTCGCTTTCATCATCTCATTCGCGTTCTCGGCTGGCCCGGTCACATGGACAGTCATCAACGAGATCTATCCAAACGAGATTCGTGGACGGGCCGTGGCGGTGGCGACCGCGGTCAACTGGGGCGCGGCGTTCCTCGTCAGCGCGTTCTTCCTGTCGCTGGTGCATGCGATCGGGCAGGCCTACACGTTCTGGCTGTTCGCCGCGTTCTGCCTGATCGGTCTGATCTGGGTCATTGCCGCCGTGCCCGAGACCCGTGGCCGATCGCTGGAAGAGATCGAGGCGTCTTGGCGCCCGTCGCCGGGCCGCTCGTAGCCTAGCCGCCGGCGATAGCCTCGAAAGCGGCTCGCACGCGCTTGCGCGCATCGCCGAGCGCGGCGGCGAACGCCTCGAAGTCGGGAAAGCCGCTCGCTGCGGCGATACGGCGCTTCACGCCTGCCGCAGCCTTGGCGGGATCGAATGGAACGGAGGTCGACAGGCGCATGAACTGCGTCGCGTCTGTATAAAGCCGGTGCGCGTCAACGAGGGTTTCGGCCTGTTCCGGCGTGATGAGCCCCGCGCGACCTCCCTCTTCCACAACCTTTCGGGTCGAAACGTCGAGGATGGCCGGTTGCTCGTGCGCGAAGGCCAGCTGCAGATATTGGGCGATGAACTCGATGTCGAGGAGCCCACCCGCCACGAGCTTCAGGTCCCAGATGTCGCTGTCGCCCTTTTCTCTGGCGATGAGCCCGCGCATGGCGCGGGTCTCGCGGGCGATCGTGGTGGGCTCGCGTTCGCGGGTCAGCATTTGCCGCACCGTCTTGGCGAGATCGGCCCCGAGACTCGCATCGCCGGCGACGAAGCGGGCGCGGCTTAGCGCCATGTGCTCCCAGGTCTCAGCCTCGTCCTGCTGGTAGAGCTTGAACGACGCAAACTGCGTCGCGAGCGGACCCTGGCGCCCGGAGGGCCTGAGCCGCATGTCGACTTCGTACAGGCGACCCGCTTTGGTCGGCGCCGTCAGGGCCGAGATGAGCCGCTGCGTCAGGCGCGTATAGTATACTCCGGGACCCAGCGGCCTCCGACCGTCCGATTCGCTCGCGCCGGCAGGAAAATCGTAGATGAGCAGAAGATCGAGGTCGGAGGCCGCGGTCATTTCGCGCGAGCCGAGTTTGCCGAGCGCGACAATCGCGACCCGGCCGCCACGGATGCGCCCGTGCTCGGCCGCGAAGGCTTCGATCACGCGCTTCAGCAGCGCGGCGATCAGTCCCTGCGCCAGCGCGCTATAGGCGCGGCCCGCACGATCGGGGTCGAGGCGCCCAGACAAGAGATTGAGCCCGATGTGAAACGTCTCCTCGGCGGCGAAGTCGCGCGCCCGGTTCAGAGCCTCCTCGAAGCTGTGTCCTTGGGCCACGAAGGTCTCGACCCGCTCGCCCATCGCCTCGTCGTCGAAGCTATCGTCGAAGTCGAGGCTGCGCGACGGATCGATCGCAGCGTCGAGCACGTGCGGCCGAGACGCGATCACTTGCGCCAGCCGCGGAGCGCTGCCGAGTACGTCGCCGAACAGCTCGCGCAACGATGCGTTCGAGCGCAGGATCGACAAGAGCTCGACCGAGGCCGGCATGCGCGCCAGCGCTTCGTCGAAGGCTTGCAGCGCGGCGTCGGCGTCGCCGGATCCGGCGAAGGCCTCGAGCAGCGCCGGCGTCAATTCCGTCAGGACCTCCCGCGCGCGCGCGCCGCGAACCGCCGCACGTCGGCCAAAGTGCCAGCCGCGAACGGTCTCCGCGGCGGCTTCCGGGCGCTGAAAGCCGAGCGCGCCAAGAGTCGTCAGTGTCGCCGGATCGTCGGTGACGCCCGTGAAAACAAGATCGCCGGAGGCGACGCTGAGCTCGGGCGCGTCCTCGAACAGCCGCGCATAGTGGCGCTCGACTTGGGTCAGGTGGTGGGTGAGATCGGTCGCGAAGCCATCGAGCCGCGCATAACCACAGAACTTGGCAAAGCGCGTCAGCGCGTCTCGCTCGAATGGGAGACGCTGCGTCTGCTCATCGGAGACCATCTGCAGCCGATGTTCGACGCGACGGAGAAACACGTAAGCCAAGCTTAGGTCGTCGACGGCGTCCGTGCTGATCCAGTTGTCGGCGCACAATTGCCTCAGCATGTCGAGAGTGCGCGATCCGCGCATCTGGGGACGGCGTCCGCCAAAAATAAGCTGCTGCGTCTGGACGAAAAACTCGATCTCGCGAATGCCGCCGCGTCCAAGCTTGACGTCGTGGCCGGGCACAACGACTTGCTCGTGGCCGCGCACGGCGTGGATCTGGCGCTTCATCGCGTGGATGTCGGCGATCGCCGCATAGTCGAAATATTTGCGCCAGATGAACGGCGCAAGGTCGGCCAGGAACCGCTCGCCAAGCTTGAGATCGCCCGCCGCCGGACGGGCCTTGATCAGCGCCGCGCGCTCCCAGTTCTGGCCGACCGTCTCGTAATACTGATAGGCGCTCGGGGTCGCGAGCGCGACCGGCGTCGAGGCCGGATCCGGCCTTAAGCGGAGATCGACCCTCAGCACATAGCCTTCGCCCGTCCGCTCCTGAAGCAGGCGCGCCAGCGCCTTGGTCAGGCGCACGAACAAAGGTCCGGGCTCCGTTCCTTCCGGAATCGACGCCGCCGCGGGGTCGAAAAGGACAATGAGATCGATGTCGCTCGAGTAGTTGAGCTCACGCGCGCCATGCTTGCCGAGCGCCAGCACGACGAGGCCCGAGCCGCCTTCGATATCCTCCGCGTCCACGTCGAGCGCCAAAAGTCCGGCGCGAGCCTGCTTGCGCAGGAGAAAAGCGAGCGCGGCGCGGACAGCGGCGTCGGCGAAACGGGTCAGCGCCTCGGTCGTTGCGACAACGTCCCAAACGCCGCCGATGTCGGCAAGCGCAACGAGAAGCGCGGCTTCGCGCTTGGCGCGACGAAGCGCCGGCGCGAGATCGGCCTCATGCGCGTCGCGTCGCGAGAGGAGCGTTTGAACGAGCGCGTCGAGCGAATCGGCGGGCGGACGCTTGAGCAGCCGGACGAGCCGGGACGCGTCTTCCTGAACGAGCGTCCAAAGATAAGGCGAATGATCCGCTATGCCGAGAAGGACATCGCGGGTGCGCCCGCCTTCGACCTCGCGCGCGAGCTCCGCGGATGACGACGTCTTGACGAATGCAGCGAGGCGACGGCGCGCTTCGGCCGGCGCGGAGAGCCTCGGCGCCTCGACGAGACTCTCAGCGAGCGTTGCGGTCATTCAGGACCAGGACGGCGGGGGCCGTCGATTGCGGCCGGTCTTCCGCCGCCGGCAAAGTCACGCGCACGCGAAGCCCGGGCTGATTGTCCTCGAGGTCGACTGTTCCGCCATGCATGCGCGCGACGGCGGCGGCGAGGGACAGTCCTAAGCCAGAGCCGGGCCGCGAACGCGACCCTTCCAGCCGAACGAACCGGTCCAGGACCCGGGCCCGGTCGGCCGGCTCAATCCCCTGACCCCGGTCGGCGACCGTAAGCACGATCGATCCACCGGCCCGACGCGCCGTTATCCGAACGTCCGGCTTCACGTCGCCAACGCCCTTCTGCGGCGCTCCGTATTTGAGCGCGTTGTCGACCAGATTGGCGATCGCCTGGCCGATCAGCTCGCGATTGCCACGGACCTTGAGCCCATCCTCGGCGTCGATCGTCAGATCCACGCCCTCTTCTTCGGCGATCGGCTCGTAAAGCTCGCCGACGCTCCTCGCCGCCTCGCCGACGTCGAAAGGCTGAAGCGGCCCCATATCGCCACCCGCTTCCGCACGCGCGATCAACAAGAGCGCGTTAAAGATGCCAATGAGCTGGTCCGATTCCTCGATCGTCTTCTCCAGCGCCTGACGATAAGTGGCGGCGTCGCCGCCGAACGCGAGCGCCGCCTCGGCGTGGTTGCGCAAGCGCGTGAGCGGCGTGCGCAAGTCATGCGCGATGTTGTCGGAGACCTCCTGCAGGCCTTCCATCAATTCCGAGATCCGGCCGAGCATCTCGTTCAGGCCTTCCGCCAGCCGGTCCAGTTCGTCGCCCGAGCCGGACACCGGCAGGCGCCGCGTAAGGTCGCCGGCCATGATCCCGTGCGCCGAGGTGTTTATGTCGTCGATGCGCTTCAGCACCCGCCGGGCGACGAAGAGCGCGCCGAGCGCGCCCAGCGCCGCGAAGAACACCAGGGAAATCGCCAGCGCCCGCACCATGACCTTGCCGATGCGAGCCCGGTCGCCGAGGTCATGTCCAATCAATAGCCGAAAGCCGCCCGGCAGAACGTATACCCCCACCAAAGCTTGGCGCCCGCGCTCGCTGCTGCCGCTGCCCCGGTACATGATGGGCAGAAAACCGCGGTGCAGCAGCACCTCGGCGGGGATCTGCTCAACATTGCCGGCGAGCGGTTCGCCGATCGGATTGGTGAGGAGGTAGAGAGGAGCGCCGGGTTCGGTTTTGCGCGCCTCGATGACGGCCTCGAGCCGCCTTATCCCGGCATTGTCGAAGGCGTCGATGAGGCCCTGGGACTCCGCGTCGATGGTCCTTGCGATCTCATTGTCCACCACCGACTCGACCTGCCAGGCGATGATGTAGAGGACGACGCCGGCGCCGATCGCGCTGAGGAGAAGGATAGCCAGCGCGAGCCGAAAAGCTGTGGCGCCAAAGAGCTTACCGAGCGCCGTCACGAATCATATAACCGGCGCCGCGAACCGTGTTGAGCAGCGGCGCATCGAAATCGCGATCAATCTTGGCGCGCAGGCGCGAGACGTGCACGTCGATCACATTGGTCTGCGGATCGAAGTGATAGTCCCACACATGTTCGAGCAGCATGGTGCGCGTGACCACCTTGCCGGCGTTCTGCATCAGATATTCGAGCAACCGGAATTCGCGCGGCTGCAAGACGATTTCCTCGGACCGGCGCGTGACTTTATGCGAGAGCCGGTCAAGCATCAGGTCGCCGACCCTCAGCACCGTCTCTTCCGGCGCCCCCTTGGGGCCGCGGCGCGACAGGGCTTCGACCCGGGCCAAAAGCTCGGAGAAAGCATAGGGCTTCGACAGATAGTCGTCGCCGCCGGCGCGCAAGCCCTTGACCCGGTCGTCGACCTGGCCGAGCGCCGAGAGGATCAGGACCGGCGTCTCGTTTTTCTGCTCGCGAAGGGCGCCGACCAGCGTGAGGCCGTCCATTTTCGGCAACATGCGATCGACGATGGCGACGTCATAGGCGCCTTCGAGCGCCAAATCATATCCGGTGACGCCGTCATTCGCCTGGTCGGCGACATGTCCGGCCTCCTTGAACGCCTTGGCTAGATATGCAGCCGCGTCGCGATCGTCTTCGATAATGAGGATGCGCATGTCGGACATATAGCGAAACCCGGGCGCTAAGGCGAAAAAAGATGGCGGCAGGCCCGCGGGGATTGGGACCTGCCGCCACTTTTGCCGGAGTCGCGCGGGCGGGGGGTTGTGCGACGCCGACTTAGACGGAAGAGCGCGCTTTGCGCAGGGCCGGGGACGTGCCCATGAACCCTTCCGCCATTCCATGTCGGCGTCCCACGGCGAACCGTGGGACGCCGGGGTAACTTAGGACGCGCGCGTGGGCAGCGTCAGATAGCGCTCTCCATCGTTGGATTTGACGCGCACGAGAACCGACTTCTTGCCGCCCGACTTTGCCGCGTCGATCGCATCAACGACATCGGCCGGCCGGTTGACCGACTTGCCAGCGACCTCGAGGATCACATCGCCCTGCTTCAGGCCCTTGTCCGCAGCGGCGCCGTCCGGATCGACTTCCGCAACGACGACACCCTCCTGTCCATGCGCCGGGCGCAAGGTCAGTCCGAGCTTGGCCAGCGCCGAAGCTCCGTTGTCGTCGTTTGAGTTTCGTGTTTCCGCGGCCGCCGTCTTGTCGGTGGGCATCGTTCCGAGGGTCACGTCGATGGTCATCGGCGAGCCGTTGCGGATGAGCCCTAGCTTGACGGTCTTCTTCGGACCAAGCGCCGCGATCCGGCGGGCGAGATCATGCGGATCGGCGACGGTCTCGCCGTCTACTGCGGTAATGACGTCGCCGCTCTTCACGCCCGCCGCCGCGGCGGGGGAATCCTTCTGCGCCGCAGCCACCAGCGCGCCGGTCTGCTCCTTGAGGCCGAGGTCGTCGGCCAGGTCCGCGGTCACATTCTGGATCTGAACTCCGATCCAGCCGCGCGTGACCGAGCCGTTGTCCTTGAGCTGCGCGACCACGTTCTTCACGACATCGCTGGCGATGGCGAAGCCGATGCCGACGCTGCCGCCCGACGGCGAGAAGATCGCGGTGTTGACGCCGACCACCTCGCCTTCGGCGTCGAAGGTCGGGCCGCCGGAATTGCCGTGATTGACCGGCGCGTCGATCTGCAGGAAATCGTCATAAGGGCCCGAGCCTATGTCGCGGCCGCGCGCCGAGACAATGCCCGCAGTCACCGTTCCGCCGAGACCGAACGGGTTGCCGACCGCGATCACCCAATCGCCGACCCGCGGCGTGTGAGCGGCGAACGTCACATAGGGGAAATTGCTGCCTTCGGCCTTCAGGAGAGCAAGATCCGTCTTGCTGTCGACGCCGATCACCTTGGCCGACATCGACTTGCCCTCGGCCGTTGTGACGGTCACCTCGGAGGCATGATCGACGACATGATTGTTGGTGACGATGTAGCCGTCGCCCGAGATGAAGAATCCCGACCCTTGAGCCTGCGAGAAATGATGGCGCGGCGCGTGGTCGCCCTCGCCATTGTTGCCCTCCGGCATGCCGAAGTGGCGGAAGAAATGGTAAAATGGGCTATTCTTCGGGATGTCGGGCATTCCCGGGCCGGGGCTTCCGTCAGAATCCTCGTCATCAACCGGGTCTGCGTCGGTGAGCTTGACCTTCACCGACACCACGGCCGGCTTCACGCGGTCGACAACGTCGGCGAAAGAGGCCGGGCCGGCAGGGGCGTGAACCGCAGGCGCTTCCGCGGTGGTGGCGGCGGCGGAAACGGGTGCGACCGAGGTTTCGACCGCGACCCCGCCGAGGGCCGCCAAGGCGACGGCGCCCAAAAGCGCCGCGCGAAGAGAATAGGAGGGTCGATTGAATAACATCAAAGGCTCCGAGCCATCTCATCACTGTCGCGGAGACTGTCCCCGCCTCACGATGAAGAGAATGCGCCCGGTCGCCTAAACGCGCGATGGCGTGAACATGAAAGCTTGGTAATGTGGTCTCACTCCCGCTCCGCCGGGAGAGGGCCGGGGTGATGGCTTCGCGCGCGCCTCTCCCTCAGCCGGCGGGTTCCGCCCGCCACCTTCTCCCCAAGGGAGAAGGGTAGCGCCGCTCAGGCGTCGACGTTCTTGGTCTTCGGCTTGAGAACCTGGCGGCCCCGATACATCCCGCTCTTGAGGTCGATGTGGTGCGGACGGCGCAGTTCGCCCGAATCCTTGTCTTCGACGTAAGAGGGAGCTTTGAGCGCGTCAGCCGAGCGGCGCATGCCGCGGCGCGAGGGGGAAGTTTTGCGTCTGGGAACGGCCACCGGGGGAACTCCAATTCACAAGCGGGCGCGGGGCCCGGAAATGAGAAGGGGCGGCTCTTACACGCAATCGAACCCAAGCGCCAGTCGTTCCTAAAGCCAAAGTCTAAAAACCGCTTCGCCGCGCATATCGAGGCCGGTCTGGGTCCATCCCATCGAACGATAGAAGGCCGCCGCTTTCGTGTCTTTGCCCGTTGTCAGGAACGCCTGCCTGTGACCGGCCTTCCGGAACCGTTCGATCACTTCGTTCAAGAGCGCAGTCCCGTGACCGCGTCCTTGAGCGCCGTCGATCACGAACAGCGCCCAAACGTAACCCGTCTGATGATTTGCGCAGGCGAAGCCTTAAATCCCCGCTTCGTCCTCGGACACGAGGAAAATCGCCTTGTTGAGATACCAGTCGACTTCCGCGGGCGTAACGAGCGACGGGTCGTCAAGCCGATTTTCCGCCGTTCCATGCCGCACCTCGGAAATCCGCGGCAAGTCGAGCGTCGTGGCTTGGCGTAGTCGCGAGCATTGCGATCAGGTTATGCCTCGCGCGGGCGTGCCTGATCGATCCTTTTGGATCCGGCCGCGCTTCAGGCCGCGCCGCGGGTCTCGAACGTCGCGAACGCCATCGCCTCGCGCGGCTGGCGATTGGCCCACAGGACGAACTGGAACGCCTGGTAATAGGTCTCGCAAGCCTGGAGAGCGGCATTGACCACGGCGGTGCATTGCGCGTCGTTCGCCCCCGCGCCCCCCGCCAGGCACAAGGCGTGGCGAAACATCACCACGTCCTGCTGGCTCCACTGGTCGAAATGCCCGAGCCACAATTGTTCATTGATGAGCTGCGTCAGTTCCCCGATCGCCGCGCGCTTGTGCGCAGGCGTCTTGAGATCGAACGAACAGCTGACATGCAGGGATTCCATATCCGGCAGCCAGGTGAAGGCGACGTCGTAATTGGCGAACTTGCCCGAAACCAGGATTGAGATCTCGTCCGTCTCGGCCCGATCGAACGTCCACTCGTTGACGGCGGCCAATCGCTCAACGACGTCGACGGGATGCTCGCGCCGCTCGCCGGCGCTCGTGTCGGTGTCGATGAAATTCATCAGGGTCTTTCGGCGGATCGAGGACAAAGCAGAGGGTCGCGTCGACCTTTCAGCCGCGCAACCCACTACAACCTTGCTGATTCGCAGCCCTCCGTAAACCGTTTACCGTGTTCGTTCCACAAAATCAGTTAACGGAATCAAGGCTCTGGTAACGGAAAGCGAGTCGGATCAAAGCCTTGGCTCGTTGAGCTTGGCTTCGAGCGCGGCGACCCTTGCGGCAAGCTTCTCGTTCTCGTCGCGCGCCCGCGCCGCCATCTCCTTGACGGCCTCGAACTCCTCCCGGGTCACGACATTCATGCCCGCCATCATCCGCTCCATCTGCGAGCGGGCGAAGGTCTGCGCCTCGCGTTTCGCGCCGTCGGCGAGGCCCGCGGCATCGGTCATGAGACGCGAGAGGTCGTCGAAAAAGCGGCTGTTGGTTTGCGGCATGACTTGAGCTCCGGGCGGCGCCCGCATCAGGGCGAAAGGGCTTGAAGCGTATGTGGCGCGAGCGCATTCGCGGCGCAAGAGCGGGCTTGCTGCGGGTTCATTTTCCAGTTGCCCCACCCGCCGATCTCGCCCACATCTGCCGTTTCCAGTTCCGAGAGCTCCCCCATGCGCATTCAAGCCGCCGTTCTTCGCCAGCCCGGCCTCCCGCCGCCCTATGCGGAATCGAAGCCGCTCGAAATCATCGAGTTGGACCTCGCCCCGCCCGGCCGGGGCGAAGTCCTGGTCAAGATGGCGGCGGCCGGCCTCTGCCATTCGGACCTGTCGGTGATCGACGGCTCGCGCCCGCGCCCCATGCCCATGGCGCTCGGCCACGAGGCGGCGGGAATCGTCGAGGCCGTTGGCGACGGCGTGACCGACCTTAAGGTCGGCGACCACGTGGTGCTGGTGTTCGTCGCGAGCTGCGGCCATTGCGGCCCCTGCGTGTCGGGCCGTCCCGCGCTTTGCGAGCCGGCCGCCAAGGCCAACGCCGCCGGAACGCTGCTTTCCGGCGAGCGCCGGCTTTCGTTTCGCGCCGAGCCGGTCAACCATCTGCTCGGCGTCGCGGCCTTCTCGACCCACGTGGTGGCGGCGCGCGAATCCTGCGTGAAGATCGACCCCGACCTGCCGCTGGAACTCGCGGCTTTGTTCGGCTGCGCGGTGCTGACCGGGGTTGGCGCGGTCATCAACACGGCCAAACTCGAGCCGGGGCATTCGGTCGCCGTGGTGGGCCTGGGGGGCGTGGGCTTGAGCGTCGTGCTCGGCGCGAGGCTCGCCGGCGCGCGCCAGATCATCGCCGTCGACCTCTCGGACGAGAAGCTCGCCTTCGCCACGAAACTCGGCGCGACGCAGACCGTGAACGCGCGCTCGAACGACGCGGTCGGCGAAATCCGGCGCCTGTCCGGCGCCGGCGTCGATGTCGCCTTCGAGATGGCGGGCTCGGTTCCGGCGCTCGAGCTTGCCTACGCCGCGACCGCGCGCGGCGGCACGACGGTGACCGCCGGCCTGCCCCATCCCGACAAGCGCATGACCCTCTCCCCGCTTGCTCTGGTCGCCGAGGAGCGGACCTTGAAGGGCTCCTATGTCGGCTCGTCCGCGCCCCAGCGCGACGTGCCCCGCATGATCGCCCTCTTCCGCGCGGGACGCCTGCCGGTCGACCAGTTGCTCACCCATCGCCTGAAGCTCGACGAGATCAACGAAGGCTTCGACCGGCTGCGCGAGGGGGTCGGGGTGCGGCAGGTCATCATTTTCGACTAGGGGCGCGGCCGAATTTTCCGGGATCGACAATGAAGCCAAACAGCGTCAGCGCCGCGGTGATGACGGCGCCGGGAAAGTTCGAAGTCCGTCGCTATCCCTATCCGGACGTCGATGACGTCTCGATGGTCATCGAGCTCGAAATGTGCGGCCTCTGCGGCACCGACAAGCACACGTTCCGCGGCGAGACGGTGCAATATGCGGGGACGCCGGCGGAATCCCATACGCCCTTTCCGATCATTCCGGGCCATGAGATCGTGGGCAGGGTGGCCGAGATCGGCAAGACGGCCAGCCGCTCGCTCGAATATGGCGGACAGGAGCTGAGGATCGGCGACCGCGTCGTCATGGGTCCCGACATTCTCTGCGGCAAGTGCTGGTATTGCCGGAACACGTTCGGCTTTCCGCTGTGCCAGAACATCAAAGGCTACGGCAACGCCTTCACCTGCGAGGACAGCCCGCATCTCATGGGCGGCTGGGCCGACTATATCTACGTCCGCAAGGACGCCTTCGTGTTCAAGGTTCCCGAGGACATGGAGCCGCGCATCGCGGTCATGTCGGAACTCATGACCTGCACCTTCAATCTCGACAAGGCCAAAGAGCTTTACACCATGGGCGGCGAAGGCTTCGGCTCAGGCGCGACCATCGTCGTCCAGGGCGTGGGCCCGCTCGGCCTCCTGCATGTGCTCAAAGCCCGGCTCATGGGCGCAGGGACCATCATCGCGATCGACCGCTCCGATTTCAGACTTCAACTGGCGAAGGATTTCGGCGCCGATGCTGTGATCAGCCTCAACGGCACGACTCAGGCCGAGCGCGTCCAGGCCGTGCGGGATCTGACCCAGGGGCGCGGCGGCGACGTCATCGTCGAATGCACCGGGGTCGCCGAGGCGATCCCCGAGGGGCTGGAGATGGCGCGGCGCGGCGGCGCCTATTTTGTCGCCGGCGTGTTCGCCGATGTCGGCGACATCCCGATCAATCCGCACCGGCATCTGCTGGCGAACCAGATCCGCCTGTTCGGCATGACCAACCATCCCCCGACCGGCTACCCGAGCAGCCTGCGTCTTCTGAACAAATTCAAGACAACCTATCCGCTGGAAAAATTCGTCACCCACGAATTCCCGGTCGATCAGGTCGACAAGGCGATGGCCCAGGCTTTTGACATCGATAGCTGCATGAAGGTCGTGCTGACGCCGAGCGGGGGATGACGGCGAGGTCAGTGCGTTATTCGCTGGCAAACCCGAAAGCCGCCCCTGCTCGTTAGAAAGAGCGTTTCGGTCGGTCAAAAGCATGCAGTATTCTTTGGACGGATTTGTTAGGAGACTGTACGCCCCGCTGGGGATCAGACCCCTAAGTAATTAGGAATGATATTTGTCTAAGAGTACGCAGTTATTTGAGCGGTGGAGCGCCTACGATGAAACAACTTGGTCTTATCAAATTTTTTCGCAGTATGACGATCAACTTGGCGCAATAGGTACGGCACACATCAACGCGATGAAATACACCTATGCAAAACTTGGCTCTGAGGGAGCAAAGTGGGAAGATAACGTAGCAGACGCCTTACAGACGGGAGATAAATTCTTAGACACACTTAGAGATCTGCAGCATTGGTCAGAAAGTTACAACCTATTCGATAATTCGGCAAATCTTGCTAGAGTTCTCACCAGTGCCAGTAACCTTGAGACCTATTTGGCTAGCATTGTTAACCTAACGATTAATTCCAATCCAGGCCTATTATTTGGGTCGCCGCGTGGGATCGACGGAGCGGTGCTCCTAAAGCGTCAAACCGTCCCCATTGACACCGAGCCGCATGTAACTGCTTGCATAAAGGGAGATTGGAGCGCCCGGCTTGCCGCGCTTCAACGTTTGTTCGGCTCTTTGCCAAGTGCCGTGATGCAACATCACGCCAACCTAGAGGAACTCCGCAATGTTCGAAATCGTTTTGGTCGTGCTTTCGGAAGAGACATTGACGCGGCGCGTGATCATGGCGCGTGTGCCTTTCATCCTATGGAAAAATTGACACGAGAACGAGCCTATAAACTTGGTCATGTCTGTCAAATTGTGGCACGCGAATTGGACCGGTATCTCCATCTAAATTATGTCGGAGACTGCGAGGCAATAAGGTTTTTTGCGCGGCATCATGTCGATACGCCAAACCGCCCATTGGGCGCGCGTGCTAAAGCACTCAAGACTGCAATCGGTCGTGTCGGAGCGCAGCCTCGGGGTAAGCTATACTGCCGCGGGCTCGTTGAATACTGGGACGCTTTGTAGAAGAGAAGGCCATGCTTCCGCGCGCCGTAAGCCTGCACCCCGTCCGGTGCCCAGTAAAAAGTAAGAAAGATACCTAACGCATCCAGGAATTTGGGCCTCTTGGCGTATCCATACCGCCCGCGTAGGGAGGCGAAGAGTTGCCACCTTTATGAGTAGTCAGGTCTTCTCCGCAGAGATTGCACTTGAGCTTGACGGCGGAACCCATCGTATGTTGTTGCATATACGACTTCTTCCCCCCGTTAGCGCAGTTTGCACAGATATGGTGAGGTGGCTCTCCATCGCGCAGCGCTTCCTTGAGGCGCAAGGCAACAACGCCCGGAGCCAGTTGGGCAAGCTCGTAGCGTGCCTTGTCAGCTCCCCAGTCTTTGAGGCGAGCCACCTCTGCTTCAAGCGTGCTTACCTCCTGGACCAACTCCGATTGCGCCGATTGCGCGGAGAGAATTTTTTCTTGCAGTTCTATAACCGCCGCGTTGCGGCGGGTAGCATCATCGATATCCTTGAGCCCCTTGGCGATATCGAAGGCGGTCTTCAGGGCGCTTATGCCAGCGAACACCTCGGCAACCATTCTTCTAACCTCTAGTCGTTAGCCCAGCGCTTCCGGCCCCGAGTGTCGAGCGGCCTTCTCGCCTTATCATTCGGCTCCCAGATACGACTTAACGTTTCACATGAAAGGCTGATTATAGCTGAGTCGCTTGCCTTCCGCACCCACAACCTCTTGGGCTGCGCTTTTTCGTCGTCTACCTCCTCTTCTGAACGATTGTTGTGTCGGAAATCGAACTCTGCGAGATCGCGGCCAAAAGCGCTCGTTGATCGAATAATAGGTGCCAACTACTCCGCACTTGAACATGCGCAGATAGTCTTCGGAAGCCTTGGCGCTGAGCGGTCCCTCTGCCAACGACGATACGCGTCCCCTCGATGCCGCAGAAAAAGCGATCAACAGCAGCATCGCAGCGGGCCATTGAAACCAGATTTGGTGGAGGCCGCTGAGCACGTTGATCACGAACAAGAAGACAGCGATGGGATCATCACGACGCTGAGACGGGGCAGGCCCGTATACCAACCCCCGGCGCCGGAAAGTCTGACTCGGCGCCGTTCGGAGCCCGCCGGGGTCTTGATGAGAACAAGCGAAATAACAGTTTTTGATTAATAGAAATTATGCTATACTGCCGGTTTCGCCGAAAGGAAGCCCCATGCCCGCCCGAGCCGCAAAGCCCATCCAAGTCCTGACCGAGGAGCATAAGCGCGCGCGGCGGATTTTTGCCCGGCTGATGGGCGGGGAGTCGATGCGGGCCATCGCGGCCTCGGAAAACCTCAGCCTGCGGCGTGTCCAGCAGATCGTCCGCGAGCAGCTCGATCGGCGCAACGCCAATCCCGCCGACGACTTTGCGCTGCTCCAGATCGCGCGGCTCGAGCGGGCGCTCGATCTCATCGGCTCCCAGATCGACGCCGGCAAGCCTGCGGCGGCGCATGCCTTCGTTCGCCTCCTCGACCATCTGAACCGCCTCGCGCCCGAGCGCCTCTGGCTCAAGCGCGAGTACCAACGGGTCGGCGACGAAGTCGACAATATGGAGGATCGGCTCGGTCGCCTCGACGCCGCACGCGAGGTTTTGGCGCTCAGGCAGGCAAAGACGGCCGAAAAAGGCCCAAGCGAGAATCCGGCGAAACGAAAACGGCGCCAAGCCCTTGATAACAAAGGAAACGGCGAAATGGCTGATTCGCCGCTCCCAATGATTTCAGAGGCTTAAGGCCACGCATGCGAAACGTTTCGTTTCGCATGGCGAAATGAAAGGCACTGCGCCGACACACCATAAGTCGCACAAAAGCGTACTTAAACCCATGAAATCATTGGCGCGCGTAACTTTGTGCGCAGGCTTTGCCGCTCAGGCGGCGCCACGCGAGAATGCAGCGAAACGAAACCGGCCTCGTGCGCCACGAGCGGGCGCGTGGTCACGGCCGCGCGATTGCATCGGGGCGGCGAACTGACGGTATATGGGCGCGCGAACTGTCGTCGGGCGGCGCAGGGATGGAGCCTTTTGCCTTCAGCATGAACACCTGGCGCCACAGCAGCATCAACGTCCGCGAGGCTCGCCCGCGCGATCTCGAGGCCATCGCCAGGCTCGAGAACGAATCGTTCGAGAGCGACCGGGTCTCGCGGCGCTCTTTACGCGAATTCCTGCGCGCGCCCCACCGGCCGGTGATCGCGGCGACCATCGACGATGAACTGGCGGGCTACGCGCTGGTTTCGCTGCGCAAGGGCGCGCGCGCTTTGCGCATCTATTCGCTCGCGGTCGACGGGCGATTCACCCGTCGCGGAATTGGCCGGGCCTTGTTGCAGGCCTGCGAGGCTTACGCGCGCCGACACCGGCGGGAAACGCTCACCCTCGAAGTGCGCTACGACAACGCATCGGCGATCGCGCTTTACGAGAGCTGCGGCTTCCGCCAGTTCGGCGAGCACACGCATTACTACGCGGACGGGGCGACCGCGCTGCGCTACGAAAAGGCCTTGCTCCCCATACCCCAGGAAACGGGGAACAATTCGCCGTCCGGGCGTGTTCGACCGTTGCGAAACGCATCTCGCCCGCGCTAGGGAGCCATAAGAAGCGCGGAACTGAGTCGCGCCCAACCTCTCGCGCCGAACCCTCAGGGACTCCGTCCGCCCATCATCATGCAGACGCTGCCGCGATACTCCCCACGGCCCCAAAGGCGCGGGTCATGAACGGTTGGGTGATCCTCGTCGATCAGGCGCGCGACTTTCCCAACGCTGACACGCCCCATAAAGTCATCACGACCGGCGACTATCTGGCGCGCCCCAAGCTTTTCGCCGGGCTCGGACGGGCGAAGATCATCAATCTCTCGCGCTCGTACAACTACCAGTCCAAGGGCTACTACGCCTCTCTGCTGGCCGAAGCGCGCGGTCATCGGGTGATCCCGACCGTCGAGACCATGCTCGATCTGCGTGAGCTTAAACTCTACGAGCAGTCGCTGCCGGAATTGCAGGAGGCCCTGACCGCCGCCGCGACCAAGGCGCACGCGAAGGAGGATACGACCTTCGACCTCCTGTTCTGCTTCGGCTTCGCCCAGGATCAGCGCTTCGAGGCCTTCGGCCGGCTCCTGTTCGACTGGTATCGCTGCCCGGCCATCGAAGTCACGATCACGGCTGGCAAGCGCTGGAGGATCGACCGGCTGCGCGCCCGCCCGCTCGCCAAGCTCGGGCCGGACGAGACGGAATTCTTTCGCATCAGCCTGCATCGGCACACCCAGCGCGACTGGCGCAATCCGCGCGGGCGCCCGATCGCCCGCTATTCGCTGGCGGTGTTGCACGATCCCCAGGACGAGCTTCCGCCATCCTCTCCAGAGACGCTGCGTCATTTTCAGCGCATCGCAGAGAAGCTTTCGGTGGCGGTCGAACTCATCACCCGCAGGCAGCTCGCGGAATTGGCCGAATTTGATGGCCTGTTCATTCGCGCGACGACCTCGATCGACAATTTCACCTATCGCTTCGCCCAGCGCGCGCGAACCGAAGGCATGCCGGTCATCGACGACCCGCAATCCATGATCCGCTGCACCAACAAGGTCTATCTGCACGAGCTTCTGGAGGCGCAGGGCGTGCCCGTGCCGCCAACGGTGATGCTCGCCGACGATGACGATCTGATCAAGGCCGAACGCCTGCTGGGCTGGCCGATGGTGGTCAAGATTCCCGATGGCTCGTTCTCGCGCGGCGTGCACAAGGTCGAGAATGTGAACGAGCTGAAAAAGCTGTCCGACGAACTGTTCGAGGACACCGATCTCTTGCTGGCGCAGAAATTCATGCCGACCAAATTCGACTGGCGGGTCGGCGTCCTGGAAGGCGAGCCGCTCTTTGTCTGCCAGTATCAAATGGCGCGCGGCCACTGGCAGATCATTAAGCACGGACCGAATGGAGCGCGGGAGGGCGGATCGAAGACGATTCCCATCTGCGACGCGCCTGCGCCTGTCATCGAGGCGGCGCTCAAAGCCGCGCGAGCGATCGGTCCGGGTCTCTATGGCGTCGACATCAAGGAAACGGACGGCGCGATCGTCGTCATCGAGGTCAACGACAACCCGAACCTCGAGCACGGGGTCGAGGACCAGATTGGCAAGGAAGAAGTCTGGACGCGTATTCTGAACTGGTTCATCACACGGATCGACGCCTGAGCGGCTATCGGGCTACGCTGAAGCTGCAGCCTCGAGCGCGTCGGCCAGTGTGCTTACAGATGCGTCGACCGAGACCGACGTCTAAAATCTCGGTCTACGGGCGACGCCATGGAGGGGGGCGCACTGAAATCAGGACGGCTTGTCAGTACCGACCGACCGAGAAAGCGGCCATAGCCAGTGGCCCCAGCATCATCACCGCGGCGAGGATGCCTGCAACCATATCCAGACTAGAAAAAGTTGGCCCGGTCATCGACATCAGCGCATGAGGGGCAACGCGCCACGCGGTCGATCGGTTGGCTGTAGGTGGCGGCGGTGCGATTGAAGTCAGTCATGATCATGGTCCTCGAGCAACAGCGTGCCAAACCAACAAGGCGCTCAGGTCTTTGTTCCGCGACGCCAGGCGGCGAACGAGGAATCGGGCTTAGATCTCGGGGCCGCGTTTGCGCATCCCCACGAGGACTGGTAACGGTCGCGGTCGTGAATGCGACCGCCGCAGGGCCAGATTGGGGCGGTAATCTCGCGGGGAGAGAGGCATGCCGGAAATCGCCACACGCCGACGTTTTCTGCTTTTCCTTGTCAAGCCGTCGCATTACGACGACGAGGGCTACATCATCCAGTGGTGGAAGTCGGCGCTGCCCTCCAATTCGCTCGCCTGCCTGTTCGGCATCGCGCAGAAATGCATGGAAGATCAAGTCCTTGGCGAGGACGTCGCGATCGAGATCTTTCCCGTCGACGAGACCAACACCCGCGTCCGGCCTGACCATATCGTCCGTCAGATTCAGGATAACGGCGGCTTCGGCATGGTCGGCTTTGTCGGCGTTCAGTCGAACCAGTTCCCGCGGGTAATGGACTGCGCGCGGCCTCTGCGGGCTGCTGGCGTGCCGGTTGTCATCGGCGGTTTCCATGTTTCCGGCTGCCTCTCAATGCTGCCTGAGACGCCTGATTCGCTGAAGGCGGCGCTCGACCTCGGCATTTCGCTCTATGCGGGCGAGGCGGAAGGCCGGTTCGACGAAGTGTTGCGCGACGCTGCCGCGGGGACGCTGAAACCGATCTACAATTACCTCCACGATCTGCCGGGCCTCGAAGGCGCAACCGGTCCCTATATGCCGCCCGAGCGGGTGGGGCGCACGCTCGGCATGATCTCGAGCTTCGACGCCGGTCGGGGCTGTCCCTTCCTGTGCTCGTTCTGCACCATCATCAACGTGCAGGGGCGCAAATCCCGCTATCGCTCAGCCGACGACATCGAAGCGCTCGTGCGCGTCAATGTTGCTAACGGCGTCCGCTACTTCTTCATCACCGACGACAATCTTGCCCGCAACCGCAACTGGGAATCGATTTTCGACCGGCTGATCGAACTGCGCCAGCAGGGCATCCACTCGCGCTTCATCATTCAGGTCGACACGGCCTGCCACAAGATCCCCCGCTTCATCGAGAAGGCGGTGGCCGCCGGCGTCAAGCGAGTATTTATCGGGCTGGAGAACATCGATCCCGACAATTTGGCCTCGGCGAAAAAGAAGCAGAACCACATCTCCGACTATCGCGAGCTTCTGCTTGAGTGGCGCAAGCATCGCTGCATCACCTATTGTGGCTACATCATCGGGTTCCCGAACGATACGCAGGAGTCCCTCGTCCAGCGCATCCAGATCATCCAGCGCGAACTGCCGCTCGACATTCTCGAATTCTCGATCCTCACCCCGCTGCCCGGCAGCGAGGATCACGCCAAGGCGGTCGCCAAAGGCGTCGACATCGACCCCGACTTGAACAAGTTCGACCTCGAACATGTGACGACCGACCATCCGCGCATGTCGCGCGAGGAATGGCAGGAAGCCTATCGCCTCGCGTGGCGCACCTATTACACCCCAGAGCATATCAAGACGGTCATCCGCCGCGCCGTTGCCGGAGGCCCGCGCCCGGATACGGTCGCCTATCTCCTGACCTGGTTCTGGGCGAGCTTCCACTTCTACAACATCTATCCGCTCGAGACCGGCATGATCCGGCGCCGCTACCGCCGGGACCGCAGGCCCGGGCTCCCGCTCGAGAACCCGCTCGCGTTCTACACGCGTCATTGGGGCGGGCAGGTCGTCACCTACGGCCGGATCCTGGCGATGTTCGCCAAGATTCACCTCTGGACGCGCAGGCTCGAACGCGACCCGAACGCCAAGAATTACACTGACGCGGCACTGCGCACGTCCGACGATTACGATCATCAGGAGATGTACCAGCTCACCGAGGCTGCGCGCCAAGCGGGCGCGAAGGCGAAGCGCATCGAGGAGCATAAGCACGCTCGAGCCCATGTCGAAGAGCCGGTCGTCGAGGCGGTGAAGTAGGTCTGACCTCAGCCTTCCAGCACGCTCGCGAATTCAACCAGCGGGCCAGTGAGAGCTAAACAAAAGCAAGGTCGTGAAAGGAAATGAAAGCGAAATTGCTTTCATTTGTTTTCAAAAGCCTTTTCCGAATCGAGGCCTTTTCAATGGGTTGCGGCCGATTCAAATAAGAAAGGGGCTGGCCTAAAGAAATTCTCTCCCGTCTCAGTTCGCGTCCCGAGTTGTAGGCGAGGGTCGCAATCCGCACGGACGAAGCTTCATTGAGCGCGTTCCTCATCGCCGAGCACCGTAGCGTTGGTTTCAAAGTCGCGAAATGCCGAACTACCCGGTTCCTCCGGGCGGTTCAGGGGGTGACTGAGCCGCCGCCGCCGCGCTCGTCGTTCGCCTTTCCGGCTTCACGGTTCGGGAAATCGGCACTATAAAAGCGAGGGGGGACGCATGCATTCCTTGGTTCGCGCCATCTTCGTCGCGGCGATCACGTTTGGCGCGAGCCTCGTCGGCATGGCGCTGCAACGGGAAGTTCCGGCCGATGTTCTCACCGCATCGAAAGGTTCGGTCGGCGCAATGGTCGGCCTCATCACGCTCTTGCTCGCGCTCGTGCTCGGCTTCCTCGTGTTCACCGCCTTTTCGGTCTACGCGACGCAGCAGACCGAAGCGCAATCGCTGGGCCCGGTGATCATCGAGCTCGACGTCCTCCTGGAAGAGTACGGCCCCGATATCGTGAGCGTCCGTAGGGGCTTAAGGGACTCCCTCGGAAGGGCTCGCAGGCGCTTCTTCGGCGATGTCAAACATGGGGTGCAGGCGCACACGATAGAGGAGACGCGCGCAACCATGCACTGGATGAACACCTATTTCGACACCCTTCAGCCTCCCACCGAGCGCCACCGGGCATTGCTCATCTCGGCGCGCGATCTCGTCAAGAAGTTCGCGGAGACGAATATGCTGATGGCGCGCCAGCTCGCCAATCCTTTCCCCCCTTATGTGATGGGCGTGGTCGTCTGTTGGGCTGCGGTCCTGTTTCTCGGCAACGGCTTGGCCGCGCCGCCAAATGCGCTCACGATCCTCGCCCATCTCGCGGGCGCGATCGCCATTGCCAGCGCGATTTTTCTCATCCTCGAACTGAGCTCGCCTTATACAGGCTTCATCCGCTTGTCGCCGGCGAGCCTCGACCGGATGATTGAGAACTCTGGGCAAGATCGAGCAGAAAGAAACGCCCGCGAGTTAGGCGAGCTATCGGCCGACGGTCTGGTGGAGTTCGTCCTCATGCCCGGCGTCGGCCACGTGTTCATCGCGAGCGATGACGCCGGCGCCGCGGTCGACTGGATCGCCGTACGCTTCGCGGGAGAGCCCGCGCCGACGAATTGCCGGGCTTAAAAGCGGGCTGAAAGCTTCATGGACGAGATCGAACGGCTCGAGATTCGCATAGAGGACTTGCGCGAGAGGATCGCGCGCAGCCGCAGGCTCAGGCTCGTCGGCCTCGCGTCTGCCGTGATCGGACCGGCGTTGATCGTCGCGTTTATTCTCGGCCTCGTCGACTACACTCCGGCGCGCGTGCTTGTCGCTTTCGCCCTCGCCATCGGGGGCATGGTGCTCATGGGCTCGAGCCGCTCCAGCACCGAGGAATTGGACCGGACCTTGAAGCAGGCCGAGGCCGAGCGGATGGCGGCGATCGATGCGCTCGAACTCGTTCAGGTCGGCGATGGGAAGGGCTGAGCGGAACTCGTCAACGCCGACAGAAAAATCTAGGTGATTGAATAGCCGCCATCGATGACCAGCACCGCGCCCGTGATGAAACTTGCTATGGGCGACGAAAGAAAGAGCGCGCCGCCAGCAACCTCCGCTGGATTCCCCCATCTCTTCATCGCAGTTCGGCCCGCAATTTGAGTGCTTCGCTCCGGGTCGTCGCGCAGAGCCTGCGTAAGCGGTGTTGCGATCCAGCCGGGCGCAATTGCGTTCACGCGGATTCGCTCTCCAGCATAAGCGATAGCAAGGGATTTGGTGAGTTGGACGACGCCCCCCTTCGAGGATGAATAGGCCGGGACAAGGCCGCCGCCGAAGAATGAGAGCATCGAGGCGGTGTTGACGATCGTGCCGCCGCCGTCTTCCCCCAGTTTCTGGCGCGCGGCTGCGCAGACGCGCATCGACCCAGTGAGATTCACGTCAACGACATCGGCGAAAACGTCAGGCTCGAGTTCCTTGCCGCGTCGGATCACACCCGCGCAGTTCACGACGTGATGGAGGCGCGGCAGAGCGTCGATGAGCGTGCTGACGGCTTTGCCGTCCCGCACGTCAAGCGTCTCGAACTGCGCGCCCTTAAGCGCCGGGACTTGGCTCGCAGCGTCGATCTCGCTCGCTGCCACACCTGTCGCAAGCACACTCGCGCCCAGCGCCAGAAAGCCTTCCGCGATCGCTGCGCCGATGCCCGAAGTCCCGCCGGTGATGAGAACCTGGCGCCCCTGAAAGAGACCCGGTTTCAGGGCATCGGCTGCTTTCAAAGCACCTTCAGCGAATGAACTGGTCGACATAATCCGCACCCAGACCGACCTTCGTGTAGTGCTCACGACATAGATCGATCTTCGTGAAAACGTCCTCGAATCCGATCCCCTCTCCGTAAGCGTCGCAATAATACATGATGCCGTTGACCTGAAAGTAGGTGATCATCTCCTCGACATCGTCGGGGACGACGAGCGTGTGGGTCTCCCCTGGCGGCTCGAAGACATAAGCGCCTTCCTCAGCGACCCAGTCGTGTTCCAGATAGTGCCAACGTCCCTTGAGCACGAGGCCGTGCACGGCCTGCGGATGGCGGTGGCGGCTCAGCACCCCGGACTTGCGCACTTTGAGAAGGTTCATCCAATACCCCTGCGACCGGTTGAGGCAGAGCGGACGGAACCACACGTTCTCGCCCTGAGGCACCCAGACGCGCTCGTCGGTGGGAATCGCGTGCGGGACGACGAGGTCCGGCAACGTCTCCTTTGGCATCGGATACTGATAGGGCATACGGGGATTGGGATCGATTTTCATCGGCGGCATTTGCGGGTCCTGATGGGTGCACGAAGGGTGAGCCTCCGATCTCCATTCCGATCATGCAGCAATTCTCTCCGCTATTCGAGTGGGTGATGCACCCTAGAGCCTCCGCTTCGGCGCGCCTGATCATCAAGAGACCGCACGCGCCGCAAGGCAAGGGGGAATAGTGGCGGGTAATTCTGCACTCCGTGTCGCGATCACTGGCGCGAACGGCAATCTAGGGCGCAAGCTGATCGCAGCCGGGGCTGCCCTTGTCCGCCAACGCACGAGCGATGGCCTCGTCACGAAGCCGGGACTTGTCGCCGGGATGGCCGATCGGTTCCCTCCGGGGTCGCTCCAGCGTGTATAGCCGTAAATGAACCCGTCCCGACAGAAAGAGAGTCATGGAACGAGAGATCATCCGCGTCGAACCGTTCGACGGCAATTTCGAGAAATGGGGCGCCCCGGTGTCGGCTTGCACGCGCGCGGGCCAGATGGTGTTCGTATAGGGCGTATGGCCGTTCGATCCTGAGACCGGCGCGATTGCGGTCCATGCACCGTTCGAGCGACAGGCCGTGCTGTCCTCGAGCAGATCGAGACGCCTGGCGTCCTCGCCTGTTCGACGCCGGAACGGCTGATCGCGCTGCTCGAAGGACCCGCCGCCGCCTCATCCGCTTCCGTAGCCTGAAGGACCTCAAATGCGCTTCTCCCGAATGATCAACGTTGTAGGCGCTCATGCGTGCGGCGAACTCAACGAGGTCATCACCGGCGGCGTGCGGGACGTGCCCGGAAAGACCATGTTCGAGAAGATGCAATATGTGGAGAAACATGCCGATTATCTCCGCCAGTTTCTCCTCAACGAGCCGCGCGGCAAAGTAAACCAGTGCGTGAACCTGCTGCTGCCGCCGACCACACCCGAGGCCGATGCAGGCTTCGTGATCATCGAGGCCGACTATTACGTGCCGATGTCAGGCACCAACACCATCTGCACGGTCACCGCGCTTCTCGAGACGGGCATGATCCCCATGCAGGAGCCCGTCACCAAGCTCACGCTCGAGGCCCCGGCCGGCCTTATACCAGTGACGGCGGAATGCCGCGACGGCAAATGCGTGAGTGTCACCTTCGACAACGTGCCGGGTTTCGTATTCGTGCTGGACGGAGAGGTCGACGTGCCGGGGCTCGGGCGCATCAAGGTGGACGTCGCCTACGGTGGAATGATCTACTGCCTCGTCGATGCAGAGAGCCTCGGCTTCAGGCTCAACAATTCGGAAGCCGCGAAACTTGTCGAGGTCGGCGAGCGGATCAAGCGGGCCGCAGCGGTTCAGATCCCCTGCGTCCATCCCGAGAACCCGGATATCCACACCATCAACCAGACGCTGTTCGCCGGGCCGCTGCACACGACGCCCGACGGCAAGCGCTCGCGCAACACTGTCATCGTCTCGCCGGGGCGGCACGACCGCTCGCCCTGCGGCACGGGAACCAGCGCGCGGATGGCGGTGCTGCACGCGCGCGGCCTGCTCGCCGAGGGCGAGACTTTCGTCCACGAGAGCCTGATCGGCACCGAGTTCATCGGCCGCATCCGAGGCGTCACGACGGTGGGGGACAAGTCTGCGGTTCTCCCCACAATCACGGGCAAGGGCTGGATCACGGCCTTCCATCAATACGTGCTCGATCCGACCGACCCATTCCCGCTCGGTTTCCGCGTCGGCGACACTTGGCCGGATTCGGCCTAGGAGGCTCGCTCGACAGGCGTTGTGGAAATCGTGCGCAGTCCGAGCGGAAAAAGCATGTTGTGGACTGGATACAACCTTGCAATGGTCTTGCGGGTCGGCGTTGACGCGTTTTCCGGGACGGCCGGCTAAAGCATCGCGTCCCGAAACCAGGAGGCGGGAATGTTGAAGACTTTGTGTCTAGTGGTCGCTCTGGGGTTTACGGCAGTCGGGTTCGCGAAAGCCGACAAGCTCGACGACATCATCAATTCCGGGAAGCTGCGTTGCGCGGTGACTCTCGATTTCCCGCCCATGGGCTCCCGTGACGCCGACAACAATCCGATCGGCTTCGACGTCGACACCTGCAACGATCTCGCAAAGGCGCTCGGCGTAAAGGCCGAGATCGTCGAGACGCCCTTCCCCCAGCGTATCCCAGCGCTTCTCAGTGGCAAGGCCGACGTTGGCGTAGCCTCGACCTCCAACACGCTTGAGCGCGCCAAGACCATCGGCTTCTCGAATCCGTATTTCGTCTTCACGTTCAATATTCTCAATCGCAAGGGCTCGGGCATCACCAATTATGCGTCGCAGAAGGGCCATCCGGTAGGCTCGACCGCAGGCACTTACGAGGCGATCGCCCTGGAGAAGGACGTGAAGGCATGGAACGACCCGAAGGGCTCGTTCCATCCCTACCAGTCGCAAGCGGACGTTTTCCTTGCGCTCTCGCAGGGCCAGATCGACGCGACGGATGTCACCTCGACTGTAGCCTCGGCGATCGTCCAGTCGGGCAAGTATCCCAATCTGGAAATCACCGGCGACGCGCCCTACGAGAAAGACTACGTCGCTCTCATCGCGCTGCGGGGCGAGCAGGGCGTTCTCAACTACCTGAACCTTTTCATCAGCCATCAGGTGCGCACCGGCCGTTATCAAGAACTCTACAAGAAGTGGGTCGGGGCCGGCTCCCCGCCCGACCTCACCATTCCCGGCGTCTACGAGTGAGCGGTACGCTCTAGTCAGGCCGCAAGGCCATGGTGAACTACAGCTTCCACTGGCGGCCGGTCTTCCAGGCGCTTCCGGACATGCTCTGGGGATGCCTCGTGACGATCGAAATCGCCGTTCTCGCGACCGCGATCGGCATCGTCTTCGGTATTGCGCTCGCCCTCGCGCGGACCAGCGGGGGTAAGATGGCTTCCGGCTTCGCGTTATCCTGGATCGAGTTCGGGCGTAATACGCCCGGACTCTTCCAGATCTATCTCGCCTATTTCGGGCTCGGCTCTTTTGGTGTGCACCTCAATAGCTACGCCGCGCTGACGGCCGGCATTGCGTTCAACAATGCGAGTTACCTCGCGGAGACGTTTCGCGGCGGATTGCGCGCTATTCCTGTGACGCAGACCCGGGCCGCCCGGTCGCTTGGCATGTCCGCCCCCGAGGCTTTTCGTCTCGTTGTGCTTCCGCAACTGTTTCGCGTCGTCTACTATCCGATCACCAATCAGATGATCTTTTCCGTCCTCATGACGGCTCTCGGCCTCACTGTCGGCCTCGACACCGACCTGGCCGGCGTGACGCAGCGCTTCAACGTGCTGACCTACCGCACGTTCGAATACTTCACCGTCGCGGCTGTTCTCTACTACCTGATCGCCAAAATCTTGATGCTCGCGTCGCGGCTCGCGGCGTGGCGGCTGTTTCGCTACTGAGACGCCGATGTTCAACGCGACCATTTCTTGGCACGACATCCTCTTCATGCTCCGCGGCGCGGGCGTGACGTTGATGCTCACGTTCTGGTCGGTCCTGGGAGGCACGATTCTCGGCACGGTCTTTGGCGTCCTGCGCGCGTCTGCTCCGGGCTGGCCGAGCGCAGCCCTCGGCGCGCTTCTCGACGTTTTTCGTTCAATACCGCTGCTCATTCAAATCATCCTCGCCAACGCTTTCGCGCCGATGGTCGGGCTCGACATCAGCGCCTTCGCGTTGGCCTGTGTCGTGCTCGCCATTTACGGCGCCGCCTATTGCACGGAGATCGTTCGAGCAGGCGTACTTGGCGTGCCGCAGGCGACGCGGCGCGCAGCGCGCTCGCTGGGCATCAGCTGGTGGGGCGATCTCACAGCGATCGTTTTTCCCATCGCCCTGCGCGTTGGGCTGCCAGGCTGGATCGGCCTGGCGCTCGGCCTGATGAAGGATAGTTCACTCGTCTTGTGGATCGGCGTCATTGAGCTTCTGCGGTCGTCGCAGATTGTCGTCACGCGTACTCAAGAACCGTTGCGTGTTCTCGCCATCGCGGGAGCGATCTACTTCGCCATCAGCTTTCCAATCGGGCGCGCTGGCGCGTGGCTAGAGCGACGATGGCAAGACCAGTGATCGGCGCCTCCCGATGATCGAGATCGAAGACGTTCACAAATCCTTCGGCGCCCTCGAGGTGCTGAAGGGCGTCAGCTTGACAGTTGCGCGCGGGGAAGTCGTCTCGGTGATCGGTGGTTCAGGATCGGGCAAGTCGACACTGCTGATGTGCGTGAATGGGCTCGAGCCGATCAACTCCGGCCGGGTTCTCGTGGATGGCACGGATGTTCATGCGCGGGGCACAAATCTCAATCAGCTCCGGCGCAAGATCGGCATTGTCTTTCAGCAATGGAACGCCTTTCCGCACCTCACCGTACTTGAAAACGTGATGCTCGCGCCGCGCAAGGTTCTCGGCAAGAGTCGCGCTGAAGCCGAGGCGCTCGCCGTGGAGAAGCTTAACCATGTTGGTCTCCGGGATAAGCTCACCGCCTATTCCTCGAAGCTCTCCGGCGGCCAGCAGCAGCGGATGGCGATCGCGCGCGCGCTCGCGATGTCGCCCGACTATATGCTGTTCGACGAGGTGACTTCGGCGCTTGATCCGCAACTGGTCGGCGAGGTGCTTGACACGATGCGGATGCTGTCGTCGGAGGGAATGACGATGGTCGTGGTCACGCACGAAATCCGCTTCGCCCGCGACGTTTCGCATCGCGTCGCCTTCGTCCATCAGGGACTCATTCATGAGATTGGGCCGCCTGAAGATGTCATCGGCAATCCGCGGAAGGCGGAGACAATTGCGTTCCTGAAGTCTGTGCGCTGAGACGCGCGCTGAAAGCGCCGCCGCCTACACCCGAGGCTTAAGAGGAATCCATGAAGATTACGGCGATCAAGGTTTGGAAAGTCGGCCTGCCTCTCAAGGAGGGGCGCTACAACTGGTCGAACGGGAATTTTGTCGAGGTGTTCGATTCGACTGTCGTCGCGGTGGAGACTGACGTCGGCCTGGTGGGCTACGCCGAATGCTGCCCGCTTGGATCAGCCTATCTTCCGGCCTACGCACGCGGGGTGCGCGCCGGTCTCGAGGAAATCGGCCCGAAGATGATCGGCCTCGACCCGACCGACCTCGGAGTGCTCAATCACCACATGGATTCGGTCCTGCGCGGTCATCCCTATGTGAAGGCGCCGATCGACATCGCGTGCTGGGACATTCTCGGCAAAGCGTCCGGCCTTGCCGTGCACAAGTTGCTCGGTGGGGCGGCGCAGGAACGGATCGCGCTTTATCGTGCGATCTCGCAGGAGGCGCCAGAGGCAATGGCGCGCAAGATTGCCGGCTACAAGGCGGAAGGCTACACGAAGTTTCAGCTCAAGGTCGGTGGCGACGCCGATCAGGATATTGAGCGCATCCGCGAAACCCGCGCCGTTCTGGGGCGCGGCGACATTCTCGTCGCCGACGCCAATACCGGATGGACACGCGCCGAGGCCGCGCGCATCGCGGCCAGCGTCGCCGATGTCGACGTCTACATCGAGCAGCCCTGCCCGACCTATGAAGAATGTCTTTCGGTGCGCCGGCGGACTTCGCGTCCCTTTGTGCTCGACGAGGTCATCGACGGGGTCGGAACGCTCATCCGCGCGCTGGCCGACGACGCCATGGACATCGTCAATCTCAAGATCAGCAAGGTCGGCGGCCTCACCAAGGCGCGGCTGATGCGGGACCTTTGCGTCGCCTCGGGCACACCCATGACGATCGAAGACACTTGGGGCGGCGACATCGTTACCGCAACGATCGCCCATCTCGCGCGCTCGACCCCGGAGGAATTCTGCTTTTCGGCGACCGATTTCAACAGCTACGGCACACTCGACATCGCCGCCGGCGCGCCGAAGCGGGTCGAAGGCTTTATGACCACTTCCGACCGTCCCGGTCTCGGGATCGAGCCTGATTTCGCCGTGCTGGGCGATCCCGTCTTCACCATCCGCTAAGGGCGAGGGTGCGCTCGCCTAGCGAGCATGGGGAGGAAGCACCGCGCGTTGCAATCTTTCTCGCGGACAACGAGGCGGACTTTAGATTCAAAGGTCCACGGTTCGAATCCCCTTACCTGCATCAGCCCCGCGTTACGGGAAGTACGCTGCGGAGCATGCAGAGATTTGGCTTTCTGAACGAACCGGTAGTGCGCTTCGTTGCAGGATGTGTGCAATAAGGGTTGCGCTAGGCGGTATTGCCTGTTCGGCGCAACGTCGGAAACCAAATTACACTACGCTGCTCCACGCTCGAACGCGCGGATGAGTCTTCGCCTCGACGTTGACGATGAAATCGGGCAAGTGGCCCCGGACGACGTTGACGATGCCGGTGATTGCATCCCGGGCGACGGCGTCGACGAAAGAATCGGTCCAGCAGAGGCAGTGGGCGGTGGATATGACACTGTCCATCGCGAAAAGAGGGTTGGCGGGGTCGGGCGGTTCCTGCTCGAAAACGTCGAGACCAGCTCCGGCGATCCGTTCTTCATGAAGCGCGGCGATCAGCGCCTCCTCGTCGACGATCGGTCCGCGGGCGACATTGATTAGGTAAGCGGTCGGCTTCATCAGTGCGAGACGAGGGCCATTCAGCAAATGCCGCGTCTCATTGTTGAGCAGGCACGCGACAACGACAAAGTCCGAGCAAGTCATCAGCTCTTCGAGGCTGCAGAGTTCGACGCCCACGTCGGCTGCAGCGACTGACGTGACATGCGGGTCCGCTGCCAAGATTGTCATGCGGTAGGGCTGCATGAGGCGAGCGAACTCGCGCCCAATCCCGCCAAGACCTACAATTCCGAGCGTCCGATCCGGCAGGCCGACGCCGGGATAATTCGCGCGCTCACGCCAGCGGCCCTCGCGAGCGAGCCGCGATTTGACGGGCATGCGCAGGCTCAGCGCCAGGATGAACGCGACGGCCGTGGAGGCGACCGCGTGCCTCACCGGGATCGGCGTATTGGTGAGCAGAATGCCGCGCTTGTTGAGCGCCTCGGTGTCGATCGCGTCGTAGCCAACGCCGTTGCGCGCAATCACTCGCAGCCGACCGCTATCGCTCTTAAGCTCAGCCTCCAACACCCTGGCGCCCCCGATAAGCAACGCCTCGTAGTCAGTGAAGGCTTCCGGGGGGAGCTGGCCGCCCTTGACCGGGACCACTGACCACGCGAGCCCCGCCTCGGAAAAAAGCGAGAGTGGGGCCGATCCGAACATCGGCCGCCCGGCGGTGTCGAAGAGGTCGGCGCCCAGGCCAATCTTTGCCGCTGTCTCGCTCATCCGCTCATGCCTCGAGGTGCCGGGCGGTTGATCAGGTCGACGGCTTTGCCTGTACGCGCGGACTCATAGGCGCCGAAAACCAGGCCATATGTATTCAAGCTGTCCGCGCCCGAGGTTTCGGGCTCGCGCTTTTGTCGGAAGCAACGCACCCAATGTTCCTGAACTCGTAGCACGCTCTCCTGGGAGCCGTGCCAGGGCGGCGTCGACCACGGCAACATCGTCGGCGAGACATCGATTTCCGACGTCGCGCTGTTCGAGAAGACACTGAGTTGGTAGCCAGGGTCGAGGCGTAAACTGCCCGCCGTCCCCTCCACCTGCACGCGAAGCTGGGGGAACGGGTCGGGGTGAATGGGGCTTGCATAGCTGGCCTCGACGAGGCTCGTCGCGCCGCTCTCATGCTGCAGCAGGATCGTCGCCATGTCCTCGCCGCGAATGCCAGGCTTGATGCTTTGCGTCTGGCAATAGAGACGCGATGCCTCGCCCATGAGAAAGCGAGCGACGTCGAGCATATGAACGCCAAGGTCGAGAATGACGAAGTTCTCCACCTTGGCTAGATAAGGCTGCTTGCCGTAGATGTTGTGCCCGGTGCGGAACGAGACCCGCGCCCAGGTTGGCTTGCCAATCGCGCCGGAATCGATGATCTCGCGAATCTTTCGTACCGGCTTCAGAAAGCGCGTGTTCTCATGCACCATGAAGGGAATGCCGGCGGCGCGCGTTCCCTCGACGATCGCGACGCAATCCTCGAAGGTTGGCGCAAGCGGTTTCTGCACAATGGTCGGAACCTTGCGGCTCGCGGCGAGCCCAACAAGACTAGCATGCGATTCCATCGTCGTCGCGATGTCAACGAAGTCCAGACGTTCGCGCGCCAGCATCTCGGCCGCGTCGCCGTAATAAGCGCCGGCTTTGTGGCGCTCAGCGGCGGAACGCGCCTTTTCGAGGTCGATGTCACAGACCGACGCGAGAACGACGTCGTCCATGCTCGACCACGCCGCAAGATGATTTTCGGCAAAGAAGCCGCAGCCGATCAGGCCAACACGAAGTGGCGCAGCGTCCACGCGATCCTCCCCGCCGTCGCTAGTGGATTTCGCCCGAGGCGCGAAGCGCCTCGCGCATAGCCGCGCTGTTGAAGCCGGCGCTGCGGGCACGGTCGAGGATCACCTTCTCCCGCCTTGCTATGAGATCAATCGCTTTCGGCAGCGCGCGCACCGCCTCAGCCGGAATGATCACGGCGCCGTGAACGTCGGCATGCACGACATCATCGTTGCGGACAAGCATTCCGAAAATATTCACCTCGCAGTTCATCTGAAGCATGTGAACGTGGGCGTGGCTCGGCCCGATCCGGCCGCCCACGATCTGAAAGCCTGGCGCAAGCATGTCGATGTCGCGGAACGAGCCGTTGGTGACGCAGCCCGCGACGCCGAGGCCTGCGTGCACGGTCGTCTGCACCTCACCCCAGAACGCCCCGAACCCAGGGCGATCGTCGACGTCCTGGATCACAGCGATCGTAGGCAGGCCGTCGGCGGCTACATATTCATACCAGTCCTCGCGCGGCGGGATCGGACCGCGCGGCGGCTCCTTGGCGCGGATGAGCCCGGTGCGGGCAAGCCCCACGATCGGGGGAAATTTCCGGTCGACGACGACCATTGGCTCGACCGTGAAGCCGATCGCACGCCGCTCGGGCGCGACGATCTCAAGCCCGTTGCAGATCGTTGGTGTATCCCATGCCTTCAAGGCCTCGAGATCCTTCGCGGTAAATTGATGTTCGCTCATAATTCGATCAGTTTCCCTTAGTGTCTTTAGGCTTCGACACGGATCTTCCGCTGCTCGATGCGTTCGGTCATGAGCCGGCGTCGACCATCGACCCACGCGGCGATGAAGATGATCACACTGTTGACCAGCGGATACAGATACGGATTTGCGTTCAGCATGACGAGCCCGTTCGAGGTCGTCTGCACCAGCACAGCGCCAAATATGCTGCCGAACACGCCGCCCCGGCCGCCAAAGAGGCTGGTGCCGCCAAGAACGGCTGCGGCAATGACTGGAAACTCTTCCTGATAGCCGAAGGTCGCCGACGCCGCCCCGACCTGCGAAGCCGAGATCAACGCGCCGATGGCGGCGCAGACACTGCAAATGCAAAAGACGGAGAAGGTAATCGCCTGGACGCGAATTCCCGCCTTCCCCGCAGAGTCCGGGTCGGCTCCGACCGCGTAGATTTGGCGCCCATAGGGCGTCTGCGTGAGTGTAATCCACGCGACCGCTGCAACAACGATGGCGATCCAGATCGCCCACGGCACGCCGAAAAACGAAGCGCGCCCAAGCGCCTGGATGGTGTCGCTCTGGAAAACCATCTTGGTCTCGGAAAGATAGAGAGCGAACCCGCGGCCAATGAACAAAGTCGCGAGCGTGACAATGAAGGGCGCGATGCGCAGGCCTGTGATGAAGCAGGCATTGATCGCGCCGAAAGCCGCGCCGATCACCATGATGGCTGGGATCGAGACGAAGAGCGAGACGTCCGACAGATATAGCCCCATCACGACGGCGACGAGATACATCACCGAACCGACGGACAAGTCGACGCCACGCACGAGCAGTACGAAAGTCATGCCGATCGCCATCACCGCGACATGGGTCGATTGTGTGAGGATGTTGCGGAAATTGGCGAGCGAGAGGAAGCGCTCGGAAAGCACGCCGAAGGCCAGGCACAAGACTGCGAACAGTATCAGCGGCGCGAAACGCAGCAGGATCAAGACCAGAGTGCGGGCGTCCAACCGGCTCAAAGCACCTTCCTCAATCCCATAACGCCGCTTTCATGATCGCTTCGCGATCGAAGTGCGACCGCTCGAAGAAGCCACGCGCCTCGCCGCGGCCCATGACCATGATGCGGTCGGCCATGCCGATCAGCTCCTCAATCTCAGAGGAAATGAAGAGGATCGCCGCGCCTGCGGCGACCATTTGATTTATGATTTTGTAGACTTCATATTTTGCTCCGACGTCGATGCCCCGCGTCGGCTCGTCGAGGATGAAGATAGTCGGAGCGCGGAGCAGCCATTTCGCGATCACTACTTTTTGCTGATTGCCGCCCGACAAGGTCCGCACGGCCGTCCGGTCGATTGCCTTGGTGTTGACCCGGACGCGCTCCGCGACCTCGCGCGCCGCAACGCCAAGCGCCGCGGGTTTCAGCCAGTGCATAAAGCCGTTCGATTTCTCGACCAGCGACGGCAGGACGATGTTGTCAGTGATGGAAGCTTCCATCATCAGCCCCTCGCCGCGCCGGTCCTCGGTCAGGAAGGCGAGACCCATGTCCATGGCCGCGCGAGGAGCGAGCGGCGGAAGAGTGCGCTCCCCAATGCGGATCTTGCCCTCTGAATAGGGGTCGAGTCCGAACAAGATCCGCGCCAGCTCGGAACGGCCTGACCCCATCAGGCCCGACACCCCGAGCACCTCGCCGAGCCTCAGGTCGAACGACACATCCTTGACGACGCCGGGTTGCGAGACGTTGCGCACAGACAAACCTGCGTTGTTTGGCGGTGGGGCAGGTTCGCGCTCAGGAAAGAGCCGATCGATCGTCCGGCCGACCATCAACGTCACCAGACGCTCAATCGTGAAGTCGGCACGCGACCCCTCGCCGACCACTCGCCCGTCGCGCAACACGACGATGTCGTCACAAAGACGCAGGACATCGCCGAGGATATGGCTGATGTAAATAATCGAGATGCCCTGCTCGCGCAGCCGACCGATAATCTCGAACAACCGGTCTGTCTCGCGCGCCGTCAGCGATGTCGTCGGTTCGTCAAAGATGATAAGACGAGCCTGTCGAGTCAGCGCTTTGGCGATTTCGACCAGCTGACGTTCGCCCTGCGGAAGCCGCATGACCGGCGTGGCTGGTGAAACCTGAAGGTCGACGAGATCGAGCGCCTTCTTGGCCTGTTCTCGAAGGGTGCGCCGGTGGATGAATGGGAGACCCTTCATCCTTCTTGGGAAATGATCTAGAAAAATGTTCTCCTCGACACTGAGGTTCGGAAAGAGACTTAGCTCTTGGTGAATGAAGGCGATCCCGAGGGCGAGCGCATCGCGCGAATTGGACGGGGCGACGTCTTCCCCCGCAAGTTCGATGCGGCCGCTGTCTTTGGTCAGCACGCCGCCCAGGATATTCATCGTCGTCGATTTGCCAGAGCCGTTCTCGCCGACGAGTCCGAGGACGGCCCCGCGGGTCAGTTCGAATCCGATGTCGTGCAGCACCGGGACGCCAAAGAAGCTTTTGTTGAGCCCGCTGATCTTGAGAAGCAGCTCGGACATCGCTAGCCGCGAGCCATCAGCGTATGGCGGATCGCGTCAGTCACTGCCGCCACCAGAATAACGCCGCCTTTGATTGCGTAAACCGAGGACAACGACAGACCGAGAAGCTGCAGTCCGTTGTCGACCGCACTGAGAAACAGCACGCCGAGCAGGACGCCGATGACGGTCCCCTTGCCGCCGAATAAACTGACACCGCCAATCACAGCGGCGCCGATCACGTCGAGGAGGATCCGCTGACCGAGGATCGGTGTCCCTGCTTCAAGGCGCGCCGTGTAGATGATCGCCGCAAAAGCCGCGAACAGGCCGGATATCGCAAAGCAGCCGATCACCACGGTTTGCACAGGCACGCCGGAAATAGCCGCGGCCTTCGGATTGAGGCCGACCGCCGTCACCCAACGGCCGAAAACGGTGCGTGTGAGAAGGAGATGGACCACGATCGCAAGCACGACCGTGATCATCGCTGCGTATGGTACGCCAGCCACGCCGCCATAGCCGATCTCGAGGAACGCGGGCGGCAGGCTGCCGATGCTCGATCCAGAGCTTGTATGAGCGGCTGTGTACCAAATCGCCGCGCCGCTGAAAAACATCATCGTCGTTAGCGTGACGAGAAAGGACGGCATGTCGAACACGATTGTGCAGATGCCGTTTATGACGCCGATCAGGACCCCGACAACGACGATCGCCAGGACAGCGGCGGCGGGAGCCCATGGCTGCCCCGCAAGATAGCCGCCCTCGCTCGTCATGATGGAAGCGCCGACCACGCAACCCATGGCCATGATCGACGTGGCCGACAGATCGATCTGGGCCACCATCAGAACCATCATGAGACCCAAAGCTGCGATGAACAGCGGCAGGACTTGCAAAAAAATGTCTCGGAGGTTGGTGGGACTCAAGATCTCCGGCACAAAGAATGAGAGAACGGCGACATAGACGAGCGTCAGCGCAAGAACGAGATAGTCCGAAAGGAGAAGCCAACGAAAGGCCCGCGCCGGGCGAGAGCGAGCGCCGCCCGGCGCAGAGGACAAGACCCGGCTCGTTTCCGCCATCGGAAACCCTGCGCTCGCCAGTCTTGGAATCAGACGGCTATTTGTTCTTCTCTTTCCACACGTGATAGCCCCACATGTCGTCGCGCTTGCCATCAAGCGTCGCTTGACTGATCGCGAAACCGGGATCGACCAGCATCTTGTCCACGGTCTTTCCGGCCCAGATATCCTTGAAGGCGCCGTAGGCGAGGTCGACCTCGAAGAAGAGGTTCTGCACGCCGTTCACGTCCATGTATTTGTCACTAAGCAATTTGTATCCGTTCTGATCGCCGTCGAAACCGGCAAACAGCACATGGCCGTCCTCACCGGTCTTGTGCCACTTGCCGGCTGTCTTGAGCACCTGCTCGATGATCTTGTCCTGCGAGTCGGACGGCGAGATCAGCAGGTTGACGTCCGGATTCGCCTGAATCGCGTTGGTCAGGCCCGCAAAGGCCTTGTCGGCGTTCCATTCGGTTGCGACCCGCGACACGACTTCGACCAGGTCCTTGTTCGCGTCGAGGATATCCAGCGCGCCGTCGCGTCGTTGAACCGCATTGTTGTCGCCAAGATCACCCATGAGGAGCACGGCCTTGTACTTGCCGCCTTGCTTCTTGGCGATGTCGACGAGCGTCGACACAGTCATCTGCATGATCTTTCGGTTGTCGGCCTGGATGGCGACGTACTTGTTGTCGTTCGGCGCCGGCGGCCGGTTGAAAAAAATGATCGGAATGTTTGCCGCGTTAGCGGTTCTGATGGCTGGGATGGCGGCGTTGTTGTCGGTCGGAATGAATACGATCCCATCGACCTTGCGTTCGACCATCGCTTTCACTTGATCATTCTGCTTATTCTGGTCGCGATTGGAGATCGTCTCGAGTGTCGTCCAGCCGTTTTCCTTTGCTTTCGACTTCAGGATGTTGTTGCCGGTGATCCAGAAGTCGGAATCAAAGGCGTCGAACATGAGCGCGATCGTCTTGCCGCCTTCGGCTCGGGGCAGGCCTGGCATCGTTACGGAAGCGGCGGCCGCGGCTAGCGTGGCCGAAAACTGACGTCTGTTGATCTGCATGAGGTCCTCCCTTTTGCCGCGGACCCTCTGAGAGGCTGCCCGCTTTTTTCGGACCACGATGGGAAGAGGTTGCGACTTCGAACGCCGCCGCCGCCCGCCGAGCCCGGATCAGTGAATTGTCCGAAACCGTCTCGGTTGTCTGACAACTTGATACTCAACTCATATCAACGTAGAGGTTGTCTGACAACCAATTTTCTGCCGCCTGGAGAGCGGGCGGTCTGCTGGGTGAAGGAAGACCCTTGCCTCCTGCGAGTGTGCTGTAGCCGCGCTGAAAACGACGGGAAAATTTTGAACGGTAAAGCGTCGGGACGGAATATTTCGACGTTCATGCGAGCACCGCAATCACCCTCGCGAGTGGCGGCTGGGATTACGGCTGAGATCGCCGCCGGGCGGCTCCGCGAAGGCGACCGCATTCCGACAGAGATGGTGTTGTCCGCGCGTTTTGGCGTCAGCCGGAGCGTCGTGCGGGAAGCGATTGCGGGCCTTCGTTCTGACGGCGTCGTGCGGTCGAGGCAGGGGGCAGGCACATTCGTCGTGAGCCCAAAAGAAACCGCCACGTTGCGCATCGACGCTGATCTGACCAGCGATCGCGTTGTCTTCCGCAACGTCTTTGAAATGCGCGCGATCCTTGAAATCAAGGGAGCGGCCCTTGCGGCGCTAAGAGCCGACGACGAGCATCGCGCTCGTGTCACCGAAGCCTTCGAGAGAATGAGGAACGCCGCCGCGTGGCCTGATGAAGGCGTGACCGCCGACCTCGACTTTCACGGATGCGTCGCTGCGGCAAGCGGTAACCCATATATTGCGATGGTCGTTGGCTTCCTTGCCGGCCAGATGCGCCAGAGCATCATGTTCATGAGGCAAAACCGGTTTGATCCTTCAGGCGATCTGGTCTCCACAAACGTCGCCGAGCATTTGGCGATCTACGATGCGGTGATGCGGCGGGACGCGCGCGCCGCGGCACTGACGATGCGCGCCCACATTGCGGCCGCTGCGAGGCGGCTTGGATACGATCTTTCACCGGATGCGATCGAGCTGAGCTTGCTAGGCTAACGCTCGATACCATCGGGAGGCTCTTTGGTGATAGAGTCAACTCGATCGCTTGGCTCAGTCGCTTCCAATTTTTCACGGCGTCATATCAAAATGCTGTCGCCATGGCCGTGGGTTAGACCATAGAGGCCACCACCCGCTCTTGGGTCAGGTTCGGTCCCGCCGCCATCACCCCGCCCTCGCGCATGACATAGACGCGATCGCTGAGGCCGATGAGTTCCGGCAACTCGCTACTGATCATGAGGATGGCGACCCCACTGTCTGCGATCCGATCGATCAGATTGTGGATCTGGGCCTTGGCGCCAACGTCGATGCCCCGGGTGGGCTCGTCAAGCATGAGCAATCTCGGCGCGGCGCTTAGCCACTTACCGAGCACACATTTCTGCTGATTGCCGCCGCTCAAGGTGGCCACCAGCTGCTCGCTGGAGCGCGCAACGATGTTGAGTTGTTTGATCAGGGCAGCCGCTTGCCGCTCCTCTTTGGGCTTCGACAGGAAGCCAAGCGTGGAAACAGAACGCAGAGAGGCGAGCGTGATGTTCTCGCGGATCGACATGCGCGGGATGAGCCCTTCGGTCTTTCGGTCCTCGGAGAGGTAAGCCATGCCTGCCCTGATCAACCGCGCCGGTCCCCAGCCGTCGATCTTCGCGCCAAGGTAGCGCACCTCGCCGCCGTGAAAGCGGCGTACTCCGAACACGGATTTCGCCAGTTCCGTGCGGCCGCTCCCCACGAGGCCACCGAGGCCCACCACTTCGCCCCGTCGCACGACAAGATCGATGGGCGGCGTGTGGGGGGAGAGGCGAAGGCCGCGCACCTCCAGCACTGGCTCCGGACGGACCATATGGGCCCGCGGATACATTTCGTCGACGGACCGCCCGGCCATCATCCAGATCACCAAATCCCGCTTGAATTCCTGGATCGGCAGGGAGCCGACTCGGCGACCGTCGCGGAGCACTGTGAAGCGATCGCCGATGGCGAGGATCTCCTCGAAACGGTGGGATATGTACACGATGCCCATGCCGTCCGCCCGCATCCGCCGGATCAGACCGAACAGCATGTCGATCTCCCGTTTGGTGAGGCTGGCTGTGGGTTCGTCCATGATGACGACCCGCGACTTGAAGGACATCGCCTTGGCGATCTCCACCAGTTGCTGTTGGGCGGTGGACAGCCTCGACACGGGCAGGCGCGGATCCAGGTCCGTTCCCAGGGCCTTGAGCAATTCGGCGCTGCGCCGGACCATTTCGCCTGCATCCTTGAGCCCGCGCCGACGCGGCTCGCGGCCCAAAAAGATGTTGTGCGCCACGTCCAGATTGGCGCAGAGGTTGAGCTCCTGGTGGATGAACGCGACACCATTCTTTCGCGCGTCCTGAGCTTTGGCCAGGGTGACCGTCTCGCCGGCGATACTCGCCTCTATCGGCGGGATGAGGCCGCCCAAAACTCGGCGTCAAAAGGGTGATCGTCTCTTCCGTCTCGGACAGTGTCACCATCGAAGACGATGACTGAGGTCCTCATCGCCCTTCACCCCTTTGCAGCAGGTAGCTCGAGAGATCTTCGAAATGATCGAACACGTAAAGCGGCTCGAATGCGGCGACGGACCCCCTGAGATATCCGCCGGAGTACAGCGCGAAGGGTACTTTCGCGCGAAAGGCCGTTTCGGCGTCGATCTCGCTGTCGCCAACATATAGTGTGGACATGGGCGAAACTCCGAGCCGATCGAGACAGAGCAAAAGCGGAGCAGGGTCGGGTTTTAGCTTCGGCAACGTATCACCCCCGACGACAGCGCCGATAAACCGCATGATCCCCAGTACTTCTAAAATCGTGACGGCAAGCTCGTAGGGCTTGTTCGTGCATACGCCGAGCGCAAACCCCAATTTGGTGAGCCGCCGAAGCATCATGTCGACGCCGGCATACGGCCGGGTCAGATGAGCTGGCGCCCGGGCATAGTGTTCGCGAAATCTGGAAACGGCATGTTCGAAATCCTCCGCTGGGCCACCAGTCGCCGTAAGGCACCGCGCGACCAGCGAAGGAACGCCATTGCCGACGAAACCAGCAACGATCTTGAGCGTCAATGCCGGTCGGCGAAGATCGTCGAGCATGCGATTTGCCGCCGCATGCAAGTCCGGCGCACTGTCGATCAAAGTGCCATCAAGGTCGAAAACGACAGCTTTCATGTATTGGCGCTCGACGAACCCAGCGGCAAAGGTTGAATTTCGGTTGCCTGTGCGATTTGACCGCGTTTACAGCTCGCTGCTCTCCGGTTGCTGAAACACCCTGCTCCGGCGAATGTCTTCGGCCTCGAGGGTTGTCAGCGCGTCGAGAGTCAATTCGCGGTCGCCCTCCGCGAAGAGACGATTGGCCTGGCGCAGGCGCGCGCGGTCCAATGCGTTGCGGATCGAACGCGCGTTGGCGAACAGCGGCTGCGTGCGGCGCCGCGAAATATATTCGCCGAGCGCAAGCTTCGCATCGGGGCTTAGCTTGTAGTTGAGGGAAGCGAGCATGTTTGCTCCGATAGCCAGGAGATCGGAATCGTCGTAGTCGGGAAAATCGATGTGATGGGCGACGCGCGAGCGGAAGCCCGGATTGGAATGAAAGAAACGGTCCATCTTGTCGGCGTAGCCGGCGAGGATCACCACGAGATCGTCGCGGTTGTTCTCCATGATCTGCAGCAGAATCTCGATCAATTCCTGCCCGTAATCGCGTTCGTTCTCCTGACGATAGAGGTAGTAGGCCTCGTCGATGAACAACACACCGCCCATCGCCTTCTTGAGCACCTCTTTCGTTTTTGGGGCTGTGTGGCCGATATATTGCCCCACAAGGTCGTCACGCGTCACCGCAACCAGATGTCCGCGGCGCACATAGCCCAACCGGTGGAGGATCTCGGACATGCGCATAGCGACCGTCGTCTTGCCGGTGCCGGGATTGCCGGTGAAGCTCATGTGCAAGGTCGGCGCCTGAGAGGCGAGCCCGAATTTCGACCGCACGCGATCGACCAGCAGGAGCGCCGCGATCTCGCGGATGCGCTCCTTGACCGGCGCGAGTCCCACGAGTTCGTCATCGAGTTGCTGAAGCACTGGACCGACGCCCGATTGAGCGAACTCTTCCGCCAGGTTGGTCTTGACCGGGGCGGCGGGGACGCCCTCGTTCATGTGTAGCGCTTTCCTTCCGGCCGGTCGGTCGCGTAAGGCCTTGTCGTATAGCGCATGACGCGGCTTTGGGCTTCCGATCGATCGAGGCGGAAGCCCTCCTCGTACTTCGGCCGGTTGACGATGAAGGATATGCGCACTGATTCCCACCCGTGGGTGGAATCAAAGGCAGACAGGCGGATGTATTGGTCGCCGTAAATCTTGCGGCAGGCATGCAGCTCCAAAAGTACGCCCTTCGCATCATGCAGGTCGAACATCGGCAGGCCCCACATCTCCCAGTATGTGTTGCGGGGATGCGGGTCGTCGGTGAACTCGAGATTCACGGCCCAGCCTTTTTCGAGGCAATATTGGATCTGGATGAGAATCTGATCGTCGGTGAGATCAGGCAGAAACGAGAAGCAGCCTTGTGTGATGCGCATCGAAAAATCTCCTTGAGTTTGTGACGGCCGACGAGCGAACTTTGTCCGGAGCCGAACCAGGCGATAAAGAGGATTGCACTCGCCGGATCACGATCACGCCACCGTCAGCGACGGCACGAAGTCGGGCTGATCGGTCGAAGCATAGTTGAAGGTCACGTCGCCCCAGACGTCGAGCGCCTGGCGAAGCGGCGTGCAGGTCTTGGCGGCGTCCGCGAGGATCGTCGGGCCGTCGTTGACATAGTCGCGGCCTGCGTTGCGGGCGAAGACCATCGCTTCGAGAGCCACGCGGTTGGCGGTTGCGCCAGCCTGTATTCCCCCCGGATGACCGATCGTGCCGCCGCCGAACTGCAGCACCACGTCATCGCCCAACAGATGGAGAAGCTGGTGCATCTGACCGGCGTGAATGCCGCCCGAGGCGACCGGCATCAGCTTGTTTAACGAAGCCCAGTGCTGGTCGAAGAAGACGCCGTGCTCGAGCTGCGTCGGATTGAACTCCTCCCGGCAGATGTCGTAGTAGCCCCGGGTCGTGGCGGGATCGCCCTCGAGCTTACCGACCACCGTGCCAGCGTGGATGTGGTCGACACCGGCGAGCCGCATCCATTTCGCGATCACGCGAAACGAAACGCCGTGGATCCTTTGGCGAGTGTAGGTCGCATGGCCGGCGCGGTGCAGGTGCAGGATCATGTCGTTCCTGCGCGCCCACTTCGCCATCGACTGGATCGCCGTGTAGCCGATGACGAGGTCGATCATCACGATGACGGAGCCGAGCTCCTTGGCGAATTCGGCGCGCTCGTACATGTCCTCCATCGTGCCGGCAGTGACGTTGAGGTATGAACCTTTGACCTCGCCTGTCGCCGCCTGGGCCTTATTCACCGCCTCCATCACATAGAGATAACGGTCGCGCCAATGCATGAACGGTTGCGAATTGATATTCTCGTCATCCTTTGTGAAATCGAGGCCGCCCTTCAGCGCTTCGTAGACAACGCGCCCATAGTTGCGGCCGGAAAGGCCGAGCTTCGGCTTGACGGTCGCTCCGAGCAGGGGCCGGCCGAACTTGTCGAGCCGCTCACGCTCGACAACGATGCCAGTCGCCGGACCCTGAAAGGTCTTCACATAAGCGATGGGAAAACGCATGTCCTCCAGCCGCAGCGCCTTGAGCGGCTTGAAGCCGAACACGTTGCCAATGATCGAGGCCGACATGTTGGCGATCGAGCCCGGCTCGAACAGATCGAGATCGTAGGCGATATAGGCGAAATACTGCCCTTCGGACCCCGGCGCCGGATCGACCCGGAAACACTTCCCGCGATACTTCTCGGCCGCGGTCAGCCTGTCGGTCCACACCACCGTCCAGGTCGCGGTCGAGGATTCGCCTGCGACCGCCGCCGCGGCTTCGATCGGATCGACGCCTTCCTGCGGCGTCACCCGGAAGCACGCGATGATGTCGGTGTCTTTGGGAACGTAGTCGGGCTCCCAATAGCCCATCTTGCGGTATGCCATCACGCCGGACTTGTAGCGATCCTTGCCTGTGACTGTTTGCGAAGGTTGAACGTTCATTGCTTTTCTCCTCGTCTTCGAGCGTCGGTAAGCGTTCAAATCCGGTCAGGCGCAGGCGACCTGCGCTGACGCCTTAAGCATGAATCGCGCGTCGGCGGCGCTCCACCAGCTTCAGGATCATCGGCGTCATGATGAGTTGCATCGCGATGTCGAGCTTCCCTCCCGGGATCACGATCGAATTCGCCCGGCTCATAAAGCTGTTGTGAATCATCGACAGCAGATACGGGAAGTCGATGCCGTGAGGATCCCGGAAACGGATCACAACCATCAACTCGTCAGGCGTCGGGTATCCATCGCGCGATAAAGGGATTCGACGTATCGACCATTGGCACGCGCTGGAAATTGATGTCCGTATGTGTGAACTGGGGGCAGATGAACTTGATGTAGTCGGGCATGCGGCGCAGCACCGTGTCGGTAATCGCTTCTGTGGTGTAGCCGCGCGAGTCGCGATCGCGGTGCATCTTCTGGATCCACTCCAGATTGATGACCGGAACGACGCCGATCTTCAGGTCGGCATATTGGGCGACGTTGACCGTGTCGGTTACGACGGCGCCGTGCAGGCCTTCGTAGAAGAGCAGGTCCGAGCCCGGTTCGAATTCCGTCCAGGGCGTGAACGTTCCGGGCAGGCATTTGTGCTGCTCGGCTTCCGCCGCGTCGTGGATGTAGGTGCGTGTGCGCCCGCCGCCGTTCTCTGAATAGGCGGCGAATGTCTTCTCGAGTTCTTCGAACAGATTGGCGTCTTCGCCGAAGTGACTATAGTGATTGTCTCCCTTGGCGGCGGCTTCCTTCATCTTTTCCCGCATCTCGAGGCGGTTCCAGCGATGGAAGGCGTCCCCTTCGATATAGACTTGGTTGATCTTCTCTCGACGGAAGATCTGCTCGAAGGTCCGCTTGACCGACGTCGTGCCCGCCCCCGAGGAGCCGGTGATCGCGATGATGGGATGCTTGATCGACATCTTGCCGCGTTCCGAAATTCGAAGCTCACCGGCGCAGGAGGCCGCGCTTGGCGAATAGGGGTGAATCGTTCGCCGAGAGGCTGTCTTCGCGATAGTAGCGGGCGATCCGCTCGACCTTACTTTTCGAGCCGAAGATCAGCGGCGTTCGACCGTGGAGCGCCCTCGGCTCGATCTCCAGAATGCGCTGAAATCCGTCAATCGCTGCGCCACCGGCTTGCTCGATCAGGAACGCAACCGGGTTGGCTTCATAGAGCAGCCTCAGGCGTCCTCGCTCGTAGCCCGGGCGCGAATCTTCGGGGTAGAGATAGACGCCGCCACGGATCAGAATCCGGTAGACGTCGGCGACCATCGAGCCGATCCAGCGCGTGTTGAAGTTGCGCCTGCGCGGCCCTTCGTCGCCCTCGAGAAGATCCTCGATATAGCGCTGCACCGGCTCGGGCCAATGGCGGGAGTTTGCTGCGTTGATCGCAAATTCGTTCGACTCCGCCGGAATCCTGGCGACGCCGTCCGAAACTCGATATTCGCTTGTCTCCGGATCGAGCGTCGCAATGTGGACGCCTGCCCCAGTGGTGAAGACGAAGGCGACATGCGGCCCGTAGACCACAAGACCGGCGGCCTTCTGACGGAGGCCACGCTGCAGGAATTGCACTCCTTCAACTTCGTCCGCCGACGCGTCGAGCACCGAAAAGACGGTCCCGATGGTGACGTTGGCGTCGATGTTCGAGGAGCCGTCGAGCGGATCAATCGCCACGAGCAGCGTGCCGTCACGATCGATCGCAACGGGACCGTCGCGCTCCTCCGAAACGACGCCGCGAACGCCCGACCCTTTCAGACCATCGACGAAGGACTTGTCGGCAAACACGTCGAGCGCCTTCTGGGCGACCCCGTCGTGCGCTGGACCAACTGCGGCGTCGAGGGCGCCGCCGAGTGAACCCCGGCGGATGAGATGTGCGACCGGCAGAGAGGCCTGGGCCAAGGCGTATAAAGCGGAGGCAAGGTCAGCCGACGCGTTCGCGCCGAGGAACGCCTTGAGGCCAACGCCCAGTCCCGGGGTGTTCACGCTTCGGTTCCTCCCTGGTGTGCTGATCCGCCGCACCGTGCCCAATTTGTAGGGGCGATTGCGCATCAAAGAAAACTGAATTAATTATTGCACCTCATTCAAAAATATTTAACTCTCGCGGGGAGGTTTTCGATGCGCAACGTCTCGCTCCGTCACATCGAGACGATACAGGCGATCGCCGCAGCCGGGTCTCTTGTTCAGGCGGCGGCCACGCTCAGCATGACGCCGGCGGCGCTCACCGCGCGCGTCAAAGGCCTGGAAGAGGCGGTCGCGCTCAAGCTTTTCGATCGGACTTCCACGGGCATGCGGCTGACAAGCGCTGGAGAGGCGGCTCTCGAAGCCTCGCGCGGCGTCGAGCGGGCCATGCGCGAATTTGCCGACACGATGCTCGCGATCAGTTCCGGCGAAGGGGGACGACTTTCCGTCGGCGCGACGTCCACGGCGAAATATTTCGCGCCGCGCCTCATCGCCGCCTTCGTCCGCAGCCGACCGAAGGTCGACCTGCGCTTTCAGATCGGCAATCGCGACGCGACGATGGAATCGCTGCGCAATGGCGAAGTCGAGATCGCGCTTGCCGGACGTCCGCCTCAAGACATTTCTGTCGAAACGTTTCCTCTTGGCCCCCACCCCTATGTTCTGATCGCAGCTCCAGAGCACCGGCTTGCCGGCGCCAAAGACTTGACGCGGGCCGACCTCGCCGGAGAAGCATTCCTGTTTCGCGAGATCGGCTCCGGCACCCGATCGGTGTTTGACGTTTTCATAGGCGACACCAGGATCAACGCCGTTCAGATGAGAATGGAACTCGGCTCAAACGAAACGATCAAGCAGGCCGTCATGGCGGAAATGGGAATTGCTCTCATTTCAGCGCACACGATCGCCGCGGAAGTCGCGAGCGGGAGGCTCGTGTGCCTGGACGTAGAAGACTTGCCGATCATGCGCCGTTGGTATGTCGTCAGCCGGACCGATCGGGCCCTGTCGCCAGCCGCGCGCGCGTTTCGCGATTTTGCGACAAGCCATGGACCGAACTACCTGCCCTCGCTCGGCTGAGACGTGAGGGCGCAAGCGGCTCACCTGTCGAGGAACTGGCGAACGATCGCTACGGTCCTCGGCGCTTCCTCCTGCGGTATGTGCCCTATGCCCGGCAGAGCGGCGAGCCTCGCGTGGGGCAGCGCCCGCAGGTAATCGGCCGAGTTTGCGAACGGGATCATGCCGTCGTTTTCGCCCCACATCAGTAAGGTTGGGGCCTGTATGCCCTTTAGCAGCGGGACCGGGTCCGCCAGCGCGCTCTGGTCCATCCGATCGACGATGGCTTGTCGCACCCCCGGCGCGAGCATCATGTCCCGGTAGCGCCTGAAGAGCGCTGGGGTCAGCACTTCGGTATTCGCGTAAGCTCGCGACAGCGAGTCCCGAAGCATAAACGAAGGCAGCACGTACGGCAGCGCCTGCATCATGAGCGGCGCTTTGGACGCGACTCCGTACCCACCCCCCGGGCTGGCGAAACCATCCGGCGATATGAGCACCAACTTGTCGGTGCGGTTCGGATTCAGGGCTGCAAAGGTCCAGGCGATGCGGCCCCCCATCGAGTTGCCAACGATGGTCGCCCGCGTCACCCCTAGATGGTCCATAAGCGCCAAAAGGACCGCGATGCTGCGACGGTCGCTGTAGTCCGCGGTCGGATCAGCTCCCGTCAGCCCGAAGCCCGGCAAATCGTAGCGGATGACCCTATGATCGGCTTCAAGGTCGTGCGCCCAATCGTCCCAGGTCTGCAGGCTCGAACCAAAGCCGTGCAGCAATATGAGCGCGGGCGCCGATCGCGGCCCCGTGTCTCGCAGATGCAAGCGGATACCGGCGATTTCGACAAATTGGGAAGGAGGCCGCGCATATATGCCCTCGAGATCTGCGCGCCGTTTGTCGGGCGTATAGAGCCACGTTATCGCGGTTCCAAATGCGATCGCTAGGAGAAGAAATCCATACCTCAATCGATGGCCTGCGTCGGGCGACGCTCCTTAAGCCTGTACGCCCCAATAATATCAAGCCTATGCGCCCTAACGACACGGTCCCAAAAAGCAGCCATTGCCAGCCCAAGAATCATGACAGGCGGCAATAATTCCTGCGCCGAAGTCCAAGATTTCAAAGGTCGATCCAGTGCTCGATACCCCTGTCTGATGGACGAGCGCATTCGGTCAATAGCTTCGCTAGTTGGGTGATTGTCGTCCGTCGTGACAATTCTCCTGAACTCGCGTTCAGAAGAACAAAATCTTGGGGCTTTGTTCCGAGGCGATTGACGTCCCCAGCTAGTTACGCAGCCACGGGCGAAGACGGGTATAGCCGTCCATTGCGATGGGGCAAGATAAGTCGCCTTGTCGTCAGTCACGTCAGATTCGGAAAGATCTTTTTCAGAGCGCCGGAACTGTCGAACAGCAAGGCGAACAAAAACTTATACGCACCACTTTATATTAGGTCGGCTTCTTAGCCCAAAGGAGACAATAGCCCGTGGGGGAGATAGTTCCGTCGACCTGCTTGCACGAGTTTGGCGCAATAAAGAAGTTGCAATCCGAACATTGCTTTCCGTCCTTTGGCTCGTTTTGATATTTTACTGCAGCTTGTTGAATTTTTGCCTTGGCCGTTCCCTCCATAAGAGCAAGGGCTGGCGCCGCTGCCACCGCAGCAATGAGGACTCTTCGTCGGGTCACGCCGACTTTCTGATGTCCGTCCGTCATGATTTCCTCCTTCAGACTCGGCGGTCGGCCGCCCGCTTAGCGACGGCAGCTTGAACCCTAAAATTGAACTCGGCCTTGACACATGTCAATGCTAACTTACAGTACACTCGTCAGGAAAAAGGGTTTGACGAAATCCTGCGCCGGTCCTCCTGCCGGTTGACATCGCGGGCGCCTGCAATCGCCAGGCGGTCTCCGGGTGACAGGCTAGTTTGCAGACGTTTTCATCAGCGTTTTTCCACCCAGACTGGACTTAAGTGGCTGATCTACAATAAGGCTTTGATTGTCCGGCAGGACGGCCTTCGTTTTCGGGGGGAAACTTGGGGACGGCTACGGTAAGCGCATCCGCCGACCCGCAGTGGGCAAGACATGATTGACGATCCGCAATTTCGTCCTGACATTACGCTGACCGTCGACGGAGGGGGCGTGATCCGGAATGCAGTATCCGCCGAGGCGCTCGCAGGCGAACCGATGGACCAGTGGCGGGGCCAGCGGTGGATGGACACCGTGCCCTCCGACATGGCCCGGCAGGTTGCGCGAGCAGTCGAGGGAGCGCAACGGCAGGGCAACTCCTCCTGCTTCACTGTCAATCAGCGGTTGCCCAGTGGTCGCGAACTTCTGCTCGAGTACACGACCGTTAAGCTCGGCGGGAAGTCCGGCCTCATCGCGATCGGAAAGAACCTGGAGGCGATTTCTGAACTCCGGTCGCGCCTTGCGCAGGTGCAGCAGGAACGCGAGCAGGACTATTGGAAGCTTCGCGAAATCGAGACTCGATATCGTGCCCTCCTCGATGCTTCTTCCGGAGCGGTCGCGCTGGTGCGCGTGACGAATCTGCGCGTGGTTGAAGCGAATGTTGCGGCGACCAAGTTGCTTGGCCTTGTTCCGGGCGGAGAATTTTTGCCCAGACTGGCCGACCAGGATCGCCGGAGCCTCGATGCGACGCTCGACACGGCGCGGTTGAACGGCCGAGCCCCGAGCATTGCGCTGCATCTTTTGGACGATGGCCCCTGGAGCCTTCGCACGTCGATGCTGACAAGCGAAGCCGGCGCATTTTACCTGTTTCAGATGGCGCCGCTTGCGGGGAGCGCAGAGGTGGCCAATGGCGGCTCCCCGGCTCGCGACCCCGAGCCGGTTTCTGTCGACAATCTCCTGCAGCGGATGCCTGACGGCTTCGTGGTCGTTGATCGCGAAGGCGTCGCCAGGCAGGCGAACCATACGTTCCTTGATCTGATTCAGGCGGGCGTCGAGAGTGCGGTGATCGGTCAAAATCTCAAGCGGTGGCTCTCGCAGCCGGGAACGGGGATTCGGGTGATCCTGAGCCTCGTCGAGCGTCATGGAGCGGTGCGCGCGATGAGGACGACGCTGGACGGTGAACTCGGGGCGGCGACAGACGTCGAGATTTCTGCGGTCGGCGATCGGCTTGGTCAGCCGAACTATTTCGGTCTCGTGATCCGCGATGTTGCGTCCCGCAGCCGCGAATCGGAAGACGCATTTTCGGTAGCCGCTCTGCTCGAAAGATCGCCCGACGCGCCGCTGGAGAGCCTGATCAGATCGTCTATCGAAGCGATCGAGCGTCAGCGGATTGCCGAGGCGCTCGCCAAGGCCGGCCGCAACCGTACGATGGCGGCAAAATCCCTCGGACTGAGCCGACAGAGCTTGCACTCCAAGCTCAAAAAATACAGGTTGGGGAACAAATAGGCGGCTTCGAAAAGAAGTTGCAGGGGAGGTCCGGCCTTTGGCAGTCGCCCAGCCTTCGTCGCCCGCGTTTGGGACAGCCAATCTGTCCAATTGCGAGAGGGAGCAGATCCACCTGGCGGGGTCGATACAGCCGCACGGCGCGTTGCTGGTGGTTGGCGCATCCGATCCGATTATTGTGCAGGCGAGCGACAACGCCGCCGCCTATCTCGGTATCGACACAAAGCTCCAGGGCCTCCGTTTGCGCGCGTTGGGGGGGACTTTGTGGGAGCGGACGAGCGGACGACTCCCCGATAGCCTCAAGACGATTCCGGCCGCCGTACGGTGCACAGTGGGCACCCGCAACGAGCCATGCACCGCCTTGCTTCATCGAGCTCCAGACGGCGAACTCGTCGTCGAGATCGAAAGAACCGACCCCGCCGACGATTTTCCGAACGTCCTCGAAAGCGCGGTGCGATCGATTGTCGTCGCGACAAACCTGCAGTCTCTGTGCGACGACAGCGCGCGGATCTTCCGAAAGTTGACCGGATACGATCGTGTCATGGTCTACCGCTTCGATGACGCGGGCCATGGGGAGGTCTTCTCGGAAACCAAGCGGCCGGAGCTCGCAGCCTTGCTGGGCAATCGTTATCCAGCTTCCGACATACCTCAAATGGCGCGGCGGCTATACGAGCGCAACCGCGTAAGACTGTTGGCCGATGTGGACTATACACCTTCTGGGCTGTGGCCGCGGCGCTCGCCGATCTCAGGGAAAGAACTCGACATGTCGCTGTGCTACTTGCGCAGCGTTTCGCCGATCCACCTTCAATATCTCAAGAACATGGGCGTTGGCGCCACCCTGGTCGTTTCGCTAATGGTCGGCGGCCGCCTTTGGGGCCTTATCTCCTGTCATCACTATTCGCCGCGCGTCTTGCACTTCGAATCTCGAGCGCTCTGCGAGCTGCTGGCGGAAGTGATCGGCACGCGGATTGCTGCCCTCGAAAGCTTTATGCGCGGTCAGGGCGAGCTCGCGGCGCGGCGACTCGAACAGCGGATGACAGAATGGATCTCGCGCGACGGCGATTGGCGAGGCGCCCTGTTCGATCGAACACGCCCGCTCTTGCTGCCGCTCGCGGCCGACGGGGCGGCGCTCATATTCGAAGGCGAGATTCTGACAACTGGCGATGTGCCGGGAACCGAGGAAATCCGCGACATTGCGCGCTGGGTCAGCCCCAAGCTGAAGCAGGGGCTGTTCTCGACGGCGAACCTCGGAGGAGAAGAACCCCTCTTCGCGCCCCTGGCGGGAGTCGCGAGCGGACTTGTGGTCGTCCCGATTTCGGCCCACACCGACGAAATGTTGATCTGGTTTCGAAACGAACGCGTCCGGACCGTAACCTGGGGTGGAAATCCTTTCAAATCACCGTCTTCGGATGACGATCCTTCCGAGCTTTCGCCTCGCCGATCTTTCGCGCAATGGCATCAAATCGTCAAAGGGACTTCCGATCCTTGGACTGTCGCCGATCTCAGCGCCGCGCGGCTCATCGGCTCAAGCGTAACCGATGTCGTCGTTCAGTTTCGCGCTGTCCGCATTCTGATCGCGCAAGACCAACTGCAACAAGTGCTGCGTCAGGTTCGCGGCTCCGATCAGCAGGTTGTTGTCGCTGATGCGCGTGGCCTAATTCTTGAGAGTAACGCCGCCTTCAGCGAATGGTTGGGGATCGACGACGGTGCTCTGCGAAGCCTCGACGAATTGCCCAACTTTTTCACCGATCCTGATCCCGTGAGCCGAAGGCTGAAGGCTTTGATTGGCGAAAATAAGCCGTGGCGAGGTGAGGCGGTCGTTCGCGCCGCCAAGGGTCGAACGACTGCCGTGTTGGTGCGGGCAGATCCGGTGTTTGTGGCTCCGGAACGCGTCCTTGGCTTCGTTCTGCTGTTCACCGATCTCACAGATCGGAAGGCGGCTGAGGCGGCGCGAAAGCGCTTCCACGACGGCATTCTTCGCAGCAACCGAAAAGTGTCTGCTCCGGCCGGATCGCCGAGGGACTTAGCCGTTCAAACACTCATGTCGTCGGTTATCGAAAACGCTCAACTCGCGGCGCTCGAAATTACCGATGCGACCGATATTTCCGAGGCTCCAGCATTGCTGGAAAGTGTTCGGAGGTCGGTCTCGCGCACCGCGGTGGTTCTGGACCAGCTTGCTCACGCGGTTGCGGATCCGACGCGCGAAGGCGACGTATGATGACCGAAATCGTTTCCTTAGCGTCATCCGGCATGTCGGCCATGCGCTGGCGATTGCGCGCTGCAACGGCGTCTACACACGAACGCATGCACGCCCACGCGGGGTTCGGTGCGGCAGCCGCCGGGACGATTGAGACCCCCGATTATCGAAGACTGTTGGTCCGCCTCTATGGCTTTCATCGGCCGTTCGAAGATCTTGCGCGCTCGGCGATGGATGTTTTCGGGATCGATCTCGATATGAGCGCGCGTGCTCGCTCGCCCTTACTGCTCGCCGACTTGCAAGCTATTGGCCTCGCCCCAAACACCGCGGCAACTCTTCCCCTCTGGCGTCCGTCGGTTCGCTTGGGGAGCAAGGGTTCAGTCCTCGGCGCCCTGTACGTGCTTGAAGGGTCAACACTAGGGGGCGTGCAGATCGCGCGTGCGCTGAAGACTCGGGTCGGCAACGGTCTGGGGAAGGCGCTGCTATTCTTCGTTGGCCGCGGTGCGCGTCAGGGCGCGATGTGGCGAGACCTGCTGGAGGAACTTAAGTCGCTGCGCGAGGATGACGACGAAGCAATGCAGGCCGAAGACGCCGCCGTCGCGACTTTCAAAGCTTTTGAGGATTGGATGGCGGGATGGAGAACTGAGGTGGATGCTTCGCGTAATCTTTAGCGCGAAGGCGGCTGACGAGTGAGGAGGTGGGAAGCCAGCACCACCGCCGTCGGCGCATCAAACCCTCCAGCATCCGCTCCCACCTGAGCCACAAGCTCGGGATGGTCAGCGAATGCGTTTCCGCCAACGAGGACCGCGAGATTGGGGTTCATCGATGCATCTCGAACGACGGCTATCGTTCTAGCGGCTCGTTCGAGTCCCGAAGGCAGGCCGACGGTTACGCCGACGACGCCGATCCATTTTTCCGCGGCGGTTTGCGCGCAGGCCTCCGCTGAGCGCTGCTCCTCGAACGTTACATCCCAGCCCACGGCATCCAGGAGCTTACCGACCATGTGGAGGCCAAGAATATGCGTCTCTCCCGGCATGGCGATCAGAAGCGCCCGCCGGTCCCCGTTCTTCCTCCGGGACGTCCCCGGAGGCTCCAGGCGATTCATCAGCATGTGAAGTCGACCGACGCCGAGGGTTACCTCGAAGAAGTCGCAAAGGTCCTGCTGCCACAGTTCGCCGAGATGGAGCGCCGCCGGGCCTATAAAGAATGCGAGCAGCGTTGAGAACGGATGGTCCTGCGCCCTGACGTGCTCGAAATAGGCGAACAGAGCCGCCTCGTCTCTGCCGATGGCTAGGCGCGCAAGTGTTTCGCACTCGTCGGAAGTTGGCCGCTGGTCGGGGGGAGCAACCGCACACTCGTGGTGAACGAGCACGAGACGCGGGCCGATTTCAACTTCGATGACGTGCTCAAGCGACGACTGTACAGGTCGAAGCGCCCTCGCGAAGAGCGGCGGTCGTCCGAACGCGCGTCTTGTCATCGGCGCGTCGGACGGCGGGGGACAAAGGTCTGCCCAGCCGACCCGATAAGATTCTCCCTCGACCCCCATGTCGAACCTCCCAAAGGCAAGCCAGCTTGATGTCGGCCGAAGATCTGGAAAGGAACTTGTTATTTCAGGGGAGAGTGAACGCGAATTTTTTTGCTTTGTAAAGACCGATTGACGATTTTATGAACTGTAAACAGGATGTGACATCGAATGACGCGGATTGGATTTTGAACGCCGTCGAAATGGGCTTCATCTTCTGCGCCAGCGGTCGCCGTTTGGCCCCACAATGCCGCTGGGCGGACGCGGCCCCGGGGGCAACAAATAAAACCCCAGAGTGATCAGCGAGCGCCTGGGGCCGCTCGCCCCCCTCCCAGAGCGCGAACCGCTCCGCGCTAAATCGCCGAGGGCGAATCGAGTCGGTGATCCTCCTCGACAAACTGGCTCGCCGCGAGTTTTGACCGCTTCGACTGGATCGCCGAAACCACGCTGAACGAATCCGAAGATGATGCAACGGACAAGCCCTCGTTGGGAGGGCGGGCGAATGACGCTTCCCATCGGCTCGCGAGATGGGCGACATGAGCGATGAGCGCAACCGACAGCAACGCCAGAACAGACGTTGACGAGGTCCCGGTGAGTGCCACGCGTAGCGCCAACAGCAGGGCTGCGCCCGACGACAAATTCGCGAGGATTTCTGCTACCGGGAGGCCCCCTCCCTTTAGCGCGCGCCACAAAACCAGGACGACTGCCTCGACCGCGACGAGTGCGATGATTGCATCGACGATCCATGCGTCAGGGAGAAACGCGGCCATCACTTCCAACCCTGCGTGAAGCTTCACTTGCAGCTCCGCTCCGGAACGGCTTGTTCAGCTGGACGACGCGCCAGTTGAGCCATCCGGCAAAGGTAACCCAAGCCAGATAGGGAGCGAGCAGCCATGCGGCGAAACTCGAGACTTGAGCCACCGCAGCGATGAGAACCAGAATGGATAGCCAGAACAGAAGCAATTCATAGAGCGCCCAGTCCGGCCGCCTCATTTTGAAGAACAGCGGGCTCCAAAGGATATTGAGCACGCCGTTGAGGAGAAAGAGAGCGACAAGTCTAGACCGGGTGACCGGATGTTCGGCGCTCTCCCAGGCGACGACCCCGGCCGCGGCGATCAGGATGAAGATCACCGTCCAGGCGGGCCCAAAGAGCCAGTTCGGTGGACGAAGCCTGGGAAATCTAAGGCCCTCGTACCAGGAGCCAACATCGGTCATGAGACCTCCGATCAACGCAACCACGCTGACGGCCGCCGCTGCAATGACGATCTCAATTCCCCGCTCGGAAAAAAAGCCCATCATCATGGGGGCACGAGCCTCAGCAGGTGAGCAAGATCCTTGAAAAAGATCCGCACTTGCGCCATCGGATCGCGGCGGGGAAGCACCTTGTTCATATAGGATTCCCAGGTCAGCCGCTGGACGTCCGGATCCCGACAGATGCTGACGAAGCGCTCGCGTCGCTTGTCGTTTCTGTACCAAAAATATTGCATGATTCCGAGAACCCAGAACACGCGCCCGTGTTCCCGCATGAAGGTCTTGCGCGCCAGCCGCAGCGCGCGCGCATCGCCGGTTGCGAGCGCCCTCTCGGCCGCCTCCGCCGCGAGCCGCCCTCCGAGCATCGCATAATAAATCCCCTCGCCCGAAGCCGGCGCGACAACGCCCGCCGCGTCTCCGGCCAGGAGGACATCGCGCCCATTGTCCCAACGGCGCAAAGGCTTCATCGGGATCGGCGCTCCCTCCCGCCGAATCGTCTTGGCGTCTTGAAGTCCTGTCAACGAACGGAGAGAGCCAACGGACGTCTTCAGCGAAAAGCCTTTTTTCGCGCTGCCCGAGCCGACGCTCATTGTGTCGCCATGCGGGAAGATCCATGCGTAGAAATCGGGCGACAGCGTTCCCCGATAGTGGATCTCGCAACGACACTCTCCCGGTGGCTTCGCCTCGTCGGCAGGGGTCGCGATGATCTCGTGGTAGGCGAAAACGAAGCGGCCGCGGGTCGCGCCGGCCACTTCCTGTCGGCCGACCATCGAGTTCGCGCCATCGGCGCCGATCACGAATCTCGTCTTGAGAATTTGCTCAGGGGCGCCCGTCCTGGGCGCAAAATGAACGCGAACGACCCCATCGTTGCTGCGCGTGATCTTCTCGTATCGGCCGACAAGCCGGATCGCGCCAGATTTGGCTGCGCGATCGCGCAGCCATTCGTCGAACGAGTCGCGGTCCACCATTCCGACAAAGCCGCCGCCATCGATCGGCATGTCGACGGACTGCCCTTTCGGCGAGATCATGGTAGCAAGCTGCACGCGCGCCTTCAAAAGGTGACTGGGAATCGCAAAATCGCGGATCAGCCGCGGCGGGATGGCGCCGCCGCAAGGCTTGATGCGTCCGCTCCGGTCGAGAAGCGCAACCTTGCGGCCCCGGCTGGCGAGGTCGTCAGCCGCAGTCGCGCCCGCAGGACCTCCGCCGACAACAACGAAATCGAAGACCTCCTCGCGATCGATCATCGGATGCCCCTCCTCATGGTCCGACGGCAAGGGCGCCCCGCGGCGCGGGTGCATTCTGATCCCTGTAGGCGCCGCGGCCGACCTGCGACGCAAGTATCGCCGCGGCGATGAAGAGTGAGGATTCCAGCGCGAAGACCGAAGCATAGGCGACTACCGGAGAGGCTGCGAACGCGCGCGCGAGGTCGACGGAGAGGGTGGCTGCCACCCCGCCGAGCCCGAATGCGATCGCCTGGGCCGCGCCCCAGAGACCCATTCGCGTGCCCTCCCGAGAACCTGCGCCGGCGCCGGCCAGGCCCATCATCGAGCCAATGGCCGCGACGGCGAAGACGCCGTTCGACACGCCCAGTGCGAAGACGGCGGCCCTGAACGCGTCGGGGCCGAGCGACAGAAAGCCGACCACTGCGATTGCCAAAAGCGACAGCGCCGAGGAAGCGCAGCCGCCGATCGTCCACACCCGCAGCGAGCCCAGAATACGCCCCCCGATCAAGGAAGCGAGACTCGCCACGCCGACCATCCCGACAAAGACGCCGCCATGCTGCAGGCCAGCGAGCTTGGTGGTCGACCCGGGCGACATGCCGAAGACGAGTCCGGCGAAAGGTTCGACGAGCAGCTCCTGCGCGCCGTAGGCGAGCATGGACACGAATATAAACACGGTGAACCGTCGGGCCGCGGGCTCGCGCCATACCTCCGCCAATGCCCGCCGAAAAGGCGGCTTCGCGTCAGGCCGGATCCCCAAGGTCTTGGAGGCCGCGGGAACCGTTTCAACGCCCCAGACAGCGAGGGTCGCAACGATGAAGGCGATTGCGCAGATTGTCGATGTCACGGCGATGAGCCGCGTGTTCGAAAACGGATCGAGGAAGCTGCCGGCGAGAGGCGCCGAAATCGCAAAACCCAGAATCATCATCATCCAGACGGCGGACGCGGCGAAGGCCCGCCGGCGCGGCTCGACATGGGTCGCGAGCATCGCGAGGACGGAGGTTCCCGCGGAACCCGCGCCGATCCCCAGCAACAAAAAAGACAGCGCCGCAACGGAGACGCCGAGAGGCCGCGAACTCGCCGCCAGCGCCGTTCCGAGCGCAGCCCCTATTCCGCCGAGCGCGAGGGCGCCCATCCCGCCTATGACCCAGGGCGTCCGGCGTCCGCCGACGTCGGATCCATAGCCCCAGGCCGGCCTCAGAATCTGGATGGCGTAATGCGAGGCGACCAAGAGCCCTGGAACGGCCGCAGGCAAAGCGAGCTCCACAACCATCACCCGATTAATCGTGGACGTCATGAGGACGATGATCGCGCCCAGCATTGTCTGAACGAGGCCTAGCCGGACGATCTTTGTCCATCCAAAGGACACAGAGGTCATGTGAGCCTACCCGATTGAGCGAAGAGCGAAGGCGCTCACCAACATCCCCAGGACGTACAAGGTTGTTCCCGTCGCGTTGTAGGAGATTGCCCATTTTCGTGGATTCTGAATGAGCCGGGGCATCAGCATGAACTGGCCGATCAGCAGCGCGGCAACGAGCGCGGCAAAGATCGGGCGCCCCCATGCAAGCAAGAAGGCGATGACCGCCACTTGCGGCGCCGCCATCACGATGCAGGCGAGTTGTACCGCGCGCCGGACGCCGAGTTGGACAGGCAGCGACCGAACCCCCAGGCGACGATCCCCTTCGATCGACTTGAAATCGTTCAGGGTCATGATCCCGTGCGCGCCCAGGCTGTAAAGGATCGCGAGGGTGATGATTCTGGCGTCCGGCAAGCCCGCAGCAACGACCGCCGCGCCCGTGAACCACGGCAAGCCTTCGTAGGCGAGTCCACCGCGGAATTGCCCCACCATCCGTTCTGTTTCAGCCGTAGCGGCGGAGCCGAGTAAATCCAGGCTAGCGCCAGGCCGACAATAGCGGCGTACAGAACCCACTGACCGAGAAACACGGCCCAGATCAGCGAAGCCAGCGTCCAGATGCAGGCGATGTAGAAACCCCACCGCCCAGGAATTCTACCCGAAGGAATAGGGCGCTCCGGCTCGTTGATGGCGTCGACATCGCGGTCATACCAGTCGTTGACCGCCTGGCTTGTCGCGCAAATCAGGGGTCCGGCGAGCGCTATTCCGGCGACAACGACCTTCCAGTGCGCAGGGGCGAAAAGTCCGCTGGAGACGACGCCGCAGCCGAACGCCCACATGGGGGCGAACCACGTAATCGGCTTGAGCAGTTCCAGAACGGCCGCCGGCTGAGGACTCCGCATGAGCAAAGGCCTAGGAGCAAGGAAGCCATGTGTCAATAGATAATGACACTAAGAGCGACAGCCTGGGTTGACGTTAAAGCAGCCGCCGAACACCGCCTAGTTCTGCTCATCATCCTCTTCCGGAGCGTCGCCGCCGAGCCCATACCGGCGCAGTTTCACATAGAACGCTTGCCGGCTCAGTCCTAGCATCTCAGCCGCGGAGCGCCTGTTTTCGCGGGTCAGTCCGAGGGCCGCCTGAATGCAAAGGCGTTCGATCAGGTCCGTCGTCTCGCGCACGAGATTCTTCATGGGCACCCGTCCCACAAGTTCGGTGAATTGCTCGACGGTACGGGGAAGTTCGCGCCCGCCAAGCTTTTCGCGCCCCCCTCGCCATCCTTCCGACCGGATCGCGAGGCCATAGCAGTTCACGCCGCTGCCGACTGCAGAACCAGCGACGATTTCCACATCTTCTACAGTGCCGAAGTCTCCTCGCGCGACAGTAGAAAAGTGGCGGACGGTCCCGTGCGTGCGAAGATTGGAAAACAGAACGTCAACCTCGGCTCCCTGGCGTCCGATCCACCGTTCGACGGGTTCTCCTCGTACCTGGACCAAGCTTGTCACTTGAACAAGGTCGAGAAAGGCAGCATTTGCAGTTACGATCTGCCGATTCTCGTCGACGACCACAAAAGCCTCTGGAATGGCCTCGATAAGCCGCAGAATATTGGCGTCGTCGTTCGAAGCCATCCCTCCGGCCTCGCCGAGCCGCGAAAGCAAGACGACAAGATGGGGAGCGCCGTCTTGACGATAAAGGGAACCCGTCAGCAGGACGCTCCTCTGGTCGCGTTCGAGCTGAACATGGACGTTGTCGACACGCGGCGCCACGCGCGTCGCGGAAAGGAAAGACTGCGAAACCTGCCTGCTGCTCTCGGTGACCAGGGACTCGAATGTCAGTCCGATCAGCTTCTTTGGATCGATCCCGAGAAAGGTCACCGCTGCGGGATTGGCTTCGATGATCTTTGAAGTGTTCGAGTCCACAATCAATACCGCCTCGGAGGAGAGTTGAAACAAAAGGCGGTAGCGCTTTTCCGCGTTGCGGATGCGGATGTATTCGCGCTCCATCTCCTGTTGCGTTTCGGCCAATCTTTGTTGCAGAACCGCCATCGGACGGAGATCCCGGCCAACCGCGAGAAGCCGCCCTTTTGGCCCAAACCGGCCAATGCGGTAGCGCACCGGGATATCGGCCTCGTGGCTAGTTGGGTGATTGACCTGTCGCCAACGCGCTAATGCTGTCGGCGCGACAGAGCCAAGCATTTCTTCGATCTTTTGGCGGCTGTCGGGGCTTACGGTGGTGACCCAACGACGGCCGATCCAGTCACCTCCGATCTTACTCGACAAATCCGCTTCCGAAAATGCTGCATCGAGAATGACGCCGTCCCGATCCATCACAAGCGCCACGTCGGCCGCGGAAGCAATGAGCGCTCCAGCGCTTTCGGCGTCCAGATTGGACAACGCCTCGTTCGCGTTTGAAAACCAAGCCGACGGAGCTGAGCGTGCGGGGTCTATCACGGCTTTGGCCCGCACCTTTTGACAGGAGTGACTGACATGACGCCCGCGCTTGAACGTTTACGAAAAGCCCGCCGCTTTAACAAAATCCGGGTAACAATGACAACTTGATCGCGCGCGGAATACCAGGGCCGAGCTCACCGACTGGCCGAACCTGGAGTGGGAGGCGCTCAAAGGGGATACGAGCCGAACCGCGAACGGCCGCCATCTTCTCGGCGTTCCAAAAGAGGACGCCGATGTTTTCGCGCATACGGGATCAAACTCGCAAGTCCCGCTGGCGCCTGTCGATATTTCCATCGGCGCCCTCCGCGACCCTCCTTGGCCGAATGGCCGCCCTATCCTGGAGAGGCCCCAGGAACCCCGAGAATAAATCTAGTGTAAATTAAAAAATACGTCAAGACAGATTGACAGTTTTGCGGACCTGGTCTTACATTCGCTGCCGAGGACCCTGGCAACTCAGCCTCGGTTGGCAAGTCAAGGACTGGAAACGCGGGCCGATGAGCCGAGGACGTCCAGGATCAGCGCAAAAGAGGCCTCTATATTCGCCAGAGGAGCGCGCGCGGCGTGACCACACCCGCTGGACCCTCGTGCAAGGCGCGCTCGCTCCGTTGCAGTTTGCAATCTTCCTGGTGAGCCTGGCGCTCGTTCTGCGGTTCCTCATGACAGGAGCCGGAGAGTCGGCGGCGACGATCTCGGTCGTCGTCAAAACGATCGCGCTTTACGCGATCATGATTACCGGTTCGATTTGGGAAAAGGCTGTCTTCGGTAAGTACTTGTTTGCCCAGCCGTTCTTCTGGGAGGACGCGTTTTCAATTCTTGTCCTTTGCTTGCATACCGCCTATCTCGCGGCGCTCGCCCTTGGTCTCCTTGACCCACGCGCGCTGATGGCGGTCGCGCTTGCAGCCTACGCCACCTATGTCGTCAACGCCTCGCAATTCCTCCTCAAGCTGCGCGCTGCGCGCCTCGACGCCGGCGCGAACTGCGGCCTTCGACTGGAACCGACGTCATGAACGTCAGGGTTCCTCTAGACATCGAGCATAGGATTCGCGCAGAGGGTTGCGAGACCGCCCCTGTGCTGCGGGAACGAGGGCAGAGGGAAGTCTTCTGCGGGCTGACCAGCATCGTTTGGCTGCACCGCAAGATCAAGGACGCGTTCTTCCTCGTCGTGGGATCGCGAACCTGCGCCCATCTCATCCAGTCGGCCGCTGGGGTGATGATCTTTGCTGAGCCGCGCTTTGCGACCGCGATCCTTGGCGAGCGCGATCTCGCCGGGATCGCCGACATCGACGACGAGCTCGACCGGGTCGTCGCTCGTCTCATCGAGCGCCGGCCTGACATAAAACTTCTATTCCTCGTGAGCTCCTGTCCATCGGAAGTCATCAAGATCGACCTCAAGCGCGCCGCCGCCCGGCAGTCGACGATCCATGCTCCGACGGTTCGTGTGCTGGCCTATTCCGGCAGCGGGATCGAGACGACCTTTACGCAGGGCGAGGACTCGTGTCTTGCCGCGCTCGTCCCCACACTTTCGAACGAAGGGCCGAATGCACGACCGAACTTGATGGTGGTCGGCTCGCTTGCGGATATCGTTGAGGATCAGTTTGCGCGTCTGTTCGACGCGCTCGGCGTCGGCCCGGTGCATTTCCTTCCGATGCGCCGCGCCGACGCTAACCTGTCTGTCGGTCCAAACACCGTCTTTCTTCTGGCGCAGCCGTTCTTGAGAGACACCGCCAGCGCCCTCCAGGACCGCGGCGCGAGGCACATCGCGGCGCCCTTCCCGCTTGGGTCCGAAGGGACTACGGAATGGTTGCGCGCCGCGGCGGATGCGTTTCAGGTCTCGCCTGAGCGCTTCGAGGCCGTCACGGCGCAGGCGCGCTTGCGAGCCGAAGCCTCTGTCGCGCGCCAGCGCAGTCAGCTTGCCGGCAAGCGCGTGTTCTTCTTCCCTGATTCGCAACTCGAGATCCCGCTTGCGCGCTTCCTCGCGCGTGAGCTCGGCATGGTTCCCATCGAGGTCGGAACGCCCTATCTCAACCGCGCGCTCATGGCGGCCGAGCTTGCGCTTCTGCCCCATGGGCCGCTGCTCAGCGAAGGTCAGGACGTCGATCGGCAGCTCGACCGCTGCCGCGCCGCGTCTCCCGATCTGGTCGTGTGTGGACTCGGCCTCGCGAATCCCCTGGAAGCGGAGGGCATCGCGACGAAGTGGTCGATCGAACTCCTGTTCACGCCGATCCAGGGCTACGAACAATCCGGCGACCTTGCCGGCCTGTTTGCGCGACCGCTGGTGCGCCGCCAGCGGCTGGAGGTCTGAGCCATGGAGCTCACCCTCTGGACTTATGAGGGCCCTCCTCATGTCGGGGCCATGCGAATAGCGGCCTCGATGAACGGGCTGCACTACGTGCTGCACGCTCCGCAGGGCGACACCTACGCCGACCTCCTGTTCACGATGATCGAACGCCGCAGCGCGCGCCCGCCGGTGACCTATACGACTTTCGAGGCGCGCGACCTCGGCGGCGACACCGCCGAGCTTTTCAAGACCGCGGTGCGTGACGCCTATGAAAGATGGGCGCCGCAGGCGATGCTTGTCGGCGCGTCGTGCACGGCCGAATTGCTCCAGGACGACCCGGGCGGTCTCGCCCGCGCGCTGCGTTTGCCGATCCCGGTCATTCCTCTTGAGCTTCCCGCCTATCAAAAGAAAGAGAACTGGGGCGCGTCGGAGACGTTCTATCGGCTCGTGCGATCCCTCGTCCCCGCTCCAAGTGTGCGTGTCCCAGACGCGCGACCCCGCTGCAACATTCTGGGGCCGACTGCACTGGGCTTTCGACACCGCGACGATGTGCGCGAAATCTCCGGCATCCTCAAGTGGCTCGGCGTGGAGATCGGCGTCACGGCGCCCCTCGGCGCCACGCCCGAGGACATCGCCCGTCTCGGCGAAGCGGACTTCAACATCGTGCTCTATCCCGAGGTCGCCCTCCCCGCGGCAAAATGGCTGGAAAAGAACCACAAGCAGCCGTTCACTCAAACCATTCCCATCGGCGTCGCCGCCACGCGCGCCTTTATCGCAGAAGTTGCAGCACTCGCCGGGGTCCATCCCGCTGCGGCGCTCGATGAGGAGTCGTCACGCTCGCCCTGGTATTCGCGCTCGGTCAATTCGACTTATCTGACCGACAAGCGGGTCTTCATCTTCGGCGACGCCACCCATGCAATCGCGGCGGCGCGTGTCGCGCGGGCCGAGCTCGGCTTCAAGATCGTGGGTCTGGGAACCTATTCGAGAGAGTTCGCGCGCGAGTTGCGGAGCGAGGCAGAGGCCTGCGGAGCCGAGGCGCTCATCGCCGACGATTACCTCGAAGTTGAAGCGAAGGTCATCGAACTGCAGCCGGAGCTGATTCTCGGCACCCAGATGGAGCGCCACATCGCCAAGCGGCTCGGAATTCCCTGCGCCGTCATCTCCGCGCCGACTCACGTTCAGGATTTCCCAGCCCGATATTCTCCGCAGATGGGTTTCGAAGGCGCGAATGTGCTGTTCAACTCCTGGGTTCATCCCCTGATGATGGGCCTTGAAGAACATCTGCTGGCGATGTTCCGCGAGGACCCGGAATTCCACGATGGCGTAGCGCCGTCGCATCTGGGCGGCGCAGTCGTCGAGCCGGTACGCGCTTCCGCCCCCGATGCCGCCGCGGCGGCGAGCGCGGACCAAAACACCATCGGCCAGCCACAGACAATTTGGAGCGCCGAAGCCGAAAAGGAACTGAAAAAAATTCCCTTCTTCGTGCGCGGGCGCGCACGGGGAAACACTGAGACATTCGCGCGAGAGCTTGGACTGGCAACCATAACGGTAAACACCCTCTATGAAGCCAAAGCCCACTTCAGCCGCTGAACGCGCGGGTCCGCGCTTCGTTATCGTTACGCTCGACAACCATCTGGCGGGCGCGGTGGATCGCGCGCGCCGCGCTCTCGAGAGCGACATTCCCGGGCTCGAACTGTCATTCCATGCCGCCGCTGAATGGAACGATCCCGCGGCCTTGCAGCGCTGCCTCGCGTCGATCGCCAAAGCGGACATCATCGTCGCGACGATGCTGTTCATGGAGGAGCATGCGCAGGCGGTTCATTCGGCGATCCAGACGCGTCGTGAAACTTGCGACGCGGTTCTGGGCTGCATGTCCGAGCCGAGCATCGTCAAACTCACCCGCATCGGCCGTTTCAATATGGACGGCTCGAAACGAGGCGCGCTCGACTTTCTGAAGCGGCTGCGGGGCGGCGGCAAGCCGTCGGCCACCGGGGGCGCTCACCAGCTTGCGATGCTGCGCCGCATCCCGCGCATCCTTAAATTCATCCCTGGTCCCGCTCAAGATCTGCGCGCCTATTTCCTCACCCTGCAATATTGGCTCGCCGGATCGGAAGAGAACATCGCCAATCTTGTTCGCTTTCTGCTCAACCGCTACGCCGCCGGCGCCAATCTCAACTTGCGCGGCAAGCTGAAGGCGCCCCCGCCCGCCGAATATCCCGATGTCGGCCTCTATCACCCTCGTATGATCGGCCGGCTTGGCGAGTCCGTCGATCATCTGCCCCGTCCATCAGGCGGCTCGCGCGGGACCGTCGGCGTCTTGCTGATGCGGTCCTACGTGCTTGCCAACAACACTGCGCATTACGACGCGGTGATCTCGGAACTGGAGGCGCGCGGGCTCCGAACGATCCCGGCGTTCGCGAGCGGCCTCGACTCTCGCCCGGCCGTCGAAGCCTATTTCAAAGCTCGCGGCAGCGTGAAGATTGACGCGCTAGTTTCGCTGACCGGGTTCTCGCTCGTCGGCGGCCCGGCCTACAACGATTCAAACAGCGCCACGAAAATGCTGGGCGAACTCGACGTGCCTTACATCGCCGCGCAGGCGCTCGAATTCCAGACGATCGAGGAATGGGAGAGTTCCGACCGCGGACTTTCGCCGGTTGAGGCCACCATGATGGTCGCCATTCCCGAGCTCGACGGGGCAACGGCTCCGATCGTATTTGGCGGGCGGTCGAGCAACGCCCTGACCGGCGCGACGCGCGACATCCAGCCGCACAAGGAACGGATCGCGCAACTCGCCGACCGCGTCGAGCGGCTCGTGCGATTGCGGGCCGGCGATCGCGCCAATCGCAAGGTGGCCGTCGTCCTCTTCAACTTCCCGCCCAACGCGGGCGCAACAGGCACCGCGGCGTTCCTGGGCGTTTACAAGTCGCTGCATCAGACGCTGAAGGCGATGCAGGAAGCCGGCTACACCGTCGAGGTCCCGGAGACGGTCGACGCGTTGCGCCAGCGGATCATCGAGGGCAACAACGCGCGCTTCGGCGCCGGGGCCAATGTTGTCGCGCGTGTCGATGTCGATGATCATATCCGGCGCGAGACGCATCTCGCTGAGATCGAGGCGCAATGGGGCGCCGCGCCGGGCAGGCATCAGACGGACGGCGCCGCGCTGTTCGTGCTGGGCGAGCGATTCGGAAACGTGCTGGTCGGCATTCAACCCGCCATGGGTTACGAAGGCGACCCCATGCGCCTGCTGTTTGATCGCGGCTTCGCTCCGACGCATGCCTTTTCGGCCTTCTACCGGTACTTGCGAGAGGATTTCGACGCCGACGTCGTGCTGCATTTCGGCATGCATGGATCGCTCGAATTCATGCCGGGCAAGCAGGTCGGACTTTCGGCCGCGTGCTGGCCCGAGCGGCTAATCGGCGCCATGCCCAACGTCTATCTCTATGCTGCGAACAATCCGTCCGAGGGCGCGCTGGCGAAGCGCAGGTCGGCCGCGACCCTCGTCAGCTATCTCACCCCTAGCCTCGCCCATGCCGGACTCTATCGCGGTCTCGTCGACCTGAAGGCGGGGCTCGACCGCTACCGCGCCAGCGAACCCGAGGCCGATCATGAGCGCGGCCGGATTGCCGAGCTCATTCAGTCACAAGCTGCCGCCATTGACCTCGCCGAGCCCGAGCCGCCCTGGGGGAGGAGCGCGCGCGACGAAATCGACAAGCTCGGCGCCGCGATCCTCGAACTCGAATACACGCTCATCCCCCACGGTCTGCACGTTCTCGGCGAGACACCCGGCGCCGAGGAGCGCGCCGGAACGTTGTCGGCAATCGCCGAGAGCGCGCTCGGTCTTGCCGATGCCGGCGCCGCAGTGCGCGCGCTCATCGCGACCAAGTCCACGGAGGCGGCCCTCGCAGCGTTCCCCACTCCGCAAATTCAGGAGGCCCGCAAGGCTTTCGACGAGTTGGCGCGCATCAACCAGCTGCTCGGCGAGGACCACGAGAACTCCGGCGCTTATACGGGCGCTCGACGGACGTTTCATCGCTCCCGTCGTCGGCGGCGATCTCGTTCGGACTCCAGCGATCCTGCCGACCGGCCGCAACCTGCATGGTTTCGATCCCTATCGCATTCCGAGCGCCTTCGCGATTGCCGAGGGCGTCAGACAGTCGGATTGCGTCCTCGCGCGCTATGCCGCCGACGGCCATCCATTTCCAGGAGTCCATCGCGCTCGTTCTCTGGGGGACCGACAATCTCAAGACCGAGGGCGTGCCGATCGGGCAGGCCCTCGCCCTTATCGGCGCCGAGCCGCGATTCGACACTTATGGGCGCCTGAGCGGCGCGAGCCTTGTTCCTTTACAGAAGCTCGGCCGACCGCGCATCGATGTGATGCTGACGGTGTCGGGTATCTTCCGAGACCTCCTGCCGCTGCAAATGCGGCTGCTGGCGGACGCCTGCTTCCTCGCCGCGACCGCGGACGAGCCGGACGGAAGCAACTATCTGCGCAAACATGCGCTGGCGCATCAGGCGGCGTCCGGCTGCGACATCGAGACCGCTGCGCTACGTGTGTTCAGCAACGCCGAAGGCGCCTATGGCGCGAATGTCGGGATGCTCATCGACGCGGGCGTGTGGAGCGACGAGGACGAGATTTCGCAGACCTTCTCGCGGCGCAAGTGCTTCGCCTATGGCCGCAAGGGCGACTGCGCCCCACGTCTCGACCTGCTGGAGAGCGTTCTCGCGAATGTCGATTTCGCGTACCAAAATCTTGACAGCGTCGAACTCGGCGTCACGAGCATCGACCATTACTTCAACTCTCTCGGCGGCATGGGACGGGCCGCGGCGCGCGCACGTGGCGGCCGCGTTGCGCCCATCTACATCTCCGACCAGACGCGTGGAGCAGGCAAGGTTCGCTCGCTGACCGAGCAGGTCGCGCTCGAGACCCGAACCCGTGTCCTCAATCCGAAATGGTACGAGGGCATGCTGAAGCACGGCTACGAGGGCGTTCGGCAGATCGAAGCGCATGTGACGAACACGTTCGGATGGTCGGCGACCACCGGCCAGATCGATCCATGGGTTTACGATCGCATCACTCAAACGTTCGTTCTAGACCCCGAAATGCGCCGACGGCTCAGCGAACTCAACCCGGCAGCTTCGACCAAGCTGACGAACCGGGTCATTGAGGCGCACGAGAGGGGCTACTGGTCGCCCGACGAGAAGACGCTTGCCGCGCTCCTTGAGGCTGGCGACGAAATGGAAGACAGGCTTGAGGGCGTCAGCCCGGGGGTTGCAGCATGAACATTCCAATTAGAAACCCAAGGCCCGCGGGCTCAGTGCAGGTCGAGCTTGATCCCAACATCGAGATCGGCGCCGCGAAGGTGTTTGCGGTTTACGGCAAGGGGGGGATCGGCAAGAGCACGACCTCGTCCAATCTCTCCGTGGCCTTCGCCAAGCTCGGACACCGGGTCCTGCAGATCGGTTGTGACCCGAAACACAATTCAACCTTTACGCTGACCAAGCGTCTGGCGCCGACGGTGATCGATGCGCTCGAGTCGGTGCAGTTCCACAGCGAGGAACTGCGGATCGAGGATTTTGTCGCAACCGGGTACGCGGGCGTCATGTGCGTGGAGGCAGGCGGACCGCCGGCGGGCACCGGCTGCGGCGGCTATGTCGTCGGCCAGACCGTTAAGCTTCTCAAGGAGCACCGGTTGCTCGAAGACACCGACGTCGTCATTTTCGACGTGCTCGGCGACGTCGTCTGCGGGGGCTTTGCTTCGCCGCTCCAACACGCCGAGCGTGCATTGATCGTGACCGCGAACGATTTCAACTCCATCTTCGCCATGAACCGCATCGTCTCGGCGATCGACGCCAAGTCGCGGAACTATCAGGTGCGTCTGGGCGGCGTCATTGCCAATCGCAGTTCTGACACGAACGAGATCGACCGTTACAATTCCGCCGTTGGACTGCAACGACTCGCGCATTTCCGCGACCTCGACGTCGTGCGGCGGAGCCGGCTCAAGAAGTCGACCCTGTTCGAGATGGACACGTCGCCGGAGCTGGAGGCGGTAAAGAACGAATATCTCTCCCTCGCCGAGCGGCTATGGGACGGGGTCGATCCGCTTCCGGCAAAGCCGATGAAGGACCGCGACCTCTTCGAATTCCTTGGCTTCGACTGATGACCAGCGCGACATATTTTACCCGGCGCGACCAACTCGAGCACTATTTCGACCGGACTGCGGTCGAGATGTGGAAGCGCATGACGTCGGAGGCGCCGCTCAGCCGCGTGCGGGCAACCGTGCGTGCCGGGCGCGACGCCATGCGCGCAACTCTTCTCGGCTGGCTGCCCGACGACCTGCGGGGCGCCCGCGTTCTTGACGCGGGCTGCGGGACGGGCGCCCTCGCGTTCGAACTCGCCAAACGCGGCGCCAATGTCGTCGGCGTCGATGTTTCGCCGACGCTCGTCAGCCTTGCGCGCGAGCGCGCACCGGTGTTCGCCGGGTCGGGCTCCGCGATATTCGGCGCCGGCGACATGCTTGATCCGACGCTCGGCAAGTTCGACTACGTGGTCGCGATGGACAGCCTCATTCACTACGAGGGGGCGGATATCGCACGCATCGTGTCGGATCTGGCTGAGCGCACACGCTCGGCGATCGTCTTCACCATCGCGCCTCGCACGGCTGCGCTCTCCGTCATGCACGCCGCGGGGAAGCTCTTCCCCCGCGGGGATCGGGCTCCAGCGATCGTGCCGATCTCCGCCTCCGCGCTCGAGCGCCGCTTCGAGGAGCATCCGGAACTCGTGAACTGGCGCGTGTCCCGTTCGAGCCGAATCGACCGCGGCTTTTATATATCGCAGGCGATGGAGATCGAGCGGACATGAGCCGCGCCTCCGCCATTGTCGTTCAGGGAATCCTGAAGCTCGGCCCGCAAATGTTGCCGTTTGCCGATGCGGCGACCCCCGAGCTGCCGCTTCTTCGTCTCCTGCGCCTGTCGCTCTTTCAAGTCACCGTCGGCATGGCGGCGGTGCTCCTGATCGGCACGTTGAACCGCGTGATGATCGTCGAGCTTGCGGTGCCGTCATGGATCGTCGCCTGCATGCTGGCGCTGCCGCTCCTGTTCGCGCCGTTGCGGGCTTTGATCGGATACCGTTCGGACAATCACCGCTCAGTGCTTGGCTGGAGGCGCGTGCCCTTCATCTGGTTCGGGACGATGGCGCAGTTCGGCGGCTTCGCGATCATGCCTTTCGCGCTGCTCATTCTCTCCGGCGACACAACGGGGCCCCTCTGGGCGGGGCAGGTCGCGGCGGCTCTGGCGTTCCTTCTCGTGGGCGCGGGACTGCACACCGTTCAGACCGTCGGACTCGCTCTCGCCACCGATCTTGCGCCCGAGCGCGCGAGGCCGCGCGTTGTCGCCCTTCTGTGCGCCATGTTGCTCGCGGGCATGGCCATCAGCGCGGTCGTCTTTGGCTTGCTGCTAAGACATTTCAGCGAGGTCCGACTCATACAGGTCGTGCAGGGCGCCGCGGTCGTCACGATGGTTCTCAACTGCGCCGCGCTCTGGAAGCAGGAGCCGCGCATTTCGACAGTGGCCGCGCCGGCGCCCGCGCGGGCAACCTTCCGCGACGCGTGGAGCGCCTTTGCGACGACGGCCCGCACCCGCCGGCGCCTCATCGCGACCGCGCTCGGCACTGCTGGTTTCAGCATGCAGGACATTCTGCTTGAGCCCTATGGCGGAAAGATCCTGCATCTCCCGGTCAGCGCGACCACGGCCCTGACGGCGATGCTTGCGCTGGGCGGCGGCGGCGGCCTTGCGCTCGCCGCGCGTCGCCTGAACCTCGGCGCGGACCCCCATCGCGTCGCTGGATCAGGCGTGGTGGTCGGCATTATCGCCTTCTGTAGCGTCATCTTCTCGGCGCCGCTCGATTCGCGCCCACTATTCGGGCTTGGCGTGGCTTTGATCGGCTTTGGCGGCGGGCTCTTCGCCCACGGCACGTTGACCGCGTCGATGGCGTTCGCCAAGCCCGAGGACCGGGGCCTCGCGCTCGGCGCCTGGGGCGCGGCGCAGTCGACAGCGGCCGGCCTTGCCATCGCCTTCAGCGGCGTGGTCAACGATCTCGGTTCGTCGCTCGCTTTGCGCGGCGCGTTCGGCGACGCGCTTGCGGACCCCGTCACCGGCTACACCATCGTCTATTCCATCGAAATCGCGCTCCTGATTGCCACGCTCATCGTCATCGGGCCGCTCGTGCGCGCCCGCATGGATATGCGCGTTTCAACGCGGACGAGTTTTGGCCCGGCTGTCGTTGCGGGGCTTCGGTCTGGAGATTTACTGCAATGAGAGGCGCCATCGGCAATCTGGACGTTGCACAGATCGTGCTCTACGCGTTCTGGCTCTTCTTCTTCGGCCTCCTTTTCTATCTGAGGCGTGAGGACCGTCGCGAAGGCTATCCGCTCGAGAGCGAGGCCGAGCCAGGCCTGAAGGCCCGCGACATCATCTGGATTCCGAGGCCGAAGACCTTCCGTCGCTCGGACGGCCGCGAGGTCTCGGTTCCGAATTTTCGCGCCGACACGCGCCCGATCAATGCGACGAAGACGGAGCCGTGGCCGGGCGCCCCGCTCCAGCCCAATGGCGATCCGATGCTCGCAGGCGTCGGGCCGGGCAGCTACGCCGAGCGCGCCGATGAGACCTACAAGACGGCCGACGGCCATGACCTGATTGTCCCGCTGCGCGTCGCGACCAATTATGGCGTTCCCGCCGACAGCGTGAGCCCGATCGGGTTTGCGGTGTGGGGCGCGGATCGCGCTCAGGCCGGAACCGTTCGCGACCTCTGGGTCGACCGGGCGGAGTGCATGCTGCGTTACTACGAAGTCGAGACGGCGGATGGCAGACGCGTGCTCCTGCCCGTGAACTTCGCGAACGTCGACACGAAGCGCCGCCGTATTGGCGTCAACGCCTTGCTCGCCGGGCAATTCGCTCAAGTGCCGGCGATCCGCGACCCCGACAAGGTCACGCTGCTCGAGGAAGACAAGATCACAGCCTATTACGGCGCCGGGACGCTCTATGCGACGGCGGCGCGCGCGGAGCCTCTGCTATGAAAGCGGTCAATCTCGAAAAGCTGTTGCCCCACGATATTCCCGCTGGAGAAAAGATTCTCTGGCACGGCAGGCCGCGGTGGCTCGGCTTGACGCGTCGCGCCTATCGCGCGGATTTCGTCGTCGTCTATTTTGCCGCGCTGACCATCTGGAACGTCTATTCGGCTGCAGGGGAGTCGGGGTGGGGCGCCGCCGCGAGGGTGGCGGCTAAGACGCTCGGAATCGGGGCGGCGGCCCTGGCGCTCGTCGCGCTCCTCAGCTACCTCTCCGCGCGCACGACGCTCTACGTCGTGACTTCTCGCCGCATCGTCATGAAGATTGGCGTTGCGCTGCCGATCTTCATCAACATCCCCTTCAAGCAGATCGTCTCGGCTTCCACCTGCGTCCGTGCTGATGGAACCGGAGACATTCCGGTGAGACTGACGTCCAGCGCGCGGATCGGCTATTTCGTGCTCTGGCCCCACGCGCGTCCGTTTCACTTTGGGAACCCCGAGCCCTCCCTGCGCTCCGTCGCCAATGTCGCCGCTGTCGCCGAGACCTTGAGCCGCGCGCTTCGTGAGGCCGCCGGCCAGCCCGAAGGCGCGATCGCCAGAGAGATCATCGCGCCGGCGGGAGCGCGCACTGGCGCTGTCGCCCTTCCGGAACAAGCGGCGGCGTAAGGAGACAAGTTCAATGAGCGACGTCGCTGTCAGGCGCCCTCCGGCCGGAATGCCAAAGCAGGTCTTGTTCGGCGCAGCCGCGCTGATTGCGCTGACCGTGATCGGGGCGACCACGGCGCGCCTGACGGGCGTCGGCAAGACCCCAGAACTCAGTGCGCGAGCTGTCCAAACCCTTGCCCTTCGATTTGACGACCAGGCCGACGGCTCGGTCCTTGTCCGCCGAGCGAGCGATCAGGCGGTCATCTACACCATAGCGCCAGAGACCAACGGTTTCATGCGCGCGACTCTGCGCGGTCTCGCTCAGGAGCGTCTGCGCTCGGGGATCGGCGAAGCAACGCCGTTTCTGCTCACACGCTGGAGCGACGGCCGTATGTCGCTCGAAGACTCAACGACCGGTCGGAATGTGGCTCTCGACGCCTTCGGGGAAACAAACTCGGGCGCCTTTGCCAAACTCCTCGTCTCCGGAGAGCAGAAATGAGCCTCTTGCCGGCGCTGCGGCGCCAGACCTTCGAGTCTCCCTGCACCGTCGAGATCGAGAGCTCGGCCGAAACGCTCGAGGCGCATGTCGTGATTGACGGCGATTATGACCTTCGGCCGGGCGACGAGGTCCTCGTCCGCGATCCGCCGACCAACCCGCCCTTCGGCGAGCGCATTATCGTCCGTCGCATGGCGACCATCACCAGAGCGGGACTTCCGGAACGGATCTGGACTCGCCTTGCAGGGAATTTCGAGCTCGGCGAACTCTACGACGTCAGCTTCACCGAGAGGAGACGGCTATGAGCGCTTCCCCCAAATCAGATGGGTCGCTTGACGCCACGCGGGCAGCTCAGCAGGACACTGTGCTCAGCCCCCGCTTCTACACCACCGACTTCGATGAACTCGACAAGACCGACGTCGCTCCGGTGCGCGCCGAGTGGGATGCGCTGATCGCCGAACTGCGATCCGACCCCAACAAGAAGCACTTCATCCGAACGGACGAGTTCGACGCCGATTTTTCGAATCTCCCGCCGGATCTCGACAAGGAGTTTCGCGATTTTCTCATCAGTTCGATCACGGCGGAATTTTCAGGCTGCGTTCTTTACGCCGAGATGAAGAAGCGCGCCAAAAACAAGGACATCCGCGACCTCTTCTCGTTCATGAGTCGGGACGAGGCCCGTCACGCCGCCTTCATCAACGACACGCTCAAGGACTTCGATATCGCGGTCGATCTTGGGTTTCTGACCAAGGCGAAGAAGTACACCTACTTTCGACCGAAGTTCATCTTCTACGCCACATACCTGTCCGAGAAGATCGGCTATGCGCGCTACATCACCATCTTCCGCCAGCTCGAGCGTCATCCCGAGCGGAGATTCCATCCGATCTTCAAATGGTTCGAAAAGTGGTGCAATGACGAATTCCGGCACGGCGAGGCGTTCGCGCTGCTCATGCGCGCCAATCCGAAGCTCGTCTCCGGCTTGAATGTATACTGGATCAAGTTCTTTCTGCTTGCCGTCTTCGCAACCATGTATGTTCGCGATCACTGCAGGCCGGCTTTCCACAAAGCGATCGGCATGGATCCGACGGATTACGATTTCGCCGTCTTCCGTCTGACTTCGGAAATCTCGCGCCAGACTTTCCCGCTCACGCTCGACATCGACAATCCTTCCTTCAAGCGTGGTCTGGAGCGCCTCTGCGAGATCGCGCGATCCATCGAGGAAGCGCAAGCTCGCGGAGGCCTGGGAGGCAAGATTCAAAGGGCTTGGTTGACCGCGAGAGCCGCGCTTGCCTTTGGCGGCCTCTACATGTTGCCGAGCAAAGCCAATCCGCTTCCAGCCAATATCCGTCTCGCGCCGGCCTGGTGAGGGCGCCTGGATGATGACCTACGGACTCCCGATTGCGGCGACCCTCGCGCTCTGGTGGGGTTCGACGGGCGTCATCCTCCATCTCGACAGTCAGGACCGGCGCACATTCGTGGGAAGCATGCTGTGGGCGATCGCGCTGCTTGCGCTCTCACTCTGGCTCGTCACGACGACATCGGCCGAAACGACGCCCGCCTCCGCCTATGTCGCTTTTGCTTGCGGCGTCGTGTTGTGGGGAGGTCAGCTGCTGGCGTTCTACACCGGTTTTGTCACTGGCCCGAACAAGACGGCCTATTCCGCCGACGCCACGGGGCGATCGCGCTTCCGTCAAGCCGTCGAAACGAGTCTTTATCATGAGCTTTCAGCCGCGGCAGGGGCTCTGGTGCTGTTCATCCTGACCAGCGGTCAGCCGAACATGTTCGCATTGTGGACCTACCTGATCCTGTGGTTGATGCACGCGAGCGCGAAGCTGAATGTCTTTCTGGGCGTCCCCAATCTTGGCGAGGACTTGCTGCCCGAGCATCTCGCCTATCTCGCGACTTTCATGAAGCGCAAGCCGATGAACGCGCTCTTTCCTTTTTCGGTGACGGGCGGGACGATCGTGGGGTGCCTTCTGTTTGAACGAGCGCTCCGGGAGGGCGCCAGCTCATTTGAAGTCGCGGGCTTTACCATTCTCGGCGCCCTCATGGCGCTTGCGGTCATCGAGCATTGGTTCCTCGTGGCGCCGATTGACGCCAACGCCCTGTGGCGGGGATTCCGCCGAACCTCCAGCCCCAGCGCTCTCGAATCGGCGCTGCGCGTGGAGCTTGAACTGGCGGAGAGTCACGAGCTTAGCGAGACCCGCGACAGCGGTGTGAGACAAGACCTGCGCCTGGCCCAACCGCAGTCCGGCTACGATTGGAGCGCCGATCCACCGGCAGTCTGCGACGCCCGCAATATCCAGCTGCTTCTCGAACTGATCGCGACCGGAAGCTTCGGCGAAGTCGACTGCGTCCAGGGCCTCGTGAGGACGAAAGCCCATTGGGTTTGCTTTGAGCTGAGCGGGGGACGCGCTTCGATAGCGCCATTTGCCCCGCGTCGGCTGCATAGGCCTTTGGTGATTGCCAAAGGGCGTGCATTCGACCGGGTGCGGCTTCAGGCCGCGTTCGATGGCTGCGCGGCGCTCGCCTGACGGAATTGGACAAGATGATGCAGAGGGAGGTTTCGATGCCCGCAGTCAATCAGGACCATCGCGTCCACTTCGCGAACGCGATTCAACGCCTGAAGGACGAGCAGCGCTATCGGGTCTTCGTCGACCTCGAACGGGACGCGGAACGGTTCCCGATTGCGCTCTGGCGGCCTGGCGGGGACAGAGGAGCAGCGCGAGGTCACGATCTGGTGTTCGAACGACTATCTCGGCATGGGAGGTCATCCCAAGGTGCGTGACGCCGCGATCTCCGCGGCACAACGGCATGGCGCGGGCGCCGGCGGCACACGCAACATTTCCGGCACCCATCACCGCATCGTCGAACTCGAGGAGGAGCTTGCCGACCTTCACGGGAAGGAAGCCGCGCTCGTCTTCACCTCGGGCTGGATCTCCAATCTCGCCGGCATTTCGACAGTCGCGTCGCTGATGCCGGATTGCCTGATCCTATCGGACGCCCTCAACCACAATTCAATGATCGAGGGCGTGCGGCGCTCCGGTTGCGAAAGAAAGATCTGGCGGCACAACGACGTCACGGACCTTGAGCGGCTATTGAGCGAAGCCGACCCGTCCAGACCGAAGCTGATCGTTTTCGAAAGCCTCTATTCGATGGACGGCGACATTGCGCCTGTAAGGGAGATCGTCGAGCTCGCCGAGAGATACAATGCGCTCACCTACATTGACGAAGTTCATGCGGTCGGCATGTACGGGCCACGTGGCGGCGGGATCGCTGAGCGCGAAAACCTCATGGACCGCATCGATGTCATCGAGGGAACGCTCGCCAAGGGGTTTGGCTCGCTGGGCGGCTATATCGCCGCCAACAGCGCGATCGTCGACGCCGTTCGCAGCTACTCGCCGCAATTCATCTTCACCACGACCCTGCCTCCAATGGTGACCGCCGGCGCCTGCGCAGCGATCCGGCACCTGAAAGAGTCAGGCGTCGAGCGCGACGGCCACCAGTACATGGCCGCTGTCACGAAGCACGCTCTTGGCGCGGCTGGGTTGCCGGTGCTTGAGAACCCGTCTCATATCGTGCCTCTGATGGTCGGCGATGCAGAGCGCTGCAAGGCGGCGAGCGATCTTTTGCTGCGCAGGCACGACATCTACATCCAGCCGATTAACTATCCAACCGTCGCGATCGGAGCGGAGCGGCTGCGCATCACGCCGACGCCGCGCCACAGCGAAGCCGACGTCTCCAATCTTGTCGAAGCTCTCATCGATGTTTGGAAGACGCTCGATCTTCCGCTCAGAACGGCGCAAATCGTCCCGCTGTCGCGCCGGCGCCGGCCAGCGCTCGATTGCGCCTATCCGGAGATGCGGAAGGCGGCCGAGTAGTCACGCGAGCCAGCAGAGCTGGTTTGAACTCTCAAACCGGGTCCGATTTCAGGGCCGGTCGGACTGCTCGGCTCGATCGGCTGGCTTGCTCAATCGGGTCCACGATTTCGCCTGCGGGAGAGATTCCGCTCGAAGGGGCGTTGCGATTGCCTTTTCTCCGGCCGAGATTTTAGAGCAAGTTGCATTAGGTCGAACCGCGATCATCATTGCGAGCCATAGGGCGTTGAAAGACGCCCGTCCTTCCGGACGAGCTGTGGCGAAGCATCAATCCAGGGAACGTAGCGCCCTTGCAGCTCTTGGCTCGCCGCGTCGCTTCGCTCCCCACGGCCGGATCGGGCGTCTCGCTCAAGAAAACCCTACATTGCGGGAACAGAATAGCTCAGTCAGAGCCGCCGCCAACGATGAGGAGCAATCGCCTCGTCGAGCGCGGGCGGTTGGTCCTCACGAACGAGATTTGACGGAAACGCCGCCGGCGCGAACCAATGGCAGGTTTTTCCAGGCTGCGGGAGAATCAGCATTTGAATCCGACCTCAGACAGGCGTCCTTGCCCGTGCCGCAGCTCGATTGGAGGCTTTAACGCCAATTCGAAAAGCCGCTCCAAGTCATAAGCCCTCATGGCGGCGGCCGCTTCGACAATCTCGGCGCCCGGCTGCGGACGCCGCATCCCACCTGCTCAAGCGCCGCAGCGGGCAAGCCCTTCCGGCTGCACTCCGGCTATTTCGCCGGTGATCCGCCCAGTTCCGGATAGTCCTTGGCGAGGCTGACGCCGAGCAGCGGCTTGTTCGCGCCCTGGTGACAGGTTGCGCAGTTGAGCTTGGGGCCATCGCCGAGCGGTCCAAGGCGCGTAGCGGGAAACACGTCCTTGAGCGGATCGAGATATTCGGTGTTGAGATGTCTCACCATCTGGATCCCGTGCCAGGCGGTGACCCGCTGCGGCGTGCTCTCAGACCACTGCCCAAACTCGCGGGTGTTGTGGCAGAAGTTGCAATTCACGCCGAGTCCCTTCGATATGGACATCATCAGGGCGTAAGTGTCTTCCGTCGATTGGATCGACGAACCCATGCCTGTCGTCGGCAGCGCGTTCACCGCCTGGACGCGAATGTTCCCGTCCTTATCGAGGAACGGCGAATAGGGATCCTGGAGAAGGCTCGTCGAGCCGTTCGCGGCGTCCGGATGGCCGAACCCGTAGTTCGTCGCCGAGAACCCGCCGGCATGCGGCCAGCCCGGATTCTCGTACCAGACGTTCGTCGGAACGGGGTTGCCGCGATGGCACGTGTAGCAGACGACGCCGACGTTCTGGACATGGGGCTTCCAGTCCTGATTGATGTAGCGGGTCATCTAAATCATCCGCCGCGCCACCTTCTTGGCGTACACGCTGTCGTCAGCGAGATTTTCCGTGTTGTGGCAATATGCGCAGCCCTGCTGGGGAGCAACCCAGGTGGTCATCGCAGCCATCAGCGTGTTGAACTGGTCGACGCTGAGATCCGTCAGCACCTGCACGTTCTTGTAGACGTCTTTCGCGCGTGGGCCGTCCGGCGAGGCTTTCGGAATCTGGTCGGGCAGCGCGTTGAGGGCCTCCAAGCGCTCGACGGCGGCCGACGTCGTCACGAGGTCCATGCCGGTTCCCCGGAAGCCGATCTGCGTTCCGACGATCGGCGGATGACCCCATCCGGCGGTGAATAGCATCGCGACCGTCAGGAGGACCGTGGCGACCGCGCCGAACAAAGCAAACACGAGCCTCATTTGACAGCTCCCGAAGCTGCAGGGTCGATCACAGGGGGCCAAAGATGCGGATAGGCCGGCGCTATGCCGTGCTGGACGCCCCACAGATACCAGTTGTCGACGACGGTCCCGGTAAGAAGGATGCCGATGCCTCCCGTGAACGGAACGAGGACCGCGAACCACCACGCCCAACGATGGATCGATTCCATCGTCGCGTTGAAGCCCATCGTCCAGCGCCAGAAGAGCGCGGCGCGTTCCGCGGCCGTGCCGCGATCGAGGATCTGCTCGACCTCGCGCTCGCCGCCGTACCGGCCGACCGCCAGGATGGTTCCCCCATGCATCGCGAACAGCAGCGCCGATCCATAGAGGAACGCGATCGAGAGCATGTGGAAGGGATTGTAGAAGAGGTTGCCGTATCGGATGGAGAACGCCGCAGTCCAGTCGAGATGCGGGAAAATGCCGAACGGCACGGCCTCGCTGAAATGGCCCATCAAGAGCGGGCGAATGAATCCGAGGACCAGATAAAGCCAGATCGCCGATGCGAACGCCCAGGCCGTATGCGTCCCGAGCCCCAGCTCCCGCGCGCGCCGATACATGCGCGCCCACCACAGGAGAAGCGAAAGGGTGAGAAAGAATCCGGCCATCAGCCACCATCCACCCTGGTTGAGGGGCGGCATGATGCTGATTCCATATTCCGGCCTTGGCGGCTCGAGCGCCAGCCAGGGGAGTTGGCGCAAGAACTGGATCGGGCTCCACTTGACCGAAGCCAGCATGTTGAGCCCGATGATCTCGAAGGCCGCGAAGCCGGACATCAACGAGAGCACGCCAAGGTAGCCGAGATAGATCGGCCCGATCTGTGCGTTGCCTATGACGCCGAGCCAGTAGGAGAACCCGCCGTCCTTCGAACGCTCGATCCGGTCGGCGGCGACGCCCATATCCAGTTCTGCGGGCCGCAATTGAACCTGGGTGAAGATATTCTGGTAGGTGGCCATGGCATTCTCCTCGATGCTAGCGCCAGACCGGAAGGTTCAGCCACCAGTCCCACCATTCCGGCCATCCCCGCGTCCAGAATGGACCGCTAAGGATGATGCAGACCGCGCTCCAGAACACGGCGGACATTGCGAGGAAGAGCCCCAGGCGATGAATGCCGAGGGTGCCGATCGAGTAGCCGATCGCGTCGCGGAAAAACGTGTCCTCGTATTCCGTCTCGCGCACCGCCTCCCCCTTCGCCGGATTGGCGGCCGACAAGATCAGCGATCCATGCAGCGACAACGCAAACGCCGTTGTGAAGAAGAACGACACGGCCAGCATGTGCGCCGGGTTGTAGTGGAAGTGGAGATATTGGTAGCCGGTGTTCGACACCCAATCGAGGTGACTGAGGATCCCATAGGGGAATCCGTATCCCCAGGCCCCCATCAGCACCGGACGGATCACGACCAGCGAAACGTAAGCGAAGATCGCCATGCCGAACGCGACCGGCACATGAACGCCGATGCCGAGCTTTCGGCAGATCTCCACTTCGCGCAGAGCCCAGGAGACAAAGGAGCCAATGGCGCACACCGTGATGATCTGCCACAGACCGCCCTCTTTGAGCGGCGCTGCACCGAGACCATACTTCAGGTCGGGCGGAGCGATGCTGATCCGCCAGATGTTCCAGGTCGGGCCGATCGCGGCGCCGTACAGGATCATCGCGACGCCAAGACCGATAAAAATCATCGTCGTGACGCCGAAGAAGCCGACGTAGAACGGGCCGACCCAGAAGTCGAACAAGTCGCCGCCGACGAGCGTTCCACCCCGCACACGGTACTTGCGCTCAAAATTCAGCATCGCCACGGTAGTGCCTCCCGACGCTTCCTAATCATTCCCGTCCGCGGCATGAATTGCGTCCGAGTTCGAGTTGTGAGCGGGCGCGTCAAGCGCGCCCGTCCACGAAGTCTGGATCCGATGATCCTCACCCGATGTCAGTCACCACCAACGACTGAATCGTCGGGTTGATCTGACCGGTCTTGAGCGGATGGCCCTCCAACCAGTTGAACCGATCCGTGCTCAAGAGGATGAAGTGAATGACGAGCGCCAGGATGAACAGAAACGCGAACAGCCCGACGAGCGCGCGTCGCGGATCAAAGAGTAACCAAATTCGATACATTTACGTTCTCCTTAGCCGATGAGAGAAAGCGCGCTGTGCGCCGCGCTCATCGCGCCGTCGAGCAAAGCATAGCCTTTCGCCCCAGGAATCCAGGGACGCCACATCCAAACGAGGATGTGAGCGATGATCGCGATAACGGTAAACGCGATGAAGCTCGTCACGAACAGCGAATGGAACTCTTGCGCTTCCGCCTCCGTTAATCCGGATAAGGAAGATCTGTCGTCGCTGGCCATATGTTGACCTCCTGTTGCCTTGCCGTGAACGCCTTTCACAGCGACTTCGTCGCGACGTCTGTCGCAACTGGCGTTCCGCGCGGCGCCGCCGCCCGGATCACTGCAGCATCGCTATGGCCAGCAACGCGTAAGACGTCGCGATCGACGCTTGAGATTTGGCCTCGGCGAAGCAAGCCCTCTGAGCAGAAGGGGCGGTATTGCGCCTCAATCCGCGAACGGTTCGGCGCGCCCCTTCGTATAAGAAGAAGAAGGGAAGCAGCGCGAAGCAAAGCAGACGCCCATCCGTGCCGCGGACGCTTTGCGCGAGGTCCGTCTTCAACGCCATTTCCATCGTTCGTCTCCTCGATCGGCCTCTGTTCGCGGCCTCAACGGTTCAAACTTCAGCCTCGCTCCGCCACGTCGTTCTCACGCAGCAAGTCCTTCGACCAGGATCGATTGAGCGCGTTCGACGCACGCAACGCTTACGATCTCATCTCCGGCCTTTCGGGCGCCGCGCTCCGCGGCGTCGCGGAGCCGCTTGGCCGCGGAAATGCGCAAGAGAACCGGAGACGAGTCGACGATTTCGTTGAGCCGCGTTATCGCAGCGGAATCCCACGCCAGCTCGCGATGAATGCGAGCGGGAGTGGCCTCGACCTTGTCCAGTTCCGTTCCGAGGGGAAGGATGTTGAACAGGGCGTCGAAGAGGGCGTTGCAGACTTCCTGGATGATGTAGGTCGCGCCGGCATAGCCCATGAAGGGCGTTCCGGTGTGGCGGCGGATGATAGCGCCAGGAAAGGACGCCGGAATATAGATCGCCTTCGCGCCGGCTTCGGCGAGATAAAGGCGTTCGTTGTAACTCCCGAACATCACCAGCGGAGTCTTGGTCCGGACAGCCTCCCGGACCGCCTCATTGTCCGTCTTCTCGCCGGGCCGGCGTGGGATCGCGAACATGCAGGGCACGCCCATTTCCTCTTCGAGGAAATGCCGGACGCCGCGCGCGTAGGTCTCATTGGCGACGATCGCGAAGGTCGCTGTGCCAAAGAAGTCTTGGGTGACTGAGCGCCAGAGATCCCAGATGGGTTTGATCGTTGTGTGCTTCTCGCGCTCGATGAAAGGCTCTGGATCGACGCCAAGAAGCTCGCCCAGGCTGCGCAGAAATTTCGTCGTGCTGTGGAGGCCGATCGGCGCCTGCAGATAAGGCCGGTCGAGAGCCTCGCAAAGCGCGCGTCCAAATTCACGGTAGAGACAGACATTGACCTCCGCGTTCGCGAGGCGCGGCACGTCCTCGACATGGCTGCCGAGCGGAAACACCATGTTGACGTCCGCTCCCACGCCCTCGACCAGACGCCGGATTTCAGCGATGTCCGAAGGCATGTTGAAGACGCCGTAGGAGGGGCCGATGATATTGACCCGCGGCTTCACCCCCGGGGCCCGCGGCTTTGGCTTGGGCGCCCGACCCTTCTTGGGTCCGAACTCGCTCCACAGCCAGGTCATCGCACGGTCGGCGCTCTGCCACTGATCCTCGTCGATCGTTCGCGGCAGGAAGCGCTGGATACCCGAGCCTTCCGGTGTCACGCCTCCGCCGATCATCTCGGCGATGGAGCCCGTGACCACGACGCTTGGCAGATCCCGATCGAGGGTCGCGTGCGCGCGCCGCATCGCGCCTTCGGTGCCGTGGCGCCCGAGCTCCTCTTCCGAAAGACCCGTGACGGTGATCGGCAATTCGTGCGGAGGCAACGCGTCGGTATAGTGGAGGACCGCCGTGACGGGCAGGTTCTCGCAACCGACGGGACCGTCGATGACGACCTGGAGGCCCTTGATCGCCGAGAAGACGTAGACCGCGCCCCAGTAGCCGCCTGCCCGGTCGTGGTCGAGAACTAGCACGCGCCCATCTCCTCGGGTGCGGGCTTCGCCATCTTTGCGCGCCGTTTCGCTTTGAAGTCCGGCCGGTCGCGCGGCTGCTCCTCCCAAACTCCGGCCGCGAATCCCGTCCCGACGCCCTCGAAAAAGTCGCGCATGGCGTCAAAGCGGCCCTTGTTGCCCATGGCCGCGTTGATCACTTTTGCGAGCGAGCCGGCCCCTCCCACGCCCATGAGCGGACGCGCGGAAATCAAGTTTGTGAAATAGAGCGCCGGGATTCCGCGCTCCTTCGCTTTCTGCACGACTGGCGTCGTGCCGATCGCGAGATCGGGCTCGTATTCGGCCATCGCCGCGAGATCGTGCTCGAGGGACGCGCGGAACTTGACGTTGACGCCCCTCGCCTCAAGCCATGCGCAATCGACCTCGGAGAATCGTGTCCGCGGGCAGGCGGTTCCAACGTAACGGACATCCGCGCCGCTCTCGATCATCAGCCGTGCGACCAGGAGTTCGGAGCCCTCATAGCCGGACAGCGTGACGCGGCCCTGGATCGGCGTCTGCGCGAGCGCGGCCTTGATCGCGGGAAGGAGATTGGCCTTCGCGGCGTCGACGCGCGCGCTCGGAACTCCGCACGCCTGGCCAATCGCTTCGAGCCAGGCGGCCGTGCCTTCCACGCCTACGGGCGCGGAGCCGACGATCGGCCGGCCGGCGAGTTCGAACTCGCGCACGCTTGCCGAGTAGAAAGGATGGATGGCGGCGACGACCGCACAGTCCAGCGCGCCGTAAAGCTCACGCCATTCGCGCGTTGGGACGACAGGGCCCGCCGCGAGGCCCATCGGCTCAAGCATCGCTCCGATCTGCACGGGATCGACCGGAAAGACTTCGCCGAGCAGCGTCACAGTCGGCTTCTCGGATCGGGGTCCGCGCGGCGCCTGGACGGGCCCGTGCTCCGCCTCCTCACGGGCGAACTTGAGCATTGCCCCGGCGAGGACATCCTTGGCTTCCGCATGCGTCGGCACACCGAAGCCCGGCACGTCGATGCCAATGATGCGAACGCCGTCGATCTCCTTGGGCAGGAGGCGCAGCGGCACGCCCGAAGCGGTCGGCACGCAAAGATTCATGACGACGATCGCATCGTATTTGGCGGGGTCGGCAAGCTTGAAGACTGCTTCGCGGATGTCCTCGAAGAGCTTTCCAGTCACCAGCGTTTCAGAATTGAACGGAACATAGCCCACCGTCCGCTTCGCGCCGTAGAAATGCGAAGTGAAAGTGAGCCCGTAGACGCAACAGGCTGAGCCGCAAAGCACGCTTGCGGTGCGGCGCATGCGAAGTCCGACTCTGAGCGAGCCAAACGCCGGGCACATGCTCTGCGGCTGATCATGCGGTCCGACAGGATAGTCCTTCGCATAGCGCGCGAGCGTCTCGGTCACGCCCGCGGCTTTGGCGGCGTCGCGCAGCGTCTCTTTTCCGCCGTGGCAACCCGCCCCTTCAGCGACGATCGCGGGCGCATCCAGCGCAGCGCCGCCATGGCTCGGAGCGTCCATCAGGATCTCACCTTGCGGGATCTGCGTCATGACGGTCACGTTCGGAGCGCTCCTCAGACCGTGTCGTAGACGACTTCGAGAGACGGCCTCGTGTTCAACGCCGCGCCGCACATGTCCGTCATCGTGGCGGGTTCCAGCGTCACATGGCGCCCGACCGCCTCGCCCTTGAACAGCCCGAGCAACTGGTCCTGCGTGAGCGGAGTCGGGCGATGGGGAGCGGCGTCCGCGACGTTGCTCGCGAGCGTCTCGAAGAGCGTCGCCCAGCGGCCGCCTGGCTTGCCGATGATCTCGTAATTGGCGCTCTTGCGGCGGATATCCTCATCGGCCGGAATCGCGGCGAGGATCGGGATGCCGGCCGCTTCGGCGAAGGCCTGCGCCTCTCCGGTCCCGTCGTCCTTGTTGATGACAAGTCCCCCCACGCCGACGTTGCCGCCCATCTTGCGAAAATATTCGACCGCGGAGCAGACGTTGTTGGCGACGTAGAGCGACTGGAGGTCGTTCGACCCGACGACGATCACCTTCTGGCACATGTCGCGGGCGATCGGCAGGCCGAAGCCGCCGCAGACGACGTCGCCGAGAAAATCGAGAAGGACGAAATCGAATCCCCATTCATGGAATCCGAGCTTCTCCAGGAGTTCGAAGCCGTGGATGATGCCGCGTCCGCCACAGCCGCGGCCAACCTCCGGACCGCCGAGCTCCATCGCGAAGACGCCGTCGCGCTTGAAGCACACGTCGCCGATCTGCACCTGGTCGCCGGCGAGCTTCTTCTTGGTCGATGTCTCGATGATCGTCGGACAGGCGCGCCCACCGAAGAGCAGCGAAGTCGTATCGCTCTTGGGATCGCATCCGATCAGCAGGACTTTCTTCCCTTGCTGAGCCATCATGTAAGACAGATTGGCGAGGGTGAAACTCTTGCCGATCCCACCCTTGCCGTAGATCGCAATGATCTGGGTGGTTTTTTTCGACTCCGTCGGAACCGGATCCGGCTCGATCGCCGCCTCTTCACGCAGCAAGTGGGCGGGCGGCGCGGCCAGTTCCGCGGCGGTCAGGAATCCCTCGCTGAGGCTCATGAGCACGCACTCCAGTCGAGGACCATCTTGAGACAGGTCGGGTCGTCGAAAGCGACGGGGTAGGCGGAAGACGCGTCCGCCGCGGGGCTACGATGGGTCAGGAGGCCGTCAAGCGAGAGCGTTCCCGCTTCGACCAGCTTCACGATCCGGGCGAGATCGCCATCGCGCCAGATCGCCGCGATCCGGATGCGGGCTTCGCGCATGAACGCTGGCGGAAAGCTGAAGCTGAGGCGATCGTAGAATCCGGCCAGCACGATCTCGCCGCCCGGCGCGAGTCTTTGCACGAGGGAATCGATTATCTCTGGGTCGCCGCTGACATCGAAGATCGTGCGGTAGGCCTTGCGCGCATCTGCATCCGACGACGTCACCTCATATCCGGCCGCGCCTCCGGCCCGAAGGCTGTTGGCTTCCCATACGACCGGAGGCTCGCCTCCCGAGGCGATGACGAGCCGCGCCAGCAGGCGGCCGAGGACGCCGTGGCCGATAATGAGAACACCTTTGAGTGCAGAGCCGCTCAGAGCGTGCAGGGCGGTCGCCGCCAAAGCCAGCATCACCGCGTTCTCGCCAAGCTCCGGCGGGACCGAAACAACGCGGGAAGCCGGGGCGACGAGAAGCGAGGCGGCCCCGCCATGCACGCACCGAACGGTGTCGCCGAAGCATTTCGCGCCGGGAACGAACACCTGCGTTCCGATCGCGATTCCGGCGTCGGGGCCGGCGTCGACAACCCGGCCAACGCTCTCGTAACCGGGCACGAGCGGATAACCCATCCCAGGGAATGCGGGCATCCGGCCATTGAACAACAGGCGCTCGGTGCCGGCGCTGACGCCGCTCCACAGCGTCTCGACTGTCACGTCGTCAGGTGTCGGGGCATCCAGCGGAAGCCGCGCCAGGGCCACCTGCTTTGGCTGCTCCAAAACCACTGCCAGCGAACTGAGCATACCAGACTTTCCTGAGCCTCTATCGTCAATCTAAAAGGTCACAATTAGTTGTCAAGTAAAAGTTACACTCGGCGGGCTACAAAGACGCTGACGACAAGGGGTTTGCATGTTTTCGCCTCTCGCCCGGCCTCAAATCCCGCAGCGTTCAAGAGCTGCGCGATCTCGGCCATCGTGCGTGGACGCCCGCGGCCCATCGCGAGAAGATAGAAGCCGAAATAGGCGTCGCCCATGGGTTCCGCGCCGGGCGCGCCCGCCATCGGCTCGGCGACGACGATCGCGCCTCCGGGCGACAGGGCGTCACGAATCGCGGCGAGAATCATCCTCGCGGATTCGTCGTCGTGGTCGTGCAGAACCCGCACCAGTGAGATGACGTCCGCCCCGCGCGGGAGGGGATCGCGCAGCATGTCGCCGCCGATCGTTTCGACCCGCCCGCCCAGTCCAAGCGAGCCGAGTCGTTCCCGTGCGCGCCCCGCGACAGCGGGAAGGTCGAACAACGCAAGCTCGAGCGTCGGGGCGCGCTTTGCGGCCGCGGCGAGAAAGGCGCCCTCGCCTCCGCCGACATCCATGAGCCGCCGATGCCGGTCGAACCGATAGGCGTCGAGCACGGTTTCAGCGACAAGCGCCTGGGTGCGCGACATCAACTCGCTGTAGGCGTCGCAGGGGTCAGAATCCGGCTGCGCCGGGACCTCCTTCGCGTCGCCCGGCCGATTGGCGGCGTAGGGCCAGAACCGGGACAGGGCGGTCTCGTGTTCTCCACGCAGCAGCGCGACGGGATCGCGGAGATCGCTGTAGAGGAGATCATGGTGCGCGACAAAGGCCGCAATCGCCGGATTGCCGATCATCGCCGCGCCGAGATCGTCGAGCGCGAAGCGGTCGTTCGGCAACGCGCGCAAAAGCCGGAGCGACGCCGCGGCTTTGAGAAGCCGTCGCGCGGCTGGAACGCTCAAGGCCATCCGCGGCGCGAGCGCCTCGCAGGTCTTCGGACCCGCCCGAAGAAGATCGAAGACCTCGAGTTTCACGCAGGCGCTGAGAACCTGTGAATAGACGAAGCCGGCGCAGAGGTCGAACAGCGCTCGGGCCTTGCGTTGCGCCAGTCTCCGCGTGAGCGGCGAGCTCGCCGCCCAGCGCTGGAAGCGTGCGTTGGCGATGATGCGGCTGCGCCAGCCGCGGATCCGCTCCCCGACCGTCGCTCCGGAAAGGCCCACGGAAAGAGCGGCCATCGCGACCGGCGCCTCAGGCGGCGAAGCGTTGAAGCTGCTTGGGAAAGAGCTGCGCCGTCTGCGCTTCGATGACCTTGCCGAGATCGGCGCGCCCGGGGCAATCGGGAATGGAATCCGCAGCCGCGCTCACCAACCGCTCGAGCCGGGCCTTGGCGCCGCCGATCCCGAGTTGGGCGGCCGCGTTCGGGCGATAGCGCGCGGCGTCCTGACCAATCGGCTTTCCAAGCTCCTCCGCGTCGCAGAGCACGTCGCGCAGATCGTCGGCGACCTGGTAGGCTTCCCCGAGCGCCTCTCCAAGGCTGCGCCACGGTTCAGGATCGAGGCCAGCCGCGGCGGCGCCGGCCATGGTCGAGCCGACAAAAAGCGCGCCGGTCTTGGCGCGCTGATAGTCGACAAGCGGCACGGCGGCTTCGCATTCCCAGGCCTGACCGGCCACAATTCCGCTTGGCGCGCCAACGGCAGTTGCGACAATCGAGATCAGCAACGGGAGCCGCTCGGGCGCGGCTGCCCGCGCCAGAGTTTCGAAGGCGAGGACGATCAAGGCGTCTCCAGCCAGGACTGCGATCGGCGTTCCAAAGTGGGCGTGAACGGAGGGCTTGCCCCGTCGCGTGTCGGCGTCGTCAAAACAGGGCAGATCATCATGTACGAGCGAAGCGCAGTGCAGAAGCTCGATCGCGGCTGCTGCGCCCGCCGCTGACGCGCCGTCGCCACATGCCTGCGCGACCGCCAGACACAGTTGCGGCCGGATCCTATGGCCTCCAGGGAAGACCGCGTAGTGGAGCGCCGAGGCCAGCAGCGGCGGCGCTCCTGCGCCCGTCGCTCGCGCGATGACGCGCTCCAGGGTTTCCTCGATTCGGATGCCAGCTTGCATGGGATCTCCCATTTTGTACATCGTATTGGTCACCGTGAGTGTAATGTCAAGTTGACACAAATAGCAGTCCTGATCAACATGCCGGTTTGGAGGGCCGTCATGGCGGTCGAGCGGCGGGTCGTGGTCGTCGGAGCGGGGATGGGCGGCCTGGCTGCGTCCATCGCGATCTCCGCGCGAGGCTTCCATGTGACGACTCTCGACGCTGCCGACGGCCCGGGCGGAAAGATGCGCGAGGTCGAGGCGGGCGCGCGCCTTATCGACGCCGGGCCGACTGTCCTTACGATGCCTTGGGTGTTCGAGCAGATCTTCGAAGACGCGGGAGCGTGCCTGTCAGAAACGGTCGCCTTGAATCGGACAATGCGGCTCGCGCGCCATGCCTGGGGCGATGGCTCGCGCCTCGACCTTTATTCCGACGTCGATCAAAGCGCAGAGGCGATTGCCGAATTCGCGGGGGCGCGCGAGGCGGACGGCTACCGTGGTTTTTGCAAACGCGCCGAGTTCGATCTATCGAACGCTGCGCGACAGTTTCATCTGCGGATCGAGACCCGGCCCCGTCGAACTCGCGACGCGGGTCGGACTCTCGCGCCTTCCTGATCTCATGCGAATATCGCCGTTCACGACGCTCGCGCGGGCGCTCGAAGATCATTTCGCTGACCCGCGCCTGCGCCAGTTGTTCGGGCGATACGCCACCTATTGCGGCTCGTCGCCGTTCCTCGCGCCGGCGACCCTCATGCTGGTTGCTCACGTCGAGCGCGAGGGCGTCTGGATCGTTGAAGGCGGCATGGCGCGCCTCGCCGAGGCGCTGGGGGAGTTGGCGAGAGCTAGAGGCGCGGAACTCCGCTTTCGCCAGCGGGTCGCGCGGATCGTCGTCGAGAACGGGCGCGCGGCAGGCGTGGAGACGGACGAGGGCGAACGGATAGCGGCGGACGCCGTCATCTGGAACGGGGACGCTGCCGCGCTCGCCGACGGGAGCGCGGGGCCCCAAGCCGCGCGCGCCGTCGCCGCAACCCCGGCGGGCGAGCGGTCTCTCTCGGCCCTCACCTGGGCGATGACGGCTCGCACGGAAGGCTTTCCGCTCGTGCGCCACAACGTCTTCTTTTCGCGCGACACCCGGTCCGAATTCGACGACATCTTCCGGGATTCTTGCCTTCCGAGTGGCCCGACCGTCTACGTCTGCGCGCAGGATCGCGATCAGACGGCGGGCCCCATGGAGCCTGACGCCGAGGAGCGCCTCTTCTGCCTCGTCAACGCGCCAACGCGTCCAGCGGACCGCCCTCTCACCGATGCGGAGATCACCTCATGCGAGGAAACATGCTTCCGAATGCTGGAGCGATCGGGCCTGAGGATCACGAAGAACCCCGGCTCGATTCGGCGAACCACGCCGGAGGATTTCGCCGCTCTCTATCCGTCGACTCGAGGCGCGCTTTATGGCCGGGCGACGCACGGCTGGCGAGCGTCGTTCGCGCGGGCAGGCTCGAAGACCCGGCTTCCGGGTCTTTATCTCGCGGGCGGCAGCGTCCATCCTGGGCCCGGCGCGCCGATGGCGGCGCTGTCGGGCCGCCAGGCGGCGATGCGAGTGATGCTGGACCTTGCTTCGACCAGGAGGTCGTACCCGGCGGCTATGCCTGGTGGTACCTCGACGCCGTCAGCGACGATGGCCAGCATGGACTGACCGTCATCGCCTTCGTCGGCAGCGTCTTCTCACCCTACTACGCCTGGGCGGGACGGCGCGATCCGCTCGATCACTGCGCCTTCAATGTCGCGCTCTACGGTCCGCGAGCCTCGCTGTGGTCGATGACCGAGCGGCGGCGATCCGCCGTGACGCGAAGCCGCGACACGCTCGCAATCGGGCCGACGACCGCAAGCTGGGAGCACGGCGCGCTGGTGCTCGACATCAACGAGCGCGCCGCGCCGATTCCCCGCCGTATTCATGGGCGGATCACTCTTCACCCGGAGGCGATCAACCCCTTCCCCTTCGTTCTGGAAGAACGCGGCCGGCACTGGTGGCGGCCTCTCGCGCCGCGCGCGCGCGTCACGGTCAAAATGAGCGCGCCGGCGCTTCGGTGGCAGGGGTCAGGCTACCTCGACCAGAACGCCGGGGCTGAGCCAATCGAGCAGGCGTTTTCGCAATGGACCTGGTCGCGCGCGGCGACCCGCGACGGGGCGGCGATTGTCTATGACGCCGTTCGACGGCGAGAGCCGCCGCTCTCCCTCGCCCTCGCTTTCGACAGGAACGCGCATTTTGACGAGCGCCCTTCGCCGCCGCCAGCTCGCCTGCCTCGCACCCTCTGGGGTCTTGCCCGGACGACGCGCGCGGACCAGGGTCAAGCTTCCGCCGTCCGCGCCTTCGAGGACACACCGTTCTACTCACGAAGCCTTGTCGCCCACATGTTGTTCGGCGAGGACGTCGAGTCGGTGCACGAAAGCCTCTCGCTCGATCGGTTCGCCAACCCACTCGTCCGCCTCATGCTCCCGTTTCGAATGCCGCGGCGGTAGCGACCAGGCGCGCAGCATTCGGGAAGACTCGTCATCACGAGGAGCGCAGTGACGCGCATCCAGACAACATGGGCGCCCCCCGTTCCTTGGATTGCTTCGCCATAGCCCGTCTGAAAGGACGGCGTCTTTCGACGCCCTATGGCTTCTCGCAACAACGATGACCTGAAGCGAGCCCTCGTTCAACACTCGATTAAGTTTGATCCATAAGCCACGCTCGGACGTTAGTGCGAGTGGACTTTCCGTGACGGGGGCGCGAGACATGCGGCCTAATCTCGGGAGAACGGAAATCGGAAGCCAAGATGTGAAAAGCGGAACGACGCTTCTTCTCTCGCACCCCGCCTGTCTCGCACACGACATGGGCGAGGGCCATCCCGAGCGCCCCGACCGGGTGCGCGCGATCGAACGCGCGCTCGAGAGCGAGGCCTTTCAGATGCTGGCCCGCGACGAAGCCCCACGCGCCGACAATTCCTCGATCGCCCGCGTCCATCCGCAGGATTACATCGAGGCGCTACGGGCTGCTGCGCCCGAGCATGGCCGCACCGCGCTCGATGCGGACACGTTGATGTCGCCGGGCACATTCGAGGCCGCGCTGCGCGCCGCGGGCGGCGCCGTCTTCGCCATCGACGAGGTGATGGGCGGCAGGGCCCGCAACGCCTTCGTCTCGACCCGCCCGCCCGGCCATCACGCCGAGGTCGCGACCCCGATGGGGTTCTGCTTCTTCAACAACGCCGCCATCGCCGCGCGGCACGCGCAGAAAGCCCATGGCGCCGAGCGCGTTGCGATCATGGATTTCGACGTCCATCACGGCAACGGCACCCAGCACATCTTCTGGGACGATCCGACCGTGATGTACGCCTCGACCCATCAGATGCCGCATTATCCCGGCACCGGCGCGCTCAGTGAGCGTGGCGAGCACGACCAGATCGTCAACGCGCCCTTGCGCTCCGGCGACGGCGGCGAGGTCTTCCGGGAGGCGATGGAGAGCGCGATCCTGCCGCGCCTCGAGGCGTTCGCGCCCGATCTCGTGATCATCTCGGCCGGCTTCGACGCGCACCGGCGCGATCCGCTCGGCAGTCTGAACCTCGTTGAGGCCGACTTCGCATGGGCGACGCGGAAGCTCATGGGGGTCGCGCGTAGCCGTGCCCATGAGCGCGTCGTGTCGGTGCTCGAAGGCGGCTACGACCTCGAGGGGCTTTCGCGCTCGGTCGCCGCGCATGTGACGGCGCTGATGGAGGGGTGAGAGGGCGATCCTCCCATCCCCGCATGAAACGAGGACGAGAGGCGCGCCGAACGCCCAAGGCTGACGCGAACCCCCGCGCCAGCCTTCAGCGTCAAACAAGGCGCAAGGCGGAACGGCGGCGGCTTGCAAGAAGAGCCGTCCCCAGGAATCCCAAGCCCATCATCGCCCAGGTTGAAAGTTCCGGAACCGCAGTCGGCGAGTTCGCATCGATGTCGGTGTTGGGCGTCGTCTCAAATCCGTAGAGTTCAAGATCGGGTCCGGCGAATTGCGCAAATCCATAATAGGTATCCGCCCCGACGGTATAGCGAAGGCCGAGGAAACTGTCGCCCGAGGAATAAGGGATATCGGTCGCAGTCGAGAAAGACGCATAGGATCCGAACTGGTCCGGCCCGTAGAGTACGTCGCTGCCGCCGCGCATGTCCGTGAAGCTCGTGCTCGGCTCCACGGGAATGCCGAGGAACCCGCCAAAGCTCGTCACTTCGGCCGTGCCCGTCGTCGAAACGAACGTATCGGCGAAGTACCCGCTCGATGGGTAAGTGAGAGAAAACTGATCCGCGGCGTCCGGGCCGAATGTAAACGGTGTTGCCGACAGTGTTTCGGGTCCGTGGAGAACAACTGAGGCCGAAGCTGGAGCCGAAAGCAAGGTGCTGACGGCGAGAATACCAAGGAATTTCTGCATGTGATGGCGCCTTCGCTCGTGTGTACACGCAGGCACTACGGGCGCAGGCGCTCCGGGATGCAGGGGAAGGAACACTTATTTGTGATCGGGCGGGGTCGCCTGCTTCCGCGTCCGAGCGGCTCGTTGGAGCGTGCGCTTCGAGCAGGCGATTATCGTAGATACATTAATTCGTGAAGATCGGAATTCGACTCGGCGAAGCGTGACAAAACGCTTGCGGAGCGCGGGCTCGATTTCGCGGATGCGCCGAAGGTGTTTCGCGCTCGGCACAAGATCGTACTGGATGATCGGAAAGACTATGGCGAGCCGCGCTTCAAGTCAGCCCATCGTGGATGGAAGCTCTCGAAGTCCACTTCAGGCCCTCCCATTTCGTGAAGACGCGCTAGCGTACGTTGTGCTTACGCTAAGAGTTCGAGGAACTTTCGACCAGAGCTTACGGAGTCATCCGTGCGCGAGGTGGGCGCTGTATTAGCGAAGCAAATGTTGATGCTTAGTGCAATCGCGGTGAGCATTTTCCTCACGCGACATGGAGGGTGCTGTTATTATGTTTGGCATGTTTTAAACACATCACTCATCAAAGCGGCATCATTTGTGTGAAATTAATCTTGCTCCACCCGCGCGAGCTAATGCATAGAGATATGCGGATCATCAGATCGAATCTCTAGATCCTCAATTGCCATCTGGAATTGTTCGACTACATCTCTGCTTATTCGAATTCCGCGACCAGCCCTGATAAGCTCTTCTACCAATCTCAATAACTTTGTTCTTGACAATTCATCCAAGTTTTTTCCTCCGTCTCTCAGGCGCTGCCTCATTCCCAGCCTTGGCTGAAATCGGAAGAGAATCCTTGCCCTCGCCTTTACTCCAACCTATCCGCCTTCCTCAGCGCCGGAAAAATCCCCGCCCACAGCAGCGTCACGAAAATCGCCCCGCAGCCGCCGAAAATCGCGGAGCCGACCGGCCCCAGCAGGCGCGCCATGCCGCCGGATTCGAATTCGCCCAGTTCGTTGGAGGCGCCGATGAACAGGCTCGACACGGCGGAGACGCGGCCGCGCATGGGATCGGGGGTCACGATCTGCACGAGCGACTGGCGCACGAAGACGGAGACCATGTCGGCCGCCCCAAGGACGCCGAGCGCCGCGACGCTGAGCGCCATCGAGCGCGACAGGGCGAACACCAAAGTGGAGAGGCCGTAGATCCCGACGGCTGCGAACATTTTCAGCCCCACGCGCGACTTGAGCGGTCGCGCGGCCAACACGAAGCCGGTGAGAATCGCGCCGGCCGACGGGGCGGCGCGCAGGAGGCCAAACCCTTCCGGCCCGACATGCAGGATGTCGCGCGCATAGACCGGCAGAAGGGCCGTCACGCCGCCGAGCAGAACCGCGAACAGGTCGAGGCTGATCGCGCCGAGCACGACCTTGGTGGTCCACACATAGTTCAGGCCCTCGGCGATCAGCGCCCAGCGCGAGGCGGTCGGACGCGGCTGGCGCGGCGGCGACTTGACCAGCATCAGCGACACGAGCGAGGCGAGGGCGAGAGCGCCCGAGACGACGAAAGCCGCGACGGGCGAAAACGCCACCAGAAGCCCGCCGATTGCCGGGCCGACGATGGTCGCCATCTGATTGCCGGCCGAATTGACGACGATCGCGCGCGGGATCAGCCGCCGCTCGACCAGCGTCGGCGCGAGCGCGGCGCTCGAGGGCGTATAGAAGGCCCGCGCGCAACCGAACAAAGCCGCGACCGCGTAGATCGGCCAGAGAAGGTTCAGCGCGCCATAGGCCATCGCGCTGAACAGGGCCGAGGTGCAAAGCTGGAGGCCAAGACCCGCCATCATGATCTTGCGCCGGTCATAAATGTCCGCGGCATGGCCGGCGAACAGGGTGAGCGCGAACATCGGCAGGAATTGAGCCAATCCCAGCATGCCGACCGCCAGCGACGCCTGGGCGACCGACCCGGTCTGGCGCGCGACCGCATAGACCTGCCACGCGAGCGCGATCGCCTGGACCTGCACGCTGAGGCGGTTGCAGATCGAGCCGATCCAGAACCGGACATAGGAGCGCGCCGCGAAAAGGTCGCGGAGAGTCGCCGGGTTCTGCAGGACGGCTTCGGCAGACGCGACGCCGGCGGGATTCGTGTCGGGAGGGGTGTTGGACATGAAGGGCTCCCTCTTGGCCGTCGCCGGCGCGTGAGGCAAGCCTGCAAGTCCATGGGGCGCGAGGTTGCACGCGCTGCGCCCGTCCGACCGTGAGCGCTATGCTTCGCCGCAACGCCTCGCAGACGGCACTCTGGCCAGCAGAAATCAAGCGGCTAGACTTGGAAAAATCGGAAATCTATGCTATACCATTGGCGCTGGCGAATTCGTCAGCTTGGCGCGCCAAACGAGGCGGACGCATGAGGCAAGCGCTCGGATACGTGGAAAATACAACCCGCAAGCTTGCGCAAGCGGAACGGCCGGATTTTTTTACTCCAAACGGCCGTAACCCATTGAAAAGGCTCGATTCGAAAAAATAAACGCTAGTAAACGCCAGCATTTTTACTGGCGTTTATTAGCATTTACTAGCGTTTATTGACGTTTACTGGCTCCTGCGTTGCTCCCCCTGGTTGTATCCGAGATCCGCCCAGGGGTCGGGGCGGCCTAGTCGACCGGCTCGACAGCTGCGATCTCGATCCCAAAACCCGCAAGCCCAACATAGGTCCGTTGATTGTCGGTGCGCAGCCGGATCGAGGTGACGCCGAGGTCGCGCAGGATCTGGGCGCCGAGGCCGATCTCCCGCCATTGCGTCTCGCGCGCATCGTCGGAGCCGGTTGCGTGAGTGCCACCGAGGTTCGCGGGCACCCCCGCCGCGCCGTCGCGCAGGTAGACGAGGGCGCCGCGGCCTTCCGCCTTGAAGCGGTTCAGCACCTTGGGGATGGGCCCAGCGCCAAAAATGTCGCTCAGGATATCGGCGCGGTGGAGACGCGCCGGCATGTTGCGGCCATCGCCAATCGTTCCATGGACGAAGGCGAAATGCAGGACGGGATCGAACGGCGTGCGATAGGCGTAGCCCTGAAGCTCGCCGATCGGCGTCATGATCGGAAAACAGGCGACCCGCTCGACCAGCTTCTCGCGCGCCTGCCGATAGGCGATGAGATCGGCGACCGAAATGCGCTTGATCTTGTGCTTGTCGGCGAAGGCCTCGATCTGGGGACCGACCATCACGGTGCCGTCGTCGTTGGCGAGTTCGCAGATCACGGCGACCGGCGGCAGGCCGGCGAGCTTGCACAGATCAACTGCGGCCTCGGTATGGCCGGAGCGCATGAGCACGCCGCCGTCCTTGGCGATGAGGGGAAAAATATGGCCCGGCCGGACGAAATCGCTCGCGCCCATGTTGCGATTGGCGAGCGCTCGCACCGTATTCGTGCGCTGCTCGGCCGAAATGCCTGTGGTCAATCCATGACGGACGTCAGCCGATACGGTGAAAGCGGTGCCGAGCGGCGCGTCGTTGGTGGCCACCATCGGCGTGAGGTTCAATCGCCGCGCATCGTCGCTGGTCAGCGGAACGCAGACGATGCCGCAGCAATTGCGGATGATGAAGGCCATCTTTTCAGTGGTGCAAAGCGAAGCGGCGACGATCAGGTCGCCCTCGTTCTCGCGATCGTCATCGTCGGTGACGGCGACGATCTCGCCACGAGCGAAAGCCTCGATGGCGTCTGCGACAGGATTGAGCATGTCGAGTCCCTGAAGGGCCGGCGGGCCGCTAAGAAAATCGTTCGGCGTGACGGCCCCGTGCGTCTCGGCGACGATCCGCTCGGCGGTTTCGCGGGAGAGCCACGAGCCATGTTCGCGGCAGATCAACGTGACCGCGCCCGGCGAAACGCCGATGCGCCGGGCGAAATCCGTTCGCGATATCTGGTTGCGCTTAAGCCAATCGCCAAGCTTCATGCGCACTAAATAGTGTCAGGGTCCATTTAGTGCAACTCAAACCTAAACCGGCAGGAGTCGTCTTCAGTAAGGCAAGAGGTTCTTTCGCATGGCGGAACTGGCCATAAAGCTTGCAGTAGCGCCCGCGGCGAAGCCTAATCGACCCTAACCAGCATCTTGCCGAAGTTCCCACCCCGCAGCAGCTCGACCAGCGCCTGGGGCGCCTTTTCGAGACCGTCGTGGATCGTCTCGCGCCAGGTCAGTTTCTTGGCGGCGGCGAGAGAGGCCAGTTCGCCAATCGCCTTGGGCCACAGGTCCATGTGATCGGAGACGATGAAGCCCTCCATCTTGAAGCGCCTGACGAGGAAGATCCGCATGTCGGGCAAGGCGGTCACCGCCCCCTCGTAGGAGGCGATAAGACCGCACACCGCGACCCGCGAGAAATCATTGAGCTGTCGCAAAGCCTGCTGAAACGGTTCGCCCCCGACGTTCTCGAACAGGCCGTCGATCCCGTCCGGCAGCGCCGCCTTCATTTCTTCCGCGAAGTTCGGCGACTTGTGGTCGACGCAAACGTCGTAGCCGAGTTCCTTGACGGCGTAAGCGCATTTCTCCGTGCCCCCGGCGACGCCAACGGTCCGCGCGCCGGCGAGCTTAGCGAGCTGGCCGACCACCGAGCCGACCGCGCCGGTCGCCGCTGAAACCAGCACTGTCTCGCCCGCTTTCGGCGCGATGATCCTGTTCAGCCCGTACCAGGCGGTGACGCCCGGCATGCCGAGGGCGCCAAGATAGGCTTGGATCGGAACCGCCTTCGCGTCGACGACCCGGAGCATCGCGCCGTCGCTCAGCGAATAGCGCTGCCAGCCGCCCATGCCGACGACGGCGTCGCCCGGATGAAAGCGAGGATTGTTGGAGGCCTCGACGATTCCGACCGTGCCGCCGCCCATCACCGCGCCGACCTCCTGCGGCTTGGCGTAGGATTTCGCGTCGCTAAGTCGCCCGCGCATGTACGGATCGAGCGACAGAAAGGTATGGCGCACCAGCACTTCCCCCGGGCCCGGCGCGGGGATCGGCGTCTCGACAACGCGGAAGTTGGCGGGCGAGACCTTATCGGTCGGCCGGTGATCGAGCAGAACCTGAAGATTACCAGTCAAAGCGGCATCCCATCGTGGTCATTGGCGCGCCGACGCGCCCCAGGATTTCAACGAGAAAAACAGGAGCGACGCGGAGACGACAAACAGGCCAGCATAGAACATCCAGCCGACAGCAAAATGCAAATCGGAAATCCACCGCGACAAGAAAAACGATATCATAGCCGTCAGCGCCGGGATCAAAAGAAAGAACATCGTGACGAAACCATTGTCGGCGCCGGTGACGCTGAGCGCGACTTGATAGAGCACGCGGCCCACCGAGGCGGCGACGATTGTGCCCGAGATCATCAGGACCACCGGAATGATCTGACCGAAATCCAATTCGGAACGCCAATACAAGAGTGGTGCCGCAGCTGGGATAAGCAGGAGCGCTGAGACAGTGAAATTCGCCGCGATTGCAGCGGACTCGTCGTATTTTGCGAACCACTTGCAGACGAGCGTTCCTCCGAGCGCCGAGCAGATCGGGACAGGAATGGCAAAGAGCCAAGTGCCATGCATCGCGCTTTCAGCCAGTTGGCTCAACTCCGGCCGATTGGCTTCGCCGACCTGGCTCCAGGCGACCGTCATCGCGCCGAGAAACCCGCTAACGAGGCAGGAGAAGAAGATCAGCGGTGAAACCGGGATCGGCACGCGCGCTATGAGCAGCGCCACGAAGGCGGCGAAAAAGGGTTGGAGGTTGATGATCGCCGAGATGATGATTGGATGCGCGTTGCTCAGTCCGAGCTTGAATAACAACAGACCGGCCATGCCGATAAGAAAGAGGACGCCAAACTTGAAGTAATTAGCCGGGTTTCCCAGCAACAAAACCAGGTCGCGGCGACTTTTCCCGCTCGCCATCAACAGCGGAATCGACATCACCAAGGCGACTTGGGTGAGGAACACGAACTGGGTCACGCTGAGCCGCTTGGCCGCCAGAAATGAGAACGGCTCTTGCACCGACAGCAAGAATGCGGTGACGACAGCGTAAATGCTCCCAAGCTTGTAATTGATTCGTCGTTTCTGCGTCGGCGGCGGTTGCATCTCGGCGAACCTGATCTCCGGCGCTGCAATATCGAGGGCTGGATGTTCCGGGCCCTGCCGGTCCGCTTAGAAATGACAACCTGTGCGACCGGTTCGGCAACGCCGCTGTCGCCTTTTCCGCTTCAGGATGGGAAACTGCCCATACCGTGGTTCGGTTCCCCGCGCTGCGGGGCGGCGCGCCCTTTCACAGCGAGGATTGGGAATCTCAGCGGAGAGGCACATCACGAGGCCTTTGGACGCGCGTCTTTCATGCTGCGTCGCGGCGCGACAAGGGCGAGGTCATTGAGGAGGCGGAGTCTATGAACATACTCGAAACGCGCAGACGCGATCTGGTCGCCGGCCCCTTGGTCGCGATGGCGACGATGGCGCTCGGTGCGAAACTCGGCAAAGCCGTTGGCGTCGATCCGGCAATGACGATCGTCACGCGGCCGGACGAGATTCCATGGAAGCCGCTTTACAACTTCCCGCCCGGAATGGCGGAATCGGCAAACATGTTCGGCGATATCCACGCTCCCGGCCAATATTTCGTGCTCATCCGCTGGCACCCCGGGTACATGAGCGCGCCGCATTGGTACGAGACCGACCGGCTCTGCGTGGTCTTGTCCGGCACATGGTATGTCGCGAGCGGCGCGGATTTCGCTCCCGACGTGACGGTACCCGTGCCCGCTGGCTCATTCGTCCACCGGGTGGCGAAGACCCCTCACTATGACGGGGTCAAAAAGGGCGCGACGGAGCCGGCGATCATCGCGATTTCGGGCATGGGGCCGATCACGTACCACCTGACCGATCCAACAAAGCCGGGCTGGCGGGAGGTCTGATCATCGGGCAGGTGGGAGCCCAAGCCCGCCAGGCTACGGGTCCCACGGGCGCGCCGAACTGCTCGCGCTTGCAGCCCGTGAAGCCCTGTTTGAGTTTCCGGATTGTTGAGCATCCTGAACGGAAACATCGGCGCGATCGCGCTCGGCTTCGTCCAGGCGCGCGATCTGGGCGGGCGACAGCATCACCTTTGTGGCGGTGAGATTGTTTTCGAACTGAGCCAGCGTGCGCGGACCGATGATCGGAAGCCGGCCCGGGCGAGGTCGTCGAAGCCCTCACAATCTCTTCGAGCGGCGTGAGGCCATCGGACACGCGCGCCCAGTCGGCGTTGGGGGCGCGCCGCCGGCCAAACGCCGCTATTGAACAGCCGCCCCCATCACCAGAACGAATCCGCGGGTCTTGTTGTCGTTGACCGCGTCGGGGGTGTTCATGGCGGCGAACATGTCGGCTGTCTTCACCCAGACCGGCGGGTATTTGTAGCGTGCGACGTCGAGAATGAGGAAGCGGTCAGCTTTTCCGTCATAGGCGGCGAGCGGCGATATATGGCCGCCGACTTCCTCGCCGAGCGCCTTGCGCAAGTAGTTCACGATCACGAAATGGCCGGGCTCGCGAAGATAGGCGCTGGCGAGCTTGCGGAACTCGTCAACCGAGGAATCCGCCGCGTGATGGACCTCGGCCTTGACCGGCTGCGTCGACAGAATGCCTCCAAGCTGGTCGAGCGTCATGCCCTGATGGGCCAGTGTCTCCCGCGGCAGGACGGCGTCCGTTCGCTCGCTCAGCACATTGTCCTGGGTGAAGGTGCGGTAAGGCGCGTATTCGGGAACCACCGGCGCAGGCACGCCAAGCGCGTTCAGGACCATGACCGTGCTAGCCACGCCGCAATAAGCCTGGGTCTTCTGGGTCAGGAAATTGCTGGCGAGCGGGAAATAAGCTTCGTGCGCATCGCTCTCGCCGAAGTAGACCTCGCCGTCATGGGTGCTGAATCCGGTCAGATTGTCAGGCAACGGTAGGGTGTCGGCGTTCGCGCCGGCAATGCAGAGCCCCAAGATCAACGTCGCGAACGCGACCCTAAGATTTGGCATGGCCCCTGCTCCTGGCAGTAAAAAGTCGCCATAGCGGCGATGAGCGTTCACTCCGGCTCGAAGATGTAGGAGCACGTCCCGCCCCGAACGCCGTTCTCCAATATTGAGCTCCCAGACGTCGCGCGGTCACGAGATCCAAGCGACCACCGCAAGTGGCCGCATAGTTATAGATTGGTGTATCAAAAACCATTCCCCGATCGGAAGCGACGCGGTCGCAAGCGTCCATGATCCCCTGGTAGCAGGCGAGCAGCAATTCGTTTTACGGCGCTGTCCAGCCGGAGTCCGCCAAGGGCGGTTCGGTAGGGAAGTACTCCTCTTCAGCCAGAGCCGTTCCGATCACCCCTGAAAAGCGCAAGGCAACACATCGCTGCGATCCGGGGAGCGACAACGGCGCCGCCGATCCGGTTCATGAATATCTCCATGAATACCCAGTATCGACCTTGACGCCTTTCCCGGCAAGGAGCTACCTCGCCGGCCGCCTTCACGGCGTTCCGAACAGCTTGCTGAGCAGCCCCTTGTCGCGCGCCGATGGGCCACGTCCGCCATTGGGGATCTCGGCAGGCGGAAGGAGATCCCCGTCGTCGGCGCCCCCGGACGCTCCTCGGGGACCGACGACTCTCGCTTGCGGTGCGAAGTTCTGTGGAGCTGAGGGGGGCGGCTGCGGCGGACGCCCTCCGCGCCCGCCAGTCCCAAGCTGAGGGCCAGTGACGACGAGGGGTGGCGTTGGCGAGGCGTCCGGCGCATCCGCGCCGCGCCATGCTCCGAGCGGCAAGCCGGCGACGGGAACGCCCTCATGCGCCGCCTTCATGAACCGGCTCCAGATCTCGACTGGCAAATTGCCGCCCGACACTTTCTTGGTCGGAGAAGAATCGTCGTTGCCGAGCCAGACGCCGGCGACCAGATAGCTCGTGTAGCCGAGGAACCAGGCGTCGCGCCAATCCTGGCTGGTCCCAGTCTTGCCGGCGGCCTGCCAGCCGGGCAACTCGGCCTTGCGAGCGGTGCCTGTCAGTAGCGTTTCCTGCATCATCTGGTTCATCATCGCGACATATTGCGGGTCGATGACGCGGCCGAAATTCGCGTTGCGCCGCGCATAGAGCTGCTTGCCGTTCGCCGTGCGCACACGCGCGATTACATGCGGCTGGACGCCGAGGCCCCCGTTGGCGAAGGCTGCATAGGCGGCAACCATCTCGAGCGGCGTCACGTCCGAAGAGCCAAGCGCGATCGATGGAACCGGATCGAGGTCGGACGTGATGCCGAGCCGGTGCGCGGTCGCAACCACCGTCTTCGGCCCGACTTCCTGCCCCAAGCGCACAGCGACCGTATTGAGCGAAAGCGATAGCGCCTTGGTGAGTGTCACCGGGCCGAAATATTCGCGCGAGTAATTTTCCGGGCTCCACCCTTTGACTGAGATCGGCGCATCGTCACGAACGGTGTCGGGAGTGAGCCCCTTCTCCAGGGCCGCCAGATAGACGAAGGGCTTGAATGACGAGCCGGGCTGGCGCTTGGCCGCGACCGCGCGATTGAACTGACTGTCGGCATAGTTGCGTCCGCCGATCATCGCCTTCACCGCGCCATTGGGATCGAGCGCAACCAGCGCCCCCTGCTCGACGCCGAACTTGGCGCCCTTCGCATTGAGTTCGTCGGTCAGCGCATGCTCGGCCTCGGCCTGCATCTTGAGATCGATCGTGGTCGTCACCACGATGTCCTCGTCGATCGCGCCGACCGTGTCATTGAGCGCGTCCATCACATAGTCGGCCGCGTAGTTGATCGAGCCTGCGCTCTTGTCGCGCTTGACCTGCGCCGGATTGGCGAGCGCGGCCTTGGCCATCGCCTCGGTGATATGGCCCTGTTCGGCCATCGCTGTGATGACCTGCGCGGCGCGCTCGTTGGCCCCCTGGAGGTTACGGTTGGGCGCAAGTTTGGTTGGCGACTTCATGAGCCCAGCGAGAACCGCAGCTTCCGACAGCGTCACGAACCGCGCGCTCTTGCCGAAGTATTTCTGGGCCGCGGCCTCGACCCCATACGCCCCCGAGCCGAAATAGACTCGGTTGAGATAGAGTTCGAGGATCTGGTCCTTCGAGTAGCGGCGCTCGAGCCAAAAGGCCAGGATCGCCTCCTGGATCTTGCGCGGGAGCGTCCGCTCTCGAGTGAGGAACAGATTCTTGGCGAGTTGCTGGGTCAGCGTCGACCCGCCCTCTATGTTCCCGCCGCCGACCACGTCCCGCAGAAGCGCGCGCGACATGCCGATCGGATCGACGCCGTAATGGTCGTAAAACCGCCGATCCTCGATGGCCACGAACGCCTTGGGTAAATAGGGCGGGAGGTCTATGAGTTTGACCGCAGGCCCGCCCGTGTCGCCGCGATTGGCGATGAGGGAGCCGTCGTCGGATAGGATGGCGATATTGGGCGGCCGCTTGGGCACCGCGAGCTGATCAATCGGCGGCAGCTGGCTCGCGTAATAGATGAAAAGCCCGGCGAGGAAGATTGCGCCCCAAACTGAGAGCACGACGCCCCAGTAGACGAAATGGCCAATGACCGAACGGCGCGGTCTGCCTCGCTTTGCCCCGGAACCGGACCGCGAGGAGGCGTTCTTTTTCTTGCGGGCGGTCGGCGGGCGGTCGGCGGGATCGGCGCGAAGATCGCCTCCGAAGCCCCCGCCACGCGAATTGAGGCGCGGCTCGATCCGTGTCCGGGTTTTCTTGCGGCCTCGGCCGAACATCGCTGATCCCGCTCGCGGCGTCTCCTTGATGAAGGAGCCTCGGGCGAAACACGCCCCGCCAGGTCGCGGAGCGTAAGGCTCGTGGTTTAAGGGCCGGTAAAGCTTACGCCAGAATTGACGAAGCAGCGAAAATCCTTGAGGACACGGGTTTCATATCACTTCCGCGCTCTTGCGCGCGCCGACGCGGCTTGGCAAGGTCCGCCCCCCTTATGGGGCGCGGCAGACGTCAGAGACTTCAGGATTTCAAGCGATGAAGGTCACCATCGAGCGTTCGGTCCTGCTCAAAGCGCTTGGGCACGTGCACCGCATTGTCGAGCGGCGCAACACCATTCCGATCCTCGCCAATGTGCTGATCGAGGCCTCGGACGGCAAATTAGCGCTAAAGAGCACGGACCTCGATCTTGAGGCCTCCGAGTCGGTTTCCGCCGACGTCGCCCAGAATGGCGCAACGACCGTCCCGGCGCACGTGATCTACGATATCGTGCGCAAGTTCCCCGACGGAGCGCAGGCGACTCTCGAGACGACCGGCGAGGCCAGCCAGCTCATCTTGCGCTCCGGCCGTTCGCGCTTCACTTTGCAGGCACTGCCCGCCTCCGACTTTCCCGATCTCACCTCGGGCGAGTTTTCACACCGGTTCGCCCTGCCTGCGGCGGAGCTCAAACGCCTGATCGAGAATACCCAGTTCGCGATTTCGACCGAGGAGACGCGGTATTACCTGAACGGTATCTACCTCCACACCGTCGACGTCGGCGGGACGCTGATGCTGCGGGCGGTCGCGACCGACGGCCATCGCCTGGCTCGCGTCGAAACTCAAGCGCCGGAAGGGTCCTCCGGCATCCCGGGCGTCATCGTACCGCGGAAGGCCGTGAATGAAGTGCAGAAGCTGCTCGAAGACCTGAGCCAGGACGTATCGATCGAAATTTCCACCGCCAAGGCGCGCTTTCAGTTCGGCGATGTGGTGCTGACGACGAAACTGATCGACGGCACTTTCCCCGACTATGCCCGCGTCATTCCCACCGGCAACGATAAGCTTTTGATCGTCGACAGGGATCCGTTCAGGAATGCAGTCGATCGGGTTGCGACCCTCTCGTCGGAGCGCGGCCGGGCGATCAAGCTTGCAATCGCTGAGGGCAAGATTACGCTGTCGGTCAATAACCCCGACTCCGGCTCAGCCAGCGAAGAGATCGAGGCCGACTACGATTCGGCTCCCATCGATATCGGCTTTAACGCCCGATATCTGCTCGACATCGTTGGTCAATTGTCGTCCGACACCGCCTCGATCCGCCTGGCCGATCCTGGCTCGCCCACCCTCATTCAGGATCGCGAAGGCGCGCCTGCGCTTTTCGTGCTAATGCCCCTGAGAGTGTGAAAGGGGAAACCTTGAACGTTTTCCAGTGGCTGCGCTACGGCCCTTGGCTCGCCCAGGTGGTCGTGACGCGGCGGTGCAACCTGAGATGTGGTTACTGCACCGAATACGACCGGACTTCTGATCCTGTGCCGTACGATGAACTCGCTCGACGCCTCGCGAAGCTCGCGGAGCTGCGTGCATGGGCGGTCTGCCTGACAGGCGGCGAGCCAACGATGCACCCGCGCCTGCCGGATCTCGTAGCCGAGATGAAGAAGCTGGGTTTCAAGCGGCGCATGATGATCACGAACGGATGGCGTCTGACGCCGGCCCTCATCGACGCTCTCAATGGCGCCGGGCTCACGGACATGCAGATCAGCGTGGACGGGGTCAATCCGACAAAGGTCACCGCGAAAACCTTAAAGCCTTTGCGGAAAAAGCTGGAGCTACTTGCCGAGAAGGCGACCTTCAAGGTGGTCATGAGCGGCGTCATCGGCAGCGCGCCGGCTGAAGAGGCGCTCGAGGTCGTGGACTTCGCGAAGGCCCACGGCTTCACGCCGCGCATTCTGCTGGTTCATGACGAGAACGGGCAGTCGCGGCTGTCGCACGAGGAACTGAGCGTTTACGACGAAGCGAAGCGCCGGATCGGCGACCGTGCGAATGAGGCCTTCGGATACCGGGGAAAGATGATCGAGTCCGGCGAAGCGCCGTTCAAATGCCGCTCAGGCTCACGCTATCTCTACATTGATGAATTTGGCAGCGTGCACTGGTGCTATCAGACGCGGGGCAGTTTCTCGAAGGACCTCCTCGCCTACACCTACGCGGACCTTCGAGAACAATTCGACGCGCCGAAAAGCTGCAATACCCACTGCACCATCGGATGCGCCCGAACGGCCTCCGCCACGGACCAATGGCGCTCCCAGCGGGGCCTCGCTGACGCGCCTGTCGCGGCGGCGACAGCGCTATGAAGGCAACGCGATGCCGAGCATCGCTCGTCATGAGTTCGTAGGGCTTTGCGCCACTCCGAAGCACCCTGATAGTTACACAACTTGTGATAGTTAAGCGGCAGGAGCTGTCGAAAGGCAGCTTCTGCGCAGGCTCGACCGACGGTCTGAAGTCCGGGGTGCGGTACGCGACGAATTCTGCGCGGCCTCCGAGAGCTCCGTCCGCGACCGGGTTCAGTTCGGGGGCGGGTGAGGGCAGGAAGATCGGGGTGATGTTTCTGGGCGGTCGAGCTTGCCCGTCGTATGCCATCCGGCGCGATCGAGCAGCAGGACGGCGTGTGCGCCTTCAGTTACATTGCGTGAGATCTCGTCGAGGTGAAGCTGCATCATCATGTCGGTGTCTGCATAGGGCAAAGCGAGAGCCGCTCCGACACCGCGAGCAGGACAGATCGCGCCGAACAGATAAGCGTTGTCGTATCGCTGGTCGGCGGGCTGTGTGGGCCGCGTTCCGCGCCGGGCCTACTGGCGCACGAGGCCGTTCTTCTGGCCGATCCGGGCCTCGTCCTGAAACCAGATCTCGACCGGCGTCGTCTCGGGGATGCCATCGAGATGAGCCTTCAACGCGCGGGCGAAGTTTTTTGAACGCCTCGACGATCCGCTCATCCTGCGCCGGATGGGGCGGTCTTGCGCTGATGTGGGAGAAGCCGATCTTCTTCAGAAGCGTCCCGACATAGCGCGCGTGGAAGTCGACGCCGAACCGCTCGGCGATGACCCGCTTGAGATCGACACGCCGCCAGCGCACGACGCCGTCTTTCTCGCGCTCCGGGCCAGCCTCGACGATCTGCGCAAGCTCGACCACCTGCTCAGCCGAAAGCCGGGGCTTCGGGCCTTCCGTCCAGTTATCGAGAAGCCCCTCCGGACCGGAGGCGTTGAAGCGGTGAACCCAGTCGCGAAGCGTCTGACGCTCCATCCCGCCGATCCTCGCGGCCACCCCTCGGTCCATTCCGTCTCGAACCCCGGCCAAGGACAGAAGCCGTCGGCTCTGGTGACGTCCTTCGACCGGCAGGCGAGCCCACGCAACGCCGCCGCCAAATAATCCTCTCGTAATCTGACTGAAGGCATGGCGCTGGAGGATGAGAACGCCAAGCTTAAGCGGATGCTGGCGGACGTCATGCTGGACAACGTTGCGCGGAAGGATCTCCTGGGAAAAAAATGGTGACGCCCGCCGCGCATCGGGAGGCTGCGGGATATCTGCAGTCGACCTACGAGATGAGCCCATCGGCGGGTGCCGGGTGATCCGCACCGACCGAACCAGCGTGCGTAATCACGCCAGGCGGTCGGATGACGGAGCGTTGCGCGAACGCCTGAAGGCCTTGGCCCAGGAGCGACGGCGCTTCGGCTATCGGCGGCTGCATGTGCTGCTGCGCCGCGAGGGCCATGCGGTCAACAGGAAGCGCGTCCAGCGGATCTACCGCGAGGAGCGGCTGACCGTGCGGCGCCGCGGCGGGCGCAAGCGGGCGATCGGCACCGAAGGCCGATCGAGACGCCTCTGGCGGCCAACAAGCGCTGGAGTTTAGACTTCGTCTCCGACCCGATGACGGACGGGCGGCGCTTCCGTATCCTGACCGTGATCGACAACTGCACGCGCGAATGCCTGGCCCTGGTGGCCGACACATCGCTGTCGGGACGCAGGGTCGCTCGCGAACTCGATGTCATCATCCGCCAACGCGGGCGCCCGGGCGCCATCGTCAGCGACAACGGCACCCAATACACCTTCCAATGCCATCCTCGGCTGGGCCGACGACACTGGCGTGGACTGGCCCTACATCGCGCCCGGCAAGCCTCAGCAAAACGGCTATAACGAGAGCTTCAACGGCCGGCTGCGGGACGAGCTGCTAAACGAGACACTCTTCCGATCTCTGCCCCACGCCCGCGGCAGGACCCTCGTTATCGCTGGATGACAAACGGGGGTCACTTCAAAACGAAGTCTAAGTCATTCACGATGCTAATTGACGGCACTCTAAGGGTCTGAAAGTTTGGTGCGGGCGGCCGGACTTGAACCGGCACAGGCCTTGCGGCCCTACGGATTTTCTTACCAGCTACGGCTTTCGCCGTCTCACATTCGCGAGGTTCGCGACTGTGAGTTTGTGGTCTGGACTATCCCTTCACCGTGACGTTCGCCCGGTGAGGCGTTCGCTGTAGGTGCTGCCCGTCTAGTCTCTACACCTTCCCGCCGGACGTTCGTCCTGCGGGCTTGGCTCGGGATTGCCACTTGCGAGGTTTCCCCGACTTTGAGCAGTTCTGCCTCTTCGGTTTCCCGAAGGGCACTCAAATCGCGTTTAAGTCCGTTGCGTCTACCAATTTCGCCACGCCCGCGTACCGTTAAATCTTATAGGCTTTGAGCCGGATTCGACCAAGAAGATTATCGCGGATCGCCCTCGGGACGGCGACCGCGTTTTTTAGGGGTTTCCTTTGGTGTTGGCCGGTCTTTGAGGATCGGAGCCATCTTCGATTTGCGCACATTGATGGCCGAAGCGTCGGGGCTTGTTTTGATGTGGGAGGCGTAATACTTCTGGATCATCTCGACACTGGTGCGACAGTTTTTCGCGATCTGATAGATGTCGCCCCACCATAAAGCGAAGACAGATGTAGGTGTGGCGAAGGCTGTAAGCCGTTCGCCGCTGGCCTTCACTTTATCGGCTTCTAAGTCCCTTGCGTCTACCGGTTTCGCCACGTCCGCATCGAGCGCGCTTCTTTCACGTTTTGCGTCGAAAATGAACTTAGCCGCCTTTGTCGTTGGCGATCGGCGGCTGAAAGGCGAGCCCCATATCCCAGGGGAAGTAGATCCATGTGTCCTGGGACACTTCGGTGACGAAGGTGTCGACCAGCGGGCGACCTAAGGGTTTTGCGTAGACGGTGGCGAAATGCGCTTTGGGCAACATCTCGCGCACCAATTTGGCGGTGGCGCCGGTGTCGACCAAATCGTCAACGATCAGGATCTTCTCTCCGTCATCAAGATTGGAGACTTCGAGAGCGATCGTCTTGAGGACCTTGAGACCGCCCTGTGTCTTGTAGTCGTGATAGGAGGCGATGCTCACCGTCTCGATCACCCGCACCTCGAGCTCACGCGCAACGATCGCCGCCGGCACGAGACCGCCGCGGGTGATGGCGACGATCGCGTTGAAGGGCCCTGATGAGGCAAGCCGCCAGGCCAACGCCCGTGCGTCCCTGTGGAACTGGTCCCACGAAACCGGAAATGCCTTGTCACGGGGGGCGTTCACAAGTGGCTCCTTGGCAAAAGATTCGCCTTCCTAACAAGTGCGATGACCGCGACCCGTAGTCGCTCTCGATTAACATTTTTTACAATGCTGGCTTCGGGTCGGCGCCTAGCGCGTCGCCCCGTCCCTAGACAGTTCCGCGACCATGGCTTCGACGGCGCGACGCGCCGCGGTGACCGCTTCCGCGTCCTTGCCGCGCACTACGATCTGATTGCTGAAGCGCCCGTCCTTGAACGACGGATAGGAGCCGATCGCCGCAAGCGGATGGGCTGAGGCGATCGCGCCCAACGCCTCGCCATACAATCCCTCCGGGAGGCTCCCCGCAGGAACAGTCTCGACAAGCATCACCGCGCCGGTCTTCATCGTCTTGACGGCGAAGTCGAGCATGGCCTGCATGACCGCCGGGACGCCGGCAAGCACAAACACATTGCCGATGCGAAAGCCCGGCGCTCGGGAGATGGGGTTCTCGATGAGGTCGGCCCCCTTGGGGACGCGCGCCATGCGCCGGCGCGCAGGCGTGAGATCGCTGGGGGCGTAGCGCTCAAGCATGATGGCGATCGCCCTTGGATCCTCGCCGACAGGCACGCCAAACGCGCGCCCGACCAAATCTGCGGTGATGTCGTCGTGGGTCGGACCAATTCCTCCCGTCGTGACCACATAATCATAGCGCTCCCTAAGGGCGTTGAGAGCCGCGACGATCTCGTCCTCGACGTCGGGGACGACCCGCGCTTCCTGGACATCGACGCCGATCTTCGCCAGATATTCGGCGATATAGCCCAGGTTGCGGTCCTTCGTACGCCCCGAGAGGATTTCGTCGCCGATCACCAGGACGGCGGCGGTTACAGTCCTTTGTCCGCCCATGCTGGCGTGTTCCCCTGTCGCTGATCCCAGCGGAGCATAGCCGGCCTCGTGGCCGCGGCAAGTGAACCATCGTTCAAGAAAAAAGGCGCCCTCCCCCGAAGGGAGGCCGCCCAACTCTTTTCCCTTGCGGTCAGGCGGACCGCAAGGGCCGGACCAGATGACGCCCTCAGGCTGCCTTGAACGAAGCGCGTTTTCGATACGCAACCGCGCCGAGGCCAACGAAGCCCAGTATCATCATCGCCCAGGTCGCCGGCTCAGGCACGCCCGGGGTAGGCGGAGGAACGCCGCCGCCGTCGATCGAGAGCACCGATTTCCCAAGCGTCACGACCCAACCGTCGTTGTTCGCGTCAATGTGGATCTGCACTTGCAGTCCGGTAGCCACATCAGGGAACAGGCTCATCGGGATGGAAAAGTCGTTGCCGTAATCCCACTCGTCGTTGGCGCCCGTAAGCGTGCCGAGAACTCGTCGACGAGTCGTAAGCAGAGATTTGATCGACCTCGCCGCAGCAGGAGTCGACGTCAAACGCGCTGACAAAAAGATCCGCAGTCGTGAAGGGGCCTGCGATCGCGCCGTGTTGCCAACTCCAATCCTGGCCGAAACTCCTGTAGTAAGGAGAATCGTACTTCTGCGCGTCAGTCGGCACAAAGTAACCCGTGGGCGCTTGGACGACGTCAGAAAAGCCCGCTGCTTCCACGGCCGACGTTCCCATTAGACCAACGGCGCACGTGGCGCCCAAAAGCAACTTCCTCATTTCCAACCTTTTCCCCCGTTTGAATGGCCGAATGACCCGAGTCGCCATGGCTACGGTTGACCCACGGCTGGCGCGATTTGAGCGTTGCCGGGACATCTTCGCAATCGGTGAAACTACCCAAGCCGGCGCTGGCTTCGTAGTCAGCAGGAGTAATTAGTAAAACACCTGTTGATCGTGCGACAATCAAAATTTGAGACGCTGTGTGGCTTGCTTGGCGGGCCATTGCGGGCCTGTCGACCGGAAATCACGGGGGGTTTGCAGGCGAAGCCCACGGTTAGGCCGCTTGTCTTCGGCGCGAGCCAGCGCAATATGTGTAGAGTTTCAGGAATATCGGTCAAGGAACCCTGGTGGTGTCGACGACATTTGTGCTGGCAAACGAAAAGGTTGGCCGCCGCAGCGGCCAGATCCGTCTGCATGGGTCAGAAGACTTCGCCGCGATGCGGAAGGCCAGCGCGCTGACCGCGGAAGCGCTCGATCTGATCGGTCCGCTCGTCAAACCGGGGGTCACGACGGCGAGCCTCGACCGGTTCGCGTTCGAATTCGCGCGCGACCACGACGCCTACCCGGCGTCCCTGAACTACCGCGGCTATCGCAAATCGATCTGCACGTCGATCAATCATGTCGTGTGCCACGGCATTCCTGACGAGAAACCCCTGCGCGACGGCGACATCCTCAATGTCGACGTGACCCTGATCGTCGACGGCTGGCATGGGGACGCGAGCCGCATGTTCGTCGCCGGGGAGGCCTCCCGGCGGGCGCAACGGCTGATCGACGTAACCTACGAGGCGATGATGCGCGGCATCGAAGCGATCAAGCCCGGCGGGACGACAGGCGACATTGGTTACGCCATTCAGACCTACGCCGAGGCCGAGCGATGTTCGGTCGTGCGCGACTTTTGTGGCCACGGACTGGGGAGGCTCTTTCACGACGAGCCGAATATCCTGCATGTTGGCCGAAAAGGGGAAGGCGTGCCCCTTCGCCCCGGCATGTTCTTCACCGTCGAGCCAATGATCAATCTTGGCGGCTACGGGGTGAAGATTCTCGCAGATGGTTGGACGGCCGTGACGCGCGATCGGTCGCTGTCTGCGCAGTTCGAGCATACCGTCGGTGTTACGGAGACCGGATGCGAGATTTTCACCCTCTCGCCCACCGGAGCCGATCGCGCGCCGATCCGATGACCTCGGGAGCCGATCGCGACGGCAAGGCTTATCATCCGCGCCGCGCGAGACGCACTCAGCTGCACGAGGCTGGCGGGTCGGCGCTCGCGCAACTTCAACCGCAGTCGCCCTCCAATCTCGCGGTCCCCGAAGGCGGTGAAGGCGAAACGCCCCATTATCACGGGCATCGCGAGCGGCTGCGCTCCCGCCTGAGGGAAGCGGGTCAGGCCGCCCTTGCCGATTATGAACTCCTCGAACTCATTCTTTTTCGCGCGATCCCGCGACGCGATGTGAAGCCTATCGCCAAGAACCTGATCGCCCGTTTCGGCTCCTTCGGCGAAGTCATCGCGGCCGATTCCGGAAGGCTCGCTGAAATCGAGGGCATGAGCGCCGGCGCCATCTCGGAGTTCAAGGTCGTCGAGGCGGCCGCCCAACGCTTCGCGAAGGGCGCGGTCAAGAAGCGGCTGCCGCTTGGCTCGTGGAGCGAGGTGATCGACTATTGCCGCACGTCAATGGCGTTCGAAGGCCGGGAAAGCTTCCGTATCCTGTTCCTCGACAAGAAGAACGGCCTTATCGCCGACGAGGTTCAGGGGCGAGGCACCGTCGACCACACCCCGGTCTATCCGCGCGAGGTCATGCGCCGGGCGCTGGAATTGTCGGCAACCGCGATTGTCCTTGTTCACAACCATCCGTCCGGCGATCCGACGCCATCGACGCAAGACATCAAGATGACGTTGGACATCATCGCGATCGCCAAATCACTGGGCGTCGCCGTGCATGACCACATCGTCGTCGGACGCAACGGACATGCCTCGCTGAAGGGCATGCGGCTTATCTGACACAGAGTAGCGGGATCCGGGTCGGGGGCCTTATGCGGTGCTTCAATCATGCAAATTTTGTATAGATTAGACTGCAGTAAGAGCCAATAGACGGGATTAAATGCGCCTAAACGTTAGCAAAATAGCTTGCATTTCCGAGCGATCAAAGACCAAGCGCGCAAAGGCGCTCGAAAGTCTTGAAGGTCAGGCAGCCGAACTCGGCTCAGGACTCATGATCACAGCCAGAAGACGACAGCTGCGGCGATGCAGATTGCGGAGAAGTAGGCGTGTGCGCAACGATCGTATCGGGTGTGGATGCGTCTCCAGTCCTTGAGCCTCCCGAACATGTTCTCAATTCTGTGGCGCTGTTTGTAGAGGACGGCGTCGTGGGGGATCGGCGGCTTTGCGGTTGGATTTTGAGGGGATGCAGGCAGCGATTTTGCGGTTCGCGAGCGCCTCACGGAACCAATCGGCGTCATAGCCCTTGTCGGCGAGAAGCGCCTTGGCTCCAGGCATGGCGGGCAGCATCTACGCCGCGCCCTTGAGGTCGCTCATCTGGCCTTCGCTGAGCAACATCACGCGCGGTCGGCCTTTGCCGACGCAAACCGCGTGAAGTTTGGAGTTCAAGCCCCCTTTCGGGCGTCCGATACGTCGGGGAACTGGCCCTTTTTTAAAAGGCTGGCGGCGGTGCGATGCGCCTTCAGATGCGTGGCGTCGATCATGATCCGCTCAGCCTTGCCGCCCTTGCGCGCCAGTTCGGCGAAGATCTTGTCGAATACCCCCAGCCGGCTCGAGCGGATGAACCGATTGTAGATCGTCTTGTGCGGGCCATATTCCCCCCGGGGCGTCGCGCCAGCGAAGTCCATTCTGATCAGGAACACGATGGCGCTCACAACGCGCCCGTCATCTACCCGTGCGACCGTGCGACGCCGGAAAAAACCCCTCGATCCGGCGCATCTGCGCCTCAGAAAGCAAAAACAAATCAGACATGGCGAAGCCTCGGCTCGCCTCGGAATCAGCCAATCCAACCCCATGCAAGAAATTTAACAGGTCCTCGGCCTAGGTGGACATCGGAAATTTGAAGTCCATCCGACTTTCAGTGGGCATCCGGCCCCATCACACATTGCTCGTCGCTGACCCGCGGACGAAAGCCCTGTCCAATCCATGCGCCCGGACCGAGCCGCCAAAGTCCGGCAACTCATAGACGTCGGCTTGATGTCGCGATAGCGCATGTCGAGCTTGTCGACGACCTTAGCCAGCAGCGGCGAGCTCGGAATTTGAGCGCGCTTCGCACGGGTGCATGTAGGACGTACCCTGGTCGGTACAGATCCGCACCGGCCGAACCACCAACCCCACCGCCACTCTGACCGCATGCAACTTCACAATGGTGGGACACTTTGCCCTGCACAGCCCTGCAACTGTGTGCCACGATTGAGTGTCCCAGTTTTAGCTAAGTGATTGACAAGGCAGCATCAGGCAACTACCTCCTCTCCTGCCATCTGCGGCTTCTCGCCGGAGGAGACTCGAGCGGGCGTAGTTCAATGGTAGAACGGAAGCTTCCCAAGCTTCATACGAGGGTTCGATTCCCTTCGCCCGCTCCATCCTAAGCTGATTGCGGACTGGAAATGCTGCGGAATTTCCGAACTCGTTGTCCACGGCTTCAACAGTCCGGCGGATGAGCCGGCATTTTCACCTCTAATTCACGGTGAGGAACGGTCTTCAATCATTAAGACCATAGTCTGATATTATATGGATTGTTCAGGTCTTTACAGTGAAGACTGGTTTTAACGTAATAAGCAGGCCGGTAAACGCTCTCGGTAAAGACGGAGCTTGGCGTGCTGTCGACGTCGTGCGTATCTACGGCAGCGATCCCCTGGCCGTTGCGTTGCCCGAGCATGTCAACGACGAAGGCGTCGCTCCATTGCTAGGGCGACAGCTGCGATGGCGCCGGCTCTGAAGCCGACGAACCGATCGTTCGGAAAGGCGAGAAACTTTCCGCCCGTGCAAGCTCAGCGAGGTCGCTGAAACGCGGAAAGAAACATAAAAATCGCGTTGGTCGCCATCACGCCTGCCAAACTCGCGTACCCGAAGGGTAACGCTTTGCAAGCGTGGCCTGGGCGCAAAGACGGTGAACTTATTTCACTTCCGTCCAGCCAACCGTCTTGCACAGGAGGCGAGCCAGCACGCACCCTTTCGTCTTCATGGTCTGGCTTCCCACCGTCACGTCAACTGAATACGACATTCCTCGCTTGGGATCGAATGCGGTGCCGGAAAACTCAGTGTCTGACGACCGCTTCAACGACATGATCAGTTTGTCGCCTGGAGCCTCGCCTCTGCTCGTGTCGCGTATCCAAACGTTCGTCGCACACGTCTTGTCACCACACGACGCGATTCTCACTCGCGCATTGCCGTCGTCTCGTGCCCAAACGCCATCCATATTGGCCGCTTGAGCCGTCGTCATTTGTGCGAAGGCGAGGCAGAGCGCAACGGAAGCGTGTCGCAGCCCGGTCAGCATGACTAAGCCCTCATAGTGTCTTATCTCTCCTTTTCGTACGTGCGCGGTGTGATCCAGTTTCAATGAGGCGGCGTACAATTGGATAAGGTTGAGGATCGGCATGCAAGTTTATGGAGCGGCGTGGGTCGCAGCGGCGGTTGTTTTCCTTAGCCTGGACGCCGTCTGGCTTAGCTTCAGCGCTTCGCTTCTCTATCGGCCTCTGCTCGGAGGCCTGCTGCGGGAGGATTTTCTCCTCGCGCCGGCGGCGTTGTTCTATTTGATCTACACAATCGGCATCGTCGTCTTCGCAGTTTCGCCTGCTTTGGCCACGGGCCGGTGGTCGACGGCCGGTCTTCGCGGTGTATCGCTAGGCCTGTTCGGCTATGCAGTTTACGACCTGACCAATCAGGCGACGCTTCGGGACTGGCCGATGGCCGTGACGGTCGCCGACCTTCTATGGGGGACGTTTCTGACCGCCGTCGCCGCGATAGCGGGTCTATTCGCGGCCCGCGCAGTCGGAACTCCGAGATAACCCAGCTCAGTCCTTAACCAAACCAGAGAGCATAAATCCCAGGACAGTCACGAGCGCGCTGGCGCTCAACGCGTTCAATCGACAGAAGGCGGCGTATTCCGTTTGCGAATAGACGTGGATCGGGACGGATGCATAGCCCTCGATCCCAAGGAAGATCACAAGAGCCAGTGCGAGCAGCGCGAAGGCAAAGACTCTTTCAGACGGTCGGAAAAAAGCGGCGGCAATCAATGCGCACGGGACAATAAACATTGCCACGCCGGAGGCTGCGCCGAATGCCTTTGTGCTCACAACGACATTGGCAAGGCCGGTCAACGGTAGAAGCGCGCGCCCGAAAACCGGAGATCGTCGCGAGATCGCGGGGATCGCCAGGAACAGCGGGGTTGAAAGAAACGTCAGTAATGTTGCCGCGATATGTGGGCTCACCGACAAATATACGTACAGCGGATAAAACGGCTGGTTCGAGGCGACCAGCAGGGCAATTGTATTGCAGCTCGCGACGCGCGGATCGGGGTTCGCCGCGTAGGCGCCGACCCAGCGCCAAACGTCGCGCGCAACGGCGCCGAAGGCCGTCAAGTCGGCCGCAGACGATAGTGACTGACGCCCCATTCCTGTCCATTGGCGTGCCCGAACAGGCCTGCTGTAGCCAGGAAGAAGAGACGCCAGCGACGCCGCCATAGATCCGCGTCGGCGCCATAGACCTCAGCCAAGATTGCGTCGATTGCGGTCTTGTTCGCGTCGAAATTGTCAAGCCATTGGAGGGCGGTCCTTCGATAGTGGCGCCCGGTCCAACGCCAATCCTGCTCGACCGCGAGAAACTCCGAAAGTCGCATCATCAGCCCATGACTCGGCATGATGCCGCCAGTGAAGAAATGCTGCGCAATCCAATCGGCATCATCGCCGTGATCGAAACGATAGGGTCTGCTGCGATGGGTGAACACATGGACGAAGAGCCGCCCATCCACGGCGAGCCAGGCGCGGATCCGCGCCAGCAATTCACTCCAGTTCGACATGTGCTCGAACATCTCAACCGAAACGACGCGGTCGTAAACCTGTCCTGGCTCAAAGCTGTTCATGTCGGCGGTTATGATGCGCAGGTTTTGAAGGCGACGTTCGGCCGCGGCGCGTTCGATGAAGCGCCGCTGCGAGACTGAGTTCGACACCGCTGTGATGCGCGCCAATGGAAAGCGCTCCGCCATGAACAGACTGAGCGAGCCCCAGCCGCACCCGAGTTCCAGAATTCGCTGTCCCTCTTTGAGGTCGGCACGCTCGACCGTTGCTTCAAGGGCGAGGGTCTCAGCTTCAGCGAGCGTTTCTTCGCCACTCGGATAAAGGCAGCAGGAATATTTTCGCGCCGGCCCGAGCGTGAGCGCGAAGAAGTCCGCGGGCAGCTCATAATGCTGTTGGTTGGCATCCCGAACGTGCAGGGCGACTGGAAACTGATCCATTTCACGGACGAATTGGACTTCGCTCGTCCCCGCTCCACTGGAAAGCGAGCGGCTCGCCCGATCGACAAGCGCGGCCACTCCCAATTTTGAAAGACCGTCTGGGAGCGGCACGCGCTCGACAAATCGGGTCGCTGCGGCGATGAAGCTCATGAAGGGGCTCCTGATCGAAGGACCTCGGCGCTCGACCTCGGCGGACCGGGCCAGAACGCGTTCACCCGCGCTTGGTAAACACGAAATGCGTCGCCCCGCGACCGAAGCATGTGGGCCTCCAGCGGAGGGATGCCTGAGACATAGACAAGCAACACATACATGAGGACGGGCGCCGTCAGGCCGAACCAACCCCATGGATAATGGCCACCAGGCGCGATCGCGATTAGCGCGAAGGCGACCCAGACGAGCCACTCAAAAAAATAATTTGGATGGCGAGAGTAACCCCAGAGACCCGCGTCGCAGATCCTGGACTTATTCCTGGGGTCTGCCCCGAAGCGAACCAGTTGCCTATCCGCAGCCCTTTCGCCAAAGATGGCAGCCGCCAAAAGCATGACGCAAAATGCGTCTCGAAGATCCGGCGCCGTATCCGGCCGATGAGCGGCCGCGGCGATCGAAAGAGCGAGAATGAGACCCGCCGCCGCCTGAACCTGGAGGAATCCGAAAAGCCGCCCACTGGCTTTGTCGCCCCATTCAGTGCGCAACTGACGATAACGGGGGTCATCGCCTCCCCCCGTCGTGCGCCAAACAATATGGAAGCCGAGACGAAGCGACCACACGGCCGTCATGCCCGCGACAAGCAAAGGCCGTAAAGCCCCTGGCGACGCGGGCGCCAACGCGAGGACAATACCTGCAAGTCCCGTCGCGAAGGTCCAGATCGCGTCGATCCATCCCGAACGTCCCGTTCGCTCCGCCACCAACCAAGCGACGCCCATCGCGGCTGACAGAGCGAACGCAACAATGAGCGCTTCGAAAGCAAAATTCATTGGCGACCTTCCAAGGAAGCCTGCGGTGGCGATTCAGAACCCGACAAACGGACGCAGCCACCGACCAAGCCGGCTGTGGAGCCGGGTATCTCCGTCGAGCGCTGCGAGACAGATGCATTCCATGTCCGGGCCAACAACGGGCCGATGGTCGATGTCGTCGCCCGCCTCGTCGAAGTCTCCAGGGCCATAGGCGCCGCGATCGTCAAACAGCCACCCTTTCAGAATGAGAGTGAACTCCTCGCCCGTATGCCCGTGGGCAGGCAGTTGCAGGCCTGGTCGTCCCCGAAGAATCATGACCCTCGCATCGGGGCTTCCGGGCACGGTGATCCAACTCCATCGGAAGCCGGGTCCAAGCCATCGCCACGGGCCAATTCCGCAGTCACGCAACGACGCAGGAAGCGCCATTCCGAGATCCGCTTGACGGAGCGGCCTCGCGACCGACGCCAGGGATATCGCCGCCGAGGGCGCCCGATCGAGTTTTTCAAATGCTCGCCCAAGCGCATCGGCCCGCATCGGCTCTCGCGCCGCGCCCGCAAGGAAGAAGCCCCCGAGTCGCTCAAATTTTGAAACCCGCGTGCGGCAAGCGGGGCAAGATTCGAGATGCGCGGTGACGACAAGCGATGGTCCGGCGCTGAGAGAGCCCGCGGCGTAGCGCAGCAGGCTCTCGTCGCTCGGGTGCCGCTCATGCGTCATATCTGACCCTCCAGCAGGCCGCGCAGGCGCGCGAGCGCGAGGCGCACTCGCGATTTCACGGTGCCGAGAGGAATACCGAGTTCCTGGGCGATCTCCGCATGAGGTTTTTCGGCAAAGAATGAGAGGCGAACGATCTCAGCCTGGCTATCCGGAAGGGTGGCCATGGCCTTTCGCACCTGCTCAGCTGTCTCGGCTGCGATGGCGAGTTCCTCACTTGACCCGCAATCCTCCATCTCGTCGCTTGCGTCGAAGCGCGCCGTTGCGGCTCCCCGGTCCCGGCGCAGCCGATCGATGCGCTTGTTGCGAGCAATGGTGAAGATCCACGTGGAGACGCCAGCCCGACCTGGGTCGAAACGGTTGGCCTTGCGCCACACCGTCAGCAGGGTTTCTTGAGCCAGATCTTCCGCTAGGAACTCTGGGAGACCGTAGCGCATCAAAAACCCCTTCACCCGCGGAGCAAAGTGACCAAACAGCTCGGCGAAAGCGGCGCGATCGCTGTCCAAGGCAATTCTTCTCAACAACCCGCAGCACTCCTCCTCGGAGGGAACGCGATCGTTCCGATCCGCCGGTCTCAACGTGACAATCCGCGCCGTACGCGGAACAGCGTTCCCAAGCTTCTCCTCGGATGGAACCCCTGCAAGAGCCATGACCCTTCTACGAGACGAAACTCTGGCTGGATCATCCCGTACCAACAAGAGTGATCCAAAAAGCGGCGGTGCGCGTATCTTATCCGGTTCTCGCAAGACTGGGGGCCAAGCCGATCAACCGCGGAGGGGGCCTTGTATAGCGGCGCGAAACTAGGATCGAGGAAGTTGGAGATCGCGGTTGTTGGAAGTGGAATATCGGGCCTTTCGGCGGCGTGGCTTTTGTCGAAGCGCCATCGTGTCACCCTCTATGAAGCCTCCCCGCGGCTTGGCGGGCATAGCAATACGGTGGAAGTGGACGGCGTCGCCGTCGACACGGGGTTCATCGTCTACAACGAAGCGACCTATCCGAATTTTTCGGCGCTGCTCGATCATCTGGTGGTCGCGACCAAACCCACAAATATGACTTTCGCCGTCTCGCTCGACGATGGCCGCCTGGAATATTCTGGAACTGGCCTCGCTGGCCTTTTTGCGCAACCGAGAAACGCTGTGAGCTTCAAATTCTGGGGGATGTTGCGTGACCTGTTGCGCTTCTACCGTGAAGCGCCGTTCGCTGCCGGAGATATGGGCGATATTCCGCTCGACGCTTACCTCGACGCGCGCGGGTACGGGGCGGCGTTTCGGGAAGATCATCTCTACCCGATGGCGGCCGCTATTTGGTCGACGCCGGCAGCGACGGTCGGGGACTATCCAGCCCAAGCCTTCATCCGCTTCTGCGAGAACCACGGTCTCCTTAAGCTGGTCAACCGTCCCGTTTGGAGAACGTTGACGGACGGAAGCCGCGCCTATGTCGAGAAGCTGGCCAAAGCGATCCCCGAGATTCTAACGAGCGCGCCCATTTCATCTGTCCGACGTCATCCAGACTGCGTGGACGTTGTCTCTCCTGGAGGACAGGCCCGGCGTTTCGATCAGATCGTCCTAGCGACACACGCCGATCAAGCGCTCGCGATGCTGACCGACCCGACCGCCGAGGAGCAACGGCTGCTGGGCGCTTTTGGCTATTGCACGAACGGCGCCGTGCTCCATTCGGACGCAACTCTGATGCCTCGTCGACGTCGCGTGTGGTCCAGCTGGAATTATCTGTCGAGCGATCGTGGAAACAGCATAAGGTTGTCCGTCAGCTACTGGATGAACCATCTTCAAGGTTTGCCAAACACGAGACCGATGTTTTTGACTCTGAATGCGCACCGGAACGTCCGTGAGGATTCGATCCTCTATGCGACCGACTACACGCATCCGATCTTCAACGCGCGCGCCATGAACGCACAAAAGCGTCTTTGGTCGCTTCAAGGCGAACGGAACACATGGTTCTGCGGCGCCTATTTCGGGGCTGGTTTTCATGAAGATGGATTGCAGGCGGGCCTTGCGGTCGCCGAGGCGCTCGGCGGCTGCCGAAGACCCTGGGTTGTCGCGAATGAGTCGAACCGCATCTTCATAAATAGGCGCACAGTCGATGACACTCGGGCGACGGCCTGCCTCGAGGCCGTATAATGGCGTCTTTCCGCTCCGCCCTCTTTGCCGGTCACGTCGTGCATCAGCGAACACGGCCCAAGCGGCATCGCCTCCAATACAGCGTCTTTTATCTGACTCTCGATCTGGAAGAGGCGGCTGCTGTCGGGGGAGCTTTGCGATTATTCTCCGTAAACCGCTTCAATGTTTTCAGCTTCCATGAGCGGGATCACGGAGATGGATCGAGTTTGCCCCTTCTAGAGCAAATTCGGGCAAAACTGCGCACTGCGGAGCTCGAAGCCAACGGCGCAATTGTCCTTATGACGATGCCGCGCATGCTCGGCTACGCCTTCAATCCGTTGAGCCTCTATTTTTGCTATCGCAAGGATGGGGCGTTGGGGGCAATTCTCTACGAAGTGAACAACACTTTCGGACAACGACACAGCTATCTCATCGCGGCAACCCCTGACGCCGATGGGCTTGTCCGTCAGGAGAGCGCCAAATCGCTCTACGTGTCGCCGTTCCTCGATACGGAGATGAGCTATGCATTTGTGGTGGCGCCGCCAAAAGAACGTGTCGCGCTCTCGATAATTGCTCGGGACAAGGAAGGGCCAGTCCTCCTCGCGAGACTGTCCGGCGAGCGTATTCCGCTCGCGGATAGGACGCTGCTGCGCGCTCTCCTGACATATCCGTTTCTTACACTGAAAGTTGTCGCAGCTATCTACTGGGAGGCAATGCGGCTCTGGCTCAAGGGCGTTCGTCCCACCGCGCGCCCAGCGCAGCTCACCGGCCGAACGACGATTGGCCGTGCGTCGCAGCCTGGCGCGGCTCTGACCGAGGATGTGAGCCATGTCGTCTCCTGATCGGACCGTCGGCGCTGTAAGAATCGAGCGCGGCCCCTTCCTAGAAGGCTTGGTCCGACGCTTCCTTGCGCGCGTGGACACCGGCGACTTGACGGTGGAGCTTCCTTCCGGCGCTCGGTTGACCCACAAAGGCGCTAAACCAGGTCCGCAGGCGTTTCTCGCAATCCATCGCTGGCGAGCGATCCGGCGGCTGATTTTGCTCGGCGATGTCGGTTTCGCAGAGAGCTACATATCAGGCGACTGGTCGAGCAGGGATCTACCCACATTCATCGAACTCGCGGCGAGGAATGTCGAACCATTAGAAGCGAAAATCAATGGAAGTTTCGCAACGCGTTTGATTGCCCGCTTGCGTCTTCTCGCACACACCAATACGCGGACCGGCAGCCTCAAGAATATCGCGTTTCACTACGATCTGGGGAACGCCTTTTACAAATGCTGGCTAGACGCGAATATGAGTTATTCGTCGGCTCTCTATGCCGGAGCTTTCGACACGCTCGAAGACGCGCAGGCCAGGAAAATCAGGCGCATCGCCGAGCTTCTGGACATCGACGGTGATCACGAGGTCCTTGAGATCGGATGCGGTTGGGGGGCGCTGGCGATCTCTCTCGCCCGGCGATGTCGAAGCGTGAAAGGCGTCACCTTATCCGCGGAGCAGCTGACCTATGCGAGTGGTCGCGTCCGCGAGAATGGTCTCGAGGAGAAGGTCAAGCTTGAGCTCCGCGACTACCGCGATATCGGCGGCTCCTTCGACCGCATCGTCTCGATCGAGATGGTCGAGGCGGTCGGTGAGGCATTCTGGCCTGACTATTTCCGGGCGCTGCACGATCGCCTCCGGCCGGGTGGAGCCGTGGTGCTCCAGGCCATTACGATCGACGAGAGCCGATTCGAATCCTATCGCCGGTCACCGGACTTTATCCAGCGCCACGTCTTTCCAGGAGGCATGCTTCCGACCAGAAGCGCGATCGTGCGGGAGGCGGAAAGAGCGGGGCTCGCGTTTTCATTCTCCGAGCGTTTCGGCGAAAGTTACGCGCGAACGCTTTCGGAATGGCGGCGGCGATTCTTGGCTGCGCGGAAAACGGTTGGAACCATGGGCTTTTCCGAAGAGTTCCAGCGAATGTGGGACTACTACCTGAGCTATTCAGAAGGCGCTTTCCGAGCTGGTGTCATCGACGTCGGATTTTATGGATTCCGGCGCTCCGCCGCACAATGATCCTGCGACATCCTGCGCGCAAGGGTCGCGTCGCGTAGCGTGGACTTGTCCATGAGCCGCGTCAGCGTCGCGGGCTGGCTCCCTTTCTGCGGTTGATCGGAGCTAGCGGATTCGGCTGCGCCGGCCAGACCGCGGTGGCGTTTCATAAAGCCGCTCAGCCGTTTCGGTTGTGGTTTGCAGCCGCAGGTTTGGAGCGTCACGCCGGCGGGTCGATCGCCTTTCGCCTATTGGACCCTCTCCCAGCCCGAGTGAGCAGATCTTCCGATTTTGCCGACGCGGCTATGTCGTCATCGAGTCACCTGGATCCGCTCTATGCCGACCTGGACATCCGCCGCTGCCAATTCGGCAGTACGAAAAATGTAAGTTCTTATCGAGACGAACGAGACCTTTGAGACGCTTGGGCGCCAGGAGGGCTCGGCTTAGGAAGACCATTAGCAAGTCACAGCGGTGAGACGTTTGAAGGGCCCTCAAACGAGGACCAATTCAACTCATGGGAACCTGTAGCGTTCAGGTGCGTTTACACCCGTGCTAATAGTCCAACCCATTTGACACCGACGTCTAACAGAGCGCTTTCGGGAGCTGCGATGCGGATGATCGAAGCTTGTCGTTCCGCGATTGCGGCAGTTTTGATGGTGTGCTCGACGGCCGCAATCTCTCGAGCCGCCGATGAACCTAGTCCGCCGGATCCGGCGATGGTCCAAAGAGGCGCGTACCTCGCCCGGGCGGGAGATTGCGAAGCCTGTCACACGAAGCCCGGCGGCTCGCCTTACTCCGGAGGCGTGGCGCTGGACTCGCCCTTCGGCCCCCTCTATCCGCCCAATATCACGCCTGACTCAATTCACGGCATTGGCGCTTGGTCCGACGACGAGTTCTATCGTGCAATGCACGAGGGGGTCGGGCGTCACGGCGAATATCTCTATCCCGCCTTCCCCTACCAGTGGTTCACGAAGGTGACGCGGGACGACGTGCTGGCGATCCGGGCCTTCCTGAAGACGGTCCCGCCGTCGAGCGAACCGTCTAAGCCCAATCGGCTGATGTTTCCGTTCGACATCCGCGCAGGCCTCGGCCCTTGGGATGCGCTTTATCTCCACCCTGGCGAGTTCAAGCCGGATCCGTCGAAGTCGGACGCGTGGAACCGCGGAGCCTATCTCGTCGAAGGCCTTGGCCATTGCGGCGATTGCCACACACCGAAGGGATTGGCGATGGAGCCTGAAAACTCGAAAGCTTTTTCAGGCGGCTCGATCGACCACTGGTATGCGCCGAACATAACCTCCGACCCGGCGGAGGGAATTGGGCGCTGGTCCGAAGGGGATCTGGTTAAATATTTCAAGACAGGCACAGACCCCGGAAACGGCGTCGTGGTCGGACCCATGGCGCAGGTGGTGCATGACAGTCTGGCCCATCTTACCGACAGCGACCTTCAGGCGATCGCAGCTTACGTGAAGTCAATTCCGCCCCTCAAAAGCTACAAGCCCGACCGGCCCAGCGGCGAAGTCGGGCCTCATGCTTCGGGTGAGAACATCTATATTCAACATTGCAGCTTCTGCCATCAGTTGGACGGCCGGGGCAGGCCGGACGCCGTGCCAGCGCTCGCGGGCAATGGCGCAGTCAAGGCCAAGGGTCCGGAGGACGTCGTCCGCGTGATCCTCGGCGGCCATCTGGCAACTGGAACCTTCGCCCCAATGCCTGCGGTTGGGGCCGGGTTGACGGACCAGGAGATCGCCGACGTGACCGACTACGTGCGCAACGCGTGGTCCAACGAGGCCCCGGTGATAGAAAAGACCGGCCTCGTGGGCGACATTCGCGCGAAAACGGTCAGCGGGCTCGCAGGACCTGGGACCCACGAAGAGAACAATGACCCTTGCCTGATCCGACCGGATTCGACACCCGTTCCGTCGATCGAAGACTCCCAGATCAATAAAACGCTCACCGCGATGACCCCCGAAACAATGCTCCCGACTATTCCATCACTGATCGCCCGCGTGAAGGAGATTTCTCCGAACAAACCGCAGGCGGACATCATCAACGGTCTGATGCTCGCCTATTGCCGCATCGAAGCCCAAACCCCTGCGTTTTCCAAACCCCACGGGCGTGAAGATCTCACTCGGTTCGGACAGCTCGTTTACAGCGAACTCGCCTCGAAGGGGCACGAGTGAGGCATGGCGGATGGAGAGGGGAGCTCGCCGTCAGGATCGTTTGATGAATCCGAGCATCTAGACCCGTCGCAGAAGGACCAGGCCGCGCAGCACGCCGCTCCCCCTGCGGTCGTCATTCACGAAATCCTCCGCAAAGAGGGCGAAGAAGAACTCAGCCGAGGCCGGGGCGCGGTCTTCTGGTCGGGTCTGGCTGCCGGCTTGTCCATGGGGTTTTCGTTTCTCGCGCTGGCGCTTATCCAGTGCCAACTTCCAGAGGGGCCCTCGCGCCACCTGATCGCCAGCGCGGGCTATTCGCTAGGCTTCGTCATCGTTGTTCTCGGACGGCAGGAGCTCTTTACCGAAAGCACGCTGACCGCGGTGCTCCCTTTGCTCGTGAAGCGCGACTGGAGAACATGGCAGTCTCTGCTTAGGTTCTGGGCAGTGGTGCTCGCCGCCAATCTCCTGGGCACGCTGATCTTCGCGGGTCTCCTCGCAATCAACGGTCTGTTCAACGATGACGTGCGGACCGCGTTGCGCGAGATCGGCCGGGAGGCCGTAAGCGGCCCGTTCTGGCCGACCGCGATCAAAGCCATTTTCGCCGGCTGGTTGATTGCCCTCATGATCTGGCTATTGCCAAGCGCGCGGTCGGCCCGCCTCTTCGTGATCCTGCTTCTGACCTACGTCGTCGCAATCGGCCATTTTTCCCACGTGATCGCCGGGTCGGTCGAAGCGTTCTTCGCTGTCTTTACCGGCGACGCGTCGGTTTATGACTACGTGGCGGGTTTCTTTATCCCCACGATCCTAGGGAACACGATCGGCGGCGTAGCGCTCGTAGCGCTGCTCAACCATGCGCCGCTGGCGCCGGAATTACGGGATTGAGGAGCGGTCTCAATGGCCGCCCCAATGTGGCGCGGCGGCGCTGACTGCGCATTTTCGTTAGCCAACGCGCTTATACTCAGCCTTCGGAACAATTTCGCCGTTGACGGGATCGTGGACGGACGCGCCCTCGGTTTTCAGCTCATCGGCCGTCAGCGAAGCGATCTTGCTCACCCGCTCCACGCCGTCCCAGCCAGGAAACGAGCACCGATCGATTTTTAGTTTGATTGTCATGGTCGGCTCTTCGACCGTATACGTTCCAAAGTAGCCGATCGACTGTCCGACCGGCATGCGGGGGGTCTTCGAAGCGGTCTTATCGCGATTGGCCGCGATGATCTGTATCGAGAAATGGCCGCCCGCTGTGTACACGGCGAGGCCTTGGACGCCTTCGCCCCAGACGTAATACTCCGACCCGTCTTTGCCCCGGTCATAAATGTCGGTAAGGCTCCAAGCGCCGACAAGCCTGTCTTTCAGCGACTTCGCCTGCGCACGGCTTTGCGCCGGGAAGGCTAAACTCACCGCCACAGTCGTTGTGCCCAAGAGAACGTCGCGTCGATCCATTCTGCCCTCCTCGTTTCCCCCCGGGAGGCTGATCGCCTCGTCGATCTCGAGGCTACGGCGCAAAACCCGGTTCGACCTACCAGTCCCTTAAGCGAAGGGCGAGAAGCAGCGGTCCACCCTCGCCCCCGCCTCACGGTCATATTCTCGACAACGCCGCCATTTCGGGTGGCTGGCGGCCCCATAGATCGAGAAGATTTTGGACATCGTGTCTTTACTTTGCGACCGTGCGGTTCGGGTGTCAAACCGTGCTTCCGCTCCCGTCAACGTCACGGGACCCGTGGATCAGGCGTGCTTTCGGCTTTCATCCGATGTCCGCGAATCTGCGTGAGGCGCGGCCGCCAGACGCCAAGCACGACATTGGCGGTCGAGACCGCAAGAAGTATCCACAACGCGCCTTGCTCTCCAAACGAATTTGCAGTCGGCGTCGGATCCAACTGGCCCGCCACCGCAGCGCCGCTTTGCTTCAGTTCATCCTGTATGGAGCCCAGAACGTGGAAGCTGCCCGCGAACACAAGAATTCCCGTTGCGAACTTTACCCAGGCCCAGCCGGCGTCGTGAAATGCGCGGTTCACGGCGATCGCCAGCATGCCCGCGAGAAGAGTGAGCGCGAACGAAGGGAAAAAAACCCAGGTCGCGATTTCGGCTATCGCGCCCCGCATCAGGGCGTCGCCAGCGAGGGAAGTCCGCGGCGAAAAGCCGATGAGGACGAGCAGGGACGCGATGGATCCGATGAGCCCGGCGGCTCCGATCGTGTGGAGAAATTTGAGTAGCCGTCGCAAGCCCGTCTCGAAGATCGCGTCCTCAATGCATCAAATCTATCGCGGCCTTCGGAAGAGGGATAGCGGGATCGTGCCGCCTCTCGCGGTCTCGCCTGCGCGCCGACCGCCAGGCCGCGGCGCCGGCGCGGCATGATTTGACAGCGCGCGCGGCGAGCCGGAAGAGTCGCCCTATGACGGCCCACATTTTTACGCTCGGCACGCGTGGCTCGCCGCTGGCGCTGGCCCAAGCCGAGGAAACTCGCCATCGTCTGACCCTGGCGCTGGGCTGGGAGCCCGGACGCGTGGCGCTGAAAATCATCCGTACCACGGGCGACCTGATCCAGGACCGGCCGCTGGCGGATGTCGGCGGCAAGGGTCTTTTCACCAAGGAGATCGACGCGGCCCTTCTTGCGGGCGAGATCGACGCCGCCGTTCACTCGGCCAAGGACTTGCCGTCGGTGATGCCAGAAGGGATCGCCATCGCGGGCTTCCTGCCGCGCGAGGACCCGCGCGACGCGCTCATCTCCGCCTTGGCCGACACCGTCGAGGGCCTGCCGCAGGGGGCGAGCTTTGGCGCCGCCTCGCTGCGCCGGCAAGGGCAGCTCCTTCGCCTGCGGCCTGATCTTAAGCCGGAGCTTCTTCGGGGCAATGTCGAAACGCGCTTGCGCAAGGCCGAATCGGGCGCGATCGGCGCGACGCTGCTCGCCATGGCGGGGCTCAAGCGGCTCGGTCTCGCTCATAGGGCCCGGGGGCCGCTCGACCTCGAGGCTTTCCTTCCAGCCCCCGGTCAGGGCGCGATCGCGCTGACCGCCCGGACTGGGGACGCCGCAGCGCTCGATGCGCTCGCGGCAATCGCCCATTCCGAGACCGGATGGGCGCTCACCGCCGAGCGCGCCTTCCTTGCTGAGCTTGAGGGCTCCTGCCGGACGCCGATCGCCGGCCACGCTCGAGTCGAGAACGGCCAGGTCCTGTTCCGGGGCGAGGTGCTGCGAACCGACGGATCCGAAAGCTTCCCCATCGCCGCCGACGGACCTTTCGCCGACGCGGAGGCGCTGGGCCGGGAGACGGGACGGGAACTCGCCGCGCGCCTGCCTGCGGGCGTGCTGGTCCACGCCTGAGCGTTGCGCGCGCAACGCCCCACTGGTCGAGGCAAGGGGGATTGAGCGCGAAGCGATGACGTCGGCTTCGCGCCCGTAAACGTCAATAAACGCTAATAAGCGCTAATAAACGCTAGTAAAAATGCTGGCGTTTACTAGCGTTTATTTTTTCGAATCGAGACTTTTTAAGGGGTTACGGCCGTTTGGAGTAAAAATTTCTCCCTTGCCGCTGCGCCTCAACAACTCCACCCGACCCCGCGCCTTACCTCCGCCATTTCGCAGGTTCGATTCCGGCGAATGAGCCTTGTAGCATATTTTCAGATCCTTGGAAATAGATTATTTTCTTTCTGTTTACCAGCACAGCAATGGCTCGGCGATCAGGGCGTGGCTGGTCGGGAGCGCACATTGCGTCCCCCCTATTTCAGCCGCTCAATGTCCCCGGGCTTCCAGCTGAAGTCCAGCGCAGGCGCTTCCGGGACGTAGAGGCGGAGGATCACGAAAAACCCACGCCCGGGCGCGGTGGCGAGCCAGGCGCCGTCTTTGCCGTTCGGCGCTTTCGGCCCGATGTAGAGCTCAGTGCTACCATCCGAATTTTGGGCCGGCTGGTCGAGCTTGCCAAGCGAGGGAAACGGCCGCCCGTTGGCGAGGCCGGAGGCGTTCTCGGCCTCGTAGAGCGTGACGGACCAGAACAGCCGCGCCGGGATGTTGGCGGGCAGATTGACCCGGTAGTTCATGTCGCCGTCGAGCGCATGGCCGTCCGCGTCTTCAAACGCGATCATGTAGAAAGCGCCCTTGCCAGGCGTCATCGAGACCATGCCGGGGCTGATCGAATAATAGTCGGTGAAAAACCACAAGCGTGCGTCGAGGTCGCGATATCCGCCGTCGGAGACGAGGAAGGCGAGGTCGATCCCGGCGTTCGGCCAGCGACCCCTCATATTGTTGATGGGATTGAGCCACTTTCGATCCGGGAAGACGCGGAAATCCGCGCCGTGGACGCCCGGCTCGAGGCCAACGACGCGGCTCATCTTGTAGGCGGTCTTCGCCGCGTCGTTGAGGATCGCGCGGGTCCTCTGGTCGGGCGCAAATGGCTTTTTGGCGATGATCCCGAGGCCGGCAAGCATGCCGAGCCAGTCGGGCCCGGCAAGATGGCTTCCCTCCACGTCGAGCAGAGCCTTGAGCTCATCGAATGCGCTCGCGTCCGAGCGCGGCAGCATGTTCAGCGACTGACCTGACCCTTCGTGAAACGCCATCGGTTTGGCGGACGCCTGGCTGCCGAGGGGATAGATTCTCGTCTGCTTCATCAGGTCGACGGCAGGCCCGGTGTCCTTTGGATCCTTGTAGAAGGACCGCAGGAAGACGAACAGGCTGTTCGTCCCCGAGCGATAGACATAGGCGCCATCGGGCGGCTTCGCGTCGGAGCCGGGCGGGAGAACGAGGAACTTGCCTCCTTTGCCTCCATCCGGGCCGGGCAGGCCGAGATCGCCAAAAAACTCCCCGCCGTCGACCGGAATCGGACGCTGCCAGAAGTCGAGCAGAATGCCCTGAAGGTTCGGCGGCGCTTCGATGACCAATGGCCCGGTCTTGCTCAGATCGGCGAACGTGATCCCGTAGATCAGATCCGAATTGGGCGTCGTGATATGGGTCTTGGCGTCGAGCCGCTTCGACCAGATCGTCATGATATGATAGCCGGTCCCGAACTTTTCTTCCGCGCCGACCTTCATGCCGAGCGTGTTGATGAGCGGCATTGCCCACAGATAGGTCTGCGTTGCGCGCTGAAAGATGAGTTCATCCTTGAGGGCCCGCGCCGTCGCCGACGTCGGCCGATTTTTCTCAAATGGAAGATTGGCGAGCGCGTCGAAGCGCGATGGTTCGGCCATGACAGGATCCTCCCTTTCCGGGCTCGACGATGGCCTCAGTTGACCTTTTCGAAGTCGGGCAGCGCCCATGACTTGTCGAAGAACGCCTCCGTCGGCCCGTAGAAGCGGAAGTAGGTGAACCAGCCTTTACCCGGATTGGTCTCAACCCAGTTGGCCTCGTGGCCTTCCGGCGCCTTCGGGCCGAAATAGACATCGATCGACCCGTCGCTGTTTTTGACGATGCCTTCCTTGCGCGAGGAAATGTCCGGCCTGCCCTGCGCGGTCGGGGCCATCCGCCGGGTGTCTTCATCGTAATAGGTGACCGACCAGAATTGCTTGACCGGCGGATTGGCGGGGACGTGAAGCCTGTAGGTGTTGCTCCCGTTCAGCCATCGGCCGCTCGAATCTTTGTAGGACGCGATGTAGCGCTGTCCGACGCCGGGCGTCTGGGTCAGCATGCCCTTCGAAATGACGACCGCCTCGTAGAACCAGGCGGCGCGCTCGTCGAGCTGATCGTACGCGGGCGCCCGCTGGTCGACTGAGACGACGAGAGCGTGCTTCCAGCGCGTGCCCGGCCAGAAGGGCGGCTCGACGCGCTTGTCGGATGTGTTGGCCTTGGCCATCGCCTCGCCGACAATCGCCCCCTCTTCGAGGATTTTTCTTTGCCGTTCGTCCGGGCGGAAGGGTTTGCCTTTTTCGATGCCGAGAAATTTCAGTTGCGCCAGGATCAGCCGGTCGCGCTCCATGATCGGATCACGCTGAATAAAATCGTTGAGGCCCTCCCAATAGGCCATTCCGCGCGGCGGCGTCTGGCTCCATTTCAAGTCGCCCGCCTGGCGAACAGGCGTCGGCGCGCCTTCCCCCTTCGGCGTCCACGAATAGGTCCTGATGCCGGGGATCAATTCGGCGATGGCCTTTTCCTTGTCCGCGCCGAGGAGCCGGACGCCGCCGAGCACGATGCGGCTCGGCGACTGCGTGACGTAGTAGCCCTGGGGCGCGACCGATTCGTGGCCCGGCGGGAGGACGAGATACTTGCCGCCTTTCCCCTGATCCGGTCCGACCACGCCAAGATCGGCGAGAACGCGCTGCCAGCCATCGAGGATCATGCCCGCAATGAGGCCGGCCGGAATTTCGATGACGGTTGGCCCGCTCTTTTCGAGATCAATGAATGTCGCGATGTAGGGCGTCGTGTAGTTCGGGGTCAGAATCCCCAGCTTCTCGGCGAAGTCGAGGTAGGAGAGCATCTCGCCGCTCTTCGCCTTGAAGACATTGAAATGGGCCTTTTGCCATTCATTCAGGCCAACGGCCGGGATGCCCCAAAGGTAGGCTTGGCAGGCGCGCTGAAAGTCCATTTCGTCGTAAAGCTTCTGGACGGTGTCGTCGGAGGGATAGCCGCTCTGGAAGGTCAGCGTGCCAATTCTGGTGTCCTTCGTCTCATTCGGAGCGTCGTTCATCGTCGCCCTCCGTGTCAGCGCTGATTAGGCCGAGGTTACTTCGATTTCGCGGGATCCTTGATCCGGCATAACGTCCGTTTCTAGCCCAATTAAGGCGTCCAAGGCTCCGGTCTGTACGTCCGCGATACGTCGGAACCGGTCAACTTGATTGAGTTTCGACCCTAGGACCGGAGGCGACATCGCCTCGATCCTTTCATCCATGCCGCCGATGGCCGTTTGGCCGTAGCCACGGGGCGCGCGTGGGGTGAATCGTGAAACGAGACAGTGGTTGCGATGGATCGCGACGGCAGGATCCGACGTCGGCCAAACGGCGAGCCCTTCTGACAACTTGAATTGACATGATCCAGCCGACATGTTCGACAGGTCGGACAATCGGAAAGACCCACGGTTCAAACACTCGTTGTGACTGTGGAAAAGCCGCGGTTTCTCCTTCGATTAATCCAAAATAAGGCTCGGGCATATGGGGAGGCCGTTTCCCTTCTCTGCGATCGTCGGACAGGAAGACATGAAAACGGCCTTCCTGGTCGCAGCCGTGGATGCGACGGTCGGGGGCGTGCTCGCTTTCGGCGACAGGGGAACTGGAAAATCGACGGCGGTCAGGGCGCTGGCTGCGCTTCTGCCCGAAATGCGCGCCGTCGTCGGCTGCCCCTATCATTGCGATCCCTCGTCGACGGCGGGCCTGTGCTCCGCCTGCGCCGCCGCGCCGCGGGGCGCCCTCAAGACCGCGTTGCAGCCTGTCCCCGTGGTCGACCTGCCCCTCGGCGCGACGGAGGACCGAGTTCGTCGGCGCGCTCAATCTCGAACGCGCGCTGTCGAGCGGCGAGAAGGCGTTCGAGCCGGGCCTGCTCGCGCAGGCCAACCGCGGATTTCTCTACATCGACGAAGTCAACCTGCTCGAGGACCATCTGGTCGACCTGCTGCTCGATGTGTCCGCGAGCGGCGTGAATGTCGTCGAGCGCGAGGGCCTGAGCATCCGCCATCCGGCGCGCTTCGTGCTCATCGGCAGCGGCAATCCGGAAGAAGGCGAATTGCGCCCGCAATTGCTCGACCGGTTTGGGCTCGCCGTGGACGTTCGCACCCCTTCGGACGGTGCCCGAGCGGATCGAAGTCGTCAAACGCCGGGACGCGTTCGAGCGCGACACCGAGACCTTTTTGAAGAAATGGTCGGGGGAGGAAAAAAAACTCCGCAAGCGCATCGAGTCCGCGCGCGCCGGGCTTTCCTCGGTCGCGACGCCGGATTCGGTGTTCGACACCGCGACCCGCTTGTGTCTCGCGCTTGGCACGGACGGCTTGCGCGGCGAATTGACGCTCATCCGCGCCGCGCGCGCGCTCGCAAGCCTAGAGGGCAAGGCGGAAGTCGGCGACGCGGAATTGCGGCGCCTCGCGCCGATGGCGCTCAGCCACCGGCTCCGGCGTAATCCCCTCGACGATTCGGGCTCCGCGATCCGCGTGCGCCGGGCCGTGGAGGAGATCTTGCCCGCATGAAAGCGCCGAGCCCCGGCGCCTCCGCGTGGGCGCAGGCCAAGCTCGCAGCGGAGGCGTTCGCGCTCGATTGGCTGGGTTCCGGAATCGTCCTGAGGAGCGGGCCGGGGCCGGCGCGGGACGCCTGGCTGGAACGCCTGCGCGCGGCGCTTCCGCCGGACGTTCCCATGCGGCGGATCCCCGCCTCGATTTCCGACGACCGGCTTGCCGGCGGACTTGACGTCGCGGCGACGATCCGGACCGGCAGGCCCGTCGCTGAGCCCGGGGTTCTCGCGCTGGCGGACGGCGGGGTTCTCGTTCTCGCGATGGCGGAGCGGGCTTCGCCGCGGGTCGCCGCGCGGCTCGCCGCGGCGCTCGACTTGGACAAGCGGGCTACGCTCGCCTGTCCTTCCGAGGCCGGGGTCGGACTCGTGGCGCTGGACGAGGGATGCGACGACAGCGAGGCCCCGCCCGCCATTCTGCTCGAACGCTGCGCTTATATTGTGGATCTGAGCGACGTCGGCTTCCGGGACATCGAGGGAGAGGACGACGACGGAATCGATTTCGAGGCCGCGCGAGCGCGGGTCGGTCGCGTCTCCGCCGATCCGGATGGGGTCGCCGCTTTGGTCGCCGTCGCGGCCCGGATGGGGATCGCGTCGCTGCGCGCGCCCTTGATGGCGCTCCGCGCGGCGCGAGCGATCGCCGCGCTCGACGGGCGAACGCAGATCGAAGACGACGATGTCGCCCTCGCCGCCACGCTGACGCTGTCGCCGCGCGCGACGCGCCTGCCGGAAGCCGGAGCGGAAGAAGAGCCGCAAGCGGAGCCGGAGGACCCGGACCCGCCACGCGATACGGATTCCGAACCGGATCACGAATCCGGGGATTCCGAGAACGACGAGCGGTCGACCGCTCCGATCGAGGATGTCGTGCTCGCCGCCGCGAAGGCTGCGATTCCGGCTTCTTTGCTTGCGCAGATCGAAACGGGATCCATCACGCGAAGCCAGTTCGCAGGCGAGGGCAAATCCGGCGCGTCGCAGGTTTCGGCTCGGCGCGGTCGCCCGATCGCCGCCCGAGCGGGCTCGCCGCGCGAGGGGCGGGTCAGCTTCATCGCCACCTTGCGCGCCGCCGCGCCATGGCAGCCCGTGCGCCGTCGCGAACGGCCGGATGACAATCGCCGGGTTCTGGTCCGCAAGGAGGATTTCCGGATCGTTCGCTATCAGGAGCCGCGCGGCGCCACCGCGATCTTCGTCGTCGACGCCTCGGGGTCCTCGGCCATGCATCGTCTCGCCGAAGTCAAGGGCGCGATCGAATTGCTGCTTGCGGACTGCTATGTTCGCCGCGACAGCGTGGCGCTGATCGCTTTTCGTGGGCAGGGGGCCGAGATCGTGCTTCCTCCGACGCGGTCGACCGCGCGGGCGCGGCGCAGCCTTGCGGGATTGCCCGGCGGCGGCGGAACGCCGCTCGCGAACGGGCTCGACGCGGCGGCCAATCTTGCCGATCAGGTCTTGCGAAAAGGGCAGTCGCCTCTGGTGGTCCTGATGACCGACGGCCGCGCCAATGTCTGCCGCAACGGAGCAGGGGGCCGCGCGCAGGCGATGGGGGACGCGATCGACGCCGCGAAGCGGCTTCGCGCGGCGAAGATTCGGGCGCTGGCGATTGACACTTCCGCGCATTTCCGCAGCGGCGAGGCCGCGGCGACGCGCCAAATCGCAGAAGCCATGCAGGCTCGGTACGTGAAGCTGCCGCTGGCCAACGCGGCGCATGTCAATGAAGCCGTTCGCGCTTCCTGGCGGCAGCCGAGTTCGTAGCTCCATGTTCGGCGCCTCCCGAGAGCTGACCTTTGCACGCGAAGGCGCGGACTGGCCCAATCGCGAAGCGAGCGCTTTCGTCGAGGCGGGTGGCTTGCGGTGGCACGTTCAGACGATGGGAACGGGCCCTGACGTGTTGATGGTGCACGGGACCGGCGCTTCGACGCATTCCTGGGAGGGGCTGGCGCCGCTGCTCGCCCAGCGCTTTCATCTGGTCGCTCCCGACCTTCCCGGCCATGGCTTCACTCAGGCCAAGCGAACGCCCGACCTTTCGCTTCCGGGAATGGCGCGCGCGCTGGCCTCCCTGCTCGGCGTGCTGGAGTTTTCGCCGAAGATGGTGATCGGCCATTCGGCGGGCGCGGCCATTCTTGCGCGCCTTTGCCTCGACGGGACGATTTCGCCGAAGCTGTTCGTCAGCCTCAACGGGGCCTTTCTGCCCTTCGGGGGTCTAGGCCGCGTTCTGTTTCCTTCGATGGCGAAGCTGCTGTTTCTCAATCCCCTCGCGCCTCGTCTTTTTGCCTGGTCCGCCGATAAGGCCGCCGTCGCCAACCTGCTCAGGGGGACGGGGTCGAAGATCGGACCGCGCGGCGTCGATCTCTACGCGCGCCTTCTCCACAATCCGGGCCATGTCGCCGGCGCGCTGGGCATGATGGCGAATTGGGACCTGACCGATCTGCGCCGGGACCTCACAGGCCTGAACGCGAAAGTTCTCCTGATCGTAGGCGAGAACGACAAGGCCGTTCCGCCTCGCGACGCAGGCGTCGTCGCCGCTGAAATCCCCGGTGCGTTCGTCGAAACGATCCGGCGGGCCGGCCACCTGGCCCACGAGGAGCGGCCCGAAGAGGTTTGCCGGATCATCATGCGCCACGCGGCCGCCGCGGGTCTGACCCAGGATGAGGCGGGAAACACGTCCGAACCCTGACTCTCGTGGCGCTGTTTTTCTGATTTTCGTCGGGCCACTCGCCGGCTCGGCCAGGTCGCGATTTCGCTTGATCACCATGATTGACATTACTAGTGTATCGTTGTGTTGACACTCCATCAGCGCCCGATCCGCTCGGCCCGCCTCGATTCCCGACCCCGAGCGATCGTCATCGGGAGCGGATTCGGCGGTCTAGCGGCGGCCATTCGCCTGGGCGCGCGCGGCTACCGGGTCACAATCTTCGAAAAGCTCGACGCCCCCGGGGGCCGAGCCTACGTCCATCGTCAGGACGGCTTCACCTTCGACGCCGGACCGACGATCGTCACCGCGCCGTTCTTGTTCGAGGAACTGTGGACACTTTGCGGCCGTCGCATGAAAGACGACGTCGACCTGCGGGCCATCGATCCCTTCTATGAGATTCGCTTCGACAACGGCGACGTCTTCACGATGAGCGGCGACGAAGCGGCGATGCGGGCGGAAGTCGCGCGCTTCGATGCGCGCGACGTTTCCGGCTTCGAACGCTTCATGCGGCGGAGCGAAGCGATCTACCGCACCGGGTTCGAGGAGCTCGGCGACGCGCCCTTCAGCTCGTTCGCCGACATGGCGCGCATCGCCGGCCATCTCATTCGTCTGGAGGGTCACCGAAGCGTCTACGGTCTCGTTTCAAAATACTTTCGCGACGAGCGGCTCAGGACCGTCTTCAGCTTTCATCCCCTGCTCATCGGCGGCAACCCGTTTCGCGCCAGCGCGATCTATTGCCTGATCCCCTTCCTGGAAAAACGCTGGGGCGTGCATTTCGCGATGGGCGGAACGGGGACATTGGTCAAGGGTCTCGCCGGCCTGATCGCTTCGCAAGGCGGAGAGATTCGCTGCGGAGAGGAGGTCGAGACGATCATGGTCGAGGACGGCGTTGCGAAGGGCGTCGCGCTTGCGTCGGGCGAGATTCTCAGGGCGAGCGTCGTGGTCTCGAACGCCGATTCCGCCTCGACCTATCGTCATCTCGTGCCGGCGCCGAGCCGACGACGATGGACCGACCGCAAGATCGACCGCGCCCGCTATTCGATGGGTCTCTTCGTCTGGTATTTTGGCGTCGACCGCCGCTACGAGGACGTCACGCATCACACTATCTTGCTGGGTCCTCGCTATCGCGAACTCCTTCGCGATATTTTCGATCGCAAGCGGCTCGCGCCCGATTTCAGCCTCTACCTGCATCGCCCGACTGCGACCGACCCGTCGCTCGCGCCTGAAGGTTGCGACGCCTTCTATGTGCTTTCGCCTGTTCCCAACCTGCAGGGCGGGCAGGACTGGCGGATCGAGGCCGAACGCTACCGCAAGGCGATCGAGCAATCGCTCGAAGCGACGGTTCTGCCTGACCTTTCGCGGCACATCGCGACTTCGAGGATTGCGACGCCGCTCGATTTTCAGGACCGGCTCAACGCCTATCGCGGCGCCGGCTTCGGGCTCGAGCCTACGCTCACGCAGAGCGCCTGGTTCCGGCCTCACAATGCGAGCGAGGACGTGCGCAATCTTTTTCTCGTGGGGGCCGGAACGCACCCGGGCGCCGGACTGCCCGGCGTGCTTTCCTCAGCCCGTGTTCTCGACAAGGTTGCGCCTCATGCCTCAGTTTTCGTTTGATCTCGCGAGTCTAAGCGATCATCGGGAATGCCGCCGCGCGATTCGGAACGGATCACGGTCGTTTTATGCCGCCTCGAGGCTCCTGCCTGCAGAGACGCGTAAGCGGGGCTTCGCGCTTTACGCCTTCTGCCGCCTGTCGGATGATGCGATCGACCTCAGTGGCGGCTCCAGGGACGCGCTGGACCGATTACGCGAGCGGCTCGCCTGCGTCGCGAGGGGGCGGCCCCAGCCATATGCGGCGGATCGTGCAATGGCGGATCTCATGCGCCGTTGCGCCATTCCCGCCGCTCTGCCCGAGGCCTTGCTCGAGGGGCTTGCCTGGGATTCGGAAGGCCGAAGCTACGAGACGATCGACGAACTCTTCGACTATGCGGCGCGCGTCGCCGGCGCGGTCGGCGTGATGATGGCGCTCATCATGGACGTGCGATCGCCGCAGGCGCTCGCACGCGCCTGCGATCTGGGGGTTGCGATGCAACTCACCAACATCGCCCGCGATGTTGGTGAGGATGCGCGTCTCGGCCGAATCTATCTGCCCAGAGCCTGGCTGCGGGAAGCCGGAATCGACACGGACGCATGGCTCTCCGAACCCGATCTCGACGAACGGCTCCGCCCGATTGTCGGGCGCTTGCTCCAGGAGGCTGACGCGCTCTACGCCCGCGCCCGCGCCGGGATTGTGCTCTTGCCCGCAAATTGCCGTCCGGCGATTCTTGCTGCGGGGCTGATTTATCAAGAGATCGGCCGTGAGATCGAACGCAACGCCCTCAACTCCTTCACGCGACGCGCGCGGGTTTCAGCGACCCGAAAACTTCATTTGATCGCGCAAGCGATAGCCGGGTCGCTCTCCTTGTCTGAAACGAGCGCAACGCCGCCTCTTCCTTGTGCGAACTTTCTCATCGAATCCGCACGAAGCGGCCACGCCATTCCGAGGAGATCCCCGCGCTCGATCGTGGGCTGGCGCGAATCCTTTATCCGCGTGCTCGGCGTCTTCGAAAGGCTCCAGCGTTCGGAACGCTTCGAAAGCTGATCTCCTCATGGACGAGAAATATTATGGCGTCGTCGAGATGCTGTTCTCCTTCGGAGCGGTGCTCCTCTTCGGCTTCTGGCAGCTCCGGTCGGTGTCGAAGGCGAAGAAGGCGCGACTCGAGCGCGAGCGCGCACGGTTGGACGATGCCGGCCGCTGACGCTCAGGAGCAAATTGCATTTGGATCGAACCGCGATCGTCGTTGCAAGGAGCGATAGGGCGTCGAACGACGCCCGTCCTTCCGGACGGGCTATGGCGACGACGCAATCCAGGGTAACGTAGGGCGTCCATGTTCTCCGGATCGCCTTGTCGCTGTGCCCGACGCGATGCGGCCAATGCAGACGGCGTATTACTCCGAGCGGACGAAGAGTTTGACGGCGAAAGACGAGCCAGCCTCGCCATTCTGGCGCACGAAAACGCTCGACGAGATGAGTCTCGCCGAATGGGAGAGCCTATGCGACGGCTGCGGACGCTGCTGCCTCGTCAAGCTCGAGGACGAGGACACGGGCGAGATTCATTTCACCGATATTGGCTGCAAGCTGCTCGATGGCAGGACCTGCCGGTGCATCGACTATCCGCGCCGCCATCGAAAGGTTCCCGATTGCGTGAAGCTCACTCCGGACGCAGTCCGCAATTTGAGCTGGCTCCCAGTCACCTGCGCCTACAGGCTGGTGGCCAAGGGCGAGGACCTGTACAACTGGCATCCGCTGGTTTCGGGTTCGCCCGACAGCGTGCACGAGGCGGGGATCTCGGTGCGCGGGCGCGTGGCGATCAGCGAGACCGACCTCGCGCCCGAACATTGGCCGGACCGGATCGTCAAATGGCCGAACCGCAGGAAGCGGGCCAAGCGCTAAGGGCGCGCCTCAAACCGCCGCGCGCAACAGACCTTCGGCGAAGAAACCATCCTTCGACTGGACGCCTGGCAGGACGAAGAAATATCCGCCGCCCACCGGCTTGATATACTCCTCGAGCTGCTCGCCGTTGAGGCGCGCTTGCACGGTGAGAAAGCCCGCGGCGAGATCGGCCTGGAAGCAGACGAACAGGAGGCCCATGTCGAGCTGGCCGGCGGTCGTCAGTCCGCGCGAGTAATTGTAGCCTCGACGTAAGATGCGGTTGGCCTCGGCGCCAGGGGTGCGGGGATTGGCGAGGCGGATGTGGGCGGTGAGCGGCACCCGAGCGCCCTTCGGGTCGGCCGCGTAATCAGGAATGTCGCGCTCATTCGGGTAGGTGAGCGGCGCGCCGCTCCCCTTCTCGCGGCCGATGATCTGTTCCTGTTCGATCAGCGCGTCGCGATCCCAGCGCTCCACGAAAATGCGAATGACGCGGACGACTTGATAGGTTCCGCCAGCCGTCCAGGCCGGTTCGCCTGAATTCGGCTGGGTCCACACGATGTCGTTCATCAAGGTTGCATCGCTGGCGTCGAGGTTGGCGGTGCCGTCCTTGAATCCGAGCAGGTTGCGGACGGTTTCCTTGCCGAGTTTCTTGATCGTATGGGGAGGCAGGAAGCCGTCGATCTTCCAGCGCAGCGAAAGAAGATCAGGCGTGTGCCTGAGGATGTCGCGCAAAGCGTGGATGTTCGTTTCGGCAGTGTTCGAGCAGAACTGCAGGACGACGTCGCCGTGACAATTATGCGCGTCGAGCGCGTCGTTGGGAAACTGCTCCATGGTGATGAGGCGCGTCGGCTTCAATTTCTGCAAGCCATAACGCTCATCGAACAGCGACGCGCCGAGCGCGACGGTCACCGTCAAATTGTCCGGGAATACATTTGTGCCAAGCAGGCCCGAATCCGGCGGCGGGTATTTCGGGTCCAGAGTCGCCGCCTCGCCGCCTTTCATCAGAAAAGCGATGCGGTCGGTCAGGGTTCGAAATAGCCGCTCGAGCCCCGGGCGGTCCTCGGCGAGAGCGTCGAAGCTTACGATCAGCGCAGCGGCTGGCTGCGGCGTCGTCACGCCAGACTGATGGAGGCCATAGAACGGCTGAGAATCCTGCGTGCCGTCATCGCCGGGCGCGAGCGTTCCGGCCGGCGTCGCGCGCGCCTGAGAGCCAAGCCCCAAGCCGATCGCGCCGCCCGCCAGACCCATCAGGAGATCGCGCCGTCCGGGCTGCAGCCCGCGTCGAGGCTCGCTGGCTCCCGCCGAAGCCGGCGAGAAGGGGCAGCCTCCCTGATCCTGGCGCGACGTCACGCGGTTGCCTTCCGTTCGATCGTTACTCGACGCCGAGCGTGCCCTTGAGCGCGGAGAGATCCTCGGCGAGCGCCGTGACAGGACCTTTAAGCGCATTGCGGTCCGGGTCTGACAGCTTCTCATAGCTCTGGAAGCCTCCGTCCTTCGTCCTGTATTTGGCGAGGAGGGTGTCGACCTTGGCGAAATTCTCCCGCAGCCGGGCGCTGAGTTTGGGGTCCTGCTTCACGATCAGGGGGTTGAGGAGGGCGACGATCTTCTGGGCTCCGTCCACATTCGCCTGGAAGTCCCAAAGATCGGTGCGGCTGTAACGATCCTCCTCGCCGGCGATCTTCTTGGACGCGACTTCCTCAATCAAGTCGGCCGCTCCACCGACAATGTTCTTCGGAGCGACGGTAAGCCCGTCGATGCGCTTCTGCAGGTCGAGCGTGTCAGCCATCAGCTGGTCCGCGATCGGGGCCAACCCGGCAGTCGACTTGTCGGTGAACAGACCCTTCTCGAGCCGATGGAAGCCGGTGAATTTGGGATCTTCCGCCTTCTTCTCGAAATCGTCCTCGCGCAAATCCATCGTACCGTCGAGATCGTTGAACAGCTCTGCGATCGGCTCGATCCGCTCATAGTGCTGATGGGCGGGCGCGTAGACCTTCTGCGCCTCGGCCAGCTTGCCGGCCTTCACAGCGTCGGTGAGTTTGCGGGTCTCGGCGACGAGCACGTCCACTTCTGCCTTCACATAGACTTTGTATTCCGCGATCGGACCAACCAGGTCCATCGGCGAGGGCTTCGGCGGCGCCTCGCTGGTGGCCGCGACTTTCAGAATTCCCTTAGGATTGCTCCTGAGCCCGCAGGTCATCGCATAGTCCCCGGCGTCGAGCGTCGCGGTCAGAGTTTGTGCGAAGCCCGGAAGGATGTTCTCGCGCTCCTCAACGACCATGACGTCTTTCAGGATCTCCCATTCGACGGCGTGCGTGCTTTCATTCTTGATGTTGAATGTGGTCTTGCCGGCGGGGACGTCGACCTTCGCCGGGTCGCATCCCGCATTGGTCAAAGTGATCAGGATTGGCCCGGGCGCGATGGGCGCGGCGTCTGCTTGCCCGAAAGCCTGACCGCTGATGGTCACCGGAAGGGATAGCAAGGCGGCCCCGCCAAAAAGGGTGAACCTCAACCGGGTTGTTCGCGAGTTCCTCATTTTGTTTCTTCCCCTGCTGGTCTGCAATGGCGAGTGCGTTAGGTCTTGGAAAGCTGGGGCGCGGCGCGCGCGACCGGCGCGGGGCGGGCGGGCGCGAAGAAGAGGATCAAAGCGGGAATGAGGTAGGCGAAATAGACGATCACTTCGCCGACGGTCGGCGCGTCCTGATAGCCAAAGATACCGGCGAGCAGCGTGCCGATCAGACCATCCTGCGGCATGAACGCGCTGAGGTCGAAGGCCGTGTTCTGCAAGCCGTTCCAGAGCCCGGCTTCATGAAATGCGCGGAGCGAACCGGCGAGCAGACCGGCGGCGACGAAAATGATGAAGACGCCGGTCCAGCGGAAGAAATGGCGCAGATTGAGCTTCACGCCGAAAGAGTAGATCGCGAAACCAACGCCGACGGCCGACCCAAGGCCGAGCGCCGCGCCGATCGGAACCGCCCAGCCGTCGCTCTGCTGGACGATCGCGAGAAGAAAGAACAGGGATTCGAGCCCCTCGCGGCCGACGGCGAAGAAGACCATCCCGATCAGCGCAAGGCCCTGGCGGTCGCCTGCACGCAAGGCGTTGTCGATCGAGTCATGCAATTGCGCCTTGATCGACCGCGCCGCTTTCTTCATCCAGAAGACCATTGAGGTGAGGATCGCCGTCGCGAGAAGCGCGACCAGGCCTTCGAAGAGCTCCTGCTGGCGCTGAGGGAATTCCTTGTTGGCGCTGACGAGAGCGAAGCCCACGGCGAGGCAGACGGCGACGGCGACGCCGACGCCGACCCACACCACTGGCAGCCATTGCGTGCGACCGGATTGCCGAAGATAGCTCGCCACGATGCCAACGATCAGCGCGGCTTCAATTCCTTCGCGCAGCATGATCAAATAGGCGGCGAACATTGGGAACGCTTATCGTCGGGAAAACGGGTTCGAGGCCCGCCCACCACAGGCATTGACGCGGATCTCTATCGCGTAACGCCGCGGGTTTGGTGAAGTCAACAAAACCACGCTTGGACTGTTCAACATTAGAAACGTTCTAAAGCCCGCGCGCTCGCAAGTTTAGAATCGTTCTAAACTGCCTTTGAGATGAAAAGACCTCAGCTTGCCGTTTGGCGAGCGCAGGGCGTTTGCAAGCGCTCGCGGAGTCCTGGGCGAGCTCCGTTGCAAGCCGGATCTGAGGCGTCAGCGCAACCGTTGTTATTGAGTTGCGTGATCAGGCGGGAACGTACGTCAACCTGATGACACCCTCGCCCACCCGATCGCTGGCCACGAGGCGCAGCGGCGGCCGGGGGCCGGCGAAGAATGGCTTGCCGCGACCAAGCACGACGGGGTGGAGGTAGAGTCGATATTCATCGATGAGGCCAAGGTTGGTCAGGCTTTGCGCCAGGTCTGGTCCAGCGACTTCGATCTCCCCCGCGAGGCGGGACTTCAGCCCCCGTATCACCGCCTCGACATCGTCCCGGACGAGGGTGGCGTTGGGTCCGACGGATTTGAGCGAGCGCGACACAACCCATTTTGGTTGGCTCCGCCATGCCGCCGCGAAGTCGCGTTCCGCCGCGTCCCAGTCAGGCTGGTCTTCGTCCCAATAGCGCATCACCTCGTACATGCGGCGGCCGTACACGCTGGCGGTCAACCCGCGGACCAGCTCAATGAAGTGGCGAAAGAGCCCGGGGTCCGGCAGCATGAGCTGGTGGTCGACATAGCCGTCGAGCGACTGGTTCAATCCGAAGACGAGCTTCGCCATGCCATACAATCCCGTCCGAAAGTTTGCTTTCGCCGACCGATACGGAACTGGGGTGAGCGCAAACTGCGCGCCTCGCTCCGCGCCACGAAAAGCGCAGCCTCAGGGCACGAGCACAGCTGCGCCTTCGAGGCGCCCGGTGCGTAAATCATTGAGCGCTTCGTTGGCCCTGTCGAGCGGATAGGGCGTGGTCGTCGTTCGCACCTTGGCCTGCGGCGCTACGCCCAAGAATTCGTGACCGTCGGCGCGGGTCAGATTGGCGACCGAGGCGACGCTGCGCTCCTCCCATAGCAAGCTATAGGGGAACGCGGGGATGTCGCTCATGTGAATGCCGCCGCAGACAACGCGGCCGCCCTTGCGCAACGCGGCTAGCGCGGCGGGGACGAGCGCGCCAACTGGCGCGAATAGAATTGCGGCGTCGAGGGGTTCGGGTGGCTTGTCGTCCGAGCCGCCGGCCCAGTCGACGCCGACCGAGCGGGCGAACGCCTGGCCGGCGTCGTCGCCGGGCCGGGTGAAGGCGAACACACGCCGGCCCTGCCAGCGACAGACCTGGGCAATGATGTGCCCAGCGGCGCCGAAGCCATAAATGCCAATCGTCCGCCCGTCGCCGGCGATCTTGAGCGAACGCCAGCCGATCAGGCCGGCGCAGAGGAGCGGCGCCGTCGCGACCGGGTCGAGATCGTCGGAAAGCGGAAAGACGAAATCCGCCTCCGCGATCGTATGCGTGGCGTAGCCCCCGTCGCGCGTGTAGCCGGTGAACAGCGCCGCATCGCACAGGTTTTCACGATCGCTCCGGCAATAGGAGCAAGTCCCGTCGGTGCGGCCGAGCCAGGCGACGCCGACGCGGGCGCCAAGCTTGAGGCCGACCCCCGCGCCGACCGCGTCGACGCGGCCGACGATCTCATGTCCCGGCACAATGGGCAGCTTCGGGTTCGGCAGTTCGCCATCGACGACGTGAAGGTCTGTGCGGCAGACACCGCAAGCCTCGACCCGAATGCGAACCTCGCCCGGTCCGGGCGACGGCTCGGGCCGCTCCTCCATCAAGAGCCGTTCGTGCGTCTGATGCAGGACCATGGCGCGCATCAGAATAGCGCCCCTTCAGGCGCGCCGGGAGCCGGCGACCGACCGTCGGAGAAGCGCGTAGAGGCTCCCGCCGCTGAGCGCCCCCAGCACATAGACAACGAAAACGAGCACGGCGAGCGGCAGCGTGACGCTAAGCGCGAGGAAGGAGACGTCGACGCTCTGCGTGTTCTGAAACACGAAGACAATCAGTGCGGCGACGAACACGATCACGATCGCCAGATAAAACCAGCGCACGCGAACATCTCCTTGGCCCACGACACTCGTCGCCGTGTCGGCTCAAATCGGGCGCCGCTTCATCGAGGCGCCCTGCGTCTCTCCCTCAGGCCGCTTGGCGCAAGCCTAAGCCCAGTCCGATCCAGCTCGCGCCCGCGAACACGAGATCGATGCCGAGAAAGATTCCAAGCACGTAGAGCGAGGAGACCGGCCAATGGATCAGGATGATGATTCCAAGCAGGAGCGTGATCAGCCCCGAGGCGACGACCCAGCCCCATGGCGTCCCGCCCTTCATGTTGAACCCGAGGAAGACGCGCATGATGCCTGACGCGACCAGCGCCGCGCCAAGAATGAGCGTGAGCCAAACCGCGGTCAGCAGCGGATTGTCGAAGGCCGTGAAGCCGGCGATGATGTAGAGGACCCCGAGCAGGAGCCAGAAGAGGAAACGTCCCCAGGTCTTGATCTGGAACGAGTGGATGACCTCGAAAACGCCCGCGACGATCATCATGATGCCGACGACGTAGACCGTCGCCACCGTCGCCATGACGACGCTTCCAAGCGCGATGACGCCGGCGACGAGGTAGACAACGCCGAGTGCGACGACCCAACCCCATTTGCCCCGCAGCGGCGCGATGCCCGCGCCGGGCCCGAGTCCTAATACCGATGCGTTGGTCATGGCGTCGTCCCCAATTCCTCCCGCGCAATGACAGGAGCTTCCTAGCCCTCTGGCGCGAATCTCAGCGCAATCTATCACAGTCAATCTTCATGAGAAGCGTCCGTCCAGGCGCTGGCGTGTGGTGAAGCACACCGAATTGGGGAGGACAGAGTTGGGATTGCCCCCTCAAGCCTTGGCGCCGGTCCAGTCCCTTAAACGGCTCATGAGCAGGAACGAAGCAGCGTCCTTCGAATCGGCCAGATAGTCGTGCGCGGCGCGTGAGAGGCGCTCGACCAACGATTTTTTGTAACCCTTGTCGCCAGGCTCGAGCGGGATCGTGGTGACGATCACAAGCACGCGCTGCTCGGCGCCGTCGTGCGTTCTCGCGGTCCACACTTTGGAGGCCCTGGCGAGGGGATGAGAGAATGCCATTAACAATTGCCCCATGGATGATACCCGGAGGTAAGGGATCAGCGCCCGGGAGGCGCGTCAAGCCCCTAGCATCAAATGCGCGCGCCGACCTCATTCCGTCGAAAGATCGCCTGCCTATCGCCTGGAATCGAGCAGCCGTAGCACAAGCCATACGGGAACGACCACCATCGCCCCGGTCAGCAGGATCCGCCCGACCTCGTGGATGTCGCTGAACCCGAGCTCGACGATCTGTCCCACGGTGCGCACGGCTTCGGCCAACAGAGTCGACGGGTCGAAGCCGAACGTCTCGAGAACGATCCCGACGACAAACGAGACGACGATCAGCCGAAATGAGACCATCGCCGGCGAGCCGCCGAGGAACCGGCCGACGGCGTTGGTCATCCCAAGAGACTCCGACCCTCGGACCGACCCGCCGCCTGCCGGCGACCAGGGCCGCGGGCAGGAAGCTCCAATTTTGGACCGTAGACGGGCCTCATCGATCAGGCCTTGGGAAACTGCACGATCGACGAGGCCTTTGGCTGAGAAGCGCCGTCGGTCTCACCGCCGACCTCCTTGCCGTTGATCGTGAGATGGCCCTGCGAAGCGCTGAGCTTGATCGTCGAGCCGTCGGGCAGCTCACCCGCGAGCAGCATCTGCGCCAGCGGGTCCTGCACCCATTTCTGGATCACGCGCTTCAACGGACGCGCGCCATAAGTCGGATCGTAACCCTTGTCGGCCAGCCATTGCCGCGCCTTGGCGTCGAGACTAAGCCCGATTTTGCGGTCCTCCAAGAGCCGGTTCAGGCGCTTGAGCTGGATGTCGACAATCTCGCTCATATCCTCGCGCCGCAGGCGGTGGAAGAGGATAATTTCATCCACGCGGTTCAGGAACTCGGGCCGGAAATGCCCGCGCACGACGCCCATCACTTCCTTCTCGACCGTCTTCGTGTCTTCGCCTTCCCGAAGGTTGACGAGATACTCAGAGCCGAGGTTCGAGGTCATGATGATGAGCACGTTGCGGAAATCGACCGTGCGCCCCTGACCGTCGGTGAGCCGTCCATCGTCGAGCACCTGCAACAGGACGTTGAACACATCCGGATGCGCCTTCTCGATCTCGTCGAAGAGCACGACCTGATAGGGCCGGCGCCGCACCGCCTCGGTCAAAGCTCCACCTTCCTCATAGCCGACATAGCCGGGAGGCGCGCCGATCAGCCGGGCGACCGAGTGCTTCTCCATGTACTCGGACATGTCGATGCGCACCATCGCGCTCTCGTCGTCGAACAGGAAGGACGCGAGCGCCTTGGTGAGCTCCGTCTTGCCGACGCCGGTGGGCCCGAGAAACATGAACGAGCCGATCGGCCGGTTCGGATCCTGCAGGCCGGCGCGTGCGCGACGGACCGCGGTCGAAACCGCGACCACCGCTTCGCGCTGCCCGACGACGCGCCGCGCGATCTCTTCCTCCATCTTGAGGAGCTTCTCGCGCTCGCCTTCGAGCATCTTGTCAACGGGCACGCCCGTCCAGCGCGACACGACCTGGGCGACGTGGCTCGCGGTCACCGCTTCGTCAACCAGCACGCTGTTGCCCTGGCTCTCCGCCTCCTCCAGCTTCTTCTCGAGCGTGGGAATCGTGTCGTAAGTGAGCCTGCCGGCTTCCGCATAGTCGCCCTTGCGCTGCGCCTGGGCGAGCGCGTTGCGCGCCGCTTCAAGCTCTTCCTTGAGCCTCGCGGCCTGGCCAAGCTTGTCCTTCTCAGCCTTCCAGCGGGCGGTCAGCGCGTCGGATTTCTCCTGCAGGTCCGCAAGCTCGCCGGCGAGCTTCTTGAGCCGATCCTTCGACGCTGTGTCGGTCTCCTTCTTCAGCGCCTCCTGCTCGATCTTGAGCTGCATGATGCGCCGATCGAGCTCGTCCAATTCCTCGGGCTTGGAATCGACCTGCATCCGCTGGCGGGCCGCAGCTTCGTCGATGAGGTCGATCGCCTTGTCCGGCAGGAACCGGTCGGCGATGTAGCGATCGCTGAGCGTCGCCGCCGCGATGATCGCGGGATCGGTGATGCGCACGCCATGGTGCGCCTCGTACTTGTCCTTCAGGCCGCGCAGGATCGAGATCGTGTCCTCGACCGTGGGCTGGGAGACGAACACCGGCTGGAACCGCCGCGCCAGCGCCGCATCCTTCTCGACATGCTTGCGATATTCATCGAGCGTGGTCGCGCCGACGCAGTGCAGCTCGCCGCGCGCCAACGCGGGCTTCAAGAGGTTCGAGGCGTCCATCGCCCCGTCCGCCTTGCCGGCCCCGACGAGGGTGTGCATTTCGTCGATGAAGAGGATGATGCCGCCAGCGGCCGCGGTGACTTCGTTGAGCACGCCCTTGAGGCGCTCCTCGAACTCGCCGCGATATTTCGCGCCGGCAATGAGAGACCCCATGTCGAGCGCGAGCAGCTTCTTGTCGCGGATCGATTCCGGCACGTCGCCATTGACGATGCGCAGCGCCAGGCCCTCGACGATCGCCGTCTTGCCCACGCCGGGCTCGCCGATCAGCACCGGATTGTTTTTTGTGCGCCGCGACAGCACCTGAACGGTGCGGCGGATCTCCTCGTCGCGGCCAATGACCGGATCGAGCTTGCCATTGCGCGCGGCCTCGGTGAGATCGCGTGTGTATTTCTTCAGCGCATCATACTGGTTCTCCGCGCTCGCCGAGTCGGCGGTGCGGCCCTTGCGGATGTCGTTGATCGCAGCATTGAGGGTCTGCGCGGAGACGCCGGCGTTGGCGAGAATCTTGGCGGCTTGTGTTCCCTTCTCCATCGCCAGCGCAAGCAGGAGGCGCTCGACGGTGACGAACGAATCGCCCGCCTTCTGGGCGATCTTCTCGGCGTTGTCGAAGAGGCGCGCCGTCGTCGGCGCCATATAGAGCTGGCCCGCCCCCGATCCTTCCACCTTGGGCAGCTTGGCGAGGGCGGCTTCGACGTCCGTCAGCGCCTGACGCGAATTCCCGCCCGCACGATCGATCAGCCCGGCGGCCAAGCCTTCCTCGTCGTCCAGAAGCACCTTGAGCACGTGCTCGGGCGTAAACTGCTGGTTCCCCTCGCGAAGCGCCAGCGACTGCGCGGACTGCACGAAGCCGCGCGCTCGCTCTGTGTATTTCTCCAAATTCATCGTCTACCCCTTCGGCGCAAGGCCCGCGTCCCGAAGCAACGTGAGCCAGCCCATACAACAGGATTGCCGCGATTTCGCGGCCTGATCGTAATGTAGGAGCCGCTTGGCGCGGGCGGAAGGGCGCAAAAGCGCTTTAACGCCGAACAATGAAAGGCGGCCTTGACGGATATCAATTCCTGCCCTTCAGCGGGACGAGCGCTTCAAAAACTCCTGCAGCCAGTCGGCGTTCATGCCGGCGATCGGCAGCCAAGCCTTGAACAGAGCTTCCGGAGAAAAGCGCTCGAGTTCGGCCATCATGCGCTTTTCGATCTCCGCCATGGCCGCCTTCTGCATGGGCTCCACGTCCGGCAATCCCATGAACTGACGCGCCTCGAGAGGGGTGCAGTCCACATCGACGGTGATCTTCATCGGGCGCGGCTCTCCCTTTTCCAAGGCTAAGCGGGATGACTTGGCGCGTCACGGCGCGTATTGAAGCCCCTTTCGCGCTCTAAGGCCCGGACTATTGCAGGTCTTTGCACAGTGAGCCAGTCTTGAGCGGGCCCAAAGCCTTCATTCTCCATTTGGAGCGCGCGCGTTCGCGCGCGGCCACCGTCCAGTCGCTACGCGCCGGCATGGCCATCGAGAGCGAGGTCCTGGCGGCGATCGACGGGGCGCGCCTCACGCCACAGGAGGTCGACCAGGCTTACGCCCGGCGGCGTTTCCGCCCCACCTATCCATTCCCTCTGACGAGGACCGAAGTCGGCGTGTTCCTCAGCCACCGCCTGGCCTGGCGGCGGATCGTCGATGACGCGCTCGACTTCGCCTTCATCTTCGAGGACGACGCTGAGATCGACCCTGCTGCGTTCGCGGCGCTGGCCGGGTTCGTGACCCTCGAACGGCAAGTTTGGGACTATGTGCTGCTGCCGGCTCAGCCGATCCGGAACGGGACGCCGGTCGCGAGCCGCGGCGGGTTCACGCTCATGCGCCCCGCGGCGCCCCCCTTGCGAGCGATCGCGCAGATCGTCTCGCTTGCAGCGGCCAAGCGGCTCCTCGAGCGCACCTTGCCCTTCGACCGCCCCATCGACACGACGCTGCAAATGACCTGGGTCACCCGCCAGCCGGTGCTGGTCGCCTCGCCCTCGCCGGTCCGCGACGTGTCGCGCGAGACCGGCGGCAGCACCGTCCAGCGCAAGTCGATGAGCCTGGTGGAACGCCTCCGCCACGAGGCGATGCGCCCGATCTATCGCGCGCAAGTGCTCGCCCGCTATCGGCGGGATCTGGGGGAAAGTTCGCGCTAGCGTGAGGGCGCCCGCGGGTCAGGCGGCCGCCGCCCCCATCAGTTTCCGCGCCGCGGCGGCGCTCATGGGCTGGCCGAAGGCCGACCCTTGGGCGAATTGGCAGCCAAGCTGGGCAAGCTCCACGGCGTCGGATTCCGTCTCAGCTCCCTCGGAGATGACGTCCATGCCGATCTCCTGCGCCATGGCCACGATCGAACGCAGGATCGGCGACCGTGCGCCAAAGGCATTGGGTCTGACCAGCGAGGCGTCGATCCGCATCGCGTCGAAACGGTACTCCGGCAGATGACCGAGCGAGGTGTAGCCGGCGCCGAACCGGTCGAGCATGAGCGCCGCGCCGATTTCGCGCACCCGCTGCAGGAGGGCCGCGGCGTATTCCGGATTCTCCATCACCAGGCTCTCGGCAGCGGCAAGCTTGAGCGAGCCGCGCTGGACGTAATGACGGCCAAGCGCGGAGCGCACGTCGAGCAGGAGGTCGTGGCTGAGCATTTGGCGTGAGAAGGCTGCGACGGTCGCGAAGATGGGCGGATTGACCTCGAGCGCCTTCTGCCACGCAGCGAGTTCCCGCGCGGTCGACTCGAGAGCGTAGGCGCCGATGTCGACGATTGCGCCGGTCGAACTCGGCGGCCTGCAGGAACTCATCGTCGCCGAGAACTCCAAGCCTCGGATGGCGCCAGCGGATGAGGGACTGGAATCCGGCGACCGTGCGATCTTCGAGGCGCACGATGGGCCGGTAGAGAATCGAGATCTCGCCGCGCTCGAGCGCACGCCGCACGTCGTTGCCCAGCGTCTGCCGATCCGTGCGATGGAGGCGCATGTTGGGGGCGAATATCTCCACCCGGTCACCGCCGGCCTTCTTGGCGTTGGCGAGTGCGAGCTGAGCGTCAGCAAGAAGATCGCCGCCTTTGTCGTGGAGCTTCGGATTGTAGTGCGCCGCGCCGATCGACACCGACAGAGTGATTTCCCGCTCGCCAAAGCTGATCGGCGAGGCGAGCACGGCGCGCAAGGCGTCGATCCTGGCGGGCGCATCCATCGAGCCCGGTTCGGCGAGGACGATTGCGCCGAACATGTCGCCGCCCAAACGGGCTAGCGTATCGCCGGGGTGTAAATCTCGCGACAGGCGCCGCGCCACCGCCAAAAGAGCCGAGTCTCCGATCGACAGCCCATAGGAATCGTTGACCGCGCGGAATTCGTCGACATCGATCACCATCACCGTCGGCGCACCGGCGCCAGGCTTCTGCGCCAGGAGAATGGCCGCGCTCAGGCGATCGGTGAAAAGCTCGCGGTTGGGAAGGCCGGTCAGATTGTCGTGAATCGCATCATGGAGCATGCGCTCTTCGGCCGACTTGAGTTCGGTCACGTCCGAGAGCGAGCCGATCACCCGCACCACCTCGCCGTCGGCGCTTATGACCGGCCGGGCTTTGAGAACGTACCAGAAATAATGTCCGTCCGATCCGCGGAGGCGGAGATCGTGATTGATCCGGCCCGAGCGCTGATGCAGGAGCCCGTCCAGCGCGAGCGTGTAACGGTCGCGATCGAGAGGATGCAGCACGTCGAGCCAGCCAGCCGCCGGCCCCTCGAGCGCGCCACGCTTGAGGCCGAGCTGGCTCTCGATCGCCTCGCTGCCGTTCACTTCGTCGGTCAAGACGTTCCAATCGAAAATCGCTTCCCCCGAGCCAGTCATGGCGAGCGATCGTCGCTCGGCGTTGGGGCCGCTGTCCATTGCGCCGGTGGAGCCGGAAAAGGCGAATTGCATCACGGTAAAGCCGATCAACATGACGATCAGCACCAGGCCGCCGACGAGTTCCGGCGCCGCGAGGTCATTAGTCAGATAACCGAGCGCTGCCGCGCCCGCGGCCACCACCCAGACCGCGAGCAAATACCAGGTCGGGATCAGCATCACGGCGCGGTCGGATCCGCGCGCCGCGAGGCTCAGGATGAGCAGGAATCCAATGCCTGCGACGGTGGCGATGGAGATCCTCGCCACGCCCGCGGCGACCGCCGGATTGTATACCGAGAGCCCGACCACGGCCCCCATCAGCACGAGCCAGGCAAACGCAAAATGGGTGTAGCGCACATGCCATCTGCGCAGATTGAGGTAGGCGAACAGGAAGATGATCAGTGTCGCCCCAATCGTCGCCTCGACCCCGGCGCGCCAGATTCTCTCCGATGCATCGCCGAGGCCGAACATCTTGCGCCAGAAGCCGAAGTCGATGCAGACGTAAGCGAAGACCGCCCAGGCGAGCGCGGCCGCGGCGGGAAAAATCATCGCGCCGCGGACCACGAAGACGATGGTCAAAAAGAGCGCCAGGAGACCGGCGATCCCGATCAGAATCCCTTCGTAGAGGGTGAGGCTCGCCGACTTGTCCTTGAACGCGTCCGGCTCCCACAAATAAAGCTGCGGCAGGTTCGGCGTGCGCAGCTCCGCGACGTAGGTCACGGTGGTTCCGGGATCGAGGGTCAGGCGAAAGACGTCGGCGTCCGCGCTGTCCTCACGCTCCGGCGCCGCGCCCTGGCTTGCGGTGATGGTCGTGATCCGCGACGAGCCGAGATCCGGCCAGATGAGGCCCGAGCCGACAAAGCGAAAATGCGGCGCCACAATCAGCCGAGTCAGCTGCTCTTCGGAATCATTGGTCAGCGCGAACACGATCCAGGCCGGCTGTGCCCCCGGTTCGAGCGCGCTGACCTCGATCCGGCGGACGATGCCGTCGGCGCCGGGCGCGGTCGACACCTGGATGCGATCGCCCTGCGCGTTGTAACGCTCGACCACCCGGGTCAGATCGATCGCGTCCGAATCCGGAGAAACCCTGACTGACTGCACGGCGAAGGCGGGCCGGCAGAATGCGGTCAGCATAGCGAGGAGGATCACGACGCCAACGAAGCCACGCCACGCGCCCGAGGCGCGCTTCGCCGGGCCGGCTACGGAACGCGTTTTTCCGGCGCGAGCCAGACGATCGATGAAGGTCTGTTCAGTCACGATTGGTCCACGCCAGCCGCGGACGCGCGTCGTTTAGCACCAGCCCGAACAGGACATGGTCGCGCCAAGCCCCATTGATCCTGAGGAAGCCGTGCGCGTAGCCCTCGCGCTGGAAGCCGTTGCGCTCGAGGAGCGCGATCGACGGCGCGTTCTCCGGGATGCAGGCCGCTTCGATACGGTGCAGCCGCAACTTGGCAAGCGCGAATTCGACCGTCGCCGCGACCGCACGCGTCATGCGCCCTCTGCCCGCATATGGGGCTCCCATCCAGTAGCCAAGCGTTCCGCTCTGCGACACCCCGCGTCGGACCCCGCCGAGGGTGATACCCCCCAAAAGTTCGTCGTTCGCGCTGTCGAGAATGAGAAACGAATAGGCCTCGTCACGAGCCATGTCGTCGTCCTGGCGCTTGAGGCGCCGGCGAAATGCGGCGCGCGTCAAATCGTCGTCCGGCCAGGTTGGCTCCCAAGGCTCGAGAAAACCGCGGCTTGCAGCGCGCAACTTCGACCATGACGAATAGTCCGTCAGCGCCGCCGGTCGCAGATAGAGGCCATCGCCGCGGAGGACAGGCTCCGGCGCAACCGGTCGCGTCAAGCCGAAAAGCGCCATCATACCCCTTTCAAGGCGGCAGCGATCTTCGCTTGGCCGGGGGCTTTGCCGACCGCGCCGATCATCGCCACGGCCGGGGCCGATCTAAGCATGGCGGCGCCGGTTTTGCGAACGTCTTCCACGGTCACAGCGTCGACGCGGGCGAGTATCTCGTCGAAAGTCAACGGGCGTCCATAGATCTGCATCTGGCGGGAGAGCTGGTGGACCCGCGCTCCAGGCTGCTCAAGCGCCGTCACCAGCGAGACCTTCATCTGTGCCTTGGCGCGTCGAATTTCCGACTCTTCGAGCCCGTGCGCGGCTTCGCTAAGGCAATCAAGCGACGCCGCGACCACCTCGGTCACATCTTTGTGGGCCGAGGCGGCATAGAAGCCGAACAGGCCCGTGTCGATGAAGTCCCAGTGGAATCCATAGATCGAGTAGGCGAGGCCCCGTTTTTCGCGCACCTCCTGAAAGAGCCGCGACGACATTCCCCCGCCGGCTGCGGCGGCGAAGACTTGGGCCGCGTCGTGATCCGGCGCGCTCGAAGCGCGACCCTCGAAGCCCACCACGACATGCGTCTGCTCGAGCCGCCGCTTCACCTTGATCTCGCCCCCACGATAAGCGGCTCGCGCTTCGGCGGGCGCCGGAGTTTGGGGCAGAGTCGCCAGGCGAGACTGAACTAGATCAAGGATGTGATCGTGTTCAACCGCACCGGCCGCGGCGACGACGGTGGCGCCGGTGCTGTAGCGGCGACCCAGATAAGGATCGATCGCCGCCCGGTCGAAGGCCTCGACGCTCTCGCGTGTGCCGAGTATTGGCCGGCCGATCGGCTGGTCCGGAAAGGCGGTGGTGGTGAGGAGATCGAACACCAGGTCGTCCGGCGTATCTTCGACCGCGCCGATCTCCTGGACGACGACATTCTTCTCTCGTTCGAGCTCCTCCGGGGCGAAGGCGCTATCGGTCAGAAGGTCGCCAATCACGTCAAGTACGAGATCCGCGTCGCTCGCCAGAACCCGGGCGAAGTAACTTGTCCGTTCAACGCCAGTCTCTGCGTTGAGATCCCCGCCGACGTTTTCTATCGTCTCGGCGATTTCGCGGGCGTTTCGACGGCGCGTGCCCTTGAACGCCATATGTTCGATGAAATGCGAGAGCCCGTGCTCCCCCGCACGCTCGTAGCGCGACCCCGCCTCCACGAACACGCCGATTGCTGCCGTCTTAAGATGGGGCGCCGTCTCGGTTACGACGGCGAGCCCCGAGGGAAGGCTCGTAACTTGAACGCTCACGCCGCCGCTCGCGCAGTCTGACGCAGGTAATCGGCAACTGCCCGATAGTTGTTAGGCAGGACAGCAATCGCTTCCTTGCGCTCCATCAGATCGGAGAGGGGCTCTGGCAGCGGCGGCCGCATGCCGGTCGCGGCCTCGACGGCGTCGGGAAACTTCGCCGGATGGGCCGTTGCGAGCGCGACGACCGGCGTCGCTGGCGACGTGACAAGCGCTTTACGCGCCGCGTGAACGCCGACTGCGGTGTGCGGATCGATGATCATGCCGCCCATGCGGCAGACGTTGCCCATCTCCGCGGCGCATGCGCGCTCGTCGACGCGAAAAGCATCGAAATCGCCGCGTATGCGGGCGAGCGCGTCCGCCGGAATCGTGAACGAGCCCTCCTTGGCCAGCGCGTTCATCTGCGCCACCACTCGGCTGGACTCCCGGTCGGAAGCCTCGAACAGGAGGCGCTCGAAGTTTGAGGACACCTGGATGTCCATCGACGGCGACTGCGTGGCCTTAACCTCCCTCGGAGCGTAGCGCCCTGTGGCGAGCGTGCGCACGAGAATGTCGTTTTCGTTGGTCGCGATGATCAAGCGCTCGATCGGCAATCCCATCCGCTTCGCGTAATAGCCGGCCAGTACGTCGCCGAAATTGCCGGTCGGGACCGCGAAGGAAATGGGCCGCTCGGGCGCGCCAAGCGCAGCGGCGGCGACGAAATAATAGACGATCTGGATGAGGATTCGCGCCCAATTGATCGAATTCACGCCCGTGAGATGCATCTCGTCGCGGAACGCGAGATCGCCAAACAGTTCCTTGACGATGCGCTGACAATCGTCGAACGAGCCTTGAATTGCGAGCGCGTGGACGTTGGGCCGATTGGCCGTCGTCATCTGCCGGCGCTGGACATCCGACACTCGGCCCTGTGGGTAGAGGATGAACACTTCGACCTGGGACTGTTCCGCAAAAGCCTCAATCGCCGCAGCGCCGGTATCCCCCGAGGTCGCGCCGATGATCGTCGCCCGAGCATTCCGGCGGCGCAAAACGCGATTCATCGCCTGTCCCAACCACTGCATGGCGAAATCCTTGAAAGCCAGCGTGGGTCCGTGGAAAAGTTCGAGCGAGAACAGGTTGTCATCGACCTGCGTGAGCGGCGCAGTGGCGGGGTGACGGAAGCCGGCATAAGCGGCTGCGGTCAGCGCGTTCATTTCTGCGTGATCGAAATCCTTGTCAACGAAGGGCGCTATGAGCCTCGCCGCCGCCTCAGGATACGGAACGCCTCTCAACGCGCGGATCGCGTCCGGCGGCACATGGGGAATGGTGAGCGGCACATAGAGGCCGCCGTCGCGTGCAAGACCGGCGAGAAGGGCATCCGCGAAGCCCAGCGTCTGCGCCGCGCCGCGCGTAGAAACATAGTCCACGATAATGGGATCCTTGGCCGATTTGGTCGCCGTCTAGCGCAAAACACGCCAGAGGGGAACGGACGGTCGACTTTGTCGCACGAATGGAGCCAAAACAAGACGCTTCGGATCGGGGATTTGCGCTCAGTGAATAGCCGCCGATCACATTGACACTTGAAAACGCCTTGGAACCTTCCATAACTTGACACATTTACGGCAGGGAAGCCTGCGGGCTTGGGACAGCCTCGCTGGCACAACCAGGATGGCGAGTGGGAGTGATGAACGCGGTTTTCAAAGCCTATTTGCGTAAACTCATTCGCAAAGGTCAGCTCGAAGTCGAAACAGCCGACGGAACCGTTGAGACCTTCGGCGACAGCACAGGCCCGGTCCTTGGGGTCAAGCTTCTTGATCGTGCGGCTGAGTGGAAGCTGATGCTCAATCCCGCGTTGAGTCTGGGTGAGCTTTATGTGGACGGCCGCATCATTGTCACCAAGGGGGACCTTTACGGCCTGCTGGAACTGGGCGCGCGCGACCTGGCCGAACTGGAAGGTTCGTTCTGGGCCAAGGCGTTGAATAAGGCCCGGATTGCGTTTCGCGACCTGCATCAGCGCAACGACCGGCGGAGCGCAAAACGCAACATCGCCCAGCATTATGACCTGAATGAACGCCTCTACGGCCTCTTCCTCGATTCGGACCGTCAGTATTCCTGCGCTTATTTCGAATACCCCGGCCAATCGCTTGAGGACGCCCAAACCGCGAAGAAGCGTCATATCGCCGCCAAGCTCTTGCCGGAGGACGGCGCAACTGCGCTCGACATTGGTTGCGGGTTTGGAGGTCTCGGGCTCTATCTCGCCGGTGTCGCTGGCGCACGCGTAACCGGAGTTACGCTATCCGAGGAGCAGTTCGGCGTCGCGACCAGTCGTGCCCGCTCGATGGGTCTCGCCGACCGGGTCGACTTCCGGTTGCAGGACTATCGCGATGTCGGCGAAACCTTCGATCGCATCGTCTCGGTCGGGATGTTCGAGCACGTTGGCGCCAGCCGGTACGACGAATTCTTCACCAAAGTCCGCACTCTGCTCAAGGACGATGGGGTGATGCTGCTCCATTCCATCGGCCGCAACTCGGTTCCGGGTGTGACCAACCCCTGGATCCGCAAATATATCTTCCCCGGCGGCTACATTCCGAGCCTATCCGAAGTGCTGCCGGCGATCGAGCGGGCGGGTCTTTACGTGACGGACGTTGAAATCTTGCGGCTGCACTATGCCGAGACCCTGCGCGTCTGGCGCGAGCGGTTTATGGCGCATCGAGATGAAGCCGCAAAGCTTTACGACGAGCGCTTCTGCCGCATGTGGGAATTCTATCTCGCCGGCTCGGAAACTTCTTTCCGCGTCGACGGCCACATGGTTATGCAGCTTCAACTCGCCAAGCGCCAGGAGCCGGTTCCTCTCACCCGGGATTACATTCTGGAGCGGGAAGCCGAGCTTCGCCGCCGGGAGGCGGCGCAGTCGGTGATACGCCACGCGGCGGAGTAGAACTAGGCCGCCTCAGCAAACCGGACCGCGAGGCCGGTCGCCGCCACCCTCTCGAGCCGGAGTCCGTCGATTTCGCAGCCTTTACAGCCCTCGACGTCGAACTTGACCTCGACGACGCCGTCGGCGCCGTAATCCTCGGCTTCGCGCGTCAAGGCGTCGATGGCCGCCTGACGGTCCGCTTCCGCGCCTGCGCCGCCGGCTGCACGCCACGGCCCCGTCGCCCGAATTCGCCCGATCGCAATCGTACGCCGGCCGTCATCGAGGGCGGCCGCAAAACTCACGCGCATGAGATCAGTCCATATCCTGAAGCGCGAACTCCATACCGCGCTCGGCCTTTCCGCCTCGTTAACAAGCCATTACGATGGGAAATTGGCCATTTGTGTGACGTGAAAGTCCGTTGTGCGGCGCTTCTGCGCCGCACAACGTATTTAGGTGTCCGGGTTGGGCTTTGCTACTCGGCCGGCTCTGCCGGCTCCGGAGCGGGCGTCTTTTCGAGGTCGGCGCCCGTCTGCTGGTCGACCACGCGCATCGACAGCTTGACCTTGCCGCGATCGTCGTGACCCATGACCTTGACCTTGACCCGGTCGCCTTCCTTGACGACGTCGGTCGTCTTGTTGACCCGCGCCTTGGCGAGCTGCGAAATGTGGACAAGGCCATCCTTCGAACCGAAGAAATTGACAAAGGCTCCGAATTCGACCGTCTTGACCACGGTGCCGTCGTAGATCTGGCCGACCTCCGGGTCCGAGGCGATCGACTTGATCCAGTTGACCGCCGCCTTGATCTTCGCCCCGTCGCTGGACGCGATCTTGACCGTGCCGTCGTCCTCGATGTTGATCTTCGCGCCGGTCTTCTCAACGATCTCGCGGATCACCTTGCCGCCCGTGCCGATGACCTCCCGGATCTTGTCGGTCGGGATTTTCATGGTCTCGATGCGCGGCGCGAACTCGCCAAGCTCGGCCCTCGCTCCGGTGAGCGCCTTGCTCATTTCGTTCAGGATGTGGAGGCGCCCGTCGCGCGCCTGAGCCAGCGCCTGGCGCATGATCTCCTCGGTGATGCCGGCGATCTTGATGTCCATTTGCAGCGAAGTAACCCCTTCGCTCGTGCCCGCAACCTTGAAGTCCATGTCGCCGAGATGGTCCTCGTCGCCGAGAATGTCGCTCAAGACCGCAAAGCGCTCGCCCTCGAGGATGAGGCCCATCGCGATGCCCGCGGTCGGACGCTTGAGCGGCACGCCCGCATCCATCAGCGCCAGCGACGATCCGCACACCGTCGCCATGGACGATGAGCCGTTCGACTCGGTGATCTCCGAGACGACGCGGATGGTGTAGGGGAATTCAGCTGGGGTCGGCAGCATCGGGCGAATGGCGCGCCAGGCGAGCTTGCCGTGGCCGATTTCGCGCCGACCGGGCGCGCCCATGCGGCCCGTCTCGCCGACCGAATAGGGAGGGAAGTTGTAGTGGAGCAGGAAGCGCTCCTTATAGGTCCCGTCGAGCGAATCGACGTATTGTTCGTCCTCGCCCGTGCCAAGCGTGGCGACGACCATCGCCTGCGTTTCTCCACGGGTGAACAAAGCCGAGCCATGGGTTCGGGGCAGCACCCCGACTTCGGCCAGGATTGGGCGCACGGTGGTCAGATCCCGCCCGTCGATGCGGCGCTTGTGGTCGAGAATGTTCCAGCGCACCACCTTGGCCTGAGCGTCGTGGAAGGCCTTCGCGACATCCGCCAAAGGAAACTTGGGCTCGCCGCCCGCGGGCGCGAGCTCGCCGAATACCTTCGCCTTGGCGGCGTCGATGGCGGCGTAACGCTCCTGCTTCTGGGTGAGCGAATAGGCGGCGCGCAGATCGGCCTCGCCCGCATCCATCACCGCTTTCTCGACCGCGGCGTGATCGTTCGCCTTGAGATCGCGGGGTTCCTTGGCAGCCTTCTCGGCAAGGCGAATGATCGCCTGAAGGACCGGCTGGAACGCGGCGTGGCCGGCCATAACCGCCTTCAGCATCGTGTCTTCGCTGAGTTCCTGGGCCTCCGACTCGACCATCAGGACCGCGTCCGCTGTGCCGGCGACGACCAGATCGAGGGTCGAATCTTTCATCTCCTCGACGGTCGGGTTGACCTTGATCTCGCCCTTGATGAGGCCGACGCGCGCGCCGCCGATCGGGCCCATGAACGGCACGCCGGAAAGGGTCAGCGCGGCTGAAGCGGCGACCATCGCCAGAATGTCCGAATCGTTCTCGAGGTCATAGGAGAAGACTGTCGCGATCACTTGCGTGTCGCAGCGGAAGTCCTCCGGAAACAAGGGTCGGACCGGCCGGTCGATCAGGCGAGAAGTCAGCGTTTCGCGATCGGACATGCGCCCTTCGCGCTTGAGATAGCCGCCGGGGATCCGTCCCGCCGCGAAGGCTTTTTCCTGGTAGTGGACCGTGAGCGGAAAGAAATCCTGGCCGGGCTTCGGCTCCTTGGCGGCGACGACGGTCGCCAGCACCGTGGTCTCGCCCCAGGTGGCGAGCACCGCCCCGTCCGCCTGACGGGCCACACGGCCGGTTTCGAGCGTAAGCTTGCGCCCGCACCAGTTGAGTTCTTCACGTTGTACGTCAAACATCTTTCTTCATCCTGCGTGAGTTGAGGATGCGAAAGCCTGCGGCCCATGCCGCTCGTCGATCGAGCTCGTCATCGGCAAGACGGCGAGCGGCTGGGCGAACGCCAGCCGCTTGCGATCCTGCCATGACGCGAGGCTCTCGCATTGGGTAGAGGGCTTCGACGGCGCCGTCGCCCGGTCTTATGAACGGGACGCCTGAAATCAGGCGCTCCGTTTGCGTCGGGCTCGGCCTCAGCGGCGGATGCCCAAACGCTCGATCAGAGTCTTGTATCGGTTCTCATCCTGCTTCTTGACGTAATCGAGAAGCGTTCGCCGCTGCGACACCATCTTGAGCAGGCCGCGGCGGGAATGATTGTCCTTGACGTGAGTCTTGAAGTGGCCGGTCAGGTTGGTGATGCGCTCGGTGAGAATCGCAACCTGGACTTCCGGCGACCCGGTGTCGCCGACTTTCAAGCCATATTGATTGATGAGCGCAGACTTGCGCTCAGCGGTGATCGACATCGTGATTGTCCTTAAATCTGCGGCCGGCCAAAGCCAGCCTCATCGTTTCAATAGGCGGCCGAACCGGGATGTCGTCCAGGTCGGTCACAACGCGAATTCCCGCGCAAGGCTACGGCGCGGATCGCGTGCTTATACAGAGTTCGCGGCGCGGCGCCAGCGCTTTCTCTCCGGACTCAACAAGAGCGACCCGTTGAAAGACACGCAAGTGCGGGATACAATTGTCTTGGATTTCGCGGCGATCCTGCCCATCCGCCTCCAGTCGCCGCTAAGTCCGACTTGGTTCCAATGCTATATTGTATAACGGGCAGCCCAATCGGCCGCTGGCCAGGCGCCGTTGGATCGCGGTCAATGGCGGCAAAAGGGGATTGGGATGCGACGGTGGGGCCTGATCATTGTGACCACCTTGGCGGGCGTCATCTGTGACAAGTCGGCACACGCCGGGTTAGATCTAAAAAAAGTCAATAACTTAGCGAAATCTTGCATTGCCGATCATCTTTCCGAATGCCACCAATACATTACCAAGGCGATCGATGACTTGGACACCCAACGCAAGAATCAGGGCGAACGCGCCTGCTTTGTCGGACATTCTTCCGACGATCAGACCATGAAAACATTTATCCACGCAATACTAGCGAAATACGCCTATAGCGACATGCCTTCGGTTGTTGCTATAGAGAACATCTATAAAGATAATTGCGCAGATCAAAACTAGGAGTGTGGCGCTGTGGCGTCCCGGTCGCCTGGTCGACTGGGGCCCTCAATTCGCCCTGCAGCGATCGACAGTCGGCTTTGGCGCTTTCGCGCAAGCCGCCTCACCGATCCTGGCACGTTGTTAACCGAAAGGGCATCGATCTCCAAAATGGATCTGTAACATAGCACCCTTGACGCAGGTGAGCAACCAATTCGTGACGCGTCTCCGCGCCCCCTTCTGGTTGCCGCCGCCGACGGAAGCGGCTACCAGTCGCGGGCTCCTCCCCTTCCCGCGTTCTTGATGCCTGCCTCACCCGACGATCTCATCGCCTATCTCGCCGATCTCGGCGTCGAAACGGAAACGCTCGACCATCCGCCGCTGTTTACGGTCGAGGATTCGCAGAAATTGCGGGGCGAAATCCCCGGAGGCCACACCAAGAACCTGTTCGTCAAAGACAAGAAGGGCCGGTTGTTCCTGCTCGTCCTCGGCGAGGAAACCTTGGTCGACCTCAAGCGAGTGCACGAGACGATCGGCGCGCAGGGTCGCGTGTCGTTCGGCTCAGCTGATCTGTTGGAAGAGGTCTGGGGCGTTCGACCGGGCGCGGTGACGCCGTTTGGCGCGATCAACGACAAGGCGGCCAGGGTTTCCGTTGTGCTGGATAAAGCGATGATGCGCCATGAGCGGCTCAACTTTCATCCGCTGGTCAATACCCGCACGACCGGGCTCAGAAGCGCAGACTTGATCAAATTCCTGCGGGCGACTGGACATGAACCCCTGGTCGTCGCGCTGGGACAGGATCAAGCCGCAGGTTGAATAAAAAGCGCAACACCTCCATTTAGGGGCGAAAGTGGGACACATGCGCGGGGGCCTTGCCCGTCCGCCGGGCCGGAGATGAGTGGACATGGCTAATGTCAGCGGCGCGATCGCGCCTCGAACCAAGGCAGGTTCGGTCAAGGAGGTCACGACGGCCTCGTTCCGCGCCGATGTCCTAACGGCATCGACGCGCCAGCCAGTTCTGGTCGATTTCTGGGCCCCGTGGTGCGGGCCGTGCAAGCAGCTGGCGCCAGCGCTGGAAAAGGCTGTCGCCGACGCAGGCGGCAAGGTTGCGCTGGTCAAGATGAACATCGACGAGCATCCCCAGATCGCGGGTCAGCTCGGCATCCAGTCGATTCCGGCCGTCATCGCGTTCGACAAGGGCCAGCCGGTGGACGGATTTGTCGGCGCGCTGCCGGAAAGTCAGATCCGCGGCTTCATCGAGCGGCTGGTCGGGCCGATCCAGAGCGAATCGGCGGTGCTTTTGGCGGAAGCGGAGGAAACTGCCGCGAAGGGCGATGCGGCCGGGGCGGCGGCGATCTATTCCGAGATTTTGGCTGAAGAGCCTGGGGAGGCCAAGGCGATTGGTGGTCTCGCCAAACTCCATGTCGCCGCGGGACGGCTGGAAGAAGCGAAGTCCTTGTTGGAGACCGCGCCGGCAGCGCCGGCCGGCAAGGAGCAAGAGCCGGCGGTTGTTGCGGCTTTGGCGGCGTTGCATCTCGCCGAGCAGGCCTCGACCGTGGGAGAACTCGCCCCCCTTGAGCAGGCCGTCGCCGCCAATCCCGATGACCACCAGGCGCGCTTTGACCTTGCGGTCGCGCTGTCGGCGAAAGAGGACCGGGACGGAGCCGCCGACCAACTGCTTGAAATCATTCGCCGCGACCGCAAGTGGAACGACGAGGCGGCGCGCAAGCAACTGTTGCAGCTGTTCGAGGCCTGGGGTCTGATGGACCCGGCGTCGGTCACCGCGCGTCGCAAGCTGTCGGCGGTCTGGTTTTGACCGTGAACCCGCAAGAGCATCCGAAGCAAGAGCGTCCGAAGCAAGAGCATCTCAAGAATGAGAAGAGCGCAATGAAGCTCAACCGCACCTTCGCCGGACCGGCCGAGATGCCGGCGACGATCCCGCTGTTTCCGATGGCGGGCGCCCTTCTGTTGCCGCGCCGGCCGATCCAGCTCACCGTGTTTGAGCCCCGCTATCTCGAGATGCTGGACGATGCGCTGAGTGGCGAACGCCTGATCGGCGTCATTCAGCCCTCGTCCGAGGAAGAAGCGGCCGATCCGGCGCCTGAGCTCTACCCGCTCGGCTGCGCCGGCCGCATCGTCCAATATGCAGAGATCGGCGACGGCCGCTGCTTCCTGACGCTGATGGGGGTGGCGCGATTCCGCCTGACCGCGGAAACGCCAAGCGGGGGCCCCTATCGGATCGCCATTCCCGATTATTCGCCGTTCGCCGAGGATTTTCTCGAAGGCGCAGGCGAAGCGGCGGTCGATCGCGAGGACCTGATCGCGGCCTTGAAACGCTTCGCCGAAGTCAACGAGATCAAGGTGGTGTGGAGCGACATCAAAAAGGCGTCGAACGAGGCCCTGGTCAATGGTTTGTCGATGATGAGCCCGTGCGGACCGAGGGAAAAGCAAGCGCTGCTCGAGGCCAAGGATCTGAAGTCGCGCGCCGAAATGCTGGTGGCGATCACGACCATCGAATTGGCGCGCGGCCAGGACGCGGCGACTCAAATTCACTGACGCGCCATCCCGAGCGCAGTCGTGGCGCAAACGGTTGCTGCAGATTTCCGTGAGCCTGAACAGAGGGAGCAGGGGTCGAACAATCGCGCTCACATCGGTTGCGATGGTCGCCTTCGCCGCCAATTCCGTTCTCTGCCGATTGGCTCTTGCTCAGTCCGGCATCGATCCGGCCAGCTTCACTTTGGTTCGCATTGTGTCTGGCGCGGCCATGATGGCGGCGATCTGCGCGGTCGTGAGAGCGGGACGTCCGAGCGGCGGGTCATGGCGCGCGGCGCTGGCGCTGTTCGTCTATGCCGCCGCTTTTTCGTTCGCCTACGTGTCGCTGCCTGCCGGCGTCGGCGCGTTGCTGTTGTTCGGCGCCGTCCAGGTGACGATGGTGATGACCGGGATTGTCAGGGGCGAACACCCGTCGGCCGGCCAGTGGCTTGGTCTCCTCTTGGCTTTGGCGGGCCTCGCTGCGCTCGTCGCGCCCGGTGTCTCGGCGCCGCCATCCACGGGCGCGGTTCTGATGCTTGGGGCGGGCGTCGCCTGGGGCGCCTATTCTTTGTTGGGTCGCCGCAGCACGGATCCGCTCGGCGCGACGGCGGGCAATTTTCTGCGTGCGGTCCCGATGGCGCTCCTCATGAGCCTGCCGCTGGTCCGGGAAACCCCTCCCCTCGCCGGATTGATCTACGCGGCGCTGTCTGGGGCGATCGCTTCTGGCGTCGGGTACACGATTTGGTATGCGGCCTTGCCGGGACTGAGCGCCGCCGAAGGCGCATCGGTTCAACTCAGCGTGCCGGTCATCGCTGCGCTTGCCGGCACGACCTTGCTCGCCGAGCCGATTACGGTCCGCCTCGTCGTCGCCTCTCTGGCGGTTCTCGGCGGCATTGCGCTGGTGATTGCGAACCGGGCCAACCGCGCTGGGTAGACGCGCCTATTCCGCCGCCTCGCGCAGCGCCGCATAACGGGTCAGCTGCGCCCTCAAGGGCGCGGGCTTGATCGGCTTGGTCATGACGCGGACATCCGCGCGTTCGGCTTCGTCCCGCACTTCCGGGCTTCGATCGGCGGTTAAGAGAATCGCAGGCGTGCTTCGGCCGAAGCGCTCGCGTAAACCCCCGATCGCAGCGACGCCGTTCCCTAAGTCGAGATGGTAATCCGCGATGATGACGTCCGGCGCGCCCATCGCCTCGAGAGCGGTCGCGGAATCATCGAGGCCCTGGGCAGTCGCGACCAGACAGCCCCAGCGCGTCAGGAGAACGCGCAGTCCTTCAAGGACGCGGGGCTCGTTGTCGATGGCCAGCACCTTGAGACCGTCGAGCGGCTCGCCCGCGGCGGGCGGCTCAGGTGCGCCCGGCGCCTTGCGTGGCTTTGGCGCCGCCTGTCCAAGCGGCGCAGTGACGAAGAACACCGACCCCTTGCCGGGGCAGGAGCGCAACCCGATCGGCTGCTCGAGCACCCGGCCCAGACGCTCGACGATCGACAAGCCTAGCCCCAGGCCGCGCGCCACGCGCGCGCCCTGGTCGAGCCGCCTGAACTCGGCGAACACGGCGCGCTGATTCTCCGGCGCGATGCCGAGGCCCGTGTCCCAGACCTCGATGCGGGCCGCGCCGGGAACGCGGCGGCAACCGACCAGCACTCGACCGCTCAGCGTATATTTGAGCGCGTTCGAAATCAGGTTCTGCAACAGGCGCCGCATCAGGCGCCGATCGGTGCGAACCGCGAGCGTGGTGGACACGAAGACGAGGTCGAGCCCCTTCGCCCGTGCGAGGGCCGCGAACTCGATCTCGAGCATCCCCATGAGATCGGCGACGGCGACGTCGGAAATCTCCGGGCGCGTCGCGCCAGCGTCAAGTCGCGAAATGTCGAGAAGCGCGCCGATGATTTCCTCGACCGCCTCGAGCGAGACGTCGACATTGCGCGCGAGATTTTTGCGCTCCTCGGGGTCGATCTGATTGACGCCTTCGGTCAGCGAACTCGCGTAGAGCCGCGCCGCATTGAGCGGCTGCAGGATATCGTGGCTGGCCGCGGCGAGGAACCGCGTCTTCGAGAGATTGGCTGCGTCCGCCTCGTTCTTCGCCCGCTCGAGTTCGGCGTTGAGCCGCTGCAATTCCGCGGTGCGCTCATCGACGCGTCGCTCGAGCATCTCGTTCGAGGCCGCAAGCGCGTCTTCGGCCCGAACGGTTTGGGTGACGTCGGTGTAGGTGGTGACGACCCCGCCGTCCGGGAGCCGCGCCGAGCGCACCTCGATGACACGGTTGGTCGAGACCAGGCGCAGCCGGTTCGGCTGATCGTTGAAAAGCAGGGTTGCGACGCGTTCGGCGACAAAGTCCTCCGAATCTCCCGGCCCATAGGCGCCGCGGCCAGCGTTGAAGCGGACGATTTCGTCGAGCCCCACGCCGTGACGCAACATCGCGGGCGGCAGACCGAAAAGGTCGGCGAATTCGCGGTTCCAGGCGGTCAGCGCCAGATTCGCGTCAAAAACGCTGACACCCTGCCGAGCGTGGTCGAGCGCATGCTGCAACTGATCGCGGCTCGACTGGATCGCCGCGGACGCTTCGTCGATGAGCTTGAGCGCCGACTGGCCTGACACGGTCCTCGGCCTCAGCAATAACGACAGGACCTGGCGCGAGGTCGAGGCGCCGATGGCGGGCGACAGCAAAAATTCCGCGTGGCGGATTAATTGCGGGCCTGCCTCGATCGTGGGGTCATAAACGAGGTCGCGCTCGCGCATGAAAGTCGAAAAAGCGCGGCGCGCCCGCCCCGCGCCGAGATAGCGGGCGACCGCAGCCTCGAGCTCGCCCGCGGTCGTCGACGAGCGCCAAAGGCGAAAGGCCTGCGGCTGGCCGCCGGCGCCCATTCCGGCAAATGCGCTCGCCTGCGCGCGCTCGAGCGCGCTTGGCTGGCGGGTCAGGGAAAAGGCGACAAACGCTGCGATATTGGCGGCCAGCGACAGGATCACTCCGCCCACGAGGGGGCTCGGCGCGAAGCCGACGAGCGCAGCCGGCCTCAGCCAGGCGACCGCCAGGGGCCCGTGCGCAAGAAGACCGGAAAGCGCCTGCTCCGGCCGGATCGAGGGCAAAAGCAGCAGATAAAACCACGCCAGTGCGCCTACAGACATGCCCGCTGTCGCGCCCCGCGCAGTGCCACGGCGCCAGAAGAGGCCGCCAAGAAAGGCCGGCGCGATCTGCGCCACCGCCGCGAACGACAGAAGGCCAATCGACACGAGGCCCGCTTCGCCGGCCATGCGCTCGTAAGCGAAGCCGAGCCCCAGAACGCCGACGATGGCGATCCGGCGCACCCACAGCACCAGCGCGCCGATGTCGCCTTCAACGGCGCGCGCCCGGGCGCCGCGCCGGAGCAGGAACGGCATCACGAGGTCATTGGAGATGGTGATGGCGAGGGCGACACTCTCGACCACAACCATTCCAGTCGCCGCGGAGAGCCCGCCGACCATTGTCATGAGCGCCACCCCACGGGCGCCGGCGTTGAGCGGCAGCGCCAGAACAGTCAGGTCGCGATTGATTGATCCAGGGGGAAAAGTCTTGAGTCCGGCAATCGCGAGCGGGACCACGAACAGATTGATCAGCACCAGATAAGCGGGAAAGAGCCAGGCCGCGGTGCGGATGTCGCGCTGGTCATGGTTCTCGACCACCGCGACGTGAAACTGGCGCGGCAGAAGCACGATCGCGAACGCCGACAACAATGTGGTCACCACCCAAACCGCTGGGTCGGGAGGCGTCTGGATCGCTGCCGCGATGCGTAGGATCGGACCCGGCGATCTCCGTCAGATCGCCGATCCCGTCGTTGAGCCGCCAGACAACGAAGGCGCCAACGGCGAGAAACGCCATGAGCTTGACGATCAATTCGACGGCGATGGCGAGAATGAGCCCGTCCTGATGCTCCTTGGGGTTGATGCGCCGGGTGCCGAACGCCATCGCGAAGATGGCGAGCAGCAACGACACCGCAAGATAAAACGAGGCCGATGGCGCCGCCGGGGTCAGTCGCACGTGATCGAATGAACTCACCACCATCAATATTGTTGGCGCGACGGCCTTGAGCTGGAGCGCCACATAGGGCGCGGAGCCAATCAGGGCGATGAGCGCGGCGACCGCTGCCACGGCTTGAGATTTTCCATATCGCGCGGATACGAAATCGGCGACCGTGGAGACGTTCTGCGCGCGGGCAAGATTGGCGATGCGGGCGATGAACGGCGCCCCGAAACCGATAACGAGGATGGGGCCGATATAAATCGGCAGAAAATCGAGCCCATGCGCAGAGGCGAGCCCGACCGAGCCGTAATAGGTCCAGGAAGTGCAATAGACGGCGAGACTGAGCGCATAGACGAAAGCTCGCGAGCGCCCGGATAGAAAGCGTCGCCCGGCGCCGTCACCCCACCAGGCGATGAGGAACAGGAACGAGACGTAGCCGATCGCGGTGAGAAGGACCGTCGTGCCGTTCATCAGAGCCGAGCGTTCGCCCTTTGCTGAGAGGCAGGCACCCTAAACGATGATGGCGCTGTGTGGAATCGAGCGCGCGCCTGCACCCCCTTTTTTATCGTATGGCGTTTTCATGACGATCCGTGCCAACCTGGGACGAAGTTGCGCCGAAGGGCGAAGCCAACACAGCAAGCGAGGTCGCGATGACAGACCAGGCTTTGACTCCCAGTCCGCTCCCTCAGGGTTTGATGACGCGCAAACCCCTCGCCGACATCATTGCCGAAGGCGAGGGCCATGCGCTGGGCAAGACCCTCGGTCCGGTCAGCCTCACCGCGCTGGGGATTGGCTGCATCATCGGAGCGGGCATCTTCGTTCTCACCGGCACCGCGGCGGCGCGCTATGCGGGGCCGGGCATCATGCTGTCCTTCGTGATCGGCGGCATCGCCTGCGCCTTCGTTGGCCTCTGCTACGCCGAGCTTGCCGCGCTGCTGCCGGTCGCCGGCAGCACCTACACGTATACCTACGCCACGCTCGGCGAGATTTTTGCCTGGATCATCGGCTGGGACCTCATCCTCGAATACGCCATGGGCGCATCGACCGTGGCGGTCGGCTGGTCGGGCTACATCGCCTCGCTGTTACGCAATTTCGGTATAATCATCCCGCCCCACTACGCCGCCGCGCCCTGGACGCAAGTCAAGCTGCCCGATGGAACCAGTGTCGGGGGCATCGTCAACATTCCCGCGGCCCTCATCGTCCTCGCACTGACCGCGATGCTGATCGGGGGCACCAAGGAATCCGCCCGTCTCAACAACATCATGGTCGCCATAAAACTGTTCGTCGTGGTCGCTTTCATCCTGCTCGGCGCGGCGTACGTGACCTCCGCCAACTGGCATCCGCTCATTCCGGCCAATACCGGCGAGTTCGGCCATTTCGGCTGGTCAGGCGTGGTGCGCGGCGCCTCGGTCGTGTTCTTCGCCTTCATCGGCTTTGACGCCGTCTCGACCGCCGCGCAGGAAGCGAAACTGCCGCAGCGCGACATGCCGATCGGCATTCTTGGCTCGCTCGTGATTTGCACGATTCTCTATGTGCTGGTGGCGGCGGTGGTGACGGGCCTGGTGCCCTACACCGAGCTCAACGTGCCCGACCCGATCGCCAAGGCCGTCGATGTCATCGGCATGACCTGGTTCTCGGTGCTCATCAAGATCGGCGCGCTGGCGGGCTTAACGACTGTCATCCTCGTCCTGCTTTACGGGCAGAGCCGCGTCTTCTTCACCATCGCCAAGGACGGCCTTCTGCCGAAAATGTTTTCGGAGGTGCATCCAACGCTCGGCACGCCTTACAAGAGTCAGCTCCTGATCGAAATCATCGTCGCCATCGTCGCGGCGCTGACGCCGATCGACGTTCTGGGCGAGATGGTCAGCATCGGCACCTTGTTCGCGTTCGCGCTGGTCTGCGGCGCGGTGGTCTATCTGCGCAAGAGCGACGCAGAAATCTTCCGGCCGTTCCGCACGCCCGCGGTGCCGTGGGTGCCGAGTCTCGGCATCGCTTTCTCGCTCTTGCTGATGGTGTTCCTGCCGTGGGAGACGTGGCTCAGGCTGATCGTCTGGCTCGCGATCGGCCTCGTCCTTTATTTTGGCTACGGGCGCTCGCATTCGGTGCTGATGAACGGCGAGAAGCGTTGAGCCGCGCCCAACCAGACGGCTTCGGCGGAGAGCAGCTTTCCGGGCAAGCTTAAGGTCGGCGGTATCGAAGAAGCCTTCGGTGAACCCGCCGCGGGCCCCGCAGCCCTCGCTTTGAGGGTTCTGTTCACTTCGTCAGTGGGCAGCCGCTGTTGGCGGCGGTCGGATAGGCTGTGCCGCCGGGCACGGTCGCGAGCAGCTTGTAATAATCCCAGTCGCGTTTGCTTTCCGACGGCTTCTTGACCTCGAACAGATAGAGGTCCGACACCATGCGGCCATTGGCTTGCACGTGGCCGTTCGACGTGACAGCATCATCAACCGGCAGCTCCTTCAGCTTCTTGGCGACCGCGTCGGAGTCCTTTGTGCCCGCCGCTTTCACCGCTTTGAGATATTGTAACGTCGCTGAATAGGTTCCGGCCTGGATCATGTTCGGCATGCGCCCGGTGCGCTTGAAGTAGCGCTCGCCGAATTCGCGCGTCCGATCGTTCATATCCCAATAGTAGGTCTCGGGGAACACCAGACCCTGTGCGGCTTGCAACCCGAGGCCATGAACTTCGGTAAGGGTCATGCCCAGAGCCGCAAGCCTTTGGCCGCCGGCGACGATGCCGAACTCCGCCGCCTGCTTGACCGAATTGATGGCATCGGTTCCCGCGTTGGCGAGGGCGACAATCTTCGCCTTCGAGCTCTGCGCCTGCAAGAGGAAGGATGAGAAATCGGGGGCGTTGAGCGGGTAAAGCACATGGCCGAGCACCTGGCCCCCGTTCGCTTTGATGACGTCGGTGGTGTCTTTCTCCAGCGCGTGGCCGAAAGCATAGTCCACGGTGATGAAGTACCAGGTTTCGCCGCCGGCTTTCACCAGCGCGCCCGCTGAGACCGCGGCCGCGTGCGTGTCACGAACCCAGTGGAAGCCGTACGGCGTGCAGTTCGCGCCGGTGATCGCGGACGTTGCGGCTCCGACGACGATATCGATCTTCTTCTTCTCCGCGCTGATCTGCTGCACCGCGAGCGCGACGGAGGACGTGGTGAGTTCGGTGATCATATCGACACCTTCGGTGTCGTACCAACGGCGGGCGATGTTGCCGGCGATATCCGGCTTGTTCTGGTGATCGGCGTCGACGAGCTCTATCTTTTGGCCGAGCACGCTTCCGCCGAAGTCCTCAATCGCCATTCTCGCGGCTTCGACCGATCCCTTGCCGCCGTAGTCGGCATAGGTTCCAGATTGATCGTTGAGGACGCCGATCTTTACGCCCTGCGCAGAGGCCGGCGCGACCGCAAGCATGCCGCAGACGGCGATGATGGCGGCCCACGTGGGCCGGAAGCTTCGGGAGGAATATGGGGTGGCGGCCGCAACCGACTGCGACAGGACACGACACTTGATCATGTCATTCCCCCTTGATGGGTTTGTTGGTTGTGCGCTGCGTTAGGCAAATTCCGCCCCGATCCGGGGCTGCCTCAACCCAGAGGCACGTCGCTGCGAAACGCGCTGTGACGCGGATCACACTCTATTGGATTTCGCTGTGCATCCGTTTAGAATTGGCGCGCGCCCAGAACGGGACTGCCACTTCGGCGATCAAACGCCATTGCCGAGTGGCTGGCCCATCAGCGTTCTCATGGCCCGTTCGCTCTGACCAAAACCGGTGGTCGGCGCGCAGCGCGCTTGGGCGGAGAGCGGCCTTCTTAGGCAAGCTCTCCTAGGAGCGCCTTCGCAGCCTTCAGGTCGGCGGTATCGAAGCCTTCGGTGAACCAGCCATAGACTGGCGCGAGCAGTTCGTGCCCTTTCCGTCGCTCGCCCCGGTCGGCCCAGAGCCGGGCGAGATCGCAGGCGGCTCGAAGCTCGAAGATACGCGACGATCGGTGACGGGCGGCGGCGAGTGCGGCGGCGAGTGCGGTCTCGGCGTCCTGAACATCGCCGGCGGCGCGAGCCAGACAGACACGCGCGCGCAGCCGGTGCAGCTCCGCCGTGCAAAAATGCTCGCCCGTCGCCTCGGCGCGGGCCAAGCCCTCCTCAAGCACGGATTGCGCCTCGTCCAATCGGCCGAGTCGCAACCACGCGTCGGCGAGCAGCATGAGGAAATAGGTGTGCACAAAAGCCGTACCCATTGCCGCGCGCCGCTCGAGGAAGTTTCGCATCTCCTCGGCGGCGCTGTGATCCCGGCCCTCGCGAACGGCGCGCCATGCGGCCATGATGCGCGCTTCGGGGTAGTATATGGCGAGCCCGTGCTCGTCGGCGAGGCGCGCGAGCAGGATGGCGCGGTGGTCGAGTTCTTCGAGTTCGCCAGCGAGTTGCAGCAGCATCGAGCTCCAGGTGAGGGCGTGCGCGACCACTTGGGGTTGCCCGAGCGCCCGAGCATGGGCGATGCCCTCAGCGTTACGGGCCAGCGCCCGCTCTGGATAGCCGAGAAGAAACAGAGCACCGCTGCTGTTGCTGAGAGCGCACTCTCGAGCGTCGTGGCCGCCAAAGGTGAGCGCCTGACTTCCGTGGCGATCGACCTCGTAGAGGGCGAGCGCGCGGTCCACATGGTGACAAGTCGCCTCCAGATCGCCGCGGAAAATACACGACGACCACAGCGCGTGGCGCGCCTGCACCTCGTGATCGATGTCGCCCTCGGCCTGGGCCTCCGCCAGGAGCGCATCGCCCGCCGCGACAGCTGAACTGTATTCAGCGCGCACATTATAGACGCGCCAGAGGTTCCAGCGGGCGCGAAAGCGGCCCTTTCGGTCCCCCAGTTCCTCTGAAAGCTGACTCGCCCGCTCGTGCGCCGCCTGAGCTTCGGGAGAGGCAGGGCCGAGTGTATTGGTGAGAGCGACACCGAGTGCGCCAAGCAACTCGAGCTCAAGGCGCTGTCGATCGGGCGTCGAGGGCATTCCCTGGAGTAAACTGACGGCGCGAGAGAGCGAGTTCGTCGCCTCGCGCATCGCCGAGCGGCCGAGGGCCGCGCGGCCGGCGCGCGCCCATGCATCCGCTGCGCGCGCATCGAGCCCGGCTTCGGTCAGGTGATAGGCGAGCAGCTCGGGTTGAGTTTCGACGACACCTGGAAACCGCGCTTCGAACACCTGCGCGACACGAGCGTGCAGCTGCTGGCGCCTGGACCTGAGCAACGATTGATAGGCAGCGTCCTTAACCAGGGCGTGCTTGAAACTGTAGGTCGCGCCGGGGGGGCTGCCACGGCGAAACACGAGCTCTGAGGCGACCAATTGGTCGAGCCCGCTTTCCAACCGCTCCTGCGGCTGATCGGCGACGGCGGCGAGCAGTTCGTGGGAAAACTCGCGGCCGATCACGGCGCCGACCTGGGCGAGTTCCTTGACGGTGGCCAGCCGGTCGAGCCGCGCCATCAGCGAATCGTGCAGGTTCGCCGGGATCGCAAGCGGCGGCAGCGGGCCCGTAAGCTCGTAATGATCGCCCGCATCGGTCATGAGGCCAGATTCGAGCATTGTCCTGGTCAGCTCTTCGAGAAACAAGGGCACGCCGTCGGTACGCTCGAGGATCTGATCCAGGATCTCGGCCGGCAACGCCTTGCCGCCGGTGACCCGAAGGGCCATCGCAGCGCCCTGACGCCGGCCGAGGCGGTTGACAGGGAGCGCGGTCACGTGTGCCTGGCCAGACCACGGCGGGCTGAACTGCGGTCGGTGGGTCATCACGACGAGGATGGGCAGGCCACGCGCTCGCTCGACCACCATTTCGAGCAGCTCCAGAGTCGACGGGTCGGCCCAGTGCAGATCTTCATACAGCTGGAGAACGGGCCGCTTGCGGGCGAGCCCGGCCAGCTGCTCGATCAGAACCTCGAAGGTGCGCTGCTTCTGGCGCTGCGGGCTGAGGTTGGGCGCGCGATAGCGTTCATCCGTCGCGACGCCCAGCAACGCCCCGAACAAGGGCGTCGCCTCGTCTAGCTGCTCGGCGCCCTGTGCGAGCAGCGCCTCGAGTTTGGCGAGCCGGTCTGCGGGTTCGTCATGGGAGGCGAAGCCCGCCGCCCGCTGGAGCTGCGCGACGATCGGGTGGAGCGCGCTGTTGGTGTGATAGGCGGAGCAAAGATGGCTGATTGCGATGTGCGGCTCGTCCGCCAGCTTCTCGCGAAGGGCGTGCAGCAGCCTCGACTTGCCAATGCCTGCTTCGCCCGCGATCAGGACCACCTGGCCATCGCCGTCCTTGGCCCAGCTCCAGCGCTCGAGCAGCATGGCCAGCTCGTGGTCACGTCCGATCAGCGGCGTCAGGCGCTGTCCGTGGAGGGCCTCGAACCGGCCGTGGGCGGAGCCCTCGCCCTCGACCCGGAAGGCCGCGACAGGCTCGGAGAAACCTTTCATCTGGGTCGGACCGAGGTCGGTCAGCTCGAACAGCGTTCCGACCATCCCCCGGGTCGCCTGGCTGATGATGACGGCGCCGGGCGCGGCCAGCGCTTGCAGCCGGGCCGCAAGATTCGGCGTCTCGCCGACCACAGCGCGCTCTCGCGCTTCGCCTTCGCCTACCGTCTCGCCCACCACCACGAGCCCAGTCGCGATCCCGATCCGGGCCGCCAGCCGACGGCCGCCCGCCTCAAGCGCGCCCACGGTTCGGACAAGAGCAAGGCCCGCTCGCACCGCCCGCTCGGCGTCGTCCTCGTGCGCCTGCGGCCAACCGAAATAGGCCAGCACCCCGTCGCCCATGAGCTTGGCGATGTGGCCCTCGAAGCGCAGGGTCTCGCCGGCCACGGCATTCTGGTAGGCGCGAATGGCAGCGCCCATCTCCTCGGGATCGAGCGCCGCCGACAATTCGGTCGAGCCGACAAGATCGACGAACATCACGGTCAGCTGCCGCCGCTCGGCCTCTGTCGGCCGGGCCGCGGTTGGGTCCTTGACCGGGGTGCTTGGACCTGCTTGCCGCGCTAAAGCGGGCGCGGCGAGGACGGCGATCGCTTCCAGGAGCTTGCGGCGATGCCCGACGATGGTGACGCCAATGTCTTTGAGATCTTCAGCAGTCAGCTTGGGCAGAATATCGGCGACGATCTCGTTCTCGCGGAACGCCTGCTCGTAGCGCTCCAGCCCCAGCTCTCGCAGCCACGCCAAGATATCCACGGCGTTTTTCCATGAGGCCGATCAAATCGGCAAGGCTGAGGTTAACAGACCGCCGACCCGGGCGCCAACAGGCCGGCGGCGGCCAATTGCATCGACCGCCACCCGAATGAGGTCTAGCCGACGAAGTCTTGCCCACTCCTCGGGGAGGGACCGAGAGCTTTGCAGAACGAGCGATTTCGCTTTGAGGGGGCCGGGTTTGGCTGAGTCCGCGGGGGTAGGGGCGATTTTTGTGGTCTCTTGAGGTGGTTGTCGGGCCCGCCTTGATCGGGCGGAAGGGGCTTGAGCCCCTGCGCCTAGGCCGCTCGCATCAGCACGAGCGCCCGCTTCATGTTCATTGCCGCCGCGACGAGTTGCAGATGGCAGGCGTTGCGCGCGAGCCCGAAGTAGCGGACGCGGCTCATTCCGTACCAGCGCTTCATGGTGGCGAAGGCGCGCTCGACAGCTGAGCGGATGCTGGTCGCCCATGCGTTGTGGAGCTTTTGCCAGGGCTCGAGCGGATAGCGGGCGTGCTTAACCTTCCAGGCGATCCCATCGACCAGGCCGCGCCGTTCGAGCGTCTCGCGCAAAGCCTGGCTGTCATAGGCCCGGTCGGCGAAATAGCCCTGCTCGTCGCCCTGGATCAGTGCTTCGCCCAGGCGGGAGTCGTGCACATTGGCCGAAGTCATCTCAGCCTGACGCACCAAGCCGCTCTCCTCGTCCACCGCCAGATGCGCCTTGTAGCCAAAATAGGTCTTGTCGCGCTTGCGCGTGAAACGCGCCGCGGGATCGCGCGGATTGACGCCGCCGCCCTCGTAAGGCCGCCTGACTGCGCCAGCGATGATGGTCGCATCGACCAGCGTGCCTTTTTTGACGATAAGGCCGAGCGCGTCGAGCTGGCGGTTGACCTCCGCCAAGAGCTTCATCGACAGGCCAAGCTTGTCGATCGTCTGGCGGAACCGCCAGATCGAGGCGTGGTCCGGCGTCTCCACCTCCAGCGGCAGCCCGCAAAAACGGCGGAACGACAGCCTGTCGCGCACCGCCTCCTCGGCGGCGGGATCAGAGAGCGCGTGCCATTGCTGCAGCAGCAAAATCTTGAACATCGTCAAAGGCGGATAGCCTGGCGCGCCGGTCGCTGAGCCATGGATAGACGAAAGCAGAGCCTCGAACGAAGACCAGTCGAACGCCTTCTCGATCCGGTCCAGAAAGCCTCCAACCTTCCCATAACCGCTCACCATCGCGTCAACGAACGAAGGCTGCGACAGGTCACGGCGCGTCATCGGCAAATCATCCTCCTTGGCCCAACCCAGAGAATCAAATCCGCCAACTTCTGCAAAGCTCTCGGACCTTTTATTGCAGAAAATCAGATAGCCTTGCCCGATGAACAATCCGGCGCTTCCGCGTGGCCTCGAGCAAATCTGTCGAGGGCCAATGACGCGGGCTCGCTGACCGGACGGGGTCGAACCGCCCCAGTCTAACGGCGAAGCGCCCCGGGGAGCGCAAAGCTCGCGCGGATCAGCCCTCGCTCTGGTGGCCGCCGGACAGCGGCACGAACGGAATGACCTTGCCGCCGAAAATGTCCGAGCGGGCGACCGAGGGGCGCCGTCGGCGCCGACTTTCTTGACCACCTTCAGGATATGCTGTGCGCCCGGAGGACCCACGGGAATGACCATTGTGCCCGTCGGCTTCAATTGCTGCAAGAGCGGCGGGGGAATGTGGTCGATGCCGCAGGTGACGATGATCTTGTCGAACGGCGCCGCCTCTTCCCAGCCGTTATAGCCGTCGCTGTTCTGGGTTGTGATCGCGGAATATTCCTTGTAACCCGCACCGATCAGGCGATCGTAGACACCGCGGGTGCGCACGGCGAGTTCCGGGATGATTTCGATCGAATGGATGTGTGTCGTGAGATACGTCAGCAGCGCCGATTGAAAGCCCGAGCCAGTGCCGATCTCGAGCACCCTGTCGCTTGGACGAATCTCGAGCGCGCTCGTCATCCGGCCCATCGTGCCGGGCGGCGTGATGGTGACGCCAAAGCCGATATCGATGTAATGGCCCACGTAAGCGCTGTCTTTGTCATCGGGCAGGCAGAATTCCTGCCGCGGCGTCATCAGGAAGGCGCGTTTCTCGGCTGGCGTCCAAAGGTCGTTGAAGCTGATCACCACTTCGTAGCGGTCCCAGCGCCTCTCGAGGTATTTCGGGTCTTCCGCGGGACGATTGGCCGTCATCCAGGCGATGAACGCGGCCTTGCTTGAAAGCGGCGGCCCGTCGGCGGCGAGAGCCGCTGCCGGCGCGGAAGTGGCCACAGCAGCAGCCGCGCCAAGGAGAAATTCACGTCTGAGCATCAAGGCTCCTTCAATCGAGCGTCTCATCGATTCGGGCGGTGTCTAACACAAATCGTCCGAAACGGAGGCAAGCCCGCGCCGATCGCCGGAAAACGGAAGCGGCGCTTAGCGCTTCAGCCGGGCCGCAAGAAAGCGGCGCAGGTCGGTCCAGGATCGCGAAGCGGCGGTGGAGTCGTAGGCCAGCGACATTCCCATGACCTTTGTCCCCGCGGCGAACTCCGGCAGGTCAAAGGCATGGGCCGCGCCAGGGTAAACCACCAGCTTTGCCATGCCCGGCTGCTGCCGCTTCGCCAGCTCGGCGCAGTCTCGCGCAGGAGTCACCTCGTCCCTCGCGCCGACGAGAATGAGCGTGGGGATGCGGAGCGCGGCTCCGTCCAGGTTGGCGCACGGGGCATAGAAGGCGGCGGCCGCCTTGAAGCCGTCCGCGCCGCGGCTCGCGATCTCGAGCGCCGTGTCGCCTCCCTGCGAAAACCCGACCGCGGCAATCCGGGCGGGGTCGACATACGGAAGGCTCGCCAAATAGTCGCGGGCGCCCTCAGCGTCCGGCAGGGCTTGCTTGAAATCGACGGCGCAGGTCTCCTTGAGGCCGCGCGTCGCAAAGTCGTCGACAAACAGGGCGACATAACCCCAAGTCGCGATCCGCGCGCCGAGCGACGCGCGCTCTGCCGGCAGGCCAAGACAGGTGTGAAGAAGGACGATGGCCGGAAATGGACCCGCTCCCTTGGGCCTCGTCAGATAAGCTTGGATCGGGTCGCCCTGACCGGCGCTGGCGAAATTGACTCGTTCATCCGCTCCGGCGGGAGCGAGGCACGCCAGGAACGCGAATAAAGCGAACCGAAGGGACCCGAAACCGCGCAAGGCGTTCCTCTCAAGTCGCGAATGTTGGGCAGTGAGCCACCTGCGGCTCCTCGTCAAGCGGTGCAAATCGACGGGGGCGCGCCCTCAGTCGGAGGGCGTTTCCCTCCGAGCGGAATTCGGCTAAGAGCATAACCATTGCGCCCGTAGCTCAGCTGGATAGAGCGCTGCCCTCCGAAGGCAGAGGTCAGGGGTTCGAATCCCTTCGGGCGCGCCACTTCCGAACAAAACTGGGCACTCCGACCGGACTGCTGCCGCCGCTGGCTGCGACGAGCCGTTCGAGGACTCCTTTGCGGCCCCAAAAGACCTTGAAGTGCCTGACTTTTAGCGACCCATCCAGCCAGCGCCTTCGCCACCGCCACGCCGTCCAGTTCCTGTGGCTGAAACGCCAGGAAGTTTCGGAGAAGGCGCCGCCGATTTTAGAGCATCTGCCGGGTAATTGGCGGTATGCTCTTGACCGTCTTTATCGTGCGAAGCGCAGTTGACGCTAATAGCGCCGTCGGCCACTTTCGGAAGGGCAACCACAGTCATTTTCGCGCCGCCTGACTTTAATTCCGCCAAGTCGCCGCCTGTTTTGATACTTGCGTGCGGCGCGCGGTGTGACGCTCTCCAATTTTCCTTTCATTTGTTTTCATCTGCTTTCGTTTTATTTGTGGAAAACTCGCGCTTGGGTTGCATCCGGGCGCCGTCTGGCCCCCTTGCTAACCCGGTGGCGCCTGGCGTTTAGTGGCGGCTGGATCTCCAAAGGAAGAGCCCATGCCGTCAAGACCGCAAGCCACGCCCCATGTGCACATCTCGGAGCCGCATGTGCGGGTCACCGAGTGGCGGTTTGCGCCCGGCGCCGAGACGGGATGGCATCGCCACGAGGCCGACTATGTCGTCGTGCCGCTCGCCGACGGCGACCTCCTGCTCGAGGAGCCGGGCGGGGGCTCGCGCACGGCGACGCTCAAGAAGCACATTCCTTATCAGCGCCGGGAGGGCGTCGAGCACAATGTAGTCAACGCCAATCCTTTCGATTACGCCTTCATGGAGATCGAGCACCTGAAGGCGTAAGGCTTCGTCATTGCAAGGATCGCAGCGACGAAGCAATCCATCCGCCGCACGTTGCCCATACCCGCGATGGACGGATCTTCGCTTGGCTCGCAACGACGGTTGCGACAGATGCGCGTGCTATTCGGCCGCCGCGGCCTTCTCCGCGAGCGCCGGATAGTCGGTGTAGCCGGCTGGCCCTTCGCTGTAGAAGGTCTCGGCGTTCCAGGCGTTGAGCGGGGCGCCGAGAGAGAAGCGGCGCGGCAGGTCGGGGTTGGCGATGAAGAGCTTGCCGAACGCCACCGCATCGGCTTCGCCCGCTTCGATCGCCGCCTCCGCGTCGACACGGCCGAAGGCTTCGTTGGCGATATAGACGCCGCCGAACGCCGCCTTGAGCTCGGGCCCGAGCCGCGGGGCCTTGGTCGATTCGCGGGCGCAGATGAAGGCGATTTGCCGTTCTCGCAGTTCGCGCGCGACATAGCCGAAGGTCGTCGGAAGATCGCTGTCGCCCATGTCATGCGCGTCGCCGCGCGGGGCAAGGTGCATGCCGACCCGGCCCGGCCCCCAGACGGAGACGACGGCGTCGGTCACTTCGAGCATGAGGCGGGCGCGATTCTCGACCGAGCCGCCGTAGCCGTCGTCGCGCTTGTTGCTCGCAGTCCTGCAGGAACTGGTCAAGCAGATAGCCGTTCGCGCCGTGGATCTCGACGCCGTCAAACCCGGCCGTCTTCGCGTTCGCGGCGCCGCGGCGATAAGCCGCGACGACGTCCGCAAGCTCCTCGGTTCTGAGCGCGCGCGGCGCGACATACGGCCGCTGCGGACGCAGCAGGCTCACGTTGCCCTTGGGCGCGATCGCGCTCGGCCCAACGGGGAGCGCGCCGTCGTGATAACTCGGATCGGAAATGCGCCCGACGTGCCAAAGTTGAAGCAAGATGCGCCCGCCCGCCTTATGCACGCCCTCGACGACGTTGCGCCAGCCTTCGGTCTGTTCGGCCGACCAAACGCCAGGCGTGTGAGGATAACCGACGCCCGCGGGCGCGACAGAGGTCGCCTCGGTGAGGATAAGGCCAGCGGAGGCGCGCTGTGTGTAATAGTCGCGCATCATCGCGTTCGGAACCCGCCCCGGACCGGTCGACCGATTGCGCGTCAGCGGCGCCATGAAGATACGGTTGGGAACCTTGAGATCGCCGATGTTGAGCGGGTCGAAAAGAGTGGTCATGGAATTCGTTTCTCCGTTTTTGAACGCGCGATGACGCTCATCTCCGACCCCGAGCTTGCTTGGCTCGGGCCCATCGTATCGGCTTGTCGTTGATCTTATGGGAAGAGCAGAAAAGACGGCGGAGAGGCCGCTTCGGCATCAATGCCGGGCCTTATCATCCTCTCCGAAAATAAGGAAGGCGCGCAACTCGATGCTCTCGCGCGGCGGCGCGTCTCGGGGCGCTGTCGGATCGGTGAACGCGGTATGGGGGGCGAAACGAGATACGGCGCCGTCATCGCGCGAGTCGAAGCACTTGATGAGCAGAACTTCGTCCGCGCGCATTTCAGGCGCATAGAACCAGCGCTGGCCCGGATTATAGACGAGATTGTAAGTCTCGCCGCGTCGATCGCGATAGACGAGTTCGGAGGCGACGAGGTCTTTTGGGGTGACGCTGCGCGCGTCGCACATTGCAAGCGGCGCATCCAGGACCGGCGACGTGATCGGCCGCCACAGATTGACGATGGCGACGCGGCGGCGAAGCCATTCGTCGGCTTCCCCAGGATAGGCGACGCGCAGGCGCTCGATTCCGGATCTTGCCGTCTGGTCGACGTGGACGAGGCTCGCGGGCTGGCGAGGAACGCCGGCCGAACGATCGTTCTTGCCTGGCACGCGGCGCCTCAAGGTGTGATCAAACACGCGCACTTCGGTCGCGCCGGTCACCCGCTTCAGAAGGTCGACGGATTCCGGGTAATAAACCCGTTCGATTTCCTCTTCGTCCCAGAAATCCCTGACCGCGCTCCGGTGTGTGAGAAGCTTAAAACCCACTTCGTCCAGCGCGAATTTCGACGCTGCGGGACGCAGATCGTGGATCGTCGTGGCGTGTCCTTCGACCTGAACATTGGACATCGGAACCCCGGCGGGGGGCTCGTAGGCGTAGGAAACAAGCTTCTCGTCTGAGGCCGCGACATAATTCAGGGTCGCTTTAATTTGAGGCAGCGAGGCGATTGCGATCTCGACCATTGCGGGCGCCTGGGGTCCATGATCAAAGTCTATCAACTTCACCTAGTAATCGTCCCCCGATTGTCAACGGCTCGACGAGCCCGGCGAAAGGTGAGGCTCGCCATTCTGGGCAGGTCCGTCTCCTCTACTCGTCGCCGAGGAAATGCAGGATGGCGAAATTGAACTGATCGGGGTCCTGCAAAAACGCGAAGTGGCTGACGTTGGGCAGGATGAGCAGGCCCGCGTGCGGGATGGTCGCGGCGATATATTCGGTGTGCGGTCGCTTGATCGCTTCATCGTGATCGCCGTCGACGACGAGAATGGGCGTGTCGATCGCCTTCAGCTGATCATCGGTCCAGTTCGGCTGATCCGCCCACATCTTGCTGATCTGGTCGACGAAGGCGTCGTATTCCTTCGGCGTCGCGGAATGCTCGGCATATTCGTGACCGGCCCGGTCGATATAGGCGGCGAAGGTCGGATTTTTCTCGACGCCTTCGACCACGCCGGAAGTGACTGTGTTGGCGGCGAAGGCGAAGACCTTGCCGACGCGATCCTTGTGGCGCATCGCCAGATCAATGCCGAGGATCCCGCCGTCGCTCCAGCCGACGACGTCAGCCTTCGGGATCTTGAGGACGTCCATCAAGGCCACGACGTCGTCGGCCATGAGGTCATAGCCGTAAGGGCGCGCATCCCGGGTTGTGCGACCGTGGCCGCGGCTGTCCATCAGGATCACGGTATGATGCTTGGCGACCGCGGGAACCTGGTTGCCCCAATAGTCCGTATTGGCGAGGCCCCCATGCAGAAAAATCACGGGCGAACCCTGGCCGTAGATCGCGTAGTGGATCTTGATGCCGTTGGCCTCGACGTCGCCGCTGCGGTCGGTGGCGATCGGCGCGGGAGTCGGCGGCAAGGTCTCCCAGCGCTCGGCGGCGCCGGCCGGCAAGGCCAGGAACGCGAGGACGGCGGCGAGGGCGAATAAGCGCATGAAGCTTCTCCGGGAGCGGTCGAGGGAGCTTTTCGCCTTTCGTGCGTTCATGCAAGCGCGACCGATTGACTTTCCGGTGAAGGAAGATTGTTGGTCGCGGGATTGCTATAAGGAAGCTGAGAGCCGACCTCGGAACATGCCCAATCCGTTCTTCACGATCGGACACTCGACTCGCCCCATCGACGAGTTCGCAGCCCTGCTCACGAGTGCGGACGTTGAGCTCGTCATCGACGTGCGGACCGTTCCAAGGTCGCGCACGAATCCTCAATTCAACCGCGACGTTCTGCCCGCATCGCTCGCTTCGCATGGCGTCGCCTATGAGCATTTCCCAGCGCTCGGCGGATTGCGCGCAAAGCAGCCCGGCATATCCCCTGACGTCAATGCCTTCTGGACGAATGCCGGCTTTCACAATTACGCCGACTACGCGCTGAGCGAAGAGTTCCGCTCAAGTCTCGAGAAACTTCGCGCCCTTGGTCACGCCTCGCGTTCAACCGTCATGTGCGCGGAGAGCCTTTGGTGGCGTTGCCACCGCCGGTTCATTGCCGACTATCTGATCGCCGCAGGCGAGGAGGTCTTCCACATCCTGAGCCCAGGTCACGTCGAACCAGCGCGGTTGACGCCCGAAGCGCGGGTCGAGCCGGACGGTAGGCTCACCTATCCGAAGGACACGCAGCTCCGGCTCGACCTCGGATCGTAAGCCTCGCTTCGCGCCCGATGTCCCAGCGATCGCGCCCTCACACGTCCAGGTTCGCCACGCTCAGCGCATTCTCCTGGATGAACTCGCGCCGCGGCTCGACGATGTCGCCCATGAGCTTGACGAAGATGTCGTCGGCCTCGTCGACCTCGCGGATCTTGACCTGGAGAAGCGTGCGGGCCTCGCGGTCGAGGGTCGTCTCCCAGAGCTGGTCCTTGTTCATCTCGCCGAGGCCCTTATAGCGCTGGAAGGCGACGCCCTTGCGGCCGGCGGCGTTGACCGCCTCGAGGAGTTCCGACGGACCGGAGACGGTGGTCGTGTCGCCCCTGCGCGCGAAGGTCCCCGGCTCGGCGAAAGCTTCGCTGAGCGGGCGCGCGTGCTCGTCGAGGCGGCGCGCGTCGGCGGAAGCGAGCAACCCCGCGTCCAGCGCCGCCGCCTGCCGGACGCCGCGCACTTCGCGCGTGAGCACATAGCCGTTCGCATCGAGCCGGGCGCTCCAGCCGCGCTCGGTCTCCTCGGCAATCCCGTTCATGCGCTCAGCGAGGAGCCGCGCGCGTGTCTCGCCTTCAGGATCGTCGGCGGCGGTGAGAGGTCTGAGCGCGCCAGCGAGGGCCGCTTGTTCGACGAGGGCGCGGTTGTAGCGCGAGTGCAAGCCATCCAGCTGTCTCCGCAAAGCGCGCGCCTCCTCGACCAGCGCGCGCAAATCGGCGCCGGCGCGGGTTTCGCCGCTGGCGAGCGTGAGGGTCGCGCCATCGAGCCCCGTATCGACCAGATAATCCTCGAGCCCCCGCTCGTCCTTGAGATATTGCTCCGACTGGCCGCGCTTGACCTTGAACAGCGGCGGTTGCGCAATGAACAGATGTCCGGCCTCGATGACCTGACGCATCTGGCGGAAGAAAAACGTCAAGAGCAGAGTGCGGATGTGCGAGCCGTCGACGTCCGCATCGGTCATGATGATGATCTTGTGGTAGCGCAGCTTTTCGATGTTGAAGTCGTCCCGCCCGATGCCGGCGCCCAGCGCCGTGATGAGCGTGCCGATCTGCTCGCTTCCCAGCATCTTGTCGAAGCGCGCCCGCTCGACATTGAGGATCTTGCCGCGCAACGGCAGCACGGCCTGAAACTCGCGGTTGCGGCCCTGCTTGGCGGTGCCGCCGGCCGAGTCGCCCTCGACGATGAAAATCTCGGATTTGGCCGGGTCGCGCTCCTGGCAGTCGGCGAGTTTGCCGGGCAGGCTCGCGATGTCGAGGGCGCCTTTGCGGCGCGTAAGCTCGCGCGCCTTGCGCGCCGCTTCGCGCGCCTGCGCCGCCTCGATCACCTTGCCGACAACCACCCGCGCGTCCTGCGGGTGCTCCTCGAACCATTGCGCCAGGAGCTCGTTGACGAGCCCCTCAACGACGGGGCGGACCTCGGACGAAACCAGCTTGTCTTTGGTCTGGGAGGAGAATTTCGGGTCCGGGCATTTGATGCTGAGCACGCAAGTCAGCCCCTCGCGGGTGTCTTCGCCCGTAAGATCGACCTTTTCCTTTTTGAGCAGGCCCGAGCTCTCTGCGTAGCCCACGAGCTGACGCGTGAGCCCGCTGCGCAAGCCGATGAGATGCGTGCCGCCGTCCCGTTGGGGGATGTTGTTGGTGAACGGGAGCACATTCTCGTGGTAGCTGTCGTTCCACCACAGAGCGACTTCGACGCCGATCCCGTCGCGCTCGCCCTTGATGAGGATGGGTCTATCGATCAGTGCGGTCTTGGCGCGGTCGAGGTAGCGCACGAAGGCCTCGAGGCCGCCTTCGTAGAACAGCTCCTCGCGCCTGGGCTCGGCATGCCGCAAGTCGGTCAAGATGATCCGGACGCCCGAGTTGAGGAACGCAAGCTCGCGGAGGCGATGCTCGATGGTCGCGTAGTCGAACTCGACCATCGTGAACGTTTCGGGCGATGGCGTGAACGTGACCTCGGTGCCGCGCTTCGGCTTCCCGTCGACCACCGGCGCAGTTCCGATCACCTTGAGGGGCGCCACCGCGTCGCCGCCTGCGAATTCGATCGCATGCTCGAGCCCGTCGCGCCAGATGCGCAGGACGAGCCGCGTCGACAGCGCATTGACGACCGACACCCCCACGCCATGCAGGCCGCCGGAAACCTTATAGGAGTTCTGGTCGAATTTACCGCCCGCATGCAGCTGCGTCATGATGACTTCGGCGGCCGACACGCCCTCTTCGTCGTGGATGCCGGTCGGAATTCCCCGCCCGTCATCGGTGACGGTGCACGAGCCGTCGGCGTTGAGGGTCACGGTCACGAGCTTCGCGTGGCCGGCCAGCGCCTCGTCGATGGCGTTGTCGACCACCTCGTAGATCATGTGGTGGAGGCCGGAGCCGTCATCGGTGTCGCCGATGTACATGCCCGGCCGCTTGCGCACGGCGTCGAGGCCCCGCAACACCTTGATCGAATCGGCGCCATAGCTGTCGCTGGCGGCCTTGGCGTCGTCAGCCAGGTCCTTGCCCTCTTCGTCCAAAATCAGAGCCTTTTCGTGATGGGCTGGATCGGCAGCGCAACCGCGATTCGCGATCTCGCCACCCTATCCTGTCGTGCTCGCAAATGCACGTGTTAACGGGGGTTCGGGCGGCGCCAGTTGGCCCCCGCCGCAGCGCTCGCGCCCAGCCGCTTCCACGCCCACAATATATTGGTATTCAGAGGGATTTTTCCAGTAGCGGGAAACGACCTTGAGTTCATCCAGCGCGCGCGGCGGCGAGTTCGCTCCGCGCCACGCCGCGCAGCAGCGTCTGGTCGCTCGAAATGGTGCAGAGCTGAAATCCGAGCGCCACCATCGCGCGCGCGTCTGCGCCGTCGAAACAGAACATCGCCGCATATTTTCCGTGCGCCTTGGCGCGCTCGACGACCCGCCGCGCCTCGCTCATGACCGCGTCGGCACGCGGCTCAACGCTTGCCCCATTGGTCAAGGCGATGGAGAGATCCGACGGCCCGACGTACACGCCGTCCAGACCATCGACGCTCAGAATATCGTCAAGCGCGTCGAGAGCGGCGCGGGTCTCGATCATCGCGATCGCCTGGGTCATTGCATTGGCCGTCTTGAGGTAGGTGGGAGCGTCCAGGCCGCTGAGCGGCAGCGCGGCGCGCGGGCCCCAGGAGCGCTGCCCGAGCGGCGGAAATTTGACGGACTCGACCAAGCGCCGCGCATCGTCGCCGCTGTCGATCATCGGCGCGAGGATTCCGCCCGCTCCTGAGTCCATGAGCTGGCTGGCCAGGGCAAATGCGCCGATCGGCACGCGAGCGATGGTCGGTTTGCCGGCAAGCGCCACGCGGAGGATCGCACGCGTAGCGCCATCGAAGTCCACAGCGCCGTGCTGCATGTCGAGCACCACCGCGTCGAAAGCCTCCCGCGCCAGAGCCTCGGCGACGGCGGGCTCGTTCATGGTGACCCAAGCGCACAAGGCCTGCCCGCCCGCGGCCAGACGATCGGAGAGCATAGTCAGCACAGACTCGTCCATTCTCGCTTCCACTAAACGTTGGCTCGACCCGGGCGCGTTAATCCGACGCTAACCACATATCTCCGCGGCCGGGCAAAAGCCTTCATTACGCCGAGTTCATTTGAAATTCATGCGAGGAGCCGTCAGCTTCTGTGGACGAGGACAGGGATGATGAAAAGCTTTCTCGTTGCAGCGCTTGTCGCAGGTTCCCTATCCGCTCCCGTCTTTGCGCTGGCCGCTGAGGACAATCAGCAATCTTCAGGCACGGAGCGCATGCAGCATTGGGCGGCCGACCGTGAGACGATGCTGGACGCAAAGCTCGCCGGCATGAAGGCTGGCCTTGGACTGACGACAGATCAGCAAAAGCTCTGGGACCCCTTCGAGTCTGCGGTCAAGGACGCCGACAAATCGCGCCTCGACGCCATGGGTCAAATGATGCGGATGCGCGCGCAGGGCGAGCGCATGTCGCCCGTCGATCGGCTTGAAGCGATGTCCGACCGCTTGTCGCAGGGCGCGACCAACGTCAAGAAGATCGCGGACGCCGCCAAGCCTTTGTACGACAGCCTCGACGAGTTGCAGAAGCACAAGTTTGGCATGCTTGGACGCATGCTGATGCCGGAGCGGTCCCGGTTCGCCATGGACATGATGCACCATCATATGGGCGAACGCGACCACGCCGACGACGAGTAGTCCCAGGGCGATCTATGAGCCCTCGGGGAAAAGAAGACGCGGCCGCCCCCCTCGGCCGCGTCTTCCACTTTCAGCGCGCCGCCAATCCGCCTGCTTCAGGACCGAACGGCCAGGACGCGGTTGGCGCCGGCAAGATCCTGGTAGATTCTGACGTCGGCAAAGTCACATTGGTTCGCAATCGCCGTTACGTCAGCAGCTTGAGTCACGCCAAGCTCGGCGAGCAGCCAACCGCCCGGAGCCAGTAGGCGCCTCGATTCCGGCAGGATTCGTCGATAGGCGTCGAGTTCGTCAACTCCGCCGTCGAGTGCAAGCCAAGGATCGAAGTCGCGAACCTCGCGCGGGAGGCGTGGAAGGTCAGCCGTCGGAATGTAGGGCGGGTTCGAGACAATCAGGTCGAACCGCCCATCGAGGCGAGCGGTCCAGTCGCCGACTCGAATCTCTGCCCTCCGAGACAAACCGCACGTCTGAAGATTGCCCTTCGCAACCTCTGCCGCGTCGGCTGAAACATCGACGCCAACGCCGCGCGCGCCGCCAAATTCGGTCAACAGGGCGCACAACAGCGCGCCGGAGCCAACGCCAAGGTCGAGGATACGCATTGGGTCTTCACGGCGATCACTCAGAATCGAGAGCGCAGCTTCGACGATCGTTTCCGTTTCGGGTCGTGGATCCAGCACATGCGGCGTGACGGCGAACGAGAGGCCCCAGAATTCGCGTTTGCCGAAGATCCTGGACAAAGGTTCTCCGACCGCTCTTCGTTCAGCGACTTCCTGAACTTTCGGAGCCGCAGATCCGAGCGGCGCGCGTGGATCGACAATTAATGCGACGGGCGAAACGCCTGAGGCGACGCAAAGGCTGATGCGCGCCTCTCGCGCCGGGTTTTCAATTCCGGAGATCCGGAATGTTTTCTCGAGGTTCGCAAGGGCCTCGGACCGCGCCGTAGAAGCCTCAAGATTGAGGCTGTTCGTCAAGCGACCTGGCCGTGGCAGTGTTTGAACTTCTTGCCCGACCCGCACGGGCACTGTTCGTTTCGACCGACCCGGCCCCATGTCGCGGGATTTTGCGGGTCACGATCGATCTCGGCGACTGCGGCCGGCGCGGTCAGAAGACCGACCTCGGCCGACGCGGGAAGGGAAGCAAAGTTATACTCATTCTCGCCGGTGGCGGGATCGATGTGTTGATATTGCATGGGCGGCGGCTCCGGCTCGGGTTGCTGGAACCGCACCTCGACCCGCGAGATTTGCGCGATCACGCCTTCGTGCCACTGGGTGATCAATTCTCGGAACAGCTCGAAAGCTTCGGATTTGTACTCGTTCAAGGGATCGCGCTGCGCCATGCCGCGCCAGCCGATGACCTGGCGTAGATGGTCGAGCGTGACGAGATGCTCGCGCCACAAATGATCAAGCGACTGCAGGATGACCTGCTTCTCGATATATCGCATGACGTCGGGCGTGTTGCGCTCAATGCGCTGCGCGTAGGCGTCCTCGGCCGCCTTGTGGAGCCTGGCCGCGACTTCTTCGTCAGCGATGCCCTCCTCCTTCGCCCATGCGTCGACCGGGAGGTCGAGGCTGAGCTTGTTCGTGACCTCACTCTTCAGCCCCACGATATCCCAGGCCTCAGGATAAGCGTCGTGTGGAATGTGTTTGGCGACGATGTCGTCGATGACCCCGGTGCGCATATCCTCGATCGTCGACTCGAGCAATTCGGAGGCCATCATCCTGCGCCGGTCTTCGAATATGACCTTGCGCTGGTCGTTCATCACATTGTCGAATTTGAGAATGTTTTTGCGCATGTCGAAATTGCGCGCCTCGACCTTCTGCTGCGCTTTCTCGAGGGCTTTATTGATCCAGGGATGGACAATCGCTTCATCCTCTTTGAGGCCGAGACGCTTGAGCATCGCGTCCATGCGCTCCGCTCCGAAGATGCGCATGAGATCGTCCTGCAGCGACAGGAAGAACTTCGACCGGCCCGGATCCCCCTGGCGGCCGGACCGACCGCGCAACTGGTTATCGATGCGCCGACTCTCGTGCCGCTCCGTGCCGACAATGTAGAGACCGCCGGCGTCGATTGCCTTCTGCTTGAAGGCGGCGACCTCTGCCCGGATAGCGGCTTCGTGAGCCTCCCGCTGCTCTTGCGGCGCGAGTGGGTCAATCTCTTGTCGTACCCGCATCTCGACATTGCCGCCGAGCTGAATGTCCGTCCCACGCCCCGCCATGTTGGTCGCGATCGTGATCGCGCCTGGAACCCCCGCTTCCGCAACGATGAAGGCTTCCTGTTCGTGGTGACGAGCGTTCAGAATCGCGAAGTTCTTAGACGGCTTGCCCGCACGCGCCGCGGCATAGAACGCCGCCAAGGCGTCCGGCCTGGTGAAATCGATCTTTTTATACCCTTGCCGCTCAAGCACTTCGCCAAGCACCTCGGATTTTTCGATCGATGTCGTGCCGACAAGCATCGGCTGCAAGTTCGCGGTGGCGGCCTCAATCTCGCGGACGACGGCGCGCATCTTTTCGTCCGTGGTGCGATAGACTTCATCGTCCTCGTCAAGACGCGAGATCGGCCGGTGCGTGGGAATCTCCACGACGACGAGTTTGTAGATCTCCGCGAACTCGTCGGCTTCCGTCGCGGCTGTGCCGGTCATCCCGGCGAGCTTCTTGTAAAGGCGGAAATAGTTCTGGAAAGTGATCGAGGCAAGGGTCACGTTCTCGGGCTGGACCGTTACGCCTTCCTTCGCCTCAAGCGCCTGATGCAACCCCTCGGAGTAGCGCCGCCCGGGCATCATTCGTCCCGTGAACTCGTCGACGATCACAACTTCGCCGTTGCGGACGATGTAATCCTTGTCGCGCTGGAAAAGCTTGTGAGCCCGTGCCGCCTGATTGAGGTGGTGGACCAGGGTCGCGTTTGACGCCTCGTAAAGCGATCCTTCCTTCATCACGCCGGCCGCGCGCAGGAGCGCCTCGGCGTGCTCATTGCCTGCGTCAGTCAGGTTGACCGTACGTTGCTTCTCATCGAGCTCGAATTCCTCGCGGGCGAGTTCAGGGATGATTGCATTGACCGCAACGTAAAGGCCCGAGCGGTCTTCCGACGGGCCCGAGATGATGAGCGGCGTCCGCGCCTCGTCAACCAGGATCGAATCGACTTCGTCGACGATGGCGAAGGCATGGCCACGCTGGACCATCTGCGCCATGTCGTACTTCATGTTGTCGCGCAGGTAATCGAAGCCGAATTCGTTGTTCGTGCCGTAAGTCACGTCGGCGGCGTAGGCCTGCCGGCGCTGATCGTCGTCGAGGCCATGCACGATGACGCCGACTGTCATGCCGAGGAACTGGTAAATCTGACCCATCCACTCGGAGTCGCGGCGGGCGAGGTAGTCGTTCACCGTGACGACGTGGACGCCCTCTCCGGCGAGCGCATTGAGATAAACCGCGGTCGTCGCAACGAGCGTCTTGCCCTCGCCGGTGCGCATTTCGGCGATCGCGCCCTCGTGCAGCACGAGCCCGCCCATGAGCTGGACATCGAAGTGGCGTTGCTTGAGCGTTCGCTTGGCAGCCTCGCGCACGGCGGCGAAAGCGAGCGGAGTGAGATCGTCGAGCGTCTTGCCGGCCTTGAATTCAGCCCGCAATTCTTCTGTCTTTGCGCGCAGCTGATCGTCGCTCAGAGCCTCGAATTCGGGTTCCAGCGCGTTGATGGCGGCGACCATAGGCCGATAGCCCTTGAGGCGGCGGTCATTGGACGAGCCAAAGACCCGCTTCATCACGGTGTCGAACTTAAGCGCGCCGAGCATTTTCGACCTTTCCTACCCGCCCCGCTGAGGGGGGTTTTCCGCTTCTTGCCCGGCCAAGCAGGAGCGAAGGCGGCGCGGACGATGGCGGCAACAATAAAAAGCGCGAAAAAGGCAGAAATCGCCCACTTTCGCGCCAGCTAAACGGAATTCCATGTGAGATAGGAGCCGCGCCCCGCCTTGTCAATAATCGGTACCTTCCCGTAAGACGCGAGCTCAGTGCTGGCATTTCGAGCAATAGAATGTGGAGCGCCCGGACTGCGTGATCCGGGCGACGGTCCCGCGGCAACTGTTCCGTGTACAGGGCAGCCCTTCGCGATCGTAGACTTTGAAGACATGCTGGAAATAGCCCAATTCGCCGTTGGCCTGCCGATGATCGCGCAAGGTTGAACCGCCGGCCTCGACGGCTTCCTCGAGCACGTCGCGGATCGCCTTGGCGACCGCGGTCGCAGCCTTGGTCGGGCCGCCTCGGGCGTTGGCCAGGATGCCTGCTGGCTTCGATGGCGAGAGTCCGGCGCGAAACAAGGCCTCGGAGACATAGATGTTGCCAAGCCCGGCGATCCGCTTCTGATCGAGCAAGCCGGCTTTGAGAGACGTACGGGCGCCGGCGAACAGCTTCGCCAGGGAACGGGCGTCAAACTCGGGCGCGAGCGGCTCGGCGCCGAGGCCGCGCATCCTGGGATGCTGGTCGAGCGCCTGAGTCGGCGCCAGGTCCATGAAACCGAAGCGCCTGGGATCGTTATAGGTGACAACCCAGTTGTTATCGAGGAGGAAGACGACATGGTCGTGCTTTGGATCCTTCGAGCGTTCGTAATGGAACTTGCCTGGCGTTGAAACCGCCGCCTTTTCCGTGCGGAATGAACCGGACATGCCCAGATGCACGATCAGGGTCTCGCCGCTGTCGAGCTCGAACAGAAGATATTTGGCGCGACGACCCAGTTCGACGATGCGCCGGCCGGTCAGCCGTTTCGCAAACGCGTCGGGGAAGGGAAAGCGAATGTCCGCACGCCGCAATTCGACCTTGTCGATCCGGGCGCCGCGCATGACGGGCGCAAGGCCGCGGCGCACAGTTTCGACTTCGGGCAGCTCAGGCATTGCTGGAGCCTGGGCTCACGAAGAGAAAACCGGTCTGGCCGGCGCCGCAGAAGGGATGGTCATCACTTCGTGTAGGTAAGGGCGCTTGTACGTCCCTGCAATCGGCGTCCGAGGCCGGTGTCAGCCTTCGTCATCCTCGCGAGCGCGGTCAACGAAGCGCTCTTAAACGCTGGCAAACGCGCCCAAACGATAGGTAATCCTACACACTACTATCGTGCTTGTCTTTGTACTCATGATTTCTCAGTGAGTTATAATCCCTTAAAGAAAATCCTCTCCCTAAGTCGGAGGCATAAACGTCAACAGGGACGCCAGTTGCGCCCCCAACGTCAACAATCCTAGCAGGTAGAAGGCAAACTCAATCGCCAGCCAATGCGCTCGCACTTTAGCTCTGCCCCCATCATGATAGGACATGTTCCGATCTCCCGGCGTCCAATCTTCGTTCAATTCCCTTTACTATTCGTAACCCTTCCATCCCGCCGTGACCGCTGTCACAGCGCGAAAGAGAAAGGCGGCCCGAAAGCCGCCCCTAGCGCTTGCGCAATCGATCCAACGCGAGCCTGATCCAAGAGCAAACTTAGTGAATCTCCGGATCGGGCGTCGGCGCGCCGCGCTCCAGAAAGTCGAAGTCGCAACCTTCGTTCGCCTGGCTCACATGGTCTGAGAATAGGCGCCCATAGCCGCGCTCGTAGCGCGGCGGGGGCCGCTTCCAAGCCGCGCGGCGACGCTCAAGCTCCTCGTCGCTGACCTGCACGCTGAGCCGTCGGCCGGGGATATCGAGTTCGATCACGTCGCCATCGCGCACCAAGGCGAGCGGGCCGCCAATGAAGGATTCCGGCGCCACATGCAGAACGCAGGCGCCGTAGCTGGTGCCGCTCATGCGCGCGTCGGAGACGCGAACCATGTCGCGAATTCCTTTAGCCAGCACCTTTTTCGGGATCGGCAACTGGCCCCATTCCGGCATGCCCGGCGCTCCAATCGGCCCGGCGTTCTTGAGGACAAGCACCGAATTCTCGTCGACGTCGAGGTCCGGATCATCGATGCGCGCGGCCATGTCGTTGTAATCTTCAAATACGACGGCCTTACCCGCATGTTTGTGCAGGCGGGATTCTGCCGCGGGCGGTTTGATGATGGCGCCGTCGGGAGCGAGGTTACCGCGCAGCACGGCGAGGCTGTCGGAGGCGACGAGCGGATTGTTCAAGGGCCGAATGACGTCTTCGTTATAGATCGCCGCTCGCTCGACATTCTCGCCGATCGTGGCCCCGTTCGCCGTGCGCGCGCCGGTCTTCAGCCTGCCGCCGATCGCCAATTGCTTCAGCACCGCGGGCAAGCCGCCGGCGTAGTAGAAGTCCTCCATGAGATAAGCGCCGGAGGGCCGGATGTTCGCAAGCAGCGGCGTCTCCCGCGCAATTCGGTCGAAAGCCTCCATATCGAGCTTGAGACCCGCGCGGCGCGCGAGCGCGATCAGATGCACAACCGCGTTGGTCGAGCCGCCAATCGCAAGGACCGCGGAAACGGAATTGTGGATCGAATCCTCCGTGATCAGATCCGACGGTTTCAGATCGTCCCAGACCATGTCGACGATGCGTTTTCCGGTGCGCGTCGCCATCACCGCATGGCGCGAGTCGGCGGCAGGGATCGAGGCCGCGCCCGGCAATGTCATGCCGAGCGCCTCGGCGGCGCTGGTCATCGTCGAGGCGGTGCCCATCGTCATGCAATGGCCGGGCGAGCGCGCGATGCCCTGTTCGATCTCGCCCCAGTCCTCGGACGTGATCGTGCCCGCGCGCAATTCCGCCCAGTATTTCCAGACGTCGCTGCCCGAGCCCAGCGCGTTGCCGCGCCAATTGCCGCGCAGCATCGGGCCCGCCGGCATGAAGATCGCCGGAAGATTCATCGAGATCGCGCCCATGAGCAGCGCCGGCGTGGTCTTGTCGCAGCCGCCCATCAGCACCGCGCCGTCGGCCGGATAGGAGCGCAAAGCCTCTTCCGCCTCCATCGCCAGAAAGTTGCGGTACATCATGGTCGTCGGCTTCTGGAACGGCTCCGAGAGCGTCATCGCCGGCAGTTCGACCGGAAAGCCGCCCGCTTCCCACACCCCGCGCTTCACCTCTTCGACACGTTGCTTGAAATGCGTGTGGCAGGCGTTGATGTCGCTCCACGTGTTGATGATCCCGATCACGGGCTTCCCCGCGTAATCGGCGCGTTCGTAGCCCATCTGGGCCGTTCGCGAGCGATGGCCGAAAGAGCGCAGGTCGTTCACCCCATACCAGCGATGAGAGCGAAGATCTTCCGGGCGCTTGCGGGCCATTGTCGAACTGTCCTTGTTTTTCCGATGGGCTGAGCGTTGATCCTACATCAGGCTCGGCAGGTAAAGCGCAATGGAGGGAAACGCGATCAAGATCACGAGACGGACCATGTCGGTCGCGATGAACGGCAGCACGCCTTTGAAGATGGTGGCGAAGCTCACGTCTTTGACCGCGGTCTTGATGACAAATACGTTCATGCCGACGGGCGGATGGATCAGGCCGAGCTCGACCGTCATGACGATGATGATTCCGAACCAGATCGGGTCGAAGCCGAGCGATGTGACGACGGGGAAGACAATCGGCACGGTTAGAATGATCATCGCCATGGCGTCCATGAGACAGCCAAGCACGAGATACATGAGCATGATCAGCGCGAGCACGCCGTAGCGGCCGACGCCGAGGCCGGTCATGAACTCGGTTAGTTTCTGCGGCGTTTCGGTGACGGTGAGGAAATAGCCGAACAAGAGCGCGCCGATCAGAACGGTGAACACCGCCGCGGCGGTGCGCGTCGCCTGCAGGAGCGCCGCGAGCACGCCGGCGGGTTTGAGCTTTCCCCGTGCGACCGAGATCAGGAACGCGCCGCACGCGCCCACGCCGCCCGCCTCGGTCGGCGTGAACAGGCCGCCGTAAAGGCCGCCAATCACGAACCCGAACAGCACGAGCGCGGCCCAGACGTCGCGCAGCGACCGAAGCCGCTCGCGCCAGTCGCTGCGCGGACCAGCGGGCAGAAAGCCCGGGCGCGCAATGCCGATGGCGGCGATCGTCAGCATGTACATCGAGACGGCGAGCAGGCCGGGAAGGATGCCGGCGATGAACAGCTTGCCGATGTCCTGCTGGGTGATGAGGCCATAGACGGCGAGGACGGTCGAGGGCGGAAAGATCGCGCCGAGCGTGCCGCCGGCGGCGATCACGCCGGCGGCGAAGGATTGCGGATAATCGTATCGCCGCATCTCGGGATAGGCGACGGTGGCGAAAGTGGCGGCCGTCGCGACCGACGAACCGCTGATCGCGGCGAAGCCGGCGCAGGCGGCGATCGTCGCCAGGCCCAGTCCGCCCCGCCAGTGGCCGATGAAACTGTTTGCCGCGCGAAACAATTCGCGGCTCATGCCGGAGGCAGACACAAAGGCGCCCATCAGCAGGAACATCGGGATGACGCCGAAGGTGTAATCCGTGACCGTCCGCATCGACGTCTGCCCGACCATCTTGAGCGCGGGCGCGAGGCCGACGATCGCGGCATAGCCGACGACGCCGACGAGCCCCATCGCCATGCCGACGGGAACCCGCAGCAGAATGAGCCCGAACAAAGCGACGAAACCGAGCGCGGCCGCCGCGTTGGAACTCATCGCCTCCGCCTCATTCCACGGCCTTGGCGATCGGTTCGGAGTCGAGCTTCTCGGGGTGAAAGATGAGCCGCCAGGTGCGCACGGCGATCAGGATCACAGCGGACACATCGCCTGCCCAGGCGACGGCGAAGAACGGCCAGGTCGGCAGATGAAGGTCGTAGGTCAGGACATGATCGGCGCGCGTGGAGCGAACCTTGTCGAACAGCATTGCAGTCTGAACGGTGACGATGAACAAGAGCACCAGCGTCGCAAAAATATCGATCAACCGTTTGCCGCGCGGGCCAGCCGCCGCCCACACGAGGTCGACGGTGATGTGACCGCCGCGATAGCTCGTCGCGGCGATGCCCCAGAAGATCAGGATGCCAAGCAGCAGGCGGCCGAAGTCGTAGGAATCGGGAATGGACGCGTTGAACAGATAGCGGAGCAGGACGGAAACAAAGATGTCGATGGCGACAATGCCGATGAACGCCGCGGCGGCGAGCTCGATGCCGTCGATGAGCAGGTCCATCGCATTGCCCGTCGCTCCCGCGCGCCGGTCCTCGGCTGCGATCATGGACCCGCGCCATATTTCGCGATGCTGGCGTTGAGTTCGCCGAGCACCGCATCCGGGTCGGCGCCCGCCTGCTTCACCGCCGCCGCCCAGCTCGCCTTAAGCGGCTCGACCGTCGCTCGCCAGGCCTCCATCTGCTCGGGCGTGAGCTTGATCAGTTCGTGTGTGGGATCGGCTCTCATCTTGTCGCGACCGGCGGATTCGAAGTCGCCCCAGGGACCGGCGATCTTCACCGCCCAGTCGGTCGAGCAATGATCGTCCATGACCTTCTTCTGCGCCGGGCTCATGGACTCGTATTTGTCCTTGTTCATCGAGAAGGTGAACACGGTCGTGTAGAGCGGCGCGTCGATATGGTGTTTGACGACCTTGTCGATGCCGAACAGGTAGAGCGAGCCCCAGGGGAAGGTGATGGCGTCGGCGACGCCGCGCTCGAGAACTTCGCGCGCCTCGGGAGCCGAGGCCTGCACGTTCGTGCCGCCGAGCTTCGTCACAAGCTCGGCGATCGTGCTCTGCGCCGGGCGCACCTTCGCGCCGCGCAGATCCTGCGGCAGCACAAGCTTTTTGCGGGAGTGCAGCGCGCCGGGGTCGTGAATGAAGGCGAAGCAGAAGTGCGTGTCCTTCATCTCCGTGGCCGCATATTTGCGATACCAGGAGTCGAGCGCCGCGGTCCCCTTTCGTGCGTCGCCAAACATGAACGGCATCTGACCGATGGCGATGATCGGGAAACGGCCCGGCTGATAGCCGGGGTTGACATAAGTGATGTCGGCGATGTCGTCGCGCGCCATGTCGTAATGATCGAACGCCTTGCCGAGCTGTTCGGATGGAAAGACCGTGATCTTGATCGTGCCGCCGGAGGCCTTCGCGATATCCTCGCCCCACGCTTTGGCCGCGCTCGTCAGCGGGTGCGCGGGCGGAACCCAGAGCGAAAGCCTGAGGTCGACCTCCTTGTCCTGCGCGGAGGCGGGGGCGACGATTCCGAATGCAAGAGCGAGAGTGAGCGCCGGCGCTGCGCAGAATTCGGCGAATGGCCCAAAGGCGTCCGCAGATGGTCCCGGGCGCGGTCAATCTCGAACATGTCTCCTCCCACGAGCGCGTCGCCTTGTTGGATCATCTCGCAGGCCCAGGCGCGGATCGTCAAGCGCGACCGCCGGCAGCGCATTGGATTGGCTTCAGATCTTTCTGTTCTTCGCGTCCCAGTTGCGCTCGAGATTGGCGATCAGCGCCGGGCTGAAGTGGCAATAGGCCTGCTCCCGCGCGTAGACCGAGGCATAGCGCCGAAACAAATCAAGCAACTCCTGGCCAACTCTGAAGGCGCGACGGTTGCCGATGGCGCTGACTGCTCCGGCGCTCGTAAGCCCCTCGACAATGCGCTCGATCGCCGCGTCCATCTCGGCGGCAGGCGCGATCTCGTCGCAGATCAGGCGCCCCTCCGGACTGTCGCACTTCAGTCTGCGCTCGTAGAGGATGGCCTGGCGCGCGATGCGGTCGCCAACGAAACGCGGCAGGCGCAAATTCGCGAAGCCGGGAATGATCCCTTCCTTGCGCGCGGGCAAGGACAGGAACGCGTCCGACGCGGCCAGAACGTAGTCCATGCAAAGAAGCGCCTGGCAATGGCCGCCGATCGCGAACGTGTCCAGCGCGGCGATCCATAGCTTTTCTGTGCCCCGGCCGTTCACGTCGTCGGGCGCGCTTTCGGGAGAAGCAACACCGCGCAGGAGCTTGTGCACATAGCCGAGATCGCGGATCAAAAACCAAAGATAGGGGATCTTGCCGAGGTAGAGATGAGTGAGGTTGATGCCTGCGCCGAAGATGCGCTTGCCGCGATATTTCTCGTTGTCCACGGCGACGCCGCGCATGACGGCGATCTCGGTCGTCCGGTCGAGCGTCGCGACGTCGACCGCGAGCTCGGTCTGGGCAAGGGTCGTGTCGTCTTCGGCGTTGAGAAAGCGCGGATTGATCATATCGAGATGAACGGCTTTGCCGCGTCGGGTGAGACGCGCCGCGCCGAGGTCGAGCGCGCCGCGCGAGGCGAATTCGGCGACAAGCGCAGCGCTTTCCGTCCGCGGCAGGAGCATGGCGTGACAGAGATGTTCGCCAATGCGCGGGCGCGACAGCACATGCGCGAGGAAGAGGCCCTGATCGATCTCGACGCCATCCTTGTCGCCCTGCCGATGAGCGGCCTCCGCATCGACCTCGTCTCGTGCCGGGACCAGTCCCGGAACGATTTTCGCCGCGGCATAGAGGAGGTCGTCGATGCGCAGGAACGTCGAGCCGCGTTCGGTCAGGCGATCGTAGATAGGCTCGACGTGAGCAGCGAGGAAGGATTCGCGGGACGCGTGCGCGTCCGACAACAACGCTTCTGCAGCCACCCGTTCCGCTTCGTTCCGCCTCGACTTCGCCGGCAGCCTGCCAAGGAGAGCCGCCGAGCGGCGCCAGAAGGCGCTCGACCTCGCGAGCATCGGAGCTCGAACTCGCCAGTCAGGATCGGGAAGGACTTCGGACCATTCCCGCGCCTCATGCTCAGGCAGGCCGGCGGCTCGCAATGGCTTGAGGGTGGATTCCGTCCCGGGCGTCATGGTTTTGGCCTCTTGTCGATAACGCGCTTCGCCTTGCCGAGCGACCGCTCGATCTCACCCGGCTTGAGCACGGTGACTTGCGCGTTGATGCCGATGTGCGCTTTCATCGCGTGTTCGAGTTCGCCGGCATGCACGTGCGCCTTGTCGAGATCGACCGGCGATCGAGCCTCGACCTGGACCTCCAGATCATCCAGCCGGCCTTCGCGGGTCAGGACGAGCTGATAATGCGCGGACAGGCTCGGGATGCTCAAGATCAGCTCTTCGATCTGGGTTGGAAACACATTGACGCCACGCACGATCATCATGTCGTCGGTTCGGCCCGAAATTTTCTCCATCCGTCGCATCGACCGGGCTGTGCCATGCAAGAGTCGCGTCAGATCGCCGGTCCGGTAGCGGATGACCGGCATCGCTTCCTTGGTGAGCGAGGTGAAGACGATCTCGCCGAACGCGCCATCGGGCAAGACGGCGCCGGTAACTGGATCGATGATCTCGGGATAAAAATGATCCTCCCAAATATGGAGGCCATCCTTGGTCTCGACGCACTCGCCCGCGACGCCAGGCCCGATCACCTCAGACAGACCGTAGCTGTCGAGCGCGTCCATATCGAACGCCTCTTCGAGTTCATCGCGCATCGCGTTGGTCCAAGGCTCGGCGCCGAAGCTGCCGAGCTTCAACGAGGAGCGTCGCGGGTCGAGCCCCCGGGCGCGAAACTCGTCGACGAGACACAGGGCGTAGGATGGAGTCGAGAACAGGATGTCGGGCGCGAAATCATTGATCAGCTGGACCTGTCTTTCGGTCATGCCGCCGGAGATCGGCACGAGCGCACAACCCAACCGCTCCGCGCCGTAATGGTAGCCAAGCCCACCGGTGAAGAGCCCATAGCCGTAGGCGTTGTGCGCGATCATGCCTGCGCGCCCGCCAGCCGCGCGCACCGTCCGCGCGACCATATCGCTCCACATGGAAAGATCGTTGCGGGTGTAGCCGACCACCGTCGGCTTTCCAGTCGTGCCGGAGGACGCATGGACGCGCGCGAGCTCATCCCTCGGCACGGCGAAGAGACCGAACGGGTAGTTGGCTCTGAGATCCGCTTTGGCGGTGAAGGGAAAGCGCCTGAGATCTTCGAGGGTGCGGAAATCGTCCGGATGAACGCCATGCTGGTCGAACTTGGCGCGCATTGCCGGGACGGACTCATAGACGCGCCGTAGCGTGAGGCTGAGCCGCCGCGTCTGCAGAGCGGCGATCTCGTCGCGGGAGGCCGTTTCGATCGGATCGAGCAGGCTTCTGTCCGGCGCCGCACCCAACCTCATAAGAGCGACCTGGTGTGTCTGACGCCCGCTGGCCGACCATGCGCAGGCGCGTCGGCGCGCCGCTCCCTCGATGCAGGCATATCTCCCCCTACCGTGCGCCGAGTTGGTCCGCCTCGCCCCATCTCATAGCCAAGGCCGCAACTCGGTCAAGCCGGACGGTTCGGCCGCCGCCGCTGCCGGCGCAAACCCGTTATTGCGCCAGGAAGCTCAGAAGCGTCTCGTTGAAGGGCTGTGTCGCTTCGAGATGGCCGAGATGGCCGACGCCCTCGAACACCTTCACTTTCGCGTTCGTCATGCGCGCCGCCAAAGCTTGCGCGAGTTCGGCGTTCTTGCCCATCTTGGCTCGCAATTCGGGCGGCGCGAACGGGCGCCCCGGCGCATTATGGTCGTTGGCGCCCATGATGAACAGGGTCGGCCGATCGATGAGCGGGATCTCGTGCGCCACCGGCTGGGAATAGATCATCTGGTAAGACGCGATGAACGACTTGAGCCAGCGCGGATATTCCCCGCTCTCCTTGATCTGTTCGCGGAGCTGGACAAACGGCTCGATCGCGCTCGAGGGCAGGCTGAGAGCGTAGTTGGTCATCAGTTGCTTGCGGTAGCCGTCCGCGCTCAGCGCGCGTTCGTTGTCGGCGAGTGTTTCGTCGGTGACCGGGGGCGCGTAGAAGCGATAATCCTCGAGGCCGATCGGCGAATAGAGGACGAGGTGATCGATGCGCGAGCCATAGGCGCGCGCCAGGCGGACCGCGAGCATGCCCCCCATCGAATGGCCGACCAGGTCGAACCGGTCCACATGGAGACTATCGATGAGCGCGATGGTGGCGCGCGCCATATCGTCGAAGCTGTAAGCGAAAGTGGGCTTCGACGACTTGCCGAAACCGATCTGGTCAGGCGCCACGACGCGATAACCCGCCCCGGTCAGGGCCTTGATCGTCGGCTCCCAATAGCTCGATGGGAAATTGCGCCCGTGCAGAAGGACCACGATCCGCCCGTTGGACGGCCCAACGGCCGGAACATCCATGTAGCCCAGGCGCAAATCCTCGCCCCGGAGCGCTATGGGCATGAAATGGACGGGATAGGGATAAGGGAATCCTTCGAGCGCGATGCCCATCGCCTCGGCGCGGGCCGCTCGCGGGGCGAAACCAACAAACATGGCCATGACGATCAGCAGGCAATGGACGAGTGCGCGGCGTAGCAACATGGCGAGTCCTCGACAGCGTGCGTGCTTTCATCAGGCCGGAGATCGGTACTGCCCGAATGACGACAACATCAAGGCGCTCGCTTCGTCGCGCGCCGCTGAAGAAAAATAAGCGAGCACCCGTGCTCTTGCCTGACTTCACGATCTGCGCGACCATTGCGCGCATCGTCCGCCGGTCGGGGGCCTGAGCGGCAAGGAGTATCGAGATGAGCCCGAGGCCGTCCGAATCGACGGAATCGTCCCCGACCGCGCCCGAGCCACGAGGGGGAGACGAAGGGCGCTTCACCCGTCGCGGCCTGTTCGGAGCGGGCGCAGGCGCGGCGGCGGCGATCGTTTCCCGCCAGGCCCTGGCGCAAGAGGGCGACAACCTGCCGCCCTCGGTCCCGGAATGGGAGCTTGAACCCGGCGAGGAGACGCTGAGCCAGCCTTATGGGCGGCCATCCAAATTTGAAGCCAATGTCGTGCGCCGTTATCGCCAGGGCCTGCCTGCGCCGCCGACGCGCCTGTCCTCGTTCAGCCTGACACCGCTGCAGGACCTAAACGGAATCATCACCCCGAACGGCCTGCATTACGAGCGCCATCATGCCGGGGTGCCGACGATCGATCCCTCCGGGCACCGGCTGATGGTGCATGGACTGGTCGAACGGCCGCTTATATTCACCATGGAGGACGTGGCGCGATTTCCGTCCGTATCGCGGATTCACTTCCTCGAATGTTCGGGCAATACCCAAAACTGGGGCCCGCCGAAGGCCGAACTGACGGCTCAAGACACCCACGGGCTCCTCTCCTGCTGCGAATGGACCGGGGTTCCGCTGGCGACTGTTCTTGACGAAGCGGGGGTCAAGCCGGAAGCGAAATGGATGCTGGCGGAGGGCGCCGACGCCGCGTCGATGACCCGCAGCATCCCGATCGAAAAAGCGCTCGACGACGCCTTGCTCGCTTACGCGCAAAATGGCGAGCGGCTGCGGCCCGAGCAGGGCTACCCGCTCCGCCTGCTCTTGCCGGGATACGAAGGCAACGCCAACGTCAAATGGCTCCGGCGGCTCAAACTCGGCGCCGAGCCCTTCCAAACGCGCGAGGAAACCTCGAAATACAGCATGCTCATGCCGGACGGCGTGGCGCGTCAGTTCAATTTCGTCATGCAGGCGAAATCGGTCATCACGTCGCCGTCCGGCGGACAGCGTCTCACGGGTCCCGGATTTCACGAGATCTCGGGCGTCGCCTGGTCGGGATCGGGAAAGGTCGCGCGCGTCGAAGTGTCGACCGACGGCGGCGCGTCGTGGCGAGACGCCGCCCTGCAGGAGCCGATCCTGTCGAAGTGCCTGACCCGGTTTCGCACGCCCTGGACTTGGGACGGCGGCCCGGCGACGCTTGCAAGCCGCGCCACTGACGAGACCGGTTACGTGCAGCCGACCCGGGAGGCGCTCCTGAAAGTGCGCGATGCGCGCTCCTACTATCACTACAACGCGATTCAAAACTGGAGCGTCGCGGCCAGCGGCGCGGTGACCAATGCCGGTTAGATTTGTCCGCGCCATCGCCCTCGCCGCGATTTTTGCGTCTGGCGCTGTCTACGCCGCCGAGCGCTATGACTTCGGCCGGCCGGCCACACCCGCTGAGATTGCCGGCTGGGATATCGACGTTTCTCCCAGCGGCGTCGGGCTGCCGCCCGGACATGGCGACGTTCGGCAGGGCGAAGCGATCTTCGCGGCGAAATGCGCGAGTTGCCACGGCGCCCATGGCGAGGGCAAGCCGATGGATCGGCTCGTCGGCGGCATAGGCACGCTGCACGACAAAAAGCCGGTGAAAACCGTCGGCAGTTACTGGCCCTATGCGACGACGCTATTCGACTACGTCCGCCGCGCCATGCCGCTCAATGCGCCGCAGTCTCTCACGCCCGACGAAGTCTACGCCGTTTCGGCTTACGTCCTGTTCCTCAACGGGATCGTCGCACAGGACACGACGCTCGACGAAGGTACGCTCGCCAAAGTCAAGATGCCGAACCGCGACGGCTTCGTCAGCGCCTATCCGCCGCCAGGCGCGAGCGCCAAACCGTAGCGCACGAAAGGCTGAACGGGCTGCGTCTTGGCGCCCCGTCGCGGCCCGGTGTAGGGTCAAACAAATAAGCGCTTCGTGCGCCCTCAAGGGAGGACAGAATGGCCGACATCTCCAGGCGCCAGGTCTTGCAGTCCGGCGGCGCCGCCGGATTGCTGCTCATGCCGGGTGTTGCGCGCGCCGATCCCGCCTGGAACGGGCCAGCGCCAGAGTCCGGAGCTTCAATCCGGGTCTTGCGCTGGAAGCAGTTCATTCAGGCGGAGTTCGACAGCTTCGTCGCCAACACCAAGAAATTCACCGACAAGACAGGCGTCAAGGTGCGCGTCGACGCGGAAAGCTGGGACGATATCCGACCGAAATCGGCAGTCGCCGCCAATGTCGGCGCCGGACCCGACATCATCATGGGGACGCTCGACGACCCCTTCAAGTTCAAGGACAAGCTGCTCGATCTCACCGATCTCGCAGAGTATATCGGAGCGAAGTCCGGCGGCTGGTATCCGGTCGCGCGCAAGTACGGGATGAGTGGAGATCGATGGATCGCGCTGCCGCAGGGCGCGAGCGGCGGCTGCCTCAACTATCGCATCAGCACGATGCACGCGGCGGGCTTCGATGAGTTCCCCAAGGACACGGCCGGTTTTCTCAAATTATGCCAGGGCCTTAAAAAAGCGGGCAAGCCTCCCGGCTTCGCCCTCGGCCACGCAACGGGCGACGCCAATGGTTGGGCGCAATGGTGTTTATGGGCGTTCGGCGGCAAGACCGTCGACGACAAGAACAATGTCGCGATCAATTCCCCGGAGACGGTCGCCGCGCTTGAATACGCCACGCAGCTCTATGCAACCTATATCGATGGCGTGTTGTCATGGCTCGATCCGAGCAACAACAAGGCGTTCCTTGCCGATCAGATCGGCCTGACCTTGAACGGCATATCGATCTACACGGTCGCCAAGAACTCGCCCGATCCGGCGCTGAAGGCCATCGCCGCCGACATGGATCACGCCAACATGCCGATCGGGCCGATCGGAAAGCCGACCGAGCAGCAGAACATCCTCAACACCTATGCGTACAAATACAGCAAGTATCCCAACGCCGTCCGCGAATATCTGCGCTTCATGTGGGACAAGGATCAGGTCGACGTTTGGGAAACCCAATCGAACGGATATATCGCCCCGCCGTTGCCGGCCTGGAACGACAATCCGGTCTGGACGGCCGACCCGAAAGTGACGCCGTTCCGGGACGTCCTGAAATACGCGCTCGATGACGGCTATTCGGGCGCGCTTGGAAATGCTTCGGCGGCAGTCATGGGCGATTTCGTGGTGGTCGACATGTTCGCCGAGGCGTGCACTGGGAACAAGTCGGCCAAAGACGCGGCGCACGACGCCGCCGAGCGGGTGAAACGATATTACAGCGCCTGAACGAAACCGCGTGGCTGCAACGCGCGACGACAAGGGGGAGGCGAGCATTCGGCGAATTGACTTGGCCCCTCGTGACGGCCGAGACGCCTGCTGATGGCTTCGTTAACGCCGGTTCAACGAACGGCGCGGGCGATCCCGGCGCGGCAGAAGCTTGCCTTTCGTCTGCTCGACGACCGCAATTTTCTTGGCCTGCTCATGATCACGCCGGCGGCGGCGTTCCTGCTGGTGTTTCTCGCCTATCCGCTGGGCTTGGGCTTCTGGCTCGGCATGACCGACGCCACGATTGGTCAGCCGGGCCGCTTCATCGGCTTCGCCAACTTCATTTCGCTGGCCCACGACAGGATATTCTGGCTCTCGGTCTTCAACACCACGTTCTATACGGTCGTGGCCAGCGCGCTCAAATTCGGCCTGGGCCTCTATCTCGCGCTCCTGCTCAATCGCCGGATGCCGATGAAATCGCTCATCCGCGCGGTCGTTCTGTTGCCGTTTGTCACGCCAACCGTGCTGTCGGCGATCGCCTTCTGGTGGATCTACGATCCGCAATTCTCGATCATCTCCTGGTCGCTCATCAAGCTCGGCTTCATCAGCCAGTACATCGATTTTCTTGGTTCGCCGTGGAACGCGCGCTGGTCGGTGATCTTCGCCAACGTCTGGCGCGGCATCCCGTTCGTGGCGATAACGCTGCTCGCCGGTCTGCAGACGATTTCGCCGTCGCTCTACGAGGCGGCGACGCTCGACGGCGCGGGCCCGTGGCAGCGCTTTCGCTTCGTCACCCTGCCGATGCTGTCGCCGATCATCGCCGTCGTCATGACCTTCTCGGTGCTGCTCACGTTCACCGACTTCCAGCTCATCTACGCGATCACGCGCGGGGGTCCGATGAACGCCACCCAGCTCATGGCGACGCTCTCGTTCCAGCGCGCCATCACGGGGGGAAATCTCGGCGAGGGCGCCGCAATCGCCGACGCGATGGTGCCGTTTCTGCTGGCCGCCATCCTGTTCAGTTATTTCGGGCTGCAGCGTCGACGCTGGCAGCAAGGCTCACGAGATTAACGATGGCTGTCAGCCGGCGACACGACCGAAGGCATGGAGCTATCTCGAGGGCCTGCCGCGCCGGCTGTTCACGCTCTATCTTCCGCTCGGCGTCTTCCTGTTCGTCTTGCTGTTTCCGTTCTACTGGATGACGACGACGACCTTTAAGCCGGACGACGAGCTTTACGACTACGCGCGCTTCAATCCCTTCTGGGTCGCCCATCCGACGCTCGAACATATCAAGAAGCTGTTTTTCGAAACGAGCTATCCGTCCTGGCTCATCAACACGATGATCGTTTCGGTGGCGGCGACGGCGATTTCCCTGTTTTGCAGCGTCTGCGCGGCCTATGCGATCGAACGCCTGCGCTTTTCCGGCGCGCGCTATGTCGGGCTCGCCATCTTTCTCGCCTATCTCGTGCCGCCCAGCATCCTGTTCATCCCGCTCGCCGCGATCATCTTCAAGATCGGCCTGTTCGACAGCGACTGGGCGCTGATCCTGACCTATCCAACCTTCCTGGTGCCATTCTGCACCTGGCTCTTGATGGGCTATTTCCGCACCATCCCCTACGAGCTCGAGGAATGCGCGCTGATCGACGGCGCAACGCGGCTGCAGATCTTGTGGAAGATCACTCTGCCGCTGGCGATTCCCGGCCTGATCTCAGCCGGAATTTTCGCCTTCACCCTGTCCTGGAACGAATTCATCTACGCGCTGACCTTCATCTCGTCGTCGGAGAACAAGACGGTTCCGGTCGGCGCGATCACCGAACTGGTCGAAGGCGACGTCTACCACTGGGGTTCGCTGATGGCGGCGGCGCTGTTCGGCTCGCTGCCGGTCGTGATCCTGTACTCGTTTTTCGTCGAGTACTACGTTTCGAGCCTGACCGGAGCGGTCAAGGAATAGCGGCTGCAGGATGGGATGGGCGCCCGTGGAAGGCTTTCCACCCATCCCGCTAAATCAGCCGCGCGAGGCGGCCCGAGCTTACATCGCCATCGCGTCTTTCGTGCACTTCTTGACGAAGGAGGTCATCGCGGCGCCATGCAGCTTCTTGTCCTTGGCCTGTGCCTCGCAGGACGTCCTTTCGCATTTCGTCATGAAGCTGGTCTTGGCGGCGCCGGCGAGCTTCTTGTCCATCGCCTGGGTCATGCAGGCGTCGTCGGCATAGGCGAGCGCCGGGGCTCCGGCGATGCCGAGCGCGAGCGCGACCAGCGCGAACGTCTTGATCATGGCGTAGATCTCCCGAATCAGGCCGCCCATTTGCGGCCATAAATACAACCATAACGGCGCGTGCGGGCGCTGGCGAGAGGCGACCAGGCTCTCTTTCGAAGGCGGATCGCGATATCAATCTTCAGCGAAATGTTGCAAAAGGCTCCGGCCTCAAAACCCTGCTCAAACCGGAATGGAGCGATGCGGCGCCTGACGTACCGGCTTTTGATCTTGCTCGCCCTGGCGCTGCTCGCGCTCGGGGCGGCGGCGCAGCTTGCGCTCATTCACACTCCCGTTCCCCCGCTCGGCTTCATTGCGGCGGGCGCGATCCTGGGGTTGCTGCTCGCGGTCGCGCAGGCTTCCGCTCGTCGCTCGCCGACCGATCGTGTTCCTGCTTACGCTGGCTTTCCTGGCGGCGCTGACCGGCGGCCTCGCCTATTTCCAGTTCGTCATCAAGCCGCCGATGGTCAAGGGCTTCATCAGCGCCGCCTTCGCGCCGAAGCCGACGGCGGTGGCGGCCGAGGCGGTGAAAGCCGAGAAATGGCCTCCTGAGCTGACCGCGATCGGGACCTTGCGCGCCTATCAGGGCGTCCTCATCGCGCCTCAGCGGCCGGGGTGGTGACCGCGAAGCATTTCGAGTCGGGCGAAGACGTCGAAGCGGGCGCGCTGCTCATCAATATCGACGATTCGGTCGAGCAGGCCGACCTCGCCAATGGCCTTGCGCAATTGAAGAACGCCGATGCGACGCTCGCGCGCCAGAAGACGCTCGTCGCGCAGGGCAATACCCCCCAATCGACCGTCGACACGGCGCTCGCGACCCGCGATTCGGCGGCGGCGACCGTCGAGCGAACGCGCGCCATCATCGCCCAGAAGGCGATCAAGGCGCCCTTCGCCGGCAGGCTCGGCCTGCGCAATGTCGATCTCGGGCAATATGTCGCGGTGGGCACGAGCCTGGTGACGCTGCAGCAGCTTGACCCGATCTACGCCGACTTTCCCGTGCCCGAGGAGGCTTTGCGCTCGCTCGCCGTCGGTCAGATCGTCAGCATGACCGTCGACGCCATCCCCGGCCGCAGTTTCGAGGGCAAGATCGAGGCGATCGACGCGCGCGTCAGCGCCGAATTCGCGCAACGTCACCGCCCGCGCCGTGTTCGCCAACCCGGACCGCAAGCTTTTGCCCGGCATGTTCGCCAATCTGACGGTCACGACGGGCGAACCGGCTTCCGTGCTGACCGTGCCCCGCACCGCGATCGTTTACAGTCTCTACGGCGACAATGTCTTCGTCGTCAGGGCGATCCCGCATGGGCGCGAGCAGGGCGGGCGTCAGCGACAAGGGCGGCCCGAGCGGCCTCATCGTCGATCGGCGCTTCGTGAAGGTCGGTCCGGCGCGCGGCGAGAGAATTGCGATCGAGGAGGGCTTAAGGGCGGGCGAGCGCGTGGTGACCGCCGGCCAGATCAAGCTGCAGGCCTACATGCCGGTCACGATCGACGAAACGGCCGCGCTTCCGCCGCCTGCCGAAACGCCCCGGCCGTGACGGATCGCCGATGAACGCCTTCACCGATCTCTTCATCCGCCGGCCGGTGCTGGCGACCGTGGTCAGCCTGCTCATTCTGCTGGTCGGCGGACTGGCCGCCTTCCGGCTTCAGGTTCGGCAGTTTCCCGAGACCTCGAACACCACGATCACCATCACCACGACCTATCCCGGCGCCGCGGCCGACGTCATCAAGGGCTTCATCACGACCCCGATCGAGCAGGCGGTGGCGAGCGCCGAGGGCATCGACACGCTGGTCTCGACCTCGCAGCAGAACACCTCGACCATCACGCTCAATCTGCGTCTCGACGCCAATCCGGACCGGGCGATGGCCGACACCCTGTCCAAGGTCAATCAGGTGCGCGGGCTTCTGCCGCGCGACGCCAACGATCCGGTCGTGGTCAAGCAGACAGGCCAGGGCTTCGCGCTCATGTACCTGTCGTTCAACTCGGAGGTGATGACCCCGTCCCAGATCACCGACTATCTGACCCGCGTCGTCCAGCCGCTCCTGCAAACCGTCGAACGGCGTCGCCAACGCCCAGATTCTCGGCGGCCAGACCTTCGCCATGCGCATCTGGCTCGACCCGACCCGCATGGCGTCGCTGGGGGTGACCGCCGAACGACTGTGCGAGCCGCGCTCGCCGCCAACAATTTCACCACCGCCGCCGGCGAGGTCAAAGGCGACTACACCCAGATCAGCGTCAACGCGCTGACCTCTCTCGACAGCGCCAAGGCGTTCGGCCAGCTGGTGATCGCGACCCACGGCGACGCGCTGGTGCGCCTCGGCGACGTCTCGAAAATCGAGCTCGGGCCGCAAAGCGTCGATTCCTCGTCGGTCTTCGACGGCCTCAAGGCCGTGTTCGTCGGCATCTATGGCACGCCGGAGGCCAATCCGCTGACCGTGATCGACGGCGTGCGCGCGATCATGCCGAGCATCCAGAGCCAGTTGCCGACGGGCTTGAGAGCCACGATCGCCTACGATTCGACCACCTTCATCCGCGCCTCGATCTATGAAGTCGCCAAGACGCTCGCCGAAGCGGCGGCGATCGTGATCGTGGTGATTTTCCTCTTTCTCGGCAATCTGCGTTCGACCTTCATCCCGATCGTCACCATCCCGCTTTCGCTCATCGGCGTGATGATCGCGCTGATGGCGCTCGGCTATTCGATCAATCTGCTCACGCTGCTGGCGCTGGTGCTCGGCATCGGTCTCGTGGTCGACGACGCGATTGTGGTGGTGGAGAACATTCACCGCCACATCGAGGAGGGCATGACGCCGTTCGACGCGGCGATCCGGGGCGCGCACGAGATCGCGCTGCCGATCATCGCCATGACCATCACGCTCGCCGCGGTTTACGCGCCGATCGGCTTTGTCTCCGGCGTGACCGGGCGTTCTCTTTCGCGAATTCGCCTTCACCCTGGCGGGCGCCGTCATCGTCTCGGGCTTCATTGCGCTGACGCTCTCGCCGATGATGTGCTCGAAGCTGCTCAGCCGCGAGAAGAACGAAACCTGGTTCGCGCGGAAACTCGATGGCGCCTTCTTAAGCCTTCGCCGCGCCTACAAGCGCCGCCTCCACAGCTCGCTCAACTTCCGCGCGCTCACCATGCTGATCCTGGTCGGCGTGCTGGCGCTGACCGCCGTCATGTACGCTGACGACCCCGCGCGAGCTCGCGCCGGAAGAGGACCAGGGCATCCTGCTCTCGCTGATCAAGACGCCGCAGATCGGCAACCTCGACTATACCGAGCAGGCGACGCAGCGGCTGTATGACGGCGTGCGCGGGACGCCGGAAATCGCGCACGTTTTCACCATCAACGGCTCCGCCGGCGTCCGCAACGCCTTCGCCGGCTTTCTGCTCAAACCCTGGGACGAGCGGAGCAAGAACCCAGAAGCAGGTTCTGGGCGAGCTCAGCCCGAAATTCCTCGCCGTTCCGCAGGCGCAGGTGCAGGCGTTTTCGCCTCCGGCGCTGCCCGGCTCGACCGGCGGCGCGCCGATGCAGTTCGTCATCCGCACCACCGGCGACTACACGACGCTCGCCGACGTCGCGCTCAAGATGCAGCAGGCGGCGCGCGAGAGCGGCCTCTTCCTGTTCACGGACGTCGACCTCAAATTCGACACGCCGCAACTCGAGTTCAAGGTCGACGCCGACAAGGCGAACCGCATCGGCGTCAACATGTCCGATGTCGGCACGGCGCTGGCGACCATGCTCGGCGGCAATTACGTCAATCTGTTCAGCCTTTACGGCCGCAGCTATCAGGTCATTCCCCAGGCGCCGCGCGAGTTCCGCTTCGATCCCAGCTGGCTGACCCGCTATCAGGTGCGCACCACCAACGGCGAGCTCGTTCCCCTGTCGGCGGTGGCGACGGTCTCGGAAAACGTGCAGCCCAACGCGCTGACCAGCTTCCAGCAGCTCAATTCCGCCACCCTGTCGGGCGTGCCCTTCCCCGGCCACACGCTCGGCGAAGCGCTCGATTTCCTGACCGCGAAATCGAAAGAGATTTTCCCGGAGGGCTACACCTATGACTTCCAGGGCGATTCCCGCCAGTACGAGCAGGAGGGCAACGCGCTCGTCTATGTGTTCGTGTTCGCGCTCATCGTCATCTATCTGGTGCTGGCTGCGCAATACGAGAGCTTCCGCGATCCGCTCATCATTCTCATCGCCTTGCCGACGGCTTTGTTCGGCGCGCTTCTGCCGCTCAACGTCGGCGGCGTCCTCGGCTTCGCCAGCATCAACATCTATTCGCAGATCGGCCTCGTCACGCTGATCGGCCTCATTTCCAAGCACGGCATCCTGATGGTCGATTTCGCCAACCGGCTGCAGGAAACCCACGGCCTCTCGCGCCGCGCCGCGATCGAGGAGGCGGCGGCGGTGCGGTTGAGGCCGATCCTGATGACGACCGCGGCGATGGTGGTCGGCATGGCGCCGCTGATCTTCGCCACCGGCGCCGGCGCGGTCTCGCGCTTCAACATCGGCGTCACCATTTTCTTCGGCATGGCGATCGGCACGCTGTTCACGCTGTTCGTCACCCCGGCGGTTTACACGTTCCTCGCCCGCGACCACGCGGCGCTGATGGCGAAGGAGAAGGCGCTCGGGCATATCAAGGAGGAGAAGTCGAGGTCGGCTGAAGGGGCGCGGCGCCAAAGGCTTCGCGCGCCGCTCTCTTCCCGAGCCAGGCCGCCTTGAGATCCGCGAGGCTAGAGCAGGCGCGGACGACAAATGATTGCAGGAAATTAGAAATCAGGCTAGGCTGGCGCGATGAACGATCCTGCTTTTCGCCATGACGGTGAGCCCCTGCCCAAGGGGGAGCGGGTGGAAGAGGCCACGAGAAATTATTTTCTGTGTTTATCCCGCATAACCCATTGAAAAGGCTCGATTCGGACGAGAGAATCCAAGGAAATCCAAGGAAATCCAACACGCAAAAGCCGAGGTTTTGGCGCCGAGAACGCGTCGAGGCAAGACAATCCAAACGAATTGGACGCTCGCCTTAGTCACATTTGGTATACGTATAATAATAGACAATCAACTCGATCGTCCGCCCGCAAGGCCATCGATCAGCGCCTTCAGCGTCGTCGCCGTCGAGGCGTCGACCTCCCCGTCGATCAGATCTGGCCGGAAATGGCGCTGGAAGGCCGTGACCACCTGCCGCGTCTGGCGGTCGTAGATCCCTGTGATCTCGACCCCGTAGCCATAGAGCGCCAGCATCGCCTGCACCGCCCGCACGGACGGGCCTTCCTCCTCATGGGCGAACAATGGCGAGCCGGTCAGAGGCGCGGGTTCAGTCCAATGGCCGACGCCGCTCCGCCACAACGCGCCCCACGGAAAACCTTCCCCCGGATCGCGCTTGCGCGCCGGCGCTATATCGGAATGGGCGAGGACCCGCTCGGGCGCCATCGCCCAGCGGGCGCAAATGTCGCGCGCGAGCGCAATCGTCGCGTCGATCTGACGGTCGGGAAAGGGCGGCGAGCCGCCCTCGTGTCCCGGATTGACGATCTCGATCCCGATCGAGGCCGAGTTCAGGTCGGTTTCCCCCTTCCACGAACCCCTGCCCGCGTGCCAGGCGCGGTCGCGCTCCGCAACCAATTGATCGATCGAGCCGTCTTCCCAAATGAGATAGTGCGACGACACCTCGCAGGCAGGATCGGTCAGCGCCTTCAGCGCGGCGGCGCCTGTCGGCATGCCCGTATAATGCAGGATGAGGCAATTGGGGCCGCCATAGTTCCGACGCTCGCCGGAGTTGGGCGAGGGAACGAAGCGGGAGACGAGCCGGCTATCCGGCCAAAGCCGCGCGGTCATGTTTCGCGGCCACAGGCGCGCCCAGGCCCTTATAGCGCCGCGCCATGGCAAGAACTAGCCATGGCGCGTGAAGATTGGATCGATCAGTACCAGGCGCGGCAGACGCGGTGGCCGTAGCCGTCCCAGCCCCATCGCGCGCAATGTCCGTGATAGCGCGGCGCCGTGACGGAGTTGCCGATCAGCGCGCCCGTGCCGGCGCCGATGAGGCCGCCGGCAATTGCGCCGCCGGCGCTACCACCAGTGAGCGCCGATCCGATCAGCGCGCCGCCGCCGGCGCCGAGCGCGCCGCCGACCAGCGTGCCCTGTTGTTGTTGGGGCGTATAGCAGCCCGAAACGGAGAGCGCGCCAACGAGAGCCAATGCGGTCAGAGTTTTCTTCATCTTTCCCCCCTTTGGGTTCAATAGAAAGCGGTGCAGACGCGGTTGTTGTTATAGTCGTAGCCATACTGGGCGCAACGCCCGCTGGGAGCCGTCACGGCGTTTCCAACTAAAGCGCCGGTTCCCGCGCCAATCAAGCCCCCGGCGATGGCGCCGCCCGCGCTGCCGCCGGAAACCGCCGAGCCGAGCAGCGCCCCCGTGCCCGCGCCGATCGCGCCGCCGGCAAGCGTCCCCGTCTGCTGTTGTTGCGTCTGGCAGGCCGACAGCGAGAGGGCGCCGGCCAGGCCAAGCGCCAGAATAAGAGTCTTCTTCATGTTCTCTTTGCCTCAGTAAAAAGCTGTGCAGACGCGGTTGCCATTGTAATCATACGCCCACTGGGCGCAACGGCGCGGGGGCGGTCCGCCGTAATAACCGCCAGGCGGCGGCCCGCCATAGCCATAGCCATAATAGCCGCCGGGCGGAGTAGACGCCGAACCGATCAGTGCGCCTGAACCGGCCCCGATCGCGGCGCCGGCGAGCGCCCCGCCGGCGCTGCCGCCCGATACCGCCGAACCGATAAGAGCGCCCGTGCCCGCGCCCAAGGCGCCGCCCAGGAGCGCGTTCTGCTGTTGGGGCGTCTCGCAGGCGGACACGCTCACAGCCGCGGCAAACGCCAGCGAAAGCGCCAAGATCCTTGTCATGCGATGCAAACTCCCGTCCGTTTCATCCCGAGAACCCCCAAACTCGCTTCGCCACGTCTCGAAGCCGTTGGCCGAAACAGATGCGGCAGGAGCAATACCAGTCCGCTTGGGCGCGACAATCCCATAATTCCGTCGAGGCTTCAATGAACAAGCAGGCTCATTGGTTCCCGCGCCTCCGGCTTGGAAGGTCTTGTTTATGCTTGACCGCCCTTGGCCGAAACCCCTATGCGTTCTCCGCCAGTCGGCCGGACGGCCGCCGTTGAGAAACGGAGGAAAGTCCGGGCTCCATACGGATACGGCGCCGGATAACGTCCGGCGGGGGCGACCCCAGGGAAAGCGCCACAGAAAGCAAACCGCCGGATCGCTGGCCGCAAGGCCATCAAGCGGGAAGGCAAGGGTGAAAGGGTGCGGTAAGAGCGCACCGCGCGGGCGGCAACGTCGGCGGCATGGCAAGCCCCGCCGGGAGCAAAACCGAATAGGAGCGACACGCGGCGCCACTGGCGCAGCAAGGCCTTATCCGTTGGCCCCGCCGCTCGGGTTGGTTGCTTGAGGCGTCCGGTAACGGGCGTCCCAGAGGAATGGCCGTCACGTCGGGGCGATGAGTCCCGGCCATACAGAACCCGGCTTACAGGCCGGCTGGCGTTTGCTTCGCGTCTCGTTCAAAGTCGGTTCAATACGAACCAAACCCGAAAGGCGACGATGCTGCGCGCTGAAAAAGTCATTCCGGCCGGCGATTGGTCGGGCGCCCGGCGGATACGGTCGTGCTCGACTTCGACGCGCGTTATCGCCGGCGCGTCACCATGACCGGCGTCGGCGGGCTCGAATTCCTGCTCGACCTCGCGGAAGCGACAATGCTGCGCGGCGGCGACGGGTTGCGGCTCGAGGACGGGCGCGTGGTGGAGGTGGTCGCCGAGCCCGAACCGCTGGCGGAAATCCGAGCCGCCGACCTTCTCGCCCTGACCCGCGTCGCCTGGCACTTCGGCAACCGCCATCTACCGACAGAGATCATGCCAAAGGCGCTCCGGATCCGCCGCGATCCGGTGATCGAGGCGATGGTCGAGGGCCTGGGCGCCCGAGTCATCGCGCTTCAGGCGCCGTTCAACCCCGAAGGCGGCGCCTATGCCAAGGCCGAGAGCGGCTCGCCCAGCGCTCACCCGCACGGCCATGATTACGCGCATCACGACCATGATCATGGGGACGACCACGACCATCATCATCACGACCACGATCATGGACACCCCGATCACGCGCACGACCACGCCAGCTGCGATCATCCAGATCACCAGCATGATCATGGGCGGCGCCAATGACCTTGAAGCCGAACGCCCCGAGCTCCCCATGACGGCTCTGCGCCCGTGACCATCTCGGGCTTTCCGGCGTCTGACGCGTCTGACGCCAACGCGGCATTGCTTCCCCTGATGCTCTGGCTGTCGCCGGCTTTCCCGGTTGGCTCGTTCGCCTATTCGCAAGGATTGGAATGGGCGGTGGAGAGCGGCGACATCCAAGACGCCCGTTCGCTCGGCGGTTGGTTGGTCGATCTCCTGACCTTCGGCGCCCCGCGCGCCGACGCTTTCCTGTTCGCCGAGTGCTTTCGCGCCGCCATGGCCGAAGATTGGGAAGCCCTCGCAGAGGCAAACGAGCTGGCCATCGCGCTCGCCAACTGCGCCGAACGGCGCCTGGAGACCACGTCTCAAGGCGCGGCCTTCGTCCTCGCCGCTCGCGCCGCTTGGGATTGTGAGCCCCTGCGTCAGCTTTCGCTCAGGGAGCGCGTAGCCTATCCGGCGGCGGTCGCCTCGGCGAGTGCGGGGCAGGGGTTGCCGCTCGAAGCGAGCCTTCAGGCCTTCCTTTTGGCCCAGATCGCCGCCGCGGTCTCTGCTGTCGTGCGCCTTGGGCCGATTGGCCAGACAGATGGCCAGAAGATCCAGGCGACGCTCATCCCCCGCATACGCGCGCTGGCCCGCGAGGCCTTTGGCTCCAGCCTGGCCGATCTTGGCTCCTGCGCGTTCCACTCCGACATCGCCGCCATGCGTCACGAGACGCAATATTCGAGACTGTTCCGATCATGACCAGCCAGCAACCTCTTCGCGTCGGCATCGGCGGCCCTGTCGGCTCCGGCAAGACCGCGCTCATGGAGCAATTGTGCAAGCGCTTGCGCGACCAGCTCGAGATCGCCGCCATCACCAACGACATCTACACCAAGGAGGACGCCCGCATTCTGGTCGAGGCGGGGGCGCTTGCGCCTGAGCGGATCCTCGGCGTCGAGACCGGCGGTTGCCCCCATACCGCGATCCGCGAGGACGCTTCGATCAATCTCGCGGCGGTCGCGGAAATGCGCAAGCGGTTCGACAATCTCGATCTGATCCTTATCGAATCGGGCGGCGACAACCTTGCGGCGACGTTCTCGCCCGAACTCGCCGATCTTACGATCTATGTCATCGACGTCTCGGGCGGCGAGAAAATACCCCGTAAAGGCGGCCCGGGCATAACGCGCTCGGACCTGCTGGTGATCAACAAGATCGACCTCGCCCCTTACGTCGGCGCCTCGCTCGAGGTTATGACGACGGACGCGCTCACGATGCGCAAGGGCCGTCCATTCGTGCTCGCGAACATGAAAATAGGGGAAGGGATGGAGGCGATTATGGCCTTCCTGAGCCTCAAGGGCGGGCTCACAATCGCCGAGCCCTGGGCGCAACCCGCGCCGAGACGACCCCGACCGTAGAATTTTTCGTCTCCGGCGAATTGGAACTTTGATCGATTCCGATCGTTCACACTGTGAACACGGATAGACGAGGTTCAAATGGACGCCATGCGGTCCTATCGGCACGGGAACCTTCCAGTCGCGCTATTAGCGGCGGCGCGAGAGATTCTGGACGAAAACGGGTTGCACGCAGTTGGACTGCGCGAGACTGCCCGCCGTGTGGGTGTGTCGGCGACGGCGGCCTATCGCCATTTCACCAACAAGGAAGATCTCCTTGCCTCCGTCGCGGCCCAGGGTTTCCACGAGCTCGCCGAGGCTATGCAGGGCGCGACGCGGGGCGCTGATCCCCTCATCCGCGGAGGTCTTGCCTATATCGAGTTCGCGAGCCGAAACCGCGGCCTTTTTCGCCTCATGTTTGGGCCCGTTCTCGCTGAGCGCACGAAATACCCAGCCCTCCAGGCAGCGAGCGCGGGCGTCGAGGCGATGCTGGTGCGCGGCGTCACCGACATCGACCCGAGGTCTCTCAATGAGAATCACGCGGCCATGGCTGCGTGGGGCCTCGTCCACGGCCTAGCGCATCTGATTGTCGATGGCTTCTTTCCGGCGACCCGCGCGATGGTCCAGGCGGAGGAAATCCTGGCCAAAGTCAAATTGCCGAGGCCGTCGGTCTCGGGGCCGACCTCTTAGCCCCGCGACCGTCTGACGCCGGAGGGGCAACCCACTAACGGGAAGCGCCGGGTGAGCTCAGGGCCCAATGGCTATTCCGCCGCCTCGCGCATCGCTTCGCGCATCGTGGCGCGCAGGTTGTCGATCAAGGTCAGTCGGCCCTCGCGCTCGACATGCCAAAAGGTCCAACCGTTGCAGGCGGGCAATCCCTGCACCAGAGCGCCGATCTTGTGGATCGAGCCGACAGCGGGGCCTACGGCGAGCGCGCCATCGGCTCGCACCAGGGCGCTATGGCGACGTCCCGCGTCGACCAGGCGCTCGCCTGGGCGCGCGAGCCCGGCTTCCACGACGCTGGAGAAAGCCACGCGCGGTTCGCTGCGGCGCGTCGGCGCGAGCGCGAGCGCTGCTTCAGGCAAGGGCTCGACCGCGTCGATCCGTGCGCGCGCCGCCTTGGCGTAAACCGGATCGCGCTCGAGGCCGATGAACGAGCGGCCGAGGCGCCGGGCAGCGACCCCGGTGGTCCCAGAGCCGAAAAATGGATCGAGCACGAGATCGCCCGCGTTGGAGGCGGCCAGCAGCACCCGTTGCAACAGCGCTTCGGGCTTTTGCGTCGGGTGCGCTTTTCGGCCGCTCTCGTCTTTCAGCCGCTCCGCGCCGGTGCAGATTGGCAAGAACCAGTCGGAACGGACCTGCACATCCTCGTTGCCGGCCTTCAAGGTCTCGTAATTGAAAGTATAGGCCTTGGCCTCGGGTCCGCGCGCCGCCCAGATCATCGTCTCATGAGCGTTGGTGAAGCGGCGGCCGCGGAAGTTCGGCATCGGGTTCGCCTTGCGCCAGACGATGTCGTTCAGGATCCAAAAGCCGAGATCCTGCAGGATCGCGCCGACGCGGAAGATGTTGTGGTAGGAGCCGATCACCACGATCGTGGCTGCTGGCTTCATCACGTGCCGGACGGCGGCCAGCCAGTCGCGCGTGAAGGCGTCGTATTCGGCGAAATTGGCGAATTTGTCCCAGGAGTTGTCCACCCCGTCGACCACGCTCTGGTCAGGACGCGACAACGCGCCTTCGAGCTGGAGATTGTACGGAGGATCGGCGAAGACGAGATCAACCGAGGCTGGAGGAAGCCTCATCATTTCCGTGACGCAGTCGCCGATGAGGATCGCGTCGCGGGGCGCAGGGCGCGCTTCGCCGAGCGGCTCAACCTTCGCAGCCGGGCGTTTCGCCTCGCCGGCCCCAGTACGCAAAACCTGAATCTGGGCGGGGAGGCGGAACGCTCCGGCACGCGCGATACGCATAAACGCAACCACTCGACGCATGAGCCGGATCGTTCGAGCCGGCGCGTCGTTTATGCTCGGTTTAAAGTAAAGGTCCGGTTATGCCGCCACACATTCCGCTGTGTCGTTTTCGTACGGCCTAAGTCGTTCTAATGAATATACGATTTCAACCCTTTTGAAACCTTTTTGGGCCGGCGGTCACTCTTCCCTCAGCTCGAGTCGGAACGAGCGTCGATGATAGGGACACGGGCCCGCCGAGGCCAGCGCCCGGCGGTGCGCGACGGTCGCATAGCCGACATGGTCGCCGAAACCATACTGCGGGTATTCGAGGCCGAGATTGCGCATCAGCGCGTCCCGCATCGTCTTGGCGACAATCGAAGCGGCGGCGATCGACATCGAGAGCGCATCGCCGTCGATGATCGGGCGCGCCGGGCAGATCAGGCCGTCCGGGAGATCGCGGCCGTCGATCAGCACATAGTGCGGACGCACGCTCAACGCCGCCACCGCCCGCGCCATTGCGCGAAGCGCCGCGCCGCGGATGTTGAAGAGGTCGATCTCCTCGACGCTGGCGAAGACAACGGAGACGCTGAGCGCCTTGGCGAAGATGATTTCGCAGAGCGATTCGCGCACGGGCGCCAGGAGGACCTTCGAATCGTTGAGCCCCTCGGGCAGATCCTCAGGATCGAGAATGACCGCCGCCACGCCGACCGGCCCGGCGAGCGGCCCGCGCCCGACCTCATCGACCCCGGCGACCCATCGATGGCCGTTGGCGAAGGCCTCGCGTTCGAAATCGAAATGCGGTGTGGTCACAACGGGACGCGGCGGCGGGGCCTTTTTCTTTGTGCTCTTCACGCCGCTCGTCACGAATCGCGCCTTTCGTTGAGCGCAGGCTATCGCAGCCGCCGCGGCCGCGCCAAGCCGCGAACCGCAAATGCCGGTGGAAAGAGGGGCGAGTCGCCGTCGCGCTTTTACGCTTGCATGCGCAAAATGCGTTGGCGCTCGAAATCAGCTATCAGACGTTTCATGACCATCGGCGCGATTCGCATTCTCGGCGTCGATCCCGGCCTGCGCAAGACAGGCTGGGGCGTGATTGAAGCCGTCGGCTCGCGGCTCATTTTCATCGGTTGCGGCTCGATCGAGACCGACGCCGCAACCTCGCTTGCCGATCGCTTGGCGGCAATCCATCGCTCGCTGACCGGTTTGGTTGAGCGCGAGGGACCGCATGAGGCGGCGGTCGAGGAGACATTCATCAACCGCGACCCCCAGTCGGCGCTGAAACTCGGGCAGGCGCGCGGCGTCGCCCTTGCGTCATTGGCTCTGACCGGCCTGCCGGTGGCGGAATATGCCGCGAACCTCATCAAGAAGACGGTCGTCGGCGTAGGCCACGCGGAAAAGCGGCAGGTGGCGATGATGGTCAGGATGCTCTTGCCCGCTTCGACCGCGTCGACTTCAGATGCGGCCGACGCGCTCGCCGTCGCCATTTGCCACGCGCAGCATCGCGCGGCGCGCGCGAGAGGCGCTGCATGATCGGCAAACTCAAGGGAATCGTGGACAGCATCGAGGAGGAGGCCTTGGTCCTCGACGTCAATGGCGTCGGCTATCTGGTCTCAGCCTCGGCGCGCACCCTGCGCGCAATTCCCGCCTTAGGTGAGCCGACGGTGCTGCTCATCGAAACCTATGTGCGCGAAGACGCGATCAGACTTTATGGCTTTCTCACCGCGGGCGAGCGCGATTGGTTTCGGTTGCTGCAGAGCGTGCAGGGGGTTGGCGCCAAGGTCGCGCTCGGGATTCTCGGCGCGCTCTCGGCGGAAGCGTTGAGCACGGCGGTCGCACGGCAAGACAAGGCGATGATGGCGCGCGCGCCGGGGGTCGGACCGAAGCTCGCCGCGCGCCTTGTGCTCGAGCTCAAGGACAAGGCGCCGGCGATGTCGGTCGCCGATTTCGTCCACGCGGACTCAGGTCGAGAGCATGCGCCCAAGCTCGCCAAGGCCGCCGAGGACGCGGTTCTCGCTCTCGTTGGCCTCGGCTACGCCCAGGCCCAGACCGCCGCCGCCGTGGCCAGGATTTCCGCTCGGCTCGGACCGGCGGCCGAGACTGCCGTGCTCATCCGCGCGGGCCTCAAGGAACTGGCGCAGTGAGCGGCCGGCCCTTCTTTGTCCCGATGTTCGGCATCGTGCTCCTGTTCGCGGCGCTGGGTCCGGCCATCGGCGGCGTGTTGTTCATTCCCCTTTCAATTGTCTTCAAGACGCCCACCGATCTCGAAGCGATCGGGCTTGTGGTCTTGCTCAGCACGATGTTCGGCCACGCCTTCGGGCTGATCCCGGCCTACATTGTTGGCTGTGGGCCGGCGGCGGCGACCGGGTTTCTTTATGCGCTCTGGGACGCGGTCGCGCCTGGGCGCGCGCCGCGCGCGCTCGTCGCCGCTCTCATTGGCGGCCTCCTCGTCTATGGCGTCCTCCTGCGCCTGAACCCGATTTGGGCATCGTTCGAAATGACGATCAGGACCAATGCGGGCCCTGAGGCCGGCGACTGGGCTTTTCCGGACCGCGTCGGCGTCACGCTTGGCCATGCTTTTGTCGCTTGCGCCGCGATCGCGGGTCTTGTCTGCGCATTCACCGCAAACCTCATTGGTCTCACCATGCGGCGCGAACTGACCTTGGCGGAACGTCTTCATCCTCCGGGCGAAGGCGGCTGAGGTGGCCGAGGCTCCGCGCCGTCTGATCTCGGCCGAAAAACGTCCCGAAGACGAAACAGCGGTGCGCCCGCAGCTATTAGCCGATTTCGCCGGGCAGGAAGCGGCGCGCAAGAACCTCAGCGTCTTCATCCAATCCGCCAAATCACGCTGCGAGGCGCTCGATCATGTGCTGTTCGTCGGGCCGCCTGGACTTGGCAAGACGACGCTGGCGCAGATCGTCGCGCGTGAGCTCGGCGTCAATTTCCATTCGACGTCAGGGCCCGTCATCGGCAAGGCCGGCGACCTCGCGGGACAGCTCACGAATCTCGAGCCGCATGATGTCCTGTTCATCGATGAAATTCATCGCCTCAACCCAGCGATCGAAGAGATTCTCTATCCGGCTATGGAAGATTTCCAGCTCGACCTCATCATCGGGGCCGGGCCTGCGGCGCGCTCGGTGAAGATCGACCTCGCCCGGTTCACTTTGATCGGCGCGACGACACGCGCAGGCCTCCTCACCACCCCATTGCGCGATCGTTTCGGCATTCCGATTCGGCTCAATTTTTACACGACCGAAGAGCTGCAGGGCATCGTTGCGCGGGGCGCCCGGGTGATCGGGCTCGCCCTTGCCGATGACGGCGCCAACGAAATCGCCAGGCGCTCGCGCGGCACGCCGCGCATTGCTGGACGCCTGCTCAGGCGCGTGCGCGACTTCGCCGTGGTCGAAGGCGCAAAGAGCGTGACGCGCGCGCTCGCCGATAGCGCGCTCAAGCTGCTCGACGTGGATGTGATTGGGCTCGATGAGATGGATCGGCGTTACCTGGACACTATCGCCATCAAGTTCGGCGGCGGTCCGGTCGGGGTCGAGACGATCGCCGCCGCGCTCTCCGAGCCGCGCGACGCAATCGAGGACATCATCGAGCCCTATCTCATTCAGCTCGGCTTTATGCAGCGCACGCCGCGCGGACGGCTCTTGACGTCGCACGCCTTCCGCCACCTCGGCCTCCCCGAGCCACGGCGCGAGGGATCGCAGCCCACTTTGTTCGAGGAGGAGGAATAGCCTGACCGACCGTACAAAGACACGGACGGTTTCTCATATCGTCAGCTTCCTCGAGGCGCTCGCCTCCGAGCGCGGCGCGAGCGTAAACACGATCGAGGCCTATCGGCGCGATCTCACCGACTACGAAGCCTATCTGAAGGCTCAGGGGATCGACGCGCTGAAGGCGGACACGAACCATGTGCGCGGGTTTCTTACCGCGCGCGGCGCACAGCAACTGAGCGCTGCTTCGCTGGCGCGCCGTCTGTCGGCGATCCGTCAGTTTCACAAATTCCTGTATGCCGAAGGTTGGCGGCGCGACAACCCGACACTGGCGGTCGAGGGCCCACGCCGATCGCGACCGCTGCCGAAGCTCTTGAGCCTGGCCGAGGTCGAGCGCCTGATGGCGACCGCGCGCGAGGGGGTCGAGATCATGGATCGCCCGTTGCGCCAACGGCTGGACGCGGCGCGCATCGCCTGTCTCATCGAACTCATCTACGGGTCGGGCTTGCGCGTGTCGGAGGCTTTGAGCCTCAAGAAGTCGACCGCAATGGCCAAGTCCCCGCTCATCTCCGTGCGCGGCAAGGGCGACAAGGAACGCCTGGCGCCGCTTTCGGGTCCCGCGCGCGCCGCGATCAGCGCATTTCGCGCCCTGCTTGATCAGGTCTCGCCCGGGACGACGACGAGTGCTTGGCTCTTTCCCGCCGCAAGCGCGAGCGGCCACCTGACGCGTCAGGCCTTCGCGCGCGATCTCAAGCGCGTCGCCGCGGCGGCGGGCCTTGCGTCGGCGCGGGTGAGCCCGCACGTGCTTCGCCACGCCTTCGCCAGTCACTTGCTGCAGAACGGCGCGGACCTGCGCGTCGTTCAGGATCTGCTCGGCCACGCCGACATCGCGACGACGCAGATCTACACCCATGTGCTCGACGAGCGCGCCAAGGCGATGGTGCGCGATCTGCATCCCATGAATGACGAGTCCTCAAGCGAATGATAGCGCGGGTTTGGCTCGCCGGATCACGCAACTGTGATCACGGGACCCGAAAAGTCGGCACCAACGCGCCAAGGACGCTGGACGGATCGTCAAGCCGCCGTTGCGCTGAAAGCGAAAAAGGGCTTCGATGCTTCGAAGCTCGTGGTCGCGGGCCGGTGGCTCAGGAGACAATGCAATGAAAGCGCTCACCTTTGCCGGCGTCGCGCTGGCCGCCTTGTTGGCAGGCGCAGGTCTCGCTTCGGCAAAGACGCTGGTCTATTGCTCGGAAGGCAGTCCGGAGAATTTCACGCCCGCGATCAACACCACCGGCACCAGCTTCGACGCGGCGCGGCCCGTCTACAATCGGCTGACCGAATTCAAGCGCGGCACGACCGACATCGTCCCCGGCCTCGCCGAAAGCTGGGAGGTGACGGACGGCGGCAAGACGATCACCTTTCATTTGCGCAAGGGCGTCAAGTTCCATTCGTTGAAGGACTTCAAGCCGACGCGCGACTTCAACGCCGACGATGTCCTGTTCTCGTTCGACCGGCAGTGGAAGCCCGACAATCCCTATTACAAGGTCTCGGGCGGCAAGTATGATTATTTCAATGACATGGATATGCCGAAGCTGCTCGATTCGGTGGAGAAGACGGACGACCACACCGTCGTCATGAAGCTGAAGACGCCGAATGTCGCCATCCTCGCCAATCTGGCGATGGACTTCATGGCGATCGGGTCGAAGGAATATGCCGACTTCCTGCTCAAGAAGGGAACGCCCGAGCAGTTCGACCAGGCGCCGGTCGGAACCGGGCCGTTCTCGTTCGTCTCCTATCAGAAGGATTCCGTCATCCGCTACAAGGCGAACAAGGACTTTTACGGCGAGAAGCCGCTGGTCGACGATCTCGTATTCGCTATCACCCCCGACGCTACCGCGCGCTACGCCAAGCTCAAGGCGGGCGAGTGCCACGTCAACGCTTATCCAAGGCCTGCCGACCTCGAGGAGATGGAGAAGGATTCCGACTCTCAAGGTGATCAACATGCCGGGTCTCAACGTCGCCTATTGGGCCTTCAACGCGATGAAGCCGCCGTTCGACAAGAAGGAGGTTCGTCAGGCCTTGTCGATGGCGATCGATCGCGACGCGATCATCAAGGACGTCTATCTCGGCGCGGGCTCGAAGGCGACGACGCTGATCCCGCCGACGATGTGGTCCTTCAACGACAAGATTCCGGACGTGGCCTTCGATCCGGAGAAAGCCAAGGCGATGCTGGCCGCGGCCGGCGTCAAGACGCCGCTCGACATCGACCTCTGGTACATGCCGGTGTCGCGCCCCTACAATCCCAACGGCAAGCGCATCGGCGAGATGATGCAGGCCGATCTCGCCAAGGTCGGCGTCAACGCCAAGCTCGTCACCTATGAATGGGGCGAGTATCGCAAGCGCCTCGCCGACGGCGAGGAGATCACCGGCCAGTACGGTTGGACCGGCGACAATGGCGACCCGGACAATTTCTTTTTCCTGAGAGGCTGTCCCGGAGGCAAACCCGGCGCCAGCAACCCGACGAAATGGTGCAACGCCGAATTCGACGATCTGCTCGTCGAAGGCGCGCACGATGACCGACCAGGCCGAGCGGGCGAAGCTCTATCGACGCATGCAGGAGATCGAGCACGACGAGGCGCCGGAGCTTCTGCTCGCGCATTCCATCGTGTTCGAAGCCATGCGCTCGAATGTGACCGGCTATAAGCAGAGCCCGCTCGGAACGCACGCGTTCGAAGGCGTCGACATCAAGTAAGGCCGTTCCGGGCCTCGCCAGCACGGGCGCAAGGCGGGGCCCGTCGTTTTCGGATCGGCCATGGTCGCCTACTTCCTTCGCCGCATCGCGCTCACCATCCCGACTTTTCTTGCGCTGATGTTCCTGACCTTCGTGGCGATCCGTCTCGTGCCGGGCGATCCGGTCGAGGTCAGGACCGGCGAGCACGGCATGTCGCCGGAGCGACTCGCGTATTTTCGCCATGAGCTCGGCCTCGACCAGCCGGTGTGGCGGCAGTTTCTCGACTATGTCTGGCGCCTCGCGCATGGCGACTTCGGCGTATCGCTGTCGTCGCAGGAGAAGGTTCTGACCGAGTTTCTGACCCTGTTCCCGGCGACGCTCGAACTCTCGTTCTTCGCCATGCTGTTTGCGATTGCGATCGGCGTTCCGGCCGGCGCGGTTGCGGCGGTGAAGCGCGGCGGCTTCTATGATCAGGCGCTGATGACGATATCGCTGTTCGGCTATTCGATGCCGATTTTCTGGTGGGGCCTCCTGCTCATCATGTTCGTGTCCGTGCGGCTCGGCCTTCTTCCGGTCTCGGGCCGGATCGACCTCATCAACTATTCCTTCGATCAGCCGACCGGATTCATGACCATCGACGCGCTGCTGTCCGATCAGCCCGGCGCTTTCCTCGACGCCTTACGCCACCTCATCCTGCCGGCGATCGTGCTCGGCACCGTGCCGCTCGCCGTCATCGCCCGCATGACCCGCTCCTCGATGCTCGAAGTCCTGAGCGAGGATTACGTGCGCACCGCGCGCGCCAAGGGGCTGTCGCCCAGCCGTGTCATCGGCGTTCACGCCTTGCGCAATGCGCTTCTGCCGGTGGTGACGGTGATCGGCCTCTCGGTTTCGAGCCTGATGGCCGGCGCGGTGCTGACGGAGACGATCTTCTCCTGGCCGGGCGTCGGCCATTGGCTGATCGAATTCGATCGGCCGGCGCGATTATCCAGCGCTGCAGGGCGGCGTTCTGCTGATCTCCGCGGTCGTCGTCCTGGTCAATCTGATCGTCGATCTCGTCTATGGAATCATCGATCCCAGGATCAGCCATGGCCGCTGACGCCGCCGCGCTGACAAGTCCGATTGGCGACGAGGCGGCGGCCGTCCTCGCGCAGCCTTCGCCGCTCGCGTCGTTCTGGGCCGCGTTCCGGGAAAACCGCGGCGCATTGTTCGGCCTCGTCGTGTTCGCCGTCATCGTTCTCCTGGCGCTGACGGCCGAATGTCGTCGCGCCCCATTCGCCGATCGAGCAGTTCCGCGACGCGGTGCGGGCGCCGCCGGTCTGGGAGGCCGGCGGCTCGTGGCGCTTCGTCGCTCGGAACCGACGGCGACGGTCACGACATGCTGTCGCGCCTGATCTTCGGCGCGCGCGTGTCGCTGTTCATCGGCCTCTCGGTGATGTGCGTCTCGTTCGTCGTCGGCGTGGCGCTCGGGCTTGCGGCGGCGATGGCGCGGCCCGATCGTCGACGTCGCCATCACGCGGTTCATGGATCTGATCATGGCGGTGCCGAGCCTGGTGCTCGCCGTGCTCGTCGTCGCGGTGCTGGGGCCAAGCCTCGCCAACACCATCATCGCGGTGACGATCGTCTATCTGCCCAACTTTGTGCGGCTCGCGCGCGCGTCCGCGCTCGGCGAACTGAACAAGGACTACGTGACCGCCGCGCGCGTGGTCGGCGTCGGACCGCTCAGGCTTGCTGCTTCGACCGTGCTGCCGAACTGCCTCGCTCCCCTCATCGTGCAGGCGGCGCTTGGCGTGTCGAGCGCCATTCTCGAAGCGGCGGCGCTCGGCTTCCTTGGCCTTGGCGCCCAGCCGCCGACGCCCGAATGGGGCTCGATGCTCGCCGACTCGCGCGAATTCATCCGCTCCGATCCCTGGATCGTCGCTCTCCCGGGCCTCGCGATTCTGATCACGGTCGTCGCCATCAATCTGACCGGCGACGGCCTGCGCGACGCCCTCGATCCGAAGATGCGGAGAGGCTGATGGCGGCGGCTCTGCTCGAAATCCGAAATCTCTCCGTCTCGTTTGCGACACGACACGGCGCGTTCAGAGCAGTGGACGGGTTCGACCTGACGCTCGATCGCAACGAAGTGCTGGCGATCGTCGGCGAATCCGGTTCCGGCAAGTCGGTGGCGATGCTGGCGGCGATGGGGCTCTTGCCTGTGACCGCGACTGTGTCCGCGGACCGCATGGCCTTCGACGGCGCGGATCTGATGTCGATGAGCGCGCGCGAGCGGCGCCGCATCGCCGGCAAGGACATCGCGATGATCTTTCAGGAGCCGATGTCGTCGCTCAATCCGTGCTTCACTGTCGGCTTTCAGATCGGCGAAGACGCTGAAGACGCATCTCAAGTCTCAAACGCGCCGAGCGCGACAGGCGCGTCGTCGAGCTTCTGGCCGAGGTCGGCATTCCCGATCGCCGAGCGCCGCGCCCGCGCCTATCCCGCACCAGCTCTCGGGCGGCATGAGCCAGCGCGTCATGATCGCGATGGCGCTCGCCTGCCGGCCAAAGCTCCTGATCGCGGACGAGCCGACGACCGCGCTCGATGTCACCATCCAGGCGCAAATCCTCGATCTTCTGATGCGCGAGCGCCGCGACAACGGCATGGGGCTCGTGCTCATCACCCACGACATGGGCGTGGTCGCCGAAACCGCTGACCGCGTCATTGTCCAATATGCCGGCCAGGCAGATGGAGACGAACGGCACGCGCGCGCTGTTCGCCGATCCGCATCATCCCTATACCGCAGCGCTTCTGGCGGCGTTGCCGGAGCGGGCGAACGGGCGGCGCCTGCCGGCCATTCCGGGCGTCGTGCCCGGGCCGTTCGACCGCCCGCGCGGCTGCGTGTTCTCGCCGCGCTGCGCCTTTGTTTTCGACGCCTGCCGCGATGCCGAGCCGCCGCCGGCTGAGCCCGCGCTTGGCCGCGCGCGCTGTCTGACGCCGTTGGTCGCCGGGATTCCAGCGCGCGCTTGCGCTGCAAGAGGTCGCCTCAGTGACCGCCATCCTCGAGGCCAGGAGCCTGACACGGGATTACTCCGTCTCGCGCGGCGCCTTCCGCTCGCGCGCGACGATCAAGGCGCTTTCGGGCGTGTCCTTCTCGCTTCAGGCCGGGCGCACGCTGGCGGTGGTCGGCGAATCCGGCTCCGGCAAATCGACGTTGGCGCGGCTCCTCACCTTGATCGAAGATCCGACCGCGGGCGCGCTCCTGATCGACGGCGAGGACGTCGCGCAGGCGAGCGCGGCGACGCGCGCGCGCCTCAGGCGGGAAATCCAGATCGTGTTCCAGAACCCCTACGGGTCGCTCAACCCGCGCCAGACGATCGGCAAGGCGCTCGAGGAGCCGCTGCTCGTCAACACGCGCCTCAAGCGCCGCCGAGCGCAAGGCCGAGGCTCTGTCGATCATGGCCAAGGTGGGCTTAAGGCCCGAAACTTATCATCGCTACCCGCACATGTTCTCGGGCGGCCAGCGCCAGCGCATCGCCATCGCCCGCGCGCTCATGCTGAAGCCGAAGATCCTGGTGCTCGACGAGCCGGTGTCGGCGCTCGATGTTTCGATCCGCGCCCAGGCGCTCAACCTGCTCGCCAGCTTGCAGGAGGAATTCGCGCTCGCCTATGTGTTCGTCTCGCACGATCTTTCGGTCGTGCGCCATATCGCCGACGAGGTGATGGTGATCTACCTCGGCAATGCGGTCGAGCTCGGCGAGCGCGCCGCGATCTTCGACCGCCCGCAGCATCCCTACACGCAGGCGCTCCTGTCCGCGACGCCGGTCGCCGACCCGACCGCCAAGCGCCAGCGCATCCTGCTTTCCGGCGAGCCGCCGTCGCCCTTCGCGCCGCCGCCGGGCTGCGCGTTCCATCCGCGCTGCCCGCTCGCCTTCGATCGCTGCCGCGTCGAGAAGCCGCCGCTCGAGCGGAAGCAGGGGCGCGACGTCGCCTGCTGGGCGGTCGCGGCATGAGCGCCGAGACCTACGATTTCATCGTCGTCGGCGCCGGGCTCGGCCGGCTGCGTGCTCGCCAATCGGCTGAGCCGCGATCCCCGCAATCGCGTGCTCGTCGTCGAGGCTGGCGGCCGCGACAACTGGATCTGGTTCCATATTCCCGTCGGCTATCTCTACGCGATCGGCAATCCGCGCGCCGACTGGATGTTCAAGACCGCGCCGGAGCCGAATCTGGGCGGCCGCTCGATCGCCTATCCGCGCGGCCGGGTGGTCGGCGGCTCCTCGGCCATCAACGCCATGATCTATATGCGCGGCCAGGCGGCCGACTATGACGGCTGGCGCCAGCTTGGCCTTGCCGGCTGGGGCTGGGACGACGTGCTGCCCTATTTCCTCCGCCAGGAGGACCATCACGGGGGCACGAGCGAGCTGCATGGGTCGGGCGGCGAGTGGCGGGTCGAGCGGCCGCGCGTCTCCTGGCCGATCCTCGACGCGGTGCGCGAGGCCGGCGTCGAAATCGGCATTCCGAAGATCGCCGACTTCAATCAGGGCGACAACGAGGGCTCCGGCTATTTCGAGGTCAATCAGCGCCGCGGCCGGCGCTGGAGCGCGGCGACGGCGTTTTTGAAGCCGATCCTCAAGCGGCCGAACCTGCATCTCGCGACCGGCGCGCATGTGGAGCGCATCCTGTTCGACGGACGCCGCGCGACGGGCTTGCGCTACCTTCAGCACGACGTCAGCCACGAGGCGCGGGCAGCGCGAGAAATCATTTTGGCCGCGGGCGCGATAGGCTCGCCCCAGCTGTTGGAACTTTCGGGCGTGGGGGACCCTGATCGTCTCATGACTATCGGCGCGTCGGTCGTCCACGCTCTCCCGGGAGTCGGGGAAAATCTACAGGACCATCTGCAGCTGAGGGCCATCTTCGGCGTCACTGGCGCACGCACGCTCAATGTCGACTACCAGTCGCGGGTCAAACGAGCGATAATGGGGCTCGACTATGGCTTCCGCCGTCGCGGGCCGTTGACGATGGCGCCCTCGCAACTCGGACTGTTCGCCAAGTCCTCGCGCGACTACGCGACCGCCAATATCGAGTTCCACGTCCAGCCGC
>CAVQVS010000014.1:0-32585 GCA_963717215.1 uncultured Alphaproteobacteria bacterium
ACTCCCGATTGTCAACCCGGTGATCTTTTATCCGTGGCGCGCGTGGGATTTTCTGTCGGTCGCCGGTAAGTGGGCTGCGCTCGCGTTGCGCTACCGGGCGATCCGTGCCGCGTGCAGGCCGACAAGGACGGCGCTTCTTACATGGACGAGGCGCTGAAGCCCGCGACCGAGGTCGACCACGACCACGACTTCGTCGCCGGCTACGCCGACAAGATCTCCGACACCCACGGCGCGCCAAAGCGGGAGCACGCCACCGCGGCGGAGTGACGGAAAGCCCAGTTTGGTTTTCCTTGGCCGGTCACTGTTTCCCTACGAAAACCCCGGATTTTGAACGTTGGATTTCCTTGGATTTCCTTGGATTTTCTCGTCAGAAACGAGACTTATCAATGGGTTACACGGGATTTTCGATAGAAAATTTTTCTCGGCGCTTCCTGGCTGTTCGACACGCCAAATCTGCGCGCGACGCCACGGGGAAGGCATGATTGCTCATGGGGCGAGCTTAAGCGGCTTTCTGTTTTTCTGCAAGGAATTGTCGCCAGAGCCCGATCTCTCCCCGAATCGTCAGCCAGGGATCGTTGCAGCCTCACCGCACAATTGACAAGCGCACTTCGTCGGCGGCCTTGATTATGCGCGTTTCCGCAAGACCGGGACTGCCCGACGGGATGGTGAAATAGGCATAGTCAGGCATGACGGCTTCTAGCTCTCGCGAATAGGAGGCGTAGTCTTCAGAGTGGGGTTTAATGAAGCCAAGTTGTGGCGTGTCCGTCTCGCTCGCCAGACGCTTCAGCACCAGGGGGGCGCTGACCGGAGTGAATTGAACGCCGCTCGGATTGGATAGCGTTGTTATCAACCCGCGAGCAGATCTGCCTCCCTCCGGCCGGGAAATCATGATCAGTCGGATCGCGCCGCCCTCGACTGTCAACAAGCTCATATATGGCTTCCCGTCCGGAATATACACACGTCCTCGTTGTGTGTACCCGGCGTCGACACGGCCGTGTTCTTCAAAAATCAGGCATGATTCCGAGGCTTCCCAGTGCAATGTCACGACATAGGCGGCGATATCACTGCGCACGGAAAACGCTGGCCTGAGACATAGGTATCTGCCTTCCAACGCCTTCACGTTTTCGCGCCGATAACCTCCCAGGTTTTGTGCCGCATCTGAGCAAGGTGGCAGTTCGACTTTGCCAAACGGGCCGGGGGCGCGATCTGAGCCGGAGGGATGCGGGGTGTTGACGACAGACTCCGCGACATCCTTCCGGACCCGCTCGGATTGCCGGAACGCGGCGAGGACCATGGCGCCGATCGCTGCGCCGATCAGGCCGGTGCTGACGATGATAAGCGGCTTGGCGTGGTCTGGACGCTCATAAATTTGCGCTAGCACAGAGTGAGACAGCAGCGAGGCGAGGACGGCGCCCCCCGCCATACAGGCGCAACCATTCGCGATCGCCGCAACGACCGAGACCTGCCACAGGCTCCATTTCAGAGATCCGAGATAGGAACAGAGAAGGCCCAGGGAGATCGTGCAGGTGAAAGGCACGATGATCGCGGGCCACCGCTCGCTGAACTGCGTGATTGCGGCCTGCACACCCGAACTGTCGCCCTGAATGACGGCGGGCAGCAAGGGTATTGCGAGACGCGTAACGAGCGACAGCCCCGCCACGATAAGTCCAGCAAGGATCAATTCGGCAAAAGGCGGAAAGGCTGGGCCGTCATTTTCTCGCCGCTCGATAAAGCGTTGGGCGACCACGACCGCGCCCATGACGGCGAACCCGATGGTGATCGAAAAGGTGATTGCGATCATCAGGATTTTGCCGCTGTCGACGGCCTTGGCTCCCGTCATAGTCATGACCAAAACGCTCATCAGGATGACCGCGACGATCGTCATTGCCCATTTATCGAGCCCGAAACTGGGCATCGGGTGGGATCGGTCAAACCCCATGTTCGATAGCCTCTGGCGTCGGCCCAGCGCGGTCCTATCGCAGTAGAGGACGTACCTCGCGATCAGGGCGCAAACCAGATTGGACTTATCGGCGATGGCCCGGCTGAGCGCATCCTTGGCCATCTTGGTCGGCGCCTCCGAGGTGAAATAGGCAAGTCCAGCTTGAATCAATTCTTCAAAGCGTTCCTCGGCCCGAGCGGCCACGGACTCGCCGAGTTGCATGATCGCGGCATAAGCCGATCGCGCGTGAGGGCCAGCCGGGAACGCCAGTTGAGTCCCGCTGTTCTTCGGAGCGATGAACAGGTTGTACAATCCGACGGTTCTGGTGAATCGCGCTTCGAGCGTAGAGTTCCCAGCGAATTTGACGGCTTTGGCGCCGACATTCTCGGAGATAAACTTCGTGACTTGATCTCGAAGCTGCTCACTCCGGGGCATGAAGGCGGTTTGCGCGAGTTCGACCGCAATGCGGTCAGCTTCGCGGGGTATCGCCGCCAGGCTTGTGCAGAACGCTCGAGCCCCTTCGTCAATTCGATTGACCGCCGGAAATTGTGAGGCGACAACAATAAAAAGCACGGCAAAAAAGGCCGCTTTGTATTGATCGACGCCTGCACTGCTCAGCTTGAACTGGATCCCGGGCAAGTAGCTGAGACCTATACTTCCCTGGCTGATTGCAATCGTGAGCAGCAGCCAAAGCGCCACGATCAAAGCGTAATAAAAGATCACACCAAAGAAGAACAACGCGAATGTTGTACCCGACCTGTTGCTCGGGGGTGAATTGAATCGGACCCATGCGACGACGAGCAGTAGCGACGACAAGAGTATCCACTCGCTGTATTCGCCTACCTGCGTAATGAATTGCGTCGCGTCTTGCGAAAAATGAAAATTAAGCATCGCGGACCTCCACGGTAGCGGAAATCAGCCAATATCCCCGGATGAGCCTCTCAATGACACGTCTAAGGATCTGTCCCACCCTTCAACCCCAAAAGGGTTCGCTAACTCATTTTTCGACGCTAGGCTGTGATTGGGATCACACATTGATGTCAACGGGGCGCCTTAGTAGAGGACAAGCAATTGCGAAGCTGTCTTCTTCGCTCCTTTCGTTCTCTCGGCCCTGTTAGTCCTTCCTCCGGCCGCTCAGCGCCGTCATGACCGCCTGTCCCTCCGCCCATAGCCGGCGCGTCAGCGCCTCGGCGCCCTCGTCGCGGGCGAGCGCCGCGGCCTCGCCGGCCCAGAGCGGGGAAAAGTCGGCGCTGCCGAGTTTTTCGGCCGCAGCGCGCAGCGGAGCCGCGGCGCCCGCCGCCAGGGGGAACTGGGGCGCGTCCGCGCACATCGGCCCGACCTCGGCCACGAACCGATTGACGAGGCCACGGGCGGGCCGGCCGGTGAACACGTTCGTGAGTCGCGTTGCGTCGTCTCTGGCGCTTGCGAGCGCGGCGCGATGCATCGGCGAAATCGTCGCCTCCGGCGTGCGAAGATAAGCGGTGCCGATCTGGACCGCGTCGGCGCCGAGCGCGAAGGCCGCCGCAATTCCGCGGCCGTCGCTGATCCCTCCAGCCGCCACGACCGGCAAGCGCACGGCGTCGCGCACTTGCGGCAGGAGCGCAATCAGCCCCGGTTGCGCGTCGATGTCGTCGGACAGAAACATACCGCGATGCCCGCCTGCCTCGCGGCCCTGGGCAACGATCGCATCGGCTCCCCGCTCCTCGAGCCAGCGCGCCTCGGCGACGGTCGTGGCGGAAGACAGAATGAGCGCGCCGGCCGCTTTGACGCGGGAAAGCAACTCAGCGGACGGCAAGCCGAAATGAAAGCTCACGACCGATGGCCGCGTCTCTTCAATCACAGCGCATAAGCGGGCGTCGAAGGGCGCGCGGACCGGTCCCGCGGGAAGGGCAGAGGAATCGATTCCGGCTTTGGCGTAGTAGGGCGCGAGCCGTTTGCGCCAGCGCGCCTCGATCGCCGGATCAGGCGCGGGCTCGGCGTGGCAAAAGAAGTTCACGTTAAAAGGCGCGCTCGTCGCCTCCCTGATCTTCGCGATCTGTTCGCGCAGGCGGTCGGGCGTGAGCATCGCCGCCGGCAATGAGCCAAGCCCGCCTGCCCGACAGACGGCGATTGCCAGTTCGGGACCCTGCGCGTTCGCCATCGGCGCCTGGATGAGGGGAATTTTCGAGGGGAGGAAGGTCATGAAAACTCGTTCCTGTCGGCAACGCAGACAGGACGAGATTAAGGCGGCAAGGCCGAAGAATCACGCCCCAATGATAACTCGGAGGTCAAAGACCCGCAGAGGCGCTGATCCATTGCCGTGCGGGTCGCGCCTTAAGATGTGAGTAGGCCTGTTAACCCAGCGTCATCTCGCAGCGGAACATGCGCGCCCAGCTGCCGTTGGACCCGACAATGATCTTCTCGTCAGTATGACGTCAGCCGCGATGGGAAAGACGATGCTTCATTCGACAAACGACAATCATCCGTTGCGCGGCGTCACGATGCTGCTGGTCGAAGACGATTTGCTTCTCGCGATGGCCGTCGAGGACATGCTCATCGGTCTGGGCGCCGTGGTCGTCGATGTCTGTCATACGCTCGATGAGGCGATGACGCGCGCTGACGCTGGCGATTTCGAGGTGGCGGTTCTTGATTTCAGTCTCGGCTCGCATTCGGTGACACCGCTTGCGCGTGTATCTGGCGCGCCGAAACGTGCCTTTCATTCTTCACACAGGAATGCCGCGCAGCGAACCGAGCTTGATGGAATGGAGAGACTTTCCAATCGTCGAGAAGCCAGCCTCTCCCAAAACGTTGGCCTCAGCGATAAGAGGCGCGATGGATCGCAAACCTGCGCGGAAGCGAGGGCGGCGCTAGCCCGCGCGCCGGACCTTGCGCTCGGCGGGAGGGTGAGGTGCGATGTCCAGCTCCAAAAGCTCAACCAGCTTGGCGCGAGCGCGACTGAGGCGGCTCTTGATTGTGCCGATACCAACCTGGCACACCACCGCCGCCTCCTCATAAGAGAGGCCGCTCGCCCCGATCAGCGTCAAAACTTCGCGCTGCTCGGCAGGCAGCTTCGTCAAAGCATTACGAAAATCTTCGAGGTCCAGATGGCTTTCCTGGTCGCCAGGAACGGTGAGACGGCGCGCGTACAGGCCATCGCTGTCCTGGACCTCGCGGGAGCGTTTTCGGTAGTTCGAATAGTAGATGTTGCGGAGGATGGTGAACAGCCAGGCCCTCAGGCTCGTGCCGGGCTGGAACTTCTCTGAATTGCTCCAGGCCCGCAGGAGGGATTCCTGAACGAGGTCGTCGGCGAGCGAAACCGAGCCGGACAGAGAAATCGCGAAGGCGCGCAAATTTCTCGTTTCCGACAGCAGCTCATCCTTGAAGCTAGTCGACGGCATCGCTTTTCCCCTGTGCCTTCGCTTCGCTCTTGTTATCCTCGAGACGCGACAGCAATTGCAGGAACTTGTCAGGCAGGGGCGCCTGAATCAGGTCCGCATAATGCGCTTCGAGCGCGCGCCCGATCGCTTTGACGGCCTCGGTGCCGGCCTCGGCCGGCACATCGGGCGCAGGGCCCGGTTTTTCAAATTTACTCACGCGCGCAGCATTCATAATCAGCAATCCCCAGCGCCTACAAACCGACACCCCGCCATTTTGTTCCCTGAATGGCGCCAAACTTGGTTAATTTTCTACCCCACCAACCGAGGCCCGCGCCGCCATACATTACGGCGCCCCGCGCCGGGTGACCTCCACGACGGCGGAAACAAAGAAGGCAAGCAAGGCCAGCACGAACAGGATCCTTGCGGCGGCGAACGCCGTGCCTGCCAGGACGCCGGAGCCGAGCGCGCCTGCGATCAAAGCCACGACGACAAGAAAAGCTATCGCCCAGCCAAGCATCAAGTCCCCTTCGCGCCGCGCGGGTTACCGGCCGGCAACGCGTTGCCGGCGCCGATGTTCCAATGAGACGGGCATGCCCTCGGCGGAGAACGTGACCGCCCCGGAGCTCCGCCATTGCGGCGGAACGATGCCGCGATCACTGCGTTCAGTAGGCATCGCTACTCGAACCAAGGATAACTAGGATGCCTAAGGAAGCTCATACCAAGGCGGCGGAGCATCACGAAAACGCCGCGAAGAGCCATAGGACTGCTGCCGAACATCACGGCAAGGGAGAACACGCCAAGGGTCACGAAGAATCGTCGAAAGCGCAGAGCCACTCAAAGACCGCGCGCGACCATTCTGAGGCGGCCCACGGCAAGAGCCAGGCGCACAAGTAAGACTTGACGCGATTGCGTAACCGGTGAGGTTCATACCGGGTCTCACCGGCCCTTCCTCGTTCCCGAGCCCTGGATGACAGACGATTCTCCGGACGGCGACCTTCCGGACCATGTCGACAAAGCCGTGCGTTCGGTCACGCAGCTTCATTCCGACCATCATGGCAGGACGACGAGCCCCCAACGCGCGGTAAATCGCGTTGCAGCCGTGATGGGCCGGCCGTGGTTTACGGCCTTGGTGGGCTTCATCGTCCTGGCGTGGATTGCCGAGAATCTGATCGCGGCGAAGCTGGGATTGGCGGTTGTCGATCCGCCGCCTTTTCCTTCGCTGGAGGCGGCGGCGAGTGTATTTGCGCTTTTTGTTGTCATGCTTGTCCTCGTCGCCCAAAAGCACGAAGACGAACTGAACGCGCATCGGGACACGCTGACGTTGGAGCTCGCGATCCTGACCGAACACAAAATCGCCAAGGTTATCCAGCTTTTGGAGGAATTGCGCCGCGACAGTCCCCATGTTCAGGATCGGGATGACCCGCAGGCGCGGCAAATGTCAGAACCGGCCGACGCCGGATCGGTGCTCGCGGCTGTTAGCGCCAAGGATCAGCAGTAAGACGATCCGTTCACCTTAAAGGTAAGCGGACGGAACAAATAATCGACTGATCGATTGAAGATTAAGGGCGTTCCACGCCGTCTCGCGCTTGGGAAAACTAAAAATGCATATTCGCTACGGGTTCGACATAGCGCTCAACGTCGGGCAGCCGACGACGACGATCCTGACCATGATGGACGTGCACTCGGAGATCCGCTCCGCCGTTGTCCAGGAGTCGGCGCTCGAACTGTCTCCCGACATGCCGGCCGAGCGCTTTGTCGACGACCACGGAAACGTTGTCAGAAGATTGACCGCGTCAGCGGGCGAAACGTCCCTGCATCTTGACGGCGTGTTTCGTTGCGATGGAAGCACGGACGCCGTCGACCCCTCTGCGGAATGGGTTCCCGTGTCGGACCTTCCGCCCGATGCGCTGCCGTTCCTGCGGCCAAGCCGATATTGCGAGACCGAGCTTCTCTCGGATTTCGCCTGGGCGAACTTTGGCGGCATCAATGGCGGGTGGGCGCGGGTGCAGGCGATCTGCGACTTCGTTCACGGGCGCCTCCGGTTCAGCTACCCTGAAGCCCGGCCCACGCGCACCGCCAACGACGCGCTGGCCGAGGGCGTCGGCGTATGCCGCGACTTCACCCATTTGGCGATCGCCTTGTGCCGTTGCCTCAACATTCCAGCGCGCTATTGTAACGGTTATCTCGGCGACATTGGCGTTCCCCCGGACCCGTCGCCGATGGATTTCAACGCGTGGTTCGAAGTCTTTCTCGGCGGCCGATGGTTCACCTTTGATGCGCGCCACAATCAACCAAGGATCGGTCGCATCCTGATCGCGCGCGGACGCGACGCCGCCGACATTCCGATGATCGCCTCTTTCGGCTCTCACTGGCTTACGCGCTTCACCGTGGTGACCGAAGAAATCAAGGAAACCATGGTGCCACAGGAAGTGCAGCAACCCGCCTCACTCGCCGCTTAATCGTCAGTTCAAAAAAAGGAATCCAATCATGATGACGATTTTGCTGATCATTCTTATCATCGTGCTGCTCGGCGGCGGCGGCGGATATTACGCTCATGGCCGCTACGGCGGAGCTGGGCTCGGCGGCGTTCTTGGGTTGGTTCTCGTTATTCTCATTGTGCTCTGGCTCGCCGGAGCCCTGAGCGGCGGAGTCGTTGGACCGACGCCTTAAGCCCATAGTTGCAGCAATGCGACGCGCGTTCATGAGCGAGCGCGGCGCACGAGGAAACCGGGCTGAGCTTGAGCGCAATCGCCACAAATTGCGGAACTTCCTGGGTCGACTGAGGTTTTACACGCAGTCAAACTCTAGGAGGCATCTCATGCATAAAGCTCTTCTCGCCGCCGCGGCGATCACCGTCCTCGGCAGCGTCAGCGCAATGGCGCAGGCAACGATAACGAAAGACAATCCACAGACCGGCGCAACCGCCGACAAGATGACGACGACCCCGGCGCCGGCGATGAAGACCGATCCGGCTGCGATGGCTCCGGCGAATAAGACTGAAACCGCAACTCAACCGGTGCCGAAGGATGGACCGAGCTTCATCCAGGTGCAAAGCGGCGACATGCTAACCTCGAACGTCGTTGGGCTCGATATCTACAACAGCCAGAACAACGACATCGGCAAGGTTCAGGACGTTGCGTTTGACGCGTCGAAGAGGGTGACGGGATACATTCTATCCGTTGGCGGCTTCCTCGGCATGGGCACGCATTATGTCGCGGTCAATCCGGATGCGCTGATGGTGAATTACGACGCGCAGAACAAGGTCTGGAAGGCGACGATGAACGCCACCAAGGATCAGCTCAAGTCGGCTCCCGAGTTCAAGTATGAGGGCCAGTGGACGGCGAGCAGAAGCTAGGCGGCGAACTCGGGCGGGGCGGAGCCTGCTCCGTCCCGCCCGAACTTGAACAATCAGAAGAAGAACGGCCATGGCTGATAAAGCAGCGGATATCGATCACGTCTGGAAGCTGATCGAGGACATTCCTATTGCGATGGTCGTCACGCATGAAGGACAGGGCCAAAACATGCGCGCTCGGCCGATGGCGGTTCGCCCGGCCCGAGACGAAGGCGCAATCTTTTTCTTGACCGACGCCGACACGCCAAAAGCCGCAGAAATTCGCCGCAACCAGTCGGTTTGCCTCGCTCTATCCGACAACAAGCGGCAAAAGTACGTGTCGATTTCAGGCCACGCGGAAATGATCGACGATCGAGCGCGGGTCAAGAAATACTGGTCGGTTTATGACAAGGCCTTCTGGTCCGACCAGAACGACCCGCGCATAAGAATTCTTCGCGTCACGCCTGAGAGCGCCGAGTTCTGGGAAGGGTCCGGAATGGTTATTACCGCCGTCAAACTGGTCGCAGCGATCGCCTCTGGGCAGCGGATGGACCATCTCGGCGAGAACGAGAAGGTCGGCTTTCCTCAGGGCGGCAAGGTCGCCGGCTGAAGCTCGAAGGTTGCGTTCGACCCCCGGCGCTTCGAGTCGAAACCAACGCTTAGCTCATAGGCGCCGGCTCGGATGCGCCAACTGCCGGCGCTCTCGTCGAACGTCGCAAGCAGGCGCGGGTCGATCGAGACGGCGACCTGCCGCTGTTCGCCCGGCCTGAGTTCGACACGATCCCATCCGACAAGACGCAGCCGGATGTTCGCGCCGCCCGGTCCAGTCAGATAGAACTGTGGAACCGCCGTTCCGGCGCGATCACCCGAATTTCGCACAGTCGCCCTGGCCGTGACCGTGCGGCCGGTGACGTTCACGGCGAGATCGCTCAAGGCGAATGTGCTGTACGAAAGCCCGAAGCCGAACGGAAACAATGGCTGTTCGCCACGCTTGAAGAACCACTTATATCCGACAGCGGCGCCTTCATTATACGTGGCGGCGTACATCGCGCCGTAGCGTCCGCCCCGGCCAACGGGGCCGATGGGCGCGCCGAGAGGATCGCCCTGAATTTTCGGATGAGGCAATTGATGTTCGCTGATCGGGAAGGTGACCGGAAGGCGCCCTGAGGGGTTGGCGGCGCCGGAGAGGATTTCGGCGATCGCCTCGCCGCCCTTCTGCCCCGGATACCAGGCTTCGAGAACAGCGCCTGTCTTTTCGAGCCAGGGCATGAGCACCGGGCCGCCAGTTTCGAGGACGACGGCCGTGCGGGGATTGGCGCGCGTCACAGCATCGACAAGACTGTCTTGTGCCCCGGGCAGCTTCAGGCTTTGGGCGTCGGCGCCTTCGGTCATCCATTGATCAACGAAAAGCACGACCGCATCGGCGTTAGCCGCCGCCTCCGCGGCTCGTTCGGGGACTGACCCATCGTCGAAGTCAACGCGGGCGTGCGGAAACTGAAGGCGGATTGCTTCGAGCGGCGAGCCCGGGTCGAAGACCACCGCCTGATTCTCGCCGACCTGCTCTTTCAGCGCAATTCCTCCGCGGGGCATGACTTGCGATGAGCCTCCACCCGAGGGCACGCCGCGGTCCGCGTGAGCCCCAATGACGACGAGGCGGCGTGTGTCGGCCGGGAGCGGGAGAAGGCCTTGGTTCCTCAAGAGAACCATCCCTTCGCGCGCGATGGCGAGCGCGGCGTGATCGCTCGCAGCGAGGTCGACGGGGGGAAGGGCGCCGGTCTCGTCCGAAAGTCCATGCGCGAAGATCGACGTCAAGATACGCCGCGCCATGTCATCCAGCCTGGCTTGAGGGACTTTGCCGTCAGCGATCGCCTGAAGAAGTCCGTCCGCGAAAAAATCTTGCGTATCGAGCTGCTCTCCGGATTCTTGATCGAGGCCGGCGAGGGCCGAGCGAGGCGCCGAGTGGACCGCGCCCCAGTCTGACATCACAAAATAGGGGTAGGCCCAGTCCCTCTTCAGCACCTTGTCGAGGAGCCAGTCGTTCTCACAGGAATAGAGTCCGTTGACCTGGTTATAGGCGCACATCACGCTGCCAGGCCGGCCGCGCTCGATGGCGATCTCGAAGGCGAACAGGTCGGATTCGCGCGCCGCCGCCGGGTCGATCCGCGCGTCAAGGACGACACGATCGGTTTCCTGCGCATTGAGCGCGAAATGCTTGATCGTCGAGATGATATGGCTGGTTTGCACCCCTTCGATCACGCTGCCAGCCATGAGGCCGGTGAGCAGCGGGTCCTCGGAGAAATATTCAAAATTGCGACCGCCTCGCGGGTCACGAATGAGAGTCGCCGCGCCTCCGAGGAGAACATTAAACCCCTTGGCATGGGCTTCAGCGCCGACAGTGAGGCCCTGAAGTCGCGCGAGCGCTGAATCCCAGGTGGAGGCAAGAGCGAGATCCGATGGCATCGCAGTCGCGGTGTCGCCGGGCCGGACATCTCCAGGGTTGGCGACCCCAAGTTCCCCGTCAGTCTCCTGCAGTGCGGGAATGCCGACGCGCGGTATGCCCGGCACATAACCCGCCGAGCCGATCGATCCACCCGGCTTGGGCTTGTCGTCCCATGGCGCCGCGATCATGCCATGGACCAGCGACAACTTCTCCTGCTCGTTCATTTGATCGAGCGCCATTTGGGCCCGCCGTGCGGGAGGGAAGGAGGCGTCGCTCCACGGCCACTTTCGGTCTGCCGCGGCCACTCCGAACGGAGCCAAGAGGCCGATGAATAGCACCGAGAGGAAACAGCGAAGCTTCCGCCCCTCGCTGATCAAGTCAGACCATTGGCGTAATGCGGCATTCTACTCGCCGACCGCACGACCCGACGAAACGGGAAGGCGAAGGGACTCTAGACCGTCAGACCGGGTTGGGGGAAGCGATCATCGCCGACGGCCTCTCGTCGTAACCGCGATAATGGCGATAAAGCCCATAGTCATGTTCATGCTTCTTAGCCGCGGACTTTTGCACCGCAGCGGCCTCGCTGCGGTCTGCCGCGCCCGAGATGGCCAGTCCTTCATCGGCGAGCGCGAGAAAAGATGAGGCGCAGAATATTGCGGCGGCCGAAAGAACGAGGGGCGCTCGTGACATAGGAGGTGCTCCTGTGATCGGTCAAAGGGACGCACGAGAATCACGCTGCTCCTCCTAACGTTAGGGTTACCGAAAGGTTCCCTTGTCCGATCGGGTGAGACCGAGATCGTTATTTGCATCGATTCATCGGTCTCATAGACGTTTCCCCGAGCGCCGCTGGCATTGCTGATGCGCCCAAGAGTTGAGTGAAATAAAACACCAGTATGATCGCGATCATTCGAAGGGTTGCTGCGCGACGACTGAGTTACGTATTCTCTTACTCTTGAGCGATGAGGCCGAAATGAATTAAAGTCCTTGCCGCGCCCCAAGCTGACGGGCGCGGTCCGACGTCTAACCGACGGGGACAATTTGACGGGCGACTGGTTCACCTACAGGCAGGCCGCCGAACTGCTGAGCGTGTCGACCGAGGCGGTTCGCCAGCGGGCGAAACGTGGCCGTTGGCAAAAGACGCTCGGTAACGACAAGCGAACGCGGATTCGGCCACCGGAGGGTTGGAACGACGCCGCTCGGGTTGATGGCCGCGCTCATGGCCTTCGGAGCCCGGATGAACGAGCGCTGGCGAATCAGGTCATCCGAGCGCTCGAAGCCCACGTCGATACGCTCAAGAGGCAGCTCACGGCCGCCGAGCAGCGCGCCGAAAAGCAGGCGGTCGAATTCGCCGCGCGCGAGGCGCGGCATGCGTCGGATCTCGCCGTCGAACGGACGCTGGCCGACCGGATGTCGGCCAGGGTCGATCAGATGACCGCCGATCTGGCCGTTGAACAAGCGCAGCGGGCGGACGCCGAAAAGAGGCTCGCCGCTGAGCTCGCGCGCGGCTGGTTTCGGCGTCGGCAAGATGAATCCGGCCAGTAACTCCGAGCCTTAGCGCCGGCGCCGGCTCACGTCGCCCTCACATTGAAAAAGCCTTGTGTTCGCAGGGACTGGCGTTCTTGCTTGCCGCTGAGATCACACTGTGACGCACGTCACAGCACAGGATCTGGCGGCATGGTTAAAGCTCATCCCGCCTGAGAGGCGTCTTCAGAAGGAGACCATATCGGCGGGGAGATGGACCGGATCGTGATGGAGGCCATGATGGATGGCATCGACAAACATGCGGCGTTCTACCGCGCCTATCTGCCCCATGATCGGAGCCTGATCCCCGTGGCTGTCGCATTGGGCGCCATCGTTGTGCTGTGGCTCAGCCTCTATTGCGTCAGCGCCGAACGAACGCCGCAAATCGTGCAGAAGGAAGCGCGCGCCGCCGCGGTGCTCGTTTGCCGACCGGTAAGCCACTGACCAGGGAACTCGGACGGGGTATCGAGATAGCCCAATGCGCCGCCGTCGATCAGCCGACCACCACGTCCCGGAGCGGGTGGGAGGGCACGCCGTGCTCGGCGGCGATCCGTCCCGCTCGCAGGACCAAAGTGCGGACCGGGCGATCGACGATCGCATCGGCGAGGCTTGGGGCTGCCACTGCAACCAGATTGGCGACCGCGCCGGCGCGAAGCTCTCGGCTGGGCGCGCCGAGCGCCTTGTCCGCCTCGCTGGTCGTCAGCGCGAAAGCCCCTTCAAGCTCGCGGTCGGTGAACAGGGCATGCCGCTCGGCGATGATCGCCGCCCTGTCGAGCATGTCGCCGTTGCCGTAAGGCGACCAGCAGTCCCGAATGTTGTCGGAGCCCGCAAACACCGTGACCCCGTGCGCGCGGAGCTTGGCGGGCGGCGGCACGGGCGCGGAGGGCGGGCAGGAGGTCATGATCGCGACCCCGGCGCGGGCGAGCGCATCGGCGGTCTTTGCGAACACCTCTGGCGCGATGCCTCCGAGCGCAAACGCGTGGCTGACCGCGACGCGGCCTTGCATGCCTGCGGCGATCGTCCGCTCGGCGATGTCGCGAAGCTCCGAGGCGCCGGTCTCGCCGCCGTCGTGCAGATGAATGTCGATACCCTTGCCGAACTTTTGGGCGAGGCCGAAGACGATGTCGAGCTGGCCCTTGGCGTCGCCGTCGAAACCGGCGGGATCGAGTCCGCCGACCAGGTCCGCGCCGGCGCCGAGCGCCGCCGCCATGAGCTCGGGCGCGCCCGTCTCCGTCGTCACGCCGCTTTGCGGGAAGGCCACGAGCTGAATGTCGATCCATTCGCGATAGGCCTCGCGCACACGCAGCACGGCTTCGAGATTGGCGAGGCCGACGTCGTTGTCGATGTCGATGTGGCTGCGCACGCGCGTCGTGCCGTTGGCGATCAGCGTTCGGATGAGCGCCGAGGCGCGCGCCTCGATCGGCAGCGCGACGCGATGGCGTTCGACACGCTCGGCGGCGATCCGCTCGCGCACGCTGCGTCCCTCGACATGGGGAAGCCGCGGCGCGCCCCAATGCGTCTTGTCGAGATGGATGTGGCCGTCGACAAGCGCCGGCAGGAGGAGGGCGCCCTCGAGATCGATGCGCTCGCCCGGGCGATCGGCGCTTCCGGGGGCGTGCAGCGCCGCAATGACGCCGCCCGCGATTTCGAGGTCGACGAGGGCGCCTTGGGCAGGGCCGCCTTGGGAAAGACGCGCGTTGGCCAGGATCATCAGACGAGGCTCAGGCGCTTCGCCGCCGCATATTGATAAAGTCGGTCGCCGTAATGCTTGAATTCGTCGCCGGCCGAGAAAACAAGGCTCAGGTCGTGCTCGTCGTCGCGCGCGACCGCCTCGCTAAAAATCTCCGGCCAGTCGGGCAGGCGAACGCGCCGCCACGCCTCCAGCTCATCCGCGCTCGGGAGTACGGGAAAGCCGATCTTCGGGACTAGTGAAGCGATCGCTTGCCAGAAATAGCGCAACGGGGTCGCCGCGTCTGGGGTGCGCGGCGCCATGAGGCGCAGCCAGTGCGCACCCGTCACGGCGTGCAAGGCGCAGAAGTCGAGCGTCGCGGCATAGAGCGCCAGCGAGCAGCGAGCGATGCGGTCATGGGTCTCCGGCCCGGTCGCGAGCATATCGACGACAGGCCCGAATTCCGGCTTCTCGGCGACCGCGTGCATGAAGTGCCAGAGGAGATCGCGCTCGGGCTCGACATGGCGGAACGCCGGGGGGCCGGACATGAATGTAAGAACCTGGGCCGGATCGTCGGTCGAAGGCTTCGCACCGCGCGAGCGCCCAAGCGACAGGTAGGTCGCGGCCCAATAGGCGAGCGCGACGCCGGTCTCCTGTTCGCTGTCCGTCATCGTCGCATAGGCCATGCGCATGAGGGCGTGCGTGGCGCTTGCCGCCATGCCCGGCAGGAGCTCCGGCAGGTAGAGGAGGGCGGCGGGCGTCGCCCCGAGACGCGCGATCTCGCCGGCAAAAAATGGGCGATAGTCGCCTTCGCGCTCGCGCTGGCCAAGGAACGCGCGCCAATTGTCACGCGTGATCGCACCGATCGGTTCTGGAACGGGAACGAGCCCATTCTGCTTGTGGTAGATCTGGCAATAGGCTTCCAGGCGGTCGTCGCTTGCGCCCATGCGATGCAGGGCCACCAGGACCATCGGCAGGTGGTTGGCGAGACAGAATGGGAACTCTGCGCTCCACTGTCGCGACCAGGCGACGGCCCGCTCGAGGCCTTCCTGCGTCGCGGCGTTCCGACGTGAAGCGATGGCGCGCGCCGACGCCGCGCTCATGAGAGCCTCCAATGCGCGTCTTCGTGTTGCTATCGCATCCGCCGCGGCTTGGAAAGCGCCTCGCAATCCTCACCAGGACTGAGCCTGCGCGAGCAGGAGGGCGGACAATGGTCTCATCGCCAATGCGATGAAATCCTTACGACGACGAGGCCGCTGGCGGAAGCGCGCTACCCGGCGAGCGCACCCAGCTTACGCTGTTCGCGTGCGATCCGATCGAGAAGCGGCTCAAACTCGTAGACGTTGGTTCCCTCGGCGGAAAGACGCGCCTGAACGCTCGCGATCGGCTCGGCGAGCACGCGCGCCAAGTCCTCTTCGCACGAGAAGTCGCCCGCCACCCGCTTGACCTTGGAATTGTCAAACAAAGCCGACCAGGTCTTGTCGCCCATGAGGGGGCCTTCCCACTCGGGATTGTACCGGACGAGCGTGTCCGTCGGCACATGAACGATTTCAGCCTTGACCCCGAGACCGTCGGCGATCGTGGCATAGATGTCGTTCCACGTGTACGCATGATCCGAGGTGATGTGAAAGTCCTCGCCGAGCGCTTGGCTGACGCCAAACAGCTTGACGAATGGCTTGGCGAAATCTGCGCATCGCGTAAGCGTCCACACCGTTGCGCCATCGCCGGCGAGGATCACCGGCTTTCCTGCGAGCATCCGACGCGCGACCGCGTCGCCCTCGTTGAAAATCGTCGGCAGCATCGAGCGCACGGTGTGGCTCGGCCGTACGATGGTCCAGGGCAACCCGCTCGAGCGCTTGAGAAGATTTTCGCAGGCGATCTTGTTCTGGCTGTATGTCCAGAAGGGATTAATTGCGTGCGTCTTTTCCGTGATCACATAGCGCCGCGGCGGCTTCTCGTAGACCGAGGCCGATGAGATGAAGATGAACTGGCCGGTCCCGCCGGCGAAAGCTGCAATGTCGTCCGCCATCTGTTCGGGCGTGAAGGTGATGAACTGGCAGACCACGTCGAAGCCGGCTCGCCCGAGCTCGCGATAGGCATTGTCCTTGAGGTCGCCGGCGATGGTGGTGACGCCCGGAGGCAGATCGACTGACGTCTTGCCCCGATTGAAGACCGAGACGCGATGGCCGGCCGCGACCGCTTCGGCGACGCAAGGCAGCGAAATGTTTCCCGTGCCGCCAATGAAAAGGACTTTCAGGGACATGGGTTTTGCCTGCTGCTGACGCGCGATGGCGGGGGCCCCGGATGCCGGGTCGCGAAGGATAGGCTTGGCGCGCGCCGGCGCCAAGGTCGCGCCCTCAATCAGAAGCAAACGCCGTCTGTTCGTTTGATCGCCGCACAATTGGATTGCTCTTACGAAAATCAGGGTGTTAGCGTGGTCCTCATCGTCATCAGGGGAGAAGCCGGCATGAAACCGTTCATCGGTCGGGCGTCAGCGCTTGCGCTGGGCGTTTTGGTATCGCTTGCCCTCACCAGCGCTCAGGCGGCCGACAAGCCTTACGAGGGCGTAACCCTCAACCTCGCGTCGCAGAACGATCAGTTCGCAGCGGTTTTGGCGGCGATCGCGCCCGAGTTCGAAGCGCAGACGGGCGCCAAGGTCAATGTCGATATCCTCAGCTACCCCGAGCTTCTGACCAAGATCACCGCGGACTATGTTGGCCACACCAAAGGCTATGACCTCGCGACCGTCGACATCGTCTGGTCCGGTCAGTTCGCGGAAGCCGGCTACACCGTAGACCTCACCGATTGGATCAAGCGCGACGCGGGCGAGATCAAGGTCGACGACATCTATCCCTCCCTCATGTCCTCGCTTGGCGGCTACAAGGGCAAGCAGGTCGCCTTCCCGTTCGCCGGCTACGCCAACGTGCTGGCCTATCGCAAGGACCTCTACGAAGCCGCTGGTCTCAAGCCGCCTGCGACGATGGAGGATTTCGTCGCTGACGCAATCAAGCTGACCGACAAGAGCAGGAAGGCTTACGGTTTCGTCGCCAACGGCCAGAAGGGCCCGGCGGTGGCGCAGGACTGGATGCAGTACAATCGCCAGTTCGGCGGCTCGATCCTCGACAAGGACGGCAAACCGACGCTGAATTCGCCGGCCAATATCGCGAGCGTCGTCGCCTACAAAAAGCTGTTCGATGACGCCGCCCCTCCCGGCGCCGCGGATTACGACTGGGGTGGGCGCGAGGAGAGTTTCCGGCAGGGCTCGGTCGCCAACATGCAGACCTGGTCGATCGGCGCCGCCGATTACGACAATCCGAAAGTGTCGAAGATCGCCGGCAAGGCCGGGATCGTCCTCACTCCCTCGGCCAAGGGGCAGCCGCAGGAATATGGCATCGGCGGCTGGGCGTTGGGCGTCAACAAGGACATCGAGCCCAGGAAGCAGGAGGCGGCCTGGGCGTTCATCAAATGGGTCACGAGCCCCTCTGTTCACAAGGCGCTCAACCTGCGCGGCGCCGGCAGCTATCTGCGCAAGAGCGAAATGACCGATCCAGAACTGCTCGCCAAATACCCGTTCCTGCCAGTGATCGCGACCTCGTTCGAGCATGGCGACGGCGACTTCCGCCCGCGCATTCCACAATATCCGGAACTGCAGGATCTGATCGGCGGCGCCATCAACGCGGTGCTGGTCGGCCAGACCGATCCGAAGACCGCGATGGACGATATTCAGGGCAAAGCGGAGGCGTTGTTCAAATGAATTTGGGACAACGCGCCTAAAGAGTGCCGGGTCCTGCCGATACGAGCGCGCCGTGAGCGTTGCTTCGCGTGACGACGCCGCGACCGCCGATGACGTGGCCCGGGCGGGCGGTTGGTCCTACGTGCGCAGGCGGCAAATCTTTCTGGCTGCGATGGCTGCGCCGGCCCTCATCTATGTCCTCGCGGTCGCGGTCGGGCCGATGGTCCAGGGGTTTTTGTACTCCTTCGACAGTTACAATCTGATCCGCCCAGCTTCGCGTCACTTCGTCGGCCTCGACAATTATCTCAGCCTGTGGCGCGATCCGACTGCGCGCCGCGCATTGATCAACACCTTCGCCTTCACCTTCGGCGCGGTCACGCTCGAATTCGTCCTCGGCCTTGGGGTCGCGCTGCTTCTGTGGCGCGACGATTGGTTCAACCGCGTTGCGCTCGGTCTCCTGCTCGTTCCCGCCACGGTCACGCCGCTGGTGGTCGGGCTTGTGTTCAAAGCGCTGCTGAGTCCGGAATATGGGATGCTCGGCTATCCGCTTGCCGAACTTGGTCTGTCCAGTCCGCGCGGGCTGCTTGCGGATCCGCAATATGCGCTCGCCACTCTGGTCGCAATCGACGCCTGGGAGTGGACGCCGCTGATGGCGCTGATCCTGCTCGCCGGCCTCAAAACGCTGCCGACCGATATTCTCGAAGCCGCCGCGGTCGACGGCGCAAATGGGCCGCAGCGATTCTGGCTCATGGTGCTGCCGCTCCTCCTGCCCGCGGCCTTTCTCGCGCTCATCCTTCGGATGATGGACGCCTTCCGGGTGTTCGACATCATTTTCGTCACCACCAGCGGCGGCCCGGCCGACGCGACTAACACGCTCATGATCTATGGCGTCAAACAGGGGCTCGAGTTTTTCAACATCGGCGCCGCGTCAGCGGTCAGCACGGTCATTGTCGTCTGTATCCTCCTCATGGCGGCAGCGTTCATCGCTGTGCTCAAGCCGGGAAGAAGCCGGCATGTCTGATCGTGATCGTTGGCTTTTGATCGCGCGTCGTCTGGCGATCTCAATTGTCCTTGTCGTCGCGCTTGCGCCGGTCGTGTGGCTGTTCTCGATCGCGTACAAGCCGACCCGCGATATCTTCGCCTCGCCGCCGACGTTTTTGTTCACGCCGACGCTCGACAATTTCGAGAGCGTGTTTCGTTACTTCCATCTCGGCGCGCTGCTTGAGTCGAGCCTCATCATCGCAATCGGATCGACGGTGATATCGCTTCTCATCGGGGCGCCGGCGGGCTATGCGCTGGCGCGCGCCGAAAGCCCGCGCGCAATCTGGCTCGCCTATTTCTTTCTCATCATCCGCACCGTGCCGCCGATCGCGACCCTGATCCCGTTTTATCTTCTGATGCGCGACATCGGCCTCTTGGGCACCTGGTGGGCGGTGATCATTCTCAATACAGCACTCAACAGCGCCTTTGTCGTCTGGATGATGTTCTCCTTCTTTCGCGCGGCGCCGATTTCCATCGAGGAAGCGGCGCGGACGGACGGCTGCACGGATTTCGGCGCCTTCGTCCGGATCGCCCTGCCGACCGTGGTCCCGGGACTGATCGCGAGCGCCATTTTCTGCGTCATGTTCTCCTGGAATGATTTTCTCTACGCGATGTTCCTGACCAAAGCGGACACGAAGACGATCTCTGTCGCACTCCTCTCCGCCTATGGGACAAAGGATATTTCGTGGGGGACGCTCGGGGCGCTCGCGCATTTCTCCACGCTGCCCATCGTCGCCATGATGATTCTGCTCAATCGCTATTTCGTCCAGGGCCTGACGCAGGGTGTGCACTGAACGTTGGGGAATAGATCGAATCCGAAGTCGATCGAGGTAGGTAGGCGCGGCGTTCTGTGTCAGACTATTGAAATGATCAAATTTGCCATCCAGGCGGAAGCCGAGGAGTCGAAGCGGCTGAGGGCCGCGCTGCCTGAAGCTGTCAGGCCGGCGTCCCCACCATCGGGGACGCCGGTGGCCAAATCGAAGGCGGCGAAGGCGCGGGTCGCCCGGATTAAGAAGCCCATCAAGGAAGTCAAAGGCCAGTAATCGCCGAGCCGCACTCGGATCCGGACGGCTGGGTATTTCGCGGCCTAGCGTGGAAAGACCGCGGTGCGGCGCCGGAAACGGGGGCGGGAAGAGAGTGGGTTGCAGAAGACCTCTCTTCGTGTCTTTCTCGTCGGGGTTTGCTGCGCAGACCAAACGCCTTGCAATTCCGGTAAATCACTCGCTCTCGGCGAGAGCAACCGAGATTACGATCGCGCTGGAGCGAAACCGACGCCGCGTAACGGCGGCGTGTCGCGCGCGCATTTAAGCTGAGCGAACACGGCGCGGTCTTAGGGAGGAAGCAGAAGCAATGAGCCATACGTCTCTGCGGCTGGAGTTCGAGGAACTGATCGAGCTCGACGCGCCAGCCATCCAGGTTGCGACGGACTGCGTGTTCACCGAAGGACCGGTCTGGCATCCGGTCGACCACTTCCTGTTGTTTTCGGACATGCCGGGCGACGTGCGGCGCCGGTGGGATCCCAACGGCGGCGTGATCGAGGTCAAGCGTCCGTCGAACAAATGCAACGGCATGACCTACGATGTCGATCTTAATCTTATCGTCTGTGAGCACGCGACCTCTTTGCTGGTCCGCGAGAAGTTGGACGGAACCCGCGAAATTCTGGCGAGCCATTTCGAGGGGAAGGAGCTCAACAGCCCGAACGACGTCTGCGTGCGCTCGGACGGCTCGATCTACTTCACCGATCCCTGGTACGGGCGCATGCCCGGCTTTGGCGTCGAGCGTCCGCGCGAGCTCGGTTTTCAGGGCGTGTATCGCGTGGCGCCCGAGAGCGGCGACCTGCAGCTTGTGGTCGATCGGGATCTCTTCGAACAGCCGAACGGCCTTTGCCTGTCTCCGGACGAGACGCTGCTCTACATCAACGACAGCGCGAAAAAGCTGATCCGCGTTTTCAACGTCGCGCCCGACGGCTCCCTGTCGGGGGAGCGGCTGTTCGCAAGCGGAATCGAGTCGTCGTCGCAAACCGGCGGTCCTGACGGGATGAAATGCGATGAGCGCGGCAACGTCTGGGTCACCGGTCCGGGCGGCGTCTGGGTCTATGACCCGTCGGGCGAACTGATCGGAAAGCTGCATATTCCGGAGAGCGTGGCTAATCTCGCCTGGGGCGGGACCGAGTTGCGCACCCTGTTTTTGACCGCCACCCACTCGGTCTATCGGGTCACGACGAAGGTCGGCCCCAGGATCGAGCCTTACATGCGCGCGCACCCAGCTGCGATGAGCGCGTCAGCGCCTGCGGAGGCGCCGACGAGGCTTGATTTCGACCCGCATCGCGCCGTCCTCATCATTCAGGACATGCAGAACGACGCGGTGAGTGAGGGCGGGGCTTTCGCCGCATCCGGCGCGCCCGCGCACGCGAAAGCGCAGAACGTGGTCGAAAACATTCGCCACGTCGCGGCGGCGGCGCGCGCGCATGGGGTTCCCGTCATTCATGTCTGGTTCGTCGTCGAGCCGGGCGCGCCCGGTGTCACGTTGAATGCGCCGCTGTTCAAGGGGCTTGCCGAGCACAAGGCGGTGGTGCGCGGAACCTGGGGCGCGGCCCCCGTCGAAGGGCTCGAGCCCGACCTCGGCGATTTCGTCGTCGAGAAAATGCGCATGAGCGCCTGGGAGGGCACCCGGCTCGAGACAATTCTCAAAGCGCTCCATCGCGACACAATCATCAACACCGGCGCCTGGACCAACATGTCGATCGAACACACCGCGCGCACCGGCGCCGACAAGGGTTACGTCATCATCACGCCAGAGGATTGCTGCGCGACGATGAACGCCGATTGGCATAAGGCGTCTATCGAATACGCAATGGGGAACGTCGCCGAGGTCACCAAAGCGCATGCTGTGATCGCGGCGCTGAAAAGGAGGTGAGCCGCGAGCCACGCAGGGGATCAGGCCTCAAACAAAGCCACGATCTCCATCAGCTTCGCGATCGATCGGTCGACGCCGATGAAGGGCTCGCCGAACGGAGAATACCCCACCACGTGAAGCCCCGCCGCGCGCGCTGAACGGGCGCCCGCGCCGCTGTCCTCAACGGCGACGACTTCGGTGACTGGCAGGGCGAAGCGGCGCGCCGCTTCGCGGTAGGGCTCGGGATCGGGTTTGCCCGACGAGACGTCATCGAGGCTCAGCGAGAACGCGATGATCTCGCCAATTCCCAGCGCCTCGATATTGGCGTCGACGATGGTGCGCCCGGAATTCGACACGCACGCTTGCGCAATTCCGCGCTCTGCCAACTTGCACATCGCCTCGAGCGCGCCCGGGTTCGGCTTGAGCTCCCCCACATGAGCGACATAATAGCTCTCGATCCCCGCGATCCATGTCTTGAACGATGAGCCAGTGGGAAAGCGGGGCTTGAGCGCCTCCCATATGTCAATCGCATGGACGCCGCGAAACGCCTCGGGCTCGATGTCGCTGATGTCGACCCCGAGCGCGGCGCTCGCGGCGGCCAGCCCGCGCTCATGAAGCGGCTCGCTGTCGATGAGCGTGCCGTCAATGTCCCAGGCGACTGCGCGAAAGAGGGTCATCATGCAGTGAACTCGGACCGGTCGGCCAGGCGGCGATAGAGGTCACGATAGCGGCGATAGAAGCGGCGGTAGATGCTGGCAGTCTCGGGTCGAGGCTCGATCCGATCGGCGGGGCGCACGAAGGCGGAGATCGCCGACCAGTCGGAAGCAAGCCCCACGCCGATCGCGGCGGTCCAGGCGGCGCCGACGCAAGAGCCGGGATGTCCGGCGAGCCGCTGAACCGGGCGCTCAAGGACATCGGCGACAATCTGCATCCAGACACGGCTCGTCGAACCGCCGTCGGAGACGATGAAGCGCTCGGTCTTGTAGCCGATTGCGTTCATGACCTCGACATGATGCGCGAGCGCATACGCGTAGGCCTCGAGCAAGGCGCGCCAAAGATGGCCGATGTCGTGCGAGAGCGTGAGACCATCGAACGTCGCGCGCGCGTTGGCGTCGTGGATCGGTGTCTTTTCGCCAAGAAAATACGGCGTGATGACAAGGCCCGCGCTGCCCGCGGGGCGCGCCTCAGCGAGTCGGTCGAGCCATTGATGGATCGAGAGGCCGGCCTCGTCGGCCGCCTGCTTTTCGCCAGAGGCGAACTGGCGCACGAACCAGTTGAGCGCGGAGCCTCCGGTCGCCATGCATCCATTGGGGACGAAGAGGCCGGGCTTCAGATGGTAGTCGAGAAACAGGCGTGGGTCGGGGTCTGCGTGATCGGTCGCGGTCAGAATGTCGACTGAGCCACCGAATTTGAGCAGGACATCGCCAGCGCTGACGATTCCCGCACCGAGCGCGGAGGCGATGTGGTCAGCGGCGCCGCCGATCACCGGCGTTCCGGCTCGAAGCCCGCTCTCCGTTGCGCCCCGATCCGAGACGGCGCCGAGGATTTCGTGCGAGGCGATCTTGCGGGGCAGGGCGCTGCGGGGAATATGCGCAAGCGCGACCAGCCCATCGTCGATCGCGTGGGTTGCGAGGTCAACGAATCCAGCCTCCAGCGCCCAGTTCTGCTCGATCGCACGTTCACTCGTGAGACGCCAGTTAACGTAGTCGTAGGAGCCGAACACGGTCCCGATGCGGGCGAAGATCTCGGGCTCGTGCCGCTCGACCCATCGGAGCTTCGCCGCGATGAGTTGCTGATTGATTCCATTGCCGGCCTTGGCGAGGAAGATTTTTTCGTCGATCTCCGCGCGAAGCTCCTCGACTTCCAAGCCACAGCGCGCGTCGCTCTGCTGAATGCTGGGCCTCAGCAAGCGATCTCTGGAATCGAGCAACACGAGCGCCGGCAGCATTCCCGTCACGCCGACGGCGGCGATGTCGGCTGCGGAGACTCCGGCCGTGCGCAAAAGCTCGCGCACGACCTCGCCGACATTGCTCCACCATTGCTCGGGATCCTCCTCCGCCCAACCGACGTGGTCTGAGCGCAGGGCGACAGGGCGGGTGGCAAGGGCGAGCGTCTCGTCCGGCGGCCGGATGAGGATGCCGATGGTCGAGGTCGTGCCGATGTCGAGGCCGAGAACGCAGGGCATGAAGTCGCGGCTCGCTCGCGGTGTCATATTCGCGAGCGAAGATATCCAGACTCGCACATGACTGCGGGAGATGTGCTGGAGTCTTGCCTTCGCGGGTACGACATCTTGCTTTTGAGCGCTCTCACCTCAGCTTCGCCACGGCCTCCATGAAGCGCTTGACGCGTGCGCCATCGACCGGGTTCCAGGTGTTTCCGTCGACCTTGAAATGCGTGCCGATGACCACGCCGTCGGAGATGGCGAGGATGTCGCGCACATTGTCGACGGTGACGCCGGTGTTGGCGAGGACCGGGACGTCAGGAACAGCTTCACGGACGGTCTTGAGGTTCGAGCGGTCGACCGGATCTCCAGTCAAGGGGCCGGAGACCAGGATCGCGTCCGCAAGCGATGAAAAGACGGCGCTCTTCGCGCGCAGCGCGATCGGCCGCTCGTCGAGCGAATGGGCGAACTCGGCGTTGATGTTGAACAGGAGCTTCATGTCGTCGCGGCCGAGACTGTGGCGCAGCCGGAGAGCGCCTGCGCAATCCGCCTGCCAAAGCCCCATGTCTGACGCGAAGAGGCCGGTGAAGATCTCGCGCACGAAGCTTGCGCCCGTCGCGGCGGCGATGGCGACGCTGGCGAGAGGGTCCCACAGATAATTGACCCCGAAGGGAACCTTGAGGTGCGGCGTGACGGCCTGGACGACGGCGGTCATTCCGGCGATCCCCTCAGGCGGCGCCTTGAGGACATAGGGCCGGTCGTTCTCGTTCCCGAACATCACAGCGTCGACCCCGCCCGTTTGCAGAGCCTCGATGTCCTTGAGCACGCCTTCGATCAGCTTCAGGACGCCTCCGTCCGCGTCGTAAAGCGGCGATCCCGGCAGCGCGCCGATATGCGCCATCGCGATCACGACTTTTCTCTTATCGCCCAGGAAGTCAAAAACCATGCAGGAGTTCCTCAGGCGCGCGGCGCTTGATTGATTGGCGAATAGGAAGGGGTCGTCGCGGCGGCGCAACCTAGCGCCGGCGGGAAGATTATCAAACAAAAAGCGCCTTCGCGGCCTCCGATTTTGTTGATATGGCTCGGCACTCGCACGCGTGGAGGCACAATGTCGGCGGACAGTTCGTCCTACTCGGAGCTTGGCGGCAAGCGTGCGGTCGTAACCGGCGGGGCGCAAGGCATTGGCCGCGCCATCGCGCACGCGCTCGCCCGAAGCGGTGTGAGGGTGGCGATCGCGGATATCGACGGCCACGCGGCGCATCGGACGAAGCAGGAGATCGGAGAAAACGCCGTAGCCGTCGAGATCGACGTGCGCGAGCGCGCTTCAGTCGAGCGCGCGTTCGGCGAGGCGCTCGAGCTTCTGGGGGGTTGCGAGATCTGCATCGCCAACGCCGGTGTGTCCACCATGCGTCATGCGCTCGAGCTCACCGATTCGGACTGGGACTTCAATTTCGCCGTCAACGCGCGTGGCATATTCCTGACCAACCAGATCGCGGCCCGGCATTTCGTCGCGAACGGCTCGGGCTGCATCGTCAACACGGCGTCCCTCGCCGCCAAGGTCGGCGCGCCGCTGCTCGCACATTATTCAGCCTCGAAATTTGCGGTGCTTGGCTGGACGCAGGCGCTCGCGCGGGAGCTGGCGCCGAACGGCATTCGCGTGAACGCCGTGTGCCCCGGATTCGTGAAGACCGGCATGCAGTCGCGCGAGATCGAGTGGGAGTCTCGCCTGCGCAAGGTGTCAGCGCAGCGTGTCGTCGATGATTATCTCGCGCAGACGCCGCTTGGACGACTGGAGGAGCCGGAGGACGTCGCCGACGTCGTCGTGTTCCTGTGCTCGGACAAGGCGCGGTTCATGACCGGGCAGGGGATCAATGTGACTGGCGGGGTCTACATGACGTGAAGGTCGGGCCCTTGATTCTAATACCCGAGCGCCGCTCCGTCCTTGCGTGGGTCCGAGCCGCCGATCAGGATTCCGCGCTCATGGTCGATCATGACCGCCTGTCCGCCGCCAAGCGGACGGACGACGTCGGTCAGCGTGTGCCCGCGAGCGGAAAGCGCTTCACGCACCGCCGGCGAAACGCCGCGCTCGACCTCGACTTTCCCCAGATACGCGCCCACACGCGGAAAATCGAGCGCCTCTTGAATGTCCATTCCGTATTCGCTCACGTTGCTGAGAACCCAGGCCTGATGCATGGGCTGAAAGTACTCGCCCATGACGCCAAAGCACATCCAAGGCCGGCCGTCCCGCGTCACCATCCCGGGCATGATGGTATGCGCCGGGCGCGTCTTTGGCGTGAGAGCATTTGGATGGCCGCGCTCGAAGGCGAAGCACAATCCCCGGCTCTGCATGAGAACCCCGGAGCCTTCGCCGACAATGCAACTGCCGAAGGGATCATAGAGAGAGTTGATCAGGCTGCAGGCGTTGCCGTCCCGATCGACGACTGACAGCGTAACCGTATCGCCCTTCGTGATAAGCGCGCTATGGCCTGGGACAGGCAACTCGCGAAGCGCCCGCTTGTCGTCAATCAGCCGCGCCAGAGTCGCGAGGTAGTCGGGGTGGATGAGCCGGGTTACCGGGGTCTCCTTCTGACGAGGGTCGGCGAGGAAAGCGTACCGATCGCGGTGAGCGAGGCGCGCGACCTCGATGTGCCGATGGAAACGCGTCGCCCCGCCGGGTCCGTCCGGAGCGGCCCCGAGCGCTTCGAGTTTGCCCAGCATCATGAGCGCGACCAAACCGGGTCCGTTGGGCGGGCATTGCCAGACGTCGAGCCCGCGCCACCGGAGCGAGATCGGCTCGACGAACTCGCCCGCATTGCGCCCGTCGGCGAAGTCCTCTTCCGTTTGCACGCCGCCGGCCGCCTTGAGCGCCGCCGCCATGTCGGCGGCGACCGGCCCAGTGTAGAAGCCGTCCGCGCCGCGCTTGGCGATGGCGCGCAGCGTCGCGCCGAGCGCTGTCTGGACGAAGCGATCACCCTCGCGAGGCGCGCGGCCGCCGGGCAGGAAGAGCCGGTTTCTGGCCCGGCGCAGCCTGTCTTCCTGCATCGACCAATCCCACGCCACGCGGGAATGAACCGGAAAGCCTTCCTCGGCGCAGCGGATGGCGGGCCTGAGCAGTTCGTCGAAGCCCTTTGTCCCGTAAGCGTCGAGCAGCAATTGCCAGCCGGAGACGGCGCCCGGAATCGTGACCGTGTGCGGCGAGACATTGTCGGGCGGGACGGAACCCAGGGCTGCGATCGCGTCCAGCGAGGCTGCCGCGCCGGACCGGCCCGAACCATTGACGGCGACGACCTTGCTGCCTCCGGCGGGCGCATAGAGGCAGAAGCAATCGCCGCCGATCCCGGTCGATTGCGGTTCGACCACCGCGAGCACGGCGCAAGCCGCCACAGCGGCGTCGACGGCGTTGCCGCCGGCGCGCAACACCTCGATTGCGGTCAGCGAGGCGATCGGCATGGAGGTCGCCGCCATTCCGTTGACGGAATAGACGGGGCTGCGTCCGCCTTGATGGAAGTCTCGCAATGACCGGTCCTTTTTTGGATGCCGGCGAATTGAGCCGACAATGGTCTCGGGAGGGTTTAAGCCGGCTCACGCGTCATTTTGCAACCGGCTTCACCCTTGCAAATTGCACGAATCTTGTGTCCGGTCGGTCAAAATCAACGTGAACGAGAACGGAGTTTAAGCGGAATGGACTTTGATCTGGTCATTCGCGGCGGAACGGTGGTCACCGCCGCCGACGTGGGCAAAAGCGACGTGGGCGTCAAAGACGGCCGCATCGTCGCGCTTGCCGAAGACCTGCCGCGCGGCGCCTCCGAGATCGACGCCTCGGGGCTTCTTGTTCTGCCAGGCGGCATCGACAGCCACGTCCATTTCGACCAACCCCAGGGTCCAGGGATTGTGATGGCGGACGGCTTCGAGAGCGGCACCCGCAGCGCGGCGGCGGGCGGCAACACCACAGTGCTCGCGTTTGCGCTGCAGCCGCGAGGGGAATCCTTGCGTGCGAGCGTCGAGAGCTATCACGAGAAGGCGAAGGGCAAGTGCTACGTCGACTACGGATTCCACCTTATCGTCACCGATCCGACGCCGGCGGTCCTGGGCCAGGAGCTGCCGGCGCTCGTCAGCTCCGGCTATCCGTCATTCAAAGTGTTCATGACCTACGACAATATGGTCCTGACCGATCGGCAATTGCTAGAAGTGTTCACCGTCGCGCGCGAACACGGCGCGACGGTGATGGTTCACGCCGAGGGCTACGACCAGATCAAATACATGACCGATCGTCTCGAGCGCGACGGCAAGACCCACCCTTACTTTCACGCCGAGTCTCGGCCCGAACTCGTCGAGCGCGAGGCAACTCACCGCGCCATCTCGCACGCGGAATTGATCGGCATCCCGATCATGATCGTGCACGTCTCCGGGCGCGAGGCGATGGAGCAGATCGAATGGGCGCGCGGGCGGGGCCTGAAGATCTATGCGGAGACTTGCCCGCAGTATCTGGTGTTGACGGCCGAGGACCTCAAAGGCCTCAACATGGACTTCTCGGGCGCGAAATATGTCTGCTCTCCCCCGCCGCGCGATCGCGCATCGCAAGAGGCGATCTGGCGTGGGCTTATCGGGGGCGTGTTCCAGACCTTCTCGTCAGACCATTGTCCGTTTCAATTCGAAGACGAGGAAGGCAAAAGCCATCCGAACGCGAGGACCTCGTTCCGCTGGGTGCCGAACGGCATTCCGGGCGTCGCCGCGCGGCTGCCGATCCTCTTTTCAGAGGGGGTCAAGAAGGGGCGCATTTCGCTTTCCGAGTTCGTCGCGCTGACCGCGACCAACCACGCCAAGATGTATGGCCTCTATCCGCGCAAAGGGTCCATCATGGTCGGCGGAGACGCCGACATCGCCATCTGGGATCCGGACAAGACGGTCACCCTCTCGCAGGACCTCATGCAGCATGGCAGCGATTACACGCCTTACGAAGGCATGGAGGTCACGGGATGGCCGGTCAAGACGTTGTTGCGGGGAGCGCTCGTCGTCGACAATGGGCAGATTGTCGGCGCGCCGGGCACGGGTCAGTTCCAGGCGCGTCAGACGACACAGAATCCGGGAAACGCTTAATCTAGATGGGGGCATCGGACGGTCAGATTGAATTGGGAGTCGCGGGCAGAATCGTCTGCTTGCCTCAGCTGTGGATTGCTTGCGAGCCGGGACCTCGCTCCCGCAGCGTTTACGGCTTATATAACACGGACCAACGCCACGGAGACGCCGGGATGAAAGAGCCGCGAAAGTCGCCGCCGAGCAAGCCGCAGTCAAGGCCTGACGATAAGCTCGACGAGGAGCTTGAAGAATCCTTTCCTGCCAGCGATCCGCCATCCAATACGCCGACGGCCGCGGGCGGTCCCGAACGGTCGCCGACGAAGCCTCCCAAAGCAGGCAAGCCGCCGCGGCGCGGCTGATTGGGGCGGCGCAGTCTTCGCGCCAATCCGTTGGCCGGATGGCGAACGCCGTGCTGTCGTCGCCATGGGTTGCATCGGGCTCAGTTACGATCACGCTCTTGACGGTCGCGAATCGCGGCCCCTGGCGCATCTCGGCGACGAGCGCTTCAACAGCCGCGTGCGAGCCGATGACCAGCGCCTCGACCGCGCCGTCGGCCCGGTTCCGCACCCAGCCGGTGACGCCCCGGTTCAGCGCGGCGCGGCGAGTGAACTCGCGATAGCAGACGCCCTGGACCACGCCGTAAATCAAGACCCGCCGGACGATAGCGCCAGTTTCGGTCATGCTGCGTTATGATCTCCTGAGACGTCAGGCCCAAGCGTCTTGGGCAGGGCTGCGGAACGGGAGGTGGAAATGACGCTCGAAGAGGTTTTCGATATCGCCAAGGGAAAGCGGTATCTCGTCGTGTCGACCGTCGACAAATCCGGTGCGCCTGAGGCGGCGCTGATGGGCTTCGCGTTGACGCAGGCCAAAGAAATCGTATTCGACACTCTGTCGACCAGCCGCAAGGCCGTCAATCTGGCGCGCAATCCTGCAACTGCCTTGGTCATCGGCTGGGACGACAACGTTTCTCTACAAATTGAAGGCGTAGCGCGCCGGCCGGTCGGCGACGACCTGGCGACCGCCAAGGCGGCTTATTTCCGCGAATGGCCCGATGGTCGCGCCCGCGAGAATTGGCCCGACATCGCCTATGTCGTCGTGCAACCAAAATGGATGCGATATTCCAACTATTCTGGGATTCCAGTGGTTGAGGAGTTCGCGCTTTAACGGCCCAATTCTCGGCAACTCCGGTTCTTCGCCATTGCCCTGACCCGCGTCGACGTTTATATGCGGGCGCCCATGCTTACGTCGATTGGTGTCGGCGAGTGAGCACAAGGAGCCTTGATGATTCACGTCACTTTTCCCGATGGCGCCGAGCGCGCGTATGACGCCGGCGTTTCGGGCCTCGAAATCGCCAAATCGATTTCGCCGTCTCTTGCCAAGCGCACCGTGGCGATGGTCCGCAATGGCGAGCTCACGGACCTCGCGGATCCTATCTGCCGCGACGCTACACTCGAGTTCGTAACGCGCGACGATCCCCGCGCGCTCGAACTGATCCGCCACGATGCAGCGCACGTTCTTGCCGAAGCCGTGCAATCGCTCTGGCCAGGAACGCAGGTCACTATTGGCCCTGTGATCGAGAACGGCTTCTACTACGACTTCTTCCGCAACCAGCCGTTCACGCCTGAAGATTTCCCGGCGATCGAAAAACGCATGCGCGAGATCATCGCCCGCGACAAGCCCTTCTTGAAACGCGTCGTCTCGCGCGAGGCAGCGAAGAGCCTGTTCGAAGAGAAGGGGGAAGCCTTCAAGATCGACTTGATCGACGCCATTCCCTCCGATCAGGATTTGAAGCTCTATAGCCAGGGCGAATGGACAGACCTCTGCCGTGGGCCGCACATGACCTCAACGGGCAAGGTCGGCGAGGCTTTCAAACTGATGAAGGTCGCCGGCGCCTATTGGCGCGGCGACTCGAACAAGCCGATGTTGTCGCGCATTTACGCAACCGCATTCGCGAAGAGAGAAGAGCTCGACGCCTATCTGAAGCAGCTCGAGGAGGCAGAGAAGCGCGATCATCGCAAGCTTGCCCGCGAGATGGATCTGTTCCACACCCAGGAGGAGGGGCCAGGCTCGATCTTCTGGCACCCGAAGGGCTGGAGCTTATTCCAAACGCTGGTGGCTTATATGCGCCGGCGTCTCGCCGATGATTATCAGGAGGTCAATGCGCCGCAGGTGCTCGACAAGCACCTTTGGGAGATCTCCGGGCATTGGGGCTGGTACCGCGAGAGCATGTTCATGTGCCGCCCGGCTGGCGACGAGGCCGAGACAGAGGATCTGCGCGTCTATGCGTTGAAGCCCATGAACTGTCCGGGACATGTGCAGATTTTCAAGCACGGCTTGCGCTCCTATCGCGAGTTGCCGCTGCGTTTCGCGGAATTCGGCGCCGTCAACCGATACGAGCCGTCGGGCGCGCTGCATGGCCTGATGCGCGTGCGGTCCTTTACGCAGGACGATGCGCATATTTTCTGCACCGAGGAGCAGATGGCTGAGGAGTGCCACAAGATCAATGAACTGATCCTGTCGGTCTACGGCCACTTCGGGTTCGACAAGATCGTGGTGAAGCTGTCGACCCGCCCGGAAAAGCGGGTTGGAACCGACGCCATGTGGGATCACGCGGAAGCGGTGATGACCCGGGTGCTGGACGAAATCCGGCTGCGCCACGGCAATATCGTCACAACCGCGCTCAATCCGGGCGAGGGCGCCTTCTACGGGCCGAAGTTCGAATATGTGCTGCGCGACGCGATCGGCCGCGACTGGCAATGCGGGACCACCCAGGTCGATTTCAACCTGCCCGATCGCTTCGGCGCGTTCTATATTGCGGGTAACAGCGAAAAGACGACGCCGGTGATGATCCATCGCGCCATCTGCGGCTCGATGGAGCGTTTCATCGGCATCCTGCTCGAGCATCACGCCGGCCACTTGCCGTTGTGGCTGGCTCCGATTCAAATCGTGATCTGCACCATCACCAGTGACGCCGACGACGCCGCGCTTAAGTTCGCCGCCAAGGCGAAGAAGCTTGGCCTGCGAGTCGAGACCGACTTACGAAACGAGAAGATCAACTACAAAGTCCGCGAACACTCGTTGGCGAAAGTGCCCGTCCTCATCGCCCTCGGGCGCAAGGAAGCGAGCGAGAACACTGTGTCCGTGCGCCGCTTCGGCTCCAACGCGCAGACCGCGCTGGGCGCCGAGGAAGCGCTCGATGCGCTGGTGAGCGAGGCCGTGCCTCCTGACCTCCGAGGGTAGGGGACGAAAGCCCTTCACGATCGCGAGCCCGCGGCTCGCCTTTACGAGTTCGTTTTGAGCGATTTCAATCGGTTGTGGGCGATTTTGCGAGCCAATTTCCCCATTCATGCGCCGAGACTCTAGGCGTGCGAAACAGATGGGAACGATCAGGCCGATCGAGTTCTGAAAAACCATACCTTACCG
>CAVQVS010000015.1:0-40289 GCA_963717215.1 uncultured Alphaproteobacteria bacterium
GTCCCGGAGAGGACTTGAACCTCTGACCCCAGGTTTAGGAAACCTGTGCTCTATCCAGCTGAGCTACCGGGACTCCAATCACCGCGAGCCGCCAAAATCCTATGGACAGGACAAGGCCAAGCGCGGCATGCCCTTAGCATGAATTTTCGCGTTGCGCACTGCGGCCGCGCATTGTTCGTCGAGCCTAAGCGCAGGCTCCGCGGCGCCTGCGTGGCGCTGTCGGCCGTCATTCTCGCCTGCCCCTGCCTCGCGGCTTGCGGGCGGCCAGCCGGACACGTGCAGGTGGCCAGCGTCGATGAGCGTCTCGATATTGAACTCAGCGATAGCCGAATCGTGAGGCTTGGCGGGCTCGACATGCCCAGCGCTGAACGCGGCGCGCCGGAAATCGCGAACGGCGCCCGTGCTTTCCTGAGTGACCGCCTGACCGGTCGAGGCGCCGACCTTATCCAATTGGCAGGGGGAACCGATCGCTGGGGCCGAACGGTCGCCGATCTCGTCGTGGACGATCCGCGCGACGGGTCCGCCGGCTCGACCGCGGCGGCGCTGCTCACGGCAGGCTATGCCCGGGTTCGACCCGAATTCGAGACCCGCGGCTGCGCCGTCCAGCGGCTGGCGATCGAAGAGCAAGCGCGCCAGGAGGGAACGGGAATATGGCGCGATCCGCAATATGCCGTGATACAATCGTCCAACTCGGCCGAGCTCCGTCGCTGGGCCCGCAGATTTGTGGTGGTTGAAGGCATGGTGCGAAGGGTTGGCTTCGCGCGCTCGCGCATTTATCTTGAACTCGTCCCGCGCGACGGTCCGACGATTGTGGTCGCGCGCAAGCTCGAAACGGCTTTGGCGCGAGAGGGACGGCCGGTCGGCGCCATGGTCGGACAGACAATCAGGGCGCGCGGCGCCCTCGACGACCGGTTCGGTCCGAGAATCGAGGTCGTTGACGCGGCGATGATCGAAATCGCGCGCCGCGCCGATGGGTCAGGAGAGGCGAAGCCCCGTCCATGAATGGTCCGCCGGATAATCTGGGACGCGGGCTTGCGTTCTGGCGTGGCCAGCGCGTCCTGATCGTGCTTATGGCCGCTCTGGCGCTGGGCTTGACGGCCTGCGCTTCAGTCGATCCGCCGCTTGCCCCGGCGGGCATCGCCCCAACGCCTGTTCCGCGCCCGGTTTCGGCCGAAAAACCAAACCCGGAACGCAAGCGCCTGATCGACGCCTTCGGCGGCGTCTACTCGGCTCCGGCGACGCAGGCCTATCTCGACGGCGTTCTCACGAAGATCGCGCCGCCGTCGGACGCCACCGGACCGTCATACCACGTCAATGTGCTGAATTCGCCGATCGTCAACGCCTTCTCCCTGCCCTCGGGGGATATCTTCGTCACCCGCGGCCTTCTGGCGCTCGCCGAGGACACGTCCGAAATCGCCGCCGTCATGGCGCATGAAATCGGCCACATCACTGCGCGCCACGCCGCCCAGCGGGCCGAGTTCGAAAAGACGACGGCGCTATTCTCACGCGTCAATTCGCAATTGCTGGAACAACGCCAGGCTCAAGACGAAGTCGAGGCGCGCTCGAAGCTTGCGATTGCCCGTTTCTCACGCGAACAGGAATTCGCGGCCGACCAGATCGGTATCAAGACCATCGGCAGGGCGGGATACGACCCCTATGGCGCGGCTCGTTTCCTCACCGCGCTCGGCGAGTGGAGCGCGCTTCGGGCTTCGGTCTCGGGCGCCGGCTCCGCCAACCGCCCGGACATGATGGCGACCCATCCCTCGACGCCCGAGCGCATCGCCCAGGCGACCGAGGCGGCGCGGCAGTTCGGGCCGCCCGGGACCGGCGAAACCGGACGCAACGCCTATCTCGCCGCCATCGACGGCCTAACCTTCGGCGACGACCCATCCCAGGGCGTGGTGCGCGACAATTCCTTCGTTCATCCAAAGCTCGGTTTCGCCTTCAAGGCCCCGGACGGCTTCACGCTCGACAACCAGTCGGCAGCGCTGATCGGGGTGGGCGAAACGGGCGGCGAGGCGCTGCGCCTCGACAGCATTGCGATCCCGGAATCGACCCCTGTCGCCAGCGCCATCGGTTCGGACTGGATCGACGGCGTCAAGACGACCTCGATCGAATCCAGGAAGATCGACGGCCTGGAAGCGGCCACGGCGATCGCTCAGGGCGACCAATGGAGCTTCCGCCTCGGGGCCGTGCGGCTGAATGGCCGGCTCTATCGGCTCATTTTCGCCGCCCACGATCTTTCGCCCGCCGTCAATTCGCGGTTCATGGCCTCGCTCGAACTCGTTTCGCCTTATCAATGCGCAGGATTCCGCGTTGGCGACACCCGAAAGGATCAAGATCGTCGAGGCCACGAACGGCGACACGGCCGAAACGCTCGCCGCGCGGATGGGCTTCCTGCCGCAATGGCTCGATCAGTTCTTGATTCTCAACGGCCTGGAGCGCGACGCCGCCCTCATTCCCGGCCAGCGCTACAAGGTTGTCACCCGTTGAGCGGCGCGGTCGGAAGCGCAGGCGAGCGTGGGCGCCTCACCGGTCGTCTCGTCATCGCCACTCACAATTCCGGCAAGCTGAGGGAGTTTGAGGACCTGCTTCAGCCCTTCGACGTCGTCGCGCTCGGCGCGGCCGCGATGGGTCTCGAGGAGCCCGACGAGACGGGATCGACCTTTCATGACAACGCTCTTTTGAAGGCGCGAGCCGCCGCTCGGGCTTCGGGGCTTGTTGCGCTCTCCGACGATTCGGGCCTGTGCGTCGAGGCGCTTGACGGAGCGCCAGGCATTTATTCGGCCAGATGGGCTGGGCCGAGGAAAGACTTTGGCGCCGCCATGGCCCGCGTCGAGCGCGAACTTGAAGCGCGCCGCGCTCCCCCGCCCTGGCGGGCGTCCTTCGTCAGCGTCCTGGCGCTGGCGTGGCCGGATGGCGCAAACGAAGCTTTCGAGGGCCGAGTGAATGGGATGCTTGTCTTCCCGCCCCGAGGGACGGCCGGTTTCGGCTACGATCCGATCTTTCGGCCGGACGGCCATAGCCGCACCTTCGGCGAGATGAGCGCGGAGGAAAAGCATGGCCTTCCCGCCGACGGCTCGCTGGCACTGTCACATCGCGCGCGGGCGTTCCAAAAATTTGCGCGCGCGGCTATGACGTAGAGCGCGCCGAGCAAGTCTGTTCGCAGCGACCAGACCTCGGCTCGTCGCCACTTCCGAGTCTGTTTTGAGCGATTTCAGGGATTTGCGGCGCCCCTTCGGAGCCGTTTCCGCACCTGACGGTCAAGACCCCGGCTGCGGCCCCATAGGGAACTCAGGCGGGCCCTTTTCTTCTACTGTAAAAAATAGTAACATGCGCCAGTTGTTTTGTCACGAGAATGTCGAGCGCCCTCATAAGATCCTGGCGCTGCCCATCGACACAAGACTCCGATTCGAGGTGGCCGCGAGCGGCCGCTTCTGGCACGAGGACCGGCGCCCAGGCCGGTCGGACGAAAAGGACGGGGGCCGGTGATGCAAGTAGAAGAAACCGCTATCCCCGCGGTCAAGATCATAATTCCGAAGAAGCACGGCGACGACCGAGGGTTTTTTTCGGAAGTGTACAATCGCGCCGACTGGGACAAGGCAGGTCTCGAACTCACCTTCGTTCAGGACAATCACTCGTTCTCGGCGGTGGCTGGAACGTTGCGTGGGCTACACTTCCAGACGCCGCCTTTTGCGCAGAACAAGTTGGTGCGTTGCACGCGCGGGCGGATCCTGGACGTCGCGGTCGACATTCGTCGCTCGTCGCCGACCTTCGGCCGGCATGTCGCGGTCGAACTCTCGGCGGACAATTGGCGCCAGTTGCTGGTTCCGGTCGGGTTTGCGCACGCCTTCATCACCTTGGAGCCCGACGTCGAGGTCCTCTACAAGACGACCGCTCCTTATTCGGCCGCCAGCGACCGCGGCGTCGCCTGGGACGATCCAGCGATCGGCATTGATTGGCCATGCCCGTCCGAGGGCCCGGTTCTCTCGGACAAGGATCGCCGATTGCCGCGGCTCAAGGACGCTCCGGATCTGTTCGAATGATGAGGATCGCGGTCACCGGTTCGAAGGGGCAGGTGGCGACATCGCTCATCGAGCGCGCCGAGGGCAAGGTTGAGATCGTCGCGCTCGGGCGCCCCGCCTTCGACCTCGCCGACCGCGCCGCCGTCGTCGCCGGGCTCGAAGCGGCGCGCCCTCACGTCGTGATCAACGCCGCAGCCTATACGGCCGTCGACAAGGCGGAGGCGGAAGAGGTCGAGGCTGTTCGGGTCAACGGCGAAGGGGCGGGGCACGTCGCGGAAGCCGCAGCAAGGCTCGGCGTTCCACTCGTGCATCTCTCGACCGACTACGTCTTCGACGGCGCGCTCGACCGCCCCTATCGGGAAGACGATCCGACCGCGCCCACGGGCGCTTACGGGCGCTCCAAGCTTGCCGGCGAAAAGGCGGTCACTGAGCGTTGCGAAGACGGCGTCATTTTGCGCACCGCCTGGGTCTACAGCCCATTCGGCGCGAATTTCGTCCGCACGATGCTCAGGCTCAACGAAACGCGCGACGAGGTTGGCGTGGTCGCCGATCAGCACGGCAATCCGACATCGGCGCTCGACATCGCCGACGCCCTGATCGCGATTGCGGCAAGGCTGAAAAGCGACCCCTCACCGGCCTTGCGCGGCGTCTTTCATATGACCGGCGCGGGCGAAGCGAGCTGGGCCGATTTGGCTGAAACCATCTTCCGTGAGGCCGCGGCCCGGGGGCGACGCTCAACCCGCGTCAGGCGCATTGCCACCGCCGACTACCCCACGCCTGCCCGAAGGCCGGCGAATTCACGTCTCGACAACGGAAAGCTCGCTCGCGTATACGGCGTCAGGCTGCCGGACTGGCGCCACTCGGTGGAGACCTGTTGCGGGCGCCTTCTGGCATGATCTCCGTGGAGGGCCGCTGCACAGGCGGACAATTCTAGCTCGAAATTTCGTTCAGGGGTGATCATGCAGCGGAAAGTGATTGTCACGGGCGGCGCGGGATTTATCGGCTCGGCCGTATGCCGGCGCCTGGTGACCGAAGGCGCCTCGGTGCTCAACCTCGACGCGCTCACCTACGCCGGCAATCTGCAGTCCCTTGCCATGATCGACAATGCGCCGAACTATCGTTTCGCCAAGGTCGACGTTTGCGACCGGCGAGCGGTCGCCGAGGCGTTCGAGACGTTCGCTCCGGATCAGGTCATCCATCTGGCGGCCGAGAGTCACGTCGATCGCTCGATCACGGCCGGCGACGCGTTCATCCAAACCAACATTGTCGGCACCTTCTCGATGCTCGAGGCGGCGCGCGCCTATTGGCAGACGTTGGCGCCCCAGCGGCGGGACGCGTTTCGCTTTCTGCACGTGTCGACCGACGAGGTTTACGGATCTCTGGAAGACGAGGGCGCGTTCGTCGAAGAGACGCGTTACGATCCGAGTTCGCCCTATTCCGCCTCCAAGGCGGCGGCGGACCACCTGGTCTCGGCCTGGGCTCGGACTTACGGCTTCCCGGCTGTGATCTCGAACTGCTCGAACAATTACGGCCCCTATCATTTCCCTGAGAAACTCGTTCCACTCATCATTCTCAACGCCGTCCATGGCAAGCCGCTCCCGGTCTATGGCGCCGGAGCCAACGTGCGCGACTGGCTCTATGTCGACGATCATGCGCGGGCGCTCGACGTCATCGTGACGCGGGGGCGGATCGGCGAAAAATACAATGTCGGCGGCCGCAACGAACGGCGCAACATCGATGTGGTGCACCGCATTTGCGCAATCCTCGACGCGCTTCGGCCGATGCCGCGCCGGTACGATTCCCTCATTTCTTATGTCACCGATCGGCCCGGGCACGATCTGCGCTATGCGATCGACGCCTCCAAGCTCGAGCGCGAACTTGACTGGCGTGCGCACGAGACGTTCGAGAGCGGAATCGAGAAGACGGTGCGCTGGTATCTCGACAACGAGTGGTGGTGGCGCCCGCTCAGGGACAAAGTCTACGCCGGCGAGCGTCTCGGCGTGATCGCCGAGGTTAGAACTATGGCTTAGCGGGGCTCCACGGCGATGAAGGGCATCATTCTGGCGGGCGGCTCCGGCACCCGGCTGCATCCGATCACGCTTGCCGTCTCGAAGCAGCTCGTCCCCGTCTACGACAAACCGATGATCTATTATCCGCTGTCGGTGGTCATGCTCGCCGGCATCCGCGAGACGCTGATCATTTCGACGCCGCACGATCTGCCGATGTTTCGTCGCCTGCTTGGCGATGGCTCGGAATGGGGCATCCGCATCGACTATGCGGAGCAACCCGAGCCCAACGGGCTCGCGCAGGCTTTCGTCATTGGCGAGAAATTCGTGGCCGGCGAGACCGCAATGCTCGTGCTCGGCGACAACATTTTCTACGGCGCGGGCCTGAGCGAGCAGCTTCGGAGGGCGGCAAACCGCGACAGCGGCGCAACGGTGTTCGCCTATCACGTGCCGGACCCGGAGCGCTACGGCGTGGTTGAATTCAATTCGACCGGCCGCGCCGTTTCGATCGAAGAAAAACCCGCCGCACCCAAATCGCATTGGGCGGTGACCGGCCTCTACTTTTACGATTCTCGCGTCGTCGAGATCGCAAAAAGGCTGAAGCCGTCGCCGCGCGGCGAGTACGAGATCACCGACGTCAATCGCGTCTACCTCGAAGCCGGGACGTTGAGCGTCGAGCGCATGGGGCGCGGCTTCGCCTGGCTCGACACCGGCACGCCCAACTCGCTGATCGACGCCGCAAGTTTCGTCAGGACGCTCGAACAGCGGCAGGGAACAAAGATCAGCTGCCCGGAGGAAATCGCCTTCGACCTCGACCTCATCGACGTCGCGCAGTTCAAGCGACTTATCGCGCGCTTCGGCAAGAGCGCGTATGGGCAATATCTCAAGTCCGTGCTCGACGATCGCAGCGCGGGTTCTGGCGTGGCGACCCTGTAGCGCGCATCGAGGGCGTTCGCCGGGCGCGCTCCCATTGCGCGAACGGGACGAACTGCGCCACAATCATGGGCCAGACATGCAGGTCGACGCCAATGTTGAGCGACGTCAACCGACGATCGAACCCGCGTGCGATCAGCTCGCAACCTGTCGTCAAGCCGGTGTCTTAGACAGCGCGTTGGGGCCGAGAGGAAAAGGATAGACCGATGACCGAGAAGCGGCGACGCGACGAACCGCAATCCGGCTTGCCGAACGGCGGCCCCGCCTCCAACGCGAAGCGGGCGCTGAAATCCATCGTCACGGTGCAGTCCCAAATTCCCGAGGACGCCTTCACCGCTCAGACCCTCGGCGAGCAACGCTCCGGCAGCGGCGTCGTCATCCGTGAGAGCGGTCTTGTGCTGACAATCGGGTATCTGATCACCGAGGCCGAGCATGTCTGGCTCGCCGACGCCGAGGGCCGCGTCACCCCGGCGCACGCGCTCGCCATCGACGCGGAGACCGGCTTCGGCCTCGTCCAGGCGCTCGGCGACCTGAATTGCCCGGCGCTCGAGCTCGGCCGCTCGAGCGAGGCCAGGCTCGGCGATCCGGTGACGATCGCCGCCGGCGCGGGGACAAAACCGGTGCGCGCGATGATTGTCGGCAAGCAGGAATTCGCCGGCTATTGGGAATATTTTCTCGACGAGGCGATCTTCACCTCGCCCGCTCATCCGTTCTGGGGCGGCGCCGGCGCGATCGACGCGGACGGCAGGCTGGTCGGCATCGGCTCCTTGCATGTCGAGCAACTCAGCGAGAAGGGCGGCCCGCGCGACATCAACATGATCGTGCCGATCGACCTTCTGCCGCCAATCCTCGACGATATGCTCGCCTACGGTCGGGTCAACAAGCCGGCGCGGCCCTGGCTGGGCGTTTTCTCGGCCGAAAAAGGCGATGAAATCATTGTCGCGAGCATCGCTGAGCGGGGCCCGGCCGCCGAAGCGGGAATCCGCCGCGGCGATGTCCTCGCCGCCGTCGGCGGATCGGAGATCAAAAGTCTGGGCGATTTCTATCGCAAGATTTGGAGCCGTGGCCCGGCGGGGGTCGAGATTCCACTCGAAATCGTTCGCGACGGCCGGGCGATCGGCTTGCGGGTGCGTTCAGCCGACCGCTCGAGCTTCATGAAGCGCCCGCGCTTGCAGTGAAGCCTCTACGTCCGCTCAGCCGGGCGGACGTGCGTCCGAAATCTCGTCGACCAGCTTGCGCATCATCGCGTCGCCAAAAGTCCTGAAATCGTCTATCTGCACGACAAAGGCGCCGGGGCCGCCGATCACGTTCTCGCGGTAATATCGGGCGAGGCCGCCAGGCGGGTTGGTGTGCATGGCGAGATAGCCGCCCGTCGCCGCCGCCTTCTTGTTATAGATGGCGAGGCCGTTGATCACGGCTCCCGCGCCGACTGCCGCGTCCCGCGCCTCAGTCACGAAACGCCCCTGGTTGCTCGTGCCGTCGCCCGAGACATCGATCACGCGGCGGCTCGCCTCAAACGCGTTTTCGGCGAACAGCGCAAAGGAGAAATCGATCGCCGTTCCGATCGCGGTGCGGCCGATAAACGAGCGCGGCGCGGCGGCCATCGCGGCGACGAAGGCCTGGGCGTCGTTCTGGTTACGGATCACCGCCCAGTCGACCACCACCCGCTCCTCGCCATCGCCCGCCCACTCGACGTAAGCGAGCGCGATCGCGCCGTGCGGCCCGGTCGAGATGGCGTCGAGGAGTTGCTGGCCCTGGATCGCATCCCCATAGCCGCGCCGCTCGAGCGCGAACTCCTCGTCGTCGATGCTACGCGAGACGTCCGCGGCGAGCACGATCGCCGCGTCGACGGCCACCGGGGCGCCTGCAGCGGTGGCCTGGGACGCGTGGGCGGCGACGAGCGCAAGAACAACCGCGGCGATCCGCAAACAACTGCGCATCAAAGCCTCCTACCCCGCCCGCAGGAAGCATAGGGCTGCGGAGGGCGAGCCGGAAGGGGCGCGCGCAGTCACTTCGAATTGAAGAGCGGCGTCGGGCTCGCCCGAGGCGCCTTTTCAGTTTGCGGGACGAAAGCGCGAGAGGAGGACCAAATCAAGGACGGTCCGAAAAGGACCGCCGCGAGCGGTGCGTCGGCTGCCGGTGAAACCGGGATCTTACACCTTATGACGCATCCTTGATTTAGGCCTCCTCTCGCATCTCAGTTTCACGGCGGACCGCTCGCAATCGTTTGCGCTAGTTCGCCGCGAGCATGCCGCGCAGCGTATGGCTTTCGCCATCCAGCGTGGCGTAAACGATATCGTCAATGCGCCATTCGCCCCGTTCGAACAGCATCGTGTAGGTCAGTCGCTCGCGCGCGCCGTCGCCGCGTGCGAACTCGGCGAGCACCTTGGCGGCGTCGCGAGTTTCTGAAATCGGGGCCACGCTGAGGGCGACAAGATGGGGCGCCAGGTCGCTCAACGGATCGCGAAGGACGGCCGGCGGCCCGTTGCGCACGCCGGCGATGATTTCCTCAGCCGCGATCGAGCGCAACAGCGAACGCGAGAAAAACCGGGCGCGAAGCCTATTGTCGCCCATGACGCCCTCGCCACGCCCGAGAAGAGCTCCTTCATCGGCAACGTAGGCGGCGTTGACGGCCGCCTCGGGGGAATGTCGGTTGATCCCCGCTTCCGCGGCCAGCGCGAACGGGAGGAGGCAGGCCACGGCGACCAAGATCCTCTTCATGACTTCAATCCTTTCCAACTCGTTAACGCCAAGTTAACGCCGTGCCGCGGCGTCCGCTGTGATCCAGGTCACACTTCGAAACGAGCGAGGGGCGTCGCACGCGCCAGGCTTTAGGGGTTGGAACCTTTGGATAGTCGAAAAGAGAACCTTTGGGACGACAATTTATTGCATATAATTAGAACTATGATTAGGCTTGCTCCATGCGCAATCCTCCGAACCCCGGCACCGCGAGACCCTGTTTGGAGGCCTCTCGATGGAAAGGCGGGCAAGAAAAATTTTTCGCGATTGATCTCGTGCAAGTCATTGAAAAGGCTCGATTCGCACGAGAGAATCCAAGGAAATCCAAGGAAATCCAAACCTCATAGCCGGGGGTTTGGGCGGCGAAACGGCGACCATCCAAGAAATCCCAAATGGCGCGCCGCCCGAAGACAGTATACGTCATAAATTAGTACAAATAATCTTAGCGCTTTCGATCCGCAAACGCCTTGGCGAGGAAAAGGCCGCCCTGGCGCAGGCCCTCGGCGTCGATCCCATGGCCGATGCCAAGCGAGAGGTGCCACTGGGTCGGGATCGATGCGCCGGCGAGCGCTTCCGCCGCCATGAACATCGCGTCAAACGGAATCATCGGATCCTGGTCGCCGTGGACGAGCAGGATCGGCGGAGGCGCGCCGCGAGCGTCGCGGGCGGTTGCTTCGCTGAGGTGCTCGGGGCCGACCAACAGGCCGGAAAAGCCAAGAATCGCCGCCGGGGCGCGGGGACGGCGGAGACCCACATGCAGCGCCATCATGCAGCCTTGGCTGAACCCGACCAGCGCCAGCTTCGAATTGTCGAGGCCGAGCCGCGTGAGTTCGGCGTCGAGAAACGCGTCGATCGCGCCCCGCGCCTTGACCGCGCCTGTCCACCGCTCCCCGCCGCCAGCGGTGTCGTCCGGCGACCGGTTGGAGAGCGCGAACCATTGCCGGCCCATTGGCGCTCCCGGGGCGCGATCAGGCGCGTGCGGCGAGACGAACGCGGCCTCGGGCAAGAGCGCGCGCCATTGGCGGCCGAGCTCGATCAGATCGTTGCCGTCCGCTCCGTAGCCGTGCAGAAACACCACCAGCTGGCTGGTCCGACCGGCAGCCGCGGGAATGCGGGGTCCGTCTAGGGCGGCGGTCATTGAACATTCGCTCCGGGGCTTCAGCCGAGCGCCTGACTTAGCGTGAAGCGTCAGCGAGAGCCATCCCCGAGCGCGCCTTGACGCCACGATAATAGGCCCACAGCATGCGCGCGGCGACGCCTCTTAAGGGTCGCCAGCGTTCTGCGATGCGCTCAAGCCTCTCCGCGTCAGGACGCCGCTTCAGGTTCAGGGCGAGCCTGGCCGCCTCCTGCAGCGCGACATCGCCGGCGGGAAAAGCGTCTGGATGGCCGAGGCAGAACAGGAGGAAAACGTCCGCCGTCCACGGACCGATCGCCTTTGACCGCGACGAGCGCCTTATGCGCGTCCTCGGCGTCGAGGGCGCCGAGGCCGACAAGGTCAAGGCCATTCTCCACGATCGCCTGGGCGAGGGCCCGCAAGGCTCGGATTTTGGCGTTCGACAACCCGCAGGCGCGCAAGTCCTCCTCCGTCGCCTTCGCGATCTCGGCCGCCTCAAGCGGCGCGATGCGCGCTTGCAGTCGGCCGAAAATCGCGCTGGCGCTGGCCGTCGACACCTGCTGCGCCACGATGATCGCGGCCATTCCGGCAAACCCGGCCTCCCTGCGGCGAAGCGGCGGCGGGCCGCCGATCGCAATCAGCCGCCCGATGAGCTCCGGGTCTTTGGCGCGCAGACGCTCGGCCGCCTCAAAGAGCCCCGCCTCATCGGCGATTGGGGGACCGGGATGGTAGATCCTTGTCTTGGCTGGACGGCGTTTGGCGCGCCGGGTTGCTCGGACCGCCGGCTTAGGTATTCGCTTTGCCCCCATGGCCGATGAAATCCTCGCGACCGTCCCCATCCTCCGTTTTGCGCCGTCACCAAACGGCGCGCTCCATCTCGGCCACGCCTATTCCGCGCTCGTGAACGAGCGCCTTGCCGCCGAAATCAACGGACATGTGCTGCTACGCATCGAAGATTTAGACCGCACGCGCTGCAAACCGCAATTCGAGACGGCCATCGTCGACGATCTCGCTTGGCTTGGCCTTCGCTTCCCGCCGCCGCGCCGGCAGAGCGAGCACGGCGATGACTACGGGACGGCGCTCACCCGCCTCGATCGGCAGGGCTTGGTCTACCCCTGTTTTTGCAGCCGAACGGAGATCGCCCGCGCCTCGAATGGGCAGCGCGACCCGGATGGCGCGCCGCTCTATCCCGGAACCTGCCGCGCGCGCTCGGCGACGGAAGCGCGCGACCGCCTGGCCGGAGGCGAACGTGCGGCCTTTCGCCTCGACATGCGGCGCGCGGTCGAGGCTGGACCGCCGCGTCTTTGCTGGGCCGAATTTGGCGAAGGCGCCATTGCCGCACAGCGCCCGGCGTCCCCGGAGGTTTGGGGCGACGTTGTCCTGCGCGGGCGCGATCTGGCGGCAAGCTACCATCTGGCGGTGGTGGTCGATGACGCGCTTCAGGGCGTGACCGACGTCGTGCGTGGAAGAGACCTGCTTGCCGCGACCGCGGTCCACCGCTTGCTGCAGGCGTTGCTTGGCCTTGCCGAGCCGCGCTATCGGCATCACCGGCTCGTTCTCGATCAGACCGGAGAGAAGCTATCGAAAAGCCGTCAATCCTGGTCGCTTGCCGAATTGCGCGCGACAGGCTTGGCGCCGGAAGGCGTTCGCGCCGCATTGGGGTTCTCTTCGGGCGACAGCGTCGGACCTGCGGTTGAGTTCGGTTGAGGCTCCGGGGTTGCGGGCAATGATGCGGACGCGGGCCGGTCCGCCGACATCGCCACGGCGGAGGGAGCCTCGCTCATGAGCTGGTCGATGCGGTCGCGTTCGCGCTTGAACGCCGCAAGCATCCGGCCGTCAAACTCGCGTGTGCGCGGCAGTTTGATCGCCATCGGATCGACGAAGTTGCCGTTGATGATCACCTCGTAGTGGAGGTGCGGGCCAGTCGCCAGTCCGGAATCGCCGAGGTAGCCTACTGTCTGGCCCTGAACGACATGCGCGCCCTCGACGATCCCGCGACCAAAACCGGACATGTGATTGTAGGCGGTCACATAGCCGTTCGCGTGCTGGATCTCGACCCGCCGTCCATAGCCGCCATCCCACCCTGCCTTGATCACGGAGCCATTACCCGCGGCATAGATCGGGGTGCCGATGGGCGCCGCCCAATCGACCCCTGTGTGCATACGCGCATAATGCAGAATGGGATGAAAGCGCATCCCGAACGGCGAGGTCATGTCGCCCTCCGCGATCGGCTTGCGCACCAGAAACTTGCGCATCGAGCGGCCGTTGTCGTCGTAGAAGTCGACCATGTTGTCGTCGGTCGTCTGGAAGCGGTAGTATTTGAAGGTCTGATCTCGAACCGTCATCGAAGCGCGCAGCAGCTCCGGCCGCGGATTGATATCGTCGGGATCGGAGAAGAACGCCTCGATCGAATCGCCCGGCGCCGTTGCGCGCTGGAAGTCGACATCGTTGGCGAAGACCCTCGCCATCACGTCAATGATCGATCGCGGCAGCCCCTGTTTGAGCGCCGTCTCGTAGAGGCTCTGATAGAGGCTCATACCTCCGCTCACGCCCTCTTCTTCCGACGCTTTCGGCTTTCGCGGCGGCTGCGCCGCGCGCAGCGCCACTGGCTTGTATGCGCCACTGTCGGTGAGCGCGACCGTCGCCCTCAGCTGGTCGTCCGCGTAGACCGAGATCCGGGCTATTCCCGCCTTCTCGCCGCGAACGGCAGGCTCCTCGGGAAGGAGAAGGATCTTTTGCCCCTCGCTGACCGGCGATTCGCCGTGCTTGACGCCGAACGCCACCAGAATGCCGAGTATAGCCTCAGGGCTCGCGCCATTGGCTTTGAGCACGTCCTCGAAGCTCTCACCGTGATGGATTTGAACAAGCTTCTCGTTCGGAGACGCGTCGTCGGGGCTCGACTTGACGACGTTGCTCACGTTCTCGGGAATCATACGCACTTCGATCGAGGCGAACGGCGTGCTGGGACTTACGCTGCCCACGGTCGCATAGGCGGACAGTTCGCGCAGCGCTTCGCTGGCCCGGCTCGTTCGCATCAACAAGAGCTGCGGTGGCAACGATTGGGAAGCCGCCTTTTCGGTCGGCGCTTTCAGCGTTTCCACGACCTGGGCTTCGGCCTCGGCCTGCGTCAACCCTCCTGAGATCTGCTCGGCGTCGCTCGGGCCAAGATCCTGGACGCGAAACGTCACCTCCGCGCTGTCCTGCACCGGACCGGGGTCGGGCGGCGCCTCGGCGACGTCGGTTCCGCCGTTCACGATCTTGAGCGGGTTGAACGGGGGCACTGCGTCGGCGAACCCGGTCGGCGTCATGGTCAAAGTCGTTTCGAGGCGGGTGAACGGTCGCGCCTTCACCACTTCCTTGTCGCCGACCTTGATGATCGTCGGGGCTTTAAATGTCTGTTTGTCCGAGACAATGTCGACGGGCCGGAGAAGCCGATCGCCCTTGCTGGGGTTGACGCCCGCTTCCTGCGAATCCGCCGCCGGTTGCGACGCGGCGAATTCAGGCGCCTCGGCGAAATCGTATTGGCTGTCGAGGTCGAGATAAAGAGCCGCGCCGATGAGGGTCACGCCGCAGAGCCCGGCCAGCGTCGCGCCGGCCAGCCATCTGAGCGACGCGAGACGCCGCTGGTTGCGGTCGAGCCGATCGTCGCCCAATCGTATCGGCGGCTCAACTCCGAGGTCGGGGCCGATCGTGGCGCGGTCGCCGCGGGAGCCCAGCCGCGGAAAAGAAGCCGCCAAGGTCGTCAAAACAGGGGTTTCGCTCGCTTTTGACGCCCGTATTGAGTCGAACGGGCCGTAAGATTAGTTACCCCGCAAGGCCTGCGAGCGCAAGCTCTCGCGCCCGGCCGCCATCTTCCATCGTCCAGCGCGCCATGCGTCTTGGCTGTTTTCCGCCCCGGCGCCCGACGTTTGAGCGAGGAAATCTCATGCAACTGATCGGAATGCTTGATTCGCCCTACGTACGCAGGGTCGCCATTGCGCTGATCATGGCCAAAACTCCTTTTATACATCGGCCAATTTCGCTCTTTCGGCACATTGATGAGTTCTCAGAATTCAACCCGCTCCTGAAAGCCCCCACCCTCCTTACGGATGACGGCGTGACGCTGATGGATTCAGGCGTGATCCTCGATTATCTCGCAGGCGTCGATCCGCGCATCGCGGCGCTTGCGCCACCCACGGCGCCCGGGCCTCGACGCTTAGCGGCCCTTCGGGCGACCGCTCTTGCCCTGACGGTCATGGAGAAAGCGGTGCAGCGCCACTACGAAATCATGCTGCGCCCGCCGGAAAAGCAGGACGGACCGTGGGTCGATCGGGTCATGGGCCAATTGACCGCCGGTTTGAGCGCATTGGACTTCGAACTGCCCGGGTCGGGATGGATCGCCGGCGAACTGGGCGTTGCCGACATGACAGCAGTCTGCGCATTCGGCTTCACGCACTCTGTTCTAGCGGATGTCGTCGATACGGGCCGTTATCCCAATCTGGGCGCCTTCTGCGCCCGTGCCGAGACGCGCCTTGATGATCGTCGACTGAGGGAACCGGCCGGGGGAGAGGACCCCGGACGCTGGAATGACGAGCGCCTTGGATCGGTTGCGTTGACAATGTAAACGCCCTGCCGAATGGCGAGCTTGAAATGAGCGGCAGGAGGTCGCATGTTTCGTTAAGGCGGGCGCGAATCGCCCCTGCGCGAGAGGAATGCGACGCTGAACTTGACGCCCCACTCCACGGCGCCCGCCGCCGGCAGACCGGCCGCTTCCGGGAGCGCGCGAACAGCGGACGTCCTATCGCAAATCATCATTGAAGGACTTGAGGACGCCAAGGCGGAGGACATCGTCTCGATTGACCTGTCCGGGCGAACGACGCTGGCCGATCGGATGATCATCGCCTCCGGCCGCTCAAGTGTGCATGTCGGCGCGATCGCCGACAGGGTGGTAAAAGCCTGTCGTGACGCCGGCTATCCCACGCCGAAAGTTGAAGGCATGCCGCTTTGTGATTGGGTGCTCCTCGATGCGCAAAATGCGATCGTGCACGTTTTCCGTCCAGACGTTCGCCGGTTCTATAACCTTGAGAAGATGTGGAGCGCCGATCGGCCTGGCGAAGCCGCCAAGAGCTGAAGCGGTCGACATCTGATTATGCGCCTCGCGCTGGTTTGCGTGGGGAAGCTGAAGGCGGGCCCAGAGCGCCTGCTGTTCGATCGCTACTTCGAGCGATTGTCGCAGAGCGCCCGGGGCGCGGGGCTTGTCGGCGTGGACTTGCGCGAGATTGGCGAATCGCGCGCTCGTCGGCCGGACGAAAGGCGATCCGAAGAAGCCGCCGCGATCCTCGCGGCCAACCCCAAGGGCGGCGCTTTGGTTTTGCTTGACGAGCAAGGGCAAGCGGCGACTAGCGAGGAATGGGCCGCCGACCTCGGCCGGGAGCGTGACGCGTCTCGATCGGCCTATACGGTGGCGATCGGTGGGCCGGACGGGCTCGACCCATCGCTTCGCTCCGTGGCGCATCGCGTGCTGAGCTTCGGCCAAATGACCTGGCCTCACCAGTTGGTCCGGGTGATGGCTGGCGAACAGCTGTATCGGGCCATGACAATTCTCACCGGGCATCCCTATCACCGCGGTTAAGATCGTTCCGCCACTATCATTTCTCAGAGGTTAAATCGCGGACATGGGCTCCAACCGCCTAGATATTGGCTAGATTTGATGGTCCATGCCGGCCATGGAGCGATGGCGAACATGGGCGATCGGCGCGCGGGGCGGCCTTATTGGCCGGCGTCCTCACCGCGGGTGGCGTCGCTCTGGCCGACCCCGCCGCGCCCAATCCCCCCACAGCGGCTGGCCAGCCGAGCGCGGATAAGCAGCCGTCTGATCCGCAGCGCGCGGACAAGGAAATGGAGCTTCGCGGCGTTGAGGACACGCTACGCCAGTCCGAGGGGCAGCGGCGGGCGATCGAAACAGAAATCGACTCCGTTCGAGCCGATCGGGCGCGCCTTTCCGCGGCGCTCATCGATACGACCGCCAAAGTCCAGGACGCCGAGCGCGGCGCCGCTGCGGCCGCCGATCGATTGTCGGGCCTCAACGCAACGGCCGATGAACTCTCGCGTTCGCTCGAGCGTCGGCGCAGCGTGATCGCTGACGTGCTTGCAGCGCTGCAGCGGATGGGAAGCAATCCTCCCCCCGCCATTCTCGTCAAGCCGGACGACATGTCGCGAAGCGGTGCGCGCGGCGACCGTCATGGGCGCCCTCATCCCGGAGCTGAAATCGGAGATCGAGTCTGCTCGGCGAGATCTCGACGATCTCGCCAAAACGCGCGAATCCATTGCCCGGGAGCGCGACGAACTGACCGAGAAGGGCAAGGCGCTTGCGGCCGACAAAATGCGCCTAGCGCGCACTCATCGACGCGCGCCAGCAGTCTCTGGCCTCGGCGCAGGACGCGCTCGGCTCGCAGCAGCAGCGCGCGGCCGAACTTGCCAAAAAGGCGACGTCGCTCAAGGATCTTATCGCGCGGCTGGACAGCGAAACGCGCCGCCCGCAACGCAGCGGCGGCGGCGGCGCATGCGGCCGAGGTCGCAGTGGCAAACGATATCGAGGCGCGAGCTCAAGCCGCTCACGGCGCCGGGACGGCGGCGCGCCTGAAGCCGGAAATCGCCTTCGCTGACGCGAAAGGACATGTGCCGCTGCCTGCCGCGGGCGCGATTCTGAAGACATTCGGTTCGTCAGACGACTTTGGAGGCGATCGAACGGGGGGTCTCCATGGCGACGCCTGCCGCAGCGACCGTCTCCGCCCCGGTGGACGGCGCGGTGCTTTTCGCCGGAGCATACCGAACTTACGGGCAACTCTTGATCATCGACGCCGGCGAGGGATATTATATCCTGCTTGCCGGGATGGATCGAATCAATGTTCAATCCGGCGAGTTCGTGCTGGCGGGAGAACCAGTCGGCGCAATGGGCGACGGGTCCACTCGCATGGCGACGGCGGCCGCAGTTGGCGCGGCGCGGCCGGTTCTCTATATAGAGCTTCGCAAGGACGGAACTGCAATCGATCCGGGGCCGTGGTGGGCAAAGTCAGACATCGAGAAGGCGCGCGGATGATTCGTAAAGCTGGTTACTTGGGAGTTGGAGTCGTTTTGGGAGCCGCGGCCGCGGCCGCGCGCGCCGCAGGCGCTGCTGTTCGTCAGTCCGGCGGCTTACGCCGCGGCCGCCGACACCTATCGGCAGCTCAATCTGTTCGGCGACGTGTTCGACAAGATTCGAAACGACTATGTCGAGAAGCCAGACGAATCGAAAATGATCGAGGCGGCGATCAACGGCATGCTGTCCTCGCTCGATCCGCATTCGAGCTATATGGACGCCAAATCGTTTCGCGACATGCAGGTCCAGACGAAGGGCGAGTTCGGCGGCCTTGGCATCGAGGTGACGCAGGAAGACGGGCTTCTCAAGGTCGTGACCCCGATCGACGATACGCCAGCCGCCAAGGCAGGCGTGCTCTCGGGCGACATCATCACGGCCATCGACGACACATCGACACAAGGGCTGACGCTCGATCAGGCGGTCGAGAAGATGCGCGGCTCGATCAATTCTCCGGTGAAGCTCAAGATCGTCCGCGGCCCCAAGAAGGACGTGAAGGATTTCACCATCGTCCGCGATCTCATCCACGTCCAGTCGGTCCGCTCGCATGTCCAGGATGGCGACATCGGCTACATCCGCATCACTCAGTTCACCGAGCAGACCGGGGACGGCCTGAAGAGTGCGATGGAGAAGCTGCACAGCGAAATTCCGGCCGACAAATTCAAGGGCTATATCCTGGATCTGCGCAACAATCCGGGCGGCTTGCTCGACCAGTCGATCGACGTCGTCAATTCGTTCGTCGACAAAGGCGAGATCGTCTCGACGCGCGGCCGCACTGCGGACGAGACCCAGCGTTTCGACGCCAAGCCGGGCGGCGATCTATCCGGAGGCAAACCCGTCGTGGTCCTGATCAACGGCGGCTCGGCGTCGGCCTCGGAAATCGTCTCCGGCGCCTTGCAGGACCATAAGCGCGCGACGCTGATCGGCACACGCTCGTTCGGCAAGGGCTCGGTGCAGACGATCATGCCGCTCGGCGAGAACGGCGCGCTCAGGCTCACGACGGCGCGCTACTACACGCCGTCGGGCCGATCAATCCAGGCCAAGGGCATCGAGCCCGACATCAAGGTGCTGGAGGACGTGCCTGACGACCTCAAGGGCAAGGACGATATGAAGGGCGAGGCCTCGCTCAAGGGCCATCTCGCCAACGGCGCCGAAGACACATCGGCGTCCCAGGCCTATGTCCCGCCGAACGAGAAGGACGACAAGCAACTCACCGCCGCCGTCGACCTGCTGCACGGGGTCAAGCTCCCGGAGCCGGCCGTGAAGGCCGATGCGGCCCCGGCGAAGAGCGATCGACGCCGCCGCGGCGCCGGCAACGTCCCCGGCGCCGACCGACTCCGGGCCAGGCGACTCCCGCAAAGCCGAATTGATGCGCTCAACACGAGCTCTGGAGCTGAGCGTCGACGATGAGGAAAGGTTTCTCTTATCTTGCCTATGGAGTCGCGGCCGGCGTTGTGCTGGTTGGCGCCTCGCACGATGCGCTGCGCGCCGCAGGCTCCAGCACAAGTGACAAGCTCGCGCTCTTCGCCGAAGTGTTCAACAAAGTGCGCGACAACTACGCCGAGAAGCCGGACGACGAGAAAATGGTCAAGTCGGCGATCGACGGCATGCTGGCGTCTCTCGACCCGCATTCAAATTATTTTGATCCTAAAGCCTTGCAGGACTTCCAGAGCAGCATGAAGGGCGAGGAATTCGGCGGCCTCGGCCTCGAAGTGATGATGGAGAATGGGCTGGTCAAGGTGGTCAGCCCGATCGACGATACGCCTGCGGCGCGCGCTGGCATGATGTCCGGCGATCTGGTCACCCGCATCGACGACACTGCGGTCAAGGGCCTGTCCCTCAAGGAAGCGGTCGAAAAAATGCGGGGCCCGGCCAAGTCGCCGGTGAAACTGACCGTCGAGCGCGGATCGAACGGGGACCTCAAGGAGTTCACGATCGTCCGCGAGATCATCCACGTTCAGTCGGTGCGCTCGCATCTGGAGAGCGGCGACATCGGCTATATCCGCATCACCCAGTTCAATCAGGAGGCGTACGACGGGGTGCGCAAGGCCTTCGATCATTTCCGCGCCGAACCCGGTCAGGCGAAATTGAAGGGCTATGTCCTCGATCTGCGCAACAATCCAGGCGGGCTGCTCAACCAGGCGGTCGAGATCACCAACGCCTTCGTCGATACCGGCGACATCGTTTCGACCCGCGGCCGAAATTCCGACCAGGGGCAGCATTACTCCGCCCGCTCCGGCGTCAATCTCTCGCAGGAAAAGCCGGTGGTGGTGCTTGATCAATGGCGGTTCGGCTTCGGCCTCGGAGATCGTCTCCGGCGCCTTGCAGGATCTCAAGCGCGCAACGCTGATCGGCACGCGGACATTCGGCAAGGGGTCTGTCCAGACCATCCTGCCGCTCGGCGAAAATGGAGCGCTCAAGCTCACCACCGCCCGCTACTACACCCCGTCCGGCCGCTCGATTCAGGCCAAGGGCATCGATCCCGACATCAAGGTGCTCGAAAACATTCCCGACGACCTGAAGGGCAAAGTCTCCAGCATGGGAGAGGCCTCGCTGTTCGGTCATTTGAAGAACGACGGCGAGGAGGAGAAGGGCTCCGACGCCTACGTGCCGCCCGATCGCGACAAGGACACGCAGCTCGACGCCGCCGTCAAGTTCCTGCACGGCGCCAAGGCTGAAACGCTGCGAAGTCCCGAAGCGCCCGCGACCGTGACAACCGTGCAATGACCTTTGGCCGGTGGCTCTTCGCCGCGGCGCTCGTCGCAGCTGCGCCCGAGTTGGCTCACGCGCAGGAAGGGTCGGGCTGCAATGGCTTCAAATGGCCCCTCGACCACGAGCGCACGGCGCTCGTCCGGGCCGACAAGGCTTCGCTTCCCAACGGCGGAGCGCTTGCCTACGATGTCCCGATGACGCTCGAACTGCAGCCGTTCGCGGCTGCGGGGTTGCCGAAGGCGCCCGAACGGGCGCCAAAGTCGCCTTCCGCGTTCGCAGGCCATTTTACCCTTGCTGCGCCTGCGAAGGCGGGCGCTTATAGGGTCACGATCTCCTCGGAAGGCTGGGTCGACGTCCTCGATGGCGGGGCGTACCTGCACCCGATCGCCTTTACCGGAGCCAAGGATTGCGAAGGCGCGCGCAAGAGCGTCAAGTTCGACCTGCCGGACCGGCCGCTAGCGCTTCAGTTCAGCGGCGTTCTTAAGGATCAAATTTCCGTTATCGTTTCTCCCGAGCAATAGCCCGTAAAGCCCGCGCCCGGCCTTTGCGCGAGGGATTTCGTCCGCCGATCCGTCAATGCCGGAAATGCCGCATGCCGGTGAAGATCATCGCGACGTCCGCTTCATCGGCGACGGCGATCACCTCAGCGTCGCGCACCGAGCCTCCCGGCTGGATGACCGCGGTCGCGCCGGCCTCGATCGTTGCGACCAGGCCATCGGCGAACGGAAAGAAGGCGTCGGAGGCGACGACCGAGCCTCGGGTGAGGGGTTCGGGCAAGCCCGCCATCTCGGCCGCCTCCTCGGCTTTCCGCGCGGCGAGACGAGCAGAGTCGACCCGCGACATCTGGCCAGCTCCGATTCCGACGGTCGCGCCGTCCCTCGCATACACGATGGCGTTCGACTTCACATGCTTGGCGACCGCCCATGCGAACCTTAGATCGGCCATTTCGCGCGAAGTCGGCGCCCGTTTGGTCACGACCTTCAGCGCCCCCTCTTCAGGCACGCCATAGTCGCGATCCTGGACCAGGAAGCCGCCTGCGACCGATCGCACAGCGAGGCTTGGCGCTCGCGGATCGGGAAGCGAGCCTGCGAGGAGGAGCCTCAGGTTTTTCTTCGCCGCAATGATCGCCAAAGCCTCGTCATCCGCCCCCGGCGCGATGATCACCTCGGTGAAGATCTCGACGATCTTGCGGGCTGAGGCCGCGTCAAGCGGCCGGTTGAGCGCCACCACGCCGCCGAACGCCGACACGGGATCTGAGTTCAGCGCCTTTTGGTAGGCATCGAGCAGCGACTCGTCGATGGCGACGCCGCAGGGGTTCGCGTGCTTGATGATCGCCACCGCAGGGCTCTCCGCCGGATCGAATTCGGCGACCAGCTCGTAAGCCGCGTCCGTGTCGTTGATGTTGTTGTAGGACAGCTCCTTGCCTTGGATCTGGCGCGCCGTCGCGACCCCGGGGCGAGCCTCGGCGCCTAGATAAAGCGCCGCGCGCTGGTGCGCATTCTCGCCGTAGCGCAGCGCGCCGAAGCTTGGGTGCAGAACGCCGCCAAAGGCGCGCCATTTCGGCGCAGGCTCGTGAGTTTCACGTCCGAGCCAGTTCGAGATTGCCGCATCATACGTCGCGGTGCGGGCAAAGGCCTTCTGAGCCATTCTACGGCGGAAGGCGAGGCTGGTCGCGCCCTGGCCGCGCCGCAGTTCATCGACCAACGCCTGGATAATCGTCCACATCGACGATGACCACGACATCGTCGTGGTTCTTGGCCGCGGCGCGGATCATCGCCGGACCGCCAATATCGATGTTCTCGATCCGGTCCCCAAACGAGGCGTCCCGCTTCAGCGTCGCTTCGAAGGGATAAAGATTGACGACCAGGAGGTCGATCGCGGCGATGTCGTTGGCGAGCATCGCCGCCTGATGCGCTGGGTCCGATCGGATCGCCAGCAGACCTCCGTGCACGCGCGGGTGAAGCGTCTTGAGCCGCCCGTCCATCATTTCCGGGAAGCCGGTGATCTGCGCCACGTCGATGACCGCGAAGCCGGCAGCGTTCAAAGCCGCCGCTGTACCGCCGGTCGAAAGAAAATCGACGCCAAACGGCTTGAGGGCGCGCGCTAGATCCAGCAGGCCGGTCTTGTCGGAAACGGAGAGGAGCGCGCGCCCAATTCTGACGATATCCGTGGCCATTAGCGCGAATGCCCCAGTGCGATTGTGCCCATTTTGCTGCAGTGCAATAGCACAGCCCGAGCCGCTCAGGAACTGCGGGTAGAACCGCGTCACTCACCAAAATGTCATGACGCTCATGCGCCCATGGACCATTGACCGGACCCCGAGCCGTTCCTACGTCTGAAAGCGAAGGTCCGCAACGGACCGCACTGAGGATTAGAGAGGATTCCGCCATGCGCAAAATGGTCGCACTGATCGCCTTCGGCGCCGCCCTAGCCTTCGCTCCGGCAGCTGCTCTCGCGGAACAGGGCACGTCGTCGTCCTGGGGCACAGTCGGGGCCGGACCCCATATCCCCACTCAGTCGTTGACGCCTTTCGATCGCGCGTGGAATAACGCCAATCAATCCAAGTACCAAGCTTATGATAGTGCGAAGTGGCTTCGCAAACACGGAAAGAGCCCGTTTCCTTTCTTCTAAAAAGCGAGGGCTTACCTTCGGCGCGGTCCGCCAGAAGGTGTGACCTCAGGCGGGGGCCGTGGACGTCTCAGTCCCAACCTCCGACGATCGCCATATCCCCGCAACGATGTGGCGGTGGCGGTCACGACGAGCAGCTACTCCCAATCCGGGCCATCGAATATTTAGCCGGTTGTGAGCGTTATGGTGGAGCGAACTGTCCTTTGGTGCGCCGAGTCATCTGAAAGAGCGCCTGATAGAGGGAATATCAATGTTTAAAGCTGCTTTGTTCGTCAGCCTCTCCCTCGGGTTTGCTCTCATCTCCGGCATGGCTCTCGCCGAGCAAGGCGACTCATCGTCTTGGGGCAGCGTCGGTTGGGGCCCAGTGATCCCCACTCAGTCTCTCACGCCTCAAGATCGCCAATGGAACTACAACAGTTCTGCGGCTTACCAGGCGCAGGATAGCGCTGAATGGCTTCGCCAGCATGGGAAAGGCCTCTTTCCTTTCTTCAACTGAGCGAGCGTCGAGCCCGCTAACCCCTCTTGACCAGCCGAGCGGCGAAGAACCCGTCCAAGCCCGAGCGCCGCGGGTCGTCGCCCCACAGGTGGCAAGGCAGCGTCCGCAAATCCCCAGAGGGGGTTAGGCACTCCGCAAGGCCACCAATCTCTTCGGGGGTGACGGCCAAGCGCCGCACGTCCGGGTTGCGACGCAGGACAGTGGAGATCTGAGCTTCGCCCTCCTCCGGTTCGAGCGAGCACACGCAATAGACAATGGCGCCTCCCGGCCGCGCCAATCCAATCGCCTTGTCGAGGAGATCCGCCTGCAGCTTGACAAGCGGGGTGAGGTCGCCCGGGCGTTTGATCCACGCAACGTCGGGGTGACGGCGGATGGTGCCTGTCGCGCTGCACGGCGCATCCAGGAGGACTGCATCGAACGGCGGCGCGTCAAAGAGGAGCGCGTCGGCGACCACGACCTCGGATTGAAGGCGCAGGCGCGCGAAATTGGCGGCGAGCAGCTTGAGCCGCTCGGCCGAACGATCGACCGCGGTGAGATCGGCCCCCGCGGCCGCAAGCTCGGCTGCTTTTCCGCCCGGCGCGGCGCAGAGGTCGACGATCCGCATGCCCGGAGCCGGCCGGAGGAGCTCGGCCGGCAACGCTGCCGCGGCGTCCTGAACCCACCATCCACCGTCCGCGTAGCCTTCAAGTTCCGCAATCGGCGCGTGGGTGTCGAGGCGCAGCGAGCCAGTGGGCAAGACCGCGCCGCCAAGCTTCTCCGCCCAACCGCCAAGGTCGCTTTTAACGCTAAGGTCCAGCGTCGGCTCCGAGCGGTGCGCCAAGGCGATTGCGCGCGCGACGCTCTCCCCATAGGTCGAGCGCCAGCGCTGGGCGAGCCAAGCGGGCGTATCGTCCTCCAAGGGATCGGAACTGGCCAGAATTTCGTCGCGATCGCGGGCGATGGCGCGCAGCACGGCATTGGCGAGCGCGGCGAATGGAGCGCTCGCTGGCTCGGCGCGCGTCGCCTTCACTGCAAGGTCGACGGCCGCATGATCGGGAATATCGAGAAACAGGATCTGCGCCGCGGCGACCACGAGCGTCCATTCCAGAGCGCCGCCGCGCTTGGGCATCCCCCTTTCCAGTCGCCGCGCCAGCGCCTTTCGGATCGTGCCGAGCCGGCGGAGCGACACCGTGGCGATCGAGCGCGCCAACCCCCGGTCCCGCGCGTCGAGCCCGCCTCTTTGCTGGTTGAGATCGGCGGCCAGTCTCTCTTCGAGCGGCCGCGACGAGGTCAAGGCTTCGGCGACGGCGCGCGCCGCAAAGACCCGCGCCGCCAGGCCCGGCGGCGGAGGGGCCGGCGCTTCGGCCCGGCCCGCATGAAACCCGCCCGATTGTCGCGCCAACGAGCCTCGCCTCGAATCAAATTGCCGACCGCCCAGCAGACGACTATACGCGAAATCTAAGGCAGGCTTGCGTCCGGCTGAACCTGAACGAGAAGCTGCGGATGAGCAACGACCCCCCTCAGTCAAACGCGGGCCCCGACAAGGCGGCCGCGCACGATCTTGAGCCGCCAGCGCGTCGCGCGCTCGCCGAAGCGGAGGCGAGGCGCGCCAAAGCCAAGCCGGCCCCTATGCCCGAGTTCAATGGCCGCGGCGGCCTCGACCCCGCGCGCTATGGCGACTGGGAAGTGAAAGGGCTCGCGAGCGATTTTTAGGCGCGCCCTCAGGCTGTCGACCGAAAGCGGCGCTCAATGCCTTGATGCAATCCAAGCCCATATTTCTGATTTAAGAAATTAGATTATCATCTCTTGTGGATATCAGACGACATGTCCGGTTTAGGCAGCGCACGATCTGTCCGGTGAGTCGGGCCCTTCGGGAGAGTGTGGATGCGCCGGACGCAGTGGGGGTTCGGGTCGACGCAACCTCCCGATCACTCATTCGCGAGCTCTGGATGGAAGCGGGAAAGATGGAACATTTCGCCTTGCGAGTGCGGACGCGCGAGGCTATCGCAGCGCGGTTCGGGATCGGCATTGGCGACAGCCCATCGCTTCATGCGTCAAGTAGCATCAAGGGAGGCAGCGGTGAAAGAGAACGACATGCAATACCGAAACGCTCGCCTCAGGCGCAAGATCGATGGCGCGCTGAAAACCCGTCCGGAGCTAGAACCGGTTATAGACGGCATCGCGTTGAAGCAGCCCGCAAACGCTTCTCTGGACCAGGTTCAGGCCAATCTGCAAGAACGAGCGCGCGCCATCATCGCGGCCAAACCGGAGCTTGATGGGTATTTCGACCTTTGACCGCATTTCGGACGCCTGCCCCATGAGGCCTGCGCCGCTCACCGCTTCTGCACCTCCATGAAGCCACGCACCAGCGCCGCGATTTCATCGGCTTTGGTGTCGAGCGCGAAGTGGCCGGCGTCGAGAACATGAATTTGAGCGTTGGGCACGTCCATCCGATAGCGTTCCGGCTCGCCGAGATCGAAGGACAAGTCATGCTTGCCCCAGATTACCAGCAAACGTGGTTGCTTCGCGCGCATCCAGGCCTGCCACTTGGGATAGGCGTCGACGTTCGTTCGATAGTCGTAAAAGAGCTCAGTCTGGATATCCGCTTGCCCCGGCTGGCCTAGAAAAGCCAGTTCGTCCGCCCAAAGATCCAGGTCATAGGGTTCCGGGTTTGGAACATCGCCCGCATGGCGGGCGCGGGTCGTCGCCAGCGACAGGAAATTGGCGCGAAACGCGCTCTCATGGGCGGCGCGATCGCCCAAAAGGCGCGACGCGGTTCCAAAGTCGCCAAGCCTTCGTTATGGGCGACCGCGTCTTGAACGATAAGCGCGTCGACCCGCTCGGGATGCGCAAGCGCAATGCGGAAGCCCACCGGGCCGCCGTAATCCTGCATATAGAGCGCGTAATGGGACAAACCGATCGACTGGGTGAAGTCGTCTACAACGGACGCAATATGGTCGAAGGTGTAGGCGAACAATTTCGGGGCGGGCCAGTCGCTGTGTCCGAACCCGGGGTAATCGGGCGCGATCAAGTGATAGCGATCGGAAAGTCGGGCGAAAAGGGGCTCGAACATCCGCGATGAAGACGGAAACCCGTGCAGCAAGAGGAGTGTCGGCGCCTCGCTCGGCCCGGTCTCCCGATAGAAGATGGAAAGCCCGTCGACCTTTGCGGTGCGATAAAAAATCAGATGTTCCATGAGGCTCTCCCCCCGGACCTCCCCTTGTGACAAAGCCAGAGCCACGAAGGCCTAGAAGGCCATGCAGCAGGCCAAGCGAAGCTGATCCAAACGGCGCAATGAGTTGCCCACTCTTATTCATCCCCGCGCCAGCCGGGATGGCGCCTTTTGGACGCGAGCCCGGACATATGCCGCCATGTAACCCCGACGCTCGCGCGCGAACTTCAACTCGAACTCTCGCGCACGCCGAAAAATTCCCGATCAGGGCGCATGGAGCACCATCTTCGGCACAGCGTCTCTCCCTGATCTCTTGCAATGGTAAGAAGGGTAGCAGACGATAGCTTGATGCGCCGAACCCTATGTGCAGGATTTGCCTTGCTGTTGTCGTCAGGGCAGATGTCTTTCGCCCAAACGACTGTCGACATCAACGCGTTCTTCCAAAAAGCGGGCAGCCTCGGCGGCGAGGGGCTCGCGCGGAAGACCAAGACCGTAGACGCGCGGGAGGCCACGCCGGGCGAAGTCGTCGTCACCGTCATCAAAGGGGAAGGCAAGGAGACGCAGAGCCCCCCCGCCAAAGCAGGCGACATGGTGGTTCGCAATCGGTGTCCTGAAAGCGGAAACGAGGAATTCCTCGTCCCCGCTTCGAAATTCGTCAGCCGATACGACGGGCCAACCGGACCCGCAAGCGAAGACGGCTGGCGTCCATATCGGCCGCGCGGTGCGGATATGCGCTTCGTCTTGGTGACGGAAAAGGACGGCGAGTTCACCTTCACGGCGCCCTGGGGCGAGACGATGGTTGCGCGCCCCGGCGATGCGATCGTGCAGGACGCTCTGGACCCGAAGGACACCTACAGGGTTCAGAAAGACGCCTTCACCTGCACTTACGAGGAAATTCGATCGCCCGTGAAGTGAGGTTTTGTCGCACGGATACATCGCGACCGCGCGCCGCCGCGCCGCGGGCGACAATCGGGCGCGCCGTCCTTATATGAGCGCCATGGCTAGACCCTATAGTGCACGGTTTTCCGTGGCCCCGATGATGGACTGGACCGACCGGCGCTGCCGGGCGTTCCACCGCATCCTCACGCGCCGCGCCCGGCTCTACACCGAGATGGTGACTGCGGATGCGGTTGTATTTGGCCCGCGCGAGCGGCTGATCGGCTTCGACCCGAGCGAGCATGCCGTCGCGCTTCAGCTCGGCGGAGCGGCGCCGAGTCGGCTTGCGGAAGCCGCGCGCATCGGCGCCGAGTTCGGCTATGACGAGATCAACCTCAATTGTGGCTGTCCGTCCGAACGGGTACAGAGCGGCCGCTTTGGCGCCTGCCTCATGCGCGAGCCCAGCCTCGTAGCCGAATGCGTGGCGGCGATGGTCGCGGCGGTCGACATTCCGGTTACGGTCAAGTGCCGCATCGGCGTCGACGAGCAGGAGCCGGGGGACGCCCTGTTCGCCTTCGCAGAAGCGGTGAAAGCGGCGGGCGCCGCGGCGCTTATCGTTCACGCGCGCAAGGCCTGGCTTGAGGGACTGAGCCCCAAGGACAATCGGTCGATCCCGCCGCTCGATTATGAACTTGTCCATGCGCTGAAGCAGACGCATGCCGACTGGCCGATCGTGCTCAACGGCGGCCTCGTGGACCTTGTTGGGGGCCGCGCGAACCTCGCCCATGTCGACGGAATCATGGTCGGGCGCGCCGCCTATCAGAATCCCGAGATCCTGATCGGCGTCGATCCGGAGCTATTCGGTCAGCCGGCCCCTGTCGCCGACGGATTCGAGGCGATTGAAGCCTTCATGGCCGTTATCGCGCGCGGGCTTCAGCGTGGCGATCGCCTGCACGATTACACCCGCCACTTGCATGGAATGTTTAATGGCCGGCCTGGCGCGCGCGCTTTCCGTCAGGTTCTCGCGACTGAGGCGATCCGCGCCGGCGCGGGACTCGAGGTGTTGCGTGAGGCCGTTTCCCGCGTGGAGAGACGGCGAGAGTACATCGCCGCCGCGGCGGAATAGGCTCGCGGCTGCTACTTCGCCACCATGACGAGCCGGTCGCGTTCAACGGTGTAGCTCTTGAGCCGCTCGAGAAAGCTCATGCCGAGCAGGCTCTCGTCGAGCGCGCCACGGCGCGCGACCAGCGCCGGCACGTTGCGCATGACGATGGGCCCGACCGCGATCTGGTCCAGCCGCGTCTCCGCCGCCATTGCCCCGCCATTGGCGGTGGCGACGGGAACGTCGAAGACGAGGCGGGTCGTCTCGACGCCCGCCCGCCGCGCGTCCTCGGCGGTCAGCACAACGGCGGAAGCGCCGGTATCGAACAGGAAGGTCACGCGCGCGCCATTGACCCGCCCTGCGATTGCGAATTCGCCGCTGAAGCGCCGGTTGACGACGACTTCCCCGCCTCGCTCCAACTGCGGTTCCGACGGAAGCAGTTCGCCCGTTATGCGTCCGACAATAGCGGAAGCCTCGAAGCGATAGGCGTAGACGCCGGTCACGGCGATCAAGAGAAGCGCCCAAGCCATCGCCGCCGTGGCCAGCCGCGCAATGTCTCTCGGGCGCGCCGAACGCAAGCCGCTAAGCGCGAGGAACAGAAGGAGCGACACGCCGATCGCGGCGCTCGCGAATTGCTGGTGGTTCAACCCAAACAACAACAATTCGCGCGGCGTGAGCAGCAGCGCCCCCCACGAGACCGCAAGAACCGCAACGGGCAAGATGAAGCGCATCAGCGGCGCCGTCGTCGCTCGGCGACCCGGCCGCTGCGCGCCGCGCGCGATCGCGCCTCGGTCAGGCGCTGGTCGAGTCCCGCCATCACGGCGAGCCGCTCGGTCTCGCTCATTGTCGCCCAGGCGGCGATTTCCTCGCGCGCGCGGCCACAGCCGATGCACAAAGCCGACAGCGGATCGAGAACGCAGACGTTGATGCAGGGCGTGGAGACAGTAGGCACGGCGCTTACTTAGGGGGACGTGTGCCCGATGAGAAGTCCGCACCAGGCGGCGATCTCGCTGCACTGTTGCGCAGCGCCCGCGACATCGCCGGTCTGTCCGCCGATCGCGCGGCGCGCCAACGCCACCACGAACAAAGCGCCGGCGCCGCTCATGAGCGCGGCGAAGAGTGCATGGGCCAGCCCAAGGGCGACGAGACCGAGCGCGAGCGCAATGACCAGGGCCGTGCCCCAAGCGGAGGCGAGCGCGCTCGGGTCGAGCCGCCCAGCCGCCGCGCCCGCGCCGTCGGTGCGCGCCGGCGGCAGGAGTGCGAGCGGCGTCAGCGCCGCGGCGCGGGAGAGCGCCGCGACCAGCACCAAGCTTGAGCCCGCGCGCCAGAACCCGCCGTCGAGCGCCGCGACCAGCGCGCCAACGCGCAAGATGAGCGCGAGCGCAATCGCGAGCGCGCCATAGGCGCCGATGCGGCTGTCGCGCATGATCTCGAGCTTTCCCGCTCTCGTCGCACCTCCCCCGAAGCCATCGGCGACGTCGGCGAGTCCGTCCTCGTGCAGCGCCCCAGTGGCGGCGACGAGCGCGGCGGTCGCCAACCCGGCGCGAAGGAGCGGGGGCAGGCCGAGCAGCGCGGCGAGCGCAAGGATAAGCGCGCCGACAAGGCCGACCGCGACGCCCGCAACCGGCGCCGCCCAGGCGATTCGGTTAATGTCGAGCGACGTTCCCGGCTGCGCTTCGCCAAGGGGCAGGCGGGTGAAAAAGCGCAGCGCGTCGGCGATGTCCCGCCCAAGCGAGCTTAAGCCCATGAGGGGCGCCGCTCAGCGGTGGGCCCACAGAAACACGAGGACCGCCGCCGCCCCGATCACCGTCAGCCCCAATTCGACGATGCCCCACTGGCGAACCAGAGCGCGCGCCGCTCCCACGTCGCCGCCGCGCAGCGAACGCACCTGGTTATCGAGCGGCGACATGACGAAGAAGGCGTAGAGCCAGCTTCCGATGATGATGACCGCGCCGAACGCCCAGCGCACGTCCTGGGTGTCGAAATAAGCGATGAAACCGGCGATCGCCGACACGAGGGCAAGGGCGACGAGGAGCGAGACGCCCCGGCTGTCGCTCGGCCCCCATTCGCTGAGCAACGCCGCATCCTCAAGCTTGAGGCGAGCTGGCTGCTCAACCCAGTTCACATAGAACGAGGCGCCCGTGAAGGCGGCCGCGAAGGCCAGCGCAAGCGTTCCCCAGATCATGATGGCTCCCTGTTGCTAAGCGGCCCCTCTACCATGAAGTTGACCGGAAAGCGCGGGCCACGCTTGACAAGGCGCATGGGCGAGACCACGCTCGGGTAGCAGGCGATGGGGTTCGCCTTTAACCGCCCTCAGGGCTGATGACTCCTGTCCGGCCATTCTGGCAGACAGGGAGTCATGCTTTGATCGTGCGCTACATCGTCCTTCGAAGAGCCCAGGCGCTCACGACGCTCCTGCCGCCACGGGGCGCCTTGATGATTGCGCTTGAGGTTCCGGTCCGCTCGCCGCGCCGCTTCCGCCCGACCCTCGCGTATTAAAAGGGACACACGATGTGGACTTACGTCGCGATTGCGATTGGCGGTACGCTCGGATGCTGGGCGAGATACGTGCAAAGCGTCTACGTGCAAGCGACCTTCGGTCGCGATTTTCCGTTTGCGACGCTCAGCATCAACGTGATCGGAAGCTTCCTGATGGGCTTCTTGTTCATCTTGACGCTCGAGCGCCTGATGATCCCGCCAAGCGTTCGGGTCGGCGTCTTGACCGGCGTTCTGGGCGGATACACGACCTTTTCGACTTTCGAGATGGAAACCCTCCTGCTTGCCGAGAGCGGCGAGTTTTTCAAGGCAGGGCTCTATGTGGTCCTGTCCGTTGTGATTGGATTCGCGGCGGCGTTCGCCGGCGCCTATCTCGCGCGAAATTTGTGAGTCGGAGCAAGTGATGTCGACTGACGTCCTCATGGTTCGAATCTATCTGAGCGAAGCGGATCACGGACGGCGCAGGGCTTTGATGCAGCAGATCCTCTCGGCCTTGCACGACCGACATGCCATAAAAGGCGTGACTGTCTTCAGAGGCGTGGCCGGCTTTGGCGCCGACGGCGAGGTTCACGCGGACGACATGCTGCGGCTGAGTGTCGATCTGCCTCTGGTGATTGAGTTCTTCGACGAGCCGCCTGCAGCTGAGGCGGCGATGCAATTCCTTGAGCCTATGGTTGCTCAAGGACACATCGTGTCCTGGCCAGCCAAACGACAAGGCGCCGGGGTTCCGTCTCCGGGCTAGAACTAGCGCTGCGCGTAGCGCTCGATTATTGGTGCGGGCTTCTGCGCACGTGGCGCGCATGTTCCGCCGTCGCGCGCGCTCTTCGTCTATCCAAGGTGTTTCTGCGCCGCGCCCGGGCCGCACTCGATCCTGCGCCCGCCCCGGTCCTCGGGATGGCGGCCGCCGCCGCAGCGCTCGGCGGCGGATTGCTCTGCGCCGAGGCCGGCGGAGGCGCGAGCGCGAGAACGAAAGCGACGCCGATCAAGGCGACGAGTGCGTTGCGCATTGTCATTTCCCGCGTTGTTCGCCAATGACGGCGGCGCTAAGCTGTCCGATCCCCTTTATACGCTCACCGTCCGCTATAGGCGCACGAACCCTCGAGCTCGGCTGCTCACACCTGCAATCGAGCTGGCGTACAATTGACCCATAGATGATAGGGCAAAGCGATAAGCGAGGTGTCGTGGACCGCGGGCGGCTCAGTCGTGTAGAGCGCGCCGGACTCCTTGTCGGGCACGCGACGCTTCGCCTTCGCTTTCAGTGTCATCGCGCCGCCAAACAGATCATTCAGAGGCGCCGGGCCACTCGCGCGGGCCGAGGTCGGAAAAGACTTTCCCAAATCCATATTGCCGCTCGCGCTGAGCGGCAAGTCGGTCGGCTGGAGGACCTCGAATGCACGCCAGGGCAGGAGAGAGTCAGCTCTCAGCCAACGCCTTAATGAGGTACGGAGCCAGTGGATTTTCCTGGGCTTGCGGCGACATGAGATCGAAGGTCGACACGGTGAGCCAGCCCCTGCCTAAGAAGCTGCGCTTCACGAACGCGACGGCGTGGTGCAGCCAGCCGACCGCGACGCCAGCATCGACCAATCCGCCGAAGGCGGTGGAGGGAAAGCCGGTTAGCACGTGATTGGGCCAGAGCCCGCTCCAATGTTCGTCGAGCATCGGGCCGCCGGGCAAGTCGGACCACGGGCCCTCCATGCGCCGCCAGGTGAAGGCGCCCATCCACTGACCGTCCCACGGCGTGCCAGCGCGCTCCCGCAGCAGCATCGAGGGAAAGTTGTGCCGATCGTTGAGCGGCAGCTTCCGGTGTGGGTCGATCAGTGCGTCGAGAGAATTGGCGATGAGGACGACCTTGCGCCCGGCCAGGAGGGCTTCGCGAACCGGGGTCGTGAGCCGCGTCGCGACAAGAGTCTCGGCGTCCTCGGCGGTCGCGGCGCGCTTCGGCCACCCGATCGTAGCGAGCGCGCCTGAAGCCGCGTCATCAATGGCGAACAGCAAAGGCGCCGCGCCGCCGAGCGGCGGGACGACGCACAGTTCAAGCGCGTTGCGCGATAGGACGCGGCCCTTGCCGTCGCACGCCTCGAGCTCGAGCGGCACGACGGCGATTGCGTCAGCGGCGCTGGCGGAGAGCGCAATCGTCCGCGGATCTGGTCCGAGCCCGGTTTCGCCGATTTGATCGGCGAAGCGCCACTTGAGGCGCGCGCCATAGGGTAGCTCGCCGGCGCCTGCGAGGCGCACGGATACCTCAAAGCGCTCGTCGGTTCGAACGGCTGTGCGCCCCGCCTGCGCGATGACAAGCCACGGTCGTTGGAGTTCGGCCAGCCGCTCTGCGAAGGCGCGCGGGCGGTTTCGAACGTCCATGAGGCCATTCAATTCCCACTGCACGTCGTTGAGCTCGGTGATGACGTAACCGGATATCGCACGCTCCCAGCGCAGCGTCTCGATCTGGCTTTTGAGCCCGCGATATTGAAGCGCCTGCGCCGCGTTCACAAAGGCTTGGAGGTCGCCAAAGATGGGTGCGAGCTGCGCGTCGCGAAAGCGCGTCTCGATCCCATGCGGATAGGCCGCGCCGAGATTCCAATCGTGCCCGCTTTCAAACCACCACGGCTCGCTTCCGTCGGCCTCCAGGACCTCACGCGGATGAGGCAGCCCCCAGACCCCGAACTCCGAACAGATCAGCGGTTCGTCACCGCGCCGCTCTGCGTCGCCATGCGGGGAGAAGGTCCAATTCGCGCGGCCGGCGAAGGCGCGCGTCGTCGCTGCGAAAGCATCAGTCTGATGCGGGAAGCCATTATACCAATGGAAGTCCTCGATCTCGGTCTTGAGGTGGTAATTGCGTGGAAAGCACGGGGAATTATCGACAAGCAAAGTGTCGGGGACAAGCGTCTTCGCCCAGTCGAAAGTTTCGATCAGCCAGCGCCGGTCGCTTGGATTGTCGTCAAGATCGATGCCCCATCCCTCGTTGAACAACGTCCAGATTGCGATCGAGGGATGATGCCCGCGCGCCGCGACCGATGTGAGGAACACGCGGCGTAGAGCTTCCCGCGTCGTCGCCGCGAGGAACTGCATGTAGGGCATATCGAGCCAGACAATGAGACCGATCCGGTCAGCAAGCTCGAAATAGAGCGGGTCGGGAATCTTGACGTGGCAGCGCAGAGTATTGAGCCCCAGCGCCTTGGCGTTCGCGAACCGCTGCTCGAGAAATTCGGCGCTGGGCGCGCGACACTCCTCCTCGGGATGCCAGTCCTGATCGAGGGCCCCGAACATGTAAAAGGGCTGGCCATTCAGGAAAAGGCGACCCTCCTTCGCCTCGAATCGCCGAAACCCGACAGATCTCTCGATGGCATCGACGGTCGCCTCGCCAACGAGGAGTTCGATGACGAGTTCGTAAAGGTTCGGCGCCTCCGGGGACCATGGTTCAGCTTGCGCAAGAGCAAGCGTTGCGTCCAATCGCTCCGATTGAAAATGATAAACCGAGCGCGCGACCGTCGTGCCGCCGCGCGAGAGCGTCATCTGCAACGTTGTCGAGGGGGCGGCGCGCGACAACTCGCCGCTCACCGACACAACGCCCGTCTTGAGATCGAATGACGTTCGCACACGGGCTTTGACGATATGGATCGGATCTCGCGCTTCCAAACGCACGGACTTCCAGATTCCGCCTTGGACCCCGTACCAGTCCTGCTTGGCCACGAGCGATTGGCTGAAGCGACCGTCATTGCGATCGTCGGGAACCCGCGCATCGACCCCCAATACGAATGATGTCTTGCCGGCAAGCGCTCGCGTCAGATCAATTTCGATCGGCGTCCAGCCGTCGCCGTGAACTGCGATCGCCTCATCATCGATCAGGATCACCAATTCGTGGAAGATTCCTTCTAGGGTGAGGTGAATGCTTTTGTCCGCCCAGTCCGCCGGGATTTGGACGCCACGCCGATAGCGGCCCATCCCCTGCGCGTTGCGCAAAGCCGGAAATGAGGTCTGCCAGATTCCAGGCGTTCGGACCGTATGGCCCTCGCCGTCGAGCCGCGTCGTCGGTCCCTCGAACTCGAAGTCCCAGAGACCATCGAGTGTCAGCTTTGGGCGACGACCCGCGGCGTCAATATCCATTTCATGGCTCCGGGGTGTTGGTGGTGAGCGAACGCGTCCTCGGCGGAATTATCGAACTATCCGAAAAGCTGATACCAACACCATGGTGACGAACAGGCTGGAGAATGTCGCGCAATTTCCTGGTGATCGATCCCTCTGAGCGGCCGGACGTCTTGCGCGGTTTGGCCTCGCCGGCCCGGGCGCGGATGTTGCGCCTCCTGCTTCGACGTCCCGGCCTCAATGTCAATCATATCGCCGAGGCGCTCAATCTTCCTCAATCGACCGTCTCATCCAATCTGCAGATCCTTGAGAGCGCCGGTCTTATTCGGACGGAAACGCAAAAAGGCCGCAAGGGCAACCAGAAGCTCTGCTTCTCCGCCTTCGATGAGGTGCTGGTGATGCTCCGCGACGATATCAGCGGCGTCGACGCCAACGCCATCGAAGTCGCAATGCCGATCGGGCTCTATACCAGTTGTGAAGTGAGCGCGCCTTGCGGCCTGTGCTCCCCGAAGGGAATCATCGGTCTCCTCGACGTGCCCGGGACCTTCCTCGATCCTGACAGGATGAATGCGGGGCTCATGTGGTTCACGCGCGGCTTCGTCGAGTACCAATTTCCCAACAACGCCCGTCACGTCGGCAAGGCTGTCACGGCGTTCGAGTTGTCGTTCGAACTTTCCTCCGAGGTGCCAGGGACTGCCTCCGACTGGCCATCCGACATCACCGTCGCGGTCAACGGCCGGGAGCTTGGAGTCTGGACCAGCCCCGGCGATTTTGGCGACCAGCGCGGCCTTTATACGCCCGACTGGTGGAAGCTGAAGGGCAGTCAGTATGGGATGCTGAAGAGCTGGAGAGTGACGCCCGACGGCGCGTTTGTCGACGGCGTGAGAATCTCGTCCGTGACTGCGCAGGATCTCGACTTCCCCGCTCACCATTCGGTTCGGGTGAGGATCGAGGTCAAGCCGGACGCGCGGCATCCAGGCGGCGTCAACATCTTCGGTCGCGGCTTCGGCAATTACGATCAGGACATCGTGCTAAGACTTACGACTGACGCGTGAAGGTGGAACGGCGTCGGCGTTGCGCGCCACTCAGAGCGCCGCTCCCGTTTCGCCGAATAGGCGTGCGGGACCCTCGTTGAGCCTGAGCCCGACGGCTTGGCCTGATCTCGCGTCGAGATTGCCTTCGCCCTCGACGATCAGTTGACCCGCCGGCGTATCAACATAGAGGATGGTCGAATTGCCGAGATGTTCGATGATCGCGATGGCGCCCGGGAAGGCGACCTGAGCATCGTTTGGAGCGACGATGGAGAGATGCTCCGGCCGCACGCCGAGCTCGGCAGGGCCGGCGCCGGCCGTCGTCGTTATGCCGATTTCTGCCGTCCGGCCGCCTGGCAGCACCACGCTCGCCGTTGGCCCGTTTACCGCCGTGATGTCGACACCGAAAAAATTCATGCCCGGCGAGCCGATGAAGGCGGCGACAAACTTGTTTGCCGGCGTATTGTAGAGCTCGAGGGGTGAGCCGACCTGGGAGATGATGCCCTTGTCGAGAACGACGATCTTGTCGGCGAGGGTCATCGCCTCCGTCTGATCATGCGTCACATAGATCATCGTCGTGCCGAGCTCGGCATGCAGCTTCGCCAGCTCAAGGCGCATCTGCACGCGCAGCTTCGCGTCGAGGTTGGATAGCGGTTCGTCGAAGAGGAAAACCTCGGGCTTGCGCACGAGCGCACGACCGATCGCGACCCGCTGGCGCTGGCCGCCAGAAAGCTCGGCCGGGCGGCGATCGAGATAAGGCTCGAGCTGGAGAATGCGCGCGACCTCGAGCGCTCGTTCATCTTGGACTTTTCGCGACTGGCCGGCGACAGAAAGCGAGAAGGCGATGTTCTGCCTCACCGTCATGTGCGGGTAGAGGGCGTAGGACTGGAACACCATGGCGATGCGCCGCTTCGCCGGTGGCGTGTCGGTTACATCGACGTTGTCGATGAAGCACTGTCCGGCGGTAATCTCCTCCAGTCCCGCAATCATCCTCAGCAGCGTCGACTTGCCGCAGCCGGACGGGCCGAGAAGCGCGGTGAACGAGCCCTTGTCGACGTGGAGGCTGAGATCGGGAATGACCGTCACGGCGCCATAGCGCTTCGTGACCCGGCGCAGTTCGACATGAGGCGCAGCGGCGGCTTCGTTCTCGTTTTTCGCGGTCGCCCCGACGCTCATCCCTTGATCCCGGCCGATAGCATGATGGCCTGCGTCACCCGGCGCTGGAAGATCAGATAGACAAGCGCGACGGGCAGCGCCGCAAGCGTGGCGACAGCGAGATCACGCCCATACGACACGCCGAAATTGTCATGCACCTGTGTGATGCCGACGGTGATGTTCATCTTGTCTTCCGAGCTCACGGCCAGGAAAGGCCAGAGAAACAGGTTCCAGGCGCCGATGAAGGTGATGATCGCGAGCGCTGTGGTGACGCCCCAGTTCATCGGCAGATAGATTCGAAACAGGAGATGAAAATCGTTCGCGCCGTCGATGACGGCCGCCTCGCGGAAATCCTTCGGCACCAAGTCAAAGAACTGCTTATAGATGATGACGGTCACCGGTGCGATGAGCTGCGGACCGACCACCCCGGTCAAGGTGTTGATGAGGCCAAGCTGGCTGATCACGATGAAATGGGTGACGATCAGCGCCGGGATCGGCACCATGAAGCTGGCGAGAATCATCCACCAAAAGAAACGCCGGCCCGGAAAGTTGAGCTGCGAGATCGCGTAGCCGGCGCCAGCCGCCATTATGACCACCAAGACCGTGACCGCCGCCGAGGTGATAAGGGAGTTGATGTACCAGTAGCCAATCTTCGTCTGGAGCAGGACGTGAACGTAGTTCTCGAACGTGAAATGCTCGGGCCATAAGTGAAAGCCGGGCCGCACGATTTCGTACTCATGCTTGAAGGTCGTGACGAGGCCCCAATAGAGCGGGAAAGCCCAGATGATCGCGCCGATCAGAGTGCCGACGGTGATCAAAAGGCCAGTGGCGTCGAGGCGGTTGAGTCTCGCGAGCCGTCTCGCGGCGCGGGGCGCGACCATTTCGACGCTCTGAACGGATGAACTCATGTCCGCTCTCGCGCGCGCAGAAGCTGAAACTGCAGTACGGACAGGAACACGATCACCACGAACAGAACGACCGCGGAAGCGGCGCCAAGGCCGCCCTTGTTCAGCTGGAAGGCTTCGCGGAGAATGTAAAAGACCATGACCATGTTGGCGTCGATGCGGCCACCCTGGGTGAACAAATAGACCTGGTCGAATATCTTGAGCTGTAGGATGAGCTGGATGGTGAAGACGAGCACGGTGACCGGCCATATGAGGGGCCAGGTGATACGCCGGAACTGGAGCCACCGGCCCGCGCCGTCAAGCTCAGCGGCTTCGTAGATTTCGCTCGAAATGTTCCTTAAGCCCGCGATGAACAGAAGCAGGCTGAAGCCAAGGCACCACCAGACCGTGACGAAAGCGACGGCCGGCATGAACAGCGGGATCGTCCGGAACACCGAGAGATGCTGGCCGCCGTTCAAGGGGGCGAGAACGTATTGCGCCACCCCGAAGTCTTTGTCGAACATCCAGCCCCAGATCCGGTAGACGACCGAAACGGGCAGGATGTAGGGCAAAAAGAAGGCCGCGAGCACGATGCTTTGCATCCAGCCCTTCAAGCGGTTCACCCCGAGCGCGATGACGAGCGCCAGAAGCGTGCCGGGCAAAACCGACAGGATGACGAAGTAGACCGTGTTCCAGACCGCGGTCGAAAACAGATGGTCCGAGGCAAGCCTGAAATAATTGTCGAGCCCGACCCATTTGCCCGGCCCGATAAGGGGCGCGTTGGTGAAGCTCAGCTCCACCATCTTGACTGTGGGATAGACAAAAAATATGGCGTAGACCACGACGAACGGCGCCATCAGGACGGCGGCCGTCAGACTTTCGCTGCGCGAGTTTCTGATCATCGCGGCGGGAAGCCTCCCAATCCACGACCCGCTCCGGCGAGCTTCACAAAACGGCCAGAGCGAGGCGCGAAATCGGTCATTCGATCATTTCGTAAGGCCTTGCAGGTCGTCGCGGATCTTCTTCGCGGCGTCGGCAGGCGCGATCTCGCCGTTCAAAGCAGGTATCATGTAGTTGCCCGACGCGTCGTAGACGGGCGAAGCGACACCGGCGTAGATCGAAACCGGGTCGAAGACCGCCGTCTTGGCAAGGGAGACGTAATCGGAGTTCGGCTTCATCGCCTTGAATTCTGCGCTCTCCTGCACCGGCAGATAGGCGGGGATATGGCCGCCGCCCGCCCATTCGAGCGAATGCGTGTTGAACCAGTGGATCGCGTCGAGGACGAGCTTACGCTTGGCTGGATCGACCGGATTGCCTTTGCGGTCGGGGATGGCGAAGGAGTGTGAATCCGCCCATGTCGCAGGTTGGGAGTAGAGGACCGGAATCTGGATCGCGCCCCAATCGAACAGCTGCCCCTTCTTGGCGAGGTCGACCATGGTCGGCACTTCCCAGACGCCGTTGATGTGCATCGCCGCCTTGCCCGAGGTGAAGAGGGCGATCGAGGCCGGATACTCGGTATTGGTCGGCGCCCATTTGTTCTTGGTCCATTGTTGCATCTCGGCGAGCGCGGTGGTCGCTTTGTCTAGATTATCCCCATCGAGGAACTTTCCGTCCTTAAGGAACTGGCCGCCCTGCTGATTGAGCAAAGTGTAGAAGATCCGCCAGCCTGAACCGCCGTCGTTCGGCACCGATAGGCCGTAGACGCCATTCGAGGTCAGCTTCGCGAGCGCCGCGTCGAAATTCGCTA